>NZ_CP120695.1:0-4800000 GCF_045571455.1 Bradyrhizobium sp. STM 3561
GGAAACGGTGGCAGGCCGTCCTGTCCATGAGCCGCGGAAGCCGTCGCGGATTGGAAAGAAGCGGCTCAGATCGTATTGCATATGTAAGCCTCCGAGGAGGAGCGCCTTGCGGCGGGCTGGCCTGATGGTTGAGAACTGTACGTATGGACAGCCATACGATCAGTACGTTAGATCGACTGGAAGTGGTTGATACGGGCCGGCGGCGGCGTTGGTCTGAGGAAGAAGGCGCGGATTGTTTTGGAGAGCCTATCCGAGCCGCGCCTGGTTGCGGCGACAGCCCGGCGGTACGGCTTGTCGCGTTCTCTATTGGTGACCTGGCGAAGAGCCTTCGCGGCGACGGGGACCAAATCCGAGGCTGGCTTTGTCAGGGCAGTTGTGGCCGAGGGGGTGCCCGCGGCGTCGGTGGCGGCGTCATCGGAGAGCGCGACCGTACATTCGACGGAGCGTCGGATCGAGATCGAGCTAACCGGCAGGCGGCGGGTCATTGTTGATGCGGGCGTTGACGTTGAGGCGCTTCGCCGGATCATCGAGGTTTTGGATCCGCGATGATTCCGGTTCCTACGGGAGTTCGGGTGTGGCTGGCGACGGGCCACACCGACATGCGTAAAGGCTTCGCCTCATTGTCACTGCAGGTGCAAGAGGTGCTGCGCCGCGATCCGCTGAGTGGTCATTTGTTCTGCTTCCGCGGACGCAGAGGCGATCTATTGAAAGTGATCTGGCATGACGGCCAGGGAGCATGCCTGTTTACGAAAAACTCGAGAGAGGTCGTTTTGTCTGGCCGTCGCTGGCGGACGGCGTAGTGTCGATCTCGCAGGCGCAGATGAGCTATCTGTTGTCCGGCATCGACTGGCGCAATCCCCAGGAGTCCTGGCGTCCGACCAGTGTGGGCTGAGACTTTGTTATTTGAGTTTGGCCGCGAATGTGATTCCATCTGGCTATGGACTCCAGCGCCGACCTGCCGCCCGATCTTGTCGCCGCGCATGCAATGATCCTGGCCGAGCGCGCCGCCAGGCTTGCGGCGGAAGCCAGGCTTGCTGAAGCGGCCAATGCCCAGGCGAAGCAATCGAGCACCGAAGCGCTGATTGCCCACCTCAAGCTCGAGATCGAGAAGCTACGACGCACGATATATGGCGCACGCTCCGAGCGGTCGGCGCGGCTGCTCGATCAGCTGGAGCTAGAGCTTGAGGAACTCGAGGCGGGGGCGACCGAGGATGAGCTGGCCGCCGAGAAGGCGGCCGAGAAGACGCAGACGGTGCGTTCGTTTGAGCGCAAGCGGCCGGTGCGTCAGCCCTTCCCCGACGACATCGAGCGAGAACGCGTCATCCTGCCGGCTCCGACGCAATGCCCCTGCTGCGGGTCGACGCGGCTGTCGAAGCTCGGCGAAAGCGTGACCTCGACACTGGAGGAGATCCCACGCCGGTTCAAGGTGATCGACACAGTCCGGGAGAAGTTCAGTTGTCGGGATTGCGAGGCGATCACGCAGCCGCCGGCGCCGTTCCATGCCACAGCCCGGGGCTATATCGGACCGCAGCTTCTGGCGACGATCCTGTACGACAAATTTGGTCAGCATCAGCCGTTGAACCGACAGAGCCAGCGCTTCAAATGCGAGGGGATCGACCTGTCGGTCTCGACGCTGGCGGACCAGGTGGGCGCAGGAGCCTTTGCGGTCAGGCCGCTCTTTGAACTGATCGAAGCCTATGTGCTCTCCGCCGACAGGCTCCACGGTGACGACACCAAGATACCGATCCTGGCGAAAGGGAAAGCAGATACCGGCCGGATTTGGACCTATGTTCGCGACGATCGGCCATTCGGCGGCGAGATCCACCGGCGGCGCTGTTCTACGCCTCGACGTGATCGGCGCGGCGAGCATCCCGCGCGGCATCTTCAGAACTTCGCTGGCATCCTGCAGGCCGATGCCTATAGCGGGTTCAACGCTCTCTTCGATCCCGGACGCAAGGCGTTGCCGGCCACGCCCGCCTTCTGTTGGGCACATGGACGGAGGGCGTTCTTCGAACTTGCCGACATCGCCCAGAACGCTCGCCGCGGAAGATCGGCGACCGCGATCTCGCCCATTGCGCTGGAAGCGGTTCGTCGGATTGACCATTGTTCGAGATCGAGCGCGACATCTATGGGCTGAGCGCTGAGGAGCGGCTGCAGATCCGCCGGGAGAGAAGCGCGCCACTGCTGACCGACCTTGAGGCTTGGCTCCGAGCGAATCTGCCCGGCTCTCACGCTCGTCCAACGTGATTAAGCCGATCAACTATCTGCTCAACCGCTGGGAGGGCTTTGCCCGCCTTGTCCACGACGGACGGATCTGCATGACGAACAATGCAGCGGAGCGAGCGTTGCGCGGTTTTGCTCTGGGAAGAAAGGCATGGCTGTTCGCCGGTTCTGATCGCGGCGCCGAGCGGGCTGCCGTGATGGCCACGCTTCTCATGACGGCGCGTCTCAACGACATCGACCCGAAAGCCTGGCTTGCCGACGTCTTCGCGCGCATCGCCGACATGCCGCAGAACCGCCTGCGCGAGTTGCTGCCCTGGAACTGGACGCCTCCTGCGCCGAGGTCCTCCGCCCCGGCGGCGTAGCCATGCACGTCAACAAGGTTCACGCCGTCTTCACCATCGCTCGCGTCGCAAAAGACCTCGGCGAAGACGAGGACTGGCTCTGGGACGTGGCCAACGGAATGGACACTGAGGATGGCGTCATCTGGGTTTACGGCATAGGTGACGACCAGGTCATGGCGTTCACCGACTTCGGCATCGAGAACCTGACCGAGCTCATCAGGATGCACAAGGACGACCCCGAGCTCCTCAAGCGCTGGGATCGGTGAGCTCCTGTCCGCGGTCTAGCCCGGATGGATACTTGCATATCGATCCGCATGGCGAACCGGCGCGTGCTCGCACTGCGGATGACCGTCACCTGGCGCGAGCAAAATGGATGGCAGATCACGGGTACCGAGACCTGCTCGGCGGCGGAGTTGCGAAATAGCAAGAATCTGCCATCGCGCATCGTGTAACCGAGAACGAAGTTCTCCAGCCGAAACCCGTGCTCATCGCTTGATGCACAATTCGTCTCACCCCTGCGCGTACCCGTTTGACGCGGAAGGGGATCACAAATAAGGCGATCCTAATCCGCACGCCGGTACCCACGGACTTTTGCGGATTTGGCAATCACCGCGGCGAAGTCGCTTCCGTCAAATTCTCCTACCAGGCCAAGTCGGCACGCAAGTAGGTCCGAGTTCGCGAAGGGGGCGCACCGATCTTCCATCGGGCAGCATCCGACGGGCAACTAAGTGGCTGGCGTGGCGTACTGCCTAGCGGTCCTACGGCGACCCGCGTGATAGGCGATCGCGTGTAGTATCCAGACATAGCCACGGCGTGATCACCGGGCAAGACCTCGCCGCGGATTCGTGCTTTCAGCGTACCGAGCCGAACGGGCGCTCTAGCATGCGTCGGACGCGTACGGGCTCAGGACCTATATGGAACGCACTGGCTCGCCGGTCCAGCGCACGTTCCGATTGCGTCGCGCGGTTTCGTTGGCGCAAGTAATCGAGCCATGTTGGGCAATGATATCGCTCTGTCCACAGTTCAGGATCTGCAATGTCGCGAGCAATGGACCAGCCATAGGCTCCGTTGCGCTGCCGAAATAGCTGGACCTCTTGCATCACATTATGGAAGGCGCGTGCATTCTCCTGCAGGACGCGATATTCGATTTCCACGACAAGCGGTCCGCTGCGTCCGGTCAGCGGCAGGCGAACCTTAGGATCGTCGAGCATCTCGGGCTCTTCGTCTCGCGCGTCGATGCGCGGCATGGGCAGCCAAAGCCCAAGCAGCGGCGAACAAAGTAAGAGGGCGGCTGATATTAGGAGAGCCACGTCGACCCCGGCCGCATCTGTCACGTGTCCCCAAGTCCAACTGCCGATAGCAATCCCGCCGGAGCTCGCGGCCTGATAGGGCTGCTAACGAGCGCCCCGCTACCCAGCGGGGCGCCGAGAGCTGCACGCCAACACTAAAGAGCAACCATGTCATCATCCACATGGCGCCCGCCAACACCAGCGCGATAGCAGTCAAAACTGGCTCGCGGCTGAGCGCCATTCCAGCTATCGCCCCGCCCATCGACACAGCGCAAGCACGGATCGCTGCCTCGCCGCTCATGCGCTTGCGGACCTCGGTGAGGTTGAGCGCCCCGATCACCGCGCCCAGCCCAAAGGCGCTGGCCATCATACCGTATATTTCTGCGCCTCCATGCAAGAGATCACGAGCCACTAATGGCAGCAGGGCGATGATCGCGCCTCCGATCAGCCCGATGACCATGGAGCGGATCAGAACGATCTTGATCGGCGGCGAATTCATAATGTAGCGCAGGCCAGAAACCATTGCGCGATTAAGCGTTTCCGGCGGAAGAGTCGGCGGTTCAGTGATGCGCTTCCAAAGAAACAGCGCGGCTATCAAGGGTAAATAGAGCAGAGCGTTGAGCGCGAACGCAGCCACCGCGCCCGCGGCAGCAACGACGATGCCGCCAATCGCAGGGCCCACGCTGCGTGCGATATTATAACTAATACCGTTGAGCGCGACGGCCGCAGGCACGGCTTCAGAGGGCACCTGTTCGCTTACCGAGGCTTGCCAAGCGGGTCCCATCAGAGCCATGCCGGTCCCGACGGTAAAGCAGAGTGCAAGCAGAATATTCGGCGTGACCATGCTCAACCAGGCGAGCATCGCTAGCGTAGTCGCGGCGGCGAGCGTGATACCCAGCGACACGAGTGCCACTATGCGCCGGTCATGCATGTCGGCGACCGCACCGGCCGGCATTGAAATCAACATGACCGGCAGCATCAGCGCGGTCTGCACCAGCGCGACCTTATCGGCCGATGATGTCATCTGTATCATCGCCCAGGCCGCGCCTACGCCCTGAATCAAAATACCAAGATTTGACAGCAGGCTCGCAAGCCAGATGCGGCGAAATGTTGGAAATCGTAACGGAGCAGTGATCCGATCCGTGGCCAATTCCTGGGCATTGGACAGATCGTTCATCACAGCTCCAATCTGGTTTCCGACCTATCAATCCTGACGGGGTTCGCAGCGGCCGACGAGTGCTCGCGGCTCGCTGCTGCCTTAGCGCGTTTCCAACCTTGTCTACTTTGTACAGTTTGCCTCTGGAGCGCCCATGAGGCCGATACGCTTGTCGACACATCCCTCGCAATCGGGGATTCCATCTCGACCGCCAGACGCTGTCTTTCGGCATGAGAAGCTGAGCGGCAGAAAGCCACTGTGATGCCTCACCATTTGGGTGAAAACATCGGCCCCAGTGCGTAGATGCGGCGCAAATTTTAAGCGTCCCAGCCAGTTAATGCCGCTCACGTTCTGGATGGACATCGTAGACAATATCTCAGTCCTTTAAGACCAGGTCGCGTTTGGGTCGCGCAACAAGGCAATATACAATACCCGACCTCTTGATCTTCTTTGATACTTTTCATCTAAATTCGTACATCACACCACAGTGAGCGCATGAGAGCGTGCTGGTTTTGCGGTGTTACGCGCAAGTGAGCGATAAAAAGTGTGCAAACGCAGAGTTCGCTCGTGAGTAACGCACTCACTCCTCGGCAGGGGCCTCAATCGGAATCGCAAAACCCGACTTCACACGGTCCATAATGACCATTGTCTTGACGCCCTTAATGTCCGCATTCTCATAAAAGAATCGCCGCGTGAACTGTTCATACTCTTCCATGCTGTGTGCGGTAACGTAGAGGACGAAATCTGAATCGCCCGTCACGTAAAATCCATTGACGACCTCGACTGACGATTTGATCGCCTTCTTGAACCTGTCGATGATATCTGAGCGCTCCCGTTCCAGGCTCACCAGCACAAGCATTTGAATAGGTCTTCCTACGGCCTTCGGAGAGACAATTGAGACATCGGCTTCGATGATGCCTTCCGAGCGGAGCCTCTTCAGCCGTCGTTGACACGCCGTCGCAGAAAGCCCGGCCAGTTCACCGATCACCTCTGAAGTTAGGCGGTTGTTTTTGCACGATCTCCAAGATCCGGGCATCTATTCGATCGTAGTTCATGATCTCTCTCCAGCCTTCAGGTGTGCTTCGCCGCAAAGTGCCTGTGCCATGCAGGAAATCCTCCCGACGGCAGGAAAATGCGATGCAAATCAGTTCGCGACATCAGTATCCTGATTGCCGAGGCAATTTCAACAAATGACGCGTTTGGACCCCGCCAATGGCCCATCAAATCGTTCGGCATCAAAGTTCGCATTTGGCTGGCCTTGCTACCAAGCACCTGCAGCGTCTGCACCGCCGCGATTTCTTGGCGGGGGCGGCGTTGGTCGACGGCCGATGGATCTCTGGCGATCAGCGAGATGTTGTGGCCGATCCGGCGACGGCCGAAGATATCGCGGATGTTGCTCATTGCTCTGCCGCGGACATGAACCAGGCGATCGCGGCAGCTGAGCGATCGTTTCCCGCGTGGCGAGAGCTCCTGCCAGCAAGGCGTGGCGCGATTCTTAGGTCTTGGGCGTCGTTGATGCTCGAGTATTCGGAAGAGTTGGCCATCCTGGTGACGAGCGAGCAGGGCAAGCCGCTCGCCGAAGCGCGCCATGAAGTCGCGTACGGTGCAGGATTTCTCGAGTGGTTCGCCGCAGAGGGTGAGCGCGCTTACGGAGAGACTATCCCCAGTCATAAGCCCGAAAGTCTGCTTCACGTCCGAATGCAGCCGATTGGTGTCGCCGCGGCCATCACTCCATGGAATTTTCCTGTCGCCATGATCACGCGAAAAGCTGGAGCTGCTCTTGCAGCCGGATGTCCGATGATCGTGAAGCCTGCTCCTGAGACGCCGCTCTCCGCTCTCGCAGTCGCTCGGTTGGCTGAACAAGCCGGGGTTCCGCCTGGCGTTCTTCAAGTGCTTACCGGCAATCCGATCGAGCTTTCGACGCCGCTGTTGCGTGACAAAAGAATACGGGCTCTGTCGTTTACAGGTTCTACGGAGGTGGGGCGTCGACTACTGGAGGGGGCGTCCGACACCGTCAAAAAGGTGTCGCTAGAACTGGGCGGCCACGCCCCTTCCTGATTTTTGATGATGTCGACCTTAAGAAGGCGGTCAGGGGTGCAGTGGCGGCGAAATTTGCGACCTCGGGTCAGGATTGCTTAGCCGCCAACCGCATCTACGTCCAAAGAGGCGTCTACCCTGCTTTTGTCGAGGAGTTTGCCGCCGTAATCGCCCAGTTCAAAGTCGGTCACGGTCTAGACCCACCAACTGAGATAGGCCCAATGACCAAGTTAACGGTCGCAAATAAATGTAGGGTCCAAATCGATGATGCGGTAAAGAAGGGCGCGCGGGTTCTCTTCACTCATCACGGCGCGGCGCTGGGGCCCAACTTTGTACCTCCGACGTTGCTAGCCGATGTCACGGAAGAGATGCTCATCGCGCAAGACGAAACATTTGGGCCGGTAGCTGCTGTACTTCCGTTCGATTCCGAAGAGGAAGTTATCGCCCGTGCCAACGCTAACGAAATGGGGCTGGCGGGATATGTCTACACAGACAGCCTACGTCGAGGGCTGCGACTTTCCGAGCAACTCGAGTGCGGCATGATCGGCGTCAATACGGCGTCGTTCACAGGCCCTCCCATTCCCTTCGGCGGTTGGAAGCAATCTGGGCTTGGTCGCGAAGGATCGCGGCACGGTTTGGCGGAGTACATGGAGCTGAAATACGTGTGTTTTGGCGATTTGGCGGCTTAGGAGAAACGGTATGATTGACATCAAGACAATCGCTGAGCTCGATCGCTCCAGTGTTCTGCATCCTTTCACTCAGCTCAAGGACTTTGCGCAAGGAAAACTCGGTGATCCTACGATCGTCACAGGCGGCCAAGGGATTCGCATTCAAGACGCCCAGGGACGTAGCTACATCGATGGTTTTGCCGGACTCTATTGTGTAAATATCGGCTACGGTCGCACCGAGGTGGCGCAGGCGATCGCCCGGCAGGCTTACAAGCTCGCCTACTACCACACGTATGCGGCCCACACGAGCGAAGAGCTGGCGATCCTCTCGGGTCGTCTCCTAGAAATGGCGCCAGGCAAGCCAAGCAAGGTATTCTTCGGGCTATCTGGATCAGACGCTAACGAAACGCAGGCAAAGCTCGTCTGGTATTACAATAATCTACGCGGGCAGCCGAAGAAGAAGAAGATTATCTCTCGCGAGCGAGGATACCATGGCTGCTCAGTCATTTCGGGTTCAATGACCGGCATGCCCTTTTACCATGACCACATGGACCTTCCCTTTCCGGGCATTTTGCATGCCGGCACGCCGCACCATTATTGGGGTGCCGAGCCAGGCGAGACAGAGGAATCCTTTTCCCGCAGGCGTGCCGCCGAGCTTGAACAACTGATCGTGCGAGAGGGGCCGGAAACGGTCGGTGCTTTCATTGCCGAGCCGGTGCTGGGTACTGGCGGGATTACACCGCCTCCCACCGGCTACTGGCGTGAAATTCAAGCTGTCCTCAAGCGTTACGACATTCTTCTGATCGCCGACGAGGTGATCTGTGGCTTTGGTCGAACCGGCGCAGACTTCGGAAGTATGCTCTATGGGATTGAGCCAGACCTGGTGACGGTCGCCAAAGGTCTGACATCCGGCTACGTCCCGCTCTCGGCAGCTATCGTCGGTGAAAAAGTCTACGCGGTTATGGAGGAGGCTGCGGATCGTGTCGGCGCGTTTTCACACGGATATACCTATTCCGGCCATCCGATTGCAGCCGCTGCTGCCAACGTAGTTCTCGACATTGTCAAAAAAGACCGATTAACCGACCGCGCGAGGATCGTCGGATCCCACTTCCATCGTCGACTCAAGGAGCGCTTTGCTCAGATGGAGATCGTTGGGGAGGTCCGAGGCGTCGGCTTACTCGGCGCAATAGAGTTCGTTGCGGATCGTCAGACCAAACGGCGCTTTGCCCCTGCGCTCAAGGTGGGGCTCGCATTTCCAAGGCTGCTCGTGATCGTGGACTCATCGTACGAGCAATGCCGCATGGAGACATTCTGGGATTTGCTCCGCCTCTTGTTGTAACGGAGTCTGAGATAGACGAGATCGTTGATCTGGCCTATCAAGCGACCAAGGAAGTCATGGACGAACTTGCGAAAGAGTCAGCAATCGCTTGAATGTGCAGACCAGTGTGGCGCAGCCAACGCCAAACACGCAAGATATAGACGCCTTTCCGCTGCTGATGAGTTGCGCGCGGGTCGATCGAAAGAATGCGGCCCGCGTGTCCTTTGGCGTGCTGTTGCAGCGGCAAGCTCCGTCGCATCACATCTCTAGATATAATCATGAGTGCTATCCGAATCGACGGAAAAGCCATCGCTGAGATCCTTCGCGCTCGCATTACGCGAGAGGTGGCGTTGCTCCAGGCCGAGCACAACGTCACACCGGCATTGGCCGTGGTGCTGGTCGGCAAAGACCCGGCAAGTTCGGTTTACGTGAAGACCAAAGCCAAACAGGCTCAAACCGTAGGCATCAAGTCGCAACAATTCCTGCTGCCAAGCAATGTCGATGAAGCCGTATTGCTGGATTTGATCGGCCGGCTCAATGATGACGATTCCATTGATGGCATCCTCGTTCAGCTTCCTCTGCCCGGACACATCGATCGCTGGCGCGTGCTGGAGGCCATCGATCCGGCCAAGGACGTAGACGGCTTCCATCCCTACAACGTGGGACGATTGTCCGCGGGTCGACCAGCGCTCGCTCCTTGCACTCCACTGGGAGTGACCCATCTGATTAAGACAGTCGTGAGCGACCTAAATGGGCTTGACGTTGTCGTCATAGGTCGCTCGAATATCGTCGGAAAACCTTTGGCAGTTTTGCTCGGCGATGCCGGATGTACCGTCACAGGTGCGCAGCTGCAGACGCGAAACCTGCCGGGCCTCTGTAGGAAGGCTGATATTGTCGTTGCTGCGGCCGGTTGTGCAGGACTGGTTCGCGGCGATTGGCTTAAACCAGGTGTGGTTGTCATTGATGTCGGGATCAATCGATCGATCGATACGACTGGAACGGTCAGGCTTGTGGGGATGTTGCTTTCGCCGAGGCGAGCACGCGCGCGAGCTACATAACTCCGGTACCTGGAGGTGTTGGGCCCATGACCGTCGCTTATTTGCTCGCAAACACAGTTAATGCGGCAGTTTCTCGGCGAGGCTTGGCGTTGGTGCTCAATCCCGAGGCCCGGCACGTTTTGCCATCATCCACGGGAGTGGCGCTCGAGCACGTCGATCTGCAGCGGGCAACTTAGGTCGCGTACGGCCGTTCGATTCAAGCGTCCTTGCGAGAGCACCGGGCAAGTCGGACAAAGATGCATGCGGCTCAGCATCCGCCGCTTATCGTGTCGAGCTCCCTGTCAGCAATTTCCCTTCCTGTGCACTTAACAATTTTCCGCGTGTCTCGCCGACGAGAAGCTTGTGGCGTTGCGCGCGTCAACCGCCGGCGTGAAGACGCAAAACCTCCGCTTTTTCCTATCCGACGCAGAATTCTCTTTCATGGACGGCTACAATAGCGAAATTCTGATCGACGGCCCGATACTATTCGGCGAGACGACGCTTCCAGCTGACCAATCCGCGATCATGTGCGCGGAGGAGATCAAGTTTTGCATAGTTCAGTACAGCCTGCGCGCTCCAATGGGCACGCCTCGTTCGTAAGCGGCCGGAATCACCAGGCGCGACCATTGCGGAAAGGGGTTCGGCTTGGGTCCGATGGCTCATGAGGTTCACAGCGGAACCAACAACCCAACCGCATATCACGACCCGCCAGGTCGCCACCCTTAGAGCACCATCCTCTCGTTCATCCTTGGGATACGCTCAGACCTGCTTGAAACCATTTTTTGAGTCACGGAATGCAAAGCAAGCTGCCCACCCACGCGGAATTCGTCGTCATCGGCGGTGGCATTATTGGCCTGTCCACTGCCTATCACCTCACGCGGCTTGGGCATCGCGATGTGCTGCTGCTCGAACGCGATCAGCTGACCTGCGGTACGACGTGGCATGCCGCGGGGCTCGTCACCCAGCTTCGAGCCAGCGAGAATATGGCGAAGCTGGCCCAGTACACCGCGGGATTGTTCCGCGAGCTCGAAGAGCTGACGGGTCAGCATACTGGCTTCCGGCAATGTGGGTCGATCACAGTCGCGGCGACACCCGCTCGGCTTGAGGAGTTGCGGCGAGGTGCCTCGATGGGGCGCTCTTTTGGCCTCGATGTCGAGATCATCGACGCCGCCGAAGCCAAGAAGCGTGTGCCGTTGCTCGATGTGGCCGATGTGCTGGGCGCGGCATGGATCGCGTCCGATGGTAAGACTAATCCGGTGGACACGGCGCGCGTTCGCGACCGGCGCGCGGCAGGGTGGCGCGAAGATACTGGAACGCACGCCAGTGACGCGCATCGTGGTCGAGAAAGGGCGGATCGTCGGTGTCGAGACGGCAGAAGGGATCGTTGGTACTGAAAAGGTCGTCATCTGCGCCGGGATGTGGAGTCGGACGTTAGCGGCCGATGTCAATTGGACAGTGCCGCTGCACGCGGCGGAGCATTTTTACGTCGTGACAGAGGCCATGGGGGCTTGTCACCCGATACTCCCACTGTGCGAGATCTTGATGCGTGCTTCTACGCAAAAGAAGACGCGGGTAAATTGCTGGTCGGCTTTTTCGAACCGAAGGGCAAGCCCTGGGGGATGGCGGGGATCCCAGTTGAGTTCAGTTTCGATTCGCTTCCCGACGACTTCGAACACATCGAGCCTCACCTCGCCAATGCCATGCGGCGCATGCCGGCCCTGGAAAATGTGGGGTTGCAACTCAGTTTCAATGGCCCCGAGAGCTTCACGCCGGACAATCGGTTCTTGTTAGGACCCGCTCCCGACATCGCCGGCCTCTACGTGGCCTCGGGATTCAATTCATGCGGTATCGAGTCGTCCGGCGGGGCCGGCAAAGTGGTGGCCGAGTGGATGTCTACCGGCATGCCCGCAAATGACTATTGGGAAATGGACGTCCGCCGAGCGATGCCATTCCAGCGCAATCGGCGATATCTGCGCGACCGAACGGGTGAAGCGGTTGGACTCCTTTACGCGCTGCATTGGCCTCACAAGTCACCTGAGACGGCTCGTAATGTGCGGGTCTCGCCGCTGCACGATCGTTTAGCGGCCGCAGGCGCGAAGTTCGGCGAGGCCGCCGGCTGGGAGCGGGCGCAATGGTTCGGCACTCCCGAGGGGCCGGCCTATGCCCATGCTACATTTGGTCGCGACGACTGGTTCAAGTCGAGTGGGGCTGAACACGACGCGACGCGGTCCGGTGTCACGCTTTTCGATCAAACCTCCTTCGCGCACCTACTGGTGCAGGGGCGTGATGCGCTCTCTTTTCTTCAGCGCCTCTCCACTAACGACGTTGACGTGCCAGTGGGCCGCATCGTGTACACTCCGTGGCTCAATGAGCGGGGTGGCATGGAGTCCGATGTCACAATCGCGCGAACGGGAGATGAGGAATTCCTCGTTGTTACAGCCGCTGTGCAGCGCATCCGGGATCTCGCCTGGCTACGAATGCATGCCAAAGGCGCCGGCCACGTATTCGTCACGGACGTGTCGTCCGGATACACCTGCCTCTCTGTCATGGGGCCACATTCGCGAGAGCTCCTCACGCGCGTAAGCCCGGCGGATTTTTCTGAAGCCGCGTTTCCGTTCGCGACGGCGCGAGAAATCGAGATTGGCCATGGTACGGCCCTTGCGTTCCGCATGACCTTCGTCGGAGAACTCGGATGGGAGCTCCACATCCCGACTGACCAGACGCTGGGTATCTACGATGCGCTGGTCGCTGCGGGACGCGATCTCGATCTGCGCCACGCAGGTTACGTGGCACTCAATACGTTGCGCCTTGAAGCCGGTTACCGCGACTGGGGCGCGGACGTCAGCGATGAGGACACGCCGCTCGAAGCTGGATTGGGATTCACAATCGCCTGGAACAAGGGTGAAGATTTCATTGGGCGGGCGGTTCTCGAAACACAGCGCGGACAGACTCCGCGCCGGCGCCTCGTCCAGCTTGCTGCTCCCCTCGCGGTGCCGCTCCTGTTCGGAACAGAGCCTGTCTGGCGCAACGGATCACTCGTCGGATACTTGCGCTCCGCCGGGTTCGGTCACACCCTCGGATGCGGCGTAGGCATGGGGTACCTCCACTCCGAAAGCGGTGTGAACGCCGCATGGCTGTCCGAAGGAACTTTTGAAATCGAGATCGCCGGCGAACGGCACTCGGCCATCGCCTCCTTCGTGCCTTCTACGATTCAGATCGTACGCGAGTGAAAGGCGAATGGCGGAAGCTCGAGGACCTCATCGCCCCAGAGCTCCTCAGAGCACGCTCTAAGGAATGATGGTCATCTTTTTGCTTGCCACAACGCAGTTACGAGGGACCCCGTAGGGCAATGACTGCTATGTTCGACCGTTCCATGATCCTCGCCTTGTCCTGCCCTGATCGTCCAGGCATCGTATCCGCGGTCTCGAGCCTTCTGTTTGAGTCGGGCTGCAACATTCTCGATGCTCAGCAGTTCGAGGATACCAGGACCACCCACTTTTTCATGCGCGTTGTCTTCGACCGTCTCGAGCAAGCCAAACCTGAAACAGATATTGCCGCCTCGATCGAGGAGCTCGCCAAACGTTTCGCCATGACGTTCACTTTGCGGAAAAGTTCCACAAAGAAGCGGGTGATGCTCCTGGTTTCAAAATTGGACCATTGTCTGGCCGATCTGCTTTATCGATGGCGCATCGGCGAACTGCCGATGGAGGTGACAGCGATCGTCTCCAACCACGGCCGCGAGCATTTGGCCTCCAGCGATTTGGCCGAGCTTCCGTTCCACCATTTGCCGGTCACCAAACAGACGAAGATGGAGCAAGAAGCGCGAATCTGGGAGCTCGTTCAGGAGACCAATACGGATCTTGTTGTTCTCGCGCGCTACATGCAAATTCTATCGGACGGCTTCTCGGCCAAGTTGTCGGGACGCTGCATCAACATTCACCACTCCTTTTTGCCAGGCTTCAAGGGCGCAAAGCCTTATCACCAGGCTCACGAGCGAGGCGTCAAGCTGATCGGCGCGACAGCGCATTACGTCACTTCCGATCTCGACGAGGGACCAATCATCGAGCAAGATGCCGAGCGTATCTCTCACCGTGACACGCCAGACGATCTCGTCCGTAGGGGCCGCGACATTGAACGACGTGTACTCGCCCGCGCCGTACGCCATCACCTGGAGGATCGCGTTGTGCTGAATGGCAAGAAGACTGTCGTCTTCACCGGCTGATCTGCACCGATTTTATAAGCCGATTGGCCCCGTTCGAGCGCGCGCTGGGCCAGGACTCCAGCTCACTCCCGGTACCAGCTGTAGTTTAGATTAGATTTCGCAATGCTGCTTCTTCGCGCGCGCCAGAGGAGCATGATGAGAGAGCGCAAAAAAGCGCAGATGCGTGGCCAACGTCAACGCATTACTCCTCTGCGGGAATCTCGATTGGAATAGCAAAGCCGGATTTTACGCGGTCCATTATGACCATCGTTTTGACGGCCTTTATGTCCGGATTCTCATAGAAGAACCGTCGTGTGAACTGTTCGTAGTCTTCCATCGTACGCGCGGTAATATAAAGGACGAAGTCCGCGTCGCCGGTGACATAGAAGCCATTGACGACTTCAGCTGACGATTTGATGGCCTTCTTGAACCTGTCGATGATGTCTGAACGCTCCCGCTCTAGAGTTACCAGCACGAGCATTTGAATTGATTTCCGACCGCCTTCGGCGAGAGGATGGAGACATCGGCCTCGATGATTCCTTCCGAACGGAGCCTCTTCAGTCGCCGTTGACACGCGGTAGCAGAAAGACCGGCGAGTTCGCCGATCACCTCGGAAGTTAGACGGTTGTTTTTCTGCACTATCTCAAGGATACGGGCGTCTGTTCGATCATACTGCATATTCGGCTCAACCCTGAGTGAATGCGCCGAAGAATGCCTGTCGGATGCAGAAAATCATCCGAACGGCGGGAAAGTCCGGCGGAAATGCGTCAAACGTGACATATCCCGAACGCGTAGGCAATTTTCGGCGGGTCAACTCTGCCTAGACAGGCCTCCAGTCCCCTCCGATTGCTCCACTCGATGTCGGCCTGCATCCTCCCGGCAAACTACCGCCAAAAGAGCGCTCTCGGCTTCGTTGCAACTGGCGCACAAAACTGACAGGGTGCGGCTATAATGCGCAGAATTTCCGCCGCATCGCGCCGTATATTAGTGAAAAACAATTTTGGGGGAGGGGTAATATTTACGTGAGGGATGGAACTTCCGACTCGCTAGGCTGGCGGACGCAACGCGCGAGAGAGGTAGAACTTGTGAGATCGCTATAGGAGAACGCGGTCACGTCCGAGCACGTTGCGCAATCGGTGCTGCTGCTCCGTGCCTCGGCCTTGCGCCGTGGTTCCAACGATCGTCAGCTTGGGCAACGCGACGAAATCGTTTTTCTCGTAGGAATCGGGCTGCCTGGCGAGGGTCACTTTCGGTTTGCGGACAGCCTTGCCTCCGCCACACCATCTTACCGGCTCAAAGAGCGGCTAGTCAGCTGACGCGTTCGGGATCTCGGAGCCCAAAACGCCAGGAGGGCGTAAGTAGCCAGCATGCGCCGCATGGCGCGTGCTTCCGCTGACGCTAACTGGCTCGTTCGACTTCACTAAGGGGCAAGAGAGGAGATCGTGAAATGAAACGGCGAGCATTCTTAAAGTTCGCAACGACGGCTGCGGCCGGCGCCCTGGTCGCGCCCTATGTCCGTGCCCAATCGAAAAAATTCGCCGGCATTACGTTGCGCGTCAATGGATATGGTGGCCTTTACGACGAGGCTCTTAAAAGAGCGTCGTGGCTCCGCTCGATGAGAAGTACGGACTGAAGGTCCAATTCATCGCCGGCAGCACGGGAACGGACCTTGTCAAATTGGTCGCCAACAAGGACAAACCTCCGTACGACATGTTCATGGCCGATAGCTCTTTCATGGTCGAGCTCGTCAAGGCCGGTGTCGTTGACGAAATCAAGCCATCAGACGTTCCAAACCTCAAGCGGATTCTGCCGGGCTTCCGCGAATTCGGTGACTACGGGGTGCCTTTCGACATCGCGTCCATTGTCCCTGTCTACAACTCAAAATATGTCAATCAGCCGCTTACCTCTTACTCCGACATCGCCCGGCCCGATCTTGCAGGCCGCGTCGTCATTGCGGCGCCGGGACAAATCGCCAGCAACTTACATCTTCTTGCAATCGCCGAGGAAAACGGTGGCTCGGTTTCAAACATGGAGCCCGCGTTCAAGGTGCTCGAAGCCGCGAAGCCAAACATCGCTGCCTTCGCGCAACAAACGGTCGCACTCGTGCAGATGTACCAGAACGAAGAGGTTTACGCAGGCATTTGTTGGGACGGCCGCGCTCATGAATTGCGCACAAAGGGCGCTCCCATCGTGACCGTTGTGCCACCTAAAGGCATTTACTCGACGACAGATTACATCAACATCGTCAAGGGCACGAAGTATCCGGAAGCTGCGCACGCCTATGCTGAGCAGTTGCTTTCTGACCAGGGGATTCTCGCGACGCCGCAGGCATTTCGGTACAGCCCAACAACCGATGTCAAATTGCCTGATGAGCTCAGCAAGGAGCTTCTGTTCAATTCACCTGAACGCAGCGATCTGAAAAAGAAGATCGATTGGGATACCCTGTGGGCGAACCGGAGCGCCATGATCGAGCGGGTAAACCGAATCGTTCGAAGCTAGCTCAGAGATTGGTTCGACCCCTTGTGTTGCGCCGAGCCTCTGGCTTGCGTGCCCCCACTGCTTCGCCCACCGGCGTCATATCAACTATGAAAGGTCCATCGTGTGAAGGAACCTCTCCTTAATAGGCGCATCACAACCGCAGCCCTTTTGCTGGCCCCAATGGTCTTGCTTCTCATCGGCTTCCTGGTGGTCCCGGTGCTGGGATTGTTGCGATCAAGTTTTCTGCCGACTAGTCATCTTCTCGATGGTGGCGGCTTCAGCTTGACGCACTACGTACGGTTCTTTTCGGACTCCTATTACTCGTCAGTGCTATTGGAAACATTTGTGGATGGACTTTTTGTCAGCCTCATCTGCCTGGCACTTGGCTTTCCGGTCGGATATTCGCTTGCCCGCCAGCCACCTCTGGCGCGGCGCTGGCGAACAATCATCATTATCATGCCGCTGACGCTGAGCCTTGTGGTTGTCGTATTCGGGTGGCTGATCGTTCTTGGCCGTAACGGGCTCCTCAATGCACTGCTCGTGAACATCGGTATTCTTTCTTCGCCGAAAATATTCCTGTTTTCTCGAGCTGCCGTGATCATCGTTTTAGTGCAGCAGTTTCTTCCCCTCATGATTCTGTCCGTCATGAGCGTCGTGACGCAGATAAATCCGGTGCTCGAACAGGCAGCTGCCAATCTCCGCGCCAATCGTTTCGTTACGTTCCGAAAGGTTATCATTCCGCTCGCGCTTCCCGGCATTCTCGTTGGCTTCAATCTTGTCTTCGTGTTGTCGATTTCAGCATTCGTCACGCCCCGCCTCATTGGCGGAAGTCGGGTGAGCATGCTTGGAAGTCTTATCTACGAGCGCATTATGGCGGAACTGAACTGGCCGTCGGGCGCAGCCATGGCCTTTATCCTCTTCGTTAGCGGACTTGGCTTCACGGCGGCATTCAACGCGTTGGCTGCATCACGTTTGATCATGAAAGGACGCGGCTATGCGATCTGATCCCATCGACTATGTGATGGTCGTATCCGGCGCAGTCATTCGGGTTATCGTCTACACGATGCTTGCCTTACCGGCGATTCTGGTGGTTGTGTCATCGTTCACCAGCGGTGAGACAATGCAATTCCCGCCGAAAGGGTTTTCGCTGCGCTGGTATCAAAAGGTATGGGAAAATGAGCCGTTTATGACGGCGCTTTGGACGAGCACATACATCGCCGTTCTCGTTGCCATCATGGCCCTTGCGATTGGCTTCGCCGCGGCTTTCGCGATCAACCGCTTTTCCTTCCGAGGGAAATCACTCCTGCAGGGCTTGGCCTTTTCGCCATTGATCGTTCCAGCCGTCGTACTGGGGATAGGCTTGTTGCAGCTCTTCTCGTGGTTGCGGCTTACCCAGACGATCTATCCGTTGCTCTTTGGGCATCTTGTTCTCGCCATTCCGTACGTCGTTCGTACGATCCTTGCGAGCCTCGCGCTGCACGACCAACAGCTCGAACATGCGGCGATGAATCTCCGGGCCAGGCCATTGCAAGTCATCCGGCGTATTACGTTGCCACTCATTCTGCCCGGCTTGCTGTCCGCTTCGATTTTTGCCTTTGTGACATCGTTCGGAAACGCGACCGTTTCAGCGTTTCTCACCTACGGCGGCAATGTAACCCTGCCCGTACAGATCTTCACATATATCGACACCAGCTATGATCCGATGGTTGCGGCGATATCGAGCATTATGATCTTGGTGACATTGGCCGTCATTTTGACGATCGAGCGCTTAATTGGCGCGGAACGACTAACGTAGGAGTAGGAGAGGATGCTGGCTTTATCGAAAGAGGAGCAAACCACGGTGCAGGAAGCCGGTGATGTTGTTGTCGAGCTACGCTCTGTTTCCAAGCACTATGGTGATACGGTTGCTGTCGCGAACGCGTCCTTGAGTGCGCGTCGTGGCGAACTGGTTTGCCTGCTGGGTCCATCAGGCTGCGGCAAGACAACGACACTACGGATGGTTGCCGGATTTGTAGAGCCGACCTCGGGCACCGTGAGCATCAACGGCGTCGACATGACGCGTCAGCCGCCCTATCGGCGCGATACTGGAATGGTGTTCCAGAGCTACGCTCTCTTTCCGCATATGACCGTAGCCGAGAATATCGCATTCGGTCTGGAAAACTTGAAATGGGCCCGCGCTGACCGTGAAAAGCGCGTCAGCGAAATGCTCAAATTGGTCGAGCTGCCACATCTAGCGCAGCGACTGCCGAGCCAGCTTTCCGGAGGTCAGCAGCAACGTATTGCACTCGCGCGCGCATTGGCTATGCGGCCGGCCGTACTCCTTCTCGACGAGCCGTTCTCAAATCTGGACGCTCAGCTTCGAGTTCGCATGCGCGAAGAGCTTCGCGAGGTCATTCGCGGCGTTGACGTCACGACCCTGTTCGTTACACACGACCAGGAAGAGGCGCTGACCATGTCGGACCGCATTGTCGTCATGAATGCCGGTCAGATCGAACAGGTGGGTACACCGGGCGAAATTTATGAAGCGCCGTCGACGTCGTTCGTCGCAAAGTTCATCGGCTGGTGCTCATTGCTGAACGGAATTGTGGACGCGGACGGCGTCTTCACGTCAGGCGGAGGCTTCGCTTGAAAGGTCACTGGAGTCCCGGCGCGGGCACGGCAGTCATCCGGCCGAGCAAATCAAGCTTTCCAGCGACGGAGCGAGAGGGACGGCACTGACGGCCCTCGTGTTGCAGTCACACTATTATGGCGGCGCGACGCGACTCCTGCTGGAAGTCAATGGGGAGCAATTGACAATGGAGGATCGCTTTGCGTTCGGACGGCAACCGAAGGTGGGAGATGTTCTCGCCATCGTGATCTCTGCCGCCGATATTCGTGTCATCCAGTCAAAGTAGCGCGCGTTGTCGCAGCAACGCGTGGGCCGGATTTGCATCAATGCCCTCGATCTCCGTGGCGAGGTCGCCAATGCAGAGCGGCGGCAGTCAAGCCCTCGGAGTGTTCCACGCCGGGGTATCGGTGGGGCAGTGGAGAGATCCGCGGAGCTGATCGGGGCTAGCCGTCCAACGCGAGGTGGACGGCTCAGCCTAAAGGGTTAGCTATCGCTGTGGTCGCCGACGGTTGCAGTAGGCGATCCAGGTTATCATCTTACGTGCGCCTCGCCGTTCAATTGAGCAACTCATCGCGTATCCAATTTGTCTCGGCGGATCGCGGTGAGCTCGAGAGGCAATCAAACCGCGAAGTTTCCGACGTGGCCCGCTGACCGTTCCTCGGTTATTTCCTCGACAGCATTGATAACTTAGAGAAGCGGCTCCCGCCACACGTTCAGTATTGCTTCTTCGCCATCTCCTGCAAAACAGGCGGGATGCCATCCGTTGAGTACGCCAGCTCGACTCTTTAGTTCAAGAAGATCCCGCGGTTGGAACTTAGTAGTGGCGTGATCGGGTTTAGACTCGTTCCGTGTGCGACGGGGCTTTTCAGCTTGAATGGACAACTCCGCCCACCGCATCCAAGAGAGCCGCTCCAGTACGTATTCCTTTCAGAAAGCAGTCAATTTTGATGTTCTCGTTCGGTGCGTGATTGGCTTCATCGGCATTGGCATAGGGCACGACGAATGATGGTACACCCAGGATCTTCGTGAATACGTAGTCCGGCAGGGTCGCTCCGAGAGAGGGATAGATGAGGGGCTCTATGCCATGCGCAATTCGCACGGCTGACTGAACAACATTCGAAAACGGCGCATCAAGCGGCGTTCTCGATGGCGGCGTCGACTCGACGCGGACGAACTCGACGTCCGGAGCATGTCTTCTTACATGAGCCTTTATCTTGCGTAGGATGTCATCTGGATCTTGTCGCTCGACCAGACGGGCATCGCATTTAACGAACGCCTCGTGTGGTACAATCGTCTTCGATCCAGGTCCGCCATAGCCTCCGTGGAGTCCGTTGATCGTCATGGTTGGATAGAACATGAGTCTGTCTGCAAGCGGCCTGTCTGCTGGATAGTCGAGCCCCGCAAGTGCGAGGTCCCGCTTGATCTCTTCAGTATCTTGAGGCAACTGCGCTGCAGCGGCGCGCTCAATCTCTGTTGGTGCCATGACATCGTCATGAAACCCCTTGATCGTAATCTCCCCATCTGCATTCTTCATTGTCGCCAGCAACTGCACCAGCGTCCAGATAGGGTTTGGGACGATCCCACCAAAATTGCCTGAATGAACATCGCAGTTCGCAGCGCGAGCGCGTAGTTCGAATGCGGCTATGCCACGGACCCCGTATGTAATGATCGGCCGACCCGACTCGTGCAGCGGGCCGTCGGCTGTTACGACTAAGTCAGTCCTAAGTAGGTCGCGGTGCGTGCGCACGAAGTGCGCGATGTGGGGACTTCCGGTCTCCTCTTCTCCTTCCAGCACAATCAGGACGTTGCATGGTAAGCGGCCATGGACCGCCAGATGGGACTCCAGGGCTAGGAGCTGAGCGAAATGTTGGCCCTTGTTGTCACCGGCGCGCGCGCGCGTACACGCGCCCATCGCGGACCGTTGGTTCGAATGGTGGACTAATCCAGGCGTCCAACGGGTCCGGCGGCTGGACGTCATAATGACCATACAGCAGGATCGTCGGCGCTCCAGGTGCGCGTTCCCAACGTCCCATCACCACCGGGTAGCCTGACGTTAGGATCATCTGTGATTGGAGCCCCAACCGGTTCAGCATGCTCACAAGGAGTTCGGCGACCTCACCCATGCCGATCTTCTGCGCGCTAATGCTAGGGTGTCTCAGATAGTCAAGCAAGCGGTTGACGAACTGATCTCGGTTCGCATCGATATGCTCAAAGACTCTGGATAATTCAGGACGCTCGCTCTGGATAGTATTCACATTCATGGGCGGCGCTTCCGATCTGAGTCAACCAAATCAAAACTAGCCAACAATCATAGCTTTGATGATGTAGCAAATACACCTATCCGGATGACATGTTCGCAGGGACGCTGCGTTTTGGAGCTGTCAAGGATGTTCTTCCGCGCGTGGATGCGCGCGCGGAAACGTATAGCAGTTGTTGGCTGGTCATACTCGATTGCCTTTGCGTCGGCCCCGTGGCCCCCGTGTTGCGAGCGACGGCTCCGGCCCGGAGTAGTCGATATAAGTGCGCGGCGACGTTTGTTCAAAGAGCCGCGGTCGCCGAGCTCGGTGCGCACGGCTCCAGGGAGCTCATCGGGCGATCATGGATGTCCCAGCGCGGGCGCGCGCCGATCGACGCGAGCCAGAAATGAGATAAGCGACATCCATGAGAGCCAAAGCGGTCAGCGCCTTAGATCTGGCTTCTGTCCTTGAGCTTCGAGGTCGAGGTGCCCTGAATGACCCGCCGGCATCCGCCTCATTTCTCGAACGTCAATGACTACCTTCATCTTGGCATAAATCTCCAGAGTGTTTCCATCTGGCGCCTATTTTAGGCGCTAGGGTCGTCAAAAGCGGAGAAAGCGGCATCAATCTCAGCTATGGTTCCAGATATGATGCCGCAACACCCTTGCTCTCAGCTGGAATCCTCCGTCTCGAGCGGGAGGCTTCCTGCAGCATGCTGCCAAAGCCTGGGCAGGGCGCGATGTTACGTCGATACGCATTCGATCTCCTGATTGAGAGCATAATCCATGGTCGGTCGGCGCTGCAAAATACTTACTGTCCAGCTCGCATCGTTGCGCGGACAGGGTGCGGTCGGCATCTGTCGTGCGAGGTCGCTTCTTTCTTGTAACTCATGGGCTCATGACCATCGCGGTGGCTATGGCGCCGTTGAGCCTGGCTCTGCCTCCATCTCGCTTCGGGACCTGCATGCGACGGCTGTGATGGCGATCGAGGCGCGCGACGAGGTACCTCACTGCCGACCTGTTCGGGAGCCGCGATCAGCGGGCGGGTTCGTGATCGTGATGCTCGAGCGCCCATGCACGCCAGGAATCGTCCCGCTGATCCGATTCATAGAGAGCGTCTCAGCTCGGCTAGTGCATTCTTTTCGCATCGAGAGAATGACCCGGTGCGAACAAGCAGAAAGGAATTGAAAGAATGGCATCCGCGTTTCCCAAGGTGGAGTATGAACAGCGGCTGACACGCTTGCGTCGGCAAATGAATGACAAGGGTCTCTCTCTGCTGGTGGTGGTGAATCCAGCGAACCTCAACTACCTCTCTGGATACGACGCTTGGAGTTATCAAAATACCCAAGCTCTGCTCGTGCCGAGCAGTGAGCTGGAGCCCGTCTGGATCGGCCGCAGTCTCGATGTTGCAGCTGCGCACAACACAAGTTGGCTCTCAGCTGACAATATTGTCGGCTATGCCGAGTCCTATGCGGACAATAGTCCGAAACACGCGATGGAAGCGGTCGCGGGCGAGATCAATCGTCGCGGCTGGAACACCGGGCGGATCGGGTACGAGGGCGATACGTTCTTTTTCAGTCTGCGCGGATTCTTCACTCTTCAGAAGGGTATTCCCGAGGCCGAATTGGTAGACGTCGGTGTTCTGATCAATTGGCTGAGAACGATCAAGACTCCCAGCGAGATCGAGTTCATGCGCAGGGCTGGCAAGGTTGTCGACAAAGTCATGCGGGTTGCGATCGATTCGCTTCGGCCAGGAATTCGCGAAAACGATTATGCCGCGCGGATTGTCCAAGCGCAGATCGAAGGTGACGCTGACTTCGGCGCTAGTTACCCGTGTATGATTCCGTTCATTCAGACCGGAACGCATGCGGGTATAAGCCATGCTCCATGGACAACGGACGTCATTCCAGACGGCAGCATTACAGTCTTGGAATTGTCAGGGTGCTACCTCAGGTACAATGCCACGCTCGCCCGTACCATTAGCCTCGGCAAACCGAGCGACCGTCTGGTCCGCCTGGCCAACACCGTGCAGGAAGGACATGCGGCTGCGATGGCGGCGATGAAGCCCGGAGTGACGTGTCACGATGTTTGGGCTGCATGGCAAGCCGTTTTGTCACCGAGTGGCTTTAAGAAGCACTCCCGAATTGGGTACACTCTTGGTCTGAATTATACGCCGACTTGGCGCGAATATACGGCTAGTTTAGAGCCAGGAAAGGAAGATGAACTCCGGGAAGGCATGTGCTTCCACCTCCTATGCGGAATGTGGACCGGAGACGGTACAAACAAAGGCGATCCAAACTATGGGCTCAGCGAAACTGTTCTAGTGACAAAGAACGGCTGCGAGACCCTGACGAACTTTGAACGAAAGCTGTTTGCGAAGCACTGAGCCAGGGATGGCGGCGAGAAATAGCTGCTGCCATCGTACGCTTTCTGCGATCGACTGAGTTCTAACGCGTGGCGTGATTTCGTCGGGAGCGAGAGGCACGAAATCGTCATTGTTCGCTGAGGGGATAAACGAAAGGAGACCGGAATGAAGAGGCGGACTTTCTTGAAAGTCGCGACAGCGGCAGCGGCCAGTGCTCTGGCCTCACCCTACGTGCACGCTCAATCCAGGAAGTTCGCTGGTATTACGCTGCGTGTGAACGGATACGGCGGTCTTTACGATGACGCCCTCAAGAAGAGCGTAGTCGCACCGTTGGAGGAGAAGTACGGCCTAAAGGTTCAATTCAACGCCGGGATGACGGCGTCGGATCTCGTCAAACTGATCGCGAACAAGAACAATCCACCGTACGATCTGTTTCAGGCCGACAGCTCCTATATGATCGAGCTACTTAAGGCCAACATCATCGAAGAAATCAAGGTGACGGAGGTCGCAAACATCAAGCGGATCCTTCCTGGATTCCGCGAATTTGGCGAATATGGTGTGCCGTATAGCGTCGCCTCTGTCGTTCCGGTCTACAACTCAAAATACATCAAGCAGCCACTCACGTCGTACTCAGACATCGCCCGGCCCGATCTGGCCGGTCGTGCCGTCATTCCAACGGCAGACACAATCGCCAGCAGTCTTTATATACTGGGCATAGCGGAAGAAAATGGTGGCTCGATCTCGGACTTGGAGCCTGCATTCAAGATACTTGCGGCTGCGAAGCCCAACATCGTCGCGCTCGCGCAGTCGAACGTAGCCGAGGTGCAGATGTTCCAAGGCGAAGAGGCGTATGCGGGGATCTTTTGGGATGGCCGCGCCCACGAGTTGCGCACCAAGGGCGTTCCAATCGTGACCGTGGTCCCGCCCAAGGGCGTTTACGCGACGACAAGCTACTTCAATATCATCAAGGGGATGAAGTATCCGGAAGCGGCACATGCGTTCGCCGAGCAGTTGCTCTCGGACCAAGGCATGCTCGGACTACCTGACGCGCTTCGGTATGGAGTAACCACCGACGTCAAGTTGCCGGAAGATCTTAGCAATGATCTTCTGTTCAACTCAGCCGAGCGCAACAAGCTGAAAAAGACGATTGATTGGGAAAAGCTCGACGAAACGCGCAGCGCTCGGATCGAACGGATCAACAAAATTGTGAGAAGTTAAATCGGCAGGGTGCTCAATGGACTGACGGTGTTACGCCAATTCAATAAGATCGGAGTAACGTCGCTGCATAGTCAATACGTCCATATAGGTTATGAAACGACATATTGACCCAGCGGCCGTACCGGGACTTTGCTGAGGTGGGCTCAAGGTGATGGGCGCCCATGATGCGGGACGCCACAGCAACGATCTGCCCCGTTACGAACGCGAGGAAACGTCGGCGATGATTCGGCCCTTGAAGACGAAGGGCGAGGTTGCAATTCGGCCCGACACCTGATGCCTAGATCTGCCTGAAGCCTTTCCGCAAATATGATCGTGCCCTCAGGCGACAGACGCTACCGTCAACCGGCAGAGGGTCGTGATATCGTAGACGGGCAAGTTGGTCGTGCGTCGGATTGCCGGCGCGACCAGCGGGAAGGCTGTGCATTCGAACAGTATAGCCGCGATCCCTTGATGGGCCGCGCGCAGGCGCGCAACGCAGGCGGTGACATCCGCCTCAACAGCAGCCACGTCGGCCGGTGGCAATGGGCGCTTGAGGCCGTCATGCCAGTACTTGCCGCCTTCAATGCCGCCGATCACAATTCGGGCTCGCTCAGTCTCGTCGTTCACTCCGAGCAGATCCTCACTGCAATGGGTGGAGTCGTAGGTCGCGACGGCAATCTTGGCAGATTTCGGCAGCTGACGAAGCAAGGTCGGCAACAGGAGCAGGCTGGACATCGCGACGGGCACATTTACCGAGGCGGCCACCGCCTCCTGATGCCGGATAGAGAAGCCACAATCCGAGCTGATTGCAACGGCTCCACGCTCGACCAAGCGGCGAGCGGCTGCGACGTAGGCCGGCTCCAGCGTTGGATCGCCGCGGACGACGTTCTCCACCCAAGCTCCTGGGACGATTTCCGAGATGATGGGAAAGTTAAGCATGGCCGAATCCCGCATTGAGCCAGACACCGCCGGTGGGGCGGGGCCCCGGGCGGCAGCCCTCGTTCGAGAAGCAGGACTCGAGCGAGCGCGGGATCTGCGATGTCATTGCGTGATTTTCCAGCAGAAATGAAGGGCTTCGTCTTTCCTGCAACTATTATCGCATTCCCTAAGCAGGTTTTCGCTAACGTGGGCGTCTCGTAGACTGCAATTATGCGTGAGGTCGGCAGAAAGCGAACGCCGAAGCCGATTTTGGCCGGACACGCGCGACACGAGCGCGCTTCTAATAAGCTTGGGCAAGCCCACCCTCGAAGGGGCATGGCCGAGCTTCCTGGCTGCCGTTCGCCTTGCTGCTATCTATATTGCTGTCTACTAAGCCAACGCGCCTCGTGCACGGTTTTGCGGCTCCAAGCGATCCGCTCCAATAGCGACCGCCATCGTCACCTACGGCATCGCTTTCGGCACGTGCGCAAACACATAGCTGCCGGGTTGCTAAGGCTCTGCATATCGCGCCCGAAGCGCTCAGAAACAGCCGCCCCAACACAGCCAACATAAACAGGCCGCGACATTTTGGTTGTACGATCGTTCACTAACCAAATTGCGAGTCTCGCTGTCGTTCGCCCGCCTTGTGATCGAAATCTTTGTCGTTCTAGAAAGAGGTGCTGGATTTCGGCATTGAATGTCGCAGGATCGGAGAAAACCGGCCGAGAGCTTGCAGTAGTATTGGCGCAAAGATGAAAGCTGCAGGCGTGGAATGGATAATTTCTGGCTGAAACAAGCGTTCGATCGTCTCGGAAAGCCCCGGGTGCAATCATTGTCGATGCACGTCACGGCCGATGTGACGATCGTGGGCGGTGGTTATTTGGGCTTATGGACAGCAATCCAGATCAAGGAAAGCTCGCCCTCGCTCAACGTCGCCATCGTTGAGAGAAATGTGTGCGGGTCGGGCGCAAGCGGCCGCAACGGCGGATTCGTCACGAGCTACTGGGCCAAATATCTCTCGTTGCACAAGCTATGCGGTACTGAAGAAGCGGCCAGGATAGCCAAAGCGTCGGCGGAGGCGGTGCTGGAAATCGGCGCCTTTTGCCGGGAGAATGGCATCGACGCGGAGTTTCGAGCGGATGGGTGGCTATGGACCGCGACTTCGCCGCCGCAAATCGGCTGCTGGAATATCCTCATCGACGAGTTGGATAAGCACAATGTTCGGCCCTTTCAGGCTCTCGACGGTGCAGATGTTGCCCGCTTGGGGGGGACTGACCGCAACCTGGCTGGGGTGTTCGAACCGAACGCTGCCACGGTTCAGCCGGCCATTCTTGCGCTCGGTTTGCGAGATCACGCCCAAAAGCTGGGTGTGGCGATCTACGAGCACTCGCCTATGATCCGTCTAGAGCGGACCAGAACGCCAAAGGTGATAACGCCTAAAGGTTCGGTCACGAGCAAGGCCGTCGTTCTGGCCATGAACGCCTGGGGAGCCCAGTTCACCTATCTGCGACGCAAGGTCGCCATCGTGTCTAGCGACATGATCGCAACGACGGCCAGACCAGAAAAGCTAAACGAGATCGGCTTTCAAAAAGGCGTCGCGATCTGTGATTCCCGGATGTTCCTGAATTACTACCGGAATACACCGGATGGCCGTATCGTCTTCGGCAAATCGCTTGGGCATTTCGCATTCGCCGGGCGGGTCGATGATCACTACGACGGGGCCTCACCCAGAGCCGCCGAAGTTGAAGAGAGCTTCCGCAAGCTTTACCCGGCGCTCGGTGACATGGAGATCGAATCATCATGGACCGGTCCAATCGACAGATCTGTAAATGGTCTCCCGTTCTTCGGCCGCTTAGACAATCACCCGGGCATAGTGTTCGGCATCGGCTTTTCCGGTCAGGGTGTCGCGCCAACCGTTCTTGGAGGAAAGATACTGGCGTCACTTGCTCTTGACGAAGCGAACCAGTGGTCCAACTGCGGACTGGTGCGCGAGAATGTCGAGAGATTCCCGATTGAGCCTTTTCGTTATGCCGGCTCAATCGTTGTGCGCGAAGCCTTGCGTCGTAAGGAAGGTTTGGAAGATCGGGCCAGGAGACCCGACCCCCTTACGCTTGCGATCGCAAACCTTGCTCCCGTCGGCTACGTGCCTTCGAGGCGAAACTGATATTGCACAAAATAACAGGAACAGATCATGACTCCGCTTGTCCTCAAGGCTTCTGTCCACCTGACTACAGACGAACTCGACAGTATCAGCCCGGTTTCTCGCCCGATCGGTGAGCCGATCTCCATCATGCGCAGCAAGGTCGCCTTCAAGTCCTCGACGGACGCGACCAGCGCCGGCGTTTGGGAGTGTTCACCTGGAAGATGGCGCCGTCAGGTCGCCGAAGCGGAATTCTCCACTTTCATATCAGGGCGTTGCACGTTTACACCCGACGACGGCCCGACAATCTCTCTCGAAGCCGGCGACTCGATATATTTTCATCCGAACACGAATGGCGAGTGGAATATTACTGAGCCGGTTAGGAAGGTTTACGTCATTTTTCCAGCAATACACCGGCCTCTGTGATCTGCGGCCGGAATAGAGCGGTGTCACGCCAAGTCTGATGGGCTCCGACCTCTGTCGGCGACCTATCTCCGTGGCTTGCCAGGTAGAGCCCGGCATGGCTGCCGTGATCCGCAATGGAAAACGCCCACAATCACCAGACGTTTGCACTGGGCGGCCACATACATTTGCTTTGTCACTTTGGGAGAACGCTATTGCATGCCGTCGTTCGATTTAACTGCCACCAAAGAGCTTAATGTTCGTCGCTCGCAATGGCCGGTTTGGCTGCGATACATCGTGCGAGCGCGCTTATTTCTGAAGCCGCGACGGCCTCTCATGCCCGTTCGACTCGATGTCCGCACGAATGGCTCCCGTTCTGCCAAGCAGGCGCAGGGTTTCGTCCATCAGCCCCTCTACATTGACGAAATCGGGCATTCGGGGGCGATAATAATATTACCGAGACGATATCGTCGCCCGCCGAGCTGCCCCGAACTCGACAAGTGTCAGGTGTTTTGCGTTTAGCGAAGCAGGCTCTGCAATAGAGCTTTCGATGTCCTCTTCTGCCGCCCTCGCCAATCTCGACGCATCTCAATGGAGCTAAGACAATGACGATCAGCAAAGCACCGCAGGCCTTCCCTCGCACAGAGTACATGCGCCGGCTTGCCGTGGTGAAATCAGAGATGGCGCGGCGAAAAGTCGAGGCGCTCGTTGTCAGCAACAGCTCAAATCAAAACTATCTCACGGGCTATACGGCTCGGTCGGGTTATGTCCCGCAGGCCCTCGTTGTTTCGATGGACCAGGAGGAGCCGACGTTCTTGATGCGAGAAATGGACGCGCCGGCCGCACTTCATCAGACGTTCCTGGAGCACGGCAAGGTCATCGGCTATCCAGAGTCGCTTGTCGGCAACCCGAACAAGGACGGCTACGACGCGATCATCGATTTCTTGCACGAATCGGGCCTCGCAAACCGCGCTGTGGGGCTCGAGAGGGGTGTACTGTCGGCACCTGCGGTAGAGAAATTCAACACGCGCCTGCTCGACGCGACACTCGTGGATTGCACCAGTGCCGTGAACTGGATCCGAATGGTTAAATCGGAACTTGAGATATCGGTCCTGAAAGAGGCGGCCGCCATTACCGACGCCGCTGTCGCGCGCGCGGCGGAGATCTTTCGTGCGGGAGTGCGGGAGGCTGATGCGATCGCAGAAATTGTGTCGACGTTGGCGCGCGGTGCCAATGGCAAGCCCGGGACCTGGATTGCAACTCCCTATTTGTGCTCCTCGCCACGAACGGGAACGAGCCACATCACGTGGAGCGATGATGTCTTCCGCCCGGGCTCGCAGATCAATCTGGAAATCGCCGGTGTCCGTCATGGCTATACTGCCCCGATCAGCCGGACGTTCTCCATCGGCCAACCTTCCGACCGGTTACGCCGCGTACATGAGGCTCAGGCCGCGGGGCTGGAAGCTGCGCTGGCTACAATCTGCGCGGGACGCACCTGTGGTGAGGTCGCCGAGGCAGCCAATCGAGCGGTCGAGAAGTTCGGGGTCAAGAAAGAGTCCCGTTTTGGCTATCCTATCGGGATCGATTGGCAGGAGCAGACCGCCAGCATCAAGGTTGGCGACCAGACTATTCTGAAACCGAACATGACCTTTCATGTGCACCTTGGCAACTGGGCTATCGCGGAGGACTTTGGCTACGTGATCAGCGAGTGCGTGCGGGTAACTGAGTCCGGCGTCGAAGTATTGACGAATGTGCCACGAAAGCTTTTCGACCTTATCTAGTCTATGCGGGTCTTTCGGAGGCCCAGTCATCGGCTACTTGCGTCTCAACTTGCGAGTTGCGCGCTGAGCGACTGGGCGCCCCCGTTAGATCCGCTATTGTGTTTCGATCCGGCGGAAGGCCGGACAGCAAGAGATTATTGCGCGCGGTGCTGTCTTGTTCTTGACGTCATGCTACACATTGCCGCCAGCAGGTCGCCGCACCAATCGAATACCGCGGCTCAGCATCGTGTTGCGCGCGGCCATCAATCGCCGCGTTATGCGTCAGCTCGATCAATCCGGTGCACATGCGACGGATGTACGCGTGCGCCCGGCCAGCCAAAAGGAAGGAGGTTCTAAGGCGCTCTTAATCCGATTGACCTCCGATCGACTACCGACGTCTGCCGGATCAGAGCGCAGACGACAGCGACCGTATGAACTGTAGGGCATAGACTTCCAAAACCGATCTGTATGGCTCTTTCACAGGTATTCGCATTCCTCAACGGCACGCCGGGTGCGGCCATCATTCAGCTGTGTCGGCTTTGCGGACGATTTCGGTTTCGGAAGACGGCGGTAAACACGTTGCTTCTCTTGCAACGGGGAACACGCGCCGATCTCCATTTTGATCTTTTGCGTGCCTGGTCCGGTTGGGCTCTCGCTCATCGCGTCATCGAACATAATTGCGACCCAACATCTCGTGTCATCTCTGGTCGTTTAAACCGCCGGCCCGACGCCACCAGCGGGAAAACGTCATTTCTTGCCGGCAAGACGCAGGAATCCTGCCGTATGAGACCGACATCAGTTTAATTTTAGTTCGTGGGACCGTGTAGTTCTAAGACCGCCATTCTTGATCTCCCAATGTGGCGAGATCTCATGGGAGCCACCGATCGGTGGCGATACCGAGATATATTCTGCCAAACGGCAATGAGCTCATAGTTTTCACGGGAGGAAGATCGGATATGACCCAGAGCGGCGGTGCACTCGGAATATTGCAGCTACAGAATACTCCGCAGACCATGTACGGGTCGCTCAGCCATCCAGCCACTTTCCCATTTCCAACCATTTCCCCGACCTGTTCTTGGCGCTTGGAGCAAGAATGTCGTCTTTGGCCATGAAGATAGCAAATTGGTGGCCGCGTACATAAGCACGGCAAAGGATTTGGTGCGTGAGGGCGCAGTCGCGATTACAAGCAACTGTGGATTTACGCTCAAATTCCAGAGTGCAATGACCGAGGCTCTGCCGGTGCCAGTGTCGATGTCTTCCCTATTGCTCCTGCCTTATCTCATTGCGACCATCAAAGGGCGTATCGGCATCTTGACGTTCGATTCGAGGCCATTGATCGCCGATCTGCTTAAGCTCGCCGGCGTCAGGTCGAATGAGCGCGTAGCCGTCGCCGGCATTGAAAACTCAGAGACATGGAGGGTTATGTCAGAACCTGAAAACAATTGCACGGTTGAACAGCTGACAAATGATGTGCTGTCCGCTATCGCGGTGATGCGCAAACGATACGATGACATCGAGGCCATCCTCTTCGAATGCGCGGGATTTCCCATAGCGGCTCAGCAGGTTCGCGAGCAGACGAACCTGCCGGTGTTCGACGCGGTTGCCAATGCGAGGTTATTGATGAGCGGGCGCAGCATGGCAGCTCCCAAGTCGATCTAGCAGGACTGCTGCGCGCCTCCCAGCGAAGAGGGGAGAACGACAAGCCAATCCTGGCGCGAGGCATCCGGCGCCATCCCGCGTAAGGCCGACGGCTCGCTTAGTGGTTCTTAGGCTTGGCCACGAGTTGAGGGGGCTCCTGCTGGCTGCCAAGGACGTAAACCAGTCGTCGCTGGCTCAGGCACTACCGTCCACGGGCAAGGCCGGTGAGGGGGGCAACTGCTCAATCCTGGGCATGGTCGCGAAGACCGCTGGGATGGGGCAGGGGCCGTGCTGTCGTCTGTTGCCAACTGCAGTCACAAGCTTCATTCACTACGGCCGGTGAGCCAAAAGACGCAACGGACGTTTGCGGCAGTGTCGCGCTTGGCTGAAGGTGAGCTGTTCGCATCAATTGGAAGGGATCGAGCCATGGCCGATTTCCACGATGGACTTCGGCGTCAGAGTTGAGAAAACGCCTCACAAATGCGCCCTTGCCAGGCAGTTAGCCGATCTTCTTCCTTGAGCCGGTGTAATCTTCGGCTGAAAGGAGCCCTGGTCGAAGGGCGGGGAGTCAAGCCGAATGAACAGCCGCAGCAACACGTTCCTATCCGATGCCGAGCGCGACGCGGTGATCGAGCTGCGTCATGCCATGCATCGCGAGCCTGAGCTTTCCAATGCGGAATGGAAGACGCAAGAACGGATACGCAGCGTGCTGGAGCGCTTCGGCCTCAGGGGCATCAAGGTCTTCCACAATACAGGCCTCTATGTCGACATCGAGGGCACTGCCTCGGGTCCAAAGCGATGGATCGCGGTACGTGGCGACATCGATGCGCTGCCAATCAAGGAGGCGCGAGGCGATCTGCCCTATCAATCCCAGATCGATGGGGTCATGCATGCCTGCGGCCACGACATGCACAGCTCGATCGCGCTCGGCATCGCGCTCGCATTCCACCGAATGCGGGACAACTTCGCGGGTCGGGTCCGCGTCTTCTTCCAGCCAGCCGAAGAGACTGAGCCTCTCGGTGGTCAAACGGTGGCAGACGAGAGGCTGCTCGAAGGCTTCGACCGAGCCGTCGGCTTTCACGTCAGTCCGGAAATTCCGGCTGGCAAATTCGGTGCCCGTGAAGGTGCGGTAAGCAAATCTGCCGACCAGTTCACCGTCACCATCTCTGGCAAAATGGCCCATGGTGCCGCACCACATAAGGGCATCGACGCGATCTCCATCGCTGCCGCCTTTGTCAATGAGGTACAGAAGTTAGTTTCGCGCGAAATGCCTGCCGATGACGGCGCAGTTGTGACGGTGGGTACTATTCATGGCGGAACCGCCGCCAACATCATCTGCCCTTCCGTTGTCATGAAGGGAACTATTAGGACCCGCAGCCCGGACCGCCGTGCGCTGCTATCGCAACGTTTGCGCGAAGTAGCCGACGGGGTCGCCGCCATGCACCGCGGCCAGGCCGACTGCGTCATCCGCTCCGGCGAGCCTCCCGTGATCAATGATTCCGACATGGTCAAGCGCTTTCGGCAACTCGTTCATGAGAGTGTTGGTCGCGACGCCTTCAATGATAGGAAAGAGATCGCGGGCAGTGACGATTTCGGCTTCTACTCGGCATGCGTGCCGTCGATCTATTTCTGGTTTGGCAGTCGCGCGCCCGGCAACGAGTCGCATGTTCACACGCCGACATTTGGAGCGTCGGACGACCTCATCATTCCAACGACTGAGCTTACGGTCCGCTACCTCCTCGATTTCCTGAACTCGTAGGTCGATCGCAGCCGTCGCCGATTCTGACCAATGCCCGCCATCGCGCCGCTCAACTTGATCAACCTGTCGCCATCCTGTGTGAGAGGAGCTCGTCTCCCACAATCCTCCGAATTCGTTCGACCAGCTCGTTGCCCAAGGCGTCGAGCGCGTCACCTGCGTGCCGGGCGAGAGCTATCTGGCGGCGCTCGATGCGCTGCATGACAGCCCGATCGACGTCGTGATCTGCCGCGCCGAAGGCGGCGCTGCGATGATGGCGGAGGCCTATGGCAAGCTCACCGGACGCCCCGGTGTCTGCTTCGTCACCCGCGGCCCGGGAGCGACCAATGCCAGCCACGGCGTCCACATCGCGATGCAGGATTCGACGCCGATGATCCTGTTCGTCGGCCAGGTCGACACCGGCATGCGCGAGCGCGAGGCGTTCCAGGAGCTCGACTACAAGGCGGTGTTCGGCTCCATGGCGAAATGGGCCGTCGAGATCGATCGTCCCGACCGCATTCCGGAGCGGGTCGCGCGCGCCTTCCGCGTTGCGGTGCAGGGTCGCCCCGGCCCCGTCGTGATCGCGCTGCCGGAGAACATGCTGACCGAGACCGCTGCCGTCGCCGATGCGATGCGCATCGAGCCGGTGGTGAGCTGGCCGGCGCCTGATGATATCGAGCGAGTCGGTGCGATGCTGGCGAGCGCCAAGGCGCCGCTCGTCATCCTCGGCGGCTCGCGCTGGACTGATGAAGCCACCAAGAGCATCGCGCGCTTCGCCGAACGGTTCGACCTGCCGGTCGCGACCTCGTCCCGCCGCGCCTCGCTGATCGACGCCGATCATTCGCACTATGCCGGCGATCTCGGCATCGGGCCGAGCCCGGGCCTGAAGGACCGCATCACCAAGGCCGACGTCATCCTGCTGATTGGCGGCCGCATGTCGGAGATGCCGTCCTCATCCTACACGCTGCTCGATATTCCGACCCCGCAGCAGAAGCTGATCCACGTCCATCCGGGCTCGGAAGAGCTCGGCCGCGTCTATCAGCCGGCGCTGGCGATCCAGGCGACGCCTGCCGCATTCGCCGCTGCCGTCGAGACGTTGAAGCCTTCTGGCGCGGTCGCCTGGAAGGGCGAGGCCGGCAAGGTGCATGCCGACTATCTCGCCTGGACCGAGAAGGCGCGCGAGCTGCCGGGCACCTTCCAATACGGCCAGGTCATGACCTGGCTGCGCGACCGCCTGCCGAAGGACGCGATCGTCTGCAACGGCGCAGGCAACTATGCCGGCTGGATTCATCCCCACCACCGCTTCCACAGCTTTGCCGCCCAGCTCGCGCCGACCTCGGGCTCGATGGGCTAGGCGTGCCTGCGGGCGTGCTCGCGAAGTGCAATATCCGGATCGCGTCTCGTCGCCTTTGCCGGCGACGGCTGCTTCCTGATGAACGGCCGGGAGTTCGCGACCGCCGTGCAATACGACGCGCCGCTGATCGTGATCGTGGTCGACAATTCGCAATACGGCACCATCCGCATGCACCAGGAGCGCGACTATCCCGGCCGCGTCGTCGGCACGCAGCTCAAGAATCCCGACTTTGCGATGTACGCAAAAGCGTTTCGGCGGCCACGGCGAGCGGGTCGAGCGCACGGAAGAATTCGCGCCGGCGTTCGAGCGTGCGCTGGCTTCGGGCAAGCCGGCGATCCTTCACGGCATCATCGATTCCAGGGCGATCTCGGTTGGCAAGGACCTTGTGCCGCAGGCGAAAGCACGTTGAAGCTGGATCCAAGGCCCGTGGAACCTCGATCGTTGCCAGTCCATCGCTGTAGGCTCGCCTGGCTCCGGGACAATGTCTTCCCGCCTTGACTAGAGCGGGCTCGCGATCTCCCCTGTGATTAAGTGGCCGACACGATCACGCGCCGATGTCGTCCGTCAGTGAATGGGCAAACAGGGCTCGAAAGCACCATCGTGACGCTGCTCGCAGTCATGGAAGGGGGCGTCTTGGACGAGCGCGCCAGGTAGATCGACCTTTCGATGCGTGGCTCCGCTATCGGACGACACTTCAGGCGCGCGGAAATCGATCCGTGTTCGGCCACTCGCGCAGAGAGCACGGTATATCCGATGCGTTCAGCGACCAACGATTTTATGTTCTCCAAAGAAGCGATTTCCATGACCACATTGGGCCTGTGGCCGTGCCGGGATGCTGCCCCGCTCAACCTCCTCTCTCAGCCCGTGCGGACGGCCTGGGAGGATCAGGGGTAAATCGAACAGTGCCGATACAGGCATCTCGCTGCACGAGGACACGGCCTCAGCGCCTTCAGCTCCCACCAGGTTCAAGTGCTCTCTGGCGAGCAGCTCCTTCGAAATTCCCGAGATGATGTTGCTGCCGAACACGAGCGCCAAATCGAGCTGGCCTGCCAGTAGCCATTGAGACATATGACACGACAAGCCTTCTGCGATACGAAGGCGGATGAGCGGGTACTGGCGGGGGATCGTTATTGCAAGCGGTACCCTCAACGCGATGCCGAGCGAGGTGGGCATTCCGACGATCACACTTCCCGACGGTTCCGCTTTTATACCTCGCACCTCTTCTGCGATTGTCCCTATATCCGTCAGAACCGACCGCGCGCGGCTAGCAAGCCTCCCCGCTCTCTGTCGGCACGATGCCCCGGGGGGGCGGTGAACCAGACTGCAGCCCAGTTCCTTCTCAAGCCGGTTCAGATGAAGACTGATGGCCGACTGGGCAACATGCAATTCGTCAGCCGCCCTAGCAATAGACCCGTGTTCCACGATACCAAGAAAATATCGGAGCTGACGAAGGTCCATGGGCGAACTCTCAGGGTAGGTGATACGCACATTTGCGCCGTTTGCAAAACGTACCGATCGCGCAAGCGCTGGCAACAATCCTGCTAAACCTTCCTTACCGAGAGCGATACGGAGCAATCATTAAGTGCACCCACAATATTGATTTCAGCCCCAACTAATTGGTGCTGCTGAAAGGGGCCTCTTTGAGCGGTCAGGAGTTCGACTATACCGCTCAGGCCCCAGTCCAGGGAGCTTTCTCATAACGAGAAGCGTACCATCGAGATTCTATTCTTCCGGTTTGAGACGAAGGCGCATAGTCCGGTTTCAGCATCATCACGCACTAATTCCGGAGCACGCCATGCAGCCGTCAACTAGGAAAACCCGCTTCTTCTCGACCAGCAACTCACTGACGAAGAAAGATTGGTCCGCCAAATGGCCCATTCCTACTGTCAGGAAAACCTGATGCCCCGGATCCTCGAAGCCAACCGGAGCGAGACTTTTCATCGGGAGATCATGACTGAAATGGGCGCGCTCGGATTTCTCGGTGCCACACTCCCTGAGGAATATGGCGGAGCTGGCCTTGGCTATGTCTCCTACTGCCTGATTGCACGCGAGGTCGAGCGCGTCAACAGCGGCTACAGATCTGCCATGAGTGTCCAATCGTCCCTTGTGATGCATCCAATATACGTCTACGGGACCGAGCAACAGAGGCGCAAGTACTTGCCCAAGCTGACGTCGGGAGAATGGGTTGGATGCTTCGGTCTAACCGAGCCGAACCACGGGTCCGATCCGGGTTCGATGATCACGCGTGCGAGGCCCGTGAAGGGCGGATTTGAGCTTACCGGCACGAAGATGTGGATCACCAACTCCCCCATAGCGGACGGTCGTCTGGGCCAAGACGGATGACGACCTCATTCGAGGATTCGTGCTCGAAAGAGGAATGGCCGGTTTGACCACGCCCAAGATTGAAGGCAAGTTCAGCCTGCGCGCATCCATTACGGGAGAGATCGTAATGGAAGGCGTCCGCGTGGGCGAAGATAATGTTCTACCAACGTCAAAGGCTTGAAGGGGCCGTTCGGCTGCCTCAATCGCGCCCGCTATGGCATCTCATGGGGTGCGATGGGAGCCGCTGAGTTCTGTTGGCACGCAGCGCGTCGGTACACGCTGGACCGCAAGCAATTTGGGCGGCCGCTCGCGGCTAATCAGATCGTGCAGGTCAAGCTCTCAAGTATGATGACCGAGACCGCGCTCGGTCTGCAAACGGCCCTAAGGGTCGGCCGATTGATGGACGAGGGTCGTGAAGCTCCCGAGATGATCTCCCTTGTGAAGCGCAACAATTGTGGCAAGGCACTCGATATTGCACGGCTCGCTCGGGATCTGCACGGCGGCAACGGCATCTCCGACGAATTCCATGTCATCAGACACGTGATGAACCTCGAAGCGGTGAACACCTACGAGGGGACGCACAACATCCACGCCCTCATCCTCGGGCGGGCGCAGACCATCACTGATTTCCCGGCACTCGACCGACCACTGGCTAACGGTTCTGGAGGCCGCCCGCGTCCCTTGCGGACCGATCAACACATTGGACCGGGTCTTCGATGACCCCCAGGTCAGACACCGCCAGATGTGCGTGAGTGTGGCTCATCCTTCCGGAGGAGACCTTCGCCTCGTAGGCTCTCCAATGAAGTTCTCGGCAGCAACAGTTTCCGAAGCTCAGGCGCCCCCAGCGCTCGGACAACATACCGATGCGGTTCTTTCCGAGTTGCTAGGAGTGCCGAAAGATGACATCGAGACACTGAGACTCCGCGGAATCATCTAGTCGCGGGTGCGCTTCCTACGGACGCACTCCGGGAGCAAAGGCGTGGAGCTTTTCACAGTCAGGCCCACCTTCTCGCCTTGGTCTGCAAACATACGCGTGGCTTGATTGATCTACATCCCCCCTTGATCGCCCGCGATTTTGAGGCTGGACGACAGAGGCCGACCGCCAACTTTACGAGACTCTCCGCTCGTCGTACCCGTTCGATCCGCGATCTCTGTCACTCTATCACTTGAGTGAGTACGCAAGCAGGAAGAAGCCGGCTCCCCGAGGTCCCGCGCCGGAAAATAGGCGACGGCACGGCAACACACCTGCTAGTAGATCACAGCCGCAAGGTGGTCATTCCTTGCAACGTCTTCCTCCTGCCGAATCCTGCCTCGATACGCTTTGGGGGCGCCTTTGAACTCTTAACCGCCGCTCCAGGTCGTACCCCTCAAAGGATCGTGTCCCTTAGCGTGGTGTAGCTGAGTGGGTGTGACCACGTTCGCCGGCATGGGCCGGATCGGTCAGCTGGCGATAGCCGGGAAGCTGACGGCGGGATCATCGCCCAAAGACGCGATCGTTTCCAGTGTCATGTAGCGACCGCGTTGGACGGCCCACTCGTCGTTCTGTTCGAGCAGGATGGCGCCGACCAGACGGGTGATGGCGTCCTCATTGGGGAAGATGCCGACCACTTCGGTCCGCCGCTTGATCTCGCCGTTGACGCGTTCAAGCGGATTGGTCGAGTGCAGCTTGGCCCGGTGCGCGGCCGGGAAGCTCATATAGGCCAGCACATCGGTTTCGGCCTCATCGAGGAACGCCGCGAGCTTTGGCAGTTTGGGACGCAGCTGATCGGCGATGCGCCGCCATTGCGCGCGCGCCGCCTCGGCATCGTCCTGGGCAAAGGCGGTGGCAATGAAGGCGGAGACGACGCGGCGGCCACTCTTGCCGGCATGCGCCAGCGCGTTGCGCATGAAGTGAACGCGGCAGCGCTGCCAGGTGGCGTTGAGGATCTTTCCGACCGTAGCCTTGATCCCCTCATGGGCGTCGGACACGACCAGCTTGACGCCGCGCAGGCCGCGGCGGGCGAGCTTGCGCAGGAACGCGGTCCAGAACGTCTCGGCCTCGGACGGACCGATGTCCATGCCGAGCACCTCGCGGCGGCCATCGCTGTTGACCCCGACCGCGATGATGACTGCGACCGAGACGATGCGCCCGTTCTGGCGCACCTTCACGTAGGTGGCGTCGATCCACAGATAAGGCCAATCCCCTTCGATCGGCCGCTGCAGGAAAGCCTTCACCTTGTCGTCGATCTCGCCGCACAGCCGCGACACCTGGCTCTTGGAGATGCCGCTCATGCCCATGGCCTGCACCAGGTCGTCGACCGAGCGGGTGGAGACGCCCTGCACATAGGCCTCCTGCACCACCGCCGTGAGCGCCTTCTCCGCCATCCGTCGCGGTTCGAGGAAGCCCGGGAAGTAGGAGCCCTTGCGCGGTTTGGGGATGCGAAGCTCGACGGTGCCGGCGCGGGTCTCCCAGCTCCGATCGCGGTAGCCGTTGCGCTGGACCAGGCGCTCCTGGTTCTTCTCGCCGTAGGCCGCTCCGGTCAGGCCCTCGACCTCGAGCTCCATCAGCCGGTGGGCGGCAAAGCCGATCATCTCGCGCAAAAGATCGGCGTCCGGGCTCTTCTCCACGAGCGCGCGCAGGTTCATCATGTCGTCGGTCATCGGTGGTTCCTCGAATCAGGTTGGTGTCGCAACCCAAACCTTACCGACGAATCATCGGTGACCACCGCAAAGCCGTCCGCCCGCTACGGCGCTATCTGTGGGCGCGCGTGCGGACGGCTTTGCACTACCGAGCTACACCATCACTGGGGACACGACCCCTCAAAGAGCCGCAGTCACTCGCGATGGTTTGCAAGATGCGGGGCGGGTCCCCTATCACCAACCAAAGATCTAGATCGACGTGATCAGTTTGCGCGGGAAACAGCAAGTGCCTCGTAGCATTGCGTTGATGGCGACAACTCGATAGATCGAAAACGTTTGCCACGAAGCCGACGGACCAGCCAGCTGACTAGATAGCTATGGCCGCGCAGGAATTATAGGTATCGCAGCTATTCCACGCAGGAAAACGGCGAGGCGATGCACTAAGCTCGAACTGGGAGAAGCGATGAATGAATTCGCGCGCCGCTCAGCCGGGAAATAGCCGAGATGGTCGCCTCAACTGCCGGGGCTGGCGACAGCTCTTAGACGGCAATCTCTCGCAAAGGGCCCTCTGTCCTAATGGCTGGGCTGATCTCATGCAAGCATGCGACCACGCACCTGGTCAATCAATATCTGGAGCTACAGCAGAATGAAAAAGCCACTTCCGTTTGATCAAGCCGAATTCGCAGCCCGTTTGGCGGCCGTAAAAAAGAAATGTCCAACAGAGAGATTGATTTTCTTCTTCTGTCTGAGCCCCCCAACCAAAATTACCTAACCGGCTATGACAGCCTCTCGTTCTATACGCCCCAAATGGTCATCGTGGCGCTCTCTCACGACGAACCCCTGTGGATCGCGCGTTTCATGGAGCGGTCGCAGGCAATGATGGGCACTTATCTTGCGGACGAGAATATCAGAACCTATCCGGACGAATATGTAAACTCGCATACTGGTTTGTCGGCGTATGACGTTGTGGCCGATATCGTAAAAGAACTTGGCGGTGAAACGGCGCGAATTGGCGTGGAGATGGGAGGCTATTACTATTCCGCGCGCGCCCACGCGGATCTTGTACGGGCACTGCCCCTTGCAACGTTCGTAGACGCCGACCTGCTGGTCAATTGGATCCGGATTGTGAAGAGTCCGGCCGAACTCGTTTGCATGCGTCAAGCCGGCCGCATCGCCGATGCGATGATAAAGCGGGGCGTCGACATGATGGAGCCCGGTGTGCGTGAATGCGACATTGCAGCGGCCGTCTATTACCAGCAGATAGCGGGTACCCCCGAATTCGGCGGAAGCTATGATAGTTCCTGTCTGTTCTTTGGTGCGGGCGAACGCGCCCTTGCGCCACATCCGACCTGGACCGACGAGCGGCTGCCGGCGTCAACGACCGTTTATATGGAAGTTCACGGAGTTCGTCTTCGTTACCAGGTCAATCTCGCTCGCACAATTGTCGTCGGAAAGCCTAGCCCCGCTTACCAGAAGTTCTCGGAGATTGCCGTCGAAGCTCTAAATGCTGGCCTCGATAGCGTTCGTCCCGGTCGTACATGCTCAGAAGTCCAAGCAGCGTACGCCCAATCGCTCGCGCGTCATGGATATAAAAAAGAGGCAAGGCTCGGCTATCCTCAAGGAATAGGCTATCCGCCCGCATCAGCTGAGCGTACGGCTAGTTTGCGGAAGGGAGACAATACTGTACTTCAGCCGGGTATGTGCTTCCACATGATGGCTGCGCTCTGGCTGGAGGACAAGAGCATCTGCATCACGCAACCCTTCACCGTCACTGAGAGTGGCTATGAGCCCCTGACCTCAACGCCGCGCGCCTTGATCGTCAAATAATCGAATGGAAAACGTTCGCAATTCTTGCTGTTCAGCTCTTTCGACAGCAGTCTTGCTGCCGCCGAAAGAGCTGCGCGTCGATCGCCGTTAGTGGCTTAGATCGCCCGCACCGGTGGGATTATCGAAGCGGATCAGGACTTGGGCTCCGAACCGAATCGAAGCTAGCGATGCGATGTTCGATTGCCGCTAGGTTTGATCAAATGGCAGATGCGATCGCCAGTCGCGGCGACATCTGGATTACGCCAGACTCTTGCCTCCACATTGACGATCGGAAGCTCAACCTTCTGGGAGCGATGGCCACCGCCGAGTCCACAATGTTCCCTTACCACCGGCCGTCTCGGTCCGGAGAATGCCGCGATGCCCTGAATCGGAATACCCAGGCGCTACGCGTCGAACCCGGATGCACCAAACACGGCCGCATCGCGTCTCCTGTCGTCCGCCAAAAAGTGTGCACTGGGATTTGACTCGCAGGTCAACGCCATTGTACATGATAAAGAATATGTTCGAACAAACGCCGTGCAGATCGAGTGACGACTTATCGAGCGGCAGGGGGGGGGTAGGTCCTTAATTGGGCTTTCTTGCAAGGCCAGCCAATACGTCTAAACACTGTGCCGCCTTCTCAGCTTTGATCATCGGCGCACCCGCCAATATCCTTGCTCTCCCAAGATTGGCGAACACAGATGGAGAGCCCCATTTATCGGCAACTAGACCCGCGTCTAAACCAGTGGGCCGCGTCATCGTCATCGTGACTAAAAGGTAACTATATGCTGAGCTCCCATATCTTCCGTAATATGTTTGGCGACGACGAGATGCGCGATATCTTCTCTGATAAGAGCCTCGTGCAGCGATATTTGGAAGTCGAGGTCGCGCTTGCACGAGCAGAAGCAAACGCAGGGATCGTTCCGCCTCAAGCCGCGGTGGCCATTGAGAGTGCCAGTAGGCAGCTCTCGGTCGACCTTGAGAGGTTGCAGCGCGAAACGGAGAACGTCGGTTATCCGATCCTGGGCATCGTTCATCAGCTCGCTGAGGCAGCGGGTGATGCCGGCGGCTTCGTTCATTGGGGTGCAACAACCCAGGATATCATGGATACTGCAACCGTTTTGCAGATCCGGCGCGCTCTAGAGCTCCTGAATCAGAAGCTGATGGTCATCAGGGCGAGCATGGTCAGACTGGCCGCGCGTCACCGCGACACGCCGATGGCGGGCCGTACCCATCTGCAACAGGCGCTGCCGATCACGTTCGGGTACAAGGTGGCCGTCTGGCTCTCGATGATTGACCGGCATCTGACTCGCCTGACTGATCTGCGCCGGCGCGTCCTTGTCGGTTCGTTCTCGGGCGCAGCCGGCACGCTCGCTTCGCTCGGCGACAAAGGGCTTGAGGTCCAAGCTGCACTTTGCGAGGAACTCGGCCTAGCGCAACCAACTATCACCTGGCACGTGGCAAGAGATGGCGTGGCCGAGACCATTGCCGTCTTGGGGCTGATCACCGCGTCGCTGGCGAAGGTCGCGACTGACGTGATGTTGATGATGTCGACCGAATTCGGCGAAGTCTCCGAGCCATTTGTCCAAGGTCGAGGCGCATCGAGCACAATGCCTCAGAAGCGCAATCCGATCTCCTGCGAACTGATCCTGGCAACGTCGAAGGCAGTACGGCAGCATGTTGGCCTCATTCTTGACGCAATGGTGCAGGATTTCGAGCGCGCGACCGGACCGTGGCATCTCGAATGGATCGCCGTGCCCGAAAGCTTCATTCTAACGGCTGCAGCTTGCTCACACATGATTTTCATGCTGGGCGGCCTTTCGGTCGACGCGAAGCGCATGCGTGAGAATTTGAGCCTCACGTCAGGGCTGATCGTCGCGGAGGCCGTGATGATGGCTGCTGCGCCAAAGCTCGGTAGGCAGCGTGCGCATGATATCGTCTATGTCGCCTGTCGTGAGGCACGTGAGCGCGCAAGCCGATTGCAGGACGTCCTGCTTGCCACACCTGAAATCGTCGAGGCGCTGGGCGGCGCTGAAGCCGTGGAACGCCATTGCGATCCTGTCAACTATCTCGGGCTGTCTGGAAAGATGGTCGATCGTGTACTCAGTCTGAACCCAGGCGCGCAGTCACCTTCAGGGTAGGCTCAACGCAAACAAAAATGAAGAGCTTCAGGTTCGGGAGGATGCAGAATACCGGCCGACAACGTTCGCAAGTGGTATTTGGCAATTTGGCGCGTTCCTGACGGATGAGCGTTGCCAGCTTCGGAAAGCCGCGATAGAAGCGCGTACCGTCTCGCCAAACGACTAACTGTGCCGAGCCGACTGACGGGCACTGTTGCGAGGCCGCGGACGTGTCATGACCATTCCACAAGAGTAGCAAACCAGCCCGCGCTCGAGCCTCGTTAGGAATGGCCGGATATGCCGCTACGAACGGCTGATGGCCATGAAGAATTTTGGCCAGAAATATGCCTACGGCGATCGCGAGGTGTGCTGTACGCCTATGGCATCGGCATGGGCGCCGATCTATTGGATGAGAATAAGCTCGCTTTTGTCAACAAGGCGACTGCGACAGCACGACCGTTGAAGGTGGTGCCGATCTTCGCTTCCGTAGCGCATGGGGCGCTGGCCCCGGCGAGATGTTCTCAACCGCCTCATGGTGCGGATGGCGAGCGCGACATCACCTTTCACAAACCGCTCGCGACGGCCACGCACGTCAGGCGGATTCATCCGTGCTCGCGGTATTTAAACGAGGGCCACGAGAAGGGCAGTGATCCGACATCGGACCGCGCTGAAGAATAGCGATGGCGAGCCGCTGGCAACGCTCGTGGCTTTGCGTTTTGCCCGCGTCGACGGAGGCTTTGGAGGATCGTCCGAGGGGCAACCCATCCCGCATCAGGTGCCCAACCGCGTTCCCGATAAGATCCTCGACGTCTCCACTCGCCTCAACCAAGCTCTAATCTACCGGCTCTGTGGAGACCGCAACCCGCTGCACTCCGATCCGGCATTTGCCAAACGCGCCGAATTTCCGCAGGCCATCCTTCACTGCATGTGCGCCTATGGCATCACCTGCCGCGGGATCTCGCAAACCTATGCCGACTACGATCGATTGCTTTCAAGGCGCACGCAGCGCGATTTTCTTCCGGTTTATCCGGGCGAGGCCGTCCCTCTTGAGATGTGGAAGGATGGGGACGTCGCCTCCTTCGAAGCCAAAGTGAAGGCCCGCGGTATTACCGTGATTAAGAATAGCGGGCGCTACCAGGATGACGACGGCTGCTCCGGTTATCATCGTCACGGCTGGGTTTACGAAGGCTTTTCCGAGACGAGCGACGGCTGAAAAGTAGGCGGCTTGCCCAGGCGGTCACTTCATGGCCCGGAGGCCGTTCGTGGCCGGGGGGCGCCGCAATCGGCTTTCGTAAGAAAAGCGATCTGCGGGATGGATGCTGCGACTTACGATGAAAGCTCGGCCTTTGACGTCGCGGTAGATGCGGACGATCTCGAGCGCGTGTGATTCCGGTTTTGCGCGAAGGAGCTTGGCGATCCGCTTGGGCACGCCCGTGGCGGTCATCCGCTGCTGTATTTCGCTCGTCTGGTGTCCGGTGAACTCTTCGATGAGGTTGCTGATAAGTCCGCGGTAGCCATGAATCCGCTCTCGGACGAGAGGAGCGAATTTTGCATTCACATAAACGTCAGTCCAACACAACGGAGGGGCGGTCTTGGTCGCAGATAGACGAACGCTCGATACGCGAAGCCAGATCTGGCCCACCGACGATTCGAGGAGGGACGCGAGCGCCTCATCCACCGTCTCATTCTCGATCTCCTGGACTCTTCGCTCGGTTTTTGCGGCGTATTGGACGACGTCCTCGATGCTTGCCAAGGTCTGATTATAACTGCCCGGCCCGAGCGAACGGCGTGCGGCCTCGACTTTTGTTCCGGCATTACGGCGGCGTGAGATCATTCCGGCTTGCTGCAATTCCCTCAAAGCCGCCCGAATTGTGGACCGGCTGACGTCGAATTGCTGGGCAAGTTCCATCTCCGTCGGGATAATGGAACCAAGCGCGTATTCACCGCTCACGATGCGTTCTTCCAGCAACTTCGCAACAATCGCCCAACGTGTCGGCAAGCAGCTTTCCTCCATTTATCTTATTTTAGAATGCCTTCGAAAAATTTGCAGCGGCAATTGACAGTCATTCAGAACAAAAGCATATGTACGAACCTATCGATTACATTCTCATCTATGGTATTTGTTATGGCGCCTAGTTCACGATCTCCGCGGGAGATCTACCTCGATCACCTTCGCAAGGGGCAGCTAGCCTTTCAACGCGACGCGGCGGGTGCCCCCATTTTCTTTCCTCGCGTGGTGTCGCCGGCCGGGGACACGAACCTTCGTTGGGAGATCTCCAAAGGGCTCGGAACGATCTATTCGACGACCGCCATCCGGCCGAAAAACTGCCTCCCATATAACGTCTCCCTTGTTGATCTCGACGAAGGTTTTCGGTTGATGAGCCGCGTCGAGGGCGAACCGTCGAAGATCAGGATCGGATCGCGCGTCCGAGTTCGCATACTCGACGAGGGCGCCGAGCCGATCCCTGTTTTCGACCTGGTGATGCCCTCGGAGGTTGGTCAATGAAGACGGTCAGAAAGCTGGCGGTGGTCGGTGTGGCGGAATCGGATCTCGGCGTCGTTGCTCCCCATATGACTCCGGTCGACCTCATGGCGCAGGCAACCATGCGGGCGCTGGACGACGCGGGCCTTAAAATTTGGGACATTGATGGCATCTTCGCAGCTAGCGCTCAGGTCAGATTCGGCCCGATTATGCTGGCCGAATATCTCGGTCTCAATCCCCGGTATTTCGACGGGACCCAAGTCGGTGGATCCTCCTTCATGTCCCATGTGGCGCATGCGGCCGCAGCTATCGAGTGCGGCCTGTGCGAGGTTGCCTTGATCGCTTATGGGAGCACGCAGAAATCGGTATCGCGGCAATCGGCATCGCCGACCGATATCAATCCGTATGAGACCCCGTTCAACCCAGTGATGCCGGTGAGCGCGTACGCATTGGCTGCAGCGCGCCATATGCATCAGTTCGGCACAACCCGTGACCAGCTTGCCGACGTGGCCGTGGCAGCACGCCAATGGGCGCTCCGTAACCCGGCGGCTTGGGAAAAGGAGCCGCTTTCCAGAGCCGACGTGCTCGCATCGCGGATGGTCTCAGAGCCGCTCACGGTCCGTGACTGCTGTCTGGTCCTCGATGGCGGCGGCGCCGTGGTGGTCACTTCCGCCGAGCGCGCCCGCAATTGTCGTAAACCTGCCGTCTATGTTCTGGGCAGTGGCGAAGCCATCGGGCACGGATCGATATCGAACATGAAGGATCTCACAACCACGGCGGCGATCGTATCGGGACAGCGAGCGTTTGCGGCGGCTCGTTGTCGTCCCGGCGATGTCGATGTAGCAATGCTGTACGACGCCTTCACGATCACGCCGATTCTTTTTCTTGAGGACCTTGGATTCTGTGCCAAGGGCGAGGGTGGTCCTTTTGTACAGGACGGTGGCATCGCACCGGGTGGACGGCTCGCCGTAAACACGAATGGCGGTGGGCTTTCCTACTGTCATCCCGGCATGTACGGCCTGCTGGCCATGATTGAAGCCGTACGTCAGTTGCGCGGCGAATGCGGCGAGCGGCAGGTGAATGCGCCGAAGATCGCTCTCGCTCACGGCAATGGTGGCGTGCTTTCGAGCCAGTGCACGACGATCTTCGGCACAACAGACACGCTTTCGTCTAGATCGAATTAACCTCGGCGTCGGAAAACTCGTATGATACTCGAGAACAAGGTAGCTATCGTTACTGGCGCCGGTGGCGGCATCGGCCGTGAAATCGCGATAGCCATGGCAGCGCAAGGCGCGAAAGTGGTCGTCAATGACATCGGCACCGGCCTCTCAGGCGAGGGCGAAGCCTCTACGGCTCCGGGCGAACAAACGCGATCGATCATCCGGGAAGCGGGGGGGGAAGCCGTTGTCAGCGCGGATAGCGTCGCAACATGGGCATCCGCCACCAGAATTGTCGAGACCGCAATCGATCACTTCGGTCGCGTCGACATCGTGGTCAACAATGCCGGTATTCTTCGGGATAAGATGTTTCATAAGATGTCGTCGGAAGAGTGGACCACCGTCGTCGACGTCCACCTGAACGGGTCGTTCTTTGTGTCGAGAGCTGCCGCGGATCACTTTCGCGCTCAGAACTGCGGCGCATACGTCCACATGACGTCGAGCTCCGGGTTGATCGGCAATTTTGGTCAGGCCAATTATTCGGCGGCTAAGCTGGGCATCGCCGCGCTCTCCAAGTCTATCGCGTTGGATATGCAACGCTACGGCGTGCGCTCCAACTGCATTACGCCTTTCGCCTGGAGTCGGATGACAAATGCCATCCCCGCGAACACCCCGGAGCAGCGCGAGCGAATCGAAAAGATACGTCGAATGACGCCGAGCAAGAACGCGCCGCTGGCGGTTTTCCTGGCTTCGGATCGTGCAGCCGAAATAACCGGACAGATATTCGGAAGCCGCGGAAACGAACTGATTCTGTTTTCGCAGTGCCGGCCAGTGCGTTTCGTCCATCGTTCGGAGGGATGGGAGCCCCTGAGCATCGAGGAGCACGCCATCCCTGCGCTGCGATCTCAGTTCGCGCCTTTGGATAGATCACCGGACGTATTCTCTTGGGATCCGCTGTAACATCGTGATCGGTCGGGCTTTTCAGAGCGCGGCGCATGTCCAAATCCAGGAGGGAACGCTTATGTCGACTCTGCCGCTTTCTGGCATCAAGATCCTTGACCTCACGCGCGTGCTCGCCGAGCCCTTGTCGGCCCAGATGCTGGGCGATCTCGGTGCCGAGGTGATCAAGATCGAGCGGCCTGGCACTGGCGACGATGCGCGCGCCTTCGGCCCACCCTACCTCACTGACCCAGAAGGGAAGGAGAATAACAACAACTCGTTCTACCTCTGCGCCAATCGCAACAAGAAGTCCGTCACGGTCAACATCGCCAAGCCGGAAGGGCAGGAGATCATTCGCAAGCTTGTCAATGATGTCGACGTGTTCATGGAGAACTACAAGTTTGGCGACCTCAAGCGCTACGGGCTAGACTACGAAGAGATCCGGAAGATCAATCCCGGCATCATCTACTGCTCGGTGACCGGCTTCGGCCAGACGGGCCCATACGCGCCGCGCGCAGGCTACGACGCGATCTTCCAGGCCATGGGCGGCTTGATGAGCGTCACCGGCCACATGGACGGTGAGCCCGGCGCAGGGCCGATGAAGGTCGGTCCCTCCATCGTCGACTACATGACCGGCATGAACACCTCGATCGGCATCCTGTCTGCGCTCTATCATCGCAAGGTGAACGGCGGGCAGGGGCAGCACGTGGACGTTTGCCTGCTCGACACGGTCATCGCCTCGCTGTCCCACTATCTCCAGATCTATCTCGTCAGCGGCAAGAGCCCGCCGCGCCGGGGCACGTGGGGCAATGGCGGCATGCCGGCCGGCGTGTTCCGCTGCGCCGACGGCGAGCTGATGCTGGTGGTCGGCAATGACGGCCAGTTCGCGCGGACCTGCGCCGTGCTGGGCGCACCGGAGCTCGCAACCAATCCAAAGTTCGTCAAGAACAACGACCGTGTCGTCAACAGCAAGGAGATCATGGCGATCTTCGCCGGACGTTTTCTGAAGAATAATGTCGCCTACTGGCTGAAGGAGCTGGAAATGGCTGGCGTCCCCTCTGGCCCAGTGAACGACTTTACGCAAGTCTTCGCCGATCCTCATGTGCGCTCGCGCGGGATGGAGGTGAAGGTTGACCATCCCTTCAAGCAGTCGCTGTCTCTGATCCGCAATGCGCTCACGTTCTCTGAGACTCCGGTCAAAGAGTATCGTTACCCGCCGAGATTAGGCGAGCACACGTTGGAAATCTTGTCCGGAAAGCTCGGCTATAATGGCGCGAAGATCGCAGAGTTGAAGCGAACGGGAGTCATCTAGCGTAGTAACCTCCGAAACTCTATCCCCGCGCGTCCGGTGTGCCTCATGCTAGCAGGGAGCTCGCTTATGGATGCTCGCTTGCATATTGCCTGGGAGAACAACACGCAGCCCAAAAACTCCCGATGGGAAAGGGTGGACTGGCGGGGCGAATGCGAGAAACGGGCTGTTCAGTGCCGACGTGCTCTGCCGAGCGGGTCGGTACTCAGGCAAGGCGACTAATGACACTCGAGGGGCGGCGGCGATCACGACCGGCTCAATGGTTCCAAAACTCTGCGGCCGCTTGTCTTGCTCGTGTAAACATGGAAATCGCCGTTGTTGCCAAGAAAACTTCGCCTTTCTCAATCGACGACGGAATTTCGGCAATGCGAGGTCCTAGATTAGGAAAATTCGGCCTTCTGAGCAGGTATACGTTTTTAACGGATGAGTATATCGGGCCACCGAGATCACGCCACCGCGTCCTGGAGAACGATCATCCTTTGGTAAGCCGGTGACGGGTCATGCCGGCGAGCTCCTCCGCATCGTGGGCAGCGCGCTGTTGAGCCAATCACAAATCTGGGAACAGAGGAGACATGATGATCCGCGATCACGACACGTTGAACGCGTTGCTCGATTCCATTGAACGCTTCGTACGCGAGCGGCTTGTGCCGGCCGAGCATGTCGTCGCCGAAACCGACGAGATCCCCGAAGACATCATTGCCGAGATGAAGGAGCTCGGCCTGTTCGGTCTTACGATCCCCGAGGAGTACAATGGGCTAGGCCTTACGATGGAAGAAGAGGCGCTGGTCATCATGGCGATGGGCCAGACCTCACCGGCCTTCCGATCGGTATTCGGCACGACGGTGGGGATCGGTTCGCAAGGCATCCTGCTCGACGGTCTCGACTGGCAGAAGAAAAAGTACTTGCCCAAGCTTGCGACCGGCGAAATCATTGCATCGTTCGCATTAACCGAACCCGAGGCCGGATCGGACTCCGCTTCGCTGTGCACGACCGCGATCCGCGACGGCGATTTCTACGTCGTCAATGGCACAAAGCGCTTCATCACCAATGCGCCGCATGCGGGCATCTTCACCCTAATGGCGCGCACGAATCCCGAGAATAAGGGCGCTGGCGGCGTGACGGCGTTCATTGTCGAGCGCAACACGCCAGGCATTACCATCGGCGCGCGCGATAGGAAAATGGGCCAAAAGGGCGCACACACGGCCGATGTGATCTTCGAGAATTGCCGCGTGCCAGCCTCGCAGGTCATCGGTGGCCGGGAAGGCCAAGGTTTCAAAACCGCGATGAAGGTACTGGAGAAGGGCCGTATCCACCTTGCGGCCCTCGCGGTCGGCGCGGCAGAACGCATGTTGCGCGACGCGCTGAACTATTCGATCGAGCGCAAACAATTCAATCAGCCTATCGGGGAATTCCAACTTGTGCAGGCGATGCTCGCCGATAGCCAAGCGGAACTCTACGCCGCCAAATCGATGGTAATCGATGCCGCACGTAGGCGCGACGACGGAAAGAACGTGTCGACGGAAGCATCATGCTGCAAGCTGTTCGCTACCGAGATGTGTGGCCGCGTGGCCGACCGTGCGCTGCAGATATTCGGCGGAGCGGGCTACATGACTGAATACAGCATTGAGCGCTTCTACCGCGACGTTCGGCTGTTCCGGTTGTACGAAGGGACAACTCAGATTCAGCAAATCGTCATTGCCCGTAACATGATCAAGGAAGCACGCAGATAAATGCATCCATCCGCTCGTCGAGTCCGTGTGGCAAGAAGCGTCTTGCGCGTTACCCTGCTCGACCCGGATTAGCATCCGCCGACTGGTCCGCGACCTTAAGCACCAAAGCTTCTATGTGGTCGAAGGCTCGGGATTGCCGCTGACGATCATTTTGCGCGAAGCTATTCACTCCCTCGCTCGTGAAAGCGTAAAGGTCTAAAAAGCATGATGGCATTAGCTTCGATAGCCTGAGTTTTTGAGGTAGTTGGCGCATTCCTCTGAGGTGAAGGCATCGAGTGCTTGGCCGATTGCAGCGCAGACGGCGTCGACGGTTCGCGCGGCAGCCTTGCGGACCAAGTGCTTAAGCTTGGAAAAGACCTGTTCGATGGGGTTCAGGTCTGGCGAGTATTTTGGCAGGAAGAAGAGTTTGGCGCCGTCCGAACGGATAAGTTGGCGAACCACTTTGCTCTTGTGGCTACGAGATTGTCCAATACGACGATGTCACCGGGCTGAAGGGTCGGCAGGAGAACCTTCTCGACATAGGTACGGAAGCTTACGCCATCGATCGGCCCCTCGATGAACCATGGCGCATCGATCCGGTCATGGCGCAGGGCCGCCAGGAAGGTCATGGTCTTCCAGCGGCCATGAGGGACTTTTGTGTGAAGTCTGCTCCCGCGCGGCGCCCATCCCCGCAAGGGGGCCATATCGGTCTTAGTCCAAGTCTCGTCGATGAAGACCAGCCGTTCAGCTTTGACGCGATCTTGATACTTTGCCCACTGGGCTCGCCGCCGCGCGACCTCGGGACGATCGCGTTCGCCAGCCGCCACGCTTTTTTTGAAGCTGAACTTCTCGGCATGCACGAAGTCCCACACCGAGTGATAATCGACTTTCAGGCCGCACCCGGCGAGCTCAGCAACGAGACCGCGTATGGTGAAATCGCCGTCCTTGATCCGCTGCGACAACCAAACTGCGTGCTCACCCGAAATTGCCTTCGGCTTGTAGCCGCCGATCTGGCCAGGCTCGACACTGCCGGTCTCATCAACCCGCTTCATCCAGCTGATGGCCGTGCTGATTGCCACCCCAAACTGCTTGGCGGCCTGATTGCGGGACATCCCGCCCTCGATCGCGGCCACAACACGCTTGCGAAGATCAAGAGAGTACGGCTTGCCCATCGATACTGGCCTCCAATCCAGCCAGCATGGTGAATCAGAAACCGACTGATTTGGGAGTCCCAAATCGATTCAGACTAAACCCATCCCGCTTTTAGTCGGACGAACTGTCAGGAAGCGAGCTGATCGCTTAATTTTCGCAAGAATCGCCACTGCCGCGCGATCTTCAATTCCAAGTAGCTAGCGACCAGCGCACGAGTTCGTTTTCGAGTTGGGTGCTTGCGGTTGCTCTACTCCGCCCGGGAGGCCCGCCGACTTGATCTGCTCTGCGACAAGCGATGAACCGCATTTGACGCTCGCCAGAAGACGCTGAACTTCACGAATGTTCCGGCGTCCGTATCATTGTCATGTCGGCTCAACCAGACCTTGCGTGTGTCGTGCTCTCACGGCGGAAACCGTGCGCCTTGCCAAATAGGAAGCAGAATTTCGGCAAAGCTAGCACTGACATTGAGGAAATTCGGCTGGGAAGGCAAAGTAATATTCCTGTGATCCGATAGTGGATCGGTATCAAGAGGCGAACCGGATGTTGTGCGCTGCTTGGCCCCAAATATGGGGGGATCTTGCGTCCACACGGCGAGGTGCCGCGGTGTTCCTGGACAAGCTCGAGCGCATCTGGGCAGCAAGCAGTCGACAAAACTGGACCGCAAAGTGGATCAAGATCGGCGATGCTCAGTGCTTTCTTTGTGATCTGAATTTCAAAAAGGGAGCGTTCACTGAGGCAACCGAGGCTTGGCTTAGCGCGCTGACCGCCTTCGAGGTCGCCAGGCGGCTAATCGATGAAGATGATGAGCTAAGCAAAGAAACTTCGGCGAAGGTCGAATCTGGCATTCAGAGATCGGATCTTCCCTCAAGCAGAAGGTGGAGCGGGTAAAATTCGCCTGTGTTGATCAAGGCGAATTCGAAGCCTACTTCTTGCCCGGCGCCAAACCCGATGAACGTAGGCCGGCGGTCATTTGCATCAGCAGGGAAGAGGAGACACGGGCGACATTGCTCGGAAGGCTCTTGCCCGTGGCGGTTGGCCGCGACATTTCACTCCTCGTTGTCTGTCACGACGACTTCTCAAATCACTCGCCCGGCCAACCGGAAAACTTCTTTTCTTATTGTGTGGATTACCTGTCAGCTAGGTCTGAGGTGGATGCCACTCGGATCGGCGTGTATGGGGAAGGATTATCGGCTGCTCTAGCCACCGATTTCGCTGTGTTTGATCACCGGATCGCTGCGGCGGTCTGCGACGGTGGTCTTTGGAATTGGACTTCAACTGCGGCATCTGTCCGCTGGATGGCGAGGACAGCCGATATCGTAGACGAGGACGTCCAGTCGATCCGTCGTTTGCGGTTCGCGCGACATTTGAAATGTCCGGTTCTGGTGATTGCTGGGGGCGCGGCATGGTCAGCGAGTCGGAGGCGATGAACCTGCAAGCCGACTGCACCGCTGCGCGCGTCGACCTGGAGGTGGCCGTATCACCGGTGGCCCAGACCCCCACGGGCGAGATCGAAAACTTCGTCACCTCGGACGATCGTATATTTGGATGGCTCGAAAACAAGCTCGCGGCGGTTCAGATTCTCAGGCATGGCGGCCGGTACAAAGGTGAAGACCTCGCCAACGCTGTCGATATTCGGGCCGTCCCATAATTAGGTCGCCTTAATGGTGCTCCTTCTCGAGGGGCGCCATGAGGCAAGTTTGGGCAGTCGTTGTGGATTCGGCAGCTACAATATGCCTATGGTCAGTTTTTGAGATGCCAATCGGCTATTCTTGGCAATCGAGGTGAGCCGTTTGTTCAGGTACCGCAGTGACTCCTCATCAAGCTCGGCAAACATGGTCGAGTTGAGCGCCTGCCTCTTGATTGACAGATTGGCGATTTCAGACCGCGCCTTTTGGGTCAGCGATATCTCCAGAAATCGGGCGTCATCCGGCGATGTCACACGGACGAGGAATTCCATTTTTTCGAGCTTCTTCGTTTGGTTGGTAACGAAGGCGGTATGGATTCGCAGCTTATTCGCAACCGCTGTTCCCGAAACGCCGCGACCTTCATCGAGCTCATCGATCGCCATCAGGATCAACCACTGCGATTCGGAGATCCCGAGCATCTGCGCCCAACCCTTATGTATTTCTGCGAGTTGGGCGTTGATCTCGACAATGTTCCAGATGAAATCCCGCACCGCTCTCTCAGGATATTCATTCTCTGCCATGTTGGTCTTTCGTTTCGCTGGCGATAGCGGCCGGGTAGTCAGGTATCCCGCTTTAGCCGTCCGACATAGAGCCTAGGGGAAATTTTGCAATCTATATATTAATTAATGAATCCAATTGATTAGAACAATTAGATTTGCTGTCGCTTGGCTAGAAGTCCAAGGATTCCTCCGCAGATTACCTCTGGCCCCTCCCACCTGGTCGGATTTATAGAGATTCGGCTCATGACGGCGCGCCTGTTGCCGAATCGTCACGCCTTCGCAGCAAATATCGCTATCGAAAATTAATTAATTGCAGCAATTGATGTCTGAAATTACTGAGGTGTGGACAGCGAGGGGGGCCTCGAAGTCGATCGGTCGAGACGCACCCATTGGATGCGGCTGCAGCGGCGGATCTGGAAGGGAATGACGTTTTCCAACTTGGAGGTTCATCGATGAAATTGACGAAGACCCTTGTCCTCACTTCTGCGGCGATGTTCGTCGGCGCCGGGGCGCAGGCGGCCGATCTCCCCGTAAAGGCGAAGGCCATCGAGTATGTGAAGATCTGCTCGTTGTATGGTGCGGGGTTCTATTACGTTCCGGGCACCGACACTTGCGTCAAGCTTGGTGGTTATTTGCGTGTCGAGGCTGGCTTACGCACGAATTCATATGGTTACCCGGCCGATAGCGGTTTGGGAGGCGCGCAAAACCGCCTAAGCAACTACTATACGGCCTTTGCTCGTGAGGCCCTGAACATCGATACGCGGACCGCGACCGAATACGGTTTGGTCCGTACCTACTTCCAAGGTGTGTTCACTTGGTATTCGGGCGGATACAACGGGGCCGGTACGGGCCTGACGGGTGGGGCAACCGCGTACAATGCAGCTCCCGCTGGAACGAACGGTACCGGCTCGATTGCTGGCGGCAGGCTCGGCGTTTATGACGCCTTTATCCAGTTCGCTGGTTTCACAATTGGTAGGGCGCAGTCGCAGTTTTCTGCTCCCTGGGCCGAATATCCAGCGAACTGGTACGAAATGCCAGGGAGTGGCGGCTGGGAGCGCGTGGTCCAGCTCACGTATACGGCCGATTTTGGTCAGGGTATCACGGCCTCCTTCTCGGCTCAGGATCAAGTCACCAGTTACCAGGGCGGCATCTGGAACGTGAGCGCTGCGACGCCCGTAGCTAATGCCTTTGGTCAGTACGGTGCCAATGACACCGGCGGTTCGCGCGCTCCCGATCTTGTCGCCATGCTCCGCGTTGATCAGGCCTGGGGCCTCTTCCAGGCGTCCGTCGCTGCTCACGACAACCATGCGGGCTACTATGGGGCGTCAGAGGTAACTGGATATCCGGGCGATAAGTGGGGTTGGGCTGGTCAGCTGTCTTTGTCGATCAAGAATATCCCGAGTGGTCCGGGTGATACGATCAACATGTCGGCAGTTTATACTAAGGGTGCGAGCCGATATAACTTCCAAAGCTATGAGTCGAACGTCTTTGCAATGTACGGCGGTACGAGTTTGCCGGGTGCCTACCAGAGCGTTGGACTTGCTGGTGTTTCTGACTCCGTCTTCGTCGCTGGTTCGGGCCAGGAGTTGACTTCGACCTATGGCTTCAACGGAGGTTTCACTCACAACTGGGATCCGCGCTGGGCTAGCACCCTCTACGGTTCGTGGGCCGCTGTGCGCTATAACGGGACGGCCAAGGGTTACATCTGCGGTGCAGTCGTGACGAACCTTGCGCTGTCGAGCGGGCTTCCTGGGTGTAACCCCAACTTCAACCATGCGACGATCGGTACATACACGTCCTGGACCCCAGTCAAGGGCCTGACCTTTCTGGCCGAGCTCAATTACATGATGCTGGACCAGAAATATGCGAGCGGAAGCACTGTAACGCTGCCGCTGCAGGCGAATATTGCAAAGCCGGGTGCAGCCTATGAGCTGAAGAACCAAAACAGCCTCACGATGCTGCTTCACGCTCAACGCAACTGGTGATAGCTAAAGGAAGTTGGATCTACTCTTGACGTCCAAACAGGCCTCCGGCATGCGTGCTGGAGGCCATTTGTTTCAAAATGGTCTGTCAAGCTAGGTAGCAATCTCGCTAGTGTCCTGAACCAGAAGTTCGCAACACCACATCGGCGTTTTCCGGGGCATTGTATCGGCAGAAGCGCTCGATTGAAGCAAGGATGTCATCGGCGGACTTGGTCCATCGGAATGGTTTGGGATCGGCGTTGTGTCGTTCGATGAATGAAGCGATGTCGGCCCTGAGGGCGGCGACACTCCGATAGACGCCGCGCCTGATCTTCTTGTCGGTAAGGAGCGCGAAGAAGCGCTCGACCTGATTGAGCCATGAGGAGCTGGTCGGGGTCAGGTGCACATGCCAACGCGGCCTTTTAGCTAGCCATCGCCGGATCAGCGGGGTCTTGTGCGTGGCGTAGTTGTCCATGACGAGATGGACGTCGAGCTCGTGCGGCACGGCGGCCTCGATCTCATCGAGGAACTTGCGGAATTCGGCGGCACGGTGGCGTCCGTAGGACTTGCCGATGACCCGTCCGGTTGCAATATCGAGGGCGGCGAACAGCGACGTGGTGCCATGCCTTTTGTGGTCATGGCTCCTTCGGGCTGGCTGGCCGGGACGCATCGGCAACATCGGTTGGCTGCGGTCCAGAGCCTGGATTTGGGACTTTTCGTCCACACACAAACGATGGCGTGCTGCGGCGGCGAGACGTAAAGGCCGACGACGTCGCGGACCTTGGCCACGAAGTTCGGATCGGTCGAGAGCTTGAACGTCTCCATCCGATGCGGCTGGAGCCCGAAGGCCCGCCAGATACGTTGCACCGTCGACACCGACAGGCCGCTGGCCTTTGCCATGCCGCGGGAACTCCAATGGGTGGCGTTCTCGGGGCAGTTCTCCAGCGTTCGCACGATCACGGCTTCGATGCGGGCATCGTCAACGGTGCGCGGAGCCCCGGAACGCGGCTCGTCGTGAAGCCCGGCCACGCGCTGCTCTACAAAACGGCGCCGCCACTTGCCTACCGTGCCCCGCTCCAGGCCCAGCTTGGCCGCCACTTCCTTGTTCTGTCCCCCCTCCGCGCAGGTCAGCACGATCCGGGCTCTCAGAGCCAGCGCCCTGCGCCGTCTGCCGTCGCGTCGTCAGCGACTTCAGTTCGGCACACTCATCATCGCTCAATATCAGGGGCGCAAGTCGCTGGACCGACATCGGATCCTCCGTCGTTGTTCCAGCACATCTCTGGCACAACCACGCGAATCTAATGCGATTCTACGATTGCGAACTTGTGACTCGGGACACTAGGCAACGCGGGTCTGACCTTGCCCAAGGTTTATCCAGTTACGGTCGATTACGGCATCATTCTCGATGGCGAGGTTGGCTCGAGCTCGATGATGGGCGGTAGACCGGCTGCGCAGGCACGATGTGTTCGTCCAGAACGGCACCCGCCATGCCTGGCGCAAGGCGCTGCAGTGCGCAAGTCTCTGCTAGACTCGGTGAACGCGGTGATCTCAGACCCTGAAGTGAAGTCGACCGCTCTGACGTGCGTGGGTCGTGTCTTCATCGCCGGTGATGACATCATGGAATTTGGCAAGCCGGCCTAGCTGCCGTCGTGGAACGAGATGATGGCGCTGCTGGAAACTCGTCGAAGTCTATCGTCGCTTCGATCCACGACAACGGACTCGCGGAGGGCTCAAGGTGGCGTTGGTCTGTCACTTTCAGGTCGCGACGAACGATGCCAAACTCTGCTTGCCTGAAGTCAAGCGTGGCCTGCTGCCTGGGGCCGGCGGCACACAGCTTCTGCCGCGCGCAGTCGGACCAGGCTTGCGGTCAAAATGATCATTGGGGGGTGAGCCGATCAGCGCGGTGGACGCGCTGAATTACGGTTTGATCGACGAGATTGTTGCGGATCCCGCTTCCGGTGGCGAGGCATTTGCCCGCAAGGTCCTTCGAGAAGCGACCGCTCCGCCGGCTGCGCGATTGCGACTCCAAGCCGGCGCGGCCAAGGCAGACCGCTCAATCTTTACGGACGCGATCGCCGCATGATCAAGTAAGCATGCGGTCGGAAAGCGCCGTTCGCTGCGGCGGATGCGGTAGGTGCGGCGACCGATTTACGATTTGAAGAAGGAGTTCGAAGGCTTTAATAACTCTTCGCCCGGCGAGCAGTGGAAGGCGCCGCAATATGCCTTCTTCGCCGAGCGCGAGGCCAAAATATTCCTGGCCTGCTCGAGTTGGCAGAGCCGCGTCCCGTCAATCGTGTCACGATCGTTGGCGCAGGTACCATGGACGGCGGAATCGCGATGTCTTTTGCTAATACTTGCATTCCCGTGATACTCATCGAGACCGGCGAGGAACAACTTAGGCGGGCATCATGCAGAAGAACTGGGATCCAACCGGCGAAGCGCGGCATTCCGGCAGATGCGCCCCCAAGCGCATGGCGCTGATCAAGGTTCGCGGACCGGAAAACGTCGACGCGGACCTGATCATCGAGGTCGTGTTCGAGACGATGGCGGCCAAGAAATTCTCGATACGGCTGTCATCCGTCTTGACGTAGCCGATGGCGACCGCCAAATGAAGTTCACCGCGCCGTGCTTTTGGCGCATGCATCGACGGACCGTTGCCGGACGACCGACAACTTCATCTCACTCATGTGCCCCTCATGCCAAGCAACAGGGGGTCATTGGGTGAGCGTGGATCATAGATGGCTTCTTCATCGACAATCAGCGATCACCGGGTGGTACGGATAGGCGATCTCGGCTTCGAATGTCAGAAACCCTGCACTATGGGGCCGGCTCAGACGGTGGTGCCGAGCATTGGGCCATCATCGACGCGCTGGTCGAAACTTGCCTATGCCGCACTCGGCATAGTGTATGCCGCCCGCCGAACTATGCCGAACGGGTCCGGTATGGCACATCGTTGTCACGCCGGCATCTTCGATCGCGTGCACGGTTGCCCATTCCATTCGGCATAGTCTGATCGTTCGGAGCGCCTCTGGGAAGGCGAGCAGGCGATCGTTTGGCTGGAAGCGGATTCATGCTTTCCCAGGAGCGACTGGACACTATCGGCACTGAGCCGGCCCCCGCGCACGTTGGGGAACAGCACTGTTGCTCCGCCTCGATCTCAGGCGCGTCAAGGTGTACCTGTCGCTTGTTGTGCCGCTTGCTTGGTATGGCGAGCACGCGCTAGTCACGTGAATCTAAAGTTCATCGCATAAAGTCTGCTGGGCTTTGTGGCAGAAGCGTTTGACCGAAGCCAGAATCTGATCTGCGGACTTGGTCCATTTGAAGGGCTTCGGGTTTTTGTTGTGCAGCTCGATGAATGCACGAATGTCGGCCTCGAGCTGCCGGACGGAGGTGTGAACACCTCGCTGGATCTGCTTGCGGGTGAGTTCAGCGAACCAGCGCTCCTTACCGATAAGAAGATCAGGCGCGGCGTCTATCGCAGCGTCGCAGCCCTTAGGGCTGACATCACCTCGTTCATCGAGCGGCACAACGCCGATCCCAAACCGTTCCGATGGACCAAATCCGCCGATGACATCCTTGCTTCCATCGAGCGCTTCTGCCGATACAATGCTCCGGCAGAACACAACGCGATATTGCGAACTTCTGGTTCAGGACACTAGATCAACACACTGTGTGCCGGCTCCTCGAAGGACATCGAATCTGAAAAAAAGATCAGATGGCAGGCAGACGCAGGTTACGCGTCTTCGCGCTGGCGCCGCGCTTTACGTCGAGATCAGTTAGGAAGCCGATGAAGGTTGCTTCCAAATCGGTGAGTGTCAGGCCATCTCAGCTGCACCTGTGCGAACATGAACTGCAGCCGGACCGCGTTCCTGTAGGAGGCGATCGTGTTGGCGTTAACATTGTGCTGGCGCATGAGGCGCTCGGTGAAGAAGCGCTTAATCAACGTGGCGACATTGCAGGCGGGCTTCATGGCGTCACCTCCTACGCCGATCGAGACGCCGCGCCGCTTCTTCCATCAAGTCGAGGTAGCCCGAGGCATACCAGTAGGTCTTACGCAGGCCGGCGTGGCCGAGGTAAGTGGGGCGAACTGGGAGTTGCTGCTCGACGTCCTTGCCTTCGCGATAGCAGTTGATCTTCCCCCGAAAAAATGGACAGGGTTAAGCTGCTTTTAGCTCCATCTCGATCGGGCTGATATAGCCGATGGCGGAGTGACGACGCTTTCGATTGTAGAAGCCCTCGATGTAAGCAAAGATATCACGTCTGGCTTCCTCACGTGTTTCATAATGCTGCTGATGGACGAGTTCTGTTTTGAGCGTGTGGAAGAAACTCTCCATCGGTGCGTTATCGTAACAATCGGCCTTGCGGCTCATCGAGGCCCGAAAACCGGCGGCCTGCATCATCTTGCGATACTCCGCCGAAGCATATTGAACGCCACGATCTGAATGGTGGATCAAGCCGGCGCCAAGCCGCTGTGTCGCAATGGCCATCGCTAGGGCCGCCATCGGCAGTTCGGCGCGCAAATGATCTGCCATCGCCCAGCCGACGATTTTGCGGCTGTAGAGATCCATCAGCGTGGCCAGATAGAGCCAGCCCTGCTCGGTCTCGACGTAAGTGATGTCGGCGAGCCAGATCTGGTTCGGAGCAGTGGCGATGAAGTTGCGCTCGAGAAGATTCGGGGCGATCGGGAAATCGTGACGGCTGTCGGTGGTCCGCACCCGGCGTGGCTTCGCCATGATGGCCCTGATGCCATGGCGGCGCATCAATCGCTCGATGCGACCGCGGCTGGCCCCGCGGCCATGAGCCCTCAACTCGGCATGGACGCGCGGGCTGCCATAGCGGCCATTGGTGTCGCGGTGAACCCGCCTGATGTCGTCGACGAGCTCACGATTGGCGGCGGATCGCTGGCTCTCCGGGCGCGAGCGCCAGGCATAATAGCCGGCCGGCGAGACACTGAGCACGCCGCACATGATTGTCACCGGATAGTCGGCGCGGCGATCTTCGATGAAGCGGAATCTCATTTCGGAACTCCAGCAAAGATCGCAATGGACTTCCTAAGAAACAGCCGGATTGGCGTCCTCCGGAATGGCCTGTAAGACGAAGCCCAGCGATTTGGCTCTGCGTTGTAGGTTGGCGAGGACGCGGCTGCGATATTGTTGCTCATAGTGGGCGGCACCCGGATCTTTGTAGCTCATGCCATGCCGGAGTGTGTTGTAGAACAAAACCGCAATCTTGCGGGCGGTCGCCGTCACGGCTTTCGACTTGCCCGCTCGGGAGGCTAGCCGACGATAGAATGCGCCGAGCGCTGTATCGCTTCTGCCAACGGTTGTGGCTGCCAACCGCAACAGTGCGGCTGCCCGACTCGAAGACCTTCGGGTACGTGAAGAAAGCACCTTGCCACCAGAGATTTTGTTGCCTGGCGCAAGGCACAGCCAGGAGGTGAAGTGCTTGGCGCTCGGCCAAGCCCTCAGATCGGTGCCACACTCCCCGACAAGCTTCAATGCCAGTGATGGACCCAACCCGTGGATCTCAGTCAGATCGACGCCGAGCACGCCGTACAGCGCGGTCCGGACATCGAAGGTAGGTGCGTTGACCTGTTTGGTCTTGATGCGTGGCTTGGATAGCTTTCCGATCGGCTTTGCGCCCTTATTGTTCAGTGCCGCGATCAGGACTGCGCGTTCCAGCCGATCGTGATCACCGATTCCAGGCCATCGTGATCACGCGTTCCAGAGCATCGTGATCACCATTTCCAGCCGATCGTGATCGATCGGGGGCAACCAGGAGGCGTCCACCGCTGACAGTCTGCAACCTGGCTACCTTGGTCTTTTGCCTAACCGCAGAGGATCGAGATGCCGACCGAGAGACTGTCCATGCGCCACATTCGTGAAGTTCTACGCCTGCACTACAGCGTCGGCATGTCGCAACGCGCCGTTGCCCGCAGCCTCGGCCTGGCCCAAGGCACGGTCAGCAAGTACCTGAACCGAACCCGCCGCGCCGGCCTGACCTGGCCGTTGCCGCCGGAGCTGGATGACGATGTCCGGCTCGAGAACCGCCTATATCCGCCACCATCCGATCGGCCCAGCGACGAGCGTCCGCAGCCGGATTGGGCGCTGGTGCATCGCGAGCTGCGGCGCTCAAACGTCACGCTGATGCTGTTGTGGGAGGAGTATTGCGACGCAAACTCCGACAGCTTCAGCTACTCGTGGTTCTGTGAACGCTACAAGGAATGGGCCGGCCGCCTCAAGCCGACCCTGCGCCAGGTTCATGTCGCCGGCGAGAAGCTGTTCGTTGATTATTCCGGCCACACCATGGAGGTGGTTGACGGGCTCAGCGGTGAGGTGCGGAGCGCGCAGATCTTCGTCGCCGTGCTCGGCGCCTCGAACTACACCTACGCCGAGGCCAGCCTCAGCCAGAGCCTGCCGGACTGGATCGCCTCGCACGTTCGGGCGTTTGCCTATTTCGGCGGCGTGGCCCGGCAGACGGTGAGCGACAACCTGAAGGCCGGCATCACCCGGGCCTGCTTTCATGAGCCGATGGTCAACCGGACCTATGCCGATCTCGCCCGCCATTACCGCACCGCCATCGTCCCGGCGCGGCCGTATCGGCCGCGCGACAAGGCCAAGGTCGAAGTCGGCGTCCAAATCGTCGGACGATGGATTCTGGCGCGCCTGCGCAACCACCGCTTCTTCTCGCTTGCCGCCCTCAACGAGGCGATCCGTGTGCTTCTCGCCGATCTCAACAATCGACCGCTGCGCAGCTGGGGACGAAGTCGGCGCGACCTGTTCGAGGAGCTCGATCGTCCGGCGCTCACCCCCTTGCCGGATGAACCGTACGAGTATGCCGAGTGGAAGCGCTGCCGGGTCAATCTCGACTATCATGTCGAGATCGCCAAACATTACTACAGCGTTCCTCACAACCTCGTGCATCAGGAGGTCGAGGCTCGGATCACCGCGCGAACGGTCGAGATTTTCCTGCGCGGCAAGCGCATCGCCTCGCACCTGCGCAGCACGCTGCCGCATCGCCCAACGACGATTTCCGAGCATATGCCGAGCTCGCATCGCCGCTATCGTGACTGGACCCATGAGCGTATTCGTTCCGAAGCCGCCAAGGTCGGCCCCGACGTCGACACTCTGATCGACGTCATCCTGCGGTCGCGGCCGCACCCGGAACAGGGCTTCCGCTCCGCCATCGGCATTCTCGGGCTGGTCAAGCGCTACGGCCAGGAACGCGTCGACGCCGCCTGCGCCCGTGCCCTCCTGATCAACGCCCGTTCGTACAAATCGGTCGCCGCCATCCTCAAGAACGGCACTGACAGAACCGCTCCGCCCGCCGAGGAGGCGCCCATCCTCTTCCACGCCAACATCCGTGGCCGCAGTTACTACAATTGATCAGGAGAGATCAGCATGCTCATTCACCCTACCGTCGATCGCTTGCGCGCCCTCGGCCTCGCCGCCATGGCCGATACCCTCGTCGAACTGCAGAACAATCCCGAGGCGGCCGGGATGCCGCATCCCGATTGGCTCGGCCTCCTCGTCGATCGCGAGGTCACCGCCCGTGACAACCGCCGCCTCACGCGCCGCTTGACCAGTGCCAAGCTCCGCCAGGCGGCCGCCATCGAGAATGTCGATTATCGCACCGCCCGCGGCCTTGACCGTTCGCTCTTCCAGACCCTCGCCACCTGCCAATGGATCCGTGATGCCAACCACCTGGTCATCGTCGGCCCAACCGGCACCGGCAAGTCCTGGCTTGCCTGCGCGCTCGGCAACAAGGCTTGCCGCGACGGCTTCTCCGTCCTCTACAAGAGGGCATCTCGCCTGTTCGCCGATCTCGCCCAGGCGCGCGGCGAAGGCCGTCTGGCGCGCCTGATCGCCGCTCTGGAGCGCGTCAATCTCCTCATTCTCGACGACTGGGGACCCGAACCGCTCACCGCCGACCAGCGGCGCGATCTGCTCGAGATTGTCGATGATCGCTACGACAAGGGGTCGTTGTTGATCACAAGTCAGGTCCCCGTGTCGCAATGGCACGACGTCATTGCCGACCCCACTCTTGGCGATGCGATATTGGACCGCATCATTCACAATGCGCATCGCCTTGAGCTCAAGGGCGACAGCCTGCGCCGTCAGGCCGGCGAAAAGAAAAAACCGTGAGCGCCTCGCGCACGATCGCCCCGCCGGCCCACAGGCCCCTCCCGCGCGCGTCGCTACGTCGCTCGTGGGGCACTCCGCGCCGCGCACGGGGCCCTCCCATGGACCGCCGGGACGATCTCCAAGCCAGCCCAACCATCCTTGACGAGGAGACTATTTCCAGCACACTTAAACCCGTCAGTCGTGTTCGTCTCCTGTGATCACGATCATCTGGAATCCGTGATCGCCATCGTCTGGAACACCTGATCACCATTCCTGGAATGCGCAATCAGGACCTCGAGCTTGCGGTCACAGTCCAGCATCTTCGCCTGGTAGACGTCGTAGAGCTCCAGCGACTGGGTCAGCGCGAAGACATGTTCGTGCCGGTCGTTGCCCACCAGCGCCGCACGGATCGTCGCGATGGATGAATGGCATCGCACGTCCCGATAGGTTGCCAAGACGTCAGGATTCCGCTCGCCTGCAACAATGGCTCGGATAATCCGCATGCCCGTCGCGCCGGTGATATCCGAGACCACATGATGGAGCTGCAGATTCATCTCCATCAGGGCCTTCTGCATATGCTGGATATGGGCGGCGGCATATTCCACCAGCCGCTCCCGTTGGCGCAGATACGCGCGCAGGGTTGCAATCTCGGCATCAGGTCGGAAGCTGCCGCGTAACAGGCCATAGGAATGAAGCTGGCGCAACCACGCGGCTTCGCTGACATCGGTCTTGCGCCCGGGCACGTTCTTGGCGTACCGCGCATTGACCAAGATCACCTCAAACCCGCGCTGCTCCAGGATCTCGTAAACCGGGATCCAATAGACCCCGGTGGATTCCATCGCGACACTCGTCACGCCGCAGGCTCTGAACCAGTCCGCCAGCTCATGCAGGTCTTGCGTGAATGTACCGAAAGAGCGCACCGGCACGTCGGTGCAAGCTGGGTCCACCGCGGCCATGTGCATCTTTGATCCAATGTCGATGGCGGCGGCCCCGACATTGACCAGCTTCAGTTCCGGTCGGTCGCCGATCGTCCTCTTGGCATGGCAATCCTCCGTTCAATGATGAGCAGGAGGGTCTGGGCTATGCCAATCGTCATCTTCCTAATCGGGATCGTCGCCATGCGACGTCACCACTCTCAAGTTCGCATGCACCCATGGACTATGTTTTTTAACGGGGATTGTGCCTCCAATAATCCAGCGGCCGCTACCCTCCCAGCGCCGAGGATAGCACAAGGCTGTTTCTACGCCGCGCAGGCGCGCCACGGTGCTGGACCGTTTTTAAAATATCGCGCTCCATGCGCAGCCGCTCGTTCTCCCGCTGCAAACGCGCGATCTCCGCCGCGTGGTCCGCCGACGGCAGCGTCGCCTGCGTTGTGGGGCGCCGCGTCGCCGCCGTCGGCTCTAGCCGGGCCCCTCGCTGCTCCACCCACCGCCGCAGCACGGAATCGCGCAGGCCAAGCTCCCTGGCAACAGATCCGATCGAGCGCCCGCTCGACGCTACGAGATCAACCGCTTGCCGCTTGTAGTCATCCGTAAACGACCGACGTTGACGTCCTTCCATCCGAAACCTCCTGGCTCTTCGAGCCTACTACAGGTGTCCATCAATTCGGAGGAGGTTCAAGTCGAGCAGCGTCCGGAAGGCGAAGCGATGACGGAAGTTGTGCACGCTTGGCTCGGTACGATCATCTGGGCGCCGCAGCCCGATCTTTCTGGACAATCGCCAGAGGATGCGATGAACGGATTGGTGCAGCAAGCGGCCTCCCTGTTCGGCAACGAAAACCTCGAGCCGCAGTGTGATCCGAGCATCGCGTGCACCGTCGGCTAGTGTCGCGCACCGCGGATGCAATGGCACGAGCCGCGACTTGCCGAACTTGGCCAGCCGGACCATCAGCCCGCCGACGTAGAGGTCGAGCTGATCGCGCTCCGGGCCCATGGTCTCGTATACGCATGCCCATCACGGCTATGGGCCCGAACAGGATATGGTGGGTCCATCGGCGCAGCCCGCCCGCTGGCGGCAGAGCCAGCGCCGCCGTCAGCAACGCATCGATCTCCACGTCGCTCTAGACATAGGGCTTGGCGCGCTTCCATCCAGTCAGCACGCTGACGGGCGGTTCTCGGATCGAAGTTGGCGAAATGGCGCGCGAACCCGCGCACGTCACTCAATCGCAGCGCCCAGGGTGCATGACGATCGGGCGACCAACGTTGCCTATTCACGGCCAGCTTCGTCGTGATGATCCTGGCATTGCGCTTCTCCGTGAAAACAACGGAAGTTGGTGAGCCGGCGGGTCTGGTGCTCGTACTTGTATCCAAACCCCTTACGCATGCTCAGGGTACTTATCGGGTGCGACGCGAAGATTGGCCATTGCACGCGTCCCGGCCAGGGCAGGCTCAATCTTCAACGTATCGATATCGACCTTCGCGTGAATTCGGGTAATGTCGTGATTCTCGCACCGCAGGAACTGTCTGATTTCCGATACGGTCCCGCCAGATCGGAGAAGCTCGTAGCGAGACTATATTGGAAGATATGGGCCCCTCAGCGTGCGCACCGTCAATTCCAACGCGATCGAGGTGGCCTTGGCAATCATGGTGATCGCACATCCGGAACAAACCCGATGTGCGGCGCGAGTGTGCGGACGAACAACCGTCGGCACGACGACTTTGGGCGGCGACTCCGCAGATATGCAATGATGGCCACGCCAACGTCTGGGTATCGGCATCCGTGCGTGCTGGCGGCCCTTGGCGCGAACGAGTATCTCGCTGGCGCGCCAGTCGATATCATCGAGGGTGAGCGTCGCGACCTCGTTGGCCCACAGGCCGAGCTTGGCCAGCAACAACAGATTGGCGTAGTCGCGCCGTCCCATCACCGTCTCTCGGTCGCAACCGTCGAGAGCCTTCCGCACCTGAGCGGCAGGCAGATAGGTCGACAGAGTTGCGGGCTTCCATCACCGCATCGATGGACGCAATCAGCGAACGGGCGGGCGTTGAGCCCCGATGGTGAAGGTAACGGATAAAGGCGGGCAACGACCGGCACGTCGCCTTGCCTGTTCCCGGGCTCCAATCTTGGGCGCGGCGCTCAACGTAGCGGATCACGTCCTCTTGGTTGATCTTGCAAAGGGCGGTGACGCCGCCGGAGCACACCTCGTGTTAAAAAATGGGCATGACCGGGAGATGGACCTCGGGGCCAAGCCGCACTGGGATCGCAGGTAGGCATCGAACTGCTTGAAGATACGTTGGTGCTGGGTGAGAGGCGCTACCACCAACGGCGCGATCGCGCCGTCCTCGCGCAGCACTGATAGCCATCGCTTGAGCGTGGCCCGGTCACCGGGTTGGATAAACTGCCTCCCGCCTTAATGTCGGAAGTACCGCTCAACGAACTGCTCATCGACCAGCTCATAGCGACGGCTCGCAATCCAACTCAGGAGCCCGCCAACTGGTCGGCCACGTCACCGGCTGGCGGTGGCAGGGTCAGATCACTCACGCCACCGGAACGGCCGAGGGCGCGCCTCGGAGAGCATGCTCAAGGTGAAGGCCAAAGGAGCCGGACGCCGGATCACGGTCGGCGAGAACACGGCCGATGACGCCGCCGATCACGTGGCCGACCTGCGTGGCCAACGTTGCGCCGCATGTGGCAATATAACAGCGCCTCAAACCGAGGACGTCAGAGCGCGATTGAGGGCCTCACCACTCGGCACGAGGGCTATGGTATGTCGCAATAGCGACGGGCGATGGTTGAATGCATCTTCGCTTGGGGCAAGCAGCACGGCACCATGCGAAAAACCAGACATCGCGGCGTGGTCCGCTCGCCGCCGACTTCATGCTGAATTTGATCGCCTACAACCTGATCCGAATCCCGAAGCTGATCGCGGCATAACCGCTCCAAACATCAAATCCCAACCCAGCAGGAAAAATCCAAGGCCCCAAACTCAAATTAATCAGGCGTGGGGTTTTTCAGTAGATTGCTGGTGTGAATCCACCCCGTCCATGTCCGATGATAGCGCCGATGTTCCGAAGTCGACAAAGAGCGTAGGCCGCTCCTTTCGGAATCCTGTGCGTTTCTCACCCTTCCTGAGCGAGCGCCTCATTCGGCGAGTGGCACGCTAGTTGCTCCGGTAAGAAGGCAGACGCAGCACGGAGATCATCAATGAAGATCGCTTCCGAACACAAAGCCTTTTGGGACGCCGGTAACGAGAACTACCCCGATCAGATGAGACCTGACGGATTCAGCGGTCAACTTTTTACCCCGGGTGCTCTCGACGGAATAAAGGCCGTCCTGGATAATGATTGTTCTGATCGCTTTGCAAAGCCCTCCGATCGAGGTTGGATGTCGGCTATCTACCCTTGGACCGGTGACCGACGCCACACCAAAATTGGAGCCTTGGCGAAGACTTATCGAGGCCTCATAATTATCAAGACTCCCTTTGATCTAGCTTTGTATCCAAGGCTCATTTGGGAGCTTCAGCCACGGACAATTATAGAGCTCGGCTCATGCCAGGGTGGTAGCGGATTGTGGTTCGCTGACAATATGTCAGTGCTTTGTGAGAAGCCCGGCGAAGTTCACTCGTTTGATTTGTATACCAAACTGGTTCATGAGAATGCAAGAAAGCATCCACTACTTACCTTTCATCAAGTTGACCTGTCTGACGTCGCAAACCTTGACAAAAATTTGCTGGTGACCCTTCCTCATCCCTGGCTCGTGATCGACGACGCACACGTGCAAATATTTTCGGTGTTTTCTTACCTGAACAATTTTCTGGTGTCGGGTGACTATTATGTGATTGAAGACAATCCTGCATTAGCAAATAGAGAGATCATCGATGGCTTCCAATTGATCGAGCAAGCAGGATTCCTAGTCGATACTTATTATACTGACGCGTTTGGGACCAACGTTACCTGTGCTCCAAATGCATGGCTTCGAAAGTCGTAAGTTGCGCCGACAGTTGCCCGATGCAGTAGTGCGGCCCGCAAGATCGAGCGGTGGCCAGTCGGCGAATGTCCGATCTCTATAGAAATCTCTATATAGGAGGCCATTCGTGAATGGCGGAGTGGCCCACAGGCCGAGCTTGGCCAGCAACAACAGATTGGCGTGGTCGCGCCGTCCCATCACCGTCTCTCGGTCGCAACCGTCGAGAGCCTTCCGCACCTGAGCGGCAGGCAGATAGGTCGACAGAGTTGCGGGCTTCCATCGCCGCATCGATGGACGCAATCAGCGAACGGGCGGGCGTTCAGCCCCCGATGGTGGAGGTAACGGATAAAGGCGGGCAACGACCAGCACATCGCCTTGCCTGTTCCCGGGCTCCAATCCTGGGCGTGGCGCTCAACGTAGCGGATCACGTCCTCTTCGTTGATCTTGCACAGGGCGGCGTCGCCGGAGCACACCTCATGCAGGAACCTGCGGATGACCGGGAGATGGCGTACGGTGGACCTCAGGGCCAAGCCCCGCTCTGACCGCAGGTAGGCATCGAACTCCTTGAAGATCCGTTCGTGCGTCGTGAGAGGCGGAAGCACCAACGGCGCGATCGCGCCGTCCTCGCGCAGCACTGATAGCCATCGCTTGAGCGTGGCCCGGTCACCGGGTTGGATAAACTGCCTCCCGCCTCGATGTCGGAGGTACCGCTCAACGACCTGCTCATCGAGATCGACTAGCTTGTAGCGACGGCCTGCGATCTAACTCAGGAGCCCGCCAACCACGTTGAGGCAACGCCACGTGCCGTGCGACGTCGCTAATTGCCCACCGCCTGCCGCTCCACACACAGTTTGTACGCCACTTCCGTGTTCTGACCACCTTCCGTCTTCTGCGCAGGTCAGCACGATCGGGGCGCTCGGAGACAGCGCCTGCGCCGTCTTGCGCCGCATCGTCAGCGACTTCAGTTCGGCACGCTCATCATCACTCAAAGTCTAGGGGCAGGTTGCTGGACCGCCATTTAGATCCTCCATCGCTGTTTGCATTGCATGGCCGGAATTGACGTCGCCGAGCGACATCCGGTGATCCACACCTCGTCTTACGAATTTGCCGAGGAGGCCTGAATAGGATTCGAAGCGAAAACGTTCGACTAGCTCCACTTAGCTGTTATTTGCGAAGCTGCCTGTGCGAGGGCGCGTGATCCGCACCTCGTTCGCGAGGGATATCTTGAGGAGATGGTCCCGTTCATCAAGGACTACTTCAATGTATCTTTGGTCGTGCCCTACAGACGTGGCGTCATGGTACGTCGCGCCGGTCCGAATTCCGTTTCGGGTGACCTGCCACTGAATTTTCATCCGGCAGCGGTTAGAGTCTCGGAGCTTTGTACGCCAAGTGGCGCGGTTGGAGCAACGGACGATCGGCGGAGCTGGTCGGGGTTGCGTAGCCGATCGTCCGTTGCGGTGAGGTGGGCGGCATAAGCCGCGGGGGTCATGTATTTCAGCGACGAGTGAGGCCGCTGAAGATTGTAGTCGGCAACCCAATTGGCGATCTTGGCGCGGGCATGGTCGAGATCGAAGAAGAGAGTCTCGTTGAGCAGCTCGTCACGCATCCGACCATTAAAACTCTCGATAAAGCCGTTCTGCATCGGCTTTCCCGGCGCGATAAAGTGCCAAGCGATGGCTGTGTCCTTGCTCCAGGCGAGCATGGCGTTGCAGGTGAACTCGGTGCCATGGTCGGACACGATCATTCCTGGCTTTCCGCGTCGCTCGACGACGGCCGTCAGTTCGCGGGCCACGCGCCGTCCCGAGATCGACGTCTCTGGAATGGCGCCCAGGCATTCCTTGGTGACGTCGTCGACGATGTTGAGGATGCGGAAGCGCCGGCCGTTGGCGAACTGGTCGTGAACGAAGTCCAGCGACCAGCGCGCATTGGGCATCGCCTCGACTAGGATCGGGGCACGGGTCCCCACGGCCTTGCGGCGAGCCCGCCGCTTGCGGACGGTGAGCCCTTCTTCCCGATAAAGCCGGTAGATCCGGTTGATCCCCGATGGCTCACCCTCCCGCCGCAGCAGCACGAACAGCCGGCGGTAGCCGAAACGCCGCCGCTCGTTGGCAAGGTCACGCAGCCGGCCACGGAGAGTCGCGTCCGGAGGACGGCTGGAGCGATAGCGGATCATCTTCCGATCCGCTCCGACAATCGAACAGGCCCGCCGCTCCGACAGGCTCATGACGGCCTGCAGATGCGCGACCGCAGCGCGCTTGGCGGCGGGCCCTACCATTTTTTGAAAGAAGCTCGCGAAGGGCGGCGGCGTCGAGCATCTGCTCGGCTAGAAGCTTCTTCAGCTTCGCGTTCTCGTCCTCCAGCGCCCTCAGCCGCTTCGCCTCTGAAACGTCCATGCCGCCGAATTTGGCCTTCCAATTGTAGATCGTTGCTTCCGAGACTCCGTGCTTGCGAGCCAGGTCGGCCGTCTTTGCCCCAGCCTCATGCTCCTTCAACACTGCGATAATCTGCTCTTCCGTGAACCTTGCTCGCTTCATCTGTCCGTCCTTCTTCGGGCCGGACTCTAACTCCATCTGGAGGAAATACGCAGGGGCAGGTCACAGAGCGTCAAGGGAACTGCACGAGTGGCCCATGTCGATTACGCACCGATCGCCGCCCCAGTCCTCGCGGCGCGGGAAAACGTACGGCAAGGCATTCCGTTGGAGTCGTACTCTCGATTGATGATCATCCAGGCATGGAGGGTCATTTCACGGCCTCCACACGACTTGCCGTTGGCAGTGTGCGATAGCTCCAGCGTACCTGAAAGCGATTTGCGTTTTTGCCAGACAGACTACAATCGCGATGATAGCGACGTATTCGACGGTCGTTTCTGGACTGCCTCCCCTCACCACAGCCCGCAACATCGCTGGTATTACTTCCCTGACATGTCGGAGCAGGCACTTCTTCTATGGAATGGCTACGATTCGGAGCAGAAGTGCTATGCCCCACACGTGGATTTCGACAATCGTCGTGCGTTCCCCATTCGGCGCCTCGTGAGAGTATCGAAGCTCGCTTTTTCGTGCACTACCGTTGAGTGGTCGAGATCGTCTCTGTGACTATCCGGTGGGCCATCATTTATCGAGGCAAAGACGATAGGCCTCCGCTGCCGAATTCGAGCATCCGATGCAGGCGGCATTCGAGGCTAATCGGTGCGGCAGCGATGCGCGGAGACCGGACAATGCGGCTTGGGCTGACCGCTATCCCCAGCGCCTCGGTTTCACTCACCCCGGGCGGATAGAATGCCGAAGTCTGGTGCATGACTGCCGCAAGGTCCTCGCTCACGAACATTGAGCACAAAATCGGCACTCGTGGCCGCGTTGCAGGCGGTGTCCTTCGACGCCCCATCACGACGCGCGCAATTCACTATCACCATCGGCGGTCGAATGCAGAGTATGGTGTAGGCGCTGAATGGTGCGGCATTGACGATGCCGTCCGGCGAGACCGTTGTCAGCCAAGCGATTGGCCGCGGCACGACTGAGCCGATCATAAGTTTGTAAGCCGCCTCGTAAGGCCTCGTAAGACAGCGTCTTTGCATCAATCTCCATGATGAAAACGGTACGAGAAAGCGCCGCGGAAATGGAGCAAAAGCCCGGTGATGATTGCAGAAATTCCGCGTGTGTCCGGCGACGCTGCACGTTTCCACAATGAAGTTGCGTCGGCTGCCCCAACTGCGAAGTACGCTCACCGGCCGGGCGTCACCTTCGCCCGGGCAACTGGTGCGCATCAACAGATGCGTCGGCTGTGCGACGGACGTACCTCCTCAATGTTACCGAAGAATATACAGGATGGCCACGACAATCTTTGGTGAGCTCGGTCTTGCGCAGTTGGTGATCGTGCTCGACGCCGGCGCGACGGACTTGAATTGTGCCTCGTTCGCAAGATCAGGAGGGAGCATTGAGCTCATGAGCGGTTTTCAGCCGGCCGATTGACCGATCTGACTCACTGCAGCGGGACCGGGCAGCTCGTTCGGAAATGTCCCGATTCGTTTTTGGTGACAGGCGACGACGAATTACCGGGTCATCTCCGCTTTCTCCGCCCAGCCGCGAGCAGGGAAGAACAATTTGTGTCGGTGCGCGAACTGGCGAGACTGCTAGATGCTCGACGCCCTAGTCAGAGTATGTTCCATGGCGCTCGAGACGGCCTGGTAGTGTGCGGGAGGTTCTGCAAAAGCTGAGAGGCTGAAGCGGTCATGGTAAGTCCGGTGATTGCGAAGATCACCGCTCGTAGAGGAGCTTGGACCCGCCATGACCGTGACGAAGATTAGGACGGATGTCTCTGCAGTCAAAGAGTTGTTGAGGTCGGACAAGGAGTTCCTGAAGCCGCTGATCCAGGGTGCGGTGCAGGACATTCTCGAAGCCGAGATGACGGAGACGCTGGGTGCGGAGAAAGGGGAGCGCAGCGAGGGGCGGCTTGGCTATCGCTCCGGCTACTATTCCCGCTCGCTGATCACCCGGGTCGGCAAGATCGAGCTGAAGGTGCCGCAGGACAGGCAGGGACGGTTCTCGACCGAGCTGTTCGAGCGCTACCAGCGCTCGGAGAAGGCGCTGGTGGCGGCCTTGGCCGAGATGTACGTGCAAGGGGTCTCGACCCGGAAGGTGAAGCAGGTCACCGAGGAGCTGGTGGGCCATGCCTTCTCGGCCTCGGCGATCAGCGCGATCAACAAGCGGCTGGATGCGTCGCTGAAGGCGTTCTGCGAGCGCAAGCTCAAGGAGCCGTTCCCTTATCTGATCCTGGACGCCCGTTACGAGCGCGTCAGGGACGATGGCATCATCGCGAGCCAGGCGGTGCTGATCGCGATCGGGGTCGACTGGGAGGGCCGGCGTCAGGTGCTCGCGGTTGATCTCGCCAACCGGGAGAGCCGATCGAGCTGGAAGGAGTTTTTGGAAGGCCTGAAGACCCGCGGCCTGCATGGCGTCGAGTTCGTCGTTTCCGATGATCATCCGGGCTTGAAGAAGGCCATTCCCGAAGTTCTCACCGGCGTGTTCTGGCAGCGCTGTTATGTGCACTTCCTCAGGAACGCGCTCGACTATGTGCCTCGGAAGGTCGATGACGATTGCCTGCTGGAGCTCAGATGGATGTACGACCGGCGCGACCTCTCGGAGGTCCGGCGCGATCTGGCCGCCTGGCTCGGCAAATGGGGCGGCAAGTACCCCAAGCTCACCGGCTGGGTGGAAGAGAACATCGAGGAGACGCTCACCTACTTCCGCCTGCCGCTGGCGCACCGCAAACACATGAAGTCGACCAATATGCTGGAGAGACTCAACGAGGAGATCCGGCGGCGCACCTACGTGGTGCGGATCTTCCCCAATGCCGAGAGCTGCTTGCGGCTGGTGCGCGCCTTGACCGTCGAGCGTCACGAGACCTGGCTCGAGGATCATCGCTATCTCAACATGGACCTGCTCAAGGAACACAAGAAGGAGGCGTTACGCCAGGCGGCCTGACGATGCTCAGGCCCACCAAGGGGATGCACGCCACCCCTCTCCGCCGCCGTCGCTCGCCAGCGCTACGCTTTGGGCAAGCGAGCGACGGCGGCTCCGAGGGGATGGCTCGGCCGGACCCCATGATCAATTTTGCTGAACTTGATGCACAGAACTGACGGCCTCTTGTAAATCTGATTCTGAGGTGCCTTCGAACGCGGCGCGCCGGTTTGGGCGAGAACTGGCCATGAGCCTTTGTGCCGGCTCGTTGGATGCGGAGCAGGGACAACTGTTCGATTTCAAGATCTGCCCGGCAGCGGGCGCGTTGGCGCCCGCGGGCCCAGCATGCCGTCGATCTCTAGGCCCGAGTGGATTTCCGAAAGCATTTGAGAAAGTCCAGCCTCTTCAACGTCATTCCGTTGATTAGAGCGCTCGCAGGCGGCCACTGAAAAGCGGATTCGCTCCACATCAAAGACCGGCTATCCGTCACCATCCGGGTACTCCTATCGTCGTGATTCGTCACGGCCTCCCATCTGCGCGTCTTGAGCGCCAACGACGCGGAACAAGCCACTCCGTGACGGCTCATTAGTCATGGCCGCAAACCCTTCGATCTGCTTGTCATAACGATTGACTTATATAATTATCATATGCTATTAATGCGCCTGAATCGTTCAGGTTCTTTTCTGGCGGTCACAGTTAAAATCTCCGAGGAGAGCCTCCGGGGTGGCCCCCTGGGGCTCTTTTTTTTGCATCTGTACCCAGCGAAGGCCGGACCGATGGCGGTTTGTGTTGCTCAATGGAGACACATCGCAGGCGAGAGAGATCTGCAGAAATTAATTAATTGCATTAATTGTCTATCCTAAATAGATGTCCGTTTGACAGCGAGGGGGCGCCTCGAAGTCGTTCCGCCGAGCTGTCCAGTCCAGGTGAGGCAGCCGCAGCGGATCCTTGAACGGCGATTTCTAGCTTTGGAGGTTCATCTATGAAACCAATGATGAAAAGTCTTATCCTCGGTTCTGCGGCAATGTTGGCGGGTACCGGGGCGCAGGCAGCCGATCTTCCGGTGAAGGCCAAAGCGGTCGAGTACGTGAAGATCTGCTCGCTCTATGGTGCCGGTTTCTACTACATTCCAGGCACCGACACCTGTATCAAGCTCGGTGGTTACTTGCGCGCTGAAGTCGCGCTGGGCACCAACAGTGACTATAATTGGACCAGCAGCGGCGTCGGTGGCGCGCACAACCGCCTGAGCAACTATTACACCGCGCGCTCGCGGGAAGATTTCAACATCGATACGCGTACCGCGACCGAGTACGGCGTAGTTCGTACTTTCTTCGATGGCGTGTTCTCGTGGACGACGGGTGGTTATGCTGGGAGCGGTACTGGCCTCACTGGCGGTGCGACGGCTTACGACGCGGCTCCGTCTGGCACGAACGGCAGCGGTTCGATCGCCGGCGGTTCGCTAGGCGTCTACTACGCCTTTATCCAGTTCGCTGGCTTCACAGTGGGTAAGGCCGTTTCACAGTTCAGCGCTCCTTGGACCAACTATCCGGCCAACAACTTCGATGGTCTCTGGGGCGGCGGGGGCACGGTCACTGGCGTGAACCAGTTCACCTACACCGCCGATTTTGGTCAGGGCGTTACGGCGGCGATTTCGGCCCAGGATCAGGTCCAGTACTATCAAGCCGGCCTTATCAACGTGTCGGGCATTACATCGTCGGGCATCGTCGGTGGCGCCTATGGCTTGAACGACATCGGTGGTTCACGGTCTCCTGACCTCGTAGGTATGGTTCGCGTCGACCAAGGTTGGGGTCTCTTCCAGGCATCGGTAGCGGCGCACGACAATCATGCCGGTTATTACGGAGCGGACGAGACCACTGGTCATCCCGGCGATAAATGGGGTTGGGCGGTTCAATTGGCCTTGTCCATCAAGAATATTCCGACTGGTGCGGGTGACACCATCAACATCCAAGGTGTCTATACGGATGGTGCGACCCGCTACAATGCTCAGGATTTGGCCCCCATCGCGTTCTCGATGTTTGGCGGCACCGGTTTGGCTGGCGCATATCAAAGCGTCGGCTTTGCCAGTGCACCTGACGCCGTCTTTGTCGCTGGCTCTGGACTGCAGACAATCAAGACATACGGCTTCAACGGTGGTTACACCCACAACTGGGATCCGAACTGGAATACGGGCATCTATGGCATGTGGGCTGCGGTCCGCTACACCGATGCGGCGAAGAGCTTCATTTGCGGTAGCACCGCGATGGGTGCTCTTCTCGTAACCGGTTCGACGTGTAACCCGGACTTCAATGTCATGTCGGCCGGTGTCATCACGCGCTGGACTCCAGTCAAAAACCTAACCTTCTCGGCGGATCTCAACTGGAGCCGCCTGGACCAGAAATATTTTGGTGCGGTCGCTTACGCGGGCAGCGCTGCCACTGCCAAGCCGGCAGCTGTCTACGAGCTGAAGGACCAGAACAGCCTCACGCTGCTGCTCCGTGCTCAGCGCAATTGGTGAGTTTTCTGTCCAACTAGCAAAAGGAGAACACGAAGCGGCTCTATTCAGTGAAATTTAACCTCCAAGGAGGCCTCCGGCATGCCCGCCGGGGGTCTCTGGTGTGGAGAAAATCTCAACGTCGCGCGAAACCTACGCACCTGCTTAGCGATTGGGCCTGACTGCTTTGAAAACCGCCCTCGGCCACCGAGTCTCAAAAGCTTGGTCTGATTAGCGCGAGTGGGATGTACGCTAGATCTCGTTCTGGTCAGGACCCCAGAAGCCAAGGCGCTCAATGATTTCTGAATGTTGCATGTGAGCAGGCCAGCGACCGCCAATGCTGCTCGGCTAATCCCGACCAAGAGTTCGCGCTCACATCACTTTGGCCCATATGTGAATGCCTCGTTCGGTTCAGGGCGATGGGATAGGGCACCACGTCCGACAATCCGGTTGCCGACCTTAATCCAGCCCTCATCGGCGTTACGGATGAGCCCGCAGCGCATGTCGGATCGCTCCGGCGAGGTGGACTTCCCGCATCAGATCTCGCATCTCGAAGGTCGCCGGATCTCCTCGAAAGCATAAATCGATGCGGTTCGTCAGAAGAGATGCCCTCTGACCTTGCCCCCAAGTTTTATCCGGTTCTGAGTTCGCCCCGGTCGTTGGATTTGCCCGGTTGGGCGGTGGGAGCGACGGGAGCTGGCGCGGAGCCTTCGGGATAGCGCAGCGTCAGATCCCGGCGCGGATGACAGGTGAAGGCGAACTCCGACGGGGTCTTCCATCCGAGCTGCGAGTGTGGTCGTGCGTCGTTGTAATCGGCCCGCCAGCATCCAAGCGTGACGCGGGCCTGGGCCAGCGACGTGAACAGCGTCTCGTTCAACAATTCATTCCGCAGCCGGCCGTTGAAGCTCTCGATGAAGGCGTTCTGCATGGGCTTGCCCGGCGCGATGTAGTGCCATGCGACGCGGCTCTGGTCGGCCCAGGTCATGATGGCATTGCTGGTGAACTCGCTACCGTTGTCGCTAACCACCATTCTGGGCTTGCTCCGCTCCATCACCAGTCGGTCCAGTTCCCGCGCGACCCGGGCGCCCGAGAGCGAGGTGTCGGCCACAAGCGCCAGGCACTCGCGGGTGCAATCATCGACCACGGTCAGGATGCGGAAGCGGCGGCCGTCGGTGAGCTGATCCGAGACAAAGTCGAGCGACCAGCGGTCGTTCGGCGCCATCGGCACTGTCATCGGCGCCCGGGTCCCGATTGCCCGCTTGCGACCACCACGGCGACGCACTGCAAGCTTCTCTTCCCGGTAGAGCCGGAAGAGCTTCTTGTGGTTGATCACATGGCCCTCCCGCTTGAGCTGAACATGCAGGCGCCGATAGCCGAAGCGGCGGCGCTCCTGGGCGATCGCCCTCATGCGTTGACGCAGGGCGGCATCATCCGCCCGGGTCGTCTGGTATCTGATGGTCATGCGGCAATAACCGATGGCTTTACACGCCCGCCGTTCGCTCATCCCGTGGGCATCCACGAGATGCGCGACAGCTTTCCGCTTCCCCGCGGGCGTCACCACTTCTTTCCCAAACAAGTCCTTCAGCGCTGCATTGTCCAGCATGGCATCAGCCAGCAACCGCTTCAGCCGCGTGTTCTCGTACTCATCCATCCCGCCAAACCTGGCTTTCCATTTGTAGATACTGGCGTCACTGACGCCGTGCTTCCGGCACAGATCGGCAACCGAAACGCCAGCCTCGTGCTCCTTCAAAATCCCGATGATCTGCTCTTCCGAAAAGCGGCTGCGCTTCATGCTCTGGTCCTTGTCTTGGGCAGAGCGAACTTCAACCTGGATTAAGCCTGAGGGGCAAGGTCACCTCGTCCAGCGTCACATGGCCCTGGCATAGTGAGCAGCGCGCCTCGGTAGCGATCCGAAGGGTGTGTCGCATCATTGCACATTGCGCGGCTCAGTCCTGGCTGATTTTAATGCTGTGGTAGCGCAAGGTGCATAACGCGGACGAAATGCTGAGGATAGTTGAGCAGGCCTGTAAATCAGCTTTGGCGGAACGACCATGCTTGGATCAGAATACCCTCGCTAGGATTTGACCGGGTTGGCTCGCCTCATCAGAGCGCGGCAGCTCGTGCAACACGAACTGCTGGAGTTGATGCCCGCCGGGAAACGACTTCCTGTCGCTTCGATCTTAGGTCGAACAGCTCGTATGCGGCAGCAACGATCGGCGCGGCGACAGACATCACGAACAAGCTGTGGGGAATGCTATACATGGAACCAACGTTTCTAATGGTGCCGGGTACGATCCCGCGCTGCATACCGTTCTACTCGTCCGACAAAATCTGGGAGAGGAGCATCCGTGATGCGGTTTTCAGGAGAGTTGCGTCAGCAACGAAGCGTGCTCAAGGAGGAATGATACAAGCTTGGCATCAGCCGAATAATTTGACGAGTTCCTTGCCTGGTATTGGGAGTACTTCGGTGACTTCGATGGCACTAGCGATCGAGAAGCGCGGTATACTGTCGAATGCGGCGCCCTCGCCACAGAGCGCGCCGGGGGCAACGATATCGATCAACAACTTCTGTCCGGCTTGTTCGATCATTGTAACGCTGAGGCGGGCTGATACCACATAGGCATGCGTTGGCCCTTCGCCATGACGATGAATGGATTGTCCTTCAATTTTTCCGACGGGAGGAAGTCGGAGCAATTTCGATCAGGAGCTCCAGCATCGATCGAGGTACGCGCGAGGTCTCACTGACCTCGGCGCGGACGGCTCTTGCGCGGGCGTTGGATGAGCGAGTCCTGGCTTGCGGCGCGAGCTCTCCGTAACTAGGAAAGTCTCACCTAATTTAGAAAAATGGTCGGGGCCGTCAGGCCCCGACCCGGTCTGGGAGGAAACGTTGACGTTTTTGCCTAGTCGCGCGCGACGGCAACCGCCTTGATCTCGATGATAAGACCGGGACGTGCGAGACCGACGATGTCGAGAATGGTCCAGGTCGGAAATGGGGCCGGGACATACTTCTCCTTGACCTTCATGAAGTCAGCCAGGTGCGAACTCAGGCCGACGTGATAGGAGACGAGCTCCACCAAGTCGCTCATCTGGCCCCCGGCCTCTTCGAGAACGAGCTTGAGTCGTTCGAACGCATTGACGAACTGCTGCTCGGGCTTGTCCGGCATCGATCCATCGGGATTGAGGCCGATCTGCCCAGCGATGAAGATCAGGCCGCCGGCCTTCACGACCGAGGAATACTGAAACTTGTCGAAAATCGAGCCTCCGCCCGCTGCGGCGAACATGGGATTGTTGGAGCTGTAGGTGGTCTTTGTCATCGGGGATCCTTTCGTCATGGACGTCATCAGAGACGCGTTCCTGGTGAGAGTTCGAGTCCGAGCAGCAATCGTCCATAGGCTTCAGCGATTGGCTCGGGCTGCAGCAGGAAATGCGAACTCATAGCGTGGATATCGCGAAATAGGCGCTCGATCCGAGTTCCTTCGGGCAGCATGGACCCGCCAAGTGCCGCAAAGAGGCGCTGCGCGGACGTTAAAGCCTGGCGAGATGCGATCGTGACTTTCGTGCGGCTCAGGCCTCTTTCCTCCAGCGAAAGGATCCCGCTCCGGAGAATCTGCTCTTCGATCGCCGCGGTCTCGGAGATCAGGAAGTCACGCAAAAAGCTCATCGTGGCGGCGCTCGTTCCCGCGTCGACCTGAGCGATCTTGTCGTTGATCTGTGCCTGCTGGTTGCCCGAATTAATGCGAGCGCGAATGATCTTGATACTTTCCTCGCTGCAAGCGGTTGCCACGCCGAGCGTCGGCGCCAGGACCGACATTGCGTTAGCCGTATTCAACGGAAAGTCGTATACCGGCTCGATATTCGGACATGTCGCGTGTTTCTTGCCCGCCTGCAGTTCGGCCCAGTTCATGAACCGATGGGACGGAACGAACGTCTTACCGAGCGTGATGTTCTTGCTGCCGGTGCCGCGCATGCCCATCACGCGCCAGCTTTGGTGATCAATCGAGAACTCGGATTGCGGGACGAGCACCACATGCGGAGTGGGCGCATCGCTTTGGCCGGGAATGTTGATGAGAAGGCCCAACCAATCCGAAACGTCGACTCCAGAGGCGTATCTCCATCGCCCGCTCAGGATGATGCCGCCATCCACCGGCTCGATCTTGATGTCCTGCCCTACACCGCCCGTCAGCATCGGAACGATTGGCGATACGCCCGGCGCAAAGATTTCCTTCTGGGCTTCGGCCGAGAACTTGCCAAGCATGATGATATTCGCGCTCGTCAGTCCGGCGAGCCAGGCGCTGGACGAGCAGCCGTTGGCAACGTGGAAGGTCGCTTCCCACGCGAAGCGGGGGGAGACACCAAATCCGCCAAAACGCGAGGGGCGCATCAGGTCGAAAAGCTTGGTGTCAAACAGACGTTCCGCGACATCTTCGGGAATGCGCCGTGCCTCCTCAATCCGGCCCGCCTGCTCGCTAAGCCACGGCACGAGGGCCGCCGTCTTTTCGACGGCCATTTCCGCCCCACGCACGTTCGAATCCACCTCGTCGGCGGTCCGTTGAGCTAAACCCATTGCTATTGCCTCCTCTCGCGCTATCATCGTACCTTAGCGTACCGCGCACCGTTCGCTGAGCGCTGTATCGCCGGATACGACCAGGTCATTCCTTCGAAAAATGAGCGGCGAGAATGACAAAAAAAGCCACTGCCACTTGGCGGATGACGGACGCCCTCGCAGCCAAACTGGTATCCTTCGAGGGCAAAGTGCGGGCTCGCAGATTTGCCGAAGGAGAACAGCTCTATCGGCAAGACGAGATCAATACTTGCTTCTATTTCATCAAGTCAGGATTGGTGCAGGTATCCATATTCAGGCGAGACGGCACCGAAGTGGTTCTCGAGAACATGGGCCCGAATGCGCTATGTGGAGAAGGCTCAGCTTTCGATGGCTTGCCTCGCTTTTCCACGGCGGTAGCCGTGGAGCCTTCGGAAGCTCTTGAGTTCGACACCACCCGCATCGAATTCTTGTTGCGAGCCGATCCTGAATTGGCCCTGGCGATGTTGCGGCTCACCAGCCTCAAGCAACGTATCCTCGCTTTGCGCCTTGAGCAACTGGTGTCAAATGATCCCGAAGATCGGATCTTGGAATTGCTCCGCCGGCTGAGCCAGATGTTTGCGATCCATCACGAACGCGGGCGCAAGATCATCACACACCTGACCCATGAACAGATTGCCTCGATGACAGGCACGTCTCGCGTCACTGTCACTCGAGCGATGGGTAGGCTCCGGGAGAAGGGAATGCTGTTCATCGAAGACGGATTTACGATATTGGCCCACGATGAGAACAGCTAGGGATACTACCCTGTCCACCAGAGATCCTCAGTTCGCGGAACGTTAGCGACGTCGCCATCCTCGTACGGCAAGCGAGCATACTTTCCACCGTGATAAAGAAGAGGCGTCGCCGCGGTCTCGGGCCCGAACATTTCATCGATTTGCCCGATAAGGATTAGGTGATCGCCTCCGGGGTATTCCTCGACGAATCGGCAACGGAATACTGCGTTTGCGCCGTCGATCCAGGGCACGCCGTGGCTTTCACGCCAGCACCAGGTGGGCGTCGCAAGAGGTCGGCCAGCATGATGCATAGAAACGTCTTGCTGGTGACCTGCTAATATATTCGCGGAAAAGGAGCCGATCGTCGCTATGCGCTTCGCCGTGGCGCTGGATGCAGATGCACAAAACAAGAGTAGCGGTGGATCCAAGCTTACCGGCGTCAGCGAATTGACCGTCATGCCAGCAGGGCCGTTTTCGCCACCAACCGCGATCAGAGTGACGCCGGTCGTCAGGCGTCGGAATAATCTGCGAAAATCTTCAGCCTTGATGCCATTCATGTGGGCCGCTCTTCTGGTTTGAGTTGAAAGAGCAACGACTACCCGTTGAAGAGCGGCGCGGCTGTATCTGGCAGCACATACCTCGTAGATCTATCGATCGCGGATGTATCCGCAGATACATCCCCGGGGAGCTGCCAGCGTCATTTGGGACCGTCAGCAGCAACCTCGAGGGATTTCATAACCAAAGCCGTCACACCCGGCCGCATTGCAACAAGCTTATGCGGATTCATTTCCGCTAGCGCGACGGGAGCAGCCTCGGCGCTGGGAGCTCCTGAGACATGAGACTTGGCGTGGACGTTTGTTGCCGGGAGTGGCTGCAGACATGATCAGGTGCTGCCTACCATAGTGGACGGTCCCGTCGTGCACAATCTCATGTCCTCGACCCTCCCCTGGAGAGACTAGTGCATTTAAAAGTCCTTCGAGCGAGCTCCGGCACACGCGGAATTCAACGTCAGCCGATATCCGGCTCGCAACTGTCGAAAATTCACATAGACCAGTCGGCGTCGTGCAGGAGACGGAATTCGGCGCCGCACTGGCCATGATGCCGTTTATTTGCGCACAAGAACTTATAAACGCAGGAAACAGCCGTAATGAAATGCGTAGGCTTCAGGCGGTTAACTCGGGTTGATTGCGGGTGCAGAAACTTCAAAAGGGGAGGGGCTTAGATGAAATCAATATCAAGCAGCGCAATTCGTCGGTCATATAGCCGCCGTTCAATGATGAAGGCGATGGTGTTGGGAGTGGCGGCGCCTTGGGTTGTGAAGTCCAGCGCCTTTGCCTCATCGTGCGGCGATCAAATCGTGCGCATCGGTGCAGTTCGCGCACCAAATACCATGAACCCCTTTGCGACTTGGTCTTCATTTCGGCCGACAACCTTCACATATGATTTTCTCGTCGGTGTCGATGCTCAACGCTTCGGCGATCGGAGGGGGTTTGCGAAGGAGTGGTCTGTTGCGGATGACGAGCTTACGTGGACATTCAAGATTTGGCCTGGTTTGAAATGGTCGGATGGCAAGCCAGCTACGGCAAGAGATGCTGCCTTTACTTACATATATCTGCGTCAATCTATGGGTACTCCCAACGAATTGAAGGTCGGTTGGAACAACACGGCGGGCTTGGAAAATGTTGAGTCGATTACGGCAATCGACGACGAGACGTTACAGATCGTGACCAAGAGTCCCACTCGCTGGCCGATAGACAACACTATCTTGATCGTCCCGGAGCACATTTGGAAGGACATAAGCTACGCCGACGCGCGCAGTACCTTTCGCAACAGTCCGCCCTTGGTGGGGACTGGACCCATGATCGTCGCGGAGTTTCAACCGAGTCAATTTACCCGCCTGGTCCCGAATGAGCACTTCCGCGGAGGAAAGCCGGCGATAGCAGGTGTAATCGAAAATTACTTTAACACGAATGATGCTGTCGCCCAAGGTCTGAAGAGCGGAAGCCTTGACTTTGGGAACGGCATAACCGCAGCTCAATATGACGTGCTCGCAAAGAATTCTGACATTGAGGTGGGGCGAGTGCCCACCGAGCAGCTAAATTTCCTCGCTTTTAACACTGCGTCCGGGGAGGGGGCGGGTAGCACTAAAGCCCTGCAGGATCCTGCGTTTCGCGATGCGATCGGCTACGCGATCGACCAGAAGGTGATAGTTGATCGGGCTTTCCGCGGGCATGCAGATCCTGGTGTTGGTCTCGTCATGCCGGCGGCGGCCGCCTACTACTCGGATCTTAGCGATATCACGCGTCGCTTCGACCTAAAAGAAGCGGCCCGCCGGCTCGACACGGCGGGGTATCAAGCAACGGACGGAGACGGTGTCCGCAAGGACAAGGAGGGGAAGAGATTTCAGCTCGAACTGATTACCGGTACCGTTTCCGGCACTCTTGAGATGCCGGTCGCAGTGGTGCAGCTCATTGCGGGCTGGTTGGGGAAATTGGGTATCCCCGTATCGGTGACCCAGCTGGAATCTGGAGCGCTCCAATCTCGGAAGGCGTCCGTAACGCGCGGCGGTGGAAAATGGGATCTATTGGTCGCCGGTAGCTGGCTGTCTCCCAGCCCGCGCGATCTGCTCGTCTTAGGTAAGAGCGACGCCGTCCTGAACAACGCGTCTTACTGGAAAAACAAAGAGTTCGATCGGCTAGCATCTCAAGTGGATGTTACGGTCGACAACAAACAAGGCAGGGAGCTGGTCGATCAGGCTGTCCGTCTCATTTACAAAGAAGCACCCTACATCGTGCTATGTTATCCGGTGTCGTTGTACGCCCATCGGAAGGACTGCTTCCAGGGTTGGGGGCCGGAGAAGGAGTTTTCGTTGTGGAGCTATTTCCCCTTTGACCGCCTTAAACCGGTTTAAGGCGGCTTTGATGAAAGGCCTGACCAGATGACCAGGCGTATCGGGCACATTCTGCTGAGAGCGATTCTCACGCTTCTCAGTGTGGCAATTCTGAATTTCCTCCTGTTCAGAGTCATTCCGGGCGATCCGGCTGTGATGTTATTAGCAGACGCGCGTAGTGCCGTAGGTGCCGATCAGATCGAGGCTCAGCGATTGAGCTGGGGGCTGGACCGGCCGCTGATTCCGGATCAGTTGGTGGCCTATGTGTCTACAACTGTTAAGGGCGACTTGGGCTACAGCTTTAAGTTCAACGGCAGGCGCGTCGCCGACCTGCTCATGGAGCGGCTGCCTGCTACCGTTGCCCTAGTGGGTATGGCTCAACTCATTGCGATTACGGGTGGGGTGATGCTTGGCATCTATGCGGGCTGGCGGAGAGGCGGAGTGGTCGACAATATCGTCACGGGGAGTTCCATGGCGCTCTATTCGACCCCGTCGTTCTGGCTCGGGATGATTCTGGTGGTGGTTTTTAGCACGACATTGGGCTGGCTTCCCGGGTTCGGCGCATACTCGCCCGGCACGGCCGTGAATTCCGTTGGTTGGGTGTTTGACTACCTGCAGCATCTCGCACTACCCGCCTCGGCGATAGCGCTTGGCCTGATCGGACACTACGTCGTTGTCGCGCGCGCCGCCATAAGCGACGTTGTCACAGAGGACTACATGGTGACAGCGCGCGCTAAGGGGCTTACCGGAGTCCAGATGCTAATGCGTCACGCCTTTCGCAATGCGATGCTACCGGTCGTTACCTTGGTTACCCTCAATCTCGGCTACGTGGTGGCGGGTGGAATTACCGTTGAGGCAGTGTTCGCTTGGCCCGGGATAGGCAGCCTGACGGCCGAGGCGCTCAACGCACGCGACTACCCAGTTCTTCAAGGAATATTTCTGTTGCTCGGTGGATCGATCGTTGTCGCAAACCTCATTTCCGATTTGGCTTACGGCCTTCTTGATCCGCGAGTCCGGCAATGAGCGAAAGTACCATTCAGCTGCCCTCGCGTATCCGGACCCGAGCAATTCAGGGCTTTCTCCGCCACTTGCTTGGCTATCGCGGCGCCCAGCTTGGCCTATTTTGTCTGGCTCTGTTTCTTGTGATGGCTGCCTTGCCAGATCCCCTTGTGGGGCCGCTTGAGACGGCAGCTACAGCAAGCGGGGACTTCCTGAGCCCACCCCAAACACAGCATCTGCTGGGCACAGATGAAGTTGGGCGGGACGTATTTAATATGGTTGTCCATGGAGCGCGTATTTCGCTCACGATTGCGCTGCTCGCGACCGTGATAAGCCTTCTCGTCGGCAGCGCGGTCGGCATGATCTCGGGATATTTTGGCGGTTGGGTGGACGTTTGTCTAATGCGCTTGACGGACTTCTTTTTCGTCGTGCCGTCCTTTGTGCTGGCGCTGGTTATCACGCCCGTTGTTCTTGAGGTGATTGGACGCGGCGGTGAAATCCTAGGGTTCCATCCTTCTATACTCATTGTCATTGTTGTGATCGGGATGACGAGTTGGGCCTTTATTGCTCGCATAATTCGCAGCCAGACACTTTCGCTTAGAGAACGAACATTCGTCGATCGCGCGCGGGTTGCAGGCAGCAGCGATCTGGGCATCATGATGCGGCACATCCTGCCCAATCTCGTGCCCCAAATCGCGGCTAATGGCGCCTTGGTCGTTGCCAACGCAATCTACGTTGAGACCTCACTTTCATTTCTCGGCCTAGGTGATCCGTTGCAGGCTTCATGGGGCACTTTGCTTTCGCTTGCTCAACGCGCTGGAGCCGCCAGCGCTGGAGCCTGGTGGTACCTCGCTGCGCCCGGCCTGTGCGTACTGCTGGTTGCGCTTAGCTTCGTCCTCGTTGGCAATGCACTCGATGATACGTTCAACCCTCGGCGGAGGGCGATCCCATGAAAAAGTCTACCATGGACACGAGCTCGCTTTTGGAAGTCGATGGGCTCTCAGTTGAATATCAGCTCAATGGCATGGCATTACGAGCTATCGAAGATGTAAGCTTCTCAGTTCAAGCGGGAGAAGCCGTTGCCCTCGTAGGTGAATCGGGCAGTGGGAAGACGACGACTGCTATGGCGATCGCAGGCCTGCTGTCACTTAATGCGCGCGTCAGCCACGGTATGGTGCGCTACCAGGGAGAGCGCCTGCCCATCGACGATGACGCGGCTATGCGGCCACATCGCTGGAGCGAAATCTCCGTTGTCTTCCAGGGAGCGATGAATGCACTCAATCCGGTTCACCGTATCATTAAGCAGATCGCTGAGCCGTGCATATTGAAGCAAGGTTTGTCGTTCTCCGAAGCGACCGCGAGGGCGCGGGAACTTCTAGAACTTGCTGGCATTCCGCCCGATCGCGGCGAAGCCTACCCTCATGAGTTGTCGGGTGGTATGCGGCAAAGAGTAATGATCGCCATGGCACTCGCCTGTCGCCCGTCTATTGTCATCGGCGACGAGCCGACAACGGCCCTTGATGTCATCACACAGGCCCAAATCCTAAAGCTGTTGGGGGACTTGCGATCGCGGCTCGATCTTGGCCTCATTCTCATCACGCACGATCTCTCTGTAGTGGCCGAGTCGTGTGATCGCGTAATGATCATGTACGCCGGTCGCCTCGTGGAGGATGGCCCTGTCGCCGACGTCTTTGCACAGCCAAAGCATCCCTATACCCAGCTTCTGATCGAATCGATCCCGAACCCAGCGGGGGGCAAACGGATGATCCAACCCATTCCCGGCGATCCTCCCAATTTGATGAACCGTCCTTCTGGCTGTGCCTTTCATCCTCGTTGCCGGTTGGCCATGGCGGTCTGTGCGGCCGAACTTCCCAGCCTCGACTCCATCGGGAGTGGGCGCGTGGCCTGTCATCTTCACCGCTCCCTGACGCAAGAGGAAAAAGTTGCAGTTCATGCCTGATCTTGCAGACATTCTGCGTCTCGAGAATCTGGAGGTCCATTTTCCGATCCGCGGCGGATTTCTCGATCGTATCTTGGGCCAACCTGCCCGAGCTATACGCGCTGTTGACGGTATCGACCTTGCGATCGCGCGCGGAGAAATCGTCGCGTTGGTCGGAGAGTCAGGCAGCGGCAAGACAACGGTGGGCCGCGTCATCGCAAAACTTTCGCGACCAACTGGAGGGAGATTACTATTCGGAGGTAGTGACATAACGTCGCTGAGAAGATGCTCGACGTTGCGCCCTTACCGGCGTCGCGTGCAAATGATTTTTCAAGATGCCTACCAGGCGCTTAACCCGCGACACACCGTCTTCGACGCAGTGGCGGAGCCGCTGCGGTCGATGCGGCTGGTCAATAATGGCAGGGAACTCACTGGTCGGGTTAGCGAGGCCCTCGCGGCGGCGGGGCTCAATCCTCCTGGTGATTTCTTCTCCCGGTTTCCCCACGAGCTTTCGGGTGGGCAGCGCCAGAGGGTCGTAATCGCCGGCGCACTCGCCGTTCAGCCGGAATTCATCGTTGCCGACGAACCCGTATCCATGTTGGACGTCTCAATACGCGCCCAGATTATCCAGACGTTGGTGGAGTTGCGGGCCAAGCACAATATGGCATTCCTGTTTATTACCCATGATCTGCCATTGGCGTCGCTAATCGCAGATCGGATTGCAGTGTTGTACCTTGGAAAACTCGTCGAAATAGGTGACGCGGACGAAGTCACAATGAACCCTCGGCACCCGTATACTGTTGCGCTGAGCAACGCCACCCCAAAGGTCGGGCGCGGCACACACAACGTTGATCGGCCCGCGCTACAGGGCGAGGTTCCGAGCGCCGCGCGGGTTCCAATGGGGTGTCGATTCCACCCACGATGCCCGATGGCCATCGATCGCTGTCGTCAAGAGAGACCGCCGGCCGTCCTAGTTGGTCCGCGTCACATTGCTGCCTGTTGGCGAGCTGATGAGATTCAGACGACGTTTCCAGAGCCGTTCGAAAAGTCAAACGGCCGTCAGGCTGTTGAGAAGTCCGTTGGCCGTCGCAATCCCGGCAGATGACCGTTAGAACGGCTGCCCATGTCGAGCGGTGCGACGTTCTCTTGGCGACGCGACGCCCACCGGGTGGATAACGATGTGGGAGAGCTTAGCTAGTGAACGCTGCGGGACTCTTGGTGTTTCGTCGGTCGAGCTTAAAAGCGTTGCGGAGGCAGGCTCGCAGCAATACCGAGATGACTCGTCGGTCGCGCGCCCTCGTGGTGAGCGCTCTCACCGGGTAACCAGTTCTTTGCTCATGAGCGAAACGTCATCTTCATCGTCGAGAAGCAGGCGCGCCCCATCAAATATTTCGCGACCATCCAAGCGACCGCTCGCCAAGCACATAGCGAACACGCGGTGAGGGCAATCGCCGATCACGCGCGAAGGCTCATGCTAGCGTTTGACGGTCGTTGGTGATGACGTCGAGCGCTCTTCGTGCCGAAGAGTTTGAGTTCGAGCATGGTTTGAGGATTTCGCCTCGATAACGATATGGCGCTTCCTCAGGCTGCCGTGGCGAGTACAATAGGCAGTTGCTTCAGGGACGAGGTTGAGCGGAGCCGCTGCTGCGATCGGGCCGGCCGACGTCGGAGGAATGAGTGCCTGCAGAGAGCCTTCGACGCAGTCAGCTTCGGCGGCACTAGAGCGTAAGCCGATCGGGTTGCAAGTACCCTGGGTAACGCAGTCCACTGCGCTGATACTGGATACGAGCGGCTTTGGTCCACGGCATGGTGGACTCCCTCGAAGTTCTGCAAATCGGAAGGAATCACAAGCCTGCCAAAGCCGCTCACCTTTTTCGGACAGACTCTTTGAATGGGAACGACCCGATCTCGGCGTCTCTGCTTTGAAGCAGCACCTGCGGGCGTCCTCGATCCAACTGAAGGTCGCTCGCGTTGACGCCGGTCGCTCCGGCTGCCGCGCGGCAATCAGGGTGACAGTGCGTCCCACCCAGATTGTCGCGCTATACTCCGGCCGCGGGGCGTCCTCTGATCAGTGGCTGCGATGATGACCTCCACGTCGGTGTTGGTGAGATGATGCGTCACCTGGATGGGGCTCGCTTGGTGGGGGTCGTCAGAACAACTTCGGCGATGCCGAACGAGGCGGGATCGGCGGCAGCGACGTGATGGAAGAAGGATCAGATCTCGGCTAGTCCGGCGTTGCGCGTGGCGGCGGAGTTGTTCCGCTTCTCCTCAAGCTAGTCAAGAAAGGCGAGAACAAGGTCCCGATCGAGATCCTCAAGGGCCAGCGGCGCTCGCTTCTTCCCCAAATCGGGGCGGCAAAGAGGCATGCGACTCCGGCAGCGACGCCAGCAGCGCTTCTTAATGCCGCGCCTTGGCTGGCCGACGTAGGTGGCGAGTAAGGGCAGTTGCGCTTGGACGCCTGCGCGCTGTTGGTGCCACAGCCTGAGCCTGGTCATAGCGAACCGGTGCCGGAGATCGTGCGGTCGCAGAGGCTTGCCCTTGTTAAGACCCGCGATCTTGCGGGCCTTAGCGGAGTTGCTTTGCGGGCCAGGCGCCGACAGACGGCAGCCTCGCGAGCTCAGAAAGAGGGCCTCGCCTTTGGGCCCAGGGAACACGAGTGTCGGCTCATAGGCGTGTCGAAAGGGCTCCCTGGGTTGTTGGGTGAACAGGAACGAAGCGGTCATTACAGAGCTTTGTTTAACCGACGAGGACGACCGCGTTGGTCAGATCGACCTCGCCGCGATCAAGGCTGACCACGTCGGCCGATCGCAATCCTGTGCTGGCCAACAATCCCATTAACGTCCCCACCGTGCGGCACCTGAGACGTTTCCTGGCGAAATGAAGCTGCATGCGTCAATAAGCAGCTCAGCCTCACTTAGGATGCGCGCCGGCGGAAACACCTCGAACGGCGAGAAAGCTTTTCGCTCCAAGACCTCGGTCTTGGGGGTGTAGACGGCCAGCTACTCGTAGAGTCGGCGAAGCATGCCTAGACGGACCCCGAGGCTGTCGGTGGGGCCACCGAATGGCCGGGGGAGTCCAGCGCAATCGTCCGGGTCGCAGGCGCACCGGCGTGAACAGCCGGCCATCGAGCTCGCCGTCGTCCACCCCTTCCGATAGCGGCCAGATAATGCCCAACACCGCAGCTCGCTCCAGACGCTCGCCAGCCATAGATCGGCTGATGATCACGATGATGGCGAGTCTGCCGCTCGCTTAAGCCAGGGCGTGTTGCACTCTCAAAACTTCTCGAACCTTCCGCATCGGCGCTCTCTGGGCAGGCACCAGACCTCTCCGAGAGCGTCCGGCCGCTCTCAACACGGGTACCGCCTTCAAGGGAAGTGAGTGGTCGGCTTCCGTCGAATCGGTGCCCGGATTTCTCTCAGCCCCTGCCCAAACAGCAGGCGTGTGCTTGCAGATTGTTCGTCGGTTGCCGTCGACCATCAGCGCGCCAACCGCCTAGTAGAACTGCCAAATATCGGGGCCGTCGCGGAGGACGAGAGGTCGTCGCACAGCAACTTAGTTGGACATTTGTCACATGAAAGCTCCTCGTGTCCGGGATCAGCTGCAGAATTTCAGCTGCCAAGGTCCGAATTCTAAGGAAATTCGACCTGAAAGCCGAGGTATTTTTTGTAGGATAGGACCAGGTGCGAGGGCGAGATTGGATGTCAATCGCTAAAGATGCCGGTGATAGAATTGCATCTTTGGATGCAGTGGGACAGGCCGAAGCGGTTCACCGCGGCGATATTTCACCGTTGGATCTCGTTGAAGCGGCCATTGCGCGTATCGAGAAATGCGAAGGTTTGATCGGTGCCCTCGTCCATCAACGCTTCGATTCCGCCTGCGCCGAAGCGGCACGCATGCCGGGCGATCGGCCTTTCGCTGGCGTCCCCATATTGCTCAAAGATAGCCTCCGTGCCACTCAACTCGGCATTCCGCACTTCGCCGGCAACCGCGTTCTTAAAGAGAGCCCGCTTGTCGCAACCGAGGATACCTTCTTGGGTAGGTGCCTGCGTGAGGCCGGCTTTATTACTCTCGGTGTCAGCAAGACACCGGAGCTTGCCTGGTTTACAACTACTCAGCCGGTTGCTTTCGGGCCGACTCGTAACCCGTGGGCACTCGATCGCTCAGTCGGCGGTTCCTCCGGCGGGGCTGCCGCAGCCGTAGCTGCCGGCATGGTGCCGGTTGCACATGGCACAGAGACCGGAGGTTCGATCAGAATTCCCGCGTCCTTCTGCGGTGTGGTCGGCATGAAGCCGACCCGCGGACTCGTGCCCTGTGCCGAGCCGAATTTGAACCACTCAATGCATCAGTTTGTGCTGTGTCGGACGATTCGGGACGCCGCTGCACTCTTGGATCTCGTTGGTGGTGGAGATCCGCGGGCGCTGTATTGGTCGCCGTCAACTCGTCGCTATGCCCGTGCGGCCGCGGAAGCCACGGACTTTCCGCGGCTGCGGGTGGGTGTGGCGCGCAGGATGGGTCGAGTGGAGGCGCACATCGACTGTCAACGCGCCTTAGATGCAACCATTCCATTGCTTGAAGAGCTAGGTTGCAAAGTCATCGACGGCGTTGTTCCTTCCCTCGATCAGGAAGACGATGCGACATCGGCGCTGTTGCTCAGAGCTTCGGGTATGCGGGCATTCCAGGGATTAGAGAAGATTGTCGGTCGGCCACTAAGTCCAGATGATGTGGAGCCCTTCATCTGGTCCGTGGGACATCCGAAAGGCCCAGTGGTCACGGCGCTGGAATATCTCGGTGCGATCGAGCGCAGGAGAGCCTGGGCGGTGGAGGTGATGAACTGCTGGAATGACTTCGATTTGTTGCTGTCGCCGACCGTTTGCGAGCCGCCCCTCACCTTGCAGTCCCACGCCGAGGAAACGCCGGACGAGACATTGGTCACAGTGACCAGGCAAATGGCATTCGCGGGTCCGTTTAACCAGACGGGCCAACCGGCAATCTCATTGCCGCTCTATTGGAGAAATGATGGCCTACCAATAGGTGTGCAACTTGTCGCAGACATGGGCAAGGACGACCTTCTTCTCGCGGTCGCCTCCCGCCTCGAAACGCTCAAGCCATGGAAGGTTAAATGGCCAATGGTTTGCATGGACGAGGCGCATAAGATAGTGAAGTAGAGGGACGAGATCGCCAATTCGACGATGACGGTCATCTCGCAAGAGCGACCTGATACAAGGAGGAAAATAGCGTGCCGCACCTGGTGATCGAATATTCCCAGGTGGCGCTCGCTCGTGATGGGGTACGGGCTTGATGGACGAGCTTTTTGATGGCGTTGGGCGGGGATCATGAAGGCAGAGGACGTCAAAGTGCGGGCGTGCCCCTACAGTGACTTCTTAGTTGCGGGGAAGCTCGAAAGCTTTGTGCATCTGTCGCTCTACCGCTTGCCGGGCGATCGTCCCAACAAAAGGTAGAGCTGAGTACGAGCCTTCGGGGGAGATGACGGAGCGACGCCCGGACGTGATCAGGTTGAGCGTTGATGTCCGCGGATATCGATCCAATCGCCTACAAGAAGCGACTGAAATCACGGGTGCCCGCAAAGACGCGGAAACGTCTCAAAGGAGCAGCGGTTGCTCGGCCCGGGAGGTTTGAAATGGGCCCCGATTTTGGGACCACGTGCTTAAGGAAGGGGCTGCTCCGTTTGATGACGGAGCGCATGATGACAACGAAGACGAGACGCAAGATCGACGCGGCACTGAAGGCGAAGATCGCGCTGGAAGCCGTGCGGGAGCAGGCGACAGTGGCCGATTTGGCCCAGCGCTATGAGGTTCACCCGAACCAGATCTATGCCTGGAAGAAGCAGCTGCTGGACCAAGCGGCCCGGGCTTTTGACGCGGGTGTCGAGCGCGAGAGCGAGGAGGCTCGCGAACGCGAGATCGAGAAGCTGCACGCCAAGATTGGACAACTGACAGTCGAGCGCGATTTTTTAGCGCGGAGGTCCGGAAGACGAGCACGCCGGACCGTCGAGGAATGCTCGATCGCGCCGACCAGGCGCTGTCGATCCGCCGGCAATGCATGTTGCTTGGCATCGCCCGTTCTGCGGTCTACCGGCCGCCACGGCCGGCCAACGACAACGACCTTGCCCTGATGCGGCGCCTCGACGAGCTGTTCACCGCCTGGCCGTTCCTGGGCTCGCGGCGAATGACCGCGATGCTGAAGGCTGAGGGGCTTCAGGTCAATCGCAAGCGCGTGCAGCGGTTGGGCGGCGTTGGGACCAAGGCCGAACACGACGAGGCCGGCGCCGGGCCACAAGGTCTATCCCTATCTGTTGCGCAACATGACGATCGACCGGCCGAACCAGGTATGGGCGGCCGACATCACGTATCTGCCCATCGGCCGCGGCTTTCTCTATCTCGTCGCCATCATCGACTGGGCGAGCCGTGCGGTTATGGCGTGGCGGTTGTCGAATACGATGGACGTCTCGTTCTGCGTGGCGGCTCTGGAAGAGGCGCTGGCGAAGTACGGCACGCCGGAGATTTTCAACACCGACCAGGGCAGCCAGTTCACCAGCGTGGCCTTCACCGGCGCGCTGGCGGCCGCAAAGATCAAGATCTCCATGGATGGCCGCGGTCGTTGGATGGACAACGTCTTCATCGAGCGGCTGTGGCGGTCGCTCAAGCATGACGACATCTATCTCAAGGGCTATGCCGACGGCCGCGAGGCCAAGGCAGGGGTCGCGAGCTGGATCGCCTTCTACAACGATCGTCGCCTTCATCAGTCCCTCGGCTATCGCACGCCGATGGCGGTCTGGCGCGAACGGATGCAGCCGCGAAGGCTGTGGACATGGTGGACAACGCTGACGCGTTGACCACATGCCCACAGCAACAGCAGCAGACAGAATCTCTGGCTGCGTGATAGAAAGAGATCAGGAGCGGTCAGTTTCCAACTAACAAACCGGTTCAAAGCGGTCCCCTCCGCGGGTCCATTTCAGTTTCCTTGATCTCGCAGCCGTGATGCGATCGACAGGAGCTCCTATATTCGCCAGTGCGATGATTGCGCCATCGTAGGGCGAATTGGCACCGATATCGACGGAAAGCCCTCTTCGGTTTGCTGAATCGGAAAGGCTGTACCCTCTGGTCCGGTCGGCTATGATTGTCGCAACCACCGAAGATCTCTCGACCAGAGCCCTGTTTGGGCCGCCAATCATCGACCGTTCTAGCTAGCACTACTTTGGCAGATTGTGTTTTCGCCGCTGTTTTTCACGGATTTGCCTTCGGCAATATGGGCAATGCTGAGACGGCGGCCGAAGGATGAGATCAACGATGGCGTGACGTACGGCTGGCATGGTTGGCTGAGGCGGAGGCCCGTAGATTCTTTTTTTTCCGCCCCGCGTATGCGAGGCGACGATGTTGCAGGAAGGCGTAGGCAATCATTGTCATCAGGGCGTGGCGATGAAGACCTTGCCATGATCGCCCTTCGAAGTGATCAAGTCCAAGTTCCTCCTTCAACTGCTGATGCGCCTGCTCACAAATCCACCGTGCCTTGATGGTGGCGGCCAGCGTGCGCAGATCCGTCGCCGCCGGAAGATTGGCCAGATAGTATTTCTTCTCCCCGGACGCACGTTGCTCGCCAATGAGCCAGGCTTCGTCGCCTGGGAGATGCTGCTGACCTTTATCCCATATCCGCTGCGGAGGGCCGTCGGCGGTCCGGACACGGACCGCAGCAAATTGGGCTTTAAGCCGACCTTTCGTCCCGCTACGCCAACTCACGGTTTTCCATTTGGCGCCGGCCAGCATTTGCTCGGCCGCAATTGATAAGATATCGGGCACGTGGTGCTTTCGTGGTTTCCCGCGGGCTTTGGTAATCGGCCAAATGAGCTTCACATCGACCGGATACACTTTCAGGTGCCGCGGGATTCCGACAGCCCAGACCAGCCCGCGCTCTGTTAGCCCTTGTCGAAACGGTGCGCTGAGGCCGTATCCTGCATCCGCCAGCACATATCCAAAGCGCACGTTGGCTGCTATCGCGCGGTCAATCTCGGCCAAAGCAATCTCCGGCTTGGACCGTGGCGTTCGATGTTCGACTGGCACGCGAGCGCGCTTCAAACGAGATTCGTCGCTTATCCAACTGTCAGGCAGAAAGAGACGTAACGCGACCATCACGGGTACTTCGCCGCTCGCAAGCGTCAAAGACACCAGTGTTTGGCAATTTGCCGTTTTACCGAGAGCCGAGGCGTATTGAGCCGCAACACCGACCGAGCGCTCACCCTTCTTGGGAAGTGAGGTGTCATCAATAACCAGCACCGCATCCCTGCCGCCGACAAGTCGGTCCGCCTGGTTGAGCAACTCTGTCTCCAGCGGCGTCGCGTCCCAGACACCGTCCGCAATGAAATGGTGCAACTGGTCGTAGGTGCTGGTGGCAAGGCGTTCCGCCATCGGCTGAACGCTCTTACGATCGCCGGGACCGATCAATCCCGCAACATACAGAGGACACATCCGCTGCCGGGTTTTATGACCCAGTCGGTCCAAGAACGGCATCAGCCAGCGTTCGAGTTCGTCTTCCCATCCCGGCATGGTCAGCCCTCCAAGAGCCGACCACCCATGAATCATTGAAAAATTGATTCGGGAATCCTATAAAACGCGCCAAAATCAACAATCTGCCAAAGTAGTGCTAGGGTCTGTACTCAATAGGGATTCCCGCTGAGGCGGAGTTGTGATTCAAGACCTCCGAGTCGAAGGGGGGCTTGATGGGGCAAAAGCTATATTGGCTGAGTGAGGCGGAGTGGAAGCGGATTGAACCGCTGTTGCCACGTGGGCGGCGCGGCGCCCATCGCGTGGATGACCGACGCGTGATCAGCGGGATCCTCCACATGCTGCGATCGGGCGCACGCTGGCGAGACTGCCCGGCAGATTACGGCCCCTACACGACCATCTATAACCGCTTCAATCGCTGGAGCCGCCAAGGCGTGTGGGGCAATATTTTCTACGCCTTGACTGGCTCAACCGGCCGGGTCGGGACAATGTCCATCGACGCGACCCACATCAAAGCCCACCGCTCGGCGGCGGGCGCAAAAGGGGGGACTTCCAGCAGGCGGTCGGCCGCTCGCGAGGCGGACGCACCACCAAAATCCACGCGCTGACCGAGGATTATGGACGTCCGATCGCCTTCGTGATCACGCCTGGCAACTGCCATGACCTCACGGCGGCGCGCGATCTGCTGCCTGCCGTCTCACCTGCTCGACGATTGCTTGCTGACAGAGCCTATGACGCAAATAGCCTGCGTGAGTGGTTGGCCGAGCGCGGAACAAAGGCAGTAATTCCGCCCAACCCAACTCGCAAGCATCCGCACCGGTACGACGTGAAGGCCTACAAAGGACGCAATCTCATCGAGCGCATGTTTTGCCGCCTCAAGGACTTCAGGCGGATTGCGACCCGCTACGACAAGCGAGCCGACAACTTCCTCTCGGCCATCCTCTTGGTCGCCGCCGTTACTTGGTGGATCAATTGAGTCCGGACCCTAGTCAGAACGCGTCCAACTTACGCGCAGACACTCGTCTCCCATTAGAAATCCAAGGTTCTCAGGATCGGCGCACCGTTGCCCATGGAGGTTGGCGGATAAGAACTTCGACGATAGGGAGCCCAGCGATGGGCTGGTGCAGACGCGCGGCTGTCTCATGCGAAGCTGCCGGCTGTGACAGGAACAACGCGCATTTCAGTGACGCGCGCCCCCTAAGCGTCCACGCGAGAATGACGTCAAAACGGTAGAGCCGGCCGCCTTTTCGCATTCTGGTGAGGCTGCAGAATCAATCGCAAAGCTTTTCGGCGCGTTTTCGGCGCCTCGCCGGTGACCGATGTTGTCGAGCATGGCCTGGCTCGCAGGTAGTAACCCCGTATACCGGCGTCTAATCCTTCTATGTGCAAGCAGTATTGGACCAAGGTCAAAACGGGGAAATCATGCGCAATTTGGTGGTTGTCGATACCTCGTCCGCCCCCCATCGCCCTGTCTGAAGCCGGCTAATATGAACAATAGCGCTTGTGTCCGTTAATCGTCGGTGTCGAGAAGACCGCAGGTGCTCTGGCGTGCTCCAGAAGCCCCGCCATAGAATGCTTGCCGAGTTTCGACAGACCCGCGGCTCGCCCCTCATGAACACATTGAAGTTGTCATCGGGAGACGAGCGATTGGTGAAGGTGCCACCCCAATGGCATGACGTTCAGTATCGGCGGCCGGCAAATGAAGGTCGCGTGATAGCTGTGGCGGTCCGGTTTACCTTACTGCAGGAGAAACAACACCATGGCCTCGCCGGCTCAATGCCGACCGCGGGTTGAAAGGCAAACTCGCACTGGCTTGGTCCCTTATTCCACTCCGATCGACCGAAGCGTCAGTCCATCCGGCGAAGTCTCGTCCTTTATCGTGGCCGAAGTCTCGCCTTGAACGCCGCCGGCCATGCGCGAGTCACTTTGGCTCTGGAGAAGGTCAAGATCTGGATTGTGCCTCATGTTATGGCTGGTGCCTTGCGATGCAAGTGTAGCATTTCTTCTTGAAACATCTCGCCACCTTTGTTACCGGCTACTTCGGTTCACCGCGATCCTAATCGCTGGGTAAGTCCGGGTTCGCAGTGCGGTTGGTCGCGTCTCCTTTCCATTGTGGCGATCCGAACGGACGCTCCAGCATGCGTCGGACGCGTACGGGCTCAGGACCAATGTGGAAGCCCATTGCCTGCCGATCCAGTGCGCGCTCCGATTGGGTCGCGCGATTGCGCTGGCGTAAATAATCGAGCCACGTAGGGCAGTGATAACGCTCGGTCCACAGTTCAGGATCCGCAATGTCCCGAGCAATCGACCAGCCATAGGCGCCGTTGCGTTGACGGAAAAGCTGGACGTCCCGCATCAAATTGAAGAACGCGCGTTCATTCTGCTGCGCGACTCGATACTCGATCTCGACTACAAGCGGCCCACTGCGTTCGGTTAGTGCCAGCCGCACCTTGGGATCCTCGAGCATCTCAGGCTCTTCGCCGCGTGCGCTGATGCGCGGCATGGGCAGCCAAAGCCCGAGGAGCGGAGAGGCGAGCAGAAAGGCGGCCGCCCACAGGAGCGCCACGTCGACCCCAGCTACATCGGTCACATGGCCCCAAGCCCAGCTACCAGCGGCAATCCCGCCCGAGCTAGCCGCCTGATAGGCCGCGAGCGACCGCGCCACCACCCACCGGGGCGCCGACAGCTGCACCCCGATGCTAAACAGCACCCACGCCATCATCCACACCGCCCCCGCCAAGACCAGCGCGATTCCCGTCAGGACCGGCCCGCGGCTCAGCGCCACTGCGGCAACCGCCCCGCCCATGGACACAGCGCAGGCACTGATTGCGGCCTCCCCGCTCATGCGCTTGCGGATCTCTGTGATGTTAACAGCGCCGATCACCGCGCCCAGACCAAAGGCGCTGAAAATGATGCCAAAGGTTTCCGCGCCTCCCCGCAGCAGATCGCGGGCCACTAGCGGCATCAGGGCAATGATCGCGCCGCCGAACACGCCCATAACCATGGAGCGGGTCAACACGATCTTCATCGATGGCGAATGCATGATATAGCGCACGCCTGATACGATAGCGCGGTGGAGGTTTTCGGGTGGCAAGCGCGAGGGTTCAGTAGGGCGTTTCCATAGAAACAGAGCAAGCATTAGTGGCAGATATAGCAACGCGTTGAGCGCGAACGCAGCCACTGCGCCAGCAGCCCCAACGACGATCCCGCCGATCGCTGGGCCTACGCTACGTGCGATATTGTAGTTGATGCCGTTCAATGCTACCGCCGCTGGCAACGCTTCGGAAGGCATCTGCTCGCTTACTGACGATTGCCAGGCAGGGTCCATTAGCGCGGCGCCGCTGCCGACAACAAAACAGAGCGCCAGCAACAGGTTTGGCGTGAACAGGTCGAGCCAGGCGAGCGTTGTCAATGCAGTCGCGCCTGCGAGTGAAATAGAGAGCGAGAACAGCGCCACGATGCGCCGGTCATGGATATCGGCGATCGCGCCGGCGGGCATTGAGATCAGCATGACTGGCAGCATCAGCGCTGTCTGTACCAGTGCGACCATATCGGCCGACGAAGTCATCTCTGTCATCGCCCAAGCGGCGCCCACGGCCCGGACCAGGGCGCCGAGGCTGGAGAGCAGGCTCGCCAGCCAGATACGGCGGAAGGCTGCATAGCGGAATGGGGCGGTGATACCGTCAGCGCTGAACGTCCGGGAGCTGGGTTTATTCGTCATATCGGCTCTCGTCTTGCCTCTCAGGATTTTTTCTGGACCAAATGGAGCATGGTTCAATAAATTTGGCCCCTCCCAACTGTTCAGCCGCTTTGCCGACCGCGTCTGCTTTGCATAGAGTGGGTCCGAGACGTTCACGCGGAGGCTGGGCTGCTGGCACATCACTGGCAATCGGAAGTTCCTATCTCGTGCGCGAGATACCTCGTCTCGGACTGGGAGGCCGATGGCAGCGACCCGTCGCGCCGCCTCGTCAATCTGATGGACATAGCAGCACCACTGCTTGGATGGGGCGCATGACCTCGGTTGTCAGAGCAGAATTCCCCGGTAAGGTACGCGCAATTGATGTCGCGCAGTAGCGAGCGACATCTGATCGATCTTGGCTTTCGAGGCGAGGTCGCCATCGCGGAGCGGCAGATGAACCTATTGAATTGAAACGGCATTGCTCGGTGAGGGTGATCAACTCGTCGACTTGCTCGGGCATCATCCGCCGCCATCTAGAATTCGCATCGTCTTCTTGGCGCTCTGCCGCCCTTCAATGATGATACGTGGCAAATTGTTCATGACTAAGACGGTATTCCCCACCGGACTTGGTAGTGCGACTCGGACGTAGTTGATGATGTACGATCAAATCGGCCTCGCGGCTCATTGGTGCGGCGATCCCGGCGCGAGAGCGTCGCGATAGGCGTGTGAGGCATACTGGGCGGCCGCTATCGCTGTGATGCACGACCCGGTGGCGGTGGACCGGCCGCCGATCGTGAGGCATCAAGCACCTGCCGGCGTGTACGGTGCGAGAGATCCGCCAGCCCACGATCCTGCGGGCATAGGGGCTTGAGCTGTCGCCGGATCTTGCGATGCCGTAGACGGAGGAGTTCTGATCGACACGCGCCTAACCCCCATCTTCAGGGCGGGTCCTGCCTGGCGAGCGCCGACTGCTTGGCCAGATCTCGCCGCTTCGCCGCTTGAGCATGGTAGGTCGAGCGAGCATCGGCAAGATCCTACAGATCGGCTCGACCCCATACACCCCACGGTAATGGTCGATGAAGGCGATCATGGCTTGGACCGGCGGAGTCGGCTGTGGCAAAATGGGCACTTGCCCCGGGCAAGGTCTCGCTTGGCCCCGACGCTCGCGGTCTCCCGTTCCAGGAGTTTTAGCCAGTTGGCCATATCCGTCGGAACGCCAGCCCGCTTCCCACTGTCACTCTCGGCCTTTTGACCCCGTCATTCAGCGTCTGCGGCGTGCAGCCGATCTTGACCGAAATCGAAATCACTGCCGTCCAGTGCGATGGCAGCTCGCTGGTTTGATCCAGAGCCACCCCGACCTGCACGGGCTCGGAGCTCGGGTGAAAACTTATTCTTCTTGCTTGTCATGGCTTCATTCCTCTCAGGAGTTGAAGACTCCGGCAAACCCTGACCGGTTCGCACCTGAATTTAGGTGCTTCACAGACGATTATCTAAGCCTGAGAAACGGAGGCCCCTTGCCTGCCACGTTGGCACATTACAGAGTCTCTGCGGCTCACGTTATCGAATGGGCATCTCGTTTGTAGTCTAGAGTTACCGCGACGAGGTGCCAACATGGGCGCATCTTACTTCCAGTCGCGCTCTAACCTATCCGACTTAGTAGCTGCCAAAGCGACTCCCCCGATGCTTTAAGTTGTTTGAACGAACGCGCGACCAAGCTGCTTAGAAAGAATTGTACAGAACGTCCAGCGCGGCTCGACCCAGTCAGGGCTTCTCGTACTCGATTGGCTTCGCATACTTGGCGCGTGAGTGGTGAAATGAATGGACTCCCTAATCTTGATGCGTCGACTCGTTTTTCTAATCCAGAGCCAACATCGTGAACAGGCCCCACCCAAATGTCGTTCCAGCCCAAATTTGACAAGGCGCCGATAATCCCAAACGGCTATAGTCGCTTTACTACATCACGGCAAACGCAGGCCCATGCCATGAAATTGATCCAAGGGCAGCGCTATGCCGCCCCGAACGCGGCGCGGAACGGGCTGGCCAACGCTGATGCGGGGGGCACGCCACGCGATATTCCGGCGAATGGCATCATTTCAGGGCGGATCTCAAGCGATCCGGCGAGCTCGCTAGGGAGCGGTCAACCGCTCCGCGCTCAGCTGGATTCTCGTCGGTCGGCTCGGAGCGGCTGAAGAGGTGAGGCATATCGCGGTCTTTCTGCAGCCATATCAGTATCCCGGATTGGTAAGTCGACTCGTATCAAATTTAGCCGCGAAGTGCGAGCTAGGGAGAATGAGGAAAGTGTGGGCGATGATTGAAGGTGGTCAAGCTCTGACGACGTTTCGCAGGGAAGACACGGCTCGCCTGGCGAGCGTGCTCCTACTCGACAATCGTGATTCCTTTACGTTCAATTTGGCGCACCTTCTCAGCTCCGTCGAAGGATGTGATGTAACCGTATCATCTACCGACTACAGCAGTGTCGATCATCTGAACCTAAGCAAATACGATGGTATCGTCATCTCGCCCGGGCCCGGTCATCCGGCAGTGCCGCGCGACTTTCGAATTTGTCGCGAGGTTATTCTCGAGAGTTCAGTCCCAGTTCTTGGCGTCTGCCTTGGTCACCAAGGGATCGCGCACTACATGGGGGGTAGCGTTGGTCGTGCGTATAGGCCCGTGCATGGCCGGGTCTCAAGTATTCACCACACCGGCAAAGGGTTGTTCGAAGGGATCCCAAGCCCATTCAAGGCCGTCCGCTATCATTCGCTCGTCGTCTCTTCGAAGCTTCCGCCGGAAATAGAAGTGTGCGCGTGGACTGACGAAGCTGAAGTTATGGCAATTGAGCATCGGAGGCGGCCGCTCAGGGGAATTCAGTTTCATCCCGAATCAATCTGTACAGAATTCGGAGACACGATCGCCCGGAATTTCCGAGATTGGATCCTCAAAACGAGCGGAAAGTAGTGAGGTTGCTCCATGAAGCTTGCTGTTCGATCTACGAAGCTAATTACCACTACGCTCGATCTCTTTCGGAAGTACATCTATCCGGATCAGGCAGATTGCTTTTGGTTGGATAGCAGTCGAGTGATTGAAGGGATGTCGCGATACTCGATTCTCGGAAATACCGCTGGGCCAAACTCTGAAGTCATATTGATCGATGCGCTATCTCGCCGCGTTCGTGTTCAGTCGCGGCGAGGTATACAAGAACATCGGATCGATGATCCGTTGGGCTGGCTAACCGCCCGTATGACGGAACGGCAGCTCCAGGAACCGCTACTCCCTGATTGTCCATTCGGCGGCGGTTACATCGGATATTTCGGTTACGAAGCGAAGGCGATCACTTGCGGTCACGCCGGTTTTGTAAGCCCGACCTGGGACATTGGGCTTGTGTTTCCCGATCGATATTTTGTGGTCGATCACAGAGAGGGTAGTATCCACGTGATATGCGTGGCTGAAGACGCAATGGATGGCGCACAGGAGGATTGGGTAAGAGTTACCGTTGACCAACTTGAGAGGATCAATTCGGTCCAAGCGACACCCCGACAAGGGGCCGTCTCGGGGAAACTGGTGTCTTTTAAGATGCGCCATGATCGGACGGCTTACCTCACCAGGATCGACGCGGCGCTTGAAGCAATCAAGGCCGGCGAATCATATGAGATTTGTTTAACAAACCAGATCTGCTGTGCGGACGTAAACTGTGATCCGCTCGATGTCTATAGCGAGCTCCGAGCCCGCAATCCGGCACCTTACGGCGCTTTCTTTCGCTTGGCCGGTGCATCCATTGCCTGCTCGTCACCAGAACGATTTCTAAAATGTGATCGAATGGGCAACGTAGAGACAAAGCCGATCAAAGGGACTGCGGCTCGATCGGCTGATGTGTCGGAAGATTTGCGCATAGCGGCGGCTCTCGAGGACGATGAAAAATCACGTTCCGAGAACCTGATGATCACGGATTTGCTGCGCAATGACCTGAGCCGTGTGTGCAGGGTCGGAAGCGTCCACGTACCCGCTTTGATGCACGTCGAGACTTACGCAACTGTCCATCAGCTTGTAACGACCGTTCGTGGGCAGCTCGCCCCGGGTCGGTCTTTGCTGGATTGTTTGCGTGCAGCATTCCCAGGAGGCTCAATGACTGGAGCGCCGAAAATTCGCACACTCGATATTATCGATGCTCTCGAAGGGGGACCGCGGGGAATCTATTCGGGTTGCATTGGATGGATCGGACTCGATGGTAGTGCGGATCTAAACATTGTAATACGGACCATCGTCATGGAAAAAAACTTGGCTAGTGTCGGCGTAGGTGGCGCCATTGTCGCTATGTCAGACCCAGTCGAAGAATATGAAGAGATGCTCATCAAGGCGAGGCCCTCTTTAGAAGCAATTGCGGCTGCCGTTACTGGGAAGCCGGATCGATATCAACTAGAAGGTGAATGGGATGGGGACGGTGTGACAATTGGCATACCCACCATTGAGGATATCCCTACAATATCGGCTGGTCTCGAGCCGTTCATTGCCGACTTGCCGGGTCCGAGCTACGTGCGGGATGATGCGAAGTTGCTTCTGAGTAGGATCATTGCGGGAGAACTCGACATCCAAATCTTGGTCGCATTCGAAGGCGCCCAGAAGAGCTTCCAGGGTTTCATCACCTGGTCGAGCTCGACGGCACTGAGAACCGGTGGAAAATACGCGATTATCGAGGACTTGTGGGTGCCGTCAGCCTCAGCTTCAAATAAGCTGGCGGCTCGGCTCTTAGATGCAATGACAGTGCGGTGTGGCGCCTTGGGTATCAGAGTGACCGAGGTCGCCCTCCCGCGCGGGGGGGACTGCTCTGTCGGCGATCTTAAAGGGATGTACGCTTCGAACGGGTTCTCCGAGAACGGTTTCCGATTTCATCGGATTGTCGCCTGATGCCAATAACGCGGTTAGGGGCACTACCACAAAGCCGCCGTATAAAATGAGTTCGGAGACTGAGGAGAGTCGAATGCAGGATTTGGCTGATTTCAGAAAGGAAATCGATCGTCTCGACGACGAGATCCTAAGGTCCGTTGTAGCGCGATTGCGGCTTTGTGAGGAGATTGCGATCCTAAAGAGAGACAGCGGCGTTCCGATGATGCAGCCGGAGAGAGTGGCCGAGGTCAAGAATAGCAGAGCAGCGAGCGGCGAAAAACTGGGAGTGGATTCAGCATTCACTATCCGCCTCTTTGAGACGATAATTGCAGAGGCTTGCCGCATCGAGGACAGATTGATGGCCGCAGAGGAGCCGCGGAAATGAACGTTGCAGCAACGATTCCGGACGTTGTCATGACGTCACTCGCCCTTTGCGAACATATTAGAATATCTGCCGCTGCGGGCCTTAACTGCCTAGGATTGTAGAACGCGTCGTGCGATCTGCCCAGTGCTTCGGGCTGTGCAGGTCTGGCATCACCTGAAGTGATTGGCTGAAGCGCCAAAGGGTCGCGATAAGGTACTACTTTATCAGGTTGAGCAACGCGAGATGACGTCACGATATCTCATGATGGATCAACTCAAGATGAGACTTAGTTGACTTTTGTATATCTCACCTTGGCAGTGAACAACTGGGAAGTCGTTCGGCGGAAACGGCTCTGAGCTAGTTTCACAGTGCTCATTGGGCTAACGATCATCTAATGTTCAAGGGCAGCTGCAGAGGCAACTCACGTGGGTAACCAGCCTTTCACGGAAGTGCCCTTTCCGAGCTTTCGGAAGGTCTTGCTCTTTGGTGGTGCCGGCGCCGTAGGAAAGATGCTCGCCAAGTTGCTCCGATCTTATGTACAAGAGATCAGATGTGTCGATGTTAGGCCAGAGGAAGGCTGTCAGGTCGGTGACGCGGCTGCGCCGTCTCCCGCACTCGAACATCAGATACAATCCGCGGACCTCATAGTCCTGGCCTTGCCCGATCGACTCAATGAAGAAGTTGGACCGTCGATTCTAAAGCTTGCGCGTACGGACTGCCTAATAGTCGATACGAGCTCGGTTAAGACGCGTTACGCGACAGTATGTTCGCTGCACGGGTCTGCCGAAATTCTTTCCATCAATCCGCTATTTGGTCCAGATCTCTGCGTCGAGGGGCGATCCATAGCTGTATCGCGCGTGCGATCGCGAGCATTGGCGGTAAGATTTGAGCGGATGCTGAGCAATTCGGGCGCGAGAGTAGTTAGCGTAAGCGTAGATGAACACGACAGAGCCGCGGCGGTTACCCAAGCTGTTGCACATGCAATCCTACTCACGAGTGCGCGGTTGTTTAGGGAGAGTGGCTGGAATCCAGCACCGGAGTTTCTCACCCCGCCGGCACGCGCGATGTTGAGCATGGCGGCTCGCATGTTAAGTGGAAGTTCAGAGCTTTACTGGGCCATCCAGTCGCGTAACCCAATGGCGGCGAGCGCTCGCAAAGCCTTCTTGGAGTACTTTGCTCAGCTCGACAGAATAATTCTTGGAGGAGATCAAACCGAGTTTTCAGAAGCCTGGAAGCTAGTATTAGCATCCATCGGAAATAGTGCGGACGAGTTTGCGCGTGAGGCGGCTCATGTCTACCGCGGTCAGATCGAAAGTGAACGGAAAGCGGAGGGGTGAACAAGTCACGTGTGATTCTGGGGCTCGCTATATAATGTTTGCTGGACTTTGTGGCAGAAGCGTTCGACTTAGGCCAAAATCTGGTCTGCGGACTTGGCTCATTGGAAGAGCTTAGGATGTTTATTGCGCAGGTCGATGAAGGTGCGAATGTGGGCTTCGAGCTGCCTGACGAAAGTGTGGACACTTCCGCCGTCCTTGTGGGAATGGGACCGACAGGTCCAGGCCATCGTGCGCGAACTCGCTGCAGATCCATCGAGTAAAATCCGATGGCGAAGTTGCTGTGTCGACTTCCGTCTGCACGTGCCCCCAGCCTGCGCCAGGATAAGTCCTGGAATGGAGGAAGAATGTTCAGGCGTGGGCGAATTCACGGTCATACCGGTCGGCCCTCTTCTCTTGCCACGCAATGAACGCCCGCCCGTCGCCGCCGCCGGAAGAGCGTTCGAAAGTATTGACGCGTGCTACCCCGTCGGATGGGGCAGGGCGGTATTAAGCAGCACAAGCCGCAAATGTATCCGGAGATACAGCCGGGCAGGCTATGACGGTGTCACACTGGAGATGGGCAACCGTGCTAGGATAGATGACCAAGATCGCGAAGCGCGCGACGATGCGATGCACTCTTATTCCTACTCGCCGACGCCGCCATTGACAGTGCAATCTACGGTCTCATCTCACTCTCTACGTTATGATCTAAGCGGCGACGCGCGTGATCAAGTTATAAGTACGCAGGCTGAGGCCACGCAATTCGAGCCGGACGTGCGGGTGGAGGCCGGTGCATAGCAGCGAGTCCTAGACGATGAGAGTGTGAAACAACCCGATGCTGCGCGACGTATCACTTGCCGACAAGTTTGACCTGCTCAGCGGTACAATCTTCATTACTGGGAAGCAGGCCTTGTCGCGCGTGCCCTTGTTGCAACGAGAGCTTGACCGCAGGCGCGGCTTGCACACGGCCGGCTACATCTCGGGGTATCGGGGCTCTCCACTAGGCACTTTCGACATTGAGCTCATAAAGATCGCTGATAGGTTGAAGGCCGAAAATGTCGTGTTCGAGCCCGGGCTAAACGAAGATCTCGCGATGACCGCTGTTTGGGGCAGCCAGCAAATCGACTTCGTCCCTGGACGCCGCGTCGATGGTGTGTTTGGGATGTGGTACGGCAAAGGACCGGGTCTTGATCGATCTGGTGACGCGATCAAGCACGCCAACATGTCGGGTACCCATCCAAACGGAGGTGTGCTGCTCGTCTTCGGTGACGATCATGTCGGCAAGTCGTCATCTCTGGCGCATCAAAGCGATCTCGCCCTTGCCGCGCATGAAGTGCCGATTTTTTATCCATCAGACGTTCAGGACATCTTCAAGTTCGGTCTTGCCGGCATCGCGATGTCGCGGGAATGCGGACTTCTCGTAGGTTTGAAGCTTGTCAACGAAACGGCAGACTGCACCCAGGCTGTGGAATTTTCGCTGGACGGCATCGCTCCCATCCTCAAAGAACCGCCGACAGCCCGGAGTGACGTTAGCATTCGCCTGGAAATGCTGGCAGTAGCGGCGCAGGATCAGAGGATGGTCCGGAACAAGCTTCCGCGCGTGCACGACTTCACGAGACGGAATAGGATTGATCGCGTTGCGCTCGGAGCCGAGCGACCTGCTGTTCTCGCCATCGTGACGGCCGGCAAAGCTTTCCAAGACGTCATCGACGGGCTGCGGCAGATTGGCATCGACGATGCTGTCGCGCGTCGACTGGGCGTCGGCGTCCTAAAAGTGGGCCTGATCTACCCTCTCGACCCCGAGCCTTTGAAGGCGTTTGCTGGAAACGCGGTCGAACTTCTGGTTGTTGAGGAGAAGCGCCCCCATCTCGAGTTTCAGGCAGCCGTGCTTATGTACCATTTGGCGCAGCGGCCGAACATTTCGGGGAAGCGAACCGCAGATGGGGAGGCGCTTCTGCCGGCGGACGAGCCGCTCGACGCTGCCACAGTCGCCTTAGCAGTGGGCCGTCGTATCCTCGCTGTACTTCCCTCGGATCTCGCGGAGGCCGCGGCACTGCGCGCAAGGCTCAAGGGGCTTGCAAAACGTTTTGTCTCGTTTGAGCATGCCGAGATAGCGCCGCTCGCGCGCCTTCCTGTCTTCTGCTCGGGCTGTCCCCACAACACGTCGACCAGGCTGCCCGAAGGGTCGTTCGGCGTCGCCGGGATTGGTTGCCACGGTCTGGTGCAGTTCATGGACCGCGACTCGCTTTCCTGCACCCACATGGGAGCGGAAGGGGTGAATTGGATTGGGCTGTCGCACTTCACAAATACGAAACACGTCTTTGTCAATCTTGGCGATGGCACATTTTCGCATTCGGGGTCTCTGGCCATCCGCGCGGCAGCCGCTTCCGGCGCCAACGTGACATTCAAGATCCTGGTCAATGACGTGGTCGCGATGACCGGGGGCCAGCCGGTCGAGAGTGGTCTGTCAGTTGACGCCATCGTCCGGCAGGTCTTGCTTGAAGGGGCAAAGCGCGTGGTCGTCGTGGCTGAAGATCCGGATGGGATACGCAATAGCAACGCGCTGCCGGTTGGTGTCTCGGTGCTTCATCGCACTTACGTGGAAGACGTACAGCGGGAGTTGCGAGAAATTCCGGGTACAAGCGTCATGGTTTACGTCCAGATGTGCGCTACGGAAAAGCGAAGGAGACGTAAACTGGGTAATATCCCGGAGCTTTCGAAGCACGTGGTCATCAATCCGGCGGTTTGTGAAGGTTGCGGAGACTGCTCTCGGACCTCCAATTGCATGTCTTTACTGCCGTTGGAAACGGAGTTCGGCCGCAAGCGCCAAATTGACCACGCGAGCTGCAACGGTGACATCTCCTGCCTCGAAGGATTTTGTCCCTCCTTTGTGACAGTCGAAGGAGGCAAGCTCAGAAAACCTCAGCCCGTCGACCTTAGCGGGGCCATCGCTCGCTTGCCAAGACCTGAAACCGAGGCAGATGAGCACAAAACGCTTGGTATCTTACTAGCAGGTATCGGCGGGACTGGAGTGGTAACGGCCAGTACGATTGTCGGCATGGCAGCTCATCTGGAGGGACGCGGCATCAGCATCTACGACATGACGGGCCTCTCTCAGAAAGGCGGAGCGGTCTACAGCCACTTACGGATCCTTCCTAACCCTCAAAGCGTGGCACCGCTGCGCCTTGGTCTCGAAGACGCCGGGCTCGTGATCGCATCCGACGTTATTGCGGCCTGCCAACTCGAGGCTCGGAAGACGATCAGACGCTCGACAACAGTGCTCGTCGACAAAGAGGTGGTGGCGACGCAGAAGTTTCATGAGAATGGAAATATTGATTTGGACCCCGAACCTCTTGTTCGTCACCTCGAACAGCGGTGCGAGCGACGGCCGGTATGCGTGCCAGCGAATTACCTGGCGAGAGGCGCATTCGCCGACCCTATTTTCGCCAACGTGATTATGTTGGGATACGCACTGCAGGCTGGATTGCTCCCGTTGTCTCCAGAGGCGATTGAGAAAGCTATTCGGCTGAACGGTACGGATGTGGCCGGAACGCTGCGCGCCTTCCATCTCGGTCGATTGTACTTCGCGGATCCAGAGGCCGTAGAAAGGTTACTAACTTCTGACGAGGAGGCAATGATAATCGCGCTCAGGCCTGTCGAGACGCTGCAGGAGTGCATCAACGTTCGGATCGGCGCGTTGGAGGCCTACCAGGACGCCAGCTATGCCGCGCGCTTCCGCAGCCTGATCGAACGCGTGAGGAGCGCGGAAGACAAGGCGAGGTTCGGCTCGACTCGACTAACCGAGACAGTTGCTCGGAGCGCTTTCAAACTTATGGCCTACAAGGACGAGTACGAAGTCGCCCGCCTGCTGACTGATGCAACGTTCTGGAACGGTATAAAACATCAGTTCGATGGCGGCGTGCTTAGGCTGCATCTGGCGCCTCCCGTCATTTTCGGCCGCGATCGAGCCTCCGGACGTCGGCGGAAGAGGGAATTTTCAATGAACTATCTGTTCGCGGGCCTGCGACTGCTGGCGCGGGGCAAAGTGTTGCGCGGCTCCGTGCTGGATCCTTTCGGCTGGATGCGCGAGCGTCGCATCGAGCGAGCTTCGCGCGATCGATACCTCGCTCTGATCGACGAGATCGTGCCTCGTCTTAATACGAGCAATCTCGAAGCTGCCGCTGCTCTAGCTTCCTATCCGGACGAAATTCGAGGGTACGGCCCGATCAAACATGAATCCATCGAGAGAGCCGAAGGCCGTGTCCAAGGGCTGCGTACGCTCTTCGAACAGGGCCACGAGAGGACTTAAGGAACGCAACCTAAAGCGAGCTGGGTCGAATTGAATCGCAGGGACTCCCAAAGGGAGCGCCTCACATCACAATCCGCCGAGTCGTCGGTGAAGAACCCGCACTTTAGTTTGGGGCGAGCTGAGGGGATAATTGAGCTCGACGAGGATTTGGCGCAACAAGAGCTCCAGCTTGCAAATGATGCGATGGAAGTTGTAGCCGGCGGCGGCGAGAACAGGCATTGGTGGCATCGCCTAGGCGGATTAGTTCCCGCCCATTCCAATCTTCGGATCTGAGGTGGCCGATGACGGGCTCGAACGCGAACCGACTGCGGCGTCATGCGCCGCTTCTGCCCTGCGGTGAACACCTCGAATATTTGTAATCGGGGCAGGCATTATGGCCGCCGTGGCCTTTGCCCGCGAGGAGACGCTCGATGATGCTGCCGATCAGCACTTCTCTGTCTTGGATCTCGGTTTTGAGCGTATAACCGTCGTACGGAATGCCGGGTGCCTTCACGTGGGTGACCAACTAACTCCGCTTGGCATGCGGCAACGTGGTAGCGAGCGAGACCCCGGAAATCGTAAGGCCGGTGCGCTTTGCTCTTGTCGATGCACTCCACCTCCCGCGAGTGCAGCGAATAGACCTTCGGGCCGCGATGGTGCTGCTTCTGATACAGCACCCGCCGCGCCAGCGCCAGTATGCGTCCAAGGACAATCTCATCGAGCCCGTCGGTGCCGGCTTCGATGTTCGGGTGATGCGACCAATGTATGTTCGGGGCGCTCTCAAGGCCCGGTTGGCGTTAATGAACTGCTTGCGCGGGCATATCGCTGATGCTTCAGCGAACTTGCCCACCCGCCCATAGGCCATAGACGCTGTAGGCGAGGTCTGGCCGTCTTATACAAGCTGTCTTACACAATATGTGAATTCAGGGAGGGGACTGTCGTCACTACCGTGGTACGAGTTCGTGCGGCTGTCGTACAACGCTATGTGTTCAGTGTCCGATTGCAGACGTTTATGTTCAGGACCGACGATTGAGGCGCAGGTATTTGCGCTGGTGCGGCGCGAAGCCCGTCGCATTCTCGCTTGCTCTCTATTGGCACGCTGATTGCTTGAGGCGAGTAAAGGACCTTGCAATCATAGTAGCCTCGCGGGCGTTGGCTGAGAGGAGCAGATGAAGCGTACTCGAACGAGCGAAGTTGAACTAGAGAGACCCTGCACTGTCTCGTCAGCCGAATCTTTATCGCCTCCTGCGCGCGTCCCGCGCTGGTTGTCTAGCAGCGGCTTTGGTTCCTCGTGGCGTTTAGGGGCCGGCAATGAGGTCCCCACCCGGAGGGAGTTCAGGCTCCGTGCGAGTTGGACCAGACGGCCGCGCACTCGCGCTGGCCAGTGTTGGTCGCGCCATGCATTGGCACACAGCGCCTTCGAAGTAGAGGAGAGTAGCCGGGGCAACTTGAAATTCTTCGCTTCGTTTACCGGAACTACCGCTGGCGCAGGCCGGCTGCATTTCTCTGCTGATCAGCAAGTATCTCGATTTCCCCGCGTTGGAGGAAGAAACTCTGCCCGCAACCTTCGGCTAGCGCGCAGGATCCAGACCAGCTCTTCTCCTCGATCAACCAAATCCACGCAAATGAATTTGACAGTCGGCAAACATCGAGGGAGTAGCTCATGCGAGTGGCAGTAGTGTGGAACGATACGAACGTGACCAATGGGATCGCTCGGCCTGGCCCGAGCGGGCGCAAGATCATTGAAAGCGTGGTGGCAGCTCTGCACGAGAGCGGCCACGAGACGCTGCTGTGCGAGGGCGATCAAGGGTTGCTCGCCAAACTCGAGCGGTTCATGCCATCCGATCCACAAGCCCGCCCGTCTGGAATCGTCTTCAACAGGGCGTACGGAAGTCAGGGCGAGTGGCGTGCCAGTCAGGTCCCGGCCATGCTTGAGATGGCTGGAATTCCGTACACCGGACCTGGTCCACTCGGCGCGGCGCTGGAACTCGACAAAGTTATCACCAAGAAGCTCATCCGTGATGGCGGCGTGCCGACGCCGAACTTTCGCCTGATGCGTCGCGGCACGGAGAGCACCGGTGACCTGCGATTCCCATTGGTAGTGAAGCCTCGGTACGAGTTCGACAGCTTGGGATTGCAGCTCGTACATGAATCCGCTCAGTTGAGACAAGCTGTGGAAATGATCGTCACGCAATATGCGCAGGATGCACTTGTGGAAGAATACATCGAAGGGCGCGAAATCTGCGTCGGCCTACTGGGGAATGAAGAGCTCGAGGTGCTGCCTCCGGTGGAGCAAGACTTCGGCGACCGCGAAATCCGTCTTGTCACCTGGGAGGACAAGATGCACATGGCGACCGCGCCGTTGCAGAAGATTTGCCCAGCACAAATCGGGAATAAGCTCGCGACGGTGCTGCGGGATCTTTCGATCGCGACCTTCCGTGCCTGCCTTTGCAGGGACTACGCGCGTGTAGACCTGCGGATCGACCGCTCGGGCCAACCCTTTGTTCTGGAGATCAATTCCACTCCATCTCTCTATAAGATCAACTCTTACGTCCGGGCTGCAGCGACGGCGGGGTACAGCTTCTCGCAGCTGGTCAATCGCATCCTCGATCTCGCCCATGCACGACATTTCGGAATCGGCATTCCCAAGGGCGGAACGCGCATCGAATCGCAATAGGACTTTTCCGCCTTAGGGCGCCCGTTTGGTGTCACTCTGCCGCTCGGTCGGCACCACGCCCTTGATCAACCGGTTAGGTGCGATAGGCATAACTGGGAGAACGGATAACGACCGCGAAACTGCGTCGGAATGACCTCGAGCCGCCGAGAAGTCGCCTCGCCAAGCACATGCATACGCCACGGCGGACACGGACGAGTAGTGTGTTCGAACGGCAACCGTGAAGTCAATATGAGGCAGATGGGCTGGAAGCGTACTACCGTTCACAGAACGTCTGCCGGCCCGCTGGCGTACGTCTGCTTCATCCTGTCCTAGCTACGTCGCCTTATCGTAGATGATAGCACAGCACTACTGTGGTGCGCGTGGCGCATGAAGAATCACAACAACTCACCACGGCAGATAGTAGATCGATCCATTGTTGATGCTGTACCATCAAATAGTAACCGCCGTACAGATCGCGGCGCTGCTTATCAGCATTAAGGTTGCGCGGAGCTTCGCCATGCCCGGCTGATCGGGGAAGGTGCAATAGCATTGTGAAGCGCGTCGTGCGTTCGACCAACGTGCCGATCGCCGAGCTGCCAAGACCGAGGATGAGGTCTCCCTCCCAATGTCCCGGCACGGCTCAATCGGCCGCTTCAGCGGGGCGCTCACTGATCATGATCTCCGGCGAGACAAAGCCCTTGCCCCGCCTGCGTACGCGCCCCCTGGGAACGCGCAACACGCGTCCCGTTCGCAAGCAGGCCGTCAGTTCGCTGCGTAGTACACCGCGACCCTGAACGAAGAGAGCCTGATAGATGGCTTCGTGGCTGATGCGCATCGTCTTGTCGCCCGGGAAGTCGATCGGCAAGCGTCGGGCAATCTGCTCCGGGCTCCATGCCTTGGCCCATCGTCGATCCTTTCGCCGGCCATGCCGGCGGCCGTTCCACCGAACGGTGGGGCCAGCAATACAAGCTCCGCCCGGGGCTACAACACTACCGGCAAGTCTCTCCTCCACATAAGTGCGCAAGGCTGCGTTGGGCGCAAGCTTAGTCGGCTTGGGCCGGCGGGCAGATCGGTCTGCATGCCACTGGGCAGTTGTGGCCCGATAATCTAGCCCCCCGCCGCGGGTGGCCGCGTTCCGCCGCAATTCACGGGAGACCGTCGAAGCAGCCCGTTCCAAGCGGCGCCCAATCTCCCGTATGGAATGGCCCTGCACCTTTAGAAGGGCGATTTCCTCGCGTTCAGCCAATGAAAGGTAGCGCCCGGAGAGAGGCTTGGCCGAAGATCTGAACATCGCTGGTGGCATGCCGCCTGCCTTTCGGAACAATCTGCTTCCGACAGGTTGCGATAAGCCGGCCTCAAACGCAGCATCTTCACTGCTCTGCCCTGTGGCAATCGCGCTCCAAAATTTATTCTGTTCATCGCGTCCGGCCACAGACGGCCGGCCTGGCGATGGCAATGGCCCTCGTCCTGACCGTGCCGAACGTCGACTTACAACTTTCATCGCAACCTCCAACTTCAGGGTGTTGCGACGATCGTTTGAATCCGCCCAGTACACCAGCGAGCAGTTCCAGCGTTTGATGGCCGACCACGGCATTATCTGCAGCATGAGCCGTTCCCGGTCGCGTGAGATGTGATGTGCCAGCGACGTGAAGCGGATTTTCGGTTCACATCGAGCTTTCGCTGCTATCTGTTCAAGTTTCGTTTCCATGGTCAGCTGATCTTGTCGTTGCATAGAAGGCCGTGTCTCCCGTTGCATGGAGCCCATGTTGCCCAAGAACAATTCACCTACCGCTGACCGCTTCCCCATGTGGCCGGCTCTCCCATCCTCCGAGTACTATCACTCAGTATGACTTCCACTCGGTCGTCAGGCCTCCCTCACCTTGTCGGCTTGTCGGGCCCTACAAACTTGCGTTTGAACCGAATGGATCTCCCTTGTTCCCGTTGATCCCCTTAGTTGCATGCCGGCGGTACGAACCCGGGAGCATCTCAGACCGCTCGCGTTGTCGCGGCCTGCGATTCCGCCTTCCCCTTCGAGCGACAGGGTCGACTACTCCGATCACGTTCGATTTCGGGGCTATTTTCCCGTTCACTGCATGCCGGCCTACCACCTCCCTGTCTACGCTTCGCAGCGGCCGTTACCGGACGCCACGCAAGACTCGGTACGCGGCTGCTCGTTAGGCTTTACCGCGGCCGCCATCTCAAGCGGCAGAGTTCAACGCGCTTTCAAGGCGCAACGCTCATCAAACCGGACGTGCTGATTTCCGGCATCCGGCTTTCCGGCTGGTTTCACCGCGAGGCACGCGACGTGGCCGCTCGGGGCAAGCGTTGGAGGCACAGAACGCCGAGTTCTCGATGGATGACATCGAATATGAATCAGCGATTGCCGCGTCCTTGCACCTTGTGCCTTCGCGCGAGGAACCTGCGCACACGTTCAAAGGCGTATTGGTCGACGCTACGGTATGCTTTGCTCCGCGAGCCGTAGTCAAAGTAGTTGGACCAGCCTCGCAGTGACCTGTTCAGCTTGTCACGTACTTCCGGCCATGGATCGATATTGCTTGGCACCAGAAGCTCGCCGACCCTTGTCTTGAGCCGCTGTACACTCTTCTTGGACGGCCTCGCGCCGAGATGCCATTTCCCGTTCACCTCAAACCAATGCACGCCGGAGGAGTAGCCGAGGAAGTCGAAGCGTTCCTGTCGGGCATTTCTCAGCGAAGTTTTAGCCTCGTTGAGTGTCAGCCCAAGCTTGGTCATCACCGCCTTCGTCCACGCTAATGCCTCCACTGCGCGACCGCAGCGGAGGATAACGAAGTCGTCGGCATAGGAGATGACGTGAGCCTGGAACGCGTCGCCGAAGCCAGTCAAACGCCAATGCTTCAGGAACCGGTTCATCTAAATGTTGGCCAGCAATGGACTTGCGACGCCGCCTTGCGGCGTGCCGCGTGTGTTTCGCTTGCCGTCACTCATGCGCCGGGTTCCGTCCGCGTCCCGTTCTTCGATCGGCGCCCTCGGCCACATCTTGATGAGACGCAGACGTTTCGATGCACCACACGCCGGGCTACTGACTTGATCAGTTCGGAATCCGGTATCGTATCGAGGTACTTGGACAAATCAGCATCAACTACGTCTGCATAGCCCCGACATAAATGCCGGTGCACTTCCTTGACCGCGTCCACCGCCCCGCGAGCGGGCCGGTAGCCGTAGGCATTGTCCTCGAAGTCAGCCTCGAAGATAGGTTCGATCACGATCTTGGCGGCAGTCTGACGCTCGCCACTATTCGCTTTCGGGATCATCAACCGCCGCACCGGATCAGGTCGGTACGTCTTCGAGACCAGTTCCGCACGCAAGTCCGCCAACCATGCTTCCAGGCCCTGCTCTTCGATGCGAGCAAACGTCATCCCATCCACACCTGGTGCACCCGCATTAAGACGAGCGAGCCGATAGGCGTGGACCAGGATGTCCTCGCGACAGATCTTGTCGTAGAGCAGATAGAAGCGGAAGGTGGGCTCCGCCTTCGCTTTGCAGTAGAGTTTTCTCTGAAGGCTCCGGATTGAGCTGCTGCCGGTTTGATGGACACTGGGTTAAGCTAATCCCACCTTACGCTCGAACTCAACCGGGCTGAGATAGCCGATGGTCGAGTGCCTGCGGATCGTGTTGTAAAATCGTTCGATGTAGTCGAACACATCGGCTCGTGCCTCGTCTCTGGTCCTGTAGGTTTTGCCTTCCGTCCGTTCGGTCTTGAGCGACGAGAAGAAGCTCTCCATCGCCGCGTGGTCCCAGACATTACCGGGTATGGAGGAGTCGGTCGCAGATTCCGAAGTCGTCGGCCGCAGGGGTGGATGGTCAGACGGTAGAGACGGCGAAGAAGAGCTTCGATGTATGGATAGAGCCGATGCTCAGTCCATTCACCGTGAAGGATATAGAGCGCCGGACATTCGGCGGGTCTATATCCCGAAGCCCGGCGAGACGGAAAAGCGGCCACTTGGCGTGCCAACCGTCGCCGATCGGGCGTTCCAGCGCAGCACGGCCGAAGTATTGTCTGCCATTTATGAGCGGGACTTTCTGCCCTGCTCATTGGTGGCCGGCCAAAGCTCAGCGCTCATCATGCCTTGGCGACCCTCAATGTGGCCATCGCCGGTGTCAAGATGGGTTGGATGCTGGAGGCGGATCTGAAGAACTTCTTCGGGAGTCTCAATCATGATTGATCCTCCGATTTGTTGCGCATCGAGTCGGTGATCCACGCCTGATCAGTTTGATCCGGCGCTGGCTGAAAGCGGGTGTCTTGGAAGTGGAAAGGTTCATCCGAACGAGGAAGGAACACCGCAAGGGGGATCGATCAGCGTACTTTTGAGCTACCTTTATCTGCATTATGTGCTCGACCTCTGGTTCGAACGCGTGGTGAAGCGCCGGTTGCGGGGCGAAGCCCGGCTGGTGCGCTATATCGATGACTTTGTGATCTGCTTCCGATATCGATCGGACGCCATCCGTGTTCAGGACGCCTTACGCCTTCGGTTGGTAAAGTTCGGCCTCACTCTTGAGCCGACCAAGACCAAATTGGTTGAGTTTGGTCGTTCGCGCAGCGACACGCAGGCAAACGCGGCAGAAAACGCCCGGAGACCATCTACTTCTTGGGCCTGACGCTGTATTGGACGCGAAACCAGAAGGGTAACTTCAAGGTTGGGATGCGCACCGAGAAATCTCGCTTGCGGCGCAGCCTTTTGTCACTGCAGGAGCTCATGCGGCAAATACGACATCACACGATCAGTGACCAAGTCGGCGAAATCAACGTCTTCCTGCGCGGCCACTATGCTTACTAACGGGGGCGCCGGAAATCTTCGGTGTCTCGTAAAGGTGTACCGTGCCGTGCAGCGTTACTGGCATCGGATGTTGCGCAGGATCTCGTTGCGATTCGCAACCGCCGCCCCGGCTTAATTTACCTCGAAGCGAGCTGGTTCAGCCGGGAGGGCCCTATGCGGAATTGGCGTCAACGGATTCGACGATCCGCGCGCTCGCCGGCCTCATCAAGCCGGTTGGACCCGTGGAGAGGGCCCCCCGCTGCACGCGCCGGATTTCCAGACTGTATCCTAGCGGGCCTTGGGGGTTCATAGCGGCTGTTTCTTCGGAGCTTGCGCGAACACAGGGCGGAGCAGGGCGCTGGTGGTCGCTCGGTGCATCCGAATCGAATCTCGCTTTAACCGAGTATCTCATGTGTGAGGCGTTCGCACGCGGCGACGTTATGCGCCGGCTTGGCATTAACCACTTCTGGCCGAGTTTTCCGGCCGGCATTTACGAAACAAAAAAAGGTTGGCTCGGCGTCACTTTGCAAACGCCGGCTCAGTGGCTCGCATTCTGCGACATGCTCGGTGTGTCCAAATTATCCGATGATCCGGTGCTGATCCTCGGCGAAGATCGTCTGCAACACATGGACAAGATCGACCGGGAATTTGCGCCGCGGCTGAAAACGCGAACCGCGCAGGACTAGTTTGCGGGGTGACTGAAACGGAAAATCTCGATCGTGCCGCTGCCTGAAATAGCTGATCTTCTCCAGGACGCGGAGAAGAGGGCGCGGGGCGCGATCGTCCCTGTCTTGCTCGGTAAAGAACAGGCCTTGACCGCCGGTTCGATGCAGCGGCTGAGATTGACACCGCGCCGCGGGGGCGGAAGGGTACTCGCTCCTGGCGAGCAGCAGGGTCTCGCGAATGGCCAAAGGCACCTATTTGACACCAGATCAGCGTAATCCGGCTTCATTGATGCCAATCGGCAGCCGTTGCATGGATTCGCGTGATTGATTTCTCGATGGGTTGGGCGGGGCCTTTGTGTACCCGCACACTAGCTGATCTAGGCGGGGACGTCCTCAAGATCGAAGCCATCCAGTATCCGGACTGGTTTCGCGGCGCTGATCCGCGGCATGCTTACGTCGAGGGGCAGATGTATGAAAAGCGGGTATGTTTCTGCATGCTGAATCGAAATAAGCGCGGTATCACACTAAACCTAAAGCGATCGCAAGGTCTCGAGCTTGCCAAACGGCTTGTGGCAGGTGCCGATGTAGTCGTCGATAACTATTCGGCCGATGTGCTGCCGAAGCACGGGCTTGGTTATGACGTGCTAAGAAGGCTCAATCCCCGAATCCTCATGATGTCGATGTCAGCCTTTGGAGCGGAGAGCATCCATCGCGATTGCCGGGCCCACGGCTCGACTCTCGAGCAGGGATCGGGTTTCCCGGTTGTTGTCGGAAAGCCCGGTGGGCCGCCCGTAATGAGTCACACCGAGTTTGGGGACTCCGTCGGTGGCTTAAATGGCTGTGCTGTAGTTCTCGTGGCTCTGCAGAATGCGCGCAGCACCGAGCAGGGACAGTTCATTGATCTCGCGCAGATCGAATGCAGATGCCGTTCGCAGCCCCATGGATTACCGTCCAATCGATCAGCGGCATGCCGGCACAAGATATCAATCGACATCCACAGTGTGTCCCGCACGGCTGCTTCCGATGTGCGGGCGAGGACAGCTGGATCGTCGTAGCGGCTGCCGATGCGAACATGTGGCATGGTCTTGCGCTGCTTATTGGCGGACCTGATTGGGCAGAGAATGCTTCGCTGAAATCTCCGGCAGCTTGCAGGTGTATTGAGAATGCCATCGAGACTGAGATCGCAGCTTGGGCGCTCACCCGTGACGCGAATGAGGCCATGTCCGAGTTGCAGGCCCCAAGATCGCAGCCGGCGTTGCGCGGCTGCCAATTGGCTTGCTCAAAGATCGGGCATCTTGAGTCGCGTGCATTTCTGCAGGAAGTCGAACGCGGATTTGTAGGGTTGCATCCACAACCCTCTATGCCGATTCGGGAAGGTGCAAGACCCTATCTCATCCGCACAGCGGCACCGACACTCGGACACCATAACAGAGAGATCCTATCGGGCCTTCTTGGTCTCTCCGATTGCGAAATAGCCCAATTGGTCACCGAGGGCATCACTGGTACGAAGATGCTCTGCGAGGAAGAACCCGCAAAAGCAAGAAGCGTATCATCGGATTGCAAAGTCGACCCGACGGCTCCATCAACCGCTGAGCCCTTGGCAGTAGGGCCGCCTGGGCAGGGGCTCATCGCCGGGCAAGGGGCGGTCGAGCCGTTACCAGAGCGAACGACACAGCACCGCTCCACTGCACGAGTTGATCTCGTATGCCTAAGCTCTCATGTACTGAGGACCACTCGAATTAGTAGGTCCGCTAACCTCCGGTTCCCAGGTAAGTAAGGCGATCCGCTCTGGGAGCGGCATTCGGTTGCTGTCCACGGTTCACGCAATCTGATCCAACGTACTCACTTCTTGAACCATGCATCTGCGAAGGAGACCACCATGTGTGGAGTGATTGGCGATTCACGTAACTTGCACGCTTTCGAAGCCCTAGAATCAAACGTGCGCCTATACTCACGTTCCTTCCCGACCTTTTTCAATCGGGCTCGGGGCTCTATTATGCTAACGGAGGATGGTCGAAGGGTTATTGACTTCCTGTCTGGAGCTGGAGTGCTAAATTACGGCCATAACAATCACCAGATCAAAGCGGCTATTGCGGAGTATCTAGCATCGGATGCTGTCGTCCACGGGCTTGACATGGCCACTCCTGCAAAGCTCGAATTTATGGAGACTTTCAACTCTGCCATACTTAGTGGACGAGGTCTGAGATATCGGTTCCAGTTCACGGGGCCAACCGGGGCAAATGCGGTTGAGGCAGCTTTGAAACTCTCACGGAAAGTCACTGGGCGCCAAAATGTTGTTTCGTTCACACACGGTTATCATGGTCTGAGTTTAGGGGCAGTTGCTGCGACCAGTAATCGCTTTCATCGCACAGCTAGCGGACCTTCTTTGCCTGGCGTAACTTTCATGCCCTACGATGGCTATCTCGGGCCAGGCGTTGATACGGCTGAGTACCTGCGAAAAGTGTTGCTGGACAAGAGCAGTGGCATCGATTCGCCAGCCGCCATTCTGCTCGAATGTGTGCAGGGAGAAGGGGGCATAAACGTAGCTGGCAAGGGATGGTTGCAATCAGTTGAAGCAATAGCAAAAGAGACTGGCGCCCTTTTCATAGTTGACGATATCCAGATGGGCTGTGGTCGTACGGGCGAATTTTTCAGCTTCGAGTTCGCAGGGCTGTTACCAGATATCGTCGTCATGTCAAAATCGCTGAGTGGGTATGGTCTCCCATTATCGATGTTGCTGATTAAAGAGGAAGTCGACGTATGGCAGCCTGGCGAACACACTAGCACCTTTCGGGGGAATAACCTTGCGCTTGTATCTGCAACCGCAGCTTTAAACACTTATTGGCGCACTCGAAGCTTCTCGCAGGATGTTAAACGCCTGGGAAAACTTATGCGGAGCCGACTTGAGGCCATTTCATTCAAGCATGGAAACAGGTTTTCTGTTCGAGGCCGAGGCATGGCGCTAGGGTTTGATTGCCAAACGCCCGAAATCGCAAAGACTACGGCATACAAGTCGTTTGAGAAGGGGTTGATTGTCGAACGATGCGGACCCGCTGATCAGGTGGTAAAATTGTTTCCCGCACTCACGATCGACTCTGAGACACTCAGTCAAGGTATCGAGATATTCGAGGAGTCGTTGGCCGAAACACTGAAATTGATTAGCGCGCCAGTGATCTGATGCCCGCTGTTAAAGGTGCATACTTTGGTCTATTACGTACTTTGTCGAGGAGCAGAGTTCGGCCATCAGTTGAGTCATCCGGAGAGGCGCCACACCTTCAACTTCTAGAGCAGAGTCTAATCAGAGGCGGTGATAACCGGCTACGGCAAAGAAGGTCGGCCATTATTGAGAAGTGAACGCCGGGAGGGTCGCGCCAACAGCCTCGATCGAGGCCTGGATAGTTTTTTGCGGCCGGCGTGTGAAAAGGCGGCCTTGAGCTTGGCGAAGGCCATTTCAATCGGGTTGAGCTCGGCTCGAACGGTGTGGCAGGTAGAGAAGCTTTGCGACCGCCGCCTCGTTCGCTGTGGCAACCTTGGCCCGCTTGTGTGCTGCGAGATCGTCCGTCACGGCGACGTCGCCAAGCTTGAGCATCGCACGAGACGAACCTATGTCATGTTAGCCTCGATTGCCTCCCAGTCCTTGGCGATGCGAACTGCTTCGACCATTTGTTCTAGCGCTATCTGGTGAGAGGGATGATGAACTGCAGCTCCTGGACCCAACCGCAAATAGCGCGTCGTCAGCCCTTCTTGGGGGATAGGTACGGCCGTGCTTGAGCATGAAGGTGCTCACCTGCTGTCCGTGGATCCGCAGCGTCTCAAGTGCTGCCGATCGGGCGCGATCGAGATCGCGCATCGCTTCGTGACGTTTATCGGGAACCCACACAGCCGTTAGCTCTTCGGCGCGCAGCACGCGGGCTAGAGAAACGGCTTCCCGGTGGTTGGTCTTCACACGATCTCCCGGCTTCCTCGGGATTAACGATGGCGCGATTACCGTGATTTGTGGCCGAATGACCGGATCAGGTGATAAAGACCATAGCCAGTTGGACCGGCTTCGTAGCAGAAGTGCACGCGGTCAAACCGGGTGGCGATTCGTTCTAAGACGCGGCGCATGTTGGTGGCCGAAGCATCGACCTCACCGAAGAACCGAACCTCCCTCCCGGCCAGCATCCGCAATCGCGACGGCATTTCTCAGCTTGGCCACATCCATTCCGACAAATGCTTCCCTATAATCTGCCACGGCTCGTCCTCCTGATGAGGATCGGCGCGGTACGCCCGAGCAACTCTCGGACGCGCAGTGTAGGGCGAGCCACCTCACCGGAAGAAGCAGACATACGGTCTTACGTTTTGTGGCACGCTATGCCGGAGAACCTTAGCAACTCCGACTCTGCGAGTAGCGGACTTCGGAGGCCGTATGCGCAAGCTAATGAGGGTACGACAGCCCGGCTCCGTTCTCTTCCATCGCAGTCCGAAGCGCCTGCGCAGAACAGCAGCGAGGTGGCGCTATGCCCGACAGCCTGCGTTCGTCAGACGAAGGTCCGATGCCGGCCGACACGCTCGGCGTAGCGGGACAGGCGCTGGGCTGCTTCCTCGATCTCTACATCGGCGGCGCCAAGATTGATGCGCAAATGACCAGTCGCGCTGTCGCCAAAATCGTCCGCGGGTAGGATAGCGACGCCCTCTTCGAGGACTAGGCCCCTAGCAAAGTCATAGGCCGACAGACCGGTGGCGCGCGCGTCCAGCATGACGAACATACCGCCTTCCGGCCGGTGGCAGGACAGGACGGGAACCGCTTCCATCCAGTCGCAAAGCCGGTCGCGTCGCCGGCGATAGGCGGCTTTCAGCTCGGGGAGGCCGTTCGGAAACTGCTCCAGCGCCACGACACCCGCATCTTGCAGAAAGGTAGGAATACCGTAGGTCGAGCAGAGAGCTACCTGGCCGGCATGTTTCGCCAACTCCTGCGGACTGATCATCCAACCGACCCGCCAACCGGCCATCGCATGGGATTTGGAAAGGCTGCTGATGATGATCGTGCGGTCGGCCATGCCTGGGAGGACAGAGGGTGAGACATGTCGGCCCTCGTAGACAAGCTCGCCGTAAACCTCGTCCGAAACACACCAGAGATCATGACTACGGCACAGAGCCGCTATAGCTAAGAGTTCGTCCCTGGAATAAACCGCGCCGGTCGGATTATTGGGCGTTGCGAGAAAGATCGCGCGGGTCCTCGGACCGATAGCGGCTTCCATGTCGTTGATCAGTGGATGGAAGCGGTTTCTTGCCGGCGAGCGGATGCTGATGATCTCGCCGCCAGCAGCGGCGATGGTCCCAGGATAAGTGGCATACATTGGCTCGGGCACCAACACCTGGTCTCCCGACTCTACAATACAGAGGGCGGCAGTGAGTAAAGCATTCTGCGCGCCGATGGTGACAACGACCTGATCGGCGTCGATCGCCTGGCCAGTGTTGCGGGTATGCCGCCGCGCAATCGCCTCGCGGATCGGACGGCCGCCCGCACTGGGGCTGTAATGGGTCCGCCCGGCTGCAAGCCTGTCATGTACAGCGGCGATAGCCGGTTCGGGACTGGGGAAATCGGTGTTTCCGACCGTCATCAGAATGATACGTTCGCCGCGGGCCTGTTTTTCGACGGCCATGTAATGTATGTCCCAGGCCCTCGATCCCTTACCGGTCATTCTGTGGATTCGGGATGCGTAACGCATGGCGAAATTCCTGTCATAGAGCTTTGCAAAGATGCGATCTGTCAGCCCAGGGAGCGGAAGACGGCGATCTCGGCGATCTCAATTGTTGGCCTGGTCGCGTGGGTCAATGCATGCAAGACCGACAATGCCGAGCTGTTCCGCATATCAACTGCTCCGTTCCACCAATCCACTTACTGACATCAGCTTGGTGAGACGATCAACAAAAGGTGGTCCGTCGCATAGCCGCCGACGAGACTGCGCCCTTCTTGGAAGTTTCGCTGAATTGAAATCGCATTCAACAGAGTGCGGAGCATGCCATAAGATGATGCGTATTGATGCTGAAGGCTTCACGCGACCCGGGCCAGTGTCTTCAGCAGAGTTTCTATGCACAGCTAATCACCGACTCTGGTGCAGGTATGCGTCCTAGATGAAAGGCCACATCTTTCGCGAGTCGACCACAATTCGGTGAGCCCGATAACAGATCCATCACGCATCGCATTTCGTTCGCACGCGTGCGTGATCGCTGCCGCTTCGACTTGGCAACGGCAGCCGGTCGAATAAAGCCGTATGGCAACTTCGCACTTCGAGGATGAGGCGATGTCATGAGAATGTTCCCGCAGCACTGCATCCTCGCGCGGCTGCGGAGCCGCCATGAGCTCGGTGTTGTCGTCAGTTTGCGTCTGCGGAGAGCCGACCATCACGTTCAGGCGAGATCAAGTTCGCCGGCAATCCCGTAGTAACGCGCAAGCGAGCGCAGTTTCTCCCAGGTCGCGTTCTCGACTTTAATGCCGTTTGCCCTGCGCTCCTGCTCGCGCAAATATCCGATCTCGCCGGGGTAGAATACGCCGGACGAGCCTTCCGATGGGGCCGCCGATTTCAGGTGCCGCGCGAAGTCGGCGACCTCTTTTTTGAATTCATCAAGCGGGCGAAAAGCAGCAACATTGAACACAGCGATAAAGCAGCCGAAGTTCTCTCGGCCGCTCGGCTCGACTCCGAAACCAGGATCTGTCAGCAGTCCGCATAACAGCTCCACGATCGCTGCGAGGCCGCTGCCCTTGTAACCCTCGGAGCCGCCGAGCGGCAGTAGCACGCCGCCTTTGCGGTAGTCGCGGGGGTCGGTCGTGGGGCATCCCTGGGCATCGATCAACCAGCCCTTGGGAATTTCCTCACCGCGCGCGATTGCCAGTTGGAGCTTGCCGGCGGCGACCGCCGATGTCGCCATATCGAGCAGAAATGGCGCCTTGAGATCAGATGGTACCGCAATCGAGATCGGGTTGGTGCCAAGCCGCGCCTCGCGCCCGCCAAACGGCGCGACATATTTACGTAAGCGACCGGAATCAGCGGCCGCAAGCCCGATCATGCCGGCGCTTGCCGCCATCAAGGGATAGGCGGCGAGCCGTCCGACATGGCTTTGCCTGAAGACTGTGCAGACTGCGACATTAGCGGTCTTTGCTTTTTCGATCGCGAGCGCCATCGCCTTGGCGTTGACATGAAAGCCAAAGCCCCAATGGCCATCGATAACAGCCGTGGTGGGAGATTCTCGCACGATGGTCCACTCTGCGCCCGGCACGATATCCCCCGCGTTCATGCTGTCGATGTAGCTCGGAATGGCGATGACTCCATGGGAATCATGACCAACCAGGTTGGCATTGACGCAGCCGGTGGCGACTGCCTGCGCCTCGTTCTCTGAAGCGCCGGCAGCTTTCAGCAGCGCCGCACAGATGCGGGTGAGACGATCGGGCTTCACGACCGAAAAGCTCCCCTCTTTGTCCGGCTTGCCCAGCCGTAGGTCCTCGATTGAACTCATGAAGGTTCCTCGATTTAGGCCCATCTCCGGCTAGCTGCCGGCGCGACACGCAGTACAAATTCTCTCGCTGCTCACCTGCCTCGCGCTAGTGAACTAGGCCTCAAAACTCACGCACGCGCACGCGCTACTCCGAGAAGCAGTTTCGCAGGCCCTAGATGCGTCGCAAAGACCACAACCACCATTCGAACAAGATAAAAAACTTTTAAGCGCCAATGGATGTCCCTCGCGCGCAACCCGGCAAACCGCGTGCACCAGCACCAAGGGCCTGATCTGGTAAAGCTCGAGGATACCTTTTGTCGGCGTTTTTCGGTCATTCAACGCGTGCCGCTCGCGAAGCTCCAGGCGCAGCTTGGCTTACCGTCAGAAAAACTGCCTCTGGCGGCTTTTTGTCGAGTTTCCGACAACGGCGTATTTGTTCCTTGTGAAGGTATATCGAAGCTCAGCCACTCGACCCTGCTCAAGCCGCCGAGGTATCAGACCTCGCGCCTCGTGGCGGCGATCTGCAGAGCCGTGAAAAAATCGAGTTCGATCCCACGTGACACCTCCCGATTGTTTTTGGATGATCGCGTGTCTCGAACAGCGCGTATTTAAGCGCTTGTGCACGGTTCACGAACAAGCCGGCCAAAGCGCCCCTCTGTTCGTGAGCCACCCTGTTGCCGCGACGAGTCTTGCCGACAAATACGCTTGGCCTTGCGGCGCTGAACGAAGCAGGTTCGACAAGCTCCATGGTCAGTTCTTTCACGACTTTCACGTATGCTCCTCACCCACAGATCCCAACTCATACTGCAGTTGGTTAAATGCTATCGGCCTGCAGAAAGCGCTCAACTTTTGCGACGATTATCTGCCCTCCGCCGTCGGCCTCGATGGTGAAGTGTACAGAAAAGGGGCGAGAAGTCCGCCTACCAATTCTGGAGGGAGCCTAGGTTACTTTTTGTTCTGAGTTCCTTCATTCATTCTTAGAAATACGGTTGTAATTTGTTGGGGTTCTGATTGCGACTTCTGCCTGCTTTTGCCTGATCGTGAGCCTCTTAATGAACCTACCTTTGCGAGGACCACCAATGCGAAGGTTGCGTTCTTCGATGATCTGGCCGGGTTCGAGGTTACAAGTTGGATAAGTTTGCGGCGGACGCCGCGATCCAGGTGTTTCTGAATATCGCTGCGAAGGAGATGGCGTTAAGCCGGCGAACGCATTCCACCTCAAGATAGCCCCGTGCAGATGAAACCGACTAGTTCGTTGAGTTGTGCGCTATGCTTGCGTGATGAAGCGTGCCAGATGAACAGTCGATGGTGCGTCCTTCTCTCATCATAGGTCGTCGCTCGCAACGAGACAGGACGGCTAATGTTCAGGTTTATAACGATGTGACGCTCATCGAGCGGAAGCAATGATTGGCCGGTTTACTGTCGACCGACAGGCCCTGCAGCGGAAAGCCAGTGGGCTGCCTAATTGAAGGTTGAACTGCGCACGCTCAAGAACATCAGTTAACAAGTGACCGCCTCCGACGGTTCGCCGGATGCAGAAGGGCGGTCAATCCTTCGTGTTTTGCAGTTCACGGGATGGGAAAGTCGAGCTCGATCTCACGCCTCACTTCGATGATGCTCTCTGGATGGCGTCTGTTCTTGAAGAGAGCATATTTCAGAGCTTCAGCGCGGTTGATAAAAGCCAGCCAAACGCGCCCCGTTTTCGCGGACAACCCAGTTAGCGCCCCAATTTCTGCCGACAAGAACAATCGGCGGAGCGAAGTCACTTGAACGGGGATCGAGGACCTGAATCACCATGCCCCTAGCCGAGGTGCAACGGCTCGCGATCGTAAGACGACTGTCGACTTGTCGTGCTACTCACATTGCAGCATTCGGTACCAGCATCAGCGACTTCAAAGTTTGGCTAATGGTCGCCAATAGGCTGTGGCCTTGGCTGGGCGGCTCAACCTGGAAGGAATAGCTGAAACGGAAACGGGGTTCTCCTATCAGTTCTGAAGAGAAGAGAGAATCCGCGAGGATGCGCTGTCGGAGCGCGCCAACGGCGAAAAGTACCGTGTGTGTGCTTGCGGGGGCGCTGTTGATGTGGGGCCGACGATGTCGATGCATAAGGGCTTTAACACGTCCTCGTCACTCCGGCTGTTTGTAGGTCTTCATTGACTTCGGAAGACAGGATGTTTCACCTTCGGCCGCTTAGTTGATAGGGAGGGCAACCTGTCGCGAGATGGAGAGTGGCCGCCGTCAAGCCGTCCTTCGGATCACGACAACTGGTGGTGTGCTAGGTGAGGTGACGGTACGCTCGTTCCTGATCCACTGCCGTCACTCGGGTCCTTCACGGGATGCCGCCGTCCCGCATCCCCGTCCGCGCAGACGGGTGGCAGACGAACGATGATCGTGTCCTCGCTGCGCTCCCTCGCACAGTTTTCAGTGACTTTCCGCAACACCCGCGGCTTGTTACCGCGCTCGATCGGGAGGTAAATGTCGCATCACATGAAGCCTTGCGTGAAGCGAAGTTCTGCCCAATTAAGCCGGTCCACGCGTTCGATCTGCGTGATTGGATTGCCGCAGTCAGCCGCATCATTGTGAGAACTGGGAGTCGTTGAGAGGCGTCTTCGACGCTGCGTTTAGTTTTCGGTGCTCTACGAATCGTCGCTCCCGCTGGCTTTCACGAGACAGTGACCGATGCCGAGCTGACGCCTTATTCGCTTCGTCCGCAGGCCGCTTATACGTCGGCTCTCTTGCCGCGGAGCTTGATAACTGTAAAACTCTTGTTTAGATGACTGTTCTTTAATAGGAGAATTTCACGCTAAATCATCCTCGCAATACGTTACGTATGGAGGCCTGGTGTGGCTCTGTTTTTGTCGGGGCCGCCGGTTCGCAAGGACGTTCGATCGTTGTGAGTCCGTCTTTAGAAGGACACGTCTTGTAAGTCTCGGCGAGAGAGCTGCGAGCTGTTTCGCCGATCTGTTCTTGTCGCCCTTGCCCTGTGCCCTTCGGCAGAAGCGAGCATGCAGGGTCAATCCGCCCAAATGAGTCGTAGCCGTGCCATCAGTCGAGGAACCGATGGTAGACGCGCGGTTTGTGCGGCTCGCAAGGAGCTCGTCCAACGCGGCAGAAGCTCTCCGCCACCATGAACGACAGAGACTGCCATGCACACCGCTCTGAGCTTGCTGTCGATTTGGCTGCTCATGAATGCGTTCCTCTTGCCGTCATGACACCATCGGCAAAATCCGACCGGCGCCGCTCGGCGGAAAGAAGCTTACCCGTCTATTTCGGAGGTAAGCAATCAGGCTGGCCGGCGGTGCAGCGCTGCGTCCCCGTTCACGGTCTCTGACGATCGAAACGATCGGAGCTGGCTGCAGACGATGGGTGGTCCGGCCCCGCGCTCGCCGAGATCAGCTTGGCAACCAATGAGATGGGTCATGCGGAGTGTCGGTCCAGAGCAGGAGCTGGCCGTCGTCAGTGCCGCGGATGCGAGTTCGATCTGGATATGATCCCGCATAGCCCAGCCGACGATCTTTCGGCTCAAGAGATCCATGACGGCCGCCAGATACAGCCACCCCTCCGCGGTCGGGATGTAGGTGATATCGGGGAGCCAGACCCGGTTCGGGGCTGGAGCCGTGAAGTCGCGCGCGATCAGGTTCGGTGCAATCGGCAGGCCGTGACGGCTGTCGGTGGTGCATACCCGGCGGGGCGGCGCCATGATGGCGCGGATCCAGTGCCGACGCATCATCGGGCTCGATCCGACCGAGGCTGGCGCGACGGCCCTGCCGCGCGTCTAGCTTCAGCACAATTGCAGTCTTTGGGATACCGATGCTATGTTCGGCAAGTAAAAACGGTACGATTTCAATTTTGTGAGTCGCGAGTTTCCGGACACTTCACGGGTCTCGTTGCAATTGGTCTCGTGTGCTTCAACCGTCACACCGCTTTCTCCGGCGGCCGATCCCACCGGCGAGGCGGCAGGCAGACCAATATCCACTGCACTCTGTCTGCCGAAAACCATCGTGGTCTCGCCGGAGATGCTCGAGAGCTTAAAGCTGTGGATCTCCCAACGAGGAAACGAGGTCCGCTCGGGGGGGCAGTGGTCGAGCAGAGCAATTCCGTGAGCACATCATGCCAGCGTCTCGATAGTTGTAGGAGTGTTTCAGATTGCAAGGTGATTAGGTCGTAAGCCCGGCCGCCGAACCGCAACTATCCGCGCCGTGGCGGTCGTCCAGAGTAATCGACCTTGCGCTCATGGTCGATTAGCTAGGCTAGAGTGTGCTCACAGCGAGATCAGAGTGAGCGATGCCGCTCATTTGGCCGCGAGCTTCCGGGCGGCTTTAACAGGATTGAAGGCATTAGCTATCGGAAGCCCAAAGCGCGTTTACACCTACGCGAGTTGCGGGTTGATCAACTCGAAACTGCGAAATTAACAGCCAGAACTACAGGTACCCACCCGTATTGGTAGCTGTGTCCTCTCGCGGCTATCGGCAGTGTGGGGACAAGCTATAAATATCAGCATTGGTGGGTGCAGGAAGAGGTTCGATTGACTGCGAATTTGCCGATGGTGCAAGCGCGACAAGAGGAATCGATGCACTGTGACCGACGTTGCAAGTGCAATATTCGCTGTTGCGTTTTCTTCGCTTCGCCGGAAGCCTTTCTTGCGATGCCATTACAATTCCTGGAATGCGGAGCACATTGTAAACGACGGCCGGACGTCTAAAGCCACTCGACCGACGGCCCACCGCAATGACGTGTCTTGGCAACAAGCTGGTGGTCTTGATGCAGCCCAATGGTTCTTTGACCCGCTTACGGTTGATCTGCGGCTGGCCGAAATACCGGGTAGAACGTACGAGGAAACAGTCCATGCTCAGCGCCGAGAAGGCACACACGATGATCGACAAGGTCTTTGATCGCAGCAACGCCCTGTATGTCAAAAATGTGCCACGAAAAGGCCGCGGCGTATTTGCAAATATTCCGTTCAAAGTTGGAGATCTAATCGAGCGCGCTCCGACCTGGGGATTTGATGATGCCGCAGCCAAGCTGCTGGATCGTACGGGGGTCTTCGAGTACTACTTCGTGCGGCCCGATCAACATCTCATTTTCCCTCTGACAGGCTACGTTGTTTTCGGTGTGATCTCGATGGTGAACCACTCGTTCAACCCGAATGCACAGGTAGTGTGGACCGATGAAGAGTCCGGCGCTTGGGCGAGTATTGTGGCAATAAAAGACATAAGGGTAGATGAGGAAATAACACATCGCTATATGAACATATCGGCTTATCCTTCTAGCATCAAATTCATTGACTGAAGTGCAAAGGTCGTTGCTTGATCGATCTAAGAGCGCGTATGAGGATCAGAGAGCAAGTCATTTGGACGCGAGTGTGTCGCGGGACATCGCCGCAGATCGGGTCATGGGCAGATCAGTCTTGATTCCGGCGCCTGCTCTTCATCGACGAAATCTCGATCAAGACCAAGATGACTTCGCTGCGCGGCTGGGGACGGAAGGGCGACCGAGCAGAGGGCTTTGCACCGCATGGCCACTGGTGAGTTTTGACGTTTCTCCGCGCTCTGCGATGGGATGGTCTCACCAGCCGTTGTGTTTTCGATGGATTGATCAACGGCGAATGCCTTCAGCGCTTATGCCGAACATCAGCTCATGCTGGCTCTCAAGCGAGCCGTTACCCCATCAGGAACAATCTGGGCAACAAACACTTTATGCGCATCGCACATAAGCGCACCCGATGCCGCCGTCTGCCGAGCCGCCCCCTCATATTTGCTAGGATGCTAGGGTTGTCAGGCGTCTCGCTTTCGGGAAGCAGATCGGCGATAACTTTTCGCCTCCCCTTTCTCTCGCTTGGCTCGACATACAGAGGCCGAGTTGAAACTCGATGGAGTCAAAACAATGACGATCAGCAAAGGGCCGCAGGCATTCCCACGAACAGAGTACCTGCGCAGGCTTGCCGCGGTCAAATCGCAAATGGAACAGCGGGATCTCGAAGCGCTCGTCGTAACTGACAGCTCCAACATTACTTACCTTACGGGCTACACGGCAAAGTCACCAAATGATCCGAAAGGACTAGTAGTTTCGATCCATGAAGAGGAACCGACGTTTATCTTGCGTAAGATGGATATGCCGGCAGCACTGCATCAGACATTTATCGAGCGCGGCAAAGTAGTCGGCTATCCGGAAGCGCTCATCGGAAATGCAGAAATGGATGGCTACGACGCATTGATCGATTTCCTCTTCGAGATAGGCAACGCAAACGGGGGCGTGGGTCTCGAACTTGGGGCCATGTCGGTGCATTCGGCGGAGAAGTTCAAGGCGCGACTGCCGCATGCGAATATCGTGGATTGCACCGGCACAGTAACTAGGATCCGAATGGTTAAGTCCGATATCGAGATAGTGGTCATGAAAGAGGCCGCCGCTATCACTGATGCCGGAATTGCGTGTGCGGCGGATGTGATGCGCCCCGGGCTGCGGGAAGCCGATGCAATGGCCGAGATCTTGGCGACGCTGGTGCGCGGCGCCAATGGCAAGCCAGGAACGATGATTGAAATCCCGTATTTATGCTCTTCCCCGCGTACCGGAACAAGTCACATCACGTGGAGTGAGGACGTTTTCCGCCGAGGTTCACAGATAAACCTTGAAATCTCCGGTGTGCGCCATGGCTATACTGCCCCGATCAGCCGCACCTTCTCAATTGGCCGGCCCTCTGACCGTCTACATCGCGTGCATGAGGCTGGAGTCGCTGGCTTGGAAGCCGCGCTGGTTACTGTCCGCGCGGGATGTACCTGCAGCGACATCGCCAAAGCAATCCATCGCACGATTGAAAAGTTGGGCCTCAAGAAGGAATCGCGCTGTGGCTACCCTGTTGGTATCGATTGGATGGAGCGGACCGCCAGCATTACGGAAGAGGACATGACAGTGTTGACGGCGAACATGACCTTCCATCTGCATTTGGGTAACTGGATGATTGATGAGGACTTCGGGTATGTCATCAGCGAGACTTTTCGTGTGACCGAGTCCGGCGCCGAGGTATTGACGAGTGCGCCACGAAAGCTTTTCGAGCTTGGCTAAAGACAGGTTCTAAGGAGTAGTCGCCGCGTGTCCTGCCCGAGCGCGGCGCTTAGTGGCTGGCTGCTACCAGAGAGTCTCCCTCCTGGCTCGATCCGAGCGGCTAGGAGAGCACTTCCTGTTGCTTGGGTTTGTGGTCCCCCGATAACATGCCGCCGCCGATCGGAACGGACGATACAAGTCTGTTCCCGAGGAGCCCAGGCCAGCTAGATTTACCCCCCCCTTGCTCACGTCGATAGTGCCGCCGACGTCGAGCGGATCGCGGAGTTCGGGCGGCCGGTACGAACAGCTCTCTTGTTCCGCCGCGGGGGCAAAGCCGATGGAAAAGAAGTCGGACGCCGACTTGCATCTGGGCAAGGACCATTCCGGCGTCGTTCGATATCAGCTAAGCTGCCGTCACCGGTGACTTCAACTGTGTCACTCGACGCTTGGTTCCCCCGGCGGGCAGCGCGTCGTTGTTGATGCGAGCGTCGAAGTTGAGACACTTCGCCGGATTATCGAGGCTCTGGATCCGCGATGATTCCGTTCCTACGGGAGTTCGGGGGTAGGTTGGCACGGACCACACCGACATGCGTAGATGTTTCGCCTCATTGTCGCTGCAGGTGCAAGAGGTGCGGCGATCCCCTGAGTGGCCATTTGTTCTGCTTCCGCGGACGCAGAGGCGATCTATTGAAAGTGATCTGGCATGGAGTTCTGCAGAGCATAGAGGAGGTGAATACACCGAATTTGATGTGTTCATCTTAATTAGAGAGGAGATTGGTCCTCCTGCATCGGCGTTCCAGCCGCAGATGCAAAACCACGACACTGTGGCTTCGCTAAAAAGGCGCGGTCGTCAGCAAGTGTTGCAAAAGTCCCGGGTTTACGGGGCAGGTGACTATCCGGAAGGCGAGCGAAAGCGAATCTTCCGATGTCACGTCAAAATTATTTGGACGTGCCAAAATCAGGGCGCGCGTGCCATCCCTGATCAATCCGTCAGGCGCCTGGACTACTGCGCGGATTGCGACCGTTTAGAGGACGCGATCTGGATACAGGCTCCGGCTCTTGTAGGAGGGCAAGACGGATTTCAAGTGGTCCTGGCAACACTCTCGAGTTGAGATTGCGATGCGCATTCGAAAGCGGCGATCGGCACGGTCTGTGCGAGCACCATTACCATCGCCAGGACGACCGCCTGTAGCTGGACGGAATGAACAGGGAAGTTTCTGGCGAGTATCGCTGCCGGGCGAAGTAGCGAAGAAGCCGCGCTGGAAGCAGGGGTGTCACAGCCTTTAGGAACCAGATTGTTTCGAAAGGCGGGCGGCATGCCACCAGCGATGTTCAAATCCTCAGCAAGAGCGCTCCCGCGCGATACTCATCATTGGTGGAGCGCGAAGAAATTGAACGTCTCAAGGTGCAGAGCATTCCATCCGGGGAGATACGGATCTGAGCTGAGGGCTGGGACACTAGCGTCCCTACCGACCGCAACAGACTTATACTGGAGTGACTATTGCGCGATCGGCCGCTGACAGGCGTACACATGCAGATGCCGGAGGAGCAGCAAGACGACGCCCGACTGGAAAGCACCCACGCATCCTGGCTGCGCTTCGTATTTGAGCCAGTAACCGCAGCAGATCGATGCTGAAAGCCAGGCTGTTCCTCGGCCATCTGTTTGGCTAAGCTCCGGAGCTCACCACAGCGGCCGATCTGGCGAAGCGGTTTGTGTCCATCCTCAGTGGCACGATATTGCCGAGCTCGCTGAATGGATCGCACAACAGGCAATAGCGAGATCAAGAACCTTGCCAACAGCATCGGGCGCGACATCGATGCGGTTCGCGCGTCAACAACTAACTCCTGGATAACCCAGTGTGCTCGAAAGACAGATCAGCAGGATCAAAGCGGCAAAGTGCCAAACGTATGGCCGCGCAAAGCGACCCACTAGTGCGCCGACGCGTCCTCCTGCCTGCTTGAGAACGACCGGGCAATCATCCATCCCCGATCGCTCATGCTGCACCAAATATGCGGAGGAACCGCCGATCGCCGCATCCTAACGACCGGGGCGCCAATCGGCGCCCACACGTCGCAGCTCAGGACAAAATGACCATCGAACGAAGACTACGGACGATTCTGCCATTCTTCACCGGATTGATAGCTAGGAGGCTTTCTCTTGAATTGGCACTCTATTCCTCTTCTGTTTTGGCGCTCGCCGATGCTGTCGCGGGCGTCGCAACTCAAGCAGTCTATTTTGCAAGCGAGAGATTGGCGCTGTATTTTAGCTATCCTCAGGCCGCACATCGAGGCTCGATGTCAGCATAAGTTCTAGGACGATATGGCGATCTAATGCTCCTGACATGCAGCAACGCTCAGCCGCTCGATCCTCTTAGGGCCGCCTATCGGGCCAAGCGCGCCCGTATTCGGCGAGTTGCGGGTTGGTGAGAATATCGAGTTCGATGTCAGGCGATAACTCGAGGATGGCTTCTGAATGATGAGCGTTCTGGAACAGTGTAACAATGTCTGGCGCTCTCTCATTTGCTAGCCTCGAATGGTCATTTCCCGGGCAGCCGTCATCAAGATTGTGCGTTCCAGTCGCGAACCAAGCTTCGACTTCGCTCGCGAACAATACAGCGATAGCGGAAGGGAGCCCTCCTACCAGTTTTGAAAGGGTGACGTGGTTGGGCGGAGCCGATCGGCCCAACCGCTGGATGATCACAATGGCACAGAGCAAGCCTACTACAGCGGGATGCGATTAGGTTGAATCGTAGCGCCCGCCTCCTGTCTGAGAGGATCGGTTTTTCAGAGCTTCAGACAGGAAGTGTTTCGGTGGCGCAGGTGAGTCCCTCCGCCGACGCGTGATCGAGGACGTGACGTCCGCAATTGGGCTCCGGCGAGGCAGCATCATGTTTCCGCGCGGGAAGTTCATCAGGGATACCGATTTGCTCCGCCGTCAATTGGCAAGCTGCGGGTCGGGCAAGCGCGCGTGCGCAAACAATTCCTAAACTGCTTGAAGCTCTGCCAAAAAATCAAAGAGCCGCGTTCGCTCGCAGGACCGGTGCGATCACCTCGCCCCTAACGTGTTGTGGGTCCCCGAGCCGCGTGAGATCACCGCAAAATCTGCTATTGACCGGGTGCGCCGTGTTCTGAAAACGTTTGGCTATTCCACCACCCTTAGATACAGGGCCCGGTGTTTGCATTTTATTCTCCGTCGCATCGGCAAGCATGCCCCGTCAGACCCCTTCGCTGGAAGGATAGCTGGCTTTGCGCTCGCAGTCGGTAAGAGCCGAACATGCTCTGCAATCGTTTCAGCAACTTCATACTTTGATATGGTACCAAAGGTCCTCGAAACAGTCCAATGGTCTGTACATGTGATTACTGAGGATTGATTAGAAGCTCGGCAGGTGTCATCCCTCGCGTCTGCCGACGACAGCATTTGAGCGCAGATGAGCGGATGCTACTCGATTACGATTGCGAGGTTGGGCTCGGCCCGGCAGAAGCGGCCGTTCAATGCACTGAGATGAATGACAATCCGTGCTCATGTTCAACAGGAGTCTCCTTACCAAAATAGGTAGGGATTCGTTCCGTTGCTGATGCAGTAGTCTCAGTCAGACGCCCTACAGTTGGCGACGCGGACTATCACGATGGCGAGGGATGCAGGAATGCAAAGCGTAGCTGCTACATTACGCGCTTCACGTCTCATTCAAGTACATGATGACCACGCCGCTCGGAAAGGCATGAGATTTTTGATAGGATTCGATTTCAACGAGTATATATCAATCGCACGGGCGACTCCAACTAAGGGGCCGACAAATCCGAATTTTCGTCCAGATCGCTCGCAAATTGATGCAGGCGAAGGGTATTGGATCGTGGGTTTTGACAAGAATAACGATGTCGCAGGGCTTGAAGCTGCTCGACTATACCGGCTTCCCCATAGCAACTTTGCGGAATGTCTTGAATCCTTGAAGGCCTTTTACGCCGACCCGAACGGGCAAGCGCATCCTCAAGACTGCTGTATTTGCACAGCACCAAGCGCGAAGAAGATCACCGGGAAAGTAGCCTACCACGGGGACCTTTGGGTCCGCGGAGACCTTAGAGGACAAGGGATACGCAGGATCATAACGCAAATCACGCACGGCTTTTCTTTTGCCCTGTGGGAGCCTGACTTCTTATGTGCGCTTGTAGCGCGCTGGACCTTGGATAAAGGGGTCGACGATATGCTGCATCATGAGGCTGGCGGCGCGAAATTGACGCTGGTGGAAGACGATATTGTGGAAGACAACTGGCTTTCCTGGACAACCGGTGTGGAGTTGAGGAGCCGGCTTGATCACGAGGATGGAATCGACGTGCGCCTAAGCCCGTCATTGTTGCCGGCAGAATCAGGTGGTGCTTAGCGGGCGTGCAGCCGCGCAAATGCTCTAAAGTGACGCCACGGACGGCGCCCCCTTGCCGCGGCCGCTCGTTAACTCCCCGCCGCAAATAATCGTACCGCTGCTATCTTACCGACGGTAAGACGCAGCAATTGCAGCGATAGTGTTGTCGCAAGGGCAAAGCATGGAAGCGAAGCTGTGCTTCATTGGGCTGGCCCTGATAGAAAACTGCAACGAACCTGCTGGTCGACGCCTGTCTGACGCAGGTCGGGCGTGCCGAGCGGGGCGCGTTGCACATGATCGAGCATCCTGCTTTCGGCCGATAGCGATCACGCTGGGTCTCGAAAAAGCCAACGACGTGGAAGACTTGATCGACGAGGTGCACTCGATGAATGCGGCGTCGCATGTTTCATAGAACACCAGCAGTCGCAGCTCTACGAGCGAACTACCGGTCGCGGCGACTATGCTGTCAGCCAGCTCACCCGCAAGCGGATCGAGGAGGCATTCGGCTGGATCAGACGGTCGCGGCGCAGGAGAAGACCCGCCGCTGGCGGTGATCGTATCTAATGGGCCCTTTCGCTTCGCTGCCGCCGCCTCCGATCTGGTGCGGTTGCTCAAGACCGGCCAATTGCCAAGGTGCCCGCTTCGCCAAGCCTTTGCTGAGCGCTGGCGCATTGTCGAGATAGCGGTCTTGGCAAAGAGGCGCATCTCACCTTCCAGGACAAGTCCGATGGAGAAATCGCCTTCGGCTCTCAAGGGTTTCATGGACGTGCGCATCGGCGTGCGCGGAGTTCGCATGGGAAGGGCACGACGAGAACGATCCGTTCCGCGGTCGCGGATTGGCGACGAGACAGCCTTCAGTTGCGAACGCGGCGGGGTTCTTCAACAGCCTGAAAGGTGAAGTCGGAAGGCTGGGCTCATGTGACCTACCACTGAGTATTAATTCAGCCGCAGTTAGAGCCTTCGGAATGTTTTGCGCCAAGTGGCGCGCTTGGAAGTCGCGTCAATTGCGTTTCGAAGCACGTATTTCACGTCCATGCAGGTGATAGCAAAGGCCAAGTGAGCAAGCTCCGACGCCTCCGGTGAGGCGAGATTATGCCGTTCTTCTCCTCGCTCGAGCCGTGCCTGGTCGGCATCGAGGCTTGCGCCACGGCTCACCACTAGTCCCGCGAGATCGGCGGTTTGGACACGAGGTTAGATTGATTCCGCCAGCCTATGTAAAACCTTACATGCGGCGAGAAGGGAAGAATGACGCCGCTGACGCGGCCGCGATCTGCCGAGGCGGTCACCCGACCAATATGCGTTCGTTTCAAGAGCGTCCAAAACCAGGCTTGTTGATGCTTCATCTCGCAAGAGGCTGTTGGTCCGCCAGAAAAACGTGCCGGCTTGTGCTATGATGAGGCCTCGATCCGCGATCTCCATCAAGGCCAGGCGTCGGTCGCACTCACAGGCCGTATACATGAACGCTTCCGACCGTTATCTAAAGCGCTGCAAAATCCCTCGGATCCGACCAACCGCGAAGCTCTCGATGAAGCCGCTCTGCATAGGCGTGCCGGGCGCGATGAAGTGCCAGTCGAGGCAGCATCCTTACACCAAGTGAGCATGGCGCCGCAGGTGAGCTCGGTTCCATGGTCGGATACGATCATTCCCGGTGTGCCACGCCGAGCGATGACTGCCGTCACTTTCGCGGGCCACACGTCGTCGACAATGTTGAGGATGGGCAAGCCTCACCGTTGGCGAACGATCATGGCCGAAGTCCAGCGACCAAGGCGCGTTGGGCTTCGCCTCGACCAGGACCGGGGCTCGAGCTCCCATAGCCTTGCGGCGCGATAAAGCCGGTAGATCCAGGTGATCCCCGATGGCTCTGCCTCCTGCCGCAGCAGGACGAACGGACGGAAGTAGTCGAAATCCGCCGCTCATTGGCGAGATCGCGCAATCGGCCACGCAGAAATGAGTCCGGCGGCAGACGGCTGGAGCAATAGCGGATCATTTTCGTGTCCGCACTCCACGACCAAGCTGCCCGGCAATTCCGACAGGCTCATGATGGCCTACAGGTGCGTGACGCAGTGCGTTTTGGCGGCGGGAGTACCATTATTTTGATAGGAGCTCACGAAGTGCGGCCGCATGGAGCATCTGCTCGGCCATAATCAACTTCCGTTCTCCTCCTCGCTCAGACGCTTTGCTGCGGAAACGAGCCACGGAATTGTGCCTTCTAATAGTAGATCGTCGCTTCGGGAACATTGTGCTTGCGAGCTAGGTCAGCCGTCTTCACCCCAGCGCCATGCTCCTTCAATATCGCGATAACCTGCTCTTCCACATGTTATCGGCCGACCATTTTTTGAAGTTAGCCTAGAAATCTCTGCCATATCGCTCGAACCGGCGATGTCGACGGCTCGGTGCCATGTTCCTTGCTTGAGGCAGACGAGAGCCAAGCCCGGAGATCCTTACCAGAGCTAATATCGGTCTTGAGGCATGCGGCCATATTCACTTGTCTTTCTATGATGCGGCACGGTGATCGAGACTATCTGGGGGCGAGTTGTGTGTGTTGACGCTCCATCATCTGTAAAAGTGTGCGAGACGCGACTGAATTCTCTGGACTTTCCTGCTGTTCGGACACTGCCGCGATGGCACTCGTTAGATCATCTGCCCCACTTCATTTGGTAGCTACGCGCGAGCCACGGAGTGGTCTAGTTCGTTAAAGAAAGGCCAGGCCGACTTGTTCGTAGGAGTTTAGGATCTCCAATTGGACGAGTCGCTCCAGATGCCGAATATAGGTGACTTGGTGAGAGTGATTTGTTCACGAGAATGGAAAACTGAAACGCGCCAGCTGACCGAGAGTCTTTACACGTCCTCCAGGCAGGCTCCTTCGGAGCATCGCTAGGCTCGGTTAGCGCGTGTGCTCGAAATACTCGCGTAGGCGTGCCTCTCGAAAGTTCTCGCAGCTCTTTCCGAACCGTTCCAAAGGGTAACGGCGATAGAGAGCCTGGCGGAGCTTTACGCCAACACCGAAGCACTGTCGCCGGACTCGACGTTCAGGAATTAGCAACGCCGTCGATGCCGCCGAATCTGCGCCGTAGATGGCGGTCGTCTGACAAGAGCCGCCCAATTGCCTCACCTGGGAGGCCTCAGGCTCGCATAGATCAGAAAGTGACTTTCCGGCGCGCATACGAAAGACGGAATATGGAGACATCGATGGAAGTTTTATCGCATATGCGGGTCATCGAGATCGGTAGTTCCGCCGCAGCCAGCTATTGCGCCCGGCTATTTGCTGATTTCGGAGCCGATGTTCAGAAAGTCGAACCGCCAGTGGGCGATGGTCTCCGACGGAGCGCACCACTTACACCTGGCGGGCAGAGCGCGTGGTTCGCATTTTTGAATTTCAATAAGTCGAGCATCATCATCGATGCTAACGACCCAGATGCGATCACTCGGCTGACGAAGCTGATCGAGGATTGCGACGTCCTCGTGGACGGCCGTGATGTTGATGCTGCGGAGTGCCCATCGATTGATGTCGCAGCGATCCGCAAGAGGCGCCCCGAGTTGATCCACCTCGGCGTAAGCTGGTTCGGTCAAGAAGGCCCCTATGCCGGCTTCGCGGCAACGGATTCGGCGGTCCGCGCGCTCGCTGGTCTTGTCAAGCTAGTTGGACCTCTCGAGGGGCCGCCATTGCAGGCACCGGATTTTCAGACGGGTATCGTAGCCGGCCTTTGGGGGTTCATCGCTGCTGCGTCGTCGACGCTTGCCAAACAGCGCGGTGGAGCAGGGCGCTCATGGTCGCTCAATACCTTCGAATCGAGTCTTGTGCTGACCGAATATCTCATGTGTGAGGCGTTCGTGCGAGGCGACGTTATGCAGCGGCTCGGCATCAATCGGTTCTGGCCGAGCTTTCCGGTCGGCATTTATGACACCAAACAAGGGTGGCTCGGCGTCACACTGCAAACCCCAGCTCAGTGGCTCGCGTTTTGCGATATGCTTGGTTTGTCCGAGTTGTCGAATGACCCGGCGCTCCTCTCCGGAGAAGATCGTCTGCAACACATGGATCAGATCGACCTGCAGTTTGCGCCGCAGCTGAAAACGCGGACAGCGCAAGAATGGTTTGCGGAGGGGCTGAAACGAAAAATCCCCATCGTGCCGCTGCCTGAGATAGCTGATCTGCTCGAGGATTCTGAGAAGAAGGCACGCGGCGCGATCGTACCTATCTTTATGAGCAATGAACAGGGCTTGACCGCCGGTTCGATGCAGCGGCTGACACTAACACCGCCGCGCCGGGGCGGAAGAGTTCCCGCTCCTGGCGAGCAGCAGGTTCGGTCGAATACGCGAAGGCACCTATCCAATTCTGGGGCACAGTCGTCTGGCTCCATCGATGCCGATCGGCAGCCATTGCATGGGATGCGCGTGATTGACTTCTCTATGGGCTGGGCTGGGCCATTGTGTACGCGCACATTGGCTGATCTGGGCGCGGACGTCATCAAGATCGAGGCCATCCAGTATCCGGACTGGTTCCGCGGCGTTGACCGTAGACCTGATTACGTTGACGCTGAGATGTACGAAAGGAGAGCACGTTTTAGCATCCTGAACCGCAACAAACGCGGTATCACACTCGACCTGAAACGACCGAAAGGCCACGCCCTTGCAAAGCGGCTTATCGCCGGAGCTGATGTCGTCGTTGACAATTATTCAGTTGATGTGCTGTCGAAGCTCGGTCTTGGATATGACGAGCTGAGAACACTCAACCCGCGGCTCGTTATGATGTCGATGTCAGCCTTTGGTGCGAACAGCGTTCATCGCGATTGCCGGGCCTACGGTTCGACTCTCGAGCAGGGATCGGGGTTGCCGGGCGTGATCGGGAGCCCCGATGGGCCACCGCTGATGAGCCACACCGCGTTTGGCGACCCCATCGGCGGGTTAAACGGCTGTGCTGCGGTTCTGGTGGCTCTGCTTCACGTGCACAGCACGGGACAGGGGCAGTTTATCGATCTCGCGCAGATCGAATGCATGATGCCGTTCGTGGCACCATGGATGACCGTCCAGTCGATCGGCGGCACGCCGCCGATAAGATACGGTAATCGACATCCGCAGTTTGTGCCGCACGGTTGCTTCCGATGTGCGGGTGAGGACAGCTGGATCGTGGTGGCGGCGACCGACTCGGAGATGTGGCACAGGCTTGCGCTGCTCATTGGCCGGCCTGACTGGGCGAAGGATGATTCGCTCAAATCTACTGAAGCTCGCCGAGGGATTGAGAGCGCCATCGAGATGGAGATCGCAGGTTGGACGCTTAGCCGCGATGCGGATACCGCTATGTCGGAGTTGCAGAGCGCGAAGGTTGCTGCGGGCGTTGCTCGGCTTCCAATTGACCTGCTCAAAGATCCGCATCTTCGGTCACGTGCATACCTCCAGGAGGTCGAACGAGCTTTCATAGGTCTGCATCCGCAGCCCTCGATGCCAATTCGCGAAGGGGGCGGGCCCCATTCTATCCGCACAGCAGCCCCGACACTCGGGCAGCATAACAGAGAGATCCTCTCGGAGCTTCTTGGTCTCTCCGAGAGCGAGATAGCAGAGCTGGCGAGGGAGGGCATCATCGGCACGAAGATGCTGTCCGAACGAGAACTTGCGGAGTCAAACAGCGTGTCCTCGGACTGTAAGATCGAGCCTACCCTCTAGCTTAGCGACATTCGGCCTTGGCAGATGAGCCGCCTGCTGGCCGGGATTTATCGCCGCGCAAAGTCCGACCGAGTGGGCGACGCACCACCACCCGCGGCATGCCGAGTCTCAAGCGCCTAACTCTGATGCATGGAGGACTACCAGCAAGAGTAGGTTCATTGCTGTCGATCCGCAGGTAAGTGAAACACGTCATTCTCGAAAGAACGCTGTCGCTACTTCCTGAACCGCTTATTTACGAAGGAGATAACTATGGCTGGAGCGATTGGCGATTCACGTCATTTGCAGACCTTGGAAGCATTGGAATCGAACGTCCGCCTATACTCGCGTTCGTTCCCAGCCTTGTTCAGTCGTGCGCGCGGCTCCATTATGCTATCGGAGGGGGGCCATAAGGTCATTGATTTCCTCTCTGGTGCTGGAGCCTTGAACTACGGGCACAACAATCACCAAATCAGAGCCGCCATTACAGAGTATCTGGCATCGGATGCTGTGGTCCATGGACTTGACATGGCCACTCCTGCAAAGCTCGAGTTTATGGAGACTTTCAGCTCTATCATTCTTCAAGAGCGGGGCCTGAAATACCGATTCCAATTCACGGGACCAACAGGTGCTAATGCAATTGAGGCAGCTTTAAAACTCTCACGCAAAGTCACGGGGCGCCAAAATATCGTTTCATTCACGCATGCATATCACGGTCTGAGCTTAGGAGCGGTTGCTGCGACCGGTAGTCGTTTTCATCGCACGGCCAGCGGAGTCTCGTTATCAGGCATAACTTTCATGCCCTATGACGGCTATTTTGGGCAGGCTATTGATACGGCTGAGTATATGCGGAAAGTACTGCTGGACAGTAACAGCGGCATTGATGCTCCGGCGGCCGTTCTCGTTGAATCTATACAGGGAGAAGGGGGTATAAACGCAGCAAGCAAGGAATGGCTGCAATCAGTTCAAGCCATAGCAAAAGATGCTGGTGCTCTTTTCATAGTCGACGATATCCAGATGGGCTGTGGTCGCACGGGCGAATTCTTTAGCTTCGAGTTCGCGGGGTTGTCGCCAGATATCGTCGTAATGTCGAAATCGCTCAGTGGGTACGGTCTGCCATTGTCAATGTTGCTGATCAAAGAGGAGATCGATGCATGGGAGCCCGGAGAGCACACGAGTACCTTCCGAGGTAATAACCTTGCGCTTGTATCTGCAACCGCAGCTATCAATATCTATTGGCGCAGTCGGACTTTCTCGGAGGGTGTTCAACGGTTGTCAGACCTTGTTCGGCGCCGACTTGAGGCCATCTCATTCAAGCACGGAAACAGGTTTGCCGTTCGGGGGCGAGGTCTGGCGTTAGGCTTTGATTGCCAGATGGCCGAAATCGCCGAAGTGACCTCGCGTAAAGCGTTTGACAAGGGATTGATTGTCGAACGATGTGGACCTGATGATCAGGTTCTAAAAGTATTTCCTGCGCTCACGATTGACTCTGATACACTAAGTCAAGGTCTTGAGATATTCGAGGAATCCTTGGCCGAAACACTAACAAGCTCGAAGTTATCGGACGTCTAGAACGCGTGCGGCCGCCGACGGATTGCTACCTCTTCAGCATCTTTGCTTCGTCGCCGCTTTGGGCGATCGCCGTCGCAGATAGATTCCGCTGCGGCGATAGCCACCGAACAGGCCGCAGGCTACTTTGCGGCCTGTAGATACGAACCGCCTCCACCGCGGGTTGCCCGAACCCAGGGCCGAAGTTCGGCACAAAGGCTACGAGGAACTTTGGACATGCGGCTCGTTCCAGAAATGGACGGGACGACGCCCTCGCGAGCCGTGCGGAACCAAACTTCGTGATCGACCAGTGGTGCCGAAGTCGTTCGCCGTCTCGATGTTTCGCCGAGCGACGCTGCCGCGGCGCAGCACGCTGATCCGCGCGAGCTCCCATGCGGCGTCACAGAAGAATTTGTAGCAGTCGTGGCTCAAGACGACAGTCAGCGTTCTGTAATCTGGTCTGTTAGAAACGTGCGACCACGTAAAGTATGGGATCGGGACCAGCCCGCCGCGCCGGAAGCTAGATCGAATTCACGTGATGCGGATTTGCTGCGAAGCATCTGATAGCAACGCATCGGCAAATATAATCTAGAGCTTCCAATGCCCACCCGAGGGGATCGGGCAGCTCGTCTTCTTGAGCGCGCGGCTTGCCCCGGCTGCTAGTGAATCCTCGCCTCAATTGGCCTGGTGATGTTGGCCTAGGACCATCTTGCTGCGTCGAACGGCCTCACACCCGTGGAATTACACTGCCTAAGACCAAATTGCTGAGGGGCATTCTTGAGAGCGCCCGAGGCCTCGGAGCGTTTGTTCCGCGTGAACGTTCTATCTGGTTGCTTGGTTAGCTTATGGCTCGGCAACTTGCACCACGCTCAAGTAGGCATCGCGTTCCGTTGCAGACTTCTGTGCCACAAAGTGATTCTACGTGAGGAGTCTATTTGGTATCGCGTGGGCGCTTCGGCTTGCGGCCTTTGGGCAAGGTTTTCGGAACTATCGCCCCCTGGTCTGGCTGAACAACCAAGTCAGACAGGGGAACACCTAACGTATCGGCGATACGCTCTAGAAGATCAATCGTCGGGTTCGCTTTTCCCAGCTCCAGACCGCTCATATAGGAGTTGTCGATGCCTGCATCGTAAGCGAGTTGCTCTTGCGGAATCCCGCGATCCACGCGGATCCGGCGCACATTCCAGCCTACCAGCGCACGAGCTCTCATGCGCTAAAACAGCCATTTGTTAGGGCCTTAAAACACGGTATAAAACCCAACTATTACAGTAACTTTGTTCTTGATACAGGTGAGCGGAGCCTGCGGTTGGCGGCTGGATTGTCGCGCATCTTGATTGGGCAAATGGCGACGCCGCCTCGCTTGAGAAGCCCCAGATCCTCCGAACAGAGTTATCTCTAATTCAGGGGCGTCCATCGCATTAGTTGATGCCTGTCACCTAACCATTGCGTCCCGACGTTAGTGCGTCGGCGAAACGAGCGCGGTCGTGGGGACAAAGACATGGCATTTTCAACTCACTGCATTGGCTTACATCGTTGCGACTTTGCGCAAGGTAAGCCGACGGCCGGCATTGTTAGTCCTCATCGAATTGCGAGCGCGCCGATAAAGGGTCGTGCGAGCGTACCTCGTACACGCCGCACGGTCAGTTCATGCGCGCGCGCACCTCGTTTCTTAGCCGTGTATGTGCGGCGTACTGAGCTGAGGGAACGCGAGCATTCCGTAGCCTGCAGAGGACGTTCTGCGCGCAGCGAGTTGCTGACTGTGCCCAGTCACGCTGAGAACGAGCGGCCTTGTGTGGAGCGCCCGCTTCTCATTGGCTTAGCCTTGCGCGCGCCAGGGGCGAACACCGATATCGACGGGTTTGTATTTTCCTACGTGAGAAACATAGGGGTCTATGTTTGCGTACTTTTGAGCGGAGAACTTCAGTGCTGAAAGACATCTTCGGACTAAGATCGGATGGGCCAACCCTCTATTCGATAATATCTTTCCGGTCGTTGCATCGCCGTCGCGAGGGGCGTCGGGCCTGTTGACTAGAGTGGCCGAGAGCAAGCCACCCTCTGTCGTGATTGAGGCGAGCGCTGAAGAGCCCCGACTCTATTCGAACACGATTGTTAAGAAGGTCGTGCTGGCATCAGCGGCAGGCGTGATCGCGTCGGGCGGGGCGCAGGCGGCCGATTTTCCCGTCAAAGCCAAAGCGATCGAGTACGTGAAGGTGTGCTCCACCTATGGTGCCGGATTCTATTACATCCCGGGCACGGACACCTGCATCAAGCTGGGTGGTTTCGTTCGCGCCGACGTGATGCTGGGCAGCAATAGTTTTGTTCTGAATCCGGTTTCCGGTGTCGGTGCTGCGCACAACCGCCTGAGCAATGCCTACACCGCTCGGTCTCGCGCAGACCTCAACATCGACACGCGTACAGCAAGCGAATATGGCGTGGTCCGCACCTTCTTCGAGGGAAACTTTACCTGGAAGACGGGTTCGACGAGTGCGGCCGGATCGGGCGCAATAGCGTATTCCGGCGATGGGGTCGGGCTCGGAACGCTTAGCATCTGGTATGCCTTCATCCAATTCGCGGGCTTTACGATGGGAAAGGCGGTCTCCCAGTTCAGCGCTCCTTGGACCAACTATCCGGCCAACAACTTCTTCGATGGTCTGCCGGGCGGCGGTGGCGATGCCTCGGGTGTCAACCAGTTCAGCTATACTGCTGACTTCGGCCAGGGGATTACGGCGACGGTTTCTGCGCAGGATCCAACGGCCTATTACCAGACCAATATCTGGAATACGGCGAATGCCACGGCCGCCGGCATCGTGACGGGTGCTTACGGGTCGCAGAGTTACGGCGGCACCGTGGCTCCCGATATTGTCGGCATGATGCGGATCGACCAGGCTTGGGGTCTCTTCCAGGCATCGGCCGCGGCGCACAACAACCATGCGGCGTACTATGGTGGGAGTGAAGTCACAGGACACGCCGACGATAAGTGGGGCTGGGCCGGTCAGCTGGCGCTATCGATCAAGAATATTCCGACCGGCCCGGGGGACACGATCAATTTGCAGGCGGCTTACACCAAGGGTGCCAGCAGCTTTAGCATCCAGGAAAACATCCCGACCGCGTGGGCGATGTACGGGGGCGGGTGCGTATCAGAGCCTCGGTTTCGCTGGCGTTGCTGATGCCATCTATTCCGGCTCGACGTCGGCAACTAGCACGGCTTTTCAGCTGACCACGACGTACGGCTTCAACGGTGGTTACATTCATAACTGGGATCCCTATTGGAACACTGCGGTTTACGGCGGGTGGGCCGCTATTCGCTACACCGATGCGGCCAAGACTCAGATTTGCGGCAGCGCTGGCATGGCGGCACTCGGGTTGACAGGTGTTTGCAACCCCGACTTCAATATTGCTGCGGTTGGCACGGTTACGCGCTGGACGCCGGTCAGAAACCTGACGTTCTCCGCGGATCTGTTCGCCACATTCCTTGATCAGAAATATTCTGGCACTATCGCGGCGCCGGCGGTCGCGGCAGTCGCCAAACCTGCTGCAGTGTATGAACTCAAGAACCAGAGCGCGTTCAGTATGCTGCTGCGCGTCCAGCGCAATTGGTAGGTCGTCGCTTCGACGGGCGGAAATATGCTCCAGAAGAGTTCGCGAGGTTCGAGGCGGCCGTCCTCGATCGGCTGGCCAGCTCGGTGCTAACATCATTGGGAAGGCGGCCGGCGCGCGTCGGCCGCCTTCCAAGCTGAATACGAGGGTCGATTCCTTTCACCGGCTCCAAAGCAATTTCCTCAATGAAAGCAGGATATTGCATCCGTTTTTTGGGCCGGATTTTGTTGCTCGCTCTCGATTTTCATACAACCACCGTACCGAGCCCAAAGGCGGCGTGACGCGGCGCTCCGCGCGCCAATCCTGGCTGGGCGGATCGGGCTTTTTTGGTCTCTACCCGGCAGTCCAACGCCGGCGTGGACCACTAAAGCAAGATTAACGCGCTTAGTCGCCGAATTCGCCGTTGACGCTGCGCACTCCTCTCAACGCAGAGCTCTGGTCACTCGCCGTAGCTGAAGACTGCCTGCAAAAACGAAATCTAAGAAGGTGGATAAAGGTTCTTCGCGCCCTTGTGCAAAACGGCGCCGACAGTTGCCCGGGCTTGCCCCCATCGAGCCCTCCATCGCACGCTGGCCCCGCGCAACATTTCCCAACCGGACCATTGGCTCAGCTGGTCAAGGGTATCTTAGAGCGCATCAGTGAAATGGCGAGCGCGCTCGGGGCCTATGAGGCGCTTCTTGCAGTACTCATCCTCACCGGCATCGTCGCGTTGCAATGCGCGAACGCGATAACGTTGCGGCCGATCTTCAGCTTGATCGCCCTCGGTGCGGTCCTGCCACTCGTTGCTCGGCTCATAAAGTCGCGAGATTGATCTCACCGTCATAGAGAACTACCGGCAGTACGGGGTTTTTGACGAAACCGACCTGCGCTGCGCATTCTGGTCTGGGCGTCCCGCAGATGGCGTCAGGCCCTCGCGTGGCCTGGCCCTCGAGGAGTCGCGTCGCCAATGAGTTTCAAGACAGACACTACGTCACGATCGAGATTGCTTCTTCCTTGAATATGGTTGACTTGCGTGGCGACGGTGCTGTCCGTATGGGAGTTCCGACACATGTTGCGCGGGCCTCAAGGCAAACGCTGGCGCGACATTGGTCGCTCGCCTGGCACGAACATCCGTCCGGGCCAGACGGCATCGTCTATCCGTCACGGTTAAACGGCCAAACGAACCTCGCAAACTTCGACCGCGCGGTGCCAAAATGAAAGCTATCGGAGTGCAGCCTCTGAGCGGCGTGGCCGGCCTGGCGACTGTGCTGGACGACCTTATGGTCGAGTTGGCCCCTTGAGCCGATCAACAATCAAGACTGCAGTGGCGGTCATTCGTCGTCGGGCGGAACGATCGACATCCTTGTCAATATTCTTCCGGCGCCAAGGCCCGCCCACCAGCCATCGCCGCCTCTGATGAGGAAGACCGAGCTCCCGGCGAGGTTGTTCCGCGTGACCTCTCGCCACGTCTTGAGATCGATCCCGGATGGCGTCGACGAAAATCCGGGATGCGTATGCCACTCACCAACGAACGTATGAGTGCGCCCGCTCTCGGTCCATCGCCTCTTGGCGAGACCCTGATGCCCGGGATCGTCTCGATCAAACCGAAGTTGTGCACGGCGGTCGCGCCGCAGAGGCTCCGAACATTCGGTGATTTCGATGTGGGGACCTCTGTAGCAGCCGATCAGAATCCCTCCAGCCTCTGTCGCATTCTCGGGAACGCGTAAGTAGCGTTCTATCCTCATCATCACCTGGTTGTGGACGACGACGAGCCGCATGCCAGCGCGGAAGATCATTGAGCCCGTGTTTGGCAAGCGGGGCACTCTGGAGCGGGTGTGAGGTTCATATCTTTGATCTGGAAGCTGCGGTCGGGATCGAGCACACGCGTTCGGTAGCGATGCCTTGGATCGCCGCTATTCCATGCGAGAACGAGGTCGAGCGCCAAGGCCGCCGCCGACATCGATGCCGAGACTGGGAACGGTGCATAGAGCCCGTCTCCGCAGGCCGGATTGCGTCGCAGCTCGTTATCGGAGTCTGGACGCATGACCCGGTAGCGCGGCTCGCCAGCAAGCTTGGGCTTACGGCATTTGAAGCACCCGTGCTCCGGTCCGTCGCAGAGCAAAACCTGAGCCGCACCGCCGTTGCCGACGATCCAGGCGTGAAGAACTGGCGGATAGTTCGGTCGCTGCGACACGGCATGATGGTTCAAGGCGATGGAGAACGGTTCCTCACCCGTTGCGTCGATGACCAGGTCACCCGACAATGACTTCAGGATTGCTGTCGCGTCCACAGGACGGCTGTCGACCGCAAGGTGCGGAAGCTGTTCGCGAATGTACTCGGCACAACCGCCCGCCTTGTTCTGGCCGAGAAATGAGATTCCGAGAATATGCCGCCCTAGATTGGCCGGCGATAATCTGTCGGAGTCAATCAGCGTGAGGCATCCTCCTAGCGACCCGGCGCCGCTTTGCGCGAGATTGTAGGCGAGAAAGCCGCCGATGGTCCCGCAACCGATCAGAACAATGTTCTTTCCGGCGAGGCTCGGCACAATCCCAAGATTGCGCTGGTAGAGGAAGCGTTCATCGATTGGAGAACCCAGATGGCGTTCGACCGCCACATCCTCGGTGCGGTCGAGCAGGAGCTTGGGCAGGGCCGACTTCCGGGATTTCATGAATTCGGGGCGATCAAATCGTTTGGGGATCTGGATCTCGGCGAGACAGATGGCATTTGGTGCGCAGATCGCGATCCAACGCGTCAGACCGGTGCCCAGCTCCAGCGCGAGCTTCAATTCGTGTGCTACGCCAATCCTGTCGAGGAATGCGGCAAGGCCTCGAAGATTGCGGGGCAGGGCTCCGCCTCGATCTGCGCCAAGATCGCGGTCCACGCGCACGATCCGGCAGGGGGCTGTTTCCGGAGTGGCCTTAGTGCCGCGGTTAGCCGCATGTAGTGCCTTGAGGGAAGGGGCGAGGCCATCCTTCGGTGCCAGCACCAGCTTGTCTTTAGCCGTCCGCGACAGCCCGACATAGAATATCTCACCGTCGCCTCGAAAACCCTCTGGCAGATCCACCAGGATTGAAGGCCCGGCGGCCCAGTACTGGCTGAATTCGTCGACATAGTCGAGATCGGAGCGGCCACGAAGCCCGTCGCCCAGAACCTTCTCCGCAAGCTTTAGACATTGCAGAACGGTCCCGCCGGGATCGTACCGATCCAACACCATGGCGCTTTTTGCGACATAGCAGACCATGTCGTCCGGCCCGAGCAAATGTGGCGTTCGCTTACCTTCCGCTTTGCCGCGCGAGAGCAGTTTGATGACCGGCGGATCGACGAAATCAAGGTCAGGCACCTCGATCGACACCTCGGCCTCCAGACCATGCCGTTCGATCCGGCCGACGTAGTATGAATGCGCGCTCTGGCTCCAATCCTTCTTGAAGCCTTCCTGTCTTAGTGCCGCATCGATGGTTCGGAGGACCTCCTGCTCATCCACTGGTCGACCGTCCCACAGACGGCGCCGGCGAGATGATGGCCGGTGCAGCTACAACAGCCGCAGCCGCAGCGGCGTGAGCTTTGACAAGATCGGGACGATTGGGAATTCGCTCGCCAAAGATGGCTTTCAGATGGTCCACGGCGACCTCTGGCAGGTAGCAATGGTTGATCGCGTCATCGAGCTGCTCGTGCATCGCGTTGGCAGCCTTGATGGCCTGCTGACGTTGCTCGCGGGTCCAGGATGACCCGAGAACTTCAGCGGTGTCGGCCGGATTGAGAATCTCACCGGCGAACATATCGGCCAGGCGCGAAGTCACCTCGAGGAGCGCGAGATCATCGCGGCGCGGGAGACTCAGATGGCCAACGTCCTCGAATGCGTAGAAGGCGCAGACCATCAGTATGATCGACGAGATATGTTCAAGTTTGTGATAATCCCGCCAGGCCTTCAGGTAGCGGCATTCGCGCCGCAAGAGTTCGCCATAGAAATCGACGGCATTGAGAAACCAGTCATGAATCTTTCGCGGGTCGGACTGCTTCCAGTTGTCCTTGCGGTGCGCGAGCAGAACCTTGTCGGAATCGACCTGATCCCAGCGGTCGATCCGCATCTTCCGCGAACCCATAAAGTCGATGTTGTCTTCGGAATCGGCAATAGCCCGGTCCATCGCAGCCTTAGTCAGCCTGCCAAACTGGTCGTCGGGAATGGCATACAAGGGGACGTCAACGTGGAGGCAATCGTCGATGATGACCCGCGCGCAGGTGTCCTTCTCCTCGAAGCCCTTCCACTTCTCGCGCTTGATCAGTACCTTCAGGGCGGCGTCGATAATGTCGAAGTAGAGTTTCGCCGCTTCGGCGGGGCCGTTGCCCTTGACGAATGTCATCGGCAGATAGAGGCCGTCGTCAACGTCAATCTGCTGCGGCGGCATCCATGCGCGCCGATTGAGCAGTTTGTACGCCTCGCTGCCCTGCGTGAAGAAGCGCGGCGTGATCTGTCTTCCGAACTGCCGTTTCGTCTCGCTCGCGATCACCGTCCTGAGATGGTCGCGGATCTTTCGCTTGGCGTTTTGTAGCTTGTCCTGTTCGTCAGCTAGCAGCTCGAGCTTGGCAAGAAGATCGACGCCCCCTTGGGCGCCGTGAAGCAGCTTATCGACGTTTGCCACAGTGGTACCTTTCTGGTTACAGGTCGCTCGCCACCGACGGTTCGGCGATCCGGGCGTCGGGGACGGCTTGCATCCAGCGGCACGAATCGATGGCTACATTATAGAATAGCGCTTTTGGGGGGCTTTGGAGAACGAATTGACAACAGAATCCACAAAAAAGAAGCCGTTTCAGATACTTGCGCTCAGCGGGGGCGGGTACCTCGGGCTGTACGCTGCCGAGATCCTTGCCCGCCTGGAGGAAAGGGCTGGCAGACCCATTGGAAGCTGTTTTGATTTGATCGCTGGCACTTCCGTCGGTGGGATCCTCGCAGCGGGCGTTTCGCTGGATGTGCCGGCTGCCCGGATGCGAGACCTCTTCATCGAACGGGGTCGGGACATCTTTTCGGGCCGGCCGCGGCCGAAGTTCGGCTGGATCGACGCGGGGCGGTCAGTGCTTGGTCCGAAATACGATGGCGAAGCCTTGCGGAGCGTTGTTTCCGAAATTATTGGCGACCAAACGATGCTGGCTGCCTGCAAGCACCGCTTGATCATCCCCGCGGTCAACATGACGAAGGGGAGTGTCCAGATGTTCAAGACGGGTCATCATCCGGATTTCACGCTCGATCCCAAGCGGCGATTGGTCGACGTGGTCATGGCGACCAGCGCCGCGCCGACCTACTTCCCACTGGCGGAGGTTGGCGCTGCGCACTATGCCGACGGCGGTCTCGTCGCCAATGCCCCTGACCAATGTGCCCTGCACGAGGCAACGCACTTTCTGAATCAAGATGTGTGTCAGATCTCGATCCTCAGCATCGGCACCACTTCGACCGGATTTTCCCTCAAGCGATCCCTCGGTCGCGATCTCGGCAGCGCGAAATGGATGATGCGAGGCCGGCTATTGAGAACGATCGTTTCCTCACAGCAGCAGCTCGTCGATTACATGCTGCGCCACCAACTGGGCGAACGCTATCTGCGAATCGATGCCACCCAATCGGAAGAGCAGCAGGCAGATTTGGCCCTGGATGTTGCTGACGCGAACGCTCAAGGCACGTTGCTTGGCTTGGCGGAAGGTAGCTTCCAGAAGGTGTCTGCTGATCCTGCACTTCAAAAATTTCTGACTCACAAGCCCGATTCGCCCGACTTTCCCGGCGTGACCTCGGCTTAGATTGAACGGCGAACGCTCTAAAGTCGGTACCTGGAAGACCAAGTTCTCATAGGCGTTTCTTGAGCTGGATCGATCCCTTGGTATTGCGATCGGTCCAGTAATGACCGCTCATCTTCTTCGGCGGCGTACCGATGACGCGGTAGCGGAATGCGCCATAGTGGATTTCGGTCTGCGTGCCGCGGGCGAGAATGTCGGGGTCGCTCTGGTAAACGCCAATCACTTCATAGACACCGTCATTGTGACGGATCAGCCGTCCAGCAAGCTGAAAGGATCTATTTGTGTTGGGCTCTTCGCCTGTCACCAATCGAACCGATAACGATGTGTAGGTTTGCGTAATCGTGGCGGTGCCGGTGATCGTCTTGTTCTCTCGGCCACTCTGTTCGGCGTAGGAGGACAATAATTCAGCGCCCCACTCGCCGGAGAGGTCGGGTGTCTTGTGAAAAAGCCGGAACGGCCAGTGCCGCCACAATACCCGGTCGAAGGCCGTCAAGAGGCCGGTGACGACCGCGACCGTGACCGAAAATGGCTTGGCGTAGTCCCAGGATAGGTCTACTCCGAAGTACAGGAGTGAAATTGCCCAGACCGCTGCCGCAACGATGATGATAACTGAGATCGAAAAGCCTGAAGGCATGTCCGAAGCAAATGTCTGAGGAAATGGATATCGAAGCGCTGCTTCGGAAAGTACATTCTGAAGGCCTTCCTCGCTACCCTTTGCTGGTCGTGTTCTTCACCGGAAGCGAAGAGCCGCCGGATTGTGTTTCGATGCTTCGCGTTCCGATGCTGAGTGGAGGCTTTGTCTTTGGCGAGGACTTTGGCAGCCGGGTTCGGCAAGCAATGGCGGATAACGAGAGCGCCCACGATGGAGCGGTTGCGTTCGGCCGATCGAGGAAGTCCAGCTCCTATAAGTGCGCGGGCTGGTCTTACCGCATTGTCGCGACAACAGCATCTGGTGCGGCAGAGGCAAACAGGGGTGCGGCTTACAACAGCGCAATTTCATTGTCGCTGAGCCGCGGTGTCGATCTCGTCTGCCTGTTTTCCCGGGATCTGGAGATCTTCGTGGGTGGGAGGCGGGCAACCCTCGTTGAAGGTCGGTAGTTCATATCATATGGGAAGCGATTGCGGTTGCTCCGCCGCTAACCAGGCCGTCTGAATACGGATCCAGCCCAGCACGTTGGACGGGGAGGGCAGGAACCACCTTTTTGTCTCCAAAAAAGGTTCGAATCGGCCGCAATCGCGTAAATGCTTGATTTGGCAACGAAACCTTTTTGAAATCTAGCTCTTGTAGGGTGTCAGAAGTCCTCCTATGTTTCTGACACTGGAGTGAGAGCAATGACCGCCCTTAGCACCCGGATTTTGGAAGTCACCAAAGAACTGCCCGAAGGCGCGCCGATTGCTGCCAAGGCGCTTTTGCACCTTGGAAAGCGTGCTGCTGTCGATCAGGCCCTTTCGCGTCTTGCCGAGCGAGGAAAGCTCCTGCGCGCGAGGCGAGGGGTGTATCTGCGTCCGGTCGAAAGCCGTTTCGGGGTTAGAGCTCCGTCGGTCGAAAAAGTCGTTGAGGAAACCAAGGCTCGCAGCGGTGAGACCATTGTTTCCAGCGGCGCGGCGGCGGCCAACCATCTTGGTTTGACAACGCAGGTACCTGTCCGTCAGGTTTACCTGACCTCTGGTCCTTCTCGCGAGCTCCACCTTGGCAAGCAAGTTGTCCAGCTCAAGCATGCGCCGCTTTGGCAGCTTACGCTGGCGAACCGTCGTGCTGGTGAGGTGGTGCGTGCGCTTGCCTGGGTTGGTCCCAAGACGGCAGAACGAGCATTGCGGTCGGTCAGTCAGAAACTGACACCAACCGAAGTGAGGGAACTTAAGTCCGCGGCGTCTTCATTGCCGACTTGGCTTGCCAGGCCGGTAAGCGAACTACATGTCTGACAGGTTCCTAAATCTGTCTGACGCCGAGCGCCGAGAGGCGCTCGGCGTTGCTGCTTCCAATTCAGGACGTCCGGCACATCTCCTTGAGAAAGATGTCTGGGTTGTTTGGTGCTTGAACGCACTCTTTTCCTCTCCACTGGGAGAGCACCTCGTTTTCAAGGGCGGAACGTCTCTTTCCAAGGCGTACGGCGCAATCCGCCGCTTCTCAGAGGACGTCGACCTTACCTACGATATTCGGGCGATAGCCCCTGATCTCGTGAAAACAAGCGAGAGCAATCCCGTCCCTCAGACCCGAAGCCAGGGCAAAAAATGGAGCGACCAGGTCCGAGAGCGACTTCCAGTTTGGGTGAAAGAAAAGGCGCTTCCCGTTATCAATCAGTGTCTGGAAAACGACAAGCTGAGTGCAAAGGCGGAAGCCGCTGATGACAAAATCTTCGTCCGATACGCTCCCTTGGAGACAGGCAATGGCTATGTGAGCCCCGCCGTCATGCTTGAATTCGGCGCAAGATCCACCGGCGAGCCGAGCGAGCTTCACGACGTGGTTTGCGACGCCGCCCAGTATCTTGAAACTCTCGAGTTTCCCACTGCCCGGCCGAAAACCATGAAAGCGGAGCGCACCTTCTGGGAGAAGGCGACCGCCATCCATGTTTTTTGTGTCCAGGGCAAGCTGCGAGGCGAGCGTTTTGCTCGCCACTGGTACGATCTCGTGAGGCTGGATGACGCGGGGATCGCGGACGCCGCATTAAAAGACCGAGAACTGGCTAACACGGTGGCAGGGCATAAAACATGGTTCTTCTCTGAAAAGGACCGTGCCGGTACGACGATTGACTATCACAAGGTAGTCAATGGTGCATTGAAGCTCGTCCCTCAAGGCGAAGCGCGAGCCGTTTTGGAACAGGACTATCAACACATGGTCGACGACGGCCTCTTGCTGGATGAGCCAGAGACCTTTGAGACGCTAATGCAACGGTGTGCGGACATCGAACGCCGAGCGAACGGACTAGGCTTGAAAATCTAGAGATGGGCGGAGCTCATGCGCTGAGCTCGATCAGTTATCGTGCAGATCACCTAAACCGCGACGAAAACTCCGCTTACAGCTCGTACTCGAGCGAGACGGTGCTGGATTGGCGGCTCTGGATTCCGGGGCTGCCGCCGCAGCAACACTCAACAGATTAGAAGTGCTTGCCGCAGAGGGACTTCACGAGAGACCCTGAGGCGTGTGCCGCCGTCGTTGGGCAGGTTGAACCCGCCTGTGCCGCCTCTCTCCCGGCTCCAACAGGAGCATGAAGCCGTAGCCGGCGACGAGCTAAAGGGAATTTCACCCGAACAGTTGCGGATTGGGCAGACCAGCCGGATTCAATCCCCGCAGCAGTTTATTAAATTCGTTGGCGATAAGCCGTTGATCGAAGTGACGGAGAATGACGGTCTAACAGGCTGTTGAAGAAGTAGCCAATCGGCGGGCGATGAAGGGAATGTCGTCGCCGCCTTCGAGGCATATCTCACCTTCAAGCGAGCCATCGGCGAGCTCTTCTGCCCAACCACGGCCTCTTGCGGGCTCCATCTCGTCGCTGCCGTCCCACGTGAACTCCACGGCATCGCCTTCGCAGCGGCCATATATTGCCCCCGTGAGGCAATCCAGGGCGAACTCGCCGCCTTCGGCTGCGAACAGGATGTAAGAACCCGCCCCGGCCATGTCGTGATCGGGCGTTTCCACCACACGCCATTTGCCCCGCACGCTCATGGCTGCACCACCAGCAGCTTGGGCAGACGGATCAGATTGTAGGCCGCGAGCGCCAACGTAAAGGCGGCGTCCACGCGCTCGCGCCCCCGTAGCTTCACCTTGGCCAGACCGGCGGAACTCTTGATCCACCCGAACACCTCCTCAATCCGTTTGCGGCAGCGTTGGCTAATCTCGTATCCGGCGTGGCGGGTGGTGCGGGCGTCGACCGCCGTCCTGCGCGGGGTACCGGTCTTGCTGAGGTGTCCGTCGATCGCGATGTGCGGCGTTACCGATCGTTCTCTCAAGTCGTGGACGAACTGCGTGACGTCATAGGCCTTGTCCGCGCCGAGCGTGATCCGCCGGCCTGTGCGATCACGCCGATCGATCAACGCCAGCGCAGTCTCTCGTTCGGCCGTGCCGGTGGCCTGGCTGACGGCACCGCCGACCGCCAGACCATGGCGGTTCTCCATCAGAGCATGCCCCATGTAACAGAGCTTGGCCGGCCGCCCATCCCCCTTCTTGTAGAGCCGAGCCTCCGGGTCGGTCGTACTTTGGTGCGTCTCGTTTGAACGCTTCTCCTTGTGGAAGCTACGCTCAGCGTTGCGTCCCGGACCCTCGCTGTCGTTGTCGTCTCCGTCCTTTCTGCGGAAGCTCTTGATCGAAGCCCACGCCTCAATCAGCGTGCCGTCGACCGAGAAGTGATCGCTCGACAACAGCCGCTTCACCTTCGGCTGAGCCAGCACCGCCGAAAGGAACTTGACGGCGATCTCACCCTCTAACAGCCGGTCGCGATTCTTGGAGAAGGTCGAGTGGTCCCACACCGGATCGTCCACGCCCAGACCGACAAACCAGCGGAATAGCAGGTCAAATTCCAGCCGCTCCATCAATTGTCGTTCCGAGCGAATGCCGTAGAAGGCCTGCAGCAGCATCGCCCGAAGCAGCCTCTCCGGTGCAATCGAGGGCCGGCCAAAGTCCGTGTAAAGCCCCGCAAACGCCTTCGATAGATCGCCCAGCGCAGCGTTCACAATCTCCCGGATCGTCCGTAAGGGATGGTCCGGACGAACCCGCGCTTCAAGATCCACATAACTGAACAGCGATCCAGACCGCTCGTCCGATCCTCGCATCCCGGCCTCCCGATTCAATCATCGAGAGAATCACGTCCAATTCCGTCCCGCCAGAGACTTCTTCAACAGCCTGCTAAGCTATGTCGATTGGTGGCACGACGCGTCATTTCCGGCGAGATAAACTCCAAAACTGCCAACCGGGATATCGGCCCGCGAAGCCGCTGCATGCTGAAAAATCTGCGCATCCGACGCGGTACAGGTATTCCGACTCAAGGACCTTCGTTTGCGCGGCTAGACGGAGAAGTCTCGCGTCCCGTTCGACAACGAATTGAAAAGGCGTCCGAGAAGTTCAATTAGGCGATGGCTGGACAAGCATACGTGAGTTGCGGAGGAATCAAAGCACAGCGTTCAGCGAAGGAAGCGGGCTTCAGCGGCCTTGACCTCGCGCATCTTCTGGAGCCTGAAAATCTCCTCCACCGGCAGAATATCCTTGTGGACGTTCTGGACGCCACCGTCAGCAATGATCCGGCGGAAAGTCTCCTGCATGGCAGTTGCAGCAGCGCGGATGCCGTAATTGCCATAGATCATCATACACACATTGCCCAGCGCCTTGACCCGTTCGGCGTCGAGATCCGGATAGGCGTTCGGCACGATCACGAGCGGCACCGGTCCGGTCCAGGCGCGCGAAAAGCTTTCGATCTCGGAGGGATCCCGCTTTTTCGAATGGATCAGGATCATGTCGGCGCCGGCGTCCACATAGGCGTGGGCGCGCTGCAGAGCTTCCGCTTCGCCGAGGCCTGCGATCAAGGCCTCGGTGCGGGCGATGACGAGGAAATCCGGGTCCTGTCTCGTGGTGACGGCAGCCTCGATCTTGCCCTGGAACTCCTCAATGCGCAGCAGCTCCTGGCGCCCATCGGCCGCGAGGCTCGTAACCTTTGGAAAGGTCTTGTCCTCGATGACGACGGCGCTGGCGCCGGCGCGCTCATATTCGCCGATAGCATGGATGATATTGATTGCGTTGCCGTAGCCCGTGTCGATGTCCGCGATGATTGGCAGCGTCGTTCGGCCGGCAATCGCCCACAGCGTATCCAGATGCTGCGTCATCGAGATCAGGCTCATATCCGCCAGGCCGTAAAGCGCCGACAGCTCGAAGCCGGAGGCCCACAGGCCATCAAATCCGGCTTCTTCGGCGAGAATCGCTGAAAGAGGACTATGGGCAGCCATGATGTGGAGGAGGCTGGTTCCGGATAGGCGCATACGGAGGCATTTGGCCGGGGGCATCGGCAGGTCTTTCAGGACAGGCCCGCGCAGGCGGCGATGATGCGGTCACAGGCGCGGGTGAGGTCCGCAAGTGAGGAGGCATATGAAATACGGATATAGGGTGAGGCCATAAAGCCGCTGCCGGGCACGACGGCCACGGCGAATGCGTCGAGCAAATACATGGCAAAATCGGCGTCGGTTTCGATCACCTTGCCGCCGGGCGTGCGCTTGCCAATGACTCCGGCGCAGGAGGGAAAAACGTAAAATGCTCCGTCCGGCACCCGGCACGATAAGCCGTCGGCCTGGTTCAGCTTGCTGATCACGAGGTCGCGGCGCTCCAGAAAGGCGCGCACGAATTCATCGATATGGTCCCGTCCCCCAGACAATGCCTCATTGGCGGCGTATTGCGAAATCGAGCTGGTGTGCGACGACGTCTGGCCTTGGATGAGGTTCATGGCCTCAATCAATGGGAGGGGTCCCGCACCGTAACCGACGCGCCATCCAGTCATTGCATCGGCCTTGGACACGCCGTTGACGGTCAAAGTGCGACCATAGAGGTCGGGCGCGACGGCGGCCATGGTCGCAAAGTCGGCGTCATAGGTGAGCTTTTCATAAATGTCGTCCGACAGCACATAGATTTGCGCATGCCGCCGCAGCACCGCGGCGAGCGCAAGCAACTCGCTTCGGCTGTAGACTGCACCGGTTGGGTTGCACGGCGAATTCAGCATCAACCACTTAGTTTGCGGTGTGATCGCAGCCTCCAGCGCCTCGGGACGGAGCTTGAAACCATCGAGCTCATCGCAGGCGACAAGAACCGGCTTGCCGCCGGCGAGCGCCACCATATCAGGATAGGAGACCCAGCACGGTGTCGGGATCACAACCTCGTCGCCCGGATCGAGGCTGGCAAAGAGCGCGTTGAACACAACCTGCTTGGCACCGCAGCCGACCGTGATCTGGTCCAGAGCGTAATCGAGCCCGTGGTCACAGCTGAAGCTCTCGCGGATCGCTTGACGTAACGGCTTGATCCCGGCGACCGCGGTGTACTTCGTCCGGCCGCCGCGGATTGCCCGGATGCCGGCTTCGCAAACAGCGGCTGGCGTGTCGAAATCCCGTTCGCCCTGACTGAGCGTAATGACATCGATGCCTTGCTCGCGCAGCTCGGCGGCACGTGCTGTCATGGCTTTGGTTTCAGAGGGGCGGATGGCGCGGAGGCGCTCTGCAATGAGAGACAAGATAGAGGACCTGCGGACTTGGAAGGACAAATTCCTTGCAGTCGGACTTGGAAGGACAAATTCCTTGCAGTTCCTACCCGCTCACAAACAGTCTAACCAATCGCACAATCATGTTTTTGTATGAAACAATCGAAAGTGGCGATGCTTAGTTGTCGTCTCCGCCGGGCCGAGTGGGATAGGACTGCAAACCAATACAAGCACGGGTCAATGCGAGCTTCGACCGCAGAGGACGGCAGGACGTTAAGGGTAACCGCAGCATGCTCATGCGAAGTGACGTCCGGCTCACCATAGGAAAGGATCGTCACGTCGGGACGATATTTGGCCGAGATAAATTTCTAGCGTCGCGAGGGATGAGCAGGAAAGTTCTGCCTCGACCTGAAATGCGGCACAAAGCGCAGGGCTCGGATCTGATTCAACAGATGCGGGGAGAAGCGATGATGTAGAATGAGTGCCGATCGAACGAAAGCCCGTGCCGGGCTCATCCAGGATAGACGAAACGGTCCGGTTCAGGGGGCCCGCTGGCGCGAGAACCCGAGCGGATGGCCTGAGCTGAGCCTGATCTTCGATTTGTCGACGATCAGCGACCTTGGCCCATTAGCGCTGTTACCATCGGTGTTGCGCGAAAGCGTAAAATGGGTTGAGATGACAATAGCCGCCTGCACCAGATGCTGTGGCCATGCACTGTTCATAGGTGGAGAACTGGCAAGTGCCAGGATATCCCCAGGGACGCCCTTTCAGACAATAAATGTCTTGTATGGCAGGCAGCGCGTATTCCGCACGACGTCGGGCATCGGCGGTTGATAAGCCGGCCAGGGCGCAAACTGCGATCGCAATTGTGAACTGAAGGTAGCGCATGGACGCCTCCGTCCCAGAAGCTTGTTACCTACAACTTTATTGAAGCTCAAACCGTCCGAATTGTACATTCACGCGTTGGTCAAGTCCGAATGTCCGGCCGCGTCCGCCCGCCGCAGATCGCTTTAGGACCGCGCGTTCCATTCGACTAAAGGCCAAAGGCGAGCAGGCTCGAGCGGAGCGAGAAGCCGCAATCAGTGGTGCGAGGTCGGCAAAAGCATCAATGATTGGACGGCATGAGAGAAGAGAGAGGATCAGTTGTTTGAGATGCTGGCGGGTTAGTTGTGCGCCTAAGGCCAAGGACTATGCATCATTCCAGATGCGCGCGGGAAGATGACGCATTTTTCCCGCTCCGTTCCAGTCCGCTGCGCAGGTATACCGCGTCATGGCCGCTACGCTTACGTTGAGCTAATGAGGGGCGTTCTGGTTCTACCCAAATAGGAGCTTCGTCTATTCTACAGCGGAGACAGGATCGCCCCGTCGCAAACGCGGCCCGCCAGTTGGCGCCGAGCCTGCGGGTGTTCGAAATTTGCGAAAAGTTCAAAAACGGACATGACAAACACCAGGTAGTTGTCGTATGCTCCCACTACTTGAGAGTTGGCTGCTTCCTTACTCGTGGTCATTGCCTTTAGGCAAAAACTTGTTCTGATCTTCTCGCGCATAACAGCCAAATTGGTGAGCGCTCTCCACTTATAAGTGGGTGGGCGGAGTTTTTCTGTTCATTGCCATGGAGCGTCGCAGATGTCTTTCAAAACAGTACCTTTCTTCGTGTTGTTCCTCGCAGTCGCTTTTGGTGCGCCCGCTTCCTCGCAAGCTGCAAAAGTCGGTGAGGCGTGCGGCGGCTTCGGCGGAATCAAATGTGACCGCGGACTTTGGTGCGATCCAACGCCAGGCCAATGTGGCTTTGCTGATTCTTCAGGCGTTTGCGTCAAGGTCGGCCAGTTTTGTCCGCAATCGCATGCAAAATCGGTGATCCCAGTGTGCGGTTGTGACGGAAAAACTTACAACAACGATTGCGAGCGGCAGAAGAAGCGCGTCGGCAAGAAGAACGACGGAAGCTGTTGATGCGGATCGGCCTCTCATCAAGGAGGCGTGTCCGCCTTGGTAACCCTCAGGTTTGCGTGCCGTACGTGGCCGCGATTGCTGTCACGAAAATTCTTCTCTGGTAGGAGGCAAGATGATTTCAGCAAAGATATTCAGTGCATGTAGTGCACTTCTAATTGTTGGAGCGGCTAATTGTGCCGTGGCCGCCGATCTTCGTATCTACCGCCCCGATGGCAGTTTGCAATGCAACCAAGGTAAGGCCCGTACTCTCGATCAAGACAAAGCCGTGCTGGAAAGTCTCGGAGCTCACATTATTAGCCAAGAAAAGAGGCAGTTGCCGTTCAAGATCATCCAACTGTGCGGGGCTCCCACGGGGCAGGCCAACACCTACGTGATCAGCCAGGCCGATTGGGAAAAGATCCGGCGCGGTTTTGTTGGTCCGGCGGAGTTCGGACTATGGATATTCGAATCAAAGACTGCGGTTGTCTACAAATATGACGGCACTATCCTTTGTGCCGAAGGCAGTGGAATCAAGCTTGACGAGATGGCCAACGAACTCACACGCGCCGGAATTGCGATTGTCAGTCAAAAGAAAGCCACTGACGGTTTGATGCACATACAGTTGTGCGGCTCGATCACCGGGAGCGTCAATGCCTACCAGATTGCGTCTTCGGACCTTCAAAAAGCGCTGGACCTCGGCTTCTCCTATTTGATCACGCCTCAAACAGCGCCGTCCATCGTCGGCGAACAGGGTTCCAAGAAAAAGGCGCTTGCTGCATCTGCCGCGCGAAGCGCAAGTTGGCCTTTGCCTTGGCCGTTCCCGTGGTAGGTGCGTCCACTCTGATCTGCAAGTATCATTGAGGGAGAGAGCAATGTTCATTCGTCCTAGGTTGGCCCTAATCTTCGCAATCAGCATGTTTAGCGTTGGCTTGGCGTCTGCTGAGCAGCACGCCGATAGATTGTCGCGCATCAGGATCGCTCAGGAGAAACCCGCTTGCCCGCAGATCATACATTGCGGAACCAAGAATGGGGTGGTCAAAGAGTATCCCACCCGCTGCGCCGCAGAGGAAGATGGAGCGACGAATATCGCGCCCAAGACCGGTCCCACGTGCCCAGCGGCGCAATAGAAAAAGGACGGGCAATCGTGCTCGAACATATGAGCGCGTTCCAGCTTGCCCTGCTGCGTTGTCTGGTCCGCAGGACCGGCACACCGATGAAGCAAAGCTTGTAGTAACGCCGAGCAATGAGATCTTTCAGCTCGGCGGTTGTGGCTGTTGCAGGCCGGCCTAGTCGATCTTCGCCGGATTGATCGTATCGGACGCGGCATGATCTGGATCTCGGAGAAGAGCGCGACGGGATCGCGTTCGTCGAAGTTCGCCGCGCCGGCTCCTCGCATTGCAAGGTGCAGGCGCGGAAAACGCGGGCCGCGTGACGATGACATGCGTGCAACCCGGCGCGCCTGGCCGGCCAGGATCATCCATCCGTGAGTGCCGCGTGCATTGCTCGGGGGGAATGAACCCTCATCCGTCACACTTATGGCGGCAACCTCAATCCTGAAAATGCCCTGAATCGAATCCGTCCGTACCGAGCGGCTGTTGCCCGTCGGCTATTTTGAGTACCGCGGGACCGCAGTAATAGGTGCATGGTTCGAGCTTCTGGCGATCGACGGCTCGCCCGGCAAAATCTGTGAAAAGCTTTGCTGCCCCTTTGGCGAGGGCAGCTCCCGATAAGTCAATCTGCTCAGTTGATCACTGCGTCCAGCTCTCTCTTTTGATTGAGCTTTGTATCCATGATCCCGTTCCGGCGTGTTGCGAGCTACATTGAACGGTCCGGCGACAGCGTTGGGTCACGCCAATCGGCATCTTGCGCAATCGATCGCCTGGGCCGATAGGCGCCCAGCTCGATGGCCTCATTCTCTTGCACTATTTCAGATGCGACGAGGCGTCCTGCTAACGGACCAAGGGTTATTCCGCCGCACATGACCGCTACGTATACGGTGCGCTCTTCGTCGATAGGGCCAATCATCGGCCGACCATCCGCCGGCATCGGGCGTACACCAACTGCCCATCTTTGTCCCATTTCTGCGAAATTCATGATCCACTGGCTTGCCGAGCTAATCAGAGACCGGCGCTCCTCCTCCACTCGCTCATGCTCAGGGCCGTCACCAGCGGCGGCCGCGACACCAGCCAGAAATCCTCCGTGGTCGCCCGGCCTGATATGGAGCCTGTCGGCGTAGACAGCCCGTCGCACGCCTTGCGAGCCCAGCGAACAAGTGAGGTCCACAAGGGGGGCAGGTGCTGCTGTCAACCTAAGTGGCATGAACCCGGCAGACGTGAGCAGTGCATTGGTGTCATTGCCGGCCGCCAGCACCAGAGAGTCGAATACCTCAATTCCCGTCGTTAGGCGCAAGCGTGCCTTTGACTGCAGCCTCTCAAGACCTTGTACTCGCTCCCGCCGATACCGAACCGCAAACCGTTTGGCAGAGAGCTCGATCAGAGCCCCGCATAGCGCTCCCGCATTCGCCCATCCTTCTTCCGGGACAAATACTACTTCGGCGGCGGATCCAGTCCTGATAGACGGCTCGAGGCGACCTGCTGCGGCCGCTGAAAGAAATTCCACCTGACTTCCATACTTGGAAAGGACCTTCGCATTTTGTTCGAGTTTTTCAGCAGCATATCCAAAGGAGGCGAGCCGCAGCGTTCCAGTGGTGTGGAGGTTTCGCTCGCTTCCGATGTCGCGAGCGATGATGCTGTGGTACTTGATTGCGTCGAGCCTAAACGGCAGGTCGGCTTCGGCTTGGCCAAACGCATTAAGACATGCAAATGATGTGGAGGAGACGCCGTTTCCAGGTTCGCCAATATCGAAAACGGTCACTCGCGCACCGGCCTTCCCGAGGTGATAGGCAATGGAGCTGCCAATGATACCAGCCCCGACGACTCCGATTTTCATCGGCTCCTCCTTCCTGGAAAATCTGCTCAAGTACTGGCGGTGAGCCCGCCATCGATGCGAAGAATTTGGCCGGTCACGAAACGGGATAGCGAAGACGCGAAGAAGTGCACAGCTCCCGCGACATCCTCAGGCGTAGCCAATCGCGCAAGCGGAATGTTCGCGCTGGCTCGCTTGAATGCGGCCGGATCATCTAAAGCTTTTTCGTTCTTCTGCGTCCGTACCAGTCCAGGCGCGACACCATTAGCGGTGATGCCGTAGGGCCCCAATTCCGTTGCCAATTGCTTCAACAATACCGCTTTGGCGGCGCAAAGGGCGCTATGGCCGCGGTTTCGCAAGGCAAGCGATGAGCGCACGGAAACAAGATGAATATGACTCCCGCCTCTTCCGGCGGACAATTGCTGAGCAGCGACCGCCTGGGAGAGAAACATTCCGGCACGCAATGTCCTGGAATAAACCTCATCGAAGGCTTCCGGCGTTACCTCGAACAGCATCTGCTCCTTGTTGAAGCCAGCGCAGTTCACCAAAATATCTATAGAACCATGTTGTTGTTTCAAGCACGCAGAGACCGCATGCACCGCGTTGACGTCGCACGCGTCTAGCTCGATACCATGGGCAGAGAAGCCTTGCGTGGCCAGCTCAGCGGCAAGAGCCAACGCCCGGTCGCCGCTTCGTCCCGCAATAATGGTGGTAGCACCCGCAAGGGTCAACACTTCCGAGATTGTTGTGCCGATCGCTCCGTAGCCGCCAACGATCAACGTTACCTTGTCATGCAAGCTCATCGGATGCAGGGATCCTGCTTCGATCGTTTGAACGTTCATTTGAATCTCCTTTGGGTTCGGCGCGATAGGGTGGAGCTATCGGGAGTTACGCGAACTTTGCGATGCATGAAATTCCGCCGAACTGTATTGGCTCTTGGAAACTGGTCCGAGATGTTCTTTGCGCTGCCACCGAGCTGGACCGTTCCACTGATAGTGCCATCTTCAGCGACTTTGCCGTCGAAGCCATAGAATAGGAACATCGGTATCTGCTCGTGTTCAGCCTCGAACCGGATGTGATCACCGTGAATCTCACCGGACAGCTTGCCGGAAGATGATCCGGTGTGATGGACGCCTGATATCAGCATCTCATTCTGCTCAAGATCGAGATGATGTGTCGCCGAGCCATGAAGGAATTGAATTTCGATACGCCGATCTCCTGAGACGTCAGCCTCGGCCTGAAGCGTTGAAGGTCGTTCAGCAATGCACCGGGGCTCATGAAATGCGCGGGCCAAAGCACGTCCGACGATCTCCGCCTCGTCATCGCCGAGATTGACGGGATCAAGCACGATCGAGGTCGGCGTCGACCAAAAATCGTGGATGAGAAGCCGTGGTCGCTGCCGTAAGAGCGCAAGCCGTAGATCTTCCGCGCTGAATGGAACGACCTTCTCATCCCAGCTCACCTTGAGCCGAACTGCTGTAACAGAACCAGGCCAGGACAGCACCTCAGTTCTGACGCCGGGCTGGGTATTGAGCTCCGCCGCAATCAGCTTTAAGCGCGAAAGCCATTGGTCACGATCGTGTTTGGCAGTTCGAAAATTGATCCAGCGGTTGAGTGCCACGACTGCACCCACAATTTCCTCTTTACCCAACTTCATCGCCCGGCCGAAGGCCTGGTGAGGCGTTCCATTCCACCAGATTGCCTTGCATAGCCGTTCACTACCAAGCACGATCGCAGTGGATTGTGGGGCGCGGAGATATTTGCCGCCAGCATAAACCACCAGGTCGGCGCCGCATTTGACCCAGCGATCAGGCTTTTCTGGCGAATGCCCGGCGGCCTCGACGAGAATGGGTACGCCGTTAGCACGGGGGAGAGGGAGGGCTGCGCTCAATGGCAAAACGGACGCTGAATCCATGCGGCCGAGCAGACAGGTCATCGCGGCGCTTCCGTCCAATGCCTCTGCAAGCCCTTCTACAGTGGCAACACTCACAATCTCGCCGCCTGCGATACGGATTGCCTGTTCATAGGAAAACCGTTGGTCAGACGGGATCAATACCTTGTTGGGTAGCCCCGACGTTTGCGGCAATCGCAACATCAATTCCGGATTGTTTCCGGCGATGCACGCGGATGTGGCTAGCGCCAGTGTCGCCGCACTGCCGGCGGTAATCACACCCCATTCGGCGCCCGTGAGTTCAGCGAGGCGTCGACCTGCAGCCTCAGCCAATTCATCCATATCGACGAAAGCCTGTGCAGCCGCGTTCATGGCTGTGATGACTTCGTCACTCGGATTGCGTGCTCCGCGCGCACCGGCGCATTGAATGAACGGCTCGATGCCGATTTCCCGAAAGATCCAGCCTCGCTCGTGTTCTCGTTGACGCAGATCGGGACGCTGCAAGAGTTCAGGCCAGATGGTCATGCCAGCCCCCTCGATGCAGGTACGATGAACGCTCCGACAATAAGTATCTCACGACGAAGTACGTGATGCCGAGCTGTTTCGGAGCTCAGAGAGATCCAACGTTCAGGCAAGCGGCCACGGACCCGAATATAGCAGGTCGTCCGGCCAGGAATCCTACCAGCTGCTCGGATCATGCCTGCCTACACATAGCTCGACAATCTGCCCATGGCTAAAGCGGCCGAAGACACCGCGACGAAGATGCTGATTGCCACATACATTTGCCGGGCTGGGTGACGGCACGCGAATAGACGCCACGTGAGCGGCGGCAAGCAGCAGGAAACAGACGTTGACGAACCACTCAAATAGTTCGGCTCCAATGAACAGCTGTAAAAGGAACAAGAGAGCCAGTAGCGGCACGTCGTACGACAAAGGGCACACCCAAGTAGCGCCCGTCGGAGGATCGGCCGAAATTTGCAAAATAGCTAAGCTTGATGGCCCCCGTCACGAGCAGAGCAGTGGCCTTCGCGAGGGAAAGAATGGAGGCGTGGCTGAGCTGAATCACAATTGCCATGGGCAAGACGGCACCATAGATAATGTCCCCGAATCCGTCCAGCCTCTTGCCCATTTTGCAACGTCCAGGTCACGTGTTCGGCGTCCGGTTGGCCACGATTCCGTCGATGCGATCTGCCAGGACAGCCCAAAGAGCCACTGCCACTGATACCTCAAGCTCTCCGGATAGAGCGAGGAATAGACTAGCGGAAGAAGAACAAGCCCCCCGCAGTGATGGCATTTGCGGGATCCCAAAGGTATCTTAGCATTGGCACCTCGCTGATCCCGCTGGTCAGACGACAGCGAGCGGCATGCGCTCGTGAGAAAATGCGCTCTGCGAGATGCAGATCTTCGGCGGTATCGATTTCGCACCACCTGAGACCATCGCATCGCGCGGCAGCAAGCCACGCCTCTCCACCAGATAGCCAAGAAGCTCCTCGGTGTAGGCCTGCCTGGCTCCGGACCCGATAACATCGTCCAGCGCTGGAACGATCGTTGCCTTGAGGGGTCGAGCCTGAAAATCGTAGCAGGTTCATAGTTTTGAAAAGCTGCGGGCCGGCTGTGATAATGTTGGCCGCCGCTTGCTTCATGCGGAAACCTGTGATGAAGCCGTCATCGGACAAAAGAGCTGCAGACCCTTCCATCAATTTGTCGAAGGGGGCGACTGCTGCCACATCGCTCACTGGGCCGGCCAGGCGGCGCAATGCATCTTGCTCGAAGAAAACGTCTCCCTCGAGGAGGAGGCAGTCTCCCGAAAGCAGTACCTCACGCGCCAACCACAGGGAATAAGCGCTCCCGGTGCGCTCGAAAACCGTCGATTCGATATAGTTGATCTCGACCCCGCCGAAACGGCTGCCGCAGGCATACTGGATGGCGTCCTTGCGGTAGCCCACCACAACCGTTACCTCACCGACGCCGATTGCCTCCAGATTCCGCAGGGCGTTGTGCAGGATCGGCATGCCGTTAACTTCGACCAGTGGTTTTGGCCGCAGATCCGTCAGCGGCCGCAGGCGCGAGCCGAGGCCGGCTGCAAGCACGATGGCGCGGCGAGGAACTTCAGCCATAGTGCTAACCTTCCGCAACGCTAAGCACGCCGGACCCACCAGGACTTCAGTTCCATGTGTTTAAAGTTACCGACAAACGCCGCAAGCCCTTGTCGAGCGAGCCAAGGTCAATCCCATAGGAGAGCCGGACCCCGTCTGAATCGCCAAAGATCGTGCCCGAAGCTGCCGCGACACCAGCATCCATCAGCAATACATCAACGACATCATCGGCGTTGAATTCGGGGCGCGGCCCCTTGGTCCTTTGCCGCCATCCTTTGATATCTAGATAGAAGTAGAATCCGCCTTGAGCTGCAGGTTGCGGAATCGACTTCAGGGTCGAAAGAACCGAGAGCCCAAGCGCTCGGGCCTCGCTGACCTGACGCTGAAGTTTTTGTTGGAAAACGTCATCACCGGAGTCCAAATGATGGAGCAGTGCATGTTGGGAAATGACATCTGGGTTGCAGACCGTATCGCGTTGTAGCGCCAACGCCGCGTCAATAACGCATTTTGGGCCGGCGAGATAGCCAATCTGCCAGCCGCTCAGGGCGAGGGATTTGGAGAACGAATCAACGATTAGCGTGCGGTGACGCGCCGCAGGAGCGACCGACACAATCGGATGATGGGTGTGTGGAGCATGGGCGAAAGCCCCATAGCATTCATCGAACACAATCCAGAGATCCCGCTCAGCCGCAAGATGCGCAATCTCAGTAAGAGTTTCGCAGTCGTAAATCGTGCCTGTCGGATTATTCGGGGTGTTGACAACGATCGCTTTAGTCTTTGACGTAACTGCCGCAGCTAGATCTGAAGGCTTCGGCACGTAATTGTTGTCCCTTGTCTCGATGAAGATCGGCACTGCGCCTGCCAAGAGAATGTGCGCGGGGAAAGAAGTCAAATGCGGAACGGGGATGAGCACCTCATCTCTCGGATTAAGAAGCACCATAGCTGCGCTGAAGAGAGCATGGTTGGAGCCGCTCGTAACTGCGACTTCATCCATCGACCAGGGTTGACCGGTCTCGAAGGAAATTCTGCGAGCGATCGCCTCTCGGAGCTTCGTCGGTGCGCCTGTCTCAGTGTCGCGGTTGATACTGCGATTGATCGCGATGATGGTGCCCTCGCGCACCATCGGCGGTAGATCACTCCGGATCTCTTCGGCGGTCAGATCGATGATCTGCTCGCCGCTCACGATAGCTGCTTTGGCCGCGGTCCATGCCGCAGCTCTGTCCGAGCGTTTGAATAGGGCTGTTCGCTCCGCCAGCATGTGAGCTCTCCATTAACCCGGCACGATTGGCGCTACGAGGCGAACCTTTCATGTCAGCCACCTACAAAATCGACGCCGCCGCCTGAATTAAAAGCCCCGCATCGCTGCGCGGGCAGATATCGAGCTTCGGCTCGTGCCAATTCGTCATATCTTAGCAATTCAAAGACCTCATCAAGCGTCGCGATACCAGGCTCAACGCTCGCAGGGCTTTCCTCGGCCATAATACGACGACAAACCTGCCCCATTGCTGCCATTGCCGCTCGCATCGAGTGATTGGCCCAGATCACTGTGGAGATGCGAGCTTCGCGATACACAGAGGCTGGTGTTCGATAATATTTCGTAGGAACGATCACGACAGGCAACTTGTTCTGCCAAGCGCGTGCGAACGCAACGATCTCATCTGCGGCATTCCTTCGCGAGTGAATGAGGATCGCGTCGGCTCCGGCGTCCGCGTAAGCGTGAGCGCGCATAATGGCCTGGTCCATCCCTTTACCGGCAATCAGTGCCTCGATGCGGGCCACAAGAACGAAGTCTTCGCCCAATGCATCCTTCACCGCGCGCAGACGGCCGGAGAATTCGTTGACTTCGGCGAGCGGATGTCGATCTCCAACAAAAGAGTTCATCTTGGGAAAGCAGCTGTCCTCCAGCGCGACCCCGGCTGCGCCTCGTTGATGGAGTTTGCGTGCCAGCAGACGAGCATTGTTGAAGTTACCGAAACCGCCATCACCGTCGACGAGGACAGGCAGTCGACTCGAGTCCACGATCCGCTCGACTACGTCGGCGAGTTGGCTCCAGGACGCTTCGTTCGCGTCGCGGTAACCGAGCGAGCACGCGATCGACAGACCAGATGCCCATAGCCCGTTGAAGCCTGCGCGCTCGGCGATCGCGGCGGAGAGGCCGTCATGTGCTTCCATAAGGAACGAGAGTTGGCTGCTGGAGCAGACCTCGGCCCGCAACATTTCTGCAACTGAAGAATCGGCGGAATGATCTGGACGATTGGCGAGAACAGATTGGGATTGATCTTGCATGCCAATTCCTCGCTTGATCGGCGGACGTTCGTGCAGTGAAGATGACATCCATCTGTGATGTGAATCAATTGCGAGGTTTGGTAGTTGACTGGACCCGAGATCGTTGTGTCAAAATCCGCAGGAACTTGGCTGAGACGGAGGGGGCATGTTCCGCCGCTGCATGTGTGCGCAATAGTGTCGTGTGCCCGTCCTGGACCAATGCTTTGCCGCCGCGCCTGCCACGATGGTCTTGCTGGTTACACAGGTTTCGGATATGCAGCATCAAATCGAATGCTGGCCGCCCTTCGCTGGTCACCAGATGCGTGCTTCGGTGTCGTCCGTGAGTAGGCGTGTTAAAGCCATCATCCGTCGATCGGGGTATTGAGGCACAGGGGCGCCGATCACGAGCTGGAAGCAGCGATCAAGAATTGTCGCAGGCGTCGGTGGGAGTGGCTACGCCGCGACGACGAGTATAAAAAGACTTCAGGATTCTGCACAGGAGCAAACGGTCTAGCACGACGGACCACTTCCGGCGTAAGTGGGGACTGACGTTTCCGGCTGATCTGGAAAAGACTTTCGACAAACAGGCTGTTTGCTGGTCGCCTGAGGCGATGTCGACCGTGCTAATCGCCCGCACGGCGGTCCGCTCGATGGTGTCTAAGCCGCGTGACCTTGATTTCGCCGACCTGACAGGCAGCGAGTTGCGTGAAGGACCGGACGGATGGCATGCTATCGTGCCACTCGGTGGACGGCTTTGGCTAAGAGAACTCCCGCCGAGTGGAACAATGATTGTGTTCGATTTGCCGGTCGACCGCAACTTCGCCATCCGTTTACAAGCTGCACATCGTTTCTGGTTGGCACTCGAACAGCGTCCCGTTGGATCGTCCCCTCACTCGATCAATCGGAACACGACACCGGCACATTCTCGCTGTGCGTGCAGTGGATGGGTGGCTGGAAGGCAAAAGCTATCGCAACATCGTTTGGTGGCTCGCATTCTCGACCGGGGCAGGAAAACACACGATCTGCGCAGCCGGTCCATTCGCCTGGTTAAGATGGGGCTGCGCCTCATGCGGGCGGTTATCGTGAGTTGCTCCGTTACAAGAGCAAAGACAAGCACACGAAATCCTGAGCGCTAGTCCAATCATGCGTGCACGTTGGTTCAGTCGAATAAATGTTGAAGAGCTCCTCGACATCAATAGTAAGTCGGATCGTAAAACATGAGCTGACAGCTAAGTGATCAATGTTGCCCGTCAGCCTGCTGTACCATGAAGGCTCATGTCGTGAAGCTGTTCCGGTCGGCGGCTACAGGCTATGGAAGAAGGTTAAAAGCCGTGGCAGTTGATCGCTGAAAGATCTGCGATTGGGTTGTTTGCGTTCGGTGCGGATGCGTGCTGATGCAGCAAGCCGAGACCACGCCGGGCAGGCGCCCGTTCAGACTGCCGCGCGGCGATAGATCCAACGTTCATCGCTCGACAAAATGATGTGCTTCTGTCATCTCGGTCAATTGCCCGAAATGCTAGCTGACACTAACAGAAAAGCGGGGCATCTCCGGGTCGGGAGTTGAGCCGGCGACGCCGATCTGCGCTTTAGCGCAACACCGTGGTGATGTGCGGAAGGGTTCGAGAGCAAAGCATCAGGGCCGTCCTGAAAGCTCTTCTGACTATACGAGTTTCGCCCGTAGCGGAGCGCATGACGCCGCAGCGCGTCCTACTGTTCGGGCTTTGGCGTCCGAAAATCGAGCTCAATTGCACGCGCTACCTCGATGATGCATTCTGGATGGCCGCCGTTCTCGAAGCGAGCATATCTCAGAGCTTCCGTGCGGCTGATAAAGAAGCCGCCAAAGGCGCCCCGTCGTTCGCGGGCGACCCAGTTACCGGCCCGATCTCGGCCAACGAGAACAATCCGTGGGACGGAGTCACGCGATCGGGGATCGCCAGGCGGCTTATACTGCGCATGATGGAATGGCATCAAGGATCATCTTCGTCGCGGCCGCGTAGGCTAATGCGGATAGGTCGTGCCAAGCACAGCTGGTGCAGGGTACCTGAATTGCGAACCAAGTTCTCCTATCAGTTCTAGCAATGGGAGAGTCGCGGTAATGAGGAGCCAGAGCGCGCTGACGGTCAAAAGCGGTGCATGGCCGAGTTTTTTGGTCCGCAGGATGTTGGTGTCGCAACGGCGGACGTGGCGATTGATGCGAAAAACGTCGCTTTGTCCCGGTCTCCTCTAGGCGTTCGCCGGTCTCTATTGATTGACTAAAGAGACCACTTCCTCGAATGCGGCAAAATACCGGTGTTGCATTATGGAAAGCGTCTGCCGTGGGTGCTGCGTTCGTCGCACTGCGCGCCTCGTGGAAGGACACCTTAAACGCGGACAGGATGATCGATTTCCGGCTTCGGCTAGCGCCAGCAAGGTGGGTGCATGAGCCGAATGAGACCCCGGCTCAGGTCCTTCCTGGAGCGTCGGTCCTCAACGAAGGGCCCGTCCCCGCTTTGGATCGCTCGCCGATACGATCAGCCCTGTCGGCTGAGCGTCGATACGGCGATCAATTCGACTGCTGCGACAGAACTGCGCCTTAATTCCAGCAGTGGCAATTCGCCGAGCTCGCCGAATTGAAGCAGCAGAGTCCGGAGCTTCGAATCCTGATTTCGCTGGCCGGTTGAGCAGATCGGACTGTTTCTCGGCGCCGCTGCCGTACCAGACGCGCACGCGGTTCGCACAGTCAGTCCTTGAGACGTTCTTTCCGCGATCATGCGCAAAAGGCAGCCATTTGGATGAATATCAAGCCACTGGTTATAACCTGCCTAAAAGCATCATCGAATTGGAGGGTTCGATCGCATTATTCGATGCGTGTCACCGAATGGTTGTTCCCCGACGCTACTTGGGCGGGCCACAAAGGCTGGCAAGGAGAGAGGCAATGACGTTCGGACGTAAGTATTCTCATTCTAACTACAGGACTGCGTTAGGTATTCTCAGCTTTGCCGCAGGATTGGCGCAGTGGAGCGGCACACACGCGGCGGACCTGCCGCTGGGGGCCAAAACGGTCGCGTACGTGAAGGTCTGCTCGTTATATGGCGCGGGCTTCTATTACATTCCAGGCACGGACACCTGCGTCAAACTTGGCGGTTACCTGCGCACTGACTTGGTCGTGAACAGCAACAGTGATTTCGACCCGGCTTACAATGGAGTGGCGGGCGCCCGGACGCGCCTCAGTAATGCGTATACGTCGCGCTCCCGCGGAGATCTGAATATCGATACACGAACGGCGACCGAATATGGCACGCTTCGCACCTTCTTCGAAACGGGCCTAACCTGGACGGATGGAGCCTACAGCGGCGCCGGAACGGGTGCGACCGTTTACTCGGCGATCGCCGGTGTTCAGGCGCCAAACAACGCCAGCCCTGGTGGCATCGTCGCCGGTACCCTCGGCGTCTATTCCGCCTTCATTCAGTTCGCCGGGTTCACCATGGGAAAGGCGATCTCGCAGTTCTCGGTGCCTTGGACGAACTATCCCGCGAATAATTACGATGATCTGCCAGGCGGCACCGGATGGGTTACCGGCGTCAACCAGTTCACTTATACAGCAGATTTCGGTCAAGGCATTACCGCGTCTTTCTCGGCTCAGGATCAAGTCGCTCATGCCACAACTAGCGTCTGGAACGTGACCGCTGCGACCTCAGCTGGGCTCGCGACAGGTGCGTATGGTGGCAACGACATCGGCGGTGCGGCCGCCCCAGACTTCATTGCCATGCTGCGCGTGGATCAGGCCTGGGGACTGTTCCAGGCGTCCGTTGCGGCACATGACAACCATGCTGCTTACAACGGTGCCGACGAAACGACCGGCCATCCCGCTGACAAATGGGGGTGGGCCGCTCAGTTGGCCCTCTCGATCAAGAACATCCCGACCGGGCCAGGTGACACAATCAACATATCTGGCGTGTATACTAAGGGGGCGAGCCGTTACGACTTCAACGAGAATATGGCGACCACCTACGCGATGTACGGCGGCACAGCTATCGCCGGCGCCTATCAAAGCCTGGGTCTTGCGGGTCTGTCTGATTCCGTCTTTGTGGCCGGCACTAAACAGGAGTTAACCACGACTTACGGCTTCCGAGCTGGTTACACCCACAATTGGAATGCATATTGCAATACCGGGATCTATGGCGGCTGGGCAGCTGTTCGATACAACCACACGGCCAAGGCCTATGTCTGCGGAGCCTTTGTTACAGGCCTTTCGCTATCCAGCGGCCTTGCTGGCTGTAACCCGGATTTCAACTACGGAGCCGTTGGACTCATCACACGCTGGACGCCGATCAAGAATTTAACCTTCTCGGCCGACCTAGCTTACACAATGCTCGATCAGAAGTATGCGACCGGCAGTGTGGTAACACTGCCGCTGCAATCAACCATCGCCAAGCCGATCGCTCTATACGAGCTGAAGGATCAGGGCACACTGACCTTGCTGCTGCGGGCGCAGCGCAACTGGTGACGTTCTGTGGAGCGTCGCCTTTCTGGGACGGCAGAGATGCTCGGTAAGTCCAAAGTGCCCGGCATATGAAGGTCTGTGTTGGTGAGCAGAATCCAATCGGCTCCTGGCTAAACGGAGTCTTTTAGGGGTTTGCTCACCGGCGGCGAGAGCCGACACCACCGACGGTTCATCCTTGGGCGTACCAGGCGTACCGGCGGGGACAGCCGCTCGCCTCTCGCCGGACACAGGTCAATGGCGGTTTATGAGCCTCAAGATGTTGATCGACCGCCGTTTTAACAAGACGGCAAAGCTCGATCGGCGACAGCGCCCTTGATGGACACTATGGGGATCGGCCCCGCTCCTCGACTTCCTTGCACTGCCCGAGCAAGAACGTCGAGGAGGGGGACCCGTAGCATTCCACTTCCATGAGCCGTGTTCGTCATACGCGCCAGTCCTTGCGGCTCCCCAAATCGGGTTTCCAGATTTAATGACTTGCGCGAGCCCCATGACCCATTGGCCTGCACAATTGCGAAGGGCTGATAACTGGGATCAATCGCCTTATCGGGGCAAACGAGCGGCGTCGACCATCCTTGCTATTTGAGTTCGCGGTTCGCTGATGCCCCGGTTTTGCTTCCATCCCTGTAGGTCGGCGCATGCGCTAGCGTTGGTTCCCCGGGATCGGCCTCGATCTTTGAGCGACGGTGGAGAGCGATGGCAGGAGCGTGGTTCGCTTTGGCAACAGGATCTCACCTGCCAAAACTCTCCGGTTGCCAGTCTCGGCCCTGATGACGAGAGCGCTGTGCGTACGCGCGCCATACGACACCTTTCTCTGAGCGGCAGATCACTCTTTGTGGTTGGCTTTTCGGGAAAGGGTTGTTTGCCATCACATTTTTAGATGTTTGCGTCTCATTAGACGATGAGTGTCATGCGCCTGTAGCAGGAAGGGTCTTGGAGTTCTCTCGCTCCATCGCTGTGCTACGGTAACTGTTTTTGTTAGCACCGTCCGGTTTTGCAGCGATCTTGCCGATGTGAAAGGAACCTGCAATGGCATCGTTCGTGCCCGAAAATCTGAAGCAGTATGGCCCCATGGCTGCACCTTTTGCTGTTTCCTTCCCGTCTGCGCGGGTCATGGGCGATACACGACTCGGCGAAGCGGAACTGGGTCGCTCCGGGATTGTCGTGGTGCTCGCGTGCTAGCGCACCAGAACGAGGGGCAAGGTGTGCGCGAGCTCCTGAGCATCGAACAGCTGTCGGTCAGCTTTGGAGCAACCAGAGCCGTGCGAGCGATCGATCTTCAGATCCGCAGGGGCGAAGCCGTCGGCATCATTGGAGAGAGTGGATCGGGAAAGTCAGTGACCTGGCTTGGCACTCTCGCTTTACTGCCGCCCAGTGCAGTGATCTCGGGGAGCGCCCGGCTGAACGGCCAAGAGCTCCTCGGGGCGTCGAGCAAAAGCATGTCGCGGATTCGCGGCAAGCGGATCGCGATGATCGTCCAGGATGCCCAAAGCGCACTCAATCCGGTTCTGACGGTCGGTCGCCAGGTGATCGAGGTCTTGCAGCTGCATCGCGGCATGGGCCGCGCGGCCGCGCGGGCCGAAGCCAAGCGCCTGTTCGATCTCGTCCGTATTCCCTCTGCCGCGCGACGGCTCAAAGCCTACCCCCACGAACTATCGGGCGGACAGAACCAGCGGGTCATGATCGCCATGGCATTGGCCGGCAGGCCTGACTTATTGATCGCTGATGAGCCGACCACAGCGCTCGATGTAACCGTCCAGGCGCAAATTCTCGATCTCTTGCGCGATGTCCAGCGTGAAACCGAAATGGCTTTGGTCTTGATTTCGCACGATCTCGGCGTGATCGCCGAGGTCTGCAGCCGCGCCTATGTGATGTATGCCGGGCGGGTTGTTGAGGCCGGGCCCGTCGACCACTTGTTTGCTGCACCACGTCACCCTTATACGCGCAGCTTGCTCGAGGCGCTTCCAAGTTTTGATGGGCCTTTGCAGCAATTAAGCGGCATTTCGGAAGCTGTCACCAACGGACGCTTTCCGCAACAAGGCTGTCCCTTTGCCCCGCGATGCCGACATCGTGCCGGCATCTGCGACCACCTGGAACCCGATCTCCGCGCCGACCGCGACGGCTGGATGGTCGCGTGCCTGCGGGCGGACGATGCCAAGCCTTTGGAGATCGTGGCGTGAGCGATGCACTTCTCCTGGCCCAAGGTCTTGCAAAGACCTATCCCTCATCGGGCAGTCCGTTCGCGCGGCGGCATCCGGTGGTGGCCGTCGATGGGGTTTCGATTTCGCTAGCCAAAGGCGAGACGCTCGGTCTGGTCGGAGAATCCGGTTCCGGGAAGTCGACGCTCGGACGCCTAGTGCTCGGCCTTGAAAAGCCAGATGCGGGCCTCGTTATATTTGACAATGACGTCATGCCGCCCAGCAAAACCGCGGCCTGGCGGCGGCTGCGCGCAAGGATGCAACTCGTCCACCAGGATCCCTTGGGAGCGCTGGACGGGCGGCTTGCCGTTGCTGAACAGGTCGCTGAGCCGCTCGTCATTCATGGTGTTGATAAGCCGGCGAAGCGGATGGCCCAAGTGGCAACACTTCTGGCGCGCGTGGGTCTCTCCGAGGAGCATGGCACCCGCTTGCCGCATGAATTGTCCGGCGGCCAACGACAACGTGTGGTCCTGGCACGTGCCCTGGCAACGTCGCCGGACCTGCTCGTATGCGACGAGCCGATATCGGCGCTCGATGTCTCGATCCAGGCTCAGGTGATCAACCTGTTTGCCGAGGTCCAGCATCAGTTCGGCGTCGCGATGGTGTTCATCAGCCACGATCTTCGCGCCGTGCGGCAGATCAGTAAGCGCCTCGCGGTCATGTATCTCGGTCGGATCGTCGAGGAGGGCGCAACCGATGAAATCCTGCAGGCGCCGCTTCACCCTTATACACGTGCCTTGGTCTCGGCCGTGCCGGACGCGCGTAAGCCAAGGACACGACGGATCACCCTCGCGGGTGATCCGCCGTGCCCGGCTGAGCGCCCCGGCGGATGCGATTTCCATCCGCGCTGCCCCGTTGCTCAGCCAACCTGCCGCCATCTGCGGCCCATGCTCCTCAACAGCGGAGTTGCTGGCCGCAAGGTCGCCTGCCACCTGGTTAGCGAACCAGAGCCGCTTCAGCTGGCGAGGGCGCATTGATGGCTTGGTTTGCTCTGACGCGGCTCGCGCGTACAATGATCACGATTGTTATTGTGGTCGGCTTTGCATTCATTGTGCTGCGCCTGTCGGGGGACCCGGCGCTGGAGATCCTCTCCAATGATGCATCGGCACAAGTCCGTGAAGCGTTTCAAAAAGCTTGGGGACTCGATCAGCCAATCTGGGTACAATTCCTGGACTATGTGGCCCGTGTCGTTACTGGCAACTTCGGTAATTCGATGCGCGAAGGTCGTGACGCGCTTGCCGTCGTCGCGGAGCGTGTTCCTGTCACGCTTACGCTTACAGTGCCCGCGCTCTTCATGAATGTGCTGATCGGTATTCCGGCAGGCATCGTAGCTGCGCTCCGCCGCAACAGCGTTCTCGATCGCGGCATCATGCTTGTGGCGGTGGCGGGCTTCACGATTCCCTCCTTTGTCCTTGGTTTATTGCTTGTGTTGGTCTTCTCGGTTTGGCTCTCTTGGCTGCCATCCGGCGGTGCACGCAGTTGGCAGCACGCCATCCTCCCGGTCCTCACGCTGGGAGCCGGCAGCGCAGCGGTCCTTGCGCGTTACACCCGTAGCGCCATGCTGGACGTGCTGGAGCAGCCCTATATCCGCACCGCACGGGCCAAAGGCGTGCCGGCCCACTCGATCGTGTGCCGGCATGCTTTGCCCAACGCGGCAATCCCGACGGTCACGCTCTTAGGCCTCATGGTCGGACAGCTGATCGCCGGCGCGGTTTTGGTCGAAAGCGTGTTTTCATGGCCAGGAGTCGGCAGGCTGCTGGTGTCCTCGGTCGCTAGTCGTGATCTGCCCATTGTCCAATGCGTGCTCTTCCTCATCGCCGTAGCCATGGTGACCTCCAACCTTGCCGTCGACCTCCTTTATGGCCTGCTCGATCCGCGAATCCGGCGGGGAGGGCATGCATGATGCTGCAGAGGATCATATCCGAACCGTTATCGTTGAAGCTGAACGCCGCGCGAGCGCCAAGCACACCGCTCGTCATCCGCCTCGCGTTCGCATATCTTGTCCTTCTGGGGGCGACCGCCGTGCTGGCGCAATTCGTTATCCCCTATGACTCGGCAGCGATCGATCTGAAAGCTCGTTTGTCGCCGCCGATCGGATGGGGCGGCTCGCTTGCTCATCCGTTCGGCACGGACGAGCTTGGGCGGGACATGTTGTCCCGCTTGGTCTTGTCCATCCAGATGAGCGCTTTCATCGGGATTGGTGCGACTGCTTTTGGAGCGGTGCTCGGCACCACGCTCGGATTTGCTGCCGCTCATTTTCGTGGTTGGATCGAACAAGCCATTCTGGCCCTGGTCGATTTCCAGGCCACAACGCCATTTCTGATCCTGGCGCTCGCGGTGCTTGCCTTCATCGGAAACTCGCTTGCGGTCTTTATCTGCCTGCTCGCGCTGCATGGATGGGAACGTTATGCGCGGATCGCCAGGGGCCTCGCTATTAGCGCCAATGCTCAAGGTTACGCCGGCGCCGTCCGCCAGCTCGGTGCCCGTCCCTTTCATGTCTATTGGCGCCACATCCTTCCCAACGTGGCCGCGACGCTGATCGTATCGATGACCATCTCGTTTCCAGAAATTATCCTGGTCGAAAGCGGCTTGAGCTTTCTTGGCCTCGGCGTGCAGCCGCCATCGACATCGCTGGGCGCCATGGTGGGCTACGGCCGCGACTATCTCGCCCGCGCGCCTTGGATTTTGATGATTCCATCAGTCGTCATTTCGCTGATGGCGCTATCAGTCTCGCTCATTGGCGACTGGCTGCGCGATCGCCTCGACGGCACCCTCTGATAGCTGTTTGCGCTCTTTGCTCTCAAGAAAGGACGTCCCATGCCCGGCCTGAGTAGAAGATCCCTGCTGAAGGCTGTTGCGCTTGGAGCTGCGGTGCCTGAATTGGCTTTCGGCCAATCAGGGCGACCCAGGATCGTCGTCGCTGTGCCGACGCAGCCTGACTACGCGGACCCGGTGATGCTCAACAACACGCCGGCGCTACGGATGCTCTCGAATGCGTTCGACGGCCTGCTACGCATCGACTTTAGCGACAACATGGCCGTCAAACCAGCCATCGCGGAAAGCTGGCGACGTATCGACAGCACGAGCGTCGAATTCACGCTCCGCCCCGGTGTCAAGTTTCACGATGGCTCGACCGTAACTACCGACGATATCGTGTTTTCGCTTGGCAAAGAGCGAAGGCTCGGTCCTACCGGGATCGGCAATACGATCGCCTCGCAATACCAGCAGAGCATCGCCTCGGTGCAGGCGACGGGACCGAGCACAGTCCTTGTCACGACAACGATTCCTGATCCCGCGATCGACAAGAAGCTCGCCGCTTGGAGTGCCCAAATCGTCAGCGCAGCGGCCTTTCGCAACGCCGGCAGCTGGGAAAACTGGTTCAAGGCGCCAATCGGCGCTGGTGCGTATCGTGTGATCTCCAATCAGAAGGATGTCAGTCTGATCCTCAAGTCTCACGATGAGTATTGGGGCGGCCTTCCGCCATTCGCCAGCATCGAGTTCCGGATCGTTCCGGAAGTTGCTTCGCGGGTCAATGGCCTTTTGGCGGGCGATTATGATCTGATATCGGATCTGCTGCCGGATCAGTTCGAGTCCATTGAGACCTCCCGGTTCGATGTTGTCGGGGGTGCCATATCCAATCTGCGCGTGCTCGCGATCGATACGACCGCTCCATGGCTATCGGACCGGCGTATTCGCCAGGCGCTGAGCCTTGCGATCGATCGCGAACTCATCATCGCGCAGCTCTGGCGAGGACGGATCGATGTTCCCCATGGGGCGCAATATCCGATGTTCGGGGACGTCTATGACCCTAGCTTTCCTACACCTGCCTACGATCCCGACAGGTCACGCGCGTTACTGCGCGAAGCCGGCTACAATGGCGATCCAATTGCCTACCGTCTGCTCAACAATTGGTATCCAAACCAGGTGCTGACGGCGCAAATCTTGGTGCAGATGTGGAAGGCTGTCGGCGTCAACGTCGTGCTCCATCAGATGGAGAATTTCAGCCAGGTCTACACAAAACCATTGAGCGCGATCTGGGATGAATCCTTTCTGCCATCCTGGCCCGACCCGACCTCCATGGTCTGGCGTCAGTACGGCCCAGGCGGCGGCCTGCACGCCCTAAAGATATGGGATTCGCCGCAGTATCGGTCGATCGGCGCCGCTTACGCGCAATCAAGCGATGGCCAAGAGCGCAAGCAGCTCGCCCGAGCTGCCCTCAAGATCTTTGCAGAGGAAGTACCCTTCATCATCCTGCACAACAATGGCGCTTTCTACGCCAAGCGCCGGAAGCTTGCCTGGGAGCCTTATGCTGCCCTGGTTATGGATTTCGGGCCTTTCAACCCAGCAAACAGCGCGAGACAATGAAAATCATCCAGTTGACCGATCCACATCTGGTCCCGAGTGGAAGCCTGCTGCGGGGGATTGACCCGCAGGCCCGTCTGCGGGCTTGTCTTTCCGAGATCGAAATCTACCATTCCGATGCGGCAGCGCTGGTCATCAGCGGCGACGTCACCGATCGGGCGGATCGAGCGTCCTATGAACTGTTCCGAGATGTCGTGGCGGAGTTCTGCTTGCCTCCGCTGCATATCACCGTGGGTAACCATGATCATCGCAGCGTATTCGGCGCGATCTTTCCAGAGCATCTGGCCGCTGACGGTTACGCCCACAGCAGATTCGATTTGCAAGATCATGTTGGTCTGCTGCTTGATACCTGGGCGGTCGGAACGCATGGCGGTGCGTTTGATCCTATGCGCCTCGAATGGCTCAGGACGCAGCTTGCGGAGAGCGATAAGCCAGTTTTAATGTTCATGCATCATGCGCCAGTCAAAGTAGGGCTGAAGCGGCTCGATCAGATCGCGCTGCAGGGCGAGGATGAACTTTGGGATGTCATCGCCCCGTTCAGCTCGCGCATCCGCCACATGTTCTTTGGCCACATGCATCGAAATGTCGCCGGCTCCTGGCGAGGCATCCCATTTACAGTCGCGGCCGGCCTGACCCATCAAGTCATGCTGGATTTTCAGACTGACATCGTCCGCCATATCGAGGTCGAGCCATACTTCAGTATCATTTTGGTCAACGGCCGCGACGTCGTGGTGCATCCCCACGCGATCCGGGACGCCAAGATCATCGACATCATTCCGGACACGACACGTCCGTCCTGCTCTCCGTGACAATTCCCGAGGAAGCAGAGGTTGGAGCGAGTTTGATGCCGCTTGTAGAGGGCAAATAGTCAAATCAACGTCCCCTGATGCGGCTATGGACATGGCCTCCCTGTTATTTGCCGGATGATCACCGGCCGTTGACGCCGCGGCATCCGCAGGCTCTCCGGCTTTGGGCGCAGTGGACGATTCCATCATACAAATTTATGACCGAAGTTGCTATTCGGACAGATCTTGGATGGTCCCCGTCCGGTCGGAAAAAGCAGTCACCAGAGCCGATGATGACAGCCAAACCTGTCGAGGACGCATGTCGAACCGCATTGGCGCTACGACCCGATCCGGTAAAGTCCAATCCATGCTGCATCTGATAGCTAGATCAATCACCAGCATTGGTAGTTGGCTTATCGCTGCGAACCTCGTCTGATGTGTCTGCGTCCGCCAGACGCGCAACCGGTCCGCCTCGGCTTTGAATCGGCGCCATACCAGCTGGACATCCTCGCGACCCTTTTGCTCTCGCAAGCGTCAGATATCTAGAAATGAGGGGCTTAACCGCGCTGTGATCATGAGCCTTAGTTCTTTGATCGGCATGGTCGGCTCGGATCGGGGATCCGATCAAAGGTTCTGTCACTGTGACCACGATCTGGAGCCGAGTAGCGTGGATGCTCATGAACGTGAGCTGCCATGAGCACATCAAGCCCGATCGATCCCGATAACATTGGCTCGCCTTGTAGCTGTCTTTCACCATCGGCCGAGCGAGATCTTTGATGAGCAGCATGTGCGGATTTGTGGGTCGCATTGACGGATCGCTGATGAGACGAATGGGACGGCTGCTCCCGCAAGGCGGATCAGAGGTTCACATTTGGGAATGTGGTCCGGCGCACTTCGCTATCCGTGCTGGCTCTGGTGGTGGCGTGGAGCGTTCGGGCAGTACGCTGATTGCCTCTACGGGGCATCTGCTTAATGCGGAGGGGGGCCACTCTCCGTGCATGACGTCGCGGAGGGCTATCGAAGACAGGGCATCCAGTTTTTTGACGACTTGGATGGACATTACGCGATTGCCGTCTGGGATGCCTCGCTTTACAGTTTGGTCCTGGCCCGTGACCCGTTCGGGGTGATGCCGCTCGTCTTTGCACAGGGAAAGGGCTGGACCGCCTTTGCGACGCACTATAAGGCGCTTCTTGCAGTATCACAGATCAGCTCCGCACCTGACCTGCCGGCGATCAATACGTTCCTTTACAACGGTTGGGCCCCCCCTGGTCGAACCTTTTTCAACGACATTCGGCCAGTCTTGCCCGGCAGCGCCGTCATCATCGGCGTAGAGGCGCCGAAAATTGTCCGCACAAAGCCCCGGCCTTGCGAATACGAGGTGCCGAGCCAGCCCCGCTCGCCCAAAGCTGTCCTGGAAGCGGTCGAAAGATCTGTTAATGCATATGCCCATGACGCAACCGGCAGAATTGGCGTGTCGCTGAGTGGCGGCGTCGATTCGGCGCTCATCGCGGCTCTGCTGCGCAAGCGCCTACGTGGAGCGCGGTTGTGCACTTTTACGGTCGGACACGGCGAGTCCGATCCGGATATTGCTGGTGCGCGACAGACGTCGTCGGCTCTCGGAACCTGTCACCACGAGATCATCGTCAGACCGAAAGATCTGATCGAGCTGCTGCCGAAGACAGTCTGGTGCTTGGAAGACCCAGGTGGCTATGATGAGTTCCCGCAGCTCTATGCGTTGGCGCGCGGGGCGGCCGGGAAGGTCGACACGCTGTTTTCGGGAAATATGTGCGACACACTGTTTGCAGGAATGCCCGCGCATCGCCGACTATGGCTTGGACGTCATGTGCCCGGCGCCAAAGGGCTTCTGCGCGAGCTGCGCTCTGCGGAGTGCGCGGGCACGCTTCCAGCTTCTTGGCTGGCCCGTGCGATCTTCCATGCAACGAAAGGCAGGCACCCTTTGCCAGCGCCGTGCAAAGCCGGTCAGAACCAAAGCCGCCTGGCGACAGAAGAAATGATCTTTGTTGATGAAGACGCGCCGCTTTTTCGGATGTTGGGCTCAGCATTGGCTTCATGGGACAACAGGATGGGGGCGCAGGAGGTGCTCGCGGCGGAGTTTGGCCTCAAATCTTGCATGCCTTACGCCAGTAAGCACCTGATAGATCTAGCGCTCCGAATCCCGGATCGCCAAAAGGTTGGTCCAACTCAAGTGAAGGCGATTCTCCGCAAGGCTGCGCAGCTCGTTCTTCCGCGCGTCGTCACGCACAGAAAGAAGTATATTCAACAGTTTCAGTATGACGCCGACATGGCCGATGTGATGGACGATTTGTATTCGCGGCTGTTCGCCCCGCGCAGGCGAGCCCGAGTTAGGATCGTCAACCTGGCAGATGTGGAGCGCCTGCTGAGACGCGGAAAGCGGCCCTACAAGCCTGTCGAAGTTCGTTGGCTTTGGAATGCGATAACAGCGGAAATCTGGGCGCTGCAATTTGTCGACCGTCGTGAGGACTTTCTCGGTGATGCGAGGAGGGATATCGGACCAATCTCACTATAGCCAGAGGAAGGCGATCGCAGCTCGGCCGGCGGTGCTTCCGGCACGCGACCTCTCGTTGTTCTCCCTCTTCCCAGCGCCCGTCTGCGCTGGAGCTTCGGCTGGGCAAGGGGTGTCCCTTGCGCCGGCACGGGACGGCTCGCTTAGCTGGGAGTACACAAGCTGATCGCTACCAGGGCCACCGAAAGCGCGATCGCTCCGATCGTTGCAATTGGAATTGCGCGGCCCTGTATCGCTGGAACCTGCACAAAGGTGGAGACGTAGAGAGCAGAAAGTGCTGTGAAAGCGAGAGCCAGGACTGTCGGGAACAATTTGGCCCAGATGAGTGGCCGAACCAGCAACATCACAGCCAATAAGGGCGTACCATACGAAACTGGAATTCCGATGAACTTCGCGTCAGCCGTTAGGCCGACATTTTCGAAATAGCTCAGCCTGATCGCACCCGACACGACGAGCAGGAGGCTGGCGGCAAACGAGATTCCCGAGCCGTCACCCACAAGGATGATAATGACGGCCGGAAACCAGACCCCATGCACAAAATCGGCAAAGCCATCGAAGCTTTTTCCGAACTCAGCCATTCCCGGCAGACGCATACGACGGCTCTTGCGAGCAATGTGCCCGTCCCAATGATCCAAAAACCATGTCCAAAGCATCGCGGCAGCGCCGAGCTCCGGTCTACCATTCAGGGCTAGGAAGACGCCGACAACTGCGAAGACATAGGAGGAAGCCGTGATCGCATTTGCACGATCAACCAGGTATCCAATCATTCTTTGCTCCTGCTGTTTTCTATGTCCACTTGACGAGGGTGCCTTGCTGCGTCAACGCCAGTCCGCCCGTGTCCTTCGGAGCGTAGATTTCTCCTTTCGATTGCAAGCAGGTCATTTTGTCATCAATTGCAATCAACAAATCTCGTACCGGTTGCCTAGGCATCGCTTTCTCGAGCCCGTGGCTGGCTTCGTACCTATTGCCCTTGATCGGATGAAGCAGGTCGATTGGCTTCGGCTCCGGTGTTCAAGTGGGCAATTTCTCACTCATTGTCTAAACTCGGTCGCTGCCGCAATACCGGCCGGCTCGCGAAGATGGTTTCGGCGATCTGCAGATCGACGGGTGTGTCGATCTCGTACCACTTAAGACCATCGCATCGGGCTGCCGCAAGCTGCAGTCCGCGCCGTTCAATCAGATAGGCGAACAGTTCTTCAGTGTAGGCCCGCGTCGCGCCGGAGCCGATGATCTCGTTGAGCGCTGGAACAATCATGGTCCTCAGAGTTGAACCCGCGAACCGCATCACATTGAGTGTTTTAAAGAGGGGCGGACGGTCGGCGGGGCGGCTTGCCGAGGTTTGCTTCATCCGGAACGCGGAAATCAGCCCGCTATCCGACAGCAAAACGGCGGATCCTTCCATCATTTCGGTAAAGGGAGCTACGGCTGCGGCATCAGGAGCCTCGCCCATCAAGCAGCGTAGAACATTCTCCTCGAAAAAGACGTCCGCTTCGAGCAAATAGCAGTCGCCAGACAGAAGTGAGTCTCGCGCGAGCCACAGCGAATAGGCGCTTCCGGTACGCTCGAATGCGGGGGTCTCGAGATAATTGATCTGCAGCGTGCCAAAGCGCTGGCCGCACGCGTATTGAATGGCGTCCTTTCGATAGCCGACCACGATAGTGACGTCTTTCACGCCGGCTATGTCCAGATTACGCAGAGCATTGAAGAGGATAGGCGTGCCGTTGACTTCGACCAAAGGCTTTGGACGCAGATCTGTCAGCGGTCTCAGGCGCGCGCCGACACCAGCTGCGAGAATGACGGCCTTTTTTGGCGTATTGCTCATTGTTTGTTCGCCCCAACTAACAAGGCGTATCGATTTCGCTGCAAAGCGTCAGGTGATGTGCGTATCACCTCTGTGAGATTCGAACCTAAGGTCCAGCCCCTGTTGGCCAAAGCAGAGTGAATGGGGCCAAACAAACTCATTGCTGCCGCTTATTGGGATGAAGGTACCGCTTCTCAGCCCTGTCGAGCTCATCGCCGTGGAGTATGTCAAACACCTCTTCGAGGTAGGCGATATCCGGCTCAATCTTTGTCGCGTTCTCCTCAGCGAAGAGGCGGTCGCAGAGTTGCCGCATCGCGGTGACCGCGGCTCGCATGGAAGGGTTGCCCAGATGACCGTGGAGATGCGCGCATCGCGGTAGGCAGAGACTGGCGTTCGAAAGTACGTCGTCGGAACAATCACGACAGGGAGCCGGTACCGCCACTCGGTCACGAACGAAAGTATCTCGTCCGCGGTACTCTTTCGCGAGTGAATCAAGATTGCATCGGCTCCCGCGTCGGCATAAGCGTAACCACGCAAGATAGCTTCGTTCAATCCGCGCCCGGCGATCAGCGCTTCGATCCTGGCCACGAGAACAAGGTGTTCACCGACCGTATCCTTCACAGCCCGCAGACGACCTGAGAATTCATCGATATCGGCGAGCGGATGCCGTTCACCAACGAGCGAGTTCAGCTTCGGGAAGCAGCTGTCCTCAAGCGAGACGCCCGCCGCGCCAGCCTGATGAAGTTTGCGTGCGAGGAGGCGAGCATTGTTGAAATTACCGAAGCCGCCATCTCCGTCAACGAGCACAGGGAGCTCTGTCGAATCCACTATGCGTTCGACGCTCTGGACGAGCTGGGTCCATGAAGCTTCATTGGCATCGCGATAGCCGAGCGAACTGGCAATCGAGAAACCAGAGGCCCAGAGCCCCTTGAATCCTGAGCGCTGGGCGATCGTGGCAGACAGGCCATCATGTGCTTCCATCAGAAAGGAGAGCTCATCATTCGAGCAGACCTGGGCGCGAAGCATTTCGACAGGCGACTGCCGAGCGCATTGGCGACCTGCCGTAAGCCGAACGGCTTGTGGTTGATGCTGCATGCCAAAACCCTGCAAGCCGATCCTCGATTGCTGCCAACGTCACTGTTCATATCTTTTTGGGGGAAGGCCGATCAATGACCAGCATTGGTAGTTTTTTGAGACGCGCGGACTTGCATAATTGCGTAGGAGTGGCGCTGAGCGCGACACTTTCGCTATCGGTTGATTGGGTTCGCTAAAGGCTGCAAAGAAGGGTCTTGCTTGCAAATGGATGACCTGGGTTCGCGAGCCTGGTCCTGCAGCGCCCAGGAGAATTCTCCCGCTTCTTGGCGGGGAGGAGTGCTTAGTGAAAGGGTGATATCCGGCTCATTAGAGTTGGACGCAATATCGACAGCCACGATTGTCGTAATGCTGATGTCGTGTTTACGACACATGTCGCAAGCCCATCAACAGGGCTGCAGTGGGATGGCGGCCTCGCGCGAATGTCGCGGCAATCGCCGAAGAATGTGTCCTGCCTCGCCGGTGTTTGCCGGCGCCACTGAGTGGCATTGCATTTGCTGACGCCTCTCCTGTTCTGTCGAGTCCAGGAGAAAATCATGGCGGATGTGCAAGAGGTTGTGCTGTCGGAACGTGAAAGAGAGTGTTTGCGATGGATCGAGCAGGGGAAGTCATCATGGGAAATCGGTGTCATCCTGAACGTGAGCGAGAACACCGTCAACTTCCATGTCAAGAATGCGATGCGAAAGTTGGAAACGACCAGCCGGACGCAGTGCGTCGTCAAGGCGCGGCGCTTGGGGCTTATTTAAAGTTGCCGCTCATACAGATCTAGCAAAATGTAAGCGGCGACTGCGGGTTGCTCTGGCGGAATGACGAAGCGAATGACGCGGCCGCGGCCGTAGAGCCATAATATAGGCGCTGTTACTAAGAACTGGGCGTGCTTCTATTTCGTCGTCGATCGTCACGGGGCGCCGTGGACCACTAGACGAGGTGAGACATAACGCTCTTATCACGGCGCAGGGCCCCCCTGATAGGGCTAAGTTGCGGGCCGCGACAGCTTGAAGGACGCTTCTCTGCAGGTTTCTGCTTGGTATTCGGATGTCCCGCTGAAGCATGCACAGGGCAGACTCCGGGCAGACTCCTGGGATCTGCCGGCTCCGGCAGTTTCACGCGATCGTGCTCGCGGACAAGAGCCCAGTGCCCGCGAGGACTGCGACGAAAAGCATAGTACCGCGGACGACAGGCTTCTGTAGCAGGACAGATGAGCAATCCGGGTCTTTGGCGCTGACGCGGTTCTTGCGCTGGCGCAGGCCCGCATGATGACCGGGAACGTTAACGAGCTGTCACGACATGATGCGAGCGGTCCATGACCAAAATGGGAGTACAACGTCTTATTGCTATCCGTAACGACGCTGATGCGAGTGGTGGCGGCGCCACCCGGCACGCTGCTGCCCATTGATCGCTCCGGTCCGGAAAGCGGCGCATGCCTCTCTGGCCGCAACAGCACTGCTAGGGAAGAGTTCGCAGCGAGGGGTGCACTAGCCTCGAGCCGGCCCGGATGATCCGTCAGCAGCGGGCATTCTCGATCGAAAATCTCGCCAACATGACGAGCGGATAACTTGCCCAATGCGCTTCCTTCAAGATTGTGTCGGCAGACCTGCTCGTCGACAGGGCGCGACGCGCAGTTGACGTCCAAACACGAACAGCCAAAGCGCAGCCCTGCGGGCGTCTTCGTGCTAAGGAAAAGTATGTCAGGTAGCTTCAATGCAGGAATGCGCGAATTGATAATCCTGCTCCAGGCCCGCAAAGGAGTTCACGGCCGCCCTGTTGAACGGGGATGAAAAGCATTTGCTGGCTGTGGATGAGCGCGGCATGTTCGAGACTCGCAACTCTTCTGTAAGCCGGTGGGGGCGCGACGAGTGAAGCGAAGGTCAAAACGTTATCTGGGCTGAAGCCTTGAGGCGAAGTGTCGTCGACGTCTGGCCGCTTTTGTCCGTTGCACAATGCGGCCGCAGCTACACCACGCGATAAAAAAGAGCACGTGACCAGCGCAGCGGCGCTGGGCGTCTCTTGCCGACCGTCTTGATGGCCGGGAGACTCTTCGCTAGATCACAACGGTTCACTATGGAGATGCCGCCATGGCAATGGGTATTGTGAAGTGGTTCAGCTCGACCAAAGGTTTTGGGTTCATCAGGCCTGAGGACGGAGGTCCCGATGTCTTCGTGCACATCAGTGCCGTCGAAAAGGCCGGTTACACCACCCTCGAAGAGGGGGCCCGGGTAAGTTATCAGCTCAAGGCCGGGCGTTCGGGCAAGATGTCAGCTGAGGATCTCCGGGTTGGCTGATCCGACTCGCCTCCGGAAACCGCTCCCTGCAAAGCGTGTTCTCGCACTGTCCGGCAGCGCCTTGTCACAGCGCGGCTAAGAATGCACGGCTGCTCCCCTGTCCAGGCGTGATGCATGTAGCTCATGAAGGCGCTCGCACAACCGAGTTCGTCCGTTATGGACCATACTGGCCGGCTGCGCTGCGGTTGCAGGTCTATTTCTGCTACGCTGATGCCATGAGCCTTCGAGGGTTGGTGTAAACAAAGCCGCATTCGCTCAATGCCTGCGGCGGCCTTTCTTCGTCGATGACATAGCTGGACTGTGAGTCCTTCAGCGTGACGAACGCGGCGGTGCGGGCAAGCAGATCCTTCGGCAGTTGGCTTGACCACGGCGCGTGCTCCTTTCAGTCCTGAGCGATGAACCCGTTCAGCGCAGAAGTCCTGAAAACGAGCGAAACAAATTTCCGGCGTGCCGGGAAGTTGTTGCGGACGCGATGCGGGGCCGAATTCTGTCGCTCGCCTACGAACTGGATGTCGGTATCGACGGCATCTACATACGAGACCTTAGAGACGCCATCCGCAAGCATTTCGGCCCTCGTAGGTTCTTCGTAGCTCTGCGAGATGCCTAAACCGTCGGATACGTCGGGCAAGCATCCCGTCTGTCCCTGCTAATCGGCAAAGAGCTTGTCCAGAAGATGCGCCAGCCGTACTCCAGCTTTAAGAAGACGCTCGCGCACCACCGCCGTATTGGCGGCGATGTAGGCGTGATCGATCTCGACGTGAGTGCTGTCGGGCTTCTTGCATGCCCCCGATTGCAGAACGCAATAGTGCGTCTTGACGTCTTCCGTGATCGCAAAAGACTCGTTGGCCCAGTCGCGCGGATCGGATTGAACCCATTCCTCCTTCATCGCCGGCGTCAGCGTATCGATAAGATCGGACGCAGCCGTCGATACGTCCGTGCCCACGGCCTTTATGACCAAACATGTGTCCCAGGTTGCGTGTAACACGCCGGAACATTGACCACTTACGCTAATGTCGTTTCCGCCCCTGTCGTCTGCGAACGAGACGTGCAAGGGCTGGTGGATGTCTCCGACCCAATGTCCGAGAAATTTCAGAGCGATAAGGCGGTCTGCCGGCTTCCCCCTGGCCCCGACGACAGCCGAGTCATTTTCGATTGCGCTCAAGGCGCACGGGATCGCCCCTGGGCAACCTTCCGGCGGTAACTCGTGCGCCGTGCGCGGCAGGTTTACGAAATGCTCCGAGGCGCGCTTGCGCGGATGATCCGGGTAGACGCACGACTCGCTGAATGTGTCATATTCCTGGTCGTTGCGAACCAGCTTGCGGATTGCCGCCCGAGTGTCGACCGTCGCCAGCCGATAGGCTATTTCGCAAACAATCTGATGTCCTTCATCTCCCCACGCGCAGGCCCGGTCTGTGAGCGAGACCAGCGCGATGAACAAAATCGCAATCATCCGCATATCATGGTCCTCAGATATCAGCTCTTTCGAGCCGTTCGCTTCCTGGGGGTCTTTGCTTTGGCCTTTGCTTTCTTTTTCGGAGCGGCTTTTTTCTTGGCCCTTTTCTTCACGGCGGCTTTCTTCCTCGCGGCCGCCCGCGCAACAGGCACTGCGCCATCCTTCGTCCCCTTGGAACCGCGCACGCCCTCGCCGGCGAAGACGTCCGGGTCCTTGGCGGCCTCGGCCTGCCAGGTCTTTTGGGGATTGGCGAAGAACATTTCGCGCCGATGGCTTTTTGCCTTGGATGGATCGAAATAGTCGTTCGTCCATTGATCGCTGTCATCAAGCAGACCGAATTTCGTCTGGCCGCCATGCTTTGCGATGTCATTTGCGGCGTCGCGTGAGTAGAAGTGCCGGAAAATGCGATCGAACTCCGTGAGGTAGATGTCCGCCACTCGCGTATTCCCGCGGATCAGCAGCATGTTCTCATCGTTGGACTTAAGGGATTCGCCGGAAAAATTTGCCGAGCCCGTGAAGACGAGTGGATCATCCGACAAGGGATCGACTAGCAAAAACTTGGTGTGAATGAAGAAGACGAAGCCTTGCGAATTCTTGCGCTCCAACTCCTCTCCCAAGAACCACTCTTCGATCTTGAAATGGGGGATGGGCACCCATTTCTTCGTCTTCTTGCCGTCCTCGTCATGTCCGTCGGCCTGCTGGAACTGCGTCTTGCCGAGGATTGCTCCGTATGAAAACAGCAGATCTGCCGGATTGTTCGCCTGGGCTTGTATCATTTCGTGTGTCGGGGGACGTTCGAGCAGGATGAAGCGCATGGCGGGGCCGTGCTTTGCCATCGGTCCCAGGATATCCGGATCGACGGTGAAGGCTCCGGTAAACATCGCGCTGGTGGCGGCATCGCCCGCGCGGGCCCCGTACCAGTTCAACATGCGGTCACTAGGACGCGGCGAAAAGGCGAGCGTCGTCCCCTTGTCGATGACGTTCCTGGGATTCGGCGAGAGCGCAAAGGCGTTCGCATGCTGCTCCTTTGAGTCGGGGTTCTCGGACAAGCCGTTCCAGAGTTTCAGGTAGGTTGCAGCGACGCCCTTGTCCGTAACCAAATGTCCGACGTTGGTCTGCCCGAGGAAGCCCGACGGAGTGAAATTCGTTGAGCCGGTCCAGACCGCAACAGGCGTGTTGTTCTTCTCCAGATGCACGATGAACTTGTTGTGCGGCGTCTTGGGCCGGGTCCGTTCGAACAGGATCTGTTTGCTGCCTTTCTTTGCAGGAAGCCCCGAAGTCTTGATCGCCTTCTTGTTTGCGGTGGTTGCGTGATAGATGATCTGAACGTCAACGCCGCGCTTGATGGCCTTGATCAACGCCTCATGGATGCGCTGGTAAGTGAACTCATAGGCGCATACGCGCAAGCCATCGCCCTCCGGCGTGTTCCCAATATAATCAAGGCAGGCCTCAAGTAGCCCACGCGACAGCCACGCCACCTCCTTGTTCGCTGGATCGTTATAGTCGGCGTCGGTGAGAGACTTGTTGCCGAATTGATCCGCGAATGCCTGGCTGGCGATCGCGCCGCGATTGAACCAGATCCCATGCCGCCCATCATCGGTTGCCTCGGTCTGGATATCGAAGGCAACCGTCTCGCGCGCTTCGAGCGCGCCCGGCCGGCCGTACATCGCGGTGACTTCGAACCTGTATTTTGTCGCCGGTTGCGCCTCATAGTCCGACCATAGAAAGCTCTGCACGGGGCTCTCGTTAGTGGGGAAATGAATGGCATGACCGGTCGGTTGCGTTGGCGCCAGACTCGGGAATGTCTTCATTCCCGTCAGCCACTCGCCAGGCTTGTTCCCCACCGAGCGTTTGAACGCGAACCCCAGGAGACCCTTACGATCACTGTCCGACATGTTCAAAGCGATAAGAATCGCGCGCGTCCCCGCAAAGGCTGCCACCTGAAGCTTGCCCGATTTCGACGATTTCTTTAAGCGCATAGCGCATTCCCCCAAATGGAATGATAGTGCCTGTCCTGTGCGGAGATGATCGGTTGTGCTGGTAGGCCCGAGGCCGAGCGGCAAACCCTCTGCCTTCGCATCAACAAAAACGAGTAATGACTTTAAGTTGTGCGCTACTGTGAGGACATGACACTGCAGATGTCAACTAAGACACGAACAAAAATTTCCTAGGTGTGAGCCCCCAGCGATCGGTGCGCGGCGGCGGTCGCCACCGGCCCTAGCAGGCTGTTGAAGAAGTCGGTAGCGAAGCGTTTCGCATCGTGATTCTCTAGGACCAGGATTTAGCTGCTGGGGGGGACGATGCGGGGGAGTGACGAACGGTTCGGCTCGCTTTTGAGTTTATGTGGACCTGGAGGTTCGACTTCGCGTCGACCAGCCGCTACGGATGATCCGAGACTTGGCGAATGCGGCGCTGGGCGACCTTTCTGGGGACTTCGGCAAGCTCTATACGGACTTCCGTCGCCCCTCGATCGCGCCGGAGAAGTTGCTTCGGGCGATGCTCCTCCAGGCATTTTGGGGGGTCGCTCGGAACGGCATCTGATGGAACGGAAGAGTTCGATCTTCTCTTCCGCTGGTTCGTTGGGCTTGGGGTGGCAGGGCCAAGCACGGCCAACGCATGGGCGCGGCCGCGCTCACGGTCGGATCGACGTTGAGCCTGCTAGTGTCGGCAAGCGAACCGATCGGAGCTGGTGGAATCGATTAGCCTGCGGAGCAGGGCGCCAATACGAGGAGCGACTGTTGGAGACCTACACTCTCGTAGTTGACGGCATCGCGATCATCGCCTTCGTGGTGCTGATCGCTCGACAGCGACCGCGTCGGCGCGCCGAGGGCAGACGACCCCGCTTGGTAAGGGGCGCGATTAAGGGCTGACGGATCCGCACGGCTTACGGGTTACGAGGAGTGCCCATACCACCAATTTTGGAGCACGTGCCCGTCCCAACATTGATGGGTTTTTGGGCGAAGCCGATCGAGGCGAACACTCTTGGACGGAAGCCGTCGATGCGGCGCATCAGCGGAAGGTCGTCGATGCCATCCCGACCGAACCCGCTTCACGGGGGGAATGAGCGTTCTCTCTGCGCAAAACGCGCAGACAGACGGTCCCACTCTAATTTTGCCAGTTCCATGGTGGGAACCATACAGTAGCTTCCCTGTCCCATCTCAGGGGATGGGGATGGATCTCTTCAGGCCTCGGAAGATCGCTGAGGCGCGGACAACTCAACGCGGCGTTGTCGTTCTGTGGCGAGACGCAAGAGATCGTCCGGGTGATCGAACTTGAGGCCGATTTTGTCGGCTTCAACCGGCACAAATGGATCGGCGCGCCGATAGGGGGGCCTTCCTCTACATCTGAAGAGAGCGCCTCCCCGACATCGACCGCGGCATGGGCGACGAGGACTTCCCGGAGACCGATATCCGCATGCGGTGCATACCGGCACGGTCAATTTTGCCACCGTGCTGACGGTGCCTGCGGCGCTCGCGCTCCACCAAGAGATCGGAGCGCCCGCGAAACGGTCGTTCAATGACGTCGAGATCCTCGCGCCTGACGAAGCAGACCTCTACGGCGCCATTACGTCCTTTCGCATTCAGGCAAGACGAACAAGCCCGACAACGACACCGCTGGCGCAGCTCAGGGACAGCTACAACGTGTTCACCGTGCTCCGGGGTGTCGCCAAGGGGCAATGCATCAGCATGACGCCTGCGATCTATACCGAGGAGGCGGATCTCGACCGCCTGGTGGAGGCGCTCGCCCTCATCACCGGCACGAAGGCGGGCTGAGGCGCGCCGGCCATCCACTAAAGGCCGCCGCGTCATGGCCGGGAGAAGCTCGAGGTGAGGCCGGGAGCGACTCGGCTTTACTCCCCAGACCGAGTTGAAGCAACTTCAACAGTAGCTCCGCCGGATTGGGAAAGAGTGTGCAGGCATTCGGTGGCCATGCTACGCTGCAGATGACCATTGACCTGCCCCTGAATTTTCATCCGGCAGCGGTTAGAGTCTCGGAGCTTTGTACGCCAAGTGGCGCGGTTGGAGCAACGGACGATCGGCGGAGCTGGTCGGGGTTGCGTAGCCGATCGTCCGTTGCGGTGAGGTGGGCGGCATAAGCCGCGGGGGTCATGTATTTCAGCGACGAGTGAGGCCGCTGAAGATTGTAGTCGGCAACCCAATTGGCGATCTTGGCGCGGGCATGGTCGAGATCGAAGAAGAGAGTCTCGTTGAGCAGCTCGTCACGCATCCGGCCGTTGAAACTCTCGACGAAGCCGTTCTGCATCGGCTTTCCCGGTGCAATGAAGTGCCAGTCGATAGCTGCGTCCCTGCACCAGGCGAGCATGGCATTGCAGGTGAACTCGGTGCCGTGGTCGGACACGATCATTCCTGGCTTGCCGCGTCGTTGGACGACGGCCGTCAGTTCGCGAGCGACGCGTCGTCCTGAGATCGACGTATCCGGAATGGCGCCCAGACATTCCTTGGTGACGTCGTCGACGATGTTGAGGATGCGGAAGCGCCGACCGTTGGCGAATTGGTCGTGGACGAAATCCAGCGACCAGCGCGCGTTGGGCATCGCCTCGACTAGGATCGGGGCACGGGTCCCCACGGCCTTGCGGCGAGCCCGCCGCTTGCGGACGGTGAGCCCTTCTTCCCGATAAAGCCGGTAGATCCGGTTGATCCCCGATGGCTCACCCTCCCGCCGCAGCAGCACGAACAGCCGGCGGTAGCCGAAACGCCGCCGCTCGTTGGCAAGGTCACGCAGCCGGCCACGGAGAGTCGCGTCCGGAGGACGGCTGGAGCGATAGCGGATCATCTTCCGATCCGCTCCGACAATCGAACAGGCCCGCCGCTCCGACAGGCTCATGACGGCCTGCAGATGCGCGACCGCAGCGCGCTTGGCGGCGGGCCCTACCATTTTTTGAAAGAAGCTCGCGAAGGGCGGCGGCGTCGAGCATCTGCTCGGCTAGAAGCTTCTTCAGCTTCGCGTTCTCGTCCTCCAGCGCCCTCAGCCGCTTCGCCTCTGAAACGTCCATGCCGCCGAATTTGGCCTTCCAATTGTAGATCGTTGCTTCCGAGACTCCGTGCTTGCGAGCCAGGTCGGCCGTCTTTGCCCCAGCCTCATGCTCCTTCAACACTGCGATAATCTGCTCTTCCGTGAACCTTGCTCGCTTCATCTGTCCGTCCTTCTTCGGGCCGGACTCTAACTCCATCTGGAGGAAATACGCAGGGGCAGGTCAGTAGGTCGCAGCTCTGGATCAGCGCTCAATCGGCGCATAGCGGTCGAGCTGAAGGATCGGTCCCTCCTGGCGTCCAGCTATTTTTCGAGCTAGTGAAAATCAGCGAAAGTCTTGAAAATAAGGGCGTTTTCGATTGTCGCCGGGAGACGGAAGGCGCGTCGGAAACTCGCCGGGCCCTATTAGGCCCTAGTTCACAGCTTGATGGCGCGCGGTCTGTGTGGTGCCGAGCCCTGCTGCCCGACGCAATCTTCGCTAGTCCTGTAGACAATGAATTAGGCGGACCGCCTCCACTAGGCCCGAGGCGTACTCAGCAACTGCCACAGGTAATCGGGAGCGTCCGACGGCGGGGGTGCTGCAGACACCATGACAAGAACAAAGAACATTGCCGCGCCGAAGTGGCGTCCGCAGGGGTCTGCGGACACTACCCGTCTTTCCTCACCAAGGAGCCAGTTCCTGCTGCTCCGGCAGAGTCCTCAGTGACCGTTTTTTTATTAGACCGACCAGCGCCAGACGTCCTGGCACGTTTGAGAAAATCAACAGGGTTGCTATACTGTTCGTAAATACGAACGGCTTGATCACCCCAGCCCTTTTCCCGCAATTTTCTCGGGTCTAGACTCCCAACCCGGTCGGCGCTCTCCTCCGGCTCAAAGCCTACCGCGCCACCGCCAAGTTTCACAACGCGCATAGAAGCATCCTTCAAGTAGCCCAGCGCCCACTTATACAACGGGGAACACTAGGGCAAGTTTCCATCTTTGAATTGTGACAAAGATCACGCTGACGAATCATTAATGAATCAGCACAGCCATCTCATCAAAACCACCTTTAGGCATTAAGAACCTTCGTTGGGTTTTATCCAACTCTTTTTATCCAACTCTTAAGGCTTCAAGAATGGCTAATGCGTGTACCTGTACGGCCGAGCGGAGTTCTCTCCGCAGGTCCTCAGCCGCTTCGACATCAGGCTCAGCTAGCGTCGCTATCTGTCGGGACTCGGCTGCTGATCCGAAAGATACCGCACCGATAGTTGCCCAAGGCGGCGGACGACGATGGTCTTGATAAGTAGGATGGTACAACGGAAGGGCCACAACACACGCCATTTCGACATCGTCGGCATCGGTTTCGTACGGATGGTGGACTGGCTTGACCAGCGATTCGCCTGCCCAAGACTGGCCCCACGCGATCATCCGTCGTTGCTGAAACGCCGCCCCTGCAATCCCTTTTCCCGAGGTTACTGCGAAGTTAGAGGGTAGTTTGGAGGCCGACCAAGAGCGGTAGCTCAAGGCGGGACGCAACGCGCCCAGCGTATGATCATAAGCAAATATCACCACTGCCCACTTTTCTCGAGTGTTGCGAAGTCGGAACAGCCTCTTGAGAACGCCCAAGAGCACGTCAAACTCTTCTGCCGCTTTCGCGTCGGCGACCGGGTCATGCGTCAGAAGAAGGTTCTGAAATCGGCGAGTCTCGCTTGCGATGCCACGGATCGGCTTGTCCGAGGGAAGCTTCCATCGAATCTCATAAACATAGCCAACCATTGGACGCTCAACTTCTAAGCGCCATGTCCTCGTCGACGCCTTGTACTGCAAGCGCTCCTCATCCAACGTTCCAATGTCGACTACGGGAGGCGAAGTGCCGGCCTTCACGTCACCCCATTTGTTCACTTCGTAGTCAGGAAAAGAAGCAGGCCGAAGACAGCGAATGTAAGGCTCAACGCCGTTCAGGCTCTCGGGAAGTTTTACACTGAGGCGCAAACATTTAGTCGGAAACAACACGCGCAGCCCAATCCACTCCTCTTCCCATTCTGTCTTCTTGTCTTTCTTTAAGCGAGCCTTCTCTTCGGCTTCCCATTTGGTCATCTTGATGGAGTTGGAGCACGCGTACCGAAACCCGTAACTGGTCGCGTCGCCATTGCGGCGCAGGCCATCACCGAATTTGACCCAGCAGTACTTGACGTTCTCTTTGTCGGGGATATCTGTAGCGCGCTCAACTTCAACGCCCCGTCGGTGAGTGGCCTCATCAGGCGTCAAGGATTCCTCTACAAAGCTTCCATCCGTTGGAATTTGGATCGCGACTAGCCGCTGCCGATACGGGTCAATATCGCCCCCATGCAGCCGCAGCTCCTCAACCGAGTGATCGACCCACAAGTCGCCATTTTCTGTGACCTCGAATGCAGAGGCGCGGACGTCACATCGGATTGGATGACGTTCCAAAGCGCGAGCGAAAGCTCTCCGCTTCACCGCCGAGATCGGCTCCTTGTATCGACGGATGCGGATTCCGATCGATGTCGCCCAGGAATCCGAGATGATCTCGCCCACCATTCCGATTTGAAGTCGCCCACCCGTTCCGAGATGATGTCGCCCACCATTCCGGGATGATGTCGCCCGGGTATCGCAAGAGCGAACCCGGGGTGACGAGACCTCTTCTGGCTCCCATAGGGTCAACCTTTCGGCTTTGCGAAGGGGGACCCTGGATGCCGACGGAGAGGCTTGCGATGCGCCGTGTGCGCGATGTGATCAGGATGAAGGCGGCTGGGCTGCCGAGCCGCGAGATTGCTCGGCGGTTGGGCGCGGCGCCCTCGACGGTGCGACTGACCATCCGGCGGTTCGAGGCCGCAGGCCTGAGCTGGCCGTTGCCCGACGAACTCACGGACGCGGCCCTGGAGGCCCGCCTGTTCGCCAAGACCGGCAACGGTAACCGGCAGGGTCATCGCCGCATCGCCGAGCCCGACTGGGCGGCGGTGCACCGCGAGCTCAAGCGCAAGCACGTGACGCTGTCGATCCTGTGGGAGGAGTACATCGGCGCCGAGCCCGGCGGATACCGGTACTCGCGCTTCTGCGAGCTTTACCGCGCCTGGGAGGGGCGCCTGTCGGTGACGATGCGCCAGGCGCACGCGGCCGGCGACAAGCTGTTCGTCGACTACGCGGGCGACGGCGTGCCGGTGGTGGTCGACCGCCTCACCGGCGAGCGGAGGACGGCGCAGATCTTCGTCGCCGTGCTCGGCGCCTCGAGCTTCACCTACGCGCAGGCGACGTGGACGCAGGGGCTTGCCGACTGGATCAGCGCCCATGTTGGCGCCTTCGCGGCGATCAGCGGCGTCCCGGCGCTCTTGGTGCCTGACAACACCAAAGTCGCAGTCATCAAGGCGAGCCTCTACGACCCGCAGATCAATCGCACCTATGCGGAGATGGCCTCGCATTACGGCACGGCCGTCTTGCCGGCGCGACCTCGCAAGCCGCGCGACAAGGCCAAGGTCGAGCAGGCCGTCCTCATCATCGAGCGCTGGCTGCTCGGCCGCCTGCGCCACCGCGTCTTCTACAGCCTCGCCGAGGTCAACGCAGCGATCGGCGAGTTGCTCACCAGGCTCAACGAGGAGCGGCCGATCCGGCGGCTCGGCGTGACGCGCCGCCGGCTGCTCGAGGAGATCGACCGGCCGGCGCTCAAGCCGTTGCCGGCGAGCCCCTACGTGCTCGCCGAGTGGCGGATCCGCCGCGTCAGCCTCGACTACCACGTCGAGGTGGAGAAGCATTATTACAGCGTTCCGCATCGCTTCGCGCGTGCCGAGGTCGAGGTGCGGTTCACCGCCCGCACCGTCGAGATCTTCCACAAGGGCGAGCGGATTGCCGCGCATCAGCGCATGAGTGGCAATCACAAGCACACCACCGTGCCGGAGCACATGGCCTCCAGCCATCGGCGCTACGCCGGCTGGACTATCGGGCGTATCCGTCAGGACGCCGCCGCGATCGGGCCGGCAACCAGCGCATTGTGCGACCTCATTCTCGACGAGCGCTCGCACCCCGAACAAGGCTTCCGCGCCTGCCTCGGCATCCTCAGGCTCGCCGCCTCCTATGGGCGCGAACGGCTGGACGCGGCGGCTGCGCGGGCGATCGACATCGGCGCGCGCACCTATGGCTCGGTCAAGTCGATCCTCGCCAACAATCTCGATCGGCGTCCCGCTCACCAGCGCTCCGCGGACGATGCGCCGATCCTGCATGCCAACATCCGCGGACCGCGCTACTACAATTAGGAGACCGTCCCTTGCTCACCCATCCGACCCTCGACCGCCTCAACGCCCTCGGCCTCCACGGCATGGCTAAGGCCTTCGCCGACATCGAAGCCGCCGGTGAGGCTGGCAGCCTCGGTCACGCCGAATGGCTTGCTCTGCTGCTCGAACGTGAAGCCTCGCTGCGGCACGACAAACGGCTCGCCACTCGCCTGCGCTACGCCAAGCTGCGCCAGCAGGCATGCGTCGAGGACATCGACTACCGCACCCCGCGCGGTCTCGACCGCCCGCTGTTCGCCAAGCTTGTGGAGGGCCGTTGGATCGACGACCACGTCAATCTCCTGATCTGCGGCCCGGCAGGCGTCGGCAAGAGTTGGCTCGCCTCGGCGCTCGGCCACAAAGCCTGTCGCGACAATCGCTCCGTGCTCTATCAGCGCGTCCCGCGCCTGTTCGACGATCTGGCGCTCGCCCGCGGCGACGGTCGTCACCCACGCCTGTTGCGCGGCCTTGGCCGTGTCGATCTGCTGATCCTCGATGATTGGGGCCTCGAGCCGCTCGATGCCGGCGCCCGTCACGACCTCCTGGAAATCCTCGAAGATCGCTACGGTCATCGCTCCACCATCGTCACCAGCCAGCTCCCCGTGGACCAGTGGCATCTGCTCATTGGAGATCCCACCTATGCCGACGCCGTGCTCGATCGTCTCGTCCACAATGCCCATCGGCTCGACCTCACCGGTGAGAGCCTGCGCCGAACCCGGCAATCCGCCCGAAAGACCTGAGCGCTGTGGACATGCCGCTGCGCTTGGACAACGCAATCGCGTTGCCCACATGCCCACAGCAACCGCAGAAGAAGAAAAAAGGTTGAAGTCGCGATTCCAGATTGACCGCGCGGCTTGACCGATGCCAGAGAACCAGCCGGCCAGAACGCCTCGCCGCTGGGCGAGATCAAATCGGAAAGGTGGGCGACATCGTCTCGGAATCCACGGGCGACTTCATATCGGTACGCCTGGGCGACTTCGTCGGAATCCGCAGACGGACATCGCGATTTCGCTCGTCTGCTGGGTTTGGTGCCCGTGCTCCTCCGTAAAACACGGTTTTGACTGTTACACGTCCGCTATCCTCGATCGTGATTAGATTAAACGAATTCCCGATAGGGTTGGACGTCTCCATGGCTGCACTCCCCGCAGCTACGACGGCCATCGAATAACTATCATTGTCGCCAGTGCCGAGGTCAACACGGGCGAATTGAGCCTGATGCCAATGTCCGTGCAAAACTAAATCGAAACTGTGATCGGCGAGGACGTTCAGGACGGCTCCCGCATTCCGCAGAACCATCATGGGCTCCGTACTTCCTTTGCGTCCAGGAGCGAAAGCGATGGGGAGCACATGGTGGTGGACTACTGCGATCCGCGCTAGATAGGTCGTGGCACCGAACTTTTTGAGATCCGCTGCAAGTCCGATCAGTTGGCCCTCGTCCACAACTCCGGTCGCGAAATCTGGACTACCTCCAGTGGGGTTCGAATCGAGAAGCGCCAGCAACACTGCACACTGCCGGGGCCTAAAGACGTCTGCCTTTTGAGCAGGCGCATCTGCAATTGCGCCAGTAAATTCCTTCCGAGGTTCTCCTAAAAGGATCTGCCGGAGCATCGGGAACCGCCCCTCCGCGACGGCTGGCTGGTCACGACAGAGTAGGTTGAAGCCAGGCTCGTGGCCAAGTTCTTTCGCCAGCATGGCTTCGGCTTCGCTAGTATCGGTCTGAAAAATCCGCTCAAACCAATTCAACCGCTTCAAGACCCCCGTTGAAAGACCGGACTCGAAAACATCATGATTGCCTGCAATCACGACGAGTTCTGCAGCCCTGCCGGCCCTCGAGCGCGCATGCGATTTCTGGGATAGATCTCGAAGGGCGCACTTTGCCGCTAACAGATGAACAGGTGATGGATGATCAACTAAGTCACCTGAAACTATGATCAAGTCAGGTTCAAAAGCGATAACGCTGTCTTCGACGGCCCTCCACGTATTGACGTCAAACCTGGCCCCGAAATGCAAATCGGACAAATGCGCTATCTGGATCATTGGAAGCTCGGACACTTTAGTCCACGGCGAGAATCTGCACCGGACGGGTAAGGCACTGCTCAAGAAAAATGGCTTGACCGCTAACTTAGCACTAGCCGAGGAAAGGCTAGCGAGTGACCTTAGGATGCCGCAAAATGAGCGCACTAGCAAGAGTTGCTCGTAACGCCGGCGGAGCCTGGAAAGCCAATTGCGACTAGCTGTCGCGGTGCTGATATCGCGCTAGACCGTCTCCTCGGGATCGGATTTGAAGGTCGCGCCAGTTGCTCCCGTCCATTCTCCGCGTTAGGCGCCCGAACGATCGCTTTGCGCGGGGCTTCTCCAACAGACCACATCGGGCTCGTCGGCCGCGGTTTGACCGGAAGCAGTCACGCTGGACGAAGCCGGGGTGAGCGTCCGGGACGGGCGCCATGCATAGACGGCCCATCTGTCCGCAGGAGTCAATTCCGCGAAATTGAGAAACCGAACTTGCGATGTCTGTGGGGTGCAAGCTCTGACTGATGGAATCTCAACTTGCCAGATCCGACGCAATACACGGTCATCGATGGCGGCGCGCGAACCGCACTCTCGTTGGACGCAAGATTCGATTACGACGAGGTGGTTTTCCGCTTCACCTGGCGCGTCGACGGCAGGGGCATCTGTGCGAGCCCAATCACTCCTTACAGCGGTGCCTCGACAAGCTCGCCCTTCGTCGCGCTAGTCGGCCAAAACGTTTGCGATTGCTACATAGCGCGAACAGGCGTCAGCGTGAACCACAGGCGCAGGGGCAAGCCAAGGCGAGAGCTGAGGGGCGCTACAAGGGCCGTCCAGAGGACACTGATCGCAATGCTGGGATCGCCAGCATGCTGGCAGCAGGGGCCTCCTGGGGCTCGATACAGAGTGCTGCGGGCTGCAGTCGGGCTACGATCGCGAAGATCGCTAAGCGGCTCAAGGTTGCTGCGTGATTGCGTGCCCGACGCAGGCCACATCGTCGAAGCCCAGCGGCCCTGATAACGACGGTCGTCGCGCCCCGCGTCAAATTCATCACCTCAAAACTCGCAGATCATTGCCACCTCTGCGCGAAATGTGCTGTGTTTCTCGTTTGGCGCCGCTGCGTCGTGGCAAGACTTGCAGGTAGGCCTTTGACTAAGCTTGAGAATCTGAAATCAAACAGCTCCATTCGCGGTGTCCTCCCGAATGGGATCGTGACCGTCGTGAACGTCCAGTGGTTTGGATCGGACGCGGTCGAGCTGACCTACAAGGACGCGTCGGGCAAGGTCGGCAATGAGTTGCTCTACCGAGACCGGGAAGCGGACCTCGAAATCGTCGGGGAAGGGCGGCCCTAGAGCTTCGATGGTGACGGAGCACTGTTCCGGCTGGTGGCCGAGGCCCAACGCATCCACCTAGCTCATCTGTTCGACCCGGTGCTGGCCGTCCACACCTCCGTCGTCGAGCCGCTGCCGCACCAGATCACGGCTGTCTACGAGAGCATGTTGCCTCGCCAGCCGTTGCGTTTCCTGCTTGCCGACGATCCGGCGCCGGCAAGACCATTATGGCCGGGCTCCTCATCGAGGAGTTGATCGCCCGCGGCGACTTGCAGCGCTGTCTGGTCGTCTGCCCGGGGAGCCTGGCGGAGCAGTGGCAGGACGAGCTGTATCGCCGCTTCAACCTACCGTTCGACATCCTGACCAATGACAAGCTGGAGGCGGCGCGAACCGGCAACTGGTTCCTGGAAACCAATCTAGCCATCGCTCGCCTGGACAAGCTCGCCCGCAACGAGGACGTCCAGCTCAAGCTGCAAGCGCCCGATTGCGGTTGGGACCTAGTTGTGGTCGACGAGGCGCACAAGCTCTCGGCCACTTTCTTTGGCGGGGAAGTAAAATACACCAAACGCTATCGACTCGGGCAACTCCTCTCGCAGCTTACGCGGCATTTCCTTCTCATGACGGCGACGCCGCACAACGGCAAGGAAGAAGACTTCCAGCTCTTCATGGCGCTTCTCGATGGTGATCGCTTCGAGGGCAAGTTCCGCGACGGCGTGCATGTGGCTGACGTCTCGGACCTGATGCGGCGCATGGTGAAGGAGAACCTTTTGAAGTTCGACGCGACGCCGCTGTTCCCTGAGCGCGTCGCCTACACCGTCCCCTACAAGCTCTCCGAGGCAGAGGCCGCGCTCTACAAGGCGGTCACCGACTATGTCCGGGAGGAGTTCAATCGCGCGGAGGCGCTGGAGAACGACAAGCGTGCTGGAACGGTCGGGTTCGCGCTGACTGTTCTTCAGCGTCGCCTAGCCTCATCCCCAGAGGCTATCTACCAGTCGCTCCGCCGCCGACGCGAACGGCTCGAAGGCCGCCTGCGCGAGCTGGAAGACTTGCATCGCGGCGGTCAGGTCGCGGTGTTTGATACTCGGACGCCGCTACTAGACGTGGAAGATCTCGACGACGCGCCAGACGCCGAGCTTGAAGAGGCCGAGGAACAGGTCCTTGACCAGGCCACGGCGGCGCGCACGATCGAGGAGCTGCGCTTCGAGATAGAAACGCTGAAGCGCCTCGAAGCGCTGGCACTGTCAATTCGGCGAAGTGGGGAAGACAAGAAATGGCGCGAGCTGGCTACGTTGCTCGGCGAAATCTTCACCCCAGCCTCTATCAGTAATCACCTTGCGGAGGAGGTTGTCCATGACGACATGGCGTCTGGCGTAAGGTCGGCGATGAGAACCTTCTCGACATAGACTTGGCCTATCTGCAGTACCGCATGGGTACATCGATGCGGTCGATTTCTTCGATGAACTCCAGCGCGAAATGAGAAAATTCGCTTGATATCTGCGGTGGCCGGCAGAAATTGGCGAATTTTCCTCTTCATGACGAGGTAAGTTTCAATTGTGGACGGTGCCCGGTCGAAGGGCCCGGGTCCGGATAAAGGCTCGGAATGAGCTCACACCGCCGCAGCTTTTTTCTATCGATGCCGAGCAGCTAGGCTGCTTCGGGTGCTGCACACCAGGGTTTCTGACTCCGGAGTTGCAGAAGATGAAGGCGTGGGATCGTCGCGAACGTTTTAAGTCTCTCCCAGGAGCGACAACTGGAAGTGATCGGGCATCTCGGCATTTCGGCTCGCTTCGATCGGGGTCCGTGAGAGTGACCAAAGTTGGTCCTCTCCAAAGCGTCAACGCGGCACGGTGTGTGTTCCCAGCCGATCGCCGCATTTGCCAGAATTTCGACGCAAGGTCGGAGGAAAGCGGCTCGCAGGACTGAGGAGCTGGCTCAGATTCGACCTTGTACGAACCCTACAGTCCGCGTTGGCCGGGAAGGGACTGTATGGCGGCCAAGAGCGCGTCGGAGATGGCGCAGGAATTCGCGCAGGCGGCGCTTAGCGCCACACCGGTGATCATTCTGGGCAGCGGCGCCTCGGCTGCACACGGTGTGCCCGGCATGGGCGGCTTGGCGTTGCAGCTTTCCGCTATCAAGCCTCCCACGAGCTGGACGGCAGACGAGAGGAGCGAATGGGATAAGTTCGTCGCGCGGCTTGCGGCCGGCAATGATCTCGAAAGTGCCCTCCAGGCCGTGCGCCCGACGGAACGTCAGACCCAGTTCATCGCCACCGAGACCCGCGCTGTCCTGCTGCCGCACGATCTTCGCGTCCTCCAGACGCTTGTGGCGGATCGGCGCGCGCTACCCCTTTCGCGGCTGTACCGCCATCTCTTCGACAGCACGCACAAGACCGTCCATGTCGTCACGCCTAACTATGACCGACTTGCCGAATATGCCGCGGATGCCGTCGACGTAAGCACGTTCACCGGCTTCAACTACGGTTATCTGCAATCGCGCGCCCGCGATTCGAACACGCGCGTTTTCGTTAATCGGCAGGTGACCCGTACCGTTGCCGTCTGGAAAGTGCATGGCTCTCTCGACTGGTTCCAGGATTCCGCTGGCCAGATCATCGGCGTTCGCGGAATGCCCGAAGTGCCGGCCGGATACTCGCCGCTGATGATCACGCCGGGCATCGATAAATACCGGCTGACACATGGCGAGCCGTTCCGAACGATCTTGGGCTGCAGCGACGCCGCGCTGGAGAACGCCCGCGCCTATTTCTGCGTTGGTTATGGCTTTAACGACGAACACCTTCAGACCAAGCTGATCGAGCGTTGCGACCGCGATTCCGTCCCGCTTGTCGTGATTACCAAAGAGCTGACCACGTCCGCCCGGACCTTCCTGGGCGGCGGACGCTGCCGGCGCTACCTCGCGATCGAGGAGGGGACGATGGGCGCGCGCGCCTACATGCACGACGTGCCCAACGGGTTCGACGTAGATCAACCGATCTGGCGGCTCGACCGCTTCCTCAATGAGATGACAGGAGTTTCCGCGTGAGCATTCTGAATTTTGCGGACGGAGAAGCGCTGGGCCGCGTCCAATCGGTCGACACGACCACGGTGATCGTCCACGTCGATGATGTCGAGGCGCTGCGGGCGCTGCAGGTGAACCGGCTGGTTGCGCTCCAGAGCAGCCTTGCCGGCCATAAGTTAATTGGTGTGATCCAAAAGATCATCCGTACCGCGCTCGGTGAAGCGAAGATCGCCGATGTCGAGCTAGGCGAGGCCGCGCATCCCGAAGTCAATCTGGTTCGGATTATGTTGATCGGCACGCTGCTCGATCGGGACGGACCGCGCGCCAATGTCTTCCGGCGCACGCTTGAGACCGTCCCGGAGATTGATGCCTGCTGCTTCGCTCTCGAAGGCGAGCGCCTTACGCGCTTCATGGGGGTGATTTCGGAGGTGACCGGCGGCGCGCAGCGCCTGTCGCTTGGCGCCTATACGCTCGATCCCAACGCTCAGGCGTTCGTCAATGGCAATCGGTTGTTCCAGCGTCATGCGCTCATCGTGGGCAGCACCGGCTCGGGCAAGTCGTGGACGACCGCGCGCCTGCTCGAGCAAATCGCCGAGCTCGACAGCGCCAATGCCATCGTGTTCGACATGCACGGAGAATATGCGTCGATGGCTGGCGACGGTTTCGTCCATCTTCGCGTCGCGGGCCCAAGCGACATCGAAGCGGGGAAGGGGCTGAACGATGGTGTGCTGCATTTGCCCTACTGGCTCATGAGCTACGAGGCGCTTGTCTCGATCTTTGTTGACCGCTCCGATCAGAACGCCCCAAACCAGGCCATGATCATGTCGCGTACCGTCGTCGACGCCAAGACGGGCTTCCTGAAAGCCGGCGGTCATGTCGAGGTGCTCGCCAACTTCACGATCGACAGTCCGGTGCCTTTCAGGATGGAAACCGTGCTAGGCGAGCTCAACCGGCTCAACGCCGAGATGGTACCGGGAGCCAAGGCGGGCACTGAGAAGCAGGGCGATTTCCACGGCAAGCTCAGCCGTCTAATCCAGCGCCTCGAGGGCAAACGCACCGATCGACGCCTCGGCTTCCTATTCCCTGCGTCCGGCGTGGCGGACAGCTATGATTGGCTCGATCGCGCAGTTGAGCTGCTGCTCGGTGGCAGGGCGGCCAAAGGCGGCCACGGTGGCGTCAAGATCATCGACTTCTCTGAAGTTCCATCCGACATTTTGCCGCTGATCGTCGGCATGGTCGCGCGCATGGCCTTCCACGTGCAGCAGTGGAGCACGCAGGGGCTTCGTCATCCGGTGGCCCTGTTCTGTGACGAGGCGCATCTTTATATTCCACAGGATCCGACTTCGGGGGCCGCGGAGAATGCGATCGCTACCTTCGAGCGCATCGCCAAGGAGGGGCGGAAATATGGCGTCGGGCTGGTGGTGATCAGCCAGCGCCCCGCCGAAGTGAACCGCACGGTCGCCAGCCAGTGCAACAATCTCATCGCGATGCGGCTAACCAACGGTGACGACCAAGCTGTCGTGCGACGGCTGCTGCCCGACAGCCTCGGCGGCTTCGGCGACCTGCTTCCGGTCCTCGACACGGGCGAAGCACTCGTCGTTGGCGATGCGATTCTACTGCCCACGCGTATCCGCATTGCCAAACCGATAAACGAACCGCTTAGCGGCACGATCCAGTTCTGGGACCATTGGGCCGACCCAGCGGCTGCGGCGACGCTCGACAAGGCTGTCGAGAGCTGGCGCCGTCAGACGCTTGTCAAATAGTTGCCTTCCGGCAAGCCTCTCGCGCATCACGATGCTGGGCGCGACGCTGCAAAAACTCATCCGGAGGGTGATCCTGCCTGCTTCCCACCATCTTTATGCACTCGTCTTGGCAGTGCGTCCGCTACGTGGTGCTGATGCCGTCCGAGATGGTTGGGGCGAAGGCAAATCTTGGCTGTCTCATCATCAACAGTCAGTACACGTTCCTGATGCCTCAGATGTAGGGCATCATCAGCATCACGATGATCGGACTTGCCTTCAACGCCGTTCTAGAGGCGTTGGAGCGGCGCCTCATGCGGTGAAGGCGCTGGGCACGAATTGAGTGCGGCGGTGGCTGATTAGGCTTCTTCGATGAAGACCGCCTTGGAAGATGGGACGCGGAGAGCAACTTCTTTCATCAAGGCGACACATAGCAAATTTGTGATCCCGAGATCTTGGCCGCAACGCCGGCTCGGTCAGAAAAGCCTACCTACGCGCCGCGCCGACTGGCCGCGGATCATTCACTACTCTTGAGACCAGCCAGCGAATTCACACGGCGCTTCGCGCCATCAGCAATCGATATGGCCATCTTCTCCGGAAATCCTTTTGGAAGCGCATTCAGCACCTGATCTATGGCTTTTGCGGCTGTATCGCCGAGCTGCTGGATGACAGCCTTGACTGTTTTGTCGGATAGACCGCAGCTTTTCGCAGTCTGCACGAAATGTCGGCCGAGCACCGTGTGGACGACGTAATGCCGGTTGCTACCGATCGCCATAGCCAGCTTCATTTGGTTTTGGCTGATCTGTTCAGCGTCCAGGCTCGGTTGGGTCGAAATGATATCGTAAAGCGGGGCAAGATGAAAACGTCCGCCCGGCGCCAAATGAATGCTAAAATTCTTCGCATGGCCATCGGTGGCGGCAAGCAGCCAGAACACGATCTGCGCCTTGAAGAAAACGGCCCGGTCGTCCTCAGGCGTATCGCTGCCCTTGAGGAAATCCGAGATTTTGCGGATGCCAGGTCCGCCGTCGGATTCATACTTGCGCGCGGGCGGAACCGATAGTGCTTGGCAGCAGTCTTCCTGCGGCAGCCGCAACAGGCGGCCGTCGCGGGTCCAGGTGCGATCGAACCGCTCGACTGCGAGCACGCGGCGCCCGGCGAAATCGATGATGCTTGATTTGGCGACCGGCAAGCCGAGCGCGGCAACCAGCTCGAGGCACAGATGCTCGTTTTCAACGCTGCTGGTCAGGTCGATTCCGTTCGGCAACTTCCCGATCTGCGGCTTGATGATGTGCGTAGTTGCGGTCGTGCCATGAGGAACGTACCATGTGTCTTTCCAGTAAAGCAGCGCTGTCTTTTCCTGCGCACCGGCCAGAGAAATACGGAAATCCTGGTCGGGGCCGATGCCGAGTGGATTGCTGGCAAGATTGCCGAGAATGGCTGCAATCTCCTGATCGCTGGCGGCACGGCCATCAATAGCGCCGGCGGCTCCGGGCGCGGCACCATCGGGCAGGAACTGCAGCGCACCAATGCAGTCGCGGCCGATGGCGGAGAGCAGGCTGTAAGCGTCGGGGCCGTCAGCATGCGCACGTTCAGCGACGCGTTTGCGAATGTCGTCATTGTCGGGCAGAAGATTGTCAAAGACAGCGACGACTGGATCGCCAATATAACGATCCTCGCGCAGAGGCAGCGACATCGAAACAGGGATGGCATTTTCCCACGCGAGCCACTGCCTGTCGTACTGGAAATCGATTGCGCCGCTGCTCTCGCGTCGCAGCCGGCCGACCAGCCGCGTGTTGAGGTAAACATTGAGCGGCGCCCGGGCAGGACGACGCGCCATCAAAAGAGATCCTCAATCGCTTCAGCCGTTAATTTGGTGCGCGGCCGGATGACGAGCTCGAGGTCGAGCCCGGCCAGCGCATCCATCAGGATGCGCAGCTGCGTTGCAGGTTCGCCGGCCTCGAGCTTCGAGACTGTCGCTTGACGCGCATGCATCTTCTCACCCAGGTCACGCTGGGTAAGCTTCTTCTGCCGCCGGAAGCGTCTGATTCCAGCGCCAACTTGTTGCGGGGTGCGGGCGATCGTATCCATCAAATCACGATACGCGACTGCGTATATGACGTCAATATGCGCGTCCGCGTATATCTACGTTTAATACGCAATTGCGTATGAATGAGAGAATGGATCGGTCGATGATGGAAATGCTTTATAGATGTTTGTTAACGTTTTGGCGGAGTGGTAACAAAACGGTTGTATCTCTCGCGCCAGCAACTCCTTGTATTAGAAGAGTTACACAAATAGATTCAATGATTTGAGGCCGATTGTTCCATATCTAAACACTGGACACAAACTCCGATCCGACCTTTGGAGCCTCGACAGCGATTGAGCTGGAAAGCTATATTAGAACATACTAAGAACGGATCGATCTTCCGGTTGTATTTTCAAGACCCACTCTCAATAACAATGTTGTCCGGCACATCATGCGTCTAGCGTCGCCATCTCAGCATGAAGTCGGGCCAAGGAGCCGCGTCATTGACCTTGTTCCGCCATTTGCATGACGACGCGTTTTTGGCCTTCTCGCGCGATCACAAGCACCTGTACGCGGCCTGTCTGCTCGACCTCCATGAACGCTTCTTTTCAGGCGCGCCGTCGTTTCCGACCCCCCAGCAGGTCGTCCATGCCATTTATGACGTCATGCGCGCCAACCCGGCCCTTTGGAATGAGGGCGATGATTTTGGCAGCCTGCCGGAAATGATCTCCGCGGGACGCCGCCGGATCCGGAAGGCCGACCTCGCGCTCGCTTCCGAGAAGGGCGACAAGGCGCTCGGCCTTGCCCGACAATTGTACGCCCGACTGCTCGCCTGGGGATGGCTTGAAGAGGAGGAATACGGGCTTCGCGTTACCGTGGACATGGCTATGGGACCACTGCTCGTGATCCAGCGGCTCGCGAGCCTCAATAAGGATCTCTCGCAGCGATTCGGCGGCTTGATCGTGCAAATCCGCCTCAACCTGGAGGCCGTTGAAAAACTGAGGCCCGAGATCACCGACCGCAAGCAGCGCGAAGCCGCGCTCGCCGTTCGCGAGGCGCGCAATCAGGCCGACCAGTTTACGAAGAGCCTGCGGGCCATTCTGGCTGACCTGAAGCGCGTCCGACGGACCGTCATGGAGTCGAAAACAGTCGCTACCCGGCTGGAAGCCTTTTTCGAGGAGTTCGTCGACCAGCTTCTGCTGAAGGATTTCGAGTCCATCCTCACCGTCAACCATCCGTACCGCTTCCGCGATGCTATCGTCGATCTCGCGCGGCGGATCTCCTACACTCCAGAAACCATGCAGGTCCTCGCCGAGGAGTACACAGCTTCCAGCATGGCAGCCGACATCGAGGACGGTCGAATGGCCGCGGCCGACGACCTGCTGGCGATCGAGAGCATCTTCGATCAGATCGGGGAGATGTTCGATAGGATCGAGGCCTTCCGCAGGCAGCTCGAAGCCCGGGTCCGCAACACCATTAAGTACGCCGAGCGGGGCGGGCAGGGACTCGTCGGCCGGGCCGGCGACCTGGTGCGGCGTCTGGATGCCCTACTGCGGGACGGCAGACACCACAAGGCGACTATCGAATGGAGCATCGAGCCGCTGCGGTCCCCCTGGTCGGAGCACCATCAGGCCCCGGCCAGGCAGCCGCGCCGTCCCGTCGAAGCGAGGGAGCTCGCAGGGCCCCCGTCTGACCCGCTGTACGAACTGCGGAAGAAGCTCCGCCTCGAGTACATCGCTCGCATCGCACCCCGCCCTGAGGATGTCAGACGATTTCTCGAGGGCCAGGTGCCGCCATTCGCGACCAAGGAAGCCCGCTTCATGGAAATCGAGACCGTGGACGACTTTCTCGCCTTCGATTGCGCCCGCCGATATGCGTTAACGGGTGAGGTTCCGGCGCAGGTCGCGGCCGGGTTCGATCTGGAGCCGCGCCCAGACACGCCGCCCCACGACAGCGAATGGCTTCGGTGTGCGAACTTCGTGGTCAGGCGATCCGGCCCCTTCCGGAAAGCAGAGGCAGCCCGTGCTCAGTGAGTTCGAAAACGTCGAGCGCTCCTTCGGCGCGGAAAAGGCAGCCGACCTCCGCAAAGCCCTGCACTTCCTGCTAAGGCGGCAGTTCGTGTTCGCGGGAGATCCCCGGACTGGGACAGTCTACAACACGATCATGGATGGCCGCTTCCGCGACGTGGTCGACGGCTTCTTCGATAGTTGCGGATACCGCGTCCATCGCGATCCGGAGGCGCAGTGGGCCGGCATCGTCGCCATGGACGAGGACGTGCCGCTGCCTCGAATGAAGCTCGACGAAACCATTGTTGTCCTGGTGCTGGCGGCATACTGGCAACAGGAGGTCAACGTCGGAGCGGTCGAGGACCGGGCCGTCGTAGTTGCCACTTTGAACGACCTGTTCGATCGCTACCGTGAGATGGCGCAACACGGCGGCGGAGGCGCGATCTCGCCCGCCCGCTTCCGGGACATCCTGCGCGAGGCCGCCCAACGCAGTTTGGTCGAGATCGGTGACTTTGACGACGAGCAGCAGGACTGCGAGATCAGGATCCGCCCGATTATTAAGCTGATCAGTGGCAGCGACGCCCTCCAACGGCTTGAGCGCTACGTCCGTAGCGAGGAGGCGCGGTTTCCGCAGCCTGCAGGAGACGAGGCATGATGGAGCTACGCCACCTGACGATGGTGAACTGGCACCTGTTCGATGTCGCCGACATTGACGTGACAGGACACGTCGGGGTCCTGGGCGAGAACCGGTCCGGCAAATCCACAATCCTCGACATGGCACAGGTCGTTCTCACCGGCGGGAGCCGGCGGTTCTTGCGCCTGAACGCGGTCGCCGGCGACAGCGGAAAATCGCGCAGCGGCTCAAAGCGCAGCGTCGTCGATTACTGCCTTGGGACGCTCGGAGAAGACCAGCGCCGGCGCGACGAGGCACGCACCTATGTGGCGCTAGGCTTCGAAGACAAGGAAGGCGATCGACCGCCGGTCACGATCGGCATGGCGCTTGAGGCGCGCAAGTCCGACAGCAGGGAGACTGTGCTGGCACTGTTCATCGCCGTCGGCACCGTTTTGAGCTCCAAGGACTTCATCGAGCAGCGAGGAAAGTCGCAATTCCCGGCGCAGTGGGAGGACGTGCGCGCTCGGATCGTCGCGGCGGTCGGCGAAGGCAATTTCGTCAATCATCGCGACCGGCCGAGCGACTACGTCCGCGAGTACATGCGCCATCTTCTGCCGCATTCGGCCTATGGCGAGCAGAACGCCAGCGCCCTGCAGAAGTCAATCGTCAACGCGATGACGCTCGACCACAACCAGACGGCCACGCAGTTCGTCCGGAACTATATCCTCGAGGACAGTCCGATTGGCATCAAGGAGCTGCGCGAGTCGATCCAGACCTACCGCAACATTAGCGAAACCATCAGAAAGATGCGCCTCAGGCTCGAAGCCCTGAGGGCGCTTCGGGTCGTCCTCGGCACTCTTGAAGAAGCGCTCGAAACCAAGTTCAGGGAGGAGTGGATCGCAAAACGCGCGACTTGGCTCGCGGCGCGCGCGACAAACCTGGACTTCAAGACCAAGCGGCGTACCGAGATGGCGCGCCGGGACGCGGCAGCAAAAGAACTCGAATTCATCGACGACGACGTCAAGGCCATCGATAACGAGATCGAACGCCTCGCGGCCGCGATCGCCGAGCACGATGCCAAGACCGGCAGAAAGTTCCTGCAGCAGACCGCCGATGTGGCCGGGCAGGCGGCGCACCGCGCCTCGGCGGACTTCAAAGCTCGTATGGAGAACATCCGTCGCCTGGAGCCGCTCCGCGCGATGTGCGCGGGCCGTTTCGAGGACTTCGTTCCTACGCTTGAGCGTCTTCTGACCGCCACCGCCGGGGCCGACATCGGGCGCGTCTCCGACGAGCTCTCCGCGGCCGAGAAGTCCTTCGCCGCAAGCGGCGCGAAATGGCTGCCGAAGATCGACGAAGCACGTCAAACGATCATCGCGGAGCTTTCCGGGCTCCGAGGCCGCCGCGACGAGGTGCTCGAACGGATCCGACAGCACGCCGCCGGAGGGGCGCGGGCCTATCTCGGCGACGACACTGAACTCCTCTGCCGCAGGCTGCGGCAGAGCGGAATGGTCCCGCGCGTGCTCTGCGACATCATCGAAGTCGCCGAACCCGAGTGGGTAGGAGCCGCCGAGGCGCTCCTCGGCCGCGACCGGGAAGCCGTGCTCGTGGACAGAGCGGATATCAGCGCCGCCACGTCAATCTTCAAGGAAGGTCGCCGCGAGTTTCGCCATGCATCGCTCGTGAGCCTCAACAAGCTCGAGCAGTTCAGGGCCAAGCCGGAGCGCGGCACTTTCCCTTCGATCTTCCGGAGCCAGGATCCCGACGCGATGGCCTTCATCCTGCGCCGCTACGGCACGGTCCGCCTCGCGGACACGCTTGACCAGTTCAACAGACCCGGCCGGGCTATCATGAAGGACGGCCTTTACGACGACGGTCTCGTCAGAAGCCATCGGTGGATCGAAACCTCGCAACACAAGATCGGAAAGGCGGCCCAGGCGAACGCCTTGCGCTCCCTGCAGTATCAGGCCGAGGAGCTGGATCGGATCTTGGCCGACAAGACCAAGGAGGCCGTCACAGCGGAGCAGGCCTTTGCCGCACTGAAGAACATCTGCGAGGGGCGTGACGATCTGAGGGCTTGCGCCGCGGCCTTCGCGGCTGCGCAGACCGAGATCGCCGAGGCGCAGGCCAGACTAGATGCGCTCGACGGCGCGAGTGACGGCGGCCTTCGCGACAAGAAGAGAGCGCAGCAGAAGCTGAAGGACAAGAGGCTCGACGAGAGAAAGATTCAGCAGAAGGCGTTCGGCGAGCATGACGGTGAGGTCAGATCGGCAGAGAGGAGACTGGGAGAGGGCGAAAACGTACCCGGCTCCGAGCTCAACCTGCGGGTCGCCCGGTCGATCTATCGCAAGATCTTCCCGCTCTACTCCGCCGCCAAGGGCAGGATCGTGTACCGCGAGCGCCTCAATGCCGCAGCCCAGAAGGGGTTCGCCGAGAAGCACCGCGCTATCGCGGACAGGGCACTGAAGGATGCGGACGCCTCGGACGCAGAGCGCGCCCGCATCGAGCGGCGGGTCCGCGAGCTCCTCTACGATTACTTCGACCAGTTCGGGATGAGCTCGCAAGTCGGCGCGGAGAGCGAGCCGCTGAGGGAGGTGAAGCCCTGGATGGAGCAGCTCATCGCGGATATCGAATCCAACGAGCTGCGCCAGTACGAACGGCAGGCGCGGGAAGCGGCGGAAAAAGCCTCCACCCTGCTGCGCGGCGAGTTCATCAACGCGCTCACAGCCCGGATCGGCAAGATGGAGCGGGAGCTGCAATCGTTGAACCGTAGCCTCTACGCACATCCCTTCCACAACGAGCGTTATTCATTCCACCGCACCCAGGTGGTGGAATTCCAGCCCATCCTGAAGATCATCGAGATTGCCAAAACCTCTCCGGAGGCGCTCGATATGCTGTTCCGAGGCGACGTGCCCGATGACTTCCCGCATAAGGATACGATCCTTGCGCTCGAGGCATTGCTCGAGGATCCAGACAAGGACTTCACCCGGTTTGAGGACTACCGCAACTTCTACACCTTCGAGATTCACATGGAGGATGTCGCTACGGGTCGTTCAACCCGCTGGGAGCAGCGGCGCGGCACCGGATCCGGCGCCGAACAGCAGGTGCCCATCTACGTCGCCATCGGCGCTTCGCTGGCGCCGTCTACGGCAGCGCCGAGCGCCGCACGGGCAAGCCCTCCGGCTTCGCCCTCGCTATGTTCGACGAAGCCTTCTCCAAGATGGACGGCAAGAACCAGCGGCAGATGATGAGCTTCTACAAGAACCTGGGGCTCCAGTTCGTGATCGCGGCGCCGTTCGAGAAGCGGGTCGCCGTGCTCGAGCACATGGACACCATCGTGGAGGTGGACCGCATCGGCGAACAGTCCAGGGCGACAGTGGTGGAACTGAAAGAGAAGGCCAAGCGCGAACTGATGGCCATCGATCCGGATTTGATGTCCGAAGATGAGCTCGCCAGCCGTCTGGCCGCCGAGTAGTCATGGCGCGACGTTTCACGGACGCGATCGGCCTGCTGAACGACCTGCTCGACCGTTTCGAGGCCGGCGCCGCAAGCCCAATCGCCCACCCCGACTATTCCGCTTTCTCGTCGGTAGTCGCGGCGGACGCTTTTCTGAAGCAGATCAGGATAGCCGAAAGTGCCGGCGCGGTGTCCATTGGCTGGGGCCGCGGTGCCAAACGAGACCAAGTGGCGCACGTGCGGTTGGCCTCAGCGGAGATCTTATACCGATATCTCGACCGCACCCCGGCGTCCCGCATCGCGGAGGACGCCGCCGCGCGGCTTGTAGCCGGCGTGGCGCTGCACGAGTCCCTGAAGAACAGTGGCTCTCAAATCGCAGAGGTGTGGGCGCGGGGTAAGACGTGGCACGGATTCGGTTCGTCCGACGTCGACACGCTGCGCCACGCATTCGTTCTCGCGCAGGCGATCCTCGATAACAAGCATCTGGACGTCGACTACAAAACTTTCTCGCGACGCACGGTGGGGCACAGCAAGATACTCGAGCGCATCGAGGGTGCCGTAGTCCGGCTTTTGAGCGGCATAATGGACTTTCCGCCTGGCGCCCGCCCCCGCGAGGCACTGCGAGCGATCGGACTGGAGCGCTTCGCCCCGCCGCTGCTGATCGCGGGCAAGATCGACCTCGATGGAGCCGACCTGTCCGGTATCTCTCCGCATTATCTCGGGATCAGTCCCAACGAAGCAGATCGCGTCCGCTTCCGGGAGCCGCCGGCCTACGTTCTGACGATTGAAAACTTCGCAAGCTTCAACCGGCACGTTGCCGAGGCGGACCCGGGCCGATTAGGAACGACCATGTATGTCGGCGGGTACCCCTCGCTTGCCACCAAGCAGGCGCTGCGGACCATCGCAGGATTGGTATCCGAACAGACGCCGATCTTTCATTGGTCGGACATCGATCCGGACGGCACCTGGATCTTCCACACCATCGAGCGCGCCGTCGATCGACCGATCCGTCCCCATCTCATGAGCGTCGAAGTCGCCGAGCGCTTGGGACAAGTGCCCGTCAAAAAATCGGCACCCGCTCGATGTCCACCGAACTCCGGTATCGCGGCTCTGGCAGCGTACCTGGCGGAAGATGGAGCCAAGACGCTCGAGCAGGAAGAACTCGATCCAGTCATGCCAGAGCTTCATTAGAAAATGCGCGCGGATCAACGCGGTGCCGATCCCGATGAGCTTGCTCGGTCGACGATCTCCGTCGGCCTTTGTGAACAACACCTGCGTTCCGCAGCGCGAGAAGGCCATGAGTAGGGCGGCTCCTTGCCGTGCTTCGACCCAACCCACCAATCAAAAATGGTGAGAGCATTCTCGCCGCCGCACGCAAAATCTTTTCTATTGACCGCTGCAATAGTGAGCGCTGCCGTGGACGTCGTGCTTGCGGCTTCGGATGTCTCGTTCAAGACGTGGTTTGTTCAAACGCGACAACAGCACCGGAAAACCGACATCGTTTCTTCATAAAATGCTCAGCCGGCATTGGCATGCCGGTTGCTTGAACATGTGACCAACCACTTCTGACTGTGATGCTCGTTCAGCATTCGGGCGAGGTATTCAGATGAACTTGCACTTGATCGGTGGCAGAGGTCTCCTGATGCGCTTTCCAAACCATGTGGCTGCGCCGCGAACTCTGCCATCTTCGGATCGCGCTCCGGTTTTCCGGGCAGAATCCGATTGTCTTGTAAAGGGCGCAGCGAATGGCGGTCCTCAACAAGATGGTTCAGGCCAACGTAAATGCGTTATACCTCAGGACCATGTTTGCGCCACTTTTGGCCCGGGCTCAAGTGCGGGCATCTGCGAGATGCCGAGCCTGGGTTGGTGGAGCTAAGCGGCGGCCTTCAATCGGTGCTTTCCAGCCGGTCAATGAGTTGATGCAGCGCGATTGGGATCTCGAGAAAATACTCAGGCAACAGGACGAGCTCAAGGTCAAGCTGCTTCACGCTCAATCGGTTGTCGCCGAATGTAAGGCAGGATTGGCGGATCTGGAGCGAAGGCTTGAGCGTCGAGCGGTCTCACCGTCGATAGATGAATGCCAGCGCAACTCTGCGGCAATCAATTCAATACGTAAAAGACGACCGCGCACATCCTCAAGCGTCGATGATCCTATTGATCAGAATGCTGGTGCGGCGTTTTCGAGTCAATCATGGGATCGCTGAAAGCTGCGCGCCGGACTTGGCGGCGAACGTTTTTGTCGCGGAGTTGGTGAAGATTTCGAGGCGCATAGGGTTGCGAGCCCGGCGGACGTACCGGATAACGGGGGTAGCCCTGTCGAGAGGCTCGTCTTTTGGGTTGCCCGCGGTGCGTTGGCCAGAGATGCACGCACATCCGGACGTAGCGCCGCGTTTTAGGCTAGAGCCTCCTTTTTTGGGGGCTGCTCACGTGATGTTCTGAGGGAATGTCAAAGCTCTCCACCTTGAGCCAGCCAGTTCCGTTTTGTCCGTCTTAAGGTCTTTCAATTTACCGCCAGACGTGTCTGGAGCGCGAGGGGCGCTTCAATGACACGATGGTCCGCTATGGCATGCGGGTCACGGGCGTGTGCTGACCGCGGGAGCCGACCATGTCTCATCCGACATTGCGTGGAGGATGACGAGAACTCGCTGACTATGTTCGCAAATGATCACGATGCCATCCGAAAGAGGGAAGGCACGTCAGTCACCTAAATTCGTGAGAACCCAAGATAAAGGGTTCCCGGCGAATGCGATCTGGGGCCGTAGCCTCGTCAGCTTCTGGAAAGCTTCTCCGAATACGGACTGACCCAGTGATCCTTGGTTGAGGAGGCTGGCATGGACTCGCACGATTTCGCCATATCCAATGCCGCACCTCCGCCAGAGGTACAGCACGGCGTTCCAGACGATCAACCGAACCAGGCGGGAGCAGACGCCTTTGAGCAGCAACTAGATGCGGCGCGCGCGGTCGATTCCGCTGACCTTCCCTGGCGCCGCGGCCGTAAACCGCCGCCAAATGTGTCGCGCGCGGATTTTGATTACATTCACGAGATGATGAGCGGCGTCAGTGCTCGCCGAAAGCTGTCGCCGTTGACGGCCGAGAAGTATACTTTAATGCTTTACAAGATGGCGAATTACCTCGGCGAACGCGGCCAGTCGCTCGAGTCCAGTGATGATAATGCACTAAATCAGCTCTCTGACACCGTGTTCAGGGAGAATAAGCACGTAGGTATAGCTTTGCGGGCGCTTCAAGAACAGCGCGGAGGTTCAACTGTAGTCAGGGTCAGGCGCGCGCGTGCCGCCACTTCGATGAGTACTGGCCGCACACGTGTTGCTCCAACTAAAGTTGATGCGCCGCTTATCGAAAGCGTCATAGACGAAGGTAGCAAGAGCAAGCACTGGGCGCCAGCTACCGTCCAGCATCATGACACCACCCTTCGCAAGCTGTCGAACAGTCTCGCCGAGCGCGGCGAGACGCTTGCCGGAACAAGCGATGAGGCGCTGTACGACTATGTTAAGGAAGCCTTCCCGAAGAACTGGAAGAGAATGACAGGTTCGCTCTGGGCGCTTCGCGAGCATCGAGCGGGCTTGGCCCGTTCGGAGCATGGGCCTTCCGCATCAGTCGGCCCTGACCAGGCCAAAAGCAGCGCCGGCGCCGGCTCGCCAAGGTTGGATGTCATCCCGGAGGCGCTTTGGCGGCTCCTCGATGATGACGATGGCCACGAGCCGTCCGTCATGGCCGAGGATCCCGAACTTCTGAGGCAGGAACAGGAGCTTCGCGACCAAATCGACGGCGGGTGGGATGATCAATCCATCCTTCAGTCGGCTTCCACGGGTCGAGAGCAATTCATTTCGGATCCAGAGGATCTCACGGACCGCCCGGCGAAACGCAGGCGAGCACTGGAGAGCCAATCAGTGCATTCGCCGGTCTCCGTCGATCCAGGGGAGCTCACGTTGGACGCCCGGCAGTTTGCTCCCGCGGAGCCTTCCCAGTTCTTGGCTAGTGAGTCTGCGCAGTTGGATCCGGATCCGCTGGCCGATGAGCTCGCAGCCCCGGCAGATCTAGACGCCTTTACTTTCGCGCCCCTGCCGCTTTCTCCGGGGGAGCTGTCGCGGCTGTTGGATATTGAACCCACGACGTCGCAGCCACATCGGCTCGCACAGGAGGCCGCAGGCTCGATAGATCCAGAAGCTTCTGTCATCGCTCCAGCGCCCCTTTCGCCTGGGGAGCTTTGGCGACTGCTGGATGATGAATTCACACCACCGCTGCCGGATCGGCTGTTCGATCAGCACTCCGGCTCGACAGATCCAAACCTTTTCAGTTCCGATTCCTTACCGCTTTCTGCGGGGGAGCTTGGTCGACTGATCGATGATGCGCCTCCACCGGGCGGAGTGGACCCGTCCTCCGGCCACATGCCGTCGATGACCAATACCGCGGCACGGGAACTCGAGTACCTGCCATTCTCAACAGGCGAGCTCCGCGGATTGCTGGACCATGGGCCGGTGTCGTCCGACCTGGATCAGCCGGTCGGCGATCTGCCGGTTAGGGCTGATCCAGATGCATTCATTATATTCAACGAGGGGCAGATGTCGCCAGGAGAGCTTCGGCGACTGCTTGAACATGAGCCGGCGTCCTCCGATCACGCGCCTCGCCGGTTGCCCAGCGATTATTAGAGGACACAAGCCATTGTCGCAGACGCTCCGAACTCGCTATCGCGACCACCTGACTTCCCGGAAAAGCCAACGCCGCATTTAGCTCGTATCGAGCGCGTCGCCCGCAAATCTGGACCAGTTGGGCACTCAATCAGTATGAGAACGCTGAGAATCTGTTTGGATTTGGAGATCGCACAACGATTGATCGTTTTCGCGCATAGGCAAGGTGCTACTGCGCGATCGCAAGTCCAGGCCTCTGCTGCGTCTTATAAATGTCAACTTGCGCGGGCCAGTGACGTGCGCGGCGGCTCCATCGGAGCCAGCACTCATTACCAGAACGGCACGCGGCAAGTATGCGCGCGATAAAGCACGAGCAGCTCGATGACAAAGCGTTTTCGCAACTGGGCCCTATCGTCCATACTCGTTTCCATGATTGTCTGCCCCGTCGCAAAAGCGCAAGACCGCCGGGCGATCGCCGAACCTGTTGCACCTCATACGGTCTGCGATCGCCCTGTGCCTTCCGGCAAGGACGATACAGTCAGCCTACAGGACGCCATCGAACATTGCCCCGCTGGCGCTGCAGTTTATCTCGGGCGCGGCGAGTTTCACTCAGGTCCACTCGAGATGAAATCGGGTGTGACCTTATGGATCGGACGCGGCGCCGCGCTGATCGCCACCCCCGAACCAGCTGCTTACGACAAGGGCCGGGGACAATGTGGTCGCATCATGGGCAAGGGCGACGGTTGCCGGCCATTCATCAGCTTTTCCAAAACACGTGGTGGGGGCATCTACGGCGAGGGCATCATCGATGGTCAGGGCGGCGCAATGATGAGCGGCGGCGCCGAAACCTGGTGGCAGCTGGCCCGCCGCGCGCAAGCTGAGGGCGGCAACCAGAACGCCCCGCGCTTGATCCAGATCGATCATGCGCAGGACATCACGTTCTCTGGTATCACCTTTCGCAATGCCCCCAATTTCCATGTCGCGATGAACCGGGTCGAAGGTGCCACTTTCTGGGGCCTGACCATCGATTCACCGGCGGATGCGCGCAATACCGACGGCATCGACCCCGGCGCGAGCCAGGATGTGACCATCACCCACAGCTTCATCCGCACGGGAGACGACAACGTTGCCATCAAGGCCGGCGACAATGGCTCAAGCAGCCATATCTCCATCCTTGATAATTATTTCGGCTGGGGGCACGGCATGTCTATCGGCAGCGAGGTGAATTCCGGAGTTAGCGACATACTGGTGCGTAATCTGACGCTGGACGGTACGACGTCTGGCCTGCGCATCAAGAGCGATGTCAGTCGAGGCGGTCTGGTCGAGCGCGTGACTTATGAGAACGTGTGCCTGAGGGGAAACCGGTCGCCGGTGTCGTTCGATGCAAAATATGATCCGCGCGCGCAAGGCACGAGGATTCCGGTCTATCGGCAGATCGTTCTGCGCCATGTGCGTGGTGACAATGGTGTGCTGCTGATGCGCGGCGTAGACGAGCGGCATGCCCTCGACGTTGCACTCGAGGATGTTCGATTTGCTAATTCCGCGACTTGGCAACTGGAACACGCGAAGGTAACCGCAAGTGCCTCTGACGTATCGCCCCCGCTGCCGGGACGAGCCACCGAACCGCTGCCGCGCGGATCGGAAGCATGTGCCAGGGCATTCCGCGACGCACACCGCTAAGCACGACACCCGGCGCCGAACCCGGCTGGTGACTTGCGCATCGGCAGGCCTAAATCGCTCGTGTTGCAGAACCTCAGGCTCATGTCCGGTACTTCGTTGCGGGCCGCCGCCGGGTTTGCAGGAACGCACGAGAGTTACGTGGGGTTCTGGGCTGGCGATGAAAACGTGTCTGATCATGCACAGCGGCTATCCCGCAGCGGTATCTTATATCGACTGCGTCGAACGTGCCGCGAGCTCAACGAAGAGTGAAATCACATGCGAATTCTCGTGCCTTCCGCTGCGCTCCTGGCCGTGTGTTTCTGCATCCCGGCAGCCTACGCTGAACCACTATTCGTGTCGCATGCCGAAAATGCAGACTATCGCTCTGTGCAGCAAGCCATCGACGCCTTGCCAGCGGAAGGCGGAAATGTCCGGATCGCGCCGGGCGTCTATCGCGAGAAGGTCAAAATCTCCAAATCCGGTATTCATATCGAAGGGACTGGCAGGAGGCCGGAGGATACGGTCATTGTGTATGGCGACGGAGCGATCAATGTAGGAGGGACCGCTCGTTCGGCGACGCTGGATGCCGCTGGCGATGACTTGCGGATCGAGAATCTGACCATCCAGAACGACTACGCGCTCAATCCGGCCAATCCGCCCTCTCAGGCGGTAGCACTGTCCGTTACCGGAGACAGGGACGTCGTTACGCGCGTCCGCCTGCTCGGTGCCCAGGACACGCTGTTTGCCGGCAAGGGACCAAATGGCAGAATGTCACGACAATACTTCTCGAACTGCTACATCGAGGGGCATGTCGATTTCATATTTGGCAACGCCAAGGCCTGGTTCCGGCAATGTGAGTTGCACGGCCTCGCAAATCAAGCAGTCATCTATACCGCTCAGAGCAAGGCAGCGCCGGATGAGGACAGTGGGTATGTTTTTGATCATTGTAGGCTAACTGCCGACCCTGCTGCGGGCTATATCGCACTTGGCCGTCCTTGGCGGCCCTACGCCACAGTGGTCTTCCTCGCGGCGAATATAGATGCCCCCGTGATCGCGGAAGGGTGGCGCGAATGGACGCCCGGCAAGACCAATACCTTGAGAACAAGCTATTATGCTGAATACAGATCCTTCGGCGTCGGGGCGAACCCCTCAGGCCGCGAGCCTCACTCCCATCAACTGACAGATGGTGAAGCTGCAAGATGGTCCCTGCGCGTGTTCTTCGGAGGCGCCACGGATTGGCTGCCGAGGGAACGATAAGGATGGAAGGCAAAGCAAGGGTGACGAGACGACGGCGATCGTGAGATGCATGACGGAGGAGTGCGATATGAAGGCGGCGTGGGCTGTTGCCGATATCGCGCCGGGGCCATATTTGTGGGTGATCAAAAGCCTCACTGGACGGTTACGCCAGAGAAAAGCTCTGGATGTCTCCGCCCTCCATTTCCGATGAGCCGTTGAGGCCCGCTGAGATGTTCGGGCTAGCTCTAGCGCACCACGGTCTTCAGGTACTGGTAGGCCTTGATGATCTCGACCAGGCGATCCTCCGTGGAGCGGTCGCCGCCATTGGCATCAGGATGGTGCTGCTTGACCAACGCCTTGTACTTCGCCTTGATATCGCCGAGCGTCGCATTGGCATTTAGGCCCATCACCTGTAACGCTTTGCCCTCGGCATTGAAAATCTTGCGCGCTTCAGGCTTGACCTTCGCGCGGGGGCGGGCACCGGCGCGTCCGTTCAGCTCGAGATGCGTGCAGAGGGCATGCCAGTCGTCCTCGAAGTTGGCAGTGCTGCCGGTCATTTTGTGCGCGCTGATGTTCTCGCCTATCCTCCAAGTCGGACGATGGCCGGTCAGCGCGTCCTGCTGGTAACGCGCGACCGCTTCCGCGTCCATTCCCGAGAAGAAATTGTAGGACTGATTGTATTGGCGAACATGATCGATGCAGAAGTGCCAATAAGCGCGCACATTGTCGCGGCCCTTGGGCGCGGGATGGGTAGCCTTGTTCTGGCAGCCAGGCCATTCGCATAGCGGAGCGGGCTGGCGCTCCTGCGCTTTCTGCTTATTGATGCGAATGGAGTCGAAGATTTCGGATGTGTCGATCAACATAACCTGGCTCCCTTGGCGGAGCGGCAGTTAACAGAGCCGCTTCTATGCTAGAGACTTGGTGTACACGGCAAGTCGGGTCTGACTCGGCCTTCGCGTCTAGTTAGTGGCGTGATGTAGCGGGCCCTTCCCAGCAATTGACATGCCAGGACTTGCGAAGTTGATTCAGACCATCATCTCTTTGAGGTTTCAGATCGACTCAATCGAAATTGTCTGTCGGGTTCTGCACATGGAGGTCTTGAATGGGACGGGGTGAGTACTCTTCGCCAAGCGAAGGCACTGCTCGGCCGGTATTCTGCGCAACGACGGAAGGCGAGTGACGTCTTCTGAATCGTCTATCGAAGCTTGGAAAGTCTTCCGTCTTGCGTAGCGAAACAGAAAGCGCTTTGCCCCGATTTGAAAGGCGTGGCGGAGCTGCTCGTCCGCGGATCAACGCAAGTCACAGCGTTTGCCCGCCGCTGACGAAGCACTCTGCTCACCAGCCTACCCAGCAAAGTCTAAGTCGGAGCGCGTGGATGCTGGCGCTGGCACGGCAGCCGGGATGACAGGAGGTGCGTGGAAAGGCGCTGCGAACCAGGAGATTGCTCGCAATGTGCAGCAGTCGGCAACTGGTACGACCGAGGTCGCTACCAATATCGCCGAAGTCAATCGAGGTGCGGACCAGGCGGGCACCGCGTCAACGCAAATGCTTGCCGTTGCCAGGCCCTCGGCTGAGGATAGCAACCGTCTGAAGCTGGAAGTGCAGAGAGTCCTGGCCACCGTAGTGGCGGATTAGCAAAGCTTTGACGCTCCTGAAGAAGCCCTGCTCGAGTCCGTGATGTCCCCTTACCTTGGTCGGATGTATTTTCCTCTGCGCCTCTTGGGCAGCGCGACTGACGAAGAAGAGCGCAAGAGGGCGCGAGATCAGCAGCTGCCGACAACAGGTACTCCACCTCATACAAAGCGCCGCCCTGCTTGAAACGGGGCCCCCTGCGAATGGGATGATTGCCGCTTTTCGTCAGGTCGCAGTCAAAGCCAAATGGCGCGGTGCAGAACGTTCGCGGCAGCTCCGAACGTTGGTGAGGCGACATCTGTTACTTTGCGTCTGATGGCTCCAGCGGCATCGATCGCACGAAAGCGAACCTGCCGGAATGCGTCCAGGTCGCCATCAGCTCGGCTGGCCTTCACCTACAAGGGTGGCCAATCGATAGGCCTACAATAAAGTCCCCTGCGGTTGATCTCGGCAAGCAGACTGTCGGCGCGGTGCCTCGCCGGAATTCCAACAAGCCGTGTGCCCGCTGCCGCATCCGCCGCCACCTGATCACGAATGAACTCATACATCCGAATAATGAAATGGTCGGAAAGGCCTGTGAAATCCTCCTCCGGCCCCTTGGTGCTTAGTGTAAAATCCACGTGATTATACTCCAACTCGCCCAAATTATCCCTGCAAGCCAGGCGATCACTGCGATGGTGGCAACTCCAAGGAATCCAATAGGAACCAGCTGATTGCCATTTCGCCGACGCTCGTCTGCATTCACGGTAAAGTCCCGGCTACCAAGTCTGGTCCTCTGCTCGTTTGCAAATATCGGACCTTTCATGCCTCGACAAACATCCCCGTCGTTAATCTCACTCCTCGATTCTTAAAGGTGGGTCGGCGATCTCCCCCGAACAAAGACAGTCAGTCCATTTCAACGATCTCAGGCGCGAGCTCTGCCGCCGCCCGCCGGCCGACCTCGGCCGTTCCCAAGAGTCTAGGTATGCTGTGAACGAGTAGCTGCCGCACCCGCGTAAAAGCCCGAGCAGCAGCCCCTAACCATTTTGATAATCGAAATTAATCTCTTATCTGACTCCCGGTAAACGCGGATTCACACACGTTAAGCAGGCTTGGTCCACCCGCTCAGTTTCGCTGCTTCGAGCCTGCCGATTGCGGCCGCGCGACTTGAATAGAACTCCGATCGATCCCGGACGTTCATTGCCCACCAAAGACAAGCGGCGGTACTATTGTGAGTTGCTGGCGAAGCCTACCCGTCGCCGGTCCCGTCTCGGATCCCGGGGCTTCACCACCCTCCCAGTGGCGCCCCTTGAGTTGAAGGCGCCTTTCGGGAGCCGCTCTCAGCGTCATATCGACGAGGACGGTCGTAAAGCCAGCACACGCAACCGCCTGAACTCGAATACAAGATTTTCGGCCATTGCAGGCAGAATTCGGATTCCCAGTCAGTCGAGAGTGATGGGCGGTCGTGTCGGCCCGTGACGGGCGAGCCTTTCCGAGATGCTGGCAGATTCGGCGACCAGGACAGGTTCAATGGCACGGATCTTGGTCCGGAGCCGCAGCTGAAGCGCGGCGGCTACTGAAGGATTGACCGGCATAGGCTGGAAAATCCTATCCTCTATAGCGAGCTTCATGAAGGCGGCGCGCGCCCCTATTTGCTGCCGCCAGCAGGCTCGATTACGAAGGTGTCCTTCAAAAGCGGGTACATCGCCCGCAACCGGCTTCGGCGCGCTTAGTCCCGGCAAGCACGAAGGCTCGGAGCTTGTCACATGGGGAAGGTGTCACGGGCGGAAATCGCGCAGCGCCAGCCAAGAACGCCAAGCCAAGGGAGACTGGGGTAAGCTCAATGAGTAACTTGAGTATGCAGCTCAAAATCCAAGCCGACGTTGGTCGAACCAACATTTGTTGCACCTTCCGAAGGATTGTTGCATGCGAGCTCGCTCACAGGTTTGAGCCGAAAATAAACATATGTTCCTGCACCGCGCAGCATGAAGGCGTACGATGGTTGCAATGGTAGAGGGAGGTTGCAATGGGATTGAAGCGCAGGCGGTTCAAGCAAACAGAGTCTCTGGAAACGAGATTGACGCAATTCGCACAGGATATGCGAGATCAAGCGGAGCGAAAGCCTTCAGGTGATGAACGCCGCGCCTTGCTGAAGCGCGCTCACAATGCCGATCAAGCCATTGATTTGGAGCGGCAGCTTCGCGAGCGCTAGGAGAGCCGGGGAGCCGACCGACGGATCGCGCGCATGACAAACTTGCCCAGATTCTCTAATCCTTCCGATCCAGCATCGGTTGCAGATTTCGTAGTCCAGAATCTCATCGGCCCAGAAGAGAGAAGGGCTTCGTTCACTGAAGGTTGGTCTCGACAATATCCGAGACGATCATAGCTGCCCGGCTGGGATACAGCGGCGAGCTGAGACAACGATCCGGGTTGAGGACGACCTGGGAGTGACCAGCCCGGAAGCTGCTCTAACACGGCAAAGCCCGGTTCATAAGGTGAGGCCGTTCTCATTGAGCACCTTATCTCGGAGAGCGCCCATGATCTCACGAGCGATTTCCCTACGGACTGCGGCACCCAACTCTAACTTTGCATCCTCCACAAGGTCAGCTTCGACCCCGATCAAACCTTTGTCGGTGAGCTGTTGCTGCAGCCGGCGTTCGAACTCCGTCCCCATTGCAGCAAGGAGCTGGTCGTGCGCCGTGGCGTGGTCTTCCGGCGCGATGTGATGCACCACGTCGTCCCAAGGTTGCCAGTCCACGGCCAAATAGTCGGGGAATTCCGCCGCCTCTCGGTTCCGCACGGATGTCTCTGCACTGTCGACGTCAGCGTCGGTCACACCGGAAACCGCAAAGAAGCGCATGTTGGGGGCGACGTGTTGCAGCCCCAGCCGCTCGCGAAGCTTATTTTGATAAGCAAGAAGGACCTCAATGGCGTCGATGTCTTCGACGTTGTTGCCCGAGCCTAACGCGTGAACCTTCTCGCGCGCAATTCTCTCCAGCGCGTCCAGGCGGAACATGACCCGCCCCAGATCGATGAGATCGGGAAGCCGGGCCTTGTTGTTATAGGCGCCGTTCTCGACCTCTGCGATGAGGCGTGCGGTCTGCATGCCATTCCAGGTCAAAGTTCTGCGATCCTCGCAGCTCTCGTTGGCGTCCAGGGCCAGTTGGAAGTAGCGCTTGCGCAATTCCGGCTTTTCCGCCACTTGGCGCAGATCATTGGCCACCGACTGCCGGAATTCTTCGTTGCCAGAGTTCACGGAGTCGAACAGTTTGCCAAGGAAGAGCGCGTATTCTCGCGCGCCCGGCTCTTCAGCAACGCGCTGCCAAGCGTCCAGTACCTCTCGATCACCCTCCTGTGGATTGCCCCGGAGCCAGTCTGCGACCGTTTCAATGAGAGCGTCGGCGTGTTCATCGTCTGTCTCGGACAATTCACTTTCGTCATTGCGCGAATGGTAGACGGTCGGACCGGCATAGCCCTCGGCGTGTAGAGCTGCATCCAGGTTCGTGAGCACCTGTTCGGGCAGAGGATTGTCGGTCAGAACTATGCTGCCAGGAGCCGTCAATCGCGTCAGCAGGTCGTCCGGTAGGCTCGTCAATTGGTTTTGGCCGACGTCGAGAAAGTCCAGCGAGGCAGGGAGGTGCCGCGGCAGACGCGTCAGTTGATTTTCGCTGACGTCGATAAACTGGAGCGCGGCCGGAAGGGCCTCCGGTAGATTGGTCAACTGATTGTGGCTCGCGCGGAGAAACTGCAGCGAAGCAGGCAGCGCCTCGGGCAGTTCCTGCAACTGATTGTGGCTGAGGTCGAGAAGCTCGAGCTCAGCAGGTAGGACCCCAGGCAGGCTCCTCAGCCGGTTGGAGCTCGCGTCGAGGGCTCTGAGCTCGGTCGGAAGTGCGGGCAGGCTGGTCAGCTGATTACCCCTAACGTCAAGACGCCGGAGCGAAGCGGGCAGGCTATCGGGCAGAGTGGTCAGCCTGTTGAAGGGCACATCAAACACAACGACAGCGCTCGGAAGTCTTGGCAGGCTTGTAAGGGACAGCGATTCAAGATCCAGTGTCATGGCCTCACCGAGAGCATTCACTCGGCGCACCGCTTCGTCCCGATCCTCGAGCGGGCCTACCTCCGGCTCGGCAGCCCAATTCTCAAGCACGTCGCCTTCGTCGTCCTCCGGGTGGGCAGAATCTCCGGAGTTCGCTGCGTGGCCTGTCACTACCTCGTTCCACTGCGCCGCCGCTTCGTTTTCCGCGCCCTCCTGTCCGGAAGATGCAGAAGGGATGTCATCGCCGCGCCGAATCTGCCCGGTCTCAAAAGGATCCATCCTCCCCTCCTCACGAAACTGAGTAGACTCAGCCCATGGTGACATGCTCCAGCACCTAAGAGACTTAGCTTTCGATAAGCTGACAAACTATCACCGCAAGGTGGTAACGATGGCATCGAAGCCGGCATGACTGTCGGTACGACGATTTTGAGCAGCGACTCGATCTCGACCGGGGGGGAGTTATTTCCAGCCGACACGTTTGTGCGGATCGCAAGGCAGTAGCGGCTTCAATCTAGGGTCCCAGAGCCGCGATGGTGCTTTATCTCAATGGCGGCCAGCGCACTCTGTTCGGCCGAGCAGCTCGAAACGAAGGGCGGCAGGTGGCCCGAGCGGCCAGGGCTCACGTGCCCTCTCAGATGCCGTGCCAGTCGGTGTCGAGCTGATCTTTGCAAAACTTGACCGTTCAGCCGCAAGCTGGCTTGCCTCTCTCACCAGTGGCAAACTGAGCAACTCTGAGGTTCTGCAGCGACACTCGTCAGCTGATCGACAGGTAGGCCTGCTAACGGCAGAAAACGCTACCCCGTTGACTGTCCTGCCGGACCTATCTGGTCAACGAAAGGCAGCAAGCTCACAGCAGTATCGATCGATTTGCCGTGCTCGAGCTCGTGCGAAGCGGTGCCCACTCAAGGCGGCCGGGGAGTCGCAGTGTACGTGCACCGGCTTTCGAATGATCATTGCAACCACCTGCTTCGCGAGCTTGAGAAGCGGGGGTATCTTTGTTCCGATGATGGAGAAATTGATGAACACGGGACAGGCACAGTGGAGTGCAGGTTCTTCCTCGGCCCCTTCTGAAGACGCGGACCAGGAAAGCTACCTCGGCGGCTTCAATCGTGCCCTAGCGAATTTGGTCGAAACCTTGACCGGGTATCGGACCCCAGCCTCCGCGCGCGCGCAGATTTTGGACAATTGGGTTGCCGAAGAGGGGCAGGGCGAAACGGAGAATAGGCGACACGGCCGCTCACGGATCAGGAATTCGGAAAACACAGGCTCGCGCTCGCTGGATTTGTCTTCGCTCGCACTCACCGCTCTACCGGCTGCCCTGCCGCCAAGGCTGCGGGAGCTGCGCGCCAGGCATAACGAGCTAAGCAGCCTGCCTGCCATGTTCCCACCCGGTCTCCAGCATCTTCTCATTAGCCATAATCGCTTGACCAGTCTGCCGGACAATCTTCCGGCGACGCTCTCTGAGCTGGAAGTCGCTGACAACAGCTTGACCAGTCTGCCGGCTAACCTTCCGGCCGGGCTCGAGATCCTGAACGCAAACGACAACCGGCTAACCAGCCTGCCGCACGCTCTCCCGAGCGGGCTCACCTCCCTTGCGGTCAGTGGCAATCAGTTGACTGACCTCCCGGAGTCCTTGCCCTCGTGGCTCATTGAATTCAATGTCAGCGGCAATCAATTGGCCAACCTCCCCGACCCTCTTCCGAGCACGCTCCAGTCACTCAACGTCAGCGGTAACCGGCTGACCAGCCTGCCTGAAGGTCTTTTAGATGCTCTTGTGCCGAATAATAGCCTCTACTACCCCCATCTGGAGAGCCTCGAATTGGGCGATAACGCGCTGCCGGACGACATCCTCGCTCATGTGGCGGCGGCTGAAGCGCCACCGCAGCTTGCGCAGCAATCCCTGCATGAGGCTGCCGCACACTGGCTCGCTGACGACCCGGCCACCCTGGCCGAATGGGAGCACTTTGCGGATGAGCCCGGCGCCCAAGACTACGCACAGTTCCTGGAGAGGCTGCGAGGCACCGTGAACTACGGCAATGACGAGTTTCGGCAGGCAGTGGCTAATGGTCTGCGGCATGCGGCCGCCAATCCGACGTTGCGCGAGCAATTGTTTGCGCAGGCTTCCGAAGCCAACACGAGCTGCGAGGATCGGGTCACCTTGCACTGGAATGGTATGCAGACCGCGCGCATCAACGCTGACGTCAAGGACGGGGTATATGACGAGCGCCTGGGCGATCTGATCCAGCGCGGCCGCGTCGCCTTCCGCTTGGAGGCGTTGGACGAGATCGCGCGCGACAGGATCAACTCGCTCGCCAGCGGCAACCCGAACGTAGACGACATCGAAGTCTACTTGGCCTATCAACATCGGCTGCGCGAGCCGCTGGAGCTCAGGCACCTCGCCCCTGACATGCGCTTCCTGGAGGTCGCTCACGTAAGCGAGGATGACGCGACGCAGGCGCTCAACCTGATCCGGGAGCGGGAAGCAAGCCAGTTTACCAACTACATGGCTAGCCGCTGGCAACCCTGGGAGACGGTGCTGAAGCGCATCGCTCCAGACGAACATGCAGCGATGCGAGACAGGGTGGTCGACGCCATGGGCGAAGAGTTTCAAACCCGCTTGAATCAGCGACTGGCCGAGCATGGTCTTCTGGGCGATCCGGATGCCGAGCGGGTGCTCGGAGCCCAAGTCCGAAACGAGATCGCTGGCGAGATCAAAGGCGAGGTCATGCACCGTGTGCTCGCCGAGCATGGCCTCGAACTATGAGGCTCCCAAGCCGCCGCAGAGAGTTATTTATGATTGCTCTGCGGCGGCACGTAAGGACAATCGTGAAGCCTCGCCCATCGCTGCCTACGTGCTTTGGCATCTTGGAACGTGCGCTGCCGTCGATCAGGGCCTTTCGGTCTTGCCGAGCGATGAAAATTCCTGCGCGCGAGGCGAGGGCGTATCTGCGTCCCGTCGAAAGCCGCTTCGGAACGAGAGCTCCCTGAATGGAAAAGTTGTGAGGAGAACCAAGGCGCGCAGCGCGGAAATCCTCGATTGTGGAGGCGCTGACGCAGCCGTCAGGTTGACGAGGCAGCTATCTGTTCGGGCCGTGATGCTTGTGTTCGACGCGCGATCGACAGGCGATCCATTGTCAGGTCGGTCGATGAATTTCGTCGCTCGAACTGGAGGCGGGAAGAGGTGCGGCGAAATTGGAGCGATCCCGTCAGCTTTTCGAAAGGTTGCGGCTACAACAATCGAGAATCTGGTTCTTGCTGAACGAGCTACTATCTGGCTGTAATCCACGCCTACGGGTTGCTGCAGGGTCTATATGAACATGAGGAGAGCAGGATGGATCCGGTTGACCCATTCTTCGATTCAGGAGCCTGGATGCGGGAGTACGCCGCCCTGCAGGGGCGGACGGGGCAGCGAGCGGGCAGCCCCAGCGAGCAGCGTGACTTTGAAGGGCGGCTCCAGGACTTGAATCTCGATCCGTCTGATGAGAGCAAGTCAAGTTCGCATGATCCGGTCCCCGCAGCAGGCGGTCGAGCAGTCCGGCGGGAGGATTTCGGCGGTTCGATGCGGGTGCCGCCGCACTCCGCTTTCAGGGAGAGTGCGCTAGGTGGCACGCGCCGGAGCGTAGACATTCCTAGCTTTCAGCTTCCCGCTTCGGCGCAAGTGCCGCAGTCTAGTTTGCGAGATGATCTGTTCAGCAGCGCACGTTACAGCGTTCCGGACGCAGAGTCTGCCGCCTCGACCAAGAGCGGAAAAAGCCGCGGATTATGGTCACGCTTCAAGTCGGGAATCGGCAAGGCCCTTGGCGGGAGCAGCAGCGGAAAGTCGTCGCGCGACACGGGTCAATCTGACGTCCTTTCGACGAACCTGCGAATTGACTACGCCAGGCAGCCGGGCCGGACGCGCGGGGTCAATTCGGCCGATGAGGAGCTCATTGAAGATTTCCGAAACAAGGCGGCGGGTAATCTCAGCGACGGCACCATTAAGAATGCGGCAGCCGATTTGCGCCATTTGAGCGCGCGCCTGAGCGACGCCGGCAGGCCCTCAATTGCCGATCGAATTCGCCGCGAACTTGAAAACGCGCAGCTGGAAAATCCGGATGTGGAAAACCACCAGCTCGAAGCGGAGCTCGATGAGGACGTCGACACTTACGCGAAGGACCGCGCCAGGCGCATCAAGGCGGCCCTGAAGAAGCTCCGTGAAGTCGGTGCCGGAAACGCCTTGGCAGCCGACGTCCGCCGGCTGGCTCCTCATGCTGAGGACGCAACCCTCATCCGCATGTGGGCGGCGGCGGAAAAGGCAACTGACAGGATCGATTCAAAGACGATCGACAGGCAAACTCGCCGCATGTTCAGGCTGAGTGAGTGGCTGCAGACGCATGACAGACCGCCGGTCGCTGGCCGACTTTCCACGCCTGCACTGGCTCAGGACGTTGAAGAGTACAAGCACGAGACCGGCGACAGCAAGATCAACGCTGATCTGGTCAGGCTTGGGCTCTATCAGCAAATCCTTGAGGCGAACAGGGCACTAGGATTGCCGCCTCCTGAGAACCTGGGTCAGCCTTCTGCGGAAGCTACTCGCCAGGCCCACTCGCCACAAGCGCTTCCCGCAACGCCAGCCACGCCGAGCGCGGGAGCTTGGGAATGGCTTGGAGAGCAAATGCACGGATCTGGCTCATCGATGTCGGCGCCGCAAAGCGGATGGCCGGCCGACCCGTCACAGCTGCTTCCCGCAACGCCTGCGACGCCTAGCGCGGGAGCCTGGGATTGGCTCGGCGACCAAATGCACGAACCTGCCTCGCCGGTGCCGGCGCCGCACTGGGCCGCACAAGCTCATCCGCCGCTCGAGCTTCCTGCCACTCCAGCCACCCCGAGCCAGGGAGCCTGGGCCTGGCTTGGGCAACAGATGCAAGAACCCGCATCACCTTCGTCCGTGAGGCCTCGATCATCAAACATCTATGGCGGTCTGGAGTCCTTCGTCAATCTGGATCCACCCACCCCCCACGACTTGCGTGACGATGCGCGCTCTGCGCCAGCACCTGAATTTGCAGCCGCCTCGTCGTTCGCAGGACCGCCGGGGGCGGCTTCGGAGCTGCGGGACATTGGAGCGATCGTCGGCGCCAACTGGCGGCACGGCTCGCAGGCGGCTTCAGACGTGCTGATCGATGTCTTGGGCAACATCAATCTGCTGCCAAACCAGTTCGGGCCAAGTCAGTTTGCGATCAATGGAGAGCGCTATTCGGCGACATTTGGACCGGGCGGTCGCAGGGATATTCGCCTGATCCATCACCCGCGCGCCGCTGGGATGAACGAAGCCGGGCCATCCCGGCCGCTGCATCGTCCACGGCCAATCGTAAGCGCAAGACAAACCGGGGAAGGTGCAGTCGATCTTGGCCATCTTATCCGAGGCGGCTGGGAGCATAGGGAGCGGTTCCTGCCGCCTTACCTCGTGCGCGTTTTGGAAGGCGAGGGCATCATGCCCCAGCCCGGGCGGCCGACCTATTTCGAGATCCGCGGAATGTCTTATAGGGGCGAGTTGGTGGAAAGCGAAGGACGCCAGCGCGTTCGCGTCTATCCCGAACCTCGGTGAAGAAGCAAGCTGGCTTCAATTCCAAATGCGCGGTGGGCAGCTCGCGCGAGACGTTCTACTACGTGGCGCTTGACTGGCCAGGCACCCAATCGATGCGGATCGCAGAGGTGTGGGGCGTGATTACACGCCTGATTTCGCCGGCGATGTTGGCTCAGTCAGTGTTTCGGGCGGGGACGTCCCCATGACACGTACCCGCACTTGAACAGCACGGCACTCTGGTCAAATGATGCGGCCACGTTTATTGATGCCGTCTGTTTCCAGAATCCCGCCAACTATTCGTCGCGAAGTATATGGGCGACGGGGTGCTAATTTACTTTGGCTACCTTGCAGCACTTTCCGAAGTTCGCTCCTGAGGACTTTGGTCTGCGCCGAATGCGATGTGCCCTTGCAGAGGCCGGTTGATCATCTCGCCCGTTCTAAAGCTCCTCTGCTTATTCATTATCAAGCAGTCGCCGAAGCTCCCCCGGAGGGAACTGCTCTGGGTCGAGAGTAAATTCTTCTGGATCAATGGACACTGAAGGGGCGGGGTGAACGTCCCGTGGTCTGTGAAGCGCGTCAAGCAAGTCCATTTCCAGTTGCTGAAGCTCCTCTGGAGGGACGGAGACTGGCGAGGGGCTGGGTTGATCATCGAGATGATCCAGTACTCTCCGAAGAACTGCCTCAGGGAGCTGCCCCGAATCGAATGCGACTCGCTCCTTCATGAAAGCCGACGTGGCGGGTTGATCATCGCGCACTTCTGCAAGCTCCTGTGCGTCCTGATACTCGAGCAGTCGCGGAAATTCCGCTGGAGAGAACTGCTCTGAATCCATGGTAAGCTTTTCTGGATCAAGGGAAACCGACGGGCCAGGCGGATCCTCCCCTGGCCGGTGAAGCGCGTCATGCAAGTCCTTTTCCAGTTGCCGCAGCTCCTCTGGAGGGACAGAGACTGGCGAGTTGCTGGGTTGATCATCGAGATGATCCAGTACTCGCGGAAGATCTGCCTGAGGGAACTGCCCCGAATCGGATGCGACTTGCTCCTGGATAGAAGCCGAGGTGGCGGGTTGACTATCTCGCTCCTCGGCAAGCTCCTGTGCGTCTTCGTCCTCGAGCAGTCGCCGAAACTCCGCTGGAAAGAACTGGTCTGGATCAATGATAAACTCTTCGGGATCAAAGGAAAAAGAGGGGGGATCCTCCGATTGCCGGTGAAGCTCGTGACGCAAGTCCTTTTCGAGCTGCTGGAGCTCCTCTGAAGGCAGGGAAACCGGCGAGGGGATAGCTTGGTCATCAAGATGGTCCCGCAGGAGCGGAGGCTGCTCTTGAGGAAGCTGCTCTGGATCGACCACGCCCGGTCCTGCGAGGAGAGCCGACGAGACAGGTTGGTTGTCGTGTCCCTCCTGATGCTCCTGTTGCCGAATAGCTTCGTACGCCGCGTGGTGCTGCGCAGCGGCGCTGTCGATGCGTGTCGGTTCTGTCAGTAAAGCGCCTTCGGGATTGACGAGCGCAACGTTTTGAGGGGAAGGATTGAGCTTAGTGCGAGTACGCCCTGGACGCACGATGGGCACGACGGTCCCGGTCGACCGGAAGGTCCGCAGATGCTCTAATGCTTTAACGAGCCTCTTGCTATTAGAGGCACCGCTGAACTCGCGCACGTCACTGCCATCGCTCAGCGATTTGCCGTCTAGCCGAGCAACAATGCTCGGTTTGTTTTTTGCGAAGAGCCAGCGGCTATAGCCAATAAGAGAACCTGCATGCTGCTTCGCCGTAACGGCGGCCGTCCCGCCCGCAATAAGCGCCTCCTCAAGCCTGAAGATATCGGCAGCATCCTCCGGATAAAGAGGTCGCCTGTCCCACTGCCCCCGGACTATGACGCCCGTTGAGGCGACTGGCATTGCTCCGCCACTTGCTCCTGAAGCGGCGCTTGCGGTCGGTTTCCGATATACCAGAACTTCTTCCAGATCGTTCAGCGTCCTCTGTCTTTTCGCTGCTCTCGATTGAGCTGTGTCATGTTCATGATTGATGGGGAGCTCCTCACTTGCCAGGAGATTGCTCTGGGCCCGTGGATCGATCGCCTCATCCGGGGATTGCCGGCCATCGTTAGATGCGTCTTTCGCTGAGGGGAGTGCGCGCGGTCGCCCGCGAGAAACCAAATGACCTGAATCATGATACGCACGAAGGACGCTTACGCCTGTCTTCATGAGGGCGTCTTTCGGAAAGTAGGTATCTATGTGGTTGATCAGGGACTCGTGGTCCCTTAGATCAGTCGTTTGCCCACGGGCGCGGAGATCATTCGCTAGTCGACGAAGTGCCGAAGTATAAAGCTTGACCGTGTTCGGTTGTGGGTTCTTCTGATCCACATATTGAGCAATCGCCTTGTCGATAACGTCCCCGTCTTCAGTGGATAGATGGGGATAGGAGCCTCGTCCGCCAACGGGAGCGGGTTCGGCCTGCCTTGCCTCAGCCAAGTGCTGCTCAAAACCATCTTGTCCGGCTTGGCTCGTCTGCGGCTCTTGCGGGACGTCCTGCTGCACTTGCGACCAAGCTGGCACGTTAAACGGGTCAAAATTTTGCGGATCCACGCTAACCTCACTCCAGGATCACCTGAACAGGTCTGCCTAGTCGGGCAAGCTTTCGAGAACCTGACTTGGATATGGTTCCGCGGCGAAGAGTTATTCGCGGTTGCCAACCTCGAAATGACCGCGTTCGGGACCAGGCTCTCCCGCACAATCTGCCTCACCCTCCCTGCGATCCAACGACATCTTCTGTGCATACGCTCTTACAGCCGGCGCAGCCTTACATCCCAACGGGCTCGTCTGGCGCCGGTCGCTCCGAAAAGATCGCGAAGCTCAAGTCCCGTGCGTCACGAGAAAGTGGATGCGTTTGTGATGATCAGAAGAATATCAACGTAGATACCAACAGATTGAGCGCGTGTTCCGTTTGAGGCGTGTGCGTTACGCTTGTGGGGTTATGAATGTATGATAATCCCACGCCTGCATATATTCCAGGAGCAAGATGGGCGGTATATGTTCCGGTGATTGCCGTGGTATCACGATGCGCAAGCTGGCCTTTAGCCAGGGCAGCATCCACCGCAAATTTGCTCCAGCTCGTCTGGCTAGCAACGAGTGCAATCAGATCACTGGGCCGGCTATCAAAGGGGCCTTTCGCATAAAGACGAAGCTCGCAATACTGGCTGATCCTGTTGAGGTCAGGCGGAGCTCCCATGATGGAGAAGCCGCCATAGATGCCGCGAGACGGCGACCCGAGGCCGTCGCTCTGCCAGAGCTGCCTGTCCGCAGCGATGTAGAAAAAATTATTCCCACTTTCCCTTTGTCGCTTGGGGTCGGCCAAATTCGTGTAGCGGCTACTGTTGAAACCAACGCCCGCCCGCAGCCACGTGTCGGGCAGGCCGGGGGCAGCCTTGCCCTTGTAGCCGGCTTCGTCAACGAGAAGGATGCCAGCATTGGCCGTGCTCCAATTCAAGCCGGTGGGGTTCTCGGTTATGTGGGCATAGACGCCATCTGGACTGATTGAGCGCTGTACGGAGACCTTGTTGTACAAGCGATCGTCAAAATTGTACTTCAAGTTGACCGCCGGCGTCGGCGCAGCATTGGTGCTCATCCCTGCCTGGAACAAGGCAGACATGTTCGATCCTGTAATCCCTCCGAACAATGTGCCGGTGAACTCATTTTGGTTTCTGAGATAGCCAAGCTTGAGTTCTAGCGTCCTGTCGAAGAAAGTCTGGTAGTAGGCGAGCGTATTGATTCCCGCTCGATCTGGTCCCGGGCGATCCCACGTCCAGTATTGGTGCTCGGCTCCTACGACAATCTGTCCGTCGGCAATGCCAAACCGGCTGAGATCGTAGGTAACGATCATGAAGTTTGCCGACGCGAAGGTCGGATTCTGGCCCATATAAAGCTGGTTTGCGATAGGGCTTCTGGCCGCATTCGGCAGCTGGTTGTTTACAAAGCTGTTGTGTGTCCAGCCGATGTAGCCGATGCCGACATCTGCCAGCTCCGACCTAACGCCGTCCCTGTCCTGATCGATCGTGTCCGCAGGTCCAGGTATGTTGAGCCACGTCCCTTTCTCACGCAGCTTGTCGTACCTTTCGAAGGGATCGATCGTTTTTTGCGGTCTCGTCTGAGCACGCCTGTCCGCATTGCCGCTCTTTTCGAAAGGCACTCCGGGACCTGCTGCTGGCCCCAGGGCAGGAGAGCGGATTGCCGGATGAATCAGGTCGAGCGGGAGCTTTGCGGCCGGACCGGAAGTCTTTCCTCTTTTGCTGGCCTGATCCGAAGCGTGGTTACCAGGACTAAGTCTGCTCCCCGTTTGTGCCCGTACGGAATTGCCGACCAGACAAGCCGCTAGCGAAAAGGCGATAACAAGCGCAGAGTGCTTTCCCCTTGGTCCGAAATTGAAAGAAACTGCTCCCGTATCGGCGAGCATGTGCTGGCTGCCGTCAGCGCCGCAAAACCTGTCTTGCATCCCAATCCTTGACGTGCGCGGGGTCGTTGGTCACGCTTGCCACGTCCCCATCATCTCGAACAATCTCCCGGACTTGGTAGTTGACCAGGTGCAGTTCTTGCCGGTCCAATCGGCCATTGCCGATCGGCCGTGGCGCTTACGTGGCGCGCTCCGAATGAAGTTGATGGTCTCGGCAAGGCGTGAGGCGGGACTCCATCGAACACACTCAGGAATGAGTGGACGGTGTTCGTTCGTGCCGTGGCACGGGAAGAAAATCTCGGAGGTTCTTCTGAATGGTGAGAAAATGCTGCGCCATTGCCGACAAAAATGAGCATTGCTCGCTGGTGACGCTATCACGGAGAACGCGCGCAAATTGTCGCGTTGCGTTGCTCAAGAAGTAGCGTTTCATAGGAGCAGAGCAGCCGATCGGGAAGCTCGGCAATTGATTATGTCGACGCTGGCAGTTCCCGGAGCGCATGAGCATCGCAGCCTGTCGCGTCGAAGTCCTGAGCGAGGGACAATGGACTCGATTGATCAAGCGACCGCTTCAGACTTGCGGCGGCTCTTGCACAGGCCGTCAAGACGGATTCTACCTGTGTCGGTGCTCCCGCTTGTCCTCGTCAGCTCGTGTGCTGCTGGGGCCTGGCTTTGGGTTAACCTTGAGAAGTTTGTCGAGAAGCCGGAAGCCCGGGACCTCGCTTCAACGATGAGCCTGTCACTGGAAGACAGGGCAGCCTTGTTTGAGATAAACTGGGCACAGCAGAAAATCGGCGATGAGATCGCAATACTCAATAATCGGATCAATGCCCAGCGGGATGAGCTAAAAGGGATCCTGGATCAGATCACCACGCTGACGTCGCGGATCGATTCCCTGCAGAGTTCAATACCTGTCCCTTCTGCTGCTTCCGAGCCTCCTGTGTCGCCAGTCACGGCTGTTTCGAGCGTCGAAAGGAAACGCTTCGGGCGGTCCAAACCACGGAGACCTCTTTCCGTCGGAGCGCGCGAGTGATCGCCGGACCGAAGACATCCGAGCCTTGAGGTCTGAGACGCTGTAGGCGTGGTCGAGTCTCCAACTGTGCTCGAGGAGGTGGACCGTAGCTTGGCAAAACTGGCTACACCCGCAAAATAGCCGAAGCTTCTGCGGGCGCCGGCGTCTACAGCGGCATGTCGCTGAGGCTGTCACCATCGAGAGCGCTCCAGGGGAGATGGGGCAGAGCCCTTTCCGCATGATCGAGGCGTAGCCCTGGGCGGCCAAGCGCGCTGCGCCTGTCCTTACAATCAGCTCCCTTTTTTATCAGCCCTCGCCAATTTTGAGACGGTACCTGAAAGCTTGTGCCAGCACACCATCCTGCTTCCTCGAAATCTGACCTGTCTGCCCGAGGCGCTTCTTCGGATCGCTCCCTCGCCAAGAGCTTAGAGGCTTGCGATCTGTTCACATGCCGTGGCTTAGTTCTTAGGGGCACGGTCGAGATAAGTGTCGAACGCGGCAGCAACGGCGCGAATCACAAACCGGTGCTCCTGCTTGACCCGAATGAATCCCTCTTCGATCGCCACTATCCCGTCTTCGGCAAGCATTCCCAGGCGGTCGGCCGAATCGAGAAGAGGAATCGGATCAAATCCGTGAGCAGCACAGATCGCTGGTATGTCGGCCTGCAAATCGCACATCAGACGCTCGATGATTGCGGCGCGGAGGCGATCTTCGGCGGTGAGACAGTAGCCTTTTGACGTTGCCAGACGCCCAGCCTGAATGTGTTGATGATAGGAAGCGGTTGCGATCTCGTTCTGGACGTAACCGTCACGCAGACGGCCGATGGCTGACGGACCTAAGCCGATCACGGTTTTGCAGGCATCAGCCGAATAACCCAGGGAGTTGCGGCGCAGCCGACCAGATTTCTGCGCCAGCGCAAGCTCGTCATTGGGCAGGGCGAAATGGTCGAGCCCGATCTGGCGGTAGCCTGCCGAGACCAGCGTATCTGCAATAGCCGCGGCTTGCTCAGCGCGGGCGAAATTGTCCGGCAGCGCCGTCTCGTCGATCTGGCGCTGACGTTTCATATAGGAGGGGACGTGAGCATAGCCGAAAACCGCAAGCCGGTCTGGTCGCATGGCCAGAGCCGTCCGCGCGGAGTCGACGCAGGACCGCACTGTCTGATGCGGCAGTCCGAAGAGAAGGTCGAAATTGATGCGGCTTATGCCATGCTGCCGTAGACTTTTGACGACCGAAGCTGTGAGCTCCTCGCTCTGCACGCGGTTGACCGACCTTTGAACCACTGGATCGAAGCTTTGCACGCCGATGCTCGCGCGGCTGATCCCGGCCGCTTGTAACGTTTCGACCATCTCGGTCGTGACTCCGCGCGGATCGATTTCTATTGCGATGGTAGCTGATTTGCTGAAAGCAAAGCAGTGTCGCAGGAATTCCATCAAGTCGAGAAAATCGCTCGGTGCAATGGTGGTCGGCGTCCCGCCACCGAAATGCACGTCGCTCACCGGCAGAGCTCGCGGCACTTGCTCTGCGACCAAGCTTATCTCGTCCCGCAGTGCTGCCAAATAATTGCGGACCGGTCGCTGGCTGCGAGTGAGGCTTGTAGGAAAGCCGCAATACCAGCAGATAGAGTGACAGAACGGAACATGGATATAGAGCGAAACGGGCTCGTGGGGCGGCAGCCGCCTCAGCCATGTCTCACAAGTCTTGGCACCAACCACTGCGGAGAAATCCGGTACGGTTGGATAGATCGTGTACCAAGGCAGGCGAGCATCGCAATACTTGTTTAGGAGGAAGGTCTGCAACGCTTAACTTTCCCAGGCTCAAACATCAGAAAGCTGACCGATGCTCTCTCTTGTGTCTTTGCGTTATCTCAAACGCACCAGTCGTTTCTGAGATCTGGTCCCGTTTTCGATGTTACAGTCAACGCGGCTTAGGGGCAGAGCAGGAAGAGAGAGCCGCTCGTGTGGCGATTATCTGGACGTTTAGGATATGAATGTTCTCGTGTGCGCACGGTTGAAGCTGCTAGACGTGTCCGACGAGCCGGCGAAGCGGATTCTTTTCAAGCAAAAGTCGATGCGGTGCTCACAGGGTTCAGCGGTTGCCTTCCATCCATGGCCCTCGTGCCACGCAAGATAAGTTGGCGGCTAGCTGACAGCGCGAGGAGCGCCATAGTACAACGTGACGCAACGTGCGATTCAAGTCCTTTGACGCAGCCGACCAAACGAGCGTTCTTCCCTAGTGTCGAACGCATAAGCCTCAATTCCGCCACGCTGGTTGTCTCATTGCCACAAGCATCATCACGGATGTACTGATGATGTTGGGGCGACCCCAGCGCACTTGCAGCCCCCCGGCGAAGTGCGTCGGGGCGCCTTGGCTCAGGGGACTCTCATCGCTGTCTAATGCAGCTCACCAACTCACAGCGACTTTGAACGTTGTGCTGATGGCAAAGCCAATCCCGGCCAGATGCATCGGACGATATACTATACGCAATAGATTCTGCGCGCCAGATTAGGGGCCGCGCAAGCCATAGACGAGTGGAGGTACGCTTCATCCGCTACGCTGCCCCGCCAACATTGACCTTACTGCCAAATGGGGTGCGCGAACGGGATGTGCCGAGATACGGGCCGCTCGGCTCATGACGATCAGCGGGGATCGCGAAATGCCGCCCATCGGTCGCTCGGCCCGACAGCTTTTCGTGTTTGCGTTGCCGGCCTTCACAGTTAGGCAAGGCGCGGACCAGAAGCTGCGGGCCGCCATCATGTTGCACCCGCTCTGAGCGTATAGCCTGCCGATGCCACGAAACATGGGAGTTGAGACTTTCAAGCGAGAACCAATTGGATGCCGGCAACGAGCAGAACCACCACGAGGATAAATCTGATGCCTGCCGTGTTCAGGTAGTTCAGACTGACTACCGTTCCAGCGACCGCACCCGCCAGCGCGGAGATGGCGTAAAGGGCCAGATCCGGAGAGGGAAATTGGCCGCTGAAAAGAGCTCCGACGAAGCCGACCGTAGAATTGGCCAGAATAAAAGGGGGTGATAACGCGACCGTCTGCTTCGGTGATGCCCAATTCAGTGTGATGAGCGTCGGCGCGAGGAACACTCCACCGCCTACGCCGGTCAGGCCGGAAACCAGGCCAAGGGCCGCGCCAAAGCTCACGCTTGCTGCGAGCGGAGGTTCGGAAACACGATCGGCAGCTCGTCCCCGCTGCATGATCATCACTGCGCTCGCCAGAACAAGAACGAGCCCGGTCAGCGTCTTGTACATGTGGTCCCCGAGCACAATCAGGCCACCGGCAAGCGACGCTGGCATCGACGAAAACAGAAGCGGGCGCAGGATCGTCCAGTCAACGATCCTGTTGCGGTTGAAGAGCCACGTAGAATAAGTAGCGACAACAATGTTGAGACCAAGCGCCGTCGGGCGCATCTCTGTCGACGACATACCGAAAAATGCCATTAGCGAGAGGAATGCAGTGCCACCAGCTTGGCCAACGCTCGCATAGAGCATTGAGATGATTGCGAAGAGCAGAGAAGCCATGCCTCACCGGTGTTGGCGAAGATCTTCGCCTCTTTGCACCGAGCCCATCATGATTCGTTCATCAAGTGCGGTCTAAATGTGTTTCTGCTTAGGGGCAGATCTAAGCATTTCGCCGAAATCGGTGACCGGAGGTGCAGGCCGGTCAAGTACCCTAACGCGTGCCATGGTTGAACCGTCCGATCAATTGCCGAAGCTGGTACTTGACTGGGCTGGAATAGGGCTGCGTTGAGACCCTGAGGGGGCGGCACTCCAGGGGTCAACGGGGTGAGCTGCATTTCTTGTTGTAGCTCATCTCCTGCCGCACCTCGCAATGGTGCTGTCGCCTTTCCTTCGCATGTCAGAAATGCTTCGACGCGCCTACCTCGCAACCAACCTGCGCGTCCGAACCCCTCTCCGCGACGTTTGATTTTGGTGAAATCAACAGTTGGTACGACACTTGCTAGTCCAACCTGGGTCCTCTCCCTGTTGGAGAAGCGCATGCAAAATCTCCTCCGCATCAAGCAGATCTCGCGGCGACGAGTATCTCTCGCTTCGCCTTTGACGCGGCTCGTTTCTGCACGTTCGGTACGTTTGCGCCAGGCCTGCCGGACGGATTCGATGAGACGCCGCACAATGGTGCGAGGAGTATGGCTTCTGCGCCGGCTGTTGCGTGTTGCTCATCGATCACGTCCCCGGCGCCGTCGCACGGCGGAAGATCCGCGAGCGATTAGCGATGGCAATTCGCAAGATTGGGAAAAGACATGACTCTCGTGTTGTCTTCGTCTCTCAGCGGAGAATGGATGCTGACAGGACGCTCGTCGAGTCGCGCACCGCCGAGCGCGTGGCCGAGCTTAGCTGTATCGCGCAGATCAGAGCCCAGGATCTCGTCGTGCTCGGCCTCGAGACAGACGAAAGCGTCGTTCGGACGCGACTGCGTTTTCTCGCCGTGCAAGCTTAACAGAGCCGAGCCTCTAGCCGCTGTCTGGTTATTATCGTCAGCTCGGTCCTGGACCCGCGAACCTTCTATCGGCGTCCGCATCATCCAAGGAGGCACCGTTGGGTACGTACCGGTGGCACGTCCTTCAACGCGGATGACGAGCGATGATCTCTAATTTGACCAGTGCGCTATCGGCGAACTGGACCAATCACTTCCGCTCAGCCTGGGAGATAAGGATGATGGCCCTATCTCGGGTGTTTGATGGATCACGCCGGCGCACTCGGCGGCAGGGCAAGGAATTCGGCGAATGGCGCCCGGCACAGGGCGAGCGCGCGCTCAGACTGCACGAATAACTAACCGTCGGGTTCAGATCATGGACTGGAATTTGGCTTCGCCTGAAACAAGCGCAATCGAACCCCACGACGGGGAACTCGGCGGTCGGACTCAAGCGCCTATCATGGACCTCTTTAGCTTCTCCGAATGCGCAAACCAGACACATTCACTCAGAGCGCTATTCGAGCTTCTTGTAGGCTGTGCTACCAAGGAAGGCTTCAGTGAAGTCGCATACGGCGCTCTCAACTTCGTTGAGCCACTTCGCCTGGCGGAGTACCCACCCCCGACTGTGGCTGTGAAGTGGCCGCCAGACTGGTGCGACCGATACTTCAAGCGCAAGTACCATACTATCGATCCGGTGGTCCGGCGGACGCCGATGCATTCGCGGCCGTTTTTGTGGGATCAACTCGCGGATCACTATCAGCTTCAACCAGACGAAAGACGCGTACTGGAGGAGGCGAGAGAGGCGGGGCTGAAGCACGGCATGAGCGTGCCGTTGTTCGGCCCGTTGGGTCGGATATCTGTTGTGTCGTTTGCATCCGCGTTCGACGATGCTGATCCTCAGAACCGCATCGGTCATCTCAACGCGCTGGCCTGTCTCTTTCACACCGCTTATAGCGAGATCGCTCGTCCGTGCAATGATAGTAGTTGCGAGAGAAAAGTGGCACTATCAAAGCGAGAGATCAGTTGCATGCGGTGGGTGGCGGAGGGGAAATCGTCATGGGAAATCGGAAAGATCCTGGAAATCAGCGAGAATACGGTCAACTTTCATGTCAAGAATGCGATGCGGAAGCTGGGTGCAACGAGCCGAATTCAAGCGGTCGCTATCGCTATTCGCCTCAACGTTCTTTGAATTTGACGGGCGGCCCGCTGCCAACTCGTTGGCTTCCAGCTTCTGCCATGTTGAGGATGGTGCCTTCGGCCAGCTCGCAGGATACGACGCTCAAGGCGAAGTCCGCTACCATCACGCTCGTGAGGTTGTGAGACTTCATGAGATCGACGAATTGCTGGATCGACTGATTTGTTCCGCCAGCTGTTAGCGGCATCTCGGCCCCACACCACCCATCCGGTGGATCCATTGCTTAGACGAGCTCGCACGTGGCGCTTCGGAACTCGGATTGGGGGCCGGCAGGAGAGGAGCGGCTGCGGAAAGAACCCCGACCGGGGGTCGGGGTTCCGATTCACGCAAGCGCGTGGAGGTCTCTATTTAGCAAAAGGCGAGCCAAACTTGTAATTGAGCCGTGCCGTGATGAGATCGACGTCTTGGTGCGCACTGTCGGTGCCAAGCGCAGTTGGGAAGCTTACGTTGCTTCGCTGCATGAACAAGTGGTTGTACTCGACGCCAGCTGACCAGTTCGGCGTGAGGCTGACTTCGGCACCCGCGCCCAGCACGCCACCCCAACGGACATCATTGCTGTTGGCGAGCTCGGTGCCAGTAGCCACCGAATTTACGTGATAGGTATTGCTGGTCACCGCAGCGCCAGCCTTGCCGTACAGTAGCACGGCATTGAACGCGTAGCCGATGTGGCCCGTGAGTAGGCCGAATGCATCTGTCTTGGTGCCGATGGTGTTTGCCGGAAAGGCGGTGCTGACATCGGCGCCGCTGAAGTCGGCCCAGTTGCCCTGACCTTCGATGCCGTAGACCATGTTGAAGATGTGCCAACGATAGCCAATCTGGCCGCCAATGGTCCCGCCAGTCGAATTATGGCAGCCTTCGGGAGTGACGCCATTGAAATCCCAGCAATTGTGGCTCGTTCCCCAGCCACCATTGAGGCCGATATAGTAGCCGGACCAGTCGATAATCGGGGCTGCGGCCGGCAGCGATGCCGCCGGGGCCTTGACGGGCTGCCCGGCCAGGTCCGTGCCGAATGCGGGAGCGGCCGCACCGAGTGCGCCGATGGTTGCGGCCAGAATCAGAATATTTTTCATTCGAGTGTCGTTTCCTTTCGGTGCTCCCCCGGCGGCGTGCGTTTAGCAATATGATCGCGAATTGCTGTAACTGCCGCACAACATGTCTTCGAAAGAAATGGGTCTAATCGCACACCGCGTCAGGTTGTGGCGCCCTCAACTTGCTATGCACGGCCTCGAGCGAAAGGCTGCGCCTTGACACTGGTTGCTTCGCGCAGATGGGTCCTTGAGCACGAATAGTTCGTGATGGCCTGTGACACGACCCAATGTGCGAGATTTTTGGCTCCATACGTCCCGGATTAGCGACATAGCCGGGCCGCGCCAGCATGTCCCGTGCCTGCTCGCCGTTTAGAGAGTTCGGCAAATGAAAACCGCTGATCGAGGAGCCGCCTCGGGCGCTCCAGTTCATTATTTCGGTAGGAGGCTCGTGCTACCACTTGCAATTGTGAGCGATGCGGGACGATCCATCACAGGCCCGGATCGCTTTGCTGAGGACCGGTCACGACTCTAGCACAGCTAAACCTCGCCCTCGATCGACAGATGTGGATGCAGCTGTGCTTGACGAGGCCCTTGCTTGAAGTTGCGCAGTTCGTGCCGAGCCAAGGGTCAGGAGAGGAAACGGTATCGCGTTTGCTGGCGCCAGCGAGTAATAGCGCGGCTGTCTCGTCTTGTCGCCGACTTGCACTGGAATCCAGGTGACTGGTCTTGGATCACCAGAAGAGCTGCATAAGCGACAGTCGTCGCGAACGTGCTCGTCTCAGCAGGGGCTGAACATGAAGGAGGGTCACCTCCACCACGCTCAGCCCCGGTATTTTTCCGCCGCATAATGACCCCACATGCCAAGCTCGTGTGGCAGTATGGGGTCAAGCGCCTTATTGCTCGGTCGACCGCGCCAATTCAGCCCGCAAGCTGCGTATCGCCTCGTTAGCCAGATTCAAAGTATTCCGTTCGCCGTTCTTTATCGAAGACTCAAGTAAAGTGCACAACCGGCTATGAAGGACCGTCTTGCGATTATGCGCCAGCAACGGATCCGTCTCAACAAAGCGCCAGGCCTTATCAAATGCGACGCTCACGATAGCATCTTGTATCTGCTGATCCATCTCAACACTCCACGACGTCCTGATACAAGGAAAGTACCTTCGCAAAAGCAAACCGAGCGTCTGTGGCTTGTCCCAGCAAGTAAGACCTCAGAGCCGCAGTACACTCGGAGCATCGAGCTGCTCTCGATGCGTCATGAATTTACAGATGTTTGTTGAAGTTCCGATGACCCCGAACGTCGTATTGCCAGGCGCGTTCGAATATTTCTGAAGCGACTGAACGAGCTCGCGTTGTTCGCGCGGCTTCGTTGCCAAAGTGATCTTGTTTCTCGGTGTCGGTCGATATTGGGCTATTGTTCCCGCAATCGGAAGATCGGGGCCATGCCAATCGCGACTAAAGCCGACCATCGATGAAAATGGATCGCTCCGCTCCTTTCGCAGTCTCTAGCTAAGAAGCGTTTCTTGAAGCGTGTGGCGTTTTCCGACCACTGCTTGTTTGCTTTCTGACAAGTATCCGCGTGCCGTCGTCCTTTGCGCGATCCAACGTGGCCTCCTGCTCTCGGTGCAGGCTCCAGCTTTCGAGAATGGTGGCGAACAGTTGTGATATGGAAAGGCCAGCGGAAGCGGCGCGCTTGACGGGACGGTGAGTCATAAACACCAAGTCGTCGATCCCTGGCGCGCACGGCCGTAGCAGCCAGCCCCGCGATGCGCGCCATCAAACGGAGAGAAAGCCAAACGACATTTCAGTCCGCTGCTGCACGTGATAGAATTAGTTTGGCGATCTTCAATTGGTTGTCGGGAGTTCGCAACACTGCCGGTAAGGCCGCCACGGCCTGATCGAAAAGGCGTCCCAAAACCTGAAGGTCTTCTGGGTAGTAAACGCCACGGTCTTGCGACAGTCGCCTCGTTTTCTGGTCGCCGGCGCGGCCCCCGGTTCTCGTATCGCCGAGCTGGCCGAGCTCAAGTTCCGCCGTAATCATTTGGTTTGTCAGGGCGTTTAGCAGTCGTATCGCTTCGAGCTCGTTGCCTTCTTCGCCTATGAGGGCGGCTACGATGTCGAGTTGCAGGTCGATGCGATCCTCGAGGTCCTCTGAGCGTGAATTGGAAGGGTCAAGTTCCACGGTGTTTGCTCCAAAGTAGTTAAATGCAGAAACCAGGTTGAGTAACGGTTGGGTCGTGCTTTCCCGTTGGCGAGACGGCAGAGGCGGCGATAGAACGAATGGCTGCTGCACAAGGCAAGGTGTGCACGCACGGTCGCCGGAGGAAGAGGGTGGTAGGCATGTGCCGCTAAAGGACCGCAAAGGCGATCGAGCAGAGAGCGCGAACCGGCACTTGATCTCGAGCCGGTCCAGCGCGTGGGACAGTGGCAGTGATTCCAGCCGGCGGGGACACCGCTGATGACCGCGAGTCGAGAAGTGCGACCCGAACTGCTGCGCGATTGCTCGTAACCTGACATAGCGATCCAGACGTAACCGGAGGCTCCCCAGGGCAGAGTGCCATAAAAAGAGCTTGGCGCTGGACGAAGCTGTTGCTGAAGGCGCTCCGTCAACTGGTCCAGACCGGTCTGCTCATCATACCAGAAAATTATGGCCAAGCCCATGCTAGGCAACCCAGAAATAACATCCGCTACATACGTCTGCGGTTTCTCTCTGCGTTCGTTGAAAGGCGATGCCTGGCCCGACGAGGGTGCGGATGGGCTCCTGGAAGGTGGGCGCGCTAAGACACAAGACCGGCAGATCGCGCATCTCCACCCCTCGTTCCGATGGTGAGGTAAGGATTGCTGAGAAGGGATAACCGCGCCGGGATATGGTCGAACAGCGCCGGCGCATAGAAGGAGATAGGGTAGCGTCAGTCTGTAGGAAACGGGTGTGGAAGCCGCCTGCCGACGAAGACTGAGGACGCGAGCAGAGTGAGACTCCACGATTACACGGCGTACAGGGGTGGGCAGTAAGATCGCTAGGCTGGTCTCATCACACCGATCGACATCATTGCCTCGGTTTGGGCGGAGGATATGCGGCTTGCGCCTAGCGTGGTCAGATAGCTGACCGCACTGCTTTCTTTGAAAGCCGCGACAGCGTCGGATTGTCGGCGGCGCCCCCCTGGTCAGGGCAAATAGTCCAGCCCGCACCGTCGTAGAGGCCAGTTCGCCTGTCCCAATTCTATGCAGCGCACGCATTTACCTTGGCCAAGCAGTGTGCGTGAGAGTCGATCTTCTTCGAGGCCTTTGGATGATTGAGAAGGCAGGCGCCATCGCGATAGATTACGCGCCGGACATTGCGATTGACCATCCGACCGCATTTGCGCGGCACGTGCGTCGACTCCAAAGATTGATGGGTGTCGTTGGCGATGCAGCCACGAGAACCTTGAATCGGCCTGCGACTAGGCTGAAAGCAAAAAGGGTCCATTGCTCACACGACATTCGTTAAATGTGCTTTCCGGAAACCGGCGATCGACTTATGGAGTATTTGGCTGAAAATGGTAAAATCGAAAGTGTTGATGGGAAGCATCCAGTTTGTGGATCGCGCACGCGCGTAATCTTTCTCTTACATCGAAAGCGCGTTATTTTTCCTGCCGTCTTGCTGCCGCTTTATCAACTCATCCGCGGCCGAACGCTCTTCGTTCGCTTCGATCTCGCGGGCCTTTGCAATGAAGGCCCGCGATTGCTCAGGGCTCATCCTGCATCTCGGTTATTTGCCCCGCATACGATACCCCAAATGCAGACATTACCAGCCAAAGCTATCGAGAATTTCAGCTTTGATCGCGGTTGCGGTGTGCAGGGAAATCTCCAGCGGTAGGTTTCCGAATGCAAGCTGGCAAAGCAAGTAGTTGGCACCTGCCACTTCCATCTGCTGAAGAAGGAGCTGTCGGACGGAAGCCGGCGTTCCAACGACGCACAATTCGCTTTCAAGTGCTGCATCGAAGGTCAGCGGAAGGGCGGGCGGTGTCGAAATGGCGTTAAGCTCATAAAGGAACTTAAAGCTCTCCAGCCATCGCCGATATGCAGTTTCGGCCGCCGCATGAGCGTCCCGATCAGACTTCGCAATCACGACCATGCGGGCCAGCCCGAGAAATGGCTCGCGGCCATGTGCGGCTGTATTGTGGGCTCGATGGGAGCGGTAGGCGTCCGTAACGTTCCGGACAACACTGGCGGGGCCTATGCACGCCAGATTGGCGCCATTTGCCGCGGCCCACTGTGCCGTCTCAGCCCGATTGCTTGCGATCCAGATAGGCGGATATGGACGTTGATGAGGCCTCAACGTTAAGGGTACGTCGCTCAACTCGAAGTAGCGTCCATGATAAGATAGCATATGTCCCTTCAGCGCAATATTCAGGATTTCACTGGCTTCCGTATAACGGCTTGGTGCAGCGTCGGCAGTGATGCCGAAATAACCCCATTCAATCGGCTGGGAGCCGCGGCCTATCCCGACCTCGAGCCTGCCGCCGCTCAATTGGTCAAGCATGCAAATCTCTTCGAATGCGCGCAACGGATGATAAAGGTTGAGCAACAGGACGAGCGGACCGAAGCGTAATCGCCGGGTGCGCTGCGCGACGCTCGAAAGAAACAGGTTCGGCGAGGGCCCTCTGCCATGAGGTGTGCAGTGGTGTTCGGCCAGGTGATAAGCGTAGAAGCCGAGCGAGTCGCAGACCTCGGTCAGCTTGAGACGATCTTCATATTGTCGTGTGACATCTCGGCCGTCGTCATCCAAATGGTCGAAAACACCGCACGTTAGTCTTGAAGGAAGGCCACTCTTCACTCGATCAATCTCCGATAATGGGGCAGATGGCGAGGCATGGTTGCTTCATGGCATCGCACTCAAAGAGTCTCGTTCGTCATTTGACCGCTTAGGCCGTTTCTCTTTAGGGCGCGATCTGAGCTTGCACCATGTGAGTGGATCACGAGAATGCGCAAATGGCGGTCCAGTCCAACCGTTGATAGACGTTCCCCAAGCGCCTCCACAGCGAGCATGTCCTCGACGAGAAGCATCGTTAGCCGCTTCAGAGGTCCTGTGCCTTGCGAGCCAGATCAGATCGGCACGGCTACTATTTGTCTATCATTGGACGTAGCGTCTCCGTCAGCTCGACATCCGGTAGCTCGGCGAGCGCTGCGACGAACGCGAGAAACGCTCCGAAGGCTGCAAGTATAAGAGAGCTTGCGAGTATCGCTGTTCCTACGACCTGAGTGCGTCTCATAATCCTTGTCACTTTGGCTTTTTGGGGAGACGGCGTTGATGCCAATCAGTTCTGCTCGACAGCTTCAACACGGCCGTCTCGCCAGCGGTAAACCAGAAAGCCAGGAGCCGCATTGTCTCCCTTTGCATCGAACCGGACTGGCCCAATGACTGTATCGATCTGCCGTGAACGAAGTGCGTTGGCCACGCGTGCAGCATTGAAAGAGCCGGTCCGGTTCACCGCCTCTGCCCATGCTTGCACGGCTGCATAGGCGTAAAGCGTATAGCCTTCGGCAGACAGGTTGGATGCCTTGAGTTCGGCCACCACGCCGGCCGCATTGGCATTCGCGGCCGGGTCCGGCATGAAGGTGAACAACGTGCCAGTTCCAGCGCTGCCAGTAATGGCCCAGAACTCAGAGGTCATCAACGGATCGTTCGCCATGACGATGAGCGCCGCTCTTGCTTCTGACGCCTGGCGTACAAACAATCCGATTTCGGTATGATAGCCGCCGATATAGGCGACGCGCACCCGATCCTTCTTCATTCTTGAGACCAGCGCCCTGTAATCCTTTTCACCGGCTACATAGCTCTGCCGAATGACTTGTTCGCCGAATTTCCGAAGATGGGCTTCGACCGCGTCGGCGATACCTTTGCCTGCGGTGCTTTTGTCGTCGAGCACCGCTATCTTGTCGTTAGGGTAGTTCCGGTGAATGTACTCGGCGGCAACGATGCCCTGTTGGTCGTCGCGGCCGCAGATCCGAAAGACACTTGCAAGGCCGCGTTCTGTTAGCTGAGGATTTGTCGAGCCGGGTGACACCTGGATGATGCCTGCTTCGGCGTAAATCTCGGAGGCCGGGATCGACGAAGACGAACAGAAATGGCCAACGACCAACCTGACCCGCTCTGTTGCGAGTTTATTGGCGACTGCGACAGCTTGCTTCGGGTCGCAAGCGTCGTCGGCGACACTCAAGATCACCTTGGTATCGAGAAGTAGGCCAGAAGCGTTCAACGCCTCGACCGCCGCAGCTGCACCATCGCGCATTTGCGCGCCCATCGCAGCGCTGCTTCCGCTCATTGGGCCAGCCACGGCAATATTGACCTCTGCGCCGCGCGCAACCGAGGCGAGAGCGCAGAAGAGAAGCGCTGCACTCGCAGCAGAAGCACAACGTCTATTCAACATTGCAGAGTTCCCAGTGCTTACCTGAAGTGAACTGCCGGCAGCTGCGATCAGGCGTGCCTGCACGTTAAGGCTGTTTGCCAAAGCGAAGCTTGCGTTCGGTCGGCCAGATGCGGCCACGATAGAACCTACAATTTGACGTTACGTGCGGTTCAAGGCCGTTTTTGAAGGGAGCCTCGATCAGTGCGTCAGGGAGCACCGATCGAAGAGGTCATGACGATTATCCGCTTGAACCTATAAAACGTTCGGCCCGCATCAGAGCCGCCGACCTACCAAGTGTCATCGCGTTTTCAGATTGCCAGGGCCGATCGCCAAGGCCGTGCGGAGCCGGCCATCAGATATTAGTACGGCTGATCCTCTAACCCGCCAAGGGCGAGATCGAGATATTGCATGAGGCAGGGATCCCAACCAGCCAGGCTACGGGGGGCGCTTAATCGTGCAAGTACCTTCAGGATCATCGAAACGCGTGAATCGGCGCCAGCGATTTCGCCGATCAGCAAGCGTGCTGCAACTGCGACGGCCTTCGCCCGCTCCCCGCAAGGATGCTCGCCCCGATCCATACAGTCACGCAGGTCGTCGCGGATCCGCCGCCACCGCTCCTCGCGATCTGCAGCTAACTTGCAGGTGCATCGGGACGTCTGACTGGGCGTCTCGACCCGCGACATGGCATTGAGGGTGGCAGGCAGCTCATCCACACTTACCTGGATTTCACTGTCGATGGTCATGTTGCGCAAGCGATCTCGCAACATAGTTGCTCGAGCGACTTGGAGTTCTATCCGCTGTAGATGCTTGCGCAGAAGGTCGGGGAGTGAGGTCGTGCCCTCCATAGCTTTACGGATCTCAATAAGCGAGAAGCCAAGCTCACGTAACGCCCGAATCTGGTGAACCCGTTGCATGCTTTCGCGGTCGTACATCCGGTGGCCGCCGTCAGTACGCTCTGAAGCTGCTAGGAGCCCAGTGTGTTCATAATGATGCAGCGTGCGTACCGTTACTCCGGTCGCCTGTGCAAGTTCGCCAATGCGCCATCGACGCCTTCGTGGTGTAGCTTTGCTCATGTTGCTCAATTTCAAAGCCTACAACCTGACGTCACGTGTGATTCAAGTAATTTCAAAGCTCTAGCTGGATCGTCTTTCATTCCAGCGCGAGAGTGGTGACTATCCTCAGAATGGCGAGGGATCAACCCTGGGGGGAAATGGTGATCAACAAGTTCGTCAGGCATGCCAGTTGAGCCTGGCCAGCCGCTGTACGCTCCAGGATGAGCTTGGCGATTGCTGTGCGATTTTCCGGACTTTGCATGGATGGGGGTAGCGCGGTGACCGCACTATCATAAAGGCTTCCCAGGATGGAAAGCTCTTCCGGATCGAACACGCCGCTGCATTGCTCCAATGTTCAGCTCCTTTGCTTGTCATTGTCGTGGCAGCGCACGTCGTCAAGACGTTTGGCTGCGATAGGGCCAAAAGAAGTCAGACCCGCGGCGCGGAGCGACGAAGATGCGATGTGCTCACAGGTGATGCGACAGGGCAACACGCGAGCGCGATTCCTGCTTCGACAGCACGAGAGATCGCGGCCATGTGCATGATCGATGATCGGCACGCTCACAGTGCGTGATGGTACGACTGCGAGGAAGCCGAAGCGTCTCCGCTCATCGGAGCCCCTACCGATTCGGAGAGTTGACGAGAACAGCCCATCGCCCTTTCTGCTGTATCGAGGCGGGTGCGGCGGGCGGCCCGGTGCCACGTACGTCCTCGTCTCTAAGCAAGCCAACAGTCTGAACCGCCGCTCGTGCCTCGAGCCGATTGCCAACGTGCGAAAGACCTACACAACTCATCATGCTAGCCGTCCGCTGCGACGATCTTTATGGAGCGATCATGAATTCGAGCGAGGCGAGCCTAAATTGTCTGCTCTGAGACATTCGTTGGGATATGAAGTTCGCAGACCTTGCGAACGTCCTTACGAAAAACGGCGAGGCAGATCATGCGAAATCTCCGGCAGCATCTGCCCGTTCCGAAGCGCAGATGATGGAGGGCTCGTCTCCAGTCGCCATGCGGGTAGCCTCCTGCAACAATATCTCTCGCATCCACAGGCTTTCGGGGTCGCTATTGTGAAGCACGGGCCATTGGACCGCCTCAGCGAAGGCGGGGAATGGCTGCGGGAGCTCCGCAATGCAAAGGGGCATCGTTCTTTGGAAATGCTTTACGAGCCCTAACGGCATCGTCCCTATGCGGTTTGTGCCTACCAGCAGGGGCGGGATCATGCTGAAGCTCTGCACAAGAATGTCGATGCGCCGATTGAGGCCGAGATCGAGTAAAAAGGATTCGTCGACCGGCGTCTTGCGCGCACCTTCGATCTTAACCGCCACGTGGCGCATGGACATATACCGGTCGAATGTAAGAGGCCGCAGCAGTTTACTATTCGTGCTGCAACCTACGCAGACGAGCCTCTCCTCGAATAGGGCCGCCCTGGGGTGCGCGCTGGACATGAATAATTCCGGCAAGATAACAAAATCGACTTCGCCACGGCGGAGAAGCTCATCGCGCTCATCGGTGAGCGCCACCAGTTCGAAGCTGACGGCGGGTGCTTCTCGCGCGACGCGCTCCACGACATTTCGAAAGAATACGACTGTTATAAAGTCAGAAAGGCCGATCCTGAACCGGCGGTTCAGCCGAGCTGGGTCGAACACGTCCCGCGCGATAATTGAGAGTTCAATGTGCGTTAGAGCTTCGCGCACAGGGGCTGCGAGTCCTTCCGCGCGTGACGTCGGGACAAGTTCACGGCCCCTCATTCCGAACAGGTCATCACGGAAGTAGGAACGCAGCCGGGCAACGGCTGCGCTCATGGCAGGCTGACTAAGGTTAATCTTGCGTGCCGCTGCGCTGAGGTTGCGCTCGGTCATTAGAGCATCCAGCGCGACGAGCAGATTTAGATCCAGACCTTTGAAGCGCATGTCTTGTTATCCGGCGTGAACGTAATTGCGACGCCACCGCGAGCAATGACGGCCGCGTCTGGAGAGGTCCTATTGGCTCGCCCGAATGGACATCGTTCCAACTCACGATCGCAAAAAGACGCTCGTGAAATGACCGCAACGATGGAGAGCTCGGCAGTAGGCGAACCAGCGGCCGCCGCAAACCGTCAGGAGTCCCGAAGTTGGTTGGTCTCGCCGCTTCCGGCGAGCCACACAATAGGACCCGGTCAGTTGGTTAATGGCAGATCAACCTAGTGTCCGGCCAGTGCGGTGAGTTCGCCAAAGTGCCCAGTCGACGGCCGCGTAGCGCAGCGTTAGCCACGGCGGCGAACCTACAACCTGACGCAGTGTGCGATTCAAGCCATTTTATCGGCCAAGCTAAACATTAGTGTACTGGAGGAGGGCGTGTTCTGCCGATAGTGCCGGCGTCGCCTGTTTGCAGTGCAAGCGCATCAAACCTCAGCTGCGAGGCCAGGAGCTCACCACGGGCCAAGTCTTCGCAGCCGATCGCCGTCTCTGGCAGCTTCGCGCCAGAGACGTTGAAGTGACGAAATCGTCCGAGCACGATCGAAGGATCGTTAGCGTATTTGGAAGGTGGAGCGGCCTATGTCGAGCCTAGCAGCGCCTGCGAGTTGGAGGCTCCTGATGCATAGATGCCATGTTGGATGCTTCCTCCAGCAATATCCGCCGCATCCAAATGCTCGCCGGGTCGGTATTGTGGAACGCAGGCCACTGCACAGCCTCGGTGAATGCGGGCAGGGGGAGCGGTGGTTCGACGATCCGCAGTGGCATCCGCTTTTCGAAGTGTTTGGCCAGTCGTAAGGGCATTGTGCCGATACGGCCCGTGTCCAACAATATGGGCGGAATCAGGCTAAACCCCTGCACAACGATCTCAATGCGTCTCTTGACGCCGTGCTCAAGCAAAAACCATTCTTCGAGGTTTGGTCTGAGCGCGCGTCCGAACTTCGCCGCAACGTGCCCCATCGAAATGTATTTCTCGAACGTAAGCTGCCGGGAGAGCTGCTTGTTCGCGCGGCATCCCACGCATACGAGGGTCTCGTCGAACAGCGTCGCCTTAGGATGCGCGCTCGACATGAACAGTTCCGGCAGAATCAGAAAGTCGACCTCGCCCCGACGGAGCAGCTCATCGGGTTCATCGGAAAATGGCAGCAATTCGAAGCGCACCGCGGGAGCTTCCTGTGCAATGCGGTCCACAATTTTGCGGAAAAAGACGATGGTCATGAAATCGGAGAGAATGAACCTGAAGCGTCGGCTCGACTGAGTAGGGTCGAACGCGTCCCGCGATATGATCGAGAGTTGGATGTGCAGCAGGGCCTCGCGAACCGGACCTGCAAGCGCCTCCGCGCCAGGCGTGGGGACGAGCTCGCGACCTCTCATGGTAAATAGTTCATCGCGGAAATAGCTGCGCAGCCGCGCGATCGCAGCGCTCATAGCGGGCTGGCTCAGGTGAATTTTGCGCGCCGCCGCTGTGAGGTTTCGCTCCGTCATCAGAGCATCGAGCGCAACGAGAAGGTTTAGATCAAGTCCCTTGAACCGCATGTTCTGAGTCTATCCATCGTGTGGATGTGTTCCATCGGAACAATCGATTTTACCAAACTGGGGGATGTTGAATAGCAAACATCAGTTTGGAAAAGTAATCGGTCGTACCACGATGGCTGCTGCTCATTCACGCCGGCTCGGAGAAAAAGTACTCGACGTGCGAGCAGCGGGCGCATTCGTCTCGAGGATGGCGATGGTCGGTCCGTGCGAGCCGCGTCGCTTCTTCTCCGTGCGAAGCGCGCTCGCTGGAGATGCCAGGCCGATCTCCGTAAACCTTGGTATGCGCGTTCCATCCGTTTCCATATTGGAGGTTTACCCGCGTACACTTGAGAGCGCGTTTTGCCGCATTCTAGTGTCCCGAAAGAGCGGCAGACGCAGATTGCGGATGCCAAGTAATTCAGGCGGCTCCCAAATAGCTCGCCTGTCCACCGCATTTCAGGGCGTGTCGAAGATGCATGAGAACCAGCTTGATTTGATGCCACTCGGATGCGCCCTCGATGAGGCTCCGCGGATCGAAGGCCTGCCCTTAGACGTCAAAACGTCGACAGCGATGCGAGCCGAGGCGGAAAAGCTCCGTGGGGCGAACAGAGTGTGGCTAGTCCAATCGCCTCGTCGGCATCTTCCGGGATATCTCGCGCGGGGCATTGGCCGAATGACGAGTCCGAACGATGAGATCGCTTCGTCGCGAGCGAAGCCGCACGGCGCGGTGGAGTCGAGAAGTGCCGCGCTCTGGGCGGGTCGTGGCAGCGCATTTGAGTGTTGATCAGTGGTTCGGCGATTAGGGAGTTCACGTGACCATCTCCGCTCATAATTCCACTGGCGCAAGGAAACCCGCCATGAACATTGCCGTATCACGGACGGAAGCTCCTTCTGCACGCTCTCAAGTTCAGTGGAGCCGTCGGTGGGAAAGCGAATTGCAACTCACCGATCATGCCGAACTCGCCGAGTTCTTCCGCAACAGTTACGGGCCGACCGGTGCGTTCAATGCGCAGCCATTTGAAGGCAACCGCAGTTGGGCCGGGGCGAGGCCTGAGGTCCGCATCATCGGTTATGACGCGCGCGGGGTAGCTGCTCATGTCGGGCTACTACGCCGTTTCATCAAGATTGGTGGGGTCGATCTACTCGTTGCCGAGCTCGGCTTGTATGCGGTGCGCCCGGACCTCGAAGGACTGGGAATCAGCCACGCAATGCGCGTGACGTATCCGATACTGCATGAGCTTGGGGTTCCATTCGGTTTTGGTACGGTTCGGCCTGCGCTTGCGAAACATATGACCCGACTGGTCGCAAGGCAGGGGCTCGCCACCCTGATGTCTGGCATTCGCGTCCGCTCCACGCATCCGGACGTCTACCCCAATCTGTCGCCGATCCGCATCGAAGACGTGATCGTGGTGGTGTTCCCGGTTGGACGCGCGATAAGCGAGTGGCCCGCCGGGACGATAATCGATCGGAACGGGCCTGAGTTGTGAAAGAGCGTTTCCCCCTATCCGCTGTCCGTTGCGACTATGCTGACGTGACCGGAAGTCGCCCCGTCTATTTAACCTTTGATGATGGGCCCAATCCATTTTGCACGCCAGAGGTGCTCGATGTCCTGGCGAAACATCAAGCTCCGGCGACGTTCTTCGTGATTGGCACATATGCGGCCGAACAACCTGAACTCATTCGGCGAATGATCGCGGAAGGGCACGAGGTTGCGAACCACACGATGACGCATCCGGATCTATCCAGATGCGGACCAGCGGAGGTGCGCGACGAAGTGCTGACGGCGAGCGAGGCGATCCGTTCGGCGTGCCCGCAGGCTTCGCCCAGACACATGCGGGCACCTTACGGCATGTGGACACAAGAGGTGCTCTCTGCGTCAGCGAGCGCTGGTCTCACAGCTGTGCACTGGTCGGTCGATCCCAGAGATTGGTCACGCCCCGGGGTTGATCGAATTGTGAATTCAGTACTGGCGACCGTTCGCCCGGGAGCAATTGTGCTCCTGCACGATGGATATCCGCCTGATGAGGAGCGACTTTGCACTGCTGCCACGCTGCGTGATCAGACCACGATGGCGCTGTCACATCTGATCCCAGCACTACAACGGCGCGGGTTTGTAATCCGTCCACTCCCTCAACTTCACTGAACAGAACCAACATCCTATGGACCTGCTCGCTACAACCAGTGCTGCCGCTGTTTCGTCTTATGCGCTCCTCTCGACGATATACAAGAGCGCGCAAGCGCTATATGCCCAACCGGCGACGAACCCATCGCTGCAGGACAACCTGGGACGATCGGAGGCGGTCCTTCCCAGTGTAGACGTCATCGTACCATGCTTCAACGAGGATCCAGTTACGCTCGCCCAATGTCTGGAGTCGCTTGCGAGTCAAGACTACACGGGAAAGCTACAGGTCTATGTGGTCGACGACGGATCTGCAAATCGCGACCTTGTCGCGCCTATACACAAAATCTATGCGAACGATTCGAGGTTCAGCATCATCTTGTTGGCAAAGAACGTCGGAAAGCGCAAGGCCCAGATCGCCGCAATACGCAGCTCATCCGGTGACCTGGTCCTCAACGTCGACTCGGATACGATACTTGCCGCTGACGTCGTTACCAAGCTCGTATTGAAGATGCATGACCCGCAAATCGGTGCGGCCATGGGTCAGTTGATAGCGAGCAATCGCAGCCAAACCTGGCTGACCAGGCTGATCGATATGGAATACTGGCTGGCATGCAACGAAGAGCGCGCGGCGCAGGCGCGTTTCGGTGCCGTCATGTGCTGCTGCGGCCCATGTGCCATGTATCGTCGCTCCGCGCTCGCCTTGCTTCTTGATCAATACGAGGCGCAATTCTTTCGCGGCAAGCCGAGCGATTTCGGCGAGGATCGCCATCTAACGATCCTCATGCTCAAGGCGGGATTTCGAACCGAATACGTCTCGGACGCGATCGCAGCAACAGTCGTCCCGGACCGCCTAGGGCCATATCTACGTCAGCAACTCCGCTGGGCGCGCAGTACCTTCCGAGATACGTTCCTTGCACTGCGCCTGCTGCCGGAGCTCGATGGCTATCTGACGCTAGACGTTATCGGCCAAAATCTCGGCCCGTTGCTTCTCGCCCTGTCATCACTGGCAGCGCTTGCACAGCTCCTGATCGTCGGTTCTGTGCCCTGGTGGACGGGATTGACGATTGCAGCAATGACAATGGTCCGGTGCAGTGTGGCGGCCCTTCGTGCGCGCGAATTGCGCTTTCTCGGCTTCTCGCTCCACACACCGATCAATATCTTTCTCTTACTTCCATTGAAGGCCTATGCGCTTTGTACATTGAGCAACAGCGATTGGCTATCGCGCAAGGTCACCAATGTGCCGGCCGAAGGGGAAAAGCAGTCTGTCATCCTGCACCCGACCGCTGGACGAAGTGCTGCGAGCAAATGGGGAATGTCTGGAACAATTCGCAAGGCGGGGTTGTCGTCCAGTGAATCGACCCTGACGGCAAGGAAGAGTGCTTGCGCTCACGATCGTTCGACGGCCTGCAAGTAGGTGATTGGCTCATGATTCCGGACGCAAGTCACCAGCTATTAGAGCGAGAGTTGGCTGTCGACGACCCATGGCGCCTCGACAGTAGTTCTTTCGAGCAGGAGCGATACGCACAAATGCTTCGGATGTCGCGTTGCAATGTAAATGTTGCGCGTGCCCTCGAAGTTGGATGTGCAGCCGGCGCATTCACCGACATGCTGGCGCCGCTATGCGAGCGACTCACCGTGGTCGACGTCATGCCGCAGGCCATCGAGCGAGCGCGACGACGGACGTCGAAGCGGTCAAATATCACGTGGGTGGTCTGCGACATTCAGCGGTTCTCAACCACTGAGCAGTTCGATTTGATCGTCGTGGCCGAGGTTCTTTACTACCTCAAGGACGTTGTCGAGATGCATGCGGCTATCCGCAACCTGGTGAGTATGCTCGCTCCAAATGGAGCTCTGATTTTCGGGTCCGCACGTGATGCCACATGTCAACGGTGGGGTCATGCGGCTGGTGCCGAAACGGTGATCGCGCTCTTCACCGAGAGCCTATCGGAGGTCGAGCGACTGCACTGCCGCACCGAATCGGTCAACGAAGACTGCTTGATCGTTCGGTTCCGAAAGCCGGGTCACTCGTCAGAACAATCAAACGTCGGTCACTAGACCAGGGGATCGTATGCGCATCTGCGGTATCAAGTTAACACATGACGGGGCAATTGCCGTCGTCGAGGACGGGCGGCTTGTCTTTTGCATCGAGCAAGAAAAGTGCGGCAACGGTCCACGCTACCAATCCGTCGAGAATCTCGATGCAGTCGTGCTCGCCTTGGCGGAGCATGGACTGGATCCGCGGGATATCGATCAGTTCGTCATCGACGGCTGGGATGGCGAGATTGAGTCGCAGTTCCAGGTCCTAAGTGGCGCTGTGCCGATCGCGCTGAAAGGGGCGCCATATGTCGAGCGCCATGCTGAGGGCCTTCTTGAGTCCGTCGACGGCTTTGGCCTGATCCTCGGAGGCAAGGTCTTTTCATATAAGAGCTACCCGCACGTCACGGGCCACGTCGCGTCAGCGTATAGCACCAGTCCCTTTGCCAGCGCGGGAAAACCCGCACTCTGTCTGGTATGGGATGGCTGCATCTTTCCACGTCTTTACTATGTCGAACCTCGGGGGGCGCGGCTCATTGCATCCCTATTTCCGATGATCGGCCATGCCTACGCCGCCGCGGGCCTTCACTTCGGCCCTTACAGGCAACCGAATCGCTCGAGTTGGGATTTGGGCATAGCCGGCAAGCTGATGGCTTACATCGCGCTTGGCTCTGTCGACGAAAGCATCGTGGCGGTGTTTGAGGAGCTCTATGAAAAGCGCTTCGCCGCTGACACCGAGCAGGCCCGTCGCTACCGCGCTGACATCAACAATGCGGAATCCTCTCTCGCGGCACTGCACGACTTCTTCGAGGCAAGCGCGCTGCGCCTGACGGACAAGCGAGCGGAGGACGTCCTTGCGTCCTTTCATGTGTTCGTGGAGCGTCTTCTTGTCAAGGAAATGGCGATGGTTCTGCTGCGACACTCGTCGCTTCCGGGAGCGCGAAATCTATGTATCGCCGGGGGGTGCGGTCTCAATATCAAGTGGAACAGCGCGCTTCGTGCGACGGGATTGTTCGATGATGTTTGGGTGCCGCCGTTCCCGAATGACAGCGGATCGGCGATCGGCGCCGCTTGCGGGGCGATGGCGGCGCAAAATGGCTTCGGGCCATTGGAATGGTCAGTCTACAGTGGCCCGGACCTGCAGGACAGCGAGCTTCCGCCGGATTGGGAGGCGGCGCCATGCAGTCTGCGTGAACTTGCGGCGATTCTCGCCGACAACAAGCCGGTCGTCTTCCTTTCCGGGCGCGCCGAGCTTGGGCCGCGGGCGTTGGGCGGCAGAAGCATTCTTGCAGCGCCGACGTCGCCGGCGATGAAGGATCATCTCAACGACATCAAGCGTCGAGAGCACTTCCGGCCGGTGGCGCCCATCTGTCTGGAGGACCGAGCGCCAGAAATGTTCAGCCCAGGTACGCCAGATCCTTACATGCTGTTCGATCACCAGACCCGGGCGGAGTGGCGCGACAAGGTCCCCGCTGTGGTCCATCTTGACGGCTCGGCGCGGCTGCAGACAATCTCCCGAAACTCTCCGCACAAGGTCGCCGCGCTTCTCGTCGAATTTGAGCAACTCACGGGACTTCCGCTACTCTGCAACACGAGCGCCAACCTCCACGGACGAGGATTCTTCCCGGATGCTGCCGCCGCCTGCCAATGGGGGCGTGTTGAGCATGTGTGGTGCGACGGCCAGCTCTGGACCAAAACGGTTGTTGAGAAACCGTCGCCTGCTGAACGACTTCTTTCGGCCTAGCATGAGCATGTCCACGGTAGCGATCGACCTTGCCGATGTGAAAAAGTCATTTGGCGACAAGGTCATCGTTAATGAACTGTCGTTTTCGGTTGCGCGCGGGGAATGCTTCGGCCTGCTTGGGCCAAATGGAGCTGGTAAGAGCACGATTGCGCGTATGCTCCTCGGCATGATTGCGCCCGACGCAGGCAAGATTACGGTCCTCAATGAGCCTGTGCCGTCCCGCGCTCGTGTGGCGCGGGTGCGCATCGGCGTGGTGCCGCAGTTCGATAACCTTGAACTCGAGTTCACCGTGCGGGAGAATCTGCTTGTGTTTGGTCGCTACTTCGGCATGAGCGCTCAGGAGATCGAGGCGGTCGCGCCCTCGCTGCTCGAGTTTGCGCGCCTTGAAAACAAGGCGGACGTGCGCGTCTCCGACTTGTCCGGTGGCATGAAGCGGCGGCTGACCCTGGCTCGTGCCCTGATTAATGATCCACATCTACTCGTCATGGACGAGCCGACGACTGGTCTGGATCCGCATGCACGTCACCTGATTTGGGAACGCCTGCGAGTTCTGCTTGCGCGTGGCAAGACGATCCTCTTGACCACTCACTTCATGGAAGAGGCCGAGCGCCTGTGCGATCGGCTGTGCGTGCTTGAAAGTGGATCTAAGATCGCCGAAGGCAAGCCGGACGCGTTGATCCATGAGCATATCGGCTGCAACGTGATCGAAATCTATGGCGGTGATCCACGTCAGCTTCGTGAGATGATCAGACCCTATGCGCGGCACATCGAAGTGAGCGGAGAAACCCTTTTTTGTTATGCCCCATATCCGGAGCGGATACGCGTGCACCTGCGCGGGCGAGCGGACCTTCGCGTTCTGCAGCGACCGCCCAATCTCGAGGACGTGTTTTTGCGGTTGACCGGGCGCGAGATGGAGAAATAAGCGATGGGTGAAGGTTATGCCGCGGTAATGCCAGCTAACGCGTACAATTGGATCGCGGTATGGCGTCGAAATTTCCTGGCCTGGAGGAAAGTCGCGCTTGCATCGCTTCTCGGTAACCTGGCTGATCCCATAACCAATCTGTTTGGCCTTGGCTTTGGCCTCGGGCTCATCGTAGGCCGGGTTGAGGGGACTTCGTACATCGCTTTTCTGGCAGCCGGTATGGTCGCGATCAGCGCCATGACATCTGCGACCTTTGAAACCCTATATGCGGCCTTTGCTCGCATGGACGCCAAACGCACCTGGGAGGCAATCCTGTTCACGCAGCTCACGCTTGGCGATATCGTCCTAGGTGAATTGGTGTGGGCGGCCAGTAAGTCCGTTCTGGCCGGGACAGCAATTGGGATTGTGGCTGCCATGCTGGGTTACGCATCCTGGACGTCCATTTTCTGTGCGATACCAACAGTCGCCCTTACTGGCCTTGTCTTTGCTAGCCTCGCAATGGTCGTCATAGCTCTTGCGCCAACTTACGACTACTTCGTGTTTTACCAGTCGCTCATTCTTACGCCCATGGTGTTTCTTTGTGGCGCGGTCTTCCCGATAAGCCAACTGCCCAGCTCATTTCAGCACTTCGCCGGCTTGTTGCCGCTCGCGCATTCGGTCGACCTCATTCGTCCGGTGATGCTTGAGCGCGGCGTCGGCGACGCTGCGCTGCATGTCGGTGCGCTTTGCCTGTACGCGGTATTGCCCTTCTTCGTGTCGACAGTACTTTTTCGGCGGCGCCTGCTGCGTTGACATGAAATTCCGCAAAAACGCCGAAAAGTGAATTGATGCCATCTCGCGATGCTCTTTTGCGATAGCTCGAGGCTATTCAACCTGCCAGAGCAGCTGCTGCATGGCTTGAGGGTTGTCGTACGTTCGCTGCTATCGCCCGCATGTGAGGGCGGCGGCTAGGCCATCCGACGCACAGGGCGGCATCTGCATCCGACTGAGATCGGTACGTCGACGCTACGCCGCTGAAGAAACGCAAACTTGAAAGAACGCGGCGCACCAGGGATATCGCTGATATGAAGTTCTACCGACGTAGCTCGCCGGCACCGCGATTTCAGGCCATGGCGTCGGACGAGATGCGTGAGACGTCTGCAGTGACGTCTTCTGTCCAAACAGGAGGCCTGGAACAGGCAATGCAGATGCTTAGCGGTTTGAGGAATGAACGATTCGTAGTTTCCCGGCGGCGTACGGGGTTTGGCGATTGCCTGTGGTCACTGGCGGCAGCCTGGCGTTTTGCAAAGCAGACAGGACGGACGCTAGCCATTGATTGGCGGGGATCTTGTTACCTCGATGAGCCATTCACGAATGCCTTTCCAGTCTTCTTCGAACCCGTTCAAGGCATTGCTGGCGTGCGGGTGATTTGCGACGACGAGATCAATAAGTGTTCATTTCCGGGACCATTCTTCCCGGCTTGGTGGAATAAACCATCCATCGATTGCGTCTATCGCCCGGACGAGCAGATTTTCCGGGAACGCGACGAACTCGATCAACTATTCCAAAGTCAGAAAGATAGTGACGCTAACACGGTTGTATGTGACGCCTGCCTGATGTGGCGCTGCGATCAGGAGGCCGAACGAGAAATCTTTCGGAGTATCAAGCCACGACCTGAAATTCAGGCTCGGATCGATGCAATCTACCGCGAGCACTTTGAATCGTACAGCGTAATCGGCATCCATATCCGCCATGGCAATGGCGAGGATATTATGGGGCATGCTCCCTACTGGGCTGATTCGGAGCGCGCCTTGCGACAGGTCTGTAATGCCATTGATAAGGCGAGGGGGTTATCCCACGCAAAACCCGTGAAGGCTTTCCTGTGCACGGACAGCGCAATCGTCCTCGAGAAGGTTTCGACTATATTTCCCGATGTTTGGACGATCCCAAAACGGTTCCAGGCACCTCAGGCCGGCCCATTGCACAAGGCCGGGCTCGGAGCCGAGGGCGGCTTTTCCGCCCTCATTGATATGTATCTCCTAGCGCGCTGCGACACCGTGATCCGTTTTCCCCCGACAAGCGCCTTCACGCGCTATGCGCGTCTCTTTGCCCCACGCGTTATAGAATTCGATTTGAACGATCCGAGTCGATTGATCCTGATTGAAGAAACCTCGCAAGAGTTCGTGGCTTCATGAAAGTCGTAGCCAGGCTGATCGATCTGATTGTCGCTTTTTGCATCCAGCAATATTGGCAGATCTTTTCGGGGCGGCAATTGTCTGCCCAAAGTGATGCTCTGTCGCCAACTTCCACCGCAGACCAGAACGAGGCGGGGTGCGAGTGTCTTCCGCTGAAGCTCGAGAACAATGACCTTAGCGTGACGCCGCCGCGTTAAACAGGGGGAACACGTCTTTGTCGTCGCCTCGGAAGCTCGCAAGTCGAAGCTAATCGGTGGTCGATCGCGGATGAAAATGCGAAAGGTCTCCGTTCAGCCGGCGAGTTCCCTCTTGGCGGTCGGCGCTCGCTGGCGCGGACGGGCGCTCTCGAGCTCCACTAGTCTTGAGGAGAAATTCAGTACGCCAGGTGGTGGTCCGCAACGAATCGGCGGGGCGATGTGCCAGCGCTGGACACAGAACAGGAGCCATGAAGTCGCATCAGTTGCCGACGAACCTAACGTAGAAGCTGGTGACGTCAGCTTTTTGAGTTGAGGCGGCTACTCACCGCAGTCGCTATCCTGATCTCTCGTTGCCTCGACGAGAGGCGTTGGCCATCTGCTGGTCTTCCGGTTGTGCGATCAGCAAGAGAGTGCGGCTCGTTGCCTTCTCGAAGGCGAATGTGCTTGCGATATTGCGTAGCTGATGCACCATCGCTGTCACAAGGCACACGCAACGTGTCTTGAACCCGACAAGCATTGGCTGTGCGCGACATTAGGACGCAAAACGGAAGCCGATTTACATGCATCGCAGTGGCCCAAATCCTGCTACGCGTGCGTCGCGCAGCAGGAGAGGAGGCGAGCGTGGGTCTGGATCTGCCAAATGACGATCTGATCAAAGGCCCGGTGCCCGAAGCAAATTTGGGTTGCCCCCTTCAAGCCCATAAAGCCCGTGTTCGGGGCGGAGAACAGAAGGTGATGTTACTCACCGGCGCATCGCGCGGAATTGGTCATGCCACCGCCAAGCTGTTCTCGGAGGCGGGCTGGCGTATCATTTCTTGCGCGCGTCAACCGTTCGACCGCGAGCGATGCCCCTGGGAGGCAGGGAACGAAGATCATCTCCAGATCGACCTCAGCAATCATCGAATGCTGCCGCGCGCGATCACTGAGGTCAAGAAACGCTTGGCCGGTGCACCTTTGCACGCGCTAGTGAACAATGCCGGTGTCTCGCCGAAAACGCCCGCTGGCGATCGGATGACGTCGTTGACGACGTCAATCGAGATTTGGATGAAGGTGTTCCATCTCAATCTGGTGGCCCCGATCCTGTTGGCGCAGGGTTTGTTTGACGAGCTAAGAGCCGCGTCAGGATCGATCGTGAATGTGACTTCGATTGCGGGCTCGCGGGTGCACCCGTTTGCCGGCAGTGCCTATGCGACGTCGAAAGCTGCGCTTGCGAGCCTCACACGCGAAATGGCCCACGATTATGCGCCGCATGGTATTCGCGTGAATGCGATCGCGCCCGGCGAAATCAGGACGGACATGTTGTCGCCCGACACAGAAGGGCGTCTCGTGTCAAGTATCCCGCTTCGCAGAGTGGGAACCCCGGATGAAGTGGCCAGGGTCATCTTCTTCCTGTGCTCGGATGCGGCGAGCTATGTCACGGGGGCCGAGGTACCGATCAATGGTGGGCAACATCTGTGAATCGGCCGGCCTTGGCGACGCAGCTGACGTGAGCTGCAGCAGCGGTGCTTATGTTCTCCGCTGACGACGCGCACGCAATCCGCAAAAATGAAATGAATGCACACCGTAAGTTTACCGTCGTGCCATGAAAAGGTGTCATGGTTCTATGTCATCTCGTCAACACTTGGCGTTAGATCGAGAGTGACATGCAAAACGAAGCTCGCCAACCGGGACAAGGTACCAGGGAGGATGATCAAGAGAACGGAGCCCGCCTCATGCTGGATATACCTTCCTCACGTGAAAGACCTGCCTCGCAACCTGAGCCGGAAGGTAAGCTCTCGGGGGAGCCGTTGCGTGAGAGCGCGCTCACCGGTATCTTCGAAATATCGAAAATACTCACCGCTCCTTGTCGGCTCGAACTCACGTTGGCCAACGTTGTTGGTCTTCTGCAGTCTTTTGTGCAGATACGACACGGCATTGTCTCACTGTTCGATGACGACGGCATGCCGGACATTACAGTGGGCGCGGGCTGGAGCGAAGGCAGCGACGAACGTTACCGGATGCGACTGCCGCGGAAGGCAATCGACCAGATCATCGCGACGGACAGGCCTCTTGTCGTCGAGAACGTGGCCGCCGAGCCGGTATTCAGCGCTGCCGACCGGGAAGTGCTCGGCGCCTCTGATGATATCCCGGTGTCGTTCATCGGGGTTCCGATTCGCATTGATCTGAAGGTCGTGGGTACGTTGACGGTTGACCGGATCCGCGACGATAGGTCGAGCCTCGGGCTCGAGTACGATGCGCGACTGCTCGCCATGATCGCCAACCTGGTGGGACAAACAGTGAAGTTACATCGCTTGTTCGCCTGCGATCGCGAACGGCTGATGGCGGAGAAAGACCGGCTACAAAAGCAAGTACTAGAGCTCAGGCAACCGGCTCGGGAGCGCAAGAAGCTACACGCCCATGGGATCATTGGCGACAGTCCGGCCCTGCGCGGGCTGCTCGAGAAGATTGCGGTTGTAGCCAGATCTAACAGCACGGTTCTGCTGCGTGGCGAATCCGGTACCGGAAAGGAACTCGTAGCCAAGGCCATTCACGAATCATCGTCCCGCGCCAGGCGCCCGTTCGTTAAGCTGAATTGCGCGGCGCTTCCTGAGACTGTCCTGGAATCCGAATTATTCGGACATGAGAAAGGCGCCTTTACCGGTGCATTCAGCTCGCGCAAGGGGCGCTTCGAACTTGCTGACAAAGGAACGCTGTTTCTTGACGAGATCGGCGAGATCTCAGCTTCGTTCCAGGCAAAGTTGCTGCGCGTTCTGCAAGAGCAGGAGTTCGAGCGCGTCGGCAGTAACCAGACTGTTAAGGTCGATGTTCGAGTAATAGCTGCGACCAACAAGAACCTTGAAGAGGCTGTCGCAAGGAGCGAGTTTCGCGCGGACCTTTACTATCGCATCAGTGTAGTTCCCTTACTGTTGCCACCGCTGCGCGAAAGACGCAGTGATATTCCGCTGCTTGCCAGGGAGTTCCTCAGAAATTTTAATAACGAGAACGGCCGTACGCTGACTTTGGAGGCGAGTGCGATCGATGTACTGATGAACTGCGGCTTTCCGGGAAATGTCCGCGAACTCGAGAACTGCATCGAGCGTACAGCGACTCTGTGCGCCGGATCATCGATCGTGAGAAGTGACTTTGCATGCTGCCACGGCCAGTGCCTATCTGCGATGCTGTGGAAAGGCACGTCGGACGAGAGAACAGACCAACCCGCACCCATGCCATCGGTGCCCGCAAAGTCCACCATTCCGCTAGCTCAGCCGAGCCAGCCGACCCAGCCGATCCAGTCTGTCGGCGGCGAACTGGCCTCACTGGGGCCTCCCGGCACAGTTCTCGTTAGTGGCGCGAGGATAGCCGATCGCGAACGGGTCATTGCGGCCATGGAAAGATCTGGCTGGGTGCAGGCAAAAGCAGCGCGCCTGCTCGGACTAACGCCGCGCCAGATTGGCTACGCGCTGAGGAAATATGGAATCGAGATAAAGCGGTTCTGAACGACGACATCGGTGGGAACTGCTACTGCCAAATAGCTATAAGAGGACTATCTCCGATAGGCAATCTCATCGCAGTCTGAAGGAAATGGGTCAGCCCACGGGGCGATTTGGCCCCGAGCGTCACCGCGCACGCTTGCGGGTCTGCTGTCGAAAGGCGGGCTCACCTGGTTCGATGACGGAGGACTTGCTCGCAATGACATACTTAGCGTCACCTGCGGGCCATGCAATCGCGAACAGTCGGTTCTGAACATCTAACAAGCGTCATGCTTATTCGTCGATCAAGCTCGGACTAGTGAGCGGCAATGCTCATTGGACGTCAAACCGGTCGGCCGGCCGCTGGTGATTGGCGGCGATAATCTGTCGCAAGCCATCCTGGCCTCGCTCAGCTCGCGCGCCCTGCGGAAAGCGCTGTCGCAGTCCTGACTATGTTAGCATTCGTTCGTCGGGAAGCGGGCTAGAGGGGCGCATCACCCGGTCTAAGCCTCTGTGATGGCAAGTCGATCCCAAAAGGGCGGGCGATGGTACAACACTTGCTGTGCTCTCCGCAGCTGTCGCAGCTTTTGGAGCAACACCGTGCACAATGTCGTCTGCATCAAACAGGTTCCGGACTCGGCGCAGATCCGCGTGCACCCCGTGACCAATACAATCATGCGTCAGGGAGTGCCGACCATCATTAACCCATATGACCTCTTCGCCCTCGAGGCCGCGCTGGAGCTGCGCGATCGGTTCGGCGGCGAAATTACGGTGCTTACAATGGGACCGCCATCGGCGGAAGATTCTTTGCGAAAGGCGCTGACTTACGGCGCCGATCGCGCCGTCCTACTCACCGATCGCTGCTTTGCCGGCTCCGACACCCTGGCCACAACGTATGCACTTGCAACAGCCATCCGAAAAATCGGCAACGAATATGGCCCGACAAACCTCATCTTCACGGGAAAGCAGACCATCGACGGCGATACGGCGCAGGTTGGGCCCGGCATCGCAAAGCGACTGGGCGTATTGCAGCTAACCTATGTTGCGAAGGTCAGATCCTTAGATCTCGCCGCCCATACAATTGAAGCGGAACGACGCTCCGAAGGTGGTGTTCAGGTGCTGCACACGAGGCTGCCGTGTCTGATCACAATGCTGGAGGCAACGAATCAGATTCGGCGCGGCGCGATGCCGGATGCCTTGCGTGCCGCGCGTGCCCAAATCGTTAAATGGAGCGCAAACGATGCCGGTATCGAAGACGTCTCCAAATGCGGCCTCAAGGGATCGCCGACCGTCGTCAAGCGAGTGTTCGCTCCCTCTGCGCGGGCTGAGAAGGCAGCGCTGGTCGAGGCCGGCGAGCAGCCGGCGCAGGCGTTGATAGACGCAATCTTCAAGCGTCAGCCGAAGCTCGAAACCGATCTTGCTGCACTTGTCCGTGACGCTTGATCTGGAGAGCCCATTCTGGGTGGCGGCTGGCTTTTCGCGGTCTGCTGTCTGGCGGCCGTGTCAGGTTCAATACATTTGCAATGAGGAGTCGGTCGCGAGAGTTTGTCAAAGCATTCAGACTGGGAGTGAGTGCACGAGTTGGCACGGTGATTGCTCTAAGCGTGCAAGAAGGCAGCGTAGTGGCGCTAGGGCGGTCCCTTTTTGAGAAGCGTGTGCCGGCCGGCAGCCGGCATTTCGCACAGCTTGCCCCCGAAGGCCCCACGGCCAGGTAGATGCGGATAGTCCTTGCAATGCTGTACGAAGCTCTTAGCAGTTCGATCAAATGGCAGGAGCAGCAACCGCGAGGGCCTGCGCGGCGCAATATTTCACCATGACTCTGCAAGCGAATGCTGACCGTGCCGGGAATTCGCGGCACCGGGATTTTCGTAAATCGGAATCCGTGTTGATCGCCCGTCAGTTGACCTACGCGTTCCCTTCGATGCGCGCGAGCAGGACTGAGCATGGCACTGTCTGCTACCGCGAAGGTGGCCACCAAGAAGTGCGCCTGGATGGTGAACGCGATCACAAGCCCATCGAAACTGACGAACTCGCGGTCGCCAATAGTCGGCCCGGATCCAAAGTGGCGCCGTCAACGATCGTTCTCTCCTCATCGCCAGGGGTCAAATGACATCTCGAGCATCTCGATTTACACCCGATCAGCCTCCGCAGATATGCTGCGAGTACTTGTCTGAGCAGGCGCGAGCCCTGTTCGGCCCGCACCCGTTCGCTGCGGAGATGTCCGAGGACCAGGTCGCTAACCTGCTGCCTGAATATCTGGCGATGTCACAGGCGTTCCCGTACCTGCAGGCGGGGTCGCAACGGGATCTCATTTTCGATGCAATGAAGCACAATCGGGATATTGCGAGGGACGTTGAACTGACCAGCGTGGTCGCAAATTTCATCTGCTGGGATGAGACGGGCGGTTATGGCCAAATTCTCCAGGGCGGCAAGGCGGCGCTACCCGATATTCTCGTGACTGAGAACTTCCACTCAAACCTGTTTAGAAAAGATGCGTCGCAACTCCTCCGCAGAGCAATACGACCCAACTACAGCGCCGCGACCAAGCGGTATCTGCATTCTCTCTATGCCGGATTGTCGTCGAAAGATCCCTTAGTGCGTTGCGCCCACATGGTCGCTTTTGAGCTACATGCTGCGGACATGATCCAGTCGCTATGGACGACTCTCGTCAAAACCTTTAATGCGCGGCCTGACGACCTGGAGTACTTCCGTAGCCATGTCGGCGGAGAAGATCCCGCGGAGAAGTATCACGGAGAAATGACAAGCCGGCTCATTGGCGAACTTGTCCCTCCTGACTGTAGCGCTCGCTTTTGGGATGAATTCCATCGAGCCTATCGGCTTAGCTTTCAGTGGTGCTGCGATCTGCTCCAAATTGCCTCACTCGAAGGAGATGATCACCCGGAGATCGAACACCGTGGCCGTTGTCATTGTGGTTCTGTCAAGTTCTACGTCCAAGCACCGCGAGAGCTCTCTGCAGTTCGATGCAATTGCTCAATCTGCCAAATGTCAGGATTTCTGCACTTGCTCGTACCTGACAATAAGGTCGGAATAGAGTGCGGCGAAGAATTTCTGACGGAGTATCAGTTCAACAAGAACATCGCTCGGCACACGTTTTGCCGGGTTTGTGGTGTAAAGCCATTCTATAGGCCGCGGTCGAACCCCGCCGGGTTCAGCGTGAATATTCGATGCCTGGATGACAGGACCATCGAACGCATAACAATAAGCGAGTTCGATGGCGAGCATTGGGAGCAAGCATTTGGCTCGATGCACCGGGGCCTGGAGTCCTGCAACGAACATGAAACCCTGGAGTGAATTCGAATGGCGCGCGCAATGAATGATAAGTCTCGTCTGCTTTCAGAAGAAGCGTTGACAAAATACCGTATTGAGCTGTTGGTGAAGGGGACGGTGGTGATCGGCCCCCAGATGTTATTCACCCAAGATGAGTTGGCCAAGATCGATCAGCTGCAGACTGAGATTCCCGAAGAAGAAGTGAGGGAGGGAGATGCCGGCGACTCGCACAATGTTTTCGTCAAACGCGTGAGGGTCGACCCGCCCGGCCGCGCTCCTAGCGATGTGAGCGGTGCAGCTCCAGGGCAGATCATGGAACTGCTGGAAAGGAAAGACCGCAGCTTCGCGCTAAGAAAGATCTTGGGAGCAACGTCGGATTACGTGATTCGCCGGTGCCAAACGCATCGGATGCCTCCTGGTTCGTTTGTTGGCATTCATCTGGATGCTGCGAGCGATCCGGATTTCGAGTACGCGGTCATTGTGCAGCTGGCGAGGGACTTCGAGGGAGGTGAGTTCGTGGTATATCCAAGCGGGTACGAACACCAGGTATTCCGACCGCCATTTGGCGCCGTGCTTGTCACCACATGTAAGCTCCGGCACGAGGTGAAGCCTGTGCTGTCCGGCGAACGCCGATCGCTGGTCTACTTCTGTTCAAAACGCAGCGGCGCGAACCGCCGGATCATCGAAAACTCTACCGCTGGCGTGTGAGGTGGGGTGGCTGAGATTGCTTTTGAATGGAGTTGGTAAGGGGTGAGCTCTCAGGAGAGGGGGTAGCTTGGCCTTCTTGTGCTCAGACGATCCCTCGCAAAGGCTGCCAAAATGCCGGTCGGAAGTCATCGCAATCCTTGATGCCTGTAAAAGGCCACCACGCGTAATCCTAGCCGAGGTTGCTCAGAGTAACTGCGGCAAGCCATCGTCGCTGCGTCAAACCGGGAGGTGTGTCGGCGCGCGCTATCGTGTACTCGCGCTTCGCGTAGGAAGCCCTGTATTGTCGTAAGGTTCTCCACAGCAATCAGACCTAGCAAACAGCCGAATGCTCGGCCCGTTTGGGACGGCACCTGCGCGCACTGGGTCTTTGGAACGGCCATCAGAAGAGAAGACTCTTCTGAAGCTCCCTGATCCCGCTCGGCCTTTTGCTCGACCGTCCTGCGTCAGCCGAGTCCTAAGTATTTATTTCGACAGAGAGAATGGATGGACTTTACCTCAACTCGGGGGCTCCAGCAGTCGGGCAGCGGGAGCCCGCAAGAAAACTTGTCGGTTTCCTCGTCGGCAGATGCCGCGGCTTTCGAACAGCAGTTGCGGGAGATCGCCAATGCAGGTGGCGGCGTGCCGATGCAAGTCTCTATTCATCAAGCCGGCGCATCCTTGCCACGCGGTCGAGAGCAGGGACAAGTTCGGATTAATTGAGCGGTTGAAGATATATTCGCTGGGATCTCAATCAAACCATTCGCCGTAGCCGCTGCTCCAGGTCGCGGGCCGCCGGCCTATTGCGCGCAATCACAAGGCACTCCACCGTGCCAACCTCTGCGTCGGAGGCAAGCGGGATCACGCCCTCCTTGCGTGTGGGGTCGAACAGAAATCCGTCCTGGCTGAAACGCTCACACGCTGTTTGGAGGGATCGTGATCGAACATTTCTTACGGATAAAATAACGTTGCGACCGGAATAGTCGAAGCCCAGCAGCCGGACCGCAATGCTGTGTAATACCGAGCCGCCACCCCAGCGGCCGTTCGCTTCATTAAACAGCAGCCGTCCGTCATCCGCGAAAATGGCGTCAATGTTGATCATTCCGCGATATCCCAGGTTTCGCGCAAGCGCCACGAATCGGTAGGCATGCGCCTGTGCGATCAACCATTGCTCGTTCCCCAGGTCGCTTGGAATCTCAAGTCCTGTCCAGATCAGAGCTCTTTCGGACCGATCGGCGCTTTTACGCAGACGTATGTTTCCACTGTTCGTGAAGACGATTGAACCATCATTCTCAATTTCATACTCGAGATAGAACAATGACTTGGCCAGGTGGTACGACTCCACGACCAGCGTCTTACAAGATGCGTTTGTCATCTCAGACCAAAGCGCGTCAGGATCAAACGAGGGCCACGGAATTCGCCGGGTATCTCTTGCCCCCGGTAGTGGATCGCTTTCGTTGCCGGTCAGGATGACGTTTCCGACTCCACCGGCTCCATTGTCCAGCTTTACAATGACGCTGCCAGTCTCGGCTCTGAGGGAAGTAACAGCTCTGGATAGTTCGTTTGGGTCTGCCGTGACGGAACCATTGGGCAGCGGAAGTGCGACGCTTGTCGCTAATTGACGGAAGTGGCTCTTGCGGTTCAACAGATCAGGCCCTCGCTGCAGAGCGAAGTCGCCGCCGGTCTGCGGTATGCCCAACATGGCCGCCAGGCGTGCGACACCTTCGGTAGTGTAACAGGGATATAATCGCCAGGTTGATTTCTGACGAATATGTCTGTTGATGCGCTCAACAACAGTCTTGGACAGAAGTGTGCCATCATCAAGGACCGGTGATTGGCGGCCACCTTCAGGTACAAGGAGACAGAGACTCGATGCGTCGAAATCGAGCGTCGCGCCAATGAAGGAGAGCAGATCCGCCGGGATGTCTACCGGGGACACTATCAGGTCACCTTCATGAGCAAACCACGCCGAACGGTATGCCGAATTGGCGGCGAGCGAGAGTTGAGCTCGCGTCAGATCGACGCCGGACATTTGAGCTGTACCGGCATTCATGATCAGGATCCGCGGCATGCGCGACCTCCGGGCATTTGGGCGCGATCAGACAGGGATCGTGATGCCAATAATGGTGAACTTGGTACGTCTTGGTGAGCACTAAGCGAAGTTTGATTTGGCGCCGTCCCGCTCCGAGAGAAGATAGGTCGATGCTTTCTCATCGACCATTGCAGCTCTGGATAATTCCGCCTGCTGATGCTGAGGATCGCGATCCGGTCTCCCTTCTGAACGCCGCGCTGATTGAAGGAGCGAGCGATCCGCTCAGTCTTTCCGTTGAGGCTGACGAAGCTGAGAGTGCCCTTCGAAATGGATCGCAGGTTTGTCGGAGCATGCACACCGGTTCGGTCGATCAGGCGGCAGAGATCAAGCTCGTTATGCATGCGACTCAGGCCCGCATAGTATTCTTGCCGCGAGTTGCTTTCGCCTCAGCCCAGAATTGCTTGGCGAGGCCCCGATCACATGCTTTGCCCTTGTGCCTTGGGATGACGCGGCATTTGATGGTTCTCATGGGTTGCGAACAATGGATACTGCTTGAGGGCTCGCGGCCGATTGATCACTCTCTCTGTTCTGCTGGGCGGCGGCCGTGTGCATCTGTCCGTAGTGGTAGGCACACCATGAAGAGAGTTTCTTGCCGCGTCTTTGATATACAGGCTCGCCGCACATATAGGCCTCTCTGGCGTCTCCATCTTTGAAGCCGATGATGCAACGGCATTGGCCTTCAATATGATCGATTAACAGGACCTTCTTGACCCCGTCGGGCTCTTTCAACTTGCTGCTCCATAATCCCAAGCGATATCTTCCGATGAATCGAGATAGGTGCCCTCCTCAAGAACGTACAACTTAACGTTACGTCCGATTCAAGCCCTTTTATGCAACGTTATGAACGGGACTGGGGCTCCAAACCGGGGCGCCGACCGGTCTGGTGTCCCACGCATTCAGCGCTGCGATTGCGTCAAGAAAGTTCGTCTGCTTTTGAGATCAGGGTCGCTGATGGTAGCCGTTCGATGGATCGCATCGGATGAACCGTCTCGAGATGGCTCAACACCAAAATGCCCGGGACGGGCCTGCCCCCAAGAGGAGCGGGTGATCAAATGATTGCCGCAGCCGTCATGCCCCGCAACGCGCTCGACGTTGGCCGGTAGGTCGCGATACCCTGCTGCGACGACCCTGGCCAATTTGTTGATCTGATCTGGCCGCTCCGTCGGAGATTCGATCACGACCCAGGTGCGAATGCTCTCAAGGATCGGGGCGATCTCGAACGCGCTGCTGAACATAGTTGTCTGACGCCTTGGCATTCGATTATCATCGCTTCCGCAAGATCATGACATGACCATTTACTCACATCGGAATCGAGCCAGAAGGTCTAGAGAGGCTCTAACGGTTGTGACTCAAGGCGTGCCGTTGATTCCGTCCTGCTGCCGGAACGATGCTACTCGCCTGTCGATCACAACTGATCTACCAAAGCTGGTAGTTTTCGACAGGCCGCACATCGGCGCTAGCATAGACAAACAAAGCGCCGAAATCGCTGGAGCTCATGAGACCGTTCAATACGAGCTCTAATCCTTGAAACCAGTCGCAGCCCAGGCAATTGTTTGAGTCGGATCGGCAATCGCGGCGGTAGCACTGAGAACTGCCGCCGCCACTGTTTTCACTGGGCTCTCATCAAACAGGAAGCGCCCTGAGCAACCCGGCGACGCGCCAGTGCACATGCAGCCGCGGTCGCGATCCGACTAGGCGAGGCTGGAGTCTCGCTGGACCCGTGCGGATGGGATGATGCCGATCGCGGTACGGCGCGCGCCTGCCAGATTGTCTCGGGATGTAGACGGCATCGGTGCACCTAATGCACTTTTAGGAGAATACGTCTTTTTGCATCGAGAAGATGCTCATCGAGTGTGGCGTGCAGCGCACCGCGCAGCTCCGGCGGGATCGAGCTATCTGTGTCGATCAACTCCCGAAACTTCCGAATGATGTGTTCCATCACTGCGATAGACCCGAGTGTTTCAATCCTCTGCGAGGACATCATCGATTCTCTCCTTTGGCGCGCGGCGCGCTTGATGGCGGGTCCTCACCTCGGCGGCCCGGGGTGAACAGGATTTCGTCGACAAAAAGTGGGCTCTCGGGCCGCGTGCTCAGCGCAAATTGCTTTCGTGCGGGCGAGCATAGGCGGCGCACGCTCCTTGAAATCCGCAGAGCTGGTGCGCATTCGAGGCCGCAATATTTTCGCACCCGTGATCCGCAGACTTGATCGCAATGGAACATCGGCCCGCTCGGCTGTCAGGCGTTCGAAACCGCGATCAGGCGCTTCAGTCGACTGGCTGCGGCGCCGCGATCAAGTGATTCTTGCCCAAGTGCTACGCCTTCCTGCAGTGTCGAGGCCCGCCCGGCCACGACCAACGCCGCCGCAGCGTTCAAAAGAGCGGCGTCGCGAAATCGACCTGGTATGCCATCAAGCACATTTTGCAGCGCGACGGCACTAGCCTCCGCATCCCTGCTCTCCAGCGCGTCGTTGCGGCAGCGGGCGAGCCCGGCTTCTTCGGGCGTCACTTCGAAGGTGCGGACTATACCCGCCTCGAGCGCAGCTACAGACGTTGGGCCGGTGAGGGTTATTTCCTCGAGCCCGTCCGAGCCATGAACAACCCATACCGACTCGGCGCCAAGGTTCTTCAAGACGTACGCCAGAGGCTGCACCCATTCAGGAGAGAATACCCCAACGATCTGCCGCTTGAGCCCCGCCGGGTTGCACAGAGCCTCGGCCAGATTAAAGATCGTATGGGTTCCAACCGCGCTCCGGATCTGCCCGATGCGCTGCATCGCCGGATAATGCACGGAGGCAAACATGAAGCCGATACCGGCTTCCTTCAAGCAACGTGCGATGGCCTGAGGCTTGAGATCGACCTTCACACCGAGGCGCGCCAGCAGGTCTGCGGCGCTTGAACCCGAAAACGCGGCGCGGTTGGCATGCTTGGTCACAGGAATGCCGGCCCCGGCGACGATGAAGGAAGCACATGTCGACACGTTGGCCGAATACATAAGGGTCTCGCTCGTGCCAGCCAGACCGACGGGGTCGCATGCCGCCTCGACCCGCGGCGCTCTATTCCGCATCGCCCAGGCGGCGCCGGTGACTTCTTCGACGGTCTCGCCCCGGACGCGCATCCCCATCAACAGAGCACCGATTTGCGAGGGAGTTGCGTCACCCGACATTATGCTGTCCAAGGCTGACGCGCTTTCCTCACGCGTCAGAGTGGCGCCCGTGGCAACTTTGCCGATGATCGATCTAAGCACTTCCATCGAACTTTACACGCTTCCTTGTCCAAACCTCGAGCTCTTCCGTACAGCGAGACATTGTTCAAGAGACCCAGGCACCGATTGCCTTGATGCAGTCGCCTGCCCCACGCGGCACGGCCCAATCGACGCTTGAGGCGGCAGTCGGTTGAGTGTGGGCACAGCTTGGCGAGGCTACAACCTGACGCTACGTGAGGGTCAAGCTCTCCATTTCTGGCCGCCACATCTTCACCTCGAGTTGCTGCTTTTATGGCCAGTGTCTCGCGCGGAGATCACGTAGCGACATTGCTGACTGAGGCTCGCTTGCTTGGATCTCAGGCAGGCAGTGATAGCGGAGCGATCTGGTATGTGGCTGCTACAAAGGCGGAACACGTCATCCATGCAAGCCTCTTTTTCTTCTGCGGTCGGTGTTTGATCGCCCGCTTTGACCGGCTTTGGGATTGCCACTGTCATTGCCACGACAAGGGCAATGGCGCAGTGGAGTGTGAGGCGCGAAGTGAACTGAGTTGTTTGATCTTGAGTCATGATTTACCTTCAAGGCCCGTGTGGCTGCGTTATTGTTCTTCCTGCGCGAAGCGCAACATGACCTGTCAATCGGGAAACAGGCCGGAACTGCTTAAGGACATGCCGGCAAGCTCGTTCTTTCGCCTTTCTGGTCCGTACGGTGCAGGTCATTTGTGCGGAACGACAGAAACGATATCTGCCGTAGCGGCAGAGCACCATTAAGAGTGGAGGCACTAGCGGCTGAGCTGGTCCTGCAAGTGATCATCCTGGATCTTCCGTTGATGCAGTGCATGCCCTAATGGCGCGAGGCATTGCTTGAGCGTGACTTGTGCTTAGGTGCTCTGGCGCAACCTACTCGCCAGCCAACTAATGACGCCGTAGCAGGAGGGACGCCGGGTTGAAGGGCCTGCGCCAGCTATCGCGCGGAGAGAGCAGGCAGAAGCGCAGGTGCACTCAAGCGACTGTTGATGATGCACTCGTCGTTTGGAGGGAACCATGATGGCGCGCGCTAGGACGATGCTTGGTGTAATTGCGCCGGTGTTCCGCGTTAAGTGAAGACGTTCGGTGGGCGATCTGGGATCGAGCCTCCGTCTCGCGTCCGTTCCGGTGAGGCTACGGTCAGGGGACCGCCTGCCGTGCAGATCTCGAAACGCGCGACTTCGTCCAGCCGCGACAGGAATAGCTCCGACGCAGCGCGGGCAAGGATGCTCCTGTAGGATCTTATCGTCCTGAGTGAGGCGCGCCAGGTGAGGCTCGATGTTTGAAGCATTCGTAGTACTCATGACGTGTTCGGGACGGTCTGGATTGTCGGACGTGTCCAGGATCGTACAATCTAACGCTACGTGCGATTCAAGTCCCTTCGTGCGTCCGATCGTCTGAGGATGTCGGGATGTGCATTCTTCGTTCGAGCTTCGGCTCAAACGCGCGCTGAGGCCCTCGAGAATAGCGGCTGTGCGCGGCGAACGTCTGCTTCGGAAACCGAGGCCGCGAGCGCCGCTGCTACGTGATTATACGGAGCGACGGTGTCGCACTTCTTTGATCTGCGAATTGCATGCTCTCGGCATGAATCCGAAAAGTAAACTCTACCAGCCCGACCACTGGCGAGGCCGTGCGGAAGCAACGCGAAAGAAGGCGGAAGCGCTCGATGACGGAAGAGCCAAAGACAGGCTGCTTAAAATTGCCGAGGAATACGACAAGCTAGCTCGGCGTGCCCAGATGTGGAAGATGCACAAAAACGAGGACGATATGTGGCCCGAGGAAGAGCTGTAAGCGTCGCTGACGCCCCGGCCTGTTGATCGCTACTCGACCAATGGCGCCCCAATGTCGCTTAGCAAGCAAGTCAGCGGCTGAGGGGTACCGCAGTGCGTCACCCTACGGTCCTGTGCCGCGCTCCTGATCGCGACACGTAAGGGAAGGCGGAGCAGGTCTGCTCAACGCCCGTCAGGTCGAGCTATTCAGTCAGCTTTCTCGAAAGCTAGTTCTCATATCACGAAAATGCGAAACCCTAAATATGTTCCGGTCAATGCTTGGCGCTTAGCGCGGAATCGCGGATGACGTCCGCGCGGGGACGTGTTGAGCTGTTAGAGGTCAGTGTTTGGCACTTCGTCCCGGCTGCAATGGCAATCAGTTTCGCCTACACCCGAGATATCTGCGTCACGCCTCAATTGTTCCTTTGCGCCGTGGATGCGCATTTCCAGGTAGTCGCGCGAAGTATTCGCTGGAACCGGAGTCTGTGAAAGAGCTCGCCACGTCCGATCGATTCTGCGCATAAGGTGCGGCTGCGGCATGCGGGAGACGTCCGAAAGCCCCCGGTGGCTTCGTCCGACAGATTGCTTCACAAGAACGCTGCGACGATCCAGTAGATAGCTGCCCAAAGCAGCGCATTTATAAGGAGTGCGGCCAGCGGCCAAAGATTCCACCTCGTTTGCGCCCGCCCGGAGCGATAATCGCCGCCGTAATGCTTGATCGTTCTGTGCTTTGGTGTGCGCCAATGCGTCATTTCATCAACTGTCGCGCTGGTCCACGGAAAAATGCCGGGCTTTGCATCCCTCGTACCACTCATAAGTTCGCAGGCCTCTTTCATAAGGAGAGTATCAGAATCGTTGTCTGTTGCGCGGCGAGCATCCGGCCGATGGGATGCTCGTGTATCGTCGGTACACTTAAGGCCGCTTTCCGTCTCCGCAGCAATCTACATGCCAAGACGGAGAAGTATCGGAACCGCTGTGATCAAGCAAAGGCGCGTCTGTCGAGCGTTGGCGACACAGAGCCGCTGCCCGAGGTCGGGTTCGCGACATCCATGTCTGAAAGACGACACCCGCGTTAGCAGCAAACGCGTGAGCGCGTTCGCGAGCGCCATACCGTGAACAATGAGTGAGGAACTTCCATCGTGGTGAAACAGGGAGAGCGGACGACCGTCGCACTAAATGAGATCGACTAATCATTGTTTCTGACCGTTAGCTTACGAGAGACGTCGATATGGCAGGCAATGCGCTGCATGTTTTCAACTCAAGAACGGTTCATGTCAGGCGCTCGCGGCTCTGTTACAGGCCTGTTCGACTTTACCTCGTACAATTCAAGCCGAGTTCATATAGATGGCGCATTGGCAGTATTCGGACTCGAGGAGAAAACGCGGATAGTCAAATGCGACAGTCTTAGCGAGCATTGACACGGCCTCGAAGCACCAACTGATGCCAGCACTGGTTTTGCGAATCGTCATCGAATGTGGATGTCGACCGCAACTACAGGGGCGCGCCATGATTAGGACCAATTCATTGAAGAGGGGGTGGCGGCCAAGAGCCGCCAAGTTCTCGTGTTCAGGCAGGTCGCCGTCGAACATGAACGGGCGCTAACGCTTGCATGAAGCGCGAGAGAGCGGTGGCGGACATTATTGTTGCTGATGCGCGCGCTGTTCGGCCATGTGCGGCCAATACTGGCTGGCATCGATGAGCAAGATGCTTCGCATGAGAGAAGCGTGAGGACAGAGTTGCGTTGTGAGCGGGAAGGTGCAATCGGCGGACTGAGTTGCCATCGCGCGCATCGTGCTGCCGCTCATACTCAAGCAATCAGTGGCCCTTGAGAGCGTTCGTCGCCCGCAGTGAAAGCGTTAAAAGAGCATAACAGGAGAACGAGTGATGATGGACATCTGCGGCTTTCTCAGATGGTGCACTGAAGAGTGGTCTAGGAGCGCTGGGCCGAGGATCGAGCTGATTGACCAGTTGCGAGACAACGTCGTCCGCGTCGAGCTCAAGGCCATCCGAGAGGCAAAGGAGCGGGCGTGCGCGCGCAAATGATAGAGAAGCTGGAGGCCGGCCGCGTGCAACACGGCCGATTCGGTACCGCTCCGGGATCGGGACCTTGCGGCGTATTCCTTGTGCAGGGGCCTTGCGGGTGTGAACTAAAGATAAGTGGATTCGTCCGTCCCGGCTGGGAGCATGTTGCCGTCTCGACGCCGCGACGCTGTCCGAACTGGGAAGAGATGTGCTTTGTCAAAGACCTGTTCTGGGATGAGGAGGAGTGCGTCATGCAACTGCATCCGCCACAATCTCAGTACGTGAATAACAGCCGATATTGTCTTCACCTTTGGAGACCCACTCATCGGGAGATCCCGACGCCGCCGTCAAGCTTTGTAGGCATTGTTGGACTAGGGCCCTCAGACGCGGCAATGCTGTTCGCGCGGATGAGCGCGACAGCATGATGAGGTGAGTTGGTAATATCCGAGCGGAAGGTGACGCCGAGCGGCTGCAGAAGCACCGAGTCGGCGCGCCGATCTGAGGCGTCATAAGCCGGTATAGGTCAAGATCAATCGCGTGTTTGCCGTGTGCGGGCGGGCTGAGCCTGAAATTTTCTGCTGTCACATTGGGCAGCTAACAGTGCACTGATCCGGGTAAGGATTGCGGAGCCGCGCTGAATGGGGTCCGGCAGCAACATTCCATCGAGCCGGCGACCGGACACAACGCAGTCACTGGCCGTTCCGACGACGCCAATTGCGCAACTCTTTGGAGCGAAAAAGTATGTGCCGATCGGCGGCATAACGCGGTAATGTGAGATCGAGGCCAACGGGACGGTCGAATTCAGTTTGACGAACGCGCTTTCCAGGGGCGCCACGACCCTGTACTGCGTCCGGAATTGCAAAGGGTCGGCCTGCCGTCGCTGAGCGACAGACATGAGCTCGTCGGCCACCACCCCGCACCCGGAGCGAGGATCGTGAGCAGTGGCGGTGGAGACACCAAGTGGGCGCGGGGGGCGGTAGCTTCGGCACTTATCTGGTTGTCAGCTCGTCGTCAGCTTGCCGCGAATATCATCCGCAGGCGGGGCGTAAGCAGCCCGCGCTCGCTCTGAAGAAACGTACGCTGAAGCAGGCGAACCGGCATGTATAATCGAGTTAGTGGGCAACCCACACGCCCAAATCAAGCTGACGAACAGAGTCCGTCGGCGGACAGTTGCGGATTTGCGCAAACGATGACGGATCTGGCTCAACGGCAGAGTGCGCCATCTGGGGATTTGTCCGACAAAATGGGGCTCTGCTGCAGCAAGCCACATCCCTCGGAGGCAATCATTTATAGTCCGAGCACCTCGGATCCCAGCATATCCTCTCTGTCCTCCAGCTCAAGTCCATCCTCTCCAGTGAGGTCTACGCACCCTCTGTTCGAATACAGGACGGCCGAATTGCCCGAGGCCAATGTCGATGGAATCTGCGTTGGATTGGCAGCGGAGTGGCTCCTCAATCTTCCAAGCAGCCCTTCATCCCGGATGAGGGCGCTACGCCCGGGGACTCAAAATCACAGCTCAGCGGCAATGCGTCAGCAGCGATATGAAGAGCTCAAGACTCTGTTGCAAAGCGATAGAGCGGAAGAGTCTCACAACCTTGAGGCAAAAAGCGTGATGTTACGCGAAGCCGGCCTAGAGCCGTCCGCCGAACAGACGCGACATAGGTTTGGTACATCTTCGCGCATTGACCAGATCGTGAATGAAATCACCGAGGATCCATCGGTCTATTTGGTCAGCTTGCGTTTCCGCGCAGGTGGTGCCCACACAATCGCAACGTCGACATCGAATGGAATGACGACGCTCTTTGATCCAAACTATGGAGAATTTACAGTTCAGTCAGGTCAGATGGGTGAGTTGCTCAAAATTCTCGCCGAGCGTTACAGGAGCCCGAACGGACATGATATATCGATTGTCGTCACACAAAGAATGACGTGAGTGTTTGGGAGGTTGCAACAGACGTGTCGAGCCCCACGGATCGGATCCTTTCGCGATCGATGCCGGACAGCCGCATCGGGTCCGAAAGTGCAATCGCGGCAGGCAACACGGATTGTGGCCCCCTGAACGTGCACCCGACGTGCTTGCTAGCGGAGCTCAACGCAGCCTTCGTTGCAGGAGTACGCTCGACAGAAGCTCTCTGAGAGTAGTGCAGCGAGACGAGAATAATCAAGAGAGGTGGGCCGGTTCACTCAGGTTGATGAGCGCATGCCCTCGCGCGTCAGAGCCTGAAGGGGCTGCGCGTGCATTCAAGCAGGTCCGTTGGCCGGTTAGACCTTGTCTGAAAGCTGGCTCAGCTCCTGGTGTGCGTTTCGAGGCCTTGCTCGCTCAAGGCGAAGGGCGAGCATCACGCATCCACTACAGCCGGCACAAGCTGTATTTTCGTCTGCTTCGGAATCGTCGCCGACCACTTCTCTAGTGACCTCGCCGCCAAACAGCTGCTGTCGAGGATGATGCGTGTCGCCGCACCAGCTCACGACCGAGTCAACGCTCGTCACGAGCTCCGCAACGGTACGGCCGTTGTCCTCGCCGCAGCGCTTCCGCTGCCGTCTGGCTCTGGTGACGTCGAAAACGGAACCGACCCAGTGATCAGGCTATGTGGGTTAGATCTGATCTCAGTCTCACACCGGAAGCAGCGCGGGCGCGACTCGGCGCTGGTCAGGTTGGACAGACGCTATTTCTGCCACGCCCGCACTGGTTGAAGTTAGCGGAAACGTGACTCGGCGCTCAAGGCCCCACGCATACACGGGGCAAGCGCTGTCCCTACCACGGGCCGCTAACTTCAACGTCACTGTACACGGGTTAGCTTTCCGAAAGCTGACGAACCCGATGCGTTCACAAAACGAAAGCGGTTGGTGTGGGTCGATACATTATCTGGAACCCCACCCATCGGTCCTATGGTCAAGCATAGATATAAGCCGATCTCTTGAAAGAGGTCGTGAACTTGTACCGATCCCCTCATAGCCCAAATGTTGCGATCCCCCTCTAAGGAGGTCGCCGACCGCTGCGATCGGACGGTCGTGATCATCGTCAGCATAATGGCGGCACGGTCGGCGCCACGCCGGCTAGCAGCGAAGGTCAAGCTGCGCCTTCCTAAGGCAATGCCTCTCAAGGCGCGCTGAGCGCAGTTGTCGGTCAAGCAGATCCTGCCATTCTCGAGGAAGCGGGCGAACTCGTCCCAGCGCCTGAGCATTCAATTCAGGCTTTGGGACCTCGGAGGAGCGGGAGAGGGTTTCGCGTTGGCGCAACAACCAGGCGTGCATGTCCTCGAGAAGCGGCTTGCTTTTCCTGGCGCACGGCGCGCCGCTCGTCAGCGTCCCAGCCATTGATGGTGCGTTCGATCTCGAACAACGCATGGAGGTGTCTGACCGCTCCAGCGCAATCGGAGAGACCGTTTGCTCTGCACCAAGTGTCGACCGAGCGGATCGAGACGGCAGCGGTGAGCGCCTTCTCGGCCATGCGCAGGCGCTCCAGGAAACCCGGAAAATAGGTGGGTTTGCGGATGCTCTGGATCGGCTCTGCGAGAGAGCGTGCGCCGCCCTTTCGCTGGGCCACCTGCAAGTGTCGCAAGTTCAAGCGCGGTTATCGAGTGGCTCGATGGTCTTGGTCCTAAGCCAGACCGTCATACGGCTGACTATGGCTGATGGGTTCAGTAGGTTAGGCCCTCATAGCAGAGCCTGCCGGCTTTAGACGTGGCAGTGCGCAGGAATGCTTCAGCCTTGTGCGATTGCATCGTCGCGCGCGGGACCACTAGCTAGAAAGACGTCCGGCATCCGGTAGATCTCAGACGTACTGCACCAGTCTAAGATAATCGTCTGTGAGGACAGGTGAGCGAATAGAACAAGCCGCGTCTTCAAGGAAGGTGGTCAGAGTCCGACTAGCCCGAGTCCGGACTTCGACAGATTGCCGTGCCGGCGCGCGAGCACGGAGAGTTGCTAGCTCGGAACTGACCAGGTCAGCCGCTGCTGGGGCGCAATCTGTGGCAGAGAAGCAACCAGCAGACATGACAGCTTGTGCCAGTCCCAATGTGGTGAGCCAACCCGCATAGATCAGCACGGCACCGTCTGTCTCATTGAGCCCAGAGAGCTCCTCAATTGCTGCAGCATGAACTGATGCCGCTCCAACAGACCGAAAGAGATCGGCTATTTCGTCACGGGTGGCTTTAGAGAGTAGGCACCGGCCGAGATGTGATAGGAGCGCCTCAGTCGGACCTTCGAAGATGCGAAGGATGCGAGCGTCTCGATAGATTTTGGCTAAAGGCGCTCCCTCATCGTAACCACGGCCACCTAACAGCTGGACGCATTGATCAGCGACAAGGCCGCACCACTCCGAGGATAAAACCTTCGTTGCCGACGCAAGGTGGACGTTTGGCGCGCCCTGCGCCGACACAAGTCGGCAGGATGCGGCCAGCATCGCCTTCACGACTTCCCGCCGCAGCACCATCTGCCCAAATAACTGCTCGATGTAGCTGTTCTCGATCATACGCAATTTACCGAGCCGACGATGGCTTGCATAAGAGGCTGCGACCTGGATAGCGCGCTCAAGGGCTCCAAGACCCATAGCAGCCACACCGACACGGCCTCGGTTCATACTAGATGCCGCTGCGCCCCAGCCGTCTTGATCGCGAGAGAGCACGTAAGAACGCGGCACCTCGACATCTTGGAACTCCAGGGTATTCTGAATGATGCCACGTAGACCGAGTGTGCGATGCTCGTGCGTGACCTTGAGGCCTGGAGCTTGCCTGTCAACGAGTACACCAACGAGCCGACCTTTCGCATCGGCTCCAGACGCGCGCGCAAAGCAAACGATCCAGCGAGCCCAGTCAGCGAGACCGATCCAGATCTTGCGACCAGAGATACGAACTGTATCTTCGCGCATGAGAGCCGAAGCCTCTATATGCCTCGGGGCCGAACCGGCTCCAGGCTCGGTCAAAGCAAAAGCGCAGAGATCGCCGCGTGTTGCACCCCAAATGATTTGCTTTTGTTCGGGAATGTGCGGTGCCGCTTGGATGCAGGGCAAGGCGAGGAAGTTATGGATGACGAGGGTAGAGGCAGCGGAGACATCAAACGATGCAGTAGCGGAGATCAGGTTGATAGCCTCCTGCAAGGGAAGAGCTAATCCGCCGTGCTCTCCTGGCGTGGTGAGCCCGAACAGTCCATGCCTTGCCAATATGCTATGTAGGGTCGGAGGGAATGCTCGACGGTCATCCGCGTCTGCGAAATTCAGCTGACTGAGGTCAGCGATCAAACTGGAGTGTAGTGCAGCTGCACGGCCTTCGGCTGTGCGTTCCTGCGCCTCCGTGAATTGGGCGTAAACCTGAGTATACATGGCCATAAGGCCCACAATGAACCCGGTAGCGCTTCGTGCCAATTCATCCCCGTGGCTAGCTCGGCTACACATTGGTATAGTGTGGATGCCAGATCAGTATGAGCACGTTCTCCGGGACTTGGATTTATTGCGGCCGCTGCGCGGGCGAATGTTCTTGCGCTCACATCTGCAAGCGGATCGCTCGCATTGTGTTGACGGCCGATCTTGATCTCTCGCGACGGGCACCCGGGGGGAGTTCGACCGGTGATGTTGGGCACGGAAGAAACGCTCTCGAATTTGAACTGAAACCTTGTCCGATCGCTGGGCTGGCTCCCACCGATCGGTGCGTCGGAGCCTTTCGGTCGCCGCCGGAGACGGCAGACGAAGCGTTCAAGCGCTTGGTAGAGGCAGCTTCGTGACAGACAAACGCGACAGGCACACTTCCATCGCAGTGCTGGACCGTCTTACCTTGGTCGTCTAGGCCCTACCGCCGTTCATGCGGATAGGCCGAGGGCTGGACCTTTGGCGCGGCTTGCAAGGGCTAGGTTGCAAGCTCGCGCAAAACAAAGCCCTGGCATTCCTGCCAGGGTTTTGCATGTCATCATTGACACGTTGGCAGAGTGGATCAGAAGTCCATACCGCCCATGCCGGCGCCTGGAGGCAATGCCGGACCAGCCGCGGCCTTCTTCGGCAGCTCGGCAACCATGGCTTCCGTGGTGATCAGCAGCGCCGCCACCGAGGAGGCGTTCTGAACCGCGATCCGCACCACCTTGGTCGGGTCAATGATGCCCTTGGAGACAAGGTTGGTATACTCGCCTGTCTGCGCATCGAAGCCATAAGAGTACTGCTCGTTGTCCAGGACTTTGCCGACCACGATCGAACCGTCTTCACCGGCGTTGATCGCGATCTGGCGAGCCGGCCAGGACAGCGCCTTGCGCACGATCTCGACGCCGGTCTTCTGGTCGTCGTTCTTGGTGCGCAGGCCCTTGAGCTGCTCGGAGGCACGCAGCAGGGCGACGCCGCCGCCCGGGACGATGCCTTCCTCGACCGCCGCGCGGGTCGCATGCATCGCGTCATCAACGCGATCCTTGCGCTCCTTCACCTCGACCTCGGTCGCGCCGCCGACGCGGATCACCGCGACGCCGCCAGCGAGCTTGGCGAGACGCTCCTGGAGCTTCTCACGGTCGTAGTCCGAGGTGGTCTCCTCGATCTGCGCCTTGATCTGGGCCACGCGCGCCTCGATGTCGGCCTTCTTGCCGGCGCCGTTGACGATCGTGGTGTTCTCCTTGTCGATCATCACCTTCTTGGCGCGACCGAGCATGTTGAGCGTGACGTTCTCGAGCTTGATGCCGAGGTCTTCCGAGATCGCCTGGCCGCCGGTCAGGATCGCGATGTCCTGCAGCATGGCCTTGCGGCGATCGCCGAAGCCCGGAGCCTTGACGGCCGCAACCTTCAGGCCGCCGCGCAGGCGGTTTACGACCAGGGTCGCGAGCGCTTCTCCTTCGACGTCCTCGGCGACGATGACGAGCGGCTTGCCACTCTGCACCACGGCCTCGAGCAGCGGCAGCAGCTCGTTCAGCGAGGAGAGCTTCTTCTCGTTGATGAGGATGTAGGCGTCGTCCATCTCGACGCGCATCTTGTCGGCGTTGGTGACGAAGTAGGGCGAGATGTAGCCACGGTCGAACTGCATGCCCTCGACGACGTCGAGCTCGGTCTCGAGCGACTTGGCTTCCTCGACGGTGATGACACCCTCGTTGCCGACCTTCTTCACGGCGTCTGCGAGGAACTTGCCGATCTCGACATCGCCGTTGGCCGAGATGGTGCCGACCTGGGCGATCTCGTCGTTCGATGTGACCTTCTTCGAGTTCTTCTCGAGGTCGGCCACGACGGCCTCGACCGCGAGGTCGATACCGCGTTTGAGGTCCATCGGATTCATACCGGCGGCAACCGACTTAGCGCCTTCGCGGACAATCGCGGCGGCCAGGACCGTCGCGGTGGTGGTGCCGTCGCCGGCAGCATCCGCCGCCTTCGAAGCTACTTCGCGCACCATCTGGGCGCCCATGTTCTCGAACTTGTCTTCGAGTTCGATGTCCTTGGCGACGGCAACGCCGTCCTTGGTGATGCGAGGCGCGCCGAACGACTTGTCGAGCACGACGTTCCGACCCTTGGGACCGAGCGTGACCTGCACGGCATTGGCGAGGATGTCGACGCCGCGCAGCATGCGGTCCCGTGCGTCTACTCCGAACTTGACTTCCTTGGCTGTCATAAACAATTCCCTCAGTTCTTATTCTCTCATCCTTCGGCGCGCCCAAGCGGGCGCTCGTCAGGGGGAGCTGTGCGAGCGCTGGATTAGGCGGCTTTCTTCTTGGAAAACACGTCGGTGAGAACCCCCATGATGTCGCTCTCCTTCATGATCAACAGCTCATGGCCGTCGATCTTGACTTCGGTGCCCGACCATTTGCCGAACAGCACGCGGTCGCCGACCTCGACGTCGATCGGGATCAGCTTGCCGGCTTCGTCGCGGCCGCCGGGGCCGACAGCGACGACTTCGCCCTGGGAGGGCTTTTCCCTGGCTGTGTCGGGAATGATAATGCCACCAGCGGTTTTCTCATCGGCGTCGATGCGCTTGACTACGACGCGGTCGTGAAGCGGACGGAAATTCATGCAAGGCTCCTGAGCGTTTGACGAATTAGAGATAGTCACATTGTGACAAGCCAAGTTGTAGCAAGGGTCAAGCCAAAAATGAGCTGAACGATCCATGCCTGCAGCTTTTGCTTGGCTGTGTCGGGAATGATAACGCCGCAAGCGGTCTTCTCGTTGGCGTCGATGCGCTTGCCGACGCGGTCGTGAAGCGGACGGAATTTCATGCAGAACTCCTGAGCTCAAGTTTGAGATAGTCACATTGTGACAAGCCTAATCATAGCAAGAGTCAGGCCAAAACGAGCTCACCGAGAGACGCCCAGTTCTGCTGAATCGTAGCTGGGTCTCGCGTGTCTTTGTCCGGAAGCAAACGTCCTCAGGTACGCAGCCCGCCAAGCTGCGCTAAAAATGACATTGCGCCTCGTCGAAGCACCCGGATTGAGCCCAGCGTCCTCGACATTGCACGGGGGCCGTTGCATCGATCTAAGCGCTGCGATTTCAACTACGACGGCAGGGTGCAGCATATGATTGCGTCGTCTGACGCCAGCATCTAGCGGCTGACGCCGGCGAACCGTGCGGTGCACAAAGCCCATCGATGAGCAGTGCTCAATCGGTCTGACGTAGTCACAAAAATATGCCAACTATCTCGAAAACCGCAAATTGCGTCAGCGAATCTTAGATGGCGACCGTTGGTCGGCAGAACACATTTCGCCCAGCTGTGATCGAGCTGATTGGCTATTGCTGCGGACGAGAGATCACTCTGCCCGGGGACGCTCCGCTGAGAATAGCTGTAAGACGAGATTCGAGTGAAGCCGATCGTTCGCCCGTCCCGAAAAAAAAGGAGCCGCCGGCGAACGATTTGGCTGACAGAGGCGCCTCTGCCGACGCTGGGTTGGAATTTGTGTTGCGGGGCAGTCGCTGCACCTGTCTGTCCGAGCGGTGTCCCTTTTGATATTGACGGCATCCAAATAGCCGCCATGGATCAAGGGGACTCAGCGGCATATGAACGATATACGTTGATATACGTTGTGCCAGTGCGTCTGGCGTGTGATTTCGGCTTCGAAGTTCGAAACTCACGCGATCTCCGGGCCAAATGGAAAAAGCACCTGTGTCTCCTGTAGAAGTACACCAGCACATCGTCTCACTTCTTCAGAAGCCGAATCCGGTCATCCTAGATATCGGCTGCAATGACGGGACCGATACGCAACAATTTCTCAATCTCTGCCCGCATGCTCAGCTCTACTGCTTTGAGCCGGACCCCAGAGCGATCGCGCGCTTCAAGAAGAAGCTGGGCTCATCTCTCAATAAGGTGAAGCTGTTTGAAATTGCCATCAGTGATCGAAACGGGATGATCGACTTTCATCCAAGCAATGCAGATGGTGATGCGAAGGAATGGGACCTCTCCGGCTCAATACGCCGTCCGAAGAATCATCTTACCGAGTATGAGTGGGTTCGGTTCGATCGCCCCGTCTCGGTTGAAACGCGGCGGCTGGATGACTGGTGCAGCGAAGCGGAGCTGAACACGGTCGATTTCATCTGGATGGATGTTCAGGGAGCCGAAGCCGATGTTATTGCCGGCGGCAGGCAGACCTTAAGTAACACGCGCTTCGTCTACACGGAATATAGCGACCGCGAGCTCTACGAAGGGCAGTTGTCCCTGCAAGCCATTCTTGACCTGTTGCCATCATTCGAAGTGGCGGCCCACTATCCACGCACAGTGGAGGGTGATGTATTGCTCAAAAATACGCGATTCTAGTGGCTGCGCGGATCGAGCGCCTCATTCATCGCTGCAAGACATGACCTGCGCGGTCTGTGTCATCCAAAAGCTGCAAAACTGGTGATGATTAGGTGAGGGGATATGAGCAGCCGAACGGGCACCCCGGTTTCCGACCGCCATTGCTGATCCGCGCATCACGTCGGCGTTCGGGTGGTGAGTCTCTGACGTCACTTATCCAGAGCGAGCCGACGACGTCGCGGTCAGCAAGCCGTGCCGTTTCAGACCCTTGAATCAACACCGCCAGCCGGTGCTCAAAGCGCTGAATTGTCTGAGCGGCTGCTGCATGGTCTGGACTTCTAGGAAGTAGGTGCACTGCTTCGAGCAAATTGCAAAGCAATTGCATCAGTTGTAGACGTTCTTGTCTCAACGAGAAAGCGAGCTGAAGCATCTGTTCATTCTAAATGAAGATGGCCGTGAGGCGTCCAGCATAACCGCAGCAGCCGATTGTGCCACAAGCCGTCCCGGCGCGACGCTGGAGAAGGCGGCCGCATCATCGGCGGCCGATGTCGTGCCGGATCGGATCAAGATCGTCATCGCAACCCGAGTTACTTGCCTGCTGATGTGGCGCAGGTCGAGCTGATCACCGATCTGCGCGCTCACTTCGCCAGTGCAGCTGCGGCGCGATGACGAAGATAGGCGAGGACGTCAGTAAACGCCTCAACGTAATCCCGGCGCAATGCCCGAGGTGTCTCCTAGGCGCGCCGCCCGGTCACCCGCAATTCCAGATCGGTCCGATCGGCGTCCGCGTCCAACATGGCCCGAAACTGCCGCCATTGGAGCGTCCGCCGCGGAAGCCGGGGGGCCGAAATAGTGCCACTCGCCACCCCAGTGTAGTACTGAGGAACGGGGTCAATATATCAGTGGCGCTGGTCGGCGCGCGAGAGCCGTGGTATTGCGTGTTTGTGCTTGTAGAGCTGAATGCTGTTACTCAGCGGCTGGCGATAGCCGGGCAGGAAGCCGTAACCTTGCCAGACCGGCTTGGGCCGCTTTTGAATTGGCGCAGCGTTCGTGACGACCGGCAGCGGCGACAGGATCACAGTAGCAGTTAGGCGCACTAGGGTCCGGACTCAATTGATCCACCAAGTAACGGCGGCGACCAAGAGGATGGCCGAGAGGAAGTTGTCGGCTCGCTTGTCGTAGCGGGTCGCAATCCGCCTGAAGTCCTTGAGGCGGCAAAACATGCGTTCGATGAGATTGCGTCCTTTGTAGGCCTTCACGTCGTACCGGTGCGGATGCTTGCGAGTTGGGTTGGGCGGAATTACTGCCTTTGTTCCGCGCTCGGCCAACCACTCGCGCAGGCTATTGGCGTCATAGGCCCTGTCAGCAAGCAATCGTCGAGCAGGTGAGACGGCAGGCAGCAGATCGCGCACCGCCGTGAGGTCATGGCAGTTGCCAGGCGTGATCACGAAGGCGATCGGACGTCCATAATCCTCGGTCAGCGCGTGGATTTTGGTGGTGCGTCCGCCTCGCGAGCGGCCGACCGCCTGCTGGAAGTCCCCCCTTTTGCGCCCGCCGCCGAGCGGTGGGCTTTGATGTGGGTCGCGTCGATGGACATTGTCCCGACCCGGCCGGTTGAGCCAGTCAAGGCGTAGAAAATATTGCCCCACACGCCTTGGCGGCTCCAGCGATTGAAGCGGTTATAGATGGTCGTGTAGGGGCCGTAATCTGCCGGGCAGTCTCGCCAGCGTGCGCCCGATCGCAGCATGTGGAGGATCCCGCTGATCACGCGTCGGTCATCCACGCGATGGGCGCCGCGCCGCCCACGTGGCAACAGCGGTTCAATCCGCTTCCACTCCGCCTCACTCAGCCAATATAGCTTTTGCGCCATCAAGCCCCCCTTTCGACTCGGAGGTCTTGAATCACAACTCCGCCTCAGCGGGAATCCCTATTGAGTACAGACCCTAGGCGAGATATGGATCGACATTAGTCGGTCGCGTGCGCGGAGGCCATTCAAATGTCGATGCAGAGTTCTGCGCATCTCGCGCAGAATGTTTCTGTTAGCTGATCACGTCCTTCCTGATGAGAAAGCATGCATATGCCCGGCTGTCATCCACCTGCAGGACCCAAAGCCCCACAGCGTAGCAGCAAGGGAGAACCCGAGCGCGAGAGCTTGCCGGGACTGATGACGCGGCCGACCGAGCGCTCGATCTCGGCCAGGATGTGCGCTGCGTCTGGGCACGCGTTCTCGATCCTGGACAGACATCATCACGAGCACGGATCCACAAAGTCGTCGAGCAGATAGAGAGCGTTAGGATGGCGCGTACGGTTCTCTCTATGACTCATGCCGTGCATCAGGTGCTCCGAGCAGAGTTGCGGCGATGCGGGTGGCCCGGTGATAGGGATCGATGCGCCATAGCCCATGAGGCGAGCAGCCAGGGCAGGTCGGGCGCTAGGACGGGATCGATCGATTTCAGCGAGTGACTGTCAATCGATCGCTTCCGTTTGCCTCTGGCTCCCGCCCCCTTCGCAAATCATGAGACACGGCGGGCCAGAACACTTGAAGCTGCCAGTCATTGCTCGAAAAAAAAGCCCGGCCTCTTCTCGATGGCCGGGCCAAAGTCAGCCACCGACAGAGGGAGAACTGCCGGCGGTTATTTGCGGAAAGACGTTCACCGCAAATGCCCAATTGCGAATTGATCAATGATCGAAGAAATCTGGCGTCGTTATTTTTGATGAGACGACATTGATGAAATGCAGCTCGCGCGCGCTACCGCCAAACCCCGCCGCCCGAAGGGGTCAAAATTGGACGCCGATGAGGGGTCAAATTTGCAAGCCGATTGACACGCATCATTCGATCCGCCAGGCCGTTGATCCAGGCTTGGGTCTCTTCTCGACGAGGCGAATCCGCTTGTGGTCATTTGCGCGCTCGGTAATCGAGGTAGCCTTGGGAACAGAAAAAATGCCCGGTCCCGCTTAGGCGGGCCGGGCGAAAGTCTGGAGAAGGAGCGACGCTGACGCATCGGAGCCGAGTTGAAACAGAAGCTCAGCCTAGCTCGATTATGCCGTGGTATGCCACGATATAGTCCGAGGTTTATGAATCTACACCAAAGTTTGTCGCTCATGAGCACGTCGGGAACGACTACGACATCAGCGAGCGACGGTGATCCCCGGCGGCCACCGCAGGGCACCACCCGCAAACTCGGCGCGCTTTCCTGCCTGGAAACCTTATGTTCGATCGCGCGATGATAGGAGAAGCCCGGCTTTAAGGATCTCGCAAGCGTAGCCAATGCATGAACCGTCACGAGAGCTCAGGAAGGCTCGGATGCGCCGTTTGCACCGGTGGTCGAGCAAGCGATTATATTGCGCAGAAGCCATTTTGGCGGTAGGGCAGCCTACGCGCGCGCGAGCCCCCCATTTTCATTTCGACGGGGTGAACATGAGGCCCCCTGTCCGGCTGTGAAACGGCAGCGATCAATACAGCCCGTTCGTCTCGGCGCCGTGTCACGGGGGGGCGGCCTTGTCGGATGCAAACGCGACCGAGCTCCGTTCGGCCTCGGCTTCTTGCTCCAATTGCAGAACATGCGCTCTTAGCGCATCGGAAGTCGCTGCCGCTGTCTCGCTGAACAGCGGATCTCCATGATCGGTGAGGCCGGAAGCGATTTCGGTCCAATCCTGAGCTGAGAGCGCCTTCAGAGCTGTCGGAAAGAAATCTCGTTCTTCCCACATCATGTGGTGCCGCTCGCGTACTATAAAGTCCCGTATGATATTGCCGACGTCCTGCCGAAAAAGTTCACGATCCGCGAGGATGGCGTCAATAGCCCGCGCGAAGTGGTGCAAACGGTCGATGACTTCCTGGTGTTCGAGCGCGAGATCGCCGATGATTGCAGCTGCATCCGGATCGCGAGCCTTTAGTTTGGAATAAATCAAATCTTCCTGTGGATGATGGTACACCTCAGGATAAACCTCGAAATAGCCGATAATCGCGCGAATGACTTCATAATCAGGACGGATCCCTTTCTCAAAAATCTCCACTTCGCGTTCAAGAGCGACCAGAAGCAGATCAATGTTGCGATGCTCTCGAAGCAAAAGATCGATGATCATTGCGGTGCTCCTGGAGGCACAATGTTGGCTGGCGGCGTTTTTGCGGCTCGGAAGATCGCTTAAGCACCGAATCGGGGCCCTTCGCTGCGCCGCGTTTGTCGCGCCGTTCGACGCGAAAAAGTAGCGCGCTCAAATTTGAGCTGGCGTAAAGCAGCTTAGCCGAAGTGTTGAGGTTGCCCACACAAGACGCTGGTCGATGGCGGCTGCTCTCGGGAAAACTGGCGGCCTAGGCGTGCATGGCGGACCCTATCTTGCGAACGTCGATGGGACGCAGATTGTCTGTTCCTGACGAACTGGGAAATTTGGATGTTTTCCCTAGGTAGAAGCCCTTAAGTATTTACACGTAAGTCCGATGAGGAGGGGGTATTGAAATGCGGCCGGCGGGGTCCCTTGGTTGCTCAAACTCGGATCGATATACGGCGGCCGACGTCGTCGCCGCGCTTGATGATTATGCGCCTCCAACGCACGCGATCGTTTGATTTCGAAGACCGAGGTGACTGTCGCCCAGCCAAGCGCAATGACGGAAGGATGGTCCTCTCGTGACCGATTGCCACAGCGTCAACATGCTCACCCGTTTCCAATGCGAAGGAAATCGAACCGTTCACGGCAGCCCGCACTGGGAGCTCCGTTGGAGGATGGACAATATATTGCCGAACTATGCCGTTCTCCGGGCTGACAGACCTTCTGTTATCGGAGCACAAATTTCGGTGACGCAATTGATCTGCTTCAGGTGCCGTCGGGATTCCAAGGAACCAGCAGCTTGGGTTGCATCAATAGCCACCACCGAAAACATGATCGGCTCGTTACCGTGCACCTGAAAACCCTCCTCGTCGTCTGGACTGCGCAGCTTGAATGCATGAATCGTCGCACCATCTGCGCCGCTGTTAGAGTCCCGCGGTAATGGCGATCCGCATCAACTCGGACATGCTGCGAACATTGGCCTTGGCCATGAGGTTTGCACGGTAAACCTCGACTGTCCGGGGGCTGATGCCGAGATCATGGGCGATCACCTTGTTGATCTTGCCGGCTAATAGTCCCTGCAGGACGTCACGTTCGCGGGAGGAGAGGTCCGCGAGGCGGGCCTCCGCCTGCAGTTTCGCTGCGTCATCGGCGAGTTTCGTTGGCCGCGCTTTCAAGGCACTATTGATCGCACGCAATAGCACCTCCTCTTCGAACGGTTTCTCGATGAAGTCGACCGCGCCCGTTTTCATCGCTTCGACTGCAAGCGATACGTCGGCATGACCAGTTATCAAGATGACCGGGCAGTCTACGCGATTGGCCTTCACTTTGCTGACCAGTTCGAGACCGCTCATACCCGGCATACGGATGTCTGACACGATGCAATCGACTGGACCGCCCGCGTGGTCATTAAGAAACGCGGTCGCTGTCTCATAGGTTGCTACGTAGAAACCGTTAACATCAAGAAGAAACGCGAGCGAGTCCCGCATTGCGGCGTCATCGTCGATCACAAGAATGCGCCGCCCAATCATGTCTCTTTCGCTACGCTCCGCAGATGCCGAGTTAAGGATTGCCACTCGGAGTCGCTTCCGCGACGATATGGCTGCTATATGACGCAATGATCGTCCGGCAGATTGATAGCCTCACACCCATGCCATGGCGTTTGTTCGTGACAAAGGGCTGGAACAGTCGGTCGGCGGATATCAGCGCTTGATCCCGGGCCGTTATCGGCAACGGTATACGTGTCGACCTTGGCAACTTCGCGGCGCGGGCAGGAAGCCATGACCTCGATTCCATTGCGTATCAGGTTTAGCGCGACCTGCTGAATCTGGATCTTGTCGACAATGACCCCGCGGTCGCTGGGGGTCATCATGCGGACGCTTTGCTCCTTGGGGCCACTAGGGCCAGAGCCACAGCTTCTTCAAAGAGCGTGAGCGGAGTCTCCGCAGTGTGCTCGTCCCTGGAAATGAAGTCCCGCAGGCGCTGATGATATCTTTGGCGCGTAGAGCGTGTAGTGGCGGCGCGTTCGAGTGCGCCACCATTGCAGTTGGCGTCCGGCTCGTTGCGCGCCAGCAGAGGCTTTGTGTCCCGCAGTTTGTAATTGCGGAGAGCGGCCGGTGATCTCACGGGCAATAGACGATGCCATTTCACGTATGGCGACCGGGCCGCGACACCCGCACGAGGTCAGATTGCAGCTCTTCCAACCGCCGTTCCGCCGCCGACCCTCGCCGAGATTTCGGATGGAACCGGTGAAGAACCGTTCGGCGCGCACCTTGGCCTCACCGACGGAGGTCGAGCCGTCGCTCGGTTCGCCGACGACGATGCGGCGGATGCCAATGATGTGCCGCTCGTCCTTGGCCAGAAAACGTGCGATGCAGCGCTCGTGCTCGGGGCGGTAGAGCTGCGGCAGCAAGCTCGATACATTCATTCCGACCACGTCGTCCGGAGAGAAACCAATTAAACGAGCGGCTGGGGCGCTGAACGAGAGAATGATTCTCTTCTCCTCAATCACGATCATGGCGCCCGCGAATTCCGCGATATCGATCATGGCAGCGGGATTAAAGGCCACGCCGATCAAGAGGCAGAGCAGGGGAGCGACGTTAGGCCGGGCAGATCACGAGAGCCAGCGCGGCGGCGGCCGCGGCAATGCCATAGCTTTACCAGACGTGGTCTGACATGTTTCCTGGCAGACGCTCTTATTCGATTCTACATTGTTTCCTACGAGAGGCCACCGGAGCTGAAGGCGCCTCAACTCACATCAATTCATTGTGCGGGATGGCTATTTCGGCCATATGCGCCAGTGCGTCGGCTGCACGGCTACGTGTTCTCCTGTCTTGGCCTTGATCCAGCCGCCGAAGGCCCGGCGGCAAGGAAAGACCACCCGGTGAATGGTACCACCTTCGATCACGGCAATCTCCAGGTCCCGATCTGAGGGTGGCACCGTTTCGAGCCGCTCCCAGGTCAGGTCGCCAGGAGATCTTGCACGATGTTCATCGCTGCTGGCTGACAAATTCAGGCAACCTTCTGAACACTTCGCACGAGATGGCTTGGCGCCGCGATCGGGCTCAGCGCAATATTGCCCAGGCGGCGTGGTCTCGATTGCGCCAGTCGTGGCCGGGCTTTTATCGGCCGTGGCGCCGTCGAACGTTTCGTGCCGGGACATCATCGTCTCGCCCGCCGAGAGAACGCTGCGAAACAAGTCTCGGGCTTCGGTCGAATCGATCGGGATCAGGTCAAACCGCCGATGGCTGGTATTAACTGCTGTTCTGCAGAAGTTTAACTCGACTGCCGCTCCCGCAGCCTGATCCGCGGCGCGACGAATGTCCCCATGGTCTGTCATGTCGAACATCCTTCGTTGGTGGGAAATCTCTTTGTCCCGCGTCGTCGGCGTGGGGCGTTCGGTTGCAATGGCGTCAGGCGCGCCGTTGTGAGCGGGCAGGCATTCCCGAGAACCCAAAGAGCCAGAACTCGTTTGACATCATTCGGATGAGCCCTAGCTGCGCTCGAAGCCGATCAGCGCACGTCCGCGGGTCGATGAAGTGGATGCCTTCGCACGCGACGTAGGTTGTTGTGTGCAGGTCATCGGCACGCGCCTCGGGTGCATCCGGCAGCGCTCCTTGAACTGCGGCGCCGATATCTGGACATGAAACGATGATGGTGCACCATGTCTTTCTCCATGTGTGTGATGAGCAAGAAGCGCACTTCTATCAGTAGGCAGTCGCCGCGGTATTGATACAGGTCAAAAAGAACTGATGCGCATTGAGAATGGCCGCCCTCGAGCTGCCGCTGCGAGCCGCATATCGGATCGATCGTGATCAATAGCCGGGATTTCTGGCGTGGCGGTGCACGGGGCAATCAATCCTTTGTGCAAGACAATCCTCGAGTCATCGGCGATTCAACTTTATCGGTCGACGGCATGAACAGACTAGAAGGCGTTATCCCGCGGCTCAAACCAGAGCGCGATCCGGAAGCTGGACAATAGAGATCGCGTAGTCTGCGGGACAACGGGAGCGCTCGGGCTGCCAAAGTCTAAACATTACCTCAATGGAGGGGCGGACAACCCTTGGGATGCTGCTTGAGGCAGATCAAATACTCTTGTGGTGCGAGTGACAGAATGGTGGATCAGCAAACCCAAGACAAGAGGTGTCATGCCTTCATTTAATGTTCGGTTCATTAAAACCGTTTGTGACGATACCGGCCACGAACATCGTGCCTGTCAGGCAGCGTTCAAGGTCGATGCTGCCTCACTGAGCGCTGCTGCACAGCAGGCTGAGGCCAATTTCTGCAAGCAAAAAAGTGTCGACGATTGGACGGTCTTCGCTGATGTGATAGAGCTTCGAACCCCGCCTGCATTGCCGCCGGCATGGGCTGGTTAGCTTGATTTTGGCGCGGGAACTCCGCGAATTGAATTGTGGGGCAATCTGCAAGCTAAGCGTGATCTCCGACAGGCTCGCGTCGATCGTCAATTCGAGAACAAGTGGCGATACCGCGTCAAATCGGCGCGCGGCCCGTTGTCTCACGACACCTAAGCGGACCTGCTGGAGGATTGCCGCCTGCCTTTCAAGTGGATCTGCAGCGCTCCTCTAAGCGTGGCGCGCACAAATCGGTCTTGTTTGCATGTGTCAAGAACCAATCTGCCTCCGGCAGCTATAGTTGTTTGAACGAGTATGCATCGTTGGCCAATCTGCGCACATCGATGCCTTTGACCGGTAAGGCGTCCGCTCAGCCGGTTGCGCGCGAGCCTGTCCCGCACATTCTTACCAGCTTACTTGATCGCGCAGGACATCGATGCGATGGCCCATGACCGCAATCTGTCTTCATCTGCCTTTCGAGCCATGGCGCAAAGACGCTCTCCTGCCCCCCAGTTATCGATCCCGCGGTTGTCTGCAAGGCTTATCACCATATCGAGAACGCCGCCTCGATCAGAGGATCTGTTAGCGATAATAAGGCGCGCGAAGGCTCCGGTACCCTCACCGATGCGGAGCACCTGAAGGAGAAGCGGGATTGGAAGGCATGCTCAAGTACGGGCGAAATCTGGCGGAAAACTTGCGTAGAGTCTTTGAGCGCAACTGTTGCTTCGATGTCACCAAATGTATGGACCGGCGATCTACCCTCGTGTCAAACGAGGGACGACATGTTCGATATTTATTTGAACGGGAGACGCGATCTTTTGGTCGTTCCGCGAGGGTTTGCGATCCCGGCGGGGTTGGAGGGCAGTTGGAAGCGAAAGAAGCGTGCGCGTTCCAGCCGATCGTGATCACCGATTCCAGGCCATCGTGATCACGCGTTCCAGAGCATCGTGATCACCATTTCCAGCCGATCGTGATCGATCGGGGGCAACCAGGAGGCGTCCACCGCTGACAGTCTGCAACCTGGCTACCTTGGTCTTTTGCCTAACCGCAGAGGATCGAGATGCCGACCGAGAGACTGTCCATGCGCCACATTCGTGAAGTTCTACGCCTGCACTACAGCGTCGGCATGTCGCAACGCGCCGTTGCCCGCAGCCTCGGCCTGGCCCAAGGCACGGTCAGCAAGTACCTGAACCGAACCCGCCGCGCCGGCCTGACCTGGCCGTTGCCGCCGGAGCTGGATGACGATGTCCGGCTCGAGAACCGCCTATATCCGCCACCATCCGATCGGCCCAGCGACGAGCGTCCGCAGCCGGATTGGGCGCTGGTGCATCGCGAGCTGCGGCGCTCAAACGTCACGCTGATGCTGTTGTGGGAGGAGTATTGCGACGCAAACTCCGACAGCTTCAGCTACTCGTGGTTCTGTGAACGCTACAAGGAATGGGCCGGCCGCCTCAAGCCGACCCTGCGCCAGGTTCATGTCGCCGGCGAGAAGCTGTTCGTTGATTATTCCGGCCACACCATGGAGGTGGTTGACGGGCTCAGCGGTGAGGTGCGGAGCGCGCAGATCTTCGTCGCCGTGCTCGGCGCCTCGAACTACACCTACGCCGAGGCCAGCCTCAGCCAGAGCCTGCCGGACTGGATCGCCTCGCACGTTCGGGCGTTTGCCTATTTCGGCGGCGTGGCCCGGCAGACGGTGAGCGACAACCTGAAGGCCGGCATCACCCGGGCCTGCTTTCATGAGCCGATGGTCAACCGGACCTATGCCGATCTCGCCCGCCATTACCGCACCGCCATCGTCCCGGCGCGGCCGTATCGGCCGCGCGACAAGGCCAAGGTCGAAGTCGGCGTCCAAATCGTCGGACGATGGATTCTGGCGCGCCTGCGCAACCACCGCTTCTTCTCGCTTGCCGCCCTCAACGAGGCGATCCGTGTGCTTCTCGCCGATCTCAACAATCGACCGCTGCGCAGCTGGGGACGAAGTCGGCGCGACCTGTTCGAGGAGCTCGATCGTCCGGCGCTCACCCCCTTGCCGGATGAACCGTACGAGTATGCCGAGTGGAAGCGCTGCCGGGTCAATCTCGACTATCATGTCGAGATCGCCAAACATTACTACAGCGTTCCTCACAACCTCGTGCATCAGGAGGTCGAGGCTCGGATCACCGCGCGAACGGTCGAGATTTTCCTGCGCGGCAAGCGCATCGCCTCGCACCTGCGCAGCACGCTGCCGCATCGCCCAACGACGATTTCCGAGCATATGCCGAGCTCGCATCGCCGCTATCGTGACTGGACCCATGAGCGTATTCGTTCCGAAGCCGCCAAGGTCGGCCCCGACGTCGACACTCTGATCGACGTCATCCTGCGGTCGCGGCCGCACCCGGAACAGGGCTTCCGCTCCGCCATCGGCATTCTCGGGCTGGTCAAGCGCTACGGCCAGGAACGCGTCGACGCCGCCTGCGCCCGTGCCCTCCTGATCAACGCCCGTTCGTACAAATCGGTCGCCGCCATCCTCAAGAACGGCACTGACAGAACCGCTCCGCCCGCCGAGGAGGCGCCCATCCTCTTCCACGCCAACATCCGTGGCCGCAGTTACTACAATTGATCAGGAGAGATCAGCATGCTCATTCACCCTACCGTCGATCGCTTGCGCGCCCTCGGCCTCGCCGCCATGGCCGATACCCTCGTCGAACTGCAGAACAATCCCGAGGCGGCCGGGATGCCGCATCCCGATTGGCTCGGCCTCCTCGTCGATCGCGAGGTCACCGCCCGTGACAACCGCCGCCTCACGCGCCGCTTGACCAGTGCCAAGCTCCGCCAGGCGGCCGCCATCGAGAATGTCGATTATCGCACCGCCCGCGGCCTTGACCGTTCGCTCTTCCAGACCCTCGCCACCTGCCAATGGATCCGTGATGCCAACCACCTGGTCATCGTCGGCCCAACCGGCACCGGCAAGTCCTGGCTTGCCTGCGCGCTCGGCAACAAGGCTTGCCGCGACGGCTTCTCCGTCCTCTACAAGAGGGCATCTCGCCTGTTCGCCGATCTCGCCCAGGCGCGCGGCGAAGGCCGTCTGGCGCGCCTGATCGCCGCTCTGGAGCGCGTCAATCTCCTCATTCTCGACGACTGGGGACCCGAACCGCTCACCGCCGACCAGCGGCGCGATCTGCTCGAGATTGTCGATGATCGCTACGACAAGGGGTCGTTGTTGATCACAAGTCAGGTCCCCGTGTCGCAATGGCACGACGTCATTGCCGAGCCGATGGCTTCATGATGCCTCCTTCTTCGAACGCTTGGTGCGTCGTACCCGATTGCGAAGCTGACTGATCTGTTCGTCGGAAAGCTCGATCTGCCATGGCTGACCTTTGGCTAACTGATGACCTGCCAGCAATCCGCGCGCGAGATAATCGAACACCGTCTGTGGGGTTACTCCAAGCTCGGCCGCCGCGCCCTGAATCGAGAAGCTCCCGTCGGGCCAGCGCATCGGGTTCTTGTCCATGCCGTTGATTTTGACGGTGGGAATGCCCCAGCGGGTGCGTAACACCCAGACGTTCTCGCCTTTGAAGGCGCAGCCTCGGGCCGCGACGAAGCCTTCCTGATTGAGTATCGCCGCGATCTCGCCATCCATTTTGTGTTCAGCATTCAACTCGAGGATCCGTCGCCGCAACCGATCAATGTCGATGTAATCGCGGTAGGTGTGAACGCGCCGTTGTACGTGATGCTCGCTGGTTGCGCCGGTCTGCCAGACGATCTTGAGCCACACTTGACCTCGGGTCCGCTTCTGATCAAGAACGACTTCGCGGATGACAAATCGCAGAATGCGCTTGCGATCGGCTGCCGACGTGGTGGCCGTATTCCAAATCCGCGGCAGGTTCTCGCCGAGCGCTTGTAGCCCAGCGCGTTCCGCCGGGCCAATCAGAAGCGGCTCTTGTGCGCACCAACGCGCATGCTGCTGCTCGACCGCCTCGACGACACGCAGCTTCTCTTCCCAAGCCCGCTCAAGTGAGCGCGCCACAAGACGGTTCTCGGGTTCTACGGCGTCATACTGACGCCGAGCGCGCTCGGCCTCGTAGCGGGCGCGCTCCACGCGAAGCGCCCACTGGCGCTCGAGCTGACGGCTCTCCTGCTCCAGTTGGCCCGCCGCCGCGAGTGCGATCTCAATCTGATCCGGCACCAGGGCATCGAGGACCACCCGCTCGACCAGCGCGTCAACCGCCAAGGCCCGGACTTCCTGACACAGTGCACTGCCTTGCTGGTCCCGATCCGAGCGGCAGCAATAGACCGGATAGTCGGCATTCGGGCCCGTGTAGCGCATGCTCATGCGCCGTCCCGCAACGGCCGCAGATCGCAATTCCTTGTAACAGGGCTACCCCCTTGCGCGGTACGCCAGAATGTCCTGCCTCATAGCGGAAGACGTTATCTGCCAGTCGCCCCTGGTTGGCCATGAACTCCTCCCAGCTGATATAGCCTGGGTGAGCGGCGTGGAGGCAAACCGCCCAATCCCCGATCGCCACCTTGACCGTTCCCGTCAGCGATCCCGGCCGGCATCGGCTCGGATCCTTTTGCCGGCGGCCATAAACATACGCCCCAGCATAGGCCGGATTTTGAAGGACGCTAAGGACGCGTGCACTATCTGGCGCACGCCAGACGATCTCGTGTGGAGATGGTCCAAGCAGCGGTCGAACCGGCAAGGACAATCCGTTCCTGTCCAAGTAACGCATCACACGGCGAGCGCTCTGCAGTTCCCGGAATTTGGCGAACACGAGATGAAGACGGGCCCGCACCTCCTCATCGGGATTGAGAACAATTGTGCCCGCTCGATCATAGGCGAGCCCGGCTGGCAGCGGCAGCCGCAGCTCGCCCCGCGCCGCCTTCTGGCGTTCCCCTTGGTGAAGGCGCATCCGAAGCTGATGCAACTCCGCCTCGCTCATGATGCCGGACAAGCCCAACAGCAGGCGGTCGTGGTAGGCGCGCGGATCGTAAAGCCGCTCGCCATCCGCAATGAGCACGCCGAACACCGAGCACAGTTCGAGAAGCTGATGCCAGTCCCGGTTATTGCGGGCCAAGCGAGAAGCGTCGAGGCTTACCACAAGACCGGCGTTGCCAAGGCCGATCTCGGCAATGAGCTTCTGGAAACCATGACGATCCACGCCGCCAGCACCGGATTTGCCCAGATCCTCGTCAATGACCTGGACGCGCTCCGGGGCCAACCCAGACCGATGGCACGATCGACGAGGCGGTACTGCAGCTCCGTGCTCTCCTGGTGCTGGCGCACCTGGTTCACGGATGACTGCCGCACGTAGACATAGGCCAACTTGGCTCGGTGCGCAGTCGTGAGCCGCTCGTCAGCGACGTTCAAGCTGATCAGCACGACCCAGTCCCCTTCCGGGCGTGCCGGGAACCGCTTGCATTCGCCGCAGCAGCGTGGCGAGGATTTGAGCGATCTGGGTTTGCGTCGCGGTCGACAGATTCGGCCACAGGCGCGGAATGTCGGCCGTCGGATGGCCGGGTGGATTTGCCAACGTCGGCAGGGGTCGATACGCAACGCGACCTGGAAGCGGTCGGTGGGTCATCGCGAATCACCTTCTCGTCGAGAAGGCTCAGACTCGCGCTCAAATGTTGCATCAATGGGATCAGCGTACGTGCACTGATGCGCGGCAGATCGGCCGCATCCGGGCGGGAAGTGATCGGCGTCTCGGCAAGATCCGTCGACGCGATCCGAACCGCCCGCGGCCGGCCGTCCGGCAGCGCGACAACGACGTAGGCGGGACCGCGCCCCGACCGCTCCTTCAGCACCTCAAGCCGGTGCCCAAACAGAAAATGATGCGGGTCCGTGATCGTGACGTGAGACACGACCCGCTCAAGAATAGGGGTACTCTGACGTGTTCGGCGACCCCACTCTTGGCGATGCGATATTGGACCGCATCATTCACAATGCGCATCGCCTTGAGCTCAAGGGCGACAGCCTGCGCCGTCAGGCCGGCGAAAAGAAAAAACCGTGAGCGCCTCGCGCACGATCGCCCCGCCGGCCCACAGGCCCCTCCCGCGCGCGTCGCTACGTCGCTCGTGGGGGCACTCCGCGCCGCGCACGGGGCCCTCCCATGGACCGCCGGGACGATCTCCAAGCCAGCCCAACCATCCTTGACGAGGAGACTATTTCCAGCACACTTAAACCCGTCAGTCGTGTTCGTCTCCTGTGATCACGATCATCTGGAATCCGTGATCGCCATCGTCTGGAACACCTGATCACCATTCCTGGAATGCGCAAGAAGCGGGCGGTGCGTTCAGTGAGCGATGTCATCCGGCGAGATGTGGAACAGCGTGGGTACCACCGACGTAGTTTGATATCAAATCGATCGAAGACGGCAGTCGAGACCTCATCACACGCTTAGCTCTATCTCCGCTGGCCCATGCTTCAAAACACTGTGGGCAGGATGTCGCCGATGCCGTTGAGAACCTTGCTTACGGCGAAGCAATTTTGCGCTGGCGAGGAAGCAATCCAGGCTGTCATCGACGGCAGTCGGTATCCTGCTTCATTAGGCTGATGGGGCAAGGTTTCTTTTGAAAAGCGGCGCACAGCGCTGTGGCTTCCCTCAGGATAAGTATTATGGAGCTTTTCCTCGACTCGATGGCGTGCGCGCGTGAGTTTTCAGCTGTCCATACTGAAGATACTTGCCGGCCAGCCGCACGAGCGGGCGAGCATCGAAGTCGTTAAACAGCATTTGGCCATCTATTACAGCAGCGGCCCAGAGTGGCCGGCCCGTATGAAGCGCATCGCGAGCCGCGCGCCGCAGCTCGATATTTTCGGCCAAAGGCTGATCGAGCGAGAGGTCGGGTGCTGGATTATTACCGACGCGGGAAGGAAAGCTCTTGAGAGGCTCGAACTGCTAGATCTGGGTGCTAGGGAGGGGAAGGTTGAACGGGAGATCGCGCAAGAGCCCGAGGATGAGTAGCCCCTCATGGTGTCTTCGCAGCTGCGAGCGAGCGCGCGCAGAAAGCGTTCCTTGGCACGCGATTAAGCCGGCGCAAAGGTTATAGGCGTGACGGCTTACCGCTCAATCCCTTGCTGATAGCCACGTGCCCCGATTAGATCGCGCAAGTTTCAGTTTGGAGATAATGCAGTGTCTAGTACTGTGAAGCGATTCAACGGGACCAAGGGATGACATGGCTTCCTCCGACCTGAGTGTGGAGGACCTGATGTCTTCATGCACTTGGACACGTTGAGCCGAGCCCGGGCGACGGACACGAAGGCGAGACTGATTTTTGTGTTCGCGCACGCTCCAGAGGAGCTCTGGCACTTAGTTAGCGAGAGCGGGGTAAATCGCCAATGCGGCTGCATTCAATAACGAAGCCTCTCAACACAGCGTCTGTACGGAGTTAAGAATTCAACAGCTGCAGTAGTCCAGACACCTTCTCTTCCAAAAACATGACCGAGCTAATAATTGGCGCGAGTTCCGATGACTGTTCGTTTTTTTTGCGGTCGTCGCTCCGAAAAAACTATGCTACAAGCACTCCTCTCAGAAGGAGCATTCATCGTGAAAAAAGCAACCAAGAAACGCGTTAAGCGGCGCGAGTGGACGAAGGCTGATATCAAAGAGCTCAAAGTCCATTCGAAGGCTCGGACCCCGGTCATAAAAATAGCAAAGATGACCAAACGCAGCGTCGGCGCGCTACGCCAGAAAGCCTTAAATCTCGGAATCGGACTCGGACATCAGCGTTAATTTCAGCAACGCTGGCTAATGGCACGGTAGGGCGGCTCGCGGGCCGCCCTCTTTGGCCATAGCAACTTTGTTGCACATTAGCTTTAGCTTTGCCGTCTGTGCTGAGAGAGTTTTTTACTCACGTGCCGGATGCTCTTCAATGTCGCGGAACGGGGCTCCATCGTCTCCTGATCTTCGATCAAGTTTTTTGGAAGGTGGTTTCGACGGCCGCTTGCAATGTATGATTGCCAGTGAAAGACATAGTCATAGCCACAGACCGGTCTTGAAGATAAAGCCGCCCGGTCCGGGAGCACATGCGATGGCGCCAACCGCCCAGTACTAGGCGCCTTACTTTGAGAAGCTGCAGACGAAACCCCTCCGGGGCGAAGCTAGTCTTCGTTCGGGCATCAGCTTCTTCAGCTTCGGGCGCTGGGCCGAACACATCGGCTGACCGCTTTAGCCAAATAGAAACAAACTCGCGAATGGGGACATTCTCGACGCTCATGCCAGCTAAAGTTTCGGTGTAAGCCGACGGCGTCGAGCCTGTCGGCTAGCTCGAGCTCCTGGGCGATATGGCGCGCTCAACAGCAATTGAAAAAGGGCTCTGTTAGCTTGATAGATGGCGGCGGGGCGGTTACGTCCTGAACCCATCATGACCTGCGCGCCCTCAGCGTCGTGAACGGACCACAACCACCTTCGACCGCGCTGCTTTAAGACGTATTCGAAGAATGGGAGACTCATGATTAGCGAGCTCCATTTCTGACAGTTGCGTTTGGTCTTCTGAATACCAGACGGGCCCATTCCAGGCGATACCTCACTGTGGCAGCCTTGGCAATGAACTTGCTTGATCGGTCAATGCCGCTTTCATCAAAAGTGAGCTCATTCTGCGCTGTCTGTCGTGGCGTCAAAGTCGCGAGATGCTTGCGCGTTTTGGCCGTCAGCGACATCTGCAGGATCCGGTCATCGTTTGCGGAGGACTTATGCCGCAGCAACCGTTGTTCTCTAGCAACTTTGAGTAGGTCGTCACGAAGGAAGGGTCGACGTGCATCAATCGTGACACCAGATTGACCTGTACAACCCTTTTTTCTCTGCCCAAATAGGTCACCGGGTCGTGTCCCGAGGAGTGGTGTAGCTGATTAGCAAAGCCGCTCGCGAAGCGCGCCCTCAATAGCGCCGTAGCGAGCGAGCGGCTTTGCGGGTGGTCACCGATGATTCGTCGGTAAGGTTTGGATTGCGACAGCCAACCTGATTCGAGGAACCACCGATGACCGACGACATGATGAACCTGCGCACGCTCGTAGAGAAGACCCCCGATGCAGATCTCTTGCGCGAGATGATCGGCTTTGCCGCCCACCGGCTGATGGAGCTGGAGGTCGAGGGCCTGACCGGGGCCGCGTACGGCGAGAAGAGCCAGGAACGGCAGGTCCAGCGCAACGGCTACCGCGACCGGAGCTGGGAGACCCGCGCCGGCACCGTCGAGCTGCGCATTCCCAAGCTGCGCAAAGGCTCCTACTTCCCGGGCTTCCTCGAGCCGCGGCGGATGGCCGAGAAGGCGCTCACCGCCGTGGTGCAGGAGGCCTACGTGCAGGGCGTCTCCACCCGCTCGGTCGACGATCTGGTGCAGGCGATGGGCATGAGCGGGATCTCCAAGAGCCAGGTGTCGCGGCTGTGCGGCGAGATCGACGACAAGGTGAAGGCCTTCCTCAACCGCCCGATCGAGGGCGACTGGCCCTATCTGTGGATCGACGCGACCTACGTGAAGGTGCGCCAGAACGGGCGCATCGTCTCGGTCGCGGTGATCATCGCGGTGGAGTCAACAGCGATGGCCGCCGCGAGGTGCTCGGCATGGATATCGGTCCGTCAGAGGCCGAGACGTTCTGGACGGCGTTCCTGCGCAAGCTGGCGCGGCGGGGCCTGCGCGGCGTCAAGCTCGTCGTCTCCGACGCCCATGAGGGCATCAAGGCGACCGTCAGCAAGGTGCTCAACGCCTCTTGGCAACGCTGCCGCGTGCACTTCATGCGCAACGCGCTGGCGCATGCTGGCAAGAGCGGCCGGCGCGTCGTCTCCGCCTTCATCGCCACCGCCTTTGCCCAGGACGACGCCGAGGCAGCACGGGCGCAATGGCGGCGCATCGCCGACCAGCTCCGCCCCAAGCTGCCGAAGCTCGCCGCCTTCCTCGACGAGGCCGAGACCGACGTGCTGGCCTATATGAGCTTCCCGGCCGCGCACCGCGCCAAGCTGCACTCGACCAATCCGCTCGAACGGGTCAACGGCGAGATCAAGCGCCGAACCGAAGTGGTTGGCATCTTCCCGAATGAGGACGCCATCACTCGCCTGATCGGTGCCATCCTGCTCGAACAGAACGACGAGTGGACGGTTCAACGCGGCCGCTACATGACACTGGAAACCATCGCCCCGTTGGGCGATGATCCCGCCGTCAGCTTCCCGGCAATCGCCAGCTGACCGATCCGGCCCATGCCGGCGAACGTGGTGACCCGCACTCAGCTACACCACGCCACGGGACACGATCGGTCACCGCCATCAGGATTGTCCACCGTGGCCCAGTGATGCCAGGCACAATGGCAGGAAATCTGGCAAGTTCTTCGAGACAAGCATGGATTGATCTGCTCTCCCCACGTGATCGGCCGGACAATCTCGTTTCCGTCAGTATAGATGCGGCCAAGCGCGCTTGCTGGATCAGCCATCTTAAGCCAGGTTCCGTCCTTTACAACCGTCCTTAGCGCCGATTAGGGGGGCGGCAGTGCTGCAAGAGCAGGTAAATCAAACAGTTGGTATAGTTCGGACGGATGGGCTTCAACAGGCTGGCCGGAGCTATGGCTTAGTGTCTTGGACCAACGGCAGTATGCACGGCAAAGTTGCGTTAGGATCGATACGCGCTAACAAGATAGCTGCGCGTCGCCAAGTGAGATGTCCGCGATGTGGGCTGCTTCTTTGCCGCGCTCGCCGAGCTGTCCGCTCTTGTATGCCGAATATCAGTGAGGTGCATGTCGCATTTACGGCTTCAATGCCCCAGCAACGGGCAACTTATGACTACACGTAATAGCCTTCCTGTACCGCGGGCGGTCTTCGGCAAACGTCCGTATAGTTCTTTCCAACCTTCCCCTATCCGCAATCGATCTTCGTGTAATTGAGCTGCCGCTTGACGTCGTTTTAACTGTCGAGCAATCGAGGGGCGATTGCAGTTATCTTTCGGTGATCCCGCCGATCGATCGAACTGAACGGTCTAAACTCATGAGTGCTAGACAAAACTCTTGTCTCGGTTTGATGCTTTGCACGGAAGCGGCTGCCCATGTGATCCCGCGGCTGGCTTTGTTTCGCTCAATCGAGCGAGCGCCGGCAGGGTGTGCTTTTCAGGCACGAGGGTCTGAACGATGAGCGGACGTTTTGGCCGTTCGCCTGCGGTGTGCTTTCTTCTTGGTCTTCCACGATCCGGGACGACACTCCTGGCGCATTTGCTCCAGCACCATCCAGACATTGTGGCTCCGCCTGAACCCTGGTTGATGCTGGCGCTTGAAGCATTTGGCAGGGTGGACCAGCGCCATCCGGCGGGCAGCTCACTGATCAAGGCCGCGACCTCGGAGTTCCTGGGGCGGATAGATCGCACGATCGCCAGCCGCGCTTATGCCGATGCAGCATATGATCAGTATCTGGCGGACGCGGGCAAGCGCATCATCATAGACAAGACACCACGGTATTGGACCGTGCTTGAGTTTCTTGAATCTGTCTATCCAGAAGCACCACACATCCTTCTGATGCGCAATCCCTATGCCATCGCCGCTTCACTGAAATCGACGTGGGGCATCCCACTGCGGACAGAAAGCCCGCATTCGGTTAGCGTATCCAGTCTCGCCGATCTCATGCTCCGTCTGCCCGACGTCATCATAACTTCACTCGCCGATTTGGTTCTGGGCCTTCCCAAGCTCGCCGCGCACCGCTCTCGCCCTCAGACACAGTTCGTGCAATACGAACTGCTCGTGGCGCATCAGGACGAGGAAATCCGGCGTCTGTTGAAGGGGCTCGGCTGTGACCCAGCGGCCGTCGCATCGGCTGGGATGAGACAAGCAGATTATCTTCGATCCAGCAGCTTTGGGGATCGAAAAATCCTGGAACGAAACGTCGTTGACGAAAGCTCTGTCAAATCATGGCAATCTCAATTGAGCGTCGAAGAGATGCAAACCGTGACTGATTTGGTCGGCGCTGAGCTTTTGCTAGAACTCGGATATGAGCAGGAACTGCTGCGTGCACAGAAAGCCGGAGTGCTGGATAGGGGAGGTGAGGTAACCGAACTTTATCGTCGGATATTCCGAACCTGGTGGGATTTGCGAAGTACCAAGGCCGGAGCATTATCCGACCCCTCTCACGCTGGAGAGCCGGTCCACACTGCTTGGAACGTTTCGGAGAACCGCGACGCGGCTATCGAGATGTTGCGAGGCGAGGTCGCGCGGCTTGAGCAGATCCTCAATAATTCCTAGGGCGATCTGAATGCTTGCGATCAAAACACGCTGGTTGATTTAGGCAAGATCCTTAACCCGCACGAGTTGATCTCCCGATCAGGTGGCGCCGGCAGCACCAGCGGAGGAATACGATATGCTGCCGCGTCTGCAAGTCTGCTGTCCAATGGAGCTTGACCTCATGGACGAGCCTGCCGCTTGGCCGGCCGTTTCCGCCGCGGATATTCCTCACTCTGGGCTGGAGCCACAGAACGGCGAAGAACAGCGATCCTGCATCGAAAAGAAGATATATGCTGCCGAAACATCTGCGCCGTCTCGAAGCTGAATCGATTGAAATCATGCGTGATGTGGTCGCCGAGTTCAAAAGGCCCGTCATGCTTTACTCGATCGGAAAAGACTCAAGCGTAATGCTGCACATTGCGATCAAGGCGTTCTATCCGGCAAAATTGCCTTTCCCCCTGCTTCACGTCGACACGACCTGGAAGTTCCGTGAGATGATCAGCTTTCGAGACGCGACAGCCAAGCGGCTCGGCCTCGACTTGATTGTCCATATCAACAAGGAGGGCATCGCTCGCGGGATCAATCCGATCGATTCCGGCTCCGCGCTCCATACCCAGGTGATGAAGACAGACGCGCTGAAGCAGGCCCTCGACCTCCACGGATTTGATGCCGCCTTTGGCGGCGCCCGGCGCGATGAGGAAAAGAGTCGCGCAAAAGAACGGATACTCTCCTTCCGTTCGGCGGGCCACGTATGGGACCCCCGTAACCAGCGGCCGGAGCTTTGGAGCCTGTTCAACACACGGATACGCCAGGGTGAAACCATGCGCGTGTTTGCGATGTCAAACTGGACGGAGCTCGATGTCTGGGAATACATCATGCTCGAGAAGATTCCGGTCGTTCCGCTCTACTTCGCAAAACAAAGACCCACAGTGCGTCGAAATGGTGCGATGATCATGGTTGACGACAAGCGATTGCCGCTTAACTGCGGCGAGACGCCGGAAATGCGGATGATCCGCTTTCGCACGCTTGGATGTTATCCTTTGAGCGGGGCTATTGAATCCGATGCGATGGCGATTGAAGACATCGTCGCAGAAATGCAGACTGCGACTTTGTCGGAGCGCCAGGGACGCCTAATTGATGTCGATGAAGCCGCTTCAATGGAGAAGAAGAAGAGGGAAGGCTACTTTTGATGTTTGTAAAGCCGGCAACGGAAGCGGTCCCGGCCAGGACAAAGGATCAGCTGCGATTCATCACGTGTGGCTCGGTGGACGACGGCAAATCGACGCTGATCGGCCGGTTACTGCACGACAGCAAGATGATCTACCACGATCAGCTCACGGTGCTGGAACGCGACAGCATCAAGCACGGTAGCGCCGGAAATGACATCGATTTCGCGTTGCTCGTGGACGGGCTTGAGGCCGAACGGGAGCAGGGCATCACGATCGACGTCGCCTACCGCTTCTTCACGACGCCGCGGCGCTCCTTCATGGTGGCCGACACTCCCGGCCACGAGCAGTATACCCGCAATATGGCTACCGGCGCCTCGCATGCCCAGCTTGCCATCATCCTGATCGATGCCCGCAAAGGCGTGATGGTTCAGACCCGCCGCCACTCCTTTATCTGTTCGCTGCTCGGAATTCGTCATGTCGTCCTGGCAGTGAACAAGATCGATCTTGTCGCATACAACAAAGAGTGCTTCGATCGGATCGCCCGTGGCTATCTGGCCTTTGCCGCCGGTCTCGGCTTCACCTCGATCATTCCGATCCCGATCTCGGCCCGCTACGGCGACAACGTTGTGAATCGTTCCGCTCATGCCACCTGGTACGATGGTCCCTGCCTGCTCGAGCATTTGGAGAGCATTGACATCCCGTCCGGCACCGCAGGCCAGGCTTTCCGCTTTCCGGTCCAATGGGTGAACCGCCCAAATCCGGATTTTCGGGGCTATGCCGGGACGGTGGCTTCCGGGAGGATCTCGGCAGGAGACGAGATCGTTGTCGCCGCGTCGGGACGGACCACGCGCATCAAGCGGATCGTGACCCACGATGGCGACCTTGTCGGCGCCGAAGCCGGCGATGCGGTTACCATTACACTGGAAGATGAAATCGATATCGGCCGTGGCGACATTCTGTCGCGGCCGGACGACCGACCGAAGGTCGCCGACCAGTTCGCCGCTTATGTGATCTGGATGGACAAGGAGCCGCTCGCTCCCGGACGCAATTACGTCCTGCGGATTGGATCGCAGACGATTACCGGCAGCATTACCGCAATTAGGCATCGGATCGACGTCAACACTTGTGAGCATCTGGCCTCCGCGATGCTTTCCCTCAACGAGATCGCCTTCTGCGATGTTGCGACCGCAATGCCCGCAGTATTCGATCCTTACGACCTCAATCGAAAGACCGGATCGTTTATCTTCATCGATCGTTACACAAATCGTACGGTCGGGGCCGGCATGATCGCCTTTCCGCTACGGCGGGACAACAATAATGCTAGACAAGCGCTATCCGTGGACAGGAGGGAGCGCGCCGCGCTCAAGAATCAGAAGCCTTGCGTCATCTGGTTCACTGGCCTGTCTGGCGCGGGAAAGACGACGATTGCCAACCTGGTTGATCAAAAGCTGTGTGGCATGTCGCGGCATACTATGCTGCTGGATGGCGACAACCTCCGGCACGGATTAAACGCGGACCTCGGCTTCTCGGAGGCGGACCGCGTGGAGAACATTCGGCGCGTCGGTGAAGTTGCCAAGTTGATGGCGGACAGCGGCTTGATCGTGATCTGCTCCTTCATCTCGCCCTCTAGGGACGAACGGGACAGGGTGCGCGGCCTGGTTGGCAAGGAGGAGTTCATAGAAGTCTTTGTCGATACGCCGATCGAGGAATGCGCTCGGCGAGACCCAAAAGGCCTGTATTCAAAAGTGAAATCCGGCCAAATCAAGAACTTCACCGGGATGGATTCGTGCTACGAAGCACCAACAGCACCGGAGATTCATCTGAGGACCATGGAGCAGACCCCAGAGCATTCAGCGGAAGCGGTAGTGGATGTCTTGATGGCGCGCTCAATTCTTGATGGTTAGATGTCCCTCGCATCGCACCATCGAATATCCTGCTGGACCGGCCAAAGGCGATTCGGCTCGGGCGGGCCTGCGATCGGACTTTTCGCTCCAAAGGAACAAAATTGTCGCACCCACTCCTCGAGTGCCCGCTTCCGGTTACGTGCTCGAAGTGATGGACAATTCGAGACCGAGTACGCGAGCAGAGATTGAGCATGGGCGGGAGCGGAGGAGATCAAGAAGCGCCTTCCATGCTCCAGATGAGAATCTACGATGATAACAAAGGCCAGAGAGGAAGTCCGACTCCCAGTAAGTTGAGTTTCGTTACTTCTTGCTACGCGTGCGGCCAGCGACGCCGAGCTCCCATTAAGCAAGCCAGGCAGTGTCGGCCGGCTTCGATCTTTCGCGCAGCAGTATGAGGTTGCGGCCTCGGTTTTCCGAGCCTGGCCGCATCCAGCGAGCGGGCGCTTGCTTCAGTATATTGACCAATCCGAACTTAGCAGTCGACCCCGACTCCCTCCTGTCGCGACCCTGCCAGCTTTCGGGAAGCTTGCTTCCTTTTGGCCCGCCGCTCGTCGACCGATGCGGCCCGCGTACGCGCCGCGCCTTCGCATCGCAGGACAAAGCAGCCGCGATCCTTAGCCATCCTGCCATGAAGCCGGCGATGGGCGCGGCCGAAAAGGCAAGGGAGTTCATCCATGGCAAGCGACAAGGACGATGTCTTGATGATCCGCTCTGGTCCACCGTCAACCTCCTCGACCGCGCGGTAGACACGTCGAACGCGAGTTCGCCATCAACGAGCAGGCGCGGCAGAGGAGTCAACGCGAGCAGGATGGCTCGGAGGTGCGATCCGTCCAACCAGATCGCCTCGCGACCAAGGTACTTGCGCTCATTGAGTGCCGCAACGGGATGGAACTCCGGCTCACCTTGGGCCTCACGTGTTGACCAACCTTCAACTACGGCACCCTCACAATGCCGATGATTGCTCCGTGAGACGTTCTCGCCGCAAAGCGGCGTGCAGAACCGAGAGATGCTGCCAGCCTAGCGATTGCTCGCAGAGAGGGACACGTGCCATTACCTGCAGTCGGCTCGACGTAGTCCTAAGCATGATGACATGTTCTGCTTCACGGCGACTCGCCGAAAGATGTCGAACGATCGTTGCTAAAAAGGCCAGCGATCCAAGGCCCCCCAATTGTCTTCAAGTGGGACTCGACCACAGCCTGCGAAGGCCGCTCCATTGAAGCGCAACGACTGATACCAGCAGTCATGTGCGACGAGCGCGTACACTTTCCAGGCACCAGCATCCAGGAGGATCTCGCCTGAACGGCGGAGAAGCTCGGTACCTCCATCTGGGGGTATGGCGAGGATCGTACGTGAACGGAAGATTGGGCCATCACTTACCTGCAGGTATCCCGCTTGCAGGCGGAATTGCCGCGGTCCTGATGTCGAACTCTCACTCTAGCTCGCTGTGAATCTCCGCACTCTGCTGCCTACGTCGGCTTGTCGCCCCCACATGGGAGTACGTCAGGAAAAATTCACGCCAGAAAATCCCGCGAGAGGGTTGAAACGCCCCTAACGTCAAGTTGTACGCTTTTGAAAGGGACGGCGACAGCCATCAGCGTCCGAAACCCTCCAATGAGTGACGGAGTGCGAATGCATCAAACCTCAAGCCCACGCATCAAACTCCCGCTGCCAACGACGATCACCGTGTGTGCCATGCCCTGATCTGCCTCCCAGGCGCGATGACATCCGACTGCATCGTTCCCTAAGGTCAAACTTGCCTGCATCGCGCAGGTTCACCGCAAATCGGTCGGTCGACCTGCCGCTTCGCGGCGCAAAAGGCGAGCGCGCTCAACCCGGCACATCCGTGCCTGGATGAGAGCGCGCGTGGGTGCCAGTTGCGGTCGAGGGGGCGGTCGCAAAGCCAATTTCTGGGAGACGTGAATGGCATCGGTGATGAGCTTTAGGAGAGGTCGCTCTGTATCTGCCATGAGATATGGAGGTTGGCATCCGGCGGGGTTTTCGGACGCCGAGGCGAAACGCGCCCGCGTATGGCGCCTGCCCCGAAGCTGTTGACCGAGAAAGTCGATGCTCGCCACAGGGGCTCCCTGTGGCTCCAGATCAATTGACCACTACAACCTGAGGAGGAATGGTTTGACGAGACAGCGCTCTTTGCTAACGCCTGGTCCATTGTCGTTATCGCTGGCGGTCAGAAGCCAGATGCAGCTTGATCTCGCATCGCGCGATTGCGAGTTCAAGGAAGTGACCGCCTGCATGAGGCGGCTGATGCTCAACTTGCTGGGAAGTTCTGAGGAATATTCGGTGGTGCCTATTCAGGGAGGCGGCTCTTTTGCAATGGAAGCCGCTCTCTCTTCATTTGTGTCCCAAGCCGACAGGCCGCTCGTTTGCATAAACGGCATCTATGGCGAGCGCATTTTGCGAATCTTGAGGCTGTGGGGCGTCGAAGCGCTGAAGCTCGTCAAGCGAGCGACCGATCCTTTGAATCCTCAAGAAATTGGCGAGTATCTGAGCCGAAATCCTGGCGTTACGCACCTATGTTTCGTGCATTGCGAGACGACAACCGGAATCGTCAATCCGCTGGACGCGATCGTGGAGGAGGCGAGGCGACGTGGCGTAAAGACGATCGTCGACGCGATGAGTTCTTTTGGCGCCCTTAATATCGATCTGCGCCAGCGTGGAGCTGACGTCCTGGTCACCTCGAGCAACAAGTGCATAGAAGGGCCGCCGGGAGTAGCGTTTGTCATCGCGTCTCGCGAGCTGCTCGAGAATGCGGTTCAAGAACGGAGGTCGTTTGTGCTCGACGTGAGAGATCAATGGCTCTCGCTCGAGCGCACCGGTGAGTGGCGATCGACCCCACCCACCCACATTGTTCAGGCAACGACAAAGGCCTTGGAGATTCTGCACGAGGAGGGAATTGATGCCAGGCGCCGCAGGTATGAGAAGATCAGGGACGATCTCGTCAAAGAACTCGAAGGAGTAGTGTCGCCGCTGCTGTCCACGGAGTTGCTGTCGCCGGTCTGCGTCGCGTTCAGTGCGCCGTCCGGAATCGTGGACCAGGCAGGATTTGATGGGCTGTACCGCCACTTGGCGGCTCACAACCTTTACGTCTACTCGAAGCTGCATCTTCCGACGCGGAGTTTCCGCATCGGTTGCATTGGAGAAATCCGATCAAGCTGGATCGAGCAGCTGGGGTGCGCCTTTCGTACATATTTCCGGTCCGGCCAGGCTCGGTCGGTGGCGCCGATGTCGGCGCAAGAGACATGCGCGGCTCGCGCAAATATGCCGGCTCGAACGGCTAAAGAAACGCAGCTGCCGTTCTCGGCTGAGACTGCTGTTCTGCATGCGGGCTATCGACGTGACGTAGCGACGAAAGCCGTCGCAGTGCCGATTTACCAGAATACAGCTTATGAGCTCGATGGCGATCTAAACCACATTGCCGACGTCTACAACGTCAAGGCCGATGGGTTCACCTACACAAGGATCATCAATCCGACGACCCGCGCGTTGGAAAGGCGCTACGCCGCCGTTGATATGGGAAGCGACTCGCTCGCGGTTGCGTCGGGTCAAGCGGCGACGTTCCTTGCTATCGTCAACCTGTCAAGTGGCGAAGTGGGGGACAATGTCGTCGCCTCTCCGTATCTATATGGCAATACCTGGAACCTGCTCCACAACACATTAAAGCGTCTTGGGATCAGCGTGAGGACGGCAGATCCTCGAAAGCCCGAGACGTTTGAACGTGCCATTGATGATCGCACGATATGCCTGTTCGGAGAGGTGATTTCGAACCCTTGTCTGATTCCGCTCCCCGTCAAACAGCTGGCCGAGATCGGCCGAAAGTACGGCGTGCCTTTGGTCGTGGACAATACGACAACGCCACTGGTATGCCGGCCCTCAGATCTCGGCGCTGCGATTACGACGTACTCCGCGACAAAATATATTTGCGGCCACGGTACGACGCTCGGCGGACTGATCGTTGACAACGGCGAGTTTAGCTACCGGGGAGCCTCTCGCTTTCCCTTGTTCAATCGTCCCGACGATGCGCATGGCGGAATTGTCTGGCATAACGCGGTACGCGATGTCGACGATCTCGGAAAGAGCGAGTTTCTCCTCAAGGCTCGCATGACCTGGTTGCGCGATACCGGCGCGGCGATCGCCCCGTTTGCGAGCTTTCAACTGATCCAGGGGCTTGAAACGCTGCCACTTCGCATGAAGCAGCACTGCGCGAATGCCAGGATCGTGGCCGACGTTCTCAAGGAGCATCCTAAAGTGCGCCGTGTCTTCTACCCGGGGCTCTTTGAAGGCGCGGATCGGGAAACCGTCGAACAGACACTCAATGCTGCATACGGGCACGGGGCGATGGTCATGTTCGAAGTGGAGGACGAACAAGCCGGGCGCAAGTTCATCCAGAACGTCGACTTGATGTATCACGTTTCGAATGTCGGCGATGCCCGCACGCTCGTGACCCATCCTGTCTCGACGACCCACACCACCGTCCCGCGGGAAAAGCGCGAAGCCGCCGGCATATTTGGCGGCTCGGTCCGGCTTTGCGTCGGCATCGAAGATGTCAACGACATCCTGCGCGATCTGGACAAGGCGCTTTCCGCAATCTGACAACCTGCAAGGCGATCAGGAGGAGGTTCTCATGAATCAGGCAGAAGCTTGGAAATTGAGGTCATCACGCTATGAGGCCGTTCAATTCAGCCGAGAGATCAATAAGCAGCTCTCCGAGTTGAGACCCGACAACATAACGGGAGCTGCTTATATTGCCAAAGATTACGCTGTCATCACAGCGTGCACGCTCGCGACTGTGTCGGTCTCATGGTGGCTCTACCCGCTGGCCGTCATTCTAATTGGTGCCTATCAGCGCGGATTGACAACCATCGCTCATGATGCGGCTCACCGCACGCTCGCGAAGAACACGACCTGGAACTACGTGCTGGGCATCCTGTTCGCCTCCTATCCGTTGTTCCAGCGCCACTGGGCCTACCGGATCTCGCACGTCTATTTGCATCATCCCTATCTTGGAGACCCGGACAAGGATCCCGACCTGAAGTTCTTCCTGGCCAGCGGCGTTTACGACGTGCAGCCTCCGGAGCGGTACGCTTTCAACATGATCTGGAAGCCGATCTTCGGTGGCGCGACAGTGGCGTATCTGAAGTATCTTTGGACCAATCGATTTTCGATCACAGAGGTCGATGATCAGAGCCGCTCCGGCATACTTATCGACAAGTATGGCTTCTATCTCTTCTGGGTCACCATCCTGGGCGGCTCATATGCTGTTGGGCTGCTCCATATCGTCGTCCTGTTTTGGATCGTGCCCTATCTCACCACGTTTCAGGTCCTCGGCTGGTTTATCGAGCTCGCCGAGCACTCACCTATGTGCGAAACCGAGACGCAGAACGTCTATCTCACCCGGAATCGGAAAGGAAATTTCCTCGAGCGGGCGATCCTTGGGCAGAATTTGGATGAGTACCACCTTGAGCATCACCTTTCGCCCGGTATCCCGTTTTGGCTGTTGCGCAAAGCTCAGAAAATCCGAATGCAGGATCCGAACTACGCGAAGGTTGCCGCGACTTGGGGCGGGCTCTTTGTCAAGGGACCTCAAGGTCAACCTAGCGTCATAGCTCAGTTGAAGGAGCGAAATCGACGCTTGTATGAGCAGTCCCTTGCCGAGGTTCGCACCCGAGGGCAGGTCGCGTGACGTTGTTACGGCCAGAGAGCACCCGAGCCGTGGTCGGCGTCACTTCAAACCGTCTTCTGATCGATGGTGTGCATCGCGACTGGTTGCGGCGCAAGTACTTGCAGGCACTCCATCGTCATGCGGGAGTGGCTTGCGTCATATTGCCGACGGTCGACGCCGAAGATGCGAGGGAGGAGGTCGCCCCGGCGATCATGCGCCGGCTCGACGGCTTGGTGTTGACGGGTGATGAATCGAACATCGACCCGGCCGTCCTGAGAGCGCCTGCGTACTTGACGGACGCTGATCGGCAGGACGTTGAGGTTGGGATCCTCGACCGTCCGCGGGACAGGCTCTCTGCCGTAACTATAAAGAGCGCTATCGCGCTCGGAATGCCTATTCTGGGCATCTGCCGTGGGCTTCAGGAACTCAACGTCTATTTCGGCGGCACGCTCCGCTCATCGCTTGCCGAGTGGAGCCCGGAAAGTGGCGCGATGCATGCCGAGAAGCCAGACCGTCCAAGAGACCGCCAGTACGACGCCGCGCACAGCGTCAGGATATGTTCCGATGGCCCGCTCTTTCCAATCGCGCGGACGATCGACGCGCAAGTCAACTCGCTGCACAACCAAGGCATTGAGGCGCTTGCCCCAGCGCTGAGGCCCGAGGCGTGGGCGCCCGATGGTTTGGTCGAGGCGGCCTCGGTCATTGGCGCCCCGACGCTGCAAATCGGTGTGCAATGGCACCCCGAATGGCACGTTTCAACCGATCCCCTCAGCAAGCAACTCTTCAAGGCATTTGGAGAGGCGTGTGTGGGGTACCACCAGACTAAGAAGAACTAGAGGCGGATTGTGACATTTCAAACCAAACGTGGTCCGTGCGGGCCGAAAGGACAGTCCTTCGGAACCGATGCACGCGCCTGGTCCTGCGAGGGTCGCGCGCCGCCTCGCAGGCACAGGAAAACTGGGCGATTAACGAGTCCCTTCGCTCTAGGGGTGTTCTTTGTGGCGCTTTATGTCGTCGTGAGCGCGGCAGGCGAGGTTTATGCGGCGTCGTATTTTCAGCAGGCGGATGTGTTCGTCGCGCTCCTGTTCTCCTTCGCTATGGTTTGTCTGACGTTCAATCTGCTGGCTCGCCACGAGAGAGGCAAGGCAACGGTGGCGAACTGGTCGCTGCTGGTCTTCGTCGCGCTTAATGCCGTGACAGCGATCAGCTGGATCGGCCTATTTATCGGACTGAAATACGCTGAACCTGCGATTGTCGTCGCCTTCATGGTGGCTCTGGGGCCAACCGCAACAGTGTGGTTAAACGCACTGATCAGGCGCCAGGGTGTCCCTCCAGCATCCGATATTGTCGTGAGCGGTACGATCGCAACTATCGGGAGTTACATGGTTTGGATCTCGGCCAGCGGCAACGCAGGCGTGGAGTGGGGGCCTCGATCGTCCTTTGGCATCGCCTTGGCCATCGTGGCCGGCCTATCGCTGGCCCTTACAAATATACTTGTCAAACTGCTATTCGACCGTGGTTTTTCTGGCCGACAGGTCCTGGCGCATCGCTTTTATGGAACGATCCTCTTGCTGCTGGGACTGGTCGACCATTCATCTATCGTGCCCGAGATCTCGCAGCATTGGTTTGCGATCGCAGCAATTGGGCTGTCGACGATCATTGTTCCATTGCTCTTGATCCAGCAGGGCATTCGGCGCGTAGAGCCCTTCACCGTCAACATGGTCCTGTCAACCGCCCCTATCATCACCTTCCTGTTCCAGTACTTCGATTCTCGCATCGTGCCTTCGTCACATACGTTCATTGGAAACGCTCTCATTACGGCTGTCGCTGTCGGCAACATCTACTTGCAGTATCGGAGATCCGCATGAAACAACGGAATTGTGTAATCGTAGACGCATACTCTACCGGTCGATACCTACCGGAAGAGTTCAAGCGCTATGGAATTGGAACGGTGCATGTGATGTCGGCTGCACAGATTGCGCCCATATTCCGATCGCATTTCAATGCGGATCTTTATGATGAAGTCATTCGCCCCAGCGAGGGGATGGGCTATGACGAAACCGTTGAATATCATCTTCAGGCTCTGCATGGCCGGGAATTGGAGTTCGTTATCGCGGGCTGCGAGACCGGAGTTGAACTCGCCGATTCTTTGTCGGAGCGGCTGGGCTTGCCGTCAAATGGAACCGCGCTATCCGCTGCTCGGCGTGACAAAGCGCGATTGTCTTGCGCGTTGACCTCTGCAGGCGTGCGATCCATCAGACAAGTCGTGTCCGACAATCCTGTAGAGATCGCGAGCTGGAAGCGTGAAGCGAAGTTCGATCAGATCGTGATCAAGCCTCTGAACAGTACGGGTACCGAAGACGTATTCTTTTGCTCGAAAGAAGAAGATATTCAGCGAGCTCTAAGCACAATTGTCGGGAAGACGAACCGTATCGGAGCGTTGAATCGTTTTGCCCTTGGACAAGAGAAAATAAACGGCCAGCAATACACCGTGAATGCCGTCTCGATCGACGGGCAAGCCTTCGTTACGGAGGCCTGGACCTATGACACGGTTCCGATTGATGGGGCATCATCGGTCTGCTCACTTGAGAGATTGTTGGACGGCAGCGAACCAATCGTTCAGGAACTGTCCGACTACTTGGTGCGTGCGTTGCAGGCACTACAGATCGTCGACGGACCGGCTCATGCTGAGATCATCGTCGATCATCGGGGACCGGTTCTGGTGGACTTCGGAGCGAGGCGTCAAGGGACCATGTCTGCAAGAGCACGAACGATGGCGTTGGGGCACAATCATATGACCCTGACGGCCTGGCGCTACGCAGATCCCAAGGGCTTTCGTGAATATATGAGGCGGCGCGGGCCGTACAAGCGGCAGGCCCCCGCACTTTGCGTCTCGCTGATCTCAGATATGGGCGGTGTCGTTGCCGGTTACCCGGGGCTCGAAGCAATCCGCAAGCTTCCGAGCTTCGCGGATGCCATCGCCTTCGTTCCAATTGGTCAAAAGCTGGTTCCCACGATCGACTTGGCGTCGACACCTGGCATCGTTTATCTCGTGAATAGCGATTTGACTCAGCTTGGGGATGATTATCGCAAGTTGCGAGCAATGCGGATGGACCAGGTGTTCGATTTAGTGACGCAGGATCGCGACTAATGCCAACTGCTGGTGCCAGGTTGACCGGAGCAAATCCAGCCCGCGCGGCGATGGTCGGCGTAAGCGACTTCGATGGCGTTTTGCGAGGAAAACACGTATTGGGTGAAGATCTCTCGGTTGGAGATAAAGTTATCAAGTTCTCTGAAGCGGTGCTGGCGTGGGATTGTTCGGATCGGGTTATTCCGGCCAGTTTCACGCAAAAGCCGCTATCGGCGTTCGGAGATGCTGACCTGCGTATTCTGTCAGGCACCGGCCGTTCAGTGTCTCTTGTCGGCGATCAGTATCTCTACCTCGCGGAGTTCACGGGCGCACATGAGAGCATCTGCCCGCGGGGTATTCTGCGGAAGGTGCTGAGAAGGGCTGCTGACCACGGATACGGCTGCACTGCCGGGTTCGAGTTTGAATTCATGCTGTTCAAGGAGAATGCAGACACGATCGAAGAAAAGCCGTTCGGCGAATGGGCTCCTTTAACGCGCGGCCCGTTCGGCTACTCGATTGCGCGCTCTGTCGCGCAACATGAGCTGTTCGACGAGATCTTGGCGCTTTGTGAGAAGGCTAGAACACCTCTCAGCGGATTGCACTTTGAAACGGGACCTGGCGTGGTCGAAGCATCGCTTCGTCATTGTGATGCGCTGGAAGCCGCTGATCGAGCAACCATATTCAAGTCGATGATAAAAGCCTGGGCGCAAAGGCGAGGCATGATGGCTACATTCATGGCCAAGGTGTCCGAGAAATGGCCCGGCCAGTCCGGCCATATTCATATCTCGATGTCCTCGGATAGTCAGAATGCGTTTTACGACGGTGATGCGTTCGGCAACGTCTCGAAACTTATGAGTCAATTCATCGCCGGACAGCTAGAATACATGAATGAGTTCTGTGTGCTCGCTGCGCTGTCGCGCGGCGATCAGGATGGAAGGCAGCGTCAATCAAGGTGAGAGTTTCGCTGGGCTCGTGACGTAGGGAGGGCGTAGCCCGACCGGAGTTACGAGCCCAGCGTCGGCGCGATCCCGAGGAGGACCGCGCCGACTGGTGATCGCGGCCGGCGGGTTATGCAAGTGGTTCTTCCGCCAAGAGGAATCACTCGCGTGCCCGGCCGACACATCACAGATCACCAGATGAGGCTCTACATGAAGTACCGTCAGACCGATAGCCCGCCGGTGGCGGCGGCCAAGGCGTCATTCAGTGCGTCGACCGCCTATCGGATCGAGAGAGACCCCCGACTTCCATCGCAAAGGAAGGCGCCTCGCGGCCGGCGACGACCGGACCCGTTGAGCGACGTGTTTGAGACCGAGATCGTCCCGATCCTGAAGGGGTCACCTGGCTTACGCCCGGTGGCGGTGTTCGAGGAGATGCTACGGCGTCATCCGGATCTCGGCAGCGGTATCCGTCGTACCCTGGAACGTCGGATCCGTGCATGGCGGGCGATCCACGGCGAGGAGCAGGAGGTGATCTTCCGCCAAACCCACGAGCCTGGCCAACTCGGCCTCTCCGACTTCACAGACATGGACGAGTTGGGTGTTACGATCGCGGGTGCACCGTTGGCTCATCGTCTCTATCACTTCCGTTTGGCCTATTGCGGGTTCGAGCACGCCCACGTCGTGCTTGGCGGCGAGAGCTTCGTTGCCCTGGCCGAAGGCCTGCAGAATGCCCTCTGGTCGCTCGGTGGGGCGCCGCGGGAGCATCGGACCGACAGTCTGTCGGCCGCATTCTGCAATCTCGATCGTGATGCACGGGACGATCTGACGCAGCGATACGAGGCCCTTTGTGCCCCCATTACGGCATGCGGCCTTCCCGCAACAATCGAGGTGTTGCTCACGAGAATGGTTCGATCGAAGGGTCCCACGGTCATCTCAAGCGAGCAATCGCGGATGCCTTGCTGCTGCGCGGAACTGTCGACTTCGACGATCTTGCCACCTATCGCGGCTTCATCGACGAGATCGTTAGCCGCCGCAATGCCCGCAACGCCAAGCGGATCGATAGCGAGCGCGTGGTGTTGCAGGAGCTGCCCGATCGCCGCACCTCCGACTACGAAGAGGTGATCGTCCGCGTGACGTCGTCCGGCGGCTTCACCCTGCGCAAGGTGTTCTACACGGTGCCATCGCGCCTGATCGGTCACCGGCTGCGGGTGCGCCTTTACGACGATCGTCTCGACGTGTTCGTCGGCGGCACCCATCTCGTCACCCTGCCGCGTGGGCGGCCGCATCCCAATGGCAAGTACGACCAGATCGTCGATTATCGGCACGTGATCCATTCCTTGCGGCGCAAGCCGATGGCGCTTCTCAATCTGGTCTACCGAGATCGGCTGTTCCCGCGCGATGCCTATCGGAAGACCTTCGATCGCTTGCGCGAACGCTTGCCGGACAAGAAGGCCTGCCGGATCATGGTCGATCTCCTCGCGCTCGCTAATGAGCGCGGCTGCGAGGCCGAACTCGCCGATCAGCTCACCGCCGACCTTGACGCCGGCCGACTGCCCGACCTCAACCAGTTGCGCGCTCACTTCGCTCCCGACCCCGCCAACCTGCCGAACGTCGTGGTGCAGCTCGCGCCGCTTGCGACCTACGAATGCCTCATCGGTACCGCCGAGACCGGAGGTGCCGCATGAGCGTAACGAACACGGTTGATACCGCACGCCTCAATCTGTTGCTCAACGAGCTCCGCCTACCAGCCATCAAGGTGCTGTGGGCGCAATTTGCCGAGCAATCCGACAAGGAAGGCTGGCCGGCCGGCCGCTTCCTCGCCACCATCGCCGAGCACGAGATCGCCGAACGCGGCCGCCGTCGAATCGAACGGCACCTTGTCGAAGCACGTTTGCCCGCCGGAAAGACCTTCGACAGCTTCGACTTCGAAGCCGTGCCGATGATCTCCAAGGCGCAGGTGATGGCGCTCGCCGCCGGTGACAGCTGGCTGGGCAAGGGCGCCAATTTGCTGTTGTTCGGCCCGCCCGGCGGCGGAAAGAGCCACTTGGCGGCAGCGATTGGCCTGGCCCTCATCGAGAACGGATGGCGCGTCCTCTTCACCCGCACCACCGATCTCGTGCAGAAGCTCCAGCTGGCGCGACGCGAGCTCAACCTCGAGGCGGCCATCAATCGTCTCGATCGCTTCGATCTCCTGATCCTCGATGATCTTGCCTACGTCACCAAGGACCAGGCCGAGACCAGCGTGCTGTTCGAACTCATCAGCGCACGCTACGAGCGCCGCTCAATGCTGATCACCGCCAATCAGCCATTCGGCGAATGGAACAGGGTCTTCCCGGACCCCGCCATGACCCTCGCCGCTATCGATCGCCTCGTTCACCACGCCACCATCGTCGAGATGAACGTCGAGAGCTATCGCAGACGGACCGCCCTCGAACGAAAACGCGGCCCAGGACGGCCGCCATCGCACGCGACACCCAAAACCGTCGCTGATTGACGCTGCGCGACAATCAGACTTCAACAAAACTCTTGCGCGCGACAATCATCGCGGCAATCATCATCAGGCCGCGACACTGCCTCGCCATCCTGATTGCCGCGCTCTTCCTACCCAGATTGCCGCGCTACACTGCGCCGAACTTCAACAGCTACAAGAGATTGGTGCCTGGCTGTTGGGCGCCAATCTGTCCAAGCTGGGGAGTTGACAACCGTTCCTGCGCGGTTCGCGCCATTCCGGGGGAGCCATCTGCCCATCGCTTGGAGTATCGGCTGCCTGGCGCAGACGCGAACCCATATCTCGCGCTGGCAGGTGCGATTGGTTCCGGAATATTGGGGGTCGAGACGGGTGCGGCGCTACCGTCTTCTATCGCCGGTGATGCAAGCGTGGAGATGTGTCGTCCGTCCGCGAGACTGCCTCAAAACCTATCAGAGGCAACATCTCGGTTTGCACAGTCTGCAGCAGCCAGTGATATCTTCGGAGAAAGGTTTGTTGAAACGTTTTCTTGCTCACGTCGTTGGGAGTGGGAAGCCGTTCAACATCGGGTCACTGACTTTGAACGTCGGAGATACTTCGAGATTATTTAGCTTGAGGTTTTCGACAGTTCTGAACCGTATTCCTTTGGCCGGTGCGACCGGGCTGTTGTGGCTGTCTGAGCCGCGGATGTTGGACTTCATGAGAGCAGACGTGCGTTACTCGTTAAGTGAGGGCCGTTGGAGCGACGAGGAGGTCTGCTGTTACCTGCTCTGTGGCAGCAACCGCGTTTGCTCTGTTGCGATGCTAGGTAATCCTAGCAGCGAACAAGGCCGGTTCCATTCGTATCAATGAAGACGTGTGCGGCTTTCAGGAGGGAAGGCAAATGCATTTTGCTCACAGGACGAGCCGAAGAGGCCCGTGATGCACGACAGTGTGGCCGAGCCGCGGAGCCTCGCAGGACGCGAGGCGCAGCATCCATTAGAGGACAGCGCGAGTAGACGGTAGGCTCCGCCTCCGACCACGACGAGGCTGGCGTGGATCGGCGCTGACCGGTGCGCGCTTCGCGCGGTGCTCTGAATTGCCAGCCAGAAGAGGTCCCAATCACCGTGGGTCGATTAAGTTCATGAGAGCGCGAGAAACGCTGCGCGGTGCGTTCGCGACCATACGACAAGGTTGCCTTCAAGCCGTCGACGTCATCGCCAGAACGGTCCCTGGCATATCGCGCGGGTGCGAGTGTACAAGGCAGCCAACACTGATCGTGTGAAATCGGTTTAGAGATCTGTGGGAGGGTTTTGCTGCGGCCGACCAAAATTTGACAGTTGATCTATGAACTGCCGAATGCATCCTCCAGAATAGCTTTAAGACGCGCGGCTCCTTTTACCAGCTCGCGATCGAGCTCCGCTTTGATAGCCACAGCATAATCGTTGCTGATCTCTACGGGGTGGCTCGAATCGTTGTGGTCCGGGGTTCCTGCCGGCAGTAACTGATAGGCTCTTATACCCAAGGCGTGCGTGTCGTTGGCCCACGCGGCAACTCGTGCTTCATCATAGGGCGGGGCTTCGACTGTCGGCAGCGGATCGGCATCGAGCGAATCAGCATAACTCCCCCACGAATATGCCTGGAGATCGACCAGAGAGTCATCCCACATGCTGTGGAAGGTCGACGCGCGTGTATATGACGTGCCGTCGGACCGCTTCGCGTGCAGGATGACATGAAGTCTGTTACCGCCTTGATCGCCATTGTGTTCGCTTGCGTGCAACGGCTGCTCCAGGTCCCCAGCCAGATGGACAACGAGCTTCAGCGCGCGCAACCTGTCTTCCTTAGAGCGCGAATTGTCTTTGAGGATCGGAATAGCCGCCGGAAGACCTTGGACGATGCAGGTTCCCTAATTGTTTTGATCCTTGCAGTGAAGGGCGACGTCATATGTCGGCCGTTCGATGTCGATGTCGACGAAATGCCAGCGATAGGTGTTCTTTCCTGCCGGCGTGAATTTATAGTCGTCCGCCCAGTTTGAGATGGCGGCCAGCGAAGTGTCACCGATCAGCTCCTTGAGCTTCGCCTGTGCAGCCGGGCTTAAGTGCCGCTGCGACAGTTCCGCAATGACAGAATGACCTAGCTGCCCCCAGGCAAGTGCGGAAGATGTGCTGCCTACAAAGGCGGCAGTGCAGATCGCGAATATGAGTCCGAGCCGTGTCACTAATTGCTCCCCGATATTGATGAAATGCTTCAGGTCATTTGAGGACAGAGTCAGGTGCTTGGGTTACGGCACGTCGACCGGGGGCATGGACGCCGTCGGGCGTGGCACGAAGGCATTCTGGTGCTGGCCGCGTGCCGCCAACATGATCGTTAGAGCCGCCAGGAGGATCAGGAGAACGCGCATGCAACAAGGATTACCCGAAAGATATATCGCAATTATGAAACGGCTCACATCCCGTGCCTTTGGAGGAGGAGCGGCTTTGTCGGGGCATCTATCGCATACAACGTATTGGCGAGCAAAAGGCTCACAAATCTTGATATTCGTTCGTTCTCGCCGGTAGCCGCCAAACAGCGGGATGATTGCGCTCAAAAAATGCATTTTCCCTTGAGGGCCGCAGGAATAGTGCGGCGGTTTCGAGTAGTAATCTAGTGATTGGCTATTCACCGCGAAGGCAGCCGCCCATCCGCTGCTTCCGGGCGCCGTGAAGGACGATCCATGCACAATCATGACATTGTGTCCGGCAGCCTGTTGGCGCTGACCGCCGCTGGCCTCGCGCTGCTTTGCTCTAGCCTGCTCGCATTTGCTTTCATTTAGATCTCGCGATCGGCCGTTGGCGCGCTAGGATCTCTGCGCGACCTGACGCAGCCGGGCAGCGGGCTGGATGGTTTTCCACGTTTGGAGGCCCGGCGGTCGCGGATGATCTGCTCAGGCTTCCGCAGGGATCCGCTTCCGCAAAACGCTCCGTTTTCGCACGTAGTGCTGCCTTTCTGAATGGCCGACCTGATCTCCTGGCTCGGTTTCGTACAGTTGACCACTAAGTCCCCATCCATCGAAAGATATAGGTAGGCTTATGATAGCGCTCGCATCACGCGTTTTTGCGCGCATTGCGCAGCATTTCTGCGTCAGGTCAACTTCGGCACGGCAACTATCGATCGAACAATTAGGCACAGGAGCGCTGGAGGCTCACCTAGCAAATCCCCGACGCGCACCTTTCGGTGGCCTTAAGAGCAAGCAGGTATGAATGTGCTTCAAGGGTAAGCCCGTCTACCGGCCCTCACTATTTACCTCACCACCTGGAGCGCAATGCGTTTCTCGTAAAGACTCCGACCCGATCAAGTGGGACAAGATTGCTGAAAACGATGCCGCGGGTGTTGCGGCGTGCGGCAGCTCTTGACCATCTTCTGCTATCGCGGCAACGAGAACAACAGAAGCAGATCGAAATGATGAGAGGGGCTGTGATGGATCAATCCCAAACATCGGAGTTGCCGCCTGTCTTGCAGACACCCTCAAAAGGCTTTCGGTGGATCTTTGCTCTGGTAGCCGTATCGCTCGCTTTTTGCGCAGGAGGAGCCTATTTGTGGACGCATATCGAAGCGTTTGCGGAGGCGCCGCCGGCGCATGACGTCGAGCCTCCCACACTTAGCCTGTCAGCTGAGGATAGGGCCGTTCTTTTAGGGATCCAATCGGGGCAGCAGAAGACAGCCGATGAACTGGTCGAGCTCAATCGCAACGTCGATGCACAACAAGCCGATCTAAAGCGGATCTCGGATCAGATCGCAGCCCTGACCCAAAGAATCGAGGAGCTGCAGAATCCGGCGCCTGTTGCTTCTCCTTCTCCCGCCGCCTCTCCGCCACCCGTGCGCACCACATCCAAGCCGGCCAAGAGAGACGTCCGCCCGCCCAAACCGCAAGGTCCGGTTTCTGTGGGAGGCGCGCCGCTGACTGCGGAGCCGAGCACGAAACAGCGCTGATTGACACAAAATGCCTGCTATATGACGCTGCGCCTTCCAACGACGTAAGGACGCGGAAACCAACGGTCCACCATTTGACCGGCAGGCCCAGCTCTCATTCCTCCGCGTGGTTTCGGAAATCCTCTGCGAGTCGCAAGAAGTTCATAAGCAGGACGTGCCCCTGTGAGGTAAGGATCGACTCGGGATGGAATTGGACGCCATAGGTGGGATGATCGCGGTGCGCGAGGGCCATGATCTCGCCTTCCTCCGAGCGCGCTGTCACTGCCAGGTTCTGCCCGCATGAATGATCAAGCTCGACGATAAGAGAATGGTAGCGGCCGACGTCAAGCGGGGTGGGCAGCGCCTTGAATAACCCTCGGCCGTCATGCGCAACGTATGAGCGCCGACCATGCATGGGCCGATGCGCACGCGCCACGCGCCCTCCGAAAACGCTCGCGATACACTGATGTCCAAGGCAGATGCCGAGAATTGGTACGCGTCCTGAAAATTCGCGGACCGCTGCTGTCGATATTCCGGCCTCCCTTGGGGTGCAGGGGCCGGGCGATATGACCACCGCGCGCGGCTTGAGACCAACGAGCTCGCTGATGCTGATAGCGTCGTTCCGGATTACTTCCGTTGCTTCACTCAGCTTGCGGAAATAGCGTGCAATGTTGAACACGAAGGAATCGTAATTATCGATGATGGCAATCAAAATGCACCAGCTGGTTCAGAACCGAATGCAGCAAAGAGTCGTTCTGCCTTGGCGAGCGTTTCCTCGTACTCGGCCTCGGGATCGGACAGCACCGTTATACCGCCGCCGGCATGAAACACAGCCAGGTCGTCCTCAATCGTGACGGTGCGGATCGCAATATTCGTGTCCATGTGCCCGTTGAACCCGATGAAGCCAATCGCCCCGCAATAGACCTCTCGCGCTATGCGCTCGATTTCTGTAATAATTTCCATCGACCGCGGCTTTGGCGCTCCCGTAATCGAGCCGCCCGGAAAGCAAGCACGGAGCAGGCTAACGGCGTCTTCCTTTCCGGCAAGTTCCCCCGTAACGATCGACACGAGATGGTGCACCGAGGCGTAGGACTCGAGATTGCACAGGGCCGGAACCTCGACCGAATGTGCAGTGCAAACGCGTGACAGATCGTTTCGCAAAAGGTCGACAATCATCGTGTTCTCGGCATGATCCTTTTCGGAAGCGAGGAGAGCAGCCGCACGGCGGTAGTCTTCCTTCGAATCAGGCGAACGCGCGATCGTGCCCTTGATGGGTCGTGTCTCGACATGTCGCCCCTCAAGCTTCAGGAATCGTTCCGGCGAACTCGATGCAATGGTCAGCTTTCCCCATCGCAGCAGGGCCGCAAAAGGTGCTGGATTCAATGATCGCAGCTGACAGTAGAAGGCGAGCGGATCAAACGAGGTCGACAGGCGGGCACTGAAACGCTGCGCAATATTCGTTTGGAACACGTCACCAGCCAGGATGAAGTCGATCACGCGTTGTACCGCCGCAACGTAGCCTTCGCGGCTGAAGTTCGAGCGCCATGCGCCCGCTTTGCCGTCACAACCGTTCTGGGGCGCCGTTGGATGAGCAAGCAATGCTGCAAACTCGTCGGCTCGACGACGCGCGCGTTCGCTCCGTCTCACGCGATCCTGCTCAGGCCATCCGGTCGAGACGATCCAGCATTTGTTATCCCGGTGGTCGAAGCTGATGACCACGTCATAGAAATGCAGGACGGATTGGGGCAAACCCATGCCGGCAATTGCCGGCGCAGACAATCGCTCCACTGTCCTGTTCATGTCGTAGGCAAGGTAGCCTGCCGCTCCACCCTGGAACGGCGGGAGATCGGGATGATGCTCTTGCGGGTATTTCGCGAGTAGTGTGCGAAGGACCATCCATGGATCGCCCTGAAGAGTTAGTCCGTTCCAACTGCCTTGGCCGTTCGCGACCTTGTAGGTGCTGAAGGGGTCGCACGTTAGATATGAGTAGCGCCCAAGCAGGTCGTGCCTTGCTGCGCTATCGAGAAACGTGAGATGCGACCGATGCGCGAGACCTCGCATCGCTGTGACAGGTTCAATCCACTGCAATTCGCAAACGTACATCGGCTTATCGATCACCGGCGGCTGACGTCGTGAAAGTGCCGTTCCATCTGTTGCCCCACCCGATAAGAACGACTCTCGTCTGCGATGGGTCGAACATTGAGGCCGATTGCTAAGTGTATCCGGCGGTGGACTTGTGCTGCGGCAGCACCTTGCTCATGCTGCCGGCGAGGCGAAAGGGGCACCTATCATACATTGTAGTCGGCCGCGAACCGCAGCTCGCGGAGCGGTCGGACCCGTTTAATCGACTCCTCGTAGAGATCGTGCGCTTTGTACGCTGCGAGCTCCGCCTCGCTGTCGAATTCACCATAGACCACGATGTCGATATCGTTGCCGAGCTGATCGGTCTTTCGGTTGCGGGCAACCTCAAGCCGGCGCGCATGTGGTATCGTGGTGAGAAGCGAAAGACCTTCAATAATCTGGTCGATATGCGTCTCGTCCTTGGCGCTGAAGAAGACAATGTGACGAATCATGGCTGTCCGTGGAGATGTCGCTAGCGGGTGGCACAACTATCTGGGAATAGAGCCCCTTGCAATGAGGCTAGTCGCTTGCTGCATGTTCGTCGCTTGCGATCGTCTGCGATCCCCAATGGATCGTGGCCAGAATTGGTCAGGACGCCGGAAGGGCAAGCCGCTCAATGGTTTGAATGTGCCGCGTGAGCAGGTTACAGGCTTGATCGATGTTGCGCGTTCGCAAGGCTTGCAGAATCAGGCGGTGATCTTGATTTGAGCGCGGTCGCCAGCCCACCGATCGCGCCATCGCGAACACCAATCGAGAATTGGCAAGCTGCAGTCCGTCAAGGCTCGCGAGCAGACGCGGCATTCCGCACGGCGCGACCAAGGCTTGGTGAAAGGCGCGGTTGGCCATCTCAAACTCCTCGATCGTCTTTGCATTGTCCCCTTCGATCAAAGCGAGCTCGATCCGAGCCAAATGAGCTGTTGTGAGCCTAGGCCCCGAATGGCGCAATGCCACCACTTCCAGCGCGGCGCGCATTTCGGCGATCTCCTTCACTGACCGGGTATCGAGCGGGGCAACCCGAACACCGCGACGCGGCACAGCGACAACAAGATGTTGAGCCTGCAGCTGCCGAAAGGCCTCGCGCACCGGGACGTGGCTGGAATTGAATTCTCGTGCAACATGATCCTGGCGGAGTGGCGCGCCTGGCTCTAGGGCGCCGCTGATAATGCGCTCAGCGATCGAGTCCGCGATGCGCGCGACGGTCGTCATGTTGTCAGCAGCGATCATAGATTATCTACCGCAATAACCGGTGCATTTGCGAGGCAGCTCGATTAGCATCTCTTGGAGAGCGATGACTATAGATAATTCACGCGATTATCTACAATTGAGCGGGGTAGGTTATGGATGCTGCTGCGCAAATCCAACGGAAGGAAACAGGCGACGGGGCGCAGGTTCATAATCATTGGAACCTCGAGGAGGCTAAGGCGCTCTACGACCTTCCTTTTGCCGACCTGATGCTTCAGGCGCAGCGCGCTCACCGCAAGCACTTCGATCCAAACCACGTCGAAAGTGCAAGCCTGCTTAGCATCAAGACCGGCGGCTGTCCGGAAGACTGCGGTTACTGCTCGCAAAGCGCGCATTACGAAACCCGCCTGAAAGCGACTCGTCTGATGCATTGCGCCGATGTGGTTGCGACCGCGCGGCGCGCGAAGGATGCGGGCGCCACGCGCTTCTGCATGGCCGCGGCCTGGCGCACTCCAAAAGATCGCGATCTCGATTCCGTCTGCGACATGGTCAATGCGGTCAAGGGACTCGGCATGGAAACGTGCGTCACGCTCGGCATGCTGATGCCGAAGCAGGCCGCACGTCTCGCCGAGGCCGGCCTTGACTTCTACAATCACAACGTCGACACATCCCCCGAGTTTTACAGCAAGATCATCACTACCCGCAGCCTGCAGGACCGCATCGATACGCTGGCGCATGTGCGCGATGCCGGCATCAAGATCTGCTGCGGCGGGATCATCGGCATGGGCGAGCAGGTCGAGGACCGCCTCGGTATGCTCGTGCTGCTCGCCAATCTCCCCCGCCATCCCGAAAGCGTGCCGATCAACCTATGGAACAAGACCGAGGGGGTGCCGGTGGAAGACACCGCGGAACCTCCCGACCCGATCGCGCTGGTCCGGCTGGTGGCGACCGCGCGGATCATGATGTCGCGGAGTGTGGTTCGGTTGTCCGCCGGGCGGCAATACATGACGGATGAATTGCAGGCGCTTTGCTTCTTGGCTGGCGCAAATTCGATCTTCATAGGCGACGTGCTCTTGACCACCAAAAACCCGAGAGTTGATCGCGATGCGGATCTGCTGGCCCGGCTCGGCATCACGTCCGGGCTCGCCGGAGGGAAGCAGTGCGCGCAATATGTTGCCCCTACATCCAGCCTAGGCGAGAAATGCAGATAACTTTGATGAAGGGCAAAATCCATCGCGCCTCAGTGACTGAAGCTGATCTGCACTATGAAGGCTCGATCTCGATAGATCGTACGCTCCTGGAGGCAGCAGGAATAGTGATCAACGAGCGCGTCGAAATCTACAATGTCGAAACTGGAACGCGCTTTGCCACCTACGTGATCGAGGCGCCGCCGAGGTCTGGCACGATAAGCCTGAACGGTGCGGCCGCCCGACTGGCGATGCCCGGAGACAAGATCATTATCGTTGCATATGCCTCATTCGACGCGGCCGAAGCAAAGATATTCAAGCCACGCATTGTGCGTGTGGACCGAGACAATCGCATCCTGGCAAGTTGAGCCTCAACGGCCATCCTTCCTTCTTCAGCGGCCAACGGATCTTTTACGTGACTTGATGCGATCTTGGGAGAGATGAATGCGGTCAATCCAAACAGCTAGACTTAGTCCCTACGTCGCAGCGCTGAAGGCCTTGAACGAAGATAAACGGCGGCGCGACTCAGGCCGCGCGTGGGGATCGATTTCGCATCCAACGACTATCTGGCGCTCGGGAGCGCCCCGCGCATCAAAGAGGCGATGGTCGCCGCGCTCGAGGCGGGCACTCCGGTTGGCGCCGGCGGGTCGCGGCTTCTGCGCGGCAATTGCGAGGAGCATGAACGGCTCGAAACGGAAGCGGCTCAGTTCTTTGGCGCGGAGGCGGCGCTTTTCTTTGGAGGCGGCTACATCGCAAATTTTGCCCTCCTGACAACGCTGCCGCAGCGCGGCGATCTGCTTGTTCTCGATTCCCTCGTGCACGCCAGTATTCACGAAGGGGCGCGAGCCGGCCGCGCAGAGTACCGAGTTCACGCGCACAATGATCCCCAGTCAGTCGAAGACGCAATTCGCGAGTGGCGAACCAATGGTGGAGCGGGCCGCATCTGGATTGTGGCCGAAAGTCTCTACAGCATGGATGGCGACTTCGCTCCACTCGAAGAGCTGGTGGCAATCGCCGATCGCCATGACGCGTTTCTGATCGTCGATGCGGCTCATGCCACAGGTGCTTACGGGCATCAGGGACGAGGGCTCACGGCTCCTTATGACAGGCGCGACAATCTCATCGTCGTTCATACCTGCGGCAAAGCGCTCGGTGCGGCGGGTGCACTTGTTACGGCCTCCGGCATCCTGCGCGATTTCATGGTCAACCGCTGCCGTCCATTTATTTTTACTACTGCCCCATCACCATTGATGGCCGTTGCCGTTCGAGAGGCACTCCTCATCTTACAGAAGGAGCCGGAGCGGCAGCAACGGCTGGCCAAGCTCGTTGCGTTCGCGCATCGGCAGATCACCTCCCTTGGTTTGCACACGCCGTCGACCTCTCAGATCGTGCCGTATATCGTCGGTGACAATGCTCATGCAATGCGAATTGCCTCTGCTCTGCAGGCGCGCGGCTTCGACATCCGCGGAATTCGGCCGCCAACCGTCCCAGCAGGCACCGCCCGTTTGCGAATTTCGTTGACGCTCAATGTTGGGGAAGCGGACGTGTGCGCAATGCTCGATGCGCTTGTTGAGGTGACGAGGGGGTCGTTTTGATCAATAATCGGATCGTCGTGACCGGTACGGACACCGGGGTCGGCAAAACGGTATTTTCCGCAGGACTCGCTGGCCTGCTCGGCGCGAATTACTGGAAACCGGTCCAGGCTGGACTCGAACAAGAGACCGATTCCGAGTGCGTCTGCCGCCTCGGCGGCCTCTCGTCCGATCGCATTGTCCCGGAGCTCTATCGACTTCGGACGCCCGCCTCGCCCCATTACGCCGCGGAGATTGACGGCGTTCGCATAGACACAGAGACACTTGGACTGCCGGACATGGGCGAGCGGCCACTCGTGATCGAGGGCGCCGGCGGGCTCATGGTGCCGTTGGCAGCGCGCACTCTTTACATCGACATCTTCGAACGCTGGCAGCTTCCCGTCGTGCTTTGCGCAAGGACGGGACTAGGCACAATCAACCACTCTCTGCTCTCCATAGAGGCTCTGCGGAAGCGTCAGATTCGAATCCTTGGAATTGCGTTCATTGGCGAAAGAAACGCAGAAACTGAAAGCGCGGTTTGCGAGATCGGGAGAGTGCGTTGGTTGGGACGGCTCCCGTGGCTTGATCCCCTCACGAACGATGGGCTGCAGGCCGCTTTCAAAGTCTCCTTTGTTGGCAGTGATTTCCTGAACCTATGAAGATGGCCAAGAGGTCGCCGATCTGGCACCCGTTCACGCAGCATGCTCTACAGCAGGACATGACGAAGGTGCTGCGGGGAGAGGGGGCTTATCTCTACACCAAAGATGGCCGACGCCTTATCGATGCAATCTCCTCCTGGTGGGTCGTGACCCACGGCCATTGCCATCCACGCATCGTGAACGCGATCCGAGAACAGGCAGGCAAGCTCAACCAGATCATCTTCGCTGGATACACTCACGAACCGGCTGAGCAAGTTGCGACGGAACTATTGAAGGTGACGTCCCCGGCGCTCGAACATGTGTTCTTCTCCGATAGCGGGTCAACCAGCGTCGAAGTCGCGCTGAAAATGGCGCTTGGCTACTGGTACAATACCGGAAGACAGCGAACCCAAATCGTGGTGATGCAGCACTCGTACCATGGCGACACGATCGGGGCGATGTCGGTAGGTAGCCGAGGCGTGTTCAACGCGGCCTACGGGCCGCTGATGTTCGAGGTGACCTCGATTCCATTTCCGACAAGAGATCGTGAGCAAAGAACGCTTGATGCGCTTGAAACCGCTTGTCTAAACGAACGTCCCGCAGCCTTTATCGTGGAGCCGCTAATATTGGGTGCAGGCGGAATGCTGATGTATTCTCCCTCGGTCCTAAGAGATATGAAGCGGGTCTGCGAAGCCTTTGACGTCCTGTTCATTGCGGACGAGGTCATGACCGGCTGGGGCCGGACGGGTACATTGTTTGCGTGTGAGCAGGCCGATGTCGCGCCCGATATCGCCTGCTATTCGAAAGGCCTCACGGGCGGGGCGCTGCCGCTCGCCGTCACACTCTGTCGTGCCGATATTTTCGATGCGCATTATTCGGAAGATCGCACGCGTACTTTTTTTCATTCGAGCTCATACACGGCCAATCCAGTGGCCTGTGCCGCCGCCAAGGCAAATCTGGACCTATGGCAGGATCAGGAATATCGCCGGCGGCTGTCATCCTTGGCCAGGATGCAAGAACAGGCACTCGCGCCATTCCGCGCCGATTCACGTTTCGCAAACGTCCGACGCACAGGGACAGTCACAGCGCTTGAACTCAACACGAGCGATGCCGGGTATCTGGCGGACATCGGACCGAGGCTTTTGGCTTTCTTCCAAGCGCGTAATCTGCTGTTACGCCCACTCGGTAACACGATCTACGTGATGCCGCCTTACTGCGTTACGGCCGCCGACCTTGATGAAATCTATGCTGCCATCCGTGACGCTGCTGACTTGCTGATGTGACTGCATGAGACTCCTTCTGCAGTGACAGGAGTTTGCAAGGCGAAAGTGTCCGTATTGCTGCCGTTTGAGTGTCCCACGAGGCTGCAAGCACCCAAGATTTCGCAGGCTCGTGCTTTAAGCACTTGCTTTAAGCGCTCCTGATCCAACCGCCGCAGTAATCCTGCCGGCTAGTCGAGAAATGCGCAGCATTTGGCCGAAATGTCGAGCGAATTGCGCTAATCACGATTAAAGCAATCCCTTATCTTGAGCAAATTCTCGGGGAGGCTTTCTGCGGAAAGTACTGCTTCGCGAGGCAATCGCACTTAGTCACTTGATGGCTGCAAGAACCAGGTGGACGGACCGAGCGATGGTGCACGCGGTGCTGTGGTCAGAGGGCAGCGGGGCTTCCCAAGTAAATGTCTCACAGGAGGCGAGAATGCACATTGGCTTCCGTAGCTCTCTTTATCGTTGAGCGTGCTGCGCGAGTGCGGCGGAAAGTTTGGGCTGATCAGGCATTACTGCTGCAGAACGGCCCTTTGCTCCAAGAAATGCGTCAACCGCTTTAAGGCGCGACGGGAGGCTGATCAGAAATGGCTTCGATGGCGGCGGGCGGCCTAGGAAGGGACTGACTGAGTTGTGGCCGGTACGGCCCTGGTCAGAAAATGCGAGTGGCCCTCTAGAGGGTGTGGAGGTCAAGTGACAGAAACATCGGCACAAATAATCGACTTTAGAACCTACGGGGTCAACAGGCTGGCTCGATCTAAGCGGCTTCGCGACGACATCTATTCGACCGCGACTCTCGCTGCCCTCACAGCAACCTGTCTCCTTTGGACATTCCTGGCCTGCCATCCATTCGCTTTGCTCGGTGCCCCGACGCCAAAGCAGCAGCCCCACGAGTTCCCCTAAGGGACAGGCGCGGAGATTGGCCCTAAAGACGAAGTCCCTCGCTACCGCAGCGCAAGAGTTTGCCTCAGGGGAGCGCGACGCGGCAATCCTGAGTGCGCTCGCAAGGACGCATTTGGAAAAGGTCGATGGACTGGAGTACCTTGAGCTTGTCGACACTGGGACACTCAAGCGTGCCGTGAGCCCTCTGCGCTATCCGGCGGTGCTCTCTGTCGCAGCCTACGTAGGCTCGACTCGGTTGATCGACAATGTAGTCCTGTCCTGGGCGCCATCGTAGCCAGATGCGCAAGTCATGCGCCTAGAAGCACTCGAGCCCGATGGGTCAGCCCTGCAAATCCTGATAATCCTGGAAGAACTCTCGAACGCGATCGGAGCAGCTCTTTTGTGTCCTCAACAACTGCCCCGCGATCGAGCTCATGATGTAGGTTGGAATTGACTCTGCCACTGGCGGGGCGAGGCGAGGCCGCACCGCGCTGCCGAAAGCACCCCAAGTGCGAGTTCGCATTTCGTATTATGACCTCGGCGGCTCGCTCAGATTCTCAGGCACATTCCGGCTGCTTTGCGCGCTAGTTACGACGTGGCGCAAAACAATTTCAGAAAGTCGTACGACCAGCTGTCTGAGACGCGCAATCTCCTGCTTGCAGCGCTCCAGCTCTTGCTGTTCGTCGGTCATCACAGATGTTGTGCGACGACGGCTACTGCCGAGATGATTCATATAGCTCCCTTTCCGTTTTAAAAAAAACGCGTGATTCAACAAAAGCACGGCAGATAATCAACGAGCCGGTCGCTTCTTTTACCTGAGCCAGTCGTCTCGGCGTCAGATCGCAGCAGTTTCAGCAGGCAGCCCGCGCGGCCTGGTTTGCTAGCTCACTCGCTGCAGAGAGCTCGCGCCCATCTCGCAGGCTTTGGTGACGCCAGCCCGCTCACAACTCATGCCCAGTTACCACAATGGCCGACGATCCAAGAATCGCGCAGATAACGTGGCCACTAAACATGCCGCGCTCGGCTGAATGTGATTACTCTGGGCGGAGACTATAACAAAATGGCAATATCGATTAATGCAATGCGCCGCGCTGTCGCGCGCAAATCCTGCACTACGGCAGCGCCCCTGATGAAGTTTCACGCGACGTTCGCGTGTCCGCGCAGGGTCCCTCCGCTACACTAGCTTAAATGTCCAAAACCCAAGTAGCAGCGAGATCATCCGCCTGCAAGCGGCTTTGCCAAAGGAAGGTCGCTGCTGCCAATACGTGCGATGATGGATCGATAACAGACTGCGCGTTCCAGCCGATCGTGATCACGCGTTCCAGAGCATCGTGATCACCATTTCCAGCCGATCGTGATCGATCGGGGGGCAACCAGGAGGCGTCCACCGCTGACAGTCTGCAACCTGGCTACCTTGGTCTTTTGCCTAACCGCAGAGGATCGAGATGCCGACCGAGAGACTGTCCATGCGCCACATTCGTGAAGTTCTACGCCTGCACTACAGCGTCGGCATGTCGCAACGCGCCGTTGCCCGCAGCCTCGGCCTGGCCCAAGGCACGGTCAGCAAGTACCTGAACCGAACCCGCCGCGCCGGCCTGACCTGGCCGTTGCCGCCGGAGCTGGATGACGATGTCCGGCTCGAGAACCGCCTATATCCGCCACCATCCGATCGGCCCAGCGACGAGCGTCCGCAGCCGGATTGGGCGCTGGTGCATCGCGAGCTGCGGCGCTCAAACGTCACGCTGATGCTGTTGTGGGAGGAGTATTGCGACGCAAACTCCGACAGCTTCAGCTACTCGTGGTTCTGTGAACGCTACAAGGAATGGGCCGGCCGCCTCAAGCCGACCCTGCGCCAGGTTCATGTCGCCGGCGAGAAGCTGTTCGTTGATTATTCCGGCCACACCATGGAGGTGGTTGACGGGCTCAGCGGTGAGGTGCGGAGCGCGCAGATCTTCGTCGCCGTGCTCGGCGCCTCGAACTACACCTACGCCGAGGCCAGCCTCAGCCAGAGCCTGCCGGACTGGATCGCCTCGCACGTTCGGGCGTTTGCCTATTTCGGCGGCGTGGCCCGGCAGACGGTGAGCGACAACCTGAAGGCCGGCATCACCGGGCCTGCTTTCATGAGCCGATGGTCAACCGGACCTATGCCGATCTCGCCCGCCATTACCGCACCGCCATCGTCCCGGCGCGGCCGTATCGGCCGCGCGACAAGGCCAAGGTCGAAGTCGGCGTCCAAATCGTCGGACGATGGATTCTGGCGCGCCTGCGCAACCACCGCTTCTTCTCGCTTGCCGCCCTCAACGAGGCGATCCGTGTGCTTCTCGCCGATCTCAACAATCGACCGCTGCGCAGCTGGGGACGAAGTCGGCGCGACCTGTTCGAGGAGCTCGATCGTCCGGCGCTCACCCCCTTGCCGGATGAACCGTACGAGTATGCCGAGTGGAAGCGCTGCCGGGTCAATCTCGACTATCATGTCGAGATCGCCAAACATTACTACAGCGTTCCTCACAACCTCGTGCATCAGGAGGTCGAGGCTCGGATCACCGCGCGAACGGTCGAGATTTTCCTGCGCGGCAAGCGCATCGCCTCGCACCTGCGCAGCACGCTGCCGCATCGCCCAACGACGATTTCCGAGCATATGCCGAGCTCGCATCGCCGCTATCGTGACTGGACCCATGAGCGTATTCGTTCCGAAGCCGCCAAGGTCGGCCCCGACGTCGACACTCTGATCGACGTCATCCTGCGGTCGCGGCCGCACCCGGAACAGGGCTTCCGCTCCGCCATCGGCATTCTCGGGCTGGTCAAGCGCTACGGCCAGGAACGCGTCGACGCCGCCTGCGCCCGTGCCCTCCTGATCAACGCCCGTTCGTACAAATCGGTCGCCGCCATCCTCAAGAACGGCACTGACAGAACCGCTCCGCCCGCCGAGGAGGCGCCCATCCTCTTCCACGCCAACATCCGTGGCCGCAGTTACTACAATTGATCAGGAGAGATCAGCATGCTCATTCACCCTACCGTCGATCGCTTGCGCGCCCTCGGCCTCGCCGCCATGGCCGATACCCTCGTCGAACTGCAGAACAATCCCGAGGCGGCCGGGATGCCGCATCCCGATTGGCTCGGCCTCCTCGTCGATCGCGAGGTCACCGCCCGTGACAACCGCCGCCTCACGCGCCGCTTGACCAGTGCCAAGCTCCGCCAGGCGGCCGCCATCGAGAATGTCGATTATCGCACCGCCCGCGGCCTTGACCGTTCGCTCTTCCAGACCCTCGCCACCTGCCAATGGATCCGTGATGCCAACCACCTGGTCATCGTCGGCCCAACCGGCACCGGCAAGTCCTGGCTTGCCTGCGCGCTCGGCAACAAGGCTTGCCGCGACGGCTTCTCCGTCCTCTACAAGAGGGCATCTCGCCTGTTCGCCGATCTCGCCCAGGCGCGCGGCGAAGGCCGTCTGGCGCGCCTGATCGCCGCTCTGGAGCGCGTCAATCTCCTCATTCTCGACGACTGGGGACCCGAACCGCTCACCGCCGACCAGCGGCGCGATCTGCTCGAGATTGTCGATGATCGCTACGACAAGGGGTCGTTGTTGATCACAAGTCAGGTCCCCGTGTCGCAATGGCACGACGTCATTGCCGAGCCGATGGCTTCATGATGCCTCCTTCTTCGAACGCTTGGTGCGTCGTACCCGATTGCGAAGCTGACTGATCTGTTCGTCGGAAAGCTCGATCTGCCATGGCTGACCTTTGGCTAACTGATGACCTGCCAGCAATCCGCGCGCGAGATAATCGAACACCGTCTGTGGGGTTACTCCAAGCTCGGCCGCCGCGCCCTGAATCGAGAAGCTCCCGTCGGGCCAGCGCATCGGGTTCTTGTCCATGCCGTTGATTTTGACGGTGGGAATGCCCCAGCGGGTGCGTAACACCCAGACGTTCTCGCCTTTGAAGGCGCAGCCTCGGGCCGCGACGAAGCCTTCCTGATTGAGTATCGCCGCGATCTCGCCATCCATTTTGTGTTCAGCATTCAACTCGAGGATCCGTCGCCGCAACCGATCAATGTCGATGTAATCGCGGTAGGTGTGAACGCGCCGTTGTACGTGATGCTCGCTGGTTGCGCCGGTCTGCCAGACGATCTTGAGCCACACTTGACCTCGGGTCCGCTTCTGATCAAGAACGACTTCGCGGATGACAAATCGCAGAATGCGCTTGCGATCGGCTGCCGACGTGGTGGCCGTATTCCAAATCCGCGGCAGGTTCTCGCCGAGCGCTTGTAGCCCAGCGCGTTCCGCCGGGCCAATCAGAAGCGGCTCTTGTGCGCACCAACGCGCATGCTGCTGCTCGACCGCCTCGACGACACGCAGCTTCTCTTCCCAAGCCCGCTCAAGTGAGCGCGCCACAAGACGGTTCTCGGGTTCTACGGCGTCATACTGACGCCGAGCGCGCTCGGCCTCGTAGCGGGCGCGCTCCACGCGAAGCGCCCACTGGCGCTCGAGCTGACGGCTCTCCTGCTCCAGTTGGCCCGCCGCCGCGAGTGCGATCTCAATCTGATCCGGCACCAGGGCATCGAGGACCACCCGCTCGACCAGCGCGTCAACCGCCAAGGCCCGGACTTCCTGACACAGTGCACTGCCTTGCTGGTCCCGATCCGAGCGGCAGCAATAGACCGGATAGTCGGCATTCGGGCCCGTGTAGCGCATGCTCATGCGCCGTCCGCAACGGCCGCAGATCGCAATTCCTTGTAACAGGGCTACCCCCTTGCGCGGTACGCCAGAATGTCCTGCCTCATAGCGGAAGACGTTATCTGCCAGTCGCCCCTGGTTGGCCATGAACTCCTCCCAGCTGATATAGCCTGGGTGAGCGGCGTGGAGGCAAACCGCCCAATCCCCGATCGCCACCTTGACCGTTCCCGTCAGCGATCCCGGCCGGCATCGGCTCGGATCCTTTTGCCGGCGGCCATAAACATACGCCCCAGCATAGGCCGGATTTTGAAGGACGCTAAGGACGCGTGCACTATCTGGCGCACGCCAGACGATCTCGTGTGGAGATGGTCCAAGCAGCGGTCGAACCGGCAAGGACAATCCGTTCCTGTCCAAGTAACGCATCACACGGCGAGCGCTCTGCAGTTCCCGGAATTTGGCGAACACGAGATGAAGACGGGCCCGCACCTCCTCATCGGGATTGAGAACAATTGTGCCCGCTCGATCATAGGCGAGCCCGGCTGGCAGCGGCAGCCGCAGCTCGCCCCGCGCCGCCTTCTGGCGTTCCCCTTGGTGAAGGCGCATCCGAAGCTGATGCAACTCCGCCTCGCTCATGATGCCGGACAAGCCCAACAGCAGGCGGTCGTGGTAGGCGCGCGGATCGTAAAGCCGCTCGCCATCCGCAATGAGCACGCCGAACACCGAGCACAGTTCGAGAAGCTGATGCCAGTCCCGGTTATTGCGGGCCAAGCGAGAAGCGTCGAGGCTTACCACAAGACCGGCGTTGCCAAGGCCGATCTCGGCAATGAGCTTCTGGAAACCATGACGATCCACGCCGCCAGCACCGGATTTGCCCAGATCCTCGTCAATGACCTGGACGCGCTCCGGGGGCCAACCCAGACCGATGGCACGATCGACGAGGCGGTACTGCAGCTCCGTGCTCTCCTGGTGCTGGCGCACCTGGTTCACGGATGACTGCCGCACGTAGACATAGGCCAACTTGGCTCGGTGCGCAGTCGTGAGCCGCTCGTCAGCGACGTTCAAGCTGATCAGCACGACCCAGTCCCCTTCCGGGCGTGCCGGGAACCGCTTGCATTCGCCGCAGCAGCGTGGCGAGGATTTGAGCGATCTGGGTTTGCGTCGCGGTCGACAGATTCGGCCACAGGCGCGGAATGTCGGCCGTCGGATGGCCGGGTGGATTTGCCAACGTCGGCAGGGGTCGATACGCAACGCGACCTGGAAGCGGTCGGTGGGTCATCGCGAATCACCTTCTCGTCGAGAAGGCTCAGACTCGCGCTCAAATGTTGCATCAATGGGATCAGCGTACGTGCACTGATGCGCGGCAGATCGGCCGCATCCGGGCGGGAAGTGATCGGCGTCTCGGCAAGATCCGTCGACGCGATCCGAACCGCCCGCGGCCGGCCGTCCGGCAGCGCGACAACGACGTAGGCGGGACCGCGCCCCGACCGCTCCTTCAGCACCTCAAGCCGGTGCCCAAACAGAAAATGATGCGGGTCCGTGATCGTGACGTGAGACACGACCCGCTCAAGAATAGGGGTACTCTGACGTGTTCGGCGACCCCACTCTTGGCGATGCGATATTGGACCGCATCATTCACAATGCGCATCGCCTTGAGCTCAAGGGCGACAGCCTGCGCCGTCAGGCCGGCGAAAAGAAAAAACCGTGAGCGCCTCGCGCACGATCGCCCCGCCGGCCCACAGGCCCCTCCCGCGCGCGTCGCTACGTCGCTCGTGGGGGCACTCCGCGCCGCGCACGGGGCCCTCCCATGGACCGCCGGGACGATCTCCAAGCCAGCCCAACCATCCTTGACGAGGAGACTATTTCCAGCACACTTAAACCCGTCAGTCGTGTTCGTCTCCTGTGATCACGATCATCTGGAATCCGTGATCGCCATCGTCTGGAACACCTGATCACCATTCCTGGAATGCGCAAACAGACGCCCATGATCATGAAATCGCGAGGATCGCGCAGTCGACCTAGTCAAGCTGCACAAAGCCGAACCTCCCTCAAGAGCCGCTAGCGGGGTGAGTTGCGGGTGACTGAGAGCGGGCAACGGATCTCGGCCCGATTTCTTCGCCAGACGCGGCGTTGGCGCTGATTTTTGATGCAAACGAACCCTTCACCGCAAAAATTATTCGCGAGCCAGCGCAGGATGGGAAGGGCTCGGGCCTGGAGCCGATAGGTGCGGTCTTCCGGAGCAGGGCAGTGGCAAGCGATCTCTACCAACTCCCTCCGGGCGGGTATGCCGAAGCATTCGTTTGAACGCAGCAGGCTCGATAAGCGGCAAATCCTCTGGCGGCAATTGAACTAGATGAGACTCGTAACGAGCAGCACCGTCCGAGCATTGGCCTGCTACAGCCGGAAGCCAGTCCGGCGTGCAATAAGCCGGCGCGACTTCATCTCCGGGGACCCAAGAGCGTCAAGTTGGCCTCTGAGCTCTAGCAGGCTTGGCTGTTAAGCAGAGAGGGGGCGACGTGCTGGGCACCGCGCTGAAAATCAGCCGCCCGGCAGCGCGAAGGCTAGTACGATCTGTTGTATTTAAGTTGCGGTCCTACAAATGCCCATTATCTTCTTTGATGGGGTGAGGGAGATCTCCAATGCTGGACGGTGCCACGACCGCGCTTCTGCGCACGATCCTGGATGAGATTTGCGAGAGCGTTTCACCGTATGACGTTGGCGTCCGCGTCTACGTCGCCTCCAAAATCCTGGAGGCCGCCACCAAAGGTGAGACGCGCCCCGATCTGCTTAAACAGGTTGGTCAGGAAGCTCTTTCCAAAGCACCAACGATGTGGCGGTAGATCTACTACATGCCTTTGTCATCGAGGTGAATTTCAAAGGCACAGTGGTGAAGGATCCTGGCCTGTTATCCAGGTTCGCGAATTGCGATGTCCCCTGCGGCATAGCGATCCGGCTAGCTCGCGGAAAGTTATCGTCCTCACAGATCGATAGCGCTCACACGTCACCTTCGGCATTATCCGATGGAGCATTGTCATGGCGCATTCTTTTGCGCACAGCGGATGCGAAAGGCTCCGCGCCTTGAAGTTCATTGTTCGTTTCGTTGGCGACATTCATCAGCGTGCGGCGGTGGTCGGTATGCTGGTTAAGAAGCAGTACGCAGTGTTCGTCGACTACGCGTCAAATGGGACGTATGCGCGATGGCGGCCGGCGAAGTGTCGTATCAATGCGCTCCGGTTCCTAGTGGCACCCCATCGCACGCGCGGGGTCGACCGATCACACAATCCGGCATCTGGAATGCTCTGCTCAAAATGAAATCTTGTTCCTGCGGAGCGGTGCAAACTTTGTCGATTCGGCTTCTTCAATCGTTAGATTAGTGCCAAGCTTGTCACAATCAGCGCTGGTGCCTTACGTTCTCGATCATAGACCGCCCGACCGTTCCCGCCCTCCGAACGAAGAATCTGTTTTGCGAGGAGGCGCCGTCAGTCAATCCTTGTCCCCCTAGTTGTTTACCGCGATCCATCACGACAGGCCATGCAGCCGGCTTCGCGCATCTGCATATGTATATCGGTTGGCGCGTTGCTCGCCGCGAGCGGCCGATCACTGAAGCAAGAGAGTAGCTCGCACAAAAGGCTGCGCATCTTGGCCTTTGCGCACGCCCTTGCGCTACGATGCCGGTGAACGCATCGCGCCAATAAGCCTCAACCGAAAAAAGCGGCCGAAGTCAATGTTCGGCGCCGGAACGCCGTCAACTGACCCGAGCCGGTGCGTCGTTCCTGTTTACTCCCGTGCGAGCGCCGCAAGTGCCCTTTCGATGACTGCGATTTCTTGAGTGACCTGAGCGATCGTTTGCTTCGGATCAGTGCCGGTAACGCAGTTCAACTGCTGCACTAGCTTCCGCCGATGCGCCAGAAGATTCTCCAGCGCGCTACGGTTGTTTAGTTTCACATAGCCGTCGACAATCAATTCAATCGAAAGAGACATCGAAACCTTCAAACAAAGCTATTCTCAACGAGAGCGTATAGCACATCGGCAAATGATGTTCAGCTCATTCGGAGAGAGTACTGACGGGCGAGCTTTGTTAGCGACAAGCGGCTGGCGAGGGGAGCGTGAGTCGCCCATTCCCTCCGCCTTACCAGCGTTCAGCTCTGTTTGCGGAACTAGTCGGGAAGAAAGACAGTGTAAGGTGGGCCAAAAACGGTGCGGATCGTCGCCATGGAATTGCTAGGGCTAGGGGAGGGAGGATATCACGAACTGGCATGGTCCTTATCCGCCTACCGAATGCGATGACAGGCGGCGCGTTGATCGACGACATGCTCGCCTGAATATCTCTTCGCAGAGATTGCGAACACCTCAGGAGCGTTCAGGATGCTCGATAAAGAGTTGGCCCGCATTCGTGCTCACCGTAACATCATCGACCGCTATCGTCGCCTGCTGAAGGCGAGCCTGTCGGATGTCGAAAGTCAGTTCGTTGAACGGCGCCTCACCGAAGATCAGGCCGCGCTCGGGTCTCTTTCGGTCGCGACGTTTCCGCTCGCGTTTAGCCTTCGGAACGGAGTGGTCAAATCGGAGGCGCGAACGACGCGCGCATTCGGGACCACGCGATTTCTCGCCGGCGGCCTCATCATGAGGTCGCGAGGCGGCAAATAATCGATGATCATCTGCTGCATCGGTGGCTCGTACCATTGCCCCAATCAACGAAGTGGTCGGTCGCTTCAATGGCCGGAGAGGGCGAGGTCGAGGACATGGACGGGTATGTCTATCCCATTCGCAAGGGCGACATGTATGTGCTCGACAAGCATGACAAGCATTTTCTGCGCAGGGGACGCGGCAAGGACACGGTCCTCGTTAGCATCTTTAACCCGCCCCTCAACGGAACCGAGCGCCACAACCTCTACGACCCGGCAGGCTCCACATATTGAGCGACGCGAGTAAACGACGATCTGATATGAACTGCCGCTAATAGCAAAGGTCCGCATCGCCTCGCTAAAAATGTTAACGGACAACTTCCTTGTGCCTGGGCGGAGCTGCCGAATCAGTTCGGTGGCTGCTATGGCAGGGAAGATCAGCATGCGCGCAAGGCGCGAGATCACATCAGCGCTGGCCGAGCGTTATCAGGCGAGCGGGCGGCTCGAGAAGTGACGGATCCTAGACGAGCTGTGCGCCGTTGCCGTCCGAGCTCTGTCAGTGGACGGGGGGCACGGCAGTGCCGCGGGGAGGGGGGCGGAGCCGGACCTGCGGAGCTTCCATTCGCATGGCACGGCTGCGTGAGATTTACCGCACGCTTGATCCGCTGGCATTCCTAACGCAGATGAGGGGCGCTCAAAATGAGCTGGGCAAGCGTGTTGATCAGCGGGCTGGAAAGCCAGCGATGACGGTCGCGCCGGTGCAAAGCGACTTGACCACCTTTGCCCGAGAGCTCGGCGATGGTTGGAAACACGGTGAGCAGCGGGGTATTCATCGGCGCCAGTATGTGCGGCGCAAACCTGTGCCACGTCGGCCATCGAAGCTCGACCCATACATTCCCATGATCGAGGAATGGCTTGCCGCGGCTCCGCACTTGTCCGCGGTCGATCTTCTCTGCCGGCTGGCGGCGCATGCGCCCGATAAGTTCAGTGGCCATCAGCGGCGTACGGTGCAGCGGTTGGTGAAGAATTGGCGATCAAAGGCCGCCCGACAGCTCATCAGCAGCACCGAAACCATACTATCGGTCCAAGCTTCCCTCGGTGTCTAAATCCGACGTGTTGCTTCGCCGAATCACCGCAAGCCGCTCGCTCGCTACGGCGCTCTGGAGGGCGCGCTTCGCGAGCGGCTTGCTCGGACCCGCGGCGTCCAATTCGGGCAACAGCTGGGGGCGCTTCGGTAAGATTGTCTTCTGAGGTAATATGAGGAGCAATTCCCATGGCGGCGCGGTCGGCACCGCCCAGGCTGCCGCCCAAGGTCCAGTTGCGCCTTCCCAAGGCTATGCCGTGCAACGTTCTTTCGCCGGCGTTATTGCTGGGGCAGATCCTGCCATCGTCAAGAAAGCGGGCAAAGCCGGCCCAGCACCTGAGCATGTAATTCGTGGGCTTCAGGATCTCGGAGGAGCGCGAGAGAGGTTCTCGATCGCGCAGCAGCCGGGCGTGCATGTTGTCGAGCAACGGCTTGCTTCTCTCCTGGCTCACTTGCAAGCCGATTGACACTAAATCCTTCGGAGCGGTCTTAGGAGACGCGCTCGCCGAATGCGGTTCAGCTGAGCTGACGGCTCACGTTGCCAATCCACGTCCATTTTTGTCCGGAACACCGAGCGAGAGTCCGGAGGCGCATGCCGACTTATAGCGCCCCATTTGTACGATATCGAGCGGCGCTGTTGGACACGTGACATAGCACCGACCCTGCTATCGCATTGATTGCAGTCGATTTCAACTTTGGCACGATAGATGCGTAATCCTCTGAATTGCGACACGCAGGAGAAATCGTTCGATGAGAGGAGATTGAGAGATTCTGGCCTTGGGTAGCCAGGTTTCGCCACAGCCCAGGTTGATCTGTGACCGAAATTGCGGGGGGAGGGGGGCGCCGATGGCACAGGCCAGCCTGATAGCTGAACTGCTGAAAGGATGACGATGGAGCACGAGTCGCCTCTGGAGCCCGCGAACGCCTACGAACCAAGCGACCGGGATAGGCCTTCTGCAAGCCGAATAACCTTCTCAAGCGTGTTTATCGGCAGCGGAAGGCCCGCAATCCGCGACGCTCAGCTGGCATTGGTAATGGACCACGTCATTGGTGCAGCGCTGTGTGCCGATTCCACCTTTGCTCAGTGGGCAGCTGATGCCAACATTCCGTGTATGGAAAGTATTGAAGAGCTCTCGTCATTTATGAAGGCTGAGCCGGTAGATTGGATCTTCTCAATCGCCAATCCATTCACATTGCCATTGGACGTGTTAGAGCGAGCGCGTCGAGGTGCTTTCAAATACGTGCTGGATGCGCAAGCTCTTGCCAAGCGTTTCAACGTGGATCAAAGTGGTCGCTTTCTTATCTTGAGCGATGAGCAGGTGCAGAGCATAACCGCCGCACATGAGTTGCTGGCGCCTCTGGAGAATTTTTGGCGGAAGCGGCTTGGACAGTTCAAGCGATTGCATTTTCCTTTACTGTCATCGTCCGCGGCTGCGCCGCCTCCCGAATGGCAGTCGAGTTCGTGGTCCAACCTAAGCGCTTTGGCCAAACTATGTCCGCAAGATCGCTCGAAGTATTTGCTAACGGCTTGGTTGATCTATCTCGCGCGCCTCACGGGAGAAAAAGAACCTCAAGTGGGATGGAAACCTGCATGGGATGGATTACAGGCTGGCTCTAAGCTCCTTGAGGCTTTGATCGCCTCCGTCGTGCCGATGAATGTTTGCATTGATCTTAATCATGGTTTTGAAGAAGTGCGCAAAGCCGTAGCGGCCGAAGTCGCTCAGCTGAGGGCGCATGCGAGCTTTGCCCGGGATCTAATCGCTCGTTGCCCGACATTGCGAGATGTTGAGGCGTTGCGGTTGCGCCAGCCTTGGCCGATCGGCATTGCAGTCACGTCAGAGAGCGGTTCCGTCGCTGACGATCTGACGACGAGCCACAAAGCTGGCCAAGCCGTATGCGGCAACTTGCTGACGTTTGAAGTTCGTGCTCCGGATGGGAGCTTCCGCTGGCATTTTGATGCCGCGCGATTAGCCCCGCAGGTGATCGACGGCATGACGCAGCATTTGCAAACTTTGTTGCGCGGCGCGATGAACGATGCCGGGCAGGCTGTCGGCCGAATCGACATCTCCCAGGCGACGAACGCCGAGATCCGTTGGAGGATTTGAATGGCACGGCAACGCTTGTTTCGCACGAGCGATGTATACATGAGCTGTTCGAGGCCCAGGTGTATAAGGCCCCGAAGCGGTGACGGTGGTCCACGGGAAGGAGAGACTGAGCTATGACGAACTCAATGCGCGGGCCAACCAGCTGGCGCATCATCTGATCGAGCTCGGCGTTAGGCCGGACCAGCCAGTGGCGATCTGCCTAGAACGCAGCCTACCGATGGTGGTTGGTGTCTTGGCTATCCTCAAGGCGGGAGGCGCCTATCTGCCGCTGGATCCGGCTTATCCCTCAGAACGGCTGCGGCAGATTGTCGACGATGCAAAACCGAAACTGCTGCTTTGTGATGTTGCCGGTCGAACCGCATTAGGTGCGGAGGCTCTAGCGGGAGTGACGGTGGTCGACCTGGAGACCGCGACGCCGTCCTGGGCCCCGCGGTCCCTTCGAACCCGGACCCGCACACACTTGGCCTCACGATGCCTCACGTCGGACGTCCCATCGCCAACACGCGGGTGTACTTGCTGGATGGCGATGGCGCGCCGGTGCCGTTCGGCGCGGTCGGCGAACTTTGTTTACACTCTGCCATGGCCGCCTATAAACGACGTTTGGCCGCTGCCTCTTGAGACGATGGCCGCGGAGATGATTGTCGCGATGAAAGAGATCCAACCACATGGCCCATACCGCCTTGCTGGATACTCATCAGGTGCAATCCTCGCTTATGCAATTGCCGAGCAGCTACTGCGTCTTGATGAAGCTGTGTCATTCATGGCCTTCATCGATGTTAGTCTACCTGCGGTTTCTTCAAACGCGCTGCTCGATAATTTGGCGCGAGAATTTGTCTTGGATCGTTGCGGGGTCTTGCGGGATGCACATCGGCAGGTACTGGAACGCGACGCCGACCAATCTTCCGTCTTTGAGGTGCTTGAAAAGGCGCAACAACTAGGTGCGCTCCCTTCAGATTACGAGATCCACAACGAACTTTCGATGTATCAAAGGGCCACGACATTTCACCGGTCGCTACAGTCTTATCGCATTCCGTCGCTGCCGATTGAAATCCACCAGTTTTTTATGAAAGTGAGCCTCTCACAAGTCGTGGGTTATCACATGACGGACAACCCGACCGGGAGTTGCCAATGAAGGGTTGGGACCGGGTTGTGAATGCTAGGTCTATTCATGCTGTACCAAGTTCCAGGCAACCACGAGACAATGGTGAACCACCCAGAGAACCGCCGAGTTCTGGCTCGAGCCATTTCAATAGCCCTGATCGGGAGTGCTGAATAGATCCAAAGAACTTTCTCAGAAGCGAGCGAAGTCATCGCGTCCTGGACGACAACAAACTTGGTCGTGCACACTCCCTGAGAACGGGCTGGAAGACCTGGGCAGCTTGATCGAGGACTTCAAGGAGCGTGTCAGTTTCGCCAATCATCCCGATAATCGTTGGCCAGAGCAGGGCGAGCTTCGAACAAAAGCGGCAGCCAAGCGAGCGCGGCGGGAATTCGAGGCTGCGCGCTAGCTCCTCGAACAAATGAATCGAGCTCGGGATTACCGGCCGCCAGAATGCACGCACTCAATCTGCATTCCTTGTCCGAGGAAGATCCCGATACGGCAAGAAGCTCTTGGATGATCAGATCCGAGAATTACCCAGCTTTTGGACAAAAACAGACGCGCCAACCCTCTTGAGTGTCGCGCACTGCTGTCGTTTCCAGGCCAACCTGAAACGTTGCGGCGTTTCGTCAACTTGGGGACGCGGATTGAAACTTTTGTTCAAGAGCGAAAATGAAGCTCCGACACTTTACTTGTATTGCCATAGAAACGATCGAAGGAGGTTGGAAAATCCTCAAGGAAGGCCGGATGATGGGTGCCAGCGTGTCGGCCCGACAATTTTGGTCCTCAAGGAAGTCGAGAGCCTTCTGGGCTTGCACATTGTACCAAGCAGCAGCTCTGCTCGATTTCGAGGTGCTTCACCATCGTTACCCACGACCTCGGCGCCGTTGTTATGGTGCCGAGGTCGATGCTTACGAGCACGCCTGGATGTCGCGTTTGATAGTTTCGGGCCTGCCGAAATCAAGTCTTTGAATCGAATTTGTATGAAGCCTGAAAGAATGTACCCCAGCGCTCCATGCTGTACTTCGCAAATGCGGGCGAGTGCTCGATGCAACCGTTCGCAGTGCATGGACCAAGCGTCCCTTTTAGTCCACATAGCCCAATAGCGGGCACCAAAGCCAATGCTAAAGTTGCTGGTGACGAAGTAGGACAGCGCACCTTCAAGCTGGACGCCGCCGCCACCATTGCCGCGTTGTTCCGTGAAGGTCGTCTCGGCACGCAGGAGGTGATTGTCTCGCCCGATGAAATCAGTCCAGGGCAGGTAAGCGACATCAGTGCTCAAGAGCCAGCGCTCGGCCAGCATGGTTTCGGCGCTCAGGCCGATTCGAGGAGCATTCCACTGCGTATCCTCAGTGCCAACGATCCTGTTGTCACCCGGGGCAAGACATCGACGCCAGGGATGAGCGACCTCAACACAACCGGTCCTGTCCGAGCTCTGGCTGTAATAGGTCCGGCCTATAAATCCACCTACTTTGTAGTTCGTAGCGCGCAGGAAATCTTAGCCGACGTCGGCCGCGTAATATGTGAATCTTCCGTTTGACTGACTTTCAAGGGCGTTCTGGTAGGGCCGCTCTTTGTGGGGGATCCAATCTTCATTGCTCATCTTCCCTTTGTTGAGAGGCCCGGTACCAAGATCGCTCTTCAGGAAAACTCCCCACGGGCCGTCGATGCGGCCGAATAACTCCCCGGAAAATCCGTCCAGTCCATGATACGTGAGCCTTGATATCAGAAAGCTGGGATCTTCGTCTTGGTCCGCTGCGCTGTGATCCCACTGGAATCTCCCCGGCTGAGCCAGAGCCGCGAGCCGCCTTCGAATGACCAGCCCGGCACGTAGGGGATGGGCCGTGCGCTGCCTGGCAGTGACGCACTAGACCACTCTGCAGCCCTTCGGTCGGCGTCGAAATGGTAGTTAAGGCCAATCCTTCCGACGTGATAGTCGCTGGACAGGCTGGTTGTGTTCGCTGGCAGAACCGCACGCGGCGGAAATTGCACTGTCGAAGGCGTCGCGACGCCCGGTCCGCCAAAGTGCAGATAGTCATACTCGACGTTCACCGACCATGCAGGCGTAATCGCTTGCTCGACGCCCAGCCCGATGATGCTCCCGACCCGACCATAGTCGAAATGGGTTTTCTCTTGTGGCTGGCCGCCTTCAAAGTTGTTGACGACATCGCCCCTGTTGTTTTGCCAGGAGACGCGTCCCTTGAGATACGCCAGCGTATGACCGAATGCGCCAAAAGCGTAGCCAATGCGGCCAGTCCCGCTGGCGAAGAGGTCGGGACCTGCGACGCAGTTTGCGCTGACAATCAAGCCCGAATGAGCGAGGCAGGTATTTGTGCCTTCGGAAATAAGGCCGCTGGCATTCAGTTCAATGCCGAACACCCAGCTGCTGCTCTGCCAATTGTAGCCGATCTGGCCACCCGCGAGAAATGCCGGGCTTCCACGATGCCGCCATAGATCGAGGGACCGTAGGGATTGCTGAAGGAGGTTTGCCCGTACCCACCGCCGACGTGTCCGCCGATATAGCCACCCGACCAATTCCATACGGTAAGCGGCAGCGTCGGTCCTGGCTCAACGCGTGCGTTGGCCGCTCCGCTTTCCATGGCCGCAATCGTCGTGACACCCAACAGAAGAACTCTCGATTTCATCAGAGGCCTTGCACTTTCCCGGTCCACACCGGCTTCTTAAATTGTCGCAAATGGTGAAGCGTCGCGGCGAGAATTGAGTCGCGGAAAGCTTGCCAAATCCGCTCCAAACATCACGCACTGCGATTGGTGACGATGCACCGACTAGAGCAATGCATGTGCCACACTGAATTGGATGTGCTTTGCAGGTTTTCTAACAGTTGGCCGCGTCAACTTGCCGGCGGTCGTCTCAAATCCGACAATCTGAGCTCCCGAGATCTCTCCACAGCCCGACCTTTGTGACGGCAAATCCAATGCTCAGCGTTTACAATTACGAGAAATAGTTGCGCACCAAAGCGCCAGCACACCAGCAAAGGTGAGGGCTTCAGCTCGATTTGGTCCCGTCGGAGACGCAACGGCGACTGACCCGATCCACAGTGCACCTTGCCCGGCCGGTCCTGGCGGGGCATTACCTTGCGCAGTCGGCGGCAGCAATCTTGCGGCAGCGTCGCCCCCGACGACGCGAGCTTGGCAGGACGAACCCACCGATTTCCTCAAGGAGCTTTTACTCGCAAGTAACCGAGCGCGCATCGTCGTGCTTGAGGTGTCGCTTTCGGACATTGTAACTCATCAGCCAGATCACGCCGACTGCGATCGGCACGAAGGCTGCGGTCAGGAACGAGGGCTCTACTTGCAGTCCGACATCATGCGCGCCTTTGGCAAGATAGCTAAACAGGCTGACCACATAATATCCGATCGCCCCGACTGACAATCCTTCGACCGTGCACTGAAGCCGAAGCTGCTGTCTCGCGCGCTCGTTGATAGCCTGCAACAGGTCACGATGCTGTCGTTCGATTTCGACGTCGACCCGGGTTCGCAACAGATCGGCGGCACGCGCGAGCTTGACCGACAGGGTCGCCTGACGATCCTCCACAGTTGCGCAGGTTCGCATCGCGGGCGCCATGCGGCGTGCCAAAAACGATGACCAGGTTGGATAGCGCGAGACATCGTTGCCTTCAATGATGGATAGTCGAGATTGGACCAGCTCGTTATAGGCCCTGCTGGCGCCGAACCGAAACAGGCTGCCGGTCGCGCCTCTTTCGAAGGATGCGGCCAATGCCGTCAGCTCGGCAAGCAGATGGTTGTTGAACTGGAGCCCCTCACCACTTTGCATTTTCTCGAGCGCCTCAACAAGACGGCGGTCGATGCGATCAACAGATGGTGCAAGCTCCAGGGCCGCCGACAGGCCAAGAAGCGCCAATGGGCGGTAGGTCTCGATCTCCAGGAGCCGTTGCACTAGCGCTCCGAGATCGTGCGACGTCAACCCGAGATCGCAGACGAGGATTTTCGTGAAGCCTTTTTCGTCTACGCGGAAGTCTGAAGCGGCAACGGCTGCGCCGCTCTTTGTGGCAACCATGGCCAGGCTGTTCTTGTCAAAAATCTGTTCGGCCCGCTTGGTGGGCGATCCTTCCCGCTCCACTTCTAGCCTGATCGCGACCAGCAACTGTCCGGTCTGACGTAACGCGCGGATCAGCGATCGCACAGTGTCATCAACTTTGTCAAATCGGTCCGCGGCAGAACAATCTTCGTCAGTCCAGATCCAGGTGAATGTTGTAAACTCCGAATGCTGCTCCCAGCGTAGCGTAACGGGCCCGATTACAATTTGGTGAAGTTTCGCCGATTGCTCAGGCGGCGTAAGATTGCGCTCGAGGCAAAAGTCGATAAAACGACAGCGGTCGCTTGTGGCTGCCTCGCCCTGTGCAACAAAAGCGAAGTGGATCACGCTGAAGGGCGAAACAAGGCGAGTGAAGGGGCGCGTGTGCACTTCGCCAAGCACAGCGGCGCGTTGAGGGTGTAACGTGAAGGTTCGCAGATCCAGTTCATCGATCATCTATTGGCGCCTCGCTTCAGGGTGAGCAGGCAGCCGCCAACGTTGACGCGGCAGGCGGTGGCGGTGTTAGGAAAGGGTTGGGCGCGGCTAGGTTGCCGATCGCGCCATGTCGAGGATTGCTACCCAGGCCGCCTTGAACTCGGGAGAGGTCTTGCAGCTGGAAGGTCAGGACAGGCAAATTGAGATGAAGCCGCCTCATCCAGCTATCAGATGACGCGCCTGAACGTATGATCCGGTGTTTATGGCGAAATGCCGCATTGTGGTTCAATAGGTGTAGCGGTGCGCCAGCAAGCTCGTTCCGCGCTCTGGCGGTTCCGCGCAGCACTGTCCGACAAGTGCCTAGATTTACGTGGACATCGTTGTCTGTCTCCGAATCCAACCGACATCGCCCGCCGCAGAAGGGGGGCGTGCAAGTGAAGATAGGCCGCCCCTCCTCTGAAAGCAGTTTTCCGGTGCCAAGACTGATGCGGACGAGGCCGTGGCTAGCAGGAAAATCTTCCGTTCTCCGAGCGTGGTACAGATAAACGACCTCCCGTGCGACATCCGGATTGTTGATTGACCGATCGAGGCTCAACTCGACTCCCATCTTGTTGCCGGCACCAAACTTTCTGGCGCCTAGAGCCGGTGCAGGATTTGGGCCAGCACTACAGAAGGGGCAATCTCGCTTTTTTAACGCAGCTGGCTTCCGTAGACAGTCGGAGGCGGATTTCAGACATGCGCCTTGTATTCTGACCGATCTGCACGTGCCCCAAGCCACAGGGAAGGGTCTGTTTTCGGCAAGGCGATCGCTCGCCTGCCGGTGCCATTGGTTGAGCGGCCGCGCTTTGGTTGGATTGGTCGATGCAGAGCCGTGCGAGTGACCGCGCCCGGACCACCGAGCGAGGCTCGGCGATGATCGGATAACGTCACCTCGAGTGAGGTTGACTGGATTACGCAGCTGGAGCACTCTCTTCACCTTTGAGACGTCATTCAGAGTAGCCAAGCGTTGCGGCTCAACCGGTTTGTCGCAGGCAGGCAGATACGTGGCGATCGTGCCGTTGAGCTATTCATGCGCAGTCAGGCACTGCTCGCGACGATGCTGGCACAGACGTTGCTACTAAGATGCAGCAGGACTGAATGCGCTCAGCGCACCAAACGCGAGACCAGCCATGCTCACCTTCCTTGAAACGATGTGGCCCGTTTGTGAGAGGAAGCGCTTATTGCTTGTGGCTTTTTGTGTGATCGCGCTTAGCCCGGGGACACCGACATTCGCCGCGCATCTCGGTCGGAAGCGCATCTACACAAAGGCGTCACCCCTCTCGGTCCCGACGGAAGTCAGCTCACGCAAAACATCGCGCAGCCTCCGACAATCACTTTGGAGAGTAACATGGCGCCCGGCTTAGAATCTCCTGCTCCCTCGATCAAGGTGGAGAACTGGCTGGGCGGTCAGCCCGTCACGAATTTCCAGCAGGGGAAAGTGTACATTGTCGAATTTTGGGCAACTTGGTGCGCGCCATGTGCGGCGGCGTTGTCCCGCCTGGTGCAGCTGCAAGAGAAATACAGAGATAGCGGAGTTGAGGTTATCGGAATAGCAGCTCGTGAACGCGCTCAAACAGCGCAAGAGGCCCGACGCAAGTTGGACGCATGGTTGACCGAAAGGTTGCCGAATCTCAACTATCGGATTGGGTTCAACTACACAGGCAAAATGGACAAGCTTTGGATGGATTCCAGCTTTTCTGTCGAAATTCCCACCTCGTTCGTGGTCGACCGTGATGGCCACGTCGCCTTTATCGATTCCCCGATGCAACTCGATGACGTTTTGCCGAAGATTCTGAACGGCCGCTGGCGGACCAGCGATGAAGCGAAAGCCGCCGATGCCGAGCGGATCGCTAAGGGCAAACGCACAATGTCGATCTTCGCTAAACTGACGCCGGCGATGGAGGCACGGGATTGGGCCGAGGCGCTTTCGGTGGTCGAAGAAGCCGTCGCTGTTCTGCCGGATGAAGTGAACTTCCGCGCGCTGCATGCGGATCTGTTGCTCCACAAAATGAACGACGTGCAGGCCGGCCTGCCCGTGATGCGCCAATTTGTTCGTGATGCGATCAACAAAAAGTCCGGGCTGTGGATGGCCATGGCGATGCGCCAACTTTTCGATCCGGCGAATGACAACTCTCATTTGCCGCAGGTCGAGCGCTTCGCAATGGGCCATGAGTAATCCGAGCACATTCTGGCAGTGGATCGTCCGCCACGCGAGGAGGCCCCTAAGTTCCTGTCCTATCCGGCGGTCGCCCCCGGTACTATTATGAGAGCGGCAACAAGGATCGCGCGATCGAGTTGATCGAGGTAACGCTGAGGTCGCTGGGGGCCCCGCACCTATCCCAGCAAGTTATGTTGGTATTGGTCCAAACACTGGCAAACTACACGGCGCAGAAGGCTTGCCATGGATCTCTATGCGCGACCCCGCAACCCGAAGTTCGCCGACCACCAAAGTGCATGCGCCGGAAGAGAAAAGATGAAGAAGAGAGTGGCGCCGATCCCGCCTATCTGGCTCACACAAGCTCGGATCGCGCAAGGTTGGCCGATGTTTCAGATTCATGCTCTCAGCCGGAGAAGCTCGCAAAGCACGTGGCGCTTTAGCTCAGCGCTTACGCCAAGAGTGAGGGAAATGGGAAGAGTTCGGCCGCAGCCCCGACATTGCGGGCATTTATCGCATTGCTCGAACGGCGCGCCAAGCATTGTGCGCATCGGGTTTGGATCGCCCGGCTTGCACACCGCGCGTGCCACCAACTCCTAGCGCCATGACAAGTCAAGACGACAAACGACCGGCCACAATCGGCTTGGTTCTCCCGTTTGCGTTGGAGCAGTGGCTGAAGCAGCCAGTCCGCGCAACTATTGTCCTCGCCGGCTTCTTAGGGTCAACGGTCGCCGACCTGTTCATGCCGGTCTATTCCGGCCATCTAGTGGATGCATTGGCCTCAGTCCCTTTCGACCAAGGGGCGCGGCATGCGGCACTGATTGCGTTCGCCGGTACCCTCACACTTGGTCTGCTCTCGATTATATTGCGACTTACGGGCTTGCGGGCAATCGTGCCGCTCACGCTGCAGACCATGTCAGATGTGGCCCGGGGGGGCTTCATGCGAGTGCAGCGCTTCTCAACGGACTGGCACGGTAACTCGTTCGCCGGCTCGACCGTGCGTAAGATCACCCGCGGCATGTGGGCGATCGATCTGTTTAATCATACGATCCTGATGGCATTGTTGCCGTCACTCGCGGTGCTCGTCGGCTCGACGATCCTGCTCGGCCTGTATTGGCCCGAGCTCGGCGCCGTGGTCGGCCTCGGCGCAGTCTTCTACGTCGCCATGACGACGGCATTCACGATCGGCTACATCGCACCGGCGGCGCGCGTCTCCAACGCCTGGGACAGCAAAGTCAGCGGCACGCTAGCGGACGCACTCACCTGCAATAATGTGGTGAAGTCCTTTGGTGCTGAAGCACGTGAGGATGCGCGGCTTGATAGTATCGTCAGACGCTGGCGGGCGCGGGTGCAGCGCACCTGGCTGCGGTCCAACAACGCGGGCGCGGTGCAGCTCGTGATGCTCTTGTGCTTCCGTGCTTCGGTGATCGGCGGCGCCATCCTGCTGTGGCTGGGCGGGCGGACCTCTCCAGGCGAGATCACCTATGTGTTGACAAGCTATTACATTATTCACGCCTATTTGCGTGATGTTGGGATGCACATCAACAATCTGCAGCGCTCGGTGAACGACATGGAGGAACTGGTTACCATCGTATTGCGAGCCGATCGGCATCGTCGATGCCCCCGACGCCAAACCAATCGACATTCACTGTGGGAGGATCACGTTCGAGGACGTCACCTTCCTGTATCGCGGCGCTCGCGTGCCGCTCTACGACGGACTGTCGATCAACATTCGCGCCGGCGAGCGGATTGGTCTGGTCGGCCGCTCCGGCTCCGGCAAGACCACGTTCGTCAAGCTGCTTCAGCGGCTCTACGACCTCTCCGGCGGCCGTATCCTGATCGACGGCCAGGACGTTGCGAAAGCCATGCAGCAGTCACTACGCAGCCAGATCTCGATCGTGGAGCAGGAGCCGATCCTGTTTCACCGCTCACTGGCAGAAAACATCGCCTATGGCCGACCCGGCGCCGGCCTGGCGGCGATCATGCAGGCGGCGAGGCTCGCCAATGCACATGACTTCATCATACGATCGCCGAAGGGCTACCGCACACTTGTGGGTGAGCGGGGCGTAAATCTGTCGGGTGGTGAGCGGCAACGTATAGCGTTGGCGCGCGCGTTCCTTGCCGATGCACCAGTGTTGATCCTGGACGAGGCTACGTCGAGCCTGGATTCGGAATCGGAAGCGCTGGTCCAAGAGGCGATGGAGCGGCTGATGAAGGACCGCACCTCGATCGTAATCGCGCACCGCCTTTCGACGGTGCGCTGCCTCGACCGCATCCTGGTGTTCGATCGCGGCAAGATCGTCGAGCAGGGCGCGCATTCGGCACTGATCGTGCAACCCGGCGGCATCTATCGCAGTCTGTTCGAGCGGCAAGCCGTCGAGGTCGACCCGCACTCGGCGGAAGGCCAGCCTAAAACACGCCTGGCCGCATCTCCGTACGCCTAGTGCTATTTGGCTGTGCTGGATTCCACATCGGCATGGCTTGATTGTTCCAATCCCTGTTTGCAATCTGGTGACGGAGGCGCGCGTGAGCCTTGATGAAGGCGCATGAAGAGCTCTTCCGGAAATGGCTCGCCGATATGGTTGCGCCGGCCAACGCCTTTGCAGTAAATCTCCGCAGTGAAATGGCTGCAGGACACTATCGGCGAGAGACGCGTCGTTTTCCGCAGCACCAGTCCACTTGTCCAGTTGGAGGCGGTCAGGCGAGGCTTTGCGGAACATTTCCCACCTCCTGGCGGACTTTGAACCCACGCTCCGGCGCGTACCGGCCTCCGAGGCAAGGACCAATCGAGAGTTTTGGCTTACCATCCACGAGGAGTTACGGCACGTCCCAAAGATGGCGGCGGTCTTTGATGTCGTGACCGAAATAGTCACAGCAAATAGGGCGTTCTACCGTTAGTACCGCGAGCTCAGAAGTGATGCTAGCGCGTCTAGCTTCTTTGGCCCCTACGCCGACCGAAATTGAGGATGCAGAGTCGTGATCCGAAAGGCGACCTCTAGATAAGCCACACGCTAGGCCGAAATCGCAAACTGGACGTGTTTGATCAATCGGCGCCGCCCGCAGCCTATGATGACGCGGCAATTCCCTTCACCGCTGACGCGAGATTGTGAACCTCATCAATCGTATTGTAGTAATGCGGGGATGCGCGAACGATGTCCGGCAGACCTCTGCTCGATGCATCTAACGGTGTACTTGTTGGTGGCGAGACGGATACATTAATGTTCTGCCCTGCAAGATTGCACTTGACCTCGCGGGCGACTGTGCCCCGAACTGTAAACGACACGATTGAAGCCGGACGTTCTCCAAGATCGTAAAGCAACACCCCAGGGACGGTGGCAAGTGCTGCTCGCAATTCGTTCGCAAGGTGGCGGCAACGTTGTTCGATACTGTCTATGCCAATCGAAAGCGCGTAGTCCGCGGCGATACGAAGCCCAAGCCGCGCACGTAGTTCGCTTCCCAAGCCTCGAATCGTCGTGCGTCGGGCCTAAGTTCGTAGCGCTCAGGTCCAACCCAAGGTGCGCCGAACAGGTCTATCATGGCGGATTCGATGTCCTTCAGGAAATCGCCTCGGTCGACGGGGATCTGGCCAACGGCCTGGCACGCAGTCCAGCAGGTAGCGAACGCTATGAGCGCGTGCGATGCGTCCCACGGCTTCAGCTGGGTTCACCAAGCCGCCGTTGGTCGGTATCCACGTGATGGCGATCAGCCTTACGCGCTTATCCTACTTCGCCATCGTCGCTATCGCCGCAACTCTGCTCTGGCTAAGGTAAATGTCCACACAGCCTAGTCGGCTCAAAGCGCGAAGAAATCGCGCTGGCCGAGAATGCCACTTTGGCGTGGCAGCGCGCGTTCTATTCGCTCCGCCTTGGCCCTGGCGACCGAATTCTCACTAGCTCCGCAGAGTTTGCGACAAATTATTGCGATTTTGCAGGTCGCTCGCCGTACGGGCGCTCGGGTCGAGGTTATTCCGACGAGGCAAATCACGTTCTGGACCCGGAGGCCTGGAGCGCATGTAGTTTCGCGCGGTCTTTTCGTAACGCGTAGCGACGCGCCTGAACCGCTTCAGTTTCGAGAAGCAGCATTCGATCAGATGACGCTCGGCATAGAGGGGTTTGTTGAGCGGATATTTGATTGCTCGTGAGGGGTTGTTCGGAATAACGGCTTCGGCGCCCTTTGCGGCGATCGCGGATCGCAACGCATCGGAATCGTAGGCCGCATCGCCCATCACGACCTCGGCTGCGAGCGCCTCGATGAGCGGCTGGGCCTGAGGTGCATCACCGGCTTGACCTGCGGTGAGAAAGAAGCGGACCGGACAACCCAGCCGCGGACAGCCATATGGATTTGGTCGTCAGGCCGCCGCGCGAACGCCCGATGGCCTGATTTTGAGCCCCCCTTTTGCGCCGCTGGCGTGCTGGTGGGCGCGGACGATGGTGGAGTCAACGATCGGATATTCAAAGTCTGGATCATCTGCGAGCGCTTCGAACATGCGCAGCCAGACCCCCTTGGCGCTCCATGGGTTGAAGCGTCGGAAGACGCTGTTCCATTCGCCGAACGCTTCGGGCAGATCACGCCATGGCGAACCGGTTCGCACGATCCACAACACGCCCTCGACAAACATCCGGTTGTCCCGGCCGGTCGAACCGCGCTGATCCGGCCGACCGATGATCAGGCCGGAGATACGGTCCCATTGCATGTCGCTCAGAACGAGCCGATCCAGGACACCCAAGGCTTTCTCCTAAAAGAAAGCCTTGAATCATGTTCCATCTGATTTGAGAATCCCAAGAGTCCACACAGCCTAGTCGAGCAATGCTATCGTATACGCCCTCCAACTGCCGCGTGCTTTCGGCAGTCGCTTCGTATCCGCCGATTGTGGCTTCGCGCTGAAGGTATGCGACCATACCATCGACGACGGGGCTCGGCATCAACGCAGCGCCGGCGTTATTAAGGTGGATTCGGTGTGCAACGCCCGGCGTATCCGCTCGCAAGCGAGCGACGTCGGAATCAGAAAGATCCTGATCGAGCTTGCAGTTTGCTTCCGAACATTATGCACCTGAAGTTCCTTCTTCGCGACGAAGGTAGATGGATAGATGCGCAGACACCACCGGTCCCTCGACCGGCAAAATCTCTCGAAACATAACTGACAGAATGGCCCAAACCCGCCATTTTAAGGCTCACAATGCCAAAATCCTTCATTTGCCGCTTCATAGATTGCGCCAAACGGCCTCAAGGACTGGCAAAGTGGTTCGAGAAGATCGTAATTGCCTGGCCTGGAGGATCACCTTACTGCCCACTTCAAAGTCCGCGGAAACTTCGTCGGAGACGCTTGCCAAGCATCGGCCCTTTCTGTTGCGCAATCGCTCACCCGGATTGATAAAGGCTCCTTGGTGGTGCGACCGCAACGCAGGAGATGAGCCTCTCCGCCTCCTTCGGGTCTGCCCGCATTATGCACCCACCAGCTTGATTTCCCTGCCGCATACCGCCGCCAAGCTGGGTCTCGGCGAAATCTGGATCAAGGATGAGACGCAGCGGCTTGGTATAGGCAGTTTCAAGGGGCTCGGCGGCGCCTATGCGGTGCTGAAGCTCGCAATGAAGCACGTTGAAAGACGGACGGGACGCTCGGTTCTGCCTGCCGAATTGGCGGAGCCTGGCGTGCGATCTATTCTTTCAGAGCTCACATTTTCGTGTGCTTCGGACGGTAACCATGGCCGTTCGGCGTCGGCCGGAGCGAGGCTCATAGGGGCCCGGGCCGTCGTATATCTCCACGAAGGTGTGAGCGACGAGCGGGCTGCTCATATCTCGCGGCTCGGCGCTGCAATCGTGCGCGTGGCTGGAGACTATAACGACTCCGTCGAAGCTGCAGCCAAGGCTGCCTTCCAGGATGGTTGGATCGCTGTTCCGGATACGGTTGGCCCTGGCGAGGACGACACTGCTTGCACGTTTGTGGTCCAGGGCTATGCGATTTTAATCGACGAAATCATTGCGGCAACGGCAGGACATTCGAAGCCGTTTACGCATGTTCTGGTTCAGGCTGGTGTGGGAGGCCTTGCAGCAAGCGTGTTCGCCCATGGCGCGGCACGAGGGCTATTCGGGAGCGATACCCATCTTTGGATCGTGGAACCAGAACGGTCGGCATGCCTTTACGAAAGCGCCCGAGCCAAGATGCCCGTGCGGCTCCCATCTGGACCTGCGACACACATGTCGATGCTTGAATGCCAAAGCCCATCGTTGTTGGTTTGGCCGATCCTCCACGAGCTGACCAGCGGCTACATCACGGTGACCGAAGAAGAAGCCGTGGGCGCGGTACGTTTGCTTCATGAAGGTGTTTCAGGCGATCAGGCTCTTCACGTCGGAGAGTCCGGAGCGGCTGGATTAGCAGGCCTCTTGAGGGCGACCGAAGAGAAGGACCGTAAAAAACTTGGCCTCGATCAGTCCGCCAAGGTTCTGCTCTTTGCCACGGAAGGTCCCACCGACCTATCGCTTTGGAGCGGAAATCAACAGGCATAAGCAAAGCCCGCTAGTCAGGATACGTCAAGGTTGATGCGGGTGGTGAACTTGATCGTCTGCATCGACACATATGTACTGAATGATTTGACGTTCTTGTCGGGAAAGAATGCTCGCTCGGTAAATGCTCCATATTCCTCCATAGAGCCGGCGTTGACGACCAGAATGAAATCAGCCGAACCCGTTACGTAGTAGCACTGCGTAACCTCAGGATATGCGCTCATTCGATTCTTGAAGTTGTGTAGAAGATCGAGCTGCTCTCTGGCGCTTACGCCTTTATGATCAAGAGCAGGCAGCTTCAGCGCCTGCTGCAACAGACAGCCGGGTTGAAATCGGCGCCATACATCAAGAGCTTGGCGGCTACCCTCAACCAAGGTCGTTTCGATGTCGATGCGGCCTTGGAGGATCTAAAGGCAATCCGACGCTGGCGGCGTCGGTCATGCAAGCCTCGATTAAGCTTGCTGCCGAGCGGGGAATTCTGCGCGAACCCTCGGCTCTAACGCTTGCTGCCGAAGATGTGGCCACCACAATCAAGTTGACTCGCGAGGAAGCGGCACAGCGCGCCCAAATGGAGGCTTCTCGCGCTCAAGCCGAAGAGAAGGACATCACCCGGACGGCAATGTCGGTTGCCGAATTACTTAAGGGGGCCGGCATCGACGCGAAGATGCCCCATTTGGCTAAGCGTCTTAGATCGCCAAGCTCAATGACAGACGAGCTCACCGGAATCCAGGCCAGCTCTGAGACCGGCATCCAGCTTTTCAATAACGCTGTACGACACGTCTTCGAATTCTCTGACAGGGATTTTACACGTGCCTTCAAGAAAGCCATTCTAGCGTTTGAGGAGAGCGGCTATAGCGAGGTCAGCACGACTAACTGGTTCAGGACGCGATCGCGGACCTTCGCTGGCATTAGGACAGTGCTCGCCACGACTGGCGGGTACCATTTTGAGCTCGAGTTTCACACCGCAGACAGCTACAAGGCCAAGCTCGACAATCATGCGACCTACAAGGAGCTGCAGAAGCTCAGACGGTTGCAGCGAGGGAGCGAAGAGCCCTCGGATCAGTCTATAGCCGAGCAACTCCTGGAGCGCGTGCGACGGGCGTGCAACAAGGTTGTCATCCCCGAGGGGGCCACAGAGATCCCCCATTGGGAAGCCGAAGTCGTCAACAGCGTTGGCGCCAGCCCTGCTCGTGTGTCGAACGTGGCCCGGCCCACATGTGCAGCGCGGTCGGCACGCAACAGAGATTGTTGGCGCCCTCGACAACCGCCCGATCGTGCTCGTTGGCATGATGGGGGCCGGGAAATCCGGTGTGGGACGTGCACTCGCAAAGCAGCTGGGGCTGACGTTCGTCGACTCCGATAAAGAGATCGAGGCGAAGGCTGGCAAGTCCATAACCATGATTTTCGCGGAGGACGGCGAGGCGCATTTCAGGGATCTCGAGGCGAATGAGATCAGCCCGCTGCTCGATAGAGGGCCGCTGGTGCTCGCAACCGGGGTCCGCGACCAGAATGGCAACGACACAGCCAGCTTTTGTTGTTTCTGTCATTGAATGACGACGGTCTAGGTGACAATGCCCATTGGTCGCCCCTCCTGCTCGATCGCCACGCGCCGGAACGGGTGGTTGTGCAGAGCAGCTGCGCGCCGCATCTATTTGGATTGATTGTGCTTTTGGTGAGTGGCCAAAGGCAGGGGGCGCAGTGGGGCCGGTACATCGTGAGCCAGCGTGATAATCACAGTCGCGCACGTACGAAGATGGAGCACGGATTTCGAGCGCCTGCAATCACAAGGCAAGTGAGTATCGATAACTCGATGCTCTCCGCACTCGCTTCAATTGAAGAAGCAGGCCACAGACTTGATCGCTGGCCGCACGCTCAAGCTACGCGTCCCGGCCCTGATGGCAGCCTGGCTGTCAGCGTTCGTCGATTATAGACCCTATCTCGACCCCCGGTGAGCGTGGCGTCGTTCAGGTCCTCGCCGCAGACGGTGATCAGGCGAAGATCATCCGTAAGCGCTTAGCCGGAGCCCTTGCTTCGGGATCGTAATAGCTGTGCGAAGAAGCCTCCGGGGTTGGACGGAGGTTTGAGATGGGATTGGACAGCAAAAAGGACGTCCATTTAGACGGCCCAAGGTCGGTGAGCCGGTTGGAAGTTCTGGAAGGACCGTCGGGGCGGCGCGTGCGCTCGGAAGCAGAGAGAGCTCGGATCGTCGCCGAGAGTCTGTTGCCCGGTGCCCAGGTGTCCGAGGTTGCGCGCAAGCACGGAGCGACGCGATGGCAGATCTACAATTGGCGACGGCGTTTTCGACAGCGAGGCATGTTGCCGCCGTGCGACGCGCCGCAGCCGACATTCGCGCCGCTGGTCGTGGAACATGCGCTGGAGGAGCGTCACGCTCCGACGGTCACGCTCGAGATCGCGATCGGAGATGTCGTGCTGCGGACGGATACGGCCATTGATGGTGAGCAGCTCTCCCGGGTGATCCGTGCGGTGCGAGCGTCACGATGATCGCGGCCGGTGCTGATCTGAAGATTTACATTGCAACGCGGCCGATCGACTTCCGCTGTGGCCATGACGGGCTTGCGGCAAAGGTGCAGGAGATGCTCCGTCTCGATCCGTTCAGCGGCGCAGCCTTCGTGTTCCGATCGAAACGAGCGGACCGGATCAAGGTTTTGGTCTGGGATCGAACGGGCCTGGTATTGGTGCACAAGCGCCTCGAAGGTTGCAAGTTCGTTTGGCCAACGATCGCGGACGTGATGCGCAGTTCGCCCGCGATGTTTGCTGCCTTGTTCGAAGGGCTGGATTGGAGATTCGTCCGCCCGGAAGAAGCACGGCGCCCGCAGGCGGCGGGATAACTGCGGCAGCATGACTCGGCAGCTATTTTGATCGTGGCACACGCGGCGGCGATGTGCTCGAAATAGCGCATGAGCATCGCGGCGCTGCGCGACGAAAATGAACAACTGAAAGCGCTTTTGGCGCAAACGCAGGGAGCATCAGGGGGCGCTGGCGGCGTCGGAAGAAGCCCGACGCCGCCTGGAGGTCATCCTCGCCGAATTGCGGCCGACAGGTTCGGCGCGAAGTCCGAGAAGCTGCGGCCAGATCAGTATCACTTACCGCTGGAAGACGTGGAGATCGCGCAAGGCATCCTGGACGCGGCGCAGGAGAGAGCCGAGGTTGTGATCAAGGGCCGATCGCGGAGCGTGACGGATCAAGCTTCTCATCGCAATCGCGGCTGCTTGCCTGCCCATTTGCCGCGCGTGGAACGGATCATCGAGCCTGCAAGCACGCTCTGCCCGTGCGGTTGCGGCGCCATGACGAAGATCGGCGAGGACGTCAGCCAGCGCCTTGACGTGATCCCGGCGCAATGGCGGGTGCTGGTCACGCGCCGCTCGAAATACATCTGTCGCCGCTGCTCGGGCCCCGTCGTGCACGCGCACGCACCGGAGCACGTCGTACCCGGCGGGCTGCCGACCGAAGCGGCCATCGCGCACGTGATCGTCTCCAAATTTGGCGACCATACGCCATTTTACCGTCAGGCCGAGATCTATGCGCGCCAGGGGATCCGGCTCGATCGGGCGACGCTGGGCAACTGGTCTGGCCGCGCCTGCTTCCATCTTCAGCCCATCGCGGACCACATGCGCCACCACCTGGCTATGGCGGATCGGTTGTTCATGGATGAGACCACGGCCGGTGCTTGATCCGGGGCGAGGTCAAACGAAGAAAGGCTACTTCTGGGCGATCGCGTCAGACGACCGTGGCCACAGCGGCCCAAGTCCACCGATCGTGCTGTTCCGATACGCCCCCGGTCGCAGCAGTGCCTTTGCTGAGCAGTTCCTCGACGGTTTTGGCGGACGCTACCTGCAATGCGATGCCTATGACGGCTATGACCGGTTGACCGAGGTCGTTCGACCGCAAGGGCCATGGACGCTCGTGCATTGCTGGAGCCATTTGCGCCGGCGCTTCGTCAAATTGGTGCGCAACAGCAAGTCACCGATCGCCGAGGCCGCTGTTCGGCACATCGCGCAGCTTTACGCCTTCGAAGCCATGGTGCGCGGCTCATCGCCGGACATCCGGTTGGCCGCGCGCAAGGAGCACTCGCTGCCAATGGTAGCCGCGTTAAAGTCGTGGTTCGAGAAACAGCTGTCGATGATCTCCAGCGGTTCGACCCTCGCCGAGGATATCCGCTATGCGCTCAATCATTGGCAGGGGCTGACCCGCTTCCTCGAAGACGGGCGTCTCGAGCTCGACACCAACCCGGTCGAGAACGCCATCCGGCCAGTCTGCCTAACCAGAAAAAATGCCCTCTTCGCGGCCCATGAAATCGGGGCAGAAAACTGGGCCATGCTGGCGTCGACAGTCGCTACCTGCAAGCTCAACCAAGTCAATCCGGCCGCCTACATCGCCGAAACACTCGAGGCGATCATCGATGGCCATCCCCATAGCAGAATCGGCGACCTGATGCCGTGGCGCTTCCGCAAAACGTCAAGTCAGCTTCAATAGGTTCATTGCTAAGCGCTTACGGTCAAGCTGGACGATCCGAGTTTTCCCGCTCCGTTTTACGCCCCCTGATCGGGCTGGAGGGCGAGGAAGGCCTGGTGCTGATCTGGTCGCGGCGGTGGGAGAGCTCCTCATGATCGTTGACACCATCGAGGAATTGCGCGCGGGACGGCGGAAATCGCCGTCCACGCCCGCGGGGCGCAAGGTGCTCGAAGCCGAGCTGGCCGGCCTCATCCGCCAATGCGACGAGCCACTGACGATGGATGAGGGGCGTAGGCTCCATCGTCTAGCGATTTACGGCACTTGTAACGGCTCCGCTCATCCGTTGAGAACGTTCTCGATTGCTTTGGCTGGCGTGAAGGTCAGCTTCTTCGAAGCTGCGATGGCGATCGCCTTGAATAGGCCGTCGACGATCGCCTTCGCCTGTGTCTTTCAGCTGTTCTCGACGGCGATTTCATTCGCGGTGGCGAGGGAACGATGTGATCTGAGGCCGGCAAACTGGACCATTTTTGGCTAGAGTTGGCGCTGCGTAAATCCCTCGACTGGGAGGAGCGACGACGATGAAGGCCTCGAAGTTTTCGGACGCCCAAAAGGTGTTCATTCTCAAGCAGGGCAACGACGGGGTCCCGGTTGCGGAGATCTGCCGCAAGGCCGGGATCAGCCAGGCGACCTACTTCAATTGGAAGAAGAAGTATGACGGTCTGCTGCCGACCGAGATGCGCCGGCTGAAGCAGCTCGAGGACGAGAACGCCAAGCTAAAGAAGCTGGTAGCCGATCTGTCGCTCGACAAGGAGATGTTGCAGGACGTGATCCGCCGAAAGCTATAAAGCCTGGTCGGAAGCGCAAGCTCGTCGATGAGGTTTGTGGTGAGTGGCAAGTCTCGATCCGCAAGGCTTGTGAGACCCTCGAGTTCGATCGCTCGACCTACCACTACAAATCTCGTCGTTCCGGCCAGGCCGCCCTCGAAGCTCGGATCAAGGAGATCTGCCATGTTCGCGTACGCTACGGCTATCGCCGCGTCCACGTCCTGCTCCGCCGCGAGGGATGGCGTCATGGGCAGAACAAGACCCGTCGCATCTATCGCGAATTGGGCCTGCAATTGCGCAATAAATCGCCGAAGCGGAGGGTCAAGGCCAAGCTGCGCGATGACCGCAGGCCAGCGACGCGCGCCAACGAGACCTGGGCGATGGACTTTGTTCATGACCAGCTGGCAAATGGTGGCAAGCTCCGGGTGCTCACGATTATCGATATCTTCTCCCGCTTCTCGCCCGCCCTGGAGCCGCGACTCACTTTCCGCGGCACCGATGTTGTGGAGGTGCTGGAAAGGGTTTGCAACGAAGTGGGCTTCCCGGCGACGATCCGCCTCGACCAAGGCAGCGAGTTCGTGTCGCGCGACGTCGACCTCTGGGCCTACCAGCGCGGCGTCACGCTGGACTTCTCACGCCCGGGCAAACCGACCGACAATGCCTTTATCGAAGCGTTCAATGGCCGCTTCCGGGTCGAATGCCTCAACGCCCATTGGTTCCTGTCGCTTGCGGACGCCCGGGAAAAGGTGGAGACTTGGCGCAGATACTACAACGAGGAGCGGCCCCATGGAGCGATCGGCAATCGGCCGCCGATTTTGCTGCAAAATCACGCCGGCGCCACCAGCCCGCCAACGTGATAAGAGCGCAAAACTCTAGTTCTGGGTGGTCCAAAGTTCGGTCTCGCTACACAAACCGCCGAGACTCTAACTGCTGCTGGATGAAAATTCAGTGGCAGGTCAAACGGGCTCCAACTCTGTGATTTTTTCCCGTCTGACATGAAGAGCGCCGGATGGGTATCCAAGTCTGCTTCTGCGACCCGCAAAGCCATTGGCAGCGTGGCACTAACGAGAACACCAACGCTTTGTTGCGGCAGTACTTCCCGAAAGGTACAGACCTGAGCATCAACAGCGCTCATCCGCCGTGCCGGCCTTTCGATCTGACGGGTAAATTTGAATACTGAAGACCAAGCCAGGCGAATCCGCCGACGCCTTGCCCAATAATAGAGACTACCAGCCTTAGTAGGTCTGTTGTTCCCGGTTTTCAGCTAAGTGACTAGAGCCGCTTTGGGAAACACCCACTGTGTAACATAGTCGTGCGAAACCGGATTGTGCCGCAACCTCAAGACGGGCAATTGGCAGCTCGGACCGGGCCTCACCAGTTGTTTCTTGATTGACGAGCAAGGTCCGGTCGGACCGGGAGAAATCAATGCTGTTCGATTTGATCGCGCTGCGCCGCACCTCTCTTGCGCTAGCCCTCGTTACCTGCGCCGTAATGGGCGCCCGGGCCGACGATTCGCCGCCGCGCCTCGGCTCTACGATGCCGGCCGGCCCGAAGGGAGAGCCAGGGGCGCGTAGCGGTAGCACACCGAGTTTGCCAGTGGTCGCCGATCAGCATCGCCTGCCGCAGGATTCCATCACTAAACAGACGCTGGAGCTGCCGGGCCGGACGCTTCATTTCGTCGCGACTGCGGGTTCGATCTGCCTATTAGACGACAAAGGCGAGCCCCAGGCCGATATCGCCTACACATCCTATGAGCTCGACGGGACAGATCGCGCCACGCGTCCGGTGACGTTTCTCTTCAATGGCGGCCCCGGCTCATCCTCCGCTTGGCTGCAGTTCGGCAGTGCCGGGCCCTGGCGATTGCCAATCGATGCGGAGACTGTCACGCCGTCGGCCTCGCCGGAGGTCAGGCCCAACGCCGAGACCTGGCTCGATTTTACCGACCTCGTGTTCATCGATCCCGTCAGCACCGGCTATAGCCGCTTCGTGGCGACTGGCGAGGAAGTGAGCGAGCAGTTCTATTCGGTCGACGGCGACGCCAGTTCGATCGCGCTAGTGATCCGCCGCTGGCTTGAGAAGCACGAGCGGCTCTCCTCGCCGAAATATATTGCGGGGGAAAGCTACGGCGGCATTCGTGGACCCAAGGTAGTGCGCAATCTGCAGATTCAGCTGGGCGTCGGCGTGAAGGGCCTGATCCTGGTCTCGCCGCTGTTCGACTACCGCGTCGCAGGCACGAGCCTTCTGCAATATGTCGCGACGCTGCCAAGCTATGTCGCGGTGGCCCGCGAAGCCAAGGGCCAAGGCAGGGGAGCGGTCACACGCGCCGATCTCGCAGATATCGAAGCCTACGCGCGTGGTGAATTCTTGACTGACCTCGTCAAAGGCCAGGCAGATAGGGAGGCCACCAACCGTCTAGCCGACAAAGTCGCCGCCTTGACCGGCATCGACCAGGCCGTAAGCCGACGGCTGGCCGGGCGCTTTGGCGTCGGCGAATTCCGTCGCGAGTTAGAACGCAAGAGCGGCAAGGTGACGGGCGGCTATGACGCCTCCGCGCGCGGCCTCGATGCCTATCCGGACTCCGATGGCCACCGCTTCGGCGATCCCTCGGGGGATGCGGTGGCGGCGCCGCTGGCGAGCGCCGCCGTTGATGTCTTGACGCGCAAGCTTAACTGGCGGCCAGACGGCTCCTATGAACTGCTCAACCGTGGCGTCAGGCCGGCCTGGAATTTTGGCAACGGTAGCCCCCCGGAATCGCTTTCAGAGCTGCGCGAGATGCTTGCGACAGACCCCAAGATGAACGTGTTGGTCGGACACGGCCTGTTCGATCTTGTCACACCCTATTTCGGCTCGAAGATGGCGCTCGACCAATTGCCGCCCTTTGCCTCGGCGGTGGATCGCGTCAAACTCGTGGCCTATTCGGGCGGCCACATGTTCTATTCACGCGATGCCTCGCGGAAGGCTTTTCGCGCAGAGGTCGAAGCGATGATGAAGTAGGGTTGTGTTTCATCAAGCCGAAGGCGAGCTGCCGAGGCTACAATGCCACTGCGCTCGTCGACTAGGGCTGTCGTCCATCGTAATGTTGTTCACGGCGTCTGTACTTTGCTTGATGCACAAAAGGATGTGGGCGAAGCCGCTCCGGCAATTGGTCGGATTCTTGAGGATCAGAAAATGATCCATTGATAGATCGCCGAGAGGATCCGAATGAAGCCGTGGCCCTTCGAATACCATCGTGCTAGCACTACTTTGGCAGATTGTGTTTTCGCCGCTGTTTTTCACGGATTTGCCTTCGGCAATATGGGCAATGCTGAGACGGCGGCCGAAGGATGAGATCAACGATGGCGTGACGTACGGCTGGCATGGTTGGCTGAGGCGGAGGCCCGTAGATTTCTTTTTTCCGCCCCGCGTATGCGAGGCGACGATGTTGCAGGAAGGCGTAGGCAATCATTGTCATCAGGGCGTGGCGATGAAGACCTTGCCATGATCGCCCTTCGAAGTGATCAAGTCCAAGTTCCTCCTTCAACTGCTGATGCGCCTGCTCACAAATCCACCGTGCCTTGATGGTGGCGGCCAGCGTGCGCAGATCCGTCGCCGCCGGAAGATTGGCCAGATAGTATTTCTTCTCCCCGGACGCACGTTGCTCGCCAATGAGCCAGGCTTCGTCGCCTGGGAGATGCTGCTGACCTTTATCCCATATCCGCTGCGGAGGGCCGTCGGCGGTCCGGACACGGACCGCAGCAAATTGGGCTTTAAGCCGACCTTTCGTCCCGCTACGCCAACTCACGGTTTTCCATTTGGCGCCGGCCAGCATTTGCTCGGCCGCAATTGATAAGATATCGGGCACGTGGTGCTTTCGTGGTTTGCCGCGGGCTTTGGTAATCGGCCAAATGAGCTTCACATCGACCGGATACACTTTCAGGTGCCGCGGGATTCCGACAGCCCAGACCAGCCCGCGCTCTGTTAGCCCTTGTCGAAACGGTGCGCTGAGGCCGTATCCTGCATCCGCCAGCACATATCCAAAGCGCACGCTGGCTGCTATCGCGCGGTCAATCTCGGCCAAAGCAATCTCCGGCTTGGACCGTGGCGTTCGATGTTCGACTGGCACGCGAGCGCGCTTCAAACGAGATTCGTCGCTTGTCCAACTGTCAGGCAGAAAGAGACGTAACGCGACCATCACGGGTACTTCGCTGCGCGCAAGCGTCAAAGACACCAGTGTTTGGCAATTTGCCGTTTTACCGAGAGCCGAGGCGTATTGAGCCGCAACACCGACCGAGCGCTCACCCTTCTTGGGAAGTGAGGTGTCATCAATAACCAGCACCGCATCCCTGCCGCCGACAAGTCGGTCCGCCTGGTTGAGCAACTCTGTCTCCAGCGGCGTCGCGTCCCAGACACCGTCCGCAATGAAATGGTGCAACTGGTCGTAGGTGCTGGTGGCAAGGCGTTCCGCCATCGGCTGAACGCTCTTACGATCGCCGGGACCGATCAATCCCGCAACATACAGAGGACACATCCGCTGCCGGGTCTTATGACCCAGTCGGTCCAAGAACGGCATCAGCCAGCGTTCGAGTTCGTCTTCCCATCCCGGCATGGTCAGCCCTCCAAGAGCCGACCACCCATGAATCATTGAAAAATTGATTCGGGAATCCTATAAAACGCGCCAAAATCAACAATCTGCCAAAGTAGTGCTAGGGTCCGGACTCAATTGATCCACCAAGTAACGGCGGCGACCAAGAGGATGGCCGAGAGGAAGTTGTCGGCTCGCTTGTCGTAGCGGGTCGCAATCCGCCTGAAGTCCTTGAGGCGGCAAAACATGCGTTCGATGAGATTGCGTCCTTTGTAGGCCTTCACGTCGTACCGGTGCGGATGCTTGCGAGTTGGGTTGGGCGGAATTACTGCCTTTGTTCCGCGCTCGGCCAACCACTCACGCAGGCTATTGGCGTCATAGGCCCTGTCAGCAAGCAATCGTCGAGCAGGTGAGACGGCAGGCAGCAGATCGCGCGCCGCCGTGAGGTCATGGCAGTTGCCAGGCGTGATCACGAAGGCGATCGGACGTCCATAATCCTCGGTCAGCGCGTGGATTTTGGTGGTGCGTCCGCCTCGCGAGCGGCCGACCGCCTGCTGGAAGTCCCCCCTTTTGCGCCCGCCGCCGAGCGGTGGGCTTTGATGTGGGTCGCGTCGGTGGACATTGTCCCGACCCGGCCGGTTGAGCCAGTCAAGGCGTAGAAAATATTGCCCCACACGCCTTGGCGGCTCCAGCGATTGAAGCGGTTATAGATGGTCGTGTAGGGGCCGTAATCTGCCGGGCAGTCTCGCCAGCGTGCGCCCGATCGCAGCATGTGGAGGATCCCGCTGATCACGCGTCGGTCATCCACGCGATGGGCGCCGCGCCGCCCACGTGGCAACAGCGGTTCAATCCGCTTCCACTCCGCCTCACTCAGCCAATATAGCTTTTGCCCCATCAAGCCCCCCTTCGACTCGGAGGTCTTGAATCACAACTCCGCCTCAGCGGGAATCCCTATTGAGTACAGACCCTAGTTCCATCGAGGATGCGATCGCGGCGCTTGCCAAGCATGGAGAGGGGGGCGCGGCTGCTGGCCGGCGGACAAAGTCTGATTCCGATGAGATTGTTCTTACCCCGGGGCTGACTCTTAATCAGCGGGTTCGAGCCCTGGTGCGCTCACCATATCAGTGTCTTAGCCGGCAAGACCTTTTGGGCAGCTGATTTTTCAAACGGTATTTTTGAAACGGACAACCGACAAAGTCGTGTTTGAATCGCCGCTGTGGATGGAGCACTCGGCGATCTTCATCGGCACAGCCGGTACGCGTGCCGAGCGCGCCGGCGACACGATAAAGGCGATCGAGAAGGAGGTCCGCCGTGTCGCCGAGGATGGCCCCACTCAGAAAGAACTCGACGACGTGAAGTCCTATCTCAAAGGCTCGCAGATGCTGGCGCTCGACACGTCCTCCAGTTTTGCGCTGAAACTGCTGCAGCATCAGGAGCACACGCTGCCGATCGATTACGAGAAGCGCAACGCCATCGTCGATGCCGTAACTCTGGATGATGCCAAGGCGGCGGCAAGCGGCTGTGGGGCCACGGGCTTTTGACCGTCATTGTCGGCCGCCCTCTCTAAGTCGGGTCTAACACCAAAATGTCCAGCTGGTCTAAACGGAGGGAACTGAGGCTGCGAGGCTTCAGCCTCCTAAGGGGCGTATAAGAATGTGCCTTTGGAGGGCGATCGAAAGACTTGCTGAAATTTTTCTGTATCGAAAAATCGCCTGATTAAGGCGCAGGCTGCACTGGCAACACTGAATCCCGGTTGTTGTGCTCTATCCGCTTCGGGTTAGGCCCCATTTGGCCAGACGATGACGTTGACAAAGACGAGGAGGAGGAGGGGGCGTATACCGTATACGACGGTCTGCATTGAGCGACGCGCCGGGCTCGCATACAATGTGCGCGCCGTAAGTAGGAGCGGACCAACGACAATGAGATTTAAGGATACGTTCGATGCGACGCGGGAGGAAGAGCAGGCCGCGCGTACACGCTTCGAGAAAGCGAAGGCCCGCGCCGATGCCACGTTGCCTTGGAGGACACCGTGGAGTCGTCGCATGCCTGTCGAGAAGAGCGAAGCCCGAATAGGACTTACACGAGCTGCAAAAGATGAAGCCTCGTTCCGCCTATTCGGTTGGGGGCTTCTGTCGATCTTGACGACAATCGGCGCAAGACCGGAGATCTGCCGGTCCCCGTACTCAATCTGCCCGCCAGCGTGAATCGGCGGGCGGGACTTAGCGGCCGCAGCAGGGGCAGCCGGAGCCAGAAGGCCCCATGCTGATCCCAGCATCTTTACGGATCGTGCCTTCAGTGATTTTTTGCTTACGCTCGTTATCAATGATGTCTGCAACTTCCTTGCGTTGCTGCGAACTGAGCGAAAGATAGCCCTTCAAGACAGCGCGTGTTTGATTGTCCATTATAGTTCTCCTCCACAAACTGGACAGGGTTTAACGACGTGTTTGGGTACGTCGATCGTTGCCGGGATTTTCTTGCATTCGACGCACGGACGAGGCACCTCTTTCAGTCCTGCGCGCAATCCGATGCGTCGCTCATCTTCGGAAATTTCTTTGCCGATGTCGTGGCTGTCGATAACTTTCTGCTGCGATCTTGCGAATTCAAAAGCTTCTTCAATATCGCCAGCAACAAGGTTCTTGGCAATTTCTCGCCAGTTAACCTCCATATCGTTGGCGTCCCGCAGCGCCCTTAGCGAGTAAGACCGCTCTTCGTCCCAGCGGGCGATTAATGACCAAGCCGATAAGAGAACCTGCATCAAGACAGCGAAGGCCAAAACGCCAAGGGCTATTGCTTTGAACGATCCAAGCTTATCGACGAAGTCAGTTGTAGCTACAAAGGCAGTGATCACCGGGATCGCGACGGCAGAAAAATCTCGGGCCTGCATCCATCTTTTCAGCTTTGCAGCTCGTCTCTGAAAGACGGTGGAAGTGCCTCGCGCGTTGATAAATTGCGTCCAGGCCTCTTGGCGGATCTCATCAGGTGTTGCCACCACCTACCCCCGTGTCATCAATTCGATAGTCTTCCCCTCGACAGGGCCTATCAGGTCTTGGCAGCCCTAAGTGTGAAGTAGTTCACAAAAGCCGCCATCTCACGGCTCTGTAGTCGCGAGGAAACAGGACAGCGCTAAGATGGCATTCCGCCGACGCGTTCGAAGACCCCTGTTCGTTTCGAACAGAGTGGCCCGGAGAGGCTGAAAGCTTTGGCCGCAGAACGGACAGGGATTCTGCTCCTGGCTAGGGCCGGTGAAGCTCGCCATTGTCGTTGGGACTTCGATGCTGATGCCTGTGTGGCCGTTCTCGCACGCAACAGGAGGCTTTCCGCTCCACCATCATCTTCGCGAAACTGCATGCGCCAACCACCGGGGTGGGCGCCGACAAGCTCTCCCTTGTCATCGAACAGGGCAGCAGACTTTCCGATCTTTAGCTCTGCGAAGTGTCTGCCATGCGTCTCCTGCAGTTGGTCGCGCTAACTTCTTCGCAGAGATGGGGCGCTGACACCTCAACACCCGGCTCGGCTTAGCGCCAGCGAGGCAAGTGGTAGCGGCGGCCGCGCCTTCAAGTCATGAAAGTACGACTTCTCCAGCCGCGACATGTTTGGGCGAATTGATTGGACTTTAACGTGACTTACCGATCCTGTGCGAGAACGGAGATGCTCGTGATCCTCAACGGGCTTCCTTGCAGATTCGGCCGGCCCGTACCGATGCTTTGCGTGAGCGCGACGGGCACGAAGGTGACGGCCGGGGACGCGGAATTGACAACTGTCGGGTCCTGGATCGTAAAATCCTGAAAGACCTCCTCGCCATGGTGTGCATGGACGAATAGATGTACGGAGCCGAGAAAACTCGGATCAGTGCGTTTTAACTCCCCGCTTGGAGCCACGCGCGTCAGGTGAACATCGAAACCGACGATCGGCAGTCTATTCAAGCCCGTTATCGAAATTCGGAGCAATAATCGTTTCTGAGAACGGTCGAAGGTGGTCGATCGTAAGGCATCAAGCGTCTGAGAAGGAAATACGATCGTGGTGTTCTGGGCCGATCCCGCTTCGATTCTCGAATTGAGAGTCGCGACCGCCTGGGTAGACTTTATTCTCGATGCCGTTCCGCTGTCTGCCACCGCTACTGGCGCGGGAGAGGAGGGTAGACGAACAGCGCAAGCAGCGACCGACCAACCCTTACACATGAGGGGCGCCTGCTCAACGGGCTCTGAGGCTGGAATCCGAGCTATCCAAAGTCACCGAGCAGGTATCCTGAGCACGGTGCCATTTGTACTATCCCAATCATCAGCGATCTGCTAACGCGCTCGGCATGATCGGGACGGTTCCATGAAAGACATCCTTGTCCACCTTGAGAGGCTCCGGGGCGAACATCGCCAACTGCGAGGAGCTTGGACGATCGGCTAAGAGCGACATCAAGCGAAATGTCTTCCGCCGCGCGGCTGCGCACTACAAGGTTTTAGCCGGCGAGCTGGAGCGTGCATTAGCCGAATGCAGACCAAAGAGGCTGGCGAGTATATGGACCCCGCCCGATTGCAACGACCGGCTTGATCAGGATCGACGGTCACAACTGCAGACGTATATCCGGCTTCTTGATGCGGCTGGACAACGTCTCCGCCGCGAGCCTCGATGGTTTTCGCCCGCTTCCACCTCAACGGCCCCGAGACATCGGCGCAAGCCGTGCCGGTCCACACATCAGGTTCGGGAAGCGACGGGTGACCGTTTCGCCATCTCCTGCCATTTGTTGCAATTGCCGGGTGAGATCTCCTTTCCTTGATTGCCGCTTCGCTTCAGGCCGCCTTCACCGACAGCGCCGGCTCATAAGCTGCGTCGCCTGTGAGCATAGCCCACACGATCCGCGCGTTCTTGTTGGCAAGAGCCACGGCCGCGACATTGGGATGGCGCCGTTGTCGGATTTTGCCGAGCCAGAGGCTTCGCGGATCCTGCTTGCCAGTGGCCCGGCTTAAGGCGGCACGAGCTCCGTGAATCATCAGCGTCCGCAGGTATCGATCGCCGCGTTTGCTGATGCCTAACAAGCGGGCCCGCCCTCCACTGGATTGCTGCTTCGGCACCAGGCCAAGCCAAGCCGCGAACTGGCGGCCGTTCTTGAAACAGCTTCTATCGCCTACGGCTGCGATCAAGGCTGTTGCTGTCACAGGTCCGATGCCTTCGATTTTGCCGAGCCGCTGGCACTGCTCATTCGTACGGAAGATTTCCCTTATGCGCCGGTCATAGGCTGCAACGCGGGTATCAAGCTCGGACAACTCCTCTTGCAATTCCCTCATGAGCGCTCGGAGCATCTCGCTGAGGCCGTCATTGATGTTCCCGACGATGACAGCGAGGCCGCGCCGCAGCTGCGCGATGTCACGGGCAATGACAATGCCATGCTCGGACAGAAGACCGCGAATCTGGTAGCGAGCCTGACCCGGTCGGCGACCAGGCGTCGGCGAATGCGGTGGACAGCCTGTACCGCCAGCTGATCGGTTGATTTCGGTGGCACGAAGCGCATGGACGGACGGCCGACCGCTTCGCAGATGGCTTCCGCATCGTTCTGGTCGTTCTTGTTTGACTTGACGTATGGTGTCACGAACTGAGGGCTGATCAGTCGGACCTGATGGCCAAGCGCCGTGAGTACGCGAGCCCAATAGTGTGCCCCGTTGGAAGCCTCCATGCCGACTAGGCAGGCCGGTAAATTGGCGAAAAAGCCGGCCACCGCATCGCGACGCAACCTCTTTCGCACAACGACTTTCCCGTGGTTGTCGACGCCGTGAACTTCGAAGACATACTTCGCTAGATCTAGACCTATCCGAACGACCTGCATGATATCCTCCTTCACTGCAGTTGACGCTCGAGATTCCACCGCGGCGAGGGCGGGGTCCATACCATTGGCCCCCGGCTTGCAAGAATTTTTTGCGTGATGAGCAGTGGTCGCTTGCAGTCATGTGTCCGGCCTTTCTTCGCGGTCGTACATAACCGCTGGCCTTGATGGATTCCGCGGATCGAGGCCTTATCAGTTGGCCGGGTTCGAACGCCACTGAGGCGGTCAGGTTTCTCTCGATCCGTCGGGTGACCGACTGTGCCATCACGTGTTTTCACTCTCGCAAGCTGGCGGTACGCCCCTTAGAGGTCAGGCCGCCAATGTCGCATTTCGGTAGGTTTCCTGTCTGCTCATAATCGCCCAAGCTACACGTGCCGTTTTATTGGCCAAGGCGACTGCGGCAACTAGTCTTGGCTTTCGACTGAGCAAGGAGCTTAGCCAAGGGTCGGTCTTGGCTTGTTTCGAACAGAGCAGCACGGTGTGAGCGCTATTAACGAGCAGGCGGCGGAGATAACAGTCACCTCGTTTGCTAATCCCGCCCAGACGCGCTTTACCACCAGTGGAGTTTTGTCGCGGCACCAACCCAAGCCAAGCGGCGAAGTCTCTGCCGCTGCAGAATGCCCCTGGATCGCTAACAGTTGCTGCAATGGCGGTGGCGATGATCGGCCCTATCCCCGGGATGGTGGCCAGTCGTTGGCTGACTGGGTTGTTCTTGTGCCATGCTAGGATCTGCCTCTCGAGCCCAGCGATCCGGGTTTGAGTATCTTCGATTTGGCTGACGATCATCTTCAGCACCTGGCGGGCAATATCCGATATGCGCCTGTCCTTCTCGTCCAGGACAATTGCAATCAGCTTCGCCACTTTGTGCAACCCCTGCGCCTCGATAAGGCCGAACTCGGCCAAGTGCCCACGTAAGGCATTGACTAGCATAGTGCGCTGGCGGATCAGCAACTCGCGAGCCCGATGTATCATGAGGGCCGATTGTTGCTCCGTCGTCTTTATCGGTACGAAGCGCATCGATGGACGTCTAACCGCCTCGCAGATCGCCTCGGCATCGGCCACGTCGTTCTTGTTGCGCTTCACATAGGCTTTCACATAGGTAGGCGGCATGAGTCGTGGTACATGGCCAAGCGCAGTTAGCTCGCGCGCCCAATGATGCGCCGTCGCGCAGGCCTCCAGCCCCACGAGGCACGAGGGAATCTCCGCAAAGAAAGCAAGAACTTGGCCTCGTCGCAGCCGCTTGCGCATGACTACGCTGCCCGCCTCATCGACCGCGTGCACCTGGAAAACGTTCTTTGCCAGATCAAGACCGATTGCTGTAATATTGCCCATGGATGGCTCCCGTTACTGGTGATCTTCGACGACCACCATTATGGCACTCGATGCCGCGAGAGGGGGCCATCCACCCCATCAGTTGGCTTGGGAATGGCACGAATTGCACACCGGCCCCACCCTAAGTTAGATTTCGAGCATGGGCAAAGAGCTAGCTCGGGGCAAGAATCTTCACAGTCGGCGTCGCCGCGATGCTCCTGTTCCGCCTTTGATCCATCTCAAGTAGCGCGCGTCGGACAAGTGCTGCCTGTTTCGGCAGGAACACCCAGCTGCGTGATGATGCAGCCGCGAGATCTCCTGGCAAGTCATCCTCATATGTGGCGGTGGCATCACGCTCGGCGATCTGCTGATCAAGACCGGCGCAGCAAACTGGATTGCAGGGACGATATTCCATGGACTCGGTTTGGGCGGGGCAGGTCTGCTCGCCATGCTGCTTGTTGTCATGATCGTCCTGCAGCTGCTGCATGTGCTCTTCGTCGGGACAACCGCTATGGCGACGGGCATCATTCCGATCGTGTTGGCTCTCGCGGAGACCGCTCAGGTGGATCCGCGCGTGCTCGTCTTGCCGGCTGGCATGATCATCGGTGGTTACCCGGTGCTGATGTTCTACAACACGCTGCCGAATATCATCGTCTACGGTACGGGCCGCTTGACTGTCCTCGACTTCCCAAAGGTGGGTGTCCCGATCAGCCTGCTCGCTTGCATCGTCTATGTGATTTGCGCGTCGACCTACTGGCGCTGGCTCGGCATGTTCTGAGCGAAGTCGATATGAACGCGCCTTCAGAACGTCGGCTCGCCGGTTCAGCGAGCTCCGGAGACACCGCTTTCTAGCCGCTGTTAGGCGACAAGCGGATATTAAGCGGACAGCTGCTTAATGAGTACACAGCCAGCAAGTTTGTCGCCCTTTTCAGGCGCAATACTGCTCATCTGTATCGCTCCGGCGAGGACCGCCTTGCGCTGTTTGATAGACGATGAAGACATAGGCTTATGACTGACCATATGCCTATGCCGAAGGTTTCCCGACTTGAAGTCGTCTCGACGGGCGCTCGACGCCGTTGGACATTGGAAGAAAAGCAGCGGATCGTCACCGAGAGCTATGGCGGGCCACGTCTGGTGTCGGTGACGGCGCGACGTAACGGGCTGTCGACAAGCCAACTGTTCACGTGGCGCCGGTTGGCGCGCGAAGGCAAGCTGAGCGGGGATGCCGCGCCGGTGCTTGTTCCAGTGGAGATCACGCCTGCGGCGGCTACGATCTCGAGTAGCGCGCCAGAACCGGTGTCTTCACCGCCTGCGCAACGTGCAAGGGCCGGCATTATCGAGATCGAGCTTGGCAGCTGTCGTGTTCGCGTTGACCGCGACGTGGACGTTGAGGCGCTGCAGCGGGTTCTTGAGCTTCTGAGACGGCGATGATCCCGATCCCGAGCGGCGTAAGGGTCTGGATCGCCACCGGCCACACCGACATGCGCCGCGGGATGCAAAGCCTGGCGCTTGCGGTCCAGGAGAGCCTGAAGCGCGATCCTCATGCTGGCGATCTCTACATCTTCCGGGGGCGCCGCGGCGATTTGGTCAAGATCCTCTGGCATGACGGGCTTGGCATGTCGCTCTACGCCAAGCGCCTGGATCGCGGCAAGTTCATCTGGCCCTCGGCGTCGGACGGCGCGATATCGATCTCGGCGGCGCAAATGGCTTACATGCTCGAAGGCATCGACTGGCGGAATCCCCAACTGAGCTGGCGGCCGCAGAGCGCGGGCTGAGCGCAGAATCTGTAGCTTCTTGCATTTTGGGGAATCCCATCGCGTCCAATTTGTGATTCACTGCGTCGTATGAATGCGGATCGCGACGCTGCTCCGGATGACGTTGCCGCCCTGAAGGCGGCGCTGGCAGCCGAGCGCGCGAAGGGGTTGGAGATCGCCGCCGAGCTCGCGGTCGCCCGTGCGAAAGCGTCTGAGGACGAAGCGCTGATTGCCCAGCAGAATCTGCAAATTGCCAAACTAAAACATCAGATTTACGGCCAGCGGTCGGAGCGTTCGTCGCGCCTGATCGAGCAGTTGGCCTTGACGTTCGACGAGTTGGAAAGTGACGCCACTGAAGACGAGCTGGCGGCAGAGCGCGCTGTGGCCAAGGCGACGACGGTGCGCGGATTTACGCGCAAGCGTCGCGAGCGCCAGACCTTCCCTGAGCATTTGCCGCGCGAACGAGTGGTGATCGAGCCGCCGACGGCTTGTGAGTGCTGTGGCGGCAATCGTCTGCGCAAGCTCGGCGAGGACGTGACGCGGACGCTGGAAGTGGTGCCGCGCCAGTGGAAGGTGATCGAGACGGTCCGGGAGAAGTTCTCCTGCCGTGACTGCGAGAAGATCAGCCAGGCGCCGGCGCCATTCCATGCCGTCGCACGGGGATGGGCCGGCCCAAGCCTGTTGGCCATGATCATGTTCGAGAAGTTCGGCCAACATCAGCCTTTGAACCGCCAGGCTGAGCGCTACGCGCTGGAAGGCGTGCCGATCGCGCTGTCGACGATGGCGGACGCCGTGGGATCGGTCAATGCGTCGCTGGCCCCCCTGCTGCGCCTGATCGAAGCCCATGTCATGGCGGCCGAGCGCCTGCATGCCGATGATACGACGGTGCCGGTGCTGGCCAAGGGCAAGACCGATACGGCACGGTGCTGGATCTACGTCCGGGACGACCGGCCGTTTGGCGGCGCCGGGCCACCGGCGGCGATGTTCTACTACTCCCGCGACCGTAGGGGCGAGCATCCCCAGGCGCATCTGGCCCGGTATGCCGGCATCCTGCAGGCCGACGCCTATGATGGGTACAACCAGCTCTATTTGGCCGGGCGCCAGCCTGGATCGATCCGGGAAGCTGCCTGCTGGTCGCATGGACGACGCCCATTCTTTGCCATGGCTGACATCGAAGAGAATGCGCGGCGCAAGGGTGCCGGAAAGAAGGAGATCCCGCTCTCGCCGATTGCGATCGAGGTCGTGCGGCGGATCGATGCGCTGTTCGAGATCGAGCGCTCCATCAATGGCAAGAGTGCCGAGGAACGCGTTCAGGCTCGGCAGACGCTGAGCCGGCCTCTGGTCGAGGATCTTCAGCTCTACATGCGCGAACAGCTCGCTAAACTGTCTCGCGGCCACGATCTGACCAAGGCGTTCAACTACATCCTGAAGCGATGGGCGAGCTTCACGCTGTTCCTGGAAGATGGACGCGTGTGTCTCTCCAACAATGCCGCCGAGCGGGGCTTGCGAGGCATCGCTCTTGGACGGAAGTCCTGGCTGTTCTGCGGATCTGATCGCGGAGGGCGGCGCGCCGCAGCTATGTACAGCCTCATCGTCACCGCGAAAATGAACGGCATCGACCCGCAGGCCTGGCTCACCGACATCCTCGCCCGCATCGCCGCCCATCCGGCTCATCGGCTGAACGAACTTCTGCCCTGGAATTGGACGCCAGCATCAGCGATCTCCGCTCGAGCGGCATGACCATGCACGTCAACAAGGTCCATCACGTCACCACCATCGCCCAGGTCGCGAAAGACCTCGGCGAAGACGAAGATTGGCTCTGGGACATCGCCAACGAAATGGAAATCGAGGACGGCGTCATCTGGGTCTATGGCGTCGGAGAAGACGGCGTCCAGGCGTTCACCGACTTCGGAATCGAAAAGCTCATCGAGCTGATCAGGTTCTACAAAGAGAACCCTGGACTGCTCAAGCGGTAGCCCTGCGGCCTACGCCGAATGGATACCGATGTCCGTGCTTGTCGACGCTAGGTAAACACCAGGCTGGCCGCTACTCCGTTGCGCCGCGCAACCTCAGTTACCTTCGCGCCCGGTGCCAGCGTCTCCTCGACAATCCGTGCCTTGTCGTCCTGCGACCAACGCCGCCGCCGCTCCAGCCCGCCCAAAACCTCGACCCGCATCGCCTGATGACCTTAAAGCTAGACTTAAGGTCACACGCTTCGCGAATTACCACCCCTCACGCAAGACGGCCCCCATCGGAGGCGTACGTCATTCAAAAGGGCTGCAGAGCTACGCTTACGATCGATGAGGCTATTCCGGTAGTCGTGATCGCGCCTTACGACCAAATCTTCGACAAGACCGTCTCGAACATGCAAGAAGTGGCCGCTCGGGGCGGCAAGATAGTCCTGATCACCGATGCGAAGGGGGCTTCGGAAGCGACGGTGGACACACTCGGCACCATCGTGCTGCCGACAATGGCCACAAGCTTTACGCAGATGGTCTACGCTATTCCGATCCAGCTCTTAGCTTACCATACCGCCGTTGCCATGGGCGCGGACGTGGATCAGCCGCGAAAATCTCGGCAAATCGGTCACTGTGGAATGAGGCTGTAGTGTTTTTGTCCAGGCCGAGAGGTCTCGGGCTCGAGCCGCTCGGCTTGGGTTGCGTTGCGTCGTTTGTGGGTGGGAATACAACTAATTTTTAATCCGGGAAATCGCTCGTAACTGCCTAACTGCCGCACGGCGGCCCACATCAATCGACCAGTGCGGCTGTCAACCCGATTGGTCTGACGTCTAAACGCTCGGCCGGCTGGCTTTATGCTGATGGCCTCATTTCAAATTGGGTCGCAACATCCGTGGTCGGACATAGGTAGCTGTTGCTCATCAGCGGGAACTGCTCTCCGTCGACGGAGCCCAGTCGACGAGGAATGCGCGTTCTTGTGGGGGCTAGATTGTTGGTAGCTGGAATTATTTAGGACGAGTTGCAGTTCCAACTGCGAAACGATGCTTGGCGGTGGGAATCTTCGTTCTGACGTGTTTTTTAGTCAGACATGAAGTCAAGCCTCGGGTTGGAATCAGATGCCGCCTCGAGCGCCATATGCCTTCAGTGCGTTGTCGAGACACTTGAGTAGCTCTTTCCCGCCAAGCGGTTTGGCGAGAAATCCCATCGCTCCCGCGTCCATAGCTGAGGCGCGCACGCGCTCGTCGGGGAAAGCTGTAATGAAGATGAACGGTGCGTCGTAACCACGTGTTCGCACCTCTGCCAAAAGATCCAGCCCGCTCATCGCCGACATCTGCACATCGGTAATGACACAGGATGTCTCGGCCAATTGCGGCGACAGCAGGAGTGCCTCGGCGGACGAAAATATTTGCACGTCGTAGCCACGCGATTTCAAAAGGTTTTCTGTCGCCGCACGGACCGAGGCGTCGTCGTCGACAACAGAAATCAAAGGCGTGGACAAGATGAGCCCTCCCAACGCAGTACAGCGGCTGTCAAGCGCTAGCCACTTTCGGCGAAAAGTGGGCTTAAGTGATAGACTTGTAAAATCATACTTGGGTTTGTTCAGGACGATTGGCACTAAGTCCCAGCGTCTCGCTCATCCTGATCAAGTCGGCCAGCGAGCGGGCACTCATTTTTTTCATTACGTGTCCGCGATAGATTTTGACGGTAATCTCCGCGAGCCCGAGTTCGGCGGCGATCTGTTTGTTCATCAGGCCGGCTGCGACAAGTCTCATCACTGCCTGCTCTCGCGGGCTTAGGGTCTCAAATAGCGACTGCAGGTTCGCGACGGTTCGCTGAGCTTCCCGTCTCTTGCGATCGCGTTCTGTCGCCGCAACCACGGCATCAAGCAGCTCCTGATCGCGGAATGGCTTGCCGAGAAAATCGACGGCACCTCCCTTCATGGCCCTGACAGTCATGGGAATGTCGCCATGGCCGGTAATGAAAATGATCGGGATGTGTATGTTCAACCTGGCGAGCTCGGTCTGGTAGTCAAGGCCGCTCAGGCCTGGCAGTCGAACATCAAGAACTAGACAGCTGGTGACGTCCGGAATTTGGCTCTGCAGCATCTCCCGGGCCGATCCGAACGCAATGACCTCCAACCCCACCTGTTTAAAAAGGTTCGTAAGCGAGCGGCGCACGGAGATGTCATCCTCAACGACAAAGACGATCGCCTTCGTCGAGGCCTCGGCATTGCCGCCTTCACCTGGCGAATCAAGTCGTTCTGTCACGACACGGCCTCCTTATGCAGCGGCAGGGTAAACTGGAAGGTCGCGCCGGGTCCATTTTTGGGGACCATTGACAGCCGGCCTCCATGAGCTTCCACGATCGAACGGCAGATCGAAAGGCCCATTCCAAGGCCGGTCGACTTCGTAGTGAAGAAGGGATCCAGGACGTGGTCCGCGTGCTTCTCGGCTACGCCGACGCCGCAATCGGCCACAGCGAGCTGCACGTGTCCCAGATCGTCCTTGGATGAATGAATCAGAAGTTCGCGCGGCCGGTCTGTAACTGCGTCCATCGCCTCGATTCCGTTCATCACCAGGTTAATGATGACCTGTTGTAGCTGAATTCGATCACCGAGGATCATAGGCAACGCGGCCGTCAACTCGGTTCGCAACCTAACCCGGTGGCTCACCAGCTCTCGTGTTACCAGCGCAATGACGTCCTTAACGACCTCATTAATATCGAGCGGCACCATCTCAATCTCACCTTTCTTCGCGAGCGCGCGAACGCGACGGATCACCTCGCTTGCCCGAATTGCATCTTCGATGATCCATTCGACGGAGGAACGCGCGGCGGCAAGATCAGGAGCCTCGCGACCCATCCAGCCGAGGCACGCCTCGGAGTTGTTGATAATAGCGGCGAGAGGCTGGTTTATTTCGTGGGCGATCGAGGTTGTCAGCTCTCCTAACGTTGTTACTCGCGTCACATGTGCAAGCTCCGCTTGCGCTTTCCGTAGTTCTTGTTCGGCTTGATCGGCACGAATGGTAGCGGTAATGTCAGTGCTCACGCCACGGTAGCCGAGGAAAGTACCATTTCCATCGAAAAAGGGCTTGCCACTCGTGCGGACATATATTGGAGATCCAAACCGACTCTGCGTACGATAAACGAGGTCCCGAAATGGCTGGTGCGCCTGCAATGTCGCCCGATGCTGCCGCCACTTCTCCGGTTCCTCTTCGAGGTCGCACGCAATGTCCCAGCGAAAGAGGCCTGTCAATCCTGTGGCCAAAATTCCCGCAGCGCTGGTGTGCTCAGACACGTGAGTGACCTGGTGATCCGGCCCGGTCTCCCAGAGCCAGTCGGAAGCTGTTTCGGCGTAGTCGCGAAAGCGCTGTTCGCTTTGACGCAATGCGGCAAGTGTGTTTTCCAGGCGTTCCTTAGCTGCGTGTTGCTCGGTCACATCCATATGCGTTCCGATCAGCTCGCGGGCGTTACCATCGCTGCCGATCACCACCTGCGCAACGGAGTGTATGCGTCTTATCCCGCCATCTGGTAGAAGGATGCGAAAATCATATTCGAACCGCCGCTCCTTAAGTTCAATCGCTTGGCGCTGCACCTCCTGCAGCCGCGGCAGGTCGTCCGGATGGATGCGTGATCGAATGGTCTCGATCGATACCGGCTCTTGTGGGCTAAAGGCAAACAGACGATCGACCTCGGCGGAGCGATACACGAAATCTAGACCGTGGACATCCCAGGCCCAGCTTCCTGTGTGAGTGAGATGCTGGGCCTCTGCCAGATAGGCCTCGCTGCGGCGCAACTGCTGTTCTGCTGTCCTCGCTGCCGTAACATCGGTGGCTGCGCCAACAAACTCAATCTCGCCAGAGGCGGTTCGCGTGGCACGTGCCTGCGCATGAATGTGCTTAATCGAGCCGTCCGGTAGCAGAAGCCGGTATTCGTGCTCGAAGTCGCTCTGGTCTCGCATCGCGCGATCGATAATTTCTCTTACCGAAGCCCTATCATCTGGATGAGTGCGCTCAACGACGAGCTGCGGCCCGGGTCGCACCGTCTGAGAATCCAATTGGAAAATGCGAAATGTTTCGTTTGACCAGAAAGCCTCACAGGTAGTTGTGTTCCAGCTGAAGCTACCTGTGTGACTCAACTCCTGCGCCCGGGCCAAATGGGCTTCGCTCCGCTGCAGCGCAAGTTCGGTCCGCCTTCGGTCCGTGATATCTTCGCAGGCGATAAGGACAATGGGCCGCTGATCCGCCCAGAGCATGGCTTTGGCGTTTTCACGCACCCACAAGACCGAGCGGTCCTTCCTGACTTTCTGGGCATCCCACGTGCGCGCTTGTCCGACATTCTCAAGGCAGCTCCGAACGCATTCGCGAGCGAACGCGCGATCCTCCTCGAGAAATACGTCCAGCACGGATCGGCCGATCAGTTCGGCACGAGTATAGCCGAGTTGTGTCGCGCCAAGCGTATTGACGTTGAGGATAGTACCGGCTTCATCGACCATGACGTACATGGCCGGGTTGTGCTCGAAGATCGCGCGCCAAAGTTCTTCGCGATCCTCCAAATCCGCCGCACTCCGCTGAAGTTGGGCCGCAGCCACACGCGCAGCCTCTCGTTCCTGGCGGAGCTTCCCCATCAGGTACGTTCCCGCAATGGAGACAACAAAAAATGCAACGACTACTGGAAGATCGTGGGGGTCATCGAAACGCAGACTGAACGCCGGCGGCGCAAAGTAGTACGCGAGAACAGCGATCGCTGCGACGCAAAGCGCGGATGACGCGATGAAGATGCCCATTAACGAAAACAGCAATACTACTAACATATAGACGAACGCCGCCGCGGCAAAATGCGCCTGAAGGTATACGCATATCAATGTAACCGCGCCTAGCGTCATGCCGCCGAAGATGAACTGCGGGGCTGAACGTTTAAGACTCCTGATCTGGACAAACATTTTAAGACCGTCCGGCCTGTTCTCCGGCGAGAGCTATAGCATTTTCGGCAAAATTGGGGCAATCTTCAACGCTTGGGTTTAGCGTGTGCGAGATTGGTCACCTGCGGCCGAACTCAGCACGCGCGGGGAAAAAACGCATTATAAACATACGTATAATTGTCCTAAACTTTTCGATGAGCTGTCACTGGCCTGCCGGCGAGGCTGAAATGTCTGCTTTGCGCCCCCGCCGGTAGCCATTCGGCGCAGTCGCTCGATCGCTTGGCCGATGCACCCTCTACACCCGCTGCGTACTCCCGAACCACTGACCTCCCCGGCAAGGCCGTTTCCACGAGGAAGTGCAAGTTCAGATGCCGGAGTTACGCGAGTGCTACCTATCGGATCAGGCCATCACGGCTAGTCGCAAAAGATTCGTCTCCAACTGGTGTCGCTGGAATCGAGCGCCTGCGCCGAACCAGCCGTATATGATCCGCCACTGCTCCGTCGAGTGCCATCTAATCCAAGCGGATCGACCGCTAACTTGATGACGCAGCGCGCATAGCAATGGCGATGACGAGTCGCAGGATCCCTGCAACGTCCTCACTCGCATGAGGAAACCGCCTATATGGGTATTGGTCGACGGAGCAATACCCAGTTCGCTATGCGGGAAATCACTCTTCATCTGGTTCGGCAAACGCTCCCTAAGTATTGCACCGCCGGTAGCCACTGACCGCGAAAGAGAAGCCCCGAAAGGAGTCTCTACTCCTTTGCTCGCCTGCCTCTAGGAGAAGCTGCCTGGCAGCGGTGCTGAGGAGGGCTGTACGCGGGGAGCGCACGGGATAAAGTTCGTGTCGGATGGGCGGCGGATAAGTTCCGGAACCTACCTCGTTGTGCTTGTCGTGTAGCTGGTAGTGGAAACGTTAGGCTGGTTGAGCCGAGACTGCAGCATTGCGTGATCGAGCTCGCCTTCCCACCAGGATACGAACACGCACGCGATGCCATTGCCGATGATGTTGGTAAGGGCGCGCACCTCGCTCATGAACTTGTCGATCGAAAACACGATTGCCATGCCGGGCACCAGAGCTGGGTTTACCACGACAATGTCGCAGCGAGCGTTATGAACCCTGCGCCGGTGACGCCGCTGGCTCCCTTCGACGTTAGCATTGCGACGAGCAAGATCGTGAGCTGCTGGCCGAATGTGAGATCGACGCCGAGTGCGTGGGCAATGAACAATGTTGCAAGTGTCATATAGATATTGGTGCCGTCGAGGTTAAAGGAGTAGCCAGTTGCACCACCAGCCCGACTACCGGCTTAGAGCAGCCTAGCCGCTCGAGCTTCTCCATCAATTGCGGCAGCGCGCTTTCGGAGGACGAAGTGCCGAGCACGATTAGAATCTCGTCCTTGATATAGACAAGGAACTTGAATATCGAAAAGCCGACGAGGCGGGCGATTAGACCAAGCACCACCAACACAAATAGCGCAGCCGTCACGTAGAATAGCGCGATCAGACCGATGAGATTGCCGAGTGCTCCGGGCCCGAACTTGCCGACCGTGAAAGCCATGGCGCCGAAGGCACCGATCGGGGCCGCTTTCATTATGATTGCGATCACCCCGAACGCCGCGTGCGCGACGTCGTCAATCATGCCGCGCAGACGCTCCCCCCGCTTTCCCAGCGCCATTAGCGAGAAGCCGAAAAGGATCGCGAAAAGGAGAACTTGCAGAACATCGCCGCGAGCGAAGGCGCCGACCACACTGTCGGGAATGATGTTGAGAATAAAGTCGACGCTCTTCGAGGCTTCCGCCTGCTTGACGTAAGTGGCGACCGCCGCAGCATCTGGCTTGACCGCAAGGCCATGGCCAATTCGGACCAGATTGCCCATAACGAGGCCCAACAGTAAGGCAAAGCTGGAGACAATCTCGAAATAGAAGAGCGCCTTGACCCCGACGGACCCGACTTTCTTTGCATCCTGAATATGAGCAATGCCAGATGCGACGGTGCAGAATATAATCGGCGCGATCACCATCTTGATGAGCTTGATGAACCCGTCACCGAGCGCCTTAACCCAATCGTTGGTGGCGACAGACGGCCAAAGGCAGCCGAGCACCGCGCCAATCAAGATTGCGATTAGCACCTGGACGTAGAGTATTTTATACCAAACTTGCGACGCGCGTAGAGGCGACGCAGCTGTCATGGTAGTCATGACGCTTCCTTCCCGAAGATACTCGCTGAGACGCCGAGTCGTTGCGAGGCAACAGCGTCATACGAGACTCATCATTTTAGCCGTGTCCGATTGAAGGCAGTTCCGGGAGCCGGCGCGTCCATCTAAAGGCAGGCGTTTAGTTGCGTTATCCATTTTCCTTAAGCAAGATCTGCACCAGATGTCCGAACTGGGGCCGATTAACTAGCGGCGGACAACTCTTCTTTCGTCAGCGGCACCGGCTGACTGGTATGAGCTCGACGTTCTCAAGGTCGAGCACAAATAACAGCATAGCTTCCCGGCCGTAGGTGCGGAGTGCTGAGATCGATGCAGCAGCATCGACGAAATTGATTATTTGGATTGCATGTAGTTGCCGTATGGAAACCCGGTTTAGGCACTATGTTGCGCGAAAAAATTCTTGGCATGAGCTGCGTTGCGGCTAGCGGCGAAGCTCGTTGTTGCAACGAGCGCCAACGCCGCGCATTAGCCAAGTCGGTCAGAAGCGGCATTCGCTGGCGGGCCCTCGCACCCTTTTGCTAAGTCGCAGAAGCCGCCCAGGGCGATTTCTTAGCTGAACCGTGTGTGTTGCTGCCATACGGCAGGCCTCCTGCGCGGCGCGAACCGTCTACCATTCTTAGTAACATCTCCTCGGGCGAAAAATTCCGATTCTTCCTTGTGCGGCTGTCGCCGTCTGCTTAGGAACAAAAAGATGCCAGAACCCTGACAGAGCGTCGTGAGGTCCGCTCCAAAGTGGCATCGGCACGAACGCGAAGTCCTCTCACATGGGGATAGAGACCTCATGGTTCGCAAGCGGCACAAGAATTGCTGATGACAAGAGAGAAGCGACCGTTGTCAGATCAATCGAGCCGGACTCGCCACCGGGGTTGTCGATGAGGCTCGCGATGCTGCTCTTTCTCGCAGACAAGGCGCGTGTGAATTTGGCCGCGGCGACGACCTCCGGCCCGACCAAAACGGGATTCGCGCCACATCGCCAGGTGAGACCGGCGTACAGGAGATCGCTGCTCGATACGGCGACCTGCGCCGAGCTGTGAGCTGACGCACATGGATGTCGTTTGGGGAGAGATTTCGCAATCTGTTGCGCTCACGATCGAGCTCGCCAGCGTAACGACCGGGATCCTTCTCACGGTTGGAGTGCCCCTCGCTTGGTGGTTGGCGCTTTCGAAGACTCTCGCAAGTGAGGCGGTGGCCGCGTTTATCGTTTTGCCGCTGGTGCTACCGCCCACGGCTCTCGGCTTTTGCGTAGTTGTTTTGCTTGGCCCCCACGGACCGGGTGGAATTATCGCGTCTTTCTGGGACGAGCGCACGCTGTCCTTTACTTTCGCAGGAATCGTGGTCGGATCGCTCCTGTCGGCGCTGCCGGTGGTCGTGCAGCCGATCCGTAACGCCTTTGTTGCGATGAGCGATTGCCCGTCGGAAACGAACCGGCGCGTTTCGCCGCTGCATGCCTTCGTTGCCGTGAGCGCGCCGCTGGCGCGACTGGAGTTTGTTAAAGCCGCGCCCTGGTTGGCTTTTCTCATACGATCGGCACATTTGGCGTCGTGATGACGATTGGCGGCAATATTCCGGGGCGCACCAAAGTGCCAGCGCCGTCTAGTGTTCCACCGGCACGCATCGAAGAATGCATGAGAGCTGGTTCGCCGGGAAGCAGGTCGCTCTCACGGCGCGGAGGGCAGGTCGGAAAGCATCTCGCAAACTAATACGGCCGGCAAGATGGCGAAATCATGCTGCCCAACCTTTGGCGACGGCGCGAAGGCGGCGGGAGAGGCGACTTAACCGTCGCAATTGCAGGGCGCGGATGTCTCGCTTTGGCCCCGGCGCTAGGGGCTGGGCGAGCTTCGGCGCATGTTGCGGTGCGCGACCGTTCAATGAGGCCTTCGCTCTCCTACTCTTCCTCTTCCTCTGGTTCGGTGCGCTGAAACCAGGACCCAGGAGGGAATTTGGCAATAAGATTGGCAAAGCTGGACTGTGGCTCCCATTGTTTCCTTCGCTCTTCTCGAAAGTGATGACCCCGTTTGTGCGTAAAATAACGTGGTCCTTGGATATTACAGTTTACTAACAGCAGAACGCGCCACAGATCACCTTTCTGGGTCGGCTTGTCATTGGGCTTCGGTAAGTAATCAACTACAGCTTCAACGATAGTGCATCGGCCTTGCCGAAGAAGATCGCCGAGCCGGCCTTGGGAGGTAGTCACAAAATTGAAGTTGGACAGATCATGTAGAAAGCGAAGGTTTGCGTTCCTTTCGCCATCTACGACTTCACTGGCGATCAACGAGAGTGCGAGCGCGTGCCAGCCCAATTCCATCGGCTTCGCATAGGTTGACGCAAGTTCAATCGTACCATCGAGCCCGACTTTCCAGGCGATAACGTACTGTTCGTCAGAGTTTCTGTTCTGGTGCTTGGTCCACGAAATGAAAACGAAGTCGTCTTCGCGAAGTTCAAGTTCAGCGACGCCCCACATTTGAGGGACGAACTGTGCCACCTTCGCGACATTGGAGATGATTTGTTCTACCGTCTCTCCATCTTGCGCCCCCCAAGCTGACCTGAATCTCTCGATAAGGGGGCTGTCGATCGAGCGAATACGGCTGCTAATGGCTGGCCAGGCGAGGCAGATCAGAAATGTACCTAGACAAATCCATAGCAGGCGTCTTGCAAACCTTCTCTTCATAGCCTCGGCCCCGCTCTTTCATCCAGAGACTTAGGCAGCACGTGCCTTTGAACCTGCTCTGAGTGAGAGCAATGATTTAGCGACGACACGATGAGGCTGTTCCCGCAAGCGCACGCGGCCTATGTCACGTGCCACTAACTTCCCTGTCAGCGACAGCATTCAATTGGCTGATGGACGTGCCCAGCAGGAGCAGTCTGGGCATGCTGACGGATTGCATTCTTCATGCCAAAGCAATAGGCGGAAATACGTACTGGTTTTCGTGCCTTCTTGTCGCTTATCCGACGTGCGCGTGTTTCGATGTTTCCATTCGGCTGATCGGCCGCAGCTTGGGCACCTTATCCTGCAGCGGAAGAGGCGAGCATCTCGGGCGGATGTCTGACGGAGCCTGGAGCGCCACTGCCACGGTTTGAACCGTGTGCTTCGCTATCACGGTTTTCGCTCGCCGGCTTCGCATCGACCAGCAATGGATGGGTGCAGTCCTATGGCTAGCGCTGCGTTTGGCCCCCGATCCTGTTGGACGATGTAGTGCGGCCGAAGCTGATCGCCGTGGAATGGTGGCGCTACGCGCAGTCACTAACGAGAAAGCCAATGAAGACGATGTTGACCGGACCGGTGACAATCCTGAATTGGTCGTTTGTTCGCGATGATCTTCCTAGAAGCGAGGTCTGTCGTCAACTTGCACTCGCAATCCGAGACGAATTCCGCGATCTCGAGGATGCCGGTGCAGCCATGATCCACATTGACGAACCCGAACTCCGCGAAGGTACTAACCATTGCGCCGATCGGAGTGGAACGCATATCTCGATTGGGCAGGAGATTGCTTCCGCATCGGCTCGTCCGGCGTTAGCGATCACACGCAAATCCATACACATATGTGCTACTCGGAGTTCAACGACATCATAGCGGCGATCGCCGCAATGGATGCGGATGTAATATCGATAGAAACGTCGCGCTTAAAAATGGAGCTGCGGGACGCATTCACAAAGTATAGATATCCAAATCAAATTGGACCGGGTGTGTACGACATCCACTCTCCACGCGTTCCCGGGACGAGCGAAATGAAGGAGCTGATGGTGTTGGCTCTGGCGCGTTTGCAGAAATCGCAGCTGTGGGTCAATCCGGACTGCGGCCTAAAAACGCGCACATGGGAGGAAGTGCGACCCGCGTTGGCCAACATGGTCGATGCCGCCCGCGAGCTGCGCGCTGCATCCTATCCGCAAAACCATTGATCCCGAGCTTGGGTCTGTTGTTGACAAAGTTAATTCGCTAGTGGCCATTTTGCGCGCTCCACAATGTCGAGGCAAGCCTTCGCCGACAAAAGTACCCGGCCCTTGATGGGCCGGGGATGGAACGGCGGCCGATGAAACGCGTCGCGTTATTTTTGCGGACCGAGGGAGAATAGCCGATGGTTCGATCAAAGAGTCCGGAAAGGCAATTCGTCCTCAAACGCACGCCAATGGTTGTGCAGATGGAAGCTGATATCTAGGCAGAACTCGACCGGACGCTACGAGCCGAACACGCCCGGCCGAGACATTTCTCGGTCAAAGCCCCGTTTTTGCATGAGGTGCCTACGAGGCCCCGGCCATCGGCCCAAAGCAGCGGGCGATATGACAGGTTCGACAAGGATGATCGCGCTCCTTCGAGGCAACAGGACCTTCAGTCCCGCGGCCTGTTCTTGGGGGAGCGGACAAACCCCTTTAGATGCTAATTGAGGCAGATCAAAAACTCTCGCCCCGAAGTGGCAGTAATGGTCAGGCGAATCCAGATCGAGAGAAGACCATGCCTTCATTTAGCGTTCGGTTTATCAAGACCGTTTGTGACGACGCCGGCGGCGAACACCGTGCGTGCTAGGCAGCGCTCGATGTCGATGCCGCCTCCCTGGGGGGGGTAGGGGAATCGCATATGGTGCTGGCAGGGTGTTGCCAAGCGGTTGGAACTGGATTCTTTGGGTGTCTCTCGATTCCAGAGGGAGACCTGAATGCGCAAGCTCAAGCGCCTGTTTCGACCGCTCAAGGACCCGCGCGCCAGCAACACCCGACATGATCTTGTGGAGATCCTCGTCATCGCCTTGGCGGCGACGCTGGCTGGCGCCAAGACCTGCACCGAGTTCGAGTTCTTTGGCCAAGGCCGCGAGGAGCTGTTGCGGCGCTTCCTGGAGCTCAGGCACGGCATTCCGAGCCACGATACGTTCAGCAACGTCTTCCGTGCGCTGGATCCGAAGGGGCTGGAAGCGGTTTTGCGCAAATTCAGCAAGAGCTTCGGCATCAAGGGGTGGTCAGCATCGACGGCAAGGCGCTGCGCGGGGCCTACACGCGGGGCCGGCAGGCCACGCCGCTGCATATGGTCAATGTCTGGGCCGCAGGCACTCGCATGGCGCTGGCTCAGAGAAAGGCTCCCAACCGCAACGAGGTTGCCGGGGCTCTCGAAGTTCTCGCGCTGCTCGATCTGGACGGGGCTCTTGTCACCGCCGATGCCTTGCATTGCCGGCCCGATACCGCGCAGGCCATCCTCGATCGGAAGGGGCACTACGTGTTGGCCATCAAGAGTAACCGTGGCCGGCTCTTCAAGGCCGCCAAGACGTTGGTCGATACAGCCCGAAAGCCCGCGCGAGCGAGTCAACGAAGAGCCACTGCCCACGGTCGCGTCGAGCGCCGGCAGGCCATCGTCGCGCCGGCTCCTCAGTTGGCGAAGCAATACGACTTCCCCGCTATCGCCGCAGTCGGTCGCATCGACAGTTGGCGCGCCAACTCTGGCAAGGCCGTCAAGCACACGGTCCGATACTTCCTCGCCTCGCGCTTGCTGTCGGCCAAAAAGCTGCTCGAGGTCGTGCGTGCTCACTGGAGCATCGAGAACAACCTGCACTGGGTTCTCGACGTTCTGTTCGACGACGAAGATGCCTGCCGCAGCCGCAAAGATCACGCCGCCGAAAATCTCGCCCTCATCCGCAAGCTGGCCATCAATACCCTGCAGGCAACGCCCGGTCCTGCCCGCATCAGCCACAAAATGCTCCAAGCCAGATGGAATAATGACTTCCTTCTCTCCGCCCTCGCCCATATGCGATAGCCCTACTGGGGGGGGGGGGCCGCTCAGCCTGCTCCCCCGAGCTGGCTCGATCCTTGAATAGAAACGCCTTCAAGTCGTCCCGGTCCGCGGATCTTTGGTGGGGGATTCCATTGCTTTACGCGCGACACAGTGGTCGAAGGTGGCCCAGAGGATTATTTCGACTGCCGACGTACACGTATTCGTCAGTTTCTGGCGCGACGATCGCGACACCGTTGTTGGGGCCGATGGCGAAGATTGGGTCGCTAATCCTGATCAGGCATATGATCCATGGAGTAGTTGCTAGCTGCAAAAAATCGTAGGGCCTGCTCAACAGGGCCACCAATTAGCTGAGGCCTCCGATGCGTTCTGCGCATCACAGCTCGTTTCGATTGCGCTCTCAGCAGACGTAGGTGGGACGTGAGTGCTTACATTTTGCCCCACCGTGGAGCATCCTTTGGCTGTCCAGCGACTTTAAAGAAGACTGTTGCTTCGATGTCACCAAATGAGTGAATGAGCGATCTACGCTCGTGTCAAAAGAGAGACGATATGTTCGATATCTATCTGAATCGAAGACATCTCTTGGTCGTCCCGAGAGGCTTTGCGATCCCCGCGGGATTGGGCGGGAATTGGAAGCGAAAGAAGCGGGCGGTTCGTTCCGTGAGCGACGTCATTCGACATGATGTGCAACAGCGAGGCTACCACCGACGTCGTCTGATCCCAAATCGGCGGAAGCCGACAGTTGAGACCGTGACACACTCTTAGACGGCACCCCCATGCTGCATCGTTCTTCGGAACACTCTGGGGAGGGTGTCTCAGATACCGTCCAAAGCGTTGGTTATCGCACCGGAAGCAAGCGGTTGTCGTGCATTAAGGACTTGAGGAAGACGACTTCTTTTGAAAGGCTGCGCGCGGCTCAAGAGCTTACCTCAAGTTCATTAATATGGAGAGTTTATTTGAGTCGATGGCGAGCGCGTGAGTTTTCAACTGTCCATTCTGAAAATACTTGCCGGCCAGCCACACGGTCGGGCGAGCATCGAAGTCGTTAAGCAGCATTTGGCTATCTATTATAGCAGCGGCCCGGAGTGGCCGGCTCGTATGAAGCGCATCGCAAGCCGCGCACCCCAACTCGATATTTTTGGCCAGAGGTTGATCGAGCGGGAGGCTGGATGTTGGATCATCAGCGAGGAGGGAAGAAAATATCTTGAGACACTCGAACAGCTAGATCGGACTGTCATGCAAGCTGAGGTCTGGCGAGAGAACGCGCAAGAGCCGATAACTGATCAGCCGCCTCCTTTGACTTTGCAGCTAGGAATGAACGTGGGCAAAAGGCGCCCCGCAAGCGATTGAGCGTAGGTAAGCCGCCATCGGCTTAAAGGCTCGTGGCTCATTATCTTGCCGATTGATTGTGATGTACTTCGCCTAGATCGCGAGGTTCGATTTAGGGCCGTCTCTGGTGTGATGACGTGGTTCGAGGCGACCAGCAGTTTGCTCAATTGAAACTCAATGATGGAAATTCTCGGGTCAGCGTGCACATTACCTGATCGAGAAGATCGGCCGAATCTGATTCTCGCCGAACGCATCATGTTCAGACATGAGTTAAAGGCCCTTGAGGTAGAACCTGTCGATTTGTTGGAGGCGTCACCTAGCGAGGCCTCTGCCTGTCTTGTGAGCGTTCGGTGTCCTGACCGGGATCTGGCTTCCGCACGAAGCCCATTTATACGGCTTTAGCATTGTTGAAGGATAGTGTGGCTCATTCAGCAATACATCTTCTCAACCGCGCATGGCGCGATCACTTGCAGCTGGGCTGCATGCTGCCGATCGAGCTCGACCAGCAAGCATTTAGTTTAGTGGTGTCAGCAGGCGTCAGCTTTACCGGTATTCATCACTTCAGTCGGGCCTATCGAGCAGCTACGGTCTTCTCGTTATATGCGTTGCAAAGGCGAACTTTACAAAAGGCACAGAATCAAAGCCAGGGGGTTTCGTGCCCCTCACCTCTGCGGCCCCAATAAGCAATCATCGCCGGACCTTCAAACACAGCGACGTTCCGTTCGCGCTCCGAACGTCCCAGGTTGGAGCTGTTCAGCTTCATAGCGACGTTCATTCCGGAACGTGTCGGTCTTCATGCTTAGATTCGAACAGTAATAAGTCGATTGGGAGGCATTCAAATAACGAATCTCTCAGCGCCGCGGCCGTACGAAGTTTACAGTTCCAGAGCTTCATTAGATCCGGACGCTTTCGACTCATGATCGAGACTATATGTAGGCGTGACAGCCTATGTCGACGTCTTTTTACGATCGTCTCGCAGAGAAAACCGTGTTACAAGCCACGCCTCTCAAAAGGAGCATACATCGTGAAAAAAGCAACCAAGAAACGCGTTAAGCGACGCGAGTGGACGAAAGCAGATATCAAGGAGCTCAAAGTCCATTCGAAGGCCAGAACGCCGGTAGTCAAAATTGCAAAGATGACCAAACGGAGCGTCGGTGCGCTCCGCCAGAAGGCCCTAAACCTCGGAATTGGACTCGGACATCAGCGATAGCGTTGGGTGACGCCGGCAATGGCGCGGTAGGGCGGCTTGCAGGCTGCCCTCAGCGCCACAGAAATTTGCCGAGACTAGCTTTACCCATGAACGCCCGAGCAATCTCGTCTGCATCAGCAGAGTTGCGGCTAAGCGCTTGTTGATCGGATAATCTAGTGGTTCATCACAGTGGTTTTGATTCTTTGGTGGCAACTGGATAGGCGCGACCGAGTTTGGCGCGGGCCTTGTTGGTTGTGAACAACCATTTGATGCGGTCTCGCGCCTTGTTTCGCATCCGTTGCCATGCTGCGATCTCTTTTCGAAGCCTTTTGGGATCGTCGATGCGGCGGCCGAGACACTGGCGCTGCAGCACGCTGATCTCGCACTCGACCATGTTGAGCCAACTGGCGTGTTTTGGGGTGTAGTGGAATTCGAGGCGGCGCAGGATGCGACGGGCCTCGGCAGGCGCAAATGCTTGATACAGTGCGCCGGCGGTATGGATCGACAGATTGTCCTGCACGACACGGATGCAGGGGGCATCGGGATAATGGACGTCGACGAGTTCGCGCATGCATTGTGCGTAGTCCACGGCGGCGCGGTGGTCTGTAACCTTGACGTTGCGCTAACCGCGATGCGGATCGAAGGTGACGAAGAGATTGACGGTACCGTTGCGGCGATATTCGTAATCGTAGCGCTCGCGCTATCCCGGTTGGGCAGGGATCGGCTGGCGTACCTCGCCGATCAGCTGGACTGGTCTCGTCGAAGCAAACCAGGGGCCGCTCGGGATCCGGCGCCTCGGCGTAGAGATCGAGCACATCCTCCATCCGGGCGACGTATTCGTCGTCGACATGAGGAATGCACCACATATCCCGGCGCCATGGCTTGAGGTCGTTCTCGGCCAGCCGGCGACGCACGGTCTCGCCTGACAGGCTGTCGTGGCCGGTGAGCTTGACCATCGCGTCGGCCAGCAATGTCAGCGTCCAGCGTTTGCGGCCGGCGGGCGGCTTGGCGCATGCCGTCGCCACCAGCAGGGCCTCCTCCTTGCCTGTCAGCTTGCGTTCCGCGCCCGGACGCGGCTCCTCACTCAAGGCCCGCTCCAGATTGCCTTCTACGAAGCGGCGTGTGGTCCGGCCGACGGTGGAAAGGCTGACCCGGACGGTTCGGGCAATCTCCGCGTCGCAGCTGCCGGAATCGGCCGCCAGCACAATCTGAGCCCGTTTGAGTTTGCGGGCGGAATGCGTGCCGCCGCCGAGCATCGCCGTCAGTTCGTCCCGCTCGGCTTGGCTCAATTCGACCCGATAACGTACATTCATGCTTCGCCTCCTTGTCGGAGGCCGGGACGAATCCAGCTATGAGTCAAAAATCAGGCGCGCACTTCACCGAGAAGCAGGGACACTATCTCGCTTTCATCCATACCTACTCGTACATGTTCGGACAGCCGCCCGCCGAGGCTGACATCCAGCGGCATTTCCGCGTCAGCGCGCCGTCAGTCCACCAGATGATCGTCACCCTCGAACGCAACGGCTTCATTCGTCGTCAGCCCGGCGTCGCACGAAGCATCGAGATCCTCCTGCCACCCGAAAACTTGCCCATCCTCGAATGGCTCGGTATCAAAACGTCAAAACCACTGCGATGAACCACTAGTTGAATTTTGGATCAGATCCGTTATTCCAACCCTTCTTCGCGTTGGTCAAGTAAGGAGCAACGTTGCATGATCCGCTAACCCAAATGCACGGTGCGGTTTGGGGGAGTAGGCTTGTGTAAGACAAGCCGGCCGGAGCTATAATCAAGTGTATTGACCGCGGACGGGCCACAGGAAGTTGGGTCGGGATCGCTTCCCCTTTGACAGAATTGCTGGGTCCTTCCAAGTGTGATATCCGCGATATGAACGGCGTCTTCGCCGCAGGCAAACTTCCGTATAGTTCTTTCCAACCTTCCCATATCGGCGATCAATGTTCGTGCAATTGAGCGCTCGCTTGATTTCGTGTAGCTCTCGAGCAATTAGCAAAGCGATGCCAGTTAAGTCTTCCGCAGTCCGGCCCAATTGATTGAGCGACTCCCAAGGCGTGAGGGTATGAATCGTCGTCGGTTTCAGACTTTGTACGGAAGTAGCCGCTCTCAAGAGCTCCTCTGGCTGGCTTTGCTTCGCCCAGTCGAGCTAAAGCCGACGGTGGGCTCTCTTCAAGCACGAGTGTCTGAACGATGAGCGGACGTTCTGGCCGTTCACCTGCGGTGTGTTTTCTCCTCGGTCTTCCACGATCCGGAACCACACTCCTGGCGCATTTGCTCCAGCATCATCCAGACATTGTGGCTCCCCCTGAGCCCTGGTTAATGCTGGCGCTTGAAGCATTTGGCTGGGTGGATTCTTGCCATCCGGCGGGGAGCGCACTGATTGAGGCCGCGACCTCTCAATTCTTGGGGCGGATAAATCGCACGGCGACCAGCCGCGCTTTTGCGGATGCAGCATACGATCAGTATCTCGCAGAAGCGGGCAAGCGGATCATCTTAGACAAGACACCACGATATTGGACGGCTCTTGAGTTTCTCGATTCGGTCTACCCAGAAGCGCCGCATATCCTTCTGATGCGCAATCCCCTATGCAATCGCCGCTTCCTTGAAATCTACGTGGGGCATCCCGCTGCGGGCAGAAAGCTCGCATACTATTAGCGTCTCCAGTATCGTCGATCTCATGCTCCGCATGCCCGACGTGATCATATCCTCCCTTGCCGATTTAGTTCTGGGCCTTCCTAGGTTAGCTGCGCACCGCACTCGCCCGCAGACACACGTGGTGCAATACGAAATGCTCGTGGCGCACCCTGACGAGGAAGTTCGGCGGCTGCTGGCGGCGCTCGAGTGTGATCCAGCGGCTTTCACATCTGCGGACATGAAACAAGCAGATTATCTCCGAACCAGCAGCTTCGGAGACCGAAAAATACTAGAGCGAACCACCATCGACCAAGGCTCTGTTGAGGCATGGCGATCTCAATTGAGCGTCGAAGAGATGCAAACAATGACCAATCTGGTCGGCGCCGAGCTTTTTCTAGAACTCGGATATGAGGAGGAACTGCTACACGCCCGAAAAGCCGGAGTTATGGACACGGGAGAGGAGGTAACTGAACGCTATCGGCGGATATTTCGGACGTGGTGGGTTTCCAGACAGCAAAGAGGGGAGCGTTATCGGCCTCGTCTCACGCTGAAGCGCCAGTCCACACCGCCTGGAATGTCTCGGACAATCGCGACGCGGCTATCGAAATGTTGCGGGACGAAGTCGCGCGACTGGAGCGAATCCTCAATATCGCCTAATGTAGTCCGAGTGCTTGCAATCAAAACACGCTCGTTAATTTTGCCAATCCCATCAGGGACCACAGGGGGCAGCGGCGGAATGCAATACGCTTGCCACGTCTTCAAGTCTTCTCATGAGTAGAGGGTAGTGGGTCACACAAAGCGGATACCGGCTGGGCGCTAATGCAATAGTTATCGCGTTTTCGCTTGAAATAGATGCCCTTTTGCTTAAGCGACCGTCACTGCCGCCCATGCTGTCAATTTAACGACCGCGGCCTCCATGGAGATCTTGATCCCAGGTTCGTCAACGCGCCAGTGAAGGTCGCACTGATGGATTGGCTACCCTGATCCATGTTGAGGATATTTGGAGTGCCATACTTCGCCGCCGCCTCGTCCAGAGCCGCCACGTCACAACGCACGGCTCTCTGTCTTCTGCTGCCCCGATTGGATCCCTAAAAGGACGTCCCTGTCCTCAGGTGACAAGTCGCGAGTGGGAGCCACTATTCCATGCGTCATCCTGCAATGGAGGTGAAAGGAGCATCTGTTGATATTTCGTAGTCGGCCGCGAAGCGCAGCTCGCGGAGCGGTCGGCCCCACTTAATCGACTGCTGGTAGAGATCGTGCGCTTTGTACGCCGCGAGCTCCATTTCGCTGTCGAATTCACCATAGACCACGATGTCGATATCGTTGCCGAGCTGATCGGTCTTGCGGTTGCGGGCAACCTCAAGCCGGCGCGCATGTGGTATCGTGGTGAGAAGCGAAAGACCGTCCATGATCTGGTCGTAACGCGCCTCTTCCTTGGCGCTGAAGAAGACGATGTGACGAATCATGGCCATTCCTGGAGATGTCGCTAGCTGGTGCCATAACTATCTGGGAATAGAGGCCGTTGCAATGAGGCTAGGCGCTTGCCACATGATCGTCGCTTGCGATCGTCGGCGATCCGTAATGAAATTTGCCAGAGTTGCTCAGGACGCCGGAAGGGCAAGGCGCTCAATGGTTTGAATGTGCCGCGTAAGCAGGTTACAGGCTTGATCTAAGTTGCGCGTTCGCAAGGCTTGCAGAATCAGGCGGTGATCTTGATTGGACCGCGGTCGCCAGCCCACTGATCGCGCCATCGCGAACACCAATCTCGAATTGGCAAGCTGCAGTCCATCAAGGCTCGCGAGCAGACGCGGCATTCCGCAGGGCGCGATCAAGGCTTGGTGAAAGGCGCGGTTGGCCATCTCAAATTCCTCGACCGTCTTTGCATTATCTCCTTGGATCAAGGCGAGCTCGATTTGAGTCAAATGACCTATTGTGAGCCTTGGCCCCGAATGGCGCAATGCCACCACCTCAAGCGCAGCTCGCATTTCAGCGATCTCTTTCACTGAGCGGGTATCGAGCGGGGCGACCCGAACACCGCCACGTGGCACAGCAACAACAAGATGTTGCGCCTCCAGCTGCCGAAATGCCTCACGCACGGGGACGTGGCTGGAATTGAATTCTCGTGCAACATGATCCTGGCGGAGTGGCGCGCCTGGCTCTAAGGCGCCGCTGATAATGCGCTCAGCGATTGAATCCGCGATGCGCGCGACCGTCGTCATGTTGTCAGTAGGTGATCATAGATTATCTACCGCAATAACCGATGCATTTGTGAGGCAACTCGATTAGCATCTCTTCGAGAGCAATGACGATAGATAATTGACGCGATTATCTACAATTGAGCGAGATGGTTATGGATGCTGCCGCGCAAGCCCAGCGCAAAGAAACAGGCACCGATGCGCAGGTTCGTTGTCATTGGAAAGTCGAAGAGACTAATCTTACTGCGTCACGGGTTTCTATGCGTGCGTGAAGCGGCAATGGCACCGCAACAGGGACATCGCATCATCGTTTTGATGAGATCGTGGATCAGCCGCACGCGCATGGTTGCGATTGAGTTTGGCACATGGCGTTCAGGCCGCATGGGCGGAGCCTCTGGGTCTATAATTGTCGGGTAAGGAAGGTACCTGGACCGGCGCGACGGAACGAGGTGCTGAGGGGGAATCATCGCCTGCTCGGCGATCAAGAACCCGTAGGCCGCGATGCACAGAGTTGCGTGGTGATGGAAGCCGCGCCAACCGCGTCCCTCGTAGTGACCAAGCCCGACCTCCTGCGTCAGCTCCTGATAGTCGCGCTCGATGCGCCAGCGCAGCTTGGCCAAATCGACCAATTGCTGGAAGCTGACATTCTCAGGCACCGTGGCAAGCCAGTATTTGGTTGGCTCTGCTTCGTCCTCTGGCCATTCGATCAACAGCCACTCCGGCGACAGCGTCTCGGGGATCAGTTTGTTGTACCCGACACGGACACGCACACGCGCAAAGCGCGAGGACAGCTGATCGGCCGAGGGTTCGCGCCAGTTCACCGTGCGCCAGGCCTGCTTTGGTAGACCGAGTGCCACTTTCTTGGCCGAGATCAGATCGGGCTCATCGCGGCGGCCCGTGTTGTTCATCGGCTTGTCCATCCGCCGTGGGCCGCTGCCAGGGGCCCACATCAAGATGGTCGGCACGATGCCGGCCACGTAAGGCACGCCCAACTCCGTCATGCCAGCGCGCAGCTGCGAGTCCCTGCCATAGGCCGCATCCATCAACGCGGCGCCGCGCGGCAGGCCGGCCTCGCAGGCCCAGCGGATCTGCTCCAGTGCGATCTGCGGCTTGGTCTTGAACTTGATCTCCTTTGGAACGCCCACCTTCTTCCGTCGGACACGGTCCTTGGTCCACTCCTGTGGCAGATACAGCCGATAGGCGACCGGCAGGCTGGCAGAGTGGTTGGCGATCGACAGCGACACTGCGACCTGGCAATTGGCCTGCTTGCCGAGTTGCCCGCAATATTGGTGGTGCACGCCGACCGAATGCTTGCCTTGCTTGGGGAATGACGTGTCGTCGATGATCCACGCCTCGATCGGTCCATTCTTCTCGATCGCCGGCAGCACCATCTCGCGGACCTTGGCCAGCACGTCCTCATCTGACCAACCCGCGTTGGCAACGAAGTGCAGCAGCGACTGGTGCTGTGCTGCCGTCCTTGCCGGAGCCGTCCGCGCCGCCATCGGCTCAACGCTCTTGCGCTCACCCGCAACATAAGGCCTGTGCAATAGTCGCGCAGCGGCCTCGCCCGCTCCGCGTGACCAATCACGCTCCCAAGCCCCGCGACATACGACGCGAACCGCGCTTCGCTCTGATCGAGATCCATCTTGCCTCCGCGCGCCAAAGATTGAATCTCCTCAATACTTGATTCCCAGCCTCAAGGACTGCGACCGCTTGACTCAGTAGGGCTAAGGCGCTCTACGACCTTCCTTTTGCCGACCTGATGCGTCAGGCGCAGTGCACTCATCGCAAGAACTTTGATCCAAACCACGTTGAAACTGCGAGCCTGCTCAGCATCAAGACCGGCGGCTGTCCGGAGGACTGCGGCTACTGCTCGCAAAGCTCCCATTACAAGACCGGCCTGAAAGCCACTCGTCTAATGCGTTGCGCGGATGTGGTTGCGACCGCGCAGCGCGCGAAGGATGCAGGCGCCGCGCGCTTCTGCATGGCGGCGGCCTGGCGCACGCCAAAAGATAGCGATCTTGATTCCGTCTGCGACATGGTCAAGGCGGTCAACGGACTCGGCATGGAAACGTGCGTCACGCTCGGCATGCTGATGCCGAAGCAGGCCGCACGTCTCGCCGAGGCCGGCCTTGACTTCTACAATCACAACGTCGACACATCCCCCGAGTTTTACAGCAAGATCATCACTACCCGCAGCCTGCAGGACCGCATCGATACGCTGGCGCATGTGCGCGATGCCGGCATCAAGATCTGCTGCGGCGGGATCATCGGCATGGGCGAGCAGGTCGAGGACCGCCTCGGTATGCTCGTGCTGCTCGCCAATCTCCCCCGCCATCCCGAAAGCGTGCCGATCAACCTATGGAACAAGACCGAGGGGGTGCCGGTGGAAGACACCGCGGAACCTCCCGACCCGATCGCGCTGGTCCGGCTGGTGGCGACCGCGCGGATCATGATGTCGCGGAGTGTGGTTCGGTTGTCCGCCGGGCGGCAATATGACGGATGAATTGCAGGCGCTTTGCTTCTTGGCTGGCGCAAATTCGATCTTCATAGGCGACGTGCTCTTGACCACCAAAAACCCGAGAGTTGATCGCGATGCGGATCTGCTGGCCCGGCTCGGCATCACGTCCGGGCTCGCCGGAGGGAAGCAGTGCGCGCAATATGTTGCCCCTACATCCAGCCTAGGCGAGAAATGCAGATAACTTTGATGAAGGGCAAAATCCATCGCGCCTCAGTGACTGAAGCTGATCTGCACTATGAAGGCTCGATCTCGATAGATCGTACGCTCCTGGAGGCAGCAGGAATAGTGATCAACGAGCGCGTCGAAATCTACAATGTCGAAACTGGAACGCGCTTTGCCACCTACGTGATCGAGGCGCCGCCGAGGTCTGGCACGATAAGCCTGAACGGTGCGGCCGCCCGACTGGCGATGCCCGGAGACAAGATCATTATCGTTGCATATGCCTCATTCGACGCGGCCGAAGCAAAGATATTCAAGCCACGCATTGTGCGTGTGGACCGAGACAATCGCATCCTGGCAAGTTGAGCCTCAACGGCCATCCTTCCTTCTTCAGCGGCCAACGGATCTTTTACGTGACTTGATGCGATCTTGGGAGAGATGAATGCGGTCAATCCAAACAGCTAGACTTAGTCCCTACGTCGCAGCGCTGAAGGCCTTGAACGAAGATAAACGGCGGCGCGACTCAGGCCGCGCGTGGGGATCGATTTCGCATCCAACGACTATCTGGCGCTCGGGAGCGCCCCGCGCATCAAAGAGGCGATGGTCGCCGCGCTCGAGGCGGGCACTCCGGTTGGCGCCGGCGGGTCGCGGCTTCTGCGCGGCAATTGCGAGGAGCATGAACGGCTCGAAACGGAAGCGGCTCAGTTCTTTGGCGCGGAGGCGGCGCTTTTCTTTGGAGGCGGCTACATCGCAAATTTTGCCCTCCTGACAACGCTGCCGCAGCGCGGCGATCTGCTTGTTCTCGATTCCCTCGTGCACGCCAGTATTCACGAAGGGGCGCGAGCCGGCCGCGCAGAGTACCGAGTTCACGCGCACAATGATCCCCAGTCAGTCGAAGACGCAATTCGCGAGTGGCGAACCAATGGTGGAGCGGGCCGCATCTGGATTGTGGCCGAAAGTCTCTACAGCATGGATGGCGACTTCGCTCCACTCGAAGAGCTGGTGGCAATCGCCGATCGCCATGACGCGTTTCTGATCGTCGATGCGGCTCATGCCACAGGTGCTTACGGGCATCAGGGACGAGGGCTCACGGCTCCTTATGACAGGCGCGACAATCTCATCGTCGTTCATACCTGCGGCAAAGCGCTCGGTGCGGCGGGTGCACTTGTTACGGCCTCCGGCATCCTGCGCGATTTCATGGTCAACCGCTGCCGTCCATTTATTTTTACTACTGCCCCATCACCATTGATGGCCGTTGCCGTTCGAGAGGCACTCCTCATCTTACAGAAGGAGCCGGAGCGGCAGCAACGGCTGGCCAAGCTCGTTGCGTTCGCGCATCGGCAGATCACCTCCCTTGGTTTGCACACGCCGTCGACCTCTCAGATCGTGCCGTATATCGTCGGTGACAATGCTCATGCAATGCGAATTGCCTCTGCTCTGCAGGCGCGCGGCTTCGACATCCGCGGAATTCGGCCGCCAACCGTCCCAGCAGGCACCGCCCGTTTGCGAATTTCGTTGACGCTCAATGTTGGGGAAGCGGACGTGTGCGCAATGCTCGATGCGCTTGTTGAGGTGACGAGGGGGTCGTTTTGATCAATAATCGGATCGTCGTGACCGGTACGGACACCGGGGTCGGCAAAACGGTATTTTCCGCAGGACTCGCTGGCCTGCTCGGCGCGAATTACTGGAAACCGGTCCAGGCTGGACTCGAACAAGAGACCGATTCCGAGTGCGTCTGCCGCCTCGGCGGCCTCTCGTCCGATCGCATTGTCCCGGAGCTCTATCGACTTCGGACGCCCGCCTCGCCCCATTACGCCGCGGAGATTGACGGCGTTCGCATAGACACAGAGACACTTGGACTGCCGGACATGGGCGAGCGGCCACTCGTGATCGAGGGCGCCGGCGGGCTCATGGTGCCGTTGGCAGCGCGCACTCTTTACATCGACATCTTCGAACGCTGGCAGCTTCCCGTCGTGCTTTGCGCAAGGACGGGACTAGGCACAATCAACCACTCTCTGCTCTCCATAGAGGCTCTGCGGAAGCGTCAGATTCGAATCCTTGGAATTGCGTTCATTGGCGAAAGAAACGCAGAAACTGAAAGCGCGGTTTGCGAGATCGGGAGAGTGCGTTGGTTGGGACGGCTCCCGTGGCTTGATCCCCTCACGAACGATGGGCTGCAGGCCGCTTTCAAAGTCTCCTTTGTTGGCAGTGATTTCCTGAACCTATGAAGATGGCCAAGAGGTCGCCGATCTGGCACCCGTTCACGCAGCATGCTCTACAGCAGGACATGACGAAGGTGCTGCGGGGAGAGGGGGCTTATCTCTACACCAAAGATGGCCGACGCCTTATCGATGCAATCTCCTCCTGGTGGGTCGTGACCCACGGCCATTGCCATCCACGCATCGTGAACGCGATCCGAGAACAGGCAGGCAAGCTCAACCAGATCATCTTCGCTGGATACACTCACGAACCGGCTGAGCAAGTTGCGACGGAACTATTGAAGGTGACGTCCCCGGCGCTCGAACATGTGTTCTTCTCCGATAGCGGGTCAACCAGCGTCGAAGTCGCGCTGAAAATGGCGCTTGGCTACTGGTACAATACCGGAAGACAGCGAACCCAAATCGTGGTGATGCAGCACTCGTACCATGGCGACACGATCGGGGTGATGTCGGTAGGTAGCCGAGGCGTCTTCAATGCGGCCTACGGGGCGCTGATGTTCGAGGTGACCTCGATTCCGTTCCCGGCAACAGATCGTGAGCAAATAGCGCTCGATGCGCTTGAAAACGCCTGTCGAAACCAACATCCCGCAGCCTTTATTGTGGAGCCGCTAATATTGGGTGCCGGTGGAATGCTGATGTATTCTCCCTCGGTGCTAAGGGAGATGAAGCGGATCTGCGAAGCCTTCGACGTCCTGTTAATTGCCGACGAGGTCATGACGGGCTGGGGCCGGACGGGTAGCTTATTTGCGTGTGAGCAGGCCGATGTCACGCCCGATATTGCCTGCTATTCGAAAGGCCTCACGGCTGGGGCGCTGCCGCTCGCCGTCACACTCTGTCGTGCCGATATTTTCGATGCGCATTATTCGGAAGATCGCAGGCGTACGTTTTTTCATTCGAGCTCATATACGGCCAATCCAGTGGCCTGCGCCGCCGCCAAGGCCAATCTCGACCTATGGCAGGATCAGGACTATCGCCGGCGGGTCGCATCCTTGGCCAAGATGCAAGAACGGGCACTCGCGCCATTTTGCGACGATTCACGGTTCGCAAACGTCCGGCGCACAGGAACAGTCACAGCGCTTGAACTCAACACGAGCGATGCCGGCTATCTGGCGGACATCGGGCCGAAGCTTTTGGCTTTCTTCCAATCGCGGAATCTGCTGTTACGCCCGCTTGGTAATACGATCTACGTGATGCCGCCTTACTGCGTGACGGCGGCCGATCTTGATGAAATCTATGCTGCCATCCGCGACGCTGCTGACTTGCTGATGTGAGGTGCATCAGTGCTGCAATCGTCTGCTGTGACAGGGTCTTGCAAGGCGGAAGCGTCCGTATTGCTGCCGTTTGATAATGCAAGGGGGATGCAGCGCCCACGGCTCGCAGGCTGATCCGCTTTAAGCAGTTGCTTTACTCGCTCCTGATCCAACTGCCGCAGCAATCCTGCGGACTAGCCATGAGACGCGCAGCATTTGGCCGAAATGCCGGGGCGAATTGCCGTAATCACGGCGGAGAAATCCATTATCTTGAGCTTCTCGGCGAGGCATTCTGCGAAAATTACTGCTTCGTGAGGCAGCCGCAATCGCTGCAATCACAGTCAGGCTCTTGATGGCTGCAAGGCCATTGAGACGGACCGTCGGGCGGCCGCTCCTTTGGTGCGATCGTGGTGCCGCGGTGAGAGGGTAGCGGGGCTTCCCAAGTGAATGTCTGACAGGAGGCGAGAATGCACATTGGCTTCCGTAATTCACTCGACCATTCAGCCACATGCTGCGCGATATGCGGCGGAAAGTTTGGGCTGATTCGCTATTACTGCTGGCGAACGGCCCTTTGCTCCAAGAAATGCGTCAACCGCTTCAAGGCGCGGCGGGAGGCCGATCAGAAATGGCTTCGATGGTTGCGAGCGGCTTAGGGCTAGACCGAGCTGTGGGTACCGCCCTGGTCAGACTTGTTGGGAATTCGATTCGCCAGCGCGTGGACAATCAAGTGACAGAAACATCGGCAAAAATAATCGACTTCAGGACCTACAGGGCCGGCAGGCTGGCGCGGTCTGAGCGCGTTCCCGACGACATCTACTCGGCCGCCGTTCTCACTGCGCTTACAACGGCCTGTCACCTCTGGACGTTCCTGGCCTGGGATCCGTTTGCATTGCTCGGTGCGCCAGCGCCGAAGCAGGAGCCTCACGAGTACCCCTAGGGCAGCAGACGCGGAGATGTGCCCCTAAAGACGAAGCCTCTCGCTGCGTGCATCTGCAGCGCGCTTCGGTCGAGCCCTCACCGTTTGGAGACACTGCGATCAGCCCAGAAACGCGTGCGGATGGTGGCCCGTCGCGAGCGCCGCTCCTCGATCGAGGGCTGAAACTGTACGGGAAGAACGAGCCATCGGGTGGCGAAAGGGCGATGAGGAAGGTCTTGCCCGATGGTTGCGCGACCATTGGACTGTTTTTGCGTTGTTCTCCAGTTCTGGAGAACTAAGTTCTCCATCCTCCATGCCATTGACAGGTTTCTCCTGCGTTCTCTAGGAAGCCCCGAAAGTGTGTGGGAGCGGATCCAATATGAGCCACAGTTCAGAGCAGCCTCTAGAACGTGTCACGATTCCGGCACTGCAGCAGTGGAAGGGTGAAGGACGTCGTGTCGTGATGACCACCGCCTACGATGCAGTTACGGCGCGCATCGCGGATCCCATTGTTGATATCATCCTGGTCGGCGATAGCGTTGGAAACGTCTGCCTGGGCTTCGAAAACACTCTGCCCGTCAGCGTGGCCATGATGAATCATCACCTGGAGGCTGTTGCGCGCACGAGGCCTCATGCCCTGCTTGTGGCCGACATGCCCTTTCTGAGCTTTCATGTCGGTTTTGAGGATACCATCCGCAATGCAGGAGGTTTTCTGCAGCGTGGCGCCGATGCTGTGAAACTCGAGGGTGGCGCCAAACGCGTCGAGATGGTGCGCGCCCTAGTCGATTGCGAAATTCCTGTCATGGGACATCTCGGTCTGACCCCGCAGAGCGTCAACGTCATGGGTGGATTCAAGGTGCAGGGAAGGACAACGGATACCGCCTTGCGTCTGCTCGATGACGCCCACCGTCTGCAGGAAGCCGGCTGTTTCGCTCTGGTCCTGGAGGGGATTCCTGCCGAGCTCGCCGCGCGAGCGACCGAATTTCTCACGATACCCACCATCGGGATCGGAGCAGGACCCGATTGCTCGGGCCAAGTACTCGTGTTCCATGATGTCTTGGGGCTAACCGAAGGCCATCGCCCCAAATTCGTTCGTGCCTATACAAATGGATTCCAGCTGTTGCAGGAGACGCTGTCGCGCTGGGCTGCCGATATCCGCAAAGGTGCATTCCCGGGCGCAGAGGAGTGCTATCGGCTTCCTGATCAGCTTCGGCATGCCATCGCCAAGTGGGTGCCCTCCAATTCAGAAGAAGGTAAGAAATGCAAGTAATTACGAAGGTCGCTGAGCTGCGTCGGGCTGTTGCAGACGTCCGCAAGGCCGAAAAGCGCATCGGGTTCGTTCCGACCATGGGATACCTGCACGACGGCCACCTGTCCCTGATCTCGGCCAGCGGTCGACACTGCGATGTCACTGTCGTTAGCATCTTCGTCAACCCCACTCAGTTCGGACCAAATGAGGATCTCAGCAGGTACCCTCGCGACTTCGCGCGCGATGAAGCCTTGTGCCGTAGTGCCGGGGTCTCCATCATCTTCGCACCAAGTGCAGAGGAGATGTATCCGGCTCAATTTGAGACCTTTGTCGAGCCGGGCGAACTCGCAAAACCGCTCTGCGGAGATTTCAGGCCCGGACATTTTCGTGGTGTAGCGACTGTTGTCTGCAAGCTATTCAACATGGTGCAGCCGGACGCCGCGTACTTTGGCCAGAAGGATTTTCAACAATGCGCTGTGATACGCCGCATGACGGTTGATCTGAATCTTCCGATCGAGATTGTCACCTTGCCAACCGTGCGGGAGCCAGATGGACTGGCAATGAGCAGTCGCAATCGTTATCTCAGCCCGGAAGAACGTGGTCGGAGCCTTGCGATCAGCCGTGGCTTGTTCGCTGCATCCCAAGAGTTTGCCTCAGGGGAGCGGGAGACGTCAACGCTGATTGCGCTTGCAAGAAAGCATCTGCAAAGGGTCGATCGTCTCCAGTACCTTGAGCTTGTCGACGCTGGGACCCTCAGGATTGCCGAGAGCCCTCTGCGTTATCCGGCGGTGCTCTGTGTGGCAGCGTATGTGGGCTCGACGCGGTTGATCGACAATGTAGTCCTGACCTAGAGCGGTTCACGGATTTATTGAATCGGAAGGAATTCCGGATCTGGGACGAATATGATTCAAGATGCTGGCTGGGCTGGAGGCCAGCATCTGATGGTCCGATCGATTTCCAATGATCTGCGTAAGCGTGCGGTTGCCGCAGTTGCAAAGGGCGAGAGCTGCCGCTCGGTAGCAACGCGGTTTGGGGTTGCGGTGTCGTCGGTTGTGAAGTGGTCGCAGCGTTATCGGACGACCGGCTCGGTAGCGCCCGGGAAGATGGGCGGCCATCGCAAGCCCGTGCTTCAGCCACATCGCGCCTTCATCAAAGAGCGGATCAGTCAGACGCCGCATTTGACGCTTCATGCCCTCAAGGACGAGCTTGCCGCGCGCGGGGTCAAGGTCTCCCACAATGCGGTTTGGCCGTTTCTACGGCGCGAAGGACTGCGATCCAAAAAAAATGCTGCTCGCCCTCGAGCGAGCTCGCTCCGACATCGCGCGTAGACGCCAGCGCTGGCGCTCATGGCAGGCCAACCTCGACCCCAGGCGCCTGGTCTTTATCGACGAGACCTGGATTAAGACCAATATGGCCCCACTACGCGGATGGGGGCCAAAAGGCGAGCGGGTGCGGAGCTTCACGCCACATAGTGATTGGCGGACGCTGACGTTCCTTGGCGCCTTGCGCTGCGACGCCTCACCGCACCTTGCTTGTTCGACGGCCCAATCAACGGCGAATGCTTCCGCGCCTATGTCCAGCAGGTTCTCGTTCCTCAGCTTCACCCGGGCGACATCGTCATCATGGACAATCTCGGCAGCCACAAGTCGGTTATCCTGCGCAGCTTGATTAAAGCCGTCGGCGCCAGGCTCTGGTATCTGCCGCGATACTCCCCCGACCTCAATCCGATCGAACAGACCTTAGCCAAAATCAAGCACTGGATGCGCTCCGCCCAGAAGCGCACGATCGACGACATTTGCCGCCATATCGGCGGCCTCATCACAACCATCCAGCGCAACGAATGCAGCAACTATTTCGAGAACGCCGGATACGCTTCTATGAAACGTGAAACGCTCCAGCGCGTAGCCAGATCCGCAAGCGACTGCGCTCAGAAGTAGTCGAACCCGATCAGTTGACCCTGAAATCCTCAGCATCCTGAAAGAGCTCTCGAACGCGATCCGAAACTGCTCCTTTGGCTCCTGAACAACTGGCCCACGCTCGAGCTCATGATCTTGGCTCTGCCGCTGACAAGTGAGCAAGACCGGACCGCTCCACGCTCCCGAGCGCAGCCAAGTGCGAGTTCGCTTTCCGTATTATAACTTCGGCGGCTCGCTCAGACGATCTGGGACATTCTGAGCGCTATGCGCGCTTTCTGCGACGTGGCGCAAAGCAATTTCAGAAAGTCGTACAACCAGCTGTTTGAGGCGCGCATTCTCCTGCTTGCAGCGCTCAAGCTCGTGCTGTTCGGCCGTCATCACAGATGTTGTGCGACGTTGGCTGCTGCCGAGATGATTCATGTAGCTCCCTTTCTGATTCGACAAACACAGCGGAAAATCTGAGCAGCCCAGTCTCTTCTCCCCGCTGAACGAAGCGCGTTGGCCTCAGATCGGAGCGTTTCAAATGCAGCCCGCGGCAGGCTGGTTTGCTAGCTCACTCCCTGCAAAGGGGCTCGCGCCCAATTCGCAGATGCGACGGCAACTTCCGCGACGCCATCTCGCTCATGGCTCATGCTAGTTGCAGTAATGGCTCACAATGTAGCCGCGGAATATGCCGCCCCCCGGTTGCATGTGTTTGCTCTGGGCGGAGAGTGTATCAAAATCGCAATATCGATTTATGCGACGAGCCGCGCTCCCGCGCTCAAATCCTGCATTGCGGCAGCGCCCCCGATGAATTTTCACAGGACGTTCGCATGTCCGTGCTGGGGTCACTTCTACACCAGGCTTATGTCCAAAACGCAGGACGTTACTGAGATCATCCGCCTGCAAGCGGGCATTCCCAAAGCACGCTCGCTCAAAATTGTTTGCTGCCAATACCTGCGATTATGGATCATGGCCACGCGCCCCTGACCGTCTTTCAATTACCCATAACTTTGACGACTCGGGCTGATCCGCTGATCGGCGAAATCTTGAATCGAAAGAATCACTTGTGATTCCTTGCTGAGCACCTGATTCGCGAGGGGGTGCTCTATGGGGCTGACATTAAGGGATCGATCGGCAAAAGGCTGTTTGCGGTCCTTGGAAGATGAATGTTGGATTGATCGAGAGAGTAGCGGATGCGAGTTTAGGGACGCGCGGCTCGGCGACAGATTCCGCAAACTGCTCACGCAGATTGGAAGCGCCATGGGACAAAGCATTCCGCTCGTCTGCCAGGATTGGGCGAATACCAAGGCAGCCTACCGCTTCTTCTCTAATGACCGGGTCAGCGAAGCGGACATTCTGGCCGGCCATTTCCAATCGACACGTGATCGTGCCGCCACTGAAGGTCTCGTTCTTGTGCTGCACGACACGACCGAATTTAGCTATCAACGCGAGAAGTCAGAAGCGATCGGCATCACGAAGAGCATAAACAGTGGACGGGATAAGGCGGGTCGCCTCAGATCGCACACGGTTTGCGGCATCCTGATGCATTCGAGCCTCGCGGTTACAATCGAAGGTGTGCCGCTGGGGTTGGCGGCCGTCAAGTTCTGGACCCGGAAGAAATTCAAGGGAACAGCAGCGCTTAAAAAGAAGATCAATCCGACCCGGATTCCCATCGAGAAAAAGGAAAGCGTCCGGTGGTTGGAAAATCTCAAGCAGTCTACGCAACTCTTGGATCATCCGGGACGATGCATCCATATCGGTGATCGCGAGAGTGACATCTACGAGCTTTTCTGCGCAGCGCAGGAGACCGGAACTCATTTCCTGATCAGGACCTGCGTCGACCGCTTAGCTGGAGACGGGGATCACACGATCGCCGACGAAATGGACGAGGTCGCCGTCAAAGGGCTCCATCGCATCGAAGTCAGAGACAGCAACGGCGATTCCGACCAGGCCGTTCTTGAGATCAGGTATCGCAAGATTCGAGTCCTGCCGCCGATTGGAAAGCAGAAGCGCTATCCCGCTCTGACCCTGACGGTGATCCATGCCGAAGAGCGCGGGACGCCGAAAAACAGAAAGAAGATCGATTGGAAGCTGATCACCGACCTGCCTGTTGGTTCCCGCGCCGACGCCATTGAGAAGCTCGAATGGTATGCTTTGAGATGGAAGATCGAGGTGTTCCACAAGATCCTCAAATCGGGCTGCAAAGCTGAGGAGTCGAAGCTCAGGACCGCCCAGCGTCTGACCAATCTGATCTCGCTGTTTTGCATCCTGACTTGGCGGGTCTTCTGGATGACGATGCTCAACCGCTCCGTCCCAGACGCGCCGCCAACCCTCGCGTTGACTGCGACTGAAATCGGCGTGCTCGATCGCCTCGTCAACGACAAACCAAAAGGAAGCCAGAAAACGCTCTCGCATTATCTGATCAAGATCGCCCGGCTCGGCGGTTATCTCGCCCGCGCCAGCGATCCGCCGCCCGGTAATACCGTCATGTGGCGCGGGCTGTCACGCCTCACCGACATCGCGCTGGGCGCCATGGTCGGAGCAGAATTTGTGGGTAATTGAAAGCCTGACCGTGAGTTTACTGTGATGCTGCATAAATCGCCCAGAGCGGCTAGGGGTGAGTCACGGGTTATTGAGGGTGGCCGTCGGATCTCGGCGCGATTTCCTCGCCAGACATGGGGCCGGCGCTGTTTTTTGACGCAAAGATATGCTTCACCGAAACAATTGCGCACGATGTCCCTCTACAGTGCAGGATGCGAAGCGCTCGGGCTTGGTTGGACGCAGCACGCTCGATAGGCGGCAAATCCTCTGGCTGCAATGAACCTGATCAGGTCGGCAACGAACTAGCACCGTCCGAACATTGGTCTGCCGCAGCCGACCAGCCAGTTCAGCGCGCTATAGATGGCCGAGCATGCCTTAGATAATCGCAGAGCATGGTGGCAGCGCGTAACCCCGGGCTCTGAGCCCGGCGAAGGTTGTCTGTTAAACCGACAGGGGCGACGAGAAAACAAAAACAGCTCGATCGAGCTCTGCAATTGATCAGCCATCTCAGAGATGCTGGACATTGCAGCGCCGTTAAAATTGGGTCGCGAAGTCTCATACGATCTGATGTACTTGCGTTGCGGTCCAGCAAATGCCCATTATCTTTCTCGGTGGGATGAGGGAGATCTCTCAATGCTGGACGGTGCCACGAGCGCGCTCCTGCGCACGATCCTGGATGAGGTTTGCGAGAACGTCCCACCGTATGACACCGGCGTCCGCGCCTACGTCGCCTCTAGAATCCTGGAGGCCGCCACCAGGGGTGAGACGCGCCCCGATCTGCTTAAACAGATCGGTCAGGAAGCTCTTTCGAAAGCACCAACGATGTGGCGAGAGATCTAGGACATGGCTTGTCATCGAGGTGAAAGTCAGCCACGGTGCTGAAGATCGTGGCCACTTATCCAGGTTCGCGCGCCTTCGCGTCGCCTGCGGCGCAGCGATCTGACCAGCTCGCACAGGTGTATCGTGGGTCGCAAATAGATGTCGGCTAACGTCTCACATATCAACATCAGGCCTTGTCTTCCCGCGAAGCGGTGAGCATCCGCTTTATCCGTTCGGCTTGTTCAACGGTTAGATTGGCTGCCAAGCTGGTCCCAATCAGCGCTGGGCCCTTACGTTCTCGATCATAAACCATCCAACCCTTCCCGCCCTTCCGAACAAAGAATCTGTTTTGCGAACAAGCGCCGTCAGTCAATCTTAGTTCCCTCGGTTCATTACCCCGATACGTCACGATAGGCCCATGCAAGCCGCCGCCCCGCATTTGCATATGTGAATCGGTTGGCGCGTTGCTCGCTGCGAGCGGCCGAGCGTTGAAAAAGGGCAGTTCGCACAAAAGGCAGTGCGTCCAAGCCTTGGCGCACGCATCCTTGCCCGCTAGGATGCCGGTTAGGCGTCGTGCCGTAACACTCATCCGCAAACGCGGGCGAAACCAGTGTTCGGCGCCCAAGCGCCGTCAACTCACGTGAGCCGGTGCGCCCTTTGCTATTTACTCCCGTGCGAGCGCCGCAAGTGCCGTTTCGATCACTGTGATTTCTTGACTGACCTGAGCGATCGCTTCCTTCGCATCAATTCCGGTAACCCGGTTCAACTTCTGCAGTAAATCCCGCCGATGCGTCAGAAGGTTCTCCAGCGCGCTGCGGTTGTTTAGTTTCACATAGCCGTCCACAATCAACCCAATCGAAAGAGACATCGAAACTCTCAAACAAAGCGGTTCTCAACGAACATGCCTATAGCACATCAGCAAATGATGTTCAGCCCGCCAGGGGAGAGTACTAAGGCGAGCTTGTTAGCGACAAGCGTCCGGCACGCGGGGCGTGACCGACTATTCCTTGCACGTTACAAGCGTCCCGCTCTGTTTGAAGGACTAGACGAGCAGAAACACGGCGTGTAGCGAGTCAAAAACGCTTCGGATCGTCGCGTTGGAAATGGTATGATGAGGAGAGAACGATTTCACGAACTGCTAGGGTCCTCATCCGCCTGCCGAGCGGCTTTCGCGATGCGCTGATAGCGGCGCGTTGACCGATGACATGCTCGCCTGAATATCTCTTGGTAAGGATTGCGACGACGTAAGGAGCGTCCGGATGCTCGATGAATTTTTGGCCCGCATTCGTGCTCACCGCAACAACATCCACCGTTATCGTCGCCTGCTGAAGTCGAACCTGTCGGATGTCGAACGCCAGTTCATCGAAAACCGCCTCATCGAGGAGCAGACCGCGCTCGAGTCTCTTTCGGCCAAGACCTTCCCGCTCGCGTTTAGCCTTCGGAAGGGGGCGGACATGCCGGCAAGCTAGGCGCGGAGCCGCGAACGACGCGCGCGTTCGAGACTACGCGATTTCTCGGCGGCGGCATCATCATGAGCTCGCGACCTGGCAAATAATCGATGATATCCGCCCGCTGTTGGCCTAGCCCTGAGGACCTGATCTGCTGACCTGCACGTGAGTTCATTCCGCTCGCGTATCAGGTGCTCAATCTATATCGGCATTAGCCCATAGCGGATTAAAAAGCCGCACTGTTCGATCGGTCCTCGCTCGCGGACCTGTTTGTATTCGGCCATATCTCGGCAGTTTGTTAGATTGGCTACACGCCCAGCTAAATCGTTCTCAGTCGCTAGCCAGCTGAGACAGCCACAACTTCATCTTTTCATCGGTCTGCGACCACGGCATGAGATTTGCTCTACTGGCTGAGACGCCGCGGAACCGTATTCGCGGCGAGAGGCACAGCAAGGAAGGAAACGACTTGCCAAGTTTGCGACTGGAGAGAGTTTATGTCCCCGGCAATAGCCCCAGCAGCATTCTGGGGAGTACAAAGGTAAGCGTCGGCCCCACGCGAAAGGTGGAACATCAAGTTGGTACGCGCCGATGGGGCTTGGCTGCGAAAGATCCTCGCCGATATTTTCACTAGTCGCCGTCGGGAAAATGGCAGGCCTTGCGTGTAACCGATCCCGTAGGCGATTGCCCGGGTTCTCCGCGGCCGACGGTTGGTTGTTCCGACCGCAGTCGGCCGCGCGACAGAGAAGTCGCAGTTCCGCGGCAAAACAACGGCCTCCAGCTTTTGGATCAATCACTTCAACCTGGCACCAGCAATCGAACACTATGATTGTGCGTAGCCTGCACGACGTCGAAGCGATCGATCACTTCGTCGATTGGGCAATGATACTAGCCACCGCCTTCTGACCGATAAGGACGGCATGGGTTTTAGCATCGGCCACACCGTGGTGCGCGCTAACACCGTTTTCGCTTCTGCAATACCGGAATCATCTCGAAGCCTGCTACTGCATCGGCGGAGAGGGAGAGGTCGAGGACATGGACGGCAATGTCTTTCCCATTCGCAAGGGTGACATGTATGTGCTTGACAAGCATTTCCTACGCGGGGAACGGGACAAGGACATGATCCTCGTTAGCATCTTCAACCCGCCCCTCACCAGAACCGAGCGCCACAAGCTCGACGACCCGGCAGGCTCCACATATTGAGCGATGCGAATAAGCGCCAATCCAACATGAACTGCCGCTAATGGTGAGAAACAGCTAGTCGAGCGATCCAGCACTGCCTCGTACCGCACGCGCGGACCTCAGAAAAGTCTTTGTGCCGGTGTTTCGAAATGCGCACGCGATGCGCTTCGGCTGAGCTGACGAATTATTTTGGCATTCCATGTCCATTTTCCTGTGTCCGGAAGACCAGGCGAGCGGAGGCTTGTGCCGATTGATAGCGCGCTCAGTTGTACGATGAGGTTTGCGCTCTGGATGGGAGCTTCCGCTGGCATTTTGCTGTCGCTCGATTAGCGCCCAAGCAGATTGACCGCATGGCGGCGCTGCAGGCCGAACGTGAGGCGCGGCTGCAAGCCGAGGCGGTAGCTGCCAGCGCGCAGGCGGAGCTGTCGGCCAACGAGGCTCTGATCGCGCATCTTGAGCTGCGGATCGAGAAGCTCAAGCGCGAACTGTACGGGCAGCGCTCCGAGCGCACGGCGCGGCTGATCGAGCGGAGCTCGAAGAACTGGTTACCAAGCGAGCGAGGATGAGCTTGCCGCGCGGGCCCCCGCGGCGAAAACCCTGAGCGTGCGCGCCTTCACGCGCAAGCGGCCGGTACGCAAGCCCTGGCCGGACGACATCGAACGCGAGCGCGTCGTTGTCGAGGCCCCGAAGAGCTGCGCCTGCTGCTAGGAGACAAGCAAGCCGCTGTTCGACGACATGCACGCCTGGCTGCTGCGCGAGCGAGAAACCCTCTCGCGCTCATCCGAGGTCCTGAAGCCCATGAATTACATGCTCAGGCGCTGGGCCGACTTTGCCGCTTCCTCGGACGATGGCAGATTTGCCTCAGCAACAACGCCGCAGAAAGAGCGTTGCGCGGCATCGCCTTGGGAAGGAGCAATTGGACCTTCGCCGGCAGCCTGCGCGGCGCCCACCGCGCCGCTATCATGCTGACGATGATCACCACCTGTCGTCTTAACGATGTCGATCCCAAAGCCTGTCTCTCCGACGTCCTCGCCCGGATCGCCGATCTTCCCGCTTCGGGTCTGCACGAACTGCTGCTCTGGGAATGGAAGCTCCCGCACCAAGCCAACGAACCTACCGATCAGCAAGCCGCCTAACTGTCACGCGGTGCTATCATAGCGCTACCCGGCTCTCGCGCGCATGCGTCAATCAGGCGGGCTTCGTCGTATGCGTACTATGGGGATCAAGAGCGTCATCCTGCATCGGCGCTCGAAGTCGAACGATAAGTTCGCCTGCTCCCTTACCGTCCTTAGCGATAGTATTAAGTGCTCGCCGGGCTTCTTCCAGATCTGGCGGTTGAGTGCCCAACCATTTTAAGGCGGCCTCTGCATTGAGAATCGTGGCTGTGAGCGCGTCGACGACAGCACTATAGGTGCACACAAAATCTGCTGAGGTCTGCAATGGCGCTTCGCCCTTCGCCTTGCGCGGATTTCCTTTTGGTTCGCTGAACCGGCTGCGATGCACCTTGCGCCGCCTTAGGTGCAGAAGGGCGTTTGCAGCCTTGCGGATCAGATCGAGTACCAAGTCGGGCTGGGCCCGCTTGGGGACGCGGCAGCCGTCGATCTTAAAGACAGTCGAGCGTTTTGTGACAAAACATTGATGGGCCGGTTGCACGATGCGTATCCATCCGGGCTAGACCGCGGACAGGAGCTCACCGATCCCAGCGCTTGAGGAGCTCGGGGTCGTCCTTGTGCATCCTGATGAGCTCGGTCAGGTTCTCGATGCCGAAGTCGGTGAACGCCATGACCTGGTCGTCACCTATGCCGTAAACCCAGATGACGCCATCCTCAGTGTCCATTCCGTTGGCCACGTCCCAGAGCCAGTCCTCGTCTTCGCCGAGGTCTTTTGCGACGCGAGCGATGGTGAAGACGGCGTGAACCTTGTTGACGTGCATGGCTACGCCGCCGGGGCGGAGGACCTCGGCGCAGGAGGCGTCCAGTTCCAGGGCAGCAACTCGCGCAGGCGGTTCTGCGGCATGTCGGCGATGCGCGCGAAGACGTCGGCAAGCCAGGCTTTCGGGTCGATGTCGTTGAGACGCGCCGTCATGAGAAGCGTGGCCATCACGGCAGCCCGCTCGGCGCCGCGATCAGAACCGGCGAACAGCCATGCCTTTCTTCCCAGAGCAAAACCGCGCAACGCTCGCTCCGCTGCATTGTTCGTCATGCAGATCCGTCCGTCGTGGACAAGGCGGGCAAAGCCCTCCCAGCGGTTGAGCAGATAGTTGATCGGCTTAATCACGTTGGACGAGCGTGAGAGCCGGGCAGATTCCGCTCGGAGCCAAGCCTCAAGGTCGGTCAGCAGTGGCGCGCTTCTCTCCCGGCGGATCTGCAGCCGCTCCTCAGCGCTCAGCCCATAGATGTCGCGCTCGATCTCGAACAATTGGTCAATCCGACGAACCGCTTCCAGCGCAATGGGCGAGATCGCGGTCGCCGATCTTCCGCGGCGAGCGTTCTGGGCGATGTCGGCAAGTTCGAAGAACGCCCTCCGTCCATGTGCCCAACAGAAGGCGGGCGTGGCCGGCAACGCCTTGCGTCCGGGATCGAAGAGAGCGTTGAACCCGCTATAGGCATCGGCCTGCAGGATGCCAGCGAAGTTCTGAAGATGCCGCGCGGGATGCTCGCCGCGCCGATCACGTGAGGCGTAGAACAGCGCCGCCGGTGGATCTCGCCCGCCGAATGGCCGATCGTCGCGAACATAGGTCCAAATCCGGCCGGTATCTGCTTTCCCTTTCGCCAGGATCGGTATCTTGGTGTCGTCACCGTGGAGCCTGTCGGCGGAGAGCACATAGGCTTCGATCAGTTCAAAGAGCGGCCTGACCGCAAAGGCTCCTGCGCCCACCTGGTCCGCCAGCGTCGAGACCGACAGGTCGATCCCCTCGCATTTGAAGCGCTGGCTCTGTCGGTTCAACGGCTGATGCTGACCAAATTTGTCGTACAGGATCGTCGCCAGAAGCTGCGGTCCGATATAGCCCCGGGCTGTGGCATGGAACGGCGCCGGCGGCTGCGTGATCGCCTCGCAATCCCGACAACTGAACTTCTCCCGGACTGTGTCGATCACCTTGAACCGGCGTGGGATCTCCTCCAGTGTCGAGGTCACGCTTTCGCCGAGCTTCGACAGCCGCGTCGACCCGCAGCAGGGGCATTGCGTCGGAGCCGGCAGGATGACGCGTTCTCGCTCGATGTCGTCGGGGAAGGGCTGACGCACCGGCCGCTTGCGCTCAAACGAACGCACCGTCTGCGTCTTCTCGGCCGCCTTCTCGGCGGCCAGCTCATCCTCGGTCGCCCCCGCCTCGAGTTCCTCAAGCTCTAGCTCCAGCTGATCGAGCAGCCGCGCCGACCGCTCGGAGCGTGCGCCATATATCGTGCGTCGTAGCTTCTCGATCTCGAGCTTGAGGTGGGCAATCAGCGCTTCGGTGCTCGATTGCTTCGCCTGGGCATTGGCCGCTTCAGCAAGCCTGGCTTCCGCCGCAAGCCTGGCAGCGCGCTCGGCCAGGATCATTGCATGCGCGGCGACAAGATCGGGCGGCAGGTCGGCGCTGGAGTCCATAGCCAGATGGAATCACATTCGCGGCCAAACTCAAATAACAAAGTCTCAGCCCACACTGGTCGGACGCCAGGACTCCTGGGGATTGCGCCAGTCGATGCCGGACAACAGATAGCTCATCTGCGCCTGCGAGATCGACACTACGCCGTCCGCCAGCGACGGCCAGACAAAACGACCTCTCTCGAGTTTTTTCGTAAACAGGCATGCTCCCTGGCCGTCATGCCAGATCACTTTCAATAGATCGCCTCTGCGTCCGCGGAAGCAGAACAAATGACCACTCAGCGGATCGCGGCGCAGCACCTCTTGCACCTGCAGTGACAATGAGGCGAAGCCTTTACGCATGTCGGTGTGGCCCGTCGCCAGCCACACCCGAACTCCCGTAGGAACCGGAATCATCGCGGATCCAAAACCTCGATGATCCGGCGAAGCGCCTCAACGTCAACGCCCGCATCAACAATGACCCGCCGCCTGCCGGTTAGCTCGATCTCGATCCGACGCTCCGTCGAATGTACGGTCGCGCTCTCCGATGACGCCGCCACCGACGCCGCGGGCACCCCTCGGCCACAACTGCCCTGACAAAGCCAGCCTCGGATTTGGTCCCCGTCGCCGCGAAGGCTCTTCGCCAGGTCACCAATAGAGAACGCGACAAGCCGTACCGCCGGGCTGTCGCCGCAACCAGGCGCGGCTCGGATAGGCTCTCCAAAACAATCCGCGCCTTCTCTTCCTCAGACCAACGCCGCCGCCGGCCCGTATCAACCACTTCCAGTCGATTCAACGTACTGATCGTATGGCTGTCCATACGTACAGTTCTCAACCATCAGGCCAGCCCGCCGCAAGGCGTCTCTCCTCGGAGGCTTACCACGATGCTTTTCTTGCTCAAGATGTACCAACTCGCCTTCCACTTCCAGGACATAGCGCGCTCCTCTAGCGGGTTATGAGAACGCCTCGGCGCTGTCGGCCGGGGGAGCCGTTTCAATGTCGATGCGACGAACCAGCTCGTTCCGGCCAGCTCATTGTGCGTTTGTGAATATATGCTCATATGCCAAGGCATCTGCACTTAATGAGTACACGCCTAGCTAGCACTACTTTGGCAGATTGTGTTTTCGCCGCTGTTTTTCACGGATTTGCCTTCGGCAATATGGGCAATGCTGAGACGGCGGCCGAAGGATGAGATCAACGATGGCGTGACGTACGGCTGGCATGGTTGGCTGAGGCGGAGGCCCGTAGATTCTTTTTCCGCCCCGCGTATGCGAGGCGACGATGTTGCAGGAAGGCGTAGGCAATCATTGTCATCAGGGCGTGGCGATGAAGACCTTGCCATGATCGCCCTTCGAAGTGATCAAGTCCAAGTTCCTCCTTCAACTGCTGATGCGCCTGCTCACAAATCCACCGTGCCTTGATGGTGGCGGCCAGCGTGCGCAGATCCGTCGCCGCCGGAAGATTGGCCAGATAGTATTTCTTCTCCCCGGACGCACGTTGCTCGCCAATGAGCCAGGCTTCGTCGCCTGGGAGATGCTGCTGACCTTTATCCCATATCCGCTGCGGAGGGCCGTCGGCGGTCCGGACACGGACCGCAGCAAATTGGGCTTTAAGCCGACCTTTCGTCCCGCTACGCCAACTCACGGTTTTCCATTTGGCGCCGGTCAGCATTTGCTCGGCCGCAATTGATAAGATATCGGGCACGTGGTGCTTTCGTGGTTTCCCGCGGGCTTTGGTAATCGGCCAAATGAGCTTCACATCGACCGGATACACTTTCAGGTGCCGCGGGATTCCGACAGCCCAGACCAGCCCGCGCTCTGTTAGCCCTTGTCGAAAAGGTGCGCTGAGGCCGTATCCTGCATCCGCCAGCACATATCCAAAGCGCACGTTGGCTGCTATCGCGCGGTCAATCTCGGCCAAAGCAATCTCCGGCTTGGACCGTGGCGTTCGATGTTCGACTGGCACGCGAGCGCGCTTCAAACGAGATTCGTCGCTTATCCAACTGTCAGGCAGAAAGAGACGTAACGCGACCATGACGGGTACTTCGCCGCTCGCAAGCGTCAAAGACACCAGTGTTTGGCAATTTGCCGTTTTACCGAGAGCCGAGGCGTATTGAGCCGCAACACCGACCGAGCGCTCACCCTTCTTGGGAAGTGAGGTGTCATCAATAACCAGCACCGCATCCCTGCCGCCGACAAGTCGGTCCGCCTGGTTGAGCAACTCTGTCTCCAGCGGCGTCGCGTCCCAGACACCGTCCGCAATGAAATGGTGCAACTGGTCGTAGGTGCTGGTGGCAAGGCGTTCCGCCATCGGCTGAACGCTCTTACGATCGCCGGGACCGATCAATCCCGCAACATACAGAGGACACATCCGCTGCCGGGTTTTATGACCCAGTCGGTCCAAGAACGGCATCAGCCAGCGTTCGAGTTCGTCGTCCCATCCCGGCATGGTCAGCCCTCCAAGAGCCGACCACCCATGAATCATTGAAAAATTGATTCGGGAATCCTATAAAACGCGCCAAAATCAACAATCTGCCAAAGTAGTGCTAGGGCGCGTACTCATTAAATCACAACAATACCAGGCGTTAGGTCAGTTGTCCGCGCAGTTCCGGTTCAGGTGATCAAGCGAGTTTGCGGCCCACCTTCATTTTGAGACCGTCCCGCATGTTGAGAGCAAGAAGTGTAATGTTTGTTGCGCCCGCGACGAGCTCGATCGCCTGCACAGCATAGAACGTGGCATCGAATTCTGCCGCCTGAGCCTTGGACGCAAGGAAGAGCGCAGATGGAATAAGAATCAGGATGCCGTTCCCTGCAATGAACGGCATGCGCTTGAATTTGGCCCCGATCAGTCCGGCCCGGCGCCCCGTTGCCAAGATGACACCTGTACCACCGGTCGCAGCGAGCGCCGGAATCAACAACAAGAAACCCCACGGTATGGTGCTCTTAACCGCTGCAACTGTGGCATGGGACGCGAACAGCTCGCTGAGTACCGTCGATAGCCAAAATGTGCCGATCGTTGCGACAGCCAAGGCGCCAGCGACAGGATGGATCAACTTGATCATGAGTATCTTCCCCTCCTAAAAGCAGCAGGGCTAGGCAACGCAGATGCCGGGCACGGCAACTTTCTGGAACAGATGAGGGGAAGCTATCGCCGAGGCCGGATAGCTGGCGATTTTTGCTAGAAAGTCAGGATGGGTGAAGGCCGCGCGGAAGTGTGCGGTGGATTCCCAGACGGCGTAGTTCAGATAGGTCGAGCTGTCGCCGAGAGCTCTGTGCAGCTGAGTGGAAATGAAGCCCGGCTGTCGCTTCATGAACGCTGCGTCGTCCTGCCAGGTCTTGAGAAAAGCCGCCTCATCGGCTTTGTCGAGAGTGAATGGGTTCACCAGGACGACCGAATTTGCCTCGATAGCGATCTGGCGGTCGATCGGGAAGGAAGGGTCGAGCGGGCGTAGCAACGACATGAGTGCCTCCATCGCTATTTAATATGTGATGCCTAATTGGCATTATGATTACATAGCAGATTGACATCATCATGTCAATATAAAACAATGGTGACGAATGAAAAGAGCCGAGCGAACCCCCGAGGGTGACGCCCTGAGCGACCTTGTTCTCGATCTATTCAGGCTCGACGGCCTGCTTCTGACGGCCGGCGACCGTCTGGTCGCCCCGCTTGGCCTAACAAGCGCACGCTGGCAGGTGCTTGGCGCCATTGTGTCCGCCGAACGTCCCCAACCGGTCGCTTGGCTCGCACGCGACCTCGGCGGCAATCGTCAAAACGTGCAGCGGATTATCAATGATCTGCACAGGGAGGGCCTCGTATCTTTTGAGGTCAACCCGCATCACCGACGGGCGCAGCTCGTCGTGCTCACTGAGAATGGACAGCGCGCCTTCGAAGCCGCAATGGAATTGCAGGTTCCCTGGATCAACGATCTTTCAGAAGGGCTGTCTGTCAAGGATATACGGATTGTCCATCGCGTGATCACGGCCTTGCGAGATAAGCTTGAGGGCAGCCGTGAGGACAAGTTGCGCGTTCCAGCCGATCGTGATCACCGATTCCAGGCCATCGTGATCACGCGTTCCAGAGCATCGTGATCACCATTTCCAGCCGATCGTGATCGATCGGGGGCAACCAGGAGGCGTCCACCGCTGACAGTCTGCAACCTGGCTACCTTGGTCTTTTGCCTAACCGCAGAGGATCGAGATGCCGACCGAGAGACTGTCCATGCGCCACATTCGTGAAGTTCTACGCCTGCACTACAGCGTCGGCATGTCGCAACGCGCCGTTGCCCGCAGCCTCGGCCTGGCCCAAGGCACGGTCAGCAAGTACCTGAACCGAACCCGCCGCGCCGGCCTGACCTGGCCGTTGCCGCCGGAGCTGGATGACGATGTCCGGCTCGAGAACCGCCTATATCCGCCACCATCCGATCGGCCCAGCGACGAGCGTCCGCAGCCGGATTGGGCGCTGGTGCATCGCGAGCTGCGGCGCTCAAACGTCACGCTGATGCTGTTGTGGGAGGAGTATTGCGACGCAAACTCCGACAGCTTCAGCTACTCGTGGTTCTGTGAACGCTACAAGGAATGGGCCGGCCGCCTCAAACCGACCCTGCGCCAGGTTCATGTCGCCGGCGAGAAGCTGTTCGTTGATTATTCCGGCCACACCATGGAGGTGGTTGACGGGCTCAGCGGTGAGGTGCGGAGCGCGCAGATCTTCGTCGCCGTGCTCGGCGCCTCGAACTACACCTACGCCGAGGCCAGCCTCAGCCAGAGCCTGCCGGACTGGATCGCCTCGCACGTTCGGGCGTTTGCCTATTTCGGCGGCGTGGCCCGGCAGACGGTGAGCGACAACCTGAAGGCCGGCATCACCCGGGCCTGCTTTCATGAGCCGATGGTCAACCGGACCTATGCCGATCTCGCCCGCCATTACCGCACCGCCATCGTCCCGGCGCGGCCGTATCGGCCGCGCGACAAGGCCAAGGTCGAAGTCGGCGTCCAAATCGTCGGACGATGGATTCTGGCGCGCCTGCGCAACCACCGCTTCTTCTCGCTTGCCGCCCTCAACGAGGCGATCCGTGTGCTTCTCGCCGATCTCAACAATCGACCGCTGCGCAGCTGGGGACGAAGTCGGCGCGACCTGTTCGAGGAGCTCGATCGTCCGGCGCTCACCCCCTTGCCGGATGAACCGTACGAGTATGCCGAGTGGAAGCGCTGCCGGGTCAATCTCGACTATCATGTCGAGATCGCCAAACATTACTACAGCGTTCCTCACAACCTCGTGCATCAGGAGGTCGAGGCTCGGATCACCGCGCGAACGGTCGAGATTTTCCTGCGCGGCAAGCGCATCGCCTCGCACCTGCGCAGCACGCTGCCGCATCGCCCAACGACGATTTCCGAGCATATGCCGAGCTCGCATCGCCGCTATCGTGACTGGACCCATGAGCGTATTCGTTCCGAAGCCGCCAAGGTCGGCCCCGACGTCGACACTCTGATCGACGTCATCCTGCGGTCGCGGCCGCACCCGGAACAGGGCTTCCGCTCCGCCATCGGCATTCTCGGGCTGGTCAAGCGCTACGGCCAGGAACGCGTCGACGCCGCCTGCGCCCGTGCCCTCCTGATCAACGCCCGTTCGTACAAATCGGTCGCCGCCATCCTCAAGAACGGCACTGACAGAACCGCTCCGCCCGCCGAGGAGGCGCCCATCCTCTTCCACGCCAACATCCGTGGCCGCAGTTACTACAATTGATCAGGAGAGATCAGCATGCTCATTCACCCTACCGTCGATCGCTTGCGCGCCCTCGGCCTCGCCGCCATGGCCGATACCCTCGTCGAACTGCAGAACAATCCCGAGGCGGCCGGGATGCCGCATCCCGATTGGCTCGGCCTCCTCGTCGATCGCGAGGTCACCGCCCGTGACAACCGCCGCCTCACGCGCCGCTTGACCAGTGCCAAGCTCCGCCAGGCGGCCGCCATCGAGAATGTCGATTATCGCACCGCCCGCGGCCTTGACCGTTCGCTCTTCCAGACCCTCGCCACCTGCCAATGGATCCGTGATGCCAACCACCTGGTCATCGTCGGCCCAACCGGCACCGGCAAGTCCTGGCTTGCCTGCGCGCTCGGCAACAAGGCTTGCCGCGACGGCTTCTCCGTCCTCTACAAGAGGGCATCTCGCCTGTTCGCCGATCTCGCCCAGGCGCGCGGCGAAGGCCGTCTGGCGCGCCTGATCGCCGCTCTGGAGCGCGTCAATCTCCTCATTCTCGACGACTGGGGACCCGAACCGCTCACCGCCGACCAGCGGCGCGATCTGCTCGAGATTGTCGATGATCGCTACGACAAGGGGTCGTTGTTGATCACAAGTCAGGTCCCCGTGTCGCAATGGCACGACGTCATTGCCGACCCCACTCTTGGCGATGCGATATTGGACCGCATCATTCACAATGCGCATCGCCTTGAGCTCAAGGGCGACAGCCTGCGCCGTCAGGCCGGCGAAAAGAAAAAACCGTGAGCGCCTCGCGCACGATCGCCCCGCCGGCCCACAGGCCCCTCCCGCGCGCGTCGCTACGTCGCTCGTGGGGGCACTCCGCGCCGCGCACGGGGCCCTCCCATGGACCGCCGGGACGATCTCCAAGCCAGCCCAACCATCCTTGACGAGGAGACTATTTCCAGCACACTTAAACCCGTCAGTCGTGTTCGTCTCCTGTGATCACGATCATCTGGAATCCGTGATCGCCATCGTCTGGAACACCTGATCACCATTCCTGGAATGCGCAGACAAGTCGGCCTGACATGGCAAAAGCATTGTGCTCGCCCCGGCGCCCGTGATTCTAGCTCCCAAACTGAGGCTTCCAATCATGCGCCATGAACTGACGGACTACGAATGGGCAGCTATCAAGTCTATGCTACCAAACAAGCCGCGTGGAGTTCCTCGGGTAAACGACCGACGCGTCCTCAATGGCATCTTCTGGGTCCTGCGATCTGGGCTGTCATGGGCCTCACCAGGCGTCAGTGCCAGCCGTACGGGCAGGCCATTGCCACCTACAAGCGCATGAATCTCGCTGGTCAACCCGCCGCGTGAACGTCCTATCAATTTGCCTCTGGTTCTTGGCGATGCACCGTCCGTGCTGATGAACGCGAACAATAGAGGTGTCGATCATCTGGACCGCCGCATCGTGAGCAGCGGCTATGATTCGGCTGCAGACACCCGGCCAGCGCGAGCGAACAAGGCGGTTATAGCAGGTAGTGTAAGGGCCAAAATGATCCGGCAAATCGCGCCAAGGTAATCGACTTGCCGGAAAACTTCTGTCTCGTCTGAAGCCTGGATCGATGCTGCTCGCCGATCGTGGTTACGACGCTGACTGGATCAGAGATCTTGCCATGAAGAAAGGTGCATGGGCAAACATCCCGCCAAATGCAACCGCAATGATCCGATCTGCTTCAGCCCGTACCTTTACCGCGCTCGAAACCAGATCGAAAGATTCTTCAACAGGATCAAGCAATGTCGTCGGGTCGCAACGCGCTACGACAGGCTCGCCGCCAACTACCTTGCCTTGGTGCAACTCGCGTCAATCCGAGACGATGTCGCCCACCTCTCCAATTTGATCTCGCCCAGTGGCGAGGCGTTCTGGCTGGTTACTTTTATGGCATCGGTCAAGCTGCGCGCCTTTTGCTGTGGGCATGTGGGCAACGCGATTGGTTGTCCAAGCGCAGCGGCATGTTCACAGCGCCACGGGCTCAGGTCTTTCGGGCGGATGACGGTGTTCGGCGCAGGCTCTTAAGCTTGGACGAGGCGCGATCTGGGATTGGTGGCGTCCTCGCCAGCTCCTTACGTTGTCTGGAACCTGCCTGGTCCATTAATGGACCATAAGAGCCGGTCTGGTTATGCACCAGCTCAGTTGAAGATCTTGCGGCCCTGGTCTATATATGATCCACGAAGCACTCTACGATCTATTTATGAACCAATGTATCCATGGCTAAGATCCATCACCCGATTTCTGTCTATGCAGCCGATGCTGCGGTGCTGCTTGGGCAGCTTCTGCGCAAGGCCCGCATCGAACGGAAGATGAGCACGGTCAACGTCGCCGAGCGGGCAGGGATCTCGCGCGGGCTGCTGCGGCGCATAGAGGCGGGCGACCCGCGATCCACCATTGGGGCTGTCTTTGAAGTCGCTGCGATTGTCGGCGTTAGGCTGTTTGACGCCGAGCAGGCGACAATGTCTCAGGCGATCGAAAGCAATCGCGAAGTCATGACGCTTCTGCCTAAATCCATTCGTGCCCGGCGGGGTGAAGAGGTCAAGGATGACTTCTGATCCCAAATTCACCGAGGCCTATGTCTGGACTTGGCTACCGGGCCAGACGAAACCGGTTGTTGCAGGCCTTCTGTCGGCGCGTGGCGAACAGCTCCTGTTCAACTATGGACGGAGCTATATCGAGCGCAAGGACGCCATTGCGCTTTACCAGCCCGAATTGCCACTGCGGAGCGGAATCCTTCCGCTTCTTGCGGGTCTGAACATGCCGAGCTGTATTCGCGATGCCGGCCCCGATGCCTGGGGCCGGCGCGTGATCCTCAATCGGAAGTTCGGCGCCCGCGGGAAAGAGATTGACGCGGGCAGTCTTGATGAGCTGACCTTTCTCCTCGAGTCAGGGTCGGATCGCATCGGCGCGCTCGATTTTCAAGCCTCGCCCTCCGCCTATGTCGCGCGTGAAGGCGAGGGCGCCTCTCTCGCTGAGCTTTTGAATGCGGCGGCACTCGTCGAACAAGGAACGCCGCTGACGCCCGAGCTCGACCGGGCGCTTCTCCACGGTAGCTCCATTGGCGGGGCGCGCCCGAAAGCGACGATTACCTCCGATGATAAGAAATTCATCGCGAAGTTTTCTTCGCAAACCGACCTCTATAGCGTGGTGAAGGCGGAATTCATCGCAATGCGCTTGGCCGCGGCGGCCGGGCTTCGCGTCGCGCCTGTGAGCCTTCAACGCGTGGCGGGCAAGGACATCCTCCTTATCGAGCGCTTCGATCGTGCGAAGGCTACCGGCGGATGGTACCGGAAGGCCATGGTATCCGCCTTAACATTGCTTGAGCTGGACGAAATGATGGCCCGTTACGCCAGTTACGAGCAGCTCGCCACGACCATCCGTCACCGTTTTACGGAACCCAAGGAGACGCTACGGGAGTTGTTTTCGCGCATTGTCTTCAACGTGCTCTGCGGCAACACGGATGATCATGCCCGAAATCACGCAGCCTTCTGGGATGGCGCGAATCTGACGCTCACACCTGCCTATGATATTTGCCCGCAAAGCCGCACGGGCGGCGAGGCGACGCAAGCGATGCTGATATTGGGCCAGGATCGACACAGTCAGATTGCGCTTTGCCTGAAAAGCGCGCCATCGTTTCTTCTCAACGAGGCGGATGCCGTCGCGATTGTCGTGCATCAAATCAAGACCATCAAGGATCGCTGGTCGGTGGTTTGTGACGAAGCAGCGCTTGGACAAGTGGATCGAAACTTGTTTTGGGGCCGCCAGTTCCTCAATCCTTACGCCTTCATTGGCGCGCCGCAGGCCATAACGAGCCTGATCAGCTAGTTCGATCGGAGACCAAACACATGAGCGACAAACACGCGGTCGAAGTCTTCCAGGATCTCTCGATCCTTGGTCCCGAAACCAGGCGTGCAGAGCTGCGGAAGTCGCTTCTTGCCGCTGCAGCATCGCCAGGGAGCGTGAGATAGACGCCGAGAAGGACCTTGGTCGCATGGCCGGGGCGAGGATATCCTCGTCTTTCAACGGCAGAGCGACAAGAGCCTGCCTGCGGCGCGGCTTACGCTCTGGTCTCGTGAAGGTGGGTACACGCTTACAAATATCCTTCCGAGAGAGCTCGGCCGGCTTACTCAAGCGCAATACAATGACCACTTGCAGGAATTCGAACGCCTGATCGTTAAACCGGCAGCTTGTCGACCGGCTTCGTCGTAGAGCTGTCTTCTCCCGGCAGTCACTTGAAGAGTGGGTTTCGCCTGAGGCAGCGAAGGCGCTTGAAGCCTTCTCGGATATGGCGAACAAATCCACCGGCTCATCGCATCGGCAACAGCGCTGGCTCCGCTTTTTGATCCTGGCGCATTTCAGCGCGCAAAAACTGGACAGCGAACGGTTACGCCGCATGAATTGTGTGCACCGCCGATGTCGGCTGGATCACCGGCCACAGCTACATTCTCTACGGCCCGCTGGCGAACGGGGCGACCACGCTGATGTTCGAGGGCGTGCCGAATTATCCCGATAATTCCAGGTTCTGGAACGTCATCGACAAGCACAAGGTCAACAGCTTCTACACCGCGCCGACCGCGATCCGCGCCTTGATGCAGGGCGGCGACGAGCCGGTGAAGAAGACCTCGCGCGCGAGCCTGCGCCTGCTCGGCTCGGTCGGCGAACCGATCAATCCGGAAGCCTGGGAATGGTACCACCGCGTCGTCGGCGACGATCGCTGCCCGATCGTCGACACCTGGTGGCAGACCGAGACCGGCGGAATCCTGATCACGCCGCTGCCGGGCGCAACCAAGCTCAAGCCGGGCTCGGCGACGCAGCCGTTCTTCGGCGTGGTGCCTGAAATCGTCGACGCCGACGGCAAGGTGCTGGAAGGCGAGACCACCGGCAATCTCTGCCTCACCCGCTCCTGGCCGGCCAAATGCGTACCGTCTACGGCGATCACGCCCGCTTCAGCAGACCTATTTCTCGACCTACAAGGGCAAGTATTTCACCGGCGACGGCTGCCGGCGTGATGCTGACGGCTATTACTGGATCACCGGCCGCGTCGACGACGTCATCAACGTCTCCGGCCACCGCATGGGCACCGCGGATAGAGCGCGCTGCTGGCACACGAGAAGGTCTCGGAAGCTGCCGTGGTCGGCTTCCCGCACGACATCAAGGGGCAGGGCATGACGCCTATGTCACCCTGATGGCCGGCGTCGAGCCGACGGAGGATCTGCGCAAGGAGCTCGTGACCTGGGTGCGCAAGGAAATCAGACCGATCGCCTCGCCCGACCAGATCCAGTTCGCGCCCGGCCAGCCCAAGACCCGCTCCGGCAAGATCATGCGCCGTATCCTGCGCAAGATCGCTGAGGACGAGCCGGGCAGCTTCGGCGACACCTCGACGCTGGCCGATTCCGCCGTGGTCGGTGATCTCGTCAAGAACCGCCAGAACGGGAAGAACGGGCCGGCTTAATCGGCCACGAACATCGGTGTGATGGTGATCCGGCATGCGCCACTGACCCGCGCAGCCATTCGAAGCCGACTTTGACGGAGGAACGATATGAGGCTTGTTCTCTTAGGACCACCTGGCGCCGGGAAGGGAACGCTGGCGGTCAGGCTATCCCAGACGCTCGGGATCCCGCAGCTCTCGACTGGTGACATGCTGCGGCGCAGCGGTATCTGGGAGAGCCGCGATCGGGTGACACGTGGCGGAGATCATGGAGCGCGGCGAGCTCGTCCCGGACGGTCTGGTGATCGGGTTGATCGCCGAGCGCATTGCAAAGCCTGACTCGGATCGAGGTTTCATCCTAGACGGATTTCCGCGCACGGTTGCCCAAGCTGAAAGCCTTGACCATCTCCTAAAGGGCCATGAATTGAGCCACGTCCTCGAGCTGAAGTTGCTGGACCGGATCCTGGGATGAGCCATGCACGCTCGCGTTGGGAAGCCGGTGCGGGCCGACGACAATGAAGAGGCGCTCAGCGTGCGGCTGACAGCCTACGCAAATGAGATCAGGCTGCTGAGCGATTGTTACGCTGCCAAGGGATTGCTCAGAACCGTCGACGCCTCGCACCCAGTTGATTATGTTACGGCGGCGCTTGTTCAGGCAATGGAGTGAGCAAAGTTGCTGTTGACCAGAACGGATTAGCGATGAAGTGGCCATCCGAGGCGCGACGGCCACCGAAAGTCGACCCCGTTTCTCGGCAGATTAGGTTTTGGACAAAAACAGATAATTTTAGCCGTCCGTCCGCGGCGATCATGCAGTTGCTCAGATCCGGCTGGAGAATAGGCTTGGAGGACGACTCAAACCGTCTCGCAGAGTCGTGCCTGTGTGCAAATCGCAAGAGCGCATTCCGCCGGTCTGAAGCAGTCCAGTCCAAGGCATGTCGATGCCGGACCCGACGTGACGAATCTAACACGCTGTGGTGCAGTTCCTTGTTGCTGCGAGCGCACGCAGCTGCGGTCCGGCTTTTCTGGTCAGTTCACCTATTTAGAACGACGGTGGTGACAGGCCATGTATCAGGCATGTGGCGCGTAGCGTGTTGGCCATCAGCATCGCGATTATCATAGGCCGACACCGCCGGGGACAGGCGTGATTGCGCCGGCGTTGGCGCCGCGTTGTCGAAGTCGACATCACCGACCAGCTTAATCTTGCCAGGCGACTCGCCCAGCGACATCCGTAAGCGCTTTAGCGCTTACCGACATCCGATTTGATGCCAACGTCGATTACCGTCGCGCCCGGCTTAATCCAGTCGCCTTTGATCATGCGTGCAAGGCCAACGCCGCGACGAGAATGTCAGCGTGACGGCAAACTGCTTCCAGATTCCTGGTCCGGCTATGCGGCGACCGTTACGGTTGCATTGGCAGCTAGCAAGAGATTGGCCATGGGCTTGCCGACGATGTTCGAGCGACCGACGACGACGGCGAACAATCCAGAGAGATCCCTGCCGCAGACCTGCTCAATCAAAATCATCGCGCCGGCTGGAGTACAAGGCGGATAGATGAAGAAGTTCAGAGAAAGTTGCCGCTTGCCCGTAGCCCGGCTCGCAAAGGTTGGCGCCGGGTGTCGGCGTTGTCGCCTGCGCATGCGACGAGACTCTATGTCGACGGCCGCAAAGGGGTCGATGAAATGAATTTGCATTGTTGTGCTGGCCCCGAGCATGAATCCCGTGAACCGATCGTCGATCAGAGACGAGGTTCGATCTTGCTGCTGCGGAGTGCGCGAACAGGCCGACGGGACGCGCATGACCGCAAATATTTCCATGTCCGTGTTCCCAACGAAGCGATCATTGCCCGCCACGAAAAACAAAGCTGGTTTCGTTTCATTGACTGGATCGCAATCGCTTTTACCATCGGCAACGTCCAAGCGAGGTCGTTCACCATGCGGCGATCCGATCCACTCGTTCGCGGCTGATCTCGGCTCCGTGCGGGCGCTGTTGCGCCGAAACGATGGCGGAGAGCTGTACCGCCGGGACTTGTGCGCTGTCGAGCTAGCTACCGGCGCACATGGCAGCGGGTCCCACCCAGGACCGAAATCCAGGAAATACCCCATCACTCGCTATCGCCGGTCTGACCGGCGCATGGCGGAGCTTTGTCCAGACAATCACAAAGAGAGACCACGGACATGAGCAGCACGACCACCATCGACAACGTCATTCCGCGCGCCGACATCGTCAAGCGCGCGGCACGGATCGGCGCCGAGATCAGGAACATAAAACTGTCGGGCGATCTGTCCGACAACGTCATCCGCGCCATGAACCAGGTGCTGCTCGAGCACAAGGTCATCTTCTTCCGCGACTAGGGCGACGATGCCGAGCAGGAGCGCTTTGCGGTCCGGCTCGGCAAGCTTATACCGCATCCGACCGTCGGCGCCACCAATGGCACGTCCTCGATCTTGGAATTGGACTCCGGCCGCGTTGGCGGCCGTGCCGATCAGTGGCACACCGACATCAACTTCGTCGACGCCTATCCGAAAATTTCGGTGCTGCGCGGCGTGGTGATCCCGCCCTATGGCGGTGACACCGTGTGGTCGAATACGGCGGCGGCTTATCGCGACCTGCCGGCACCGCTGCGCAAGCTCGCCGACGGGCTCTGGGCGGTCCACAGCAACGCCTACGACTACGCCGTGAAGACGCGGGCGACGGAGGCGGACCGGAAGCATTTCGACGAGGTGTTCACCGGCACCATCTACTAAACCGAGCATCCGGTGGTGCGTGTCCATCCCGAAACCGGCGAGCGCACGCTCGTGCTCGGCAATTTCGTCCAGCGCTTCGTCGGCCTGCCGAAATATGACGGCCAAAAGCTGTTCGAGCTGTTCCAGTCGCACATCACGACGCCGGAAAATGCGGTGCGCTGGACCTGGCGGGCCGGCGACATTGCGATTTGGGACAACCGCGCGACCCAGCACTACGCGGTCAATGACTACGGCGATCAGCACCGCGTTGTGCGCCGCGTCACCATCGATGGCGAGGTGCCGCTCAGCGTCGACGGCCGTCGCAGCGTGACTCGCGTCAACGCGTCGAAACCGCAGACGGCCAAGGCCGCCTGAGTCCGCTCCAACGACGGGATTTGCCAGGATGAATTCCCTGCTTCGATTTGCCCGCGCGCGGCATCGCGCCGCGCAGTTGCTGCTCGCCGGTGCCTTGGCGCTCGGCCTCGGAGCGCCGGCTTTCGCCGAGCCGCCGCTCGAGAAGACCGAAATCCGCTATCAGGGCTGGGCCGGGCAGGTGACGTTTATCGAGCTCGCCGACGATCTTGGCTATCTCGCGCCGCTGAAGCTGAAATGGGTCGGCAACACCATCAGCGGCCCGCAAGACATCCAGACCACCGTGACTGGCGACATCAACATCGGCGGTGCGTTCTACGGTGCGATCCTCAAGCTGACCTCAAGCAGCTTTGGTCTCAAGTAACTGACGGCGCGTCGTCGTGCTTGAGGTGCCGCTTTCGAACATTGTAACTCACCAGCCAGATCACACCGACCGCGATCGGCACGAAGGCTGCGGTCAGGAACGAGGGCTCTACTCGCAGTCCGACATCATGCGCGCCCTTGGCAAGATAGCTAAACAGGCTGACCACATAATATCCTATCGCCCCGACCGACAATCCTTCGACCGTGCACTGCAGCCGAAGTTGCTGTCTCGCGCGCTCGTTGATAGCCTGCAACAGGTCACGATTCTGTCGTTCGATTTCGACGTCGACCCGGGTTCGCAACAGATCGGTGGCACGCGCGAGCTTGACCGACAGAGTCGCCTGACGATCCTCCACAGTTGCGCAGGTTCGCATCGCCGGCGCCATTCGGCGTGCTAGAAACGACGACCAGGTTGGATACCCCGACACATCGCTGCCTTCAATAATGGATAATCGCGATTGGACCAGCTCGTTATAGGCCCTGCTGGCGCCGAATCGAAACAGGCTGCTTGTCGCGCCTCTTTCGAAGGATGCGGCCAGCGCCGTCAGCTCTGCAAGCAGATGGTTGTTGAACTGCAGCCCCTGACCGCTCTGCATTTTCTCGAGCGCCTCAACAAGACGGCGGTCAATGCGATCAACAGATGGTGCAAGCTCAAGGACCGCCGACAGGCCAAGCAGCGCCAATGGACGGTAGGTCTCGATTTCCAGGAGCCGCTGCACCAGCGCTCCGAGATCGTGCGATGTCAACCCGAGGTCGCAGACTAGGATCTTCGTGAAGCCTTTTTCGTCTACGCGGAAGTCTGAGGCGGCAACGGCTGCGCCGCTCTTTGTGGCAACCATGGCCAGGCTGTTCTTGTCAAAAATCTGTTCGGCCCGCCTGGTCGGTGAGGTGTCCTGCTCCACTTCTAGCCTGATCGCGACCAGCAACTGTCCGGTCTGACGCAACGCGCGGATCAGCGATCGGACGGTACCGTCAACCTTGTCAAATTGGTCTGCGGCAGAACAATTTGCGTTACTCCAGATCCAGGTGAATGTTGTAAATTCCGAATGCTGCTCCCAGCGTAGCGCAGCAGGCCCGATGACAATCTGATGAAGTTTTGCCGATTGCTCAGGCGGCGTAAGATTGCGCTCGAGGCAAAAATCGATAAAACGGCAGCGATCGCTGGTGGCCGCCTCGCCCTGTGCAAGAAAAGCGAAGTGGATCACGCTGAACGGCGAAACAAGGCGCATGAAGGGGCGCGCGTGCACTTCTCCGAGCACAGCGTCACGTTGCGGATGTGGCGTGAAAGTTCGCAGATCCAGTTCATCGATCATGTATTGACGCCTCGCTTCAGGTGAGCAGGCAACCGTCAGCCTTGACGTGGCAGGCCGATGGCGGTGCTGCGAAACGGTAGAGCCGCTAGGTTGTCGATCGAGTCATGTCGACGATCACTACCGAGGCCGCCTCGAACTCGGGAAAGAGATCTTACGGGAGGAAGATCAGGCCAGGCAGATTGAGATGCAGCCGCCTCATCCAGCTTTCGAATGACGCCATCAGCGTATGGTCCTGTGTCTATGGCGAAATGCCGCATTGTCGCTCAATAGGTGTAACGGTGCGTCAGCGAGCCGTTCCCCGACGTTGGCGGTGGCGCGCGGCACCGTTGGACGAATGCCTAGATTTACGTGGACATCGTTGTCTGTCTCCGAATCCCACTGACATCCCTCGCCACCAAAGGGGACCGCGTGCAACTGAAGATACGCCGGCCCTCTTCTAAAAGCAGTTTCGCCGTGGGATGACCGATGCCGCGCGAGGCCGTGGCACGCGGGAACGTCGTTCTCCCAGCGTGGTACAGATAAACGACTTCCGGTGCGGCAACTGCAGTGTCGATTGACGGATCGAGGCCCAAACTCCACTCCCATCCTGTTGCCGGCACCAAACCTCCTGGCGCCGAGAGCCGTTGCAGGATTTGGGCCAGCACTACAGAAAAGGCACTCTCGCTTCCTTTTTACGGAATGTGTCGTCGTAGACAGTCGGAGGGGGGTTTCAGACATGAGCGCGTGTATTCTGACAAAATGCGCACGTGGCACAGGCCACAGAGAAGGGTCTGTTTTCGAAGGTGATCGCTCGAAGGCCGCTGCCATTGTTTTGAGCGGCCACGCTTTGGTTGGACTTGTTGATGCAGAGCCATGCGAGTGATCGGGTCCGGAACCCCGGGGGCAGGCTCGGCAATGCGCGGATAACTTCACCTCGAGTGAGGTTGACCGGATCACGCAGCTGGAGCGCTCTCCTCACCTTTGAAGCGTCACTCAGAGCAGCGCAAGCGTTGCGGCTCAACCGGTTTGTCGCAGGGACGCAGATACGTGGCGATTGCGCAGTCAAAAACTTACGCGAAGACGATGGTGGCACGGACGTTGCTACTGGGGTGCAGCACTACTGAACGTGCTGAGCGCACCGAACGCGAGACCAGCGATGCTCTCCTTCCTTGAACCGATGTGCCCCCCGCGTGTGAAAGGAAGAGCTTGTTGCGTATGATCTTGTGTGTCGTCGCCCTTAGCGCGGCGGCACCGACATTCGCTGCGGATCTTGCTCGCGGCAGCGCGTCTACATCAAGGCAGCCCCGGCAGCCCCACTAGCGGTCCCGATCAGAGATCAGCTAGCGCAAAACGCCGCGCAGCCTTTGACAATAACTTTGGAGAGTAACATGGTGCTGGGTTTAGAGTCTCCTGCTCCTCCGATCACGGTGGAGAACTGGCTGCGTGGCGAGCCCCTCACGAGCTTCCAGCCGGGAAAAGTGTACATCGTCGAATTTTGGGCAACTTGGTGCGAACCCTGTGTCGCCGCCATGCCCCATCTGGTGGAGCTGCAAGATAAATATAAGGACAGCGGAGTTGAGGTCGTCGGAGTCGCAGCTTATGAACAAGCTCGAACGACGGACGAGGCCCGAACCAACTTGGACGCATGGTTGAGCGAAAAGTTGCCGAACCTCAACTACCGGGTCGGATTCGACTCAGAGAAAATGGACAAGCTTTGGATGGATGCCAGTCTTTCTGTCGGGATTCCCACCTCGTTCGTCGTCGACCGTGACGGCCACATCGCCTTTATCGGTTTTCCGACGGAACTCGATGGCGTTCTGCCGAAAATCCTTAACGGCGGCTGGCGCACCAGCGATGAAGCTAGAAACGCCGATAAAGAGCGGATCGCTGAAGGCGAAAAAGAGGCGCGCAAGCGAGCGTTGACTGAACCGATCTTTGCCAAACTTACGCCAGCGATGGAGGCGGAGGACTGGGCGAAGGCGCTTTCTGTGCTCGAAGAGGCCGTCGCGGTGATGCCGGACGACGTCGACTTCCGCGTGCTCCGTGCGGAACTGTTGCTTCACAAAGTGCGCGACTTGCAGACCGGCTTGCCGGTCATGAGCCAATTGGTTCGCGATGCAATAGACAAGAAATCCGAGCTGTGGATGGCCCGGGCGATGCGCCCACTTTTCGATCCGGCGAATGACAACTCCCACTTGCCGCCCGCCGAGCGCTTTGCGATGGGTAAGGAGTTGTCCGAACACATCCTGGCACTGAATCCTCCGCAACGCGGCCAGGCTCCCAAGTTCCTGTCCTATCCGGCGGTCGCCCAGTACTATTACGAGAGCGGCAACAAGGATCGTGCGATCGAGTTGGTCGAGGTGACGCTGAAGTCGCTGGACGGTCCTGAGCCTCTCCCCAACGAGCTGAAACAAGAACTTATGTCGCCGTTGGTCCAAGCGCTCGCCAACTACAAGGGTGAGAAAGCTTGCTATGGAGCTCTTTGTGCAACTCCACAGCCTGGAGTTCCGCAAACTACCAAGGTGTAAGCGCCGGAGGAGAAAAGATGAAAAAGAGAGTGACGCGGAGGCCGCCTATGGAGGATGGAGAGACGTGATCCGAACGGCGACCCGTCGATAAGCCACATGCTAGGCCGCGATCGCAAACTGGACATGTTTGACCAATCGGCGCCGCTCGCAGCCTGCGACTACGCGGCAGTTCCCCTGACCGCTGACGCGAGAGTGTGAACCTCATCGATCGTATTGTAGTAATGGGGGGATGCGCGAACAATGTCCGGCAGACCTCTGCGCGCTGCATCTAACGGTGTACTTGCTGGTGGCGAGACGGATACATTAATCTTGTGCCTTGCAAGCTTGCACATGACCTCGCGGGCACCTGCGCCCCGTACTGTGAACGACACGATTGAAGCCGGACGTTCTCCAAGATCGTGAAGCAAGACCCCAGGGACGGTGCCAAGTGCTGCTCGCAACTCGTTCGCAAGCTGGCGGCAACGTTGTTCGATCCTCTCGATACCAATCGAAAGCGCGTAGTCCGCGGCGATACCAAGTCCAAGCCGCGCCGCGTAGTTCGCTTCCCAAGTCTCGAATCGTCGTGCGTCGGGCCTAAGTTCGTAGCGCTCAGGTCCAACCCAAGGTGCGCCAAACAGGTCTATCATGGCGGGTTCGATGTCCTTGAGGAAATCGTCTCGCATGTAGAGAAAGCCTGTTCCGCGCGGACCACGCAAGAATTTCCGTCCTGTTGCCGTCAGCATATCGCAACCAAGTGCGCGGACATTAACGGGGATCTGACCAACAGCCTGGCACGCATCCAGCAGGTAGGGAACGCTATGAGCGCGTGCGATGCGTCCCACGGCTTCAGCTGGGTTCACTAAGCCGCCATTCGTCGGTATCCACGTGATGGCGATCAGCCTTACGCGCTTATCAATCATGCGCTCCAGCGCCTCCGGGTCCAGAACCTGATATGCGTCTTCCGGTATAACCTCGACCCGTGCGCCCGTACGGCGGGCAACCTGCAAAAGCGCAACATAGTTTGCCGCAAACTCTGCGGAGCTAATGAGAATTCGGTCGCCAGGGCCAAAGCGGAGCGAATAGAAGGCGCGCTGCCATGCCAGAGTGGCATTCTCAGTCAGTGCAATTTCTTCGCGCTTTGAGCCGACTAGTCGAGCAATGCTATCGTATACGCCCTGCAAACGCGCCGTGCTCTCGGCGCTCGCTTCGTAGCCGCCGATTGTGGCTTCCCGCTGGAGATATGCGACCATGCCATCGACGACGGGGCTCGGCATCAACGCAGCGCCGGCATTATTAAGGTGGATTCGGTGCGCAACGCCAGGCGTATCTGCTCGCAAGCGAACGACGTCGGCATCGGAAAGATTGCTGATCGAGCTTGCAGTTGGCTTTCGAATATTATGCACCTGAAGTCCATTCTTCGCGATACGGTAGATGGAGAGATTCGCAGGCACTACCGGTCTTCGATCAGCAAATCTCTGGAAACATGCCTGACAGAAGAGCCCAAACCCGCCACTTTAAGGTCCACAACGCCAAAATCCGTCATTTGCGGCTTCATAGATAGCGCCAAACGGCCTCGCGGGTTGGCAAAAGTCGTTTGCGAAGACCGTACTTGCCTGCCAGGAGGATGACCTTGGTCCCCACTTCAAAGCCCGCGGAAACTCTGTCGGAGACGCTTGCGAACCATCGACCCCTTCTACTGCGCAATCGCTCCCCCGAATTGAAAAAGGCTCCTTGGTGGTGCGACCGCAACGCAGGAAATGATCCTCTGCGCCTTCTTCGGGCCTGTCCGCACTATGCACCGACCAGCTTGATTTCTTTGCCGCATATGGCGGAAAAGCTGGGTCTCGGCGAAATCTGGATCAAGGATGAGACACAGCGGCTTGGCATAGGCAGCTTCAAGGGGCTCGGCGGAGCCTACGCAGTGCTGAAGCTCGCAATGAAGCACGTTGAGAGGCGGACTGGACGCTCGATTTTGCCTGCAGAACTGGCGGAGCCTGGCGTGCGGTCTATGCTTTCGGAGCTCACATTTTCATGTGCTTCGGACGGCAATCACGGTCGTTCGGTATCGGCCGGAGCGGGCCTCATCGGTGCGCGGGCTGTTGTATATCTCCACCAGGGTGTGAGCGACGAGCGGGCTGCTCATATTTCGCGGCTCGGCGCTGCAATCGTGCGCGTGGCTGGAGATTACAACGACTCCGTCGAGGCTGCGGCCAAGGCTGCCTCGCAGAACGGTTGGATCGCCGTCCCCGATACGGTCGGCCCCGGGGAGGACGACACTGCTTGCACGTTTGTGGTCCAGGGGTATTCGATACTGATCGACGAAATTATTGCAGCCACGGCAGGACAGACAAAGCCATTTACGCATGTTCTGGTTCAGGCTGGTGTGGGAGGTCTCGCTGCAAGTGTGTTCGGCCATGGCTCGGCACGGGGGCTATTCGGGGGCGATACTCATCTTTGGATCGTCGAGCCAGAACTGTCGGCATGCCTTTACGAGAGCGCCCGAGCCAAGATGCCCGTGCGACTCCCGCCGGGGCCTGCGACGAACATGTCGATGCTCGAATGCCAACGCCCATCGTTGTTGGTCTGGCCCATCATCCAAGAGCTGAGCAGCGGCTACATCACGATAACGGATGAAGAGGCCGCGGACGCGGTACGTTTGCTTAATGAGGGCGTTTCAGGCGATCAGCGTCTTCGTGTCGGAGAATCGGGAGCGGCGGGATTGGCAGGCCTCTTACGGGCGGCCGAAGAGAAGGACCGAGAGGGGCTTGGGCTCGATCAGTCCGCCAAGGTTCTGCTCTTTGCCACGGAAGGGCCTACCGACCTTTCGGTTTGGAGCGGAAAGCAAAAGGCATGAACAGGGCCCGGCCAATCACGATACGTCAAGATTAATCCGGGTGGTGAACTTGACGATCTGCATCGATACATATGTGTTGAACGACTTGATGTTTTTGTCGGGAAAGAATGCTCGCTCGGTGAAAGCCCCATATTCCTCCATAGAGCCAGTATTGACGACGAGAATGAAATCAGCCGAACCCGTTACGTAGTAGCACTGCGTAACCTCAGGATAGGCGCTCATTCGATTTTTAAAGGTGTGCAGAAGGTCGAGCTGCTCTTGCTCGAGCGCCACAAGCACGATCGACGTGACCCGTTTGCCGGCGACCGAAGGCGATATGATCGAGACGTCGGATATGATCGCCCCGTTTTCGCGCAACCGCCTGAGCCGGCGCAGGCAAGAAGTCGGCGAAAGTCCCACGCGTTCTGCCAATTCCTCAGCGGTCTGCAGATTATTCTCCTGCAGCAGCATGAGAAGCTTCAGATCGAGCCGATCCAGGTCGGTGCGCGTGACAGCCATTTAAAATTTAGATTTGCAGCTTTCTGGCATTTTGGGTGAAGACGCTTCGGCGAGCGCGGTGTCGAACTGCGCGCGCTCGCCGGCTCGCTCTACCGTTTCAGAGAATTTTGCTTTCCGTTTATTGTCGGCGTCAGCTTACGGACAGCTAAGCTGCTTATCGGCGGGGTCAGGTCTAATGACCTGAACACAATGCAACAGCCATAGGAGTGTGGTCGCCATGGGCGGTCGAATTAATAATTGGTCGGATATTCCATCCGCTGATGAGTATCATTACGCGAGCTCCCCGGAGCACAGGAATGCTGACTATTTCGCGGACGCGTTCGGTAGAATGGGATTGCAGGATTCGGGTGCCAGCTCATCCTCGCAGCCGAGTTATTACCTCACTTCAAGATCTCCCGTTGTTGAGATCGACCAAGCCGAATTCCGGGAAAGGGTGAGGAGTTTTCATGGTGACGAGATCAATCACATCGCCAACAATCCGCAGGAATACTCAGAATTTGTATCCGAAAGAGCTAGGCGCACCGCCGATGTCGCTAGCAGTTACGCGATCCGAAGGGATTCTGATGCCGCCCGATATTACAGCTACCAACTGGGAAATAGGAGCGTCGGCCTCCAAAGAACGGAAGCCGGATTTCCTATGGCGACTGAGTTCACCAGCCAACGGTGGCGAGAACAGTTCCCCGGACGAACCGACGTCACATCAATCGTGGATTTTCAGGTTGCTCATCCGCTCGTCGGCAACGCGGGCGATATTCTGCTCGAGCACCAACTACGGCAAGACGGCGAACGGCCGCTGGTGAACTGGCGTCCTGCTAATGATGAAGCGAGAGCCCGTGCAGAACAAATGGGCTTCGTTCATGTAGATCACGATGATATGGTACTCGATCCCACCCAGTCCAGACAGTGGAGATATAGGGATGGTGAATGGCAACGTGCAACCAATTCTCCGATGTATCTCTCCAAAGTCAAAACGCCGAGTGATGATGAACCTTCACCAGAGTCCGATTCGGATGGAGACTTTATGTGACGTGAGATCTCCACCAATCGATTGAGCTAGAGCAGGAGCGCAGACCAGCCGACACCTGCGGCTTACGATCGAGCGTTGGATGGCCACAAAAGAAGATCCCGGCTTCCAACCGGGGTTTTCGACTGTGGCCCGGGCGGGAGAAGCGGATTGCCTATGGCATGCGCGAGCGTCATTGTGTCCTCGTCGCAGCCGTGCCCTGGTTGTCGATCGGCTTCCTTTGACAAGCTTGTCAGGAGCCTCGCGGAAGCCGAGCCTCCTGCTCAGGCGAGTTTCGGCATATACAGCGGCAGACCGTCGCAGGACATGTTAGCCGATCGGATAAGCTGACCTCGTCAGCTTATCGACAGCTGAGCTTCCTACATGCGAACGTCTCGATCTAGCCGATCGAGCCGCCTTATCGGCTGAGACCAAACATGCCATGAAGTTTAATGAACATAGAACATACCTTCCGAATCCGAAAGCACCGAGCCAACGTCTGGGGTCGCCGGACAGTCCTCCTCGTGCCTGCCCCGGTGGGCGTAAGCCTTGCTCGATGGGCCACAGGAGCGGCCGCCGCCGACCTCGTCTCGTCCCAGAGCCGCCCTGTATTCGGTTGCGAAGACCACGATGGCCAAGCGGGCCCCTTGGGCTCGAGCGCGCAGATCGTCGATCGAAGGCGGCTGATGGCCGAATACGTGTTCTCGAGCGCTTCGATCTCCGTGAGGGTGGGAATCCCTTCAGCTTCGTGAGGCGTCCGCGATGTCGAAAGCTCGTGATCCGAGGGGACGCAAAGGCGGAAAATAGGAGATTTCTGGCGGGTGCGCCCGGCTCGACCCCGCGATTGCCTTCGTGGGCGCAATCTTCGAAGCCGGGGAAGGACCGGTCTATGCGGGGCAACGGTCGCGATAGCTCGTGTGCGAGATCATCCGCTGAGAGATCGAGCCCGTGGTGCTCTAGCAGCGCCTCCCATCCGAGCGGTCCGAGACGCTCAAGAGCTGCCTTGACCCCAGAAAGCAGCTTACCCTTGGGTTTACTGCCGTTGCTACGAAACGCCGCGTTGGGCCATTCTCCGTTGATTTCCCCCAATCCACAAACAACCGCACAAACTATGAAATGCTTTTTGAAAGCAGCTCGTGCGAGCAGCTCGAAAGCTGGTACAGGAAAAAAGTTTATGTTGGAGATCATAGTTGTGTTATGCAGGATGCACAAAGTAATTGTTGATGGATAGTTTTTGAGCGGGGCCATTCGGGGCTGTAGTTCGTGCGAGCCGAGCCGTCTGAATTCGCGCTCGGTACGCAGACGATAGAATGCAGCCCGCAATCCAGATGCTCGATCGCGGTCTGGCCTTGGTCCGGCCTTTACAGCCGGACGTGATTGATCGAAGGAACTCACGAGCTTAGCCGGTGAAGCGGTGCCGCATCTCATCCAATATGGCGATCCCGAGCTCGATATACTTTCATGGCACGGGTCGTGTCGCTCGCAAGGTGATATACCTTACCCAAGCTGAAAGGCCGTTGCCTTCGTCAATTCTGTCCCGGACGGCCCGGCATATAGCTAGTTGTTGCTCGAATGGTGTGATAGCGCGACCAACCCTGATATCGATGGCGATCAGACCAGATTGCCGAGTGCGTTCGCCTCGCCCAGCCTGTCTCCGATCACTCTGACACTGCCGAGGCGGTCGTTGTAGAAGCCGGAAGCTTGCTCCAAGTCGTCTAGGTCCGCGGAGACATTTCCGAGGTTGCCTAGAGCTACCGCTTCGCCCGGCCGAAATCCGATCTCCGGGAAATTTCCAGATTGATGTTCTGGTACTCTATGGTTTTAAAGGAACTCCTTTTGATATGCGTAGCACAGCCCGATATTGCGATGCGCCTCGAGTTGCTGAAGGTCTAAACGCGGGCTTATGCGATCTGATTCTGAAATGCAGCGATCACAGAATCGACCGTTGGCCGATGATTTGCTCCCAGATTGCCTAAATGTATCGCGTTTCTCGCCAATCGAGATCGCATGCTTGGCGTATTCGTCACGCAACGACGACGATAGGCATATCGTCATGATGGTGGCATCCAAGTTCAAGTCCGCATCTCGATGGAGGCCTCGTCGGCGCCGCCGCCACCGCCTCTCAGGTTGACGAAAACGAAGTGGCGCGCGCTTTCACTTCGCCTTTCCGGTGACCATGTCGGGATAAACCTGCCCGTTATCCCAAGTCGCCGTCTTAAAGCATTTAGCATGGTTAGCAGGTCGACCTTCGATTTACTCGAAACAGGTCTTCGGATTTGTATCCTCAACGGATACCATGCGCTGGCCATCGATGAACATCGCGGCGATTTTCGCGCCGACGCACTGGGACGTCCACCACCCGAATGACCCCAAAGCCATCGCAGCTCCCAAGGCCATCTCCAGTGTCGAGCAACGGCACCCCAACGTTGGAGGTGGATACGCGACCGACCTATTGCCTCAGGTGTCGTTGCGCTGGGATCATGAAGAAGGCCCAGAGGACAAGCATTCCGCAGTGAGGTGGATCTGGACGGTGACGGACTGTCGGCGCCGCTTGCGGATTCCTACAAAGAGTTTGCCTACGGCCATACTCGAGGCTAACCGAGCCGCTCTATCGGACGATCGGCCTGGAGCCGGACGTCCGAGATGACGGAGCCCATGTGAATGCGAACGAGACGATTGACAAGTCAGTATTCGACCCGCTGGCGGGCGAATGCGTCGTATCCTCCCAGAAATTGAGCTGCTGCCGGTTTGATGGACACCGCGATTAGGTATTCATGAAGCCGGAGGTGGGCGACGAAGAGACGGGGGCTGCTACGTCCGCCCGACGTGGGGCGCTGAGCGCACTCTGTCGCAGAAATTTTGGCCGGTACATGCAGCCGGTCCACAACTCAAGCCCGTTCTGCTCGCGGATACGCTCACCTACGCGATTGGTCGAGGACGCACTCAATTGTGCGACTAAGGAGCGTGGTGGCTTTATGCGGAGATTGGCCTTTGCGAAGATAGTGGGACTACTCGTGTAAGCCCCCACAACAGCTGAACAAGCGTCGATGTCAGATCGAGCGCAACCTGAAATTACACCCGATACTCCTCTTCGCCTTGTTGATGCCGTGAAGATCGCGTTCCCTCTGGGAGGAATGACGGTCGCGGGCCTACGTCGCGAGCGCGATCGTAACCGATTGGTTATCGAGAAGATTGCCGGGAAGGAATTTACGACCCTGGCTCATATCGAACGGATGCGAGAGCTATGCCGCGAAGAAGCAAGGGGGCCAGACTCCAGCTTAAGGCCGCCCGCCGAAATAAGAGCGGAAAGATCACCCACCAAGCGACCTGGATCATCAGAGACAACGGCCGGGATGTCTGCACGGGCTGCGCTGCAGATGAGATTGCGGCCGCGGAAGAAAAACTAAGGGATTACATAACGTCTAAACACACGCCCAAGAGACGAATTCGTCACATTGACGATATCGCCGTCGCGGACGTCCTCTCTATCTATTTGGATGCGCAATTGGACAAGCTTCGCGCCCGTTTCAATGTTGATAGCGAGAGCGAAGATACCATATCCGCAAGTTCAAAAAGCGGATCGAGCGGTTGAACGACTGGTGGGGAGCAAAAATGCTGGGCGAGGTAAATGGGGAGGCCTGTCGCTCGTACGCCAAGAAGCGCGCCAAGAGGGGAGGCGCGCGCCGAGACCTTGAAGACCTCCGCGCAGCCATTGGTCTCCATGCGGCCGAAGGATATCATCGGGAGATCGTCAAGATATCGCTGCCAGAGAAGGGCCAACCTAGAGACAAGTGGCTGACGCGAAGCGATGCGGCCAAACTGATTTGGACCTGCTGGCGCTATCGCGAAATGCAAAAGGGCTCGCGTCGGCCGACCGACGACCTGAAGGTCCCGACAAGCAAGCGTCCACTGCGCCATCTTGCACGGTTTATTCTATTGGGGATCTACAGCGGAACTCGTGCTGGAGCTATAGCAGCTGCATCTCCCATTCCCGCGATTGGTCGCTCTTATGTCGACTTAGAGCGCGGCCGCTACTACCGCCTGAAGCAGGGCAGCGCGCAAACAAACAAAAGGCAACCGACCGTGCCGATCCCCTTGCGCTTGCTCGCGCACCTGCGGCGCTGGCACCGAGCTAATCCAGAGGCGAAGCATTTCGTGGAGTACAATGGGAAGGCTGTTACCTCGGTCAAGACGGCATTCAAGAGTGCTGTCAGGCTCGCAGGGCTCGGCCCGGGAATCTCCCCTCACACTTTGCGACATACCGCAGCGACTTGGCTTATGCAGCGAGGGGCGGATCCCTGGCAGGCAGCGGGTTACCTCGGAATGTCGCTTGAGGTTCTCCTCAACACCTACGGCCATCACCATCCCGACTATTTGTCCGATGCCGTGGAAAAAATCGCCAGTCGTGATCCGGCTGGGGAAAGAAAAGCGCACGTATCTCCGGCTTTATCTGGTGCGGTGATTCCGATCCGGCGAAATGACGCCTGATAAGTTACTGGCATATTGGTGCGCCTTTTGGGACACATATCGAACGTTCTGCATCGTAGCCAACCCGGACTCGGCGCCAAAGAAGAGCGGAAGCCGATCGGATAACCTGTGACCTCGTCAGCTTATAGACAGCTGAGCTTCCTAGCATGCGAACGTCTCGATTTAGCCGATAGAGCCGCCTTATCGGCTGAGACCAAACATGTCATGGAGCTCAATGAATACAGAACGGGCCCAGCCTCGCGCTGGTATACCTTTCGAATCCGAAAGCACCGAGCCAACGTCTGCGGCCGCCGGGCAGTCCCTCTCTTGCCTGCCCCAGTGGGCGGCAGCCTTGACTCGGTGGGCCACAGGAGCGGCCGCCGCCGACCGCGTCGCGTCGCAAGACCGCGTCCTGGCGAGCTGGGCAGCGGAAGAGGGGCAGGGCGAAGGGGAGAATAGGCAAGAGGGGGTCAGCCGGACGAGGGCATGGCGGGACGAGGGTGATGTCAGAGACGAGCTGAATTTGTCGTCATTGTCCCTGACTGCCTTGCCAGCCTCACTCCTGCCCACGCTCCGAACCCTCAATGTCATCGGAAACCAGTTGAGCAGCCTGCCGGCCCAGCTTCCGGGCGGACTCCGGGACCTCTACGCCTCTGACAACCGGCTGACTAGTCTGCCCGCCCTCCCTAGCAGGCTCCGGCATCTCCACCTCATGGCCAACGAGTTGGTCAGCCTGCCGGCAGAGCTGCCATCCAGGCTCCGCAGTTTGACTGTCGATGGCAACCAGCTGACCGATCTGCCCGCCCTTCCGGCAACGATCGAGGAGTTCTCCGCCAGCAATAATCAGCTGACCAGTTTGCCCGACCTTCCAGCCAGGCTCCGCCGCCTGGACGTCAGCGAAAATCAGCTGACGAGCCTGCCCGATCTTCCAGCCAGACTGCGCTACCTGGACGCAAGCGACAACCAGCTCACGAGCCTGCCCGACATCCCGGCCAGGATTGGATACCTGGACGTCAGCGAAAATCAGTTGACCGATCTGCCCGGGACACTCCCGGTCGGGCTTGAAATGCTCGGCGCCAGTAACAACCAGCTGACCGGCCTGCCCGCGACCGTGCTGACGCAGCTCGGCAGCGCGTCCAGCATTGACCTGCGGTCTAATCCGATACCGGCGCCGGTGCTGGCCGATTTGGCGTCAGCCACGCGTGGCGCGGATTATGCCGGCCCGCAAGTCTTGCTGTCGATGCCGCTACAACCGATGGAACACCAGTCGCGGCCCCTGCACGAGGTTGTCGCGGACTGGCTCGCGGACCAGCCTGGCGCAGTGGACGCGTGGCAGGGCTTCGCCGCAGAGCCGGGTGCGCAGGACTTCGCTCTGTTTCTCGAAAGACTTGCGGGCACCGTAAACTATGGTCATCAGGCGTTCCGCGAGCAGGTGGCCGAGAATTTGCTACAGGCCGCGATGAGGCCGGCGCTGCGCGAGCGGCTTTTCGAGCTGGCCAATGGATCGACTGCGTCGTGCGAGGACCGCATCACTTTGACCTGGAACGGCATGCAGACCGCACGCCTGAACGCTGATGTCAAGGAAGGGCTCTATGACAATCGGCTCGATCAACTGCTCCAACACGGCCGTGTTATGTTTCGTTTGGAGGCGCTTGACGACATCGCACGCAAGACGGTCAGCTCGCTGCGTGGCGCCGACCCGCAGGCAAATATCGACGAGATCGAGGTCTATCTTGCCTATCAGACCCAACTACGGGATCAGCTGGAACTGCGCCACATCGCCCCGGATATGCGCTTCTTGAATCTCGCTGACGTCACGCCGGACGACGTTGCCAGGGCTGAGACGTCGGTACGGGAACAGGAAGCGGCGGGTTTGGCGGATTTTCTGGCAACGCGCTGGGAACCTTGGGATACGGTGGTGAGGCGGATCGCCCCCGATGATCATGCCGCGATGCGAGACCGGCTTGCCGATGCGCTGGAAGATGAGTTTCCGACGCGCTTGAACGAACGACTCGCGGAGCATGGCCTGACAGATGATGTCGATGCCCGGCGGGTAGTCGGAGCCCAGATCCTCAGCGAAATCGCCCGCGAGATCAAAGGCGAGCTGATGCATAAGGTTCTCCGGGAGCACGGTCTCGAGCCCTGATCGATGCGATCGCCGCCCCGATCATGCAGGCGCGGCGTCGCCTTTTCATAGAGCTGATGGAGGGCGGCATCGGCGTCGTAGACGGCCACGCCAGCCTCGCGAACGCTTGGTGGATTTGCCCATCCCGATTGAGCCGGTCAGTCTGAGGATCCAAGCCGCAGGGATTCGCGCCGCGCGTGGTCATCTAGGACCCTAGTTCGATCCTGCGCGCCCACTGCCTATTCCGCCAAATTGTCCGGTGCGAAACTACAGGTGCATTTCAGCCGGAACCGGCTTCCGAGCGTGTTTCCAGTTCAGCTGGGCGATCGCCTGGTCGGCTACTGCAGAAAAGTTCGCACCTGCCATGATCGTAGGATTGAGCATGTTCCCGTGCAGCCGAGCAAGCGCGCGCAACTGCGCGCGGAATCGGTAGTTCTTACTCTCGGCTTCCCAACATGGAGTTCGCACGCTCGATCGTGTTGTCGGTCGCGCCCCCTATCTTCGCAGGCTTTGGCTAGTTGCTGCGCCCCTGCAGGGCCCTAGAAGCCGCACTCGCCAGACATTCCAAGCTCGGCCGCACAACCCAAAATCATTTAGCGACAGATCGACGAAAAAGCAGCTTCCCAGATTCACACACGTGAAGGCCGCCGGTCCGCGAGCGTCCGCAGCGGCCCTTTTGCGGGACAAGGTTGCCCCTTTTGGCTTGCCGTGCTCAATGCTAGCCAGAAGGTCGCGCCCCCTCACGTTGTGCCGTTGAGCCGGATGATCATGCCCTCATTTCAGCTTGCACCCCAGCAGGAAGAGTTCCTGAACAGCTTTCTCGGGCGGAACGATGCACGAACTCTGCTCGTGGCAGCGCCCGGCTCGGGTAAAACGGTAACATCCAACATGGCTGGCGTCCGGATGTTGGCACGAGGTCTAGTCGACCGCGTGTTGCTCGTTGCTGGTCACCGTGTGCTGGTAGACCAGTCGCAGCGCCTTCTCAAGAACGGTGATTTAGGGCACGAGACTGCCTCAGAATCCGCATTCGTAGCCACAACATACGCTGCGTTGATTGAAGATCCCGGTGGGATTTGGAAGGATGTGGCACCAAGAACGCGATGGCTGTTTCTCTTTGAAGAAGTTGATTGGGCTGACCCTCAAGTCGAAACGATTGTGGCTGACGCGCTTAGCCGCTTCCCTGGTTCTCGGGCGCTTGTTGTCGCGAGCGAGGCACCGCCTATTGCGGTGGACACTCAATTTACTTTCCAGTTCTTTGGGCGCGACGCGCTCGCCGAACCAGACACTCGCTTCCGGCTTGAGCAGTATGCTCCCAGCGTCGGGTTGTTGCAGAGGATTCAACGGAAACTCATCCAGATCGATGATCTCTCCTGGCGAGAGTTCGAGCAACTAATAGCCAGCATGCTTGAGGCTGACGGCTATTTGGTCGAACTACTGAAGGGCTCAAAGGATGGCGGCGTTGACGTCGTTGCGATCAAAGACCTCGGCGAGGCCGGGCTATTTAAGTCCGTTTGGCAGGCGAAGAAGCACCGTCTTGATCGGAAGGTTGGACTCTCGCTCGTACGTGAGCTAGCCGACACGCGGTTAGAACATGGTGCAAGCAAGGGCATCATCGTAACCACGTCATTTCTGACGAGTGGTGCACTGGAGCGCGTTGAACGCGATCAATATCTGCTCGGAAAAGTTGACCGGGCTGATCTTGACCAGTGGATTGAGAGAACTCTCCGAGCTGACTGACAAGGGAGATCCGGCGAATGAACCTGATCAAACGAGTTTGAGTTAGCGCCGTACGCCTCGCGAATGCTAGAACTTGTTGAAGAGCAGGTTCATTGTCTTCTCAGAGCAGAACCGAATCCGGAGGTCGAGAGCAGCGGTTCACGATTGTGTTCCTGGTCAACAGCTACCGCGACAGACATCCGAAAATTCCGCAACGCGGTTTCGCGGAAAATGTTGCGCCTTACTGCGACCTGAGCCGAGCGCAACCCGCCAAAAGGCCCAAAAAAGACACGACCACCTGTCAGAATTCGCGCCGCATCGAGCGGCTTGCTCGAACCCTGACAGGCAGCCGCTACTACTTGTGCCGGCTTATCCGCAACGGCCAGCGATGCGCGGATGCTCTCCGGTCCAAGTTCAGCAGCAGATACGGAACAGGGTCGAACATACCCTTTCTGGCCGCCACGATCTCCGCGAGCGCGTTGCGAACGTCAATCTGTCAGGGGGCCGATCCGAGGCAATTGCCCACCGAGGGACATCGCGCACTACATGCCCTGATTTGTCTCGTCGAGGCAGCCTATCACTTGGTTCGTAACGCGGAAGCCTCACTTAAGAATGGTGACCGCTATCAAGACTCGCGGCTGCGAGAAAACGCAGTAGAGCTGCAAGGCAAAGTTCTCATATCGCTGGACATTCAATATATCTTCAGCGAATGTGGTTCTCCTCGCGCACGAACTCAGTTTGCTTTCCGTCGCATCGTTATTCAGCGGGTTGATAGATTTAACGTCGGCGGCAAGAGCTCAAAACATCGGTTCGGTCTTACACGCCGGTTTGGCGGTCACGAGGAGAAGATTCGGTTTCTCGCCTTACTTACTTGCGCCAATTCTTATCCTCGAACCGCCCGATCGCGGAACAGGTCGCTCTTGTCGCCGGGCCAGGCGATGATGTCGGCCAGCGAGTTCGCTTCCATCCGCGCGCGGCGCTTCCTCACGGAGTCAGCCATCGCTCCTCACCGTCCGGGACAGGGCCACGCCCTCTTCAGGGCGGCGGGGAACATGATCGCCGGCAGGCTGTCTCGTTTCGACGGGTGTCCTTGAGGTAGGCGCAGAACACGTCTGTCACCTGCTCGAGCGTGGCGCGGTCGGCTTGCGCGCCGTATCGGGCGCGCACGAAGGGCAAGACGGAGAATGGCGTCGGTTACGTGAAGAAGAACGCGATTGCGGGGCATTCCTTCGCGAGCTGGGAGGCATTCGAGGCGCATCTGGCCGGATGGGAGCGTGAGGTTGCGAACGTTCGTATCCACGGCACGACCGGCGAGGCGCCGATCGCTCGCTTTGCGCGTGACGAGCTAAATCGGTTGAAGCCGCTCGGCGGGCAGCCGTCGTTCGGATCCTTGCGTGAACTGACCCGCGTCGTCGGCCATGATTGCGCCGTCGAGATCGACACGAACAGCTACTCAGTGCCGTGGCGCCTGATTGGCCAGCGCGTGGCGGTAACGATCGCGGCCGGGGAAGTGCGGATCCGCCATGGATTGCACCAGGTTGCGATCCACAAGCAATCGGATGGACGCCGGCTGCGGATCATCGACACCGCCCATCTCGATGGTGTTGCTGGTCGCAATGGCGCGGTCCGCCGGGCTGAGATCGCGGCGGCGGTGCTGGCGCCGTCCTCACCGCCGTCGCTGTTGCGCCCTCTTGCCGAATACGAAGCCGTGGTTGGAGGAAGCTTCTGATGGCGCGGGCAACGAAAATAATGGAAGCAACGACCGATCCGCTCGATGCCATGCTGGCGCGACTGCAGCTCTCCGGTATCCGCGATCAGCTCGACAGCCTGCTCGACGAGGCGGCGCGCGCGAACCTGTCGTCGCGTGAGACGCTGATCCTGCTGTGCGAGCGCGAGATCGCACGCAAGGACCATCGCCGCATAGAGATGGCGCTGAAGCTCGCACACTTCTCGGCGGTGAAGGAGCTTGCTGGCTTCGACTTCGAGGCGCAGCCGTCAATCGATCCAAAGCAGATCCGTGTCTTGCCGCATCACGTTGGATAGCCAACGGAGAGAACGTGCTGCTGCTCCCCGCCAGGCGTAGGTAGGACGCACTTGTCGATCGCGCTCGGGCGAGAGGCGATCCTGGCCGGATACACGGTGCAGTTCACCACGGCGACGGCGCTAGTCGCTGGCCTTGCCAAGGCGCACGGCGAGCGACGCCTGGACGAGAAACTTCTCGCGCTGTCGAAGCCAAAGCTGCTCATCGTCGACGAACTCGGCTACCTGCCGCTAGAACCTGACGCGGCCCATCTGTTCTTCCAACTGGTCAGCCGGCGATACGAAACCGGCGCGATGCTGATCACGTCGAACCGCAGCGTTGCCGAATGGGGTACAGTGTTCGCCGAGCCGATGGCTTCATGATGCCTCCTTCTTCGAACGCTTGGTGCGTCGTACCCGATTGCGAAGCTGACTGATCTGTTCGTCGGAAAGCTCGATCTGCCATGGCTGACCTTTGGCTAACTGATGACCTGCCAGCAATCCGCGCGCGAGATAATCGAACACCGTCTGTGGGGTTACTCCAAGCTCGGCCGCCGCGCCCTGAATCGAGAAGCTCCCGTCGGGCCAGCGCATCGGGTTCTTGTCCATGCCGTTGATTTTGACGGTGGGAATGCCCCAGCGGGTGCGTAACACCCAGACGTTCTCGCCTTTGAAGGCGCAGCCTCGGGCCGCGACGAAGCCTTCCTGATTGAGTATCGCCGCGATCTCGCCATCCATTTTGTGTTCAGCATTCAACTCGAGGATCCGTCGCCGCAACCGATCAATGTCGATGTAATCGCGGTAGGTGTGAACGCGCCGTTGTACGTGATGCTCGCTGGTTGCGCCGGTCTGCCAGACGATCTTGAGCCACACTTGACCTCGGGTCCGCTTCTGATCAAGAACGACTTCGCGGATGACAAATCGCAGAATGCGCTTGCGATCGGCTGCCGACGTGGTGGCCGTATTCCAAATCCGCGGCAGGTTCTCGCCGAGCGCTTGTAGCCCAGCGCGTTCCGCCGGGCCAATCAGAAGCGGCTCTTGTGCGCACCAACGCGCATGCTGCTGCTCGACCGCCTCGACGACACGCAGCTTCTCTTCCCAAGCCCGCTCAAGTGAGCGCGCCACAAGACGGTTCTCGGGTTCTACGGCGTCATACTGACGCCGAGCGCGCTCGGCCTCGTAGCGGGCGCGCTCCACGCGAAGCGCCCACTGGCGCTCGAGCTGACGGCTCTCCTGCTCCAGTTGGCCCGCCGCCGCGAGTGCGATCTCAATCTGATCCGGCACCAGGGCATCGAGGACCACCCGCTCGACCAGCGCGTCAACCGCCAAGGCCCGGACTTCCTGACACAGTGCACTGCCTTGCTGGTCCCGATCCGAGCGGCAGCAATAGACCGGATAGTCGGCATTCGGGCCCGTGTAGCGCATGCTCATGCGCCGTCCGCAACGGCCGCAGATCGCAATTCCTTGTAACAGGGCTACCCCCTTGCGCGGTACGCCAGAATGTCCTGCCTCATAGCGGAAGACGTTATCTGCCAGTCGCCCCTGGTTGGCCATGAACTCCTCCCAGCTGATATAGCCTGGGTGAGCGGCGTGGAGGCAAACCGCCCAATCCCCGATCGCCACCTTGACCGTTCCCGTCAGCGATCCCGGCCGGCATCGGCTCGGATCCTTTTGCCGGCGGCCATAAACATACGCCCCAGCATAGGCCGGATTTTGAAGGACGCTAAGGACGCGTGCACTATCTGGCGCACGCCAGACGATCTCGTGTGGAGATGGTCCAAGCAGCGGTCGAACCGGCAAGGACAATCCGTTCCTGTCCAAGTAACGCATCACACGGCGAGCGCTCTGCAGTTCCCGGAATTTGGCGAACACGAGATGAAGACGGGCCCGCACCTCCTCATCGGGATTGAGAACAATTGTGCCCGCTCGATCATAGGCGAGCCCGGCTGGCAGCGGCAGCCGCAGCTCGCCCCGCGCCGCCTTCTGGCGTTCCCCTTGGTGAAGGCGCATCCGAAGCTGATGCAACTCCGCCTCGCTCATGATGCCGGACAAGCCCAACAGCAGGCGGTCGTGGTAGGCGCGCGGATCGTAAAGCCGCTCGCCATCCGCAATGAGCACGCCGAACACCGAGCACAGTTCGAGAAGCTGATGCCAGTCCCGGTTATTGCGGGCCAAGCGAGAAGCGTCGAGGCTTACCACAAGACCGGCGTTGCCAAGGCCGATCTCGGCAATGAGCTTCTGGAAACCATGACGATCCACGCCGCCAGCACCGGATTTGCCCAGATCCTCGTCAATGACCTGGACGCGCTCCGGGGGCCAACCCAGACCGATGGCACGATCGACGAGGCGGTACTGCAGCTCCGTGCTCTCCTGGTGCTGGCGCACCTGGTTCACGGATGACTGCCGCACGTAGACATAGGCCAACTTGGCTCGGTGCGCAGTCGTGAGCCGCTCGTCAGCGACGTTCAAGCTGATCAGCACGACCCAGTCCCCTTCCGGGCGTGCCGGGAACCGCTTGCATTCGCCGCAGCAGCGTGGCGAGGATTTGAGCGATCTGGGTTTGCGTCGCGGTCGACAGATTCGGCCACAGGCGCGGAATGTCGGCCGTCGGATGGCCGGGTGGATTTGCCAACGTCGGCAGGGGTCGATACGCAACGCGACCTGGAAGCGGTCGGTGGGTCATCGCGAATCACCTTCTCGTCGAGAAGGCTCAGACTCGCGCTCAAATGTTGCATCAATGGGATCAGCGTACGTGCACTGATGCGCGGCAGATCGGCCGCATCCGGGCGGGAAGTGATCGGCGTCTCGGCAAGATCCGTCGACGCGATCCGAACCGCCCGCGGCCGGCCGTCCGGCAGCGCGACAACGACGTAGGCGGGACCGCGCCCCGACCGCTCCTTCAGCACCTCAAGCCGGTGCCCAAACAGAAAATGATGCGGGTCCGTGATCGTGACGTGAGACACGACCCGCTCAAGAATAGGGGTACTCTGACGTGTTCGGCGACCCTGTGGTCGCCACCGCGATCCTTGATCGCCTGTTACACCACAGTCACGTGATCACAATCCGCGGCGACAGCTACCGCTTGAAAGAAAAGCGTCGTAGCGGGCTTTTGCAGAAGGCCGCCGCGCCAGAAGCTAAATCGGAGAAAAAGCCGTGAAGCAAGCCGCTCGCTCGCTACGGCGCTATGGGGGCGCGCTCCGCGAGCGGCTTGCCACATCCACCAAAACAACAAGGGGGTCACTTCTTCACGTCGCTACGGGGCGCATTGCCTCAGTAAAAATGTTACCGGACAACTTCCCTGTCGTGTCTGGGGCGGAGCTGCCGAATCAGTTCGGTGGCGGGTATGGCAGGGAAGATCAGCATGCGCGCAAAGCGCGAGATCACATCAGCGCTGGTGGAGCGTTATCGGGCGAGCGGACGGCTCGAGAAGGCACGGATCCTGGACGAGCTGTGTGCCGTTACGGGATGGCATCGCAAGCACGCTATCCGAGCACTGTCGGTGGACGGGGCATCGGGATCGGCCGTGCCGCGGCGACGGAGCCGGACCTACGGAGCTTCCATTCGCGTTGCACTGATTGTGCTATGGGACGCCTCTGACCGGCTCTGCAGTAAGCGGCTCGTCGCGATGATCCTTTTGCTTCCGGCTCTTGAACGGCACGGCAGATTGAAGCTTTCTGCCGATGAGAGGTCGAAGGTTTTGAAGGTGAGCGCGGCGACGATCGATCGCCTGCTGAGCGACGTAAAGATCGCAGCAGCCGGAGGACGCCGACGGCGGGCGGGCTTTTCCAGTGCCGTACGGCGGCAAGTCCCGGTGCGTACATTCAATGACTGGGGATCACCTCCGCCGGGGTACTGCGAAGCGGATCTGGTTGCGCACGGCGGCATGTCCGTATCCGGCGCGTTCATTCAGACGCTAACAATGGTGGATATCGCAACGGGGTGGACCGAATGCTTTCCGCTCGTCGTGCGTGAAGCAGCTCTTGTGGTCGAAGCTCTCGAGCGCGCGCAGAACCTATTTCCCTGGCCCGTTCGGGGGCTCGATTTTGACAACGACAGCGCCTTCATGAACGACACGGTCGTGTCGTGGTGCCGTTCTCACGATGTCGAAGTCACTCGTTCCAGGGCCTACAAGAAGAACGATCAGGCATTCGTTGAACAAAAGAACGGAGCTATCGTTCGCCGCCTGGTGGGCTACGGGCGGTTTGAAGGCATTGATGCTGCTCGCTCATTAGCTCGCCTGTTTGCGGCGGCACGGCTGCACATCAATTTCTTCCAGCCCTCGTTTAAGCTGAAGGAGAAGCACCGCGAAGGTGCCAAGATGATCAAGCGCTATCTTCCTCCCGCTACGCCGTACGAAAGAGCATTGGTCCACCCGAGGCTCAATGAGGCATTCAAAGGTCGGCTGCGGGAGATTTACCGGACGCTTGATCCGGTGGCATTGCTGGCACAGATGCGGGACGCTCAGAATGAGCTGGGTAAGCGCGTCGATCAACGGGCTGGAAAGCCAGCGATGACTGTCGCGCAGGGGCATGGCGACTTAGCGGCCTTTGCCCGAGAGCTCGGCGATGGTTGGAAACAGGGTGAGCAGCGGGGCATTCATCGTCGTCGCTATGTGCGGCGCAGGCCTGTGCCACGTCGGCCATCGATGCTCGACCCCTACATTCCCATCATCGAGGAATGGCTCGCCGCGGCTCCGCACTTGTCCGCGGTCGATCTTCTCTCCCGGCTGGAAGCGCATGCGCCCGGTCGGTTCAGCGGCCATCAGCGGCGCACGGTGCAGCGATTGGTGAAGAATTGGCGATCAAAGGCCGCTCGACAGCTCATCAGCAGCACAGAGATCACACTATCGGTCCAAGCTTCGCGCCTTCGTATTTAATCCTGACAGGTTCTTTCGCCGAAGCACCGCAAGCCGCTCGCTCGCTACGGCGCTCTGGAGGGCGCGCTTCGCGAGCGGCTTGCTCCGACTCGCGGCAGCCGATCCAGAAAGACACCAGGGTGCGCTTCAGTAACATTGTCATCTGAGGCAATATGCGGGGTTAAATCCGGACGTCGCTTGACAGTCTCTATCGTCGGACCTTCGGCAACGTCTTCTAAACTGTCCTGAGCTATTCTTGTGGCATGGACGACGATGATGTACCTGCGGGGGGTGGGACCGCTCTTAGACAGAGCTATGCCGGTCTAGCCGCTTGGATGGTGCGGTTTAACCGCGCATCTGAGCCTAGTCGATCGCCGCACCCGACGCGGGCTGAACAACCCAATCGAGTTCTCGATAAACCGCGTCGGCCCGCGCCCCCGCGCCCATAAGCTCGGACGAGGCCACGTCGACGAAAAGCCGCAACTTGAGCCGATCTTGGTCACCGGAAGAGGAGGGGCGATTAATCTCCCGTGTTGGCGACGGAGCCACTGCGAAATTGGAGAACGGCTGGGTCGAACACGTCGGTCGGTTTACGCTCGCCTCCAGCGCTTTCAGAGGCAGCGGTGGCAAGCGAGCAGAACAAGCGGGAAATTCTTCCCGTAGTTGCACATTGTTTAAACCTTACCGCCTCGCATTGCTCTTTCGCCAGCTACCGCTTCAATCCTCAGGCCATCACTCGCCTCACATGCATGTCTCGCCAGTGGCAGAGACCCTCACGGCGGGGTCGATCGGCAAAGTATCGCGTTGCTGCGGCGGAGGACCCAAAAAACGAGACTGGCAGCGCCTCATGACCCACCGGCGTCGAGCGGTAACCGGGCATCAACCGATCCCGCTTACGATAGATCATCGCGGATTGGTGACGAGTACCGCGGTACGCATGGGCATTGAGAACCCGCTGGCTATCGAGGCCGGCGGGTTTTTCGTTGACTAATTTTCTCTGTACGGAATACCGAGGTTGTTGCAGGCCGCCGCGAATGACGCTTTTGCCTTGGCGTCTTCAAAGCAGAACTTAGTGCCGACCTGCGCGCGGTCTGTCCACCAGCCAACATTTGCACCTTTCGCGATACGAAAGGCTTCGTCGCGCAAAAGGTCCAGTTGCCTCCCGGCAGCACGGACAATCACGCAATTTTCTTCAGGCATAGGTATTGTCTCCAACGGCAACGAACCACAAAGTTGTCAATTGAACGGAAAACGTTCGGCCGGAGCGGCTGTCAGCAAAACGCCGCAGCAGTCGTCCTGCTGCGGCCCCTTCTCAAAACATTGCTGGGTAAAAGAGGATCTAAGTAGAACAAGTAGGATATGCGCCAGCTCCGGTAAGAATTTTCTAACACATGTACGCCGCCAGTCGCGAATCATTTCGCCAGTTCGGAATTTGGAACTTTTGCGTCCCCGGCGCTCTGACCCGCAATTGGATCGGCAGCCGGGAGCATTGGGGCTAGGAAACAAGCCGTGCCATGCTCGCTCTCAAGGTGCAATCCGTCGAATGACATTGATTTCGGAACGGTATGTTCGCCCGCGGGAACGCAGGAAGCTTGATCCGATACGAGCGACATCTTAGAGCCCTGAAGAGTGCCGCGCCGATCGTGCGGAACGTCGCGGCGCCGGCCGCAAGGGTCGTACCAGAGCGGCGCCTGCGGCCCTTCCCCTTTATCAGCAGAGCTGTGGGAATTTGGATACAAATCCGTGAATAATTGGAAAGCGAAGAAACAGCTGATCGGAAATGTGTTGTGTCTCGCGGGTGACGGCCTCTGTCCCAGGAGGCAAGAGCCTGTCCGGAGGCCCCAGCATCATCATGCCCCCCGGCCCGATGCTGGGGCCACCACGGGCGCCGTTTCCGTACGAGGCGTCGATTGGACGAGACTTGGAGAGTCCTGTTTGCTATCAGTGCGACGGCTGTTGTCGTCGTTGGCTCATTCTTCGCCATCCGGTTATTATCGGTTTGCACCTGTGACTTCGATCTGAATTGATCACTGCCCGGGTGGTCTACGATTGCAAGTCGTGCATCGCCGCACTCGAAGTCGGGGCCGAACGTCGGCTCCCCGAGAGCCGCACCCCAGAAGACAAACCGCGGCTCGAGATCTGACAGTAGGACGTCATCAGCCCAGCGATGCAGTTCACCGTGGTGTCCGCAATGGCAGTAGACTAGGACGCCGCGCAAGCCCGTCTCGCGCATCTCCGTCGAAGGTGATCTTGAACGGCCGACCGTCAGCATGCGTGGGCTTGGGGCGTCGGACTGGGCGAGGCATGCCGCCATTCAAGCGGCATCACAAGTATCTCGCAAATTATAGATCGATGGTGGCCTCGAACCCGCGCGAGCTACAGCCTCTTGTGGGTGTGGAAAAGCAAAGCCTGTCGGTCACTCGGAGAGAGCGATTGAGGCACCGGTTATATCCAAAGGCATACATACCCGATTGCCGGATCTTCCTAGACCTTAGTATGCCTCGGCGGCCCCCCATTACTGTCGAGGCCTCCAACGGCTCCGGCGGGTTGTGCTGGGGCCGTTTTTTTCGGCCAGCGATCCGCACCCAGCGCAACGCGGTGCCCGCAATGTGGAAAGTCTCACAGCTGTCAATTGCGAACTTAGGAACGAGACGTCGGCTTTCACATTCCTTCTGAAGTGCAATCGGGAGCCTCAGCATGGCAATCCAAATCGTGATGGATCACAGCGGCGACAGCCAGCACTTCTTCGACGAATCCAATGCAGAAGCATTGGCAGAGGCGGAGAAGCGTTTTCTGCAATTTGCCTTCAAAGGATATACAGCGGCGGTGCGGAAGGGGCCCGGTGAGATAACCAGGATCACCGCGTTCGATCCGACTGCCGAAGAGACACTGTTTTTCCCGCGGCTCGTGGGCGGGTGATGATCTGGTGACGAGAAGGCTTCAACGCATCGGCCTGTCGCTCCATCGAAGCGTCGCGATTGGCAGATTTTATCATGCAGCTAAGGCCGAGAAGACGATTCAGGCTTGTGCGCTGCGACTGCTGCGTTCCTGGCTTTCGCCTGAGCAAAGGGCAGAGTTCGATACCAGGGGGTACTTCGATGTGGTAGGATGCGATAGCGGGAAGCGTTACCGCATCCGGCAGGGAACATCCGGGAATTTCAACGAGCTCGACGAGTACGGGCGGCTCGGCACGGGCTGGTGTTTCGTCCCGCTGGGTGGCTTGGTCGAGGGCGACGTCATGCTCGCTCAAAAGATAGCTCTGGAGACGGACGAGGAGCGCGCTTTAAGCGTTGCCAACACTTCCCGGGACCGATTCGGTGGCGCCTACCAGATGGTCGTTCAGCAGAGAGGAGAAGTTTGGGCGCACGTCTTTATCCCAGCTAAGAGCCGGTCGGGACAATCAATAAACCTCCAGGCATTGTCCGCAGGCAGGGGAAACTGCGGCTCGACTCCGCCGCGGCAATCGAGCCAATCGGCATTATGTTCCGAGATCCAATCCGCCCCTAGCGGGCCCGATGACTGGCCACGTTCACAATGGAGACTTGGCGCTATGTTTCATTACGGGCGTGGTTCGGGGCACAAATCTGAGCGATGCTTTGCGCTTCGACGGGAGCGGGGTGCTGCTACTGAAGGACTCTTAGGCAGCACGACGATGACCTCAATCACCTGTTTCAAGATCTCTGTAGCTAAGTCAGCAATCACCAAAGCGAAGTCATCCTCAATCTCCGCAGCGGTGCTTCGTCCTTCGCATATACGTACAAGAGCGGTCCGTCGACTTCAGCAAATCTGACGCCGGCGAACACACAGTCGCGCCTATTCACCTGCTAGCTTTGCCTGAATCGCGTAGTTCTGGGTATCGCTGAGATCCATGGCGCGGAGATAAAGTCACTTGGCGCGAAAAAAAGTCATAAAAAACATTTCAGCAACCTATTGCAAGCGAATTGGAGGAAACGCTTGCTGTCTGCGGGTGCAGTTCTCACGCGCTCCACCCGACGCAACATGATCGTGTAGGTGCTGGCCGTGGAGCAATCCACATTTCGCGCGGATTGTTGTGGCGCACTCCACCTTAGTGCGCAATTCGTTGTCGGCTCACCTGGGCACGGATCCTCCCGCACGAGATCCGGCCGCTTGCGCGCCTACTGCGTGGCCAGTTTGGTTCACTGGCGCTGTCCGATGCCGCTGGCTCTCACGAGGCCACGTAGTTGCTTTTCCTCATTGCTTCAAGTTAGTCGAAACTCTTCCGCTTGGACCGAGCCATGAGAGGCCTTTGAAGCTCTTGCGTGGTTGAATCTTCCCATCAACAACCTGCTCTCTATTGATCAGCTTTAGATCCCGAATAGGGTGAAAGGTCGCATCGCAGTCGAACATCGTCCCAATACCAAAGATCCCAATCCCTCGAGCCTCTGCCTTCCAACAAGTCGCCTCATTAACCAGCTTATCAAACGACAGCGTCTGCTTTCCATCAAAACGACGCTCGTCACTTGTAACTGACTACGGCGCTCCTTCGATGTCGAACGACGCGATGCCGGTCGGGTCGACCATCTACGTCAACAGTACGAGCGCGCCTCCCGGCTACGTCAAGGAAAACGGCGTGCTGTTGTCGCGGGCGTCCTTCCCGGCTCTGTGGGACTACGCGAACGCCTCCGGAAACATCGTCAGCGAAGCGGCGTGGGCCAGCCGGCGGAAGCAGCGGCGCGTTCTCGACGGGCGATCTGTCGACGACCTTCCGAATTTCGACGCTCGCCGCGAGTTTTTCCGCGCTACGACGACGGCTCGGCGGGGTCGACGGCGGCCGCCTGCTTGGCCTGCAGGAGGCTGAAACCAGAAACGTGGGTCGCGCCGGCCAAAGCTACCGGACCGAGGTATCCGTGCTCGCGTTGGCATGTTGGGGAACGAGTCCCTCCCTTATGCCTGCGTTGTCGTTGGACGAGGGCTCCTCGAGACAAGGGAGCGATTACCGCCGCGTCCAGTTACGAGCATCCATCGGTGCTACGCTGCGACAGGCCTCAGCGACTTGGCTCATGCAGCGAGGCGCGGATCCGTGGCAGGCAGCGGAGTATCTCGGGATGTAGCTTGAGGTGCTGTTCAACACGTATGGCCATCACATTCCCGACGATTTGTCCGATGCCGTCGACAGAATCGCCAAGTGCTACCCAGCCAGCGAACGAAAAGCGCACGTATCTGGTGCGATATCTGGTGCGGTGCTTCCGATGAAACGAAACTGGGCCTGATAAGTCACTGATTTCATTGGTGGGCCCGGCAGGACTCGAACCTGCAACCAGACCGTTATGAGCGGCCGGCTCTAACCATTGAGCTACAGGCCCCGCCGCGAGGCGGCTCGCGGGAACACGCGGCCGGCAACGGTGCGCGGTTCGTTTACAGGGATGAAGGCGGGGGTGCAATGCTGGCGCCAAAGCATGATCCGGAAAAGTGCGAAGCGGTTTTCCGGAAAGGTCATGCGTAAACAACAACCTAAAGCGATGACGATTCATCCAAATCTCATCGCGCCGGCGGAAGGGAGCGCCAGCGCCCGAATTTTTGAATACCCGAAATCTGCGATGATGCCCTTATAGTCCTGTTTTGCCCGACGGGTCAAATCGAGCTTACGGCAAGGCTCGTTTCTTGCTTCCGTAACCCCTTGTAATTGCTGGCCTCGTCTACTGTGCATGGGGTTGTTTTTCGACTTTTTGTCTGAGGGGGACCGCACGGTCCCCACAGATGTCTCGCAAGCAAGCGGACGGGCCGCCGCCTAAAGCGCGATGAGATTTGGATGAATCGTCATCGCGCTTTAGCTTGTTGTTTACGCATGATCTTTCCGGAAAACCGCTTCGCACTTTTCCGGATCATGCTTTAGTCCACGGAGACCCCGGCGAACTCCACCACCTTGCGCCACTTCTCGGTTTCGTCCGCGACCAGCTTGCCGAACTCGGCGGGCGTCATCGGCTTGGGGAGGCCGCCGACCTCAGTGAGGCGCGCGACCAGCTTGGGGTCCTTCAGCGCTTCGCCGACGGCCTTGTTGAGGATCTCGATCACCTCGGGCGGCGTGCCCTTCGGCGCGGAGATGCCGTAGAAGCCGACCGATTCGAATCCCGGCACGGTCTCGGCGATCGCGGGCACGTCGGGCACGCTCGGCCAGCGCTGCGGCGAGGTCACGCCGAGCGCGCGGACATTGCCGCCTTTCACCTGCTCCATCGCCGAGGGCAGATTGTCGAAGATCAGCTGCACCTTGTTGGAGATGATGTCGGGGAAGGCGATGGCCGAGCCGCGATAGGGCACGTGCACCATGTCGCACTTCGTCATCACCTTGAACAGCTCGGCCGACATGTGCACCGAGGTGCCGTTGCCGGAGGAGGCAAAGGAGATCTTGCCGGGATTGGCCTTGCAATAGTCGATGAACTCCTGGACCGTCTTCGGCGGAAACGCGTTGGAGACGACCAGCATGTTGGTGAGCTGCATGATGCTGGCCACCGGCACGGTGTCGCGCAAAAAGTCGAACGGCAGCTTCTTGTAGAGCGAGGTCGAAATCGCGTTGTTGGGCGCGACGAACAGCAGCGTGTAGCCGTCCGGAGGCGAATTGATCGCGGCAGCCGCGGCGATGTTGCCGCCGGATCCGGTGCGGTTCTCGACGATGAATTGCTGGCCGAGACGGTCCGACAGCCACTGCGCCATGATCCGCGCCACGATGTCGACCGGGCCGCCGGCGGCAAAGCCGATCAGCCAGTGCACGGGACGGTCGGGGTAGCCGGCGGCGGCGGGAGGGGTGGCGCTGAAAAGACCTAAGAGAACTGCGAGCCCGAAAACACCGTTACGCAAAATTCGCAACATGACGCCTCCCATTGCTTTATTGTCGTTGGAGGGCATGCTTTCACAAAAACGCGCGGCTGCCTACATCGCCGCAAGTCGATGTTGACGCAGGCCCGCCGGGAGCGACCATGAGATTCGCGATGATGCTCATCAGTGCGGCGCTGCTCGCCAGCTCCGCCGCCGCCCAAACCGGAGGCACGGCCATTCCGACCACTACTCTCAGCCTCGGCACCGCGACACCCGGCGGCGGCTTCCCGCTCTATGGCAATGCCTTCGCCGAGGTGATGAACGCGGCCGATCCGGAAATTTCCATCGCACCGCGCAACACCAAGGGCAGCAACGAGAACATCCCGCTGCTGGAGAAAGGCGAGCTCGATCTTGCGCTGGTCGCGGGCGAGCCGGCCTATGAGGCCTTCGCCGGCATCGGCCGTGCGCCGGTACGATTGAAGATTCTCACGGCGATCTATTCCAACCCCGGCATGTTCGTGGTGCGCGCGGACAGTCCCTACAGGACCATTCGCGATCTCGTTGGCCAGCCCGTCGCGTTCGGCGCCAAAGGCTCCGGCCTGCCGATCCTGGCGCGCTATGTACTCGATGGCCTCGGCCTGAACCAGGACGAGGACTTCAAGGCGATCTATCTCGACCGCGCCGGCGACGGCCCTGCGATGGTCGAGGACGGCCGCGTCGCCGCGCTCTGGGGCGCCGGCATCGGCTGGCCCGGTTTTGCCGCGGTCGCCTCGAGCGCATCGGGCGCGCGCTTCATCGCGCCCAATGCCGAAGAGATCGCGCGCATCCGCGCCAAGCATGCGTTCCTGAAGCCGCTCACCGTGCCGGCCGGCAGCTATCCGAAACAGTCCGAGCCGATCGCTTCGCTCGGCTCGTGGAGCTTCGTGCTGACGCGCGAGGATCTGCCCGACGATGTCGCCTATCGGCTCGCGAAGACGCTGCACGGTATCGAGGCGACGTTCTGCAGGAAGCTCGCGCAGGCCTGCGAGACCACGGCCGCGAACACGGTCGCGGCCGCGCCGAAGGTGCAGCTGATCCATCCGGGCGTGATGAAGTACTTTCGCGAGATCGGCGTGGTGAAGTGACCGCGTAGCGGTCATTCCCTGGCGCGCGAAGCGCGAACCCGGAATCTCGAGATTCTCAGGTGCGCAATTGCGCACCGTAGTTCGGTCCTGCGGACCGCCCCGGGATGACGGCTACCTCGTCACTTCTTCACCAGCGCACATGCCGGGTCCGGCGGACCGAACGCCTTGTCGCCGGAGATGGTCGTGAGGATCCTGTAATAGTCCCACGGATATTTGCTCTCCTCCGGCGTCTTCACCTGCACCAGCCAGAGGTCGTGCACCATCAGATTGTCCTCGCGCAGTTTGCCGTTGCGGGCGAAGAAATCCTCGATCGGCTTCTCGCGCATCTTGGCCGCGACCTTGAGCGGATCGTCGGTGCCGGTCTCCTTGATGGCGTTGAGATAGTGCATCACGCTGGAATAAACGCCGGCCTGCCACATCGACGGCATCTTGTTCATCTTGGCAAAATAGCGCTTCGACCATTCGCGGGTCTTGTCGTCCATGTCCCAGTAGAACGACGTGGTCAGGAGCAGGCCTTGCGCCGCTTGCAGGCCGAGGCCGTGGATGTCGGTGATCAGCGCCAGCAGCGCCGCCATCTGCTGGCCGCCCTTGAACACGCCGAACTCGGCGCCGGTCTTGATCTCGTTCATGTTGTTGGGGGGACCGGCGGCAATGCCGATGATCTTGGCCTTGGAGGCCTGCGCCTGCAGCACGAATGAGGAGAGGTCCGGCGTTGCCAGCGGCGGCCGCACCGAGCCCAGCACCTTGCCGCCATTGGCGGTGACGACGGCGGAGGCGTCGCGCTCCAGCGAATGGCCGAAGGCGTAGTCGTCGGTGATGAAGAACCAGCTGTCGCCGCCGCGCTTGACCACGGCGTCCGCGGTGCCGACCGCGAGCGCGCGGGTGTCGAACACCCATTGGATCGCGTAAGGCGAGCAGAACTTGCCGTGGAAATCCGCGGTGCCGGTGGAGTGGGTGATGAACAGCCGCTTCTTCTCGTTGGCGATGTTCTGCACCGCGAGCCCGACCGCCGAGACCGGCACGTCGACGATCAGATCGACGTGGTCGACGTTGTACCAGCGCCGCGCAATCGCGCCGCCGACATCGGCCTTGAGCTGGTGGTCGCCGATCACGACGCTGATCGGCTTGCCGAGCACGGTGCCGCCGAAATCGTCGATCGCCATTTGCGCCGCCGTCACCGAGCCCTGGCCGGTCGGCGCCGAGGCCGGGCCGTTCATGTCGGTGAGCACGCCGATCTTGACGACGTCGTCGGAAACCTGCGCCGACGCCGCACCTGAAAGCAGCGCCGCCGTCAAGGCGGCCGCGACCGGCAGTCCAAATCTGGTTGGGTTCACGCTTGTCCTCCCCTGAGCCGGCTCGTTGGCCGGTGTTGCGTCCGGGTATGCCCGGCTGAATTGGTTTCTTTTGCAACTGTTTGGGGGCGGGCGTCAACGTCAGGCCGCGAAGCGGATCAGCCGTGCGGGCGAGGGATCGTAGCCGGTCAGCTCCTCGGCACGCTGGCGCAGCCGCCGTTCGTTCAGGAAGCGGAGCAAGGCCTGCATGGCAGGGCGGAAATAGCTGCGCTGCCGAGGTCAAAGTTCTCCCAGACCAGCGGCACGAAATCGAGACCGGCCGAGCGCGCCGCGGCGCGCGTCGCAATGCCGCAATCGGCCTGGCCGGCGCGGACCAGTTCGGCGCGGGAACCATGCCCGATCATCTCGCTGCTTTGCAACACATCCGCACGCGCGATTTCTGCTCTGGTGAACGATCCCAGAGCGCTCTGCGTTGCCGAAGTTTCCCGGCTAAGCAGCGCAAGCGCGTCACGAGTGCGGCGCAATCGATCATCATGATCGCGTCATAGCCAGTGGGGAACTTGATCATGGGCCGCCTATCCGTTGCCGTCGCGCTTCTCTGCGGCCTTGCTGCGGGCGTTGCCGCGTCGTCCGCGCAGGACCGCGGCATAGTCCTCGCGACGACGACGGCGACGCAGGAGTCCGGCCTGCTCAACTATCTGCTGCCGATCTTCCGCGACAAGACCGGCATCGACGTCACCGTGATCGCACGGCGCGCCGACGAAGTGCTCGATGGGGCGCGACGGGGCGAGGTCGACGTCGTGCTGATGCACGCGAGGCCTCAGGAGGAGAAATTCGTTGCCGACGGCTTTGGCGTGAAGCGCTACGACGTGATGTACAACGATTATGTGTTGATCGGGCCGAAGAGCGATCCTGCGGGCGTGAAGGGCAAGGACATCGCGACGGCGCTGAAAGCGATCGAAGCCAAGGGCGCGCCGTTCGTGACGCGTGGCGATCGGTCGGGCACTCACGCCGCGGAGCTCGCGCTTTGGATCGTCGCCGGCATCGACATCGCGAGCGCCAAGGGCGCCTGGTATCGCGAGGCCAAGCAGGGCATGGACGCGGCGCTCGAGGCCGCGCGTGCGGCAAACGCCTATGTGCTGTCGGATCGCGGCAGCTGGACCGGCTTCAGGGATCGCGGCGATCTCGACATCGTCGTCGAAGGCGACCGGCGACTGCTCAACCAGTATGGCGTGATGCTCGTGAGCCCCGAGAAGTTCCCGAACGTGAAGAAGGACCTTGCGCAGACCTTCATCGACTGGCTGACGTCGCCGGAGGGGCAGACAGCGATCGCCGGCTACAAGGTCGACGGGCAGCAGCTGTTCTTCCCCAATTCGGACAGGTCCGGCGGCTGAGGCCGTCGTCGCCGGCGGTTGCCAAACCGGACGATGCGTGATCCATCATGGCGCATGACCCAGCGCCTGCCATCCTCGCTCACGCCGCTCGACACCGCGCTCGCCGCTTTGCTGCGAGGCGTTGATCCCGTCGCGCCGGTGGAGGTGCCGCTGGCGGACGCGATCGGCTGCATCGCGGCGGGCGCTCCGCTGCCTGCTGCCTATCCTTCGCGCGACATTGCGGCCGCAGACGGTTGGGCGTTATCCGCCAATGATCTCGTCGGTGCGTCCGCTTACTCGCCGCTGCCTTTGACTAAAGTGCCGTCGTGGGTCGAGGCCGGCGACGCGATGCCTGCGGGCTGCGATTGTGTGCTCGATGCCGACGCGGTGGAGGTGGCGGGGCCGCTCGCCCAGGTGCTGGCGGAGGGCGTGCCGGGGCAGGGCGTTCGGCGCGCCGGTAGCGACATCGTGGAACGCACGCCAGCCGGTGCCGAGGGCTGTCCGATCGGTGCGACGGATCTGCTGCTCGCGCGCGTTGCGGGCCTGGAGAAAATCGGCGTGCGGCGGCCCCGACTGCACATCGTGAACGTGCCGGGCGCAACGGCAACGATGCATCTGATTGCCGGGATCGCGTGCGCCACGGGATTGAACGCGGAAACGCGTCAAGCCCGTGCACGCGATGCAGCATCGATTGCCGACGTGCTTGATGCGTCCTCCTGCGATCTTCTGCTGTCCATCGGCGGTAGCGGCGTCGGCCGACAGGACGCCGCCATCACGGCCCTGGCGCAGCGCGGCGAGGTGATGGCGCACGGCCTTGCGCTCCAGCCCGGGCGCACCGCCGCGGTCGGACGGCTCGGACGAGTTCCCGTCGTCGCCTTGCCCGGCTCGCCCGATTCTGCGCTGGCGGCGTGGCTCGCGCTCGTGCTGCCGCTCGTCGACCGTTTGTCGGCGCGTCGGCCGCGACTAAAAGTGTCCCTGCCGCTCGCGCGAAAAATAGCATCCAGTGTCGGCATCGCTGAGATCGCTTTGCTGGCCGAGGAACATCGTGCCTGGCTGCCGCTTGCCGTCGGAGAATGGCCGTTTCAGGCAATCGCCGGTGCGGACGCATGGCTGCTCATTCCTGCCAGTCACGAGGGATTTGCGGCAGGTACGCCGGTGGATGCCCATCTGATGCGGGAGTGATATGGGTCCTGGCATGACGATGATCCCGAAATCACCAGACCGCAGCGCGCTCGAACAGGAGCAGTTCCTCAAGATCCTCTCGCGCGAGGAGGCCCTGGCGCGCTTCGAGGCGGCCTTGTTGCCGCACGCGCTTCGCAGCGAAACGCGCAAGCTCGCCGCTGCGCTCGGCGCGGCGCTCGCCGAGGACATTACCGCGCCGATCGACGTGCCGCCGTTCGACCGCTCCAATGTCGACGGCTTTGCCGTGCGCTCTGCCGACCTTGCGGCGGCCGGCGAGGGCGCGCCCGTGCGCCTTGCGTTGAATGGCGAGACAATTCATTGCGGCACCGCGCCGTCGCTGCAGGTGGCCGCCGGGACTGCGACGCCGATTGCCACCGGCGGTCCGCTGCCGCGCGGCGCCGATGCCGTGGTCATGGTCGAGCACACCCAGCCGGCCGGGCCGGATGCGATCGATGTCCGTCGCGCCGTCTCGCCGGGGCAGTTCGTCTCATACGCCGGATCCGACATCGCGCGCGGCGAGGCGCTGCTGCGCGCCGGCACCGTCATGGGCTCGCGCGAGATCGGCATGCTGGCGGCTTGCGGCATTGCCGAGGTGAGTGTCGCGCGCCGGCCGCGGGTTGCCGTGATCTCCACCGGCGACGAACTGGTTCAGCCCGGCCAGCCGCTCGGACCTGCCGAAATCTACGATACCAACGGCGCCATCGTCGCGGCCGCGGTCGACGAGAATGGTGGCGAGGCCGTTTTCCTCGGTGCCATTCCCGACGATGAAGCCAGGCTCGAAGCCGCCATGTGCAGCGCGCTTGCGGATGCCGACATGCTGGTGCTGTCGGGGGGGACGTCGAAAGGCGCGGGCGATCTCTCCCATCGCATCATCGGCCGACTCGGCGCGCCCGGCATCATTGCGCATGGTGTTGCGCTCAAGCCCGGCAAGCCGCTTTGCCTTGCGGTCTGCGACGGCAAGCCGGTGGTGATACTGCCGGGCTTTCCAACCTCGGCGATGTTCACCTTCCACGATATGATCGTGCCGGTGCTGCGCAGGATGGCCGGCCTGCCGCCGCGCTCCGATGCCAAGGTCAGCGCGACCGTGCCGGTGCGCATTGCGTCCGAGCTCGGCCGCACCGAATTCGTCATGGTCTCGCTGGTCCAGGGCAGGGATGGCCTGATTGCCTATCCCTCCGGCAAGGGCTCTGGTGCGATCACGTCATTTGCACAGGCCGATGGATTCCTGCGCATCGACGCGCTCGCCGATCAGATGCCGGCTGGGACCGCGACAGAGGTGACGCTATTCACGCCGCATGTGCGCGTGCCCGATCTCGTCATTGTCGGCAGCCATTGCACCGGCCTCGATCTCGTCACCGCACAAGTCGCGCATGCCGGCCTGACCGTGCGTTCCATTGCGGTCGGCAGCCTCGGCGGCCTCGCAGCGGCCAAGCGCGGCGAATGCGATCTCGCGCCGATCCACCTGTTCGACGACAGGAGCGAGACCTACAACACGCCTTATCTCGTCGACGGGCTCGAGCTCGTCCCAGGCTGGCGGCGGATGCAGGGCATCGTCTTCCGAAAGGGCGACACGCGCTTCCAGGGCCTGAACGCGAAGGATGCGGTCGCTGCCGCGCTCGCGGACTCCAGCTGCATCATGGTCAACCGCAACCAGGGCGCCGGCACGCGCATCCTGATCGACCGGCTGCTCGGCGGCGTACGGCCGGACGGCTACTGGAACCAGCCGCGTTCGCACAATGCGGTGGCGGCGGCCGTCGCCCAGCGCCGCGCGGACTGGGGCATGACGATCGCGCCGGTCGCCCATGCGGCCAGCCTCGGCTTCATTCCGCTGGCGGAAGAGCATTATGACTTCGCGCTGGTGACGGCGCGCAAACACCGGCCGGCAGTGCAGGCCTTTCTCGATGCGCTCGGCTCGGACGCGGCCCGCGTAGCACTCGAGCGCGCCGGCTTCCGGCCCGCGTAGATACCAGCTGGGTCTATCCCGGGTCACGGCCAGAGCTCAATGCACCGCCTTAGGACGCGTCATCCAGCGCCGCCAGCCGCTCGGCCTCGGCAATGTCCTCGACCGTGTTCGCATTGAAGAATGGATCGAGCGGCTCGGTCGGCCATGTCACCGTCGCCAGCGGATAGCGTGCCGTCCAGCGGTCGATCTTGCGGAGGTCTTCGACGACAAGGGCGTGGCGCAGTTCGTCGCGCAAGGCGACGCGCCACAGGCCGATCACCGGATGCGACTGCTCGCCTGATGCGGCGACCGCGAGCTGCGCGTTCTCACGCGCGCGCGCGTCATGTAGCCGTGCGACGAGATCGCGCGGCAGGAACGGGCAGTCGCCGGCGGCGCTGAGCACCCATTCGATCTCCGGCCGGTTCGCCGCGGTCCAGTCGAGCGCGGCGAGGATGCCGGCGAGCGGGCCGGGGAAGCCGGGCACGTCGTCGGCGACGACTTGCAAGCCGAACGCGGCGAAGCGGGCGGGATCGCCGTTGGCGTTGAGGATCAGCCCGCTGCACTGGGGCGAAAGGCGCGCGATCACGCGCTCCAGAATGGTGCGGCCGCCGATGGTGCGCATCGGCTTGTCGCCGCCGCCCATGCGCCGCGCGAGACCGCCGGCGAGCAGCACGCCAAGAGTCGAAGGAACACTCGTGGCGGGGATGTCAGTCGTCACCGCCTTCACCCTTGCGCTTGTGCTTGGCGGACTCCTCTTCCACATAGGCGAGGTTCTGGTCGTAGACGATGCGCTCCTCGCCCGCGAGCGCAATGAAGCGCTTGCCGCGGGTGCGGCCGACCAGCGTCAGCCCGACCTGCCTGGCGAGGTCGACGCCCCAGGCGGTGAAGCCGGAGCGCGAGACCAGGATTGGAATGCCCATGCGCACGGTCTTGATCACCATCTCCGAGGTGAGGCGTCCCGTGGTGTAGAGGATCTTGTCGGAGGGATCGACGCCGTGGCGATACATCCAGCCTGCGATCTTGTCGACGGCATTGTGGCGGCCGACGTCCTCGGTGTAGCAGAGCGGCGTGCCCTCCTTGCACAGCACGCAGCCATGGATCGCGCCGGCCTCAAGGTAGAGCGAGGGCATGGTGTTGATGGTCTGCGTCATCTGGTAGAGCCAAGAGGTGCGCAGCTCCGCCTTGGGCAGCGCGGCGCTCTCGACCGCCTCCAAGAGGTCGCCGAAGGCGGTGCCCTGCGCGCAGCCCGAGGTCTGCGTGCGCTTCTTCAGCTTGGCCTCGAAATTGGTGTGGTGCTCGGTGCGCACGACGACCACCTGGAGGTCGTCGTCGTATTCGACCTCGGTGACCACGTCATTATATTTCAGCATGTTCTGGTTCAGCAGATAGCCGAGCGCCAGATATTCGGGGTAATCGCCGATCGTCATCATGGTGACGATCTCCTGGGCATTCAGGTAGAGCGTCAGTGGCCGCTCCATCGGGACCTTGATCTCGACCCTGGCGCCGGTCTGGTCAGTGCCGGTCACGCTCTGGGTCAGGCGCGGGTCGTCCGGATTGGGGACGATCAGGGGCACCGGGGCTTTGTCGATCTTCATCATGGCGGCGAGGTTAGCATGACATTCGGGTCAAGCCGATATAAGCATGGCGGCAAGAGAGCGAAATGCCGCCTCGTCGTCATTGCGAGCGCAGCGAAGCAATCCAGAATAATATCCGCAGTGACGGTCTGGATTTGTTTCGCTGCGCTCGCAATGACGGCCGGCGGGTTCCATCGGCTGGCGAGCCGTTGGCGGAGATCGAACGGTTATGAAAGTCATCGGCCTTGCAGGCTGGAGCGGTGCGGGCAAGACCACGCTGTTGACGCGGCTGATCCCGCATTTCAAGGCGCAAGGCCTGCGCGTCTCCGTGATCAAGCATGCGCATCACCAGTTTGACGTCGATGTGCCCGGCAAGGATTCCTGGCGCCATCGCGAGGCCGGCGCGGCGGAGGTGCTGGTCGCTTCGTCAAAGCGGTGGGCGCTGATGCATGAGTTGCGCGGGGCGGCGGAGCCGCGGCTGCCGGAGCTGCTCGAGAAGCTCTCCGCGGTCGATGTCGTCGTGGTCGAGGGCTTCAAGCGCGAGCCGCATCGCAAGATCGAGGTGCATCGTGCCGCGAACGGCAAACCGCTGCTCTTTCCCGACGATCCCGGAATTGCCGGGATTGCGACCGACACCGCGGTTGAAACCCGGCTGCCGACCGTCCATCTCGATGATATCCCTGCTGTAGCCGCGTTGCTGCTGCTTGCGGCGATGCCGGTCGAGGAAGTGGTGGCAAGAAGCACCGCGATACGCTGACGAGGCACCATGGCGCAATTATCGGACGATTGCTTTGCCTTCGGCGGCCCGATGATGTCGGTCGACGAAGCCGTCGGCCTCATCACGACACGCGTCAACGCGATCACCGATCTCGAGACTGTTGCGCTGGTCGATGCCGACGGGCGCGTGCTCGCGCGCGATATCGCGGCGCCACTGCCGCTGCCGCCGTTCACCAACTCCGCGGTCGACGGCTACGCCGTGCGCAACGCCGACCTTCCGCAAGCTGCGGAGCAGGCATTCCCGCTCGATGGTCGCATCCAGGCCGGCGGGCTTGCGCAAGCGCCAATCAAGCCCGGCCACACCGCGCGGATCTTCACCGGCGCGCCGATGCCGCCGGATGCCGAGACCGTCTTCATGCAGGAGGACGTCCGCATCGATGAGTCCGGCAAGATCGTGTTGCCGCCGGGGCTGAAGCCCGGCGCCAATGTCCGTCCCGCAGGCGAGGACATTCCGCAAGGTCACGTCGCGCTGCGCGGCGGCCAGCGCTTGCGGCCGCAGCATGTCGCGCTCGCCGCCGCATTCGGCCTGACGAGGCTCGACGTCGTCAGGCGCATCCGCGTCGCCGTGTTCTCGACCGGCGACGAATTGGCCTCACCTGGCGAGCCGCGCTCCGCCTCGCAGCTGTTTGATTCCAATCGCTTCATGCTGATGACGATGCTGCGGCGGCTCGGCTGCGAGGTCAGCGACCTCGGCATCCTGCGGGATGAGCGAACGTCACTTGCGAGCGGCCTGAAACAGGTCGCAGGTCACCACGACCTGATCCTCACCACCGGCGGCGTCTCGACCGGGGAGGAGGATCACGTCAAGGCGGCGGTCGAGAGCGTCGGCTCGCTGGTGCTGTGGCGGATGGCGATCAAGCCCGGCCGTCCCGTGGCGATGGGTATCATCGACGGCGTGCCGCTGATCGGATTGCCGGGCAATCCCGTCGCGAGCTTCGTGACGTTTGTCCATGTGGTGCGACCGACGGCCTTGGCGCTGGGGGGAGGCCTACCGGAGCCGCTGACGCCCATCCCGCTGCGGGCGGCGTTCACTTACAAGAAGAAGGCCGGGCGGCGCGAATATGTGCGCGCCTCGCTGCGCCGCGCTGAGGACGGCGGCCTCGAGGCGATCAAGTTCCCGCGCGAAGGAGCCGGGCTGTTGTCCTCGCTGGTCGAGACTGACGGACTCGTCGAACTCGGCGAGGACATCACCAATGTCGAGCCGGGTCAGGACGTGGGCTTCCTGTCCTACGCCGACCTGCTCTAGGGCCCTTCCGTTGACGCCATCGCTTCGTCCCGCCATGTTGCGGCCATGGCCAGAACGACGCTCGATCTCACCGGACTGAAATGCCCGCTGCCCGCCCTCAAGACGCGCAAGGCGCTCAAGCCTTTGCAGCCGGGTGATCAGCTCGAGGTTCACTGTACCGATCCCTTGTCGGTGATTGACATTCCGAACCTGATTCGCGAGACCGGCGACAAGGTCGAGATCACCGAGCGCAACGAGACGCGCATCGTGTTCCTGGTCGAAAAGAGCGACGCCCCGTAGGAAGGCGAATATTCACGGCGGGGACGTTTGACTATGCTGCGCCTGGGGGAACGGCCGGAGCTTCGCTGCAATGCGAAAGGCGCCGATTATTGTGGTGGATGATCTCAAACCTTAAACATCGGGCATGACTTTCTCAACATCGAGGGCAAGCGCAGCCGCAAACCCCACGGTGGGTCGCGAGCCTGCCGTCAAGCTCGGCAAGGCAGCTGCAGGGCCGGAGTTCAGCGCGCTGGCGCAGGCCTCCATCCTGATCGTCGACGACGAGCCGGGCATGCGCAATTTCCTGGTGCGCACGCTGGCGCCGCGCTGCAAGCTGGTGGACGAGGCGGCCGATACCGACCAGGCTTCGCGCAAGCTCGATTCCAATCGCTACGACGTCGTCATTCTCGATAACATCATGCCGGGCAAGAACGGCGTCGATTGGCTCGCCGAGCAGCGCGCCGTCGGCTTTTTCGCCGACGCCATCCTGATCACCGCCTATGCCGACCTCGACACCGCGATCCAGGCCCTGCGCGCCGGTGCGGCCGATTTCGTGCTGAAGCCGTTCCGCTCCAACCAGATCCTCAACGCGGTGGCACGATGCCTCGACCGTGTCCGCCTGCAGCGCGAGAACTATGTCCTGCGCTACGCTTTGCGTGCCTCGTCCGACCGCACGTTCCTGCGTGACAATCTGATCGGACGGTCGGCGGCGACGCTGCGCGTGCGTGAGACCATCGCCCGCGTCGCGCGCCTGCCGACCTCGGTTCTCCTCACCGGCGAATCCGGCACCGGCAAGGAAGTCGCCGCGCGCTCGATCCACTCGCTGTCCGATCGCGCCGACAAGCCCTTCGTGCCCGTGAATTGCGCGGCGATCCCGCCCGAGATGATTGAGGCCGAGCTGTTCGGGCACATCAAGGGCGCCTTCACCGGCGCCGATTCGGGGCGCGAGGGCCTGTTCCTGTATGCGCATGGCGGCACGCTGTTTCTCGACGAGATCGGGGAGCTGCCGCTGCCGATGCAGAGCAAGCTGCTCCGCGTGCTCGAGGACCGCCGCGTCCGTCCGGTCGGCTCCGAGCGCGAAGTTCCGGTCGACCTGCGCTTCATCTTCGCAACCAATGCCGAGCTGCAGAAGGAGGTCGAGAAGGGACGTTTCCGAGCCGATCTGTTCTACCGGCTCAACGTGATGCAGATCCGCCTGCCGCTCCTGAAGGATCGCGGCGATGACGTGCAGGAGCTTGCCACCATCTTCATGAGCAAGCTCTCGGCTCAGCTCGGCATGCCGCCGGTGCCGATCGACGCCTCGGTGCGGGCGGCGCTCGCAAGCTATGACTGGCCGGGCAACGTGCGCGAACTGCGTAACCTGATCGAGCGCACGCTGATCCTCGGCGCCTTCCCCGACGATTTCGCCGGCCCCCGCGACAACGGTCAGTCGGCGCCTGCCGACAGTCTCGCGGAGCTCGAGCGCCGTCACATTCTCGGCGTGCTGAAGGAGGTCAATGGCAATCGCGAGGAGGCGGCGCGGCGCCTCGGCATCTCGCGCAAGACCATCGACCGCAAATGCGCGTTGTGGGATGTCTGATGCTGGCGGCCGCAGCGGCGAGCCCGTGCGGGGACGCTCCGTCCGCTTCCGGCTGCTCGCGATCGCGCTGCTGCCGATGCTGGTCATCCTGCCGCTCCTGCTCGGCGTTGCGATCTATCGCTGGAACGCGAAATTCGACGCGACCCTGATCTCCAAGGTCAACGGCGATCTCACCATCGCCCACCAATATCTCGCCCGCATCCTCGAAAAGACCGGCGTCCAGCTCCGGGCGCTCAGCCTGTCGGCCCGCTTCCACGAGGTGCTGGCGCCGGATGCGCGCGGCTCCCTGCAGGATCTGCTCGATGAGACCCGCAAGGAAATCGGCCTCGATTTCCTGTATCTGGCCAACGGCCACGGCGACGTCCTGGCCTCGTCGCCGCCGCTGCAGCATCGACCGAGAAGTGACTGGCCGATCATCATGTCGGCGCTGTCGGGCCAGGCTCCTGCGACGGGCGTCGACATTTTCGGCAATGACGAGCTCGCCGCAATTTCGCCGGCCCTGGCCGAGCGCGCGCGCTTGGACCTCGTGCCGACCCCGAACGCAGTGCCGACCGACCGCAGCACGGAGACGCGCGGCATGGTCGTGCATGCGGCCAGCCGGGCGATGCTGCCTGACGGTGGCGCCGCTGCGCTGGTCGGCGGCACACTGCTCAACCAGAATCTCGAATTCATCGACACGATCAACGATCTCGTCTATCGCGCGGCGAGCCTGCCGGAGGGCAGCCAGGGCACCGCGACGCTGTTCCTGGACGACGTACGGATATCGACCAACGTCCGCCTGTTCGAGGGACGGCGCGCGCTCGGCACGCGCGTGTCGGCGGCGGTGCGCTCGGCCGTGCTGGGCGAGGGGCGCACCTGGCTCGACAGCGCTTTCGTGGTCAATGACTGGTACATCTCCGCCTACGAGCCGCTGGTGGACAGTTACGGCAAGCGGGTCGGCATGCTCTATGTCGGCTTTCTGGAGAAGCCGTTCAGCGAAGCCAAATACCAGACATTGGTGATCATCATCGCGGCGTTCATCATCATCACCGCCGCGACCGTACCGATCTTCCTGCGCTGGGCGAGCTCCATCTTCATGCCGCTGGAGCGCGTTACGGCGACGATCACCGAGGTGGAGCGCGGGAACCTCTCCGCCCGCACCAAGATGCCGGTACTGGGCGACGAGATCGGCCGCGTCGCGGTTCATCTCGACAGCCTGCTCGACCAGATCCAGGAACGCGACCGGCAACTCCGCGAATGGAATGAAGAGCTGAACGTGCGCGTGCGCGAGCGCACCCGCGACCTCGAGCACGCCAATCTCAAGCTCGAGGCAACCACCAAGCAGCTCATCATGTCCGAGAAGCTGGCTGCGATCGGCGAGATCACCGCCGGCGTTGCGCACGAGATCAACAATCCGATCGCGGTGATGCAGGGCAATCTCGACGTCATCCGCAGCGTGTTCGGCGGCGATGCCGACAAGGCGAAGGTCGAGTTTCGCCTGCTCGACGAGCAGATTCACCGCATCAGTCAGATCGTGACCAAGCTGTTGCAGTTTGCGAGGCCGGAGGAATATGCCGGCTATGTCGAGCGCCATGCACCGGCAAGCGTCATCTCCGACTGTCTGCCGCTGGTGCAGCATCTTCTGAACAAGACCGAGATCGCCGTGGTCAGGGATGATCGTGCCAACCGGCTCGTGCTGATGAACAGCAACGAGTTGCAGCAGGTGCTGGTCAATCTCATCGTCAACGCGATCCACGCCATGCCGGAAGGCGGAACCCTGACGCTCCGCTCCTTCGATGCCGAGCGCGAAGGCCAGCAGGGCGTCGCCATCGAGGTCGCCGACACCGGCATCGGCATGAGCGCTGAGGTGATCGAAAAGATATTCGACCCCTTCTACACGACGAAGCGGCGGCAAGGCACCGGGCTCGGCCTCTCCATCAGCCAGACGCTGATCAAGCGCCAGGGCGGACAGATCACGGCCGAAAGCCGCGTCGGTTCCGGGAGTACATTCACGGTGTGGCTGCCGGAAGCGACCTGATTGGACATTTTGTCCAAGGACCTCGGGACATTCTGTCCGACGCAGCACATTGCGCTGCGGGAAGTCGTTGAATTGTCACGATGCCATTTCTGGCACGCGCGTTGCTCATTTCAAGACAGGGTGTTGAGGGGATGAGGGCGCGATAGCCGTCACTGCAACGCTGCTCGCAAGGCGAAGGGACATCACCCGCGATCAGCTGCTTGCTCGGTGCGCATGAGGCGATGTGCACCAGACATTCCGCTTCGACATGAAGTCCGACCCGTCATGCGCGGCTGCGAGCACGCATGACCGGTCTCAAACCGATGTGCCGGAAGGCCGCGCTTGGGAGGTAATGCTTATGACGACTGCCGATACCGTTCTTGCACCGGTTGGTGCTTCCGGCTTTCTCGATCGTGAACGCACGATCGCGACGGCCGGGTTCAATCGCTGGCTGGTGCCGCCGGCGGCGCTGTGCATCCATCTGTGCATCGGCATGGCCTACGGCTTCTCGGTGTTCTGGCTGCCGCTGTCGCGCGCAATCGGCGTCGCGGCGCCGAAGGCCTGCCCCGACATGTCGCTGTGGCAGGAGCTGTTCACCACGACCTGCGACTGGAAGGTCGCGAGCCTCGGCTGGATGTACACGCTGTTCTTTGTCCTGCTCGGCGTTTCGGCCGCGATCTGGGGCGGCTGGCTCGAGCGCGCCGGTCCGCGCAAGGCGGGCGTCGTCGCTGCCTGCTGTTGGGGCGGCGGGCTTCTGATCGGTGCCTTCGGCGTCTACGTCCACCAGCTCTGGATCATGTGGCTTGGCTGCGGCGTGATCGGTGGCGTCGGTCTCGGCCTCGGCTACATTTCCCCGGTGTCGACGTTGATCAAATGGTTTCCGGACCGCCGCGGCATGGCGACCGGCATGGCCATCATGGGATTTGGCGGCGGTGCCATGATCGGAGCGCCTCTGGCCAATCTCTTGATCAACTACTTCAAGACGCCGACCTCCGTCGGCGTCTGGGAGACCTTCGTCACGATGGGGGTGGTCTATTTCGTCTTCATGATGATCGGCGCCTTCGCCTATCGCGTGACGCCGGCCGGCTGGCAGCCCGAAGGCTGGACCCCGCCGGTCAAGGCCAACGCGATGATCTCGAAGAACAACGTCCATCTCAACGACGCGCACAAGACGCCGCAGTTCTGGCTGATCTGGTGGGTGCTCTGCCTCAACGTGTCGGCAGGTATCGGCGTGATCGGCATGGCCTCGCCGATGCTTCAGGAGATCTTCGCCGGCAAGCTGATCGGTTTGCCGGAAGTCGGCTTCAACGCGCTCGATGCCGGGCAGAAGGCGCAGATCGCCGCGATCGCCGCCGGCTTCGCCGGATTGCTGTCGCTGTTCAACATCGGCGGCCGCTTCTTTTGGGCGTCGCTGTCGGACAGGATCGGGCGGAAGAACACCTACTACACGTTCTTCATCCTCGGCATCGTGCTCTACGCGCTGGCGCCGACCTTTGCGGCGATGGGCTCGAAGCTCCTGTTCGTGGCCGGATTCGGCATCATCCTGTCGATGTATGGCGGCGGGTTTGCGACCGTGCCGGCCTATCTTGCCGACATGTTCGGAACGCAGTTCGTCGGCGCCATCCACGGCCGTTTGCTGACGGCGTGGTCGACCGCCGGCATCATCGGCCCGGTCGTGGTGAACTACATCCGCGAGTTCCAACTTGCGGCCGGCGTGCCGCGCGACCAACTCTACAACACCACCATGTACATCCTCTGTGCGATGTTGATCGCGGGCCTGATCTGCAATTACCTGATCAAGCCCGTGGATTCGAAGTGGCACATGAAGGAGGCCGACGTCGCCAAGTTGCAGGCGGCGAGCGCCAGCGCCGCGGCTGCGGGGCCGCACGGCTCCTACGGCATCGGATTTGGCGGGCTTGACATCAAGGCGGCGTTCTTCTGGGCGATCGTCGGCGGTCCTCTCCTCTGGGGTGTCTGGAAGACGCTGGAGAGCGCGGTCAAGATTTTCTGATCTTCGCCGCGGGCGGGAGCGCAGCTTGCGCGCTCCCGCCGTAGCCTCGGAGCCGGAGCGCGATACGATTTCGCTATCGCAGCATGGGAAGCCTTTATTGATCTCCACACCAATTCAGGCTTCGTTCCATCAGTTGGCGCGTTAGACGAACGCAAGGCTGTGTCCGGCAGCACTCCAAGGTTGCCTTTCGAGCCGCGCTTAACTGCTTCCGAGAGCATGAGAATTTGCTTGGCATCTGGCATGCCAGAAGCTAGAACTGGAGCCGTTCTAAAAGACGAGATCGAGACCAATCGATGAGCCACGACGTGCACAAGGTCCGCCCGTTCGAGCATCCCGGCGAGGGGCGCCGACGCGCCAAGGCGACTCCCAAGGGGCGGCAGGTCGATCCCACGGCCGCGCACGAGATCGAGAAGTTGCTCGGCGACAGGCCGCGGCGGCGCGATCTCTTGATCGAATATCTGCACCTGATCCAGGACAAGTACCATCAAATCTCGGCGGCGCATCTGGCCGCGCTCGCCGACGAGATGAAGCTCGCCTTCGCCGAGGTGTTCGAGACCGCGACCTTCTATGCGCATTTCGACGTGGTGAAGGAAGGCGAGCCCGACATTCCGCCGCTGACGATCCGCGTCTGCGATTCGCTGACTTGCGCGATGCTTGGCGGCGAGAAGCTGCTCGAGGATCTGCAGAGTGCGTCAGGTCCCGGCATCCGCGTCGTGCGCGCGCCCTGCGTCGGTCGTTGTGATACCGCGCCTGCCGCGGAAGTCGGTCACAACTTCGTCGATCACGCCACCGTCGCCAACGTGATGGCGGCGGCCAAGGCTGGTGACACTCACGCGCATCTGCCCAAATATATCGACTACGATGCCTACGTCGCCGGCGGCGGCTACAAGCTGCTGGGCCGGCTGCGCTCGGGCGAGCTGTCGAAGGACGATCTCCTCAAGGCGCTCGACGATGCTTCGCTGCGCGGCCTCGGCGGCGCCGGCTTCCCGACGGGACGGAAATGGCGCGCGGTACTGGGCGAACCGGGCCCGCGGCTGATGGCGATCAACGGCGACGAGGGCGAGCCGGGCACGTTCAAGGACCGCTATTACCTGGAAACCGATCCGCACCGCTTCATCGAGGGCATGCTGATCGGCGCGCACGTGGTGCAGGCCTCCGACATCTACATCTATCTGCGCGACGAATACCCGGCATCGCGCGAGATCCTCGAGCGCGAGATCGCCAAGCTCCCTCCGGGCGGCCCGACGCTGCACATGCGCCGCGGCGCCGGCGCCTATATCTGCGGCGAGGAATCCTCGCTGCTGGAAAGCATCGAGGGCAAGCGCGGCCTGCCCCGGCACAAGCCGCCATATCCGTTCCAGGTCGGCCTGTTCGGGCTGCCGACGCTGATCAACAACGTCGAGACGTTGTGGTGGGTGCGCGACATCGTCGAGAAGGGCGCCGATTGGTGGAAGGGCCATGGTCGCCACGAGCGTCATGGCCTGCGCAGCTTCTCGGTCTCGGGCCGCGTGAAGAATCCCGGCATGAAGCTGGCGCCCGCGGGCATCACCGTGCGCGAGCTGATCGACGAATATTGCGGCGGCATGGCTGATGGCCATCAGTTCTATGCGTATCTGCCAGGCGGTGCCTCCGGCGGCATCCTGCCGGCCTCGATGGACGACATCCCGCTCGACTTCGGCACGCTGGAGAAATACGGCTGCTTCATCGGCTCGGCTGCGATCGTGATCCTGTCGCATAGTGACAGCGTGCGCGCGGCAGCACTGAACCTGATGAAGTTCTTCGAGGACGAGAGCTGCGGCCAGTGCACGCCGTGCCGCGTCGGAACCCAGAAGGCGGCGCTGCTGATGCAGAGGCCGGTCTGGAACCGCGCCTTGCTGGAAGAATTGAGCCAGGCGATGCGCGACGCCTCGATCTGCGGGCTCGGACAGGCGGCATCGAACCCGCTGTCCTCTGTGATCAAATATTTCCCTGACGAGTTCAAGGAAGCGGCCGAATGACGAAGATTACGTTCGAGCTCGACGGCAAGCAGGTCGAGGCCAATCCCGGCGAGACGATTTGGCAGGTCGCCAAACGCCAGGGCCGCGACATCCCGCATCTGTGCTACTCGCCGGCGCCCGATTATCGCCCCGACGGCAATTGCCGCGCCTGCATGGTCGAGATCGAGGGCGAACGTGTGCTCGCGGCGTCCTGCAAGCGCACGCCGTCGGTCGGCATGAAGGTGAAGACTGAATCCGCGCGTGCGATTGCGGCACAAAAAATGGTGATGGAGCTGCTCGTCGCCGACCAGCCGGCACGCGAAACCTCGCACGATCCGGATTCGAAGTTCTGGCACTGGGCCGAGACCACGGGTGTCACCGAAAGCCGCTTCCCCGCCGCCCAACGCTGGGCGACCGACGCCAGCCATCCGGCGATGCGCGTCAATCTCGATGCCTGCATCCAATGCGGCCTGTGCGTGCGCGCCTGCCGCGAGGTCCAGGTCAACGACGTCATCGGCATGGCCTATCGCAATGCCGGCGCCAAGATCGTGTTCGATTTCGACGATCCCATGGGCGAGTCCACCTGCGTCGCCTGCGGCGAATGCGTGCAGGCCTGCCCGACCGGGGCGCTGATGCCGGCCGTGATGCTCGACGACAAGCAGACCCGCGTCACCTATGCCGACAGGAAGGTCGACTCGCTCTGCCCGTTCTGCGGCGTCGGCTGCCAGGTCACGTATGAGGTCAAGGACGAGAAGGTGATCTATGCGGAAGGCCGTGACGGCCCCGCCAACCACAACCGTCTCTGTGTGAAGGGTCGTTTCGGCTTCGACTACATCCACCATCCGCATCGCCTGACCAAGCCGCTGGTGCGGCTGCCCAATGCGAAGAAGGATGCCAACGACCAGGTCGATCCCGCCAATCCCTTCACGCATTTCCGTGAAGCGAGCTGGGAAGAGGCGCTCGACATCGCGGCTGAGGGATTGGTCAAGATTCGCGACGAGAAGGGCGTGAAGGCGCTGGCCGGCTTCGGCTCGGCCAAGGGCTCCAACGAAGAGGCGTATTTGTTCCAGAAGCTGGTGCGTACCGGTTTTGGCTCGAACAACGTCGACCATTGCACCCGTTTGTGCCACGCCTCGTCGGTCGCGGCGCTGTTCGAAGGACTGAGCTCGGGGGCGGTGTCGGCGCCGTTTGCGGCCGCGATGGACGCCGAAGTGATCTGGGTGATCGGTGCCAACCCGACGGTGAATCATCCGGTCGCGGCGACCTACATCAAGAATGCGGCGAAGAACGGTGCCAAGCTGTTCGTCATGGATCCCCGGCGACAGACGCTGTCGCGTCACGCGACCAAGCATCTGCAGTTCAAGCCCGGCTCCGACGTTGCGATGTTGAATGCGATGATCAACACGATCATCACCGAAGGCCTGACCGACGACCAGTATATCGCTGGCTACACTGAGGGCTTCGAGGAGCTCAAGGAGAAGATCAAGGAATTCACGCCGGAGAGGATGGAGCCGATCTGCGGCATCCCGGCGCAGACGCTGCGTGAGGTCGCACGGACCTATGCGCGCGCGAAATCGTCGATCATTTTCTGGGGCATGGGCATCAGCCAGCACGTTCACGGCACCGACAATGCGCGCTGCCTGATTGCGCTTGCATTGATCACCGGCCAGGTCGGCCGTCCCGGCACCGGCCTGCATCCGCTGCGCGGCCAGAACAATGTGCAGGGCGCCTCCGACGCCGGCCTGATTCCGATGTTCCTGCCGGACTACCAGCCGGTCGGCCGCGACGACCTGCGCGGCGCCTTCGAAAAGCTCTGGCAGCAGGACCTCGATCCCGTCCGGGGGCTGACCGTGGTCGAGATCATGAACGCGATTCATGACGGCGAGATCAAGGGCATGTATATCGAGGGCGAGAATCCCGCGATGTCCGATCCCGATCTCCAGCATGCCCGCGAAGCGCTCGCCATGCTCGATCATCTCGTGGTGCAGGATCTCTTCGTCACCGAGACCGCATTCCATGCCGACGTGATCCTGCCGGCCTCGGCCTTTGCGGAGAAGGAGGGCTCCTTCACCAACACCGACCGCCGCGTGCAACTTGCGCGCCAGGTGATCAATCCGCCGGGCGATGCGCGGCAGGATCTCTGGATCATCCAGGAGATCGGCAAGCGCATGGGGCTGCCGTGGAATTATTCAGGCCCCGGCGACGTCTATACCGAAATGGCGGAGCTGATGCCGTCGCTGAAGAACATCAGCTGGGAGCGGCTGGTGCGCGAAGGCGCGGTCACCTATCCGGCCGACGCTCCCGACAAGCCCGGCAACGAGATCATCTTCACCACGGGCTTCCCGACCGCGACCGGCCGCGGCAAGATCGTGCCGGCCAAGGTCATCCCGCCGGACGAGATTCCGGACGATGAATATCCGATGGTGCTGTCGACCGGCCGCGTGCTGGAGCATTGGCACACCGGCTCGATGACGCGCCGCGCCCAGGTGCTCGATCAGATCGAGCCGGAGGCGGTCGCGTTCATGTCGCCGCAGGACATGCGGAAGAAGAACCTCGCGCCGGGCGATTTCATTCGCCTGGAGACTCGCCGCGGCGCCGTCGAGGTCAAGGTCCGCTCCGACCGCGACGTGCCGGAGAACATGGTGTTCATGCCGTTCTGCTACGCCGAGGCGGCGGCGAACCTGCTCACCAACCCGGCGCTGGACCCGTTCGGCAAGATCCCGGAGTTCAAGTTCTGCGCAGTACGGGCCGAGCGCGCCGAGATGCGGGACGCGGCGGAGTAGGGGGGCGTCGCGGGTGGGGCGCGCATCTGCACCCACACCGTCATTGCGAGCGAAGCGAAGATTCCATGGGGAGTGGATAGCGACCAGGTCTGAGGCCAGACTGAGGGTTGCTGAATCCATTCAACCTGGAGACGACGATGTTGCTCGATCATCCTTCCGACGGACTGGCCGCTATCCGCACGCAGTTTGGCGCAATTTTTGTGTCATTGGAACTGAGCCGTTCGACATGGCTGGTCACTTCGCTGTCGCCCTGCAAGGGTGAGAAGATGTCCAAACGCAGCATGAAGGCCGGCGACCTTTCGGAACTGTTGAAGCTGTTTGCGGAGCTGAAGCGCAAGGCGCAGGCGCGAACGGGTGAGAGCTATCCGATCATCGCGATCCAGGAGGCGGGGCTGGACGGGTTCTGGCTTCACCGCGCCCTGCAGCAGGAAGGCATCGAGAGCCACGTAGTCGATCCGGCCTCGATTGCGACGCCGCGCCGGCGCCGGCGGGCCAAGACGGACCGGCTGGATGGCGAGACGCTGTTGCGGACGCTGCTGGCCTACAAGCGCGGCGAGGTACGGGTCTGCGCCATGGTCGTTGCGCCCTCTCCGGCAGAGGAGGACCGCCGTAGGCTGTGCCGCGAGCGAGAGACCTTGATCGCGGAGCGGATCGAGCATGTGAACCGGATCAAGGGTCTTCTGTTCGCGCAAGGGATCTTCGACTACGCGCCGCTGCGGCGAGACCGGCGGAAGCGGCTGGAGCGGACGGGCGACGGGCGCGCCTTGCTGGCGCATCTGAAGGCGCAGATCAGCCGCGAACTCGACCGGCTCGAACTGCTGCTCGACCAGATCACGGCGGTGGAGCGCGAGCAGGATGCGTTGCTGGCCGCGAGCAAGGCGGCGGGGAGAAGACCGTATCGAACCCGGTGGCAATGCTGCTCGAACTGAAGAGCCTGGGCCCGAACTTCACGGCCGTTCTCTGGTCGGAGGCCTTTTACCGGCAGTTCGCCAACAAGCTGCTCGTGGCCCTCTGGAAGTACGTGACCGCGGGCGTGGTGATCGAGGGAGCCGAGATAAAGGCCGCCGCCTGACACCACGCTCCTCAGCCTCAAAGCCAATCTGCCGAGATTGATCAGCCTCGGCCGATCCGGGTGGACGAACCGATGGATTGCATGGCTTCAAACGCCGTAACGAAGAATGGTCTCGTCCTCTCGAGCCTGCCCGCCGCAAGCGGAATGTTGGTGCAGCCGCCGCCGCGCGGCGACCGAATGTGAGTTTGATCTGGCAAGCAAACCAGATTGCAAAAACCGGCCCGACCACGGTGGTAAATACCGTTTATGTCCAAAGTCACCCCCGCCACACGTGCGCTTGGCGCCGCCGGTGTTGCCTTCACCGTTCACACCTACGACTATGATCCCGACGCCGAGAGTATCGGGCTTCAGGCGGCCGCTGCCCTTGGCGAGGACCCGGCGCGCGTCCTGAAGACGCTGATGGCGCTGGTCGATGGCAAGCCGGTCTGCGTGGTCGTGCCGTCCGACCAGGAGGTCTCGATGAAGAAGCTGGCGGCGGCGGCGAGCGGCAAGTCGGCGCAGATGATGAAGCCGCCCGAGGCCGAGCGCGTCACCGGCTACAAGGTCGGCGGCATCAGCCCGTTCGGGCAGCGGCGGACGGTGCGCACCGTGGTCGAGCAGAGCGCGCTCGCCCATGACCTGGTCTATCTCAACGGCGGGCAGCGCGGCTTGCAGGTGCGGCTGAAGCCCGGTGACGTCAGGGAAGTTTTGAAGGCGGTCGTCGCGGACGTGCTGGCGTGAGCGTCTCGGACTATTGCTTCTGCAGCAGCTTGAGCCGGCAGCGCAGCGCTTCGCGGATGTGTGCGCGCGCCAGCTGCTCGGCCTTGTCGCCGTCGCGCGCGGCGATCGCGTCGATGATAGCCTGATGCTCGGCGTGGCTGGTCGAAGGGCGGCCCGATACGGTGAAGGTGGTCGGGCCGAGCAGGGCGATCCAATCCTGCAATTCCCGCGAAGCGTTGTCGAGATAGCGGTTGCGTGCGGCGCGGCAGATGGCCTCGTGGAAGGCGCGGTTGAGCCTCGCCATTTCGGCTGCGTCTCTCGCGGATGTCTCGACAAAGGCCTGCTCGATATCGCAGAGCGCGTCGATCTCCGTCATTGAAGCGTGCGCGGCGGCGAGGCGCGCGGCAGCGCCTTCCATGATCTCGCGCATGGCGTAGAGCTCGAGCACCTCGGAGATGTCGAGATTGCGGACGATCAGCCCGCGGCCGCCTGCGGGCGCGACGAAACCGCGCGCCGCGAGCCGGCCCAGCGCTTCCCGCACCGGCGTGCGGCTGACCTTGAGTCGCTGCGCCACTTCCTCCTCGCGCAGGCGGTCGCCGGCGCGGTAGCTGCCGGCCTGGAGCGCCTCGCACAATGAGCGGAACACGGCTTCGCCCAGCGCCACGCCGGCGCCGCGCGAAACCGATCCGCCTGTCTTTGCCGGGCGTCTGGCCATGATCCCTCGATGCGCATCCTGCCCATGCAGAGATGCCGCTTGCGCCTGTTATGTATATCTTTGTATACAAAAGTGCGCAATGGCGGATCGGCGGCAATCGAGCCCCCGGCCGGCAGAATGTCTCCAACTTCGTCGCATCGGGCAGACGGCATGGGCAGCAAATACGACGTGCTGGTGATCGGAGGCGGCAACGCGGCCCTGTGTGCGGCGATCAGCGCACGGCGCGGCGGCGCCTCCGTCCTCGTGCTCGAAGGTGCGCCGAAGTTCTATCGCGGCGGCAACACCCGCCACACCCGCAACATGCGCTGCGCCCACGATGCGGCGACCGAAATCCTGACCGGCCCCTATACCGAAGAGGAATTCTGGGAGGACCTGCTGCGCGTCACCGGCGGCCAGACCGACGAGGAGCTGGCCCGTCACATGATCCGGGAGTCCAAGGACATCCTGAACTGGATCGTGGAGCAGGGGGTACGCTGGCAACCCTCGCTGGGCGGCACGCTGAGCCTCGGCCGCACCAACTCGTTCTTTCTCGGCGGCGGCCGGGCCATGCTGAACGCGTTGTATCTCGCGGCCGAACGGCTCGGCGTCGAGGTCGAATACGACGCCGAGGTCATCGACCTCGTGATCGAGGATGGCATGTTCCTCGCGGCGCGCCTCAAGCGGCCGGTCAAGGGCGAGACCGAGATCCGCGCGACTTCGCTGGTCGCGGCGGCTGGCGGCTTCGAGGCCAACGTCGAATGGCTGAAGCGATATTGGGGCGAGGCTGCCGACAATTTCCTGATCCGCGGCACCCCCTATAATCGCGGCTCGATCTTGAAGCTGCTGCTCGACAAGGGCGTGCAGGAGGTCGGCGATCCCACGCAATGTCATGCGGTCGCGATCGACGCCCGCGCGCCGAAATTCGACGGCGGCATCATCACGCGCCACGACTCCGTCGTGTTCGGCATCGTCGTCAACAAGCATGCCCAGCGCTTCTACGACGAGGGCGAGGACATCTGGCCGAAGCGCTACGCGATTTGGGGCCGCCTGGTCGCGGCGCAGCCCGACCAGATCGCCTACATCATCTTCGATTCCACCGTCGTCACGAGCTTCATGCCGACGCTGTTTCCGCCGATCGCCGGGCAGAGCGTCGCCGAGCTTGCCGGTAAGCTGGAGCTCGATCCGACCGCGTTGGAGAAGACCATCACTGAATTCAACGCCGCGGTGCGGCCCGGCACGTTCGATCACACCATTCTGGACGACTGTCGTACAGAGGGCATAACGCCACCCAAGACGCACTGGGCGCGCAAAATCGAAACGCCGCCTTATCTCGCCTATCCGGTGCGGCCCGGCATCACCTTCACCTATCTCGGCACGCGCGTGAACAAGGAGGCGCGGATGCTGATGAAGGGCGGCAAGCCATCAGGCAACATGTTCGCCGCCGGCGAGATCATGGCCGGCAACGTGCTCGGCCAGGGCTATGCGGCCGGCATGGGCATGACGATCGGCAGCGTGTTCGGGCGGATCGCAGGACGGGAAGCGGCGGAACATGCACGGAACTAGGATTTTGGACGAAGCCGACCGTCTGATGACGGTCTGCAATTCCTGTCGCTATTGCGAGGGTCTGTGCGCGGTATTTCCGGCGATGGAGATGCGGCGCGCCTTCTCCGACGGCGACCTCAACTATCTCGCCAATCTCTGCCATGCCTGCGGCGCCTGCTACGTCGACTGCCAGTTCTCGCCGCCGCACGAGTTCAACGTCAACGTTCCCAAGACGCTTGCGGTCGCACGCGCGGAATCCTATGCGGCCTATGCCTGGCCGCGCATGCTGTCCGGCGCGTTCGCGCGCAACGGCCTCCTCATCAGCATCATCGCCGCGCTGAGCATGGCGGCCTTCATCCTCGGCTTCGCCGTGCTCAACGATCGCAGCGTGCTGTTCGGCGTCAACACCGGGCCGGGTGCGTTCTACAAATTGATGCCGCACAATGCGATGGCTGCGCTGTTCAGCGCCGCACTTCTCTATGCCATCCTGGCCCTCGCCATGAGCGTGCGCGCGTTCTGGCGCGATATTGGTGCGCCGATCGGCGGCCGCGCCGATGGCGGCTCGATGTTCCAGGCGATCCGTGATGCCGGCGAGTTGCGCTATCTCCATGGCGGCGGCGTCGGCTGCTACAACGAGGACGACCGTCCGACGGACCGGCGCAAGCTCTATCATCATCTGACGTTCTATGGCTTCCTGCTCTGCTTTGCCGCGACGTCGGTGGCGACGCTGTATCACTATCTCTGGGGACGCCAGGCGCCGTATCCGTGGTGGGATCTGCCGGTCGTGCTCGGCACGCTCGGTGGCATCGGTCTGATCATCGGGCCGATCGGCCTGTTCATGGCCAGGATGCGGCGCGATCCGGCGCTGCTCGACGAGAGCCGCTACGGCATGGATGTCGGCTTCATCGCCATGCTGTTCCTGACCGGTTTCACCGGGATGCTGCTGCTGCTCTTGCGCGAGACCGGCGCGATGGGGCCGCTGCTCGCGCTGCATCTCGGTGCGGTGTTTGCCCTGTTCATCACCATGCCCAACGGCAAGTTCGTGCACGGCATCTATCGCTTCGCCGCGCTGGTGCGTTACGCGCAGGAGCGGCGAACGGCGGCATGACCGGCGAACCCGCTCGCCGTCTTACGCCACCTCGCGCTCCGGCGCGGAAGCCTGCTCGCGGGGCATCGCCGTCGCCGTGACGTGCTCTACACCAGCACCGGTTTGCGCACGCGGCCGGCGTCGCCGAACACGCGCAGGTAACGCTCGATCTCCGAGGGAAGGCCGGTCGCTTTCTCCGGATTGTCGGAGAGCTTGACGGCCGGATGGCCGTCCACCGACGAGACCTTGCAGACCAGCGAGATCGGATCGAGATCGAACGAGCCATCCGGCGTGCAGCCGACGAAGTCGTTGGTGAGGTTGGTGCCCCAGCCGAAGGAGAGCCGCACGCGACCGGCGAAGTGATGATAGGTCTCCTCGATCGAGCCGACGTCCATCGCGTCGGAAAAGACGAGGAGCTTGTCCTTGGGGTTGCGGCCCTTTTTCTGCCACCAGGCGACGATCTCCTCGCCGGCCTGGATCGGCGGCGCGCTGTCGGGGCGGAAGCCGGTCCAGTCGGCGACCCATTCCGGCGCATCGCGCAGGAAGGCCTTGGTGCCGAAGGCGTCGGGCAGCGCGATCAGGAGGTTGCCGCCATAGGTCTGGCGCCACTGGTCGAGAATCCGGTAAGGCGCCCAGCGCAATTCCTCGTCGTCCCTGGCGAGCGCGGCTGCGACCATCGGCAGCTCGTGTGCGTTCGTGCCGATCGCTTCGAGATCGTTGTCCATCGCGAGCAGCACGTTGGAGGTGCCGATGAAGGATGAGCCCAGGCCTTCCTTCACCGCCTCGACGCACCAGCGCTGCCAGAGGAAGCCGTGACGGCGGCGGGTGCCGAAGTCGGAGAGCCGCAAGTTCTCCAGCTTGCGCAGCCGCTCCACCTTGGTCCACAGCTTGGCCTTGGCGCGGGCATAGAGCACGTCGAGCTCGAAGCGGCCGCGGCCCTTCATCGCCGCGCGCGAGCGCAGCTCGTTGAGGATCGCAAGCGCCGGAATTTCCCACATCGTGGTGTGGGTCCAGGGGCCATGGAAATGCAGCTCGTACTGGCCTTCGACCTTGCGCAGCTCGTACTCAGGCAAACGGAATTCCGCCAGCCAGCGGATGAAGTCCGCCGAGAACATATGAGTCTTGCCGTAGAAGGTGTTACCGGCGAGCCAGATCAGCTCTTTCTTGCTGAAGCGGATGGTGCGGGCGTGGTCGAGCTGGGCGCGCAGCTCGCCCTCGTCGATGATCTCGGCGAGCCGCACATGGCGCGAGCGGTTGATGACCGAGAAGGTCACCTGCTGACTCGGGTAATCCTCCCGAATCATCTGTAACATCAATAGCTTGTAGAAGTCGGTATCAAGCAGGCTGCGGATGATGGGATCCAGCCGCCAGCTGTGATTGTAGGTCCGGCTCGCAATGTCGGTCACTGTCATGAGCGGATTTTAGCGCGGCTCCCCTTGCGCAACCAGTGGGTTTGCGAAGGGCAGTCTTGCAGACGACGGCACCTGACATCAGGACTTGATATCAGGGCTCGATGTCAGGGCTCGATATCGGGGCTCGATGTCAGGACTCGATGTCAGGACTTGCCGGCCGTCGCCGCGACGGCCTCGAGCTGGCTCCTGACCCAGCGGTGGGCCGGGTCTTTCTGGTAACGCTGGTGCCAGACCATGAACATCGGCAACTCGGCCAGGGTCCGCGCGCGGGACGCCAGCGGTATCGGCGTTTGTCCAAAGCCGCGCATCACGCCGGATGCGAGCAGGCTCGGCATGCTCGCAAGCATCTGCGAGCCGCGCAGGAACGACGGCACGCCGGAGAAGCTCGGCACCGAGATCGCGATGTCGCGATGGAGCCCGTTGGCTGCCAGCCGGCGATCGAAGTCGAGCCGCTCGTTGTCGGTATAGACCACGGTGATGTGACGCGCCGCGAGATAAGTGTTGCGGCTGGCCGGCGCGGCACGCGCCTTTGCGTCGTAGTAGCAGACGTAGTGATCCCTCAGCAGCCGTTTCTGCACGATGTCGACGCCGGATGGCGGCAGCGGGGTGATCAGGAGGTCGCAGCGGTTCTCGCGCAGCATCGCCGGCGAAGGCGATTGCGAGGGAATCACGCGCAGGTTCAAGCTCTTCACTTGTGCGGCGACGTGATCGAAGAACCGTGGCAGCAACAGGTCGCGCTGGAAGTCGTTGGCGGCGATCGTCAGCGACAGCTGGGCCTGGGCCGGCGCGAAGCTGACGCCGCCGGCAAAGCTGCGCATCTCATCGATCAGCGCGCGTGCCTTGCCGGCCAGCGCCTGGGCATGAGCCGTCGCAACGATGCCACGGCCGGACTTGGCGAACAGCGGATCGCCCGCGATGCGCCGCAGCTTGTTCAGGGCGTGGCTGACCGCAGATTGCGTCAGGCCGAGCCGCGTGGCCGCCGCCGTCACCGAACCTTCCTCCAGCACGGCGAGGAACAGTTCGAGGGCGTGGCCGTCGAGAGCCAAATGATCGATTTTCTTCATGAAATATATTATAATCGATCTATTTATCTGTGGAATAGTCCGGCCCATGATCTCCCGATAAGCCGCGCCCGGACCTGGGCGCTTCAGGGAGAGACAACGCCGATGAATGCCCAGGCGCCAGCCTTGCAGGATCCCCGCCTCAACCGACCCGAGCCCTTTACGCCGCCGCTCGGCGACGGCGGCTTCTTTCAGCGCGACCGTTCCATTCATCCGCCGGCGCATGCGCCGGGGTACAAATCCTCGGTGCTGCGCTCGCCGCGCCAGGCGCTGCTGTCGCTGGAGAACTCGATCTCGGAGATCACCGGGCCGGTGTTCGGGCACAATGATCTCGGCCCGCTCGACAATGATCTGATCCGCAATTACGCCAAGGACGGCGATCCGGTCGGCGAGCGCATCATCGTCCATGGCCGCGTGCTGGACGAGACCGGCCGCGGCGTTCCGAACACTCTGGTCGAGTTCTGGCAGGCCAATGCCGGCGGCCGCTACCGGCACAAGAAGGACACCTATGTGGCGCCGATCGACCCGAATTTCGGTGGCTGCGGCCGCGCGCTCACCGACGATACCGGCTACTACTACTTCCGCACCGTGAAGCCGGGGCCCTATCCCTGGCGCAACTACGTCAACAGCTGGCGCCCCGCTCACATCCATTTCTCGCTGTTCGGCTCGGGCTTTGCCCAGCGCTTGATCACGCAGATGTATTTCGAGGGCGATCCCCTGATCCCGGTCTGCCCGATCCTGACGACGATCCCGGACAAGGATGCACTCGACCGCCTGGTGGCGCCGCTCGACCTCAACGCCTCGACGCCGTTCGACTCGCTGGCCTACCGCTTCGACATCGTCCTGCGTGGCCAGCGCTCCACCTATTTCGAAAATCGCACCGCGGGGAACTAAAACCCATGCCGCAGCCGCTCAACTATCTCAAGGAAACCGCCTCGCAGACCGCCGGGCCCTACGTCCATATCGGCCTGATCCCGGCGATGGCCGGCTTCGACATCTTCGAGAAGAATTTCTCCAACGTGCTGGTGACGCCGAATACCAAGGGCGAACGCATCACGCTGGAGGGCAGGGTGCTCGACGGCGCCGGCACGCCGTTGCGCGACGTGCTGCTGGAGATCTGGCAGGCCAATGCGGCCGGCCGCTACAACCATCCGGCCGACCGTTCGGCCGGTGCGCTGGAGGAAGAGTTTCGCGGCTGGGGCCGCGCCGGCTCCGACTTCGACAGCGGCCTCGTCACCTTCGAGACCATCAAACCGGGCGCGATCACCGACAGGACTGGGCGCAAATGCGCGCCGCACGTCAATCTCTGGATCGTCGCGCGCGGCATCAATATCGGTCTCAACACGCGGCTCTATTTCTCGGACGAAGAGGCCGCCAATGCCGCCGATCCCGTGCTCAACCTGATCGAGCAGCCGGCCCGGCGGGCGACGCTGATCGCAAAGCGCAGCGAGCGTGCCGGCAAGATCGTGTACACCTTCACGATCAATCTGCAGGGGCCGGAGGAGACGGTGTTCTTCGACGTGTGAGTATCCTGCGGTCGTCTCGCAGGGTCACTCGACCCGGTCGTCGCGCTTGATCGTTCCGCGCGCGAGGAATTGCTGCGGCTGCCGCAGCTCGCGCGATCCCGTGCGCTCGACCGGATCTCGTCCCAGCTTTGGTCTCAGTTCGGCCAAATCCATGAAGACGTCCGCCTGCCGGCGCAAGTCGTCGGCGACCATGGGGGGCTGAGTGGACAGTGTGGAGACGACCGTCACGCGGACACCGCGGCGTTGCAAGGCCTCAACCAGCGAACGGAAATCGCCATCGCCCGAGAACAACACGATCTGATCGACGTGCGGGGCGAGCTCCATCGCGCTTACGGCGAGGTCCACATCCATGCGGCCTTTCACCTTGCGGCGGCCGGTCGTGGCGTCGACGAATTCCTTGGTGAGCTTTGTGACGACGGTGTATCCGTTGTAGTCGAGCCAGTCGATCAACGGGCGGATCGACGAAAATTCCTGATCCTCGATGAGGGTCGTATAGTAGAAGGCCCGAAGCAGCGTACCTCGGCTTTGAAATTCGCCGAGCAGGCGTCTGTAGTCGATGTCGAAGCCGAGCGCCTTGGCGGTGGCATAGAGATTGGAGCCGTCGATGAAGAGCGCGATCTTCCCAAACGAAGACATTATGCACAAATCCCCAGTTCGACACGAAAGCTGACCGTCCAGCCGGAATGGCTCGGTGTGTCGGCCGGAAAATACTGAAGGCGCCGATGGCTTGCCTAAAAAGCGGCGCAGACGACCGGACAGGGTTGGCCGCCTTGCGCCGAGGTTAGGGAGGTTCCATGCCACCAGCGCCAGGGCGCCGAATGCAGTCACGCTAAGGCGTTCGCATCCCCTGCTCAATTGTACGGAGGTAAAGGGCCTCTATCCAAAGGATGGGACGCCATAAACGAAGGTAAGTGGCCGCGAAGACGCCGGATTGAGGCGGTCGGCGCGCACCGCGGCCTAGTAGAATGCGACGCTTGCAGGTTTGTCTTCCGGGGCCTCAGCTTTCGCTGCCATGGAGCTGGGCGCGGAAGGCGCGCGGCGATACGCCCGTGGCTGCGGCGTAGACCCGGCTGAAATAGGCAGGATCCTCGAAGCCGAGCGCGTAGGCGATCGTCGAGACCGGCAGGTTGGTGTAGACGAGGTTGCGCCGCGCCTCGCGGATCAGGCGATTGAGGATGAGATGCGAGGCGGTGTCGCCGGTCGCCGCCCGCGTGATCCGGTTGAGATGCGTCGGGGACACCGACAGCGCCTTGGCATAATCGGCGACGCTCCAGCGCTCCAGGTGGTGCTGCTCCAGCAGTGCCTCGAAGCGGCGGAATAATCCGCTTTCCGCCGTACCGCTGCCGCCGCACTCGCCCGTGAGTGCGCGTGCCACGAGCCCGATCATGGCCGCCGACAGGGCGCGGAGCACGTGCGCACGGCCGAAATGGCGAGCGGCGTGTTCGGCGAAGATCTGATTCATGATGGCGCGGATCTGCGGCGTGCCGCGCACCACGCCCGATTGCGACAGGACACCGCGCAGGCCCTCGGCCGAGAGCAACGCCTCATCCAGAATCTCCGCCGCGATCGTCAGTACCCAGCCCTGGGTACCGGGCACGAAGCGGAAGCCATGGACGTGGCCGACAGGCACGTTGACGATCTGCATCGGCCTCAAGAGCACCAGGCGCCCGTCGAGTGTCGCCTCGCCGCCGCCGCGCTCGATCAGCAGCACCTGGTGCAGCCGGGCATGGCGGTGCACGGCCAGCGTCCAGTCGTGCAGCATCGAGCGGGACGCGATCGTCTCGCAATGCACGACATCCGGCAGATCGCCGGACTCGCCGAACAGATTGTAGACCCGGATCGGCGGAGCAGGGGCGGCATTCTTCATGTTCGAATAGTACAAGACAATGACGAAACCCTCCATCGGTTTGCGGCGCCGATTCTGCAAAAAAGTACCGACGGGAGGATGCAAAAATGAAAGTTCAGGTCTGTATCATCGGCGGCGGGCCGTCCGGGCTGCTGCTGTCCCAGCTGCTGCACCTCAAGGGCATCGATACGGTCGTGCTGGAGAAATACAGCCGCGATCACGTGCTGGCCCGGATCCGCGCCGGCGTGCTCGAGCACGGCTTTGCGAAACTGATGCGCGAGGCGCAATGCGGCGTGCGGATGGACCGCGAGGGCGAGATGCATCGTGGGTTCGAGATCGCCCATGACGGCATGCTGTCCCATATCGACCTGCACAAGCATTCCGGCGGCAATTCGGTGCTGGTCTACGGCCAGACCGAGCTGACGCGGGACCTCTACGAGGCCCGCGACCGGCTCGGCGGCAAGGTCGTGCACAACGCCGAGGATGTGACCCCGCACGATCTGACATCCGACCGGCCCTATGTGACGTATCGCTCGAACGATGAAACGATCCGCGTCGATTGCGACTACATCGTCGGCGCCGACGGCTTCCATGGCGTCAGCCGCAAGTCGATCCCGAAGGACGTGCTGCGTGAATATGAAAAGGTCTATCCGTTCGGCTGGCTGGGGGTGCTGTCGCGCACGAAACCGGTGTCGCCCGAGCTGATCTATGTGAAGCACGCGCGCGGCTTTGCGCTCTGCTCCCTGCGCTCGCAGGTGCTCAGCCGCTACTACATCCAGGTGCCGCTGACCGACAAGGTGGAGGACTGGAGCGACGATGCGTTCTGGGCCGAGCTGAAGCGCCGCCTGCCGGAGGAGGTCGCGGGCCGCCTGATCACGGGGTCGTCGATCGAGAAGAGCATCGCGCCACTGCGCAGCTTCGTCGCCGAGCCGATGAGCTATGGCCGGCTCTTCCTCGCCGGCGATGCCGCCCACATCGTGCCGCCGACCGGCGCGCGCGGCCTGAACAGCGCCGCCTCCGACATCTACTATCTCTACCATGCCATGCTCGCGCACTATCAGCACGGCGACGATTCCGGCCTCAAAGGCTATTCCGCCAAGACGCTGGCGCGGATCTGGAAGGCGCAGCGCTTCTCCTGGTGGATGACGATGCTGCTGCACCGCTTCCCCGACCGGATCGAATATGAGGATCGGCTGCAAAAGACGGAGCTGGACTATCTGCTCTCGTCCGAGACAGCGCAGCGCCTGCTCGCCGAGAATTACGTGGGCCTGCCGTTTTAGGGAGCGCTCTCGCAAGATGCGTGCTGCCATCCCTTCTTCCCTTGTGTGAGAGGGTGGCGCGATGCGCCGGATGAGGGGTTCTGCGCTACTTCCCTTCCAGGATATTGACCGGCGTCCAATCCGACGGCGGTGGACTTGCCGCAAGCGCTCTCGCGCGTTTTTCGAACAATGCCGACGCCGGATCGGTCTCTGCCGTCTTTCCGAATGCATCCGCCGCCTTCGCAAACTCCCTTGCCCGCCAGCACGTCAGCCCCTCTGCATACGCGGCGGCGACCTTTGCCTGCGCGGCGGTCTCCGCGCCCATCTCCGCCAGCGGCTCGAACACCCTGATCGCCTCGCCGCGTCCCATCACCCTGATGGCATCGAGCTCGCGCCAGGCGAAGGTGTCGCCGGTCTGCGCGACCGTCGCCTCCGATGCCATGATCGCGGTGCCGTAATATTTGTTGGCGCCTTCGAGCCGCGAGGCGACGTTCACGGTGTCGCTCATCACGGTGTAGTTGAAGCGGCGCCGCGAGCCGATGTTGCCGACCACGGCTTCGCCGCTGTTGAGCCCGATGCGATGCGACAGGCCGTGGCCGGCGAACGCGGGATGGCGGGCATTGAGCTCCGCCAGCTTCCCGTGGCACTTCAGTGCGGCACGCACCGCGTTGCGCGCGTGCGCGGGATCGTCGGCGGGCGCGCCGAACATGGCGACGATGGAATCGCCGATATATTTGTCGACGTAACCGCCATGACCTTCGATGATGTCGGTCATGGCGGAGAGATATTCGTTCATCAGCGTGACCAGCTCACCGGGCGTCATCGTCTCTGCGATCGAGGAGAAACCGCTGAGGTCGGAGAAGAACATGGTGACATTGCGCATCTCGCCGCCGAGCGCCGGCATCTTGCCGGAGGCGACCATCGTCTCGATCACTTCAGGCGCGAGATAGAGCGCAAAGCTCTTGCGCAGGAAACGCTCGTCGCGGTCTGCCAGCACGAAGCGATAGCCGGTCATCATGGCGAGCGCGGCAAGGCTCGCGAGCGCAGGCTCGGTCAGCGGCAGTGCCAGCGCATGCACGAACACGCCGACGGCCGCGGCCGTGTAAACGGCGGTGAGGGCGAGCCAGGCGATCACCGCACCGAAAGGCGCGAGCATGCGAGCCGCGCAGGCGATGATCGCTGCGAACGCAAATGTGAGAATGGTCCGCATGGGAGAGCCGAGCTCGGTCACTGCGTCCTGCTCGATCAGGCTGCGGACCACAGTGGCATGCACGAACACGCCTGCAACGTCGCTGCGGGTCTTCGCGGTGCTGGCAGGGGCGGGCAGCGCGCATCGCGACCCCGGCGAGCCGTCATATCCGCCGGACAGCCGCATCGAGGTGAGCTTGCGATCCTCGAAATTGAGGATGGTGCCGAGCAGCACGACCTTGCCCTCGAAGGCGCGGCGGAAGAAATCACGGTCGCCTTTCTCGACGCAGGCGCGCAGGTCGGCGAATGAATAGGCCGGGACGTCGCGGCCGAGGCCGCGGAAGTTGAGCGTGAGCGTGTTGGGCACCGCGCTGGGGACGGCATAGCCCGACAAGTTCGTCATTCCGGTCGGTCCGATCTCAGGCTTGGCACCGAGGGCGCGCGCGGCAAGCTCGACCGCCATTGCAGGCGCCGGCTGGCCCGCAATGGAAAAGCTCAGCGGCATCCGCCGGATGACGTCGTCACTGTCGGTATGGACGTTGAGCGCGCGGATGTTGTTCTTCACCGCCAGTTGCTGCGCGCGGTCGGGCCTGTCCGGATGGTCGTTGCTGAGAATCTCGCCCAGCACGAGCTTGCCGCTGTCGGAAAGTCGCCTGAGCGCAATCAGATAGTCCCGGTCAAATCCCTTCATGCGCGCGCCGAGCGGCGCCTCGCCAAAGGGAATCTCGGACTGCTCGATCGAGCTCGGAAAGATGACGTCGAAGCCGATCACCTTGGCGCCGCCCTCAGTGATGCTCCCGAGCACCCGGCCGATCTCGCGCGTCCAGGTCTGCGTCGGCGACCCCTTGAAGGGTGGCGTGTCGTAGGTCTCCCCGTCGATCGCCACCACGACGACGGGTGATGTCGCGGGATCGCGGCGATCGCCAATGATCTTGCCGCGCAGCGCCGTGAGGATGTCGAGGGAGAGACCTTGCAGCGTCTCAAGCGGGGGCGACGTGAAGACCCCGCCCGCAAGGAGCGCGATCAGGATCGCCGCAACCATATCCCGCCTGCCGATCCGCCGCATCGCGCCTTCGCCAGGCTCCCTATTCGAGACGCAGCAGGCGGCCGATGATCGGGGTCGGCGAGGAGGTGGCGCTCGCGTCGATCTGGAAGGTGTAGCGCTTGGCACCGAGAATGGCGAGATAGCTGCCGCCCGGCGTCAGTGCCTTCCCGGTCTTGGCGAAATCATAGAACTTGCCGCCGATCATGGCATCGCCCTTGAGCGGCACGCTGATCGTGGGCTCCTTGCCGTCGGTGCGCTCGATCACCAGCGTGCTGCCGGCCTTGGCTTGCACCAGCGGCGAGACGCCGTAGAGCGTCGGCAGCTTGGCCGGCACGCCCTTCGCGTCCGACCGCATGGTGCGGAAGGTCGTTGCGGCACTCTGGTTCGCCTCGCGCTCGGACAGTTTTGCCGCATTGGTATCGCAGGGCACCTTTTCCCGCTTGACCTCGCCGAGCTGCACGGTGCTCTGCTCGGCGCCGACCAGGACGACACCCTCGCTGATGGTCTCGCGCTGGCAGGATTTGAGGTAGCTGAGCGTGATGCTCGCCTTGGGCCCGAGCTTGATGATCTTGCCCGGCGCCACATAGTCCATGAACGCGATGCCATCGACCTTGCCCTGGACGTCCTCGACGATCGCGGCAGGAGTCTCCGCCAAAGCAGGGGCCGCAACAAAAAACGCGCCGACACAGGCGCCGATCAGGCATTTCATGGGAATTCTCATCTAATTCGACGATGCTCTGGTGCCCCGTCCTGGTTCGATGCCTAGCAGCAGGGCGCCGGGGCAAGTGTGACCAGAATCACTCTTAGCTGTTGGTGCCACTCTAGCAGGAACAGGTTCAAACCGGCGACCGCAGAAAAATGAAGCCGCGGCAAGATGTTCGCGAACTGATCATGTCAGGCGGTCGGCCTCGGCCGATTGGCCGGACGGCTCTCCGCCGCACCCTCCATAGCTGGAACGAGAGGGGACTCGATCCTCTGAAAGGAGGTCGTCCGCTGACCGGCGGCGATCTCGATCACCTCGTCCCAGCGCGACAAGAAAGCCTCGACGCAGGCGGGATCGAACTGCCGGCCCGCGTTCTCAGCGAGGTAAGTCCGCGCCACCTCGAGCGGCATCGGCTCCTTATATGGCCGCCTCGTCGTCAGGGCGTCGAAGACGTCGGCGACTGCGACCACGCGCGCGGCGACCGGGATTTCATCCGCCTTGAGCCCGTTCGGATAGCCCGCGCCGTCCCAGCGCTCGTGATGTCCTGCGGCAATTTGCGCACCGAGCCGGATCAGCTCGCAGCCGGAATCGGCCAGGATTCGCTCGCCGATCGTCGCGTGCGTCCGGATCACCGCCATCTCCTCGTCGGTGAGCTTGCCTGGCTTGAGCAGGATATTGTCGGGAATGGCGACCTTGCCGACGTCGTGCAGCGGCGCGGCGAGATAGATGTCGCGGCAGAGTCGGGCCGGCAGGCCGAGCTGCTCGGCGATGATGCGGCTGTAGCGGGCGACCCGCAACGTATGCTCGCCGGTGTCGTTGTCGCGGTATTCGACCGCGAGCGCGAGCCGCAGGATGATCTCCTCCTCGCGCTCGCCGAGCTTTCGTGTCGCGGCCGCGACTTCGCTGGCCAGGTGCGCGGCGCGATCGTTGAGCTTGCGCACGGCTGCACCGAGCTGAATCAAATTCCGCAGGCGCACCGTCATCTCGACGCTCTGCGGCGCCTTGGGCAGGAAATCGGTTGCACCGGCCTGCAGCGCTTCCATCTTGACGTCATCGGTCTGTCGCGAGGTGATCATCGCGATCGGAATGTCGGAGCAGCCGGCCAAGGTCCGGAAGACACGGATGAAGCTGATGCCGTCCATATGCGGCATCTCATAGTCGACCAGCACCAGATCGAAGACGCGCTCCTGCGCGCAGGCCAGCGCCTCCACGGGATCGAGGAAGGCGGTGGCCTCGACCAGACCTTCGGCCTCGATGTGACGTTTCAGGAAGTTGAGGACGGAGCGACTGTCATCAACCAGGAGCGCTTGGGTCAGCATCGGCGGCCGGGGCTCTCTTCGCTGGCAAAGGCACGGCCCCTTGCATACCGCGCACGATTTAACGCGAAGCAAATGCATCGTGCAGATACGCGGCGATGGACATGCGCACCTTGCATGATATTTCGCCACGCTATGCACGGTTGGATGCATTCGCGCGAAGTCCTTGGGAATGTGACCCGTAGTCGTACGGAGTCCTCCGTTAGGGGTTTGCTCATCTGATTCGCGTCAAACGTGTATTAGAAGTTTCGCAAAGGCGGGGCAGCGATGGCGCTCAATCCCACGGAGCCGAAGTGGTCGTTACGGTTGCCCGCCGACTGCAGCATTGCGGCCATTCGCAGCGTCTACGACCTCGTTCGCGAGGCGTTCGGCCGCCAGGAGCGGCTCGAGATCGACTGTTCGAGCGTCGATAAGGCCGACGTGACCTCGATCCAGCTTCTGCTGTCGACCGCCAAGACGGGCGAGGCCCAGGGCCGCCCGGTGGTCCTGACCTCCTTCTCCCAGTCTCTGCGCAACACCCTGCGCCGCGCCGGCTTCGCCAGCAATGCGCTGATCGATCAGCATTTCCCGCAAAAGAAAGATGGCATCTAATGGCCACGATTCTGACCGTCGACGACTCCCCCAGTATCCGGCAAATGATCAAGGTCGTGCTCGAGCCGGCCGGTCACAACGTGATCGAGGCCGGCGACGGCGCGCAAGGGCTCGCCAAGGCGCAAGCGGGCAAGCTCGACCTCGTCATCACCGACCTCAACATGCCCGTCATGAATGGACTGGAGCTGATCCGGGCACTGCGCAAGCTGCCGAGCGCGGTCGGCATGCCCATCGTGTTCCTGACCACCGAATCCAACGACGCCGTAAAGCAGGAGGCCAAGAGCGCCGGCGCCACCGGCTGGATCACCAAGCCGTTCAAGCCCGAGCAGTTGCTCGCGGTGGTTGGCAAGCTGGTGCGCACATGAGCGCAATGGACCCGGCCGAGGTCTTCCGTCAGGAAGCCAGCGAGCTCTTCGAAGTTCTTGAAGGGGCCTTGCTCGATCTCGGCCAGTGTCCCGACGACCGCGAGCTGGTCGATTCCGCCTTCCGCGCCCTGCATACGATCAAGGGATCGGGCGCCATGTTCGGCTTCGACAAGGTCGCCTCCTTCACCCACGAATTCGAGACCGCCTTCGACCGCGTCAGGAAGGGCGAAATCAAACCGACGCAGGAGCTGATCTCGGTCGCGCTCGCCGCCAAGGACTACATCCGCGCGTTGATCGAGGACCCGCAGTCGACCGACGACATCATCGGCGAAGCCATCCTCGACGACCTCAAGCGCTTCGTCTCCGCCGACAAGCCTGCCGCTCCGGTCGTCGAGGCACCGCTGCTGTCTCCACCCGAGAGCAAGCAGGCCGGCTGGCACCTGTATCTGGAGTTCGATTCCCATATCCTGCGCAACGGCTCGAATCCGCTCGATCTGTTGGAAGATCTCTGCAAGCTCGGTCCCTGCTTCGTCGTGCCCGTCACCGACGGCATCCCGTTCCTCGACGAGATGGAGCCGGAAGACTGCTATCTGAAGTGGGACGTCAAGCTGCACGCCGCCTGCACCAAGGACGCCATCGACGACGTCTTCATGTTCGTCCAGGACGAGATGAAGTTGACGCTCTCGCCTTTGCAACGTGTCGAAGCGCCCGCGCCGGTCCCGTTGTTCCAGCTGTCCGAGGAAGAGCCGGTGATCGCCGAGATGGCTGCGCCGGTGGTGGAGGCTGTTGCCGAGCAGCCCGTCGCAAGGGCGGAACCCCAATCTGAGGCCAAGCCGGAGACGAAGCCGGAGACGAAGCCGGAGATCAAGCGCGAGGCGGCACCCGCGCGCCGCGAGGACGGAAAGCAAGAGCGTGGCATCGCCACGGTTCGCGTCCAGGCCGAGCGCCTCGACGAGCTGATGGACCGGGTCGGCGAGCTCGTCATCGCCCAGGCGCGGCTGACCCAGCTCGCCGCCTCCGGCTCCGACCTCTCGATCAAGATAATCGCCGAGGAGATCGAGCGCCTTGCGTCCTCCTTGCGCGACACCACGATGGGCGCGCGCATGGTGCCGATCGGCTCGTTGTTCGGCCGCTTCCGCCGCCTCGTGCACGATCTGTCGCGCGACCTGTCCAAGCCGGTCGAATTCGTCACCTCGGGCGAGGATACCGAGCTCGACAAGACCATGATCGAGTGCCTCGCCGATCCGCTGGTGCACCTGATCCGCAACGCCATCGACCACGGCATCGAAGACACCGCGACGCGCGCCGCCAACGGCAAGACCGAGCAGGGCCGGATCGAGCTTGCCGCGGTGCATTCGGGCGCGCAGGTGCTGGTCACGGTGAAGGACAATGGCGGCGGTCTCAACACCGCGCGCATCCGCGCGAAGGCGGAAGAGCAGGGGCTGATCGCGGCCGGCGCCGTGCTGACCGACCATGAGATCCATCAATTCCTGTTCCACCCGGGCTTCTCGACGGCGCAGACCATCTCGGCGCTGTCCGGCCGCGGCGTCGGCATGGACGTGGTCAAGCGCACCATCGAGAACATGCGCGGCTCGATCGACCTGTCGACCAGGCCCGGCCAGGGCACCACCGTGACGCTGCGCCTGCCGCTCACGCTCGCGATCATCGAAGGCCTGCTCATCCGCGTCGGCGAAGGCCGCTACATCATCCCGCTGTCGGCGGTCGAGGAATGCGTCGAGCTGACAGCCGAGGACGAGCGCTCGCGCGGCCGCAACTTCCTCAACGTGCGCGGCAACCTCGTGCCCTTCTTGCGCTTGCGCGAGCTCATGGCCGCATCCGGTGCGCCCGACCAGCACCAGAAGACGATCATCATCTCGACCGGCGAGACCCGCGTCGGCCTCGTCGCCGACCAGATCATCGGCAACCACCAGACCGTGATCAAGTCGCTGTCCAAGCTGCATTCGGACGTCACGATCTTCTCCGGCGCGACGATCCTGGGTGACGGCACGGCGGCGCTGATCCTCGACGTCGCGCAGCTGGTCTCGCTGGCGCAGTCGAAGTTCGAGAAGCAGCATATCAACGAGGCGGCGTGATGAACGGCGGGTTGGCGGGCGAGCAGCAGTCGAGTGCGATGCAGGTCGTGATGATCGGCCTCGGCGAGGAGAAGTTCGCGCTGGACGCGGGCCTCGTGCGCGAGATCATCGATCCCGTTCCCGCGACCCAGGTTGCGGGCGCGCGAGCCTTCGTTCCCAGCGTGATCAACGTGCGCGGCAACGTCATTCCGCTCGCGGATCTGCGCATCCGTTTCGGCATGCCGCAGCTCGACAACTCCGCCGACACCCGCATCGTCGTGATCGAAATCGAGATCGATAACGAACCGGTGCTGGTCGGCGTGACCGCGGACAAGGTTTACGAGGTCACGGAGATCTCGCAGGCCGATGTGCAGCAGACGCCGCGTGTCGGCATGCACTGGAAGCCTGAGTTCATTCGTTTTATCGCGAAGTGGCGTGAAGAGTTCGTTATTGTTCCCAACATGGAACACATTTTGAATTGAGAGCGGTCTCGAGAAGGCCGGTAAATTGGGGGCTCGATATGCGATTCACGATCAAGGCAAAGCTGGCTTGCGCGTTTGGTGCGATCATCGTGCTTTCGGGACTCACGGGTGGACTGGCTTTTCTGAAGCTTTCGGATCAGGTCGAGGTCTCCGCGGATTTCGTGGTGCGCGCGGCGCGCATCGACAGGGCCGGCGAGCTGCAAAACAACGTGCTCTATCAGACCCGGGCGGAGCGCGACATCATCCTCGCGTCCACGGACGCGGAGATGCAGAAGCTGGCCGATGAGATCAAGAAGTATCGCGCCGAGGTGAGTCGTCTTCTTACCGAGATCAAGGCGACCGCTTCTGACGTCGGCAAGCACCTGCTCGACAAGTTCTCGGCGTCTTACGACAAGATGAATGCCGGAGAGGACGTCATCGTCGGGCTCGCGATGAAGAATTCGAACTATCGGGGCGGCCAGCTGTGGACCACCGACGCGATGCCGATTCTGAAGCATTGGAACGACTCGCTCGATGCGTCTCTCGCCGAGCTGAATCGCCTGCCGCCTTCCGCCGAGAAGAACAGCGCCGTTCTGGCGATCCATGCCATCAGGCTCGAAGGTGTCCGCCTGCAGCGGCAGGTCGCCTTGTCGTTCTCGGCCTCCAGCGTCGAGGAGCTGAATGCCGCGATCAAGTCAATCAGCGAAGGAGACGAAGCGCTCAAGGCGGCAACCAAGCAGGCCGTCGCCCCCCTCACCGCGGCCGGCGTGTCGCCCGCGAGCTTTGTGGCTCAGACGGATCGCCTCGTCAATGTCGTCTCCCGCGTGGCGGAAATCGTGAAGGAGGGCGGTAATATCAGGGCAACCACGCTTGCCGCGACCGAAGGGAAGGCGAACGCTATGGACGCGATCGCAACCTCGGGCGAGTACATCACGCTGGTCAAGAAGCAGATGACGGAGATGTCCGCGGAGTCGGTGCAGAATGCCGCTCGCGCAAAGATCATGTTGGTCAGCGTCATCGGATTGTCACTCCTGCTTGGCGTAGGATCGGCAGTCATGATGGCACTCAGCATCAGCCACGGCTTGTCGCGCGCGGTCAGCCTCGCCAGCGCGGTCGCCAATGGCGATCTGAGCCAGACGATCGCCGTCAAGAGCAACGATGAGATCGGAGATCTCGTCCGTTCTCTCAACGTCATGGTCGAGAAGCTTCGTCAGGTCGTGTCCGAAGCTCTCACCGCGGCCCAGAACGTATCTGCCGGCAGCCAGGAGCTTTCCGCCAGCGCCGAGCAGCTGTCGCAGGGTGCGACGGAGCAGGCTTCCTCGGCGGAAGAAGCTTCGTCTTCCATGGAGGAAATGGCGTCCAACGTGAAGCAGAACGCCGACAACGCCAACCAGACGGAGAAGATTGCCGCACAGTCGGCGCGCGATGCCGAATCCAGCGGCAGCGCTGTCGGTCGGGCCGTTCAGGCAATGCAGACCATCGCCGAAAAGATCACGATCGTTCAGGAGATCGCGCGGCAGACTGACCTGCTCGCGCTCAACGCTGCCGTCGAAGCCGCTCGTGCCGGTGAGCACGGCAAGGGCTTTGCGGTGGTCGCCTCCGAAGTGCGCAAACTCGCCGAGCGCAGCCAGGCCGCCGCCGCCGAGATCGGCACCTTGTCGAGCGAAACAGTCAAGGTTGCCCAGGAGGCCGGAGAGATGCTCTCCAAGCTGGTGCCCGACATCAAGAAAACGGCGGAGCTCGTTCAGGAGATCACCGCGGCCTGTCGCGAGCAGGACGTCGGCTCGGCCCAGATCAACCAGGCGATCCAGCAACTCGACAAGGTCGGCCAGCAGAACGCCAGCGCATCAGAGCAGGTCTCCTCGACCTCCGAGGAGTTGGCCTCCCAGGCCGAGCAGTTGCAGTCGACGATCTCGTTCTTCCGTATCGATGACACTGCGCGCGAAGCGAAGGCCGCACCTCAGGAGATCGACCGGGCCGTTGGACAGCTCCGCGCCCAGGCGGCGAAGATGGCGGCGGTCGATCGCCGCGGCAAGGCGCCCGCTGCCAAACCGGCCCGAGCCCTGAAGGTTGCCGGCGCGGGAGGCGGCTTCGCCTTCGACATGGATGCTGGCGGCGACGATCGCGACGCGGAGTTTCAACGCTGACTGGCTGGTCCGAACGGGCCTCTCCCAACATCGAATGGACGCACCATGGCCGCAACCTCGCAATACCTGACGCTCGGTCTCGCCGGCGAGACGTTCGGCATCAGCATTCGCAACGTCCGGGAGATCCTGGATATGCGGCCGATCTCGCGGCTGCCGCATGCGCCGAGCTTCCTGCTGGGCATGATCGACGTGCGCGGCAGCGGCTATCCGATCGTCGATCTCAGGACCAAGCTCGGCTTGCCAAGCGTCTCGGCGACCGAGGCGACGCGCATCATCATCCTCGACGTGCCGATGAAGGACCGCCTGGTCGGCGTCGGCTTCGTCGCGGATTGCGTGTTCGAGGTCACCGACATCGACGAACAGGCGATCGAGCCCGTGCCGGAGGTCGGCGGCAAATGGCAGTCTGATTATGCGGCCGGTATCGGGCGCAAGGGCGAAAAGTTTGTCATCATCTTTGATCTCGCCAAACTGATGGCGAAGGACGAGTTCCCGGACGGGCGCGATACTGCCGTGGACGCGTCCCGCGCCGCCTGAGTTTGTTCGGTTTAGGCGTTATCGAGCGTACGCAGCTCCATTCGAACCAAAAGGGATTGAGATGAGATTCACCGTCAAAGCCAAGCTGGCCAGCGCATTCGGAGTGGTCATCCTGCTGTCCATGATCGCCGGCGGGGTCGGTTACATGAAGCTGTCCGATATGGTCGGCACCACCGAGGCTCTGGTCGCTCGCGCGAATCGCATGGAAAAGGCGTCCGAGCTCAAGGAAGGCATCCTGCTCCAGCTTCGCGCGGAGAAGAACTCGATCCTCGCATCGGACGCCGAATACGATCAATTCGTCGCCGACCTCGCCAAGACCCGCGAACAGCTCGCAAAGTCCAAGGACGAGATCTATGCAGCCGCCAGCGAAGGCGGCAAGAAGCTGATGGATGGCTTCTCCGCCGCCTATGGCAGGATGAACGCTTACCAGGACGAAACGGTCAGGCTGGCGAAGACCGACAAGGCCAGGGCGATGGACCGCTCGATGCATGACGGCCGCAAGGTCGTCGCCGATGCGCTCGAAGCGGCCAATGCCTACATCAACAACGTCAAGAAGAACATGGCCGAGCAGGTCGAGCAGGCGAGGCAGGATGGCTCGCGCGCCGAGCTGCTGTTGATGATCCTGGTCATCGCTTCGCTCCTGATCGCGGCGGTGGCCGCCATCTTGATCGCACTCAACATAAGCCGGTCGCTGGGGCAGGCCGTCGGCCTTGCCGATGCGGTGGCGATCGGCGATCTCAGCCAAAAGATCGAATCCTCCAGCGACGACGAGATCGGTGATCTCATCAAGTCGCTGAACGCGATGACGGTGAATCTGAATGCCACCGCGGCGGTCGCCAACGAGATCGCACGAGGCAATCTCACGATCGAAGCCAAGCCGCTGTCGGACAAGGACACGCTCGGCCTCGCGCTCGAACGCATGGTGGAGAAGCTCCGGCAGATCGTATCGGAGGCGCTGACGGCGGCGCAGAACGTCTCTGCCGGCAGCCAGGAGCTCTCCGCGAGCGCCGAGCAGCTCTCGCAGGGCGCAGCCGAACAGGCCTCGTCCGCCGAGGAAGCTTCTTCATCGATGGAGGAGATGGCCTCGAACGTGAAGCAGAACGCCGACAACGCCAACCAGACCGAGAAGATCGCCGCGCAGTCCGCCAAGGACGCCGAGGCCAGCGGCGCCGCCGTGGGCCGCGCCGTCAACGCGATGCAGACCATCGCCGAGAAGATCACGATCGTGCAGGAGATTGCGCGCCAGACCGACCTGCTCGCGCTCAACGCGGCGGTCGAGGCCGCGCGCGCCGGCGAGCACGGCAAGGGCTTTGCGGTGGTCGCCTCCGAGGTGCGCAAGCTCGCCGAGCGCAGCCAGGCGGCCGCCGCCGAGATCGGCACGCTCTCGGCCGACACCGTCAAGGTGGCGCAGGAGGCGGGCTCGATGCTCGCCAAGCTCGTTCCTGACATCAAGAAGACGGCCGAGCTGGTCGAGGAGATCACTGCGGCCTGCCGCGAGCAGGACGTCGGTTCGGCGCAGATCAACCAGGCGATCCAGCAGCTCGACAAGGTCGGCCAGCAGAACGCCAGCGCCTCCGAGCAGGTGTCCTCGACCTCGGAGGAGCTCGCCTCGCAGGCCGAACAGCTGCAGTCCACCATCGCCTATTTCCGCATCGAACAGGGCGCAAAGAGCCAGGCGCCCGCGCCGATCGACCGGGCGGTCAGCCAGCTGCGGGCCAAGGCGGCCTCCATGGCGGCGGCTGAACGACCGGCCAAGAAGCCGCAGGCCAAGCCGGTACGCGCCGCAAAGGTCGCCGGCGGCGGCTTCACTTTCGACATGAATGACGGCGAGGACGACCGCGACGCCGATTTCCAGCGCTAGGCCCCCGCGAGGCTCCTGCGGACCGGTCCGTTCGGTGACCCGTCCGCCTTCAGCGGTGACGTGAACACGTGGGATTCAACATGGCCAGGATGACCCGACATTCAGTGCAGGCGGCCGTTACGAAGCAGGGTCGTCGTCCATGATGCCCGCCATGCCGGATACGGCCGTGCATCTGTCCGACCGCCACTTCCGGACCATCGCCGAATTGATCGAGAGCCAGGTCGGCATCAAGCTGCCGCAGGGCAAGCGGCTGATGCTGGAGGGGCGGCTGCACAAGCGCGTGCGCGCGCTGAACTTCGCCGGTCTCAATGAATATGTCGAGAACCTGTTCGAGGCGGATCTGTTCGAGACCGAGCTTACTCATCTCATCGACGTGGTGACGACCAACAAGACCGATTTTTTCCGCGAGCCGCAGCACTTCACCTTCATGAGGGACGTCGCGGTCCCTGCTCTGCTCAAGTCGCATGGACGGAAGAATGCGAACCTGAAGATCTGGAGCTCGGCGAGCTCCACCGGCATGGAAGCCTACACGACCGCCATGGTGCTGGACGACATGACGCGGAACGGCTCGCGCTTCCAGTACCGCATCCTCGGCACCGACATCTCGACCGCGGTGCTGCGCCTCGCCAGGACGGCGATCTACACCCGCGATGTGCTCGCCCCGGTGCCGGAGCCATTCGCAAAACGATATTTCTCGTCGTCGCGGGACAGGTCGCGCGGCGAAGTGCGGATCGTGCCCGAGTTACGGCGCATGACACACTTCATGAGGATGAACCTCATGGACAAGTCCTATCCCGTCGATCGCGACGTCGATATCATCTTCTGCCGCAACGTCCTGATCTATTTCGAGCGCGAGACCCAGCGCAAGGTGGTCGAGCAATTGTGCGGCCATTTGCGTCCGGGCGGTTACCTGCTGGTCGGGCATTCGGAATCGATGATTCACAGTACCGTGCCTGGGCTGAAGCAGGTTCAGCCAACCATCTTCCAGGTCTAGCCGGAGCGCAACCACGATGCCGAGGGGGAAAGTTCGCGTGCTGATCGTGGACGATTCGGCGTCGGTGCGCCAAATCCTGCAGACGATCCTTTCCGAAGACCCTGATATCGAGGTGATGGCGACCGCCTCCGATCCTTTCGCCGCGGCGCGCCGGCTCGAGAAGGAGTTGCCCGATGTCATCATTCTCGACCTCGAAATGCCGCGCATGGACGGCATGACGTTCCTGCGCAAGATCATGGCGCAACGTCCGATCCCGGTGATCATCTGCTCCTCGCTCACCGAGGAGGGCTCCAACGTGATGTTCGAGGCGTTCGAGGCGGGTGCGGTCGACATCGTGCCGAAGCCGAAGATCGACACGCGGCAGGCGCTGCTCGAATGCTCCACGCGGTTGCGCGAGGCCGTGAAATCGGCCGCCCGCGCCCGGGTGCGTCCGCGCGCGGAGCGTCGGGAGATCGAGAAGAAGCTGACTGCCGATGCCATCATCCCGCCGCCGGTACAGGGCAAGGTCCGGCCGACCACCGAGCGCATCGTTTGCATCGGCGCCTCGACGGGCGGCACCGAAGCGCTCAACGACGTCCTCGAGATGCTGCCGGCCCACTGTCCGCCGATCGTTATCGTCCAGCACATGCCGGCAGGCTTTACCGCGGCCTTTGCCAGGCGTCTCGACAGCGTCTGCCAGATCCGGGTCAAGGAGGCCGAGGACGGTGAGCCGGTGCTGCCGGGCTGTGCCTATATCGCGCCGGGCGCCCGCCACATGCTGCTCCAGCGCATCGGTCTGCGCTACCAGATCGCGATCAAGGACGGACCGCCGGTGTCCCGGCATCGTCCGTCGGTGGACGTGTTGTTCCGCTCGGCTGCCCAGCATGCCGGCGCCAACGCACTCGGCGTGATCATGACCGGCATGGGCGATGACGGTGCGCGCGGCATGCTGGAGATGCGCAAGCTCGGCGCCGCGACGCGGGCGCAGGACGAAGAGAGCTGTGTGGTGTTCGGCATGCCCAAGGAAGCCATCGCCCATGGCGGCGTCGAGAAGGTCGTTTCGCTGCACCACATCCCGCGCGAGATCATGCTCTGGTATCAGGCCGGGCATCCAGCGGTGGCAGGCTGACCGCAATGTCGCTCATTCCAGCCAATATGCTCACCGAGGCCATCGCCGGGATCGAGGACGTCTCCTCGCGAATCGAGGCCGTGTTCGCGCGCGTCGGCAACGAGCTGGGACGCGGGCATCTCGTCTTCAAGGAGCTGAACCAGGGTCTCGCGGCGCTTTCCGGTGAGCTCTCCGGCGCCGAGATCGAAGGCGCTGCATCGGCGCTCCAGGAGATCGCCGCGCGGCTCAACGACCTGGCGCAGGCGCTGCCGGCCGAGGCCGCGCTGCTGGAGACCATCGGCACGAGCACGGCGGAGGCGTCTTCGCTGCTCAAGCCGCTGTTCAAGCACATCCAGATGATCACCATCATCGCGCGCAGCGCGCGGATCGAGGCGGCCTCGCTCGACGGCGACCGCGAGGGCTTTCTCGCCTTCACGCAAGAGGCCTACGATCTCGGCAAGGCCGTGCAGGGCGCGATCGAGGGCTGCGCGCGGGATCAGCAGCGCCTGTCCGAGGCGGTCGCCACCGCATTCGGCCGGCAGAAGGAGTTCGAGAGCCGCTACCGCAATCAGCTGGCGGCGGAGAGCGTCGAGCTCGCGTCCGCCTATTCCGGGTTGCGCGATCAGCGCAGCAACAGCAGCCATCTCGCCGATCTTGCGAGCGCCAGCACGAGGAAGATCGCCGAGGCGGTCGGCAGTGCGATCATCTCCTTGCAGGCGGGCGACAGCACGCGTCAGCGTCTCGAGCACGTCTCCGATGGCCTCACGCTCGCCTCGGGATCCACCCCGAGCCTCGTTCCCGAACCCGTCGCGAGCGACGACGGGGTGCGCACCATTTGTCAATTGCAGGCGGCCCAGCTCAGAGATGCCCAACGCGAGTTCGGCGGCGACATCGGCCAGATCGTTCACGCGCTGACCGCAATCCTGCGCGATGCGGGCAGTGTCGTCGGCCGGGGCCGCACGCTGTTCGGCGGCGAGGAGGGCGGGTCGTCATCGTTCCTGGCGCGCATCAAGCAGACGCTGGCGCACGCCTCGACCCTGATCGCCACCTGCGAGGGCGCCGGCCGCTCGGTGGACGAGGCGCTCGCGATCGTCGAGGAGACGCTGACGAAATTCCGCCACGCCATCGCCGGGCTGGCCGAGGCGACTGTCGACATCACGCTGATCGGAATGAATGCGGGCCTCAAGGCAAGCCATCTCGGCAGCCGCGGCAGCGCTTTCGTCGTCATTGCCAACGAGCTGAAGGCCACCGCCGACCAGGTCTCGGCGGGGGCGGGGCGTCTGAGGCCCGTGCTCGACGGCATCGAGCGCTCGGCCAGGGACCTGAAGGAGCTCCGCGTGCAGGGCGATCCCACCCAGCTCGCCAAGCTCGAACCGCAGATTCTCCAGGCGCTGCGCGAGGTCGAGGCCGGCAATGAACGGCTCGGCAAGCTGATGAGCCGGCTGATCAATGAAGGTGCGGAATTCGAGGAGCTCATGAATTCGGCGCAAGGCCTGATGACCACGCTTGGCGAGGCCTCCGCGGCATTGCCCGCGGTCGCAGCGCGGCTCGAAGCCGCAAGCGCTGGCGCGCAGAAGCCGCGGCCCCAAGCGCAGGATCAAGCGATGCTCGACCAGCTGTTCGCGCGCTACACCATGGAGCGCGAGCGGCACGTCCACCGGAAATTTCTGCAGACGCTCGGGCTGGCGTCGATCGCGACCACGCGCCGGGTCGAGGCGATCGAGAGCGCGGACGACGGCATCGAATTGTTTTGATGCTGCCGTGGGCGTCGCCTCGCGCCCGCGGAAATTTGACGGATTGACTTTGCAGGGCGTTAACCGTGGCGGAATGCTCGCCGCGACGGTCATTGTCGCGCCCTCACGGTTCGTTGCAAATACGCATGGAATTCATGGGTGGACGTTTCCATGCTGAAAGAGGGCAAATACGCGGCGTGGTTCAGAACCGCGCAAGCACAAGGCACTGGTATCGTGCATCTGGCCCAGGGTCGGATCTCGGGCAGTGACAGCTTCTTCACCTATGGCGGCTCCTATCGGTTCGACGACGACCAGCGTTTCACGGCCGTTCTGACCACACGGCGACATGCCGACGGACCGCCGACCGTGTTCGGGTTCGACGAAGTCGAGGTCGAGCTCTCCGGCGTGTATAGCGGTGCGATGGCGACCTGTTCGGGCACGGCTCGCCAAGCGCCCGACGTGAGGTTCGAAGCGACCCTGATCTACAGCCAGGAAGTCGCGCCGGCTGCCGACGCCCGGAGCGCGGTCGTAAAGCTCAATGCCGACAAGCTGCCCAAGGGACTCGACGGCCGTTCCCGACCGCGGCCTCCGTTCAGGGCGGGCTCGCCCAAGCAAAAGCCAAATCGGCAATAATCCTCCATGGCGGAATTTTCCGGTTGCGGTCGGTGTTTCGATCACGATAGGGAGCGGAGTGTGCGGGAGGAGTGCATGAGCAAAGTGGCACTGTTGGGGACACTTGCGCTCGTCGGAGGCATCATTGCGGCGAGCGGAACGGCAAACGCGGAAGTCGTGAAGCTGCAAGCCGAGCTCAAGGGAAGCAATGAAGTGCCTCCGAACGGCTCGACCGGGTCGGGCAAGGCCGAGGCGAGCTACGACACTGAAACCAGAGTTTTGACTTACGTCGTCACCTATACCGGGCTCACGGGGCCGGCGATGGGGGCGCATTTTCACGGTCCCGGCGAGGCCGGCAAGAATGCCGGCATCGTCCTGCCGTTCAAGACGGTGCAAAGCCCGATCCAGGGCCATGCCACGCTCACCGAGGCGCAGGCGGCAGATCTGCTGGGCGGCAAATGGTACGCGAACATCCACACGGCCGCGAATCCGGGCGGTGAGTTGCGCGGTCAGATGATGAAGTAAAAGCGCGGTCCACCGGTCATCTCGCCAAGGAGATGCGGGCCGCCTCAGGACGGAGGTCTCGGAAGGAACGCCAGGATCATCTGGGCGAGCATGACGCCCACAGTGCCTCCTGCCGCCTTCTGCAAAACGTCGAGGAAGCCCGGATCCCGGTCGGGGATGAACGCTTGCATCAGCTCCAGTCCCATTGCGACCGCGATGACGAGCGAGCAAGCCAAACCGATTCGTCCGGGCAGCAGGAAGGAAAGCAGAAAACCGAGCAGTCCATAGGCGCTGAAGCGCTCGATCACGACGACCCAGTACGCCTCGTGATGCCCCATGAGCGCCGGCCTTCCCGACAGTTTCGCCAGCGTGGCGTAGACGATCAGGGCAAGGCAGATGCTCGCGGCTGCAATGACGTGGTTTCTGCGCATGGCGCCAGCATAGCCGGTTGGTTGCCGGTCTGGTTCGAAAGCCGAAAATATCGTTAAAGGCCCGCGTCGGGATCAGGCCACCAAAACCGTGTCGCCGGAGACCGCCGCGCCTGACCGCGTCACGCGGCGCGATACCACGAGCTCATTGAAGCGGGCGGAGGGCAGGGGCGGCGCAACGAGATAACCTTGGCCCTCCTCGACGCCGGACGCGATCAATGCACGGAGCTGCTCCTCCGTCTCGATGCCTTCCGCGACCACGGTCATATTGAGGTCCTTCGCGAGCGCCACCAGCATTTCCACGATCGCCGTCGTCGATGCGTCCACGGTGATCGTGTCGACGAAGAACTTGTCGATCTTGATCATGTCGGCGCCGAGGCCCTTCAGCCGGGACAGTCCGCTATGGCCGACGCCGACGTCGTCGATGGCGACGCGGAAGCCGTGATCCCGCAGCTCGGCAACGACCGCCGCGGCGCGCGCGAGATCGTCGAGCTCGTCGCGCTCGGTGATCTCGACCACGATCTGGCGCGCGGAGACACGCGCCGCCAGGACCGTGCGGCGCAGCGTTTCGACGAAGCCCGCACTCAGGAGATGATTGGGTACGACATTCAGGGACAACTTGAAATTCTTGTCTGTCTTCAGCAACGGCTTCAGTTCGGCCAGCGCCGATCCCAGCAGATGCCAGGTCATCGCCTGGATGCGCCCACTGGATTCGGCGAGCGGAATGAAGTTCATCGGCGGGACGACCGAGCCGTCTCGGCGCAGCCAACGCGCCAGAATCTCGCAGCCCTTGATCTGACCTGTCCGCAGGTCGAAGATCGGTTGGTAATATGGCTTGAACTCGCCGGCTGCCAGCGCCCGATCGAGATCGGCGACAGGCTCCTCCATGCGGCGGCTGCGTGCCAACAGGATGCCAAAGATTGCGCCAAGTCCGAGGGCCACCGCGACTGTGGGCCAATATGCCTCGTTATTCCAGCTCGCAAGCACCGCGCGCTCGAGCTGGATCGTGGCATGAAGCGGGAAGCGGACGGAATTCCGCTCGAAGCTGATCGGCTCCAGCAAGGACTTACCGGCGTCGCTCTGGAATTTGCCGAGCTTCTCGCCATTGCCCAAGGCGAGGATCACGTCGCTGCGTGCGCGCAGCTCGGCGGGCATGATATCGAACAGGCTGGCGTTGATGCCGACAATGGCGACGAGCGCGGAGCTGCCATCGATGTCCCTGAGCACGCCCAAGGCGGCGCCCCCGAACTGCTCCACGCGAAACAGCGAAAGCGCCTTGTCGCGCGAAGGCAGCATGTCGCGACGATCGACCCATCCCTTGTCGAATTCGAGCGTCTCGGAATAGGCCGAGCAGATCACGGAGCCATCCGGCTTGACGAGCCGGACGTCCTTGATCGCCGAGCGCTGATAGACGTGCAGGCGGATGGCTTGCAGTGCGCCCGGCTCGCAGCTGACTAGCTTGCGCCTTGCGAGCTCGTCCAGGCTGGCCGCGGCAAAATCGACCGCAAATTCCGACCGGCGCAGAACGACCTCGGTCAGCTCGTCGAGCTGATGCGCCTGCTGGCGGCGAATGACGGCCTCAGCGGCGAAATGACCCGCCAAGGCGAACGCCATCGTGCTCGCAAGCACGAGCGCCGCAAACGGAAAGGTTGGTCGCAGCAATCGCATCCGGCTCAGGTGAAATCAGGCGAGGCTAGAATTCGGGCAAGGCTTGAATTCGGCCACGGCTTGGCGATTGATCCTAGCCAGCAAGGGCTAAGATAGGGTTTAACGGAGCGACCGGCCGGACGGCCGACCCGAGGATGGCCTGACCAATGGTCCGGCGGCCCGGATAGAAACGAGCATGGAAAGTTGAGCAGTATGATCAGGACGTTAAGCCTCCTCCTGGCGCTAGCCGTCGGGATCTCTGTGGCTTCGGCGCAGGGAACCAAAGACACGCCATCGGGCACGCAGCCGACTTCCGCGACGCGCAGCGGCACGGGCACCAACTCCGGTTCGGACAGCATGGGGGGTGCGTTCAAAGGAACGGGGACGCCGAACTACGGCACCAGCCCGGGGATGGGCTCCCAGAAGAGGACGCACAACTAGTTGAGCAGGCCAGGCCGCCGGGCAGGACGCTCAATCGATGCTCACTGCCCGGGGCGCTGGCGGACGGGAATGAGCTCAGGATAGGACCGGTTAGGTCCGTCGATGCGGTGCGCGGCGGAATGGCGAATCGTCCGCAACCGGAGCAGCACGAAGGCGATGTTGATCGCCAGCCAAACCAAGATTGCGGAAATGGCAAAGTGGAGCACCGCCAGACCTCGCTGCGAGATCGGGTTGATTTGGTTCCGTCCCGCCGAGGGCAGGGCTATCGCATATGGGTCGTGGCTGCAGCCTGCGTGCACGCCTCGTCCTTCGAGACGGCGCGTACGCGCCTCCTCAGGATAAGGCCAATCAGCGTCAGTGCCCGTTGAAGCTGCTGCCGCGCACTCCGTCCTCATGCTGAGGAGCCCGCCTCAAGCGGGCGTCTCGAAGTATGGCCGCAGGGAAAGGATCTCATATGCGATGGCCCTGCGCCGAAGGGAAGCCGTGCAGACTGCGCCGCCTGCGGCGAGCGCGGCCGTTTTCGCAATCAGGTTTTCTTAGCCGCCTTCGACTTCAACGAAAGACCAAGGCGCAACGCCATGCGCTTGATCGCATCGGGCGAGCGCCCGAGAGCTTTCGCCGCTTGCTCCAACGAGGCTGAAGACTTGGCCAACTCCATGAGCCGGCGATCTTCCTTGAACGACCAGGGCCTGCGCGCCATAACCGAAATGATCCTCTCGTCGACACAACGACAAAGCCGCCAAGCGGACCCATGTTCGCTCGACGGCTTTGCTTGGGTGGGGCCGGGCTTGGGGGAGCCCGGTGCGGAAGATGGATAAGCAAAGCGCGAGGGTTCGCAACAAACAACGGGGATTAAGCTAACCTCTCAACCTTACCGCGCTGAAGTTGGTGCATGACGCTCCGTATAACCACGGGTGTTTTCCTCAGCGGTGTCACCCGCGACGGCTGCCAGACGTGTTCGAGAACGTGCCGGAGACATTAGCGTGCAGATCGCAGCTGTGCCCGACCACAGCGCGTTCAGCCGCTTCGTTTGAGGCTGCTTGTCGAAATGAAACAGGGGTTAACATCGCCCGCTGGATACTGCTCTCGAACAATGAGAGATTGCGTCATCTTCTGCAGGGGCTATCGCATATGGCTCGCGACGGCAGCCTGCGCGCAGGCCTCGTCCTTCGGGACGGCGCTTCCGCGCCGCCTCAGGATGAGGCTAATCGGCGTCAGTACCCGTTGAAGCTGCTGCCGCGCACTCCGTCCTCATCCTGAGAGCCTGACTCAATAAGGAGCCCCCTAAGGCGGGCGTCTCGAAGGATGGCCGCAGGGAAAAGCCATCAAATGCATAACCCCGTCATGACGACCGAGCTTCGAGCATCACGTTGCACAAACTTCATGTTCGTCTGACAAAAGTTTCAGCGCCGCTGATCTTGAACTCGTTACAGCATCACGTTGAAATGTACCGGGAGGTGCGTTCCGAAAATTGGGAACATTCCAAATGCTTGCAGTTCTGGTTTTGATTTCGATTTTTGCAGCTGGCTTTTGCTGTGGCTATGGTGTGCGGGCGTGGCGCTCGCGCAAGCGATCAGCCCGATATCGTCTCTATGCGCCCTACACGCCGGCATCGATGGGCGTCAGGCAAAATGAGCATCCATCGTGATGGCAGAGCCATGGACGCGGTGTCGGCTGGGGTTGATCTTGCCTTGCCGAAAGATCGGATAACCATGTGCAGTTAGGTTAACATGGTGCGGTCCTTGAGAGCTTCGGAAAGGCAACCTAAACGTATCAGTTCATGGCGAGAATTTGGCTGCTTCGATATTTTTCGCGGCGCGCATAGGTAGCGTGAATGGCGTATTTGATTGCGTTGCCGGGCGCGATTTGCGTCCTTATTTCGATCGCGTTTGTTCGTAGCTTTGATCGGCGGCTGAAACATCTTCCGGGTCCTTGGATCCTGAACGAGGGCCATTCGAATGATTGATCAAAGGCACAACGCGCCCCGCAGATATTTCGTCGACGCCCAAGGACATCGTGTTCTGATCGGCCTGTCTGCGGAAGAGACGGCAGAGTTCGAGGCGCTCGATCTTGCACCGGACGAGACAGTGCAGCTCGCATCCGGGATCTGCGTGCGCGAAGGCGCCGCTGCCAGGCACGAAATTCGCTGGCGCGAGCTCTATGCCAAGCACGAAGGAGCTTGGCGGGCGTGGATCGTACAAAGCCAGGCAGGGCGAGCGCAGGATTTAAGCTTTGTTAACTATGTCTGACCGATGGTAGCCGTCTGAATCTCGAATGTGGGATGGCCCAGATGTTTCAGCTGTTCCTGAGAGCGCGCGCACACAATCTTCTCGGCTCCCGCCGCGAGGACAAAGGCTTCAAAGCCCGCTCCGTCGAGCGTGATGCCGAGACCGACCGCGTGCGGATCGGTGCCGTCCTGGCGGCGATCGAAACAGCGTTGCAAGAGGCGGAGAGGGAACAGGTCGGGCTCAACCGGCGTGTTGACGATGCCCTTGCGCGTGCATCCGTCACCTTCGGAAACGGCACCGACGAATATCTCGAGCGCGAGGCGCTCGATAATTATCATCAGGATCTCTTTGCAGCCGACATCTCGAACGGCCAGCGACGGCTCAAGGAATTGGCCAGCACCATTGCCCACTTGAAGTTCGTCAAGACCGCAATGCTCACCCGTTTCCCGGACTTCAAGCCGCCGCAGCTCAACAGCTAGTTGGGACCTCGGTGCGCGCTTTGCGGCCATCCTTCGAGACGACCGCTTCGCGGTCTCCTCACAGGATGAGGGACGGCGTGCGCGGCAGCAGTTTCAATAGGCTCTGACGTCGATTAGCCTCATCCTGAGAAGCGCGTACGCGCCGTCTCGAAGGACGAGGCGTGCGCTGAGGCCGCCGCCGAGTCTTGCGATAGCCGTTGCAGGCAGACCGCGTGACAACTCGGCATCGCTTTGCCGTTTGGCGCTTCGTTGCTTTTTGGTATGGTTCCGGCAAGCATTCACGGACTGAAGGAGCGAAGCGGTGCCGGTCAAGAATTTGCGGACGTTGGTTGGATTGGCAGGTGCCTTGACGCTGGTCGCGCCGGCGACGGCTTCGGCCATCACTGCCGAAGTGGCGCGCGCATGCGATGCCGCGGTCGCCAAGGCCTTTCCGCCCAGACAAATCGGCAACCCCGCGGCCGGGAGCGCCAAGGGAACGGCCAAGGATCGGCGCGAATACTTCCAAAAGTGCGTCGCCAACAACGGCAAGGTCGACGACATGCCGGCGGATGCGCCAAAGGACAACAAGCCGGCCAAATAGGAAAGGGGGACGCAGCGTTATCTTCGCGGCGGCGGGCAGGGCGAGTAGAACGCGCCGTTGGTCGCATTGATGCGTTCGACGCATTGATTTGGATCAGTGATCGTTCCAGCCACGGTGAAGTCATAGCCCATGCCCTTGACGACGACGATGTAGCGGCCCGGCGCAAGCGCAAAACCGTCTTGCTCCGGCTGCAGCAATAGCATTCTCGACTGATCTTCGATCGGACCTACCTTGTAGGGGTAGGACATGCTGCGGATGACCCAGGAATCGCCGGCGCTGACCATGGCGGCTTTCCCGGTGGCATCGACGCCCATGGCCCGGGAGACCTTCGCGACCACCCGAACTTCGGTCCCGCTTGCATCGACACCTCCGTCGGGCCTGAACACGATGAACTTGACGTCGCCGTCCGGCAATGTGGTCACGCTCGGCGTGTTGATGGCGGCGGAGATCGCGACGCGCCGGTCCGGGATTTTTCCAGGAACCGGCTTGAGTTCATGGAGCTGGCCCTCGCTCAAGGCGTAGACGCCGAACGTCGTCGGCAAAGGCATCGAGGGTTGCGCAGCTGGCGCCGGATCCTTTGTGCTCTCCGCCGTTCGTTCCATGGTCTCGCCTGCCGAGCGAGTCGGGATCGCGGTCGGCTGAGGCTCCGGACTTTTCGGCGCACGCTCGGACAGCGGCGCCACCTGCGACGATGCGGTCAGTTGTGTCTTCAGCCGTGGCCAATAGATGGCCGCGGTCCCGGCGCCCGCGATGAGCAGGAGGATGGGGCTCAATCGAACCAGAGAATTGAAGGCGCCGCTCCGTTTGGCTCGGTCGGGCGATCGTGGCGGTGCGGCAGGATGGCGCGGCGTCTCGGCAGCCGTTGGAATGGCCGCTGAAGCCGAGGCAGCCGGTGCCGGAACAGAGACGCTGACCGGCGTCGCGGGGGCGGCCTTTGGCGGTGGGGATGTTCCGCTTCGTTCAAAGGTCCGCTCGACCTCCCGAATGGCGCGCTCGAGGACTTGCTGGAGCTCTCGCGCTTCCCGCGCATCGGTGTGGGTGAATTGTTCCAGGAGCTTGATCCGGGCCAGCTCGTACACGACATCCCGCATCTGCCTGGGATCGTCGGAGATTTCGCGGATCCGCTCCGTCAGCAGGCGGACCAGTCCGGCCTGGATCTCTTGCGCCTGCGAGGCGCTGGCTGCTGTGTCGCCGGGCTCCGTCATCAAGGCCGATCAACTAGCCCGGATGGTGCTGTTTCGCTAGGGCTTTTCACCTTCGGATCCCACCGGCCGCGATGAATCGCCTTGATGATCCGACCTGCAAGGGTCCGACGCGATCGTCTCTAAGAGCTTGCTTTTGGTTAGAAACCTGTGACATTTCGCCTAGCTCCTTCTTCCAGTGTGTGATCATGCGCGGCATTTTGACAGCAATCATGTTCTTGGCCTTCCTGGTTCAGTCTGCTTCTGCGCAAGGGGTCAAGGATCAGGCCAACACCACCAGCTCCAGCATCGTGACGACGCCCGAGAAGAAGAAGCAGACCACCCAGGCTGCCTCGCGGCCTACCGCTGTCCGGAATGTGACGGGGAGCCTTCCTGCCGGGCGGGCGGCCCAAGGGGTCTGGAGGGATGGCAAGCTGATCGCTGTGCCTCGGTGAGGTCACCCGTGCCTCGCTGAGATCACCCGTGCCTCGCTGAGGTCACGCAATGAACCGTGATGCCGCCGTGAAGGAACGCTGTTCGCCTCCCTGACGTTCTTGCTCGGGAGATCCCGCATGAAACGACTAGTCTTGATCACACTCGCGCTTGTCGGGCCTGCTGCCGGCGCCTGGGCCCAGGGCGTCAATGACCCCTCGACGCCCAATCGCAACGTGATCATCGTCAACCCGTCGCAGCCCTCGCCCCCTAACGCGACGCCGAATATCCCGAGCCGGATCGAGCCGCCCGTGACGAGGGGCGGATACGCCCGGCCCTATCACGGGAATAGAACCCGGGGCAGCGGCTCGAGCCCCCGTTAGTCGCGCTGAACACCAGGATGCAGGGCGGGCTATTGCGGATTGACCTCGACCTCCACTGTCGATGTCCCTGCAACGTTACGGTTCTTGCCCGAGATCAGCAGTGTGAACTTGTCGCTGCCGCGCGTTTCGTTTTCCGCCGAATAGCGGAAGCCCGATCCGAGCACCGCCAATTGTCCCCGTGATGGCCCGCTCACGACCGATACCTTGAAGATCTGCATGTACGACCAACGCAGGCCCTGGATGCAGTCCGCCCCAGGGGCGATCGACATCGTCCATTTCACCGTATCGTGCGACAAGGCGAACGGCGTGCGTTCCTTGATGCAGAGGGGACTGGCGTGCGCCGCGAGGCTAGGCACGGCGGACGCCGCAACGGCAACACCCAACAGCAATACTGGCCTTGCACGCATTCTCGGTAACTCCAGGAGCGGATGCCGAAGTTAGCAGCAATGACCTAATGCGGTCTTAGAACGACGGTCTTAGAACGGAGCTGTTCGCCCTTAGGCCGATCATACGACGTGGATCTCGGGTGCGCCAATCCATCCGGTCGGCCTTTCCCAGACCATGCCATCCTAGCCCTGTTTTGCCCGACGGATCAAATCGAATTTCGGGAAATACGTAACTCATTGATTCGACTGGTGTCCGCTACTGTGCATGGGGTTGTTTTTCGCTTTTTGATGGGACGGCGCCCAGCGCTCTTAAAATATTGCAATTGGCGCCCTCATGAGCTGAAGTTGCGGCGGCCTCGCGGCCGCTCGGCCCATTTGGGAGTCATCGGAGTGCGATCCACTCGCCGCAAGTCCGTATCAGATCGCTGGATGCTGGGGCGCGCGCCGGTCAAGGCGACCGTGGCCGCCGCTGTCGGATTGGTCCTCCATGCCTGTCCGCTTTCATGCCTTGCTCAGACCGAGCGGGAGCCGTCGGTCAACGACTATCTTCCACCAAGCGAGCCGGAAGTCTCGCGCCACGAATGGCGGCAGCGGATCGAGGAGGCGCGGCGGCGGGCCAAGGAGGTCTCGCGCGAGCGGCGGGAGCATCCGGAGCTCTACAAGCCGATTCCGGAAGATCCGGATCTTGTCGCGACCGAACGTCTCCTCCGCGACGACAGCCTGCAGCGAGGCGACATCGTCGCGACCAAGAAGGGCATGTTCGTCTATCAGGGCCGTTCCGACCAGCCGCGCCGGGATCAGGACTTCGTGCCCGTTCACCCGAAATCGGCGCGCTGAGCTAGTACCGCCGCAAGATCTCGTTGAATTTGGGATCGGTCACTTCTGTGGTCTCGAGCAGCAGCGACTTGCCTTGCGGAGTTGCCTGCACATAGGCCGCGATCAGCAGGGGCTCGTAACGCGAGCGATTGGCCAGCGCCGACCGGATGTCGGATTGCGCCAGCAGCCTGACCTCTTCGTCGGTTGCAGCTGCGCCCGAGGTTACGGTCTGGACACGAGAGAAGGCAACGTCGATCGGCACAGCCCCGGTCAGGTAGGACATCTTCACGGCGGGCGTGACCGCCGCGCCGGCCTGCGCCTGCAGCGTGCCGAGCGTGAGCCACAGCGCGGGTCGGATCGGTGAGACTTTCAAGGCAGCGATGATCGCGGCTTGGACCGTCTTGTTCTCGCTGGCCCTTCCGCCTGCGTCGATCGACGGAAAGTGAAGAATGCCAGCCGCCATCGCTGCCGCGTAATTCGCCAGCAGATCGCCATCCCATGAGAAAGATGCCAGGCCGCCGGCGGCTGCCAGCTTCTCCTTGTCGGGCGGGATCTCGCCCGAGAACAAGTCGCTGGCGCGAAAGCTCGGTCGGATCAGATCGCCATAGAACGTCATGCAGGCATGAAGCGCCAGCACGATGGCGGTGCAGATGCCGATGACGCGAAGCAGGTTGATGCGGTTCATGGAGGAGTTGACGGGGCCGAGGTTCGGCCAGACCATTAAATTGCGAGCAGACTATCGCCTTGGATCGTTAGCAGCGTCAAGTTTCCGGTCGCGTAGGCGCCGGTGTCGATGTTGATGCGGTTCGGACGGATATCGGGCGCGCTGACCGGCGTATGACCGTGAACGATATATTTGCCGAAGCGCTCCTCCGAGTTCAGGAATTCCTCGCGGATCCAGAGCAGATCCTCATCCTTCTGGCGATCGAGCGCGACGCCCGGCTTGACGCCGGCATGGACGAAGAAGAAGTCGCCGCAGGTAAAGGACGAAGGCAGTTGCTGGAGGAAGGCCAAGTGCTCCGGCGGCAGCGCGCGTTTCAGTCCCTCGATCAGCTCGACCTGCTGCTCCGCGGACGGATTCATGGTCGGCGTGATGCCGTAGGAGACCAGCGTCAAGAGGCCGCCATAGTGGCGCCACTCCTGCAGGCGGGCGGGGTCCTTGAGCACCTCGAGCAGGAAGACCTCGTGGTTGCCCTTCAGACAAACCGTCTCGTGCGATTTCGAGCGTTCGATCAAGAGATCAAGAACAGCGCGTGAGTCCGGGCCGCGGTCGACATAGTCGCCGAGGAAGACCTGAATGGCGCGTTCGGGCGCCGAGCGGGCGAGATCGACGTCGATCACGGTTAACAGCGATTGAAGCAAATCGGCGCGGCCATGCACGTCGCCGATCGCATAGACGCGAACGCCGTCGGGAAGCCGAGGCTTGGTCTTCTTGCGAAAGCGGCTGGAAAGGCCCATCAGGTCGGTCGAATCGCTTCTAGCGCCACGAGCAGAACGTCGTGCCCGCTCTTAGCAGAACAAGTCACGCATCGGTATTCTTAATTGTCTCTGACCAACGGGCCCGCATTTTGATTCAAGCATTGCGCGGCCTTTGAGCCGTATTTCAAGACGTCTCGCGTAGCGTCTCCCCAACAAGAACGGGGAGCGCGACATGCGCAAAGTTGTAAAGTTCCTGGCGGCTGCCGCCGCCATCGTTGTTGCCGTGGGGGTGCAGCGGAGCGCGGAGGCCGCCTTTGTCGGTGCGCCCATGGGGCTGCGCGGTGCCATCCAGTACATCAAGTTCGACCAGCCGACGCTGGCGCCGATGGCGTTCACAATCTTCTGCCTGAAGTACAAGGACGAGTGCAAGCCGCGGCCGCAGCAGATCGTCTTCCGGGGCGGACGCCTGAAGCTCACGGCCGAGCGCATGGCGCAGATGCAAGAGGTCAACCAGCGGGTCAATGCTACGATCCGTCCCGAGCCCAACCTGGAAGGGCTGCGCGGCGAGAAGTGGCTGCTGCATCCGGCGAGCGGCGATTGCAACGACTATGCTGTGACAAAACGCCACGATTTGATCGCCAAGGGCTTTCCGGCCCGATCGGTGCTGCTGAGCGAAGTCGTGACCACCTGGGGCGAGCATCATCTCGTGGTCGTGGTGCGCACCTTCTCCGGCGATCTCGTGCTGGACAATCTTTCCGGCCACATCATGCCCTGGTCGAAGAAGCCATATCGCTGGGTCCGCATCCAGTCGCCCAAGAACCCGAACTACTGGGCCTCGCTCGGCGATCGCGCGGTCTGATCACCCGCGCTCTATCGTGATGAGGATTGGCTGACGCTCTGCGAGAGTCCCAATCCCACGATCACCGAAAGACACAGGATTGCTGCCGGGTGCAGCAATCCGGGCCCATCGAAGCTCTGGACGAGCGCGAAGAGAACACAAGCGGCGGCTGCCGCCGGAAAGAACGAGTCGCGTCCGCGCTGCAGGGCACCGAAGAACAGGCGGACCAAGGCGATCAGGCTCACTGCGATCATGGCAGCGAGGCCGATCCATCCCGTCCCCGCAAAGACGGAAGTGGCCGCCGAGGGTGCGGTCAAAACCGCGCCGGCATCGCTCTGATAGATCCTGCCCATCGCAGCAAAGGTCCCGGCGCCGGCGCCGAGCCAGCGTGTATCGGCCAGCATGCGCTCGAGGGCGGCCTTGGTCTCGGTCCCCATCTCCGGGACGAGCCGCAGGAGGATCGGTCCGGAGCTCTTCTCGAACAGGAAGGTCAGCACGATCGATGCGCCGATCAGGGCTGCCAGCGACAATGCGCTCGCGGCCAATGGCGACAGGTCCAGCCTGCGGATGACGAGGATCAGCAGGATCACCACGACGCCAAAGGCCGCTGCAATCGCGCTGTTCGTGCCTGAAAACCCCAAGATCGCGGCGGCGCTGACCAAGGCCCCGACGAGACCGCAGAGACCGATCGCGACCGAGCGAAGCAGCGAGTGATGGGTCTCCGCCCGTTCAGCCGCGAGCTGCATGACCGCCAGATTGAGCATGAAGCCGAGGCCGGCCAGGGTCGTCGTGAGGTCATGGGGCGCGGCTCCGGCAAGCGCCGGCGAGACCCGATGCAGGTCCAACATCAAGGCGGAGACTGCGGTTAGTCCGCTCAGCACGAACAGGACCAGCTCGGCACGGCCGCGGTTACGGACCACCAGGATCGCGACGCTGAGCAACGAGACCGCAGCAAGCGCCAGCAGCAGCGCGTTCACCGTCAGGCCGATATCGGCCGTGATCGGCCCGAGCGACAGGCCGCCGAGCACGTCGTGAGCGCTGGCCCAGATGGGGTGCGCAAAGCTCAGCGGAAGCGGGGCGAGCTGGCCCGCGATGCACAGCGGAACGGCGAGCAGAATCCAGCGGCCCCAGGACGTCGCGCGGACGTAGTGCTCGTAATCGGCCTTTCGCGTGCTCATGGCGGCGGCCAGCAAGCTTAGAGCTGCGGCCATCGTCCCCAGCTGTACACCGATTTTGGCGCCGGCGATTTCGAGAGCGGAAGCGGAAACGATGGAAACGATGAGGGCAAAATAAGCGAGGGACAAACGGCGCTCGATGCGGAATCCTGAAACGGTCAGGTCACCATACAAGCGAGCGATGGGTTTTCAAGCGAAGGTCTGCCCAGGCGAACAGCTCGGCTCCAGCCATTCGCGCGCGAAAGCTTCAGCGCGGCGTCATCAGCGCAGAGTTTTGATGGGTCGGGGGAGCACGCGGCCGGCGCGCGCAGCAGCTAGGCCAAAGCGTGCGCCTGACCCGAAGAGATAGCCGCCCTGCAGGGAGATGGCTGCGAACACCACGCTTTTGAGGCTCTCGAGCGCCGTGAGATCGGCCAGCAGGCCGACCGGGACGGCCGCGAGCACCATGACGAAGGTCAACGGCAGCAGCACCAGGACCCGAAAGCGTTGGCCCAGCACCGCACCCATCAAAAAGCTGAAAATCAAAAACGCGGTCATCCGAAACACTCTCCGTGCTCCGGACCCTAGGTTTCCCACCCTAAAAAGACCCTTAAGTTGTATGGCTAAATTTGGCCTATTGGCTGCAATTTGCTTTCAGCGAATTGTACGCCTCCCGCAGCCCGTTCAGGGCTACCGTACCCTTGATCTCGCTGTCGCTCTCCCTCACCACCACGGACAGCGAGGGCGTCGTCTGCCACTTGCCGGCGGCAAAGGCGGAGACCTCGTCGGGCAGCAGCACGGCAGCGCCTGCGGCCGCCATGCTGGCTTCGAACGTCAGCGTGCCGCCGCCGCTCGCGGCGATCGTGACCTTGGGGTGGCTGCGGGGCGGGAAGGGCCGGATCAAGGCCACCAGCACGTCGATCTTGCCCTTCGGTGCGCAGCGGACGATCAGGCCCGCGAAGTCCGGGTCGGATTGGGTCGTGTCCGCCGTCTTCATGATCGCGGCGAAGCTCTCGCCATCCTTGGTGCCTTGGGTGCGGGTGAACTTCCAAACGGAGGAGGGGGACGGGGTGGCCACGGCAATGATGGGTGCACCCTGGCAGGACGATCGCGCGCTGCTGGCGCAGGGATCGGCCCGTTCCAAGGGGCGGTCCGCGCTGCCAAGGAGCGAACCTGCCAACAGCGGGATCAGAAGAAGACCAGACACGGCGGACTCCTACTCTTACGGACCCAGCCATAGCAGACGGACGCGAGCCCAAGAAGCCGCGCACTCGACACATCGAGTCCCTGACTGGGGCGGATTGCCCGCCAACCGGGCACACGAAATACAACAAATGGTCACAAAGGGTTAAACTAGGCCCCAAACAGTGGCCCGCACGCAACAGTAGCCAACGGATCGCTCCGTTAACCACCGGGAACACTTGTCGCACCCACCCGCTAGGCCGTACCAATTTACGTCAATTGGGGACCCTCGGGCGCGATTCATGTCATCTATTGCCAAGAACTATGTGTTGAAGCCTGCGTTTCTGGCCGCCGCTCTGGCGCTCGGGGCCTGCTCGACCAATCCCGGCTCGGGACCGCTGACGGACGACGTCAACAACAAGATCCAGACCGAAAACGCGCCGGCCTACGAGCTGGTGCCGCTCAATCCGGCGACCGTGAAGATCCTGCACACCCATGAGCCCAAGGGGCTCGCCGGCGTGTTCACCGACCGCCGTCCGCCGGCCAGCATCGTGTTCGGCATCGGCGACGTCGTCAGCGTCACCATCTTCGAAGCTGCGGCAGGCGGTCTGTTCATCCCGGCGGAAGCCGGCGTCCGTCCGGGTAACTATGTGACGATCCCGGATCAGTCGGTCGACAACGACGGCTTCATCACCGTGCCCTATGCCGGCCAGATCAAGGCTGCGGGCCGCACGGCGGTGGAGATCCAGCGCGCGATCATCGAGAAGATCGGCAACCGCGCGATCGAGCCGCAGGCGGTCGTGGCGATGTCTTCGCAGCGGACCCAGCTCATCAGCGTGCTCGGCGAAGTCAACTCGCCGGCGCGTTATCCGGCGAGCGCGGCGGGTGCCAAGGATCGCGTGCTCGACGCGATCACCCGCGCCGGCGGCATCAAGGGCCAGGGCTTCGAGACCTGGGTCATGCTGGAGCGTGGCGGACGTCGGGCCACGGTGCCGTTCGAAAATCTCGTGATGGCGCCTGAGAACAACGTCTATGTGCGCCCGGACGACAGTATCTACGTCTATCGCGAGCAGCAGAAGTTCCTGGCGTTCGGCGCCAGCGGCCAGAGCGGCGAGTTCAACTTCGATGCTTGGCGCATCAATCTCGGCGAAGCCGTCGGCAAGGCCGGTGGTCTCCTCGATGGTCAGGCCGATCCTGCCGCGGTGTATCTCTATCGCCGCGAGCCGCGCGATGTTGCGGCCCAGCTCGGCATCGACGTGAGCAAGTACACCTCGGAGACGATCCCGGTCATCTTCAACGTGAACTTCCGCGATCCCGGCGGCTTCTTCCTCGCCACCAAGGTCATGATGAAGAACGGCGATATCATCTACGTCTCGAACTCGCGCAACGTCGAAGTTGCCAAGTTCCTGAACTACCTGCGTGTGATCATGGCGACCGGCAGCGATGCCGTGAACCTCGCCAACGACACGCTGATCTTCCGCAACAACGTCAAGCTGGCGCCGTAAGACGCCGACTTGACCGACCAAAGACGATGGCACCGGGGCTTTGTCCCGGTGCCATTTTCGTTTAGCGATCCAATCGGTATTGTCGCCGGCCGGCGGGCAGGTTCGGATCTAGGCGTCACCGAGTAGGACGCGCCCGCTACTGGTCTCCGCACTGCTGCAAGGCCCTTCATGCGCTCTCGAAGATTTTGCCGTCTTCTGGCTCTCGTCCCGCTTGCCTTCGCCCTGGTGCCGCTCGGGCCGGTGCTCGGCGCTGCCGCAGAGATGGGCGTTCGCCATCGCATCGATGTCATGGTTTCCGCCGAGCCCGATGCGCCCGTCCTGTCGCGCCTCAAGGGCGCCAGGGGCGAGCTCTCCTTCATCGTCCGCCTCTCGGCGAACTCCAACCAAAGTAAGTTCTTCGGCATGCTGCGCCCGTCCTTCCCCGCCGTCGTCGTGCCCGATGGCCCTGGCAAGCCGCTGGTCCAGCAGACCAAGCTCTGGGAGGAGGATGTCTGCCATCAGCGCCGCGGCCTGCCGAAGGTCACGGTGACCCAGCTCGGCGGGCATTTTGCCGAAGGCGAGGAGCGGATCGAGATTTCCGCCATCAACCGGCACATCGGCGTCCTCGTCCCGCCCGACGAATTAACCCCCGGAATAAAACTCGATCAGGGGAGTGATAGCTTTGGACTATTCTACGCGTTCCGGGCGCAGAGCCGGAACAGCCGCCTTAACGTCGATCTGAAGATCTATCCGATCGATTGCTTCCTCTAGCTTCAAGCAAAGCTCGCGCGAAGAAAGCTCGCTCCAGAACGACGATGCGCCTTTGGCTTCCAACCATAACCTGGTCCAACTTTCGCTGGTCGTGGAGCCTTCCGGCTGCCTTCATCCTGTTCTTCGTGGCCGCCGCCGCGCCGTTTCCGTTCGGCTCGACCAATGATCTGTCGATCGCGTTCTGGTGCCTGTGTCTCGGCCTCGGGGTGATGTTCGCGCCCACGCGCGATCTGCGCCCGCCGCATCTCTGGCTGCTCGCCGGCATCGGCGTGATCGTCGCCGGCTATGCCTTCGTGCTGCATGAGCAGCTTTCCGACCATCCCTGGGTCGCGCCGTTCCAGCCGATCTGGAAGCAAGCCTCGGATTTGCTCGGCGTGCCGATCGCCCCGTCGGCCGCGATCCTCAAGAACGAGGCGTTCTTTGCGCTCGGCGCGCCGCTTGCCAACATCCTTGCCATCGTGCTCGGCATCACCGTCGGCGCCGATCGGATGCGCGCGCGCCGCCTGCTCTGGGTGATCGCGATCTCGGGCGCGGCCTACGCCCTCTATGGCGTCGCCTCGTTCCTGATCGAGCCCACCATGATCCTGTGGCGGGACAAGACGGCGTATCTCGGCAGCGTCACCGGCACCTTCATCAACCGCAACACGGCGGCGGCCTATTTCGGCTCCTGCGCGGTGATCTGGATCCTGCTGATCCTGGAGGACGTACGCCGGCGCCTTCCTGAGCACCATATCGAGTGGCGGCGACTGTCGTTCGATCTGCGTGCGATCCCCCCAAGAGAGATTCTGCCGCAGCTTAGCTGCCTGTTGATCTGCCTGATGGCGATGTTCATGACGACCTCGCGCGCCGGCGTCGGCCTGTCGCTGCTCGCGATGATCGTGGCGACGTGCGTGTTCTTGAAACGCGACCTGCGGCCGCGCACCGGCATCTGGATCTCGCTCGGCTCTGGCGTCGCGGTGGCGCTTGGCCTGTTGCAGCTGCTCGGTGGCCGCGTCTCCAGCCGGTTCGACAGCCAAGGCCTCGCGGATGAAGGTCGAATGGAAGGCTGGAAATCGACCTTGCAGATCATCGCCGACAACCCCTGGTTCGGCACCGGCATGGGAAGCTTCCAGTGGGCTTTCCCACCCTACCGCAGCCCAAACATCTCGATTCGGGGCGTTTGGGACGCCGCGCACTCGACGCCGCTCGAGCTTGCCTCCGATGTCGGCATCCCCCTAGGGCTGCTGGTGGCGCTCGCCTGGATTGCGATGTTCGTGATCCTGACCCGCGGCGTGTTCGGACGCCGTCGCGACGTGATCATTCCCTTAGGCGCGGCGGCCACCGCGATGTTGTCGCTGCTGCATTCGTGCCTGGATTTCACGCTGCAGGTGCCGGGCTACAGCATTCCCTTCTTTGCGCTTTTCGGGGCGGGCCTGGCGCAGTCCTTCTCGAGGCGGGAGAGCCGTGTCATGACCGAGCCGGGCGGCACCAGGGGAAAGTCGAGGCCCCCGCAACCGCAGGCTCAGCGGCGCGCCGGCTGCCGGAGCTTAACAAAAGTCTCAAGATTTTAAGCAGTTGCGCCGTTTACGAAATCTTTAGAATAAATGGACAGTCCTTTCCACTTCGGATAGGTTCCTGCATTGCACAGCCATTTGCCCGGGCCGAGGAGCACATCGGGGCAGCTGATTTTCTGGAGGTTGATTTATGAACGTTATCAAGATTGCGCTTCGCATGGCTGCCGCCGCGGCCCTCGCCGCGATGATCTCGTCCGCTGCCAGCGCTGCCATTTACCCGCCGCAGCGCCAGCTGCCGGCCACTGTCATTTCCGAGTTCAAGGCGGCGCCGAACAGTCTGCTGCAGCAATATCCGACCGGTGGCCCGCAGCTGATCTCGCGCGTGCGCGACCTCGGCGCCTCCGATCCGACCACGCTTCCCGGCCTGATCGCGCTGCTCAAGGATCCCGCGACCACGAAGGACCAGATGCGCGCGATCGTCGCCGGTCTCGCCCAGGTCGCTCGCATGGCCGCGCAGCAGGATCAGGCCTATGGCAATGAGATCCAGACCGCGATCGCCGGCACCGGCAATCCCGACGTGATCGCCGCCTATCAGGCCGCGACCGGCGACGTCGCGATCGCGGCGACCGGTGGCGGCGCCGGCGGCGGTGGCACCGGCGCAGGCGGCCCGACGGGAACGAGTGGCTTCGCCAATGGGGGCGGCGGTGGCGGCTTTGTCCGGTTCGGCAACAACACGACCGGCAACAATGCGTCCAACATCGGCAGCGGCAGCGTCGGCGGCACAACCGTCAATCAGTCCACTAGCCCGCGCTGACCGGACCCGGCTCTCTCGGCCGGCTCATGACACCTCACGGCAGCGGCGCCAGCGGGCGCCGCTTTGCTTTTGCGCCGTTAAGCTTCCCGCAAAAAGTCGCGCAAACCGCGCGCTGCGTTGCGTAGCGCGCGTTCAATTGCAGGCAGGCCTGTGCTAGTGTTTGCGCGCAGGGCGGGTTTGGCATCCGGTTTGCTCCGGATAGCCATTAGCGCTTTTGGTCAGCATTGATCCCAAGACGACAGATCGATCCATTTTCAGGAAATTGCCAAATGCTGCAGGTGAATAAGCCGCCGTCGGAGATCAACCGCGAATTCCTCGAGGTCGATGCCTCGCTTTCGCGCTCGCTTACTCTCTACCTAGACATAATCCGCCGCCAATTCCCCACAATGGTCACCATCGTCTTGGCTTCTGTGATCCTGGCGTTGCTCTATCTGCTCACCGCAGCGCCTCAGTACAGTTCCACGGCGTCGATGGTGATCGACACTCGGAAGGTGCAGCCGTTCCAGCAGCAGTCGATGCTTACCGACCTCGCGATCGATTCCGCAACGGTGGAGACTCAGGTCGAAATCCTGAAATCGGAAAACATCAGCCTCGCCGTCATTCGTGAGCTCCGCCTGATCGGTGATCCCGAATTTTCCGGCAGTGGCGGCGGTCTGGCCGGCGCTGTCGTCACTTCAGTTGGCGGTCTATTTTCAGGACGCAGTGCGGCGTCCGAATTCGAGTTGACGCGAAGGGCCTTGCAACGCTTCGAAGCCAACAGGAGCATCAGACGCCTCGGCCAGACCTATGTCATGGAGATCGGCTTCACCTCCCACGACCCACAGAAATCCGCATCAATTGCCAATGCGATTGCGGACGCATACATCGTCGATCAGCTGGAATCAAAATACCAGGCGACACGCCGCGCCAGCGTCTGGCTGCAGGATCGGATCAAGGAGCTGCGCACGCAAGCTTCCGCTGCCCAAAGGGCGGTGGTCGATTTCAAGACCGCCAATAACATCGTCGATACGGGCAAGGGGCTGATGAACGAGCAGCAGCTTGCCGAAGTGAATAGTCAGGTGGTTTTGGCTCGCGCCGCTACGGCCGAAGCCAAGGCGCGGCTCGACCGCATCAATAATATTCTTAAACAGGAAATTCCGGACGCTTCCGTTGCCGATGCCCTAAAGAATGAGACGATTGTTAAGCTGCGTGGTCAATATGTCGACATGGCCTCGAAGGAGGCGATCTGGTCGGCGAAATACGGCTCGGATCACCTCGCGGCTATCAATCTTCGGCGGCAGATGGCCGAGATTAAGAAGAACGTCGCCGAAGAGCTGAAGCGGATTCAGGAGTCCTACAAGAGCGATTACGATATCGCAGTCACACGCGAGGAAAGCATCAGGTCGAGCCTCAACGCGGTCGTCTCGGAATCTCAGCTCACTAACCAAGCGCAGATACAACTGCGCGAACTTGAGAGCAACGCACAGTCCTACCAGGCAATGTACGACAATTTCCTGCAGCGCTACATGGAGTCGGTCCAGCAGCAGTCGTTTCCGATCACTGAGGCTCGGGTAATCAGCCCAGCGACCCCCTCGCTGGGGAAGAACTCTCCCAAAGCACTGATTGTCTTGGCGGCTGCTCTTATGGGCGGATTGCTGCTTAGCTTCGGCGCGGCAGCGGCACGCGAGATGACTGATAAGGTGTTCAGGACCACCGGCCAAGTCGAGGAGGTGCTGGGCGCGAACTGCATCGCGATCCTGCCGACGCTAGGTTCTGATGGAGCTTCGCCGGGGCTCTCCACCAATGTCTTAAAGCAGAAGGGCAACCCGCACCCGGAACTGTTGCGGTATGTAGTCAATAATCCCTTGTCCCGCTTCGCAGAAGCAGTACGCTCGCTGAAAGTAGCGGTGGACCTCAATTCGATCGTGCGCGAGAATCGCGTGCTCGCGGTGACATCGACGCTGCCAAACGAAGGCAAGAGCACGGTTTCAACTAACCTTGCGCAGCTGATCGCACATTCAGGCGCCCGGGTGATCCTGGTCGACACGGACCTACGCAACCCCTCGTTATCGCGCGAGCTGATGCCAAACGCGGAAATCGGCTTGGTAGAGGTGGCCGCGCAAAAGGCCAACCTCGAGGCTGCGCTGACCGTCGATCCCGAAACAAACCTGTCGATCCTACCGGCTGGTACCACCTCGAAGCTCATGCACACAAACGAGATCCTAGCCTCCAAGGCGATGCACGCTCTTATTACGCAGCTTCGGTCGAAATACGATTACGTGGTGCTCGACATGCCGCCGATGGCCCCCGTTGTCGATGTGCGTGTCACCTCTTCTTTCGTCGATTCCTACGTGTTTGTGGTCGAATGGGGCAAGACGAAGATCGACGTGATCAAGCACAATCTACGCACTGCGCCGGAAATTCAAGATAAGCTACTCGGCGTTATCCTGAATAAGGCGGACACCAAAGCGCTAGCACGTTACGAGTCCTATTATGGACGTTATTACTACCAGAAGTATTACGCCCGCTATGGTTACCTGGAGTAGTGTATTACCTGCACGGTTCGCGCTGCTGCGAGGAGCCGTAGTGCTTTTTGGTCTTCTCGGCGTGTATTGGGCGTCAATCCAACTGTCATCACTCAGGTCTGCAGCACCTGCTGCTGAGATGACAGCACGCATAATGGCCGATGAGCCGTTCAAGCGGGGCGTGTTAAGCGAAATACTGACACAAATGGAAATAGAACCGCAATGGGTTCAGCGCGCAGGCTTTGCGCGTGCGACGGCCCTCGTTTGTGTTCGCGTAGCCGAAGAAGCGCCGCAGCGGAAAAGCTCGCTTGAGACCGATCGGGAATTCGAGCACGCGGAGGCTAAAGTACGTCTGGCGCTTTCACAGAACCCTGCCGATTCCTTTCTTTGGCTGAACCTGTATTCAGTGCACAATGCTAGGTACGGCCTTGGTTCGCAAAGTTTGAGCTATCTCGCACAATCATATGTGACTGGTCCGCGTGAGGGTTGGATCGCTGTTCGCCGCAACAGACTTGGTCTTGCGGTTTTGGCAATGCTCAGCGCCAAGACGCAGGGGACCGCAATCAACGAATTCGCAAGTATGGTTAGCGCTGGGCTCATCGAGGAAGCTGCGAGTAACCTAACAAGTGTTGGCTGGAGTCATCGCGCCCGTCTGCTTGCAAGCCTACGCGACACCGATATCGTTGCACGATATAGCCTCTCTAAGGCCCTATATCGCGAGGGCATCAACGTGGCTATCCCTGGAGTTGATGCTGATCAACGACAATGGTTTCGCTAACCGTGAAATGGCTCCCGTGGACGGCTCACGCTAGACACAAGCCTAGGCGGAACGGCGCTCCTTGCGTCGTGATCGGCGGAACGAAGTAAAGTACGTTTTGCAAGGCATTGCTGTGGCAAACGCGGCGCAAAGGTGCTCGCTCGTCAAGACGCCAACCACAATGGGACTTGATGCCCAAGTGTAACTGCAACAACGTTGTGCCCTTGAATCGCAGATCACCCGACCCACCGCATTGACACCCAAAGCTTGGGATCCAAGGTAAGCGTCGTTCTCAGGCCACGGCTTTGAAGGCTTGAGCTCGGTAGGCCCAGGGCAGTAGCTGGTCGATGTCGCGGTTTGGATGCCCGTTGACGATCCTTGTCAGGACGTCGGTGAGATAGGCGAGCGGATCGACGTCGTTGATCTTGCAAGTCTCGACCAAGGTTGCGACGACGGCCCAATGTTCGGCGCCCCCGTCGGATCCGGCAAACAGCGCGTTCTTGCGACTGAGCTTGATGCCACGGATTGATCGTTCGACCGTATTGTTGTCGAGTTCGATGCGGCCATCATCGATGAAGCGCGTTAAGCCTTTCCAGCGCGAGAGGGCGTAGCGGATGGCCTCGGCAAGCTTGATCTTCTGGCTGATGAGAGCCAGCTTGCCGCGCAGCCATACTTCGAAGGCATCGGCCAGTGGTCGGCTCTTCTGCTGCCGCACGAGGCGACGTTCCTCCGCGCTGCGGCCGCGGATCTCCTTCTCGATCGCATAGAATGCGGCGATGTGCTTCAGCGCCTCGCTCGCGATCGGCGCGGGGCCGGCTGTCGCGAGTTCGTAGAAGTTGCGCCGCATGTGCACCCAGCAGAAGGCGAGCTCGACCTCGCCACGTTCGGCAAGCTTTGGGTAGGCGTTGTAGCCATCGACCTGCAGGACGCCTTTGAAGCCGGCAAGATGGCTGAACAGCCGCTCGGCCTTGCGGTCGGGTGCATAGACATAGGCGATGCCGGGAGGATCGAGGCCGCCCCAGGGCCTGTCGTCGGCAGCATAGGCCCAGAGCTGGCCGGTTTTGGTGCGCCCTCGACCGGGATCGAGCACCGGCACCGTCGTCTCGTCGGCGAACAGCTTGGACCTCGCGCGAAGCGCCGTGAGAAGGCGCTCATGCAGCGGGCGCAGGTGGAAGGCGGCATGCCCAACCCAGTCCGCCAGCGTCGATCGATCGAGAGCGATGCCCTGGCGGGCGTAAATCTGCGCCTGCCGGTAGAGCGGCAGATGATCGGCATATTTGGACACCAGAACCTGGGCGACGGTTGCCTCCGTCGGCAGTCCGCCCTCGATCAACCGGGCCGGAGCCTCGGCCTGCAGGACGCCATCTTCGCAAGAACGGCAGGCGTATTTGGGACGTCGGGTGACGACAACGCGGAACTGGGCCGGCACCATGTCCAGCCGCTCGCTCTTGTCTTCGCCGATCTGGTGCAGGTCGCCCTGGCAGCAGGGACAGGTCTTGGCGTCGAGGTCGACCACGACCTCGATCCGCGGCAGATGCGCCGGTAGTGCTCCGCGATTGTTGCGGCGCCTGCGTGCGCGCTCCGCCCGGCCTTCCGGAGCTGCCTCGTCTTGGCTGGCTTCCGTACAGGCCGCAACCTGTTGGACGTCCTCGAGACCGAGCAGCATCTGCTCCTCGGGAAGCGACTCTGCCTTCCGGCCAAAGCGATGACGCTGCAGCTCCTTGATGATCTGGCGCAGCCGCTCGCTCTCGTGCCGCTCGGCAAGCAGCATCGCCTTCAGCGTCTCGGGATCATCAGGAAGGTTATCGCTCACAGGCAAATCAGAGCATATTCGCGCCCGCCTGACGACGTGCTCGATGCCCCTGATTCACTTCGCCGCAGCGCGGCCCACAATTATCCCGCTTGCGTCGGAACGACTGTCTCCCGTGCCGCGTGGACACGCCGCCAATCGAGCCCTTCGAGCAGCGCCGACAATTCCGCCGCCGACAAACGCATCACGCCATCCTCGATCTTCGGCCAGCGGAAGACGCCTTCCTCGAGCCGCTTGGCGAACAGGCACAAACCCGTACCGTCCCAGAAGATCAGCTTGATCCGGTCCGCGCGCTTGGCACGGAACACATAAACAGCACCCGAGAACGGATCGGCCTTCATGTGCTCGCGCACCAACATAGCAAGCCCCTCCATTCCCTTGCGGAAGTCGACCGGCTTGGTTGCCACCATCACCCGGACAGTTCCGGACGGGCCGATCACCGGCTCGCCTTCAGCGCATGGACGATGGCCGCAATCATCGCCAAGTCCGCGCCTCGGCCGACCCGGATAGTGACGCCTTCGGCTTCGATCTCGATGCCCCCGACATCCGACTTGGCCTTGCGTCGCGCTGTCTTGCGCTCACGGCCAGCAACCGCGACTGGTGCCATGGCGTCTACCACCGCCGGTACAAACGGCGGATCGTCAGCCATCGACGTCGGCAACCGGCGTGCTTGCCGGCGCCAGGTGAACACTTGTTGTGGGGTCAGCCCGTGTCGCCGGGCAACCTCGGAAACGACCGCGCCTGGTAGCAGCGTCTCCTCGACGATCCGGGCCTTGTCGTCCTTCGAGAACCAACGACGGCGTCCCGTCTCCGTGATCACTTCCAGCCGGCGCGCCGTCACGTCCGACTTAAGCGTATGGTCAAGCATAGACACAAGCCGATCCCTTCAAAGAGATCGTGAAACTCGCCTATCCCATGTGCCGCGAGAAGGTGGGAGCGGAACGACGCTTACGATCCAAGTGCCGACAGGCGGGGAAAATCGGCTCCCCTTAACGGCTTGTGGGCTTCTTCACGACGAAAAGCGCCGCCCGAAGACAAGTGCGTCCTGCACTTTGAGCGCATCGACTTTGAGTCGAGCAGGGCTCTCGATTAAGAAGTACGACAAGTAGCTCCACACAAAAGTAAGAACATAACAGGTGATTGCGAGAAGTCCCATGGTCAAGTACGTAGCCTGCAGAATCTTGTCTCCGAGAATGTTTAGGAAAACAAAGATAAACAAAATATGCCACATGTATATGGAATAGGTAAGCTGTCCCAGTGGAGCCAGCCAGCGTACAACTCCTGAATTCCTTCTGGTCAAGTCTGAGGAGATGGCGGAAGCCACCGTTACATACATGAGCCCCAGTATCATCTGGAGAGGTGCTCCCGAACTAATCGCGCATACGGTCGTACCTAAGGCGATTGAGAAGAGCAGCCTCGGTGCTGGTAGGCGGCCAACCATTGCGCGATGATTAAATAGACAGCAACCGACTAGAAAAGATGGGCACGCCCGCAATACCGGCGGGAGATCAACCCATTGGTTGATGTTCGTTTCAAACGTGAGTAGACCAAGAAGAAGCGCGGCTGTGATCCCAATCAACGCGAACCGCATCTTGGTCGCAACCAAAGCGACAATTGGGAAAATGGCATAGAGCACCATTTCGGCGCTGATCGATGAAGACGGGAAATTGAAATAAATCTGATTTCCGCAAGGCAGAAGTGCATGGAGGAGGAAGGCAGTTTCCAGAATACAAGCTGGACTAAAGCTCGGAATGTGATTGCTCGAGGCCCCCACGAGCAACAGAACAGACCACATCGCTATTGATGTACCTAGGGTCACCAAATGCAGGGGCAGCAACCGTCCAATCCTTCGTTGAATGAACGTTATGAAGCCAGCCCTTGAATGCACTCTGTGCTGATATACATGCGAAATAATATAACCCGAAATTACAAAGAATAAGTCGACGAATAACGTCAGGCCGATAAATCGATTTGCAATTTGTGCTCGCTGAATAACAGGAGCAAAATACTCGACCGAATGCCACCCCACAATCGCGACTGATGCTATCAACCTGAGGACATCGAGGTGAAGAAGGTCTTCTGAGGGCGCAATTAGGCGATAAGGCCATCTCTTCATAACTGCTGCTGTCTTTGATGAGTCGCGAGCGATTTCAAGGTTTCTAGCGTCAAACAGTTGGTAAGCGCCCTATCGGGGACCAACTGTTATCGCGTGGAAATCATAAATAGTGAGTTGAAGTTGGCGAGCTCAAGCGATCAAGTTGCTTAACAGGTGTAAGCAGACGCTCCGGCTTCTTGGCCCTAGAGTACTGGTAGAAGACGTATAGGAAGAGAATCGTGGGATAAACGTTTAAATTCACAAAGCGATCGTTGAATGCAAGCATTGGGGCGAAGGGAAGGAGGTAAATGGAGTGGCCGTATAGCATCACGGCAAGAAATCTCTGCATAAATGCCGAGAGCGCGACTATGCCCATAAAGCCATAAAATGCGAGCGGATAGAGAAAGAAACTATGCGGCTCCGTTGTGCCGAGTCGGATGTAATAGTCGGAACCGGCGCCAAACACTGGATTATTCAACCAGGTTTCGATTGCGTTTGCCCAATACTGGCCTCGGCCGGAAGCGCCTGTGCCTTCGCCTCGGTACGCATCATCGAGCAACAGCAGTTTAGCAACCCAACCCGAGACGTCGGAATTCAGTATTATCAAGAGTAATCCGATGCAAACGAAGATCACTAGCGCGAGGCGAGTAAACTGGCCTACGCGACTGAGAAGTTGGGAGACGAGCATCCCTCCTATAAAAAGTATTCCCAGCTCCGCGGCTCGACCTTGCATCAAGAATGCGGGAATGAAAAATAAAGGAAGAGCGAGCAGCGATAATCTCGGCGCTTTTACTAGCAGCGCAGCAAATGCTCCCCCGAAGAAAATCTCTGCCCCCAAATTTGGATGCGACTGCGAAAAATAAAGATATCGCCCAAACACCACGGCAATATTGCCTGTTTCGACGAGAGCAAGATAGGTAGCAGCGTTCGCTAACGTGCTGAGAAAAAGGCCCCTCCAATAATTTGTGCTGACGAAATTTAGTGAAACAAATAAATTGATGCAGAAAACGATGATCCTTATCGTCGAGATAAATTCCACTTCGTTTATCGCGGCTGAAGTAACTTCAGCAAGCAAAAGAACGTAGAGAAAGGGGACGCTAGTTCGTGCAGCTTCCGTAACTTGTCGGCCGCGAAGAAAAAGAAGGCACAGCTTGAACAGAATCGTAGCGGCGTAGTACGTGGACTGATCAATCTGAAACAGATACGACAGGAACACGAGACCGTCGACCGCTCCCGCCACGAGGGAGAGTCGCGCTTCAAATCGGGTTGCTGCGTCGTCGACGTGGGTGAATTGCAACTTCACGCTCCGGCACCGGCACGATGTTCTGCTCATCGCGACAGAACACGAACCCAATCAACTTCCAATTTGTGCAGAGGGCCGTCTTTGTGTTTGTTCGAGCCCAAAACCATAAACATCTCTTGCGTCTCGCAGATTTGTGGCGGCGTGGCCTCAAGCACAGGTACAGAGTCCAAGAACCACGTCAATTTATCCGGCGTCCACAATAGCCCATAGTTGTGCCACACAGAAAAATCCACGGCATAAGGCAGCTTCTGGCGTGCATTCTTGTTACGCACATGCGAGCTACTTGTCCAATCATGAACCGAACCGACAAATAAGTTAGGTCCAAAGTTTTCAAATACGTCGATCTCGCACCAGTGATTGTCGTCAATTCCTAACGAATGGGGACGGCTGAAAAGCCAGAAAGCCGACCAGTCGAGTTCATCATTGGCAAACCTCATCCGTGCTTCAAAAAAGCCGTGATGAAAGGTAGCTCCGCCTGGGCCGCGTCTTGGTACAGTTGTGATCGACGTCTCAGTTGTTCCAGGAGGCGTCGTAAGGGCCAAGATCCCTTTTGATACATAAATTTGATCCAATGGATTCGGTTCTTGGTACCACAACGCATTGTACCAAGGATTCCGTTTCGTGACAGCAGCATCTAAATTGAGTTCGCTGAAATCATCTTCGAAGGACAAACGTATATAGCCCTGAGCCAATACTTCCTTTGGCAGGTCGCGGCCGACTGAACTGTCCGCCATTGCATTCGTTGCGCACACGACAAACAGAGCAAGTACAAACGAAAAAAAGCGATGCACGGAGATTCCTTCTTGATCAGTCTCACGGTCTAAGGGGCCGAGGCAACGGTTGCCGCGCTTAGTTCGCTGGTCTGTTTCGCTTCTTAGCGAAGATCATCAGGGTAGTCTTAAATACTGAGGGCGATATAAGCTGTGTGAGCTTGAGCAACGAAAAGAGGGCCCGACTATTGAAGTGGTATGCGGGGCACGCGTCCCAGACGTAAGTTGCATGCTCGTAGCGTGAACTCGGGAAATGTGTTTTCAGAGAGCTGATTGTATTCAGACGATAATAGGCAGGGAAGACATCCTCTTCTTTGCGGGACGGCTGAGCTCCGTGCAGGAGCTGCGACTTGAGCCTAGGTGAGACAATGCGGTTCACGATGGCAATATAGCCGTGCCGATTAGGCGTTCTCGCGCACAACCAGCCTCCCGGCTTCAATATCCTATCCAGTTCGGCGCAGGCAATCTTCGGATCGGATATGTGCTCGAACGTGAAATCCGATACAATCATGTCAGCTGATCCGTCTGGAAGTGGTATCCGCTTGTCGCTCAATACGATCGCGCGATCTAATGCAGGATTGGACTGTACGACCGGATCAACATCTACACCTATGACCTCTCTTACCTTGCCCTTCAACGTTCGGAGATTTCTTCGATATGTTACGAGATCGTCGATGTGAGGTTCTCCGCGACCGGCTCCGAAATCCACAACTGTAAAATTCGGCTGAATCAACGCATTTACGCGCGAATAGAACTGGACCGTGCCATCCAGCTTATCGAAGCCACCTGCCCTCAGTTCAGGCAGCAGGTCGAACAAGAAATCGGGTTCAGAATTCATTTTAATTCCAAATCTCAGAGATTACAGAGCTCTTTGTGCTTTCCAATTGTTGGATGGAGTCGGAGATCGCGCAGCTCGCGGGACCCTACCATGCGCCGTCAATCGCAAACTATCGTCATTGGTGAGTGACCTATCTGGAGCTGAGAAAATACAATCGGATCCGGTTTCCGATATTTTGACGGTCTTTGCCTAGCACGTCGAGAAGCTCTTGTGGGGTGGCGAGCAAATTTTTGCTCGTTCGGTAAATCATCCACGCTGTTGCACAATCAAGTAACAGCACGGCCAGCGCTCCGCCCATTTCGCGCCCATAGCTCGCGAGCAGATACGCTAGTGCCACCGACGACATCGAAAGCAAAAGATACATATACGAAAACTGCTCGTGGCGATTTATCGCCAGGAGCAGATTGGAAACCGGCAGCCAAAGCCCATGGACTACCATCGCCAAAGTCATAAGGCCGAGAAACGTCCAACTCGCTTCGATTGCTCCGTGTGTCCATATTCGCACGATCTGTCCACCAAAGACGAGCAATACTAGAGATGTGGGAAGTAGGACTGCTAAGCTGGTCAATAGACTTGCGGCGACAATCCGTGCTTGAGCAGTGCGATCTAGCTGTGCGCTCACTACTGAATACTCCGGAGCGAGTGTCTTGTGCACAACTCCCGCCAACTGGATTCCGATGCGGGTAAGGGTTCGAATTGAGGAAAAGATCGCTGCTGACGAGACCGAAGACGCCGCCCCCACTGCGAGCGTGGTTCCTTGCAAGAAGGTGATTTGGGCGGCGGTGAGAGCGAACGCCCCGGCTGAAGGTCTAAGCAACCTTCGCACTTCGCTCCATGAAGCTCTGCCCAAACCGAGTTTGAGCCAAGAAGCTCTATTGCATAGCAATAGAGCTTGGAGACCCACGCCCACTGCCCTGCAAAGCACGAGAGCCAAGCTGGCGGTCGCGGGTGTTTCGTTCAAAACGCCAATCAGAACGAGGGCCACGCCCTCTGCTAAGAAAATCAAAGCTTGCGAGTAGGTGCCGAACGCGTACATGCCGACACAGCGGAAACCAGCAAGAAAAACCCCTCCCTGCAAGGAAATGACTGCTTGTAAGGTGAGCAGAGAAAGTGTCAGCCGGGCGGAAGCTGGTGCAACTGTGTTTGGCGGCACAATCACTTGATCCGGCATTGTCCATATTAAGGAAAGGCCAACGATTAATACGAGAGACGAGAGTACAGCAATTGCGGCCCAAGCATTCTGAAACGCAACAACCGCACTAAGGCGGTCTCCGCGAGCTACGTGCATCGTCATGTCGGCGCCGGCTGCCGTGGACAATCCGAGGTCGCCCAGCATCAGGTAGGATGGTACTGCTGATGCCAAAATCCACCAGCCGTAAAGTTCCAGTCCCCAATGAGTTATCAATGTGGGAACCAGCAAAAGCTGGATGATAGCGATGATGATTTGAGTAAAGGCGTTCGCACCCACTCCATGCAAAACACGCCTCCACATAGTCTTACCATCCATGGTCTTAGCGTCGCGCGAGGCGGATCGAACCATCTAAGATATTTTGGGCTGCACTCTGCGGTGTGAATGGTCCAATTTGGTTGATGCAGAACTCGGCCGTTGTTCTGAACTCCTTGAGATGAGCAACGGCTTGCATTTTCCTTGTCAGATCGTCGATGTCGCCCCACGCGAACACGTATCCCGTTTTACTATCGATAACGAGCTCTGGAACGCAACCGCATCTGTCGCTTACCACCACTGGACAGCCATGGCTCAGGCTTTCGTTGATGACAAGGCCCCAAGGCTCGCTGCGGCTCGGTAAGATCAACGCGGTCGCCTTCAGATACTCCAAAAAGAGTGCATCGCCATGCTTTGGGCCAGCAAATTGAACCAGGGAGTCTGCACCCAGTTGGCTGCACAACAATCTAAGATGTTTTTCCTCAGGACCGGCTCCGACCAATATAAGCTGAGCGTCTGGCGAGGCTCGTAGAACACGAGCGAATGCAAGTATCAAATGATCAATGCTTTTTTCACGAGACAAACGCCCGACGTAAAGGAATCTAAGGGGGGCAGATGGATCATACATCTGTATGCGACGTTCTAGCGCGAGCTCTGGAGTGTATCCCTCATACAGAGCGGCCGCTTGGCAGCCGCGAATGATCTTGTCCGCTGTGGCCCCATAGAGCGCGACGTATTCTGCGGCGCGCTGGCCATAGCAGAAGATGCCGCTGCACCATCGGAAGAATGCGCGTTTAAGAAGGCCAACAATAAACTTCTGCTTGTTGTCATACACCGTCGAATCGCAAAAGCATGCGAAAGTCTTGCCACGAAGGAGGAGAATCATTGCCTGAATCCAATATTCAGGTCGGTCGTAGCCGGCAAGTATTGTCGTATCGGCATCATCACTCCAAGCCTTCTTCGCGATCTGCCACAGTAGCGATAGCCGGGGGATGGCCTCGTAGGCGCCGTTGAATAGCAATTCGTATGAATATTTGTGCCAGGACGTATCCGTTGGTGGTAAGCTGGTCCGCTGGTTTGCGGTTTCGGCAATTTGATACACCTGCAGTTGGATCTTTCGCTCGGCGCAAAACGTTTGCAGGGCAGAGAAGACCGCGGCTTTATAACGAGACCACATGATATTGTGCCAGACGACAATCTTCATGAATAACACCTAACGCTGCCGCTGAAGCGAGATGGAGCCGAACGCACTAAATCGTCTAACGAATGGAGGGCTGAGGTCTTCGTGTCTTGAAATTCGCGAACGATCTCTTGGCGGTCGAAAGTGCCCGTTGGATGCTCTCGCAGCAGTTGGCCGAGGTAAGTGCTTGCCCGTACGCAGAAATCATCAGTGATAGGAATCGCCAGGCCGCTCTTTCCGACTTGACTGCCGATGCAGCCGCGATCGTACGCAATCACCCGGTTTCCGGCGGCGCGGGCTTCGAATAATACGGTGGGTTGGGCTTCATTTGCGTAGTGCGTGGGAAATACAAACACGTCGATACTGTGATAGAAACGGTTCTTGGCATCGCCGTAAACAGGTCCGAGATATTTGAGCATGCCACCTAGTTCGGCTTCGGCGGCGAAGACGTTTGCTCTATCTTGCTCGTTCGCGATCGGACCAGCGAGCAGCCCCTGCACCTCGACGCCGGAGTTGCTTAAGTGGCGCAGCAGAGCGAGAAAGGTGTAGAGGCCCTTCTCTCGCGTCAGATTGCTGAGCAAGCCGATGCGCAAGCTTCCAGATGCGCACCCTGCTTGGGCAACGAAGGGCTGAACCTCCACGAAAGCGGCATTAGAGATGATGGAGGACTTGAGGACCTTGCCATAACGTCGTTCGAAGCGTTCGCGCATCGTCGTGCAGAGAAAGATGTGGCGGATCTGCGCCCTGCCGACTCCTAGTATCAATTCTATTAATCGGGACGCGCAATCGATGTAGCTGAAGCTGTGATGGTGGAGAAAGATCGCGTGGCCGAATAGGCGCGCAACTACGACCAACGCCGCCGTATAGATGAGGCCCAAATCCCCTTCGCATCCCAAATAAACCAGCCTAGGAAGCCGGTTATTTCGCGCAATTCGCCAGCAAGCGCGTATCGTCTGGCGGCTTTTTTGAACATGCTTTCGAAGACCTTGCCGATTACCCGGCGAGATATTGATCGTTTCAATCTTCGCGTTCTTACTGAGGGTCTCAATAAGACGGGCGGTGATGTAAGCATAGCCCGTCACTGGTGGCGGGATTTGCCCAACAGCGATGATGTATGGTTGCGCGTCGGAACTTGTGATCGTAGGCACTTATCGATGTCCTTTGAGATCTGCCGGATGGCCTGCTACGATCGTTGCCGGATCGATAGATCGGAGGACCAGGCTCCGTGCGCCCACAATTGCGGCGGCGCCGATGGTTACGCCGGGAGCGATAAAGCAATCTGCGGCGATCCAGGCCTCGCGCTCTACAACGACCGGCTTGGCAACTAAGGGAAAAGTGATGTCTTTATGGTCATGCGTGGCTGCGCAAAGATATGAACGTTGGGAAACGACGGCGTGGTCACCGATGCTGATCGGCCCGAGGCTATAAAGCTCCGCATTATCGCCAATCCAGCAATAATTGCCCAACTTAACCTTCCAAGGGTAGGTCACCCGAACGGTTGGGCGCACTAGCACGCCTTTACCTACTTTTGCTCCGAACACACGCAATAACCACCTGCGCCAGCCATAGGCGGGCTGAGGAGACCACGCAAATAAGGTTTGTTGTACGGTCTGCCATAGCAGAACCGTCAGTGCCGAGCGTCCTCTGAAACCAGGTGGCACTTTGGATCGCGAAAGGTCCTGAAACCTCAGTGGGCAGTCGATCATCATTACGTTCTCGCGATCAATACGCTGTCGGCCGGAAAGTGAGCATCACCGTCCGCAACAAGATCGTGACGTCCAGCCACAGGCTCCATTTATTAATGTACCACAGATCAAACTCCACGCGCTTCTGCATCAGCTCGAGCGTGCGGGTTTCTCCGCGGTAACCATTAATTTGAGCCCAGCCGGTCATACCGGGTTTGACGTGGTGGCGGAAGGCATAGTTGCCGATGAGCTGCTCATACTCGGTGTTGTGGGCGGCCGCGTGCGGGCGCGGGCCGACCAGCGACATGTCGCCCTTGAGCACATTGAAGAGCTGCGGCAGCTCGTCGATCGAGGTCCTGCGCAGCCATTTTCCGATTCCCGTAACGCGCGGGTCATTCTTCTGCGCCTGCACGATCGTCGGCCCGTCCTCGAGCACGTGCATGGTCCGGAATTTTAAGATCCTAAACGCGCGCCCACCAAAGCCGTGGCGAGTCTGCCGGAAGAATACCGGACCCTTCGAGCTCAGCTTGATCAGAATCGCGGTCGCCAGCATCACCGGCGCGAACACGAACAGCGCTAAACTCGCGCCGACGAGGTCCAGCGCCCGCTTTAGCGCACGCTCGCGCCAGGACAGCGGAGCGCGGCGCAGCTCGGCGGTGAACATGTTGCCGGTACTCACTAGCGGATAGCGCAGGAACCGCGCGGCGTTAGGGTCCGGTACCAGATGCACGGGGATGGGAAGGATCTTCAGCGTGTCCAGAATGCTGTCAATCGCGTGCTGGCGACTCCAGTCGATCAGTAGGAAAACGTGCTCGATCCGGTTCTCGCGTGCGAAAGCGATCAGCTCCTCGAAGCGCGGCGCGAGCGATGAGAGCAGCAAGGGTGAGGCGAGGTCCTTTGTCGGGATCTCCATCACCTGCACAAGGCGGTATCCGTGCTGGCCGAAGTCGTCGACCGCGTTGGAGGAGGCGGCAAGGCCGAACTCCGCGATCATGATCGCCCGGCCGTTGGCAAAGGCGCCGGTGCGCAAGCCATGCGCGGTCCAGCGTGCCGCCGCGATCTTCCAAGCGAGCAGGGCGGCAAGGCCGACCAGATAGAACGAGATCGTGGTGCCGCGCGAGAACTCATCGCTGACCTTCATCGTGAAGGCGATCGCCAGTAGCGCGCCGAACAGCCCGGTCCACGTCGTCAGCGTCATTCGGAAGATGCGCGGCAGATTGGTGATGTTCTTCAGGCGGTAGCCATGCTGCACCACGGTCAGCAGGACGAAATTGATCGCCACCAGCACGCTGGCCGCCGCGTAGACATCCGCCTTGCCGAGCATGCCCGTGGTTGCAACTTGATAGCTGATCGCGCAGCCGACCCCGCTGACGACGATCAGCGCCGCATCGACCACGGTCATCAGCCGTTCCACGACGCCAGGCCGCAGCCAGCTCGGTGCATACCCTGAAGCTGCATTCGCCGCAGGCTCTGCCACGCAACTTTTCGCGGTAGAATCAGCGACCGGGACCGGCCGTGTGGAAAGAATTGTCATCCTGCCAAACTCATTTACGCAAAATACACTTTACTCGAACGAGCCGTCGTATCGTCAAAATTGCTGTTAAAACAAGGCGAAGGAAGAATTAACCTTACCCCACGAGCTGCATTCTAGCCTATCTCGTTCCGAGTGATATGCTAAATTTCAGAACCTGTTAGGAAGTCCTCATTGCCTCGCATCCAGTCCCGGCGGCGAACCCGGTCGAGAGGGAAGCGGTACCTCGCCATTGGCCTTGCTGCCGTCGCTTTGGTGGGGCTCGCGCTTCTCCTTCTTCGTCCCGAAGCAGCCCCCATCCGAGCCCAAACGTCTTTCCGGACCGGCGCAATCAAGCTCCTCCTTGACGGGCGATACGGCGCGAGGTTTGCCGGCGAGCTCGCTGCATTCAAGCAGGGATATTTCTCTTCCCGCGTTGAGGTATCGGCTCAGCCCGAAGACCCAGACTTCGTCCAGACCATTACACGCCAACATGCTATCGGCGTGACGAGCGGCCAGAACTTCCTGCTGGCCAGCTGGCGCGGCGTCCCTGTGACTGCGATTGCCGCAAGCTTCCTCGATACCTCTGTCGCGATTTTCACGCTCGAAAGCTCCGGCCTGCGGCGGCCGGCCGATCTCGTCGGAAAGCGCGTCGGATACCGCAGGGCGAGTGAGGGAGACGTCGTCTTTGATGCCATGATGGCGCAGCTCGGGCTTCCTCGCAGTCAGATTGTGAAGATCCCCGACCGCGACAGCTTCGAAGCGCTGACGGCCAGGGAGGTGGATGCGATCATTACCGCTATCGACGAGCAGCCCGATCCCTCCAGCTCGACCTTCGTGAAGCTGAACGTCATCAAACCGCAGGATTACGGCATCCACGTCCCGGGCCAGGTCTATTTCGCAAGCAATGATCTCATCCATGACCGGCCGTCCCTGATCGCCGACGTGCTCCAAGGCATCATTCGAGGATGGCAATTTGCCTATCGGGACTATGCACAGAGCGTGCCCGTTCTTGCCGGTCCAGCCGGGCTAACAACCGAGCGGCTGAGATTCGAGCTACAGCAGCAGCGCCCGCTGGTGCTGCCGGCCGGCGGCCGCATCGGCGACTACGACGAAAGTCGCTGGCGGACGCTTCGCGACATCCTCCTGTTCGCCAAGCTCGGCGCGGAAGACGTGCCTTTGGCCCAGACGGTCAACTACCAGTTCCTTCGAGATGTGTACCGGCGTTCACCCGACCTCGCTGCTCCGGGCGCCTGGAGCGAGGAAAAATAGGACCAAGAAGCCACACTTGCCCGCCATATCGTCCCAAAAGGCCTTCAGCCGCCCCCGCATCGGTTGCATTTCCGCCGGTGGCCTTGGTAATGTTCAGTATTGGGCTAGTGCGGAGTCCCGTTACGGACCATGACTTTGGCCGGCTAGGGTCTGACAAGCGCGTGTCGGAATCAAATCCGCAGGGGCGAGGAGCTTTTTGGATGTTTACGACGTCGATGCGAGCAGGTCTTTTGGCTGCAACTGTTACCTTGTGTGCAGCGACCGGGGCGAGCGCCGCAATGCAGATGCCGGCGCCGGCCGCCCTGCTCACGGGCGAGAGCCAAGCGAGGCCTGTCACGTTCTGGGCGCAGCCATATCCCTACCGATATGTGCCGCGGCGCCACTGTCCGTTGGTACGGGTCGAGACGCCCTATGGCTGGTACATGGACCGCGTTTGCGCGCCTGTCGGTCCGGTCCTGCGTCGGGCGTACTGAGATTAAAGTAAACCGAGCGGCGACTGCCGCTGTCACCAATCCTTCCAAGGCAGTCGCACAGTTGATGCGGCTGCCTTGCTCGTTTTTGTTTCATTGTGTGCTGATCATTTGTGCGCGCAGCGCAGGTTCACCATGAATATCTTTGTCGGGCCGGGGCAGGCTGTCGCATGGTGAAGATTGTGTTAGCAGATTGGCGGGGCTGCATCGGCAGCGTGATTGCGTAATGCGACCGGCCGCCGGATCTCGCCTGGTGGTGCGATCCAGCCGGAAGCTGACAGAGGATACGATGGCAGTGGCTTCAACCTACGATCTCACGGGCAAGCGTGTCTTCGTCGCGGGTCACCGCGGCATGGTGGGATCAGCTGTCGTCCGCCGGCTTGCGTCGGAAAATTGCACCGTGCTGACGGCTGATCGGCGTGAGCTGGATCTGACCAAGGAAGAACCCACGCTCAAATGGCTCGAGGCCAATCGCCCGGACGTCGTGGTTCACGCCGCTGCAAAGGTTGGCGGTATCGCAGCCAACAACAATTTCCCGGTTGACTTTCTCTGCGACAACCTTGCTCTGGAATTGAGCGTGATCCGCGCAAGTCACGCGGTTGGTGTGCGGCGCCTGCTGTTCCTCGGCTCCTCCTGCATCTATCCAAAGCACGCCAAGCAGCCGATCGCCGAAAGCGAATTGTTGACCGGGCCGCTCGAGCCGACCAACGAGTGGTATGCGATCGCGAAGATTGCCGGCCTCAAGATGTGCCAGGCGTATCGTCGGCAATATGGCGACGATTTCATCTCGGTGATGCCGACCAATCTCTACGGCCGCGGCGACAATTATCATCCGGATCATAGTCACGTTCCCGCCGCGTTAATCCGGCGCTTCCACGAAGCCAAACTCGTCAGTGCACCCAGCGTCGCGGTGTGGGGCACCGGCACGCCGCTGCGCGAATTCCTCAATGTCGATGATTTTGCGGATGCCTGCGTTTTCCTTGTGAAGAACTATTCGAGTGACCAGCCAATCAATGTTGGCAGTGGTGACGAATTGTCGATTGCCGAATTCGCGACCACAGTCGCGGAGGTCGTGGGCTATGGAGGCAAGCTTTCGTTCGATACATCCAAGCCCGACGGAACACCACGCAAGCTGCTTGATAGTTCGAGAATCCGAGAGCTTGGTTGGCAGCCGAAACTTGCACTGCGGGCTGGTCTCGCAGGGGCCTACGCAGATTATCTCCAAGGCTACGGACGTCATCTGGAAGTCAGCGCGACGCGCTGAGCTAGACTACTTAGATTGCAAGCGTCTTTTTATTCTGAACTTTGAATTTGGACGGGCTTTATGCGTATCCTCTTGGTCGGCATCAATTATGCCCCTGATCTGATCGGCGTGGCGAAATACAACGCCGAGCTTTGCGAAAGTCTGGTGGCCGAGGGTCATGAAGTCAGGGTGATTACGGCGCCTCCCTATTATCCCGCTTGGAAGATTCCTCCGGCGTTCAAGCCGTCGTACTTCAGATCGAGAGATATGGACGGTGTTCGGGTAACGCGGACGCCAATTTATGTGCCTGGACATCCCACTGGTCTCAGACGGCTGGTCCATCACGCTTCATTCGCGCTGACGAGCGCGGCGCCTGTGCTTTTTGAGGCGCTATCCTGGCGGCCCGACGTTATGATCGCGGTCGCGCCATCGCTGATGTCGGCTGCCTTCGTTTCGTTCGTCGCTCGTCGCGTTGGCGCCAAATCATGGCTTCACGTACAGGATTTCGAAGTGGATGCGGCGTTCGATCTCGGTCTGCTGCGCAATCCTTCTCTACGGAAATGGATGCTTCGTTTCGAAGCAGCGATTCTCAAATCCTTCGACAACGTTTCAACCATCTCTCAAGCAATGGTGGAGCGGCTGAGGAACAAAGGTCTGAGCTCCGACAAAGCCGCCGAGGTGAGAAACTGGATTGACACCGTCGCGATCTGCCCGGCCTCTCGAATAACCAAATACCGGCAGCAGCTGAAGCTGGGCGAGGACAATCTCGTTGGACTCTATTCCGGCACGATGTCCAACAAGCAAGGCCTTGAACTCGTAATCGAGGCCGCGATTCGCTTAGAGAAAAGTCATTCGCATATTCACTTCATCCTTGCAGGCGAAGGGCCTCACAAGATGAGGCTCGAGCAGCTTGCCGCCGGGCATCACAATATCCACTTCCTAGGGCTTCAGCCCAATGACAGCTTCAATCAGTTGATGGCCACGGCCGATTTCCATTTGATTCCGCAGAAGGCCGAGGCCGCCGATCTCGTGTTGCCTTCGAAGCTCGGCGCGATCTTCGCATCTGCTCGGCCGGTCATTGCGATGGCTGAAGAAGGCACTGGCCTCGCCGCGGAGGTTACGGATGCGGGCCTTGTGATTCCACCGGGAGATTCGTCGGCTCTCGAGCTTGCAATTTGCCAGCTTAGCGAAGCGCCCGCGCTCCGTGAGCACTACGGCGAAGAGGGAAGAAGGCGAGCCCTTGATCGTTGGGACCGGCGTACGATCGTGCGCCGGTGGTCGGACGCCATGACAGGCCAGCGCAATGCGGTAGGGCAGACGAATGTCGGTCTGGCGGGCGCTGACGTTGGGCTCCCGGTGGAGGATGCCGTTCGTTAGCCCTGAAGTATTCGACCGCAGTTGGTTGCAGTGACTGCTTCCGAAAAAAATGAGCGCCGCGATGGGCGCTCAGTTGCTTGGTTGGTCGCCTTCCTGGCCGATCTACAAGAGCTACTCGTGTCGCGGATAATATCTAAAGCCGTGCTGCTTGATGAGTTCGTCGCGCTTGGCGGATTCGAGATCCTCCCTCATCATTTCTCGAACCAGACTTTCGAACGACGTCTTGGGCGCCCAGCCAAGCTTCTGCTTGGCCTTTGACGGGTCACCAAGAAGCGTCGCGACCTCAGTGGGGCGGAAATAGCGGGGGTCGACGGAGACGACACACTTGCCCGTCTTGGCGTCATATCCCTTTTCTTCGGCGCCGCTTCCCTCCCAGCGGACTGTCATGCCGACTTCGTTGGCTGCGACATTGACAAAATCTCGGACCGAATGTTGTACCCCAGTGGCAATCACGAAATCCTCAGGCTTGTTCTGCTGCAGCATCAGCCATTGCATTTCGACGTAGTCACGCGCGTGTCCCCAATCGCGGAGGGCATCCAGATTACCCAGATAAAGCCTTTCCTGCAGTCCCAAATGGATCCGCGCCAAAGCACGCGTGATCTTTCGGGTGACGAAGGTCTCGCCGCGCACGGGAGATTCGTGGTTGAAGAGGATGCCGTTGCAGGCATACATCCCATAAGCTTCGCGGTAGTTGACCGTGATCCAGTAGGCATAGAGCTTGGCGACCGCGTATGGCGATCGCGGATAGAAAGGCGTGGTCTCCTTTTGGGGGATCTCCTGGACCAAGCCATACAGTTCGGATGTTGACGCTTGATAGAAGCGCGCCTTCGTCTCCAGGCCGGTAATGCGCATCGCCTCGAGGATGCGCAAAGTGCCGAGGGCGTCAGAATTCGCTGTGTATTCGGGTTCTTCGAACGAAACGGCAACGTGGCTCTGCGCCGCGAGGTTGTAGATTTCGTCTGGCTGCACCTGGCCAACGATCCGGATCAGGCTCGAGGAATCCGTCAGATCGCCGTAGTGAAGCCGGAGGGGCGGATTGGGCTCGTGCGGATCGAGATAGAGATGATCAATGCGGTCGGTATTGAAGAGGGAGGTCCGGCGCTTGATGCCGTGGACCTCGTATCCCTTCTGCAGAAGAAGTTCAGCCAAATAGGCGCCGTCCTGGCCCGTGACGCCGGTAATAAGTGCTCGTTTCTTTGCCATAGATAATCTCTAGGTTCGGTAGGCCGTTCGTACTCGAAAACGAAGGGGAATGGGAGGTGGGCTACGTTAAGAAAACAAGCTTAGATTAACGGCATTGAGGTCTGCGCAATAGGCAACCGATGTCCTGCTAAGGCAATTTTCGAATTTGTCTTCCCATGGTAAAATTCTGGCTCTATGGATGTTGTACGATTTGTGAATTGAATTTTGCCTGGAGCTTCAGGTTTTGGACAAACGCATAATCCCCCTGATCATGTGCGGCGGTGCCGGCACGCGGCTGTGGCCGGCTTCGCGCGAGGTTCGGCCCAAGCAGTTCCTGCCGCTGTTCGGCGCGCGCTCGACGTTCCAGGACACGCTGCTGCGCGTGTCCGATCCCTGTTCGACCGGCCGATCGTTATCACCAACGCGTCCTATCGCTTCATGGTGCTGGAGCAGCTCGCCGAGATCGGCATCGAGGCGGACGTGATCCTCGAGCCGATGCGGCGCGATTCCGGTCCTGCGATCGCAGCCGGCGCGGCGTTCGCGCAGAACCGCGCCAGTGAGGCGATCGTGCTCGCGCTCGCCGCCGATCACGTCGTGCAGAACAAGGCCGCTTTCGTCGCCGCCTGCGAAGGCCTCGCCGCCGCGAATGCCGGGCGCATTGTCACTTTCGGCGTCAAGCCGGAGCGGCCGGCGACGAATACGGTTACATCAATCCGGGCGAGGTGATCTCGGGCGAGGTGCATGCGGTTGCACGTTTCCTCGAGAAGCCGGACGCGGTGAAGGCCTCCGACTACGTCAATTCGGGCTATCTCTGGAACAGCGGCAACTTCATGTTCCCGGCGAGCGTGCTGCTCGACGAATATCGCAGGGTCGATGCGGCAAGCGTCGAGGCGGTCACCAATGCGGTCAACAATGCCGGCCGCGATCTCGGCTTCGTCACGCTGGCGCCCGAGGCGTTCGGTGCGGCGAAGGCGATCTCGATCGACTATGCCGTGATGGAGAAGACCTCGCGCGCGGCGGTTGTGCCGGTGTCGTGCGGCTGGTCCGACGTCGGCTCCTGGCACGCGGTGTGGGAGCTCTCGGAGCAGGACTCGCAGGGCAATGCCGCGCACGGCACCGCCGTGTTCGAGGATTCCCGCAACTGCAACGTCACCACCGATTCCGCGCTGGTCGCACTCGAAGACGTCGACGATCTCGTCGTGGTCGCCACCGCGGACGCAGTGCTGGTCTCGCGCCAGAAGGATGCCAACGGGCTGAAGCGCCTGGTGACGAAGCTGAAGGCGGTCGCACCGAAGGTCACCGAGGAGCATCTCAAGGTGCACCGGCCCTGGGGCAGCTATCAATCGGTCGACAACGGCGAGCGCCACCAGGTCAAGCGCATTGTGGTGAAGCCGGGCGGGCGACTGTCGCTGCAGAAGCATCATCATCGTGCCGAGCACTAGATCGTGGTCCGCGGCACGGCGCAGGTGACCGTCAACGAGACCGTGAAGACGGTGCACGAGAACGAGTCGATCTACATCCCGATGGGCGCCGTCCACCGGATGGAGAATCCCGGCAAGATCCAGCTGGAGCTGATCGAGGTCCAGACCGGCTCCTATCTCGGGGAAGACGATATCATCCGGATTGAAGACGACTATCAAAGAACCTAAGCAACACCCGAAGTGCGCATTGCGATGATCGGCGCGGATAGGTGGGAGGGCTGGTGTCCGGCAACTCCTTCGCGGTTTTCGGTCACCGCCTGATCTGCGTCGACAAGGACGAGAAGACGATCGCGGCGAGATCCCGATCGACTTACCCGGGCTTGACGAGCTGGTGACGAAGAATGTCAAAGCCAAACGGCTGAATTTCACCGCTGACCTGAGCGAGCCGGTCGCAGCGACCGATGCCGTGTTCATCGTGGTTGGCATGCCCCCCGTCGCGGTGGCGGCCATGCCAATCTGTCCTCTGCCTACGCCGCCGCCCGAGATCGTGTCGCACACCGACGTCACATGGTGGTAACGAGATTGACCGTGTGGGTCGGCACCGGGGACGAACGCATCATCCGGGAAGCCCAATCGCAAGGCCGATGTGGTTGACGCCTTCACTCTCGAATTCCTGCGCTTCAACCTCAGATTGGTCTGACCCTTAACACTCGGCGCGGAACCATTTATCCGCCTCTCTTGCACGGTACCCAGCACGGTAGAAAGGCCGGCCACAACATCGCGCCGGCTGATTCGGCAACGCTCCAGCGTAGGCGGAATTGCCAGTCTCCTTCTATGGCGTCTTGTTGCTCATGTGCCCCCAACGTGCGTGATTGATCAGGAAACCCAATCAGTGATTGTGGCCTTGCCCGAGAATGCAAGTTTACGCAAGGGCTCTGCCGCTTTCTCCGGGAGGTTCGTTCCCTGCATAGTCTCCTGGAGAGAGATAGGTCGATCTGAGCTACGTACTCTAGGCTAGCTAGACCGCGTACTCATAAATCTTGGGTTCGCTCTGGTACCCGCCACCTTTGTGCAATCGCAGCAAATGACGCGATGAGCCACTTGATGACCTCACTGGCTTCCGAACTGTGTGTCCAACATGCGGCTACAATTGCTCGACCTGTTCGCGCAAATGGGAGAGGTGCCGTATAAGCGCCGCCAGCTTCTGCTCGAAATCATCCTTGACCGGTCCGGCCGGCAGTCGGTCGCGAATCTTCTCGGCGCCCATCAGCGCGGTCTGGAGATGGCCCACCGCGGTCCACAGCTTCGTTTTCGTGAGTCTGTCCAGCGCCTCCGCAAGAGCGCGCTCGTTTTGGAGCTCGGACGGTAATAGCGGGCAACGAGATTGCTTGAAATGAACGACCGTCCCCATGGCTATCTCCAGATCTATTTTTGGATTGCTGGCTCAATTGTGATATGCGGCCCTGGACAGGGACTTGAAATCCGCGCTTAAGCGGCCTGGATGGCAGAGAGAAATCTCTGGACTTCATGTTCCAAGCGACTGCGTTCTCTCGTGAGAGACTGCGCGGACGCTAGCACCTGCGAAGATGCTGATCCTGCCTCGACCGCGCCCCGTTTTACTTCGGTGATGTTCGAAGCGACTTGTGCCGTTCCCCGGGCGGCATGCTGCAAGCTGCGCGAAATGTCTCCGGTCGTATTGGACTGCTCTTCCACGGCAGCGGCAATTGCGGCCGTAATCGCCGAGATGCGATCTATTGTTGTGCTGATATGTTTGATCGCGTCGGCGGATTCCTGCGTTGCGATTTGTATTTCGCTGATCTGCTCGCTTATCTCGCTGGTCGCCCGCGCGGTCTGGCCGGCGAGGGCTTTAACCTCGGAAGCAACGACCGCAAAGCCCCTGCCGGATTCTCCAGCCCGCGCCGCTTCTATCGTCGCGTTCAGAGCCAGTAGGTTGGTTTGCCCTGCGATGGTCGTAATAAGGCCGACAACATCGCCTATGCGCGTTGCTGCCGTGGACAATTTTTGGATCCGATGATTGGTTTCTGCAGCCTGACCAACCGCTTCGCTCGCGATTTTGGTCGATGCCTCGACCTGTCGGCCGATCTCGCTAACGGATGATGTCATCTCCTCAGTAGCTGACGCGACAGTCTGAACATTGAGAGATGCTTCTTCGGACGCCGCCGCCACTGTTGCCGAAATATGCAGGGCTGTATCAGCGGTCTTAGATAGAGTCTCTGCAGCCGCTTCCAGTTCGCCGGAGGAGGTGGAGAGCGCGGCCACGAGTTCGCCGATCATTGATCGGAAGCCGCCGGTAATCGTGTCGATCCGCTGACCGCGTAAGATCTTGGCCTCGGCCTCTGCTGCGGCAAGCTTGTCCGCGGCTTGCTTTGCGATGAGGGACTCTTTGAAGACCTGCAGGGCAGCGGCCATTTGGCCGATCTCGGTATGCTTGGCCCGGCTATGGACCACCACGGTAACATCGCCGTTGGCCAAAGCCCGCATTGGCGCAATGATGGATCTAATCCCCATTGAGATGTCGCGCAACAGCAATAGGCCGACGATAGAACTGAGTACCAAGGTGAGGACAAGAGTCCCAACAATGAGAGCAAATGCGAAGGCATAGGTCTGCTCAGCACTCTGACCAGCGGCCGCTGCACGCTTGTTGTTGATGTCCATTGCCTTCAGCAGGGCCTGTCCACTGTCCTGACGCAGCGGCTGCATTTGATGAACGATCAGATCGCTGGCAGTGGCAATATCATTCCTGCGGGACGCAGCGAGCACGTCTGGAACTTGCGCGACATACGCGCTCCAGAGTTGTTGGAAGTCCGTGTAAAGCTTGCGCTCTTCCGGAGAGGAGAGCAGCAGCTCGTAGGCGGCGCCCTCCTTTTCGATGTCGCGCGTCAGGTCGGCAAGAAGCTTCTCGGCTGAGGCTTTCTTCGCGGAGTCGGATTCCAGAATGTGATCGCGCACGACGCTGCCATATCGGATGGTGTAGGCTCTGAGGTTACCGAGCAGGCGGACCGCGGGCAGCCAACGGGATTGGAACTCAGCGACGCCCCCCTGGATGAGCCGCATGTTGCTGATGGCGAGCAGGCCAGTGCCGCCGAACACGAGAAGGAGCAAAGAAATAAAGACGACGAGTTTGCTCCTGATCGAATAGCGCGAAAGCATGGCAAGCGACTCCTGCGAAATGAGCGACAGCACAAATGGAAAATATTGGAAGATGATGTTTCCTAGACGCCGTCATGCTGCAGGCCATCCAGTAAATTTTTTACCAAGATTTAGTTGAAATTTGCGTTACAGCAATCATTGATTGCACATCTTTTGCGCACGGCGGGGAGGATTTAGGCTGTTTGAAACCTGGAGCCGCGTAGCAGCGGACATCGCGCATCGATCGAATCGGGCGGATTCATGGGCGGTATTTTCCACCGTGAGCGATGACCGCGGCCAGGCCAGGAACGTTGCGTTTGGCCAGCCCCCTTGTGATCCAAACTCGCGCACTGGGCGCTCGAATCATGCGCTACGAACTCGCCGACGCGAGACACTTTGACGCGAACAACTTCAATTAAGATGGAGATATCGGCCGTGAGGGACAACGCCATTGATCGCTATGCCGATTGCGTCGTAGATCGGAGCGGGCTGGAGGCGAGCCGAAGGAACGGCTGATGCCAACTACTCTCCAAGAACAACTGGACCAGGTTGAACGCGACATAAAGTTATACATGGAGTTTGATGCAAACGAGAAAGATCGTTTCAATCGCGAGTCGTACTTGTGGACTGCAGAGGATCGCATCGAGTGGCAGGAGATACAACGTGACAATGCTCAACGACTCCGAGAGCTGCTCGAGGAGCGTGACCATTTGCGCAGCCGGTTGGGCCTATGAAACGACAGTCAGATGATTGCCGTAGATCGCAAGTGCGAAAGATCGCAGCTGCTTCGACATTTCCCTCAAGAACTCAAATGCTCGGCTCGAAACTATCAGTTCGCCGAGACTGAAGATGGGCTCGCGTCCTGCTTGCGATTATGGGAGCTTGCTTTGGGATCGTTACGCGTATTCTTGTGGGCTTGAGTAACTCATCGGTGTTGGACCATCCATCCGAGGTCAACGACGGGCCGCGTTCTAGTCTGCTGGTGCTCGCGAAAGATACCTTAATATCTGCTGCCGGCCCGCCGGGTACCCGCCGGTTCCGCGGTTGATAGGGGAGTTGCGTAGAGGCTCCGTAGGGGACTGGCACTAAAATGTCTTCGGATGGCTCCGAAACAGATTCCTCAGGTAGAGATCGTCCGACCGCTAACATGGCGGGCTGCTCTGCTGGATGGATGTCTGGAAGGGCAGCTTCCTCGAGCCTCTTCTGATAGGCGACCTCAAGAGCCCTGGCGTCTGCCTCTAGAAGAGCGTTCTTGAGAGGAATGCTGACCTTGGCCCAGGCAAGCAGCGCCTCGTCGTCCTCCTGACGGCCATCCATTTGTGAATGGGATGGCGGAGGCGCTTTTGGATAAGCTTCGCGGGCGAACTCGATGTGAGTCCAAGACTATCCAAGCAATTTTAGTCGCAGTTTCATGGTTAAGAATAACCAATCATTGTTGCGGCTAAGGCTTTACGAGTTCTTGTTCGAGCGCCGCGATCTGCGTGAGGATGATCTCGCTCGGCGCAAATCAACGAGTTTTCCAAGTGAGCATCGCTGGCGCGAGACGAGCAGAGTGCCTTTACGCTAATCGAGTATCGAATGTGACCATCATTCTCACCTTGCTTCTGGCAAGCACGATCCTGGGATTGTTGACCGGTTTGTTTTATCGGATCTGGGCGGTTGGTCTCTTGTCAGTCCTCATCGCTATCCTCTCAGCCTTGGTTCTCCACTTCTTCGGATTTCGATTGCTCGAGGGCGTAGCTGTCAGCGTTCTTTGTCTTGTAGTCTGCCAGCTTGCATACTGGGTGTCCTCACTTGGCTTGCTCAAGGGAGCGGATCTATCTGAGGATGAAATCGACGGCTGTCCAGGAGGCGAGCGCGAGCAAGATGTCGACGACGAGAACCGCTAGCGCTATACGGATCAAATTCGGATCCTTGCGACGCCAGCGTCTCGTTGTCGCCAATATCCGCGAATGGCCTCGCGGCGAGTCAGCGGCGGGTCTCGCTGCTGTCCCGAACAAGAACGTATTCTTTTGACGCAACCAGTAGTTCATTCTGAAACACCACCAAGCTTCTCAAAGCGCTATAGAGCGTATGAGCAAAAGCGATGCCATCAGGTAATCTGAACGGCTGCAGCGGCATCGTTCGGGCGATCATGCGCGCCGCGGCTCGACTTGGTGCCGTGTACTCTTCCAGGGTCAGCGAGCTGTAGCCCAAAGCAGGCCAACAAGGTGCCTCGCTCAGGGCCTCTCGTGCCGCATTGGGGTATCGCTCCGGCGAGGACCGCCTTGCGCGGTTTGATGGAGGATGAAGACATAGGCGTATGACTGACCATATGCCTATGCCGAAGGTTTCCCGGCTTGAAGTCGTCTCGACGGGCGCTCGACGCCGTTGGACATTGGAAGAAAAGCAGCGGATCGTTACCGAGAGCTATGGCGGCCACGTTTGGTGTCGGTGACGGCGCGACGTAATGGGCTGTCGACGAGCCAATTGTTCACGTGGCGCCGGTTGACGCACGAAGGCAAGTTGAGCGGGGATGCCGCGCCGGTGCTTGTTCCGGCTCGGCGGCGGCTGTCGTGTTCGCGTTGACCGTGACGTGGACGTTGAGGCGCTGCAGCAGGTTCTTGAGCTTCCGAGACGGCGATGATCCCGATTCCGAGCGGCGTCAGGGTCTGGATCGCGACCGCCACACCGACATGCGCCGCGGGATGCAAAGCCTGGCGCTTGCGGTCCAGGAGAGCCTGAAGCGCGATCCCCATGCTGGCGATCTCTACATCTTCCGGGGTCGCCGCGGCGATCTGGTCAAGATCCTCTGGCATGACGGGCTGGGCATGTCGCTCTACGCCAAGCGCCTGGATCGCGGCAAGTTCATCTGGCCTTCGGCGTCGGACGGCGCGGTATCGATCTCGGCGGCGCAGATGGCCTATATGCTGGAAGGGATTGACTGGCGGAATCCGCAACTGAGCTGGCGGCCGCTAAGCGCGGGCTGAGCGCAGAATCCGCAGCTTTTTTTGCATTTTGGGGAATCCCAACGCGTCCAATCTGTGATTCACTGTGTCGCATGGATGCTGAGCGCGACGCTGTTCCGGATGACATTGCCGCCCTGAAGAAGGCGCTGGCGGTCGAGCGCGCGAAGGGTTTGGAGATCGCCGCTGAACTTGCGGTCGCCCGCGCGAAAGCGTCGGAAGATGAAGCGCTGACCGCGCAGCAGACGCTACAGATCGCCAAGCTAAGGTATCAGATCTACGGCCAGCGGTCGGAGCGCTCGTCGCGCCTGATCGAGCAGTTGGCGCTGGCGTTCGAGGAGCTGGAAGTCGACGCCGCCGAGGACGAGCTTGCGGCGGAACGGGCCGTGGCCAAACGATGACGGTGCGCGCGGATTTACCCGCAAGCGTGCCGAGCGCCAGACCTTCCCCGAGCACCTTCCCCGGGAACGGGTGCTAATCGATGGACCTGGGGCTTGTGAATGCTGCGGCAGCAATCGCCTGCGCAAGCTTGGCGAGGACGTGACGCTGACGCTGGAAGTGGTGCCGCGCCAGTGGAAGGTGATCGAGACGGTCCGGGAGAAGTTCTCCTGTCGCGACTGCGAGAAGATCAGCCAGGCGCCGGCGCCGTTCCATGCCGTGCCCCGGGGTGCGCGTTCCAGCCGATCGTGATCACCGATTCCAGGCCATCGTGATCACGCGTTCCAGAGCATCGTGATCACCATTTCCAGCCGATCGTGATCGATCGGGGGCAACCAGGAGGCGTCCACCGCTGACAGTCTGCAACCTGGCTACCTTGGTCTTTTGCCTAACCGCAGAGGATCGAGATGCCGACCGAGAGACTGTCCATGCGCCACATTCGTGAAGTTCTACGCCTGCACTACAGCGTCGGCATGTCGCAACGCGCCGTTGCCCGCAGCCTCGGCCTGGCCCAAGGCACGGTCAGCAAGTACCTGAACCGAACCCGCCGCGCCGGCCTGACCTGGCCGTTGCCGCCGGAGCTGGATGACGATGTCCGGCTCGAGAACCGCCTATATCCGCCACCATCCGATCGGCCCAGCGACGAGCGTCCGCAGCCGGATTGGGCGCTGGTGCATCGCGAGCTGCGGCGCTCAAACGTCACGCTGATGCTGTTGTGGGAGGAGTATTGCGACGCAAACTCCGACAGCTTCAGCTACTCGTGGTTCTGTGAACGCTACAAGGAATGGGCCGGCCGCCTCAAGCCGACCCTGCGCCAGGTTCATGTCGCCGGCGAGAAGCTGTTCGTTGATTATTCCGGCCACACCATGGAGGTGGTTGACGGGCTCAGCGGTGAGGTGCGGAGCGCGCAGATCTTCGTCGCCGTGCTCGGCGCCTCGAACTACACCTACGCCGAGGCCAGCCTCAGCCAGAGCCTGCCGGACTGGATCGCCTCGCACGTTCGGGCGTTTGCCTATTTCGGCGGCGTGGCCCGGCAGACGGTGAGCGACAACCTGAAGGCCGGCATCACCCGGGCCTGCTTTCATGAGCCGATGGTCAACCGGACCTATGCCGATCTCGCCCGCCATTACCGCACCGCCATCGTCCCGGCGCGGCCGTATCGGCCGCGCGACAAGGCCAAGGTCGAAGTCGGCGTCCAAATCGTCGGACGATGGATTCTGGCGCGCCTGCGCAACCACCGCTTCTTCTCGCTTGCCGCCCTCAACGAGGCGATCCGTGTGCTTCTCGCCGATCTCAACAATCGACCGCTGCGCAGCTGGGGACGAAGTCGGCGCGACCTGTTCGAGGAGCTCGATCGTCCGGCGCTCACCCCCTTGCCGGATGAACCGTACGAGTATGCCGAGTGGAAGCGCTGCCGGGTCAATCTCGACTATCATGTCGAGATCGCCAAACATTACTACAGCGTTCCTCACAACCTCGTGCATCAGGAGGTCGAGGCTCGGATCACCGCGCGAACGGTCGAGATTTTCCTGCGCGGCAAGCGCATCGCCTCGCACCTGCGCAGCACGCTGCCGCATCGCCCAACGACGATTTCCGAGCATATGCCGAGCTCGCATCGCCGCTATCGTGACTGGACCCATGAGCGTATTCGTTCCGAAGCCGCCAAGGTCGGCCCCGACGTCGACACTCTGATCGACGTCATCCTGCGGTCGCGGCCGCACCCGGAACAGGGCTTCCGCTCCGCCATCGGCATTCTCGGGCTGGTCAAGCGCTACGGCCAGGAACGCGTCGACGCCGCCTGCGCCCGTGCCCTCCTGATCAACGCCCGTTCGTACAAATCGGTCGCCGCCATCCTCAAGAACGGCACTGACAGAACCGCTCCGCCCGCCGAGGAGGCGCCCATCCTCTTCCACGCCAACATCCGTGGCCGCAGTTACTACAATTGATCAGGAGAGATCAGCATGCTCATTCACCCTACCGTCGATCGCTTGCGCGCCCTCGGCCTCGCCGCCATGGCCGATACCCTCGTCGAACTGCAGAACAATCCCGAGGCGGCCGGGATGCCGCATCCCGATTGGCTCGGCCTCCTCGTCGATCGCGAGGTCACCGCCCGTGACAACCGCCGCCTCACGCGCCGCTTGACCAGTGCCAAGCTCCGCCAGGCGGCCGCCATCGAGAATGTCGATTATCGCACCGCCCGCGGCCTTGACCGTTCGCTCTTCCAGACCCTCGCCACCTGCCAATGGATCCGTGATGCCAACCACCTGGTCATCGTCGGCCCAACCGGCACCGGCAAGTCCTGGCTTGCCTGCGCGCTCGGCAACAAGGCTTGCCGCGACGGCTTCTCCGTCCTCTACAAGAGGGCATCTCGCCTGTTCGCCGATCTCGCCCAGGCGCGCGGCGAAGGCCGTCTGGCGCGCCTGATCGCCGCTCTGGAGCGCGTCAATCTCCTCATTCTCGACGACTGGGGACCCGAACCGCTCACCGCCGACCAGCGGCGCGATCTGCTCGAGATTGTCGATGATCGCTACGACAAGGGGTCGTTGTTGATCACAAGTCAGGTCCCCGTGTCGCAATGGCACGACGTCATTGCCGACCCCACTCTTGGCGATGCGATATTGGACCGCATCATTCACAATGCGCATCGCCTTGAGCTCAAGGGCGACAGCCTGCGCCGTCAGGCCGGCGAAAAGAAAAAACCGTGAGCGCCTCGCGCACGATCGCCCCGCCGGCCCACAGGCCCCTCCCGCGCGCGTCGCTACGTCGCTCGTGGGGCACTCCGCGCCGCGCACGGGGCCCTCCCATGGACCGCCGGGACGATCTCCAAGCCAGCCCAACCATCCTTGACGAGGAGACTATTTCCAGCACACTTAAACCCGTCAGTCGTGTTCGTCTCCTGTGATCACGATCATCTGGAATCCGTGATCGCCATCGTCTGGAACACCTGATCACCATTCCTGGAATGCGCACCCCGGGGATGGGCTGGCCCGAGCCTGTTGGCCATGATCATGTTCGAGAAGTTCGGTCAGCATCAGCCCTTGAACCGCCAGGCCGAGCGCTACGTGCCGGAAGGCGTGCCGATCGCACTGTCGACCATGGCAGATGCCGTAGGCGCAGTCTGTGCCTCGCTGGTTCCCCTGCTGCACTTGCTGGAAGCCCATGTCATGACGGCCGAGCGCCTTCATGCCGATGATAATGTGCTGCAGAAGCACACGGAAAGGATGATCGAGATGATCTGAAAATCTGTGTGCACAAGCTGTGGCAGCGGGGTAGGCCCCTCGGGATCGACTTTCAGGAGGAGGTCCCAAATCACTTCAAGCGGCTTCGCTTAAGAGGCGCGGTCGTGAGCGTTGAAGCCAACGGTCGGGAATACCCGAGCGGATAGGCGCCCGAGAGACGAATGAAAATGAACCCGCCGATGAACCGTCGTAACGTGGAAATCGTCGTCAAAACCAGAGGTGTGTCGTCCCTCTGGGATGAGCCCGCCGGAAGCCTGATGACCGGGCGGGCGGCGACCGGCGTTGAGGGGGCGTGAATCGGATGCAGGCGCTGCCGTGGAACTGCAGGAACCAGTCGCTCCGATGGAAAGGGAGAAGCACAAGCGGAGAAGACCGCGAGGCGAGATTACCGACGCGGAGCACTGGGACGGACCGATCCGTATTAGCGACGAAGGCTCGTAATGGGGCCGGAGCAAAGGGATCGGATCAGGAGGGCTGGCCACCGTCGCAACTGACAACAGGAGGACGGCGGTGAACCAGCCGAGCAAATGGTTCAACATCGACAAGAGAGAGGTGTACGAAGCATATCTGCAGGTGCGATCCAATGGTGGCGCAGCCGGTGTCGACGGAGTGACGATTGAGCAGTTCGAATCCAACTTGAAGAGCAATCTCTACAAGATTTGGAATCGAATGAGCTCAGGCGCTTACTTCCCGCCGCCTGTTCGCGCCGTCTCCATTCCAAAGAAGAGTGGGGGCCAAAGGATCCTCGGGGTGCCCACTGTGGCAGACCGCGTGGCACAGACGGTTGTCAAACAACTAATTGAGCCGGCTCTCGACGCAATCTTTCTGGCGGATTCTTACGGCTACAGACCCGGTAAATCGGCTCTCGATGCCGTAGGCATAACGCGACAGCGGTCCTGGAAGTACGATTGGGTTCTGGAGTTCGACATCAAGGGACTGTTCGACAATATCGACCACGAGCTTCTGCTGCGGGCCGTTCGGAAACATGTGACGTGCGCATGGGCGCTGCTCTACATTGAAAGATGGCTGACAGCGCCGATGGCGCAAGAGGATGGAACGATAATCGAGCGAAGCCGCGGTACCCCACAAGGGGGCATGGTGAGCCCGATCCTCGCCAACCTCTTCATGCACTATGCATTTGATCTCTGGATGGCACGGATGTTCCCCGATCTCAGGTGGTGTCGGTATGCAGATGACGGGTTGGTGTCAAGCGACGTCCGGATTTAACCCCGTAGCGACGTGAAGAAGTGACCCCCTTGTTGTTTTGGTGGATGTGGCAAGCCGCTCGCGGAGCGCGCCCCCATAGCGCCGTAGCGAGCGAGCGGCTTGCTTCACGGCTTTTTCTCCGATTTAGCTTCTGGCGCGGCGGCCTTCTGCAAAAGCCCGCTACGACGCTTTTCTTTCAAGCGGTAGCTGTCGCCGCGGATTGTGATCACGTGACTGTGGTGTAACAGGCGATCAAGGATCGCGGTGGCGACCACAGGGTCGCCGAACACGTCAGAGTACCCCTATTCTTGAGCGGGTCGTGTCTCACGTCACGATCACGGACCCGCATCATTTTCTGTTTGGGCACCGGCTTGAGGTGCTGAAGGAGCGGTCGGGGCGCGGTCCCGCCTACGTCGTTGTCGCGCTGCCGGACGGCCGGCCGCGGGCGGTTCGGATCGCGTCGACGGATCTTGCCGAGACGCCGATCACTTCCCGCCCGGATGCGGCCGATCTGCCGCGCATCAGTGCACGTACGCTGATCCCATTGATGCAACATTTGAGCGCGAGTCTGAGCCTTCTCGACGAGAAGGTGATTCGCGATGACCCACCGACCGCTTCCAGGTCGCGTTGCGTATCGACCCCTGCCGACGTTGGCAAATCCACCCGGCCATCCGACGGCCGACATTCCGCGCCTGTGGCCGAATCTGTCGACCGCGACGCAAACCCAGATCGCTCAAATCCTCGCCACGCTGCTGCGGCGAATGCAAGCGGTTCCCGGCACGCCCGGAAGGGGACTGGGTCGTGCTGATCAGCTTGAACGTCGCTGACGAGCGGCTCACGACTGCGCACCGAGCCAAGTTGGCCTATGTCTACGTGCGGCAGTCATCCGTGAACCAGGTGCGCCAGCACCAGGAGAGCACGGAGCTGCAGTACCGCCTCGTCGATCGTGCCATCGGTCTGGGTTGGCCCCCGGAGCGCGTCCAGGTCATTGACGAGGATCTGGGCAAATCCGGTGCTGGCGGCGTGGATCGTCATGGTTTCCAGAAGCTCATTGCCGAGATCGGCCTTGGCAACGCCGGTCTTGTGGTAAGCCTCGACGCTTCTCGCTTGGCCCGCAATAACCGGGACTGGCATCAGCTTCTCGAACTGTGCTCGGTGTTCGGCGTGCTCATTGCGGATGGCGAGCGGCTTTACGATCCGCGCGCCTACCACGACCGCCTGCTGTTGGGCTTGTCCGGCATCATGAGCGAGGCGGAGTTGCATCAGCTTCGGATGCGCCTTCACCAAGGGGAACGCCAGAAGGCGGCGCGGGGCGAGCTGCGGCTGCCGCTGCCAGCCGGGCTCGCCTATGATCGAGCGGGCACAATTGTTCTCAATCCCGATGAGGAGGTGCGGGCCCGTCTTCATCTCGTGTTCGCCAAATTCCGGGAACTGCAGAGCGCTCGCCGTGTGATGCGTTACTTGGACAGGAACGGATTGTCCTTGCCGGTTCGACCGCTGCTTGGACCATCTCCACACGAGATCGTCTGGCGTGCGCCAGATAGTGCACGCGTCCTTAGCGTCCTTCAAAATCCGGCCTATGCTGGGGCGTATGTTTATGGCCGCCGGCAAAAGGATCCGAGCCGATGCCGGCCGGGATCGCTGACGGGAACGGTCAAGGTGGCGATCGGGGATTGGGCGGTTTGCCTCCACGCCGCTCACCCAGGCTATATCAGCTGGGAGGAGTTCATGGCCAACCAGGGGCGACTGGCAGATAACGTCTTCCGCTATGAGGCAGGACATTCTGGCGTACCGCGCAAGGGGGTAGCCCTGTTACAAGGAATTGCGATCTGCGGCCGTTGCGGACGGCGCATGAGCATGCGCTACACGGGCCCGAATGCCGACTATCCGGTCTATTGCTGCCGCTCGGATCGGGACCAGCAAGGCAGTGCACTGTGTCAGGAAGTCCGGGCCTTGGCGGTTGACGCGCTGGTCGAGCGGGTGGTCCTCGATGCCCTGGTGCCGGATCAGATTGAGATCGCACTCGCGGCGGCGGGCCAACTGGAGCAGGAGAGCCGTCAGCTCGAGCGCCAGTGGGCGCTTCGCGTGGAGCGCGCCCGCTACGAGGCCGAGCGCGCTCGGCGTCAGTATGACGCCGTAGAACCCGAGAACCGTCTTGTGGCGCGCTCACTTGAGCGGGCTTGGGAAGAGAAGCTGCGTGTCGTCGAGGCGGTCGAGCAGCAGCATGCGCGTTGGTGCGCACAAGAGCCGCTTCTGATTGGCCCGGCGGAACGCGCTGGGCTACAAGCGCTCGGCGAGAACCTGCCGCGGATTTGGAATACGGCCACCACGTCGGCAGCCGATCGCAAGCGCATTCTGCGATTTGTCATCCGCGAAGTCGTTCTTGATCAGAAGCGGACCCGAGGTCAAGTGTGGCTCAAGATCGTCTGGCAGACCGGCGCAACCAGCGAGCATCACGTACAACGGCGCGTTCACACCTACCGCGATTACATCGACATTGATCGGTTGCGGCGACGGATCCTCGAGTTGAATGCTGAACACAAAATGGATGGCGAGATCGCGGCGATACTCAATCAGGAAGGCTTCGTCGCGGCCCGAGGCTGCGCCTTCAAAGGCGAGAACGTCTGGGTGTTACGCACCCGCTGGGGCATTCCCACCGTCAAAATCAACGGCATGGACAAGAACCCGATGCGCTGGCCCGACGGGAGCTTCTCGATTCAGGGCGCGGCGGCCGAGCTTGGAGTAACCCCACAGACGGTGTTCGATTATCTCGCGCGCGGATTGCTGGCAGGTCATCAGTTAGCCAAAGGTCAGCCATGGCAGATCGAGCTTTCCGACGAACAGATCAGTCAGCTTCGCAATCGGGTACGACGCACCAAGCGTTCGAAGAAGGAGGCATCATGAAGCCATCGGCTCGCCGAAGACTGAGCCCCACTCGCCGACGCTGCGGTTGCTGGTGAGCAGGATCGCGCCTCTCTCGTAACGGCGGCTGACGAGCTGGAAGAAGAGATGTGCGGCATTGGGCTCAAAGGGCAGATAGCCGAGTTCGTCGATGATCAGGAGCTTTGGCTTGGCAAATTGCGCGAGCCGCTCGTCAAGCCTGCCTTCGCTGTGTCCTTTGGCGAGTTGCGCAACGACCGTCGTGGCTGCGACGAACTGCACGGAATGCCCAGCCAGGATCGCTTCACGCCCCAGCGCGACCGCCAGGTGCGTCTTGCCAACGCCAGGCGGCCCAAGCAGCAGCACGTTCTCGCCATTGGCAATCCAGCGCGCACCGGCAAGCTCACGTACCTGCTTGGGGTCTAGGGACGGCTGGGCCGAGAAGTCGAAGCCGGAGAGATCGCGAACGAACGGGAAGCGAGCGAGTTTGAGGGTCATCTCGATGCGCCGCTCGTCCTTGCGGGCGATCTCGCGCTCGCACAGTAGCACCAGGGTCTCGCGCAGGCTCAGCTCTTGTCGGCCGGCCTCGTCCAATAGCCCATCCAACTGGTCGCGGACGGCGGTCAGCTTCAGGCGGGTCAGCATATCGCTCAGGCGATCGGGGACAGCGGCGCGCATCAGAAGCCCCCTCCGACGATTGCCTCATACTCGCCGAGCGGCCGCAGCAGCGCCGGCGAGTGCGGCGCAACGGACGATCCTGCGAGCGCGGCAGCTCGGTTCGATCTAAAGCCAGTCAGGCCCGCAAAATGCTCGGGGTCGACGACGCGGCGGCGACGACCGGCACAAATCGGATGGACGGCCACCTCATGGATCCCATGGTGGATGCGCACCAGCCCGTCGGCGATCATCACTCGCACCATCTCGCCGATTAGCCGCCAGGGCACCGAGTAGGCGTTGCCATCGATCTCGACGGCACAGTCGGCCTGCACACGGCGGATCACTTCACGTGCAGCCTGGAAGGGCGGCCTCCCAACGATGGGCTTGAGTGCCTGCGCTTCCGCCCGCCTGAACCGCTCGATCGGAGGCTCGCCGGTCGTGCCATGCTGGCGCAGGTCGGCGACCTCCCGCGTCCAAGCCTCAAGATGCGCCTCAAGGGCGTCCCAGCTCGGGAAGGCGCGGCCCGCGATCGCGTTTCGTTTTACGTAACCAACGCCGTTCTCGGTCTTGCCCTTGGTCCGGGCTCGGTATGGCGCGCAGGCACGGGGCCGGAAGCCCCAGTGCTTGGCAAATGCGCTCAGCTTGTCGTTGAAGACCACTGTGCGCGTGATGGCGTCATGCTCTACGACCAAGGCACGGGCATTGTCGAACAGCACTTCTTCGGGCACGCCGCCGAACTTCATGAACGCGCTTTCCAGGCCGTCGAACCAGTTCTCTTGCCGTTCGTTGCGGAAGGCTCTGACATGATGCCGGCGCGAGTAGCCCAACGTGGCGACGAACAGGTAGACGCGAACCTTGGCGCCGCCGATCTCAACCAGCCGTTCACCAAAATCGATTTGCAGTTGCTTGCCAGGCGCTGTCTCGAACCGCACCGTCGCGCGCGCTTCCGCCGCAAGCTCCTGGCGATAGCGCTGTACCGCCCGCTCAACTGTGCGCAGGCAGACAACGATGCCTTTCTCGGCTGCCAACTCCTGGCGGATCACGTCAGCATTGCCGCGGTGCTGCCGCAGACGCTCCTTGAGCCAGCTCTCCTGGCCCTCAAGTGCCTTTTTGCGCTGCGGTTGCCGATAAGGTGTCCAGCCGCCGGCCGCGATGTACTCCTTCACCGTGTTGCGGCTGATCCCGAGCTCCCGGGCAATCCGTTTGCTACCCCACCCCAGCTCGTTGAGCCGGAGTATCGCCGAAACCTCGTCCGGCTCCAGCATGGCCTCCCTCCGCGGATCTTTGAACCGCAGAGGACCTGAACTGAGTCGCTGCATAAAACCCCCGTTTTGATCGTGTCGCGAGGGGGTCAATTCCTCGTGTCGTCAGGGGGGCAATTTCCCATGTCGCCCGACAGGGTTGGTACATTGTCGGAATGAGATGGAGGCGCAAAGCGTTCGCGAAGCGCTCCAGGCTCAGCTGGCGGAGTGCTGTCTGGAACTGCATGCTACGAAGACGAGGATCGTCTACTGCAAGGACGACCGACGCCGGGGCAAGAGTGAGACGGTTATGTTTGACTTTCTCGGTTATTGCTTCCCGGCCGCGATCGGTCCTGGGGCCGCGTTCGCAGAGGATGTTCTGCGGGTTCACTCCGGCGGTCAGCAAACCAGCGCTGAATGCCATGCGAGCGACGATCCGAGGCTTGAAACTTCGCAAGCGAACCGAGGTGACTTTGGACGATATTGCCCGCGAGCTAAACCCGATGGTTAGGGGTGGATCGCTTATTATGGGCAATATACGCGTTCAGCGCTCTATCCTTTGGCGCGCTACATCAACCAGACGTTGGCTATCTGGTTGAAGCGAAAGTACAAGCGCTTCCATCACCGCTTGGGACGCGCGCGTCTCTTCCTGGAGAAGATTGCGCGTCTCTACGGATTTCCGGCCGACCAGGTCGACGTCAAGTTTGATGGCTTTTCCGGCGCGGGAGCCAATACTCCACTCCCAGCTCCGCGAACGTTTGCGCATCTCAAGTTCGAAGAACGAGAAGTCGTCCAAGCCTCCTGCGAGGAAGAGCGAGGAAACGCGTGGTGGCGAGCGCGTTGTTTCTCTTGCGCTACTTAAGGAACCCATCGGAGCCTTCGGACTAATTGCAGGAGCAGCTTGATTGCCGCCGTCCCCGTAGCCATCGCCTATGGCAAGCGGGTGAACTGGGCTCGTGTGCGCCCTGGTCCCGATCTATCGTGCGGAATCCGTCTAAATGTCCGCTAAACGTCACCAAGACTGCCCTCGGTAGCCAGAATGACCTTGGTCGGGTCACCTCCATGAAGCGGACATTCCCGCGCTGTGGGCTGAGGTCAGCCACGGGGCCAGAAGCTGACATCGACCACCGCGTCTGCAGCGGTCAAAGGATCGCTGATGCGAAGTCCGGACTGCCCTCAACGGCATGTTGCGTGATGATGTCCATTCTTGCTCGGACGTAGCGCATCCCGACGCAGCTAGCGCCAGCGTCATTTGCAATGCTTACGGTGAGCAAGGAACTTCCCAAATCCTTGGGATATCCCTGTTATGCACAGCACTCCCGACATATACCTTCGTTGTGTTGACAATCTCAAAAAAAGTTCGGGCGAGAGTCGCAAACCGAACCGACATTCCCGCTTCTCTTTAACAAAGTTGTATTGGGTCGGGGCTAAATCACGGCTCATCCAAAATCTGATCGAACACAGAGCGTGAGCTCTCGTGACGCAAGCGAGCGTCGCGAGGAATGCTTTCGCTTGAGAAAGGGAATGTTGCGTGAGTGAAAGCGAAATGAAACTGACGCCGAACGGAACGAATGTTTTCGGGATGCCATGGTTGGATTTCTCGAAGGTCGCCTTCCCTGGCGTGGGGCGCGAGCTTACCGAGCGAGGCCTCGCCCGCGCACGGGAAGGTTGCGAGAAGATCAAGGCCGCATCGGAAGAGATGACGGAGGCGCTGCGCGAGACCTATTCGAGCAATGCGAGATGCCGACCGACTACGGGCTCAAGGTGTTCGAAATCTCAAACGCCAATGTCGCTTCTGCGCTCGATTTCTTCGTCCATCTGTTCGGCAGCAAGTCAGCGACCGACGTCTATACCTTATCGGCGGCGCAAGCGCGCAAGGCGTTCGACACCGCCTCCGACCAGAACAAGGAATTGTGGGCGCTTGCCCAGAAGCTCGCGACGGAAACGGGTGAGCCGATCAGGAAGCATTTCACCAGGGTTCTCCACCAAGGCGGCGGCTAAAAAGCGCGCTCAATTTCACATCCAGATTCGTTTGAGGAGGGACCCGGCCGGTTTGAGCAAGCCGAGCTGAGCGAGCACGCCCCACCGCCCCATGCTCGATCAACAAGGTGCGCGACGCCCCCCAACCCCGCACCGACAAGAGGCGTATTCCAACCGGCCGGTGCTTTTCTGCAAAATACAACAAAGACAAATCGCAAGGGAGGGCAACATGGGAATGGTTATGGTCAAATGTCCGCAAACCGGACACGCGATTCCCACCGGTATCCAGACTGATCGCGAGAGCTTTGGACGCCGCGCGGTGTTTTTCTCGCGAACCCGTTGTCCGATCTGCCGCACCGATCACGCGTGGTTTGCGCGGGAAGCCTGGGTCGACGAGCCGGGCATCCGGATCGCGCCGTCATAGCGGCGGCTCCCGAAATTACCCCAACGGCGAACGGCTTTGTTGACCTTGTCTCGGTCCCGGCGGTCCTCAGACGCAAGCTGCATGACCGGCTCATGGATTTCGGCCGGGACACAAGGTGCGAGACATTCATGAACCCTCTATCGGCGAGCGACGTGTTCTGTACGGTCGCCATCATGAGCGTCACCTTCCTGGCCGAGGTTGGGCTCTTTATTTTGATTGGAATGCTTTGAAAGGAGCGCGCGAGCTGGGCAGCGCCGATGCAGGTCTAGGACCCCGCAAGCTTCAACAGCGGGGGAAATGCAGACATCACCCGAGGTCGCAGAAGGGTCATTCGCGTCGTTCCGGTCGCGAGCGAGCCACTTCCGATCTACCCCGATCATCAGACAATTTCAGAGACCGTCTCGACTTCGCATTCGGGGCCAGTAGCGGACAACTTCCTGGCCCTCTCTCAGGGGAGTGACCTCGCCCGGAACAGGTGGACAAGTTCTACCCTGCACATTTGCGAATCCCTGCTCTGTGCTAAGCGCCAGAACGACAGGCTTGGATGGCGATTCCTTTCGCGTCCGTGGAGTTTGCGAGATGTTGGTGGTCCGAGAACGAGGCCCCGCTTACCGGACGATTGAACGCTGGGCGCGATCGGTATTGTTGGAAGCTGGTGCCATCCGCGAGTGCGAGGAGCGGTTGGATGCAGGACCGCACAGATCCACATGCTCGTCAGCTCGCTTTCGAAATTGCTCGGAAACATTCTCCGGCCGGTGTCTCGCCAGAAGCGGCTGCCCTGGCAGTAGCGGAGGTCCTCGACGGCATCGGCGAAACTTGCCCTGAGTGCCTGTCCGAAGACGGGCACTGACAACGGTCTGTTTGGCTCGGGGTTTCTCGCCTGGCTGCGTCCACTCAAAGGACAGGTAGAATCGGCCTGACGGGCTAGGCGAGGCCCCTTCGCTTTGCCTTCAGAAAGTGTCTACGCCCAGAGATATTCCAGCAGTGCCTTGCTTTCCTTCAAGTCGCGAACGTCGAAGCCTTCGTTGAACCAACCGTAGACCGGCGCGAGAAGACCGCGTGCTTCATCACACTTGCCTTGATCACACCAGAGCCGAGCGAGACTGACGGCAGAGCGAAGTTCCCAGAGTTTCGCCTCCTGCTGGCGAGCAATCGCGATGGCGCGTCGAAACTCAGTCTCCGCCTCGACCTCGGCACCCGGCCGAGCCATCAGCATCAACTCGCCTCGTCGCCGGTGCAGCTCGGCCTCGAACCATCGCACCCCCAATTTCTCGGTGAGTGCCAAGGCGTCGGAGAGTTGACCGAGCCCGGATTCAAATCGTGCTGCCTTTGCCTCGGCTGCCGCGAGCTGCGCGAGGTAGAACGGAAGAGTCCATGCTGCGCCGGATGCCTGGAATCCCTCGATACCGTGCCGCAGTAAGTTCACCCCGGCTTCGGCGTCGCCGGCTTCGGCCAGCGTCCAGCCGCGATAGGCCGTCCCCATCGCGAGAAAAAAAGCAAAGCGCTGCTCGGTGGTAAGCGCTACTAGCTCCTCCGCCCGTCGCCCAACCATAGCCGCATCATCGAGCACGAAATGCAACCGGCAGGCAACGCTCAGCGCGAATGCGAGGCTGATCGGGTGAGATGAATGCCGCGCCTCCGTCAAGGCATCCCTGCTCTGCACGCGCGCCTGGTCGGCGAAGCCAAGTAGGCCACACGTCAGCGACAGGAACGAAAGCATCGCTACGCGGGCGTTTTCCGCGAACAGAGCCGTCAGAAAGCGCTGCTGCTCCGGATCGTAGAGGGCGAGCCCCCGCTCAAGATGGGAACGCGCCAAGGCCAATTGCCCGCGATGAAGCCAGCTATCGCCGACTGCCCGGTGACCGGCGACAAGAATGGCCGCGTCGTTTTGTCGTCCGGCCAAATCGAGCAGATCCTCGGCGATGCGATGCGATCGCTCAGTTTCACCACGCACGTGATAATGCACGAACGCGCCCCAGAGCGCCTTCAGCAGGTTCGGCGTGTCGTTCAGTGACTCGCAGAGGCAACGCGCCCGGGCGTAGGCCCTGCCAGTCTCTTCGGCCGCATGGCCCTTTGCGGCGATCAGCGCGCCGCCGAGCGCGAGTTGAAGGTGAGTTTCGGTGCGCTGTCGCCCCGGGGTATCTGGTAGATGGGATAGCAGATCGAGCGCCCTTCGCATCTGTACGATTGCTTCTGTCATTGCCGATCGAGCTTTCGAACGCTCACCAGCCTGCTGCCAATAGGAAACCGCCTTTTCGATCAAACCCGCATGCCCGCAATGGTGAGCGAGGATCTCCGGTTCCTCTTGGATGCCCCGAGCGAGCCTCTCCTCGAGCGTGCTAGCGATCCGCGCGTGCAGCTCGCGGCGTTGGCTGCGCAACAGTGTGCCGTATGCCGCGTCTTGGACCAGTGCGTGTTTGAACAAGAAATTGGCGTCGGGCGGTTCGCCTCGCCCGAAAATGAGCCCGGCGTTGATCAGCCGGTCGATCGCCGCTTGCAGCTCGTTGTCGCACCGCTGTACGATCGCAGCAAGCAGATCGTAGGAGAACTCGCGGCCAATGGCCGCGCCGACTTGGGCCAACTCCTTAGCTATCGGACCGATTCGATCGAGCCGCGCCATCAACGAAGCATGCAACGTGGCCGGCACAGCAAGTCCGGGCAGGGGCGCGAAGGAGATGGCTCGCGCGAACCCCTCAGGGTTCGTTTCGAGCACCGCTTTGGTCAACTCCTCGACGAACAGCGGCACGCCATCCGTTCGTTCAGCAATTTCATTGACGATTTCGCTCGGCAGCGTCCGGGTGCCGGCCACGCTCCGGATCAGTGCGGCGCCCGCGCTCTGGTCCAGCCGGTTCAGCACGAGCAAGCTGACGTGCGGCTTTCCGGTCCATACCGACTGGAACTCGGGGCGACAGGTGATCAGGACCAAAACCGGTAGGCTTGCTACTCGATCGACCGTTTGGTCCAGCAGCTCGCGCGAGCTCGGATCGATCCATTGCATGTCCTCGAACACAACCATAATTGGATGTCTTTGTGCGAGAGTTTCAAGCTGGCGAACGAGAGCGGCGAAGCTTCTCTCCTTCTTTTGTTGCGGCGTACCGGTAACCGGCAGATACAGATCACCGTCCGGGATCGACAGCAACTCGGCCAGGATCGCCACGTCCTCGTCGGAGGGCAATGCCGGGGATAGTAGCACTCGGAGTTTATCGAGCTTCGCCCTTGGTGTGTCCTCACGATCAAAACCAGCCGCTCGCTGGAGTTGTGCGGTGAAGGGATAGAGCGCACTTTCCTGATGACGTGGCGAGCAGAAATAGCGCAAGTAGGTGTGCGGCTCGCGCTCGATACGCTCCTGGAGAGCCGCAACGAGGCGCGACTTGCCGATCCCCGCCTCGCCAACGAGCAGTGTTACTTGACCGGTACCCACTCGCGCACGGCGCCAGCTTCGCTCCAGCCGCGCAAGTTCTTCCTCGCGCCCAACCAGCGGGGCGAGGACCGCAGGATGCAACGCCTCGAAGCGGCTTTCCGCTGTTCCCTCATGCAGCACCCGCCAGGCCTGCACCGGCGTGGCGAAGCCCTTCAGCGTCACCGCGCCGAGATTCTCGTAGTCAAAGAGCCCGCCGATGAGCCGCCGCGTGTCCTCAGCGATTACCACCCCATCGGGCTCGGCGAGCGCTTGCAGTCGAGCGGCAAGGTTCGGCGTCTCGCCAAGGACCGCCTGTGCCTCCGCAGCTTCGCTGCCGATAAGGTCGCCCACGATGACGAGACCAGTCGCGAGCCCAAGGCGAACCCGAAGCTCGAAGCCGGGCGGGGCGCCCGGCGCGTTCTTGGGCGCGGCGATCTCAAGCGAAGCGCGCACCGCGCGTTCGGCATCGTCCTCATGCGCTGAAGGATGGCCGAACAGAATGAGCATGCCATCGCCGATGTAGCGGCTGATGGTGCCACCGTATTTGCGGACGACCGCCGCTACGCTATCACGATACTCGGCGATTATGTCTCGTAGATCTTCCGGATCGAGCATTGTCGCAAGTGCCGTCGAGTCGACGAGGTCGCAAAACATCACTGTGAGCTGGCGACGCTCGGCGGAAGAACTTGGTGCGGGTGACAAGCTCGAGCGTTCCGTGACCCGTGCTACGATGGACGTCGATGCGCCCGCCCCTGCTGTTACTCGCGGCGGTACTGTCGGCGTGAGCGCGGCACCGCAGTCGCCACAGAAGTTCTTGCCTGTCGGATTGTCGGCCCCGCAGGCAGGGCACCGAAAGACTAGCGGCGCGCCGCAATCGCCGCAGACCTTCTTTCCCTCTGGGTTGACTCTGCCGCAACTCGGACAATCCATGCCGCACCCGATCGAATTGCTGACCTACATGACTTCACGTCGGTCTGGGAGCGACTCTTCAGAGTGCGCTCTTTGAAGATTCTTCGTCAGCTGCCTGCCAAGCGCCAAGAATGATCAAACTCACGATGATCAGGACGTAGATACAGGCGATAGTCGCAGGAAAATGAGCCAGCCGGGTGTCATCGTTGCCTCCCGAGCGGTTGTCTCTAGAAGCTTAAGCCGGCAGGCTCGACAAGAGTTATGAAGTGGCTAACACTCTGCAGCTCAAGCCTATTTTCAATCCAAGAAAGCTGAACATAGCCTGTCGCGAGCCAAGCGCGAAATTGGTGATGATCAGCAAATGCCTGCACCTGTAGGCAGTCCACTAACTACTGCCTGCCGATTCGATGAAAGGTCCTCTCGCGCGTCAGCAACCGAGTGCAAGCAAAAATCCAACTGCAGCGCGGAATGACTTACTACTAGCTGCATTGCAGATCGGGTTGTCGCGCTGAGGCCGCTACTGCACGTCTTGCCAATCGCGCATCGAAGAGCGCTCAAAGCGCGGGCACAAGACTGAGCGTGCCGGGCGCGGGTTATGGGGCGCCGCCTCACCCCAATCTGTTAGCCACCAGACCGCATCAGAAACGGATCCATTGACAGAGCTAATCGGTCCGCAACTTGCGGTGCGACCGGCGTGGATTGCAGTTCGGTAGGCAGCGAGCCGAGAGAATTGACGGCAAGAACAGCTATCACAATCGCGGAGAGATATTCGATCCTCATGGCGATGATACTCCATCGCTGATGACAAGACAATTGTGTTCGCTCAAAATTAGTTCCCTCGCAGGCAGGTTCATGATTGCCGATCAGGGGCATGAGGCCGATGATCGCGGCAGTGAGAATTGCTTCGCTGGCGTAAAGGGTCATAGCGTGCCTCGCATATTGCGAAGCTCCGAAGCCCTCAAAACCTATCGAAGTCAGGAATGTTTCAGTTCCAATAGCGTTAGGCATGCTAACGCATTTTGAGTTCCTTGATCACCAAACAATTTGCCGCTTGCGGGATCTTGATGATCTTGCTTGCGACCATATCCGTGGCGATCGTCGCGATCCGTGACGCGAATCGTATGGAGCGCCTGCTCTTAGCTGCCGTGATGCGGCTAACCATTTCAGACTTAGAGCGGCGGTTTGTACTCGCAGGAAGCGCACGCGGGAGAACATGATAGCACGGGACGCGCGGTCCATCGAAATGCGACTGCGCTTGGCGGGACCGCCGGGAGGACCACGAACAAAAAGAACAGCCTTGCAGGAGCAACGAACCGTCTTACGCGTTTAACGCCGCAGGGAAGCTGTGTACATCCAGAACAGTCGCAGCTATGGCGGACAGCCTTCCAACGCGTACCCCTAGTTCATCTCCGGATCACGAGTCGGAGCATCGCCGGGCAATCTGCGACGAGATCGGTCAGCAGCTTCGCGGGATCCTTGCCGACGATCTCACGCCACTACCATCGCGTCTGGAAGGCATGGTGGACCGGCTGACCAAATTGGACGGCGATGTAACGTTGATTGCGCCGGGTCGCCAGGACGATACGTCACCCCGACCGCGCCGGAATTTTGTGTCTGCGCTTTGGCAGGTCTTACGACACGGCCTCTAGGCGCGACCGCCCTCCTTGAGGATATTTCACCCGCACGTTTTCCGACTTTGCTCGCACCCTGGCTTGAACGAGGCAAATCGCACGTACGCATGGGCGCCTTTCTAATGCCAGTGCATTGGTAGCGCGCGCGATATCTGGCTTTCCCTTGGAAGCGGACGTTTGTGCTGCCCTCTAGGATGTCTCATTCGGGTCAACTGCGGATGCTGTCGCGCCAGGTTGGCACGGTTGCCCGCGAGGAGTATCTTCGGCTCTGACGAACGGGGCAAGTCCGGATCAGGTGTCTTATGGCCGCACCGGCAACTCATTGCGTCAAGAGCGGTGACGTTCACCTCGCCTATCAGGTCCTTGGAAATAGACCGTTGGATTTGGTATTCGTCCCGGGTTTCGTCTCGCACGTTGAGGCGAGCTGGCACGTGGCGGAACGCAGCGCGTTCTTCCGTCGCCTGGCATCGTTCGTCCGCCTTATCCTTTTCGACACGCGCCGCACCGGAACGTCAGACCGAGGATCGCAGATCTTCACCCTTGAGCAACGCATGCACGACGTGCAGACGAGTCTGGAGAAAGTCGGTTCAGAGCGCGCGGTTCTGTTTGGCGCATCCGAGGGCGGCGGCCCGTGTCTGCAATCCGCGCTCCGACCGCTCATCTTACATCGTATTGGAGACCGCTGGCTCGAGATCGAGCACGCGCGCTCCTTGCTTTTGCAACAACTACGTTGCCTTACAGGAGGTGTATCATGAAGACCGCACTTCTTATTGCAGCTATATTAGCTGTGGGTGTCGTATCAGCTGATGCTGGTCATAATCAGCGTCATGGTTCATCATCATTCCATAAAATAGCACCGTGTTGGATCAAGCATGGCGGCTGTTGGTGTTCCAGCAGGCGGTAGTCTTGGCGAGCAGTCTGCTTCGGCGCTTTATAGGCGGAATCTGCGCGACTCAGGCTACGATGCTAAGAAGAACTTTGATAAAGCTGGTCATATGTGCGTGTCCTGTGATTTTTACGGCAATTGACCAAGCTGGTGCTGTGGCGACTGAGAACGGGATAACAACAGGAGCAGCCGGGCAGGACGAACCGGGCCGGGTGTGCAAATAAAAGCCTTGCATTTTTTGAATACGAGCTTCGCCAAAAAATTGCCCCCAAAGACCATGATGGGGTTCCTGTCGGGGCTTTTTTGTTCGCCTGCCCCGCACTCAGCCATGCGTTCTTATTCGCGCCTGATGGAGTTGATGCCGATGTAACCGTCCGGTGCAGCTTGCGTTACTGATGTAGTAGACGCAGCATTGGTCATCTGCTTTGGCAGGCATTTGGGTCTCGCTTCTTTGCTTGCGTGTGCGTCGTCATTATTGTCTGCGGCATAAGCCGACCGCCCGCGTCAAAGACGCTCGTGGTGTTGGCGCTATCCCTACATCGGCGCTGTCCGGCTCGTGCGGAGACGGCTTGAGCCAGACGAGCCGATCACGGTAACCGGAACGCTGGGCGAGCACTGATTTAGGAAACTCCATAACGCAACCAAGGGGAACGGCTCATCCCAACGGGATGCCGATGGATCCAAAAGCTGACGGGCCGCGGGTTAGGCCACAAGGTCAGCTGCGGGCCCAATAGACGACATCTCGGGTTGGGCTCCTCGTCGGCGACGAGAATGTAAACGCTCAACTCGATTGCCTTATACTGCCACCATCCGCGGCAGGGTGATCGTGAACTCAGTACATGCTCCCGGCTCCGTTACGAAGGCGATCCTGCCGCCGTGTTGTTTGACGATGATGTCGTGGCTCATCGAAAGCCCCAGCCCGGTGCCTTCGCCGGGGGGCTTGGTCGTAAAGAAAGGGCTGAAGATCTTCGCTTTGGCCTCCTCCGGAATCCCGACGCCATTGTCGCGGATCCTAATCTCTACTTCGTTTGCCAGAGCTCTCGTGGTGGCGCTCAATGTCGGCTCGAAATCAGCGTCGGCAGCTTCCTTACGCTTGTGAGCCGCATAGATGCCATTGGAGATCAGGTTGAGGAGCACCCGCCTGATCTGCTGCGGATAAAGCTCCGCTGTTCCGGCGTTCGGGTCGAGGTCGCGTTTAAGTGTGATGCTAAAATCGGATTTCTCCGCGCGGGCGCCGTGATAGGCTAGGTTGAGGCTTTCCTCGACAATTGCATTGATGTCGGTCGGGCGACGTTCGCCGGCCCCCTCGCGGGAATGCAGCAACATGTTCTTGACGATGGAATCGGCGCGTTTGCCGTGCTGGACGACCTTGTCGAGGTTGCCCTTCAGCATGCGGGCAAGCTCGTCTACGTCTGCGCGGATCTTCTCATCGAGTTCCGCCTTTCCGAGCAGCTCGTTGAGCTCGCCGATCAATTCGGCGGACAGAGAAGAGAAATTGTTGATGAAATTGAGTGGGTTCTTGATCTCGTGCGCGATGCCGGCAGTGAGCTGGCCGAGGGATGCGAGCTTCTCGTTCTGCACCAGGCGGTCTTGGGCGGCGCGCAATTCATCGAGGGATTTGGCTAGTTCCCGGGTGCGAGCTTGAACCTCCTCGAACAAGCGGACGTTGCCAAGCGCGATCACCGCCTGATCGGCGAAGGTCTGCAGGAGCGTGACCTGCTTGTCACTGAAGGGCTGCACCTGGGTGCGGCGAAGTACGATCGCACCAATGCTGCCACCTTCGCTTAGCATCGGCACGGCGAGAAGGGTCCGGCAACCATCCTGTCGTGACATCGCCTGCGCAATAGGAAAGTTGACGCCTTCGTCCGAGAGGACGTCATGCAAGTGTATCGGCACCCGCTCGGCAATTGCGAGACCCGACACGGAGGTGCGGTCGTCGGTCCACGTCTGAGTTCCCATTCCGATCGGTCCGTGATGCGCGCGAACGACGAGATCCTGGTCCTCCTTCAGAACTACCACCGAATCATAGGCATCACAGAGCTCGCCGGCGCTCTCGACGATGGTGCGCAAGACGGGCTCAACATCGGTCGGCGACGAGGCGATCACCTTGAGAATGTTGGCACTTCCGGTCTGATAGGTTAGCGCCTCGGAGAGGTCGCGCGTCTTCGCCTGCACTTGTTCAAATAATTTGACGTTCTCGATCGCGATCACCGCTTGATCGGCGAACGTCGCTACCAGTTCGATCTGCTTGTCCTCGAAAGACCCGGCGGCGAAGCGAAACAGGTTGATGACACCGAAGGCGTGCCCCTCCCGGACGAGCGGCACACCAAGCGCGGCCCGCATGCCGATGAGCCTTTGTGCTTGCGGGCGATTGAAGTCGGGATCAGCGAGTAAATCCGGGACGTGAACGGGACGGCCATCAAGAATAGTTCGGCCGAAAATCGAGCCGCGGTCTGCCTTCGTCGTGTAGGTCTGGAAATGCTCGATCCACTCGGGTTTGCAGCCATAGGCGGCGGCGAGCCGGTAATTTCCCTCGTGCTCGTAACGGATCGTTCCAATCTCGGCGTCGCACAGCCGACAGGCTGACGAAAGCAGGGCATCCAGCACGGTCCGCAGATCGAACGCCGAGCGACTGATCACCTTGAGTACATCGGCGGTCGCGGTCTGCCGCTGCAAGGCCTCGCTTAACTCATGCGTCCTGAATCGAACCTGCTGGAACAGACGCGCGTTCTCGATAGCGATCACTGCCTGGTCGGCGAAGGTTTGCAGCAACTGCACGTGGTGATCTATGAACGATCCCGCTTCGAGCCGCGTCACGCTGATTAGGCCGATCGGCACATTATTGCTCATCAGCGGCGCGAGCAGCATGCTGCGGAAGCCACGTGCCCGAGCGATCTGCTTGATCTGGGAGTCTGGAAGCGTCTCGACATCGCCAATCTGAACCGGTTTGCCGGCCTGTGCGAGCCTGAACGGCTCGAAGCGGGCGACAGGAGTCGGAAATCGGGCCTTCAGCACCTTGTCGGCGGCCGAGCTAGTCGGCGTGAAGGCCGCAAGGTGCGCAATGTCGTCGACGAAGCGGAAAACCGCCGTCGAAAAGCCGCCGATCAGCTGCTTGGCGCTGCTCGCGATGGCGTCGAACACCGGCTGTACGTCGGACGGCGAGGAGGCAATCACCTTCAGGATGTCGGCAGTGGCGGTCTGCCGCTCCAGCGTTTCCCTGGTCTCGTTGAACAGGCGCGCATTCTCGAGCGCCATCGCTGCCTGGCCGGCAAAGCCCTGCAGCAGCACGAGCTCATCATCGGAGAACGGATCGAGCCGGTCGCGACAGACGATCAGAGCGCCGATCGCTTTGCCCTGGATACGCAGCGGCGTGCCGCACATGGTCCGGGTGCCGGCGGCCTTGGCGTGCGGCAGGCCGGGAAACTCGGCTAGATCGGGATTGAGATCGTCGAGATCCGGCACGTGGATTTGCCGGTTTCGACCGACCACCGCGCCGGGCATGTTGCGGTCGCCCGCGTTGACAGCGCTCGGCGGCAAGCCCGCGCGGAGGAGCTCGTCGCTCGCGCCGTACCGGAAGGCCTTGCCGCATTCGCCGTTCTCGGCAAGCTGGATCCAGACGCTGGAGGCCCCGATCAGCCGAACGGTAGTCTCCGCTATCTGTTCCAGAGCTGAGTCGGCGTCACCGGAGGTGCTCGCAATCATTGCCAGGATATCTGCGCTGGCTCTTTGGCAGTCCCGCGATTTTGCAAGCTCGCGCTGCAGGTGTTCGATCTCGACCGCGCTCGACTGGTTCTTCTGTTCTAGCTCGGCGATCCTGCGCGCAAGATCGGCGTCTTGAGACAGCCTGGTCATCGATAAATCCATATCGCCCAGCGCCCGCCGGCGCCGCGCTAAATTATCTAAAAACCCAATTACTCCGCGGTCAAGCTAAGCCGGCCAGCGATATCGTTGCAGATACTGGAACAAACGATCGAGTACCCTTCAGTTCCGGGCCACCACGTTCCAAGTCCGCTCAGTGTCAAATTGCGAAGAACTCAAGATGAGCAAATCTAGGCCGCCAAGTGACAATGAGCGAGCCTCCGTCAGACGAGGCGTTACGTCGCTGGTGGGCCAGAAGCCGACCACGTTTCAGTTAACCCGTTGACGTGCCCGCACGATATGGGCACCAGGTCCGAGCGCGATGCCTCGCCTTAGGACTCCGTAATAGTGCTGGGCTATTTCGCTGGCACCGAGATCTTCCACTACGTTAAACCCCACGCCGTGCAGCAAGTGGTGCAACTCGATCGGCTCGAACAGGCTGAGCCAAGGCTCACCTCGCGCGGCCGCCCTTTCTGCAGTTGCCACAATGCTGGCGCGGCGCTCAGCAGGATAATTCTCAAACGGTTCGGCATAATCGAAAACGACAGCAGCTTGTGGTAGCTCGGATATGAACTTCAAGGTGCACCAGACCGCATGCTTTGTCAGATATGGTACAACGCCAAGCCATTGAAAAAAAGCTGGCTCGTCCACCATGAAACCGACTCTCGTTAGACCTTCTGCCAGACTTTCTCGTTCAAAATCGATGGGCGCGAAGACAAGCGACGGCGGCTCGGACAGGCCCGCGGCCTTTATCCGATCGCGTTTCCATACCTGCGTTGCAGGGTAGTCGACCTCGAAAACACGAAGGCCTAAATCAGCATAGGGATTTCGCAAGGAGAATGTGTCGAGACCAGCACCCAGTACCACGACCTGACGTACGCCACGTGCAACGCAGTTTGCTATTGTGTCTTCGGAGAACCGGCTGCGTGCGGCTATGAATAAGCGCATTGGGCGCACGGAATCATCTCTTGCGATCTCGCTCAAGGACGCCGCCGTCTCCGGGTCTAGTATTCTCAGCGCAAACTGATCCTTGAAAACTGCCCCGCGTTCCAAGGTTTGGTGAATGGCGCGGTAAGCAGCTGCCCGCCGAGCGGTTTGACTTGGTTGTCCATCACGCATGACAATTTCGCCAGTCGTTTGGTGCTGGAACGCGCCTTGTAGCATGCCGGCGGCAAAAACTCACGTTGGCTCGCCCATCGACCTCCCAAGCGGCATCATATCGGCCCGGGGCCACGAGGTCTGCAACCTACCGTGCTAAGCTGGTGCCGCTCATGCAACCGCCCGATGGTCTAGCGCGTGTTCGCTCTTACCGCTCGGGGTGGGGGAGAATCAGCAGCGCCGCCTCGCAGCCACCTCGTAGGGGACGTGGTTGGCTATAGCCGACCGATGGGTCAAGACGAGCGCGGAACGCTTCGCCGGCTTAAGGTCATTCGGCAAAATCGCCGAGCATCATGGCCGTGTCGTCAAGACGACTGGAGACGGCATTGTCATCGAGTACCCAGCGCTGTAGAGGCTGTAGCCTGCGCGGTGGCCATTCAGCGAACGTCCCGGGCGTACTCTGAAAGCGTACACTTGGTGCCGGAATCAGGAGTAACACCGGGCAACGACCGCTTCGGGTGTGCGCCGTGAAAAGGCGGCGCTTTCCAGTGGGTGCAAGTCCCACCCGGCAAACGCTCCAGCCGGAAGCAATCGGAGCAGTCATGGAGGTAACGAAGTGGCTGAAGCCTTCGATTAGCGTGTCACGAATTGGTGACAGCGCGAGTGTGCAGGCCGTAACGCGAGTGAACGCCGAGCAAGCCTCGAAAAGGACGATGCGCAGGCCGACCCGACGACCCTTTCGGGGAAGGCTGATACGGCTGGGGGATTGAGCGAAGTAGTACGCCCAGCCGCTGCGCCGGGGTAGTGGCGACAGCATGTACACAAGGAAAGCGTACGCAACACGGGAGGCCCTACGACGTGGTCAGGGATGATCAACCGGACGCCCGCGAGGGACAGGCCGGGCGCCGTGGGGATGCGGAGAGGTTCGTAATACCGCTGAAGCCGGGTAACGCCGGGGGAGGGAAGGGACCTCAGTTCAAGACGAACGCAAGACGTAGTGAGGGACCTGGGGATTGGGCAACCTATCAACTCCGAAGAGTGTTCAGAAACTGCAGACGGCGTTGCACGCGAAAGCGAAGGCAGAAGCCGGCTACCGCTTTTATGCCCTGTACGACAAGATCAGCCGGGAAGACATCTTGGCCCATGCCTATGCCCAATGCCGCTCCAACAAGGGCGCACCGGGGGTGGATGGTCAGGACTTCGCGGACATTGAAGCGTATGGGGTGCAGCGGTGGCTTGGCGAACTGGCGCTTGCGCTCAGGCAGGAGACGTATCGACCGGACCCTATCAGAAGAGTGTACATCCCGAAGGCCAATGGCAAACTCAGGCCATTGGGCATCTCAACCTTGCGCGATCGGGTCTGCATGACGGCAGCGATGCTGGTGCTGGAACCGATCTTCGAAGCCGACCTTCCACCCGAACAGTACGCGTACCGTCCTAGGCGAAATGCTCAACAGGCGGTGGTCGAGGTGGAAGGGCTGCTGTTCCGTGGTCACCCGGAAGTCGTCGACGCCGACCTCGCGGACTACTTCGGGAGCATTCCGCATGCCGAACTTCTCAAGTCGGTGGCGCGCCGGATCGTGGATCGGCGCGTGCTGCATCTGATCAAGATGTGGCTGGAATGCCCTGTGGAAGAAACCGACGATCAAGGAAGGAAGACACGCACGACCGAAGCCCGGGACAACCGGCGCGGCATCCCGCAAGGTTCACCCATCTCGCCACTGCTGGCTAACCTGTACATGCGCCGGTTTGTGCTGGGATGGAAGATGCTCGGTCTCGAGCGAAGCCTCGGCACTCGCATCGTGACCTATGCCGACGATCTCGTGATCCTATGCCGGCGGGGCAAAGCCGAAGAGGCCTTGTCGCGACTGCACGAGATCATGGGCAAGCTGAAGCTGACGGTCAACGAGGACAAGACACGAATCTGCAAGGTGCCGGAAGAGGAGTTCGACTTCCTGGGATACTCGTTCGGACGGATGTACTCAGCGAGAACCGGCCAGGCGCGCCTGGGGTACCGGCCATCGAAGAAAAGCATCAAGCGTATGGTTGAGCAAATCCATGCGCTGACGGACCGAACGGGGACGTGGCAAGACACCACAGAGTTGGTGGCGAAGTTGAACCGCACGCTGCGCGGATGGGCGAACTACTTCAATGTAGGCACCGTCACCAAGGCGTATCGGGCGATCGACAACTACACCGCTGTGCGGTTGCGCCGGTGGTTGCGCATCAAACACAAGGTCAGGCGACGCAAGGGCGGGACCTATCCACTCTCGCACCTTTACGGGCACTTCGGGCTCGTACGTCTCACCGCACTTGGGCGCGACGTGCCGTGGGCGAAGGCGTGAGGCCTTGTCCGAGAGCCGGATGCGGAAGATCTGCCTGTCCGGTTCGACGAGCGGGATGTGGAAACGGAGTCACGGCTACACCACTAAGGCACCGCCAGACGAAAGGGGCGGCAACAGATATGTGCAGCCTAAAGCCACCGCGCCACATCTCGACTCCACCAAAAGAGCCGGTTTGAACGGCGCCGTGTCACTTCCGGTGTGCCCCGATCAGCAGACCATATCTGCGCCAAACCGAACTTCGCCATCGGGCCACAAGCGGAAGTATCCCAACCGCGCAAGTCTAGTCCTGTCTACTTCCAGAATCGGACACACATTCCAGCTCGGCTCCGAGCTCTCAAGCGTATGGGTCGATGCTTCAGGTGAGAAGCAAGTTGGCATCGACCGACGCTGGCGCAAATGGACGAGAATGTCATAAGCCGAACGCTTGCTCATCAGGGCATGCGAAGAGCTGCAAATCGCTCGGTTAGAACCGTGGCTATGCGTCGGCGTTTTGGCACCGAACGAGCAATTGCGCTCGTCGTGGCTTGATAAGTCGCTTCGCATGTCGAGCAAACGTGCTATTATCACGACAGAAGCCGTAGGTTCGCCATGACAGCTATTGCGGAATGGTTGGCATCGATAGGCTTGAGTGAGTACGCGGGGCGTTTCGCCGAGAACGCTATTGATCTTTCGGTCCTGGGCGATCTTACAGAGCAGGACCTGAAGGACCTTGGCGTCTTGCTGGGACATCGGCGCAAGATGCTTCGTGCGATTGCCGAACTTCGGGGCGATGTTCCTCCGGCAGCTCCGACAGGGAGCAAGAAGGTACCGCGGGAGGGCGCCGAGCGCCGTCAGCTCACGGTGATGTTTTGCGATCTAGTGGGCTCGTCTGCACTCTCGGTCCGCCTTGATCCCGAGGACCTGCGAGCGGTAATCGGCGCCTACCACGCTTGCATCGCTGAGATTATAACCAAATCTGAGGGGATCATCGCCCGGTATATGGGGGACGGCGTTCTTGCCTATTTCGGCTTTCCCCAGGCACACGAGGATGATGCCGAGCAGGCGATCCGAGCCGGGTTGGCGTTGGTAGATGCCGTCGCTAACCTGAAAACAGAAGCCGGCGCGGTGCTCCAGGTTCGCGTTGGCATCGCTACCGGAATGGTTGTAGTAGGCGAGTTGATTGGCGAAGGCGCTGCCAAGGAACAGGGGGTAATTGGTGAGACGCCGAATTTGGCCGCACGCCTGCAGGCGCTCGCAATGCCGGGCACAGTCCTGATCTGTGAGAGTACGCGTCGACTCACGGAGGGACAATTCGAATACCGCAATGTCGGCCCGGCTATACTCAAAGGATGGGTAGAACCGCTACCGGCATGGGAGGTGTTGGGAACGAGTGGGGTGGAAAGCCGTTTCCAGGCGCTGCACCAGACCCGATTGACCCCCCCAATCGGGCGTGACGAGGAGATAGATCTGCTGTTACGTCGCTGGCACAACGCCACGCGTGGTGAGGGCAGCGCTGTCGTGCTCACCGGAGAGCCGGGCATCGGAAAGTCGCACATCGCACAAGCGCTCGAAGAACGACTCAAGGAAACCGAACCGCACGTCACGCTGCGCCTCTTCTGCTCGGCGCACCACACTAACAGCGCGCTGTACCCGTTCATACGCCAACTCGAACGAGCCGCGCGTTTCGAGCGAACCGACTCGCCAGATGTGAAATTCGTCAAGCTCCAGGCTTTGCTGGCGCAATCCGGTGCTGCCGCAGACCAGATAGTACCACCTTTGGCAAACCTCCTATCCGTGCCTGCCGGTGATCGCTATCAGCTGCCAGATCTGAACCCACACAAGCGGAAGGAGATCACACTGGCGGCGCTTCTGATGCAGCTCAATACACTCGCGGCACGTCAGCCCGTCTTCATTGCCTTTGAGGATGCTCATTGGGCCGATCCTACGTCGCTTGAGCTCTTGACGCTTACACTGGAACGAGTACCGCAGCTTCGGGCGCTGGTGCTCATCACCGCGAGGCCGGACTTCATGCCCCCTTGGCCGGGTCATGCGCATGTGACGACGATTTCGCTCACCCGCCTGAACCGACGCAACGGTGCAGCACTGATCGAGCGCGTTACGGCCGGCAAGACACTCCCAAAAGAGGTCACGGACCAGATCCTCGCTCGTACGGACGGCATACCCCTCTTCGTCGAGGAACTAACCAAGACGGTGCTCGAAACAGGCTTGTTGCACGAGCAAGACGATCATTATGTCCTCAGCCGGCCACTGCCTCCGATGGCGATTCCGACGACATTACACGCGTCTCTCATGGCAAGGCTCGATCGGTTGGCCCCGGTGAGGGAGGTGGCTCAGATTGGCGCTGTGGTGGGTCGCGAGTTCTCCTACGAACTGCTGAGCATAGTCGCTGGATTGCCCAGAGAGAGACTTGACGAGGCGCTTGGTCAGTTGGTTCGATCAGAGCTGATATTTTGCCGAGGCGAGATACCCCGGGCGGTTTACACCTTTAAACATGCGCTCGTGCGAGATGCTGCCTATTCGGGACTTCTGAAGAGCCGGCGCGCGGCGCTGCATGCCATGATTGCGGATGCCTTCGAGCGGCATTTCCTGGAAATCGTGGAAGCTCAACCGGAAACAATCGCGCATCATCTAACCGAGGCGGGACTGTTTGAAAAGGCGACGGGATATTGGCTGCTGGCAGGCAGGAAAGCCGCCATGCGCTCCGCCAACCTCGAGGCCATTGCTCAGTTGGAGCGGGGTATCGAGACCACTATCCACTTGGCCGATGGTGAACGAAAGGACAGGTTGGAGCTTGATTTTGCAGTCGCGCTGGGACCCTGCCTGATCGCTACCCAGGGGCCCGCTTCCAACAAAGCGGTGGCAACCTTCGCTCGCGCGCGGGAGCTGTGCGAGCGCCTCCGAGATCCCCCTGAACAATTGCAGATTATGTTCTGGTTGACTACCGCGAGCGTCATTCGCGGCGAGTTGCCGGTTGCCCAGGAAACGATCGCGGCACTGCTTCATCTCACCGAGACGCGCGGCGATCGGCCAGCGCTGCTCAATGCGACCCGCGGTCAGGCCATGATTCGCCTTTTCATGGGACGTCTCACCGATGCCCGTGAAGCTATCGAGCGCGCGGTTGCGGAGTTCGAGGCAAGCTCTGAGGATGACAGATTGGCCGCCCGAGCAGCCGGTCAGGATGCCGGAGTAGCTGACCTTGCGCTGATGTCATGGGTTCTCTGGCTGCTCGGTCACTTTGATGCAGCTAGCGCACGCGTGGATGCCGCCATTCAACGCGCCGACGTCATCAATCATCCTCACTCGCAAGCGTATGCCTGCTACTATGCTTCTGTTCTCCACGCTCTTCGCGGCGAATTGTCGCGCGCGCAACGCTATGCGGACCGCTGTCGCAGCTTGTCGGAGGAGCATGGATTCCGCCAATGGCACGGGCTGGCGCAGGCCGTCCGTGGCATATGCGTGACAATGCTTGACCCCTCCTCCAGCGCCGTCGAGGAGATCCGAGCTGCAATGGACGAATATCGTGGCGCGGGTTACCAACTGGGAATCACGGCGCTATATGTGCTGTTGTGCCCGGCTTTGCTGCTTGGACAGGATTACGAGACTGCGATGGCGCTTATCGAGCGGGGCCTGACGACAACCACTCGCAATAGCGAACGGATATTTGAAGCCGAGCTGTATCGATTAAAAGCGCGTACCTTGATGCTTCGCGGTTCAAGAGATGCCGGAACCGAGTTGCTCCAAAAGGCCTTAACGACGGCAAGTGCCCAACGGGCCAAAGCTCTTGAACTCAGAGCCGCAATGGATCTTGCCGCCGTCTGGGTGGAGGAAGGCGACCGTGAAGAAGCGATCAAGGTCCTCACGCCCGTCTACGACTGGTTCACCGAGGGTTTTGAGACGCAGGACCTCAAGCAAGCACGGGCTCTGCTCGATCAACTGCGGTCTACAAGTGCAAGACCGCGATAGTTCGTCGTCCGTTAAGAAGCCGATTGCAGCGGTGAGCGGTCGCTGATGGCTGCGATGAGGGTGGCCAGGAAGAGGCACCAAAGAACCCTCAGCCAGGCGAGGATGCGGCGGAAGTTGTGACCGACGGCAGAGAGGATGACGTTGGCGGCATCGCCGGCGCGGCCTTTGAGGTAGCAGCGGCCGAGGTGACCATCGGCCTTCAGGTGTCCGATGACGGGTTCGATGGCGGAGCGGCGGCGCAGCTCGCGCTTGATGATACCGAAGACGCCGCGCTTCTGGCCGGAGATGAAGACACGGCGCGGGTTCTGCGCGTCATGGCCGCGGTATCCCTTGTCGACATAGGCCCGCTCGATCGGACAGCCGGTGAGTGTCTCGGTGCGGTCGATGACGTCCCGCAGGGTGTGACCGTCGTACGGGTTATCGGGTAGCGCCCTGGCGTGCAGCACGAACAGGCCGCCGGGAGCACGGCGGTTGTTGGTGACGATGGAGGCTTTGACACCGAACTCGTAAGGCGCGGCTGCTTTGCCCTTGCCGATGCACTCGACCTCCGGAGCATGGAAGGAATACAGCTTCCAGCCGCGCTGGCGCTGCTGCTGCGAGCGGATCTGCGCGGCCCGGCTGAGCGGCAGGGCGAAGGCGTTCTCGAGCACGGCCTGAGCTTCGATCTTGCGGCGGATATCGCGGATGATCCGGCCCAACCGGCTGCGCAGGATGCGCAACTGCCGCTGATGCCGTTTGAATTGCTTGGCATGGGCGTAGCGGGAAGCCATCATGGCCGCGGTCTTGGCAATGCGAAGATAGGACTGCCGCAGCCTGATCCCGTGCTTCCTCGCCAGACGGTTGAGCCCCTTGATCGCCGCGTGCAGCAGCTTGGCATCGGTCGGGAAGGTGATGGCCTTTGGCTGCACCGTGGTATCGACTGTGACCCGCTTGAGGTCTTGGCCGCGTAACGCGCCGGCCTCGTGCGCCACCCGCAGGCTCTCGGCCAGCAGCAGTTCCAGCTTGTCGCCGAGCCGCTTGCGCCAGTGGCTCAGGTCCGAGCGCTCGTGCGGGAAGGCGTGCTGGAAGAACTCTTCGCCGGTGAAGTACTGGAAATATGGGTCGTGGACCCAGCGCTCGCAGACCCCTCATCGGACAGGCCGTAAATGTGCTTGAGCAGCAGCAGCCCGATCACGAAGCGGGTCGCGATGCCGGGCCGGCCGTTCTCGCTGTAGAGCGGCGCGATCTCGCCGTCGATCCAGTCCCAATCGACCTTGCCAGCGAGCTGAACCAGCTCGTGCTTCATGTTGATGATCTGGTCCAGCCTGGCCCGGAACAGATCGCCCGATCCCGTCGTCCTGTGCTTCTTCGGTCGCATCGCCACCTCCGATGCGGCCACCGAATCATGTCTGGCGATCGACGGAATCCTGAAAATGAAATTGCAAGGTTCCGATGCCCGAAGCATCAAAACCCTGCAATCCTAAAACACCCCGCAACCACAAATGCGATTCCAGCTCAATCGCTTAGCCGCTCTTCACGGATGACTAGTTCAGATCTGCTAACTCTCGGCGAGCGCTTTCTTCAGCTTTTGATAGTCATCGCGAATTCGTCGCCAATCGGCATCTTGCTCGGGTCTTTCGTTGATGAAGAGCGGTTCTCCAGGATGGGGTGTATCCTTGTTTTGGCGATATTGCTTGATCGCTTGTTCCGCAGACTCTCGCCCCAGCTTTCGCCCATTGTCCAGGTTGCTGTGATTCCATTTGAAGTTGATGTGCCCGGGGACATGAATTTCGACAACCGTGCCATTCCATACGTCGCTTGAACTGTGAACTTGCGAATCTTTGGCCTTCGAATTCTTAGTCTTCGCAGCATTATTCTTCGAAGCCTCAGCTCTTGTTTTCTTGTAATTCTGATCCTCCGCAGTGTTGTCTTTCGATGCGTCGCATTTCCGTTTGTCGTACCGGACGTGGTATTTGAACAGCTTCACGTCATCTTCGCCGACCGACGCTGCAAACAATTGGCAGAGATTTGCCAGCGCATCGTGAAGATTGTCCGGCTTTCGGATTTGTTTGGAATCGACAATCCGGCTAATCCATATTTCATCGAGCTTTTGCCCTCTCACCTGGAGATCGAGCAGTCCCTCGAAATTGACCGTATCCACCAAGGCCCCTTCGCAGTAGGTCGTTCCATCGATCTCCACGGTTTCTTCGATGAAGGGAAGAGCCGAGCACGCGCATAAGGACTGTGCGGTGATAGGGCCGCCGTATCTCTTCTTTATGCTTTCGTCGGTCTTGTTCAGCACCGGCATCGGACGATTTGCGAAGAACGTGAGCTCGTGACGATCCAGATCCCACGCGTTGTGAAAGATTAGGGGTTTCTTCTCCGCGTCGTCGCGACCGGATGGGGACAGCCGGTCGAATTTGATCTTCTTCATGAACTCGCTCTCCGGGTAGTTTATTCTGGAGAGTCCGTTGAACTTGGACAGGTACATCAGGGATGTCAGATAGCGGATGAAGGGATTAGGAGCCATCACCTGGTTGAGTATCCATCGATTGAGATCTCCTTCGTCCAACCTCTTGAAAGATCTTCTTTCACCGGTCGGCAGTTGATCCATTACAATTGACAGGGATTCCTGGACGTAATCGAAGATCCTGTAGGGCTGCCATTGAAAGTCCTTATAATTTTTGGGGTCAGTAACGAATTTGTTGAATGCGTCTATGTTGCTGCGCCAATCCGGCCCGAACACGGTGTTTATCGGGAAGCGCCTGTAGCCCTCATCGTCTCGAAATACGCCATCTCGGAAGAATTCGTAGGTTTCTTCGACCTTACCTTTAGCATTGGGTTTGTCTGATTGGTTGTAGACGATACCGACCCATGCACCGATGCAAGACAAAGACCATACGTCGAAATGCAGGTCGGGCTGATTGGCAAGGGCTTCCAGAACCCCGATGTGCAGCCCCGCTGCCGGCCCACCTCCACCGAGCGTAATTGCTCTACGCGGCTCTCCGTTGGTTGGCATTTGAATTCTCCCTACGCATTACTGTCGACGCTCCAATCAAGTTCTAAATTCCGCAACTGGCCGCAGATTAGTTCGTTTTCAAGCAATTGTGAAGTATATGCTGTGAGCGGGCAGGTTGTGATGGAAATCGAATACGGCAGCCGACCTGACGCAGAGCGGTGTAGATCACTCCTATCTTGTTCTTACCGAACGATCGGCGGGCCTGCTGGCTTACCCCTTTTTAGTCCCATCGCCCCATGATGTACCGGTTCTATCCGTAGTCGTTGAGCGGTCGCGCAGCCCACTCCGATGTCGACAGTGGGTCACGTCGATTGAGCTCGTCCCGAACCGGTCAGGATTCAGCCGACATTCGAGCAAATGTCGCGAACGGTCGAGAAGGGCCATGTGTGGACGGCTCCGGGTTGGCAAGAAGAATCTTCACGTCGCAGCATTGGTCGGAGCAGCCATGTGTTCGGCCTGTTTGCGCGGCTCTCATGACCGCTGGCCATAATGCCCTCCGCGGATCAGGTCCCTATCACAAGCACGCATTCGAAGATGCCTTGGCCCATTGTGGGTTGTCCTGATCGCCGGATCGACCGGCACTGCATTACGTGCTGTTCGTCCTCCCAACCGTTACGCCACGCCGGCTGGCCGGTGTGATCTCATTCACGCCGCGAGAGCGGCAGGTTCCCTATAGCGTTCGTTCCTTGCCATCATCGCCCATGCCATCCTGGCGAGCTTGTTGGCGAGCGCGATGGCAGCGACCTTGGTGGGGCGCCGCGCCAACAATCCAGTGAGCCAGGGCCTGTGACCGCTGCCGTGGATCTTGGCATAGCGGATCACGGCGAGTGCGCCTGCCGTGAACAGGCTGCGCAAATAGCGATCGCCTTGCTTGCTGATACTGCCAAGCTTGTCCTTGCCCCCGCTCGAGTTCTGCTTCGGCACGAGCCCGATCCAGGCCGAGAAGTCCCGTCCCGATCGGAAGGCGTTGGCATCGGCAACGCTCGCGACCAACGCTGTTGCCAGCGCCGGCCCGACGCCGGGGATCGCGTCCAGCCGTTTGCTCGTCGCGTTCAATCGATGCCAGCTGATGATACGTCGGTCGAACTCTAGGATTTGGGCCTTCAATGCCCGCAATTGGCTGCCGAGAGCCGCAAGACACGCGCGGGCTACCTCTGGGAGCCGGTGGTCGGCTGTATCGGCGACGACTTCCAGCAGTTGCTCGACACCCCTGCGCCCGACAGGAGCGACAATCCCGAACTCGGCAAGATAGGCGCGGATTGAATTGATGACGGCAGTCTGCTGGCGGATGAAGAGATGGCGCGCTCGATGAAGCATCAGACAGCTCTGTTGCTCGACCGTCTTGGTCGGCACGAATCGCATGTTGGGTCTCGTGACCGCCTCGCAGATCGCCTCCGCGTCGGTGCTGTCGTTCTTTTGCCGCTTGACGTAGGGCTTCACATAGGCTGGAGGCATCAACCGCACCGTATGTCCCAACGCCTGCAGCTCGCGGGACCAATGGTGCGATGACGCGCAAGCCTCGATCCCCACCACGCAAGGCGGCAGCTTCTGGAAAAATGCCAGGACGTGTCGGCGCCGCAACTGACGGCGTATGACCACCTGGCCGGCTGCATCAACACCATGCACTTGAAAGACCGACTTCGCGATATCCAGACCGATTGTCGAAATTGACTGCATAGGCTCCTCCTCCGAATCGTGGGAGCCTCAAAACGGCGCCCACTCCTTGGCACTCTCGTGCCCGTGGAGGAGCCGTCCACAGCATCACGAGCGTAGCGTCGCAGCCATCCTCGACCCTGGTCCGTTCGCACCTCGCAAGCCGTCTCAAACGGGAACAGCTCTGAAGGCTCGGCGTGGACACCGCCAAGAAGCAAAGCAGAGGCAAGGGACGCATTCAGCTATCGATCGCCCCAGAGACAATCCGGAACGCCGCGCGACAATCTGGTCCCGCAGCAAAGTACATTCATCTCGAAGCGCGATGTGGCCCAACTATTTTGGTGGACTGTCAGCGTTCCAGGTGTCTCGCCAATACAGCCATTTGCCGCCGACCTTTTTCGATACCGACAAGAACTTGCCGGTCTCGACAACCTTGCCTGCCTTATCCTTGACTGTATAGGAGCCCGAAGACCAACCCAGATTGCCGTTTGCGCCACCATCCTGTTTGTCGCTGAAGCTGAACACAAGGCCGGCTTTGGCTGCGTCTGACGCCATGTTCGCCAGGGAGGTGCGAATGGCGTCGCGGCCTATGACAGCCGGCGCATTGGGTGGCATCAGAACTGCGTGTTCGTCGTACAACTTCGCCATCACATCGCCATCGGCGGCGGTGAAGCCTTTCAGCCACGCCTGATCGGCGGCATGGAGTGCCTTCACTTCCGCGTCTGGTCCGGCGGCCCACGTCGGTAAGACGTCGGCGGAGAACATCATAAGGAACGCTATGACATATGCGGCCCGGACTGCTGTGCGCATGGTTGTCCCTCCACGTTGATGTCGATACGTTCAGGGTATCACTTCGGGCGCCCGAGGTAAGGCGGTTCCAGCGGAGTGCTCCCTACCTCCCTACCGGCGCTGAAAAGCTCTAGGCGCTGCTGAGAGAGAGAATTTCCGCAAGCTGACGACGCCACGCGAGGAGTCGCAGGTCGAGTGCCTAATCGGCGATAGATTGGTGATTTGCTCACGTACAAACATCGTCGTCCGGCAAGATCGGCCTTGGGTCATTCGCGTCGATCGGGTTCTCTGACGGCCGAAGGGCTTGTGCCTTGGCCGGCTAAGCAACTGGTTAAGACCTCGCGCCTCGAGGCTGGTATGGGTCAAAGCAGCAGTTAAAGCAGCCGCCGTATGAGGGTCTCCGGCAGACAGCCGAGATGGCAGCCGCTGCAGCGGTGTTTGGATCGGCCGACGCAGTCCAGTTAAGCAACGAGCCGTTCAATTCGGCTGATCGATCAGATGAAGGAATGATGCGGCGTTGGGACAGCGTGGTTGTCGATTCACATCGCTTGCGCGAATAGAAGTTTGAGCATTGAATCAGCGCGGATAACCACAACTGCAAGTGGTTTCTCGGGTATGCCTGCCGCTCTCGCAGGATCAAGCGATGCAGAGATTCGCCTGGGTTTCGGGCGCGTGATGGCTTCATGCGTAGCTGAACCGGAGAGCTACGCCTAGTCGCTCCTGCCAATTGATTGGGAGTAGCCACACGCGCCTCATGCGCGCCTAGCACGGTCGACGGCCAACAAACGGGAGGAGAACAATGAGCAGCTGGCTTAGTGAGCGAGAACAGCGTCTGGTCGCGGGCGCGGAAGCAGCATCGGCGGCAACGCCTATCCCGACCCAGATTGTCTCCAATGGCGAATATCTCCCGCCCCCGCAGAGCGATACGCAAAAGAAAGTCGAGGCACGGATCAACGAGCTCGCTGAGGTCAACGGCAGACACCTCGGCTTAAGCCGCAGGCAGTTCTTGCACACGAGCTGCGGCATGGCGGCAGCGTTCCTCGCCATGAACGACATCTACGGCAATGTTTTCCAGGTCGCGCCCGCTGAAGCCCGCGAGCCCGAGCTGATGCTGGCCCGCGCGGAGAGCCTTGCAGGCCAATTCATCTTCGATGTCCAGACTCATTTCGTGCGGGACGACTTCGACCACAAGGAGCTGTTGGGGCTGGCGGACTTTGCGAGCCAGCACTGGAATCCGAAGATGAAGGAGGAAGGCGTCTCTTCGCTTGCCCGCTACAAATTCCAAAACTATGTGAAAGAGATCTACTACGACAGCGACACCAACATGGCGCTCCTGAGCGGCGCGCCCTTCGACGACCCGAGTTGGTGGCTGCTGTCCAATGAGCAGATCGTCAAGGCGCGAGAACTGATCAACGACTTCGCCGGTTCGCGCCGCCTGCTGGCGCATAGCGTCATCACCCCCAAGCAACCCGGCTGGATGGACGAGGTGGACAAGGCAATCGAGGTCTACAAACCGGATTCCTGGAAGTCCTACACGATTGGCGATCCGCTGGCGCCCTCGAAGTTCCCATGGCGGCTCGACGATGAGCAGGTGATGTATCCGTTCTACGAGAAAGCAGTGAAGGCCGGCATCAACACGCTGTGCATCCACAAGGGGCTGCTGCCGCCCGATTACGAGAAGTCGTTCGCCGGCGTCTGGCAATATGCAACGGCGTGGGACATCGGAAAGGCCGCGAAGGATTGGCCGCAGATGAACTTCGTGATCTATCACTCGGCGCTGCGGCCGTTCCTCGAGCTACCCGATCATGCGTGGGCGGAGTTCGAGCAGACCGGCCGTATCCAGTGGGCCACCGATCTCGCGGAAATCCCGCAGAAGCTCGGCGTCGCCAACGTCTATGCCGAGCTCGGCACGTCCTTTGCCAACTCGGCGGTGGCGCATCCCAAGTTCTGCGCCGCGCTGATCGGCACGCTGATCAAGGGGATGGGTGTTGACCACGTCATGTGGGGCACCGACTCGGTCTGGTACGGCTCACCGCAGTGGCAGATCGAGGCGCTGCGCCGGCTCGAAATCCCCGAGGATATGCAGAAGAAGTACGGCTTTGCGGCGCTTGGCGACGCCAACAGCGCTACCAAGCAGCTGATCTTCGCGGGCAACGCAACCAGGTTCTACAAGATCAAGCTGAAGGCGGCCGAGAACACCAGGATGCCGGCTTTTTCCGAGGACCGCCTCGCGGCGCTCAAGAAAGAGTACACACAAGCTTCGAAGCAACCGTCCAACCTGCGCTACGGCTACGTTCGCGCCGCCTAGGAACGATGCCAACAGCGTGGACGAGCTCGGCCGGCAATGGACGCGCGGCTGCCGCAAATCCGACTTCGGCTCAGGGTCGATCGCGCCGTTTCGCGCTCGACAACAAGCTTTCGGTAGGCTCCCATAAGCGGGCATGTAGCTGTACCGCATCAACGGAAGCGATGGGCCAGATTCGGAAGTCGCAGTTTGGGCGGCGAAATCCCGTTCGCTCCGGAATGGCCTGCTAGGGTATTTGATAAAGATGTACCCCGTAGCCTTCAAATTGGTCTTCGAAAGAACCTTGCGCGAGGGATACGCTACGCCCCTCGCCGATGACCCGAGCACTGGTCTGATGAACGTTATTGACCGTGATCCGCGCTGTGGACGGAGAGTTCTGCATCGCGACGGCAAAGATATACGTGTTGTCTTTGTACACCTTCACCATGGTTGCGATCGGGACCTGCGAGTTTACGGATATAGCCCCGGATACGCTTGGGCTCTTCAACGCTGGCGAGAGAGACAAGATCAATCGGTTCGTTTTCGTGACCTCCTCCACGATATCGGGGTAACGGAAGATGGCGTCCTCCCGGAAGGTTGGTTTAAACTCATGCACGAAATAAAAAATGCCTGTCGCGCCATGAACCAATGCCATCCAGATCTCCGCCCGAACTTCCGCCGCAGTCGGTCGACGAGTTGGATCTAGTGCCGTTGTCTCGAGCGCCATCCATACGCTTTGCCCATCGGTAGCCCTCTTCGCGAGATTGGTGACGCCACGCGCAACATATTCCAGCCTTCCCTTAACTTGGGGCGTAGTGGATCCCACTGGATAGATGTCGTACGACAAGAGATCTGCACCTTGGATCGCAATATCGTAGTATCCCTGATCACCGTTGCAGGGACCACGACCGCGCCAGAATTCGTTGGCTACACCCTGCCCGAAATTGATCATGATCGGTCGCGTTGGATCCCGGGCTTTCATCTCTCGCGTACGCCGAGCGACTTCAATTGCTGGAATGCATGTTCCATACACTCCTGGCCCGATTGGTTGGGCATTGTCCGGTTCGTCTTCTTGCATCCACGCTTTTATAACGTGCCGGTTGACCGATTTCAGCGCAACGTCGTTTTGGCCGGCAATGGCGAACATGTGCTGCCGCGCCAATGCGGCGAGTTGCTCTTCAGTGGGTCCTTCGTACAATCCCACAAAGGTATTGATCCCGATTGCCTTGTAAGAGGCAGCGCGAGTCGGCGATTGCAACCAAACGCCAATCGGGAAGAAGTTGGCATCGGTGGGAAATCCATTTACCTGCAACTCGCCACCCGATACGGGAGCTCCCACGAAGAGCAAGACTGCGACAACTATCCTGAAACCGAACGGCATGGCGCGACCTCAGCTAAGTTGTTGACACCAATGAAGCGATCCCACGTCATCGCGTCGACTACTGGACCATCAAATGGAGCCTAGCATATTCAACCTAAGCCACCCGTACAGATGATGCAGGCAGAACCGCTCTGGACGAGGCGCGGCGGCCTAAGGTCGGCTTCGGGTGTGCGCCGTGAAAAGGCGGCGCTTTCCAGTGGGTGCAAGTCCCACCCGGCAAACGCTCCAGCCGGAAGCAATCGGAGCAGTCATGGAGGTAACGAAGTGGCTGAAGCCTTCGATTAGCGTGTCACGAATTGGTGACAGCGCGAGTGTGCAGGCCGTAACGCGAGTGAACGCCGAGCAAGCCTCGAAAAGGACGATGCGCAGGCCGACCCGACGACCCTTTCGGGGAAGGCTGATACGGCTGGGGGATTGAGCGAAGTAGTACGCCCAGCCGCTGCGCCGGGGTAGTGGCGACAGCATGTACACAAGGAAAGCGTACGCAACACGGGAGGCCCTACGACGTGGTCAGGGATGATCAACCGGACGCCCGCGAGGGACAGGCCGGGCGCCGTGGGGATGCGGAGAGGTTCGTAATACCGCTGAAGCCGGGTAACGCCGGGGGAGGGAAGGGACCTCAGTTCAAGACGAACGCAAGACGTAGTGAGGGACCTGGGGATTGGGCAACCTATCAACTCCGAAGAGTGTTCAGAAACTGCAGACGGCGTTGCACGCGAAAGCGAAGGCAGAAGCCGGCTACCGCTTTTATGCCCTGTACGACAAGATCAGCCGGGAAGACATCTTGGCCCATGCCTATGCCCAATGCCGCTCCAACAAGGGCGCATCGGGGGTGGATGGTCAGGACTTCGCGGACATTGAAGCGTATGGGGTGCAGCGGTGGCTTGGCGAACTGGCGCTTGCGCTCAGGCAGGAGACGTATCGACCGGACCCTATCAGAAGAGTGTACATCCCGAAGGCCAATGGCAAACTCAGGCCATTGGGCATCTCAACCTTGCGCGATCGGGTCTGCATGACGGCAGCGATGCTGGTGCTGGAACCGATCTTCGAAGCCGACCTTCCACCCGAACAGTACGCGTACCGTCCTAGGCGAAATGCTCAACAGGCGGTGGTCGAGGTGGAAGGGCTGCTGTTCCGTGGTCACCCGGAAGTCGTCGACGCCGACCTCGCGGACTACTTCGGGAGCATTCCGCATGCCGAACTTCTCAAGTCGGTGGCGCGCCGGATCGTGGATCGGCGCGTGCTGCATCTGATCAAGATGTGGCTGGAATGCCCTGTGGAAGAAACCGACGATCAAGGAAGGAAGACACGCACGACCGAAGCCCGGGACAACCGGCGCGGCATCCCGCAAGGTTCACCCATCTCGCCACTGCTGGCTAACCTGTACATGCGCCGGTTTGTGCTGGGATGGAAGATGCTCGGTCTCGAGCGAAGCCTCGGCACTCGCATCGTGACCTATGCCGACGATCTCGTGATCCTATGCCGGCGGGGCAAAGCCGAAGAGGCCTTGTCGCGACTGCACGAGATCATGGGCAAGCTGAAGCTGACGGTCAACGAGGACAAGACACGAATCTGCAAGGTGCCGGAAGAGGAGTTCGACTTCCTGGGATACTCGTTCGGACGGATGTACTCAGCGAGAACCGGCCAGGCGCGCCTGGGGTACCGGCCATCGAAGAAAAGCATCAAGCGTATGGTTGAGCAAATCCATGCGCTGACGGACCGAACGGGGACGTGGCAAGACACCACAGAGTTGGTGGCGAAGTTGAACCGCACGCTGCGCGGATGGGCGAACTACTTCAATGTAGGCACCGTCACCAAGGCGTATCGGGCGATCGACAACTACACCGCTGTGCGGTTGCGCCGGTGGTTGCGCATCAAACACAAGGTCAGGCGACGCAAGGGCGGGACCTATCCACTCTCGCACCTTTACGGGCACTTCGGGCTCGTACGTCTCACCGCACTTGGGCGCGACGTGCCGTGGGCGAAGGCGTGAGGCCTTGTCCGAGAGCCGGATGCGGAAGATCTGCCTGTCCGGTTCGACGAGCGGGATGTGGAAACGGAGTCACGGCTACACCACTAAGGCACCGCCAGACGAAAGGGGCGGCAACAGATATGTGCAGCCTAAAGCCACCGCGCCACATCTCGACTCCACCAGACTGAGAAAAGCTCGATGCGAGCAATTCGCGTCCGCTAGACCCAGCGAAGCAGACCTGAAGAGTGCAAGCCGCAAGCTTCGCCTATGGCCGGAACCGACATTCGGATCGGTAGACCGGAGCCGTCTACGGCGCGTCTTCTTGGCTGTGCCCGCAGGGTACAAGCGCGACCACACTCATCGCGCCGTGTGAGTTCGAATAAGTCACACCGTCAGCTTCGCAGCCGCAGGCTCAGCATCGGCTAGCTCGTTCGCCGCCAGCATCACCGGCTCGAGCAATATCTGTCTGATCACCGCAACCCCGTTAAGCGCGGCTCGCTGCGAATGAAAGCGCCACGTCATTAGGCGCAGGTTGCACAAGATTTAGACTGGCTTCCCTCAAGGCCTTCGCTCTTGGAGGCCCAGCAAGCTGCACCTGCGCCGAGCAGGGCACGAGGAGCCTATGTCCTCGATTCTAATTTTGCTGGCCGCACTTTCAGAAATGCGCTTGAATAAATTCGTACAGCGGAGGTTTGACGGTCTTTTGATGACGAACAGCTTTGATGAGGTGCCATACGATGCGGTGGTGCTGGGCGCTGGCATCAGCGGCTTGGTCGCCACATCGATCTTGCTCCGCGACGGCGCCCGCAACGTCATTGTCATCGACGAGTACGCCCAGAGCGGTGGAAATCACATTGATTGCAAGATCGGTGACTACACGTTCGACGTCGGCAGTTACATCTTTCAGGATGATTCCCCGTTACTGTCGCACTTTCCCGAGTTGTTGCCGCTCTACATTGAGATCCACCCGTCTTGGGGGCGTCTCACGCCGCAAGGCGCAGTAAGCCACTATCCGCTATCGATCGCGGATGATCTGGTTTCAGCTGGTCCAATGGAGTGGCTTCGGATGGCGGGCTCGATCGTTTTTGCCCGAACGTTCCGCCGCAAGATCCGGAGCGCTAAGGACTTTGCAACGTTCTGGATCGGAAAGCGGTTACTGGAGCGCACAGGACTCGGCTTCTATTTGAGCCGGTTCTACGGATTTCCGGCCGACCAAGTCGACGTCAAGTTTGCCGAGAAGAGAATGCTTTGGATCAAAGAGCATGCGACGCTACGAAATCACGTTGCTCGCGCGTTGCGTCGCGCCCCTGACGCGCCCACCAATCGACAACTTGTTCGACCGCGGGAGGGCTTCGCATTTCTTTATCAGAAGGCAGTGGAGCGGCTTGAAGGTCGAGGCGCAAGCTTCGTTCTGGGGGCCAAGATAACTGGTGTTGAAAGGCAGAATGGTGGCTTTTCGATTGTGCTGGGAAACGAGCGCGCGATTGCCGGCCGGCGGCTGGTCTCGACCGTTCCCCTCGCGCGCATCCAGGATTTGTGCGGATTGCAAACCCATCGCGAACTTAAAACTGTCACGTTGCTGACGCTGTTCTACAGCTTTTCCGGTAAACGGGGTTTTACGCAATCAATCCTATATAATTTTTCAAGAGAAGGTGCTTGGAAGCGCCTCACAATGCACTCCGATTTTTATGGCAAGTGCCACGGCCGAGAATTCTTCTCGGTTGAAATCAATGCTGAGCACGTGGCGCACGATAGGGACAAGGCAGATTGTGACTTTAGAACCCATACCTGCGACAACAGTTTGTTTCTTGGCGACCTTCGGCTTGAGGGGGCGCATGCGCTTGGCAATGCCTATCCCATCTACACCGATCAGGCCGACGAGCGCGCCGGAAGGGCGGTGGCCGCACTGCGCCAGTTGGGAATCGAATCGATTGGGCGGCAAGGTAGATTTGACTATCAACCTACCGCGCGTGACTCCACGTTGAAAGCAGAAGCCGCGCTTCGTTCGGACTAGATCACGAGAGCCTGGTCAGATGCGAGCGCATTCAGGTTTGGTGAATTGCTTTCGCAACCGAGGCAGCAGCGGTTGGAGCCGCGCAGAGGTGGCAAAATAAGATTCCTAGAGCAGCAGAAGCGGATCGTGGGGTGGGCTCCGAGAGCCGGCCGGGTGGGGTGTCGCGGGCTGATGGGCCATCTTCCTAACCGTGCCGATGAGGCCTCGTAAGCGACCGCAGTTTCTGCAAAAGACAGGTGTGTCATCGAGGGCTCCGTCGTTACACTCGAACGTAACGGCCATCGTCGCGCAGTTCGAGCAAACGGATTCAAAATCCGTAGGGTCGGTCGAGCTCGCGCTCATCATCATCATCCTCATTGATGCAATCGATGGCTTCAGAGTCGATCTATTCGTGGCTCTCTAATTCCTGTGCAATCGAGCGATTATCAATTCCAATCAGAGGACCTTCTGTCTCGCAGAGGGCTTCAGGTCTACGTCAATATGCCGAATCCTCAAACAGAGCCGGGAGGGTCGCCAGCATTATCTTTGTGTCGAGCATGATGGACCAATTGCGCGCGTAGAATGCATCGCATGCGACGCGCCGGCGGTAAGTGGTTGTGCTGCGACCGCTCACTTGCCAGAGGCCCGTGATGCCAGGACGGCAGGCGAGGTAGGCGTCGACCTTGGAAGCGTACCGCGCCAGTTCGTCTTCGGTGACCGGCCGAGGACCGACGATGCTCATGTCACCTCGAATGACATTGAACAATTGGGGCAATTCGTCGAGGCTTGATCGACGCAGCACTGCGCCCAACAGCGTGACGCGAGGGTCTGTTCGTAGCTTGCGAGCGGCCTTCCACTCGGCAGCGGCCGCAGGATCCGACTCCAACAACCGCTGCAGCCGCTCCGCTGCGTCAGGCGCCATGGTGCGGAACTTGAGACATTCGAAGGTCTGACCATTAAAGCCAACCCGCTTGTGACGAAACAGCACCGGTCCTGGCGAGAACACAATCAAGGCCGAGCAACAGAGCAACAGCAAAGGAGAAAACAGCAGAATGCCAAAAGCTGCCAATACAAGGTCAATCGATCTCTTTACGAGTGTACCCACGGGACGCGGTGCCACGTGGGCGGGAGAACGTGTCTTTGCAGAAATAAAAGGCAACTCGCCGCGTGTATCGACCACATTGGCCATTGCGGGAACTCCATAAAACAACACCTAAAAAGCCTTCGAACTCGTCCCCTCTTTTTCTTTCGGTCTCATCGCCCGAATACGAGCACATTAAATTCTGACGCGGTGCAAAATTAATACAAGTTTAAAGTTTCGGCAGGGCCAGCGGATTTTTTCAGCGTAGTATCATTGAGCTCGTGATGGCTTTGCGATTTGAATTCGGCGGCAGCAGCGCCGCTACCTTCCTTCAGTTTTGATAATAGGAGTAGCGCCGATCGGAATAACCCTCAAAGCGACGCATAAACACTTCGTCGGTTTTGTTGAGGACGGCGCCAAGCAATCGTTCCGAAACAAGCGGCGATGACTGGATTGCCTTGAGGACCTCGTTGGTGGACGTGCCCCATTCAACCACCATCACAAACGCGTCAAACAGGCTTGCGACCGCTCTGACGTCAGCGATGGGCAAGATCGGCGGCAAATCGCAAATGATGTAGTCGTAGTCCTCGCGAGCTCGCTCCAGTCCCAGCCTGATCGATGGCGCACAAAGCACATCCGAGCTGTTTGAGGGCGGTGCCCCAGATGGCGAGGGGACGACATCGAAGTTGAAATTGAGGTCGTTGATGATCACGTCCTTGAGGCGCAACCGATCGACCACCATCCGCTGCAGCCCCAACCGGCGCTCGTAGCCAAGCATTTTGGACAAGGCCGGTTTACGTAGATCCGAGTCAATCAGGAGCGTGCGGGCCCCGGTTCTCGCAAGAAATGCGGCAAGCGCCGCCGTGGTGGTTGTCTTCCCTTCACCGGGAAGAGCCGACGTAATGCCGATCACCTTCGGCTTCGCCGGATGCAGGTCGATGGCGACCTTGATGTAACGCAATGCCTCGGCCGTAGCCGAAAAAGGAGCGGCTTGGTTGATCTGGTGGAAGGCACTCGCGTGACCGCCGCGCAATCGCGTCCTCAACTTTGAAACAGCTGGGAACGCAGCCAGGCACGGCGTGCTCAACAGCTTCTCGAGCTGGTCACGTGTGTGGACCCTCCGGTACATGAATTGCTCTCGGGCTATTGCTGCGAGAGTGCCCAGGCCGAGCCCGCACATCGCTGCGAAAGCCAAGGTGATTGCGAGCTTGGGAGAGCTTGGCTTTGCAGGTGCCGAGGCTTCCGTCACCACGCGGGCCTCGGTCGACGGAAACGACTGCTGCTGCACCGACTGGGTGAATCGAGACAGGAAGGCCTCGTAGATGCCGCGGTAGGTGTTTGCGCCCGTTTCCAGCTCACGCAGGTGAACCTGAGCTTGCCGCGTCGCCCCGGATTGCTGGAAGATCTCGATCATTCGCGTATCGATCGCCTCCTCCTGCGACTTCGCAATCTGGAGTTCGCTCTTATAGCTCTCCGCGATACGGGAGATTTCATCCCACATCGACCGTTGCAGCGCGGCCATTTCCGATCGGAGATTCCTGGCGGCCTCATGCTCGGCACCATAGCGCGCGCTCCATTCGGCCTGCTTGTTTTGGTTCTCCAGGTATTTCTGACGGAGCTTGGTAATGACCGGACTGTTAAGCGCATCGGTGACAACCGGATCCGGGATCGTGAAGTTTTCCTTCTCAGGTCGTTGTTCGAGGATGCGTTGTATACGCTCGAGCTTTGCGCGAGCTTGGCTGGTGTCGGCGCGTGCTTTGGCCAGTGCGACGCCGAGCTGATCGAGCTCAACCTCGCTCGCCAGTTTGCCTTCGACGCCAATGATGATGCCGTTTTCGGCCTTGAAGTCCTGCACGGCTTTGTAGGCATTGCTGGCCTGCTGACGGAGTTCGCTGATCCGCTGTTCCAGCCAAGCGCTGGCGCGTCTTGTAGCCTCGTACTTTGCCTGCAGCCGGTATTCGATGTAGGCATCGGCGAAGGCATTGGCGATCCGTGCAGCCTTGTCCGGGTCAAGCGAGGTATAGGCGATCTGCTCGACGTAGCTGCGGCCCAAACGGGTGACGCGCAGATTGTCCTTCAGGACCCCAAGCGCGCGTCGCTCCAGTTCTGCAGACGAAGGCCTTTCTTCGGACGAAGTCGTTAGCCGCAACGATCGGGCCAAGCGGCTTGTGATTGCATCGCTCGAGGCGACGAACTCTGGATCATCCGTGAGATGCAATTTGTTGATGACCGCTTTTCCGACCTTTTCTGACCTGGTGGTCTCGATCTCACTCTCCACAACGGCGTCGTCTACGCCTTGATGTTCCTGGGAATTCTCACTTCGTGGGGAGGTAATTCCCTTGGTATCAATGAACATGTCAGCCTGCGCCGTGAACTTGCGAGGCGCCGTCCCGACGTAGAACGAGCCAAGCGCCAACGAGGCGGCCGTCATGAAGGCGATAAGACGCCATTCGCGACGTAAGAAGTCGCGTAACAGAAGCAGAGATCTTGCCTGATCAGGGGCGGCTTCTGTCGCCGTTGCATAGGGCCGAAATTCGCCGGCGATGTTCATTCCACGCCCTCAACTCAATTCGTTTTAAGAACGCACCCAGTCCAAAAGGAGCAGCTCGCATCTGCTCGCGTAAACAAGAATTGGCATTTAAACAAAAAGGAGTATTGCCCATTAAATTGATGTTACAGAGCACAAATGCCGTGCAGGCTGTGCTCAAGAACCGGTCAATTGAGGGTTGAGCCCATGCTGATCGTTTCCATGCGTTGCTGCCTCGATCTGGCGCGTTGGGCTAAAAGGAGATCGATGTGCGATCGCATTTTGCGGATGAATGGCTCGCGGCCAAACTGCTGGGCATGAGCGACAATAGCCTCGGGCTCAAAGGTCATCCGCTCGAATCTGGCAATGCTATTGCTGATGGCATCAACTGTCTGCTCGTCGAAGAAGAGACCGGTCACGTCGTTTGCGACCGTCTCGGTAGCGCCCCCCCGCCCGAAAGCGAGCACCGGACGTCCGCTCGCCATAGCCTCAACCGGCACCATGCCGAAGTCTTCTTCTCCCGGGAAGATGAGCGCGCGACAGCGCGCGTAATGGTGCTTGAGTGCCTCAAACGGCTGCGGTCCGAGCACGGAGACGGTCGGACCGGCGAGGCGGCGAATCTCGGACAGCATCTCGCCACCGCCGATGACCACCAGCTTCAGTTTCAATTCGTTAAACGCGCGTACCGCAAGGTCGGGTCGCTTGTAGGATACGAGTTCGCCGGCCATCAGATAGTAGTCGCCGAGCTCGGAGGACGGGCACGGCGCGAATGCTGCAGTATCCACTGGAGGATGAATTACGTTGGCTGCGAGACCGTAGTAGCGACGGATGCGGTCGGCGACGGTCGCGGAATTGGCAACGAAGCTATCGACCCGCGCGGCAGAAGCGACATCCCACAGCCTCAGATAGTGCGCGAGCGAGGGCATGGCCAACCGCGCGAGCGAGCCTGCGCCTGCTCGGTAATCGTGAAACATATTCCAGATGTAGCGCATGGGCGTGTGGCAATAGCAGACGTGGAGGGCGTGAGGAGGAGCAATGATGCCTTTTGCCGGTCCGGATTCGCTGCTGAGGATCAGATCATAGTCGCGTAAATCAAGCTGCTCCAGCGCGAGCGGCATGAGCGGGAGATAAGTCTTGTACATGCGTGGAGCGCGCGGTAGCCGATTGATAAAGGTCGAAACAACGCGGTGTTTTCGAATAGTTTCGGAGACCATTTCTGGAACATAGACATGCGTGTAGATGTCTGCCTCGGGATACATCTCGCAAAGAGCTTCGAGGACTTTCTCGCCCCCGCGCATTCCCACAAGCCAATAGTGAATGATCGCGACTTTCATGCAGTCAATCTTTCGCAAATGGATCGAAATGATGTGCTGTGATTGCGCAGTGGGATTGAGCCGACATCTACGCTTCAGCGTGGCAGGACCTCAGGGGCAGGCGGGCAACCTTCGGCCGGACCAGGGCCGCGCCCGTATACGTGGACATAGTCGATCAACAGCGTGGAAGGACTGGGTGTCTGATCGATCGGCCAACCACCGCCGAGGGCAAGGTTCACAAGAGGGTAGAGCGGGCCGTCGAGTTCAGGCGGAGTTGGTTGGCTCCAGACCGGGGTTCTGTCGAAGAAGAACACGACGGCTTGCGGCGAGATATCGACGCCGAAGGTGTGGAAGTCTTGCACGAGCGCATCGTTCGGCACCGTGACCTTCTGCGCCTCGCCCCGGGTCTTCTGCGGTTGCTTGTACCAGATGTGCGTGGCGGCCTGATAAGCGGATGTAAATTGCCCATAATACTCGATGACATCGAGTTCGACGTTTCCTTCCGTCACCGTGGCGGGCTTCAGAGCAGCAAGCCAGAATGCGGGCCACGTTCCCGGACCGGGCGGCATCTTCATGCGCGCCTCGAAATAGCCGTACCGGGTTCCGGTCCCGGCGCCGGAAGCATCGGCTGCCGCCAGAAGACCCGACGTCCACTTGCCGTTCCGATCCTTTGAAGCGGTGATAGTGAGAACTCCGTCTTCCACCTTGAATGGCCCCCTTGGTCCCGGATTGGCAAACGCCGCGTCGCCGAAATCCCCCGACCATGGGGTGTGTGCGGTCCAGCGGGCCGCGCCCAGGCGGGTCGCTGAGACACTGAGCTCGTTGAAGTCTTCAAGCAGGACCGGATGAAGTTCACAGGATGCAGGCTGCTCGGCCGCGAACGCAGAACCGAATGAAATCCCGACAGTTAGCGCGACCGTCGTGGCCGCCCAGGTCAGGTGTTTTGTTGCATGCCCCTTCTCGGTCATTCCGCTCTCCTTGATCCTGCATCGTGCACTTCGACCGTCACACTGCCCCTGCGCGGCTGCTGACCCGAACACCAAAGCCATATAGCGCGCCGACATAGACACTGGCGCCGAACAGAGAGATCACTCCCAGTTCAAAAAAGGCAGCCAGATGGATTTCGGGCAGCTTGTATCGCAGGCCCATCACCAGCAGGGTCATCACCGCACATGCGGCGGCGATCGGCCACAGATTGGCCGCCTCAGACGCGACGCTTGTTCCGACCAGTTGCCGGGCGCCTATCAAGGAGAGGACGAACATGATGAACGAAACCGCGGCTCGTGCCGCGACCACGCCTGCAAGCGAATAGAAGTAGAAGCCAAAACACATCAGAACGATCTTGGCGCACAGCTCGACCAGGGTGAGGCGAAACACCAGATGGGTTCGATTGGTGGCCAGCGCCAACGAATGCAGGGGCTGATAGAACGCGCTGAGGACGGTCGACAATGCGAGCCACCGCAAGTAGAGTCCAGCCTCGCCCCACTGCGGCCCCAGCAGGACCTCGGCGATCAAGTCCGCGGTCAACGACATTCCGATGCAAGCCGGCGCGGCAAGTGACATCGTGAGCCGGGACGCCTTCGAATAGGCATGACGGAGCCGGTCCTGGTTCTGGTTGATCTGCGACAGTGCGGCCATGAGAGGCTGCATCGCCGGGCCGATCAGGCTCTGGGTTGGCATCACCGATAGATCGCTGGCGATGGTGTATTGACCCAATGTGGCCTTGCTCGAGGAATAGCCGAGTAGGATTCGATCAAACTGCCAGCTCAGGGCGATGATGATCTGAGCGCCGCTCAGCCAACCGAGAAAAGCCGAGAACTCCCGAAACTTCGACAGCGAGAGGTTTGGTCTGTAAGGGGCCAACAGATACGACATCGATGTGGCGGCCAAGGACGCTGCGATGCCGCTGGCGACAATGGCCCAGTACCCAGCGCCAAGTCTGACTGCTGTCGCTGCAATGATCGCCGCGGCAAGTTTGCCAAAGATCTCCGCAACAAAGACTGGCCTGAAAGCCAGGCTGCGGGTGTGTTCGACCATTCCAGGGCTATACAGGCTGCGAGCCAAGGGTCCGATGGCGCTTACGATGATCAAGCTGGCCAGGCGGGAATCCTGGTAAATCTGAGCAAAGGGCCACGCCACCAGCAAAAGCACCAATGTCAAGGCGATGCCTCTCAGCGCGCTCAAGGTGAAGGCAGTGTCCAAGTGCGACTTCGTTACGCTTGGCAAGCGCGTCAGAGCCTGCAGCGTTGGGACCTCGAGCACCATGTCCGCGATGATCGTTACGGTAGCGGCGAGGGCGGTGAGGCCGAAATCAGCGGGCGTCAGGATGCGTGCGAGGACCAAAAGCGTGACGAAATCGATAGCCCGGGCTGTTAGCCTGGACGACACAGTCCAAGCGGCGCCCAAGAGGGTTTTGCGGGCAAGCACGGCTCAATGCCTGCACGTTGAGACGAGGCGCTGCCTGGTCGTCGATGCGGAAAGAGTGCCGGCTCGCGCGGCTTCATGAGGCAGTGGCGTCATCGCGAGTGCCTGTGCTTGGAGTTACTGGTCGCGGGCGCGAGCTCTTGTCGCTCGGTATGAGGGTCGCTGCGCGCTCGGGCTCAAGACGGCCTCTCAGAACGTCGGCGAAACCGAGCGCGTTTCCGCGAAGGCGGCCCCGCCGATCGATGAAAGGTTCAGGTCTGGCGGCGCGCGCCAGGTTGATGGCGACGTTCCGAAAGATCTGCATTGTTGCCTGCCGAGGCGTCATCGTGCCTTTGCGCAGCAGGTAGATTGGATTGACGACTTGGGAATAGCCCAGTCGGTCTCCGGCAACACGGCCCGCCTTCTGTCCCATATGCACGCCGCGGGCGCGGGGAGATTTGATCAGCCGGCCGCCTCGCTTTGCAAGCGCCGCGCCAAAATCCCGGTCTTCCTGCCATCCATAGAGCACGAGCCGCTCATCAAAGGTTATGTTGCCGATCGCAGACATGCGGAAAGCCATGTTGCAGCCGTACGGGCTGAATGGTTCGATGCGCGGTGCTTCGGGCGACAGCGTGCCTTCCGTCAAGATGCGCAGCGCTTCATCAAAACTCAATCCCGGTCCAAGGATGCCATCAGCATAGAGATACCCAGTGAAGCCGACGACCTCTGGTTCGTCTCGAAACGTTTGCGCGGCCGCGGCCAACCAATCGGGATCCGCCAGAAAATCATCGTCGAAGAACACGATCACGTCGGTCTCATTCCTGAGCGCGGCCAACGCGGTATTCCGCTGAGCCGGCAAGCCGCCGGGGCCGGTGACAAGCCGAACGCCGGGCAGCTTGGCGGCATCGCCGGCATTCTCACGGTTGACGCAAGAAACGATGACGGCGTCCGGCTTGAGGGTCTGGGTCTGCAGCAAGTGAGTCAGGGTAGCCGTCACAGTTTGAGGTCTTCCTCGTGTCGCGATTGCCACCGCCACTCTAGGCATGGGTCCGACGGTGGTCTCACGCCTTCTCAGAGCCGATGCAGGCTCTTGCATCAGCTCGACATAGCCAGCCGCGGTGCGCGCCCAAGAAAACATCCTGATACGCTCACGGCCACGTCCGATCAGTTCATCGCGCTGATCGCCGGATATCGAGAGTTGCCGAATGCACTGAACCCATCGCCGTGGATCGTCGGGGGGAGCGAGCAAAGCGGCATCGCCGCACACTTCGCTCATGCTGGCGCGATCCGAGGCAACGACAGGACAACCACGAGCCATCGCTTCGACGATCGGAAGCCCGAAACCTTCTGTCCACGATGGAAAGATCAAGCACAAGGCGCGATCCATGAGATAGGCGAGATCGTCATCGGTGACGCGGCCGAGCAGGGTCAGGCCGCGTGCGTTCGTTAGACGTTCAGGCGAAAATATGTCCGCGCCGCCACCGGCGACGATCACGTCGATGTTCATTGCTGCGAGCTCCGGAGCGATGGTGCCAACCAGCTGCAGGTTCTTGTGCGGAGCGCGCGATCCGAGCGCCAGCACGAACCGGCCCTCGGCCGCAAGCTGGCAATCCTTGCGCGCGAGGCTGGGGTCCCAGGCCAAGGCGTGCTCATGTCCATTCGGAAGCACGGCAATGTCCGCGGCGCGTAGCGGCAGGTGCCGGGCAAGTTGTCGGGCCGAATAGGCTGAAACGGTGGTGATCCTTGCAGCGCGCTTGGCCAACAGCGGTTGCAGGGCGCGATAGGTCGCGCGAAATGCTCGTCGATAGCTCTCCGGTGCATCGAACACGTTGGCGTCGTGAATGCACACGACCTGATCCGGTTTGACGGCCGGCGCCGTGTTGCCGAGATTGAGCAACCGTCCGGGCCACCGCCCGGGAAGAACCAATTGCTCCCAGAGGTGTCCGTCGAGAGGCCCCGCCGTAATGAGTGGCATGGCCTGAAGCCGAGGATCGGGGGCGGCCTTGGGGGCAATGATCGGAACGATTGCGCCGGACCCGATGAGTGCTTGATTCATTGCCGCCGTGACGCCCTGGGCGTAGCGCTGCACGCCACTTGTGGGCTGAGTCAGATAGCGGCCATTGACGGCAAAACTGCTGGATGCATTCATGCTTTGGCTCCCGATGGTTCGGACGGCGTGAGCAGCACTCCTTCGAGGTGATCCCGCGGTGAGGCGCAAGCCAGCGCGGCGAGGGCATAAAACAGCAGACCTTGCTCCACGGTCGGAGCCGCCAATGTGTCACCGATGATGAGAGCCAAACATGCATTGCGCGCGGCTAGGCGAGCGTCGGTCTCAAAAGCACGCGGACCATTCAATGGTGCGAACAGGGCTGTTGCGGCGAAAAGCAGATAGAAGGCAGTTCCCGGAATACCAACGTTGGCAAGGAGTGCGATCGGAAAACTCGATGTGCGGATGGTTCCGAGCCCAACGCCAAAACCAAAGGAGTCAAAGAAGTTCTGTAGGGCAGCCGCATTCCAAGAGCTGCGCTCGACGGCCGAGGTCGTAGAGGATTTGTTGAGTATCAACGTATCGACATAGGCACGCACCGTTTCGCTAGCTCGCTCATCGAGGAGCACGGCCAAGATCAGGATGCTCAAGAGGATCGGGGTGCATAGCACAGCGGCGGAACTGAGCGGACGGTTCGGCTGAAAGCCCGATCGCCGCAGAAGTCCGGCGTAAAGGATCAAGCCGACCAGTGGAGCCCCAGCAAATCCAGTCGAGGAGGTTGACAGAATGACGAGCGCCAGCGATGCCAGCGCCATCGGGCCGGTGAGCATCGGGAACCTGCCGCTCAGAAACAGTGTGCCGGTGAACGCGAACGCGCCGAGAGTGGCGCGCGCGAAGGCGGAAGCTTCGGGAAATGAACCGACGATCCGCTTTACACCGTTGACCTGATCATCGGAGTGCATTGTGTACTGGGCGTTCCGCATGAAATCGAGAAGACTTTGGGTGCCCGTCGCATACGTTCCGACGTCCAGCATGGCGAGCAGGACGTTTCCGGCGCAATAGCCGAGTACCGCGGCGACAACGGCGCGAAAGCCGACATAAGTCGTTGCGATCGCGGCCGTGATCCCGAAGCAGGCGAGATCGGCTGCCATGTAGACAGACTGAGTAAAATTGCTGGACACTGGCCCAAGCGGGACGGTCGAGCCGGTGTCGGCGTATTCCGACGCGCCAAGAGGAACGATCTGCGTTGCGCCAGCCAGTAAACGTGGCATCAGGACAGCAGAGCCAACGCCAAAGATCACCATGCATAACAGCCAAAATCCAGGCTGGCCGAAGCTCATGGCTCGCATCGCAGCGGCAGCCTCGTGCCGCCGAGCGAGCACTGCCGCCACGGCGAAGCTTAAGAACAGGTGTGCCGGTTGGATGTTTGCACCGCCGACGAGAATGGCGGCGGCCGCGCCAAACAGGGCAGTGCCCATCAGTACGCCGAAGGTGGCGCGATAACCGAGCGGCAGGCAAAGCAACCCGAGGAGGATGGTCAAAATCCCGATCGGTTCTACCGACATGGCGCACCGGTGCGGGTTGGCTCGAGTGCGCCGCCTCGCGTCCTAACCGGAGTCGCGGAGCCAGCGGGGCGAACGGGAGACGGCGCCTGAAGTGCTGCTGGATTCGGCATCGGCTGTTTCAATGCTGGCGAGCCATCATGCCCCTGACAGAATGTATGGAATCGAGCATTGGCAACAGAGCGTGCTTAAGAATGGGAAATTGCCGAGCTATTGCGCCCTCACGCCAGAGTTCAAAGCGCAGCGATGCCAGCCTGTTCAACACCGGCTGGGGTTGCTCGGCGCGCAAGGCCTGCAGCACATCGGACCTGCCAAAGTCGACGGATCGGCCCGGCACTTCGAGACATCGCAATTCGCCGGCGGTAGGCCGCGTAATGGCCTGCTTGAGCCGAACCCAGGCGGGATCGGCATCGCGCAGTGCCGCCGCCCCGCCATCGATCGGAAGGTCATCTACGTAACTGAGCGCGCCGGACAGCAGTTCGTTTCCGCGGCTGGCGTCGCTGATCCCAAACCGGATATCGCCGCAATTGGCCGCGACATCCTCTCCCTCGTCGACAAAAGAAGTGACCGAGGGGACCCTGGGCTCGAACAAGCTCTCAATCAAATGCCAGTACCGCAGGACAGAGGAGCGGACGTCGAGCGGACTATAGCGATTGCGCTCAACCACGAGGCCGAACACCTGCTTGAAATGTTCTTCGCTGTGTCCCTTATAGTTTGATCGGGCAAACTGAATGGTTTCAATTTGTAGCGCCGGAAAGGCACTGGCCAATAGCCGCTGTGTGCTTCCATAGAGACCGGTATCGCACAACAGAATTCGGCGCGCATCGCTCCGGAGCTTGGCAAAGTGCCGCTCGAATAGCGCGTTCTGCCGGCAGACGTCAGACAAAACTGCCTTCGCGCGATCATCGAATAACATGGCGTAGAATACGTCTGCACGAAATGGCTGCTTCCACTCCTCTGGCAGCTCGTAGCGCCCTCCACCAAAGGCACAAGCCACATCAAGAAACGAGCGGCCTCGAAACTCACGGGCAATCTCTTCGAGCGCAGAAGCGCTGCGAACCATCACCGCAGCCCGCGCCGCAACGAGGCGAGAGACCATGAAGTTCTGCCGAGGCATGCCGAGCGGCAGCGAAAGTCGAGCGGCGACTCGTTCGAAAACTTCCCTTATTCCAACACCGCCCCGGGCGCAAAACAGCAAGGTCGCCTTGTCGCATGCGTCCACTTCGGCGGCGTATAGCCAAATCAGCAAACAAAACTGAGTGACGATGGGTCCAAGGACAAGACGTCCAAACGCGTACGCATTTTCGGGTGTCTCCGCTGCCGAGCACTTGCCGCGCTTTGGTCGCGACAATGCAGCCCGAGCGGCAACCAAACCGCCATTCGCCTTGCGCAAATAGCTGAACCAGACGGGCCGGGGTGTATGAATGACAGTTAGTCCAAATGCCGAGGCTTGACGAACGTCGGCGTGCGGATCATCGCCGACGTGCAGAATTCGGCCTAAGGGCACCCCTTCTGCTTCGGCGACCCGGGCAAACAGCGCACCGTCACGCTTGGTGCATCCCTGATCGGCGCTGCTGTAGATCTGGTCAACAACATCGCGCCCATGAAAATGGCAGATCAGTTCATCGAGATCTGCAGACGACAGCATGGTGTCGCTGACGGCGACAATGCGGTAGCCCGCCGCTCGGCGTGCGCGGAGAAGCCCGGCCAAGTTCCGGTTTGCAGCGAGAGAGGTCTTCTCGACCTCGAGCTCAATTGCCAATCGCGCAGCGCTCAAGGAAGCCGGAAGACCCAGCAAGCGAAGTTGCCGATCAATCACGTCGGCCAGTCGGACCTCACCGGATCCGCGCACGGCGAGCGATCGGAAGGCAACTCGCTCGGCTTCCTGTCTGGTTCTCGACAGCAGAGCAGGTTCGATTTGCCAGCCGCGCTCCCGAAGAAAGCTGCTGAATAAATGCTCACCGTGCACAATCCGTGAGCGAGCGGAGCGTACGGTTCGCAGCAGAAGCGTATCAAAGACGTCGACGGATATCAGATCGAATCCATCGGCGGCTCTGACGCGCTCGGCTAGCCTATGTGACTTCATAAATTACAGACTCCAAACGCACCGAAATGACGCAATACGCATAACGGTCGCAAATTGATTTATGCTAGGCGAGCTCCGCAATTAGATGTTGCTCAGATCAATAAATTGTTTGTAGCATTTTGCGTGCCAACTCTGAGAGGCGTTCATATTTAAGAATTATATTGATTGGCGAATTGTCAGCCGAATTCTCACGATCTCAGCTGACAATTCCAGCGAGGGGTATCTAGAGAATAATGATGCGATCGCTTACTAAGCATGGGATTTCCGCGCTTGCTTCTGTTGCCTCCAAGGCAGCACAAAGCGCGTCGTTGCGCAGGATGATATTCAATGGCATCCGGTTGCGGCGCCCTGAAGTGGAATGTTTTGGTCGAATGGACGAGATCCGCTTCCTGGCCTACTGCTTTCTAAATCGCGACCGATCGCGATCGCAAATATTTCAAGACCTGTGGGTCAGTTACGAACTCGGAGAGAAGCAGGGCGGGTTCTTTGTCGAGTTTGGCGCAACCAACGGCGTTACGAATAGCAATACCTGGTTGTTGGAAAAGGAATACGGCTGGCAAGGAATTTTAGCTGAGCCGAATCCATTCTGGCACGACGCGCTCGCGCAGAACCGGGCTTCGCGCAAGGATCGTCGGTGCATCAGCTCGAGCTCAGGCAGGAAGGTGCGCTTCTTGGTAACGAACGAAGTGGATCCGGAGCTCAGCGGGGTGGCCGAATTCGCCTCGGGTGATCACTTTGCAGCCGTGCGTTCTGCCGGACGAGAGATCGAGGTCGAGACGGTTTCGCTTAACCAACTGCTGGCGGACTGCAATGCTCCTCGCAGGATTGACTACATGTCGATCGACACCGAGGGGAGCGAGTACGACATCCTAAAGAGCTTCGATTTCTCCCGGTACAGCATCGATTTACTCAGCGTGGAGCAGAACCGGAAAACGGAAGCGGCGATTCAGACGCTTCTGACGGCGCGCGGATACAAGCGCGTCTTTGAGGAGTTCTCGCAGTGGGACGGCTGGTATGTGCATTCGGAGCGCATGATCTCTCGTCGTGGCACGAATCTTGACAGGTGCGTTGGCGCAAGCCCCGTCCAGAACGTGGCGTTGGTCGAGAAAGCGAATGGCTGACCAGACACGGGATGAGCTTTGAATGAAAGAGTTTTCAGCACGAGCAAGAATGCCACACGCATGTCATCGTTAGAGCCCGCGGCTGAAGCAAAGTGCATCAATGTCGCAATGTTGCTCAGCTGCAGTTCCTTCGAAGGATTTTTTGGGTGGGTACAGGGTCAGACGCGCGCCAGTTATCTCGAGCGCTATCGAAACGACTGGGCGTGGTACTATGCTCGCGGTTTGAGCCGAAACGGGATTAGGCCGTTGCTCTACATCCCCTCACTGCGGGAGTCGGGAAAGTTCGCCACAGATGTTGGGATCGACGTTCGATTTCTGCCACTCGAGAGTTGGTACCAGCTGATCGAACAGGTGTGGGTCAAGCGCCTGTCGCGCCGTTCGCGCTGGTCGTTATATGCTGAGGAACGGTTGAACACGATTGCCTTTATGCAGCCGCTTCGGAAGGCGCTGGCTGCGGACAAAATTGATCTGCTGTACGTGCAGGAATATTGGAGCGGCAGGTTCGATCACCTCGCAGGTCGAATTGATCTGCCAATCGTCGGTGCAGATCATGGTGGCCTATCGGATCGTGTCGTGAAGCTGTTCAAACGCGATAGCTTTCGCAAGGCGGCGTTGCTCTATGGTCAAACCGAGCAGGAGTGTCGCATCGTCAGTCGATATGGCGGTCGATCCCGTCTCCAGCCGAACGGCTGCGACGTATCGGAGTTCTTTCCGGATGCGGCCGCGAGCCGTTCCAAGACGATCCTGACGATCACGCGTTTGACCAACAGGCAGAAACGCACGACCGACCTAATTCGCGCACTCGCCAAACTTCCAGAGGAGTGGACGCTGGATATTGTCGGCACGGGGCCCGACAAGGACCTGATGCAGGGGCTCGTGGCAAAACTCGGCTTGTCGCACCGGGTGCGATTTCATGGATTTGTCGATCGATCCAAGGTGCGCGCGTTGCTGTGCCGGTGCGGCGTATACGTGATGCCCTCGGCGAACGAGGCGGTGGCACTTGCTGTACTGGAGGCAATGGCTTGCGGTGCGGCGGTGGTTCTGAGCCGCATACGGGCGTTTGAGCAATTGGTCACGCACGGAGTTAATGGCGTGCTGTTTCCCGTCGGTAACGTAAGAGATCTATCCGCCGCCATTCTGGATGCCTGGCGCAATCGTCAATCACTTGGCCGAGCAGCAAGCGAAACCGTCCACGAAAGCTACAATGCGGAGAAGCTGTACGCGGAGCTTGCAGATAGTCTGCGAAGATCCGCTCATCACACTGTCGCCACCGCGGCGGAATCAAGCTTGAACTTGGAGGCTTTGTCTTAGCGGTATAGGGCGGGAAATCATAGGCGACGGGTCGCCATCTTTCGAGAAGGTTTGCGCAATGAAGGAATTATACGAGGGTGACGCTTACGGAAAGAACAATCCGACATGGCACGAGGAGGATGCGCCGTGGAAGGCCAGTCACGTCGCGCAGATGATCCGGCGAAACAACATCCCAACCGAGCGCATATGCGAGATTGGCTGCGGGACGGGCGAGATCTTGCTGAACCTGGAAAGGACGTTTCCGGACGCGCGCTTATCGGGGTACGAAATCTCGCCCGATGCGTTCAGGCGCGCAGCGGCAAAAAGTACTCAACGTACAAAATTTCACTTGAGCAATCTTCTGGGCGAACACGATTTAGAATTCGACGTTATTCTCGCAATCGACGTGATCGAGCACGTTGAGGACTATATTTCATTCATAAAGCAGTTGCGTCGGTTTGGAACATTCAAGATCTTTCACATCCCGTTGGATCTCTCCGCGCAATCCATTTTGCGGGCTTGGCCGATTGCCGACCTCAGACGCAATGTCGGACATATTCACTACTTCTTCAAACAGTCGGCGTTGGCCACGCTCGAGGATTGCGGCTACACGATTGTCGATCATTGTTACACCGCCAGTCGGTTGGAATTGCCCAATCAGGCCTTCACAAGTCGTCTCATGCGGCTGCCCCGCCGCCTGATGTTTGCGTTCAATGCGGATCTCGCGGTGCGTTTGCTAGGCGGCTACTCGCTGCTGGTCGTCGCAAAATGAGGACCGATCCCGCAAGTCTGCTGGGTTGCGGCCATAGGCTGAGCCCTGTGATCGGCCTCAGTTGGAAGCGATCGATCCTGAATTGGACCTTCGCTTATCCGCTGCAGCCAGCTCATCTGGCGCAATCAGCTTGCGCGGATAGGCGCGAAACAGCGCGCGGATAGTGACCCCAACAAAGTAACCGCCTTGCAAGATGGCTTGGGTGGCGAGGACGGCAAGCACGGTCTCAAGCCCGCCGAGGCGCTGATTGAGTGCCAGGAAGATCGTGACAAGCAGTACTAGCAAGACAAAGGGGAGCAATGCCCGAAATCGGAAGCGCAGCCCCAACACCGCTCCGAAAATTGCCAGTCCAATCGCCGCGTATTCCATTCCAGTGTCCTGCGATGCGCGAAGTCCCTTCGGAAGAGCTGAGCTGAACCAACGTCCTTGCGACCGGTTTCGTGCCCCTCACGCCGCTTGGGGCCGGAGTTCGACACCTTGCCTCGCCGCCCCACTGACGAACCCGTCAAGTTACGGAATCACCTGTGCGAGAACGTAAACTGGCAGTGTGGCAAGATCTTGTGGCGGCACTCACGGGGCGCCAAGCCAGTTTGGTGCATCCGAACAATAACTTAGGCCTGCTTGTCAGACCAAGCCCTGTGAAAGCCGCCGACGAGTCAGAATAGCAAGCGGAGCAACCAGATCAAGTTGGCGCATTCCCCGTCAACGGCTTTTTTCGGCACAGGGATTTGTGTTCCGACCGATGTCACCTTGGCAGGGTATTTGCAGCGTAAGCACCGTTGGTTTTCCAGCTTGAGGTCAATCATCCCGGTGAACGCGCTGGACCAAGGACTGGGGTGTCTTTCATCTTCCCTGGCTATTTGCCGCAGGTGTGCATGCGTATTGTACAATTGCTCAATCATACACGCCGGCTGAATGGTCATGTGCATGCCGCCGTGGACCTCGCCTGTGCACAGGTGAAACTCGGCCATCAAGTCGCAATGGTGAGCGGCGGCGGCGATTTTGATGCCCTGCTCGCGGAAAACAATGTCGAAACCATCCGCATCGGTTTGGAGCGTCGACCTAAGGAGCTGCTGCAGGCCACGCTGTCGCTCTATCGGCTGATGCGCGATTGGCGGGCAGAGGTGGTTCATGCCCATATGATGACCAGCGCCGTCCTTGCCTGGCCAATTTGCAAGTTGCTCGGAATCCCGCTCATCACGACCGTTCACAATGAATTCGAGCGAAGCGCAGTCCTCATGGGCCTCGGAGCGAGAGTGATCGCGGTTAGTGCAGCCGTCGGTAAGTCGATGCGAAGGCGAGGCATCCCACAGTCGAGGATCCGCGTGGTTCTGAATGGAACAATCGGTGCAGCGCGGTTCGAGCAAAAGGATCGCTCGCCAGCCTCGCTTCAATCACCGGCGATCGTGTTCGTTGGCGGACTGCATCCGCGAAAAGGGCTATCGGACCTCTTTTCCGCGTTCGATATGGTTTACGCTGCGCTCGGAGCAGGACGCTTATATATTGTCGGCGACGGTCCGCACCGCGAGCAATATGCCGTTCAGGTCAGCTCGATGGCATGCGCGTCGGCGGTGACCTTCTTGGGTGCTCAGGATAATCCTTTTCCGTTCCTGTCAGGAGCCGACATATTCGTGTTGCCGTCGCATGCTGATCCCGCTCCGCTGGTGCTGTCGGAAGCGCGGGAAGCTGGCTGCGCCATCGTCGCGACCGATGTCGACGGAATTCCTGAACTGCTTGAACAGGGGAAAGCAGGCCTTCTCGTTCCCGTGGGCAACCCGCAAAGACTTGCCGAAGTATTGCGCTGTTTGCTCCAGGACCAACAAGCCGTGCTGGAATGGAAAAAGAAAAGTCAGTTCAATCTAGAGTTTCTTACAATCGAGCGAGTCGCTCGGCAAACGCTCGCGATTTACCAAGAGGCGTCCGGTCCCATTCATGCTCACGCCTGAAGCAAGCGATGTCAGTGACCCAGCTGAAGCGACGGCGTGCTCGAGAATAGAGGCCATCGATGCTGCTAGGCTCGCCGTCATCATCACCTGCTTCAATTACGAGGCTTACATTGAGCGAGCGATCAGAAGCGTCTTAGACCAGAACTGCGATGCCTGCGAACTCCTGGTGGTGGACGATGGCTCAACTGACGGCTCGTGGGAGACGATCACCCGCTGCGCGGTGACTGCATTCAAGATCGAAAACCGCGGGCAGCTAGGGGCCTGCCTGTTTGGGCTAGAGAAGACCCAAGCAAGATTCATCTTGTTCCTCGACGCCGATGATGAGCTCAAGCCAGGTTCACTGGCCAGAATCCTGGCCGAATTGGACGAGCGCGTTGCAAAACTGCAATTTGGTCTGACGCTCATCAATGCCGAAAGCAGGCCTATCGGATCGTTTTCGTCGCTCGAATCGTTTCGGGAGCGCGACCGATTGGTCAATGAGGTGCTCAGACGCGGCGTCTACAAGACGCCACCGACGTCTGGAAACGTATTTCGTCGGGATGTCTGCGAACTGCTGCGCGAGGTGGACTATGACAAGGCCGTTGATGGAGTGATTTTGTTTGTTGCTCCTTTCTTTGGTGACGTCGTCAGTCTTTCCGAAGAGCTGGGAAACTACCGCGTCCACGGCCTAAACGATTCGCAGCTCGGTCAGCTTCCAAGCGCTTCGTTGCTACAGCGCGATATCAAGAGGTTTGTGGCGCGTACCGAGCACTTGCGCGCGATTCTCGCTCGAGTGGCTCCGGGCCGAAGATTGGTTGAGCCGCAAGGCGCCTTTTACTATCGCGAGCGAAGCTTCTGCCTCCAAATCGTATCGGGAAGCAGCTCACGCGCTTCGATGTTGCCGAAACTGATAGCGAGTGTTGGCTCCGAGCCTTTCCCAATCGTTCAAAAAATGGCACTGGTTGCTTTCTTTGTGCTTGCGGCCATGCTGCCTCGCGAACCAGCCAGAGCATTGATGGCCTACAGGTCTCGAAACCGGAGACGATCGGGACGTCTCCGCGTTGTTTTGCGGCGCTAGACAAGGCGCTGTCATGGGCCCGGTGGCGGCCGTTCTCGATGCCATTATTCAGGTCCTGGGACCCGTCGCCCCCCACGGGCCGAGCTATCGGTTCAACCCATCTACCCAACTAGATCACTAGATCATGGAAGCTGAAGAGTTGGCCGAGCACATTTCCGATCGCGCCCTGCGGAAGGTTCGTTCCGTTGAAGCTGACGGAGTCTACGTAAAGATTGCGGTCGGTGTCGGGGGTGCCGTCCCAGCGGTCGTTGAGAAAGTGGACCAGGACAGTGTGATCGCCGGGTCCCCAATCCCCGTGCACCGCAATGGTCTCGGATTGACTTGCCGCATGCGATGCATGGGCCGTCAATGTCCCACCGACTTGGTTGCCATCGACCGAGATGGTGTAGAGCGCGTCTCCAAGATAGGCATCTTCGCTGATCTTGAACACGAGTTGATCCGGACCGGCGCCGATCGACGTTGATGAGCCGCTTTGTGTTTGTGAAGGCGTACTGGTCGAATTTGTCTGCGGTGGGGGCGTTATCACCGGCGTGGTCGTTTCGGCCGATGCACCATCGTGGAAGCTGAAGGTCTGTCCGAGTACGTTTCCGATGGCGCCTTGCGGAAGGTTCGCGCCGTTGAAGCTGACGGAGTCCACGTAAAGATTACGGTCGGTATCCGGGGCGCCATCCCAGCGGTCGTTAAGGAAGTGAACCAGGACGGTGTGATCGCCCGGTGCCCAATTGCCATGCACCGCGATCGTGTCGGATTGACCGCCCGCATGCGATGCATGGGCCGTCAATGTCCCGCCGACCTGGTTGCCATCGACCGAGATGGTGTAGAGCGCGTCTCCTAGATAGGCATCTTCGCTGATCTTGAAGATGAGTTGATCTGGACCGGCACCGATCGATGGTGATGAGCCGTCTTGTGTTTGTGAAGGCGTACCGGTTGGATTTGTCGGCGGTGGGGGCGTTATCACCGGCGTGGTCGTTTCGGCCGATGCACCATCGTGGAAGCTGAAGGTCTGTCCGAGTACGTTTCCGATGGCGCCTTGCGGAAGGTTCGTTCCGTTGAAGCCAACGGCGTCCACGTAAAGGTTGCGGTCGCTAGCCGGCGTGCCGTCCCAGCGGTCGTTAAGAAAGTGAACCAGGACGGTGTGATCGCCGGGTCCCCAATTCCCGTGCACCGCGATCGTGTCGGATTGACCGCCCGCATGCGATGCATGGGCCGTCAATGTGCCGCCGATCTGGTTGCCATCGACCGAGATGGTGTAGAGCGCGTCTCCAAGGTAGGCATCTTCGCTGATCTTGAAGACGAGTTGATCGGAACCGGCGCCGATCGATGTTGATGTCGGTGTTGCTTGGGGTGTGCTCGACGCAGTTACAGCGCCGTAGGTCCCGGCGTCATTACCCGCGGGAGATGAGACCGGCTCTAGAGAAACAGCTGTCGCCGATGGGTCGGCCGAATAAACGCGGATGTAATCGATCTTACTGGTGATAGGTATCCCCGCGAGGCTTGCGGGCTCTTGCGTAGCCAGATTCGCCAGAAGGTACATTGGCTGATGCATGTCGCTTGGCGTTGCGCGAGTCCCAACCAGCTGGCCATCGATATAGAAACTGATCTGCTCATTCTGCCAATTCACGCCATAGGTATGATAGCCAGCAGGATTTGGCAGTTCGCTATAGACCTGGAGCTGCGTCTGCCAGTTTTCATTCAACGCTCGGTCCGTTGTGTGAATGGTGCTGTATGCCCCTTTACTCCAGACGCCATAGTGCTCAACCACATCGAGTTCTTGCCACCGTCCGAGCCCATTCGGGTCGGGAAGAGTTTTCACGGGCAGCAGCCAAAATGCATCCCAAGCGCCTGGTAATGACGAGAACTCCGTCCGTATCTCGAAGTAACCGTACTGTTGTGAGAAAGTCCTCTGGGTTGTTATCAGTCCGGACTCCCAGCTCCCGGGAACTCCGAATGGAGTACGATCCGGAACAGCGGTAATCGCAAGCACTCCTTGGGAAACGGAGAAAGGATCGTATCCCGAGCTGGGGTCGACGAACGAGCTGGTGCCGAAGCCGACGTCGGACGCCGCATCGCCCAGCCATTCGGCCCTGGTGTCCGCCCACTTCGTGCCGGCGCCAGTAAGTGAAATGCTCCTGGAATTGAATTCATCGTCGAACGTCAGCTTGTAACCGCTAAGATCGATCATCGAAAATCTCCGCGAGTAAAGCCTTGAGCGGAACGAACGAATTATTTTGCGCGAGAAATGCTTCGAAGTTGCTGTAGCGAAAAGTGTGAGAGACTCGCTCGCGATGCGTTGATCGTTCGACGGCTCGGAGTATCAAACTTGCGTCAGTAGACAGTTCACACGTATCGGGCCGTCAGTGTCGGCATGTGAGGGCCCGACATACCGCCACGCCCTTCGAGACCAAGATTTAAAGGACCGGATCACCGCGATCTCTCTCGACTATACGCCCGTCAAGCCTGGAAGTGCATGGTGACGGAAGTGCATCCCTGCACCAATTTTAGGCGATTGCCCGGCGCGGACGCTGACCTCGCGGTCCTGCGTCAATCCTTTTGAATCACAATAGACGCAGAGCAGTGGGCTTGGGCCGAGCCAGTCAGTTGCGGTCCGCTGATACGCCTCAGAAGCCAGCCCGCCATGACTTCGGACCAAGGCACGCATGGCCAGGTCAGGTCGACTCTCCGCCAAGCAGAAGGCAGAACGCCCGCTCCGCTCAAGTCAGGCGATTCCATGGACTTACGATACGGTAAGCCTGCGCGTCCAGAGTTGCGGGTCGTGATTCGATTGTATGCGCAGAAAAGCGTATTGGTCGGAAGCTTCGTTGACGTTGAGAATGGCCGTACTCAGATTGTCGAGAACCAAGATAGCTCTGCCTTCTCGTACAAGCAGAACCAGGTGGTGCTCTCCGGTTGTCCGAATGCCAACCTCCGCAAGAAGAAGAGACGAACTCGGCCAACCTGCTCGCAGCAGCAGATGGCGCTTTGTGACAGCGTAGTCCGCGCAGTTTCCCTCGCTGGGAAAGATCTGCCAGTCATAGTCATTGCGGCTTGCCGCCAACGCCTTCGGCATGATGCTGAAATTGACCATGGAATTGATCTGGTTGAGCTCTCGCCATCGCTGACTGCGAGAACGGAAATCTGTAATACGCAGATCGCCATGTTGCTGGCAGTCTTCGGGATATCGGACGCAGAACAGAGCGAACGAAAGGGGAGCGGCGACTTGCTGTTCAAAACCGCAATAGGCCGGTTGGCCGCAAATCCAATAGATTATGGCAAGTGTGCTTGCAGCATATCTGATCATCGCTTGGTGCCTGACACCATCGCTCTATATTGCAGGCGCAAAAATGGGAACGCTATATCAATTATGGGGCAATTGATGCCTAGCCTTGAAGCGTCGCTGCCGCAGCCGTTTGCCGATCCAAGAACGCGGCGCTGTTGCGCGACGTGATCGCGAAGACGCAATCACGGCCTTAGAGAAAGGGGACAGACTTAACGTGTAAGAATTGGCTTCTCTGTCCAGAAAATTGCTTGGCGCACCGAGGGCCCCGACGCCATTTCGAGCAGCCGCCGGCCGTGCGCGATCGTTCCAATTCGTGGTGCCATCGCAGTAGCTGTTGGTTCCGCACAACGTACCCAGCTCATAAGCCGAGCGACAACATAGCTGCGATCAGCCAGAGACCCATGACGGCTAGCCTTGCTAGTTGCGCCGCATCAGCTTTCTAATGATAAGCGCAGCTTCGGCCTGAGTGAACCCTGGAAAGTAATTGTTCTGAAGCTCGATCGATGCAAGCAGAAGAGCGTCGTTCTCCGCCTCAACGATCAGCCTCGCCAGCAAGTCTTCAGATTCTGCCAACTTGCGCCCGTTATCACAGCCTTCAAGAAGATTGGCGACCCTCGCGCGTGGTGTCATACAAATTCCTCGCGAAAATTCACTCCGAAATCCCGGATCTCTCGAGGGTAAAATGACGTTTGATGCAATTGTTCAAGATAGTTATGGAAACGATAGCTGTATAACTCCGGTTTGCCGTCAAGCTTGACAAGTGCATTCCGCTCCCGATCGGAGAACCCCTTCTTGCTTGCGTAGGCCCTCACAGCGGTAGCTAAGAGCAGATGTATTTCAGGGCCGAGCCGGTCATCCGCGAGATACGATCTTGGTCATAGCCTGAGTTATACCGACGCGCGCGAGAGCGACGACCGAGATCCCGCAGACACCTCCAGCCACTTTGACCAGGCCATCCATGAGGTCACCATGTCTATCCGGAGTCAGCAGCTGCAGGGCTTCGAGGATGACTGCGCTGCCGACGACGATTACAGTTATGAGGATAATGCGATTCGAGTAGGCCAGCACGAACACGAGACCGAGGATGAAGAATGCGGCAAAGTGCTCGAAGTGACGGGGCGCAATCATGGGCCGATCGTGAATGGGAGCGAGCGTCACAAACGTGACGAGGGCGAGAGCCAACCAACCCGCGGCGAGAAAGAATTTGACCATGTCTGTTACGATCCAGAGTTCGTGTTCGGTGCAATGAGGCGAACGGCGCGAACATTTGGCCCTGTGTCGCAGCGGTTATCAACCGTATCGGATGATCAAAAGGTATGCAGGGGCCGCACGATCGATCGGCAGAGACCGTTTTAGGCGCGAGCCTGTATTTGCGTTCATCCGAGTGAACGAGTTGTGAGCGCCTGCTGCGGCGGAGTTCGCAGCGGTAGGCGGCTCCGAAGCTTGCAGGTGCGATGCCGCTACTCCGATGTTGCTTCGCATCCCGCTTTCGGAACTTCGATCAAGCGAACACATCTGTGAGCGCAAGCGAGAATCGAGAGTGCGCGGTCGGGAATATCGATCTGATCTTTCAGCGTGGCCGCCGCATCGGTGCGCTGACGAAGCGCTGGTGCCTGATCTCGCGCAGCAGCAATGTGCGTTTGGTTTGCGCGGCGTTGAGCAAGCCTTCGAACAGGACCAGGACCTCGCGCGCCTGGACGTAGACTTCAGTGGTGACGGCATCTTGATCAAAGCCCTAGGCGGCAAGCCGCGCTTCGATCTCGGTCGCAGCGACGGGATCAATGCGCCAGCTCAGGGCATTTTGCTGCGTGTAGTATTCGGCCTGGTGTTCGAAGTCGGGATCGATCCCGACCATGTCGATGCGCCGTAGCGCCGCTTCGATCGACTTTTGACGATAGGTCTCGAGCAATTTGTGCCGCAACATGCGGTAGCGCTGGATCTCCCAGGACAGTTCGGCGATGTCGATGGCGAGCAGCCATTCGATGGCAGACCGGGGGCCGCGCCGAGGTTGGCGAGGACGGCTGCGGCGCCGGCCGCGCTGTCGATCGGACCATGGACCGGGCTCGCCGCCCACAGTTCCTGCGCGAGCGGCAGTGGCGCGATCTGCAGGTTCGCCCACCACGGCCGTTCGTTGCCGTGCCGATGCAACAAACAGCAGGTGCGCCTTGCTGAGCTTGCGGGGTGGCTCCTTGGGATGAGCGAGCCCGGCCTCGGGTAGCGCCGGGCTCAAAGTTGTGCCCCTAAAGAACCGGAATATTGGCTCTGTAACAGAAGGGTGGGCGCGCTGGTCGGATGAGATGAGGCGTAGGCAGGGGGCATCGTTCCAAGACCGAAGCATCACGCGTCGCACCTGCAAGGAGAGGGTCGATCCAGCCACAACCGGATCACCTCATCAACATCGGGATAGGCGAGCGGTTGGTTTTCCAACCGACGCCGGAAAGCCTCGCCAATGGCGTTGAGCCGGGCACGACACTTGCTTTCTCGGCCGGCTCGGGCGAGCGGCGTGCCCTTGATGAGCTCATAAAATTCCGCGTCCCCAAAGCAAAAAAACTTGCGGGGACCATTCCGAGCCGCCCGAAATGGGGATTTACGCCCTTGGCATCGATGGCCATCCATCAGGGGATTCGCACAACGTTGCTTAAGGCAAACAATGACTCGCCGAACGCGCCATGCGATTCCAATACACCCTTATTTGTGCGGGAGCGTCCATTTCTAACACGCGGTGGCGCTGGTTGTTTGTGTGCGGGCGAAGACGATGCCGATCCATGAGCCCGAACGAAATCTGCGATGAAGGACTGTTCGGAGTGCGGCGACCTTCGGTCGAACCAGCACGGGGCGCGCTCGAAGTCGGAGGTGATGCTGAGGTAACAGGATGCGCCTAAGCCGGTATCTGGCCCCGCTTGCAGCCACCGAGCCGAACGGCTCGGGTAACGTTTTCGCAGGATCGGCGACGTAGGATGTAGCTTTACTCGCCGACAGGCCCGCCGTGGGATTGCCCATGACCTCACATTGCGACGATGAATTGACAAGTATCTCGCGAGACATTGCAGCCAAGCAACTCAGCATTGAAAACCAAGCCATCTTGATTGAGGTGCTTGAACAGGACGGACACGACATGGTTGAGGAGAGAAGCAGGCTCGCCAAGGAGCGATCCAACCTGGCAAGGCAGATCGCGCGACAACTCAGGCTGCTACAGACGCGATGCACATTGGACGAATGAGTTCGTTGCGGGCAGCACAGAATGATCGAGCGTCGAAAGCGTGAGCGTATCGAGGTGGACGAGGTCGCCTACGTGTTCGGCGACGGCGCCAGTTTGCGTTGTCGCGTGGTCAACATGTCGGATCAAGGCGCAGCAATCGAGCTTCCGTCGAAGCGATACGTGAATTCCACATTCAAGCTGATGCTTGAAAAAGATCGCAGCATTCGAAGTTGCCGATTGATCTGGTCGAGTGGCAATCTGATCGGCGTTGCGTTCGAGAGCTCTAGTAACCCTGCGTGAGCAGGCATGATCTGTGCTGTCGCTGGGAGGAATCGGCGATGTCCAACAATAGACTGGAAATACGTCCGTGGTCGCCCGAGGAAGAGGCGCATCTCCGTGCGCTCATCGAAAGCGGTATGACTGCAACCGAGATCGGCCGGCAGTTAGGCCGAACTCGTTTGGCGGTTTACGGTCGATTGCAGCGCTTCCGTAAACAGGACGGTCGCGTAAGCCGCACCAGCGGGCGCGTTTTCCCGCAATGGGCCGGTTAGTCAAGCCCGAGCCAGGCTGCTAAGTCGGTGCTGGACGACGCTGGTGCACCGCAGACGATTGTGGCAGGATAATACGGCATGCGTTGCGCCATGCCTGTGCTTCCCTCTGGATCGAAAACGGCCACAACCCGAAGCAGATCCAGCGCCTAATGGGGCATAGCTCGATCAAGGGTATTTGACGTCTACGGGCACTTTCTTTCAAACGCTGACGCGGATCAACGCGCCGCCGAAGCACTTCAGGCCCGATTGCTCGGGAGCTAATTTGATGGATTGGTTTAAGTCTCGGTTTCGGCAAAGCAAGGTAATCGCCCCCTCCTGGCCGTTGCATCTCGATGCCAGCTCCGAAGCTGCATTATCTGTGGCTCTTCAAAGCTTACCCGTCGGCGCGAGCGGATGGATTAGCAAGAGCGAGGCGGCCCAACTCTACTCAACCAGCGATGTTGCCTTCGATGAATGGGACAGCGCGGGCATACTCGCTCTTTCCGAATTCGCGGCTTACGAAGAGCACCGCTGCGATTTTCGCTTGGAGTCCGATCGCGTGATCTTCACTCGCACGTGAGCGCCACGCCAGCGCAACACCAAGGAGCTAAGCATGCCCTGACCCGCGATGGCACCAAGACGTTCCAGCGGGTCGTTGTTCATCTTCGCATCGAATGTCAGGCGTACGCATACGACGAAGGCCGCCTGATTGACGCATGCGCGCGAGCACGGCGAGTTCTACGATGGCGTTGCGTGAAGGGTCAGGCGGCTTGCTGATTGGCGGACTTGCCGGCTTGGTGCAGGAGCTTCCATTCCCAGGGCAGCAGTTCGCGCAGACGCGAGGTGGGAAGATCAGCGATCCGGGCGAGGACGTCGGCGAGCCAAGCCTTGGGATCGACGTCGTTGAGGCGACAGGTCGTGATCATCGTCAGCATGATAGCTGCACGATCGGCGCCACGCTGGCTGCCAGCGAAGGTCCAGTTGCGCCTTCCCAAGGCAATGCCTCTCAATGCACGCTCAGCGCAATTGTTGGTCAAGCAGATCCTGCCATCGTCGAGGAAGCGGACGAAGTCGTCCCAGCGCTTAAGCATGTAGTTCATGGGCTTCAGGACCTCGGCGGAGCGCGAGAGGCTTTCTCGCTCGCGGAGCAGCCAGTCGTGCATGTCGTCGAGCAGCGGCTTGCTCCGCTCCTGGCGCACGGCACGCCGCTCGTCGGCGCTACGGCCGTTGATGGCGCGCTCGATCTCGAACAACGCATCCAGACGCCTGACCGCCTCCAGCGCGATCGGAGAGACCGGTTTGCCCTTGCCTTCCCGGGCGGCTTTCTCGATGTCAGCCAGCTCGAAGAATCCCCGCCGCGCATGGGCCAGGCAAAATGCCGGCGTGATCGGCATTGCTTTCCTTTTTGGGTCGAACAACGGCTCGAAGCCGCCATAGCAATCCGCCTGCAGAATGCCGACGAAGGCGGCCAGATGCCTCTGAGGATTTTCGCCCCGTCGATTGCCCGAGGCATAATAGACCGCCGCCGGCGGCGCAGGCCCGGCGAACGGCCGGTCATCCCGCACATACGTCCAGATCCGGCCGGTCGTGCATTTGCCCTTCGCCAGGACGCGGATGGTGGTGTCGTCGCCATGAAGGCGCTCGGCCGCGAGCACGTGACGCTCGATCAGCTGGAACAGCGGCATGACGGCGAAGGTTCCGTGGCCGACCTGGTCGGCCAGCGTCGACAGCGGCAGATCGATCCTCTCGGCCTTGAAGCGCACGCTCTGGCGGTTGAGCGGGATATGCATGCCGAATTTGTCGAACAAAATCGTCGCCAGCAATTGTGGGCCGATGAAGCCGCGGGGCGTCGCATGGAACGGTGCCGGCGGCTGGCTGATCTTCTCGCAATCGCGGCAGGTGAACTTCTCGCGTACCGTCTCGATGACCTTAAAGCGACGCGGAATCTCCTCCAGCGTCTTGGTCACATCCTCGCCGACCTTCGCCAGCCGCGATCCGCCGCAGCAGGCGCAGGTCGTTGGAGCCTTGATGACGACGCGCTCACGTTCGATGTCGTCCGGCCACGGTTTGCGCACCGGCCGCTTGCGCGTGAAGGCGCTCACGCTCTGGGTTTTTGCCGCGGCAGCCTGCGCAGCCAGCTCATTCTCGGTCGCCGTGGTGGCGAGTTCTTCGAGCTCCAATTCCAACTGCTCGAGTAGCCGCGCCGTGCGCTCGGAGCGCTGCCCGTGCAGTTCGCGTTTGAGCTTCTCGATCCGTAGCTCAAGATGAGCGATCAGCACCTCGCTGTCCGACAGCTCCGCCCGCGCGTTGGCGGCATCCGCGACTGCCACATCGCGTTCAGCCTGCAACGCCTCGCGCTCGGCCAGCAGCGCAAGGTAGGCGCTTGCGAGATCCGACGGAAGATCATCCGGCTTCGATGTCATGAAGCCATTGAATCAGATCGAGCATCAGATTCAAACCCAAAACGATTATCCGACCCGCGTCGGGCGCTGGGTTTCTTGCGGATTGCGCCAATCGATCCCGGACAGCAGGTAGCTCAACTGCGCCAGCGAGATCGTTACCGCTTCACCGGCAACCGATGGCCAGATAAACTTTCCTCTCTCGAGTTTTTTTGTGAACAAGCAGGCTCCCTGACCATCGTGCCAGATCACCTTCACAAGATCGCTGCGGCGACCACGGAAGACAAACAAATGACCGCTAAGCGGTTCTTTGTGCAGCACCTCCTGCACTTGGAGGGCCAGCGATGGAAAGCCTCTGCGCATATCCGTGTAGCCTGTAGCCAGCCACACTCGCACATTCCCTGGTACAGAAATCATCGGCGTCCAAGCACATCGAGGACCCGCGCCACCGCCTCCGGATCGACGTGCGCATCCACCCGGATGCACCGTCGGTTGCCGAGATCGATCTCTATCAATCCAGTACGCGCAGCTGCCGCCGAACGAACTCGGCCATCAACCGTAGGCAAAAGCTTCGGAGTTTCTTCAGCCGAGGCTGCTAGGGCGGCGATCTGCACCGGCGTAAAAGATGGTGCAACTTGTTCCGATGTCCGTGCTTGGCGACGCCAGGTAAACACCAGGCTGGCCGCTACTCCGTTGCGCCGCGCAACCTCAGTTACCTTCGCGCCCGGTGCCAGCGTCTCCTCGACAATCCGTGCCTTGTCGTCCTGCGACCAACGCCGCCGCCGCTCGAGCCCGCCCAAAACCTCGACCCGCATCGCCTGATGACCTTAAAGCTAGACTTAAGGTCACACGCTTCGCGAATTACCACCCGTCACGCAAGACGGTCCTCGTCGGAGGCGTACTGTCAGGCTGCACCGGCGAACGGGCCTTTAGGGTTCTTAGAGTTCGTCCGGCTCCGAGGTGCGATAGACTAGCATCCAACTGGCGGACCTTCGCTTGTGGGTACTTTCTGCATTGACGCCAATGTCGCAGAAATATCAACTCGGCGCATGAAGGAAATGCAAGCCCAACTAGACCTGCTGCGCGCGCAAATTGCTGAATGCGAGCGACTTCAGATTGTTGCAAAAAATCAGGCTAAGCGCGATGTATATGCGCGACTGATCGTGCGCTATCGGGCCATCGCTACCGAGCTGGAGCATGCGATAGCAAATCTACCGTCATCTTTCGACACCCCCCTACGCCGCACAGAGGAGGAGTAACACCACCGCACGACGTGCGCCTTGGCCTTAAGTTTGAATTGAGCGATGGGCTAATGCTGGCCTAGTAAACGCACTGTCGGACCCAGTAGCCACCGCTCACCCGTATCCACTGGCATGGGCTCGGCGGGGGCTCTTTGATGATCGGCCACCCATGAATATCGATGTCAGTTGGCGCGGTGATGCCGCGCCAAAAGACAGCATTCGCTTTGGACGAATGGCAAACCAAACCTCCGGCGAGGCAGACAGCGGCTACGCTGCACAGCAGGAAACGGCTCATTTGTCTGATCCCGGTGAGACGTTGAACCCTTGCCGATGCTACGCGAGCCGCCGGGTTTTATCCACACCCACGAGGAGAAGTATGCCACTCCGGGGGGCGCTCCCCAACGTACAACACGGGCCGTTGCCGCTATGTTGCGTTGGAAGTGCGCGTTTGTGAGATCAGGCGCCTCGCTCCTAATTCGGTCCTTCGAAACAGTTCATTAGCTTTCACGTGGCTTGCTAGGAACGTGCCGATTACCGCCGATTGCGGCACATTGGAATGGGAATGCCGGCCCCGGCTGTTTCTCCCGACCTGCGGCTGGGGCCGTTTTTGAACTTTTGCTGTTCGTTCAACCCGGTCCATAACTATGTTTAGAGGCGTTGCCACAGCGCTGTTTGGAATGGGTATCTTTTCGCAGCTTGATCGAGCGTTCTTCTATGGCCGCCATACCGACGCCGCGCTCAAGATTGCGCGGGAGATTGGCCGAGGCTTTGGGCTGTAGGTCCGCCGCGCTGCGCTCAACATCGCTCGCGGGACTACTTCTTCAACAGCAGTCCCAACGTTCGTGCCATGCGCCTCACCGATCCAGCATGGCGGCCGAGTTCGGCGGCTATCTTCGATGTGCCAAATCCCTGCCGGGCGAGCCTGACCAATCGTCCGATCTCCTGCTCGGCCCGTTGCTTTGGCTTCGGTGTTTTCATGATGCGGCGCTCGATCCGCACCGGTTAACCGTGAGCGTCATCCAGGGACCACGCACTGAGGGCTGATCTGGTCGGCTAAGAATATCTCGCGGAATGGTTTGTCGCGGGGTCACAATGTCCAAGGATAGTCGTAAGGATAGTCGTAAGGATAGCGATAAGGATAGGCATACGTCTATCCTTGAAGCGCGCCGACACGCTGCAGCGCATCGAGATCATCACGGGGACGGGCCGGCGTCGGCGCTGGTCGACCGACGCGAAGGCGGCGATTGTTGCGGAGAGTTTTGCGCCGGGGGCGAGCGTGTCCGCGGTGGCGCGGCGGCACGATATCAGTCCAAGCCTGTTGTTTCTCTGGCGTCGCCAGGCAACGCAGGCGCCAGTCGCGGAGCGCGGGGACAGAGGCATGCTACCTGGCTTTGTGCCGGCCGCGATCATCGGCTGCGGGAGCAAATTGCCGAGTGGGGAGCAGGCGGCGATCGAGATCGAGGTCGGCGCGGTTCGGATCCGTGTCAGGGGGACAATCGACCGGCGGGCACTGTGCGAGGTGCTGGCGGCAGTCGGGGCGATTGGTCGATGATCGGGCTTCGATCTGGGTTGTCGATCTGGATTGCGACGCAGCCGGTCGATTTCCGCCGCGGCATGGACTCATTGGCGATGCTGGTGAGCGAGGCCTTTGGAGCCGATCCGTTCGACGGCGGACTTTATGTCTTCCGCTCCAAGCGCCGAGATCGCGTGAAGATCCTGACCTGGGATGGGAGCGGCCTTGTCCTTTACTACAAAAGAATCGAGGGACAGTTCACCTGGCCGCCGATCAAGGGAGGCGTCATGCCGCTATCTCATGCTCAGCTCTCGGTGCTGCTCGATGGCTCGGACTGGAAGCGTCTGCCGATGCGAGTTGTGGATCAGCCACTACGAGCTGGTTGATCCTTATTAAGAGTCGTTCGTCACTCATGCGGAGTTGTTGTAGAATCACTCTGCATGAGTGATTTGCCTTTCGATCCAGCATTGCTCCGTCAAACCGTGATAGTGCTATCGTCACGGCTTGCGGCGTTGTCGGCGGAATGCAGCTCGCTTTCGGCCTAGCGTGATGCGGCAATCGCCCAACGCGACGCTGCGATCCAGGAGAACGACAAGCTCCTGATGATCCTGTCCCAGTACAAGCGCACGATCTTCGGTCCCCGCTCCGAGACACTGGATCTCGGACAGCTGTCTCTCTTCACCATCACGGCACAGGCGGTTCGTGCCGCCGCCAACGACGACGTGACCGGAGGCAGGCTGCCCGACGGAGCGGAGGACCGTGGAAAGCGACCGGCGCGACGCAACCGTGGGAAGCTTCCGGAGCATTTGCCGCGCATCGATGTCGTGATCGATATGGAGAGCCAGATCTGCCCCTGCTGCGGCGAGCAGCTGCACAAGATCGGGGAGACCGTCAAGGAAGCCTTCGACGTCATTCCGATGCAGTACCGGGTCAAGCGCATTGTGCGCCCGCGGTACGGCTGCCGGGGATGCCGCCAGGGTGTCCTGCAGGCACCCGCGCCGGCCCAGGCGATCGACGGTGGGATGGTGACGGAAGCGTTGCTGGCCCACATCGCGGTGATGAAATACGGGTACCAGCTGCCGCTGTATCGCCAGGAACAGATGTTTGCCGCCCAAGGCATCACGCTCGACCGGCAAACGCTGGCCTCGTGGATGGGCCGCGCCGCCTGGTGGCTGAAGCCGCTTCACACGTTGTTGCGCGACACAGTGATGTCCTACCCGCGGCTGTTTGCCGACGAGACGCCGCTGCCAGTTCTCGATCCCGGCCGTGGCCGGACCAAAGTCTGCCAGTTCTGGGCGATCGCCACCGATGACCGTCCGTGGGGTGGCCCGGCGCCGCCGGCGGTGGTCTACATGTTTGCCGAGGATCGCAAGGCGATCCGCGCCAAGCAGCTGTTCGGGGACTACCACGGCATCCTGCAGGTCGACGGCTATGCCGCCTACAAGGGCCTGATCAAGAATGGCGGCCATCTGGTGCAGCTCGCGTTCTGCTTTGCGCATGCGCGGCGGAAGTTCTGGGACGTTCACGTCGCGACGAAGTCGCCGATTGCCGCGGAAGCGCTGCAACGGATCGCGATGTTCTACGCCATTGAGGATCGCATCCGCGGTCTGCCAGCGGCGCATCGGGCTGCGGTGCGGCAAACCAACACCAAGCCGCTGATCGAGGACTTCAAACCCTGGCTCGAAGCGCGACTGCTGGAAGTCTCGAAGAAGTCCGGTCTGGGCAAAGCCATCCGCTACACCCTCAACCATTGGGACGGCCTGACGCGCTTCATCGATGACGGACGCATCGAAATAGACAGCAATACGGTCGAGCGCAGCATCAAGCCGATAGGCCTGGGAAAGAAGAACTACTTGTTCGCCGGCAATGAAGGCGGCGCCGAGACATGGGCCATTCTCGCCTCGCTCATCAACTCGGCAAAGCTGCAAGACATCGACCCGCGGCACTATCTGACCGATGTTCTCGAGCGCATCGTCTCTGGACGCACCAAGATCAATCAGCTGAACACGCTGCTGCCGTGGAATTGGAAGGCCGAACGCGACGGTTCGGAGGCAAAGCTCGCCGCTTGATCAGTTCGACGGCAAGGCGTCAGGAACTTCCTGCGCATCGCTGGCGTCGTCGTAGATCTCTTCGCGGATCACGCGCAGCGTCACCTCGTGCAGATACACTTGCAGCGCACCCTCCAGCTCGGTGAACTCCGGCAGCAGGACTCGATCGACGAAGCCTCGTGATGCACGGACCATCACCGTGTTGCGTCGCTGCCGGTGATAACGAAACGGCCGCAGCCCATATCGGCGGCAAAGCGCCAGAAAAAGATGCCGAGACCATTGGTCCGGAAGTGAGAATTGCTGTTCGATCGGTGGATCGTGGCGAGCGAGTTCCTCGACCCTAGCTCGCACCCGCTGCAGCGCGGCTTCCGCCGCAAGGCGCTCACCAGCAGTTCCGGCACCTGCGAACAAGGCCTCGATCTTCCGAAGCTTCTCGCGCAGCTGCGACTCGCTGGTCATTCTGATCTCGTTACCCTCCGAACCAGGGTCACCCCATCACCGCGCGCCGGCGGCGTCAATCATCCCGACCGCGCTATCCAAAGCATTCCGCGCAAGTCAAGCCCGGGCACCGGTGATACTATCGTGACGCTCACGGTTAACCAGCGAGCGAAAATTAGCCTGAGAGACGGGGCGCGCGTGATGCTGCGGGACCAAGCCGGTAGCGTTGCCGAACAGGCCGAACTTGCGGGACGAAAACGACCCGAAAGGCAAGTGAAAGGAATGCGCTGTCACAACGGGACCTTGGCATGGCCCATTTTAATACTGTCGTCATTTATGGGTTGTATGTTGCTACCTTGGATTGCATATTTTTCCCGTTGTCGACCACCTATTGCTTTCAACAATCATGGTTTGGGCAGCAATGAGTAATCGAGGTCGAGTTTACAACTATTCGACTATTCTGGGCGAGCGGGTCGAGCGACTGGTCGCACTTTTTCGAGAACTGCAGACCCTCCGGCGTCGCCTCCGAGCCGCGCAGGCGAGAACGATTGCGAGGACTGGCCGTATCTCTAAAGCCAGTCGTCGAAGGAGAGTGCTTCGTCGGAGATAGCTCTTGCGAGCTCGTAGAGCCGTGCAGTGCGATGATCGAACTTGCCACTTCCGCTTTCTAGGAAGCTCGCGCCAGATCGCTCGACTGCGACCTCATTATCCGGTACCTGCCCAGCACCGAAGCGTCGGAGCAACAGTCGCACAGCTCTTTGGATCGGTGCACGATTGTTAATTTGCGTCGCGTGCGCGATTCAGGCCTGCTCTCTCCTAACCAACCAGACAAATAGATGGGGCGGGGAGAATGATGGTACGGGTCGCGGCTATTGTTGCTTTGTTGCTGATTCCGCTGGGGTCCGAAGCCTTCGCTTCGCGTCACCACAGGCCCACGGGGCGCATCTCGTGCAGCGAGGTCAGATACTACGTCGCGAAATATTCGGCACAAGTGGCCGAGATGTACGCACGCAATCATGGCGCTACTGACGCACAGATCGAACGGGCGCGACGTTGCTTGCCCTCAAACGAGACTGCAGAAACCGAGCGACCACGCGCTTATACCGATTAAGGTCGTAGATCAGCCCCGATGGAAGTGCTCTTGTGCGTCGTTTGCTACACCAGGATGTAGAGCTGAGTGCTAGCATTGCCGATGATCGCGACCTGCCAACGCTCCACGATTGCGCCCTGCAAACCATGGACCGCATCCTTCAGCCTAAATCGATCGCCTGTCAGGAAAGTGCTCTACAGTGTGGATGCGCCTATGATCCGCGGGCCATGGTTGCGCCCCCCGGCGTTGAGTGCATCATCGCGACTCAGACAGAGGCGCCGCATAGCCCAAAACTGGGCCTACGTACTCATGATCGGCTTGCCGGCTGATGTCCGCTCAAGCTCCAACAGCAGTCGAAGTGTGGGCATCTGCCGAGGTCGGTACCACTCGAGCATAAGGGCCCAGAAATCCGAGATGGGCCAATGCCAAGTCGGCATAAAGTCGCAATGGAGCGACCTCTAGTTTACGAGCTTGCGATTGCTGGCAATCCTATCTTCGTTTGCAACGAGCAGATCGTAATTGTCTGCAAGTCTAAGGTACATCCCACGCAGCCCCTCATCTGACGTACCAAACGCTAGGGTTCGGTACTCCTCGGCTACGTGCCGATGCCGGGCAAGCCTCCGGTGGGGCTTTCAATTACCCACAAATTCTGCTCCGACCATGGCGCCCAGCGCAATGTCGGTGAGGCGCGACAGCCCGCGCCACATGACGGTATTACCGGGCGGCGGATCGCTGGCGCGGGCGAGATAACCGCCGAGCCGGGCGATCTTGATCAGATAGTGCGAGAGCGTTTTCTGGCTTCCTTTTGGTTTGTCGTTGACGAGGCGATCGAGCACGCCGATTTCAGTCGCAGTCAACGCGAGGGTTGGCGGCGCGTCTGGGACGGAGCGGTTGAGCATCGTCATCCAGAAGACCCGCCAAGTCAGGATGCAAAACAGCGAGATCAGATTGGTCAGACGCTGGGCGGTCCTGAGCTTCGACTCCTCAGCTTTGCAGCCCGATTTGAGGATCTTGTGGAACACCTCGATCTTCCATCTCAAAGCATACCATTCGAGCTTCTCAATGGCGTCGGCGCGGGAACCAACAGGCAGGTCGGTGATCAGCTTCCAATCGATCTTCTTTCTGTTTTTCGGCGTCCCGCGCTCTTCGGCATGGATCACCGTCAGGGTCAGAGCGGGATAGCGCTTCTGCTTTCCAATCGGCGGCAGGACTCGAATCTTGCGATACCTGATCTCAAGAACGGCCTGGTCGGAATCGCCGTTGCTGTCTCTGACTTCGATGCGATGGAGCCCTTTGACGGCGACCTCGTCCATTTCGTCGGCGATCGTGTGATCCCCGTCTCCAGCTAAGCGGTCGACGCAGGTCCTGATCAGGAAATGAGTTCCGGTCTCCTGCGCTGCGCAGAAAAGCTCGTAGATGTCACTCTCGCGATCACCGATATGGATGCATCGTCCCGGATGATCCAAGAGTTGCGTAGACTGCTTGAGATTTTCCAACCACCGGACGCTTTCCTTTTTCTCGATGGGAATCCGGGTCGGATTGATCTTCTTTTTAAGCGCTGCTGTTCCCTTGAATTTCTTCCGGGTCCAGAACTTGACGGCCGCCAACCCCAGCGGCACACCTTCGATTGTAACCGCGAGGCTCGAATGCATCAGGATGCCGCAAACCGTGTGCGATCTGAGGCGACCCGCCTTATCCCGTCCACTGTTTATGCTCTTCGTGATGCCGATCGCTTTCTGACTTCTCGCGTTGATAGCTAAATTCGGTCGTGTCGTGCAGCACAAGAACGAGACCTTCAGTGGCGGCACGATCACGTGTCGATTGGAAATGGCCGGCCAGAATGTCCGCTTCGCTGACCCGGTCATTAGAGAAGAAGCGGTAGGCTGCCTTGGTATTCGCCCAATCCTGGCAGACGAGCGGAATGCTTTGTCCCATGGCGCTTCCAATCTGCGTGAGCAGTTTGCGGAATCTGTCGCCGAGCCGCGCGTCCCTAAACTCGCATCCGCTACTCTCTCGATCAATCCAACATTCATCTTCCAAGGACCGCAAACAGCCTTTTGCCGATCGATCCCTTAATGTCAGCCCCATAGAGCACCCCCTCGCGAATCAGGTGCTCAGCAAGGAATCACAAGTGATTCTTTCGATTCAAGATTTCGCCGATCAGCGGATCAGCCCGAGTCGTCAAAGTTATGGGTAATTGAAAGCCGGTGGGGGCCGCCTTCCCCGATCGGGTTCGAGCGTGAGATGGTTTGCTCATTAATTCGCAAGCAAATGAGCAAACGTGACGACGGTTACGGTTCTGTCCGGTCCTGAGCGGCGACGGCGGTGGACGAGTGCCGAGAAGCTTCGGATCGTGGAGGAGAGTTTGGCGCCTGGGGCCAGTGTTGTCGAGGTTGCTCGGCGACATGACGTTCACCGCAATCTGGTTACGGCTTGCCGGCGGCAGGTGCGCACCGGCGTCCTCGCTTGCGGGCCCGAGCCGATGCAGCGGCAGGATGATGGGGTCCGTTTTGCGGCAGTCTCGATTGCGCCAGAGCGGCGACCGTTGACGGCTCCCTCGGGAAGCTGCGGTGCGATCGAGATTGAGTTCGCGGCCGGGGCTCGGATGCGGATCACCGGTGCGGTTGATGCGGCGACGCTGAGCGCAGTCGTGGCAGCGCTGACGGATGGACGGCAACGATGATCCCGTTGCCGGCCGGCATGCGGGTATGGCTCGCGACCGGCCATACCGATATGCGAAAGGGCTTTCCGTCGCTTGCATTGCAGGTTCAGGAGATCTTGCATCGCGACCCGCTGGGCGGCCACCTGTTTTGCTTCCGCGGTCGCCGGGGCAATCTTTTGAAGGTCATCTGGCATGACGGCCAGGGCGCCTGCCTGTTCACGAAGCGCCTGGAGCGGGGGCGCTTCATCTGGCCGAGCCCGGCCGAGGGTGTGGTGACGATCTCGTCGGCGCAGCTCGGTTATCTTCTGTCCGGGATTGACTGGTGGCACCCACAAGAGACGTGGCGGCCGACATCGGTCGGATGAGGCTTTGACCTTGCGGATCGTGATGGATGTGATTCCATCATCATCGTGACCACATCTGAATCGCTCCCCACCGATCTTGCCGCCGCGCATGCGATGATCCTCGCGCAGCGTGCCGCGCGCCTGGAAGCGGAGGCGGTTGCGGCGAGCGCCAAAGCGGAAGCTGCCGACGTGAAGGCGGCCGAGGCCCTGATCAGTTACCTCAAGCTCGAGATCGAGAAGCTGCGTCGCCAGATTTATGGCAGCCGCTCGGAACGCAAGGCACGGCTCCTGGAGCAGATGGAGCTTGAGCTTGAAGAGTTGGAAGCAACCGCAACCGAAGACGAATTGGCAGCCGAGAGGGCGGCGGCCAAGACACAGACCGTCAGGTCCTTCCAACGCAAGCGGCCGTCGCGCAAACCGTTCCCCGACCATTTGCCGCGCGAGCGGGTCGTGATCGCCGCACCGCAGAGCTGCCCTTGCTGCGGCTCATCGAAGCTATCAAAGCTGGGCGAAGACATTACGGAGACGCTGGAGGTCGTTCCCCGGCAGTGGAAGGTGATCCAGACGGTGCGCGAGAAGTTCTCGTGCCGGGACTGCGAGACGATCACCCAGCCGCCAGCCCCGTTCCACGTGACGCCGCGCGGCTTTGCCGGGCCGAACCTGCTTGCCATGATCCTGTTCGAGAAGTTCGGCCAGCATCAGCCCTTGAACCGACAGAGCGAGCGCTATGCCCGGGAGGGCATCGATCTGAGCCTGTCGACACTGGCTGACCAGGTCGGCGCCTGTGCGACGGCCCTGCAGCCGCTTTATCGGCTGATCGAGCGTCACGTCCTCGCCGCCGAGCGACTGCATGGCGATGACACCACGGTGCCGATCCTGGCCAAGGGCCAGACGGTCAAAGGACATATCTGGACCTACGTTCGCGACGACCGGCCGTTTGGCGGACGGGCGCCGCCGGCTGCACTCTATTACGCCTCGCGCGATCGACGGCAGGAGCATCCCACGCGGCATCTCCAAAGCTTCTCCGGCATCCTGCAGGCCGACGCCTATAGCGGCTACAACGAGCTGTATGACGCCTCCCGCGCGCAGGGACCGATCACGTCCGCACTCTGTTGGGCCCACGCCCGGCGGCAGTTCTTCGAGCTGGCGGACATCGCGGCCACCGCGAGGCGCGACAAGAACGCCGCGACGATCTCGCCGATTGCCCTGGAGGCGGTCAAGCGCATCCATGCGTTGTTCGATATTGAGCGCGGCCTCAACGGCCAAGGGGCCGAAGAGCGTCTGCGGGTGCGCAAGGAGCAAAGCGCGCCGCTTTTGACTGCATTGGAAGCATGGCTGCGCGAGCAGCGGGGTCGGCTGTCGAACTCGTCATCGGTGGCCAAGCCGATCGATTACATGCTGCGCCGCTGGGACCGGTTTGCCCGCTTCATCGAAGACGGACGGATCTGCCTGACAAACAATGCGGCGGAGCGCGCGCTGCGCGGCTTTGCCTTGGGCCGCAAGTCCTGGCTCTTCGCCGGCTCGGAACGTGGTGCCGACCGCGCAGCCATCATGGCGACGCTGATCATGACAGCAAAGCTCAACGACATCGACCCGCAAGCCTGGCTCGCGGACGTTTTGGCCAGCATCGCTAGCACCCCGCAAGGTCGGCTCAATGAGCTGCTGCCTTGGGAATGGAAGAACAGCCCTGTTCAATCTGCGGCCTGATCGGGCCACCGCGCCACGCGATCATTCCGCGGCCCTCACCGGCTTTCAATTACCCATAACTTTGACGACTCGGGCTGATCCGCTGATCGGCGAAATCTTGAATCGAAAGAATCACTTGTGATTCCTTGCTGAGCACCTGATTCGCGAGGGGGTGCTCTATGGGGCTGACATTAAGGGATCGATCGGCAAAAGGCTGTTTGCGGTCCTTGGAAGATGAATGTTGGATTGATCGAGAGAGTAGCGGATGCGAGTTTAGGGACGCGCGGCTCGGCGACAGATTCCGCAAACTGCTCACGCAGATTGGAAGCGCCATGGGACAAAGCATTCCGCTCGTCTGCCAGGATTGGGCGAATACCAAGGCAGCCTACCGCTTCTTCTCTAATGACCGGGTCAGCGAAGCGGACATTCTGGCCGGCCATTTCCAATCGACACGTGATCGTGCCGCCACTGAAGGTCTCGTTCTTGTGCTGCACGACACGACCGAATTTAGCTATCAACGCGAGAAGTCAGAAAGCGATCGGCATCACGAAGAGCATAAACAGTGGACGGGATAAGGCGGGTCGCCTCAGATCGCACACGGTTTGCGGCATCCTGATGCATTCGAGCCTCGCGGTTACAATCGAAGGTGTGCCGCTGGGGTTGGCGGCCGTCAAGTTCTGGACCCGGAAGAAATTCAAGGGAACAGCAGCGCTTAAAAAGAAGATCAATCCGACCCGGATTCCCATCGAGAAAAAGGAAAGCGTCCGGTGGTTGGAAAATCTCAAGCAGTCTACGCAACTCTTGGATCATCCGGGACGATGCATCCATATCGGTGATCGCGAGAGTGACATCTACGAGCTTTTCTGCGCAGCGCAGGAGACCGGAACTCATTTCCTGATCAGGACCTGCGTCGACCGCTTAGCTGGAGACGGGGATCACACGATCGCCGACGAAATGGACGAGGTCGCCGTCAAAGGGCTCCATCGCATCGAAGTCAGAGACAGCAACGGCGATTCCGACCAGGCCGTTCTTGAGATCAGGTATCGCAAGATTCGAGTCCTGCCGCCGATTGGAAAGCAGAAGCGCTATCCCGCTCTGACCCTGACGGTGATCCATGCCGAAGAGCGCGGGACGCCGAAAAACAGAAAGAAGATCGATTGGAAGCTGATCACCGACCTGCCTGTTGGTTCCCGCGCCGACGCCATTGAGAAGCTCGAATGGTATGCTTTGAGATGGAAGATCGAGGTGTTCCACAAGATCCTCAAATCGGGCTGCAAAGCTGAGGAGTCGAAGCTCAGGACCGCCCAGCGTCTGACCAATCTGATCTCGCTGTTTTGCATCCTGACTTGGCGGGTCTTCTGGATGACGATGCTCAACCGCTCCGTCCCAGACGCGCCGCCAACCCTCGCGTTGACTGCGACTGAAATCGGCGTGCTCGATCGCCTCGTCAACGACAAACCAAAAGGAAGCCAGAAAACGCTCTCGCACTATCTGATCAAGATCGCCCGGCTCGGCGGTTATCTCGCCCGCGCCAGCGATCCGCCGCCCGGTAATACCGTCATGTGGCGCGGGCTGTCGCGCCTCACCGACATTGCGCTGGGCGCCATGGTCGGAGCAGAATTTGTGGGTAATTGAAAGCCTCACCGGACGGTTACGATGCCGGGCAGCTTCCGCCATGTAATCCGTGCCCATCGCAAGCTTCCTGGGAGGACCATCCCTCCGAGGAGACCATTGCGATAGATCAATGAGCAGGCCCATCATCGGCCGGCGTGTACGGGCCGGACGTTGGCTCGAGCTGCACTATGCGCGGCTGCTGGGAGGAAAAGGCTCGCTTCCGGAGTAGACCACATCGGCCCCAGCCTGGAGGCTTTTCCGGATCGAAAAACGGAGCTGGGACCGAGAGGTCTGCCGCTGTCTAGTCGGCAAACACAGCTTCATCCCAAGAAATCGTCCGCTTGGGATTCAAATTTGTGAATCCGAGTCCATGGAATATTTCTGCCCGTGGGGACGAGCTGGCAACAGGTCGTGGGAACGATGGCACGCAAGACCAACAGTCGAACTGAGAGCAGGAAGGATCGCTCCTGGCCGCCCGCCGCGGTCGCAAGCCATGGGCGACGCGGCTAGCGCTTCCTGCTAGTGGGCTTGCCTCGGCGGGGGCGCTTCTTCGGCTTGGGCCTTGTTGGTTTTTCGCTCTGTTCAGCCGCGAGAACTCGGGCTCGGATTTCCTCTAATTCAACCAGTGCAGAAACGATGCTCTGAAGACGTTCGCGAATTGCAGCAGCAGGTATCACCGCTCGACCGCGGGTGCTCATGGACGCCCCCAACTATTCTTCTTTGGCGCCGCCGTTGGGCACCCGCTCGAAGTCTTCCCTTTTCGGCGAACCTAGTCCTTAACAAATTTAAACGACGACTACCGCGTCCCAGCCAGGTCGATTTGTTCCCGGAGGGAACACTGCAGCATCCTGTCAACCGCGTATTCTCGATCCGTGCGTAAGGTGTCCAAGCGCCGGCAGAAAGCAGAACGACGTAAAGTTTATGCACGACCAGGACCTGCTTTCCGCCAGCTCGACCTTCTCGCGACTGTGGAGCAGCAGGAGCGCGCCAGGGTCGCCGCGCGGGACGATGAGGGTGAGCGCTCAAATCGCCTGAGAGGTTATGGGGCGCATTCACGGCCGCGTGTATGAAGCCATTTGAGGCCGCCAACGAAGCGAAGCTGAAACAACGCAATCCGATGCTGTGCTGGTAACGCCCGTTGCGGGAGGCTCAAATGCGTAGCCTGATTTTCGGTGCGGCTCTCCTAGTGCTCGCAACCATCGGATGCTCGACGTTTATTTCGGCTGCCCTTTCCGCAGCACGGGATGCAAAGGCCGCAACATTCTCCGAGCGGTTCGCGCCAGCAATCAAGGTTCCCTCAAGCAGCTAGTCCTGCCAGGCGAACCGGCGAGCGGATTGCGAGGCCTTAATGGGGAGCTTTGTCTTCGCGCTTGAGGAGCTCCAGTCGGCGCTCTAGCTCTTCCTTCTTCGCCAAAAGCCTCCCGGCCAGAACATCATTGACGAGGGTGTGAAGTTGCCAGAGCTCTTCAAGAGCCATGCTCTCGAAAGGCTTCCGTTCCATGAATCCCCCCGACTCGCGTATGGCACAAGGCTAGCGCGAAATAAAAAACGGTGCCACTTTTTCCCGCCGAGATGGAGTGAAAGAGGTGCCGACTCCCCCGTTACTTTATTCTCGAATTGATTCGTCGTTGTTCGCCACAAGCTTCGTGAGCCTCAGCGAGCTTTCAGTAGGTGTCGCGGGCCATCTCGGCCTTCATGATCTCGGCCAGTCCCGCGCACTCTTCGGCCCGATCTCTGAGCCGTTTAGGCGCAGCACGATCCATTCGGCAAGAGCCAAGCTCGGAAACGCATCCCACCACATATAGCAAATACCGTTGAGTGCGTTTCTCGCGGCTTGGCTGAGGTGAGACAGGCGAGGCTTGCAACGAGGCTCGAACAATTTGGCAAATAGAGAAGCGACAGACCTGACGCACCGAACACGGCCTTCGACCGGAACACCAGTTGAACAGAGCCACCGGCGATCGCCGGCGGCATTGGTATTCACAAGGTGGGTTAGGCCCTGCGCGATAGCGCCGGGCTGCCCGATTCGACAAAGGGAAATGGTCGATGACGAAAGCAAAAAAACAACTTCACACGTTTGCGCGGAGTGCCAAGCGTGGATACGAACGCACTAGACAAGGGGCACGCTGAGGTCGGCACGCTGGCCGCCTTGAAGGCGCCTCCACGTTAGCTCTCAGAGGAATCGCCTGAGCCCTTTCCTGGTTGCTGCCCTTGGTCGCGAAGTTGCTCGAGCCTACTTTCGAGGAGTTCCTTCTTAGCGGCTATCCTCGCGGCCAGCACTGAATCGACGTCCTGGTGCAGCTCCCACAACTCGTCAATGGACATATCCTGGAGCTGCTTTCGGTCAATCATTGCACTGGAACGCGTGTCTCAACGGGCTGCTTCGGCCTCGGTCTTAGGCCGGTCTATTATAGGACTCGCCGGAACGCCCTGTTATGGAGAGCCAAATACCAGTCTTGTGATTCTCAGCCGGTCAGAGCCTTGACCCACTGCTCTTCGCCTGAGCCGCCTTCGCATTCGAGGGTGACAACCGGCCCGTCGCCCCCACAGCAAGCTTGACATTTCTTGCGTTAATAAGGCTTCTTATGAGTCGTTCCGATCCCGAGATTGAGCCCTCAGCAAGTACGGGATCACCCTCAGGAGAAACGGTGAGCCAGTAAGAGACTCTCTCGTTGCGTCCGTCTATGATGATGGTCCCTTCGCCGATTAGATCATCGGTTGTTTCGTCATGCACGTCCATCGTTCACCCTCCAATCGGAGAAGCCCAGGCATCGCTCGCTTCTTGGTCGATGTACGCGGTGGGCATCCTGCCTGCTTTCGGCCACCCTGCGAACGAACCTGCTGTAGCGGTTGCCATGTTGTTTCTAGTCGGAAGCCGACAATCTGGACGCACCGTCGCGCAAATTTGGCCATGCGCAGCCGCATGCTGAAGCTGCGACGGAGCGCCTTTCGCAGCCCAACTCAATAAGCGGACTGTGCTGGTGACCTTCAATGGCGAGCCCGCGCCTGGCGGGCTCCGACTTGGTGCGCGCGAGCCTCATCTTCTGTGGCCACGGCCCTTCTCTCGATTGCCCTCCCGGAATTTGACCCTCAGGCGGATCAATCAGTCTCGCGTTTGGCCGGCCGATGCCACATCCGAGCCCGTCGTCGGACGACATCGAAGCGACGCCACCCGAGATCCAGACGGCGCGAACCCGAAATCAGCATCGCGAGAAGTCGATCTTGGCCAGCGCTTCACCCGGGTTATCGGCTTTGCCGCAGGCGCCGGACGGCTTGAGGTTGCAGTCGTCTTTCGACGGCCGGCCGTAATCCTTGGGTGGTTGGCAGTCGTCGTTGGCGTCCCTCGAGCCAGGATCGCGCTTCGCGCCATTGCCCGTGGCACCCCCGGGGCAGGCATCGTGAGCGTGCGCGGTCTCGGTCGATTTCGCACCTTCGGCGGCAAACTCGGTGGCCCCGACATCTCGCTCAGGCGCCGCTGCTGGTCTGTCGCTTGTCATTCCGACCCGAAATGGCTTCGCCGCCGCGTCAAGACGGATGAACATATCCGCTCCGTGGGTGATCTCGGGTCGGTGCGCCACGCTCACCCGCGTCATGTTTAGATGCCGAAGATTCGCATTGATTTCCTTCTCCTTCTCGGTGTCGAGATGTGCCGTGCCCTCGTCCAGAAAGAGGATCTTCGGTCGCCTATAGAGCGCACGCGCAAGTAGTACTCGCTGCTTCTGCCCGCTGGATAACGAGCTTCCCATGTCGCCGATGAGGCTGTTGTAGCTCATCGGCATTGCCATGATGTCGTCGTGGATCCCGGCAATCCGCGCGCATTCGATCATCCCCTGCAGATCGAATGTCGTATCAAAAAAGCAGATATTGTCGGCAATCGACCCCGACAGCAATTGATCCTCCTGCATCACCGCGCCAATTTGCTCGCGATAGACGCGCGCTCCGATCTGGCTCAGTGGAAGGCCGTCGATCAGAACCTCTCCGCTTGTCGGCTCGAGCAGCCCAAGCATAATCTTGACAAGGGTTGACTTGCCGCAGCCCGAGGGTCCCATGATCGTCACGAATTGTCCGGGAGCAACGCACAGATTGACGTTGTTGAGAATCAGAGGCTCTCCTTCTGCATACCGGAAGCACACGTTACGCAGTTCGATCGCGCCGCGAATCTGTCGGATATAGGACAGGTCCAGGTCGTGCCCCCGCTCGAGCGGGGTGAGCGCAATGTCGGCAAGACGCTCCAGGTGCAGTCCGAGAATGCGGACATCCACCAGCTTCTCGATCAACAGCGCTGTCCGCTCAGCGAACTGCAGCTTGTAGCTGACGAACGCGAATATCATGCCAACCGTGATGAGGTTGTCCAGTGCGAGACGAGCGGCAAGGTAGATCGTGATCACGTTCTCCAAGCCAAATATCGTGTCGTTCATGGCTTTGAAGCTGATCCTCGCCCGCCCTAGCCGCACGTTGGCATTAATATACGCAGCATAGCGGTTCAGCCACTGGCCCTCCCGCTCGTTCTCTCGGTTGAGCAACTTTAGGCTTTGCACCGCTCGCACGGTTTCGATGAAGGTGGAGTTCTCGTCTGCCTTGCTGTGAATGGCGGCTTCGCTCCGTTGTCGGAACATGCCGAAGAGAGCGAGCCGCAGGGCGGCATACAACGCGAACGCCAGCAGGACGACAAGTCCGAGCTGGACGCTGTAGGTGAACATCAACGCCAGCATCAACACCGACATGAGACCGTCGATCAGCCCCGTGATCAATCCCTCCGCGAGCACGTTGCGGATGGGTTCGATCGAGTTGAAGCGAGACAGGATGTCGCCGATGTGCCGCTTTTCGAAGAATGAGAGTGGCAAGCGCACCAAATGATGAAACAGCCGCGCGCCGATTTGAAAGCTCAACGTGTTCTGCAGAACAAGAATAATGAACGAGCGGGTCGCGGTTGACGCGACCCGTATCAGGAGAAGGAGCGCGAATCCTAGCCCGAGTACGACCAGCAGATCGACATCTCCTCTGGCGATGACCTCGTCAACGGTGAGTTGCATATAGAAAGGGGCGGCGAGTAGAAGAATTTCGATGACTACCGACAGAACTAATATTTGGGCGAGAGCATAATTGCTTCCGTTCATTCCGCTCCAGAACACCGAGAACGGCAGCCGCACTCTTTCATCCGTGCGACAGAACTTTTCAGTGGGCGAGAGTTCGAGCGCGACCCCGGTGAGGTGTCTAGACGCTTCAGTGAGGGGGAGCCATTTTTCGCCGGCTGCCGGATCGTGCACCACGATCCCTTTCCTCCTGTATGCTTTCAGAACAACGAAATGAGCCATGTCCCAATGCAGAATGGCCGGCACACGTAATTGGCAGAGGTGGCCGATCTCGATTCGCAGCGGCCGACATGCCAGTCCGAGGTGAGCTGCAATCTGCATGAGGTCGCGAAGAGTGACGCCCTTTAGGGACACCGGATGCCGGCGCCGCAGGCTGTTCAGGTCAGTTCGATGACCATGATAAGATGCTACCATGGCGAGGCATGCGAGCCCGCACTCCGTCGCCTCCGTCTGCCGGATGACTGGGAGGGATCTGCGTCCGCTGAAATTCAAAAGTCCCTGCATGCGCTACATCCTCGCGCTCAACACCGGATCGAGCAGCCACCTCATCAGGGGCCGTTGCTCAAGGATCACGTCGGCCCTCAGCAGCATGTCCGGCTGAAGCGGCATCTTGCGGCCATAGGCGTCGATGTCGGGCCGCTCGAGAGCCGCCGTCACACGGTAAGCTGGTTCCTTGAGGGTGATCGGCCCGGTCGTTTCGTTGCCGGTCAGAATCGTGTGGGAGACCTTTGTCACGCTGCCGCGGTAGGTGCCGAATTTCTGATAAGGAAATGCCTCATAAAGTATTCTTACCTGCTGGCCGGGGCGCACAAAGCCAAACGCGCGTGTCGGAAAGAACAGCTCCGCCTGCAAGTGCGCATCAAGAGGAATGATTTCGAGCTGCATATGCCTTGGATCGGCGATCTGGCCAACAGTCGCCTGCAGCGTGGACACGCGGCCACTCGTTGGCGCCCTGATAACGTAAGCCTGCCGCCCGTTCACCTCGGCCGCGCGCTGTTCGATCGAGGAGAGTTCATTACGCAGTCCTCGGATCCGCTCTGCGGCGACGGTGGGGAGTTGCTCGAGTGTATGCCGAGCGTCTGTCAATTGGGTGCGCCGTGCGGTGATCTGCTGATCCAGCGAGACCACGCTCTGCTTTTGCTCAAGGGCGGCCTGCTCGCGGCGCTTGAGCTCAATCGTTGGCAATGCGCCGCTCGCGGTTAGCTCAGCGCCCGTTGATACGAAGCTCTCGGAAAGCTTCAACCGCTCGTTTTGGATGTTCCGCTGGTCCTCGAGCTGGGCAATCTCTCCTTCAATCCCCTTGATCGTGGAAGCGAGGCGATCCTGTTCCGAGGCGGTTCGTCGATCTTCCGCATCGATTTGTCGCTCGACCACATTGCGTTGCTGCGTCAGCACTGCAAGGACGGTGGCATTGACGTCATCGCCACTGGCGGTGATTTGGGAAGTGACTACGGTCAGGAGCGGGTCACCCTCCGCAACCTCTTGCCCTTCCTTCACTTGTATCGCTTTAACGAAGCCCTGTTGTGGCACGAAAATCTTGGCTGTGCCGGAGGTCGGCGTGAGATACCCGGAGACGGTCTCCTTGCGCGCGTATTGCGCGATTGAGAGAAAGCACAGAATGAGTATGACGAGCCCCACCAGGCTCCAGCTAAGGAGCGTGCTCGATAGCGGCTGCAGCAATACGACCTCACCCCAGCTGTGGCGCTGATGCAAAAAGTCGACGGCTTCCTTGCGAAATAGAGCTGGCCGAGTCGCCATGGGCGCGCCTTGCTGTGCTCTTACTCATCAGCGCTGCGCGGAGTAGCGTTCCGCCGCAGCAAGACTGCGGGTCGATACCGGAGAACCGCTTCCCCTTATGGAGAAGCGGTTCGCCGACGCATCTTGGCTTTACCCAACAAAGATTTGGGACTGGGACTGCTTGGACAGCAGGCCCACCTGAACTTGGTTTCCGCTGAGGACATTGATGTCGCCAGTTCGGATCAGTGATCCATCATGGCACCCACAGCCGCCGGTGCCGGCGGCCACGAGGTCGAGCTCCTCATCTGACAGTTCGATAGGGTGAGCAAGATTGGTCATCTCTAGCATGTTGGCCTCCTTTCGATGTAAGTGGCGGAACATTGATGTAACTGTTGCCACGTCATCACTAGGTGCAAGACGCCAATTTGGATGCACGGCCGCGCAAATTTTGTGAGCGGCGCGCGTTTGACGCTTTGTCGCATCCTGATTTTGCAACGTCGTATGCGAGGTGACGGTGCGGTTTCGTCATAACGATTGGACGTTCGGATCTTCTTGACGGCGTGACGGAGATGCGACGCGTTTCGAACGAACGCGCGCTGGGACGCTATAGCGGAGTTCGGTCCAAGAACCGCCTTGGCTTTTGGCTGCATGATCGCTGCGCAAAGGTCTTAGACGTAGTCGGAGATGTGTGCGCTAAAGTTATGAATGCGACTTAGCGACCGTTTTTGAAGCCTCCATTTTCGAAGTCGACGAAAGGGATAACGTCGCTTCGCACGGCGACTTGCCTGGCCGACGCGCACGACGCATTACCCGCCTGCGCCGGTGACGACCGTTGGCCATTTGGCGGTCGGGAAAAGTTTGAAAACGTCGGGAACGAAGTTGATGCTGTTGACTTGAGTTCGCCGACGGTCGATTTCGTATTTTTTTAAAACGGGTCATTTAAATTAATTTTAAATGCAGGGCATTGAATGCCACGGGCAGTCCTGCAGGTGAAAGCAGTCGCGAATCTGCTTTGTGAGGGGTTACTTCGACCATGCCCCATCCATGCGCCGATGTGACGAAGGGAACGCCTCGCTCCGCCGCAGCGCGGCACGAGGGTTATTCAAATTGCGAGACGGCGCTTGATTACGAAACCGCTCTGCTGGAGTGCGCCTCCGGATCGCAGTCGGCCGTCGGCAAGATCTACGCCCGGGAGAAGGAACAGCTGCGCGCGATGGCGCACCGGATCGTGCACGACAGATCGCGTTCCGAGGACGTCATCCACGACGCATTCGCGCAGATTCTCCGATGTGCGAAAGACTTCGATCCTGCGCGAGGATCCGCCCGGGGCTGGATTTACGCGATCGTCCGCAACACAGCGCTCAAGATGCGGCAGAACGCCGGGCGCGAACTCGCGCTCGAGGATGATGCATTGAATGCCATCTGCGCGCGCGAACAGACCACTCCGAACCCTGCGTCCTGTATCCCAGACAGCATGACGCTGCGAACCATGCTCGACCAGCTTGAGCCACAGCGTCGCGCGAGCCTGCTTCTGGCGATCGTCGACGGGCGCACGCACGAGGAGATTTCCGAATGTCTGCGGGTTCCCGTCGGAACCGTCAAGGCGTGGATCCGGAGAGAGCTCGTGGCCATGCGCCGGCAGCTCGAATGAGGCGTGAACTTATTTCTTCGCCGATGCATCCACGGGTGTGCTTCGGCGACAGTAGGGGTGACCGCGTGGTGATCCCGGCAGGGCACGCGCGCGTGACCCTCGTGCCGTCGCAAAGCTGAAGCGAGGAGCGAAGCCATGTCTATCCTGAGCAGCGTTACGAGCATTCTCGGGCTCGGAAAGCTTGCGGGAACCGGCGTCCCACCCGAGGAATGCACGTCGACCAAGCCCGACGACTGCGGCGAGGGCAAGCAGTCAAAGTGGAATGACGATCGTAGGGGTAACGACGAGTATTCGAACAGCGACGGAAAGGACGATTATTCCAAGCTTAGCGGCATGGGTGCCTACCCGAAAGACGCCAAGGGCGACTACCCAGCGCACGATGGTAGCTGGAAGGACGTCAAGGACGGCGAATACCAGCCCAAGGATTATTGGGACAAGGGGGCTGACGATGGCAGCAGGGGCGACACCGATCGCAGTCCGGGTGAAGCGCTAGCCAAGTTCGACTTCTCCCATGGTGAATTCGCGGGTGATTTCAGCTCGCACGGTCCCGATCATTCGGGTGACATACAGGGCGCGCTCGCTTCGATGTCTTGCGACGATGCACTCGAATACGCCATCGATTTGATGGGCCCAACGGATCACTTCAACGTAGGGCATTTCGACACGGCGACGGATACGCCGCACGACACGAACGCCTGACATGCCGAAGAGACGCTGGCGGTGAATACTGCCGGGCGAGAGTGGTTTTGAACGAGAAAGGCGGCGGTCATGCAGCAGGTGGAAAAGCGCGAACTGTTCGAGCAAGAGCGGAAGATTTTCGAAGCCGGAGTGCAGCGCGCTGACAAGCGATCCGGATCTTTCAGTTTCTTGACCTGGTCGTTCTTCATTGCCCCGCTGATCGCCTGCGAAGAGTTCCTTGCGGCTCCGTTCAAATCCGCGCTGGCCGAGCAAGAAGACGCGACAACTGCTCAGGCAGGAGCGGGGCCGCAAGCGACGGACGACGAGCTGCCTGCGACCGATCCTGCGAAACCGGGCCCGGAGGATGAGAGGCCTAAGGGGCTGGCCGCTTCGTCGGAGACGCATGTGGCTCAGCTCGATCCGACCGGCCTCCCGGCGGAGCCGCATGAACACACGCCTAGACCGAGCACCGCTCGTGGCGACGCGATCGCCGCTGCGAACTATGGGGGTGAGGGCGGAGGTAGCGAAGATGCCGATTCCTGCAAGGACCATGCTCACACCTCGGCCGACGTTAGTAACGTCAGTTGCGTGAACTCGCCGTCAGCAGAGTCGGACGTCGGAAGCACTGAAGTGTCTGGTGGGTCAACGCTCGAATCCATTCGATCTGATTTGCTTTGCGGCTCGTCTAGCCCGTCGATCGTCAGCTCCTTTCCCCTGCTTGGAATGGTCGGTGATCTGAGCAATGACGTGGTGCTAGGGATTGCGCCGGTCGAGGCGATGGTGCCGCCGGCGCTCACGACGACGAGCGACACCGTCAGCACGCTACCGGATGGCGAGGTCTGCGCGATCGCGCCGCTCCAGGTGACGGCGCAGCCGACGCTCACGAGCCTGGCCCACACCGCGGGCACGCTGCCCAACGACGTGGCTGGAACGATTGCGGTGGTCGAAGCGGCGGTGCCGCCGGCACTCGCGACGATGACCGACACCGTCAGCACGCTGCCCAACGACGTCGCCGGCGCAATCGTGCCGGTTGAGGCGGTGCCGCCGACGCTCACGACGTTGGCGGACACCGTGGGCACTCTGCCCGACGGCATGGTTGCTACGATTGCGCCAGTCGAAGCGGCGGTGCCGCCGGCACTCGCCACGGCGACCGACACCGTGGGCACGCTGCCGAACGACGTGGTTGGTACGATTGCGGCGGCCGAGGCGGCGGTGCCGCCCGCACTCGCGACGACGACCGACACCGTCAGCACGCTGGCCAGCGACGTGGCCGGCGCAATCGCTCCGGCCGAGGCAGCGCCGTCGACGCTCACGACCTTGGCCGACACCGCGGGCACGCTGCTGCCCAACGACGTGGGTGAAACGATTGCGGCGGTCGAACCGGCGGTGCTGCCGGCGCTCACGACGGTGACCGACACCGTCAGCACGCTGCCCAACGACGCGGCCGGCGCAATCGTGCCGGTTGAGGCGGTGCCGCCGACGCTTACGAGCCTGGCCGACACCGTCAGCACGCTGCCTAGCGATGTGGCCGGCGCAATCGCGCCGGTTGAGGCGGTGCCGCCGACGCTCACGACCTTGGCCGACACTGCGGGCACGCTGCCCAACGACATGGTTGGGACGATTGCGGTGGTCGAAGCGGCGGTGCCGCCGGCACTCGCGACGATGACCGACACCGTCAGCACGCTGCCCAACGACGTGGCCGGCGCGATCGCGCCGCCTGAGGCGGTGCAGCCGACGCTCACGACGTTGGCGGACACCGTGGGCACGCTGCCCGACGGCATGGTTGCTACGATTGCGCCAGTCGAAGCGGCGGTGCCGCCGGCACTCGCCACGGCGACCGACACCGTCAGCACGCTGGCCAACGACGTGGCCGGCGCAATCGCTCCGGCCGAGGCACCGTCGATGCTCACGACCGTGGCCGAGACCGCGGGCACGCTGCTGCCCAACGACGTGGGTGAAACGATTGCGGCGGTCGAACCGGCGGTGCTGCCGGCGCTCACGACGGTGATCGACACCGTCAGCACGCCGCCCAACGACGTCGCCGGCGCAATCGCGCCGATCGATGCGGTGCCGCCGACGCTCACGACCTTGGCCGACACCGCGGGCACGCTGCCCAACGACGTGGTTGGAACGGTGGTTGGAACGATTGCGGCGGTCGAAACGGCAGTGCCGCCGGCGCTCACGACGGTGACCGACACCGTCGGCACGCTGCCCAACGATGTCGCCGGCGCAATCCCGCCGGTCGAAGCGGCGGTGCCGCCGGCACTCGCCACGGCGACCGACACCGTGGGCACGCTGCCGAACGACGTGGTTGGTACGATTGCGGCGGCCGAGGCGGCGGTGCCGCCCGCACTCGTCCGACGACCGACACCGTCAGCACGCTGGCCAGCGACGTGGCCGGCGCAATCGCTCCGGCCGAGGCAGCGCCGTCGACGCTCACGACCTTGGCCGACACCGCGGGCACGCTGCTGCCCAACGACGTGGGTGAAACGATTGCGGCGGTCGAACCGGCGGTGCTGCCGGCGCTCACGACGATGACCGACACCGTGGGCACGCTGCCGAACGACGTGGTTGGTACGATTGCGGCGGCCGAGGCGGCGGTGCCGCCCGCACTCGCGACGACGACCGACACCGTCAGCACGCTGGCCAGCGACGTGGCCGGCGCAATCGCTCCGGCCGAGGCAGCGCCGTCGACGCTCACGACCTTGGCCGACACCGCGGGCACGCTGCTGCCCAACGACGTGGGTGAAACGATTGCGGCGGTCGAACCGGCGGTGCTGCCGGCGCTCACGACGGTGACCGACACCGTCAGCACGCTGCCCAACGACGCGGCCGGCGCAATCGTGCCGGTTGAGGCGGTGCCGCCGACGCTTACGAGCCTGGCCGACACCGTCAGCACGCTGCCTAGCGACGTGGCCGGCGCAATCGCGCCGGTTGAGGCGGTGCCGCCGACGCTCACGACCTTGGCCGACACTGCGGGCACGCTGCCCAACGACATGGTTGGGACGATTGCGGCGGTCGAAGCGGCGGTGCCGCCCGCACTCGCGACGGTGACCGACACCGTCAGTACGCTGCCCAACGACGTCGTCGGCGCAATCGCGTCGGTCGATGCGGTGCCGCCGACGCTCACGACCGTCGCCGACACCGTGAGCACGCTGAGCAACGAGGTGGTTGGCCCGACGACTGTTCCAGACAGTCAGTCGACCACGTTGCCGCAAACGGTTGCATCGGACAGCACGGGAGCTCACACCCTGGCGAGTTCAGCACCAGCCTTTGAGATCGTGGGGTTGGCAGTGGATACGGCCAACGGTGCACCTGGTGATGTATCACAGCAACCACCGGTGTGGCTGGCGATGCTTTGGCGAGTGCGGCGCCGGTCGCTGACACGAGCGCGCCGGTGCTCGCCACAACAGCTGCCGCTCCGACCGATCCGGCGAGCGAGCTCTCGCATCCGGCCGACACTGCGATTATGGCTGGCGACGCTCTGGCGAGTACGGCGCCGGTCGCTGACACGGGCGAGCCCGTGCTCATCACAACGGCTGCGGCTCTGACCCATGCGACGAGCGACGTATCGCAACCGGCCGACACGGGCAGTGTGACTGCGAGTGCGGCGCCCGTCGCTGACGCGAGCGAGCCGGTGCTCACCACAACAGCTGGCGCTCTGACCAATCCGACCAGCGACGTCTCGCATCCAGTCGACACAGGCAGTGTGGCGGGCGATTCTCTTGCGGCCGTCGCTGACGCGGGCGAGCCGGTGCTCGCCACAACGGCTGCTGCGCTGACCGATGCGCCGAGCGACGTGGCGCAGCCCCCCGATACGGGCAGTGTAGCTGGGAATGCTGTGGTGAGTACGACGCCAGTCGCTGACGCGAGCGAGCCCGTGCTCACCACAACGGCTGCCGCTCTGACCGATCCGACTAGCGACGTGTCGCATCCGGTCGATACGGGCAGTGTGGCGGGCGATGCTCTTGCGAGTGCGGCGCCGGTCGCTGACACGAGCGAGCCCGTGCTCACCACAACGGCTACTGCGCTGACCGATGCGTCGAGCGACGTGGCGCAACCGGTCGACGCGGGCAGTGTGGCGGGCGACGCTGTGGCGAGTGCGGCGCCGGTTGCTGAGGGGAGCGAGCCCGTGCTCACCACAACGGCTGCCGCCCTGACCAACCCGACTAGCGACGTGGCGCAACCGGCCGACACGGGCAGTGTGGCTGGCGATGCTGTAGTGAGTACGGTGCCGGTCGCTGACGCGAGCGAGCCCGTGCTCACCACAACGGCTGCGGCTCTGACCAATCCGACCAACGACGTGTCGCATCCGATCGACACGGGCAGTGTGGCGGGCGATTCTCTTGCGAGTGCGGCGCCGGTCGCTGACACAGGCGAGCCGGTGCTCGCCACAACGGCTGGGGCTGCGACCGATCCGCCGAGCGACGTGGCGCAACCGGCCGACACGGGCAGTGTGGCCGGCGATGCTGCAGTGAGTACGGCGCCGGTCGCTGACGCGAGCGGGCCGGTGCTCACCAGCGCCGGAGACTCGCTCAGCAACCCCACGACCGAGCCCGTAGACCCGGCCGTGCCGGACACCGGCAGCGCTCAAACGTCTGGATCGGCCGACACCCTTCTTGCGCTCGCCAGCACAGCTGACGCTCCGATCGAGAGTTCGGGATCCGTGACCGCTGCCCCGCAGAACGTCGTGACGGACACATCGAATGCTGCGGTGACGACCACTGTCGCGGGCGATGTGATCGCGTTGAACGATGCGCCACCGCCTCCGGCAGATACGCTGTTCAACGGAACCCAGTATACAGACTATGGCGTCTCGCTCAGCGGCGACATCGCGCCCCCGCAGACGGCTACGTCTCAGGCGGACGCCGTACCGGCCCAAGATATTTCGGCGCCGGTGGCTGCCGATGTCCAAAATCCCGCGCCGCCGCCTCCCGATATCGTGGATGCTACTCAGATCGATCACCTTGGAACTCACGATGCCGTCCTCTAGTGGGAGGCAAACATGGCTGCTGTCGAGACACTGGACGATCCGCAGCGCACCCACTCCAGAGCTCAACTTCGCGTCACACCCAACGGCGAGGCCCGCGACTATGTCGGACCTGTCAACGCGCTGGCCGCCTGGCGTTCGGTTGCGCGCACCAACCTGATAGCAGTCGCGGCGTTTTCGGTCGTTGTCAATCTGCTGATGCTCACGTTGCCGATTTACCTCTTTCAAATATCCGATCGCGTGCTGACGAGCCGTAGTCTCGAGACACTGCTGATGCTCTCTGCTCTCGCGCTGGCGTTCATCGGTATCCTCTCGATCGTGGACATTCTGCGTCGGCAGGTGCTGGGGCGTCTTGCGACCAAGATGGAGGCGGTGCTCGGCGGCGCCGTGTTGGCGAGCAGCATCAACAACGCCAGGGCCGGCGAGGGCGGAACGATCCAGGCGATCCGCAGCCTTCACCAGGTGCGGGGTTTCATCTCGAGCCCTATCATGCTTCTGCTGATGGACGCGCCACTCTCACCACTCTACTTCGCAGTCATATTCCTCGTTCACCGACATCTGGGCTGGATCGCAGTGGTCTCGGGCCTGGTCCTCGCACTGATTGCGCTGATCAACCAGAAAGCGACCTCGGAACGTCTGAGCGAGGCAGGGCTGCATGCCGCCGAGGCCGATGCGGCGGCCGAGTCGCTGGCGCGAAATTCGCAGGTGATCAATGCGATGGGAATGCTGAGCGAAAGCATTCTCCACTGGGGGCGCCGGCAGGCGCCGGCGCTGACGGTCCAGAGCCAGGCCCTTGACCGGAATTTCTGGATCAGCGGTGCGTCGAAGTTCGTCCGGCTCGTGGCCCAGATCACGATTCTCGGTACCGGCGCCTATCTGGCCCTCCACGCCGAGATCACCGGGGGCATGATGATCGCGGCTTCGATCATTGCCGGCCGCGCCCTGCAGCCGCTCGAAGGCTTGATCGAGGGATGGCGCAGCTGCGTGCAGGCGCGATCGGCCTATGCCCGCGTCAAGCAGGCGGTCGAGTCATTCCAGCGCGAGACGCCCAAGCTGCGCTTGCCAAGACCGCAAGGTCGCCTGAGCGTTGATCGGGTCTTGTATCTGCCGCCCGGCTCGAAGGAGCCGGTACTCAATGGTGTGTCGCTCGAGCTCGCGCCCGGAGAGTCGTTGGCCATTGTCGGACCGTCCGGATCGGGCAAGTCGACTCTCGCGCGCATTCTCGTGGGATGTCTGGTGCCGACAGCGGGAAAGGTCAGGCTGGACGGAACAGAGCTGCGCAACTGGGATCGCCGCCAGTTCGGGGAATATACCGGCTACTTGCCCCAGGAGGTCGAGCTATTTCCCGGTACCATCAAGCAGAACATCTGCCGCATGCGCGACGATTTGCCCGACGAGAGCATCTATGAGGCGGCGATGTTGTCGGGCATTCACGACATGGTCTGCCAGTTGAGGCAAGGATACGAGACCGTGCTCGACCGCAGTGGCGGGCCGCTCTCGGGAGGACAGAAGCAGCGCATCGCGCTTGCCCGGGCATTCTTCGGCAATCCGTCCCTCGTCGTGCTCGACGAGCCCAACTCGAATCTCGACGCAGCGGGCGAGCAGGCTCTGACCGAGACCCTGCAGCGCGCCAAGAGGCGGGGGGTCACCGCAGTGGTCGTAACCCTGCGCCCGGCGCTCCTGAACAGTGTTGACAAAGTGCTGATACTGCGGGCCGGACGCGCGGAAGCGTTCGGCTCTCCGAGCGAGGTGTTGCATCGCTTGGTTCGGTCGCCCGGCAGGTCCGGCGGAGATGCGCCGGAGCAGCCGCAGCGCATCGAATCCTCGGGCGGGTGATCAGCGCGGGAGGATAGCATGAGAGTAAAGGACGACATCGGTGAGTGGTACCGCGGTGTTCCGCTGAGCGCCAAATGGCCCATCTTCACCGGCCTTGCCATCCTGGTTGTCTGGCTCGGGTGTTTCGGCGTTTGGGCCGCAGTTGCCCCACTCAACAGTGCGGTCGTCGCTTCGGGCACGTTTGTGGCTACCGGGCAGAACAAGCTTGTCCAGCACTTCGAGGGCGGCATCATCCGCGAGATTGCGGTCAAGGACGGGGATGTCGTCGAGGCCAACCAGGTCCTCGTCCGCATGGACGATACCGCTGCCAACGCCAAACTGAGACGGCTGGTTTTGAAGAAGTATCGCCTGCTCGCCATGAAGGCGCGTCTAGAAGCTGAAATGAGCTCTTCGGATACTATCAAACCTCCGGCCGCATTCAGCGAGAGTGCACGTGATCCAGAAATCAAAGCGATTCTTGAGCGGCAACGTGCCGAGCTTCAGGCGCGCCGGGCCAGTCTGCTGACCGAGGAAAGCGTACTCGTGAAGCAGATCGCTGGGCTGGAGGAAAGCATCCGCGGATATCAGGCGCAAGTTCAGTCCACCAAAGAGCGTATTGGTTTGTTCGCCGAAGAGCTGAAGGACAAGAATTCGCTTCTTGGCCAGCAGTTGGTCCGCAAGTCGGATGTGCTGGCGCTGCGGCGTTCCGAGGCGGGTCTCGGGGGCGAGCTCGGCGAGTATCTCGGGCGCATCGCCGATTCGAAGGAACGGATCGCTCAAGCGAACGAGAGAATAGCGCAGCTCCATGCGACGGCGCTCCGGGATGCGATCAAAGAATTACGCGAGACCGAGGCGGATCTGGACGATGTTGAGGAGCAGATTCGTGCAGCGCAGGACGTGGTCGACCGGATCGATGTTCGTTCGCCAGTTCGGGGCATCGTGGTGAAGAACAATTTCCATACGCCGGGTGGCGTCGTTTCTCCTGGCGCGGTCATCCTTGAACTCCTACCGATCGGCAATGAGCGCATCATCGAGGCGCATGTGAACCCGAAGGACATTTCGCATGTGAGCGTAGGTCAGGAAGCGCTGGTGCGGTTGTCGGCGCTCAACCAGCGCATCACGCCCATGGTCGGGGCGAGCGTCATCTCTGTGTCGGCGGACGCCCTGGCGGAGCAAGTGAAGACCGAAGCCCGTCCCGACGGTGACACGCGTCGGGAATTCTATGTCATTCGGGTGCGCCTGGACCAGGACGATATTCTCAGGCAAATGCCTGAATTCATCCCGACACCAGGGATGCCCGCGGACGTTTACATCAAGACCGGAGAGCGCACGTTTTTCGAGTACATCATGAAGCCGGTCTTCGACAGCTTCTCGCGCGCGTTCCGCGAAACCTGAAGCGAGCATTTTGGACTTTGATGCTGAGCACTCGCGGGGACGTGAACTCAAGCCTTCGTCTAAGGCTCGCTGAACGGCGCCACTTCGCTTTCGGCCGAGAGCTCTCGGTTGCGCATACTGAAGCCGCGTTCAGGTTGATGCGGGAGATTGGTCGAGGCTTTGCGCTGTAAGGGTAAATTCGTCACTGATCTTACGCGCGACGCGCCCGCCCGCTTCGCCTTGGCGCAAGGATTGGTTAGCCCGACGTGTCACCCGGACTGCCGCGCTTCTCGAGGTTCACCGCGGCCATGCCATCTTAGTCGTGGTGCCCTCTGAAGCGTCGCCTAACTGCATCCCACGCTTGAATGACTGGAAGGAGGAGCACGAAAAGAAATCTGATTGCACTCGGCGCCCTAACGCGCCGCAGGGGTGGCTCGTGGTCGTCCGATCGACGGGCCTTGTTGTTGATCGGCGCCGGGGACGGAGTTCCCCGTGACGCTCGCGCAGGAGCAACCGGCCTGCGCGAGGGCAGGACAACCACGACGAACAGAACGTTGACCAGTAGCCATATTCCCACAATGAGAAGGACAGTACGCACGAGGAACGACCATCGTTTGATCTAAGATCTGCCGAGCTTACCTCCTGTCTCATAGCCGTGACGCAGCCGACAGCACTACGCTTGCGCGGACCACTTCAGCGCAGCCCGGGCAAAGCACGGATTTGACAGCCCCTACCAAGATGCCGAGGCCGTTCGGGCCCCGAGCGCTTCGCGAGGGTCTGGGATCGGTCGCAGCCTAGTCCGGCGCAAAACTCAGGTCTGTGCGCTTTCGAACATTCATGCGCCTTCAGGTATGGTATTCCTATGCAGCATCCGGCGAGAGCCGGCCAGGGATGGTTCGGCCTTGCGAGCCGGTCGCCAAATGCCAGCGGTCGTCCTCAGCCCGCAATCCCGAAACTGCAGCTGGAGTCCTGGATTTGTTCCAGCAGGTGACCGTGGCGAGATATCGCAGGGTGAATAACCGGCGAATTCGCAGTTCGCAAAGAACCAATATCCCGTTTCGGCAGTTGACTCCGGCGTCATCCGAACAAGCAAGGTGTTTGTTTGGCCGATGAGCTTAGAAGCTGAGCCGGAACACCATGAAGGACCTCCGGCGACGATTGGAGAAGGTCCGCGCTAACGCCAGAGACTTTGCGCTGATGAGTCAGCAGGCGACGGACGTTGAAAAGCGCGAGCTGTTCAAGCGCATGGCGGATGAATTCGCTATCGAAGCTCTTGAGCTTGAGCTAATCGTGAAACAAAATGAGCCGTCGAATCCCTGCGACCAGCACGAGGTTGTGGAGTTTAAGCCGTCCTCTCAGAAGAAGCGCGGCTGACGCGGACAGAGCTAAGCCGACTGCTATATCGCGCATGCACGTCTTCGAGCGTGGCTCCGCGAGCGAGGAGGGCTGCTTACGGCGCATAGCGGAGTTTTCTCGTGAATTCCAACCGGGCTGCGCGAAAACTCCCCGCCTGTTGTCCATCCACGCAGAAGGCGAGCAACACGTTGTCGGGCGCCGTACCATAATTGGTGTAGCCCATTGACGTAGAGGATGCCGCCGGCGATCAGCGGTCCCGGTTCCGGTCCCGGTCCATCGAGCGAGCCGCCACGCGCCGACACGCCGTTTACGGTCGCATAGTCCCGCATGGTGTCGCTCATCCGCTAAGGGCGCTTAAGAGCGAGACAAACAAAAGTCGACGCCACCGGCTGCCCGGCGTTGCGGCGGTTAAGGTTGTAGCTGGCCACTGATTTTTCTCGGCCTAGCCCATTTGGGGGAGGCGCCAGGCGGCAGGGCTCCAGGACGCAAAATCGCCAGCCGGAAGATCAATAGTTGCTCCCCTCGGGGTTCGCATGACCCCGTCGTCTCTCCTACCGGAAGCGGCCATAGCAAGGCAATGAACTAAGGTCAGCCGAGCCACAAGCGGACGAACCACGCACGGATCGCTCGGGGCCGCCTCAAGCCCGCTCTCGACCACTCTTGGCTCGTTCTTGTGCTTTTGCATGAACCGGCGAAGATTGCCGGGCACCAGGGCCCGGATGCACATGGACGTCCTTAGCCGCCAGCGGTTCACCGCATTCCGAGCAGACCATCACGGGATCGAACATCCTCTTGCAGCTCTTGTGTTCGTGCAGCATCGGTCGGCCGCGCGAGTCGACCATATGCACGTTGCCCCAGTGCACGATCGACATGATGATCGGGTACAGATCCAGGCCCTTCTGGGTCAGGATGTACTCGTAACGCTTTGGTGCTTCCCGATAGGGGATTTTCCGCAGCACGCCGAAACGCACCAGCTTCTTCAGCCTGTCGGCGAGCAGATGGCGAGTAATCCCCAGCGACGCCTGGAAGTCGTCAAACCGGCGGACGCGAAGAAAACACTCGCGAAGGACGAGCAGACTCCAACGATCACCGATCACCGCGACGGTGCGGGCCAGGGAGCACGGCTCCTCTTCGAGTGCATCCCATTTCATCAACTTCCTCCGCGTTCTCCGGCTGTAGCAAAATAAATTCTAAAACAGAACTTATATGATTTCAATAGGATGCCTGTCTGGCAGGTATTGGATGACGAATATCATATTGACAGTTCTATAATAGAACTTATGGTTCGGGCGAGGTTCAAACGAGGCGGCGGTCGAACCGCTGATGCGTCGAAGGGAAGAGCGTTGCCATGGTTGCTGCGGTGAAGGTCGAGTTTCACTTCGATTTCGGAAGTCCCAACGCTTATCTCGCCGAGCTCGCGCTGCCGGAAATCGAGAAGCGTACCGGCGTCAAGTTCAACTATGTCCCGGTGCTCCTTGGCGGCGTCTACAAGGCGACGGGCAACATGTCGCCGGCGGACTCGCTGCGCGGGATCAAGAACAAGCCGGAATACAATGCGCTAGAGACCACGCGCTTTCTGCGTCGCCACAACATCACGAAGTTCACGCCGAACCCGTTCTTTCCGGTGAACACGTTGAGCTTGATGCGCGGTGTCGTCGCGGCCGAATTCGAAGGCCTGTTCGAGCCCTATTTCCGCGCGGCCTATCACCACATGTGGGTCGAGCCCAAGAAGATGGACGACCCGCAGGTGTTCCGTGAGGCGTTCCTGTCGTCTGGTCTCGACATTGACCGCATCATCGCGCGGGCCCAGCAGGATGACGTCAAGAAGAAGCTGATCGAGAACACCACGCGCGCCGTAGAGCGCGGCAGCTTCGGCTCTCCGACCTTCTTTGTCGGCGACGAAATCTATTTCGGTAAGGATAGTCTGCGCGACGTCGAAGAGGAAATCCTCGCCCAACTCGCCAGCGCGCGGCGCAAGACCGCGTGATCATAACATCGAGGCAAAACCAAAAGGCAAAAAGCCGTTTTCTCAGGGAGGGTGCCGTGGTCTCATTGACCCAAGAGACAATAGGGAGTGTGGACGGTCTGCCGAACCGGATCCATCACGTGATGGCGCCGCATGTCGCAGCAACGCCGGATCGCATGGCGCTGGTCGATGACACCGCGACGCTGACCTATCGCGAACTCAATGGAGCGGTTCAGGCCACAGCTGACACGCTGCGTACGCTTGGCATCCGCGCCGGCGACCGCGTGATGATCGTCAGCGAGAATTCGATCCCGCTCGCTTGTCTGCTGCTCGCCGCGAGCTTGCTCGATGCCTGGGCGATCGTGGTCAATCCGCGGCTGTCGCCGCGCGAGGTCGACCAGATCCGGGACCACAGCGGCGCAAGGCGGGTGTTTTTCACTGCCGGGGTATCGCAGGAAGCAGCCACCCATGCCGTTAGGTGCGATGCGCCGCTGCAGGAGCTTGGGCCGCTGCGCGATATCGGCGTGACTGCGCTGAACGCGGACACGGCGGCGGAGCCGGTCGAAGCCGATGGCGCCAAGCAAGTCGCGGTTCTCATCTACACGTCTGGCACGACGGGCACGCCCAAGGGCGTGATGCTGACCCATCGCAATCTCCTGTTCAGTGCGCGGGGCACGGCCGGCTGGCGCAAGATGACCGCGGCCGACGTGCAGTATTGCGTGCTCCCGATCTCGCACATCGTCGGGATCTCCCTGCTCACCATGACCTTGATGGTCGGCGCGAGGGTGCGCCTGGTCGCAAAATACGATCCGGCAGCCTTGGCGAAGGCGATGGCGGAGGAGGGCATCACGATCCTCAACGGTGTGCCCGCGACCTATCAGCGCCTGTTGGAGTACCGCCGCAATGCCGGCCTGCCGAAGCTCGATCGTGGCTGCCTGCGCTTGATCGCGGTTGCGGGCGCGCCGCTGGACCTCGAACTCAAGTCGCGCGTCGAGCAGGAGCTGGGCTTGCCGCTGCTCAATGGCTACGGGATCACGGAATGCTCGCCGGGCATCTCGGGCGTCCGGATCGAGTCCCCGAGGGCGGATCATGCGGTGGGGACAGTCCTGCCGGGCGTGGAGACCAAGCTCGTGGGCCGCGACGGCAAACCAGTGGCGGGAGATGCGGTCGGTGAACTCCACGTCCGCGGGCCGAACGTGATGCGCGGCTATTATCGCGCACCCGATCTGACTGCGAAGGCGATCGATCCGGATGGCTGGTTCAATACCGGCGATCTGGCTCGCTTGGAAGGCGATGTTCTCTACATCGTTGGGCGTACCAAGGAGATGATCATTCGGTCAGGATTCAACGTCTACCCGGCCGAGATCGAGGCTGTGCTGAGCACGCACGACGCGGTGGTGCAATGCGCCGTGGTCGGACGGCCGGTCGAGGGCAATGAAGAGGTTGTCGCCTTCGTGCAGCTCATCCGCGGTTCAAAGGCGACGGCGCAGGATCTCATGGCGCACATAGCTCCGCAACTCACCTCATACAAGCGACCGTCGGAAATCATCCTGATCGACGCGCTGCCGGCGACGTCGACGGGCAAGATCCTGAAGCACAAGTTGGCCGAGTCGCTGCGCAGTCCAGGCTGACGCTTTGCCTGACAAGAAGTTCTCTCGGAACGAAGGAAAAGGCCATGCAAAAGAGAAACGCCACCGCAGCCGTGATCGGTGCAGGGGACTACATCGGTGCCGAGATCGCCAAGAAATTCGCGGTCGAGGGATTTTCGATCTATGCCGGCCGCCGCAACGGCGACAAGCTGGCGCCGCTGGTCAAGGACATCGAAGCCGCCGGCGGCGAGATCCACGCCCGTTCACTCGACGCCCGCAAGGAGGAGGAGATCATCTCCTTCCTGAGCGACGCCGATAAGCACGCGCCGCTCGAAGTCTGCATCTTCAATATCGGTGCCAACGTCAATTTCCCGATTCTCGATACCACCGAGCGGGTGTTCCGCAAGGTCTGGGAAATGGCATGCTATTCCGGTTTCCTGGCGGGACGTGAGGCAGCGCGGCTGATGACGGCTCGCGGCGGCGGCAAGATCTTCTTCACCGGGGCGACCGCGTCCTTGCGCGGTGGCAGCGGTTATGCCGCCTTCGCCAGCGCGAAGTTTGGCCTGCGGGCTGTCGCGCAGGCGATGGCCCGCGAGCTCGGTCCGAAGAACATCCATGTCGCGCATCTCATCATCGACTCCGGCGTCGATACGGAATGGGTGCGCCAGCGCCGCATCGAGGCGCTTGGCCCCAACGCGCTTGACAATCCGGACCTCTTGATGCCCCCAGCGGCGGTCGCCGGCGCCTACTGGCAGCTCTACCAGCAGCCAAAGACCGCCTGGACATTTGAGCTGGAGATCCGTCCGTTCGGCGAGAAGTGGTAAGGAGCCGGTCCGATGGAGCTGGCATTGTCGCCGGAAGATGCGGCGTTTCGCGACGAGGTTCGCGCATTCATCAGGGATCATTACCCCGAGGAAATGCGCGTTCCGAACCCCGAGACCGATCTGACCAAGGAGCAGTCGCTGCTCTGGCATCGCATTCTCTACGAGAAGGGCTGGATCGCGCCGCTGTGGCCGAAGGAGTATGGCGGCCCCGGCTGGTCGATCACGCAGCGCTTCATCTTCGAACAGGAGACCTCCCGGGCGGGGACGCTGCCGCCCCTGGCGTTCAGCGTCACCATGGTCGGCCCCGTCATCTACACTTTCGGCAACGAGGCGCAGAAGAAAAAATTCCTGCCGCGGATCCTGTCCGGCGAGGATTGGTGGTGCCAGGGCTATTCGGAGCCGGGCTCCGGCTCGGACCTTGCGACCGTCAGAACCAAGGCAGTGCGCGAGGGCGATCATTATATCGTCAACGGTCACAAGACCTGGACCACGCTGGCGCAGCACGCCGACTGGATCTTCTGTCTGGTGCGGACCGATCCGAACGCGAAGCCGCAATCCGGCATCTCCTTCCTGCTGATCGACATGAAATCGCCCGGCGTCACCGTGCGGCCGATCATCACGATCGACGGCAGCCACGAGGTCAACGACGTCTTCCTCGAAAATGTCCGCGTGCCGGTCGAGAATCTGGTCGGCGAGGAGAACAAGGGCTGGACCTACGCCAAATTCCTGCTCGGCAACGAGCGCACCAGCATGGCGGGTATCGGTCGGTCGACCCGGTACATCCAGAAGCTAAAGCAGATTGTGAAAGCGGAAATACCGGCCGACGATCCCGTGCATCTCGAGTTCCTGCGCGACATCGCCCGTATCGAGCTCGACGTGCTGGCATTGGAGGCAACCGAGCTTCGCGTCGTGGCACAGATGGCGCGCGGCATCGATCCCGGTCCGGCGGCCTCGCTGTTCAAGATCCGCGGCACTGAGATATTCCAGAATATCACCGAGCTCATCCATCGCGCGATCGGCAATTACGGTCTTGCCATCCGCGAGCATCCGGTCAGCGCCAACCGTTTCATGCCGGGCCCTGAGCACGCTCATACCGCATCGGAGAAATACCTGAACTCGCGCAAGCTCAGCATCTACGGCGGATCCAACGAGATCCAGCGCAACATCATCGCCAAAGCCGTGCTCGGGCTCTAGCCACGGCGGATCGGGAGGAGCGGATGGATATTCAGTTCACGGAAGAGCAGGAATTGCTGCGATCCAGCGTGCAGCGCCTGCTGCGCGACCAGTACGATTTCGAGGCGCGGCGCAAGATCGTGGCGAGCGAGGAGGGCTTCAGCCGGACGCAATGGGAGGCCTTCGCCGAACTCGGCCTGCTCGCCGCGCCGTTCTCCGAGAACGCCGGCGGTCTCGGCGGCGGTCCGCTGTCGACCATGATCATCATGCATGAGTTCGGCCGTCACCTCGTCGTCGAGCCTTTCCTCGAGACGGTAGTGCTGGCCGGCAGCCTGATCGAACATGCCGGCACGCCCGAGCAGCAGCAGGCCTTCATCCCCGGCATCGTCGACGGCAACAAGATCTGGGCGCTGGCCTGGACGGAAAAGGTTTCCCGCTTCGACTTTGCCGATGTCACGACGACGGCGCGGCGCGAGGGCAACGACTACGTTCTGAGCGGCACGAAGACAATGGTGATCGCTGCGCCCTGGGCCGACTATCTGATCGTCTCGGCGCGGACGTCCGGCGACGACCGTGACCGCGCCGGCGTCAGCCTGTTCGTGGTCGACCGGCGTGCCGCTGGACTCGATCTCCAGAGCTTCAAGACGATCGACGGCCGCCGGGCCGCCGAGATCAGCCTGCGCGAGGTCCGCGGGCAATTGCTCGGGCGGGAAGGCAAGGGCGTTGTCTTGCTGGAAGCCGGTCGCGACCGCGCCATCGCCGCGCTCTGCGCCGAGGCGGTCGGCGTCATCGGCGAGCTGAATTCCGCGACGTTGGACTATTCGAAGACCCGCAAGCAGTTCGGCACGACCATCGGCTCCTTCCAGGTCCTCCAGCATCGCATGGTCGACATGTTCATTGCTCATCAGGAGGCGCTCTCTCTGATGCAACATCTCAGCCTGAACCTCAGCGCCGGTGATCCCGGCCTGTCGCGGCTCGCCTCCGGCGCCAAGTCGAAGATCGGCTATGCCGCTAAGTTCGTCGCTGATCAGGCGGTGCAGCTTCATGGCGGCATGGGAATGACCGACGAGTTCAATGTCGGGCACTATTTCAAGCGTATCTCCTCCATCAACATCCAGTTCGGCGATCCGGCGTTCCACGTGCTGCGCTACGCGCAGCTGGACGCGGCCGCGTAAACAGAAGGGGTCAGCATGACGATTGAAGCAGTCATCGTTTCCACCGCAAGGACGGCTGTCGGCAAGGCCTATCGCGGCGCCCTCAACAACACGGACGGTCCGACCATGGCCGGGCACGTGATCGCCGAAGCGGTGAAGCGCGCCGGCATTGCGCCCGATGAGGTGGAGGACGTCGTGATGGGCTGCGCGATGCAGCAGGGCACCATGGTGATGAACGTGGCGCGCAAGGGCGCGATCCGCGCCGGTCTGCCGGTCACCGTTGCCGGCACCACCATCGACCGGCAATGCGCGTCGGGCCTGCAGGCTATCGCGGTGGCCGCACGGTCGGTCATGCTTGACGGGGTCGAGGTCGCGATCGGCGGCGGGATTGAGTCGATCAGCCTCGTGCAGAACGAGCACATGAACAAGTTCCACGCCGTCGATGACGAGCTGATGGCGATGAAGCCTGAAATGTACATGTCAATGCTGGACACCGCGGAGGTCGTCGCCGAGCGCTACAAGATCGGCCGCGACCAGCAGGACGAATACAGCCTCGAATGTCAGCGCCGCGTCGGCGCTGCGTTGCAGGCCGGCCGTTTCAACGACGAGATCGTACCGTTCACGACGAGGATGGCGCTCGTCAACAAGGACACCAAGGAGGTCACCTACGAGCAGGTGACGCTCACCAAGGACGAAGGCCCGCGTCCGGAAACCACCGCCGAGGGCCTCGCCAGGATCAAGCCGGTGTTCGAGGGCAAGACCATCAGCGCCGGCAATGCCAGCCAGCTTTCGGACGGCGCTTCGGCCTGCGTGATCATGAGCGATAAGATCGCGGCTAGGAAGGGTCTCAAGCCGATCGGCATCTTCCGCGGCTTCGTCGCTGCCGGCGTCGAGCCGGACGAGATGGGCGTTGGCCCGGTTGCCGCGATCCCGCGGCTCCTCAAGCGCCACAACCTGAAGATCGACGACATCGATCTCTGGGAGCTCAACGAAGCATATGCGGTGCAGGTGATCTATTGCCGCGACAAGCTCGGCATCGATCCGGACAAGCTCAATGTCAATGGCGGCTCGATCGCGATCGGTCACCCCTACGGCATGACCGGCTCGCGCCTCACCGGGCACCTTCTGATAGAGGGTCGTCGGCGCAAGGCGAAATACGGCGTCGTGACCATGTGCATCGGCGGCGGCATGGGAGCCGCCGGTCTGTTCGAAATCGTCCACTGAGCGGCAAAGGCGGGGAGATCATTCGTGAAGACAGCGATCACTGAACTGTTCGGCATCCAGCATCCGATCATCCAGGGAGGCATGCACTATGTCGGCTTTGCCGAGCTGGCCGCTGCGGTATCGAATGCCGGCGGCCTTGGCATCATCACCGGCCTGACGCAGCGGACGCCGGAATTGCTGGCGAAGGAGATCGCGCGGTGTCGCGACATGACCGACAAGCCGTTCGGCGTGAACCTCACCTTCCTGCCGACCTTCTCGACGCCGCCTTATCCCGAATACATCGCAGCCATCAGGGAGGGCGGCGTCAAGGCGGTGGAGACGGCTGGCCGCAGTCCGGAACAGTACATGCCCGCGCTGAAAGCGGCGGGCATCAAGGTGATCCACAAATGCACATCGGTCCGGCACTCGCTCAAGGCCGAGAAGATCGGCTGCAACGCCGTCAGCGTCGATGGTTTCGAGTGCGGCGGGCACCCCGGCGAGGATGACATCCCGAACATGATCCTCTTGCCGCGGGCGGCCGATGCGCTGAAAATCCCGTTCGTGGCCTCGGGCGGCATGGCCGATGCGCGCAGCCTGGTCGCTGCGCTGTCGATGGGGGCCTCGGGCATGAACATGGGCACCCGCTTCGTCGCCACCAAGGAAGCGCCGGTCCACGAAAATGTGAAGCAGGCGATCGTCAAGGCGAGCGAGCTCGACACCGTGCTGGTCATGCGCGCGCTGCGCAATACCGAGCGCGTCCTCAAGAACAAAGGGGTCGCCCAGCTCGTCGAGATCGAGCGCAGCAAGGGCGCCAGCCTGACGATCGACGACATCCACGACCAGGTCGCGGGCGTCTATGCCAAGGTGATGGTTGACGGCGACATGGACGCCGGCGCCTGGAGCTGCGGGATGGTGGTCGGCCTCATCGACGACATTCCGACAGTCAAGGAGCTGATCGATCGCATCATGAGCGAAGCGGAGACGATCATTCGTCAGCGGCTGACCGGCTTCCTGGACGGCAAGGTTGAGACGGAGAAGGCGCGCGCAGTCGCCTGAACTGCGCTTCTGGGCACGGCAAGGTCGCGAGCCGGCATGACTTGCCGGCCGGACATGGAGGTCTGATCGCATGAGCGCACCTGTCTGTCTGATATCCGGCGTTGGGCCAGGCACGGGATCGGCGCTGGCGAGACGATTTGCCGAGGGAGGATATCGCCTCGCTCTTCTCGCCAGGAACGAGGAACGCCTCGCCGCGCTGGCGCAGCAATTGCCGGGCGCAAAGGCCTATCCATGCGACGTGTCCGATGCCGCGCAAGTTGAGGCCGTGGCATCCGCCGTCGAACGAGATCTGGGCAGTCCCGCCGTCGTCATCCATAACGCCGTCGGCGGGGCGTTCGGCAGGTTCAGCGAAATCGATCCGGAGATACTCAACCGCAACTTCCAGATCAACACGATGGGGCTGCTGTATCTGGCGCGGCGGTTTACCCCGGCGATGATACAGGCGGGCAGCGGCGCCGTCGTCGCGACCGGAAATACGTCGGCGTGGCGAGGCAAGCCGGGCTTTGCCGGTTTCGCTCCGACCAAGGCGGCGCAACGCATCCTTGCCGAGGCAATCGCGCGTGATCTCGGACCGCAGGGCGTCCACGTCGCCTATGTCGTCATCGATGCCGTGATCGATCTCGAATGGACGAGAAAGCGTTGGCCGGACCGGCCGGACGACTTCTTCATCAAGCCGCGAGCGATCGCGGATGAGATCTGGCACGTTGTTCACCAGGATCGCAGTGCCTGGTCGTTCAATGTGGAGATCAGGCCGTTCGGCGAAGCCTGGTGTTCGTAAGGGAATAGGCGTCGCCGATCAAATCATAACAAGCTTAGGAGGAAATGTAGATGTTGATGAGGAGATTCGTACTTGCCGTGGCCGCGCTCGCGGCATTTGCGGGGATGCCGGTTCATGCCGATACGCCCGGTGTCACGGAATCGGAGATCAAGATCGGGGCGACATTCCCGTTCAGCGGCCCCGCTTCTCCGCTCAGCAACACCGGCAAGGGCCTCATTGCGTACGTTCGCTCGATCAACGACCACGGCGGCGTCAATGGCCGCAAGATCAACCTCGTGACCTACGATGATGCCTATAGCCCGCCGAAGGCCGTCGAACAGACCAGGAAGCTGATCGAAGGTGACGAGGTGGCATTGCTGTTCAGCCCGCTAGGGACACCGGGTCTCAGCGCGACCGTCAAATATGTGAACGGCAAGAAGGTGCCACACCTCTTCGTCGTCAGCGGCGCGACCAAGTTTGCCAATTTCACCGACTTTCCGATGACGACCACGGGACTGCCGAGCTACAACACCGAAGGCAAGATCTACGCGAAGTACATCACCCGGACGGCGCCCGACGCGAAGATCGCGATCCTCTACCAGAATGATGACCTCGGCCGCGATTTCGTCGCGGCGTTCAAGGAGGCGTTAAGAGCCGATTTCGATCGGAAGGTGGTCGCCTCGCCATACGAAGTTACCGAACCCACCATTGAGACCCATGTGGTGTCACTCAAGGCCTCGGGAGCCCAGGCCTTCGTGATCGCGGGCACGCCGAAATTCACCGCCCAGGCGATCAAGAAGGCGAGCGAGATCGGCTGGTCGCCGCTCACCATCATCAACTATGTCTCGAGCTCAGTCTCCGCAACCATCCTGCCGGCCGGACCGGACAAGGCGGTCGGGGTTATCGCCGCGACCGTCACAAAGGATCCGAACGACAAGAGGTGGGCCGACGACCCGGGCATGAAATGGTATCGCGAGCACTTCGAGAAATATCTTCCCGGCTCCGACATTGGCGACAACAATTACCTGTTCGGAACCCAGCAGGGCCAGATCCTGGAGCAGGTGCTCAAGCAATGCGGCAACGACCTGTCGCGCGAGAACATCCTGAAGCAGGCGCGCAGCATCAAGGGGCTCGTGCTTCCGACGCTGATGCCCGGTATCGCGATCAACACCGGCCCGAGCAACAGTATGGCGTACACGCAGCTTCAGCTGCAACGCTGGACTGGAAGCTCCTGGGAGCAGTTCGGCAATGTTCTGAGTGCCGACCAGAACCAATCAGCACCAGAGCGCCCGTGATGATGACCCTCCGTACCGAGTCGGGGGCTTGGAGATCGATTTTCTAACTCAAAGAGTCCGCTTCGACACGGTCGGCTGACCAATTCCAGCCGAGCATTCTCGGACGTCCGAAAGATCGCGGATCAATCAGTGCAATCCAAGTTGACGGTATCACAGGCATCGCGAGGCAAGTCGTCCACAATCATCACGAGCCGGGATGCGCTGCGTTGTTTTCTTGGCTGCACGTACGGCCTCAGACCCGATCGCCTTGCGGCAGCCCGCACCAGGTGAAACATCCGGGCTTCACAGGGCTATCGGAGCTGTGGGAGGAGTGATCGAGTTGCCGCGCCGGGTCAGCGTCGATCCTCTCACGACTACCAGATAGGCCGGCGTGGCAAAGGGTGACGAGTTCCGCCCTTGTGGGCAGTCCGGACAACATCGAGTGCTGAGTTTGGCGCGCTGGCATTGGAGAACTCGATTCTCCTCAATGTGCACATGTGATCACGAACCTTGAGAGGAGTGCGAGCAACCGACGTTTAAGAAGTCCCGCTAACGGCACGCTCAAATCCTCATGCCACCAAGCCTCTCCCTTGGCGTGTTCGGCGAGTACGAAATCAAAAAAGCGCCCGGTGCCGAGCGGCGCAACGGCGAGAAGCCGTGGCCGGACCATATCGCGCGTGGGCATATCGGGAAAATTTGGAACAGGCGCCCCGAACGGTGGTTTGACGCTTTGGGAGCTTCGGCGTGCTCGAGGGAAGATCCGCAATGGCGCTCCAGACCGGCCCCGGGAATCGGCTTTTGGCGGCTTTGCCGCCTGCGGATCTCAACCTGCTTGAGCCTCACGTTCAGAAGATAGCGTTCGAATCTGACGCTGTGCTGGTGCGAACCGGAGATGAGCTCAAACAGGTCTATTTTCCCGTTAGCGGCGTCTTGGCGTTCCTGGTCGAGATGTCGGACGGACACATTGTCGCTTCCACTCTCATGGGCTCGGAAGGAGCGGTCGGCGCTCTCGCCATTCTAAGTCCCTCGCACTCGCCAGTCACGGCAACGGCCTATGTGGCCGGAGCTGCGCTGCAGATTCCTGTCCCACGGTTGCAACAAGCCTATGAGCAGAGCGGCGCCATCAAGCGTGTTCTGCGCCTCCATCTCCGCACTCAATTGTTGCAGCTTCAGAATGTGGCTGCCTGCAACGCGGTGCACCCGGTGGAATGCCGTATGGCCCGCTGGTTGCTCGAGATACATGACCGCGTCGCCAACGGCGAGATTAGATTGACCCAGGAGGCGCTCGCACAACTTCTTGGCGTGCGGCGAACGACCGTGTCTCTAACGATGCGTAAACTTCGGGCAATCGGATGCATCATATCGGAGCGGCGCGGCGTCTTGGAGGTCCACCGAACGCGGCTCGAGAACGTCGCTTGTGAGTGTTACGGTGTGATGCGCCAGAGGATCAAACGAATGTATGAGGGGGAGCTGGGCTCCCCGAATGTTTCGCATCCGCAATACTTCCCTTTCTCATGAAATCGAATGGTTTCCACGGAACAGCAGCGTTTGGCGGCACATCGAGCGGGGCAACCGTTGCCGAAGTCATCCATCGGCTTCTGACCCCCTGTGCGGGTTCTCCTCTGCAATTTTCTCGGAGCAGGGAACTGATCCTGGTGCCGCTCCGCGGAGGTGTTCTGCATCTCCGATTCCCCACTCGGGTCGGCGCGGCGGCTGATGATGTCTCGTCCATCACTTTGCCCGGTGGGGTCATTTCTGTCGGAACGACCGATTGAATGACATTGCGAGCGGCCCGACGATGTACTCGAATGCGGTTTTTTGGAAGGCGGGGATCATCATGGTCGCGGGCCGAGATACCAGGCGAATGTTCGGCAGGCGCGCCGGGCCGAACATTCGCCCAATCCATCGCCTCGCAACGTCAGACCAGATAGTCGTGATAGCTGATAAGCGTTCCCGTGTTCTTGTCTGCCTCCGTGTGGAAGCCCGCGGCATCGTACTGGCCCAACAGGGTGATGTCGGTGGTATGGACTCCGTCAGTCACCGACAGGGTTCCTCCGGTGCCGGCCTGATTTGCGACATAACTCGCGGTCGTGCCGACCCCAAACGCCACATCGAGGAGATCGAGGTGGTCATTCCCGTCAAATCCGGACACGAGCCCGCTAAAGTCGAAGGAGTCGTGGAGCACGATTGTCCCGGTGGCTCCGGCATCAAGCGTTATCTTGGTCGATGAGGCGGCTCCGAATTCGAACGTGGCTACGCCGTCCATCAAGGCGGTGCCGCCGCCAGTGACGCTGCCATTGACGGTGATGTTGGCTCCATGCGCCCACAGCAGCCCAGAATTATCGAGGTTGCTGTCGATGACCATCCCGCCGCTTCCAGTCGCCTCAAGGGTTCCGGAATTGACGATCGCGTTTGTCCCGGTATCGATATCGAGCACATTGACGCCGGTGGCGACAATCGTGCCTTTGTTGACCAGTCCCATCATCCCGTCCCCGAGGTGGCCCGCGCCGGCGATCGTGTTGTCCACATTCGTCAGCGTGACGTCGGAGGTCGTTCCGGTGATCAGGTTCTGATCGCTGTCGGACAGCGCGACCTGCCCATGCCCCTGGAGCGTGATGCCGTGTTCGATCAGTTCCAGGCTTGTCCTGTTTCCGGTCGAGTTCAACTCAATTGTACCCCTGTTGTCGATGGTGCCGCTCAACGGAAGCAACGCGCCGTCGCCTATCACCAGGCTGCCGGAATTTTCCGTAACGGGGGTTTGATCGAACATGAAATTGCTCGATGTGAGCGATGTCGGATCCAGACCTTGCAAAGTGATCGATTGGCCTTCTCCCAACTCGATCACGGCGTTGCCGCTGGCGTCGCTCACAGTATGCGCCTGAACGTCGGCGAACGAGGTGAAGGTGGCGTAATCGATCAGATCGATTTGGTCATGCATCGCGTCGAAGTTATAAACCACGTCATGACCGATCGGCTGCGCGAACACCAGCAGGTCGTTCCCGCTCGAAGCCGTCAGATGATCGTCGCTCGACACAGCAAAGATGGGTGATCCCTTCGCATAGGCTTCGACATTGTCGGCCACGGTTGCCGTTCCCGTAGTGCCATCGGTGTTCGTCCAGGTCTGCGTGACGTTCAGCACCACGGCGCCTGCGAAATCCAGCGGCGAAGTGATTGTCATCGACTGCACATCATTTGTGTGAGCAGTCCAGGTGCCATCGCCGTTGTTCGTAGCGTTACTAAGGCTCCAGCCCAAGGGCACCCCGCTGATCGTGACGGTGATGACGTCGTTGGGATCATCTGAGGGATCGCTCAGAGCCAGGTAGATGGCCTCGCCAGCAATACCGGCAGGCGCAAGGACAGTGGCGCCGCTCCCTTTCACGATCGTGACGGTGTCAGTATCGGCGAGGCCTCCTCCGTCGGTCGTTGTCATGGTCAAAGTCCGCGTGGTGTTGTTTGACCCGCCACTAAACGTCACGCCAGCCAAGGCCGCGTTGATGTCGGAGATCGAACCGGAGAACGTCATCGTTTTGGTGCCGTTGGCACCGGAACTGAATGTAAGGCCTGATGTGGTGGAGAGCGTCAAGATGCCGGTCGATGTTTGCGAAGAGCTGCCCAGTGAGAGTGAAACAGTCTCGATGCCGTTGTCGACATCATTGACTCTCAGCGTGAAAGTGGCTGTTGAGCCACCACCGCTACCGTTTCCAACGGCCTGCTGCCCCGGAACGGTGTTGACCGGCGCGTCATTGGCGCCGCTGATGGTAACGGTTAGCACCGCTGTGTCGGTTAGGCTGCCGTCAGTTACGGTGTAGTTGAAGGTGTCGGTCGTCGACTGGCCGACGTTGAGCGCCTGCACGGTTGCGTCGTTCTCGTTGACCACGTACGTGTAGCTGCCGTTAGCGTTGAGTGCCAGCGTGCCATGCGCGCCCGCCAGGCCGACGCCCAAAGTGCCGGCCGTGCCGGCCCCCTCGATGCCGCCGGTGCGGATCGCACTGACCGTCAGGCTGCCGCTGTCGACATCGGTGTCATTGGTCAGCACATTGCCACTGCCGTTGATGCCCCCCGATCCGTTCGCCGTGCCGCCTTTCTCGGTCGCTGCCGTGGCACCCGGACTGGCACTGGTGTCATTGACGGCGATCGGCGCATCATTGGTCCCAGTGATGGTCACCGTCACGGTCCCGGTGGCGGTGCCGTCCTGGCTCACCACCGTGAACTGGTCCTGCACCTGCTGGCCGGCGGAGAGCTCATTGTGGGCGCCGTTGCCGGTGTAGCTCCAGGTGCCATTGGCATCGATGTTGAAGTCGCCGTAAGTGCCGTGGACGTTGGTCTGCGCCAGGACATGGGCCTGACCGGTATCCGGATCGGTGATGGTCAGCTGGCCGGAAGTGTTCAGCGCGGCGGCAGTATTGCCTTCGGTGACGGACTTGGAGTCCGATGAGACCGTGGCCGCATCGTTGGTGCCGGTGATCGTCACCGTGACGGTGCCGGTGGCGGTGCCATCCTGGCTCACCACCGTGAACTGGTCCTGGACCTGCTGGCCGGCGGTGAGCTCGTTGTGGGCACCGTTGCCGGTGTAGCTCCAGGCCCCGTTGGCATCGATGCTGAAGTCACCGTAGGTGCCATGAACGTTGGCCTGCGCCACGACGTGGGCTTCGCCCGTGTCCGGGTCGGTGATGGTCAATTGCCCGGAGGTGTTGAGCGCAGCGGCGGTGTTGCCCTCGGTGACGGACTTGGAGTCGGACGAGACGGTCGCGGCATCGTTCGTGCCCGTGATCGTCACCGTGACGGTGCCGGTGGCGGTACCGTCCTGGCTCACCACCGTGAACTGGTCCTGCACCTGCTGGCCGGCGGTGAGCTCATTGTGGGCGCCATTGCCGATATAGCTCCAGGCGCCATTGGCATCGATCGAGAAGTCGCCGTAGCTGCCGTGCGCGTTGGTCTGCGCGATGACGTGGGCTTCGCCCGTATCCGGATCGGTGATGGTCAGCTGGCCGGAAGTGTTGAGCGCGGCGGCAGTATTGCCTTCGGTGACGGACTTGGAGTCCGAGCTGACGGTCGCGGCATCATTGGTCCCGGTGATGGTCACCGTGACGGTGCCGGTGGCGGTGCCATCCTGGCTGGTCACGGTGAACTGGTCCTGCACCTGCTGGCCGGCGGTGAGCTCATTGTGGGCGCCGTTGCCGCTGTAGCTCCAGGTCCCATTGGCATCGATGTTGAAGTCGCCGTAAGTGCCGTGGACGTTGGTCTGCGCCAGGACATGGGCCTGACCGGTATCCGGATCGGTGATGGTCAGCTGGCCGGAAGTGTTCAGCGCGGCGGCAGTATTGCCTTCGGTGACGGACTTGGAGTCCGATGAGACTGTCGCCGCATCATTGGTCCCGGTGATGGTCACCGTGACGGTGCCGGTGGCGGTGCCGTCCTGGCTCACCACCGTGAACTGGTCCTGCACCTGCTGGCCGGCGGAGAGCTCATTGTGGGCGCCGTTGCCGGTGTAGCTCCAGGTGCCATTGGCATCGATGTTGAAGTCGCCGTAAGTGCCGTGGACGTTGGTCTGCGCCAGGACATGGGCCTGACCGGTATCCGGATCGGTGATGGTCAGCTGGCCGGAAGTGTTCAGCGCGGCGGCAGTATTGCCTTCGGTGACGGACTTGGAGTCCGATGAGACCGTGGCCGCATCGTTGGTGCCGGTGATCGTCACCGTGACGGTGCCGGTGGCGGTGCCATCCTGGCTCACCACCGTGAACTGGTCCTGGACCTGCTGGCCGGCGGTGAGCTCGTTGTGGGCACCGTTGCCGGTGTAGCTCCAGGCCCCGTTGGCATCGATCGAGAAGTCGCCGTAGGTGCCGTGGACATTGCTCTGCGCCACGACGTGGGCTTCGCCAGTATCCGGGTCGGTGATGGTGAGCTGGCCGGAGGTGTTGAGGGCGGCGGCTGCATTGCCCTCGGTGACGGACTTGGAGTCCGATGAGACCGTGGCCGCATCGTTGGTGCCGGTGATCGTCACCGTGACGGTGCCGGTGGCGGTGCCATCCTGGCTCACCACCGTGAACTGGTCCTGGACCTGCTGGCCGGCGGTGAGCTCGTTGTGGGCACCGTTGCCGGCGTAGCTCCAGGCCCCGTTGGCATCGATCGAGAAGTCGCCGTAGGTGCCGTGGACATTGCTCTGCGCCACGACGTGGGCTTCGCCAGTATCCGGGTCGGTGATGGTGAGCTGGCCGGAGGTGTTGAGGGCGGCGGCTGCATTGCCCTCGGTGACGGACTTGGAGTCCGAGCTGACTGTCGCCGCATCATTGGTCCCGGTGATGGTCACCGTGACGGTGCCGGTGGCGGTGCCGTCCTGGCTCATCACCGTGAACTGGTCCTGCACCTGCTGCCCGGCGGTGAGCTCATTGTGGGCGCCGTTGCCGGTGTAGCTCCAGGCGCCGTTGGCATCGATGCTGAAGTCACCGTAGGTGCCATGAACGTTGGCCTGCGCCACGACGTGGGCTTCGCCCGTGTCCGGGTCGGTGATGGTCAATTGCCCGGAGGTGTTGAGCGCAGCGGCGGTGTTGCCCTCGGTGACGGACTTGGAGTCGGACGAGACGGTCGCGGCATCGTTCGTGCCCGTGATCGTCACCGTGACGGTGCCGGTGGCGGTACCGTCCTGGCTCACCACCGTGAACTGGTCCTGCACCTGCTGGCCGGCGGTGAGCTCATTGTGGGCGCCATTGCCGATATAGCTCCAGGCGCCATTGGCATCGATCGAGAAGTCGCCGTAGCTGCCGTGAACGTTGCTCTGCGCCACGACGTGGGCTTCGCCGGTGTCGGGATCCGCAATCGTCAGTTGGCCCGAGGTATTGAGTGCCGCGGCCGTGTCGGCCTCGGTGACGGCCTTCGAATCCGAGCTGACCGTTGCCGCGTCATTGGTCCCGGTGATCGTCACCGTGACGGTGCCGGTGGCGGTGCCGTCCTGGCTCACCACCGTGAACTGGTCCTGGACCTGCTGGCCGGCGGTGAGCTCATTGTGGGCACCGTTGCCGGTGTAGCTCCAGGCGCCGTTGGCATCGATGGAGAAGTCGCCGTAGCTGCCGTGGACATTGCTCTGCGCCAGGACATGGGCTTCGCCGGTGTCGGGATCGGTGATGGTGAGCTGGCCGCTGCTGTTGAGCGCGGCTGCGGTGTCGCCTTCGGTGACGGACTTCGAGTCAGAGCTAACCGTCGCGGCGTCGTTCGTGCCGGTGATGGTCACCGTCACGGTGCCGCTCGCGGTGCCATCCTGGCTGGTCACCGTGAACTGATCCTGCACCTGCTGCCCGGCGGTGAGCTCATTGTGGGCGCCATTACCGATGTAGCTCCAGGCGCCATTGGCGTCGATCGTGAAGTCGCCGTAGGTGCCGTGGACATTGCTCTGTGCGACAACGTGGGCTTCGCCGGTGTCAGGATCGACAATCGTGAGCTGGCCGCTTGCATTGAGCGCGGCGGCGGTGTTGCCCTCGGTGACGGACTTCGCGTCGGACGAGACGGTCGCGGCATCGTTGGTGCCGGTGATGGTCACGGTCACGGTGCCGCTCGCGGTGCCATCCTGGCTGGTCACGGTGAACTGATCCTGCACCTGCTGGCCGGCGGTGAGCTCATTGTGGGCGCCGTTGCCGGTGTAGCTCCAGGCCCCGTTGGCATCGATCGAGAAGTCGCCGTAAGTGCCGTGGACGTTGGTCTGCGCCAGGACATGGGCTTCGCCGGTGTCGGGATCCACAATCGTCAGTTGGCCCGAGGTATTGAGTGCCGCGGCCGTGTCGGCCTCGGTGACGGCCTTCGAATCCGAGCTGACCGTTGCCGCGTCATTGGTCCCGGTGATCGTCACCGTGACGGTGCCGGTGGCGGTGCCGTCCTGGCTCATCACCGTGAACTGGTCCTGCACCTGCTGCCCGGCGGTGAGCTCATTGTGGGCGCCATTACCGATGTAGCTCCAGGCGCCATTGGCGTCGATGGAGAAGTCGCCGTAGCTGCCGTGAACATTGCTCTGCGCCACGACATGGGCTTCGCCAGTGTCGGGGTCGGTGATGGTGAGCTGGCCGCTGGTGTTGAGCGCAGCCGCGGTGTTGCCTTCGGTGACGGACTTGGAGTCAGAGCTGACCGTCGCCGCATCATTGGTCCCGGTGATGGTCACCGTCACAGTGCAGGTGGCGGTGCCGTCCTGGCTGGTCACCGTGAACTGGTCCTGGACCTGCTGGCCGGCGGTGAGCTCGTTGTGGGCACCGTTACCAATGTAGCTCCAGGCGCCATTAGCATCGATCGTGAAGTCGCCATAGGTGCCGTGCGCGTTGGTCTGCGTCACGACGTGGGCTTCGCCGCTATCCGGGTCGGTGATGCTGAGCTGGCCGGAGGTGTTGAGCGCGGCGGCGGTGTTGCCCTCCGTGACGGACTTCGAGTCCGATGAGACCGTCGCGGCATCGTTCGTGCCGGTGATGGTCACCGTGACGGTGCCGGTGGCGGTACCGTCCTGGCTCACCACCGTGAACTGGTCCTGCACCTGCTGGCCGGCGGTGAGCTCATTGTGGGCGCCATTGCCGATATAGCTCCAGGCGCCATTGGCATCGATCGAGAAGTCGCCGTAGCTGCCATGAACGTTGCTCTGCGCCACGACATGGGCCTGACCGGTATCCGGATCGGTGATGGTCAGCTGGCCGGAAGTGTTCAGCGCGGCGGCAGTATTGCCTTCGGTGACGGACTTCGAGTCCGACGAGACCGTGGCCGCATCGTTGGTGCCGGTGATCGTGACTGTGACCGTCTGGGTAGCTGTCGAGCCGTGGCCGTCATTGATCGTCACCACGAAGCTCTCGGTGACGGTCTGGCCCGCAGCGAGGTATTGGGCAGCCGCGTTGTTCAAATTGTAGTGCCACTGCACCGAGCCGTTCGCGGCATTGGCCGCCTCGTTGACCGGATCGAGCGAAAACGTGCCAAGCGAGGTCGTATTCGCGGGCGACGCTACAAACGTCGCTGTGTGGGTATCACTCAGATCCACATCGGTGAAGCCGATGCTGCCTGCGGTATTCAGGGAATCCGACGGGTCCGGTTTCGACGGCGCGTCTTCCACCACCGAGCCGCTCTGCGGGCTGGAGGTCATATAGACCGCGTCGTTCACGCCATTGAACTGGAGCGTCACCGTCGCCCAGCTCAGCGTGCCGTTGCCCATCTGAATGGCGTAGGTGAATGTATCGGTCAGCGTTTGTCCGGCCGCCAGCGCTTGAAGCTGAGCGTTGATATCGCCCTTGTCGTAATGAACGGTGCCGTCCGACTCGATCCAGATGCGCGCACCGAGCGCGCTGCGGTCACCGGTTCCGGCCATGCCGGCCGCGTCGCTGCTGTACGCCACATCCTTGACCAGCAAATCCGCAGGGGCGTAGCTCTTGGTGGACGCGGAGGCGCTCGTTCCGTCGTCCAGCGAGAACAGCGTCTTGGCCGCGCCGCCAAGATCGTTTGCCAGCACGTTCAAGATGAGAATGTTGCTGGCGTCTTCCGTAAACGAGAAAACGTCGGCGTTGGCCTGCGGAGTATTTCCAAACGAAACCGTGCTGCCGCCGCCCGTGGTCTGCGTCGCCATAGCTAAATCCTCCGGATGATACGCCGTCCGCGTTCACGGACCTGGAATTGCACAATTGCGCGGTGATAGTCGGCCGATGCCTTGCCTACACCGTTGAAGAAAAATGCTCTGCTGCCGAGCAAGACTGTCGTCATGCTGAGGGCTGAGAAAATCTGCAAAGAATGCATGCGACGAACTCAAGCTTGTCTGGAGCTGGCGTCGCTCCGAGCTCGCAATAGGAGATCGCGGCCTGACAGGAACGAGAGATTGTCCTTGGGCGCCGGACCGTGCGCGACGGGATCGTTCGCGAACGGCACCCTGCGCGCGTCGAAGGATCACACGCTGACAGAAAAGAACGTGGAATCGCCTGAAGATCGGCTTCAATTTGAGCCCGGCCGAAGATGGTCTCGGACTCCCACACAAAACGCACGCGTCTCAATCTCATTCGCGGGCCCTCGTCTGCCAATGCAGAGCAGAGAGTGTCGCCGCCACATCAATTCACGCAACCGCGAGCGTTCGCTCGGACGAATGACATGTCCGCTCGTTAGCGCCGATCTGGCCCACCTGCTGCCAAGTTACGCGAAAAGATTTAGAGCTGTATTCCCCCTGCCCATTCGTGTGCGGTCCTCGTCCGCCCACGTTGACAATATTGATCTGCAGCATTCTTCATTGATCTGCAGCATTCTTCAGCTCCCGAGTGCCGTCCGTGATCAGGAGCGATCACGATCGTTTGGCTCGGGATTTAATTAAACCTAGATTAAAATAATGCGACGGTCCATTTATTTATTCATCCCCTGCATTTAATGATTAATGCATGAGAATCAGCAGCAAAGAGACGCTTGCGTCGCTTCCGGCAGGAAACACCGGATTCATACGGGCGTTATCCGACGTCGCGGTCGCTGCTCGGACCAACGCCGGCACAGGATCTTGCGAGGTCGTGCAAGCCGACGACATCGCGCTTAAATGATAAACTCGAGCTTGATTGATAATGGTGCTGACCTCGGCATATAATCAAAAAATATGCTTGGGGAAAATGGGAGGTTGGAATGGAAGCTGCCCGCCGCTTTCGCGCCATGGCGCTACTTTGCCGACAGACCGCCGCGCGCCAACCCGAGAGAAGCTGGAAACTGCTCGCCGAGGCAGAGTACTGGGAGCATCTGGCGGCTGCGGCCTTGACTCAGTGAGCTTGGAGTGAGCGATTTTTCGTTGCTTGCCCTTTCATCGCCTTCTTAGTTCAAGTCATAGTTCGAGGCGGTCATGTCCAGTCCGCGTCAGGTTTACAGCTGTGCCGTTCTGAGTGAACGTCGCCAAGCGCTTGTGGTGGAGCTTAGAGAAGTGGAGAAGCTTCGAACCAAGCTCCGGCGTGTAGAAGCGAGAACAATCGGCAGAAGACGGTGTGTCAAAGCGGGCAACAGAACAAGCGCCGTGTACTAACTCGGCGGCGAGACCGGCCTTTTATTCAGGACAGAACGGCCGCACCGATTTCCGTTCGACGCGGCACTTTGAAAAACCGCAACGAGCCGGTCACCCTCCCAAAGCTCCACGTCGTGCTCGCCAGACATTTGCCCGGCTCGATGCCGTGCTGCCTGCTCGTCGATGCAGTCGAGCTTTGCGGCGCAGATCACTCGGCGGCTGCTGTCCACCACGAACACTTTGTACCGCATGATGGTAGTCCGATCCCAAGAAAGGGGACCGTCATCGTAATCGAATGTCCGTCCAAGTCAGGGAGAAACTCTGTGGCGGTGCGCGGAACCTTTGTACGTGTGGCAATTCAGCTATAGCCCGCGTGAACTCATCGACTTCGCGGTGAGCGTCAGGGTCAGCAGTGTGGCACGCTTCAGTGGCGCAATCTCACCGCCTGTCGAAGCGTGCGACTCGCGCTTAAGAGCGAGAAGCCCCCGAGCGTCATCAGCAGCACACCGAGCCAAGTTACCGTCCGGCTGCGCGCCTCGTCGGGCGCCTCTTCATCGCGCGCGCCCATCGGCATAGCTGGAGATAAGTCGGCTCGCGCGGCAGCGGAAAGCTTCTCCACGTCAACTTGGGGCGGCGTGGAACGCTTGGGCGTGAGTTGGTCGCTGGAAGGATCCGAGATGGGTGCCGCCGGCATCAGGATCGGCGTGCCCGCATCGACGACAGAAGCAGCATCAGCCACCCTCACCTCGCGTGCCGGCGGAGTCGGCTGAGCCTCGCCGGCCGTCGCGGAGCTTAGTACCTCGGCGCGCGCATCGCTCACCGGGCTCCGCCGTTGCCGCGCGGCCACCTTCTCGTCGGGCCTGACGGTGCGGTTCGCGATGCGACTATGAACCGGTTTTCGCAGCGTCGCGACGCCCTCGGCCAAGAACCAGCATTTGCGGCGGCCGTCCCGCCGATAGACCCAACGCTGGCCGGCGCCGGGCGGGTTGCCGGGCTTTGCCAAGCATTCCGGCTGCGCCGAAGACGTTGCAGCGGGCTCGCGAGCAGGATCGAACAAGTCTGTGAATGGATTGGAGAGCGCAGGTGTCGCGGCAAGACCTCCAAGAAGAACCAAACTGGCGAAATAACATCGCAAATGACCGGACATCGGAAACTCCCGGTGATACGCCCACCCGGCACGAGCCTTCGCAGCGATATGGGCTCCGATACGACTTAAATCTGGCAGCGCAATGAATTAATTGTGTTGCAGGCCGGCCGAATTAATAAGCCCGCCCAGCACTCCCGGGTTGCAGCACGGGGCTACGAGCCCAATTAAAGGGCCAAAGCGCAGCTGGCGGGCCGCAAGTTTCTGGATGTCATGATCCCGATCGCGGCCTCAACGCGTTACCCCTCACGGTAAATTAAATGCTCCGCCATGATGTTACCGCCGTCGGCCCCGCTCTCTGCAATCTCCCGAATTTAAATGTGGATTATGCGGCTTGGATCTAACTGATGGCTTGTCTGCGCCGTCATTCCCGATTTGTCTGCCTGCGCCTTCTCTCAGGAATTCGGATCAAGCCATGAATACCGCGCATTTCAATTCGCTCTCTCTCGAGGAGCTGTGCATACTTCACCAACAGGTGGCCGCCAGCCTCGTTCAAAGAATTTTGGTGCGGCACGCACGGCTGGAGGAACGGCTCCAGAAGATTGGACGGGCCGACGAGGCCACACGGTTTGATCGCAAGCGCCGTCCCTATCCGCCGGTGCGTCCCAAATATCGCAATCCGAAGAACCCGGCGCAGACATGGTCGGGCCGCGGCAGGCTGCCCCGCTGGCTGCGGCCGCAACTGCGAGGGGGGCGCAGGCTGGACGATTTCCTAATCGACCAGGCTTTGGTCCAAAAGCGGCAGCCCAATTGAGCGCCGCAGTCGCGATCGCGCCGGGAACAAGGCCAGAATTGATCGCCGGCGGCCTCTTACATTTTGGGGCGGGCGTTCTTGAATTTGGATGTGAATAAAATAAAGGCGCGTCATTTAATGTGGTCGAAACGGAGAGGGCTCGCGTGATCTGCGGCTGCTGTCCGTATTATTCCGGTGAATCTCAATGATTAATGGTTAATCCGCGTAAGCAACTGTAACAAAACGAATTTATGGATCACCTGTCAGATTCGCCTGGTGAGGGACTCGAAAATTTAAAATCAGCAACATATTAATTATTGACTAAATATAATATTTAATGAAGAGTTTTCGAGTGGCGGCGTTGTCGTTCGCAGCCGCTGAAATTTGCCAAGGGTGTCCTGCAATCCATCTTCAAAGAAAGGCTTTCCCTATGCTGCACTATTATATCAAGACCACCGAAGCCATGAAGCGTCTGCGCGCCGACCAGGAGGGCGTGGTTTCGTTCGAGTACATTATCGTCGCGGTTTGCATCGTTGGCGCAGTCGGCGCTGTGTTCGGCGGTGGAGCTGGCGGTCAGATCGGCTTGGCGCTGCAGAACGGGATCGGCCAGATCACCGCCACTTTCGCTAATGCGATCGCTGGTTGATACGGCCATTTGAACCCGGAAGGGGGGCAACCCAGTGCGCCCCCCTTTGCTCGAACTCCCCCTATCTCGTGCGCGTTCCACTTTTCTGAGGCGTGCATTTCATGAGTTGGATTGCTCCCACAGCCTCGTTTCTTGAAATCGTATTGTTGCTCTACGTCGCAACGATCGACGTCGCGACGCGGCTGATCCGAAACGAAATGTGTCTGGCCCTGGCGGCCCTCGGGATCGCCAGTCAATTGGCCAATCCAATGCAAGTTGCCGAGTCGCTGATATCGGCCGCGATCCTCTTTCTGCTATTGTTCGTCCTATACGCGCGCGGAGGGATTGGCGGCGGCGATGTCAAATTGCTGACTGCGTTGGCGATCGGATTTCCCCTGACCGGCCAGATTCAGCTCGTGACCATAACTGCGCTGGCCGGCGGCGTTCTTGCCATGGTGCATCTGATGATGCGCCACCTCCCTCATCCGAAACTGGCACCCACCAGATCGTCACTCCCACGCCGGGTTTACGCGATCGAACGTTGGCGCCATTTGCGACACGCCCCGCTGCCCTACGGAGTTGCAATAGCGTGCGGCGGCATCTGGACGATTTTGAGCAAAGGATTGTGAGATGTCATCTGCGTTGCGTCTGTCGATCATCATGGTGCTTCTGCTCGCAACCACGGCGTTCGCGCTCGTCGCCTATAACATGAATCTGCCGAAGGCGCCCGCTCCGGCCCCGGCGCAAGTCACGGAGACGGCTCCGGCACCGGCGCCTGCCGGCGGATACTTCGTCGCGGCGCGTTCCTTGCCGAAGGGGACTTTGGCCCGCGAAGAAGATTTCACCGTGCGGTCGGTGCCACCGGAGCGCATTCCCCAGGGCGCGATTCTTGAAACACCGGAGTCCAAGGCCGGACTTCCCGGTTCTCTGATCCGCAGGTTCGTTGAAGCAGGTAGTCCCGTGACGTTGCAGGACATCCTGCGTCCGCGGGATCGAGGCTTCCTGGCCAGCGTCCTGGCACCGGACAGCCGTGCCATCAGCATCAAGGTTGACGAGGAGGCGGGTGTCTCCGGCCTGATCAGGCCGGGTGATCACGTGGACGTCGTGTTGACCCAGGTGTTCGAGAAGGCCGACACCGCACGTCGAGCCCTGAGCGAGACCGTTCTGCGCAACGTTCGGGTCATCGCGATCGACCAGGAGATCGTGCAGGGTGCACGACCGATTGGCGGAATGGCAGGCAAGCAAACGCAAACCGTGTCCCTGGAGCTTGCACAGGAGCAGGTCAAGAAAGTCACCGTGGCAAAGCAGCTCGGAACACTGTCTCTGGCCGTGCGTGCAGCAGTCGATCAATGGGACAAGGCCGACACTGGCGCGATGTCCAGCTGTGATGTGTCCCCGGAACTGGCTCGCCAGTACGCAATCGCACGTCAGAGAACGGCAGTCGTCATTCATTCGGGCGGCGAAGCCAAGCAATACACGGTCAGGAAGCAGGACGAGGACGCTCTCGTCAGCTGCGAGGGGACCCCGGAAGTCGTGCACCAGACCGCAACGGCCGAAAGTTATGACAACAGGTTTTCGGAGAAACGTTGATGAACATTGCCCTAGCCGTTCCGCCCGAAGAATCGACATCGATCGTCACGCGTAACCGCATCGTTTGTTTCGTAAACGACGAGATCAGCGCCGCGGCCTTGCGCAAGGGCCTCGAAGGCGCCAACCTCTCGATCAGGCGCGGCACGATCCGCAATGCGATACGGATGCTGGAATCCGACACAGACCTGTTCGCGCTGGTAACAGACATCAGCGGCATCGATGATCCCTTCACTGAACTGGAAAGGCTGGCCGGCGTCTGTCCGCCCGACGTCCGCGTAGCTGTGATTGGCGAGAACAGGGAGATCACCTTCTACCGTGAGCTTCTGGAGCTCGGCCTGGCCGAGTATCTGCCGCGGCCGCTCACGCGCGATTTGGTGCTGGACCAGTTGCGCCCCAAGCTGCTGGGCGACGTTGCCGCCAATCAGATCGATCGTGGCGGTCACGTGGTTTCGATCTGTGGGGCGCAGGGCGGGGCCGGCGCCACGAGCATCGCGATCAATCTGGCACTGCAACTCGCCGAAACCACCAAGGCCAAAGTGGCGCTGCTGGACCTTCACCTGCAGGGCGGCGAAGCCGCCGTGATGCTGGGTGTCCGTCCCGGGCCGGGGCTGCGCATCGCCCTGGAGAACCCGATGAGGGCGGACACGCTGTTCCTCGAGCGGGCGGCAATCGAAGTCAACGAGCGGGTCTGTCTGGTCTCGGCCGACGAGGATCTCGATGCGCAGCTCGAAATCACGGAAGCCGGCGTACGACACGTGCTGGGTCTGCTCCGTCAACGATTCAACTACATCGTCGTCGATGTGCCCGTCCCGTTTCCCCCGTCGATCTATCCGGTAATCAAGCTTTCCCGTCACGTGATGGTGCTGCTCGAAGCCGAGGTGACCGGACTTCGCAATGCCCACGCACTGCGCACTGCCGTCGTCAACATCGCCGGCAAAGATCGGGTCTTTACCTTGCTCAACCGCGCCGGTCGTCCCGGTGGACTCCCGAGGGAGGCAGTTGTCAAGGCGATGGGCGCAGAGCCGGACATCGTCGTTCCCGATCTCGGCAAGGGGATGACCGAAGCGCTCAATCTCGGAATTCCCGCTCTGAAGCACGTCAGGAAATTGCGACGTCACCTGGCACCGATTGTACGGGAGATCAGCGGTGTCGGCGCCGAGCGGAAGAGCTGGTGGAGGAGGGTGCTCACAGCACATCTGCGATGAAAATATTTGGAAGACGTGAGGAAGAGGCGTCCGTTCTTGTAGCTGCATTGGGGACTGAGCTGCCTGGTCCTCCGGCAGGCTTGCCTCCGTCGATGCCCAACGTTGCTGTATCTGCGCCAAGCGCGCCTCCACCTGTGTCAAGCCTGCCCGCATCCGCGTCCAGGCGCGACGAACTCCCGATCCACCACCCGATAATACCGGATTCGTTGCGTGAACGGGTCATCGAGCAGATCGAGCCCGCGGTGGCGGCAACCGTCTCGCGCGAAGTTCTTCGGCGGCAGATCGAGGAAATCATCCATCAAATCGCCAACCAGGAGCGGCTCGAGCTATCGGGGCGCGAGCAGCTTCAGCTCGCGGACGAGATTGCCGACGACATGACGGGGTACGGGCCGCTCCGTCCGCTGCTGCTCGATCAATCGATCAGCGATATCATGGTGAACGGTCCCAGCAACGTCTACGTGGAGCGCAGCGGCAGGCTGGAACGAATTGCGGTGCGATTCCGCGACAATGACCATATCGCCTCCGTCGCTCAGAAGATTGCCGCGCAGGTTGGCCGGCGCGTCGACGAATCCAGCCCGATGGTGGACTGCCGCCTGCTGGATGGCAGCCGCGTCAACATCATTCTCCCGCCGCTGGCGATCCATAGTCCGTGCATCTCGATCCGGAAATTTCCAAGCCACCGTTTGGATATCGCCGGATTGATCGAAAATGGCTCAATGACCGCGGCCATCGGAAAACTGCTGGAGATCGCCGCCCGGTCTCGGCTCAATGTTCTGGTCTCCGGCGGTACCGGCTCCGGCAAGACGACGCTCCTGAACGCGATGAGTCAATTCATCGATCACAGCGAACGCATCGTAACGATCGAGGATGCGGCAGAGTTGCAGCTTCAGCAGCCGCACGTGATCAGCCTGGAGACCCGGCCTCCCAGTCTGGAGGGCACGGGGCAGGTGACGCAACGGGATCTGCTGGTGAACGCCCTGCGCATGCGTCCCGACCGGATCGTCGTTGGCGAGGTCCGCAGCGCAGAAGCTTTCGACATGCTGCAGGCGATGAACACCGGCCATGATGGTTCGATCTCCACGGTCCACGCGAATAGTACCCGGGATGCCCTGACCCGCATCGAAAACATGGTGCAGATGGGACAGGTCAACCTGCCGTCGCGCGCCATTCGAGCTCAGATTGTTGCTGCGCTGGATCTCATTGTGCAGGTCGAACGCATGCGGGACGGACAGCGCCGTATCGTTCAGATCAGCGAGGTCATCGGCCTCGAAGGGGAGGTGATCACCACCAATGACATCGCAGCCTTCGAATACAAGGAGGAGGATGAGCAGGGTCGCCTATCGGGCACCTACAGGTGCAACCTTGCCACTCCGAAATTCAAGAGCCGTCTTGTCTATTATGGACTGGATGGAGCATGGGCCGAGGCAATGAGGCAAATATGATGCCGGAGTCGGTAATCGCGTCTTTTCTGGCGCTCGCGATGTGCGCAGCAGCCATTGCGCTGTGGCTCGACGCTCGGGAGCGACGCATCAATCGCCGGCTGGCGGTTGCTCTGCCAGCTTCCCATCCGGCCAACCTACCATCCATTCGCCGGTTGGAGGCCGGGTCTCCGTCGCTGTTGCTCCATCGGTTGGCCAATTACAATCGCGAGATACCTTACATCTGGCATCCAGCCTATGTGTTGCTGGCCGGTGCCATCGCAGCAGCAGCGATCCTCTACACCAATCGCCTGCTGGGATTCTCCATTCTCTACCTGTCCGTCGCGGCGGCCATTGCAGCCATAGTCGTGGTTCGCGGCCTCTTTGGATGGCAGCAGCGCCGCTTTGCCAGGCAACTTTTTCGACAGCTGCCTGATGCGATCCAGCTGGTGACGAGCACCGTTCGATCGGGTCTGCCCGTGCACGAAGCTTTTCGCGCCCTCGCGCGCGACATGCCACAGCCAACGGCTGGGCAGTTTGCCATCGTATGCAGCGAGGTGAATCTCGGAAGATCTCCCGAGGACGCCGTCCAAAGTGTCTATCGGCGAACCCAAGTGGCGGAATATGCGATGTTCGCGGTGACCCTTGCGGTTCAGTTGAAGTCGGGTGGTAGCCTTGCGGAGACCTTACAGAACCTGGGAGACACCGTGAGGCAACGCGTTGCACTGGCCGCGCGGGCCAAGGCCCTGGCGGGAGAGGTGATCTTTTCCTCGCGGGCGCTGACAATCTCGCCCTTGCTCGGGGGCGGGGCGCTATACGCAGCCAATCCGCAAACGGTCGATCTGTTGTTCACTGATCCGGTTGGAAACAAGCTGCTGGCTTACGCGGTGGTCTCGGTGCTTGTCGGGGCCTTGGTGATAAGTTGGATGGTCAGACGGGAAACGGCACTATGACTCTTGGCCTTGGTCTGGTGGCCCTCGCATTCGCAGCCGGTGCTGCGAGCTGTGTGTTGATCATCCGCGAAATGCACATTCGCGCTTTGGACGTGCGGGTGTCGAACGCCGTGATGGGCGTTGCCGGACGATCGGCGCCGTTCCAAGACATGACGGGTTGGTTCTCGTCGCTCGGCATGCGGTACCGCCGCTTCTACGCGGAGGAAAATCTGGATCAGCTACGCGCGATTCTTCAATCAGCCGGTTTCAATCATCGTCGAGCCCTGCCGACCTGGATCGGCGTCAAGGCCGTCAGCATGTTCTTGTGCCCGATCATCGCCGGAGGGGTCGCTCAGCTCCTGGGAAAGCCGTTGCTGGACGTGCTGGTCTTCACGCTGATCGGCATGGCGGTCGGAATCGTGGGACCGCGGTTGATCCTGGCCGCACTGAAGCGGCGGTTTGATGCTGCCATTCGTCTGGGCACCCCGGATATGATCGATTTGCTGGTCGTGTGCAGCGAAGCGGGAATGGGCCTGGAGAGCGGGCTGGCACGCGTTGCGCAGGAAATGGACGAGACCAATCCCTCCATAGCTGGGGTCTTGAGGAATCTTCTTGATGATCTCCGGGTACTGCCTAGCCGCAGCGAGGCGTTCGAGAAGCTGGGAGCTACGTCGGATGGGCTGCGCCGGTTCGGAATCATGGTCGCCCAAAGCCTGCAATACGGGACGCCGATCGGTCAGGCGCTGCGGAGCATCGCCGTCGATCTCCGCCGAGAGCGTATCACCAAGCTCGAGGAAAGAGCGCACAAGTTGGGCGCCAAGCTGACCATTCCGATGGTGTTGTTCCTGCTTCCAGCCATGTTCGTCATTCTGGGAGGCAGCCCCATCCTGCACCTCGTACGTTCATTTGCCAGCTTCGGTAAGTAGCCATGAGCACAATCGTCCTGTCGAAAACCTCCGCTTACGACCGGGCCATGCAATTGTTCGGCGGCATGTGGTTCATGTTGCTGGCACTTGGCGTGGCCATCAAGCTCGGATCGTCGGCTGGGGATCCCTGGCCGTCGCTCCTGTCGAGTTTTTGCCTCGCCGTCTTCTACGTGCTGCTGGCGCTGTTGACCATCACGCGGTCGCCGGCAAAGGCGCAAGCGGATGGCCTCCTCCCGAGAATAGCGGCGTTCGTCGGCACCTACATGCCGTGGACAATCGCCTTCTTCGGCAAGACCGACCAAGCGCTGCCAAACCTGGCGTCCACCGCTTGCGTGCTGATCGGCATGATCATGATGCTGATCACCATCAGGCATCTCGGCAGGTCGTTCAGTCTGGTGCCGCAGGCGCGTAACGTGGTGCAAACGGGTCCGTACCGATGGATCAAGCACCCACTCTATCTAGCCGAAGAGGTTGCACTGTTGGGTGTGGTGCTGAGAAGTCTGACGCCGCTGACAGTGATCCTGCTCGTCCTGCATATCGGCGTCCAGATCTGCCGAATTCATTACGAGGAGGATCTGCTTCGGCGTAACTGCCCTGAATATTCCGGTTACGAAGCATCACGCTGGAGACTGATCCCTTACGTTTGGTGAGTGCGGTCGACCCGGTCGACGACCGGAGTGGCGAGTAACGGTCGAGGTAGGTTCATGAGCCTCAGAAGATGTTTGATCAGGGATCAGCGTGGCGCCGTCGCGCTTGAGACCATGATCGTTTACATATTCCTGGCTTCCTTCCTGCTTGTGCCGCTCGCCGACGTCGCCGCCGCGGGCTTCCAGTTCATTTCGGCGTGGAGCGCGTTGCGCTCCTTCGGGCAGTACGTCCAATACTACAATCCACTCGGCCCCGACGGCACAGTGACCTGGAGGTCAGGGCTACAGACGACAGTTGCGGGTCACTCAATCAGTAACCTCCAGGTAAAATGCGGAGACGCGGGCGCTACCTGCTCGCCGAGCAATATCGCGTCGCCGAAGTACATTACTTTTTCGACAACCATCACTTTGGCCCCGATAGGGGCGCGCGTGCCATTTTGGAAGTCCGTGTTGTGTCCCACCAGTTGTACATACACGCTAGCGTACTCAGAACGCTTCCAGTAGGTGCTTCCATGCGCAATCTGCTCCGTTCCAGGCGAGGGTCAGCGGCATTCGTAACGGCGATCGCGCTCGTGCCGCTGATCGGCGTGGTCGCGCTCGGGGCCGAGGCCGGATCGTGGTACGTCACGCGCAAGCACGCACAGAACGCCGCCGACTCGGGAGCCTATTCGGGCGCCTTGCGGCTTGCATGCACGATTGCTGGCGCGAGCTGCGACGCGCAGTCAGTGGATTACCGTGGCAAGGAATTCGCGGCACAGAACGGGTTTTGCAACTCGAGTCCGAAGGACAGCACGCCCTATCCCGACAGCCAGTGTCCGCCCAGCCTTCCGACCAGAGTCTCGCGAGCCGTGCAGATCGATATCGGTACCTACAGTGGAGGGACGTTCACAACGCCACCAACAGGCACCGGCAACGCCGTTCGCGCCAGGGTCAGCCAGCAACAACCGGCCTACTTGTCGGCGGTGCTGGGGTTCTTGACCATCAACATCCCCGCCCAAGCCATAGCTCTGGTTCAGCTGCCGAGCAAGGTGTGCGCCTTGGCGCTTGGACCTAACCCGACCGCAGGGAGCGGAGCGCTTAAGATTTCTGGTAGCTCCAGCAACAACGGAACAGGTTGCCCGGTGATGTCGGACGACACCGTCCAGTTTGCCAGCACTCCTTCGTTCACCGGTTCAGGGTGGGCCGTCTTTGGTGCAAATGGCTGTTCTCCAACCAGCACCTGCACCGACCCCGGCGTAACGCACAACTACTTCATGCCTCCTGCGATGGATCCGTTGCAAGGACTGAAAACTGCGTCGTTCAACACGAGGACGAGCCCATCAACCAAGCCATGCGGTGGCAATGTTACCAACGGTCAAACCTGCTCGCTGAACCCGAACAGCGCTAGCGGGGTCTACGGCGACCTGAAGGTGAACTCCGGAGGCACGGTAAACTTTGCCCCAGGCACGTACTTTTTCTACAATGCAACGATAACTTTTGGCGGAACGGTCAGCGGCACAGGCGTAACGCTTGTCTTACTCGGGACTTCCAGCCTCACGATCAATGGCGGGAGTGTCAATCTCTCCGCCCCAACGACCAACACTTTCTCTTCTGCTTTGAACGGGGTTCTGATTGACGATCAATCAGCCGCTGGTGTCAGCATCGGCGGCAACGGCGTGATCAAGCTGGCGGGCGCGATGTACTTTCCCAAGGCAGATGTGTCGTATGGCGGGGCGACTCAACCTGCCAATACGACCTGCTCCAGTGTGATCGCAAAGACACTCAACCTCAGTGGCGGCGCGTACTTGAGCACGGATGGATGTGCTCCGTCCACGGTTGCGTTCACCCAGGTCGTCTCTTTGGTGCAATGATGAAAAAGCTCGACAACCGAGGTACCGCGGCGTTTGAATTTATCATGGTGTTCGTGCCGCTTTTCACATTGATGTTCGTTATCTTCGATCTCGGACGTTATGCAATCACGATGCAGTCCTTGCGGACGCTCGCGAGCGCCGGTGCCCGGGCGGTCATGATTAGCTGCTACACGCCTGCCATGCTTCAAAACCCACCGCAGTCGCCGGCCGGCTGCACCGGAGATCCCCTCTCCACAGCGGCCAAGCAGAACGCAGCGCCGTTCTTGTATTTGGGCCACCTCACACCAACGCTCACCGTCGGCGCCAGCGCCAACAACTTGACCGTTACAGCTTCCCAGGCCCAGTTTACCATGCTGATGCCGATATGGGGCACGGCGCTCGATAAGCCGAGCGCGTCAACGCAAATTCCCTTTTAGTGCACTTCCGAGCACCAGCCGATGACACCTACCCGCCTGGCCATGCGAGAATGTCGACACTTGTTCGACCGAGCGGAAATATGGCAGTGTAGCTTACCTTTTTTGCTATACAGCCTTGTGGCTGCGCCGGACGAGTCGGCGTGGTGGCCTCGGCGTGATGCAACGACATCCGACAACAGCAGCAGAAGAATGATGCTCGCTGGCAACATTGGAAAGTTTTCTTTGCCGCTGTAGACATCCGGTAAGCCTCCCTTGTTGCAAGGAGACCCTTTTAGGGACGATGATCTTGGAAGCACATAGTAACGAATTGTAGTGGGACAGCTTGTAAACTCTGCGGCGTGGTGCGCAGAGGAGAAGCGTTGGGGAAATCGAGCACGTAAATTTGCGGTGATAGCCGCGGATTACGTTGGGGGACTCGAATGGGTGGTAATTACGTTTCGGGTGCGAAGGTAGAGTGGCTTCTCGCCTGCGGTGCGATGGGGCTGTGCACGGCGCTCGCTTGGTCTGGTTGCGCCGATCGCGCCACGGCTGCAGACCGGCGGGGCCCCTCCGGTGGCGTCATCGTCAGCGAGATGAGCGACGTCCAGCGCGTCAAGCTCGTCGTCAACAAGTCCCGTACCTTCAAGGTCGACACACCCTTCGCGACCATCGTGGCCGGCTCGTCTGACATCGTGGACGTGAAGTCGCTCAGCGATCACCTGATCTACGTCCAGGGCAAGCAGACCGGCACCACCAATGTCATCCTGCTCGACTCCTCGATGAAGCAGATCGGCATCCTTGACGTCGAGGTCGTGATCGATACCGGTAATCTCCAGCAGAACATCCGGACCAGCACCGGCGGACAGGGTATCCGCGTGTCGGCTTCCGAGGGCCAGGTGGTGCTCAGCGGAACGGCCGCGGATGCGGTTACGGCCGAGCGGGCCATGGCGATCGCCACCAGTACGGTCGCGAAGGGGGGAACGGTCGTCAACGCGATGAGCGTCGCGGCCCCGCAGCAGGTGATGCTGGAGGTGCGCTTTTTGGAAGCGAACCGCATCGCCGGTCGCGAGCTTGGCATGAACCTTTATGCGGCAAATGCCAGTGGGTCGAATATTGCCAATTCAGGGCTTGGCGGGGCTAGTTCGATCAATACGAAGAGCGGCCGAGTCGCGATGCCCAACGTCGGTCCCCCACCGGGCTCAATCCCGTTACTCGGAACGGCGGGGACGCTCATAGGGGCCGCGGGCGGTGTCTCCCCTATCCCGTTCGGAAGTTTATTGACCAGCATCCTCCGAACCAGCAATGGCAGCTCAGTGGATTTGCTGATCACCGCATTGGAGACGAAAGGGCTGGTTCGCCGACTGGCCGAGCCAAACCTGACCACGCTTTCCGGCGATGCCGCCCGCTTCCTGGCCGGCGGTGAATTTCCGGTGCCGATACCGACCCAGACGTCGAATGGCTTTCCCACCATCACGATCGACTACAAGAAGTTCGGCGTTGAGTTGTCCTTCGTGCCTACCGTTCTTTCGCGGGGTGTGATCAACCTTCGGGTCGAGCCCTCGGTCAGCGAACTTGATTTCTCCAATGCGATCACCATCCAGGGGACGACAGTCCCAGCATTGACCCGTCGCGACGCGCGCACCACGGTCGAGTTGCGCGACGGTCAGAGTTTTGCGATCGCCGGCCTTCTGCAGACCCGCAATCGGCAGGATGTTTCGCAATTGCCTTGGATTGGCTCGGTGCCTGTGCTCGGGACGCTGTTCAGCAGCAAGTCTTACCAGCAGGAGGAAACTGATCTCGTGATCGTCGTGACGCCGCGCCTGGTCGCGCCGGCGGCACCCGGCCAGCAACTGGCCTCGCCGCTAGACTCGCGGCTGCCGGCCAACGATGTTGATTTCTTCCTCAACGGGCAGATGGAAGTCCGCAAGCGTTACGACGATTATGTCAATTCAGGTGGCGACGTGAAGGGTCCGTACGGTCACATCATCGCTCCCGAGATTAGGGCACCTGTCGTCGCCCCTGCCGCTGCTGCCGACCAGCCGGTCGTGAAAACCCTCAACTAAAGAAAGCGGGAAATGAGCATCAGGTATCCGGCTCTGTTCGCACCCCTCCTGCTCGGGGGATGTTATGGCCTCGCCGGCCATGACGAGATGGAGCGTTACGTGCAGCGTTCCGACACTCTCACGATGAGCGCTGGCGATGCCAAACAGGTCAACGCTGTCACCCATACGATCCACCCATGGCCGCGATACGTCGGCGATCGCAGGCTCGCCTACGACGCCCGGCGCGTGGGTGCCGCTGTCACACGCTATGGCAAGACGCAACAGCCGGTGGATCAGCTCCCCGATAACGGTGATCCGACGAAACAAATGGGCGTGCGGACGTTGCCGACGCAGAACGTCAACATCGAGGGATTGGGGGCAGGTTCGTCAGCCGGAGTGTCGGTACCGGTCGGCGGAGCACCTAATAGGTAGGAGCGAAGGGGGCCTTGGCTTTGAACGTTCTAGCGATGATCTTTCCATGAGTTCGCCCAGCCGGACCGGGACAATTGTTATGCGGCGCGTCTTCTTGATACTGACCTGTTGCTGCTTGGGGACAGGCCTTGCTGCGTGCGACTACACAACTAGGGAGGCAGCGATCGTGGCTCCGGTGGATCCGCCGGGTGGCGACCCCGTGCAGGAGCCGACCGACGTCAAATATTACCCGTCGGACGAACCCGTGCGGCTTGGGCTGGAGCACTACAACCGTGGTAGCTACGGCCTCGCCCAGCGCTATTTCAAGGACGCCGTCGAGAAATCGCCGAAAGACATCACCGCTTGGATTGGCCTGGCTGCAAGCTATGATCGGATTCGTCGATTTGATCTTGCCGATCAGGCCTATGCCCGAGCGATCCGGCTCGGCGGCGAAACTGTGCAAGTCCTGAATGACCAGGGATATTCGTACATGTTGCGCGGCAATCTGGGTGCGGCGCGCCGAAAGTTCGAGAAGGCTTATTCGCTCGATCCAGGTAATCCGGTCATCGCCAATAACCTCGAGCTTCTCAATGGCAGCCGGCGGTTCATTGAAAGACCACCAAACAACCAGCCCTAGCGGTCTACGTTATTCCATGGTCTGCAAGGCGGCTCAATGATCCCCCGCCAAAACCGCCTCCATATCCCCGCTGCCAAGTTGTCGAGGCTGTCGTGCCCCCGGCGCATTGGCCTGCACCCCTGGACGATCGTAGCGTAATGCGGTGCAAGGCTCGGGTCTGCGCTTTCGAACATTCATGCACCTTGCGGCCGTGGCATTCCAACACATCACCGCTGGTGCGCTATGGTCCTAGTTCGCATCCTCGTGGCCGCGTCACAACCGCCTGGACCCAGCACGCTCCCAGAAATTTCCCGTCGATCGAGGAAAGCATCGGCGGTGGTTCGGGCAAAGAGATGACGTAAATTGCATCAGAAGCCCTGATGGATGATCGTGCTGCTTATGGTGTCGTCCAGAATGCGCAGAGCGGGAAACAAGTTTCTCACTGGGGCGAACATTCTCGGATGTGAAAGACAGCAAATTAGCGTGATGATATGCGCGCCGACAAGTATATAACGAAAGTGTTAAGGGCCTCGCGATCAAGACGCAATTAAAGGCCCGGCGGTCGCAAGCCAACGACCGCCGAGATCGCCGCGCTGGGATTACTGTTGATAGTGTGCGGCGCGTGCCGTTCGGTTTACGACTCTCATTTGCATTTGACAGCTATTTTTTGCAAGCGTGGAGCTTGGAGAAAAGGACGCCGAGCAGCACGTCTAGCGATCACGAATAGCCGCTAGACTAATGGTTCTTCACCGTGGCATCGATAATTGGAGAACATAGTGGACGCGTGGACGCTTATTCCGTTTCCCTGTTCAGCGCACGCTCATTCCCTGATCACATCAGCAATTTCCCTGTTATTGATTTGCGCATGCGTTGCCGTTATACTTTGGAGTCGCAGGCGTTTTCTGGGATTCCGTTGGTCAAATCGCCCGCCACAGAGCAGGATTTCCCTGTAGAATTCCCTGTTCGCAGGGAAATTCACCGGCTGGATCGGCTTGGCTGCAAGCTATGATCGGATCCGTCGATTTGATCTTGCCGATCAGGCCTATGCCCGAGCGATCCGGCTCGGCGGCGAAACTGTGCAAGTCCTGAATGACCAGGGATATTCGTACATGTTGCGCGGCAATCTGGGTGCGGCGCGCCGAAAGTTCGAGAAGGCTTATTCGCTCGATCCAGGTAATCCGGTCATCGCCAATAACCTCGAGCTTCTCAACGGCAGCCGGCGCTATCATTGAAAGACCACCAAACAACCAGCCCTAGCGATTGTCTCGGTAAGTACACGCGTCTGCATTCGGTCGAGGCGCATGTAAGCCGCCTGCCGCGTTGGGCGCGTTTCTGACGCTTGTCCAGCCCCAGCTGACCGCAACGGTAGTGTCATCGATGCGACCATCATAAGGTGGTGCAATTTGGCGCATCGCGCTCGACGCAGGCGGGGTTGGCCGCGAGGTATGATCTGATACGCCGGTCCTTTCAGGTCAGGCTCGACAGGCTGGCAACGCAGGCCCGAGTCGCCGCGCTCGCCTTGGCAATCTTCTCAGCCGCCCAAATGAAAAGCGCCGCTACCGTTTGCTCGGCGCGGCGGTTGATGGTTGAGGGCGTCTGGGTTGCGGTTAGCCCGCCGCTCCGGCACGTTACCGCACGTACCAATATCCCCACCAGCGCTGGGACACCGGCCGCGCCGCTGCCTTCATGGCTGCGACTTCCTCGACCGGGCGCAGCTGGGGGCCATAGATCGCGGGCGGATAGACATCATCCCACAGCACGAGTCCGCCTTGGACGGCGGCCGCCCGATGATGGGCCGGAGCAACGGAGAGCTCGGCGGCGGACGCCACGGATGCCGACAAGGTAAGGCCGAGAGCAGACAGGGCAATGGATGGAATAAGGGCACGGAAGTTCATTGGATTAATCCCTCTCAGAATGAGATGCGAAATAATGCGACGGGTCCCTTACGGTTGCAAGAGCATCGGCCGACGGATCGACCCCAATCTCCCGTTGCGGAGGCGCGCGGTCTCGCGACGCACGCCTGCTCGGCCGCGACGGGTCTGGACATGTCAGGCTGCGAGAAACGTCTCTCTTGCGTCTCTCTTATATGGAGCGGCACTCATATAGAGCGTCCGATGATTGCCGCCGGGCGAGGCGAGATGCAGCAGTGCCGCCAGACCTGGCTGCCTAGAAGAGATCGCAGGTTGAACAATCTTTCGGCGTCGAGGAGTCTTCGAGAACCATGATGTCGACACACTGCTCGCTCTTGATAGGAGGCGTACGATCCAGGACGACTCCCATGACTTCTGCGTTTGTCTCCGCTTCCATCTTTGGTGCTGGCCTCATTCTGGGATACGCGCTGCGCGCCTGGCGCGTCCAACGAAGAACCGTGAACTCATCCTGCGGCGCCTCACGCCGTACGTCCGAGCCCGCTCCCACCTCGACGTTCGGCCACGCCCGACGAGCCTTCTAGGCATCGTCCAACTCGTTGCAGCATCCAGCCTCATACTGGAACGTTGGGACATGATGAAATGAGTGGGCCCAAGAAGGATGCGCCGCGACGCTATATCGTGGACGGCGCCGGACAGCGCGTGCTCGTTGGTTTGACGATCTCGGAAACGATCGAGTTCGAAGCGCTGGACAAGCCGGACACCCGCCCCGGCGCAGACTTGCTTGGAGAGGCGGCTCGTGTCCATGAGGCCAAGCATGACAAACGTTGGATGGAACTCTACGTCAAGCACGAGCGAGCCTGGAGCGACTGGATGGCCCAGACGCGTGAGCGTCTGGAGAAGCCGCCTTTGCTCAACTAGAGCACGATAACACCAAGGCCACTGCATCGTTGCCGCGAAGCCATCTCGCCCGTTAGTGGCAGGTAGGGGGCCTCATATCACACCGCGATCATGCGGCTTCCCTGGATGCTCATCAGGGTGAGGTTGCCGGTCGCATAGGCGCCGGTGTCGATGTTGACGCGATTGGCCATGAACTCCGCGCTGCGGACCGGCGTGTGACCATGGACGATATACTTGCCGAAATGCTCCTCGCTCCGCAGGAATTCCTCGCGTATCCAGAGCAGGTCGCGCTCGGTCTGCGCGGCCAATGGAACGCCGGGGCGCACGCCAGCGTGGACAAAGAAGAAGTCTCCGCAACTGAAGCTCAGCCGCAGATTGTCCAGGAATTCCAGATGCTCGGTCGGCATGGCGCGAATCAAATCGCGCAGGATCGATGCCGGCTCGTCGCGCTTGAGATCCGGCGGCGCAAGCCCGTATGACATCAATGTCTGGGTCCCGCCGAAGGCAATCCAGTCCTCGAACAGTGAAGGATCTTCGAAAACCCTCACCAGAAAGGCCTCGTGATTGCCCTTGAGGAAAACCGCATTTCCCCGGCGGCTCCGCTCGACCAGGATGTCGAGGGTGGAGCGCGTATCCGGGCCGCGGTCGATGTAATCGCCCATGAAGACTTCGACGGCATAATGCGGCCGGCTGCGGGCGACGTCGGCATCGACCACCCGCAGCATGGGCTCGAGCAAATGCGCGCAGCCGTGAATATCCGAGATCGCGTAGATGCGAACTCCGTCCGGCAATTGCGGCTTGGGGATGGAGGAGTGTGGTCGCGCGAGGGATTTCATGGCGCTCATCGATCGGGTGGTCGAAAAGTTATCCCCAAGTCGCCGGCACCGGAGAGCTTCCATCCAACACGAACAACGTGAATTCGGTGGGGCCGCGACCTCGTTCTCCGACCTGATCATGCCAAAAGAAGGGCGGCATTTTTTGCCGACCTTGTTTGTGGCGGACTGCAGGAACAAGATCGGTGCGCAGGAATTGCATCACTGCCCCGAAGTGTGCAGCAAAGCTGCATGACTCGTGGAATCTTCATATTCAGCCACAGATAGAAATCCGAAGAAATTCTCGCAGCCGACTCTGTGTGCTTCGGCGGGAGCAATGCAGCGCCTCAAAGTTGAGCGGAGAGGCGCATCGGATGCGGAACTTGAGTCAAAATAGGGCAGTCCGTTCACTCGTATGTCAGCACTGTGACGACATTTTCAGCGCGTCGAATTTCGCTGCGTACTTCGACACGACGCATCGTCCGTGCGCCGCAAAAGTTTTGCGTGCAGCGCCACAATGTCGCTGCGATCACTCAACACTTTCGCGCGGGGAATTGACGAGTCTTCAGCATCACGATGAGCGTCAGGCACTCTCTCGATAGGCAGAGGTTCGAATGGCTGTTGCAACTTATGGTTCTGAAAACGCCCATGCGCTTTCATCTGCGCGCGGCAGCGCTCTTCAGAGGCCTTTTCAGATCGTCGTCATCGCTACTGACTTTCTGTTGATCCTGTTGAGCTATGCGGCGGGAGCTTCGCTGTATGGTGGGGCTGTCGCTTCGCCTGCCGACGGCGCATCGGTGGGAGCCGGGTTGTTCGTGGGCGTGGTGTTCGTCGGGATCGCCTATTTCCGCGACGTCTATTCCACGCACCGCCTGCTCAATCTCGTATGGCAGCTTCGAATGGCGGCGTTCATTTGGCTGACGTCGCTCACGATCCTGGCCGTTGCGGCCTTCCTGCTGAAATCGACCGACAATCTATCGCGCGGCACCGTCATCGTCTTCGCCGTGATCGGCGGACTTGGCCTGATCAGCCTGCGCTTCGTCTGGCAGGCCGTGTTCGGCACGAGCTTTGCGCGAAGCCGGTTGGTCGATCGCAAGGTGATCCTGCTCAGCCTGAAGCCGCTCGACTTCACCTCGAGCCGCTTCAAGGATCTGCGCAGGAATGGCTTCGACGTCATGCGCCATTTCGTGCTCGGAGACGACCGGGATGATGGCCAGTGGGAGCGACAGATTCGCGACGTCATCCGTCAGTCGCGCTCGGCTGACGTCGATGAATATCTGCTTGCGATCGACTGGAACGAATTGCCGATGCTGCGCAAGCTGGGGCCATACTTGCGCGCCGTCCCGCAGCCCATTCGCCTGCTGCCGGACGACCCGGTTGCTGACCTCGTGACCCGTCCCTTTTTGCCGGTCAGCGGAACCGTCGCGGTCGAGATCCAGCGACCGCCGCTCACAATTCTCGAACGGCTGCAAAAGCGCTGTCTCGACGTCGGCGTCGCTCTGTTCGCGCTCGTGCTGCTGACGCCGCTGCTGCTGACCGTTGCCATGCTGATCAAGCTGGATTCACCTGGAAACGTCATATTCCGGCAGTCGCGCCGCGGCTTCAACGGCCGGCCGTTTGAGATCTGGAAGTTTCGAACCATGACCGTTTGCGAGAATGGTGAGACGGTGACACAGGCGACGAAGAAGGACGCCCGTGTCACAAAAATTGGGCGTTTCCTCCGCATGACGAGCATCGACGAGCTGCCGCAGCTCTGGAACGTGCTGCGTGGGGACATGTCACTGGTCGGACCGCGTCCGCACGCGCTCGCCCACGACAACTACTACGACGAGCTCATCAGCAAGTATGTCTACCGCCATCACATGAAGCCGGGCTTGACGGGCTGGGCCCAGGTGAACGGATTCAGGGGGGAAACGCCGACGATCGATCTGATGGAGAAGCGGGTCGAGTACGACGTCTGGTACGTCAGCAACTGGAGCATCTGGCTCGACCTGAAGATCATGGCCCGCACCGCGTCCGCAGTGATGTTCCAGGAAGCCTACTAGTCGCTTGATGTCTCAACCGCCTGAGAGCGCTGACCCGAGGCGCCTCAGGTTCCATTGCGCGGCGGCTTGCCGAGGAGCCGCATGATCGCATCCCGCAGGGCAAGAAGCGGCGGCACGAGCACGAAGAAGGCTCCCATTGCAAGGGAGAAGATGACATGGCGGATCGAGAAAGGTTCGTCCTGCTCGATCTCGCGCCGGCTTGGCTCGATGGGCGCCGGTGAGAGCGTCGTTGCCATGGGCTGCCGAAGCGGCTTGCGCGGGGGGATCACGACCAATACGAAGAGAATGTTGAGCAGAACCCAAATAGTCAAAATCGTAAGGACGATCAGCATCCGAGCCCACCGGAAAAGAGCTGTGAGTGAGTATGGGCCGAGATTAGCCCCGGGGAACCGAGAAGGAAAGATGCCTAAAGTTTCGTCATTTTGAGGCATCAAGCCCGGATTGTCTCGTCTTAGCGACAGATGGTTGCCCATGGCGCACCGTCTTGGTCAATCCTTGCTTTTGGCTAGAGCAATAACCGCAAGTTGTGGATTCCGGATGAATACGGACGTCCAAGCAGCCCGGCTGTGCCTGGGCACGATCTCCGTCCGTCCGACGGGCTCGGGCTGTCTCGCGTGCAAGGCGCGCTCGCTCGCCTTCAAGCGACAATTCCACGAAACAAGAATAAGGTCCGCTGCCAAATGGCAGCGGGCCCGAGGTCGTTCCAGTTCGGCTGGGCGCGTCGCCGCGCCTCCGCCTAGGCGTGCTCGACGTAGTAGCTGTTGTGGTGCTTACCCTTGTAGGCCTCGATGCGCTTGAGCATCTTCGGATTGGCGCGGTTGAGCACGGCACCGAGCAGTTTCTTCTGGAGCACCTCCGACCCCGAAACCGACTCTTGAAGAGCGCTTCGTGTCGTCTGCCCCCATTCGATGACGTAGACCATGGCATCGATCAGGAGGCTGACGGCCTTGGAGTCCGCCACCGGCATCACCGGGGCAAGATCGATCACGATATACTCATAGTGCTCTCTCAGCACCTTGAGCAGCTCGGCCATCGCCTTCGATCCAATCACGTCGGCCGAATTCACCATGCGGGAAGCCACGACGGAGGGAAGGAAATCCAGTCCCGTCTCCTTGCTCCGCTGCACGTGGTAGCCGAGGCTCGCGGGGTCGTTGAGCGCCTCCACAAGTCCGCTCTTGGCGTTGGGCGCGAGCTCTCGCGTCAGCGAGCGCGTGTGCAGGTCGCCGTCGATCAGCACCGTGCGATGCCCCGTGAGAGCGATCAATTGCGCGAAATTCGCCGCGACGGTCGTTTTTCCTTCCTTGGGAAGGGAAGAGACGATGCCGATCACCTTGATCTCGCGGGTCAGGCGCGCAACGTCGATCGACACCTTGATGTTGCGCAACGTCTCGGCAAACCGCGAGAACGGATGATCGACGACATAGCGAGATATATCGGATGCGCCGGTCTTCGCGGCTGGACCGATATCGGGCAGGACGCCGAGGCACTTCACGCCGAGCTCATCCTCGACCTCGCCGGGGGTCCTGAGCACGTCGCTCAGCAGTTCACGCGCAAATGCGACACCGAAGCCGAGACAGAGGCCGCCCACCAGGCCGCCAACGAGCGCCAGGACCGTGCGCGGTGAGCTCTTTTGGTCCGGATTCGTGGCGGTGCTGATGAGACGCGCCTCGCTGAGCGGGAAGCTCTGGTTTTGCGTCGCGCTTTGCAGCTTTTCGAGGAAGTTGTTGTAGAGATTGCGATAGGTGTCGGCGGCGCTTTCGAGATCGCGCAGCTTGACCTCGGCCTGGCCGGTGTGACCGGCCTGGGCAACGAGGTCCTTGACGTTCTTCTCGAGCGACGCCTCGCGGCTCTTTGCGATCTCATAATCGCTGCGATAAGCATCCCCGATCCGATGCAGCTCGTCGGCGATGTTCTTGCGCAGCTCGTCCATCTTGTTGGCCAGATTGACCGCCGCAAGGTGAGTCTTGCCATAACGCCTGGACCAGTCGGCATATTGGGCCTGGAGGTCGAGATATTGGGCGCGCAGGCGGGTGATGACCGAATTGTTGAGAGCGTCCGTCACCGTCGGCTGCGCGAGATCCTGGTCGGAGATCGCCTCGATCCGGTCGAGCCGGGCCTTGGCCTCGGCCGTCGCAGCCCGCGCTTGAACCAGCTGCGTATTCAGGTCCGACAATTGCTGCTCGGACATCAGGCCGCGGCTGGTTCCGACGATGTTGTGCTCGGCCTTGAAGGTCTGCACGGCGCGGTCGCTGGCCGTTGCCTGCTCGCTCAGCTCGAGGCTGCGCTGCTGAAGCCATTCGGTTGCCCGCTTGGTGGACTGATATTTGGCTTCCAGAGCGCCGACAAGATAGGCATTGGCGATGGCGTTGGCGATCTTGGCGGCCTTGTCGGGGGTCCGTGCGCGATAGTTCAACGAGAGAACATATGTCGTCAGGACGCGCTCCGTTCTCAGGTTCTTCTGAACCTGCTCGACCACGGCATGTTCGATTCGTTCCTGGGTCGGCGGTTCACCGGAGCCAAACAGCGAACTCACCTTGCCGATGATGAGGGAGAGAAGGCCCGGATTGGAACCTTTGAACTCCGGATCCTCCGTGAGCTTCAGACGACGAACGACGGACAGAATCAGGTCGTCCGAGTTGATGATTTCGACCTGACTGTCGACATAGCCGGTGTCGATCAGGGCGCTGTTGGTATTGCTGTCCTTGTCCAGCACCTGTGCCTGACGCGTGTCCATCATGATGCGGGCATTCGCCGTATACATGGGTTGCGCCGTGATCAGGTAGACCATCACCAGCGCCAACGAAGCGCCGGCGCATGCCGCAATGATTGGCCATTGGCGGCGTAGCACGTCGGCCACGCGCTCGAAGCTGAGCACGGCCCCGCCGAATTCGATGCCGAACCGGTGTCCCGACTGGAAATGTTCTCTAGGCTGGTACATTTGCTAATTCGCTGCCTTTGACGATCACTGATCAATTCGGAAGGGGAACGGGCTTGAAGGGGTCGGCCAACTTGGTCTTCCATTCGCCGTCGAGCAGCGCTCCGCCTCGCGGCGGCCGCGCAAGACCCTTGCTCTGCGATTGGGCCTGCTGGGGGCCCGAGTCCTCTCCCGCTGCGGAATAGCCTGATTGCACGTTGAGATCGCCGATCCGCTGCGCGAAATCCCTGATCTTGCGGGCTGCGTCGGGCTTCGTCGACGTGCACCGCTCTTCGGCAATCCGCAGCGCGGCGCCGATGGCCGACCTATCGCTTGAAGCCGATGCGGAGATGAGCGTCTGCACGGAGGGCAACACCGATGGATTGGTCGCGATGAGAGCCGAGAGCCGATATCTCAGCTTCTCCTTGTCATTGCGCAGTCGCTCCAGAAGCGAAGACGGCGACTTGACGAAGGTATCTAGTTCGAGCTGCGAGGCGCGGTCAGAGAATTCGACGCACTGGGCGCGGCAAGCATCGCTGCTCGAAACGATCAGCGCAGAACCTATCAAAACAGTCGATAGCCATCGCGGCTGTGCATGACGACGTGTTAGTCCGCGGCCCATCCGTGTTCCTTGCTTCTGTTGCAATAGGAGAACACGCGAAACTTGGCAGGTAACTGTGTCATCTTTTTGTGCGGCGCAAACTGATGCACGATCGTCGACGACGAACAACGTTGCTCAAACTTTGCGCCGGTTGCAAAAGCACGATTTGCAATGCCTGCGAGATTGGCATGTCGCGCTCATGGATGTTGCAGCTTGAAAACATATCAGGCACTCGCAGACCCGCGGGTCGCAAAACCGACACAAGTCACGGCGCGCTTGTATTGTTCCCTCGGACAAAAGAATTTTTGCTGCGACATCCATACGCAGACAGACCAATGTCTTGGGAATGGCCTCTACCGCAACAGCGCCGAATTTCGCGCACACTTTCCACGCAAATACTCGCAATCATCACAGCTGATGGAATTTGCGCCCGAAGCACGCGGCGCCTCAAACAAAAAGTGGCGTGAAGTTGGCGCTCACATGTCTGAATGATCTACGAGCATTGAAAGTATCGTCGGTCGTCATGCATCGCGTGCGAGTCCGTGAATCGCAGAGATTGAACACGCGCGAGACCTGATCCACACTGCTGCGGCGCAATAGCTATGGAATGTTGATGTGACGGAGTTGGTTCATCGTGAGAAGGCGCATGTCCTGCCCCTCGACAGCATTCGGGGGATCGCCGCGACTTCGGTGGTGATTCACCACCTTCTGCTGATGCCGACTTTCCTCGCGGCGTTCCCGCACAATGCGTGGATCAACTGCTCGTTCTTCAGAAGCGCCTGGCTGCTGGTCGATTTGTTCTTCGTTCTCAGCGGGATCGTCATGTCGCTCAGCTACGTCGAGAGCGACTTCGGGCGCTTCTCGCTGCGCGAGTTCATGGTGCGGCGCCTGGCAAGGGTCTATCCGCTGCACATCGTCATGCTGATGGCCAATCTGTTGTTCCGCCTCCTGCGCATCAGCCTGGTCATGGCGGGTGTCGTGGTGGCTGCGCCGGCGGCCTTCGAGGTGAACAACGCCTATTCCTTCGTGCTCAATGTCCTGCTGCTGCACTCCATGGGGTTCATCGATTATCTCAGCTGGAATGCGCCGAGTTGGAGCATCAGCGTCGAGTTCTACACCTATCTGGTGTTCGGCCTGGTCGTCCTGTTTGCCCAGCGCATGCGTTCGCTGTTGTGGTTCTACGGTCTCTGCGGGCTGCTTGCGGTCGGGAGCCTCGTCTTCATCATTTTCGGGCTCGACAAGAGCAGCCTCGGGCTTCAGACCGACTTCGGCATCCTGCGCTGCTTCGTGAGCTTCTTTCTGGGCGTGCTGACGGTGCGGATCGTCGATCGGCTGCCGGCCATGCCGGGCCCTGCGGTCCAGGGCATGGTGCAGTTCGTCGCCATGATCGCCAGCATCGTCCTTGTGTCGGTGGCGGAGACCAATCCCGCGGCGACCTTCCTCGCGCCGGTGACGTTCGCGATCTTCCTCGGCAGCTTACTCGCGTTTCCGGATGCGATGCTGGTGCCGCGGTTGCTGGTGGCAGGACCACTGGTCTGGCTCGGGCGCCGCTCCTACTCGATCTACATGGTGCACGCGGTCGTGGTGCTGCTGGCCGAGTATTTCGTGCGCGCGCTCGGGGCCGGGCGGATCGCCGCGCTCGATTCGGTCTGGGCCGGTCTGCCCGCAACGCTGAATCTCGTCGTCTCACTTGCCGCCGTGCTGGCGGTGTCGCACTTCACCTATCTCTACGTCGAAATCCCTGGCGGCAGGCTGATGCGGAACGCTCTTGGCAGCCGGTCCGATTTCTCGGCTTCCCCGGCGCCATCGGCGCGGCCGACGAACTGAGCGGGACATGACCATCCTCGCGCTGAACCGTCCCCGAATCACGCTGATCAGCCTCAACATCGAGGCGATCGCGCTCGGCGTCTATCTGGTCCGCGACGCCTTCGGCGGCGTGATCCGCTACTACACCAGCATCTATCACATGGATCCGCTGTGGTATCTGCCGGACGCCGTTGCGCTTCTGTGCCTCGTCCAGTTCTTCGTCCATTGCATCCTGCGCAATCGCAGCACCCTGGCCCTGCTGGTCTTCGTGCAGATCATGCTGTCGCTCGTGCTCGGCTATTTCATGCTGGGGACGATGAACGCAGCGATCTCGTCCTTCAAGATGATGCTGCCGGTGTTCGTCGGATTCTGCTTCTGCGATTCGAGTCTGGGCTCATACCGAAAGCTTCTGTCGGTCATCGCCGTGACCTTCTATCTGTCCGTGATCGGCGTTTTCCTGACGAAATTCTACGCGATGCCTTGGGTGGGCTACAAATACGAATCCTTCGGCGCGGTACGGGAGGCCGGCCGGTTGTGGTGGGCCTACGGCGGCGACGACCAGCGCCTGATGGGCTTTGCGGCCGACAACACCATGGCCGCCTTCTTCATCCTGGTATCGTTCGCAATCACGTCAATCCGCAAGAGCACGTCCTGGTGTATTGGGGCCGGATCGATCGCTATTTATGTGGTTTGGCTGACCACCAGCAAGACGACATTCATTGTCCTGTCGTTCTATTTGTTGCTCCTGCTTCTTGTACGAATGTTGCCGGAGCGGTCTCGCTTTTTGGCTGTTCGGGGCATCGCGTTGTGGTCGTTTGCTGCGATCCTGATTCCGCTCTTCATGATCCTGCTCGCGTCAGGCACGCCGGCGGTCCCGCACTCGACGCTGTACAGCATTCTTGATCGCATCAACAACAGCTGGCAATTGCCCTTCGTCTACATGACTCAGCTGATGCCGATCGGGTTGGTGACGGGTTGCGGTGCGGGCTGCTTCAACTATCCGCAGCAGCTGTTCTCGCCGCTCGCGTCGTTTTGGGTGCCCGTCGACAATTTCTACATCGGGACGTACCTGATGTTCGGTCTCCCCTTCGTCGCGTTCATGGTGATGGTGTTCCGGGCGACGTTCGGTGCGACCGACGTGTACAAGCTGACGCTGCTCTTCGTCGTCAACCTGTTCACGATCACGGTCTTGAATTACGGCCCGGCCTCCGGCCTGCTGATCATCGCATTGAGTTTCAGCGAAGTGTTCTCGCGGCGCGCGACCTCTGCACGTGGGGCCGACGCCGTGCCAATCGTCATGCGGCCTCCGATGCGGCCACTGGATGGCTTCAGCCCGGATCTACCGGCGGCGAGCGGAAGCAGGTGAGAACGAACGATGCATAGACGGCTCGCATTCATCGACACGCTGCGCGGCATTGCCGTGCTGTCGGTCCTGGTCCAGCACGTGTTCGAGTTGATCGTCGAGAAGCACCCGACGGGCGCCTATTACTGGCCCATCCACGACGTGTTTGGCTACTACATGAACTTTGGCCGGTTCGGCGTCGTGTTGTTCTTCTTCGTCAGCGGCTTCGTCATTCCGTTCAGCTTTCCGGACAGCACCACGCCCGTGCGGGATTTTACGATCAGCCGCTTCTTCCGTCTCTATCCGGCCTACTGGACGTCGCTCCTGGTCGGGCTCGTGACGATGCAGCTCTTGGAGTCGAAAGTCTATCCGCTGGGGCAGGTCGCCGCCAACGTGACGATGTTGCAGACCTTCGTGAACGTCCCGAACCTCTGGGTGTTCTACTGGACGCTGGCGATCGAGCTGCTGTTCTACGTCGGGTGCACGATTCTCTTTGCGATGGGGTTGCTGAACCAGCGCTTCACGGCGGTGACGATCGTCGTTGCGGCCGCGCTGGTCGGAACCACCGCCGCGCTCATGATCGAGAACAGGACCGTCTCCTCGGTGATGGAGGTCGGGTTGAACCTGTCGGCCATGTTCCTGGGCAAGATCATCCGCGACACCGTCGTCGGCGGCAAACTGCGCTGGACCCACGTGGCGGTCTGCACGCTTCTGTATGCGATCTTCGCCGCCACCCTGTCCGATCGGCGGTTCGGAGGCGTGTATCACGAGAATTTCTTCTACAGCTATTCGATCGGATCGGCCTATGTCTGCGCGGCGCTGGTCTTCATCGCCTTTGCCGTGTTCGGCGAGCGAATGGCGTGGCGCCCGATGGCGTTCGTTGGCGTGATCAGCTATTCGGTCTACCTGATGTCGCCATTCGTGATCGTCGCCGTCCATCGCCTCGTTTGGTTCGGCAACGGGCCGCTGGGATGGTCGCTCTTCCTGGCCGTGATCCTGGCGTTGTCGATCCTGGTCAGCTGGATGACTTACGCCTTCGTCGAGAAACCCTGCATTTCCTTCGGGCACAGGTTCCGCTCGGCGCGACGGAAGCCGGTCGTGCTCGAGCCCGCCCTCAGCACCCAGGGTGCCGCGGAGTGATCAAGACACCGCACCAGCCGGGCGCCGCCTATGACGGATCGTTCGTTCCGTCGGTCCAGGGCCTGCGGGGCATCGCCGCGCTGAGCGTGCTGATGGATCATTTCTACGACATGCCGAAGGGCGGCATGTACGACATCCCGGACCCCGGCTTCCTGCCACCGCTCTGGTCCTGGCTGCAATCGGCGATCAATGTCGGCGGGCACGGCGTCGAGCTGTTCTTCATGATCAGCGGATTCCTGATCCCGGCGAGCCTGGTGCGGCACGGGTCGCTGTCGCGGTTCTTCTTCGATCGCGTCCTGCGCATCATGCCGGTGTTCGTCGTGCTGCATCTTGCGTTGTTCGCGATCGGTCCGATCGTGGCCTACAAGTTCTTCCGCGGCATCGATCTGAGCAGCTATCTCGCAATCTTTGCGGCCAATCTGTTCTTCGTACAGGACGCGCTCGGCCTGCCCATTGCCCAGCAGAATGCCTGGACGTTGACCTATGAGTGGGCGTTCTACATGTGGTTTGCGCTGACGTTCTCGACCTGGCGCACCGGGGGCAGATTGCTGGCGGCACCTTTGCTCTTGCTTGGCATCGCCTGCCTGATGCGCTGGCCGATCACCGCCTTCTTCTGCATCGGCATGCTGTTCAGCGCCACCGGATTCCGCATCTCGATTCCGGGGCGTGCCGGCTTGCTCGCCGGCCTTGCCTGCGGAGCGGCGCTGTATGCGAGCCTGGTGCTGTTTCATCCCTTCGTCGGTCTAATTCCCGGATTTCTGCTGTTCGGCATGGTGCTTGCTCCGGACTCCGGCATCGGCAAAGCTCTGAGCACACCGGCCCTGCAGTATGTCGGCAAGATCAGCTACAGCCTCTATCTCGTGCACCCCTTCGTGCTCTTCCCCTTGCAGATGATCGGCCTGAAGCTGGTCGCCGTCGGCGTGGATCGCTGGCTGCTGTGGGCCGCCTTCATCGGGCTCGGGCTCGTGATGTCACTCGTTGCGAGCGCGATCAGCTATGAATTGATCGAGGTCAGGCTGAGGCGATTGCTGGACGGTGCGATCCGCAGCATGTTCTTTCGACCGCAGGTCGAGCAATCGGTTTGAGAGGCCGCCTGTCGCGGTCAGCTCACGGTGCGGCCAGCGAGCCGGTGATAGGACCCGAGTAGCTGCTCGGCGATGCGATCCCAGTTCAAGAGTCCGGCTGCGGTCTGCCGCGCGCCTTCGGTCAATGTCGCGGTTAGAGGCTTGGAGGTCAGCACGCGTTCGAGGGCGTCGGCCAATGCCGTGGCGTCGCCGGGCGGAACCAGCAGTCCGTTGACGCCATCCGTCACGACGTCGGGAATGCCGCCGGTCGCACTGGCGACGACGGGCCGGGAATTGCCATAGGCGGAAGCAAGCACGCCGCTCTGCGTTGCGTCCTTATAGGGCAGGGCAACAACTGTGGCGGACCGAAACAGTCGTCCGGTATCTGCGGGCGAGATATAGGCGTTGATGGTCTTGACCGTCGGCATCGCCTCCATTCGCGCGCCGAGCCGTGTCATCTCGGGGCCGCGGCCGGCGACGATCGCTTCATGGGCGACACCGCGCTTGGCCAACATGTCGATCGCATCGATGAAGACGTCGAGGCCCTTGTAAGCCCACATCCGCCCAAAAAACAGGATGCGTGCAGCTTCAGGCGCAGTGACCGCACCTCCGGCCGGCGGCACCATGAGCACGCCGTGCATGCTGGAGACCGTTTCGCCTTTGAAGTCGGGCGAGGCGCGGCGAAAATCGGCAATACAGCTCTCGCCATGCGTGGTGACGACCGATGCGGCTGCGCGCATGCGCCCGCGCCAGGCATCTTCACGTGGCGAGGTGCCGGAGCCGCCTTCCGAATGCGGAATCGCATCGTGAACCGTCAGCACCAGCGGAATGCCAAGCGGACGGAGAAACTGGATCAGCTTGGACGTGTAGATCTCCGGAACTTCGTGACAATGAATCACGTCGGGACGAAACGAAATTATGTCCAGGAACGAGGCCGGGATGCCGATCGCGCCGCCGCGGCGCAGGCTCAAGTCACGAATTCTCGTCTCAAACGGAGCCGTCACGGCGATATCGGCCAGTTCCCATTGCTGATTGGCGTCTTTGCGATTGAGCACCAGCCGGACGTCGCAATGGCGGGCCAATCCCGACGCGAGACGGTAGGAATATTCCGCAAAATGTGGTGCGTAGATCGCCACACGCAAACGTGGACTCTGATGGGCAACTGTGCCGTGCACGGTGATCTCCTGGTTCCCTGACCTTCCTAGATCAGATGATCCTCAACGCCTGATGATGCCGCAAGATTGGGAGGTCAGTGTTCAATTATCGGCAAAGCGCATGCTGACCCTCGTCTTGGTCCATCCGTGCGAGACGTACCGATACATCTCACGTCGCGCGGAGGGGAACATCGCGATGACAAGCAGCGATACCGCGTAGGATAGGCCAAAGCAGGCCAGCAGAGTTGGCAGGTCGCCAGAGAGCCGAGCCATCATCGCGTCGCGCAGCAGGTGAACGCTGATGATCGATGCGATCGCGCCCGCAAGGTGTGGCGCGATTGATTGCATGACGTCGCGATGGCCGACGGGACCTCTGCGTCCGACGAACCACCACAGAATGGGTGTTCGCAGGCATTCGCTGACCGAATATGCCGCCGCCACGCCCGCCGGCCCGTAGTGCAAGCCGCAGACGAATGCGATCACGGAGGTGATTGCGACGAAGAGCCCCCACTTCATGTATTCACGCGATCGTCCCTGGCTGAGGAAGAGCCAGTTCGCCGGGCTATTGGTCGCTTGCAGGAGTGCGGCGACGCTCAACCCTACAAAGACCGGAGTCACTTCCTTCCAGCGATCTCCGAGCAAGGTCTCAACCAGAGGGCCGGCGGTCGCAATCATGAAGGCGACCCCCGGCAAGACCACCGTATAGGCTGGCAACACGGCACGGCGATACGACTGACGGTAGCGCTCGGTTTCGTTGAGCAGGCTGGACAGGGTCGGAAGCATGATCCGGACCATCGGATTGGTGATTTGCTGAAGCGGAAAGAGCAGCAGCCTGTAGGCCCGATTATAGACACCAAGGGATGCCGCGCCCCACACCTGCCCGATCAGGACGCTGTCGATGTTGCGGGAGAAGAACTCAGCGAGGTTGTAGCCGGTTACGCCGAGGCCAAAGCTCAGCATCCCCCGCGATTGCCCGATGGACCCTGGCCGCGACGGCAACCATCCCGAGCTCAGCCAGGCGCCGCTTGCGAGTACCACCCCGGACGTCAGGCTGCCGGCGAGGATCGCCCAGTAGCTGTGGTAGATCAGGGCCATGGCGATCGATGCCGCAAGTCCGGACAAAGCCGCCATGGACTCGATCGCGGCGAGCGTCCAGAACCTCATTTGTCTGGTGAGGAGCGACAGGTGTTGAACGTCTGCACCGCTGAGCAGGAGGGTGAGACTCATGCTTGCAGTGAGCGCCGCCAGCTTGGGCTCGCCATAGAACTTTCCGACCAGGGGGGAGAGCACAACAAGCGTCAGCGCCAGTGCCGCTCCGATGGATAAATTGACCCAAAACAGCGAACTCAGGTCGCGTTGGCTGAGCGAGTCCTTCTGAACGGTGGCATGTCCAAGCCCGAGGTCCTGGAACAAGACTGCGAAAGCGAGCACCGGAGATGCCATGGCGAAAATGCCGAAATCAGCGGGAGTAAGCAGCCGCGAGAGGATGATCACCGAACCGGCCTGCGTTCCCACGCGCACGATTTGGGTGGCAATGGCGGCCATCGCGCCCGCGCGAACTCGTCTCGCGTGGGTCTCCTCCGAGTAGCGTGGATTTAGCTCGATCAATTCGATTGCCTCTGCAAATCGCTCGCGGCGAGTGAGGTCAAAGCATGAATGCCGTCAGCGGGCATTCGCGGACTCCACAACGGCGGTATCGAGCGAGGCTGTGGTCAAGACCTGCCGCGAACGCGGTCGACCATACCGATTGATCCAGTCGCGTGCCGGCCTTTCAACATAAGCATACGTGACATCGGCCGTGATCATGAGCAGGAGGCAGCATGCGAGCACGAACATCGGAAAATCCTTTGGGCCCAATGAGAAGTGCCGCCAGATTGGAAGGAAAACGAGAATGATCAGAAGCTCATGCAGCATGTAGACCGAGTAGGATGTGTTGCCGAGACGGCCCAACCATGCAGCACCGGGAACCCGATCAAGCGCGCTCTCACCGACCGCCGTCAGCAGGATCGCCAGCGAGAACAGGATGATCGCAAGATCGGGCTTGGCGAAGATGTTGAGGATCAGGACCGCCATCGCGAAAACTGCAACGCCGAGGAAAATGACGACTCTCTTGCGGTAGCTCCCTGATAGGCGGAAAAGAATGGCGAGAAGAATGCCGTTCAGGAAGCTAGGCAGCGCCCTCAGCATTCCATAGTCGAAGTTCGCGCCATACATCTGCGATCGTTCATGCCAAATCGGTAAATGGCCATGGGCAAGGATGCCGTACGATGCGGCGACGATCAGCGCGAGAAGCACGGGCGATACGCTCCTTGCGAGATACATCAGGAGCGGGAACAAAAGATAGCAGAACAGTTCCGCGCTGATCGACCATGCGGGCGTGTTGAAGCTTAGGTGATCGGTGACGCCCCAGGCCTGAACCAGGAACAGGTTGTAGATGAAGTCCGATACGCTCGTATGTGAGGCGGAATCGTGAATGCCGATGAACGCGACGCCCCCGAAAGCCAGCAGTGTCAGAAGATGCAGCGGATAGATCCGGGCGATCCGGCGAAGCATGAAGCGGAGATAGGAATGGCCCTCGCCGGAGTTGGCCGGATAAGAGTACGAAATGACGAAGCCTGAGAGGATAAAGAACATGTCGACGAACAGGCCGAATGATCCATTCCAGGCCGGAGAAATGCCGGGGTCAATGTTTTTCAGGTGAAAGACAAAGACTCCAAGCGCGGCAACGAACCTGTAGAAGTCGAGGACGACAAAGCGTCGCGGTTCATTGCCATCCATGTCGCCACATCGCGCTGTTCAAGACCGAGCGCAACGGTAAATGCAAATTGTGACGCAAGTTCGGACCATGCTGCATCGCGACGCAACGGAGCATTGCGCCGATCAGAGAGTCGAACAGGCTGTGCCTGCTCAAACGCGAGGCAAGGGCCTAAAGCTTGATCGAAGGGTCGGATCGCAAGCGGCGATCCAACCCTTCTTCGTCAAAGAGAAGCCGAAGATTAGCCGTCCGCCAGTTCAAACGAAGGCAAAGTCATGGCTGGTAAGATTGGTGACGTAATTGTTCTTGATCAGGATCGAGTCGTTTGCCGACAACTGGATCGCCACGTCCGTCCCCCATTGCGACATTTGGAGGTGGCCGTAATCGGACACCAATAGCTTAGAAATCGCAATCGTATCGTGATTTGCCGTGTCGCCTGCCTTGAAGTTCAGGATCTGATCATGGCCATGATCGTAGAGGATAGTGGTTGAATTTGGCGCCGACGAAAACAGATCGTCACCATTTCCGCCCTGGATGCTGATTCCGGCGGCGACCGCCGTCACGTTGTGGGTGCCATCCGGCTTCACGTCGTCGAAGGACTGCAGAGCACCAGCCGAGTTGTACTTCTCGTGCTGCGTCGTGCCGGCCTGCCCGTTGAAGTTGAAGAGAAAGATGTCCTTGCTGGCGTCGGCATGTTGAGCGATCTCCTGGGTCTTGGTCCCGCTGCTGTCATAGATGTCGGTCAGCGTGCTGCCGTCATTGTTGAGCACCTGGGTGTAATCCAGCGTGCCGTCCGCGTGAGTCCGGGTGATTGCTACTACATGCCCGGCAGCATCCAGATGCTGGTGCTGGGTGGTGTAGCTTTGACCGGTGATGTTGTAGCTCCAATTGTCCGAGGTTCCGTCGGGGTTAGTGATGTAAGCGGCGCTTTTCACGCCGCCGGTATAGATCGTCGTCGCGCTATAACCGTCGGATCTTGTCGTCACCTCGCTCGTCAGCGTTCCGCTCGCGTCGTACCAATCGGAGGTCTTCGTACCGCCGGACGTCTGCACCAGCGTGAAGGCCAGGCTGTTGTCGGCGTGGGTCCGGACGATGTTGGTGAGAAAGCCCGTCGAATCGTAGGTGTCGTGCTCGGTGGTATAGTTCTGACCGACGACATCATACAGGAAGACATCCTTCGACCCGTCGGCATGATGATCGGTCTCGTCCGTCTTGTTGCCCCTGGCATCGTAGTTGCTGACAGAGCTGCTGCCATCGGCATTGATGTGCTGGACGTAATCAAGCGTGCCGTCAGAATGCGTTCGGGTGACGTCGGTGATGTGGCCTGCTGCGTCGAGGTGTTGATGCTCGGTCGTATAACTCTGGCCCGCGATGTTGTAGCTGTAGTTATCGTGGCTCTGGTCGGCATTGGTGATGTAGGCGGCCGTCTTTACGCCATTGGCGTAGACGGTCGTCGAACTCGAGCCGTCGGCGTTTTGCACGACCTCGCTGGTGAGGGTGCCCGTCCCATCATACCAGTCGGATGTCTTGGCGCCGCCACTGGTCTGCTTCAGCGTGAAAGCCAGGGTGCCGTCGGCGTGGCTGCGCTCGAGCAAGGTCAGAAAACCCGTTGCATCATAATGATCGTGCTCGATCGTGTAGTTCTGCCCAGTGATGTTGTAGAGCCAAAGGTCTTTGCTGCCGTCGGCGTGTGCATCCGTCTCGCTAATCTTCGTTCCCGTGCTGTCGTAGTTGACGACGACGCTGCTGCCATCGTTGTTGATCACCTGGGTATAGTCGAGCGTTCCGTCGGCATGCTTCCGGGTGACGGCGGTCACCTTGCCCGTAGGATCGACGTGCTGGATCAGCGTCGTGAAACTCTGACCCGTTATGCCGTAGCTGTAATTGTCCTGGCTGCCGTCCGCGTTGCGGACGTAGGCCGCAGTTTCGGCCCCGTTGCTGAAGAGTGCGGTCGAATAATAGCCGTCGGCCTTCTGGACCACTTCACTCGTGAGATGTCCGGTGGCGTCGTACCAGTCGGTTGTCCTGGTCCCGTCGGTGCTCTGGACCAGGCTGAACGCCAGGCTGCCGTCGGCGTGGCTGCGCTGCAACGAGGTAAGAAAGCCGGTGCGGTCGTAGACGGCGTGTTCGGAGGTATAGCTCTGCCCGACGATGTTGGAGGTCCAGACATCGATGCTGTGATCGGCGTGATAATCGGTCTCGACCTGCTTGACGCCGGCGGCGCTGTAAAGCGTGATCGCGCTGCTGCCGTCGCTGTTAAACAGCTGCGTCGATTCCAGCGTACCGTCCGCATGGGTCCGGGTCACACTCGTGACATGCCCCGCCGCATCCAAGTGCTGAACCTCGGTCGTGTAGCTCTGGCCGGTGATGTTATAGGCGTAGTTGTCCTGGGTGCCATCGGCATTCAGGATGTAGGCCCTCGTCTTCACCCCATCGGTGTAGAGCGTCGTGGAGTAGGCCCCGCTGGCCTTCTGCACCACTTCGCTGACGAGAACGCCCCCGATTGTATAGGTATCGGTGGTTCTCGTGCCATCGGTTGCAAGATGGATCAGCGCCGTCTTGATTCCATTGGTATAGCCGAAGGAATCCTCCGAGCCGTCGGAATAGTCTATGGTGGTCGTGAAGGGGCGGCCGCTGTCATCCAGACCGGTATTGGAATTCGCGGTAAGCGTTCCGGTGGAATCGTAAGTGAGAGTGTTGCTCCAGGTCGCGGCCGTGTTCGTCACCGAGAAGGAATATCCACCCTGGATCTTGGACAGCGCGCTGCCGTAATGGGCGATGATGTAGTCCATCGTCGCCTTCGAGGCGACCGGAAGGACGTGCGAGTCGGTCAGCGTGATGCTCTGCAGCGCCGTCGACTTGCTGAGGTCGGACAGTTGCGGCGCGATCTCGGCGGCCGTGCCGCTGACGCTGGTCCGGGTGTCCGGGGGAGTCGGGGTGGTCGCAGGCGCGTCGATCTCGATGACCAGCGGATGATCGCTGACCGGAACGGTGATCGTGCTGACGTCGGTATAGCTGGCGATCGCCGTAGTTCCCGTCAGCGTGTCGTACACCTTGACCGTGTGATGGACGGCCCCGAGGTTCACCGTGACGGTCTGGGTCGGATTGGATATCTCGGTATCGGTCGCATCGTTCCAGAGCTTCGGCTCGGCCCAGACGACGAGCTCGTAGGCGCCGTTGCTCTTGCCGAGCACCATGCTGTTGCCCGAGGCCGGCATGTTGCTGAGGGTGTAGTTCAATGGATCAGTCGGCTGCAGTCCGCCCTTGCCGTCGTCGGCCAGAATGGTCGTCAGGTTATGAATCGCGGTCGCGGCGAGCTTTGGCGTGCCGTCGGAGTTGAACAGCCCGAAGTTCGCTTCCGGATCGGTATTGGCGGCGGAGGAATCGCGGTCGAACATCTCGTAGAGATAGGTCGCGCTCACGCCGGCCTTGTAGGCATCGACCAGCGTGTTCAGGATCGACTTTGCCTGCACCGTCTCGTCGACGCCGAGATACTGCGTGTTGGCTTGCGTGGTGTAACCGGTTTCCGTGATGACGACAGGCTTCCCCGGCGCCGCGGTCGAGACGGCGCTCAGCGTTGCCGCAATGGAGCTGCTCGGAGTCAGGCTGGTGCTGACATAGGCGTGCGCGTTGGCGTAGTCGACCGAGCCCGACATGTTGCCGAGCTGGCTGTAGCCTTGCGGATCGTTGTAGGCCAGCGACAGATTATAGACGGGGGTGTTGGCGAGCGCGGCGTTGGAATTGACGGCCTGATAGAGCGCGCTCTGGAACTGAGCCGCGGCACTGAGGCTCGAGCTGCCATTGTAGCTGAAGGGCTGGTGATTGGCCTCGTTGAGACCTTCGATGGCGCTGATGCTTCCCGGATGGCTCGCCGCGAACTTCTCGAGCGAGACGATGTAGTTCTGCAGCCCGGTTGCGCCTGTCTGAGGCAGGGCGGACGATACCAGGAAGTCGAACTTGTAACCGGCAGCGGCCAAGCCATCAACCATAGGTTGTGAAGCCGGGCTGGTTCCCATCGCGTCGCGGAGATGGGTGACGCCAAGGTACTTCAGGTTATCGACCATCAGTGCGAGATTGTTGTAGTCGGTCCACCCGAAGCCGGCGTGCGTGTTGACGCCGATGGAGTTGACGAAGCCGCTGGCGGACAGGATGGTTTGATCGGACATTGCACACTCTAGTTTCATCGCGAGCGAAATTGCTCGCAGGGATTTGCGTTCAAGCTTCTCTATCGAGTGTGAATTTCAGATAAAAATGAAAGCTACAAATCGCGAGCGAAGGAAGTTCCTTGTGCAGGAACTGATTTGCTCATGTCGTAGCAGAATATTGATGCGATGCCGGTGCAGGATGGCGTGAGGAAGGCACTTTCAAGATTTTCGCGTTTTGCACTGCTGAATGTGTATGCGCAAGCCGTACGAACACGACGAGCTTGCAATGGAACACGCGGCACTCTTGCAGTGCTCGATGCCGGCTAAGGGCGCTCTGCCGTGTCCGCAATCCGACGGGCATCTTCACCTGCAGTCCATAGTTTCTGCACAGGACGTTTGCAAATGCCGTTTCTACGGGCGGTTAAAATATAGGGTTTGCACGCAGCGGTTGTGGTGCCGTTCATGAGGTGCACGCACGCACAGCGGGAATCGGGACGCGAGGCTGGTTCCGTGCCGCAACCACGGGTGCGGCGAATCAGCTGCGGCGGCTGAGCATGAGAAAGTCGCCGCGCCATGCGATGATCGCAGTCGCGAGCGCGGCGATCACGATCTTGCCGCCGAGCCATGCCGCAGGCTCCGTCGGCATCGAACCGAGCGAGCCGATCAGGATTGCGGCCACCAGCGCCTGCGCGACCAATGACCCGCGCGGAAATGCCTCAAACCGCAGCGTAGGACCCAGCGCGACCAGAATCGTTGCGAGGGTGGCGAGCGAAGCGCAGTTCACCGCCCCCCGCGGCGACAGGCCGGCCGACGCCGCGACCAGGGAGAGGGCCACGACGATGGCGAGCTGGCCGGCCGCGACCAGCACCAGCCTGGTCGCCAGCTTCTCGAGGTGGGGGACAACCGCGATCGTCGCCTGCAAATGGGTATGCAGGAAATAGAAGGCCGCGATCGCCGGCGCCGTCTCCAGGAATCCACCCAGGCTCTCGTGCGGCACCAGGATCCGCGCAGCATCAGGAATGAAGCCGACCAGCCCGCCGAGCAGCACGAGGGTCGTGCAGATCATGAACTCGAACATCCGGCGCGCCGATTGCACTGATTTTGCGCCGGTCCCGTGCTCGAAATCGTTGACGACTTCGGGATAGCTCACGGTGTGGATCGCCGCATTGAGAACCCAGAACGGGCGCTGCAGCAGGTCGAGCGCAATCGAGAAGCCGGCGCCAGCCCCCGTCGCACCCAGCCGGCCAATGACGATGATCCGGAGCAGCACCGGCACCGACAGATGGATGACGGATGCGGCTGCGGCGAGCATGCCGTAACGGGAGAAATCCCCCCAGTCGGCGAGCATCGTCTGCAGCGAAACGCGTTCCAGGGGGGTGCGATAGGCCGCCAGCGCCGCGACAAGGCCCAGTGCGTGGCCGGCGCTAACGCCGAGCAGCGCCGCTTCGGCCGTTCCTGAAATCGCTGCTCCCGCGGCGGCCCCGGCCAGAAGAGCGGTAGCCCGGAACGCAAGAAGAAAGGACGCGATGCCCAGCCGATCGGAGAGGCGGACCGACAGGAAATAGAGATCCGTCAGGCCCTGAAGCACGGATATGCCGAGGCCAAGCGCGATGATCCCTGTCGGGAGCGCGCTGGCCAAGGATGCACAGCTCCCGATCACGACGAGCGCGCCCGCACTCGACAGGCCTGCGGCAAAGAGCGACCATCTCAGCCGCGCCGCCTCCTTCTCCCTCGCTGCCGCCAGAAAGCGCAGTCCGGCAAGCTGGAGCCACTCGAACATGAGGACGCAGAGCAACTGGCTAGAGGCCAGGGTGAAGGAGAAACTGGTGTAGGCGGCGGCGGGCAGCAGATGGCTGAGCGCGAAGATCAGGATGATCGCCGCGGCACTCTGGTAGACGTAGCCCGCCATCGCGAAGAGGCGTGTCATCTCGGAATGAGGCGCTCCTTGCCGACGGTCGATCCCTGTGGCGCTTCAGTCATTGCTGCGCGCATGCGCGACATCCGTTGCTCGCGCAATTGCTCATACAGGTTCTTGTATGAAGACAGCACGTCGGCAAATATCCATTTGTTGGTATCGGCGATCAGGCGTCGGCTGATCTCGTCGATCTTGTGCGGATCCGACGCGACTGCGAGCATGCTCCTGGCCAGGGATTTGGGATCTGCGTCGGTCAGCCAGCCCGTCACGCCGTGCTTGATGACCTCGGGCATGCCGCCAAAGCGCGTTCCGAGCAGCGGCCTGCCGGCCGCCTTGGCATCTGCAACGACGAGTGGACCGGGGTCGTGCCAGATCGACGGGGCTATCACCACGTCGACCTGCCTGTAGAAATCGTCCGGCGAGACAAAGCCCATGAACTCGATGCGCGCGTCCGGAGCGAGCGCCCTGAGGCGTCGTTGCTCCTCGTCGCTGACCCGGCCGGCGATCAGCATCCGGATGCGATCACGGGGCAGCATAGCAAGGGCCCGCATCAGGTTGTCGATGCCCTTCTCCTCGGTGAGGCGGCCAATGAACCCGAACGTCACTTCCGTGGTGCAGATCGGACGAGGGTAGGGCGCGCGCGGCGGCTCGGTCGAGGCGTTGCGGATCACGGTGCGGATCGGCGTCTCCGAGAACATGCCCATATCGGTATGAATCGACAGCACACGCTCGCTCACGCCGACCACGGCGCTCAGCCAATGTGTGGCCCGCTTGCGATGAAAGCTCAGAATTCCGCAGCTCGTGCAGGTGTGCTCGCAAGACCGTCCCTTGTCGAAGCGGGAGCAGCGTGGACAGGTCAGATAGTAGTCGTGAAGCGTATGCAGCACCGGCACGCCGAGCTGGGCGGCAACGCGCCAGATCGCGGTGGTGAGACCCGACAAATTGTTGGAGTGCAGCACGTCCGGCTTGAAGGCCCGGACTCGCTCCGCGATCAGGGGCGCCTGCATCTGCCAGTCGTCGATCGCGTGCCAGACGCCGCGTAAAGCGGCGTTCTTCTGCTCCATGAAGGGCAGATAGATGTTCCGCACCGGCGCGGAATAGACGTTGATGCCGTTGCAGCTTTCGCGCTCCTGCCCAGGGGACGATGCGGTCCGTATCACCTCCACCTCGTCTCCGCGCTGCACCAGGCCTTCGGCGAAACGTCGCGCGAAGATCTCTGCACCGCCAACGATCTTTGGTGCCTGAGGCGTCGGATAAAGCGTGGACGTCAAAAGAACTTTCATCACGTAACCTCATGTCTTCAAAAATCGCGCCTACCGCGCCGGCCTTATCTCCAGGGCGGGAGCGGCACCGTTCTTGGCTGCAATCAGAACCGGTGTGCTCGAAACCGGAATCCAGGCCCCGGATGCAGGTGTTGCGGCCGCATCGCACGGCAGTGCATAGGTAGCGCCCTGCTGATCGCCTTTGAGCCGGATTTCGTAACGTCGATCCGGAGCCTCGGACCAGACCGCGACTCTGCCGCCGGACGTCGTGGATGCATTGATCGAAACGACGCCGCTGGCGAGCTCGCGTCGCTCGGCACTCAGGCTGGAGCGAATGAAGGCCCAGGCGCCCTGGGCTGCACAGGCGACGGGCTTTGGCGAATTGTCGAAGCGATAAAGGCCAAAGTTATGCTCCAGCTCCGATGGATTCTTGCCGCTGTCCTTGAGCTCGTAAATCCAGATCCCCTTGAGCCAGCGCGTCGCGGTCGACGCCCACAGGATGAGCTGCGCCGTATTGTCGGCCTGGGCCTGTTCGCTGACGCCGCATTTGTTGGTGGGCGTGGTCCAGCCCGTCTCGGTGACATAGATCGGGAAGTCGGCATTTCCGCTCGCCTGGCCGACGAGCCGGTGAAACGCCGTGAGCCGCTCGATGATTTCGGCCGAGCTGCGTTTGCTCGGGCCCATGCAGAAATTGTAGAGATGGATCGACGCGCCGTCGGCATATTGCAGAATGCCGGTCCGCAGCATCTTCTCCGTCCATGTCCAGCCCGGATCGTCGCCGAGCGCGCCAACCAGGAAAGGCGCGTTCGGCGCCACCCGCTTGACCGCCGGTCGTGTGGCCTCGGCAAGCGCCAGATAGTTCTCCGGCGAGAAGGCGGCATCCTTCTTCGCCGCCAGGTTCCACTCGTTCCAGAGCTCGAACAGGGGATGCTGCGCCACGACCGATTGCGCCGCCGCGGCAGCATAGTCCGCGAACCGCTGCCGCGCCTCATCGGTCGTTGGCGGCGAGGAATTCGGAACGAGATGATGGCCGAAGGCGAGGATCAGGAGGGGACGCGCGACGCCAGATTTGACTTGCGCTTCGAGCCTGCCGAGCCTGGGCGTGAAGCCCATCCGGCGTCCGCCGACCTCGAAATCGGACCAGGGAAAATCGTCGCGGAAGGCGTTGAAGCCGAGTTGCTTGATCTGGGCGATGTTCTCTGCGGGCACGTATCCGCGCTCGCTCACCGGCCCGCCCAGCCCCTGATGGGTGCCGACGCCGAGCAGGAATCGCGTGTCGAGCGGTTGAGCCTGCTGAGCGCAGGCAGGGACCGACAGAACAATGGACGAGATGAGGCCCGCGAGGCGGAGGACACTGTCGCGGACCAAGGTGCGTGGGCGTGTCATGGTCTAGATCACGCGCGACGCACTGGCGGTGACATCAAGCCCGGCCCAGGGCATTGCCATCGCGATCTCCTGCACCTGCAGGGGCAACCGTGCATTTTGCTCATCAGAAATTCTTTGAGAGATCCGACTGCAGTCCCGCTTTCGCTTCGACCGGTGTCTGGTCGTCCTGAAGGAGCTCGACATAGACCTGCTGCAATTCTCCATGCGTCTTCTGGACGTCATACAGCTGCTTGAAGCGGTCGTAGCCGCGCTGTCCCAGCACCTTGAGATCGAGATCAAGCGCTCGCCGGAACCCGTCGACGAGCGGCTGAACGCCGACGGGCTCGCAGAGCACGCCGGTGACGCCATCGACGACGATCTCGGGCAATGCGCCGCTACGGAACGCCAGGATGGGCTTGGCTGCGCGCATCGCTTCCAGGGCAACGAGACCGAAGGCTTCCCATCGTGATGGAATCACGACGAGGTCGGCGGCCTCGAGCTGGGTCTCGATGGTCGGGCGGTCCAGCCAGCCCAGCAGGCTCACGTTGGAGGGGACCGTCGGGCCTTCATACTTGTTGACGACGGAGGCACCGACCATGCGGATGTCGAGCACATCCTCGAGCGAGCGCGCCGCTTCGATCAGGAGATCAAAGCCCTTCTGCCGGTCAAGGCGTCCAATGAACAGCACCTTGACTTTCTTGGATGTTGTCCAGTCCGCCGCGACGGGCTGCGGCGTGCGGCTCTTCGAGATGCCATTGTGGACGATGGTGAGGCGCTCGGCGGGAATTCCCGCGCGGACCGCCTCATTATACTCGTCACCGGAGATGCAGATGATCCGGTCCGACGTGCGCGCGAGAAGATTTTCTGCTGCCTTCGTGATGAGATGGCTGAGACGACCGGTCTCGCGCGAAAATGCCCAGCCGTGTGGGCAATAGACCACACGCGGGCCGTTCGAGCGGGCCGCCAGCACGGGCCGGAGCACGAGGCCTGCAAAGGAGGAATGCAAATGCACCACGTCCGGCCGGAAGGCGTCGAGGGCTTGCATGCTTGCGCGCAACATCTGGAACAGCCCGGAGACGCTGCGGCCGGTCCGCTCGAACGTCGTAATCTGGCTGTCATCGATCGCGCCGAGATCGCGACGATGATCCGAGGGCACGACATAGTGCACGTTGTCGGCGCCGAAGCTCGCCTGTTGCTGCGGATGCAACTCGTTCAGATAGCTGGCAATCCCGCCGCGGATCGTCTCGGCGACGTGCAGCACTTTCACCGTCTGCCTTGCGTAGGGCCGCGTTGGAGAGCCGGACATCGTGTATCCCTGTTCTGAGTTCGCTACTGCGAAACACAGTTCCTCGAATACGTAGCGATATTGGGGCAGCGATGTGGTCATGTTGCGCCAAGCTCTTCGTGCGTGCGATCACCCGCAAGAACGAGAAATTTTCATGGAACTATGCAAGGAGCCCCGAGTTGCAAATCGTTTGTGCAAAAACCGTTGCGCGCGAGAGGCGAGCTGCGTCGAATTTCAAGCAGCGCTGGCGACGTTCGCCGGCGCTGCGAGGTGATCGAGCAGAGCCTTCGCAGATTTTTTCCACGAATAGAATGTCACGCGATCCTGTTGCCGCATGCGTTCCTGGTCCGAGATCGCGCCCGCTGCCAATCTTTCGAGCATGAGCTGCTTCAATGCTTCGGCATCGGTGGCGCGAAAATACGCGGCCGCGTCACCGCACGTCTCCACGACGGCATCAGCCGTCGAAGCGATGACCGGGCAACCGAAGATCATGGCTTCGAGCGGCGGCACGCCGAATCCCTCATAGAGCGAGGGAAACACGAATGCCGATGCATGCGCATAGAGAGCTGCAATCTCGCCGTCGGTCAGACGGCCAGCAAGCAGCAGGCCTGCAGCCCCTACGCCCGAATTGTCCTGAAAGACTTTACTGTTATCGCCGCCGACGATGACCAGGGGAACGTCAGGCCGATCGAGCAGCTGGATGGCGCGGATCGCGACGGAAAGATTCTTGTTCTTGGTCCTCGAGCCCACATAAAGGAAGAATTTCTGCGGCTGAAGGCCGAGCCGGGCAATGATGCCGGGATCTGGTTTCGTCTTGGCGAAGTGCTCTGCGCTGTTGGGGAAGACCGGGATCTCTGTTGCCGATAGATTCAACACCTCGGCGAGCTCTCCGCGCGAAAAAGCCGATACGGTTGCGATGCTTGCGCGCCGGGCGAGCAGCCGGCCCATGGTTCGGTGAACTGCCAGATAGCGCCAGTTGAAGAAGTCGGGCCGGCGAAAGACCTGGGCGTCGTGGATCACGACGAGGTGGTCGCGATGGAAGACGGGACCGGAATTGGCCAGACTGATCAGGCGGCCTCCGGCGGCGGCGCGCGCGAGATCGATTTGATCCCACGCATGTCCATGCAACCGGCCGACTGCGCGGATCTTGATCCGCTCGAGATCAAGGCTCTCGCTTGCATCCGCAGGCGTCAGCAACTGCCAGTCCGCATTGCGCAGCGAGGCTGGAGTCTGCTCAGACGCCAGCAGCACGTCGATGGCCTTGACCACTTCAGCGGCATAGCGCTGAACGCCCGTGAGCTTTTGCGACAGAAAGCGGCCGTTGATGAAGAATTTCAATTGGCTACCACGATGGTTCATGGAGTCCCGGCCGGGGTCCCGGGGAGCTCGCGGTGGAGGAACCGCAAGTGAGCAATCGTTAGGTACAGAAATATGACGCAGCTCGGCATGGCTCCGAGGCGCCGCCTGCATGGCCGGCGCCGCCTTGCTGCGTCTGAGTCCGCGGTGTAGAGGTCGGCAATGACCGACACCCACTCCCTTCGCAGCGGCTCCCTCACCGCCACCATCAAGGCGCACGGCGCCGAGCTGTGCTCGCTGAAGGACGGCGGCATCGAATTCCTTTGGCAGGCGGGGCCGGAATGGCCGCGTCACGCGCCGCTGCTGTTTCCCATCGTCGGGCGTCTTGCCAATGACGAATTGCTGCACCAGGGCAAATCGTATCGGATGACCCAGCACGGCTTTGCCCGCGACAGCCGTTTTGTGTGGGCAGAGCGCGGCGAGAGCCGCTGCACCCTGGTGCTCCATGACAATGAGGCGACGCGCGCGCTCTATCCGTTCCCGTTCCGGCTCACGGCCGCCTATGCGATCGATGATTCCGGTCTCGATCTGACGCTCACGATCGCCAACACCGGCAAGGAGACATTGCCGGCTTCGATCGGCGGCCATCCCGCCTTCAACTGGCCGCTGCAGTCCGACGCGGCAAAGCAGGACTATGCGCTGACCTTCGCGCGCGCAGAGTCGTCTCCCGTCCGCCGTCTCGATGGTGGACTGCTGCGCCCGGCAGTGCAGCCGAGCCCGGTCAAAGGTGCCGCGCTGCCCTTGTCCGAATCCCTATTCACCGACGACGCCATCATCTTCGACCGGATCGAGAGCACTTCGGTCCGCTATGCCGCGGGGCAGGGGGCATCGATGGGGCCCTGGCTGAAAATGTCCTGGCGCGGCTTTCGCGAACTCGGCGTCTGGTCGAAACCGTCAGGTGCGCCGTTCCTCTGCATCGAGCCCTGGCGCGGCTATGCCAGTCCCGCCGGCTTCGACGGCGAGTTCACCGACAAGCCGGGCCTGATGCACATCGCGCCGGGCGCTGAAGAAGAGTTGTCCTACCGGATCGAGGTCGGATCGTCCTGACGCCGAACAGATTCCGCACGCATGTTTGCGGCGCGCGTGCTTCGATGATGCTCAGACCTCGATACGCGTGAGATCCTCGCCGAGCACGACCGGCCCCGCATAGTCCTGCCTGACATCCTCGAGCAGCGCGTTCAACATGGCATCATCGCTGCGCGGCCGGTGGTGGGTCAGCGCGAGCTTCTTGACGCCGGCCTTGGCCGCGATCTTGCCGACCGTGTCGCCACAGGCGATCGTGTATTTCGCAAGCCGGCGCAAATGCTCGTTGTTGATCTCCGGCGTGGCGAGAAAGCAGCACTGGACCAGCAGGTCGGCTCCCTCAGCCAGCCGCTCGAGCCCGGGGCAGGGCACGGTGTCGCCGGAAATTGCGATGATCTTGCCCTCCGCTTCGAAGCGGTAGCCGAGACACATCCAGCGCGCGACGAAGGCCGGCGGCATGTCGAGGCCATCGCCATGCGAGACCAGCTCGGCACTGATCTTCCAGCGCCCGGTGTCGAGAACAGGACCCGGCACGATGTCCGTTGCGACGACAGGCTTCCAGCCGCCGAAGCTGGGTTCGCCCTTGTCCCGCCACGCGATGTCCTTGTCGTAGACCTGCGTGATCAGCGTGCTGACGAGCCGCTCGGTATCCGGCGGTCCATAGACGCGCAGCTCGTCCTTGCGCCCGTCCATCCATGAATTCAGCATCACGTCGTAGAGGTCGCCGATGTGGTCGAAATGGTGATGCGTGAGAAAGACCGTGTTGATGGCGCCGAGCGGCACGCCGGCCTTGCTGAGCTGCACCACGACGCCGCGGCCTGCGTCGAACAGGATATTCTCGTCGCCTAGCCTGATCAGCGTGGTGGTCGCCATGCGGCGCGGGTCCGGGCGCGGACCGCCGGTGCCGAGCAGTATGACCTCCATGACGCCACCTCCAAGTGCAGGCTTTTGGAGCACAGTAGATGCGAAGCGTGCGGCCGAGCAAGCTGCGGCGGGCTGCCGGTGGCGTGGATCGCATCCTCGGGCTCGAGGTCGCCGGGCGACCACTACGTCACCAGGCCGATCAACTTGCGCGATCTGCTCGCGCGCGCAGAGTTCGCGCTCAGTGAGCGGTTGTAGGACATCATCGTCAGCGAGACGCGACGCGCTTCCATCGTGCTTCGATGCGTGCCTTGATCTGGCTGATGCGGGCCTCATGTGCGGCCCAATAGGCGCGGCTGGCGGCCGCGGTGCCTTGACGGTAGCGGGCATAGACCGCTTTGGGCTGCACCGCGATCTTCGGGCGGCTCGCCGGTTTTGCCGGAGCCGGAGCAGCGACCGGGGGCGGCGGATCCGGAGCAGCCGCAGCTTCGGTCCCCGCCTGCATCGCGTTCATGGCAACGAGACGGTTGCGGGCCCGGTTGCAATAGACCTGCGACCGCGCGGTCATCTCCTCTTCGCCATGACCTGCCCGGTATTTCATCAGGGCGCGGCAGAGGTCGCCGCCCGCCAGCTGCCAAGCCCGGCTGAGATAAAGCACCCCGTAATGGATGTTGATATCAGGCTCCGCCAATTCCGCATTGCTCCCGCGGAAGCCCAGCATCGCGGCCGTCTCGGGGCGCACCTGCATCAGGCCGATTTCGCCCGCGCTGCCGATGATCGCCGGGTTATAGCCGCTTTCGACGAAGACGACCGCTTCGGCGATATCGGCTGGTAAATCGGTGCTTTTGGTTTCTCTCTCGATGATCTTCCGGATCATGGCCCGGGATGACGGCGTTTCGCCGGCGCCGAGCTCCATGTTGGCGTTCGCGATCGTCGAGGTCGTGTGCGGCCCGTCGATATCGCCGTCGCCGGCATGTGCGCCGATCGGGGCCGACAAGAGCAGGACGACCGCGAGGTGTCTCCACATCGCGCCGAGTATGAAGCGTGCCCGATCCCACAGCATGGGTTTGTCATAGCGCTCCGGAGTTAACAAACCGGCCTCTGGCGCGAGGTCACTGGCGCGCGCGGGCGCTCTGATCAGTGGACCTTGCTTGCGAAGGCTCCGTCAGCTGGTCATCGACCGCATAGAGCGTGCAGACGGGCGACCATTTCATGCAGGCCGCCAGCGAGTCGCGCCCGGCGTCGTCGGCTGAGGCGCGACCCGCGCGCCAGCCGTAGCCGCCGTTCGGCGACACGGCAAAAGCCTTGTGCGGCAGCATGCTTGCGAGATAGCGCGCGAACTCGGCCCGCGCGGCCTCATTGAGCTGGTGCGGTGGCGGCAGCGGATCTGGCGGGCTCAGAATGCCGTGGCTGAGATCCGGAGCGGTTGTCCCGCATGTCATGCGAACCACAACCCAAGGAACGCCTTCCCCCTCGCGCGTGTTGTGCCCTTGGCGGGGGCACGGCCGATGCTATGGTGTCCCGCACTCACGACAGAACGAGGATATTTCAGTGGCTGATGTTCATCCCGCGGCGGGCAAGCAGGCTTCGCCGGACGCGCTCACCAATATTCCGCGGCTGGTGACGGCCTATTTCGCCGGCAAGCCGGATGCGTCCGATCCGGCGCAGCGCGTGGCGTTCGGCACGTCGGGCCATCGCGGCACCTCGTACAAGAACACGTTCAACGAAGGCCACATCCTCGCGACCACGCAAGCCATTTGTGATTACAGAAGAGAAAAGGGCCTGACAGGTCCGCTCTTCATCGGCATCGATACCCACGCGCTGGCTGAGCCGGCGCTGGTCAGCGCCATCGAAGTGTTCGCCGCCAACGGCGTCGACATCATGATCGACAAGGACGGCGGCTACACGCCGACGCCTGTCATCTCACACGCCATCCTCACCTACAACAAGGCCCGCACCAGCGGCCTCGCCGACGGCGTCGTCATCACGCCCTCCCACAATCCGCCGGAAGACGGCGGCTACAAATACAATCCGCCGCATGGCGGCCCGGCCGATACGGATGTGACCGGCGTCGTCGAGAAGCGCGCCAACGCCTATCTCGCCGGCGATCTCGAGGACGTGAAGCGCATCGACTATGCCAAGGCGCGCAAGGCGGCGAACGTCCACGCCTACGACTTCGTCACCCCCTACGTCGCCGATCTCGGCAATGTCGTCGATCTCGATCTCGTCAAATCCGCCGGCGTCAATATCGGCATCGATCCTCTCGGAGGTGCCGCCGTGCAGTACTGGCATCCGATCATCGAGCGCCATGGCCTCAACGCCACCGTCGTGAACCAGGCGATCGATCCGACCTTCCGCTTCATGACGGTCGACTGGGACGGCAAGATCCGCATGGACTGCTCCTCGCCTTACGCGATGGCGAGCCTGATCGGCATGCGCGACCGCTTCGACGTCGCCTTTGCCAACGACACCGACGCCGACCGCCACGGCATCGTCACCCGCACCGGCGGCCTGATGAATCCGAACCATTATCTGGCGACCGCGATCTCCTACCTCTTCGCGCATCGCCCGAACTGGGGCAAGAGTGCTGCGATCGGCAAGACCGTGGTGTCGAGCTCGATCATTGACCGCGTCGCCAAGAAGCTCGGTCGTAGGCTGGTCGAGACGCCGGTCGGGTTCAAATGGTTCGTCGACGGCCTCCTCACCGGCAGCTTCGGCTTCGGCGGCGAGGAGAGTGCAGGGGCCTCGTTCCTGCGCCGCGACGGCACGGTGTGGACCACCGACAAGGACGGCATCATCCTCGGCCTGTTGGCTGCCGAGATCATGGCCAAGACCGGTCGCGATCCCAGCCAGCTCTTTGACGATCTCACCGCCGAGTTCGGCATGCCCCATTACGCGCGCATCGACGTTGCCGCGACCGGGCCGCAAAAGAACATCCTGAAGTCCGTCACGCCCGAGCAGCTCGGCCTCGAGGAGCTCGCCGGCGATCCGGTGCGCTCAACGCTGAGCAAGGCGCCCGGCAACGGCCAGCCCTTCGGCGGCATCAAGGTCGAAACCGATTTCGGCTGGTTCGCCGCAAGGCCGTCGGGGACGGAGGATGTCTACAAGATCTACGCCGAAAGCTTCCGCAGCGCCGAGCACCTGACGCGGATTCAGGAGGAAGCGCAGGCCGGCCTGGCGAAGGTGTTCGCGGCGTAAGGTGTTCTGCAGCCGGCACGCCTTTCTCTCGCCCTCCGAGAGGGCCGCCACATTTTTCCGGTGTCATCGCCCGCGAAGGCGGGCGATCCAGTACGCCGCGCCTGAAGTTTGTGTGAACCAATGTCTGCCGCGGAGTACTGGATTCCCCGCCTTCGCGGGGAATGACAGCGGATGGTGTGTATACATAATGAAATATGAAGGTAATATAATACGGCATTTGTGGCCTTGAACGTTTCCATACCCCCGCTATTGTATACATAACGTATTCATAAGCCGTGGGAGTGAGACCGATGACGAAACCCTTCCCCATGAACGCCTGGTACGCCGCCGCCTGGGACGCCGAGGTGAAGCCGGCGCTGCTGCCGCGGACGATCTGCGGCAAGCATGTCGTGATGTATCGGAAAGCTGACGGCTCGGTGGCCGCGCTGGAGGACGCCTGCTGGCATCGCTTGGTGCCGCTGTCCAAGGGGCGGCTGGAGGGCGACACCGTCGTCTGCGGCTATCATGGCCTGAAATACAATGCGCAGGGCCGCTGCACCTTCATGCCCTCGCAGGAGACCATCAACCCCTCGGCCTGCGTGCGCGCCTATCCCGTCGTCGAGCGCCATCGCTACATCTGGCTCTGGATGGGCGATCCTGCACTCGCCGATCCCGCGCTCGTGCCCGACATGCACTGGAACGACGATCCCGCCTGGGCCGGCGATGGCAAGACAATCCATGTCAATTGCGACTACCGTCTCGTGCTCGACAATCTCATGGATCTCACCCACGAGACCTTCGTGCACGGCTCGTCGATTGGAAATGACGCGGTGGCGGAAGCGCCGTTCGACGTCACCCATGGCGAGAAGACGGTGACGGTGACGCGCTGGATGCGCGGCATCGAGCCGCCGCCGTTCTGGGGCAAGCAGCTCGGCAAGCCCGGCCTCGTCGATCGCTGGCAGATCATCCGTTTCGAGGCGCCGTGCACCATCGCCATCGACGTCGGCGTGGCGCCGACGGGCACCGGCGCGCCGGAAGGCGACCGCTCGCAGGGCGTCAACGGCTTCGTGCTCAACACCATCACGCCGGAGACGGAGAAGACCTGCCATTACTTCTGGGCCTTCGTGCGCAATTATCGCATCAGCGAGCAGCGCATCACCACCGAGATCCGCGAGGGCGTCTCCGGCATCTTCCGCGAGGACGAGCTGATCCTCGAAGCGCAGCAGCGCGCGATGGACGAGAACCCCGACCGCATCTTCTATAACCTCAACATCGACGCCGGCGCGATGTGGTCGCGCAAGCTGATCGACCGGATGGTGGCGAAGGAAAACGCGCCAACGCACCTCCAGGCCGCGGAGTAGATCATGGCCGAGCGTGAGGTCGACCGCTCCGTCTCGCAGACCGTGAAGGCGCAGCTCGCGCTGCGCGATCAGATTCTGTCGGGGTCTTTACGCCCCGGCGAGCGCATCTCCGAGCTGCAGGCGGTGGAGACCACCGGCGCCTCGCGCACGCCGGTGCGCATGGCGCTGGTGCGGCTGGAGGAGGAGGGCCTGCTGGAGGCGATCCCCTCGGGCGGCTTCATGGTGAAGGCGTTCTCCGAGCGCGACATCTCCGATTCCATCGAACTGCGCGGCACGCTGGAAGGTTTGGCTGCGCGCTTTGCCGCCGAGCGCGGCGTCTCCGCGCGCGAGCTCGAATCGTTGAAGGAGTGCCTTTCCGCAATCGACGAATTGCTCCGCCAGGTGCCGATCTCGGTCGATGCCTTCTCGTCCTATGTCACGCTGAATGCGCGTTTCCACGCGCTGCTCACGGAACTGTCCCGCAGCCAGCCCCTGATCCGGCAGATCGACCGCGCCTCAGCGCTGCCGTTCGCATCGCCAAGCGGCTTTGTGATGGCGCAGTCGGCGCTGCCCGAGGCGCAGCAGATCCTGATCATCGCCCAGGAGCACCATCGCGTCGTGATCGACGCCATCGAGAACCGCGAGGGCGCGCGCGCCGAGGCCATCATGCGCGAGCATGCCCGGCTCGCGGTGCGAAACCTGCGGCTCGCGCTGCGCAACCGCACCCATCTCGACCTCTTGCCGGCGCTCGCGCTGATCAAGACCGCAACCGATTGAGGGCAGTCACAATGCGCTTCGTCGAAACCCGGATTCCGGCGACACTCGTCTCGACGCGCGATCTCGCGCCCGGCATCCGCGAATTTCTGATCAGGCCGGATCAGTTCGACGTCACGTCCTATCCGGTCGGCAGCCACATCAATGTCAGCGTCACCATCGACGGCCTGCCGGAGACGCGATCCTATTCGCTGGTCGGCGAAGCCTCTTCGCATGGCTTCAGAATAGCGGTGCGCCGCGCTGAGGATTCCCGCGGCGGCTCGCGCTACATGTGGCAGCTCGCACCCGGCGCGCGCCTCGACATCACCCGGCCCGCTTCGCTCCTTGCGGTTGACTGGGCTCGCGAAAACTACTGCCTGATCGCCGGCGGCATCGGCATCACCCCGATCCTCGGCGCGGCGCAGGCACTGGCGCGGCGCGAGGCAAACGTCGCGCTGCATTACGCCGTGCGCTCGCGCCGTGAGGCCGCCTATCTCGACGATCTCGCCGCGATGCTCGGGGACCGTCTGGTTGTTCACGCCAGCGACGAGGGCCGGCGGCTCGATCTCGACGCGCTGTTCGCCTCGTTGCCGCAAAGTACGCTGGCCCTGTTCTGCGGCCCGATGCGGATGCTGGACGCCGCGCGCCATGCCTGGATCGGGGCCGGCCACCCGCTGCCCGATCTCCGCTACGAGACCTTCGGCTCCAGCGGCACGCTGCCGACCGAAACTTTTCGCGTGCGATTGAAGGACTCGAACGTCGAGCTCGAGATCCCGCGCGAGCGCTCGATGCTGGACGTGCTCAACGCCAGCGGCCACGACGTGATGTACGACTGCAAGCGCGGCGAATGCGGCCTCTGCGCCATCGACGTGGTCGCGGTCGACGGCGAGATCGATCATCGCGACGTCTTCTTCAGCGATCATCAGAAACAGAGCAACCGGAAGATCTGCGCCTGCGTCTCTCGCGCGCGCGGCACCATCACGGTGGACACCCTGCTGCGGGCGGATGCGATCTGACACTAAAGCGCGATGGGATCGGGATGAATCGCCATCGCGCTTCAGGTTATTGTTTGAGCATGATCTTTTCGGAAAACCGCTGCACACTTTTCCGGATCATGCTCTAGGAGAGGTCGCCATGCCCGGGCTTGTCCCGGCCATCCACGTTCTTCATGCTCGGAGCCGACGCGTGGATGGGCGGTACGAGCCAGGCCATGACGCGGTTGGAAGCGCTGGCACCTACGCCGCGTAAATCGCCCGAAGCTTCTTCGTATCGAGCAGCGCCAGCACGCCATCGGCCGAAACAGGCCGGCTGATGAGATACCCCTGCACCTCGTCGCAACTGATCTGGCGCAGATATTCGAGCTGGTCGGCGGTCTCGACTCCCTCCGCCACCACGCCGATGTCGAGGTCGCGTGCCAGCGAAATCACCGACTTCACGATCGCGGCGCAGTCCGGCTGCACCAGCATGTCGCGGATGAAGGACTGGTCGATCTTGATGCGGCTGAACGGCAGCTTGCGCAGGTATGTCAGCGACGAGAAGCCGGTGCCGAAGTCGTCGAGCGCCACGGTGACTCCGAGCTCCAGCAATGCGTTCAGGACCGTCGCGGCCGAGCCGTATTTCGACAGCAGCATCGATTCCGTGATCTCGATCTCGAGCCGATGCGGGGCAATCTTGGCGTCGGCGAGCGCCTGCACGATGATCTGAAGAATGCCTGTATTGTGGAACTGCGCCGCGGAGAAGTTCACGGCGACCCTGATCTCTTCCGGCCATTGCGCCACGGTGGCGCAGGCGCGGCGGATCACCCATTCGCCGATCGCGTGGATCAGCCCGGTCTCCTCCGCGATTGGTATGAATTCACTCGGCGGCACCAGCCCGCGCGAAGGATGCCGCCAGCGCAACAGCGCCTCGAAGCCGGTGATCCGGTTGTCGCGGATATCGAGGAAAGGCTGGAACGCCAGGAACAGCTCGTCTCGCGCGATCGCGCCTTCGAGGTCCGACTGCAGCGCCTTGCGGTCGCGAGATAGCCTGTCGTCCGCTTGTTCGAAGAAGCAGACCGTGCCCGGCCCCGCCTTCTTGGCACGGTAGAGCGCCGCATCGGCGTTCTTCATGACGTCGAGCGCGGTGTTGCCGTCGCGAGGGGCCAGCACGATGCCGACGCTGGTCGCGCCGATGATCTGGCGGTCCTCGATCTGGAACGGTTCGTCGAACGCCGCGACGAAGCGCTCGGCGATTTCGAGCGCATCCTCGGGCCGCGCCAGATTGGCCATCACCAGTGCGAACTCATCGCCGCCGATGCGCGCTACGTGCTCGGCCGTGCGGGTGCAGCGCTGCAGGCGGCCTGCGACCTGCACCAGGAAGTCATCGCCGGCGGGATGGCCGAACTTGTCGTTGACCTCCTTGAAGCGATCGAGATCGAGCAGCAGCACCGCGAACTCCTCGCCGGAAAGGGCCAGTCGCTTCAGCGCGGCATCGAGCGTCTCGTTGAAGGCGAAGCGATTGGGCAGTTGCGTCAGCGAGTCCTGGCGCACCGTGCGCTCCGCCTCGATCTGCCGTATCACGCGCCGCGCGAACGAGAACGAATTGACGAACACGTTGCGCAGCAGCACGCTGCCATAGACCACGACGAGGAAGGCCATCAGCAGGAAGGCCAGGTCGCCGTTCCTGCTGAGGCAGATCGCGATGCCGAGGAAGATGGGCGCCGTGAACGCGATGGCCGCGATCGGGATCGTGGCGAAGGCTAGCGCGCCTCCGGCCAGCATGCCCGAGCACAGGCAGGTGATGACGAGCTGCCCGCCGGTCGAGGCGCCGGCGAAGAACGCGACCGGGACGATGCCCCAGGCGGAGCCAAGGATGAAGGCATTGCGCACCAGCCGGTGCATGGCGCGGCGCGAGACGAATTGCGGCTTGGTAATGCGGCGCGCGGCGTAGGATTGCAGGCAAAATCCGATCGCGGCGGCGGCGACCGCGACCGCCCAGATCAGGGCGAACATCCGGTCCGGCGACTGCCACAGCGCGATGGCGAGTACGATGGCGTTGCAGGCATTGGCGAGCATGATGCCGACCGAATAGCCGAGCACCAGCGACATCTGTTCGGCGCGGATATGGCCGGCCATCGCCTCGTCGGTTGCGGGACCGCCAAAGGCCGACAGATCGCCGGCGAACAACCGTGCGACATAGTTGGTCGTTTGAGTCCGCATCCCAGAGCCTAGCAGCAGGGCCGTTCGTCCAGCTCGATCCGGAGAATTCGCTACAAACCTTTGACGAACTATGAATTTTCCACGCCAGCCAGCTTGGCTGCGACCACTCCTGCGTGTTCAAAGCAAGGTATCGATAACAAATCGATACAAATGCGACGTCTTGCGTTACGGATGTAACGGAAGGAGCATGCGGGGCATCCAGTAGGCCGCGGCTTCTCGGCTCAATCACAGCTGTCCTCAATCACAGCTGTCTCGGAGTACTGGATCGCCGGTCAAGCCGGGCGATGACAGCAGCTCGGGGCTTCACCGCCCCAGCTGCTTCGGGTCGTAATAGAACCGTTCCTCGATCAGCTCATCGCCCCGCCAGGCCTGCCACGCGATCTCGTCCAGCGTTCGGACGACGCCTTCGGCATTGGTGAAGCTGAAAACCCAGCGCGTGGCGACGTGGTCGCCCTCGATCAGGCTCGGGGCGACGCGGACGGCCTTGACCTCCTTGAAAGCGGTCAGCACGCCGCGCTCCTTTGCCGCCAGCTTGTCGCGCCCCATCGTCGGCTCGGCGTTGTTCTCGTAGGTGGCAGCATCGGGCGCATAGAATTGCTCGATCGCGCCGACGAAGTCCCCGTCCTCCAGCAGTTTCGCAAAGGCTTCGACGATGTCACGGCTCGGCATGGCGACCTCACGATTAAAACCGACTTATAGTCGGTAAACACCGACCGATGGTCGAAAAGTCAACTGGCCGTCCGCGCTGAATTCGATTAGAGGGGGAGTGAGTTTGAATCGATGCGAGCCAAGAACTCGGAACACCTCTCCCCGTCGGGGAGAGGTGGACGCAAGACGAGAGCCATGGCGAAACAGGCGGAGCGGCGGGCGGCGACGACGGAAGCGATCCTGACGGCGGCGCGCCGCTTGTTCGGCACGCAAGGCTTTGCCGCCACTACCATGGACGAGATCGCCGAAGGCGCCTCCGTCGCCAAGGGCGCGGTCTATCATCACTTCAAGACCAAGGAGGCGGTGTTCGAAGCCGTGTTCGATCAGGTCTCGCGCGACCTCGTTGCCGAGATCGACCGCACGGCGCGGGCAGAGAAGGACGTGCTCGCCGCGATGGTCGCCGGCACCCAGCATTACTTTGCCGCGACCGCCAAGGGCCCGACCGGCCAGATCATCCTGCGCGACGGTCCCGCCGTGCTCGGCTGGGAACGCTGGCGCGAGATCGACGCGCAGCACTTCGGCGGCAAGATGCCGCGTGCGCTTTCCGCAGCGATGGAGGCCGGCCTGATCGCGCGGCAGCCGGTCGAGCCCTTAGCGCGGCTGCTGCTCGGCGCCGTGACGGAGGCCGCGGTCGCCTGCGCCGGCCGTGCCGATATCGCAAGGGCAGGCGCGGAATATGCCCGTGCGTTCAAGTCGCTGGTCGAGGCACTGCGCGTGCGCGCATGATTGTGTTAATGCGGAGCGAGTGATGTGGATGGGGTTACGGTCTCACTTGCCATTGCGGCTCCTCACCCGGATTGCTACGGACGATGCCGCGCATTGCCGTGCGCAAACCGACCTCTCTCCGCTGGGAGAGGTGAAGTGACGAACTGGAAACGCCATACCAACAAAAAGAACAGTAGCGCATGAACGCAAATTCCTCTCTCGCACTCAACGATCCCGAATTCGATTACGTCATCGTCGGCGCCGGCTCTGCCGGCTGCGTGCTGGCCAATAGGCTCTCTGCGAACGGCAAGCACAGCGTGCTGCTGCTCGAGGCCGGCCCGAAGGACTCCAACATCTGGATCCACGTCCCGCTCGGCTACGGCAAGCTGTTCAAGGAGAAGAGCGTCAACTGGATGTACCAGACCGAGCCGGAGCCCGAGTTGAAGGGCCGCCAGGTGTTCCAGCCTCGCGGCAAGACGCTGGGCGGCTCGAGCTCGATCAACGGCCTGCTCTATGTCCGTGGTCAGCACGAGGACTATGACCGCTGGCGCCAGCTCGGCAACACGGGATGGGGGTATGACGACGTGCTGCCCTATTTCAAGAAGGCCGAGAACCAGTCGCGCGGCGCCGATCACTATCACGGCACGGGCGGACCGCTGCCGGTCTCCAACATGATCGTGACCGATCCGCTATCGAAGGCTTTCATCGATGCTGCCGTCGAGACCGGTCTGCCCTACAACCCTGATTTCAACGGCGCGATGCAGGAAGGCGTCGGCCTGTTCCAGACCACGACGCGCAACGGTCGCCGCGCCTCCGCGGCGGTGGCCTATCTCGGCCCTGCCAAGGCCCGCGGCAACCTCAAGATCGAGACGGGCGCGCTCGCCCAACGCATCCTGTTCGAGGGACGCCGCGCCGTCGGTGTCGAGTACCGCCAAGGCGCTGCCTTGCGCCGCGCACGGGCGCGCAAGGAGGTCGTGCTGTCGAGCGGGGCCTACAACTCGCCGCAACTGCTCCAGCTCTCCGGCGTCGGCCCTGGCGATCTCCTGCGCAAGCACGGCATCGAGGTGGTGCTGGACGCACCGGGCGTCGGTCACGACCTTCAGGACCACATGCAAGTCCGCATCGTGATGCGCTGCTCGCAGAAGATCACGCTCAACGACACCATCAACCATCCGCTTCGTCGCACCATGGCCGGCGCGCGCTATGCGCTGTTCCGCAAGGGCTGGCTGACGATCGCGGCGGGCACGGCCGGAGCCTTCTTCAAGACCAGTCCGCGGCTGGCTTCGCCAGACATCCAGGTGCACTTCCTGCCGTTCTCGACCGACAAGATGGGCGAGAAGCTGCATGATTTCTCCGGCTTCACCGCCTCGGTGTGCCAGCTACGGCCCGAAAGCCGCGGCTCCCTGCGCATCAAGAGCGCGGACCCGACCGTGCCGCCGGAGATCCGCATCAACTACATGTCGACCGAGACCGACCGAACCACCAACGTGGAGGGTCTGAAAATCCTGCGCAAGATCCTGAACGCGCCGGCGCTGAAACCGTTCGTGGTCAGCGAGTACGATCCCGGGCCAAAGGTATCCACGGATGCCGAGCTGCTCGATTTCTGCCGTGAGCGCGGCAGCACCATCTACCATCCGACCTCGACCTGTCGTATGGGCAATGACGCGCTTGCCGTGGTCGATCAGCGGCTGAAGGTGAGGGGGCTCGACGGCCTTCGTGTCGTCGACGGCTCGATCATGCCGGACCTCGTGTCGGGGAACACCAACGCGCCGATCATCATGATCGCTGAAAAGGCTTCCGACATGATATTAGAGGAGGCGCGTTGATTTGCGGCTAGAAAGGACAGCGGCTTGGCTACGCGACTGAAGATATCGGCACCCGCAAGAGCGCCATGGCGCTGGCACAGACGGACGAGATCGCGCGCCGCCTGACCGCCGCCGTGCCGGGTCTCGACGTCGAGATCGTCAAGTTCGACACCACGGGCGATCTGGACCAGACCAGCAAGCTGCTGCCACATGGCGGCAAGGGCGGCGCTTTCGTGGCGCAGATCCGCGCCGCCGTGCTCTCGGGCGAATTGCAGGCGGCGATGCATTCGCTGAAGGACATGCCGGGCAACGAGGACACGCCCGGCCTCGTCATCGGCGCCACGCTGTCGCGCGATCCGCCGAGCGACGCGCTGGTGCTGCGCGATGGCGTAACGCTGGAGGCGCTGCGTCAGTCGCGCGGCAAGGGTTTTAAGATCGGCACCAACGCCGTGCGCCGGGCGGCTTATGCACGGCGGTTGTTCCCGGAGGTGGAAGTGATCCATTTCCGTGGCGCCGCCGACACCCGCGTGCGAAAACTCGACAACGGTGAGAAGCAGCGCCTGCCGGATGGCGGTGCGGTGGGGCCGGCAGATGCGCTGATCATGGCGCGTTCGGGCCTCGATCGCGTCGGTCTGTCGAGCCGCATTGCGCACGAATTCACCGCGGCGGAGATGCTGCCGGCGGCGGGGCAGGGCATCGTCGCGGTCGAATGCGCGGCGCGGGACTGGCAGACGCGACAAATTCTGTCATCGATCGACGATCCCTTGGCCCACGCCTCAGCCGATGCCGAGCGCGAGGTGCTGTGGGTGCTCAACGGTCATTGCAATTCGCCGGTGGCGGGCTTCTCGACCATATCAGGCGATCAGATGTCGCTCACCGCCTCGGTGCTCGACCTCTCCGGCAACACCATCATCGAAGCTTCGTGCACGGGCCCGGCCAATCGCCCGCGCGAGCTCGGCCGTGCGGTAGGGCTCGATCTGCTGGTGAAGGGTGCGGCGGAGATCATCGAGCGCAGCCGCCCGCGCTGACGCGCTTTCCGCGACCGCCGTCGTCATTGCGAGCGCAGCGAAGTAATCCAGACTGCTACCCGCGGAAAGATTCTGGATTTGCTTCGCTGAGCCCGTCATCGGGCCGCGCTTCGCGTGGACCCGCTGGCTCGCAATGACTGGTGTGATGAGGAGCCGTCGTCTAACCCGCTGCACCAAGAGCCGGTTGGCACGCTGGCCTTTCTCGAAGCGGGGCAGCGCGCGATGATGCCATACTGCTCCTGTTTTGCCCGACGAGTCAAACCTCGGCGCGATCTGGTGCGATGACGTCTCATCTGATTTCAGCGCGCGCTAAGTCATTGATCGGGCGTGGTCTCTCTACTGTGCATGGGGTTGTTTTCGCACTTTTTTGTTTGCGCCTCCCGAGAGGCGGAAAGATCATCCCCGCACCCGCTTGATCATCTGCTCGACATGAGCGATCGGCGTCTCCGGCTGGATGCCATGGCCGAGATTGAAGATCAGCCGCCCTTGCGCAAAATTGGCCAGCACGTCGTCGACCGCGCGGTCGAGCGCGGCGCCGCCTGTGATCAGCACCAGCGGATCGAGATTGCCCTGCACCGCGACCTTGCTCTGCACGCGCTCGCGGATGAAGGCCGGCTCCGCGGTCCAGTCGATGCTGATGCCGTTGACGCCGGTTGCCTCGACGTAAGCGGGCAGCAGCGCGCCGGCCCCGCGCGGAAAGCCGATGATCTTCGCATCCGGCACCTTCGCACGCACGCCCGCCACGATGCGCCGCGTCGGTTCGCTCGACCAGCGCGCGAACTCGGTTGGCGGCAACACGCCGGCCCAGGTATCGAAGATCTGTAACGCGTCGGCACCGGCGGCGAGCTGCGCCAGCAGATATTCGATCGAGCTGTCGACCAGCACGTCGATGATTTTGGAGAATGCCTCGGGATGGCGGTACGCCATCATCCGGGCCGGCGCCTGGTCCGGCGTGCCGTGGCCGGCGACCATGTAGGTCGCCACCGTCCACGGCGCCCCGCAGAAGCCGATCAGCGCGGTCCTGGGATCTAGCGCGTCGCGCACGATCTTCAGTGCATCGAACACCGGTTGAAGCTTGCCGAGATCAGCGCGCCGCGCCAGCGTCGCGACCTTTGCCGGATCGTCGAGCGGCTCGAGCCGCGGGCCCTCGCCGACCTCGAACCGCACCGAGCGTCCGAGCGCATAGGGGATCACGAGGATGTCCGAGAAGATGATCGCCGCGTCGAAGCCGAATCTGCGGACCGGTTGCAGCGTGACCTCGGCGGCAAGCTCTGGATTGAAGCAGAGATCGAGGAAGCCGCCGGCCTTGGCGCGCACTTCGCGATATTCCGGCAAGTAGCGCCCGGCCTGACGCATCATCCATGTCGGCGGGACGGTCTGGCGCTGGCCGGAGAGCACGTCGATGAAAGGCTTTTTTGCAGACTGGGGCACGAACTGTCCTGATGCAGATTTGAGGTTCCTGATACACCGCCAAAGGCCCGAGCGGAACAGGGGAACCGAGGCAAATGCGCCGCGTTGACCGGCGAATGGAGGAGGATCTCATGGCTCAGACATTCAATCCCGCCCCGCACGACAAGCACGCCGAAGATCTGCGCGAGGCCCTCGCTGCCGATCGCAATGCCAAGCTCGACGCCGGGCTGAAGGATACGTTCCCGGCTTCAGATCCCGTAAGCGCCGCACAGCCGACGCCTTCGAAGGCCGATGCGGATGCCGAGCATTCCTCATTCTGGGACAAGGTTAAGGCCATCTTCAGCTAGCAGCATCGCGCGCCGGACTCCGATAGGCGTGCTAATGTCTTGTTAGCGATGCTTGGATCATTGCGTCCGTAAGACTACTGGAAACGGGGGAGTCGCCGCGTATTCCGGTCGTGATTTCAGACTTCAATAACACAAGCGGCAGAGTCTCCCGTCGATCGGAGAACCCTGCCGCATGAGCGCTGTTACCCAACGAGCCGGATGGAGCCGTCTGCCGCTGCGCGCGGCGGCTTTCGTCGTGCTGACCTGCGCGACCATCCTCGGCGTCAGCGGTTGGCGCGAATGGGCGGCACGTGACGCGGTCCTCAAGGCCGCCGAGGCGGAGATGGCGAACGTCGCCCGTTCGCTGACACAGCATGCCGAGGATAGCCTCGATCTCCTGGACTCCGGCGTCGTCGGCGTGGTCAGCCGGTTGGAGATGGATGGCACTGGAGCGGCCACGATCGCCAAGCTCGGCAACCTCCTCGAAGCGCGCAAGAAGGCGATCGCGCGCATCCACAGCCTCGCCATCATCGACGATCAGGGCAATTCGCTGACCTCGCCCGGTTCGATCGGCTCGACCTTCAGCGACGATGCGTTCTTCCGATATCACCAGCTCTCGCCGAAGCGCGAGGCCCATGTCGGCCGTCCCGTGAAGAGCCTCCTGGACGGCGAGTGGGTCATCACCCTGTCGCGCCGCTTCAACAAGCAGGACGGCAGCTTCGGCGGCGTGGTGCTCGCGACCACCAGCTCCGGTTATCTTTCGCATTTCTACGAGCAGTTCGAGATCGGCCGCAACAGCGCTGTGGCGCTGATGCACGGCGACGGCCTGATCATCGCGCGCAATCCCAGCAACGAGACATTCGTCGGACGCAGCGTCTCCGACAAGCCGTTGTTCCGCGAGCCGGATCTGCAACGGCCCAAGGGTGCCTATCATTTCAAGTCGTCGCTGGACGGTGCCGAGCGCGTCAGCTTCTTCAATCGCAGCAGCCGCTTCCCGCTCCTGCTGCTCGCCACCGTCGACAAGGACGAGTTGCTCGTGCCCTGGCGCGCCGCGGCAATCTCCCGCATGCTCTACGTGCTCGCGCTGGTCATGCTGATCGCGGTCATCGGCGGCGTGCTGGTGCGGCAGTTGCAGCGGGGCCAGCGCATGGCCGTCGCGCTGGCCGAGAAGGAGGCGCATTTCCGCCTGCTCGCCGAAGGCTCCAGCGACATGGTGACGCGCATCGGGCTCGACGAGCGGCTGCGCTACGTCTCGCCCTCCTCGGTCCGCATCGTCGGCTGGCGTCCCGATCAGTTGATCGGTACGCCGGCTCTTGCAGGCATCAATCCGGAGGATCTGCCGGAGGTCCAGGCGATCGTCGACGCCATGAAGCGTGGCGAGAAGGAGGAGGCGCGTCTCACCTATCGCAACTCGCACCGGCAGAACGGCGAAATCTGGCTGGAATCGACCATGCAGGTCACACGCAAGGACAATGGCCGCATCGACGGCGTGGTCGCGATCTCCCGCGACGTCACCGAGCATAAGAAGCTGGAAACCAGGCTCGAGATGCTTGCGATCGAGGACAGCCTCACCGGCCTCGCCAATCGCCGCCGCTTCGACGAGCGGCTGAAGGAGGAATGGGCCCGCGCCTATCGCGACCGCTCCAGCCTTGCTTTGCTGATGATCGATGTGGACCACTTCAAGGCCTACAACGATGAATACGGCCATCCCGCCGGCGATGCCTGCCTGCGCCGGATCGCAAAAATCATCGCGGCCGAAACGCAGCGCGCCGGCGATCTGGCGGCGCGCTATGGCGGCGAGGAATTCGCCGTGCTGCTGCCGAACATCGATGCCGCCAGCTGCGCAGGGGTCGGCGAGCGGATCCGCAGCGCGATTCACGATGCCGGCCTCGTTCATCGCACCAATCTGGCGGCCGGATGCGTCACCGCCTCGATCGGCGGTGCGACCTGCCGGCCGGTGCTGGAGCGCACGGCGGGGGTGGCCTCGCTGGTCGAAGCTGCCGACCGGGCGCTCTACGCCGCCAAGGACGCAGGCCGCGACCGCCTGGTGATGTCGGGTGAGGTGGCCAGCGTGATGCTCAAGGCGTCTGGTCAATAAGCCGCGATGAGTCCGGGACGCGACGCTGCGTGCCCGGGGCACGAGATCTCAATAATGCGGTGGACGCTCGTTGGCAGGTCCGGGCGCGTTTGCCTCGGCCTCCTGGAGCCGCTCATTGAGCTGAGCGATCTGCCGCGTCAACGCGTCGATCTGCTTCCATTGTGCGGTGATGGTCTGGTTCAACGTCTCGATCGTGTCGTCCTGGTAGGCGAGGCGCGTCTCCAGCGTGTCGATGCGCTCGCTCAGCGTCTTGATCTCATCGGTCACGGCCGTGCCCCAATTCCTGTTCGCGCAGGCCCCGTTCGCGCAAGCCGTGGCCGAGCGCCACGCGCTCGTCGAACACGAAGCATTCGCCGCGCCAGCGGCTCTCCGTCTCCGGCACCTCCTCGAGATATTTGAGGATGCCGCCCTTGAGGTGATAGACCTCGGCAAAACCGCGGGCGAGCAGATGCGCGCTTGCCTTCTCGCAGCGGATGCCGCCGGTGCAGAACATCGCGATCCTGCGGTGCCGCGCCGGATCGAGGCTGGCTGCGGCAAAATCCTTGAACTGGCCAAAGCTCTTGATGCCGGGGTCGACCGCGCCCTCGAATGTCCCCATGGCCACCTCGAAGGCGTTGCGGGTGTCGAGCAGCAGCGTGTCGGGCGTCGCAATCAGCGCGTTCCACTCGGCGGCATCGACATAGGTGCCCACTTGGCGGGCCGGGTCGGCAGTCTCGTCGCCGAGCGTGACGATCTCCTTCTTGAGCCGCACCTTGAGGCGCCCGAACGGCATCGCTTCCGCAGTCGAGAATTTCAATTCGAGATTGTCGAGCCGGCCGCCGAACATGTTGCCGTGTGCGAGCTCGCTGGCGAAGGCGTCGATCGCCTCCGGCGCACCGGCGACCGTGCCGTTGATGCCCTCCTGCGCCAGCAACACGCTGCCCTTCAGATGAAGGCCAGCGCAGAACGCGCGCAGCGGCTCGCGCAGCTCGCGGTAATCGGGGAGGGCGACGAATTGATAGAAGGCCGCGACCTTGGTTGTCGAATTCCGATCAGACATGGCGGCTCGTTTAGCAGGCGGCGGCCCTCCGGAAAACCCGCACGGCGGTTTGCCTCGAAAATCCATACGCCCAGCGGATGGCAGCCATTTGCCTGGTATGCCAGCATTGCCCCGCCGGGCGGGAATGTGTCATGTAGACGCGGTTTTCGAGATGGCGCGCACCCGCGCCGACGGCCAAGAGAGCAAGACATTCGATGAGAAACTTTCATTTCCCCGGCAGGTCCACGGTCCATGCCACCAACGCGATGGTGGCGACCTCGCATCCGCAGGCGTCGCTCGCCGCGATCGAGGTGCTCCGTGAGGGCGGCACGGCGGTGGACGCGGCTGTCGCGGGCTCGGCCCTGCTCGGCGTGATCGAGCCGCAATCGACTGGCATCGGCGGCGACTGCTTTGCGCTGATCCAGCCGCGCGGCGAGGGCAAGATCGTCGCCTATAACGGCTCCGGCCGCGCGCCCAAGGCGGCGAATGCCGACTGGTATCTCGAGCGCAAGATCAACTCCGTGCCGCTGACCTCGGCGCATGCGGTCTCGATCCCCGGTGTGATCGACGCCTTCGCGACCGTGCTGCGCGACCACGGCAAGTTCGGTTTCGACCGCCTGCTCCAGCCCGCGATCAAGGCGGCCGAGGAGGGCTATGTCGTCGCGCCCCGCATCGCCTTCGACTGGAAGAACCAGTTCGAGAAGCTGAAGAACGGCACCAACACCGTGCGCTACCTGCTGCCCGGCGGCAAGCCGCCGGTGGCCGGCGACATCATCCGCCAGATCGAACTCGGCAAGACGCTGCGCGCGATCGCCAAGAACGGCCGCGACGCCTTCTACAAGGGTGAGATCGCGGAGGATATGGTCGAGACGCTGCGCGGCATCGGCGGCCTGCACACGCTCGACGATTTCGCCGCGCACACGACCGAAGTGACCACGCCGATCGGTACCATGTACAAGGGCTACGACGTCTGGCAGTGCCCGCCGAACGGCCCGGGCGTCACCGCGCTCTTGATGCTCAACATCCTGTCGCGCTTCGACCTGACCAAGTACGCGCCCGTCAGCGTCGAGCGCTTCCATCTCGAGGCGGAAGCCGCGCGCATCGCCTACATGAACCGCGAGATGCACGTCGCTTCTCCCGAGCACATGAAGATCAATGTCGCCGAGATGCTCGAGAAGGGCTTTGCCAACGAGTACATCAGCAAGATCCGCATGGACGGCATGCTCGACCTGCCGAACGTCGCGCCGCCGATGAACCCCTCGACCATCTACATCACGGTGGTGGACAAGGACCGCAACGTCTGCTCGTTCATCAACTCGGTCGCGCATTCCTTCGGCTCGGCGATCGTCTCGAACAAGACCGGCGTCTTGTTCCAGAACCGCGCCGGCGGTTTCCGCATCCAGCCCGGTCATCCCAACTGCATCGAAGGTGGCAAGCGCCCGCTGCACACGATCATGCCGGGCCTGCTCACCAAGGGTGGCCGTTCCACCATGTCCTTCGCAGTGATGGGCGGCCAGTACCAGCCGACCGGCCAGACTCATCTGCTGACCAACATGCTCGATTACGGCTGCGACGTGCAGGAGGCGATCGACATGCCGCGCGGCCTGCACTACGAGGGCCAGTACCAGCTCGAGGACAGCGTGCCGGCTGCGATTGTCGAAGGTTTGAAGAAGCTCGGCCACAAGACCACCAGCGTTGTCGGCCCGCTCGGCGGCGCCCAGGCGATCTGGATCGACTGGGACAAGGGCACGCTCACCGGCGGCTCCGATCCGCGCAAGGACGGCTGCGCGCTCGGCTATTGAGCTCGCGCGGGGTTCCGCGCACGAGATCAGGACGCGCGATCAGGAAAAGTTGACGAGGGGCGGCGCGGCATTTGCAGCGCCGCCCCTTCTCGTTCGGAACTGCACTCATTGCTCCAAGTTATGCGGCGATGAGCGGTGCAGGCGTGCGCTGCTTTTCTCGATAGCGGCGGAGGCCGGCCCATGTCCGACAAATCAAGTTCCCGACCATCTGGATTCGATCGGCGCGCCTTCATGGCCGGTGCCGCCGGAAGTGTGCTGGTTCCGATGACGGCGCGCGCGGCCGCGCAGGATGCAAATGCGCCCCTCGCGCAGGATCCGTCGCTTCCCGTTGAGGTCACGCTGCGGGTGAACGGCGAGGACAAGCACCTGAGCCTCGACGCACGCACCACGGTGCTCGATGCGCTGCGTGAACATCTCAAGCTCACCGGCAGCAAGAAGGGTTGCGACCACGGCCAGTGCGGCGCGTGCACGGTGCTGATCGATGATCGCCGGGTGGTATCGTGCCTGACGCTGGCGGTCGCCGCCGAAGGGCAGGAGATCACGACGATCGAGGGCCTCGCCACCGACGACCGCCTGCATCCGATGCAGCAGGCCTTCATCGACAACGACGCATTCCAGTGCGGCTACTGCACGCCTGGCCAGATCATGTCCGCCGTGGCCTGCGTGAAGGAGGGGCATGCGGGAAACGAGGCCGACATCCGCGAATATATGAGCGGCAACATCTGCCGCTGCGCCGCCTATCCCAACATCGTCGCCGCCGTGAAGCAGGCCGCGCCCGAGATCATGAAAGGCTAGGCGCATGCGACCGTTCTTGTATCAGAGAGCATCAGACTCGAATATGGCCGTGCAGGCGCTCGGCGCCGCAGCGGCCGCCAACAATCCATTGACGAAAGCGACGGCGCAACCGCTTGCCGGCGGCACCACGCTGATCGATTTGATGAAGCTGGATGTGATGCGGCCCGCCACGATCGTCGATATCAATCCGCTGGCGCGCGCCTGGTCGGCGATCGAGCCAGGCAGTGATGGCTTGCGGCTCGGCGCGCTCGCAAAGATGTCCGACGTGGCCGCCCACGCCGAGATTCAGCGCAGCTATCCGGTGATCGCGGATTCGCTGAAGCTCGCCGCCAGCGCCCAGCTGCGCAACATGGCGACGCTCGGCGGCAATGTGATGCAGCGGACGCGTTGCAATTACTTCCGCGATGTCTCCTATGAAAACTGCAACAAGCGCAATCCCGGGTCTGGCTGCGCCGCAATGGACGGCGTCAATCGCATGCATGCGGTGCTCGGTACCTCCGATCAGTGCATCGCGACCTATCCTGGTGATTTTGCCCAGGCGCTGATCGCGCTGGATGCTACGGTCGAGATCACGGGCAAGGCCGGTACGCGCACGATGCCCTTTGCCCAGTTGCACAAGGCCCCCGGCGACACGCCTGAGATTGAGACCACGCTTCAGCCTGGCGAGCTGATCTCGGCGTTCTCCATTTCCGGACGCTGGCCGCGCTCGGTGTATCTCAAGGCACGCGACCGACAATCTTACGAATTCGCACTCTCATCGGCCGCGATCGCGCTCGATGTGCAGGACGGCACGATCCGGAACGCGCGCGTCGCGCTCGGCGGCGTCGCCACCGTGCCGTGGCGGGCGCGCGAGGCGGAGGCGCTATTGAAGGGGCAGAAGTTCGATGAAGCGCTGGGACAGCGCGTCGCCGAGGCCGCCTTTGCGGACGCCCGCGGCCGTCGGCACAACAGCTTCAAGATCGCGCTCGGCAAGCGTGTGGTGGCTCGTGCGCTTCAGCAGGCCGTAACGATGGAGATCTGACCATGACCGCTGCAGCTCCCGAGCCCAAGGCGAATATGGGCCAATCCGTGCCGCGCTATGATGCGGCCGCAAAGGTCACGGGGCGGGCGACCTATGCCTCGGACATGCCGCTGGACAATCCGGCCTACGCATTCCTGGTCACCAGCGCCATCGCCAAGGGTCGTATCGACCGCTTCGACCTCGACGATGCCGGGCGCGTCCGCGGCGTGATCGACATCGTCACGCACGAGAACGCTCCGAAGCTGAAGGAATCGAAACTCTTCAGCAACGGCGGCTATGCCGGCACCACGATCCAGCCGCTGAAGTCGGCCGAAATCGCGCATGACGGCCAGATCATCGCCGTGGTCATCGCGGAGAGCTATGAGGCGGCGCGCGAGGCGGCCAATCGCGTCAAGGTCAGCTACACCGCGGCGGCGCCGAGCGCGAGCTTCGACTCGCGGGGGACGACCATGGCAGCCGCCAAGGGACAGAACGCGCAGTTCAAGGAAGACCCCGCGGTCGGCGACTTCGCCAAGGCGTTCGAGACGGCCGAGGTCAAGCTCACCGCTTCCTATGATACGCCGACGCAGCATCACAATCCGATGGAGCTGTTCACGACCAGCTGCGTTTGGATGGGCGACAATCTCGTCATCTACGAGGGCAGTCAGTACGTCCATGGCCTGAAGAACGGCGTGTCCGAGCAGCTCGGCATCGACGCCGACAAGGTGCGTGTGGTCAATCCCTATGTCGGCGGCGGTTTTGGTTCGCGCGGCTCGATGACGCCCCGGACTGCCATCATCGCCGGCATTGCCAAGCGCCTGAACCGCCCGATCAAGCTGGTCCCGACCCGCGACCAGGGCTTTACCATTGCGACCTATCGCGCCGAGACGCGGCATGAGATCAAGCTCGGTGCGAACCGGGACGGAAGGCTGGTCGCTTTGAGGCATGAGGGGGCCGAAGTCTCCTCGCGCCCCGACGCCTATTGCGTCGGCGGCACCAAGACGACGACGCGGCTCTATGCTTGCCCGAATGTGGACAGCCTGGTCTCGATCGTGCGCGCCGATCGCAATACGCCCGGCTTCATGCGATCGCCCCCCGAGGTGCCGTATTTGTTCGCGCTGGAGAGCGCGCTGGACGAGCTTGCGGTCAAGCTCGACATGGACCCGATCGAGCTTCGCCGCATCAACGACACCACGAACGAGCCGATCAACGGCAAGCCCTACACGTCGCGCTCGCTCATGGCCTGTTTCGACGAAGCCGCAAAAGCGTTCGGCTGGGCGCAACGCTCGCCTCAGCCGAAATCGATGTCGGACGGCGACTGGTTGATCGGCTACGGCTGCGCCGCGACCTGCTATCCGACGCAGATGGCGCCGTCCGCCGCGCGCGTGCGCCTGCAGCGCGACGGCCGCACCCGCGTCGAGATCGCCGGGCACGAGATCGGCACCGGCGCTTATACCGTCATCGCCCAGACCGCGGCTGAGCGGCTCGGCGTACCGCTCGAGAAGGTGGCAGTCTTCATCGGTGACAGCGACCTGCCGCCGGCGCCGGTGGCGGGCGGTTCGAACTCGACCGCCAGCACCTGTTCTGCGGTGATGATGGTGTGCGACCAGATCCGCCAGCGCCTGTTCAAGGCGGTGATGCCGAGCGACAGCCTCGCCGACAAGGCCAAGGAGACCGTCGGCATCAGCCCGGCGCCGTCGACTCAGGCGGCGAGAGGCGATCGCTCGCTCGATCTCGACAAGGCCTTCGATGCGCTCGGCGTCGGCGTGGTCGAAGAGTATGGCGAGTGGAAGCCGGAGGGCGCGCCGCTGGATTCCTTCCAGGCCATGCACACGGGTCACGTGCGGTTGATCGGCGGTCACGCCATGAAAGACCAGATCGCCTACGCCTTCGGGGCGGAGTTCGTCGAGGTCCGCGTCAACCGCTTCACACACGAAATCCGCTGTCCCCGCCTGGTCGGCGCGTTCGCGGCGGGCAGAATCATGAATCCGCGCACCGCGCGCAGCCAGCTCATGGGCGGTCTGATCTGGGGCATGTCCTCGGCGCTGCTGGAGGCCACCGAGATTGACGAGCGCAATGCGCGCTACGTCAACGACAATCTTGCCGACTACCTCGTGCCCGTGAATGCCGATGTGCCCGGCGTCGAGGTGATCATGCTTTCCGAGCAGGACGACCATATCAACCTGGTGGGCGCAAAGGGCCTTGGCGAGCTTGCCAATGTCGGCACCAATGCTGCGGTCTGCAACGCGCTCTATCACGCCACCGGTCAGCGTATCCGCAAGCTGCCGGTGCGGCTGGAAAATATCGAGATCTAAGGGGTGGAAACGGCGACGGCGTTGGGTTAGACACCTCCCGCCTCAAACGGAAGGTGCCTTATGCAGCGTTTCCGGCGCGTGCTCCTCGCCCTGATGTCCGCACTCGCGATCACCGTGATCGCGGGCGTGTCGCATTTTGCTTCCACCACGGCCTCGGCCCAGACCGCAGGAAAGACCATGACCACAGCTTCAGGCTTGCAGATCATCGACTCCACCGTCGGCACCGGTGCTTCGCCGCAGCCCGGTCAGATCTGCGTGATGCACTATACCGGCTGGCTCTATGAGAACGGCCAGAAGGGCAAGAAATTCGACTCCTCGCTCGATCGCAAGGAGCCATTCGAATTCCCCATCGGCAAGGGCCGCGTCATCGCCGGCTGGGACGAAGGCGTGGCCTCGATGAAGGTCGGCGGCAAGCGTACGCTGATCATCCCGCCGCAGCTCGGCTATGGCGCGCGCGGTGCCGGCGGCGTGATCCCGCCGAACGCGACGCTGATGTTCGACGTGGAATTGCTCGCGGTGAAGTGACGGCCTAGCCGTCATTCCGGGGCGGTGTGAAGCACCGACCCCCGAATCTCGAGATTCCGGGTTCGCTTCGCGCCCCGGAATGACGGCTCAAACAACAAGACCGGCCTGCCGGCCGGTCTTGTTTCATTTTCGATCTTACGCGCGTTACTCTGCCGCGCGACGTGCCGCCGCGGCGGCGCGATCCATCGCATCCTTGGCGGCGTCCTTGGCATCGCCCATGGCCTGCTGACCCTTGCCCTTGACCTCCTGCACCGCGCCTTCGCCCTTCATGCGGTCGGATCCGGTGGCCTCGCCGACGCCCTGCTTGGCCTTGCCGATCGCCTCGTTGGCGTTGCCCTTGATCTTGTCGCTCGTGCTACCCATGAAACGCTCCTTCCATCTTGCTCGGTGCGACAACGCTCGGCAGCTGGCAGCGTTCCGATTTTGGTATGGCTTGCGGCTGCGCCTTTGGGTTAGTTTTGCCGCGCACGGAACCAACAGAAAGCAAGTCCAATGACCGGCCATGACCACTCGCATTCCCACCATGACCACGATCACGACGATCGCTGGAAACATGACGGCGTGCGCGTCATTCCCGGCAACCAGCTCGATACCAATGTGCCGTCGACGCCAGGCATGGACCGCGCAGCCGCCATCAATTTCGCCCGCGTCGGGGCGCAGAAATTGTGGGCGGGCACGGTCAGCATCAAGCCGGATGCCAAGACCGGCGCGCATCATCACGGCCATCTCGAAAGCGTCATCTATGTGGTGAAGGGGAAGGCGCGGATGCGCTGGGGCGAGAGCCTGCAATTCACGGCGGAAGCCGGTCCCGGCGACTTCATTTTCGTCCCGCCCTATGTGCCGCACCAGGAGATCAATGCCAGCGCGGACGAGGTGCTGGAATGCGTTCTGGTGCGCAGCGACGGCGAGGCGGTGGCGATCAACCTCGACATCGAGCCGGTCGAGAAGCCCGAGACCGTGCTGTGGATCGACCCGGTGCACCGGGATCCCAACGAGAAGAAGTAAGACTCTTCAGGGGCGCGGGCGCGGCGCGATAGAACCCCGCAGACCGGGATTCAAAAAATCGTCGGAAGCGGTGTCGGATGGCGGCCTGGTCGTCCGTCCTTGGGCAGAACCCCGCCCAAGGAGCTTCCAATGCCCAAGATGATCTTCGTCAGCCTGCCGGTGACCGACCTCAAGCGCGCGACCGCCTTCTACGAGGCGGTCGGCGCGGTCAAGAACCCGCAATTCAGCGACGAGACCGCGAGCTGCATGGTCTTTTCCGAGACCATTTTCGTCATGCTGCTGACCCACGACAAATTCCGCCAGTTCACGCCGAAGCCGATCGCGGACGCCAGGACTTCGAACCAGGTGCTGCTCTGCCTGTCCGCGGACAGCCGCAGCGATGTCGACGATATCGTCGCAAAGGCCGAGGCTGCGGGCGGGATGCCCGATCCCAGCCCGAAAGACGAATACAGCTTCATGTACGGCCGCAGCTTCGAGGATCCCGATGGTCATATGTGGGGCGTGAACTGGATGGACCTCGCGGCCGCCCCCCTGCAGCGCGACATGGCGAACGCCTGATTCAAGCCCATCAAGACCTGAAGAGGAGCATTCACGATGTCCAAGCTCGTGCCCTGTATGTGGTTCAACGGCGATGCCGAGGACGCCGCAAAATTCTACGTCTCGCTGGTCCCGAACTCAGAGATCACGCACGTCCAGCGCAACGTTTCGGACGGGCCCTCCGGCAAGGAAGGCTCCGTGCTCGTGGTCGAGTTCACCGTGGCCGGACAGCCGCTGGTCGCGCTCAACGGCGGCATGAAGATGGAATACACCCACGCGATCTCGCTGATGATCCATTGCGACGACCAGGCCCAGGTCGACAGCGTCTGGGACGCGTTCCTCGCCCATGGTGGCAGGGAGGAGCAGTGCGGCTGGCTGAGGGATCGCTGGGGCGTGGCCTGGCAGGTGGTGCCGAAGGTGATCTTCGAGTTCCTGTCGAGCCCCGACAAGGCCGCGGCCGCGCGTGCGATGCAGGCCATGATGAAGATGGTGAAGCTGGACGTGGAAGCCTTGCGCCGCGCGTTCGAGGGCAAGTCGGCAGCGTGAAGGTCGGAATGCTCTCGCCATGAGATCGGTGTCATCGCCCGGCTTGATGTTCAGCCCGGGGACATGACCGACGGGTGTTCGGGGACATAGCCGACACATTCCCCGCTTTGCGCGGGGAATGACAGCAGAGTTTGTGGCCGCGGGCCGCCGCTAATAGTTGATCCTCAGCCCCACGCCGCCGTGGATCGTATTGCCCACCGGCTGCGGGCCCAGTGTGCCGTTGGCGAACAGGTCCACGATCCAGCCCTTCTGCACGCGGAAGCCGAGGCGGCCGCCATATTCGAACCAGCCCTGGTTGCCCATGGTCGGCACCACCACGCCGTTGCCGGTCACCGTGGCGACGATGCCGCTATGGCTGGCGAACGACTGCACCCAGCCGCCATTGATGTTGGTCTCGATGTTGCTGCCGAACAGATGCGTCCACTGGCCGCCGATCTTGATGAGGCTGGTGCGGTCGGTGCCGGTCGCGATGCTGGCGTCGAATGGATTGAACGCCACTGCGCTGTCGGTGTAGCCCGACACACGTTGCCAGAGCTGCCAGACTTCGATCGCGGCCGCGACCTCGTCGCGCGGCGAGAGGCGGCTGATCCAGCCGGCACGGCCGTAGACGGCGTAGTTCGATGCATTGGTCGAACTCGTCACGCTGACCGGGCCGAGGCTGGTGTCGTAGCTGCGCGTGTAGCGTGCCTTCTCCCATGGCGTCAGAATGGTGCCGACATCGAAGAACGGGCGCGACGAGCCCCAGTCGGTGAAGTCATAGCGTAGCGCGAAGGCGCCGATCGGCGCACTCGTGATCTTGTAGCCGCCTTCGTTGTATTGCGTGTAGGCGATGCCGGCGAGCAGCGACAGATTTTTGGTCAGCTCCTTGCGGCCGTGGATGCCGGCCGAGAACGAGCCGGCCGAGCCGAACGCGCTGATGCAATCGCTGCAATTGATCTGCTCGTTGACACCGAGCAGCACCGTGCCGAGCACCCGGTTGGTGATCATCTGGTTGAAGCGCTGATTGGCGAGGCCGCCGATCGAGTTGCCGCTGGAATCCGCACCGGTCGGCGTCGGGCTAGGAGACGGATATGGCGACGGCGACGGCGAGGGATAGGGACTAGGCGAAGGGGAGGGCGTCGGGGACGGTGAATAGGTCGGCGTAGGCGACGGCTCGCTGCATTCGATCTCGCAGGTCGCCTGGGCTGCCGCCGGAAGAACATCGAACGCGACAAGCGCAAGCGCCGCCACGGCGGAAAGCAAGCCGGCGAGGATGAGGCGCTTCAACGGGAGCTTCGCCATCGTCAACGCCCGCACAGCATGCCGTCGTCCTGGACGGCGGGCGTGATGGTCGGCGGGGCGCCGGCGTACTGGTTGATCACGCACAACCCGGCGCTCGCGGCGCAGTTGGCGGCGAAGGTCCAGGGCGGCGTGTTGGTCTTGGTGATGCTCACCTTGCCGCCGGTCGATGTGATGATCGCGGTGTCGCCGGGCTGGGTGAGTTGCACGCACTGAGAGCTTTTCGTGCAGACGCTGGCTGCGCCGTCCTGAAGCACGACCACGGAGCGCCCGCGTTGCGAGAGAATGTCGAGTGTGGTGCCGCGCACGCCGATGGTCGCGAGCGGCGTCGTGATCTTGTAAGCGGCCTTTTCGGAGTGCCCGGTGACGAAGCGGAAGGCGCCGGTGGTCATGCGGATCGCGACGTCGCGATAGCTGTGCTCGTCGTTGAAGACGGTGCGGTCGAGCTTCAGCGTGGCGCTCGGCCCGAGCGACAGATTGGTGCTGTCGGCCATCACGAAACGCGCCGCGCTGTCGGCGCCGGTCCGCACGGTCTCGTCGCGCAGCATGCTGTCGCCGACATTGATCGGCGTCGTGGTCGCGGCGACGCGCACCACCTCGTTCTGGATCACGACGGCCTCGCCGACGCGCGTCTGCGCCTGGGCGCCGGACGCCGCGCAGATTGCGGCCGTGAGCAGTATCGGGAAAAGCCAAAAACGCAAATTCATTTCGCAACCGATCGATGTGCCCCTGATCGTACCGGATCGCGCGCGCTTCTGATGTGGCGGAATTATCACAAGCGGCGCGGGACGTGCGTCATGCTTAGTGACAGCTGCGGCAGAATGCGTTCAATGACGAGAACCACTATCTTTTTTCTCAGCGGTGAAGCAGATTTGCCACGCAAGACGGCCCCACAAAAAATGCTCGAATCGCCCGCGGTTCCAGGGGTGTCGCGGAGCGCAGTGATTGCTGTCGCGATTTTCCTGGTTGCGCATCTGGCGCTGCTGATCGGTCTCACCACGCCGGAAAAATTCGTCTTCGACGAGGTGCATTACGTGCCGGCGGCGCGCCAGATGCTGGCGCCCGTGATGTCGCAGCCGATGCTCAATCCGATGCATCCGCCGCTGGCCAAGGAGCTGATCGCGGCATCGATCGCAACTTTCGGCGACAACGCGCTTGGCTGGCGTTATCCCGCGACATTGTTCGGCGCGCTCGCGATCGTCGCGATCTATCTGTGCGGTCTTGCGCTGTTTTCCGCGCAGGGACCCGCGATCGCCGCGGCCCTGATCGCCGGCCTCAACCAGATGCTGTACGTGCAGGCGCGCATCGCAATGCTGGACATTTTTGCGCTCGGTTTTGGCCTGCTCGCGACCGCGGCCTTCATGCATGGGTTTCGCAGAGAGCGGCCCCAGGCGATGTTTGCGTTCGCGGGGTGCCTGTTCGGCTGTGCGGCGGCCTGCAAGTGGAGCGGCCTGTTTCCGCTTGGCGTGTGTATCGTCATCGTTGCGGTGATCCGCTTGATGCAGGGCTGGCGCACGCTGTTCGCCGACCCGAAGCCGGACGATTGGTATCGGCCGGAGGTTTGGCCAAGCCTGAAGCTGCATCATATCGCGCTCTGCTTCGCGGTCTTGCCGACGGTGGCCTATCTTGCCGCCTTCGTTCCGCTCTATGGATTGTCGCTGCCGGATTTGATCGAGGCGCAGCGGCGGATCTTTGCCGACAACACCACGACGGCCATCGCCGGCCACACCTATATGAGCGCATGGCCGTCCTGGCCGTTGCTCGCGCGGCCGGTGTGGTTCCTGTTCGACAAGACGGCGGAGGACCACGTCGCCGCAATCGTCTTCCTCGGCAATCCGCTGGTAGCGTGGCCGGCGCTGCTCGCGCTCGTCGTGGTGCTGCGCGATTTCATCGTGGCGCGGCGCTGGGACGCGTTCCTGATCGCGGCATTTTATTTCGGTCCCTGGCTCGCCTGGGCGTTGCTGCCGCGCACCCTGGGTTTCATCTATTACTACCTGCCGGCTGCAACTGCAGCGTCGCTGGCGCTGGTCTACGTGCTGCGCCGGGAGGGGCTGCCGCGCTGGCTGCTGTGGGCTTATGTCGGCGTCGCCGCGGCCGCCTTTGCAATCATGCTGCCGATTTCCGCGGCCTTCATCGGCACCTCGATGAAGGGCTTCAACCGGCTGATGCTGTTCCAAAGCTGGATATGACATCGCCGCCTGCCGGGCTGCGGCAAGCTGCGTGTTTTGCCCGACGGTCGCGAGTTACTTCGCCGCCGTCTTGGTGTCCATGTTCACGACCTGGACGCGGCGGTTGATCGGGTCGGCGCCGTTGGCGGCATCCTTCAGCTTGGTCTTGCCGTAGCCGACGGTGACCAGATCATTGCCGTTGAGACCGTAGTTCTGCACCAGGTACTTCTTGATAGTGTCGGCGCGCCGTTCGGAGAGCCCTTGATTGTACTCTTCGCTGCCGATCGCGTCGGTGTGGCCGGCGACCACGAAGGTCGAGCCCTTGAGCGCCGGATCGGACAGAGCCTTGCCGAGCGCCTGCACCGAGGCCACCGACGTCTTGGCGATATCGGCCGAGTTGTAGTCGAACTGGATCTCCAGATCGATCTTCGGCTTGGTCGCAGCGAGCTCGGCGATCTGCTCGCGTTCGCCCGTCGAGAGCGACCTGGTCGATCGGTTGCGCACGGTGTTGAGGAAGGCGGCTTCCCTGGCCTGCGCGGTCGTGTCGGCCTGCGGACCGACGGAGAGGCCGCGGGTCACCGGCTTCGGCTTCAGCGCATCGACGATCTGGCTGGCGGAGATGTTGTTGTCGCCGGCCAGCGCAAGGCTCGCCGTCATCGACAGGGCCGCGGAGAGGGTTATCGCCTTCAGTCCAAAGAACTTATCAAAAAGGGTCATTGTCGTATCCTCGCTGTTACGCCCGATGGCGATTTGATGCCGCGAGCCTAGGGCAGGTTCAACGGCACTGACGTGATCTTGGTCACATTCGAAACTGCGAGCCGAGCTCACTCTTGGTCGGGTTGGCTTGTTCGCGGTTTGCTTCGAACTGCTCCCGAGCGGGTTCCCGGAAATGCGCTTTCACCGATCGTCGCAAAGGCGTCGCGTCGCGGCCCGCCCGCGAACAAGAATTCGTCCAGAAGCCCGCCTAGCACGCGTCAATCATTCGACAATTTGTCCCCTCCGCGACAGGAGCCGAGTTCCGTCCAGTGCCGAGGCCAATTGACCATCAGCGTGACTATCAGTTCTATCGCAGCGGCCCTCCGGATCGGACACTGTCCCTGAGCTCAACGCCCATTTATATCGGCGCAGCGATGATCGCAGTGGCAATCCTGCTGTCGACGCTGATCTCGGGGCTGACCTCCCGCTATATCGGGCTCGAAGGGCCGACCGACGAGAACATGTGGCTGGTCGACCGCCTCACCGGCAGCGTTTATCGCTGCCAGGCGGAGGCACGCGGCAAGGCCGTGTGCGAGCCGGATGTCGCGACCGGAAGCCTCGGTGACCGGTCGAAGGCGCCGAAGGACGGCCGCTGATCCTGTCTTCGCAGCGCAGCAAGATAATTGTGTCGCGTCCACACTTTCGTGTCACCCGCATCCGCGGCGATGATGGCCAGCACCAAGGACAACATGATGAAGTCCGCCGCCGCGATAGGCGGTACGCCAGATGCCTCGGCCAAGATGGCGTCCAACAAGGAAATGGCCATGGCAGCACCGACATGAGCAATGGCAAGATGAAGAGTGCCTGCATGCACTACATGAAATCGCAGAAAGCAATGATGGCGAAGTAGGCTTCGGCGCGTCATCCGCCGCGCTGTCAGCAGGTGGCAGCGCGGTTTTTCTTTGGCCGCTCCCGCGGTCCTCTTTCCTCCTTCTTGTTGGCGCGAATCCCGCTACATTGCCTGCTGCAATGTCCCGTACGCCCAAACCGCTTCCACTCACCACGACACAGGCCCGGCGGATCTGGCTGCATGCCCAGCGGCTGGACGAGCGCATCCCGTTCGGCGACGGAGCGCAGGCCGTGGCGGACGCGGTCGCCCATCTCGGCTATGTGCAGATCGACACCATCAACGTCATCGAGCGGTGTCATCACCACATCCTGTTCAGCCGCATTCCGTCCTATCGTCGCGCCGATCTGGGCCAAGCCCAGAGCACCGACAAGAGCGTATTCGAATACTGGACGCATGCGTTGTCCTACGTCCCGGCGAGCGATTTCCGCTTCTTCCTGCCGGCGATGCGCGAGCATCGGCGCGAGGGGCACAAATGGTTTGCTTCGGTGAAACCGGCCGACACGCGCAAGGTGATGCGGCTGCTGCGCGCCGGTCCGCTGACGATCCGCGACATCGATGACGACGTGCTGGTCGAGAAGGAGCATCTGTGGCAGAGCCGCAAGCCGTCGAAGCGGGCGTTGCAGCTCGCCTTCTATACCGGCGCCGTGACCATCAGTGAGCGCCAGGGCATGCTCAAAACGTACGAGCTGATGACGCGCCATTTCGGCTGGGACAAGCTGCCGAAGGCGGCGTCGGCTGGCGAGATCACGGCCTATCTGCTCGACCGCGCGCTGCGCTCGCAGGGCGTGGTCAGCCTCGATTCGATCTGCCATCTCGACGCGCCGCGCAAGAAGCCGGTCGCACGCCTGATCGCCTCGCGCGTCCGCCGCGGCGAGCTCCTGCCTGTTACGATCGAGGGCGCCGGCAAGCAGGAGCATTGGGCCTCGCCCGCAGCGTTGGAGCCGCATGAGGTATCTCCCGATCTCGTCCACATTCTTTCGCCGTTCGATCCCCTGATCATCCAGCGCAAGCGCACCAATCTGATCTTCGGCTACAACCACCTGTTCGAAGCCTATGTGCCGAAGGCCAAGCGCAAATTCGGCTACTTCGCGCTGCCCGTGCTGGTCGGCGACGAGATCGTCGCCGCGCTCGATCTCAAGACCGATCGGCAGGCGAAGAAGCTGTTGATGCAGAAATGGACCTGGGTCGGGCAGGGCAAGAAGACGGCGGGACGAAAGGAGCTCAAGCGCAAGATCGAGGACGAGCTCGATCGCTTCGAGCGGTTTCAATTGGCGGAGTGAGACGCCTTCTGCGTCGGCGCAATGGCTTGATCCGGCTGCGCCCCGTGCATTGCTCGCTCCATTGACTCTTTGCCCGCGATGCTCAAAACCGCCCACTCGGCCCACAAAAGCAACAACCCCGGGGGGAAGCCATGAGCCAGACCACCTATGCCGGTTCCGCCGGCGGCGCCAAGAGCGCCAGCAAAAGCGACAGCAAGAGCGACATCGAAACCTCGACCATCCGCGCCATCTCCTGGCGTCTGATTCCGTTCCTGGTGCTGGCCTACTTCTTCTCCTATCTCGACCGCGTCAATCTCGGCTTCGCCGCGCTGACCATGAACGCCGAGCTGAAATTCACGCCGCTGATCTTCTCCTGGGGCGCCGGCATCTTCTTCATCGGCTATTTCATCTTCGAGGTGCCGAGCAACCTCGCGCTGGAAAGATTCGGCGCGAGCCGCTGGATCGCCCGCATCATGGTGACCTGGGGCATCATCTCGGCGCTGATGGCGGTGGTGAGCGGCGTCACCAGCTTCTACGTGCTGCGCTTCCTGCTCGGCGTCGCCGAGGCCGGCTTCTTCCCCGGCATCATCCTCTATCTCACTTATTGGTACCCGGCCGAATATCGCGCCCGCTTCCTCGCGGCCTTCGCCATCGCGGTGCCGGTCTCGACCGTGATCGGCGCGCCGATCTCGGGCCTCTTGCTCGGGCTCGACGGCATGATGGGGCTGAAGGGCTGGCAGTGGCTGTTCATCATCGAGGGCATCCCCTCGGTGCTGCTCGGCATCGTCACCTGGTTCTATCTCACCGACAAGCCGGAGAAGGCGGACTGGCTCTCTTCCGAGCAGAAGGCCTGGCTCAAGGCGAAGCTCGATGCCGAGATCGCCATCAAGCAGGCCGTGAAGCATCCCTCGCTGGGCGAAGCCTTGTCCTCGCCGAAGGTGATCGCGCTCAGCCTGATCTATTTCGGCTTTGTCGGTGCGCTCTATGGCATGCAGTTCTGGCTGCCGCAGATCGTCAAGGCGTTCGGCCTCACCAACGCGCAGACCGGCTTCGTCACCGCGATCCCCTATCTGTTCGGCACCATCGCCATGATCCTGTGGGCGCGGCATTCGGATGCGAGCCGCGAGCGCGTCATGCATGTCGGCGCCCCGCTGCTGCTCACCGCCGTCGCGCTCGGCGTCTCCTCCTATCTCACGGATCCCACCCTCACGATGTTGGTGCTGACGGTGGCCGCGGTCGGCGTGTTCTGCTGCTTCGGCGTGTTCTGGACCCTGCCGACCGCCTGGCTGTCCGGCACGGCGGCGGCCGGCGCCATCGCCCTGATCAACTCGATCGGCAATCTCGCCGGCTTCGGCGGTCCCTATCTGATCGGCTGGGTCAAGGAGGCCACCGGCCAGACCTCGACCGGCCTCCTGGTGCTCGCGGTGCTGCCGTTGATCGCCGGGATCCTCGTCTTCGCCGGCGGCCACGACAGCAAGCACGAGTTCAGCGAACAGAAGCGGTGAGGGCGAAACCCACCGCTGCGTAGATCCTATGGGTGACGGGTGGTCCAGGCGCCATCCGGGCACCCGCCTGGCAACGGTCCTCTGAAACGCTCACCAGCTTTGACGATCACGGTTTCCTGATGACTGACGATTATTGACTTTTATCAGTGATTAGTCGACATTCCTCTCATTCGAGATGCTAGGAGTGTCCTTCGATGTTCGTCCGGTCCGTTTTGTCGAGCTATTCCAGGCTGTTGGCAGGTGTGTCGCTGGCCCTGATGGCCGCCAGCCTCGCCGGATGCAATGATACCGTCGCCGAGAAGGCCGAGCCCCCACGGCCGGTCTTGGTCGCGACCGCGCATTATGATGCCGAAACTCCGGAGCGCAGCTTCGTCGGGACCATCAAGCCGCGGATCGAAAGCGATCTCGGCTTCCGCGTCGCCGGCAAGGTGGCAAAGCGCCTGGTCGAAGTCGGCCAGACGGTCGAGGTCGGCCAGCCGCTGGCCACCCTCGACGAGGTCGACCTGAAGCTCCAGGCCGAGCAGGCGGTGGCGGAGCAGACCGCCGCAACCGGCGTGCTGGCCCAGGCCGCTGCCGCCGAGCAGCGCGCCAAGGATCTGAAGGCGAAGGGCTGGACCACGGATGCGCAGCTGGATTCGAGCCGTGCGGCTGCCGACGAGGCCCGCGCACGCCTCGATCGCGCCGTTCGCTCGGTCGAGCTGACCAAGAATTCCCTTTCCTACGCGACGCTTGTTGCCGACGCCCGCGGCGTCGTCACCGCAACGCTGATCGAGCCCGGCCAGGTGGTCGCCGCGGGCCAGGCTTCGATCCGTGTCGCCCGTTTTGCCGAGAAGGAAGCGGTCGTCGCGATCCCTGAGACGCTGGTTGGACGCGCCAAGTCGGGCGTCGCCAGCGTCACTCTTTGGTCCGAGCCGGATAAGAAATATGCGGCCAAGCTGCGCGAGATCGCGCCGGCTGCCGACCCGGCCACGCGCACCTATCTGGCAAAGTTCTCGCTGCCCGAGGCGGACGACAAGGTCGCGCTCGGCATGACCGCGACGCTGACGCTGTCTGACGCCGCAACCGAGCGCGTCGCCCGGCTGCCCCTGTCGGCGCTGTTCAACGAAGGCGGCAAGCCGTCCTTCTTCGTTGTCGACGACAATGGCTCCGTCACCTTGAGGCCGGTCGCAGTGAAGTCCTACGAGAGCAACGACGTGCTCATCACCGGCGGCGTCGAAGAGGGCGCCAAGATCGTCGCCCTCGGCGTGCAGAAGCTCGATCCGAGCCAGCGGGTGCGGATCGTGTCGTCCCTGAGTTTCTAGTTTCCGTCATTCCGGGGCGCGCGTAGCGCGAACTACGGTGCGCAATTGCGCACCTGAGAATCTCGAGATTCCGGGTCCGGTCCTTCGGCTATCCCGGAATGACAAGGAAATTGAATTCCGTCGTGTGAGGTGAGTTTCGGCCTTTGTCCCTAAGCAAAGGCTGAAGCGGCGAAGCGATCCAGAACCTGCCCAGCCCCCTGGATTTGCTTCGCTGCCTCGCGACGACGGTTCGAACAGAGCGGCTGTGGTTGTTTGCAACTGGATCGTCTTTCGGAGAGTGCGATGAAGCGCTTCAACCTTTCGGCCTGGGCCGTCAGCCATCCGACGCTGGTTCTCTTCCTGATGGTCGTGCTCGGCGTTGCCGGCTTCTTCTCCTATGAGAAGCTCGGCCGTGCCGAGGATCCGTTCTTCACGGTGAAGGTGGTCAACGTGTCCGTGATCTGGCCCGGCGCAACCGCGCAGGAGATGCAGACGCAGGTCGCCGATCCCATCGAGAAGAAGATCCAGGAGCTGCCCTATTTCGAGAAGGTGCAAACCTATTCCAAGCCCGCCTTCACCGCGCTCCAGGTCACCTTCCGCGACAACACGCCGCCGAAGGACGTGCCCTACCTCTTCTACCTGCTGCGCAAGAAGCTGGTCGACGTGCAGGGCCAGCTGCCCTCCGGCATTCTCGGACCCGTCGTCAACGACGAGTTCTCCGACGTCGATTCCATCCTGTACATGATGACCGGCGACGGCGCCGACTATGCCCAGCTCAAGAAGGTCTCGGAAGGATTCCGTCAGCGCCTGTTGAAGGTGCCTGGCGTGACCAAGGTCGACGTCTACGGCAACCAGGACGAGCGCATCTTCGTCGAGTTCAGCCACGCCAAGCTCGCCACGCTCGGCATCACGCCGCAGGCACTGTTCGATTCCCTTGCCAAGCAGAACAACGTGACGCCGGCCGGTACGGTAGAGACTTCGTCGCAGCGCGTGCCGCTGCGCGTCACCGGCGCGCTCGACGGCGCCAAGGCCGTCGCCGAGACGCCGGTCGAGAGCAACGGCCGCGTGTTCCGTCTCGGCGATATCGCCACCGTCACCCATGGCTTCGTCGATCCGCCGAGCTTCGTCGTGCGCCAGGAAGGCAAGCCCGCGATCGGCATCGGCATCGTCACCGCCAAGGGCGCCAACATCCTCGATCTCGGCAAGGAGGTCGAGAAGGCGACCGCCGAGTTCATGAAGGCCGTGCCGCAAGGCATCGACGTCAAGCTGATCGCCGACCAGCCCAAGGTGGTCGAGCACGCCGTCGGCGAGTTCGTTCACTCCTTCATGGAGGCGCTCGTCATCGTGCTGTTCGTCTCGTTCCTGGCGCTCGGCTGGCGCACCGGCATTGTGGTCGCGCTGTCGGTGCCCTTGGTGCTCGGCATTGTCTTCATCGTCATGAACACGATGTCGCTCGACCTGCATCGCATCACGCTCGGCGCGCTGATCATCGCGCTCGGCCTGCTCGTCGACGACGCCATCATCGCGGTCGAGATGATGGTGGTGAAGATGGAGCAGGGCTGGGATCGCATGCGCGCGGCGTCCTTTGCCTGGGAATCAACTGCGTTTCCGATGCTCACGGGGACGCTGGTCACGGCCGCTGGCTTCCTCCCCATCGGCTTTGCCAATTCCGCGGTCGGCGAATATGCCGGCAGCATCTTCTGGATCGTGGCGATCGCGCTGGTCGCCTCCTGGTTCGTGGCGGTGATCTTCACGCCCTATATCGGCGTCAAGCTGCTGCCCGACATGAAGGCCCACCACCACCATGATCCGCACGCGGTCTACGAGACCCGGATGTACCGGGGCCTGCGCGCCATCGTGCAATGGTGCGTCAACCATCGCATCACCGTGGTGGCCGCGACCGTCGGCGTCTTCATTGCTTCGATCGTCGGCTTCGGCCATGTCCAGCAGCAGTTCTTCCCGCTGTCGGAGCGGCCCGAGCTGTTCCTGCAGCTGCGTCTGCCCGAGGGTACCGCCTTCAACGTCACCGAGAAGGCGGTGAAGGAGGCCGAGACGCTGCTCAAGGATGACAAGGACATCGAGACCTACACCGCCTATGTCGGCCAGGGCTCGCCGCGCTTTTGGCTGGGCCTCAACCCGCAGCTGCCGAACGAGGCCTTTGCCGAGATCGTCATCGTCGCCAAGGGCGTCGAAGCGCGCGAGCGCGTCAAGGCCAAGATCGAGAACGCGGCAGCTGACGGTTTCCTCTCCGAGGCGCGCGTGCGCGTCGACCGCTTCAACTTCGGTCCGCCGGTCGGCTTCCCCGTCCAGTTCCGCGTGATCGGCCCCGACGCCAACAAGGTGCGCGAGATCGCCTATCAGGTCCGCGATGTCATGCGGCAGAACAAGAGCGTCAAGGACGTCCAGCTCGACTGGAACGAGCAGTCTCCCTATCTCAAGCTCGTCGTCGACCAGGATCGTGCCCGCGCCATGGGACTGACCCCGCAGGACGTCTCGCAGGCACTCGCGATGCTGATCTCGGGCGCGCAGGTCACCACCGTGCGCGACGGCATCGAGAAGGTCGGCGTGGTCGCCCGTGCGATTCCCTCCGAACGCCTCGATCTCGGCGGTGTCGGTGATCTCACCATCACCTCGCGCAATGGCGTCGCTGTGCCGCTGCAGCAGATCGCCAGAATCGAGTATTCCCACGAGGAGCCGATCATGTGGCGGCGCAATCGCGACATGGCGATCACGGTGCGCTCCGACGTCGTCGACGGCGTGCAGGCGCCGGATGTCACCAACCAGATCACGCCGAAGCTGAAGGCGATCAAGGATCATCTCGAGCCGGCCTACCGGATCGAGCCGGGCGGGGCGTTCGAAGAGTCTGCCAAGGGCAATGCCTCGATCTTCATCCTCTTCCCGGTGATGGTCATGGTGATGCTGACGCTGCTGATGATCCAGCTGCAGAGCTTCTCGCGCTTGATCCTGGTGTTCCTGACCGCGCCGCTCGGCATCGTCGGTGCCTCGCTCGGCCTCAACGTTGCCAATGCCCCGTTCGGCTTCGTGGCCCTGCTCGGCCTGATCGCGCTCGCCGGCATGATCATGCGCAACACCGTGATCCTGGTCGACCAGATCGAGACCGACGTCTCCCACGGCCTGACCCGGCGCGAGGCGATCGTGGAAGCGACCGTCCGCCGCGCCCGTCCGGTGGTGTTGACGGCGCTGGCCGCCATCCTCGCCATGATCCCGCTGTCGCGCTCGGCCTTCTGGGGCCCGATGGCGATCACCATCATGGGCGGCTTGTTCGTCGCGACCTTCCTGACGCTCCTGTACCTGCCGGGTCTTTACGCCCTGTGGTTCAGGAAGAGCCTGGACGAGGCCGGCACCGCCGAACAGCCTGCCGCGCCGCAGCATGGGAGCGATGACCGGCGCGCAATTCCACTTGCTGAGGCGGCTGAATAAGTGAGATGAAGTATTGAGGAACGAGTCCTGAGAGATGACACTGGTTGCGGAACATATCGAAGGCGACACCCGGGATCGTATTCTCGAGGTGGCTGAGCGGCTGTTCCGCCAGATCGGTTACCAGAAGACCACGGTCGGCGACATCGCCAAGGAACTCCGGATGAGCCCCGCCAACGTCTATCGCTTCTTCGAATCGAAGAAGGCGATCCACCAGGCGGTGGCCCGGTCGCTGATGGGGGAGGTCGAGCTTGAGGCCCAGCGGATCGTGGCGAGGCCCGGTCCGGTCAAGGAGCGCTTCCGCGAGTTGCTCACCACCATCCACCGCATGAACACCGAGCGCTATGTCGGCGACAACAAGCTGCATGAGATGGTCGAGATCGCCATGCAGGAGGACTGGGACGTCTGCGCCTCCCACATGGAATGTATCGCCGGATTGATTGGGCAGATGATCGCGCAAGGCGTGGCCTCCGGCGAGTTCGAGGCTCCCGACCTGCAACTGGCTGCGCTCTGTTCCTGCACCGCGATGATGCGCTTCTTCCACCCGCAGATGATCGCCCAGTGCGCCACCAAGCCGGGCCCGAACATCGACCAGATGATCGATTTCGTCATCGCGGGTCTGTCCCCGCGCCACTGACGGGCGGGGCCGTTTCTTCCTATAAGCAGGCCGACCGCTCCCGGCTGACGGCCGCGTGGCGGTCCGGGACGGATCATCAAACTCCGTCATTGCGAGCGTAGCGAAGCAATCGAGGCTGTCTCCGCGGACGGATTCCGGCTTGCTTCGCTGCGCTCGCAATGACGAGCAGGGGAAAGCCAGCGTGACCGACAAAGACCTCCACTTCTACGAGCCCTCCAAGGGCCACGGCCTCAAGCACGACCCCTTCAATGCCATCATCGCGCCGCGGCCGATCGGCTGGATCTCTTCGCGCGACGCCAGGGGCCACGTCAATCTCGCGCCCTACAGCTTCTTCAACGCGTTCTGCTACGTGCCGCCGATCATCGGCTTCTCCTCTACCAACTGGAAGGACACGGTCGAGAACATGCAGCAGACCGGCGAGTTCGTCTGGAATCTGGCCACGATGGACCTGGCGAAGCACATGAATGCGACTGCGGCCCATGTCGCCCCCGAGGTCGACGAGTTCGAGGTCGCGGGCCTCACCGCTGTACCCGGCAAGCTCGTCAACGTGCCGCGCGTGGCTGAGAGCCCCGTCGCCTTCGAGTGCAAGGTGTCCGATATCGTCCGCCTCAAGGGTGCCGACGGCAGGGAGGCCGACGCGTGGCTGACCCTCGGCGAGGTCGTCGCCGTCCACATCGACAAGGCCTTGATCAAGGATGGCGTCTACCAGACCGCCGCCGCCCGCCCCATCGTTCGCGCCGGCCGCCGCGGCGACTATTTCGAGATCAAGCCGGAAAACATGTTCGAGATGGTGCGGCCGGATTAGGCCGGCTTTTCTCTCCACGCGTCATTCCGGGGCGCGCCGCAAGGCGCGAACCCGGAATCCATTCATCTACCCACGCTGCCGCACGATGGATGCTCTGGTGCGCAATTGAGCACCAGAGTTCACGCTTCGCGCGCTCCGGAATGACGGCGAGAGATCGACCGCATTTCTTCTCCCGGAACTGCCGCCGCACCCTCGCCGTTATGGTTCGGGGCCGCCAGGCCGCGTCAATTTTGCAGGCGAACGCTCCACCGCGGCCAGCCAATTTCCGCTAAAATGCCCGACACCCGCGCCGATGCATGAGGTCCGCCATGAGCTTCCGCCGCGACACCCTGACAAAGCCGATCTTCTCCTGGGCGCGCGGCGTGTTGCCCGCGATGTCCGATACCGAGCGCGAGGCACTGGAGGCGGGCGACGTCTGGTGGGATGCCGATCTTTTCACCGGCAACCCTGATTGGTCGAAGCTGCTGAAGGTTCGGCAGCCGACGCTAACGGACGAGGAACGGGCCTTCCTCGATGGTCCCGTCGACGAGCTCTGCGCCATGCTCGACGAGTGGAAGATCTTCTGGGAATTGCGCGATCTGCCGCAGGACGTCTGGCACTTCGTCAAGCGCGAAAAGTTCTTCGGCATGATCATTCCGAAGGAGTTCGGCGGGCTCGGCTTCTCGCCCTACGCGCATTCAGAAGTGGTGCGCAAGATCTCGACCCGCTCGATCGCCGCGGCCGTTACCGTGATGGTGCCGAACTCGCTCGGTCCCGGCGAGCTCCTGATGCGGTTCGGCACCAGGGAGCAGCAGCAGCGCTGGCTGCCGCGCCTCGCCGACGGCCGCGACATTCCCTGCTTCGGCCTCACCAGCCCGGAAGCCGGCTCCGACGCCGCCTCCATGGTCGACACCGGCATCATCTGCAAGGGCGACTTCGAGGGGCGCGAGGTCGTCGGCCTCAGGTTGAACTGGCACAAACGCTACATCACGCTCGGTCCGGTCGCGACGCTGCTCGGCCTCGCCTTCAAGGCCTATGATCCCGATCGCCTCGTCGGCGATCAGGAAGAGCACGGCATCACCGTGGCGCTGATCCCGACCAACCTGCCCGGCGTCGAGATCGGGCAGCGCCATCTGCCCTCGATGCAGGTATTTCAGAACGGCCCGAATCGGGGCCGCGACGTGTTCATCCCGCTCGACTATGTCATCGGCGGCAAGGAGCGGCTCGGACAAGGCTGGAAGATGCTGATGACCGCGCTCGCCGCCGGCCGCGGCATCTCGCTGCCGTCGCTCTCTGCTGCGGGTGCCGCCTATGCCGCGCGCACCACTGGCGCCTATGCCCGCATCCGCGAGCAGTTCGGCATCTCGATCGCCAAGTTCGAAGGCGTCGAGGAGCCGCTCGCGCGCATTGTCGCGACTGCCTACCAACTCGATGCGGCGCGCCGGCTGACCTGCGCGGCGCTGAATGCCGGCGTTCATCCCGCCGTCATCTCCGGCATCATGAAGCTGCACGCGACCGAGCGGATGCGGGTTGCGATCGATGACGCCATGGACATCCATGGCGGCAAGGCCGTGATCGACGGTCCGCAAAACTATCTCGGCAATCTCCATCGCGCAGTGCCGGTCGGCATCACGGTGGAAGGCGCCAACATCCTGACCCGCAATCTCATCGTGTTCGGGCAGGGCGCCATCCGCGCCCATCCCTATCTGCTCGACGAAATGAATGCGCTGGCGGATGCCGATCGCGAGCGCGGGCTCACCGCGTTCGACAAGGCGTTCTGGAAGCACGCCGGCCACAGTTTCCGGACTCTGTTTCGCGCCTTGGGCCGCAGCTGGACCTTTGGCGCATTCGCGCCGGCGCCCGATGCGGGCGATGCTACGCCATTCTACCGCCAGCTCTCGCGCTATTCGGCGGCCTTTGCGCTCTGCGCCGACCTGACGCTGCTGACGCTCGGCGGCGCGCTCAAACGCAAGGAGATGCTGTCGGCCCGCTTCGGCGACATCCTGTCCGAACTTTATCTGCTCTCGGCCGCGCTGAAGCGCTGGCAAGATGAAGGCCGCCAGAAGGAAGATTTTGCCGCGTTGGAATGGTGCATGGCGACCGGCTTCAAAACCATCGAGAACCGGCTTGCCGAGATCCTCGCCAATCTGCCCAACTGGTTCGTCGCCGGCTTCCTCAAGGTCGTGGTCCAGCCTTTCGGCGCCCGTGTGCTCGGCCCTTCCGACCGCGTCGTGCACCGATGCGCGAGCCTGGCGCTGGAGCCATCGGCGGCACGCGAGCGCCTCACGCCGGATCTGGCCCATGTCGATGACGACGGCGGCTTTGCCCGGCTGGAACGCGCGTTCAAGCTGGTCGCGAGCACGGACGCCATCGCCAAGCGCCTGCGTGCCGCGCGCGTCCGCGACTGGAAGGAGGCGGTCACAAAAGGCGTGATCACGCAAGCCGAGGGCGAGCAACTCGCCGCTGCCCGCGAAGCCGTCGCAAAAGTGATCGAGGTCGACGATTTTGCGCCGGATGTACTGTCGCCGATTTACAAGAAAACCGTCAACGTGCATCAGTTCTTCCAGGAACTCGGTGAACAGAGGGCGGCGAGCTGATGGCGCGACCGGTATTCATCGTCGACGGCAGTCGGACCCCGTTCTTGAAGGCGCGTTCGGGGCCAGGTCCGTTTACGCCGGTCGATCTCGCCGTGCAGTGCGGCCGGCCGCTCCTGGCGCGCCAGCCGTTCGCCCCTGACAGCTTCGATCAAGTCATCCTCGGCTGCGTCAACGTGATCGCGGACGAGATGAATCCCGCCCGCGTTGCCGCGCTCCGGCTCGGCATGGGCGAGGACATGGTCGCCTTCACCGTGCAGATCAATTGCGGCTCCGGCATGCAGTCGATCGACACCGCCTACCGCTACATCCGCGAAGGCCATGCCGACATGATCCTCGCCGGCGGCACCGAGGCGCTCAGCCACGCGCCGCTGGTTTGGCCAAACGCGGGCGTGCGCTGGTTTGCCGGCCTTGCCACCGCCAAGGGCGTTGCCGCGAAGATCGCCTCGGCGTTCAAGCTGCGGCCGCGCTATCTCAAGCCGATCATCGGTCTCGAGCGCGGCCTGACCGATCCCGTCACCGACCTGAACATGGGCCAGACCGCCGAGGTCGTCGGCCATCTCTTCGGCATCACGCGCGCGCAGTCCGATGCCTATGCCGCCGAGAGCCATCGCCGCCTCGCGCATGCGCAAGGCGCGGGTTTTCTCAAGGGCGAGGTCGAGACCGCCTTCTCACGCGACGGCAAGTTCTTCGACCACGATGACGGCGTGCGGCCGGACTCGACGCCCGAGTCTCTGGCAAAGCTGAGGCCGGTGTTCGAACGCCCCTGGGGGCAGGTCACCGCCGGCAATTCCTCGCAAATCACCGACGGCGCGTCCTGGATCATTCTGGCTTCCGACGCGGCGGTGGCCAAGCACAAGCTGACGCCGAAGGCCGTCATCGTCGACAGCCATTGGGCTGCGCTCGACCCCAGCATCATGGGGCTCGGTCCGGTGATGTCCGTAACGCCGCTGCTCACGCGCAACGACCTCACCATCAAGGACGTCGAGACCTGGGAGCTGAACGAGGCTTTCGCCACCCAGGTGCTCGGCTGTCTCGCCGCCTGGAACGACGACAAGTTCTGCCGCGAGATTCTCGGGCTCGACGGCGCGGCCGGTGAGATCGACCGCGATAGGCTCAATGTCGACGGCGGCGCCATCTCGCTCGGCCATCCCGTCGGCACCTCCGGCAACCGCATCGTGCTGCATCTCGTCAACGCGATGAAGCGGCTCGGCACGCGGCGCGGCGTTGCCACCGAATGCATCGGCGGCGGGCTCGGCGGCGCCATGCTGATCGAGGCGGTGTGACCATGGATTCCAAGATCATGACTGCGCTTGGCGACCGGCTGCTGGAGCTCGGGCCCAAGCCGGCGGCAGACAGTCGCTACAAGCATTTCAAGTTGACGCGCGATGCCGACGGCGTCGCCTGGCTGCTGTTCGATCGCGCCGAGACGAGCGCCAACACGCTGTCCTCCGACGTGATGGAGGAGTTCGACGCGGTGCTTGCAGCGATCGAGACCGAGCGTCCCGGCGGCCTCGTCATCCGCTCGGCAAAGCCCTCCGGCTTCATTGCGGGCGCCGATGTCAACGAATTCCGCGGTGCGTCCGACCCTGGAATGGTGGAGACGCGCATCCGCGCCGCGCATGCGGTGGTCGACCATCTGGAAGCCTTGAGGCTGCCGACGGTCGCGGTCATCCACGGCTTCTGCCTCGGCGGCGGGCTCGAGGTGGCGCTGGCCTGTCAGGCGCGCATCGCCATCGACGGCGCGCGCTTCGGCTTCCCGGAGGTGATGCTCGGCCTGCATCCCGGCCTCGGCGGTACCGCGCGGTTCACCGCGCTGGTCAATCCGACCCGGTCGATGGCGCTCATGCTGACCGGCCGCACCATCGACGCGCGCCGGGCCAAATCACTCGGCCTCGTCGATGCCGTGACGCAGGAGCGGCACGTCCAGTGCGCCGTGAGGGATGCGCTGTTCGGCCGGCTCAAGCGGTCCAAGCCCGGTCTGCTCGCGCGTGCGGCCAATCTCGGAGCGATACGTGGCCTGCTGGCCAAGCGCATGCGTGCGGAGGCGGCAAAGGCCGCATCCCGCGAACATTATCCCGCGCCTTACGCGCTGATCGATCTCTGGGAGACCCATGGCGGCAGCAAGGCCGCGATGCTGAAGGCCGAGCAGGCGTCCTTCGCCAAGCTGATGGTGACGCCGACCGCGCAGAATTTGATCCGCGTGTTCTTCCTGCGCGAGCAAATGAAGAAGGCCGCAGGCTCCGGCAGCAGGGTGAAGCACGTCCACGTCATCGGCGCCGGCGCCATGGGTGGGGACATCGCGGCCTGGTGTGCGGGGCAGGGGCTGCGCGTCTCGCTCGCCGACATGAAGCCGGAGCCGATCGCGGGCGCGGTCAAGCGCGCGGCCGAGCTCTACGGCAAGATCATCCGCAAGCCCACGGAGGTGCGCGACGCGCTCGACCGCCTTATCCCCGACATGGACGGTGAGGGTGTCCGTAACGCCGATCTCATCATCGAGGCCGTGCCGGAGAAGCTGGAGCTGAAGCAGAAGGTCTATGCCGGCCTCGAACCATGGATGAAGCCCGGTGCGATCCTCGCCACCAATACCTCGAGCATTCCGCTTCAGGATCTGCGCACCACGCTGGCGCGGCCGGAGCGGCTGGTCGGCCTTCACTTCTTCAATCCGGTATCGCGGCTGCAGCTGGTCGAGGTCGTCAGCCATGACGGCAACCCCCCTGAGGCGCTGAAGGAGGCGCTCGCCTTCGTCGGCGCGATCGACCGGCTGCCGCTCGCGGTGAGGACCTCACCCGGCTTCCTCGTCAACCGCGCGCTGACGCCGTACATGCTGGAAGCGATGGTGATGCTGGACGAGAAGATCGACCAGCGCCTGATCGACGCCGCGGCCGAGCAGTTCGGGATGCCGATGGGGCCGATCGAACTCGCCGATCAGGTCGGGCTCGACATCTGCCTCGACGTTGGCGACATGCTGCGCACCAAGTTCGGCGATCTCCTGCCGCCGACGCCGGCCTGGTTGCGCGAGAAGGTCGCCAAGGGCGAGCTCGGTCGCAAAGCCGGCAAGGGTTTTTACACCTGGAGGGACGGCAAGGCCGTGAAGGCGCCGCTGCCGGAGACCGGCCCGCGCGTCACCGACCAGATGATCGATCGCCTGGTGCTGCCGATGTCCAATGTCTGCATCGCGTGCTTGCGCGAAGGCATCGTCGATGATCCCGATGCGGTCGACGGCGCCATGATCTTCGGGACCGGCTATGCACCGTTCCGTGGCGGTCCGCTGAACTATGCCCGCACGCGCGGCGCGGAAAACATTGTATCCACCCTGCGTGCGCTGGCGGAGCGATTCGGCGAGCGCTTCGCGCCCGATCCGGGCTGGGACAATTTCAATTGAGCAATCTCGAGCGAGAGAGGCATGAACGAACAAGCCACGACCGGGCCGAGCGGTGATCTCTGCATCCGCACGCTGGCGATGCCCGCCGACACCAATGCCAACGGTGACATCTTCGGCGGCTGGCTGCTGAGCCAAATGGATGTCGGCGGCGGCGTGTTCGCCTCGAAGGTCGCGCGGTCGCGCACCGTGACGGTCGCGATCGAGGCGATGAATTTTCGCAAAGCGGTCTATGTCGGCGATCTCGTCTCGGTCTATGCCAATCTCGTGCGCGTCGGGCGCACCTCGCTGACCGTGCATCTCGAGGCCTGGGCATTGCGGCGCAAGGAGCTGCATCCGTTCCTCGTCACCGACGGCAATTTCACCTACGTCTCGATCGACGATCACGGCCGCCCACAGCCGATCCAGCGAAATGATCCGCCGAGCGCGACGTAGTCGCGCGCGACGCTCTGCCTCATCTCACGACGACGCGGCAAGCGCTGCCAAACGCGGCGTCCGTGCGTCATGCCCGTCGCGGCTTCACCAAGAACCAGTCATAAAACGGATGAGGTACCGGCGTACTCAATTGGGTGTCGATTCGGGGTGGAAACGGCCTCAAATGCCTGGGAACCTTTGGGCAGGAGCACCGTTATTTGCCCGCACTGAGGAATCCACGGACCATGCCGGACAGCTACATCATCGAAGTCGATTCGCAGACCGCGGGTATCGTCGTTCGTTCTTCTGGAGGCTATCGCTTTTTCGCGTCATCCGACCGCTTCAACCGTCTCGAAGGCCAGCTCTTCCGCAACGCGCGCGAAGCAGAACGCGCCGCACGCAGGCTGGTGAATGGCGATGTAAAGGAGGCGGCGTAAGCGCCTTCCGCTGGTGATTTTGATGCGCGAAGCGTGGTCGGAATTTTTTGCCGCGCACGCCGCTGCCCTTCTCCCCTTGTGGGAGAAGGTGGCGCGAAGCGCCGGATGAGGGGTTCTATCGGCGGCCTCAAAGGCAGGTTGCCTCGCGGAAGTATACCCCTCACCCGACTCGCCGCTATGCGGCGAGCCGCCCTCTCCCACAAGGGGGCCCACAAGGGGAGAGGGTCAGAAGCGCGGTCACAGCTTCGTCGCTGCGCGCGACAAGAGCTTCCACTCGTCTCCCTGCTTCTGCCAGTTCATCAGGATGTGAAGGTTGGTCGATACTTTCTTCCCATCGGCTGCCATCTCCTGCTCGCCCAGCCAGTGGAAACGCACGATCGCTGCAGGGCCGACGACCTTGATGGTGGGATCCTTATATTCGATCGACAGGAATTTCGATTTGCCGTCCGTGGCATTGGCGATGAACGTCGCCTTGTCCTCGACCTTGCCGCTGGAATGGCTGTAGCTCAGCTCCTCCGCGCACAGCGCGCCCAGCGCTTTCGGATCGGCCGCGATCTGGGCAAGGCGGAAGGCCTCGACCTGCTTCGCCACGGCTTCCTCTTCCGCTGAAGCGGCGAGCGCCGGCATGGCGAACGCGAGCGCCGAGACGGCGAGAGTCGAGAGAGCCAGATCGCGTCGGTTGATCGTCATCGTTTCCTCCTTTTTGATCTTGGCCAGAGTGTTGCAGCCGCGCGCGGCTTTGTCGAGTGTCGCGGCATCGTCATGCACGCGCATGATTGCGCGACAGAGGCAATATTGATACCCCTTCTGTATTGATACGTTGGGTATTCGGAAAAGTGCGGAAATGATCGAGGCGAAAGAGCGAGCAATGGGGCGGGCATTGCTGTTCGATATCGACGGCACACTGGCCGACACCGATGCCCTTCATCGCGAGGCCTTCAATCGCGTGTTCGGCCCGCGCGGCCATGTCGTAGATGAGGAGCGCTTCAAGCGCGAGCTCCAGGGCTTTTCCAACGTGTCGATCGGGGAGCGATTTCTGCCGGACGAAACGCCGGAACGACGGATCGCCATCCTCGACGAGAAGGAGGCGATTTTTCGCGGCCTCGTGGCGGGCCAGATCGCGCCGCTGCCGGGCCTGATGGCGCTGCTCGACCGGGCGGACGCCGCCGGCATCCCCATGGTCGCGGTGACCAACGCGCCGCGTCTCAACGCGGAGCTGCTGCTGTCGGGGCTTGGCATCACCGAGCGGTTCAAGGCGATCGTAATCGGCGACGAGCTGCCGCATGGAAAGCCGCATCCGCTGCCCTATCAGGAAGGGCTGCGCTTCGTGGGCGCCAGCGCGGCGGGCTCCATCGCGTTCGAGGACTCCCGCTCCGGCGTGCAATCGGCCGCCGCGGCCCGAATCCCGACCATCGGGATGCGCACCACGCTCGGCCATGCCGATCTCGTTGCAGCCGGCGCTATTGCGTCCGCGAGCGCCTATGACGATCCTGACCTCCTCGCGCGTATTGCCACGGCAATGGCGTGGTGAGATTCCTGGTCGGCTAGCCGGTGGGTTCCGGCATTGACCGGAAGCGCGAACCGCCGCACCATGCATCATCCTGATTTGAGGCCGTTGCTGTGACCGGACTGACCCATCGCCAAGCCGAAATCCTCAACATCGCGCGCGCCTCCGGCCGCGTCATGGTCGACGAGCTGGCGCGCCGGTTCGAAGTCTCCGCTCAGACCATCCGCAAGGATCTCAACGATCTCTGCGAACGGAGATCGCTGACCCGCATTCATGGCGGCGCCATTATCGCCTCCGGCGTGGAGAATCTCGCCTATGAGGCGCGCCGTTTCGTCGCCGCCGACGAGAAGAAGGCGATTGGCGCTGCAGCCGCCTCGCTGATCCCGAACGGTTGCTCGCTGTTCATCAACATCGGCACCACGACGGAGGAGGTCGCGAGCGCGCTGACCTCGCACGAGGACCTCCTCGTCATCACCAACAACCTCAATGTCGCGATGCTGCTCTACCGCCATCCCCGCATCGAGGTGGTGGTGGCCGGCGGCACGGTGCGGCGCGCCGACGGCGCGGTGGTCGGCTCGACCGCGACGCAGCTGATCGGCCAGTTCAAGGTCGACTATGCCATCATCGGGGCGTCCGCGATCGACGAGGAGGGCGCGCTGCTCGACTTCGACTATCGCGAGGTTCAGGTGGCGCAGGCCATCATCGCCAATGCCCGCAGCGTCATGCTGGTCGCCGATTCCACCAAGCTGCGCCGCAGCGCGCCTGTGCGCATCGCCCACATCACCCAGATCCAGACCTTCGTGACCGACCAGGAGCTGCCCGAGCGCCTCGCCACGATCTGCCACAGCAAGGGCATCGAGGTGGTGGAGGCGCTGCCGAAGGGGGCCGATATCGACGATGCGGCCGATGCTCAGGATGCGGCATCGGAAGTCGCGCCGGTCGTGCGGCTGCGCTAAATTTAGGTGCCGCTCCACGGATTCAGCAGCGTCACGCCCGTAGGGTCGAAATCCCCCACATTGCGCGTAACGACCGTCAAGCCGTGAACAAGCGCGGTCGCAGCGATAAGGGCGTCGCGTTCGGCCCACGGGTTGGGAACATGCAACTGGGCGCAACGCTGCGCCACGGCGGTGTCGATCGCCAGAATCCTTCCTTCGAAGCGGGCCAGAATGTGATCGTTGATCCAGGCACGCAGGACAGCACCTTGCGCCGCGTCTTTGCGCTCGATCAGGCGCGCACCAAGTTCAATCTCAAGAATCGAGATGGCGGACATGAAAAAATTCGCCGCAGGCACAGCATTGGCCCAAGCGAGGACGTTGCGATTGGCCTTATCCGGCCGCCTCAGTTCGGAAATGACATTGGTGTCGAGCAGAAACATCAGTCGAGATCAGCGGGCCTGGAGATGCCGCCGGTCACGCGAGGCGGTTCGAAATCGAAATCCGCGTTCGCCTGTCCCAGAGCTTCGGCAAGGCTCATATGCCCGCCGCTCAGGCGCAAATAATCCTCGATCCTCAATAGGACATGGGCCGGGCGACCGCGGTCGGTAATAAAGACGGGACCCTGCGATGCGGCTTTCTTGGCGCCGCTGGTATCTTGATTGAATTGTCGGCTGGTCAGGGTGGTCACCACCGTTTGAGCCTCCAAGCCGTGGCTATGCTCCGCCTGCGGAATCTACGTAGAGATGTTGCTACATTCAAGTCCGCGAGCAGGTCGGTTGGCGGGCCCGCGTCAGCCTGCCGTTCAATCAAGCTGTTCGCCCCTGAATCTGCCCGTCCGGCTGCTGATTTCGCTGTCTCATTGCCGTTGAAAAAGTTCCTCTTTCACTTCCTTTGGCCTCTCTTTCGTCTTGCTTTCGTTTTCCGGTGTGATCTAATCAAAAACGAAAGTAACCGCTCGAGGAACGGGCGGTCGCCGGGGGATGCGTCTGTTGGAGCGTATTTTCGATCTCGCCATCATCGGAGGCGGTGTTAACGGTTGCGGCATCGCGCGCGACGCGGTGGGCCGCGGCAACACGGTTTTCCTGTGCGAAATGAACGATCTGGCGAGCGGAACCTCGTCCTGGTCGACCAAGCTGGTGCATGGCGGCCTGCGCTATCTCGAATATTACGAGTTTCGGCTGGTGCGCGAGGCGCTGATCGAGCGCGAGATCCTCTGGGGCATCGCGCCCCACATCATCCGCCCCCTGCGTTTCGTTCTGCCGCATCATGCAGGGCTCCGCCCCGCCTGGCTGCTGCGCCTCGGCCTCTTCCTTTATGATCACATCGGTGGCCGCCATCTGCTGCCCGCCACGCGCTCGGTCGATCTCAAGCGCGATGAGGTCGGCAAGCCGCTGATCCCGAACCGCTACAGCCGCGCCTTCGAATATTCGGACTGTTTCGTCGATGACGCCCGCCTCGTCGTGCTCAACGCGCGCGATGCCGCCGACAAGGGTGCGGAGATCCGCACTCGCACCCGCGCCACCGAGATCCGCCAGGCCGACGGCCTCTGGATCGTCAACATGGTCAACATGCTGACCGGCGAGCGCTCGCAGGTCCGGGCGCGTGCGCTGGTCAATGCCGGCGGTCCCTGGGTCGAGGACGTGCTCGGCCGCGGTGCCGGCGTCAATGCCAAGGCAAAAGTCCGCCTGGTGCAGGGCTCGCACATCGTCGTGAAAAAGCTCTACGACCACGACCGCGCCTACATGTTCCAGAACGCCGACGGCCGCATCATCTTCGTGATCCCGTACCAGGACGATTTCACGCTGATCGGCACCACCGATCGCGACTATGACGGCGATCCCGCCAAGGTGAAGGCGACGGTTGAGGAGATCGAGTATCTCTGCAAGGCGGCGAGCGAATATCTGGCCAAGCCCGTGACGCCCGAGGATGTGGTTTGGACCTATTCCGGCGTGCGTCCCCTCTACGACGACGGCGCCAGCGAGGCCAAGGCCGCAACCCGCGACTACGTGTTCGAGCTCGACACGCCCGGCGGGACGCCGCTGCTGTCGATCTATGGCGGCAAGATCACGACCTATCGCCGGCTCGCCGAGGAGGCGCTGGAGCGGCTCGCGCCCTATCTTCGCAGTGCCAAGGCGCGCGAAGGGTGGACCGGCAAATGGCCGCTACCCGGCGGAGATATGGACGTCTCCGCCGTCGATGGCCTGATTGCGGAATTGCGGCGCGGCTATCCGTTCCTCAGCCACGAGCATGCCCGGCGCCTCGCGCGCGCCTATGGCACCCGTGCCATCAAGCTGCTCGGCGATGCGAAATCCGCCGCCGATCTCGGCGAGGCCTTCGGTGCGACCCTGACCGAGCGCGAGGTCCGCTATCTCATGGCCAATGAATGGGCCGTCACCGCCGAGGACATCGTCTGGCGTCGTTCCAAGCTCGGCCTGCGACTAACCGCCGACGAGATCGCGGCGCTTGACGACTGGATCAGGACCCACGCCGTGCCGCAAAGTCCTCTGCTGGAAGCGGGAGGACGCTCATGACCGTGACACTCGATCACGTGACCCGGACCGTAGATGGCGTGCCGCACATTCGGGACGTCTCGCTGACGCTGGAGAGCGGCACGCTCAACGTCCTGCTCGGGCCGACGCTGTCGGGCAAGACCTCGATCATGCGATTGCTCGCGGGCCTCGACAAGCCGACATCAGGCAAGGTGCTGGTCAATGGCAAGGACGTCACCGGCGCGGACGTGCGCCAGCGTTCGGTCGCGATGGTCTATCAGCAGTTCATCAACTACCCCTCGCTGACGGTCTACGAGAACATCGCTTCGCCCTTGCGCGTGCAGGCCAAGCCGCGCGATGAGATCGAGGCGCGCGTGGCGGAGGCGGCAAAGCTGCTGCGGCTCGAGCCGTTCCTGAAGCGCACGCCGCTCCAGCTCTCCGGCGGCCAGCAGCAGCGCACCGCGATCGCCCGCGCGCTGGTCAAGGGCGCCGATCTCGTGCTGCTCGACGAGCCGCTCGCCAATCTCGACTACAAGCTGCGCGAGGAGCTGCGCGCCGAGCTGCCGCGCATCTTCGAGGCCTCCGGCGCGATCTTCGTCTATGCCACCACCGAGCCGAGCGAGGCGCTGCTGCTCGGCGGCAACACGGTGTGCATGTGGGAGGGGCAGGCGCTGCAGATGGGCGAGACCTCTAACGTTTACCGCCGGCCGCAGACCTTGCGCGTCGCGCAGGTGTTTTCGGATCCGCCGCTCAATCTCGTCGGCCTCGAGAAGGGAAATGGCATGGTCCAATACGCCGGCGGGAGTGCAGCGCCCGCGTCCGGGCTTTATGCCGGTCTGCCCGACGGCTTCTACCGCATCGGCTTCCGTGCCCATCAGCTCGGGCTCGCAAGTGGCCAGGCCGATCGCCACGCCTTCCACGCCACTGTCACGGTGACCGAGATCACCGGTTCGGAGAGTTTCGTGCATCTGACCCGCGATGGATCGAACTGGGTGGCCGTGCTGCACGGCGTGCACGAATTCGAGCCCGGCCAGACCATCCATGCCGTGCTCGATCCCAATGATGTTTTTGTGTTCGACGCGGCTGATCGCCTCGTCGCAGCACCGAGCTCCTGAGGAGGTGCGTCATGGCCCGCATTGACCTCGTCGATCTCGCCCACTCCTACGGCGGCAACGGTGCCGCGCCGGAGAGCTTTGCGCTCAAGCCTGTCACCATGACTTGGCGGCAGGGCGGCGCCTATGCGCTGCTCGGCCCGAGCGGCTGCGGCAAGACCACGCTGCTCAACGTCATTTCCGGCATCATCACGCCTTCGCGCGGAAAAATCATGTTCGACGGTGTGGACATCACACCGCTGTCAACCCAGAAGCGGAACATCGCCCAAGTGTTCCAGTTTCCGGTGATTTACGACACCATGACGGTCGGGCAGAATCTGGCGTTCCCGCTGAAGAACCGCGGCGTGCCGAAGGCCGATATCGACAGGCGCGTCGCCGAGATCGGCCGCCTGCTCGATCTCGAACCCTATCTCAATCGCAAAGCAACTCGGCTCACGGCGGATGCCAAGCAGAAGATCTCGCTCGGCCGCGGCCTCGTCCGCTCCGACGTCGCCGCTGTGCTGTTCGACGAGCCGCTGACGGTGATCGATCCCGAGCTGAAGTGGCAGCTTCGCTCCAAGCTGAAGGCGCTGCATCGCGAGCTCGACCTCACGATGATTTACGTGACCCACGACCAGACCGAGGCGCTGACTTTCGCCGACACCGTGGTCGTCATGCATGACGGCCGCGTGGTGCAGAGCGGCACGCCGGCCGAGCTGTTCGACAAGCCGGCGCATACCTTCGTCGGCTATTTCATCGGCTCGCCCGGCATGAACATCCTGCCCGCGGAGGTGCGAGGACGCGAGGCCAGGCTCGACGGCCATGTCATCGCGCTCAACCGCAGCTACGACAACCTGCCTGCGGGAGCGAAGATCGAGATCGGCGTCCGTCCCGAATTCGTCGAGGTGGTCGCGCCCGCGCCGGGCCTGCTGACCGCGAAGATCGAGCGCATCGACGATCTCGGCCGCATCCGTTTCGCGCGTGCGCGCCTTGGGGACGCAAAGCTCGCGGCGCGCGCCCCTGGCGGCTTCACCAGTCCGGACGGCACCGCCGGGCTGAAATTCGACCCGTCGCATGTGCACGTCTATGCCGACAGCCTTCTGGTGGAGGGAGCCGCCTGATGGACAAGACCGTCAACCAAAAAGCCTGGTTCCTGGTGCTGCCGGTGTTCCTGGTCGTCGCCTTCTCGGCGGTGCTGCCGCTGATGACGGTGGTGAACTATTCGATGCAGGATACGTTCGGCAATAACCAGTTCTTCTGGAACGGCGTCGGCTGGTTCAAGGAACTGCTCGATCCCTCGACCGATCTCGGCGGCCGCTTCCTCGCCTCGCTCGGGCGTAACCTGTTTTTCTCGCTGGTGATCCTCGCCATCGAGGTGCCGCTCGGCATCGTCGTCGCGCTGTCGATGCCGCGCGAGGGCTGGACGGTCGCGGCCTGCCTCGTGATTCTCGCGCTTCCGCTCTTGATTCCGTGGAACGTGGTCGGAACGATCTGGCAGATCTTTGGCCGTCCGGACATCGGCCTGCTCGGCTATGTGCTCAACGCTGCCGGCTTCGACTATAATTACGTCTCCAATGACATCGATGCCTGGGTCACCGTCATCGTGATGGACGTCTGGCACTGGACCAGCCTCGTCGCGCTGCTCTGCTACGCTGGCCTGAAGTCGATTCCCGAAGCCTATTACCAGGCCGCGCAGATCGACGGCGCCTCGCGCTGGGCCGTGTTCAAGGCGATCCAGCTGCCCAAGATGAATCGCGTGCTGCTGATCGCCGTGCTGCTGCGCTTCATGGACAGCTTCATGATCTACACCGAGCCCTTCGTCGTCACCGGCGGCGGGCCCGGCAACTCCACGACGTTCGTGTCGATCGAGCTCGTCAAGATCGCGCTCGGCCAGTTCGACCTCGGCAAGGCCGCGGCGCTGTCGCTGGTCTACAACCTGATCATCCTGATCGTCTGCTGGATCTTCTACACCGTCATGACCAATGCCGGCGTCGAACGCAAAGTCCAGGCTTCGAGCGAGGAGGCGACGGAGCCGAAGCCTTCGGCCGCGCTCAAACCCGTGCCCGCGCTCAAGCCAAAGGAAGGAGTGGCCTGATGCATTCGATCCCCGGCCGCCGGCTCGTCATGGGGCTGTTCCTGATCTTCCTGCTGCTGCCGATCTATTGGCTCGTCAACATGAGCTTCAAGACCAACAGCGAGATCGTCTCGACGATGACGCTATGGCCGCACACCCCGACGCTGCAGCACTACAAGCGCATCTTCACCGACGAGAGCTGGTATTCCGGCTACATCAATTCGCTCGAATACGTCGTCCTCAACACCATCATCTCGATCGCTGTGGCGCTGCCTGCGGCCTATGCGTTCTCGCGCTACCGCTTCCTCGGCGACAAGCACCTGTTCTTCTGGCTGCTGTCGAACCGCATGGCGCCGGCCGCGGTCTATGCGCTGCCGTTCTTCAACCTCTATTCGGCAATCGGGCTGTTCGACACGCCCTGGGCCGTCGCGCTCGCGCACTGCATCTTCAACGTGCCGCTGGCGGTCTGGATCCTCGAAGGCTTCGTCTCCGGCGTGCCGCGCGAGATCGACGAGACCGCCTTCCTCGACGGCTATTCCTTTCCGCGCTTCTTCATCAAGATCCTGGTGCCACTGATTGCGAGCGGCATCGGCGTCGCCGCCTTCTTCTGCTTCATGTTCTCCTGGGTCGAGCTTCTGCTGGCGCGCACGCTGACCTCGGTGCAGGCCAAACCGATCGCCGCGATCATGACGCGCACGGTCTCGGCTGCCGGCATGGACTGGGGTCTGCTCGCGGCTGCCGGCGTGCTCACCATCATCCCGGGCGCGCTGGTGATCTGGTTCGTCCGCAACTACATCGCGCGCGGCTTCGCGCTCGGCCGCGTATAAGGGGGGCGACCATGGAGTCTATTGCATGGATGGCCTGGACGCTGCCGACCGCGATCTTCTTCGCCGGGCTGGCCTGCACGCTCGCGGTGATGACGTGGCTCGCTGCGGTCTATCCGGAGGCCGAGCGCATCGGCGTTCTCAGTATTCCGACCACGCGCGGCGACCGTCTGTTCATCTCGCTGATCGCGGCCGCCGTCATCCATCTCGTGTGGATCGGCCTCGTCGGGACCGATCCGATCGCCACGCTGCCGATCGGCGAGGAGGGGTTTGAAATTTCGAGCCTGTGGCTCGCAAGTGGAATTTCGCTGGCCACGGCAGTGCTTGTTTTTCGCACGGTCTGAAGCTCGCGAAGGGACGGCCAGATCCGGGGGGCAACCCGGACCTGTATAAAAGTTTGTCGCTGCAACGGAGGAACAACATGCGACAGTTTAGGAGAAGGAAAGGTCCATTGACCAAGAATAGTTTTCTGACCATGTCCAGCGCCGCTGCGATCGTAGCAGTGTCGTTCGCCGTCTCGGCGCCCGTTCGCGCCGCCGACGACGCCGTGATCCAGAAGTGGATCGCGGAATTCCAGCCCTCGACGCTGTCGAAGGAAGATCAGAAGAAGGAGTTGGAGTGGTTCGCCAAGGCCGCCGAGCCTTTCAAGGGCATGGAGATCAACGTCGTCTCCGAGACCATCACGACCCACGAATACGAGTCGCAGACGCTGGCCAAGGCGTTCTCCGAGATCACCGGCATCAAGCTCAAGCACGACCTCATCCAGGAAGGTGACGTCGTCGAGAAGCTGCAGACGCAGATGCAGTCGGGCAAGAACGTCTATGACGGCTGGATCAACGACAGCGACCTGATCGGCACGCATTTCCGCTACGGCCAGACCGTGGTGCTGTCGGATTACATGACCGGCGAGGGCAAGGACGTCACCGATCCCATGCTCGACGTCAACGACTTCATCGGCAAGTCTTTCACGACGGCTCCGGACGGCAAGCTCTACCAGCTACCCGACCAGCAGTTCGCCAACCTCTATTGGTTCCGCTACGACTGGTTCACCAATCCGGACTACAAGGCCAAGTTCAAGGCCAAGTATGGCTACGAGCTCGGCGTGCCCGTGAACTGGTCCGCCTATGAGGACATCGCCGAGTTCTTCACCAACGACATCAAGGAGATCAACGGCGTCAAGGTCTACGGCCATATGGACTATGGCAAGAAGGACCCCTCGCTCGGATGGCGTTTCACCGACGCCTGGCTGTCGATGGCCGGCAACGGTGACAAGGGCATTCCGAACGGCCTGCCGGTCGACGAATGGGGCATCCGCATGGAAGGCTGCCGCCCGGTCGGCTCATCGGTGGAACGCGGTGGCGACACCAACGGTCCGGCCGCGGTCTACTCGATCACCAAATATCTCGAGTGGCTGAAGAAGTATGCGCCGCCGCAGGCGCAGGGCATGACCTTCTCTGAAGCCGGCCCCGTTCCGGCGCAGGGCAACATCGCCCAGCAGATGTTCTGGTACACCGCCTTCACCGCCGACATGGTGAAGCCGGGCATCGCCGTGATGAACGCGGACGGTACGCCGAAGTGGCGTATGGCGCCCTCGCCCCACGGTGCGTACTGGAAGGAAGGCATGAAGCTCGGCTACCAGGACGCCGGCTCCGCGACGCTGCTGAAGTCGACCCCGCCGGACCGCCGCAAGGCAGCCTGGCTCTATCTCCAGTTCATCGTCTCCAAGTCGGTGAGCTTGAAGAAGAGCCATGTCGGTCTCACCTTCATCCGTGAATCCGACATCTGGGACAAGTCGTTCACCGAGCGTGCGCCGAAGCTCGGCGGCCTGATCGAGTTCTACCGCTCGCCCGCCCGCGTGCAGTGGACCCCGACCGGCAACAACGTGCCCGACTATCCGAAGCTCGCGCAGCTGTGGTGGCAGAACATCGGCGATGCGTCGTCCGGTGCGAAGACGCCGCAAGCCGCGATGGATGCCCTTGCGGCTGCCCAGGACTCCGTGATGGAACGTCTGGAGAAGTCCGGCGTGCAGGGCGCCTGCGGTCCGAAGCTGCACAAGAAGGAGAAGCCGGAGTACTGGTTCGCCAAGGCCGAGAAGGACGGCACCATCGCGCCCCAGCGCAAGCTCGCCAACGAGAAGCCGAAGGGCGAGACGGTCGACTACGACACGCTGATCAAGTCGTGGCCGGCGACCCCGCCGAAGCGCGCGGAAGCGAAGTAAGCGGCGCGCAGCGTCATCAAAATGAAAGGCCGGGAGCGATCCCGGCCTTTTTCTTTCATGCCGCATTCACTTCGCCGACCTTACTCCTTCCGCTTCACAGAATCTTCGATCATCTTCTGCACGTGTGCCAGCCAGGCGTTCCGCATCGCCTGGTCCGCAAGATCGATCTGCGTGTAACTCGACAACGTGTAGAGGTTGGCGCGGTAGAAATAGGTGAGCGAGAGGATCGACAGATAAAGATGGAAGCGGTCGCAGTCCGCCCTGAACTCGCCCCGTTCGACCCCGCTCTGGAGCACGCGCTCGAGCATGCCGAGCTGCGTATTGGCGAAGCTGCGACGGATATTGTTCTTGACGTGACGGCCCTTGAAGAGATTCTCCGTGGCGAGAATGCTCAATAGCTCCGGATGGGCCCAATAATAGTTCCAATTGAAGGCAACCAGCGCCGCCAGCGACTGGCGCGGGCTGGAAAAATCGAGGTCGAGCGCCTCTTCCGACGCGACCAGATCGGCATAGCAATGCTCGATGACCTGATGAAAGAGCTTCTCCTTGCTCTTGAAGTAATAATAGAGCATCCGGTCGTTGCTCTTGGCGGCCTTGCTGATGCGATCGACCCGCGCGCCGCCGTAGCCTTCGCGGGCAAACTCGGCGACCGCCGCACGCAGAATGGCTTCACGGGTCTGATCGGGCGCTCGCGTCCGTCGAACCGTTGAGGCCCTTTTCCGCTTGGCCGCCCGCTTGAGGCGCGGGCCGGCCAGTGTGCGGGCTGGCAGCTCTGTATCGTTGGCCATTGCGTATCCCAGGGAATCACAGCCAGCAGGATGGGGCCTGCCGCTTTTTTGGCAAGCCCCGCCGATTCTTCGCCATTGACAACCATCAGCCCGTGGTATTCGCTATGTAGTAAGTACTACATACATACGCGAGTCCCAATGGCGGGAGGCTGATATGCGCATTTCGGCTGCTGCGAAGTTCGTCGGACTTATCCTGGCGGTGGCCTGCGCCCCAGGCCGGGCCGCAGAGCCACCGCCGATCAAGATCGGCGAGATCTCAAGCTATTCGGCCCTCCCGCTGGGGACCCGCGGTTATCGCCAGGGCTGGGAGCTCGCGCGCGACGAGATCAACGGGAAAGGGGGCGTGCTCGGCCGCAAGCTCGAGATCATTGCCCGCGACGACGCCGGCAAGCCGGACGTGGCCATCACCGCAGCCGGTCAGCTCGTCGACGGTGAGCAGGTCGAGCTCCTGACGGGCACGATCCTCTCCCATGTTGGCCTTGCCGTCGCCGATTTCGCCAAGCAGAAGCGGACATTCTTCCTCGCCTCGCAGCCCCTGACCGATGCTCTCATCTGGGAGAAGGGCAATCGCTATACGTTCAGGCTGCGGCCGAGCACGTATACCCAGGCCTCCATCCTGGCAAAGGAGGCGGCCAAGTTCCCCGCGCGGCGCTGGGCGACGATTGCACCGAACTACGAGTTCGGTCAGGCGGCGGTGGCGAGCTTCAAGCGCGAACTGAAGCGATTGAAGCCCGACGTCGAATTCGTCTCCGAGCAGTGGCCGCCGCTCGGCAAGATCGATGCCGGTGCAGTCGTGCAGGCAATGGCGGGGGAGAACCCGGATGCCATCTTCAATGCGACGTTCGGATCGGACCTTGTCAAGCTCGTGCGCGAGGGATCGACGCGAAATGCCTTCGCGAACCGCGCCGTGGTAAGCATTCTCTCCGGCGAGCCGGAATATCTGGCACCGCTGAAAGATGAGGCGCCGCCCGGCTGGATCGTGACCGGATATCCCTGGAGCGAGATCAAGACGCCTCAGCATGACTCGTTCTTGAAGGCCTATATCGCCCGATTCAAGGAGCCGCCCAACATCGGCGCGCTCATCGGCTACACCAACACGCTGGTCCTCGCGAAGGCGATCGAGACCGCCGGCTCGACCAAGTCCGACGATCTGATCAAGGCGATGGAACATCTGAAGGTCGATACGCCGGTGGGGCCGATCGCGTTCCGTGCGATCGATCATCAATCCACCATGGGCGTCTACGTCGGCAAGCTCGCAGTGCGAGACGGCCAGGGCATAATGACCGACTGGCGCTATGTCGACGGTGCCGATTACCAGCCCGCCGACGCCGAGGTCATGGCCAAGCTCAAGAACTAAAGGTGCCGCATGAACCTGTTCGCTCCCCGCAATACCTGGTACCCGCTGACGTGGTCTCGCAACGTCACGCGCTCGCTGTCGCGCCACCGCATCCTCGGCATGGACCTTGTCGTCTATCGTAGCGAAGCCGGTGGCGTCGTTGCGCTCGACGACGCATGTCCACACCGGTTGGCGCCGCTGTCGATGGGCAAGCTCAAGGGCGATGCGATCGAGTGCGGCTATCACGGCATGACGTTCGGGGCCGACGGTCGCTGTGTCCGGATTCCGGGGCAGCCGATGATCCCGCCGAATGCACGTGTGTCGTCCTATCCGCTCAGGGAGAAGATGGGGCTGGTCTGGATCTGGCCCGGCGATCCCGCACTCGCCGACCCCTCGCGGATCTATGATCTGCCGCAATACGGTCAGAACGACTGGCATGCGGCGGAAGGAGACGCTCTTCGAATCGAAACCAACTATCTCAACCTTGCCGACAATCTCTGCGATCCCGCGCATGTCAGCTTCGTCCACCTGTCGACGCTCGGCAATTCGGCCAGCGAAGACATTCCGGTGGAGCACACCTTTTCCGAGGATGGCGTGCTGGTGTGGCGGTGGATCAGGAACGCGCCGCCGATCCCGCTGTTCGCCAAGTACGGCAATTTCGCCGGCAACGTCGATCGCTGGCATTACTATGACTATATCGCGCCCTGTATCGCGGTGATCGATTTCGGCAGCGCGGATGCCGGCAAGATCGCAGATCCCATTGACCGGGACGGGGGACTGCGCATCTTCGCATGCCACTTCATCACGCCGGTCGACGACCACATCTGCATCGATCACTGGCTCCATGTGCGCAATTTTGCGCTTGACGACGGCGACGTCGATCAGCGCCTGCACGCCGATTTCCGTATCGCCTTTAACGAGGACAAGGAGATTCTGGAGCGAATCGAGAAGGTCGCGCAGGCCCGCCCCAATGCCAAGACAATCCGTCTCGCCATCGATGCCGCCCCGCAGCGCATGCGTCGCATCGTGGAACGCATGGTGGCTGCGGAGAGCGAGACGCGCGCATTGGCGTGAGCCTGCCGGCAGGCACAGGCCGGCAGCAGCCCCGGCCTTCTCGAGTGGTGAGCGGATCCTGTTGCCGCACAGTCATTGCGAGTGCAGCGAAGCAATCCAGAGTCGTTCCGCGGATGCAGTCTGGATTGCTTCGTCGCATCAGTGCAAAGTTGCTTCGCAATCTTGTCACTGCTCCTCGCAATGACGGAGGATGGAGTGACGACGGGGCGGCTACTCCGCCGGCTCGGCCGCCAGCGTCGGATAGTCCGTATACCCCTTGGCGCCGCCGCCGTAGAACGTGGTCTTGTCCCAGTCGTTCAGGCCTGCGCCCTGCTTCAGCCGCTCGACCAGGTCGGGGTTGGAGATGAACGGCTTGCCGAAGGCGATGAGATCGGCCGCGTTCGCCTCCAGCATCTTGGTGGCGAGGTCGAAATCGTAGCCGTTGTTGGCGACGTAGGCGCCGGAGAACCGCTTGCGCAAGGAGGCATAGTCGAACGGCGCGATGTCGCGCGGGCCGCCGGTGGCGCCCTCGACGACGTGGAGATAGGCGAGCTTGAGCGCGCTGAGGCCGTCGACGATGTGGTCGAAAAGCGGTTGCGGGTTGCTGTCGGAGAGATCGTTGGCCGGCGTCACCGGCGAGATGCGGATGCCGGTACGGTCGCTGCCGGCCTCAGTGGCAACAGCCCCGGCGACTTCCAGCATCAGCCGCGCGCGGTTCTCGATCGAGCCGCCATAGGCATCGGTGCGCTTGTTGGCGCCGTCCCGTGCGAACTGGTCGAGCAGATAGCCGTTGGCGCCGTGGATCTCGACGCCGTCGAAGCCGGCCTCCAGCGCGTTCTTCGTCGCACGCTTGAAGTCGTCGATAATGCCGGGAATTTCGGAAAGCTCGAGTGCGCGCGGCTCGGAGACGTCGGCGAAGCCGCCGTTGACGAAGGTCTTGCCCTTGGCGCGGATCGCGCTTGGCGCGACCGGAGCTGCGCCATTCGCCTGGAGATCGACATGCGAGATGCGGCCGACATGCCAGAGCTGGATGAAGATCTTGCCACCGCGCTCGTGGATGCGGTCGGTGACCTTGCGCCAGCCGGCGACCTGATCCTTCGAGTAGATGCCGGGCGTGTCTTGATAGCCTTGGCCCTGTTGCGAAATCTGGCTCGCTTCAGTGATCAGGAGGCCTGCGGAGGCGCGCTGGGCGTAATAGTCGGCGGCGAGTGCGCCGGGCACGAACGTGCCGGGAACGGCGCGGTTGCGCGTCAGCGGCGCCATGACCAGGCGGTTGGCCAGCGTGATCGGGCCGAGCTTGTAGGTCTCAAGCAATTTGGTCGAACGGCTCATGGGAAATGCTTCCAGGCGGTGAGAGGTCTTGAACACTTGTGCATCGCGACATCGGGCGCAAGGGATGAGCCATACGGAAAGTGCAGGCGAGCTACGCGTCAACGCCCGCGTAGCACAATTCATACGCCATTTTGGCCACGACAGTGGAATACGGCTGTCGTGGCCGTGCAATCGCAATCAGTTTGCACCCAGGAAATCGCGTTTGCCGATCTCGACGCCGTTGTGGCGCAAAATACCGTGGGCGATCGCGGCGTGGAAATAGAAGTTCGGCAGCGAGAACGAGCTCAGGAATTGCTGGCCCTTCATGGTGATGGATTTGTCGGGGCCGGCCGGGAAGGTGACGTCCCTGACATCGGCGCCTTCGAACTGCTCGGGCTTGAACGACTTCACATAGTCGATCGTCTTCGCCAGCCGCTGCTTCAATTCCGCGAAGCTGGTCTCCGTGTCGGGCGTCGACGGCACCTCGCTGTGGGTCAGCCGCGCGCAGCCCTTGGTGGCGAAATCGCTGACGAGCTGGATCTGCTTCGACAGCGGCAGCATGTCCGGGAAGAGGCGGGAGCCGAGCAACACGCCCGGGTCGATCTTTTTCGCTGCGCAATGCGCCTCGGCCTTGGTGAGCAGGCCGGTCAGGCTGTTCAGCATCTGCAAATAGGCGGGAACGACGGCGTCGTGGAAGGACATGTGATGCTCGCTTCGATGAGGGAAATCTCAGGAGAAAACCTGAGTTACTCACATGGGAATGTCATGGAAAAATACAATCGCGAGAAGCGGCTTGTGCAATGCGAAAATTCTCTCCAGGTGTCATCGCCCACGAAGGTAGGCGATCCAGTACGCCGAGACGGCAGTGATTGACCGAGAGGCCGCGGCGTACTGGATGCCCCGCCGGCCGCCTTCGCTAAAGCTTCGGCGCCCCTGGACCTTCACCCGGGCGAAGCCTTGGCGTAGCCGGGTCGCGGGGCATGAGAGGAGGGCTTAAAGCGCGATGAGATTTGGATGAATCGTCATCGCGCTTTAGCTTGTTGTTTACGCAGGATCTTTCCGGAAAACCGCTTCGCACTTTTCCGGATCATGCTTTAGCGCACCACGCCCGCCGGTTGCGCCTGCGCCGTGCTGCCGCGCATGCGGGCGAGCAGCTCTGCCGTCGGCCAGGAATCCGCCGGCAGGCCGTACTTGATCTGCATTGCCTTCACGGCCGCGCGGCTCTGCTGGCCGAGCACGCCGTCGATCTTGCCGACATTGAAGCCGGCTTGGACGAGGAGCTGCTGCAATTGCTTGAGTTCATTGAACGGCAGCTGCGCGACCGGCGCGGCAGGTTTGCGCATCGGCGGCGCGCCCGCGATGCGCGAGGCGAGATAGCCAGCCGTGGTCGAATAGATCAGCGAATTATTCCACTCCGTGTAGGCCGCGAAATTCGCGTATGCCATGAAGGCAGGACCGGTCCGTCCCATCGGCAGCAGCACGGAGGCCGGCAGGTTGTCGCTCGGCAGCGGTCGTCCGTCGGGATAGGTCACGCCCAACTGCGCCCATGTCGAGCGCGGCTCCCGCACCGTGAGATCGGTCTTCTCCCACGGCAGGTTTGGCGGCACCTTGATCTCTTCCAGCCATGGCTCGCCGCGCCGCCACTTCAATCCGTTTGCGATGTAGTTCGCGGTCGAGCCGATTACATCAGCCCCAGAGTGCAACAGGTCGCGCCGCCCGTCGCCGTCATAATCGACGGCGTAGTTGACGTAATGCACGGGCAGGAATTGGGTCTGCCCGAGCTCGCCGGCCCAGGAGCCGATCATCTCGTCGGGATGCAGATCGCCGCGGTCGATGATCTTCAGCGCGGCGATGGTCTCGTTCACGAACATCTCGGAGCGGCGGCAATCATAGGCGAGCGACACCAGTGATTTCAGCGTCGGCAGGTTGCCCATGTTGGCGCCGAAGTCGCTCTCGAGCCCCCAGAAGGCGGCGATCACGGCCGGCGGTACGCCATACTCCTTCTCGGCGCGCGCGAACGCGGCAGCGTATTGCTTGATGTGCTGCTGTCCGTTCTGCATGCGATAGGGCGCGGCCATGCGTCCGGCAAATTCAGTGAAGAGCTGGCCGAACACGCGCTGGCCGCGGTCGCGATTGACGATGCCCTGGTCGTAGACGAGATAGGGCGAAGCCTCCGCGATCGCGCGCTGCGACACGCCGGCGGCCGCCGCCTGTTGCTTCACGTCGGCCAGGAAGCGATCGAAGCTCGCGCCGTTATGGCACGAGGCCGCGCGCGGCGAGGGGGCCGTTGCTTTTGGCGCGACGGGCCTGGGGGACGGCGGCGCGAACTGGGCGGGGGCGGGTAGGGCGAGGGCAAGCAAGACCGCGATCGTTGCGATCGCAAGGCGAGAACCAAAGCAGTTCAGCGGCATCAATATCTCTGGTGCTGTCAGGGGAAGCCGCTAGGCGGCCAATACGGCGCGTTTCACCGCGCGGGGAAGGGCTGTGTCGCGAAGGAAGGTTTTCGGATAAAGGGAATCCTCGCCACGATTACCAGTTGGTTGCTTCGCGACTTCGTCATGATTCACGGAACATGTTCTTGATCTTGAATTCCTTGCGGCCGATACCGCCAGCTTCATACCAATGTATCTCAGCGAGATGGGTAGAGCCATCGCATAATCGGACTTGGGCAATACCCTTGCGCTTTCGCCAGCGTCCCTCCCGTAGATTCGCCGCAGCCGGGCAATTTCGCGATACCCGAGCCACTGGCGAAAGTTTCGACGTCGGTAATCTCGCCGAGAATTTCGAATTGCATGGCCGCGATCGTGCCCGGCCGTTCCGGCCCGGGTCAAGTGCCGCGGCTCCGCGACGCACCCGGAAACCTTGCACCCGGGCCGGGGTCATCCCCACCTGATATGTGCCGGCCTGCAGGCGTTCCAGCGGCCGCGGCCGGCCAGGAGGGACGGCCATGAACTATCTTCGTACCGCAATGCTGCTTGCAGGCCTGACCGCCCTGTTCATGGGCGTCGGCTATCTGATCGGTGGCGCCTCCGGCGCCATGATCGCGCTCGTCATTGCCGCCGCGACCAATCTCTTCACCTATTGGAACTCCGACCGCATGGTGCTCTCGATGTATGGGGCTCATGAGGTCGACCGTTCGACCGCGCCGGAGCTGGTCGGCCTCGTCGCCGAGCTCGCGGGCCGTGCAGGCTTGCCGATGCCGCGCGTGTTCCTGATGGACGAGATGCAGCCCAATGCATTCGCGACCGGCCGCAATCCTGAAAACGCCGCGGTCGCCGTCACCACCGGTCTTGTGCGCCAGCTCAGCCGCGATGAGCTCGCCGGCGTGATCGCGCACGAGCTCGCGCACATCAAGCATCACGACACGCTCTTGATGACCATCACCGCGACGATCGCCGGCGCCATCTCCATGCTCGCGCAGTTCGGCATGTTCTTCGGCGGCCACCGTGACAACAACAGCGGTCCGGGTATCGTCGGCTCGATCCTGTTGATGATCCTCGCCCCGCTCGGTGCCATGCTGGTCCAGATGGCGATCAGCCGCACCCGCGAATATGCCGCGGACAATCTCGGTGCGCGCATCGTCGGACAGCCGATGTGGCTGGCCTCCGCGCTGGTGAAGATCGAGGGTGCCGCCCACCAGGTCGCGAATTTCGAGGCCGAGCGAAATCCCGCGACCGCGCACATGTTCATCATCAATCCGCTGTCGGGCCACGGCGTGGACAATCTGTTCGCCACCCATCCCTCGACGCAGAACCGCGTTGCCGCCCTCCACCAACTCGCGGCCGAGCTCGGCACGCGCGCGGCACCGTCGGTCGGCGCCAACGAGAACTACCCGCCGCGCGGTCCCTGGGGCCACTCGTCCTCGCCTGGCCCCTCACGCGGGCCTTGGGGCTAAGGGAACCGGTAGGGATTTGCGTCCGGCTTTGTGACCTGGCGCACATGGGGTCGTCCCCGCCGGTGTTAACAGTTCGGCGTGACCATTCCTTCGAAAGGGGATGCGCGGCCGGCCCTCTGCCGGCTGCCGTCGAAGATGACCAGAGCTGCCGTACCATTCCTGATCGTCCTTTGCGTGCTCGTCGGCCTGTCCACGCACATGGTCGTCAATTGCGGCGACGAAGACGATCCCGACATCTGCTCGGCCGTGATCGGCTTCTCGCCGCTGCGGGGCTCGCTGATCGCCTTCGCCTATGAGGGGCGCGGGCGGATCGCGCTGCGCCACGGCGATTTCAAGCGCGCCATCGCCGATTTCGACGAGGCCATCCATCTCAATCCCAACCGCGCCTCGCTCTATCGCGACCGGGCGCTGGCGCGCCGGCAGAACGGCGATCTCGAGCTTGCCATTGCGGATTACGACGAGGCGATCGCGCATGATCCCAAGCTCGCCGCACCCTATCACCAACGCGGTCTCGCGCTTGCCGCCACGGGCGATCTCGATCGCGCCATCCTGAGCTACAACACGGCGGTTCGCCTCGATCCCTCGGACGCACAAGCCCGCCTTGATCGGGGTCTGGCATTCCTCGCCCGAGGTCAGATCGACGACGCGCGCGCCGATTTTGAAGCCGCCCTGACGCTGCCGGCCGGCAAAGACGTCCGCGCCCGCGAGGCCGCACGCGCCAGGCTCGCCGAGCTCGCCAGCGCCGAGCCGCTCGCCGTGCCAAGGCGGTGAGAGATACCTAAAGCGGCATTCGCCGCTGCAAGCGAAGCCGGGTGAGAGGTTTCTATCCTCACGAACAGTCTGGCGAGCGGAAAGAACCCTCATCCGGCGCCATAGCCGAAGCTTCGTTTCGGCGTTCCTAAGAACGGCGGCTGAAGGCCGCCTATGCCACCTTCTCCCGCAGGGGGAGAAGAAAGAAAGCATCCACTACTTCGCCTTCTTGGCCTTCTTCGCCATTGCCTTTGCCGGCTTTTCCTTCGCCGTCTTCTCCTTCACCGTCTTCTCCTTCACCGCAACCGGCGTGCTGGCGGCCAGGCGCATCGATCGGGCGTAGCTGTCGGCGACGTTGTCTGCGGACATCTGCAGGCGCTTGGCGGCGGCGGTGGCCTGCTCCATGGTGGCCTTGGCCAGCATCTTGAAGCGCTCGCCGGTCTCCTTGCCCTTGGCCTTGGCCGCAAGGCCGTTGAAGCGATCCCGCCGCTCCTTGGCGCGGGTCATCAGGCCCGTATGCAGCTGTCTGGCCAGTTGCCGGATCACGACATCCAGGTCGGCTTCCGCCATGTTCTCTTATCCCCTTCGAAAAACGATATCGATGCGGCGGGACTATGCAGATCGGGCCCCGCCTTGGCAATTCCCGCCGGCGCGTCATCCGCAGCTTCCGGCTGACAAAACAAAAAAGCCGCGCATTCCGCGCGGCTTTTGGGTGGTCTGGCTTGAGAACGCCAGGTCTGCCTCACTTCAGCGAGGCGACCGGGCCGTTCGAGGCCGCCGGCTCGGGATCGAAGCCGAACACACCGACCAGGTATTTGTAATAGTCCGGCATCTTCTCCTTGAGCGCCTCGCGCGACTTCGGATCGTGGAATTCGCTCTTTCCGGAGAGAAAGATGCTGGCGGTCACGGCGAAGAACTCCATGGGGTTCTTCATCGCATAGGATTCCTTGGGCAGCTGGTCCTTGGACTTGGCGAGGGCATAGTAGCCGATCACGCCCTTGTTGGCGTAGCCGTCCGGCAGCAGCCGCGCGTGATAGGCGTGCAGCAGCTCGTGCAGCAGCACGGCCTCCTTTTCGTAGCGCATCATGTCGGGCCGCAGCATGATCACGCCGAGCCCCGAATCGACCGCGAGATCGACGGCGTTCGGATTGGTCCAGCGCTGCTTGTCGTGGTCCCAGACCGTAAGGGTCCGGGGCGCGGTGCGTTGGATGTCCGGCGTGACCCGGCCGTAGCAGGCGGTGGCGGCGCCTTCGTCGAGGCAGGCGAGCTCGCTCGCGACGATCGGAACGGTGTGGAAGAAGCGCAGCACGCGCGGGGATAGGCCGACGCCTTCGACGACGTCGATCTGGCTCTTCAGGTTCTCGGTGAGCTTGGCGACATCCTTGCGGTCGCGGTTCTCGGAGATGTCGAACATGTAGCCGCGGTAGCTCTGGAAGCCCGGCGGCAGCGCCTGCGCTGCCTCAGCGGTCGCATCGAGCGCCCCGGCCCTGGATGGATTGGCAAACAGCGCGCCGACGATGGTTGCGGTCAGCAGCAACGCAATGCGCATGATGAACCCCCTGATGTCACTTCGCCCGGCACAATAGGCTGCCGTTGTTTGCGAAAAGTGAGTGCGGCGAGACTAAGGCACCGATGTTGAAGCGTGCTTAATCCTTGGTTGCAGATCGCGAAGGCGGATTAGGGCCGGGTTAACCAAGGAGAGCCGGCTCGAAGTGGCCATTGGCGAGGCCAGCAAACTGCTTCCCCATCATCCCGAGGTGTGAGGCTGGCGATGCGGATGCATCGTCAGCCGAGCCTCGAAGGATGCACGGCCGGGATGCTGCATCCGGGCCCTCCATCCTTGGCTCACTATGGGGCGCTCGGCGTCGCCATAGTGAGCGCCTCAGGATGACGGGGTTTGCTGTCAGGTGTAAGCTCACAGCACCAAGCTTCAGATAGCCGGAAGGAGGATGCCATGTATGCCGCCATCCGTCAGGCCAAGGCGAAAAGCGGGAGCGCGGAAGAGCTGGCGCGCCGTATCAAGGACGGTGCCGTTCCAATCATCAGCGACGTCGACGGCTTCCGCGCCTATTATGTCGTCTATGCCGGCGACGACACGGTGACCGCGATCTCGATCTTCGACAAGTTCGAGCAGGCGGAGGAAGCGAACAGGCGCGCCATCGCCTGGATCGAGAAGGATCTCGGCCCGCTGCTCGCAGGACATGCGAGCGCGGCGGCCGGGCCGGTGATCGTGCATACGCTGGCGTGAAGTGCGGCAGTCTCGTGCCCCGGACGCAGCGCAGCAGCACAAGAGCGCTGCTGCGCGTCCGGGGCACGAGAGCTGAATACCCTCACAACTCCCGTGCATTCGAGAAGGCGAAGCTCGACACCCGCCGCGTCGTCTCGTCCAGGATCAGCGTGCGCGTGATCGGCGGCTCGGCGCGCTGGGCGCAGTTTTCGCGCTCGCAGAGCCGGCAGTTGACGCCGATCGGTGTGCCCTCTGTCTTCTCCAGATCCATGCCGGCGGCGTAGGTCAGGCGCGCGGCGTGGCGGATCTCGCAGCCGAGGCCGATGGCAAAGCGCGGCTGCGGCAGCGGATGCGGCGCGACGGGGCGACGCACCATCTGCGCGATCGAGAAATAGCGCGTACCGTCGGGCAGTTCGATCACCTGCTTGAGCAGGCGGTCCGGCGTGTCGAAGGTCGAGTGCACGTTCCACAGCGGGCAGGTGCCGCCGAATTTCGAGAACGGGAAGGTGCCGGAGGAGAAGCGCTTTGAGACGTTGCCGGCATTGTCGACGCGGAGCAGGAAGAACGGAATGCCGCGCGCATTCGGCCGCTGCAGGGTGGTGAGGCGGTGGCAGACCTGCTCGAAGCCGGCATTGAAGCGCTGCGCCAGCACGTGGATGTCGTAGTTGAGTGCTTCGGCGGCGGCGAGGAAGGCCGGGTAGGGCATCATCACGGCGGCCGCGAAGTAGTTGCCGAGTGTGATGCGGAACAGCCGCCGCGGCGCGTCGTCGAGCGGTCCGGCGCGGCCGATGATGGTCTCCAGATGCTGCGCACATTCGCCAAGCCCGAGCTGGAAGGCGAGCTGGAACGCGCGGCCGGGCGGGTCGACCAGTTCGGAGATCAGGAGCTGGCGGCGATGGCGATCAAAGCGCCGGAGCGTCTCGCGCATCACATCGACCGGCATGATGCGGGTCTGGATCGAATGCTTTTCGCGCAAGCGCGCGACCAGCGCCGCGTACAGCCCTTCGGCCGGCACGTTCAGCTCGTCGCGCAGATTTTCCGCGGCCTGCTCCAGCTCCGGAAAATAGTTGCGGTTGGCTTCGATCAGCTCGCGCACGCGCTCGACCGGATTGGCCTCGTAGCGCGTGCCGACGTCGCGGTCGGCCATCTGCGCGGCGGCCAGCGTCTCGCCCTGGCGGGCCTCGGTATAGGCGGCGTAGAGCCGCTGCAGCGCGTGGGTGACGCCGGGGCAGAGCTCGGCGAGGTCGCGCAGCTCCTGCTTGGGCACGTCGATCTGACGGAACAAGGGATCGGAGAAGACCTCGTTGAGCTCGGCAAAGAAGCGGTCCTCGTCCGCGGTGGCGAGGTCGCGCAAATCGAGATCATAGGTCTCGGCCAGCCGCAGCAGGATCTGCGCCGTAACCGGGCGTTGGTTGCGCTCGATCAGGTTGACATAGCTCGGCGATATCCCGAGCCCCTCGGCAATCTGGGTTTGCGACAGCCCCAATTGCTGCCGGATCCGCCGGAACCGCGGGCCGACAAAGAGTTTCTTGCCGGAATCGGCGGGCATTTCTCAGATCTCCGACGCTTCGAGGGCCAGCTCTACTGACCAATTTTTACAGACTTTACAAAATAACATCTATTACATGTTCTGATGTTACATGACATCACCAATAAAAAACAAGGCCTCTATACGAAGTTTCTGTTTTCACGTTTAGCTCCTGACACGCATTTCGCAATGCACTGTCAAGAATGTCGATGGCGAGCCATCGCCAGTGAAAGGATCAGGCACATGAACTACCAGCTCCGCGGCATCAACGCGCTCCAGCGCCCGGCCTCGTATCAGAGCGAGATCGAGGCGGCCCAGGCGCTTCTCGAGACCAAGCCGACCTGGAACGGCGTGACGGCCGAGGCCGTCGCCCGCATGCGCCTGCAGAACCGCTTCAAGACCGGCCTCGACGTCGCCCGCTACACCGCGGCGCTGATGCGGGCCGACATGGCCGCCTATGACAACGACCCCACCAAGTACACGCAGTCGCTGGGGTGCTGGCACGGCTTCATCGCCCAGCAGAAGCTCATCTCGGTCAAGAAGCATTTCGGCAAGACCGATCGCACCTACCTCTATCTCTCGGGCTGGATGATCGCGGCGCTGCGCTCCGAGTTCGGTCCGCTGCCCGATCAGTCGATGCACGAGAAGACCTCGGTGCCGGCCCTGATCGAAGAGCTCTACACCTTCCTGCGTCAGGCCGATGCGCGCGAGCTCAACGACATCTTCCGCAGCCTCGACAAGGCGCGCAAGGAAGGCGACAAGATCCGTGAGAAGGAGCTGATCGAGAAGATCGACAACTTCCAGACCCATGTCGTCCCCGTCATCGCCGACATCGATGCCGGCTTCGGCAACGCCGAGGCGACCTATCTGCTCGCCAAGAAGATGATCGAGGCGGGCGCCTGCGCGCTGCAGATCGAGAACCAGGTCTCGGACGAGAAGCAGTGCGGCCACCAGGACGGCAAGGTCACCGTGCCGCATGAGGTCTTCCTGGCGAAGATCCGCGCCTGCCGCCACGCCTTCCTCGAGCTCGGCGTCGAAGACGGCATCGTCGTGACCCGCACCGACTCGCTCGGCGCCGGCCTGACGCAGCAGATCGCCGTCAGCCACAAGCCCGGCGACATCGGCGACCAGTACAACAGCTTCCTCGATTGCGAGGAGGTGACGCCGGAGAACGCCCGCAACGGCGACGTCATCATCAACCGTAACGGCAAGATGATGCGTCCGAAGCGGCTGCCCTCCAACCTCTACCAGTTCCGTCCCGGCACCGGTGCGGACCGCTGCGTGCTCGATTGCATCACCTCGCTCCAGAACGGCGCCGACCTGCTCTGGATCGAGACCGAGAAGCCGCATATCGAGCAGATCGCCAGCATGGTCGATCGCATCCGCAAGGTCGTGCCGAACGCCAAGCTCGCCTACAACAACTCGCCGTCGTTCAACTGGACCCTCAACTTCCGTTGGCAGGTCTACGACGCCTGGAAGGAAGCGGGCAAGGACGTCAGCAAGTACAACCGAGCCGAGTTGATGAAGGCGGAGTACGACGAAACTCCGCTGGCGCAGGAAGCCGACGAGCGCATCCGCACCTTCCAGGCGGACTCGGCCAAGCGTGCCGGCATCTTCCACCACCTGATCACGCTGCCGACCTATCACACGGCGGCGCTGTCCACCGACAATCTCGCCCGCGAGTATTTCGGCGAGCAGGGCATGCTGGGCTACGTCAAGAACGTCCAGCGCGCCGAGATCCGTCAGGGCATCGCCTGCGTGAAGCACCAGAACATGGCCGGCTCCGATATCGGCGACGACCACAAGGAGTACTTCGCCGGCGAAGCTGCCCTGAAGGCGGGCGGCGTCCACAACACCATGAACCAGTTCGGCTAACGAATCACGCTACTCTCGACAGGAGACTGACAATGACCAAAGGCAGCAATTTCTGGGTGATCGGCGGCGAGTTCGGTTCGATGAACTTCCACAAGCTCGTCGAAGGCTCGGCCCAGGTCAAAGGTCCCTTCAAGACCCGCAAGGAAGCCGAGGACTGCTGGCGCGAGGTCTCGGAAGAGAGCCGCCACAAGGCCGGCGTCCGCTTCTCGATCGTGGAAGAGCCGCAGCGCGCCCCGGCCGCCTGATCAGGCGGCTGCCGAGCTTACCTTAAGAAGACGTCCAAGGACGGATGGTCCCATCCAGGCCTAGCCTGGGTGGGATCGTCTGTTTTTGGCACAGGTAAACGTTGTGGGCGCCGTAAGTATCTGGAATTGTGGGCCTTTGCGGAGGGTGTGGTTGCTGATAGGTTAATGACGGACAGTCGAGGACGAGGCCGACAATGTCAGAGCCCGAGACCAGCGGGACCCATCCCGGCCAGCCACGCCCGGTGCGGCTGCGCGATGCGCTGCTGCGCGCGCGGATCGAGGCCGCCGACCGGACCGGCGTCGTCGTCGATCTCAGGGACGCCGAGGTGGCGCGGCTCGAGATCCTCAACGATGCGCTCGATCCCTTGTTCGCGCAGGTGCCGGACAAGATCGACCTGTTCGACCGCGGCATCAGCCAGGGCGATACGCCGCGACTGTGGATCGACGTCGTCGCCCATATCGTGATGGGGCGCGACAAGCGGATGTACCGCTTCGTCCAGGACACCCGCTTCGGCCGCATCGTGCTTGCCGAATCACACGACACCGCTGTGATCGTCGATGCCGTTACCGACTACGTCGCGCGCCGCATGATCGAGCGCGAGCATGCGATGGCGGTCCTGCCCGAACCGCAAGCAGCGGCCGCCGAGCCGCCGCGCCGCTCACGCTTCTGGCCATTCGTGTTCGGCTTCGTGCTCGGCGCTGCCGCCTTGTTCGGGGCCGCCGTGCTTGCGGTCTTGCGGAACTGGTGAGGCGCTCACCGTCGTCATTGCGAGGAGCCCTTGCGACGAAGCAAGCCAGACTGCCTCCGCGGAGAGATTCCTGGATTGCTTCGCTGCGCTCGCAATGCCAGCAAATCAAATCAACCGTGTGTGCTTGATCTGTCCGATCTGGAATCCAGCCCCGAGGCTCCGCACCGTCTGCTCGCAGCGCCAACCGGCATTGTCCTTCTCGATTCTGAACAGATTATACGCCGCCGCCGGATAGCGTCCGTGCGCGAGCGCGGAGGCCGAGGGCACGCCGAGCGCTGGAATATTGCCGTTGGGGCCTTCGACCCATATCGTCGAATGAACGTGGTCGTGCCCGTGCAGGACCAGCTCGACGCCATGACGCTTCAACAGCGCCAGCAATTCCGGCGCGTCCGTCATCCGCTTCTGGCGTGCGCTGGACTTCAGCGGGTGATGCACCAGCAGCACGCGGAAGACGTCCTCCGTCGCGAGCCGTTCGAGGACGTCCGCGAGCGAGGCGAGCTGATCGCGGCCGAGCGTGCCTGTCGCCATCAGCGGCAGGGTCGGCACCGCCGTGGACAGGCTGATCAGCGCGAGCGGCCCGCGCCGGCGCACCGCGGGGAAGGCCGCGGCGCCGGGTGTATCCGCGGCGATGTAGTGCAGGAACGTCTCGCCGAAGCGATGGCGCGTCGCGCTGACATAGGCGTCGTGATTGCCGGGAATCGCGGTGACGCGGTCGGGCGGGCCGACGCTCTCGAGCCAGGCCAGCGCCGGCGCGAATTCCGCCTCCAGCGCGAGGTTGACGAGATCGCCCGTCACCGCGATGTGGTCGGGCGCCTGCGCCTTCATGTCGGCGACGAGCGCGTCGAGAACCTCGCGGCGCTGGTACTTGTGGCGGTTGCGCGTCCAGTTGACATAGCCGAGCGCGCGCTTGCCGGCGAGCTCGATCAGCCGCGGCTTCGGCAAAGGCGCCAGATGCGGGTCGGACAGATGGGCGAGCGTGAAGGGGGCCATGACGCGCGATTGCCTCGCTATTGCTCCGCTGTAATGGCAAGGTCGCGAGGAACGCGCAAGCAGGGCCTGAAATGGGGCGGCAAGGAAGCCTGATGGGAGAACGTCTGAACCGGGTCCGACGGAAGTTCGAGCCGTTGCTGCGGCGGATCTTCCACATCTATTTCCTGCTCGTCCGCGGCATGACGCTCGGTGTCCGCGCCGTGGTGCTGGATGCCGACAATCGCGTGTTCCTGGTCAGGCACAGCTACGTCAGTGGCTGGTATCTGCCGGGCGGCGGCGTCGATTTCGGCGAGGCCATGGAAGAGGCGCTGCGGCGTGAGCTCAAGGAGGAGGGCGATATCGATCTCACCGGCGAGGCGGTCCTGCACGGCATCTTCCTCAACAGCCACGTCTCCCGCCGCGACCACGTCGCGGTCTACGTGGTGAGGCAGTTCAGGCAGGATCGCCCTCCCGAGCCCAACCGCGAGATCGTCGAATGCGGCTTCTTCGCCATCACCGCGCTGCCCGAGGGCACCACGCCCGGCACGCGGCTGCGGATCGCGGAAGTGCTGGATGGCAAGCCCCTGATTGCGACGTGGCGCTGAGGGCGGCCTGTGCTAAAGCATGATCCGGAAAAGTGCGAAGCGGTTTTCCGGAAAGATCATGCGTAGACAACAAGCTAAAGCGAGATGACGATTCATCCAAATCTCATCGCGCATAGACCGAGATTTGGTTCACTCGATGCGAGCCGGGAATTCAAGGCACCTCTCCCCGCCAGAGAGAGGTGGACTGAATCCGCGGCTCGAGTAACGCGCCCCAAAGGCCCTTCGGATACTGGATGAATTCCATCGTCAACCTCGGCTTCTTCTTGAGCAATCCGATCTTCACGCTCTATTGCATCGTGCCGATCGCGATGCTTTCCCTGTGGAGCACCGCGTTCGCCTGGCTGATGCAGCAGGAACAGGCACGGCAGGCTGCGCCGCTCGGGCGCGAGCCGACAAGCCTCGGAGTGCCGTCGCGATGACCTCAACGCAACTTCGCATCGCCGTGCTGGTGCCCTGCTACAACGAGGAGGCGGCGGTCGCGACCGTCGTTGCCGATTTCCGCAAGGCGCTGCCCTCGGCGGAGATCTACGTCTACGACAACAATTCGCGCGACCGGACCGCCGCGGTTGCGCGCGAAGCCGGCGCGATCGTGCGCAGCGAGCGCCGGCAGGGCAAGGGCCACGTCGTGCGCCGCATGTTCGCGGACATCGAGGCCGACGTCTATGTACTGGTCGACGGCGATGCCACCTACGATGCGCCGAGCGCGCCGCGCATGATCGACAGGCTGCTCGACGATCATCTCGACATGGTGGTCGGCCTTCGCGTCGATCAGGTCCAGGCCGCTTACCGGCTCGGCCACCGCACCGGCAACCGCATGCTCACCGGCTTCCTGTCGTCGACCTTCGGTTACGCTTTCAAGGACATCCTGTCCGGCTATCGGGTGTTCTCGCGCCGCTTCGTCAAATCCTTTCCCGTCCTTTCCGACGGTTTCGAGATCGAGACCGAGCTCGCGGTCTATGCGCTGGAACTGTCGCTGCCGGTCGCCGAGGTCGAGACGCCCTACTACGCACGCCCTGAAGGCTCGTTCTCGAAGCTCAACACCTGGCGTGACGGATTTCGCATCCTCGGCACCATGCTGAAGCTCTACCGTTCGGAGCGGCCGTTGCGCTTCTTCACCGTGATCGGGATCCTGTTGGCGCTGGCTTCGATCATTCTCGCGATCCCGATCGTGATCACTTTCATCGAAACCGGCCTCGTGCCGCGACTGCCGACCGCCGTGCTGTCGATGGGCCTGATGATCATTGCCCTGCTGTCGGCGTCGTCGGGGCTCGTGCTCGACACGGTCACGCGAGGGCGGCGCGAGATGAAGATGCTGACCTACCTGTCCCAGCCGGCATTGAAACGGGATGCAGGTTGAGCAAGCCTGCAGCTCGCCCGCTGGGAGCCGTGAAGCCAGGCACTGACACGGCCCATGGACCTTCGCATGCGCAAGTGCTACTCCGCGAATTGACATGAACGATCTCTCACTGACCATCCTTCCCGAAGCCGCCGGCGACGCCCAGGCGATCGAGCGGCTGCACGAACGTACCTTCGGTCCCGGCCGCTTCGTGCTGAGCGCCTATCGCATTCGCGAGCACGTCGATCATCTGCTCGAACTGTCCTTCACCGCCCGCATCGGCACGCTGCTGGTCGGCTCGGTCAGGCAATTGCCGATCCTGATCGGCGACACGCCCGCGCTGTTGCTCGGGCCGCTCACCGTCGAGCCGCCGTTCCGCGACCGCGGCATTGGCCGTCTGTTGATGGAGCGCGCGCTGAAGGACGCCAGGGAAAAAGGTCATCGCCTCGTGCTCTTGGTCGGCGACGAGCCCTATTACAGCCGCGTCGGCTTCAAGCCGGTCCCCAAGGGCCGCGTCACCATGCCCGGCCCCGTCGACGCCGCCCGCATCCTGGTGTTCGAGCTCGTCGACGGCGCCTTCGAGGGCGTGTCAGGCCCGGTCGGCCCCGATTGGAGCAAGGCGCGAGGGTAGCTGCTAAGTCCGTAGATCCTACCGGTGACGGGTGGTCAGGGGTGAGTTGAGCCTACGACCACCAACTCACCCGGAGGATCGATCAGGTCGTGGATTGGAAGCACGGCGGCGCCTCATCTTCCATCATTGCGAGCGTAGCGAAGCAATCCAGAATCGTTCCGCAGAGGCGGTCCGGCTTGCTTCGTCGCAAGAGCTCCTCGCAATGACTGTGTATGCCGGAGCCCTTTTGGGCCGCGGCACAAGCAACGCTCAGAACTTGAAGTTCGCGAACGCCCTGACGCCGATGCCGGGCATCAGCACCTGGTCCTTGGTGTAGGACACCGAGTTGCGGATGTTCTCGTTGAGGAGATTGTTGCCGACGAGGCCGACCTGCATCTCGCGCGCGCCGAAGGCGTTGGGGTTGAGCTTGGTCTTGTAGCTCACCTCCGCCTTCAGCAAATTGTAGCCAGCCGTCGGCGTCTCCGCGATCACGGCGACGTTGTTCTGCGCAAAGGCGTGCAACAGGTTGATCCGCATCAGCCAGTTGTCGTCGCGCCAGAACACCCCGCCACCCATGCGCACTGGCGGAATCCGCGGCACGTTGGTGCCGTCGCTGAAGGTGGCGCGGACCACGTCGAGCTGGTTCTCGATGCCCCAGATGCCGCCCTGGAACGCACCGATATCGAGCTGCGACTGGAATTCGCCGCCGCGGAAATTGGCATTGCGTTGCGAATAGACCGCCTGGTTCAACTCGGCGCCCGGACTGCCGCATGAGGCGAAGTCGCCATCGCACATCACCCCGGTGAGGCGGCGATAGATGAAATTGTCGAAATGCGTGTAGTAGACGGTCGCTTCGAAGCGGAGCGGTCCCGTCGCCTTGCGCACGCCGAGTTCGACGGACTTGGCGGTCTCTATCGTGAGGTTCGGATTGCCGATGTCGAAGGTCGCGGTCGCATCGTGGCCGCCGCGCGAGAACAACTCGGCCGGTTTCGGTGCGCGCTCGACATATTGCGCGGTGATGCTCCCGACCATGCCGCCGGGCAGATCCTGCAACAGGCCGATGCTGCCGCTCTTGGGCGTGAAGGACGGATTGCGGACGATGCTGGTTTGAGGGCTGCCGTCGGGCAGGAAATCCGCCGGGAAATCCGGCGTCGACCCGTGCAGCTCGACATGCTCGATGCGGCCGGCGATCTGCGCTCTAGTCTGTTCACTGAACTTGAACTCGTTGAAGGCGTAGCCGGCAATGCGGTAGTTGCGGTTCGGGTCCCACAATCCGTTGAACAGCGAGCCTGGATCGTCCGGACTCGGCGCCGTCAGCTCCTGATGGCCTGCCTGAAAGCCGAACGCAGTCGTCACCTCGGCAAAGCGTGCATTGAACGGCATCAGCTGCGTCTCGACGCGGATCTCCTCTTCCCGATTGGTGAAGGTCTGCCGGACGCCATCGGTCGTCGGATCGGTGGGATCGGCGAGACCCAGCTCGTTGTGACGGTAGTTGGTGGCGCCGGCCCAGAAGCGGATCGTGTCGATCGCGGCGCCATCCGGGCGATATTCGCCCTTGACGTTGATCTTGGTTTGATGCGCATCGATGCGGGTCTGGTGATCGGCGCCATCGATGCCGGGGATATGATAGAACGAATCGTTCTGCGTGATCGATGCGCCGATGAAGCCGCCCGTGAAAATGTAGGACCCGCCGATCGAGGCGCCATCCGAGCGCGTCGCCGAGTTCGGCTGGCGATTGCCGACTGGCCGCGTCTGGTCGAACAAGTATGGATAGCTCGGAATGTAATAGTCGGACGTCGTTCGGCCATAGGCATCGGCGTGGAAGGCGAAATTGCCGCCGCCGGTATCGAGCAGCACGCCGCTTTCGACGCCGCGATCGACCGAGCTGAACGCGGTGCGCGTCTCGGCGGTGACGCAAGGCGAGGTCGCGGCGCTCGCGAGCGGCGCCTTGGTCGGCAGGCCATAGGTCTGGAAAGACGGCGCGCAGGAGGGCAGCGCATCCGGAATGCGGTTGTTGGTGGCGCTCACGACGCCGCCGATCGAGGTCGAGCCGTAGCGCAGCGCCGCCGGCCCGCGTACCACTTCGACCTGGTTGGTGGCGAGCGGATCGATCGGGACGAAATGATCCTCGCCAAGATCGGAGGCGCCGCCGGAATTGGTGCCGTTCTCGACGATACCGACGCGGTTGACGTCGAGACCCCGGATGATAGGCCGGCTGGAGGCGCCGGGCGCAAAGCTCGAGCCGGTGATGCCGGGTTTTGAGAACAGGAGATCGCCGAGCTGGCCGCCGCCCTCGCGGCGGATCTCCTCGTTCGGCACCACGGTGACGGTGGCGAACTGGTTGGTCACGATTGGCAGCACGCCTTGCTGAGGCGCGGCCGTCGCGGGCGCGGCCGTCGGTGCCGGCGTTGCTTCCGCGGTGCGCTGCTGGCTGCGCGACCGCCCGGTGCGCGCGACACGGACCGGGCTGCGGGTCGGCACGACCCTGCGCACGATCGGGCTCGGCGCCGTCACGGTGACGGCCGGGATCTCGGTCGAGGATTTGTCCTGCGCCGAGTCTTGGGCAAGCGCAGGTGTGGCGGCGGCGCCGAGCAGGAGCAGGCTGGCTCCGCCAAGGCGCTGCGCGCGTCGCAATTGAAATGACATGGTCCTGATTCCAGTCAGGCGCCGTCCGGATGATGCTCTGCTGATCGGAGGCGGCCTGCCGTCGCAGCGCGACGGAATTCGACTTCAACTTTTCCCGGACGATCGCCTGAAACGGCGAACTCGGGCGTGATCACGTGATGCTGGGAGTCAGGATGCAGGAGGGGCGCGCGGCTGGAACGCCATGCCGGCCGATTTCAGATGGATGAATTCGGCGTCCGTGGTGCGGTAGAGCAGCTCGATCGCTTGCGGCAGCTGCAGAAGCGGCGGCGTCGCGAACAGGACCGTGCCCGCCATCGCGACGACGGCGCAGATCGCACAATTGTCGTCGACCGGCTGCTCGCGGTCGGGGGCAGAGGGCGATTGCTTCTGGACCGCCGCACGGTCGGCCGAGGCGACCGACTTGGCGCCGTCCGTCTGCTGGAGCGAGGTGAGGGGGGCGGCCTGTGCGAACCAGTGGCTATGGCCGAAGGTCAGCGCGAATTGCACCAGCATCGCGAACAACGCGAGCCGGGCACCGTGCCTGATATGCGACCGGGCCCACTTCATCTGCAAACGCCACCCCACATCGCGAGGCGCCAAACCCTGACGTCGCGACGTTACAATATAACATCGCGCGATCGGCTAAGGGATGTCAACGGTGGGCGGGCTCACTGACGTGGGCCAGCCTCGCGATGTGTCATTCGGGCAACTAACGCCTGCAGCCATCCTTCGAGACGACCGCTTTAGACGGGTTCCGCAGGATGAGGGCGGAGTGGATGGCGACAGCTTCAACAGGGCGCGGTGTTGCTTGGCCTCATGAGGAGGCAGCTGGAAGCGGTCGTCTCGAAGGACGAGGCGTGCGGTGAGGCGGTGCCAAAGGTCATATGCGATTGCCCTCCCCGGTCTGAACACCCGCAAGGAGGGAACGCGCCGCCGTCACGGCGCGAGGCGAGTCTCATCCGCCTTGTTCACCGCCCCTCGCGGACCCAGGTCGCGGCGAAGGCGCCGAGCAGCAGCAGAAGGCCGATCAGGCCGGCGAAGATCGGCAGCACGCCGACGCCCTTGACGACGCTGGCGTCGCGTATCCGCACGCCCATCCAGCCGTCGCCGGCAAAGACGCTGGCCGAACGCACGGGCAGGATGCGCGGCAGCTCGACGCTGGAGCCACTGGCGACGCGCACGGCGTTGCCGCCCGTTGCCTGTGTCAGCGCCTTCAAGGTATCGACGGTGGAGGTGACTTCCGAAAACTCCTTCGGATTGGTCGGGCCGACATTGATCAGCGCCTTCAGCGTGCCGTCGGTGGCCTGCCACAGGCCGAGCTCGTTCGCCGGCAGGCTGGCGCGCCACTCGCCGGGATCGCCGGGGCTCAGCGTCAAATCGTGCGACACGCCCGACGGCGAGGTCACGCTCACCGGCTGGACGCTGTCCGCCATGGTCTGGCGCACCACGACGAGATCTTTGCCCTGCGCCTGGAGGCGCAGCGCTTCTTCATCGAGGTCCGGCTGCTTCATCAGCCAGTGCGACATCCGCCGCAAGAGATCGAGATGCGGCCCGCCGCCTTCATAGCCGCGCGCCCACAGCCAGATGTGGTCGGAGAGCAGAAGCGCCACGCGCCCCTCGCCGAACCGCGACAGGAACAGCAGCGGCTTGCCATCGACGCCGGTCATGACCGGCGGGTTGACGGCATTGCGGGTATCGACGGTGCGGAAGAAGCGGCTCCAGCGCGGCGGCTCGCTGGCGGAGCCCTCGAGGCCGCGCGTGACGGGATGGCGTTTGCCGATGTCGGAGAGATGCGCATAGAACGGCTTCTCGGTCACGCCGACCGGCTCGGCGGGCAGCACCGAATCCAGTGGCGTGCGCCAGATGCTGGTGTTGGAGGCATAATCGGGGCCCGCCGAGACCAGCACCGCGCCGCCCGCGCGCACGTAACGCGCGATGTTGTCGAAATAGGCGATCGGCAGCACGCCTTGGCGGGCGTAGCGGTCGAAGATGATCAGCTGGAATTCGTTGATCTTCTGCTGGAACAATTCGCGGGTCGGAAACGCGATCAGCGACAATTCGTTGATCGGCGTGCCGTCCTGCTTCTCCGGCGGACGCAGAATGGTGAAGTGCACGAGATCGACGCTGGCGTCGGATTTGAGCAGGTTGCGCCAGGTGCGCTCGCCGGAATGCGGCTCGCCCGAGACCAAGAGCACGCGCAGCTTGTCGCGCACGCCGTCGATCGCGACCACGGCGCGGTTGTTCACCGGCGTCAATTCGCGTTCGAGCGGCGAGGCCTCGATCTCGACGATGTTCGGGCCGGCATGCTTGATGTCGACGTCGACGCTGGCGGCCTGGCCGCTCGAGAGCGTGCGCTCGTTGATGACCTCCCCGTCGCGGCGGACCGTGACCCTGGCGCGCTCGCCCGTGACGCCCTGGTCATCGAGGCGGTAGCTGATGGTCTGGGTCTGGCCGACGATGCCGAAGCGCGGTGCGGCGGTGATGGCAATGCGGCGGTCGCGCTCGTCCTTCTGTCCGGTGATCAGCGCGTGCACCGGCGCCTGGAAACCGAGCGCGGCAACGTTCGCGGGAATGTCGTGGACGCGGCCGTCGGTGATCAGGAACGCGCCGGCGACGCGGTCGACCGGCACGTCCGACAAAGCCGAGGCGAGCGCGCCGAACAGCTTTGTGCCGTCGGTCTCGCCGTCGGCCTGTCCGGCATCGACGACGCGCACTTCAAGGCCTTTGATCTTCTTCAAGGCATCGACCAGCGCTTCCTGCGCAGCTGCGGCCTCGCGATTGCGGTTGCCGAAGTTCTGGCTCGGGCTCTTGTCGACGACGATTGCGGCGACCGAGGTGAGGGGATCGCGGTCCTCGCGTGTGAAGGAGGGATTGGCGAGCGCCAGCAGGAACAGCGCCAGCGCGGCCACGCGCACCGCAGCGCCGCGCGCCCGCGCCACCAGCAGCAGAAGCGCGATCACGACGATCGCGGCCAGCGCGAGCCACAGGACGATCGCGGGAACGAGCGGCGTGAATGCGATGCCGTAATTCATGTCGATCCTATTGCCCCAGCCGTTCGATCAGGGCCGGTGCGTGCACCTGGTCGGCCTTGTAGTTGCCGGTCAGCGTGTACATCACGATGTTGGCGCCGGCGCGGTAGGCGAATTCGCGCTGGCGGCTGTCGCCTCCGGTCACCGGCAGCATGGCCTGTCCGTCGGGCCGCACGGCCCAGGCGCCGGCAAGATCGTTCGAGGTGATGATGATCGGCGAGACGCCGTCGCCGCCGCGCGCCGGCCGCTGCGCGCTGTCCTCGTCGTCTTCGCGCGGCAACGTCTCGACCCAGGTCTGGCCGGCGGTGAAGCGGCCGGGGAAGTCACGCAGCAGATAGAAGGTCTTGGTCAGCACGTGCTCGCGCGGCACCGGCTCGAGCTCGGGCACGTCGAGCGACGACAGGATCTCGCGCAGGGTCTGCATGCCCGGGGTCTGCGACGCGCCGTTCGCGCCGGGCGGCGCCTCGATCGCGTCGCGGGTGTCGAACAGCACGGTGCCGCCCTGCTTCATGTAGGCGTCGATCTTGTTGATGGCTTCATGCGGCGGCTTCGGTGCGCCCGGCACGATCGGCCAGTAGATCAGCGGGAAGAAGGCGAGCTCGTCGCGCGCGGGATCGACGCCGACGGGGTCGCCGGCCTCGAGCGCCGTGCGCTGGGCCAGGAACAGCGTCAGCCCGTTCATCCCCGCCTTGACGATGGAATCGACGTCGGCATTGCCCGTCACGACATAGGCGAGGCGGGTCTGCGACACCGCTTTCATCGCGAACTCGTCGGATACGCCGTCGGCGCGCGACGGCGTCGGCGCGAGCGATGCAAACCCCGCGAGCAAGGTGAGCACGATCATGGCGGGTGCGGCGCGGCGGCGCAGCAGCGCGGCAATCCCGCCGCCGATCACCGCGACGATGATGGCGTCGATCAGGAACAGTGCAAGCGAGGTCGACAGCAGCCAGCCGCGCAAGTCGCGCGGCTCGGCATTGGTGTAGGTGGCGTGCCGGGCGCGGAGGCCCGCGGTGTTCAGGGCCGCGATGCGGTCGGCGCTAGCAAGCGTGTTCACGGCGAGCGGTCCTTCTGCCGGACCATAGAAGCCGGGCGGATGATCTGAGGTGGCGCGGTCGCGATAATCCGCGGCCAGCGGCTTTGCAGTCGCAGGCGGCGGGCCGAAGGCGCCGAAACCGTCGAGGATGTGCAGCGGCGCCACCGTCTCGGTGGTCGCTTCGCTGGCAACGCCGGCGCCGGGCTTGGTGGTGTAGCCGGACATGTCGACCACACGCCTCAGCATTTCGACGAAGATGCCCGACATCGGCAGATCCGACCAGCGCATGTCCGCGCTGACGTGGAACAGGCCGACGATGCCCTTGCCGCGATGCTCGCCGGTGACGAGCGGCGTGCCGTCTTCCAGCGAGGCCCAGCTCTTGGTGGCGAGCACGGCGTCGGGCTCGGCCAGCACCTGCCGGCTCACCGTGACGTCCTTGGGCACCGCGACGCCGGCAAACGGGCCATCGCCCGCGAAGGCGGCGAGATGCTGCGGCTTCTCCCAGGTCAGGCTGCCGCCGAGCGTGCGGCCGCCCTTGCGCAGCTTGACCGGCACCAGATCGTCCTCGGCCTGCGCCAGCCTTGGCCCTGCAAACCGCACCAGCACGCCGCCCTGGTCGATCCAGGCATTGAGGCGCTCGCGCAGCTCAGGCGCGATGGTGCCGACATCGGCGAGGATGATCATCGGCAGCTTCTGGTCCAAAAATTGCGTGATGCCCTGCTGCGGCGAGCCCTTGTCGGCGAGCCTGACGTCGGCGAACGGCGCCAGCGCGCGGGTGAGATAGAAGGTCGGCGCCAGCAGCGGCTGCGCGGTCTCGCTGGTCGAGCCCGAGACGATGCCGACGGCGCGGCGGCGCCAGCGCTTGTCGAGCAGCTGCACCGCGCCGGCGGAGCGCTCGCCCGAGATCTCGAGCCGCGTGATGTCGTTGCGCAGCTCGACCGGCAGATCGAACGAAGCTTCGGTCTCCATGTCCTGCGGACCGAACGAATAGCGGGCTTCGCCGATCGGCGAGGCCTTCTGGTCCAGTGCGCGCACGGTGCCGACGGCGATGCCGCTGTCGGTGCGCAGCACCTTCACCGTCATCTTCGCCGCGGCGTTCTCGGCGGCGACCAGGGCCAGCGGCGAGGAGGTGCCGCCTTCGAACACGGTCAGGCTGCGATCGCCGATGGTCTTGCCGAGGCCCGCCACGAAGTCCTCGCCACGGCCGGTGTCGACGCCGTCGGACAGCCAGGCGATCTCGCAGTCGCCGGTGACTTTGAGGAAACGCTCGACCGCAGCCAGCGTCTCGATGCGATCGACCGAATAGGGCTTCGGCGCGAGTTGCCGCAGCGCGACGCGCGCCGCCCCCGCCGGCATCAGGGTGATGTCGCGGTTCGGCTCGGACAGCGGCACCAGCGCAATGGCGCGGCGGTCGTTGTCGGCATTGGCGATCAGCTCGTCGGCGGTCCTGATCCTGACGTCCCAGTGCGAGGCGGCGCTCCAGCCGTCGTCGAGCATGATCATCAGCGGCGCCTTGCTGCCGGCGAGGCCGGTTTGCGGATTCCAGATCGGGCCGGCGGCGGCGAAGATCACCAGCGCGGCGGCCAAGAGGCGAAGCGCGGTCAGCCACCACGGCGTCCGCGATGGCGTTTCTTCCCTTGGCGCGATGTCGAACAACAGCCGCGTCGGCGGAAACTCGATGCGGCGCGGCCGCGGCGGCATCACGCGGAGCAGCCACCACAGCACGGGCAGGCTGACGAGGCCGATCAGGAGCAGCGGTTGAGTGAAGGCGAGCGGCAATCCCATCATGCGGCCGGCCCCGCCTTGATCGTCGTGGTGCGGGCGCCCGACTTGCTCACCTGCATGCCCGCATGCAGGAACAACAGCAGCTCGGCGGCCGAGCGGTCCGTCGCGTGCGTCGTGAACAGCCAGTCGAGCTTGTTGGTCTCGGCACGGATCTGGTCGCGATGCAGCGCGAGCCGCGCGGTGTAGTCCTGAACCCAGCTCTCGGCGCGGCCGGCGGTGATCACGCCGAAGCCTTCGGGCTCGACGAACTCGACGCGGCCGGAATAGGGGAACGATTCCTCGGCGGGATCGACGACCTGCACGATCGTGCCATGCGCGCCGGAGCCGGAGAGCCCTGAGAGCATCGTCCTGATCTCGGAGATCGGCGACCAGAAATCCGACAGCACGATGATCTCGGCCAGCGCGGCCGGAACGAAGGACGGCGGCAGGCTCAGCCGGTCGGCATCGTCATGCAGCATCGCCTGCGCCATCTTGTCGATGACGGTGCGGCTTGCGGTCGGCGCCATCAACCCGGGAATGCCGACGCGCTCGCCGCCGGCGACGAGCAGCTCGGCCAGCGCGAAGGCGACGATCAGCGTCCGCTCGAGCTTGGATTCGCGCGCGCTCTTCGAGGCGAAGGCCATCGAGGGCGAGCGGTCCGGCCAGATCCAGACCGTGTGCGAGGCTTCCCATTCGAGCTCGCGGACATAGAGATGATCGTCGCGCGCCGAGCGGCGCCAGTCGACGTTCTGCGCCGGCTCGCCCGAGACGAAGCGGCGGTACTGCCAGAAATTTTCGCCGGACCCGGCGCGGCGCCGTCCATGCAGGCCGTGGATGACGTTGGCGGCGACGCGGCGGGCCTCGAGCACCAGGCGCGGCAGCGAAGCGGCGAGCGTGCGGCTTTCGCCATCGGCACGTCGGATCGCCAGTGTCTCCTTCGCTGCGTGCCCGTTCTCTGCTGCCATCAACCGATCCGTGTCTTCAATTGCCGGATCACGTCCGGAATCGTGCGGCCTTCGGCGCGCGCCTGGAACGTCAACGCCATGCGGTGCTTCAGCACGGGTTCGGCGAGGTCGAGCACGTCGTCGACCGACGGCGCGAGGCGTCCGTCGATCAGCGCACGCGCGCGTACCGCCAGCATCAGGGATTGGCTGGCGCGCGGGCCGGGTCCCCAGGCGATGAACTTGCCGGCTTCGCCGGCGTCCGGACCCGGGCGGGCCGAGCGCACCAGCGACAGGATCGCCTCCACGACGGAATCGCCGACCGGGAGGCGACGGATCAGCCGCTGCGCGGTGATCAGCGCATCGGGCGTCATCGCGCCCCTGGCCAGCGTCTCCTCGGCGCCGGTGGTCTCGAACAGGATGCGGCGTTCGGCATCGCGATCGGGATAGTCGACGTCGATCTCCATCAGGAAGCGGTCGAGCTGCGCTTCCGGCAGCGGATAGGTGCCTTCCTGCTCCAGCGGGTTTTGCGTCGCGAGCACGTGGAACGGCTTCGGCAGATCGTGGCGCGCACCGGCGACGGTGATGTGCTGCTCCTGCATCGCCTGCAAGAGCGCCGATTGCGTGCGCGGGCTCGCGCGGTTGATCTCGTCGGCCATCAGCAGCTGCGCGAACACGGGACCGGCAATGAAGCGGAAGGCGCGCTTGCCCGTGGTGCTCTCGTCCAGCACCTCGGCGCCGAGGATGTCCGACGGCATCAGGTCGGGCGTGAACTGGATGCGCTTGGCATCGAGACCGAGCGTGACGCCGAGCGTCTCGACCAGCTTGGTCTTGGCGAGACCCGGCACGCCGATCAAGAGCGCATGGCCGCCGGAGAGGATGGTGACCAGCGTGTTCTCGATCACGCGATCCTGACCGAAGATGACGGAGGCGATCGCGTCCTTGGCCGCGCGAATCTGGCTCGACACCTGCTCGGCCGAACGGACGATCCCGTCCTCGAGTTTCTCGACACTCTCCGCCATTCGTTCGCTCCTTCAGCCTGCCACGCGGCTTGCTTGCATCGTCAGGTCAGCACGTCACGTCAGGTCATCACGTCAGGTCATGGGCCCTATGCTAGACTTGCAGGAAGGCCATGTATTCGTTGAATTAACCTATCCCCACCTTATCGGCTTCGGGGTATGTACGGCATCACGAAGTGGCGACCTCCACACCGGGCTATTCCGGATGGAACCGCACACCCGAGTTCAACGTAGATCTGCACCAATCGTGCCAATCACAAGGTCAAGGCAAACCATGGCGAACCAAGGGCAGAGCGCCGATCTCGGTCTTGAGGGGCTGACTGCCGGCGCCAAAAGCGCTGCCAATGCGGAAGGCGCCAAAAAGGGCCTGCCGCCGGTGCATCTGTGGAATCCGCCGTTTTGCGGCGATCTCGACATCCGAATCGCGTCCGATGGTACTTGGTTCTATCTGGGGACGCCAATCGGCCGTCCTGCCTTGGTCCGGTTGTTCTCGACCATCCTCAAGCGCGAGGGCGACAAGCATTTCCTGGTCACGCCGGTCGAGAAGGTCGGCATCCGCGTCGATGATGCGCCGTTCATGGCGGTCGAGATGCAGAAGGACGGCGAGGGCCATCATCGCGTGCTGCGCTTCCGCACCAATGTCGATGACTGGGTCACCTGCGATGCCGCGCACCGGCTGCGCTTCGAGCAGGCGCAGGATGGCGGGCTGACGCCCTACTTGCACGTCCGCGCCGATCTCTGGGCCAAGGTCACGCGCGCGCTCTATTACGATCTGGTTGACATGGGCGAGGAGCGGATGGTCGATGGCCAGCCGATGTTCGGTGTCGAGTCGGCCGGCGAATTCTTCGCCATGGCCGATGCGGAGCAGGTGAGGGCCGCGCTTTGAACAAGCCTATCCCCAAGAGTGAGGTTGAGAGCGAGGCTGAGGGTGATCCCGCCATCTTGGGCGCGGCGGATTTCTTCGCGCGCTCCAGGGCGCGGCTCGGCTTCGACGTGCCGCCCGGCCTCTACGATCCAAACATCATCCCCACCTCGGGCGATCCCGGCACCGACAAGATGCTCGAGATCATCGCGCGCGAGCAGCCGGTGCGCCCCGCAGCGGTGCTGATCGCGGTGGTCGACCATCCCGAGCCCACCATCCTCTTGACGCAGCGATCGGCGCATCTCAACGACCATGCCGGCCAGATCGCGTTTCCCGGCGGCAAGATCGACGCGACCGATGCCTCGCCGCTCGATGCGGCGCTGCGCGAGGCCGAGGAGGAGGTCGGGCTGTCCAGAGACTTCGTCGAGCCGCTCGGCTATCTCGATCTCTACGGCACCGCCTTCGGCTTCCGCATCCTGCCGACGGTGGCGAGGGTCAGGCCCGGCTTTTCGCTCACCATCAACCATTCCGAGGTTGATGATGCGTTCGAGGTGCCGCTATCCTTCCTGATGAACCCTGTGAACCACCAGGTGCACAGCAAGGAATTCCGCGGCATGGCGCGGTCCTACTACGCGATGCCGTTCGCGGAGCGCTACATCTGGGGGGCGACGGCGGGAATGCTGCGTGTGCTGTATGAGCGGATCTATTCATCATGATCCGGACGGTTCTGACCGAGATCGGAATCTTCCTCATCCCCTTTGCCGTCTATGCGCTGTTCCTGGCCGCCACGCGCTCCGGCCTGTTCGTGCAAACGTCATGGCCGGTCGCGATCGTCGCGCGTCTTGCGCTGGCGGCGATCGTGCTGGTGATCGCCGGCCTGATCGGCCTTGCGCATTTCTCCGGCGCGCCGCCGGATTCGACCTACATCCCCGCCCATATCGAGCACGGCAAGCTCGTGCCGGGCGTGGAAAAATAGGGACCGATTGATGAGCGCGGAGCCTTTACTTGCCCATGCGCCCTGGCTGACCGCAGGCGGGACCGCGCGTGTCCTGGCGCTGCTCGGCACCGATGGCGAGGAGGCGCGGGTGGTCGGCGGCGCCGTGCGCAATGCACTGCTCGGTCTTCAGCCTGGTGACATCGACATCGCGACCACGGCGCTGCCGGAGGAGGTGATGCGGCGCGCCAAGGCCGCCGGCATCAAGGGCGTGCCGACCGGCATCGACCACGGCACCGTCACGCTCGTCATCGACGGGCACCCCTATGAAGTCACGACGCTGCGCGAGGACACCGAGACCTTCGGCCGCAAGGCCAAGGTCGCCTTCGGCCGCGACTGGGTGAAGGATGCCGAGCGGCGCGATTTCACCATGAACGGCCTATCGGTCGATGCGAGCGGTCTCGTCTACGACTATGTCGGCGGCATCGCGGATGCCAAAGCCCGTCGCGTGCGCTTCATCGGCGATCCCGATCAGCGCATCGCCGAGGATTATTTGCGCATCCTGCGTTTCTTCCGCATCCACGCCGCCTTCGGCGCCGGCGAGCCCGACCGCGACGGCTATCTCGCCTGCATCCGCCGACGCGCGGGCCTTGCGAATCTCTCGGCCGAGCGGGTGCGCATGGAGATGCTGAAGCTGCTGGTGGCCGGCGGTGCAGCCGCGGCCGTACTGGCCATGGCCGAGGGCGGATTGCTGCAGGCGTTGACCGGCGGCGTGGTCTACACCGGCCCCCTGGCGACGATGATCGCGATCGAGCGCGAGCTCGGCCTGCCGGCAAGCAGCACGCGGCGGCTGGCCGCGCTGACGGTCGCCGTCACCGAAGATGCCAAGCGCGTCGCCGCGCGCTTGCGGCTCACCAACGCGGAAACCAAGGCGCTGGATTCGATGGGCCACCGCTGGTGGCGCTTGGCCGCCAAGGACGAGCCCGATGCGCGGCGTTTGCTCTATCGGCTCGGTGCGGAGCGCTACCACGATCGCGTCTTGCTCGGCTGGGCGCGCGCCGCCGGCGAGGTGCGTTCGCCGCGCTGGCGCGCGCTGGCCGAGCTGCCGCAGCGCTGGACTGCGCCGAAATTTCCGCTGAAGGCCGCCGACTTCATCGCGCGCGGTCTGACCGAAGGACCCGCGCTCGGGCATGTGTTGACACTCGCCGAGGACGCTTGGCTTGCGGCGGATTTTCCACTAGAGCAAGCCGCACTCGCTGCCATCGCCGATCAAGCTGCGGCTCGCATCAGCCGCGACGAGAGAACGTGACCATCGTCTCGGGCTTCGCCGACATCTCGATTTTCCAGCTCCTGCTGGTCGCAACGGTGGCGTTGTTTGCTTCGATCATCGGTGGTCTCGCCGGCTACGGCACCGGCGCCCTGATGCCGCTGGTGCTGGTGCCGCTGGTCGGCGCCGAGCCCGTGGTGCCGATCATCGCGATCTCCGCGATGCTGACCAATGCGAGCCGCGCTGTTGCCTATGTCCGCTATGCCGACCGCCGTCGCGTGCTGATCGTGCTGGCCTGCGCGACGCTGACCACCGCGCTCGGCGCCTATGGCTACACGCGCCTCACCAATGCCGGTGCGGCGCTCGTGATCGGCACCATGCTGATCCTGAGCGTGCCGTTGCGCCGCGTGCTCCGCCGCCGCCAGGTCAAGATCGGCGACGGCGGCCTCGCCGCCGGCTCGGTCGGTTATGGTGTGCTGGTCGGCGGCACCTCGGGTTCAGGCGTGATCCTGCTCTCGCTCCTGATAGCGGCCGGCCTCGAAGGCGCCGCCGTGATCGCGACCGACGCGATGATCTCGCTCGGCACCGGCCTGATCAAGATCTCGGTGTTTGGCCTCGCCGGCGCCGTGACGGCGCAGGTGCTCGCCTTCGCGCTGCTGATCGGCGGAATTGCGATCCCCGGCGCGTTCCTCGCCAAGGCTTTCGTGGAGCGGATGCCGGTGCATATCCACACCGCGATCCTGGACGTCGCGGTGATCACGGGAGGGCTGGTGATGATCTCGGCGGCGGCGAGGCAGCTGATCGCTTAGATTGTCGTTTGCAAGTGAAGAGTGGTCGGCTCTAGCCACGGTAGCGGACATCTTCGGCTCATGCGCGCAGGACGGCTTTTGACCCCGTGTTAAAAGCCGCGACTCGGCTAGAATATCGGAGAGCTGTTCTTTCACGAGGTGCCGATGGCCACGGGCGCAGACCTTCGCCGCATAGCCCTGTCGCTGTCCGAGACGACGGAGGCCCCCCACTTTGATCGCGCCGCTTTCAAGGTGGCCCGGATTTACGTGACCCTCGCCGCTGACGGCAAGACGGCCAACTTCAAGTTCACGCCGGACGAGCAGGAGCTCAAATGCGTCGTGGCGCCGGAGGCGTTCGCTCCGGTACCGAACGCTTGGGGCAAGCAAGGCTGGACCACGGCAACACTGGCGAAGCTGACACCGGGCGAGCTGAAGTCGGCACTTGAGACAGCGTGGCGCCACGCTCTACCGAAAGCGCGGAATTCCAAACGCGACTGAGCAGTGCTTGTCCCTTGGAATGCGCTGAGACGGCAGACTTGTCGGACACCGTTCGCTTCCAACCGAAGTCGAGAGGCAATGACATCTGATGGTATTGCTCCAGTCTCGGGTTCAAGAACTGACGTCTTGCGTCAGGACGTGTGCCGAGGCTGCCAAATTTGGTGGCTTCGTCACAAGATTTGACACATCGAGCAAATCGTAAAAGAGCAAAATCGGCAAAATCGAAACAGCCCGCGCTGCACCGGCCGCGCGGGCTTTGCTATGCTGTCGTGAATAATTGGGGCGCTATGCATGAGGCTGGGCTGAAACCGGGCCGCTTGTGGCAACGCAAGCGCTCCGGATGGTCCGTTCGCCTCGTTTCAGGGTACGATCGAATGCGACGAACTCGGACACTCGTTCGACAGAGGCCGGACCTTGTCCGCGCCGGCCGCCAATTTCGTGTCTGCCCCGCCGAAAAGGAGTAGAGTGTCCCAGGGTCACATCCGAGGAGCAGCACCATGATCCAACTCCCCGAGCTGGTTCCCGCCAGGATCGACCGGCATGTCTTCGCGATCATGCCCAACACGATGCCGCCTCGAGATCCTGATGACGATGAAGACGATGAAGAGGAAGAGCAGGACGATGAGGACCAGACCGACGAACCGCCGGTCGTGCGCGAGCCGGACGAGGACTAGGCGGGACGTTTGGACGTAACCTGAGCTTCGGTGGCTGCGATCCCCGGCTTGCGTGCGGCGCGCTGGCGCGTCCGGCGATCGTCAAGTCGATCTGATTCCGAGAGCAGCGGGCAGGCGCTAGCTGCACCAAGCTTCTCGGCGCAGCAGTGCGTCGGCGTTCGCGGGTAGAGGAGGTGAGCATGACTCTCATATGGCTTGGCGTGCTCCTCGTTTTCGGCGGCGTTCTCCAAATGGCGTTTCAACCCATCTGGCGAGGCCGATTCAGCGGCGGAAGGTGGCTTCGCTCCGGGCGTGACACGCTGGAGCCTGAAAGGCCAGGCAGCGGCTTCGGCATCAAATCGAACTGGCCTGGAGTTGCGATGGTCGCGCTCGGCGGCGCTTTCTTGCTGGCCGGAGCTGCCATCTGAGTTGAAACGCATGTTTCGGGCGTTGCCTGTTATCTGCCGCGCCAATGTGCCAGCGCGCAGGTTATGGTGTCTGATTGAGATCGATTTTCCGGCATTGAGGGCAATACAACCTAAGCTTACGATGACCCGACACTCCCGAGCCCAGTGCACGGGATTCAATCCGCAGATCTTTGATCGCATTCAACAACAGCGGGGCCAGTCAGTTAGAAAGCTCCCGGCCTCTAGTGATTATCCTATCTGACCGTGACCGGTGAGACACTGTCCCCATTTTTGTGAGATCTACGAAATGCACGAAGCCATTGTCCGCTCTGCCACTCAACTCGATCTGGCCGGAGTGTTGAACCTCTACCAACACCTTCATCCGCATGAGCCTCCGCTGGAAACGATGAAGGCTGAGCGCGTTTGGAAGACCTTGCTTACTTCCGACTTCATGACCGTGATCGTGGCGCAAACAGCAGAACTGCTTGTATCCTCGTGCACTCTCGCGGTTGTGCCGAACCTTTCTCGGGGCGCTCGATCATACGGGGTCATTGAAAACGTGGTGACTCACGCTCAGTACCGCAACCTGGGGCTTGGCCGGCGGGTGCATACGCGCTTGATGTTGCCGCGCGCGCCGATTGCTACAAAGTCCATTTGGCGACCGGTTCGAAGCGAGAGACGACGTTACGGTTCTACGAGAGCGCCGGGTTCGATCGTGGGGAAAAAACCTACTTCGAAGTGCGACGTTCCTAGCCTGTGGTGTCATAGACGAGAACGGCAAGCTCGGGCCGGCATGACTTCCGTTGTTGGCCCGAAGGCGAAGATTGCGGCGAATGCCCGCAAGCCATCAATGGAGACGGGATGGGACATTTGCGGAGCCGGGGCCGGCTCGCCGCGATTGGCTCGATGCCGAGTCTACAGGTCGGAACGAACTTGAGCCGTCACGACCCATATTGCCGCCTTGAGTCTGACCCCATCAGGTCCAACATGTGCTGCTGAGGCTCTCGATGCCGGTTGCTATCGCATCCAATGCGGGGTGGGCAGGTTCTTCTTGCGCAGAAATTCCGGGTTGAACAGCTTGGATTGATAGCGTTGTCCGCCATCCGCAAGGATGGTCACGATGGTTTTGCCCGGACCGAGGTCGCGCGCGAGTCGCATCGCTCCAACAATGTTGATGGCGCTGGATCCACCGAGCACAAGCCCTTCGTGCTCGATCATATCGAATAGAATGGGCAACGCCTCCTCGTCCGTGATCTGATACGCTGCATCAATCGGCGTGCCTTCCAGGTTCCTGGTCACACGCACTTGCCCGATCCCCTCAGTGATCGAGTCTCCTTCGGTCGTGAGCTCTCCCTTGGTGAACCAGTTGTAGAGCGCGGCCCCCATGGGATCGCTGAGCGCGATTCTGATGGCCGGATTGCGCTCCTTGAGGGCTCGTGCAACCCCGCCCAAAGTCCCGCCGCTGCCGACAGCACAGGTAAAGCCATCAATCTTTCCGCCGGTTTGTTCCCAAATCTCCGGCCCGGTCGTGCGGTAATGGCCCTCACGATTGGCAACGTTGTCGAACTGGTTAGCCCAGAATGCACCGAGTTTTTCGGCGAGCTGACCGGAATAGCGGGCGTAATGACCCGGATTTGAATAGGGAACGGCGGGGACCAGTCGCAGGTCCGCGCCGCACAACCGCAGCATATCCTTCTTTTCCTGACTCTGAGTATCGGGCATCACGATCACGCTCCGATAGCCGCGTGCATTCCCGACGAGCGTAATGCCGATGCCGACATTTCCCGCCGTGCCTTCGACGATGACGCCGCCCGGCCTGAGCTTGCCACTTCGCTCAGCATCGTTGACTATGGCGAGGGCCGCGCGATCCTTTATCGATCCACCAGGATTGAGAAACTCGGCCTTGCCGTAGATCTCGCAGCCTGTGGTCTCCGACGCCATTCGCAGCCTGATCAATGGCGTATTGCCGATGGAGTCCAAAAATCCCGTTCGGATACCGTTCATCGCGTGCCCGCCTTCGCGCTCCCGCAACTTTAGGCTGCTCAGCGGACAATTCCGTTCTCTAGTTCAGGCGATATCAGCAACGACTTTGGCGTCCCGCCCAGAAAATCGGCAATTGTATTCCCACACCGTGTTTCATTTCGGCTTGTGACCAAAGGCGAAGATCGCGCGGCGCGCCATTCATTGGCGAGGAAGGACCCCGAGCCTCGCGTCACCGCCAGCGCCGGGACCAATAGCGGGAAGCCCCACGGCATTACGCTCGCGTGTGACGCAAGCACTTCAGTGAGAACCGCGGAGATTCAGAACGTTGCAATCGTCACCAGTGCCGTCGCGCCGGCTATCGGATGAAGAATCTTGACCATTGTCCAAGTCCAGCTCGTGCCGGGCGATCACGCGACGCAGATGTCGGGCACCGCGACCTTTTGGAACAGGTGAGGGGAAGCGACGGCGGAAGAGGGATAGGCCGAGATCTTCGATCTGAACTCAGGGTGCGTGAACGCGGCGCGGAAATGGGCGCTCGATTCCCAGACGGCATAGTTCAGGTAGGTCGGGCGATCGCCGATCGCGCGGTGAAGCTGGGTGGAGATGAAGCCGGGCTGCCGCTTCATGAAGGCAGCATCGTCCTGCCAGACCTGGAGGAAGCTCTGCTCGTCGGCATTGTCGAGCGTGAAGACATTCACCAGCACAACGGGACCGGCGTCGATGCCGAGTTGGCGATCGATCGGAAATGTGGGGTCGAGAGGACGCAGGAATGGCATGAAACCTCCGATATTTGGTTGCATGATGTCAATATGGTACGATACGTCAAATACTAAATTGACATAATGATGTCAATATAACTTTATGGTGACAGATGCTGAAATCCCAACGAACGCCGGCCGGCGATGCTTTGACCGACCTCATGCTCGACCTGTTCCGGCTCAACAGTCTGCTCTTGACCGCAGGCGACCGCTTGGTGGCGCGGCTTGGGCTGACGAGCGCGCGCTGGCAAATTCTCGGCGCAATTGTTCATGCCGAGCGATCCCAGCCGGTCGCATGGCTGGCCCGCGATCTCGGTGCCAATCGCCAGAACGTGCAGCGGATCGTCAACGACCTGCACGCGGAAGGGCTTGTGGCGTTCGAGGCCAACCCGCACCATCGGCGTGCCCAACTTGTCGTCTTGACCGAGAAGGGACGGCGCGCTTTCGATGCCGCCATGGCTTTGCAGGCGCCTTGGATCAACGGCCTTTCGGAAGGGCTCGCGATCAAGGATCTGCAAGCCGTTCATCGTGTGGTCACGGCTCTTCGGAAGAAACTGGAGAGCAACGATCCAGATGATCTGAAATGATCACTCCGCGACCTCGGGAGTTCCGGGACGTCAGATCCTGGGCCTTTTCTTTGCCATCGCCCGAACCAGGCTCAAGAATTTCTTGAGGACCGGCGACGGATCGTCTCGCCGCCAGGCCAAACCAAGAAAGGCCTTTGCCGAGGCATCTGCAAGAGGAAGATAAGCGACCCCTTTCATGCGCGCGCTCTGCATCGTTGAAGGCACCAGCGCGATGCCCAGTCCGGCCGCCACCAGGCCGAGTGCCGATGTGATTCTGGGGGCCGGCTGGCCAAGACGAGGTGCAAATGCAGCTCTATGGCAAGCTGCGATCGTCTCGTCGTGCAAACCGGTTCCGGCCGGCCCGATCATGATGAACTGTTCGTTTGCAAGGCTCTTCAGGGAAACTGCCTTGGATTTGGTTCTTGCCGCGCGGTGACGGCTTGGCAAGGCGACGACCAAAGGCTCCTCTTGAAGAGGGGCGACGATGACTCCGTCTGCATGGATCTGGGGCGCGCGCACGAAGGCAACGTCCATCTGGTCGTTGTTGAATTGCGCAACGATGTCATTGCTCAGCCCCTCATGCAACACGAGGCAGACCCGCGGATTGGCTTCCCTGAAGCATCGAATCGAGTCTGGAACGAACGGGTTAAAGGGCGCTGTTGGCGCAATTCCGATAGACAGAGTGCCCTGTTCGCCGCGTGCCGCACGCCGGGTCGCATCAATCGCGCGATCGAACTGTGCAAGGACCGCCTTGGCTTCGCTTAACAGGACTTGACCCGCGACGGTCATTTCGACGCCGCGAGGCGTGCGACGGAAGAGTTGAACGCCCAGATCTCGTTCCATCAGGCTGATCTGTCGGCTGAGAGGCGGCTGCTGAATATCAAGGCGCTCCGCTGCGCGGGTGATATGTCCTTCCTCGGCAACCGCAACGAAATATCTGAGGCGACGTAGGTCCACAGCATACCCTGAAAGTATCAAGATCGGCCTAAGCATATCATAGCGGAATGATGGTCCAAACGTTAGTTGTACGGCCGGCAGCAAGGAGGGCGACATGCAACTGCGCAGGCGCGATTTTGTGAACGCCGCGTTGGCGACGATAGGGACATCAGTTCTGCCTCGGATCGCCTTGGCCGAAGGCTACCCGGCGCGAAGCGTACGGCTTGTTGTCGGATTTCCCGCCGGAGGGCCGGTCGACATCGCCGGTCGCTTGATCGCCCCATGGCTTTCCGAGAGACTCGGTCAGGAGTTCGTCATCGAAAACCAGCCGGGGCAGAGCGGGAATGTGGCGACGAGATCGGTGGTCAAGTCAGACCCTGACGGTCACACGCTTCTCGTTTGTGGACCGGTGAACACTATCAACTCGACCCTTTTCAAAGGGCTCGACTTCGATTTCGCCCGTGATATCGCGCCCGTTGCGTTCTTGTATCGGGTCCCGCTGGTGATCGAGGTGCATCCCTCAGTTCCAGTCCGGACGGTCACGGAATTTATCGCCCACGCCAAGGCCAACCCGGGAAAGCTCAAGATCGGATTCGCGGGCCACGGTACGCCTCAGCACATCGGCATCGAACTGTTCAGGACGATGACCGGCATCGATGTTGCGCTGGTGCCATATCTCGGTTCAACGCCCGCGCTCGCCGCACTGTTGGCAGGAAGCATTGACGCAATGTTCGACCCCATGCCCTCGTCGATTGCGCACATCAGGCGAGGCGAGCTCATTCCGATTGCGGTGACAACTTCGAACAGGTCTGCGAGTCTGCCCGACGTGCCGAGTGCCGCCGAGACTGTCCCTGGCTACGAGGCCGGTTCATGGTTCGGCATAGGTGCTCCCAGAATGACGCCGACAGACATTGTCGAAAGGCTCAACCGGGAGGTTAACGCCGCGCTCGAGAACGCCGCCATGAAGACCAGGATTGCAGAACTCGGGGGAACGAGCATCCTCGGTTCATCCACACAATTCTCCGAGTTCATCGCCCAAGAGACTGAGAAGTACGCCGGCGTCATCCGCTCGGCAGGAATCGAAGCTAATTGAGAAGCCGTTCCCCCTCCTGGCCGCTGCACGACACCAGCGATGTCCGCTATTGGCAAAAGCGGACATCGGGAGCACCGGAGCGGAAAGCTCCGGCCCGACGAGGATGCACCTACTCCTCGTCCTCATTCTCGTCTTCGTCGTCCTCTTCCTCATCTTCCTCGACCTGCATCAGCACGGCGAGCGGCAGCGTCTCGCGGAACAGGTCGCCTTCCATGCCCATCCAGAGGCAGAGCGCCTCGTTTTCCTTCACCTCCGCGACGGTCAGCGGCTGGCCGCCGGATTTCAGCATCACGACATCGCCGGCTTTCAGATCCATGGATTGTCCTTTCGGGTTGATCGACGCGGGGGAGGCTAGCAGGCAGTCATGACACGCCGATCACGCGAGGCGCATGCCGGCAAAGCGCGCCGGTGCCGCGCGGCACCTCTCCCTGCGGGACCCTGCGGGAGAGGTGACCCCGAGTCCCGAGCGCGCATCGATTCAACCAAAACTCATCCGCTTTGGCGAACGGGCGCAGCTCGCGCGGAAGCCCTGCCCATCGCATGCATTGCGACGATGGCATTATGCCCCTGTTTTGCCCGACGGGTCAAAGGCGATTCGTAAAATCCGTAAGCCTTTGATTTTGCAGCAGCGCCCTACTGTGCATGGGGTTGTTTTCGCAGTTTTTGTTGTCCTGCCCGGTTACGGCTGGTCCGGCACGAGCTCAGTCAGCGAGCGGATGATGCGGTCGGGCTTGACCGTCGATCCCTCGGGCAGGCCATCGCCGTGCACGTCCATCCAGATCGCATAGATGCCGAGGCGCTGCGGCGTCACGACCTCCCATTCCAGATTGTCGCCGATCATCCAGGTATCCTCAGCGGTGACGCCGAGCGCCTCCATCGCGTGCAGATAGGCGCGCTCCTCGGGCTTGCCGAAGCCGTGCTCGCCTTCGATCTGGATGTGATGGAAGCGGTGCGCCAGCTCGAAGCGCTCGACCTTGGCGCGCTGCATGTCCGCGGCGCCGTTGGTGACCAGTGCGAGCTTGATGCCGAGCGCCTTGAATTGGTCGATCGCCTCATGCGCACCGGGGAAGACGAACATCTCCTCCTCGCGATAGGCGGTGAAGCGGTCCGCGAGGCGAATGGCGAGATCGTCGGGCAGGGCCCGGTGGCCGGCGCCCGCGAGCGCGGCAAAACCGCCCTTGACCGTGAGGTGACGGGCCTCGGCGAGCTTCATTCGCCACGCCGGCTCCGCATTGGCCCAGAAGTTTCGCGCGAACGCGAGCACGGCCGTTGCGACCATCGGCGGCGGCAGCGGCGCCAGTTCCTCGGCGAACTCGGCCGTGATCGTGTTCCAGGCGATCTCGGGCCGGCCATAGGCCGACAGGATGGTGTCGTCCATGTCGATCAGCATGGCGCGCGGGAGCGGCTTTGCGGCGGGCTTCATCGTGGTCACGGCCACTTCACCTCCGGAGGCAGCGACGACAGGATCGAGTCCACATTGCCGCCGGTCTTGAGTCCGAAGATGGTGCCGCGGTCGTAGAGCAGGTTGAACTCGACATAGCGGCCGCGCCGGATCAGTTGCTCCTCGCGGTCTGCCGCGGTCCAGGCGCTCGCGAAATTGCGCCGCACGATCTCGGGATAGATCTTCAGGAAGGCGCGGCCGACGTCCTGGGTGAAGGCGAGGTCGGCATCCCAGTCGCCGCTGTCGTGCCAGTCGTAGAAGATGCCGCCGATGCCGCGCGCCTCTTTCCGGTGCGGCAGGTAGAAATACTCGTCGCACCATTTCTTGTACTTGTCGTATTCGGCAACGCCGCTGTGCTGGTTGCAGGCCTGTTTCATCGCGGCGTGGAATGCGATGCTGTCGGCATCGTCCTGCGTCCGCCTTCGCTCCAGCACCGGCGTGAGGTCGGCGCCGCCGCCGAACCAGGCTTTCGTGGTGACGACGAAGCGCGTGTTCATGTGCACCGCGGGCACGTTCGGATTGCGCATGTGCGCGATCAGCGAGATGCCGGAGGCCCAGAATTTCGGATGCTCCGCGGCGCCCGGAATCTGGGCGCGAAACTCGGGCGCGAATTCGCCTTGCACCGTCGAGCAGTGCACGCCGACCTTCTCGAACAGGCGGCCATGCATCATCGACATCACCCCGCCGCCGCCAGGCGCGCCAGAGTGGTCGGTGCGCTGCCAGGGCGTGCGCTTGAAGCGGCCGGCTTCGCCCGGATAGATGCTTTGCGGTGCGTCATCCTCGAGCTGCTCGAAGCTCGCGCAGATGTCGTCGCGCAAGCGCTCGAACCAGGCGCGGGCGCGGGCCTTGCGGTCTTCGATTGTCGAGGCGTCCATATTCATTTGCCGGTCGCGTCCTATCTGATGCCGAGCGATTTGTGCGTCTGCACGCTCAGCCGCCATTGCGGATGGCGCAAGCAATAGTCGATCGCGCGCGCGGTGTTCTCGACGACCTCGGGCCCGTCCATCGGCTGCAGCGAGAAGCGTTCGAAGGCGAGGTCCTCAAATGCTTCGGGCATCGCCAGCGCCTGGGGATAGACCAGCTTCAGCTCGTGGCCACGCCGCAGGACCAGCTCGCTGCCGCCCTTGGGGCTGACGCAGATCCAGTCGAGCCCCTCAGGAGCCGCGATCGTGCCGTTGGTCTCGACGCCGATCTCGAAACCTCTCGCGTGCAGCGCGTCGATCAGCGCGGCGTCGACCTGGAGCAGCGGCTCGCCGCCGGTCAGAACCACGTAGCGGTTGGCGGCGGATGCCGTCCATTGCGCGGCGATGGTGTCGGCGAGTTCCGCAGCCGAGCCGTAGCGGCCGCCGAGGGTACCATCGGTTCCGACGAAATCCGTATCGCAGAACTTGCAGGTCGCTTCCCCGCGGTCGGCCTCGCGGCCGCTCCAGAGGTTGCAGCCGGCAAAACGACAGAACACGGACGCGCGCCCGGCATGGGCGCCTTCGCCTTGCAGGGTCAGGAAGATTTCCTTGACCGCGTAACTCAAATCTCTCTCCTCAGTCCTTCTTCGGCGTTCCGGATCTGCCGCAGCGCCTCGCCTGCGGCCATGGCGGCTGCCATCGCCACATTGAGCGAGCGCAGCCCCGCCTTGATCGGGATCACCAGGCGCGCATCGGCGGCCTCGACCACCGCGTCGGTGACGCCGGCGCTCTCGCGCCCGAATAGCAGGATGTCCGAGTTCTGGTAACGAAAATCGCGGTAGTCGGTGGCGGCCCTGGTCGTGAACAGCAGCAGCCGGTAGCCCTGGCCTGCGCGCCAGTCCTCGAATTTCGACCAGGAGTCGTGACGGGTCACGCTGACGTGGTCGAGGTAATCCATTCCCGCCCGGCGGAACAAGCGGTCGGAGAAGGAGAAGCCGGCGGGCTCGATGATATGGGCGGCGAACCCCAAGCAGGCGCAGAGCCTGAGAATCGTGCCGGTGTTCTGAGGAATGTCAGGCTGGAAGAGCGCTATCTGCATGGGCGGCGGCGGGCTGGTTGCGGGCGCAAAATGTCTCAATAAAACATCGCACCCCCGGGAATTCGTGCATTGCACGCTCCCGCGCCGATAGCGGGCTTGCGCTCGCCCGGCAAGGGTGCCAATAGAACGATTCTGGACTGCTGTTTTCCCCGTTTGGGCGTGAGCAAGCAAAGTTCTGCCGCCGCGGGGGGCCGCGGGCGCCGGCAGCCTTTCCGGGGACCTCATGGGCGCCCCCCGGAGCGGTTCCACCGGTCGCATAAGAAGAAAGGGTTGGAATCGTGACGACAGCGTCTTCGGCGGACCATCCGACACGCCGTGATTTCTTATTCGTTGCAACGGGGGCAGCTGCAGCAGTAGGGGGCGCGGCTGCGCTCTGGCCCTTCATCTCCCAAATGAATCCTGATGCCTCGACCATCGCCGCCGGCGCGCCGATCGAGGTCGATCTCAGCCCGATTGCGGAAGGCCAGGACATCAAGGTGTTCTGGCGCGGCAAGCCGATCTACATCAGCCACCGCACCAAGAAGCAGATCGACGAGGCGCGCGCCGTCAACGTGGCGAGCCTGCCCGATCCGCAGTCCGACGAGGCCCGGGTCAAGTCCGGCCACGAGCAGTGGCTGGTCGTGATCGGCATCTGCACCCATCTCGGCTGCATCCCGATCGCTCACGAGGGCAATTACGACGGGTTCTTCTGCCCCTGCCACGGTTCGCAGTACGATTCGTCCGGCCGCATCCGCCAGGGGCCTGCGCCCGCGAACCTGCCGGTCCCGCCGTACCAGTTCGTTTCCGATACCAAAATCCAGATCGGCTGAGCCTCGGACTATCGTCCGAAGCTTCGCGCCGTCTCGTCGTTTTATTTCCTCAGGATCGCATCATGAGCGGACCATCCGACTACCAGCCGAGCAATCCGGCCCTGCAATGGATCGAGCGGCGTCTGCCGATCTTTGGTCTCATCCACTCCTCCTTCGTCGCCTATCCCACCCCGCGCAACCTGAACTATTGGTGGACCTTCGGCGCCATCCTCTCCTTCATGCTGGCGATGCAGATCCTGACCGGCGTGGTCCTGGCGATGCACTACACGCCGCAAGCCGATCTCGCCTTCAAGTCGGTCGAGCTGATCGTTCGTGACGTGAACTACGGCTGGCTGCTGCGCAACATGCACGCGGTTGGCGCCTCGATGTTCTTCGTCGCCGTCTACGTCCACATGTTCCGCGGCCTTTACTACGGGTCGTACAAGGAGCCGCGGGAAGTGTTGTGGATCCTCGGCGTCATCATCTACCTCCTGATGATGGCGACCGGCTTCATGGGCTACGTGCTGCCGTGGGGTCAGATGAGCTTCTGGGGCGCCACCGTCATCACCAACCTGTTCTCCGCCATTCCCTATGTCGGCGAGAGCATCGTGACGCTGCTGTGGGGCGGCTATTCGGTCGGCAACCCGACGCTGAACCGCTTCTTCTCGCTGCACTATCTCCTGCCGTTCGTGATCGCGGGCGTGGTCGTGCTGCACGTCTGGGCGCTGCACGTCGCCGGCCAGAACAATCCTGACGGCGTCGAGCCGAAGACGGAAAAGGACACGGTGCCGTTCACGCCGCACGCGACCATCAAGGACATGTTCGGCGTCGCCTGCTTCATGCTGCTGTACGCCTGGTTCATCTTCTACATGCCGAACTATCTCGGCGACGCCGACAACTACATTCCGGCGAACCCGGGCGTGACGCCGCCGCACATCGTGCCGGAATGGTATTACCTGCCGTTCTACGCGATCCTGCGCTCGATCCCGAACAAGCTCGCGGGCGTCGTCGCGATGTTCGGGGCGATCATCATCCTGTGCTTCCTGCCTTGGCTCGACAGCGCCAGGACCAGATCGTCGAAGTACCGTCCGCTCGCCAAGCAGTTCTTCTGGATCTTCGTCGTGGTCTGCATCCTGCTCGGCTATCTCGGCGCCCAGCCGCCGGAAGGCATCTACGTCGTCGCCGGCCGGGTCCTGACGGTCTGCTACTTCGCCTACTTCCTGATCGTGCTGCCGCTGCTCGCGCGCATCGAGAAGCCGCGGCCGGTGCCGAACTCGATCTCTGATGCGGTGCTCGCCAAGACCGGCAGCCGATCGACACCGATGGTCTCGACCGCGATCGTGCTCGCGCTCGCAGGATCATTGTTCGCGGGCTCGATCGACAGCGCGAAGGCGTCTGAAGGCGGCGACAACCCGCCGGCCAACAAATGGTCGTTCTCGGGCCCTTTCGGTAAGTTTGATCGCGGCGCGCTGCAGCGCGGCCTGAAGGTCTATAAGGAGGTCTGCGCCAGCTGCCACGGCCTGTCCTATGTCGCCTTCCGCAACCTCGCTGAGCCCGGCGGGCCCGGCTATTCGGTGGCGCAGGCGACGGCCTTCGCATCGGACTACAAGATCAAGGACGGTCCGAACGATGCGGGCGACATGTTCGAGCGTCCGGGCCGGCCGGCGGACTATTTCCCCTCGCCGTTCCCGAACGAACAGGCTGCGCGCGCCGCGAACGGCGGTGCGGCGCCGCCCGACCTGTCCCTGATCACCAAGGCGCGCTCCTATAAGCGCGGCTTCCCCTGGTTCGTCTTCGACTTCTTCACCCAGTACCAGGAGCAGGGCCCGGACTACGTCGCGGCGGTGCTTCAGGGCTTCGAGGAGAAGGTGCCGGAGGGCGTCACCATCCCGGAGGGCTCGTACTACAACAAGTACTTCCCGGGCCATGCCATCAAGATGCCGAAGCCGCTCAGCGACGGCCAGGTGACCTATGACGATGGCTCACCGACCACGGTCGCGCAGTACGCCAAGGACGTCACCACGTTCCTGATGTGGACCGCCGAACCGCACATGGAAGCGCGCAAGCGCCTCGGTTTCCAGGTGTTCGTGTTCCTGATCATCTTCGCGGGCCTGATGTACTTCACCAAGAAGAAGGTCTGGGCCGCCTCGCACTGAGAGCGGCGCGAGACTCGATGAATGAAAAAGCCCCCCGCAGGGGGCTTTTTTGTTGACGCAACTCGCCGTCATTCCGGGGCGCGCGAAAGTGCGAATTATGGTGCGCGATTGTGCACCTGAGAATCTCGAGATTCCGGGTTCGGTGCTGCGCACCGCCCCGGAATGACGGGAGTGTGGATTGCGTCGCGCCCGCCTAGCCGCCACAATAACCCTCAACCGCTCCCCCAAATCTCACCGGAGGACACCATGGGAACCACCATCACCTTCAAGCGCCCGGACGGCAAGGACGCCTCGGGCTATCTCGCCAATGCCGCGCGCGGCAATGCGCCGGGCGTGGTCGTGATCCAGGAATGGTGGGGCCTGTCGGACCAGATCAAGGGCCTGTGCGACCGCTTTGCGCTCGCGGGTTTCGATGCGCTGGCGCCCGATCTCTACAAGGGCAAGGTGGTGCCCTATCACGACACGGAGAGCGCCAACAAGGAGATGAACTCGCTCGACTTCATGGACGCGACCACGCAAACCGTGCGCGGTGCCACGCAATATCTGTCACGCAATGGCGCCAAGGTCGGGCTGACCGGGTTCTGCCTCGGCGGCGCCGTGACCATCATCGGTGCGACCAAGATCCCGGAGCTCGCGGCCGGCGTCGTGTTCTACGGCATTCCGCCGGAGCAGGCGGCCAAGCCTGCGGACGTCAAGATTCCGCTCCAGGCCCATTTCGCCAATAAGGACGATTGGTGCACGCCGGAGCTGGTCAGCGGCTTCGAGAAGGCCATGAAGGCTGCCGGCAAGTCGCTGGAGCTGTTCCGCTATGATGCCGAGCACGCCTTCGTCAACGAGCAGCGCCAGGCCGTGCACGATCGCGAAGCCGCCGAGCTCGCCTGGGGCCGGGCGACGGAGTTTTTCCGGAAGCATCTGGGGTAATCGCTCGTAGCGCGGACGGAGCGCAGCGCAATCCGGGGACTTTCCAATTGGGCGCGAGCCCCGGATTACGCTGCGCTCCATCGTGCCTCACCCTTGACGCCGCCCCCGCGCCATGGTGAGTATCCGCCCCATGAGCACCGCCGTCCGCCCAGCCCGTCTTTGGTGGCGCACCTCCTGACGAGGTGGCCGGTGCGATTTCTTTTCCCAAGATCGTCGAAGGTCGCCAGCACAGCGCGGCGGCCTGATCGTTTGTCCTGTGTGGCGTTCCCTCGGCAAGTCTCGTAAGAGGACCCCAAGAGGATCACATGAACAGGACCGTCTTTGCCCTTCCGGCCAGAAGTGAGTACGCGACCCGCGCGGGTCTTGCGATCACGCGCGTGGCCGAGCAATTTACCGGCGGCGCCAACAGGCTCGACGATCTCGTCAGCCTGCTCGACCGCCGCCGCGGCGTCGTGCTGTCCTCGGGCACGACCGTGCCTGGCCGCTACGAAAGTTTTGACCTCGGCTTCTCCGATCCACCCCTCAGGCTCGAGACCGCTGGGGTCAATTTCAAGCTGGAAGCGCTGAACGCACGCGGGCAGGTGCTGATCGCCTTCCTCGCCGACGTCCTGCGCGAGCCGTGCGTGGTGATCTCCGAAAAGTCGGCGACGCGCCTTGCCGGTCACATCATCCGCGGCGATGCCCCGGTCGAGGAGGACCAGCGCACCCGCCGCGCCAGCGTGATGTCGCTGGTGCGCGACCTCGTCGCTGCCTTCTCCGCCAATGATGACGGTCTGCTCGGCCTGTTCGGTGCCTTCGCCTACGACCTCGTGTTCCAGATCGAGGACCTCGTGCAGAAGCGCCCGCGCGAGGCCGACCAGCGCGACATCGTGCTGTACGTGCCCGACCGCCTGCTTGCCTATGACCGCGCCACCGGCCGTGGCGTGGTGCTCTCTTACGACTTCGCCTGGAAGGGCAAATCGACGGAAGGCCTGCCGCGCGAGACCGCCGACAGCCCATATATGAAGACACCGCGCCAGGGCTTTGCCGATCACGCCCCCGGCGAATATCAGGCCACCGTCGAGACCGCGCGCGCAGCCTTCGCGCGGGGCGATCTGTTCGAGGCGGTGCCGGGCCAGCTGTTCGCCGAGCCCTGCGACCGCTCGCCGGCCGAAGTGTTCCAGCGCCTCTGCGTCATCAATCCGTCGCCCTATGGCGCGCTGATGAATCTCGGCGAGGGCGAGTTTCTCGTCTCGGCCTCGCCCGAGATGTTCGTGCGCTCGGACGGCCGCCGCGTAGAGACCTGCCCGATCTCGGGCACGATCGCACGCGGCACCGATGCGATCGGCGATGCCGAGCAGATCCGCCAGCTCCTGAACTCGGAGAAGGACGAGTTCGAGCTCAACATGTGCACCGACGTCGACCGCAACGACAAGGCACGCGTTTGCGTGCCCGGCACCATCAAGGTGCTGGCGCGCCGCCAGATCGAGACCTACTCAAAGCTCTTTCACACCGTCGATCACGTCGAAGGCATGTTGCGTCCCGGCTTCGACGCGCTCGACGCCTTCCTCACCCATGCCTGGGCGGTGACCGTGACCGGCGCGCCGAAGCTCTGGGCAATGCAGTTTGTCGAGGATCACGAACGCTCGCCGCGGCGTTGGTATGCCGGTGCAATCGGCGCGGTGAATTTCGACGGCAGCATCAACACCGGCCTCACCATCCGCACCATCCGCATGAAGGATGGCCTCGCAGAGGTGCGCGTCGGCGCCACCTGCCTGTTCGACTCCGATCCCGCCGCGGAAGACCGCGAGTGCCAGGTCAAGGCGGCTGCACTGTTCCAGGCGCTGCGCGGCGATCCGCCGAAGCCGCTGTCGACCTTCGCGCCCGATGCCACCGGTTCGGGCAAGCAGGTGCTGCTGATCGATCACGACGACAGCTTTGTCCATATGCTCGCCGACTATTTCCGCCAGGTCGGCGCCAGCGTCACCGTGGTCCGCTATGTGCATGCGCTCGACATGCTCAAGCAGAAGAGGTGGGATTTGCTGGTGCTCTCGCCCGGTCCCGGACGTCCTGAGGACTTCGGGATCAAGAAGACCATCGATGCGGCGCTGGAGCAGAAGCTGCCGGTGTTCGGCGTCTGCCTCGGCGTGCAGGCCATCGGTGAATATTTCGGCGGCGAGCTCGGCCAACTCAGCCATCCCGCCCACGGCCGGCCCTCGCGGGTCCAGGTGCGCGGCGGGCGCCTGATGCGCAACCTGCCGAACGAGATCGTCATCGGCCGTTATCACTCGCTCTTCGTCGAGCGCGATAGCATGCCGGAGGTGTTGTCCGTCACCGCCAGCACCGAAGACGGCGTCGCCATGGCGCTCGAGCACAAGACCCTGCCGGTCGCCGGCGTGCAATTCCATCCGGAATCGCTGATGTCGCTGGGCAACGAGGTGGGCTTGCGTATTGTCGAGAATGCGTTCCGGCTGGATGCTGGGACGAATTGAATGAGTGTCGTCATTGCGAGGAGCCCGCGACAAAATTGCGAAGCAATTTTGCGCTGGCGACGAAGCAATCCAGACTGCTGCCGCGGAGAAGAACTGGATTGCTTCGCTTCGCTCGCAATGACGGTGGAGAAGCCAGAGCGAGATAACCATGACCTTTGACCACGACATCAAGGCGAGCGTCCGCACCATCCCGGACTATCCGAAGCCCGGGATCATGTTCCGCGATATCACGACCCTGCTTGCGGATGCCCGCGCGTTCCGCCGCGCCGTGGACGAGCTCGTCAATCCCTGGGCCGGCAACAAGATCGACAAGGTCGCCGGCATGGAAGCCCGCGGCTTCATCATCGGCGGGGCGGTGGCGCACCAGCTCTCGGCCGGCTTCGTGCCGATCCGCAAGAAAGGCAAGCTGCCGCACACCACCGTGCGCATCGCCTATTCTCTCGAATACGGCATCGACGAGATGGAGATGCATGTCGACGCCATCCAGCCCGGCGAGCGCGTGATCCTGGTCGACGACCTCATCGCCACCGGCGGCACCGCCGAAGGCGCGGTGAAGCTGCTGCGCCAGATCGGCGCCAACGTCGTCGCCGCCTGCTTCATCATCGACCTGCCCGAGCTCGGCGGCGCCACCAAGCTGCGCGCCATGGACGTGCCGGTGCGCACGCTGATGACGTTCGAGGGGCATTGAGCGGACAAGAAATACAGTCCGTCTTATAACGCCATTGGCTGCGGCCTCGGTTCACCTCTCCCCGTGGTCGACCGTGGTCGGGAAAGGTGGGCACCAAGTCGGCGGCCCAAGAAGCCTACGATCGTTGCAGGATCAGGCTGAGCTCGAGCTCCCGGAAGGCGATGTAATTCCGCCGGGTCCATTGGTGCAGCTCGGTGGAAGAGTCCTTCTCCTGGCGCAGATAGCCGGTGAAGGAGAAGGTCAGCCGGTCGATATAGGTTTTGAGGAAGCCGGGCAGCGCCGGTAAGCGGAACAGCCGGCCGCCTTCCATCGCGGCCGGCAATTCGCCGCGCACGACATATTCGTTGTCGACCGTGATCAGATTCATCCGCGGGATCTGCCCGCGCAGCATCTCGTGGGCGCGGGCCGAGACGCGGTCTGTGTCCGCGACGAACAGGATCTGCGGCGCGACGTGGCGGCGTGCGGCTTCCTTCAGAAGGCCGATCTCCTCGGTCATCTTGAAGAATTCGTCGAAGGCATGGAAGCCGAGATCGATCACCTTGGCGAGGCCGTCATCGACGATGACGCGGTCCATCAGCTGCATCTTGCCGTAGGTGTCGATCACGTCGGCGGTCTCGGTGATGCCAGGCAGGTAGTCCAGCAGCGACGGCTCCTTCAGGTTGACGTCGAAGGCCGCGACATTGCCGTTCTTGAGCAGCAGGAATTCGGCGAGCAGCCGCGCCAGCAGGGTCTTACCGACCTGCGGGCGGGGCGAGCAGATGATGTAGATGGGCGTTGCGGGCATTATGGACTATTATTTGAGCGAACTCGTCGCCCAATCCAGCCGTATCCGCCCAATGGCCGCAACTATTTTTCGCTGTTGCGGGTCACCGGCTTCGAACCGACGATGTCGGTCAGGCGGATGCGGTCGAACTCGCTCCAGACGTTCGCCAGCCAGTGCCGGACATAGCCGCGCAGCACGAACGAATAGTTGGCGGCATCGTCGTTGATGCCCTTGTTGGCGACGAATTTCAGGAACGGGACGGAAGACACCTCGACCTGCTCATAGGCCATTTCGTTGAGCTTGGGGATGGTCAGCTCGGTCGCGTCCTTGATGCGGTGGAAATACGAATTGTAAGTCGCCTGGTCCCACTGGAAGAACTGGGTGTCATTGATGAAGTTCTTCACCAGGAAATATTTTGCGCCGCCCATGAAGCCGGCGGTCTCGGCGATCTCCTCCAGCGAGGCGATCGAGGGTCCCAGGATGTGGAACACGGCAAAGGTGATTTGGCCGGCCTTGGCGGCGTCGAGGAACCCGATGTCGCGCAGCGAGGCCAGCGCCGGCGAGAGCAGGCCGGCGCGGACGTCGATCACGGTCACCGACGGGCTCACGGTATTGAGCGTGTCGAAGATCTTCATCTGGTCGGCCGTGGTCGTCATGTCGACGATCTCGGTGATGTCGGGGTGGAAGCGCTTCAGGGTTCCGCGCGGAGACTCTGTGTCGAACGCGCGCGTCGGCACGTTGTTGGCTGAGAAATAATCGAGCAAGGTACGCGACACCGTGGTCTTGCCGACCCCGCCCTTGTCCGCGCCCACCACAACCACTGCCGGCTTTGCCATTGCTGTCCCCTAACGCGCCCCCGATCGCGAGGTCGCGATCGGCCAGGCCCCAAATCGATGTCCCAAAAGACGTCCCAAGTCTGCTGTTGGGCGCGAACATGGCAGAAACAAGGGAGAATTCAATTCCTTGCGCCTCTGTTGCGGCAATTCCCGAGGTTTTTCCCTATCGGTGTCAAACCTGCCACGAACGGCGCCCGATCGCGTGGCTCAGTGGCGGCCCCATGGTCCCATCGGATTGGCTGGAAGGACGCCTGAGGGGCTTGGTGTGGGAACGGGCGGCGGATTGGCCGGAGCGGCTGCATCGCCCCATGGCCCGTGCGACAGCGGCGGTGGGGTATCCTGCGCTCCGGGCTGTTCCATCTCGGGTTGATCCGTCTCTTCAGTGGGGCCTGGCAGGGGACCAGGGTCACGGCCGCCGGCGAACTTGATCAGCGCATCGACCCGGGACTGCACGGAAGGGTGGGTGGCGAACAAATCGGCAAAGCCTTCGCGCGGATTGTCGACGCAGAGCTCCATCACGGCCGAGGTCGCGCCGGGCAGTTCGCCGCGGCCCTCGATCTTGCGCAGCGCCGAGATCATGGCGTCAGGGTCTTTCGTCAGCTCGACCGAGCCGGCATCGGCGAGATATTCGCGCGACCGGGATAGCGCGAGCTTCACCACCTGCGACAGCAGCCAGGCCAGAACGATCAGCACGACCGCGATGATGATGACGATGATCGCGCCGCCGCCGGAGCTCTTGCTGTCGCTCGACGACGAGGACGACCGGGACGACGAGGAGGAGCCCGAGGACCACGAGCCGCCGGAGCTCGGGCTCCAGTCGAAGCTCGTGAACAGGCGGAAGAACAATTCGCCGAAGAAGCCGACCACACCGGCGATGATGACGGCGACCACCATGAGCTGCACGTCGCCGTTCTTGATGTGGGTCAGCTCGTGGCCCAGCACCGCCTCGATCTCCTTGTCGTTCAGCGCATCGAAGAGACCGGTGGTGACGGTGATCGAATATTGCCGCGGATTGAGGCCCGTCGCGAACGCGTTCAGCGCCGGGCTCTCCATGATCTTCAGCTTCGGCATGGTGATGCCGCGCGAGATGCAGAGGTTTTCGAGCAGATTGTAGAGCCGCGGCTGTTCCTGCCGGGTCACGTCGTGGCCGCCGGTCACGGCGTCGATCATCGACTGGTGGAAGAAATAGGCGATCACGACCCAGGCGGCCGTCACGATCGTCGCAACGGGCGCCGCGACGATCAGGTCGTGGAAGGCGCGTTTCAAATAATAGGCGACAGTCTCGTTGCCGTTGATGACGACCTCGGCGACCAGCGCGCCGGCATAGACCAGCACATAGACCAGCACGAACAGGCCGGCGAGCAGCAGCATCGAACGAAACTTGTTCGAGGCGATGTGCGTGTAGAGACCATACGCGGCCATGGCTGCTTCCGTTGGCTTCCGTCATTCCGGGACACGCCAACGGCGTGAACCCGGAATCCAGAGCTTAGTGTCTCGCTCGAGGTTCCGGGTTCGCGTCTTCGACGCGCCCCGGAACGACGAAGGTGAGGGGTCATGCTGCAATCAGAACTTCACCTGCGGCGCCGCCTCGACCTCGGTGCGGCTCGTGCCGAGATCGAAGAAGTCCTTCCTGGTGAAGCCGAACATGCCGGCGAACAGGGCGGCGGGCATCTGCTGGATGCCGGTGTTGTATTCCTGGACCGCGTTGTTGAAGAAGCGACGGCTGGCCGCGATCTTGTTCTCGAGATCGGAGAGCTCGGATGCGAGCTGCTGGAAATTGGCATTGGCCTTGAGGTCGGGATAGGCTTCCGACAGCGCGATCAGCCGGCCGAGTGCGCCGGAGAGCTGGTTCTCCGCCGCGGACACCTGAGCCGGTCCCTGCGCCGCCATCGCCGAATTGCGCGCCTTGATGACGTCGTCGAGCGTGCCGCGCTCGTGCGAGGCATAGCCCTTCACGGTCTCGACCAGGTTCGGGACCAGGTCGTGGCGCTGCTTGAGCTGCACGTCGATATCGGCAAAGGCCTGGCCGACGCGCTGGCTCAGCGCCACCAGGCGGTTGTAGGCGCTGAAGGCGAACAGCACGAGGACGACGATGACGCCGAGAACGATCCAGCCGGTCGACATGAAGAACTCCTGAAGCGGGAAGAAGGCAGGCGCTAGGGTAGACCAAATTGGCGCAGGGCGAGAGCCCCGGCATGGAGGGAAGGTAAGGCTTGGTCGGACGAGGAACCATCCGAGTTCAAGGGAAGCACGGCCGGCGGAATTAACTTTCGGACATGATCGCATCGCCCCAGCGCCAGCGCCGGGCGTCGGCATAGGCCGTCTTGTCGCGCCGCGGGACTTTCGTCAGCGCGACCCCAGCCTCGGTGCAGAGCTTGGCCGCGATCTCGGCCTTGCCGACATCCGGCGGCGCCAGCACGCGCGCGGCGCGCGTCGCCGGCGGCGCGCGTGTCAGGGCGACGTAGATGAAGCGCTCGTCCTCGAACGGCACCTCGGCGCCCTTGATCTGGCGATGCGCCTGGGAGCGCGGCAGGCGTTGGGAGAAATGGCACCAGTCGGGTGGGATGAGCGGGCAGGGTCTGTCGTGCGGGCAGGGGGCGGCGACGTGGGCTCCGGCCGAGATCAGTTGTTGCCGGAGCGCGAGGATGCGGGCGTAACCCGCGGGCGTGCCGGGCTCGATCACGACCAACGCATGCCGCGCTTTCGCCCACATCGCTTCCGCAAGCTTGCGCTGGTCGCCTTCGCTGAGCTCGCCAATGACGTAGCTGGCGACGACGAGGTCGGCTTGCGAGACCTCGGCGAGGTTGCCGCCGGCATCGCCGGGAAGATAGCGACACTCTGCGAGGCGCGTGCTGTTGCGCGCCAGTTCCAGCGCGAGCCGGCTCAGCGTGGCGTTGGCGTCGAGCAGGGTGAAATCCCGCAGCGACGGAAAGGCTTCCGCGGCGGCCCAACTCGCGGTGCCCGGACCTGCGCCGACGTCGAGCAGCGTTTCAGGCGCAAGGCCAGGCGCGATTTCGGTCAGCGCATTCAGGCTGGCGGCCACGGCCGCGTAGGTCGCCGGCATCCGCGCCAGCGCATAGGCGAGCGCATCGGCCTCCGATTTGATGGTGCCGGAGCCGCCGCCGGCGCGATAGGCGGTCGAGATCTTTTGCGATCGCTGTGCGGCGTCGGTCCGCGAGAAGCCCTGGAGCTTGCCGTCGAGGGCGGCCTTGAGTTCAGCGGGGAGAATGGGCGAGATCATGTTTGCCCACCGTCATTCCGGGGCGCGCGCAGCGCGAACCCGGAAGTTCGAGATTGTAGCGCGAGATTCCGGACTCTCGCCCCGCGAGCCCCGGAATGACGCCGGAGATATCACGCCACGTTCTGGTCGAGGATCTCCACGGCCTCTTGCAGGCTCACCGAGACGAGCTGCGAGACGCCGCGCTCGGCCATGGTGACGCCGAACAGCCGGTTCATCCGCGCCATCGTGATCGGGTTGTGCGTGATGATGATGAAGCGCGTGTCGGTCGAGCCGGTCATCTCATGCAAGAGGTTGCAGTACCGTTCGACGTTGTGGTCGTCGAGCGGTGCGTCGACTTCGTCCAGCACGCAGATCGGCGAGGGATTGGTGAGGAACACCGCGAAGATCAGCGCCATCGCGGTCAGCGCCTGCTCGCCGCCCGAGAGCAGCGACAGCGTCTGCGGTTTCTTGCCCGGCGGCTTGGCGATGATCTCGAGACCGGCTTCCAGCGGGTCGTCGCTCTCGATCAAATGCAGCGCGGCCTCGCCGCCGCCGAACAGCTCGACGAACAGGCGCTTGAAATGGTTGTTGACGACGTCGAACGAGGTCAGGAGCCGCTCCCGCGCTTCCTTGTTCAGGCTCTGGATACCCTGGCGCAGCCGCTTGATGGCTTCGACCAGGTCGTCGCGCTCGGTGACGAGGCCGGTGTGCTGGGTCTCGACCTCGCGCAGCTCTTCCTCGGCGCGCAAATTGACCGCGCCGAGGCGCTCGCGGTCGCGGCGCATCTTTTCGAGGTCTTCCTCGATGTCGTGCAGCGGCGGCAGCTCCGCGCCCGGCTCGATCTCGGCAAGGCCGGCGACGGCCTGCGGCTCGACTTCGAGCATGTCGCGGATCTCGCGCTCGATGTCCTCGAGCCGGCGCCGCGCGCCTTCCATGCGCTCCTCGGCGCGCGCGGTGGCCTCGCGAGCGCTGGAGAGCGCTTCGAGCGTCAGCTTGGCGACGCGATCGGTCTCCGCCATCGCGCTTTCCGCGGCGGCGAGCGCGTCGGCGGCCATGCGGCGGTCGTTCTCGGCGTATTCGATCTCGGTGATCAGCGCGCTGCGCTTCTCGGCGAACACTTGCGGTGCGTTTTCGAGTTCGCTGCGCTCAATCGTGAGTTCGGCGATACGGGCCTGGATGGTGTCGATGTGGGAGGCCGCGCTCTCCTTGCGGTTCTGCCACTCGGTGCGTTCGGCGAGGATCGCCTGCACGCGCCTGTCGGCGAGCTCGGCCTCGCGTGCCAGCGCCTGCGCCTCGGCGCGGACCTGGGCGGCCATGCGGCGGTGGCCCTCGATGTCGCTGCGGACGGCGGCGAGCTGGGTCTCGGTGTCCTCGCTCGACGGCAGCTCTGAGATCCCGGCCGCGGCATTTTCGTAGGCGGCCTCGGCCTCGGCGCGATCGGCGGCGAGACGGCTGTGCGCTTCCGACAGCGTCGCCTTGCGGGCGGCGTGGCGGCTGATCTCGCGCTCGGCATTGGCGTGGCGCTCGCGCGCGACGTTGAGCTCGCGCTGCGCGGCGCGCCAGGCTTCGCGGCTGGCACCTTCGGTGCTCGCGGCCATCTGCAGCTCGGACTCGGCGTTTTCCAGCGCCTGGCGCTTGATCTGCGCGTCGATGCGGGCCTGCTCCAGCTCGTTCTCGATATCAACGAGGCGGGCGCGCTCGGCAAGACGCCGTGCGGCGCCGGTCGGGGCGTGCGCCGCGGCGACAAAGCCGTCCCAGCGCCAGACGTCGCCTTCGGGTGAGACCAGCCGCTGGCCAGTCTTGAGCTGCGAGACCAGCTCGGCGCCGCGCTCGCGCGGCACCACGCCGATCTGGGCCAGGCGGCGCGCCAGCTCGGCCGGCGCCTGCACGTGATTGGAAAGCGGCACGGCGCCCTCGGGCAGCTCCGGATCGCCCTCGGTGTGTCCGACATTGGTCCAGCGCATCGGCGCCGACGGATCGATCGGCGCGTCGAGATCGTCGCCGAGCGCGGCGCCGATCGCCTTTTCAAATCCCTTGTCGACGGTGATGCCGTCGATGATCGGCGGCCACAGGTTCTTGGTCTCGCCGTTGACGATCTTGGAGATGGTGCGCGCTTCGGTCTCGAGCCGCTGCACGCGCTTGTCGGCTTCGACCAGCGGCGCGCGCGAGGATTCCAGCGTCTGACGCGCCGCGACGTGCGCGGCTTCGCTCGCCTGCGCCGCGGCTTCGGAAGCTGCCAGCGTCTGCTCCGCGGTCTCGACCAGTGCGGTCAGCTCATCGAGATCGCCGAAGCCGCCGGTCGCCTCAGTGAGCTTCTGCTCTTCCGCGGCGACGTTCGCGATCTCCTGGTCGAGCCGGGCGAGCTTGTCGCGATGGGTGCGGACGTTGGCTTCCAACTGGTTGCGCTTGGCGGTGAGGTCGGCGAGCGCGGTGGTGAGCTCGGCGAAGCGCTGCTCGGTTTCGGTCAGCACCGCCTCGGCTTCGGCGACGCGCTCGTCGACGCCGGAGCGCTTCTCGACGCGCGACTTGATCTCTTCCTTCAGCTCGGCGTCTTCGGTGTCGAGCCGCTGCAGCGCGACGTCGGCATCCATGGTCTGCTGCTGGGCGCGCGAGATGTCGCCTTCGAACTGGGCGAGGCGGCGCTCGAGCTCGGCGACGCGCTCCTTGGCGCGCTCTTCCTCGCGGTCGAGCTGTTCGCGGGCATTGGTGAGGCGTTGCAGTCCGGCGGCGGCGCGCGCTTCGGCATCGCGCAGCGCCGGCATCTCGGCGGCGCGGATCGCCTGAATGCGGGCGGCTTCGGCCTGGTGCTGGGTGCGCTCGGCCATCTCGCGGACGGCGAGATCATGGGTCTGGCCGGATTCGTTGACGTCGGCATGGGCGCCGATCCAGCGCAGATGGAACAGGGTGGCCTCGGCCTTGCGAACCTTGGCCGCGACCTCGCGGTAGCGCACGGCCTGGCGGGCCTGCTTCTTCAGGCCTTCCATCTGCCCGGAGAGCTGGCCGATCACGTCCTCGACGCGGGTGAGGTTGGTCTCGGCCGCCTTCAGCCGCAGCTCGGCCTCGTGACGGCGGGCGTGCAGGCCGGCGACGCCGGCAGCATCTTCCAGCACGCGGCGGCGCTGCTCGGGCTTGGCCTGGATGATCTCGCCGATCTTGCCCTGGTGGACGAGGGCCGGCGAACGCGCGCCGGTGGCTGCGTCCGCGAACAGGATCTGCACGTCGCGCGCGCGCACGTCGCGGCCGTTGATGCGATAGACCGAGCCAGCCTCGCGCTCGATGCGACGGGAGATCTCGAGAATCTGGCTGTCGTTCATCGCCGCAGGCGCGGTGCGATCGGCATTGTCGATCGTCATCGTCACTTCGGCATGGTTGCGCGCCGGACGGTTGCCGGAGCCGGCGAAGATCACCGCGTCCATGTCGGCGGCGCGCAGCGACTTGTACGAGGTCTCACCCATCGCCCAGCGCAGCGCTTCGACGAGATTCGACTTGCCGCAGCCGTTGGGACCGACCACGCCGGTCAGACCGGGCTCGATGACGAAGTCCGTAGGCTCAACGAAGGACTTGAAACCGTGAAGGCGCAGGCGGGTGATTTTCATAAGCACGCATCTCTGTTGGCAGGCACGAATCCCCCTGCCGGGACAATACCATGGAAGGCAATGTCGCTATCCGGGCGAGTCGCGCGAGGCGCCTCATGCGGCTGGACAATGGCCGCGGTGCGCCGCGAGGGCAACCGGCGAAAGCCGCTTTTCCCAAGGGATTTATGCCGGGAAAGATACGGCTTTCGAGATGCGAATCAGGATCTTGACGAGCGAATCAGCTCTTCAGGAGCGGATTGATCTTCTTGGCGAACTCCTCGAACGAGGCTTCGCCCTTGATCTTCTCGCCGTTGATGAAGAAGGTCGGTGTCGAATCCACCTTCAACACGTCGCTGGCATATTTCTGGTCGGCGGCGATCTTGTCGAGCAGCGCCTGGTCCTTCAGGCAGGACTCGACCTGCGGCTGGGTGAGGCCGGCCTGCTTGCCGATCCGCGTCAGGGTCTCGGTGGTGTTCTTCACCACCCAGTCGTTCTGCTGGCGGAACAGCATGTCGGTGACCGCGAAGTATTTCGGCGCGTCGTCCTTGGCGATGCAGCGCGACAGCATGGAGCCGGCGGCGGCTTTGATGTCGAGCGGGAACTCGCGGAAGATGTAACGCACCTTGCCGGTGTCGATGTATTCCTTCTTGATCTTCGGGAACACCTGCTCGTTGAAGGCGGCGCAGTGCGGGCAGGTCATCGAGGCGTATTCGGTGATGGTGACGGCGGCGTCCTTCGGGCCGAGCGCCATGTCGGGCAGCGACACCGGCTTGGCCACATCGGCGGCGGACTGCGCCATCGCGTCGGAAATGAACCGCAGCGGCGAGATCCCGGCGAGCGCGGCAAGCCCGGTCAGCGACAGCATCGTGGTGAAGGCGCGGCGGGTGATGATCAAGGTCGGCTCCCGGGATTGGCAAGGTTCGCCCGAGGTTCCCCTTCGAGCGGCCTGTCGCTAGCTTGAAACGTCGCCTGAGGCAATGGCAGGCCGCAGGCACGGGTCCAGTTTGGGCGCGGAATGAGGCTCAATTTCGCTTGATGGCGGCCCCGAGCCGCGCCAGCGCCGTCTTCAATTGCTCATCTTCGATGTCGGTGAGGCTCTCCGCCACCTTGGCGACCGCCTTGGGGTCTGGCGGGCCGGGCCGCTTCCGGCCCCTCGGCCGCGACAGGGGGGCCTGGCGGAAGGCCAGCTTGCCGACCGCGCTCCAGCCGAAGAAGCGGTTGACCCGTTCCAGGATCACGTCGGCCGAGTGCTGGATCTCCAGCGCCATCGGCCCCTCGACCCGCAGCACCAGGGTTGCCGGCTCCTGCGGCTGACCCTCGACCGGGCGTGGCCATTGCATCTTGAGTGGCTCGGCATGGGCCGCGATCTCGGGCCCCGCAATCTGCGCCCACCGCGTCACCAGTTCGCGTGCGGCGAAGCCCTGCTTGGCATAGGCCTCGGCAAAGACGTCATTGAGCAGGATCCCGAGCGGTTTTGCGCTGATGGGACCGGGCTTGAAGATGGGGCCGGATTTGGACATGGCGGGCTTTATAGCACCTTGGACGTCGGGCCACAGACCCCGAGATTCGTCATGGCCGGGCTTGTCCCGGCCATCCACGTTCTTCCTGCGAAGAAAGACGTGGATGCCCGCGACGAGCGCGGCCATGACGTGGAGAGGCCAGTGCATTGCCGCTACAAGTGAGGAATGAGCCCCAGATCCGTACGCAAGCCGAAGCCGGAATCTTCTCAGCCGGAGACCTCATCGCGCCCGCTCGCGCTCCTGCAATGGTACGATCGTCATCGCCGCCGACTGCCCTGGCGCGCCGCGCCCGGCGAGGCGTCCGATCCCTACCGCGTCTGGTTATCGGAGATCATGCTGCAGCAGACCACGGTGAAGGCGGTCGGGCCCTATTTCGAAAAATTCGTCGCACGCTGGCCCGACGTTACGGCGCTAGGGCGGGCCTCCCTCGACGACGTGCTGCGGATGTGGGCCGGACTCGGCTACTATTCGCGCGCACGCAATCTCCACGCCTGCGCGGTGGCGGTGGCGCGCGAGCACGGCGGCGTCTTTCCCGACACTGAGGAAGGGCTACGAGCGCTGCCGGGGATCGGGCCCTACACGGCGGCGGCGATCGCGGCGATCGCCTTCGATCGGCGCACCATGCCGGTCGACGGCAATATCGAGCGCGTGGTATCGCGCCTGTTCGCGGTCGAGGACGAGCTGCCGCAGGCAAAACCTTTGATCCAGCAACTGGCGGCGACGTTGCTGGCGGATTCCCGCGCCGGTGACAGCGCACAGGCGTTGATGGATTTGGGCGCCTCGATCTGCACGCCGAAGAAGCCGGCCTGCTCGCTGTGCCCGCTGAACGAGGACTGCACGGCGCGCGCGCAAGGCTCCCAGGAGACGTTCCCGCGCAAGGCGCCGAAGAAGAGCGGGACGCTCAGGCGCGGCGCTGCCTTTGTGATCACGCGTGGCGACGAACTGCTCGTCCGCTCGCGGCCCGAGAAGGGCCTGCTGGGCGGCATGACGGAAGTGCCGGGCTCGGACTGGCTGGCCGGCCAAGAGGACGCGGCGGCGAAGCAGCAGGCGCCGGAGCTGAAGGGGTTATCGCGCTGGCAGCGCAAGGTGGGCGTGGTCACCCATGTCTTCACGCATTTTCCTCTGGAGCTGGTGGTCTACACGGCGAAGGCTGAAGCCCGCACCCGCGCGCCCGCTGGCATGCGCTGGGTACCGATCGCGAGCCTCGCGGACGAAGCGCTGCCCAACGTCATGCGCAAGGTGATTGCGCACGCACTGGATGTTTGATCGGCCCGTGCTCCTGACAGCACGCTGGCAGCAGCGCTGCGCTATCACGGCGCGATGGAGCCTCGCATGGTCAAGACCGCGCTCGACGATTTTCCAAGGCCGCCCTGCGCCGAGTTGCTCGGATGGCGCCTGCTCGATGCCCGTCCGGAGGAGGGCTGGATCAGACTGGGCTTCGAGGCCAAACCTGAATTCTGCAACCCCGCAGGTTTCATCCAGGGCGGCATGCTTTCGGCGATGCTCGATGACACCATGGGTCCCGCCGTGCTGGTGATGAGCGAGGGGCGGCTCTACACCACCACCATCAGCATGACCGTGAATTTTTTGGCGCCCGCCAAGCCTGGCCCGATCGTCGGCGAGGCCAGGGTGACGCAGCTCGGCAGGACGATCGCGTTCGTCGAGGGCAAGCTGATGGCGGAAGACGGCACGGTGCTCGCGACGGCAAGCGCGAGCGAGCGGTTGCTGGAAGCGGCGAGGGTGGTGAAGTGAGGCGACCACCGGCCTAGCCGCGCACTCCATCTTCCTTCTCCCCTTGTGGGAGCAGGTGGCGCGAAGCGCCGGATGAGGGGGTTGCCTCGGCGAATTCAATTGCAAGGGATGTATGCGGAGACGGACCCCTCACCCGAGTGAGTCCGCATCTCCCTGCGTCGCTGCCCTCTCCCGCAAGGGGCGAGGGCACATCGATGCGCATCTCGCCCGTTGCTGGAGCTGCGTCTCTAGAAACCCACCCGCCTCGCATTCTTGCTCACGATCGGCGGCTTCGCATTCAGCGCTTCCACCTGGAAGCCGGCGACGCGCTTGTAGTTGGCGGCAATGTCCTCCAGCTCCTGCTGGGACAACACGTCGGTGACCACCTCGTAGCCGTCGGGCGCGCGCTCCTCGACCAGCTGCATCACCTGCTCGGGGCCGTTCTTGCGGTTGAGCAGGACGAGGTCGGCGGTTGCGGGCCGGCGCTCGGCTTCATAGGCGAGCAGCGCTGCTTGCGTCGGGCCATGCGCCAGAATCTCGCGCGTGATGACGCGGGCATCGAGGATCGCCTGCGAGGCGCCGTTCGAACCGATCGGGTACATCGGATGCGCGGCATCGCCCATCAGCGTGACGCGACCGAAGGTCCATTGCGAGACTGGATCGCGGTCGACCAGCGGATATTCATAGGCGTGCGGGCAGTTCCTGATCAGGCCGGGCACGTCGAGCCAGTCGAACTGCCAGCTCTCGAACCAGGGCAGGAATTCTTCGCGCCGTGCCGTGCGGTTATAATCTTCGCGGCGCCACTGATAGGTCGGTGGCATGTGACGCTCCGCGACCCAGTTGATGAGGTGGTTGCCGTTTGCGTCGGGCTCTTTCGAGATCGGATAGCAGACGAATTTCAGGATCTCGTGGCCGGCCATGATCATTGTGCGGCCGGTCAGGAAGGCGTTTGCCGGCGTGACGCCGCGCCAGAGGATGCGGCCGTTCCAGATCGGCGGGCCTTCATTGGGATAGAGCTTTTCTCGCGCGGCGGAATGGATGCCGTCGGCGGCGATCAGGATCGCGCCCTCGAAAGTGCCGGCGGCCTTGCCGGTCGCCTTGTCGATGAAGTCGGCGCGCACGCCGTCCGCCGTCTCGGTCCAGCCGGTCAGATGATGGCTGGTGAGGATGTTCTCGCGGCCGAGCCGCTCGACCGCGGTGTCGAGCAGGAGCTGCTGCAGCGTGCCGCGGTGGATCGAGAATTGCGGCCATTTGTACCCGGCGTCCAGTCCGCGCGGCTCGCTCCAGATCGGCTTGCCGTGCTTGGAGAAATAGGCGAGCTCGCGGGTGCGCACGCCGCTGGCGTCGAGCTTATCCATCAGGCCGAGTTCGATCAGCTCGCGCACCGCATGCGGCAGTACGTTGATGCCGACGCCGAGCGGCTTCAGCTCCGCGACGCTCTCGAACACTTTCACGGGAACGCCGATTTGATGCAGGCTGAGCGCAAGGGTCAGCCCGCCGATGCCGCCACCGGCGACGAGTACCGTCATGAGAAAACTCTCCAGTTGCAGGCGTCTTGGCACAGCCGGGCGGAGGTGGGCAACTGCGAAGAGGATGTTGTGCTATGGACCTTGGGGTCGACAGCCGTTATTTTCCAGCTTTCTCATGAGGTCCGACATGCTCAAGCTCTACTACGCCACCGGCACCTGCGCGCTCGCCACCTACATCACCTTGGAAGAGGCCGGCGCCGACTACACGGCCGAACGGCTGAGCTTCAAGGACAACCAGCAGAACAGCCCGGACTATCTCGCCATCAACCCGAAGGGCCGCGTGCCCGCGCTCGTCACCGATCGCGGCGTCCTGACCGAAACGCCGGCGATGCTGGCTTACATCGCGCAAGTGTTCCCCAAGGCGAAGCTCGCGCCGCTCGACGATCCCTTCGAGTTCGCCCAGGTGCAGTCGTTCAACTCCTATCTCTGTTCGACCGTGCACATCAACCACGCCCACAAGATGCGCGGCGCGCGCTGGGCGACGGAGGAGAGCTCGTTCGCCGACATGAAGGCTATGGTGCCGAAGACCATGGCGGCCTGCTTCAAGCTCATCGAGCAGAAGATGTTTCGGGGGCCCTGGGTAATGGGCGAGCAGTACACGGTCTGCGATCCCTATCTCTACACGCTTTCGACCTGGCTCGAAGGCGACAGCGTCGACATCAATGCGACGCCGAGGATCGCTGATCACTTCAAGCGCATGTCGGATCGCCCGGCGATCCGCAAGGTGATGGACGCGCAGAAGGCGTGAAGGCAGCGCGGCTCTCGGGCAAAGACGCAAAACGCCGTGCCCACCATCTTCGTCCGGCGACAACAGATGGTGGGCAGGCTTCGCTTTGCCCACCCCCTTACGAGAGCTACCCAACGCGCCGCTCCTTCTTCGCTAGCTCCCGTCCGGTCTCCAGCATCAGCCGCCGCAGCCAGATCGAGCCCGGGTCCATCTGGGCCCGCGTCGGGTGGAACATGAACTGCTCGTCGATCCCGGGGTCGAGCGGCGGCATCACCGTGACGAGGCCGAGCTGCTTCGACAGCGCCGCGATCAGCCGGCGCGGCACGAAAGCGACGAGGTCGGTGCGTGCGGCGACGTGCAAGGCTTCGAGATAGCCCGCCACCACCAGCGAGATGTGTCGCTCGATGCCTTTGCTGCGCAGCCAGGTGTCGATCAGGTCCTCAGCGCTGCCGCGGATGATCACGCCGACATGGCGCGCGGCCAGGAACGCCTCGCGCCGTTTCAGCTTCGCTCCAACGGGATGGCCGCGCCGCACCGCCAGCGCGTCGCTGTCAGTGTAGAGCAGCTGGCGGTGAAAACCCTTGAAGGCATTGCCGATCGAGATCACGAGGTCGATGGTGCGGGCGAATTCGGCGTGGAAGATCGCCCATCCCCGCCAGGGCACGACGTCGATGCGGACGTTCGGTGCAGCCCGCGTCACCTTCTCCATCAGCGGGGGCATCAACAGCTCGACCGCGAGGTCCGGCATCATCAGACGGAACTGCCGCTCGCTGAGAGCGGCATCGAATTCGTCAGGCACAAACAGCCCGCGCACCTGGTCGAGCGCCTGCGCCAGCGGCGCGCGCAGGGCTTGCGCCCGCGGCGTCAGCTCCATCCGCGCGCCGGTGCGTACCAGGAGCGGATCGCCGAAGATGTCGCGCAGGCGCTGGAGCGCATGGCTCGCCGCCGGCTGCGACAGCCCGAGCCGTAACGCCGCGCGGCTGACATTGGCCTCGCGCAGCAATGCGTCGAGGGCGGTCAACAGATTGAGGTCAAGCGAATTCAAATTCATGGTGTGAATATATATCATATCTACTATCGATTTGAAGAATTCTGATCGACCGGCGATGATCTTCGCGATGTCACACCACGGAGATGCCGCCATGAACGCGACCGCCAACAAGAAACTGATGCAGGATATCTTTGCCGCTGCCGCCGATTCCGATCCGGCCGCGCGCGATCGCGCGCTATTCAGCGCCAGCCTTGCCGACGACGCCAAATGGATCGTGACCGGGCAATATTCCTGGTCCCGCACCTTTTCGGGCAAGGAGGCGATCCTCAACGATCTGCACGGCTATGTGCGCACGCGCCTGCGCGACCGCACGCGTACAATCGCCCATCGCTTCATTGCCGATGGCGACGTCGTCGTCGTCGAAGCCAAGGGTGACAACGTCACACCCGAAGGCGTGCGTTACGACAACGACTATTGTCTGGTGTTTCGCCTCGAGGACGGCAAGATCAAGGAGATCCGCGAGTACTGCGACTCGGTTCTGACCGAGAAGGCGCTCGGCCCGTTTCCACAAACGGCCGCGAGAGCCGCGGGCTGACGGCTTGAGTCCGATCTGGTCTGCCGGCCGGCGCCATTCGTTACGGCCTGCGAGGGTCGTATCGGTCTGGCGCAAGCTGGCGGAGATCATCCGGCTGCGGCGAGAGCGCGCGCGGATGCACTGCCAGCTCGCCGCCATGAGCGAGCGTGAGCTTCAGGATTTCGGGATGACGCGGTCGGAGATTGCGTACGAGCTGAAAAAGCCTGTCCGGCGGAAATAGAGAGATCCAAGATGCAGCCTCTATTTATGGGCGCCCGATCGGTACTCATCCTGGCAAATGCATGCACCACACTGCATGCGGCTGCTGGTCTGCGCGAAAGCCTTGCTCAACTGCCGATAAAATCAGCAAATTATCGTGCGCTGATGCGCATGCCCGCGAAGAATTTGAAGGTTCAATTAAGAAGTGTCCCCCATTGTGTCGCGGTGCAGCGTGGGTCGCCAGGGCGCGGCGTGCGGCTGCCGGAGTGGCCGTGACGATCGCCGGAGCTGTCCGACCCCTCGAATTCAAATGCATCTGGGTGGACAGTGGGAATGCCGAAATTTCGTTTGCGGATCAGGGGACGCCTGTACGCAGGCTTCATGGCCCTGGTGGCGGTCGGTCTCGTGATGGCAGTGGTTGCCGTCTGGAATTTGCGGTACGTGCAGGATCAGGTCGCAAGACAATCCGCCCTCTCCGACAGCACGGCACGGGTGCTGGAAATATCAGCCCATTTGCAGGCGATCCAGCGGGCCAACCTGCGCTACGTCTACGACGCCAACGAGCCTGCAATGAAGGAGGCGCAAGAGCGGGAAACCGCGGCGACCGAGCTGCTGCGGGTGGGCGCGCAGGGGACGCTCTCCGAGGAGCGGCGAGCGCTCTACAACGGCCTGATCGACGACATCGCCAAGATGAGACGCCTGCGTGACAATCTCGGAGACGCCGTCAACGAGGTGAGAACCGGCAAGGCGACGCTGCTCCCCAGTGGAGAGGAGCTGGCCGTCAAGATGGGCAAGCTGGTCGACGCGGCGCGGGCTGCCGTCGATGAAGACACGGCGGCCCTGGTCGCCGACCTCGAATCCAGAATCCTTCTTGTTCGGGTCGCAACCTGGCGTTTCCTGGCCGTGCGTGATGTCCAGGGGCCTGCGAATTTCAGGGCGAGTGTGGACAGGGCAGCGCAACGGCTCGCGGCCATCGAAAAGAGCCCGCAGGCGGCGGAGTTGCGCGCCACGCTCACGCCGGTGAAGACCTCCCTCGGAATCTACAAATCGGCATTCGAGACGACGTCCGCCGCGATGCTTCAAGCCGACGAGATCTACCACAAGAACCTCGCGCCCCTCATCGTCGACAGTATCGGCAAGCTCAAGGCCGCGGAAACGACCCTGAAGAAGGACTACCGGGACTCGCGCAACAATGCCGAAGCCGTGATCGCCAGCACGACGACCGTTCAGGAGATCGCCGGCGGGCTCGCCATCTTGTTCGGTGGCATCGTCGCCTTCCTGATCGGCCGCAGCATCGTCGGTCCCCTGACCTCGATGACGCACGCGATGGGGCGGCTTGCCGGCGGCAATCTCGAGGCCGAGATTCCCGGCCGCGGCAGGGCTGACGAGGTCGGCGACATGGCCAAGGCGATCCAGGTGTTCAAGGACAACATGATCGAGACCGAGCGCATGCGCGCCGAGCAGGCCGAGCTCGAGGCGCTGCAGGCCGAGAGTCGCAAGAAAGACATGGTCCGGCTTGCCGATCAGTTCGAGCAGGCGGTCGGTGAGATCGTGAACACGGTATCGTCGGCATCGAGCGAGCTCGAAGCCTCCGCAGGCACCTTGACCACGACCGCCGCGCGGGCCCAGGACCTCTCGACGGAGGTCGCCAGCGCGTCGCAGGAGGCTTCGGCCAATGTGCAGGCGGTCGCCTCGGCGACCGAGGAGCTCTCCTCCTCGGTATCCGAGATTGCCCGTCAGGTGCAGGAATCCGCCCGCATCGCCACCGAGGCCGTCGGTCAGGCGAGCAGGACCAACGAGCGCGTCGGCGCGCTCTCCAAGGCCGCCGCCCGGATCGGTGACGTGGTCGAGCTCATCAGCACCATCGCCGGCCAGACCAACCTCTTGGCGCTGAACGCCACGATCGAGGCGGCGCGTGCGGGCGAAGCCGGCCGCGGCTTTGCGGTGGTCGCTTCCGAGGTCAAGGCGCTCGCTGAGCAGACTGCGAAGGCCACCGGCGAGATCGCCCAGCAGGTCTCCAGCATCCAGGCCGCGACGGAGGAGTCGGTCGGCTCGATCAGGGAGATCAGCGGCACCATCGAGCGGCTGTCGGAGATTTCGTCCACGGTCGCCGCCGCCGTGGAGCAGCAGGGCGCGGCGACGCAGGAGATCTCCCGCAACGTCCAGCAGGCGGCCCAAGGCACGCAGCTCGTATCGTCCAACATCAGCGACGTGCAGCGCGGCGCCTCCGAGACCGGCTCGGCCTCCTCGCAGGTGCTGTCGGCGGCGCGCTCGCTCTCGGCCGACAGCAACCGCCTCAAGCTGGAAGTGGCCAAGTTCCTGAGTTCGGTCCACTCCGCCTGAAGTCTCAAACGCAAGAGGCCACGCGCATGCGCGTGGCCTCGAAGAGCGGCGCGCTCAAGCCACCTTGGTCGTCATGTGCTTGAACATGTTGCTGCGCGCTTCGTCGTCCATCTCGGCCTTGAAGGTGAACTTGTCCTTCAGGGCGATGGCGCGTGCCGCCGCCGGGCGTGCCGAAATCTCGTCGACGAGCCGCTTCACATTCGGGTATCGCGCAAAGGCGTCGTCGCCGAGCTTGAACGGCACCATCCGCGCCCAGCCCCACAGCGCCATGTCGACGATCGAATAGCTGTCGCCCACCATGTAGCGGCGGTCTTTGAGGTGACCGTCGAGAATCTTGTAATGGCGATCGGTCTCGTACTGGTAGCGGTTATGGGCGTAATCGTGGTTCTGGTCCTTCGGCGCAAAATGCTTGAAGTGCACGGCCTGGCCCGAATAGGGCCCGACGCCGGTGGCGATGAACATCAGCCAGGACAGCAATTCGGCGCGGTTCGTGGGCAGGAACTTGCCGGTCTTCTCGGCGAGATAAAGCAGGATGGCGTTCGAGTCGAACACGATGGTGCCGCCATCGTCGATCGCCGGCACCTTGCCGTTCGGGTTGATCTTGAGGAACTCCGGCGTGAACTGCTCGCCCTTGCGGGTGTCGACCGCGACCGGCTGAAACGGCAGGCCGGACTCTTCCAGATAGAGCGCGACCTTGGTCGGGTTCGGCGATCCGTTGAAATAGAATTTGAGCATCACACATCTCCTCGGTGTCTGTTGCCGCGTGCGCACGAGGCGTCGTTGGGCGGGCCTTGTCTTGCCTGAGCCCGTTGCGGGAGAGCAACCGGCGAGTTTGCCGGGCGGTGTCTGCGCGTGGCGCAGATCAGGCGGCGTAACAGAGGCCGATTGCCGCCGTAATGACCATGGCCGTGCCCACGGCCTCCAGCCGCAGGCCGAGCCGCGCGGCGAGATGCATGTCGGAGGCCCGCGCCGCGCGCTCCGATCCGCGCGCGTAGCCGTGAACGATGACGTCATGGTTGAAATTGTCGTGCGCCTCGTTGCTGCTGGCGAGCCCGACGCAGATCACGAGCACGCCGAACAGCGCCAGACCGAAGAAACCGAGAAGCGCGATCAGGAACATCGGAAACATGCCGACCAGGAAGATCGGCAGCAGCGGCACCAGCAGCAATGTCTCGGACTGTCGTCGCATGGAGCCCAACCGGTCAGGACGGGGCTGATCGGGCGAATCTAGTCCTGGCAGGGGCGGCTTTCAACCATCCGCCGCCGTCGTTCCGGGCCGCGCCTCTTGGCGCGAGCCGGGATCCATTGGGCCGGATGTGCTGTAGCAGGATGGATTCCGGGTTCGCGTTTTGCGCGCCCCGGAATGACGGAGGGAGGGCTACTCCGCCGCCATGCCGGCGCGGATCTCGGCACGCAGCTCGTCGATCAGCTTGAGACCCTTCTTGGTTTCGACGTGCCAGAAGGTCCAGCCGTTGCAGGCCTGCGCGCCTTGCGCGACCGCGCCGATGCGGTGGATCGAGCCGACCTTGTCGCCGAGCATGATGGCACCGTCGGCGCGCACCAGCGCGCCCAGCTTCTTCTTGGCGTCGAATAGTTTCGTGCCGGGCATGATCATGCCGCGCTCGATCAGCTCGGAGAACGCGACGCGCGGTGCCTCGCGCGCTGTCATGAACGGGGCAAGGCTTGCCTCAGGCAGCGGCTCCACCGCGGCGATGCGTGCCTCCGCCGCTTTCGCATAGGTCTTGTCGCGCTCGAAGCCGATATAGGAGCGGCCGAGGCGCTTGGCGACAGCGCCGGTGGTGCCGGTGCCGTTGAAGGGATCGATCACGAGATCGCCTGGCTTCGATGACGACAGCAGCACGCGCGCGAGCAGCCCTTCGGGCTTCTGCGTCGGATGCACTTTCTTGCCGTCGGCGCCCTTGAGGCGCTCCTCGCCGGTGCAGAGCGGGATCAGCCAGTCGGACCGCGCCTGCACGTCCTCGTTGGCGGCCTTCAGCGCCTCGTAGTTGAACGTGTAGCCCTTGGCCTTCTCGTCCCGCGCGGCCCAGATCATCGTTTCGTGCGCGTTGGTGAAACGGCGGCCGCGGAAGTTCGGCATCGGATTGGTCTTGCGCCAGACGATGTCGTTCAGGAGCCAGAAGCCGAGATCCTGCATGATCGCGCCGACGCGGAAGATGTTGTGATAGGAGCCGATCACCCAGATCGTCGCGGATGGCTTCATCGCGCGGCGGGCGGCAAGCAGCCAGGCGCGGGTGAAATTGTCATACGCAGCAAACGAATCGAACTTGTCCCAGTCGTCATTGACGGCATCGACATGGGATTCGTCGGGGCGCTTGAGATCGCCCTTGAGCTGGAGATTGTAGGGCGGGTCGGCGAACACCAGGTCGACGCTGCCTGCCTGAAGCTTCGACATCTCGGCGACGCAATCGCCGACGATGATGCGATGCGACGGAGACTCGAAATTTGTGCGGGGCGCCCTTGCAGACGCCCCGCGACGCGACTCTACCATGACTCAAGAACTCTGACTCAGGCGACGCTGTCGGCGACGCGGGACCAAACAACCGACTGACCGCTACATTGAAGCGGCAAAGTAAAAATCGACTTAACCCGCTGCTTTTGTGAGCAGGCCGTGCATCGCCGCTTGTGCGCGTGTTGTCGCGCGCATGCGCCTTGTTTTACAGTGTATTTCGCGTTTGCTCGGCGCGCGGCCGCAATCATGGCTGCAAGATGGCTGCAAATTTCCCTCGGAAAAAATTGCTCGACCCTCGGAAAAAATTGCTGGCACCGACATGCTGTCGCACTAGGCAATTTTTGCCGGCCACGATATTGATAAACGCAACGGAAATTTTACGTGTGTGGCGCGTTGAGCTTTCGCACCATTGTGCGCCGTCGAAACTGAATCAGGGACCGCAGAGGAAAGGCCGCCATGCGCTACGATGACTTCCGCCGCAGCGACGACATCGAGGATCGTCGCGATGAGGGTGGTGGCTTTGGCGGCGGTGGAGGAGGCGGGTTCGGTCTGCCGATGGGCGGCGGCGGGCTCGGCATCGGCACCATCATCGTGCTCGGCCTGATCGGCTATGCCTTCGGCATCGACCCGCGCATCCTGATCGGCGGCGCCGAGATCCTCAGCGGCGGCGGCCATGCGCCGACCTACCAGACCGACCGTCAGGCGTCCTCGGGCAAGCGCGGCGCGCCGACCGACGAGATGGGCAGCATGATCTCCGGCATCCTCGGCGAGATCGACGACCGCTGGAGCGAGATCTTCCAGGCCAGCGGTCAGTCCTATACCGGTCCGAAGATCGTGCTGTTCCGCAACGCCACCAATGGTGGCCGCTGCGGCATGGCGCAGTCGGCGATGGGGCCGTTCTACTGTCCACCTGATCGCACCATCTTCCTCGACACTTCGTTCTTCCGCGAGGTCGAGACGCGCTTCCGCGGCTGCTCCGGCAAGTCGGCGTGCAATTTCACCACCGCCTACATCATCGCCCATGAGGCCGGCCATCACATCCAGAACCTGCTCGGCATCATTCCGCGCGTGACGCGGCTGCAGCAGCAGGCCGGCTCGAAGGCCGAGGCGAATGCGCTTCAGGTGAAGGTCGAGTTGCAGGCGGATTGTCTCTCCGGCGTGTGGGTCAATCGCGAGGCGAAGAAGCGTCCGAACTTCCTCGAGCCCGGCGACATCGACGCCGCGCTGACCACGGCGAGCGCGATCGGCGACGACACGCTGCAGCGCCAGGCCACGGGCCGCGTCGTGCCTGACTCCTTCACCCACGGCTCGGCGGCGCAGCGCAAGCAGTGGTTCATGACCGGCTACCAGCAGGGCACGGTCCAGGCTTGCAACACCTTCGGTGCGGGAGCGTTGTAATTCTCGACACCGTGCCCCGGACTCAGCGCAGCGCTTCTTCAGCGGTGCGCTGCAGAGCCGGGGCCCACAATGCCGGTCTCCCAAGTCTCCGAACTGGGCCCCGGCTCTGCGGCGCGGCGCTGATGCGCCGCACCTTGTCCGGGACACGAAAGACGCAACATGACCTCCATCGACGAAACAAAGCAGTTCATTCCGCTGAATATCGCGGTGCTCACCGTGTCCGACACGCGCGCGCTTGCGGATGACAAGTCCGGCCAGACCCTGGTCGACCGTCTCCTGGCTGCGGGCCATCATCTCGCCGCGCGCGAGATCGTCACCGACGACGTCGAGGCGATCCGTGCCGTCATCCGCCGCTGGATTGCCGATAGCGGCATTGACGTCGTCATCACCACCGGCGGCACCGGCTTTACGGGACGCGACGTGACGCCGGAGGCGATCGAGCCGCTGTTCGAGAAGCGCATGGACGGTTTCTCGATCGCGTTCCACATGCTGAGCCACGCCAAGATCGGGACGTCGACGATCCAGAGCCGTGCCACCGCCGGCGTTGCGGGCGCGACCTACATATTCTGCCTGCCGGGTTCGCCCGGCGCCTGCCGCGACGGCTGGGACGGCATCCTCGCAGCCCAGCTCGACTACCGCACGCGCCCCTGCAATTTCGTCGAGATCATGCCGCGGCTGGACGAGCATCTGCGCCGCCCGAAGGCGCAAGGCGCGACGGTGTGATGATTGTTGCTTGAATGCCGAGCTAAAGCATGATCCGGAAAAGTGCGAAGCGGTTTTCCGGAAAGATCACGCGCAAACAATAACCCTGGAGCGCGATGACGATTCATCCAAATCTCATCGCGCTTTAGGTGCGGACCGCTTCCCTTCTGCGCTTGTGGGAGAAGGTGGCGCGAAGCGCCGGATGAGGGGTATCCATCCGCATCGGTGAGATATCCCTCACCCGAGCGAGCTTGTGTTTGCGAGTTGACATGCCCTCTCCCGCAAGGGAAGAGGGCACAGCAACGCGCATCTCGCTCGCTGCGAGATCGTCAGAGATCCCGTTCCCACGTTTCCCCAATCAAATCTTGCCCGAAGCTGTGATGCGGCTCGGTCGCGACCAGGTTGAATCCCGCACTCTTGTAGATCCCGCGCGCGGCGACCAGGATGCTCTGCGTCCACAGAGTCATCTTGCTGTAGCCCCTCTCGCGGGCGCCCTGGATGCATTGCTCGACCAGTGCGCGGCCGACACCGAGTCCGCGCGCTTTCTTCTCCACCTGCAACAGGCGCAGCTTCGCAATCTCGTCCGTGGCCTTGACCAGAAAGATCGAGCCGATCGGCTCGCCTTCCATTTCCGCGATCCAGCAGTGCTCGCGCGCGGCGTCGTAGTTCTTGATGAACTGTGCGCAGATCTCGGCGACCAGCGCCTCGTAGCTGATGTCCCAGTTGTAGTCCGCGGCATAGGCGGCGCCTTGCCGTGAGATGACCCAGCCCATGTCGCCGACGCGATGGCTGCGCAGCACGAAAGCCGCGGGCCGGCTTCGACGCTGCCCCAGCACCGCCTCGATGGTTGCCATGGCCTGCGTGAGCCGCGTTGCATCGTCGGCTGAAAGCTGAGCCAGCATCGCAGCGACCTCGTTTTGCGAGCTCAGGTTCAGCTTGGCGAAAGCCTGGCGGCCCTTGGCGGTGAGGCTGAGCTGGTATTGCCTACGATCCGCGGCCAGGGGTGTTCGCGTGATCAGCCCTTTTTCGTCAAAGCTCTGGACGATGCGGCTGAGATAGCCGGGGTCGAGACCAAGCTCGTTTCCGATTTCTTTTGCCGCAAGGTCGTCGCGATGCGCCAGTTCATAAAGCACGCGCGCCTCGCTGAGCGAAAACGGGGTCTTGCCAAGGTGCTGGTCGAGCACGCCGAGCTTGCGGGTATAGAAGCGGTTGAAGGCGCGGACCGCTGCGATGTGGTCGTCGGAGACCTGTTCGGTCGATTTGGACAGCATGTGATCACCTCGATACTTGCCATTGTCAATTAATTATTTGACGTTGGCAAGTATCTCGGCGCTTCAGCCGACCATGACGATCCGGCTGCGCAGCATGGTCCGGGACGACCGGCCGAGCCGCCGGAGCAGTCGCGCTTCGGAATGGCGGGCGTGGGGCGGGTAGCCGCCGATCCGGTCGTAATGCTCACGCGCGATCAACAGCCCTTGATCGCCGAGCGGACCGACGAGCTTGCGCGCCACGGCCCAGAGAATGTCGCGCAATGCGGTATTTGCGTAAGGCGAACGCGCATAGCGGAACACCGCCGCCCGATCCCGGCCGCTGGTAGCGACGGCCTGGATGAACTGGGTGGTCTCCTCGATCCAGCCGGTTTCCAGCACGGCGCCTGCAGGCAGGAACATGAGCCATGGCGATCGGGCCTGCCGCGCGCCGGCGGCGAGCGCGGCGCCTTGCGAAGATCCCTCGAACCCGATGAAACGGCAGCCCGCCACGTCGGCAACGCGCTCGATGACACCGTTGCGAGTGCCGTCGACCAGCAGAACCTCACGGATGACACCGGCGGCGGCGCCGGGGACCAGCGCGGCCAGGGTTGCGACCGCCGTCTGCTCGACACCGTCGGTCGGAATGATGACGCTCAGCATGATTGAGGCTTCAGTGTCGGCACTTCGGGAGAAGCGTAGCGTTCTATGATGTTGTCATAAACCCGTAGCGTTGCCGAGTGCAACTTTCCGGCGGCGCTTCGGCATGCGATGGTAAACCCGCAGCCAGTCATCGCAGCCAAATGTGTCATGTGCGGGGTGGAAATATTGCCGAATGTTTCGGCACAAGCTGATTCCGGCGGTATTAAACCGAAGCTTCATGGCGAGATTCGCTGCGCGCGGGCAGTCGGTCCCTCTCAGAGGAGACTTCAGCTTGCAAGAAAGGGCGAACGAAGATGTGCGATCTCGGTCCCGGGAGAGGCCTCACATGAACGCCGATCAACCCGCCGTCAGCATGATGCCAACGTCGCCGAAGCAGGGGACTGCGCCGACCTTGCGGATCCGCGCGCTGATGCTCGGCGAGCGCATCAATGCTTCCAGCCTGGAGATCGGCACGCTGGTGTCCTCGACGCCGGCCGCCTTCCGCGTCCATGCCGGCCTTGCCGCAATCTTCCGCTACGGCGTCGTGGTGCTGATCGGGCTGCTTCCGTCCGAGGAGAAGGTCCTCGTCGATAATCTGAAGTCGCGTGTGACCGGAGAGCTCAGCCCGTACGAGGAGGAGATCGCACAGGTGCAGCTCTGCAACGATGAGGCCGCCGAGACGATCCAGCCGGGCGGGCCGATCTGCCTCGCCAAATTCTCCGACGACCGGCTGCTGCTGGTCGCGGATGCGCTCGCCAAGAGCACGTCGCTGGCGCGCGACGAGCGCCGCGTCGCCGCGGTCTTCGACGTGATCGAGCCGTTCGCACGGGAGCTCGCCGAAGGCGGCCGCACGCCGCGCCGGCGCAAGGGCATTCTGCAATTGATCGGTAATGCACTGCTGGTGCAGCAGCGCGTCGCGGGCCGCGTCGCGGTCGCCGAGAAGCCCGACGTGCTCTGGGAGAAGCCGGAGCTCGATCGACTCTATTCCCGTCTCGAGGACGAGTACGAGTTGAAGGAGCGCCTCGACACGCTCGAGCGCAAGCTCACCGCGGTGTCGGAGACCGCCAACGCACTGACCGACATCATCGACACCCAGCGCTCGCTCCGCCTGGAGATCGCGGTCGTGGTCCTGATCGTGATCGAGGTCGCGATCGGGTGTTTTCAGATATGGTCGGGGACTCATTAGTGCTCGATGAATCATCCGCGAGCGAGATGCGCGTGACTGTGCCCTCGCCCCTTGTGGGAGAGGGCAGCGATACCAGGAGACACAAACTCATTCGGGGTGAGAGATCTGTCTCCGCGAACTCATTGCTTATGCGAACGCGGACAGAACGCTTCGCCCACCTGGAGTCGCCATCGCTCGCAGCACCCTTGCGCAGTGCCGTGCGATCGTCAGTTCCTCATTCGTTGGAACGACGAACACCTCGACGCTGCCATCGCCCCGGCTGATGCACTCGCGTGCGGCATCATTCGCAGCAGCATCGATGCGCACGCCCATCCAGGCGAGACACTCGCCGATCGCGCCGCGGATCTCCTTGGCATGCTCGCCGATGCCGCCGGTGAAGATCAGACCGTCCAGCCCTTCGAGCCTGGTCGACATCATCGCAATCCCCTGCGCCGCACGGAAGACGAAGAGATCGACCGCCTCTCGCGCCGCAGCCTCGCCGCTCGCCAGCAGCGTGCGCATGTCCGCGGAGGTGCCGGAGACGCCGAAGAGGCCTGACTCGTGATAGAGCAGGTGTTGGACCTCCTCGACCGACATGTTCTCGTGTTGCTGCAGATAGAGCAGCACGCCGGGATCGATCGTGCCGCAGCGCGTGCCCATCACGAGGCCGTCGAGCGGCGTCAGCCCCATCGTGGTGTCGACGCTGCGGCCATTGCGCAATGCGCAGAGGCTGGCGCCGTTGCCGAGATGCGCGATGACGATGCGCCTCGCCGTGAGCTCCGGCGCGATCTCGGCCAGGCGTCCTGCGACATATTCGAAAGACAGGCCGTGGAAGCCGTAACGCCTGACGCCACGCGCCTCGAAGCGCCTGGGAATGGCGAAGCGGCTCGCCGGCGGCGCGAGGCCGTGGTGGAAGGCGGTGTCGAAACACGCGATCTGCGTCAGCCCGGGCCGGAGCGCCGCGAGCGTGCGGACTGGCGCAAGGCAGCGCGGCTGGTGCAGCGGCGCCAGCGGTGTCAACGCCTGCAGCTTCGCGGTGAGATCGTCCGTCAGGACGACAGGGCCTGAATAATCCGGCCCGCCGTGAACGATGCGATGGCCGACGGCACGGAGGCTGCGTTCGCCGAACCGGTCCTCGACGAAGGCGAGCACGTCGGCGAACAGATGACCGTCCTCGGCATCCGATGCGTCTCTCCGCGTCTCGACCAGGTCCTCCCCCGCGGCGCTCCTCACGATGAGCCGGGGTTTTGCCTCGTGTTCGTCGAGCTGGCCCTTGCACAGCAGGATGGGATCGGCCGCCGCAATCTCGAACAGGCCGAACTTGATGCTCGACGATCCCGAATTCAGCGCGAGGACCGTGTTCGACATGGCTAGTCGCCGGCTTCGGCCGGCGTGTTGCCGCCGGCGCTGTTCGGCCAGACCCAGTCGCGGATCTCAGGCACATCCTCGCCATGCTCGCGGATGTAGCGGGAGTGCTCGATCAGCCTGTCGCGGAATCGCTGCTTCACTTGTGCGGCCCTGGTCGCGAGCCCCGGCACGCGCTCGATCGCCTCGATGGCGAGGTGGTAGCGATCGAGCTCGTTGAGAACGACCATATCGAAGGGCGTCGTCGTGGTGCCTTCCTCGGCAAAGCCGCGCACATGCATGCCGGCATGATTGGTGCGGTTATAGGTCAGCCGGTGAATGAGATAAGGGTAGCCGTGATAGGCGAAGATCACCGGCTTGTCGCGCGTGAACAGGCTGTCGAAGTCGCGGTCGGACAGGCCGTGCGGATGCTGCTCCTTGGGTTGCAGTGTCATGAGGTCGACGACGTTGACGACGCGGATCTTCAGATCCGGCAGTGCCTTGCGCAAGAGATCGACGGCGGCGAGCGTCTCCAATGTCGGCACGTCGCCGGCGCAGGCCATCACCACGTCGGGCTCCTCCTTTTCGTCCTCCGTTCCGGCCCAGGTCCAGATGCCGATGCCTGCATCGCAGTGTGTCGCCGCGTCCTGCATCGACAGCCATTGCGGCGCCGGCTGCTTGCCGGCGACGATCACGTTGATGCGGTTGTAGGTGCGCAGGCAATGGTCGGCGATCCACAGCAGCGTGTTGGCATCCGGCGGGAAGTAGATGCGGACGATGTCGGACTTCTTGTTGGCGACAAGGTCGACGAAACCGGGGTCCTGATGGCTGAAGCCGTTATGGTCCTGCCGCCAGACATGCGAGGTCAGAAGATAGTTGAGCGAGGCGATCGGGCGCCGCCACGGCAGGTCGCGCGTAACCTTCAGCCATTTGGCATGCTGGTTGAACATGGAATCCACGATGTGGATGAAGGCTTCGTAGCAGGAGAAGAAGCCGTGCCGTCCGGTCAGCAGATAGCCTTCCAGCCAGCCCTGGCAGAGATGCTCGCTCAAGACTTCCATCACGCGCCCATCCTGCGCGAGATGCACGTCGTAAGGCTCGATCGGTTCCATCCAGACGCGTTCGGTCGCTTCGAACACGGCGTCTAACCGGTTCGACGCCGTCTCGTCCGGGCCCGTGATGCGGAAATTGCGTTGTTGCGCATTGAGACGAATGACGTCGCGCAGGAATTTGCCGAGCTCGCGCGTCGCTTCCGCCACGGTGCCGCCGGGCTGCGGCACCTCGATTGCGAAGCTGCGAAAGTCGGGCAGTTTCAGCTCTTTCTTCAGGAGGCCGCCATTGGCATGTGGATTGGCGCCCATGCGCCTGACGCCTTCGGGCGCGAGCGCCTGGAGCTCGGGAATGAGCGCGCCGTTCGCGTCGAACAGCTTTTCGGGCTCATAGCTGCGCATCCAGTGTTCGAGCAGCTTGAGGTGCGCCGGGTTCTCGCGGCAGCTCGCGACGGGCACTTGATGCGCGCGCCAAAAACCCTCGACCTTCTTGCCGTCGACTTCCTTCGGGCCAGTCCAGCCTTTCGGGCTGCGCAGCACGATCATCGGCCAGCGCGGCCGCCCGACGCTCGTGCGCCCGTCACGGGCGTGCTGCTGGATCGAGCGGATACTGGCGAGCGCGACATCGAGCGCATCCGCCATGGCGTGGTGCATCAATTTGGGATCATCGCCCGCAACGAACAGCGGCTCATGGCCGAACCCATGGAAGAGATCGCGGATCTCCGCATCTTGCATCCGTCCGAGCACGGTCGGATTTGCGATCTTGTAGCCGTTGAGATGCAGGATCGGCAGCACCGCGCCGTCATGGGCCGGGTTCAAGAACTTGTTCGAATGCCACGACGCAGCTAACGGGCCGGTTTCCGCCTCGCCGTCGCCGACGACGCAGGCGACGATCAAATCAGGGTTGTCGAATGCCGCGCCATAGGCGTGCACCAGCGCGTAGCCGAGTTCGCCGCCTTCGTGGATCGAGCCCGGCGTCTCCGGCGCCGCATGGCTCGGAATGCCGCCGGGGAAGGAGAACTGCCTGAACAGCTTGCGCAATCCGTCGGTATCCCGCGCGATGTCGGGATAGATCTCGCTGTAGCTGCCTTCGAGGTAGGTGTTGGCGACCATGCCCGGTCCACCATGGCCGGGACCGCAGACATAGATCACGTTGAGGTCCAGCGCGCGGATGACGCGGTTGAGATGGGCGTAGATGAAGTTCAGGCCGGGCGTCGTGCCCCAATGGCCGAGCAAACGCGGCTTGATGTGCTCGGGTCGTAACGGCTCGCGCAGCAGCGGATTATCGAGCAGGTAGATTTGCCCGACGGAGAGGTAGTTGGCGGCGCGCCAATAGCGATCGAGCAGACCGAGGTCGCTGCTCGCGGCGGCCGTTTTTTGTTGAATTGTCATGTTCCTGTCGGCTTTCACCCAGCGATCGTCACCAACTTTGTTCCGGCGCGATCGATCCCTGTGCGGGATCAAACGAAATCGTCGCGACCGGCGTGTTGCGTGATGTCAAAGGCGCGCGCCCGAAATTTGGGTGGCTACTTTGCATGGGGTTGTTTTCGCGTTTTTTGTTCTTGTTCTTGATTTGTTCCGTTTGCGTGCTATGTTGGGCTCATGAGTCGAGCATCCTCTCGTGCCCTCAAGCACCCGCCGGTCACGGCGCCCTCCGAGCCGGCGGGTGCGCCTTCAGATTTCCCCGAGCTTGGCGTCGCCATCGACCGCGCGCGCCGGCGAGGGCGGGGAGCACAATCCAATGCCACCGGCCGCTACGAGGCCGAGGCGCGCGTCGCTTTCGATGACGGCTGGCAGAGCCTGGAAGAGCTGCCGCCGTTCAAGACCACGGTCGGTGTGGACACCTCGCGCAAGGTCATCACCCGGAACGACTCCCCCGACATCGGCTTCGACCGCTCGATCAATCCGTATCGCGGCTGCGAGCATGGCTGTGTCTATTGCTTCGCGCGGCCGACACATGCCTATCTCGGCCTCTCGCCGGGGCTGGACTTCGAGTCAAAACTGTTCGTGAAGCCAGAGGCACCTTCGCTGCTGGAGAAGGAGCTCGCCGCACCCGGCTACGAGCCGCGGATGATCGCGATCGGCACCAACACCGATCCCTATCAGCCGATCGAACGCGAGCGAAAGATCATGCGCGGCATCCTCGAGGTGCTGGAACGCGCTAGCCATCCGGTCGGCATCGTCACCAAGTCGGCGCTGGTCGTGCGCGACATCGACATTCTCGCGCGGATGGCCAAGCGCAACCTCGCCAAGGTCGCGATATCCGTCACCTCGCTCGACCCGAAGCTGGCGCGCACCATGGAGCCGCGGGCCTCGACACCACCGAGGCGGCTGGAGGCGCTGAAGCAGCTCTCTGATGCCGGCATTCCCACCACGGTGATGGTTGCGCCCGTGATTCCCGCGCTGAACGATTCCGAGATCGAGCGAATCCTCGATGCCGCCGCCCACGCCGGCGTCAAGGAGGCCTCGTACGTGCTGCTGCGGTTGCCGCTGGAGGTCCGCGATCTCTTCCGCGAATGGCTGATGGCGAACTATCCGGACCGCTACCGCCACGTCTTCACCCTGATCCGCGACATGCGCGGCGGACGCGACTACGATGCGAAATGGGGCGAGCGGATGAAGGGCACCGGCCCGATGGCCTGGACCATCGGCCGCCGCTTCGAGATCGCTTGCGACAGACTCGGCCTCAACAAGCGCCGCTCCAAGCTGACGACGGACCACTTTGCGCGGCCGAAGCGGAACGGCGACCAGCTCAGCCTGTTCTGACCGGACAAACGGAAGAGGCATCGCGTGGTTAAGGAACTCGCCGTGCCGGTGCCACGACTGACCGTCATTACGTTGGGTGTCAGCGACATCCGCGCCAGTATCGCGTTTTACGACGCACTCGGCTTCTCGCGCCGCCTGAAGGCGACCGGCGAGGCGGTCGCCTTCTACGACACCGGAGGTCCGGTGCTCGCGCTTTATCATTGGGATCGGCTCGCGGCCGGCGCATCGGTGCCTGACCGGCCGAGGCCCACGACCTTTCGTGGCACCACGCTCGCCTGGAATTGCGCGACGCGCGGGGAGGTCGATCAGGTGCTGGCCTTCGCCATCGGGAAGGGAGCCGCCTTGCTGAAGGCGGCGCACGAGACCGATTACGGTGGCTATTGCGGCTATTTTGCTGATCCCGACGGCCATGTCTGGGAGGTCGTGGTCGCGCCTGGCATCGAGGTGGGCGAGGACCGACGGGTGCATCTGGCGGAATAGGGGCGGCCAGCCTGAATAACGGGAATTATCCTGGGTTCCAGGTTGCGCTGGCGAAGCCCCTTGCGCACGATCCCGGCCATGATTCGGGACAAGTCCGCCAAGAACCCAGCCAAAGACGCGCCCAAGAAGCAGGCCGCGAAGAAGGCCGCGCCTGACAAGGCGGTCAAGACGCCTGCGGCTGGCGCTCCGGAGGTTGCTGCCGGCAAGAAAGGTATCATTGCCATTGCTCCCCCCAGCTTTCGTCGGGAGCGCGCGTTGATCAAGCGCGGCGTCTGGCCGGTCGCCGGTTGCGACGAGGCCGGCCGCGGCCCGCTCGCCGGCCCCGTGGTGGCGGCGGCGGTGATTCTCGATCCCGACCGCATTCCGCGCGGCATCGATGATTCCAAGCGCCTGACCGCCGAGGAGCGCGAAAAACTGTTCGACAAGATCTGCGCCACCGCGCAGGTCTCGGTTGTCGTCGCCTCGCCCGCGCGCATCGACCGCGACAACATCCTGCGCGCCTCGCTATGGGCGCTGAAGCGCGCCGTGGTGGCACTGCCCGAGACGCCCAGGCACGTCTTCGTCGACGGCCGCGACCGGCTCGAAACGGAATGCGATTGCGAGGCGGTGATCGGCGGCGACGGCATCGTGCTGTCGATCGCCGCGGCATCCATTGTCGCCAAGGTTACCCGCGACCGGCTGATGTGCGCGCTGGCGCAGGACTGCCCCGGCTACGGCTTCGAGCAGCACAAGGGCTATGCCGTCCCCGAACATCTCGAGGCGCTCGACCGTCTCGGCCCGTCCATTCATCACCGCAGCTTCTTCGCCCCCGTCGCCGCCGCCCGCGCCAAGCACATGCCTTGGACCGTCGAGCCGGAGCGGGACTTGTTCTCGGTGACCGAGGTCGAGGTACAGATGGACGCGCAAATTGAGATCGACGGATCGGCAACTCTCTAGGACGTCGGCCCCGCCGCACCCTCATCCGTCATGGCCCGGCTTGATCCGGCCATCCACGCGTGGATCTTCGGGCCTTCGCCGCGCCGGCTTCGACCGCGCAGGCGGGACAAGCCCGGGCATGACGAGCACACCAAAGTTGCCACGACGCGCAGCGCCCATTATCAAATCGAATGTGAGCGAATAGGGCCGGCTGGACTGGCTGCATCATTCGGACGTTGCATGCGGTTTACCTCCCTGGTCATCGAGCTCATTCGCGCCCGGCCGCGGCTGATCGTATGGATCGCCGTGCTGCTTCAGGCGGCGATGTGGCTGTTCGTGGCGCTGGTGTTCTACCGCAGCCCGCCCGGCACTCTTGCGACGCTGCTGGCCTTCGGCCGCGAGTACCAGGTCGGCACCGATCTCGGCCCGCCGCTGCCGGTCTGGCTCGCCGACATCGCCTATCGCGCGGCCGGCGGTCATATGTTCGGCGTCTATGTGCTTGCCGAGGTGTGCGAGATCGCGACCTTCATCGCGCTCTTTCATCTGTCTCGCGCCGTGGTCGGCTCCCAGCACGCGGTGCTCGCCGTGCTCCTGACCATGACCGCGCTGGCGTTCTCCTCGTCCGCGCTCGACTTCGGGCCGCTGGTCCTGGCGCGGCCACTCTGGGCGCTATTGCTGCTGCACACCTGGCAGATCATCGGCCAGCGCCGCGGCAATGCCTGGTTCGCCTGGTCGATCGAAGCGGGACTCTTGCTGCTGACGACGCCTGCGGCGATCTTTCTCCTCCTGCTGATCATCATCTTCGCGATCTCGACCGCAGCCGGGCGCAGGACGCTGCGCGGGCTCGATCCGCTGTTTGCACTGATCGTCGTCGCCGTGCTGGCGCTGCCCTATGCGGTCTGGCTGATGCGCGCCGAGACGTTGACGCTGCCGGCCTTGCCGCAAGTCACCGAGCTCAGCGCCCGCGCGCTGCATGCGGCCTGGCTGCTCGGAGGATTGGTGCTCGGGGCGGCGACGATTCCGGCGCTGACCTTTCTCAATACCGGGCTGTTCGCCGACAAGGGCGAGGAGCCGCCGATCATCTATCGCCCGCCGGTCGAGCCGCTCGCGCGCAGCTTCGTCTACTTCTTCGCGCTGGCTCTGCCGCTCGGCGCGGTGCTGATCTCCGGCTTGCTGGGGCTCGACTCCGTCGTCGGCGGCGCCGGTGTCGTGCTGGTCATGTCGGGGCTCGCCGCGGTCGTCGCGGCCGGCGATCTCATCGCGATGCGCCGCGCGCGGATGCTGCGCATGGTCTGGGCTGCCGCCGTCGTCGCACCCGCCGCCGGTGTGGTGCTCGCCGTGCTGTTCCTGCCCTGGACCGGTGCCAACGAGATTGCGACCTCGATGCCGGCGCGTGCGATCTCGGACTTCTTCGACGAGAGCTTTGCCCGCCGCACCAACCATCGCTTGCGTGCCGTCGCCGGCGAGCCCCAGCTCGCCAGCCTGATCGCACTGCATTCCGGCCGGCCGCATCTCTTCATCGACGCCGATCCGGCACGCACGCCGTGGATGAATCGGTCCAAGTTCAGCGAAACTGGCGGCGTCGTGGTCTGGCGCGCCTCCGATACCGCCGGAACCCCGCCGCCGGACATCCTCAAGCGCTTCCCCGGCATCGTGCCTGAAGTCCCGCGCGCCTTCGAATGGCTGGTGACGGGCCGCCAGCCGCTGCTGCGCATCGGCTGGGCCATCGTGCGGCCGAAGGGGACGTGAGGTGCTCTCTCCGCCGTCATTGCGCGGAGCCCTTGCGACGAAAGCAATCCAGAGTCTCTCTCCGGAAAGATTCTGGATTGCTTCGCTGCGCTCGCAATGACGGGGAGAGAGCGTTCTGCCCCTCGCTATCCCGCCAGCACCTTCGCGACTGCGCGCAGATCCTGCCAGGCCAGCCGCTTGTATGACGGCGAGCGCAACAGATAGGCCGGATGGAAGGTCGGCAGCGCGCGGATGGTGCGTGCGCCGGTGTCATAATCGAACCAGCGCCCGCGGGTGCGCATGATGCCTTCGCGCGTTCCGAGCAGCGTCTGGGTCGAGGGATTGCCGAGCGTCACCAGCACATCCGGGTTCACCAGCTCGATCTGGCGCTGGATGAAGGGCAGGCAGATCTGCGTCTCCTGCGGCGTCGGCGTGCGGTTGCCGGGCGGCCGCCAGGGAATGACGTTGGCGATGTAGGCTGTGGTGCGGTTGAGCCCTATGGCCCCCATCATCAGATCGAGCAGCTTGCCGCTGCGCCCGACGAAGGGCAGTCCCTCGATGTCCTCGTCGCGCCCTGGCGCCTCGCCGACGAACATAATGCGCGCCTTGGGATTGCCGTCGGCGAACACCAGCCGTGTCGCCGTGTGCTTCAGCGCGCAGCCCTCGAAAGTTTGCATCAACTCGCGCAATGCCTCCAGCGTCGGGGCGGTGCGCGCGGCCTCACGCGCCGAGGCGATGGCGACATCCGGTGCAGGCGCGGCTTCAGCACGTATGACCGCGGGCGCGGCGACCGGCCGCGGCGCCTCGAGCGGTGCCGTGCGCGGGGAAGGTGGCGGAGCGTCGATTTCCGCCAGGCGGTCTATCGGTTCCTCCGCAAGCGCGCAGTCGACACCGGCCTCCAGATAGAAGGCGAGCAGCTCTCGGACGGTGGGTGCGGGTTCGGGGATCATGGGAAAGTCTGACTTTTATATCACCTTGGATGGCCTTGCATCCCGGCGGAACGCGATTCCGAGGTTGTCCTACCCGGAAAAATCGGAAACAAGAGGGCGCAAACGACCGAGGACCGTCTCAAGGGCTGAGATCAGATGAGCACCGAAGAACTTCCCCCGCGCGAATCCATGGAATTCGACGTCGTCATTGTCGGCGCTGGCCCCTCGGGTCTGTCGGCCGCGATCCGGCTGAAGCAACTCAATGCCGATCTCAATGTGGTCGTGGTGGAGAAGGGCTCCGAGGTCGGCGCACATATTCTCTCGGGCGCGGTGATCGACCCGGCCGGACTCGACAAGCTCATTCCGGACTGGCGGGAGGATGCCGACTGCCCGCTGAAGACGCAGGTCAAGGACGACCGCTTCTACTGGATGACGGGCGGCGGCGCGATCAAGCTGCCGAATTTCATGATGCCGCCGCTGATGGACAATCATCACTGCTATATCGGCTCGCTCGGCAATGTCTGCCGCTGGCTGGCGCGCAAGGCCGAGGCGCTCGGCGTCGAGATCTATCCGGGCTTTGCCGCGGCCGAGGTGCTCTACGACGAGGGGGGCAAGGTCAGGGGCATCGCCACCGGCGACATGGGCATCGGCCGCGACGGCAAGCCGAAGGATTCCTTTACCCGCGGTATGGGATTGCTCGGCAAGTACACGCTGTTTGCCGAAGGCGCCCGAGGCAGCCTGACCAAGCAGCTCATCAACAAATTCGCACTCGACGCCAAGGCTGAGCCGCCAAAATTCGGCATCGGCCTCAAGGAGGTTTGGCAGATCGATCCCGCCAAGCACCAGAAGGGCTTGATCCAGCATTCGTTCGGCTGGCCGCTCGACATGAAGACCGGCGGCGGCTCGTTCCTGTACCATTACGACGACAATCTCGTCGCTGTCGGCTTCGTCGTGCACCTCAATTACGACGATCCCTATCTGTCCCCGTTCGACGAATTCCAGCGCTTCAAGACCCATCCCTCGATCCGCGGCACCTTCGAAGGCGCCAAGCGGCTCGCTTATGGCGCGCGCGCCATCACCGAGGGCGGCTATCAGTCGGTGCCGAAGCTGAGCTTCCCCGGGGGCGCGCTGATCGGTTGCGCGGCCGGGTTCGTCAACGTGCCGCGCATCAAGGGCGTGCACAACGCGATGGGCACCGGCATGCTCGCCGCCGAGCACGTCGCAGCCGCGATTGCCGCCGATCGCGCCAATGACGAACTCGTCGAATACGAGAATGCCTGGCGCACGTCGTCGGTCGGAAAGGATTTGTTCCTGGTCCGCAACGTCAAACCGCTGTGGTCGAAGTTCGGCACCGTGCTCGGCGTCGCGCTGGGCGGCTTCGACATGTGGTGCAACACGCTGTTCGGCGGCTCGCTGTTCGGCACCCAGTCGCACCTCAAGCCCGACCGCGCCACGCTCGATCCTGCCAAGAGCCACGCGCCCAGGAATTACCCGAAGCCCGATGGCAAGATCACCTTCGACAAGCTGTCCTCGGTGTTTTTGTCCAACACCAATCACGAGGAGGACCAACCGATCCATCTGAAGGTGGCGGACATGAACCTCCAGAAGGCCTCCGAGCATGACGTCTTCGCCGGCCCCTCGAATCGCTACTGCCCGGCCGGCGTCTATGAATGGATCGAGGAGGGGGCGGGCCCGCGCTTCCAGATCAATGCCCAGAACTGCGTCCACTGCAAAACCTGCGACGTGAAGGATCCCAACGGCAACATCACCTGGGTTCCCCCGGAGGGCGGCGGCGGCCCGAACTACGAGGCGATGTAAGGGCGGGCTCACTGGTGAGCTGACGCACGTTCGCGTGAGAACCCGGCCGCGGCCACTCGCCGCGGCCACGATAAGGCCATAGTAGCGGCGTCTTGGGGCGCGGGTGGCCGGTTTGGGGCGTGCGGAGGCGATCGTCCGGTCCGAATCCTTGCGGCGAAGCGCCAAAAGCGGCATTGTCGGCCTGACGGTTCCGGGTCCCGATGCCACCGGCCGCGTTCGCATGCGATACGGCCTTCTGCTGCAAACCCAGGCAATACCAACTCAAGGCGAGCCCTGATGTTTTCAAATCGTTTCAACCGCTGGACTGCTGCCGCCATCGTCCTCACCGCGATCACGACGGTCCCCGGCGCGGTGCTGGCGCAGACGCCGGATCATCCGGAGAGCACGGCGGCGCAGTTTCCGACCCGAAACGATCTGAAGTCGCTGACCGGTGCCGGCAGCTATCTCGCCGCGCGCCACGCCAGCGTCGAGCGTGACGCGGCGTCCGCCGCCGCATTCTATCGTTCGGCGCTCCGCACCGATCCGAAGAACAACGAGCTGCTCGACCGTGCCTTCATCTCCTCGGTCGCGGACGGCGACATCGACGAGGCGGTCAAGCTCGCCGAGCGCATCCTCACCATCGACAAGACCAACCGTGTCGCGCGTCTCGTCGTCGGCGTGCATGATCTCAAGCTGAAGAAGTACGCGGCTGCGCAGACCAATATCAACCAGTCGATCCGCGGTCCGATCACCGATCTCGTCGCCACGCTGCTGTCGGGCTGGGCCGCCTATGGTGCGGGCGATGCCAAGGGTGGTGTCGCCGCCATCGACAAGCTGGCAGGTCCGGAATGGTATCCGCTGTTCAAGGACCTTCATGCGGGCATGATCCTGGAGCTCTCCGGCAAGGAGAAGGACGCCGGCACCCGCTTCGAGCGCGCCTACAAGCTCGACGATTCCATGCTGCGCGTGACCGAGGCCTATGCGCGCTGGCTGTCGCGCAACAAGGATTCCACCGCCGCGACCAGTGTCTACCAGGCCTTCGACAAGAAGCTCGCGCGTCATCCGCTGATCCAGGAAGGTCTGCGCGAGACCAAGGCCGGCAAGAAGATGCCGCCGCTCGTGGATTCCGCGCAGGCCGGCGCCGCCGAAGCGCTCTATGGCATCGGCGCGACGCTGACCCGCCGCGGCGGCGAGGATCTGGCGCTGGTCTATCTCCAGCTCTCGCTCTACCTGCAGCCGAGCCATCCGCTGGCACTGCTCTCGCTCGCCGATCTCTACGAATCGGTGAAGCGGCCGCAGATGGCGATCAAGGTCTATGAGCGCGTGCCCGCGTCCTCGCCGCTCAAGCGCAACGCCCAGATTCAGCTCGCCATCGATCTCGACTCCGCCGACCGCACCGACGAGGCGATCAAGATCCTCAAGGGCGTCACTACGGAGGATCCCAAGGACCTCGAAGCCATCATGGCGCTCGGCAACATCGAGCGCGGCCGCAAGAAGTTCGGCGACTGCGGCGCGACCTACTCGCAAGGCATCGACGTGCTGCCGGCCGGCAACGACAAGGCCAATAGCGTCTGGTACTACTATCGCGGCATCTGCGAGGAGCGCTCCAAGCAGTGGGCCAAGGCCGAAGCCGACATGAAGAAGGCGCTCGAGCTGCAGCCCGACCAGCCGCACGTGCTCAACTATCTTGGCTATTCCTGGATCGACCAGGGCATCAATCTCGACGAGGGCATGAAGATGATTAAGCGCGCCGTCGAGCAGCGTCCCGACGACGGCTATATCGTCGATTCGCTCGGCTGGGCCTATTACCGCATCGGCAATTATGAGGAGGCGGTGAAGAACCTCGAGCGCGCGATCGATCTCAAGCCCGAGGATCCCACCATCAACGACCACCTCGGCGATGCCTATTGGCGCGTCGGCCGCACGCTGGAAGCCAAGTTCCAGTGGTCGCATGCGCGCGATCTCAAGCCCGAGCCGGAAGAGCTGCCGAAGATCGAGGCCAAGATCGCCAATGGCCTCACCGAGGATAATTCCAACTCTTCCGCGGCGCAGGCCGAGAAGAAGAAGGACGACGGCAAGGGCGGCTGAGATCTGGGGCAAGTTGGGGGCTGTCGCCGATGCCGGCGTTGATTGAAGAAGGGCGGGCGAAGGTCAATTTGAGCCTTCGCGTCGTCGGCCGTCGTGCCGACGGCTATCATGATCTCGAAAGCGTGGTCGCGTTCGCCGACTGTGCCGACAGGCTCACGCTGGAGCCCGACGGCGAGCTGAAGCTCACCACCACCGGGCCGCTGGCTGCGGCTTGCGGCGACACCGCTGACAATCTCGTGCTCAAGGCCGCCAAGCTTCTGGCCGAGGCCGTCCCTGGCCTGAAGCTCGGCGCCTTCTCACTCGACAAGGTGCTTCCGGTTGCCGCCGGCATCGGCGGCGGCTCAGCGGATGCCGCAGCGGCGCTGCGGCTCCTCGCGCGTCTCAATGATCTATCGCTCGATGATCCCCGCGTTCAGAAAGTCGCGCTCGCGACCGGCGCCGACGTGCCGGTGTGCCTCCTCTCGCGCGCCTGCGACATGACCGGCGTCGGCGAGCAGCTGTTGCCGCTCGCGCTGCCGAGCATGCCCTGCGTCTTGGTCAATCCGCGCGTGCCGGTTGCCACCAAGGACGTGTTCCAGGCGCTGGGCCTGCGCAACGGCGAGCTTCTGGTTGGCGCTACCTCGGTCCTCGAAGCGCCGGCGTGGCCGGAGGAGGGGGCCTCGATCGCCGATTGGGTCGAGGTTCTCGAAACGGTTGCCAATGACCTCGAAGCGCCGGCGATGCGGATCGAGCCTGTCATCGGCGAGGTGCTGGACGCCTTGCGTACCTCCGCCGGCGTCAAGCTCGCCCGGATGTCCGGCTCCGGCGCGACGTGCTTTGCGATCTATGGCGCACCGGTCGAGACGCACGCCGCCGCCGAAAAGATCCGCCGCGATCACCCCGGCTGGTGGGTGCATGCGGGGACGTTGAGCTAGCTCTGCTCGTCATTGCGAGCGTAGCGAAGCAATCCAGAATCTCTCAGCGGTGACAGTCTGGATTGCTTCGCTACGCTCGCAATGACGTGGATATAGTCGAGCTAGCCTAAGCCGTCCTCGGCCAATTCCAGAAACCGCCGGATCTCGTCCAACACCTCCTGCGGCTTGTCATGCTGCAGCCAGTGTCCCGCCCCGGCGATGGTCTTGATGCGCGCGTTCTGGAAATAGCGCTCCAGGCCTGCGGCCTTTGCGCCGGCCAGAAAACTTTCGCCGGCATTGAGCAGCAGCGTCGGGCAGGCGATGCGTGACCACAAGGCGACGTGATCGTCGGGCCAGAGCCGGTGCGGCGCGCTGGCACGTTGGTAGGGATCGAACTTCCAGCTATAGGTGCCGTCCTCGTTCCGTCGCGCGCCATGCGTGGCGAGATGCAGCGCGAGGTCGCGCGACAGCCGCCTGTTGTGAAGCACCATCTGCGCGGCCGCGTCCGCTAGAGTCGAATATCGACGCGGCGTCCGGTCGTGCAGCTTGTCGAGCTGGGCCATCCATTTGCCGACGCGCTCATGCACCGGCGGCTTTGGTGCATCCGGCAACATGGTCACGCCGTCGAGGACGACCAGCTTCGTGACCTGCTCGGGGAATGAACCTGAAAAGATCAGGCTCACCATGCCGCCCATCGAATGGCCGATGAGAGCCACTTGAGGCGCTGCAATGGTGCGGACGAGCTGGGTAAGATCGTAGACATATTCGGTCAGCGCGTAGCTGCCGCCCCTCGTCCAATCGGAATCGCCGTGACCGCGCAGGTCGGGTGCGAGCACGTGAAAATGCGGCTGCAACGATCGGGCGATGTGATCCCAGCTGCGGCAATGATCGCGGCCCCCATGGACCAGGATCAGAGCGGGCGCGCCCTCGTTGCCCCAGTCGGCGTAATGCAGCCGCAGGCCGTGCGATTCATAGAAGCGGCTTTGCGGGGTGCTAGCCATTTGCCGGCCGCCGCGCCAAGGCAAGCGAGAGGCCGAGGCCCGCGATGAAGACGCCGGAGCCTTGCGTGAGGCGCCGCATCAGCTGCGGCCGTCCGATCAGCTGCGCGCGCGTTGCCGAGGCCATCAGCACCACCACGACGTCGGCGAGTGTGTTCAGTGCCACCGAGATCGCACCGAGCAGGATGAATTGGAGCGTCGGGTTCGATCCCGCGGGATCGAGAAACTGCGGAATGAAGGCGAGAAAGAACGCCGCAGTCTTCGGATTCAGCGCCTCGACCAGCACGCCGTCGCGGAACGCGCGCTTGTCGCCGACGGCTTCGCTCTCGAGCGACTGCGCACGCACGGCGCCGCGAAACGTCCTGATGCCGAGCCAGACCAGATAGAGCGCGCCGACGAATTTCACGGCGGCAAACAATTCCGCGCTGGCCAGGATGATCGCGGAGATGCCAAGACTGCCGGCCACGACATGGACCATGCCGCCCAGCGCCGTGCCCGCGGTCGCGGCAAAGCCGCTCGCGTGGCCATCCGAAAGTGTTCGCGCCGCGACGTAGAAAATGCCGGGGCCGGGAATTGCCGCAATCAGGAATGCTGCGGCCAGGAACAGCCAGAAATTGGTTTCGGTCATCCTGTTTTCGTAGCTGAGCGAGCGGCGATTGCAAGGCCTCTCGCTTAGCCCATCCGGCGGAAGATCACGCTCGCATTGACGCCGCCGAAGCCGAACCCGTTGGAGATCGCATGCTGCATCGGCATCGGCCGTGCGGCACCGGCGACAATGTCGATGCCGTCAGCGCCAGGATCCGGGTTTTCGAGATTGAGCGTCGGCGGCGCGATTTGATCGCGCAGAGCGAGCACGGCGAAGATTGCTTCCAGCCCACCGGCCGCGCCGAGCAGATGGCCGGTGGCCGATTTGGTCGCGCTCACCGCAATGCCCCGATTGCGGCCGAACAGCGTGGCGATGGCGCCGAGCTCGCTCTCGTCGCCGGCCGGAGTCGACGTCGCGTGCGCGTTCAGGTGCTGCACATCCGGGGGCGCGAGCTTCGCCTGCCGTAGCGCGATCTCCATGGCGCGGCGGGCGCCGTCGCCATCCGGTGGACCCGATGTCATGTGATAGGCGTCCGCCGTCGTGCCGTAGCCGACGATCTCGGCGATCGGCGTCGCACCGCGCGCGAGCGCATGCTCCAGCGCCTCGATCACCAGGATGCCTGCACCTTCGCCCATGACAAAGCCGTCGCGGTCGCGATCGAACGGACGCGAGGCGCGTGCGGGTTCGTCGTTGAAGCCGCTCGACAGGGCTCGCGCCGCCGCAAAGCCGCCGAGGCTGACGATATCGATGCAGGCCTCGGCGCCGCCGCAGATCGCGACATCGGCCTCGCCGAGGCGGATCATGCGTGCGGCATCGCCGATCGCCTGCACGCCGGCCGCGCAGGCCGTGACCGGCGTGCCCAGCGCGCCCTTGTAGCCGTATTTGATCGAGACGTGGCCGGCGGCGAGATTGGCGAGGAAGGAGGGAATCGTGAACGGCGACAGCCGACGCGCGCCGCGCTGCTCGGTGGTGCGCACGGCCTCCGCCATTGCGGGAAAGCCGCCGACGCCGGAAGCGATGATCGTCGCGGTGCGCTCCAGCGCGGCTGCGTCCTGCGGTGTCCATCGGGCTTGCGCGACCGCTTCTGCCGTGGCGAGCAGTGCGAACAGAATGAAGCGGTCCATCTTGCGCTGGTCTTTGGGCGCCGCGGCCTGCGCCGGATCGAAGCCGCCTTCGGCATCATCGGCCTTGTCGGGCACGAGCCCGGCAATGCGCGCCGGCAGCGCCTGCGCCCATTCGGGCAGCGGCCGCAGCCCGCTTTGCCCGGCGAGCAACCGCCGCCACGACAATTCGACACCGCAGCCGAGCGGCGACACCGCGCCCATTCCCGTCACGACGATACGACGCATGTCAGTCTCCGGCCGGCGCGACGGCCGGGTTCATTGCCCTGAGTGAAGCGAGGTGCTTGCGCATGCCGCGGCTGGCGCGTGGCCCGGGAATGGCGATGGTATTGGCGAGCGTGATAGGCTGCATGTCGGCCGCGTCGACCACGACCGGATCGAACGGGCGTGCGCTGTTCCGGTTCGCCAGCAGGATGGATTCGCCTTTGGGCGCGAGATGCTTGTTGCCCCAGGCGAGCAGCGTAGTGATCACGGGAAAGAAATCCCGCGCCTTGTCCGTCAGCACATATTCGTAGCGTGGCGGCCGATCTTGATAGCGGCGGCGCGTGAACATGCCGCTCTCGGTGAGATGGGCGAGCCGCCGCGACAGGATGTTCGGTGCAATGCCGAGGTTTTGCGAGAACTCGTCGAACTTCGTCGCCCCCTGAAATGCATCGCGCAGGATCAGGATGCTCCACCATTCGCCGACCGTCTCCACGGCGCGGCCGACGGGGCATTCCAGGATCGAGGGGGATTTTGGCTGCATGGCGGGAAAGTATGGGAGTGACTTGCAAAATGCAAGTGACTGGGTGTGCTAGGCTGAGGAGCGAATGAGGCTGGGTTCTGCTGGTGAGACAAAGCGCAGTTGCTGGTCAGACGCTCTCGTGCCCCGGCTTTGCAGCGCAGCGCCTGCTGGCGGTGCGCTGCAAAGCTGGGGCCCATACTGCTGATCGCTGGATGTCGCATGGGTCCCGGCTCTGCGCAGCAGCGTTTCACGCTGCAGCGGGTCCGGGACACGAGAGCGAGCGGTGCCGGACGCGCCACACTCCGTCATTGCGAACGTAGCGAAGCAATCCAGGCCGTCTCCGCGACGGGATTCTGGATTGCTTCGCTGCGCTCGCAATGACGCAGTGGAGACAGCGCACACATATCACCGTCACCCTGAGGTGCTCGCCTCTTCGGCGAGCCTCGAGGGATAGGCTAACAATCGCGCGTCGATCGATAAAGGGTAAGCGCCGTCGCCTAATGCGACCGCGCCAAACAGAACGCCACGACCTGCTCCAGCGCGCTCTTCATCGGTGAGGGCGGGAACAGCGCGAGTGCATCGACGGCCATGTCGCCGTAGTGCTGGGCGCGGCTCAGCGTATCCTCGAGCGCGCGGTGCTTGTTCATCAGGCCGATGGCGTGATCGAGGTCGCCATCGCCGATCTCGCCGCGCTCCAGCGCCCGGATCCAGAACGCGCGCTCGGTATCGTTGCCGCGGCGGAAGGCGAGCACGACGGGCAGGGTGATCTTGCCCTCGCGGAAATCGTCGCCGGTGTTCTTGCCGAGCTTGGCGCTCTTGCCGCCATAATCGAGCACGTCGTCGACGAGCTGGAAGGCGATGCCGAGATTCATGCCGACAGAGCGGCACGCGGTCTGCTCCGCCTTGGGGCGGTTGGCGATGACAGGGCCGACCTCGCAGGCGGCTGCGAACAATTCGGCGGTCTTGCCGCGGATCACGGCGAGATATTCGTCCTCGGTGGTCGCGGTGTTCTTGGCTGCGGCCAGCTGCATCACCTCGCCCTCGGCGATGGTGGCGGCGGCCGCGGAGAGGATGTCGAGCGCGCGCAGCGAGCCGACCTCGACCATCATGCGAAAGGCCTGTCCCAGCAGGAAGTCACCGACCAGCACGCTCGCCTCGTTGCCCCAGAGCATGCGCGCCGACAGCTTGCCGCGGCGCATCTCGCTCTCGTCGACGACGTCGTCGTGGAGCAGGGTGGCGGTATGCATGAACTCGACGGAGGCAGCCAGCTTGATATGGCCGTCGCCGGTGTAGCCGGCGAGATTGGCCATGGCGAGCGTCAGCATCGGGCGCAGGCGTTTGCCCCCGGAGGAGATCAGGTGGTTGGCCACTTCCGGGATCATGGTCACATCCGAACCGGTCCGCGACAGGATCGTGGCGTTGACGCGCTCCATATCGGGGGCGACAAGGGCAACCAGCTCTTCGATCGACGCGCCGGGAGTTTCGAAAGGTACGATGACGGCCACGCCGGTCTCCAATATTTGCCCCGAAAGGGCTATTCTGATGGAAATACAATAGAAACTGGCGGCGGATGCGGCAAGGCCCGCGGAACCATTGACATTTGTCGCTTTAGCGACCTTCAGGCAGGAGACCTGCGTTTTGCGCGAACTGGTTCGGACCAACGATATGGTGCTGGTATCGGCGATTGGCGCGCTGCTCGACGGCGCCAACATCCATCATCTGGTGCTTGACCAGAACATGAGCATCATCGAGGGCTCGCTCGGCATTTTGCCGCGGCGGATCCTGGTTCATGAGGACGACGCCCAGGAGGCTAGGGAGCTCCTCACCGAAGCCGGCCTCAGCCACGAATTGCGCAGCGATGATTGAGGCCACAGATATTACCGAAGATGCCTTTCTCGGCGGGCAGTTGCGCTTGCGGCAGAAGCGATCCGGCCATCGCGCCGGGCATGACGCTATCCTGCTTGCGGCGGCGACCGGCGCCCAGGCCGGAGACCGCGTGGTCGATTTCGGCGCCGGCGTCGGCACGGCGGGTCTCGCGCTCGCTCGGCGCGTAGAGGGGATCAGGCTCAGCCTGGTCGAGATCGATCCGGAACTGGCGGAGCTCGCGCGGGCCAATGCCGCGGCGAACGCGATCGCCGCCGAGACCATCGTGCTCGACGTCACCGCGGATGCGCAGGCGTTTGCAGCAAACGGACTCCTGCCTGACAGTGTCGACGCAGTGCTGATGAACCCGCCCTTCAACGATCCCGCACGCCATCGCGGCTCGCCGGATCAGGCACGTCACGCCGCCCATGTGGCGACGGGGGAGACCCTGCATGCGTGGGTGCATGCAGCGCGGCGTATCCTCCGATCGAGCGGTGCGCTGACTCTGATCTGGCGCGCGGACGGAATCGCGGACGTCATGGCAGCGCTGTCACGCGGCTTCGGCAGCCTCGCGATCCTGCCGGTCCATGGCGAAGCGGGAAAGCCCGCGATCCGTGTTCTGGTCCGCGCAGTCAAAGGCGGCCGGGCTCCGACACGGTTGCTGCCGGGCCTCATGCTCAACGAAGAGTCAAACGTGCCTAAAAAAGAGGTAAGGGATATTCTGGAAGGAAAGGCGGAGGTGACGCTGGCGGAGCCGTGAGGCTTACTGCGGAAGCGATTCCGACTGCTGCTCTTGCGGAGAGGTGAAGCGAATCGCCGTGAAAAGCGCACCGATCAGCAGCATCAGCAGATAAATCTTCATGGCGTTTCCTCCGCTGCCTATTGCAGCTTCCCAACGGAAGATCTGCAAAACACGTTCCAGGCACTTCCAATGACACTCGCGTGATAAGAAATGGTTAATCAGAGGTAACGGCATGGCCGAACATTCGAACGATCGAGAGAGTTCCGGCCTGGCCGACAAGCTCATGCAATATCTGCCGGCGCGCTTCCGCCCCGGTGCGGCGGTGGTGCCGGTGGTGCGGCTGTCCGGCGTGATTGGTGCGGTGACGCCACTGCGTCCCGGCTTGACGCTTGCTGGCGTCGCGCGGGTGCTCGAGCGCGCGTTTTCCTATCGGCACGCCAAGGCCGTGGCGTTGGTGATCAATTCACCCGGCGGCTCGCCGGTGCAGTCGCGACAGATCTACCTGCGGATCAAGCAACTGGCGGCGGAGAAGAAGCTGCCGGTGCTCGTGTTTGTCGAAGACGTCGCGGCCTCCGGCGGCTACATGATCGCCTGCGCCGGCGACGAGATCATCTGCGATCCTTCTTCGATCCTCGGTTCGATCGGTGTTGTCGGCGGCAGTTTCGGTTTTCAGGAGGCAATCAAGCGGCTCGGCATCGAGCGGCGCCTCTACACCGCAGGCGAACACAAGGCGATGCTCGACCCGTTCCTCCCGGAAAACCCCGATGACGTCGTCAGATTGAAGGCGATCCAGCGCGAGATCCACCAGATCTTCATCTCGCTGGTCAAGGAGAGTCGCGGCGCGCGGCTGAAGGGAGCGGACGACGCGCTGTTCACGGGCGAATACTGGGCCGGCGAGAGCGCCATCGCGCTGGGGCTCGCCGACGGCATCGGCGATCTCCGCTCAACTCTTCGTGCCCGCTATGGCGAGAAGGTTCTCACGCCCGTGATCGTGCAGCCGACCGGGCTGCTCTCCGGCCTCTTGGGGCGAAAAGCGCCCGGCGCGGGGCAGCTTTCGGCCCTGGAATCAATGGCCGGCCTGCCGGACGAATTGATCTCTGCTGTGGAGACGCGGGCGATTTGGGCGAAATTCGGGTTCTAGGCTCGGGCCCTCCCGCGCCATTTGGCCCGAGGTGAGCCAATTGCGGCGCAGGTCCATCTGCGCGACAATGTGCGTGGGGGCTGAGCATTGAATAAGGATCGACCGATGCCGCCGTTCGTCGCTTTCGCGGGCGTCCTGGGCGGGCTTGCCGTGGTCCGCTGGGCCTACAAGACCGCTGTCCGGATCAACCAGGAGCTGGAGGAGATGCGCCTGTCGCGCGTCGCTGAAGCCGCCCGTATGGGGGATATCCAGACGCTGAAGCGTGATCCCGTGACCGGAGCTTACCGGCCGGGGTAGCCGGCGTTCTTTTTCGCACACCGTAATTCCAGGGCGGTCGGCAGGACCGAACCCCGGTGCGCGATTGCGCACCTGAGAATCTCGAGATTTCGGGTCCGATGCTCCGGGCGTCCCGTCGCATCGTCCCGGAATGACAGCCATTTCCGCCCCCTTCGCCTTGATTCCCATCCCCGCCGTCGATACGGTCCCGCGCGATTCAAAACCCCCCGCGAGAGCCTGATCTGACGATGGACGCCTCATTGCCCGCCCATATGCGCCCGGAACGCTCGTTCCAGGGCTTCATCCTCGCGCTCCAGCGGTTCTGGGCCGAGCAGGGCTGCGTGATCTTGCAGCCTTACGACATGGAAATGGGCGCGGGCACCTTCCATCCGGCGACCACCCTGCGCGCGCTCGGGCCAAAGCCATGGAACGCGGCCTATGTGCAGCCCTCGCGCCGGCCCAAGGACGGCCGCTACGGCGAGAACCCCAACCGGATGCAGCACTACTACCAGTTCCAGGTGATCATGAAGCCGTCGCCGCCGAACCTTCAGGAGCTGTACCTGAAGTCGCTCGCGGCGATCGGCATCGATTCCGCCGTGCACGACATCCGCTTTGTCGAGGACGATTGGGAGAGCCCGACGCTGGGCGCCTGGGGCCTGGGGTGGGAGTGCTGGTGCGACGGTATGGAGGTCAGCCAGTTCACCTATTTCCAGCAGGTCGCGGGCTTCGAATGCGCGCCGGTTGCGGGCGAGCTCACCTATGGCCTCGAGCGCCTCGCGATGTACGTGCAGGGCGTCGACCGCGTCTACGACCTCAACTTCAACGGCCGTGATGGCGACTCCAAGGTCACCTATGGAGACGTCTTCCTGCAAGCGGAGCAGGAATATTCGCGGCACAACTTTGAATATGCCGACACCGCGATGCTGTTCGAGCAGTTCAAGATGGCGGAGGCTGCCTGCAAGAAATACCTCGACGCCGGCTGGCGCGAAGGCGGCAACAGCAAGCAGCATCTGATGGCGCTGCCGGCCTATGACCAGTGCATCAAGGCGAGCCATGTCTTCAACCTGCTCGATGCGCGCGGCGTGATCTCCGTGACCGAGCGGCAGAGCTACATTCTGCGCGTGCGTGAGCTGGCCAAGGCTTGCGGCGAGGCCTGGATCCACACTGAAGCGGGCGGAGCGGCCTGATGCCCGATCTTTTGCTTGAACTCTTCTCGGAAGAAATCCCCGCGCGCATGCAGGCCAAGGCGGCCGACGATCTGCGCCGCATGGTCACCGACAAGCTGGTTGCCGAAGGCCTGGTCTACGAGGGCGCGAAAGCCTTCGCGACGCCGCGCCGTCTTGCGCTCACCGTGCACGGCATTCCTGCGCGCCAGCCTGATCTGAAGACCGAGCGCCGCGGCCCCAAAGTCGGCGCGCCCGACGCGGCCGTGCAGGGCTTTCTCAAAGCGACAGGATTGAAGTCGCTGGACGAGGCCAAGATCCAGCGCGACCCCAAGGGTGATTTCTACATCGGCTTGATCGAAAAGCCCGGCCGCGACGCGATCGACGTGCTCGCCGAATTCCTGCCCGTCATCATCCGCACCTTCCCCTGGCCGAAATCGATGCGCTGGGGCGCGCGTTCCGGAAAACCCGGCTCGCTGAACTGGGTGCGTCCGCTGCACGCGATCACCGCGACCTTCGGGCTCGAGACCGAAGAGCCGGATGTCGTGAAGTTTGCGGTGGACGGCATCGAGACCGGCCAGACCACCTACGGCCACCGCTTCCTCGCGCCGGCGCCAATTCAGGTGCGCCGCTTCGAGGACTATGAGGCAAAGCTACTCGATGCCAAGGTCGTGCTCGACCCCGAGCGCCGCAAGGACGCCATCCTCACCGACGCCAAGCAGCTTGCCTTTGCGCAAGGTTTCGAGCTCGTGGAGGACCAGACCCTGCTCGATGAGGTCGCGGGCCTGGTCGAATGGCCGGTCGTGCTGATGGGCTCGTTCGAACCGGAATTCCTGACAACGCCCGGGGAGGTGATCCGCGCCACCATCCGCAATAACCAGAAGTGCTTTGTCGTCAGCGATCCCAAGACGGGCAAGCTCGCGAGCAAGTTCATCCTGGTCGCCAATATCGAGGCGACTGACGGCGGCAAGACCATCGTCGCCGGCAATGAGCGCGTCATCCGCGCGCGCCTGTCGGACGCGAAGTTCTTCTACGAGACGGACCTCAAGACCAAGCTTGAGGATCGTCTGCCGAAGTTCGAGCAGATCGTGTTCCATGAGAAGCTCGGCACCCAGGCCGCGCGCATCAAGCGCATCGAGCGTCTCGCCGCCGAGATCGCGCCTTTGGTTGGCGCCGATGTCGCCAAGGCGACGCGTGCTGCGCATCTGGCCAAGGCCGATCTGCTGACCGAGGTCGTCGGCGAATTCCCCGAGGTCCAGGGCCTGATGGGCAAGTACTACGCCTTGGCGCAGCGCGAGGACGCCTCCGTCGCCGCTGCGTGCGAAGAGCATTACAAGCCGCAAGGCCCTGCCGATCGCGTCCCGACTGATCCGGTCAGCGTTGCGGTCGCGCTTGCTGACAAGCTCGATACGCTGGTCGGCTTCTGGGCGATCGACGAAAAGCCGACGGGCAGCAAGGACCCCTATGCGCTGCGGAGAGCGGCGCTGGGCGTGATCAGGCTGATTGCCGAGAACGCGCTTCGTCTGTCGTTGATGAAGGTGGCGGAGTCCGCGTTCGCCGGCCTCTCGGTGAGGTCCGCCGATGCGCAGAAGCTTCCGAGCGACCTGCTCGCCTTCTTCGCCGACCGTCTGAAAGTCCAGCTTCGCGAGCAGGGCGCGCGGCACGATCTCGTCGACGCCGTGTTCGCCCTCGGCGGCCAGGACGATCTCTTGATGATCGTGCGCCGCGTCGAGGCGCTCGGAAAATTCCTCGACACTGACGACGGAAAGAACCTGCTCGCCGGCACCAAGCGGGCCAGCAACATCCTTTCGATCGAGGAAAAGAAGGACAAGCGGACCTTCGACGGTGCGCCGGATGCTGCGCTTTACAGCCTCGCTGAGGAAAAGGCGCTTGCCAAGGCGATTGGCGAGGTGAAGGCGGGAGCCGGCGCCGCCGTCGCCAGGGAAGACTTTGCTGCCGCCATGAGCGCGATGGCAAAGCTGCGCCCGCCGGTGGATGCGTTCTTCGACAAGGTCCGCGTCAACGACGATGATCCGAAGGTGCGCGAGAACCGCCTGAAGCTGCTGAACGAGATCCGCAGCGCCACGCGGGCGGTGGCGGACTTCTCGAAGATCCAGGATTGAGGCGAGGCCGTGCAATAGGCACCACCGTGCGCGAAGCGCAGACCATAGTGCGCAATTGCGCACCTGAGAATCTCGAGGTTCCGGGTTCGGTCCTGCGGACCGCCCCGGAACGACGGTGCTCCGAAGCACAAAAAAAGCCCCGCCCGGCGGGGGGAGGACCGGGCGGGGCCTGATGTCCGATTAAACACTGCTCGCGCCAGCCTGATGTGACGCGCCGGACATCGAATGGAGCGGCAGCGTTTTAGTCCAGCACCTCGACGATGCGGCGCGAGCGCGGCTCGACCAGCACGGTTTCGCCATTCACGACGGTATAGCGATAGGTCGTGGCGCCGAAGCGTTGCGGCACGTCATAATAGGTGATGCCGCTCTCGGGGAGGATGGCGCCGACCACCACGCGATCCGGAGTGCGGAAGGCTGGCACGCGTTGTTCGATGACGTATTCGCGGAAGGCCGGCCGCTGTTCGACGGCAATCGTCGGGGCGCTGTCGACCACGGCGGGTGCGCGTCCAATGGTGACATCGCTTTGCGCCTGCGCCGCAAGGGGCGAGCCGATCGCGGCCGCGAGCGCTGCAAGAGCAAGAATCCTGTTCCGCATGGATAACTCCTTCGACGTGATTCTGCGGGACGCGCCAGTGGCGCGACTGCTTGCCAATGCGGGCCTTAAGCCAATGTTCCGGGAAAGACCTGCCGCATTCGCGGCAATTTCGGGCAGTTTTCGTGAGTGCCGGGAACTCGCGGCGCGTCTTGCGCATCTCTACTCCCGGAACCTGGCCGGCTATGATCCGCGCGCGATTCGCCTCACCTCCACAGAAAGATTGTTCATGCACATCACCGTCGCCCACATTTCGCCGATCCTGTCGTTGATTGCGGGCGTGCTCATCCTGATCATGCCGCGGCTGCTCAATCTCATTGTCGCGATCTTCCTCATCGTCAACGGCGCGATCGGGCTCGGGCTCCTGAAGTGGCTGCGTTTCTAGGCGTTCACTTTTCGGAACTGTCCGACTTGCGCGGGGGCGCCCAAAATGGTGTAAGGCCCGCGATTTCCCATTCCTCTCGCAGGTTGTGTGCAAGCTATGGCCAAAGCCGCCTCGAAGCCCAAGAAAATCCCAGCGAAAATGCCAGCGAAATCAAAGTCCTCCTCCGTCGCGAAAGCCGCGCCGCCGGCCCGCAAGGCGCTGGCCAAGAGCGCGCCGAAGCCGGTCGCCAAATCTGTTGCCAAGCCCGCTGCTAAGCCGGCGGCAAAGGCCGTGAGGAAGGCGGCTGCGCCGAAGGTCGCTGCGAAGCCTGCACCGAAGAAGGCAGCGCCCGCCAAGGCGGCGCCGGCCGCGGCGAAGACCGGCAAATGGGTCTACACGTTCGGCGACGGCAAGGCCGAGGGCCGCTCGGAGATGCGCGACCTGCTCGGCGGCAAGGGCGCCAACCTCGCCGAGATGGCCAATCTCGGCCTGCCGGTGCCTCCCGGCTTCACCATCCCGACCTCGGTCTGCACCTATTTTTACGAGCACGATAAGACCTATCCGAAGGAGCTGAAGCCGCAGGTTGAGAAGGCGCTGGACTATGTCGGCAAGTTGACCGGCAAGGTGTTCGGCGACACCAAGAACCCGCTGCTCGTCTCGGTGCGTTCCGGCGCGCGCGCCTCGATGCCGGGCATGATGGACACCGTGCTCAATCTCGGCCTCAACGACCAGACCGTGGAAGCGCTGGCGGAATTGTCTGGCGACCGCCGCTTCGCCTATGACAGCTATCGCCGCTTCATCACCATGTATTCCGACGTGGTGCTCGGCTTCGAGCATCATCACTTCGAGGAAATCCTCGATACCTTCAAGGATAGCCAAGGCTACACGCTCGACACCGATCTGTCCGCCGAGGACTGGGTCGAATTGGTCGGTAAGTACAAGGACGCGGTCGCGCGCGAGACCGGCAGGGAATTCCCGCAGGATCCGCACGACCAGCTCTGGGGCGCGATTGGCGCCGTGTTCTCATCCTGGATGAACGCTCGCGCGGTGACCTACCGCAAGCTGCACGACATTCCGGAATCCTGGGGCACCGCGGTCAACGTACAGGCCATGGTGTTCGGCAACATGGGCGAGACGTCGGCGACCGGCGTTGCCTTCACCCGCAATCCCTCGACCGGCGAGAGCAAGCTCTACGGCGAGTTCCTGATCAACGCGCAAGGCGAGGACGTGGTGGCGGGCATCCGCACGCCGCAGGACATCACCGAGGAGGCGCGCAAGGAGTCGGGCTCCGACAAGGCGTCGATGGAATCGGCGATGCCGGAGGCTTTCAAGGAGTTGACGCGGATCTACACGCTGCTCGAGAAGCACTACCGCGACATGCAGGACATGGAGTTCACGGTCGAGCAGGGCAAGCTCTGGATGCTGCAGACCCGCGGCGGCAAGCGTACCGCCAAGGCGGCGCTGCGCATCGCGGTCGAGCTCGCCAATGAGGGCCTGATCTCGAAGAAGGAAGCGGTGACGCGGATCGATCCCGCTTCGCTCGACCAGCTCCTGCATCCGACCATCGATCCCAACGCCAAGCGCGACGTGATCGCGACCGGCTTGCCGGCGTCCCCGGGTGCTGCCTCCGGCGAGATCGTGTTCTCCTCGGACGAGGCCGCCAAGCTTCAAGGCGACGGGCGCAAGGTCATTCTGGTCCGCATCGAGACCAGCCCCGAAGACATCCACGGCATGCATGCCGCCGAAGGCATTTTGACCACCCGCGGCGGCATGACCTCGCACGCGGCGGTGGTCGCGCGCGGCATGGGCAAGCCCTGTGTCTCCGGCTGCGGCACCATCCGTGTCGATTACGGCCGCGGCACCATGAGCATCGGCTCGCGCACCTTCAAGACCGGAGATGTCATCACCATCGACGGCTCGCTCGGCCAGGTGCTCGCCGGCCGGATGCCGATGATCGAGCCGGAGCTGTCCGGCGAATTCGGCACGCTGATGAATTGGGCCGACCAGGTCCGCAAGATCGGCGTCCGCGTCAATGGCGACACGCCTGATGACGCGCGCACCGCGATCAAGTTCGGCGCCGAAGGCATCGGCCTCTGCCGCACCGAGCACATGTTCTTCGAAGAGACGCGCATCCGCACGGTGCGCGAAATGATCCTCTCCGAGGACGAGCAGTCGCGCCGCGCAGCGCTCGCAAAGCTGCTGCCGATGCAGCGCGCCGACTTCGTCGAGCTGTTCGAGATCATGAAGGGCCTGCCCGTCACGATCCGCCTGCTCGACCCGCCGCTGCACGAGTTCCTGCCGCACACCCATGCCGAGGTCGAGGAAGTGGCGCGCGCCATGAACACCGACCCGCGGCGTCTCGCCGACCGCGCCCGCGAGCTCTCGGAGTTCAATCCGATGCTCGGCTTCCGCGGCTGCCGTATCGCGATCGCCTATCCGGAGATCGCCGAGATGCAGGCGCGCGCGATCTTCGAGGCGGCGGTCGAGGCGCAGAAGCGTACCGGCAAGGCCGTCGGCCTCGAGGTGATGGTACCGCTGATCGCGACCAAGGCCGAGCTCGATCTCGTCAAGGCGCGGATCGATGCCACCGCGCAGGCCGTGATGCGCGAAACCAACACCAAGCTGGCCTATCAGGTCGGCACCATGATCGAGCTGCCGCGCGCCTGTCTGCTCGCGGCGGAGATCGCGGAAAGCGCCGAGTTCTTCTCGTTCGGCACCAACGACCTGACGCAGACGACCTACGGCATCAGCCGCGACGACGCGGCGAGCTTCCTCGGTCCGTACGTCGCGAAGGGCATCCTCTCGGTCGATCCCTTCATATCTTTGGATCAGGAAGGCGTCGGCGAGCTCGTCAAGATCGGTGTCGCCCGCGGCCGCAAGACCCGCGCCTCGCTCAAGGTCGGCATCTGCGGCGAGCACGGCGGCGATCCCGCCTCCGTCGCCTTCTGTCACCATATCGGTCTCGACTACGTCTCCTGCTCGCCCTACCGCGTGCCGATCGCCCGCCTCGCCGCGGCGCAAGCCGCGCTCGGGAAGGAGATCGCGAGCCAGGCGTGAGCAACGCACAATCTGAATGCGAGAGAGGCGGGGCCAAAACCCCGCCTCTCTCATTCTACGCAACGCTCTCTCCACACCGTCATTGCGAGGAGCCCTTGCGACGAAGCAATCCAGAATCCCTCGACGAAAAGACTTTGGATTTGCTTCGCTGCGCTCGCAATGACGAGTTCGTGGGACGGCGCCTTTGGGCCTTCACCTCGGCGAAGCCTCGGCGTAGCCGGGTCGCGGGGAATGATACCGGTGATGAGGAAGCGCTTTGCGCGAACGCCAACGCCGGGAACCCATCCCCCGTCCCGTGATGATACGTGCGCGCAAGGGTTCCTTCACCATTCGCGTTGACCAGATGTTTACCGCTTCACGTGGGGTCGCATTTACCAATGCGCCACATCGCCCCGTGAAAACACCTGTCTTCGCTTGCGTGTGCCGCTCGCGCAACGCGGATTAACGCCCCGGCAACCTAAATTGATTACTGACGATAAAGATCGAATTGCACGGATGTACTGAGTTCGATCGGACGAGCGTAAGCGTAGCGTGAGCGTATCGATGTCAGTGTTGCGTAACCATCCGAAGGGCGCGCGGTTCGCGTCCTTCGGTATCGGTCTCTGCATCTTCGCATTGATGCCGAGAGAGACCGGCTATCAGGACATTGCCTCTCTGCTGGCGCGCCAACCCGGCGTCGCCGAGCGTTGGCAGAAGCAGGTGTTCTCCGCGGCGTCCTCGATCCAGCTCGCCACCTACAGCTTTTCGCGCCCCATCGGCACCTCCGCTCCGCAGAGCGCGATGGTTCGGCTCGCGAGCCTCGACGGCCGCGACGTCACCGGCGCGTTCAGCCGCAATCCTGCACTTCAAGCGCCGGCGCGCTACCAGTCGTCCGACTTTCCCAAGGTCGATCGCTCCCTGAAAGGTGATCGCCTCGCAATCGTCACGCCGACGCAATCTCCCGAGACGGTCGCGCCAGCTGCGGCGCCCGCCAAGGAAGATCCCGCGACGTCGAACAGCTCGGTGTTCGGCGCCAAGACCGCGGCATCACCTCGGGCGATGTCGCCGGAATCGGCGGCCGCGCTTGACCCCGAGCTCCAGGAAGCGCTGCGCGCACCGCCGCTGCCGCAATATTCCAACCCGCCGCAGGCCAGCGATGCGGCGCCCGCGTTCGCAGTGCAGCCGCTGGAAGCGCTGAAGCGGGCCACGGCGCCGGTCGCGCCCGCGCGCGATCCCTTCAGCGTCAAGACCTCGAGCCTGTTCTTCGGCAGCTCCTCGCTTGGCGGCAATCTCGAGACCATCGAGAGCTGGCAGCCCGGGGCTGAGCCGCTGATCGTGACTCCCGACCCCGACATGAAGGTGACGGCCTCGTTGACACCGCCGACGGCGGAGATCGCCAAGGACATCGAGAGCGGCGAGAGCGTTGCTCCGAAGGGCGAGGTCAACGTCGACAACCAGCGCAGCAGATCGCCGGCGGAGCGGCTCGCGCTCGACGACAAGTCGCGCGCGAAGGCGGAGAAGTGCCTCGCCGAAGCCGTCTACTTCGAATCCCGCGGCGAGGCCGTGCGCGGCCAGATCGCGGTGGCGCAGGTGGTGATGAACCGCGTGTTCTCCGGCAAATATCCCGAGACCGTGTGCGGCGTGGTCTACCAGAACAAGTACCGCCATTTCGCCTGCCAGTTCACCTTCGCCTGCGACAACAATCCGGACGTGATCCGCGAGCCCGAAATGTGGGAGCGCGCCAAGAAGATCTCGAAGGCGATGCTGGATGGCCAGATCTGGCTGCCCGAGGTCGGCAAGTCGACGCATTACCACGCCTATTGGGTGCGCCCGTCCTGGGTCGCCGAGATGAAGAAGATGTACAAGACCGGCGTGCACACCTTCTATCGGCCGCGCAACTGGGGCGACGGCAGCGAGGAACCAAGCTGGGGCACCCCGGCCCAGACCGCCGCACTCTCGGCCGAACTCGCGCAGGAAGCCAAGAGCTCGGCCGAAATGGGCGAGCGGCGGTAGGCTACGGCCTGCTGCCGCATGCGCAGCTGCGCTCCCATGCTCCGCTTGAGGGGCGTGGCAAACACATCACGCCTCGATGTCCAACGCGCAGTCGAAGTTCGGCGCCGAGTGCGTCAGCGCACCCGCCGATGCGTAATCGACCCCAGTCGCCGCGATGGTCGCGATCGACTCCAGCGTGACGCCGCCGGACGCTTCCAGCTTGAGACGGCCCTCGTTGATCCTGACCGCCTCGCGCAACATCGCAAGGTCCATGTTGTCCAGCAGCACGGCGTCAGCCATTCCAGTGTCCAGCACCTCGCGCAGCTGCGCCAGCGTATCCACCTCGATCTCGATCTTGACGAGGTGGCCGGCGTGAGCGCGGGCGCGCTCCAGCACGGGACGGATACCGCCGGCGACCGCGATGTGGTTGTCCTTGATCAGGATGGCATCGTCGAGCCCGAAGCGATGGTTGAAGCCGCCGCCGCAGCGCACCGCGTATTTCTCCAGCGCGCGCAATCCCGGCGTGGTTTTTCGCGTGCAGCAGATGCGCATCCTGGTGCCTTCGGTGCGTGCGACATAGTCCGCCGTGAGCGTGGCTATGCCAGACAAGCGGCCGACGAAGTTCAGCGCGGTCCGCTCCGCCGTGAGAATGGCGCGCGCGGGACCCGAGATCGTCAGCACATGCTGGCCGCGAGCAACCCGCGCGGCATCGCGGACATCTGCGCGCACCTCGATGTCAGGCGACAGCTTCTGCAAGGTTGCGAGCGCCAGCGGCAGCCCGGCGATCACGCCGGACTGGCGCGCGACGAGGATCGCTTGTGCCCTGGTCGTTTCCGGAATCGTCGCAAGCGAGGTGATGTCGCCGGAGCGGCCGAGGTCCTCGTCGAGCGCGCGCTGGACGGCCGCATCGATCGCGAGCGGAGAGAGAAAGGCATCGGAATTGAGTAGTGAGCTCGGGGTGATCATGGAGTCTCCTCAGGCGATCATGGATTGCGCAATGCGTGGCGGCGAATGCTCGTTCAGGCTCTCCGCGACCTCGCGCGCCGCGGCGAGCGTGGTCATCGTTCTCTGCGCCAGCGCGGAGTTGTCGGCCGGATGATCCGAACGGAAATGTGCACCGCGGCTCTCGTGCCGCGTCCAGGCCGCAGCGGCGACGAGCAGGGCGGATGTCGCCATGTTGCGGACAGCGATGTTTCCGGCTTCGTGCTCGAGCGTGGCGAAGTGGCGCACCGCTTGCGCAAGCCCGTCACGGTCGCGGATCACGCCGACATGCGCGCTCATCATCGTGCGCAGCCGCTTCACCGCTGCAGCATCCAGCGTGCCAGAGCGCGGCGTCACCCATGCCTCTGGTAGGCGGGCGGGCGAGGGCACCGTGCGGCCCGCGATGTCGTCGGCAATGCGGGCGGCATAGACGACGGCTTCGAGCAGCGAATTCGAGGCGAGCCGGTTGGCGCCATGCGCCCCGGTCGAGGACACTTCGCCGGCGGCCCAGAGCCCGTCGATCGAGCTGCGGCCGCGCGCGTCCACGGCGATGCCGCCCATGTGGTAGTGCGCGGCGGGCGCAATCGGAATCGGTTGCGTCGCGGGATCGATGCCGGCTGCGATGCAGCTCGCATGCACGGTCGGAAACTTCGTCGCGAAGCGCGGGCCCAGCGCCTGCCGCGCATCGAGGAAGGCGCCGCGTCCGGCCGCGATCTCGGCGAACACGCCGCGGGCCACGATATCGCGCGGCGCGAGCTCGGCGAGGGGGTGGCGCGCTCTCATGAATCGCTCGCCATTGCCGTCGATCAGCGTCGCGCCTTCACCGCGCAGCGCTTCGGTGGCGAGCGGTGCCGGGTCGCGGCCGACCATGATGGCGGTGGGGTGGAACTGCACGAATTCAGGGTCGGCGATCACGGCGCCGGCGCGCGCTGCGATCGCAAGGCCCGAACCGCCCGCTTCCGGCGGGTTGGTGGTGACGGCGTAGAGATGGCCGAGACCGCCGGTCGCCAGCACGACCGTACGTGAGGCGAGCACGACCGGGGCTGCAGCGGGCTTGCCGGCCTCGCGCAATTGGAGGCCGGTGACCGCGCCGTCCTCGGTCAACAGTGCCTCGGCGACAAAACCTTCCATCAGGTGGATCGAGGGCGTGCGACGCACCGCCTCGCTCAGAACCGCGATGATCGCGGCGCCCGCCCCATCGCCGCGCACATGCACGATGCGACGGGCCGAATGCGCAGCTTCGCGTCCGACGGCAAGCCTGCCGTCGAGATCGCGATCGAACGGCACACCATAGGCGAGAAGATCATGGATGCGCGATGCAGCCTCGCGCGCGATCCCGAGTGCGACGGCTTGATCGACAAGTCCACCGCCGACCGCGATTGTATCGGCGGCGTGCGCCTCCGGCGTATCGCCTTCGGCCACTGCTGCCGCGATGCCGCCTTGTGCCCATGCGGAGGATGCGCCCTGTCCAAGCGGTGCCGCCGAGATCAAGGTCACCGGCCGCGGCGCGAGCTTCAGCGCGCAGAACAGTCCGGCAAGGCCGCCGCCGACGATGACGACGTCGTCGCTGCTGCGGATGAGGTTGTGGATGTTGCTTGTTGCCATGGTTTTCTCCAGTCACTCCGCTGTGGTCCCTGCGAAAGCAGGGGCCGATACCTCGCGCCAGAAGTTGCTGGGCGAAGCTCGTTGTTCTTCGCCAAACATCTTCCTGTGGTTATGGGGCCCGGATCTGCGCGCTTGTCCGCGACCACAGCTGCGTTTGTGGCTGCGTCTCAATTCCTGAGATTGATCATGCGCTCGACCGAGTGCCGCGCGCGTTGTGCAAGCGCGGGATCGATCGTCACCTCCTCGCGAAGCGTCAACAGGCTCTGCAGAATGTTCTCGAGCGTGATGCGCTTCATGTGTGGGCAGAGATTGCAGGGGCGGAGCATCTCGACGTCAGGCAGCTCGGCCCGCACATTGTCGGCCATCGAGCATTCGGTGATCATGACGAGCCGGCGCGGCCGCTTCGCGCGCACCCAGTTGATCATGTGCGCGGTCGAACCGGTGAAGTCGGCTTCCGCCAGCACGTCCGGCGGGCACTCCGGATGCGCGATGATCTGGACGGACGGATCGGCCTCGCGAAAGCTCCGCAGCTCCTCGCCCGTGAAGCGCTCATGCACTTCGCAGGCGCCTTTCCAGGCGATGATCTTCACGTCGGTCTTCGAAGCCACGTAAGTGGCGAGGTATCGGTCGGGCAGGAAAATCACGCTCGGCGCGTTCAGACTCTCGACCACCTGCACCGCGTTCGAGGACGTGCAGCAGATATCGACTTCCGCCTTCACCTCTGCCGAGGTGTTGACGTAGGCAACGACGGGCACGCCGGGAAATTTCTCGCGGAGCAGCCGCACGTCCGCACCGGTGATGCTCGCGGCAAGTGAGCAGCCCGCGCGCGAATCCGGGATCAAGACGGTCTTGTCCGGATTGAGCAGCTTCGAGGTCTCCGCCATGAAGTGCACGCCGCACTGGACGATGACGTCGGCCTTCACCTTGGTGGCTTCGACCGCGAGCTGGAGCGAGTCGCCGCCGATATCGGCGACGCAGTGGAAGATCTCCGGGGCTTGGTAGTTGTGGGCGAGGATGACCGCGCCCCGCGCGCGCTTCAGCTCGTTGATCGCGTGAATCGTCGGTGCCATCAGCGGCCATTCGATCGGCGGGATCACGTGCTTCACGCGGTCGTAGAGCGGCGCGGTGGCGCGTTCGACCGCCGGTGTCCATTCCAGCGAGGGCATCGGCAATGTCGATCCCGCGGGCACGGGCGCCGCGCGGCGGGAGGTGTCGGGCTGGCCCTGCGGCCGGTTGGCAAAGTCGTCGGGGCCGTAAATTCCAGTGATCGGCATTGAAGCCTCCCATGCATGGTTGTTATGCTCATATTGAGAATATAGGGGTCCGAGAAATCCGGCCGAGAGGCCGGTCAAACGTCGTTGGGACCTAATATGCTCAATATGAGTAAATCAAAGATAGCACGCGCCGCCGCGTGCCGCTAGGTCCCGCCGCACACATTCCCGTCAATTCGCGGCCGATGCGCCAGGCGAGGGCGCATTGAAACGCAATGCTCCCGCGTCAGCTCCTCGTGGAATGCAACCGTTTTTGACTTGGGATTTTCATGCAGATGCATTAAACGGGCTCTCCCGCGGCTGCTGAGTTGCGGATTCGCGAATGACAGACGAGGACAACCATGTCGACACAGATCGGCGAGCTCGCTCCGGCCTCACGTTCCTCCAACTGGCGCAGCCCGGCCGTCATCATCCTTTGCGGTTGCGCGATCGGCATGCTCGGCTTCGGACCACGCTCGGCGCTCGGCTTCTTCGTGCAGCCGATGAGCCACGAATTCAGCTGGGGCCGCGACGTGTTTGGCCTCGCCATCGCCGTGCAGAATCTGTTGTGGGGGCTGGGCCAGCCGTTCGCCGGTGCGGTCGCGGATCGCTTCGGCCTGTTCAGGGTGATGTGCGTCGGCGCTTTGCTCTATGCCGGCGGCCTGCTCTTGATGCGCTACTCCTCGACGCCGCTGTCGCTCGACATCGGCGCCGGCGTGATGGTCGGCTTTGGCCTCGCCGGCTGCTCGTTCAATCTCGTGCTGTCGGCGTTCAGCAAGCTCTTGCCGGCCGAGAAGCGCGGCCTTGCGCTCGGTGCCGGCACGGCGGCGGGATCGTTCGGCCAGTTCCTGTTCGCGCCGATCGGCGTTGCGTTGATCGATAATTTCGGCTGGCAGCAGGCGCTCTCCGTATTCGGCTTCCTGATGCTGCTGATCATTCCGCTGTCGCTGGCGCTCTCGACGCCTCCGGTCGCGAATACGGCAAACGCGACGCCGGCGGATGAGCAGACCTTCACCAGGGCGCTGGCCGAAGCCTTCGGCCACCGCTCCTACGTGCTCCTGGTGCTCGGCTTCTTCACCTGTGGCTTCCAGCTCGCCTTCATCACCGTGCATCTGCCGGCCTTTCTGGTCGACCGCGGTGTCTCGACGCAAACCGGCGGCTGGGTGATCGCCGCGATCGGCCTGTTCAACATCATCGGCTCGCTCAGCGTCGGCTATCTGCAAAACTATCTGCCAAAGCGCTACATCCTCTCGGCCATCTACTTCACGCGCGCGCTTGCGACGCTCGCCTTCATCTCGTTCCCGATCACACCGTTCTCGGCAATCGCATTCGGCGCGATTTCCGGCTTGACCTGGCTGTCGACGGTGCCGCCGACCTCCGCGCTGGTGGCGCTGATGTTCGGTACGCGCTGGCTTGCGACGCTCTACGGCTTTGCCTTCGTCAGCCATCAGGTCGGCGGCTTCCTCGGCGTCTGGCTCGGGGGCATCGTGTTCGAGCGCTTCGGTTCCTACACGCCGATCTGGTGGCTCTCGATCCTGTTCGGCGTGCTCTCGGCGCTGATCAACCTTCCGATCGTGGAGAAACCCGTCGCACGGCTAGTTCCGGCGATTTGAAGTTCCTGCAGAGCAAGCCGCGAAATCGTTCAGGAACTTCAAATCGATAACCGGCACTAGGATAATGTGTTTGCTGGCGCTCCTCTTAATTCCGAAGTTCGCTCCCGTGGCGCCGACGAGGTTTGCGAACTTCGGAATTGGAGCGCCAGTTGCGCAGCCGGCCTGATCGGTTAAACAATCCCGACAAACAAAGTCAGGGAGCGTAATCGTGGCCACATTCAAGGCGATCCGGATCGACAAGGCGGACAAGGGCACCACCGCGCAGCTCGCGCAGTTCGACGAAGCCGAACTGATGGAGGGCGACGTCACGGTCCGCGTCGAATGGTCGACGTTGAACTACAAGGATGGCCTTGCACTGACCGGCAAGGCGCCGGTGGTGCGCCGCTTCCCCATGATCGCCGGCATCGACTTTGCGGGCACGGTCGAAGCGTCCTCGCATCCGCAGTGGAAGGCGGGCGACAAGGTCGTCTGCACCGGCTGGGGCATGGGCGAGACCCATCTCGGCGCTTATGCCGAGAAGGCGCGGGTGAAGGGCGACTGGCTGGTCGCCTTGCCGCAGGGCCTGTCGGCGCGCGACGCCATGGCGATCGGCACCGCCGGCTTCACCGCGATGCTCTCGGTGCTGGCGCTGGAGAAGCACGGTCTCTCGCCAAAGAGCGGCCCCGTGGTGGTAACGGGCGCGGCCGGCGGCGTCGGCTCGGTCGCCACCGCCGTGTTGTCCAAGCTGGGCTACCACGTCATCGCCTCGACCGGCCGCGCGGCCGAAGCCGACTACCTCAAGCACCTCGGTGCTGCCGAGGTCATCGACCGCAACGAATTGTCAGCACCGGCAAAACCCCTCGCCAAGGAGCGCTGGGCCGGCGGTGTCGACAGCGTCGGCTCGACCACGCTGGCGAATCTCCTGTCGATGACGAAATACGGTGGCGCGATCGCCGCCTGTGGCCTGGCGGCGGGCATGGACCTGCCGTCCTCTGTCGCGCCTTTCATTTTGCGCGGAGTGTGCCTTCTCGGCATCGATTCCGTGATGTGCCCGCTTCCGCCCAGGAAAGCCGCCTGGCAGCGTTTGGCCTCCGATTTGGATCGAACGAAACTCTCTGAAATCACTCAGGAAATTTCGCTCGACGAGGTCCCCGGATGGGGCGCCAAAATCCTCGCCGGCCAGGTCCGCGGCCGCGTCGTGGTAAAAATTGTCTAACGGCGTTCAGACTTTACCAACCAAGCTGCTTCAATGTTGCCTTGGTTAGTATGGTAAGCAGCGGGTAAAGAGATAAGGCATCGCCCGCTGCGGGGGTTGGTTCGGAGTTGAGCATGCTTGCGCGTATTGTGTTGGGGGCTGTCACGGCGGCAGCGACGTTTGCGCCGGCCATTGCCGGAAGCATGAACGCCGACGAGGCGCGCCGCTTCGTGGCCGGCAAGGTGTTTGCCTTCACCTGTTTCGACGGCACCCGCGGTGCAGGCCGCATCCTCGACGATCTCGGCGCCGCCGGTGCAGTGCAGTTCTCGGGCTCAGGCCCGGTGAAGCATCTCCGACTCCCCGGCAATACCCTCCAAATCCGCGGCCAGAACGTCTGCGCCTCGATCAAGGGCATACCGTTCGAGCCCTGCTTCAACCTGGAAAAGACCGACGAGCGCAGCTTCCGCGGCTCGGTGTCGGGCATGGGCTTCGCCTATTGCGACTTCCATCACCAGGGCGGCAATCAGATGCTGATGGCGCGGGCTGCGGCGCGGCCACGCTCGCTGCGCTCCGCAGAGCACACCGGCTCGGTCGCCGCCTCGAACACCGAAGTCGCCGCGCGCGTCGAGACGCCGCGTGTCGAGAGCAGCCGGCTCGAGCCGGTGAAGTCCGAAGCCAAGTCCGAGCCAGCGAAGAACGAGGGCCCGCTGGAGCTGCGTCGGTCGACCCAGTGAGCTGGCCTGCGCGGAACAATCCGCGCACTTTGTCGTCGAAGACGTCCATCGACGAAGCCGCCGTGCCGTAGTCATACGGACGGCGGCCTTCATGCGTTGGTAGCTCTTCGCGCTTCAGTTTGCGTGCGGCCGGGGGGCGGTCCCACGCAAGGGTTCAACGATGTCGCTCTATTTCTTCCGCATCAGCACCGGCCGCTATTCCGGCGCCGCCGACCTGCCGTACGAGTTCGAGGATCGCGCAGCCGCCTGGACCGAGATGACCGAGGTGTGCGCCAATCTGCTCGGCGGCATCGCGCGCAGCCTGAAGCCGAACGCCGCGTGGTGCATGGAGCTGCTCGACGAGAACAAGAAGCCGGTCTTTCGAATCAGCCTCGTCGGTGAGGCGGTCGGATGCAAGGCATCCTAGATCCGACTTGAAGCTGCAATTTACAACGATGATGAGATCATTCCCTTCGCGCACCGCGGCCGTGGAGGAGCAGGGGGCGGCGACTCAGGAGATCTCTCGCAACATCGAGCACGCCGCGCAAGGCACCTCCGAAGTCTCGGCGAACATCAGCGAAGTCCAGCGCGGCGCTGGCGTGACCGGAGCTGCGTCGGCACAGGTGCACGTCGTCGAGCTCATCAATACCATCGCGGGCCAGACCAACCTCCTCGCGCTGAACGCGACGATCGAGGCGGCGCGCGCAGGCGAAGCCGGCCGCGGCTTTTGCCGTCGTCGCCTCCGAAGTCAAGGCACTGGCCCGAGCAGACCGCGTGAAGAGGTGAGCATCTCGCCTGACGTTTACGATCCCGTCTGCGGAGCCGGCGGTGTGACCTGCCGCCGGAACAGGATGCGTTGGTACAGCCAACCGATCGCGACCAGCACGACGCCGAGGCACATGAACGAAAGCGCACGATAGACGCCGGTCAGCGTCGACATATCGATGACGAAGGCCTTCAGGATCGTCAGCGCAATGACCGCGGCCGATGCCAGCCGCGCCCGTTCCGAATTGACGAGGATGCCGACGCCGAGCAGCACCACGCCGAAAGCGAGCCAGCCGATCGAATAGGTGTATTGCTCGGCACCCGTGGTCGGTCCGGTAGACAGGATCGGGCCGTGATAGAAGCGGCGGATCTCCAGCGTGACATAAGCGAGCGCGAACACGAGCGCGCAGCCAGCAATCGTATTGGCGTAGACCTTGCCACGCTGTTCTACCACGGCATAGGACAGCAGCAGCAGCAGAACCGCCGGCAGCGCGTAGCCGAGCAGCAGCAGATTGAACACCGCGCCGCCGACGTCGGTGCGCCACAGCAGCGGATTTTCAAGGATCAAGAGGCCGAACACGCTGACGAGTCCGGCGATCGCCGTCAGCACGACCGCGCCGACATTGTGCACGATGCTGCGGCTGCGCAGCCGCAGGCGCTCCAGCCCGATCGCCATCGCCAGCGTGACGCAGGCTTGCAGCGCGAACTCGAGCAGCGAGGGCGCCACCGTCATGCGGCCACCGGTCGCAAAGTGCCGGATCTCCATGAAAGCAAGCAGTGCAGTGAACAGGATGGCGGCGGTCTCGACCATGCGCAGCGGCGCATCGTCGGCGCGGCGGCGCAGGAAGATGCTCGCGGCCCAGAACGATGCCGCCGGCAGGCCGTAGCCCCACAGCAGCCAATTGAAGATTGGCGTGGTGCCGACGGCATCGCCGACGATGCGGGGATCGTAGGCGATGCGCGCGGTGACGAGGCCGGCGAAGATGGCGGCGAGCCAGCGCAGGAACGGAATCGGCCGCTGCAACGAGATCCAGGCGGTGCCGAGCGACATCAGCGCCAGTGCGATCGTCAGCCAGCCCTTCTCCAGCGCGAAGGTCAGCGCCAGCGTCATTGCGCCGAGCGTGCCGGTCGCGAACAGGGCCGTGGAGATCGCCATACCCGGGCGGGTCTCGCGGCGCGTGAGCGCTTCGGTCGCCGCGCCGAAGGCAGCGGCGAGCAGTACCGCGAGAATTGCAAACGGGATCGAGCGGTCGAGATGAGCGATACGCGCGTAGAGCGCCACCAGGATCGCAATCGGCGTCGCGACTGCAGATGCGGACCACACGACCGGAATGATCGCCGAGTTCGAGCGGCCTTGCGCCAGGAAACCGGCGATGCCGAAGCCGGCGGCGAAGATCGCGGCCGCCACCAGATGCAGCGTCACCGCGCTGTCGATCGCGGTCGGTCCGATGCCGGGCATGGCGCCGCCCGGCAGCACCAGCATGTCGGGATTGGCGCGCACCGCCCATTCGGCGAACACGATGAAGACGGTCGCCGCGGCGGCGCCGAGGGCGCCCGTGGCCGCTGGCGCACGCCAGGCGACGAACAGCGTGCCCGCGACGAGAAGCGTGAAGGCGATCAGCGCGAGATCCGCATGTGCGCTCGATAGCACGACCAGCATCGCAGCGAACAGATAAGCGCCGAACGCGCCCGACGAGACCGGCTCGATCTCGCCGTCCTCGAAGCTGGGTCCGAACATGAAGCCACACACCACGAGCAGTGCGGCGAGTACGAAGCCCGCGATCACATGGAAGGCGTGTGGCGCGACCTGTAACTCTTCCGTATCGAGACCCGGGAAGATCCAGAGCACAGCGAAGGCAATGGTCGTGACCGCAAGCCAGCGCCAGAGCCGGATGCGGGCGAGACCAAAACTCGCGGCGGTCACAATCGCAAGATAAATATAGAGCGCCCAATAATCCGGCTTGCCGCTGGAGACGAGGATCGGCGTCACGAAGGCGCCGACCACGCCAAGGCCGGCCAGCGCGGGCCCATGCAGCAGCGCTGCGGCCAGCGTGCCCATCGCAACGATGCCGAGCAACACGAAAGCCGTCGCCGGCACGAGCAAGCCGTAGAGCGCGTAGGCCGCGTAGATGGTCGCGAACGCCACTGCCGTGCCGGCTGCGGTGAGGATCGCGGGGATATTGGCGATCGGCAGCGCCTGGACGGTGGAGATGCTCTCCTTGCGCCGCGTCCATTCGCCGGCGCCCAGCAGTGCAGCCGCGAACAGGCCGCCGAGGAGCACGCGCACGCCGGGGCCGAGGAGCCCGGCCTCGATCGAATAGCGCACCATGAAGAAGCCGCCGAGCGCGAGCGCAAGTCCGCCGATCCACACCACCCAGCGGGTGCCGAGGCGTTCCTCGAACCCTGGCGCCGCTTCCGGTACGCGAGGCGGCGCGTCGGCGCCCGTGCCCGGTTCAAGCGGGGGCGGTGATACATCTTCGGTGATGGGCGCAGGCGGTGCCGTTTCGGCTTGCGGCGCAAGCGGCGGCGGCTCAGCGGCTGTGGTCGTCGCGGGCGCTTCAGCCTGCACCTGCGCAGGCATCAGCGGCGGCGGTTGCACAGGCCGCAGCGCGTGAAACTTCTCTTCGAGCAAGTTCAGCCGGCGGCGCAGCTCGGTCGCCTGGCTGGACGCCTTGATCGCGATCAGGAAGGCGATGATCGCAATGATCAGCGCCAAGACGTCGAACGGGCCGTCCAACATGAACCCTCCAGGTAACCGGCGGGCAGGGGCCGGTACCACAAATATCAGGATCTAGCGCCGGGAGCGTACGCGCAAGCCTGGTGCGGGCCGCTCCTGGAGCACCTCGCGGCGGAAGCGGTAGAGCGCCGCCGGCCGTCCGCCCGTCTGTGTCGACATCACCCCGGTCGGTTCGACCAGGGCTTCCATTTCGACCAGGCGGCGGAAATTCTGCTTGTGCAGATGCCGGCCGGAGATCGCCTCCACCGTGTGTTGCAATTCGGTAAGTGTGAATTCAGCTGGCAAAAGTTCAAAGACGACAGGACGATACTTCAGTTTTGCACGCAGCCGAGCGATCGCCGTGGCGAGAATCCGGCGGTGATCGAACCGCATCGAGGTCCCGAGCGGAGGAAGCGACTTGCGCGCTAACGCCGCAGGACGGCCGTCCCGCCGCGCCTCCTCGATCAGCCCGGCCTCGTACAAGAGCTCGTAGCGGTCGAGCACGCGCTCCTCGTCCCAGGGCGCGCCGTCGAGACCGAAATAGAACCTCACGCGGTCCTTCCTCGGCAGCGCGCGTGTCGTCTCCGGCGTCTCCTCCTCGGCCCACTTGGTCAGCGCCGGGATGATGTCGCGGGCGATGATCTCTGACGGCTGCTCGCGCCAGTCTTCCCAGGGGAAGAAGCGGTACCATGGCGCGAAGCTCGCCGCGTTTGCTGCGAGTTCGCCGTCCACGGGGCGCGTCAGCGCGAGATAGCCGATCGACACCATGTGCGCGCCGGTGTCCCCGGCTTCGGCATGACGGCCGCGGTCGCCGAAGGTGTAGAGCTGCTCGACATAGCCGAGCCGCAGGCCCGCCTGTTGCTCGACCCAGGCGCGCAGGCCCATCTCGAAGGTGCGATGGCTCACTGCGTCGAACGGACCGAACGGCAGGCCGGCAAGCCCGTCAGCACCGCGCGCGGTGAGGATCAGCGGCTCGTGATCCTCGATCGCGACGATCGCGGCGGTGAGGCCAATCTCGATCGGCGTCAGCTGCGTGTCGCTCATGCGGTTAGGCTTGCAGGTGTTGCGACGTCATGCCCGGGCTTGTCCCGGGCATCCACGTTCTTCGGGCCGCGGGAAAGCTCGTGGATGGCCGGGACAAGCCCGGCCATGACGATGTGGATGCATCTGCGCATCAGAACGCGCGCAGTTCCGTTGCGGCTGCTATTCGACTCCCGCCTCATTCGAGCTCGATCACGAAGGGGCGTCCCTCCACCATCATCGCAGCGGGGCCCATCTCGTCGAGCGCGCGCAGCATGCGGCCGTTGCGCCCGAGTGCACGATCGGCGAGGCTGACGATGCGCCGGTTGGGTGAGGCGATCGGCGAGGCCGCGCGGATCTTCCTGGCGATCTCGATCTCGTCGCGATTGGGATTGAGCGCGCACACGGCCGCAAACGCGCTCGCGGTGGAGCGGCTGATGCCGGCATAGCAATGCACCACCAGCGGCGCGCTGCGGTCCCAGCCGCGCACGAAGTTCAGCACCTGCTCGATATGCGTCTCCGATGGCGCGATGAAGCCGTCCATCTCCTCGGTGATGTCGTCCATCGACACTTTGAGGTGGTTGGCGGGGAGCACCGACACCGGGCGCGCGACCTGTTCGACATTGGCCATCACGGTCAGCACATGGCTGGCGCCTGTGGTGCGGACAGTCTCGGGAAGCGCGGCGAGGGAACAGACGTGGATCATGGCGGACCTTTTTGCCGGCGATTATAGCGAGCGCTTGTAGAGTGGGCAAAGGCGCATCGCGCCATGCCCACCATGTCGCAGTCGCGCGCATCTAGTTTGGTGGGCACGCTTCCGCTTTGCCCCCTCCAGGAAGGGATGATGCTACGCGAGCACCGCGCCAAAGCGCTCCAGAAACTGCTTCTCGGCCCGCGCCGCGGTCCAGGGCGTGAGATAGTCGCGCCGGACGCTGTCGGGTAGGCCGGGATCCTTGCCGAACAGGCGCCGCGCCTCGCTCTCGCTGAAACCGGCGAGCTCGGTTGCTTCGAGGTAGGCGGCGCCGCGATCGGCAGCCTTGATCGATTGCGTGATCTCCTCCGGCAGCACGGGCGGTAGCCCGAACCGGATATGGATGGCGCCGAGAAGCCGCTTCTCGACCGCCTTGTAATGACCGTCGAGTACGGCCTTGAAGGGCGAGATCATGTCGCCGATCACATATTCGGGCGCATCGTGCAGCAGGGCTGCGAGCCGCACGCGCTGATCGACACGTGGCATCTCGTGCCGCAGCACGGTCTCCACCAGCAACGTGTGCTGCGCGACCGAAAAGATGTGCGCGCCAAGGGTCTGCCCGTTCCAGCGCGCCACCCGCGCCAACCCATGGGCGATGTCGGCGATCTCGATGTCGAGCGGAGAGGGATCGAGCAGATCGAGCCGCCGGCCCGACAGCATGCGCTGCCAGGCGCGGGCCTCCTCGTCGCGCGCCGCTTTCTTCGCCGTCATCTGGCCTTGAGGCGGGGCTTGCGCTGCGTCTTGCCGCAGGTCGCGTGACAGTGGCAGTCGACCAGGTGGTCGTTGACCATGCCGGTCGCCTGCATGAAGGCGTAGACGATGGTCGGGCCGACGAATTTGAAGCCGCGCGAGGTCAGCTCCTTGGAGATCTGCACCGACAGCGGCGTCGAGGCCGGCACGCTTGCACTGGTCTTGAAATGGTTGACCTTGGGCTGTCCGTCCATGAAGTCCCACAGCAGTTTCGAGAAGCCCGGGCCTTTCTCCATGATGTCGAGATACGACTTCGCGCTCAGGATCGCGCCTTCGATCTTGGCCTTGTTGCGCACGATGCCGGCATCGTTCATCAGTGCGTGAATCTTCTTGGAGTTGTAACGCGCGATCTTCTCCGGCTGGAAATCGTCGAAGGCTTTGCGGAAATTGTCGCGCTTGCGCAGGATCGTGATCCAGGACAGGCCGGCCTGGAAGCCGTCGAGGATCAGCTTCTCGTACAGCGCGCGATCGTCATATTCCGGCACGCCCCATTCGGTGTCGTGATAGGCGACATAAAGCGGATCTTCGCCCGGCCAGGGGCAGCGGGTCAGACCATCCGGATGCAGACGGGGAGCGCGGCTCATGCGATGGGCTGCTTGGCTGGAATTCGAACGGTGTCCGGTTCAGCGAGCGTCAAACTCAGCCCCCCAGCGGTGAGCGGCTGACCCGCGTCGAGCGCATCGGCAACGCGGTCGATCCGCACCAAGGCAATGCCCTTGCCGCCGGCCGTCGAGCCGATCGTGCCGACAGGCTTGTCGCCGGCGAGAATGGTCGCGCCGATTTCGGGTGAAGGACCGTCGAGCAGCACCTTGACGCTGCGGGTGCGCGCGGTGCCGCGATGCTGCATCCGCGAGACGACCTCCTGGCCGACATAGCAGCCCTTGTCGAAATCGACGCCGGCGAGTCGATCCATGTTGGTCTCGTGCGGGAACGCATCGCTATACATGAAATCGAGCCCGCCGCGCGGCACGCCGAGCGCGATACGGTGCGCCTCGTATTCGGCCCCATCGACCAGCGCGGCGCCGATGAGGTCGGACAGCTTCTGCTTGAGATGTTCCGGGATCAGAATGCGGGTGCCGAGCCCGTCGTTCCGTGGATCGACGAAGGCAAGATCGGGCTGGATCGCGGGGCGGCCGTCCCAGGCCGCGAGCACACCGAGATCGTCGGAAAGGTTGTCCACCGTGACCTTGGCGCGCAACTTGTAGAATTTGAGCTTGGTGGCGAGGGTGTCCGCCAGCGCTTTCGGGCAGTCGATCAGGAACCCGCCGCCGTGACCGGCGGGCGCCTCCGTGATCAGGAAGTCAACGATGATCTTGCCCTGCGGCGTCAGCAGCGCGCCGAATCGCCCCAGGCCGGGCTTCAGCCTGTCGACGTCGGTCGTGACCAGGCCGTTGAGGAAGTTGCGCGCATCCTCGCCCGCGACCTTGACCACGCCCCGGTCGGGAAGAAACGCCGATTTCATGCGAAAATCTCTTGCGACATGTTGCTCCGGAACGTAAGCCCGCAACGCATAAACGACAAGACCTCGAGCCCTGCGCTTGGGGATGAGAGAGGCCTTCAGCCATGAGCCAGCGTTTCGATGTGATTCTCAAGGGCGGCACCGTGGTCAACCAGGACGGCGAGGGTGTTCGCGACATCGGAATCGCGGGCGGTCGCATCGCCGAGCTGGGCCCGCTGTCGCAAGGCTCAGCCGCCGAGGTGATCGACTGCAAGGGCCTGCACATCCTGCCCGGTGTGATGGACACGCAGGTGCATTTCCGCGAGCCCGGGCTGACGCACAAGGAAGACCTCGAGACCGGCTCGCGCAGCGCCGTGCTGGGCGGCGTCACCGCGGTGTTCGAAATGCCGAACACCGCGCCGCTGACGGTGACGGAGGCCGAATTCACCGACAAGGTGAAGCGGGCCCATCACCGCATGCATTGCGATTTCGCCTTCTTCATCGGCGGCACCCGCGAGAACGTGCAGGACCTGCCGGTGCTCGAGCGCGCACCGGGCTGCGCCGGCGTCAAGGTCTTCATCGGCTCGTCCACCGGCGCGCTGCTGGTCGAGGACGACGAGAGCCTGCGCCGCATCTTCCAGGTGATCCGCCGCCGTGCCGCCTTCCACGCCGAGGACGAGTACCGCCTCAACGAGCGCAAATCGCAGCGCATCGAGGGCGATGCCCGTTCGCATCCGGTCTGGCGCGACGAGACCGCGGCGTTGATGGCGACGCAGCGCCTGGTCAAGCTCGCGCACGAGACGGGCAAGCGCATCCACGTGCTGCACATCTCGACCAAGGAAGAGATCGAGTTCCTGCGCGACCACAAGGACGTCGCCTCCTGCGAGGCGACGCCACACCATCTTACGCTGGTCGCGCCCGAATGCTACGAGCGGCTCGGTACGCTCGCGCAGATGAACCCGCCGGTACGTGGGGCCGATCATCGCGCCGGCATCTGGCGCGGCATCGAGCAGGGCATCATCGATGTGCTCGGCTCCGACCATGCCCCGCATACGCTGGAAGAGAAGCAGAAGACCTATCCGGCCTCGCCTTCGGGCATGACCGGCGTGCAGACGCTGGTGCCGATCATGCTCGATCACGTCAACGCCGGACGCCTGTCGCTGGCAAGATTCGTCGATCTCACCAGCGCCGGTCCGGCACGCCTCTACAACATGGCCTGCAAGGGCCGCATCGCTGCCGGCTACGATGCCGACTTCACCATCGTCGACCTGAAGCGCAGCGAGACCATCACCAACGAATGGGTCGCGTCCAAAGCCGGCTGGACTCCCTATGACGGCGTCCGCGTCACGGGCTGGCCCGTCGGCACCTTCATCCGCGGCCGCCGCGTGATGTGGCACGGCGAGCTGGTGACGCCCTCGCAGGGCGAGGCGGTGCGGTTCCTGGAGACGCTGAAGCAGTAAGCTTCTGGCGGGGGACGACGCACTATCCCGTCATTGCGAGGAGCCCTTGCGACGAAGCAATCCAGAAACCCGCCGCGGAAAGATTCTGGATGCTTCGCTGCGCTCGCAATGACGAGGGGAGAGACCCGTAGCCCGCACGAGCGCAGCGATATGCGGGACGTCGCCTTGACGTGATTCTACTTGAGACGTCCCCGAGTTTCGCTACGCTCACCCGGGCTACGGCTTTGTAACGCGAGGCGACAATGTCCCAGCCAGCCGCCCTCATCACCACCGAGCAACTCGCCGCGATGCTCGACGATCCCGATCTCCGCCTCTACGACTGCACGACGTACAACGAACCAGTCCCGCCGGGCAGCGACGTGCCCTATCGTGCGGTGCCCGGCGACAAGACGTTCGCGGCTGGCCACATCCCCGGCGCCGATTTCCTCGACCTGCAAGGTGAGTTCTCCGACACCTCGTCGCGACACTTCTTCATGATGCCCGATGTGGCCCAGCTGGAGGCTGCCTTCGGCCGCCATGGCCTCGATGCGGACAAGACCATCGTGCTCTACAGCATCGGGACCATGATGTGGGCGACGCGGTTCTGGTGGATGCTGCGCTCGCTCGGCGTCGATGCCCGTGTGCTCGACGGAGGCTTCGATAAATGGAAGGAGGAGGGGCGGCCGATTGAGACGGGCGCACCGAGGGGCTATCCAGCCACGACCTTCAAGGCCGCGCCGCGCGTGGGCTTTTTCGTCGACAGGAATGTCGTGAAGGGGCGGATCGGCGATCCCTCGACAGTCATCGTCAACGCGCTCGGGCCCCAGTTTCATCGCGGCCTCGAGCCGAGCCGCTACGGCCGGCCGGGCCGCGTTCCCGGCAGCGTCAACGTTCCTGCAGCCATGCTCGTGAATGCCGACAAGACGCTGACGAGCCTTGCAGATGCGCAAGCGAAGTTCGCGGCCCGGGGCATCACGCGCGACAAGACCGTGATTCTCTATTGCGGAGGCGGCATCTCGGCCACGATCGACCTCTTCTTGCTGACGCAACTCGGCTACGACAAGCTGACGCTGTACGATGCCTCGATGGGCGAATGGGCAAGGGACCCAGCGCTGCCGATCGAGACGGATTGAGGGGGCGGCTCTTGGCCTCCGGGTAAGAGCCACGAGTAAACAAAATCGGGAACCTTTCCCCTGGGCCTGCATCCAATGGCCGGAACCAATGGAGACGAGGAAACCGCCATGCCAGGGACCGCAGCCGGCCTGTCGGCCGGCGCCAGGACTTCGGAAGCCGCGCTGGTCGACCGGGCGCGGCGCCGGGACGAGACCGCCTTGCGCGAGATCATGCAGGCCAATAACCGCAGGCTCTACCGCCTCGCGCGAGGCATCCTGCGCAGCGACAGCGAGGCCGAGGATGTGGTGCAGGAAACCTATGTCCGCGCATTCACGCATCTCGACGGCTTTCGCGGCGAGTCCGGACTGTCGACCTGGCTGTCGCGCATTGCCATCAACGAGGCACTTGGCCGGGCACGCAGCGCCAGACCGCATGTCGAGCTCGGCGCGGTGCCGGAACGGGCGCTCGAGGCGCAGATCATCAAATTCCCTGTTTCTCCTCCAGGCGATCCGGAAAGGACCATGGCCCAGCGTGAAATCCAGCGTGTGGTCGAACGCGCCATCGACGAATTGCCGGATGTCTTCCGCATGGTCTTCGTCGCCCGGGTCATGGAGGGGATGACGGTCGATGAGACCGCCGATCTGCTCGGTGTGAAGCCCGAAACTGTGAAGACGCGGCTGCACCGCGCTCGCACCATGCTGCGCGAGAACGTCGAGAAGGAGATCGGCCCGGTGGTTATGGATGCGTTCCCCTTCGCCGGGCGACGATGTGAGCACTTGACCGAGGCTGTGCTGAAGCGGCTCGGGTTCGGAGCCTGAAGTTTTCGGGAACGTTTGCGCGAAATGTCCATCCAACTCCTGTGAAGCAACGTGCCGGCCAAACGTCCGGCACCACAGGAGGATCAAGCCATGTTCATCCGATCGAGCGCGGCAATCGCCGCCGCCGTTCTGCTGTCGAGTCCCGTGCTGCCACAGGGCGCTCGTGCGGCCGATAAGCTCACCGATCCGCAGATCGCGCATATCGCCTACACCGCCGGCGTGATCGACATCAACGCGGCGAAGCAGGCGATGAAGAAAGCCAAGAACAAGGATGTGAAGGCGTTTGCCGAGGACATGGTGCGCGACCACGAGGCCGTGAACAAGCAGGCGCTCGCGCTGGTCAAGAAGCTGAACGTCACGCCTGAAGACAACGACACCAGCAAGGCGCTGTCGAAGCAGGCCAGCGAGAAGCTAGCCGAGCTCGACAAGCTGAGCGGCGCGGCCTTTGACAAGGCCTATGTCGCGAACGAAGTCGCCTACCACAAGACGGTCAACGGCGCCCTCGAAACCCAGCTCATTCCGTCCGCCAGCAATGCCGAGCTGAAGAACCTGCTGCAGACCGGCCTGAAGATCTTCCAGGGACATGAGCAGCACGCCGAACATGTCGCGGCCGAGCTGAAATAGGAGATGGGATGATGCCGGGACGTCTCGCTTCAACCGCGCTTGCAGTCGTCTTCCTGACGATGGTCGTCCCGGCAGACGCCGCGACCATAGAGATCACGATGGAGAATCTCGTGATCTCGCCGGCCGAAATATCGGCGAAGGTGGGCGATACCATTCAATGGGTCAACAAGGACGTCTTCGCTCATACCGCGACCGCGAGGAACGGCGATTTCGACGTGACGCTGCCGCCGAACAAATCGGCGGCGTCGGTTCTGAAGAAGGCTGGAACGGTCGAATATTACTGCCGCTATCATCCCAACATGAAAGCGATGCTCAAGGTCGAGCCTTGAGGAGGAAAGGAGCGCGTTCGCGATTGCAGCGGGAACATCTCCCGGTGATCGCGAGACCAATGCTTGTCCGGGTGATGCGCTAAAGCATGATCCGGAAAAGTGCGAAGCGGTTTTCCGGAAAGATCATGCGTAAACAACAAGCTAGAGCGCGATGACCAAATCTCATCGCGCTTTAGTTCAGCCGGATTTGCTTGAGCGCTGCGCGAACGCCGGGACTGTACGATCGGCTGCGATAGTAGTGCATCAAGGCTTCGTAGAGGCGCCAGGAGCCGGACCATTTTCCCGGTCCCTTGCCAATTCCGCTGGCCCATACTTCGACGTCGCCATAGAGCTGAATGTCATCGCACAGAAATGCTCTTTCCCGTGCCGTAGGCCGGGTCGATGCGCGCTTTGCGATCCATTTGTTGTCCCCGATCCCGTCATCCGGAATCTCGAATGCGACGCTTTTCGTTTCTTTGGGGACCTGCTCCAACCACATCTCCATACAGAGTTCAGGTGTTTTGCCCTTGGTCGCGCGGATGGGGTCGCCATTCTCCTCTTGAAATTTCGCCATAAGGACGGGGGCGGATGATGCGCGGTCTCGTCCGATGGCGCGTGATTGGTCTCTAAGTGCCTTCTTGATCTTCTCCGCGACCTTGTCGGGATTTTCGTGCTTCACGGCGTGAAATGATCGCAACGGAGTCGGAATTGCCGCGCCTTCCACGAGGATTGCAATGACCGGGATGCCGGCGCCCCTTGCAAGCGAATATTCGTAGGTGACCCATTCCGAACGTCTGCTGGCCTCGGTGACGAGAACGACGACACCACGGGAATCGCGAATACCGTCTTCAATGTCGTCAAACCATTTCGCGCCTGGGCTGATGCTGTGTTCATCCCGCCACACCGGCAATTTGTGGGCCTTCAGGCTGCGCTCAAGATCGCGAGCCAGGTCCTTGTCGTCCGAGGCATAAGACAGAATAGACGCTTGATCATGGACTCAGCTCGTCGGGAAAAAATTCGATGAAAAACTTATGGTAGCGTATGCAAGTCGGTTCAGCCAGAAAGAATGCATCGCTGAACGCGCTGTATCCACAACGGCCGAATTTCATTTCAACATGAAGGCGACGCTCAAGGATCGCACCGTGATGGAAGGGGAAATTCCTGATCGTATCAAGAACATTTCCCGCTCATTGCAAGACTAATGCTTGTCCGCGGGGAACGGCTTTCATGCGATAAATCGCTGCAGACTTCGCGACGACTTTCGCAAAGTCATTCATCCGCCAACTGGCCCCGCCCACGTGGCGGGGATTTTCGACAGACTTACTGCCTGGAGATGCCGACCGAGAATTCGCCGTTGCGAATGCGGCCGGGAAAGCCCTCGACGAACTTCGCCACCGCGTCCTCGCCATAGGTGCCGACGAGCTCGGCCAATGCCGCGAACAGGCTCGCCTGCGCCAGGCAATCACCGTCGATGCCGTCATGGCGAGCCTCGGCCCAGGCCTCGTTGAGATAGTTCAGGGCAGCCTTTTTCTGCTCGTGATCGGGCAGCGGCGCGCGGGCGGGGGCGTAGGAAATCGGCTGGCTCATGAAACTCGATCAGGGCTGGGGCGCGATCCACGGCGATGCGCTGTGCGAGAGGTGTAGCACGGTCGTTAACGACGGCTAGGCCACATCTTTAAGAACGGTTAACGGCTATGAACAAAATCGATGACAGGGTTCCCGCACTGCGTGATTCCGCGGCGTGCGCCGCGCGAACCCGGAATGACGAGTAGAGAGAGCTCAGTTCGCGTAGCGCGCCGTGAGATCCCGCGAGATCTTCGAGCCTTCCTCGATGTAGCGGCGGATCGCGACCGTCGCGGCCGGCGTGCAGCTGCGGTAGGTCTGCTGAAAACCGTTATAGCCGCGGTTGAAGCCGGCGATCATGCGGGTGCGGCGCTCCCCGGAGGGAGTTTCGGCATCGATCAGCGCCTGCATCTCGTTGCGCCATTTGTTGCCCTCATTGGTCCCGCAGATGCCGCGCAGATAGTGCAGCCCGCCCAGGATCTCGGCCAGCCGCTGCAAATCGGCGTCAAACGGCGCCGCCACGTCCTGGGCCCGGGCAGGCCCGGCGGCGCAGGCAACAATCAGGGCAAAAATGGCCAGAGGTCGCGTCGACATCGGCGGCTGTATGCCCCCTTGGGATGGCCGGCGCAAGGCGGGCCGGTCAGGCGCCAAGCAGCCGGTGAGCGGACTGGATAACCTCCTCCAGCCCCCCGGTCAGCTTGAGGTCGCAGAGACTGCCAAGAGCATCCGGCACGATCCAGCGGTAATCGTCGAGCTCGTCGTTCAAGGCCGGTTCCTTCGCCCTCCAGCGGGCGGCAAAAGACATGATCAGGTAATGCCCGGCGCCGGCTGCGGCCGGCAGCACTTCGCGCGAGCCGGCGAGGCCGATGATCTCGATCTCGAGCCCGGTTTCCTCGTCGACCTCGCGGCTCAGGGCCTGATGCAACGATTCGCCGAACTCGACCCGGCCGCCCGGAAGCGAATAGAATCCCTTGGCCGGCGAGCGGGCGCGGCGGACCAGCAGCACCTTGCCGTCGCGGAAGATGGCCGCGCTGACCGCAAGCTGGGGATGGGTGGGCTGGACGACCGCGGCCAATCTCGTCACCTATCCGGCCGAATTCGCCATGATGGTGTCGACGTCGGCTTCCGCCCCGCCATTGATGATGCCGCCGCAGGCCGCAATCAGAGGCTTGACCCAGAGTGCGGCCTGCTCGGCGAGGCGGACGCGGGTCGTGTCCTTCTCGACCTCGCGCATGGCCGAACCCACCGCGGTCAGGATCGAGGTCATGGTATCCGTAATGTGGTCGAACTGGGCCCGGACGTTGGGATCGGCCTTCTCATAGGCCTCGATGGCGAGGTCCCGCGCCTTGAAATTCGAGGCCGTGAAATGCTCGGCATAGGACAGCGGCGTCCAGGTCAGGAAGTCTTCGGCGCATTCGGGCATATCAGGGACCATTTCGAGCAGCATCACGGCTTCATTGAAATGGTTGAGATAGTCGGTGGCAAGCCCGGTCCGCGGGTTGATGTTGGCCACGCGCAGCCGTTCGGCCCAGGCCTCGGCCTCAGGGCCCGTCTGTACATGCGTGCGCGCGGGTTTGGAGGCCGTTGAGCTCATCTGCCGCAGTGTTAGCTTTTGGGGTTAAAAGGACCTGAACGGACCCTATATAGATACCCTGCGATGTGTGGACGCTTCGTCATAACTTCGGCCCCCGCGGCTTTGCGGCAACTGTTCGGCTATGTCGAGCAGCCGAACTTCCCGCCCCGATACAATGTCGCCCCGACAGAGCCGATTCCGGTCGTATTGGCCGAGAACGGGGCGCGCCATTTCCGCCTGATGCGTTGGGGCCTGCTGCCGGGCTGGGTCAAGGATCCCCGCGGCTTTACGCTCCTGATCAACGCCCGCTCCGAGACGGTGCTGGAGAAGCCCGCCTTCAAGAACGCGATTCGTCGCCGGCGCGGCCTGATTCCGGCCGACGGCTATTACGAGTGGAAGTCGGAGGGCGGCCGCAAGCAGGCCTTCTTCATCCACCGTGCTGACGGCGCGCCGCTCGGCTTTGCCGCTGTGTTCGAAACCTGGCTCGGGCCGAACGGCGAGGAGCTCGATACGGTCGCGATCGTCACGGCGGCGGCGGGCGAGGATCTCGCCGCGCTTCATGACCGCGTGCCCGTCACCATCAGCCCGCGCGATTTCGAGCGCTGGCTCGACGTCAGCGGCGACGAGGTCGATGCGATCCTGCCGCTGATGAGCGGCCCGCGTATCGGCGAATTCGCCTGGCACCCGGTCTCCAGCCGCGTCAACCGCGTCGCCAACGACGACGAGCAGCTGCTCTTGCCGATCAGCGCGGAGCAGATGGAGGCGGAGGCAGAGGCTGCCAAGCCCAAGAAGGTGGCGAGGAAAGTTGCTGCTGCGTCATCAGACGACGGGCAGGGGTCGTTGTTCTGAACAGCGATGCCGGTGGGCAATGGCGCGCAACATGCCGCGCCCACCGTCCGTGCAATTATTTGACTCAAGCCGCTGCGACGGCCGATCCGAGCGCTGCGTTGCTATAGGCCTCGCCTCCAATGCCCCAGCCGCCATCGACGGCGTAGCTGACATTTGCAAAAATGTGCTCGCGCTTGATGCGTCCCTCGGCGGCCTTCTCGAGGATGGTCGTGCCCTCGGAGATCCAGGCGTCCTTCAGCTCCTGCGTCGGCAGCACAAATGACGGCACCTTGAGCTCGAACACGGCGATGTCGGCGGGCTTGCCGCCGGAATAGGTGCGCCGCTTCGGCACTACGGTCACCTCGCCGATGACGTTCGGCGTCATGAAGCGGTTGCCGGTGAGGCCGTGCAAACGCAGCAGCAGCTCGGTCAGCTTGCCGAACGCCTCGGCTTCTGCGGCCGGCGTCAGCGCGCCTTCGGAAACGATGATCTGGATGGGCATAGAGAGGTCTCCCTTTGAACCGTAACATAACGGTCGTTATATAAAACATAACGATCGTTATCCTGTCAAGCGTAATATAACGATCGCTATCGAGAGGTGACCGATGGCACGACCGAAGAAGAGCGATGGTGACGCGCGCGCGCGGCTGGCGGATGCGGTCGGGCGCGGCTTCCGCACCGGTGGATTCGGCGGCGCCGGCGTGGACGCGCTCGCCAAGGGTGCGGGCCTCACGTCGGGGGCGTTCTACGCCCATTTCGAATCCAAGGCGGATGCGTTCCGGCTTGCGGTAGCGGACGGGCTCGCCTTCCTGCGCGGCGGTATCGCGCAATTTCAGGCGCAGCACGGCAGCGGCTGGCGCGATCCGTTCGTCGATTTCTATCTGGGTGAGCGGATGGAGGTCGGCCTCGATGAGGCCTGCGCACTCCCCAGCTTTTCCTCTGACGTTGCGCGCTCGGACGCCGCAACGCGCGCCGTCTATCAGGGAGAGCTGGAGCGTCTGGCGGACCTCGTCGCGCAGGGTTTTCGCGGCACGCATGCGCGGCAGCGGGCGATCGCGCTGCTTGCGATCCTGACAGGCGCGGCCGACATGGCGCGCGCGGTGAAGGATGACGCCGTCAGGCGCGAGATCCTCGCCGCCGCGAAGGTCGCGGCGAAGGCAATCTAGTCCTCAGACGATCTCGCGCGCCCGCAGCGCCGCAATTTCCGCCGCGTCAAATCCGAGCTCGCCCAGCACCGCATCCGTATCCGCGCCCAGCTCCGGCGCCATCCGGTCCAGCCTGCCGCCGCCATGGGCGAGTTTGAACCCGCTGCCGGCAAAGCGCAGGCGGCCGTATTGGGTGTCGAGCTCCTGGATCGCGCCGCGCGCCTTGATTTGCGGATGGTCGATGACCTCCTCGACCTTCCAGATGCTGGCGCAGGGCGCGCCGGCGTCTTCCAGAATCGTTTCCCATTCGCGTGCAGGCTTCTTCGCGAGCGCCTCCTCAATGATGGCGCGCAGCGCGCCCTCGTTCTCGTTACGCGAAAACCAGTCGGCAAAGCGCGGGTCGTTCAGCGTGTCCTCGCGGCCGAGCGCGGACATCAGCGCGCGGTACTGCTTCTCGTTGTTGACCGCGAGCAGGATGTGGCCGTCGCCGGCCTTGAACAGGTTCGCGGTGATCTTGCGGCTCACCGCTTGATTGCCGGAAAGCTGCTGACGATGGCCGGCAACCGACCAGTCCGCGATCTGGCCCGAGAGAAATGCCAGCGTCGCCTCCAGCATCGAGACGTCGATGAGCTGCCCCTTGCCGGTGTGGTCGCGCTGGTAGAGCGCGCTCGACACGCCGAACGCCGCCGTGGCGCCCGAAAGCACGTCGCAGACCGCAAAGCCCGCGCGGGTCGGCCCGGTCTCGGGATGGCCGGTGATGGCCATGATGCCCGACAGCGCCTGCATCTTGCCGTCGTAGCCGGGCCGCAGGCGGTCCGGACCGGTCTGGCCGAAGCCGGAGACCGCGCAATAGATCAGCTTTGGATTGATCGCCGACAGTGCCTCGTAGCCGATGCCGAGCTTGTCCATCACGCCCGGGCGAAAATTTTCCATGACGACGTCGACCTGGCTCGCGAGCTTCTTCACGACCGCGATCGCCTCCGGCTTCTGCAAATCGAGCGTCAGGCTGCGCTTGTTGCCGTTGATGGCCTGGAACGCCGGTGCCAGCCCGCGCTCGGCCCATTCGCGAGAGAGCGGCGTGCGGCGCATGTCCTCGCCCTCGCGCCGCTCGACCTTGATGACGTCTGCACCCAAGAGCGCGAGCTGATAGCTAGCATAGGGGCCGGCCAGCACTTGCGTGAAGTCCAGGATCTTCACGCCCTCGAACGGTCGCGTCACCTCGCTCTCCCTCGATTATTGTTGTTGGACGACGTCAGGCGGCGCGGTTGCCGCGCGCGATCTCCTTCTGCTTGTCGAATTCGGCGCGGCGGCGCGCCAGCTCCTCGGGCGAGAGCTGCGCGACGTTGTTGTAGTCGAGCTTCCAGGAGGCGTCCTCGCTCCAGCGCAGCGGCGATTGCATCGTGGTCTGCGGGCCGCTCGCGCTCTCCAGCAGTCCCAGCGCGAGCTCGAGCGTCTGCGCCTGCGAGGCGACGTCGTGCGGCTTGCCGGCGGAATTGCCGAGCGGGAAGTCGCTGAACAGGAAGCGCGGTACCGCCGCGTGCTCGATGATGTCCTTGGCGCAGCCCATGATCACGGTCGCAATGCCGTTGCGCTCCAGATGCCGCGCCACCAGTGCCGTGGTCTGGTGGCAGACCGGGCAGTTCGGCACCAGCACCGCGACGTCGACCTTGTCGGCCAGGCAGCGCGACAGAATCTCCGGCGCATCGGTGTCGAGCGTGACGCGATGGCTGCGGTTGGTCGGCGCGCCGAAGAAGCGCGGCGCGACTTCGCCGATGCGGCCTGCTGCGGATGCTTTCAAAAGCTGCGGCAGCGGAAACCAGGTCCCGCTGTCGGTCGCCGACGTGTGCTTGCGGTCGTAGCCGATGTGGGAGATGCGCAGGTCGTGCTGCCTGGACGTGTCGCCGTCATAGACCTGATAGAACTTCGCGCTGCCATTATACGCCGCGCCCGGCCCCTGGTCGCCCTTGGCCGGATCGTAAGGCGCGGCCGTCGTGATGATGGTGACACGTGACTTGGCCAGCGGCTTCTTCAGGGGCTGGAACGGCGCCTCCGTGTAATGCGCCCAGCGATATGGCGTGGTGTAGCCGATCGCTGCGTAATAGTCGCGGGTGCGCTGCATGTAGGGAACGGGGGAGTCGTGGTCGGGCGCAAAGCCGAATTCGTCGTCGCGCGGAGCGGACATGGCGCGTCTCCTGGTTCTTGGTTGGCGCCAGACTAGAGGTAGTTTTGGCGTTGCTCAACGGGGGGCGAGCTGACGCAGGACAGAATTGCAGATGAAGTTGGTCGGCATCGGTATGGTTGACCCTCTCCCACGAGGGCAGAAGGGTCTGCACCTTGCGTGCGAATAGGTCCCTTACCTGAACACATGCAGCGCCACGTATTGCAGCAGCATGATCGCCTTGGCGTCGATGATGCGGCCGTCGGCGATCATCGCCAGTGCCTCGTCGATGGGAAGCTCCAGCACCTCGATGTCCTCGCCTTCGTGCTCGAGGCCGCCGCCGCTGCTCACCCGCATCTCAGGCTCGTATTCGGCGACGAAGAAATGCAGCTTCTCGGTGTTGGCGCCCGGGCTCATGAACGCCTCGAACACCTTGTGGACGTGATGCAGGCGATAGCCGGTTTCCTCCTCGGCCTCGGCGCGGATGCGCTCCTCGGGCGAGGCATTGTCCAGCACGCCGGCGGCCGCTTCGATCAAGAGATCGTCGTAGCCGCGGATGAACGCCGGCAGGCGGAACTGGCGCACCAGGATCACCGTGCGCCGGGCAAGATTGTAGGGCAGCACGGCTGCGGCGTTGTCGCGCTCATAGGTCTCGCGGTGCTGCGTCTGCCACTCGCCATTGGCGCGGCGGTAGTCGAACGTCGTCTCCTTCAGGGGCGTCCAATTGTCGGAGAGCACGCGGACGTCCCTGATGCGGACGCGGTCGGAAATGGTCATGGCTCGATCTCAGTTGCTTGGCGTGGTCGCGCGGCCGTCGAGCCACTTCTGGAACATCACGGACGTCGATAGCTCGAAGCCCAGCGAGCCATAGAACGCATTGGCCTCTGCATTCTCGCGCCGGACGAGGAGCTGCAGCTTCGGAATGCCGGCGCTCCGCAGCCAGTCCTCCGCCGCCGCCATGATGGCGCGACCGAAGCCGCGCTTCTGACAACCGGGATCGACCGCGACGTAATAGACCCAGCCGCGATGGCCGTCATGGCCGACCATGACGGTGGCGACGATCGCGCCGTTGTCGCGGCCGACCAGCACGGTGGAATTGTCGCGCCGCCGCGCCAGCGCGATGTCGGCATGCGGGTCGTTCCAGGGCCGCGTCAGGCCGCAGCGCTGCCACAGCGCGACGACGCCCTCGACGTCGGCATCTCTGATGGCGTCAATCGCAGGCGCGGTCACAGCACCTTCCCCGGATTCATGATTCCCAGCGGATCGAGCATCGTCTTGATCGACCGCATCAGCTCGATCGCGGTCTTGTCCTTCACCTCGGGAAGCTCGTCGCGCTTGAGCACGCCGATGCCGTGCTCGGCCGAGATCGAGCCGCCCATGCGCAGCACGATCTCGAACACGACCGCGTTCATCTCGTGCCAGCGCGCCAGAAAATCCGCGGTGTCGGCGCCGATCGGCTGGCTGACATTGTAGTGCAGATTGCCGTCGCCGAGATGGCCGAACGGCACCGGCCGTGCGCCCGGGATCAGCTTCACCACCGCGGCATCGGCCTCGGCGATGAAGGCAGGCACCGCAGCGACGGGCACGGAGATGTCGTGCTTGATCGAGCCGCCTTCCGGTTTCTGCGCCGCCGACATCTCGTCGCGCAGCTTCCAGAACGCGCCGCGCTGGGCGAGGCTCGCCGCGATCACGGCGTCGTCGACGATCTCCTCCTCCATGGCGCGGGCGAGGATCGTCTCCAGCGGCGTGCGGGCATCCTCGCTGGGTGAGGACAATTCCATCAGCACGTACCAGGGATGCTTCTGTGCGAGCGGGTCGCGCACGTCGATGCCGTGACGGATCGAGAAGTCGACCGCCATCTCCGACAGCAGCTCGAAGCTCGTCAGCGCATTGGCGGCTTCGCCCTGCGCGATCGTGAGCAGCTTGAGCGCCGCTGCCGGCGACTTCAGCCCGACGAAGGCCGTCTCGATCGCCCGCGGCTTGGGAAACAGTTTCAGCGTTGCCGCGGTGATGATGCCGAGCGTGCCTTCTGCGCCGATGAAGAGGTTGTGCAGGTTGTAGCCGGTGTTGTCCTTCTTCAGCTTCGACAGCGCGTTCAGCACACGCCCGTCGGCGAGCACGACCTCGAGCCCCAGCGCCATCTCGCGCGCGACGCCATAGGCGAGCGCGGCGGTGCCGCCGGCATTGGTCGAGAGATTGCCGCCGATGGTGCAGCTGCCTTCCGCGCCCAGCGACAGCGGAAACAGCCGGTCCACCTCCGCCGCCTTCGTTTGCGCGACCTGCAGCACCACGCCGGCCTCGCAGGTCATGGTGTTGGAGGCGGTGTCGACCTCGCGGATCTTGTCGAGCCGGCGCAGCGACACCACCACCTCGCCATTGTGCGGCGTCTGCCCGCCGACGAGCCCGGTGTTGCCGCCCTGCGGCACCAGGGCGATGTTGTGCGCCGAGGCGAGCTTGCAGATCGCGGAGACTTCCGCGGTCGAGCCCGGGCGCAGCACCAGCGGCGAGCGGCCGTGGAACAGGTTGCGCTCCTCGGTGACGTAGGGCTCGATATCGGTCGCATCGGTGATCGCATGGCGCTCGCCGACGATCTTGCGGAATTGGTCGATCAGCTCGGGCGCAAGCGGCGGGGCGGCGGACTTATTGACGTTCATTCTCGTATCTCTTCTCAAGCTTCTTATCGGGCAACTGCCGCCCGGCGCAGCCGGTCGTTGATCGCTTCGCCAAGTCCTTCTTCGGGGATCGCCATCACCGCGATCGCCCGCGGCGCTCTCGCATCGAGGCTGCGAAGATAACCGAACAGATTGGCCGCGGCTTCATCGAGATCACCGGTGGGCGACAAATTCATGACGGCCGCGGCAGCATCAATGCCGGGCAGGCGCGACGGCCCGAACGCCAGCAGCGCCTCGTCCGGCGCGACATCATGCGCATTGAGCCGCACATTGGCGCGCGGCGCGTAATGCGAGGCCAGCATGCCCGGCGCAAGCGGCTGGCTGTCGTCGCTTTCGGCTTCCATAGCGGGTCGCGCGAGTGGGGCGCCCAGCACCGCCTCGATCCGCTCGCGCGACAGTCCGCCGGGACGGAGCAGCATCGGCATCTCGAAGCAGCCGACGATGGTCGATTCGACGCCGACCTCGACCGGCCCGCCATCGACGATCAGGTCGATCCGCCCCGCAAGGTCGCTCTCGACATGGCCGGCCAGCGTCGGCGAGACGTGGCCGGAGATGTTGGCGGACGGCGCCACCACCGCCCCGCCAAAGGCGCGCAGGATCGCCTGCGCCACCGGATGGGCGGGAATGCGGATCGCGACCGTGTCGAGGCCGGCGGTGGCGAGATCCGCCACCGGGCAGTCCTCGGTCTTCGGCACCACCAGCGTCAGCGGCCCCGGCCAGAACGCCTCTGCAAGCTTCAACGCGCGCGCGTCGAAGCGCCCGATCCGCCGCGCGGCCGCGATATCAGCGACATGCGCGATCAGCGGATTGAACGCCGGCCGGCCCTTGGCGGCGTAGAGATGGGCGATCGCCGCAGCGTTGGCCGCATCCGCCCCAAGCCCGTAGACCGTCTCGGTCGGAAACGCGACCAGCCCGCCGGCCGCCAGGGTCCGGGCGGCGGCTTCCGCGCCGGCCTCGCCGGCCGGCAAAATCAGCGTTTCAAGACACGTTTTCACAGGGATAAAATTCCTCATCTCGGCCGCTTGCAGTGCGTCAAACCCGACGCTATAAGCCGCCTTCTTGTCGGAGTGTGGCTCAGCCCGGTAGAGCACTGCGTTCGGGACGCAGGGGTCGCAGGTTCGAATCCTGCCACTCCGACCATTCTTCCAAAAGTCGACGTTCTCCTGAAGGCTTGGCGGACCGGTCGCCGGCGCCTCGGGAGCGCCTTTTTTGCAACGATTTTCGGGGCGGGTCCACGGCCGATTTGGCCCTCGCAGGGCGGCTTGTTGCGGTGGCATGGCTTGCCAGCTTCAGGATGACCCGGCCGCTCGGGGCTCGAACGAGACCGCGACCCGCCTGGCCTTGATCCGGCCGTGCACCCCATAGCTGGATTCGAAGCTCAGTATTGTGCCGTCGGGATCGATTTCGATGCCGAGCGAGAAGATGATTCCCGCTTCCGTGAAGTCGAACAGCTGGACCTCGATCGGCTCGAAGATCGTGAAGGTGACGTCCACATGCTTGGTCAGCACGAAATAGCCGCGTGCATCGACCTTCGGGGTCATCTGGAAGGCGTGGGCGACCAGCCGGCTTGGTGCGCCCTGGCGAAGCTCCAGCTCCCGCAACGTCGCATCGTGGAATGAAGGTACGCCCTCGCACCAGGCACACAGCGCTGCGCCACCTTCCAGATCGCCAATGTTTGCCTTCGCCATGGAACATCTCTCGCACGCAAATGTGTCGCGCAAGCTATCGGGAATTCGACGACGGAGCATCTGCGTGCAGGCTTGACCGCCGAAGCCCCTGCGCGCGATCAAATCGCTTCGTTCGGCAACCAGTTGCCATTCGGTCGGGCCGGCGGCTAGATGAGCGCATAGTCGGTCGCGCGTTCGAGAGCGTGATTCGCCGAGAAGGAGAACAGGGTTGGAAACCATGAACAAGACTATCGTCGCGCTCGTTGCAACGTTTGGTTTTGCTGCTTGCGGCCCGGCATGGGCCGCGTGGCCAGACGAGAAGCCGATCGAAGTCGTCGTCGGCTTCGCGCCCGGCGGCGGCACCGATGTCATGGCCCGCAAGCTTCTTCCCTTTGTCGAGCGCGCGCTGGGCGGCAAGGCGAAGTTTGTCGTCCTGAACAAGCCCGGCGCCGGTGGGGAGATCGCGTTTGCCGCGATTGCGCGCGCAGCGCCCGACGCTTATTCCATCGGCGTCGTCAACGTGCCGGGCTACAACTTCCTGCCGATGACCCGCAAAACCCAATACACCACGGATGAAATCCGGCTGGTCGCACGGGTCGTCGAGGATCCGAACGTCGTCGTGGTGCCTGCGGACAGCCGATTCAAGAATCTGCCGGATGTCGTTGTGGCATTGCGCAGCAAGCCCGGCTCGGTGACCTTTGGTCACAACGGCGCCGGCACCAACGGTCATCTGGCCATTCGCATGCTCGCTTCCGTCGCGAAGGTCGAGCCCAACGAGATCTCCTACCGAGGAACGGCGGCGCAGCGGACTGACCTCTTGGGCGGGCATCTGGATGTCGGGATGGTCACTCTCAGCGAGATTCCCGAACTGCATGGCGCCAACAAGGGGCCGCTTCGCGTCATCGCGATCCTGTCGAAAAAGCGCTTTCCATCGCTGCCCGACGTTCCGACGGCAGAGGAGGTGGGCTTTCCAGTGGTGACGACGGCCGAGCGTGGCTTCGCGGTCCCCAAGGGCGTTCCGGACGACCTCGTCAAGAAGCTGGAAGCCGGGATCGCCGAAGGCCTGCGCAATCCAGAGTACCTGACGGGTTCTCCGGGGGATGAGCCGGTGATCGCCTTCCTGCCTGGTGCAGAGTGGCAGAAGCGCCTCGACGAGATGTCGGAGGCCCTGCGTCCGTTCGCCGACCAGATGCGGGCAAGCGAACAGAAGTAGTGCTGTTGCAAGCGGCTCTGGCGCGCCTACCTTCGCGCCACCAGCGCCCCCACCAGAAACGCCACCAGCAGCGAGGGCAGCGGGGCTTCGCGCACCATGCCGCGGACGATGTCTTGCCAGTGCTGCTCCGGCACCAGTCTTGGCGATCGCACGTGGGGCGCCGGCTCGATGCCCCAGCTTGAGGCAAGCTCGGCGATCTCGCTTTGCGCGAGGCGCACGCCGTCACGGACGCGGAAGACGGCGGCGTCCGTTCGTTTGCGCGGCGCGAGCCGCATCAAGGTCTCGACGGCCGTGCGCAGCGTCATCTCGCCGTAGCCTTGCAGCCGCACCGACTCCTCGGGGTCGGATGTCATGCGAAATCCCTCACAGCGCCAAATTCTTCATAACGCAAAGTGGCGCGCGATGGTGAAGACCGCCGCCGCGCATAGGACCAGCGTGGATACCGCGCCGGCCACGCCACGCGCGAGATGGGCTCGCGTCAGGTGCCTGCTCATGATCTTGCTCCATGCTCTGCATGAAAATGGCCGCCGTGGAGCTTGGTTCCTTGCGCGCGATCCGAATCAGCGGGCGCCGGCTACTTCCGCAGCAGCTCGCTCAAGGCTGCTGTCGCCTCGGCGCAGCGGATGTCGTCGATCTCGCGCGACAGGCTCAGCACGCTCGCCCTCAGCTCTTCGAGCTTCCAGCTGTCAGGATGCTGGTTTTCGAGCTGACCCAGCCGCTTGTTCAGATCGTCCAGTCTCGATTGAAGCTGCCCGATGCTGGCGGCCCCATTCACTTTCCAAACACGTTGTGCACGCATCGTCATTCCCCTGGTAGTCTCACGGCCTTGTGAGAGCGGTTCGTGGCCGGAATGGGAGTTTGTTTTGTCCGGCTTCAGACTGTGTGGAACCGTTGCAGATCGGCAACGAAGTTCCGGTATTGTCGGCGAGCCGTCGCACGATGGTCCCGCCAGGCATGGGATTTGATTGCGCCATCGGCGGAAGACCGAGGCGGCTGCGCGCGGTGGCTGGGTAGCTCCAGGTCCGACGCAATCAGAAACGTAAGGAATGAGTCGTGACGAGGTTTGTGACCATCGCAGCCGGCCAGCTAGGCCCGATTGCGAGGAGCGAGACCAGGACCGCGGTCGTGGCGAGGCTGATGGCGTTGATGCGCGAGGCGCGCGCTTGCGGCTGCGACCTGATCGTCTATCCCGAGCTGGCGCTGACCACGTTCTTTCCGCGCTGGTTCTTCGAGGACCAGGCCGAGATCGACAGCTTTTTCGAGCGCGAGATGCCGGGCCCCGAGACGCAGCCGCTGTTCGATCTCGCGCGCGAACTCGGGATCGGCTTTTGCCTTGGCTATGCCGAGCTCGCCGTCGAGGCCGGAATCGTCAGGCGCTACAACACGTCCATTCTCGTCGACAAGAGCGGCGCGATCGTCCTGAAGTATCGCAAGGTCCATCTGCCCGGTCATGCCGAGCACGAGCCGTGGCGCGAATTCCAGCATCTGGAAAAGCGCTACTTCGAGCCGGGCAGCGGCTTTGGCGTGGTCGATGCCTTCGGTGGCGTCATGGGCATGGCGATCTGCAACGACCGCCGCTGGAGCGAGACCTATCGGGTGATGGGCCTGCAGGGCGTCGAGATGGTGCTGATCGGCTACAACACGCCGGTGCACAATCCGCCCGCGCCCGAGCATGACGATCTCTCGCTGTTTCACAATCGTCTGGTGATGCAGGCCGGCGCCTATCAGAACGGCACGTTCGTCGTCGGGGTCGCCAAGGCCGGCCGCGAGGAGGGCGTCGATCAGATCGGCGGCAGCTGCATCATCGCGCCCTCGGGCGAGATCATCGCGGCCTGCACCACCAAGGGCGACGAGATCGCGCTGGCGCGCTGCGACCTCGATCTCTGCAATTCCTACAAGCGCACCACCTTCAATTTCGACGTCCACCGCCAGCCGCGGGCTTACGGGATGATCGTCGAGCGGAAAGGCGTGACGACGATGGCGGATGGGACGCCGGTGCTGTCGAAGGGGTTGATGCTCCCGTAGCCGGGAATGGAGCGGAAAGCGAAATCCGGGGCCGCTCGCGGCATCTTGCACTTCCCGGATTGCGCTGCGCTCGGTCCGGGCCTGTTTCGCTTCTCTGTCAACCCCCCGGCGCGAAAATATTCCACTTTACCGAAATTCGGATTTGTCGTATGTGTCGCGCATCCCGGCTCATTCTCGAGGGGCGATCATGAGGTCGTCATTGTCGCGAGCCGGGCTTGCGGTGGACGCAGCAGCGTCGTGTACGAGATGTCAAGGGCAGGGCGGATTGCTCTCCGTGAGCCCGAGGCTTCGTGCGGACGAGCGGCGCTGTCGGGTTGGTCTCGTCATACTTCGATGGCAACGTGCACAACGCCATCGGACCCTGTGGCGAACAAGCGAACCGTGCGTACGGCAAAACCGTGTGGTCCTGGCCGTCGTTGCTACGGTCAAGCGCTTGCGGATGCGGCAGTCGCGTCAACCGGCGCGATGGCCGGTGAATTCCGCGAGCGCGAGGGAGGCCAGAAGGAATTCGGCTCCCAGGAGAGCGCGGCATAAGCCGTCCGACCATCGCGCAGGGAAGGCCGAGTGATTGGCACCACCTGTATGCTGCTGTGCGGTCTCCTTTGCGCGATCCTTTCGTGCAGCAGACCGCGGGTGCGAGGTCAGCACCCGGTCTTCCCCATAGGCGTTAAGGTAGCGCGAGCATCGATTGATACGGACGTTTTCGAGGAGGCTCGCGCAGGTGCCGCCCAAGCGCTCGCTTTCTGCGGCGAAAGCAACGGATGGTTGGTTGTGGAATGATCGCTTGTAGCAAGGATGCAACGAGTTGTTGCAAAACACGCCAAGCGCCAGGTGCCGTCAGGCGGCCTGCGTCCAGCGGGGAGAGTCCTCGAAGTCGCGGGCAAGCGGCTCGAGCAGCAGGATGATCAAGAGGTGTGCCAGCAAGTAGGGCTTGGCGGAGCGCGGATCGGTTCCAGGTGGCGTCTTGAGACCAATCAGACTCTTCAGTCGCTTGAAGCCAAGTTCGATGCGCCATCGCAGTCGATAGAGCGCGAGTACATCCTTGGTGGAGAACTCGTCCCGCGCGAGCGACGTGACCAGAATGACCCAATCCGCGGCTTCCAGAGTTTCTTTGGAGATGACGCGGTTTTCGTCTTGTGCGTCGCGCCGGGCTTTACGGCGCGAAGCCGCGACTGCACCGGCGGGCTTCTTGACTGCGACCAGACGCATAGCCAGAGGCGCACCGTCCTTGCGTTTGATCCAAATCCTCCGATCGATCAGTCCGTGCGCCTTCGCCGCACGCAATTGGGCCATCAGATCGAACGGAAGGCCTTTGGCATCAAGCCAACGTGCGTTCTTCCAGCCCGCTCGGATCAAAACGTCTGCCCCGGCGTCGCGCACAGCGGCGATGCGGTCAGGTTGTAGATAAGCGCGGTCAGCAATGCGGATCTCGTTCTTGACCACCGGTATCCGGTCAAACGTTTCGCCTTCTTGCTGATCTGTCAGCTCGAAGTGACCAAAGCGCTCATATGGCAGATCGAATGCACTATGAACGCGCCAAAGCTCACTGTTCCTGCGCGCAGCCGGTCCTGCCTGAGGCACTGTCGTCGCATCGATAATGCGGATCAGGCGGCCTCGGCTCGCTTTCGGGGCTGCCGCAGCGAGCAAGCCCTCCACCAGCACTGCAAACCAATCGCCACATTGACGCAGGCGATAGAACAACGCCACGCTGCTGAGGTCGGCAAGGCCAACAGAAGCCGCCCACGCGGCTGTCGATCTCAACCCTCTTTCACCCAGACAATAGGCCAGCATCAGCCGAAGTAACGACACCGCATCTGGAATTTGGCGCCGCCGCACGAAAGCCTTCGTCTGGCGCGCACTTATTTCAAGCTGCGCAGCCCCGCCGAGCTGCGTAACCACTCTCGTCCAGTCCTCGTTCAGAAGCGATTCGTCTGCCATCCCGCCTTGGAATCACGTGTGATTCCAACACTCAAGAACAAACTTAACGCCTATGCGGTCTTCCCTGCGTCTCTTGGCTTTCAGAGGGTGGAGCGACGAAGCAAAGCTCGGGCGAGTTGCGCCGCGAGGACGCAAAGGCATGTCTGCAGCCACGCATTTGCCGTCATCGCCCGCGAAGGCGGGCGATCCAGTACGCCGAGACGGCAGTGGTTCAATCGAGAGGCTGCGGCGTACTGGATTTGCCCGCCCCAGTGCGCGATTGCGCACAAGGGGGAATGACAGCGTCACTTGGAGCACCAAGCTGTCACCTCACACTCCGTCATTGCGAGCGCAGCGAAGCAAATCCAGAATCTTTCCGAGGCGGGATTCTGGATTGCTTCGTCGCAAGGGCTCCTCGCAATGACGAGGAGGAGAGAGCGTGTACCACACGCCTCTCTCGTGCCCCGTCGCCGCACCGTGCCGTGTTGCTCGGGTCCCGGCTCTGCCCCCAACGCTTCGCGGCTTGCAACTGGTTCCGGGACGCGAAAGTGCGACGCCGTCATCAACCACCCGTTCACAACCACGTGTCTTTATTCGGGAACAATCATTCCCTATTATGCCGCAATGCAAAAGACCGCCCGCCGATCTCCGTCTGCCCGTCCGCCCGGCCGCCCCCGGGAATTCGACATGGACACCGCCCTCGACAGGGCCGTGCGGGTGTTTCGCGAGCGCGGCTACCATGCCACCTCGATCGGCGACCTCACCGCGGCGATGCGGCTCGCTACGGGAAGCATCTACAAGGCGTTTCGCGATAAGCATGCGGTGTTTCTCGCCGCCTTCGAGCGCTATACGGTGCTGCGCCAGGAGCAGACCCGCAACGCGGCCTCGCGCGGCGCAAACGGCCGCGAGCGAATCCGTCACGTGTTGCTGTCCTATGTCGAGCATTCCCAGGGCAGCGAGGGGCGGCGCGGCTGCCTCGTCGTCGGCGGCGCGGTCGAACTGTCCGCGCTCGATCCAGTCGTTGGCGCCCGCGTCAATGCGCAGCTCAAGAGCAACGAAAGCTTCATTGCCGGCCTCATTCGCGAGGGGCAGGCCGATGGCTCGATTCCCCGCCATGTCGATGCCGATGACACCGCGCGGCTGATGATCTGCATCACGCAAGGTCTGCGCGTCCTTGGCAAGGCCCGCCTGCCGCTCGACGGGGAGCGCCTCGTCGGCGTCGCGATGAAACTGCTCGCCTGAGTTTTTTGTCAAAAAAGGGAATCATCATTCCCTATCTTTACCTGGAGTCCATGTGAATGACGATGAATGCCACGATCGAGACCGCGCCCGGGCCGGATGCGGTGTCGCAGCGCCTGACCTTCGTGCTTGCCGCGGCCTGTGGCATGGTCGCCGCCAACATCTACTATGCCCAGCCGTTGATCGCCCCGATCAGCGCCGCGCTCGGCCTGTCGCATGCAGCGGCGGGACTGATCGTCACCATGACGCAGATCGGCTACGGCACCGGGCTGCTGCTGATCGTGCCGCTCGGCGATCTCGTCGAGAACCGCGCGCTGATCTGCTCGGTGATCACGCTTGGCGCCGCGGCGCTGCTCGCCGCCGCCTTCGCGACCCACGCGCTGCCGTTCCTGATCGCCGCGCTGTTCATCGGGCTCGGCTCGGTCGCGGTGCAGATCATCATCCCCTATGCGGCGCATCTGGCGCCTGAAGCCATCCGCGGCCGCGTCGTCGGCAACGTCTCGACCGGTCTGATGCTCGGCATCATGCTGGCACGTCCGGTATCGAGCTTCGTCACGGCCGTGCTGTCGTGGCATGCAGTGTTCTTCTGCTCCGCCGCGCTGATGATCGTGCTCACGGCCGTGCTCTGGATGACGCTGCCGAGGTGCAAGCCTGTCACGCGGATGCACTACGGCGAATTATTGCTGTCGATGCCGCATCTGGTGCGGGCCACGCCGCTGCTGCGGCGCCGTGCACTCTACCAGGCGAGCCTGTTCGGCGCCTTCACCCTGTTCTGGACGGTGGCGCCGCTCCAACTCGCCGCCGAGTTCGGCTTCTCCCAGCGTGGCATCGCGCTGTTCGCACTGGCCGGGGTTGCCGGCGTGTTCGCGGCGCCGATCGCAGGACGCCTCGCCGATCGCGGCCATAGCCGCATCGCGACGCTGGTCGCGATGCTGCTCGCGGCCGCCGGATTCCTCGTGACCTATATCGGCACGCCCGGCTCGCTGCTGAATCTCGCCTGTCTCGTGGTGGCCGCGATTGCCATCGATATCGGTGTCCAGGGCAATGTCGTGCTCGGCTTCCGCGCCATATTCGTGCTCGGCCACGAGCACCGCAGCCGCCTCAACGGTCTCTACATGGCGACGTTCTTCGCCGCCGGTGCGGCCGGCTCCGCGGTCGGAGCCTTCGCCTTCGCGCAAGGCGGCTGGGCGCTCGCATCGGCCATTGGCGGCGCTCTGCCCATCGCGGGCCTGCTCTATGCGGCGACCGAATAGCCGCCGGCAGGGGCGGAATTGTGCGATGCGGCCCGTTTACCAACCCGGCGAGGACGCAATTTCCGTCTCGCAGTCCCGGCGCCGCTGTAGTACTTTGGTCGCAAACGCACCTGGTTAACAGGTTGCAGGGGGAGGCTCATGAGACGTACGGGGCTGTTTGGCGTACCGCGGGTACGGCCGTGGTCGTGGCAGGCGTTTTTGCTCGGGCTGGTCGTCGTCGCAATGTCGGCCGCGCTTCAGGGCATCTGCGTCGCGCTCGGGGCAAAGCTCTATTTCGTGGTGTTCCTGCCCAGCCTGTTCGTGCTTGCGTTCGTTGCCGGCGCGCCGGCGGCGGTATTTGCCGCGCTGCTCACTGTTCCGCTGGTGTGGTGGGCGTTCATACCGCCCGTCTTCCAGTTCAACCCGCTGACCAGCGCAAATGCCGATTCCATCAACCTGTTCTGCCTCCTGGCCGTGCTCCTGATCGGTCTTGCCGATCTCTGCCGCGAGACGATGACGATCGTCAGAAGCGGCGGGCTGAAGCCTTCGGGCGAGAGCGCGGCAACGAATTCGCAATAAATCGCGCCGCGCACGTTGCGCTCGCGCAACAGTCCGGCAACCATCCGCGAACTTGCCGCGCGCCGCTAACTTTTCGAAAAAGATTTGGCCGCAGTTTCCCCCGCGGGAATGACGAGGGAGTTTTCGGACATGAACGGTCACGCCATCTTGGAGAACGTGCGCCGCTACCGCGGCATTGCATCGCTCTATCGCCAGACCGCTGCATTCCGCCCGGGCCAGAGCTGGTCGCTGCTGGAGCAGGCGAGGGATTGGGAAGCGCGGGCGCTGTCGGAGCTGGAGGCCTATTTCGCCACGCGCACCGACTGCAACGCCCCGCTCGCGGCCTGATCGCCAGCCGTCGGCGTGGACGTGAACCGGCTCGCCGACGGCGCGACCGCCCACGGGGCAATTACGGAGTTGTCCCCGCACTCTTGTGTGCTAGCAACGGGCCGATCGAGACATTCTTCACGTCGGCCGGGGCACGCGATGAGCACCTTCAACCGCATCTTCACGACGGAGCGTCTGCTCCAGATCATCGTGATACTGGCGGCAACCGTCGCCATGAAGCTGATGAGCTGAGCGCCGGCCTACTGCCCGCCGAGTTCGGGCACATCAGGCAGATAATTCGATCCTTCCGAGCCCAGGAAATCGAACATCGCCTGCGCCGGCGGCAGCAACACCTTATCGCTGCGGCGGATCACGTACCATTGCCGTACGATCGGCAGCCCTGCAACGTCGAGCACGACGAGCCGGCCCTCGGCAAGCTCATGCGCCACCGTGTGGGCCGAGATGAAGGCGATGCCGAGGCCGGCGATGACGGCCTGCTTGATGGTCTCGTTGCTGCTCATCTCCATGCCGATGATCGGCTCGAGATCCGACTTCTGGAACATGCCCTCCATCAGTGTCCGCGTGCCCGAGCCGGGCTCGCGCGTGAGGAAGGTCTCGTGCACGAGGTCGGTGAGGTTGAGGCCGGAATCCTTCTCCAGCCAGTGGCCCTTGCGAGCGACGATGATGTGCGGATTGCGTCCGAGCTGACGGACGTCGACGCTGACGTCGGCCGGTGGCCGACCCATCACCGCGAAATCGAGGTCGTAGCCGTGCATGGCCTCGCGGATCTCCTCGCGATTGCCGATGGTCAGCTTGATCTCGATCTTGGGATAGCGCTTGGAGAACGCCGCGATCGCGTGCGGCACGAAATATTTCGCGGTCGACACCGCGCCAAGCTGCACCGTGCCGCCGGTCCGGCCCGCCAGCAGGTCCAGTGCGCCCTGGCAATCCGTAATGGCGGCCTCGACCCGCTCGGCCAGCGCCAGCACCTCCTTGCCCGCCTCCGTCAGCAGCATGCCGTCGCCAGTCCGCTGCACCAGCGGCAGGCCGGCAAGATCCTGAAGCTGCCGGAGCTGCTGGGTTACGGCCGGCTGCGTCAGCCCGAGATGGCTGGAGGCCGCCGTCACGCTGCCCTTTGCCGACAGCGCCGCAAGCGAGCGCAGCTGCCGGATCGTCAGATGCCGGAGCTGGGTCGCCGCATGGCCGGGGCCATTATAAGAAAATTCTTTGAGGCTCATTATGATTAGAAATTTTCCTTATTAGGCCGCCCCTGTCAATCTCCTGATGCCGGGACCGACCGCGCCAACCTCCAGAGGGGAGGGAAACTGGATGCGGCGCCGGCACAGGGATGGACGCAGATGACCGGGCGACTCAGGCTGGACGACCACCTTCAACGGTATTGTGAGACCGCACCTCACGCGCTCGCGGTGGCGGGCGCCGTCGATGCCATCGCAGCGGCCGCGATCGAGATTGCCGACCTCGTCGCCTCCGGCGATCTCGCCGCCGGCTCCGGTCTGACCAGGGGCCGCAACAGCGACGGCGATGTCCAACGGGATCTCGACGTCCAGGCCGACGCGATCCTGCGCCGCTGCCTCGGTCGGCTGCCGATCGCGGCGCTGGCGTCCGAAGAAATGCGCGAGGCCCAGATCGTCGACCGCGAGGGCCGCATCTGCATCGCGATCGATCCGCTCGACGGCTCCTCCAACATCGACATCAACATGACCGTCGGCACCATCTTCTCGATCCTGCCGGCGCCTGATGATCTCTCGCTGGCCTTCCATCAGCGCGGCTCGGCACAGCTCGCCGCGGGCTTCGTCACCTACGGCCCGCAGACCTTGCTGGTGCTGACGCTCGGCGTCGGCGTCGACATCTTCACGCTCGACCGCAAGGCCGGCTGCTTCCGCCTCGCGCGCAGCGGCGTGCAGATTTCCGAGGCCTGCGAGGAGTTCGCGATCAATGCGTCGAACCGCCGGCATTGGGACCCGCCGGTGCGCGCCTTCATCGATGAATGCCTCGCCGGCGTCGAGGGGCCGGCCAACCACGATTTCAACATGCGCTGGATCGGCTCGCTGGTCGCGGAAGCCTATCGCATCCTCACCCGCGGCGGCGTGTTCCTTTACCCCTCGGACGCGCGCCCCGGCTACGGCGACGGCCGCCTGCGCCTCACCTATGAGGCGCATCCGATGGCGATGATCATCGAGCACGCCGGCGGCTCGGCCTCGACCGGGCGCGAGCGCATCCTCGATCTGTCCGCGCAGAGCCTGCACCAGCGCGTGCCGTTGATCATGGGCTCCAGCAACGAGGTGCGGCGCGTCGAGGAGCTGCATTGCGATCCGCTGCTGGTCGCCAGCGTTTCAGCGCCGCTGTTCGCGCGGCGTGGATTCTTCCGGCTGTAGGAGGACGAGCATGTCAAGGAAACATCCGATCATCTCCATCACCGGCTCGTCCGGCGCCGGCACCACCTCGGTCAAGAAGACGTTCGAGCAGATATTTTTCCGCGAGAAGGTCAACGCCGTCTACATCGAGGGCGACGCCTTTCATCGCTACGACCGCGCCGAGATGCGCGCGCAGATGGCGAAGGAGGCCGAGCGCGGCAACAAGCACTTCAGCCATTTCAGCCCCGAGACCAACCTGTTCGAGGAACTGGAGCGCGCTTTCCGCGACTACGGCGAGACCGGCACGGCGGTGACGCGGCACTACGTCCACGACGCCGAGGAATCGGCGCTGCATGGCGCCGCGCCCGGCACCTTCACCGACTGGAAGCAGCTGCCGGAGAACTCCGACCTGCTGTTCTACGAGGGACTGCACGGCGCCGTGGTCACGGATAAGGTGAATGTCGCGCGCTATGCCGACCTCAAGATCGGCGTCGTGCCCGTCATCAATCTCGAATGGATCCAGAAGCTGCACCGCGACCGCAGCGCGCGCGGCTATTCGACCGAGGCCGTCACTGACACGATCCTGCGGCGGATGCCCGACTACATCCACTACATCTGCCCGCAATTCACCGAGACCGACATCAATTTCCAGCGCGTGCCGACGGTGGATACCTCCAATCCGTTCATCGCGCGCTGGATTCCGACGCCGGACGAATCGATGGTCGTGATCCGCTTCAAGAATCCGCGCGGCATCGACTTCCCTTATCTGCTCTCGATGCTGCCGCAGAGCTGGATGTCTCGCGCCAATTCGATCGTCTGCCCCGGCGCCAAGCTCGATCTCGCGATGCAACTGATCCTGACGCCGCTGATCATGCAGCTGATCGAGCGCAAGCGCAGCTTGAAGTGAACAGGGAGAGGATCCGATGAACATCTCCGTCCATGCTGAAGCCGACCTCACGGCCGTCACGCACAACGATCTCGCCAACGCTGTCCGCTTCCTCGCGGTCGATGCCATCGAGACATCGCAGTCGGGCCATCCCGGCCTGCCCATGGGCATGGCCGATGTCGCAACCGTGCTGTTCTCGCGCTTCCTGAAATTCGACTCGGCGCATCCCAACTGGCCGGACCGCGACCGCTTCGTCCTGTCGGCGGGCCACGGCTCGATGCTGCTCTATGCGCTGCTGCACCTGACCGGCGGCGATGTCAGCCTCGACGACATCAAGGCCTTCAGGCAATGGGGCTCGAAGACGCCCGGGCACCCCGAATATGGTCATACGCCGGGCGTCGAGACCACGACGGGCCCATTGGGGCAGGGGATCGCGACCGCGGTCGGTATGGCGCTCGCCGAGCGCATGGCCAATGCGCGGCATGGTGACGGGCTTGTCGATCACTACACCTATGTCATCGCGGGCGATGGCTGCCTGATGGAAGGCATCAGCCAGGAGGCGATCTCGCTTGCCGGCCATCTCGGGCTCGGCCGGCTGATCGTGCTGTTCGATGACAATGGCATCTCCATTGACGGCCCGACCTCGCTCGCAACGTCGGACGACCAGCTCGCGCGCTTCGCCGCCTCTGGCTGGTCGGCGCGCCGGGTCGACGGGCACGATCCCGAAGCCGTTGCGCAGGCGATTGCTGAAGAGCGCGAAACCGCAAAACCCTCGCTGATCGCCTGCCGCACCATCATCGGCTATGGCGCGCCTGGTAGACAGGGCACCGAGAAGGCGCACGGCGCGCCGCTCGGCACCGAGCAGACGGCAGCGGCGCGGCGGACGCTTGGTTGGGACTATCAGCCCTTCGTGGTGCCGATCCCGGTGCTCAAGGCGTGGCGGATGATCGGGCAGCGTGGGCAGGTCGATCGCCTCGCCTGGCTCGATCGCTACGAAGGTGCGACGCCAGAGCAGCGCGATCTGTTCGTCGAGGGCAAGGCCGTGACTCTGCCCGCCGCCTACGCGCTCGCCGCGGCGAAATTGCGCGAACGCTTCGCCAGCGAGCGGCCAAAGCTCGCGACGCGGCAGGCCTCGCAACAGGTGCTCGATGCCATCGCCGGGACGATTCCCGGCCTGGTCGGCGGCTCCGCGGACCTGACGCATTCGAACCTGACGCATGCCAAGGCGCAGGCTCCGGTCAAGAGCGGTGCGTTCGCCGGCGACTACATCCATTACGGCATCCGCGAGCACGGCATGGCCGCCGCGATGAACGGCCTCGCGCTGCATGGCGGCTTCATCCCCTACGGCGGCACGTTCCTCGCGTTCTCCGATTACAGCCGGCCCGCGATCCGCCTTGCGGCCTTGATGCGGCTGCGCGTGATCCATGTGATGACGCACGACTCCATCGGTCTCGGGGAGGACGGGCCGACGCATCAGCCGGTCGAGCATCTCGCGGCGCTGCGCGTCATTCCGAACCTGCTCGTGTTCCGGCCGGCCGATGCCGTGGAGACGCTGGAGGCCTGGGATTGCGCGCTTATGGCGGAGCACCGTCCATCCGTGTTGTGCCTGTCGCGGCAGGCCCTGCCGACCTTCCGCAGCGATGCGCGCGGCAAAAACCGCGTCGCGCGCGGTGCTTACCTCGTTGTCTCCCCGGACGGCGGCCGCGATGTGACGCTCATCGCAACCGGCTCCGAAGTGTCGATTGCAATGGAAGCCGCGCGTCTGCTCGCGACCGAGCACATTCGCGCTGCTGTGGTCTCCGCACCGTGCTTCGCACTGTTCGAGGAGCAGCCGGAAGATTACCGCGCCTCCGTGCTCGGCACTGCGCCGCGCGTCGGCATCGAGGCGGCCGTGCAGGGCGACTGGTCGCGCTGGATCGGGATGGACGGCGAATTCGTCGGCATGCGCGGCTTCGGCGCCTCAGCGCCCGCGCCCGTGCTGTATCGCGAATTTGGAATCACGCCGCAGAGCATTGCGGAAGCGGCCCGCCGGGCGATCGCCCGCAAGAGCCAATAAGGAGGACGACCCTTTGGCCCGTATCACCCTTCGCCAATTGCTCGATCACGCCGCGAGTCACGGCTATGCCGTGCCGGCGTTCAACATCAACAACATGGAGCAGGGCATTGCGATCATGCAGGCGGCGGCCGAGGTCGACGCGCCCGTGATCATCCAGGCTTCGCGCGGCGCGCGCAGCTATGCCGGCGATCTCATGCTCTCGCATATGATCGACGCGCTGGAGCGGACCTATCCCGATATCCCGCTCTGCATGCATCAGGACCACGGCAATGACGAGGCGACCTGCGCCTCCGCCATCGCCCATGGCTTCACCTCGGTGATGATGGACGGCTCGCTCAAGGCCGATGCAAAGACGGCGGCCGACTATGACTACAATGTCGCGATCACCCGCCGCGTCGTCGATCTCGCCCATTGGGTCGGCGCTTCGGTCGAAGGCGAGCTCGGCGTGCTCGGCTCGCTGGAACACGGCGGTGGCGAGCAGGAGGACGGTCATGGTGTCGAGGGCAAGGTCAGCCACGACCAGCTGTTGACCGATCCGGACCAGGCCGTCGACTTCGTCGGTGCGACGAAGGTCGACGCCTTGGCGATCGCGATGGGCACCTCGCATGGCGCCTACAAGTTCAGCCGCAAGCCCGATGGTGACATCCTGGCGATGCGAGTGGTCGAGGAGATCCATCGCCGGCTGCCGAATACACATCTCGTCATGCATGGCTCTTCGTCGGTGCCGCAGCCGCTGCAGGACATGTTCAACGAGTTTGGCGGCGAGATGCCGCAGACCTGGGGTGTGCCGGTCGAGGAGATCGTCCGCGGCATCAAGAGCGGCGTGCGCAAGGTCAATATCGACACCGATTGCCGGCTGGCGATGACCGCCGTGTTCCGGAAAGTGGCGGCCCAGGCGCGCTCCGAGTTCGACCCGCGCAAGTTCCTCAAGCCCGCGATGGACGCGATGCGAGAGCTGTGCCGCGAGCGGTTCGAGCAGTTCGGCACGGCGGGCCATGCGAGCAAGATCAAGGTGGTCCCGATGAGCGAGATGGCGCGGCGCTATCGCGCCGGCGAGCTTGATCCGCGCATCGACGCCCGCGAACCGGTCGCAGCCTAGTCATTCAGAGAGAGAGAAGAGCAGGAGAGAGCCATGAACGCACATGCAGGCACGGTCCGCGGCAAAGAGCGCTATCGCTCCGGCGTGATGGAATACAAGCGCATGGGCTATTGGGAGCCCGATTACACGCCGAAGGACACGGACGTGATCGCGCTGTTCCGCGTCACGCCGCAGGAGGGCGTCGACCCCATCGAGGCGTCGGCTGCCGTTGCCGGCGAATCCTCAACCGCGACCTGGACGGTGGTGTGGACCGATCGCCTGACAGCGGCCGAGAAATATCGCGCCAAGTGCTACCGCGTCGATCCCGTCCCGGGCTCGCCCGGCTCGTATTTCGCCTACATCGCCTACGATCTCGACCTGTTCGAGCCGGGCTCCATCGCCAATCTTTCGGCTTCGATCATCGGCAACGTGTTCGGCTTCAAGCCGCTCAAGGCGCTGCGCCTCGAAGACATGCGCTTTCCGGTCGCCTATGTGAAGACGTTCCAGGGACCGGCGACCGGCATCGTGGTCGAGCGCGAGCGGCTCGACAAGTTCGGCCGGCCACTGCTGGGCGCGACGGTGAAGCCGAAGCTTGGTCTGTCCGGCCGCAACTACGGCCGCGTGGTCTACGAGGCGCTGAAGGGCGGGCTCGATTTCACAAAGGACGACGAGAACATCAACTCGCAGCCCTTCATGCATTGGCGCGACCGTTTCCTCTACTGCATGGAGGCGGTCAACCGCGCGCAGGCGGCCTCGGGCGAGGTGAAGGGCACCTACCTGAACGTCACCGCGGGCACCATGGAGGACATGTACGAGCGCGCGGAGTTCGCTAAGGAGCTCGGCTCGGTCATCGTCATGATCGACCTCGTGATCGGCTACACCGCGATCCAGTCCATGGCCAAATGGGCCCGGCGCAACGACATGATCCTGCATCTGCACCGCGCCGGCCATTCGACCTATACGCGGCAGAAGAGCCATGGCGTGTCGTTTCGCGTCATTGCCAAATGGATGCGCCTCGCCGGTGTCGACCACATCCATGCCGGCACGGTGGTCGGAAAGCTCGAAGGCGATCCCAACACGACGCGCGGCTACTACGATGTCTGCCGCGAGGACTTCAACCCGACCAAGCTCGAGCACGGCCTGTTCTTCGACCAGCACTGGGCGAGCCTCAACAAGATGATGCCGGTCGCTTCCGGCGGTATCCATGCCGGCCAGATGCACCAGCTGCTCGACCTGCTCGGGGAGGACGTCGTGCTGCAGTTCGGCGGCGGCACCATCGGCCATCCCATGGGCATTGCGGCTGGTGCGACCGCCAATCGCGTGGCGCTGGAAGCGATGATCCTCGCCCGCAATGAGGGCCGCGACTATGTCCACGAAGGGCCGGAGATCCTCGCCAAGGCGGCCCAGACCTGCACGCCGCTGAAGGCCGCGCTCGAGGTCTGGAAGGACGTGACTTTCAACTATCAATCCACCGACACGCCGGACTTCGTGCCGACTGCGCTGGAAACCGTCTGAGGAGAATGGAGATGAAGATCACCCAGGGCTGCTTCTCGTATCTGCCCGATCTGACCGATGACCAGATCTCCAAGCAGGTGCAATACTGTCTCGCCAATGGCTGGGCGGTGAATATCGAGTTCACCGATGATCCGCATCCCCGCAATACCTATTGGGAGATGTGGGGCCTGCCGATGTTCGATCTCCAGGATGCCGCCGGCGTGATGATGGAGCTCGCCGAGTGTCGCAGGGTCTACGGCGACCGCTACATCCGCATCAGCGGCTTCGATTCCAGCCACGGCTGGGAATCGGTGCGGATCTCCTTCCTCGTCAACCGGCCGAAGCAAGAGGCGGAGTTCGAGCTCGTGCGGCAGGAGGTGGGGGGCCGCGCAATTCGCTACACCACGGTGCGCCGGCCGGCCGCGCACGCGTCAGCTTGAGTCTTTCGCTTCCGCGCGGAGCTCTCCCTGCTTCGCATCCTTGGCGGACCACTGCTTCGTCGCTCCCCTGCGGCGAAGCCCCTTTTATTCGAGGTGCCGATGCTCGATGTGCCCCACGCAACCACGACCGAACGCAGCGAGACCCAATTCGATCTCCGCAAGGAGGCTGAAGCGGCCGGGATCACCGATACGCTGCAACAGCTCGATCAGGAGCTGATCGGGCTCAAGCCGGTGAAGAACCGCGTGCGCCAGATCGCCTCGTTGCTGCTGATCGAGCGCATCCGGCAGCGCGCGGGCCTTGCCGCCGCACCGCCGACGCTGCACATGTCGTTCACGGGCAATCCCGGCACAGGCAAGACGACCGTCGCGCTGCGCATGGCCAAGATCCTGCACGGCCTCGGCTTCGTGCGCCGCGGGCAGGTGATCTCGGTGACGCGCGACGACCTCGTCGGTCAGTATATCGGTCACACCGCGCCGAAGACCAAGGAGATCTTGAAAAAGGCGATGGGCGGCGTGCTGTTCATCGATGAGGCCTATTACCTGCATCGTCCCGACAACGAGCGCGACTATGGCCAGGAATCGATCGAGATCCTGCTCCAGGTGATGGAGAACCAGCGCGAGGACCTCGTCGTGATCCTCGCCGGCTATGGCGAGCGGATGACGAGCTTCTTCGCCTCGAATCCCGGCTTCCGCTCGCGGATCGCCCACCACATCGAATTTCCGGATTATTCGGAAGCCGAGCTGCTCGTCATCGCCGAGCTGATGCTGAAGGAGCGGGGTTATCGCTTCTCGGCAGCGGCACGCGAGGCGTTCGAGAAATACATCGCGCTGCGCCGGACCCAACCGTTCTTCTCCAACGCGCGCTCGGTCCGCAACGCGGTCGATCGCATCCGCCTGCGGCAGGCCGATCGCCTGGTGTCCGATCTCGACCGCATGCTCGATGTCGCCGACCTCGAAACCATCGACCCGGCGGATGTCCTCGCAAGCCGCGTCTTCAGCGGTGGTCCGGTTGCGGAAAGGAGCGTGAGGGCATGAGCAGCGAGATCCTTGTTGCCCCCTCGATCCTGGCCGCCGACTTCGCGCGTCTCGGTGAGGAGATCGCGGCCATCGATGCCGCCGGCGCCGATTGGATCCATTGTGATGTGATGGACGGCCATTTCGTCCCGAACATCAGTTTCGGCGCCGATGTGATCAAAGCGATACGGCCGCTGACGAAGAAGGTTTTCGACGTGCATCTCATGATCGCGCCGGTTGATCCCTACCTCGAGGCGTTCGCGAAGGCAGGCGCTGACGTCATCACGGTCCATGCCGAAGCGGGGCCGCATCTCGACCGCTCGCTCCAGGCGATCCGCGCACTCGGCAAGAAAGCGGGCGTCGGCCTGTGCCCCGCGACGCCGGAAAGCGCGATCCAATACGTACTCGACCGTATCGATCTCGTGCTGGTCATGACGGTCAATCCTGGCTTCGGCGGTCAGTCCTTCCTCGAGTCCCAGATCGAGAAGATCAGACGAATTCGAACAATGATCGGCGACCGGCCGATCCGGCTCGAGGTCGATGGCGGCATCACGCGCGACAATGCCGCTGCCGTTGCCGGAGCGGGCGCCGACACGCTGGTGGCGGGATCCGCGGTGTTTCGTGGCAGGGATGGCACTGAATACGCCGCCAACATTGCGGCCATCCGCCTCGCGGCCGAGACGGCGCGGGTTGCAGGATTGCACGACATTTCCGCGCAACCGGCACGTGCCAGGGAGTCTGCGCGTATCCGGTAGATTACGGATGACACGCGGCCTCAGCGCCGCTCTGCTCTGAGGAAATCTTTCCGGCGGACGTGGCCCGCATGGTCACCGAGCAGGACCGCCGGGTTATCGCGAGCGGCATGCCGATGTTCCTCGAGGAGCATCTGCTCGAAGTCGGCGAAGGCCGCGACCGCGTCGTCAATTCACGCAAAATGCTGATCGCGGATGGCGACGGGAATCCGCAATACTTGGTTGGCGTGATCGAGGACGTCACGGAGCGCGTCACCACCCGGCAGCGCATCAGCCATCTCGCGCATCATGACGTGCTGACTGACCTGCCGAACCGCAGCGCCTCCAATGCGGCGCTCGCCGAGCGGTTGAAGCGGGCGGGGGAGGCGGCGACCAGTTTTGCCGTGCTGAGCCTCGATCTCGACCGCTTCAAGGAGGTCAACGACGTGTTCGGTCACCCCGCCGGCGATCTGCTGATGCGAGCGGCGGCTGACCGACTTGCCACGGAAGCCGAAGGCGCCTTCGTCGCCCGCATCGGCGGCGACGAGTTCGTGGTCCTGATGCCCGAGGACGCGCGCCGTGAGGACGTTCTGGTGCTGGCTGAACGCCTGGTCGAGACGATCGGCAGGGAGCTGGAGGTCGACGACTATCTCTCCAACGTAGGCCTCAGCGTCGGCGTCGCGTTCTGCAGTCGTTCCCGTTCGACAAGATCAAGCTCGAGGTTCCAGGCGTCCGCCGGCGCTATTTGGAACTTGGGCCTGACGACCAAGTTCAAGTGCGGGGGCGCAGCAAATCTTTTGCACAACCGCCATCGACCTGACGCAAATCAGGGCAATAACCCTAGCAAGCGAGGGAGGGTCTCATGGAGAACGTACGTCGCTACCGGGCGCTGGCGTCCCTCTGTCGCCAGCAGGCGGCCTATCGGCCGCTCCAGAATTGGGAACTGCTCGGCCGGGCCGAACATTTCGAACATCTCGCCGAAATCGAGCTGAAGGCGCATTTCGACGCCTGCAATGTGCAACGCGACAAGGACGCCGCCGCGCCCACGACATGGGAAACTCCCGTCGCGGCGTGATGGCGCCATCCGGCACGGCTCAATGCGACATCAGCGTCGGGACCGTCATGGCATCCAGCATGGCGCGGGTGACGCCGCCGAGAACGCGCTCCTGCAACCGCGAGTGGCCGTACCCGCCCATCACCAGGAGATCGAGACTCTCGTCCGCCGCCAGTGACAGGATGGTCGGTTGAATGTCGGCGCGCGTTGCCGAGAGGGCGACCGTGCGGGTCGACAGTCCGCGCCGGCGGAGATGTTTTGTCAGACTGTTCGCTGACGCTTCGTTGGAGGCGGCGTCGGTCTCGTTGATGGTGATGATCACGATTTCTGCGGCGCGCGCCAGGAACGGTGCTGCGTCGCGCACAGCGCGGGCAGCGAGGCGGCTGCCATCCCAGCAGATGCCGATCCGGTTTGCCTTGAAGGCTCCACGGAAGGTGTAGGGCAGGAACAGGACCGGGCCGCCCGCCTGGAACAGGATCTCGCGTGGCATGTCGTTGTCGAACGAGCCTTGCGTCGGATCAGGCTGAAGCACGACGCTGAGGTCGTGCAGTCGCGCCATCTCGCCGAGCGAGCCGGCTGCATCCGCCGGGATCGCGCCGAGTGCGTGGCAGGCGTAGGAGATGCCGGCGTTCGCCGCCTCGCTCTTGAACACTGCGAGCGCGGCCTCGGCCCGCTCCACGGCGCGCTCGCGTTCCAGTTCGAACACGGCCGCCACCGCGGCGCCGCCTTCCATCACGTAAGCTGCACTGGTTACGACATAGCCGACCGCGACCGCGTCGAGATGCGCGTTGAGTTTCGCCGCGAGCGAGATCGAGCCGTCGATCGCCGAACGCATGGGACGTTCGGTGGGAATGTGGACGAGAATGTCTTTGTACATGGCGCGCCTCCAGTGGACATCATCCGGTGGTTGCAGTTTTTCACTGCGCGAAGGACCCGTGTTGAGCTGCATCAAACGGCCAGCGACCGTTTGCTTGCTGCGCCTGCTCCCCCATTCTTTGCCGAGATTTAATCGGGTGGACGGGACGCCGTAAGGTAGCAACGACCATGTTGAGGGCAAGGCGACACCAGCTCAACATGGACATTTCGACATGAACGATCGCATCAATTCCAACATTACCACGTCTCGCAAGATCTTGCGGCCGCGCCGGCTCGTGCTGCTCGGCACCGTGGCCGCGCTGGGCGTGGCCGCCCTGTCAGTTGCCCCAGGCACTTCGCCGTTCGGGATGAACTCCTTCATTGCGCCGGCTCAAGCTGCGGAAGCCGTCGCAACACCGCCGGGCTTCGGCGATCTGGTCAGCAAGGTCAAACCCGCGGTGATCTCGGTGCGGGTCAAGATCGACCGGGACAACGACAAGAGCGCGATGCTGCAGCAGAACCGGATGGACCAGGACGAGGCTTCTCCGTTCGACCAGTTCTCGCGGGAGTTCGGCTTCCGCTTCCCGGGTGGCACGAACGGCGTGCCGCACCGCCACCAGGTCATCACCGGCGAAGGCTCCGGCTTCTTCATCTCCGCTGACGGCTATGCCGTGACCAACAACCACGTCGTCGACCATGCCGAGTCCGTCCAGGTGACGACCGATGACGGCACCATCTACACCGCAAAAGTGGTCGGCACCGATCCGAAGACCGACCTTGCCCTGATCAAGGTCGACGGCAAGAAGGACTTTCCGTTCGTCAAGTTCTCCGACCAGAAGCCGCGCATCGGCGACTGGGTGGTCGCGGTCGGCAATCCCTTCGGTCTTGGCGGCACTGTAACCGCCGGCATCGTCTCGGCCAGCGGCCGGGATATCGGCAACGGTCCCTATGACGACTTCATCCAGATCGATGCGCCCATCAACAAGGGCAATTCCGGCGGGCCGGCTTTCGACATGAACGGCAACGTCATCGGCGTGAACACTGCGATCTTCTCGCCGTCGGGCGGCTCGGTCGGTATCGGCTTTGACATTCCGGCTTCGACCGCCAAGCTCGTCGTCGCGCAGTTGAAGGAGAAGGGCGCGGTGACGCGCGGCTGGCTCGGCGTTCAGGTGCAGCCGGTGACGGCCGAGATCGCCGACAGCCTCGGCCTGAAGCAGGCGCGCGGCGCCATCGTCGACAATCCGCAGGACGGCAGCCCGGCGGCCAAGGCCGGCATCGAAGCGGGCGACGTCATCACCGCCGTCAATGGCACCACGATCAAGGACTCCCGCGATCTCGCCCGCACCATCGCCACCTTGGCACCGGGCACGTCCGTGAAGCTCGATATCTTCCGCAAGGGCGACAGCAAAACGGTGACCCTGACGCTCGGCGAGCTGCCGAACGAACAGCGGGCCGAGAACAAGGCCGATGACGGCAAGATGCAGCCGAGCGCCGGTACGCCGCGCCTCGGGCTTGGTCTGGCTCCAGCCGGCGAGGTGCAGGGCGCCGGCCAGAAGGGCCTCGTCGTCACCGAGGTTGACCCGCAAGGGCCGGCGGCGCAGCGCGGCATCCAGACCGGTGACGTCATCCTCAATGTCGGCGGCAAGGCGGTCAGCAATGTCGGCGAGATGCGTTCGGAGCTGGCGCAGGCCAAAGCGTCGGGCAAGCGCAGCGTTCTGTTGCAGGTCAGAAGCGCGGATGCCACCCGCTTCGTCGCGGTGCCGCTCGTGTAAGGCGAAGCTCGACCGGCGCAAGTCCAGAAAGGCGGCCATCGGGCCGCCTTTCGCATACGCAATCAAGCTCGCCAAGGCCCGATAACATTCTCGTTAACGGCAGGGACGATGACCCGGTGCGTCCGAAAAAGCCGTGTTCACTGGTCACAGTTCCTCTGTGCTCTGCTGCGACGTAGCCGCGGAGCCCAGTTGCAAGCCTGGAACTTCGAACCTTCCCGGCGCCTTATGGAACTGGCCGGTGGTTCACATTTGATCGGTGCCGACATGGATCGATTGAAGCTCTCGCTGAGGAGTGCGCTGCTCCTGGCGCCATTGGTGCTCTGGCACGGAAACGCGCTCGGGCGCGACGACGGCCGCTACGCCGACTCGCCCCTCAAGCCATGGTTCGACAGCCTGCGCAGCCATCTGGGTCCGTGCTGCTCGGATGCGGATGGGGTCGCCGTTGCCGATCCAGACTGGGAGTCGCACAACGGGCGTTACCGGGTGCGTCTCGATGGACAGTGGATCGAGGTGCCGGACGAAGCCGTCATCACCGAGCCGAACCGTGCAGGCCGCACCATGGTGTGGCCGGTGAAGACTGCGTTCGGGATTTCGATCCGCTGCTTCATGCCGGGGAGCATGATCTGAGACTGATCAGCGTCAGCGCTTGCTGGATTTGCGCTTCGACGACTTCTTCGACGACGTCCTGGAGGTCTTCTTGGCGCTCTTGCGCTTCGACGCCTTCTTCGGGACTTTCTTGCCCTTCTTGCGTGCCTTCGACAGTCCGATTGCGATCGCTTGCTTGCGGCTCTTCACGCGGCCGCCGCGTCCCCCGCGGCCGCTCTTCGCGGTGCCCTTCTTGTAGCGCCGCATCTCGCCTTCGACATCGCTGCCGGCGCTGCGTGAGTAACGGCGTTTCTTTGCCTTGCGTGCCATGTATGTTCTCCCTTGGCCGAAGAAAAACCATTCGGCACGGCCATGGTTCCGGGAGCGCCTATGCAATGTTCCAAACGCGAACCGCTGCCTAGAAGGAATTCGCCAGCTCTATCTCCGCTTCGAGGGCCTGGATGCGCCGTGCGGCCTCGCTGAAGGACAGATCCCGTGCGTATTGGGCGGGTTGATAGGCCTCTTCACTCAGCCGTTTCAGCCTGAGGCCCTGCGCTCGTGTCATCTGCTCGCTCAGGAAAGCCCTAGCATCGTATTGACCTTGAACCTGCATGTCTCTCCTCCTCTCGCCTCCGTCCAGAAATCGTGACTTGACTATATGTTCTTATTTTGTTCTAACAAGGCATGGACAACAGAATTAATGAAATTCGACGTAAAATCAGAGCCTTGAGGCTTGAGATGGCCGACGTCGAGGCGTCGGTGCGCGACCTCGTCGAGCGCGATCACGACTGCACAGAAAGGGCCCTGGCGCAGATGGATCTGCGCCGGAAAATCAACCTCCTGATCGACGAATGGAGGGCGGCTGGTGGCAGCGACGTTCTGCCCGATGTCCGCGACCGGGTGCGCCTTCGTCCCGTGAAGGCAGTCGGCAATCCCGTCCACGCAATCGGACGCCGCTGAGATCTTTGGAAGCGTATGGCGGAGGAAGAGCAGGACCCATACCGGATCTCGCAACTGCCCGTCGAACCGCGATGGCGTTGAGCGTGCGTCCCGGGTGCCGGAAGCGCGTGGATGCCGAATCCTGACAGCTCGGAGCGTCGAGCAAGGGCCCCGCAGTGGCGGAGCCCTCCATGGATTACGGGGAGCGGCTATTTGGTGTTGGTCATGCCGCCTTTGTTCGTCATGGTGCCGCCCTGATCGGAGCCGGGACCAGAGCCGCCTTGGCCGGAAGGATCAGCGCCCCGGGTAGACTTGGTATTGGCGCCGGTGGTCTGCGACGATGACATCGAGGATCCGTGCTTGGCCTTATGCGACTTCGCCTGGGCGGCGAGCGGCGCGGCGGCTAGGCCGGTTGCCAACATTACGGCGAGAGCGAGCTTGGTCGTCTTCATGCGGGAAACTCCCTGAGTTGAATTGACGCAGGCAGCCAACCGCTATTCGCCGCAGGAGTTCCCAACAAAGCATTTCCACGCGTCACGCACGCTTCAAGATTGCTTGTCCTCTGCGAGGATGAACACGACGCCAGTGAGCGTTGCGCCGATCGCGAACGTCGTCACCAAGGTGAGGACGAAGACCGCAACGGCTTGGCTTCCGCCGTTATTGAGCAGGTTGGCCACGGCCGGATTGGACAGGACGAGCGCGAGGCTGAAGATGAGGCCGAGGGCTGCGCCCATCATTGCATGCGTCATCAGCTTAATAAGGCCGCTGGCAGAGATCAGCTCAGACGACTTCTTGGTGCGCATGGGACTGAATCCCGAACTGGCATGCCAACGCACGCGCAATTGCCGGGTTCCAGCCGATCGAACGAATTTGTCGTCACTCGCTTCATCCGACGTTCATGCCGGGCTTGCGAGGATGGGTGTCATCAAAACGGGAATATCGATATGGGTAAGGTAGTCTTTCTTTACCGCTCGCTGGCCTATCGTAGCGCGGCCGTGGACATCTTGCGCAAAGCCCGCAGGCTGCCGCGCGGAGCAGAGCGAAATGCGGCACGCCGCTACGCCAGGGCGTTGCGCGATCTCGCCCGAACGGAGGCCTGGCTGGAAGGACGGGTCGCGCGCGAACCGCGGATGGCCCGGCGGGTGACGAGCGCAGCGTCCGGTTAGCCGGATGCGCGCTGCAATTCGGCGGAGCCAGCGGTATCGAATTTGCCGGGTGCGCTGGTCGCCGTCTTGCGTGTCAACGGCACCTCCAGGCGGCACAACAGGCCTTCGGCTCGCCAATCGAACTGCGCCTGTCCGCCAAGCTGGGACTCGATGCTCGCAAGCAGGCTCCGCGTGCCGAAGCCGCGCGATTTCGGTGTCATGACCAGCGGACCGCCCGACTCCTCCCAACACAGCGTGAGCAGTTCGTCCTCGACCTGCCAATCGATCGCGAGCCGTCCCGATCGGGTCGAGAGCGCGCCATACTTTGCCGAGTTGGTGAAGAGCTCATGCAGTGCGAGTGCCAGCGTCTGGGCCGTTGCCGGCATCAACTGAACTTCGGGACCTGCCAATCTGATCTGGTCGCCGAGCGAATAGGGCGCAAGCTCCTCGTCGATCAACTTGGAGAGCTCAGCGCCCTGCCAACTCGACAGCGACAGGATGGTATGCACGCGCGCCAGTGCATTGATGCGCCCCTCCACCGCGTTGACATAGGCCTTGACCTCGTCGGCCCGCGTGAGGCGCACGATCGACTGCGCCAGCGCCAGCGCATTCTTGGCGCGGTGATCGACTTCCCGCGCGAGGAGGTTCTGCCGCTCTTCGGCGCGCTTGCGTTCTGTGATGTCGACGGTGACGCCGCTGACGCGCACCACGCGCCCGCTCTCGTCGACCGTCGCGGCCGCCGTGCCGACGCACCAGCGCACCTCGCCGTCGGGCCGCACGATGCGGAACTCTGTTTCATAGGCGCGCGTGCCCTTGTTGAATTCGGCGATCGCTTTGCGCAATTGATCGACGTCATCGGGGTGCAATAGCGCCTGAACGTTGGCCGGATTGACCTCGAAGCTCTCCGGGCTGACGCCGAAGATGCGGTATTGCCCCTCGTCCCACATCCAGTCGCCGCTGATCCAGTCCCAGTCCCAGGACCCCATCTTGCCGGCAGCGATCGCCATGCTGCGCCGCTGCTCACTCTCGCGCAGCTTCGCGGTGGAGCTCTCCAGTTCCGCGGTGCGTGCGCGGACGCGGTCCTCCAGCTCGTGATTCAGCCGTTCGAGCTCGCGCGTCTTGCGGTAGAGCTCGGCAAACACCTTGATCTTGGCGCGCAGCACTTCCGGCACGACCGGTACCGGGACGTAATCGACCGCGCCCATCTCGTAGCCGCGCAACCGGTCGATGTCGCTGACCTGGATGGCCGAGATGAAGATCATCGCGGTCTTCTGGAAGCGCGGATGCTCGCGGATCATCGCGGCGAGCTCGAAACCATCGAGCTCGGGCATGCAGACGTCGACCAGGATCACCGCGATCTCGGTCTTGAGCAGAACCTCAAGCGCCTCCCGCCCCGAGGAGGCGATCACGAGGTTCTCGCCGAGATCCTTCAGAATCACCTCATAGGCGAGCAGCTTGGCGGGCTGATCGTCGACGAGGAGGATGTTGACCTTTTCGTGGTCCATTCGCGGATCCAACTCAGCGGTGCAGCCACATGCGGATCGCAAGCAGCAATTGGTCGGTGTTGACGGGCTTGGCGAGGTAGTCGGACGCGCCGGCTTCGAGGCACTTCTCACGGTCGCCCTTCATCGCCTTGGCGGTCAATGCGATGATCGGAACACGGGCGAAGGCCGGGTTCTCGCGGATCACGCCGATGGTCTGATAGCCATCCATCTGCGGCATCATGATGTCCATCAGCACGATCGCGATCTCCGGATTGGATTCGACCAGTGTTACCGCCTCGCTGCCGGTCGTCGCCGTCAGGACCTTCATGCCGCGTCGTTCCAGCACGCTCGACAGGGCGAAGATGTTGCGGGCGTCGTCGTCGACGAGCAGTGCGGTCTTGCCGATCAGGTCCTCGTCGGAACTGTTCAGCTTCTCCAGCATACGCTGCTTCTCGATCGGCAGTTCCGTGATCACGCGGTGCAGGAACAGCGCGGTCTCGTCGAGCAGGCGTTCCGGCGACTCCACCCCCTTGACCACGATGCTGCGTGCCATGGTGTGGAGCTCGGCATCCTCTTCCGCCGACAGCTCGCGTCCGGTGAACACCACGACCGGGATGTTCGACAGCTTCTCGTCATTGCGGATCTGATCAAGCACCTCGAATCCGCTCATGTCGGGCAGCCGCAGGTCGAGCACCACGCAATCGCAGGGCTGCTCGCGCAGCGTCGAGAGCGCGCCGGCCCCGGTATCCGCGGCCAGGATCTCGATGTCGTCGTGGTGCAGCAGCTCGCGGATCGAGAGCTGCTCGGCCTCGTTGTCCTCGACGATCAGCAGCCGCTTGCGCCGCGGCCGCGCATATTCCTTGATCTGCGTCAGTGCGGCCGATACGCCCTCGGTGGTCGTCGGCTTGTTGACGAATGAGAACGCGCCGCGTGCCAGCGCATGCTGGCGGTCCTCGTCGAGCGTAATGATCTGCACGGGGATGTGGCGGGTGAGCGGATTGTGCTTGAGCTGGCTCAGCACGGTCCAGCCGAGCATGTCGGGCAGGAACACGTCGAGCGAGACGGCCGTCGGCTGGTACTGCTTGGCCAGATCCAGGGCCTCGGCGCCCCGGGCAGCGACCAAGACCTTGAAGCCCTTGTCACGGGCAAGATCGACCAGCACGCGGGCATAGTGTGGGTCGTCCTCGACGATCAGGAGGATGGTGTCGCCAGGCTCGAGGTTAAGCCGGTCGTCGGGAAGCTGCTCGATGACACGCTGCTGGTCAGGCACGGCCGGCTGTAGTGCCGGCGGCTGGCTGTATTGCTGTGACGCCGGCGCGGCTCGCGGCGCGAGCGTCGGGCCGGAATATTTCAACGGCAGATACAGCGTGAAAGACGAGCCCTTGCCCGGCGCGCTGCGCAGGTGGATCTCGCCTCCGAGCAGGCTCGCGAGCTCGCGGCTGATCGCGAGCCCGAGTCCGGTGCCGCCATATTTTCGGCTGGTGCCGGCGTCCGCCTGCTGGAATGCCTCGAAGATCAGCTTCTGCTTCTCCAGGGGAATGCCGATGCCGGTATCGGACACTTCGAAGGCGATCACGGCCGGCGCGGAGTTCAGCACCGGGTGGTCGATCCCCCAGCCGCCGACCGCGCCGGCGACCTTCAGGCGCACTTCGCCTTCGGCGGTGAACTTGAAGGCGTTGGAGAGCAGGTTCTTCAGGACCTGCTGCAGGCGCTTGGAATCGGTGACGATGCTGCGTGGCAGGTTCGGATCGACATCGATCTTGAACGACAGATTGCGGTTGTCTGCCTCGTGCCGGAACGGCCGGCCGACGGTCTCGAGCAGGTTCGCGGTCAGGATCTCCTCGGCGTCGACCGTCACCGTGCCGGACTCGATCTTGGAGAGATCGAGAATGTCGCTGATGAGGTTGAGCAGGTCGGTGCCGGCGCCATGGATGGTGCGGGCGAATTCGACCTGCTTGGCAGAGAGGTTGCCGTCGGGGTTGTCGCTCAGCTGCTGTCCGAGGATCAGGATCGAATTCAGCGGTGTGCGCAGCTCGTGGCTCATATTGGCGAGGAATTCGGACTTGTATTTCGAGGTCAGCGCGAGCTCGGTCGCCTTCTCCTCGAGCGCGCGGCGGGCCTGCTCGATCTCCTGGTTCTTGCGTTCGACCTCGACATTGCGCTCGGCGAGCTGCTGCGCCTTCTGCTCGAGCTGGTCGTTGGTCTGCTGCAATTCGCGCTGCTGGGTCTGCAACTCGCCGGCGAGCTGCTGCGACTGCTTCAGCAGACCTTCCGTCTGCATCGTCGCTTCGATCGAATTGAGCACGATGCCGATGGAGTCGGTGAGCTGCTCCAGGAACGTCATTTGCGAGGTCGTGAAGGAGGTGAGCGAGGCGAGCTCGATCACGGCCTTGACCTGGCCTTCGAACAGAACCGGCAGCACGACGAGGTTCTTCGGGGCGACACGGAACAATGCGGAATTGATCGGCACCACGTCCGTAGGAATGTCCGCAACGACCCGCGGGCGCCTGTCGAGCGCGCACTGGCCGATCAGGCCCTCGCCGAACTGCAGCACGCGTTGATAGGGAAAGACGCCGTCGCTGGCGTAAGAGGCGAGCAGCAGGAGCTGCGGGTTGTTCTCGTTCTCGACCTGGTAGATCACGCCGGTATGCGCGTTCACCAGCGGCGACAATTCGGTAAGCAGCAGACGGCCGACGGTGGTGAGGTCGCGCTGGCCCTGGAGCATGTTGGTGAATTTCGCCAGGTTCGTCTTCAGCCAATCCTGCTCGGTGTTCAGCTCGGTCGTGAGCCGCAGGTTGGTGATCATCGTGTTGATGTTGTCCTTGAGCTCCGCGACCTCGCCGCGGGCATCGACCTGGATCGAGCGCGTCAGGTCGCCCTTGGTCACGGCGGTGGCCACTTCCGCGATGGCGCGCACCTGTGAGGTGAGGTTGGCCGCCAGGAGGTTCACGTTGCCGGTGAGATCCTTCCAGGTGCCGGCTGCGCCGGGCACGTTGGCCTGGCCGCCGAGCCGGCCTTCGACGCCGACCTCGCGCGCCACCGACGTCACCTGATCGGCGAAGGTCGCGAGCGTCTCGGTCATGTTGTTGATGGTGTCGGCGAGCGCCGCGACCTCGCCCTTCGATTTCACAGTGAGGTTCTGCTTGAGGTCGCCGTTGGCGACCGCGGTCACCACCTTGACGATGCCGCGCACCTGCTCGGTCAGGTTCGCCGCCATGAAGTTGACGGTGTCGGTGAGATCCTTCCATGTGCCGGCGACGCCGGGCACCTGCGCCTGGCCGCCCAGCTTGCCCTCGGTGCCGACCTCGCGGGCCACGCGCGTCACTTCGCCGGCGAAGGCGTTGAGCTGGTCCACCATGGTGTTGATGGTGTTCTTCAGCTCGAGGATCTCGCCCTTCACGTCGACGGTGATCTTGCGGGAGAGGTCGCCGCGCGCGACCGCCGTGGTCACTTCGGCGATGTTGCGGACCTGCGTGGTGAGGTTCGCAGCCAGGAGGTTGACGTTGTCGGTGAGGTCCTTCCATGTGCCGCCGACGCCGGGCACGACGGCCTGACCGCCGAGCCGTCCCTCGGTGCCGACCTCGCGCGCGACACGCGTGACTTCGGCGGCGAAGGAGCGGAGCTGCTCGACCATCGTGTTCAGCGTGTCCTTCAAGAGAAGGATCTCGCCGCGCACGTCCACCGTGATCTTCTTCGAGAGGTCGCCGCCGGCGATGGCGGTCGCGACCTCGGCGATGTTGCGGACCTGGGCCGTCAGGTTGGAGGCCATGAAGTTGACGTTGTCGGTGAGGTCCTTCCAGGTGCCGGCAACGCCGGGCACCTCGGCCTGACCGCCGAGCTTGCCTTCGGTGCCGACCTCGCGGGCGACACGCGTGACTTCGCCGGCGAAGCCGTTGAGCTGGTCCACCATTGTGTTGATGGTGTTCTTCAGTTCGAGGATTTCCCCCTTCACGTCGACGGTGATCTTGCGGGACAAGTCGCCGCGCGCCACGGCGGTCGTCACTTCGGCGATGTTGCGGACCTGGGCGGTGAGGTTGCCCGCCATCGAGTTCACGCTGTCGGTGAGGTCCTTCCATGTGCCGGCGACGCCGGGCACGTTGGCCTGACCGCCGAGACGGCCTTCGGTGCCGACCTCGCGCGCGACACGCGTGACCTCGCCCGCGAAGCGGTTGAGCTGGTCGACCATCGTGTTCAGCGTGTCCTTGAGCTGAAGGATCTCGCCGCGCACGTCCACAGTGATCTTGCGGGACAGGTCACCACCGGCGATCGCGGTCGCGACTTCGGCGATGTTGCGCACCTGGGCGGTCAGATTGCCCGCCATCGAGTTCACGGAGTCGGTCAAATCCTTCCATGTGCCGGCGACGCCGGGCACGTCGGCCTGGCCGCCGAGCTTGCCGTCGGTGCCGACCTCGCGGGCGACGCGCGTGACTTCGCCGGCGAAGGCGTTGAGCTGGTCGACCATGGTGTTGAGCGTTTCCTTCAGCTGAAGGATCTCGCCCGACACGTTCACCGTGATCTTCTTGGACAAGTCGCCCTTCGCCACCGCCGTCGCGACCTCGGCAATGTTGCGGACCTGACCGGTCAGGTTGGAGGCCATCGAGTTGACGCTGTCGGTGAGGTCCTTCCAGGTGCCGCCGACGCCGCGCACGACGGCCTGGCCGCCGAGCTTGCCTTCGGTGCCGACCTCGCGGGCGACGCGCGTGACTTCGCCGGCGAAGGCGTTGAGCTGGTCCACCATGGTGTTGATGGTGTCTTTCAGCTCCAGAATTTCGCCGCGCACGTCCACGGTGATCTTCTTCGACAGGTCGCCGCCGGCGACCGCCGTCGTCACCTCCGCGATGTTGCGGACCTGCGCGGTCAGGTTCGAGGCCATCGAGTTGACGCTCTCGGTCAGGTCCTTCCAGGTGCCGGCAACGCCGAGCACGTTGGCCTGGCCGCCGAGCCGGCCCTCGGTACCGACCTCGCGGGCGACGCGCGTGACTTCGCCGGCGAAGGCGTTGAGCTGGTCGACCATGGTGTTGAGCGTCTCCTTCAGCTGAAGGATCTCGCCCGACACGTTCACCGTGATCTTCTTCGAGAGGTCGCCGCTTGCGATGGCGGTGGCGACGTCGGCGATGTTGCGGACCTGCGCGGTCAGGTTCGAGGCCATGAAATTGACGTTGTCGGTGAGGTCCTTCCAGGTGCCGGCGACGCCCGGCACCTGGGCCTGGCCGCCGAGCTTGCCTTCAGTGCCGACCTCGCGCGCCACGCGCGTCACTTCCGAGGCGAACGAGTTGAGCTGGTCCACCATCGTGTTGATGGTGTCCTTCAGCTCCAGGATCTCGCCGCGCACATCCACCGTGATCTTGCGTGACAGGTCGCCGCGCGCCACGGCGGTGGTGACGTTGGCGATGTTGCGCACCTGCGCGGTCAGATTGCCGCACATCGCGTTGACGGAGTCGGTGAGGTCCTTCCACGTGCCGGCGACGCCGGGCACGATCGCCTGGCCGCCGAGCTTGCCGTCGGTGCCGACCTCACGCGCCACGCGCGTCACTTCGGAGGCGAACGAGCGGAGCTGGTCCACCATCGTGTTGATGGCTTCCTTGAGCTGAAGGATCTCGCCGCGGACGTCGACCGTGATCTTCTTGGAAAGGTCGCCGTTCGCGACCGCAATCGTCACCTCGGCGATGTTGCGAACCTGGTTGGTCAGGTTGTTCGCCATCGAGTTGACGCTTTCGGTCAGGTCCTTCCAGACGCCGGTCACCTCGGGCACCTGGGCCTGACCGCCGAGCTTGCCCTCGGTGCCGACCTCGCGCGCGACGCGCGTCACCTCGGAGGTGAACACGCCGAGCTGCTTGATCATGGTGTTGACGATGGTCGCCGACTGCAAAAACTCGCCGCCGAGCGGACGGCCATCGACGTCGAGCTTGACGGTCTGGAGTAGGTCACCTTGTGCGACGGCGGCGACCGCGCGAGTCACCTCGCGCGTTGGCCACAAGAGGTCGTCGATCAGCGTGTTGACCGAACCTTCCATGTCGGCCCACGAGCCTGAGGCGAGGCCGAACTTCACGCGCTGGCGGGTCTTGCCTTCGCGCCCCACCACCTGGCCGACCAGCTCGAGCTGCTGCGCCATGCGCTGGTTGGCGGCGATGATTTCGTTGAGAGTGTCGGCAATCTTGCCGTCGATGCCGAGATAGTCGCCGCTCATCCGCACCGAAAAGTCACCGCTGCGCATCGCCTGCAAGGCGAGCAACAGCTCCGCCCGGGAATCCGGCTCCGACGTACCGTTGGTTCTTGGCTTTGGGACGCGACGACCGGAGCGTGATGCAGTTCCGGGATCGAGGTCGCTCATACTGATTCCCCCGCAGGCGTCGGCCGAATCCGCGGCAAGACGCGTTTGGTCGAAATGAAAATAGAGCGTCAGCCAAATTCGAAATCAAGCACCAAGGTGCGGCGCTAGGAAATGGAACCCGCTTTGCTCAGCCCGGCCGAGATAACGATGATCATCCGAATTGGTTCCACGCCACTTAGAAGGAAAATGCGTCGGGCGCCCGTCGCTCTGCTGGACCATTCGGCATTCCCTGTTCGGAACGGAGCGCCGCGCCCCACGGTTAGCTCACAACGACAGGGAGAACAGAAATGAAAGCAGGATTTGCCGCCATCGCTGTCATCGTGTTTGCCGCGGGATCGGCTTTGGCGCAGGGCGGTGCGCCCAGCGGGCGCGGCGCCGCGACCGGCGACCCCGCCGCAAGCTCCGCCAACCCGCGGGCGGAAACGCCAACCACCGGGACGGCCGGCCGGTCGAATCCGAGCGGCAGCGGCACGTCATCTTCGGGCGGCAAGGACGACAATGGCGATGCGGGTTTGGACAAGATGCCCGAGAGCGACCGCACCGTGCGACAGCAGAGCCAGCAACATCATCCGAACGACAAGTAGAGGCGGCTATTTGTCCGCCATGGTGCGCTCCGCGTCCCTGACCTGCGAACGCAGCATCGGGAGCTGTTCGCGCGCGAACGCTGCGAGCGCCGCATTGTCGGGCGCCTTCAGATAGCGTTCAAGCAGGCTGATGATCGATTCGTACTCGGGAATCTGCGCGGCATAGAAGCTTCTGACGTAGGTTGGACCATCCGACATTTCGGGCTCGACGAGGCTCGCGGTCGAGGATGTCGCCCTGCCGATGTGCAGCTCCGCGCCGATTGCCTCCTGGATCTCCTTCAGACTCTTGTCGCGCTTGGCCGCTTCCTCGGCGCGCAGGGCGGCGAGATTCTTGACCTCCGCATTGCCCTTGAGGTCGGTGTTCTCAAGCAGCCCCTGTTGAAATCGGCTGAAATTGTAGACGCCGCTGATAACCTCGACGGCGGTCGGCTGCCGTTCGCCAGGCTTTCGCTCGCCGGTACTGTCGCCAAGTGCCGCGGTGCTGATGAATGCAAGGATGATCGCGGTAACGACTCGCATCGATGTTAATGACGAGCGGCGCGCCGAGTTCCCTGAGTATTACGATCCGGTAACCGGGTTGCGATGCGAGAGTTCCGTCCCCACGTCGTTCACATGAAACAGTCTGACATCTTCAGGGATAACGCCGATAACTGTCTTCAGCTTGCCGAGCGAGCCGAGGGGAAGCCCGCCCATAAGCGCTATTCGCGCATGGCCGAGGCCTGGACGGCGCTCGCGAACGAGCAGGATTGGCTCGACGGCGAGATTCCGCCCCTTCCGCTCCACACTGCTGCTCCGAAGCAAGACGTGTGAAATCTGCATGTGAGATCGCTCACGGAAGGCAAGCAACTGATTTGGGATGATCCGGGAACTGTCGATCGCGTCGATTTCCAGTTTCAGAAGGAGGTTTTGACGATGGCTCCACGTCTGGCTCTTCTTTCCCTCATTCTCGCCTTTGGCGTCTCGGTCGCCTTCGCGACGGTGACGACGCTACGGCAGGTGCATCTCGAGAACGCATCCACTACCGTTCACGCGACGCGCAGCTAATTCTGTATCGGAACATTCGACGCCGCAGTGCGTAAGCGCTCTGAGACACCAGGAGAAGCGAGAGCCCATCATGGCCCATTCCGACCATGGCATCGTCAAGGACAAGCGTGCGGAGGAGCAGCCGCGTGACAAGCGGCGTGCACAGTCCGTGCACAAGACGGATCCGAAAGGTTCGCCCTCGCGTGAAGCGACGCGCGATCCCAAGCTGAGCGACGATAGCAAGACGCCAGGATCCGGCGTGATGCCGGACGGCTCCAGCGACGCGACAGGCTAGTTCCCACCGGAACGAATTCCCGCGGGAAGAGTCGACGGATTGCTTCCGGTTGTCATGCCCCCGGTGCGCCGGAAGCAATCTCCAAGGACGGTCCTGGCACTCCCGTGCCGGGGCCGTTTGCTTATGGACCGAATCAGCTGCCGCTCTCTGGATCCCCCTGAGTATGTCCGTCAGGCCCGCGGCCGAACACGCCGAAGCTGCTTGACTTCACACCGGCGGCGGCATCGACGCCCGCAGCGGCCAGTCCGAACTTGAGGAGTTCGCGGACCGCTGCCGCCCGCGTTGGCATGCGGTGTTTGAACCGGAAATCGTCGATGGCGGCCAACTCTTCCGGCGATAGCATGACCTGAAGGCGCTCGGCGCGAAGGTCGTTCATGGCGATCACGCAAATTGAGTAGGTTGAGTAGTTTACTCAACGAACCAACTTGGAGGGGGTTCCTCTAGAGCCAGAAATGTCTCCAACTGAGTATAAATGCGTTGCAAATCAATGAGTTGTGTTTGAAACCTATTTTGCCATACCGCATTCTTCCCAAAAGGGAGAGAGGCCATGACGGATGAAGTCAGGCTACCTCGCAAGCTTTCCGAAGAGCCCGAAGCATCCGAGCCGGTGCGGCCAAGCCATCAGAAGGTCATCGATCAGGTCGAGCGCTGGGCCAACAGCCCGGGGCTCCAGCCGCCGCAATCGCAGAGTTCGAAGGAGCCGAAAGCGAGCTAAGGCTTCACGAAGCGAGAGCGCTTTGCCGATGGTGAGCGGGCTGGTCGGTGCGACCTGCGCGTGACACGAAGCTTACGCCTGACCCACCAAGCCGACACGGAAACGCTTGCCCAAACCCCCAACGCCGCAATGAAAGCGAATGCGATGCTTGCGCCGACGGTGGCATGGAAGATGGCGGCGAACGCCGCGAGGCCGATGCTGCCGAGCGCCGCACCTGCGGCATCGAGCGCCGCGGCCTTCTGTCCGCGGCGCCGTCCGCTCAGGCCGGCCTTCTCCTTGGCGTGACGCTCGTGGCTTTCGATCAGCGTCGCGCTGGCACAGAAGATTGCCGGAAGTGCAAGAAAGAGCCCGCCGACAGAAACACCGAATTGCGAGCCGATGGCTCCGGCGAGCACCGTCGCGCAGCCGCCGAGCACGAAGCGAATGGCGTATTCGTACCATCGCGTCTCTTTCAGCGCCGATGACGACAGCTTAACCAGCATCAGGCGGCACCTCCCAAGCCGGCGAGCAGACCGAAGGCGACCACGAGCCATACGACGAAAGCGAGGATCGTGGCGGGGAGCGCGCCGAGACGGAACCTCATCAACAGGTGGCAGACCACGAGGCTGTAGCAGGCGAGCGCGATGGCGCCATAGATCATCGTCCAACTCTCGGCGGCGGCATATTGCTGGCCGTGCTGGACCACGGCGATGCCGAGGGTGGCCAGCGCGACCGAGGGCGCCGCGCCGAGCAGCCCGGCAAAGCTTTTTGGCCGCAGCATGTCACCGAAGATTGCGAAGACGGATACGATCAGACCGCCGGCAACGAAGCGCACGAGATATTCCGTCATGGCCGTCCCCGCGAGGCTTCGGACGGCTGCTGCCGTGACTTCGCCAGCGTGAACGGCCTGAACAGTCGCTCCACGACGATGCCGAGCGTGAATCCTGCCACCACGTCGCTGGTCCAGTGCGCGAGCAGCGCCACGCGTGTCAACGACAGCGCTACGGCCAGCGAACGTGCCAAGCGGCGGGAGGCCGGAGGCAACAGGCCGGCGGCTGAGGCAAGGGCACCCATATGCACAGCGTGACCTGAGGGAAATGCGTCGCGGGGACGCCCCGAATAAGGAACACCGCGCCAGTGGCCGCTCACCGTCAGCCGGTCCGGCCTCGTCTGGTCGAACAAGGTTTTCAAGACATGCGGTAATACGGCCGTCACCAGCGAAACCATCAGGACGTGATCGGCAATGGGACGCTGCTGCGGATGCCGGAGGCGGGTGTAGAGCCATCCCGCCGCAGCGAGCGCGACCAGCACGTGCTCGTCGGCGCCCCAGGTCATTGCTTGGGCGGCGTGCTCGAGGTCTGAATTGGTGTTCTGTGCGATCTCGTTCGCGACCGCCGTATCGATACGGGTGGGTTTGACTGTTACGAGCGCCATCGGTCCGCCGGCGAGATGTCCTCCATGACGATTTTGTAAAGCCCGTAGATAAAGAAGGTTCCTGAGTTCCGACCGCGGGCATCGGCACCACCGGTGCGTCCTGTCCTTCTGATCAACGCGATCACCTCCTGCGCATCCGGCCCTTCAGCCAGCAGATAGTTGATGCCGACATGGGCGCCTTCGCGCGCATAGGCGATCGCGGCGGCGCGGCCCATGCCCGAAATCCCCGCCGGTGATCAGCGCCTTGCGGCCGGCAGCTGGAGCCCTTGTAGCTGGTCTCGCACGACGCGAAGGACGCCGGCCAGGCCGGCGTCCTCGTTGGATAGCGACTGAGGACCCTATTTGGATTGACCGACGCTCGGCGCCTTGCCGAGCTCCTTGGCCATGTCGAGATGGTGCTTGAGTGCCGGCAGGGTCTTGCCGGCCCAATCCTTCAGCGCAGCATTGTCGCCGCCCTTGGCGTAGCGTTCGAACAGCGACACGGCGTCTTCATGGGCGCTGACCTGGTAGGAGTTGTAGTCCGAGCTGAAATCCTTGCCGGTCGCGCCTTTGAGCTTGTCGAGCTTGCTTTGGTGCGAGCTGTCGAGTGCCGTCGGCAGCGTCGCCTGGACCTTGCCGTTGCCGACCAGTCCCTTCAGCTCGCCGCTGGTCTTGGTGTGATCGGTCACCATCTGCTGCGCGAAGGATTTCTCCTGCGCATTACCCTTCTGCTCGGCGAGCTTGCTCGACTCGATCTCGAACATGTCGCTGATGGCGACCTCCTTGACGAAGTCGGTTGTGGTCGGCGCGACCCCGAGCGCCGAGTTGACGCCGGTCTTCTCGCCCAGCGATTGGGCCAATGCGGGGCCTGCCAGAAGCACGCAAGCAACGGCAACGGCGGTTCGTTTCATGATCCGATCCCTCCAATTGGTCGTGCGGCCACTTGCCGCGTCATGTTGCGCCGATCAACACGTCGCGAAGGCGGAGGTTCCTAACGGACTAGTCCGTGGGATTCCGGCCGGTCCGCGGATTGATGGGATCCGTCGGCTTGCGTCGAAGCCGCTCGGGCAGAAACGGCTCGGCCGGCGTGGCGGTTGCGTCGGCCCGTACGTCGGCATGACGCTGCGCCCGCTCATGCGGCGTCCGGTTGTCGTTGAAATGCCACTTCACGTCGACGCCGTCGACGGGGTCGTTGACGCCGTGCTGGATATCGCGGAAGTCACTCATGGTTCGCCTCATTGCTTTCCCGGCAGGATCGATTCGAGCACCTGCCGCGCTGCTCCCTTGATCATCCCGCTTTCGTTCGGATCGCCCTTCATCAGGGCGAGTGAAAAATTCCTTGCCTGCTGGAGCGTGATATGCGGCGGCAGCGGCGGCACCTCGGGATCGGTTTTCACTTCCAGCACGACGGGGATCTCGCTCGACAGCGCTTGCTCCCAGGCTGAGCCGAGCAGCTGTGGGCTATCGACGAAGATGCCGCGCAGGCCGATCAGATCGGCGAAGCGCGAATAGGAGACGTCAGGAATGCGCTGCGAAGCCTCGAACTTGGGATCACCGTTGATGATGCGCTGCTCCCAAGTGACCTGATTGAGATCCTCGTTGTTGAAGACGCAGACGATGAAGCGCGGGTCCTTCCAATCGCGCCAGTACTTCGCAGCGGTGATCAGCTCGGCCATGTTGTTCATCTGCATGGCGCCGTCGCCGACGAGTGCAATCACAGGACGATCCGGACGGGCGTATTTGGCCGCGAGCGCGTAAGGCACCGCAGCGCCCATCGAGGCGAGGCCGCCGGAGAGCGAGGCCGCCATGCCGCGCCGCATCTTGAGGTCCCGTGCGAACCAGTTGGCGCAGGAGCCGGAATCGCTGGTGATGATGGCGTGGTCGGGCAGGCGGGGCGACAATTCCCAGGCGACGAGCTGTGGATTGACCGGCGCCGCGTGCTGATGCGCGCGGTCACCCAAGGTCTTCCACCATCTCGCAACGTCCTCTTCGATAGCTCTGCGCCAGCCGTCGTCGGCTTTGGGCTGGAGTCGCGGCAACAATGCGCGCAGCGTCTCGGCGGCGTCTCCGACGAGGCCGACCTCCATGGGAAAGCGGATCGACATCATGCTGGCATCGATGTCGATCTGCACGCCGCGCGCCGCTCCTTCCTTGGGCAGGAATTCGGCGTAAGGAAAGGCCGAGCCCACCATCAGCAGCGTATCGCATTCCATCATCATGTTGTAGCTGGGCTCGGTGCCGAGCAGGCCGATCGAGCCGGTGACCCATGGCAGGTCGTCGGGCAGCGCGGCCTTGCCGAGCAGTGCCTTGGCGCAGCCGGCCGACAGCCGGTCGGCGACCGCGATGACTTCGTCGGTCGCGTGAAGCGCGCCCGCGCCGACGAGCATCGCGACCTTTTTGCCGGAGTTGAGCACCTGCGCGGCGCGGTCGAGATCCGCCTCATGCGGCGTGATGCTGGGTGCGCTATAGCCGATGCCGGAATGCAGCGTGCCGTGTGCGCGGGGTGGATTCTCGTAAGCCTCTTCCTGCAGGTCGTTGGGCAGGATGATCACGGTCGGGGTCCGCCGCGCCAGCGCAATGCGTACCGCACGATCGATCAGGTGTCGCACTTGCGCGGGCGAGGATACCTGCATGACGTACGCACCGGCGACGTCCTTGAACATCGAGAGAAGATCGAGTTCCTGCTGATAGTGCCCGCCGAGGGCGTTGCGCGACTGCTGGCCGACAATCGCCAGCACCGGCTGGTGATCGAGCAGCGCATCGTAGAGCCCGGTGACGAGATGGGAGGCGCCGGGGCCGGAGGTCGCAATGCAGACGCCGAGCTCGCCCGAGAACTTTGCGTAAGCGGTTGCCATGAATGCCGCCATCTCCTCATGCCGCGCCTGGACGAACCCGATCCTGCCTTCGGCCCGGTTCATTGCACCGAACACGCCGTTGATGCCGTCCCCGGGATAGCCAAAGATGTGGCGTACGCCCCATTGATGCAGACGCTGGACGATGAAGTCGGAGACGGTCTGGGACATTGCGTGTGGCCCTTGGTTCGCGGGTGCATGAAACTCAGAGAACCGCTCGTTTCGTGCGATGTTCCTGACCCGCTTAGGGAACATGCACCGGAACGATCGCGTGCCTCTCCGGTTGGTTTTGCACGTGGCTGAGTGGAGAATTTTCGATGCTGAACCAAAACGAACTGGAGCGCAGTGAGACGGGCCGTTTGATCGGCAGTGACAAGGTCGAGGGAACATCGGTCTATGGCGCCGATCGCAACCGCATCGGTTCAATCGAACGCGTGATGATCGACAAGATCAGTGGCCAGGTGTCATACGCCGTGCTCGGCTTTGGTGGATTCCTGGGACTCGGCAACGACCATTACCCATTGCCTTGGCAGTCGTTGAAGTACGACACCGAGCTTGGCGGTTATGTCACCGGCATCACCACCAAGGAGTTGGAGGGGGCGCCGAAATACGGCGCGCGAAGCGATTGGAACTGGAGTGACGACGCCGCGGTACGCGGCATCAACTCCTACTATGGCGTTCCCTTCGTTTGAGATTTGAGGAAAGGGAGATCGATGAGCAAGGAACGGCCCAATGACGATCCCCGGCAGCAGAACGACTGGGGCTCGCACCGGCAGACGGACAAGCCCTGGAAGGGCAATCCCGAGAAGGAGCAGGGCTCCGACGATGTGAAGCCCGATCTCGAGAAGTGGCACAAGACCAAGACGCACTGAGCCGAGTGCGCCACATTGACACTTCAGGCAAGCGCGGCGCGGAGAGTGCCGCGCTTGTGTTTTGAGCGGTGCAATCACGAATGGTGATGAGCTTCTTCAAAGCCGGAACCATGCCTCGGCGCTGCGGTTGAGCTCGCGGTGCGCGAGCTGCTCTTCTCTGCTCTCCCGCCGGTTTAGTCCGAAAGAAAGGTGTTCATCGTGGATGCTCAGACACGGCAGCGTGATCCGTTCGCGGAGCAGCCGCAGAGGGCGAACGAAGCGCCAAAAGCCTCCCCCGATCAGTCCCGCGACGCCGACGGCCAGAAGCCGGCGAAGACACCGTCGCTGCGCGAGCGGCTTCGTGAGCACTGGCTGCTGGCGACCGTCGGCACCGTCGTGCTGGTCGCGGCCCTGGTCGGCGGTCTGCTCTATTGGCTCGAGGTCCGCCACTACGAGTCCACCGACGACGCCTTCGTCGCGGCGCGCAGCTTTTCCGTGGCCTCGAAGGTCGGCGGCTACGTGATCGACGTGCCGGTCACCGACAACCAGCATGTCAATGGCGGCGATCTGCTGGCGAAGATCGACGATCGCGACTACCGGATCGCGGTCGATCAGGCCATTGCGCAGGTTGAAGTCTCCAAGGCAAACATCGCCAACGTCGAGGCGCAGATCGTCTCCCAGGAGGAGCAGATCAAGCAGGCCCAGGCGCAGCTCGAGCAGGCGCAGGCCCAGCTCCAGTTCGCGCAAGAGGAGTTCAACCGCGCAGAAGATCTCGTCGAGAAGGGGGCCGGCACCGTGCAGCGCCAGCAGCAGACCCGCTCAGACCTTCAGGCGCAGCAGGCCAACACCGAGCGCGCCAAGACCGCGGTAACGACTGCGCAGGTCGGAATCAAGACGCTGCAGGCCCAGCTCGAAGGCGCCAAGGCGCAGCTCGAACAGTCGCAGGCGCAGCTCGATCAGGCGAAGCTGAATCTGCAATACACCAGCGTCGTCGCGGCCCAGTCCGGCCGCGTGGTGAAGCTATCGGGCGCCAAGGGCACATTCGTCACGGCCGGCCAGAGCCTGATGATGTTCGTGCCCGACGAGGTCTGGGTCGTCGCCAACTACAAGGAGACGCAGCTCAACGACATGCGTCCGGGCCAGCCGGTCGAGATCCGCATCGACGCCTATCCCGGCCGCAAGCTGACCGGCCACGTCGATTCCGTGCAACCGGGCTCGGGCACCGCGTTCAGCCTGCTGCCGGCGGAGAACGCCACCGGCAATTACGTCAAGGTGGTGCAGCGCGTGCCTGTGAAGATCGTGGTCGACAACTGGCCGGCCGATCTGCCCGTTGGTCCCGGCATGTCGGTCGTGCCCTGGACCAGGGTGCGATGACGGATGTTACGCAAGTCGGGACCGCCGGCTGGTCGCCGGAGCGCTCGGCGGCCGGTGGGCACAATCCCTATCTGATCGCCTTCGTGGTCTCGATCGCGACCTTCATGGAGGTGCTTGACACCACCATCGCCAACGTCGCATTGCGCCACATCGCCGGCGGCCTCGCGGTCGGGATCGACGAGAGCACCTATGTCATCACCAGCTATCTCGTTGCCAATGCCGTCGTGCTCTCAATCTCGGGTTGGCTGTCGACCGTGATGGGGCGCAAGCGCTTCTACATGATCTGCGTCGCGACCTTCTCGGTGGCCTCGCTGTTGTGCGGACTTGCCTGGAGTTTGCAGTCGCTGGTGCTGTTTCGCATCCTTCAAGGCCTCGGCGGCGGCGGCATGGCCACCAGCGAGCAGGCGATCCTTGCCGACTCGTTTCCGCCGCAAAAACGCGGCCAGGCGTTTGCGATCTATGGCGTCGCCGTCGTGGTCGCCCCAGTGATCGGCCCGACGCTCGGCGGCTGGATCACCGACACCTATTCCTGGCATTGGGTGTTCCTGATCAACGTGCCGATGGGTCTGATCTCGCTGTTCCTCGTCGGCACGCTGGTCAAGGAGCCGTCGGGCGCGGAAGAGGAGAGGGCGGAGCTGCTGAGCAGAGGCCTGCGCGTCGACTACATCGGCTTCCTGCTGGTCGCGATCGGGCTCGGCGCGCTCGAATTCGTGCTTGACGAAGGTCAGCGCAATGATTGGTTTGGATCGAACATGATCCTGTTCTTTGCACTTCTTGCCGCCTTCTGCCTGGTCGCATTGATCCCATGGGAGTTGATGCGGGATGACCCGATCGTCGACATCCGCCTGATCGGCAGGCGCCAGTTCGGGTCCTGTTTCCTGGTCATGCTCGGCACATTTGCGGTGCTGATCTCAACGACGCAGCTATTGCCGCAGCTTTTGCAGACGGAGCTAGGCTATACCGCCATGCTTGCAGGATTGGTGCTGTCGCCGAGCGGCGTCGTGACGATGATGTTGATGCCGGTGGCGGGACGACTAGTCACGATAGTGCAGCCCAAATATCTGATCATGTTCGGCGCTGCGACTGCCGCACTTTCCATGTGGCATCTGACCGGGCTTACCGGGGAGATCACCTACGGCTATGCCGCGTTGGCGCGAATCTATCTCGCGGTCGCTCTTCCGTTCCTGTTCCTTCCGGTGACGACGGCATCCTATGACGGCTTGCCACCCGAGAAGACCAACCAGGCCTCCGCCCTAATCAATGTCGCGCGCAATATCGGCGGCTCGATGGGGGTTGCGCTGGCGCAGACGCTCCTGGCTCAGCGCCAGCAATTCCATCAGAGCCGCCTGATCGAGCACGCCGCGCCCTCGGATCTCGGCTATCAGCAGACCATCGACGCAATGACGCGCTACTTCCAGGCCCAGGGCTCCAATGCGAGCGATGCGGCGTCACAGGCGATCGCCTGGGTCGGGCGCACCTTGCAGCAGCAGGTCGATCTGCTCGCCTATATCGACGTGTTCTGGACGCTCGCGATCGTCGCTGTACTGATGATTCCCACGGCGGCGGTGTTGCGCCCGATCGATCTGAGGGCGCCAGTGCGAGGGCACTAGGTCGTTCCAAGACCTGCTTCCCTCCGCCCTGGCCCCGCATGCACGTGCACCTGCTTGGCATGCAGCACCTCGCGCATTCCGAGCACACCATCACGGGATCGAACAGCTTGCCGCAGCTCTTGTCCAGCGGTCGCCGACCACGGCGACGGTGCGGGAGAGCGAGCCGGGCTCTTCGTCCAGCGTGTCCCATTTCATGATGCGGTTCTCGCAAGTAGTCAGTCTGAAAAAAGGAACCAACTTGAGCCGTCAGGGATACTTTCACGTAAACTTGGCATTCGGTTGCCACTTCTATTTTAGAACTATAGCCTCCGGCACATTGCACACCGCACGCCCATAGTGCGGCTCACCGGAGGAGGCGATCTTGTCCAAGCGAAACGCCACTGCGGCCGTCATCGGGGCCGGCGATTTCATCGGCTCCGAGATCGCCAAGAAGTTTGCCGCCGAAGGGTTCTCGATCTTCGCCGGCCGCCGCAACGGCGACAAGCTCGCGCCGCTAGTGAAAGACATCGAGGCCGCAGGTGGCGAGATCCACGCGCGCTCGCTCGATGCACGGAAGGAGGACGAAGTCATCGCCTTCCTCAATGACGCCGACAAGCACGCGCCGCTGGAGGTCTGCATTTTCAATGTCGGTGCCAACGTCAATTTCCCGATCCTCGACACCACCGAGCGCGTGTTCCGGAAAGTGTGGGAGATGGCCTGCTATTCCGGTTTCCTTGCAGGACGAGAGGCGGCGCGGCTGATGCTGCCGCGCGGCGGCGGCAATATCTTCTTTACTGGTGCCACGGCCTCCTTACGCGGCGGCAGCGGCTTTGCCGCCTTTGCCAGCGCCAAGTTCGGCCTGCGCGCGGTGGCACAGGCGATGGCGCGCGAGCTCGGGCCGAAGAATATCCACGTCGCTCATCTCATCATCGATTCCGGGGTCGATACGGAATGGGTGCGTCAGCGCCGGCTCGAAGCGCTCGGGCCGAATGCGCTTGATAATCCCGATCTGCTGATGCCGCCGTCGTCGGTCGCCAATGCCTATTGGCAGCTTTATCAGCAGCCGAAGAGTGCCTGGACCTTCGAGATGGAGATCCGCCCGTTCGGAGAGAAATGGTGACCGCGGCGCAAAAGTCCGGCTAGACTGATCTCAACATCAAGCAAATTTCCGGGAGGTAGCTAAGTGAAGACCGCGATCACCGAACTATTCGGCATCGAGCACCCCATCATTCAGGGCGGCATGCATTTCGTCGGCTTTGCCGAGCTGGCTGCTGCCGTCTCCAATGCCGGCGGGCTCGGCATCATCACCGGTCTCACGCAGAAGACGCCGGAATTGCTCGCGAAGGAGATCGCGCGCTGCCGCGACATGACCGACAAGCCGTTTGGTGTGAACCTCACCTTCCTGCCGACCTTCTCGGCGCCGCCCTATCCCGAATACATTGCCGCCATCGTCGAAGGTGGCATCAAGGCGGTGGAGACAGCAGGCCGCAGCCCGGAAGCCTACATGCCGGCGCTGAAGGCCGCCGGCATCAAGGTCATTCACAAATGCACGTCGGTGCGCCACTCGTTGAAGGCGGAGCGCATCGGCTGCGACGCCGTCAGCGTCGACGGTTTTGAATGTGGCGGACATCCGGGCGAGGACGACATTCCCAACATGATCCTGCTGCCGCGCGCGGCCGAGGAGTTGAAGATCCCCTTCGTCGCCTCCGGCGGCATGGCCGATGGACGCAGCCTGGTCGCGGCGCTGTCGCTGGGTGCGGCGGGCATGAACATGGGCACGCGCTTCATCGCCACCAAGGAGGCGCCGGTGCATCAGAACGTCAAGAACGCGCTGGTCGCTGCCACCGAGCTCGACACCCGCCTGATCATGCGGGCGCTGCGCAATACCGAGCGCGTTCTCAAGAACGCCAATGTCGACCGCCTGCTCGAGATCGAGCGCGAGAAGGGCGACAAGCTCACGATCGGCGATATCCACGAGCAGGTCGCGGGCGTGTATCCCAGGATCATGCTGGACGGCCAGATGGATGCCGGTGCCTGGAGCTGCGGCATGGTCGCGGGCCTGATCCACGACATCCCATCCTGCAAGGAGCTCGTTGATCGCATCATGGGCGAGGCGGAAACCATCATCCGCAGCCGCCTGATGGGGTTCCTGGACGGAACGGAAGCGACGCGAAAGGTCGCCTGACATGTCAAACTTCTTAACCACGGCCGCATTTGGCCGCTGGAATTGCGCGCGACGCCTCCTAAATAAGGGGTAAATTACCCCTTTAATGAATCAATTTCAGGAGGCGTCCGTGGTCCTGAAAAGCGTTCCCTTCGCAATTGCCTTTGCCCTCGGGGTCGCAGGGAGCGGTATCGCGCGCGCTGACGACTACAAGCCCGACGAATATCTCGGCCTCGATCTCTCCAAGTCCGTGCTGTCGCCGAAGCGTCTTGGGCCGGAGACGCACTTCGCACCCGTCGCGCTCGAAGCGCGCGGCGGCAACGAGGCGCAGGCGCGCGCCGAGCCCATCGACGTGCCGAAGAAGGTCGCCGCTGAACGGGTCCGTGTGGCCGCGCCGGAGGTCGCGCACGCGAAGAGCAACCAGCCGCGTGGCGCAGCACGCACCAAGCTGTCGCATCGCCGTAGCAATCCGCTCGATGCACAGGCGATGGACACGCGCATTCAGACCTGGCCCTGTCGCTCCGGTGGCATCTGCAACTGGAAGCGCTAGCTCACAGGCGTCACGACAGTGTCGTAAAACCGTAGGCGCGGCGTCAAGAAACCGTAAGCTGGGAGTCAAGGAGCGCAGGCACCTTCCGTCGCGATTCGACGAAGGTCTCCTGAATGGCAACGCTCCGCGGCTCGCGCGCATGGACCCGGCGGCAGTTCCTGGTCCGCTCCGTCTCCAGCCTCACCATCGCCTCCCTTGCGAAGCCCCACCTGAGCCGCGCCGCTGATCGCCCGCAGATCGCAGGCGGCATCCAGTCCGGCGACATCTCCGACGTCTCCGCCGTGATTTGGGCGCGCGCCGACCGGCCTGCTCGGATGCAGGTGGAATGCTCGACCGTCGAAAGTTTCAAAACGATCATCGCGTCAGCGTCGGGCGATGCACTGCCCGACGCCGATCTCACCTCAAAACTACTGCTGAACGATCTGCCTCTCGGGCAGGACATCTTCTACCGTGTCCGCTTCGACGACATTGCCACCGGTCTTGCCGGCGAAAGCCGCGTCGGTCATTTCCGTACCGCGCCGGCAGCTGGCCAGTCGATCTCGTTCCTGTGGTCCGGCGACACGGCGGGGCAGGGCTGGGGCATCGACGTCTCCCGCGGGGGCTATCGCAGCTATCGGACCATGCTCGATAACCGTCCGGATTTCTTCATTCACTCCGGCGATCACATCTACGCAGATTGCGCGATTCCCGCCGAACAAAAGCTGCCGAACGGCGAGACATGGCGCAACATCGTCACCGAGGAGAAATCCGAGGTCGCGCACACGCTGGCGCAGTTCCGCGGCAACTACAGATACAACCATCTCGACGAGCACTTCCGCGCCTTTCACGCGGAGGTGCCGATGTTCGCGCAATGGGACGATCACGAGGTGACCAATGACTGGTCACCGATCGGCAGTTATGACGAGGCCGGCTATGAGAATGACGGCACGCCCCGCCTGGTCGCGCGTGCGCGCCGCGCCTTTTTCGAATTCATGCCGATCCGCGACATCGGCGCGCGAAAAGGACGCGTCTATCGCAAGATCGCCTACGGCCCGCTGCTGGATGTCTTCATGATCGACATGCGCAGCTACCGCGATGAGAGCTGGAACAAGAGCGATGATCACCGCGGCTGGATCCTCGGCGCCGAGCAGCTCGCCTGGCTGAAGCGCGAGCTCGCTGCCTCGCGCGCGACCTGGAAAGTGATCGCGGCCGATCTGCCGATCGGCCTGATCAGCCTGGATGCCATTGCGCTCGGCGATGGGCCGCCCGACCGGCGCGAGCACGAGATCGCCGATCTGCTCTCCTCCATCAAGCGCGCCGGCATCCGCAACATCGTCTGGCTCACTGCCGACATGCACTACACCGCCGCGCACTACTACGATCCGAACAAGGCCCAATTTCAGGATTTCGACCCATTTTGGGAGTTCGTCTCCGGCCCGCTGCATGCCGGCACCTGGGGGCCTGGCGAACTCGACGACACCTTTGGCCCAGTCGCGATGTACCAGCGTGGCTGTAGCCCCGCGCAGGGCGACAATCTGGCCCCGTGCTTCGGCCTGCAGTTCTTCGGCCGTATCGGCATCGATGGTGCGACCGGTGTGATGAGGGTGACCCTGAAGGACGTCGACAACCGCGACCTCTGGTCGGTCGACATCGTGCCGCAGCCGCAGGTGCCTCGGTCCGTAGTGGCGCAGCATTCGTAGACTGCTAACCCGATCTTGATTGGCCGCCGCGCTCCTCCCGCGCTAGAGTGAGGCTTCCCGCCACTTCTCTTCCATCACCGAAAAGTCTGCTCACGCGGCGTCGCCGCGCGCATCCGGTGGGCTGAAATATCAGGAGCCTGTTTCATGGATCATCTGAAAACACAGGGCATCAGCATGCCCAAGCTCGGCCTCGGCACCTTCCGCATGCAGGGCGATGCCTGCCGCGCCGCGGTCGAGAGCGCGCTTGCGCTCGGCTATCGCCACATCGATACGGCCGAGATGTATGCCAATGAGGAGCCGATCGGCTCTGCCATCGCATCGTCCCGCGTGCCGCGCGGCGAGCTGCACGTCACCACAAAAGTCTGGCATGAGAACCTCGCCCCGGACGCGATCCGCCGCGCTTTCGACGCCAGCCTGCAAAAGCTCCGGCTCGACCATGTCGATCTCTATCTCGTGCATTGGCCGTCGGGGGCTGCGAACTGGGGCGCGGTGTTCGAGACCCTGATGAAGCTGAAGGAGGAGGGACGCACGCGGGCCATCGGCGTTGCCAATTTCACCACTGCGCTGCTCAAGGTCGCGGTCGAGGAGATCAAGGCACCGATCGCCTGCAATCAGGTCGAATATCACGCCATGCTCGATCAATCGAAGCTGCTGGCCTATCTCCGGGCCAAGTCGATCCCGCTGGTTGCCTATTGTCCGCTGGCGCAAGGACGTTTCGCGACCGATCCGGTGCTGGCCGAAATCGGCGCCAGGCACGACGCGACCGCCGCGCAGGTCGCGTTGAAATGGCTGCTCGACCAGGACGGCGTTGCCGCGATCCCGAAGGCCTCGCGCCGCGAGAGCCAGCAGGCCAATCTCGATGCGTTGAATATCACGCTCGACGATGCCGATCGCAAGAAGATCGCTGGGCTGGCGAAGGACAAGCGCTGCGTCAATCCCGGCTTCGCGCCGGCATGGGATTAGGCCGGCGTTCTCCCTTTCCCCTTGTGGGAAAGGGAATGACAGCTAATCGCAGCGCTGCTGCGCCGGCGTTGGCGCGCCGGTGGTGACGTACTTGCCGTCCCTGATCGTATACTCGCCGCGCTCGCTGCGATTGTAGATCGCGCGCAGGCTGCCGTCCTTCTGCAACAGGAGTCCGAATTCACGCGTCTGGTGCAACGATGGGAAGTACACCATCACATTGAGCAGGCCCTCGGCGTTCACTGTGGCGGACACCACTTCGTTTTCGTCCCTGGCCTCGCCGAAATCGCGGCGGTACATCACCCGGCCGTCTTTTCGGATTTCGTAAGTCAGGAACGCGCCCCTGTCGCGGTCGGGCTGGGCCGCGCAGTCGACCGCCCACGAGCCGAACAGGCCCCATTGCTCCACGGTCGCAGCCAGCGTCTCGGCGCCGGCCATGGAGGTGAACGCGACCCACAGCACCGCAGCCGCGATCCAGCAGCCAAAACAACGCATCATGTCCTGAAAGACCCCGCCTCGAAGAATTCCAAAGTGTAGCATCACGCTCCCAGCCGTTCCAACGTCAGCCGCCGATCGCTCGCGAATTTGATCCGCATCAATGAAGCTGGGCGTTTCGAGGGTAAGATTGCATTTCCCGAAGGCGAACGTGGATAGACCAATGCTGAATCAAGTGATGGATTTTGCGGGCGAAGTGCTGCCGGGGAGCTGCGCCGTACCGCCTTATTCCGAGGCCGCGTTTCTGACCGAGCTGGGCGATCGTTTACGGTCCTCGCGCATGCGCTGCGACCTGTCGCGCCGGGAGCTTGCCCGCCGCTCCGGGATTTCCGAGCGCTACATCGCCCAGATCGAGGCCGGTAAGGGCAACGTCTCCATCGTCTTGTTGCTGCGGCTGGCCTCCGCGATCCACGGCAGCCAGCCCCAGGCGGCCTGATATCAGGCTCGCGTCTCCACATTGGCGCTCCGGGCGGGCACGCCGAATTCCTTGCGGCAGACTTCGGCCAGCACCGCGACGCCATCGCGGATCTGCTGATGCGTGGGGCTGGCAAAGCACAGCCGCAGCCGCGAGCTAGAATGTTCCTTGCTGGTCGACCATTCCGGCCCCGGATTGATCGAGACGCCGGCGGCGAGCGCGGCCTGATAGAGTCTCAGCGTATCGACCTGATCGGGTAGCTTCACCCAGAGGAAGATGCCGCCCTTCGGCTCATCGAATTCGGCAGCCGTCCCGAACTGTTCGTCGAGCGCTTCCATCAGCGTGTCGAGCTTGGTGCGCAGCGCCTTGGTCAGGGCCGGGACATGGCTTGCGAAATGCGGTTTGCAATAGGTCGCGAGCACCATCTGCTCCAGTGCACCGGAGCCCGCATCCGTCTTCAGCGCCAGCATCCGCGACATCACCTCCCAGGGCGCCACGACGAAGCCGACGCGCAGCGCCGGCGCGATCGACTTGGAGAACGAGCCGATATGGATCACGCCGCCGTTCGGGCTCATCGCGTAGATGGCGGGCGGCCGCTGCCCCGACCAGACGAGGTCGGCATAACAATCGTCCTCGAAGATGGGCACGCCGTATTCGGTCGCGAGCCGCACCAGTTCGGCACGCCGGCTCTCGGGCATGATGCTGCCGGTCGGGTTCTGCACCGTCGGAATGGTGTAGATGTATTTTGGGCGGATGCCGCGGCTCTTCAGGTCGGCCAGCGTCGTCGCCAGCACGTCCATGCGCATGCCGTCCTTGTCGAGGGGAATGCCGACCACTTTGACACCGAGCCGCGCCAGGCGGGTCAGTGAGCCCTGATAGCTCTGCTGCTCGAAAATCACGGTATCGCCGCGCGCCAGCAGCGTCGCGTTGACGAGATCGAGTGCCTGGAGCGAGCCGGATACGATCAGGAGATCGTCGACGGTACAGCTGATGCCGGCATCGCGCCCGAGCTTCGTCACCAGGAATTCGCGCAAGGGCAGGTAGCCCTGCGGGCCATGCGCCAACCCGTAAGTGGCGAGCGAGCGGCCCTCGCGTCGCAGCACCGTGTTGGTCGCCTCGATCAGTTCGTCGAGCGGCACCTGCTCGGAATCGTTGTTGCCGCCGACGAAGTTGTATTTGGCAAGGCCCGTCCAGCGCGCAGAAGGGGCCGGCAGCCCTGCGGGAAACAGGGGCGCGAAATCGAAGCTGGACGTCATGGGAGCATTCCTCATTTTGTTGTTGTTGAGCGTCGGGCTTTGCACCGGCCGCCTTACTTCTTGCCGGCCGTCCTGGTCGGACGGCCCTGGCTGATGAAAGCGTAATGCGCGTTGGCGATACCGCCAACCATCAGCGCTTCGACCACCGGCTCGGCGATCTCGCCCGTGGCGGCCCAGTCGACGAGAAAATTGGCTCCGGTCCCGCCGCGCACGTCGTCGGTCGGAATGAAGATCGAGACGGTGGCGAGCGGCCTCAACGCCACCGGCGTCTTCAGATAGCTCTCGACCTGCTTGCCTGCGGTGTCGAAATAGGCGATGCGTTTGATGACCAGCGGCTGGGTCTCGGAGGCGTTGTGCACGCTCAATGTCACCGAGAAGTCGACGCGCAGCTTGCCCTGGCTCATCGCGACGCTGGAATAGGCGGGCACGTAGAATCCGCCGGAGACGGCGAGGTCCTCCTTCGGCAGCGGGATGAGCGAATCGGCAAAGTTTTGTTCGATATTGACCTTGGATTGCGCGGCGGCGGGCACGGCAAAGGCGAGGGGAGCTAGCAGCATGGTTGCGACGATCCCATTCCGCATGTGACGAATTGCTCGCTTGTCGCGCCGCAACCCGTCTCTAGGGTGCGGCAAAACGGACCAATTTGGCATGCACGAGCTCATTCGCGACATCACTCTCTGTATCCTGTTTGCCTGGATGCTGGGTCTGCTCGCCCATTTCTCCCGACAACCCTTGATCCTGGCCTACCTTATCGCCGGCTTTTGCATAGGTCCATTCGGCGCCGGCTGGGTCAAGTCGCAGGAATCGATCAGCGTCATCTCCGAGCTTGGCCTGATCTTCATGCTGTTCATGATTGGGCTCGAGATCGACCTGAAGAAGATCGTGCGGGCGGGCAAGGTGATCCTGTTCGCGGCGGGCGGCCAGCTCCTCGGCGGCTGTTTGCTCGGGGTTCTGTTCTTCGTCGGCATCGGCCTGTCGCTCGGCGGCGGGCATTTCGATGCGGTCTATCTCTGCGTCGCCTGCGCGCTCTCGAGCACCGTCATCATCGTCAAGGTGCTCTACGAAAAGCGCGAGCTCGATACGCTGCCGGGTCGGATCACCCTCGGCATCCTGGTGCTCCAGGACATCTTCGCCATCCTGTTCCTGGCGGTGCAGCCGAGCCTGGCCAATCTGCAGGTCAGCGTCATCCTGCTCTCGATCGGCCGCGTCGCGGTGCTGGTCGCGGCCGCGCTGCTGGTCAGCCGCTATGTGCTGCCGCGCCTGTTCCATCAGATTGCCCGGCGGCCCGAGCTGATCCTGCTCGGTGCGCTCGCGTGGTGCTTCCTCGTCGCCGAGACCGCCGAGCGGCTCTCGCTGTCGCGCGAGATGGGCGCGCTGATCGCCGGCGTCTCGCTCTCGACCTTCCCTTACGCGCTCGACGTCACCGCCAAGGTCACCACACTGCGCGACTTCTTCATCACGCTGTTCTTCGTCGCGCTCGGCATGACCATTCCCGTGCCCGGCCTCTCGGTGATCGGCCTTGCCTTGATGATCGCGGCGTTCACGGTGGCGAGCCGCCTCGTCACGACGTTCACGCCGCTCTACCTGATGAAGCAGGGCCTGCGCGCCAGCCTGTTGCCCGCGCTCAACCTCGCGCAGATCTCGGAATTCTCGCTGGTGGTGATCCAGACCGGCGTCACCGACCATCACATCGCAGCCGAAACGGCGAATGCCGCCTCCTTCGCCTTCGTGGTGCTGGCGGTGCTCTCGACCTTCGTGATGACCCGCAGCGACGAGATCACCCGTTGGGCGATCGGGCCCTTGAAGCGGGTCGGCCTGCGCGATCTCGATCATGGCGACGGCCATGCCGAGGAGGGACACGGGGGCGGCCACGGCGAGGCTCGCCGCATCGTCATCCTCGGCTTTTTCCGTGCGGCGAGCGCGCTTCTAGCCGAGATAGAACGGCAGAGGCCGGTGCTGCTCGAGCAGATCACCGTCGTCGATTTCAACCCCAATGTGTACCAGACCCTGCTCTCGCGCGGTTTGCACGTAATCTATGGCGACATCAGCAATGTCGATACGCTGATTCACGCCGGCATTGGCAAGTCCGAGATGATCATCCTCAGCGTGCCGGATTCGCTGCTGAAGGGCGCTACCAACGAGAAGCTGGTCCGCCACGTCCGCGCGCTCAATCCGACCGCCCTGATCGTGGCTACGGCCGACCTGTTGGCCGACGTCGGTGCTCTCTACGAGGCCGGCGCCAGCTACGTCACGGTGACCCGGCTCAGCGATGCACATGAGCTGTTTACCGTGATCGAAGCCGCCCAGGCCGGTTTGCTCGAGGACAAGCGCGCCGAACTCGACCAGCGGCTCGGCGAGCGCCGCGAGGTGCTGCCCTGACGGCGTCCGGCCGGCTTCCTTGCGGGCAATCTGCGCCTATATCGCTGGTATGCCCGGTGCAAGCCTGAAACCCATCGGCAGGCCTGCCGTCTGGCATATGTGGTTGCGCTGGGGAGACTAGCGCCCCGACCCAAGTCCGGCTAAGCCTCCCGGCCATAACCGATAGAGATTGGGAAATGCCCGATAGCGTTCAGGAAGTCTTGCAGGCCTTTGCCCGGGGTGAGCTCGTGGTCGTCACCGACGACGAGGACCGTGAGGGCGAGGGCGATCTGATCGTTGCCGCCTCGCTCTGCACCGCCGAGAAGATGGCGTTCATCATCCGCCACACCTCCGGCATCGTCTGCGCGCCCGTGACCACCGAGGACGCGCGCCGCCTGCGGCTCGATCCGATGGTCGCCCACAACGATTCCGCGCACACCACCGCGTTCACGGTCTCGATCGACTACAAGCCCGATGGCGGCACCGGCATCTCCGCCGAGGAGCGAGCTTCGTGCTGCCGCGCGCTCGCCAATCCCAATGTCGGCGCCCACGATTTCGCCCGGCCGGGCCACATCTTCCCCCTGATTGCCAAGGACGGCGGCGTGCTCTTGCGCTCCGGTCACACCGAAGCGGCCGTCGATCTCTGCAAGCTCTCCGGCCTGCCGCCGGTCGGCGTCATCAGCGAGTTGATGAACGACGACGGAAGCGTGATGAAGGGTGAGCAGGTTGCCCGCTTCGCCGCCGAGCACAAGCTCAAGCACGTCACCATCGCGGACATGATCGCCTACCGCCAGGCGCGCGAGAAACTGATCGAGCGGGTTTCGACCTTCGTCACCGAGAGCCCGATCGGTCCCTTGCAGGGCTATGCCTACCGCTCGCCGTTCGATTCCATCGCCCACGTTGCCTTCGTCTATAACGGTGTCGGCGACGGCAAGAACGTGCTGACGCGCTTCCACAAGCCGAACATCGTCAAGGACACCTTCACCGGCCACAAGCGCATGGCGGTCGTGCTCGAGCATTTTAAGAAAGCAGGCCGTGGCGTGCTGGTTTACTTGCGCGACGGCGCGGCCGGCGTCCCCGTGGCCCCGCTGCCGGACGAGTCGTCGACCGAGGCCGACCGCAACCGGCAGTGGCGCGAGGTCGGCGTCGGCGCGCAGATCCTGCGCGATCTCGGCGTCACCTCGATCCGGCATCTCACCTCCTCGGTGCACGACTACAAGGGTCTGTCGGGCTTCGGCATCGAGATCGTTGCCAACGAGCAGCTCGAAAGCTGACCACCGCCACGAGGTGCGCGCCGCTGCGCCGCCCCGGAACGATCGAAACCAGGATGTAATTGAACTTGTTGCCGCGGCGCTTTAATTTGTCGGGCAATTATCGACGGAACCAGACGCGAAAGGACGTTTCATGAGCGTGCGCCCTCAGGCCAAGGACAAGCCGGCTGCGGCTTCTTTCCAATGGGACGATCCGTTCCTGCTCGACGAGCAGCTCACCGAAGACGAGCGCATGGTGCGCGACACTGCGCGCGCCTACGCCCAGGACAAGCTGCTGCCGCGCGTCTCCAAGGCCTATCTCGAAGAGAAGACGGACCGCGAGATCTTCAACGAGATGGGCGAGCTCGGCTTGATCGGCATCACGCTGCCGGAAGAGTATGGCTGTGCCAATGCGAGCTACGTCGCTTATGGCCTCGTCGCGCGCGAGATCGAGCGGGTCGATTCCGGCTATCGCTCGATGAATTCGGTGCAGTCCTCGCTGGTGATGTACCCGATTTACGCCTATGGCGACGAGAACCAGCGCAAGAAGTACCTGCCGAAGCTCGCCAGCGGCGAGTGGGTCGGCTGCTTCGGCCTGACGGAGCCCGACGCCGGCTCCGACCCGGCCGGCATGAAGACCCGTGCCGAGAAGGTCTCGGACGGCTATCGCCTCACCGGCAGCAAGATGTGGATCTCGAACGCGCCGATCGCCGACGTGTTCGTGGTCTGGGCCAAGTCGGCCGCGCACGACAACCAGATCCGCGGCTTCGTGCTGGAGAAGGGCATGAAGGGCCTCTCCGCGCCGAAGATCGGCGGCAAGCTCTCGCTTCGCGCCTCCATCACCGGTGAGGTCGTGATGGACGGCGTCGTGGTTCCGGAAGACGCCCTGCTGCCCAATGTCTCCGGCCTCAAGGGCCCGTTCGGCTGCCTCAACCGCGCCCGTTACGGCATCTCCTGGGGTGCGCTCGGGGCCGCCGAGGACTGCATGCATCGCGCCCGCCAGTACACGCTCGACCGCAAGCAGTTCGGCAAGCCTCTCGCCGCGACCCAGCTGGTGCAGAAGAAGCTCGCGGACATGGAAACCGAGATCGCGCTGGGCTTGCAAGCCTCGTTGCGCGTCGGCCGCCTGATGGACGAGGGCAAGTTCGCGCCCGAGATGATCTCGATCGTCAAGCGCAACAATTGCGGCAAGGCCCTCGATATCGCCCGCACCGCCCGCGACATGCACGGCGGCAACGGCATCTCGATCGAGTATCACGTAATGCGCCACGTCCATAATCTGGAGACGGTCAACACCTACGAGGGCACCCACGACGTCCACGCCCTGATCCTCGGCCGCGCGATCACGGGCATTCAGGCGTTTTTCTGAGCGTCTGCGGGGCGAGGCGAGGAAACTCTTCTCCGTCACGGCCGGGCAAAAGCGCAAAGCGCGTCTTCGCGCTAGTTGTCCCGGCCATCCACGTCTCAGGCCGCGAGACGAACGTGGATGCCGGCACGAGGCAGGGCATGACGAAGTCAGTAAGGTACGAGCAGCCATGTCCGACAATGACGACATCCCGTTCAACCGCAACTTTCCGCTGAAGCCGGGAATCGTCGAGGAGGTCCGACCCGGCGTGCGGCGCGTGCTCTGCAACAATCCGAGCCCGTTCACCTTCACCGGCACCGTCAGCTACATCGTGGGCCGCGGCAATGTCGCCATCATCGATCCCGGCCCGAATGACGAGGCGCATGCGGCAGCGCTGCTCGATGCCGTGCACGGCGAGACGGTGACGCACATCTTCGTCACCCACACCCATCGTGACCATTCGCCGAACACCGCGCGGATCAAGCAGGCGACGGGTGCGCCGGTTTACGCCGAAGGCCCGCATCGCGCCTCCCGCCCGCGTTTCGAGAGCGAGAAGCACAATCCGGAGTCCGGCGCCGACCGCGATTTTGCGCCGGATGTCAACCTCGCACACGGCGACGTCGTGGAAGGCGGCGGTTGGCGGCTCGAGGCCGTGGCGACGCCCGGCCACACGGCCAATCATCTGGCATTCGCCTGGCCCGAACGAAAGTTCAACTTCGTCGGCGATCACGTGATGGGCTGGTCGACCTCGATCGTGGCGCCGCCCGACGGCTCGATGACCGACTACATGGACTCGCTGGACCGGCTCGCGGCACGTGAGGAGGATCTCTATTTCTCAGGCCACGGCCCCGAGATCCCCGAGGGGCCGCGCTTTGCGCGGTTCCTGATCCGTCACCGCAAGGCGCGTGAGGCCTCGATCCTGCACCGCCTTGCCAAGGGCGAGACCGACATCCCGACGATGGTCCGCGCGATCTATATCGGTATCGATCCGAGGCTGACGACGGCCGCCGGCTATTCCGTGCTGGCGCATCTGGAAGACCTCGTCGCCCGCGGCGTCGTGGCAACCGATGGCGACCCCGTGATTGGCGGGACCTACAGGATGGCGAGCTAGTCCCTCGTCATCCCGCGGCGATGCGAGGCATCGAGCCCGGAATCCATTCATCCACCAAATCTGCAGCTCGATGGGTTCCGGGCTCGCGCTATCGCGCGCCCCGGAATGAGACTATTTCTTCACCGTCTTCGCCGGCGCCTTGGGCGGCGCGACCGGCGTCTTCTTCACCGGCTTGAGCGCGTCGGCATCGGCGGCGGTGTTGAGATCGTCGATGAATTTTTTGACGCGCGCGGCGTTGCTGCCGAGATCACTGTCGAAGTTGCGCGAAGCAGAACGGATATCGACGCGGGAATCATCGCCGTCCGGCACGACCCTTATCGAAACGTCCTCGCGAAAACCCATGATCGGCGTGCGCGCGACCGCTTCAATGCGGCCGATGCGGCGCGGTGGCTGCGGTGCGCGCTCATCGATCACGATCCATTTGCGCTTGTGCACGAGCTGGAGCGCGATTGCATAGGCACGGTCGGCCGAAATCTCCAGCTCGACGGGCTCGATGTCGGGATAGAAGTGGCGCTGCTGCTCCGCCGAATAGAGGCCGGCGTAAACCGCGGTGTTGGTGCCCTCGCCGGTGCGCAGGCGCGCCAGCGCGTCGAAGCGCGGCGGATCGATCGGGTCGGTGGTGATGTCGTAGATCGGCGGCAGCTTGCGATATTGAAAGGCCAGATAGGCGGGGTAGGCGAGGATCGCCCCGTCGATCAGGAAGGCGAGCAGGATGCGCGCCATGCCACGCGAGCCGTTCTGCCAGATCGCAGCAAAGCCGGCGAGCCCGAACAAGATCGAGAGGCCGGCGATCGCGAGCCCGCCGAAGAAAGTCACAAGCGCCGGCTTCGGCTCCAGGAAATCGAAGCGCACGATGATGATCGACACCACCACCGCCGCGACCGCGAACACGGCCAGATTGCGCGCCCAGCTCGCGAGGCTGGACACGGGCTCCGACTGGTAGGGAGCGGAAAACCTGCGGACCATCGGGTGAGCTCTGCCGGATGTTGAGGGCGGCGCCGGCGATCTGGCGCGACGATGCGCCGTTGAGACCACGGCCCGGAGGCAAATTCAAGGGAGGCCGGACTCTGGACCGTCATTCCGGGGCGATGCCAACGGTATCGAACCCCGGTGCGCCCTTGCGCACCTGGGAATCTCGAGTTCCGGGTCTGGTCCTTCGGACCATCCGGAATGACAGTGCGTGCCCTCGTGCGCTACGCCGCCGCGTTCGGGAAGCGATAATCCTTGAATTGGTCGCGCAGTGCCGTCTTCAGGATCTTGCCCGTCGCGGTATGCGGGATGCCGTCGACGAAGACGACATCGTCGGGCATCCACCATTTGGCGATCTTGCCATCCATGTATTTGAGGATGTCCTCGCGGCTGGCCTGCTGGCCCTGCTTGAGTTGTACGATCAGCAGCGGCCTCTCATCCCATTTGGGGTGGAACACGCCGATCACGGCGGCTTCCGCGACGGCCGGATGACCGACCGCGAGGTTTTCGAGGTCGATCGAGGATATCCACTCGCCGCCGGACTTGATCACGTCCTTGGAGCGGTCGGTGATCCGCATGTAGCCGTCCTCGTCGATGGTCGAGACATCGCCGGTGTCGAAGAAGCCTTCCTCGTCGAGGATGTTGGTGTCGACGTGGTAATAGGCCTTGGCGACGGCGGGCCCGGAGACCTTGAGGCGGCCGAAGGTCTTGCCGTCCCAGGGCAGTTCCTTGCCGGCGTCGTCGGTGATCTTCATCTGCACGCCGAAGGGCGCATAGCCCTGCATCTGGAGCACGTCGAGTTTGGCATCGCCCGTTGCATTCTGGAACGGCGGCTTCAGCGCCGCGACGCTGCCGATCGGGCTCATTTCGGTCATGCCCCAGGCGTGACGCACGTTCGAGCCCATGTCGAGGAAGGCCTTGATCATCGAGCGCGGCATCGCTGAGCCGCCGCAGATCACCATCTTCAGATCCGGCAGCTTGAGATTGTTGGCGGCCATGTGCTGCAGCAGCATCAGCCAAACCGTGGGCACGCCGGCGGTGTGCGTCACCTTCTCGGTCGAGAGCAGCTCATAGACCGAGGCGCCGTCGAGCTTGGCGCCGGGCATCACCAGCTTGGTGCCCTGCGAGGGCGCGGAGAAGGCAATGCCCCAGCTGTTGGCGTGGAACAGCGGAACCACCGGCAGCATCGTCTCGGCGGCGCTGGTGCCGAGCGCGTCGACATTGTTGGCCATCAGCGCGTGCAGCACGTTGGAGCGATGCGAGTACAGCACGCCCTTCGGGTCGCCCGTGGTGCCCGACGTGTAGCACATCGCGGCCGCCGTGTTCTCGTCAAAGTCCTTCCATTTGAATTTGCCGTCGGCCTGCGCAATCCAGTCCTCGTAGGCGACCGCATTCTTCAGCGTGGTCTCGGGCATATGCGCCTTATCGGTGAGCACGATGTAGCGCTCCACGCTTGCCAGCTTGTCGGCGATCTTCTCCAGGATCGGAACGAAAGTGATGTCGGTCATCACGATGCGGTCCTGTGCATGGTTGATGATCCAGGCGATCTGCTCGGGGAAAAGCCGGGGATTGACGGTATGGCAGATGGCGCCGATCCCCATGATGCCGTACCACGCCTCGAGATGGCGCCAGGTGTTCCAGGCGATCGTTGCGACGCGGTCGCCGAGCTTGATGCCGTCGCGCTCCAGCATCTGGGAAACCTTGAGCGCGCGCTTGTGGATCTCGGCGTAGTTGGTGCGATGGATCGGTCCCTCGACCGAGCGTGTGACCACCTCCTGCTTGCCATGAATCCTGGCGGCGTGTTCGATGATCCGGTGGCAGAGCAGGGGCCAATCTTGCATCAAACCAAGCATTCCGACGTTCCTCCGAGAAGTCGCTGGGCGCTTTGTCGCTCTCAGCGTTGGGCCAAAGAATTGTCATGACTTTTAGCCTGCCGGACTTTCGCCGCAAATGGTCTTGTCGCGGCTATATGTCCGCTGGCGCGGCAATGGTTACCGCTGCGCTCGGGCTGTTGCTCGTGCCTGCCGAGAGGGCAGAAGCGCGGAAATATCCTGTGCCACTCGATGTCTTCGGCCTTGGCACACCACGGCCGCGCGCGGCCGTTCATGCCGCCAGGATTCCGCTGCCAAAACCGCGCCCCGCGGAGGCTCCCAAGGCGCTGGAAGGGGCACTGGAAGGGGCACCGGACGAGGCCCCACCGGAAGCGGAGGGAAAGCCGTCCGACCAGCCGAGCGCCGATAAGCCTGCCGAGGCAGCCTCGCCACCCAAGAAACAAGCCTCAGCCTGCCGCCTCGCGCTGACCGAGGAGATTGCGATCGCGCCCTCAATTCCGGATATCCGCGGCCCCGGCGGCTGCGGCGGCGAGGATCTGGTGCGGCTGGAAGCCATCGTGCTGCCGGACAAGCGCAAGGTGATGGTCAAGCCGGCGGCGATCCTGCGCTGCACCATGGCATCCGCAATCGCCGACTGGGTGCGCAAGGACATGGTGCCGCTGGCCGCGAGCCTCGGCTCGCCCATCAGCGACCTCGACAATTTCGATTCCTTCGAATGCCGCGGCCGCAACCGCGTCGCTGGCGCGATGCTGTCCGAGCACGGCAAGGCCAATGCCATCGACATCCGCGCCATCAAGCTCGCCAATGGGCAGTCGATCGGCCTCACCGACCGCGCCATATCGCGCGAGGTGCGTGAGCGCGTGCTGCACTCGGTGTGCGCGCGCTTCTCCACCGTACTCGGCCCGGGCTCGGACTGGTACCACGAGGACCACATCCATCTCGACCTGGCGCAGCGCCGCAACGACTACCGGATCTGTCAGTGGAACGTGTGGGCCCCGCTGCCGCAGGTTGCTCCGCTCTTGCCGGCGGAGCGCCCTGAGGAGGCGCCGCCTCGCGAGGTGGCGGCGAAGCCCGAGGCAAATGAAGGTGCTGATGATGAGGCGGCGGAGAGATCCTCTCCGCCTGAGGACAAGCCGGCGCCCAAGCAGAAGGCTCAATCGTCCAAATCGGCAACAAACAAGCCGGCAGCAAACAAGCCGGCAACAAAAAAGCGCCGGTGAAACTGGCGCTTCTGGATGTCTAAAGCGCGATGAGATTTGGATGAATCGTCATCGCGCTTTAGCTTGTTGTTTACGCATGATCTTTCCGGAAAACCGCTTCGCACTTTTCCGGATCATGCTTTAGGGCTCGGAGGCGATCAGTAGCTGCCCGCTTGGCCGGTTTGGCTGGTGCCGAGCGCCAGCCGCGAGTTGTACGGCGAGTCGCCATGCTTGGGCTCGAGCACCACGACGATGGTGCCGACCTTGACCCGGTTATAGAGGTCGATTGCGTCCTCATTGGTCAGGCGGATGCAGCCTGACGAGATCGAGGCGCCGATGTATTCCGGCTGGTTGGTGCCGTGGATGCGGAACAGCGTGTCCTTGCCGCCCGAATAGAGATACATCGCGCGGGACCCCATCGGATTGTCCGGACCCGGGGCGACATAGGTCGGCACGCCCAAGCGTGCAATCTCACCGGGCGTCGGATGCCAGGCCGGCCATTCGGTCATGCTGCCAACCTTGGCGATGCCTGACCAAGCCATGGCCTCTTCGCCGACCGTGATGCCGTAACGGATCGCTTTGCCGCCCTCCAGCACGTAATAGAGGTAGTGATTGTCGGAATCGACCACGATCGAGCCCGGGGCTTCCTTGCGGTGGTATTCGACGATGGCGCGGCGGAACGGCTCTGCGACGGGGGTGTTTTCGTACCGGACCTTGGCCAGGAGTTCCTTGTCCTTTGGCTTGAAGGCCTTGGTGTCGGTCGCTTCATAGTGCGTGGCCTGCATGCAGCCCGACAGCATCAGGCCAGCGGCCAAAATCCCCAACTTAACTTTCAGCGACGACATGGTTTGGTTCCAATCAAAACAATACCGTGCAGAAGGCCTGAGCTTAGCGCCCAAGTTCCTCGACTCCGTTAATCTCATTATCGTCGAAATCTGCCACAATTCCAGCGCTGAAGCCTTTTTCCCGCGCTGCAAGACCCCAGCTGTGGCTTTTCTGCCGCAAATTTGGGGGTGTTGTGAAGGTTTTTTGGCCAGACGCGCCAGGCTGTCGATTCCGTGCCACAGTTGAGCCCCGGGGTCGCCACAAATGCAAACGCTCCGTTAATGTTGTTGTCATCGTGAACCTGTCAGAATCGCGCTAAGGGCTGTCATTCTGTCGCAGGTTCTCTGGAGCTTTTGATGTTTGCGGTGTTTGTTCCCTCCGAGTCCGCCCTCAAGAAGGCTGTCATCGAGGATCTTGCGGCGGTGCCGGAGAACGCCGTCTGGATCGACCTCGTCAATCCGAGCGCGGCCGAGGACAAGGCGGTGGAGCGGCTCGCGGGCATCGCCATCCCGACCCGGGAAGACATGCAGGAGATCGAGATCTCCAGCCGCCTCTATATGGAGAACGGCGCGCGCTACATGACAGCGACCCTGATGTGCCACTCCGATACCGACATGCCCCGGACCACGGCGGTGACCTTCATCCTCGGCGACCACCGCCTGGTGACGGTGCGCTACGACCTGCCGAAGCCGTTCGCCCTGGTCGAGGCCAAGCTGGCTCGCTCCTGCACGCCTTCCATCACCGGCGAGATGGTACTGATGGAACTGCTGGACGCCGTGATCGACCGCTGCGCCGACATTCTGGAGCGTTGCGGCACCGAGATCGATCAGGTCTCGCACGACATCTTCGAGCCCGAGAGCGAGCGCCATGGGCAGGCAAAGCGATATTCCCAGATCTTGATCTCGATCGGCCGCAAGGGCGACTTGACCTCGAAGGTTCGCGAGAGTCTGGTGTCGATCGGCCGCGTCGTGACGTTCCTGTCCGCGGTCGTCGAGGGCGTGAAATGGTCGAAGGACATGCGCGAGCAGCTCAAGACCATGCAGCGCGACGTCGCCTCGCTGACCGACCACGCCTCCTATCTGTCCAACAAGATCACCTTCGTGCTCGATGCCATGCTCGGCGTCGTCAATCTCGAGCAGAACAACATCATCAAGCTGTTTTCGGTCATGGCAGTTGTCCTGATGCCGCCGACGCTGATCGCCTCGATCTACGGCATGAATTTCAAGGTGATGCCGGAACTCGAATGGGTGCACGGCTATCCGATGGCGCTGGTGATGATGCTGCTCGCCGCCATCGTTCCGTACTGGATCTTCAAGTGGAAGAAGTGGCTGTAGGTTGCCGGGCTCGAGCAAAGATACCTACCGAGACCTTACGCCGCTCGCTGAGACACGGTGAATCGTGTCGCAGAATAGATCGGGATTGCGGCGACGCGGTGATGTGTGCGTCGTGCCGCAATTCCTCCGGTAAAATTTGAGCGGTGGGCTGAACGTTTGCGCGAAACTTGTCTGCGATAAGCAGTGCGTAGCCGCGAGGAACAGCCATGGTTGAAAAACACATAACGTCGCCCCGCAACGTCATCGATCTGGCGAACTATCGTCAGGTCCTGGCGAGCGGCAAGGCGCCGTCGATGTCGGCACGCATGTGCCGGCACTGTGGTGCTCCGCTGCTCGATGGTGAGAACGACGACGACTGCTCGACTGCATTCAATGCCGCAGCCCCCAGGCTGCGCGATCGGTCACGTCGGATTCGAATCGATTGAGGAACGGAAGATAAGGGCAGGCGATCCAGATCTTGCGGCGGCGTTGTCTGGATCGCCTTGCTTCCCAATTCAAGCTACGGCGAAATCAGTTGATCAATTCATCCGTCATTCCGGGTTCGATGCTTCGCACTGCCCCGGAACGACGCTCACCGTCACACGTGCTGGCCGCCGTTGATGTGGATCTCGGCGCCGTTGACGTAGGACGAAGTATCCGTGCACAGCACGTAGATGATTTTTGCGACCTCGTCGGGCGTGCCGAGGCGGTGCATCGGGATCTGCTGCTCGACGATCTTCTCGGTGCCCGGCGACAGGATCGAGGTGTCGATCTCGCCCGGCGCGATCGCGTTGACACGCACGCCGACGCGGCCGAAGTCGGAGGCCATCTCGCGCGTCAGCGCGGCGAGTGCCGCCTTCGAGGTGGCATAGGCGGCGCCGGCGAAGGGGTGCACGCGCGAGCCCGCGATCGAGGTGACGTTCACCACCGAGCCCTTTGCCGCCTTCAATTCCTCGATCAGCCCGCGCGCCATCATGATCGGCGCGAAGAAGTTGACGTGGAAGACATGCGTCCAGGTGTCGAGATCGGTGTCGACCGAGCCGAGTCGGGAGCCACCGGGGCCCTTGGGCGAGATCGCGGCGTTATTTACCAGCGCATGCAGCGTGCCACCTTCGAGCCGGCGGCGGATTTCGCTGATTGCGCGCAAGGTGTCCCCGGGGTCGCCGAGGTCGACCTGGATGTGGTCCTCAGGGCCGGCGTCCCACGGACAGTCCTCCGGGAAAGGATGCCGCGAGCAGGTGATGACGCGCCAGCCCGCCGAGGAAAAGCGGATCACCGTGGCGTGGCCGATGCCGCGGCTGGCTCCGGTCAGAAGCAGCGTACGACGCGGTGCATTGGACGAATGCGGCATGGACATCTTTCAGGTTGGCCCAAAGCTCGAGACAAGATTCAAGATGAGGCTCAAGGATACATCCGCGTCTTGGACCATTTCTGACCGGCGGCGTCACGGCGAAATTCGATGCGGTCGTGGAGCCGAAACGGGCGGTCGTGCCAGAACTCGATACGCAAGGGCGTGATGCGCCAGCCGCTCCAGCCCGGCGGCCGCGGCACTTCGCCGATGACGTATTTGGCCGCAACCTTGGCGATGGCTTGTTCGAAGGCGAAGCGGCTCTCCAGCTCTTGCGACTGCTTGCTCGCCCAGGCGCCGATCTGCGCCTGCTTGGGGCGCGTCGCGAAATAGGCGTCGGCCTCCGCGTCGGTCACCGGCGTCACGTTGCCGCGGATGCGGACCTGACGGCGCAGCGACTTCCAGTGAAAAAGTAATGCTGCCTTAGGATTTGCGGCGAGCTCGCGGCCCTTCTGGCTGGCGATGTGGCTGTAGAAGACGAAACCATCGGCATCGAAGCCCTTCATCAGCACCATGCGCACATCAGGCAGTCCGTCAGGGTCGACGGTTGCGAGCGCCATGGCGTTCGGATCATTCGGCTCGCTCTTGATCGCCTCGTTCAGCCAAGCCTCGAACAGCGCAAATGGCTCATCGGCAGCGGTGAAATCACCGGATGTTAAGGGTGTCTGGTGTTTCATCGAGGTCGTGTCGGTCATGTCTGGAGTCCGAGTTGCGTCCCGCGGCCCAAAACGCGTTGTTGTCCGCTACCGCCCTATATAGGGCATGGGGACGCGTTGGCCTATCGGCGATCCGGCCGTCCGGCTTCGTCATGACGATGATTCTGATCGGGGTTGGCACCGGCGGCTGCAGCTTTTCCCGCAACGACAGCAGCGCCTATGCCAAAGCCGATGACGGCGATCTCACCGGCTCGATCGCACGGCCGGCGAAGGATGCCCCGCCGACCGAGACCGATCTCGCCTTCACCCGCAACGCAGCCTCCGACGTCCTGAGCAAGGGCGACAAGGATTCCAGCCAGCACTGGGAGAATCCGGAGACCGGGGCCCGCGGCTCGGTGACACCGATCGCGCAGTCCTATGCCGCCGAGGACGGCCGCAAATGCCGCGATTTCCTGGCAAGCTACGTCAATGGCCGCACTGAAAGCTGGCTCCAGGGCGCCGGTTGCCAAAGCAGCCGTGGCCGTTGGGAGATTCGTACGCTAAAGCCGTGGCGGAACTAGGTTCAGCGCAAGCTCCTAGTTGCAAAAATGCCACTCTCTTCCCACATGAACGGCAGGTGGGGTGGGGAGCCCTTAACAATTCGATTTCTTGAAGGAGACGTGACGAATGCGCGACCCCTACGAGGTCTTGGGGGTGCCGCGGAGCGCCAACGCTGCCGCCATCAAGAGCGCCTATCGCAAGCTGGCCAAGAAGCACCATCCCGACAGCAACAAGGGTGACCCGAAGGCCGCCGAGCGCTTTGCCGAGATCAACTCGGCCAACGAGATCCTCGGCGACGAGGACAAGCGCAAGCAGTTCGATCGCGGTGAGATCGACGCCGAGGGCAAGCCGCGCTTCCAGGGCTTTCCGGGTGGCGGCGGCCCACGCGGCCGCGCGGGCCCCGGCGGGTTCGAGAGCTATACGTTCCGGAGCGGCGGTGCGGGCGGCCCGGGCGGCGGCGCGTTCGAGGATATTCTCAACAGCATGTTCGGCGGCGGGATGCGGGGCGCGCGGCCGGGGGCCGGCGGCGGCGCACAGTTCGAGTTCGACACCGGCGGCATCGGGCTCGATCTCGATGTCAACGTGGCCATGTCCGTCTCGCTGGAGGAGTCGGCCAAGGGTGGCGAGAAGCGCATCCGGTTGCCGACGGGCAAGGAGCTCAACGTCAAGATTCCCGCTGGCGTCGCCGAAGGCCAGCAGATTCGGCTCCGGGGGCAGGGCGAGAGCGCGCCAGGCCATCCGCCCGGCGATCTCCTGATCACGATCAACATCGCGCCGCACCCGTTCTTCAAGGTCGAGGGTGCCGACCTCAAGATCGACCTGCCGGTCACGCTTTACGAGGCGGTGCTCGGCGGCAAGGTCCGCGTGCCCACCCTTGGCAATGCCGTCGAGCTCTCGGTCCCCAAGAACACCTCCAGCGGCCGGACCTTTCGCCTCAAGGGCAAGGGCCTGCCGAAAGCCGGTGGAACCGGGGATCTCTTGGTGACCGTCAGGATTATGCTACCAGACGGGAACGACGCCGAGCTCGAGGCATTGATGGAGAGGTGGCGGGACCAACATCCCTACAATCCGCGGAGTGGGCTCGCCTAAGCATGATCCGGACCTGGAGGGCCGCGCTAGCGCGAAAGTGCGCAGCGGTCTTCCGAAGAGGTCATGCGCAAACAACAAGAAGCGCCATTCCGAGGCCACATCGACGATCGGAGCATTCTCTTAAAGGATGATGCTCAACATACGGCTGAAGCGCGCATTGCGCTTCGACGCTGACATTTGAGACGTGTCGGCTGTCCGGCGGGGCAGCCGACAAAGGTGCGGCCTCGAGAGGGGGACCAGCGCGGTACCAAAAACCCCAATCGAGGCCGCCTGCGTCGATCGGCGGATCGAACGCCACTCATAATCGCGTGAACACCCGGTGCGATAATGAGACGCGTCGATGTCCTGATTCCAAATTTTCGATGACGGAATCTGGGCACCATGCTCATGCGGTTGCTCAGGTGCCGTTTTTCTCCGCCTGGTCGTAGACGGCCTGTGCCACCCTGGTCAGCCGGTCGCGGTCACTGCTGCCGCTGACGACGTAGCCGACGCCGCGGTCGGCCCAGAACAGCGCGCCGTCCTTGTCCGTTTTGGCGTAGCGCATTTGCGTTGCACCATTCTCGGTCTTGGCGGAGTAGATCGTGTACCGCTCGCCCGAGGCACCCTCATACATCAGGAACGACGCTGGGCCGTTCGGTCCCGGCAAGAGCCGGCCGCCAACCAGCTTCAGCCCGCTCGCCTCCAAATTCGGAGCGAACACGGTCCAGCCGCAACGCCGGGTCAGCCAGGCCTGCAAGTGGTCGCGCTCGTTGCCGCCGACCTCGACGGGGTGGCGGACCTCGACGACATAGAGCCGATGGGCGTCGAGCGCGTCCGCCGTAAAGCTCTGGAAGGTTGAGGGCGCATTGGCAGCACCATGCGCGACCCAACCGGCCGTGCCGCCGGCGACGAAAGCAACCAGCACGGCCGCGGCGGCGCCATAGAGCCATTGCCACGGGCGGCGCTCCAGCCGCTCCAATTCCAGGCGCGCCGGCACCGGTTCCTGGGCGACGGAATCGTAGCGGGCGTGCAGCATCTCAGCCATGGCACGCCAGGACTGCACGCGCTCGGCCTCGTCGGGATGGGCGGCAAGAAAGGCCTCGACGTCGGCGCGGCGCTCGGCCGGCAGCTCGCCATCGACATAGGCGTGCAGTTCGTCCTCGGTCACTGGGATCTTGCGGTCGTTCATATCGGTCGTCTCTGGCTCTGCGGCCCAAAAAATCGTTCGTGGCTCAACTTCGCTCGCGTCCTCTGCAGTCTGCGGGCGCGCGAAACGCGATGCATCACCCTGTCCTCATTTCACCCGCCTGAGCGCCGGGCGCTCGCCCTCCAGCGAGGCTTTGACGTGGGCCCTGGCGCGCGCCAGGCGCGACATCACGGTGCCGATCGGCACGCCCTGGATGTCGGCGACCTCGCGATAGCTCATGCCTTCCAGCATCACCAGCAGCAGCACCGAACGCTGTTCCTCGACGAGCGTCGCCAGCGCCTTCTCGATGTCGCGTCCTTCGGCCTCGGTCCCGCTGGCATCCGGATTGTTCTCCGTCAGCGGCATGAATTGCGGGCGCCTTGCCAGCGAGCGCCGCCGGTTCTTGTTGAGGTTGGTCAGGATCGTATAGAGCCAGCTCCTGACGTCGCCCCCGAGAAACAGCCGCTCGGAACGCAGCGCCCGTACCAACGTGTCCTGCACCAGATCGTCGGCCGCATCCGCATCGCGCGTCAGCGCACGGGCATAGCGGCGCAACGCCGGGATCATGGCTTCCACACTCTGGCGAAACGCATTCATTGAGGTCTTGACGTTCCTGGCGTTCGGCGCGAGCGCCTCAACCATCATAACACCCGAGCGGAACGGCTATTCCGGCACTCGAAACAGCGTTAACGCCGCGGATTAGGGCTGTACCGCAGGGGAGGGCTGGTGTACCTCCAGACCTCAACGAGAGCTCGACGGGACGTTCAAAAATGGCGCAGAATTCAGGTCTGATGCAAGGCAAGCGCGGGGTGATCCTCGGCGTTGCCAACAACCGCTCGATCGCCTGGGGCATCGCCAAGGCATGCCACGCCGCCGGTGCCGAACTCGCCTTCACCTATCAGGGCGATGCGCTGAAGAAGCGCGTCGAGCCGCTTGCCGCCGAGATCGGTGGTCTCGTGCTCGGCCATTGCGACGTCACGGATGCCGCGACCATCGATGCCGCCTTCGCGGTGCTGAAGGAGAAGTGGGGCAAGATCGATTTCCTGGTGCATGCGATCGCCTATGGCGAGCAGCTCGACGGCCGCTACGTCGACACCACTCAGGAGAACTTTTCGAAGTCGATGCTGATCTCCTGCTATTCGTTCACCGCCGTGGCGCAGCGCGCCGAGAAGCTGATGACGGATGGCGGCTCGCTGATCACGCTCTCCTATTACGGCGCCGAGAAATGGATGCCGCATTACAACGTGATGGGCGTGGCCAAGGCGGCGCTGGAAGCCAGCGTGCGTTATCTCGCCGCCGATCTCGGCGAGAAGAACATCCGCGTCAACGCGATCTCGGCAGGCCCCATCAAGACGCTCGCCGCCTCCGGCATCGGCGATTTCCGCTACATCCTGAAGTGGAACGAATATAACGCGCCGATGCGGCGCAACGTCTCGACCGAGGACGTCGGCGGCAGCGCGCTGTATTTCCTCTCCGACCTCTCGCGCGGCGTCACCGGCGAGGTGCATCATGTCGATTCCGGCTATCATGTGCTGGGCATGAAGCGCCCGGACGCACCCGATATCGCGCTGGGTGGCAAGGATTAACGTTCAGCCGACATGCCGGTGCCCACGATCTACTTCCTTCGCCACGGCGAGACCGAATGGAACGCGCTCGGCCGGCTCCAGGGCACCAGGGACGTCCCGCTGAACGCACGCGGCCGCAGTCAGGCGGTGCATGCTGCCGGCGTTCTGGCCGATCTGTTCAAGCGCGAGGGCAAGGACAGAGCGGCCCTGCCCTATGTGTCGAGCCCGCTCGGACGTGCGCGTCAGACCATGGAGCTTTTGCGCGGAAAGCTCGCGCTACCGGCCGCCGATTATTCCCTCGACGACCGCCTGCGCGAGATCGGTTATGGTGTCTGGGAGGGGCTGACGCTGGCGGAAAGCGAGGCCTCAGATCCCGATGTCTATGCAAGGCGCCTTGCTGACAAGTGGACGGTGGCGCCAAGCGGCGGCGAGACCTATGCGGCCGTGCAGCTCCGCATGCTCGACTGGTACGACTCGCTTCTGGTCGATACCGTCGCGGTCGCCCATGGCGGTACCTGCCGCGCCCTGATGGTGGCCTTGGGCATCGAGACCCCCGCCAGCGCCGCCGAGCTCTATATCGAGCAGGGCGCCGTCTACGTGTTCCGCGACCGGAGGCTGGAGAAGTTTAGTTAAGCCTGAGTTTTCGTCATTCCGGGTTCGCCCTTCGGGCGCCCCGGAATGACGGGAACGGGGTTGAACGCCATGCCCCTCAGGGCTACGAACGTTGACAAGCAACGTTTATGTAAAACGTCAACGCGAGGCGGCAGTTCGAATGTCCTTCAACACCTTCGGCCATATGTTCCGCGTCACCACCTTCGGCGAGAGCCACGGGATGGCGATCGGCTGCGTGGTCGACGGCTGCCCGCCCATGATTCCGCTCACCGAGGCCGACATCCAGAAGGACCTCGACCGCCGCCGGCCCGGACAGTCGCGCTTCACCACCCAGCGCCAGGAGCCGGACCAGGTGAAAATCCTGTCCGGCGTCATGGCGCATCCGGAGACCGGCGTGCAGGTGACGACGGGGACCCCGATCGGGCTCCTGATCGAGAACACCGACCAGCGCTCGAAGGACTATTCCGAGATCAAGGACAAGTTTCGTCCCGGTCATGCCGACTTCACCTATGAGGCCAAATACGGCCTGCGCGACTATCGCGGCGGCGGGCGCTCCTCCGCGCGCGAGACCGCGATGCGCGTTGCCGCCGGCGCGATCGCGCGAAAAGTGCTGCCCGCCGTGAAGGTGCGGGGCGCGCTGGTGCAGATCGGCCCGCACAAGATCGACCGCGACAAGTGGGACTGGGACGAGATCGCCAAGAATCCGTTCTTCTGTCCCGACAAGGACAAGGCCGCGTTCTTCGAGACGTATCTCGACGGCATCCGCAAGAGCGGCTCCTCGATCGGTGCCGTGATCGAGGTCGTCGCCGAAGGCGTGCCGGCAGGTCTTGGCGCGCCGATCTACGCCAAGCTCGATTCCGATCTCGCGGCTGCGATGATGACCATCAACGCCGTCAAGGGCGTCGAGATCGGCGCCGGCTTCGGCGCCGCCGAGCTCACCGGCGAGGAGAACGCCGACGAGATGCGCACCGGCAATGACGGCACGCGCTTTCTGTCCAACCATGCCGGCGGAGTCCTTGGCGGTATCTCCACCGGACAGCCGGTGGTGGTGCGTTTCGCGGTGAAGCCGACCTCGTCGATCCTGCAGCCGCGTCTCACCGTCGATCGGCAGGGCACCGATACCGAAATCTTCACCAAGGGCCGCCATGACCCCTGCGTCGGCATCCGTGCCGTCCCCGTCGGTGAAGCCATGATGGCCTGCGTGCTGGCGGATCATTTCCTGCGCGACCGCGGGCAGGTCGGGCGCTGATTTAGAGCGCTCCTTGGAAATACGCGCTCCTATTTGCGCCGCGCTTCCGCAGCATCGATCCGGGCCTGATTGACAAGCGCCTGTGCCGCCCAGGCGGCGGCAGCGAGTGCCTCTTCGACGCTGGCGCCGCCGATATCGCGTATCGCCAGCGCGGCCTCGCTGCCCATCACCATCGATAGCGCGTGGGCGAGGCGTCGGCGTGCGGCGGATGACAGTTCCCCCTTCAGCGACTCGACGATTGGCAGGATGAATTTCATCCGCCGGCCGGGCCGTGGCGGCCGTGCGCCCGGATCGTTGTCGAGCCACACGGCCATGAACGAGCGCTCCATCACATGCAGACCGACTTCGTCGCTCAACATCAGCTTCATCATTTCGCGTGATGCACGCGAGATGCCGTCAATCGGATCATCGCCGGGCCGCCAGATGCGCTCCAGGGCCACAAGCCCGCGTTCTGTTGCCGTCTCGCTGATCAGGGCTTCGAGCGAAGAGAAATAACGATAGGCGGTGGCGCGCGAGACCAGCGCGCGCTCTGCCACTTCGGCAAATGTCGGGTTGCGTCCTTCGTCGCGAAACGCCATCGCGGCGTCGATCAGGGCCTGGCGTGTGCGGCGCTTCTGGTTTGCGCGGCTATCGGTCTCGATCTGAGTCCGATGCGCGCTCCGGCTTGACTTCCTGTCGGGCATATGTGAGACACGTGTCTTATTAAGGGACTTTGTCTCACTATAGCGAATTGTCCCAGCAAAGGGAAACCGATGAACGACGAATTGAAGAAAACCTTTGATCGCATGATCGACCGCCACTTTCATTTTGAGGCCGAAGACGACGTTGATGGCGTGTTGAGCACGATGGTCGATGACGTCGAGCATGACGTCGTCGGATATCCCACCGGCCCGGTCCACGGAAAGACCGCGGCGCGCGGCTTCTACGACGCTTTGTTCGCCGACCTTTCCGGCGAAAAGGTCACCACGCTGCGACGTTACTACGGGCCGGATTTCGTGGTCGACGAGAGCCTGTGGGAAGGAACGGCGCCCGGCGCGCCGTTCGGGATTCCTGGCCACGGACGCAAGCTGAGCTTTCGCCTGCTGCACGTGTTCGACATGGCGCCCGACGGGCAGATCAAGCGCGAAAACGTCTGGCTAGATTTCGCGGCGATCCTCAACCAGCTCAACGCACCGCAGGCCGCATGAGCAGGAGATCGATCATCGAGGAGGACATCATGACCGACAATCCGTGTGCCCGCGCCTGGCTCCGGCTGGCGGCCATCTATTTCGCCGCCGGGGTCATCCTCGGCGTCGTGATGGGCGCGTCCGGCGACCATTCGCTGTTCCCGCTCCACGCCCATATCAACCTGCTCGGGTGGGTCTCGATGGCGTTATTCGGGCTGACAGCCAAGGCCTATCCCTCGGTCGCGACGGGACGCGCCGCCGGCGCGCAATTCTGGATGCACAATGTCGGTGTTCCCGTGATGCTCGGCGCGCTGCTGCTCAAACTCTGGGGCATCAAGGCCGCCGAGCCCGTACTCGGCGCCGCATCCATTGTCGTTGGATTGAGCGTGCTGCTGTTCGCATGGCTTGTCATCACTCGCATCGGCACGGACAGCCGCGCGGCGAGATCGGCTTGACGCGGCCCGTCGTCCGTCGGCAAATGGGCTCATGGAAAGTTCCGAGCTCCAGCGCATCTCCAAGTGGCTGATCGACGGCGCCCGGTCGTCGGTGGAGCCGGCCGCGATGATCGCAGATTTCTGCGAACGTATGGTCGCCGCCGGCCTGCCGCTGTGGCGGTTCGGCATCTTCATCCGCACGCTGCATCCGGAGATCTTCGGCCGCAACTTCATCTGGCGGCAGGGTGAGGAGGTCGAAATCGGCAGTGTCGATTTCGACATTCTGGATGCCCCCGAATTCGCCCGCAGTCCGCTCCGCATCGTGTTTCAGCAGGGGCTGGAGGTCAGGGGACGGGTGAACGATCCCGACAGCAAGCGATTCCCGTTCATCGAGGACATGCGCGCCGAAGGCGCGACTGACTATGTTGCCGTGCCGGTGCCTTTTCTCGATGGCTCCATCCACGCGACGAGCTGGGTCACGCAGGATCCCGGCGGATTCAGCGACGATGACATCGCGGCGATCCGAAGCATCATAGCGCCGCTCGCGCGCGTCAGCGAGATCATCAGCCTGCGCCGAACCGCCGAGATGCTGCTCGACACCTATGTCGGCAACCGCGCCGGCGCGCGCATTCTCGGCGGCCAGATCCGCCGCGGTCACACTGACACCATGCAGGCGGTGATCTGGCTTTCGGATCTGCGCGGCTTCACCGCACTGTCGGACCGGCTGCCGGCCGAGACCGTGGTCGAGATCCTCAACCAATATTTCGATTGCCAGGTCACCGCGATCCGCGGCCATGGCGGTGAGGTGCTGAAATTCATGGGCGACGGCCTGCTCGCGGTGTTTCCGATCGACGAATATGTCGGCGATGCCGCGCATGTCTGCGCGCGGGTGCTGGAGGCAGCGCGCGAGTCCCGCGCCAGCGTCGAGGCGCTCGCCTTTCCTGTCGGCGAGGTCGTCGAGCGCTTCCGCTTCGGCGTCGCACTGCATGTCGGCAACATTCTCTATGGCAATATCGGCGGCGGCAATCGCCTCGATTTCACCTGCATCGGCCCCGCCGTCAATCTCGCGGCACGGCTGGAGAAGATCACGGGTCGCCTGGGGCGGACTGTCGTCGCCTCGGAAGGTTTTGCCAATGTCTGCCGCCACGACTGGCGCGAGCTCGGCGAATTTCCGATCGCGGGATTTTCCAAGGCGCAGCGCGTTTATGGGCTCGCCGAGGAAACGCCGGTGGTGATGGCTTGACGTGCAATGAGCTGAATGTCGTTCATTGTCGCAAGACGAAGCGCTACTCTTCCGGCTCCGTCGTGAACAGCAGCGGATAGCCCTTGGCGCGGCCGGCGTCGGTGGCGCGCGTGGCCTTGGTCTCGGCGACGTCCTTGGTGAACACGGCGACGACGCAGGCGCCAAGCTTGTGGGCGGTAATCATCACCTTGTAGGCCTGATCCTCGGTCATGCGGAATTCGGCCTTCAACACCATGGTGACGAATTCGCGCGGGGTGTAGTCGTCGTTGATCAGGATGACCTTGTGCAGCCGCGGCCGCTCGACCTTGGTCTTCGTCCTGGTTTTCGGCTTGGTGACGGCGTCGTTCATTCCGCCTCCTGGACACGGCGGCTTGGGTTCCCTGCCGGGCGATCAGCCTGCGGCTTTCGCACCATATTGCAGGACCTGCACCTTCTCCAAGGTGATCAGCCCGCTCGACATCATGCCGTCCAGGATGGGCAGGAATGCGTTGATGTTATCCTCGCTGTCGACGATCTCGATCAACAGCGGCAGGTCTTCCGACAGCCGCAGGATCTTCGAGGTGTGCAGCCGGCTGGACTTGCCGAAGCCCATGGGACCACGCAGCACGGTGGCGCCGGCGAGGTGCCGTTCGCGCGCGGTCATCACGATCGCTTCATGCAGCGGCTTGCCGTCGAAATGATCGCTCTCGCCGATGAAGATGCGCAATAAAACAGCCTGATCGGGGATTTGCATGGTCAGCTCCTTGCCAAGCGGCTATAGCGTCTTGCCATCATATGGCCTGCCCAGACCGATACCAGCCAGCAGATGACGGACGCCGTGATGTAAGAGAGCGCTGTCCATTTCATGCCGGCGTGAAACAGGCGGAAAGTTTCCAGGCTGAAGGTCGAAAACGTGGTGTAGCCGCCGCAAAAGCCGGTCATGACGAACTGCCGGTGCTCAGGCCGCGCCAGCACGCGTCCGTCGGGGCCGGTCAGCGTGGCGTAGAAGCCGATGATCAGTGATCCCGTCGCGTTGATGAAGAGCGTCGCGAAGGGAAAGCCGGGGCCGGTATCGAGCGCGAGCCCCACAAGATAGCGCGTCACCCCGCCGACGATGCTGCCGGCAGCAACCCAGGCATAGAGCACGAAGCTGCGCCAGCGTTCGGCAAAAGGGGAAGGGGGGCTCATCAGCCTCTAGCCTCCCAGACGATCCGCAAGGAGGAAGCCGCAGCTGACGGCGGCGAGGCACAGCCCGACCGAGGCGGCGACATTGCCGAGCGCCGAGAGCGGCTCGCCGCCACGCGCGAGCGTCAGCGTTTGCAAGCTGAACGAGGACACCGTGGTGTAGCAGCCGAGAAACCCTGTTACCGCGAACAGCCATGGTGTGGGTGATGCGAAGACCGAGCCCGGATGCGCCGCCAGTGCGCCAAAAACACCGATCAGGAAGGCGCCCGTGACGTTGATGGTCATGGTGCCCCACGGAAACGTTTCGCCCAGCCGCCGCGCGATCGCACCGGAGACGAAATAGCGCGCGCAGCCGCCCAGCGCGCTGCCGATCACGATCGCAATTGCTCCGCTCAGCAAGATGAACAGCCCCCCGTCATCACTTCTCCCCCACCGCCAGATTCTTGCCGACGGCGAGCAGCCCCACCAGCGAGACCAGCGCGAAGCCGAGCCCCGCAAGGAACGTTCCTACCGGACCATAGGCGTCCCACAAGGCGCCTGCGATCACGCTCGCGGCCAGCAAGGCAAGCCCGGTGAACAGGTTGAAATAGCCGAACGCGGTGCCGCGCAGATCCGGCGGCGCCGCATCCGCGACGAGCGCGGAGAGCAGCCCTTGCGTCAATCCCATATGCAGGCCCCACAGCACGATGCCGAGCGCAAGGCCGGCCAAATTCGGCAGCAGCGCCAGCGCAAGGTCGGCGCCGGCGAGGAAAACGAGGCCGAACGCGAGCAGGCCGGTCCGGTTGATCCGGTCCGACAGCACGCCGGCCGGATAGGCCGACAGGGCATAGACGATGTTCATCAGCACCAGGACCGCCGGGACCCACATCGCATTGAGCCCGATGTTCTGTGCGCGCAGGATCAAGAAGGCCTCGCTGAAGCGTGCGAGCGTGAAGACGATTCCGACCGCCACGACACGCCAATAGACCCTTCCGAGCTGCTGCATCGCGGCGAGATTGAGCGGGTTTTCTGCAGGTTTCCGGCTCGGATCCGGCTCCGGCTCGTCCACCGCGAACGCGATCAAGCCAAAGGACAGGAATGCCGGCAGCACCGCCACCCAGAACACGAGGGCAAAATTATCAGCCGTCCTCCACATCAGGCCGATCGCCACGAGCGGTCCGACGAACGCGCCGACGGTGTCGAGCGATTGCCGCAGGCCAAAGCTCGCGCCGCGCAGGCCGACGGGGGCGATATCGGCGATCAGCGCATCGCGCGGCGCGCCGCGAATGCCCTTGCCGACACGATCGATGAAGCGCGCAGCGACCAGCCATCCGACGCTGGGCGCGAGTGGGAACAGCGGCTTGGTGAAGGCGGCAAGCCCATAGCCGAGCGCGGCGAGCAGCTTGCGGCGTCCGAGCCAGTCCGACAATGCACCGGAGAAGATTTTCGTGATCGAGGCGGTCGCCTCCGCGATGCCCTCGATGAAGCCGACGGTGAGCGTGGAAGCACCAAGCACGGTGACGAGATAGACCGGCAGCAGCGCGTGGATCATCTCGGAGGAGATGTCCATCAGCATCGAGACGAAGCCGAGCACCCAAATCCCCCTGGGCAGCGTGGCGCGTGCAGCCTTCGATGTCGTCATCGTCACGTCTTTGCCTTCTCCCTCTCCTGGCCCTCGCCACCAGGCAACAAAAAACCCGCCATCGGCGGGTATGTCCATGCTCCCGCCAAAGGCAGAGGCCCAAAGATTGCCTCTCCTCAAGCAGGAGTCATCAGCCCACGAGGTCATCGACCGCCGGGCGGTTGTCGGGGGACTCCATCCCCATCTGTGCAGCCAACCCTAGCATGGAAATCGTGCCGGACAAGTGGGCGGGGTGCGTGTCTCCACTGGCACCGTCATTGCGGGTTCTCGCTTTGCGAGTCCAGGAATGACAGCCCGCGAGATCGCGCGTGTTCCGGTGACGCAAGCGCGGCAACATGGCGGCAGCTTTGCGTGACGCGCGCCAATTCCTTAACTCGAATGTGAAGCGGAAGCGATCTTCGGCCTTTGCGGCAAGCCGATTGCATGTCACCATCGCGTCATACGACGGGAGACTGCGATGCGTTTGCTGTTCTCGATCGGGGCTGTGCTGGTGGCCGGCATCATAGCCGGGGGGGAAGTCGCGGGCATCGCGGCACCAGGACCCAAATTCGAATCGTCCAAGAATCAACCGCAGCGGCTTGCGGCCGACAAGGACGCGCAGACGGTCGATATCGAGCTGATCCTCGCGGTCGATGTGTCCTACTCCATGGACATGGACGAGCTCGCGATCCAGCGCGAGGGCTATGCGCAGGCAATCCAGTCGAAGGAGTTCCTGCAGGCGCTGAAGCTCGGCCCGAACGGCCGCATCGCGGTGACCTATTTCGAGTGGGCCGCCTCCAGCGACCAGAAAGTCATCATTCCCTGGCGGCTGATCGACGGACCTGAGACGGCGGACGCGGTCGCCGCCGAGATCATGAAGACGCCGATCCGGCGCGCGTCGCGCACCTCGATCTCCGGCGCAATCGCCTTCGCGATGCCGCTGTTCGACGAAGATCCCTATCGGGGCTTGCGCCGTGTCATCGACATTTCCGGCGACGGTCCCAACAACAATGGCGGTCCGGTCACCGTGGCGCGCGATGCCGCGCTCGAGAAGGGCATTATCATCAACGGCCTGCCGATCATGGTCAAGGAACCGTCCTATTCGACGATGGATATCGACAATCTCGATTTCTATTACGAAGACTGCGTCATCGGAGGTCCCGGCTCCTTTGTCATCCCGATCAAGGACCGCGACAAGTTCAAGGAAGCGATCCGCACCAAGCTGCTGATGGAAGTCGCCGGCCGCACGCCGGAGCGTCCCGTGATGCGCGTTGCCGACAAGGAGCCGCGCGTCAACTGCCTGATTGGCGAGAAGATCTGGTCGGATCGCTGGGGACGTTAGCGCAACCCGTTGGGACGTTTCGCCTCATCTCGCCCGGCGGTTGAATTTAACCGCTCGTTAACCGGTACATGGCCCTAATCCGGTCGATTCAGTTCGTTTCCGATCGCTGTTTTGACTTTGCTGTCGGACGCGCGAATGAGAGCGGGGTCATCGCACCCGTCCACCGAGCAATCCAATGGCCATCGTCACCTCGAGCACCAGCCAGATTTCTCCCGCCAACGAGCGGCTGTATCACCAGAGCGCGCTGATCGGTGACTGGAAGGGCAATTGGGTGGGCAACAACCAGCCCGTCGGCTTCAAGGTCGTGAACATCCGCGGGTCCCGGGCGCAGGTCGAGTACACCCATAACGGCCACACCGAACGCGGCTTTGGCGAGGTCAAGGGGACGCTCATCACCTTTGGCGGGGTCACGGTCGGCACCAAGGACGGCAAGAACATGGTGCTGCTGTTCTCGTTCGGGGGCGCTGGCAAGCAGGCCGCCAATCTCGAGAAGCAGGACCCGCCGGCTTCTGACAGCCGCCTCATGGGAAGCTGGGGCGGCTATTCCCCCGACAACGGCAAGAGCGCCAGCTTCAAGGTGCTCTCGGTCAACGGCAAGGAAGCGCAGGTCAGCGTCACCACCGACGGTGTCACCCGCCAGGGCACCGGCATCGTCTACAAGAACGTCATCATGTTCGGGCAGACGCAGATCGCGACCGACGACGGACAGAACGGCAAGGTCATCTATCAGGTCGGCTCGAAATCATTCATGGTCCCGGTGACGAAATATCCGCCGGCGGATTCGTCGTCCTCCGTCGACAAGACCGCCTGAGGCTGCCGTCCTCACCATTTCGGCGGCCGCTTCTCCACGAACGCCTTCAGGCCCTCCTGCGCCTCGTCCGACGTCGCGACATTGCAGAAATCATCCACCGCGCTTGCAATGCTGCGCCGGTAATCGAGATCGATCTGGCGCATGAAGGCGGCCCGGCCCATCCGCAGCACGGCGGCCGATTTTTTCTGCGAACTGTGCGGCGAGCTTCACCACCTCGGGCTCGAGCTCCGCATCGCCGACGACGCGGTTCACCACGCCGAGCTCGCGCGCTTCCATGGCGCTGAAGACGCGGCCGGTGAACAGCAGCTCGAAGGCGCGGTGACGTCCGACGATGCGCGGCAGATGCGCATAGTGGATCGCCGGGATGATGCGGGCGATGTTGCCTGCGCGCTCGTAAGTGACGGGACTATCGGATGTCACCGGGTTCTCCATGCTTTCAAGATGTCAGCAGCTTCAACTGCCGGTCGATCCTGCGCAAGATCTCGCAGGCCGGCGCCAAGGCGCCGGTGCCGATCAGCCGCCAGACCTCGTTGGTCTGCTGTGCCAGATGCGGGATCGTCAACGGCAGGCGGGCGGCCTCCTGAAGCGCGCCCTTTTCGTTGATGAGATAGCGTTCGTTTAGTGCGAACAGGATCTGTGCGATGCAGGCGAGCGACCTGTAGAGGCATCCCACGACATGAGTCTGCTCGCCGCGCGCTGCCGCAGGCTCCGCATTCTCGACACCGAACGAGATTTCCCACTGGAAGCGCCGGATCAACGCCGCACGCAGCGCCGGCGGATAGGGCAGCGCGATTGATTTGAGCCGGGCGATCACGCCGTTAGGATCGTGCAGAGGCTGACAATACGCGATCTCGCCCATCCAGATCGCCGAGCAGAAGCCGTGCGGATGGCCGGGCTGGTAGTCCATGGTGACCACCCCGGCGCAGCAGGATTCCATGACGGCCTCGACCGCGTCGGCGTCACGGTAGAGCAGGTCGACCTTGCGGCCCTCCACCGAAAGCCAGGCGCCGCCGACGATCCACTGACCCCATTCTCCGACCGGCGTCACGGTCGTAGTGGCGGGATCGTCAGCAATGTCCTTCGCGGCGGCCAGCACCCGTTCGGTGTCCAGCGGAATCGCCGTCTTGAAATAGAGGCCGATATCGTAGTCCGACGCCGCGTGTGCACTGCCCCGCGCGCGCGAGCCGCCGAGCACGACAGCCTGAACGCCCGGTACGTCGGCAAGAGCGAATGTCAGGCGGGTGAGCAAGGGATCAGGCGGCATCAGATGCGGTTCCCCGGAATACCTGCGGCCGCGACGCCGGCACGGTCACTCTGCTGGCTTTGACGATGGTCGAGGAGTATAATTTGCGAAATTCTCGACGGTTATCTGAATGTTCAACCTTGCACGTTCATCTCTCCTTGCAGCTCTCGCGGTGCTCTGTCTCGGCGGAGAGCTGGTTCATGCGCAAGTCGCGCCGCTGAGATATTGGATACCCGGCGGGCCCTTCGGCCTCGGTGGAGGCGCCGGCCAGAGCTCCGATTTCCACTATGGCAATTTTCCGAGCTTCAACGCCGGCGATGCGGCTTGGCGTACCAGCTATGCGAACGGTTTCTTCGTCGGCAGCGAGCGCGGCAATTTTGGCTCGAGCGGCTTCAATCAGGCCGGTTCGGCCGGCAATTTCAGCGCGCTGTCCTATGACAGCACGCAGTTCGGCTACAACATCAAGACGGCCGGCGGCATGCCCGTCACGTTCTTCGCCGGTTTCGAGACACTGAAGTTCGGCAACGGCATCGGCAGCTCACTGGCGCCGCTCACCTCCAGCGCTTCGCCCGGCTATGGCGGGTTTGCGGGTGTCGAATTCAAGCCGACCTCCAACCTCAGCCTGTCGTTCGGGGTCGGCTATACCCAGCAGCAATCGGGCCGCATGGACAGCGACATCAACTCCTCGATACTGCCCGGCGAGTCTCCGGCGCTGGGCGGCTTGCGGCGCTAGAGCATGATCCGGAAAAGTGTGAAGCAGTTTTCCAAAAAGATCGTGCTCCGAAATAGACCCAAAGCGCGCGCGAGCGCCTCCGCCTCGTTGAAGCGGATCCAGCTGACGAGCTCGCGCATGAATGCTTTGTCGCGCATTTGCGCCGAGTTGCCCTCGAGCGCATAGTTGGCGACCCCAGCGATCGCGGCGCGTTCGATTGTCAGGATCGCCGCGACCTTCGGCTCATGACAGCGTGCCAGGTAATTTCGGTTTGAGCATCACGACACGCCCGCCACCAGCGGGCGTTGCAAGTGCCTGGCCATCAGGTCCGCCGCCTTGGCGTAGCGTCGGGTTTCCAGAACGTCGAGCAGGCGCAGATGCTCGCGCACATGGCGCCGCATGCCATCGCGATCGGTGAAGCTGCGATAGGCGAACAGGCGCCTGATCGAGTTCACGCGCTTGAGCGCTTCGAGGAAGAATGGATTGCCGGCGCCACGGACGATCTCTTCATGGAATTCGCAGCCGGAGTGAAAGATCTCGCCGATCGTCATCTTCTCGAGTTCGCCGTCGAAGACGCGCTGTTGGCGTTCGCGCAAGCGAATGATCACCTCCTGCGGCAGCGCAAAGCCGGGCAGCAAGATCGCCGCCGGCTCGATCACCGCGCGAAAGGCCTTGGCCTGCGCTTGAGCTTCGGGACTCGAGACCGTCTCCGCGAAGCGCCAGCCATAGCCGGGCAGGCGTGCGATCCAGCCCTCGGCGGCGATGCGGTCGAACAGCCGCTGCAGCTCGGCCCGGCTCAGACCGTAGCGGCGCATCAGCTCAGCCTCCGTGACGTTGGCCGGGAGTCGGCTCGCGAGCACATCGCCTGCAATGGTCGCATATACCTGCTCGTTGCGCCTGACGGCCGCGAGCGCCGGCTGGGCGGCGCCGCTGGTGGGATTCTTGGCCAGCACGAAGCCGCGATGCGGTTCGCCGCGCGCTAGCCCCGCCGCTTCCAGGGCCTTCAGGCCGAGCCGGATCGGCGCGCGTGAAAGGTCCAGCGCGTCCGCAAGCCGTTGTTCGATCAGGCGGTCGCCGGCTTTCATGCCCTCGCGGCGGGCGAGCGCCATGATCAGGCCGGCGAGATGTTCGGCGCGCTCGGAACCGTTCTTCTCGTTGCGCTGTCGGGAACTATCGGATGCGATCATTGCAGTGCACGCAAGCTTTAGGGCTTGACAGACTGTCCCACGGATTGTTCTTTTATGCAATAATATACAATCTATCAGGGGAGAGCCCAGATGGCGAGCACGCCCGATGTCCACATTTGCGAGGTCGCTCCCCGCGATGGTCTCCAGAACCTGGACACCTTCGTTCCGACCGAAGCCAAATGCGCGTTGATCGACACGATCGCCGCTGCGGGCGTACGCGAGATCGATGCCGGCTCCTTTGTCCCGGCGAAGGTCGTGCCGCAATTCGCCGACGTCGACGTGGTGATGGCGCATGCGCTCACGCACAAATCGGCGACCATCGGCGCGCTGGTGCCGAACCAGAAGGGCGCCGAGCGCGCCATCGCGGCCGGCGTCAACGCCGTCTATTTCGTCATCTCGGCGAGCGAAACGCACAATCGCGCCAACGTGCGCCGCACGATAGAAGAGCAGATCGAGGGATTTCGCGCGGTCCGCGCCGCGATCGACGCCCGGCCAGCGGATCAGCGGCCGTTCTTGATGGGCGCGATCTCCACCTCCTTCGGTTGCTCGCTGGAAGGTGAGGTGAGCGAATCGGCCGTATGCCGTGTGGCACGCGGTTTTGCTGAAGCCCAAGCCGATGAGATCGGGCTTGCCGACACCGTCGGCTATGCGACGCCGAAATCGATCCGGCAGATCGTTGCTGGCGTACAGCGCGAGGTCGGGTCACAAATGACGCTGCGGCTGCATCTGCACGATACGCTCGGGGCCGGCCTTGCCAATGCCGTCGCCGGCCTCGAAGCGGGCATTCGCCGCTTCGATGCCGCAGTGTCCGGCCTCGGTGGCTGTCCCTTTGCTCCCGGCGCGCGCGGCAACATCGTCACCGAGGATCTGGTGTTCATGCTGGAGCGCATGGGACTTTCGACCGGCATCGACCTCGATCGCCTGATGCAGACGCGCGAGATTCTCGCCCGCCATATCCCGGCAAAACATTTGACCGGGCATCTGCACGAGGCCGGTGTTCCCAAGGTCCTGCGGAGCGCGGCATGACCATGGCTGCGCGTGAGACCGCATCGGAGCTTCGTCCGCTGGCGGGCATTCGGGTGATCGAGTTCAGCCAGATGGTGATGGGGCCGAGCTGCGGCCTGATCCTCGCCGATCTCGGCGCCGACGTGATCAAGGTCGAGCCGCCCAAGGGGGACCGCACCCGCACCTTCAAAGGGCCCGCCGCCGGCTTCTTTGCGACCTACAGCCGCAACAAGCGCAGCATCGCGCTGGATACGTCGACTGCGGAAGGTCAGGACGTGGCGCGCAGGCTGATCGAGAACAGCGACGTCCTGATCGAGAACTTCCGGCCGGGCCTGTTGAAGCGGATCGGCCTCGACTACGAGAGTGTCGCGGCCTTTGCACCACGCCTGATCTATTGCTCGCTCAAGGGCTATCTGCCCGGCCCGTACGAGAACCGCCTGGCGCTCGACGAAGTCGTGCAGATGATGGGCGGCCTCGCCTATATGACCGGCTTGCCCGACCGTCCCATGCGCGCCGGCGCCTCGGTCAACGATGTCATGGGCGGAATGTTCGGCGTGATCGCGATCCAGGCCGCGCTGGCCGAGCGGCAGCGCACCGGCCGCGGCCGCTACATCCAGAGTGCGCTGTACGAGAACAACGTGTTCCTGATGGCGCAGGCCATGATGTGCGAGGTGGTCAGCGGTCAGCCCTCGATCCCGTATTCGATCAAGGATAGCCCGTGGCCGGTCTACGATCTCTTCGACACCCGGGACGGCTCTAAACTGTTCGTCACCATCGTCGGTGAAGAGCAATGGGAAGCGTTCTGCCGCGCCTTCGATCGCGAAGCCTGGCTCTCTGATCCGCGCTTTGCGACGAGCAACGACCGCGTCGATCATCGCAGCTGGCTGATCCCCGAGATCGCGAAGATTTTCGAGCAATGGGACAAGGCCGATCTCGCCACGCGCCTCGAGCAGCTCGATCTGCCTTATGCACCGGTGAACAAGCCCGGCGATCTCTTCGAGGATCCGCATCTCAACCGTTCGGGTGGCCTGACCGACATTCGGCTTCCCGACGGTCGCGAGGCCAAGACGCCGCTATTGCCGATTTCCATGGATGGAAGGCGCCTGCCCAACCGCTACGATCCTCCCGGGATCGGCGAACATAGCAGTGAGATCCTGAGCGAGATCGGCATGTCGCCGAATGAGATCGAAGCACTGCGACAAGCAGGGACGGTCAAGGTCGCGCCGCCCTGACCGATCGGCGCGATCGAGCAGAACCAAGGGAGGAGGAGCACATGAGCATGACAAGGCGCCAGGCGCTGATCGCGGGCTCAGCATGGGCCGGCGCATCGCTGCTGCCGGGGCAGCTGCGCGCCGAGGCCAAGCAGGTCTCGCTCGCCTTCGGGCCGGTGTCGCCGGTCTACGCCATCGGCATGATCGCGGAGCTGAAGGGGTACTTCAAGGACGAAGGGCTCGATTCCAAGCTCGTTACCGGCAATGCCGGCACATTCGGCCGCCAGACGTTGGCGGCAGGGCAGGCGCTGTTCGCCCACGGTGACGCCAGCCATCCACTTCAGCTCGGTGCGCGCGGGAAGCCGTGCAAGATCCTGCTCGCGACCGAGATGGTATGCTCCTACGCCAACATCATGGTCCGGCAGGACCTCTATGACAGCGGCATCAATTCGGTCGAGAAGCTCGCGGACTATAAGCGCGCGGATGGCGCCAAGCCGATCGTCGCCGCGACCGCCATCGGATCCGGCACCTGGGTGTTCGGCACTTATGTGTTCGAGGCGCGCGGGCTGAGCAGCAAGGTGAACTGGGTCGCAGGCGGCGGGCCCAACACGATGTTCCCTTCGCTGCAGACCAAGCAGTTCGACGCCATCATGGCGCCGCCGAGCTGGATCGTCGAGGTCGAGAAAAAGGGCTTTGGCAAAACGATCTACGACACGTCCAAGCCGGGCGTGTTTGAAAAGGATTTCGGCGGGACGCTGCCCGTGCTGGTGATCTACACGCTCCAGGACACGGTCGAGCAGGACAAGGCGATGGTGCAGGCCTATGTCAACGCGATCTATCGCGCCATGGCCTTTGTGAAGGCAACGCCGCTCGCGGAGGTGCAGGCGCTGGTCACGCCGAAATATTTCTCAGGGATAGATCCGGACGCGGTCAGCGCCGAGCTCGGATTCGACAAGTCGACCTGGGCCTATGACGGCGTCATCGACAAGGCTTCGTTCGAACGCGGCGCCAAGCCCTGGTACCGCAAGGGGACCGACATTCCCGAGACCAGGTACGAGGATGTCGTCGACATGAGCTTCCTTCAGACGGCCAGGGCGAAATACAAATGATCGCCCCGCCAGGCCAGGGCCTCGCGCTCGCGCGCGGCGACGTTCCAGCAGCGGCGGCGCGCACTCGCATTGCCGTGCAGGGGCTTGCCAAGCGCTTCAACGCGTCCGGACGCGAGTTCGTCGCGGTGGATGACGTGTCCTTCGAGGTCAAGCAGGGCGAATTCGTCGCGCTGCTCGGTCCATCCGGCTGCGGCAAGAGCACCATTCTCAACATGGTCGCGGGGCTGCTGCCGCGCTCGGGCGGGCGCATCCTGATCGACGAGGACACGGTGGAGACCGGCAAGGTCAACCCCAGGGTGGGTTATGTCTTCCAGCGCGATACGCTGTTCCCGTGGCGAACCGTGGAGCAGAACATCGGTTATGGGCTGGAGATCGCGGGACTGCCGAAGACCGAGCGAGCAGGCCGCGTTGCTTCGGCCGTCGAGAAAGCCGGCCTCTCGGGCTTTGCGCAGAGCTTTCCGCGCATGCTGTCCGGCGGCATGCGCCAGCGCGTCGCCTTGATGCGCACGCTGATCCTGGAGCCCGAGATCCTGCTCATGGACGAGCCGTTCGGTGCGCTCGATACCCACACCAAGCTCGAGATGCACAAGACGCTGCTGGAGATCTGGGAGCGCGAGCGGCAGACCGTGCTGTTCGTGACGCACGATCTCGGCGAAGCGTTGACGCTGGCGAGCCGTATCATCCTGCTGTCGGCGCGGCCCGGGCGTCTCAAGGAAGATTTCGACGTCGCCATCCCGCGCCCGCGCGATCCCGTGGCCGTGCGCGAGACCGCCGAGTTCGGCCGCCTCTATTCCCACATCTGGCATTCCCTCGGCGAAGAATTCCGCCGCACCAGGGCCGACTGATCATGTCCAACAGCCGCACCGTCATCCTGCTCTGGCAACTGGCCATTCTCGCAGCCATTCTCGTCATCTGGCAGTGGGGCTTCGAATGGAGCAGGGCGCTGCTGCCGAAGGCCTACGTGCCGAAGATCCTCGATCCCTATTTCGTCGCCAGGCCATCGCTGATCTGGCAAAGTTTTCTGCGGCTTGGCTGCTTCTCCGACGCGGCCGGCTTTTCCGCCTGCATCACGGGTAGCGACAACAATCTGTGGCTTGCGACGCTCGTCACCCTGAAGAACACCTGGTGGGGCTTTCTGTTCGGCTCGGCGAGCGGCATCGCGGCCGGCCTGGTCCTCGGCCGTTCGGACTTCCTTGCCCGCGTGTTCGGACCCTACATCGTGGCGCTCAACTCGATACCGCGCATCGCGCTGGTGCCCCTCGTCATCCTGATCTTCGGCCTCGGCGATCTCTCCAAGATCGCGACGGCATGGCTCGTCGTGTTCTTCGTGGTGTTCTTCAACACCTTTGAGGGAACGCGTGCGGTCGACCGCGATCAGATCGCCGCCGCCCGTCTGCTCGGCGCCAGCGAATTCACGGTGCTGCGCACGGTCGTGATTCCCTCCGCGCTCGCCTGGGTGTTTGCGTCGCTGCTGCCGGCGGTGTCGTTTGCGCTGATCGGCGTCATCGTCGGAGAATTCATCGGCGCCGAACGCGGGCTCGGCAAGCTCATCATCGAGGCCGAGGCCCGCGCCAATGCCAGCGAGATGATGGTCGCCATCTTCGTCATGATGTTCGTCGGGATCCTGCTGGCGATCGCGGTGCGCTCGCTGCAGTCCTACCTGTTGCGATGGCAGCCGCAATTCGAGCCGTCGGCGTAGAGCATGATCCGGAAAAGTGTGCAGCGGTTTTCCGGAAAGATCATGCTCGAACAGTAGAGTCCGGCGTCATCGGCTGAACCGTGCCACCAGCTCCACGTGCGGCGTGTGGCGGAACTGATCGACCGGCACCACCGCTTCCAGCCGATAGCCTCCGTCCATCAGCAGCCGCGCGTCGCGGGCAAAGGTTGCGGCGTTGCAGGACACAGCGACCACGACGGGCACCTTGCTCGCGGCGAGCTTGAGCGCCTGCGCCTGCGCGCCCTGGCGCGGCGGGTCGAACACCACGGCGTCGAAGTCGCGCAGCTCCTGCGGCACCAGGGGGCGGCGGAACAGATCGCGCGGCTCGCACCTGATCGGCTTCAGGCCCGGTGTGCGCGCGGCTTTCGTGAGGGCCGCGATGGCACCGGCGTCGCTGTCATAGGCGGTGACGCGGGCCTTCTCGGCGAGCCGCAGAGCGAACGGGCCGACGCCGCAGAAGAGATCGGCGACCTCCTTGGCTTTGCCGATGCGCTCAGTGACGAGCGCCGCAAGCGTCTCCTCGCCCGCCACCGTCGCCTGCAGGAATGAACCTGGCGGCAGCGTCACCTCCGCGCGGCCCATCTTCACCGTCGGTGGCAGGCGCTGCAGCACCAGCTCGCCGTGCCGCGTCAGTCGTGCCAGGCGATGCTGCTCGGCGACGCGCGACAGCGCCGCGACCAGCGGCGTGGGCAGCGGGCCGGAGCCGCGCACGTCGACGTCGAGGCCGTTGGCGGTCGCAGTGACCTGGATGTCGAGCGGCTTCGTCACCGGCATCTTGGAGGTCAGCGGCTCGGCCAGTGCCCAGGCGGCATCGAGCGCCCCCTCGAGTGTGGGATCGAGGATGGGACAGCGATGAATCGGAATGACGTCATGCGAGCTCGCTGCGGAGAAGCCGACCTTGAGGATGTCATGCGTGCCGAACCGGCCGTGCAGCGTGATGCGGCGGCGTCCGGCGCCGTGGGCATCGACCAGCGGCGCCACCTCGCAATCGACGCCGGCCTGCGCCAGCGTGTCCACCACGATATCGCGTTTCCAGGCGCGATACGGCTCGGCCGCCCAATGCTGGATGGCGCAGCCGCCACAGACGCCGAAATGCGGACAGAATGGCGCGATGCGTTCGGGACTTGCGACCTCCACCGCGAGCAGCTTGCGGCGGTCGGGATGGTGGCCCACGACGTGATCGACTTCGACAGTCTCACCGCCGAGCGTGTAGGGCACGTAGATTGCTTCGCCGGCGTCGAGGCTGACGCCGTCGCCGCGATGGCCGACATGATCGATGGTCAGCCGTTCAACCACGGCGCGCGCCCAGAAAGAATTCGATATTGCCGTCACCGCCGGTGATCGAGGAGGGGAACACCTCGATGTCTGTGCAGCCGAGCGAAGCGGCAAAGGCCGCGATGTCGTCGCAGATCTCCTGGTGCACGGCGGCGTTGCGGATGATGCCCTTCTTGTTGTGCTTCCGGTCCGCCTCGAATTGCGGCTTGATCAGCGCCAACAGGCTCATCGGCGCGGCCGCCAGCGACAGTGCCACCGGCAGCACCGCCTTCAGCGAGATGAAGCTGACATCGATGACGACCACATCGGGCCGCGCCGGCAGGCGCTTGCCCTCGTAACTGCGGATGTCGGTCTCCTCCATCGAGACGATCTTGGGATGATCGCGCAGCGAGGGATGCAGCTGGCTGCTGCCGACATCGATTGCGAACACCAGGCTGGCGCCGTTCGCCAGCAGCACCTCGGTGAAGCCTCCGGTGGAGGCGCCGACGTCGAGGCAGACATGGTCCTCGATATCAATCGGGTAGCGCTCCAGCGCTCCGGCGAGCTTGACGCCGCCGCGGGAGACGTAGGGGTGCGCGGGCTCGGCCTGGATCACCGCGTCCTCAGCGATCGTCTCCGACGGTTTCGAAACCTGCTTGTCGTCAGCCGTGACGAGCCCGGCTTCGATCGCCGCGCGTGCACGCGCCCGGCTCTCGAACAGGCCGCGCTCGACCAGCAATGTATCAGCGCGCTTGCGGGGACGGGGCATCGGATCTCCGGGGCGGTGAAACGCTAAAGCATGATCCGGAAAAGTGCGAAGCGGTTTTCCGGAAAGATCATGCGTAAACAACAAGCTAAAGCGCGATGACGATTCATCCAAATCTCATCGCGCTTTAATGTAGCGATCAATCGCGCTGCCGCCATCCGGACTCAAGCCTCGAACTCGGCAGATCGTGCTGGACATCGATGGAGGTATCATGACCGGCACCACCAGCGGTTGGCTGAACACGGCCGACATTTTCATGAAGCGAGAAGTGCTGGGATCGAGATCTGCGCCACGGCGCATGCTCTGCTCCCTCCCTCGCTTGCGGGGAAGGCTCAGGGAGAGGGTGTCTCCGCGAGGAAGAACCTTCTACAGGAGAAAGCCCTCACCCGAAGCTGAGCGTCACCTCTCCCGCAAGAGAAGCGGAAGAGGTGAAACCATCAGGCCAGCTTGACCGTCTCGGTCTTCACATCCTTGCCGAGCGCCTCGAACACCTTGGCGACGATGCCCTTGGCGTCGAGGCCGGCGCGGGCGTACATCGCCGCCGGCGTGTCGTGGTCCTGGAACACGTCGGGCAGCACCATCGAGCGGAACTTGACCATGCCCGTATCGAGCACGCCCTGGTCCGTCAGGAACTGCGCGACATGCGAGCCGAAGCCGCCGATCGAGCCTTCTTCGATCGTGATCAGGATCTCGTGGTCGCGCGCGAGCTTGAGCACCAGCTCGGTGTCGAGCGGCTTCATGAAGCGCGCATCGGCGATCGTGGTCGACAGGCCGTGGGCGGCAAGCTCATCAGCGGCCTTCTCGCATTCGGCGAGGCGGGTGCCGAAGGAGAGCAGGGCGATCTTGCTGCCCTGGCGGATCATGCGGCCCTTGCCGATCTCGAGCGGAATGCCGACCTCGGGCATCTCGACGCCTCGACCTTCGCCGCGCGGATAGCGCAGCGAGCTCGGACGGTCGTTGATCGCGACCTGGGTCGCCACCATGTGCACGAGCTCGGCCTCATCTGCCGCCGCCATGATCACCATGTTCGGCAGGCAGCCGAGATAGGCGTTGTCGAACGAGCCGGCATGGGTCGCGCCGTCGGCGCCGACGAGGCCCGCGCGGTCGATCGCGAAGCGGACAGGCAGACTCTGGATCGCGACGTCATGCACGATCTGATCGTAGCCGCGCTGCAGGAAGGTCGAGTAGATCGCGCAGAACGGCTTGTAGCCTTCGGTCGCAAGACCGGCGGCGAACGTCACCGCGTGCTGCTCGGCGATGCCGACGTCGAAGGTGCGGTCGGGGAAGGCCTTGTTGAAGATGTCGACGCCGGTGCCCGACGGCATCGCCGCGGTGATGGCGACGATCTTGTCGTCCTTCTGCGCTTCCTTGACGAGGCTCTGGCCGAATACGTTCTGATAGGCAGGCGCGTTCGGCTTGGCCTTGGCCTGGGTGCCGGTCGCAACGTCGAACTTGACGACGGCATGGTACTTGTCCGCGGACGCTTCCGCCGGGCCGTAGCCCTTGCCCTTCTGCGTCACGACATGGACCAGGATCGGGCCGGTCTCCATGTCGCGGACGTTCTTCAGCACGGGCAGCAGATGGTCGAGATTGTGGCCATCGATCGGGCCGACATAGTAGAAGCCGAGCTCCTCGAACAGCGTGCCGCCGTCCATCATGAAGCCGCGGGAATATTCTTCGACGCGATTGGCGCGGTTGGCGAGGATCTTGGGCAGGCGCTTGTTGATCTGCTTGGCGGCATCGCGCAGCGTGCGATAGGTCTTGCCCGAGTAGAGCCGCGACAGATAGGCACTCATGGCGCCGACCGGCGGCGCGATCGACATGTCGTTGTCGTTGAGGATGACGATCAGGCGCGAGTTCATCGCACCGGCATTGTTCATGGCCTCATAGGCCATGCCGGCCGACATCGCGCCGTCACCGATCACGGCGATGACGTTGTTCTTGCCGCCGGAGAGGTCGCGCGCCACGGCCATGCCGAGGCCGGCGGAGATCGAGGTCGAGGAATGCGCCGCGCCGAACGGATCGTAGTCGCTCTCGCTGCGCTTGGTGAAGCCGGACAGGCCGCCGCCGGTGCGCAGCGTGCGAATGCGGTCGCGCCGGCCGGTGAGGATCTTGTGCGGATAGGCCTGGTGGCCGACGTCCCAGATCAGCCGATCGCGCGGCGTGTCAAAGACGTAGTGGATCGCGGTTGTGAGCTCGACCACGCCGAGGCCTGCGCCGAAGTGACCGCCGGTCACCGAGACTGCATCGATGGTCTCCTGCCGCAGCTCGTCGGCCACCTGGCGAATCTGCTCGACCTTGAGCTTGCGCAGGTCTTCCGGCGTCCGGATGGTGTCGAGAAGCGGCGTCTTACTGTATGCGTTCACGGCGATTTCCAATTTGTCAGCGCCGGAAGGTCATTCCGGTGCGCGATGGGTTTGCACAATATCGGCGCAGCGCGAGTCCTCAAACCGTCGGAGCCACCTGCACGGGGAATGCCCCGTCTTCAAGCTTAGGTAAGCTTAGGTGCGCTCCGGTTCAGTCTCTGTGATCCCTGTCACTCAGATCGGCTTCGTCCGTCCCAAGCCAATTTCATTAGCAATTTGAAGCGCTTGTCGTCGGTGATTGGTGCCCACGCAAGGCTTGCAAAAAGCCACACTCCGCGCAGCTTTACACCAAAGCTTGGGCCAAAGCCAACCCGCCGGACCGATTGTGGGTATGCAGGTGTAACTGGCGGGCCACATTGGTTAACCGTAGCCCGGGATAAGTGGCTCCGGCCCTGCTCGTTCCCTGGCAGGCTTTTTTGGCCTGAATGAGAGCTTTTTCGCCCTCAACGGCCGATTCTAGAAGGGGACGGCATCGATCCGCCGGCACGGAAACCGCGATGCCTTTCGAGAACGGCGCCGTGCAATCCTGAAAACGAAGCGGCGTCCACGCGCCCCTGAAGGCGTCTCGCGGGGGCCCTGCGTCGTCGGGCGACTGAGCGGGAAAGTCTAGGCTTCACTCCGGACGATTACTGGACGTCGAGCGGAGCAGTGCCCGTGGCCTGGCCGCTGGCATCGGTGGTGATCTTGTCGACGCGCGCCTCGGCTTGGCGCAGCAATTCCTCGCAGCGCCGCTTCAGGGCCTCGCCGCGCTCGTAGATCGTCACGGATTCCTCAAGCGGCACCTTGCCCTCTTCGAGCCGCTTCACGATCGTTTCGAGTTCCTCGATCGCGCGCTCGAAGGTGAGCCTGGAGACGTCGATTTGAGTATTTTCAGCCATATCCGTTTCCGATTGCCCGATTCGCCTTCACCTTGGAGAAAGCAGAGTTTTGCGGGCGTAATGTGGCGGGTGCGTCAAGCGCCCATCAGGGCGCCGACATGCGCCGTAACAGATTCTTTCAGTCCTTGCAGGTCATAGCCGCCCTCGAGCACCGAAACAATGCGGCCTCCGGCGGTCTTGTCGGCGAGATCCATCAGCTTGCGCGTCACCCAGGCATAATCCTCCGCGCGCAGGTTCAGCGAAGCCAGCGGATCGCGATAGTGTGCGTCGAAGCCCGCGGAGATGATCAGGAACTCGGGGCTGAATTTTTCGAGGTGCGGCAGGATCAGATTCTCGAACGCGGAGCGGAATTCCGGGCCGCCGTCCTCGGAGGCGAGCGGCGCATTGACGATGGTGTCGTGGTCGCCGCGCTCGCTCTTCGCGCCGGTCCCTGGAAACAGCGGCATCTGGTGCGTCGAGCAGTACATCACGGTCGGGTCCGACCAGAAGATGTCCTGCGTGCCGTTGCCGTGATGCACGTCGAAATCGACGATGGCCGCCCGCTTGATGCCGTATTTGCGCTGGGCATGGCGCGCGGCGATAGCGACGTTGTCGAAGAAGCAGAAGCCCATCGGCTTGCCGATCTCGGCATGATGGCCGGGCGGGCGCACCGCGACGAATGCGTTGCGATGCTGGCCCGCCATCACCGCTTCGGTCGCCGCTACCGCACCGCCGACGCCGCGCATCACCGCCTCCCAGGTGCCCGGCGACATCGAGGTGTCGCCGTCGATATAGACCTGCCCGCTCGTCGGGGCGATGTGGCGCAGCTCGGTGACGTAATGCTCGTTGTGGCAGAGCGTGACGAGATCGAGATCGCCCTCCGGCGCTTCCTCGCGCGCCAGGAACTGGAAGCGCTCGTGCGACAAAGCTTCTTCCACCGCGCGCAGACGATCCGGCCTCTCGGGGTGTCCCGGCGGCGTGACATGGTCGAGGCAGGCCTTGTGGGAAAGGAGAAGCGTGCTCATCAGGTCGGCCTCATGGGATGCGGGCTTTTGACGTGGTTGGCGCATCGGGCGCCAAAACGCAATGCAAAACCCAATCTAAGCGCTTGGCCGGGAATGGCAAAGGGCCGCCCGTTTGATCCGGATCAATTCACGCGCAGGATGCGGGTGGGCGGTAGCGGGCCGATCGGCCCGTGCGCCCGGAAAAACGCGAACAGCGCGTCCGCGTCGTAGCCGCCATATTGCGGCGCCGTGCCCTGCTTGGCGACGGTAAACCCGTCTCCGCCGACGGCGAGGTAATCGTTGAGCGTGACGCGGTAGCCGCTTCCAGCTTCGATCGGCCTGCCGTTGAGCGTCATGTTCTCGAGGCTGACGCGCTCGCCGAATGGCTTTGATGCATCCCAGGTATAGCTGAACCCGTTCGACACCTGGAGAATCCGCGGCCGCTTCGGGTCCAGCCATTGCTGCTCGAGCATGTCCTTGAGCTGGCTGCCCGTCAGCGTCATGGTAACGAGGCGGTTGCGGAACGGCTGGCTGGCAAAGACATCGCCGAACGTGATCGCGCCATTCTCCTTCGGAACGATGTCGGTGCGGATGCCGCCGGGATTGGTGAGCGCGATGACAGCGCTGCCATCCTTCGCATCGCGGGTTGCGAGCAATTGGGCGTCGGCAATGATATCGCCAAGCGCGCTTTCGCCGGACTCGTTCGGCACGCGCGACAGCGTCTGCGTCACCGAACCGGCCGGCCGGTTGGCGATCGGCGCAGAGAGCTTGTCGTAGGCGTCGATCAATGCGGTCTGCTCGGGATCCTTGGCCAGCGAAGCGTTGGCGACGATGACATTCTCGGCCTTGGCGCCGACGATGTCGCGCGTTGTGGGATCGAGCTTGAGGTCGATCGCGGTGACCAGCGTGCCGAATTTGTCGCCGCTGGTGATGAGCCGTCCGTCGATATCGCAGACATAGGCGCGGTGGGTGTGGCCGCTGACGACGACGTCGACGGCGCGGTCGAACTTCTTGACGATATCGACGATCGGACCCGTGATGGCAGGGCATTCATTGTAGTCGCCGGCGGGTTCGCCGCCCTGATGGATCAGCACCACGATCGCTTCGACGCCGCGCGCCTTCAGCTGCGGCACGAGCGCGTTCACCGTCTCGGCCTCGTCGCGGAATTCGAGTCCGGCAATGCCCGCTGGCGAGACGATGCCGGCGGTTTCCTTCAACGTCAGCCCGATGAAGGCGACGGGGATGCCGTCGAACTCCCTGATCTCGTAGGGCGGCAGCACGCTCTTGCCGGTCGCGGTCTCGACGGTGGACGCCGCGAGGTAACGGAATCTGGCGCCCGTGAAGGGATGCGGTCCCTGGCAGCCGTCGACCGGATGGCAGCCGCCGTTCTGCATCCGCAAGAGTTCGGCCTTGCCCTCGTCGAATTCGTGATTGCCGACCGAGCTGATCGCAAGGCCCATCATCGAGAGCGACTCGATCGAGGGCTCGTCGTGGAACATCGCCGACAGGAACGGGCTCGCGCCGATCAGATCGCCGGCCGCGACGAAGATGGTGTTCTTGCGCCCTTCGCGCAGCTGCTTCACCAGTGTCGCCATGTACTCGGCGCCGCCGGCCGCCACCATCACTTTCTTGGTCTTGTCCTCAGGGTCATTGATGCGGATGCTGCCCGGCGGCGGCCGCAGATTGCCGTGGAAATCGTTGATCGCGAGAATGCGCAGCTCGACGGGGGCCGCGGTCTGGGCAGAGGCGGGAAGGGCGCAGGTCAGCGCGAGCGCGGCGAGAATGGATCGGTATCGCATGGAACCGACACTAGCACTACTTTGGCAGATTGTTGATTTTGGCGCGTTTTATAGGATTCCCGAATCAATTTTTCAATGATTCATGGGTGGTCGGCTCTTGGAGGGCTGACCATGCCGGGATGGGAAGACGAACTCGAACGCTGGCTGATGCCGTTCTTGGACCGACTGGGTCATAAAACCCGGCAGCGGATGTGTCCTCTGTATGTTGCGGGATTGATCGGTCCCGGCGATCGTAAGAGCGTTCAGCCGATGGCGGAACGCCTTGCCACCAGCACCTACGACCAGTTGCACCATTTCATTGCGGACGGTGTCTGGGACGCGACGCCGCTGGAGACAGAGTTGCTCAACCAGGCGGACCGACTTGTCGGCGGCAGGGATGCGGTGCTGGTTATTGATGACACCTCACTTCCCAAGAAGGGTGAGCGCTCGGTCGGTGTTGCGGCTCAATACGCCTCGGCTCTCGGTAAAACGGCAAATTGCCAAACACTGGTGTCTTTGACGCTTGCGAGCGGCGAAGTACCCGTGATGGTCGCGTTACGTCTCTTTCTGCCTGACAGTTGGATAAGCGACGAATCTCGTTTGAAGCGCGCTCGCGTGCCAGTCGAACATCGAACGCCACGGTCCAAGCCGGAGATTGCTTTGGCCGAGATTGACCGCGCGATAGCAGCCAACGTGCGCTTTGGATATGTGCTGGCGGATGCAGGATACGGCCTCAGCGCACCGTTTCGACAAGGGCTAACAGAGCGCGGGCTGGTCTGGGCTGTCGGAATCCCGCGGCACCTGAAAGTGTATCCGGTCGATGTGAAGCTCATTTGGCCGATTACCAAAGCCCGCGGGAAACCACGAAAGCACCACGTGCCCGATATCTTATCAATTGCGGCCGAGCAAATGCTGGCCGGCGCCAAATGGAAAACCGTGAGTTGGCGTAGCGGGACGAAAGGTCGGCTTAAAGCCCAATTTGCTGCGGTCCGTGTCCGGACCGCCGACGGCCCTCCGCAGCGGATATGGGATAAAGGTCAGCAGCATCTCCCAGGCGACGAAGCCTGGCTCATTGGCGAGCAACGTGCGTCCGGGGAGAAGAAATACTATCTGGCCAATCTTCCGGCGGCGACGGATCTGCGCACGCTGGCCGCCACCATCAAGGCACGGTGGATTTGTGAGCAGGCGCATCAGCAGTTGAAGGAGGAACTTGGACTTGATCACTTCGAAGGGCGATCATGGCAAGGTCTTCATCGCCACGCCCTGATGACAATGATTGCCTACGCCTTCCTGCAACATCGTCGCCTCGCATACGCGGGGCGGAAAAAGAATCTACGGGCCTCCGCCTCAGCCAACCATGCCAGCCGTACGTCACGCCATCGTTGATCTCATCCTTCGGCCGCCGTCTCAGCATTGCCCATATTGCCGAAGGCAAATCCGTGAAAAACAGCGGCGAAAACACAATCTGCCAAAGTAGTGCTAGGGTTCAGACTCAATTGATCCAATAGGCGACGATGGCGGCGAGGTGCACGGCAGCCAAGAAGTTCCTGGCAAGTTTGTCGTAGCGAGTTGCGACACGCCTGAAATCCTTGAGCCGGCAGAAACAGCGCTCGATAACATTGCGCCCTTTGTAGGCGCGTTTGCTGAAGGTGTGGAGGGTCACCCTGTTGGATTTGTTTGGAATGACGGGCTTTGCGCCGCGATTGGCGATTTCGGCGCGAAAGCCGTCGCCATCGTAGCCTTTGTCCCCAATGAGGGCAGACATGGGCGGCGCGAGTTTCAAAAGGGCCGGCCCTGCGGCAATATCTGCGTCTTGTCCCGGAGTGAGATGAAATGCGCAAGGTCTGCAATCAGGGTCGCTCAGCGCGTGGATTTTCGTGGTCCGCCCACCGCGCGAGCGTCCGATCGCCTGTTCATGCTCCCCCCTTTTCCACCGCTCGCCGAGCGATGCGCCTTGATCGAGGTGGAGTCGATGGACAAGGTCACGCCATCCTTGCCGCAGCGGGCGAGCGCTTCAAAGATCGCTGCCAATGTCCGCGCTTAGCCCAGCGATTGAAACGATTGTAGATCGTCGTGTAAGGACCATAGTCGGGCGGGCAATCGCGCCAGCGTGCGCCGCACTGAAGCATGTGAATGATACCGCTGATGATGCGTCGATCGTCATCGCGCGCCGGGCCGGTCTGGTTCGTTGGCAGATGCGGCTCGATCTGAGCCCACTGCTTGTCGTTCAGCCAGAACAGCCCTTTGCGCACCGAAGTCCCCCATCCCGAATCAACTTGGTGCGAAGGAATCAGAGATCGCTAATTAGGTACAGACCCTAGTCGGTCCGCGCGAAGATTTCACGAAGCATTTGTCGTGAACGTGCCGCACTTTCTTCCTTCTTTCCTTGTGGGAAAAGGTGGCGCGGACGAAGTCCGCGACGGATGAGGGGCCTCTCTCCGAGCCCTCGATGCGGCAACGCTCGCGGAGACATACCCCTCACCCGTCTCGCCGCTGGCCCACAAGGAGAGAGGGAGGAGGGGCCTACCGCTTCTTCCTGTTCGCGAACGCGTTGAACGCGGCAATCGCCTCATCCGACTTCAGTCGCTCGCCGAACAGATGACCTTCCTGGTCGATGCGGCGGGTCAACTCCTCTGGCGGGGCGCGCAGCAGCTTGCGCGAGGTTGCGACGGCCTCGGCCGGCAGCCGGCAGATCTCGCGCGCCACCTTGCGCGCCTCGACCTCGGTGTGTCCCGGCGAGACCACGGTGTTGACGAAGCCTGCGGCCTGCGCCTCCGCGGCGGTGAAGGTCCGGCCCATCACCAGCAGCGCGAAGGCGCGCTGGTAGCCCATCGTGCTCGGCATCAGGAGGCTGGCGGCACCGACCGGCACGAGCCCGAGATGGATGTAAGGTGCGGAGAAGGTCGCAGCGTTCGAGGCCAGCACATAGTCGCAGTGGAACAACATCACGGTGCCCATCCCGATCGAGGCGCCGTCGACGGCTGCGATGATCGGCTTGGCATTGAGGGCGAGGGAATAGAGGAATTTGGCGCCGTTCGACAGCATCTCGGGGCGCGATGCGTCGGCGTGGAGAAAATCGTCGATGTCGTCCCCGGCGGTGAAGACGCCGGAGCCGCCGGTGATGATCATGCAGCGGATGTCCGGATTGTTCTGGGCGGTGTCGATCGCGCGGCTCATCTCCCGGTACATGTCCTGGGTGATCGCGTTCTTCTTGCCCGGACGGCGCAGGGTGATAACGCGCGTTCCGCGCTCTTCGGTGACGATGATGTTGCCATTCGGCATGAGAGCCCCCCTGCGCGCCGCGGCGCTTGCCGCTCGCGAGTGTCGCGAAGCAACAGCCTACATCATCTCACAGGCGTGCCAATGCGCTCGCTCAATCTTTCGGCGGCGAATTCCCATGAGTTTGATGCATGGCACCTGCCGCCGTCGCGTCTCGCAACAATTGGCTACAATGTTTCATTTGAAAAACCGGTGGTTGTGGGGCACGATCCGGCGCCCGTTCCATTCGATGGACTGCCCGATTTGACGATTGCGGCAACCCATATTGACGAATCCTCGCTGCACTACCGCGGCTGGCGCGTCGTGCTGGCCTGCTTCCTGATGGCCTTCTTCATGTTCGGTTTCGGGCTCTACGGCCAGGGGGTCTATCTCGCCGAGCTGCAGCGTGCCCATGGCTGGCCGGGCACGCTGGTTTCCGCGGCCAGCACCTTCTCGTTTCTCCTGACCTCCGTGCTGGTCGTCTTCACCGATGGTCTGCTCGAGCGAATCGGGTTGCGCTCGCTGATCCTGTGCGGCCTGATGGCGCTCGGCGCCTCGACGGTGCTGCTGGCGCTGATGCAGACGCCATGGCAGCTCTATCTCGCTTATGCGCTGATGTCGGTCGGTTGGACCGGTATGGGCACCGTTGTGATTGCGATCCTGCTGAATTCCTGGTTCGAGCGCCGGCGCGGGCTCGCGCTCAGCCTCGCCTTCAACGGCGCGACCTGCGGCGGCATCATCCTCGCGCCGCTGCTGCTGTCGCTGACCGGCAGCATCGGCTTCCGTTCCGCGATGCTGGCGGCCACGCTCGCGATGATGGTGCTGGTGCTGCCGGTGGTCGTGACCTGCATCGGCTGGCCCACCGGGATGTCGCTGGCATCGGGCGGGCGTCCGCGCGCCGGCGGTGCGGCCGCACCAAGCCATCCCCGCAAAGCGTTGCTCGCCAATGCGGCGTTCTGGACCATGGTGCTGCCGATCGCGATCGCGCTGCTGGCGCAGATGGGATTCATCATCCACCAGGTGACGTTTCTGGAGCCGCTGATCGGGCGCGCCAGTGCCGGCCTCGCCGTGACCATCATGGCGGCGATGGCGATCGTCGGCCGCCTGTCGCTTGGCCTGTTCGTCGACCGGCTCGATCCGCGGCTCGCCTGTGCGGCGTCGATGACGAGCCAGGCGGCGGCACTGTTCGTGCTTCTCCAAAGCACGAGTCCGACCGTTCTGCTGGCCTGCTGTGCCGTTTACGGCTTTTCAATCGGCAACATGATCACGTTCCCGCCCTTGATCATCCAGCGCGAGATCGGCGCTGCCGCCTTCGCCGCCGCAATGGGACTGGGCACCTCGATCAGCGGCATCGTCAGCGCCTTCGGCCCTGGCATCGTCGGTCTCGTGCGCAGCCTCACGGGCAATTACACGACGGCGTTTGCGATGTGCGTCGTGCTCGATCTCGTGGCGGCCGGAGTCGTGCTGTGGCGGCCGGGGAGAAGAGCGGAGGAAACGCCAAATTTATCAACGTTGCCCTGAGGTGGCCGCTTGTTCAGCGGCCCTCGAAGGGCGACGGCCCAGCTGCATCCCGGCCGTTCATCCTTCGAGGCTCGCGATGCGTTCGCATCCCGAGCCTCGCACCTCAGGATGACGGATCAAGAGCGACGCGCCCACTTACCCCAGCAGCACCGCGTCCGCCGCCGCGACCGACTCCGCGCTCTCCGTCACGGTGCGCTCGAGCGCTCCCGCCTGCACCGCGATGTTCTCGGCAAAGAAGCGCGCGAGCGCGACGTAGCGCGCAGCGTCCGTATTGGCTTCGGCCTTGGCGGCGAGCGCCTCGGAGGCGAGCAGGCAGCCGCCGAGCGTCGCGCCGAACTGTTGCAAGTAGGGCGTCGCACCCGCAAGCGCCTCGTTTGGTGCGGAGGCAACGCGCTCCAGCAGCCATTTGCTGGTGCGCGTGACTGCCTCCAGCGCCTCGCGCAGCTTCGCACCCGTGGTGCCGAAACCGGGATCGTTGGAGGCCTCGACCTGCTTGACGGTCGCGGAGAGCTCGTCGAGCAGCGCCCACACCGCCGCGCCGCCATTGGCCGCGAGCTTGCGCGTGACGAGATCGATCGCCTGGATGCCGTTGGTGCCCTCGTAGATCGCGGTGATCCGGGCATCGCGGTAGTGCTGGGCCGCGCCGGTCTCCTCGATGAAGCCCATGCCGCCATGCACCTGCACGCCGAGATAGGCGACCTCGTTGCCGATATCGGTGGAATAGGCCTTGGCCATCGGCGTCAGCAGCGCCGCGCGTGCCGCCGCATCGGCGCGCACCTTCGCGTCCTTGGCGCGCGTCGAGACGTCGATGGCGACTGCGGTCGCATAGCAGATGGTGCGCGCGGCCGCAGTCTGCGCCCGCATCCGCATCAGCATGCGTTTGACGTCGGGATGCACGAAGATCGCATCCGAGCCGTCGTCCGTCTTGCCGACGGCGCGGCCCTGCTTGCGCTCCTGCGCATACGACAACGCCTGCTGGTAAGCGCGGTCGGCAACGCCGACGCCTTCCAGGCCGACGCCGAGGCGGGCCTGGTTCATCATCGTGAACATGCAGCGCATGCCCTGGTTCTCTTCGCCGATCAGGAAGCCGATGGCGCCGCCATGATCGCCCATGGTCATGGTGCAGGTCGGCGAAGCATGCATGCCCAGCTTGTGCTCGACACCGCTCGCATAGATGTCGTTGCGCTGCCCGAGCGAGCCGTCCTTATTGACCATGAACTTGGGCACGAGGAACAGCGAGATGCCCTTGGTGCCGGCGGGCGCATCGGGCAGACGCGCCAGCACGAAATGCACGATGTTGTCGGTCATGTCGTGCTCGCCATAGGTGATGAAGATCTTCGTCCCCTTGATGCGATAGGTGCCGTCGGGCTGCTTTTCGGCGCGGGTGCGCAGCGCGCCGACGTCGGAGCCGGCCTGCGGCTCGGTCAGCTGCATCGTGCCGGTCCATTCGCCGGAGACGAGCTTTTCGAGATAGATCTTCTTCAGCTCGTCGCTGCCATGCGCGTCCAGCGCCTCGATCGCCGATGCCGTCAGCAGCGGGCAGAGGCCGAAGGCGACATTGGCCGCGCTCCAGATCTCGGTGCAGGCGGCGTTGATCGCGAGCGGCAGGCCCTGGCCGCCGAAATCTTCGGGGCCGGACACCGCGTTCCAGCCGCCCTCGGTCCAGCGCTTGTAGGCGTCAGGCCAGCCCGGCGCGGTCGTCACCTTGCCGCCCTCGAGCTTGATGCCGTGCTCGTCGCCGACCTTGTTGAGCGGCGCCAGGACGTCGGATGCGAACTTGCCGGCTTCCTCAAGCACGGCGGCCGCGAGGTCGGCGTCGAAATCGCCATAATGGCCGGCCTCCACGGCGGCCTTGAGGCCCGCGCCATGGTTGAGCGACAGCAGCATGTCAGAAATCGGCGCGCGGTAGGTCATGGCTCACTCCCGAGGACAATTGTTGGCGCCGTATTCCCATGAAACGGGGGCGGTCTCAACTGGGTGGACGTCGGGATGGCTGGGCCGGAACGGGGCGGCCATTGGGGCTCGGAATAGTGTGTGGGCCGCCGGCGGACTGGGCCAAGGGTATTTTGCCCTTCCAGACGGTTGAAATGACGCGCCGCTCCCTATAGACCGGCTGCCACCGACGGGAATCTGCGGTAGCCGGTTCTACCCCGTTCGCCGTCTGTTGGGGCGTAGCCAAGCGGTAAGGCAGCGGATTTTGATTCCGCCATTCGGAGGTTCGATCCCTCCCGCCCCAGCCAGAGAGCCCTCCGCGCCTGAAAATCCTGATGAATTCGGCCTGGCTGGGGAGCTGAGGCACAGCTCTGCGACACATTCCTGCTGCACAGGGTGTCGGTCGAACCATGGCTTTCCACATCTTTCGCCGCGAAGCGGTCTACTACTGGCGGCGCCGGACCCCTCGTGCGCTTGCCATTCGCTTCGGCCGCCCGCATGTTTCCATGAGCCTTCGGACGACGAGCCGCCTTGCCGCCCGTCGCCTGGCCACCCAACTCAACCTGACCTTGGACGACATCGCGATGTTTGCCGACGGCGCCGACCCGCATCTGACGCGATCTCAAATCGAGACAATGCTCCATGCCGTCGTCGACCGGCATCTGGCCAAGCTCGACCGGGTGGCCCTTGCAGCCAAGAGCGGGCCCGGCTTCGACGTCGCCCAGGCGAAAGCCTACGACAAAAGGGCTTATTGGGCTTATGCGCTGTTGGACGCCCAGGGCGTCACGGCCGTCGTACGCGACGAGGATCGCGAGCGCATGGCCGCCGACGGGCTCTCCGAGCTCGACATCGAGGCGGTCCAGGACCACCTGGCCATGCTCCGCGTCAACGAACTCGTCCCGACGAAGCACTACATCCTGCGGGGCATGATCGAGGGCGTCGCGGCAAAGCCGACCGCCATGAATCTCGCCGTGGCCCAGGGGACCTATCTTCGCGGGATGAAGCTGGCGCTGGCCCAGTCCGACCGGCGCTACGGTGGAGCGAGGATCGAGGACGACGGGCTGGTGGATCGCATGATGCTCGCCGAGAGCGATCCACCGACGCCGGCTTCATCGATTGTGAATCGTTCGGTGGATCGCCCCGCCGATCCACCGAAGGTCGACGCTCCCACGATCCCGCAGTTCATTCCGATGGCCGACTTCGCCCAATTTGCTGACCGCGTCGTCCAGCAGAATGACGCGGACGAGCACTGGGACGAAAAAACCCAGCAGCAGGCGAAGAGCATCGCAAACCTGTTCGTCAAGTTCATGGTCCAGGATCAGCGCATTCTCGATCTCGGCCTGCTGCGTCAGCAACACGTCGGCAAGTTCGTCGATTTCTTGCGTTTCGACATCTACAAGCACTACGGCAAGTCGACGCGGGACGAGCAACTGACGATCGAGCAGCTTCGCGAGAAGGGGCGATCCGTCGTGCAGGCCAAGCGTGGGATCGGTGGCGGCACGCTCAATCGCCATGCGACCTTCCTCGGCCAGATCTTCGACCACGCCATCGCGCGCGGTGTGAAGAGCCTGGAAAGCATCGATCTGACCAAACTGCGCGCAAAGAGCCGCAGCAAGAACAAGCGCGCCCGCGACGAGAGGCGCAAGCTCCCCATCGACAGCGCGAAGGCGATCTTTCAGACGCCGCCGTTCATCAACTGCGCCGGCTGGGACGATCTCGGGAAGTGGGGCGAGCAGGGTGGGGCTCTGATCTTCCATTGCGCGCTCTACTTCGTTCCGATCCTCATCTACTACTCCGGTGCGCGGCGCGAGGAGCTTTGCGGTGCGATGGTGGACGACATCATCTTCGATCGCGAGAGGTGCATACCGTACATCCACATCGGGGCCAATGAGCAGCGGCGCATCAAGAACGCCCAATCGAAGCGAAACATCCCCCTCCATCCGGAGCTGATCCGGTTGGGCTTCCTCGATTATGTCAGGAAGATCAGGGCGCTCGGATACAAGCTCCTCTTCCCTGATCTATACTCTCCCAGCACCCGGTCGCCACTCGGCAATCGCTTCTACAAGCTGTTCAAGCCGATCCTCACGGCAGCTAAAATCACCGAAGAGGGGCTGGGCGCGCATGCCGTGCGCCATCTCTTCGGCGCGCAGCTGAAGAAGAAGCTGCTGTCAAAGGAGGACCGCGCGGACCTTCTCGGGCATGGCGGCGACAGCGAGACCAGCGAGCGCTACTGCGAGCCCCATGAGCTCGACACCCTGTTCGAGTTCATCATGAAACTCGACGTGGTCACCGACCATCTCGAACCGCAGGCCGTGAACTTGATACCGTGGGTCGAAAGCATGCAGGTCGCGCCGTTCTCCCAGCCATCGCGTGCTAAAAAGCCGCTGGTTAGAGCACGGGGATCATAATCCTGGGGTCGGGGGTTCGAGTCCCTCCCCCGCTACCATCTTTATAGTGTCCGGCCCGGAGACATGGGTAACGAAAGTACCTAAGAGATGGGTGACAACCTCGTGCCGATCGGGTTGTCGCGGGGTTTCAAAGTCATCTGCTCCAAGTTCGCTTCAAATTGAGATGGCCTGCAATCTGCTGCATTTCAGCGTGACGCATTCATGGCACGGCTATTTTTGCTCGGCTCGCGCTATCGCCGTCAACCCCGCACGTGCCGCGCCCCTTCGGGCTTCGGGGTTGACCGCGACAGCGGAGCCAAGCAAGTGGCCTTCCATGCCAAGAATGCACAAGAGCGCGTCTCCGTCAGGGCGCCGTGGTCGTGGCGGGGACATCGGTGATGGGCCTCGGACCGAACGGGTTGTCGAGAGGTTGCAAGGTCTTCTGTTCGAGATCGAAATAGCCGAGATCGTAATGCATGAAGCTGACGAGCCAGATGCCCTCGTCGACCTCCTTGATGCCGAGCTTCTGGCCAGCCAGGACGGTTGAGATGTTGATCCTCTTGCGATGCAGGCAGAGGCGGCCGCAGGCAGTGACGACGACGTCGCGGTCGTGGAAGGGATAGCTCAACTCCGGCAGGCCGGCATAGGCCCGCGCTGAGGCCGTGTAGACCTCGGCAGGGCACTTCATGCCGAGCGCCTCGTGGGGGCGCTCGGTATTGAACTCGTGCACGAAGGCATCGAAGCGCTCCTGCTGTTGCAGGCTGTTGAAGCCAGGCGGCCTGGTGGCCTCCTTCTTGAGGGTGAGGTGCATGCGCTCGTGCCGGCCATTTTGTTGCGGATGACCTGGCTTGATGCGCTCGATGGCGATACCGAGGCGGAGCCACCATACCGAGAGCTTGGAAAGATTGAACAAGGCATTGGGACTGGCAAACGGCACGCCATTGTCGGACCGAATGGCAAGCGGCAGGCCGCGCTCGCGGAACAGGCGCTCGAAGGCGGTCATGGCAGGCTCCTCGCGCGTGGAGTCGAGCGCCTCGCACAGCAGCAGGAAGCGCGCGGCATGATCGCTGACGGTCAGCGGGAAGCAGTAATGGCTGTTGCCAAGCTTGAACTCGCCTTTGAAGTCGGCGCACCAGACATCGTTCGGGGCAGTCCCTTGCGATAGCGACGTGCCGCGCGCGCGATGGCGCGGCCCGCCGCCCCGCCTGACCAGGCCGTGGCGATCGAGCACCGCATGAATGGTGCTTTTGGCCGGCACCCGGACATCGCCGTCGAGCCGTCGCACCAGGAGTTCGCGGATCTTGCGGGCCCCCCAATGCGGCTTCTCGGCCTTGAGCTGGACAATCAGCGTCTCGATCTGGGCCGGCAGTTGATTGGCGTAGCGAACCGGCCGCCTGGAGCGGTCGCTCAGCGCCTCCAGGCCATGTTCCTTGTAGCGATCGAAAATCTTGTAGCCGGTCTTACGGGAGATGCCGAACTCCCGGCAGACATCCGTCATGGCTTCCCCGTCCAACAGGCGGGCGACAAAGCGAAGGCGCTCCTCCATTACCGAACTCGCTTTCCACGGCATCCACACCTCCCGCAGAACAAAAGCGGAAAGTGTAACCCATGTGCCCGGTACGTTCTGTCACCTATGTCTCGGGCCGCTCACCCCCGACATAGCCATATTCGGAAACAGGGCCGGATTGTCGCACAGAGCGGCCAGTCGGCCCTTGACGTCGATGCGAACGCGACGATCATCCTCAACGCTGGCCTTGGACCCTGCGCCCCCCGGCCGGCTCGGACTGGCATGCACGATGATCGCGGTCACCAGTTCACGGATCGTTGCAAACTCGGTTGCGCTGCCACGCTTGAACTCTTCGGCCAACTCCCGGACTGCGCGTTTGTAGCGGTCGAGAGCCTTAGGATGAAGCGTGATGACGTTGTCGGCTTCGTTGGTCTCCTCAAGTTGCGCGGCGAGCGCCTTGCGATCGGCCTCCAGTTCATTCATTCGCGGGATAAGCGCGTCGGTAGCCATCCCTTTCACGATGAAATCCACGATGCGCTTGATCTCGCGCTCGATCTCGCCCAGGCGTCCCTCGATCCGGGTGCGTTCGGTGCTCGCCTCTTGTTAATCAGGTCAATCAGCCCGGTCTTGGGGGACGGGAACTGCGTGGCGGTTCTGCGTAAGAAGTCGGGTGATCGGGCCAAACTCGCTCCCCGCAGTCATCAGAACAGGTCTGATGTCTGGCCGATCCCTAATGCCCAATGACCCAAACGGAAAGGAAACCGACGCGACAAGGGCGGAGCGCACACGCCGCACGCCAAGCCAACCGACGCGGCAATGGCGGAGCGCAAGCCGCACGCGGGGGGGGGGGGAGCAAAAATGTTGCGCCGCGGCGGCCCCCGCGACCGCACCGGCCGGTCGTACGCAATGGGATTAAATTCCTAAAGGGGGGTTGCGCATTTTGACGACGTTTAGCCCAGGAGGTCCACCATGGAAACCGCGGCGAAGGGGCTTTCACCGATTGGCCGCCGCCCAGCGCATGCGGGAACACCGCGCGCGCCAGGCGAGATACGCCGGCGAGTTGGAGCAAAGCTTGGGCGATGATGGAGCGGCCGTCCGCGATCTTGCACTAACTCGCCGATCATGGCTCTACGGTAATCGACGACGTCAACGATCGTAAGGCACGGGGGATGTAACCGGCCTGATGATCTTGAAAGGCCCCGGCGGAGTGAGCACGCCGGGGCATTTCTTTTGACAGTCTATGGGCGCGCGGCTCCCGCCTAGCGCTGATGGCCCAAACCAATTCCAAGGCTGAGAGCCTTCTGCCTCAACGAGCCCTCGGAGCGCTTCATCAGCTTCGAGAGTTTGGCAACGGGGGTGCGGGCCTTGGAATGCGCCTTGAGCAGCTTCACGTCGTCTTTGGTGTACTCTTTGCGCTTGCTCTTCGTCTTTTTTGCCACGTGATGTTCTCCGGCCCTTCACGCGATATATCGATGCCGTGTACTACGATGTCGCCATGACGCTGTCCACCGTGTCGCGCATTTAAGCGTACCCTGGATGGTCGCAGAGATCGATCAGATTATCTTGGGCGTGGAGACACACAAGGCGTTAACGATGGAGCGCGCACGCCGGAAGCGGTGGCAGCGCGCTGTTGAGGCCGGCTCCGCGCAAGTCGAAATCATCAATGCTTGCCTACCAACAAACTTGAGCTGTCAGTTCGTTGCCGGCTAACCAACATCAGCCAACGGTTGCCTAGCAACAGGAAACATCAATCTGACGTTGGTTGGCAACGTAATCGATCTGAGTTGATGTTTAGTGAGCGTAGCAGTCGATCCTCTTTCAAAAAATTTTAGTCGCCGAGATCAATCGGTTGCATCGGTAAAGCCCTACTTACACGCGGCGTTCGCAGGGTAGCTCGCTCTTCGATTGATCGACGAGTGCGGTGCTTTGAGCCTATCATTCGCTCAGGTTGATCGAGTGGGTTTCTCGCACCATCCAGCGCCGATATAGACCAGTGCCATCACTTGACGGGCGTCACGCTCGTCCATAACGGCCAGCGTCTGCAAGGCCAGTGTAAAGCGAGCGTCAACCGAATGCGCGCCCCGCAATGTTTGCGGGGCGCGCATTGCATCTGAAGAGGTCAGGATAAGAAGATTGTTCGCAACGCGGGAGGACGACGATGGTGACCAAGCTGGAGCACGCTCGCGCTCTCAAACAGATGAAAATACCGCTCAACACTCCTGTCGAGCAACGCACGTTCAGCGCGGAATACACGCGCAATTGGGTTCACCTTATGGCGGCCCATCGCGAGTTTACGCAGGCGGTGACTCAGTACACGACGGGCACGCGCGCTGGATCACCCGGCAAGTGGAAGCTCATGCGGTGCAAGCTGATCGCGCTCGACCGGGCATTCAGCCGGTGCGGAGTGTTGCTCGGCAAGTTGGGCGGTGACGTGCTGCCGCCCGAGTTCAGGACTGAACAAGACGAACACGAACACGCTATCCTCGGCCATTTCCTCACCGAACACGCGGCGCCTTTCATTCAATTTTGGAAGGATGCCATCGATGCTGTCGATGCTGGAGCGTCCTTGACGATCAAGCCGAGCGACATCCCGCCATGGCCGTGAACGGTGAGCTTCAGACCGCACGGTTAAGTGTTCCAGCGCGTGAACATTACAAATACTTATTCTGGTCACAATGACACAGCGATATCGCCGACGTGCCTCGAAAAGATAAGAGCAAGGGCCTCCTTGATCTGTTTTTGTGACATGTCGGCGTCGACCTCGGAGGTATCGAACTTTTGTTTGCCGCATCAAACGCGCCGCGCCGCCGTTGACAGACGACGATAACCGACACTGTCCACGAGATGCGGTGCGACCGTTCGAATTTGATCCAGAGCATCCGTCAAGTCGTAGGGAATGACTGCGCCCTCCGACGTTCCAATAGTATGGTCCAGCAACCGCAGCAAAGCGTTTGCCTTGACCTCATCATCGATCATTGAAAGCTTCTTACTTTCCCCCTCATCACCATAAAGGCCGTAGTCGAGCATCGACCAACATTCGAAGGGCACCAAAAATCGTTCAATCACTTCAACTGCGTCGGCGAACGCCTCACGTGACGTAGCTGGAAGATCGGCGAGAGCCTTGCTCACGCCGGGCGTCGCGAGCGAACGCTCCTGCGGCCACACACCGCGAAAAAATGGCATTGCGGCGGTTCGGAACAGAGCAGCAGCAGAAGGCGGCTCACCACCCCGTGGGGCCTGTGAGGAAAGGTCTTTGACAAACTGCTGAACGGCGTTTGCAGCGGTTGCCCGGACTTCGTCGTCCAAAGTTCGCACCATCTGCTGAACGCGCGCATTTGGAACAGCAGGTTCGCGGTTCTCGCGAAGCGCGTGGAGTGCTTCAACAATGAGGCTAAACACCAAACGTCCGCGCACTTCTCTTCCTAACCTTCGATCTGTTGCTTTTTCTGCCATCGCGTTGCCGATGAACTTGAGCACATCGGTGAAACGAGTTGCCCGCGCAACAGCGCGCCAAAGGGTGAGCGAGGCTCCATCTCCCTTTTGGAGAGGCGTGACGAGGTTCTCCTCCGTCCAAGCGCGATCTGCACGCAGGAAGTAGGGTAGCCCTTCGATAAGACGGTGCCGGGTGATCAATCCGCTAAGGCCATCAGCGGTGATAAGGACATCCCTCATCTGGCGTGCGGCTGCTCCAGCCTCGAACGGACTCGGAACTTGGTTGAGTGAAGGACAAGCAGCGAGGAAAACACCGACGAGTTTGCCGACTGGCGTGTTGAGCGTATCAATGTCCGTTGGCTCTCGATCATTGTCCCCAATCGTAGCTGCCACGCTAAGATTGGCACCGTCTTCACTCTCGGCCTGGTTGTTTGTGGCCTTTACAGCCAACGGCCAAACCTTCAGCCATACAGCAAGCCCATCTGCGGAGACCACCACATGCTTTCGCCAATGGTCTAACCAACTGCTAATGCCCTCAATGGCGATCGATAGGGTCCTCTCGGATAGCTGCGCAAGCAGCGCCAATACGCGATCGGCTTCATTTTGAAAGTCCTGTGCGGAAGCATCTACCGGTTCCGGCCGCGTGGGCGAGTGTGCCCATCCGAAACGGTTCCATACTCTTGGGAATTCGTCTCCGCCACGTTCCGCCTGCTCCAGGTCATTTAGTATCAGCGCGACCTTCGTGGGCTGCCTAAGCCAATCATCCGCACGTCCTGCGGGATCGTCGCTCCATCTCTCGCCAGCACTTGCAAGAGCAGTTTCGAGCGCTCGCAGCCGCGCTAGGCCTTCCAGAGCGTCATATCGATCATCTGGGCTAGAAACGACATCTTTGACCGTCACTCCCTCCGGAAGGCCCTCGTCGGCACTCATACCTATCAAGTCAGGGAATTTTCCGATCTCAGCATCAAGCCATGCCTTAACATTTTGTGGCAGGTTGCCATTGGCCAGATCACTGCGCTTCAATTCTCGAAGCGCCCAATACAGCCGGCCAATCTTGACCTTTTCCGGTTCTGCCTTCTTTGGCCAAAAACTCCGGGGTGGACCTTTCCGGAGACGAGCAGTTAGTGTTGCTTGCGCCTCCGCACCGAGTTCGCCAAATCGCGCTGCTCTAAGCTCGGCGATTTCAGGGTACCCATGCAAATCCCAAAATCTGCTATCATCAAGCGCAAGCATGAACGCACTAAATTCCGCAGCAGATGCCACCTTAGGATTGCGTGCGGCGGCGGCCCAAAGTCGAATGTGAACCGGCGTGTTCGTCAACTTCCACCGTCGAACAAAAGACAACTCCTGCTCGCGGATCAGTTCACCAATCCTAGTGACGACCTCGTATAGGAGCTTGACTGCAGGTGCGATGCCATGATGGTAAGCATCGGGGTCGTCCTGTCCATCGACCGTTCTTCGGCTGCGAACAACGTAATTGACACGGCTCAAATCGCCCAATTGCCAGAGGCGATGTTGTCCGTCCCAACCGATGCGACGTCCGATATCAAGACCATGATCAACTGCCCGGTCTAAAGCATTGGCCAACGCTGTTAGAAATGGAACATCGTCGAGTTTTTCTAGCTCGAGAACGTCCAAGTCCACAACCTCGCCGCTCGTCAATCCTGCTGAAACCAATTGCCGGAAAGTCTTTGGTCGTCGGGGCACCTTGGCGAACTGCCTGAAGGAGGAAGTTAGGGCCTCAACTTTCAGGCGTGGAGCAACCAAATCGACAATCGCCGAAACGATTGCGCCGGAGCGATCGCCGGAGCGCAGTCGTCTCTGGATTTCGTAGATTGCGGTTGAAGCACCGCTCTCAACAGGTCTCTCCGACCAACTCTCTTCAATCAAACGCCAGGTCGTCGCCCACGGTTCATTAGCCACGTCGGCACGTTGACTACTCAACAGGTTCTCGATCGCAGCACGCTCGATCCGCCTATCGCGCCCCAACCGCACAGCCCAGTCGATAGTGCTTGGCTCTGCGAGACGATTGTCTAGGAATGCGAGAGCCGCTCGGAACACCGATCGATCGTTCTCGTCGAGATATGCCCATGAGGGGATCATGTGCGGTGGACCCGTTCTCTTTCGGTGCCAATCTTCATTATCGCGTCTAGCCAACCGAGGTCGGCGCTTGCAGCAGAAGCCAGCCCAGCAAGCCGGACGCGTTCGCTGGCGTTGCTCCTTCTGATCAAATGGTCAAATAAATCGCGATCCTCATCCGAGGCTACGGCTCTCCCTCTCTTTACGATCCGCCGGATCGCCGCATCAATCGTTTTTCTATTGCCATTGATTGCCGAGAGATCCGCCCATCTCTCTAGCGTCATTCGCAGCGCACTATGTCCTCCATTCGCATCGTAGTGAATAGGAGTGATCCCACGGGCGTTCCAATCTTCCAACGCCACCGGATCGGGCGCGTTGGTGCCGAAGAATGTGAACCGCTCCTTTAGATCATCGAAACGCGAGCCGTCGGCCGCTACTGCGTTCAAGAGATATCGCATTGGCGGATCATTCGCGCTGTAACCGACTAGCACCAAGTGAAACAAGCGAGCCGCATCATAAATGAAATCGGGTACCACGCGCCGCCTAAGATAGTATTCGCCAAAGTCTCGATCCGATAAGACAAGTTCGGAAAAGCGTTCCGGGCTGCGGTCGAGCGCTCCATGAATGTGCAGGACACCCGAAAATTCACTTTGTCTACTTGGCCGAGGGATCGACCCGAGCGAGTAGGTGCTAGGACGTAGTTTCTTGACAGCCATTTCAAGGAGCAGATCGAAATTGGTGGTGACGATCGTGGTCATTCCACCTCGATCTGCGAGACGCATTAGCGTACGATGAATAGATGCCGGACGACTATCCCCTTGGCGCAGGCGCTTGGCGACTTCTCGTCGAACGTGGCTATCGCCTCGGGTCTGATTGTCCAAACGTCGTTCAAGCATTCCGAGAACGAGGTCGTAGTCACCTGCGATAAACCGCTTTACTTCCGCAGCCTGCCGCTCGCTCAACTCCTTGCAGTCAGCCGCCCATTGATTGCACGCCGATGAAGGCAAATCCTTTAGAACAGCATGAACCGCTGCATCGAGGACTTTATAGACGTCGATCACTAGTTCTCGAAAGTCCGGCAGGTTTGCGGGCCGCGAGATGCCAGCGCCGCAAACAAACAGTACTTCCCCACGCGCGTGCGCCAGCATTAGCCTTTCTGGAATTGCCGCCAAACCTGGACCGAGAGAAATTACTCGATCCTCCACAGATGCTTCGGTTCTCATTCATACCCCGCCCACACCAATCGCCGTGAAATTGATCGGCGCATGTCCTGTTGGTTGCATCAACTGCAACAGAGAACTGTTGGTCAACCCCTTCCGTCGGATTACTGGACGCAAACTTGAGATGGGGCTCCGGGAGCCGGACCAGCGACCGATCAGGCGGCGATCCGGTCCTCTTTGTCCGCCCCGCGCGCAACTATCTGTAGGGCATCGTCTGCCAACGGTCGTTGCAACGCCTTGGCCTCGTCCCACGGCGCACGCATCCACACGTCCCGCTCTTCGTCGGTCAGCAGGATCACGGGCATTGCCTTCGGGGTGGATCGGCTCGACCACGGCATTCGGTGTGGTCGTCAGAAAGCCATAGACCTGATGCGGTCCCGGCACCGGCTTGGACTTTGTGCCGCGATCCCCGTTGAACGTTGTCCAGATGCCAGCGAACGCTATCAGCGGCCTCTCATCGTTGAGGGCAAACCAGACCACGTCCTTCTTCTTCGTCTCCGGGTTCGGCTCCGGCGCGTACTCGGCAAAGCCGCCGAAATCTTCGTCTGTCGCAGCACGACCAGACAATTGAATTTGTGCAGCCGCTTTTTGGGGTTTCGTGCGGATTACGTCATCTCCCCTCAGGTTCCCAGCGCAGCTTCTTGCCATCGAAGTGATTGGGTATTTCGACAAAGCCGAAACATGCAAAACGCTCAGCCTTCGAACTTTTGTTGTCTGGCCGGACGTTCGTCTCAATCGGCATGCCGCTTTCTTTTAGCTTCGAGACAAGAACTCTAGAGATGTGCTGATTCCGCGCCGTTTTGGAAACGCCCAGATAGTCTAGATAGATCGTGCTGTCGTGGCCATAAGCGAGCGCGTAGCCCACGATCTGGTCGTCAGCATCTACCGCTACCCAAGACAGACCCGTCGCGACTGAGCCTTCTATCCTTCCCAAGGTTTCGGGATAAACTCTTGTTGGGACCTCAGGTGCGACCTCCGCGAAAACCAAGAGAATGCCGACCTCATCGCCAGGAGCAGCAACTCGATAGGCCATATTTCCAATCGCCATTGTGGCGACGGGACCAACTTCAGTGAGTTCTAACATCCCGACGATCGCCGCGCGCTCACCTTCAACAACGAGGTGGGCGATCACGCCGCCTCCCGTTAGAGAATCCTGGCGTTGGTAGACGATGGTGCCGCCCAGCCCTTCGATAGCTGCCTTGGCTGTCTCGAGACTTTCCAGTGCGATTTTAGCCGCCCGTAACATTACTCGCATTCGTTATCGCTCCCCCGGCCACCACGTTGATGGCGGATCGCTCGCCGAAATCTTCGTCGGCCGCAGCGCAACCAGATGGCTGCGCTTGTATGGATAGGGCGGCCTTCAAGTGGAAGCCACGCAGGTATGTCTCATGCTCGGAGCCACTTTGGTGCCTGTCCGCGGATCCAATCGGCTGACAAAACAAACTCTGTCGTAAATGACCGCATAACCGGCGCGGCTAGTTCTGCAACAATCTCTGGCCATGCATCGGTCAGGCTTGTCACTGGCCATGATCCAGTCGCAACCCGGTGACTGCTGTGTGAAGTCCAATTATTCATCCAAAGCCCAAAGGGGTCTCGAACAGTTCGATCCTTTAGACCATGCCACTCGACGCGAAAGGTTACAGTGGTTGGACTGTCAAACCGCTCGGCCATTCCACGTGCGTGGCGCACGAATTCGGCTAGAGCCCTGGTAAGCAAATTCGGACTGAGCCACGTTCCGCTTTCCCATCCCAAGGACTTATTCCAATCAGCACCATCTTCCCAATAGTTGCGGATGAGGGTTGCGTTTCCCGCCAAAGGTCTGGAAACAACGGTCTAAAATCACGATCTCGCGTATCTCTCAGTAACGTGCATTCGAGGAAATCGTTCTCCTCCAATCCGCTCGCTGCATCCGTGTGCCACGAAGGCCTAATCTCTGGCACGTCGAAAATATAAAACATGCTCCATCCCGTTTTGACGAGATCACGGACCTCGGAATTGATTTCACGCAATGTCTGCAACAGATTTTGGCGCGACAGTTGCTGCTCGTCGGAGCGATCAATTGAATAGCTCAATTGCCAATGCGATTGAGCGACTTCCTCGCAGCCGTCACGATTAGAAATCTCTTTGAGAAACGCAACGTGGGCAGCGTCGTGCCACCTTCTTATTGCATCTTGGGTGTTAGATGGAGCGGGTTGCGCGCCACGTAGTGCGGCGTCCAATGCACCAAGAATAGATGCCCTTTCGTGCATGGCACATCGTCGTATAACCGGAGCCCATTCGGCTGCTGTCAGGATGGACGCGCTTTCTGGACCCGTCTTACGCAGGTAGTACTGACCTTGAACTATCCCTTGAATTTTTTTGCCATCCATTGGCCCGTTTACTTTGGCGCAGATAGGTGAAGCTCCATGAGCAGGAACGATTACAATAGGGTGTTCATTCCCAGCGCTGGACCGGACGAATGAAACATCACATTGAAATGTAGGCTCCAAGTATTTTTTCACGATTGACGAGATGACATCTCGGTCGATCTTATCGGCATATGGACTGGGGACGTATTGAAGGGTCGTGTCGTCAAACCCAAACACGATACAGCCACCGCCGTGGTTTGCGATAGCAGCAATATGCCGTGCTATGTCCGCTCGCGCCTCATGACTATTCAGGTCCAGCCAAGACTTATATTCGACCCCAAGCGTTTCGTTCGGGGTGTCCACCAGTTCTTGCAATTCCGCAAAAGCCATAACTCTGCTAACCTTTTCATCTGCGAGAAGCCTGCCCGCCCTATGCCGCTCGATCATCGCTTCAGGCCGCCGCCAAGCGACTGCGCTCTAGCAGCCTACCGAGCAGGCCCAAGCCCCGAAATGCCCAAGGGAAACGAGTTTCACGTGGCCCCGCAGGGCAGCCATTGAAACCGAAGCCGGGAGCACGCGCAAGATGTATTGATGTCATAGAACTACTGGATGACCAGCCCCAACCCCTACGCCTAAGACCTGGGGATCATCAAGCCCAGTCACCAAGCCAAGATCAATCCGAACATTTAGCGGGTGCCATGCTGCCATCCACACCCGAAGAGACACAGGCGATTGTGGACTACATGAACTGGCAAGCACCCGACCTAACCGTCGAGTTCTTGCAGAAAGTCTATGCCGAAACCATCCTGAACCAGCAGCATGTCGTGTGGGACGTTCACACCAACGTTGACCGTTGGTGGGTGATAACTAATCCGACCAACCTGTACTCCCAGGTCCAATTCCCAAACATGGATTTGGCAGTCACCTTTCACGTCGGTCTGTGCCTTCGTGTGCCGCGTGGCCAGAGAGCAAGGCTGTCAGAACTTCCGGTGGAGCCGCTTGCCGCTTGCTTTCGCCATATGTCCGATGCCTCGGACGCGTTGGCGAGCGCGCAGGAGGTCAGCGACTTCCAAACGGTCGGCGTCCGCTGCCGTGAGGCGCTACTCGCCTTCACCAGCGCAGCGCAGACCGTGATGCCGTGGGCAGTGGACCTGGCGAACAAGCCGAAGCAGGCCGACTTCAAGGCTTGGGTGGATCATGTATGTCTCACGAGTCTTGCCGGTCACACGCATGAGCACCGTCGCCATCTGCTCAAGACGCTGCTTGATGAAGCGTGGCGTTTTGCCAACTGGCTTACACACGCCAAAGCCTCCACATGGTACGATGCAGAAGCCGCGACTACGACGGTTGAGCACGCGCTTGGCTTAGCGGCGTCTCAGGTCATTCGACACATCCGGGCCGCACCTGAAAGCTGCCCTGCTTGCGGCTCTTATCGGCTCTCGCCGCAACGCGGTTATCACTCTAGTGCTCCCGAACTGGAATGGGAGCGGCCGACCTGCGATAAATGCGGTTGGGTCGGTGATCCGGTGCCGATCCTTAGCAGCCCTCAGGACTATGCTAACGATGAAGTCCCGACGCCGGAAGGGGATTGCGTGATTCCCACTGTCCCGCTGCGAGAACTACACAAGCCCAGACGGAAGGATTAGCGTTTCGCATCCTCGGCATTGGCCTTGGTTCCGGCCCCGCTCGGTGGCTCGGGCTCGCATGCACGATGGTCGCGGTCCCTAGGTCGCGGATGGTCGCAAACTCCGCTGGGCTGCCGCGCTTCAATGATCGGCTAACTCAAGAATAGTACGGCCGGTACGGTGTATGTAGGAGTGTATGTAAAACCGATACGCTTCTAGAATCCCCTATTTTTTGTCGTAAAAATTGATCAAATTGGCGGACACTCTCTCCGCCACCTATCTTTGGGAGCGAAAAAATCCTTCGAAATCCACCGCGACCCGTTCGAAGGCGCGCTTGCATTCCTTGAGGACTTATGCGCCGCTTCGTTTGAGCTGTCGCGTGCCCTGGTGCTGATGTTGTTGGCGGACCATGCAGGCAGGCTCAAAGGACCAGGCGAGAGACCCCGAGCCGGCGCAAGGTGCTGTTCGGCTTTTTGAAAGCTGCTTCGCCCCACCGCGCGTCCTCAACTGGTTCGGTCGGCAGGACGAGTAGATGCTCCGTCGGCCGGCCTGACCAGCAGGGGCTGCTCGGCATCGCGACTTGTGTGGCGCTCGTCGTCTCCACCGCCGGCGCATCACGACCGCCTGCGCGCCGGCTACGCTACGACCGCCGCTCCGGCAGGGCGTAGGCGCGGACGTAGTCGCCGAGCTTGGTGCCGAACGAGCCGTGGCCGCCGTCGACCGTGACCACATATTGCTTGCCTCCGACCTCATAGGTCATTGGTGTCGATTGACCGCCAGCCGGAAGCCGGTTCTGCCAGAGCTCTTTGCCGTCGCGCACGTCGAAAGCCCTGATGTAATAATCCATCGTCCCCGTAATGAAGGCGACGCCGCCTGCCGTGACGATCGGTCCGCCCAGCATGGGCACGCCCAGCTTGAACGGCAGCGGGATCGGGGCCTCGTCGCGGATCGTGCCGATGCGATGCTGCCAGACAATCTTGTGAGACTTGAGATCAATCGCTGCGATGTTGCCCCAGGGTGGGGCCAGGCAGGGAATGCCGAGCGGCGACAGGAAAATGCCGAGATCGACGCCGTAGGGGGCGCCGTACATCGGCTGCACGCCGAGCTCGGTGCCGGGCGGATGCGCCGCGTTCGGCGCTGCCGGATTGTCCTTGCCGCGCGGCACCAGGCGCGAGACGAACGGAATCGATTGCGGATTCGCAATCGCGATCTGGCGCTTAGGATCGACGGCGATGCCGCCCCACTCAAACATGCCGAAATCGCCGGGAAACACCAGCGTGCCCTGTTCCGAAGGCGGCGTGAACGGCCCCTCATAGCGCAGGCGCTTGAACTTGATGCGGCAGGCGAGCTGGTCGAACATCGTGCTGCCCCACATCTGCGCACCCGTCAGCATGCCCGGCGGCCGGAAGCTCAGTTGCGAGAAGGGCTGGGTCGCGGAGAGGCGGTCGCCGGGCGCAGGCCCTTGCGGCACCGGCTTCTCCGGCGCGGGCACCAGCTGATGCCCGTCGCGGCGGTCGAGCACGAAGATGTCGCCGGTTTTGGCGGGGATGTAGATCGCCGGCGTTACGCCGTCATTCGTGCGCAGGTCGACAAGGCTGGGCTGCGAGGGCATGTCCATGTCCCAGAGGTCGTGATGCACGTTCTGGAAGGACCAGCGCAGCTTCCCGGTGTTGATGTCGAGCGCGACCAGCGCGGAATCGTAGCGCTCCTTCTCGGACGAGCGGCCACCGCCCCAGATATCGGGAGAGCTCGATCCGAGCGGGACATAGACGAGCCCGAGATTCTCGTCGACCGCGGAGATGCTCCAGGAATTGGGCGAGCCCGCAGTGAAATGATGCGAGGCCGAGGGCATCTCGTTCGGATCGGGATTGCCGGCATCGAACGCCCAGATCAATTTGCCGGAGTAGATGTCGAAGCCGCGGATCACGCCCGAGGGCACGCGATCGGAGTAATTGTCGATCACCGCGCCGCCAACGATCAGGATCTTCTCGGTCACGACCGGCGGCGAGGTGCCCTCGTAGAAACCGGGCGTTTGGATCTCGGTGCCTTGCTTGAGGTCGATCTGGCCGTGATCGCCAAAGCCTTCGCAGGGGGTGCCGCTCTGCGCATCCAGCGCAAACATGCGTCCGTCATTGGTCGGGATGAAGACGCGTGCCGGACACTCAGCGGGAGCGCGCGCGCCGTCGGCGGTCACGCCACCAGGCTTGGTGACGTGATAGGCTACGCCGCGGCAGGTCATGTGCTGGAAGTTCTTGTTGTGCTGGACCTGCGGGTCGAATTTCCAGCGCAGTTTACCCGTTGGGGCCTCCAGCGCGAACACGATCTGGTGCTGCGAACAGGTGTAGAGCAGGTCGCCGACCTTGAGCGGCGTCGCCTGGTTGGTGATCTCGTCGGGATCGTCAGGGCCCTTGTGGTCGCCCGTGCGGAATTCCCACGCGAGCTTGAGATCCTTCACATTGTCCGGGGTGATCTGGTTGAGCGAGGAATAGCGCGTGCCGAAGCCGCTGCCGCCATACGCGGTCCAGTCCTCTCCGGCCCCAGGCACCATCGATGCGGCAGCCGCGGCGGCGCGCGTCGTCCCGCTCTCCGGCAGCGTGCCGGCGAGGTCGTGGCGATCGCGCGACAGCGAGACGGCGAGCACGCCGGCGGCGATGGCAAGCACGAGCCCCAGCGCCCATCGTGCGGCCCGCAAGCCCGGCACGAGGCGCGATGCGATGAACGGCAGCAACAGCCAGACGCCCAGCGGAACGAGCACGTCGCCGCGCGGCGCCAGCGACCAGAAATCGAGCCCGACTTCCCAGACCGCCCAAATCATCGTGCCGAGCAGCAGCGCAGCGTAGATCCACAGTGCCTCGGCGCGGCGTCGTGCCAGGAGCCAGCTGGTGAGCAGCAGCGCGAGGCCGGAAATCAGGTAATAGAAGGACCCGCCGAGCACAGCGAGCCAGATGCCTCCGGCGGTGAGGCCCAATCCCATGATGGCAACAATCAGGATGGTGATGACCAGCAGCGGCGCGGCGCGGAACAAGGTCCCCAGGCTAGATATCGGTCTCATGGGATTACTTCAGCGTATAGAGAAACGCCGCGATGTCGCGCGCGTCCTTCTGCGGGATGCCTATTGTGGGCATGGCGTTACCCGGTAACGCCTTCTGTGGATCTTCGATCCACGCCGCCATATTGTCGGGCGAATTTTGGATGTAGCCGGCGATGTAGGTGCGCGTGCCGATCCGATGCAGGGGCGGTCCGACATTGCCTTCGGCGCCGGCGATGCCGGGAATGTCGTGACAGCCGCCGCAATGGTAGTTTTTGACGAGGTCGGCGCCCCGCGTGGCGTCGCCGTTGAAATTGTCGGGGCCCGCAGCGTTTGCGTCGCTGCAGCCAATCACAGCCAACCCCAACAACGAGGCGATCAGCAACCGTGCGGCAGGATGGGCGTCCATTCGCCGCTCCGCTCAAGGCTTCTGGCCAAAATTGAATTTTTTGGTCGCCGACCACGGATCGGTGGTCGACACTTGCTCGGTCGGGACCTGCTCGACCTCCGGCGACAGCGGGTTCGCCGAGAAGGTGCGGCCCCATTGGTGGCTCGGCTCGTTGCTGATCTTGCCGATATAGGTGACGAGGTCCCAGATCACGCTGTCGGGCAGCACGCCGCCCCAGGCCGGCATGCCGTTCGGCCGTCCCTGGTAGATCGAGAGGAAGATGTTCTCGGGCTGCGAGCCGTAGATGAAGGTGCTGTTGCTCAGCGCCGGTCCCATGCCGCCGCCACCATTCGGCGCGTGACAGCCGACGCAGTTGAAATTGACGTAATACGTCATCCCCCGCTGCTCCGCGTTGGGATCGCCCTGCACGGGATTCTTGATCTGCGGCGGGTCGGGCTGCGCGCCCGGGTGCAGAGGACTGACTGGAACCTGCATGAACACGCCGGGCCGGCCGTTGCCGACGCTGCCGCCGAAATTCGGCCGCGGCGACAGCGTCGGCATCTGTGCCTCCTGCGATTGCGGCAGGCTCTGCTGGGCAAGCACGGCACTTTGCGGCGCTATCGCCAGTAGCAATGATAGGGCGCTCGCGCGCAATATTGGAGCTGACATCACTCATGTCCTCCCGATGCGGTGACGGGCTGCTCGACCAGCGGCACGCCATAGCTGCGCAGCAGTGACCCTATTTCGGATCGATGCCCGTCGATGAACGCGTTCAGCCGGTCGCGCAAGGCGTGGTCACCCTTGCGCACGCCCATCGCGATGGCGAATTGGAATTGCTGGGGCGCGAAGGCCTCGGTGTCCGTGATCCACGTGACCGTCAGCGGCACCGCCGAGCGCTGGGCGAAATAGCCGGCCAGCGGTCCCCACGCGGCGGCAACGTCGATCTCGCCGCTCGCGACCGCCTCGATCAGGCGGGCCGGTGGATTGGCCTGGCGATAATCACCGTAGATCGAATAGCCACGGACGTTGTCGACGATGCCCTCCTCGCCAAGCGCCTGGGCCGGCGGCGGATTGTTGCCGTCATCGCCGATCAGATGCACGCCGATCGCAAGATGATGCAGGCGCGGATCGCGCAGCGACGACAAATCGAGCTTGCGGTCCTGCCGGCTGACGAAAACGTAGGTCGAGCGGTAATAGGGCTTTGTGGTCTCGACGAGATCATAGCCTTTGGGCACGCCCATCACCACATCGCATTGGCCTGCTTTCAGCGTGCTCCGGATGAAGCCGCGGCGCTGCGCCCACCAGGTGTAGGCGATGGTCTCGCCGAAATGCTCGGCGACCATGGCGGCGAGCCTGTTCTCGAATCCGGCTTCGGCGCTGTTCGAGAACGGCAGGTTGTTCGGATCGGCGCAGACGCGCAGCGCGCCGTCCGATGCGGCCGCTGCGGTGGACGCGAGCCCGATCACGAGGGCAACCGCGATTGCGCTATTTCGAAGGCGCATGGCTGGTGTCCTCACCATTGGCTCCGCCGAGCTTGAACACCAGCAGCTCGCTTCCGCCGGCCGTATAGAACGGCAGATCCTGCGTCGCGCCGGTAAAGCCGAGCGCGGCATTGCGTACGCGTTGATCGACCTCGGCATTGGCGACGACGCCGGGCCAGCCGCCGACGCCCGAGAGGATCGCGATGTATTGCTGTCCATCGGCGCCGCCATAGGAGACCGGCTGGCCGATGAAGCCGGAGCCGGCGCGGAATTGCCAGAGCACACGTCCGTCCTTGGCGTCGACCGCCTTGAACAGGCGATCCATGGTGCCGTAGAACGCGACGTCCCCGGCGGTGACCAGCGCACCGCTCCAGACCGGCAGCTTCTCGTGGATCTCCCACACCTTCTTGCGCGCGACCGGATCCCAGGCCATGAACTCGCCGCGATGGCCGCCGGGGCCGGCATACATGTCGACATCGGCGCCAACGTAAGGCGTGCCGGCGACATAGCCGACCTGCGAGGCCTTGAAGTCCATGCAGAGATGCTGATGCGGCACGTAGAGCAGCTTGGTGCGCGGTGACCACGCGCTCGGTTGCCAGTCCTTGGCGCCGGGCGCGCTCGGGCAGATATTCTCCACGGTCTTGCCGACCAGCGGCGTCTTCTCCTCGTTCGGGATGATCTTGCCGGTCTTGAGATCGACGCCCTTGTAGCTGTTCACGAACTCATAGGCGTCCGCCGAGATCACCTCGCCGGTGGCGCGGTCCATCACGTACATGTAGCCGTTGCGGCCGGGATGGATCAGCACCTTGCGCGTCTGACCATTGAGCTCGAGATCGACCAGCAAGTTCTCGTTGATCTCGTCATGGTCGAACAGGTCGTGCGGATTGACTTGGTAGGCCCATTTGGCGCGACCGGTGTCGGGGTCGCGCGCGAAGATCGTGGTGCTCCAGAGATTATCGCCGCTGCGCTGGTTCGCATTCCACGGACTGGGATTGGCGGTGCCGTAATAGATCAGGTTGAGGTCGGGATCGTAGGAGATCCAGCCCCACATGGTGGCGCCGCCGACCTGCCAGCGGTCGGCCGGCCAGGTCTTCACGCCGAGATCCTTGCCTTTCAGACTGTCGTAGAACGGCTTGAAGTCGTCACCGATCAAGACGTCCTTGTCGGGCCCGGTCGAATATGCGCGCCAGGCGATCGCGCCGGTGTTCTCGTCCAGCGCGGTGACCCAGCCGCGCACGCCCATCTCGCCGCCGCTGTTGCCGACCAGAATCTTGCCCTTCACCACGACTGGCGCCATGGTGATGGTCTCGCCCTTGTTGATCTCGCCGAGTTTTGTGTGCCAGAGCTCCTTGCCGGTCTTGGCATCGAGCGCGACGGTGTGATTGTCGAGCGTGTTGAGGAAGACCTTGCCGTTGTCGAAGCCGAGGCCGCGGTTGACGACGTCGCAGCAGGCGACGCCGGCGGCCGCCGGCTCCGGCTTTGGCGCGTAGGACCATTTCAGTTCGCCGCTGGTCGCATCGAGCGCGAACACGCGGTTGGGGTAGGGGCCGGCATAGGGACCGACCACATACATGGTGCCGTCTACCACCAGCGGCGCCGCCTCCTGGCCGCGATCGGCGCCGATCGAGAACGTCCATGCCAGCTGCAGGCGCGAGGCATTGCCGGCGTTGATCTGGTCGAGCTCGCTATAGCGCGTGTTGGCGTAATCGCGCGCTGCCATCGGCCATTGGCCGGGGTCCTTCATGCGGCTGGCGAGATCGATCTGTGCCGAAGCGGTTGCGAGCGGCGCAACGACCGCACAAAGCACGCTCGCTACCAGCGTGAAACCACGCACTAACATAGATCAAGATCTCCATGGCGATGACGAGGCCGTGCCGCGTTGCAGGCCGGAACGTGCACGTACAAACCTTGCGCTTCGGCTTGGTTCCAAAACCGATTGCCGAGCTATCTCACGACGTTCCCGGACACGCCGGCGCCGAGATCGACCGCGATCTGGTCCTCCTTGCCGTTGCACTTGGGATGGCCGAAACCGGACGGGCTTTTGCCGTCGGGACCGATGTCGTAGATGATCGCGTCCTTCATGTTGGGGCTGACGCCGGCGGGCACGCGATCGAGCCCGAGCTGGTGGCGCACGCGCCAGGCAACATTGTGATCGGCGCAGGAGCTGTCGCCGCTGACGCCGAGCGCACCCGCAATGCCGTTGCCATCGTAGAGCGCCAGTCCGCCGCCGAACACGATCACGCCGCCGACGGGCTTGCCGACCATCGGATCATGAGACGTGCCGAAATCGTCGGGGCTGCCGGCGTAGAGCGTTTCGGGCGAGGGCGGATTGCTGAGCGCCGCGCCGAACAGGAATCCGCCGGGCTGCGCGCCCGCGTAGAGATTGGCTGACGCCATCGCCTTGTCCTTCAGGCTGAACGCGTTCGCGGTGTTGGCCTTCTCCGCCGCGATCGCCCGGCTGCCCGGCCATTGATCGTCTGCCTTGCTGCCGCTGTAGGCGACGGCGCAGACGACGCCTTGTCGGTTCACGACCGCGGCCCATTCATTGTTGTCGAGCCCGCCATTGCTCGGGCCGCCGCCCGGCTTGACGCTCTTCTTCAGGATATCGGCAAGCTGATCATGGTCGACCGGACATGACATCGCGGGACGCGGCCGGTCCTGCGCGTTCAGCGCCTGAGGCATTGACAGTGCAGCCAGGATCGCAGCTGTCACGATGACAATTCGCTCGCCCATGTGATCTCCCTTCGGTCTCGCGCCTGCAGGCGAACGTTCGAACGGAAGTTGCAGTTCCTATGCGAAGGCGCTCATCCCGGATGCCTGACCGGCGCGAGCGGCGCCTCGCTTTCGTTCACGGTCAGCCAGCGATGCGCGAAGACCAGCGCCGCGCCGGTATAGAGGATGCCCATAGGCACCCACATCAAGACGCCCGCGAGCTGCTGGTCTTCGAGCGGAGTGAGGCCGAGTTCGCCGGCGAGCGCGCCCTGGCCGGGAATCCAAAGCCGCGGCGATATCGTCAGCAGCGCGCCGAGCACGCCGGAATGCAGGATCGTGATGAACAGGCACGCAATGGCGATGCCGTCGCGCACGCGGCTGCTGCGGCCCTGTCCGCGGCCATGCAGCAGCACCCACCAGAACAAAAGGGCGGTCGCGAAGAAGCTGATGTGCTGGAGCCGGTGCACCGCAGGGTTCGCCAGCGCCCATGCATAGAGCGGCGGCGCGTGCCAGGCCCAGAGCGCTGCGCCATGCAGCGCGGTCGCGCTCAGGGGATGGCTGATGAAGCCCCAGGCGCCCGCCACCGGCGGCAGATTGAGCAAGCGTCCGGCCGCCGGGCGCAGCGACGCCGGCAGGCTCCACAGCATCGGACCGTTGATCCGCGCATAGGCCATCAGTGGCGCGGCGACCACCATCAGCAGCTCGTGCTCGGTCATATGCGCGGTGAACAGCCGCTCGCCGAGCCAGTGCAGCGGCGATGTCACCGCCAGCGCCGTGATCAGCCAGCCGGTCCAGAACGCCGCGACCTGGCCGAAGCTGACGCCGCGGCCACCGCCGGCGTGCCGCCACAGCCGCTGTGTGCCGATATAGAAGCCGATACCGACGAGATAGAGCGGGGTCAGCAGCCAGGGATCGTAGCTCCAGAGCGATCGGGCATCGACATCGGAAAGCCCGTGCGCGAAGGCAGGCTGCGTCAGCAGCACAAGGAGAAGCGCTGCGAAGCTCAGCGCAGGCATGGGCTGATTAACAGCGAGGCGGCAAGCTGGTTGGCGATCACGAGCGCGAACAGCACGCCCATGCGGACGCCTATCCAGGCCATGAAGGAGCGGGGCCCGCCGCCTCGGGCGTCGCTCCATTCCGCCCCGGCGCTGCGCCGCACCGCGCGCGCCGAGATGAAGGTGCCGACGAGGGCGACGATTGCCAGGACGCCGCTCAGGATCGCCCCGCTCATCCTGGTCCCTTCGCAGGAGAAATGCGCGAGCACGTACACGCCTTGCAAATTGAGGCCCCACGCGATTGGACCGAGCGCGACACCGGCCCAATACAGGAGTCGTGAACGTTCGGCAGCTTCGGTCATAGCCGTGGCACCCAATCGAGCAGGACATAGAGCGGCAGCCAGGCCAGCACGACGAAATTCCAATAGAACACGTTGTCGGTGACGTCGCTGAAACGCCGCGGCTTGGCATGGCGCGTGAACATCAACACCGCCAGCACGACGGTGTCGCCGACATCGGTGGCAAGGTGGGTGGTGTGGAGCCCGAGGATCAGCCATACGATCGAGCCGTAGGCGGAATTGTCCCAGCGCGTGTTGAGATGAGCGAACTCGAAGCCGCGCAAGATCAACAGAGCGATGCCGATCAACGCCATTACGATCAGCATGAGGCGGGTCTTCCGGAGGTCCTGCCGGTGCGCCACGCGGCTGGTATATTCATTCGGGATGACGCTGAGCAGATAGAGCACGGTCTCGACCGTGCCGGGCCAGAGATCGGGCGGCGCCGCGCTGATCGGCCAGGTCGGGTTGACGGCATAGAGATAGAGATAGGCGCCGATGGCGATGGCAAAGCCCATGCCTTCCAGCGCCATGAATCCCATGGCGCCCCACCAGGGGCCGCTGCGCGGACCATAGCCGTAGGTCGGCAGGTCCGAGACGTCGCGGACGATGGTCTGTCTCACTCTTCGTCCTCCTTGGCGCCGGAGGGCCAGAACCAGCCGATCAGGGTCACTGCCATCGGCGGCGTGCCCCAGAGCACCGCCCAGGGCGTAAAGATCGAGCCGATGAAGAAGATTGTGGTCGCGATCGCGGTGAGCAGCGGCCAGAGGCTAGGCTCGGGCGAAGCCTCGCGGATTTGCGGCTCGGCCTCGGCCAGCGAGGTCAGCAGCACCTCGCGCTTGTCAGCGCTGAGGCCGCCGACGACGGGCAGGCTCTCGTTGTCGGCCCACAGCGGATCGCGGTGCTTGACGACGGGAATACGGTCGAAGTTCTGCGGCGGCGGCGGAGAAGTGGTCGCCCATTCCAGCGTCGAGGCGTCCCAGGGATTGTCCCCGGCGAGTGCGCCCTTGCGCAGGCTATAGATCGCATTGACCAGGAGCAGCGCGAAGCTGAGCGCGAACACCAGCGCGCCGGCGCTGGACAGCAGATTCAGATGCGCCCAGTCCATGTCGGCAGTGTAGGTGTAGACCCGCCGCGGCATGCCGATCAGCCCGAGGATATGCATCGGGAAGAACGCGACGTTGAAGCCGATGAAGGCGAGCCAGAAATTCCAGCGCCCCAGCTTTTCGCTCAGCATGCGCCCCGTGATCTTGGGAAACCAGTAATAGACGGCGCCGATCAGCGGGAAAACCGCGCCGCCGATCAGCACGTAGTGGAAGTGCGCGACGACGAAATAGGTGTCGTGCACCTGGGTGTCGATCGGCACCGAGGCCACCATGACGCCGGAGAGGCCGCCGATCACGAAGATCACGATGAAGCCGATCACGAACAACAGCGGCGTGCGGTACACCGGCCGCCCGTCCCACAGCGTCGCGATCCAGCAGAAGATCTGCAGTCCGCTCGGCACCGCGATCAGCATGCTGGAGGCCGTGAACAGGCCGGCGCCGAGCTGCGGCAGGCCGGTGACGAACATGTGGTGGACCCAGAGGCCGAACGACAGCAGCCCCGTCGCGATCAGCGAGAGGATGACGATGGGATAGCCGATCACCGGCCGCCGCGCGAACGTGCCGAGGATCGCCGAGACCATGCCGGTGCCGGGAATGAAGATGATGTAGACCTCGGGATGGCCGAAGAACCAGAACAGGTGCTGCCAGAGCAGGGGATGTCCGCCCGACGACGGGTCGTAGAAGCGCGTGTTGACGAGCCGGTCCAGGATCAGCGAGGTCGAGGCCACCATGATCGAGGGCATCGCGAACATGACGAGGAAGCTCGTGACCAGCATCGCCCAGACGAACAGCGGAATGCGATCGAGCGTCATGCCCGGCGCGCGCAACTTGAACACGGTCACGACGACCTCCACCGATACGGCGAGGGCGGCGACCTCGGTGAAGGTGATCATCTGCGCCCAGACATCGGGGCGTTTGGTCGGCGTGTATTGCAGCGAGGACAGCGGCACATAGGCGAACCAGCCGACGTCAGGCCCCACATTGACGGCGAATGAGATCCAGAGGAAGCAGCCGCCGAACAGAAACATCCAATAGCTGAAGGCGTTCAGGCGCGGGAAGGCGATGTTGCGCGTGCCGACCATGAGCGGCACGAGGTAGACCGCGAACGCCTCCATCACCGGCACGGCGAACAGGAACATCATGGTCGAGCCGTGCATCGTGAAGATCTGGTTGTACTTGTCTGCCGAGAGGAACGTGCTCTCGGGCTGCGCAAGCTGAATGCGCATCAGCACCGCAAGAACGCCGCCGAGCAGCAGGAAGGCGAATGCGGTGATGATGTAACGGCGGCCGATGATCTTGTGGTCGACCGACATCAGCGCGCCGAGGAAACCGGAGGGTGTGCGCCAGACGCTCTCAAGCTGCCTGGACAGCTGAAAGCCATTGAGGACGTCGTCGCGCAATTCGCGCTGTTCCGCGGCCAGGCTCACTTGAGCTGCTCCAGGTAATGAAGGATCGCGATCATCTCGTCCGATTGCAGCGGCATCTTCGGCATCAGATTGCCGGGCTTGATGTGCTGGGGATCGGAGATCCAGGCGCCTAGCGTTGCCGGTGTGTTCGGCAACGTTCCGGCCGCGATCATGGTGCGGCTGCCGATATGGGTCAGATCCGGGCCGAGCTGTCCGCCGGCGAGTGTGCCGCTGATGTTGTGGCACAGGGCGCAGCCGCGCGAGCGGAACAGCGCCTCGCCTTGCTTGCCGAGCGGATCGGTCGGGCTCGCTGCGCTCTGGTTTTCATGGTCGCGCCAGCGGCCGAATTCGTCCGGCGCCAGCGCGATTACCGCGAAGGCCATGTGGGCGTGCTGGAGCCCGCAGAACTCGGCGCATTGCCCGCGATAGATCCCGGCATTCTTCGCCGTGAATTGCAGCTCGTTCTTCTGTCCGGTGATGAGGTCCATCTTGCCGGTCAGGCTCGGCACCCAGAAGCTGTGGATCACATCGGCGGATTCCAGCTCGAGCTTCACCGGCTGGCCGGTCGGAATGCGGATCTCGTTCGCCGTCACGAAGCTCTGGTCGGGGCTGTCCGCCTCATAACGCACCTCCCACCACCATTGATGTCCGATGATCTTCAGCGTGAGGGCGTGCTCGTCCTTGGCGAAGACGGTGCGCTGTCCGGCATAGCTGACGAGGGAGAGCCCGAGCACGATGATCGTGGTCGCGATGCCCAGGATGAGGATGACGCGCCCGCTGCGGTCTTCGAACCCGTCATGCAGGTCGAGCGGCCGGTCGGCCGCGCGTTTTGAGCGCAACATTCCGATGCCGAGCACGAGGACGACGGCGATCCAGACGATGGCGGCGACAGCGAGGAAGACGAACAGCGTCCAGCGGATCTGCTCGGACTGAAGGCCCTGCGGATCGAGCACCGATTGACGGCCGGCGCACGCGGTCAACAGCCAGCTCGTGCACAGCACCAGAACTCTTCGAACCCAGACTGGCATGACGCTTCGCCGTGCTCCCCTTCAAAGGCGGAACCGGCCAATTCTACAAAGGTTCCTATCCGCTAATCGGAGCGGTTGGCCGCGTTCGATCCGCCAAGCTCCGGGATGTCGGCGAGCGCCGAAGCCTCGGATCCAAGCTGCCTGATGACGCTGAAGGTACCGTCGGCCTCGAGGACCACGGCGCCGACATCCTCCAGACGATCGATACCGTGCTGGCGCACGGCGGCGCGGACATCCGCCTCGGCGACCCTCTGGCTGCGCATCGCGTCGCGAACGAGTTTGCCCTGATGAACCAACAGCGTCGGCTGCGGATTGACGATGATGCGGAGCGGGCTCCAGTGCGCCACGGCAAAGGCGATGATGAATTGTAGCCCGATCAGGATCACGAAGCCCACCAGGGACTGTGCCACGCTGATGTCGCCCGACAGGACGCTGTTGGCGAAGGTCGAGCCGAGGGCGACGGTGACGATCAGGTCGAAGGCGTACCACTTTGCGAGGGTTCGAGGACCTGCGAGGCGGAGCAGGACGACCAGCGCGATATAGGTGATGGTGGTGCCGATCGCGGTGCGGAGCAGCGGCGCCCAACCCTGGAAGATGATATGTCCGACGTCGACCATGGACGGCGACTAGAACGGCCAGCCCTTGGTGGCGATCAGGATCGCGACATCCCCGGCAGCCATCAGCAGCAGGACGATGAGGACGGCCACGATCGCTCCGGGCTGGGCAATCGCACGCAGGTCTTCGTGCATGTCTGGCTCCGAGATGAACACTTATGCCTGCAATGTTTCCGCCAACGGGATGTTCCTGCATGGCGGGCCGAGCGACCTCCGCGCAACGGAACGAAGCTTCTCAACCGCGCGTTCCCAAGCAGAAACTTGAGGAATGGACGTGCCGCGCTATCATTTCGATCTGGTGTATTCCAGGACCTTTGCCGACGAAGGAGGCGCTGAATTGCCTGAGGATATCGAAGACGTGGATGTCGGGGACGAGGTCTCGCTTGCCTGCCGAAGGAGCGTCCCGAGCAATGAAAAGCCCGCCAATCGTGACGCGAAGCAGCAAAACGGCATAGGTTGGGCAGCTTCTGACCACGGACATGGCCCTCAACCCGGGACGGCGGCACCGAATAATTGCGCTCGCTTTCGATTTTCTGCGACAGAAGTCGCTTTCGCTCGACCTGTAGCGCGAGTCTTTCAACATACCCATGTGCGAGCGTAAAGCTCCGCTCGCCCAAGCCTCACGAAATGCCCTATGTGCAAGCTCGTAGGTTTGGTTGGTGTGGGTAAGGGCGGTAGCGCACCTCTCACGGGAAGTCTGCCGTGCCAAGACAGAGTTTGGTCGAGGGAAAGCGGGATGCGCGGCAGGTGCTGCGCGACGAATATCGGAAATGGAAAATCCGGTTCCAGCCTCCGAACGATGTCAATGAGTGCCGGAATGCCCCCTGCGGAGGCCACGATGGCGACCGCTCCGAGACAGGAACCACCACCGACTGCGCTGATTGGGACAGAGACCATATGTCACAGATGACCTACCTTTAGTCCCGAGCCCGAGGAGTTCGCAATGGATAACAGGCTCCTCGCGAAGCTGCCCGCCCGGGAACTGAAGCTCGTTCAGCCTCATCTGCAAGCCGTCGAGTTGCGTTACACGCAGGTACTGGCGGAGCCCGACGAGCCTATCACCCACATGTATTTCCCCACCGGAGGGGTGCTCTCGATGGTGAATGAGCCGGAAGACGGGGACATCGTCGAGTTTGCCACGGTTGGGAATGAGGGAATGGTTGGCGTTCCCCTTCTGCTTGGCGCGTTGACTATGCCAAGCCGCGTTTTCGTCCAGGTCGAAGGTGCGGGTTTCCGCGCTGCTGCGAAAGACATGCTCGAAGTCCTGAGACAGACACCGACGTTCCATGGCCGGCTGATGCGCTACGTCATGGCGTTGCTCAACCAGATCGCGCAGGGGACCTCATGCAATCGCCTGCACGAAGTGCAGGAGCCTTGCGCCCGGTGGCTCCTGCACACTCACGACAGGTCAATGGCGAGAGCTTCATGCCGACGCAAGAGTTCCTGAGCCAGATGCTGGGAGTGCACCGTCCAACTGTAACGATCGCTGCGCGCATGCTCCAGCAGGCCGGCCTCATCCGGTATAGTCGGGACCATATCGAAGTCATCGACCGGCCCGGTCTCGAAGCTGCGGCATGCCCCTGCTACCGCCTCATCACGGACCAATACGCACGCTTGCTGGAGCCGACTTGAGGTGCTCGAGCGACGATCGCAGGACGTCGTAAGCCGTTGCCGCGGCGAGCCATGATGACTTCGGCAACGGATCCCCGTTTCGCTCTGCGGCCATGATGCAATGCATTTGCAAACGGCGAAGCCGTGGCGTTTCATTTAGGACTCTTTCGGCGGCTCTAGGTCCGAATTGATCCATGCTTTCTCCCGCTCAATCCAAGATGATCGCTCTTCCGCCGGTTCAAGCTGCAATTGGTCTTCAGGCTTGATCAGCCGTGCGAATTTTCGGCACCAGTAAAGAAAGTGGTTCATGCGCGATTAGTTATCGGCAAACCGAGCTGCTGTCGGTCATGTACCCAACATACGTGGATGCGCGGGCGTGCCGATGTTGGGCGATGTCAGATGGCGCATGCCTTCCCAAGAGTGCTCTCGCTCCTGTGCGGGCTGGAGTGAGATGTGCGAAATGCTGACGAATCTTTGCAAAGGATAAGGCGCACATTCCGGCGGTGTGATTGAAAGAAGGGCATCACTTCAAACGCATGGAAACGAGATGCTCGGATCAAAGGTATTTTCACCTGAGGACCTGTCGCTGCTAGGAGCGATTTACGATCTCGTCGTGGATTCGCTTCCAATCCCAATGCGCACGCATCGAAATCGGCTCCAGGTCGCTCGCAACCTGTTTTATTTGAAACTGCGTGGCGAACGCGATCCGCTAAACCTGGAGCTTGGCGCTGCGGCTGGTTTGATTTGCTGACCGCAAGCTGTCTTACTTTGGGATGTCTCCTAGTGACCCATCCGGACAAATCTGGTCCAGTGCCTTGACCTCGACAATGAGGGGCAAGCCGGACGCCGGTTTGATGGGGTCGGACTAACGCTTTTCCCTGGCTGTGTGAAAACGCTGCGCCCGATGTGATTCGCGCGATATGATTCCCGCACGATTTGCGGGGGGCTTGGATGAAGCGCTCCGTTACGGAGGCGGATCGTGGACAGTCGACCGTTATTGCCCGAATGCCTCGACGATTCTATTAACGAGAGCAACCCTGTTCGCGTGATCGACGTGTTTGTCGATGCGCTCGATTTGGCTGAACTTTGAACGATGGAACCGGCGGCGACCGGTCGGCCATCAGACCACTGGCGCGTCGGCGAAGTTGCGCCTCGGTTGTACGTGCCCGTTACGCCATTTCCCTGAGATTGCTCAGGATGGCGAGATGTCGCTGGATGACCGGAAGAGACATCTGCGCGACCTGCTGCTCCTGCGGGTTACCGCCCGTCCGCAGGTAGGAATTGTTTAGCGCCAGCAATTCGCGATGGCCCCGAATCTGTCCTTGCACATACATCCTGTCGAAGGGGCCCGAGGGCGTGACCTGAAGCCGTTGCAGCATCGTCGCATGGTCTGGCCGCAGGGGTACCGAGCCTGGAGCGGCACCGAGCGCACTTGCCACCTGCACCTGTTCGGCGATCTCGGCGTTCGCGAAATTTACCACGTCAGGATTGCCGGTGCGGGTGAGCGCGAGCTGACTGGTCCGCATCGCGAATGCGCCGCCCATGAGGTCGGCCGTCCTGAAATCCCTCTGCTAATTTGTCCGGGCCTGAACGGCTAAGGTCGAAAGCCCAAGCCCTCCGAGGGCAAGCAAGAATGATCTTCTCAGCATGTGCATCTCCAACTGTGAGCGACCGACGCTTCGCTGCGTTGAACGTTCCTATCGATCGATCAAGTTGAAGGCGCGGCGTTGGCCCTGAGCGCGGAACACCCCTCAATTAAACGCATCCAATCGTCTGCGGGACGCAAGTGGCTCGCCATAGGAACGGCGGACTGCAAAACGCCTTGTCTCGTTTTCATATCGCGCCACACACGAGTTCAGATGCTACAAAGCAGACCCGCCAACTTTCCCACATCCGCAGGCGTCCTTCTCGGGCTTGGCCTCGGCGCGTTCTTCGATGGCATCGTCTTTCATCAGCTGCTGCAATGGCATCATATGTTAAGCGGCTGGTATCCCCTCAATTCCATCGACAACATCACCCTCAACACGACCTGGGACGGCATCTTTCACAGCGTCGCCTACGTCCTCGTGCTCGCCGGGTTTTATGTGTTGTGGCAGTGGGCGCGCCGAAGCGAGCTGCGATGGTCTCGCTCGCAGTGTCTCGGGACCATCCTGATCGGATGGGGCATCTTCAATCTCGTCGAAGGCGTGGTCGATCACCAGATCCTGAGATTGCATCAGGTGAACGAGACCGTGCCCGACAGCCAGCGCATCTTCTGGGATATCGGCTTCCTGCTGTGGGGAGCAGCGATGATCGTCATGGGCGTTGCCATGGCACGGGCGGGCGCGCAGGAGGGAGTGCATGCGAAAGGCAGTCTACAGGTTCGTTAGAAAGACGCCGCCGCCTCTGGTCTACGCGATCTTTCTGCTGCTGCTCGTGCTCGCGACGGCACCGGCGTTTCGACCAGTCCTTTTCGGCGTCTCGGTCGATGATCTTTTGCAGCTGCGCTGCTTTTCGCCGGTCCGACAGCAGAGGTAATCATGGTCGAGTTCAGGCTTCCAATAAACTCCCGCATCGAGCAGGGGACCGTCTGGCCAAAGCCGACCGGCGAGAGCTTGCGCGAATTTCAGGTATATCGCTGGAATCCTGAGGATGGCCGCAATCCCAGGCTGGACACCTATTTCGTGGACCAGAACAATTGCGGGCCAATGGTGCTGGACGGGCTGATCTGGATCAAGAACAACGTCGACTCAACCCTGACCTTCAGGCGGTCCTGCCGGGAAGGCGTTTGCGGCTCCTGCTCGATGAACATCGCCGGCCAGAACACGCTGGCCTGCACCAAGTCGATGAACGAGGACGTTCCGGAAGGCGAGCCGCTGCGCGTGCTTCCCTTGCCGCATCAGCCGGTGGTGAAGGATTTGGTGCCGGATCTGACGAACTTCTACGCGCAGCTCGCGCTGATCGAGCCGTGGCTGCAGACCACGTCGCCCACGCCGCAGACGGAATGGCGGCAAAGTCACGAGGACCGGGCCAAGCTCGACGGATTGTACGAGTGTATCCTCTGCGCGTGCTGCTCGACGTCGTGCCCGAGCTATTGGTGGAATTCCGAGCGTTTCCTCGGGCCGGCAGCTCTGATCCAGGCGGCTCGCTGGATCAATGACAGCCGGGACGAAGCCACGGGCGAACGCCTCGACATGCTGGAGGATCCCTTCAGGATCTATCGCTGCCACACCATTCTGAATTGCGCGAAGGCATGTCCAAAAGGCCTCAATCCCGGAGAAGCCATTTCGGCCCTGCGGCTCAAGATGGTCCAGCGGAAGTTCTGATCGTGGGTAAGGCGCCAAGTCGCAAACAGGAACCATGGCTGCGGCGCTCGCTTATCAAACGCGCGTTGGAGGCGTTTGATGGGAAAGAAGCAATTTGCCGCTCTGCCGTTTCGTCTGGACAAGTCCGAGCTGCGGGTGATGCTGATCACGACCAGGCGCAAGCGCAGGTGGAGCGTCCCCAAGGGATCGCCGATGCGCAACAGGGAGCCGCATTTGACGGCAGCGCTCGAGGCCTATGAGGAGGCGGGCTTGGTCGGTGTCGTGGCAACGCGCGCCTTGGGCAGCTTCAAGCACCGCAAGCGAAAAGGCGATCGCAAGCGGACCATGAACGTTGCCGTCTTCCCCATGAAGGTGCACGGGCGCGAGCGCTGGTGGCCCGAGAAGGGAGAGCGCGAAGCCATCTGGGTCTCGCCCAAGACGGCGGCGCGCCTGGTGCACAAGGCGCAGCTCCGGCGCCTGATCGCCCGCTTCGCGGCGCAGGCGGTGCGAGACGCATCCTCCCCGCTGGGCAGGTGAGCGGGCGGCCCAGCTTTAGGAACGCCTCGCGCGCCCGGTCATTCAAGCCTGATGGACCAACAAACGACAGGGCTCATATCCGAGGAGCGGCCGCCTCATGAAGTCCTCGCAGCGGCGATCGAGCGACGCCGCGCGGTCCTTTTCGTGGGCGCCGGCGTCTCGATGGCGGTCGGCTTGCCGTCCTGGCAGTCCCTGATCGATCATCTCCTGGACGATCTCGGCCTCGAACGCAACGTCATCGACGGAATGCACGGCGGCTATCAGATGCTCGCGGAATATTATCGGATCAAGCGCGGCGGAATCGGCCCGCTGCGCAGCTGGCTCGACCGAAATTGGCGTGTCGACCCCGAGAAGATCGCCGCTTCAGAGCTGCACCGGATGATCGTCGAGCTGGATTTTCCGGTCATCTACACCACCAATTACGACCGCAACCTGGAAACCGCGTTCGACGTGCTGAAAAAGCCTTTTGCGAAGATCAGCAACGCGAAGGAGATCGCGAGTGCGCGTGCCGGTGTCACCCACATCATCAAATTCCACGGCGACTTCGACGACGATGCCTCGCTGGTTCTGACCGAGACCGACTTTCTCAACCGGCTCGCCTTCAATTCCCCGCTCGACATCCGGTTTCGCGCCGATGCGCTGGGAAGCACGCTCCTGTTCGTCGGATACAGCATGTCCGATCCGAACATCCGGCTGCTGCTGCACCGGATCTGGCAGATCTGGGACGAGTCCGGGCACAGCCAGGACCGGCCGAGATCCTTCGTGTTCGTCGCGCAGCGCAACCCGGTGCAGGAGGCCGTACTCGCGAACTGGGGCATCACGACCATCGCCCCGCCTGACGTCATGGCTGCCGATGACGGTCTCAGGCGGCTGCTGCGCGACATTCGCGAGCGGCTCGGCGGCAGGACAACGCGCAGCTCGGGTCCTGACACCAAGAGACGTTGCCAGAGCATGATCCGGAAAAGTGTGTAGCGGTTTTCCGAAAAGATCATGCTGAAACAATACCTAAAGCGCGATGACGACTCATTCTAATCGCATGGCGCTTTAGGTTCGCCGCACGCTGTAGATGTCGTTCGGGTCTGGTGTGAGGCTTGCGGCATATTGCACGTCGAAAGGCGAACGCATGGCCGCCCGCGTGCGGCACGTCGGCGGGATTGCTTGGCGCATGCCAATAGCTGCGCAGATTCCACACGATCGTCACGCGGGCTCCCCCGCGATCAGCGCGGCGGTGATGGCTCCTCGACGAACCGGTCACCCAGTCGATCGGCAGCAGAAGAGAGGTGAGTGCTTCGAACAGCGCCATGATAGGCCGAGGCCAACACCGCCGGAGAACGCGATAGCGGTGAGAGGGCGGTCGGCTGCGCTCGTGCCGCCCGGTCCAACTGCACGGTCAGCCAAGATGGGCGCCGGTTGCCAGTCTGGAGGTCCGGGTGCACCGGTAATCCCTGTGTTGGTGTGCATAGCGGCAGCGGAGATTGACCACGAGAGCGGCGGTAGCTGTGAGCAATCGATATCTCCTCTTAAATCTCCAATTTCGACATTGAAATCGGCTCTCAATGCGGGTGTTCCAAGGGCTGAGGCGGCACGCATTTTCGCCTTTGCGGCGAGCCGTTAACCTGTGTGAAGCCGGCTGCCGCGCATCGCGGCTAAGCTGAGGGCTGCGCCATCTTCGATCGGAAGCAGGATGCCAGAACAATCTCCGAGCCTCAGAAACTTCACCATCAATTTCGGTCCTCAACATCCCGCCGCGCACGGCGTGCTGCGGCTGGTGCTTGAGCTGGACGGCGAGGTCGTCGAGCGCGTCGATCCGCATATCGGCCTTCTGCACCGCGGCACCGAGAAGCTGATCGAGGCCAAGACCTATCTCCGGGCCATTCCCTATTTTGACCGGCTCGACTACGTCGCCCCGCTGACGCAGGAACATGCCTTCTGCCTCGCCATCGAACGTCTCATGGGAATCGAGGTGCCACGGCGCGGCCAACTCATCAGGGTGCTCTATCACGAGATCAGCCGCATCCTCTCGCACCTTCTAAACGTCACCACTCAGGCCATGGATGTCGGCGCCTTGACCCCGCCCCTGTGGGGCTTCGAAGAGCGCGAGAAGCTCATGGTGTTCTATGAGCGTGCCTCGGGCAGCCGGATGCATGCCAATTACTTCCGGCCCGGCGGCGTGCACCAGGATCTGCCACCCAAGCTGATCGATGACATCGAAGCCTGGTGCGAACCGTTTCTGAAAGTCGTTGACGATCTCGACCGTTTGCTCTCTCTCAACCGGATCTTCAAGGCGCGTAACGTGGACATCGGCAGGGTGACGCTCGAGCAGGCCTGGGCCTGGGGATTTTCGGGCGTGATGGTGCGCGGCTCGGGGGCCGCCTGGGATTTGCGCAAGGCGCAGCGCTATGATTGCTATGCGGAAATGGACTTCGACATTCCCATCGGCAAGAACGGCGACTGCTACGACCGTTATCTCATTCGCATGGAAGAGATGAGACAGTCCGTCCGGATCATGAGGCAGTGCATCGACAAGCTGAAGGCGCCTGACGGCGGAGGCCCGGTGCTCGTACAGGACAACAAGGTCGCGCCGCCTCGGCGTGGTGAGATGAAGCGCTCGATGGAAGCGCTGATCCATCACTTCAAGCTCTACACCGAGGGCTTCCATGTTCCTGCCGGCGAGATCTACGTCGCGGTCGAGGCGCCGAAGGGTGAATTCGGCGTGTTTCTCGTCGCAGATGGGACCAACACGGCCTACAAGTGCAAGATCAGGTCGCCCGGTTTCGCCCATCTGCAAGCGATGGATTTCCTCTGCAAAGGACATTTGCTGGCGGACGTCTCGGCCATTCTGGGCTCCTTGGACATCGTGTTTGGCGAGGTAGATCGTTAAGAGATCGTGTTGCATTAGAACGAACGTCTTGAGCCAGTGCCTTGTCGAATAGATATCGCTTTGGCCTTCACTTGGATACGACATCACTTTGAGCCAATTCCGATCCAAAGGATTCTCGTGTTGCGAAAGGCTCCCGAACCTTCTTCGGCTCGTTGTTCCGAGCAGTGAAGTCGCCGGTCTCTGTCGAAGTCCTTAGCCATTTCGTCACGTCGCCGATCGCTTCCCGCGGCGAGCGGCCGAACTTGCGCAAGCCGCGGAAATATTCGAGCTGAAGGTGTGCCGACGTGCCGCGCTTGGGGATCGACATCAGATGCTGGATGTCGTCCTCGATGCCGAGATGATCGACGTGGGGTGCCACCATGGCGATCACCGAATCGAGCCAGCTTCTGAATGAGACCGGCTCGAACGACACCAGATCGATATAGGTGCCGTCGGTTCCGTAGCGCTGGGCGCGCCAGCGGTTCTCCTCGACCAGGGCGCGGTGCACGGCCGAATAGGTGGCGTTCAGCTCAGGATGGTGGATGGCGTGGCGGACCAGCGCGCGGAACAGCGCCGCGATCGCCACCGAATCCGCAATCGCCGTGCAGCAATCGGTGATGCGCAGCTCGAGCGTCGGATGCTGTAGCGAGGGCCGCAGCGCCCACCAGACATAGGTGGCGTTGGGGACAATTCCGGCATCGACCAACGTCTTCACATAGGTCTCGTATTCGGAAAGGTTCCGAAACATTTCGGGAAAGCCCGTTCGGGGCAGGGCGTCGTTGGCGGCATTGCGGTAGCCGAGCAATCCCGTCGGGTAGCCGCACCAGAACGGCGACGAGGTCGAGAGCGCCAGCAGCAGCGGCAGGAACAGCACCAGGCGGTGCATGATCTCGACGCGCAAATCGGGCTCGGGCACCTCGACATGGACGTGCAGTCCGCTGATCGGATTGCCGAGGCCGACCATGCCGAGGTCGCTGATGACCTTGCTGTAGCGGCGCTTGCGCGTCATGCGCTGCTGCTGCGGCTGCGCCAGCGGGTGTGTGCCGGCCGCGATGATGCCGACGCCGTGGTCCCTGCCGACCTCGGTGAGAACCGAACGGTAGCGCGCGAGCTCGGCCAGCGCATCGGCTGAAGACGTCAGCGGCGGGGTTGCCACCTCGATCTGCGATTGCAGGATCTCGGTGGTCAGGCGTTCGCCGAGCCGCTTCTGCGCCGCCGCCATGTAGGGCTTGGGCAGCTCGGATCGCGGCGCCGCGGACTGGCGGTTGACCAGAAAATATTCTTCTTCGATCCCGAAGCGGTAGCGATGCATGCCTATGCCGCCCGTTGCGCCTTGGCGTGGTGGCGAACCGCGTCGCCAAAGGCCGACAAAATCCGCGCCGATGCGTGGTCGGAGCTTGCCCAATAGTCCGGATGAAAAAGCGTGCCGAGCGCAAACGCGCTCGCGCCCTCGACGCTGGCGGCCTCGATCGAGCCGTCCTCGGCCACGGCTTCGGCGATCAGCCCCGGCGCGAGATCGGCGATCAGGAAGCTGTGCAGCGAATTCACGGTGATGGAGTCCGCGCCGCAGATCTGTTGCAGCACGCCGCCCTTGCGCAAGGTCACCTTCTGCCGCAGACGGTAGCGGGCGTCCTCGTTGTCTGCCTTGGGCGTGCCATGGCGCCGGTCCTCCGGCAAATCATCCGGCTCCTTCGCCAGCGTGCCACCGAAAGCGACGTTCAGCTCCTGGAAGCCGCGGCAGACGAAAAGAGCGGGGATGCCGCGCGCCAGCGCCGGCGGGATCAGGCGCAGCGCGACCTCGTCGCGGAATTCATCGAACGGGCCATCGCGCTTCTCGTCGACCGTTTGTCCATAGCGGGACGGATGGACGTTGGTCTGTCCGCCGCCGACAAAGAGGCCGTCGAGCCCGTCCAGGTAGGCATCGATATCAGCCTCGGGCGCTGCGGGCAGGATGCGCGGCACGGCGCCGGCGACGAGGCCGATCGCGTTGACGCAGACCATCGAGACCGAGGCGAGCTGCTCGCCGCGCGCGACCATGGAATCGGAGAGAATGCCTACCTGCGGTGCGCCGCTGCGGCCTTGCCACTGCCCGCGCGAGGCGCTGCGCCGCCACTGCTGCAGGCCGTACGCCACGGCATCCGCCGCGCTGCCGAATTGATGAATCGCCGCCTTGAGCTCTTTGACGTTTGTCCCTAATCGAAGTGCCCAGCGGCTGCAGGCAACGGGATCGTACGGATCAATTCTGGAGCGGGGCTCGTGCAATTGCTTCGGCTGCTTCTATTCGTGTGTCTGTGCTTGATAAAACAGCAATTGGGCAGAATGGTTGCTCTGCTCAAGTCTATTGCTCTGTCACGACGTTAACTTTTGTTATGAAGCGGATGTTCGGGCAAAGCCGAGGTACGCTCAAGGACTCCAAAGACGGGGCCAGCTCGTCGGAGCAGGCTGAGTAAGCAACTGAACACGCCCAAGATGACCGACAGTCCTCGCGAGTCGTCTGCCGATTCATCAATCGTGCGAGATTAACCTTTGTTGTGGGCGCCTCCTGCCCAATTGCATATTTTCATCTGATCAAGAAAAGGAAAACGCGATGGGATTGAAGCGCAGGCGGATCAAGCACACAACCTCTCTGGAAGATCGCTTGGCTCAATTCGCGGAGCACATGAGGAAGCGAGCCGACGACAAGCCGATCGGCGCTGAGAAGAACGAACTTCTCAAGAAGGTCCGCAACGCAGAGCAGGCTTTGGACATAGAGCGGCAGCTCCGGCAGCCGCACTGAAGTTCACTCGGGCGGATGTACGCCAGTGAGCCAGAAGGCCTCCGGTCCGAGCCCGGAGGCCTTTTGCTAGTGTTTAAGTTGAAGCAGATCAGCGGCCCGCTATTGGACTTCAGCTCAGCGCATTCGTCACGGGCGGCTCGTTCATCTGCTCCACCTGAGCGCCGCTGTCTGGCCGTGCGGGTCCAAGCACCGGCTCCTGGCCCAGCGGCTCGAACCCGCCGCGGAGCGTGAACGTCCCCTTGCCGTCGAGGGAAGGTCCTTCGCAGTAGCGACCCGTCTGCAGCGAGAGGCCGCCATAAACATGTTAGCTGAACTCGGTCGCTTCCTTGCTGCGATCGAAGCTGTTCGGGATCGGCAGCGACGCCTCGGCTCGCAGCTCCTCAATCACGGCGAGCCATTGCTGCTGATGCATGGTGTCGCGTGCGATAAGGTAGCTGAGCATGTCCTGCATGCCCGGTCTCTCGTCGAGTTGTAGAGACGTACGGATACCGTGCGTCCGGTGGATTCGAGTGCGACGTTGCCGTACATGTCGACCACAAGATTGTCGCTGGCGTAGATGCATTCTAATTTGCGGAGAAGCATTTTGCAGAAACGAATGCGGCCCCGGCGCAAGGGAGGGTCTCGCCGGGGCCGCTCGCGCGCACGTCTGGAAGGAAACGGCCCGAGGCGCGCGTTGACGTCTTTAGTGCCGCGGGAGGTTGCCATTCTATGGTGGGGCCGTTTTCGCCATGAGGACTACCAGACTTGTCTTACGCATGTCGCTCTCCCGAGGTTCGGCTCGGACCAATTACCTGTGGCCTTCACCCTTCCTCGCGGTTGCATCATCAGCGGCAATGTTGTGGGGAACGGCGACATCGTCAAAACGCGCGGCAAGCGTCTCCAGCGCGCCCCGCATCTCAGGCCCCTGCATCGCAGCGCCATGTCCCGTGATGACGATGTCCGGCGCGAGCGCGGCCAGTTTACACACCGAGGCCTTCGCGCTGGTCCAATCCGGCGTGAAATACATAGGAGGCCCGTGCATCTCCGGCGCTTGCGTCACCGCCGAGTAAACGGACTCCTGGCGCGTGGTGATGAACGCGTCGCCCGCGATTAGCACACGATCGCGATCTCGCCAGAGCGAGACGTGTCCCGGCGTATGGCCGGGCGTGTGGATCCATCGCCAGCCTTGCATGAATGGCACGCTTTGATCGCCGGGAAGATCATACAGGTGCGATGCGACGTTGACTGGCCTGGTCGGAAACAGCGGCGAGATCAGCGCGAGCAACCCGCCACCGACACCCGGATTTGCCCGCGGATACGAGCGACTGCCATCGAGATAGGGATGTTCGGCTCCATGCGCGTAGACCGGCACGTCCCATTCGCTCGCAAGCGTCTCGAGCGCGCCGACGTGGTCGAAGTGACCATGCGTCATGACGATGCAGGCGGGCCTGCCGCTGCCACCAAAACGTGCGCTTGCCGCGGAGCGGATCGCCTGGGCCGAGCCCCGGATACCCGCATCCACCAGCACCCATTTGCCGTCCCCGGCATTTTCACAGCCGACGAAAATCACATTGACGATGGCAAGCTGTTTGTAGGCGATGTCGGCGACGATCTGACGCGTATTGTCGTCGCGGTCCAGATCGAATTTTGGGTGCTCGGCGCTTGCCTCGGACGGTAAGGGAATTTGCGTCATTTCTTGCCAACCTGCTGTGGATCGTTTTATCGCTCGATGGTACCCATCCGCCGGATTTTCTTCTGAAGCAGCAGGACGCCATAGAGCAGTGCTTCGGCCGTCGGCGGGCAGCCGGGGACGTAGATGTCGACGGGAACGACGCGGTCACAGCCGCGTACGACGGAATAGGAGTAATGGTAGTAGCCGCCGCCATTGGCGCAGGACCCCATCGAGATCACGTATCGAGGCTCCGGCATCTGGTCATAGATCTTGCGGAACGCCGGGGCCATCTTGTTGGTCAATGTGCCGGCGACGATGATCACGTCCGATTGTCGCGGCGAGGCGCGTGGCGCGAAGCCAAATCGTTCCGCGTCATATCGCGGCATCGACATCTGCATCATCTCAACGGCGCAGCAGGCGAGTCCGAACGTCATCCACATCAGCGAACCCGTGCGGGCCCAAGTAATCAGTTCCTCTGCTGTGGCCGTGAAAAAACCCTTGTCGGCGAGATCGTCACGAATTTGCATGAAGTACGGATCGGACGCGTTCGCTGGCGACCCGTCGCCAGGTCGCCTCAGATCGTGGCGAATATCGGTCTGCGGAGGAGTGTCACTCATTGGGCCCTCGGCAGGCAGTCGGCGCCAAACGCAAGTCACGCTGCGGAAAACAGGCGTTCCGCAGGGGGGTTCCTGCATCCGCCAATGTGTTTGATGTTCGGCTATCGCAGGTTAACCGCCGGGTCCTGCTTCAGAACGCGGAGGCTAACGGGCAGATCAGGGAGCGAATGCGGCTTTGGAACGATCGCTGCGGGCCGCGGTTGCGGCAAGGAAGCCAGTCAAAAGGAGGATTGCCCATGGCGAACGCCGCACGCGACACATTCGTGGTTGGACTACGCAATGCACATGCGATGGAGGTGCAGGCGAGGGAGCTGATGGAACGGCAGTCGGAGCGGCTGGACGAGTATCCGGAGGTCAAGGCGAAGGTTGCAGCTCACCTTCAGGAGACCAACGAGCAGCTGAAACGGCTCGAGCGGTGCCTCCAATCCTGTGGCGAGAGCACCTCCAGCCTCAAGGACACCGCGCAGTCCGTCATGGCCAACATGCAAGCGATGGCGCACTCGGCCGCCAATGACGAGATCCTCAAGAACACCTTCGCCAACAATGCATTCGAGAACTTCGAGATCGCGGCTTACAAGTCGCTCATTGCGCTGTGCGGCGCCGCCGGAGTCACCGAGGCCAAGGCGGAACTGGAGGCATCTTTGAAGGAAGAGCAGCGTATGGCTGCGTGGATCGACTCAAACGTCGAAAAGGTGACGATGGAGTTTCTGGCGCATCAGCGGCAGGCCGCATAGCAGCACGGCAGCGGTGAGATCGCCCGTTTACCTTGCGCCGATCGAGATCTCGTCATCTCCGCCCCGCCTCAGCAGCAGATCTCACCCGCTGCATTGTCCATCCCACTGCACGGAGATGACTTTCAGCACCCCGTCCAATTTCGGCAGTTGTCTCGAACGGGTACCTGCCTCCATATCCTTTCGGATGGAGAACCCCTACCGATAACAGACGAAGAGCTACGGCAGCATTAGCAATCGCTTCATACGCTTTGAAACCGAGAAATCCTTTGGAACGGCTCAGACGGCCGACGAAAACTTTAGAGTAGAGGTCAACAGAGGCAATGACGGTCGACCGCTATCGCGAACATTCATGGTGGAAATCCGCCGTCATCTACGAGATCGCGCTGATCTCCTTTCAGGACTCGAACGGCGACGGCAAGGGCGACCTTGCCGGTTTGATGTCGCGCATTGATTATCTGAAGTGGCTCGGCGTCGACGCAGTGTGGCTGACGCCGATCTACAAGAGCCCCTTCCGCGACCTCGGCTATGACATCTCCGACTATTGCTCGATCGATCCCGCCTTCGGCAGCCTCGAGGAGTTCGATCGCCTGCTCGAGGCACTGCACGCCGCGGACATCCGCCTCATTCTCGACCTCGTCCCCAATCACACCGCGAACGATCATGCTTGGTTCGTCGAGAGCGCGAGTTCGCGCAACAGCGCCAAGGCCGACTGGTACATCTGGGCCGACGCGGCCGAGAACGGCGGGCCGCCCAACAACTGGCTGAGCCGGTTCGGCGGCAGCGGCTGGGAATGGTGCGAGGCGCGGCGGCAATATTACTATCACTCCTTCCTGGTGGAGCAGCCCGACCTGAACTGGCGCAACCCGCAAGTGCGCGCCGCGATCGCCGATTCCATGCGGTTCTGGCTCGACCGCGGCGTCGACGGCTTTCGCGTCGACGCCAGCGCGGTCCTGATCAAGGACCAGCTGTTGCGCGACAACCCGCCGAATCCCAACGCCGAGGGCAAGCCGCCGCCGCAGCGGCACACGACTGTGTTTACCGACGACCGGCCCGAGACCATGGATTGCATCGAGTTCATCCGGGAGGTGATCGATACTTATCCCGGGCGGATGCTGTGCGGCGAGGTCCAGGGCAAGACCGATCGCATCGGCCATTTCTACGGCAATGACCGGCCGCGTCTGCATCTGCCGCTCAATTTCGCCCTGCTCGATTCCAAATGGGACGCCCTCTCGCTGCAGGCCACGATCGACGCCTATTTCAATGCCATCCCCGACGATGGGTGGCCGGTGTGGGTCATCGGCGGCCATGACAAGCAGCGGATCGCGAGCAAGATCGGCGAGGCGCAGATGCGCGTGCTCGCGATGCTGCTGATGACGCTGCGGGGAACGCCGTTCTTCTTCATGGGCGACGAGATCGGCCGCAAGCGCGTGCCGATCCCGCCCGACTGCGTTCACGATCCCTTCGAGAAGCTCGTGTCCGGGTACGGTTTGTGCCGCGATCCCGAACGCGCACCGATGCGCTGGGACGACAGTCCCGACGGCGGCTTCACCACGGGCCGTCCATGGCTGCCGCTGGAGCCGCCCGATGGAGCGGCCAACGTCGCCGGGCAGCAGCGCGACGAGCGTTCGATCCTGGCGCTGTTTCGTGCGCTGATGACACTGCGGCGCGAGCATGCCGGCCTGCAACGCGGCGAATACGAACCGCTGCGGTCGCAGAACGACGTTCTGGCCTACAAGCGGAAGGCTGGCCATCACGAGATTCTGGTCGCGCTCAACATCGCGGCTGACCCGCGGAAATTCCACTGGCAAGGACGCGGCAGCCTGTTGATGTCGACGCATTTGGATCGGCCGGCCGAGCCGGTGCCGGATGCGTCCATCCTGCTCCGGGGCAACGAAGGCGTGATCATCGCATTCATGCCCGCTGATAACTTCGGAACTCCGAACCCTTGATCGGCTCCTCTAGGCGCCATCCAGTCTCAGGCAGAGATCAGCCTTCTCCCAGGGAGTACGCCGTAAGTATCAAATTGAGTAGTTTCTGAACACTATTCTCTGCAAATGCGCCGACCATCACCGGCGGAGCCTCCGCGGTAAGGCTCTCGGCTGTCGATGTGGGCCAAAGTCAGCATTGGCCCAACCCCACCACTGCTGCTTGATCTGGTGACGTCGGCAAGTGAGAAATTGAGGTCCTAAGAGAAACCCTGCGCTATAGGCGACACCGATTTATGAGCTTGATGGCTCGGCCCGGGCCGCACCAGCCAAGAAATTCGAGCTTTTTGCTTTTGAGAGCGTTCGTAGCATCGAAGAACTTTTCCAATTGCTTCGGTCGCTGTCGCCGGTAGGTTACGAACGTCAGGCAAATCAGCAGCAAAGAAGGAGTGCTGAGGCACCGCAACAACTCGGTCGTTTCTTTTTCTTTTGCGTTCGGTCACCTGAAGGACCTTGAGAACGCCAATGGGCCTGCACCGAAGGACGGTACCTCGGTACGTGGCGCCATCGTGCATCACCAACACGTCCAAGGGATCACCATCATCTGCCAGAGTCGACGGGATAAATCCCCAATCGTAAGGATAAGTTAGGCCAGCCATCAACGCCTTCGAAAGCGTAAACACCCGCAGCTCGCGATCGAATTCCAATTTGCAGCAACTCCCGCGAGGAGTTTCAACCACTGTCAAAATATTCTCTTTGTCGGCCCAGGTAGGCAGCTTCAAATAGTTGGTCATCTCAGATGTCCTCTGTTTGAAACGTGCTGTCAATTTCTGAGTTCCTATTGACAAAGACACAGGCGGGAACCCGTAGACGCAGTGGTCCTTGCGACGCGAAGTGGGCGTCAGGGCAGGGCGGCGTCTCTTAGAGCCGGGACGATCCGCCAAACGACTTCATGTTAGTCCCAGTACGGGATAGCCGGGCGGGCGATCATCAGCCAGAAGATAGCCAGCACGGCTGCGAACGCCGGAAATCCGAAGGTGAACCACCACCAGAAGAGACGGTAATACTCGGCAGGCAGCTTGGAGTCGGTCTCGATGGCGCGAACGGCAAGGTTGCGCATTCGCATTTGCATCCACACCACCGGGAGCCAGAAGGCGCCTGTCACCACGTAGAGTGCGATGGACGCCGCCACCCAGCCGTCGCCGAGGGAATACCCGCTCGACCAGGCGAGCCATGTGCCGGTGATCGGCTGTAGGATCACGGCACTCGCCGTGAACAGGAAGTCGGCCAGCACGACCGTCCGCGCAACGCCGGCGATTTCGCGCGGGTCGCCGCGCAGATGTGCCACCAGCATGAAGAAGGCGATGCCGGCCCCGGTGCCGAGCAGCACCGCAGCGCCAATGATGTGCGCCATCTTCACGAGGAAGTAGAGCATCAGCGATCCTCCCGGATCGCCATCGCGACCAGGTTGAGCATGATCACCGGCCATATCTTCAGCATTGGTCCGAGCGGGTCGGCCCACAGTCGCGGCACCAGGACGGTGCCGATCACGGCATAGGTGAGCGAGATGATCAGTGCTGCCCAGAGTCCGTAGCGGCACAACGGCCGCCAGAGAATGGCAAGGCCAATGACGATGTCGGCGAGCGCGCCGGCGGTGACGACGAGCGCCGCGACGTTCCCTTGCAACCCGCCTTCAAGCAGCAACGACATCCCGATGTTCCAGCCCGCACTCAGCGAGATGATGCCTGTGGCGATCCAGAACAGGCCGAAGACGTCGAAGATCAGCGGCTTGAGCGCATACAGCCGTGCAAACCAGCGTTCCTGCACCGAGGCAGGCTCGCCGGCGAGTGCGGCTTCGAGATCGCGCGGTGCAGTGCCGGTCAACTGGCGCCAGGGCTCGGGATCGCCGGTCGCTCCGCGGCGCATTTCCGCCTGTGCCGTCGTGTTGATGGGCGTCCGCCATCCCAGCATCTGCGCGACGTCTCCCGCGCGGTAAGCAACCGAAGCCACCCAGGATGGCAGCTGCAGGCGGTAGGCCGGCCTCCAGCGCAGCCAGCCCCGAAACAGCGCGACCGCGTCGCTGAACGCGATTTGCCGTGGGCCGGCCAGATCGATGGCGATGCGGGAAGGCGCGCCCGGCTGCAGGAAGAACAGCACGGTCTCAACGACGTCGTCGAGATGCACCGGTTGAATAGCCGCCGTGTCGGGCATGACCGGCAGAACCGGCAGGGCCGCCAGCCCTCGCAGCAGCGCGCTGCCGCCATAGGCGGCGCGGCCGATCACGACGGAGGGTCGCAGGATGACCCAATCGAGGTCGCGCGCCATCAAGGCGGCTTCGCCCTCCCGCTTGGTACGCGAAAAATCGCTAGGGGCATCGACATTGCTGCCGATGGCCGAGAACAGGATCACGCGGCGGAGGCCTGCGCTCTCGCAGGCGCTGTAGAGTGCCGCGCTTCCGGCGACATGAACGGCTTCCATGTTCTATGCCGCGACTGCATTTAACAATTGCCACGGCGTAATCAGCGGCCGAAAGGATGGGATAGGAGGCAAGGATCATTAGCCACTGCTCTTTGGCTGCATGAAAGCCTCCCGGTTTGGCTGATACCGGCGCTCCATCGGCACCAACGACCGGGCGCATCAAAACTGAGGTACGCTGGCGCGGGATGCGTAAGGGGCGTCTACCGGTTCGCCGTTGGTGCCGATCATATCGACGAGCAAAATCCTGCCCCGCAGAAAATATCGAGCGTGACGACCCGCAAAGGGGCGTCCGTGAGCCTCCCGGGTGGTGTCGATTCGGATGCCAAGCTTGCGCAGTTTGTGGATGTATCCACCCCAATGCGGGGCGGGACAGTCAACGTAGGAGCAGCCGCCTTCGCCGCTTTCAATCAGCTTCAAGAGTGCCCATGCAGCCCGACCGCGAATCGTCACGATATCCACGCCATTGATGACTGCTTTAATCGAAAGGACTTCGCTCACTAGCGGTCCTCCCTGCGCGAGAACCCTGCATTAACCAGCAGAGTTGCGGCTGTGGCGAGTGACACACGGCAGCGACGCGCAATCCAACGAACGCGAGGATCGGCACCGCGACGTTCTTGGTCGGATGCCCAATCGAATAGATCAGGATGCTGGTATCGTGGTTTCGGATGGTGTAATTTCATCTTGTTCAACTTCATGGAAATGTGGGTGAACAAATGCCTCGGCGCGGTGGTCAAGACTGCTGCCGAGGCGCTTTCATTTCGCTTGTGTTGATTTCGGTAAAGCGGGCGGCTGCCCATTGAGCCATTCAACCAAGTCGGCCTGCAGAATTAAGGTGGACTTGCCGTTCTTGCGCGCGCGCAGTTCGCCGCGTTTGATCGCATCGTAAAGTTTGGTTCTTCCGATACGCGAAGCGGCGCACGCCTCACTTATTTTTAGGACCAATGGGGTCTGCATTGTTGTCTCGCCATCACAGCCGGGACGGTCCCAGCGACCGCACCTGCGTCCATGCAGGTTCATGACGACCAACCTAGCGACCACCCTCGGCGAAAAAAGGCGGCGATTAAACTATTCGGCCGTAATTACCTGTTCTTTTTTGCCCAACGGCTGTTAGGCGCCCCTATCAATTCCAGGGCCTCATCCAATACCAAAGTTGAATTCTTGATCCGCCGCTCGTCAGAGGCGGTTAGCTCCGATCCTCTTTCTACGTAACCCACACGCACAGCTTCCAGATACCCCTGTGCTACGAGGTCTCGACGCGCGCGCAGAATGTCATTTCGGTCCAAATCGAGAGCTAAGCGGTGACCGTGCTTTAGATAGCTCTCAGTCTTTCCATGGTACGGGGCTTTTCGCTTGATAAGAGATTGGTAGATTTCACTTTGCTTTGCAGATGGCTTATTCTGGCGAGCTTTACTGATATGGCGCAGTAGGTTGCAAAGGCTCTCGCCATCCCACTTTGCTGGTCGACCACGACCGATATGAGATTGTGTGTAATAGCCAAGCAATATTCGCCAACTGAAGGGGTCGCGAGGATCCAGATTGAAAGCTTTGAACGCGCCTCGCGGCGATCTATCCCAGCTGCTGATGAAGGGAGACTCTAAATCAAGTGCATCCTGCGCTGCAGCCAACCAGTCGGCCTGATTGCTGTAATCGCGTCGAAAAGGAAATGGTGTTTGGCTGACTTTTTTCCAATGGGCCAAACGGGAGGAGGGAGTCTCCGGCTTTTTTGGCATCGCCCGTTCCTGAAATCGACAGTGAACCGGCACGAACATAGCCGAACGGCGACGATTAGCCTCATAGCGCTTGTGGATTTGCACAACATTGCCCCGATCGCGCCTCCAAGAGCCCGCATCGATTGTCCAAGGCATCCCGGCGCGGCAGCGGGGTCAGCTAGAGTAGCACCCGTTTCTTCGAAGCGAGCTGTCATCGCGCGACTGCACGAATGGTGAGGCAGAAGCGTTCTCGCTCAAGTGGTGAAGAGCTTGAAACGCTAAGACACCGGACGATTTCGCAGGCGAAATCGTCCCACTCATGTATGCATAAGGCTTAGCTCTTGCGCAGAGCTACCACATTGGTGTGGCGGGTTCACACAGCCAAGGCCCGTGGCTGACAACAGCCCAGCGGGCGGCGATGTCCGCTTCCGAGAGATGACCCGACCAAGGGCATGCTGGCTACCGAGGGCAGCCTTTGACCCACAGCGGACTACGGGAAAGTCTGCCAGATAGCTTCCGCTTTACCGATTCAACCGGATAATATGTTTTCATCTGGGCAGGGGCGTCAGAGTATGAGACGGCGCAAATTCATTGGCTTGGCAGGCATCTCGGTTGCTGCTTGGGCAGCACGATTAGCCAGATCTCAAGCCACGGGCCAACCGCGAAAGATCGGTTACCTGCATCCCTTTACGATCGACCCGCGTCTTGTGATTTTGACGGGGTTGCTGAAGCGCGGCCGTGAGCTAGGCTATATAGAGGGTGAGACGATCCTGTTACGATCTGCGCAAGGGGACCTTTCACGGCTGCCGGACCTCGCTCGAGAACTCGTTGATCTCGGCGTCGGGGTGCTCATCGTGGTCGGTCTGCCGGCAACAACAGCCGCACTCTCCGCGGCTCCCGACTTACCGGTCGTGGCAATTGATCTTGAGACGGATCCGATCAAGGCAGGCTTCATCGACAGTTGGGCAAAGCCCGGGCGCAATTTGACCGGACTGTTCCTCGATCAGACCAGCTTGACGGGCAAGTTAGTCACCCTGATGGGGGAAGTGGTGCCCGGCTTGAGGAAGCTTGCCATTGTTTGGGATCCGAGCACACGGCCGGACCAATTGGAAGCAGCCAGAATCGCGGCCGGTGCTGCCGGCCTCGAGACCCAGACGCTGACGTTGAGCAAGCCGGAGGAATTTCGCGACGCCTTCGCAAAGCTGGAAAGCACGAGCGGCGTATTGCTTTTGATTTCTCCGACGTTGACGGCAAACCCCGGCCTTTTTGCCGCTGCCGCTCTTGAATTCAGATTGCCCAGCATCTCAATCTGGAAGCCTAACGCAAAAGCAGGTGGCCTTCTCACCTACGGCCCCGTGCTAGGGCCCTATTTCCCTCGCGCCATGACAATGGCCGATACAATCCTCAAGGGTACCAGACCAGGTGATATACCGATCGAGGGGCCAGACCGCTACGAACTCGTTATCAACCTAAAGACCGCCGGGCAGCTTGGGATCGAGGTGCCGCCGTCGATCGCGGCGACGGCGGACGAGACGATCGAATGACGTCGGGGGATTTTCGCTACTGCCAGTCTGAATATGCCAGCTCAGTCTGACTATGTCCGTTGTTCGAGGAAGACTGGAAGTCGCATTTCCGGGCCGCTAGGGCTGCCGATGACCCACAACGGATGTGGGCTCTAGAGCGGATCAAGTCGTCGGTAATTCGGTAGCTGTCCCCGCAAAGAGCTTGGGGCGGTTTGCGGCTGCGCGACGTTCTGGGAGCTCTTGGTGGCACGGCAGCGCGGCCGATGGCGGCGCGGGCGCAGTCGACAACCGGATTTTGCTCTATAACATACATGGGATACCCTGCCGCTCCAAAGCAACGCGCGCCATCTTGCGCCAGCTAAGATGACTCGAAGTGTTCTTACATGGAACGTCGCAAGTTTTTGGCAACGCTCGGCTCCGCAGCACTGATATATTCGCGATCCGCTCGCGCGCAGACGTCTGGTAGGAATTACTGTTTCGCTACACTTCATCCAGTAGCGCCGATGACCGATACCAGTGGTCTTGGAAAGATCCTGCTGAGAGGACTGGCCCAACGCGGTTATGTCGTAGGACAAAACCTGACCTACCTCGCGCGTAGTTCGATGGGCGACAACACTAGAATTCCCGAATTACTACGAGAATTGAAAGCCAGTGGCGTCGATGCAATCGTTGTTGTTGGTTTCCCCTCGGCACTGGCTGCGAAGTCGTTAGGCGTCCCGATAATCGGCGCGCTGGGTCTCGGTGATCCGGTCGAAACGAGATTGATCGATAGTCTGGCTCATCCTGGCGGCAATATTACCGGTATCTCCGACGTGGCCTCGGCACTCACGACCAAGCGCCTATCCTTGTTAAAGGAACTGTCGCCAAATCTCCGAAAAGTAGCGATGCTCTGGAACAAGGACGATCTTGGCATGACGCTGCGCTACGGGGCCTCTGCCAAAGTTGCGCTGTCGCTTGGAATTTCAGTGCAGCCTGTGGGTGTCCGCGAACGGGATGATTTCAAGGATGCGTTCGAGCTCATGAACAGCGATATGCCGGATGCGATATTAATGGTCGCCGACGCGTTGACCAATCTGAACCGCAAGCGTGTCTTTGAGTTCGCGATCGCCATGAAATTGCCGGCTATTTATGAATACGACTTCATTGTTCGTGATGGCGGCCTGATGTCATACGGGCCAGATCTGACAGAATCATTCGAACGTACAGCTGCCCTGGTTGCCCGAGTCTTCGAAGGTGCAAAGCCGGCCGATTTGCCCTTCGAGCAGCCTACCCGGTATCCCTTTTTTTTAAATCTTAAAACAGCCGGCAGCATGGGCCTGCAGATTCCGCCGACCATGCTCGCCCTAGCCGACGAAGTGATTGAATAGTTTGCCAGACTTCCGGTGTTGACCCAACTCGGACATGGACGCCCGCGCGAGCGCGAGCCAAATTGACGCTTTCGGGATGCTTGATTGGTTCGCTAAGATATCACCCATTGAGCTTGGGGTCGGACATGCGGCGGCGCGAGCTTCTAGGTGTTTTGGGGGGCGCTGCGGCGGCGTGGCCGCTCGCAGCGACGGCGCAGCAGGCGTCGCGAACGTTCCGCGTCGGTTACTTGGCTTTGGCGGGTGCAGACGATGCAATCTTCGTAAAGGAACGACTTAAACAACTTGGATACGCCGAAGGCAAAAACCTCATTTTCGACATTCGCTCCGCCAACGGAATACTCGAAACGCTCGGCACTCAGGCATCCGAGCTGATCAAGGCCGATCCGGATGTGATAATTACCGGTTTTGGAACGGCGACTGCCAAAGCAGCCCAAGCTGCCACTTCAACTATTCCCGTCGTGTTCAGCAATGTCGGGGATCCAATTGGATCTAATGTGGTCCAAAGTTTAAGCCGCCCTGGCGCTAACCTTACAGGACTGGCAGGGCAAGCCGCCGAGCTCGGCGGCAAAAGATTAGAATTGCTGAGCCAGTTCGTTCCGAACATCAGCACCGTAGCGGTGCTTGAGGAGCCAGCTGCACCATTCACGATCGCCGCCCTGCCGCGGCTACGGGAGGCTGCCAAGGCGAAAGGCCAGCAGCTTGCACTTTGTGACATTAGAAGCGCAGCTGACGTTGAAAGCAGCCTCGCGGCAGCAGCCAACGCGGGCGCCGGGGGCCTCGTAGTTCTGGAAACTCCAGTGTTGATTGGTTTACGTGAGCTGATCGTTGACGCTGCGGCTGCGCTTAGGATGCCAGCCATCTATAGTGTTCGCGACTTTGTCGACATGGGCGGCTTTCTTTCGTACGGCCCCGATGCCCGACAGCTTTATCGACGCGCAGCGGAGCTTGCCGACAAGATTTTGAAGGGTGAGAAACCAGCGGAAATTCCTGTCGAGCAACCGACACGATTCAATCTGATCGTCAATCTTAAAGCCGCCAAAGCATTAGGGCTCGCCATAGCCCCAACTTTGCTTGCGCTTGCGGACGAGGTGATCGAATAGTTATCAGCTTGTTGCAGCTGCTCACCACAGACATTGGCCCTAAACGGACCAATCGGGCTGGTTCGTTGATAACGATATTCGGGGCAGACCGGAAGTCGCGCGCCGGCGCCGCGAGGAACGTTTTTGACCCGCAACGGATATCGGGGACGCTCTCAACGGTAGCCATACGACCTTATTAATTCAGTCGCTTCAGTCCGCCGATGTGACGATGAAAACTGCGCGGGCTTGCAAGTGCAAGCCGCGTTTCTTGCGCGCGTGATCAAGTTTTGAATAGCGAGCATGGCAGCTTTGATGCGGAAGCAGACTGACGCCTGTGCCTTCTATCGCGTGCTACGACCGTCTCTGTGGAAAATACGCGTCTCCCGGCGCTGGATTTGGATTACGAAAAGGCCAGAAAGTCTCCGAGGCGCAAACCGGCAACTTGGCCAACATTCCTAAGAGATTTCAGAGGATGAAAACTAATCAGGCATGTGGCTAGACTGCCGGCGGCCTAGTCTAATTGAATTCGGGCGCCTTTGGCACCATTGAGCAACCGCTTCAGGTGAAATCCAGCCAGCGCGTCGTCGGCGTGGGCGCCGACCAGCGCCGCGAAAGCTGGCATTGCTCCGACGTCGCCAGCCTCGAGCTTGGCGAACGCTTCCCCATATTGCGCGTTGGCCGTCGCCTTGAACGGAACGTCTTGCAGTGGTTCGAACGCGCGAAGCGGTTCGCTGCGGCCGCGAAGCAGGATATCGCCGACGGGTCGCCCCTGAAAATTGCCGGCGCGGTCGGCTGCCGCGGCGCTGACGCAGATGCGGGTGCCGAGATGCTTGTTGGCGGCCTCGAGCCGCGCAGCCGTGTTGATGGTGTCGCCGTATGCGGTGTAGTCGAAGAAACGGCTGCCGCCGAAATTGCCGACCAGCGCCGGCCCGGCATGAACGCCGATCCGCGTCGCACCGAAACTGACGCCTTTGTCCTTCCACCGGTCGCGGAACGCCTGGGCCCAGATGTCGAGGTCATGGGAGCAGGCAATGGCGCGTCTGGCATAGTCCGGCTGGTCGCCAGGCGCGTTGAACAGCACCTGAATCGCATCGCCGATGATCTTGGCGACCGTACCCTCATGGGCAAATACGACGTCGGTCATGCCGCCCACGTATTCGTTGAGCAGTGCGCCGAGCACATCGGGCGCTACCGTTTCCACCAGGGACGTAAAGCTACTGATGTCGGTGAAGATCGTCGCGATCTCGCGCCAATGTACCTGCATGCCGTCGCTGTCGCCGACCGCGGCGAGGCGGCTGGCAATCTGCGGCGAAAAATACCGCGACAGCGAGGCGTGCGCGCGCTCGGCCTCAAGCTGGCGGCGTCGGGCCTCCCGCATTGCCTCGACGTGGCGGATGGTCTTGTCGATCGTCATTTCGAGATCGCCGAAATCGATCGGCTTGGTCAGGAAATCGAACGCGCCACGGTTCATGGCGGTGCGGATGTTGCTCATGTCGCCATAGGCCGAGACGATGACGGTCGACTTCTTGTCCTCGGCTTCCTGCAGCTTGGCGAGCAGCGACAGCCCGTCCATCCGGGGCATGTTGATGTCTGATACGACCATGTCGACATGGGGGTGCTGCTCGATCGAAGCGAGCGCCTCGATACCGTCATGGGCGAATACGAACGCTACCGTGCCGTCGCGGATTTTCCGCCGGAATTTCTGCAGCACGAGCGCCTCGAGATCGGGCTCATCATCGACGACAAGGATGGTCGCGGTCATGCGGCCTGACCGAGGCGGTTATCGATCTCGAGACGTAGCAGCGCGAAATCGATCGGTTTGGTCAAAAGGCCGACGGCCCCGTTCTCGATCGCCTTACGACGCGTTTCGGCATCGCCATAGGCCGTAATCATGATCACGGGAACGTCGGGGCGCTCGGCGCGCACCTTCGGCAGCATTTCGAGCCCGGTCATCCCTGGCATGTTGATGTCGGAGAGGATCAGGATCAGCGAAGGATCCTTGATATCCGCCGCACGCTGAAGCGCCGCCGGCGCCGATGGGGCGAATTCCATCATGAAGCGGCCTGATTTCAGGTCGCGGCGAAACTGCTGACGAAACAAGGCTTCGACATCGGGCTCGTCATCCACCACGAGTATGTAAACGCTCAATTCCTGCCTCCGGTAATCGACTGTGCCGCCCCGGTTCTGGGCAGCGTAATGATGAATTCGGTAAAAGCGCCGGGCTCGGTCACGACGTCAATCGTACCGGCGTGTTGCTTCACGATGATGTCGTGGCTCATCGACAATCCAAGACCCGTCCCTTCGCCCGCCGGCTTGGTAGTGAAGAAGGGATTGAACATCTTCTCCTTCACCTCGGGCGGAATCCCGGTGCCGTTATCGCGGATCCGGATTTCCACCTTGTTGCCCAGGCTCCTGGTGGCCGCGCTCAGGATCGGTTCAAAGTCCTCGTCGCCGGCCTCCTTGCGCTTGGCCGCGGCATAGAACCCGTTCGAGATCAGGTTGAGGAAGACGCGGGTGATCTCTTGCGGATACAAGCTGACCTGTCCCGCGGCCGGATCGAAGTCGCGCTTCAGAGTGATGTTGAAGCCGGGCTTTTCAGCCCGCGCGCCGTGATAGGCGAGGTTGAGGCTTTCCTCGACGATGGCGTTGATGTCGGCTGGCCGGTGCTCGCCCGCGCCCTCGCGCGAATGCAGCAGCATGTTCTTGACGATCGAATCCGCCCGCTTGCCGTGCTGTACGACCTTTTCGAGGTTGCCCTTCAGCATGTGGGTGAGCTCGTCTATCTCTTCGCGGGTCTTGGCGTCCAGCGCCGCTGGTCTCAGCACGTCGTTGAGTTCGTCGATCAATTCGGCCGACAACGACGAGAAATTGTTGACGAAGTTGAGCGGGTTCTTGATTTCGTGGGCGATGCCGGCAGTGAGCTGGCCGAGCGAGGCCAGTTTTTCGGTCTGTACTAGGCGATCCTGTGCGGTGCGCAGCTCTTCCAATGAAGTCGCAAGTTCCTTGGTCCGTGCCTGAACTTCATCAAAGAGGCGGAGGTTCTCGATGGCGATGACTGCTTGGTCGGCGAAGGTGGTGACCAGCTCAATCTGCTTGTCGCTAAAAGCTCGCCTTTCCCTGCGAGTCAACACGAATACGCCCATCGGCACACCCTCGCGCAACAAGGGAATTGCGATCCTGCTCTGCGCCGGATTCGGATCTCCCGGCAGAGGCGACTGACCATCGACGAGGATGATCGACCTGCCTTCGGACAAGGCGCGTCCAACCGCTGTCGTCCCTCCCGGCTTGAAGATAAAATCCCTGAGAAATTGCTGTTTTTTGGGAGAGAGCCCGAAACTGGCGGCCAGCCGATAGGCGCCATCCCTGGGCTGGAGAATGATCCCCTCGTCCGCTTCGCACAGACGACCCGCCGACTCCACGAGCGTGTCCAGCACGGTCTGCAAGTCGAATGTCGAGCGGCTGATCACCTTGAGTACGTCCGCGGTCGCCGTCTGCTGCTGTAGCGATTCACTCAGTTCGGCTGTACGCTGCTCGACCTTGTTCTCGAGGTCGGCATATGACTCCTGCAGCCGTGCACCCATGTCGTTGAACTGGTTGGCAAGCCCTTCGAGCTCGTCGCCCGTCTTGATCGAGATGCGCTGGGTGAAATCGCCGCCGCCGAGCCGCGCGGCGCCGGCGCTCAGCGCCCGGATCGGGCCGACCATGCGCCGGGCGAGGAAGATTCCCGCGAGGACGGCGAAGATCGAGGCCGCCAGCAGCACGATCGAAAGGCGCTGCAACGCCTGATACAGCGACGCATAAGCCTCCGTTTCCGGCAGTTCGACGAACATGGTCCAGCCGAGCGGGGAGATCGGTGCGGAAGCCGTCAGCACTTTCTGGCCCTGAATGTTGAGAGAGCCTTGCAGCGCGTTGGCGTCGTTGGCGTTGCCGGCGCGCGCGGCCTGCACCTGCACTAGCTTGGACATGTCGGTGTTGCGCAGCACGAGGCTGATGTCGGGATGAGCGATCAGCCGGCCGCCCGAACCGACCACATAGGCATGGCCACGCTCGCCGACCTTGATCTGCGAGACCACGTCCCAGATCAGCTTCAGATTGACCTCGGCGATGCTGACGCCGGCGTCCTTGCGGGTCCCGGCTAGCGACAGCGTCATGTAGGGCTCGGACTCGCGGCGGAAATAGACCGGACCGTAATAGACCTTGTTGGCGACCGCCTCGCTGAATTTCGAGTCCTTGGAAAGGTCGAGACCCGAATCGACCACGTCCATAGCCAGCCGCGATACCCGCAGCCGCTCCTTGCCGGTCGAATCGATCTGGGACAGCTCGGTGATGGCCGGCACCTGCCGCAGCAGCCGGAGCGCATCGAAACGGCGGTCCTGCAACGAGCCGGCCGACCACGGCAATTGGGTGGTCCAGCCGAGCTGGCTCTCGATTTCTTTGATGAACTGGCTGATCTTGGCGGCGGCGGCTTCGGCCTGTTCGCGCTGAATCCGGATCAGGGACGCCTTATGCTCGCGATAATAGAAGAAAACCTCGAAAATCCCGTTGGAAAGCAGCGCCACGCTCACCACGGCCACGAACAGCGCGACATATTTGGCAAACAAACGGGCCCGGACCTTCGGCGCCGGGGCGGCCTGCACGGCCGGTGCATCCGCCGCAGACGACGCCGCCAGCGGTCGTCCTTGGGACGTGTCCGAATGCAGGGAAATGCTCATCCCGGCCAAGTTATCAAGAAGACTTGGCGCTGTCTCCCTGTGGATGACCAACTGAGACATGGGCGTTGCCGACTGCGGTGCTCTCGATATCAGTTTCTGCCCCTTCCGGCGCCGATCTTAGCCGCCGGGATGCCGTGGTGCGGTGCAACCAGTAAGAGCAAGCGAAGCTCCAAGCCTGCGTAAATTCGCGAGATTGAATGCGTCAAGTTATCACCCAGCGGGCTGCGACAGCGGGGTGATTTACGGAAAACTTTGCGCAGATTGCTGCGGGCCCGGAGGTTCTTGGAGGGGGAGCACAACCCCAAGAAGATTTTGTCGGATCGGTCAAGGGCACCTTTCAGATGTTGGGTTTGAACAGTTACACTGCCACATTCCAGCCTTGGGGGCGACCGTGCGAAGGCGTGAGTTTATTGGTTTGGCGGTGGGAGGCGCGGCGAGCTGGCCGCTTGCAGCACTGGCGCAGCAGGATGGGTCTCATCGCATGCCGACCATCGGCTTTATCGGATTTGCCAGCGCCGCCGCCGACGTCACGATTGTGCAGCCGTTCCGCAAGACTCTGGCCGAAATCGGATATGTCGAAGGGCGCAATATCACCGTCGAAATCCGCAACGCCGACGGAGATGTCGAACGCGGGCACGCGATCATCGACGAGTTTGTCGCGATGCAAGTGGACGTGCTGTTCGCACCTGGCCCCGCCGCCGCGCGGGCCGCGGCGCGCAAGACGAAAATCCCGGTCGTCGCGATCGCGCTGCCGGCCGTGCAGAGCGACCCCGAACTGTTCCAGAGCCTCGCCCGGCCCGGTGGCACCGTGACCGGCTTCTCGGCGTTCGGCGAGGAGATGTCGGCCAAGCGTATCGCGGTGCTGAAGGAAATTTTGCCGGGCCTGATTAAGCTCGGCGTGATGCACAACGCAACCGACCCGACCTTCAGCGCGTGGGGCGCGCAGACCATGGCGGATACCGGCAAGCTCGGCATCGAGCCGATTCGTGCCGGCCTCACGGCGCCGACGCCATCGCAGGTGACGGAGCAGATCGGGAAGCTTGCCGAGGCCGGTGGTACGGCCATGATCGTTATTCGCGACTACATGACCGCCGCGGCGATCAAGGACATCTGCCGCATTGGAGTTGAAATGCAGGTAGCCGTGGTCGGCGAGCAGGCTGAGTTTGCGCAAGCCGGCGCTTTATTTAGTTATGGCGCCGACATCGTCGACCTCTCGCGCCGTGCCGCAGGCTATGCCGACCAGATCATCAAGGGTCAAAAGCCGTCGGAGATGCCGATCCAGTTGCCGACCAAGTTCGAAATGGTCGTCAATCTCAAGACCGCGCGGGCGCTCGGGTTGACGATCCCTCCGACCGTCCTGGTGCAGACCGATCAGGTGATCGAATGAAGCTCCGGGACCTGCGGCGGCGCGAACTTCTCGGTATTTTAGCTGGCGCGGCAGCTGTACCTGTTGCTGCGCGCGCCGAGAAAGATCTGCCCGTTGTTGCCGTGCTGGTGCCGGGGCCGGCAAAAAATGCCGAGAATCGACTGGCGGCGATTCGCCAAGGCATGCGGGAGGCGGGCCTTACCGAGGGCGTGAACTTTACGTTCGCTTTGCGTTATGCCGACGGTTTTTTCGATCGATTGCCCGCGCTGGCCCTTGAACTCGCTGCTCTCAAGCCCCGCGTCATCATTGCTTCGGCCGCGGCGGCACCGGTCGCGCACAAAGTCCTGCCCGAGTTGCCGTTGGTCTTCACGTCCTATGCCGCCGATCCCATCAAGGCAGGGTTTGCGGAAAGCTATATCCATCCGGGCGGCCATGCGACCGGCAACGTGATGAATGCGGTTGGGGGCGAGGAGGCGCTGACCCAAAAGCGCATGAACTTGTTCAAGGAGCTGGTGCCTGACCTGAAGGCGATCGGCTTCATCGGTACATCCTCACTGCTTGCCACAGCCGAGCTCAACGCATTGCAAAGCGTCGCCGGTCAGTTCGGCTTTGTTGTCGTGCGTCATCCGCTTGGGCGGCTCGACGAGATAGAGGGCGCGGTTTCGGCGAGCATCCGCGATGGCGTTGGCGCTCTTTACGTCTCCGGCGAGCCGCTTCTCTACAACAACATGCCCCGGGTCTTGCCCTTGGTCATGGCGCCGGGAAAGCCGACGGTTGGCACCTATCCGAACTGGGGCCGGGCGGGCCTTCTGATGTCCTATTCGGCCGATCTGATCGACGACTTCCGCCGCGCCGGCATCTACGCCGCCAAGATTCTCGGTGGCGAAAAACCGGCGGACCTGCCCATTGAACAAGCCAGCAAGTTCGTGCTTGTGCTCAACCTCAAGACAGCGAAATCGCTCGGCTTAGCGGCGGCCGACCGCCTGCTGACGGTGGCCGACGAGGTGATCGAATGAGGGCGCGCGATGCCAGGTCTCGAGCAAAGTCCGGTGCCAAGTCTGCTCGTGCCAAGTCCGGCAAGAAACAGACCAGCGATGCCGGGACACGGAAGAAGGCTGGAAAGCCTCTCACCAAGACCGATGCCCGCAAGGCCAAGCCATCCCTCCATCCCGAGACCGCACTGCTGAAACGCCAGTTGAAAGCTGCGCGGATGCGAGAGGAGGCCGGCGCCGAAATCCTGCGCGCGATCGCCAACGCATCGGGGGATGCGGCGGGCCCGTTGCAGTTGATCACCGAGACGACCGCGCGTCTGTTCAAGGCATCCAGCGTCTCGCTTCAACTCGCCGAAGGGCGCGAGTTCACGCAAGAGTACCGCGTTGGAACCATCGCCAAGCGCGTCGGCTCGGCCTATCCGCGGTCCAATATCAAGGTCGGCGGCCGAAACCTGCCCGGCACGGTGGTGGCCGAGTCCAGGCAGATCCACATTCCGGACCTCGACCACCTGGATCCCTCGATGTCCGACTTTCCCGGTCTGCCCCATGCGCGGGCCGGTGGCGCGCGTACCGTTTGCGGCACGCCATTGCGACGCAACGACAAGGCCGTCGGCGCCCTGATCGTTTTCCGTGACAGGCTCCTGCCGTTCACCGTTGATGAACTGGCGCTGCTGCAAAGCTTCGCCGACCAGGCAATGATCGCGATCCAGAATGCACAACTGTTCAACGACACCCAACAGGCGCTGGAACGCCAGACCGCGACGTCGGAAATCCTGCGCGTTATTAGTCAATCGCCGACCGACGCCCAGCCGGTGTTCGACAGCATCGTCCAGACCGCGGTACGGCTGACGCGATGTGACCTCGGGTTCTTCCTGCGCTGCGACGGCGCCAGCTGCGTGCAGGTGGCGAGGGCCACGCCGGAAGGACTGACTACCGTCACCAGGCCTCCCGAGCAAATCGATCCCGATGGCAATTTCCCGTCACGCGCCATCATCGGCAAGAAAACGCTGCACCTGCCGGACTGGTCGTTGATCGACCTGCCCAAGTTCGAGCTTTGGATCCACGAGACCTTCGGTATCGTATCGTCGCTCTACGTGCCGCTATTGCGGGCGGGCGAGTGCATCGGCCTGCTAGTGCTGGCGGGCAAGCGCAGCAATTTCCTCGGCGAACGTGAGGTCGCTCTGGCCGAGTCCTTTTGCGATCAGGCCCTGATCGCGATCGAAAATGTCCGCCTGTTCGACGAGGTGCAGGCGCGAACGCGCGAGTTGACGGAAGCGCTGACCTATCAGACCGGCAGCAGCAACATCCTGAGGGTCATCGCATCGTCGCCGACCGATGTGGCGCCCGTTCTCCAAGCCATTGTCGAGAGCGCCTGCGAGCTTTGCGAAGCCAAGGATGCAATTGTCTATTTGCGGGACGGCAACGATCTTCGCTTCAACGCCCAGCACGGTCCGCTCGAGTTCACGGTCGAGAAGTGGCCGATCGATCGTGCGACCGTCGCCGGGCGGACCTTCCTAGACCGGGCGCCAGTGCATATCCACGATATGCTTTCTGAGGAGGGTAACCAGTTTCCGGAAGGACAACGGGCGGCTCGCCGTATCGGCGTTCGAACCATGTTGGGTGTGCCGTTGTTGCGCGAGGGCGAGAGCATCGGAACAATCCTGTTGCGCCGTACAGAAGTGAATCCGTTCAGCGACAAGCAGGTCACCTTGCTGCAAACCTTCGCCGACCAAGCGGTGATTGCCATTTCCAATGTGAACTTGTTCAAACAGGTGCAGGAGCGGACCCGCGACCTCGAAGAGTCGCTGCAACAGCAGACCGCGACGTCGGAGGTTCTGCAGGTGATTAGCCGGTCGGTCTTCGATCTGAAGACAGTGCTGCGGACGTTGCTCGAATCCGCCGCCGGTCTCTGCGATGCCTCGATCTGCATTCTGTTCCAGTCGCAGGGGGATCTCCTCCATGTCGGCGCGAGTTACGGCGGCACGCCGGAATTTGTCGAATACCTGTCGACCCATCCGCATCGTCTCGATCGCACAACGGTCGCCGGACGTACCGCGGTCGAGCGCCGTACGGTCCACATCCCCGACATCGGCGCGGATACCGAATACGGGCTTCCCCAGTCGATCAAGCTTGGCGGCTGGCGGTCGATCATCGGCGTCCCGCTGCTTCGCGATGGCGAAGTGCTCGGCGTTCTCGATCTCGCCCGCCCTGTCGCCGGACCGTTCACGCCACGACAGATCAAACTGATCGAAACGTTTGCCGACCAGGCTGTGATCGCGATCGAGAATGCCCGCCTGTTCGACGAGGTGCAGCAGCGCACTAAGGAGCTCGCCGCTTCGCTCGACGAGCTTCGCACCGCGCAGGACCGCCTGGTGCAGACCGAGAAGCTGGCCTCGCTCGGTCAGCTCACCGCCGGTATCGCGCACGAGATCAAGAATCCGCTCAATTTCATCAATAACTTCTCGGCGTTGTCGGCCGAGCTCATCGAAGAGATGAACGACGTGTTCGAGAACCCGACGCTCGACGAGGCCGGCAGGTGGAAGGAGCTGGATGAGATCCGCGAACTGCTGAAGAGCAACCTGGAAAAGGTCGTTCAGCACGGCAAGCGCGCCGATTCAATCCTCAAGAACATGCTGCAGCATTCCCGGGAAGGTTCGGGCGAGCAGCGGATGGTGGATATAAACGCGCTGTTGGACGAGAGCCTCAATCTCGCCTATCACGGCGCACGCGCCGAGAAACCGGATTTCAATATCACGTTGCAGCGCGACCTCGATCCGGACGCCGGCGTGATCGAGCTGTTCCCGCAGGAAATGACCCGCGCTTTACTCAACCTGATCTCGAACGGGTTTTATGCCGCGAGCAAGCGTCGGGCCGATATTGGCGATGCGAATTTCGAGCCTGTGCTCAGTGCTGGCACCAGAAATCTAGGCAACCACATCGAGATACGCATCCGCGACAATGGCACCGGCATTCCGCCGGAGGTGAAGGAAAAAATGTTCAATCCGTTCTTCACGACCAAGCCGGCTGGGGAGGGCACCGGACTTGGTCTATCGATGAGCCACGACATCATCGTGAAACAACACGGCGGACGGATCGAGGTGGATACGCAGCCTGGACAATTCACCGAGTTCACGATTGTGCTGCCGCGGGCGGGCAACCTTACAAGCGCCCGAAAAAACTAGCGGCCGACACGACAATCGAAGCTGACGTGGATGCAAGACGGAAATGGAGAGTGGCAATGAAGCGACGCGAATTCCTTTCTCTGGCCGGTGGGGCATTGGCGTGGCCTTTGGCGGCACGCGCGCAGCCAGCGAAGCGAATCGCCCGCATCGGCCTTTTCCTCGTCCCGCCGCGAAATTTGGAGGTAGAAGCCTTTCTCGCCGGACTTCGTGATCTCGGTTGGGTTGAGGGCGATAACATTCATGTCGAATATCGAGATGCCGGCGGTGATAACGACCGTCTGCCGGCGCTGGCGGCTGAACTGGTCGCCCTCGATGTCGACGTTCTCGTGACAGCTACCTTTCAGGGGATTCTTGCCGCTCACCGTGCGACGGCAAAGATTCCCACTGTGATGATCACGGGCCCCGATCTGGTGACCTTGGGCCTTGCAGCTAGCATGGCTCATCCCGGGGGCAACATAACGGGACAAACCTTCTTCGTGACAGAACTGGCTGCCAAGCGTTTGGAGATTCTTGCGAGCCTTGCGCCCTCGATGACCCGCGCAGGGGTGCTTTTGCAACGAGGGAACCCCCTGAACGAAAGTACAATGAGCGCGATGACAACCGCAGCGCAGGCGATGAAGATAGAGCTGCGACCGATCGAGGTTGCCATCCCCGGCGACATCGAAAGCGCGTTGTCAGCCGTGAGCTCCACTCCTATAGACGGCCTCGCGATCACGGAGGCCAATGCGTTTGTCACCAACGCTTCCCTGATTGCTGCGATTGTCGACAAATGCCGCGTGCCGTCGATTGGCGCACCCGTTCTAGCCACCCGCGGCGCCGTGCCGGTGGGCTACGGTGTGGACTTCACCGCCATGTTTCGCCGCAGCGCTGTTTTCGTCAACAAGATATTGAAGGGCGAAAATCCGGCCGACATCCCGATCGAGCAACCGACGGCGCTCAAGACCGTCATCAACCTGAAGACCGCGAAGTCGCTCGGCTTCGAGATCCCGCCGGCGGTGTTGCTGCGCGCCGACGAGGTGATCGAATGAGGCGGCGGGCGTTCATCGCGCTTTTTGGGGCGACGGCGGCTGCATGGCCGCCGAAGGCGCGGGCGCAACAGCCGGTGCTGGTGGTGGGCTATCTCGGCAGCGCATCACCAATGGCTTGGGCGGCACGGCTGAAGGCCTTCAATCAAGGACTGAGCGAAGCCGGCTTCGACGACGGACGCAATATTGCAGTCGAATATCGGTGGGCAGAGGGCAATATCGATCGATTGCCGCAACTTGCGAACGAACTCGTTGGGCGCAACGTCGCGGTACTTGTCACGCCGGGCAGTGCGCCAGCCGCACTTGCCGCCAAGGCGGCGACCACAACGATCCCCATCGTCTTTGAGACAGGTGCTGATCCGGTCGAAGCCGGTATCGTGACAAACCTGAGGCACCCCGGCGGCAATATTACCGGCGTTGCGGCCCTGACGTTTGAGACCGGTCCCAAGCGGCTCGCGATCCTTCATGAGTTGCTGCCGTCGGCCGAACTGATTGCCGTGCTGGTGAATCCGGCTGCGGGCGAGGTGGTTGGAAGGCAGGTTAAGGACTTGCAGGCAACCGCTCTTCAACTCGGACTTCAACTTGTCATTCTGCGGGCGAGTAATGATCGCGAACTCGAAGCGGCATTCGTGAAAGCAAAGGAGATGCGCGTTAGCGCCTTGGTCATTGCGGCCGATCCTTTTGCCAACAGCCGTATCAAGGATATCGCGGACCAGGCGCTGAAAGCCGCCCTGCCGTCGATCTTCGTGAACCCGCAATTTACCGCACTCGGCGGGTTAATGAGCTATAGCGGGACCATCATCGAAACACACTATCTCGCAGGCGGTTATGTGGGACGGATATTGAAAGGCGAGAAGCCCGGCGAGCTGCCGGTGATTCAGGGCACCAAAGTCGAGTTGATCGTGAACCTCAGAACCGCCAAAGCGCTGGGTATCGACGTTCCGATCTCGCTGCTCGCCCGTGCTGACCAGGTGATCGAATGAAGAGGCGCGAGTTCATTGGTTTGATTGGCGGTGCGTCGGTCACTTGGCCTCTTGTCCGGCCTCTGGCCGCGCATGCGCAGCAGGTGCCGATCATCGGCCTGCTCGGCGCCAACAGTTCATCGTCGCAGGGCAAATGGACCGAAGCGTTCGTGCAGCGGCTGCGCGAAGTAGGATGGATTGAGGGAAGCACCGTCGCAATCCATGCGCGTTGGGCGGAAGGCCAAAGCGAGCGCTATGCCGAGATTGCCGCAGAGTTCGTCCGAATGAAGGTCAGTATCATCGTGACGTCGGGAGGCTCGGCGGTGATGGCGGCCAAGCGGTCGACCACGGATATACCGATCGTCTTTGCCACGGCGGGAGATCCGGTCGTCAACGGTCTCGTCGCGAGCCTGGCGCGGCCCGGCGGCAACGCCACGGGCCTTTCGATTCAGTCGCCGGAACTCGCTGGCAAGCGGCTCGAACTGTTGCGGGAGGTTATCCCTGGTCTCCGCAGGTTGGCGTTCATGATCAATGTCGATAGTCCCGTCGCATTGCCGGAGGATGGCGGAGTCAAAGCTGCGGCCAGCGCGCTTGGTCTTGAAGTTGACAGGTTGGAGATTCGGCGCCCTGAGGATATTGCCCTGGCATTTGCGTCGCTCAAGGACGATGTTGGCGCGCTGTATGTCTTGGCGGAGCCATTGACGACCAGCAACGGCAGCCAGATCGCGGCGTTGTCGCGTGCCGCCCGACTGCCGACGATGTTCGGCAATGAGGCGAACATTCGGGTTGGCGGCCTCATGTCGTATGCGCCGCGCTTCTCGGATCTGTGGCGGCGTGCGGCCGATTATGTCAATAAGATCTTGCGGGGGGCGAAGCCCGGCGACCTGCCGGTCGAACAGCCGACAAAGTTCGATTTGGTCGTCAATCTCAAGACCGCCAAGGCGCTTGGTATTGAACTGCCGCCGACGCTCCTCGCGCGCGCCGACGAGGTGATCGAATGAAGCGGCGGAAATTCATCGCGCTTTTGGGCGCTACGGCTGCTTGGCCTCCGACAGCACGAGCGCAACAAGCGAAGTCACCGCGCGTCGGCGTGCTGATGCTCGGTAATCCCGATCCAGCATTCTTTCTGGGTACATTCCGTGAAGAGCTGCAGAAGCTGGGCTATCTCGAAGGCCAGAACCTGACGTTGGAGTCTCGATCTGCGGGTGGCTTCCCCGAGCGTCTCCCTTCGCTTGCCCGCGAATTGGTGGACCTGAACGTGGATGTGATTGTTGGCTATCAAACCCCATCCGTTGCGGCAGCAAAGCAGGCCACTACCAAAATCCCGATCGTCATGAGCCCCGCGGCCGATCCGATCGCGACCGGTTTTGTCGCCAGTTTTTCGCGCCCGGGCGGCAACATCACCGGCGTGGCATCCGCGACAGGCGAGGTAGCCGGCAAGAATCTGGATTTTATCCGCGAGATATTGCCGACGGTGCGCAAGGTTGCCGTGCTCGGCAATGCCATCGATCCATTTCACCAGCCATTCCTGGAAAGCATCGCGTTGGCCGCGCGGGCACTTCAGTTCGAGATCAAGCCTGTTCTGGTGCGAGGCAGCGACGAATTCGCAACAGCTTTTGGACAAATGGTGACGAGCGGCGCTGGAGCGTTGATCGTTCAGCCAAGCTTGCCGCGCCAGCCGGCCGCCGAGGCGGCGCTCAAGAGCCACCTGCCGCTGTTCGCACCGAGCGATGAATTTACGCGCGCCGGCGGCCTCTTGTCCTATTCGGCCGATATCATGTCGGTCTATCGCAAGGCCGCGATCTTCGTCCACAAAATCGTAAAGGGCGGCAAGCCCTCCGACCTGCCGGTTGAATTTCCAACCAAGTTCCAACTCGTCGTCAACATAAAGACCGCCAGGGCACTCGGCGTTACGCTGCTACCGACGCTTCTCGCTCGTGCCGACGAGGTGATCGAATGATGCGGCGGGATGTTAGTCTATCAGAAGATAGGCATAGGGGAACGAAATGAGGCGACGCGACTTCGTCGGTGTTGTCAGTGGTGGGATGTTGGCATGGTCGTCTGCAACCGGCGCGCAGCAGCCAGCAATGCCGGTGGTCGGGTTTCTCCACGGAGCGTCGCGCAGCTACCTCGAACAATTTCTCGATGCGCTTCGCGCAGGCTTAGGCGAAGCAGGATTTGTCGAGGGACAGAACGTGGCGATCGAATATCGCTGGGCGGAAGGGCATTATGATCGATTATCGGCGTTGGCGGCGGATCTGGTCAACCGTCAGGTGGCGGTGATCATGGCGATGGGGGGAACCGATCCGGCGCGTGCGGCTAGGGCGGCCACATCGACGATTCCAATTGTCTTTGTTAGTGCGGCTGATCCGGTGCAGACCGGTCTCGTTGCCAGCCTCAACCGTCCGGGCGCCAACGTGACCGGCGTTAGCCTGATCGCCTCAGCGCTCGATGCGAAGAAACTCGGGCTTCTGCACGAACTGGTGCCCAAGGCGTCGGTGATTGCCGGACTGACCAACCCGAAATATCCCGGCGTTAAAGGCCAGATTGAAGAAATCCAGGAGACTGGCAGCAGTCTCGGACTGAAAGCCATTCTGCTTTCCGCAAGCGACGAAGATGAACTTGCCGCCGCGTTTGCCAGCGCCAAACAGCAAGGCGCGGGCGCGATTCTGGTCGCATCAGATCCCTTCTTCAACAGTCATAGCGGACGGCTAGTTGCGCTCGCTGCACAACATTCAATTCCCACGATCTATCCGCAGCGTGAATATATTCTCGGCGGTGGCCTGATCAGCTATGGTCCTGATTTTGCCGATGGCTATCGCAATGGTGGCCTGTATGTCGGCAAGATCCTCAAAGGAGCCAAGCCCGCCGAGCTTCCGGTCGTGCAGCCGGTCAAGTTCGAACTGGTCATCAACCTCAGGACCGCCAAGACAATCGGCCTGGAAGTGCCGCCGACGTTGCTCGCGACCGCAGACGAGTTAGTGGAATGAGGCTTGCCATGAAGCGACGCGATTTCATCGCCTTTGTCGGCGCGGCACTGTCGCGTGCCCTCGATGCGCATGCAGAGCAGGCCAAGTTGCCCGTCATTGGGGTTTTGGGCGCTGGCGCCGAGAAATCCTGGGCGGCTTCGATGTCCGCGTTCCGTCAGCGCCTCGGCGAGTTGGGCTGGATCGACGGCCGCACGGTGACCATCGTCATAAGGTGGGCCGAGGGAAGAAGTGATCGGTACGCGGAGATCGCGGCCGAGTTCGCCCAGGCAAATGTTGACGTTATCTTGACCGCGGGAAGCGCTATTCCGGCGCTCAAGCAGACGACCTCGAAGATCCCGATCGTATTTGCAGTTGCCGTGGATCCCTTGGCAAGCGGCTTTGTTGCGAGTCTGTCACGACCTGGAGGAAATGTTACGGGATTGTCGCTACAGTCAAATGAGATGGTTTCCAAGCGTGTTGGGCTCCTTCGTGAGATCATCCCTTCTCTTGCGCGGCTGGCAGTGCTGGCAAATGGGGGATACCTCAGTGCAGCGCATGAGACTGCTACGGCTGAAGCGGCTGCGCGCCAGCTTGGACTCGAAGTTGATATCCTAGATATCAGATCCGCAGGTGATCTTGCTCCAGCGATTGAAGCGATGAGGGACAAGACCAAGGCGCTCTACGTTTGCCAGGACTCTTTCGTCGTTGCCAATCTGGTCCGCATCAACGGCCTGGCGCGGGAGTCTGGAATAGCTACGATGTGGGGTGCGAGGGCATTCTGCAAGGCAGACGGGTTCATTTCCTACGGCGCAGACGAGGCCGACTTGTTCCGCCGGGCTGGCGACTATGTCGACAAGATACTCAAGGGCACCAAGCCGGCAGATATTCCAGTCGAGCAGCCGACCAAAATTGAGCTGGTTTTGAATTTAGCGACAGCCAAGGTCTTGAATCTCACCATTCCACCAAGCGTGCTGGCGCTGGCCAACGAAGTGTTCGAGTAATGTCGTCAAAGCACGAAGCGCAAGACACAGAAGATGCCATTTGGGGCAGGACGGTCGTTTATCCGAGGAACGCCACGCGGGAGGCGGATATCCAGCGCCTTCGAGGCCCCTACCGTTTAGTAGGGCTTCTCCAGTACGATGAGGCCTTAGGATGAAGGACATGAGACGACGCCATCTGCTGGGGATTTTGGGCGGTGCGGCCATTTGGCCGATCACGACGCGTGCGCAGCAGAGCGCGCAACAGCGCCTGATTGGTGTGCTCTCACAAGGATCAGCCCATACCCATCCAACTCCGCCGTTTCGAGCGTTTCTCGAGAGACTGCAGCAAAAAGGCTGGGAAGTGGGTCGCAATCTGAGCATCGAGTGGCGATTCTCCGAAGGAAGTACTGAGCCCTTGCCGCGCCTTGCTCGTGAACTTGTGGAAACTCCTGTCGAATTGATCGTGACAGCGCCGACCGAACCCACGCTTGCGGCCAAGCAAGCGACTTCAAATATCCCTATCGTGTTTTTGCAGGTAGCGGATCCGGTGCAATCTCGCATTGTCACCAATTTGGCGCGTCCCGATGCCAACGTAACCGGAATGAGCGTTTTCGCTCCTGACATCGCCGGCAAGCGGCTGGCGTTGATCAAGGAGGCACTCCCCAGCACCAAGCTTTTGTCGGTCCTTTGGAACAAGCCGAGCAAGGGTGCTGTATTGGTCCGTGACGAGATTTTCACAGCAGGCGTTCAGTTGGGCATCGAAATTCAGGACATCGGTATTGATAGCGCTTCGGAAATTGACGGTGCTCTACGCAAAGCGGTCAGCACGCACGCGGCCGCCGTCGTAGTTATTGATGATCCGGTAATGCAGAGCCGCGTAGAAGCGGTGGTCCAGATTGCGTTGGGCTTGAAGCTGCCGTTGGTTTCTCAATCGGCCGGGTACGCAAATAGCGGCGGCCTCATGTCCTATGGGCCCGACTTCAATGAGGTCTATCGGAACGGCGCCGAGTACGTGGACCGGATACTGCGTGGCGCCAAACCAGGCGACTTACCCGTCCAGCAGCCAGAAAAATTCAAGCTCCTTCTAAATCTCAAAACCGCGAAGACGCTCGAGATCGAGTTTCCTCCACAATTTCTTGCCCGCGCCGATGAGGTGATCGAATAGTCCCCACTCACGGCAGCAATTGACCCTCGCTGTGTGAAACGGCGAGCGGCTGTTATGATTCCCTGTTCTTCTTTTTGGAGGAATTGATTTGGCGCTTCGTTGAAGAGGCGGATCGTGGGCAGCGGACGCTGTTGCCTTAATGCCTCGATGACTTCATTGGCGAGTAACCAAGTTTGCGTGATCGACGTATTTGTCGATGCGCTCAGTTTGGCTGAGATGGGCTTTGCCGGTGCGGAGCCGGCGGCGACCGGTCGGCCATCGTACCATCCCTCGGTTCTCCTTAAGCTTTACATTTCAGGCTATCTGAACCGAGTGCAGTCGAGCCGGCGGCTGGAACGCGAGGCCGGGCGCCATGTCGAGGGCTGCTGGGTCGGCTTGCTCGCGACCACAAGACGATTGCGACTTCGCAAGGACGATGAGGTGACGAACAGCGGCTCAGATCGGGCACAACTTGCCAATATGGCTATGCAGGCGAGGCTGTTCTGAAGACTGAGACGCTCAAGGCCGTCGCCGATCGCGGCTACTTCAGCAGCCCGGACATCCTGGCCTGCCACCAGGCGTCACGGTAACTCTGCCCGAGCCAATGACTTCGGGCGCCAAGTCGGAGGACGCTTCGGCAAGCAGGATTCGGCTATTTGCCTGAGGAAGACATCTATCTTTGTCCAGCCGGGGAGCGATTGCCGTATCGCTACACAAACGAAGAAGCCGACAAGATGCTGCGGCGCTACTGGACCAACGCCTGTAATAACTGTTCAATCAAGGCCCAGTGCATGCCCGACCAAGACCCAGAGCGGACTTCGTCTTTCCGAGCTGAATTGAATCTTTTGTCTCAGATCGCCTTTTTCCAAACCAATCGGTTGAAAGTTGTTTTGCCGCTGCCATCGTCTCTAGGCGGAGTCACCAGTGACAACGTGTCTTCATTTATAGAGACATCTCGCTTGAGAATGGTCCCCGTTTCGTAGGGGAGGAGCGAATTGACAACGCGATGTGTGACGACACGTGCTGCTTCGTCTACTTCAAACGTGCCATAATAGGCATAGTATTCATCAAACCAAACCGCACGATCTGCGGCCGAAAGCTTATAGAAGTCGGCGTGAGAAATCTCACCCGCTGGCGCACCTGCTATCTGCACGCTCATCCAGCCGTTTTCGTTGTAATTGATCATCCCCTTGATGGGAGGATGCCTGCCAACAGTCTCGTTTCCCTTCACCGTTACCGCCTCGGTGAGTGACCACATTCCGATCAGTCGAGAGCGTAGCGAAAGCTGCTCTGCAGTCGCACGGGAAGCAACCAAAACCCCGAGTGAAGAAATGAGCAAAGTTCGGCGGTCCATCCGGGCCTCCCACATATCCGCAAAATTTGGCAGGTCTGCAATCCGTCTTGTTGTCATGGCAATCAAAGATAAATCATATAAAGCTTAGCTGACCGCAGGCATTCGATCAACTCTACTTCTGATTTAGGCCCGGAGAGGACATCGCGCGCCTTGGAGCTGAGCCGAGAAATCCGTATGCTTGGATCGACGCATTAGGCGCGGATGAGCAATGAAGCGGCGGCGGTTTGTTCTGGGACTTTCAACGTCAGTTATTTTGCCCACGCTTGCCAAGGCACAGCAGCGCAAAAGAAGGCCACGTCTCGGCGCTCTGATTACGATTGGCTCGGAGGCACAGGATCGGATTGCTGCATTGAATAGAGGGCTACGCGTACGCGGATGGACAGACGGGGAGAACCTCGAAATCGAGTATCATTGGGCAGATGGGAGCAAGCAGCGGATCGGGGAGATCGCGAACGTCTTGGTCAACTCTCGACCCGATCTCATTCTGGCCCATAGCTCGCCTTCGGTCCCTCCTCTTTTGCGCTTAACGCAAGACATTCCAATCGTTTTTGTTCAGGTCTCTGATCCGGTGGGACAAGGGTTCGTGAAAAATCTAACGCGACCCGGAGGCAATGTAACCGGGTTCGCCGCGTTCGAGTTTTCGGTCGCGGGAAAATGGGTCGAATTGCTTAAGGAGCTATCGCCGAACGTCGATAGGATCGGGATCCTCTACAATCCTACAACCACGCCATATGATCAGTATGTCGTGCACGGGAAGGCGGCGGACGCTCTTGGGATCCCTCTAACGCAGGTTGAGGTGCGCGATAGAGGGGAAATCAATCAGATCCTTGGCAAGTTTGGCGAGCGTCCGGGCGGAGGCTTGGTCTTGCTTCCTGATCCATTCACATCGATCCATCGCGAAGCGATTGTCGATACCGCTGCGCGTCTTGGCGTATCGGCGATCTATCCTTATCGAGCCTACGTAGATTCAGGCGGATTGTGCTCGTATAGCTACGATGTGTCGGACCTGTTCTTCAGGTCCGCTACCTACGTCGACCGTATCCTGCGAGGCGAAAAGGCCGGAGACCTGCCAGTCCAGCTCGTGACGCGCTATCAACTTGTATTTAATCTCAAGACTGCAAAGAGGATGGGCCTTACGCTGCCGCCAACGCTACTCGCCCGCGCCGACGAGGTAATTGAGTAGAGACGCTTTGCCCAGCTCAAGCGCCTCTTGTTGGCCCATCTGCGAAGTTAAACCGCGTTCGACGGAAGTCCGCTCATCGCGGCAGGGCGGACTAGATTTGCTCAACTTGAGCTCTTCGCGTTTTGACCCGGTGCTGCCGAAATGCGATGATGCAGCAAACGGGCAGTTGTCGGGGGTACACCAGTGGCGCTAGCCGATCCGGGAGGACGGCACGTCACCCGGAACGGCCATGGCTGCCTTGGACCTATGTCGAAAATTGCCTATTCTCCACCTGAGGATATGCGATTGAGATTGGCAATGAAACGACGGGAACTCATTATTCTGGTTGGTGGGGCATTGGCGTGGCCTTTGGTGGCACGCGCTCAGCAAGGTAAGCGAATCGCTCGGATCGGCCTCTTCCTCCCACCGCTGCGAAATTTGGAGGTAGAAGCTTTCCTCGCGGGGCTTCGCGATCTCGGCTGGGTTGAGGGCGAGAACGTTCATGTCGAATATCGGGATGCCGACGGCGATAACGACCGGCTGCCCGCGCTGGCGACTGAACTGGTCGCCCTCGATGTCGACGTTCTCGTGACGGCTACAACTCCGGGGATTCTTGCTGCTCACCGGGCGACCACAAGGATTCCGACCGTAATGATCGTGGGTCCAGATCTGGTGACCTTGGGACTTGCAGCCAGCATGGCTCATCCGGGTGGCAACATAACGGGACAAACTCAATTCGTTACAGAAATAGCTGCCAAACGTTTAGAGATTCTCGCGAGTCTGGCCCCCTCGATGACCCGGGCAGGGGTGCTCCTGCAACGAGGGAACCCCCTCAACCATAGTGCAATGAGCGCCGTTGCGGCTGCAGCGCAGGCGTTGAAGGTTGAACTGCGACCGATCGAGGTCGACGTTCCCGGCACCCTGGAAAGCGCGCTGTCGGCCGTCGGCTCCACTTCCATGGACGGCCTCCTGATTACGGAAGCCAATGTGTTTGTAACCAACTCTTCCTTAGTCGCCGCGGTCGTTGACAAATGCCGTGTGCCATCGATTGCCGCGCCAATTCTCGCGTCTCGGGGGGCCGTCCCGGTGGGTTACGGGGTGGACTTCACCGCAATGTTTCGCCGCAGCGCTGTTTTCGTCGACAAGATATTGAAAGGCGCTAATCCGGCCGATATCCCGATCGAGCAACCGACAAAGCTCAAGACGGTCGTCAACCTGAAGACCGCGAAGATGCTCGGTGTCGAGATATCGCCGGCCGTACTACTGCGCGCCGACGAGATGATCGAATGAGCCAGCCGACTTCCGCTGGGGTGTCGGCTCCGGCCCAGTAGGGATAGTCATGAAGCGACGCGAGTTCATCGGATTGATCGGCGGCGCGTCGGTCACGTGGCCTGTTGCTGTGCGCGCGCAGGAACTGCCTATCATCGGGCTGCTCGGTGCCAATAGTTCATCGACGCAAGCCTCATGGACAGAAGCGTTCGTGGAGCGGCTGCATGAACTTGGCTGGATCGCGGGAAGTACCGTCGCAATCGAAGCTCGTTGGGCGGAAGGACGAAGCGAGCGCTATGTCGAAATAGCGGCAGAGTTCGTTCGAATGAAGGTTGCTGTCATCGTTACATCCGGGGGTTCAGCGGTGCTTGCGGCTAAGCGATCAACCTCAGACATTCCAATCATCTTCGCCACGGCGGGCGATCCGGTTGCCAATGGCCTCGTCGCGAGCCTGGCACGGCCGGGTGGTAACGCTACCGGCCTGTCGATCCAATCACCCGAACTTGCAGGTAAGCGGCTCGAACTTTTGCTCGAGCTTCTACCTGGCCTTCGGCGCTTTGCGTTCATGGTCAATGTTAATAATCCCTCGACACCGGCAGAGGTTTCTGAGGTTCAAGCCGCTGCCAGAAAGCTCGGCCTAGAGATCGACAAGCTCGAAATCCGGCGAGCCGAGGATATCCAACAAGTGCTTGCGAGTCTCAAGGACGACGTGAGTGCACTCTATGTGCAGCCGGAGCCGCTCACGACCAGCAACGGCCCTCAAATCGGAGCCTTGGCCCAGGCCGCGCGGCTTCCGACGATGTACGGGAATGATGCGAACGTCCGGGTTGGCGGCCTCATGTCCTATGCGCCGCGCTTCTCTGATCTATGGCGGCGCGCAGCTGACTATGTTGATAAGATTTTGCGCGGAGCAAAGCCAGCCGACCTGCCAGTCGAACAGCCGACCAAGTTCGATCTGGTCATCAATCTCAAGACCGCCAAAGCACTGGGAATCACGGTGCCCCTCGGACTGCTTGCCCGCGCCGACGAGGTAATCGAATAAAGGCGCCGTATGCTGCGGTGCATGAGTCTCTTATTGGCCCAACTCGGAAGTCCAGCAATGTCCGCTTTTGCGCCGCTGTTTGGGGCGAAGCGGACATCGTCGTGTTATCGGGTCCATCGGTGCGTACCCTACGTAGCGCCTCAATGAGATTTCCGCCTGCGTATCGGCACAGCATTGGCTGCTGTTTTTGGCTCACAATACGCCGCCCAGGCCTCCATAAGCTTCCGGCGCTTGTCCAAAGCGTCGCTGCGCCTGTAAGCCTGCTCTGCTTTGTCGCCGATGACGTGCGCCAGCGCCGTTTCCACGATTTCGCGGGGGAAGCTCGAAACGTTGCCGGCCCAATCCCGAAAGCTCGAACGGAAACCGTGAACGGTGACGTCCCCGACCTTCGTCCGGCGCAACATCATGTCCATAGCCATGTTGGACAGAGGCCTGTTGCGCTTCTGCCCAGCAAAGACGAAGTCGCTGGTCTTTAGTTTTTCAAGCTGGCGGAGGATTGCCACGGCGCGCGAGGAAAGGGGGACGCGATGCTGCCTGCCAGCCTTCATTCGTTTCGCCGGCACCGTCCAGGTCTTCTTGTCGAAGTCGATTTCCGACCACAGCATTCCCAAGACCTCGCCCGAACGGGCAGCAGTGAGGATGCAAAATTCCAATGCGAGCGCTGCGGTGGCCTCTCGGAGCCTCAGATCGGCGATGAAGGCAGGCAACTGCTCATAGGCCATTGCCGGGTGATGGCCGCGCGCCAGCTTAGAAGGCTTGGGCAACAGGTGGTCCAGATGGCCCCGCCAGCGAGCCGGGTTCTCACCTTCGCGGAAGCCCTTTGCTTTGGCCGCATCCAGTACCTTCTCGATGCGACCCCGCACTCGTGAGGCGGTTTCGGCCTTGGTGGTCCAGATCGGCTTCAACGCCGCCAGCACGTCGTCGGTGCTGATGGTGTCCACCGGCTTGGCGCGCAAGGATGCCGCGTAGGTTTCGAGCGTCGACTTCCATTGCGCCTTGTGCTTCTCATTGCGGAAGCCCAACGCGCCATTGGATTCACGGGTTCCGGAACGAATGCTTCTGTGCCAGTTTGAATCACCGTTGGTATTGTGTGGAGCTCGTGAGTGGCGTTGCCGCGAGGAAAACCGGCGATCGGCGTCAAGGCGCCGTTCCCCGGCTTCGTCGAACCGGCCTTGGCATCCTCGATCGAGAAGGTGCCGTCCGGAGCGCGGTGGATTCACGAGATCAAATTCGACGGCTACCGCGTCCAGGTCCACCTGGCGAATCAGGCGATCACGATCTTCACCCGGCGCGGGCACGACTGGACGAAGCGCTTCCGCAAAGCGGCGGACGACGCCTGGCACATCAAGGCCGGATCGGCCATCATCGACGGCGAGATCGTCGTGCCGGCGGCGGACGGCAGCACCGACTTCTCCGTGTTGCAGAACGAGCTCAAGGGCTCCTCGAAGAGCATCGTCCTGGTGGCTTTCGATCTTCTCTACCTGAACGGCCGCGACATCCGGAAGGAGCCGCTGCTTCGCCGTAAGGCCGAGCTCAGGAAGATCATCGCCGGCAGCGACGTGCAATTCAGCGAAAGCTTTGAAATCGACGGGAAGGCGATGTTCGCGCACGCCTGCAGCTCGGCCTCGAAGGTGTGGTCTCGAAGGTGCGCGACAGCGCCTATGCGAGCGGGCGCGGCAACGCCTGGGTCAAGAAGACGTGCACGCAGCGGGAGACGCTGGCGATCGCCGGCTTCGCCCTCGACGAGGGCAAGTGGGACGGCATCTACCTGGGCCGGCGCAAGGGCGGCGATCTGGTCTACGCGGGCAAGGTTGACCACGGCTTCGACAAGGTCTCCGCCGCCGACCTGCAGAAGCGACTGAAGCCCTTGATCCGGAAGACGCAGCCCTATGCCAAGCGGATCGCGCACAAGGGAATCTGGGTCGAGCCAAAGCTCCTCGCCGAGATCGAGTACCGGGCGAAGTCTGCCGAAGGCAAGGTCCGGCACCCGTTGTTCAAGGGACTGCGCGAAGACCTTTGAGGTGGCCCCGTGCGGCTGAACTATCGGCGGGAACAAGCGTTTACCGACATCATGTCAGACGCATTCGACTATTTCCGAGCCTACGCCATCCGAGCTCTTTGCAAGGCCCGATCGATGCCGCGAGGTAAATTGAAGCGCCTGCAACTGGTGGCGGCACGAATCTATAACCTCCTCAAGAAGGAGGCGGCGTATGGCCCGAACACGCAGCACCTGGAAGACTTCCGGGCAGCGCAGAAACTAGAAAGATCTCTGGATGGTCGCCCGAATGAGCCGGCCCCTCGAACTCGCTTTGCCACAACGAGTCCTCATCGCGCAGAGCAGGAGGTTCATTGAGTGGCCTCCCTCGACGCTCGCGCCGTAGCAAGTCTCCTGCGGGAATATGCGCAGCGCACCGCCTTGGGTGGCGGCAACCCCTACCGTGCAAAAGCCTACTCTCGGGCCGCCGACAGCTTGGCGGCCCTAGCCGTTCCTCTTGACGTGCTCGTCGCCGAAGATCGACTTACTGAGATCCCAGGCGTCGGCGATGCTATTGCCGACATCATCACCAAGGTTCACAAGACGGGCAGTCATCCCAGCCTCGAAAAGCTGCGGAAGGAGATTCCCGCGGGCGTGCTCGAGATGCTCGCCGTGCCCGGCCTTCGTCCGGAGAAGGTGCTGCGCCTGTACAAGGATCTCGGCATCGGCTCGCTCGCGGATTTGGAGGCCGCCGCCAAGGACGATCGCATCAAAAAGGCCAAAGGACTCGGTGCCGCGCTCCAGACCAAGATCCTGCAGAACTTGGCGATCGCCAAAAGCGGAGAAAGCCGCCTGCATCTGCATCGTGCCGCAGCCCTGCTGGCACACGCGAAGGAATCCATCCGGAAGGCCCGGCCCGAGCTCAAGCGGGTGACGATCGCCGGCGATTTCCGTCGGGGCTGCGAGCTCGTCGGCGACCTCGCGATCGTTGCGGAGGCTGCCAAGTCAGACAGGACCGCGATGCCATCGGCCGAAGGGCTGCAAGTCCGAGTGTCCGACCGCAAGCATTTCGGCGCCACCCTTCTCTTCGCCACCGGCTCCCCCGCCCACATCAAGCAGCTACAAGCGTTGGCAGCAGAGAGGGACCTTCGCTTGGACGCTAACGGTCTGCACAAGGGCCGCACGCTGGTCGCCGGCGAGGAGGCCGACATCTACCAGGCTCTCGGACTGCCCTTCATCGATCCCGAGCTCCGGGAGGGCCGCGGCGAGGTCGAGCTGGCTCTGAAGGGCAAGCTGCTGAAGCTCGTCACCGACAAGGACCTGCACGGCATCCTTCACTGCCACACCGATGCCTCCGACGGCACCGAGACGCTCGAGACCATGGCTAAGGCCACGCGCCAGCGGGGCTTTGAGTATTTCGGCGTGGCCGACCATTCCAAGTCCGCCCACTATGCCGGCGGCCTCTCCGTCGAGGGCATCGCGCAGCAGCACCGGGAAGCCGACCGCCTGAACAAGCGGTTCGGCAAGGATTTCCGGATCCTGAAAGGCATCGAGTCCGACATTCTGGCGGACGGCTCGCTCGACTACGAAGACGAGGTGCTTGAACGTTTTGACTTCGTCGTCGCCAGCATCCACGGCCGCTTCAAGCTGGATCGGAAGGCCCAGACGCAGCGACTGCTTCGGGCCGTTTCCAATCCCCACACAACCATCATCGGCCATATGACCGGGCGACAGCTGCAGCGACGGCCGGGCTACGAAATCGACGTGGAGAAGGTGCTGCGGGCCTGCGCCAAGCATGACGTCGTCGTGGAGATCAACGCGCACCCATGGCGTCTCGACCTGGATTGGCGCTGGCACCAGGCCGCCCTCGAACTCGGCTGCATGCTGAGCATCAATCCGGACGCGCACTCGATCTCCGAGCTCGACCACATGCACTGGGGCGTCGTGATGGCCCGCAAGGGCGGTGTCCCTGCCGAACGGGTCCTGAACGCGATGCCGCTTGCGGAGATCACGCGCTATCTGCGCCAGAAGCGGCGCTCGCTCGCCCGCGCCGCCTGATGCCGCTCGGGCACGATATGGCGCTCGAGGGGACAGTCGTGGCGGTCGCCGCCGACCGTGGGCACCATTTCAGCAAACCGATCCAGGACCGCATAGCTCTGGTGGAAGGCTATGGCGTCGAAGGGGACGCCCACGCCGGCGCGTTGGTCAGGCACCGCTCTCTCGCCCGTCGTCAGCCGCACCTTCCCAATCTGCGGCAGGTTCACCTGATCCCATCCGAGCTCTTTGCGACGCTCTCGGGTGCCGGCTTCTCAGTTGCAGCGGGAGAGCTCGGTGAGAACATCACCACCGCCGGCTTGGACCTAGAACGGATGCCGCTCGGGACGCTAATCGAGCTCGGGCCGGCCGCGGTCGTTGAGCTAACCGGCCTCCGGACGCCCTGCGTCCTCATCGACCGCTTCCGAGCCGGCCTTAAGCGGCAGGTGCTCTCGTCGGCGGAAAGGGGCCCTCCATACAAATCCGGTGTGTTGGGCGTGGTACGGACCGGCGGGACGGTCGTGGCTGGCGATGCCGCGCGGGTTCGCCTTCCGCTCTCCTCGTTTCGGGCCTTGCCAGCTCTTTAGAAAGATCCGGTCATGCCCCGAAAATCGACCCTGCCTCACCGCCTGCAGCCCATGCTGGCCACGCTGACCGATTCACCGTTCGACGATCCCAACGGGGTCTTCGAGGACAAATACGATGGTTTCCGCATGGTCGCGGAAATCCGGCGTGGCGGGGTCGCGCTCTACAACCGCAACGGGAAAATCATCAGCCACTCCTATGTCGAGGTCGCGAAAGCCCTTGAGGGCGTGACGGCGGATGCCGTGATCGACGGCGAGCTCGTCGCGATCGGGAAGGACGGCGTATCCCATTTCCAGTTGCTTCAAAATGCCCTGCGCCACGAGGCTAAGCTTTTGTACTGCGCGTTCGACCTGATGTTCGCAAATGGTGAGGACCTGCGCGCGCTGCCGCTCCTCGAGCGCAAGAAGCGGCTCAAGACCATCTTGCCGCGCCACAAGCTGATCGCGTTCAGCAACCACCGCAAGGTAAGGGAACAAAGTTCTTCGCAGAAGCCGAGCAGAGACATCTCGAAGGCATCATGGCCAAGCGCGCCGACAGCCCGTACGCGTCCGGACGCCGGACCGCCGATTGGCTGAAGGTAAAGACCGCGCAGCGGCAGGAGGTCGTGATCGCCGGCTTCACCGCCCCGAGGCGAGCCCGGCCTTTCTTCGGCGCGCTCGTGCTGGCAGTACGCGAAGGGGATGCATGGCGGTACATCGGCCATGTCGGCACCGGCTTCAGCCACCAGGTTCTCGAAGAGCTTCACGGCAAACTCATGAAGCTCCAGACAGCCAAGTCGCCCTTCACTGCAAAGGTAAAGGACGAGCGGGTCACGACCTGGGTGCGTCCTTCGTTGGTCGCAGAAGTGAAGTTCGCGGAGTGGACCAGCAAGGGCGAACTGCGCCAGCCTGTCTATCTCGGCCTGCGCTCCGACAAGAACCCGAAGGACGTCGTTCGCGAAAGGAGCCGGTCGCGAAATTAATGCCGCCCAGACGAAGCGTACGACTGAGAGTTCAGCCGGCGGTGCGCTCGGATGCCGAAGGCCACGGCGGCAGTGACGGTAGCCCGAGAGCCTTACGTACAGGTCCGAACGATCGCCGGTGAGCGGCGCATGCGCCGAGCCTGGCGAGTGCGTCGTAATGAGCCGGCACCGGGTAGCCCTTGTGATCGGCGAAGCCATAGCCGGGGTAACGCAGGTCGAGCGTCCGCATGACTCTGTCCCGCTCGACCTTCGCCAGGATAGAGGCGGCGGCGATGCTGGCGGACTTGGCGTCGCCTTTGATGATGGCCTGCTGAGGGATGTCGATTTCCTTCAACCGCTTCGCATCGATCAGCAAGTGCTGCGGCGTCAACCCCAGTCCCCAGACCGCACGCTGCATAGCTTGGATCCCCGCCCAATAGATATTGATCGCGTCGATCTCCTCGACTTCGACAAACGCCACAGACCAACTCTCTGCTTTTTCCTTGATCTCCTTGGCGAGTTCATCGCGAGCCGCAGCGTCGAGTTTTTTCGAGTCGTCGATGCCGACTATCCGTGTGCCTGGTTTCAGGATCACGGCACCGGCGGAGACCGGCCCGGCGAGAGGGCTCATTCCGGCCTCGTCCACGCCTGCCACGGCATAATGACCGCTTTCCCAGAGAGCGGTCTCGAAGCGGAGCATCTTGCGGAGGCGCTGCCCTTCGGAGCGATTTTCAAAGCGGCGTTTATCGATTGCGGCAAGGATGGCGCGAGCTCCCGCGCGGGTGTCGGCCCGTAAGATCTGCTCGACGTTGGCCTCCAGCGGTCTTCTCTCGATGACATAGCGCTGACGCAATGCATCGAGCGAATATTGGGACATAGCGGCCTCGCACACACTGACTGAGACCGCATGTCGGTGAAGTTTGTGGCGATTGTCTGAAGTCGAGCCATGCCATCTCTCACCGACCGGGTGCTTTACCGAAGGAACCGGCCTTCCGTCGCTGACACCGAGTTACACGTCGCTCCACCGACCTAAAACGGAACCAACCGGCGTCGTCATCCCTTGTGAAAGAGCGGAGCCTCGATCCCGGAGTGCTTCCGAGGGGACCGGCCCATGCTCCGACAGACCAGCAACGAAGACCAGATCCTGGACCGCACCGCCGAGGTCGCGGCGACCATTGCGGAAGAAGGCCTTCGTTACGTCAGCGACTCCACGCCCGGTTACACCCGCAAGCGGACGGGGACTACCTTCAGTTACTACGACAAGGACGGCAAGCGCATTACCGATGCCGCCGTCATCCGGCGCATCAAGTCCATCGGTATCCCGCCGGCCTATGAATCCGTCTGGATCTGCCCTTTGGCGAATGGCCACATCCAGGCGACTGGGCTCGATGCTCGGGGGCGCAAGCAGTACCGCTACCACGCAAAAGGCGTGAGCTGCGCGACCAGAACAAGTACGAACACATCGTCCAGTTCGCAGCCGCGCTGCCCGCGCTGCGCGACCGTGTCGCGGCCGACATGAGGCTGGAAGGGCTACCTCGCGAGAAGGTGCTGGCCACGATCGTCAGTCTTCTGGAGAAGACTTTGATCCGGGTCGGCAATGCCGAGTATGCCGAGAAAAACAAGTCCTACGGGCTCACCACGATGAGACGAAAGCACGTTGCGGTGGGCCGCGGCGTCCTTCGGTTCGACTTCACCGGCAAGTCGGGCAAACAGTGGAAACTCCGCGTCGAGGACAAGCGGATTGCCGCCATCGTGAAGCGCTGCGCGGAGATACCAGGACATGAGCTCTTCAAGTACCTGGACGACGACGGGCAGCCGCGCACTGTGGATTCAGGCGATGTCAATGCCTACATCAAGGACATCACAGGCCAGGACTTCAGCGCAAAGGATTTCCGGACTTGGGCCGGGACGGTTCTGGCGGCGTTGGCGCTGACCGAGTTCATGAAGTACGACAGCCAGGCCGAGGCGAAGCGCAACGTCGTCGCCGCGATCGAGCGCGTCTCCAAGCAGCTCGGCAACACGCCCGCAATCTGCCGCAAGTGCTACGTGCACCCTGAAGTCTTGAACGCCTACATGTCCGGCGACCTGGTGAGGATGATCGAAGCCAAAATCGCGCAGAAGTTCAAGCGGCAGTATGCCAAGCTCACCTCCGACGAGATCATGGTACTGGCATTTCTCCGCAAGCGTCTCGATTCACTAAAGGACTCAGCCTAGGGCTCTCGTCTGAGCGGCAAGGTGCGGCCGGTCATCTGGTCTAATCGATCGACAGCGGAATGATGCCGGACCAGAAGGAATCGCGCCCCAACGACGCTGGTGGGGCCGGGACGGACAAAGCCTTCGATGCCGAGCAGTCCCTGATGCTGCGGCGGCGCCCAACCCTGTTCGGTCGCGGCCGCTTCGCTTAAGGCCAGAAAACTTTCGGATCAGCCCTTTCTCCACCTCGCCAACGAAAAGATCGTCGATGTGCGGTTTCACTGGCCCAGATTGGAAAGCGAAAAAGCAACCAAAAGCCCGATCACCACAAGCACGCCCGTGATCTTTTGCTCCACCTCGGTTGCTTCTGGGATCATCGTATTCACCACCATCGTAAGAAGCGCGCCGGCCGCCACCGCGTTTACCGTCGCAGTCAGCTGCGGCGAGGCGCCTTGCAGGAATGCTGCGCCGCAAAGAGAGCTCAGCCCCGACAGAACGGCGATCGTGATCCACAGCGCGAACACATAGGACGCACTCCGTCCGGCGTTGCGCATGCCGACCGCACTAGATAGGCCCTCGGGAAAGTTGGAAAGGAAGATCGCGCCGAGCATCGCGACGCTTACCCCTTTTCCACTCAATAACGAGAGACCGAGCACAACGCTTTCGGGTATGCCATCCAAGAGCGATCCGATCGCAATGGCCATTCCTCCGCCCTTGCCCGCCTGGCGCTGTCGGTTGCCGGACTGCTTGCGGTGATGCGCGCCACGTTTCGAAACGACGTGATCCGTGAAGGCATAGGCGACCGAGCCGACGAGAGCGCCGGCGGCTATCGGCAATATTCCCCCTTCTTGGTAACCGTCCTCCATAGGCCACCGCCGAGATCAAAACGCCGCAGCCGAACGACATGATGCTGGCGGTCAACCACCTGGGCAACGTTGGGAGATAGGCTACGGCGGCCCGACCACCAACGAGGAAGCTCCAAGCAGACCCCAGAGGCCAGCACTTACCCACACCGGCATCACTTGCCTGCTCCGTCATCGTCCAAATGCTTCGGCGAGCCCGTCCGCGGCACGTTCACCAAATCGTCCAGAACAGGATCGCAGCCAATGCGCAGACCACGAGCCCCGCAAGAAGAACGCTAAGCGTCGCCGTCGCCGAGCCGCCGACGTCTTCGCTAGGAAATCGCGTCGCGCCCGCGGGCCCTCTGCTTCCGGCCTGGTGGGACAGCTCTGGCCTCGGCAAGGCTGTCGTCGGAGCACCGCCGGAAGTGGTTCGATGGAGCAACTCCTCCCGCGTTGATGCAGGCCCGACCATCAAGCTCGGGTCGACCAAGACTTCGATGCCTCTTTCCTCGAGGTAAGCGACCGCCCGCGCAACTTCATCGTGGGTCATCCGATCGATCGGAAGCGCCTCCCGAATGTCCCCGATGGTCAGGGCACCTCGAAGCTGGCCCAATGTGGCGAGCTCCCGGAGCGTCGCATCGGGCGATTGTGCATCATTCACCCATCGCAAGTTCATGCTCGATCCCTTCGTCGGAGAGCAGCCCTTAGCGTGCACAACGCGGCTGGTGACGGGTCGTTCGCACGGTTTGTACGGTGCAGGACCGAACATACGACCTTTGCCTAAATCTTCCCGCTTCTGGTCAGCACGTCCGCTAGAGTAAGCGCGAACATCACCCCCACGAAGACCAGTCCGGCGAGGGCGGCAAGCCTGATCAACGCACGTGATCGGATCAGCTCCATGAAGAAGACGAGCACCAGAGAGGATTTAATGACGGCGATGGCCACGCCTGAAGTAACTGTAACCGGTCCCATCGGGATGTACGCAAGAAACATGCTGAGAACGAGCAAACCGAGCAGGGCAGCCCAGACCAAAGCGTTCCTGAGCCACAATCTCAATAGCCACCCCTCCTGACGACCGCGGTCCGCGCTCATGAGGCCCTCCCGGGCAGATAGATGAGGGGGTACAGGAAGATCCAGACCACGTCGACGAGATGCCAATAGAGAGCCGTCACCTCCAGTTCGGGACTGCCCCGCAGTCGAATTCGCCTGGCGGCTCCAAGCAGAACTAGCCTGACGACCAGCGCGATCCCGATCGTGAGATGGATGGCGTGGACGCCGGTAACGAGCCAATACAAGCCGTAGAACAACTGTGCCGACGGCTGCGACAGCGCGAAGCCTGTTCCGGGCACGAGATGCTTCTCGATGTCTTCCTTGTACTCGAAGCCCTTCACGATCATGAAAGCCACGCCCAGCGCAGCCGTGGCACCGAGGCAGGCGAGAACCAGCTGCCTAACGCGTCCCTTCTGAGCCGCAGCTTGCGAGGCTACGGCCATGGTAAGGCTGCTCGTGAGGAGGATCGCGGTGTTGATCGTGCCGAACCAGATGTTGGTCTCCCGCCCCGCGGCGGCGAAGGCGTCGGGATGCTCGATGCGGCAGACCGCATAGGTGAGCAAAAGCGCGCCGAAGAACAGGGTCTCGCTCGCGAGAAAGATCCAGATTCCGAACTTCCCGGCCTGCCGCTGGCGCTCCAAGCGTTGCCATGGTTCTCGAAGCAGTGCGGTTGCGTCACTCATCGGAGCGACCTCGCGTTCTGTACTTCCGGCGCGTCGCTCCCCGCCGACTCGCCCTCAGCGTGGTATTGATAAGGAGCTCGGTCGACCAGCGGCTGGAGATCGAAATTGTGCGGAGGTGGCGGCGAGGTCGTCGTCCACTCCAACCCGGTCGCGCCCCAAGGATTGTTGGAGGCACGCGCGCCGTGAAAAAGCGACCACATGAGATACACGAGGGGAAGGAGATACGCAGCTGCGAGCACGGCCGCACCGGCCGACGACATCACGTTGTAAACCTGGAACTCGGCCGGATAGGTGTGGTAGCGCCGCGGCATGCCCAGGTAGCCGGCCACGAACTGCGGCAGAAAGGTCATGTTGAAACCGAAATACATCGTGATGGCCGCAAACTCCGCCCATGACTCCGGGTACATTTTCCCGGTGATCTTCGGCCACCAGAAGTGTAGCGCGCCGAAGAACGCGGACACCGAACCGCCGACCATGATGTAGTGGAAATGAGCCACCACGAAGTAGGTGTCGGTCACGTGCACGTCGACCGGTATGGACGCCAGAAACAGACCGGAGAGCCCACCGGTAGTGAACAATCCGACGAAGCCAAGGGCGTAGATCATAGGCGAGTTGAAGCTGATCTGTCCGCGGTAGAGCGAGGCCGTCCAGTTGAACACCTTGATCGCGGACGGCACCGCGATGACAAACGACAGAAACGAGAAGATTAAACTAGCGTAGGGCGACTGTCCGGACACGAACATATGGTGTCCCCAGACGAAAAAGCCGATGCCGGCGATCGCGATGATAGCATAGACCATGAAGTCGTAGCCGAACAGCCGACGCCGGGCGAAACAAGGAATGATCTCCGAAACCACGCCCATGGCCGGCAGCACCATGATGTATACTGCGGGATGGGAGTAGAACCAGAACAGGTGCTGGAACAGGATAGGATCCCCCCCGCGCACGGGATCGAAGATGGGCAGCCCCAGCCAACGCTCGGCTATGACGAGCATCAGGGAGATCGCCAGCACCGGCGTCGAGAGCACCATCACAATGGAGGTGGCGTAGATCGACCACACGAACATCGGCAGCCTGAACCAGGTCATCCCAGGCGCGCGCAACATATGCGTGGTTGCGATGAAGTTCACGCCAGTCGCGATGCTCGCGAAACCGACGACAAAGACGGCCGCGGCGGCGGTCAGAACATGCGTGTTGGAGAACATGGTTGAGAATGGCGTGTAGAACGTCCAGCCCGTATCCACGCCTCCGGCGACGAGCGTGTAAACGGCGAAGATCCCGCCGACCAGGGTCAGGTACCAGCTGAACAGGTTGAGCCGCGGAAACGCCACATCGGGCGCTCCGATCATCAGAGGTAACAGGAAATTTCCGAAAGTATTCGGGATCGAAGGCACCAGGAAGAACCAGACCATGATGATGCCGTGGAACGAGAACAGCCGATTGTAGGTATCTGAAGTCAGGAACCAGCCGTTCGGAACGAACAGCTCAACGCGGACAGCCGTGATCGCGGCGCCTCCCATGAAGAAGAACACCGTGATGGTCAGCGCATACAGAATGGCGATGCGCTTGTGATCCGTGCTGGCCAACCAGGACAGAAGGGTGCTCCCGGCGCGGAGATAGTCGGGGCGGGGCGGAAACGGCAGTTCGCCTGCGAGAGCCGCATCAGTCATGGCCGTGCTCCTGTCCAAGAGAGCGGATGAATGCGGTCAGGCTTTGTATGTCGCCGTCATCCAGCAGTCCGGCGAAGCTGGGCATGATCGGGTCGAACCCGGCGACGATGTCGCGCTTAGGTTGCAGCATTGAATCTCGGATATAGGCGTCGTCGGCCCTAACCTGCCGCCCGTCCGACAGCTGCACGGTCCGGCCGTAGAGACCCTCCAGCTTGGGAGCATGCACGGCTGAAGATGAGGCGTGGCAACCGGAGCAACCCTGGGAGACGAACAGTTTCGCGCCGACATGCGCGAGGTCGTCGCCTTCCGGCTGTGCGCTCAGCCAGCGGGCATAGTCTTCCTCGCGCATCACTGTGATCCGGCCGCGCATGGCCGAATGGTTGGTGCCGCAATACTCGGCGCAGAGCAGGTGGAAGACCCCGAGCTTGGTCGCTTGGAACCAGGTCTCGGTGTTGCGTCCCGGCAGGACGTCCTGCTTGATCCGGAAAGCGGGGACGAAGAACGAGTGAATGACGTCCTGGGAGGTCATGACGAGCCGAACGGGCCGTCCGACCGGAACGTGCAGTTCGTCGATTTCACGGGCGCCGTTCGCGTGTTGCGTCTTCCACATCCATTGCTTCGCGAGCACATGCACTTCCAGCGCGTTTGCCGGCGCCGTCAACGCGCCGACGTCGGCCGAGGCGGCCCACCAGAACAGGAATGCGAAGAGGAAGAATGTCGCGGCCGTCCAACCCACTTCGAATTCGCGATTGACGATCTCCGGCAATCGGCCCCGTTTGGCCTTCGAGCCGCGCCGGTACCGGATTGCGAAGGAGACGAGCAGGCCAAAGACGAGCGCAAGCGTGAGTGCCGAGACGATCACGAGAGCGGCGAGAATGCCATCCACTCGAACCGCCTGCGTACTGGCCTCCGGTAGCGCGAATATCGCGTTCATGGGGCCACCCCGCTGCCCGACCGGCGGCACATCATGGCTATCGCCGCGACCAAAAACACGAGAGTGACGGCGCAACCGAGCTTCAGCGCGAACCCTACCTGCGCGCTATAGACACCGTGCACCGCGTCGAATCCGTAGCAGAGCAGGGCGATGCGCCCCGCAAGGCCCCCAATCGTGCCACGTCCAGCTTCCAACAAACCCAGCCTGAGATCGAAGGGTTGCAGGCCCAGGCTGGAGAAGGCGCGCGAGACGTGACCGTCACGCGTGAGGGTGACGAACGCTGCGGGATGGGCGATCGCATCGTTCTGCCCATCAGTCTGAAAGTGATAACCGATGGATCTCGTGAGTTGGCCGATGGCAGCTTCGTTACCGATCAGAACGGATACTCCAGGTCCGCTGACCTGGCCGGCGATGAATCGCCGCGCCGCGATCGCGTCATCCCGCGGATCGATCCCGAACACCACCAGGCTATAGTCCCGACCGGCGGTCAATCCGGTCTCTTGGAGTGCGCCCGTAACAATAGTTAGCGCAGGCCCGCAGATCTGCGAGCAGGCGAAGTCGACCGGCAGCAACAAGGCGGGCCTCCCGCCTACAGCCTCGCCAATCGACCTACTGTTACCTTCAATGTCCTTGAATCCGAGCTCCATCGGCACCTGGGCTCGAGGAGCCGGGGCAAGTGCCAACTCGCCGAGTTGCTGTTCGGTCAGTCCGGCTAGAGCGGCCGACGACCAGGTGGTCAGAAGAAAAACGAGCGCAAGAAGCTTCATTGTTGCGCTCCCGGAGTAGTTTGGGCCGCCGGTGCGGGAGGAGCTTCGAGAGGGTCGTAGCCCCGCTCGCCTCGAGCGATCACGATGTCTATCGCCCTGTCGATAGGAATTCTCGCGAGGCCCTTGCTTTTGTCGATCCACCCGTACTGCGACAGAGACTGTCTCTTTTTCAGCAATATCTCGGCCAGATCCTGTTGCGGGGATGTCTGCAGTGAGGGTTGCGGAAATCGATGTTCGACTGGAGGCATGAAAGCTGTCGGCGCGTCCGCCTTGATGTAGAAAAACATGGCGATCATGCCGAGCGCGACGAAGCCGAGGTAGCCTCCGACGGCGACGAGAATGCGCCGTGTGGCAACGTCCGGCGATTGCGGCAGCGCGCGGTCCGCCATCTCACGATCGGACATGACTCGCCTCCGGGATCAGGGCGCTCCCGACGAGCATCGAACCGACGCTCAAGATGGCGAGAGCACCGGTGCCCACCACCACAACGTTCACCTGATCTTCAAATGCGGGTACGAGAAGCCAGTCGAAGTGGAGGGTCGAGCCGAACAGCACGAGCGCTCCGGCCGACTGGAGACCGTGGCGGCTCCGCCGTCCTTTGCGCAGCAAAAGGATGCAGAACGGCAAAACCGCACCTAGCACGAATGCGAGGACGATGATCGCTGTCCAGACGAATGAGCTCCGCTTCAAATACCAGGCCGCTTTGTCGGGCAGGTCCCCATACCATGCGACCAGATAAGTCATGAATTCCAGGTAGACGACACCGAGCAGTGCCGCGAGGAGAAGCGCCCCGATGTCGGATGCGACGGATTCGTCTAGCGATGGCGCCGCAAAGACCGCGACGAAAGCAAGAGCCGCCGCAAGCTGCTGGATGGCAATCGTCGCCGGAAATGCGCTGGCGACATAGCGCGGCTCCAAAGAAAGGTACCAGTCGACGGCCACGAGACTGATCATCGCGCCATAGAAGGCAAGCCCCAGGCCGGCCAGCAGGGGACGCATCTTGCCCAGCGCGAATGTCGTCCCCAGGATCCACCATCCGCACAGCGCGAGGGCGGCGCGGAAGGCATAGCCTTGCCCATTCAGATATCTCTGGGCGACGTCCTGCGCGAGCGATGAGGCGGCATGTGCCCATGGGTAAAGCTGACCGAAGTTCACGAGTATGGGAAGAAACGCGATGGCGACAACCGATGTGAGCGCCGCCGAAGCTCTCAAGATGGTTGCGCTCTCCTCGCCCCATCGGCCTCCGGTCAGGGAATGTATGAGCAGCAGCATCATGCTCCCCACCGGCACGCAGCTCCAGACGCCGAACGCAACGAGCCAGGCGCGGGAGAGAGCTGGACCTTGCCAAGCTGCTGCCGCGATCACCGCGCCGCCCAGCAGCAGAATTCCGCACACCGCCGGCCACCGTCGCAAATTCTGCAAACGAAAGGCGCTCGCATGCGCCGTCATGGCAATCTCGTCCGCAGTTCGGGAGTGTCTGCTACATTTGCTCTCTGAGACTCCTGGAGCGCCCGGATGTAGGCGACAATGCCCCATCGATCACTCGGGTCAACGCGAGCGGCATACGAGAACATCACACCGTGACCGTTGGTGATCACATCAAAGAAGTGTTGGGCGGATGCGGCCCGTAGGCGGCTGCCGTGATACGAAGGTGGCGCCGGGAAGCCTCGCTGGACGACCACTCCGTCACCGCTCCCTGACAAACCATGACAGGGAGAGCAGTAGATGTCGTAACGCTCGCGCCCGCGCTTGAGCAGCTCGGCATTGACCTGCGGTCTTTGCACAGACCTGCTTTGCCGCCTCAGGTCGCCTTGGGCGACCACCCCATCCGGCAAGAGTTGTGCTTCAGTGCCGTTGTCGAACAGCGCGGCACGCGTGAAGGTTCGGTAGCGGTTCTGCTGGGTCATCGAGACGTCATCGCACGCGGACAGCAGCAATGCGGCGCAGATCGGGATCGCGAGCCGCTCGATCATGGCGCTCGTACCTCGGTAACTCTCAGCGCGCCGGCAGTTCGAAGAAGCTGCCGAAGGGCGTGCGTCCTCTCCTCGTTCTCTCCTTTTGCGAGCAGGAAATAGTGGTCCTGTGTCGAACGCTCGAAGCTCGGCACGTCGAACAGCGGCTGGTGCAATTGTGGCAGACCGGTCGTCCAGAGCAGGGCGATAAATCCGGCGAGCGCCGCGGCGAATATGCCGACCTCGAAGGGAACAAGGAGGAAAACCGGCCACGAGTTCAGAGGTCGGCCGCCGCTATTGATCGGATAGTCGATCACCGCGCTGTACCATTGCAGGCCGAAGGCGAACGCCGCGGTAGAGAAACCCGCCAGGAACATAGCGACCCGGATTCTTGGAGGGCCGACGTCGATGAGCTCATGGAGTTCGTCCACCGGGAACGGGGTAAAGGCATCGAGCACGGTGAAGCGCGGACTGCCTTTCAGCCTCCGGGCAGCGGCAATCAGGGTGGCCGGATCCTGGAATTCCGCGAGGAGAGGCCACGTCATGCCATATCCTCCCGGTGCGCGAGCTCGCGCATGTCGAACATGGAGACCGCAGGGATGAGCCGCACGAACATCAGGAACAGGAAGGCGAAGAAGCCGAGCGGCGCAATGACAAAGGCCAAGTCCCAGATCGTGAAGTGAAAGGCTCGCCACAAGCTCGGCATATAGCCATGCGAAAGCGTATTCCAGACGATCAGGATGCGCTCGAGCCACATTCCGACGTTGATCGCGACAGAGATCGCGAACAAAGCGACAAGAGACCCACGTACGCGCGGCAACCAGAGCGCCTGGGGCAGGACGACATTGCAGCCGAGCAATGCCCAGAACAGCGGAGCGTATGTGCCGGCAAACTCGAACGCCACAAGGCTCCGATCGCTGCGCGCCCCACCGTACCACCCCATGAACCATTCGCTGGCGTAGGAATAGCCCATCACGATCGAGGACATCAGCAGGACACGCGCGATCACGTCCAGATGCTCGCGTGTGATGATCGCCTGAAGGTCAAAGCCCCAGCGGATCGCTAGAGCCAGCACGACGACCATTGCGAATCCGGAGTACATGGCGCCGACCACGAAGTAGGGCGGAAAGATACTTTCCTGCCAACCCGGCATGAGGCTGGCCGCAAAGTCCAGGCCGACGATCGAATGCACCGAGCAGACAAGGGGCACGCCGAGAGCGGCCATTGTCGTATGGAGAATCTTCATGGCGCGCCACTGCCGCACCGAGCCGCACCAGCCGAGCGCGAACGCGCCGTACAACAACTGCCCGGTCCGCGATTTCGTTCTGTCCCGCATCGTTGCGAGATCGGGAATGAGGCTGACGTACCAGAACAGCAACGAGAACAGCAGATAGCTGATGATCGCCCAGAAATCCCACACCAGCGCGCTCCGCCACTGCGGCCAGAGCGACATGGTGTTCGGGTAAGGAGCGAGCCAGTAGGCGTAAATGGGACGGCCTAGATGCACGATCGGCATCAACCCAGCGATGGCCACGGCGAACAACGTCATCGCCTCCGCGAAGCGATTGATGGAAGCGCGCCACCTTTGCCGCGTGAGCAGCAGCATGGCGGAGATCAGCGTCCCGGCGTTACCGATGCCGATCCACCATACGTAATCAGCGATGGCGACACCCCACACGATGGTCGAGTTGACGCCCCAAACGCCGATACCGCGGTAAAAGACCCAGCCGAGGGCCGCCACGAACCAAGCCATAAAGGGCGCACTGAGAAGGAGGGCGAGCCACCAGACCTTCCCCGGATTCCTGAAGAGGGGAGTAGTCACTGCCTGGGTGATCTCCACGTCGCTTGCGCGATAGGCGGAGATCCAAGGCGCGGTCGCGGCCTCATCGGGCTCCAGGACGGCGGTCATTCAGCGTCTCCGTCGGAACGCGAAGAGGGATTCCGGACATCGGCGAGGTAGGTTGTGCGTGGGCGCGTGTCGAGATGAGCAAGCAGCGCATAATGTCGTGGATCAGACCTACTTCGATTCACCTTCGAGCCGCTCTGATTGAGGTCGCCGAATTCGATCGCGTTCGTCGGACAAGCGCTCTGACAGGCAGTCCGCACTTCGTCGGTGCCGATGCGGCGATCCTCACGTTCGGCCGCTCGCCTGGCTCCGCTGATCCGCTGGACGCAGTAGGTGCATTTTTCCATTACGCCGCGGGCGCGGACCGTCACCTCCGGATTCTTCTGGGCGCGGTAGGATTCCAGACCAAGGTTGGCGTATTCCTGCCCGTCGGCGTAACCGCGGAAATTGAAACGACGGACCTTGTACGGGCAATTGGCCTGGCAGAAGCGCGTGCCGATGCATCTGTTGTACACCTGCGCGTTCAGGCCTTCGCTATCATGCACGGAGGCTGCCACGGGGCAGACCGGTTCGCAGGGGGCGTGCTCGCAATGCATGCACGGGACAGGCTGGAAACCGAGTGCTGGACTGTGCGCCGTTCCGTGATCATAGACATCGACCCGCAACCAATGCATGTCCCGGCCCCGGGCAACTTCTTCCGGGCCGACGACGGGCACGTTGTTCTCGGCCTGGCAGGCAACGACGCATGCGTTGCAGCCGATGCACAGTGACGTGTCGATGACCATGGCCCATGCATATTCATCGCCGCTTCGGGGCGGAGCCGCAGGCAGCAGGCTGGAAGTGTTCTCCGGATCCGGAGATCCGACGGGGCGCGCGGCTTCCGCAAGCTTGCGCATTGGATAGAGTTCGGCGACGTAGTCCGCGGCGCGTACGATATTCTGGGTGGTGAGCGGGTCCTGTTTTCGAGCCGTCTTGCTGATGGAGGCAGCCGCCAACAGCCACGGGGTTTTGACGGCGCGCAGCCGGTTCGCATCGGCGCCAATTCCGTCGCCGATCGCACCCGCTCGCGTCCGGCCATACCCGAGCGTGAGGCTACCGACCCCGGCAGCGGCGGCCGGATCGATGAGCACCGGCGCCTCCACTGTGCCGTGCTCGGACCGGATCGAGACGACGTCGCCTCCTGACACGCCAAAAGGCTCGGCGTCGCGAGGATTGATCGTCAGAGCGTTGCCCCAGACCTGCTTCGTGAGCGGTCTCGGACATTCCTGCAACCAGGCATTGTTCGCGAATGAGCCGTCCCAGACGGCCGGATCGGGCTGCAGCACCAATGAGAAGCCCGGCGGCGCGCTCGCTCTCGGCAGCTCGGGTATTTTGGGCTCATGCGGCGTCACAGGCGGGCTGGCGCTGCCGGAAATCACTCCGTCGTGCAGCGCGCGCGTCCACCAGCCCTCGAAATCGGCTCCGGCGTTTGGCTGCCAGGTCTGACGTACTAGATCGCGCGGGCTCGCGTCGATCCCGTCCGCGAGGAGCGCGAGGAGCTCGTGATCCGTTCTAGTATGATAGAGCGGCCGGATCAGCGGCTGGACGAGACTGGCAGTTCCGTCTGGGCTGCGCAGGTCCGACCAGGCTTCGAGCGGATGAGTTTGCGGAAGGTGCCAGTTCGAGATCGCGGCCGTCTCGTCGGCATAGCAGCCCATGTGCAGGCGAAACGGCGCGTTGCGAGCCGCACGAGCGAAATCAAGGTCGGCGGGAGCATCATAAGCCGGGTTAACGCCGAGGATGACGAGCTGGTCGACCTGGCCGTCGTCCAGATCGCGAACAAGTTCGGCGAGCGTCCTCCCTTGACGCCCCGAGGGCGTGCGATCGATCCGCTCGATGAGATCGAGAGGCGCCTTGAGACGGGCGTTGATCCAATGGACGAGCGCGTGAGTTTCGGCTGAAAGGGATCGGCCGGCGATAACAATGGATCCGCCGGACGCTGAGCTGAGGTCCGAGCTGATTTGCCGCACGAGGCGCTGCACGTTTTCCGGCATCGCGGGCGCTCGCGCCCGGGAGCCGAGCGCGCCGGCGATCGCGATCGCAACTTCCTCGATGATGGCAGGCTGAAGGGCAAGCCGATGATCGGCCTTCGCCCCGGTCAACGTCGGAGCAGACTCCACACAGTACCAACGCGAGAAGCCGCCTGCCGGCTGCTTGCGGCCGTTCGCGAAAGCCCTGGCGTTTCTCAGTTGATCGGGACCATGGCCGATCGGATCCGAATCGAGAGCGACCACGATGTTCGCGCGCTCCAAATGCGGCACGAGGTCCAGCTCTCGCCCGTAAGCGAAGAGGGTTCCGGCGCTCGCCCCGGCACCGTCGATCGGATCATAGGCGTGCCAAGAAGCCTCGGGAAATCTAGCGAACAGATCGTCGATCTGCCGCAGCAGGGTAGGGGAAGTGACCTTACCTGTGAGGATTCGAAGTCCCTTGCCCTGGCGCTGCTTCATCAATTGGTTCTGTTCGAGCAGAGCTCTGCGAAATGCCTCTGCCGCAGCGATGGCCCCCTCGTGTAGTACAGCCCGCGACCGATCTGGATCGTAAAGAGAGAGTACGGCTGCCTCCATGAAGATGTCCGTTGCACCGAGACTAGCTGGATGCTTCGGGTTGCCCTCGATCTTGATCGGCCGTCCGTCCACCGAGGTGACCAGCGCGCCGCGGCCGTAGCCTGACAGCGCCAGCGTGGTCGCGAACTTCATCGGCTCTCCGGGTACCAGGCGATCCGGCATCGTCACATAGGGCACGATCTCTTCATCCGGCCGGCTGCAAGCGCTCAGACCTCCCGCGATCCCGGCAGCCAAGAGGCTCAAGGCGCGCCGACGGTCGATCCTCGGGCTGCAAAAGGAGGCGGTTTTTATGGGCAGCTCGTCTACCTGTGGCATATCGAGCAGTCCGTGAGGTGATCGACGCGAACGTGATACTCTGCCATCAGCTTCCGACCGAGCGCCTCCTGGTTTTGCGGCGGTGACCATTTTGGATCGAACACCGCGTCTCGCGGCCTCAGTGCCTTCTGCGGTGAGCGGTGACAATCGATGCACCACTGCATCGTCAACGGTGCCGCCTGGCGCGTCAGTCTCATCTGGTCGATTGGACCATGGCACGTGGTGCACCCGACGCCCTTGGCCACATGGATCGAGTGATCGAAGTAGACGTAATCCGGCAGTCTGTTGACCCGTTGCCAGGCAATCGGGGTGTTGCGCGCGAGGCTCGCCCTTACGGGCGCCAGCATCTCGGCGTTCGTCCAAAGCTGCGAATGACAGGTCATGCAGGTCTCGGTCGGGGGCAGGCCCGCAAACCGCGCCTTCTCCACCGAGGTATGGCAATATCTGCAGTCGAGACCTAGACCGCCAACATGATGTTCATGGCTGAAGGGAACGGGCTGGTTTCGCGTCACATCTTCTCCAGTGGCGTAGGGCGAACTCATTATGCTGTAGGCGAGTCCGACTAGAAGGATTGGGACTGCACCGCACGAGGCCAGGAGAACTTTCGCGATCGTGTCAGCGCCTGGGCGGAAAATCTGCATGCACCTGGCCCGGCTGGGAACATCTCAACGTCGCTTACGCCCGTCCGTCCATCTTCGGCCGCCGAAAGGTGCTGGTGTGGGAGGTCGAACCGGCGAAGCATGCATCCGTGACCCTTGCGCGCAAATGGTGCCGAAATGGCATTTGCGCCGACGATGTTGGACGACGGCTCTTTTAAGCGGCATGAGGTGACCCCAGGGTGATGGCCGCGGCGCCCCGCAGCCGAGGTGACGCTCAACGATTTCGAAACTGCTCCGTGCCTACCGCCCCCGGTCCGAGCATCAGAATCTTGGCGCGCTACCGTACAATTCTGTTATGCCCGCCGGCGAGGGCGCCACTGTTCGCTGACGTACCGACCATCACGTGCGACCGAGCCCTGCTGCCGGAACGTAACGCCAGGTCGATCACTATTTCAGGCATCTGTTCTCCCACTAGAAAGGCGCCCAAATGACACGCACACTCATGACTGCCTCGGCCGTGGCCGTACTTGCTCTCGCAAGCCCCGCGCTCGCACAGAACGCTTCGAAAGGGTCTCAAGCCGCATCACAACAGCCCAGCACCTCCTCTCAGCAGCAGCCCGGCACTTCGAACCAAAATCTCGCAGCCGCGCAGCAGATAAAGCAAGATCTCCAGAAGGCAGGCTTCACGGACGTCAATGTCGTTGCCGAGTCCTTCGTGGTTCAGGCCAAGAGCAAGGATGGAAATCCAGTGGTGATGACCATCGGTCCCCACGGGATGTCGGTCTTCGAAGCCATGAACGTCGACAGCAAAGGTGGTCAATCGGGTAGCTCATCCCAGAACACCACTGGCTCTACCTCACCTCACCAGGGCAATTCCAAGTAAGGCGTCGTGCTTTGATGGCCTGGACAAATCGGGAAGCGGCATGAAGCGGTTGGCGTGGCGAGGTCGCCGGAAGGGGACAAAACGGCGGCGTCGTCGCCGCACCGAAGCCTTGCTGCCGCTTCCCGAGCGGCTGAAGCAACTCGCCGAGAGAGCCAAGCAGGAAGCGCAAGAGCTGCCCCCTGGCAAAGAACGGGATCGCTGCCTCCTCAAGGCGGCGCAAGCACAGAACGTTTTTGAGTTCGTAGGCCTGCTTGAGGCCGAGGTGCGCCGCAACTGACAGCATAAGCTGCCGGATCGGTCCGGAAGCGTACCGAATTTCCCCAGAACCCGCGGCAGCCGAGCGAACGTCGGCCTTTCCAGAGTGTTGATGCGGCCACACAGGGGTTCCGATCATGTCGATATCGAGAGGGACGAAGCGGGAAGTCAGTCGACGCGACCTGCTTACCGCGGGGCTTGCTGCTGGTACATCCTTGGCCCTTCCCACCGCCCCCGCCACGGCAGACACAATCGCACAGGAAGTCCCTTGGGCCCCTGGCGAGGCGAACAAACCATCCCCGGTCGGCGGGAGCGATTATCGGTTTTTCACAGCGGACGAAGCGGCTTGGCTCGATGCCGCCGTGTCGCGTCTGATACCACAGGATGATATGGGGCCCGGCGCGCGCGAGCTCGGCGTCACACTCTTCATCGATCGCCAGCTCGCTGGAGCCTACGGCAGAGCCGAGCGCTGGTATATGGCGGGACCATGGTCGAAGGGCACGGATAGTCAAGGCTACCAGTCGAGGATGACGCCGGCGCAGATGTACCGCGCCGCGATCAAGGCGATTGACGTCTATTGTCGCGGCAAATTCGGCGGGAAGCCCTTTGTTGAACTCGGCACGGAGCAGCAGGACACCGTCCTCGGAGAGCTCGAAGAAGGTAAGGCCAAGCTTCAGAACGTGGATGCCAAGGCATTCTTCAAGCAATTCCTCCTCAACACCCAGGAAGGCTACTTCGCCGATCCCATGTACGGCGGCAACAAGGGCATGGCGGCTTGGAAGATGATCGGTTTTCCCGGTGCGAGGTACGACTATCGGGACTTCGTCGGTCAACACGGCAAGCGCTACCCGTTGCCGCCCGTCGCGATCTACGGTCGGCCCGACTGGAGCTCGAAGGCATAGGAGATCGATATGGCCACCAAGTTGCCGGCGGTCGATGCGCTTCTCGTGGGCTTCGGCTGGACCGGCGCCTTGATGGGTCAGGAGCTGACCGATGCCGGGCTGAATGTCCTGGCGCTCGAGCGGGGAGGATGGCGCGACACCACCACCGATTTCGCCACCACGTTCATCCAGGACGAGCTCCGCTACTATTACCGCCATGAGCTCTTCCAGGAGCCCGCACGCGAGACGCTGACCTTCCGAAACTCGGCAAACGAAACCGCTCTGCCGATGCGTCAACTCGGCTCCTTCCTCCCCGGGACAGGCGTCGGCGGAGCGGGAATCCATTGGAACGGACAGAACTGGCGTTTCCTGCCGAGCGACTTCGTCGCGCGCAGCCATAACAGCGACCGCTATGGCGCAGCGGCGATACCCCAAGACATGACCATCCAGGATTGGGGCATCACATATGACGATCTGGAACCTTATTACGACACGTGGGAATACCTCTGCGGGATATCGGGCAAGGCCGGCAATATCAGGGGACAGACCCAACCCGGAGGAAATCCGTTCGAAGGTCCCCGTGCCAGAGACTATCCGAACCCGCCCATGGCGATGACCTATGGTCCGACACTCTTCGCAGAAGCGGCACGGGATATCGGGTTGACGCCGTTCCCCGCGCCATCAGCGAACATGTCTCGCGCTTACACCAACCCGCTCGGCGTGCAGCTCGGACCGTGCACCTATTGCGGCTTCTGCGAGAAATTCGGTTGCGGTAACTATTCCAAGGCAAGTCCGCAGACGACCATCCTCCCGGTCCTGCTTCGCAAGAAGAACTTCACGTTGAAGACCGAGTGTGAGGTCATCAAGATCAACCTGGACAGCGATGGGAAGAGGGCGGTCAGCGTCACCTACGTCGACACTCAAGGCGAAGAGTACGAGCAGCCGGCCGACCTGATCGTTCTCAGCGCGTTCGTTTTGCACAATGTCCACCTTCTGCTCCTGTCAGCAATCGGCACTCCGTACGACCCCAACACAGGAGCCGGGACGCTTGGCAAGAACTATGCCTATCAAATCGTCTCGAGCGTCGACGTATTCTACGACGACAAGATCCTGAACCCGTTCATCGGCGCCGGCGCGCTAGGGACCGTGGTCGACGAGTTCAACGGAGATAATTTCGACCACACCAATCTGGGCTTCGTCGGAGGCGGTTACATAGCCTGCTGGAATACCAACGGTCGTCCGATCGAGACCCATCTCGTTCCGGATGGAACGCCCAAATGGGGCTCTAAGTGGAAGAAAGCGGTTGTGCAAAACTATCTGCGCTCGATGTCGATCTCTACGCATGGGGCGGTCATGAGCCACCGGGGAAACCACCTTGATTTGGATCCGACCTACCGCGACTTTCTCGGTCGCCCGCTGATGCGCATGACGTTCGACTACACCGACAACGAGCACAAGATGTCGGATTTCCTGACGGGAAAGGCCGAAGAGATCGCCCGCGCGATGAAGCCACGTGAGATCAGGAGCAATCCCCGGAAGGGCCACTATGACATCACGCCGTATCAGACGACGCACAACACCGGCGGAGCGATCATGGGCTCCAATCCGCGGGAAAGCGTCATCAACCGCTATCTGCAGCACTGGGACGTCTCGAACCTGTTCGTGATGGGATCCTCGGGGTTCCCGCAGAACCCGGGCTACAACCCGACAGGCACCGTCGCCGCGCTGGCGCTCTGGTCCGCTCACGCCATCAGAACGCAATATCTGAAAAGTCCCGGGCCGCTGGTTCAAGCGTAGGAGAGGCGCAATGTTGTTTGCTCTCGTCAGGTTGTCGTTGGTCTGCGCCTGTGCCGCAGCATTCTGCGTTTTCCCCGCCCGGGGCGAGCAACTGTCCTTTGCTCAGGTCGAGCGAGGCCGCTATCTCGCGGCTGCCGGCGACTGCGAGGCCTGCCATACCGCGCCTGGAGGCAAGCCGTTCGCCGGCGGCCGCGCGATTCCGACGCCCTTCGGAACAATCTACTCTGCCAATATCACGCCCGACCGAACGACCGGGATCGGCGCCTGGTCCGACGATCAGTTCTACCGCGCCCTGCACCAGGGCATCTCGGCCGATGGCAGCTATCTCTATCCAGCGTTTCCCTACCCCTGGTATACCAAAGTCACCCGCGAAGATGCCGACGCTCTCAAGGCCTTTCTGAGCTCGCTAGATCCCGTCGCCAACTCCCCTCCGCCGAACCAACTCGCGTGGCCGTTAAACGAACGCGTCGTCATGAAGGGGTGGAACGAGCTGTTCTTCCATGAAGGCACCTTCAAGCCCGACGATCAGAAATCACCCGAATGGAATCGGGGGGCCTATTTGGTCGAAGGCCTCGGACATTGCGGAGCCTGCCACACGCCCACCAACGTGCTGGGGGCTTCCGAGAAGCAGTCCGCGCTGCGCGGCGGGAAGCTCCAGGATTGGTACGCCCCAAATCTGACGGCCGACGTGCGGTCCGGTTTGGGAAACTGGTCAGTGGACGATATCGTGGCGTTTCTCAAGACGGGGCGCAATTCCCGCACGGTCGCATACGGCCCGATGTCGGAGGTCATCACGTTCTCGACTTCGAAGCTGAAAGACGACGATCTGAAAGCGATAGCGACCTACCTCAAGGACGTGCCTTCAGGTGCCGGAGAACACAAAGACGATCAGACGCAGCCCGATTCCAAGGTCCTGACCGTCGGGAAAGCGCTCTACGTCGACAATTGCTCGGGCTGCCATCAGGCCGAAGGTCAGGGCGTGCCTGCTATGTTTCCCCGCCTCCAGGGTGACAGCGCCGTCCAGGACCGGGATCCAACCACCATCGTGCGGTTGATCCTGAACGGAGCTCATGCGGCAACGACCGATGCAAGACCTACGCAGGTCTCCATGCCCGCGTTCAAATGGAAGCTCTCGGACCAGCAGATTGCCGACCTCGCCACCTACATCAGGAACGCATGGGGAAATTCGGCGCCTCCGGTCTCGGCGTCGAAAGTTGGCGACGTGCGGCACTCGACCGCAACCGACTCCGCTCAGGAAAGAGGAGAGACGAGATGATCCGTTTCGAACGCCTTGTACTGCAGACATGCGCGGCGGCCTTCGTGCTCGCTCCGGCAGCTCACGGGACGACGGACAAGTCGAAGGAGACGCCCGGGATTGCCGCCTATCAGGCGACGCAAGGCGCTTTCAAGCGGGACCGCAAGATCAGCCGACAGATTCTCCGGAGTGAGCACAAGAAGCGGAGCTCGGAAGCGGTCCATACCCGATGAATCCACAACCCTGTCCGGAAGCCGAAGGGACGTGACGCGCGGCGAGGTGCGGCCGTCAGCCCGGGCCGATGAAGAAGAAGCCGAGCGCGAACAGAACGTACACTCCCACGAGAAGCAGGCCCTCGAACCAGGTCGTCTCGCCGTCGCGCGCGACCGCGCTGACGATAAATGCCGTGCTCGCAATGGCGAACAGATAGAGTGGGTTGCCGAACACCAGGCTCATCGGACTATCCATAAAGGCTGAGGCCAGGACCAGAACCGGGGTCACGACCAGGACCAGCTGGATCGCCGATCCGATGCAGATGCTCAATGCCAGCGTCATCCGATCGCTGCGTGCGAACCAGCTTGCCGCGAACAGGTCGGCGGATGTACCGACGAGCGCCAGCACAACGACTCCCAGAAACACAGTCGAAATTCTCAGGGTCTCGGCCGTCTGCGTCAGCACGTCCGAGACGATCTCCGCTTCGAGGGCAATGACCGCGGTGCAGCCCACGACGACGCCGATCGAGAGGCCCAGGCTCCACGAGCGATCGCCGTTAGCCTCCTCGTCAGCGAAGGCATCGCGGTGGGTGATCAGAGTATAGGCGAGGTTTCCGCCGTAGAGTACAAGCAGCACGATTGATGCGCCAAGGCTCAGCTCTTCGTCGGTCAGACGGACGTTATGCAGATGATCTTGCCGGGCAGTGTAGTCGAATATTGCAGGTAGAAGCAGCGCGATCACTGCCAAGATCAAAAGCGTCGACTGAAGGCCGGCCTTGCTGGAGCTGAACGTCTGGCGCCGTCGCGACAGCCCACCCGCCAGAATGGCGATCCCTAGGCCCAGAAGGCTTGTTCCGATAATCGAGCCCGTGATCTGCGCCTGGACGACGGAAGCCTGGCCATTCGCAAGGACGAACAGGGCCAGTACGAGTTCGGCCACGCTACCGAAGCTCACCATGACGAGCCCGCGGATGGTCGGACCCGCGTGTCTCGCCAGCTGCTCCGTTCCACGGCGGATCCACTCCGCGAGCACCGCAATGGAGCCGGCACTGGCAACGAATGTCGTCAGGACGGGCGCTTGCATGTATCTAAGACCCATCGAGATCGGGATCAGGACGAGTAAGGACGTGAAGACCATCGACGGTTTCTCGGTCTCGATCGTATTCGCGCTACTTGACATCGAGGCTCTCTCCGGCGCGCCGCGCATGGAAGAAGATGTGCGACGAGATACCTTCATTCGCAGGTGCAAGGACCTCTTGCTTTGCTACGCGCTTGGTTCTCCATAGTGGCATAGACCATCACGGTGATGGGTGCCGCGAACACGACCCCTTGCAACCCGAAGAAGGCACCGACGACCAGGATTCCGAACAGCATGGTCGCCGGAGGGATGGCGACCAGCCGCCGCTGGATGACCGGAAGCAGCAGATTTCCTTCGATCTGCTGGATTGCAACGTAGGCCACGACGGTCCAAGCCAGGAGTGACCACCCTTGCGACGTAGCCACCAGAAGCGCGGGCAGTGCCGCTATCAAAGGACCGACGTAGGGGATGAATTCGGCAAGACCGGCGATGACGCCTAGGGCAAGCGGCGATGGCAAGCCGATCAGCCAGACCGCAAGCGTGGTAAGCGCGCCGACGAGCAGCATCTGGATGGCTTGTCCGATGCACCATAGCTTGAGCGACGCCGCGATGTGGCCGGCGGTCATCTCCACCCACTCGGCACTTCTCCTTGGCAACAGCTTGCGGAATTCCGCCCGATACAGCGCCGGCTGAGCCACGATATAGCCGCCCATTCCGATCATGACCACTATCGAGGCGAACAGACTGCTGCTCACACTGACGATGTTTCCGGCCCAGCTCGCCAGCGAAAGCTGGCTCGCATCGATGCGCTTCAGGACGGCGGCACCCCATCGTGATCCTTGCAGGTCGCCCGCGATCGTCCTGGCAGCGAGATCCGCGCGATCGACCACGTCCTGCATCTCGTTCGACAGTGTAGTACCGAATACGTAGCCGGCCGCCCCCATCAACGCGAAAAGAAGGACCAGGGTTAAAGCGACGGAGGCTGCCCTGGGAAGTCTGCACCAGCGCAACGGCTGGCTCATCAAATCAAGCCACCACCGACAGCAGCATCGCGCCCACTGCGACCAGGACCACCGACCGAAAGTACCACAACAAAAACGGAATGGTCGCGATCGCCACCGCGATCGCGACCCGCTTCATGAATTCGACCCTGTCCATTCGCGCGCCTCCACTCGGCTCGTGTAGCCGCGCACCGGAAGCGCGGATGGGAATGGCGGAACAGGCTATGGACAGGGATGACGGACGCCGTCGTAGCCGAGATACGTACCGGATGCGGGGTCATAGGACTTGTAGCGCTGCGCGCAGTATGCACCCGCGTCTGCCCTTGCCTCACTGTTCGCGATCGCGCTTCCGATGAGAGCTCCAGCGGCTAGACCGCCGACGACTGCGGCGCCCGGTCCGTAATCCCGGTGCCAGTAAGGTCGGTGCCACCCGTGATGCCAATGCCTGTACTGCACGGTTTGCACGGATGCGCCGGCAGGGCCGATCGGGGAAGGAACGATCGGCGCAGCAAGCACGGCCGAGCCCGACGTGACCGAGATAGCCGCGACGAAGGTGAGAATCAGAAAAGAACTTCGCAAGCTCATGCATGGCTCCTTGATTTTGTGGTGTGCCGGTGAAACGGGCAGTCATGAAGCTGCGTTCCGATTGCGCGTTGCGCAGCACGAGCGTCAGACCGTCGCATGTCTGATTTCTCTAGACCTGCGAAGTTGTCCAGCGCGACGAAAGATTGGCTCTGTCCGCTAACGTACAATGCAGCGAGTTTTCCTGGCTCTGAGCGAGCTAAATAAGTCGTAACGGTGCAACGTTTACGGAGAGTGCACGTTGGCTTCTCGTGCGAGTTTCGTCGCGCCGTCATCGAGATCAATCCAATGAACATCAGCGAATTCGTTTGGCATCGCCTGTCCGAATGGGGTTTGAAGCGCGTCTACGGTTATCCCGGCGACGGAGTGGGCGGCCTCGACGTGGCGCTTGAGAACGTCAAAGACGTGATCGAGTACGTCCAGGTCCGCCACGAGGAGATGGCCGCTTTCATGGCCTCTGCGCATGCCAAGTTCACCGGCGACGTCGGTCTTTGCTACGCCACCTCCGGACCGGGAGCCATCCATCTTCTCAACGGTCTGTACGACGCCAAGATGGACCATGTCCCGGTCCTGGCTCTCGTCGGTCAGCAGGCACGCAGCGCGATCGGCGCGAGCTATCAGCAGGAGGTCGACCTCCAGACCCTGTTCCAGGGCGTGACCGAATATGTCGCGATGGCGAGCGTTCCCGAACAGGTTCGTCATCTCGTCGACCGCGCGGTGCGTATCGCGCACACCAAGCGCGCCGTCACTTGCGTGATCCTGCCAAAGGACGTCCAGGAGCTCGACTATCAGGACCCCCCAGTTGCGCATGGCGCCACCCACACCGGCGTCGGCTATGCCGGTCCAGCCAAACTGCCGGATGAGGCCTTGCTTCGTGACGCCGCCGAAGTTCTCAACGCAGGCAGTAAGGTCGCCATACTCGTTGGCGCCGGCGCGTTGGAGGCAACGGACGAGGTAATCGAAGTCGCCCAGCGCCTGCAGGCCGGAGTCGCCAAGGCCCTGCTCGGCAAAGCGGCGGTGCCGGACGACCTGCCGTTCGTCACCGGTTCGATCGGGCTGTTGGGGACGCGGCCAAGCTGGGATCTCATGAAGAACTGCGACACGTTGCTGATGGTAGGCTCCGCGTTTCCCTACAGTGAGTTTCTGCCGAAGCCAGGGGACGCGCGCGGCGTGCAAATCGACATCGACGGCAGCCGACTGAGCCTGCGCTATCCTATGGAAGTCAATATGGTTGGAGACAGCGCGACGACGCTGCGCGCCCTCTTGCCGCTGCTCTCGCAGAAGAAGGAGTCGTCCTGGCGCCGCGACATCAAGAAAGGCATGGCCGATTGGTGGGACACGCTGAAGGAACGAGCGATGAATTCCGCCGAACCGCTCAATCCGCAGCGGGTGTTCTGGGAGTTGTCGCCTCGTCTGCCAGACAACGCCATCATCACCGCGGATTCCGGCTCGGTAGCCAATTGGTACGCGCGCGATCTCCGGATGCGGCGCGGCATGAAGGCGTCGCTCTCGGGTGGTCTTGCGTCGCTCGGCGCCGGGACGCCTTACGCGCTTGCAGGCAAGATGGCCTATCCCGATCGCACCGTCATCGCCTGCATGGGCGACGGCGCGATGCAGATGAATGGTCTCAACGTCATGATCACCATTTCCAAGTACTGGAAGCGCTGGTCGAACCCGCGACTCGTTGTGCTGGTGCTCAACAACCGCGATCTCAATCAGGTGACCTGGGAAGAGCGCATCATGCTCGGCGCCGGGAAGACCGAGTCGACTCAAAGCATTCCGGATTTCTCCTATCATCGCTACGCCGAGCTGCTCGGCCTGAAGGGCATCTTCGTCGACAATCCTGATCGGGTCGGCGCGGCATGGGACGAGGCGCTTGCAGCGGATCGCCCTGTCCTCCTCGAGGCCTATACCGATCCCAACGTGCCGCCGCTGCCGCCGCACATCACGCTGAAGGATGCCAAGAATTTCGTCAGCATGATCCCCTCGGAGCCGGAGCTGGGAAGCGTGCTCAAGAACAGCGCGAAGGAATTGCTGACGAGTGTTCTACCCGGAACAGACTGATGCGGTCCGAGGTCCCAATCCGTAGCGTGCGCGCCGAGGCCTATAGGGTGCCGACCGATCGTCCTGAAGCGGACGGCACCATCTCCTGGAACTCCACCACCATCGTGCTCGTCGAGGTCGAGGGTGGAGGACAGGTCGGCCTCGGTTACACCTATGCAAGCGCCTGTATCGTCGGGTTGATTCGGGACAAGCTCGCTGCTGTGATCGCGGGTCAGGATGCCCTGGCACCCGCGTCCTGTTTTGGGGCCATGCAGAGGGCGGTCCGCAACCTTGGCCGCGAGGGCCTCGCGGCAACCGCGATCTCCGCGGTCGATACCGCGCTGCATGACCTCAAGGCGCGTCTGTTCGATCAGCCGCTCGTCGTGCTTCTCGGTGCGCACCGCACCTCTATACCGATCTATGGTAGCGGCGGCTTCACAACCTATTCCGACGCCGAGCTGGAGCAGCAGCTCGGAGGTTGGGTTGCGAAGGACGGCTGCGCATTCGTCAAGATGAAGATCGGATCTGAGCCTGGGCGGGATCCCCATCGCGTTGCGGTGGCTAAGCGCGCGATTGGCGATGCGCTGTTGTTCGTGGACGCCAACGGCGCCTGCACCCCTAGGCAGGCGATCCGGTTGGCGAACATCTTCGCCGAGCGGGACGTCAGATGGTTCGAGGAGCCGGTATCGTCCGACGACCTGCCTGGACTGGCGATGGTGCGGCAACATGCACCTTGCGGAATGGACGTGGCCGCCGGCGAGTACGCCTACACCGTCGACTATGTGCGCACCATGCTTGCCAGTGGCGCGGTGGATGTGCAGCAGGCGGATGCGACGCGATGCGGCGGTTTCACCGGCTTTCTCGAAATCGCGGCGTTGTGCAATGCCTTTCACGTCGACCTTTCTGCTCACTGTGCGCCGGCGCTGCATATGGCTGTCGCCTGTGCCGCGCCCCGCATCCGTCATCTCGAATGGTTTCACGATCACGTCCGCATCGAGCACATGCTTTTCGATGGCGCGCCGCAGCCCCGTGACGGCCGAATTAGCCCCGATCTGACGGTGCCGGGGAACGGGCTGATCTTCAAGCGCGCCGATGCCGCTGCTTACGCCGTATCGGAGGCCGCATGAGGCTGCCGGGAGAACGCGACCTGATCGTGATGGCCGGAATCGCGGGATTCAGCATGGCCCTTGTCTCAATGTTATCGGCCGCATCCGCGCCGGCTGCCAGATCCGACACCCGTCTCGCGCCCCGTCGCAATCGCTCCAGCCAAGCGCAAACCGTCGAAACGGCGCGAAAGCTCAACCGGGCTGCAGGAATGCTCGCAGCCTCGGTGCTCGCCGACTCCAGCGTCGAGCATTACCGCGGCTCGTTCAAGAACAAGGCCATGTACACGCCGCTGCTTGTTTCTGCGCTGACGATGGCGACGAGCCTGCATGGGACCGCTGACATGCGCCCGTTCGCGCACAAAGCGCGCGATGCCACTTACCTGCTGGCCGCGGCGACCGGCCTGGTCGGTTCGGGATTCCATCTCTACAACGTCGGCAAGCGCGTGGGTGGCTTCAGCTGGCAAAATCTATTCTACGGGGCGCCGCTCGGAGCGCCGATGGCGATCCTGCTGTCGGGCCTGCTCGGCTTCTGTTCGGAACGGGTGCGTCAAGCGGGGCGAACGCGTCCGCGCATCTTCGGTCTCCCGGCGGGACGTGCGATCGCCGCGGTCGCGGGCGCAGGTCTGCTCGGCACGACCGGCGAGGCGGGCCTGCTGCATTTCCGCGGCGCCTATCATAATCCCTTCATGCTTCTGCCGGTGACGCTGCCACCGATCGGCGCAGCGCTGCTGCTCTCGGCAGCCGGGGACCGTTCCGGCAGGACGCATCGCGTCGCCCGCTGGTGGATGCGTCTGCTGACGGCCATGGGTCTGGCCGGTGTCGGCTTCCACGCCTACGGCGTGTCGCGAAACATGGGTGGCTGGCGCAACTGGAGCCAGAACATCCTGAATGGACCGCCGATCCCCGCGCCGCCCAGCTTTGCCGGCCTCGCACTTGCCGGCCTTGCTGCACTCGGTCTCATGAGGGCGCATCCTGATGCATGAAAGTCGCGACCGCTATCCCGAATATGACGTTCTCGCCAAATGGTCGGGTCCATCCTGGAACGACAAAACGCGCGAGGTCATCGCACGGCGGCTGTCGATAGCGCCCGAGCCGCGTTACTTCACGCGGGAGGAATACGAGACCGTCGTGGCGATCGCGAACCGCATCGTTCCGCAACCGCGGGACCGTCCGCCGGTGCCGATCGCCGCGCTGGTCGATCGCAAGCTGGACGATCTGATCATGGACGGCTTTCGCAGGCCGGGCGTGCCCCGAGATGCGGATGCCTGGCGGCTGGGGCTTAAGGCGCTGAATGCCGAGGCCTCGGCCGCGTACGGCCAGCGCTTTGCAGCGTTGCCGGAGGGCTTGCAGGACAAGCTGCTTCGTGCCGCCGAGCATGGCGAATTGAAAGCGGCCGAATGGTGCGAGTTGCGCTGCAAGGACTTCTTCAAACATCGCATGGGACGGGACATCGTGCTCGCCTATTACGCACACCCGACAGCGTGGAGCGAGATCGGCTGGGGCGGTCCGGCAAGTCCGCGCGGCTATGTGCGTCTCGATCTCGACGAGCGCGATCCCTGGGAGGCGGCCGAGACGAAGGACGGCCATGATGCTGCAGCGCGTCGGAGCAATCGCCGTGTCCGATGATCCCCTCCATGTGCCGCGAGCGTGTGACGGCCGGGCGCCGGACGTGTTCCGTCCGGGCGGCTGGGTCCAGATGCGGCAATATCGCGAGAACGAGCCGGTCGATTTCGCCATCGTCGGGACGGGCGCGGGCGGCGGCACGCTCGCCTGCAAGCTCGCCGAATACGGCTTTTCGATCGTTGCGTTCGATGCGGGCCCCTATTTCAGGCCGCTGGAGGATTTCGCCTCCGATGAATCCGAGCAGACCAAGCTCTATTGGACCGACGACCGTATCGTCGACGGCGCCAATCCGCTGCAACTCGGCAGCAACAACAGCGGCAAGGCCGTGGGCGGCTCGACGGTGCACTTCGCAATGGTCTCGCTGCGCTTCCGTCCCGAATGGTTCAAGTCGCGCACCATGCTCGGTTATGGCGCCGACTGGCCGCTCGATTGGCGCGAGATGTGGGACTATTACACCGAAGTCGAGCAGGCTCTGAAGATATCGGGTCCGGTGACCTATCCCTGGGGCCCGCTGCGTCCGCGATACCCGTATCGCGCCCATCCTTTGAATGGCGCGGCGCGAGCGCTGGCGAAAGGTTGCGAGGCGTTGGGGATCAAATGGACCGAGACGCCGCTTGCGACCCTATCGGCGCCCCGAGGTCTGGCCCATCCTTGCGTCTATCGCGGTTTCTGCGTCACCGGCTGTTCGACCAACGCCAAGCAGAGCGCGCTGGTTACCTGGATTCCGCGCGCGATCGCCGCAGGTGCGGAGATCCGCGATCTCGCGATGGTCGGTCGCATCGAGGTTGAGCCGTCGGGGCTGGTATCGGGGGTTCATTATCATCGGGACGGCGCATGGCGCTTTCAGCGGGCGCGTAACGTCGTCGTCGCGGGCTATGCCATCGAAACGCCCCGACTTCTCCTGAACTCCGCGACACCTCGCTTTCCGGACGGCCTCGCCAACAGCTCGGGCTTGGTCGGGAAGAACCTGATGGCGCAGTCCAATCAGGCGGTGTGGGGCCGGCTGGAGCACGAGGTGCGCTCCTACAAGGGGCCGCCGTCGCTCGCCATCACCGAGCATTGGAACTACGAAGACAAAGGCAAGGATTTCTTCGGCGGCTATTCCTACATGAGCCAGGGTCCGTTGCCGCAGCTCTGGGCGAATACGCTGTTCAGCGCTCGCGGCCTGTGGGGCGACAGACTCGTCGAAGCCATGAAAGACTACAATCACGTCGTCGGTCTCAAGATCGTCGGCGAGATGCTGCCGCAGGAATCCAACAGGGTGACGCTGGCCGACGAGATCGACCAGTACAGACTGCGGATCCCCCGGGTCACCTATTCCTGGTGCGACAACGACAAACGCCTGATCGATCACTCCCTCAAGTTCATGAGGCGCGCCCTCGAGGCGGTGGACGCAACCGATATCTGGATCCAAGACGACGACACATGTCATCTCAACGGCACCGCGCGGATGGGGAGCGATGCCCGCACCAGCGTCGTCGATGCAGACTGCCGCAGCTGGGACATTCCAAACTTATGGATCTGCGATGGCTCGGTCTTTCCAACCGTGGGGGGCGCCAACCCCTCGTTGACGATCCAGGCGATCGCCTGCCGCACGGCTGATCGCATCCGTGCGCTCGCGCGTCAAGGATCGATGCGGCGCGCGAATATCCTTTCAATGCAAAGAGGATGACAATGAGACACAAAGTTCTGAGCAAGAACGGAGCCCAGCGGACTTTGGCCTTGGTGCTCGAGACCGGCGAAGAAGCGATGAGCTGCCTGTCGTCCTTCGCGATGGAGCAACGGATATCGGCGGCACAGATCACCGGAATCGGAGCCTTCAGCGAGGTCGTCCTGAAGTACTTCGACTGGGAAAGGAAGGAGTACTTGGACAACCGTGTGGGCGAACAGGTTGAGATCGCTTCTCTAATCGGCGATGTCGCCCTTGATCCCTCAGGCGAGCCTTCCGTTCACGTTCATCTGGTGGTCGGCAGGCGTGACGGGACTGCACTTGCCGGACATTTGGGGTCGGGCGTGGTGCGCCCGACGCTCGAGATCATCATGGAGGAAAGTCCGACACATCTGCGAAAGAGGCACGATCCAGAGAGCGGATTAGCCCTGATCAGGCTGGAGAAGTAAGATGCGAAAGATTGGCTGCACGGTCTGGGCCATCCCGGAAGGCTACATTCCCGGTAGCAGCGTCAGCGACGCGCATGATCTCGTCTCCCACGAAGCGGCGTGCTTCCTGAACCCGGGGGACCGGGACGTCGAGGTGAAGATCACCTTGTTCTTCGAGGCGCGCGAGCCGGTCGGTCCATATCTGGTCACGGTACCTGCCAAACGCACTCTCCACATGCGTTTCAACGATCTGACTGATCCGGCGCCAGTGCCGCGCGACACGAGCTATGCTTCCCTCATCGAGGCGAGCGCGCCCGTGGTCGTTCAACATACGAGGCTCGATTCCCGCCAGCCCGCGATGGCGCTGCTTACGACCATCGCATTTCCTGCCGCCCAGACATAGACCAGCACAGAGGGAGTCCAGGCATGAATGACTTGCCGGTCAAGCCGACCACGGTGGTCGTGATCACCGGAGCGTCCGCAGGTGTTGGCCGTGCGGTCGCCCATCGATTCGCGCAGGCAGGCTTCTCCATGGGGCTCATCGCCCGCGACGCGGGGGCTCTCGAGGAGGTGCGAGACGAGGTCGAAAAGCTCGGAGGGACGGCAATCGTACTCGCCCTTGATGTGGCCGATGCGGGTTCGGTGTTTGCCGCTGCCGACCGCGTGGCCGGGATTTTCGGACATATCGACGTGTGGGTGAACGACGCAATGGTGACCGTCTTTTCGCCGACGTGGAAGATGACGCCGGAAGAATTCCGACGAGTGACGGAGGTCACTTATCTCGGCTTCGTTCACGGCACGATGGCGGCGCTCCGCCACATGCGGCCGGCCAATCGAGGATCGATCATCCAGATCGGATCGGCGCTGTCGTATCGCGGCATCCCGCTGCAGTCCGCTTACTGTGGAGCAAAGCATGCAATCAGAGGCTTCACGGATTCGCTTCGTGCCGAACTGATCCACGAACGAAGCCGGATCACGCTCACAATGCTGCAGCTCCCCGCCGTCAACACCCCCCAGTTCGACTGGGCGAGAGCGCACATAGCGCGAGCTCCAAGGCCTGTCGCCCCGGTGATCGAGCCGGAAACCATCGCGGAGGCCGTCTTCCGGGCGGCTTGCAAGCCGGCCCGCGAGTATTGGATCGGCTTGAGCACCCTGAAGGTCATTCTCGGCAATATGCTCGTGCCGGGGTTGCTGGATCGATATCTGGCCAAGGTTTGTGTCGATGGCCAGCAAACCGACGATCCTATCGGTCCCGATCGCGCCGACAATCTCTACGAGCCAGTGCATTCGCTTCACCGCACGCGCGGAAGCTTTAGCGCTGAATCCGCGTCCTCTGCCACAATGTCCTTCGGCACGCTCGATCGATGGGTGCCGTACGCGGCCACGTTGTTGGCAGGAACACTGCTTGGGGGGCTGTTGGTCTGGAGAACGAAGCTCAGCGGCCCGAGCGCAGCTCGTTTGCAACAGCGGCGCAGCAACGGGCTGGAGGCGCGCTGATCGTGCCCAGATTGATCGAAGACTACGGGATGATCGGAGATGGCCAGACCGCCGCGCTCGTCGATCGCAAAGGTTCGATAGATTGGTTGTGCTGGCCTCGATTCGATTCCGATGCTTGTTTTGCTTCACTGTTGGGTACCTCCGCGAATGGTCGCTGGAAGGTGGCGCCAAGCACGTCGTATCGCTGTACCTGTCGCCGCTATCAGGCCGATACCCTCATCCTTGAGACCGAACTCGATACGTCTTCGGGATGCATCAGGCTGGTGGACTTCATGCCTGTTCACGATGGGGCTTGCGCCGTCATAAGAGTGGTGCAGGGCCTTCGAGGGAAGGTGCAAGTCCGAAGCGAGCTGGATCTTCGCTTCGACTACGGATCGTTGCGGCCCGCGCTCGAGGTCGAAGACGCGCGAGCGGTCGCGTTCGTCGGACCGGACCTGGTCGTCCTGCATTCACCGACCCCGCTCCGACGCGAGAACTCCAGCGTTGTGACCGAGCTGGAGGTGAACGAGGGACAGCAGGTCGATTTTTGCCTGAGATATGGTCCCTCCAGGACTGATCCGCCGCCCCCATTGGGGGCGAAAAGCAGCTTGTCGTCAACTCAGCAATACTGGCGCTCCTGGATCCAGCAATTCCGGGTTCAGACGAAATGGCCGGATGCAGTCCGCCGATCTCTGCTGACCTTGAAGGCTATGATCTTTCGCCGGTCGGGGGGCATCATCGCCGCGCCGACGACTTCTCTTCCGGAGACCCTGGCGGGCGATATGAATTGGGACTACCGCTATTGCTGGCTTCGCGACGCGACCTTCACTTTGAGTGCGCTTCTGGACGCCGGCTATCATGAGGAAGCCAAATCCTTTCGGGATTGGCTTCTCAGAGCGGTCGGCGGCGAGCCGGACAAGATGCGGATCATGTATCGCGTCGACGGTTCAAGACGCCTCGAAGAATGGGTTGCATCGTGGCTGCCGGGATGCAACTGGGCTGAACCGGTCCGTATTGGCAACGCTGCCGCCTCTCAGTTCCAGCTCGACGTCTATGGAGAGCTGGTGGATTCCGTTTCCGCGGCTGCGAAGGCAGGGATCAGCCCGTCCGAGCGGGAGGTCGCGCTGATCACTTCCGTCGTCGAACACGTGGAGCGGGTTTGGGAGCTTCCGGACCACGGGCTATGGGAGCTCAGGGGAAGACCGCGTCACTACACCTATTCGAAGGTCTCCGCCTGGGCCGCCGTCGATCGCTTCGTTAGGCGGCCAGACCTCCATTCTCTTTTCGACGCAGGTCAGCTCGATCGGATGCGCGCGCTGAGGGACAGAATGCATCGGGATATCTGCGATCGGGCCTTCGACCCCTCACTCGGCACGTTTGTCGCGTTCTACGGCAGCGAGAAGGTCGACGCGAGCCTACTGAATCTTCCCCTTGTCGGCTTTCTGCCGGTGACGGATGAACGCGTCCGCGAGACCATCGCGACGATCGAGCGCGAGCTGGTTCAGGACGGTTATGTGCACCGCTGGGGGCCGAAGGACGAGGTTAGGGAAGCCGCCTTCCTCGCTTGCAGTGGCTGGCTCGCCGATTGCCAACTGATGCAGGGCAGGAGGGCCGAGGCCGAGAGGACTTTTCAACGCCTTCTCGATGCAGCGAACGATCTCGGCTTGCTGTCAGAGGAATACGATGTGCATGCGGGACGGCTTGCCGGCAACTTCCCCCAGGGGCTCAGCCACCTCGCGCTCGTGCGTACGGCCCTCCGCTTCGACGAACAAGCCTCCGATCGGGGAGAGGGGCACGACATCGCGGCTACGGCCCATCAGGGAGCGGCGGGATAACAAGCCCAGCAGGACATCGACAAGCTTCACCCTATGGCTCGTTCACCTCTCGCCGGGAGCACCGGCCGACGCGTGCTATCTCGGCCGACATTGGAACTTGCTGCATCCCGTTCTGTTTGGATTCCCGACCTGGTCGTGGAACAGGGGAGATGGTTGGCGATACTCAAAGTTCAATTCGGGGGGGCGCGGTCCGCAATCGGCTTCTACGGCTCATTCCAAATCACGAGCTTTCGGAAGTGCTGACCAGATCAGACTCGGTGCGGATCTTGCCCCGCCAGATCCTGCATCATTGGCGGTTGCCGATGGATTACGTCTATTTTGTAGAGCACGGATTGGTCTCGGTTTCCGCACGGGTAGATCAGGATCGTTTCATCGAGGCTTGGCTGATCGGCTCGGAGGGGATGATCGGCGCCCCTCTGGTTTTGACCGAGATTGATCAAACCCCTCCCCACCGCAGAGTCGTGCAAGTTGCCGGAACCGCCATAAGGATGTCGGCACGTGAATTTCTTTCCATTTTGCCACAGCTCCCCACCCTAAGGAGGGTTCTTCTCAGATATATTGACGTGGTGTTGCTGCAGACCTCGCAATCGGGCGTTTGCAATGCCGTGCACCCCGTCAAGCAGCGGTTGGCGCGATGGCTTCTTGTGGCCAGCAGCGCTCTCGAGGAAGACAAGTTGCCGCTCACCCACGAAGTCTTAGGGCATCTTCTTGGGGTTCGACGGGCCAGCGTGACGGAGTGCCTTGAGGCGCTCGAGAAAGATGGGTTGATCCGCAGTTCGCGCGGGCTTGTGTGCATCCTCAACTTTCACGCGCTGCGGCAAGTCTCCTGCACGTGTTTTGACACGATCGCGAGGGAATATCGAAGACAGTTGAATCCGGATGAGGGTATTACAACCGCTTAAGCGGCCTCTCCATAGCGCCTATTCTCGGCGACCGGTTCGTCGTCGGTCCTTAAGTCAAAGTTTGATCTCGCAAATGTGCAGCCGGGCACCGGCGCATCGGGCCAGGATGCTCAAGCGCCCTGCATGGCCTTTTCAACTCGCTGTTCCGGATGCATTGCCCTTGTCCATAAATAAGGAGGAGGGTTGGCGGCTGCGATCTAAGGCCGGTAGCGCAAGGCATCGGTGGAAGCCGCCCTGCAATCACGTGGTTTAGCTATTTGACGGCGCCTCCGGTGATGCCGGCGATGAAGCGATCAAGGAAGAGATTATAGGCGATCGCCACTGGAACGGCCGCGATCAAGGCGCCGGCCATGATCTCACCCCAGAAGAACACGTCACCGCGGATCAGGTCGGTCGATACGCCCAGCGTGATCGGCTTTTGGTCGGACGACGAGATGAATGTCAGGGCGTAAACGAACTCCTGCAGGGTCAGGGTGAACGTGAAGATCACCACCGTCAGGATCGCGGGGAGCGACAGGGGGACCGCCATCTTGATGAAAGCGCCAAACACGCTGCAGCCGTCGACAATGGCGGCTTCCTCGATCTCGATCGGCAGCGCCTTGAAGAAGCCCATCAGCAGCCAGGAGCAGAATGGGATAGTGAAGGTCGGGTAGACCAGCACCAGCGACCACATCGAGTTTTGCAGGCCGAGCTCGGTGACGATCCGGGACAGTGGCAGGAACAACAGCGTCGGCGGCACCAGGTAGGTCAGGAAGATCGCGATCCCGAGCGCTTCGCCCTTGCGGCTGGTCATGCGGGCCAGGCTGTAACCGGCCGGAACCGCGGTCACGAGCGTGATTGCGGTGACGCAGACGCCGATGATCAGTGAATTTGACAGCCAGCGCGCGAACAGCGTCTCCTTGAACAAGTACCGGATGTGTTCGAGCGTCGGTGGCTCATTAAACCAGAACGGAATGTTGGTGATGTCGTAAAGGTCGCTGTTCTGTTTGAAGGCCGTGATCGCCATCCAGTAGAACGGAAACGCGGCCAGGATCACGAAGAACGCGACGCCGAGAGAAAACCCGGTTACGCGGAGAGAGCGGGCAAGAGGCTCGGGCATGTCAGATCTCCCGGCGACGGATAAAACGCAGCGTGAAGATCACCACGACCAGCAGCACCGGCAGCATGAACAGCGAAATCGCCGCGCCGTGCGCCACGTCGCCGGAAACGATACCGGTCTGAAAACCTTCAAAGCCCAGCACCGAGGTCGCGCCGCCGGGGCCGCCCATGGTCAGCAGGAAGACGATGGAAAGGTCAGTGAAGGTGAATACGATGCCGAAGATCAGGCCGATGGCCACCATCGGCAGGATCATCGGCAGGATGATCTGGTAGTTGCGACGCCAGAAACCCGCACCGTCGACTGTGGCGGCGTCGATCACGTCCTGCGGAACCGCGGTGATGCCGGCGAGAAAGATCACGATGGCGAAGGGAAAGAAGCGCCAGGCGTTGATGATGATAATGCACAACATCGCGAGGTATGGATTGCCGAGCCAGTTCGGCGCCTCCTCGCGCGTCACGAGACCGGCCGCAATCATGGTCCAGTTGATCACGCTGTAAAGCGAATCGAACATCCATTGCCAGGCAATGGTAGCCAGCGCGACCGGCACCGCAAAAGGCAGGATGATCAGCGCTCGCACGATCTTGCGGCCGGGGAAGGGTTGCAACAGCAGGAAGGCCCCGAACTTTCCGAGCACGAGGCCGAGCAGCTGCGAGCCGAACGTAAAGACGAAGGTGTTGCGCAGCGTGTCGAGGAAAGTTGGATTCTGCAGGATCTGCTCGAAACTGGCCAGGCCGACAAACTTCCAGGTTGGGTTGTAAATCGTGTAGGCGCTGAGCGAGTAAAAGACCGCGAGGAGGAGCGGCAGCCCGACCAATAGCAGGACGTAGAGGATCGCCGGCGCGACCATGACCGTTTCGAGCACATCGCGTCGATCCAGGACAAAGCGAAATCGTGAGATCGGTTTGGCAACAGGTTCTGCGATGACAGCCATCTGTGACTTCCGGCCCTCAGTGACGAGTGCTACGATTGCCGCTGGCCTCGAAGCGGCGCAGCTCGCTGTTTTTCACGGCAAAGCGATGCCACTCGCCGGGGCGAACGCTTCCTTCGGCGACGTGGGCCGGCGGCAACTTCGCCGTGATCGGCTGCTTCGAATCGAAGCCATCCATCACGCCGTAAACGATGCGCTCGGACCCGAGATATTCGGAGCGGTCGACGCGAAAGGAAAACTCGGTCACCCCGTCGTCTTCGATCATGTCCCTAGGCAGGAAATTCTCCGGCCGGAAGCCTAGATAGCCGCCGCCATTGCAGGTGACGATGTTCATCGGCGGTGCGCCGACAAAGGTTGCGACAAAAAGATCGGCGGGATCCTGATAGATCTCGATTGGCGTTCCAACCTGCCGAACCCTTCCATGGTCGATGACCGCGATGCGGTCGCCCATACCCATCGCTTCGACCTGGTCGTGGGTCACGTAAATGGTGGTGAGGCCGACGCGCTGCTGAAAATTCTTGATCTCCTGGCGAGCCGAGGTGCGCAGTTTGGCGTCGAGATTGGACAGTGGCTCGTCGAGCAGAAGCGCGGTCGGTTCGCGAACGAGAGCGCGCGCGAGCGCCACTCGCTGACGCTCACCGCCGGAAAGCTGGCGTGGCCGCCGGTCGAGAAGATGGCCGATGCCGAGCAACTGCGCGGCCCACCCGACCTTCTTCTGGATGTCCTGGGAGGGCATGCGCTGCGTGCGCAGCGGGAAGGCAATGTTGTTGCGGACTGTATAGTGCGGATAGAGGCCGTAGCTTTGGAACATCATCGCAATGCCGCGGGCGCGGGGCGGGATGTCGTTGACGATATTGCCGCCGATCAGAAGATCGCCGCTGGTCTGTTGCTCGAGGCCGCAGATGATGCGCAAGAGCGTCGTCTTGCCGCAGCCCGAGGGGCCGAGCAACACCATGAACTCGCCGTCCGGCACCCTCAGCGAGATGCCGTTGACGGCGTTGATTTCGCCGAAGGTCTTGACGATATCCCTGGTCAGTACGGCTGCCATCGATCCTCCCGAAGTTCATGTATTGCGCCCCGACGATCCGTCGCTGGGACAGGGCGCGTCAGTCGTGTTTGCCAATGAACGCGGCCGGGTCCCTGAGCGCAAAGTGGGGCTCCGTCCGGACACCGCCTCAGGCCTTCTCGTGCCATTTCTTGAAGATGGCGTCAGACTGTTGGTGTGCCCATTTCACCGAGTCCTCCGCGGACATCTGGCCGCTCGCCGCCTTAGCCATCATGTCGCAGATGACGAAGTCGTTGTAGACCTCGTCGACAGCAGGCCAGGATGGGCCGGGATATCCCGGGGAGGCCGACCATTGCTCGGAATCCTGCAGCACCATAAGTTTGTCTGATGGTGTCGAAGTCGGATCGTTCGAGAGGATCGGCATCGGCTTCGGCACGAGGTTTGCGAAGCAGGGGTTATTGTAACCTTCGCTCGCCTTGAATGCCTCCGGCCAATGATCAGCGTAATATTTGAGGAACTCGATCGCGCCCTCCTTGTTCTTGGCGAACTTCCAGATGCCGTAGAATTCGGAAGCCCCACCCATGATCTGGCGGACCGGTCCCTTTGGCGGAGCAATCACGAACGTGTCGTCGGCCCCCTTCGTGTTTGCCTTCTGGAACGTCCTATAAGCGGAGATCGGATTGACGATCAGAGAGCCGATGCCCGAAACAAGGTAGCGATTATTGCTGGAGTCGTCCCACGACAGCACTTCCGACGTCATCGCCTCCTTGTACAGCGCAGTTACGTATTTAACGGCTTCGACCGTTTCCTTGCTGTTGAGCACGACGTTCTTGCCTTCGGCGTCCTGAAGGGCACCGCCAAAGCTCCACAGCAGCCCGCGCCAGGTCGTGTTGGGGTCGTTGCTGTGTCCAAGTGAAATGCCAACCGGGTGGCCTTTGGCTTTCAGCTTGGCGCCGCCGACGCGAACATTGTCCCACGTGTCCGGCTTCATCCCGATCTCGTCCCACATGCTCTTGCGATACATGGCCGGGAAACTGATGTAGAAATCGGGAAATGCAGACCAGGTCTTGTCGCCTTGGTTATAGCCGATCTGCCGGCCGATCGTGCTGACCTTGCCGTATTTCTTCTCGGTCGCCTCGACGAGGCTCGTCACGTCGACGAGGAATCTGCGGTAAAGATGCGCCCCGCCTGCGCCATTCCAGCCGAACAGATCGTGACCTGATTGGGCCGAGGCTTCCGCGGCCGCCCGCGCAGCGACGTTGGCGACCGGGATGTGGTCGACGGCGACTTCGACGTTGTTTTTTGTGCCCCAGTCCTTTGCGAACTGATCGAACCATTTGTCGTACTCTGGAACGAAATGGCTCCATTGGACGATCGACAGTGTCTTCGTGTCCGCCATTGCGCGGGACACGAATGGAGTAGAAAGCATCGGGGCCGACCCAGCCGCAATGAGGGTAAGACCTGCCTGCTTTAGAAAGCGGCGCCTTCCAATACGCGGTCTGTTGTTCGTGTTCATTTGGGCTCTTCCTCGAATTCGAATAGGGACTTTGAGAGAGCAGCCGAACAGTGCTATCGTCGTTCTGAACGGTGCTCCAACATGGCCACGATCGCTGCGTTGTTTCGGCCGTATTAGCCGCCAGAGCACGTCCCATCGGGGTGAGCCGACGACCATACCTGGCGAAAAGTCAGCGCCGACAAGGCGATGTCTTGATCTGAGTAATAATTCGCTGGAAACGAAAGTGGATTGGTCATTAGGCGAATGTTCGGCGCAGCAAAAAGCAAAAGCTCGTACGTTCGCGTACATAGAGCCGCCCGCAGGGCGCAAGCGGAGCTGCTGGCGGCGGTCACAGCCGCTCGCAGCCTCGCTCTTGCCCGCTCAGAAAGATTGCTAAACGCTTCTCGCTGCTTAACGACTGGCCCACGTCGCTTCCGAGGTCGTTCCATCAAGTTCATGAGCTGCAGCAGAACGCCGGCAGAGACGCTGATGCATCCTGCGGATTGAAAGCGCCAGGGGCGGCCGCTGGCCGGTTGGATGGAAGCCACGTTCCGACCAGCCTCGGGACGCGCCACTGTGCAGCTCGGCTCGCTAAAGCGCGCGTACGTTTTCGTACCGTCAGCGGTAATGTTAGCCGAAATGCCAATGGTGCCGCAAAATCGAGATCCTAAAGTTCGGCGTTGGGAGGCACGCCCGACAAAGGAGACGCGAAATGATGCGCGGTCATACCGTCACTGTCTGTGCAACCCTGATACTGTTTATGGCGCCGGGCATGGCTGGCGCTGCAACCGACAAAGTCGTCATCGGTGACATAGACGACATGTCAGGCGTTTATGCTGACATCATTGGGCCGGGCGGAGAGACCGCGGCTAGGTTGGCGATCGACGACTTCGGAGGCAGTGTACTGGGCAAGAAGGTGGATCTGCTTGTCTCCGATCATCAAAACAAGCCCGACCTCGGATCACAGAAATTCCGTGAGTTCGTTGATAGAGAGAACGTTACGATGGTGCTTGGCGGGTCAAACACCGGCGTAAATTTGGCTATGGCGAACATTGCCAAGGAGAAGAAGACACCTTTCTTCTCAATCGGAGCGGCTGGTGCCTCTCTTACTGGAAAGGACTGCACACCATACACGGTACATTACGCCTACGACACCACCGCGCTGGCGAACGGGACTGCCAGCACAGTCGTCAAGCAGGGCGGCAAGTCTTGGTTCTTTGTCACGGCCGATTATGCTTTTGGCACGCAGCTCCAGGACGCAGCCTCGAAGGTGGTTGAGGCAAGCGGAGGAAAAGTGATCGGGTCGGTCCGGGTGCCCTTGGCGACCTCGGATTTCTCGAGCTACTTGCTCCAGGCGCAGAGTTCGGGAGCACAGGTCCTCGGTCTGGCCAATGCGGGCGACGATTTTACTAACTCTATCAAGGCTGCCAATGAGTTCGGAATTGCCAGAACAATGAAGCCCGCGGCTCTCCTGGCCTTCATCACAGACATTCACGCGCTTGGACTGAACACAGCACAAGGATTATATCTTACAACCGGCTGGTACTGGGATCTGAATGAAAAGACCCGCGCCTTCGCCAAGCGGTTCCTCGAACGCACTGGCCGTGAGCCAACCATGACACAAGCCGCATATTACTCGGCCACGTTGACTTATCTCAACGCCGTTAAATCAGTTGGATCGACCGATTCTGACAAAGTCATGGCCCAGCTTCGTAAAACAAAGATCAATGATATGTTCACTGCCAACGGCGTGATCCGGCCCGACGGCCTGATGGAGCACGACATGTACATCATGCAGGTCAAAAAGCCTGAGGAATCTAAGTACCCGTGGGATTATTACCGGCTCGTCCACACGATGTCAGGTGATCAGGCCTTTGGTAAACTCTCGGACAGCGCATGCCCGCTGGTGACGCACTAGCACTACTTTGGCAGATTGTATTTTCGCCGCTGTTTTTCAAGGATTTGCTCTCGGCAATATGGGCAGTGCTGAGACGGTGGTCTAAGGATGAGATCGAGGATGGCCTGGCGTACGGCTGGCATGGTTGGCTGAGGCGGAGGCCCGTAGATTCTTTTTTTTCCGCCCCGCGTGTGCGAGGCGACGGTGTTGCAGGAAGGCGTAGGCAATCATTGTCATCAGGGCGTGGCGATGAAGACCTTGCCATGATCGCCCTTCGAAGTGATCAAGTCCAAGTTCCTCCTTCAACTGTTGATGCGCTTGCTCACAAATCCACCGTGCCTTGATGGTGGCGGCCAGCGTGCGCAGATCCGTCGCCGCCGGAAGATTGGCCAGATAGTATTTCTTCTCCCCGGACGCACGTTGCTCGCCAATGAGCCAGGCTTCGTCGCCTGGGAGATGCTGCTGACCTTTATCCCATATCCGCTGCGGAGGGCCGTCGGCGGTCCGGACACGGACCGCAGCAAATTGGGCTTTAAGCCGACCTTTCGTCCCGCTACGCCAACTCACGGTTTTCCATTTGGCGCCGGCCAGCATTTGCTCGGCCGCAATTGATAAGATATCGGGCACGTGGTGCTTTCGTGGTTTGCCGCGGGCTTTGGTAATCGGCCAAATGAGCTTCACATCGACCGGATACACTTTCAGGTGCCGCGGGATTCCGACAGCCCAGGCCAGCCCGCGCTCTGTTAGCCCTTGTCGAAACGGTGCGCTGAGGCCGTATCCTGCATCCGCCAGCACATATCCAAAGCGCACGTTGGCTGCTATCGCGCGGTCAATCTCGGTGTCGGGCGACATGGGAAATTGCCCCCCTGACGACACGAGGAATTGACCCCCTCGCGACACGATCAAAACGGGGGTTTTATGCAGCGACTCAGTTCAGGTCCTCTGCGGTTCAAAGATCCGCGGAGGGAGGCCATGCTGGAGCCGGACGAGGTTTCGGCGATACTCCGGCTCAACGAGCTGGGGTGGGGTAGCAAACGGATTGCCCGGGAGCTCGGGATCAGCCGCAACACGGTGAAGGAGTACATCGCGGCCGGCGGCTGGACACCTTATCGGCAACCGCAGCGCAAAAAGGCACTTGAGGGCCAGGAGAGCTGGCTCAAGGAGCGTCTGCGGCAGCACCGCGGCAATGCTGACGTGATCCGCCAGGAGTTGGCAGCCGAGAAAGGCATCGTTGTCTGCCTGCGCACAGTTGAGCGGGCGGTACAGCGCTATCGCCAGGAGCTTGCGGCGGAAGCGCGCGCGACGGTGCGGTTCGAGACAGCGCCTGGCAAGCAACTGCAAATCGATTTTGGTGAACGGCTGGTTGAGATCGGCGGCGCCAAGGTTCGCGTCTACCTGTTCGTCGCCACGTTGGGCTACTCGCGCCGGCATCATGTCAGAGCCTTCCGCAACGAACGGCAAGAGAACTGGTTCGACGGCCTGGAAAGCGCGTTCATGAAGTTCGGCGGCGTGCCCGAAGAAGTGCTGTTCGACAATGCCCGTGCCTTGGTCGTAGAGCATGACGCCATCACGCGCACAGTGGTCTTCAACGACAAGCTGAGCGCATTTGCCAAGCACTGGGGCTTCCGGCCCCGTGCCTGCGCGCCATACCGAGCCCGGACCAAGGGCAAGACCGAGAACGGCGTTGGTTACGTAAAACGAAACGCGATCGCGGGCCGCGCCTTCCCGAGCTGGGACGCCCTTGAGGCGCATCTTGAGGCTTGGACGCGGGAGGTCGCCGACCTGCGCCAGCATGGCACGACCGGCGAGCCTCCGATCGAGCGGTTCAGGCGGGCGGAAGCGCAGGCACTCAAGCCCATCGTTGGGAGGCCGCCCTTCCAGGCTGCACGTGAAGTGATCCGCCGTGTGCAGGCCGACTGTGCCGTCGAGATCGATGGCAACGCCTACTCGGTGCCCTGGCGGCTAATCGGCGAGATGGTGCGAGTGATGATCGCCGACGGGCTGGTGCGCATCCACCATGGGATCCATGAGGTGGCCGTCCATCCGATTTGTGCCGGTCGTCGCCGCCGCGTCGTCGACCCCGAGCATTTTGCGGGCCTGACTGGCTTTAGATCGAACCGAGCTGCCGCGCTCGCAGGATCGTCCGTTGCGCCGCACTCGCCGGCGCTGCTGCGGCCGCTCGGCGAGTATGAGGCAATCGTCGGAGGGGCTTCTGATGCGCGCCGCTGTCCCCGATCGCCTGAGCGATATGCTGACCCGCCTGAAGCTGACCGCCGTCCGCGACCAGTTGGATGGGCTATTGGACGAGGCCGGCCGACAAGAGCTGAGCCTGCGCGAGACCCTGGTGCTACTGTGCGAGCGCGAGATCGCCCGCAAGGACGAGCGGCGCATCGAGATGACCCTCAAACTCGCTCGCTTCCCGTTCGTTCGCGATCTCTCCGGCTTCGACTTCTCGGCCCAGCCGTCCCTAGGGTCTGTACCTAATTAGCGATCTCTGATTCCTTCGCACCAAGTTGATTCGGGATGGGGGACTTCGGTGCGCAAAGGGCTGTTCTGGCTGAACGACAAGCAGTGGGCTCAGATCGAGCCGCATCTGCCAACGAACCAGACCGGCCCGGCGCGCGATGACGATCGACGCATCATCAGCGGTATCATTCACATGCTTCAGTGCGGCGCACGCTGGCGCGATTGCCCGCCCGACTATGGTCCTTACACGACGATCTACAATCGTTTCAATCGCTGGGCTAAGCGCGGACATTGGCAGGCGATCTTTGAAGCGCTCGCCCGCTGCGGCAAGGATGGCGTGACCTTGTCCATCGACTCCACCTCGATCAAGGCGCATCGCTCGGCGAGCGGTGGAAAAGGGGGGAGCATGAACAGGCGATCGGACGCTCGCGCGGTGGGCGGACCACGAAAATCCACGCGCTGAGCGACCCTGATTGCAGACCTTGCGCATTTCATCTCACTCCGGGACAAGACGCAGATATTGCCGCAGGGCCGGCCCTTTTGAAACTCGCGCCGCCCATGTCTGCCCTCATTGGGGACAAAGGCTACGATGGCGACGGCTTTCGCGCCGAAATCGCCAATCGCGGCGCAAAGCCCGTCATTCCAAACAAATCCAACAGGGTGACCCTCCACACCTTCAGCAAACGCGCCTACAAAGGGCGCAATGTTATCGAGCGCTGTTTCTGCCGGCTCAAGGATTTCAGGCGTGTCGCAACTCGCTACGACAAACTTGCCAGGAACTTCTTGGCTGCCGTGCACCTCGCCGCCATCGTCGCCTATTGGATCAATTGAGTCTGAACCCTAGACCCCAAGCAGGTACGTGAGCTTGCCGGTGCGCGCTGGATTGCCAATGGCGAGAACGTGCTGCTGCTTGGGCCGCCTGGCGTTGGCAAGACGCACCTGGCGGTCGCGCTGGGGCGTGAAGCGATCCTGGCTGGGCATTCCGTGCAGTTCGTCGCAGCCACGACGGTCGTTGCGCAACTCGCCAAAGGACACAGCGAAGGCAGGCTTGACGAGCGGCTCGCGCAATTTGCCAAGCCAAAGCTCCTGATCATCGACGAACTCGGCTATCTGCCCTTTGAGCCCAATGCCGCACATCTCTTCTTCCAGCTCGTCAGCCGCCGTTACGAGAGAGGCGCGATCCTGCTCACCAGCAACCGCAGCGTCGGCGAGTGGGGCTCAGTCTTCGGCGACCCTGTGGTCGCCACCGCGATCCTTGATCGCCTGTTACACCACAGTCACGTGATCACAATCCGCGGCGACAGCTACCGCTTGAAAGAAAAGCGTCGTAGCGGGCTTTTGCAGAAGGCCGCCGCGCCAGAAGCTAAATCGGAGAAAAAGCCGTGAAGCAAGCCGCTCGCTCGCTACGGCGCTATGGGGGCGCGCTCCGCGAGCGGCTTGCCACATCCACCAAAACAACAAGGGGGTCACTTCTTCACGTCGCTACGGGGTTAAATCCGGACGTCGCTTGACAATCTCGGCCAAAGCAATCTCCGGCTTGGACCGTGGCGTTCGATGTTCGACTGGCACGCGAGCGCGCTTCAAACGAGATTCGTCGCTTGTCCAGCTGTCAGGCAGAAAGAGACGTAACGCGACCATCACGGGTACTTCGCCGCGCGCAAGCGTCAAAGACACCAGCGTTTGGCAATTTGCCGTTTTACCGAGAGCCGAGGCGTATTGAGCCGCAACACCGACCGAGCGCTCACCCTTCTTGGGCAGTGAAGTGTCATCGATAACGAGCACCGCATCCCTGCCGCCGACAAGTCGGTCCGCCTGGTTGAGCAACTCTGTCTCCAGCGGCGTCGCGTCCCAGACACCGTCCGCAATGAAATGGTGCAACTGGTCGTAGGTGCTGGTGGCAAGGCGTTCCGCCATCGGCTGAACGCTCTTGCGATCGCCAGGACCGATCAAACCCGCAACATACAGAGGACACATTCGCTGCCGGGTCTTATGACCCAGTCGGTCCAAGAACGGCACTAGCCAGCGTTCGAGTTCGTCTTCCCATCCCGGCATGGTCAGCCCTCCAAGAGCCGACCACCCATGAATCATTGAAAAATTGATTTGGGAATCCTATAAAACGCGGCAAAATCAACAATCTGCCAATGTAGTGCTAGCACTACTTTGGCAGATTGTGTTTTCGCCGCTGTTTTTCACGGATTTGCCTTCGGCAATATGGGCAATGCTGAGACTGCGGCCGAAGGATGAGATCGACGATGGCGTGACGTACGGCTGGCATGGTTGGCTGAGGCGGAGGCCCGTAGATTCTTTTTTTTCCGCCCCGCGTGTGCGAGGCGACGATGTTGCAGGAAGGCGTAGGCAATCATTGTCATCAGGGCGTGGCGATGAAGACCTTGCCATGATCGCCCTTCGAAGTGATCAAGTCCAAGTTCCTCCTTCAACTGCTGATGCGCCTGCTCACAAATCCACCGTGCCTTGATGGTGGCGGCCAGCGTGCGCAGATCCGTCGCCGCCGGAAGATTGGCCAGATAGTATTTCTTCTCCCCGGACGCACGTTGCTCGCCAATGAGCCAGGCTTCGTCGCCTGGGAGATGCTGCTGACCTTTATCCCATATCCGCTGCGGAGGGCCGTCGGCGGTCCGGACACGGACCGCAGCAAATTGGGCTTTAAGCCGACCTTTCGTCCCGCTACGCCAACTCACGGTTTTCCATTTGGCGCCGGCCAGCATTTGCTCGGCCGCAATTGATAAGATATCGGGCACGTGGTGCTTTCGTGGTTTCCCGCGGGCTTTGGTAATCGGCCAAATGAGCTTCACATCGACCGGATACACTTTCAGGTGCCGCGGGATTCCGACAGCCCAGACCAGCCCGCGCTCTGTTAGCCCTTGTCGAAACGGTGCGCTGAGGCCGTATCCTGCATCCGCCAGCACATATCCAAAGCGCACGTTGGCTGCTATCGCGCGGTCAATCTCGGCCAAAGCAATCTCCGGCTTGGACCGTGGCGTTCGATGTTCGACTGGCACGCGAGCGCGCTTCAAACGAGATTCGTCGCTTGTCCAACTGTCAGGCAGAAAGAGACGTAACGCGACCATCACGGGTACTTCGCCGCGCGCAAGCGTCAAAGACACCAGTGTTTGGCAATTTGCCGTTTTACCGAGAGCCGAGGCGTATTGAGCCGCAACACCGACCGAGCGCTCACCCTTCTTGGGAAGTGAGGTGTCATCAATAACCAGCACCGCATCCCTGCCGCCGACAAGTCGGTCCGCCTGGTTGAGCAACTCTGTCTCCAGCGGCGTCGCGTCCCAGACACCGTCCGCAATGAAATGGTGCAACTGGTCGTAGGTGCTGGTGGCAAGGCGTTCCGCCATCGGCTGAACGCTCTTACGATCGCCGGGACCGATCAATCCCGCAACATACAGAGGACACATCCGCTGCCGGGTCTTATGACCCAGTCGGTCCAAGAACGGCATCAGCCAGCGTTCGAGTTCGTCTTCCCATCCCAGCATGGTCAGCCCTCCAAGAGCCGACCACCCATGAATCATTGAAAAATTGATTCGGGAATCCTATAAAACGCGCCAAAATCAACAATCTGCCAAAGTAGTGCTAGGCCGTGTATCCCTAAACCCGGCGGCCTCGATATGGTGTCTACGTTCGCTTTGCTCCGAAACCGACGAAGTTCGGGCAGCCGGGCGTCGATTGCTGCAACCTCGAACATCGTCATTGCTACTTGTCGCCGAGACCACATGTGGGTCGCGAGTCGCCGCGGCTCGAGTCTTTGAGCGGCTGCTTTGCTATTTCGGCAGCCGCTGGCGCAAGGCGAGATCATCCAAATCGGGGAATGACGATTTCGCCGCGCGACGACGGAGTACGGCTGCCAGCTGTTCGCATCGCTAAGCTCCTGATCAGACCCAGCTGTTCCTCACTCGCCGTATGTTTGCCGTGGCTTGAGAGCACACCTACCAGGGCACCGGAGCGGGTCATCAGCGGGGTCGACTGTACCGGCTCGTTCGGCGATGTCTCGAAAAAGCAGAAACCGGAGGTCCATTTGTGACGTCATCGAGAATGACGGGCTGCCGTTGAACAGCGCACGACCGCAAGCACACCCGTCCCTGATCGTCACACGACGAAAGCAGTCGAGAAACTCTTCGGAAAAGCCCTGCTGAGCCACGATCTCCAGATGGCCCGTCTTCCAGTCGATCAGTTGAATGTTGCCGAGCTCTTGGCCGTAATAACCAATGCCTCGCTCAACGCCGATTCGAGGAGCGGCAGTTCCGAAACGCTATGCATCATCGCGATGCCTTTCGCACCTGAACTATTGGCAGGTGGGCGCTTTTACATTGGGCTTGAGGGTTGAGAGCGAGATCCTCTCCTCGAGTCAAAGCGCGAGATACCAGGATTTTCTCTTGAGTTTCCCTGACAACCTCGCGCGCCTCGAGAATTGCCGTGTCAGCAGAGCGCAAGAGGGCGCGCTTTCTCAGCCCTTCTGGCCAGAATAGAGGTCGTTGCGTCGGTGACATGATGGACCACCGCAACTATCTCGCCATTGTCATCGAGAACCGGCCAGTTCTTAGGGTGCCAGTAACGGACATGCCAAGGGCGTCCTTCAGGCTGGATGTCATATCGTTGCATGCGCATCTCCTGACCGCGCTTTTCGTGAAGAACTTTGCCAAGGGACTGGGGGGCTTCGGCTCCCGCTGACCAGGCCGGGAATCCTGTCTTTCCCGGAGACAAGGAGCGAATACTGATTGCGTCGCCGGTGACGGAAATACATCCGTGCAGTGCGAGACTTTGAACGCCCCATCCAGGACTGTGGCATGCCGCCAAGCGATTTTGTCGTTCAGCCCGGTGGCGGCACGAACTCGGCCAGGACACGTCCTGCCGGCACCGGGCCAAGACCGCGCCGGATCCGGAGGAACATAAGACAGTTGGAGGGTTCGCTCAAAGTGTCGATCGTTAGCGAGATTCTGAAAAGATCGCCGAGACCCTGAAGGGGCGGGCGCGCAGGCAGTTCAGACGAAGTAAGCCGAGCCCTGCGAGGCTGTCCCAAGCCGCTCTTCCAGGCGCAGTCTCGCGACCCTTGCCGGGCGCGCCGATTGGTGACCAGAGCGGTCGACACGAGCACAGTGCAGTGGTACAAGCGTCGGACTTGGCGCAGAGGTAAGTGGCTGTTTTTGCTGTAGTTTAATGGATCGAGCCCCAATCCTTTCCGGAGCACCATCGCTCTTCTTAGAGTGTGAAATCCAAGGCGGAATAGCGGATCAACGGCTTACCCGCTCCTCAGTGGTACAGACGGATGGGAAAGCCGTTCCTGAGGACCGACGTAAGCTCGTTGCGAGCGCGAGCAGAAGGTAAGCCTTCAGACGCCCGATGCTGCGGAACCCTAGGTGCGGCATGCCAAGGCACCCGCTGAGCTTGAGCGCGCGGGCCCGGCACCGCTGACCGAACGAGAAGCGCACCGTTTCGTCGCCAGAGTCCGCGCGCGCCGTCTGCCTCCCTGAATGAGCGGAGGGTTTTTCGGCTCAGATGCGTCAGTCGCTTTCGAGGTGCTTGGCACCTTGCCGTCTGGCCGGCTTGCATTCGCGCTCGTCGGCAAGATCGCGCGAGATGGTGCATCCGCCTGCTATCGCCGCGCTGTCCCCGTGACGCTCGCCGCTGCCGAATGCGCCTCAATTCACGACAGCAGAAGATTTTCTGCTGGCTGACAGCAGATCATTGTGTAAGGCATGCCTCGAGCCGAGTGCGACGGAATCGCGGGCGGCTCTATTCCCGTAGAGCAATACTCCCCATAGCCGTGCCGCGGATGGCGCGGTGTTTTCGGCTGCGACAAACTCGTCTCAACAACAAGAAAACATTTGAGGCGACGCTCCGGAATTCCGGTGTCGCGGGAAAACGCGAGGAGAGGAATAATGCTTTCGCAGACAGTTGCTCCGTCTTCATCCGCCAGTGCGCCCAAGAGCAGGCACCTTCAAGCTTCCGTTCAAGATATTCCTGCGCGGGCAAGTGCAGGCGAGTTTCGTGAAGCTATGTCCCGCATTGCGTCCTCGGTTTCCATCGTCTGCACCGATGGCCCTCAAGGCATCGCAGGCTTTACCTGTTCCGCTGTGTGCTCCGTGACGGACGAGCCCCCCACGATCATGGTGTGCGTCAACCGCAGGAGTGCGGCCAACGCGATCATCAAGGCGAATGGTGTGCTCTGCGTCAGCAGCCTTAGCGCCGATCAAGTCGGGTTGTCGCAGATCTTCGCGGGCGTCGGCCGGGTACCAATGAACGAACGGTTTGCCGGACCGAACTGGGGCGTGCTTGCCACCGGCTCACCGTACTGCGTGACCTCACGCGTCGCTCTCGACTGTCGAGTGGCCGATATCCGCGAAATTGGCACGCACAGCGTGATCTTTGCCGAAGTGCTCTCCACAGCGCATGCCGACGGCGAGCCCCTGATCTATCACAGCCGCAACTACGCAACTCTCCGGCAAATGGCTTGACCTGCCGGCGCCAAATTCCCGAGCCAATGGAGCTGACCATGCTACGTACCGGTGCACAATACCTGGAAGCCCTGAACGACGGCCGCAACGTGTGGGTCGGCGATGAGAAGATCGACAACGTCGCCACACATCCGAAGACCCGCGACTATGCGCGGCGCATCGCCGATTTCTATGATCTCCACCACCGCGAAGATTTGCGGGATGTGATGACCTTCATCGACGAAGATGGCGTGCGCCGCTCGATGCAATGGTTCGGCCATCGCAACAAGGACGAAGTTCGGCGCAAGCGCAGGTACCACGAAACTATCATGCGCGAGCTCGGCACGTCATTTCCGCGCATGCCCGACACCAACGTTTATCCCCTCCTGACCTATGTCGATGATCCACAGCCGTGGGAGGACGCCGCAATCGGCGCTGAGGGGCGCGGTTTGGCCAGAAACATCGTCGACTTCTTCAAGTTTGCTCGGGAGAATGACTTGAACTGCACGCCGCAGTTCGTGGACCCCCAGGCCGACCGCTCTACAACCGACGCGCAGGCACGTTCGCCTGCGCTCCGGATTGTCGAAACCAACGACCAGGGCATCGTCGTCAATGGCGTCAAGGCCATCGGCACTGGTACGGCGTTCGGCGACTGGATCCATATCGGCGTGTTCTTTCGTCCGGGCATTCCGGCCGAGCAGATCATCTTCGCGATGACGCCCGTGAATACCAAGGGCGTCACGGTGGTGTGCCGTGAAAGCACCGTGAAGGACGACCCGATCGAGCACCCAATGGCATCAGCCGGTGATGAACTGGACAACATCACTGTGTTCGATCACGTCCTTATTCCCTGGAAGTATGTCTTCCATATCGGCAATCCCGATCACGCAAAGCTTTACCCCCAGCGCGTGTTCGATTGGCTGCATTATCATGCGATCATCCGGCAGATGGTGCGAGCTGAATTGATGGCAGGACTTGCTATCCTGATTACCGAGCACATCGGCACCAGCAAGATCCCGGCGGTGCAGCCGAGAGTGGCGAAATTCGTCGGCTTTCATCAGGCTATGATTGCCCACGTGGTGGCATCCGAGGAGCTTGGTTTTCTGACGCCGGGCGGCCACTACAAACCGAACATCCTGATCTACGATTTCGGCCGCGCCTACTACCTGGAGCATTTCTCCTCGATGATCTACGAGCTGCTCGATCTCTGCGGCCGAAGCGCGCTGCTGTTCCCAAGCGAAGGACAGTGGAGTGACGCAAAGCTCGGTCCCTGGCTGGAAAAGCTCAACACCGGGCCCAACGGCAAGCCGCATGATCGACTCAAGATCGGTCGCGTGATTCGGGACCTCTACCTGTCGGACTGGGGCGGGCGACTGTTCATGTTCGAGAATTTCAATGGTACGCCGCTGATGGCGATCCGTTCGCTGACCATGCAGCGCGCAGAATTCTCCGCCGGCAGCCCGTACGTTCAACTGGCGCGGAAAGTCTGCGGCATCGAGCTGAACCAGGACTCCGCCACAGAATACAGCACCTCTGCGGCCTATGCCCGCGCGCAGGACGCAGGCGCGCAGGCGAGTGCCGCGGCTTCAGCAGCCCGCCGGAAGAACGCGAGCGAGGAGTTGATCGATCCGCGCATATAGACACTGACCGCGGACGCCAGGACAGCTCTGGCGTCCGCGGACAGAACGGCCGGCGGCGGGCCATGAACGAACTATGCCTGAAACGTGGCCCTAGCGTACCAAGGAGATTGTCATGGCCTATGTCACCGAAACGACCATCACCGATATCGTGCTCGAGCGGTGGATGGCAGTTCCGGATCCGCGGCTGCGGCAGATCATGCAGTCGATGATTACGCACCTGCACGCCTTCGTTCGAGAGATCGAGCCGACGGAGGAGGAGTGGATGACCGCGATCGAATGGCTGACGCGGACCGGGAAGCAGTCGCACGACAAGCGACAGGAGTTCATTCTTGCTTCGGATGTGGTCGGCGTCAGCATGCTGGTCGACTGTATCAACCACCGTCTCTCGGGCGAGGCGACGCCGACCACGGTGACTGGGCCGTTCCACGTGCATGATTCCCCAGAACTCGTTGACGGTGCCGACATCGCCAAGGGCGCGCCCGGCGAGCCTTGTTACATCGTCGGTTCGGTGCGCGGCCTGGGCGGTGCGCCGATTGCCGGTGCCACGCTCGACATTTGGCAGGCGGATGGAGAAGGGCTTTACGATGCCCAGCGCGGCGGCGACGGGGCGTGGATGCGCGGCATCTTCAAGTCGGACGATGACGGACGCTTCGTGGTGCAGACCGTGCTCCCGGTGCCTTACTCGATTCCGATGGATGGCAGCGTCGGCGACCTAATGCGCCACACCGAGATTAGCCCCATGCGCCCGTCGCATATTCACTTCCTGATCGAGGCGCAGGGCCATCGCCGCGTGATCACGCATCTGTTCAAGAAATCATGTCGCTATATCGAGACCGACGTGGTCTATGGCGTGAAGGCGCCACTGATAACCGAATTCAAGTTGATGCCGGCTGGCAGCACGACGCCGACGGGCAAGTTGGCCGAACGGCCCTTCTGGCTGCTGGAATATGACTTCGTACTGCAGCCTGGGGAGAATGCTTCGGCCGCAACGCCAGCGAGCGCTGCGGCCTGACGTAAGAAGGGTGGAAACTACCGCTTCCGTCCGGGCGGCTTGCCGCCGAACTCGGCGTTGATCGACGCGCGCAGCCATTGGTTGCCGGGATCGCGGTCGAATCGTTCATGCCAATATTGCGCAATCTCGAACTCGGGCAGTTTGACCGGTGGCTTCGCAAGCCGCATGTCGAGCGCGCGCGCCAGCACGGTCGCAACCGGCCCCGGCATCGTCGCAACCGCATTGGTGCTCTTGGCCAGGATCGCGGCGGTGGTGAAGCTCGGCACATGCGCGATGATGTTCTTGGCCGGTAACTGGCTCTCCAGCGATCGTTCTGCCACCTGGTGCGGATGGCCGGTGCCGGCCGCGGTGATGAAGATGTGCTGTTCGTCGAGGAATTCGGCCAGCGATGGCGATCGGCCGAGCCGCGGATGGTCTTTCTGGAAAATGCACATGTGCTGACCAGAGAACAATTTCTGCCGCTTGATGCCGGGCACAAGCAGCGGGAATTCGCCGATCGCGAGATCGATCTCGCCGGATTCGAGCGAGGTGTGCAGGTTCTGCAGTCCAACCTGGGCAGCGCGCAATCGCACATTTGGCGCTGAGCCGAGCAGGGTCTTGATGACGGGCGGCAGCAGCACGATCACGCCGGCGTCGAGTGTGAACACGCGAAACTCCCGTGTCGACCGCGCCGCGTCGAACCGACTCTGCTCGCTGCGCAGGCGCTGGAAGCCGTCAAGCAGTGCCCGGACCGGTTTCTCCAGCTCGAGCGCCTTGGCGGTTGGCTCCATGTGCAACGCGACGCGGACGAACAGGGGGTCGCTGAAATAGACGCGCAAGCGTGCCAGCGTCTTACTCAGAGCTGGCTGCTGAGTGCGCAAGGCGTCGGCGGCGCGCGTGATGCTGCGCTCACGGAACAGCACATCGAGGACCCGAAGCGCGTGCAGGTCGAGATCCTCAGTGTGCTTTCCCGGAATAGTCTTCATATCTGCCCGACGATAGCTTAGCCGCGCCTCTCACACTAGGCTAGAGCCACCTAGGGCAAGCGCCCAAAAAGAAATGGGAACGCTTATGAAGTCTTTCACCTTCGACGCTTCTCCGGGACGTGTCATGTTTGGAGCCGGTGCCATAAATCACCTGCCGCGCGAAGTCGAGCAGCTGGGCGCGAGTCGCGCGTTGGTGTTGTCGACACCCCAGCAAGCGGAGCTCGCGAGCGACCTTTCGACGCAACTGGGCGAGCGCAGTGTCGGCATCTATCCGCATGCCGTGATGCATGTGCCGACCGAGGTCGCGCGCAAGGCGATCGAGGAGGCTGCTCGGCTTGGGGCGGATTGCATAGTCGCGGCCGGCGGCGGTTCGACAATCGGTCTGGCCAAGGCTATCGCGCTTCAGTCTGCCCTGCCGTTCTTGGCGGTGCCGACCACCTATGCGGGCTCTGAGATGACTCCCATCTACGGTCTAACAGAAGAAGGACTAAAGAGGACCGGGAGGGACCCCCGGGTATTGCCGAAAATCGTGATTTACGATCCGTGTCTGACGCTGGATCTGCCGCTGAAGATGTCGATCGCGAGCGGTTTCAATGCGATCGCGCACGCGGCCGAGGCGCTATATGCAGACAACGCCAATCCAATTAGCCAGCTCATGGCAGAGGAAGGTATCCGTGCCCTCGTGCATGGCCTGCCGGGGCTAAAAGAGGATCTTCGAGACCTTAACAGTCGCAGCGATTGTCTGTATGGCGCCTGGCTTTGTGGTGCGGTGCTGGGAATGTCGAACATGGCGCTGCATCACAAGGTTTGCCACGTGCTGGGCGGCAGATGGAATTTGCCGCACGCCGAAACTCATACAGTCATTCTGCCGCACGTATTGGCCTACAACGCTGCCGCCGTGCCGAGTGCGATGGGGCGGATCGAGCGCGCCATGAGTACGCCGAACGCGGTCAGTGCAATTGTCGCACTGATGCAAAGATTGGGCGCGCCAATGTCCCTTGAGAAGCTTGGCATGAAACGCACTGATCTTGTGCGTGCAGCGTTGCTCGTCATGGAGCTGCCGTACCACAATCCGAGGCCAGTGACGTACGAGGCTGTTTTGGCTTTGCTCGAGGACGCGTTCACGGGACGCGTTAACTGTTCCTGATCGACCGAACCTCAAGCGCGAATGCCGGACTGCGTTCTTTGCCTGGCGATGGATTTCGCCATCGCAAGAAAAGCACCGCCAGTCGAGGGATACGCGGAGAAATAGCCAGGCGAGGCAGCAGACTGGTACGGCCGGCAACTGCTAGGCCGTCTCCGTCCGGGTTACTGCGCGCAGTTTCGAGTATCGGGAGAGGCCGATCTTGACCACGACCAGCACCGGCGCCGCAATGACAAAGAGCAGAGCGACTGCATTAAAGGCCGTATCGAAGGCGATCACGGTGGATTGGCGAATAAGAGCACCGTCCAGCAGGGACGTCGAGGCTCGGTTGGCCAGCGTGTCCATTCCCTCGGTAGCGAGCATTGCTGACGTCATTCTCAGCCGCTCGCCGACCGCAGGAGCCCCGGCGGTCAGACTGGCCCCCAGCACCGTAACGTTGCCGGCGACGTTGTGCTCGATCAGAGTCTGGAGGACGGCCACGCCGATCAGGCCGCCGAGTTGCCGACCGGTATTGAAGAGGCCTATGCCGGACGCGCGGTTGTCTTGGTTGAGGTTGCTGAAAGCAATCAGGGTGATCGATAGAAACAGGAAGCCGAGACCGAGCCCCCGCAAGAGGACGGCAGCCATCATGTCGTGCGCGCCGCTTTCGCTGGTCGAGCCGGACAACATCCACATCGCCAGCATGATCGTCAGAATACCAAGGGGCACCGTGGCGACCGGAGGCACGCGGCGAACCTGCATCAGGAAGACGGCGACGAGGAGCGTGCCAATGAAGAACGCACCGCTTGGCAACAACAACAGGCCGGCGTCGGTGGGCCTGAATGCCAGCACTGCGACGGCAAAAGAGGGGATCAGGAACGCGCTGCCGAACAATGCGGCGCCCGCAACAAAACTGACAATGAACGCGAAGGAAAAGTCTTCCGATTGAAATGGGGTGAAGTCGATCAGGCCGCGACCTCCAGCCATTAATCGCTGGCCGAGAAATGCCAGAAACGCGGCCGCTCCGGTCACTGTGAGCCAGAGGATTCCGGGCTCCTCGAACCAGTTCCAGCGACTGCCCTGATTGAGAACATAGGTCAGACTGAAGAGTGCGATCGAGATCAATGAGAGGCCGATCCAGTCAAGCGGACGGCGGACGAGCGTACCGGACCGCGGGCTGCCGGCGATCAGGAGCAGGCCGGCAGCCGCCAGCGCCAGCGGAACGACGCTGAAGAAAATCCACGTCCAGGACTGACTGTCGATCAACCAGCCCTGCAGTGCCGGAGCGGCTGTCGCGGGTGCGACGACCGATCCCATCGCAAACAGCGCTTGAAGGATCGGCTGCTGGGATCGCGGATAGGCGTGGAAAATGATCGCCTGGCCTGCGACAAGCAGGAGGGCGCCAGAGAAGCCCTGCACCATGCGCAGCGCGATCAGCAGGTCCAGCCGGGCGCTAATGGCGGTGATGCCGCACGCCCCGCCCATGACCAGGGTTGAACAGATGACCAGGCGGCACGCATCGACACGCCGCATCAGCCAGGGAGTGGCTACGAAGCCAATCAGCTTCAGCGCTGTGTATCCGATATCGAGCCAAGCGAACTCATCGGGAGTGGTGTGGGTGTCGCCGATGATATAGCCACGCCCGAGCGACAGCACGGTGCTCGCGATGGCATCCGTTAACGTGGCGAGCACAATGCCCGTGACGAGAAGGGGTCCTGCGGCGGATCGTCCGCGGCTTGGTATGGTGCACGCGACCTTGATCATGAGCCGCTCCCGTGGTCGACGTCGACGCGCGCGGACAGGCCGGGCACGAGCCGGCCGGGCAACGGATTGCTTGCGAAGCGGATCTTCACCGGCACGCGCTGAACGACGCGAACGAAGTTTCCGGTTGCGTTGTCTGTCGGCAGCATGCTGAAGGCGGAGCCGCTGCCGGGCGCAAAGCTGTCCACGACACCTTGTAGAGGCTGGTCTGAATAGCTATCGACGATGATGCGGACGCGCTGGCCGGGCCGGATCCGTTCGATCTGGGTCTCCTTGAAGTTCGCCACGACCCACACATCGCTGACCGGTACGATGTCGAGCAGGGAAGTGCCCGGCGCGACAAGGCGGCCCACACGGACCTGGCGGTTGCCGATTACGCCGTCGACTGGCGCATGCACAACGGTATTGTCGAGATCAATCTGGGCGAGGTCGCGCGCGGCCTGAGCCTGCGCCACGGCGGCCACCGTCGCCTCGCGCTGACTGGCGAGGACGGCGATGCGCTGCTTCTGCGCTTCCACCGTGGCGGCCGCTGCGGAGACAGCCGCTTCAGCTTTCGATAGCGCCGCATCGCTTTCGTCAACCTGGGCCTGGCTGACCGCATTCGTACGGATCAGCTCGCGGCGCCGATCGGAGGCTTTGGTGGCCAGACCCATCTCGGCCATACTCGAACGCTTCTGCGCCTCGGCCTGCCGGATCAGCGCATCCTGAAGCGGGATCTCCGCATCGACATTAGCCAGGCGGGCCTGCGCGGCCTCGACATTGGCCTCGGCCTGCGCCAGCCGCGCGCGGTAATCCCGATCGTCGATCCGGAACAGGACATCGCCCTTACGGACGGCTTGGTTGTCCCGAACCTCCACTGCCGTGACGTAGCCCGCAACCTTCGGCGCGAGCGAGGTGACGTCGCCACGAATATAGGCGTTGTCCGTCGACGTCTCGCCCGAATGGGCATAGGTCCATCCGGCCAGCATGGTCACGACGGAGCCGAGGCATAGCAACAAGCCGATAACCTTCTTCTTGTTGGGATGCGCCACGATGTCCTCCTACCGTTGACAGCTCTGCCCATTCTCGCGGCTACCGTGCGGTCCAGCCACCGTCTACAGAGATCGCCGTGCCGGTGATCTGGTCTGCCGCAGCCGAACAGAGAAAGGCGACGGTGCCGCCAAGCTGCTCCGGAGAGGCGAATTGCAGCGAGGGCTGCTTCTCGGCGAGAAGCTCCTCGGTCGCTTCCTTCTGGCTGATGCCTCGCTGCGCAGCCATGTCGCTGATCTGCTTTTCGACGAGGGGCGTTCGCACCCAGCCGGGGCAGACCGCGTTGCAGGTTACTCCGCTCCCGGCCGCCTCGAGGCCCACCACTTTCGTGAGCCCAACCAAGCCATGCTTCGCGGCGACGTAGGCCGCCTTGTGGATCGAGGCGACGAGGCCGTGTGCCGAGGCGATGTTGACGATCCGCCCACAGCCCTGCTTCTTCATCTGCGGCAGGGCCTTTGTGATGCCATGGAACGCCGCGGACAGGTTGATATCGAGGATGGCGTGCCACTTGGCGGGCGGAAACTCCTCGACCGGTGCAGTGAACTGGATGCCGGCATTGTTGACGAGGATGTCCACCCGTCCAAACTTGTCGATGGTCGCATCGATCAGTCCACGCACGGCCTCGCCCTTCGACATGTCCGCGCCGTCATAGATGACGCGCACGCCATGCTCGCGCGCGATGCCGTTGCTAATAGTCTCGATCTCGCCGGCGTCGCCGAAACCGTTCAGCACGATGTCAGCGCCGAGCTTGGCGAGTTCCTTCGCAATGCCAAGTCCGATGCCGCTGGTCGATCCGGTAACGATGGCTACCTTGCCGTTCAACATGGTATTTCCTTTCGATGAGCAGGAGATGAATTGGCCGAGAGCTCAGTCGCGGCGGTGAATGTCATGGGTGACGATGCCAAGCTCGGGTGGCGGCGGGTCGAGGCGACGGCCATCGGCCAGCGTGCGGCGGATGTCTTCCAGTCCGCTCTGCCAGTGGGCGCGCATCGCGCTCAGTCCGAACTCGTAGTCTCTGGAATGACCCTCGTGGGGCTTGGTCTGATAGATTAGGTGAATGATGTTGTGCGAGCGATGGCGCGCCAGATCCGCGATGGCACGGATTTCCGGGTCTTGCTTTGCGGCTTCCGGCAGTTTCTCGATGGTCCGCTGTAGCGCCTGACGCATCTTTTGCATTCGCAGCATCTGGTCGGTGACCGCGCGCGTGCGGCTCGAATACTGGATGTCCTTCTGCCGGCTCGACACTTCCATCATGTCGTAGGGAACGCGGCCCTTGGCCGACCAAAGGTCGATCTGGAAAGCCAGCGTGTCGCAGGGTTCACCGGAGAGCACGCGGGACAGAGGCGTGTTCGAAACTACGCCGCCATCCCAATAGTGCTCGCCTTCGATCTCAACGGCGGGGAATCCCGGCGGCAGGGCGCCCGAAGCCATGAAATGCCTCGGACCCAGCCGGCGCTCGGCGGTGTCGAAATAGGTCAGGTTGCCAGTGCGAACGTTGACCGCGCCGACGGAAACGCGGACCTCGCCTGAGTTCAGGCGGTCAAAGTCGACGAGTCGCTCCAGCGTTTTCTGCAACGGCGCAGTGTCGTAGAAGCTGGTCGCGGCATCACCTGAGAATGGCGACCACAACGGCGACGGGAAGCGCGGCTTGAAGAAGCCCGGCTGGCCCTGCACCAGGGCCCTCATCGCCGCGAGCGCGTTGCGTACCGAGTGGATGTCGAAAGCAAAGGGCAGGGCATTGGCCAGCCCTTCACCGGCTGGCCACTCGATCGAAAAGGCGCAGATGGTCTCCCAGAACTCGCGCAGCCGATCCACGCGCTCGGCCTCGGGCGAGCCGGCGATGATGGCGGCGTTAAGTGCACCGATCGAGATGCCGGCCAGCCAGTTCGGCCGGATGCCGGCCTCGTGCAGACCCTCATAGACTCCAGCCTGATAGGCGCCCAGCGCGCCGCCACCTTGCAGCACCAGGGCGACGACATCGTATGGCAGCGACCTTGTTTGCTGCAGCTTAGAACCGGTTTGCTCGCGCATCACGTTCAACATGGCCAAAACTCCTTGCATTGCGGCTCAGCCGGCGCTGCGTTCGATCAAGATTTCGGGCTCGGTACCGCGCCGCCGCGAGACTGCGGCCGGTGACAGATAGTCGTGGACCACGGTCCCGAGGCCGAGGGTGAGGTCCGCCATCACGTGCTTGGCCGACAGCACTTGCAGCACCGGCAGTTCGGCGACGGGCGCAAGCGCGTGCGAGTAGAGGTCGAGCGCAGCAGGCCCGGTCCAGGCGCCCTTCACCGAGATGTCCTCGCAATGGAAGCGCACGAGTTCGCAGATGCGCGCCGTGCCGTCGACATGCGGGATGATCTTCAGCAGGAAATTCGGCGCGGCGAGTTTTCGCGCTTCGGTCGCGGCGTCGAGGGCCCGATGCTTGTAGCCCATGGTGCCGGTCGCGATCCGCACCGAGCCATAGTTCAAGGTGCCGACCAGAGTGTCGATTTCGACCGTGAGCTTCGGCTGCGCCAGCTTCTTGGGAAAGCCCCACAGTTCGCGCCCGCCGGCGATCGGCGGATGATCATTCAGGAACATCTGGTGCACGAAGCTGCCGGCCTGGCCCTTGTAGCTCACCGGGATGACCTGGCCGCTTTCGGTGTAGTCGCCAAATCCGGTTGAGTCGGGCATGCGGATGAATTCGTAGTTCACCACTGGCTCGCCGACTTCGAGCGGCTCCGGCACGATCCGGCGCAGCGCCTCTGGATCGGTCCGGTACTGGATGATGAAGTATTCGCGGTTGACGAACCGGTAGGGGCCGGGCGGAAAGGCCGGGTTCGTCAGCGGCATCGCGAACGCGCTCGCGCGCACGGTCTCATGTTTCATCGGAGTAGCTCTGCTGGTGCTATGATGTGAACGGGCCGCGCGCCTTGGGGGCGCGACCAAATGCTGGTGATCTATTGCAGGATCGAAACGCTTCCGATCGGTGCCGCAGGCGCGAACTCGTTTTGCGCTATGAGCTCGCGCCTCGTTCGGCCCCGACCAGCCAGCTGTCAGTAGTCCCACCAGGCCGGGACCCAACGAAAGAGCTCGCCGGCGGCCGCGACCCGGCCTATGGACGGGAACGGCATGTGCGTGCCCACCAGCCACGAACCGGTCGCCACCAGCTCCCGCAGGAGTTCGAGGCGGACGCGGGTCGCCTCCTCAGGGTCGTGCTCAAAGCCGTTGTGCCATTCGGGGTGGTCGAACGAGACCGGGAAAATGGCGTCGCCGGCGAACATGAGCCGATCGTCGCCGGAGGCCAGGCGAACCACGCTGTGCCCTGGGGTGTGGCCACCGGTGCGACGGACGACGACTCCGGGCGCAATCTTGGACTCTTCCTCGAAAAGCTGTAGCTGGCCGTGATATTCGTCCAGGAATTGCTTGGACGCCCGCCGAGCCAAATTTGCGAGCACCGGCGGCATGGCAGTGCGGGAGAAGTCGGGGGAAGCCCAGAATTTGACCTCGGCGGCAGCCACGTGGATCCGCAGGTCCGGGCGCAGCCGCTTCTTCACGCCGTCGACGAGCAGTCCGCCAACGTGATCGAAGTGCATGTGGGTCAGCACCACGTCAGTCACCGAGCCAAGATCGATTCCGGCGGCCTCGAGTCGCTGACCCCACTGTCCCGCCCGCGGAAAGTCCGGGTACTCCTCTCCCAGCCCAGCGTCGATGAGTATGGTTTGGCCGCCGCTGCGCACCACCACCTCGTTCAGTGCCCAATCGAACGCGTCGCGCGACAAGAACATGTTGTCCAGCCAGGCCGCCCGGACGGCCGGATCGGCATTGGTAGCCATGGACTCGGATGGTGGCGTGAGCACCCCATCGCTGATCACGAGCACCTCGATTTCGCCGATTCGCAGCGCATAGCGCGATGGAACCAGCTCGTCGGTCGCGGTTCTGCCGTGAGGGGTGGTGTTGTCGAGGTTCTTGATTGGCTTCTGTTTGATGCTGCGGATCATCTGGTTCATCGTCAAGACTCCATTGTTTGACATTGAGGTTCGATCTTGATGGTGGGTTCCGGATGGGCCGCGCTTCACGCCGAGGCGCGGCCCGGTTGCGTCGGGCGCCTACAGCTTGGTGACTTGCTCCGGATCGGCCGAGGCGAGTGCGGCCGCGCGCTCAGGCTTGGGCGGATAGATCCAAACGCCGTTGATCTCCTGCTTCGTTTTCTTGGCGACGTCGCCGACCATCTCCACGGTGCGCTCCCAGCCGCGCGTGAACAGTGCGCCGGCTTCCCCGAGGTCGAGGCAGGTGACGTACGCCTTCTGGTGATAGGGCCTAGTCGGGACGCCAAGCAGTTCTGCAGCTGCGTTGTTGCCAGCGAAGGCGCCCATCCGCGTGGCGTGTTGGCACGACATCAGCGCGTAGTTGCCCTCGTCGTCGCATGCGGCGCGAGCGGCATCGCCGGTGGCGAATACGTCGGGCACACCGGGCACGCGCAAACAGGGATCGACCAGCAGCCGGCCGAAACTGTCGCGTTCGGCGGGGATCTGTTGCGTCAGTGGGGCCGCGCGAATGCCGGCCGCCCAGATCACCGTCTCCGCCTCGATGTGATCGCCGTTTGAAAGCGTGACGCCGGATTTGTCCAGCGCGCTGACGCCGACGCCGACCCGGGTTTCCACGCCGACCTTTCGCAGGGCTTCCTCGATGACGGGGCGGGGGCCTTCGCCCATGTCGGGGGCGATCGCCGGATTACGTTCGACGATGATGACGCGCGGCTTTGCACCGTCGCCCAGGATCGCGCGCAGTCGCGTGGGCATTTCGGTTGCAGCCTCGATTCCGGTGAAGCCGCCGCCGGCAACGACGACTGTGTCGCGCCCGTTCACCGCAGGCCGCCTCGGCAAGCTATGCAGATGTTTGTCGAGGGCAACCGCATCATCGAGCGAGTCGACGCTGAAACCATGTTCGGCGAGTCCGGGAATATTGGGGCGGAACAGCCGGCTGCCGGTGGCCACGATCAGGCGATCGTAGGAAAGGGTCTTTCGCGTGCCTTTGTTGGTTGCGATCTGCACCATGCGAGACTTGGTGTCCACCGTCTCGGCACTGCCCTGCACATAAACGACGTCGATGGCTTTGAGGACATCGAGCAGAGGCGCGGTCATGGTTTCGGGCTTCGGCTCATAGAGCCGCGGACGAACCACGAGCATCGGCTCGGGCGCAACCAGTGCGATCTCGAGCTCTTCGGGCGAAACGCCCTTGATATCGCGCAAGCGCGCGGCAGAGAGGGCGGCGTACATGCCGGCAAAGCCGGCACCGATGATAACTAGTCGCATGTGTTGGCTCCCGTGGTTGGACTTCCAATAGTCCGCGTGCTGCCGCTCGCTGCTTGTGCAGCGATCGACGACGACGCGAAGGTGTGAATGAGAGGCTAGGTCCTTATGGACGCAGGCAATCCGGTATCAATGACATCGGCATGAAGGTCTCACATGCCGGCGCGACAGCCCGACGAACCCAGCGACCAACCGGAGCGAAGGACGATCGGTTGAGCGCCCTCGACCAGGTCCTCATAGGGAAGCCGCGGAGCGGTCCTGATCATGATGGACGTGACCGGCTTGATCATGTGCAGCGACGGCATGGGCACTTCGTCGTCGCCTCCCGCTGCTGACGTGAAGCGGACGGCCAACGAAAGTCCATACAAAGTTGCTGTGCTAAGGCCTCTGCGCCGTGACGTGATTGGCAGCCGGCTGACGAAGTTCCTCCAGGTCATCCTTAGTCTCCGTCTGTTGGTTCGGACAGGATGATGGTCTAACCGATCAGTCCTGCCGCTGCCCCAGAGGGATTGCCGTCACTATAGAGCGATTGCTGCTAACGCATGCGCCTCCGCCAGTCGCGCGGTGTCTCGCCGGTCATCTTCCTGAAGGCCGCAGCGAAGGCGGTCTGCGAGGAATAGCCAAGCGCGGCTGCGATCGAAACGATGGATTCATCGGTGTCGCGCAGCATGCTCATTGCCTGCTCGATCCGATGCTGGCGCAGCCAGGCATGCGGCGACAGTCCAGTGCTTTCCTTGAAGGCGCGGCAGAAGTGGAAGCGCGACAGGCCGGCGTCCGAAGCCAGGGCTGCGAGGGAGACGTCCGCCTCGGCATCTGAGCGCAGGCGTTCGATGGCGCGGCGCAGCGCCATCGGAGATAACCCACCCAATGTCGGCTGAAAGGGCGCCGGCGTCCCGGCGTGCGCAGCCAGCACCCGCGTGGCGAGAAGGTCGGTCATTTGCTGCCTGAACAGGGCATCGAGGGCCGCGCTACCATCCATTGCGTCCACTGCGCTCGTGAGCAACCGGGATGTAATGAGATCGGGATGCCCGGTTCGCTCCAGGAGGTCACCGACCCCGGCCATCTCGGCTTCGGCTGCGACACGCTCGAGCGTTCTATGCGGTAGATAGAGCTGAACGACATCGACGGCTCCAGGAATGTCCCATCGGGCGCTCGAGCCGGCTGGAATGATCGTCACAACCCCACTGCGCGCCATTCCGATCGCGACTGATCTTCCGCTACGGCGCTCCAGCCGCTGCGTGCCGGTGGGATATGTCATGATGACATGGTCGGCCATCGGCTCGACGACATCGTGCAGAGCGCCGTGCTTCCAATGGGCAATTGCGCCACCAAACGGCTCCGATGCGATGCGTATCGGCGCGGTTCTCAGCACGCGCGCCATTTCAGCATCGGCGGAACGCCGTTCGCCGCTCGGCAGATTGCGATTCTGCATCTCGGGAGTGTCTGGGTGATTCTCGTGAAGATCGCGTTGGATCGGCGTGCAGCTCATGGACCTGTCCTCGCCGTTGAGAGGCATTTCGTTTGAGCGTTGGCGCGTTCTACGCGTTGCAAGCGTTCTCCGTCTTTCCCAAAACGGCGGTGCTTTGCCTAATCTTGCTCCAAGCCGCCAGCACGCCTGCAACCAAAGCCGCGCACAAAGGCCGAGCAGAAACATCTGCTGCTGCAGAATGAGGCAATCCGGCTACCGAACGTCGGTAGCATTCTTGTGAATGGACTCCTTAGTTCACATTCTTAAGTAACCTACTGAGATTGTGTCACAAACTCGTGCGCGAAGCTGCGACTAACGGCTTTGTAGACGGCCTCAAGCCGATATCGGATAATCGGTCGTAATCTCGCGGCGGCGAAACAGCCGCTCACGTGCGACTCCATCAAGAAGACCGCGGCACATGGGACAAGCGACCGTTTACCGACAGAGGCATCGCAAGTTTTTGCATCTGACGGATCCGCCGCCTTCGCTGATGACGCGTACGCTGCGCGGGATCGAACTCGCTGCCACTGAAACGCGCCACGATAACCCTGTACGGGCTCTTTCGGGGCAATTTCCTGCCGAAGACGCCTACCTCGTCAGTCTCAAACTTAGCAATTACCCTGACTGCGAATGCTGGGAGGATGGCCGATGCGTCATCAAGGCGGATGTACGCGCCGGTGCAACTTATCTGTACGACTTGAAACGCGATCCGCGCTTCGTGATCGACAAGCCATATCACTCCATTTACCTATATCTGCCGCGGACAGCGCTCGATGATGTCGCCAAACAAGCTGGCGCGCCGTGCATCGGCGAACTCGTCTATGAGCCCGGCATCGGCGTGAATGACGCGATCGTTCGCCATCTCGGAACCGCGCTCTTGCAAGCGCTGCGTCGGCCGGACGAAGCCAATCAGCTGTTCATCGATCACACGATGCTTGCGCTGACTGCTCACGTGGCTCAGAGCTATGGCGGCATGCAACCCGGCGCAGAACTCGTCCGCGGCGGCCTTGCGCCGTGGCAGATGAAGCGGGCCTGTGACCGATTGGAGTCCGACCTCGGTGGAAGCCTTTCACTGCAGCAGATCGCCGCCGAGTTCGATCTTTCCGTCAGCCATTTTTCCCGGGCGTTCCGTGTGTCCACCGGCTTGCCGCCGCACCAGTGGCTGCTGCACCAACGCGTCAAGGCGGCCAAGCAGTTGCTGAGCGTTCGCGACCTGCCGCTCTCGGAGATCGCGATCTCGGCGGGGTTTGCGAATCAAAGCCACTTTACGCGGGTGTTCTCATCGCTGGTCGGCGTCAGTCCGGGGGCGTGGAGGCGCGAGAAACAAGGCGGCTCGGAAACCGAAACATAGCCGGCTTACTCTCGCATCCTCTGCGATATGGCGTAGACGGCGCGGCGCGCCGCAAAGATCTCATCCAGGGGATGGCCGATGCCTTCGTCGAGATTTGCCGGATCGAAGTTGGCTTCATCGCAAGTCTCGTTGGCTTCGACTCCGGTGATGACAATCGTGCCTAGCCGCACCGCTTCGCGTTCGTCTTCATCCGGCCATCGGACGGTGACGTCCATGACGGGATCGCCGCTCCGGTCGAGCAGCGCCATCACGCTGAACCTGACGTCGCGTGCCGCGATCCGCTGATCGAGATCGTCGCTCAGGAAGTCGGCAGACTTTCCCCCGGCTTCGTCTTCGGTCAGCGGAACCTCCCCGCCGACCGGCTCGACCTTGAATTTGATGAAACGCGTCTCGCCTCTTGCGTTCGTCGCGGGAAAGGCGTGCACGCCCCAATAGGTCGTCCCTGCAAAGCTTCCCGGCAAAGGCCGCGCGGCGAGATAATTCGCCTGAAACAGCGTTTCGGGATTGGCAGAGGAGAACGCCTTAACCTTCGCCGCATCGATCTTGCCGTCTGGCCCGGGAATGCGCGCCTTGAGGAAGTCCAACATCTGGTCGAGCGTTCTCGCAAAATGCACAGGCGCGTTTTGGGTAAAGATTTCCGAGCGCTGACCGTCGCTACCGAGCCGGAAGGCGAAACCGCGCAGCACAAGCTTGTCCGTGTCTGCGACCTTCGGATGGGCGCCGCCTACAGAGAACCGCGCCAGCACGCGGGATGGCTTCGTAAAACTCCGGGATTTCGTGATCTCGCTCGCCTGATTCGACGGGGCATAGGTGCCGCGAACGCATCGGCCCTTGGCAAAGCTCGCGCGTGCCTTTGGCGGCGCGACGGCTACGGCTCGCAGGGCTTCGACGATTGACGCGGCGGTGGCGGCGCTGCTCGGGAACTCGGGCATTCGTGGTCTCGGCCTGATCTTGGGATTGGTTGTGGACGCTGCGCGGGTCCGGTGTCTTTCCTGAATCGGTCGTGTCTTGTCCGATCCTGCTCCAGGCCCGGGATCGCGAGGTATTGCGCGCTTGGCCACCCCTCACATCTGACCGACCAACCGGATGCAGTAAAGCACTCCGATACCGATCAAAGCCGTGGGGGCGGTGGCACGACGATAATCTAACCAACTAGCAGCGCCGCCACGCCAGAGCGATTGACGTAATTCCAGAGCTATTGCTGCTAGGTGGAAGAACTCCTGATCGCTGACCGGATTGCCGATAAGCGAACATAATGGTTCGAAGCCTCAGCCCATCTCGGGCGTGCGACTCAGGCGGTGGTGACGTCTTCCTCTACCAACCGGATTGTCTTGCGGCCTCCTCTGGAGCCCGCAGTACGGCCGCAGCGCCGAAAGCGCGCTCGCTTTCCATTTTCCACCCCGGCTCTCGCCCAGGGCTCACGAAGCTGCTTTATTTGGAGGAATGGATACAATATCGAAGGTTTGGCGGGTATGCGGAAAGGCGGTGCGCTCCCCCGCTCCAATCTTACGATTTTCTTCGCCAGACTGCGTCTTCTACGATGTCATCCGTTCTAGCTGTGAGTTTGAGCAGTTTGAACCATCTGGTCCTGACACCAAATAGCTCAAGCGCTCCAGCAGGAAGATCTTAGTGAGTTGCGGGATCGCTCCTCACAGCCCCCGTTCCGCGGTACCTTGGGGGATGCGCTCTTAATCCTGTTCGCCGATAGTTTTGGCATAGGTTTTGCCATACGGATAGAAGAGCTCTTTGCGTCCCTGCTGCCATGCAGCCCTAAGTTCGGGTGCTGTAATGTCCCAGTCCGGTCGGCATTTCCTGGTCACCGCGCGCAGATCCTGGCGAAGTTCCTCCGTCGTGGGACGCCCAAAGAACCAGTAGCCGTTGTAAATCTTGTGAATGATGAGACTCGGCTCCAGCACGATCACGTGCGGAATCATTGGATCATGGGCTGGGTCGGTATATTCCGCGATATCGAGATCCTTCTGAACGATACGCCGCGGATCGGAGAGAAAGGGCCAGTGCGCCCCTACACCGCTACGATATTCGTTTGTCTGGCTGATGTTATCAGTTGTGATCGTGACCAGCCGGCAATAGCCAACCTCCATCTCCCGATGCAACTCCAGCAAGCCTTCGGCCTGGCGGCGATCTTTTGGACAGAAGCCGCCGCGCCCAAGCACGACCACCATCGGATCCTGCCCCTGCAACTCGGAGAGCTTGCGATGTTTCCCGGTGTGGTCGCTCAACTCATAGTCCGGGAAAACGGCCCCCTGCGTGATGTCTGATCGCATTTGAATTCTCCATCGTTGGATGCGAGGCCGCTGCCGTCACAAGTCGATCACGACGTTGCCCTCGGGCCGTGAGCAGCAAATCAGCAAGTTACCGTCAGCCGGTGCATCGATTGGTTCCGGGTGGTAGCTGACGTTTCCTGCTACGAGTCCGGTCTCGCAGTTGTGGCACACCCCCGTTCGGCACGACCAACGCACCGGAACGTCGCAAGCTTCGGCCAACTCGAGCAGGCTCTTGAACGATGATGCCCAGCGGACATTGAGACCGGAACGCGCGAAGGAAACCATCGGTCCCGGGCCCGGAGGTCCCGCTGGCACATGGGGCGTTTGACGGGGCGAAGCGGCGATACCTGGCGTCATGGATGGACCCGTGCCGAATATCTCGGTGTGGATGCGATCCTTGGCGACGCCGAGGGACGCAAGGCCAGCGGAGAGGTCGCTCATGAACCCGCTCGGTCCACAGATGTAGAAATCACCATCTCGCGGTAAGTTGAGCTGTTCGATCACTCGCACATCCAGATGACCACGAACGTCGAAATCAATATGGAGTCGGTCCTCAGGGTCGGGCGCGCTGTAGCAAATCTGGCTGTGATGGCGGGGAAGGGCGCCCAGCAACTCGCGCGTCTCGCTGGCAAACGGATGTTCGCTGCCATTGCGGGCCCCGTACAGCCACCAGACATCCCGCGTCGATGCTTCTGCCACCAACGCATGAAGCATCGCGAGCACCGGCGTCACTCCGATGCCGGCACTCACCAACACAACAGGCGTGTTGCCCGGCCGCAGTGTGAAGCTGCCGCGCGCCGCGCTCGCCTGCACGATGTCGCCAACCTTTAGCTCGTCGTCAATATAGTCGCTGGCCGCGCCATGGGCTTCCCTTTTGACGCTCACGCGAAAGAACGAGGCGCCGGGCTCGCCTGACAGCGAATAGCTTCGCATCAGCGAAGGCGCAGGACTTGGCTCGAGCCGTAAGACGACAAACTGTCCGGGAAGCGCCGCGGCGATCGGCGGCCCGTCGATCGGCTCGAGCACCAGCGACGTCACGTTGCTGCTCTCGCGCACTTTACGCGATACGCGAAACGGTCGGAATCCTTGCCATGCCGGCGCCAAGCCGGGCGTCGTGGTGAGCCCGGCATTTCCTGCCACGGCACCATCCTTAAGCCTCTGCTTCAGCAGCGCCTCGAATGATTTGCGCCACCCGGTGCTCAGGGCCGGAATGCGCAGCGCGCGCTCCAGTTGGTCGCGGGGATGACCGGGCATGTAGAGCAGCGCATCGATATCGGATACGCTCATGCGTTCGGGCCCGGCGGTGACAAGCGTGATCTCGTCGCCGGTCTCGACTTCACCTTCCTCCAGCACACGCAAGTAGAAACCGGGTCTTCCGTGCTTGACCAGCAGTGCGGCCATGTCGGGCTCGTTCATCCGGATGCCCAGCCGGTAGCAGGTGACCCGCGGCTGCGTCACCTCGAACAAGGCTTTGCCGATCCGGTAACGGTCTCCGATACAAGTCTCCGCGTCCGACAGGCCATCCACGGTGAAGTTCTCGCCGAACTGGCCGTAAGCGAAATCGGATCGGCTCAGTTGATTCTGCCAGTATCGATAAGAATCGTACTGATAAACCAATACAGCGCGGTGTTCGCCGCCGTGGCCCGCCAAATCTCCTTGCCCGTCGCCCTCGATGTTGAGGCGGCGCACCATCCGTGGACCTTTGACCGGCGTCTTCCAAATGCCGGTATGCACCGTTCTCCCCTGCCAAGTCGTATTGCACGGCAGACCCACGTTGACTGAAAGCAAACGTCCCATCACATTTTTCTCCGAAGATGGTAGCCGGGTTCCTGAACAGGCGACTCGCCATCAACTCGGCGCAGTTTTCGTCTCCGGACGAGGAGAAAGGCGATACCCAGGAACGCAATGGCCGCCACGATGGGCGTGCTCCCGCGAGCAAGTGCAAGCAGCGGCGAGGAGGGGCCGCCTTGGCGCGCTTCGGCGACCTGTTGTTCGGTAACGGTAGTGCCGGCTGATCCATAGTGCGCGAGCACGAAATTACTCAACGTCGCGATGTTGCGATCGCTGAGTGGGTTGGCGTCGCTCGGATGGCCGCCGAAGCCCGGCATAAAGGCCTGTCCTTCCGATGTCGTGCGATTCACGCCGTACAAGATCGTCGCAACGAGGTTGGTCGCGTTCCGGGCGCCAGTGGCAGAGTTCGAGAACAGACTTGGATAGTAGCCGTCCTTGCTGCCTTGGCCTTCAGCCGAATGGCAAGAGGCGCAATTGCCTTGAAACAACTCCGCGCCGCTGGGATTTGGTTCGCTATCGAATCTTACGCCGTCACGTCCGCGCAGCTCGGCGAGCGCAGAGAACATATTCCCTGCCGAGAAGCGGGAAACCTGGTCGGCCGGATCGCGAACGGCCGGGACAGCCTGGATATACCTCGCTATAGCATCGAGGTCCGCGGCAGCAAGGTGCTGAAAGCTATACTCGACCGCTTCGCCCATGCTGCCGGCCGCCTGCGCCTTTCCGGACAAGTGTCCCGTGCGCAAATATGCGACCAGTTCTGTCCTGGTCCAGCGTCCAATGCCGCTGATTGGATCCGACGTAATGTTGGGCGCGTACCAAGGCCCGACCTGTGCGCCTGACAAGGCACGGCTCGCTTGCTCTTGCATGAGAAGGCCGCGCGGCGTGTGACATGTGCCGCAATGCGCCGCGCCCTGCACGAGGTACGCGCCGCGATTCCACTCTGGTGATTGATTTCGGTTTGGCACGAAAGCTGCCGAGTCCAGGAACAACAGATTCCAGGCGATCATCGAGCCGCGGATATTCATCGGGAACGGAAGCCTCGTCGATGGGGCGCGTTGTTCGACCGGCTCTACTGATTGGGTGAAGTACAAATAGAGCGCGTGGATGTCCTCGTCGGTGAACTTGGCATAAGATGTGTACGGCATCGCAGGATAGAGGTTAGCTCCATCGCGCCGAACGCCGCGCCGGAGCGCCCGCGAAAAGTCTTCCTCTGTGTAGCGTCCGACTCCGAAATCCGCCGAGGGAGTGATGTTGGTCGAATAGATAGTGCCGAGCGGCGTGCCGATGGGCAGCCCGCCCGCGAAGGCTTTGCCACGAGGCGCCGTGTGGCAAGCGCCGCAGTCGCCGGCCGTCGCGAGATATTCCCCACGCTGGATCGCTGCAGCCGTTTGTTCCGGCTGATCAGCAGCCCGACAAATCCCGGCCGCCGCAGTTGCGGCGAGGCCGATCAGAAGCACACCAAGGTGATGACCGGTGTTGCCCATGATCAGCCGTGCCTTAGTTGGACGACGATTGCGTCCGCCGCTTTCAGCGCCAGCGCTGTCATCGTGAGCGTACTGTTCGAAGCCGTCGCGCTGGGCATCGCGCCGCCACCAGGCAGGAATAAGTTCGGATGATCGTGTGCGCGGCAGTCGGGATCAACCACGGCCATCGTCGGCTCGGTTCCCATGATGCAGCCGCCCATGATGTGGTCGCTGTTGAGAAACTCGGGGGACAGCTGGAACTTGGTGGCGCCGAGTTCGGCCGCCAACCGCCGCAGTCGCGGCACCGTGTATTCCTTGGCGCTTTGGCGCACATAGTCGCCGACGTCGTAATAGATGTTCGGTTTGTTGATGCCGAGCCAATCCTTCTGAGTGGATAGCGTCAAACGATTATTTGCCGAGGGCAGGATCTCATGCTCCACGGTCAGTCTTGCGGTACAGGCGGAAAGCCGCCGGATCTCTGCGTCCAGGGCCTTGCCCACCAAGCCTTTCTTCAGCGCGGCGGCTGCGCCGAGCGGACTACGAGCGAAATTCTCCATACGGAACATCGCGCCGGCGTGGCGGCCGCGGAAGTCACCTTGTGTGGTGTTGAGGATGCTGCTGCTCTGGACCGGTCCGACGCCTGTCCAGAGGGGTTCCTCCAGTTCCAGCTCCGCCGTGAGCTTCGGCTGATCCATCATGTTGCGACCGACCTGATCGGAACTGTTCGCCACGCCGTTTGGGTTGCGTTCGTTCTTTGACAGTAACAGCAGCTTTGGCGTTTCGATGCCATTGCAGGCAATCACGAAGAGGCGGCCCGTCACCCTGTGCGATTGCTTGTCCGGATCGAAGAAGTGAACCGCGTTGATTGCGTTCTTGTCGCCCGTCTCGATTCGATAGACGACGGCATTGACTAAGATCTTACCGCCCTTTGCCTCGATCTTCGGCAAAGCCGTTGCCGCGTCATATTTGGCGGCGATCGGACATACCGGAAAACAATTGTTGTTGCCGCAACAGGCTGGCCGGCCGTCATAGGAGACGCCGCTGTTGCGGGCCTGAGGCGCCGGCAGATTGATCATCCCGATTCTGGCGGCAGCTTCCGTGAACCGATGCTCACCAGGGCCGAAGGGAATCGGTCCCATGGGATAGGGTTTTGACCGATTCCCGTTCGTCGGCCATTGCAGCGCCGGGTCGGACGGACCGCTGACGCCGATCGCGTATTCCGCGCGTGTATAGTACGGCTCGATGATTTCGTGACCGAAGGGCCAGTCCCGGCCGACTCCATAAAGGCTCTTCAGCTGCATATCTTCGGGGGTCAAGCGCCAGCAAATTCCGGCCCAGTGCCAGGTCGCGCCGCCTGCGTAACGGACGTAGCCCTGGAGATAGGCGCGGGCATTCGGCCCTTCCAGTTGGAGGTATTGCTCCTGCTCCCTAGGCGTGCGGGTTTCGAGATGCGGCGCCCATGGCTTCGGGGGATAGGGTGCGTTCCAGTGAAACAGCCGCAGGCTCGGCGGAAGCTTCCGGAAGTTCTCGACGATCCGCCAGCGGTCAACGCGAGGCCCGGCTTCGAGCATCAGAACGGATAGCCCAGCGTCAAGAGCATGTTCCGCGATCAGGCAACCGACTACGCCCGTTCCTACAACGACGACGTCTGCACTATGCTCGCTTGCCATCTGGACAATTCCTCTTTCGACAGTACCCGCGCTCAAAATTCAGGCATGTTGCTCAGTGGCGGCGCCGTGGACGTCCATCGATTTGGCCCGGAAATGGCGTAGGAGGGAATGGTCATGACGTCACTCGTCGGCCCGTACATGAGTGCGTACTCGTAGGCGAACACCTCGGCATTGGAAGCACTTGTGACGACGCCGAGATACCAGGCAGAAATGATCGAAAGCGCGGTCTCCTTGAGCGGGCCATCCGGTATGTCGGCGAAGAAGTCCTCGACGATCCGTGCGTTTCTCCCTCGGGCGATAGAAAGTAGGCCACCAATCTCCTGCAACAGCGCCGGATTCAAAGCGACCATCGCAGCGCCCATGCGCCTACCTACCTCCGCGTTCAGGCGATGGGGAACCAGCAGCGACGAAATCTCCATGAAGCGCGCCGCAGCTTCATCCGACCACGAGGCCGACGCTGCAACAGCCGGCAGCGTTGGCAGAGCGGCCAACGCACCGAACAGCAACCCACCCACCAACACGTTGCGGCGAGCGAGATTGAAGGCCGTGGGACAGTCGTCGGGACAGGAGTCAAGCACCTTCGTGCGTCTCGCTGCTAACATCTGTTGCGGCTTCATTTGGCGCCCCCTCACGTGTCCGTTGCCACGGCGATGATCGCGTCCGCGAAAGCGTTCGGCGCTTCTTGCGGCAGATTGTGCCCGATGCCGCCTTTGATCGTTCGATGCGAATAACGCCCCGAGAACATCCTGGCATAAGCGGACGGCACCCCGTTGGCGTCGCCTTCCATTGTAATCGTTGGCACGGTGATGGACGGGCTTTGCGCCAGCCGCTTTTCGAGATCGTCGTAACGGGGCTCGCCTTCGGCGAGGCCAAGCCGCCAGCGATAGTTGTGAACAACGATCGCGACGTGATCAGGATTGTCGAATGCCTTCGCGCTTCGCTCGAAAGTGGTGTCGTCGAAATGCCATTGTGGTGACGCGAGCCGCCAGATCAGCTTCGAGAAATCCTGCCGATACTTCTCGTAACCAGCGCGACCGCGCTCGGTCGCGAAATAGAACTGATACCACCACTGCAGCTCGGCCTTCGGCGGCAAGGGCGTCCTGCCGGCTTGCTGATTGCCGATCAAATAGCCGCTCACCGAGACCATCGCTTTGCAGCGCTCTGGCCACAGCGCGGCAACGATGTTCGCCGTCCGCGCTCCCCAATCGAAGCCGGCAAGGGTCGCCTTCTCAATCTTGAGCGCATCCATGAAGGCGATAACGTCAACGGCGAGCGCCGACGGCTGTCCGCTTCGCACTGTCGCATCGGATAGGAAACGTGTCGTGCCGTACCCGCGCAAGTAGGGCACAATCACGCGGTAGCCTGCCGACGCGAGCAGGGGTGTGACATCAACGAAGCTGTAGATATCGTACGGCCAGCCGTGCAGCAGGATCACGACGGGCCCGTCGGCAGGGCCCGCTTCAGCATATCCCACATTGAGCAGCCCGGCGTCGACCTGCTTGAGCGATACAAACGAGGTGTTTGGTTCTGGCCTGGCGTTGGGCGAGGCGCCCTGTTTGGTCATCACAGGTTGCCCCTCGGCTGTGCCAGTGAATGCGAATTGCGAGGCTGCCAGCGTAATTGCGGCCGTGCCGAAGAGTCGGCGGAGGGGGTCGATCTGGTCTGTCATGTAATCTCTCCCAGGCAAGTCAAAGTTGCAACACGTGGTCCAGCGACGCGCTTTTTTCAGTGAGCGCGCAGTCAGTTTTGATCTACGGGATGAACGCGGTGGAGGCGGTGCTCACATGGGCGCCGCCCATCTCACCCAGCTTCGCCAGCAGAGTGTTCGCGGCTGGGCCCGACGAATGTGGATTTTGTCCTGTAATCAATTGGCCGTCGCTGACGACGTGAGGTGTCCAGTTCGCCTTCTTGGAGAAGGTGGCGCCCAGCTTCAGCATCTCGTCCTCGACGAGGAAGGGCACGATCTTGGTCAGCCCGACCTCCTCTTCCTCGCCGTTGGTGAAGCCCGTCACTTCCTTGCCGTGAACCAGAAGGCTGCCATCGGGCATCTTGACGTGACGCAGCGCGCCCGTCGAATGGCACACAATGCCGATCGGCTTGCCAGCCGCGAGAAACAACTCGATCAGCTTAATGGAATGCTGGTCTTCGGCGAGATCCCACATTGGACCGTGCCCGCCGGGATAGAAAACAGTGTCGAAATCTTCCTGCTTGACGCTGTCAAGGCGAACGGTGTTGTCGAGCTGCGCTTCCGCATCCTCGTCGTTCTCGAACCGGAGCGTCAGCTCGGTCCGGAAATCAGGCTCGTTGCTCTTGGGGTCAAGCGGCGGACGGCCGCCGTTCGGGGAGGCGAGCGTGACCTCTGCGCCGGAATCCTTGAAGACGTAATAGGGGGCTGCGAGCTCTTCGAGCCAGAAACCCGTCTTGCGCCCGGTGTTACCTAACTGGTCGTGGGATGTGATGACCATCAAGACCTTCATGACCGTCTCCCTTTGTCGCGCTTCTGCGAAGTCCCTCCGAACCGCGATGCAGGCCGCACGACCTCGCGTGAGCTCGTGATCGTCTTCGTTTGCTCGTGACGACACTGTGCGCGGAAGGCCGGCTGTTAGCACGTTATGCGTTGTTAGACGTTGCGAGCGCGGACGTGGCCGCCCGATCGCCTAGTCGAAGGCAGCGTCGAAGATCTCGACGTCAATGAGCGCCGGCTTGGCGATAACGGTTCCGTCGGGCCGCAGCATCTGTGAGCGCCGGAGTGTCGGAACCATGATGTCGGAAAACGTCTGATGCGCCCACGAATAATCCGCAACTCTCGTTCCAAGCAGGTCGTGGTCCACACGGCGTTGCAAGGCCTTTTGGTCGAAGTAGAATATCTGCTCGGAGTTGTGGGTCACGATGTCCGACGGAAATCGCGCGCGGAGCCGATGCCAGAGTGCTCCGTTCTCAAGCCACGGCGGAAGTTCTTCGACCTGGACGTCACGACGGGCAAGGAGAAATGGCGTGGTCAGGTAGCTCCAAATCGCGAAGCCGCAGAAGAAGACCAGATGCAATTCATCCGCGAGCGGGTGTATCGCGTGATTAGCGTATCGAAATTGTGGGTGACGCCAAGTTCGGAGGATTTCACCGTCGATGTTTTCGATCGTGACTGAATCCGGTTGAAATGAAGCGCACTCCTGACCGCCGGTAATGCCGGTAAATCGAACGGATTGGGTTCGTGTCGATCCCTCCGCAATGACGTCCTTGAATTGACCGGCATGTCCGGCCTCGGTGAACAACATTCCGCCAAAGGAAAGATGAAGCGTAAACCGGCTCAACCGTGTCCAGCGGGCCAAGCCTCCACTGGCATCAATCGCGTCATCTAGAAGTGCCATGTTTCGCCAGATCTGCCATTAGGTCTCTGCACCATGGCGAGGTATTGGCGACTTGGCGTGTTAGAAGTTGTTAGGATTTGCGAGAGGGTGGCGCCCGCGCTATCCCGCTGAAATTGCTTTCAATTCAGATCAGCCAGAAAGTCCGTGGCAGAGACGAGATCGCGTGTCGTCAGTCCTTCCTGATAGCGCGCAACGATTGGTTCGATCAGGGCTCGAATCTGGCCAGCGCGGCCGCCGGCGCGCCAGAGCCGGCCAAGGCTGATCGCACCGCGCAGCTCCCAGCCGAGGGCGCACTGCTGCCGCGACAGGTCAAGCGATTTTTGAAGGAAGCGTTCTGCCTCGGAAGGGGACCCGGAACGTGCCAGAATGTCGCCCTTGATCCTGAGCATTTCCGGCATGTCGAAGGACTCGCCATGATTGCCGACCTGGGCGATCGCATCGTCAATCAGGCGCAACGCCTCCGCGAATTGATTTTGCAGCGCCATGCCCTCTGCCTGGGCAGTTGCAAACACGCTCGTCATGATCCGATGCCTGCTCGCGTGTAGCGTGGCCTGACTGCGGCGGAGAAATTCCATCCCGCCAGCGACGTCGCCGCGGCGCAGCAGCAGCTCTCCTTTTTGCCCGATGCCGACCGCGTGATAGGGGCCGAGAAAGTGCTTCCCCGCATGATCGATGAGTCTCTCGATCATGCTTTCCGCGCTAGTCCAATCGCCTACCCAGAGAAAGACATAGATCGTCCAGATCAAGGCAATACCGAGCGTCAGCGGCTGCTCGAGCTGCTCGGCCTCACGTACCGTAAATCTCGACGCCTCGATCGCCCGCTCCGGCCTGCCCGTGAGCCATAGTCCGCGGGCAAAGGCGACCAATGCGACGATGCGGTCGTCATAGCCGAGGTGACCAATATTCAGACGCTGCGAGCTTGGATTGTGAACCATCGCGCTTTCGCAGAGCGGGACAGCCTTGTCCTGATGGCCAATCAGATGATGCGCCACCCCCAGCATCCACTCGACGTTGAGCGTGCTGGTCGGGTCGTTCAGCCTGCGTGCAATCGGTTCACCTTTTTCGCCGGTTCCGAGCGCGCCGTGGAAGTCTCCGATGCGAGTCAGGTAGATGTGCAGCCCGCGCAGCAGCCACAATTGCCAGTGGAGATCTTCGAGCTCCTCCGCAAGGTGAAGACTTCGCGTAAAGGCCGCGCGCACGGCTTCGGTGTTACCCTGCGTAAACATCACGGAAATGCCAAGCGCCGTCTGCAACTGCATTTCCTGACGGCTATCTATCGGCGTATTCTCAAGAGACGCGAGAGCCTGACTTGTCCAACGATAGCATTCCATCAGCAGCGAAAGCTCGAGAAAAAGCTGCCCGGCCGAGGCAGCCAGATCGATGCCGATCCTGCGGTCACCACGATCGGAGAAACTCCACTCCAGAGCGGCGCGCACGTTGGGTAGATGGTCTGCATAGAGTAGGAAACCGCGGGAGCTTTGAGGGCCTGCGGATTTGAGAGAAATGTCCTGCAGGAAGTCGCGAAAATAATCGGCGTGGGCGCGCGCGACCTGGTCTGCTTCTCCGCTTTCCGCCAGTTTCTCCGCAACGAAGGCCCGGGTCGTGTCGAGCAGACGATATCGCAGCCGGCGCTCTCCCGGCGCGGTCGCGATCAGGGACTTTGAAAGCAGGTTGGAGATCGCGTCGACGGCTTCGGCTTCGCTAACGCCCTGAAAGGATGCGACCGCAAGAGCAGCTTCCAGAGTGAATGGCCCGACGAACACCGACAATCTGCGAAGCGCCGTGCTTTCAGCTGAAGGCAGCAGGTCGTAGCTCCAGCCGAGCGCGGCGCTGAGCGTTTGATGCCGCGGGATCGCAGTACGCCGTCCTCGCCACAACAGCGAGAAGCGGCTATCGAGCAGCGAAGCGGTCCCGGCAATGCCATAGGCATTGACCCGGCCTGCGGCAAGTTCGATCGCAAGTGCGATGCCATCCAGGCGACGGCAGATTTCGGCCACCAGAGGGGCCTCTTCCTCGCCAAGCTGGAATTCGCTCAGGCTCTCCGCGATCCGTTCGACAAAAAGCTGGGCGGCAGGATAGGCAAGGATTTCGGAGGCGCTCAGTCCATCGCGTTGTGGTGGGCAATCTAGCGGGAACAGACGGAAGACCCGCTCGCCTTCGGTGCGAAAGGACTCGCGGCTGGTTGCAAGGATGTGAAGGTCTGGCGCGTCCCGAGCAAGACGCTCCGCCAGCGGCGCCAGCGTATCGAGCACATGCTCGCAGCTGTCAAAGATCAGAAGCCTTTTGGAACCTTGCAGGCATTTTAACAGACCCGGTAAGGGGTCATCGGAGCTGACGGGTAGTTCGAGCGCGGAAGCAATGGCGGCAGAGACAAGCTTCTCGTCCCTGAGAGCACCGAAATCGACGAAAGAAACCTGCTCCTCGAAGGCGGTCAGTTGATGGTGCGCGACCGCAATGGCGACCGAGGTCTTGCCAATGCCCCCAGGGCCGACAACGGTCACGAAGCGGTGCAGAGAGAGCTCGGCGCAAATCTTATCGATAGCTTCTCCGCGTCCGATCATTCTCGCGAGCGGGGCGGGAAGAGCTCGAGGGGATGAGACCTTGCCGCGAAGCTGCGTCGCCGACGAGTCATGCGCGAGAGATGCGGCGAAGCAATATCCGCGCCCGGGAACATTGACGATGTAGCGGGCACCCGCAGCACCATCGCCGAGCGCCTTTCTCAACGCGGTGATGTGGAAGCGAAGGCTGCCCTCGTCCACGTTCACGTCGGCCCAGACGCGCCTAACCAATTCTCTCTTGTCGACGACTTCGCCGGGGTGCTCGGCGAGGGCGATGAGGATATCGAGCGCGCGGCCCCCGATGTGAAGCGGTGTGCCGTCCTTCTCCAACAACCGCGAGCTGGGAAGCAGCCGGAACGGTCCAAAGGAAATGGCCGAACCTTGATTGGTCTTGTCTGGCACGCGCCATTGCCCCGCTGAGGGAAGTCCAGAGACTACTTGGTTTATCAGAACGCGGGTTTGAGTAAACGGGCCCGGCTGGCCAATATCTGTGCACGTCTCGAAACGAGCCGAACAGCTGGTCAGAGTCGTCAGATTTAGCTTAAAAGATAAGATCTTAGACGAAATTTGGGATGGTTCGGACGCGATGCGATCCGTCATGCGCAAGACCGTCAATCGCTTCGCACCATAACAGAATCTTGCAACGTCTAACGAGCCAAATTCGGCTATCGCGCGCAGTATGGCTCAGAAAACCGTATCTCAAACGGGGGAGGTCACCATGTTCGCCGTCGGCTTTCGGTCAAACGACGATATCGTTCAATCCCATCAAGCCACCGGCGTCGACGACCAGCTGGATGATTGGGAGCTGGTGCTTCGCGAAAGCCACCACCGGATGAAGAATACGCTGACCCTGCTTGGTGCGTCGGTGCGGCGCGATTTCATGCGGATAAAACCGACGGATGTTTCGATTGCCGTCGATCGCTTCGAACGGCGTGTCGTGGCCTTTGGCAGGCTCTATCAACTGTTGTCCGATGATTGCGATCTCAACGCCGTTGCGCTGGACAGTTTTTTCGAAGGTTTGTGCGGAGCCTTGGCTGAGGCAATCCTGGAGCCTGCGGGCATTCGCTGCGAGGCGGCTATCGAGAGCGGTACACTTGCGGCATCGCAGCGTCATCGACTTGCGTTGATGGTCACAGAACTCGTCACAAACGCAGCCAAACATGCTTTTCCGGGCCGAAATGGTGGATTGATTCGCATCGAGATCGTCAATCGCGACGGGGCCTTGTGCTGCACGGTCGCCGACAACGGCACAGGCGCGATTGGTCCGCTTCAGGGGACCGGTGGCCGGATCCTGGAGCGCCTTGCCCGAAGCATTCGCGCGCGGGTCCATGGCGAAGCCGGCTGTGGTGGGACAACTGTGACAATTTTGACGCCGACAGCCGCTGCCGGGTAGGCTGGATAACGAACTCTAGCTGTCCGGCATTCTCAGGGGATTTAATAGAAGGGCGACCCGCCCTCAAAGGGTCTTGGGTGATCTGTGGCGAGCTTCGATAAGACCAACCCAGTTTCACGATCGGATAATCCGCCGGATGCCTTAGTTTTCGGGCCATTCCGCGTTGTTCCGAATGAACGCCTGCTCGAGCGCGATGGTGAGTCCGTTCTCGTTGGCAGCCGCGCGTTCGATCTCCTCTGTCTCTTGATCGATCGGGCTGGAGAAGTTGTCGGCAAAGCCGACCTAATGGCAAGGGCTTGGCCCGGTCTGACAGTCGATGAGAGCAGCCTGCGCTTCCACGTGGTTCAGCTGCGCCGCGCGTTGGATGACGGCAAGGATGGCCAATCCTACGTAGTCAACGTTCCCGGCCGTGGATATTGTTTTGTCGCTCCGGTTCACGGCACGACGACGTCGAAGCGATTGGGCACCCCCGATTCAGCGGCCAATCAACGCCCGCAAAGGCTTCCTCACAGGCCGAGCCGAGTCGTCGGGCGCGACGCGACAGTCGTCATGCTCGCCGAACACCTGACCGCGCGACGTTTCGTGACGCTTCGGGGTCCGGGCGGTATCGGCAAGACGACCGTTGCCATCACGCTTGCGCATGAGGTCGCCACCAGCTTCAGGGATGGCGTTCAGTTTGTCGATCTTGGCAGCCTTAGAGATCCTCACCTGGTCGCAATCGCAGTGGCATCGGCGCTCGGTCTGGTCATTCCGGTGGGGGACCCCACGCTTCGACTGATCGACGCGCTGCGCGACCGGGAGCTTCTGTTGGTCCTCGACAATTGCGAGCACGTCGTTGACGCGGTCGCGCGGCTTACGGAAAGGATCTACCTGCAAACACCGGGCGTTTCCATCCTGGCGACAAGTCGGGAATCGCTCGAGGCCGCAAGTGAGTTTGTGGTTGAACTGCCGCCGCTCGAAATACCACCGCAAGACTTATCCGATGGACTCGACATCAATCGATATTCGTCGACACAGCTCTTCAAGGAATGCGCGGCTGCGGCAGGTTGCGAGTGCGACAACGATGTGGTGGCTCGCATTTGCCGTAAGCTCGATGGGATACCCTTGGCAATTGAACTGGTTGCGAGCCGTCTGTCAGCGCATAGCTTGAGCGAGATCGACAATCTCATCGAAGGACGATTTCGGCTTGCTTGGCCTGGGCGACGCACGGCCCCGCAGCGGCACCAATCGTTGAGCGCGGCACTGGACTGGAGCTATGACCTCATCTCTCCGGCCGAGCGGAGCCTTCTGCAGTATCTCAGCGTCTTCCCTGGCGCGTTTACGCTCAACGGCGCGCGCGCCGTTGCCCGCAGTCTGAACGAGCCCGAGGCCGTTCTCGACAGTCTTGAGCAGCTGGTTGCAAAATCGCTGGTGACGAGCAGGCCTGACGCAGGTCTGGCGCGCTTCTGCCTGCTCGAGACAACGCGTGCCTATGCGGCGGAGAAGCTTGCCGCTTGCGGCATGGCCCATGCGGCACACCTCAGCCACGCGCGATATGTGCTGGAGGCCCTGGGTCCTCGAACCTACGAGGCCGGCGGAAGGCGTCCGGGGGGCTGGAGCCATCGCGTTGAACTTTTGTCGGACGCCCGCGCCGCGCTGGATTGGGCCTATTCCGATGCGCGCGGAGCTCAACTTCGCACCCCGCTTGCAGCTGCCTGCGCGCGGCTGTTTGTAGAGCTCAATCTGCTCGAGGAATGCAGAATCTGGGCCGGTCGTGCGATCGACGCGCTTGACGACGGCCTGAGCTATCATGCCGCCAAAGTGGAATTGCTCTGGGCCTTCGGGCATGCGGCGATGTTCACGGAACGAAACAGTCACCAATGTGAGACCGCGCTCCGCGGCGGGCTCGAGCTGGCGCAGGCTGTTGGTGACTCGCCAAACCAGTTTCGACTGCTGAGCCGACTTCACGCCTTGTACCGCCGAACGGGTGAGCGCAAGCGTCTATTGGAGGTGGCGCGCCTGGCCGACACGGTCGCCGCCGCGATTGGAGATCCGGCAGCGATTGCTCGTGCGCAAACCTATCTCGGCGTCGCCTATCACCTCAGTGGCGATCAGCGGCTTGCCCGAGAGAAGCTCGAAGCGGGCGAAGCGGGCGATGCCGCGATCCCGGACCTGCCTATCGACCACTTTGCCTACCCCCGTGGCACACAGATCATGTCCTGCACCAATCTCTGGCTGCTTGGTTTCCCGGACCAGGCCGCAGAGGTTGCAAACCGTCTGACGAAGATTGGCTCAAATCCGGATCTCGCGATGTATTGCGCGGGGCTCTGCTTTGCGGCGCGCGTCTATCGCTGGATTGGCGATCTGAGCAGGCTGGAGGAAGCCGCTGATCGGCTGGCCGCCTATTCGCGCAAGCATGGGCTTGGACCATTCTCCACCGCCGCGACCGCCCTCAAAGGCGAACTGTGCATTGCGCACGGCGCCGTGGACAAGGGAGTCGAATTGCTGCGGCCTGCATTGCCCCGCATGCTCGCCGAGCGCTTGGAGCTCTACAGTGGGGCAGCGACCATCGCGCTGGTGGTGGGAATGGCTGCGCAGGGACGGCCTGCGGAGGCGCTCTCCACGATCGAGGCGCGCATCGACGCTGTTGCCGCCCAGGGCGACAGTTGGGAGATGCCGGAGCTCTTGCGCGTGCGCAGTGAGCTCCGCGCCGGCTGCGGTGACAGCTTAGGCGCAGAGCAGGATATTGGCGCAGCAATTGAGTTGGCCGAGCGGCAGTCGGCGCTTTCCTGGAGATTGCGCGCGGCGGTCAGCCATGTGCACCTCGCCGACTCTGGCCCTCCCTCGGCTCAGGCTCTCTTGGAGTTGAGCCATACGTTGGCTCGCTTCACGGAGGGCTCCGAAACGGCAGATCTCCGCGCCGCGCGCCGACTTCTTGAGATCTCTCCTTTGGCCATACCTCGGTTACCTCAATCGGCATCACCACGGAGTAGTCGAATTTCGCACATGTTAGAGCGGTGAGAGGGGGTTCCGCTGATGGGATCACGGATAGCAGCGTCGACTGTCAGGTTGAAGTTGCTTCCATTTGGATCCGTTGGATCTGAACCTGCGACCCCAAGTTCAGCGCAAGCTTGCCACCAGCCATGTTGGCCAACCACGACACGATCGTCCAACGTATCGTTAAAGCGCGCCTTGGCGCGCATGGCGCCGCTCGAGGTTCTGACCTCGACCCAATCTCCGTCTCGAATCTTCCTGGCGGCTGCCGTCGTCGGGTGCAGTTCGATTTCGGGGTAGGGTAGGCGCTTGCGCAGCGATGGTAACGCGCGATGCTGGCTTTGGCAGAACAAGCTCGGCTTTGCGCATGTCAGAACCAGCGGGAACATGGCTGCAGGTTGTCTCGTTCCAAAGATGGGAGTTTCGATATCAGGCAGCGCCGGATAGCCCTGGCCGACGAACGTTTCCGACCAGAACTCGACTTTTCGCGTTGGGGTCGGAAAACCGCGTGCGATGCCGCGCTCGTCCGGTATCTTGTATTTATAGTGAGTCGTTGACAGCGATTTTCGCTGTCCGGCCGGGTCGGCTCTGAGTTGCTCAAGAGAGATGCCACTTGAGGCAAGCTGTTCTCGATAGGCCGCATCGATGTCACCCTGCCAGAACTTCATCTCGAGTCCCAGGCGTTTGGCGAGGCCGAAGATAATATCGGTATCCGGCAAGGCCTCTCCGGGCGGAGGCACTATCTTCGACCGGAGTTGAACGTGAGACTGTGCGTCTTCACTGATTTCAAATCCGATCTTGAGAGCTTCGCGTTCGAAGCAAGACGCGACGGGAAGCACCATGTCGGCAAGCGCGGCCGTCGGATTCATGAACAGATCCGCATGTGCATAAAAATCCAGCGACGAAAGTGCCGCACGGCCGCGAACAGGATCAGCCTGGGCAAGCAGTAGATTCGCGCCGAATCCAATCAGCGTGCGCACCGGATAGGGATCACCTTCGAGGGCCGCCCGATAGAAGTCATGGGTCGACACGTTGTTCCAGCGTGCTGGTCCGAGCGGACGTTCAGCGACACCGATGGCCGGCGCAAGCCGCTGAGCGAGGTCCTCTCCGGTGATCGGCGCTGTCGGGATCGACGGAAGAAGAACGTTGCCGCCGGGCGCATCGAAACTGCCGGTCAGGGCATAGAGCATGGCAATCGCCCGCGCGGTTTCCGTCGTGTTCGCGTGATGCTCGTGTCCGCTCCAGGCATAATATGAGACCGGCCGGGATTCCCAGATCGTGCGTGCCGCCTCTGTCAATTGCTCCGCAGAAATCCAGCACGTCCTTGCGATCGTCTCAGGTGAGTAGTGTCTGCACAGATCGGCGTAGAGATCGAAGACCGGCCGGCAACTGACGGTCCCGTCGACCGTTTCAATGGTGTATTCGCCTCTTAAGGACAGATGACCAGGCGAGGGATCGTACTGTCCCGTGGTCGGATCGTAGCGGACAATGGATTTCGACAACATGTCCAAGGCAACGAGCGACCCGCGGTCTGCGTCGGGAAATACGTCTTCGGCTTTCAGCAGCCTGTTGGTGTCGGAGCGCACCAGCAGCGGCCCGTTCGTCCATGTGCGCACGAACTCCTGATCGTACCATCCGCGCTCGATCATGATGTTCGCGAGACCCAATGCGAGCGCGCCGTCAGCTCCTGGTCGCACCCGCAGCCAGACATCTGCCTTGTTGGCGAGGCCGACATTGCGCGGATCGATCACGACAAGCTTCATGCCCCGCTTGAGGCCGTCCAGCGCAGCCGTCGCGTGCGTGATGCGCGAGAACGAAGGATTGTAACCCCACAGGATCAGACATCCGGTTTTGGCGATCTCCGGCATCGCGCCGCCCGCGCTTCCTGTCGCAACGCTGCCGACCCCGAAGACATATCTCGTGGCGAAGCCGCGGCTCCAGCCGCACAAGTCGAGTGCCCAGACCAGATTCGGGGTGCCAAAGGCGTTCATCAGCCTACGAACGAACGGCGCAGAATCCGCGATGGCTGTGGTCGACGGAGACGATAGGCTGAAAGCAACTGCTTCGGGACCATATTGTGCAGCAGTCCGCCGCATTGCGGACGCGATCTGATCGAGCGCGATGTCCCAGGACGTCTCTTCCCACCCCGGATCAGGATCGCCTTTCGGCCGGGTGCGGCGAAGCGGCCTTGTCAGGCGATCTCTGTGATAGACCAGTTCGGGAGCCGCCCGACCCTTGGCGCAAATGGTCGCGCCTGTCGGATGCGAGGGATCGGGATCCAGACGAATGAAGCGGCCGTCGGCGACGGTTGCTACCGTACCGCAACGCGCGATGCACAATCCGCAGTATCCTTTGACATGGTCGACCCTTGGCGGGCCGGAAGCCGTCATGACAGTTGCTCCAGCAGTCGTTCAGCTGCTTTGAGATCGGCAGTGTCAAACCCCTCTGTAAACTGACTATACGTCTGCCCGAGAACGTCCTTCGCAGGTCGGTGAAAGCCCTTTCCAACCAGAAGCCCTGCAAGGTCGATCGCGGTACGCAATTCCCAGCCAAGCGCGCCTTGACTGCGACTGAGCTCCAGCGATTGTATGAGACATGCTTCGGCTTCCTCAAGGCGAGAAGGGTCCATCGCGCGTAGCAGTCCCCCCTTCATGCGCAGCAGCTCCGGCATGTAACAGGTATCGCCTTTTGTGCTGACTTGCAGGATCGTGTCAGTCAGGAGTGCCATCGCATCATCGCGCTGTCCGTTGGCGATCAGGCCTTGCGCGAGGCAGATGTTGAACTCGGTCGTGATCAGCTCATAGCGGACGGCATGAATTTCCGCCAACGACGCGCGGAGGTCCGCGATGGCGTTCTGGCCCTGGCGAATGGCCAGCTGCGCCTTTCTTGCGCGCCCGACCGCAGTCAGCGGGCCGAGGGAATAGGATTCGGAGATCGCGATCGAGGCGTCGATATACTCTCGGGCACTCCCAAAATCCCCGGTCCACAGGAAGATCGACGCGGCCCAGGCAAGCAGAACTGTGACCGACGCCGGATGATCCATTCGCTTCGCGCCATCGATGAAGTCGCGGGCGCGCTCAATAGCCTGGGTCGGATGCCCCTGCATCCAAAGCGTCCTCGCGAGCGCAATGCCGGCCCGGAAATGGCGATCGTGGACCAGATAGATCGTGTCGCTCTGTTGTGACGGCGACCAATCTGCGAACAACGCCTCGAGCTCGCCGCGCGCGCCGCGGAGGTCTCCCTTCATGAGAAGGGAGCGTCCGAGGATGGAATGGGCCAGCGCAAGGGCCGCGGGGTCGTCGACATTGGCGGCGAGCGCTCGGCAGCGTTTTGCATACGACAACGCGACATTGAAGTCGCCACTGCGGAAGTGGAACATGTGGAGCATGCCGAGCAGGCCGGCTTCGTTGGCCAAATCACGCTCCGCTTCGGCCAACGCCAGACTGCGGTCCAATGCCCCTCGCGCCTGCGCGTTTTCTCCATAAAGCAGCATCGACGAGATCCCAAGGCCCGCCTGCAGGTGCATCTGCTCGGATTTGCTGCAGACTTGATCGTCGAGAGTAGCCAAAGCGCGTTGCGACCAATGATGGCATTCAGGAAGCAGCGACATCGCCAGCAGGACGGGTGCCGCGGCCGCGGCAAGGCCGATACCGGTCGGCAAATCACCGTTCGCTCCAAAGCACCATTCCAGGGCAGTGCGGACATTGCTGACGCCGGCGAAATAGGGCGCGCGTTCCGTACCGGACATCAAGGCGGACCATTCGGAGGCAGCTTGCGCGAGCCATTGCCGGTAGTAACGCGCATGACGGATGGCCAGGGAGGTCGTTTCGATGTCGTCAGCCTCGAGTTCGAGTGCGTAGGCCCGCGTCGTATCAAGCAGACGATAGCGCATGACGGAATCGAGCGAACGCGTCGCGACCATGGACTTGGCAACCAGGCTGTCGATTGCCTCAAAAACGTCCGCCTGTTCGAGACCGTTGCCCGTAGCGACCGCAAGCGCAGCCTCGAGCGTAAAATTTCCGACGAATATGGCCAGCCTGCGCAGCACAATGCGCTGTGTTTCCGACAGCAGGCTGTAACTCCAGTCGAGCGTCGCCTGGAGGGTCTTCTGTCGGGGCGGAGCAGTGCGTGGGCCTGCCCATAACTGGGCAAGTCGCTGGTCGAGCAGGGCGGCTGTCTCGTTCAGACCATAGACCTCGACGCGGCGCGCGGCCAGTTCGATGGCGAGCGCGACCCCATCCAGCTTCCGACAGATGTCGGCGACAATCGCGGCCTCAGCGTCGTTCAGGTTCAAGTTGGCGCCGCTTGCCAGAGCGCGTTCGACGAACAATTGCGTAGCGGGGAATGTTCGCGCGGCGTCGGCGGAAAGTTCGCCGCCCTCGGGGGGGTAGGCGAGCGGCTCCAGCCGATAGACGTTTTCTCCTTCCACTTGCAGCGTTTCACGACTCGTCGCGAGAATGTGAACTTGCGGAGCGTTCCTGAAGATCGCCACAGCCAGGGCTGCAACGGCGTCGATCAGATGTTCGCATGTGTCGAGTACAAGTAGAAGCCGCTTCTCCCTGAGATAGGCGATCAGGCCGGACGTTGCATCCGCGCTCTGGACGGATAGGCCCAGCATCGACGCGACGCCGGTCGTCACATAGCGAGGATCACTCACCATACTCAGATCAACGAACAGCACCGCACCCTTGAAGGTGGCCTGCAGTTGGTGCGCGATCGCCACGGCAACCGTGGTCTTACCGACGCCCCCTGATCCGACGATCGTGACAAACCGGTAGGCATTGAGCCGCAGCGACAGCTTCTCGAGATCTTCCTCGCGGTCGATCATGGCGCCGAGCCGGCTCGGCAGATTGTAGTGATGAAAACGCGGGGAGGGGGTGACCGGACGCTGGGCTGAAATGCCCGAGCGTGAAATCGCGGCAACAAAACTATAGCCCCGTCCGGATGACGTGGAAATGTACCGCGCGCCATCCTTTCCGTCACCGAGTGCCTTGCGCAGACCGGCGACGTGGAAGCGCAAGGCGCCTTCCTCGACATTGAGCCCGGGCCACACCTCGGCGATCAGGTCATTCTTGCTGACCACTTCGTTCGGACGGGACAGCAGCGTCACAAGAATATCGTAGGCTCGGGCGCTGAGTTCGACGCGGGCGCCGTCCTTGGTCAGCATTCTCTCGCCGGGAACCAGGAGGAAGGGGCCAAACGAGACCGTTTCATTGCTTTGCGCAGGCGGCGTTGCCATGGCGTGCTTCTTTTAGCCCTTTGAATTAGCTTGGTATTTGCGCCGATGCCGGCACTGGCATCGGAGTAGATCGTAACGACGCAGGTCAGTAGTTCGCTGACCTTCCCCGATCGAGTGAGATGGTTGCCCTGCTCGCGATAGCTAACGGGCTCTAACAAGCCATAACAAGCACTATTCCGTCGTTTGAGCGAAGCTAATCACGCGATTTTGCTCGGCATCCTGGGAATGTCCTTCAAACAACGGAGCTTGCCATGACGGTCGTAGAGATGCGTAACCAAGCGCCCGACGCGTTGTCGAAATCCCCTACCGTTGACCTCAAGCTTGAGGTCGTTGTCATTCCCGTGTCAGACGTTGACCGCGCTAAGAATTTCTATGCGGGGCTCGGCTGGAGATTGGATGCAGACTATGCCTCCGGCGACGACTACCGCGTCATCCAGTTCACGCCGCCGGGGTCCGCTTGCTCGATCATATTCGGCAAGAACGTGACTGCGGCTGCGCCGGGCTCGGCCCAGGGATTGTACCTCATCGTCTCCGATCTCGATGCCGCTCGAACTGAGCTGCTTGCCCGCGGCGCCAAGGTGAGTGAATTATTTCACGATGCCGGCGGTGTCTTCACCGGGCCGGACGAGCCCTTTCTCTTCGGCCGGCGTCGTGTCGATGGCCCCGACCCCGAGCATCGTAGCTACCGCTCCTTCGCCTCGCTCCGCGATCCCGACGGCAATGGCTGGTTGCTTCAGGAGGTCACGACGCGATTACCCGGACGAATCGATACGGCCGGCACGACCTTCGCCTCGTCAGTCGAACTCGCCGCCGCACTTCGCCGGGCCGCGGCTGCACATGGAATCCATGAGCAGAGTAACGGCGCGGCTGACGTCAATTGGCCCGACTGGTACGCCGATTTCATGGTTCGCGAGCAAGCCGGCGAACCATTGCCATCTTGATCTGCGAGGCCGCATCGCTTCCTGACATGCAGGCTGATGCAGCGCCGTTTGCGAAGTGACGTCGACGCGGAAGCCCGTCTCGCAGATCGTGAGACCGCTCACGCGGGTTGCGTCGTCACGCATGACACGCATTGCACTTGCGATGGCATCGAGCCTGCACCTTTCGCCGTCGTGCGAAGATGCCGTCGCGACGAACACTCGCCCCGCTAACGCCGCAGTGTCCCACGCGCGACTCGCAACGGCTAACGACGCCTAACAATCCATAACGAGCAAACGCGCGGCGCCTCGGTCACAGTGTCCGTACAAACACGGGCCTGTCGAGCCCGAACGCGGCCCACCGGTCGAACGAAGGAGAACGGCAATGAACGCACAATCGAGCGTCGACCTCATCAACCCGGACCGACGTCGAGTCCTAAACACGGCCGCGATGGGCGTCGTTGCCGCAGGAATTGCCAGTCTTCTTCCCATCGATCGAACGGCTGGAAGCCCGAGCCACGCAATTCGGCCGTTCCATGTCAACATTCCCGACGAAGATCTCATCGACTTGCGCCAGCGGCTTGCGGCGACCCGTTGGCCAGACAGCGAGATTGTCACCGATCAGTCCCAGGGCGTGAAGCTCGCGACGATGCAGCAGCTCGTACGCTACTGGCAGACTGACTACGACTGGCGAAAGGTGGAGACGCGGTTGAAGCACTACAGCAGTTCGTCACAGAGATCGACGGTGTCGACATTCATTTCATCCACGTTCCATCCAAACACGACAATGCACTTCCCATGATCGTGACGCACGGCTGGCCCGGCTCGATCATCGAACAGCTCAAGATCGTCGATCGCCTGACGAACCCAACGGCTTACGGCGCGAGCGCGTCTGACGCCTTCGATCTCGTCATCCCGTCGATCCCCGGCTATGGCTTCTCGGGCAAGCCGACGACGATTGGCTGGGACCCGGTGCGGATCGCGCGCGCTTGGATCGTGCTGATGAAGCGTCTCGGTTACAGCCGCTTCGTGGCGCAGGGCGGCGACTGGGGCAATGCGATCACGGAGCAGATGGCGCTGCAAGCTCCACCGGAGCTGGTTGGCATCCACACCAACATGCCTGCCACCGTGCCCGCCGACATCGCCAAGGCATTGCAGCCGGGCGGCGCGATGCCGGCCGGTCTCTCCGTCGAGGAGCAGAACGCCTACAAACAGTTAGACGATTTCTACAAGCATGGTCTCGGCTATGCCCTCGAGATGGCGAACCGGCCGCAGACGCTCTACGGCATCGTGGATTCGCCGGCCGGCCTTGCATCCTGGATACTCGATCACGACGCGCGCAGCGGCGAACTCATCGCGCGGGTATTCGACGGCAAGAGCGAAGGTCTGACCCGCGACGACATCCTCGACAACATCACGCTTTACTGGCTGACTAATACGGCGATCTCGTCCGCGCGGCTGTACTGGGAAAACAAGCTTGCTTTCTTTGAACCGAAGCACGTTGCCATCCCGGCGGCCGTCAGCGTCTTCCCCGACGAGATCTATGCCGCCCCGCGCAGCTGGACCGAGCGGGCCTATCCCAAGCTGATCCACTACAACCGGCTCGACAAGGGCGGCCATTTTGCGGCCTGGGAACAGCCCGAGCTGTTCTGTGCGGAAATGCGCACCGCTTTCCGTACTTTGCGCCGATCGACCTGAGGGATCGCGCGGCCTTCCTCTCCAACCCACCAACCAGGAGTGCACATCATGAATCGTCCCGAACGCAACTTTGCAAGCGACCAGATCCGGCTCGAGCGTCGCCTGCCGACATACTGGCGCGTCACCTTCGACATGCCCCCGGTGAACATCTTCGGCCCGAAGCAGCTTCCGTTACTCAATGACGTGATCACCGCGATCGAGAACGATCCGGAGCTCAAGGTCGTGGTGTTCGACAGTGCCGTCGAGGGATTTTTCATCACCCACTACGACTTCCTCGCGCCGCTCGAAGATTCCCTGAGCATCCCGCCGGGACCGACCGGACTGCAGGCACTTCCCGACATGCTCGTGCGTCTCAGCCGCGCGTCAGCGGTCTCCATTGCTTCGATCCGCGGCCGCGCGACCGGGGTCGGCAGTGAACTAGCGCTCGCGAGCGACATGCGCTTCGCGAGCCGCGAAAAGGCCATCCTGTCGCAATGGGAGGTGGGCGCCGGCCTGGTACCCGGCGGCGGCCCGATGGCGCGATTGCCGCGTCTGATGGGCCGGGGACGGGCGCTCGAAGTGCTGCTCGGCGCCGACGATGTCCGTGGCGATCTGGCCGAGCGCTACGGCTACGTCAATCGATCGCTGCCGGACGCCGAGCTCGATGGTTTCGTCGAGGCGCTCGCGATGCGCATCGCGTCGTTCGACAGAGAGGCCATTGCTGAGACCAAGCGTCTCGTCGACGTTGCAAGCCTGCCTGCCGACCTGGAGATTCGGCCCGAATGGGACGCGTTTCTGGCTTCGCTCGGCCGTCCCGCCAGTCAGAACAGGATCAAGGCGCTGATGGCGCGGGGTTTCCATCGGGCCGGCGACGTCGAAAACCGGCTCGGCTTCCACGTCGGCCAACTCGGCGACTGAGGAGGATCCGGCAACAACAGCGGCGGGCGCGACGGTGAGCCGCGCCGGTTGCGAAAAACTGAGGAGAGGCAGCATGGCCTACAATATCACGATCAACGGAACTCTGCGCAGCGTCGATGTCGATGGCGATACGCCGCTGCTTTGGGTGTTGCGCGACGTGCTCGGCATGACCGGCACCAAGTTCGGCTGCGGCATGGCGCTGTGCGGTGCCTGCACCGTGCATCTCGACGGCTCTGCCGTCCGCTCCTGCATCACTACGATCGAAAGCGTTGGTGATTCGAAGATCACTACGATCGAGGCGGTCGGCTCCACGGCCGCGGGTGCCAAGATACAAAAGGCATGGCTGCAGCATGAAGTCGCGCAGTGCGGCTACTGCCAGTCCGGGCAAATCATGTCGGCCTCCGCTCTACTCGCCGGTAACGCTCATCCTACAGATGCAGACATCGACGATGCGATGAGCGGCAACATCTGCCGCTGCGGAACTTACGTCCGCATTCGAGAGGCAATCAAGCTTGCTGCGCAATCGCAGGCCAAGGAGGGCTGACCATGATTCACCATCGTATCGCGCCGACCGCATCATATGCCGGCTTGTCGCGCCGCAATTTCCTCGTCAACAGCGCCGTGGCCGGCGGCGGGCTGATCCTGAGCCTTAGCCTACCGTTCGGCCAAGGCAAAGCTCTTGGTGCCGAAAGCTTCACGCCGAACGCTTTCATTCGTATCGGTACCGACGGACAGGTCGTGCTGACGATGCCCTATGTCGAGATGGGACAGGGCACCTACACCTCGATCCCGATGCTGATCGCGGAGGAGCTGGAGGTCGCTCTGAAGCAGGTTCGACTTGAGCACGCGCCACCGAACGAAAAGCTCTATGCCAATCCGCTGCTGGGGGTACAGGCGACGGGCAATTCGAATGCCATTCGTGGTGCCTGGAAGCCGCTTCGCGAGGCCGGCGCGACTGCGCGGATCATGCTGATCGCGGCAGCTGCCAGGCGCTGGAGCGTCGATGTTGCGTCCTGCCGAGCGGAGAACGGCGAGGTGATTCACACGCCCAGCGGTCGGCACCTCCGTTATGGCGAGCTTGCCGCCGAGGCCGCGCAGATGCCGGTTCCGAAGGACGTCGCGCTGAAGCGGCCGCAAGAATTCAAGCTGATCGGGACCCCGGCGAAACGGCTCGATGCTGCCGGCAAGGTGAATGGCGCCGTGGTCTATGGCATCGATGCTCGGCCGCCTGGTGTGAAGATCGCAACGCTGGCCCAGTCGCCCGTGTTCGGTGGCCGGCTGAAGAGCGTGGACGACAGTGCAGCCAGGGCAATCAGAGGCGTGCGCCAGATCGTCCGGCTCGACGATGCCGTTGCGGTCGTCGCAGATCACATGGGCGCCGCTAAAAAGGGCCTCGAGGCACTCAAGATCGAGTGGGACGAAGGTCTCCACACTGGCCTGAGCACACAGGACGTCGCACGCGAGCTGGAGCAAGCAACGCTGAGGGCGGGAGCAGTCGCCCAGAACATTGGTGACGCCGAGAAGGCGATGACGAACGCCGCGACGAGGATCGAGGCGAGCTATCATTTGCCATTCCTGGCGCACGCCACTATGGAGCCGATGAATTGCACGGCGCATTTCCGAGGCGGCGAATGCGAGATCTGGATTGGCACCCAGGCGATTGCGCGTGTACAGGCCATGGCAGCGAAAGCCGCCGGGCTGCCCGTCGAAAAAGTCGTCATTCACAATCACCTCATCGGCGGCGGCTTTGGTCGACGTCTCGAGGCCGATGGCGCGGTGCGGGCAGTCGAGATCGCCAAGCAGGTCGATGGTCCTGTGAAGGTGGTGTGGACGCGCGAGGAGGATATCCAGCACGACATGTATCGTCCGTCCTGGGTCGATCGCATCGCAGCCGGCCTCGACAAGGGCGGCAGGCCGGTGGCCTGGGTCAATCGCTTCGCCGGTTCTTCGGTGATCGCCCGCTGGCTTCCGCCCGCCTTCAAGGACGGCCTCGATCCTGACACGACCGAAGGCGCAATCGACCTGGTCTATGGTCTCCCGAACTTCCACGTCGAATATGTTCGCGTCGAGCCGCCAGGCATCCCGACGGCGTTCTGGCGCAGCGTCGGCCCCTCGCACAACGTCTTCGTTACGGAGAGCTTCATCGATGAACTCGCGGTGGCGGCGAAGCAGGATGCTGTAGCCTATCGCCGTGCGTTGCTCGATCACAATCCGCGGGCGAAGGCGGTCCTCGATCTGGCGGCAGAAAAAGCCGAGTGGGGCGCCCCGCTGCAAAAAGGGCGCGGCCGCGGTGTAGCCCTGCAACACGCATTCGGGAGCTATCTCGCCCAGATCGCCGAGGTTGAGGTCGCCAAGGACGGATCCGTTCGTGTCCGCCGTGTGGTCTGCGCGATGGATTGCGGCTCCGTGATCAATCCCGACACCGTGCAGGCGCAGATCCAGAGCGGCGTAATGTTTGGTGTGACCGCCGCACTGTATGGCGAAATCACGCTCAAGAACGGGCGCGTCGAGCAGGCCAATTTCGACACCTATCAGATGCTGCGCATCAACGAGGCGCCGGCGGTCGAGGTGCACCTGGTCAGCAGCGCCGAACCTCCCGGTGGAATGGGAGAGGCCGGCACGTCGGGCATTGTCCCGGCGATTGCCAACGCCGTCTTTGCCGCGACGGGAAGGCGGCTCCGCCGGATGCCGATCGATCCCGCCGCACTCAAGGCGTGAGCGAAAGCGAGCGCGCTCGAACCAACGAGGAGAAGTGACATGATCCGCAAGGCACAAGCAGTTTGGCGCGGCACTGGTCGCGATGGGAGCGGCCAGCTCTCCAGCGAGTCCGGCGTGCTCGCGGAGACGCCCTATTCGTTCAAGACCCGCTTCGAGAACGAGAAGGGCACCAATCCGGAAGAGCTGATCGCTGCCGTCCACGCCGGCTGCTTCACCATGGCGCTTGCCTTCGGCCTGCAACTTGCGGGCTTCAAGCCGACCGAGCTCTCCACGGAAGCTGCCGTCACGCTCGAGCCCGAAGGCAAGGGATTCAAGATCAGCAAATCGGCGCTCACCTTACACGGCAAGGTGCCCAACCTTGACGAGGCGGGGTTTGCTCGCATTGCCGGCGATGCTGAGAAGAGTTGTCCGGTGTCGAAGGTTCTCAACGCGACAATCACGCTGGATTCGAAACTCGTCTGATTGAGCTCAGGAGAATGACGTCATGACCATCAAACATCAGCCCGACCAGGCCGATTTCCGGGCGATCCTGCCCGAGCAGATCGACTGGAAGCCGTTCCCCGCGTTTCCGTGCGGCGCTCGCCTCGCGGTGATGGTCGGCCGTCCCGCCGAGCCCGGCCCCTATGTGGTCAGGGTGAAAGTGCCGGGCGACACGAAATTGATGCCGCACAAGCACCCCGAGGATCGCATCTACACCGTGATGTCCGGCGTCTTCTACATCGGGCTCGGCGAGGTCTTCGACGGCGACAAGGTGCAGGCCTATCCGCCGGGTAGCGTCGTCGTTCTGCCTGGCGAGACCTGGCACTACCACTGGGCCAAGTCCGGCGAATACGTCACGCAGGTCTCCGCGATCGGCCCGCTCGGTCTCGAATATCACGATGCGAACGACGACCCGCGTCACCAGCGCGCGTAGGTAGGCGCGCTTCGGCCAGCAAGTTCGGCGCGGAGCATGTGGGAGCACATGGAAGATGATCATCACCGGCGTTGAGTCCATTCCGCTGCGCATCCCGTTTAAGCCGGGATCTGTATCCGATGCGTCGGCGTGGGGTGACAGCAACCTGCCAGCTGCGGATTCGCTCCTCGTCCGTGTGACGACGGACCAGGGTATTGTCGGCTGGGGTGAAGCCTTCGGCTTTCGCGCGGTGGCTTCCGCGAAGCTCGCGATTGACCAACTGGTTGCGCCGCTTTGCGTCGGACAGAACGCCACGCGGATCGAGCCGCTGATGCTGGACGTGCAGAAGAAGCTGCATGTCTTCGGACGCGGCGGTGCGCTGGCTTTCGCGATCTCGGCCGTCGATATCGCCCTTTGGGATATCGCGGGTAAGGCCGCCAATATGCCGCTGTGCCAACTTCTGGGCGGCGGCGCGGCCGACCTACCATGCTATGCGAGTCTGGTCCGCTATTCCGATCCTCCTCTTGTCCGGGCCAGCGTGCGGCAGGCGATCGAGGCCGGATTCGGCATGCTCAAGCTTCACGAGATCGAGCTCCCTGCGATTCGCGCGGCCCGTGACGAATCCGGCCCCGGCGTCGAGCTGATGCTTGACGTGAACTGTCCATGGACGCTGACGCAAGCGCGCGCCGTCGCCGATGATCTCAAGACGATCGGTCCGAAGTGGCTCGAGGAGCCACTGTGGCCTCCGGAAAATTTTGCTGGCCTCGCCGAGATGCGGAGCGCGACGGGAATCCCGATCGCGGCCGGCGAGAACATTTATACGCTGATGGATTTCGAACGCCTGCTGGCGGCGGGCGCGGTGGATTTCGTCCAGCCGAGCCCGGCCAAGATGGGCGGCATCAGCGAGCTGCGTAAAATCTTCCCGCTCGCGGCTGTCCACAACACCGCGGTGATGCCGCACTCGTTCTACGACGGGCCGGGTCTGCTGGCCGCGATCCACACGACCGCGGCGCTGGGGACCGCCGATTCCATGATCGAGTGGCGCTGGTTCGATCTCGAAAGCGCCATCTACGGCGGCGCGTTCGGCCCGAAGCACGGCAGGATCTCCGTGCCTCAAGGGGCAGGTCTTGGAATCGATCCCGATCCCGACGTCATCGGCAGATTTCGGTTGCCACTATGAGAGGGCGCTCTCGACGCAATAGCGCTCGGAAATCACGAGGAAGCTAACCATGTCTAACGTTTCTGCTTCTTACGTCTCTGGACTTCGCGCGAAGACTGGCCTTCATCCGTCCCGCCGGGCACTACGGCGTACGGCAACGGCATTCGCCGGAGCACTTGCGGTCGCCGCGACCGCCGCTTTCGGTCATTACTATCTCACCACCGGGCGCTATCTGGAAACGACCGATGACGCCTATGTCAAGGCCGATTCCACGATCATCGCGCCGAAGGTTTCCGGCTACATTGGCGAGGTGCTGGTATCCGATAACGAGCCGGTCAAAGCGGGCCAGCTTCTGGCGCGGATCGACGATCGCGATTTCAAGGCCGCGCTGCACCAGGCCCGTGCCGACGTCGCGGCATCGGAAGCTGCGGTAAATAACCTGAACGTACAGATCGAATTGCAGTCGCCGTTGATCGAGCAGCAGGCCGCCGAGGTGGACGCCACCGAAGCCAATCTGAAGTTCGCGCGGGAAGAGCGAGCCCGCTATGACGATCTGATGAAGTCGGGCTCCGGCACGGTACAACGCGCCCAGCAAACCGATGCGGCCCTGCGTGCACAAAGCGCGCAACTCCAGCAAGGCAAGGCAGGGCTGATTGCCGCCAAAAAGAAAGTCGAGGTGCTCTCGACCCAACGCGCCCAGGCGCTCGCCCAGCTCGACCATGCCCGTGCCGTGGAGCAGCAGGCCGCGCTGAACCTGTCCTACACGGAGATCATTGCGCCCGTTGAAGGCTCCGTCGGTGCCCGTTCGCTGCGGGTCGGCCAGTATGTCCAGGCGGGCACGCAATTGATGGCCGTGGTTCCGCTGGATGCGGTGTATGTGATCGCGAATTTCAAGGAGACCCAGCTCACCCACGTGCGCAACGGCCAGCCGGTCGAACTCAGGATCGACAGCTTCCATTCGATCAGGCTGAAAGGCCATGTCGACAGCCTGTCGCCGGCGAGCGGTCTGGAGTTCGCCCTGCTGCCGCCCGACAACGCCACCGGAAACTTCACCAAGATCGTGCAGCGCGTTCCCGTGAAGATCGTGTTCGACGGCGGAAACCTCAAAGGTTTGTTGCGCCCCGGAATGTCGGCGGTGCCGACCATCGATACCAAATCGACCGTTATCGCCGAGCAGGACGAAACACGGCGGCTCGCATCGGGCGGATCCAAGCCCCGCAGTTGAGGGAATGCGCATCATGAAGGGCATGCTCCCTCGCGCCCAAGGAGAGGATGATGACCACACGGCAGACCACCATCGATGCCATTCAGGCGGGCGAAAGCCAGCCGGCCGTGGCGGCGCCGTCCATTCCCGCCGTTCCCCTGAAGACGTGGGTCGCGGTGATTGGTGCCACCTTGGGCGCATTCATGGCAGTGCTCAACATCCAGATCGTGAACGCCTCGCTTGCCGACATCCAGGGCGGGATCGGCGCCGGGATCGATGACGGCGGCTGGATTTCGACGTCGTATCTGATCGCAGAGATCGTAGTGATCCCCCTGAGCGGCTGGCTTGCCCAGGTGTTCTCGATCCGCATCTATCTCCTGACCAACGCCTTCCTCTTCCTGGTGTTCTCGGGGGCCTGCGCGTTCGCGCAAGATCTGCCGCAGATGATCGCACTGCGTGCCGTACAGGGCTTTACCGGCGGCGTGCTAATTCCCCTGGCATTCACGCTGATTATCACCTTGTTGCCGAAAGCCAAGCAGCCGATTGGGCAAGCGTTATTCGCGATCTCCGCGACGTTTGCGCCCGCGATCGGACCGACCATCGGCGGCTATCTCACCGAGAATTGGGGCTGGCAATACATCTTCTACGTTAACGTCGCGCCGGGCACGATCATGATCGGGATGCTCTACTTCTCATTGGAAGCATCGCCCATGAAGCTGTCGTTGCTGCGCGACGGCGACTGGCCTGGAATTGTCACTATGGCGATCGGGCTCTCGGCCCTGCAGACCGTGCTGGAGGAGGGCAACAAGGATGATTGGTTCGGCTCGCCATTCATCGTCCGTTTTGCGGTCGTTGCCGCGATCGCGCTGCCGCTGTTTGTCGCGATCGAACTGACCAGCAAGAAGCCGCTTTTGAATCTGCGCCTGCTGTACCGTCGTAGTTTCGGCTTCGGCGTCCTCGCGAATTTTCTGCTTGGCGTCGCCTTGTACGGTTCGGTCTACATTCTGCCCGTCTATTTATCTCGCATTCAGGGCTACAATTCCGAGCAGATCGGCGCGGTGCTGGCGTGGACCGGGTTGCCGCAGCTTGTGCTGATCCCTCTGGTGCCGCGGCTGATGAAGCGGACCGATCCGCGCATCATGATCAGCTTTGGCTTCGCGCTCTTCGCCGCCTCAAACTTCATGAACATCTATATGACCGGCGACTATGCGGCTGATCAGTTGTTTTGGCCCAATGTTGTCCGTGCTGTGGGTCAGGCCCTCATGTTTGCGCCGCTTTCGGCGGTCGCAACTGCCGGAATCGAGCCGGAGAACGCCGGGTCCGCGTCTGCGTTGTTCAACATGATGCGCCAACTCGGCGGCGCCATCGGGATTGCTGCACTGCAGACGTTGCTGACCAAGCGCGAGCAGTATCATTCCAATGTGCTCTCGCCGTCGGTCTCGTTACTGGAGCAGACGACCCGCACTCGGCTGGATCAGCTCACGGAATATTTCATCAGCCATGGCGTGATCGACCGCGTTGACGCCGCGCACCGCGCCTACGTCGCGATCGGAAAGATCATCCAGAAGCAAGCTTTCATTCTTGCCTTCAGCGACACCTTTTACGCGCTGGGCGTGGCACTGATCGTCGCGCTCGTGGCTGGCCTGATGCTCAAGAAGCCCGATCACCTCGATGCAGGCGCGGCGCACTAGCGGGTTTGCAAAGAACTTCGCAAGGGAGAATGACCATGAAGCCCGACATTAGCCTCCACGAGGCTGCACCCGAGACCATCAAAGGGCTGGGCGTGCCTGCAAACGCGACCGCGACGATTGATTCAATCGCCATCTCGATGCGGTCGATGGGAATAGGTGCTTGGTTAGTCGTCGCTGTGCTTCTCACACTATTCGTAGGTACTGTCTTCGTTTCCTATCTGGGTTGGACGAGCGCAGCCGGAGCTGACGTTCCTGCGTCGGGATATATTGCACTCGTAATCGGCGTGATTTGTTCGCTTGCTGTCGGCTTCGGCCTGATGGCGCTGGTCTTTTACAGCAGCCGCGCCGGGTACGATGAGTCCGCACGGCTGGTGCAGAACGACGACGCTCCCTCGGACGGGAGCATACCGCGATGATGTCACCTCAACTGAAGGAGCGTGCGTCGAAATCCATCAAGGGCGTTGGCTTCGACGTTTATCTCCTTCGCATTGGTTCGATATCTGAGAAGGCGTTGCGGCTCAATCTGCGGCGACCGGACATCCGCAGATTACACTCGTCGCTTTCCGCGCGATCTCCCTCAGCTCGGAGAGGCGAGCGCCGGCACGGGCGCGGATGGCGATGGTGTGCATCGTGGCTGACGCGAGAACCGCAAGTGCTGCTGGATCGGCATCATGCCTCAGCTCGCCCCTCTCGCGTGCTGTCCGGAGGCGAGCTTCAAAATCGGCGTCGAGCATGCGGAGCCCGGCGGCAATACTCTTCCGGATCTCTGCATCTTCAACCGCCTCGGCTACCGCTGTCCCGATCACAAAGCAGCCGCGCGCGGAGCCTTTGCGCGAAAAATAGAAGGACAACGCCGCCTCATAGGCAAGCATCAGCGCTTCGGCCAAGGGGCGGTCGCCCGCGAGGGCCTCGCGCGTCGCCGCCAGGGTCATCTCCCAGTAGCGTGCGAGAGCTGCGAGATAGAGTGCGTGCTTGTTGCCGAAGGCCGCATAGAGGCTCGGCGGACTCATTCCAGTTGCAGCCGCGATCTTGTCGAGCGGGGTACCTGAATACCCGGTCCTCCAGAAGGTCTCGGTCGCCTGCTTCAGGGCTGCCTCCGCATCGTAGGCGCGCGGCCGCCCACGAGGGGCCGCTGCCGTTTCGTTCTTTTTTCGGGGCATGTCGAAATCTCGGTCGTTTGCTGCCTAGGGATATTTATAACAATCGTTATAAAAAAACAACTGGGAACCACTTGATTGTCGTGCGGGGGTGAATTAATTGTAACGAGCGTTATGAAATGGAATTGACGTGAGGGGTTCCCATGCGGTTAGATCCTTTGCCAGTCGCCGGCTCGAAGGGAGAACGCGAGAGCTCTGCGGAAGCGCGAGTTGATCGAACTGTCGACGACTCGCCGCCCGACCGCGCGGTCGCGCTACCCCGAAGGAGCATGATGGAGCGGTTGCGCCGATCGCTCATGCTCGCTCTGCCTCTCATCGTGGCGGCACTTGGAGCCGCCGTGTATCTCGTGCAAGAACCTTACGTCTCGACCGACAACGCGTTCGTTCGGGCCGCGAAAGTGACCGTCAACGCCCGAGTTTCCGGCCAAGCGGTTGAGATCGCCGTGCACGATAACGAGAATGTCCGGCAGGGCCAGGTCCTGTTCCGGATCGACCCGGAGCCCTACCAGATCGCGGTCGATCAGGCGGAGGCGCGGCTCGGCAGCGCGCGCCTCCAGATCGAGGGGCTCAAGGCGACCTACCGCCAGCAACAGGCCGAGCTGCAGTCGGCGAGGGATTCAGCCGAGTTCGATGCGCGCGAGTACGACCGCAAGAAGATGCTGGTCGCCTCCGATTTTACCCCGCGTGCGGTCTTCGAGCGGGCCGAGACGAATCTCAAGGTTTCGCGCCAGCGCATTTCGTCGATTGAGCAGCAGATCGCCAGCACAATCGTGGCTCTGGACGGCGACCCGGACATTGACGTCAATCGCCATCCGACCGTTCGTGCGGCCAAGGCCCAGCTCGACCGTGCCCGGCTCGATCTTTCCTATGCAACGGTGACGGCGCCCGAGGATGGTGTCGTCACCAGGGTCGACGATCTGCAGATCGGCAGCTTCGTTAATGCCGGCACGCCGGTGTTTTCGCTGCTGTCGACCCGTCACGTCTGGATCGAAGCGAATTTTCGCGAGACAGGGCTGACCCATATGCGTCCGGGTCAGGAGGCAACGATCGACGTCGACGCGTATCCTGATCGCAAATTCAGAGCGCACATCGTCAGCATGAGTCCCGGCACCGGATCGGATTTCTCGGTCCTGCCGCCCGAGAATGCGACCGGAAATTGGGTCAAGGTGGTCCAGCGTCTGCCGGTGCGTCTCGAGCTCGATGACGTTGATGCGAGCAGGCCATTGTTTTCGGGCATCAGTGTCACCGCGCGGGTCGATACCGGCTATCGCGGCAGCTTGCGGCACCTTTTGCAGCCGACCTACGCGGCGGGGGTCAGATGAGTACCGTCGTCCCATCGACCGTTGGAGCCGATGGCCAACCCGCCCTCTCGCTCGCGGCTCTCATGGCGACCTACATGCAGGCCGTCAATATCTCTCTGCCCAATGCGGCGCTATCGCATATTCAGGGAACCCTCTCGATGGCCAATGACGAGGTCGGGTGGGTGTTTTCCTCCTATATTGCGGCAAGCGCCGTTGCCATGTCGGTCACGAGCTGGCTTGCGGGACGCTATGGACGAAAGTCTGTTTACCAATTCTCACTCATCATCTTCGCGCTAGGTCTTGTGCTGGATACGCTGGCGACGACGTCCGTCCAGTTCGTGCTCGCCCGGATCGTCCAGGGAGTTGCCAGCGGCCCGCTTGCACCGCTTTCGCTGGCGATCCTGCTTGAGGTGCAGCCACCCACGCGGCATGCCCGCCTGAGCCTGGCGTGGACGGTGTGCTCTCTTCTCGGCATCAGCAGCGGAGCGAGTATCGGCGGCTGGTTCAGTGAATATCTCGGCTGGCGTTCAATCTTCTATGTCAGCCTGCCGATGACGGCATTCATATTTCTCGCGATGGCGTTCTGGCTTCGCGACAAGAGGGCGGAGCGAACGCAACCCTTCGACTTTTTCGGTTTGGCGACCTTTTCCCTCGGCATGATCGGCCTGCAAGTGCTGCTCGACCGCGGCGAGCGCCTGGAATGGTTCGAGTCCGCGGAAATCTGGATCGAGGCGGTCGTCTCCATTCTGGGATTCTATCTCTTCGTCGTGCACGTCATGACGAGGAAGGAGCATTTTCTCCGCACGGCGTTGTTCAGGGATCGCAACCTCGTCCTTTCGACGGTGATCTCTTTTGCCGTGGGACTTGTCCTATTGCCGACCTTGGCTTTGACCTCGCCGATGCTGGAAGAGCTGCTCAACTACCCGGTCGACACCACGGGCTACATGACGATCCCGCGGGGCATTGCGCTCGTGGGAGGGGTGCTGTTGACAAGCCTGGTTCCGGCGCAAGTTGACTACCGCCCGTTTCTGGTTGGCGGAATGGCACTGGTGGTCTACGCCAATTGGCTGATGCTTGGATATTCACCGGCGATGGATTGGCGCGCGGTGGCCGAGGCCGGCTTCCTCCAAGGTGCGGGGCTCGGCATGGTGATTCCGACGCTCGCCAAAGCCGCGTTCAGTACGCTCGATCCGAAGCTCCGCCCGGAAGGTAGTGCGCTCATCAACCTGTCGCGGCTCTATGGCAGCACGATCGGCATCGCCGTGGTGCAGATCTTCTTCTACGGCAACACCCAGGCCATGCATGTCGCGCTCGCTAAGAACCTCATCCCCTACCGGACCGCCGCGCACGTCGCCGGATCGATGGCTAAGCCCGGCCTTGCAGCGCTCAACGGCATGGTTACCCACCAGGCGGCAGTCGTCGCGGTCATCGGTCAGTTCAAGATTCTAATGTTCGCCATGCTCGTCGTGAGCCCGCTCGTGCTTTTTCTTCGTAAACCGCGCCCGGCAGGTTGAGGACCGTGGAATGGTGAGATGACACCGCATCGAACAGTCTCAGTCTGTCGCACTCGACGGACGCCGCATCTGCGGCGGCCGAGCCTAAAACAAGGAAGCAGGAACATGACAACGTCCAATGCGCTCCGCTACACGAGGATTTCAACCCACGAATCCGGGACAATTCCCGCCGTCGGATTTGGCACGCTCATTCCGGATCAGAACGCAACGAAACAGGCCACCAGGGCTGCACTGGAAGCGGGATTTCGACATCTGGATTGCGCGGAACGCTACCGCAATGAGGCAGCGGTAGGCGAAGCTATCCAGGACGCCTTCAAGGCAGGAACGCTTCGGCGCGAGGATCTGTTCGTAACCACGAAGCTCTGGAACACCAATCATCGTCCAGAGCGCGTCAAACCTGCCTTCGACGCGAGTCGCCGGCGGCTCCAACTCGACACCATCGATTGCTACATCATCCATACGCCTTTTGCATTCCAACCCGGTGACGACCAGGACCCGAGGGACGACCGCGGTCAGGTGATCTATGATCCCGGCGTTACATTGGCTGAAACCTGGCAGGCGCTGGAGCGCCTTGTCGAGGACGGTCATTGCAGGTCGATCGGTCTATCGGACATCACTTTGGAGAAGCTTCGCGAGATCGTCGCGGTCGCGCGGATCAGGCCCGCGATGGTGCAGGTCGAATCGCATCCATATCTGCCCGAATGGGATCTGCTCGATTTCTGTCGCGAGCACGGAATCGTACTGCAGGCGTTTGCAGCGTTGGGACACGCCATGGAGCCAAGCGTATTGGAAGACCCCGTGATCACCGCGATCGCACGGCGTGTGCACAAGACGCCGGCTCAGGTGGCCCTGGCGTGGGCCGTGCAGCGCGGCACCGCTTTCCTGACCACCTCGACCAAACCTCAGCGTATCCAGGAGAGCTTTGATATTTCGGCTCTCCCTGAAGACGCCATGCAGGAGATTCGGGACCGCATCAACACAAAGATCAGGTTCAACGCGGTGGTGGAGACCGGCGTGCCCGGATTCATTCCCAGGGTGCGATGAACTGCATTCGCAGGTGCAGTTACACGGCGAAGCTGGCGACCTCCCGCCACGATTCGCAGATGTTAGAGGCAAACGCCGTTCTGGCTGAAATTGAGGGGGAGACTATGAGGTGCTGAAGAGCATCGGCGATAACTGCCCAGAGTGCCCGGCCGCGGCCGACTAGGTATCGTTCTTCGCCTGACGCAGGGCAACCTCAAGCGTTTCCTCCTACAGCTTCCAGCGGTCTTCCTCCTGCTGACTCGTTTCTCGAGCGCAGCGCGCGGGGAAGAGGAGTTCATCTCGCTTACCTTTTCGGGACTGAAGACCAGTATCGATAGCCCGGCTCGGCGATCCGGCTTATACGCGGGCAAGTGGGTTTTGACCTCTGGAATTCGGAAACTGTTTACCATTGACGGCCATTCGCTTGCTTTTAACCGGCGGTTCCGGTACACACTGCCGGCACACAACCCCACCGCGGTTGTCCGGAAACGCTGTTTTTACCGCAGTTTTCGAGGTCCTTGGGACCCTGGCAGAGAATCCCTCCCTCTCCGCCAGAATAAGACGGCTTCGAGAAAGCCCCGTAAAATTAGGCCTTACTGCACGCCAGAGATCTCTGGTGTAGCCCCAGGGTAGCTCTAGCTCTGGTCTGTCAGGAGGTTGTCCATCTGGTCTGAACCAAGGAACCTGAGGCTGCGAAGCTTCAGTATTCCAGGGAGAGACCAGATGAACAGCCACAAGAATGCGCCTTTGACCCCCAAAGGTCGAGAGGCGATGGTGCGAAGCGTAGTCGAGGGCGGGCTGAGCAAAGCCGACGCGGCTTTCCAATTCAATACAACGCCTAAGACGGTCGCCAAGTGAGGGCGGCCGAACATGAGCAAGGAAGCGAAGAAGGGCGATACTTCCGACGAGGACGACGCCAAGATCAGGAAGGTGGAGCGCAAGGCGACCACCATGTACTTTCAGCCTTCGATCTTCGATGACTTCAAGAGGCGCGTCGTCGGCGAACCCGGCCACGGTTATCAGCTAGTGGAAGAGATGGTCAGAGGCTACCTGGCCATCCGCCCGGACGTCGTGGTCGCCCTTTGGAAGGTCCCCGAAACAAAGAAGAAGGGCCTGTACAGAGCAGTCGAGCAAGCGTTGGCCGATGAACTGGAGAAGCTCAAGCTCTTGTGACGGAAAGACGGCCGCCGGTGACGTGCCGAGACGCCGAAGCCAGCACGCTTGTCTATTTGCGCGCCGAGCGCCTCGACTTTGTGCGGATAGCGTCAGCCTTCTCATTGTGCTGTTGCCGGGCAGCGTCGAGCGCGCGTCGCGCTCTGTCGATCTTCAGTTGCTGTCGTTCGCGCGCTTTCTGCCGTGACCAACATCATGCAATGCCATCCCGGCTTCACACTTGCCGAGCGCCGAAATTCCTATCGGACGTCGCTGGCCATTTTCCGGCGCTGCGTCGCTGATCTTCTCGCTGCGATCCGCGCTTTCACCGAAGAAGCCTTGAGGAAGACACGACGCTCTTTGGCGTTCACGGCGAGCGGCTGCAAGAATTCGAGATAAAAGTGCAGAAGGAGTTGTTCGCGACGACGGACACCGCGCACTCGCTCATCGATCACGCCTTGCGTGTCAACGAGCTGGCCGAGATTGCTGGCTACAATGCACGCGTGAGCAACATCTTTGGGGCTGATGGACTGCAAATGTTCATCAAGGCGCTCCGCAATCTTCTCCGTCATGTTCATTCGGTCGAAGCCGGATGAAATCTCAGGCGCGACACCATCCAAGGTCAATCGAGCGCGAGTTTCATCATTGATCGCGACCAGCTGCTCGAGATCTGCTCGCGCCATACGAAGTTCCGGTCGAAATCCCTGATCGAATATATTGAGGCACTCCCTCCCAGGGTTCAGACTAGGGTACCTCGTCGCCCCCGTGCCGCTTGTATCCCGGCTTCAGCACGCAGCCGCGCTGCAGCCGGTCAACCAGTCGCTGCTCGATCAGGCGGTGCTCTGCGAGTTCATTGCGGAAGGTCACTTCGCCCGCCACCTCGCGCGCATGAAAAGGGTCTATGCGGCGCGCCGGCTGGCCTTGCAACGGGCGCTCGACCGGGTCTTCGCGTCTGTGGCAAGTGCCGAGAACTTCGGCATGCATCTGCTCCTTCGGCTGCGCGTCCCGTGCGATGACGTTTCTCTCGCTTCGACGGCTCGCACCCATGGGATGGCCGTGAACGCGCGCTCGCCGATGGGACTTGGCGTGAAGACCGGTCCGGGCTGTTGCTTGGCTACACCAACGTTCTTCCGGAAGACGCACCAGCTGCCGCGCTGCGACTGCGGCAAGTGCTTCGCCTGGCGGTGCTGCGAGCGCCGATCTTGGTCTGGTTGAACATGCTAATCTTGGTCATGGGTCGTCTCGCCGCGGGCTCCTAAGCTGGCGAGGCTCTGGTCCCGGCAAGCCCCCGTCCCATCAGACCAGGAAAGACACTTGAATGGCATGGCGGCTACACAAAGGGAGGCTACAGACATGACGAGATCGATGACCCATCTGCTGGTCCTGGCAGTTCTGGCAAGCGCCAGCGCTACGAACGCCGCTGACGTCGCCGTCACGCGCGCCGCGATCGATCGCGGGCTCGACTCTCAGTACGCGCACATCGAGGCCCTCTACAAGGACATCCACAGCCATCCCGAGCTGGGCTTCCAGGAAACGCACACGGCCGCCTTGTTGGCGGGCGAGATGCGCAAGCTGGGCTTCGACGTCACGGAGCATGTGGGCAAGACCGGCATCGTGGCGATACTGAAGAACGGTCCGGGCCCCTTGGTCATGCTGCGCACCGAGCTCGACGCGCTGCCGATGCTCGAGAAGACCGGTTTGCCGTACGCCAGCACGGCCACGCAAATGTACAAGGGCGCCGAATCGCCGGTGGCGCATTCATGCGGTCACGACATCCACATGGCGGTGTGGGCCGCGGTCGCCAAGACCATGGTCGATATGAAGGACCAGTGGAGCGGTACGCTGATGTTCGTGGGCCAACCAGCGGCAGAAGGCGATGGCGGCGCCAAGGCCATGCTGGCCGACGGTCTGTTCACGCGCTTCGGCAAGCCGGACATGGGCTTCGCCTTGCATGTAAACTCCGGTCCGTTCGGCACGGTCTCCTACAAGCCCGGCGTCATCAATTCGACGTCAGATGGGCTGACGATCGTCTTCAAGGGCACGGGTGGTCACGGCTCGCGCCCGCACGTGACGATCGATCCGGTGATGATGGCCGCGCATTTCATCGTCGATGTGCAGAGCGTGATCAGCCGCGAGAAGGATGCTTCGAAGTTCGGAGTCGTCACGATCGGCGCGGTGCAGGCAGGCAATGCCGGCAACGTGATCCCCGACACCGCGCTGCTGCGCGGCACGATCCGCTCGTGGGACAACGACACCCGCGCCAAGATGCTCACGGGCGTCGAGCGCACGGCCAAGGGGGTCGCCATGATGGCCGGCGCCCCCGAGCCCGACATCAAGATCTCGGCAGGCGGCAAGGCCGTGGTCAACGATGCCACTCTCAGCGCGCGCGAAGGCGCGGTCCTGAAGACTGCGTTCGGCGACAAGGCGCGACTCTTGCCCGAGCCCCACTCGGCGAGCGAGGATTATTCCGAGTTCGTGGTGGCGGGCGTGCCCTCGTTCTATATCTCGCTCGGCGGCCTCGATCCGCAGTTTCTCGCCAAGGCGGCCGAGACGCACACGCCCGTGCCAATCAACCTCTCGCCGGAATTCGCGCCGGTGCCGGAGCCCTCGATCCGCACTGGGACGACGGCCATGAGTCTCATGCTGCTGGATGTCCTGCAGAAGAAGTAGTTAGACCAGGAGATCGATCATCGCCGCGTAGAGGCGGTCGAGGTTGGCCTCGTCGGAGAGAGCGAGCCCCTCACCGCGCAGGCATTCGGCCCGAGGCAACGAGCCCGGGTATGGTGAAATCGCCGTCCTTGATCCATTGCGATAGCCAGACCGCGTGGTCTCCCGAAACCGCCTCCGGTTTGTGAGTGCCCATCTGGCCTGGCTCAACGCTGCCGGTCTCCTCGACCGGTGCATCCAACCGATTGCCGTGCTGATCGCGATGCCAAACTGTTTGGCGGCCTGATTGCGGGACATCCCGCCCTCAATCGCGGCCACGACACCCTTGCGAAGATCCATAAGGTTTGCCCATCCATGCTGGCCTCCGCCCAGCCACGATGGTGAACCAGAAAACAGGCTGATTTGCGAATCCCAAATCGATTCAACCTAACCCGCTGCGGAAACCTTGGTTGATCTGACCGCACAAGTTCGGCAGCACGTGATTGTCTTCGGTGGCCCGCGCGACCGGTCAGTCGCCCGGCAGGCGCTTTGCCAAGCACGGTTGAGCTGCTGCCCAACCTGGCGCAGCCACCGCCGTTGGGTGTGAGTCTGTTGCATGATGGATTCGACCGAGAGTTTTTCAATGAGATACTCATAGGAACCAGATCAGAATTGTGGCCGATCTATATATGTGTGCGTGTCGGTTACGGCGCCGGTTGATTGGCGTGCAGATCGTCGAAGCGCCCGAAGTGATACAGCAGCGCAGAACAGATCCAGCTCAGGACGAAGATCGCGACAACGAGATAACCGAGATTATCCATACGAGCGTTCAAGCTGCGGATAATGCTCCAAGCGCCGCTGTCCAGCCCGAGCTTTTCGCTTATCAGTCCAAGGACTTCGAGACCGCCGATGAAGATCGCGACGATAACAGATACCATCGTTAAGGTCAGATTGTACCAAAGCTTGCGGATCGGCTTCACAAACGCCCAGCCGTAGGCGCTTGTCATTAGGACACTATCGGCCGTATCCATCAGCGTCATTCCCGCGGTGAAAAGCAGAGGGAACAGAAGTATCGTCCAGAACGACGTGCCCTGCGCGGCTTGGGTCGCAGATATTCCGAATAGACCGATCTCGGTCGCGGTGTCGAAGCCAAGGCCGAACATGAATCCTACGGGAAACATGTGCCAAGCGCGCGTCACTATATTGAACAGGGGGCGAAACAGCCGGTTGAGTGGGCCTTGCGCCGCTGTCAGCGGCTCGAACTGCTCGCTGGCGACGCTCTCACCGCGATTCACGCGCATAAAGGTCGCCCATATCGATTTTAGTATGCAGTAGTTGGCCAGGCCAATCGCCAGCAGGAAGAAGGCAGACACCAGTGTCCGGATCAGGTTGAAGTCTCCGATGGCGCTGACATCCAGCGATACGGCGGTTCCGGAAATCGCGATCGAAGCCAATAATACGATGCTTGAGTGGCCGAGCGCAAAGTAAAGGCCTACCAACGTGGATGGCCGTTGATCCTGCATCAATTTGCGCACGACGTTGTCGATCGCCGCGATGTGGTCGGGGTCGAATGCGTGGCGCAGGCCGAAGACATAGGCGAGCAGCGCTGTGCCAAGCAGTTCGGGACGGCCTGCAAGAGCCTGCAAAGTCCATATCCAAATCGCAACGTTAGCAGCGATCAAGAGAGAAAATGTCGTCAGTATTCTTGCTCCGGGTTGAGCATATTGCGAATTTACCATCGCGTCTGAACCACTCCCGTGACGTTGATATGGCTTGCCGTTCCTCCATCGCTCAGGCCTTCATCAAAGTTGGTCGAGCGGTGTGTTCCTCGGGGCGTTCAATGCTGTGCCGATATTCTGCGGGCAGAGCCTGAAAGGCGCGAATAAACGCGCGCCGCATGTTTGCTGGGTTACCGAACCCGACCTGATGGGCGATTTGCTGAATCGACAGCGGTGTTGTTTCCAGCAGGATGCGGGCGGCCTCGACACGGATGTTTTCGACAAAACGGGCGGGCGTGGTCATCATTTCGTCCGCGAACGCGCGACTGAAGTTTCTTGAGCTCATGGCTGCGCGTTTGGCGAGTGCCTCGACCGACAAATCGGCGGTAAGATTATCCAGCGCCCAGTCCATCACCTGGCTGATCTGCGTGTTTTGGATTGACTGCGCTTTCAGGAATTCGCTGACTTGGGGCAGAGTGCCGGGACGCCTCAGGAAAACGAACAGCATGCGGGCGACATCAAGAAAGGTTGCGCGGCCACAGTCGTTCTCGATGAGGTAGAGGCACAGGTCGATTCCCGCCATTCCACCGACCGCAGTGTAGTAAGCGCCGTCGCGGACGAAGAGCCTGTCCGCCTCCACCAGAGCGTGCGGGTACATCTTCGCAAACTGCTTGGCGTGGTCATGACGCGTTGCGACGCGCCGCCCGTTGAGGAGGCCAGCTGATGCCAAGGTGAACGTTCCGGTGCAGGTTGCGCAAATGCGCCGGATTGACGATGCGTTTCGGCTCAACCAGTTCAATAGGAGGTGGTCGCCCTCAAATGGTTGAAATTCTCGGGTGCCAGCGATTAGGATCGTGTCGTAGACCGCTTCGAGGTTCGGTCTGATAATCTTGTCCGGAAGCGTGCGTATGCCGGACGAGCCAATGATCGGGCCGGGCTGCAGGCCGATGAGGTCGACTTGGTAGCGGATCGACGACGCGGTGGATTTGTTGGCTTCATGGAACGCATCGTTTGGTCCCATGAAATCGATCGCGTTCGATCCATTGATAACGATAATGCCGACCCGGTGAGTTGGCTTGGGTTGGTCAGTGTGTTCGTGTGGCGAGTCATAAGGTGATGTGTCGACGTTCGCCATCAGTAGATGCCTCGGCTTTCGACGTTCGCGGCCTGCTGCGGCCATGACGATCCGTTGCCCGCAGTCGGCTTCGATGCCGACCGACAGGCTCGCCTGTCATTGATCCAACAAAGCGTCCAGCGTTGTAATTATAGAAGGCGACTGAGGAAGGCAGCGGCCAAAGTTACGTCGGCATCGGCCATTTCGAGAGCCGGCCTGTACTTAATCTGTAATCGTTGAAGATTTCGATCGCAAAAAGAAGGGCGTCACCACGCGTCTGCAGCAATGCTGCGGCAGGTCGCGATGACGCATGCTGACGGTCGACATCCGTCGGCAGACGCTCCATCAGTTACGAACGGCTGGGGTGTGTATGGCGTTGCGGGGCGTGATTCGTACCTGCCCAGGCACTTCGAAAACGAAGCCGGTATTCCCCCGGACCTACGCCGAGGTTCCGGACGAATGCTCTCCGCATGCCGTCGGCATTGCCAAAGCCACAGCGTGCGGCGATCTGCTGGAGCGATTTTCCGCCATCTTCGAGAAGCAGGCGCGCGGCATCCAGTCTTGCTGCGTCCACGAACTCCGTAGGCGTCATGTTCATTTCCTGGCGAAACACGCGTGCGAAATTCCTCACGCTCATACCCGCCTGTTCGGCCAAGCTATCGACCGAGAGCGGCATTGCGAGATTATCAAGGACGTATTGCTGCACTTGTTGAATCTTGGTCTTGCCAGACATCTGTGCGGCAAGGTGAGCGCTAAACTGCGATTGGCCGCCCGGGCGTTTCAGGAACATCACCATGTAGCGCGCGACGATGAGTGCCAAGTCTCGACCATAATCTTCTTCGACGAGCGCGAGTGCCAAGTCCATGCCCGCGGTGACGCCGGCGGTCGTGCAGAGGTTGCCGTCCCTGATGAAGATCTGGTCCGAATCGATATTGAGATCGGGATACTCGTTCCGCAGGCGGGTTGCACATTCCCAATGCGTCGTTACACGTTTTCCGTCGAGCAAGCCAGCTGCTGCGAGCAGGAAGACTCCGGTACAAACGGATCCGAGTCGGCGGACCGTACTAGCGCGCCGACGCAGCCATTGCACAATGGCAGGGTCAATCGTCTCGAACGACGGATCGCCGCCGACCAGAAGCGTGTCGATCGGTTCATCCGCTTGAAAGATATGTCGGTCAGCCAGGAAGCGCAGGCCGCCCGTGCCAAGAACGGGATCGGCCGAGCCCGCTATGACTTGCACGGTGTAAGCGCCGGGGTCTCCCAGCCGCCGCGCCGCTTCCCAGAACACTTCGGCTGGGCCGACAATGTCGAGCGACTGAACACCTGGCGGGGCGAGTAGGGCGATGCGCATCAATGATCCTCAATGGGCCCAAAATTCATGCAATTGTCGTTCCGACCAGTCACCTCGGGTGCGTCAATTTCGGCCAAACTTGCGCGGTATTCGGACTCTTGCACGGTCGCGGCCCAACTCCGCGGATCTGACGCGTCGCGTTGTTCCGATCGGTGACGCATTATTCAATGGAGCTTGGGGATATCAATCCTGCGCCGAGGGAAGGCGCGGGTCGACCTGTGAGTTCCACAATTCGCTGCTTCTCTTCCGATGGCGTCGACCTACACCGGCCAGGTCTAAGGACGCTGGCGGGAATCCTGTCGACGAATGGAATCGAACAAGTCTAGAAAGAGGCGTCGTTTGGGTGGCCGATGATGCCAGACCGCTGCACCATCCGTTCTAGTACGGTGAGCCAGATCTCATAGTAGTCCCAGCTCGGGTCGCTGGTTTCGTGGACGGCTTCCCACGCGACGATGCTTGCTATCATCTCCGACCGGAAGTCATCCCATTCGAATACGCCTTGTTTTGAGAGACCTAGCGCCATGCCGAATGCCTGGCGCTGCCATGGGGCGCCGAAGCGGAGGCTACCATTGTCCTTTGGCGGCATGTCGGGTTTCCCCAACATGCTTCCCAAAGCGAAATGCTCGAAATTCGTCTGCATCTTGAACTCTCAACGGGCCGGCGGTTTGACGATGCTGACACCCATCATCGACTCCGGGGTGACGAGAGCCGCCAACTGCTCCTCGGTGAAGCCGTCGGTGCCGGCAGGCCGCTCGGGAACGACGAACCAGCGGATTTGTGCGCTGCTGTCCCAGGTCTTGATCTCCTTGCCGGGATCAATATCCAGGCCGAATTCGCTCAGCACCTTCCGCGGTTCGCGCGCAGCACGTGCGCGAAATGAGGGGTCCTTGTACCAATAAGGCGGCAAGCCCAAAACCGGCCAAGGATAGCATGAGCAGAGAGTGCAAATGATCAGATTGTGCACCTCCGGCGTGTTGATTGCCGCGCGCATATGCTCGCCTTCCGCGCCGGCGCCCTTGGTGACGAAGTTCATCTTCTCGACAGCAGCCATCGTGTTCTCGGCCAAGAGCATCTTGAACGCCGGATCGACCCAGGCCCTTGCGACGAGCTTGGCTCCATTAAAGGGGCCCATTTCGGTTGCAAAGATCGACATGATTTTGTCGACGGTTTCGCTTGTGATCACACCCTTCTCGATCAGAAGGGATTCGAGTGCGCGCGCACGCGCGGCATTCGCCGTCTCACGGTCCGTGGGATATTCAAAGCGTTGCATTGTGGCCATCCTCAGGATGCGGTCGCAGGCTCGAGGTAAGCCTCGAAGATATCTGCGTAGAAAGTGAAGTGCTTCTCGGTGTTACCGGGCCACAGGGCCTCCGGATCGAACCTGACGCAGTACACCGGCATCGCCTCGCCAATGCCGTCGGGGCCGGTGTCGCAAAGATATGTGTAGGCGTCGGGATAAATGCTATCGATGACGCCGTGCTTGTTGCGGAGATGGCCCGGCACGCGGGTATGATCGACAGAGTTTGGATTGGCGACCCGAACGACGTCGCCCGACGCGAATCGCGGCGGAGTAGACCGATCCCGCTTCGGATCATCGCCGACCAGCAGATATGTCCGCACGCGAGCGTCCACCGCAGCATCGCCGCCCTTTGGCATTGCCGGCGGCGAGGTCAGGAAATCCTTGGTGCGCGCGTCCAGCTCCTCCTGGGTGATGTAGCCATTGGCCACGAAGTACGCGGAGATGCCGCCTAGCCATTTTTCGTAGTATCGAAATTTGAAATAATCGAACGGGTTCATCGATTCGGCGCCCTTGCGGAGATCCGCCCAGGTCCAGACCGTGCCGAAAGTGCTCGGCGTTGCGGCGAGATTGAGCTGGGGGCTCAACGCCATCATGGCGGTGTGGATACCAAAAATCCTCTCCTCCCAGGCCTCCACGAACACGCGCGTTTCGAGTGATATCGGATCGAGCCCTTCAAGGCCGCCGAGATAGTGCTGCAATTTCATAAGCGGTTTCCCCTCGCTTGATTAGGCCGTAGCCCGGCGCGTGGCCAGAACGTCGGCGAACTTCTCGGAAACGAAGCCGAACGCGGCTCCGACCAGTATGGAAAATGCTGCAGTCAACGCCGGGTTAGTGATACTCGCATCCGTGATCGGACTTCCCGTAGCGGCGACCGTTCCGACGGTCGAGGCAAAGCCGAAGACGATGGCGGGCGGAAATCCCAATGCCCGATGGGAGGAGGCGAGAATCATCGCGCCACTGCCCAGACCGACGCTCACTGCGGCAAACGCGGCCGACCCCGGAGCCGCCGCAATGGCGAGCAGGCAAAAGCTGGATATGATGACCCCAATCCAGTTCGACGCGACCGATTTGACAAAGCCCGCCGACGTGCCGCCGCAAGCGAAGAACGAAGCCCAGGCGATGAATGTCACCCAGACCGGAATGGGCAGGACGGTTGCAGTCAAGTAGGTGTCCACGCCACCGAGCACGGCGATGCTTATCGTTAGGGCGAGCAGGGGCGTCATCGTCATTTTCTCCCGTTGAAATTGGATTGGCGGGTCGCTAAGCGACCAGACTTGTGCCGGGTCGAGCCAAATCGGCGATGCCGCTGCGAATTTGAACAGCATCGAGCCCTCTTCCGATGAAGACGATCGCGCTGAATCGAGGCTCGTTCGCCGCCCAAGGCCGGCCCGGTCTACCCTCAAGCGTCATATGGACACCGTGAAACACCCAGCGCCGCGCTTCCCCTTTCAGCCAAAGAATGCCCTTCGAGCGCAGTAGCGTTTCGCCGTTCTGTTGAACAAAGGCGTTTAGCCACCGGAAGAAGCGCGGGCCGTCCAGCGGGCGATCCTCACGAACCTCAACGCTGACGACGGAGAGATCGTGCTCGTGCTCGAATTCGGAGAGCAGCAACGGTTCGATGGCCAGGCAGTTCTTCAAGTCGAAGGCCTTGACATCGATGATTGAGCCGATGTCGACGCGGCCGTTGATGGCCGAAACGATGCGCGCCATCGGATTGATGCCTCGAACAGTTGCTTCGCGTGCGGCAAAAGCGGAAGCGTCAACCAGATCACGCTTGCTGATCACCACGACGTCGGCGAACGCGATTTGCTCCGCGGCAACGTTTTCGCCCGAGCTCTGGTCGGCGAGCCAATGGTCGATATGGACAGCATCGATTACGGTGACGACCGCATCGAGCGTAGTGGCGTCCGACAGGGTTTCGTCGACGATGAAGCTTTGAATGACGGCTGCGGGATCGGCAAGCCCGGTCGTCTCGATGAGGATCCGACGGATCGTTTTCTCGCCGGAGAGCAAATTGGTGATCGTTGAAACGAGGTCCTTCCGGACGGTGCAGCAGATGCAACCGTTGTTGATCTGCAGGATCTCTTCGTCGACGCCGACGACCAATTCAGCATCGATACTGATCGATCCAAACTCGTTCACGATGACGGCGGAATCCGCCAATAGATCGCTTTCGAGCAGTTGGTTGAGCAGAGTTGTTTTCCCCGATCCCAGAAAGCCGGTTAGAACCGTGACTGGAATTTTCCGCGATGATGTTGTTGGCATAGCTCGCTCTCCCTACGTTGGCAGGACGCTAGGTTTGGCGTTGGCGAGTCACAACAGTCCCTGACGCGAGAATTCGGCCAAACAGGTTCAAAGCAATGCAGCATGCCGGGAGTTGCTCAATTCCGCTTCAGATGATGCCTAAAGAAGTGGCGCGATATCACCCCTAGTCATCGCGCGAACCGTAGCTCGGAACGTGGGTCGAAGGACGGATTTCGCGTTAAGAAGACGGTGCCGAAAGCTCGAGCCGCTCGGCGTCGGATTCAAAAGGGAAAATCGTCGGTTAGAATCGCAAGCTGGGTGACCAGGCTTCTGCCATCGTAGCAACAATTGCGTCTGCTTGACGTCGGACATGCACACCCGGACCACCATCATGCTCAGCGGTCTCCCTCTCCTGGAGGTAGAGCGAACTGAAACAAGGCGCCCCGGGGGTCATTCGCGCTCGCCCAAAAACGTCCGCCGTGTGCTTCGACCATCGAACGACAGATCGACAGCCCAGCCAGATGCTTTGGTTGTGTAGAAGGCCTCAAAAATGCGTTCGAGTGTTGCCGGCGTAAATCCAGGACCCGAATCTCGGACGGCCACAAGCACGTCATCCGACTCTGTTTTGGCCGTGGTGATCTGCAATTCTCGGGCACCATCGCTGACGCCACTCATGGCTTCGATGGCGTTTATGATGAGATTCAGCACGACTTGCTGAGTTGAACACGATCGCCACGAATGAGAGGCAGGCCTTCGGGCAGATGCGCGCTCACGGACACGCCATTCTTGGTCGCCTCGCTGCGGGTGAGTTCGATCACTTCGCGGATCGGGCCGTTGATCTCCAGCAAGTCCTGCCGGGGGGCACTTTCTTAATGATATCCCGGATCCGTCCAACGACCTCGCCGGCTCGCGCGGCATTCCTGACGACCTGGGTGAGCAACTCCCGCACCTCTCCAAGATCTGGCGGCTCGCGTCCGAGCCAGCGCAAGGCTGCCTGCGCACGGATGACCGCAGCCGTGATCGGCTGGTTTACCTCGTGGGCGATTGACCCTGTGATCTGGCCCATCGTCACCACGCGATTTGCATGCGCCAGTTCCGCCTGCACTTGCCGGTACCTGCGTTCACTTTCGCTCGCTGCAAAGGGGTCGCCCACCTCTTTCCGTCAGTTCGCGAGTCGGCGATGGTCCGCTCGAGTGATCCGACGACGGTGATCCGAAACTTTCTCCGGGGCGCCCGCAGTGCAAGCACGCAAGCCGAGCCGACAGCGCCGGGTATGCCGCCGTATGGCCGGCAACTCGATGATCGCCAGATCGCAGCGGTGCTCAACTACGTGAGAAATAGCTGGGGAGCTGCTTCTCCTGCCGTTGAGGTGAAGGATGTCACCCGAGTTCGGTCAGAGACGGCATCTCGCGCCGACTGAGATTCGGCCGGACCGGCACGATGCAAGCGCCTTCCTCGGCAGCGACGAGGCCGACCGCAATCTGAAGCTCGCGCGCTTCATGTGCGATCCGGGGTTCGAGTCCGCGATCGTGGAAGAGTGCGATGATGTCCGGCCCGGAGACATGGGTAACGAAACGTACCTAAGAGATGGGTGACAACCTCGTGCCGATCGGGTTGTCGCGGGGTTTCAAAGTCATCTGCTCCAAGTTCGCTTCAAATTGAGATGGCCTGCAATCTGCTGCATTTCAGCGTGACGCATTCATGGCACGGCTATTTTTGCTCGGCTCGCGCTATCGCCGTCAACCCCGCGCGTGCCGCGCCCCTTCGGGCTTCGGGGTTGACCGCGACAGCGGAGCCAAGCAAGTGGCCTTCCATGCCAAGAATGCACAAGAGCGCGTCTCCGTCAGGGCGCCGTGGTCGTGGCGGGGACATCGGTGATGGGCCTCGGACCGAACGGGTTGTCGAGAGGTTGCAAGGTCTTCTGTTCGAGATCGAAATAGCCGAGATCGTAATGCATGAAGCTGACGAGCCAGATGCCCTCGTCGACCTCCTTGATGCCGAGCTTCTGGCCAGCCAGGACGGTTGAGATGTTGATCCTCTTGCGATGCAGGCAGAGGCGGCCGCAGGCAGTGACGACGACGTCGCGGTCGTGGAAGGGATAGCTCAACTCCGGCAGGCCGGCATAGGCCCGCGCTGAGGCCGTGTAGACCTCGGCAGGGCACTTCATGCCGAGCGCCTCGTGGGGGCGCTCGGTATTGAACTCGTGCACGAAGGCATCGAAGCGCTCCTGCTGTTGCAGGCTGTTGAAGCCAGGCGGCCTGGTGGCCTCCTTCTTGAGGGTGAGGTGCATGCGCTCGTGCCGGCCATTTTGTTGCGGATGACCTGGCTTGATGCGCTCGATGGCGATACCGAGGCGGAGCCACCATACCGAGAGCTTGGAAAGATTGAACAAGGCATTGGGACTGGCAAACGGCACGCCATTGTCGGACCGAATGGCAAGCGGCAGGCCGCGCTCGCGGAACAGGCGCTCGAAGGCGGTCATGGCAGGCTCCTCGCGCGTGGAGTCGAGCGCCTCGCACAGCAGCAGGAAGCGCGCGGCATGATCGCTGACGGTCAGCGGGAAGCAGTAATGGCTGTTGCCAAGCTTGAACTCGCCTTTGAAGTCGGCGCACCAGACATCGTTCGGGGCAGTCCCTTGCGATAGCGACGTGCCGCGCGCGCGATGGCGCGGCCCGCCGCCCCGCCTGACCAGGCCGTGGCGATCGAGCACCGCATGAATGGTGCTTTTGGCCGGCACCCGGACATCGCCGTCGAGCCGTCGCACCAGGAGTTCGCGGATCTTGCGGGCCCCCCAATGCGGCTTCTCGGCCTTGAGCTGGACAATCAGCGTCTCGATCTGGGCCGGCAGTTGATTGGCGTAGCGAACCGGCCGCCTGGAGCGGTCGCTCAGCGCCTCCAGGCCATGTTCCTTGTAGCGATCGAAAATCTTGTAGCCGGTCTTGCGGGAGATGCCGAACTCCCGGCAGACATCCGTCATGGCTTCCCCGTCCAACAGGCGGGCGACAAAGCGAAGGCGCTCCTCCATTACCGAACTCGCTTTCCACGGCATCCACACCTCCCGCAGAACAAAGCGGAAAGTGTAACCCATGTGCCCGGTACGTTCTGTCACCTATGTCTCGGGCCGCTCATGACCTGATCGGCGTAGCCCGGGCGGGGCGCGCGGGGATAGAGAATGAGGCGCTCTTCGGCGAGTTGCTCGAGCGACACAGGACCGCTCTGCTTATCCAACGGGTGATCCATTGGCAGGGCCGCCACCAACTGCTCTTCGCGCAAGATGATGCGACGAACCTCGTCATCGTCGAAGCGCACGCGTCCAAAGCCAATGTCGATGCGGCCTTCCTTGAGGGCGGCGATCTGTTCAAGAGTGACGAGTTCGACCAGATGGAGCTCGACCTCCGGCGCCGCGCGGCGGAACTCCCGGATCAGTTCGGGCAGGTGCCCGTAGAGCACCGAGCCCACGAATCCAATAGTGAGCCGTCTCTTCTCGATCTTGAGCGTGCGCTTCATCATCGTGCGCATCTCTTCGACACGCGCGAGCACCTGGATCGACTGTTCGTAGAAGAGCCGCCCCGGCTCGGTGACCTCCCGCTTGCGAAAATTGACGAAGCCCAGGCTGTGGTCGCACACGGACCCGGTGAACGAATCGTCGAGTTTGATCGTGACTTCCCTTGGGTCGCCCATGCTCTATCCGACTGACCAATGTACGCGTCCGCCAGGAATCGCGACTCCTGTCAGCTCGCGCAATTCCGCGATGAGCCGATCCTGGAATTTTTTGCGGCCGGATAGGACCGGAAGATGGGATCGGAAAGCTCGCTCTTACGACCGGTAGGTAACGCTGGTCGATGCCGGCTATCGGGACTTGGGGAGGGATTGGTCTGTAAGTCCATGAAATCTTTGACGGGACTTCGCTTAGCGCCGGCCATGAGGGGCTATTGCATAATATTGCATGTCACCTGATAATCTTGCATTATGATGCATATATCGGGCTATTTCCGTGTTTACACGGACCAAAAGCAACTCAAAGCGAGCAGTCCATGGGCAGTCGCATGCTGGAGCCGAGGTTCGCAAGCCTTCGGGTAGATCCTCAAAAAAATAGGCCCCTTCACAAACAACTCTGTGACCGGATTAAACAAGCTATTGCGTCGGGGTCTCTGCCACCGGGAACGCAACTCCCATCCTCACGTAGCTTGGCGTCTCAGCTCTTCATTTCTCGCGCCACCGTCGAACTTGCCTACGGGATCCTGGCCAGCGAAGGGCTCGTGATCCGCCGAGGCGCCGCAGGCACGCGGGTTGGATCCTGTCCTGTCGGCCAAACTCCACGGCAGTCGCCTCGGTTGCCGCGCCCGTTGCTGCCCGGGTTAGCCTCGGAAGCTGCTCAAGCCCCGCGCCTTTTCCAGATGGGCCTGCCGGCACTCGATGCATTTCCACGCAAGCTGTGGTCACGACTGGCGGCGAGTCATGCGCGATCTCTCTCGTTTTCCAAGATGGTCTACCAGGGTGCAAGCGGCTATCCGCCCTTGCGGCAGGCAATAGCGAATCGCTTGACGATCTCTCGCGGCATCTCATGCAGCGAAACCCAGGTGTTTATCACCGCGGGATTCCTGGGCGCCTTGACATTGATCGGGCGGACTTTGCTTGCGGCCGGCGATAAGATGTGGGTCGAAGACCCGGGATTTCCGCCGGCGCGTCATGCATTAGAACTAGCCGGCGTCGATCTCGTTCCGGTTCCTGTTGACGGCGATGGGATTGACGTTTCGGCCGGGATCGCACTTGCTCCGGCAGCTCGCCTCGCTCTTGTCACGCCGGCAGCCCAGTTTCCGCTAGGAATCGCACTGTCGGCCGATCGATGGTCACAGTTGGTCTCTTGGGCCACCGCAGCGAAGGCTTGGATTGTCAACGACGACTATGACGGCGACTTCAGTCAATCGGATCGCTCGCTGCCCGTGCTCAAGCATCACGATCGAGCCGAGCGGGCGCTGCATGTCGGTTCGTTTAGCAACCTTCTATTTCCCGGACTGCGGTTGGGCTACCTGGTCGCGCCGATTTCGCTGATCGGCGAGTTCGAGAGTGCATCAGCACTGTGGCCTACGCAGCAGTCGCTACTTGATCAGATGGTCGTCTCGGATTTCATCACTCAGGGCCACCTGGGCCGCCATCTGGCGCGGATGCGAAGATTGTATAGCGAGCGGAAGCTTACCCTCGTCGAAGCGTTGAAAAACGTCCTAGGCGATTCGATTCACGTAGCGGAAACGGGAAGCACTCACCTGGTGTTGCATCTGCCTGCAGATACTGATGACGTTGCTTTAGCCAATCGGGCCCGAGCGCTGGGATTGGCGATAAACGCGCTATCCCCAATGGGTTTACGCACCAGGACTGGTCCGGGCTTGCTGTTGGGGTTCACAAATGTCCCCGCCGACATAGCCCAAGAAGCGACCCAACGATTGAAACGCGCCCTTTTCACGTCGGACGTGCGGAGGCCGCCTCACGGCCACGCGTCCCCCTCCAATCGCATAGCAACGCCGATTGCGTCTCCTTATCCGACATAAGTTGGCCAGGCCCAACCGCCGACGCGATCATAGTTCGCTGGTGTTGCAAATAGATTGGACCTGCTGTCGCGGCGCCCATTGCTATTTTGGAAATGTTGTTGCGTGGACTGAACGATTGTCAGTCTGCGCCGTCGTGTACCAAGCGAGCCAGTGAGCACTTGGTCTGGTTCTTTTGGTCATTCTTGGCCATGGCCTGCGTTGCAGGCAGTACTAAACCTCAGACGTCCATGAGGTTCTCGCAAAATGCGTTCAGCGTGCTTTGCGCATCGTGCTGAGAAGCGAACCTACCGGTCAAGCCGCAACGATCTGCGCCTGGCGTGCGGTCGCTCGGCCCTACACCCAGTTTGAGAGAAAGCCGACGATGTTATCATTTTCTCTTCCTAAGAAGATTCACCTTGCCGGTCTTACGACGGTAATCGTTCTCGCGGCAACCGCCGCGTTGTCGCAAAACGCGAACACGCCAGCTCGGGGGCGCTCGGTCACGCAGGTGCGCACCGAAAAGCTGCCAGACATCAAAAACAAGGTTCTGACCGCCGTCGTTGTCAATTACCCTCCCGGCGGCGCTTCCAAGGCGCATCACCATGACGCGGATGTCTTCGCCTACGTACTCTCCGGTGAAATCCGGTCGCAAGTCGAAGGGGAAGACGCGAAGATCTATCACGCCGGCGAAAGCGTGTTCGAGCCTCCAGGCGAACACCACGTGATTAGCGAGAACGCAAGCAAGACCGAGCCAGCGAGCATGTTGGTTGTTTTCGTGGCGAATGACGGCGCCGAGCTAACAACATTCGACAAATAGCAAGTGCGGATCAGGTCTTTCGAATTGCTTTCGACCGCAGGACCAGAGGTTCCAGCAGCTTTTGGAAGGAGCGCGTTCGTTATTCTTGGCGGTGCGACGTATCGCCAACGGCCGAGAACTCAGAAAGATAAGCACAGCTATATAGGGGGAAAGGGATGACTTATGGCACTCTTGCGGCCAGGCTGGTGGCGCACGCGGCACCAATGCTGATCGTTGTAGGACTCGCGTCGTCTGGTGCTGCCGCGCAGAGCGCCGGGTCGATCACGCCGGCCGGCGATGCTACAGCGTCCGCGCCGCGTTCAACCGGCGGTGCAGCGATAAGGCTTCCCGGGACAGCTGATACGACTCAGTTCGGATGGTATGACAACGCCCAGCGTCCAGTGCTCCGCATCCGATCGGGCGATACGGTAGCAATGGAGACGTTGATCCACGGGCATCAGCAAGTCATGCTGGACCTCTCGATCGAGCAAATGACGCAGCGCGCGAAATCGGAACAGGCGGAATCGCCGGGTCGAGGCCCTCACTCAATTACCGGGCCGATTTATGTCGAAGGCGCCAAACCCGGCGATACCCTGAAGGTCCATATCGGTCGAATAGTGCCGACGTCATACGCCTTGAATTTCAATTATCCTGGCTTTGGAGGCGCGTTTCCCAGCCGGTTCTCTCAAGGTCAGGTAAAATATTTTTATTTGGATATTGCCAAGCAGCAGCTGGAATTCGCGCCCGGCATCTTCGTTCCGTTGCGACCATTTCCTGGCATCATCGCCGTTGCTCGCGCGGCACCTGGCCCCTACAGCACTGTGCCTCCGGGCCCCTTTGGTGGGAATCTCGATATCAACGAGATGGTCTCAGGTACGACGCTCTACCTCCCGGTATTCGTAGATGGAGCGTTGCTTTGGTCGGGGGATTCTCACGCGGGGCAGGGTAACGGCGAGATCAATCTGACAGCCATCGAGACCGCGTTCAAGGAGCTCGATCTCACGATTTCGGTGCTCAAAGACATCAAGCTGACTTGGCCTCGCATTGAGACACCCACGCATTGGATCGCTATCGGATACGACCGGGATCTCAACGTCGCGTTTAATTTGCTGCAGGAGCAAACGACCGAACTTATCGCTGAACAGAGCAAAGTGTCGTCCGAGGTTGCGCGAAAGCTCATGTTAGCAAATTGGGACTGTCGCATTTCCGAAGTTATCAATGTTCTCAAAGGGACATACTGCATGATTCCCAAGGCGACGAACGTACCGGCGCCACAGCTGCCCCGCGACGACAACCCGGACTACCTTGTCACGTATGCCAAAGATACTGATTTGAACAAGGCGATGGATACGTCTTCAATGGCCATGGTCGACAAGCTGGCAACCGAGAAGCATCTAACACCACTTGACGCCTATTCGCTCGCGAGCATAGCCATGGACTGTCGGCTTGGTTCTCCTGAAGGTTCCGACCGCGAAGTGCACTGTCTGATGCCAAAAAGCCTGTGGGCGAAGCACTAGCGAGCCCGCTCATGGTTATGGCGAGCCGAGCACGACTAATCGCAATTGTGGCGCTCTGCGTTATGACCGCATCGATGCATGCAGCTTTTGCCTCCACGCGGATAGTCGTGGTGGCTACGACAAGCGATGTTGCAAGCCTCGCTTCCGCAGTCGGTGGTGACGTCATTGAGGTCAAGACCATTGTGCCGCCGGGGACCGATCCGGAGCCATTCGAACCTCGGGTGAGCGATCTCTCGACGCTAAGCGATGCCGATCTCATTGTTCGGGTCGGCTTGGGCTATGATCTCTGGATTGACAAGTTGATAATTCAACTGCATCGCCCGGAATTCCAAGCGGGGGGCGGGCGCTTGGTGGATGCGTCGATCGGGGTCCCGCTGCTGGAAGCGAGAGGCCGAACCCCCGTCACTGAGGATGGTCATGCGCACGGTCTAGGCAATCCGCACTACTGGCTTGATCCGGCCAATGCGGAGACCGTGACGGCGACCATAGCGGAGAGGATCATTCGGCTCATGCCCGCCGCTCGTGACACCATCGTGGCCAACCGGAATCGATTTCTCGCGACACTGCACGAGCGCATTGTGGCCTGGATGCAGCGGCTGGCGCCCTACCGCGGCGCGTCCCTGGTCGCCTATCATAACAGCTGGCCGTATTTCGCGCGCCGCTTTCATTTGAACCTTGTCGGCTTCATTGAGACGAAGGAAGGAGTCGCGCCGAGCGTCGCGCATCTCTCCTCGTTAATTGCAGAAATGGGGCAAAACGGCGTGCGCGCCATCCTGCAAGAGGCATATGAGCCGAAGAACTTCTCCGAAATGTTGTCGGCACGCACCGGCGCACCTCTTGTCGTGCTCGCGCCAACAGTAGGCAGCGTTCCGGAGGCAAGAGACTACCTGAGTCTCATGGACTTCAATGTTGGTGCTCTCGCACGCACGCTTGCGACGGGCAGCCACTGATCCGGCCGCGGCGATGTCTCATGATATTATCATGCTACTCGCGGCGCCTTTCGCAGCCAGCGCACTATTCGTAGCCATACATACCAACTTCGGCCTGCACGTTTTGAGGCGTGGCATCGTGTTCGCCGATCTTGCTCTGGCGCAGATGTCAGCGCTTGGAGCTACCGTCGCATATGCGGCTGGGCACGCTCCGACGAGCGCCGCGGGAATCGCCTACACCTTTCTGTTCGCCGCCATCGGCGCCGCACTGTTGACGGCTTCCCGGGTCATGCCAAAAGAGGTTCAACCGGAAGCTTATATCGGCATCATCTACGTTGTGGCTACCGCAACGACTATCGTTGTCGTCGACCGCTCGCCGCAGGGAGCGGAACATGTGAAACAAATACTCGTCGGTAGCATCCTCGCCGTCTCTGCAAGCGACCTGCCTAAGTTTGCGGTTCTCTATGCGTTCATCGGGGCCATTCATTGGCTGGCCCGGCGCCCGCTCTTGGCAGTTAGTGAGGCAGTACATAGCAAGACGCGTCGCTCGCTGCTCTGGGATTTTGTCTTCTATTCGTCCTTCAGCGTGGTCGTCACGAGCTCGGTAGCGACTGCAGGAGTGCTTCTAGTCTTCTGCTTCTTGATTATCCCGGCAATCATTGGGTCGTTGTTCACGCGCCGCATCACCTACGCGCTTGGCATCGGTTGGCTTGGAGGCGTCGCGGCCAGCGCCGTCGGTCTGGCCGCGTCATTCGAATTCGAACTGCCGACGGGCGCTGCAATGGCCCTCGCTTTCACGCTGATGCTCGTGATCGGGGCCGTGCTGCGTGGACTGATATTCGCCCCCGCAGGCGGCCGACGGATCTGCATTCGCATTTTCCTTCGCGCGGCTTCTGCAATGATTTTCATGACTGTGTTGCTATCCGCTATTTGGCTCATGATCATGCCGCGTGCTGATCAGCCGATGTTTGATCTGCTACAGTCCGCTACCGGCATCGGTCCAGCGACATTCCTGGCGGTGCAGGATCGAGTGGTCTACGCTGATGCGCTAAAAGACGCGGGCTACCGGCGCTCGCAGGAAAGTCAGCTGACCGCGTTGGAACAGCAGTCCCGATGGCAGGGGGGCGGCCTTTCCGATACGGAGGTGCGCCGCATCGGCTCCTTCCAGCAGACCTTCAACGAGATGGCGCGTGGCGATGATTTTGTGGTCAAGTCGCTGTCCGGCCGTGCTCGCGAGCGCGAGCGCTGGTACGTCGGGCTACCTTTGCTGATAACTAGCCTCCTCGGACTCCTGACCCTGCTGCCCGACAAATGGCGTGCCGATCCTGCTCGTTCGCGGACCGCGTGCCTGACGTTCCTGCGAGCTTTCCTGCACGTTGCTGATTTTGTTCGGCGTCTAGGTGGAGAGAAGACCGAGTCGGCAGGAGACGCTATGATCCGTCGCAGCATCAACGGCGGCACTGTGTCTGCCGGCCCTAAGGCTCTGACGGGTCGTTGTCAGAAAACGACGTACGGCTGTCCTGATCCGTAGGATCCTGCTCGTTGTCCCGGGCACGACTCCTTGCGACATACGGATGAGCCCGTCCCATCAATCGCCCCGAACGGTCGACGGCAAGCATGACGAACTGAGCGCAAGGAGCATGAGATGACCCCCAGTAGCATCGTTCAAGTTGGTGAAGAGCGAACTCATTCAACAATGATGGCCTGGCGCGTGCACGAGTTTGGGTCACCGGAGACCATGAAGTTCGAGCGCGTGCCACGACCCGAGCCAGGTCCCGGCGAGGTCCTGGTCAAGGTTGCGGCCGCTGGAGTTGGCCCATGGGATGGGTGGATCAGGTCCGGCAAGAGCGCTTTGCCGCAACCGCTCCCCCTCACACTGGGCTCGGATCTGTCCGGCGAAATCGTCGCGATGGGGCCCGGAGTCACCGAACTACGTGTGGGAGATCAGGTGTATGGTGTTACGAATCCGCAGTTTGTCGGGGCCTACGCCGAGTACGCTCTAGCCTCCGCGGGCATGGTCTCGAACAAGCCAACCTCGCTAACCCACGTTGAAGCTGCTTCCCTTCCTGTCGTTTCGGTGACTGCATGGCAGGCGTTGTTTGATCATGCCCATCTCAAGGCAGGTCAAACGGTGGTCATTCACGGCGCGGCCGGTAACGTAGGATCCTATGCGGTTCAACTGGCTCGTCAGGCAGGGGTGCAAACCATCGCAACCGTATCGACGGGGGACATTTCCGCCGCGCGCAACCTCGGCGCAAACACCGTCATTGATTATCGGACTCAGCGCTTTGAAGAGGTAGTACGCGATGCGGACGCCGTTATTGATCTGGTCGGCGGCGAAACCCAAACCCGCTCGTTTCAGGTCCTTCGTCGCGGTGGCAAGCTGGTCTCCGCAGTGTCCCGTCCGGATCAGGATCTAGCTACGCGCTATGGTGTCGATGCCAGCTTCTTTCTGGTCAACGTCACGGACCAGTATCTCAGGGAGATCGCTCGCCTGGTCGATGGTGGAAAACTACGGACAAAGGTGGGGGCGGTCTTACCCCTCGCCGATGCGCGCGAGGCGCATTTGATGCTGGAGCGCGTGCGGCCTCAGCCGAAAGGAAAGATCGTGCTCGACGTCGGAGCAAGGTGATCAGGATCATTTCGTCGTTGCGCTCGCGCGCAACGCGCAGCCAAGCCACTAACTCTTGAAAGGACACAACGATGACAACCCGAAATCTCGCCCAGGCTCTCGTCATTCCCGATTCCTTACTCGCGAAAGAGGCGACAGAGATCCTGCGGGAACATTCCACCGATCTGCTGTTTAATCACTCGATCCGCGTCTACCTGTTCGCTGCTGAACAGGGTCGTCAGAGGAATCTGCGCTTCGACCGTGAGCTCCTTTATGTCGCCGCGGCATTTCACGATCTCGGCCTGATCAAGAAATTCTCGAGCCCAGACGAGCGCTTCGAGGTCGATGGCGCAAATGCCGCACGGCAGTTTCTTAGCACCCACAACATCGCTGAAGATCAGGTCCAGACCGTCTGGGAAGCAATCGCGCTGCACACCACCCCCGGCATCCCGAAGCACATGGGTCCCGAGGTCGCGCTCCTCAATTCCGGCGTGCTTCTCGATGTCATCGGGGTGGGGTTCGACCAATTTCCCGCGGAGCTGCGCGAGGAAATTGTCGCCAAGTACCCGCGCACGAACTTCAAAGAAGGCTTCATTCAGGAGTATTTCGCCGGTTTTGCGCACAAGCCGGCGACGACGTATGGCACCGTCAACGCCGCCGTCTGCGAACGTTTCATCCCGGGGTTCAAGAGCCCCAACGCCTGCGACCTGATCGCTGCGTCGCCCTTCCCGGATTCCCAGCACAAGGCTCACCATCATGACTAGGACCTATCCTGTGCTCCAGGAACTCAATCCCGGTCGCGCGCAAGCTACCAGCGCCGACTCGCTGGCCTCTCTCATCTGGCTAACCCTCGGCGCTTTTGCCATCGGCACCGAGGGGTTCATGATCGCCGGGCTGCTCCCGGCGCTGGCGCGAGACCTGAACGTCGGTCTGCCAGCCGCCGGTCATCTGGTCACCGCCTTCTCCCTCGCTTATGCCATCGGCGCGCCGGTCATGGCCGTGTTGACGGCCGGGCTGGAGCGACGTCGGCTGCTGGTCGTCGCCATGGGCGGCTTCGCCCTGGGCAACCTGCTCGCCGCGCTGGCGCCGAGCTATGCCGGGCTGTTGGCCGCGCGGCTGCTGTTGGCCCTGTCCGCAGCAAGCTTCATGCCGGCAGCCAGCGGATATGCCGCCGCGCTGGGCGGTCCGGAGCGGCGTGGCCGTGCCCTGTCCACGGTCACCACCGGGTTGACCTTGGCGATCATCGCTGGCGTGCCATTGGGCGTACTGGTGGGGCAGGGCTTCGGCTGGCGCGCCACCTTCTTCGGCGTGGCGGGGCTGGCGGTGTTCTCGCTGTTAGGGATTCTCATCCGGCTGCCGCGCCAACGGCCCGGTGTCACGGCTGGCCTTGGTGAGCGTCTGGCGCTGGCCAAGCGCCGCGATATCCTGGGCGTGCTGGTGACCAGCGTGCTGACCGTGGCCGGCACTTTTACCGTCTACACTTATCTCAGTGTGTTCATAGCCGGCGTCGGCGGCCTTGGTCCGCAGGCACTGGCGCCGATCCTGCTGGGCTTTGGCCTGGCCAGTGCAGTCGGCACCCAGCTCAGCGGCAGCGCGGCGGACCGTTGCGGCGCACGAAGTATCGTGATCGTTGGTGGTGGGCTTGCCCTGCTGGCCTATCTTGCCTTCTCGCTCAGCGCGGCTCTCGAGCCGGCGCGGGCAATGCTCGTCCTGCTGCCGGCCATCCTGATTTGGGGATTTGCCAGTTGGGGGCTGATAACGGCGCAACAAGCGCGGCTGGTGGCGTTGGCTCCGGCACTGGCGCCGATCAGTCTCTCGATGAATTCCTCGGCCATCTACCTCGGCAGCGCGATGGGTGCCGCGGCGGGCGCTGTGGTCATTGCCAATGGCGCGGTGGAGCGGCTCGGCTGGGTAGCTGCGGGATTCGCTGTGGCAGCTCTGTTGTCGGTGCTGCTCAGCGGCAGCAACACATCAGCCGAAGGTAATGGCGGCGGCGATGGCTTCTCATCGGAAGCTTCACCATGACCATCGGTTCGGCCCTGAGTCCTGGTTTCAGGCAGTTGCGTGAACTCGTTAGAAGAGGAGATGCGATGATGTCGATCAGTGGATTTGCCTATCGGATTGGTGCTGTATCAAACCCTCGACGTAAGTCGGCAAAAGCAGCGAGAGGAGCACTGCGAACGGCCGCCGTCCCGCTGATAGCAGCAGCGATCGTCCTGGGAGCCTCCGAGGCGATCGCGCAGGACCGGGAGCAGGTGAAAGTCGCCTTCGCGCACGCACTGCCGAATGTCGAAGGAAAGAGGCTGGTTGCGGTGACGGTGACTTATCCTCCCGGAGCCAAATCACTGGCTCATCACCACGCAGCGTCAGCTTTTATCTACGCCTACGTGCTATCCGGGGCAATCCGTAGTCAAGTCGGCGACGAACCCGCGAAGATCTATCACACCGGCGAAAGCTTTTACGAAATGCCCGGTTCGCATCACAGGGTCAGTGAGAACGCGAGTGACAAGGAGCCCGCCAGCTTACTGGCGGTCTTCGTTGTGGATTCCAAGGACGAGCCCTTGACGACGCCGGACAAGGCGCCTGGATCACAATAATGGCGCGAGGAGCTCGCCACTGGCCCCGACGGTCCTTTTGGGGAGCTGCAAGGACCGCTTGGTTGGCGGCTACGCCAGCGAAACCAACCGCTAGAAGTCTATAGCCCCTGGTGATCCCGGATGCGCGGATGTTCGTTCTGTTGCCTCCCGGATCGCGCCAGGCCTTTTACAGGGTCCGGACTACCTGCATAATAAGGCTCCAGGGTGGAGAGGCAGTAGCAGGTGCCGGTACAAGCTGTCGCGATCGTCGTCTGTGATGGGGTCCAGGCCCTGGACGTGGCGGGGCCGATGGATGTGTTCAGCGAGGCGAACACGTTTCTTGGCAGCGCGGATCGCTACGAAACTGTATTGGTTGCTGCTCACCGTGATCCGCTGCGCGCGTCGAACGGCATACGCATGGTCGCCGACATGACCTTCGAGGAGGCGGCGGGCGGCTTCGACATCGTTCTGGTGGCCGGCACTCCGACGCCACCGGAAGCGGAGCCCGAACCGTGCCTGCTTCAGTGGGTCAAGGAGCTGCCGTGGCGCTCGAGCGTCTATGGATCGATCTGCACAGGGGCTTTTGTCCTCGGCTATGCCGGCCTCCTCGATGATCGGCGAGTCACGACCCATTGGCAGGATGCACAGGCGCTGGCGGCGAGATTCCCGAAGGCAAAAGTCGAACCGGATCTGATTTATGTGCGCGATGGACGGCTGATCACCGCGGCCGGTGTGACGGCGGGGATAGATCTGGGCCTGGCGCTCGTCGGGCAGCGGCACGGTGCCGAAACGGCGCTCAAGGTCGCCAAGCGGTTGGTCGTGGTTGCGCAGCGGCAGGGCGGACAGTCGCAGTTCAGTCCGTATCTCACAGCACCTGCCGATCCTGAATCGCCGATCGCACGCATCCAGGACCACGTCATGGCCAATATTGGGGATCGCCACACGTTGGAGTCGCTTGCCGCTGTCGTCGGAATGAGCCCCCGGAATCTGGCCCGGCATTTCGGGCAGGTGACCGGAACCACGCCGCACGAATTCATCGAGCGCGCCCGCGTTGATGCCGCGCGCATGATGCTGGAAGCGAGCGACCGACCGCTGAAGGCTATCGCCTTCGACTGCGGCTTCGGATCGGCGGACCGGATGAGGATCGTCTTCAGCACTCGTCTCGGCGTGACCCCTGTCCAATATCGCGCCAGCTTCCGGCGAGCAGAACCGGAATAGTTCGCGAGCTACCCGAGCACGAGACTGCGGGTTCCTACTGCTCTGAAGGCTCCGAGCGGCCTTTTGTCAGGAAACGACGTACGGCTGTCCTGATCCGTAGCATCCCGCTTGTTGTCCGGAGCAGGGCTCTGTTGCCTAATCCCGATAAGCAACCAGTCCGTTATCCAACCGAGGAGATTGCTCGATGTCCGAGATCATCGCCGGCATCCGCGTGCCTGACAGCGCCATTGCGCGCGCCGCCACGCAGCTTGTGCGCGAGACCGAAGACGACCTGCTCTACAACCATAGTCGCCGTGTCTTCCTGTGGGGCGCGCTCACGGGCGAGCGCCGCGGGCTGAAATACGATCCGGAGCTGCTTTACCTCGGCGCCATGTTCCACGACATGGGCCTCACCGAGAAATATTCGAGCCCTGATCTGCGCTTCGAGGTCGACGGCGCCAATGCCGCCCGCAAATTCATGAAAAGCTACGGCGTGCCCGAGCGTGACATCGAGGACGTCTGGACTGCCATCGCGCTCCACACCACGCCGGGGATCCCCGAGCATATGCGCCCGACCATCGCGCTGGTGACCGCCGGTGTGGAGATGGACGTGCTCGGCATCGCCTATCACGACTTCACGCATGAACAGCGCGACCATGTCTGCGTCCATCATCCGCGCGAGACAAACTTCAAGGAGAACATCATCGATCACTTCGCCAGCGGTATCATGAAGAAGCCGCTGACGACGTTCGGAAATGTGAAGGCCGACGTCCTGGCGCTGAAGGACATGAACTATGTCCGTCAGAACTTCTGCTCGATCATCCTTGGCTCAGCCTGGCCGCACTGAGCGCTCGTTGCTCCGAGCCGAGGAGGCCGAGATGGATACCAGCCATGCGATGATGTCCGGTCCTGAACGAGCCGCCATCGGCACGCGTGAGGGAGATGTCGTTGTGCAGACCCCGATCGATCAGATCTTGGCCGGGCGGTTTGCGTGCCGCGAGTTTTGCAGCACTCCAGTCCCGCGACGCACAATTGAGCAGATTCTCCGTATTGCGCGGTTCGCCCCCAGCGGTGCGAACATCCAGCCTTGGCGCGTCTACGTGCTGGCTGGCGCGGCCAAGGACAGAGTCTCGACCGCGCTGTTGGACGCGCACGAAAACTCGCGTGACGAGCACGTCTCGGAATACAAATACTACGCCAGCGATTTACCGGACCCGTACCTCAAACGCCGGCAAGAATTTGGTCGGTTGTTCTACGGATCGCTCGGAATTGCTCAAATCGATCTCGAGGCGAGGAGCAGACAAACCGCGAAGAACTACACATTCTTCGGCGCGCCGGTGGGATTGATCGTGACCATCGACCGTCGCCTGGAAGTCGGAAGCTGGCTCGACCTCGGAATGTTCGTGCAGAACGTGATGCTCGCGGCGGCGGGACGCGGATTTCAATCGTGCCCGCAGGAAACGTTCGCAAAGTACCATCGAATTTTGCGCCCGCTGCTGTCAATCCCGGCGGAGCAGATGGTGGTGTGCGGTATCGCCGTCGGCAAGGCCAAGGTTGAGCGGCCGGGTAGATTGATGCCGCGGGCGGACATTGATGAGTTCGCTACGTTCGTAGGGTTCGAAACGTAGTAGTCGAAGAGGAGAGATCGCAATGGGAAGCCGGGAAGAACTGATTCAGCGCAGCATTCCGTTTCTCCGGGAAGTCAAGGACATGACGCCTGGCGCCGAGATGGAACGTTGGCTCAACGAGACATATGGCGAAAACAGCGCGCTCTACCAGGATCTGGCGCGCCTGGTCAAAATCGGGGTCGAGGAGGGATGGGCGGCGAACCAGGAGGTGGACGGTCCGAACTACCGGCGCAGCCGCATCCTGGAGCCGACTCCCGAAACGTTCCAGTTCAGCATCACCGCCGTGTACATGAACAGCGCCGATCCACGCCGCTTCAAGGACGAGGACGATCACGACGTGTTGCGTGGACAGTACCATGGCCATCCCTATGGCGAGCTCAACCTCGTCGTGCCCCTGGACAAGGGCGCGGAGTTGAAGGGATTGCAGGGCTGGCAGGGACCGGGCTGGACGGCGCCCGATCCGGGCAGCAGGCACTATCCCGAGGTCAGGGGCGGCGCGGTGATCGCGCTGTTCTATCTGCCGGCCGGACGCATTTCATACGATTTCAAGGCTCCGTCTGATCGGTAACGGAACTCCGAGGTGGCTCGACACGATGGCTCCTCCGCCAGCAAAGGACATGGCGCCAGTATCCGCAGGCGGTCAAAGCCGATGACCCGATGCCGACCCAGCTGTCCGTCGGAAGGCGGTGCAACTCTCGTCACCGCACGGAGCTCGGGTCCGGTATTGCCGTCCACAGTCTCGACGTCGATCCGTAGGGCGACTGGGAGAACGTGTTCTTCGGCCCCCTTGGCCGGCAGAAGCCGGCCGGTGCGTTGAACTATGGCTCGAGAACGGTGGTCAATTCAGCTCCCTCATCAGCGACAAAGGCAGCTATCAGTTCGGCCGGTTCGGTGTTGCTCGCGTTGGCGGAGACGAGATGCGTCGCGCCGGGCGGTTCGAAGAACGATTGCCCTACCTCGAACGTCTCCAGCGGGCCACCGCTCAGCTGTGAGCGGACCTGACCTTTGGTGATGCAGGCGGTCACCGAGCCGCCGTGGCGGTGCGGCGGCGTGAAGGCGCCTGGCCCGTAGCTGACGCGCACCACCGTGACGCGCTTGCCCGGTAAATTCGGAAGCGCGTGCGAGGAAATCACCGCGACCTTGTTGAGCGACGTGCCCGACGAAGACATCTCGGCGCAGAGGGCGCCGGGAATGCTGTTGTTGCGCTCATCGTCAGCGCAATGATCTTGGCGATCCCCACCGCGCAGGCGAAGCCGCTGATAAGGGCCAGTAACAGCGGGCGCCAGTCGCGCTCCGCGAACGGCGCCAGGGCTGCGATTGCGATCCGCATGAGGTTCTCCTCCCTCAGGTCTTGACGTTTGGCGTGAACACGGACAGCGGCGCGGGATCGCGGCTCGGCGGCGGCGGGACCTTGCCGTCGACATCGGTGAAGCCGTATTCGGCCGCCAACTCCGAGGCGAGCAGAATCTGGCCGCTTTTGGCAATCACGCCGGGATCGGCGGCGAGCGCGGCGACCGCGCGCCCGGCGAACACCGGCGTCTCGCCGCGCTCGGCAATCAGTTTGGCGAGCGCTGGCGGCACGCGGTCGGGCTGCGCCGCAAGCTTCTCGCTCTTGATGTAGCCGGGCCAGATCGAGACCGCGGCAATGCCGAACGGCTTCAGCTCATGCGCCATGTCGCGCGCCATCCGGTCGACGCCCGATTTCTGCACGCCGAATGGAACGTTGAACGTGTAGCGGACGCCGCCGCCCGAGGACGTATTGACGATCAGGCCGCGCCGCTGCGGCAGCATCAGCGGCACGGCGAACTGGCTGGCGACGAAATGCGAGCGCAGGCCGACGCGATGCATGGTGTCCCATAGCGAGGCCGGCACCTGCCAGAACGGGACGTTGACCGGCATCGCGTTCGGCGCCGCAAACACGTTGTTGACGAGAACGTCGAGCCGGCCGTGGTCGCGCCGGACGAGGTCGAACACCTCGCGCACTGCTGCATCGTCCGAGTGATCGCACAGGACGCCGATGCCGCGGCCGCCGGCTGTGTCGATCGCGGCGATGGTCTCGTCGAGCGAGCCCGGCCATTCCGATCCGCCGCTATTCCGCGTGCGCGCCGTGACGATTACCGTCGCGCCGGCTTCGGCGAGGCCGATGGCAACACCCTTGCCGACCCCCCGGCTTCCTCCTGTCACCAGCGCGACGCAGTCCCCAAGCCGTCCCTTGGTCATGCGATTCCCCGATATGGCTTTCCTGGAAGACAACTTGACAACAATCTTCCTAGGAAGATAGTAGATCAAGAACGCCGGAGGCGTCAACCAGGGAGGTTCGCGATGGTCACGAGGGAAGAGAACGAATTGCTGTGCCGCGTCACGGGCGACGCGCCGATGGGACGGATGTTGCGCCAGCATTACTGGCTGCCGGCAGTGCTCTCGGTGCGAGTGCGCAAGGGCGAGGCGCCGGTGCGGGTCAAGCTGTTTGGCCGCAACTTCGTGGCGTTCCGGGGCAAGGACGGCACGGTCGGATTTCTCGACGAGGCCTGTCCGCATCGTGGCGCCTCGCTCGCGCTCGCGCGCATCGATGACTGCTCGCTCACCTGCCTGTTTCACGGCTGGAAGATCCGCGCCGATGGCGCGGTGCTGGACGTTCCCAACGAGCCGAACAATCCGAAGGAGTTTGCCAAGACCGTCAAAGCAAAAGCCTATCCGACGCGCGAGGGCGCCGGCTTGATCTGGGTCTGGCTCGGCGAAGGCGACGCGCCGCCCGCGCCGGACTTTGAATGGATGGATCTGCCGCCGGACCAGGTCTACGCCGCCGGAATCGAGCTGAAGGCAAACTGGCTGCAGGGCGTCGAGGCAACCATCGATTCCTCGCACGTCGCGCTGCTGCACCAGAGCTGGACCGCGACCTCGTCGACCGACTTCGGCGCAACGCGGGTCAACACCGAAGTCGCCTACGAGTTCGAGAAGAAGCCCTATGGCTTCCGTGCTGCGGCATTGCGCACCGCGCCCGACGGATCGTGCCTCGCCCGCGTCACCGAGTTCGTTATGCCGTACTACGGCTTGATCGCGCCGATCTTCTCCGGACCTCAGCAGGATCGCACTGCGATCATCGCGGTGCCGATCGACGATGAGAACCTGATCCAGTGGTACATCTTCTACAATCCGGAGAAGCCGGTAGATTCCTGGCGCAAGGTGCAGCGTGCCAACCAGTGGCCGATGGCCGGCGGCCTGCCGGGCGATCAATCAAACAATTGGGGCCAGAACCGCCAGATCATGGATGCCGGCAACAGCACCGGCTTCCATGAGATCGTCATCGAGGATTTCGTGGTCATGGTCAGCATGGGCCCGATAGTCGACCGTTCGCAGGAATATCTTTGCTCGGCGGACCAGGCGATCGTCAGGGTGCGTCGCCAGCTGCTCGACGAGGTGCGCGGCTTCATGGCGGGAAAGCCGCCGAAGAGTGGGCAAAGCGAGACCATGTCCTACAAGGACATCCGCGCGGTGGGCGGTCGGCTCGCCTCCGCCTCCGAGGATTGGCGGCAGATTCCCCGTTGACCGGATCGAAAGTAAAGGGCGCGGACTGCATGTCCGCGTCGATTCCCCAGCTCTGATCGAGGAGACGTCCCATGATCTGGCACCGCCTGTGCGCCGTCGCGAAACTGTCTGAGGGAGAGCCGTTGGGCTTCAGGGTGAGCGACCGGCGCATCGCACTCTTCAAGGTCGGCGACGAGGTCTTCGCAACGGATGACGTCTGTTCGCACGCATTTGCGCTGCTGTCGACGGGTTTTCTCGAAGGCCATGTGATCGAATGCCCGCTACATGGGGCGATGTTCGATGTCCGTGACGGAAAATGCCAGTCCGGCGCCTACAAGGACATCAAGGCGTTCAAGGTCGAGATCCGTGACGGTGAGGTCTATGTCGAACTCGACGGCGACGCCGCCCTGCAAGCCGCTGATGACGGCGGCGTGGACGTTAAGCCGTGAGCGGACTTGTCGTCATCGGCGCATCCTATGCCGGCATTGAGGCCGCGCTCACGGCGCGGGACGCCGGCTATGCCGAACCGGTGACGGTGGTCGCCGACGAGACGTCGTTGCCCTATCAACGGCCGCCGCTTTCGAAGGAGTTCTTGCTTGATCAGGTCAGTGCCGAGAGGCTCATTCTGCGCGATGAGGCTGTTTTCGCGAGCAAGCGGATTGAACTGCTGCTGGGTCGCCGTGTTGTCGCGATTGACCGCCATGCAGCAAGAGTCGCGCTGGCCGACGGCGCCGTACTGGACTTCGACAGGCTGGTCATCGCTACCGGTTCGCGCGCGCGGCGGATAGCGGTCCGCGGGGCCGAACTCGACGGCGTCTGCTATCTCCGATCGGTAGGAGATGCCGCCGATCTCAAGGCGCGGCTCGGCCGGGCGAGCGAGATCGTGATCGTCGGCGGCGGCTTCATCGGGCTCGAGGTGGCTTCGTCGGCGGCCAAGCTCGGCAAACGGGTTACCGTGATCGAGCCTGCCTCCCGGCTGCTCGAGCGGGCGGTGTCTCCAGTGGTGTCGTGCTTCCTGCTCGACATCCATACCCGGGCCGGCGTCGCGGTGAAGCTCAGCACATCTGTTTCGGCAATGGTCGGCGATGGGGGACGAGTGGTGGCGGTCGAACTGGACGGCGGCGTCCGCCTCGGCACGGACCTGGTCGTCGTCGGCATCGGCGGCATCCCGAACCACGAGCTCGCCGCCGCTGCCGGGCTCGGATGCGCCAATGGCATTGTGGTGGATCAGAACGGGCGAACCGCACGCGAGAGCATCTACGCCGCGGGCGACTGCACCACGCACTTCAACCAGTTTGCTGAGGACTGGATCAGGCTGGAGTCGGTTCAGCACGCGCAGGACCAGGGACGCACCGTCGGGCTTGCGATCGTGGAAAGCCATGAACCATACAACAGCGTGCCGCGGTTCTGGTCGGATCAGCACGATCTCAAGCTTCAGATCGTCGGTCATGGCGCGCGCAGGGACCGCATTGTGATCCGCGGCTCGATCGAAGCTGGCCGGTTCTCCGTGTTCAATTACCGGCAGGGCAGGCTGGTCGGCGTCGACAGCATCAACAATCCCGGGGATCAGATGGTGGCGCGGCGCCTGATAGCAGCGGGCATTTCGCCGGCGCCGAGCCAGGCCGAGGACAGTTCATGCGATCTCAGATCGCTGCTGAAGGCGGGTGTCGGGGCCGTCGTGTAGCAGGTGCCGCAGCTAGTCCACCGCCGTAAGCCGGCCGGACTTCTTCGGCGTTTTCACCGTCCGCACCGCCAGCAGCTTGCGCAGGCAGCGGTCGAGCATCGCGATCTCCGCCTTGGTCAGCCCGCTTGCCTCGATCGTGCGCGCGACGACCCTTGCCACCTCGGCGATGCCGCGGTCGGCGGTCGCGAGACCCTTGGCGGTGAGGCGGACCAGCTCGGAGCGGCCGTCGTCGTTGGCGGAGACGCGCAGCACGAAGCCGCCTTCCTGCAGCCGCGCTACGCGCTTGGTCATCGCGCCCGATGTGACGAGCAGGGCCCGGAACAGGTCGGTGGGACGCAGCTCGTACGGTTTGCCCGAGCGCCGCAGCGCCAGCAGCACATACAGCTCGCCGGTCTGCAGCCCGACCGCCTTCGCTATGTCCTGCAGGCGCCTCTCGTGGAGCTGGTTGACGCGCTCCAGCCGCAGCAAGGTGCAGGCGGCGGCGAGGTCGAGGTCGGGCCGTTGCTCCAGCCACGCGGCCTCGATATCGTCGTAAAGGGTGCTGTCAGGTGATGGCGACTGCTTGATCGCGGGTTCGCCGCGGTGTGACACGCTGCTCTTCTTCATTCCCTTCCAGTCCCCTTCACCGCGGGCCAATTGCGCCGGCATCATGCGTCGCAGCAATCTAGCACCGCCAAATTCAGGTGTCGCCTCGCAAGTTCCTGGTCTCGCTCCAGCCCCGTGCATGGCCGCGGCGCAGCGGCCAATTGCGGCCGCGTAGCGCGGGTTGACAAATAGCTTCCTAGGAAGAATATTCCAGGTAAGAAAAATCGAGGGAGGAGCGCAATGCACGGACTTTGCGCGACATTGATGTTGGCGGCTGCACTGGCTGCTTGCGGTTCGGCCAGGGCGGCGGACTCTGAACTGGTTCTCGGGCAGACCATGCCGTATAGCGGGCCGGCATCGGCCCTGAGCGCCGTCGGCAAGGTGCAGACCCGCTATTTCCAGATGATCAACGATCGCGGCGGCATCAATGGCCACAAGGTCAAGCTGATCTCGCTTGACGATGGCTATAGTCCGCCGAAGGCGGTAGAGCAGACGCGCCGGCTGATTGAAAATGACGAGGCGGTCGCGATCTTCGGCAGCATGGGAACCGCACAGAACGCTGCGGTCCAGAAATATCTCAACGCCAAGAAGGTCCCTCAGCTGTTCGTGTTCGCGGCCAGCGAGCGCTTTGCCGATCCGAAGACCAGTCCCTATACGATCTCGGGGATGACGCTGTTCAGCACCGAGGCTGCGATCTACGCGCGGTTGGTGGCCGAGCACACGCCCGGTGCGCGCGTGGCCGTGTTGTACCAGAACGACGACTACGGCCGCGAATATCGTCGCAGCTTCAAAACCGAACTGGCCCGGCTCGATCCCAAGGCCGAGATTGTCGCGGCGTCGCCTTACGAAGTCACGTCGCCCACGGTCGATTCGCAGGTCGTGGCGCTGGCGAGCACCAACGCCAACGTCTTCCTCAATGCGTCGACCGGCAAATTTACCTCGCAGGCGATCCGCAAAGCGGGCGAGCTCGGCTGGCGCGCGCAGCAGTTCCTGCCGATCGGCAGCAACTTCGTGCCGACGATCCTCAAGCCGGCCGGGCTCGACAACGCCAAGGGGGCGATCTCGGCGACGCCGACCAAGTCGGTCGGCGATCCCGAATGGGCCAACGATCCCGCATATCTGGAGTGGCTGGCTTTCATGAGGAAGTATTATCCCGAGGGCGATATCGAGGATCAGCTCAACTTCACCGGATGGAACGTCGCTGTTCTCATGACCAAGGTCATCGAGGCCTGCGGTAACGATCTGTCCCGGCAGAACATCATGAAGCAGGCCACTGCGCTGAAGAACGTGGCGCTGCCGGGCCTGATCCCGGGCATCACCGTCAATACCAGCCCGGATGATTATCGCCTGATCACGTCGCTGCGCCCGCAGCGTTTCGACGGCGAGCGCTGGGTTCCGATGTCCGGTACAATGGCCGCGCAATGAGGGCCGCCGATAGTGTGGCGAAGCGGGGCCGGCCACTAGCGGCCGTGCCTGAGCTCTCTGGTGGCGCGGCGGAGCACCTCGTGAAGCCATTCGTGCCAAGTGCTCGTTCTCGACGCGGTGCCAAGGCAGCCGAACCTTGGGCGAGTCATTGGACATCGCGAACGCGGTCCACTTTCTCGCCTGCAATCCCTTCTCGACCGGTTCGATCGTCGTCGTTGATGGGGTGCAACGATCGCGGCGTGCACGACCCTGAATCGGTGGACCGCTTTGACAGGCGGGGTATCATCGAGAAAAGGGAAGATGTTCGTCTATTGAACACAACGATCGGGAGGTTGGAATGATCTGCAGGTCGGCGGCGCTCGCGATGCTCGGTGCAGGAGTTCTATTCGCGGGCGCAGCGCCCGCTGCTGCCCAGCAAGGCAATGTCAACTCGCCCGATCTCGTCCTCGTCAACGGAAAAGTTCTGACCCTCGACGAACGATCCAGCGTGACCGAGGCGATCGCCGTTCGAGACGGAAAAATTCTTGCGACCGGTAGCAGCGCATCCATCCGGGCGCTCGCCGGAGCGCGCACGCAAGTGCTCGACGTGTCCGGCAAGACCGTGATTCCCGGCCTGATCGATACTCACGCTCACTTCAAGGCGGCCGGTCTCGCTGATTATGTCGTCAACATGAGCCGCGCCAAGACGGTCGCCGAAGCGCTCGAGGCGATCAAGACGTTCGTGGCCAAGAAGAAGCCGGGCGACTGGATTGTGGGCGGCGCGTGGCACCCGCCGTCGCAACTCGCCGAGAAACGGTATCTAACGAGGCAGGAGATCGACCGCGTCGCCCCCGACAATCCGGTCTATCTGCGGACCGTCGGTCATTTCTCCATGGCGAACACGATGGCGCTGCAGAAGGCAGGCGTCGACAAGACCACCGCGAACCCGAGCGGCGGTTCCTTCGAGCGCGACGCCGCCGGGGAACTGACCGGCGTCCTCTCCGAGACGGCGATCGACCGGGTCGAGCAGGCTGTTCCGCCGTGGACCGAAGACGACGAAATCAGGCAGTTCACGCTCGCGGAGGGGGCACTGAACACTTTCGGGATCACGAGCGCAGTCGAGGGCGCCACGGAAGCGCGCGACGTCCGCACACTGCAGAAGATCGCCGCGTCCGGACAGGCGACGTTGCGGACGGGATTGATGTTCAGACCCGAGCCGCCCGCCGAGCTGACCGCTTGGGAGGCGATCATGTCGGGCAACGGAGCTTCGTCAGGCTTTGGCGACGACTGGGTCAAGTTCGCCGGCATCAAGATCTTCTACGATGGCGGCATGACCCTGAAGACGGCGCTAATGCGAGATGTCTATCCGGACTCGCACGATGACTACCATGGCATGGCCCAGCAAACGCCCGAACGGCTCATGCAACTCGTCTCGATCTGCAATCGCTACGGTTGGCGTGTAGGTGTGCACGTCGTCGGCGATCTCGGCATCGACCAGGTACTCGATGCTTTCGAAGCTGCCGACAAGGAAAGGTCCATCCGGGACCGTCGTTTCGTTCTCATTCACGCGAGTCTGATCAGGCCCGAGCAGATGGAGCGCGCTCGCAAGCTGGGGGTCAGGGTCGATTTCCAGAACGTCTTCATGTGGGATAAGGCCGCGACCGTCGAGCGCTTCCTGGGACGGCCGACCGCCGATCGCGCCGTGCCGACCAAGACCTTGATCGAAAAAATGGGGCTGGACAGCCTCGGCGCCGGAACCGACTTCCCCGTCAACCCGATCAACCCGTTCCTCAACATGTACATCATGGTGACGCGGAAAGATCCCAATGGAAGCGTGTACGGCGCCACGGAAGCTATCAGTCGCGAACAGGCGCTCCGTCTCTACACGTCGGCAGCTTCGCGCTACACGTTCGACGAAGCACGCAAGGGTACGATACAGCCGGGCAAGCTTGCAGACCTCGCGGTCCTTTCCGCGGACTACATGGCCATTCCGGAAGAGCAGATCAAAGACATCAAGGCGGACATCACGCTGGTCGGAGGCAAACTCGTCTTTCAACGCTGACCCAGAGAGGAGACGAACGCCGAAGCGTGCAATGTCGACGTCGCCAGCAATCGCCGACGCTTGGGTCGGAGGACGGCGGGGAGCGGGCTCTGGCGACGGAAGTGTGTTCCTGACATCTGACGGTATTTGAAGAGTTGTGTCAGTCGAGCACACTGTCAGTGTTGGTGGCGCGCCATCCAGTCGATAGACTCCGATAGATAGCGAAATTGCTAGTGTGAGGGACCTAGCGGCCGAGACGCTTCTCGACGCGCTTGCGGGAATTCCCGACCTTCTTGACGGCCGATGCCGAGCGGCCGGTTTTCTTCGCTTCATACCGGACTTCGTAGTCCTGTCCCGTGGCCACTCGGGCCCGGTCCTGTTTGCGTCCACGCGCTGTTTTCTTCTTCGTTGCGGCCATCGGCTCCTCCTGTTGCTTATGGCGATGCAACGCCGCAAGAAATCGCGGGTTCCGCGTCAGCTGCAGTACGCGACTCAGAGGCCATAGGGATGGCGAGAGACGATGGGAGTCCATCCATCGAGCAACAGGCCGTCCCAGGTTACGACGCCGTCATCCCCATTCCGACGCGTGCTCTCGGTACAACGCAGCTCACTGAGGGCTCCATTTGATGATCTGGTCGTTGAGTCCAGCGTGAACGCGACACATCGGGATCGAACGTGGCCATCGAATTCATGCGGGATGCGCGGGGTCGACGTCCTTTGGCGTTTTCTTCGGTTCGGGCATCATTCAATCCGCGCCTTGTCTTTCAGGTCGCGGATCCGGATCTCGGCTTCTTCCTTCGAAGTCACGATCTCCGATTCGTCCGGGACCCGTGCGATCGCACTGAGCCTCTTGAGCTCGGCTATTTGCTCTGCAGTCGGTTTTTCCATCTTTGATTCCTTGAGCGCCTGCACGACGGTCTCGTCGTCGAGCACGTCAAGCAGCTGATTTATGGTTTGCTCGCAATCTCTGTGGCCGGGCTCGACATATCGGGCCAGAATGCCCTGAGCGTCTTCCAAGGCCTTCGCAACTCGCCGTTCCGGATCCATGGCCGGTACTCCACATACTCTCGGGAAAACGCGGCTATGAACGGCGTGTTCCTCTGCTCAGCCCCTTGAACGAGCTGGCCCGCAGGAGGCCTTCGGAGGTGATGTCGCGGTACTCGATGTCGGCATAGAACTTGGGTTCGACCCATGTTGCCTTCGGCTTCCTGATGGTCCTCGTCAGCCTCTGCTTCGGACTAACTACGGTGTCGAGCGCCTTGCGGATCTGCGCTGAGGTCGTCCGGCTCCATCCCGTACCGACCTTGCCCATGTAGACGAGGTCCGGAACATCGTAAGGTGACGCGTCCTCGCTAGTAGGAGCGAGCTGCTTAACCATTTTGTTAAACCTCGCGAAGGCACGGGCCCAAGGGCGATCCCGTCCTCTGACGGGTTCTCCACTGCGCGGGACGAGAGGCGCCCGATCGCCATTTGCACCAACAGCGCACTGATCCGTGCAAGAATTGCCAGGAACGCAAGGTGGCTAAAAAAGCGACGATTACCCGCACAGTAACGGTCGGCAACCAACTAGGTACCTTGCGCAGGCGCATAGCCGTGCGACGACGCGACATCCGGTGACGGCAACTGATGCGCTAAGGCCAACTAACGCGCGCGCCTCAGCTCCTCGGTCGCGCGGCGGAGTACCTCGTGAAGCCATTCGTGCGATGGCTCGTCCGCGATTCGCTCGTGCCACAGCATCCGCACCTCCACAGGGGTCGTGCTGTAGGGTAGTTCATAAATCGTGATCGCATGCGCTTGCTCGAAGGCACGCGCCAACGGCCGCGGAACGATGGCCGCCAGCTCGGATTCGGCCAGGAGCGCGGGCAAGGCAAGGAAGTGCGGCAGCGAAACCGCGATTCGCGGGGGCCGGTCGGTCTCGGACAACGCCCGTTCAAGCGCGGCGCGGTCATACATCTCCGACCGCCTGGCCAGCCCGCGCTCTGAGATGAAACCACCGATCGCGCCTTCCTGCTCTCCTCCGAAGGAGACGACGACTAGCGGAAGGGCGGCGAGCTTCGCGTTGTCGAGCCGGCCGAGCTTACGCTTTCCGCCGACGATCAGCACATCGTCATACTCGAACAAGAAAGCTGTGCGGAAGCGATTCGGCGGAGACGAGAACACGCCGATGGCGACGTCGATGCGTCCTAGGTCGATCTGCTGGGCGAGATCGATCCGCGTTACAGGCTTGATTGTGAGGTCGATCGACGGAGCCTCCCGGCTCAATATCTTCAGCAGCGGCGGCGCAAGCGCCATCGTCGTGAAGTCATTGGCGGCAAGCGTGAACGGCTTGGTGGATACCGCCGGAGCGAAGGTCGGCAGCTCGACCGCAGCCTCGAGCGATCGCAGCGCCTCGCGAACCTGCGGCGCCATCGTCAGCGCCCGCGCCGTCGGCTGCATCCCGGCGGCGGTGCGGACGAACAGTTCGTCCTCCAACATCTCGCGCAACCGCGCCAGCGAGTGGCTGACGGCGGACTGACTCAACGCGACCTTCTGGCTGGCGCGCAGAACGCTCCGCTCCTCCATGACGGCGTCGAAAACCTTAAGCAGGTTCAGGTCCAATGTCTTGAAGGAAACCGGCACGCCGGGAGCCCTCTCTGTAGCGGATCGCAGCCGTGGCAGGGTTTTGCGACTGAACGCAGTTAAGGCCAGACGTTCGGCGGATGCAACCGATTGGATAAGCCATGGGCGTATTGCTGTGGCGCCACCGGCCATCTGAAGCCGGTTCAGGATCATCCTGAAAGACTTTCACTTCCGTAACGCGCCGTCCTGGTCAAGATTGTCGGTACCGGGTTGGGAGGAGAAAAACGATGATGGCCTGGGTGAGATCGGCTCGAAGCCGCGTACACAAATCTCTTGGACTGGCCGCGGCGCTCGTGGCGCTCGCGACCTCGGCGATTGCACAAAACGGCCCGATCAGGCTCGGCGTGCTGACGGACATGTCGTCGCTCTACGCGGACAATGGCGGCCGGGGCTCGGTCGTCGCGGCGCAAATGGCGGTGGACGATTTCAACGGCAAGGTCCTCGGGCGCCCGATCGAGATCGTCGCCGGCGATCATCAGAACAAGGCGGATATCGGCGCGGCGATTGCCCGGCGTTGGCTGGAGAACGACAATGTCGAGGCCATCCTGGACGTCCCGAACTCCGCGGTCGCGCTGGCCGTGCAGGGCATCACGCGAGACAAGAAAAAGGTGTTTCTTGCCACCGGGGCCGCTACGTCCCGGTTGACTGGTGACGAGTGCTCGCCCACCGGGATCCATTGGACCTACGACACCTACGCACTGTCGCAGGGGACGACGAGGGCGATTTCGCGTCTCGGCGCCAAGTCCTGGTTCTTCCTTTCTGCGGACTATTCGCTCGGTGCGCAGCTCGAAGCCGACAGCCGGAAGGTGATCGACGCCACCGGCGGCAAGGTCGTTGGTGCAGTGAAGCATCCGATCAATACGCCCGATTTCTCGTCCTTCCTGCTGCAGGCGCAGGCCTCCAAAGCCGACGTGATCGCGCTGGCCGATGCCGGCGGCGACTTCATTAATGCCGTCAAGCAAGCCGGCGAGTTCGGTGTGACGCGCAGGCAAAAGCTTGCCGGCTTGATCGTCTTCATCGCCGACATTCACAGCCTCGGACTGCAGAGCGCGCAAGGCCTAATGCTGAGTTCGGCTTTCTACTGGGACCTCAACGACGAGACGCGCGCGTGGTCTAAGCGGTTCATCGAGAAGACAAAGAAGGTGCCTACCATGATCCACGCCGGCACGTATGGCGCGGTGATGCATTATCTCAAGGCGGTCGAAGCCGCAGGCACGCTCGATGGACCGATTGTGGCGGCCCAGATGCGTGGATTGCCCGTGAACGATTTCATGACCCGCAACGGCAGGATCCGGCAGGACGGTCGGCTGGTTCGCGACATGTATCTGTTTCGCGTCAAGTCACCGGAGGAGTCCAAGTACCAGTTCGACTACTACGAACTCCTGGCCACCATCCCGGGGGACGAGGCTTTCAGACCGATGGAGGACGGCGGATGCTCGCTCGTGAAGAAGTCGTGATCGACATGGACCCAGCGTACGGAGTCGCGCGTAATCCGATCGACGAGGTAATCGCCGGTCGGCTCTCGTGTCGCGAGTTCTCCGGTCGACCCGTCTCGCGGACGACCGTCGAGCAGATCCTGCGCGTGGCGCGGTTCGCGCCGAGTGGCGCTAACATCCAGCCCTGGCACGTTTACGTGCTGGCAGGCGCCGCTAGGTCCGAAGTGTCGGCCGCGCTTCTGCATGCGTATGAGAACGAGCCGAACGAGCACTTCTCCGAATATCAATACTACGCCACCGCATTGCCTGAGCCCTATCTCGGCCGTCGCCAGGAGTTCGGGCGATTGTTTTATTCCTCGCTCGGGATCGGTCAGTTCGATGCTGCCGGGAGGAGTCGGCAGACCGCAAAGAACTACACGTTCTTCGGCGCCCCGGTTGGATTGATCGTCACCATCGATCGGCGCCTGGCCATGGGAAGCTGGCTCGATCTCGGCATGTTCATCCAGAACGTGATGCTGGCGGCGGTAGGACGTGGGCTGCAATCCTGTCCGCAAGAAACCTTCGCCAAATTTCACCGGATTTTGCGTCCGCTGCTGTCCATCCCTCCCGAGCAAATGGTGGTCTGCGGGATCTCGATCGGGCACCCCAGGGAGCAGGCGAGCGGGCGGCTGATGCCACGCGCGGATGTGGAGGCATTCGCCTCCTTCAAGGGTTTCGAGGACTAAAACAGGAGAAAGTCATGGGAAGCCGTGAACAGCTGATCGAGCGCAGCATTCCTTTTCTGCGCGAGGTGAAGGATATGACGCCGAGCGCGGCGATGGAGCGATGGCTCAACGAGACTTATGGAGAGCACAGCGCGCTCTACCAGGATCTCGCTCGTCTCATTAAAATTGGAGTCGAGGAGGGTTGGGCGGCGAACCAGGAGGTGGACGGACCGAACTATCGACGCAGCCGCATCCTCGAGCCGGTCCCCGAGACGTTTCAGTTCAGCATCACCGCAGTCTACATGAACAGTGCCGATCCGCGCTGCTTCAAGGACGAGGACGATCACGACGTGCTGCGCGGGCAATATCACGGCCATCCTTATGGCGAGCTAAACCTCGTCGTTCCTCTCGACAAGGGGGCGCAGCTGAGGGGATTGCAGGGCTGGCAGGGGCCAGGCTGGACAGCGCCGGATCCCGGCAGCCGGCACTATCCGGAGGTGAGGGGCGGCGCGGTGATTGCCCTGTTCTATCTGCCCGCCGGACGCATCTCGTATGACTTCAAACCTCCGTCCGATCGCTGAGTTCGCATCGCGGGCGCGTCATCTGAAGGCGTTTGACTTGGAGCCCAGCTGCTCCACGTAATAGGGACTACCTAGCCGTCCGATGATAGATATGTAATGACTGATGCAAAACAATCGTGAGGCTGAGAATAAATTGAAAGGCATCTTTGAGAAGTATCCGACGCGCCAGGAACGATATCAGGCCGCAAGCAATGCGTTCGCTATCAGGGCGGGGTCAATGCAGGACGCGGTCTTTCGTCTCTGGTTTGACGAGCGGCATAAGGAATTTGAGCGGAACCAAAGTACATAAATCGAACTAAATGCTTTCGCGCGGTCAGCGGAGTGTCGACCTTGCCCGCGATTTGGCGCAGTCGCCTGTCCGTTGCAAGGCGCGGTCCAACTTTCACGACCGGCAACACGCTTATGCGGAGATGTCAATCTGAACTATTGCCGATTTCATGTGGAATGCGATCGCTGCCTTGTCGTACGTTATACAGGATCGTATCGAGCTAATTACCGCGAGTGCTGCGGGTTGCCATCTCTGTTCATGACGCGTCAGCGGACGGGGCATGCCAAATTAGACCGTCGCGATTTTGTCTTTAGGGCTAATTGCGGACGATCGGAGGCCGGAAACAGGGCGGGCAAGCTCGGCAGATTGCGAGCGCGAAGATTGAGAGCGCGGAACTGTTCGCCCTCGCGAACAGGCGCTGGTTCTAAGGCATGACCTCAACGGCAGCTCGGGTGATGCAGCGCAGCTGAGTGGATGCGGATTAAATGCGCGCTGCACAGCGGCACCAACTCGGTTGAAATAAAAAATAGATTTTTGGACGCATTTTGAGATTCTATCCTAATTTTGCTCGATGGCGCCGTGAAGTTTGAGAAAACGCTCCACATTGGAGGGCTTATCTTGCAGGTTGGGAAAGCCGACCATGCAACAGAAAACAATGCCGCCGCGATCAACGTCGTCACACAGGATTGATCTCGTTCGGCGCATCGACCTCACCACCTTGCGGCTGTTCATCGCCATCTGCGAAGAGGGTAAGTGACGCGCGCCTCGCAACGGGAGGCGATTGCCGCATCCGCAGTTAGCAAGCGCATGCATGATCTCGAGGAGGCGCTCGAGGTTGCCCTGTTCGAGCGGCACCCGACCGGGATGGCTCTGACGCCTGCGGGAGAATCGCTGCTGCATCATGCGCGCGTCACCCTGCTCAACGTCGAGAAGATCGCGGTCGACATGGCCGAGCACGCCCGAGGCGTGCGCGGACACGTGCGGATGCTGGCCAATCTGTCCTCGATCGTCGAATTCCTTCCCGACGATCTGCCGGGATTCTTTCGGTCGCACGAGATGGTGCGCCTCGATTTGCAGGAGCGGGCAAGCGCCGAGGTGGTTCGCGGTGTCGAGGAGGGCGTAGCCGAGATCGGCATCTGCTCAGCGGATGTGTCGACCCGCGGGCTGGAACGCTTCTCATACCGCAGGGATCGCCTCGTCATCGTGGTGCGGTCCGATCACCCGTTGACGAGGTCCGGCAAGGTCACCTTTGCCGATACGCTGGACTACGATCATGTCGGCCTGTTCGCGACCAGCTCGATCTATCTGCGCTCGCAATACACCGCGCAGCAGATCGGCAAATCGATCAGACTGCGTGTTCATGTCCCCGGCTTCGATGCGGTTTGCCGCATGGTGCAGGCAGGCATGGGCATCGGTCTCATTCCGGATCGTGCGTTCGAGGTGCTGAGCCACGGCATGGGTCTGGCGGCGGTTCCGTTGCGCGACGACTGGGCCGACCGCGAACTGGTGCTGGTTGCGAGAGATCCTGCGGGCTTGTCGGCAACGAGCCATCTGATGCTCGCGCATCTGCGCTCTCCATCGGTCAGCGCCCACTAATTTTGCGGCGTTCGTCATCCGCGAACGCTCCTTCATCAACGACTATTGGACTCAACACCTCCTGGTCGGCGACATCTCGACGAAACAGATCGTCGAGGAGCGCCTGCCATGGATGGACCGCTGTCCGGAATTCGAGTCGTCGAACTCGGAACTTTGATTGCCGCGCCGTTTGCCGCGCGGCTGCTCGCCGAGTTCGGCGCCGAGGTGGTCAAGATCGAGCAGCCCGGCACCGGTGATCCGCTGCGCAGCTGGCGAAAGCTGCATCAGGGCACCTCGCTTTGGTGGTACCTGCAATCGCGCAACAAGAAGTCGATCGCGATCGATCTGAAGTCGCCAGAAGGCCGCGAAGTGGCGCTTCGCCTTGCGGCTCAGGCAGATGTCGTGATCGAGAACTTCAAGCCGGGCAACCTCGAGAAGCTTGGCCTCGGCTGGGATGTGCTGTCCAGGCTCAATCCCGACCTGACGCTGGTGCGGATCTCCGGTTACGGCCAGACCGGCCCTTACCGCGACAGGTCCGGCTTCGGCGCGATCGGCGAGGCCATGGGGGGCCTCCGCTTCACCACGGGCGATCCGGAACGTCCGCCGGCTCGTGTCGGCATCAGCATCGGCGACAGCCTTGCTTCGCTCCACGGCGTGATCGGCGCTCTGATGTCGCTGCTGCGGGTCAAGACCGGCCAGGGGCGTGGCCAGGTGGTCGACGTCTCGCTCTACGAGAGCGTGTTCAATCTGATGGAGAGTCTCGTCCCCGAATATGACCTCATGGGGCATGTCAGGACCCGCACCGGTGGCGCTCTCCCGGGTATCAGCCCCTCCAACACCTATCCGAGTTCGGACGGTCAGCACGTCGTCATCGCCGGCAATAGCGATGCGATTTTCCGGCGCCTGATGCAGGTCGTCGGCCGGCCGGATCTCGCCGACGATCCATCGCTCGCCAGCAATGACGGGCGCGTTCGCCGCAACGCCATCCTGGACGCCGCCATCACCGCGTGGACGACGACGCGGATGATGGAGGAGATTCTGGCGGTCTTGGACGGCGCCGACGTTCCCGCAGGACGGATCTACTCGGTCGCAGACATCGTCAGCGATCCCCATTATGCGGCTCGCGAGATGATCCTGCCGACCGAGCTGCCGGGTGATGTCACCGTAAAGATGCCGGGGATTACGCCAAAGTTCTCCGACACGCCAGGCGCCGTCAGATGGTCAGGCCCCACCCTCGGTCAGCATACGGACGAGGTTCTGTCGGGTCTCGGTCTCGAGGAGGCTGACATCGCGCGGCTGCGCCGCACTGGAGCGGTGCAATGACCGCCGCACTACCCGCCATCGTCATTCAGGAGGTTGCGCCGCGCGACGGATTGCAGATCGAGCCGAAATGGGTCGGGACGCCCGACAAGATCAAGCTGATCGATTCCCTGTCCGCGATCGGCTTCGCCCGCATCGAGGTGTCGTCCTTCGTCTCGCCAGCGGCCGTTCCGTCGCTGCGCGACGCTGCCGAGGTTTTCGCCGGCATCACGCGGCGGCCGGGTACGGTCTACACCGCATTGATCCCGAACCGGCGCGGCGCCGAGCTGGCGCTGGCGGCACGCGCCGACGAGCTCAACTTCGTGATGTCGGCGAGCGAGACCCATAACCGCGCGAACATGAACATGACGCATGCGCGCTCGCTGGCGTCGCTCGCCGAAATCTCAGGGCCCGCACACGAAGCTGGCGCTCTGCTCAACGCCACCGTCGCGACGGCGTTCGGTTGCCCGTTCGAGGGGGCGCAGCCGATCAACAAGGTGCTGGACATCGTCAGCCGCTATCTCGCTCTCGGCGCCGACGGCATCACGCTCGCCGATACGACCGGCATGGCCAATCCGAACCAGGTCTCTCAACTAGTGGCCAGGACCTTGCTGCTGGTGCCCGCGGACAAGCTGACGCTTCACTTCCACAACACCCGCGGCCTGGGGCTAGTCAATGTGCTCGCCGCTCATGATGCTGGAGCGCGACGCTTCGATGCGGCGCTCGGCGGCTTGGGCGGATGCCCGTTTGCACCCGGGGCTACCGGCAATGTCTGTACCGAAGATCTTGTCAATCTCTGCCAGGAGATGGGCCTCGCGACCGGCCTCGATCTGCGAGGCCTGATTGACGTGTCATGCCGTTTGACCGGACTGGTCGGGCATGACGTGCCCGGTCAGGTCGCCAAGGCCGGCCCCGCCTCGGACCTGCATCCGCTTCCGGAGCGATTGCGGCACTCGGGCTGAACATCCAACAACTCAGAATCTCAAATAACATAAGGAGGAAACCATGACCATGACAGCGGCGGCCATCGGGCATGTGGACACCGGGATCTCCGAACATCGGGTCATCAGGAAGATTGCCTGGCGGCTGATGCCGCTGATCATAGTCTGCTACTTCTTCGCGTTCTTCGACCGCGTCAACATCAGCTTCGCCAAAGCCGCGCTCCAAGCCGATCTCGGGCTCAGCAACACGGCCTATGGGTTGGGCGCAAGCCTGTTCGTCGTCGGCTACGTCCTGCTGGAAGTGCCGAGCAACATGCTGCTGTATCGCTTCGGCGCGCGGCGCTGGATCGCCCGCATCATGATCTCCTGGGGCATCGCCACCGCGGCCATGGTGTTCGTGCGCAGCGAATGGCAGTTCTACTCACTGCGGTTTGTGATCGGCGCCATGGAAGCAGGATTTGCACCCGGCATTCTCTACTATCTGACACTTTGGTTTCCGAAGTCGCACCGTGGGCGCATGACGTCGGTATTCTTCCTCGCGACCGCCTTCTCAGGGATCATCGGTGCGCCGATCTCCGGCCTCATTCTCAACTATCTCAACGGACTGCATGGTCTCGCCGGCTGGCAATGGCTGTTCGTGGCTGGCGGTCTGCCGTGCGTTGCGCTCGGCCTGGTCGTCCTGTTCCGCTTCGATGACGGCATCGAGCAGGCGAAGTGGCTGAGCGACGACGAACGTCGTATCATCTCGGTGCAGCTCGACCGGCAGAAGAGCGAGGTCGACGAGCGCTCGGCGTGGCGCTCGCTGCTGATGCCGGGCGTGCTGCTGCTGGGCTTCATCTACTTCCTGATCCAGGTCTCATCCTACGGGCTGAATTTCTGGGCGCCGGATCTGATCAAGGCCGCGGGCGTTGGCAGCGCGGCGGCGATCGGTTTCCTGACGGCCGCTCCCTATGTGTGCGGTGCCATCAGCATGTTGGTGGTCGGGCGGATGTCCGATGCCTCGGGCGAACGTCCGAAGTTCGTGGCCGCCTTGATCCTGGCCGCAGGATTCGGCTTCTTCGCCAGCGGAGCCTTCGACAAGAATGTCGTGACGCTGGTGGGGGCGCTTGCCGTCCTCGGCGCCGGCGTGGTTGCAGCGATCCCAACGTTTTGGACCCTGCCGCCAAAGATCCTGACGGGAGCGGGCGCAGCGAGCGGCATCGCACTGATCAACACGCTCGGCCAAGTCGGCGGAATCGTGAGCCCGGTGATGGTCGGCTCGGTCAAGGACTGGACCGGCAGCACCACACCTGCGCTTTACGCGATCGGTAGCGTCTGCGTGCTCTGCGCGATCCTGCTGCTGACCTCGCTGCCGCGCGGGTTGAGGGCGAACGATCTGCCCGAAGCGGACGCGGGCGCACTCGGCCCGTTGAAGGCCGAGAACGTGTTACGGACGCCGACGATCCGACCATCCTAGTCGAACTTGACCATCCCGAGCCCGATGATCTCGTCCTTGGCGTGATCGAGGCTGGTCGTCTCGGTGTCCAGAAGGATGCCGGTCCTGCAATCCTGCCCGACGGTCCGCTGGGATGCGGACCGCGGCACCGGGCGACGCAGCACCCTGTAGTCCGCCGACCGGCTCAAGGCCTCCGCCATCGTTGGGAGCATTGTGCTGGAGCCACTTGTCGGCGGCCTGCTTGGAGGCGAAGAGCCTGGCCCAGGAAGTGTCGCCGATCGCTCTGGAATTCTCATCGGCGAGATAGATCCAAACGGAAGTTTGCCGCTGCCCGCCTTCGATCTCGTATTCCCACGCAACGCCCTCGGGATCGTGCTTGTCGAACCATCTATCGGCCGCCTCTGCGGACGCAAACACCTTTACCCATTCCTGGTCGCCGACGTTCCGCTGTTTTCCACTCTCGTAGTCGTTGAGATAAACCCACGCCGTCCTTCGGGTCCGACTCAGCTCAGCCCGATGTTCAACTGCGGCATTGACCTTCTGCCGATCGGCGCGATCCTCTCGCGGGAGCGATCGAAGGGTGGCGTGGATTTCGGACGGAAGCCCGGGTCTTTCGCCGGGCGGTTTCTTGGCCCATTCGATCCAACGGTCGAACGCGTCCGTCATGGGGGCCTCCTTTGCTTTACCCGAAACGGGCTATCCATCGTGAACGCGTCCGGCCTGATGCCCTTCTCCAGGCTCGCCCAGCTCACGGGTGCGGCGATCGGAAATCCTTCCCGCGCCCGCGGCGAATAGGTGCCGACGGCCGTCGTGCCGCGTCCGTTGCGCAGATAGTCGAGGAAGATCCGCCGAGCGCGCCTTGCCTGCGCTGAGAGGATGTAGCGATCGGGATTGCGCGCGGCGAACTCGGAGCACAGTCCGCGCGTGATCCGGTGCGCCCGATCGTGCAGCATCGGCTCATCGAGCGGCGCCATCAGATGAACGCCCTTGCCACCGGTCAGCTTCGGCCAGGGGTCGAGCCCTTCTCGCTTCAACAGGGCACGAAGCTCGAGCGCGGTGTCGGCGACCTCCTGCCACTCCACGCCTTCGCCCGGATCGAGGTCGATCACGATGCGGTCGGCATGCTCGAAGTCCTCGACCGTCGAATTCCAGGGGTGCAGCTCGACGGTTCCGATCCGCACGAGGCCGAGAAGGCCATCAAGACTGTCGACCCAGAGGCGCGTCCCTTGCCCGCCATCGCGCTTCTGGATGCGGAGCTGGTGCACGGCTTCCGGGACGTCCTTCGGAAGCGGCCCCTTGTGGTAGAAGGTGGTGCCGTGCACGTGCCGCACCAGCTTGAGGGGCCGGTGGCCGAGGTGCGGCAGCGCCTTGTTCCATACCCGCCTCCAATAGTTCGCAAGTTCTTCCTTGGAAGGGACGACCGCGTCGGGAAGAAGCTGGAGGATGTTTTCCTTGGGCACCCCGAGCTTCGGCCATCCGGCGGAGGATGGCGCCGACCGCGGCGCCTTCACCGTCCGCACTGCTAGGTCGCCCCGAAGACCTTTGAACACCGCTTCCCGCAGCAGGCCGTCGTCCGTCAGCGCACCATACTCCACCTCAGCTTCGACGGCCGGTTCGACCCATGTCGCCTTCGGCTTCCTGATCCGGACGTCGAGCGGGGAGGTTCGTCGGATCAGCGGATCCAGCCGCTCGCGCAACTCGCGCGCGGTCGTCTCAGTGTATCCGGTACGAACTTTGCCGGCATACACGAGCTTGCCGTCCTTGTGGCGGCCCACATACAGCGAGGCGATCTTGCGCGGATGGGCTCCCAGCTTTTCCACGAAGGCGACGATCGGAAAGGTCTCGCTCTTCTTGCACTTCAGCTTGATCCAGGTCTCCTGCCGGCCCGAGCGGTATGGGCGGCCGAGCCGTTTGGCGACCAGCCCTTCCAGTCCGAGCTGACAGGCCTTCGCGAAGATCTCATCGCCGTCCGCCTCGAGAGCCTCGACATAGACGAAGGTTTCCGGTGCGTTCGCGAGGAGCTGCTGCAGCAGACGCTTGCGATCCTCATAGGCCGCGCCACGTAGGTCGTAGCCGTCGAGGTACAGGAGATCGAAGGCGTGGTAGCGCACACGCTCGCTCTGCTTGCGGCCGAGCTCGCGCCGGAGCCGCTGGAAGTCGGGCAGCCCGCCGCTGCCGTACACGACGGCCTCGCCGTCGATGATCGCGCTCTTCGCGTTCACCTTATGAGCCGAGGCTGCAATCGAGGAGAACTGCTCCGTCCAGTCGAGCCCCGTCCGCGAATAGACTGTGATATCGCCATCATGGAGATGCAGCTGTGCGCGATATCCGTCCGCTTTGATTTCGTAGACCCAACCCTCCCCAGGGGGCGGTTTCTCGCGCAGCGTGGGGTCGCACGGCTCGATGTAACCTGGAATAGCGGTTTTGCGGGCGCCGGTGACGCGCGATACTTCCGAACGAGACTGACGCAACGCCACGGCACACATGCGGATTCAACCTGGCAGGCCTGAATCGTTCCCTCACGCCAGTCGCTGGTGAGCCTGCTTCCGCCTCGTTCTTGGGCCGGCGCACTCGCTAAGTTTTTGCGATGCATCTTAATTTTCCTGAATCCGGGAACGCGCGGCGCCGGTTATCCTCATTCTCCAACGACTGAGGGGCTCTCTGCGATGTTCGACGCCCAGACCACCGCGCTGCTGCGCGCGGTCCTCGACGATGTCTGTCAAACCGTGTCGCGTTACGAAACCGGCACCCGCACGCACGTAGCCGCGAAGATCCTCGAAGCGGCCAGGCAGGGCGAGGCGACGGCGGACAGCTTGATGCAGGTCGGCCGGAAGGCGCTCAGCGACGCGCCGAAGATGTGGCGGTGATGAGCCATGATCGGCGCTCGTCACTGGTCATGGGCGAGCGCCCTTCCGCCGGAGGCCATCAGGAGAAGTCCGACTGCGATCAGTATCAGAGCCAGCCTGAATTCACCTCCGAGAACGATCCGACGTCGTCGCATCGCTGGCAACGCAAGTGCGTGCCGTCGGCTCCTATTCGGCGGAGGAAAGTTGGCTCATGGGGGCGGAGTCTCCGTCCCTCGCCTCTGCAAGTCGTGCACTTGCCGGCATAGATCTTGCGGCCCGGCGCCGGCTGGCGTACCGGCGGCGGAGCCGGTGCCGTTGCAAGCCTCGCACCTGATCTCGCCGACCTGGCCGGTGCTCATGCTTCGCCCGAGCCGGAGAACAGCACGTTCGGCGGCGTTGCGCGCGGCGGCGGCGTGCGTCCGTAGCTTGATCCGCTGCTCTTGAGTTCGTACCGCTTGGCCAAATCGAGCAGCCGCCGCTTGGTGAATGGATCCGCTTTCTCCGCCAGATCGCGCGCCCGCTGCGCGAAGCCCCTGTAGAACTCTTCCACGACGCCACCCCCGCAACAATCACTGAAAACTGCATTTCATTATTCGGCGGCGGTGAGGTCAAGGACTTCGGCAGTCGCGTACAACTTTCCGCGACGCTGTTGCGCCCGCGGGTCGGATGGAACTACGCTGTAGCCGGCAGGGAAAATCCGATGACTGTGCTCTTTCCGAACCGGAAGCTGTGCCCGACGTGCGGCAAACCGATGACGGCTGTCGCGGACGGTAAGCGGGGCTGCAGCGGTATGTTTGCGTGACTTGCGATGGCGACCCGATGCGTTCGCCGACGGTTCGTGGCTGGATCGAAGGCCCCCTGAAGCCGCCGAACGAGTCCTAGTCCGGACCAGTCCGGTCGCACTTTGGGCATCGCCCATCGGCGGTGAGCGAGAGCTGGCGGCCGATTTCCTCCCTGAGTACCTCTGGCTCGCAGCTCGTCCCGTCGCTTTTGACGATGCGCTTGGCGCGCTCGAGCGCGTGGCTCTCGGCTGCATCGTCGCCGACGCGGATGGTGACGTCGTCGTGGAGGGGCAGACCGTGGTGGCGCGCGTGGTGTGGAGCGCGTAGTGCACGAGCGCAGCCAGGTCATCCGACGGTATGTTCGGCGACATCTCGGCTCTCCTCTAGCGCTCCTTCCTCGGCGCCCTGACGGAAATCAGCCCCGGCGTCCAAAGGATCGCCGGGGCCGATTGTCCGCTTTTCTAGCCAGGGGCTGTGACCCTCCAACCCGCGGTCCCGGCCTTCGTTCCATCGAACTGCCGGCGAGCCGCTCTCCGGAGCCGGCCCGTCCTCGCGGTCGGTGCCCTGATGCGAAGCGGGGTCCGGAGCGCCTAGGAGTCCGGGCTCCGCTCGTCACGGCGCCAGCGCGCTTCGCGCCAGCGTGCACAAATCCTAGGGGAGAGACAGCTAGGCGCCTTGAGCCATCTCAAAACCCAGTCCCGCTTCCTTAGGGGAGGACCTTAGGTAGTCGACCGCAATTTCGCAGGCTCGCGAGCGGGCGCATGCTCGCTTCATGGAGCGCCAGGTTTTGTTCAAGTGTCCGCGCACCGGCATGAACGTGCAGCAGCGGCTGGAAGACGATCGGCCGGAGGCGCCGCCGCAAAACACCTACATGCCCGTGCGGTGTCCCGCCTGCATGGCGCTTCACTTCGTCAACAGCACGACCGGCAAGCTCCTCGGAGGTTTAAGCAGCAGTCAGCCCGGTCGAGATCGGCGCTCCGCCTGATCCATCAAGCGACTTGTGCAGACGTCGATGCTGAGGGAAATACCATCGCATGACTTCTCGCAGCTTGTCGGAATCTCCCCGCGCCCAGTTGCGCATGATCTCGCAACCGAAGGAGATCGCCGTGATCGGCCTTGCCCCGGCCTGGATCATTCGGTCGAACGCGCGTTCGTGCGCGGCCGGCGAGATGCCGCCCACCGCGTCGGCGACCGGATAGACCTCGTAGCCTTCGGCCAGCATGTCGAGCGTCGGAAAGGCGAGGCAGACCTCGGTCCAGAGCGCTCCGATGACCACCTTGCGTCGCCCGGTGTCCTGGACCGCCTTGCGGAAGTCATCGTCTTCCCATGCATTGACGCCCGTGCGGTCGATTTCTTCCACTCCCGGCAGAGCCGCGCGGATCTCCGGAATCGTGCCTTCGTTCACGCCCATATCGACCGCCACCGTCGAGAGCACCACAGGGATGCCGTAGGCCTGAGCGAGTTTGCACAGCGCAACCGCATTGAGGGTGATCTCCTCACGGGAGGATGAAGTCACGCTGGAATACTGCTCAGGCTGGTAGTCGATCAGGACCAGAACGCAGTTTTGCGGGGTCAGAAGATGATCGGCCTTCGGATCGCGGACAGGTTCGGGCTGGGTCTTTGCCACGTTGTTCCTCTTTCGAATGGAAGTGAAGGATCCGCCAAATCTATATCAGGAAGATCTGCTGATGCGCGAGCTTCCACGGTCGACGAGCCGGACGTCGGCCAGATCATGAAGGAGCACGACGTCAGACGTAGGCCCTCACAGCGCGCTGAGGTCGTCGGGCACCTCGCCGCACTTCCGGATCAGCTTGGCGTGCCTGAAGTCGCCGCTAGAGGGGTCTCCGGTCCGACTGAACGCGATTGCGCCGGCGTGACCGGGCTTCCGGGACAGCGCCTCCGCCCGCATGACTGCGGCGTTGGCGCTGAGGCACTCCGTCGCCTCGCTGGCGGCCAGGCCCTCGTCGGAGAAAACGAACGGTAGAGCGACATAGTAGGTCACATCAGCCATTTGCCTCGTCTTTGCGTTCTCGGGCTCCTGGGAGCCGTCCCCGCGAGTAGCCGGTCGACACCTTCGTCCGGAGCTCGTCGAGCTGGGCCTCGAGGAAGTCGTTGGCGACGATCAGGGCCTTCACGGCTTTGTGCGCATCGCCGCCGCAGGCCGTGATCGCCTGGTCGGCGGCGAGCTCCACGTCCCCCTCGACGCGCGTTGTGGCTTCTGGCGCAGCGGGCATGCGCTATGTTCCCTTTTTGTTCACGTGGGTTTTAATGCCGGACCAGCTTGCCGTTGGAGTAGGCTGCGCGGATGGACCCGCTGATGGCGCACCGGCACCTTGCGGAAGCGGAGCGTCACGTCGCGCTTGCGGAGGACCATGTCGCCCGGCAGCTCGCAATCGTGGAAGAATTGGAACGGGCCGGACATCCGGCTGGGCTGGCCAATGACGTGCTCGGCACGTTCCGGATGCTGCTGGCCTCGCACATCGGACACCGCGATCTGATCCGCCGGGAAATCGATGCCTAGAAGGCCGTCGCGAGATGTCGGAACCTAGGCGTCCCGTTCGTCTTGAATCGAGGCCCAACGGAGTTCTGCGTACATGGCACCCCGCGCCAACTGGAAAGGCTTCCTCCGTCTCTCGCTGGTCACCTGTCCCGTGGCGCTCTACCCGGCCACCTCCGAATCCGAGAAGATCTCGTTCAACCAGCTCAACCGGCAGATCGGCCATCGCATCATGTACCTGAAGGTCGACGCCGATACGGGCGACGAGGTGCCGAACGAGGACATCGTCAAGGGCTACCAACTCGAGAAGGACCAGTTCATCGAGGTCTCGAAGGAGGAGCTCGAGAAGATCGCGCTTGAGTCGACGCGCACCATCGAGATCGACGAGTTCGTGGACAAGGCGGACATCGACCCGCGCTATTTGATCCGCCCGTACTACATCAGGCCGGACGGCAAGGTCGGGCACGACGCCTTCGCGGTGATCCGCGAGACCATCCGCGAAATGAACAAGGTCGCGATCGGTCGGGTGGTGCTGACCAACCGCGAGCACATCATCGGGCTCGAGCCGCTGAACAAGGGGCTCGTCGGCACGCTGCTGCGCTACCCTTACGAGGTGCGCAGCGAGCAGGAGTGTTTCGACGACATCCAAGACGTGAAAGTCACGAAGGACATGCTGGATCTCGCAAGCACATCATGAATCAAAAGGCGGGGCGCTTCGATCCCGATAAGTTCGAAGACCACTACGAGACTGCGCTGATCGACCTCATCAACCAGAAGCGCGCCGGCAAGCCGATCACACCCAAATCCAAGCCCGCTGCGACGAACGTCGTCGACCTGATGGAAGCGCTGCGCCGGTCTGTCGGTCAGGAGACCGCGCCGGCGAAGGCGGCCAAGCCGGCCAAGAAGCCGAAGAAGGCGTCCGCCGGAGGCCGCAGCGGAAGTCCGCATAGCCCAAAATATTCGCAAAGCGTACGCCACGACCAATGATCGGCTGATCAATTTGAAGGCTGCCATGTTGGTCGGGCGCTGCCCTTGTGGCGTCGCGAACCTTTTTCTGCATAATGGCGTCTCTCTTGCATAGTTCAGCACTCAACCGAGATGAGGGCGTCAGTTTGGATCAGCGATTGCTCCGTTCCCGAAGCAATACTGCGAATCCGTCTGGCCTGTCCCGGGTGGAAGCCGACCACCTCGGCCCCGATGCGGCCGCCGAGATGGCGCGTATCTTGGACGAGCCGCCCATATTGCTGTCCGAGGTTCTGAAGGGCGATGCGCGCCTGACGCCGAAGTGGGCGCACGGAGGCCTGAAAGAGGATTACATGCGCGGCGTGACCGGACACATCGCGGTCGGCTGCTACGAAGGGCAGCATCGGATATCCTGGCGGGTCGAGAACAAACTCCTGGACTCCAGGACAAACCCGAGAGCGTTCACTTTCATTCCGCAAGGCGTAGATGGCCACTGGAACATCGCAGGGCCCGTCGTGGTTTCGCACGTGTACCTCACGCAAGAACGCCTTCAGGCGTGCGCGGATGAGATCGCGGGCGGAAGGCGCGTCGAACTTCTGCCGCGTGTGGCTTTCGCCGATCCCGCGGCGGCGGGGTTGCTCGATGTCCTGAGCCATGAGGCGGAGCGGGACAGCGCCTCGTCCCGCCTGTTCGTGGAGCAAGCGATCGACCTCCTGTGCTTGCGGCTGGTCCAGGAGCATTCGTCTTTTGGCGGGTTGCCTGCTCAGGACAGAAGGGGTGGGCTCGCCGATTGGCAGGTGAAGCGCGTCACCGCATTCATCGAGGAGAATCTCAACCGCCACGTCGGGCTTGATGAACTCGCCGCCCTCGTCGGTCTCAGCCGGTTTCACTTCTGCACAGCCTTTCGGCAGTCGACCGGCCAAACCCCGCATGCATGGTTGACCGGGCAACGAATGAAATGCGCGCGCGAACTTCTCGCCCACTCGAGGCTGAGCGTCACAGAGGTCGCGCTTGCAGTCGGTTACGAAACTCCATCGGCTTTCGCTGCGACTTTCCGAAGGAGGGTGGGAGTAACCCCTTCCGCATTCCGGCGAGCGCTGTAAGCGCCCGGCGGCAATTTATCGCAAGAGTGCGATAGCCGCCGCAATATCCGAACGGTACTTCTCTTGGGAACATGCCCATTTGCAGGCTTATCCGAGGGATGGCAGACCACCATGACCAACCATGAGCCGTTCATCGACGGCGCCGTCGAGACAGAAGAAACGTCGGGCGGGGTATCACGCCGTTCGCTCCTGCTGACCGTCGGGGGAGCGGCATCCCTGGCGGCCGTGCCGCAAGCTGCCGCGCGAACCGCATCCGAAAGCAAGCCCGCCGTGTCGAAGGCACGACGGGTTTGCGCTGATGCCGTCCGGCCGGCGCGCCAGTAGCTGCTGCAAGGTTCGCCTTCCGCATGTGGAGGGGCAGGGTCCGCAAATCATCGCGGCCCATAGCGCGGATATTCGACTCTGATGCTACGGTCTGGCAGTCAGCGCTAGTCTTCCATTTCGATGCCGGTCAGCTCCGACGTGAAAAACTCGTTACGCAAGTGTTGCTTAATATTGTCCGGCCGACGCTCGCCTTGGGAAGCGAGCTTGAGAATGCGCTCAGCGACCTCCAACGCCGACCGCTGCTGCTGGAGCGTGAATGGCGGGCTGGAAAGAACCTCATCAAGAACGTCGCGAAGCATTTGCACCGTGACGGCATCGTAGGCCATAGCCGAGGCTCCGAATTAAGAGAACCAGCAAAACAGCGGTGCCGAGCTCAAAATACGTGTCTCGGCAGCGCCTATTTTCAAACTGAGCACTGAAATCCCAGTTGCCGTTTATTATGCAACGGCTATGCCACAATCCTATGACAGGCCGGAACGAGCCGAACGTCCGGTCCTCGCCCGCTGCTTGTCGACGACCGCGACTAGGCGGGCAAGGATGAGGGAGACAGTTAAGGCCGCTCTGGAGGCGGCCTTACTTTTTGTTAGAGGCTTTTCCCTCAACCGCGCATCGCTGCACCACCTTGCTGAAGCAGGCGCGTTGCCGCTGCGCGGAGCCTTCGTCGCGAGTTGGCCAAGCAGAACTCACATCGTTTGCAACAATATCACTCCGACGACGGTCACAAAGAAACCGATTGCCGTCACTGCGGCGAAGCACCGCTCTACGCTATCCATGAACCCAACCCCCGCCAAAAAAATAGTTCAGCTTATTTCGTGATGTACTCTGCTATTCCAACCGCTGACTCGCTCGTACCCCGCGAGGAAGTTCGAGACCTCCTCCGTCCAGAACAGAACGCTTTTAAAAGTGAGAGCTGTGTTTCGTCGAGCGACTTGAGCACCGAAAGCGCTCATGCCGCCATACCGTGCGCCGATTGCGTGGTGCTCGCATCATCTCCGATTGCTCGGAGCGAGAAGCCAGATGTGCACGGTTTGAAGTGATCGCGCAGCGCACCGTTCGCTAAATGCTCCCAATACTCAGCTTCGGCGAGCAGTTTCCAACTTCTATCGGGATTACGCGCGGCGGTCTGACGGCACAGCGATGCCATCGCGCGCAGGCGACACACAGTATCCATCTACTCCTCCCACTCTTTTTTTGTTTTTTGCACCCTATTTTCTATTTTTGCGTCGGAGTCATTATAGTTATGACTCAGAACCAAATTTAACTCCACGAAGCGCGATTCGGCGTTCGTTGCGCCTGCAAATCGCGCATCGATCACAATCGGCGCAATCCAGTACATTCATTCGGCGATCAATGATCGGCCCCCGCGAGTAAAGCGTTCTTGTCGAGCATGCACCATTTGCACTGCAAAAAGTCCGTCATGCCCGTAATCCTACGACATTGCGCACCCGTAGTGTTTGGCGCCTACTCTTCCGATTGTTTTTATTGACGATTAGCTTTTAGCGAGAGGTCATGAGCGTTAAAGCCATGATGGCGACAATCCTCCACAATCAACTGACGTTGCGCGGCGTGCATTCCCTCACGCCATCTGACTACGAGGAGATCGTAGAACATTTGCTCGAACAGCTCAGAGAGCTGGAGCTTAGCTTGGCCGCGCGCGAATTGGATGGCAGGCAAGAGCCGAAGTAACTTCATAGAAGCCAAGACGCCCACTTGGTTGGTCGGCACGGCGACTCAATGTATCTCTCGCCACCATGAAATACACATCTGCTGGCCCCTTAGCCGACCCCGAGACTGGCGCCCGAAAGCTAATCGAGATTGCCAGCGGCATTCAACCCGTGCAGGACGGACGCGTCTTCATCGAGCTGATCAATGTCCCTTTCTTGAAGCAGGGCGGGACTGGCGAACAATTCCGTAGCGCAATCGCGTCGGCGCAGGAGCGAGGCTGGCTGGAGCTGCATGAGTCCGGGATCCGACCATACTCCCGGCAGCGACGACCGCCGCGATCCGACGTCTCCATTTCGTCATTTCGGCTTCCTCCGAGATGGAACTGCATCACGCCGCCAGTTCTCGTCGTCGCCGGCGACGCGACTAAGTCTGTCTTGGAGCTACCCGCAACAAACGACTTTGCGCCCACGGTCCTGCGTTTCGTCCCGCGCGACGACGGGATGGACCCGCAGGCCTGCGGCTATCCCAATTCATCCGCAAAGAATGATTTAAGAGGCTCTGTCGCGTCGTCCCGAGGGATGCGATCGGTCTTCTGAAGACCGTCGCTTGGCTTCGAGAGAAGGATGAACTTGAAATCGGTGATGAAGTCGTCGCCCGAGGTGTGAGTTTGGAATCCGACCATTCGACCTCGAGCGACTCCCGGCGCAGTCGGAGTACCTGGCATTCCTATGCCCGACGCGGGTTCCGGCACCTCTTGATGCGAATAGACCTCAAAGGTAATCGCTTTCCCTATTAGGCGGACGTCCCTCCGGAAGCGGCCATGGCCGAGGTGCGCGATGCGCTGAACTCGATTGGCGACACCTGTCCGGAGTGCCCGCCAGAGGGCAATTAGGCGGGCTCGCTCGACCTGCAGAGTTCACGGACGGCGGTGGCTCTCAAACCCGTAAGCTCGGTCCACGCTAAAGCGGCCCGGATCCAGTTCAGCCGCTTGTCGCCGCTGGCTTCCGCAGCGAGCTACATCGCCGCGACCGCCTCGCACTCGGGATCGTGCTTGAGATTCATGGGTCGAAAATATAACCACAGATCGTCCATAGCTTTTCCCGTGGGAAACATTCCTATCCCCGCGGGGCGCCAATGCAAAGTCTCAGGCCGGCGCCCTGCTGTGGTCTGCCCAGGACATTCGCAGCACCGCCAAGGCCATCGACACGATCCCGGCCGCTTGCGCCTCTATCAGGTGGAAGGGTGACCCGGCAGGTCCGCCGGGTGAAGCGCCGCTTGACCGGCACGCCCGCGGCCGTGCGCGACAGCGCCGGCGACCGCATCGTCTTCCATTCGACGACCTGCTCCTGCAGCTTGCGCGCGAGATCGCGCTCCAAAGCGTCCGGAGTCACTCCGTGTGACTCGATCGTCTGCATCGTCCTCCTCCTAGGCCGCAGCACGTTCGACCTGTACGGGCTTGGCGCGGGCCAAACCCCGGGAGCCCTCATCCAAGGCGCACAACGTCCCAACGATATCGTCGATAGATACTTGCCCTATTACTCCTCTGCTGCAGGGCCGTGCGGGACATAATGACCGAGCCGTCGGAGGCGGACTAGGCGGCGCTCCTTTCGGTAACACAGAGAATCTGTTTCGACACCCGCTGGTGCTCGAAGACGCTGACGCGGACGAAGGATGGCGCTGAGATCGATACTGTCGCGCTTGGTACCGGGACTCGAGCAACCAAACACTGCTTAGCTAGGCAATGCGGGATGCTGGCAGCCATAAGCCGACAAAACCTTAGCGTTACACGCCCGTGGAAGCCGCCTGCTCCGGGCTCCGCGGATGCGAAACGATACGAAGCGCCGAGATCCCGAACGATCTCTAACAATCCCAGTATCTCGTCGTGTGCCACGGCCGGCTTGATGCCAACTATATGCGGCAGCAACGAGTGAATGTCAGGGTTGCTCATCACGGCTTCCCATCGGCCCGCGGCAGCGGAAAGGCTTGTAGGAGATGAGCGCTTCTCCATCGATATGGCGTTTCGCCGGTAAAGCGCTTGAATACCGTCGTGAAGTGAGCCTGGGTCTGAAACCCCACGGCCAAGGCGATGTCGATGAGCGACACGTCGGCCCGCTGCATCAACTCCTTCGCTCGGTCGATCCGCCGCTTCAGGAAGTAGTCGTGCGGCCTCATGCCCACGGCCGCGCGGAACTGCGCGGCAAAATACATCCGGCTCAAGCCAGCCACAGCAGCCAGATGCTGCAAGGTGACCTTAGCGTCCAGATTGTCTTCAATATATTCGAGCACGCGCTTCAGACGCCATTTCTGCAGCGACCGCACTCTCCGAGCGGCTTGTCCTTCTCGGTCTTCCGGGGCTCGCGTGTCCCGGGGCCGACTGACAACCGTCCCCCAGCTGGCCTTGCGGGTCAGCATGGCTAGACGCAACGCGTCGAGAAGGATGGCGTAATCGGGATGGTGCATGGCTCTCGTTGCTGCGAGCGCATCAGACAGGCGCTGCATCACCGGGTCTGTGATCTCCTCGCCGGCAGTGCCCCGATCAGAACAAATGGCTGCTCGCGCAAGAGGCTTGGCGGATACCCTGAAGCTCGGCTCGCCGAGGACAGATGTGCGCATATCGGGTGCGGGCGGCTCGATGGCTAGGGAAACATCAAGATGCACAAGGGAGAACATCATTGCCTCGGCCCCCGAACGCGGATCCGGTGATCTCGGGCTGCGACGTGACAAGACGTCTGTTGCGGCGGTGACATGATTGTTTTGCGAGTATGACCTCTGCAGCGACATCGTCGGTGCTCCTTGTCTCACTACGTGTTCTCCAGATCGCCTCAAGGTGCGAGCCGCGTGAAGACGTAGTCTTGGCTCTTTGCGCGAGCTTCGTGACAGGCAAAGCAAGTGCGATGCTGGGCCTCGTCGACCGGCTTGCCGTCGACAAAGCGGCCAAAGCCCCAGCCGCCGGTCGCGACATATTTTTTGGAATCCTTAACCATCACCTGAACCGTCGTGGCCGAGCCGGGAATCGTGGCGGACGCGAACTCCGGCGATTGCTTTCGCTTCCAGGCGCGCTTGACCAGAACGGTGCCGTCCGGGAAAGGCAGCTTGCCGGCCTTATAGGTGTCGATGGCGATCTGGTTGCCGACGACGGCGCGAAGCTCGTCAAGCGGAGCCGCCTCCTCGGCAGGGGCGATCAGCTCCCACTGCTTGTAGCTGGGCGGAATGGTGACGCCGAAGATTGGCGAGGCATCGGCGTGCTCTGTCGGTCCCTCCGCGAGCGCGATCGCGACGAAGTAGGGCGCGCAGGTCAGGAGAACGGCAAGGACAATCACGGCGAGTACGATGGCCGTGGCAAGTGGGGACGTCTTCTTGTTAGTTTCAGTCGAATTCATGATTCTTCACCGGGCTGGGAGCAGAAAACGAACCTCGGCCAGCGGGGCTGAACCGAGGAAGTCAAGCGATGCTCAGGCGCCGTCAGCCTCGATCACAGCCTTGGCAAAGGCTTGCGGCGCTTCCTGCGGCAGATTGTGCCCGACGCCGCCGGTGATGAGACGAAACTCGTAGCGGCCCGAGAACTTCTTGGCATAGGCGCCCGGCTCGGGATGCGGCGCGCCGTTCGCATCGCCTTCCATCGTGATCGTCGGCACGTCGATGACCGGCGTCGCCGCCAGCTTCTTTTCGAGATGCTCGTATTTCGCCTCGCCCTGGGCAAGACCGAGCCGCCAGCGGTAGTTGTGGATCGTAATCGCGACATGATCCTTGTTATCGAGCGCCGCCGCGCTGCGGGCGAAGATGGCATCGTCGAAGTTCCATTGCGGCGAGGCGAGCTTCCAGATCAGCCTGGCGAAGTCATGCGTATATTTCTCGTATCCGGCGCGGCCGCGCTCGGTGGCGAAATAAAACTGGTACCACCATTGCAGCTCGTCCTGCGGCGGCAGCGGCGCGCTGCCGGCGGCCTGGCTCGAGATCAGATAGCCGCTCACCGAGACCAGCGCGCGGCAACGCTCCGGCCACAGCGCAGCGATGATGTCGGCGGTGCGCGCGCCCCAGTCGAAGCCGGCGACCACGGCCTGCTTGATGTCGAACTTGTCCATCAACGCGATGATATCGAGCGCCATCGCGGCCGGCTCGCCGTTGCGCAGCGTCTCGCTGGAGAGAAAATGCGTGGAGCCATAGCCGCGCAGATACGGGATGATGACTCGGTACCCGACCTTGGCCAAGATCGGCGCGACATCGACGAAGGCGTGAATGTCATAGGGCCAGCCGTGCAGCAGGATGGCCACGGGACCGTTCGCGGGGCCCGCCTCGGCATAACCGACGTTGAGAACGCCGGCGTCGATCTGCTTGATCGGTCCGAAGGACGCATTCGATGCGGACGATCGCGATGCCCCCGATTGGGCGCGAGCGAGGCCGACGGCGCCGAGGCCGATGGCGAGGCTTCCCGCGGCGATGCCGAAGAACTTGCGGCGGTGCTGGTCGATGATCTGCTTCATGTGCAGGGTCCCTGAGATTGTTAGTGGTGCGTCAGATCAGCGCGACCGTGACGTCGATATTGCCGCGGATGGCCTTGGAATAGGGGCAGGTCTGGTGTGCTTCATCGATGATGGTGTGCGCGATCTCGGGATCGAGACCCGGCAGGCTGACGTTGAGGCGCGCCCGAAGCAAGTAAGCACCTTCGTCGAGCACGAGATCGATCTCCGCATCGATCGCGCTCTTCCTCGGAAGCTCGATCTTCCGCTTGCTCGCCGCGATTTCCATCGCGCCTTCGAAACACGCCGACCAGCCAGCCGCGAATAATTGCTCCGGATTGGTGCCGATGCCTGCGCCGCCCGGCGGCGACAGCATGATGTCGAGGCGACCGTCGGAACTGCGCGATGTGCCGTCGTGTCGCCCACCGCAGGTGTGGGTCCTGGCCGTGTAGAGTAGTTTAGCCGTTTGCGTCATTGTGGTCTCCTTGCCGTCGCGAGCCGACTAGCAGCGACGCGCACAAGGCACCCGTTTGGACTTGTGAGAATTTGTGAGGTCCAGCTTTGCAAGTCTCACAACGGCCCCATGCGACCCGGCGGTCGCGACCGGGATGGCCTTGCCGGACCACAATCAGCTGGTTATCGGATCCTGTCGGAGAAACCTAAGATCTTGCCATGACCGAGCCAGCCGGCGCTGCCACCCCCACATTGTCGTTTGGGCCGTTCACCGTGACGCCGCATGAAAGGTTAGTGACGCGAGACGGTGTTACGGTGCCGCTGGGCGCGAAGGCTTTCGACGCGCTGATCGCGCTGATGTCGCGACCGAACGAGGTCGTCAGTAAATGGGATCTGATCGCGCAGGTTTGGCCCGGCATGAACGTCGATGAAGCCAACCTGCGCTTTCATGTCGCAGCACTGCGCAAGGCGCTCGGCGACGGCAAGGATGGTGCCCGCTACATCACCACGCTGTCCGGCCGCGGCTATTGCTTCGTGGCCCCGATCTCGCGCGGAGACATTCCGGCCCTGCGGCGCCCCGCGCCAGCGATGGAGCTGCCGCCCGTCAAGCTGCCGAACCGGCTGCAGCGCATGATCGGACGCGACGAGGTGGTTGCCGCCATCTCCGACAAGCTTCTCACCTCGCGCTTCGTCACGATCATCGGTCCTGGGGGCGTCGGCAAGACCGCAGTTGCGATCGCGATCGCGCACGACCTGCTCGAAACCTTCTCCGATGCCGCACATTTCGTCGATCTCGCCGCGCTCAGCGATCCCGATCTCGTGATCACGTCGATCCTGCTGATGCTGGGGCTGCCGGCCCAGAGCGACGATCCACTGCCCGCGCTACTGGCGCATCTGCGCGACAAGCGGATGCTGCTGATCCTTGACAATTGCGAGCATGTGATCGGAGCGGCGGCGTCGCTGGCTGTGGAGATCTTCCATGCCGCGCCGCACGTCCATATCCTCGCCACCAGTCGCGAAGCCCTGCGCGTCGAGGGCGAGCAGGTCTATCGATTGGCGCCGCTCGCCGTTCCGCCCGAGGACTCTAGATTGACGGCTGCTGCAGCGCAGAGCTATCCCGCGCTCCAGCTCTTCCTCGAACGCGCTTCAGCCGGCGGCGCGCGGATCGTGCTCGACGATGCCAATGCCGCGATCGTCGCGCAGATCTGCCGCAAGCTCGACGGCATGGCATTGGCAATCGAGCTCGCCGCCGGCAGGGTCGAGGCCTACGGCCTGGCGCAGACGGCCGCCCTGCTCGACGACCGCCTGAATCTGCTCTGGCACGGACAGCGCACGGCGCCGCCCAGGCAGAAGACGTTGCAGGCCACGCTCGACTGGAGCTACGGACTGCTGTCGGATGTTGAACGGCTCGTGCTGCGCCGGCTCGCCGTCTTCGCCGGGCATTTCACCATCGACGCAGCGCTCGAAGTGGTGCCAGACGAGCATATTGATCGCGGCAGGCTGTTCGATGCCGTCGACAGCCTCGTCGCCAAATCGATGGTCGCACCACGGCCGATCGGCGCCATGATGCGTTATCGGCTGCTCGACACCACGCGCGCGTATCTGCTCGAGCTCGAACCCTATGACGCGGCACTCGCCGCGCGTCACGCACTTTACTATCAGCGCTGGCTGGAACGGGCCGGCACGACATGGGCAATCGTGCCAAACGCCGACGAACGCGCCGTCCATTTCTCCGCGCTTCACAACGTGCGCGCGGCGCTGGAGTGGTGCTTCGGCGCGGGCGGAGATGCCAGCATTGGCGTCGCGCTCGCCGCTGCGGCGGCGCCGATCTTCCTCGCGATGTCCCTGCTGATTGAATGCCGGCGCTGGTCGGAACGGGCGCTGGTTGCGATCGATCGGGCCTCGCGCGACAGCGGCGAGGAGATGCACCTGCAGGCCGCCCTCGGCCTGACCCTGATGTTCACGCGGGGCGGCAGCGAAGCGGCGCGCAGCGCCTTGAGCCGCAGCCTTGCCATCGCGAGGGCTCGAGACGATGAGATCAACCAGCTCCAGCTGCTTGGGCGTATGCATATCTTCCATGAACGGATGGGCGAGTTCGATGCTGCGCTCAACTACGCGCAGCAGAGCGTCTCGGTCGCCAAGTCGCTGGGCGATGCTGCCTCGATCGCGCTCGCCCATTCGCTCCTCGGCGTCTCGCTGCATCTGGCCGGCGAGCACCGCGATGCGCTGAAGGTGGTCGAGCTCGCCTGGAACGGTCCGGGAACGGAACGGGTCAGCACGGTATATGGCTTCGATCATCGCAACCGCGCGGGCATCACGCTTGCGCGCGAGCTTTGGCTGCAGGGCAGTCCAGCGGACGCGCTGACACTGGCGCGACAAACTGTTGCGGAAGCCGCGCAAATGGACCACCCAATCACGCTCTGTATTGCGCTGATCTGGGCGGTATCGATCGATCTGTGGAGCGGTGATCTCGAGGGCGCGGAAGAAAACATCGACCGCTTCATTGCACATGCCCAATCGCGCTCGATGGGACCTTATCTCGCCGTCGGCCGGGGCGTCAAAGGCGAGCTCGCGATCCGGCGCGGCGATGCCGCAGGCGGGGTCGAGACGATCAAGGCTTCCCTCCGCGAACTCCACGAGGCTGGCTACGAGCTGCTGACCACGACCTTCAACATCGCGTTGGCTCAGGGCTTGTTGAAGCTTGGACAAATAGAGCAGAGCGCAATCCTAGTCGATGATGCTATTCGCCTGGTCGAGCAAAGCGGTGATCACATCTACATGCCCGAGCTGCTGCGAATGAAGGGCAACGTCCAATTGCATATGCCGGAGCCGCGGATCGATGACGCGGAAGCTTGTCTACTGCAATCACTGAAGCTGAGTCGCAACAAGGGCGCGAAAGGGTGGGAACTGCGGTCGGCGATTGATCTTGCGCAGCTTCTCGCTGAACGGCGTCGTAGCAGGAACGCAAGGCTATTGCTCGAATCAGCGCTGGAGGGCTTTGCCGAAGGATCGGACACGGCGGATATCAGGAGCGCCGCTGACCTGCTGGGCAGGCTGGCGCGGGAGTAGTGAAGCGCCTCGTCGTTGGCCCAGCCGCCACGATGTGCGCGGGGACGATCACCGCTCAGCCTGGCATGGCCGAAAGCGGCAGCGCCTCGATGCTCGGCGTGGCTCGGGCAGCCTCAAGCGATCAACAAAATTGATGCAGGCGCTAGTCGTGGTCTGCACGCGATCGCAGCTCGGCAATAAGGCTGATATCGAGCGCGCCTTTGCGCATCTCATGTACGAGTCAGACCCGGAGAGCGGTTTCGCGGACGTTCAGGAGAACACCCAAAGCTCATACCAGGACTGGCTGAAGATCATTCGCGAGACGATCGGAATTCGCCGGATCGACGCGCTGACCGCGAAATACTTGCTACAGGGCTTGGCGGGAGCCGGCCTCGCCCGGCGAGGAGCCGCGGGTGCGTCGTGCCTACGGCTGCATCCAGATGATCAAGATTCTGCTCGGCTATGACTCACGTACACCGCGATTTCATAGTAGGCGGCTTGTTGATCTCGCCTATCGTCGCGTTCGGAGTAATGGCGCTGCTGCTTTTGCTGCTATTGCGGCCGCTATTATCCGGGCTGGGATTTGAACGGCTATTCAGCAATCCGCCACTCGCCGAGTTCTGTCTATACATCACGATGTTCGGATTGCTTGTGCTGTTCTTCTAGGAAATCTCCATGGAAGCGGCTGCTCCTAAAAAACCCGACAGCCCTCGCGACGAGGATCGCCGAGCCGGCTCTTTCAACGGTCCGCGGAAACAGGTCCGGATCCTGACATGTCGCCAGCTGCGACGCGGGATGGCATCAATCTGTGCGCTGAGAGCGAGAATGAAACTTGGCGAGTGGTGGATGCCGAGCCCATGCTGCACGACGAGGTCAGACGGATCTTCGTCTCAGCATGTAGGCGAGTAGCCACGTTCATATTGGTGTTGATCGCAATCTTTATCTCTTTAGTCGCATGGCACTACTACGTGACCGCTCCTTGGACCCGAAACGGAAGCGTCCGCGTCCAAGTCGCAAACGTGGCGCCGCAGATCTCTGGGAAAATCGTCTCAGTCCAGGTGGCAGATAACCAGTTCGTCCACCGAGGTGACGTTCTTTACGTCATCGATCCTTTCGATTTCGACATAGCCGTGCGCACGACCCGGTCATTGGTTGAACAAAGAGCTGCGGACCTAGAAGTCAAACAGGCAGAAGCAGCCAGACGGCAAAATCTGTCGAGCTTGGCCACGACGCCTGAGCAGCAGCAGATCTATGCGGGGAGTGCAGCGGAGGCAAGGGCGGCGTACGACGCCGCTCAGCACCAGTTGGCCCAGGCAGAACTGAACCTCCGACGTACTAAAGTGCTGAGTCCCGTCGACGGCTATGTCACCAACCTCCTGCTGCGGGCCGGAGACTATGCAGTCGCCGGCGCAATCAATATCTCGGTGATCGATACGAACAGCTTTTGGATAGACGGCTATTTCGAAGAGACGAAGATGGCACGTGTCTGCATCGGGGAGCGGCTAGAAGCTCACCTTATGGGATAAGCGCAGCCGATTCTGGGTCATGTGAAGACCATCACTCAAGGTATCAGCGTTTCACGCCGCTGTCGAGTTGTTCGGCAAGCAGGGTATCGACGGCGCCACCACGGCGCAGATCGCAAAACAAGCCAATGTCACGGAGAAGACGCTGTTTCGCTACTTCCCGACCAAGAAGGATCTGGTGAGGCGGGTGTTCTTTCCGCTGCTGCTCAGGATCGGGCTGGTGCAGAACTGGGAATCCTTCAAGGCGCTGTTGCGGGAGAAGGGAAGGGATGCCGGCTTCCGCGGCTGGTACGTGGCGCTCGCGACTGACCGGCTCGCTACCGTCTCGCGCAATCCGCAGCTTGCCCGCACTGTGCTGCTCGAACTCGTTCAGAACGAGGAGCTGCGCGACGTCATGGAGCGCGTATGGCGGCAGTATATCTGGCAGCCGATGCTGGAGAGCCTCACCGAGCTCAAGGGGGAGGGCGCTATCCGCAAGGACGTAGACGTCGAGGTGCTCGCCCGCGCCGTGCATTGCTTCCACATTGGCTACTTCCTGACACGCTTTGTGTTCGCTCCCCACGTGAAGTGGGACGATGCCGAGCAGATCGAAATGATGGCCGATCTTCTCGAGAGTGGTGCGGGCACGCGAGGCAATGTCGTGCAGAGATGAGACGTTGAGCACATTCCGTGAAATATGCGATAGTTCAAGACCGCGCCGAGCCGCGCGACCAGGGTTGGGCATGGCGCCGATCTCGGAAAATTGCGTGGACATCTCAGACACGATGAATCTCCTTGTGCGGCGCTTTGGTGCCTTTCAGGGCGAGTGCTCATCCAATACCTTCGAACGTGAGGACGAGGCCCTGGGCAAGGCTGATGGCCGCAATCGCCGCGATCAGCCACCGCGACCACCGCGCGAAGGTGGCGTCGCTCAGGGCGTCGAGCAGGGACCGCGACAGCAGCGTACCGAGCACCGCCGCGGCGGTGGCAAGCAGCACGGCCGTCGGCGAGATTGCGCCGCCCTCGATCAGCAGCAGCCGGCCGAAATAGATCAGCTTCAGCACGTGCCCAATCGACTGGATCGCGGCCTTGGTCGCGATGATCTCCTTGCGGCCGAGCTCGGTCTTGACGAAGAACACGTCGAGGATCGGCCCGGACACGCCGGCAATCAGTTGCAGGACGGTGCACAACGTGCCGCAGCCGACGGCCTGGCTGGGCACCATCACGGTGGGCGTCAGGCGATGCGGCAGATGGAGCCCGGCGAATGAGACGAGGCCGATCAAAATTAAGGCTAGTGGCTTGCTGGGGGCGACCACGCCGGAAACCACGATGAGGCTCGCGATCAGTGCGCCAATGGTGTAGCGCAATACCACCGGCCGCACGATGTGCTGCCGCCAGCTCCAGGCCCGCGCCAGATTGGCCGCGATCTGGGAGAGGCCGTGCAGCACCATCGCAGGCGCCAGCCCCGTGAATGACAGCAGCAAGCCCATCAGGATCATGCCGCCGGCCATGCCGAACACCCCCGAGATGAAAGAGGTGGAGAGCACGGAGGCGGCAAGCGCGACGGCGAAGGGTAGGGTGATCATGGCAACCCCCAGATTTCGGTTGCCCCTTCATCACGGATTTGACAGCCCTCTCGCAAACGGCTTTAACTGGGCCATAGGCTAAGGAAAACTAAGTCTATGCCGATCCGCCGCCTGCCATCGCTGAACGGCCTGCGCGCCTTCGAGGCCGCCGCGCGCCATGGCAGCTTTGTCGCTGCCGCCGACGAGCTGAACGTCACGCAGGCCGCGATCAGCCGCATGGTGCGGTTGCTGGAGGAGCGTTTTGGATTCCAGCTGTTCGAGCGCCGGCCGAACGGCCTCGATCTCACCGCACAGGGCAGGGCGCTGCAGCCTGGACTCACCTCGGCCTTCGATGCGATCGCAGGTCTCGCCGAACAGGTCAGCCTGATGCGGACGACGCCGGTGCTGACTCTCGGCGTGGGTCCGACCTTTGCGGTGCGCTGGCTGATCCCGCGGCTGCGCGGCTTCTACGAGCAGCATCCGGAAATCGATGTCCGCCTCTCGACAGGAGGCGCGCTGAATCCGTTCCGCGATGACTGGACCTGCGGCATCCTGCTCGGCGACGGTCACTGGCCCGGCTACGAGGCCGAGCTTCTGTTCGCGACCGATCTGTTTCCGGTCTGCACCAAGGCGGTCGCCCAACGGATCCAGCATCCATCAAAGTTGACCCGGCAGGATATGCTGCAGGTGGCGCACTCGCCGGAGGATTGGGATCTCTGGCTCGCCGCCGCCGGGGTGAAGCCGCGCGGAAAGGGGGTCGGGCCGACCTTCGGCAATTACACGATGGCGCTGCAGGCCGCGGTCGACGGCATTGGCGTCGCGATCGGCCTGCGACCCTACGTCGAAGAAGATCTCGCCAAAGGCCGGCTGGTTGCGCCGTTCTCGGTCACGGTGCCGAAGAAGCGTGCCTGGTATCTGCTCTATCGCGCCTTCCGCAAGGACGATCCAGGTCTTGCGGTGCTGCGCGCTTGGCTGATCGACTCGCTATCATCAGAGCGGCGGAGCATTGCACCGAAGGCGCCTCGAAATGAGCCGTGATCGGTGGCGGGGCGGTCGCTGCCGCGCTACCAGGGACCGTTACGATTGCAAATCGCGCGGCCTTCGTTGCCTTGGCCGGCCGGAACGATGCAGACCCCGCACTTCCTGCTGTTGAAAAAGCTCCCCGCATACATCACGCAACCATTGGCTTGCCGGGTCGTGATGAAAGCGGGCGTGCCAATATTGCTTCACCGTGAAGCCGGCGATCGCCAGCGGGCAGTCGAGCACGCGCAGTCCGTAGTAGTGAGCCAGCGTTTCGCCGATGTGCCTTGGAAGAGTGGCGATCAGGTCGGTCGTCCCGATGATGGCGGGCAACCCCAAAAAGCCCGGTAGCTCGAGCGCAACGTCAGGGACTATCCGCTGCTCCCGTAGCGCATCCGCGAGCAATTGATGTCCGGTGCCGGAGCGAATGAGGACGTGCGCCTCACACCGAAAATCCCTTGCCGTGATGCGCTCGTGGATCCGGGCATGCTTTGCGTTTGCCAGGCAGACCCAATCCTGCGGAAAGAGTGCCTGTTGGAAGTGCCCGGCGTCGAGGTCCGAGATGTAGCCGAGCGCCAGATCGGCCTCGCCAGACTGCAGCATTCGTGGCGTATCACTGCCGATCTGCGCCGCCTCGATGCGGATGCCCGGAGCAACGCGACGAACGTAGGCGAGGATGGCCGGGAGCAGCGTGATGTGGCTCGCATCCGTCATGCAGATGATGAAGCGGCGCTTTGCAGTCGCCGGATCGAACTCAGGACGAAGCTCCGCCAGACGCCGCAGCATCTCCAACGCCTGCCTGGCCGTGCCGATGAGAGCCTCGGCGCGCGGAGTCGGCAGCATTCCCTCAGCCGACCGAATGAAGAGCGGGTCGTCCAGTTCTTTTCGCAAGCGCGCCAGCCAGATCGAAATGGTCGGCTGACTTTGACCGAGTTTCTCGGCTGCTTTGGTGACGCTGCCCGTGGAGAACAATGCGTCGAAGAGCCGGAGCAGGCGCGGCTCCAAAAGGTTCGTCTCGGAGAGGTCCCGGTGCTTCATTGCGATCCGCAATAATGGATATAAGAGTCATAGCATATCCAAATACAGGGTGGCCTGCTAGTACGCCTCCAACGCCAAAACGGGCGAGGGAGAAGCGTTCGGATGAGGATCTGCTTTATCGGAGCGGGAGCCTTGGGCTCGACCATCGGCGGGACGCTGGCGCGCGGTGGGGCCGAGGTTTGGCTGATCGATCCGTTTCAGGCCCATGTCGACGCGATCAATGCGGGCGGCCTACGGATGCTCGAAGGTGACGCCGAGACCGTTGTGAGGGTTTCGGCCTGCACCTCCGCGAACCAGGTCGGCATCGTGGCGGACCTCGTCATCGTTCTGGTCAAATCCTACCACACGCGGGATGCGATCCGGGCGGCCACGCCGATCATCGGGCCGCAGACGGTCGTGATGTCGCTTCAAAACGGTCTTGGTCACGAGGACATCCTTTCGGAGGAGGTTGGTCGTGACCGCGTCATGGCAGGCAAGACCTACGTTGGCGGCGTGCTGCTTGGTCCCGGCCATGTTCGCTCCGGAGTCATCGGCAAGGAAACCATCATCGGCGAACTCGATGGACGCTTGACCGAGCGCGCACAGCGAATTTCCGAGACTTTCAATCGTGCCGGCATTCTCACGCTGCTCAGCGACAACATCTTGGGCACGATGTGGGACAAGTTGTTCATCAACGTCGCCGGAGGAGGAATTACCGCCGTTACCGGGCTGACTTATGGTGGTCTCTATTCGCTACCGGTCCTGGAAGATTGCGCGCTGGCCGCAATCTCGGAGAGCATCGCGGTCGCACAAGCTGCCGGCGTGAAGATCTCGATTGCCGATCCGCGCCGTGCCTGGACGATGGCATCCGCTGGTCTACCGCCCGAGTTCAAGACGTCCATGTTGCAGAGCTTGCAGTCCGGCAATCTGACCGAGATCGATTACATCCACGGCTCCGTCGTGCGTTGGGGCGCCAAGCTCAATGTGCCGACCCCCGTCAATTCCACACTCGTCGCGTTGGTCAAAGGGCTCGAATACGCCCGCAGCGATTATCCAGGAAAGGCCTGAGACAATGTCGTTGCCCCGCGCTTATGTCGAACACGTCGCGATCCGCGTGCCTGACGTCGATCATCACGTCGATTTCTTTCGTGAGGTGCTTGGTCTTGCCATTCGCGACGAGCAACCCGCCGAGGGTTCACGCCCGCGTCAGGTGTGGGTGCTCGGAAGCGTGCAACTCATCGAGGATCCGAATTTTACCGGTCCGGAAGGGCGTCTCGCCCATCTCGGCATCATGGTCGACGATTACGAAGGTGTGCTCGCTCGTGCGGCCGCGTGGGGCGCCAAGGCGTTGCCCGCTGGGCCCAACTGGCTCGAGCTGCCGGGCGGGCTGAACGTCGAAATCTTGCAAGCCAGCGCAGGCGCCGTGGAAGCCGCCCTGGCGATCAATCCCCGTGCCTAGAGGAAGACGCGATGACCGATGAACGCTACTGGGACGATGCCAGGGTCGGTGACGAATGCGTCACCCCTTCGGTGACGGTCACCGAGGCGATGGTGAATGCCTATGCCGAACTGACGGGTGATTTCACGCCGGTCCATGTCGACGAGGAATACGCCAAAACCACGCCATTCGGCACGCGCGTCGCGCATGGACTGTTTGGCCTGTCGCTGGCCGACGGTTTGAAGACCCGCGCCGACTATCGCTTCCTTCCGGGAATGTCGCTGGGCTGGACGTGGGATTTCAAGCTGCCGATCAAGCTCGGCGACACCGTGCACGTGAAGTTTCGCGTCGGCTCGATGCGCACCACCAAGCGTGATGGGTGGGGCATCGTAGTGTTGCCCTCGGAGCTGATCAATCAGCGCGGCGAGGTGGTGCAGCTCGGTGAGCATCGACTGATGATTCCGATGCGCCCGAAGACCAGTGCCAAAGGAGAACAGGCATGACCGCGCAAGATCTGCCGCTCAAGGGCATTCGCGTCATCGACTACAGCCATTTCCTGGCAGGCCCGTTCATGGGCCGCTGCCTCGCCGCGATGGGCGCGGAAGTCATCAAGGTGGAGCGTCCGAAGGCAGGCGATGCGGGCCGCGCCCACGGCTATTTCAAGGACGGACAATCCGGCTACTTCCTGCAGCAGAACATGGGAAAGCAGGGATTGTGCATCGATCTGCGCGACACGCGTGGCCTCGACATGATGATGAAGCTCATCGACACGGCCGATGTCTTCATCGAGAACTACCGCCCCGGCGCACTCGAGCGCCTCGGGCTCGGCTACAAGGCGCTGTCGGCGCGGAATCCCGCACTGATCTACTGCTCGGTCTCCGCCTATGGCCACACCGGTCCCTATGCCGACCGTCCGGGCTTCGGCCTGATCGCGGAGGCGATGTCGGGCGCCCTGGCGCAACTGGGCTCCCCCGGCGAAGCGCCGCCGCTGCTGCGGATGCCACTGGCCGACATGTACACCGGCATCCACGGTGTGGCTGCCATCAATGCGGCGCTGGTCGGCCGCACGTCGTCCGGGCGCGGCCAGCATATCGATCTCGCGCTGTACGACTGCATGGTGTCGATGCACGACTATGCGGTGCAGCGCTACTTTCTCTCCGGCGGCACCGACCTGCCGAAGCAGACCGGCAGCGGTCAGCCGGATTCGACCGTCTACGGAGTCTTTCCGGCCAGGGACGGCAATCTTGTGATCGCCGCGCAGGTCGATGATGCGTGGCGGCGATTGGCGACGCTGATCGGAGGAAGCAGGTTGTCGTCCGACGAACGCTTCACCACGCCTGCCGCGCGCAACGCCCATTATGCCGAAGCGATGGAGATCGTGCGCGACTGGACGCTGTCGCAGCCGTCTCGGGATGCTTGTCTTGCCGCACTCGAGGAAGCAGGTGTGCCGTCCGCTCCCGTGCAGACCATCGAAGAGGTCGTGAAGGATCCGCAGATCCACGCGCGTGGCATGCTGGTCGAGCAGGAGCATCCGGTGCTCGGCAAGGTGACGTTGCCGAACTTGCCCTTCCGCTTCTCCGGCTGCGACACCACGGTGCGCACGCCGGCGCCACTGCTCGGCCAGGACAATCGCCGCATTGCAGAGTCGCTGGGACTATCGACCGAGCTCGTCGAGGCGATGGTGCGCGATGGCGTGCTGTACAACGAAGCCGCCGTGCAGGAGTGAGCCATGAGCGATCGTTACGCGGTGATAGGCAATCCGATCGGCTTCAGCAAATCACCTCTCATCCATGGCACTTTCGCCAGAATGACAGGACAGGACCTTGTTTACGAGGCGATCGAGGGTCCCCTCAATGGCTTCAGCGAACGGGTCGATCAATTCCGGACCGAGGGCGCCAGGGGGCTGAACGTCACCGCCCCGTTCAAGCTCGATGCCTTCGCCTATGCAAACGAGCTTTCAGAGAGCGCCAGACGAGCAGGCGCCGTAAACTGCCTGAAGTTCGAGGGCGATCGGATCATTGCCGAGAATTTCGACGGGATCGGCCTGGTGCGTGACATCACCGCCAATCTCGGCGTCAAAATGGCCGGCCGCCGCGTCCTTATGCTCGGCGCTGGGGGAGCGGCACGCGGTGCGCTGCTGCCGTTCCTGCGCCAGGAGCCGTCCGAGCTGGTTCTGGTCAACCGAACGCTGTCGAAAGCGGTGGCATTGGCCGAAGAGTTTGCCGGCTGTGGCCCCCTGATCGTCAGCGGCTATGCTGAACTGGCCGATCTTGCCGAGGGTTATGACGTCGTCGTCAATGCGACGTCGGCCAGCCTGCGAGGTGAGATGCCGCCGCTTCCAGGCAATGTCTTCCGCGGTGCGGAGCTGGCGTACGAACTCGCCTACGGCAAAGGGCTGACCCCCTTTCTGCGGGCGGCTCGCGCCGAAGGCGTCACCAACCTGGCCGACGGTGTCGGCATGCTGGTCGAGCAGGCGGCGGAAGCTTTTGCCTGGTGGCGCGGCGTTCGACCGAGCACGGCTCAGGTCATCGCCGAGCTGACCGTCCCATTGAGCTGAAGGCGATGCCGAGCATGCATCAGAAGTCCAGCTTTCTCGTCGGCCTGATCGGCAGCGGCATCGCCGCCTCCCGCACCCCGCCCATGCACGAAGCGGCCGCTGACGCCGCCGGCATCCGCTATATCTACAAGAAGATTGATCTGGCCGAATTGAAGCTCGGCGTGGAGACATTGCCGGAGTTGCTCACGGCGGCAAGGCGAATGGGCTTTGACGGGTTGAACGTGACCCATCCCTGCAAGCAGGCGATCATTCCACTCTTGGATGAGCTTTCGCCTGACGCAGAGGCGCTTGGTGCCGTGAACACCGTGGTCCTCAGGAGTGGCCGCATGACCGGCCACAACACCGACTGGTTCGGCTTTGCCGAGAACTTCCGCCGCAACATGCAAGGTGCACCACTCGGACGGGTCGTCCAATTCGGCGCGGGCGGCGCAGGCTCGGCGGTCGCTTTCGCGCTCATGAAGCTCGGCGTGCGGGAACTGACTATCATAGACGTCGACCTGGCCAAGGCGCAGAGTCTGGTTGACGGCCTGTCCCCTCAATTTGCAGATGGGCGCCTGGAGGCCGGCCAGGATGTCGCTGCGGCCGTGGCTGCCGCAGACGGAATTGTCAACGCGACGCCGATCGGCATGGACAAATATCCGGGCACGCCGTTGCCGACGGCCCTGCTGCGTCCCGATCTGTGGGTCGCAGAGATCGTCTACTTCCCGCTGGAAACCGCGCTGCTGCGCGCGGCGCGTGCCCTCGGTTGCCGCACCGTCGATGGCGGTGGCATGGCGATCTTCCAGGGCACCGAAGCATTCCGCCTGTTCACGGGCATCTCACCCGATCCGGACGTCTTCTTCGCCACTTTTGCATCCCTGGGAGGGTGACACCCGGCCGATGGGCGAGCGGCACGGACAACGCCCGAGAGGAAACGCAAGATGGGCTACACGCTCGATTTCTCGGTGGTTTGGCACGCGATGCCCGCGCTGCTGTGGGGATGCGTGGGTACGCTGGGCCTGGCGCTTGCCGGGATGACGCTCGCAATGATGATCGGTGTCGCGGGTGTCGCGGCGCGCGATTCGAAAGCTGCGTGGTTGCGTGCTCTCGTGATCGGCTTCGTCGAGACTGTGCGCAACACGCCTTTCCTGGTGCAGATCTTTTTTCTGTTCTTCGCTCTGCCGCTGATCGGATTGAAGCTCAATCCGACCGCCACCGCCATTATCGCACTCGGTGTCAATGGCGGCGCCTACGCCATCGAGATCATTCGCGGCGGGGTGCAATCCATTCACAAGGGCCAGGTGGAGGCCGGCTACGCGCTCGGCCTGCACAAAGGACAGGTATTCCGGTTCATCGTGCTCAAGCCTGCGCTTCGCGCGATCTATCCCTCGCTCACGGGGCAGTTCATCATGCTGACGCTGACCTCATCGATCTGTTCGGCGGTATCGGCCTACGAATTGACGTCGGTTGCGCAGCGCATCGAAAGCGACACGTTCCGCAGCTTCGAGGTCTACTTCTTCGTCACCTTCCTCTACCTCGCGATCTCCTGGCTGTTGATGCTCGGCTTCGCGGTCGTCTCTCACCGCTTCTTCTCATATCCGACACGCTGAGGGGGCGATCATGACACCGCATTTTGGTCTTCCCGAGTTCGGCTTCCTGCTGCGCGGGCTGCAATGGACGGTGCTGCTCACGCTGGTCGCGTTTGCGGGCGGCTGCACGGCGGGGCTGGCCGTCGCCTTGCTGCGCACCTGTGGTCATAGGAGCGTGGAATGGATCACCCGCATTTACATCGGGATATTCCAGGGCACCCCGCTGCTGCTGCAGCTTTTCGTCGTGTACTACGGATTGGCGCTGACCGGGTTGAAGCTCGACGCCTTCGCCGCGGTGGCGATCGGTTTCACCGTGAATGCCTCCGCCTTCCTCGGCGAGATCTGGCGCGGTGCGATACAGGCCGTGCCGCGCGGCCAGACCGAGGCGGCGATGGCGCTTGGACTGCACTATTCGTCGCGCATGCGCGACATCGTGCTGCCGCAGGCGATCCGCATCTCGCTGCCGGCGACGATCGGTTATCTCGTTCAGCTCATCAAGGGCACTTCGCTCGCCGCCATCGTCGGATTCATCGAACTCGCCCGCGCCGGTCAGATCGTCTCGAACCAGACCTTCCAGCCGTTGCTCGTCTTCGGCGTGGTCGGCGCAATGTATTTCATCCTCTGTTGGCCACTTTCGTGGTGGGGCAGTCGGATGGAGGCCAGGCTCGCCCTGGCCAATCAAAGGTAGGAACGGCGCACCTGCCCAATCAAACACAGCCATCACCAGGAGGAGGAAACATCAGATGTTATTTTGGTTCAATCGCCGCCAGCTCGGCATCGCGCTGCTGACGCTCGGGGCCGTCACCGTCGCAGGTAAAGCGCAGGCGGGCACTCTGGAAGACGTGAAGAAGAAGGGCGTCGTCGTCATCGGCATCCAGGGCGACAATCCTCCCTGGGGCTATGTCGACAGCTCGGGAAAACAGGATGGGATCGATGCCGACATGGGGCGCGCCTTCGCCGAATATCTCGGCGTGAAGGCCGAGTTCGTCCCGTTGGCCGTGGCCAATCGTATTCCGGCGCTGACCACAGGCCGCGTCGACATTCTGTTCGCAACCATGGCGATGCTGCCGGAGCGCGCGAAGGCGGTGCAGTATTCCAAGCCGTATGTCGCCAACGAGATCACGCTTGTCGCTGCCCAGGCAACACCAATCAACAGCAATGCCGACATGGGCAAGTACGTGATCGGCGTTCCGAGGTCATCGACGCAGGACACCCAGGTCACCAACAGCGCTCCAGCGGGCACCGAAATCCGCAGGTTTGACGATGATGCGGCGACGATCCAGGCGCTGCTCTCCGGTCAGGTGCAGGCCGTCGGCGCAAACAGCTTCTATCCGCAGCGTCTGAACGCCGCAAAGCCGGAACTGGGATTCGAGCCCAAGCTTCACTTCACAGCACTATACAACGGAGCCTGCACCCGCCTGGGCGAGAAGGAGTGGAACGAGACGGCCAACAAGTTCATCGACCAGATCAAGTCTAACGGCAAGCTGGCCGGCTTCTACGCCAAATGGATGAAGGCGCCAGTGCCGACCTTCCCGGACTCGATCCCCGGCGTCCCCTTCACAGTCCAGTAGCCACTGCGAGCGGCCGACGCGCGATCCGCGTTGGCCGCCGCCCGACGGCGGAGACCAGCATGCAAGACCAGATCCTGATCGAAATGAAAGGCGTGCAGAAGTGGTATGGCGGGTATCAAGCTCTCCGCAACGTCGATCTCACTGTCCGCAGGGGTGAAAAGATCGTGCTCTGCGGTCCGTCCGGTTCGGGCAAGTCGACGCTCATCCGATGTATCAACCGCCTGGAGGCGATCCAGCAGGGCAGTATTGTTGTAGACGGTCATCGGCTCGACGACAGCATCAAGGCCATCGATGTCGTACGTCAGGACGTCGGCATGGTCTTTCAGAGCTTCAACCTTTTTCCGCATATGACCGTGTTGCAGAACTGTACACTCGCGCCCATTCGCGCACGCCGCATCGGCAGGACCGAGGCGGAGGCGACCGCGCGAAAATACCTCGAGCGGGTACGCATCGGTGACCAGGCCGAGAAGTATCCGGCTCAGCTTTCGGGAGGTCAGCAACAGCGCGTCGCGATCGCGCGCGCACTCTGCATGCAGCCCAAGGTGATGCTGTTTGACGAACCGACCTCGGCTCTCGACCCTGAGATGGTCAAGGAGGTGCTCGATACCATGATCGGCCTCGCCAACGACGGCATGACCATGATTTGCGTCACCCACGAGATGGGCTTTGCTCGCCAGGTTGCAGATCGGGTCATCTTCATGGCAGAAGGGCAGATCATCGAAGAAGGCGCGCCCGACGCTTTCTTCCGCGAACCACAGCACGCCCGCACCAAGCAGTTCCTTGGCGAGATCCTCGCCCATCACTGAACGGAGTTCTTCGATGAGTCGTCTTGTCTACGTCCTCAACGGGCCGAATCTCAATTTGCTCGGCAAGCGCCAGCCTCACATCTACGGCCACGAGACGCTTGCGGATGTAGAGCGGGATTGTCGAGCGCTGGGCAAGGAGCTCGGCCTGGACATTCGCTTTCATCAATCCAACAGGGAATACGAGATCATCGATTGGATTCACGAGGCGCGCGAGACGGCTGCCGGTATCGTGATGAATCCCGCAGCTTTCACCCATACGTCGGTCGCCATCCTGGATGCTCTGAACACGTTCGAGGGGACGGTGATCGAGGTGCATATTTCCAACGTGCACAAGCGCGAGGAATTCCGTCACCATTCGTTTGTTTCCAAACGAGCCGATGGGGTCATCGCAGGCTTCGGCACGCAGGGCTATCTGCTCGGCTTGCGTCGTGTGGCCAAGCTGCTCGATGAGAACAAGGGGTAGCATCGGATGGACGCACCCGTCCGCCTGTCGGTGATGGGAGCGGGCCTCATCGGCAAACGGCATATCGAGCACATTCTCGCGCGGCCGGAGGCGGTACTGTCGTCGATCGTCGATCCGGCGCCGGCGGCACGAGAGTTGGCGGCTGCCCTGAAGGTGGACTGGTTTCCGTCGTTTCAGGACTTGCTTTCCGGAAATCGGCCGGAGGGGGTGGTCGTCGCCACCCCCAATCAGATGCACGTTGCCAACGGCATGGATTGTATCGCGGCTCGCATCCCGGCGCTCATCGAGAAGCCGTTAGCAGACGACGTCCTCGCTGCACATGCTCTGGTCGAGGCCGCCGAGGGGGCGGGCGTGCCGCTGCTCACCGGCCATCATCGCCGCCACAATCCGATGATCCAACGCGCCAAGGCGGAGATCGACAGCGGCCGGCTCGGCGAGATCGTGTCGGTGCATGGCATGTTCTGGCTGATCAAGCCGGACGAGTATTTCGATGTGGCTTGGCGCCGGCAGAAAGGAGCGGGGCCTGTTTTCCTGAATCTCATCCACGATGTCGACCTGCTGCGGTACCTCTGCGGGGATATCGTGGCGGTACAAGCTGCCCAATCCAATCGGCTGCGTGGAAATGCGGTTGAAGAGACAGCGGTGATCCTCCTGCACTTCGCCTCCGGCGCCTTGGGAACGGTCAATGTCTCCGATACCATCCAGTCGCCTTGGAGCTGGGAATTCACCGCCGGTGAGAACCCGGCCTACAGTCATACGCAGGAGGCGTGTTACCAGATCGGCGGCACGAGGGCATCGCTGGCTATTCCGCAACTCGATCTATGGCATCACCCAAGCCAGGCCAGCTGGTGGGCGCCGATCGAGCGCGAGCGGCTGCGGTACGAGAAGGAAGATCCGCTCGGCCTGCAGATTGCCAATTTCTGTGGGGTGATCCGGGGTACGGCCGAGCCTGTGGTGAGTGGACGCGAAGGGCTGAAAACCCTCAGAGCGATCGACGCGGTCAAACGCGCGGCGGAAACGGGGGGGTTCGTATCGGTTTGATGCCGGAAAGCACGGCCTTCTGTTGCAGAGTGAGCACGCCGCGAAGATATTCGAGCGGCGTCCGGATCGTATGGATGAGGAGCAGCGGAGGCCCATTGCCGGTCTTTTGAAAGCGCACGCTGAGTTTGATGATATCCACGATGTTGCGTGCGAGAAGCCGGACCTGCAGCCGGCACTGGCTGCCGAATAGGGCCGTGCCGGTCCGATGATTCCATGAATGCCCTGACGTCGATGCCACCGCGGAAGCGGCCCGGGCGGTCACATTAGGCGTTCATGTCCTCCGTTTTTCACTTCTGTCGTTTCTTCTTTTTGGCCTCGAGCAGGGTTCGCATCGCGTCGGCCCACATCGCTACAAGTCGCTCGCGTGGTCCCGCAGAGGTTCGAAGGTTCTCGGAAATCGCGAGGCCTCTGATGAAATGGAGCGTCAGCGCGATGACGTCGTGATAGGCCTCGGAATCCGCCCACTCGCCGAAGAGCTGGACATAAACGCGCTCGAGATCGTGTCGGGCACCGCGCTCCGCCGTGGTCAATGCCTGTTTCAAGGCAGCATCCGTGCGAGCCACCGCCCAGAGCTCCAACTCGGCGAGATAGGCTGGCTGGCGCGCGGCGAATGCAAGCGCTTCGACGGCCGCAACCAGAGTGTCAGCCGGCCCCGCGCCTGCGCGCCCCTGCGAGACGGCCTTCTCGTTCCGGCTGACGAGTTCGGCGACGCTCGCGGCCAACAGAGAGGCGTGGGTTGGAAAGTGATGGAGTAGGGCGCCGCGGCTGACTCCAGCCCGATGCTGTACCGCGAGCGTGGTCGTGCCGGCGACGCCGAGGTCGATCAGGCAATCCACGGCGGCGTTCAGAATCCGCGATCGTGTGGTCTCGGCCGCTCCGTCGAGAGCGCCGTTCTTCGCTGGTCTCGGCATGCCTTCCCTCGGCAGTCAGCATTGACTGTAATACGATAGTTGGTACAGTCAATGCTGACTGTCCATACATACATCCGGGAGGTTACGATGCCGAATTTCTCGACTCTCAGTATCGCAGTCCGCGAGGATGCACCGAACATCGCCCGTCTCGTCCTCGACCGCCCGGGTCGGTTCAACGCCATCGACGACGTGATGCCCGAAGAGATCCGTGCGGCGGTGGAGTGGGCGGAGAAAAACGACGACGTGCACGTCGTCGTGATCGAAGGCGCAGGTAAGGGGTTCTGCGGCGGATATGATCTCGTCGCCTACGCGGAGAGCGAGATCGAGCACCCGTGCCAGCAGGAGAGCGAGCCTTGGGACCCCATGGTCGATTACGCATTCATGAAGAAGAACACCGAGAACTTCATGAGCTTGTGGAAGTGCTCCAAGCCGACCATCGCCAAGATTCACGGCGCGGCGGTCGCCGGGGGTAGCGATATCGCGCTCTGCTGCGACCTGATCGTGATGGCGGAGGACGCTCGGATCGGCTACATGCCGACGCGCGTATGGGGATGCCCTACCACCGCGATGTGGACGTTCAAGCTCGGACCTGCGCGCGCCAAGGAGATGATGTTCACCGGGAACATGATCGACGGGCGCAAGGCGGCGGAGTGGGGGCTGGCGAATGTCTGCGTTCCGGTGGAGCGGCTCGAGGCCGAGACGCGAAAGCTCGCCGACCGGATTGCCGGCGTTCCGAAGAGTCACCTCGCCATGCACAAGATGGTCGTCAACCAGGTCATGCTGACCATGGGTCTCGAGCAGACGCAGTCGCTCGCGACGCTCTTTGACGGCATCACGCGTCACAATCCTGAGGGGTTGTGGTTCAGGCGGTACGCGCAGAAGCACGGTTTCAAGGCGGCCATCGAATGGCGTGACAGCGGCCGCCCGATCCCGGAACGCGACGAGGCACGCAGGTTGATTCACGAAATGAAGGGTCGTGACTGACGCCGTCGGGAGCGCGAGCGATGTCGGCGCCATTCATTCATCGAAGAACGTCCGGAGAAACGAATGAGCATTAAGAACAGTACGTCGGATGACGTGCAGGCCTATCGCGCGGTCGAGCGGATTTATCACTCCTATCTTACGGGTCTCATCCTTCATCTCTCGTCGCGCGCCGGGGCGGCTCGCGCTGCTGAGATCGTGTTCAGAATGTTCCGCCGCCAGCAAGCGACCCATTTCGTCGCTGGCCTCAAAAAGCTCGGTTTGGACGGCTTGCCCCATGCAGTCGCCAGCGCACAGTACAACTACCTCGCCAATCAGATCGGCGGCGTAAAGGTCGAATACGTCTATGAGAGCGACAAGAAGGCATGGATTCGTTATCCGCCTCCCCGGTGGCTTTGGTATGGTACCGCAATCTGCGGAATTCCCTCGGAAGTGTCTCGCGGGATGCTCAGGGGATGGCACGGCAATAACGGCGTGGTTCTCGGTAACCCTCGCCTGGGCTTCGTCTGCACGGGACAGACCGTCGACGGGCAGCCCGGCCTGGAGGGATATTACCGGGAGTACGATCACGAACTTTCTCCGGAAGAGCGGCTGCAATTTTCGCCCGGAGAGCGATGCCCTCCATTCAGGCCAGAACTTGCGCCACGCCTTGGCGAAACGAATTGGCCAGAAAGTCGCTTGAGAAAGGCCCTCCGCAATTACGCGATGGACTACATCACGTCGATCCTGCCTGAAATGATGTCGGTGCTCGGACCGGCCGAGGGAGGTCACCTGGGAGGTTTAGCCGCTCGATTGATCGGCATGCACACGTTCGACGATGTTGCGTCCATGCTCGGTGGAGTGGACCGAGGTGTCGCAGGTTTTGCAACCGCACTTACGAGGCTGTTACGTGGCCAAGGCGATGACGCCGAGATGCATCTTGAAGGCAGCACGGCGATCGTAAGGCAAACGACGTGGCGCCTCATGTCTGGGAGGGAGCAAATGTCTCCCGCCATATTCGATGCGTGGAATGAGCTGTGGCTGGGCGCTGCACTGGCTCACGATCGTTTCATGCGCGTCACCCTGATCAGCCGCCGAGATGCCGGTGATCCGGTCTGGGCATGGGAGATTCGACAGGGCCATTGAATGAATTGACCTGAATCAACCAGCTTGTGGGAACGCGAGCGATCCTATAATTGGGTTGGAAGCGACCTTGAACCAATTCACTTGCATGATCCTCCCGTTTTTCATGCAGTTGCGATCGCAGGCGTGCGCTTTGGAGCAATGCGACGCGTCCGCGACATCGCAGCAAGTGAAAAGCCGTACCTCACGTGTGATCAGTTGGTCCATCCTCGGAAAGCAAGCTGGTTCTCCAGGCTGCTGCTCCCGCCAAGCGGGGAGGTCAAGGCCGTCGCGCCTGCCACGAGGCCAGTGTATGGTCTCCGCGTTTCGCTCGCGCTCTTCCTGATATCGCTGGGCGCCATCGCCGCCGTGTGGTGGTGGTTGGGGACGCCAGTCCATTTGGTGCGCGCACCCATCGATCCAAACGAAAAGGTCCAATGCATCTCATACGCCCCGTTCCGCAGCCATCAGACCTCGCTTTCGTCCGCGACGCAGGTATCGCGTGAGCAGATCGCGGAAGATCTCGCCCAGCTTGCGGAGATATCCGACTGCATCCGTACCTATGCGACCGATCTTGGTCTCGACCAAATCCCCGAGCTTGCAGCCCGAGCGGGGTTGAAGGTCGTCCAGGGTATTTTCCTCGACAAGGACCAGCAGAAGAATCGAGCGCAGATCTCAACGGCGATACGCCTCGCCAGGGAGTATCCCGGGACCGTCATCGCGTTGGTGGTCGGCAACGAGACCTTGTTGCGCAAGGACATAACGGTCTCCGATCTCGCCGACACGATCCGCTCGGTCAAGGCGCAGGTCAGTGTCCCCGTGACCTATGCCGACGTCTGGGAATTCTGGCTCAGCAGTCGTGAGCTCTACGACGCCGTCGACTTCGTCACGATTCACATCCTGCCATATTGGGAGAACGTGCCGATTCCGGCAGAAGCGGCTGCCACGCACGCCGACGCAATACGCCGGCAGGTCGCGGCGGCCTTTCCGGGCAAGGAGATCCTGATCGGCGAAGTAGGCTGGCCGAGCCAGGGACGGATGCGGGGATCGGCGTTGCCGTCGCGTATCAACCAGGCCCGGGTGGTCTCGGAGGTTCTCGACCTCGCCCGGCGCGAGAATTTCCGCTTCAACCTGTTCGAGGCCTACGACGAATCCTGGAAGCGAGAGATCGAGGGCACAGTCGGCGGATCATGGGGCCTGTTCGGAGGCGAGCAGCGCGTGCTCAAATATCCTGCCGGCATCCCCGTCAGCAACTTTCCGCTCTGGAAGCTGCAAATGAGCTGCGGAATTGCGCTCGCGACCCTGGTGTTCGCCGCGGCATGGTTGACCTCGCGTCGCAAGCCCGCGAGCCCTGGCCTGGCTTCATGGCTCGGGGTGGCGATATCGGCGACGGCAGCCGGAATCCTGTTTGGCGTGGACGCCCAAAAGGTGTTCTTTGAAAGTGTCGGAGCGGGTGGCTGGCTCCTTTGGAGTTCTCTGCTGCTGGCCGCGACGGTTTCGCCGGTGCTTGGTGCCAACGCTCTCATGTCGGGGCGCCCACCGCCGAGTTTTCAGGAGTTGCTCGGTCCGAAAGGCTACCGGACGGAAACGATGGTCGCGACCATGCACGGGTTGGCCTTGATCGTGACCGTCGTGATCGGTGCGGCCACCGCACTAGGGCTCGTGTTCGACCCGCGCAACATCGATTTTCCTTTTGCAGCACTCACCATGGCAGCGTTGCCTTTCGCAGCGATGACGCTGCTCAATCCATCCGGGAAGGGAGATCGCCCTGTGGCGGAGTCGCTGTTTGCCGGCGTGTTCGTCGGAGCGGCGATCTATGTGACCGTCAACGAGGGGACGGCGAACTGGCAGGCGATGTGGACTTGCGCCGCCTACCTCCTGCTTGCCGCGACGCTGTGGCGGGCCCGCGCCTGAGAAGGGCACGACATGACCCGCCGTGCCTGCGCGAGCACCACCTTGATGCGGCCGATCGAGAGCGTTGAACTTTGAGCAGGCGGGTGCGCAAGGATGCGACAAAAAATTTTCACCGAGTCCCCTTGAACAAAGATGAACCTGTTCCTAGGTCGTTTGCCGCCCGGGGGCCGGTTCCGGACCCGGATTTTGGACATCGCTGAACCTACCCAAGGAGGATGTGCATGCATTTCCGCCCGTTGCACGATCGCGTGCTCGTGCGCCGCGTCGATGCCGAGGAGAAGACCGCCGGCGGCATCATCATTCCCGACACCGCCAAGGAGAAGCCGCAGCAGGGCGAGATCATCGCCGCTGGGCCGGGTGCGCGTAACGAGCAAGGCCAGCTCGTGCCACTCGACGTCAAGGTCGGCGACCGGGTGCTGTTCGGCAAGTGGTCAGGCACCGAGGTCAAGATCGATGGCGAAGAGTTCTCGATCATGAAGGAAAGCGATCTTCTCGGCGTGGTCGAACAGGGCGGCACGCTGAAGAAGGCGGCGTAACACTGACGGTCATCGAACAGAAAGGAGAGTGGCAACATGGCTGCCAAGGACGTGAAGTTCGCGACCGAGGCTCGCGAGCGCATGCTGCGGGGCGTCGACACGCTGGCGAATGCGGTGAAGGTCACGCTCGGTCCAAAGGGACGCAACGTCGTCATCGAAAAATCGTTCGGCGCGCCGCGCATCACCAAGGACGGCGTCACCGTCGCCAAGGAGATCGAACTGGAGGACAAGTTCGAAAACATGGGCGCCCAGATGGTGCGCGAGGTCGCGTCAAAGACCAGTGATCTTGCCGGAGACGGCACCACGACGGCGACGGTGCTGGCGCAGGCCATCGTCAAGGAAGGTGCCAAGGCCGTCGTCGCCGGCATGAACCCGATGGACCTCAAGCGCGGCATCGACCTTGCCGTGGAGGCGATCGTGACCGATCTCAAGTCGCACGCCAAGAAGGTCACCTCCAACGACGAGATCGCCCAGGTCAGCACCATCTCCGCCAACGGCGACACCGAGATCGGCCGCTTCCTGGCGGACGCCATGCAGAAGGTCGGCAATGAGGGCGTGATCACGGTCGAGGAAGCCAAGAGCCTGCACACCGAACTCGAGGTGGTCGAGGGCATGCAGTTCGACCGCGGCTATGTCTCGCCCTACTTCGTCACCAACCCGGAGAAGATGAGGGTCGAGCTCGAAGATCCCTATGTGCTGATCCACGAGAAGAAGCTCTCCAGCCTGCAGTCGATGCTCCCGCTGCTCGAGCAGGTCGTGCAATCGGGCAAGCCGCTGCTGATCATCGCTGAGGAGGTCGAGGGCGAGGCGCTTGCGACTTTGGTCGTCAACCGTCTGCGCGGCGGCTTGAAGGTCGCCGCCGTCAAGGCGCCGGGATTTGGCGATCGCCGCAAGGCGATGCTGGAGGATATCGCGATCCTCACCGGCGGCACGGTGATCTCCGAAGATCTCGGCATCAAGCTCGAGAACGTCACAGTGAAGATGCTGGGCCGTGCCAAGAAGGTGGTGATCGACAAGGAGAACACCACGATCGTCGATGGGGCCGGCGCCAAGAAGGACATCGAGGCGCGAAGCCAACAGATCAGGACGCAGATCGAGGAAACCACCTCGGATTACGATCGCGAGAAGCTGCAGGAGCGGCTGGCCAAGCTCGCCGGCGGCGTCGCGGTGATCCGGGTCGGCGGAGCGACCGAGGTCGAGGTGAAGGAACGCAAGGATCGCGTCGACGATGCCCTGCATGCGACCCGGGCTGCTGTCGAGGAGGGTATTCTACCTGGCGGCGGCGTTGCACTGCTGCGCTCCCTCAAGGCGCTCGACGGCGTCAAGACCACCAATGCCGACCAGAAGGCGGGGGTCGAGATCGTGCGTCGCGCCATCCAGGTGCCGGCCCGGCAGATCGTTCAGAATGCGGGCGAGGATGGCTCCATCGTCGTCGGCAAGCTCCTCGAAAATCAGACCTACACCTGGGGCTTCAATGCCGCGACCGGCGAGTACCAGGACATGGTCCAGGCCGGCGTGATCGATCCTGCCAAGGTGGTGCGCACCGCCTTGCAGGACGCGGCCTCGGTCGCTTCGCTGCTCATCACGACCGAAGCGCTGGTCGCTGACAAGCCGAAGAAGACAGAAGCGGCAAGCGCCCCCGCCATGGACTTCTAGAGACGAGCGAGCCCGGCCGAGCGGCCGGGCTCGTTCTTCGCGTGCTCTGTTCTGATCAATTGGATCTGTTTTCGAACGAAAGGAGGATGAGATGATCAACGATCGTGCTTTCTCCGCTCGCGGGGAAGCCACCCAGAAAACGCTGCGGCGACTCGCCGCCTTGGCCGTTGGTGCCGGCCTCTCCCTCGTGCCCTTCGCAGCCTACGGCGCCGAAAGCTCGAGCTCCGCCGCCAAGGCGGCGGACACTTTCGAGCGGCTGGCCTTGCCGCCGATCCCGTACCTGGACACGATGCCGTGGTCGAGCTGGCAACGGGGCAGCCCGACTATGAAGGTGGATACGCTGCTGTCGCCGGTTCTGGGGCCATCCGGTATCCGGCTCGATGTCACGCCGCTGGATCGGAACCGTCCAGAGCCTGCCATGAGCTGAGGTCGTAGAGCGGCCGGGAGATCGCTACCTCCCGGTTCTCGCCCGCCGCCATCGACGTCGCGCTATCAGGATCTCGGCAGCCCAATGCAGAGGGGGAAACGCCGCGGGGGACTACGCCCGCCCGGAATAGAGATCTGCAAAGCGTTCGCGCAAGACGTTCTTCTGCACTTTTCCCATCGCGTTGCGCGGCAGCCCCTCGACGAACACGACGCGCTTCGGCTGCTTGAACTTTGCCAATCGTCCCGACAGTGCCGCGAGAATGGCGCGTTCGTCGACCGATGAGCCCGGCGACCGAACCACCGCCGCGGTGACACCCTCGCCAAAATCGGCGTGCGGCACGCCGACGACCGCGCTTTCGGAAACGCCGGGAATCGCGTCGATCTCGGTTTCGATTTCCTTGGGATACACGTTGAACCCACCGGTAATGATGAGGTCCTTGCCGCGCCCGACGATGTGCAGATAACCATTCGCATCGAATTTGCCGAGATCGCCGGTGATGAAGAAGCCGTCGGCACGGAACTCGGCCGCGGTCTTGTCCGGCATGTTCCAGTAGCCCGCAAAGACGTTCGGCCCCTTCACCTCGATCATGCCGACCTCGCCAACGGGGAGCATTGCGCCGGTTTCGGGATGGGTGACGCGAACCTCGACGGCGGGAAGCGGCCGGCCGACCGATCCGGCGATGCGAGACCCCTCATAGGGATTGGAGGCGATCATCCCGGTCTCGGTCATGCCGTAGCGTTCCAGAATCGCGTGCCCGGTCCGCTCCTTCCAGGCCCGGTGTGTCTCGGCCAGAAGCGGCGCCGAGCCGGCGACGAAAAGCCTCATGTTGGCGGTGCTTCGCTCGTTCAGGTCAGTGCTCTCGAGCAGGCGGACATAGAAGGTCGGCACGCCCATCAGAACCGTGCTGCGCGCCATCGTTGCCAGAATGCGTTCGGCGTCGAACTTCTGCATGAACAGGATGCGCGCGCGTGCGGCGAAGCTGACGTTGCAGGCGACGAAGAGCCCGTGAACGTGATAGATCGGCAGGGCATGGATCAGCACGTCCTTGCTCGAAAAACGCCACTCCTGGACGAGCGTCAGGGCGTTCGAAGAAAGATTGCCGTGTGTCAGCATGGCTCCCTTCGAGCGGCCGGTCGTGCCCGACGTGTAGAGGATGGCCGCAAGATCGTCAGTCGTCCTGGCGACGGTTTCAAATCGCACCGGGAAGTCTGCCGCAGCTTCGACGAGCGAACCCTTGCCGCGGTGATCGAGCGTCTCGACGCGGCCGCCCGCCTTGGCGGCGATGGCGCGCAACTCGGCCTCTTCCCTGGGATCACACACGATCAATGTCGGCTGCGCGTCGCGGATGAAATACTCGGTCTCAGTCGGCGTATAGGCGGTGTTGAGGGGCAGATAGACCGCGCCAGTGCGCAGCGTTGCGAGATAGAGCGCGACCGCCTCGACGGATTTCTCCACCTTGACCGCGACGCGGTGGTTCGGGCCGATGCCGATACTGGCGAGGAAGTTTGCGAACCTGCCGTTCAGCGCAGCAAGTTCGGCATAGCTCAACGCCGTGCCGTCGTCCTTCTCGATGCAGATGGATTGGTCGGACGCCGCGCCGGCCAGCAGGCGATCGTACAGGTTCGAGGTCATGACGAGATCTTCCGTTGCGAGTTGGTGTGAGGACTGGGAACGAGGTCCCGCGATGACAGTTTCGCGCGAAGCGCCTTCTTCACCTTGTCGGACGCGACGACCGTGCCATGCTCGGCAAAGGCCTCGTGGTTCGCCTCGATGCGCTCGAGCGCGTAGAGATAGTTCACCATCAGCCCGTAGGATTGCTTCATGCCCTTGGCGGAGGCATCGCCGAGGAAATTCAGCCGTTCCAGGCGCGCGCCGTTACCGAGATGGAAGCGGGCGACGGGGTCCACCGGCTTGCCTGACGGCAGTTTCGCCTTCAGGAAGTAATAGGCGGCGAGCGCCGTGATCGCCTCCTTTGCCTGCGCGATGTCGCCGCCGTCGTCGAGCGCGGCCAGCGCGCGTCGCGTCTCCTCATCGATCGCGGCGGAGGCCTCGGTCTTGAGCTCGCGCCGCACCCAGCCGGCAAAGCCGGGAACGGGAGACAGCGTGACGAAGGTCTTCAGGTTCGGCAGCTCGCGGGCGAGGTCCTGCACCACCTGCTTGATCAGGAAATTGCCGAACGAGACGCCGGCCAGGCCCTTCTGCGTGTTCGAGATCGAGTAGAACACGGCCGTTGTCGCCTCGTGCGCGGCAATCGCCTCGCGCGATTTGTCTAGCAATGGGCCGATCGCGCCGGGAATCTCCTTCGTCAGCGCGACCTCGACGAAGATCAGCGGCTCGTCGACCAGCTGCGGATGAAAGAATGCGTAGCAGCGGCGATCCGGTGGCTCCAGTCGGTTGCGTAAGTCGTCCCAGTCTTGGATGGCGTGGACGGCTTCATATCTGATGATCTTTTCGAGGATGTTGGCCGAGGTGGTCCAGTCGATCGGTCGCAGCACGAGAAAACCCCGGTTGAACCAGGACGAGAACAGATGAACGAAATCGTCGTCAACCGGCTGGAGCTCGGGATGCTCGCGCAGCAGCGCGAGCAGCACCTCGCGCATCCGCACCAGCGACGATGTTCCACCGGGCGCAAGGTTGAGGCGCCGGATCAGCTCCTGCCGGCGCGGCTCTGCGGCAGCATGGAGCGCCTCGAGTTTGCTCCCGTCGCCGCCCTCCTTGCGCTGGTAGGCGGCGATCGCGAGCTCGATCGCGCGCCGGTCGGGCCCGAACCGGTCGGCGAGGGAGGATAGAAACTTGAGCCGCTGCGGCTCGGCCGCCCGCTCGAAGGCCGCAAGCAGCGATTGCGCGATCGCAACGCCGGAGGCTTCGCCGCGCCGGGAAAGTAGCGCCTCGCCGAGAAGCTCGAGGTCGCGATCCTCGCCGACATCGCGATCCGGCTTGATGCCGAGAACCGCGCGGCCGCGTTGCGTCAACGTGTCGATCAGCCCTTGCAGGAATTCGGGCGCCGCAATGCGTCCGGATCGGATGTCGTTCAGCATCGTTCATGCCTCCTCGGTCAACGCGACGGCGCGCCCATCACCAGATTGGGCAGAAAAGTGGAGATCGACGGCACCAGGCAGAGCAGGACGACCGCGAACGCCATCAGCAGGACGAAAGGCAGCGTGCCCCAGATCACGTCCCGCAACGGGATGTCGGGCGCGATGTTCCTGATGACGAAGATGTTGAGTCCGACCGGTGGATGGATGAGGCCCATCTCCATCACGATCGTCATCACCACGCCGAACCAGATCAGGTCGAAGCCGGCGTCCTTGAGCGGCGGCAGGATGATCGGCGCGGTCATCAGGATGATCGAGACCGGCGGCAGGAAAAAGCCGAGCACGACCACCAGCACCAGGATCGCGCCCAGCAGCACCCATCGCGACAGCTGCATCGCCACGATCGCCTGCGCCGCCGCCTGGCTGATGTGGAGATAGCTCATCACATAGGAGTAGAGCAGCGACATGCCGATGATGAGCATCAGCATGGTCGATTCCTTCAGCGTCGATTCCAGGATCGGGCCGAGATCCCGCGGGCGCCACACGCCGTAGATCGAGGCGATCAGGACCAGCGCCAGGATGCCGCCGAGGCCGGCGGTTTCCGAGGGCGTCGCATAGCCGCCATAGAGCGCGATCATGACGCCGCTGAGCAGCACGACGAAGGGCAGCACGCGCGGCAGCGCGCCGAACCGCATCGCCATGGTGAAGCGCTCATTCGACAGGATCGGATGCTGCGCCGGATCGGCCGCATAGGCGCGCTGCGCCGCGTTGTATTCGGCCTTGAACCTCAGCACCGCGTAGATCGCGAACAGCAGCACCAGCAGGAGGCCCGGTCCGATGCCGGCGAGGAAGAGGCGTCCGAGCGACTGCTCCGCCGCGACCGCGTAGAGGATCATGGTGATCGAAGGCGGCAGCAGGATGCCCAGCGTACCGCCGGCGGCGATCACGCCGGCGGCGAAGCCGCCGGAATAGCCGCGCTTGCGCATCTCGGGGATGCCGGCCGAGCCGATCGCCGAGCAGGTGGCCGGAGACGATCCGGCCATCGCGGCGAACAGCGCGCAGGCAAACACATTGGCGATGCCGAGACCGCCGGGAATGCGGCCCATCCAGACATGCAGTGCGCTGTAGAGGTCCTGTCCCGCCTTCGACTTGCCGATCGCGGCGCCCTTCAGGATGAAGAGCGGGATCGCCAGCAGCGTGATCGAGGCCATCTCCTCGTAGACGTTCTGCGTCACCGTATCGAGCGATGCGGCGGGCATGAAGTAGTACATGAAGACGACGGCGACCGCGCCGAGTGCGAGGGCGATCGGCATGCCCGAGGCCATGACGGCGAGGGTCGCACCACCATACATCAGTCCGACGGCAAGCGTGCTCATTTGCTCCTCCATGCGTCGATGCTCGCGGCGAGCTGAAGCGCGATCTGCAGCGTCATCAGGGTCATGCCCAGCGACATCATGCTGTAGGGAATCCACAGCGGCGGAGCCCAGGTCGATCCGGACACCTGGCCGTCGACCCAGGCTTCGTGGAACAGCGTCCAGGATTTCCAGGCGAAGAAGCCGCAGAACAGCAGGCTCGCCATGTCGACCACGAGCATGCGGATCGCGTTGCCGCGTTTCGACAGATAGCCGGTGAGGGCCTCGATGCCGATATGGCCGCGCCCGGCCTGCACGAACGCGGTCGACAGGAACGTGGCGCCGACCAGCAGGAACACCGCGGCCTCGTCCTGCCAATAGGTGGCCGCGTTGAAGAAGTAGCGCGTGCCCACGCTGTAGCTCAGGATCGTGCTCGCGACGATGAGCGCGATCGAGCAGAGCACGACGATTGCCCTGTTGAGCAGGGTCATCGCGCGGCTGATGCGTCCCACGGGGGAGCCGGAGCGCGCCGCGGGCACGGCGGCGGAATGGCCGAGATCGATGCCGTGCGCGCTCATGAGCCGGCCTCCATGGCAAGCTTGATCAGGCGGGCGCAGTTCTCGTTCTTGCCAGCGTAGTCCTTCCAGGCGGTGTTGCGCGCAAGCTCACGCCAGGCCTGAACCGTCTTGTCGTCGAGATCGTGCACCGTCGCGCCGGCGGCCTGGTAGACCTTGGCGACGCGGACGTCGTCCTCCACGGCCGCAGCGCGGCCGAACGCTTCGAGCTCGGTGCCGACCGAGACGATGATGTCGCGCTCCTCGCTCGAAAGCCGGTCGAACACCGCCTTCGACATCACGAGCGGCTCGAGCATGAACCAGTAGCTCTTGGCTCGCCCGGTCGTCAGATGCTTGGCGAGCTCCTCCAGGCGGAACGAGGTCAGGCTGGTGGACGAGGTGAGGGCGGCATCGCAGGCGCCGGTCTGCATCGCCGCATAGAGTTCGTTGGAGGGCAGCGACAGCACCGAGGCGCCGGCAGCCTGCACCACGAGATCCATCTCGCGCGAGCCGCCGCGAATCTTCATGCCCTTGGCATCGCCGACCTCGACCAGGGGGCGCGCACGGCTGGCGACGCCGCCGGCCTGCCAGATCCAGGTGATGATGACGAGACCCTTGGCGGCAAGGAATTTGCTGAACTCCTGGCCGATCGGCTTGTTCTTCCAGCCGAGGCCTTCGTCGTAACCGGTGACGAGGCCCGGCATCAGGCCGATGTTCAACTCGGGAAGATCGCCGCCGGCGTAGGAGATCGGGATGAGGCTCATGTCGAGCGCGCCTTTGCGCATCGCTGAGACCTGCACGTTGGTCTTCATCAGCGACGAGCCCGGATAGATCTCGGCGGTCATCGCACCTTTGCTGCGCTCCTGGATCTGCGCCGCGAAACGCCGGCAGAGCCGGTCGCGGAAATCGCCCTCGGTTGCGGTGCCTCCAGGAAACTGGTGCGAAATCTTCAGGGCCGTGGCCGCACGCGCCTCTCCGAACCGGAGCAGCGCCGGGGCCGCGATGCCCAGGGCCAGGGCTTGGCGTCTCGAAATCCTCATTCCATACCTCCCGTCGCCAAATTGCATTTTTTATTTCTGATCTTGCATACAATTACCATATGAACTGCATGCTGTATGTTTTGTCAAGGGTATGGTATGGAACTGTGAGATCGGATGTATACAATGAGCCAGGCCTTCAGACTGAAGCAGTCGATCGAAGACGCTGTGATTGCAGGGGAATTTCAGCCCGGCGATCGCTTGGACGAAGCCTCGCTGGCGGAGCGATTCGGCGTGTCGCGGACACCCATCCGGGAAGCGCTGCTGCAGCTCGGGGCCGAAGGCTTCATCGATGTTCGCCCGCGACGCGGCGCCATTGTCAGCGTCCCGTCACCAACCCGGCTGTTCGAGATGTTCGAGACCATGGCCGAGATCGAAAGCGCCTGCGGACGGCTGGCCGCACGGCGGCTGACGCCGGACAATGATGCGGCGATGGAAGCTGCGCACCGGGCCTGCGAGACGGCCGCGCGGAACGGCGACAGCGAGCAGTACTACGCCGACAACCGCAACTTCCACGAAGCGATCTACCGCGCCAGCCGCAACAGCTTCCTGGCCGATCAGGCTTTCGCCTTGCACAAGCGCTTGAGTGCCTATCGCCGCATCCAGCTTCGGGCGCGCAACCGGCTGCTGCAATCGCTGCAGGAGCATGCCGGCATTCTGGAAGCGATCCGTGCCGGCGACGAGCAACTGGCCGCAACCCGCCTCCACGACCACGTCCTGGTGCAAGGCGAACGGTTCTCGGACATGGTCCTTGGCCTTTCACCCGGCGGCCAATCTCCTGCCGAAAGCAGGAGGCAGACGGCGAAATAGACGTGGCCGCCAGCATCTGGTCTGGGACGCAGACCGGCTGCCGTGCGGCGCGCCAGTTAGATGGCCCGCAGCCCTTCCTTGGGCATCTCCCGGATCAGCGCATCGATATCGTTCTGCTCGAGCGTCTCCTTCTCCAAGAGCTTCTTCGCGGCGCGGTCCAGGATCGGCCGGCGCGTGTTCAGGATGCCCTGGGTGCGTTGGAAGACCTGATCGAGGATGGCCTTCACCTCGCGATCGACCGCGGCTGCAGTCTCTTCCGCATAGTCGCGCTCGCGCGCCGGATAGGGGCGGTCGGCGCCGGCAAGGAAGTTGCCGGGATCGCGCTCGTAGGCGACGCCGCCCAATCTCTCGGACATGCCGTAGCGCGTCACCATGCTGCGGGCGATGTCGGTCACGCGGCGCAGATCGTCGGCCGCACCCGTGGACAAATGACCGAACACGATCAGCTCCGCGGCGCGGCCGCCGAGCAGCACCGCCATCTTGTTCTCCAGCTCCTCCTTGGTCATCAGGAAGCGGTCTTCGATCGGTCGCTGAATGGTGTAACCGAGCGCGCCGACCCCGCGCGGGATGATCGAGACCTTGTGCACGGGATCGGTCCCCGGCAACGAGAGGGCGACGAGGGCGTGGCCCATCTCGTGATAGGCGACGATCTCGCGTTCCCTGGTGTTGAGCAGGCGGTTGCGCTTTTCGAGGCCCGCGACCATGCGCTCGACCGCATTGTTGAAGTCAATCATGCTGACCGCGTCGGCCCCGCGACGTGTCGCCAGAAGCGCCGCTTCATTGACGAGATTGGCGAGGTCCGCGCCCGTGAAACCCGGGGTGAGCGCTGCAACGGCGTCTGCATCGACGCCATCCGCCAGCCGCACCTTCTTCATGTGCACCTTCAGGATCTCGATGCGGCCCTTCTTGTCGGGCCGGTCGACCAGCACCTGCCGGTCGAAGCGGCCGGCGCGGAGCAGGGCGGGATCGAGGATTTCGGGCCGGTTGGTGGCGGCGAGGATGACGAGCCCCGACCGCGAATCGAAGCCGTCGAGTTCGACGAGCAGCTGGTTGAGCGTCTGCTCCTTCTCATCGTGGCCGCCCGCGAAAGCGCCGATGCCGCGGGCGCGGCCGAGCGCGTCGAGCTCGTCGATGAAGATGATGGCCGGAGCCTTTTCATGGGCCTGCTTGAACAGGTCCCGCACCCGCGCGGCGCCGACGCCGACGAACATCTCGACGAACTCCGAACCCGAGATCGAGAAGAACGGCACTCTGGCCTCGCCGGCAACGGCCTTCGCCAGCAGGGTTTTGCCTGTGCCCGGGGGGCCGACCAGCAGCACGCCTTTCGGCATGCGGCCGCCGAGTCGGCCGTAGTCGGTCGGGTTCTTCAGGAAATCGACGACCTCGCGAAGCTCGTCCTTGGCCTCATCCACTCCGGCGACGTCGGCAAAGGTGACCCCGGTGTTGGATTCGACATACACCTTGGCCTTGCTCTTGCCGATGGCCATCAGCCCACCGCCGATCCCGCCGCCTTCCGCCATGCGGCGGCCGATGTACCACCAGACCCCGAAGAACAGCAGCACGGGCATGACCCACGACAAAAGGTCACGCAGAAACGTGCTCTCGATCTGGCCGGTGAATCGGACGTTGTATTTCTCCAGCTCCTGCGCAACGTCCTGATCGACGCGCGTGGTGACGAATTGTTTTTGGCCGCCGGGCAGCGGCTCCTTCAGTGTGCCCTGCAGGGTGCGGTCGGAAATGCCGACGGCATCGACTTTCCCCTGGCGCAGCAATTGCTGGTATTCACTGTAGGGGATCACGGCGGTCTGGTGCGCCGTGGAGATCAGATACTGGATCAAGAAGACCGCGAAGATCGCGGCCACAGCATATCCAAGATTGAAACGGATATTCTTGTTCATGCGAGAGCCAGATCCGATCGTGTTGCGGCCGCGCCGCGTCGAGGCGCATTTTTGCGCGCTCGGGCCCGGTACGCGGCCGGACCTGCATCGTTATCGACAAAACTTCTCCTGCTGCCTTCAGTTCCGGATACGCCAGTGCGCTTGGGGTGAGAGGCGCAGGCCGGGCCCTTGCTCAGCCGCCGCAGCCGGTGTGTCGCAGCGGCAACAGCCGGTGCTTTTCCGCGGGTTGTAACCGGGTTGGCGCTCGCGCGCCCTTGCGAAGGGCGTCCCGGTTCCAACATAGGCACGGACCACGCGCCGGCGGGCGGTGCGGTGGCGAGACGGCTACCGGCAGCGAGTGAGCAATCATGCGCGTGTTCGTTCGAATCGCGATCCTTCTATCTGCCATCTGGTGTCTAGCCGACCCGAACGCAGCTTGCGCACACGCCATCATCGTGTCGTCCTCGCCGGCGGCCGGTGCGACCGTATCGGGCGATGCGGTCGCGATCAGCCTGCATTTCAACAGCCGGATCGATCGCGCCCGTTCCAAGCTGACGCTGCTGGCTCCGAACGGCGCCGCGCAGGCGCTGACGCCCGCGGCCGATGCGCCGGCCGACGAGCTCAAGGCCGAGGCGGCGCGGCTTTCCAGTGGCGCATGGCACCTGCGCTGGCAGGTGCTGAGCGTCGACGGACACATCACGCGCGGCGACATTCCGTTCATCGTTCACTGACCTCACCTTGTACCTGTTTCTCGACATCTTCGGCTATCTGTCGGTCGTCCTGCGCGGCCTGATCCTGATCGCCCAATCCTTCGCACTCGGCGGTCTCGCCTTTCAGATGCTTTTGTGGGGGCCGTTGCAGCCGCAGCTCTCCGTGTTCGGCCTCTCGATCGAGGAGAAATGCCTGACGGTGCTGAAGGCCAGCGCCTTCGCGTGGGCGATCCTCACCGTCGCCTCGCTCGGCCTCAATACCGCCGCGCTGGTCGGAACGCTCCAGGTGCCCTGGAGCGAAGCTGTCACCGCCGATTTCGGCCGGGCGGACTTCGTCATCGCGATATGTGCATTCGGCCTTGCCGTACTGGCGAATGGTCGCGCGCAGGCCCTGCGATCCGCTGCGCTCCTCGCGCTTGCGCTGCTCGCGCTCGCGATGCAGACCAGGCTGACCCACGCGGCGAGCCGGCCGGTCGTCAGCTGGCCGCTGCTCCTGTCCGATGCCGGACACATGCTGGGCGCCGCGACATGGATCGGCGGGCTTCCCTATTTCCTGATCGCGCTGAACGGCTGCAAGTCGCCTTCCGACTGGCGTCTCATCGCACGGCGCTACTCGCTGATGTCCATGGCCGCAGTCGCGGCGATCGTCGGCGGCGGTCTCGTCATGGCCTTCGATTACATCGGCTCAATCGAGGCGATCTACGGCACCGCCTATGGCGTCATGACCCTCGCCAAGGTCGGGTTGCTGCTGATGCTGCTCGCGCTTGGCGCGGGCAATTATTTCCTGGTCGAGCGGCTGCGGCGCGACGCCGCAACGCCCATCCTCCGCCTCAAGCGCTTCGCCGAGGTCGAGGTCGGCATCGGTCTCACCGTTCTGCTCGCCGCTGCGTCGCTGACGTCATTGCCGCCCGGCGTCGATCTTTCGCGCGATCGCCTGAACTGGCAGGAGATCGTCGAGCGCGCTACGCCGCAATGGCCGCCGCGCCTGACCAGCCCGGACTACGACAAGCTGACCATCGCGCAGCTCCAGGCCAGGATCAGCGTGTCCGATGCCGGGCGCAGCAGCGCGCCATCCGCCTACGTTCCCGGCGAAGGCACGATCCTGCCGCGCAACGCCGAGGACATCGCCTGGTCCGAGTACAATCATCACTGGGCCGGCGTCTTCGTGGTGTTGATCGGGCTGCTCGCCTTGATCGAGCATTTTCGCTGGGGCCGCTGGGCGAGGCACTGGCCGCTGCTGTTTCTCGCGATGGCCGCCTTCCTGTTCCTCCGCGCCGACGAGCAGGCCTGGCCGCTCGGGCCGGCCGGTTTCTTCGAGTCGCTTCGTGATCCCGAGGTGGCGCAGCATCGGATCTTCGTGCTGCTGATCGCCGCGTTCGGCCTGTTCGAATGGCGCGTGCGGCTGCGCGGCGACAAGGCCGGACGCGCAGCGCTGGTGTTTCCCCTGACGACCGCGCTCGGTGGTGCGCTGCTGCTCACGCATTCCCATGCCATCGCCAACATCAAGGACCAGCTGCTGATCGAGATGAGCCACACACCGCTGGCGCTGTGCGGCATCGCTGCCGGCTGGGCGCGCTGGCTCGAATTGCGTCTCGACGGTCGCGTCCGCGAGGTCGCGGCGTGGATCTGGCCAGTCGCCTTCGTCCTGGTCGGGCTCGTCCTGCTGGACTACCGCGAAGCCTGAGCGCCCGCTGCCATCTTGCCGTGGCAACCATTCCCTGTAATCTGATCAAAACACCGGGGAAGAGGCCGATGGGAGGAGTTTTGGAGGGCGTGCGCGTGCTCGATTTCGGGCGCTACATCGCCGGGCCCTATTGCGCGACCTTGCTGGCGGAGTTCGGGGCCGACGTCATCCGAGTCGAGAAGCGCGACGGCAGCGAGGATCGTTTCGTGGCGCCGGTGGGCGAAGGCGGCGAGGGCGCACTGTTTCTCCAAGTCAATCGCAACAAGAAGTGCATCACGCTCGATCCGATGAAGGCGGAAGGCCAGGGGGTGATGCGCCGCCTGATCGCGACCGCGGACGTCGTGGTGGCCAATCTGCCGCCGCAGACCCTGCGCGCGATGAAGCTCGATTACGAGTCGTTGAAGGCGATCAAGCCGGACATCATCCTGACTACGGCGACTGCGTTCGGCGGGCCGGGCCCCTGGTCTGACCGCGTCGGCTTCGACGGCGTCGGGCAGGCGATGTCGGGCTCGGTCTACATGACGGGCGCGGGCGATCCGCCGTATCGGGCCGCGGTGAACTGGGTCGATTTCGGCACGGCGCTGCATTGCGCGTTCGGCACGCTCGCCGCGCTGATCGAGCGCGGCAAATCCGGACGCGGGCAGATCGTCGAGGGCGCGCTGCTCGCAACCGCGCTGTCCTTCACCAATGCCAGCCTGATCGAGCAGGCGGTGATCAACGTCAATCGCGTTCCGACCGGCAATCTCGGCCAGACCGCAGCGCCGGCCGACATCTACCGCACGAAGGACGGCTGGGTGCTCTGCCAGGTCACCGGCCATCCGCTGTTCAAGCGCTGGGCGAGGCTGATCGGCGAGGAGGAGCTTTGGCTGAACGATCCGCGCTTTGCCGACGACATCAGCCGCGGAAACAACGGCCGCATCATCAGCGAGCGGATGGCGCGCTGGTGCGCCGAGCGCACCACGCAGGAAGCCGTCGACGCGCTGGGCCAAGCGATGATTCCGACCGGTCCCGTCCTCAGCCCGCAACAGGCGCTGGATCATCCGCACATCCGCGCCGCCGGTTTCATGCAGGACGTCGATTATCCGGGCCTGCCGAAACAGGCGCCGGTCGCCCGCGCCGCGGTGCGGCTGTCGGAAACGCCGGGCAACATCGCAACGCGTCCGCCGACACTCGGCGAGCACACCGATCTCATCCTCGCCGAGCTCGGCTATGACGAGGCGGCGATCGCGGCGCTTCGGCGAGGCGGCATTATCTAGCTATCAGGGTGCAAGCTCTGGGATGGCGGGCGCTCAAAGCGAGCTGCCGCCGCAGATGACCAGCTGCTGTCCGGTGATGGCGGCGGCTTCGGCCGAGAGCAGGAAGGCGACTGCGCCGGCCACTTCCTCGGGGCGGATGTAACGGCCGAGTGGCGGCAGTCTTGGTGCAACATCAGCGCGCGAGGGATTCTCCAACATCGGCGTCTCGGTCGCAGCCGGCGCAACCACGTTGACCGTGACGCCACGCGGTGCAAGCTCCATTGCCCAGGACCGGGCCAGCGCGATCAGCGCCGCCTTCGTCGCGGCATATTGCCCGCGTCCGGGCGCACCCGATGCGGTTCGGCTGCCGATGAAGACGATGCGCCCGCCCTGTGGAAGGCGCGGTGCCAGGGCGTCGGCGAGACGCTCGGCAACCTCGACATGCAGCCGCCACATCGCCGCTCCCGCCTCGTGATCGAGCGACCCGAGCTGACCGACCCTCAGCATCCCGGCGGCATGAACCAGTGCGGTCGGCGCGATGCCCGCGACGGTGTCCGCGATGGCCCTGACGTCGGCAAGGTCGAGCGACACATGATCGAAGGCCGGATGCTCCAACAGACCGGGCCGCCGGCTGATCCCGGTGACGCGCCAGCCGTCGCGCAGCAGCCGCTCGACGATCGCAGCGCCAATCCCCGAACTGGCGCCGGTGACGAGAGCGTGAGGCCGCATGTGCATCATCTCAGTCCCGGGCGCCGCGCGTTCACCCATGGTTCGGTCACACGCACATATTTGATGGCGCGGCGGTGGAAGGTGAACGCCATGTGGAGCGCGCCGTCGGCGGTCTGCTTGATGGACGGATAGGACAGCTCGCGATTGCTTTGCTCGCGCGAATTGTTGGTCATGCAATAGCCATCGCCGGTCTCGACGTTGCGCCTGGTCCAGCTCCGTCCACCGTCGGCCGAGACCGCCAGCGTCATCGGTGCCCGCGGCGCACCCCAGAAGGCGGTGCGTCCGTTCGCCGTGCTGCCGTCGGCGGCGAGGACCGGTGGCAGATTATCTTCGATTTCGTCATAGAGCGAGAGCCGACGCCCGGTTGCGTCATTGGCGCTCGAGTCGTTGAACACGAGTGCGAGATGGCCGTTCACGAGACGCGTAAACTGGATAGACGAGTTGTTGTTGGGAAGCGCGGTCGCAACCGGCGCCGACCAGCTGCTGCCGTGGTCGACGGACCTGCTCTGATAGATGTTGTCGGCCCAGCGGCTGCGATACAGCGCGAGCAGCGAGCCGTCGTCGAGGCGCGCGACGCACATATGCACGCAGCCCCGGCTGCCGGGGACGTCGACGTCCCGCCAGGTCGCGCCGGCATCCGACGAGATCTTCACCGCGCTGGTGTCCTCGTCGCCGTTCCATTTCCGGCCCGGTGTGCTGTGGCAATAGAACACGGGCAGTAGCCAGTCGCCATTGTCGAGCACGACGACCGGCTGGCGGATGAAGGTGCCGCGGCCGCGCTGCTCCGGGAACAGCGTCTCGATCGGGCCCCAACTCTTGCCATTGTCACGCGAGAGGCGGCGGCGGATCAGCGCGGTGTCCTGGTTTCCGGCGAGCTGAGCCGTCCACATCAGCCACAGCGTGCCGTCGGGAGCGGGAAACAGCACCGGGTTCTGCTCCGAACGTCCGGTGTCATCGGAGAGCTTTTCGGCAGGCGACCACTGTGTCGCGCCGCGGGATAGGCGTGAAAAATAGATGGAGATATCCGACATACCCTCCTGCGTGCCGCCGAACCAGACGCAAGCCAGATCGCCGCCCGCGAGCGGCATGAGATTGGCGGCGTGGTTCTGGACGCAAGGCGAGGGGATGAAGGCGTCGAACCGTTCGGGATCACCGGCCACCGCGCGGACGACGCCATCGGCGACGATCTCCATGTCGGCGATCATGTCGAGGTCCTTTCCATCAGGGCATTTCGTTGCGCCGCCCGCGCGCTGGGCGAGCGGCCCAGCACCAGGTGCTCGATTGCCATCACGATCAATGGCGTCGCGGCGGCGACGTACATGTTGTCGATGCCGAACGGGTTGCCCAGCAGGTACCAGACCGTGGTCGACACCGCCGCGCCGATCAGCCCGGCCGTGGCGCCGCGGTTGCTGGCAAACAGCGGCAGATAGAAGCCCATCATCGCCACCATCGTGATCGACAGGCGCAGCGCGCGCGTGAAGAACGACAGCTTGAGGATCTCCGGAACGAAGAAGACGAAGACCAGCGGCACGATGCCGATCAGCACCGAGAACACGCGGGTCATCTTCAGCTCGCGCTCCGGCGTCGGCTTCCAGTATGGAACGTAGAAGTCGCGCACCACGAGCGAGGCGATCGCGAGCGCCACCGTGCAGACGCTGACGAAGATCGAGGCGACGAGCGAGGTGGTCACGAAGGCCGAGGCCAGCGGCGGCATCTTCTCGAGGAACACCGGCAGGGCGTAGAGGCTGTTCATGTCGGGATAGAGGAATTTCGCGGCGACACCGACCAGCGCGAGCAGGATGCCGAGCGGCAGGCAGAACGCGGCAGCATAGAAGGTCGCCTTGCGTGCGTCGTCGGCGCTCGGCGTCGAGGAGATCGCCTGGACGATGAACTGCGTCGAGAAGATCGCGCCGACCGTGCCGAAGGTCCAGGCAAAGATGGTCGCAAAGCCGATCTTGCCGTCCCAGCTGAAATAGTAGGCGGGCAGCTTGGCCTGCATCGGCGCAATCCCGCCGGTCAGCGACATCGCCACCGCAAAAATGATGAGGATGCCGACGACCTTGATGGCGCTGTGCAGGATCGTCACCCAGGCGACGCCCTTCAAGCCGCCGAACACGTAGTAGAAGGTGCTGACGAATGCGATGATGCACATCGCGACGGGCAGGCTGACATGGAGCGCGGTGGCGATCGCGGCTGCCCCGCTGACGTAGTTGCCGACGTTCACCAGCAGCAGGGCGTAGATCATGATCACCGATACCGTGAGCATGGTCGACTTGCCGTATTTCTGCGCGATCGCGGCCGAGATGGTGTATTCGCCGGAATTGTAGAGCTTCTTCACCATCAACAGCCCGAACAGCAAGAAGCCGATCGAGGCGCCGAGCACGGCCCAGCCTGCCGCGATGCCCGATTGGAAGGCCTCCTGCGCCGTGCCGACGGTCGACTTGGCCCCTACGAATTCGCTCATCATCAGCACGCCGACGACGACGGCCGGCATTGCGCGCGCGCCCGTCATGAACTGATCGCTGGTTCGGCTGCGCAGCTTCAGCGTGAGCCAGGACGTGAAGGCGATATAGGCGACGATCATCGTGACGATGAGCGTGCTCTCGCCGTTGAGGATGGCTTGCATCGTTGACGTTTCCTCTGGTGACGCGGACGCGGTGTTGTGAGCCCGCTGTATCCGACTGGATCGGTGTTCGGAATGCGAACAATTGTTCTTTGTCCCCATTAGACCTTCCCGGACAACATGCGTCAAGCGCGCTGAGGCGGGGCCGCCCGGCAGGCGTGCGATCAGCGGGATTCTGTTTGCTTGGTCCAAGGGAAGGCCGGATTGCGCGGCGAGCCGGCGTCCGCCTGCTACAGCAATTGCTTCAACGCCTCTGCATCGGCCGGCGCTGCGCTCTTCTGGTCGTTGTCGAAATAGACGTAGACGTCGCAGCCCTGCCGCTTCCACGACTTGATGCGCTTCGCCCATTGCGTCAGCATGGCCTTGGTGTAGTGCCCGTGATAACGCCCGCTCGGCCCGTGTCCGCGCACATAGACGAAATCCGCGGTGCGCTTCCACGGCGCCGGCGCATCGTGATGATCGGACAGGCACAGCGAGATATTCTCGTCGGCCAGCATCCGCAGGATGCGCGGCTGATACCAGCTCGGATGACGGAATTCGAAGCTGTAGCGCCGCTTCCGTGACAACAGCTTGAAGAAGGACGCGAGCCGGTCCGCATTCGCCTCGAACTGCGGCGGCAGCTGGAACAGGATCGGGCCGGCCTTACCGCCGAGCCGCGAGATGCGGTCCTCCAGCAGCTCGAGGCTGTTGACCGAGCGGTCCGACAGGCGCTTCCAGTGCGTGATGAATTTCGACGCCTTCCAGGCGAACACGAAATCGCGGCCGGTCTGCTCGCGCCATCCCTTCACCGCTTCCGGCGTCGGCGTGCGGTAGAACACGCCGTTCAGCTCGGTGGTGTCGAACTGCCCGGAGTAGTAGCGCAGCTGCTGCTTCAGCGTCACGCCCTCGGGAAAGAACGGGCCTCGCCAGGAGGCATAGTGCCAGCCGGAGGTTCCGATCAGAACGCGCGCCATCGCTCACGTGCCATCCGTTGCCATTTGCCGGAGGGAACGTCCGTGCGGCCGATACGTTGCTCTGGGCATCAACGCAGGACCGGAACCGATGTACGCGCTGTTCGAAGGCAACAAGCAGATCGGCAATCCCTTTCCGACCGAGAAGGAGGTGTGGGAAGCCGCCTTGATCGAGGGCCTCGTGACCGACGTCCCCGTCGCGGACGAGGAGGGCGGCCACCTGTTGCCCGCCGGCTATCATGTCGAGCGGGTGGACGAGGTTTGCGAGCCGCGGCCGGATTGGAAGCTGCCACACGAGATCTCGTGAGCTAGTTCGAGGCCAGCGCCGTCTTGGCGACCTCAGCCATCCAACCGGAGGCCACCGGCAGGATCGCGTCGTTGAAATCGTAGCGCGGGCCGTGCAGCTCGGCGCCCTCGCGTAACTCGCCATTGCCGATCCAGACAAATGCGCCCGGCCGCTGCTGCAGGAAGTGGGCAAAATCCTCACCGGCCATGCTGGGCGCAAGGTCGCGCCGCACGGGCGCCTGCACCTTTTCCGCGGCGATACGCGCGAGCTCCGCTTCGGCCGGCGTGTTGATCACGACGCCGACGCCCATGACGATCTCGGGCGTGACCTTGACGCCAAAGCCGGTCGCAATCCCCGCGCAGGTGCGTTCGATGCCATCGAGGATGGTGCCCTTGACCGCCTCGCGGTGGTACCGCAGCGTGCCGCGGATGGTGACGCGTCCGGCGATCTGGTTCGGCGCGGTGCCGCCTTCGATCGTGCAGAGCGACAGCACGGCAGTGTCGAGCGGATCGACGCCGCGCGAGGTGACCGATTGCAGCGCCACGATCAAATGGCCGGCGGCCACCACCGGATCGCGCGTCAGATGCGGCATGCCGGCGTGGCCGGCATGGCCCTCGATGGTGATGGTGATGCGCCCGCCGGAGGCCATGACGACACCGTCATGGACCGCGATGGTGCCGGCGGCAAGGCCCGGCCAGTTGTGGAAGCCGAATATCCGCTCCATTGGAAAGCGGTCGAACAGCCCCGCCGCGACCATCGCGCGCGAGCCGCCGAATCCTTCTTCGGCCGGCTGAAAGATGAAATCGACCGTGCCGCTCCAGTCGGCGTCGGCGGCGAGCAGTGCTGCTGCGCCGAGCAGCGAGGCGGTATGGCCGTCATGGCCGCACGCATGCATCACGCCCGATGTCTTTGAAGCGTAGGCCAGGCCGGTGTCCTCGGTGATCGGCAGCGCATCCATGTCGGCGCGCAGGCCCACCCGGCTGCGGGCGTGCCCGCGCGTCAAGGTCGCGACGATGCCGTGCCCGCCGATGTTGGCTTCAAAGGGGATGCCGAGCTCGGCGAGCCTGTCCTGCACGAAGGCGGCTGTGGCTTTTTCCTGGAGCGACAATTCGGGGTGGGCATGCAGGTGCCGGCGCCACGCGGTCAGTTTCTGGTGGAGTTCGGGGGACAAGGTGGGTGTCTCTCGCAAGTTGTCTGCCGCCACCTTAGCGGATTATCGGGCCTACGCATCCCACGCAGGGGTATGGCTCGCGTGCAGCCGCATCGTCATGGCCGGGCTTGACCCGGCCATCCACGTCTTGCTTCGCAGCTGAAAAGAACGTGGATGCTCGGGACAAGCCCGGCATGACGGGTGCCCTAAGGCGCCAGCTTCGCAAGGCCCTTCCAGTCAAAGCCGATGCCGTGCCCCGGCCGATCAGGCGCCAGCGCCAGCCCGTCCTTCAGCACCAGCGGATGCTCGATATATTTGTCCAGCCCGAACCCGTGCGCCTCCAGATAGGAGCGGTTCGGGCAGGCCGCGAGCAGGTGCACGGTGATGTCGTGCGCGCCGTGGCTGGTGACCGGCAGGTTGAACGCTTCCGCCAGCCGCGCGATCTTCATGAAGGCAGTGACGCCGCCGCAATTGGTGACGTCGGGCTCGGGATAGGACACCGCGCCACCGGCGATGTAATTCTTGAACTCCCACAGCGAGCGCAGATTCTCGCCCGCCGCGATCGGCACGCCGCCGGCCTGCATGATGCGCGCGTGCCCGGCGACGTCGTCGGGAATGATCGGCTCCTCCAGCCAGGTCAGGTCATAGGGAACGAAGGCACGCGCGGCCCGGATCGCCTCCTCGACCGTCCATTTCATGTTGGCGTCCGCCATCAGCGGAAAGCCGTCGCCGAGATGCTGTCGCATCGCGGAGACACGCGCGATGTCGGACTTGAGATCGGGCCGGCCCACCTTCATCTTGATGGCGCGAAATCCCTTGGCGAGGTTGTCGTCGGTCTGCTCGAGCAGCGCATCGACGGAGAGATCGAGGTCGATGCCGCCGGCATAACACGGCACGCGCGCGTCAAAACCGCCGAGCAGGCGGAACAGCGGCAGCTTGGCGCGGCGCGCCTTCAAATCCCACAGCGCGATGTCGAGCGCGGAGAGCGCCAGCACCACCGGCCCGCCGCGGCCGCCATAATGCAGCGTCCACCAGACGTGATTCCAGATCGCTTCGGTGTCGTCGGCCTCGCGCCCTTCGATCAGTGCAGGGATCTCGCGCGCGAGAATGTCGGCAACAGAACCGCCATTGCGGCCGACGGTGTAAGTGTAGCCGACACCCTCGGCGCCATCGGCATCACGGATGCGGCAGGTGATCAGCTCGAACGCGGCGATCTCGCCATGGGTGGAGTCGGAGAGCGTAATAGGGAGAGGGATCCGGTAGAGTCCGGTCTCGGTCGTCGCGATGCGCGCCATGGTTCCTTCCTGTTTTTTTCTTGCAGGCTAGGACGATGCGCACCGCTCGGCAAGCGCGCATCGCGCAAGGCACCTCACCGCATGGTCGCCAGCTGCAGCGCCAGCGCGCAGGCGCGGTCGTATTCGTCGAGATTGATCCATTCGTCGATCGTGTGCGCTTCATTCTGCCCCGCGCCGAAGGTCACGGTCGGAATACCGTGACGGACCATCCAGTTGGCGTCCAGCCCGCCATTGGCCGCGCGCACGTTCGGAGTTCCGCCCACGGCCGTTACCGCCTCGATCGCGCGTTTGACCACCGGCAGGCTCTCCTTCATCCGGAAGGGATAATAGTCGGTCTCGGCCTTGAACTTGACCTTGCCGGACTTGCCTTGCGCGTTGGTGACCTTCTTGGCCGCCTTCTCGAAGGCGGCCTTGTAGGCCTTGGTGATCTCCTTGAAGAATTTTCCGTCATGGCTGCGGCATTCACCGCGCACATGCACGTAGTCCGTGACGACGTTGGTGGCATCGCCCGCGGGGCGGCCCTCGCCGCCGGTGACGGGGCCGACATTGCTGGTGCCTTGCTTCTTGCCCTTCACCACCTTGCCGAACCAGCCGCCGGCCTTCACGTCGGCCAGCGCTAGCGCCATGATCATGGTCGCGGAGATGCCGCGCTCGGGCGAGACGCCGGCATGCGAGGCGCGCCCGAAGATCTCCACGGTCCAGCGATCTGCGCCGACGGCGCCGATGACGACGTTGGACGCCGAGCCGCCGTCATAGTTGAAGGCCATCGCCGGCGCGCCAAGCTCATCGAGCTTGACGTGCCGCGCGCCGTAGAGCCCGCTCTCCTCGCGCACGCAGAACAACAGCGTGATCGGCGGATGATCGAGCTTCTGCCGTGAGAGCTCGGCGGCCAGCGTCACCAGCACGCCGCAGCCGCAGCGATTGTCGCCGCCGAGCGCGGTCTTGGCCTCGTTGACGATCTTGCGCCCCGACAGTTTCGGCCTGGCGCCGGCGCACAGTGGCACGGTGTCCATGTGGGTCATGAACATGATGCGGGGCTGGTTGTGCAGCACGCCGCGGCCGGGCAGATCGACGATGAGATTGCCGGTCTCGGTCGGCACCGGAATGCGCGTGTTGGCATCGTCGAGCCGGATCGCCTTCGCCGGCACGCCGGCCTCCTTCAGCGCGGCCGTAAGCTCGCGCCCGATCGCAGCCTCCTGTCCCGTCACGCCCTCGACGGCGAGAAAGCGCATGAGGCGATCGGTGGCGGCTTTGTGGTCGACAGGCATGGACTGGAATTCCCTTGATGCAGGCAGCGGCGCGGGGGCGAACGGTTAGGCGGGCTAAAGCTCTTCGCTCTATCCATCCATCCTACGAATTCGCGCTCGTGTAAGTCAAAAAGATCAGCACGCCGAGCGCCAGCGCCGCCGCCATGAACAGTAGCACCGCCGGCAGCCCCGCAAGCGCGGCCACCGCGCCGGTGACCGACTGCATCAGCGCAGTGCCGAGAAAGAAGGCGAGATTGAGAGCCGCGAGTGCTTTCCCTGCGACCTGCGCGTCGACGAGTTGCCTGGACATGCCGAACAGCAGCGGCTGCGCGGAGGTGAAGAGCCCGATCAGCACGAACAGTGCCAGATCGTAGTACGGCGGCATGACGGTCACGCCGAACAGCCATGCAACGGCAAGGTGCGGGGCTCCCAACGCCATCAGTGCGAGCAGCAGTGCCGCGACAGCGTGCGTGCCGACGACCAGTTCGCGACGGCGGCCGAGCCTGCGGTCGACCATGCCGATGCACAGGGGGCCGGCGATCATCGCCAGCGTGAACGCGCCGAGCTGGTTGCCGGCTTCGACCCGCGTCAGTCCCTTGACCTGCATCAGCCATGGCCCGCCCCACAGGCCGCGCAGCACCAGCGAGCTCGCCAGCGACACCAGCGCCAGCGCGATGAGGCCTCGCAGCGGCCGCGACAGGCCGAGCCTGACAACCTCGATCATCTGCGCCAGCGGCGAGGAGTCGTCCTTGTGCTCGGCCGGCTGGTTCGGCACCAGCGCGAACACCGCGAGTGCAACGAGGATGCCGCCGAGCGCCGAGATCCAGAACCCCGCGCGCCAGCCATAATGGTCGATCACGAAGGCGAGCGGACTCGACGACAGCAGCATGCCGATATTGCCGATCGAGAGAATGGCGCCGGACCACAATCCGAACCGCGCGGCGGACAATTGCTTGGCTGCGAGCGTCATCGGGCACATCAGCATGCCCGAGGTGGCTATGCCGAGCAGCAGCTGCCCGACGGCGAAGCTTTCCGGTCCCGTCGCAAACCCGGACGCCACCGCGCCAAACACGGTTCCTGCCAGCAGGCTCAGCGACACCGGCCGCACGCCGAACCGGTCCATCGCCGCGCCAACCGGGATCTGGGCCGCCGCAAAGGCGAAATGATAGATCGAGGTGAGGCTCGCCAGCGCCTGCGGCTCCATGTGGAAATCCGCCGCCATCAGGTCGAGGCTGACGGCCGGAATGGTGCGCAGCAAGGTCGAGAGCATGTGGCCGCAGGCGAGCGCGAGCAGCGCAAAGATCAGCGCGCGGGTGGCGATGCCCGCGTCGTTGGCGGCAGTGGTCATGAGCGTCCCGTCCCTAGAAGGTTTCTGTACGGCGTACATGATCACGGATCGGGCGCCAATGGCGGCAGCGGGAACCCCCTCATTCCGGAATGTGGCTTCTCCGGATACCGCGAACGACCAACGGCAAGCAGCCGCAATCAGCCTGCACTGCCGATGCCCGCGGGCCTCACCGACGACGCGCCGACAGACTCATTCAGGCCTCTGCCGGTTGTGAACCAGGATGGCCGTCAGGACGTTATGTTCGGGAAAGCGTGGCACCCTGCCAGGCAGGAAGCGCTGTGATCCGCAGTGGCGGCGGCAATGTCTTCGTCCGAGAGTTCTAGTCAGACGCACAGTGACGCGGGCCGTCGAGCGCGGAGAAGGAGCAATTCCTTACTGCTGGTTCTTGCGATTGGATTCCTTGTTTTTGGCGCCGCAACGGGTGCGCTCTACTATGCATTGCGACCCTACAGCCTCAAGATCGCGGTTGGGCCGCCGGGCAGCGATGATTACAAAGTCATTCAGGCGATGGCCGACGTCTTCGGCGGTGAAAGCCGCACTGTCAGGCTGTCGCCGATCAAAACCGAAGGGGCGGTCGAGTCCCTCGCCCTGCTTGGGGCTGGCAAGGCAGACCTTGCGATCGGCCGGGCCGATCTGGAAATGCCCGCCGAGGCGCAGACCGTCGCCGTCTTGCGCAAGAACTTCGTTGTGCTGTGGGCGCCGGCTGGACCTGCAAGCAAGAATCCAAAAACAAAGCGCGCGCCGAGAATCAAGGAGGTTGCCGATCTCACAGCGCGCCATGTCGGCATCATCGGGCGGACCCCGGCGAATGCCGCGTTGCTGCGGGTCATCCTGAGCGCCTCCGGGGCGGAGGCGGACAAGGTTGCGGTGACCCACTTTGGCACGGACCAGATCGAGGAGCTGGCGCGCGATCCGAGCCTCGATGCCTTCATGGCGGTCGGGCCGCTCGATAGCAGGATCACGTCGGATGCTGTCGCTGCGACAGCGCGCACAAGAGGCGAGCCGAAGTTTCTCGCCGTCGAGACATCGGAGGCAATCGCCCTGAAGCATCCCCGGTATGAATCCGAGGAAATACCGCCCGGCGTCTTCGATCCAGCTTGGCCGGATGACAAGGTTGAGACGGTCAGCGTCAGCCATCTCATCGTAGCAAGAAAGAGCCTGTCCGAAACGACCGTTGCTGCCTTCTTCCGGCAGCTTTTTACCGTGCGTCAGGCCATCGCGAGGCATGTACCTGGCGCCGCCCACATCATCAAGCCAGACCTCGAGAAGGACACCGAGCTGCCGGTCCATCGGGGAGCGGCAGCCGTCATCGACGGCAACGAACGCACCTTTCTCGACCGCTATGGCGATTATTTCTGGTTCGGCCTGCTGCTCCTGTCCGGAATCGGCTCGGCAGTCGCGTGGTTGCGTCGCTATTTGAACCGCGACGAACGAGAGGACAACACCAGCCATCGCAAGAGAATCCTGGCCATGGTTTCCAGCGCGCGCACGGCGGAATCCAACCAGGAACTTGTTGCACTCCAGCGTGAGGCCGACGCAATCATCCGCGAGACACTCGAGTGCTACGATGACGGGGCTGTCGAAGAAGAGGAGCTCGCGGCATTCGGGCTGGTGCTCGAGCTGTTGAGCAGCGCCATCGCGGAGAGGCGGGCGGCATTACAACGTGTCAGCTTCGAAACCGTTCGCGGCGCGGTAGCCGGCCAGGGCGTGACGCCACGCGGATGAGGACGCCATCTGAACCTGCCGTAGCTGGCCCCGCGTGCTCTGCCGTGCCTCGTCAAGTGCGAGACCTGACATTTGGGGCACCGTTGGCTTGTCGGCAGTGATCCTCGGCTCGGGGAGCTGAGTGCTAGCTCCGCTCGAACGTATCGACATTCGTTGTCACGGCGCGCCACCAGTTCACTGGCTTCAGCCTTGCCGGCTCGCCTTCCCTGGACGCGCTCAAGGCCTGGTCTGCAATCACGAACCAGGCAGTCTCTATTTTTCCGTGACGCAGCAGTCCGGTGTAGGAGACGGCGCGGTCCCCCGTCACGGACGAGCCCACCGCGACGAAGGCAATGCAATTGCCTCTGTGAAACCCGGTGACGGGCACCGCCTGCCCGAAAAAGCCGCTGTCATCGAGTGCGGTCTCGAAATTCCCCTCGATGCGGCCGTTCGCGTCGTCCGTGATGCGCAAGATCGAGCCGAATTGATTTCGCCAATTGCCGACCCAGGCGATGTCGCTTGCCATGCCGGTTCTCCTACGCTCGGTCATTCGGCACGACGCGCAGTTTGCGCAGCCGATGCAATTCCGTTGCAGCGTCCTTCATCAGGCCATCGGCCGTCTCGCGTTCATGGCCGACGATGACGCCTGACGCGAAAGCCTGAGCACGGCGGTGCGCAGGTGGCGCGGTCAGCGCAGCCTCGGTTGCCAGTTCGCGGTGGGCCATGAAGTCGTTGAGCGATCCCAGGGCGGATTGAATTTGCTTCAGCCGGTCGGACAGGTCTGCGAGCTCCTTCTGGTCGGTATCGCTGTAAAGGCTTTCGAAGAAATCGACGGCATAGCGAATCTTCTTGATCTTGATCCGTAGCTTGTGGCGCTGCATCGGATCGAGATCGTTCAGGTGCTTGCCCTCCTTGCGCGCCTTCCGGATACGCCGATCGAGCACCTGCGCGGCATAAGCGGCGATCGAGCGGTCATCCTTGACGCGAGACCGTCCAGCCTCGATCCATTCGATCACGTCGATGAGCAGGCGGCGATAACGTGCCGACGCAACCGCATCGCGGGCACGCCTGAATGCCGCCTGCCGCTCGCCGGAGAACTTCACGCGGAGCGCGCGAGCGCCGCGTCGCGGAACGTCCTTCTCGGTGATCGGCTCGATGCTCTCCGTCAGAAACACGTCGATCTCGCGCGCCGGCGCCAGTTCGCCCGTGAGCCATTTCAGCTCGGCCTTGATCCGCGCAGTGCTCGCCCGAGGCAGGATGTCGGAGAACAGCGAGATCGCCGCCCGCAAGCGGCGCAGGCCGACCCGCATCTGATGAACACCTTCGGCGTCCATGTCACGCACCGGATCGGCGTTGGCCGTGATCTGACGCAGCGTCGAATGTGCGATGACGCGGAACGCATCCCGCGGCGGGAGTTCCGGCTTCAGCTCGATCGGCTCGGCGTGTTGCGCACCGCCGCCGTTGCCTGCGACCAGCTGGAAGCCTCGCTCGCATTTCGAGCGAAGATCGAGCTCGGCCCCCGTGCTGCGTTCGAGCTTGCGCGCCAGTCGGAACAGATCTGCAGCGCGTCCGGACTTCAATTCCAGCTCCAGCTCGGACACAGGTCGCGACCTCCGCCCGGCGCTGATCCGGCCTTGATCGACGGCAAGCTCGATCTCGCTGTTCCGGACCCGTTTCGCTCGCGCCTTGCGATGAATGTTGGTCTGGAACACCGGCTTCAGCTTGCGAGGGAGTTTGCCGGTCGCGAGCTGTCGCAGAGGCGTCTTCCTGGTCTTCTTCAGGTCAGGGCTTGCACCGGAGATCTCGCGCTCCCATTCGCCGCGCGTCACTCCGCCCGTGCCGCCCGCCTTCACGGTTTGCACGTAGCGCCCTTCGACCTTCCGGACCCGCAGCGTCAAGCCATGGCGCCTGAGCTTGTGCTTGTTCGTATCGAAGTAGGTCGACACGAGCGTCTGCCCGGCCTGGTCGCGGCGGTGCCCGTTCAAACCGTTGTTGCGCAAGACCGATGACAATTGTCGCGGCGCAATCCGGAATTTTAGTTCCGTCTCTGCGTTCATGTGGGAGCTCTTTCCGCTGCCGAAGCAAAGCGGCGCAAGGGCGGTAAGTTCCCCTCTTATGCGAGCATTTCAATCCAGCAGTGCCAGAGCTTGCAGGTCATTGAGACTTCACGGAACCGGGTGCGCGCATGGTCGATTGGAGCCGCGATCTTGCAGCCTCGATCGGTGACCGGGCGCGGAGCTGTTTGGCAATTCGCGGGCGCCGCGCCGAGGCGCCTGCCCATGGATCATCCTGGCGCGCAGGTCGCGCCACCACCTACTTCAGCTCATCCAGAACCTTCCATGCGTCCTCCAGCAAAGCCTGCACCTGGTGTCGCTCGGCACTACCATCCTCTGTGAACATTCCGTGTCTGAGCGCATTCCGGTTTCCCTTCGGCGCGCCCGATCTCCGCGCGCCGCCGTGCATGCGGCAGCGTGCCTTGCCTTGCATCGCCGGCGCGCGGCAGGCGGTGCCGTGGCGTGTCCGCGCGCCGCAGCGCGGGCTCGACTGCATTGCATCCGTATGACGGATGTGATCGCTGGTCATGCGCTGGTGCCATTCACACTCCGGGTCCATCGTTTCCGCGGTGGGCATCGCAGCCTGCGCTCGTTCCCGTATCCGCAGCCGTATCCATCGTGCCGGTCTCCGCAACGATCACATTCGCATGCTGCGTGACGTTGCCCACGATCGCCCGTCCGCCGTCCTGCACCGACAGGTTCTGTACCGTGATCGGGCGCTCGTCGCTGTTGCGGTGGCGATTCAGTGCTTCGACCTGGGCGGCGAAGGTGCGGGAGAGCCGGGTCAATGCGCGGGTGACACCCTCCTGCTGTGCAAGATCATCCGTACAGGCGAGGCGACATGCGCAACGCATCGCCGCCACGTGAACCGAGACCATCTGGGAGACCAGCATGGCCTCGATGGAATCTTTCGGCGCGATGCTCCTGATCGTCGAGATCATGAAGGCGAGGTTGGCCTCATCGGGCCTCTGCCCGACCGCGCTGGCCTTGACCAATTGCCTCAGCATGCCCTGCAGCGCGTCGCGGTCGGCGGCGCCGAGCGCCTCGGCCAGCAGCCGCTCGCCGGCCTGCGGGTCGGGATGGCTGATCGCGATGCGCCGCTTGTAGAGTTTGATGCGCGGGCTCACGAGCGGGCCGCTGCGATCGCTTGCCGCGAGCGGCGAGGTGATGTGGCGGGCCGGTGCTGTCGTCATGCTCTGTGTCCTTTGATGGGCAGGCGCGAGCGACCGTCCGCTGTCGCGCGCGAATGCGAATTTCGGGATGCCGATGAAGGGTTTACGCGCAACCGCGTCGGGCGGCCCGTAGTCGGGCAGGCCGGGATGCTCACGATTTTTGCGATGATGCCATCATGCCACTGTTTTGCCCGACGAGTCAAAATGGATTTCGTAAATCCGAAAATTTTCTCGCCCTGCGCAAGTCCTTGTTCCGACAGGGGCCGGCTACTGTGCATGGGGTTGTTTTCGCATTTTTTGTTTGGAAGCGGCGTGCACGTGCCGTGCGGCGGAATGCCGGCGGCCAACCGCGATTGCGAAATCCGGCGCGTCCGCTAATCATGAACGCGTCGCATCGACAAACACGCACAAGCGGCGCCAAGAAGTCCGGGAGAGAACGAATGCAACGAACGGCCCGCCTGCTGGCAGTCATCGCCGGATTATGCGCAGCAGTGCTGGCGACAGATGCCCTCGCGCAGAAATATCCGGTGCGGCCGGTCAAGGTGGTGGTCGGCTTCAGCGCGGGGGGACCGGTCGACGTCGTTGCGCGCATCATCGGCGATCGCCTCGGCAACAAGCTCGGCCAGCCCTTCGTGGTCGAGAACCGCGCCGGCGCCAACGGTATGATCGCCGCCGAAGGCGTCGCGCGTGCGGATGCGGACGGCTACACCATGCTCGCCTGCAACTCGTCGACGATCACGCTCAACAAGACGCTGTTCAAGGAGATCCGCTACGATCCGGAAAAGGATTTCGCGCCGCTCACCACTGTCGTGTCGGCGCCGCTCGTCCTCGTCGTCAATCCCGAGAACCCCAAGACGGCGAACGTCAAATCGGTGGCCGATCTCGTCGCTGCGGCAAAGGCCGCGCCCGGTGCGCTTGCTTACGGCTCCGGCGGCAACGGCAATCTCGCCCATCTCGCCATGGAACTGCTCAGCCAGAAGGCCGGCATCAAGCTGATCCACGTGCCCTATCGCGGCGGCTCGGCCGCCGAGATGGGCATTCTCGCGCAAGAGGTCCTGGCGGTGTTCGATCCGCTCTCGGCCGTGCCGCTGGTCAAGGCCGGCAAGCTGCGCGCGCTGGCAGTGTCGTCGGCCGAGCGGCTGCCGGCGCTACCCGATGTGCCCACCGTCGCGGAAGCCGGTTATCCCGGCTTCGACATCTCGTTCTGGGTCGGCTTCTTCATGCCGAAAGCGACGCCCGCGCCGATCACGGAGATGCTGCACCGGGAGATCGTCGCCGCTGCCAAGGATCCGGCGGTCGAGGAGAAGCTCGGCTCGCAAGGGGTCGTCCGCGTGCTCAGCCAGGCTGACTATGCCGCGAAGATCGCGAAGGAGACCAAGGAGCTTGCCGAGGTGGTGGCGGCGGCGAACATCAAGGCGGAGTAGGGCGCGATCGGCGAGCGCAGGCAAGTACGCCGCGCCTATTCGCCGCCGGTCAGCTGCTCCAGCCGATCGAGCAGCGGACGTTGTCCGGCGTTGATCTTCTCCCGCGCCCCTTCCAGCGTGAACCATTGCGCGCGGTCGACTTCCGGAAAGGCCTGCCGCTTGCCGCTGCGCGGCGGCCATTCCATCTCGAACGTGTTGCTGCGAATGCCGCGCACGTCGATGTCCAGCTCGGCCGCGAAGGCGGTGACGAGCTTGCCGCCGCGCTGCCTGACCTGGCCAAGCGCGATCAGCGGCACGGACAGCTGAAGTCCAAGTTCCTCGGCAAACTCCCGTCGCGCGGCAATCTCTGCGTCTTCTCCGTCCGCGTACTCGCCCTTCGGGATCGACCATGCGCCGAGATCCTTGTTACGCCAGAACGGCCCTCCGGGATGAACGAGGAGCACCTCGACTTTCCCGCGTTTCCGATAGGCGATGATCCCGGCACTCTTCGATGGCATTGCAGGTTCCGTGCAGGTTGGGGGCAGCCTCTTAACTGGAACAGAGCGTCCTAACGTGGGTTAGTAGCCAACGTTCATTTTGATCAAAGGGAGTGAATCATGATCCGCCTGCTGGCAACCACGGCCTTGGGGCTGGTGCTGGCGAATGCCGCTTTTGCGCAATCGCCAGGCACGAACACGACGTCTCAGCAGTCGCCGCAATCACAGTCAAATTCCACCGCGCCATCCACCGCCTCGCCGTCGGGCGCGGCCGATAGGCAGCAGACCACATCGCAACCGCAGCAACCATCGACGTCGGGAACGTCGGCCCAGAATGCGCAGAGCAACACACCATCTCCCGGCTCCTCCAATGCCGCCAACAACCCAAGCCCGACCGCTCCGTCGCAGAGCGGTACGGCAAGCTCCAATGCACCCGGCAACCAACCTGCGACGCAGCAGAGCGCCAACCCGCCGCCGGCGAACACGAACCAGGCCCAGCAGGCTCCCGCTGCATCTGGAACCAACCAGGCCCAGCAGGCGCCGAATGCGCCAGCCAGCAATCAGGCGCAGGGCGAGCGTTCGAGCACCAATTCACAGGCGGCCGCCCAGACCGACGTCAACCTCAACAAGCAGCAGGAGACCAAGATCAGCGCGTCGATCTCGCGCCTGAACGTGCAACCGCTGACCAACGTCAATTTCGCGCTCAATGTCGGCACCGTGGTGCCGCGCGACGTGCACCTCTCGACATTGCCGCCCGACGTCGTCGAGATCGTGCCGCAATATCGCGGCTACAGCTTTGCGCTGGTGAAGGATCAGATCGTCGTGGTCGATCCGGCGACCTACAAGATCGTGACGGTGCTGCCGTATTCGGGGCAGTCCACGGCAACAACGACGACGACCACGCGCGAGCGTAGCGCCAGCAAGTTTTCGGATCGCGATCGCGAAGTGATCCGCAAGCACGCGAAGACTCGCACCGAAGGACGGGGCGAGGCGCGGACCACCGGCAGCACTGCGCGCACGGAGATCCATGTCGGTGACCGCATCCCGGACACTGTCGAGGTCGAGGAATTCCCGAGCACGGTCTATCGGGAGGCGCCTGACCTGCGGGAGTATCGCTACATCCATCGCGACACCCGGACCTATGTCATCGAGCCCAGCGAGCGTCGCGTGATCGAGGAGATCGACTAAGCCCATCGGAAGCCGCTCCATCGAGCGGCTTCTCCATCTCCGCATCAGCTCGCGGAGCGTTCTCGAGCGGCGAAGCGAACGGCGTTTCCGGCATGAATTGCGCGACGCCCGGCGCGCCCGCCGGGCTGACTTCGTTGCAACGAAAGCGGCTCTCCTGCCAGAGCAGGTGCGCGAAGAACGACACCGGAATGCTGCTGGCCTCGGCGGCTTCACGAAGCGCGTGACATAGGCGATCGGCGAACTCTCAGCCGGCAACGAAGGCGAGCAGTGTGCCGTTGGCCTTGGCCGGCGGCACGCAGATTGCAGCTCCGCTCCGCACGGCTGCCGAACCGAGCGCTTTTTCGGTCGCCGCGAGATCGGCGCTAACCAGCACCAGCGCGGCGCCGCCGCGCTCGGAGAGACCTGCGAGCGGCACGCCGGGATAGCGCTTGGCGAGCTGGTCCAGCGTCAGATAGACGAAGTCGGCGCGCTCGCCGCCGGAGGGCACCGTGACCGCGCCGTCCGTCTCGGTCTTTGGCTCGCGGTCGATCAGACGTGCGAGGTGAGCGGCATCCTTGGCCGGCTCTGGCGTTGCTATCAGCGTCTGCTTGATCCGCCTGGCCGCATTGGCGTGGGTCATCAATTCGGGAATCCACACCGTCTCGCGGGTCTTGTGCTCGCAGGCGAAGATGCGCACGCCGCCCGGTGCTTCGGCGGTCGGCCACATGAAGGTGCGGAATTTTGCCGCCGAGACCGTGCCGTTTGGCAACGTCACCGGCCGTTCGAAATCGGTCGGGCCGATCGCCTCCAGGCCCCGTGCACGGATCTCCGCAGCGCCGGCGGCGGAATCGATTGCGGTGAAGGCGATACGCTCGATACCTTCGCCGCGCTTGTCGAGGAAGGCGCGCGCCGGGGCGTTGAGCTCGGTCGCAGCTAGCACGCCGAGCAGCTCCATATAGTCGGGGTCGAACATGATGGTGTAGTTGCCCGTGCCCATATGGACGCTGTGGGTGCCGCGCGGCGACACGGTGAAGCCGAGTTGCCGATAATTGTCGGCAGCCTTGTCGAGGTCCTTCACCATGACCACGGCGTGGTCGATACCGATGATGTTCTTGAGGGCCACTGTTCTTCCCCGATTGCAAACTGACTTTGGGCCGCGCCGGCGGCTGCCGGTCATGTCTACGCCGGATACGCGGCCGAGTCATTTTCAATTCAGCGGCAGTTGCGGAATTTCATTTCCGCGCAGGGCACCCTCGCGCGACGCACGTCAGCGGGCCTGCTCGATGTAGGCGGCGAGGACTGCGCGCTCTTCGCTGGTCATCTCGGTGATGTTGCCGGGCGGCATGGCACTCGACCAGGCGGCCACACGCCCGATCAGGCGGATGTTGCGCTGAATGTGCTCGGGTGCGTCGAGCAGGATGCCTTTCGGGGCGGTGACGATGCCGGCCCAGACCGGCTCGGCCGCGTGGCACATGCTGCAACGGGACATCACGATCTCCTCGACATTGGCGAGCGTCGGCGGCGTCGATAGTGCGCCCGTCTTCACCTCGCGCGGACCGGCGGCGGAGAGGAAGAGGATCGCGATCACGCCGGCCGCCGTCACGCCCCACACCCACCACGGCGATTTGCGCCCGGCATGGCGCTCGTTGAAGAAGTGGCGGATCACCGGCCCCAGCGCCAGGATGATCGCAACGATGATCCAGTTGAAGCGCGTTGCGTAGAGCAGGGGATAGTGGTTGCTGATCATCAGCACGACCACGGGGAGCGTCAGGTAGTTGTTGTGGACCGAGCGTTCCTTGCTGGCCATGCCGAGCTTTGGATCGGGCGCCTGGCCCGCGATGAGGCTGGCAACGATCTTCTTCTGATTCGGGATGATCAGCGCGAAGACATTGGCGACCATGATGGTGCCGATGATCGCGCCGATCTGGTTGAAGGCGCCACGTCCGCTCAGCACATGGGTGAAGGCGTAAGTGAGCGCGACCAGGAACAGATAGCCGCCGATGGCGAAGGGCAGCTCGCGTTGCGCAAGCCCGGTGCGACAGGCGGCCTCATAGAGCAGCCACGCCAGCGCCAGGCTGCAGAAGCTGAACAGGCCGGCCTGGAATGGCGTGAGGTCGAGAATCGACTTGTCGACCAGGAACAGATCGGCCTCGAGATAGTACACCACCACCATCAGCGCGAAGCCGGACAGCCAGGTGGTGTAGGCTTCCCATTTGAACCAGGTCAGCTCGTCCGGCATCTGGTGAGGGGCCACCAGATATTTCATGATCCGGTAGAAGCCGCCGCCATGGACCTGCCAGGCTTCGCCCTGCACGCCGTCAGGCAGCTCGCTTCTGGGCTTGAGGCTGAGATCGAGGGCGATGAAATAGAAGGAACTGCCGATCCAGGCGATCGCAGCCACCACGTGCAGCCAGCGCAGCAGCAGGCTCGCCCATTCCGATATGACGGATCCCCACATGATCTTCCCATCAGTCGCGACATCGGTGCCGCAGCCTTGATGACCGCAACCGGCCGTCGCCGCCCTTACAATGTGTCGCACCGATCAACTGCATTTTCCAGTATGATGGGCCGTGGCTGATGCACATCGTGCGGGCATGAACTGACGTGCGATTCGGCAGGCGTCAGACCTGCTGCAGGCCATTGCCGGTGATCGGCGTTGACGTGCGGGAAAGGCGGGGAATAGACGACGTGAGCCACAGGATATCGTTCGTGACGGTGCTCGCAGGGCTGCTGGTTGCAGTCGCGCTCGGCGCGCAGGCCGAGCCGGTGTTGCAGGGCAAGGACGCCTATGGCGATTGGCGGGCCGACAAGCCCGGCACGGTCAGGCTGATCAGGCCGCAGGATCTGGTCAGGCCCGGCGCCACGCGGTCGGTTGCGAGCTCGTCACGCGTGGTGCCGCGTCCGCCCGAGGCGGCGCTCCAGGTGCCGGCCGGCTTCAAGGTCGAGCTGTTCGCCGAAGGCCTGCGCGCGCCGCGCATCGTGCGGGTTGCGCCGAACGGCGATGTCTTCGTCGCGGAGACGCGGGCGGGCACCATCCGCGTGCTTCGCGCTGGAGAGGGTGGCAAGGTCGCGACCAATGAGGTGTTTGCCAGCGGCCTGCGGCAACCGTTCGGGATTGCCTTCTTTCCGAACGGCGACCATCCGCAATGGGTCTATGTCGCCAACACCGATAGCGTCGTCCGCTTTCCGTATCAGACCGGTGATCTCAAGCCGCGCGGCAAGGCGGAGACGATTGTGGCGAGCCTGCCGCATGATGGCGGCCACTCCACCCGCGATATCGTCTTCACGCCCGACAACAAGCGCATGCTTGTCTCCGTCGGCTCGCTCAGCAACGTCGCCGAGGGCATGGGCACGCCGCCGGGCGGATTGGAGGCGTGGTCGAAGACGCAGCCACTCGGCGCAACGTGGGCCAGCGAGCTCGAGCGTGCCGCGGTGTTGGCCTTCAATCCCGACGGCAAGGAGCGCAAGATCTACGCCACCGGCCTGCGTAACTGCGTCGGCCTAGCAATCCAGCCGCAGACCGGCTTGCCCTGGTGCTCGACCAACGAGCGCGACGGCCTCGGCGACGATCTCGTGCCCGATTACGTGACCAGCGTGAAGGAGGGTGGCTTCTACGGCTGGCCGTGGTTCTATATCGGCGGCAACGAGGACCCCCGCCATGCCGGCGCACGTCCGGATCTCAAGGACAAGGTGACGGTGCCTGATGTGCTGATCCAGCCGCACTCGGCCTCGCTCGGCATGACCTTCTACCAGGGCACTCTGTTTCCATCGGAATACCAGGGCGACGCCTTCGCCGCCGAGCACGGCTCCTGGAACAGGTCGAAGCGCACCGGCTACAAGGTCATCCGCATCAAGATGAAGGATGGCAAGCCGACGGGCGAGTACGAGGATTTCGTCACCGGGTTCGTCGTGAGCGATACCGAAGTGTGGGGCAGGCCGGTCGGCGTTGCCACGGCCAAGGACGGTTCGCTGCTGATCTTGGAGGATGGCAACGGCACGATCTGGCGGGTGACGCATTCGCGATGAGCGAGTTCTCTTCGCCTCTCCGCGCAAGCGGGGAGAGTGTGAAGAAAAACCTACCCCCGTCTCACGCTCGCGCCGCCATCCACCGGCAGTGTCACACCCGTAATGAAGTTCGCCTCGTCGCTTGCCAGGAACAGCGCGGCGTTGGCGACGTCCCATCCGGTGCCCATCTTCCTGCGTAGCGGCACCTTGCTGTCGCGTTCGGCTTCGACCTCGGCGCGGGTCTTGTGCCATTCGCGGGCGCGGGTATCGACAGCCATCGGCGTGTTCATCAGGCCAGGCAGGATGACGTTGGCGCGGATGCCGTATTCGGCGTTCTGGTAGGCGAGCTGTTCGGTGAAGGCGATCATCGCCGACTTGGTCGCCTTGTAGGCGACGTAAGGGTAGGTCGTGATCGCCGCCATCGACGAGATGTTGATGATGGCGCCGCTTCTCTGCGCGCGCATGATCGGGATCACCTCTTTCGCCGCAAGGATGCAGCTCTTCAGATTGATTGCGACGACGCGGTCGAACGCCTCCTCGGTCAGCTGCAGCAGCTCGGCATCGCCACCGGCGAGACTGACGCCGACATTGTTGTGCAGCACGTCGATCCGGCCCCAGCGCGATTGCGCGTCGGCCACCATCGCCTTGATGTCGACAGCTTTGGTCACGTCGGCCTTGAAGGCCGCGGCCGTGCCGTGTTGCGCGGTGATCATGTCCACCGTCTCCTGCGCCGACTCCAGATGGTGGTCGACGCACAACACCTTCGCACCCTCGCGCGCGAAAGTCAGCGCCGTGGCGCGGCCATTGCCCATGCCCTCGCCGGAGCTTTGCCCGGCCCCGACGACGATCGCAACCTTGTCCTTCAAGCGCATCCGGCTCGCTCCCAAGCTTCTCGATTATTTTCGTGCAGGTTAGCAATCGCGCCGATCGGAGAGAAGGGCGTGCGTCTGCGTTCATGTCATTGACATCACATGGAATTGCATGTTGCGGCCGGCGCATCGCGCGTGGCTGACCCCGGTCGTCCAGGAACCGTTCTGAGGCCAGTGCGTTTGCTGCCGGAACTTTTCCGCGTTAGGCTCAGTCCCGGGGCTTCCCAACCGCCAGTGGCTTGCCGATGAATCTGCTCGATCCGCAAGGACCCGTGGCTGCGGCCAACAGCACCATTTTGGTCGATTCCGTCTTCATCATGCTCGTGATCGTGGTGCCGACCATTTTCGCGATCCTGGCTTTTGCGTTCTGGTTTCGCGCCTCGAATCCCAAGGCGCGTTACCAGCCTGAGTTCGTCTATTCCGGCCGCGTCGAAATGGTGGTGTGGTCGATCCCTGCATTGACCGTGATCCTGCTCGGCGGCGTCGCCTGGATCGGCTCGCACCAGCTCGATCCGGCTGCGCCGGTGCCTGGCACCGGCAGCCCGGTGCGGATCCACGCCGTGTCGCTCGACTGGAAGTGGCTCTTCATCTATCCGGACCAGCGCATCGCCACCGTCAACACGTTGACGGTGCCCGCCGGCGCCGAGCTGAACTTCCAGCTGACATCCTCGAGCGTGATGAACACGTTCTTCATCCCGCAGCTCGGCAGCATGATCTACACCATGAACGGCATGGTGACGAAGCTGAACCTGCGCGCCGACAATGAAGGCAAGCTTCAGGGAATGTCGGCGCATTTTTCCGGCGACGGTTTTCCCGACATGATGTTCGACGTCAACGTGATCTCGCCGCTCGCCTTTCCGGAGTGGGTGGCGGCCACCGCGAAGACGGATGCGGTGCTGAACGCAGACAGCTACAAGAGGCTGATGCAGCAGGGCATCGAGAAGGGCCGGCCCGTCTACCGCCTGGACGATCCCCAGCTGTTCGACCTGATCTCGACCCTGCATATTCCGCCGGGACCTGGGCCAGAGCTCGCATCCGAAGCAGGCCGGTCGCACAGCGGAGGCCATGATGCTCGGTAAGCTCGATTGGTCGGCCATTCCGTTCGATCAGCCGATCCCGCTCGTCGCCGGCGCGGTGGTGCTGGTCGCGATCCTCTGCGTCTTGGCGTGGGTCGTGGTGAAGGGACATCTGCCCTATCTCTGGCGCGAATGGATCACCAGCGTCGATCACAAGCGGATCGGCGTCATGTACATCCTGCTGGCGTCCGTGATGCTGCTGCGCGGCGGCAGCGACGCCGTCATGATGCGGATCCAGCAGGCGGTCGCCTACCAGTCGCAGGGCTATCTGCCGCCGGAGCACTACAACCAGATCTTTTCCGCGCACGGCACCATCATGATCTTCTTCGTGGCGATGCCGTTCGTTATCGGGCTGATGAACCTGATCGTGCCGCTCCAGCTCGGCGTGCGCGACGTGGCGTTTCCGACGCTGAATTCGGTCGGCTTCTGGCTGACCGCGACCGGCGCGCTGCTGGTCAACGTCTCGCTCGTGGTCGGCGAGTTCGCACGCACCGGCTGGCTAGCCTTTCCGCCGCTGTCGGAATTGTCCTACTCGCCCGGCGTCGGCGTCGACTATTACGCCTGGTCGCTGCAGATCTCCGGCGTCGGCACGCTGGTGGCCGGCATCAATCTCGTCACGACGGTGCTGAAGCTGCGCACCAGGGGCATGAACTATCTGCGCATGCCGATGTTCTGCTGGACCACGCTTGCCTCGAATCTTCTGATCGTCGCGGCCTTTCCGATCCTCACGGCCACGCTCGCGATGCTGCTGCTCGACCGCTATCTCGGCTTCCACTTCTTCACCAACGAGGCCGGCGGCAACGTCATGATGTTCATGAACCTGATCTGGGCCTGGGGCCATCCCGAGGTCTACATCCTGGTGCTGCCCGCCTTCGGCATCTTCTCCGAGGTGGTCTCGACCTTCTCCGGCAAGGCGCTGTTCGGCTACCGCTCCATGGTGCTGGCGACAATGGCGATCTGCGTCATCTCCTTCATGGTCTGGCTGCATCATTTCTTCACGATGGGGGCGGGGCCCGACGTCAACGCCATCTTCGGCATCGCCAGCATGATCATCGCGGTGCCGACTGGCGTGAAGATCTACAACTGGCTGTTCACGATGTATGGCGGCCGCATCCGCTTTGCGACGCCGATGTTGTGGTCGGTCGGCTTCATGGTCACCTTCATCATCGGCGGCTTGACCGGCGTCCTGGTCGCGGTGCCGCCGGCCGATTTCATGCTCCACAACAGCATGTTCCTGGTCGCCCACTTCCACAACGTCATCATCGGCGGCGTGCTGTTCGGCGCCTTCGCCGGTTTCGAATATTGGTTTCCGAAGGCGTTCGGTTTCCGCCTCGACGAGCGCTGGGGCAAGGCCGCGTTCTGGTTCACCTTTCTCGGCTTCTACGTCACCTTCATGCCGCTCTACATCGTCGGCATGCTCGGTATGACGAGGCGCATGCAGCACTATGACGTCGCGGCCTGGCGGCCCTGGATGATCATCGCCGCGTTCGGCATGGCCGTGCTGACGATCGGCGTGATCTGCCAGATCATGCAGCTCGTGGTCAGCATTCGCGACCGCGAGGCGCTGCGAGATCGCACCGGCGATCCCTGGGACGGGCGCTCGCTGGAATGGGCGACGTCGTCGCCGCCGCCGGTGTTCAATTTCGCCTTCAATCCCGATGTGCGCGGCGAGGACGCCTATTGGGAGATGAAGGCCCATGCCCGGCAGCAATCGTTCGCGCACGAAGAGCGCGAATATGAGGATATCGAGATGCCGCGCAATTCTCCGACCGGCTTCGTCTGCGCGTTCTTCGCCACCATCATGGGCTTCGCGCTGATCTGGCACATCTGGTGGATGGTGATCCTGGGGGGTATCGGCGCATTCGCGACCTTCGTCGTGTTCGCCTGGCGCGACCATGACGAATACGTGATCCCGGCCGAGGAGGTCGCCCGCATCGACCGCGTCAATATCGAGGAGCGGCGCAGCCTCGTCAGCATGGCGGGGTCAGTCTGATGGCGATGACCGCGACCGCCGACCATGTCCATGCCGATCCCCATCACATCGGGCGCGTCATCGAGCATCCCGGGCCCGCGCCGAAGCGGATCGTGACTGCCTATGGTTTCTGGATATTCCTGCTCTCCGACATCGTGATGTTCTCCTGCTTCTTCGCAGCCTACGCCGTGCTGTCCGGCCAGACCGCGGGCGGCCCGAGGGGCTCCGAGATCTTCGAGCAGCGGAACGTCGCGATCGAGACGGTCTGCCTGTTGCTGTCGAGCTTCACTTGCGGCATGGCCAGCATTGCCGCCGACGTGCGCAACCGGTTCTGGTTCTATCTCGGCATGGCCGTGACCTGCGTGCTCGGCCTCATATTCCTGGCCATCGAGTTCCGCGAATTCGCCGACCTTGTCGCCCGTGGCTACGGCCCGTCGCGCAGTGCGTTCCTGACCGCGTTCTTCTCGCTGGTCGGGTGCCACGGCCTGCATGTTTCTGCCGGCATCTTGTGGCTCCTCACCATGATGGCCCAGGTGTTCGCAAAGGGCTTTCGCGCCGACATCTTGCGGCGGATGATGTGCTTTGCGTTGTTCTGGCACGCGCTCGACATCATCTGGGTCGCGGTGTTTTCCGTCGTTTACCTGCTCGGGAGTGCGCCATGAGCGACGAGACGCATCTGACCGCTCACCACGATCTCGCTCCGGGCGAGGAAGAGCAACACAGTGTCGGCGAGCGGATCCTGGGCTATGTCGTCGGTCTGGGTCTGGCGCTGCTGCTGACGGCGACGTCGTTCTTCATCGCCGGCACGGACCTGGTCTGGCAACCCTCGATTCCCGTCGCGCTGATCGTGCTCGCGATCGCGCAGATGGGCGTGCACCTCGTGTTCTTCCTGCACATCACCACCGGCCCCGACAACACCAACAACGTGCTGGCGCTTGCCTTCGGACTGCTGATCGTCTTCCTGGTGGTGGGCGGTACGGTCTGGATCATGTCGCATCTGAATGCGAACATGCCGCCGATGGATCAGATCATGCGGATGCAGTGATGGCACCGAACAATCGTAGCGGGGCGTCACCAGAACATCTTTTTTGAACGCTGACGTTTCTGCATCGGCATGGCCGGGACAAGCCCGGGCATGACAGGTTCGGTTTGGAGCGACGCACAAAAAAGAAGAGCCGCTTGCGGTGACAAGCGGCCCAAGTCTAGGGAGGAAACGCCCGAGCAAGGCAATCGGGCCCAAGCCGGATTGCTGCCGAGGAAACGCTCGCGCAAGGCTTTGCGTACACTTATAAGTGCAGCAACTGCCGATGAAGTTCAATTCCGGATCAATACGGTCTCGGACTACCACTCACGGATGCGTGAACCAACTCGCTCATTTCGGCCGGCGGCAATTGTAGGCCTTGCGGAAGCCGGCGGCCTGGGCGTCGTCCTCCGAGCAGAACCAGCGGTCGGGCTTGGTGGTCGCCGGATAGCTCGGGCAGCCGCGCAGATGATAGATGCCGATATTGCCGGTGACGCGGGCGCGCACCGCTAGCTTGCCCTTGATGCTGCAGCTGGGCGGCATGGTCAGCTCCTCCGGAAACAGCACGGCGCGAATCTCCTTGTCGCGGTCGCGCCGGCAGGCGGCGCCGAGGAGCGCGCCGTCCTTCTTGCCGCTACGGAAGTCTTGCGGCGCAACAAAGCAGCCCTTCCAGATACCAACCGCCGCCGTCTTGGCCTCGGCGGCTGCCGGCTTGACGTTGGCCTTGATAGGCTCGCGCGCGAGGGCAAAGCCGAGCTTGATCAGCTGCTCGTTCAAGCTGGCCTTGTCGCCTTCGGCCGTGCAGATGGCGCGGTGCCGCTTGCCGAAACTCTTCTCCGGGCCGACATCGTCGCAGCGCACCGTCCGTTTGTTGATCAGCTTCGCCAGCTGGTCGCGGGCCTCGATGCCGCAGGTCCAGGAATCGGCGTGATCGTCGATACAGACCTGATCCAGCTCGGGCGCGTCGACGCCGTCGAGCCGGTAGGTGACGTCGCCGAGCTGGATCGAGTTGCCGTCACGGACAGTCGCGGCGCCGGTCAGCGCGGCGACTGGTCCGGACGAGGCCAGAAAACCGGACAAGGCGAACAACGAAACGAGCGCAAAAGCGCGGGCGGCGGCAAAGAAATTTCGGGAGGACATACGGTCTCGCTATCGATGGCTCGTGCGCCCTGTTCCTAGCATCCGGATTTGGCGTTACCAATGGTCTGCGCCCTGCGAAGTGCGACATTCCGGCCTCGCGGCTTTACTCGGCCGTCGCTCTGACCCTATCGTTTGCCGGCCTCGCTGAGCGCGAATGGCCGAATCGCCCGGGAAGCGGCGAGGGGGAGGAAAAGGCTGCGATGAAAGACCCCGTGGACGTCCTGATCATCGGCGCCGGCGCTTCCGGCGCAGCGGTGGCGTGGTCGCTGGCCGAAACCAAGATGCACATTCTCTGCCTGGAGCAGGGCGGCTGGATGAACCCGGCGGAATATCCCAGCACGGGCCGCGACTGGGAGGCCAAGTTCTACGGCGAATGGTCGTCGAGCCCGAACGTCCGCGGCCGGCCCGAGGACTATCCCGTCAACGACGACAACTCCCCGATCAAGGTCGTGAACTACAACGCGGTCGGCGGCTCGACGGTGATGTACACCGCGCATTGGCCGCGGCTGCACCCTTCCGATTTCAAGGTGAAGACGCTCGACGGCGTCGCCGACGACTGGCCGATCGACTACGACACGCTGACCCCGTTCTTCGAAGAGAACGACCGCATGATGGGCACGTCCGGCCTATCAGGCGATCCGCTGTCGCCGCTGACGCATCCGCCGATGCCGCAGCAGCCGCTCGGATTGTCCGGCGCCATCATCGGCAAGGCCATGAACAAGCTCGGCTGGCACTGGTGGCCGTCGGATACCACGGTCGCGACGATGGACTATGAGGGCCGGGCGCGCTGCATCAATCTCGGCCATTGCACGCCGGCCTGCGCGCAGGGCGCCAAGGCCTCGACCGACATTACCTACTGGCCGCACGCGATCCGCGCCGGCGTCGAGCTGCGCACCCATTGCCGGGTGCGTGAGATCACCACCGACGAGAATGGCATGGCCTCGGGCGTGGTGTATTACGACAAGGACGGCATCGAGCAGTTTCAGCCCGCGCATGTCGTCATCATCGCCTGCAACGGTGTCGGCACGCCGCGCCTGCTGCTGAACTCGGCCTCGGGGCGATTCCCGAACGGACTTGCCAATTCGTCCGGCCTCGTCGGCAAGAATCTGATGTTCCATCCCTATGCGCAGATCTACGGCTATGTGAAGGAGCCGACCGATTCCAACCGTGCGCCGCCGACCTGTTTGTGGAGCAAGCAGTGGTACGACACGGACCTGTCGCGCGGTTTCGTGCGCGGCTATGGCGTGCAGTTCGTGCGCGGCGCAGGGCCGGTGTTCGAGGCCGTGGTCAGCGAGCAGAAGGGCATTCTGCCCTGGGGCGCCGATCATCACCGCGTCTTCCGCAAGCTCAACGGTCATCGTTTGGGTTTCTCCGCGATCTGCGAGGACCTGCCGGAGGAGCACAATCGCGTCACGCTCGATCCGGTGCTGAAGGACAGTCACGGCATTCCCGCGCCGAAGGTCGACTACACCATCAGCGAGAACAGCCGGAAGATGATGGAGCATGCGCTGGCGCGTGGCCGCGAGTTTCTCGATACGGCAGGAGCGAGCGACATCTGCGTCAATTCGCCGATCCCGTGGGGCGGCTGGCACCTGCTCGGCACCGCGCGCATGGGTACCGACCCCGAGCGCTCCGTCGTCAACGAATGGGGCCGCTCGCACGACGTGAAGAACCTCTTCATCGTCGACGGCAGCATTTTCGTCACTTCGGGCGGCGTGAACCCGACCTCCACCATCCAGGCGCTCGCGCTCTACATCGCCGACCAGATGAAGCAGCGCTTGGCTAGTTTATTTGATTGATGCGCGTGATGGATGCACCGAACCCGCCACGAACTCGCTGCACCTCTGCCGCCTGCGGGAGAGGTCGACGCGCTCGAAGAGCGCGGCGGGTGAGGGCTCTCTCCCCTGGGGGAGTCCCTCTGCGGAGACACCCTCTGCCCGACCCTGCCCCGCAAGCGGGGGAGGGAGCGCACCGTCTTCGTGGCGGGAATGAACCAACGAGAGCACGCCATGTCTGATCAACAACTCACCCTCACGCCTCGGCAGCGCGATGACCTCCGCACCATCGCGGCGATGATCATTCCTGCCAGCGACGAGTACAAGGTGCCCGGCGCCGACGATCCCGCGATCCAGGCCGACATCCTCGCAACGCTCGGCCGCGACACCAAACTGGTGGTGGCGGCGCTGGACCATCTGGCGCGGCTGGCCGGCATGCCCTTGGCCGACCTCGAGCCCGTCGCGCGCGCCGGTGTCGCCCAGAAGTTCCGCATCTCCGGCGGCATCGCCGCTGCAACGCTCGTCCGCGTGGTCCTGCAATGCTATTACCGCGACGACCGCGTGCTGCGCTCGCTGGGGCTGGAGCTGCGCGCGCCGTTTCCCAGGGGGCACGTGCTCCCGGATGGGGACTGGTCGCTGCTCGACCCGGTCAAGGCGAGGGGAGGCACGCTGCGACGCGCGCCCTAGCCATCTTGGCAGGTCCAGCCCTGCGCCCCGGCCGGGCCACTTGCGCTGGCGGGAACAGGCCACCATCTGTGTGAGCCTTCAAGGACTCTTGCCATGCTGGATTTCACCTCAGATATCGCCGATGACGCAGCGTCATCGCGAAGGACGGCGGCTACCCCGGTCGATGACCGGGCGCTGCTGGACGCCTATTCCAATGCCGTGATCGATGTGACCGACCGCGTCGGCCCTGCGGTCGTGCGGGTCGAGACCGGGCCGAAGGTGCCGAACGGCCGCGAGCGCGGCGGGCTGGGCTCCGGCATCGTGATCTCGCCGGATGGTCTTGTCCTCACCAACAGCCATGTGGTCGGCTCCTCCAAGGAGATCCGGCTGCGCGACGTCGAGGGCCATGTCGGCGATGCTCAGGTGCTTGGTGTCGATCCCGACACCGACCTTGCGTTGCTGCGCGCCAACGGCGTGCGCGACTTGCCTTACGCCGCGCTCGGCAACTCCAAGATCTTGCGGCGCGGCCAGCTCGTGATCGCAATCGGCAATCCGCTCGGCTTCGAATCGACCGTGACCGCCGGGGTCGTCTCGGCGCTCGGGCGCTCGATCCGCTCGGTCAGCGGGCGTACCATCGAGGACGTGATCCAGACCGATGCCGCACTCAATCCCGGCAATTCCGGCGGCCCGCTGGTGTCGTCGAATGCCGAGGTGATCGGCATCAACACCGCCATCATCAATGGCGCGCAAGGAATCTGCTTTGCGGTCGCCAGCAATACCGCGCAATTCGTGCTGTCGGAGATCATCCGCCACGGCTATGTCCGCCGCGCCTATATCGGCGTCGCCGGGCAGACCGCGCCGATCCCGCGGCGGCATGCCGTGCTGGCCGGGGTCGAGAACAAGATGGGCGCGCTTCTGATGCAGATCGAGCCTGATGGACCTGCGGCGAAGGCCGGCCTGCTCCCCGGCGATGTCGTGATCAGGCTCGACGGCGTCGAGATCAACGGCGTCGATGACCTGATCCGCGTGCTCGACCGCGACCGCATCGGCCGCCGTCTGGCCATGGACGTGCTGCGGCTCGGCCGCCTGCGGGCGATCGATATCGATCCGATCGAACGCAAGCCTGCGCGCTAGCGCGGAATGGGTGAGCTTCCGTCTAAAGCGCGATGAGATTTGGATGAATCGTCATCGCGCTTTAGAGCATGATGTTTTTATACGGAAACATAGCCTGAGTTTTTGAAGTAGTTGGTGCACTCCTCCTTGGAGAAGAGATCGAGGAGTTCACCAACCTTTCTCCAGGTTGCCTCCACGTCACGGGGCTCGGCAGCTCGCATGAGATGTTTGAGTTTGGCGAAGACCTGCTCGATCGGATTGAGGTCGGGGCTGTAGGGCGGCAAGAAGATGCGGTGGGCGCCTCTGGCGCGGATGGCTTGGCGAGCCGCTTTGCCCTTGTGGCTGCCAAGATTGTCGAGAACGACGATCTCACCCGGTGCGAGGGTGGGTGCCAACACCTTCTCGACGTACAGCGTGAAGAGCTCACCATTGATGGGACCATCAATCACCCAAGGCGCGCTGATCCGATCGTGACGCAGCGCCGCGATGAAGGTCATTGTCTTCCAATGGCCGAAAGGTGCAGAGGCTTGGAGGCGCTGCCCGCAAGGCCCCCAGCCGCGCAGTGGTGCCATATTGGTTTTGATCCACGTCTCGTCGATAAACACCAACCGCGCGACGTCGATCCTGCCTTGATGTGCTTTCCAGCGGGTCCGCTTACGGGCGACGTCGGGACGATCCTGCTCGGCTGGTAGAATCGTTTTTTTTGAAGCTGAGCCCTTCGGTGTGAACAAAAGTCCACACCGCCCGCACGTCTGTCTTGATCCCGCGTGCAGCCAGTTCCTGCGTCAGCTTGCGCAAAGTGAATGGCCCCGAGCGAATGCGTTTGCGCAGCCAGTCGGCGTTGGCATCCGACAGAACCCGCTTCTTGTGGCCGCCGATTTGGCCAGGTGACAGGCCTCCGGTATCCCGTCTCAGATTCTTCCACTTCGTCACGCAGGAGGCGCTGATCTGGAGCGCCTCGGCAATCGAACGAACTGTTTCTCCTGCATCAGCTCGCGCCAAAGCCCGTTCCCGGATGTCTTCCGAATAGGGTCGCGTCATCCATGCCGGCCTCCGCCCTCCAGCATGGATGTTGAATCAGAAATCGCTCCCGGGGGGAATCCCGATTCCAGCCAAAAACAACATGCTCTAGCTTGTTGTTTACGCATGATCTTTCCGGAAAACCGCGTCGCACTTTTCCGGATCATGCTTTAGCCCTTGGCATCGCTGTGATGCCCGCGCAGGCGGGCATCCAGTCCGCCGCGGTCTATCGTTGAGCCACAATCATCTCGGCATACTGGATCGTCCGGTCGAGCCGGGCGAACACGGCGAGTGCGTGGCGAGCGCGTCCCCACAATCTCGTCATTGCGGGCGAAGCGAAGCAATCCGGAGTCTTTCCACGGCTGCGGTCAGGATTGCTTCGCTTCGCCCGCAATAACGCGTGGAAAGAGCACGGTTCTTTCGCTACTCCGCCGCTGCGGCAAAGCGGCTGTTCTCCAGTTCCGCCTCAAGCCGCGCCGCCTCGGACCTCGCCAGCTTGATATTGGCTTCCTTGACATGACCGAAGCCGCGGATCGTCTCCGGTACGCGCGCGAGCCGTGTCAGCAGCGGGATCTGCTCGGCCTTCAACCCGGCGATGCGCTGATCGATGATCGCGAGATAATCCTCGACCAGCTTGCGCTCGGTCCGGCGCTCCTCGGTGCGGCCGAACGGATCGAACGCGGTGCCGCGCAGGAACTTGAGCCTGGCGAGAATGCGGAAAGCGTGGATCATCCAGGCGCCGAACTCCTGCTTCTGAAGCCGGCCTGTCGCCTTGTCTCGCTTCGCGAAGATCGGCGGTGCCAGGTGATACTTCAGTGTGAAGTCGCCGCCGAACTTCTCGGACACTTTCTTGGCGAAGCTGCCGTCGGTATAGAGCCGCGCAACCTCGTACTCGTCCTTGTAGGACATCAGCTTGAACAGGTTTTTCGCGACTGCCTCGGTCAGCTCCGTGGATGCGGGCGAAGCCGCGCTCTCGGCCTTGCGCACCTTGGCGACAGCCGCAAGGTAACGGTCGGCATAGGGTTCGTCCTGATAGAAGGTCAGGAACTCGGCGCGGGTGGCGATGATCTCGTCGAGCGATTTCGCCGGCGCGGATGCGCGGTTCTTGAACTGGAGCACGCTGCGCACCCGCGACATGTCGTGGGCCGCGAGGCGGCCCCAGGTGAAGGCGAGCTTGTTCATCTCGATCGCGGCGCCGTTGATCTCGATGGAGCGGAGCAGGGCCTCCAGCGACAGCGGGATCGCGCCCTTTTGGAAGGCGAAGCCGAGCATGAAGGGATTGGTGGCGATGCTGTCGCCCATCAGCGCCGCGGCGATGCCCGTGGCATCGACAATGTCGAGGTTCTTGTCGCCGATCGCGTCGCGCAGCACGGTCTGCATCGTGCCCATTTCGAAATCGAGATCGGGATTTTGCACGAAGCTCGCCGTCGGCTGCAAATCGGCGTTGATAAAGGCCTTGGTCACGCCGCGCTCGGCGCGGCTCAGCGCAGTCGGGCCGGCCGAGACGATCATGTCGCAGCCGAGGATGACGTCGGCGCCGCCGGTGGTGATGCGGACCGCGGAAATGTCCTCCGGCTTCGGGGCGATGCGGACATGGCTCATCACCGCGCCGTTCTTCTGCGACAGGCCGGTGAAGTCCAGCGCCGAGCAGCCGCGACCGTCGACATGGGCGGCCATGCCTAGCAGGGCGCCGATTGTGATGACGCCAGTGCCGCCGATGCCGGTGACGAGGATGTTGTAGGGGCCGTCGAGGTCGCGCGCGGGCGGCAGCGGCAGATCGGCGAACAGCTGGCCTGAATCCACCGCCGTGGTCTTCATCCGCTTCAGGCTGCCGCCGTGCACCGTCACAAAACTCGGGCAAAAACCTTCGACGCAGGAAAAGTCCTTGTTGCAGTTCGACTGGTCGATCTGCCGCTTGCGGCCGAACTCGGTCTCCAGCGGCTGCACCGAGACGCAGTTGGAGGCCTGCGAGCAGTCGCCGCAGCCTTCGCAGACCAGCTCGTTGATGAAGGCGCGCTTGGCCGGATCAGGATAGAGCCCGCGCTTGCGGCGGCGGCGCTTTTCGGCGGCGCAGGTCTGGTCGTAGATGATGACGGTGAGGCCCTTGATGTCACGCAGCTCGCGCTGCACGGCATCGAGCTCGCGGCGGTGATGGATGGTCGCGCCTTGCGGGAAGTAGTTGCCTTGCGGGTACTTGCCCGGATCGTCCGAGACGATCGCAAGCCGCTTGACGCCCTCGGCCCAGACCTGGTGCGCGATCTGTGCGACGTTGAAGGCCCCTTCCGCCGGCTGGCCGCCGGTCATCGCCACGGCGTCGTTATAGAGGATCTTGTAGGTGATGTTGATGCCGGCGGCGGAGGCGGCGCGTAGGGCCAGGAGACCGGAATGGGTGTAGGTGCCGTCGCCGAGATTCTGGAAGATGTGCGTCTCGGTCGTGAAGGGCGACTGGCCGATCCAGTTCACGCCCTCGGCACCCATATGCGAGATCAGGTCGGTGCGGCGGGTCGGCATGCTCAGGGCCATGCCGTGGCAGCCGATGCCGGCCATGGCGCGGCTGCCTTCGGGCACGCGCGTCGAGGTGTTGTGCGGACAGCCCGAGCAGAAGAACGGCGTGCGCGCGAGCTTGATCGGTGCGCTGGCGGTGACGGGATTGTCGAACGCCTCCAGGCGTGCCAAGCGCTGTTCCAGCACCGGGCTGTGATGGCCGAGCTTGCGCAAGCGCGCCACCAGCGCGGACGCGACGATGGTCGGCGTCAGCTCGCCCTCACTCGGCAGCAGCGGCGCGCCGCGCTCGTCGCGCTTGCCCGTGACCGTCGGGCGTCTGGACGCATCCACGTTGTAGAGGATGCGCATCAGCTGGTCTTCGATGAAGCCGCGCTTCTCCTCGACCACCAGAACGTCCTGGAGACCTTCGGCGAAACGTTTGGCGCCGCTCTCCTCCAGCGGCCATGTCATCGCGACCTTGTAGATGCGAAGGCCCAGATCCTGCGCGTCCTTGTCGGTGATCCCCAAATCGGCGAGGGCCTGGCGGAGATCGAGATAGGCCTTGCCGGTCGCGACGATACCGAGCCGCGCAGGCTTGGAATCGAGCACGATGCGATCGAGCTGGTTGGCGCGGGCGAAGGCCTGCACCGCCGCCATCTTCGGGCCGAACAGCCGCTTCTCGGCCTCCAGCGGCGGATCGGGCCAGCGGATGTTGAGGCCACCGGGCGGCATCTCGAAATCCTCGGGGAGCACGATCTTGACGCGCTCGGGATCGCTGTAGATCGACGCCGAGCTCTCGACGGTCTCGCTGATCGCCTTGAAGCCGACCCAGCAGCCGGAGAAGCGCGACAGCGCAAAGCCGTAGAGGCCGAGATCGAGATAGTCCTGCAGCGTCGCCGGGTTGATCACGGGGATCAGCGACGCGGCGAACACCTGCTCGCTCTGATGCGCCAGGGTCGAGGACTGGCAGCCGTGGTCATCGCCGGCGAGCGCGAGCACGCCGCCATTGACCGAGGTGCCGGCCGCATTGGCGTGCTTGAGCGCATCGACCGAGCGATCGACGCCCGGGCCCTTGCCGTACCAGATGCCGAACACGCCGTCGACCTTGGCCCCGGGAAACAGCCCAACCTGCTGGCTGCCCCAGACCGCGGTCGCGGCCAAGTCTTCGTTGAGTCCCGGAACAAAGGCAATGTCGTGCTGCTGAAGGTGCGACTTCGCCCGCCATAGCGCATGATCGTACATGCCAAGCGGGGAACCGCGATATCCTGAGATGAAGCCGCCGGTGTTCAGTCCCTGAAGCCTGTCGCGTTCGCGCTGCAACATGGGAAGGCGGACCAGCGCCTGCGTGCCCGACAGGAAGATCCGCTTCGATTCGAGCCGGTATTTGTCGTCCAGTTCGACCTGCAACAGCGTCATTTCAGAAGTCCTCGGCTTTGGTTCTTGGGGTTTGCGCTGCGGGAAGGATTGCGGCTGCGCGACGCGATTGTGACAGTCAAATGCATGGCTCAGCGAAGTCAATATCGCTGGCCGCATCCGTGGCGCTCCTGCTAGTCATGGCTTGCGAGCGGAGGAGCGCGCATGATGGCGTTTGACACACAAATCACCCGAATAGGAGGCGCCTTGATTGGACCGTGGCGCCGGCCGCGGCAGATGCTACAGGCGCAAACCTATGATGCGCATGCCTCGATCCATGATGACGCGACGGCGCAGAAGCTCGGTTTCAAGGGCGGCACCATCGAGGGGCCGACCCATTTCAGCCAGTTCGCTCCACTTTGCGAGCGGCAATGGGGCCGGGCGTGGTTTGAGCGAGGGTGTCTCTCGGTGCATTACCGTAGTGTCTGCTACGAAGGTGAGGAGGTGCAGGCGACGCTGCTAGCCTCTTCGACCGAACAGCCCGAGTGTCAGGTACAGATGCTCAAGCGCGACGGCACCGAGGTGCTGCGCGGCACCGCATCCATCGTTGAGAGCCCGACAGCCCTCGACATCCGCCTCCGCGAGCTCAAGCCGCTGGCTGATCCCGTGATCCTGCGCGACGTCAAGGTGGCGCAGACGAGCAAGCGCCAGACGGTGCGGATGGCTTTCGACCAGAACATGGGCGACCTCTATCCGTTCTCCCTTCGGCAGAAGCTCGCCGTCATCACCGAGAACTCGCAATACTACTCGACCGCAGACAATCCATGGGGCAAGCCCATCATCCCGATGGAGATGCTCAGCGTGCTGTTCCAGTACCGCTCCAAGGACGATCCGCTGCCGGCCAAGGGCCCTGCCGTCGGCCTGTTCGCCGACCAGGAGATCCGCCTGGTGAAGGGCCCGCTGTTCGTCGACGAGGAGTACGAAGTCGAGCGCGAGGTGGTCGCACTCTCCGGCAGCCGCCGCACCGAAAGCGCCTGGGTCAAGACGCGCGTGTTCGCCAAGGCGGGCACGTTGGTGGCCACGATGTTGCTGAACATGGCGACGCTGAAGGACTCGTATGCGCCGTACGAGGAGGAGTATCGGCGGCTGTACGGGGCCGGGCGGTAGTCTCCTCGTCATCCCGCGGCGACGCGGAGCGTCGAGCCCGGGATGGCCGCACCGCATGAGGTGAAATGGATTCCAGGCACGCGCTGCGCGCCACGGAATGACGGAAGATGCCGCTCATCCTCTAGGCAAATGCACGTCGCAAAGCCGTCGCACAGGGAATAAGCAGGCGATCGCATTCTACGCAAGTTTTTGAGTACACTACAAATTCTGTCGCCGCCCGCGCCCCACTGCAATTGTACACAATGGCACGGCGCTTGCAGAACTCTGGCCAAGAGAGTTCTCGCGGGGCCTGCGTCATGTTGAACTCAGCCAATCCGACAAAGGGCGTCGTCAGCGCCGAGCCCGAGCCGATCGCGCTCGACTGGCCGGCCACCGCGCTTCTCATCATCGACATGCAGCGCGACTTCATGGAGCCCGGCGGCTTCGGCGAAACGCTCGGCAACGACGTCAGCCAGCTTGCACGCGCGGTGAAGCCGATCGGCGCGGTGCTGACGGCGGCGCGCGACATCGGCATGCTGGTGATCCACACGCGCGAGGGGCATCTGCCCGATCTCTCCGACGCGCCGCCGGCAAAGATCGAACGCGGCGCGCCGAGCCTTCGTATCGGCGATCCCGGTCCGATGGGACGAATCCTCATTCGCGGTGAGGCCGGCCACGACATCATTCCCGAGCTCTATCCGTTCGACAGCGAAATCGTGATCGACAAGCCGGGCAAGGGCGCCTTCTACGCCACCGAGCTCGGCGATGTCCTGGAGAATTACGGTATCGAGAATCTCTTGGTGTGCGGCGTCACGACAGAAGTTTGCGTCAACACCACCGTGCGCGAGGCCAATGACCGCGGCTATCGCTGCGTCGTCGTGTCCGATGGCTGCGCATCCTACTTCCCCGAATTTCACGAGATGGGCCTGAACATGATCAAGGCCCAGGGCGGCATCTTCGGCTGGGTCGCAAGCTCAGCCGCAGTCTTGGAGGCGATGAAGAGTTCGAACACATTGGGGGTAACATCATGAGCAAATTGACGGGGACGGCCGGCAAGTCTGAGATCAATACGTCCGACTTCAAGCTGGCGCTATGGACATCGGGCGACTGGAACGCGTTTTTCGGCTTCGGTACCAACATCCTCGTCAACATGCTGGTGCTCACGGGCCTGCTTCGCTTCGTGTTGAAGATGCCTGATGGTCTCGTGTTCGGGCGCATCCTGCCCGCGCTCGGGCTGATGATGTGCCTCTCCACCTTCTACTATGCGTATCTCGCCTATCGCCTCGCGCAGAAGACCGGCCGCAACGACGTCTGCGCGCTGCCGTCCGGCGTCAGCGTGCCGCACATGTTCATCGTCACCTTCGTGATCATGCTTCCGATCACGCTGAAGACCGGCGATCCTCTCAAGGGCTGGTCGGCGGGTCTCGTCTGGGTGTTCTTCCAGAGCTTCATTCTCATGATCGGCGGCTTCATCGCGCCGTTCATCCGCAGGATCACGCCGCGCGCGGCGCTACTCGGCACGCTTGCCGGCGTCTCCATCACCTTCATCTCGATGCGGCCGGCGCTGGAAATGTACATGACGCCGCAGATCGGTCTCGTCTGCTTCGCCATCATCCTGGTGAGCTGGTTCGGCGGGGTGAAATATTGGCGCGGCGTTCCCGCAGGCCTCGTCGCGATCGCGGCCGGCATGATCATCGCCTGGGGCTCGAACCTGTTCGGGCTCGGTCTCGGCGGCCTGAGCCTCAAAGGTGTCGGCGTGGCCTTTGCCAATTTCGGCTTTTCTGTGCCGATCCCGGCGGTAAACCATGTCTTCTCCGGCTTCGAATTCCTGGGCATCATCCTCGTCACCGCCATTCCGTTCGGCATCTACGATCTCGTCGAGGCCATGGACAATGTCGAGAGCGCGGAAGCGGCCGGCGACGAATATCCGACCACGCGCGTGCTCACCGCCGACGGCGTCGTCAGCCTGATCGGCTGCCTGATGGGCAATCCCTTCATCAACGCCGTCTATATCGGCCATCCCGGCTGGAAGGCGATGGGCGGTCGGATCGGTTACTCGGCGGCGACCGGCGTCATGGTGGTCGTGCTGTCCTGGTTCGGCATCATCTCGGTGCTGCTGGCACTCGTGCCTGTCGTCGCGATCTCGCCGATCTTGCTCTACATCGGCATGCTGATCGGGGCGCAGGCATTCCAGACGACACCGGTCAAGCACGCGCCCGCCATCGTGCTGGCGCTGACGCCGCATCTCGCCGCCTGGGCCAAGCTCCAGATCGACACGATGCTCGGCTCCACCATGAACGCGGCGGCAACCGTCGGCGGCTTGGCGGCCGACAAGGCCGATGCGGTCAAAGCCGCCGCGATCGCCGCGCTGCCGCAGCAGGGCGTGTTCTACCACGGTCTTGAGGTGATGGGCGGCGGCTCCATCCTCGGCGGCCTCATCCTCGGCGCCATCGGCGTCTTCATCATCGAGCGCGATTTCGAGAAGGCGTCCGCCTTTGCGCTGGTCGGGGCGGTGCTGACCTATTTCGGCTTCATGCACGGCGAAGCCGTCGGCATTGGCGGCGGCTTTGGCGTGACGCCCGCGGTCGCCCTGGCCTACGCCGTGATGGCCGCTGGGCTGTTCGCCGCCGGCAAGCTCGGCGCCAGCGAGCCCTACGCCGCACATCCGGAGATGTCCGCCGCGCCGGCGGAGTAGGCGCAGCTTTCGATACGCGGAACGGTCGAGCGGATGGCTCGGCCGTTTAGGCTCAGGGACGTACGGCCGGCGTCTCCATTGGCAGGCCATGCGCCCGCGACATCAGATAGAGTTCGAGCGCGACCAGCTCGGGCGATCCGTAGTCATAGGCTCGGGCACGGACGCCGCTCATGCAGCTGCGCAGCCGCCGCTCCAGCGAGCCCAGTGTCTGCCATTCCAACCGATAGAGCGGATAGCCGGTCGGTTGCGCTTGCGTGATCGGCGCGCCGGCGAGGCGCTTGTCGAAATTGTCGTCGTGGCAGTTGGTGCAGGCGAGGTTGAGCTGTCCCTCACGCTGCATGTACAGCGCGCGGCCCTGCTCGACAAAGGGTTTGGCTTGCGGATCGTCACCGGCCGTGATCGGGGTGCCGCGCGACTGATGGGCGATGAAGGCGGACAATGCGAGCAGATCGTGGCTCTCATAGGGCAGCGGTATCGCCTGCTGATGATTGGCGCGGCAGAGATTGATCCGCTGATCGAGCGTGACGGGGCGGCCGAGGGCCTTGTCGAAGGCGGGATAGCGCGCCGCGACGCCTTTCATGCTGCTGCGCGCATCGCCATGACAATCCGTGCAGGATTTGGCGGCGCTGCCGGTCTTCTTCGCCCACAGCGCTTCGCCGTCGAGCACGAACAGCATGCCGGGATTGCTGGTGTCGTCCTCCTGCATGGCGCGCGTGTCCGGACCCATGAAGGCATAGCCGGAACGGCGTGCATCGGGCGGGATTTCGCCCGCGAGCAGGGCAGGCGCCGCGGCAAACAATGCTGCCGCGGCTATCGCGCGCCAAGACATCATTCGACCGTGATCGATGCCGAAGCAGCGGAGGAATAGCCGTTGTCGCCGATCCACTCGAACTCGAACTTGCCGCTTTCCTTGACGACCGCGAAAAACGACAAATACGGGTTCGCGGCGATAGCCGGAAACAGATCGGCGCGAAAAATCTCAGCGCCGTTGTAACGGCAGGTGAAGCTCGTGATGATGTTGCGCGGCACCAGATTGCCGTCGGCGGTGTGGCGGAAGCCGGTCTCCATGATGTGCGAGGTCAGCGTGCGGATCTCGACGATGTCGCCGCGTTTGGCCTTCGAGGGGACGTTGATGAGGGCAGCCATCAGTTCATCTCCTCGGTGCAGGCGGCCAGTGTCACGACGACGTCGCCGGCAATTTGCCAGAACGTGTCGTCGGAGAGACGCGCGATCGCAACCACCTTCTGGGTGTCGGCGAGCCGAATCCGTGTCGAGACCTGGGCACGGCCGGAGGCAGGGCCGAAATAGAAATTGCCGATGTTCGGCTGCGGGTTCTTCTCGTTGAAGACGTGGATGCTCTTGACGTGGTCATCGGCCGTCATCGGGCTTGCGACGCTCACCGTCAGCGGCACGGTGTTGCCGTTCTCGACCAGCGGCGGAATATCCAGCTTGATCCTGCCGGTGTGAATCTGCGCTTCGCCGACCACGTTGCGGATCGCCGCGTTGAGCATCGCCGGTGTCGCCTCGAGCGGCCGCAGCGTGACGATCGGGATCGTCCCGGCGACTGTCGCGCCTCCGGCGAGGCTCAGGAATTGTCGTCGCGTGGTCGGCATGAACCTAGTCCCGAAGTGTTGCAAGAAAGGCCACGATGTCCTCGATCTCCGCAGCCGACAAGATCGGCTTGCCGGCGAAGTTACGTCCGACGCGGACGAAGCCGTCGTTGCGATAGTAGGATGGCATGATGGTGTCCGGATTGAAGCGCGAGGCATCGACCAGTCGAAGTCGCAACTGGCTCACCGACCACCGGTTCCCGGCGCCGGAGAGATCAGGCGCAAGGTCGCCCTGGAACCGCGTTTCCGGAAATGGGCCGGAATGGCAGAGGATGCAGGTCGTCGTGCGCGCGAGCACCAGCGCGCGGCCGCGCGCGGCATCGCCGGACGAGCCCGTGAGTGATGCAGGAATGCCGTCGCCGATGATTGTGTAGGGCACGAGGTCATCGGCTTTTGAAGGCGAACAGAAGGCGAGGCTTGCGACGACGAGTGCGGCATTCGCAACTCTTGGAAGAGGCGAGTGAGATCGCCGGGCACTCCTCTGACCTCTCTCGCTTGCGGAAGAGGTCGCCGCGCAGCGGCGGGTGAGGGTTCTTTCCTCTCGGGGGCTCTCGCGTGTGGAGACACCCTCTCTCCGACCCTTCCCCACAAGCGCGGGAGGGGGTGCACTTTGGCTGTGGCGGCAGGCTCGTTTCATTATGGCTCTAGCCAAACGTATTCGCCGTGATGGTTTGAAACCAGCGCTCGGCCTCAGCCGCCTCGCGGGCGCGCAGCTCGCGCGGGGCATCGACCGGGCTGGTCGCGACGCCCTCGACCTCGGCGAAGATGTCGCCTTTGGGCTGGTAATTGCCGATGAGCGAGAAGCCGTAGCCGGGTGCGACGGTGTCGTAGCAGATGCCCGTCAATCGCGGCGCCTCCGGCGTGCGGCCCGCGAGCAAAGCGACGATCGCGCCAGCGCATGCCTTCCCCTGAGCGCTCGCAGCCGATGCCGATTTGGGGATGCCGCCGCCGAGGCAGGCATCGCCAATGACGTGGATGTTCGGAACGAGTTTCGACTCGAAGGTGACGGGATCGATCGGGCACCAGCCGGTCGTGTCCGCGGTGCCTGCGATCCCGGCAATGCGCCCCGCGCGCTGCGGCGGGATGACATTGGCGACATCAGGGGTGTAGTTGCCGAACTCCGTGAGGATGGTTCTCGTCGCGGGATCGACCGAGGTGACGCGACCGCCTTGCGATAGCGCGATGCGCTCGATCATGTCGCCATAGAGCTCTTTCCACGCCTTCTCGAACAGCCGCTGCTGCGAGAAACTGTCCTTGGCATCGAGGATCAGAACCTTCGAGCGCGGCTTCTTCGTCTTCAGGTAATGCGCGATCAGGCTTGCGCGCTCGTAAGGTGCTGGCGGGCAACGGGAAGGATTGGCCGGGATTGCAACGACGACCGTGCCGCCGTCCGCCATCGCTTCCAATTGCCTGCGCAGCAAAAGCGTCTGCGCACCGGCTTTCCAGGCGTGCGGCATCGTCTCCGACGCGGCGGCGTCGTAGCCAGGCAGGGCTTCGGGATGGAAGTCGATGCCGGGCGAGAGCACGAGCCGGTCATAACCAAACGCGGTACCGCCGTCCGTCGTCACCCTACGCTTTTGCGTGTCGATGCTCGTCACAGCCTGAGCGACGATGCTGATGCCGTCGGCCGCGAGCTTGTCGTAGCCGAACTGCTGCGCCTCGATCTCGCGCAGGCCCGCGATCACCTCATTGCTGAAGGGGCAGGAGATGTAGGTCTTGTTCGGCTCGATCAGGGTGACCGGCAATTTTGCATCGGCGCGCTTGAGCGCGCGGGCGCAAGCGGCGCCGCCAAAGCCGCCGCCGATCACGACGATCTGACCCATCGATTGGGCGCGCAGGATCGAAGGTGCGGCGAGCGATGTGGCCGCGACGGCGATGCCGAGGGCGGCACTCCGCCGTGTCACCGGCGTATTCATGAGACTTGTCCGGAAAATGCAGCGGCGGCCGGCGTGGCCGCCGCAGCTCTTCTTACGCGAAGGTGATGTTCTGATCGCGCAGCGGCACCGAACGGATGCGTTTGCCGGTTGCGGCGAAGTACGCATTGAGCACCGCCGGCGCCGCGACGCCGATGGTCGGCTCACCGACACCGCCCCAGAACCCGCCGCTCGGCACCATCACCGTCTCCACTTTCGGCATCTCGCTGATACGCATCGAGTTGTAGGTGTCGAAGTTGGTCTGCTCGATCTTGCCGTCCTTGACGGTGCAGCCGCCATAGAACAGCGCGGAGAGGCCATAGACGAAGGAGCCGGCAACCTGTCGCTCCACCTGCGCCGGATTGACGACGTAGCCGGGATCAGTGGAGGCGACGATGCGATGCACCTTGATCTTGCTGCCGTCGACCACGGAGATCTCGGCGGCGCCGGCGACATAGCTGCCATAGCCCATGACCTGCGCGATGCCGCGATAGACGCCCTGCGGCGCCGGCGTGGTCCAGCCGATCTTCTCGGCAACCGCATTGAGCACAGCGAGGTGCTTGGGGTGGTTGCCCATCAGCTTGCGGCGGAATTCGAGCGGGTCCTGGCCTGCGGCCTGGGCCAGCTCGTCCATGAAGCACTCCATGTAGATCGCATTGTGATTGACGTTGACGCCGCGCCAGAAGCCCGGCGGAACGTGCGGGTTGCGCATCGCATGCTCGATCAACAGGTTCGGCACCGAATAGCCGAACGCGGCCTCGCCCGATTGGGCGACGCCCTGGAACGCTGCCGGATCCATGCCGTTCTGCAGCGCTTCGGGGCGCAGCGAGAACAGGATCGACTGCCCGGACAGGCGGTAGTGCAGCGCGATCAGATTGTTGTTGGCATCGAAGGCGCCGGTCATCTTGCACTGCGTGACCGGGTGATACTTGCCGTGCGCCATGTCCTCTTCGCGCGACCACAATAGCTTGATCGGCGTGCCCGGCATCTGCTTGGCGATCATGACGGCCTGGCGAACATAGTCGGTCTGGCCGCGCCGGCCGAAGCCGCCGCCGAGCATCACCTTGTGGACGTCGCACTGCTCGGCCGGCAGGCCGGACGCCTCCAGCACTGCCGCGAAGGCCGCCTCGCCATTCTGCGTGCCGCACCAGACCTCGCACTTGTCCGCCGTGTAGAGCGCGGTGGCGTTCATCGGCTCCATGGTGGCGTGGTTCTGGTAGGGATAGCTGTAGACGGCCTCGACCTTCTTTGCGGCCCCGGCGATCGCGGCTTTCGCGTCGCCGTTCTTGTTGCCGACATAGGCCGGCTGCGCATCGTCGAGCCCCTCGGCCAGCCACTTCGCAATCGACTCGCTGGAGACCTTGGCGTTGTCGCCCTCGTCCCAGGTGATCGGCAGTGCCTCCAGCGCGGTCTTGGCGTGCCACCAGGTGTCGGCAACGACGGCGACCGCGGTGTCGCCGACCGTGACGACCTTTTTGACGCCCTTCATGCCGGCGACCTTGGCCTCGTCATAGCTCTTCAGCTTGCCGCCGAACACCGGGCAGTCCTTGATCGCGGCGTTCAGCATGCCCGGCAGCTTGACATCGATGCCGTAGACCATGGCGCCGGTGGTCTTGTCGACGGTGTCGAGCCGCTTCACGCCCTTGCCGATCAGCTTCCAGTCCTTGGGATCCTTCAGCTTGACGTCCGCCGGCGGCGTCAGCTTCGCCGCGGCCTCGGCGACCTTGCCGTAGGTCGTGGTCCGGCCCGAGGGCGTATGGGTGATGACGCTGTTCGCGGCCGTGCATTCGGAGGCCGGCACCTTCCATGCGTCGGCGGCGGCTTGGATCAGCATCACGCGCGCGGTGGCGCCACCCTTGCGGACATAGTCCTGCGAGGAGCGGATGCCGCGGCTGCCGCCGGTGGAGAAATCGCCCCAGACGCGCTTGCGGGCCACGCTCTGGCCGGGGGTCGGATATTCGGTCGTGACCTTGGTCCAGTCGCATTCGAGCTCCTCGGCGACGAGCTGCGCAAGGCCGGTGAGCGAGCCCTGGCCCATCTCGGAGCGGGCGATGCGGATCACCACGGTGTCGTCGGGCCTGACCACCACCCAGGCGCCGATCTCGGGCGAGCCGTCGGCGGCGCGGACCACGGCAGGGCCCCCGAAGGGGATGTCGAGGCCGATTGCCAAGCCGGCGCCCAGGGTGGCGCTTCCGATCACGAAGGCGCGGCGGTTCATTTGGAGCGAGACGTGCTTGTTCATGGGGCGGCTCCTTTAAGCGCTTGCGATCGTGTGGATCGCCTCGCGCACCTGCTGGAAGGTGCCGCAGCGGCAGATATTGGTGATGGCCTCGTCGATGTCGGCGTCGGTCGGCTTCGGCTTCTCGTTCAAGAGCGCCGCCACCGCCATGATCATGCCGCTCTGGCAATAGCCGCATTGCGGCACGTCCTGAGCGATCCAGGCCTCCTGCACCTTGTGCAGCGAATCCCCGGATGCGAGCCCTTCGATGGTGGTGATCTTCTTGCCCTCGGCCTCACTGACCGAAAGGCCGCAGGAGCGCATCGCTACGCCGTCGATGTGAACCGTGCAGGCGCCGCATTGTGCAATGCCGCAACCGTATTTGGTGCCGGTCAGGCCGGCGTTCTCGCGGATCGCCCAGAGCAGCGGCGTATCCGGCTCGACGTCGAGGGTGAGGGTTTTTCCGTTGATTGTTAGGTTTGCCATCGCAGTCCCCTGATTGGCCCAATCCACCGATTGAACTCAGGGGCGCAATGTGTCCGGCAAACTGGAACTGTTCAAATCAACAGTCCGAGGGGTGGCTGGAATGCATTGCGTCGCTCTTGGGGGATGGACCGGCGCGTTGTTTTGCCTCATCCCTTGTCGAGCGATTCGGGTTGACGCCTTTTCGTGGGCGCCAATCCGCGGCTTGAAGCGACGTCCGGGGCGGATTGCCGTGCAGAGGCCACAGTTTGTCCTTTTTGCCGGGGTGCAAGATGAGGGCACTTTGGTACACTGCCCCGCCGCCAACAGGAGTTCCATGAACGTGCCGAGTCCCTGCAACGTACTGATGCTCTACCCGCTGTTCTCGGCAGAGTCCTTCTGGAGCTTTGGCGAATCCTGCAAAGTGATGGGCGTCAAGCGTCCCGCCGCCCCTTTGGGCCTGATCACCGTTGCCGCGATGTTGCCCCAGAGCTGGACGGTCCGGCTGATCGATTGCAACACGGCACCGCTCGGCGACGAGGATCTTGCCTGGGCCGACGTCGTCTTCACCGGCGGAATGTTGCCGCAGCAGGCCGACACGCTGCGCCTGATCGAGCTCTGCCGCGCGGCTGGCAAGCCGGTGGTGGTCGGCGGCCCCGATCCCACCTCGAGCCCCCACATCTATGAGCGGGCCGATTTCCAGGTGCTCGGCGAGGCCGAGAGCGTCATCGACCAATTCATCGCGGCCTGGGAAAGTGGTGCGCGGTCCGGCGTCTTCACCGCGCCGAAATTCCAGGCCGACGTCACCAAGACGCCGGTGCCGCGTTTCGACCTGCTCAATTTCGAGGACTATCTCTATCTCGGTGTCCAGTATTCGCGCGGCTGTCCCTTCACCTGCGAATTCTGCGACATCATCGAGCTCTATGGGCGCGTGCCGCGGACCAAGACGATCGAGCAGATGTTCGTCGAGCTCGAGACGCTCTACGAGATGGGCTACCGCGGCCATCTCGATTTCGTCGATGACAATTTCATCGGCAACAAGAAGTCGCTGCGGCAATTCCTGCCAAGGCTCGCCGAATGGCAGCGTGCGCACGGCTACCCCTTCGAATTCTCCACGGAAGCCTCGGTCAACCTCGCCGACGATCCGGAACTCTTGGAGCTGATGGGCGCGGCGAATTTCTTCGGCATCTTCGTCGGCATCGAAAGTCCGGACCCGGCGACGCTTGTCGCGATGCGGAAGAAGCAGAATACGCGGCGCAACATCGCCGAGAGCATCCACAAGATCTACGCCGCCGGCATGCTGGTCACCGCGGGCTTCATCGTCGGCTTCGACAACGAGAGTGTCTCGATGGCGGAGTCCATGATCGAGTTCATCGAGGAGGCGGCGATTCCCGTCGCCATGGTCGGCCTGCTCTATGCCTTGCCGAACACGCAGCTCACGCGCCGGCTCGAGCGCGAAGGCCGGCTGCATCAGGGCCACGACGTGGCGCCGACCATCGGCGCCGATCAGTGCACGGCCGGCATCAACTTCGATCCGGTCCGCCCGCTGCGCGACATCCTGTTGGACTACAAGCGGGTGCTGGAACACATCTACAGCCCGGCGGCCTATGCAGCACGCGTCGATCGTTTGATGACACTGCTCGACCGTTCCCGGCAGCGCGCCGAGCTCGCCGAAGGAGACATCCGCGCCAGGCTCGGGGCGATGGAGACGGTGCACAAGGTGGTCACCGCCCTTCCCGAGGCGCGGGGGCCGCTCTGGCAGACCTTCATGAACTGCGCCAAGCGCGACACGTCATCGGCGCGCATCGCCGTGCAGATGATCGCGGCCTATGCGCATCTCGGACCGTTCTCGCGCAAGGTCATCGCGGCCATCGACGCGCGCTTGGCTGCGCTGGATAACGAGACCGTCACTCCGGCGGCTGTCGGCGTGACGGCGGCCTGACGGCTTACTTCACCGCAAGCCGCAAGAAGCTCATCACGCTGCCGAGCGCCGCAAAGCCGGCGCCGAGCGCCAGCGCCAGTGTCGCACCGTCGTGTCCGGCGAGCGCGAAGCACAAGGCGGCGAGCGCGGCCCCGGTGGTTTGTCCCGTCAGGCGCGCGGTCGCGACGATGCCGGAGGCGCTGCCGCTGCGATGCGGCGGCGCGCTCGACATCACCGCCTTCATGTTCGGCGCCTGGAAGAAGCCGAACCCCATGCCGCAGATCACCATCCGCCAGATGATGTCGGCGATGGCGGGGTTGGCCGGAAGCGTCGCGAGCAGCGCCATGCCGAGGCCGAGCAGCACCAGCCCAATGCCGCCGAGCAGGCCGACCGCATGACGGTCCGACAGGCGGCCTGCGATCGGCGCCATGATGCCGACCACCAGCGGCCATGGCGTCATGAAGAATCCGGTCTCGACCTGCGAGCGGCCGAGCACGTCCTCGAAATAGAACGGCAGCGAGACGAAAGCGAGGCCCTGGACCGCGAAGGAGCACACCGCGGTCGCCGCCGACAGCGCGAACATCGGACGGCTGAACAGGTCGATCGGCAGCATCGGCGCGGGATGCTCGGCATGGCGCCGCGTCAGGATGAAGCCGAGCGCGAGGGCCGTGACCAGCTCAACGCCCACGACGATCGGCGACAGGTTATGCGCTGCGCTGCCAATGCCGGTGATGAACAGGCCGAGGCAGGCGGCGGCGAGGATCGCGCCGAGAAAGTCGAAGCCGTGATCGGCGCGCGGCGTCTTCGGCAGCATCGCAAAGCCGATGCCGATGGCGATGAGGCCGAACGGGATGTTGACGGCGAACAGCCAGGGCCACGGGCCGAGCGCCAGGATCGCGGAGGCGATCGAGGGCCCGAAGGTAAAGGCGGTCGCGACCACCAGCGCGTTGTGGCCGAAGCCGCGGCCGAGCATCCGCCCCGGATAGACGAAGCGCACCAGCGCGGTGTTGACGCTCATGATGCCGCTCGCGCCCAATCCTTGCAGCGTGCGCGCGACCAGGAGGCTCTCCAGCGACCATGCCACCGCACAGAGCAGCGAGGCGATGGTGAACAGGATAAGGCCGCCGAGATAGATGCGCTGATGCCCGACGATCTCGCCGAGCGCTCCGAGCGGCAGCAGCGTCGCCACCAGTGCGATCTGGTAGACGTTGACCACCCAGACCGACTGCTCCGGGCTGACATGCAGATCGGCGGCGATGGCGGGCAGGGCGATGTTGGCGATCGCGGTATCGAGCGAAGCCATCGCCAGCGCGGTGAAGATCGCGGCAATCGCCCAGCGCCGTTGCGCGGCCGGAACGCCGTCGGCGATCGGCGGAGCGGGTTCGCGCGCGGCGGCAGGTAACGTGATTGTCATTGCGTTGGCGCGTTGCTCCGGCGGCAGGCTATGCCTGTACTACGGCTCGGCGGCCGGCCACAGGCTTATGCGTGCATGCTGTGTATGCGCCGATGCCGCACGCGCCGCGGAAAGGGCAGGGCGAGCGCGCCGCTTCGCCTGCTTTCGGTGCTGGTCACGACGTTCAAAGCAAAAAGTCGAAAAACAACCCCATGCACAGTAGAAGAGCCCTTGATCTATAAGGGAATTTTCCAACTGCCTTGCGATGACATTCGCGGCCGCGATCAAGTTGACGCGTCGGGCAAAACACAGGCAGGATGAAATCGTGGCAGGACGCTCGGAAGGACCAGCATGCGCGCGTCGACGCTGTATAGTCGTCGCGGCGACGTCCAGAGCCGTCGCCCCTAACGCATGTCCGTCACGGTCGGATCGACCACCGATGGCGGGCTTGCGGCTGTCGACTCGCCGCTACTGCCAAAATCGGCGCCGCATCGGCCAGATACCAGTGACTTTTGAACGTCTGCGGCTTCGTCTTTCCTCGGCCTTTTCCAGTCGGGTACGCAGGTTCTGAAGCTCTGCCAATTGAGAGCTGAGTGACGAGACACGCTGACGCAGAACCACCATACGGTCGCACACCTGGCCACGAGTACTCATGACGCGCCCCTAAACTGTGACTATTAAACAATGATCGACGTCGGGCGAAAACAAAATGGGCTCAACCTACAGGTTTAGTTAAATGACGGTTAGCACAGGTTCATTGAAAAAATATGAAATAGCCGACACGCACGGCAGGAGACGTGGCCCGACCGCGGTCCGGGGACACGGCAAGGATCAAACCGCCGCTGGATCGTGATTTCGAGCGAGAGCCCAAGTCGCTTCCGAATTCGTCTGCGGGAAACCGCCGCTAGAGTAGAAGCCCCAGCGCCAACCAGGTTGCAACAGACAAGCAGACGCCAATTCCTAAGTACGGCAATGCAATGCGCATCGGTCACTCCTCGGCTCCGAGACGCGACGAGAACACGGTCAGATACGCATATTCGCGGCGCCGAGCCTATATTCCATGCGATGTACGGGCTTTGTCATTTAACCGCAGGAACGCAGCGTGCTTGGCTGAAATCCGGTGTGATCAGGCGGGACTGCTTACCGAGTGCGGGTGAATTGCGATGTAGCATCATCGAGGCTTTAGCGGGGGTGGGCGGGTGAGCTGGACCGTCGGCTGAACCACCGCTGTTCCCCGCTCTTATTTTGACGCCCGCCCTGATTTAAAAGACTAATTCAATTTTATTAAAAATTGTGATTTAATTTAGAAAACGATACGTTGTAAACGTTAGCGCCACATCCTGCACGAACCCGCAATTGCGAGGGAGGGGCACGTGGCTATTCTATTTGGCGATACGAATGGATCACTCACGGGCCGACAGCACGGCGGAGCCCAGACACTGGTCGGTTCCGATCCGACCAACATGCTGTTCGGAGATGCCGGCGTGGACTTGCGCGACCGCGCGGTCGGCGGCAACGACACCTTGCTGACTTCCGGATCCGGAAGCCTGTTTGGTGATGCGGGCGGAAACATTTCTGATTGCGCGCTGGGCGGCAACGACACGTTGTCCGCCGATGTGCCGGCGTCTGCCATCGTCCCCGGCGAGACTTTCATTCTGAGCATGTACGGTGATGCCGGAGGCAGCATCTCGGATCGGGCCCTTGGTGGCAACGACAGCCTCAATGTCGAACTGCCGCTGGCCTTCACGCCCGGTGTGAGAGCGAATGCCTATGGCGACGCAGGCGAAACATTGGCCGGTCAAGCCCGTGGAGGTGATGATCATTTCGGCGTTTCCGGTGGCGGGCACCAAACCGTCGCCGTGTATGGAGATGCCGGCGGCAATCTGATCAATCGCGCAGTCGGCGGTAACGACACCTTCGTTGGTCACACCGGACCGGATAGCACTTTTGAGTTCTATGGCGACGCCGGTGGAAGCCTGTTCGGGTATGCCCGCGGCGGAAGCGACAGCTTCACCGCGAGCGGATCCGAGTACAACAATCATCTCTATGGTGATGCCGGAGGCGACATGGCCGGCCATGCAGCCGGTGGTAATGATAGTTTTGCTGTGAGCGGGATCAACCCGTTCAACTTCGTCTTTGGCGACGGCGGTGGAAACATGTCCGCTTCCGCCGCCGGCGGAAACGACACGTTCAACGACTCGAGCGATGCGACACTCGCCGATCGCAACGTCTTTGCCGGCGATGCGGGCGGGAACATGTCCGGTCTGGCCCGCGGAGGGGACGACACCTTCAACAAGACCGGTCTTGGCGGGAGCACGTTCTATGGCGATGCCGCGGGTGACATGTCCGATGGCGCCCACGGCGGCAATGACACCTTCCAGGCTTCGGGCACGCAAGACCAAAATGTCTTCTACGGCGATGCCGGCGGCAACATGGGGGATCAGGCCGTCGGCGGCGACGACACCTATATCGGCGGCAACGTCTTTTCCCAGCTCGCCAATCAGGCGTACGGGGATGCGTCGACCATGTCGGGCCACGCGCATGGCGGGAACGACACGCTGGTCGGCGGCGATGATCCCAATCCGCATCCGGCGGGCAGCTACGAGACCACTCTCGTCGGCGATGCCAAATCGATGTCCGACTACGCAAGCGGCGGCAATGACAAGCTGGTAAGCGGCACTGGAAATGACGACATCTGGGGCGATGCGCAGGTGATGCTCGGCTTCGCCAATGGTGGGAACGATACGTTCGTGTTCAATTTCGACAGCGGCCACGACAGGATCGAGGATTTCGGGCAGGCGCTGTCGAACTTGGGATCCGATCACATCGATGTCTCTGCGCTCGGCATCGCGGATTTCAGTGATCTCAGCATCTCAAAGTTCGATCCCGCAACGCATGAGAGTACGATCACGTTCAGCCCGGGCAACGACGTGGTCGTGCATAGCGAGGAAGCGCTCAGGCCCGAGGACTTCATCTTCGCGCCCCATCAGGACCTGCTAATGGCCTGAGCCAAGTGTCTCGTTGCTTAGCTGTCGGTCGAGGACGGAGGCAGCATTCATGCCGCCACGAGGCGGAGTGCATTCCACGGTCTTGTCAGTGGTTCGCGAGCGAGGTTCGAGTGGCAGCTCTCCCATAAAGCTCCCATAAAGAGAGGCTTGCTTTGTTCGCCAGAGAGTGCGTGAGCGGGCCGGGGCCAGCCCGCGCCGGCGACGATTTAATTTGACTTTTGCGCATGAGCAAAATTATATGGATTTAAGTTAATTTATCTATTTAATTTGAGCGCCTTGCCGCGGCGCAGCATCACTATCTACGCGTGTTCTGATGGGTACCGAAACCATGCGCACAGGCCAAGTGATCGCTCCATTGGAGTTGCACTTGAGAGAGGCGTGATCCATGCGCCGATCAATCGATACTGCACCGAGGGGGCGAGAGAACACTCGGATAGAAGACGCGGCGGGGGCTGTTGAGGTCGGTCACCGGTTGCCCGAGACGGGTAGATGGGTCGCGAAGGACGGCTCGCCGATCTGCTTGTCACCGACTCATTGGTGTCCCGAGACCGAGGATGTCGATCCCGTGGAGGCAAAATCGGGCAGTTCGCTCGTTGCGGCTGTCGTTCTGGTCCCCCTCATCTTCGTTGGGGCGGCCCTGCTCGGTGCGTTCGACCCGTTCAAGGCACAGACGATTCCGGAAATGACGCGCATCGACCGCGAGAGCGCCGCCGACCTCGACCGGCGGCCTGAAATCGCGAGCGGATCGCTAGCACTCCTTCAAGGCGAAGCGACGGGGGCCCTGATGCAGGCGATGCCGGCAAGCACGGTGGGACCTCGACAAGGGCTCGACGCAGACGCTCCGCGCAACGACGCACTCTCCGGTGAGCTGGCCGGCGCGCGCAAGGAGCTTGATGAGGCGATCCAGCACACGCACACAGCGGAAATGGCTGCGGAGGAGCTGCGGCAGTCTCTTCAACAGGAGCAAGCCCGCAGCGCCGCGGTCGCGAACGAACTTGCCGGAACCCGCCGCGAAATCGAAACCCGAATCGCACAGGCGCGCAACGCGGACGAGGTGGCCGCGCAGCAGAGAGATGCGGCGGCGCGGGAGATCGCCGAACTGCGGTGGTCCCTGCAGCAGGAGCAGGAAAAGAGCGCCGTCCTGGCGAAGCAGGTGAGCGCCGCGCAGGCAGCAACGGCAAGCGCTGAGCAAGAGCGCTACGAGGCGCAGTCGCGCGCCGCGGCACTCGCGAGCGAACTTGCCGGCATACCTCGCGGATCGCTTGCGGCCGACGGTGCGGCGGCGGAGCAAAGCGAAGCGGCCGGACGGGAGATCGCGGAACTGCGGCAGTCGCTGCAGCAGGAGCGCGAAAGGAACGCAGCCCTCGTGCAGCAGGCGGACGCCGCGCGTTCGACGGCGATGAACGCCGAGCAACAACGTCGTTCCCTCGAAGAGGCCAAGGCTGCCGCGCTGGAGGGCAAACTTGCGGAAGCGCGCCGGGACATCGAAATCCTGAACGGGCAATTGCGCGAGGCGAACGATGCGGTCTCGCAGCAGAGACAGGCCGCGAACCGAGAGATTGCCGAACTGCGGCAGTCGCTGCAACAGGAGCGGAGCAGGACCGAAGCCAGGCAGAGAGACCGCGCCTCGATATCGCGCCGCATCGATGAGCGCGCCCCGATAGAGCAAAGAAACGAAGGCACAATCGCGTCGACGGCGCAGAACGTGATCGCAGCGGAGCCGCCGATGAGTCCAGGGCAAGACGAGGTGGAGGCCCGATTGATCCCGCGTGCCAGAGCGTTGCTCGATCAGGGCAACATTGGCGCAGCGCGGATTGTACTCGAGCTCGCTGCCGAGAAGAACATTGCGCAGGCAATCTTCATGCTGGCGGAGACATATGATCCGGCGGTTCTGTCCGCCTGGGGTGCCTATGGAACGCGCGGCGAGGCGGCTAAGGCGCGAGAGCTCTACGCGAAGGCACAGAGGAGCGGTATTCGCGGAGCCAAGGAACGACTGGACGCATTGCATCACTGAAAGTGGGCTTTTGCGTTTCGACTGGAACGAGTGGTTGCGGTGGGTCATCCGGAAAGAAACAACATGAACAAGGTGCCAAAGTCGCTCTCGTCGCTCCTGCTGGCCGCGCTGGTGCCGATTGCCATGCTGCTTCAACCGGCTTGCCTGGAAGCACAAACCGCAAGAACCGCCAAGACGGATGCACAAATAGTCCGACGGCCGCTCTCTCAGGAGAGCGAAAAGCAGCGGATGAACGCCTGGACAGTCGGGCTCGCCGGCGGGCTGCTCGAGGGCGCGCCGATCCGCCTTGCGGCGGAAATGGCCCGTGTCGTCGATGACGGAGCAGAGCTGCATCTCCTGCCGATCGTCACCCGAGGCGCCACCGACAATCTGAATGCGCTGCTCTATTTGCGTGGTGTCGATACAGCCATCATCAATTCCGACGCGCTGGACGAGTACAAGCTTCAGGTTCCGCAGATCCAAAGCCGCATCACCTACTTGCTCAATCTGTTCCCGTCCGAGTTGCACATTTTCGTGCGACCGGAAATCACGAGCCTGCAAGATCTTGCCGGCAAGAAGGTGAACTTCAACACGCTGGGCACCGCAGCCGCCTATTCTGGACCGCTGATCTTCAGCCGTCTCGGCATCGACGTCGACAAGACGTTCATTCCGCATCAGGTGGCCTTGGAACAGATGCGCAAAGGCGAGATGTCGGCCGTCGTGTTCATCACATCGAAACCCGTCGATGCCTTCGTACGGGGCCGCTGGGAGGCTGGATTCAAGTTCCTCCCGGTCCACTACGACAGGCAGTTCGAGGACTATTATCTGCCGGCGACCTTGGACGCCAACGAGTATCCCAATCTGATCAAGCCAGGTGAGCGGGTCTCGACCATCGCGGTGCCGACGGCGCTGGTTGCGTTCAACTGGCCGCCGCGCTCAAATCACTATCAACGCGTGGCGCGCCTCGTCGAGTACCTGTTCTCGCGAATTGACCGCCTGCAGGGACCCGGTTTCGATCCGAAATGGCAGTCGATCAATCTCGCGGCATCCGTCCCCGGGCTCACCCGCTTCCAAGCCGCGCAGGAATGGCTGGATCGCAAGGCGCGCAGCGTACAGGCGAGGCCATGAAGAGTGCCGCTCCTCCGCTAGCCGTCGCCTTGAACGTAGCCTGCGGAATCGCTTATGCGCAAAACACGAGCGATCCCATGGAAACACTTCGGGCTTGTTCGGCGACGGAGGGGCAAGCCCGGCAGGAATGTCCGCAAGATCTGTCAGGCAAGCTTCCGCCGCCCGGGCGGCGGGCGTCAGACGGTGGCTGGCTGATCAGCGAGACCACCTCGCCAGTCGATTATTCACCGGTCGTCACCGCCACCACCTCGTCCGTCGGCAGCTCGGATGGTGGCACGATGCAACTCGCGATCCACTGCCGCCGAGGGCGCACGGAAGTCACGGTCGCCGGACCGGCGCTGTCACGGAGCGCCAACGAATACGTCATCTCCTTTCGGCTGAATGCGGACACGCCAATGCAATTGACGGCAGCGTCGCCGTCATTCGGCTCCGGCGTCGCTTTCGGCGGCGACGTCGTAAAGTTGCTGAGCTCGCTACCCGAGGATGGTCACATCGTTGTGCGCCTTTTCACCCGCACTGGTCCGGCGCAAGACGGACAATTCCTGCTCAGCGGATTCGAAAACGTGCGCAAGAAAATGGCGGTTGCATGCAAATGGCCACATAGCGTCGCCAGACCAGCAAGGTGATGGTCAGGGAAGGGGAGACACGAGATGAACAATCCAAAGTTGGCGGCGGCAGTCATCAGCGGCCTGGCGATGCTGCTTCTGGTCGAACCGAGCGCGCAGGCGCAGCAGGACAACCGGTTGATCCCGCAGTCGAGCGCGACGAGCCAAGCGAGCCGTCCGAAGCATTCGGTCCAGAAGCAGGCGAGCAAGCCGGGGCAGACTCACACGAGCAAGCAAATCACCGCGACAAGGGCGGCGCTGGCTCAGGCGACAAAACCCGAGATCGACAAAAAGCCGCATCAGCTCATATTGCAGGTCAATTCCAACGACCCTGCGATGATGAACCTGGTCCTCAACAACGCGACCAACGTCGCCGAATACTACCACGACCTCGGTGAGGCAGTGTCGATCGAGGTCGTCACCTTTGGTCCTGGCCTTCACATGCTGCGCGATGACACTTCGCCGGTAAAGCCGCGCATTGAAGTGCTCGCGATGAGCCATCCCGAAATCTCTTTCAAAGCCTGCGGCAATACCCGGGAAAACATGCGTAAGGCGGAGAACAAGGACATAAGCCTGATTCCACAGGCGACCGTCGTCAAATCTGGCGTCGTTCGCGTCATGGAGCTGCAGGAGCAGGGCTGGAGCTACGTCAAACCGTGAGGTCAGGCGGTAATGCGGCCGTCGGGAGTGCAGCTGGCACAACATGCCGTCCCGACCCGAGTGGCCGCTGACGGTCAGACCGACTGTCGGCGGCGTGCCAGACGGTGGCCAAGAGGCCCCGCCCTAGAACTGATACCTCCGCAAGCCCCCATCCACCGGGATCACCGCGCCCGTGATGTAGCGCGCCACAGGCGAGGCCAGAAACACCGCGAGTGCCGCCAGATCCTCCGGCTCGCCCCAATAGCCGACCGGGATTTCTTCTTCGGCAAAGCGCTCGCGATAATCCGGCGGATAGTTGCGGCGGATCTGTTCGCTCATGATGCGGCCGGGCGGGATGCAGTTGATGGTGATGCCGTGGGCGCCGATCTCGCGTGATAGGCCCTTGGCCCAGGCATGCACGGCGGCCTTGGCGGCGAAGGCGGCATTGAGGCCTTCCGGCTCGGACTTGCCGGTGATGTTGATGATGCGGCCCCATTTGCGTTCGATCATCTGCCGCAGCAACGCATGGGCGATGCGGCGGTAGCTGGTGAAGTTGAGCGCGATCGCCTCGTCCCATTTGCCGTCGGGCGCGTCGACGGGGAGGGGACGGCTGCCGCCGGCATTGTTGACGAGGATGTCGACGTGGCCGAACTCCTTCAGCGCGAAGGCCGCGATGTTCTCGGCGGCGCCCTTGGCCATCACGTCCTGCTCGAACGGCGTGATCAATCCGCCTCCGACTTCTTTCACTAGCTCGGCAAGCAGATCGGTGCGGCGCGCCACGCCGACGACACGCACGCCTTCGGCCGCCAGGCCCTTGGCAATGGCGCGGCCGATGCCGATGCTCGCACCCGTGACGACAGCGGTTTTCGATTTGAGCCCGAGGTCCATGGTCACACGCTCTCTTGGTTGTTGCTTTACTTTTTTGCTGTTCGTTTCCTGCCCTGTCCCGGAGGCTTGCGAATTGCCCGACCGGGACGAGCAGTGGTAACCAAGAGCTCTGGCGAAGGAAACCCGAAAAAGAAGAGGCGAAGATGGTCTGGGATCCGCAGCAATATCTGAAGTTCTCCGGCCATCGGCTCCGGCCCGCCGTCGATCTGTTGATGCGGATTCCGGATTTTGCCCCGCGCGCCATCGCCGATCTCGGCGCCGGCGCAGGCAACGTCACCAAATTGATCAGGGAGCGCTGGCCGGATGCACGTGTGACTGGCGTCGAGGGCTCGGCTGAGATGGTTGCCGCGGGACGGAAGGCCGCGCCTGATGTGGAGTGGTCGCATGAGGATCTCGGCCATTGGCGCCCCACACAGCACTACGACTTGATCTATTCCAATGCCGCACTGCACTGGCTGCCCGATCATGCGGCACTGTTTCCGTCGCTGATGGAGAAGGTGACGCGTGGCGGCATGCTCGCGGTGCAGATGCCGCGCAATTTTCTCGCGCCTTCGCATGTGCTGATCGGCGAGACCGCGCTAGACGGTCCGTGGCGATCCAACGTGGAGCATCTCGTCACCCCGCCGCCGGTGGAAGGGCCGGCCTTCTATCATGATCTTCTCGCGCCGATGTCGGCCAACATCGACATCTGGGAGACCGAATATCTGCAGGTGCTCGAAGGCGAGAACCCCGTGAAGGAATGGACCAAGGGGACCTGGCTGACGCGCTATCTCGATGTCTTGCAAGGCGATGAGAAAGCGGCGTTCGAAGCCGCCTATGGGATGCGCGTCGCAAAGGCCTATCCGAAGAATGCGGCGGGGCAGACGCTGTTCCCGTTCCGGCGCCTCTTCATGGTCGCCCAGCGCAAAGGCTGATTGCACTGCCGCAATGCGGCATAAGCGCTCGCTCCCTTGGACGCGCGCGGGCACCGGGTTGCGCATGCGGCGGTCGTCAAGTTAGCTTGGCTTCGACAAAATTGGGCTTAGGTCTAGTTGTTCGCGTGGCGGATTGCTGCCACTACTGGCCTGAAAAACAAAAAGAACCCGATTTCAGAGTTGTTGGGAGGTACCTTCATGCGCAAGCTGTTTGCCGCGGTCGCTGCCGCGGCTGTTCTCTTGGCTCCCGCCATTGCCCAAGCCCAGAGTCCTATTGTCATCAAGTTCAGCCACGTCGTCGCCAGCGACACCCCCAAGGGCAAGGGCGCGCTGAAGTTCAAGGAGCTCGCTGAAAAATACACCGACGGCAAGGTCAAGGTCGAAGTCTATCCGAACTCCACGCTCTACAAGGACAAGGAGGAGATCGAGGCGCTGCAGCTCGGTTCGGTGCAGATGCTTGCGCCCTCGACCGCGAAGTTCGCCCCGCTCGGCATCAAGGAGTTCGAGGCGCTCGACTTGCCCTGGCTGTTCAAGGACGACCAGACCTACGCCAACGCGATGAAGGGTACGGTCGGCAAATGGCTGTTCCAGAAGCTCGAGGCCAAGGGCATCACCGGCCTCGCTTATTGGGACAACGGCTTCCACATGGTCTCCGCGAATCGGCCGCTGATGAAGCCGACCGATTTCCAGGGCCTCAAGTTCCGCATCTCCGGTTCGAAGATCGCCGACCAGTATTTCCGCTTGCTGGGATCGATTCCGCAGATCATGGCGTTCTCGGAAGTTTACCAGGCCTTGCAGACCGGCGTGGTCGACGGCTGCGAGAACACGGCGTCGAACTATCTGACGCAGAAGTTCTACGAGGTGCAGAAGGACATCACCGTGTCCTATCACGCGCATCTGCAATACGCCGTGATCGTCAACTCGAAATTCTGGTCCGGCCTGCCGCCTGATATCCGTACCCAGCTCGACAAGGCGATGGCGGAGGCGACCGACTACACCAACTCGATCGCGCGCCAGGAGAACGAGGATGCGCTGGCCGAGATCAAGAAGACCGGCAAGACCAATCTGCATTATCTCACCGACGCCGACCGCAAGGCGTGGCAGGAGGCGTTGCAGCCGACTTACAAATGGGCCAAGGGGCGGGTCGGGCAGGAGGTGCTCGATCTCATTGCCAAGGAACTCGACGTCAAGATGAACTGACGGCTGCGGTCCAATAAGAACACGACCAACGGTCGGGGGTGATCGCTCCCGGCCGTTGCGCTTGAATGATCCAACCCGGGGGGACCAAGTTGCTGCGCTTGCTGAATCGTTTTCTCGATCATCTCGAGGAATGGCTGATTGCGACGATGATCGCGGCTGCGACGTCGCTCATCTTCGTCGCGGTGCTGCATCGCTACGGCGCCGGACTGTCGATCGACATCGCCAGATGGGCGGAAGCCCGCAACCTGGCCTTTCTCGCCGGGTCCGCGCGCGCCGCGTTCGCCTGGCTTGCCTCGCTCGACCTGTCCTGGGCGCAGGAGCTCTGCATCTACATGTTCATCTGGATGGCGAAATTCGGCGCCGCCTACGGCGTGCGGACCGGCATCCATGTCGGCGTCGACGTCCTGGTCAATATCCTCCCGGGCGGATCGCGCCGGCGCGTGATCACCTTCGGCCTTCTCTGCGGCGCGCTGTTCACCGCCATCGTCGCCTATTTCGGCGCCGCGTTCGTCAGCCAGATGTGGCAGACCGGTCAGCAGTCCAACGATCTCGAAGCGCCGATGTGGATGGTGTATCTCACCATCCCGCTCGGCTCCGGCTTGATGTGCTTCCGCTTCCTGCAGGTCGCCTGGTCGTTCTACCGGACCGGCGAGCTGCCGCATCACGACACGGCGGGCGTCGAAGGTGTCGAGGCGGACCCGGTGCATCCGGCCCCGGTCACGTCCAGCCAAGTCGTCCGGGACGAGCGCAGCCCGCTCGGCTGGATCCTGATGCTGCTGCCGGTCTTGATCGTCGCCCTGTGCTTCGCGCATGCAGGTCACGTCATCACGTTGCCGCAGGGGATGCGCGTTCTCATCGTTTTCGCACTGCTGCTCTCGTTGATGCTGACGGGCATGCCGATCTCGATCGCGCTTGGTCTGACCGTGCTCAGCTTCATGTTCACGCTGACCGACGTGCGGACGGAATCGGTGGCGCTGAAGCTGTTCACCGGCATCGAGAATTTCGAGATCATGGCGATCCCGTTCTTCATCCTTGCCGGCAACTTCCTGACCCATGGCGGCGTGGCCCGCCGGATGATCACGTTCGCAACCGCGCTGGTCGGCCATTGGTACGGCGGTCTCGCGCTGTCGGGCGTGGTCGCCTGCGCGCTGTTTGCCGCGATCTCCGGCTCCTCGCCGGCGACCGTGGTGGCGATCGGATCGGTGATCCTGCCCGCGATGGTCGCGCAAGGCTTTCCGAAGCGGTTCGGCGCGGGGGTGATCACGACATCAGGCTCGCTCGGAATTCTCATTCCGCCGTCGATCCCGATGGTTCTCTATGCCGTCTCGACCAACAGTTCGGTCGGCAAGCTCTTCATCGCCGGCATCGTGCCGGGGCTTGCGCTCGCCTCGCTGCTCGGCGCCACGACGTTCTATCGCGCCTGGCGCAACGACTATCCGCGGATGCCGAAGGCCACCTTCATCGAGCGTCTCGACGCCTTCCGCAAGTCGATCTGGGGCATCCTGCTGATCGTGATCGTGATCGGCGGCATCTACAGTGGCATGTTCACACCGACCGAAGCCGCCGCCGTCAGTGCGGTCTACGCCTTCATCGTCGCGGTGTTCATCTACAAGGATCTGAAGCTGCGCGACGTGCCGCGTGTGCTGCTGTCGTCGGCAAATCTTTCCGCGATGCTGCTCTACATCATCACCAACGCGGTGTTGTTCTCGTTCCTGATGACCTACGAGAACGTGCCGCAGGCGCTGGCGCAATGGATGATCGACCAGGGGCTGGGATGGATCGGTTTCCTGCTGCTCGTCAACCTGCTGCTGCTGCTGGCTGGCAACGTGATGGAGCCGTCCTCGATCATCCTGATCATGGCCCCGATCCTGTTTCCCGTCGCGGTCAAGCTCGGCATCGACCCCATTCATTTCGGCATCCTGATGACGGTCAACATGGAGGTCGGACTGTGCCATCCGCCCGTCGGCCTCAACCTCTACGTCGCCTCGGGCATCGCCAAGATGGGCATCACCGAGCTCACGGTGGCGGTGTGGCCGTGGCTCCTGACCATGCTCGGATTCCTGGTGGTGGTGACCTATTGGCCCGGCCTGTCGTTGTGGCTGCCACGGCTGCTGGGGATGTAGCCGGACGAAAACGTCGTAGATGGGATGGAGTGCAAGCGTAATCCGCGAGCTTCGTCCTGACGCAAGAGAATCCCGGATTGCGCTGCGCGCAATCCGGGCCACGTATCCTTTTCTTGCCAACCGCCAGATAGGGTTAGATGCCGCGCGACAGGGGAGGGGAGGAAACAAACATGACCGACATCATCAACGAGCCGAAGGACGCAACGCCCTCCGTGGTCGCGCAGCACGCGGCCATGCTCAACGCGCTGCCGTTTTCCGATACGCGCGACTTCGACGATGCTGCGCGTGGTTTCCTCGGCACGATCGAGAATGCGACGATCACAAATTCGCAGGGGCGGACGGTCTGGAGTCTCAGGCCCTACGGCTTCCTGTCCGCCGAGCAGGCGCCGCCCACCGTCAATCCCAGCCTGTGGCGGCAGTCGCGGCTGAACATGCGGCACGGCCTGTTCGAGGTCGTGCCCGGTGTCTACCAGGTGCGCGGCCTCGACATCGCCAACATGACGCTGATCGAGGGCGACAGCGGCGTCATCGTCGTCGACACCCTGACTTCGATCGAAGGTGCCCGCGCTGCGCTCGATCTTTACTTCAATCACCGCGGCACCCGGCCGGTCGCGGCGATCGTCTTCACCCATACCCACACCGACCATTGGGGCGGCGCACGCGGCGTGCTGGAGGAGGATGCGCTCGCCAGCGGCAGCGTGCCGATCATCGCGCCGAACCTGTTCATGGAGCACGCCGTCTCCGAGAACATCATCGCAGGGCCGGCGATGCTGCGCCGCGCGCAGTACCAGTTCGGACCTCTTCTCGCCAAGGGCGTGCGCGGGCAGGTCGATTGCGGGCTCGGCAAGTCGATGGCGGCAGGCTCGGTCGCGCTGCTGCGGCCGACCGACCTCATCATGGCGACCGGCGACAGGCGCGTGATCGACGGCGTCGAGTTCGAATTCCAGATGGCGCCCAACAGCGAAGCGCCGGCGGAGATGCATTTCTTCATCCCACGCTATAAGCTGCTGAACCTCGCCGAGAACTGCACGCACAATTTCCACAATCTGCTGCCGTTCCGCGGCGCCGACGTGCGCGACGCGCTGGCCTGGTCGAAATATCTGGGCGAGGCCTTGCGGCTCTGGGACGGCAAGGCCGAGGCGATGTGCGGCCAGCACCATTGGCCGGTGTGGGGGCGCGAGCGCATCGGCACCATGATCCGGCAGCAGCGCGACCTCTACAAGTTCGCCCATGACCAGACCATCCGTCTGATGAACCATGGCCTCACCGCCGCCGAAATCGCCGAAACGATCCAGCTGCCGAAGAGCCTGGAAGGCGCCTGGCACGGCCGCGGCTATTACGGACACATCCGGCACAACGTGAAGGCGATCTACCAGAAGTATCTCGGCTGGTATGACGCCAATCCGGTCAATCTCGATCCGTTGCCGCCGGTCGAGTCCGGCAGAAAATATGTCGAGTACATGGGCGGCGCGGACGCGATCCTCGCGCGCGCGGCTGCGGATTTCGACAAGGGGGAATTCCGTTTCGTCGCCCAAGTGCTCGGCCATCTCGTCTTTGCCGAGCCCGACAATGCGGCGGCGCGCGCACTCTTGGCGGATACCCTGGAGCAGCTCGGTTATGCCGCCGAGAGCGCGACCTGGCGCAACGCCTATCTGTTCGGCGCGCAGGAATTGCGCCAGGGCATGCCGAAGGTGCCGGCGCGTCCGCCGATGCCGCGCGAGACGCTGGCCGCGCTGCGCACCTCTCAGCTCTGGGACGTGCTCGGCATCCGCCTCAACGGCCCCAAGGCGGAAGGCAAGCATATCGTGCTGAACTGGCGCTTCTCCGACACCGGCGAGACGTTCGTGCTCAATCTGGAGAATTCGGCGCTGACCTACACCGAGGGCGTGCAGGCGGAAGGCGCCGATGCCAGCTTCACGCTGGCGCGGTCGACGCTGGATGAAGTCATTGCGAAGCTGACGAGCTTTCCGGAAGCCGTGGCTGCCGGCAAGATCAAGCTGTCCGGCAACCCGATGAAGCTCGCCGAGTTGATGGGCCTGATGGACGAGTTTCCGAGGATGTTCGAGATCGTGGAGCCGAAGCGGGCGGGGGTGGGGTAGGGGAGCGCGTTCCGCCGCGTTCTCGTAGGCAGCGCTTTCCACACACTCGCTGCCATCGCCCGGCTTGACCGGGCGATCCAGTATTCCAGAGACCGCGGTGCTTGAGCCGAGAAGCTGCGGAGTACCGGATGCCCCGGTCAAGCCGGGGCATGACAGTGTGCCTTGAGGTGAGAGCGACCAGCTACTCTGCGCTGCTCACCAGCTTGATCCGCGGCGCCTTTGCCTCGGTCAGGCTGCGGTAGGCCGCGAGATAGTCCAGCGCCATGCGGCGTGCCGTGAAGCGCGTCTCGAACTGCTTGCGGATCGCGGCGCGGTCGAGTTGCGGAAGGCGGTTCACCACTCCCGCCGCGCTGATGACATCCTCGACGATGAAGCCGGTGAGGCCCTCATCGATGATCTCCGGCACCGAGCCGCGGTTGAAGGCGACGACCGGCGTTCCGCACGCCATGGCCTCGATCATGACGAGGCCGAACGGCTCCGGCCAGTCGATCGGCAGCAGAAGCCCGAGCGCGCCGCTCAGGAAATCGGACTTCTCGTGATCGCTGATCTCGCCGATGAAGTCGACCAGCGGATTGTTCTCGATCATCGGCCGGATCAATTCGTCGTAGTAATCCTGATCGGCGCGATCGACCTTGGCCGCGATCTTCAGCGGAATACCGCAATGGGTTGCGATCTTGATGGCGCGGTCGACGCCCTTCTCCGGCGCGATGCGGCCGAGCACGGCGAGATATTCCTGTTTTGCCGCCTTCGGCGTCAGCAGCTTCTCCGGCAGGCCGTGGTGGATCGTCGTCACCCAGTTCGCCTGCGGCACCGGCCGCCGCTGCGCGTTGGAGATCGAAATGACGGGCATCTTGGAGAAAGTATTGAATACCGGCTGATGCTCTGGCAGATCGAGCCGGCCGTGCAGCGTAGTCACGAATGGCGTCGGCTGACGGTGGAACAGCGACCACGGATAGTAGTCGAGATGGAAGTGGAGAAAGTCGAACTCCTCGTCGTCACATTTTTGCCGCACCCGCTCCAGCAGCACCATGTGCAGCGCATTGGGATCGCGCACGGAACCGTCGAGACGGAGCGCCTTCGGCCACAACGCATCCAGCTTGCCTGATGTCTGGGAGTCGCCGCTGGCGAACAACGTCACTTCGTGTCCAAGGGCCACCAGCTCTTCCGTCAACCAATGCACCACCCGCTCGGTGCCGCCATACAGCTTGGGTGGAACAGCCTCCGTCAACGGAGCTACCTGCGCGATGCGCATCTCACCATCTCCTCTGTGCGATCATGATTGAAAACCCCCGCCTGTACGGCACCGGCAAATGCCAGCCAAGGGAACGTTTCCGCACCTGCGAAGTTCCTTCCCCCAAACGTTACATATTCGACACGTCAGGGGATCGTCGCGATGCTGCCACCACATCTTCGCAGATCGTCCGTATCCGCATGTCGTGATGAGCTTGCCCGGGAACCGAGGCGAAGTGGTCGATGTTCACTCGACCAGTGACGAAACGAAAATCAGCATAACGGGGCGATAGCCATATGGATCAGCTTTCTGGATACGCGCGCAGGCCATTTGCCTTTGTCTTGCGCTATCTTCGGCGTCGCCTCGCGGCGCATTTGCTGATTCTGACCGCGGTCGTGGCCGCCGTCGCCTGCTCCGTGGGCACCCAATACGGCGTCAAATCCCTGGTCGACAGCTTGTCCGCCGGACCCTCACATGGTGGCAGCGTATGGCTGGCATTCATTTTGCTCATGTCGCTGATCACGGCCGACAACTTCCTGTGGCGGATCGCGAGCTGGACGGCGAGCTTCACCTTCGTTCGTGTCACGGGTGACTTACGTCGTGACATATTTCGTCATCTGACCGGACATGCGCCGAGCTACTTCTCGGACCGGATGCCCGGCATGCTGACGAGCCGCATCACGGCGACGTCGAACGCGGTGTTCACCGTCGAAAACATGTTTGTCTGGAACGTGCTACCGCCCTGCATTGCCACAATTGCGGCAATTGCCTTGATTGGAACCGTCAGCCCCTACATGGCCCTCGGGCTGATCGTGATCGCCGGTGGCATGGTCATTGCGATGTTTCGTCTGGCAGCCGCGGGCAAGCCGCTGCATGACGATTTCGCCGACAAGGCCGCGGTGGTCGATGGCGAGATGATCGACGTCATCAGCAACATGCCGCTGGTGCGCGCCTTCTGCGGCATCAGCCACGAGCATGAGCGGTTCGACGCGACGGTGAACCGCGAGATCACCGCGCGCGGCCGCAGCCTGCGCTATCTGGAGAAGCTGCGGCTGACGCATGCCGGCGTGACCGTGCTGTTGACGGTGGCGCTGATGGCCTGGGCGATCACGCTCTGGCAAAAGGGCGAGGCAACCACCGGCGATGTCGTGCTGGTCTGCACGCTCGGTCTCTCCATCCTCAACGCGACGCGCGATCTCGCGGTGGCGCTGGTCGACGTCACCCAGCACGTTGCGCGCCTGACCGAGGCCATCGCCACGCTGCTGGTGCCGCACGAATTGCGCGATCACCCCGAGGCCGAGCCGCTGGTGAAGAGCGGCGCCGCGATCGCATTCAACAACGTCACCTTCGGCTATCCCGGCGGCGAGAAGATTTTCGAGCGGTTCAGCCTGCGCCTCCAGCCCGGTCAGCGTGTCGGACTGGTTGGGCAGTCCGGCGGCGGCAAATCGACGCTGTTCACGCTGCTCCAGCGCTTCTACGACGTGGACGATGGCAGTATCACCATCGACGGCCAGGACATCTCGAAGGTGACGCAGCTGAGCCTGCGCGAGGCGATTTCCGTCGTGCCGCAGGACATTTCCTTGTTTCATCGCTCCATTCGCGAGAACATCCGCTATGGCCGGCCGAACGCAACCGACGACGAGGTGCTGCGCGCGGCGATCGCGGCGCGCTGCGACTTCGTCGAGAGCCTGCCTGACGGCCTCGACACCATGGTCGGCGACCGCGGTGTGAAGATGTCCGGCGGCCAGCGCCAGCGCATCGCCATCGCGCGCGCCTTCCTGAAGGATGCGCCGATCCTGCTGCTCGATGAGGCGACCGCAGCACTCGACAGCGAATCCGAGGAGGCGATCCGCGAGGCGCTGTCGCGCCTGATGCGTGGCCGCACCGTGATCGCGATCGCGCATCGCCTGGCGACGCTGCGCAATTTCGATCGCGTGGTGGTGCTCAAGGCCGGTAAGATCATCGAGGACGGTGCGCCCGACCGGCTGATGCAGGGTCACGGTCCCTACCGTGAGCTGGTGACCCAGGAGATGAACCGGCTCGCGAAGGTCGCCGCGTAGATCCAGCCGTCTCGTTCGCGTTGGTTGCGTTTCGAATCAAGGCGCAGGGGAGCAGCTCATGGCAGCCGAAACCGTAACCCAGATCGTATCCATATCGCAGGCGACGGAAGCCGTCGCGGAGCAGACGTTCTACATTCCGATGACGGGGCCCGCCGCCCGGCCGCGGCGATCCCTCAAGCACGACGACACCTTCATCGTGCTCGACAGCCATGGTGACATCGGCGCTTCGGCGGGCGGGCCGGACGGTCTGTTTCACTGCGACACGCGCTATCTGGCGCGGCTGGAGCTCGTGCTCGACGATCTCCAGCCGCTGCTGCTCGGCTCGAATTTGCGCGACGACAATTCGGCGTTGACGGTCGATCTCACCAATCCCGACATCTACCGCCAAGGCCGCCTCTTGTTGCAAAAGGATCTGCTGCACATCGTGCGCACGATCTTCCTGTGGCGCGGTGCCGCCTATCAGCGCATTGGCGTGCAGAACCACGGCGACGCGCGCGCCAGCTTCGAGCTGACGCTGCTGTTCGACAATGACTTCGCCGATCTGTTCGAGGTGCGCGGCGAGCGGCGCCCGCGCCGCGGGACCGGCACGAGCCGCCTGTTGGGTCCGACCGACGTGCTGTTCGAGTATCGCGGCCTTGACGACGCCGAGCGCACCACCGGCCTGCATGTCGACCCGCGTCCCACCACGCTGTCCGTGAATGCCGCGACCTGGCAGCTCGAGCTCGATCCGCACCAGGCCAAATCGCTGTTCGTCGCCGTCTCCTGCAACCGGCCGGTGACGGAACGGCCGGCGCGGTTCTTTCCGGGCCTTCTGGCTCATCGCCGCGAGATGCGGCAGTCGACGATGGGCGCTGCCAGCATCGAGACCTCCAACAATATCTTCAACGAGGTGCTGTGCCAGGCCATGGCCGACCTCAACATGCTGATGACCGAGACCCCGCAGGGGCGGTACCCCTATGCCGGCATTCCCTGGTACTCGACGACATTCGGGCGCGACGGTCTCATCACCGCGCTGCAGATGCTCTGGGTCGATCCGCGCGTCGCCAAAGGTGTCTTGCGCCGGCTCGGGCATTTTCAGGCCACGGCAATCGATCCGTTCGCGGACGCCGCGCCCGGAAAGATCCTGCACGAGATGCGCGGCGGCGAGATGGCGGCGCTCGGGGAGGTGCCGTTCGCGCATTATTACGGCAGTGTCGATTCGACCGCGCTGTTCGTGCTGCTCGCGGGCAGCTATTTCGAGCGCACCGGCGACGAGGCCACCTTGATCGAGCTCTGGCCGACGATCGAGGCGGGCCTGGCCTGGATCGACGGTCCCGGCGATCCCGACCAGGACGGCTTCGTCGAATACCAGCGTGCGACCGAGAAGGGGCTGGCCAACCAGGGCTGGAAGGACTCCTACGACGCGATCTTCCATGCCGACGGCCAGCTTGCAGAGGGCAATATCGCGCTCGCGGAAGTCCAGGGCTACGTCTTTGCTGCCAAGCAGCTCGCCGCGCGTTGCGCGCTGCGGCTCGGCAAATCGGACTGCATGCGCAGGCTCGAGAGCGAAGCCAGGGCGCTCGCCGAGCGCTTCGAGAAGGCGTTCTGGTGCGAGGAGCTCGGCACCTATGCGCTCGCGCTCGACGGCAAGAAGCGACCCTGCAAGGTCAGGACCTCGAATGCCGGGCAGATCCTGTTCAGCGGCATGATCCGCGAGGACCGCGCGCGCCTCGTTGCTGCCGATCTGATGCGGCCGCATTTCTTCTCGGGCTGGGGCATCCGCACCGTCGCGCAAGGCGAGGTGCGCTACAACCCGATGTCCTATCATAACGGGTCGATCTGGCCGCACGACAATGCGCTGATCGCGCTCGGGCTCGCGCGCTACGGCCTCAAGCACTCGGTGGCGCATGTCTTCAAGGGGCTGTTCGATGCTGCGACCTACATGGATCTGCGCCGGTTGCCCGAATTGTTCTGCGGGTTCCGGCGCGAGAAACGGCGCGGCCCGACGCTCTATCCGGTCGCCTGCGCGCCTCAGGCCTGGGCCAGCGCGACGCCGTTCACGCTGCTGGAGGCGGCGCTCGGTCTCGAGTTCGACGTGACGCGCGGCGAGATTCGCCTGCGCAATCCGCATCTGCCGGCGTTCCTCAACGAGGTGATCCTGCGCGATCTGCGCCTCGGCCAGTCCAGCGTGGACCTGCGTGTTAGCCGGCATGGCGACGACGTCGCGCTCGAGGTATTGCGCACGCGCGGCCAGATCCAGGTCTCGATCGTGCTGGCTCACTAGCGGCGCGTCGTGAGGAGGGTATCATGCGTGCGATCGGAGCGTTGATCCTGGGTGTGGCGATTATGGTTGCCCTCGCGGTCGGACCATTGCGCGCCGCAGAGGATCAGCCCGCAGGCCAGGATGAAGCGAATGCGCCGGCGACGGCGCAGCCGCCGGCCTCGACCGTTCCAGTGACGCCCAAGGACGCCGCGCCGCCACCCTCGGTGACCATCATCGGCGCGAGCGAGGCCCACGGCGTGCTCGGCCGCGACGTTCGCAGCGCCGCCGGCGAGGACATGGGCCGCATCGTCGACGTCATCGTCGATCGCACCGGCCATGTCCGCGCCGCGGTGATCGATTTCGGCGGCTTTCTCGGCGTCGGCAGCCGCAAGATCGTGGTGGACTGGAACGCGCTGCGCTTCGGCAAGATCGCCAACAAGAAGGACAGCATCACGTTGGAACTGAACAAGGCGCAGGTCGCGGCCGCGCCGGAATACAAGGAAGACACGCCGATCGTCGTGCTCGGCGCGTCCGGCAGCCTTCAGCCGCTGCAAGCGATCCAGTGAGGTGCAGGGAGGGCTGACCGCCCGTGCTGTTGTCGAGGAAGCTGACCCATGCAGATCGCAGCGGCCGCGTCGAGCAGGACAACGTCGTTGCGCCGTCGGCTGCAGGCATTCCGGCGCCGTCGCGCCAGAGCCTGCGCGGCCTCGACTGGTTCATCTTCTTCCTCGCCGACGTGCAGACCGGATTTGGTCCTTTCATCGCGGTCTATCTGACGACGCAGAAATGGACCCAGGTCGAGATCGGCCTCGTGCTGTCGATCGGCGGCGTTGTCGCCCTGATCGGCCAGATGCCCGGGGGCGCGATCATCGATGCCGCGAAATCGGAGCGTCTCGTCGCCGCCCTCGCGATTGCGACGATCGGTACTTGCGCGCTGGCCTATGCCGCGATGCCGATCTTCCCCGTCGTGGTGACCGCCGCCACGCTGCATGCGATGGCGAGCTGCGTGCTCGGGCCTGCGATCGCGGCGATCAGCCTCGGCCTCGTCGGCCCGATCGCGATCGGCGAGCGGCTCGGCCGCAACGCGCGCTTCGCCTCACTGGGCAATGGCGTCGCGGCGGCGGTGATGGGCACCGCGGGCTATCTCCTGTCGAGCCGCTCGGTGTTCCTGGTCACCTTCCTGCTCGCGATCCCGACCCTGATCGCGCTGTCGCGCATCCGCGAGAATGAGATCGACATCAGGCGCTGTCACGGTGAGATGCCGCCCGAAGCCGCCGATCGCGGCGACACCAATATCTGGCACCTGATCCGGCAGCGTCCGCTCATCGTCTTCGCACTCAGTGTGCTCTTGTTGCACCTCGGGAACGCCGCGATGATGCCGCTGATGGCGAGCGCGGTGACGGCACGGTCGAGCCAATGGGCAACGGTGCTCGTCGCCTTTTGCATCGTCGTCCCGCAGGCGATCGTGGCGCTGCTGTCGCCGACGGTCGGACGCAAGGCGCAGCTCTGGGGCCGGCGGCCCCTGCTGTTGATCGGATTCGGCGCGCTGGCGATTCGTGGCCTCTTGTTTGCGACCGTGCGCGATCCGTATCTCCTGGTTCTCGTGCAAGTGTTCGACGGCATTACCGCGGCGGTGTTCGCGGTGATGGTCCCGCTGATCGTCGCCGACGTTGCCTTTGGCACGGGGCATTTCAACTTGGCGCAGGGAATCGTCGGCACCGCAACCGGCATCGGCGCGTCGTTGAGCACGGTGCTTGGCGGCTATGTCAGCGACAAGTTCGGCAATGCCACGGCGTTCGTCGGGCTGTCCGGCGTTGCCGCGGCGGGGCTCTTGCTCATTTTCTTTGTGATGCCGGAGACACGGCGCACGGTCTGACCCGTGCGAAAGAAATGCGTGGCGCAAACGGGTTCGGCCGGTCAGAAGTCCCGGGGAGAAACTGATCTGGCGTCCGGATTGTGCAAGCGCATGCGGTTGCGGGGCACGATTGGCATCACGCCGGCCGAGGCGGTACGGCCCAGGCGTTAGCGCTTCAAGGCGAGCGTGAGCAGGGCCGCAGCGGCGAGCGCCGCGCCGATACCGGCCACGCACGCATACCATCCGTACTCATCGAACAGACGCCCCAGCACCGCCGTGCCGACCAGCCCGCCGCAGAAGTAGCAGGCCAGATAGGTGCCGCTGGCAATCCCGCGGTTCTCGGCAGCCGCCTGTCCGACGAAGCCCGTCGCGGCGGCCTGGGCGAAGAATGTGCCGATGCCGACCAGCACCATGCCGGCGAGCACTTCGGCCAGATGCGGCGCCAGCATCAGGGGCAGGCCGAGCCCGGCAGCGGCGAGTGCCGCCCAGATCGTGGGCCGCGTTCCCAGTCGCGCGGCCACCTTGCCGGCTCGAAGCGTCGTGACGATGGAGGGCAGGAAGACGAAATAGACGAAGCCCAGATCCATCATGCCGAGCGACAGCGGCGGCCGCACCAGCACGAAATTGACGAAGGTGAAGGTGCCGATGAAGGCGAAGAGGATACAGAAGCCGATGCCGAAGGCTGCTCGCAGCTGCGGATTGCGCCAATGCGCGATGGTGGCGGCGAGCGGTGAAGCCGCCGGCATCATCGCGTGCATCGGCTGCACGCGTCCGACGGTGAAATAGACCAGCACCGTGCCGGCCAGATTGAGCGCCGCGAAGAAATAGAAATTCCAGGCGAGGCCGAGGCCGTCCGCGACCGCCGCCGAAATCAGCCGGCCGACGAGGTTGCTGGCGACATTGCCGGTGATGTAGGCGGCAAACGCACTGCCGGCGTCCATGGCGCTGCATTGCTCGCCGAGATAAGCGAGGGTGAGCGCGAAGGCGGACGCCATGCAGAGGCCCTGCGTGACCCGCAGGGCGGTGAAGACGGCAAGATTGGGCGCGGACGCCAACAGGCTGGTGGGGATCGCAAGAACTGCCAGGCTGAGCAGGATACCGGTCCGCCGATCGATATGCGGGCTGAAGAAGCCGATGACGAGACCGGCGACCGCCATGCCGAAGGTGCTGGCGTTGACCGCAAAACCCATCGCTGCGGGAGTGACGCCGTAGTGGCGCGTGAGCGAAGGCAGGATCGCCTGCGTCGCGAAGAGATCGACGACGGTCAGGAATGCGGTGAGGCCGATCACGAGCGAGCGCAGGGCGAGGCCCGGCGAGTGCGCATCCATCCTCGTCGCGGCCGGTTTGATCGGCGCGGAAACATCGGTCATGGCGTGATTGTCCGTTGATCTGTCGTTCCGGGCTGGTGCGCACGGGACCGCAATGCGGCCCGGAGCACCAGACCCGGAATCTCGAGGTTCCGGGTTCGCTTCGCGCCCCGGAACGACGGCACACTTGGCGCTCGTCACATGTGATGGTCGTTCGGATCCTTGCGGACATCGCCGACATAGAGAATGACCGTTTCCTTGCCGAGGTTCTTCCACCAATGCGAGGTGCCGTAGACCTCGGGACGGATGTCGCCGGCCTTGTGCACGATCGGATCGACGCAGTTGGAGGCGTATTCGACGATCTCGCCCTGCTGCACGAAGATCAGGGCGGGGCGGTCGTCATGGCTGTGCCAGGGCACGATGCCGCCGGGCTCGATGGTCAGCTTGCGGAAGCGCAGCTCGCGACCATCGATATGGGCGGGCTGCTTGCCGAGGTCGATCGCCCCGAGCGTGACGTCGGTGACGCCGACCGGCTTATAGTCGACCATCTGCTGTGCGTTCGGCTTGATCTTGCCAGCCGGACATTCGCCGGCGAAAACTGGTGTGGCAAATGTCAGCGCCCCGAGAACGGCAACGCCTGTCCAAACCACGCGCGACACGATGTGATGCCTAGACATGGGAACTCTCCTGTGTTGGCCGCAACCGTGGTGGTCGCCGGCTATGGCAGGAGCTTCGTCGAGACCGCGTCGATGTTGAAATGCCGGCTCGCTTTCGATGCGATAGCCCGGCGCTATGTTGATGCGCCGCGGCTATCGAACCGATTGGGCATCGGCATTTCCGCTTCCGGGGGATCTGGCGTCCGATGACAGGGCGCCCGATTGGCGGGCGTTCACGTCAATCCGGAGGAGCATCTCATGACGAAAGTGTCCAAAACCCTGATCTTTACCGCGGCCTTCGCGGTGATCGCCACGTCGGCGTTCTCGGAAGCGGCCTGGGATTTGAAGGCCGGCATGGCCTATGTCTATGGCGGGCCCGGCAAGATGTCGGCGATGGCCATGGCTCCCGCCGAGAAGAACCACGCGGCCATGATGAAGAACGCGAGGAAGGTGCCTGCCAACACCGTGTTCTTCATGGACAACGGCACGCTGTACTCCACTTCCGGGCGGTTGGATCCGACCGGCAATTTCTACGTGAATTGAACCGGTCCGGGCATCGGGGCCGCCCCTTGCGGGCGGCCGAACCGGGAAACTAGTATTCGCCCCAGGAATGCCGGAGCAGAAGGATGACGTCTCTATCCCCAGCCGACGCCGAACGGCTCAGGCTCGCCTTCCAGCGCTGCCGCGACATGGACGGCACGCTGAACGAACAACTCCGCGCCTACGCCGATGCCAGCCGCAAGGTCTTCCCTGCCTATGGCGAGGCGGTCGATCGCCTCGTGGCGCGATTGGACGGGAACGGCGGTGGCGAGACCGCGCCGCGGCCGGGCGATCCGATGCCGCCGTTCATGTTGCCCGACGAGGGCGGGCGGCTCGTGACGCTGCCCGCGCTGCTGCAGCGTGGCCCCGTCGCAGTGATGTTCTTCCGCGGACACTGGTGTCCCTACTGCCGGCTCAATGTCCGCGCCGTGGTCCAGGCGCAGGACCGCATCAAGGCAATGGGTGCGCAGGTCGTCGCGATCATGCCGGAGACGCAGGAATATACTGGACAGCTCAAGGCCGAATCCGGCGCGCCGTTTCCGATCCTGACCGATCTCGACAACGGCTATGCGCTGTCGCTCAACCTCGCGATCTGGCTCGGCGCCGAGATCCAGGAGCTGCTGTCCCATCAGGACATGGCGAAATTCCACGGCAATGACGGCTGGATGCTGCCGATCCCGGCCGTGTTCGTGGTCGGGCGCGACCGACTGGTGAAGGCTCGCTTCGTCGATCCGGATTTTCGCAAACGAATGGAGATCGACGATCTAGTCGAGGCGCTGGAGAGCGCGAGCCGGGAGAACTGAGCCGCGCAGAGTGTTCCACCCTCTCCCCTTGTGGACCACAAAGGGAGAAGGAAGAAGCGCGGCGATCACTCACAGTATCACCCCGCGATCTCCCGCCAGTCCGCGCCGCGCAGCATCCGCATCACCGCATTGGCGACCGCCGTCCGCTGTCGGCCGGCGACGCCGTAGAGGCTGACGGTGCGGCGTGCGTCGAGCCCGGTGACTGCGGCACGTTTCAGGCTCTCCGGCACCGGCGAGGTGTGGGGCATCATGGCGATGCCGATGTCGGCCTCGACCAGTTCGATCAGGTCGCGCTCGCTCGAAATCTCGTGGCCGTGATCGACGTCGATGCCGTGCTCGCGCAGGCTGGCGGAGATGCGTCTGGAATGCTCGCAATAGCTCCGGCCGAGCAATTGCTCAGCGCGCAGATCGTCCGGCTCGATCACGTCGTGCTCGGCGAGACGGTGGGCGCGGCTGACGACGAGATCGAAGCCTTCCGTGAACAGTGGCCACACGTCGAGCCGCTCCCAGGCCTCGTCGATCTCGGCGGCGATGCCGAGCTCGGCTTCCCCCTTCTTGAGGAATTCACCGACCTCGCGGCCGGTCCCGCGCAGGAAGCGGAATTCGAGCCGGTTGAACTGCCGTTTGATCTCGCTGAGATGCGGAATGAGCAGCGCGAGGTCGATCGAATGCGTCAGTGCAATACGGAGCGCACCGATCTCTCCGCTCTTGAACGAGGAGGCGAGCGAGCGCGCGCCTACGGCGGCGTCATAGCATTGCTTCAGAAGCGGATGCATGCGCTGACCGAGCTCGGTCAATTGCGCCGCCGGCCGTTCGCGGCGGAATAGGTCACCGCCGAGCTCGGCCTCGAGCTGCTTGATCGCGCGCGTCAGCGACGGCTGCGTCACGTTGCAATCTTCGGCGGCGCGCGTGAAATTCAACAGCTGCGCCACCGCGAGGAAATAGCGGACCTGATGCATTTCCATGGATCGGCTCCCGGCAAAATCGACCGGAAATCTAGCCGATAGGAACCGGGAATGACACCCCGCAAGCGATAGCGCGGACGTATCGACTCGGAAGCTAACCGGCATTTCCGCAAACCCGGGTGATCCCGCACATTTCGAGCCAGCCGCGGCGCGGCGTTGCGCAGAAGAGGTCTGGATCATGAATATCCCTATCAAGACGCAGACGTCCGCTTCGTCCCGCGTGCTGGCCGGCAAGGTGGCTCTCGTCACCGGGTCGACCAGCGGCATCGGCCTCGGCATTGCGCGGGCTCTGGCCGCTTCCGGCGCCGACATCGTGCTCAACGGTCTTGGTGTCGCCGGCGAGATCGGCCGGACACGCGAGCAGATCGCCACCGAGTTCGGCGTGAAGGCAAGCTACTCGCCCGCGGATATGACGAGGTCGACATCGATCGCCGAGATGATCGCTGCGACGCTGGCCCAATCCGGCCGGCTGGACATCCTGGTCAACAACGCCGGCATCCAGCATGTCGCGCCGCTCGACCAGTTTCCGGTCGAGAAGTGGGACCAGATCCTCGCGATCAACCTGTCCTCGGCCTTCCACACCACACGGCTCGTGCTGCCGGCGATGCGGCTGAACGGCTTTGGCAGGATCATCAACATTGCCTCGGCGCACGGCTTGATCGGTTCGCCGTTCAAGGCGGCCTATGTCGCCGCCAAGCACGGCATCATCGGTCTCACGAAGGTGACGGCGCTGGAGACCGCGGAAGAGGGCATCACCTGCAACGCGGTCTGCCCCGGCTATGTCTATACCCCGCTGGTCGAGGCCCAGATCGACGGTCAGGCGAAGGCGCACGGTATCTCGCGCGATCAGGTGGTCCGAGACGTTCTGCTGGCACAGCAACCCAACAAGCGCTTTGCCACCGTCGAGGAGCTCGGCGCGCTCGCGGTGTTCCTGTCGACGGACGCGGCCGCATCGATCACCGGCGCGGCGCTGCCGGTCGACGGCGGCTGGACCGCGCATTGAGATGGAACGGGTTCGTTCCGGCCGGCGTAACAAGCTGCCGCCGACAGCGAATATTCGATCGGTGCAAGCTCAAAAGGAGCGAGACATGGATGGCATGCAGGACAACGCGCGAGGCAACAGCAAAGACCTGCCCGGCCAGGTCGTGCTCGTGCTTCAGGGCGGCGGTGCGCTCGGCTCCTACCAGGCCGGGGTCTACCAGGCGCTGCACGAGGCCGGCATCGAGCCGGACTGGATCATCGGCACTTCGATCGGCGCCATCAATGCAAGCTTGATCGCCGGCAACGAGCCTCGCCAGCGGCTCGCGCGCCTGAAGGAATTCTGGAAGCGGATGGAGCAAAATCCAGTGTGGAATCTGCGCGCCGCGTTTCCGGGCTTCAACGAAAAACTGGCCTATTGGTCGACCGTCACCAATGGCATTCCCGGCTTCTTTCGCCCGAATCCGCTGGCGCATGCCGGCGATTCATTTCCGCTGGGCACCGATCACGCCGGCTTCTATTCGACCGCTCCGCTCGAGAAGACGCTGCGCGAACTCGTCGATTTCAGCCTGATAAACCGCTGCTCGCCGCGGCTGACGGTCGGCGCGGCGCATGTCCGCAGCAGCCGGATGCGCTATTTCGACAGCCGCGACGGCGAGCTGACGGTGAAGCACGTCATGGCCTCGGGCGCGTTGCCGCCGGCGTTTCCGGCGGTGCGCATCGACGGCGAGCTCTATTGGGATGGCGGCATCCTGTCCAACACGCCGACCGAGGCCGTGTTTGACGACAACCCGCGCAAGGATTCGCTGATCTTCGCCGTTCATCTGTGGAATCCGGTCGGTGCCGAACCGACGACGATGGCGGAGGTGTTCAACCGCCACAAGGACGTGCAATATTCCAGCCGGATCGCGAGCCAGATCGCCCGCCAGCAGCAGGCCCATCGCCTACGCCACGTCATCAATCAGCTCGCCGCGCGGCTGCCCGAGAGCGAGCGTGGCGATCCCGCCGTGCGCGAGCTGACGAGCTATGGTTGTCCGACCCGCATGCATGTGGTGCGCCTGCTGGCGCCGCAGCTCGACCGCGAGACCCATACCAAGGACATCGATTTCAGCCCCTCAGGCATCGCCCAGCGCTGGGATGCCGGCTATGCCCACACGAGATCCGTGCTCGCGCGAAGACCGTGGATCGGTGAGTTCGATCCGCTCGCCGGCGTGGTGCTGCACGAGCATATGGACGAGATGCCGATGGCGGCGGAATGAGGGCTTCGTCGTCGTCTTGTGTGATGACGATTTCGCGAACGCGTGGTCTGGGCTAGTGTTGCCGCGTCTTCGTCGCGAGGCTGCAATTGGTCACTGAGAAGGATCTCGAGGCAACGCTTGATAACGTCCGCGCTCACGCGGCAGGGCCGGTTGCCGGTGTGTTCGGTCCGTCCTCGGTCACTTGGCAGATCGACCGCGAGGCCGTGATCTTTCTCGGCGCCGGCCGCGCGCTGCTGTTGCAACTGGCGCATCCCTGGGTCGCGGCCGCCATTGCCGAGCATTCGAAGACCTTTGCCGATCCGATCGGTCGTTTTCATCGCACCTTCGGCATCGTGTTCCCCATGGTGTTCGGCTCGCTCGACCAGGCGCTGCTGTCGTCCCGGCAGCTGCATCGGCGTCACAGCATGATTGTCGGCGAGATGCCCGAGACCGTCGGCCCGTTCCCGGCCGGCTCGCGCTACTGCGCCAACGACATCCCCTCGCTGCGGTGGGTCCATGCGACGCTGGTCGAGACCGCGCTGATGGTGCACGATCTGGTGCTGCCGCCACTCTCGGCGGAGGAGCGCGATCGCTATTGGAGCGAGGCCAGGCTGTACGGCGCCCTGTTCGGATTGACCGGGGATGATTTGCCGGCGGACTGGTCCGGCTTCGCCGCCTACACCACGGCAATGGCGCAGTCGGAGACGCTGACCGTCAGCCCTGCGGCGCGCGAGATCGCCGCACAGATCTTCAGCGGCGCCCGTCCGTGGTTGCGACCGCCGCGCTGGTATCGCGCGCTCGCGGCGAGGATGCTGCCGGAGCGACTGCGCGCCGGGTTCGGACTTGCGCTTGACGAGCGCGACATCAGAGCTGCCGACAACGCGCTCACCTGGATCAGGCGTGTCTATCCGAAACTGCCCGACCGGTTGCGCTACGTCGGTCCCTACCAGGAAGCACAAGCACGGCTGCGGGGTGAGCCGCAGCCTGATTGGATGACACGGTGTCTCAATCGGGCTTGGATCGGGCGGCCGCAAATGGACGCGCGCCGCTAAGAATTGTTCCCGGCGTGCCCCGGACTTGCACAGCAATGACGGCGCCTGTGGAAATGCCTCAGCTTCACACCGATGCCAGCTTCCGGTAGAGCGCGCTGTAACAACCCGCCGAGATGCTCCAGGAGAACGATCGTCCCATGGCGCTGCGGCGCATGGAGTCGAGCTGGTCGTGCGCCACGAAGGCCGAGAAGGCCCGGCGGACGCCGCCGAGGAAAGATTCGCGCGAGGGTTTTGAGAACAGGAATCCGGTCTCGCCGTCGGTGATGGTCTCGGCGAGGCCGCCGGTCTGGTGACCGATCGGCAATGAGCCGAAGCGCTGGGCGTACATCTGGCTGAGACCGCAGGGCTCGAACCGCGACGGCATCAAGGTGAAGTCGCTGCCGGCGAAGATGCGCCGCGCCTGCGCGTCGTTGAAGCCGATCGCGACCCCGATGGCGTCGGGGCGGCGGCGATGCGCGTCTATCAAGGCCTGCTCGAGCGCCGGCTCGCCGGAGCCGGTGACCACGATCTGCCCGCCGGCATCGACGATTTCGTCGGCGGCCGACAGCACGAGGTCGATGCCCTTCTGGTGCACGAGCCGCGCGACGATGCCGAACATCGGGCCGCGCGAGACCGCGAGCCCGAACTGTTTGCGCACGTAATCCGCATTGGCCTTCTTGCCGACCCAGTCGCCGGCCCCGAACTGCTGGGCGAGTTGCGCACAGGAGCGCGGGTCCCAGCTTTCGTCGATGCCGTTGAGGATGCCGGTGAGCTCGGCGGCGTCGGAGCGCAGCTGCAACAGGCCCTCCAGGCCGCAGCCGAATTCGGCCGTGGTGATCTCCCGCGCATAGGTGGCGCTGACCGTGGTGAGGTGCGAGGCGTAGACCAGTCCCGCCTTGAGGAAGGAGACCTGGTCGTAGAACTCGACGCCGTCGATGTGGAAGGAGCTCTCCGGTGCGCCGATCCGCCGCAGCGCCTCCTTCGGGAAGAGACCCTGATAGGCGAGATTGTGAATGGTCAGGATCGACGGCAGCTTGGCGCCGCCCCAGGCAAGGTACGCCGGCACGAGCGAGGCCTGCCAGTCATTGGCATGGATCAGGTCTGCTGCCCAATTCTTGTCCAGCTTGCCCATGGCGAGCTCAGCCGCCGCCGAGGCAAAGCGCGCGAAACGGATGTCGTTGTCGGGCCAATCGTGTCCGGACTCGTCGCCATAGGGATTGCCGGGCCGGTCGTAGAGCTGAGAGCACAACAGCACATAGACCGGCAGGCCGTCCTTGGTCGCGGCCCGGCCGAGCGAGCAGGCCGGCATCTCAGCGAATGCGGGACAGCGACCAACGATCTGAATATGCGTGAGTTGCTCGATGATGTCGCGATAGCCGGGCAGCATGATCCGGATATCGGCAAAGGAGCGAAGGGCGCGCGGAAGGGCGGCAGAAACGGCGCCCAGTCCGCCGACGCGGACGAAGTCGTCCATCTCCGTGGTGATGAACAAGACCCTCAAGAACAGCTGCCCTCTTCCGATCCCGTTCGCTGCTATGCAAGAACGGGTCCAGTTGCCCCGGAATTCTTAAAGCCCGCGTACGCGACGCGTCTGTTCGGTAAAGACTTTCCTACTCAGCCGCCGCCCTCTAGGGTCGCGGCATCAACAACGAAGAACATTGAGGGTTCCAAAGGGCGTCGGGATGCAGCTACCAGACAAGCATGAGGGGACGACGACAAAGGCTTTCGCGGGCCTGCGGGTCCTGGATTTTTCGACCACGATCGCCGGTCCCCACTGCGCGCGCATGCTAGCCGACATGGGCGCCGAGGTCATCAAGATCGAGACCGACGGCGGGGAGACGATGCGGACCCGGCCACCGCTGCGCAAGGGGTGCAGCACCACGTTTGGCCAGCTCAATGTCGGCAAGAAGAGCGTGGTGCTCGACCTCAAGTCCGAGGACGGCAAGGAGGCGGTGCGCCGGTTGGCTGCGACCGCCGATATCCTGGTCGAGAACTTCCGCCCGGGTGTGATGCACCGGCTGCGGCTCGATTACGACAGGCTGCGTCAGGTCAACCCGAGGCTGATCTACTGCTCGATCTCGGGCTATGGCCAGACTGGCCCTTCGGCCGAGTTGCCGGCCTATGCGCCGGTGATCCATGCGGCTTCCGGCTACGACATGGCACATCTCACGTACCAACCGGGCCGCAGCCGGCCCGACTATTGCGGCATCTACCACGCCGACGTCGTCACCGGCACCTACGGTTTCGGTGCCATTGCGTCAGCCCTCTATCAGCGCACCGTGACCGGGCTTGGCCAGCACATCGACGTCTCCATGCTGGAATCGATGCTGACCTTGACCCTGACGGAGTTGCAGAGCTCGCAATTCGCGGTGAAGCCGCCGCCGCGCCCGATGTTCGGCCCGACCGAGACGGCAAACGGCTATGTCATGATCACGGTCGCCAGCGAGAAGACGTTCCGGGCTCTGATGGGAGTGATCGGCCGCTCCGAATGGATCTCCGATCCACGCTTTGCCACCTATGCTCCGCGCCGCGAGAACTGGGCGGCGCTGATGGATGGCGTCGAGGTCTGGTCGCGGCAGCATTCGACCGATGCATGCCTGCTCGCGCTTGGCGCTGCCGGCGTCCCGGCCTCGGCCTATCGCACCGTGTCAGAGGCGTTGGCCGATCCGCAGCTTGCGCATCGGCAGGCGCTTTCCGAAGTGCGGGACGAGGGCGGCTCGTTCCAGGTGCTCAATCTACCGTTCCGGATGTCGGGGGCCGACACGACGCCGGCCAAGACGGTGGCCGTGCTCGGCGCGCACACGGATGCATTGCGCGAAGAGGTTGGGCTCTCCAGCGACGCGTCCATTCCGACAGGCAAAACGGCCGCGACAGGCTGAACGGCTTCGTGCCGCAAGCAATGCGGCGTTGCGTGCCGTCGGGTTGCCATCCTCGATCGCCGTAAACTAGAGAGGAGCGAGTTTGTCTCGCTCCGCCGGCCATGGCATGGTGGGCGTGACAACAAGAAATATGCCGGGAGGATGCCAATGAAGAGTTTCAAGGTCGCCGATTTCAAGGCGCCGCTGCAGGAGGTCGACGAGGCCACGCCGCAGCCGTCGGGCACGCAGGTGTTGATCAAGGTGAAGGCGGCCGGCGTCTGCCACAGCGATCTCCACATCTGGGAAGGCGGTTACGATCTCGGCCATGGCCGCAAGCCGCTGTCGCTGAAGGACCGCGGCATCAACCTGCCGCTGACGATGGGTCATGAAACGGTCGGCGAAGTCCTGGCCTTCGGTCCCGACGTGAAGCCCACCGACCAGGGCGATCTCAGGGTTGGCGATATCGGCCTGGTCTATCCCTGGATCGGCTGCGGCAAGTGCGCGACCTGCCTTGGCGGTGACGAGAACATGTGTCTGACACCGCGCTCGCTCGGCGTCTATTGTGACGGCGGCTATGCCGACCACATGCTGGTGCCGCATCCGCGTTATCTGCTCAATCTGAAAGGCCTCGATCCCGCGACGACCGCGCCCTATGCCTGCTCGGGCGTCACCACCTACAGCGCGCTGAAGAAGGTCGAGCAGCATTTCGACACGCCGATCGTGATGTTCGGCGCCGGCGGCCTCGGCCTGATGGCGCTGTCGCTGCTGAAGGCGATGGGCGGCAAGGGCGCGATCATGGTCGACATCGACGCGAAGAAGCGCGAAGCCGCTGAGAAAGCAGGCGCGCTGGCGACCGTCGATCCCAAGGCGCCGGATGCGCTGGAGCAGCTTGCCAAGAAGGCGGGCGGCCCGATCCGCGCCGTGATCGACCTGGTCGGCAACTCCGCCACGACGCAGCTCGGCTTTGATTGCCTCACCAAGGGCGGCAAGCTCGTCATCGTCGGCCTGTTCGGCGGCGGTGCGACCTGGGCACTGCCGCTGATCCCGATCAAGGCGATCACGATCCAGGGCAGCTATGTCGGCAATTTGCGCGAGACGCAGGAATTGCTCGATCTCGTGCGAACGAAGAAGGTGCCGCCGATCCCGGTGACGCGGCAGCCGCTCGCCAAGGCCAATGACGCGCTGTTGCAGTTGCAGCAGGGCGCGGTGGTCGGACGCACCGTGCTGACGCCGTAACAGCGATTCTCTCCGCCGTCATTGCGAGCGCAGCGAAGCAATCCAGAAATCCCTGCGCGGAAACAGTCTGGATGCTTCGTCGCAAGAGCTCCTCGCAATGACGATGCCACCTTCGTTCAAGCAGGAACCCCCATGTCCGCAAACATCGCCTTCCACGTTGCCGTGCTCGCCGGCGACGGCATCGGTCCTGAAGTCATGGCGCCGGCGCTCGAGGTGCTGCGCAAGGTCGGCGATAAATCCGGCCTTGGCTTCCGTTTCACCGAAGCGCCCGCCGGCGCCAACAATTACCTCGCCACCGGCAAGTCGATGCCTGATACGACGATCAAGCTGTGCGAGGAGGCGGATGCGATCCTGCTCGGCGCCTGCGGTCTGCCGTCGGTGCGCTACCCCGACAACACCGAGATTGCACCGCAGATCGAGCTGCGCTTCATCTTCGATCTCTATGCCGGCGTCCGTCCGGCGCGGCTCATTCCGGGCGTGCCGAGCCCGATCGTCGGCGCTGATGCGCGCGGTATCGATCTCGTCGTGATCCGCGAATCCACCGAGGGCCTGTTCGCCTCGATGGGCAAGGGCGTCGTCACCCATGAGGACGCGCGCGAGACCATGGTGATCACGCGCAAGACATCCGAGCGCCTGTTCGAGTTCTCGTTCCGCCTCGCCGAGCGGCGCAAGGCGCGCGGCAAGCCGGGGATGCTCACCTGCGTCGACAAGGCGAACGTATTCAAGGCCTTTGCGTTCTTCCGCGGCATTTTCGACGAGATCGAGAAGAAGCATCCAAGCGTGAAGACCGAGCGGCTCTATGTCGATGCCTGTTCGGCGATGCTGGTGAAGCGTCCCTGGGATTTCGACGTGATGGTGATGGAGAACATGTTTGGTGACATCGTCTCCGACATCACCGCGAGCCTGATCGGCGGCCTCGGCATGGCGCCATCGGCCGACATCGGCGACAAGTATGCAGTGTTCCAGCCGTGCCACGGCACCGCGCCCGATATCATGCTGCAGGGCAAGGCCAATCCGACCGGCATGATCCTGTCGGCGGCGATGATGCTGGATTGGCTCGCCGACAAGTACGGTGTGGAAAGTGCGGCTGAGGCGGGTCAGACCATCGAGCGGGCGGTGGACCAGGCCTATGCCGGCGGCATCAAGCCAATGGAGTTCGGCGGCAGCAACGGCACGGCCGACATCACGAAAGCGGTGCTCGCGGCGCTTTGAGAAGCAATCGAAGAGTTCATCTCACAAGAAAAAAGGGGCCCTCGGGCCCCTTTGCCGTTACCAGCGGCGCCAGTAATGATGACGCCAGCCCCACGGACGTGGGCCGTAGAAGCGCGGGCCGCCGTAATAGCCGTAGGCGCGATAATAGTTCGGGCGCCACCAGCAGCGCCCCCAGGGGTTACACACCCAGCGCACCTGATCGACGTTGGCGGCGGGACCGCCTGCAATCTTGTCCGCCTGCGGGATGCCGTTCGGCATTGCCGCAAGGGCCGGTCCCGACGCGAGCGCCACACCACCTATGGCGGCCAGACCAAGAACAGCAAACTTGAGTTTCATCGCATTCTCCCTCGTTGGTGGCGGGAGAACTTTCGCCAGATCAACTGGTTGCTGCCGCATTGATCTGCACGAGGAATTTAATCTTCGTGAACGTCGGTTCAGCTTCAGCAGCCCCGGAACTGCGGCTTGCGCTTCTCCATGAAGGCCTGCCGGCCCTCCCGGAAATCGGCGCTATCCATGCAGGCGGTACCGATGGCCTTGATCGCGTTCATGTCGCGCGCGCTTTCGTCCTTCAGTACTTGTGCGATGGTGATCTTGGCGGCCTTGATCGCGAGCGGGGCGTTTTCGGAGATGGTCTGCGCGATCGCCATCGTCTCTCCCCAGAGTTGATCGACCGGAAACAGGCGCTCGACGAGGCCGATGCGCAGTGCTTCGGCCGCATCGATGCGCATGCCCGTGTACATCAGGAGCCGAGCCCAGGACGGACCGACCAGCGACACCAGATGTCGCAAGCCGTCATAGCCGTAGGCAATCCCGAGCTTCGCTGCGGGAATGCCGAACTGGCTGCCATGCGCGGCGATGCGGATGTCGGCGAGCATCGCGACCTGCATGCCTCCGCCGAGACAGAAGCCCTCGATGCAGGCGATGGTCGGCTTGGGGTAGTCGGCGAGCAGCGCACGCTGGGCGGCGCTGCGCTTGGCGTACTCCTCGGACGCCGCCGCATTGTGCCTCACCTTCTCGAACTGGCTGATGTCGGCGCCCGAGACGAACGCCTTGCCGCCGGCGCCGCGCAGGATCACCACGCGTACCGTGTCATCGTCGCGCAAGGCCGTCAGCGCCTCGCCAAATCCCTCCCACATCTCCAGCGACATCGCATTGCGCTTGTCGGGATTGTTGAAGCTGATCACGCCGACGCCACCCGCCGTGTGCTTGAGGATCTTGCCATCGGCGTAAGGTGTTCCGGTCGTGCTGAAAATGTCGGACATCGCGCGCTCGCTCGTCGTAGGCGATGCGCAATGTGCGGCGCAGGCGCCGCCGTGGTCAACCGGGGCAGGGTAGGAGAGGCCGCATCCGCCTGTGCTGGGATTGCATGGCGCGCGCGAAGCGCGGCGGCAAATTACCAAGAAGAAGGGGCGGCGAGGCCGCCCCGAGGCAAAACCGCGCGCAAGCGCGCAGGCGCAGACATAGCTCCTCCGATCTCGTTCAATCCGGCCGCGCCCCCGCGACGCGACGGATTGAACATCGGCCCTAAAGGCCAGGCGTCGATCGGCCTCAGCTCTCGTTCGCCGCGATCGATTCCATCAGCGAGACGAGCTGACGCTGCACCGTCTGGTCCTTGATCTTGCTGTAGGCGCGCAGCAGGCGGAGGCTGAAGGCCGAGTCGAGGAAGAGCAGGCTCTCGACTTCGCGGGCCTTGTTGTCGCCGTCGTAGAAGAAGGTCACGGGCACGTCGAGGGCGGAGGCGATCTGCTGAAGCCGAGCCGCGCCGACCCGATTGACGCCCTTCTCGTATTTCTGAACCTGCTGGAAGCTGACGCCGAGCTTCTCGCCGAGCTCGGCCTGCGAGATCTTCATCTCGACGCGCCGCAGACGGATCCGCTTGCCGAGCTCGATGTCCGGCTTGCCGGCGCTGCGCTGTTTCATTCTTTTCGCCGCTGCTTTCATCTCTGTTTTCACCTTTGTTCTTCGGTTGAAAATCCCCCGAAGAGCTGGGTCAGGGGTTCGCCCATATACGAGTCCTTGAATTCATGCGGATGCACGAACTCTTCCTTAAACCACGGGAAGCGAGCCGGATTGAAAGCCTCGATCAGCCAGTCGATCATGTGCCGCACGCGCGGGATACGGCCGCTACCAGGATGGTAGGACAGCCAGATGTCCAGCGGTCGGTTCAGCTCGACCTCCAGTGGAATCAACTTCCCGCCAAGCGCAATGGCGTAGCTCGGGAATACGCCGATGCCGGCGCCGTTCGCGACCGCCCAGTAGTTGGCGCTTGAGACGTTGGTCTTCATGACCAGGAGGTCACGTTCCGAAACGCCCGGGAAGAAGCTCTCGAAAGATTCCTTGGCGGCGAGCTGGTCGGCGAATTGCAGCACCAGGCGATGCTTGATCAATTCCGCCGCCGAGCGCGGCGCGCCATGCTTTGCGATGTATTTCTCGGAGGCCCAGAACATCAGATGCATGCGGCCGAGCCGCACCAGCTTGATGTCGAGCGCCGAGGGACGCGACAGATGGATGGCGACGTCGGCCTCGTGGCGCGAGACGTCGGCCGAGCGCATCGCGCAATGCAGGTCCACCAGGATCTTCGGATAGGCCTGCTGGAATTCGACGAGCCGCGGGGCCAGCCAGAATGTGCCGAGCCCCTCGGTGACGGCAACGCGGACCTCGCCGGACAAGGCGTTGGCCATCGAATCGCTGGCGCGCAGCACGTCGAAGGTGGCGGCCTCCATGCGCTCGACGGCGGAGACCACCAGCGCGCCCTCATCGGTCAGATGGGTGCCGTGAACGTCGCGGGTGAACAGTGTGGTGCCAGTCTGGCGTTCGAAATCGTCGATCCGTCGGCGCACAGCATTGATCGAAAGCGACAAGCGCTCGGCCGCCGAGCGAAAACTTCCGCATCGAACGACTTCCAAAAATATGCGGGCGGCATCCCAATCCGAGAGGCCGCTGAGATTTGTCTTTGGGCGTTCCGCCGACGGAACGCCCCTTTCCGCCAAGGAGTGCATACAAGTCCCTTCGGAAAGCTAAACTGGCAGAATCTGGCGCAAACCACAACCACGACGGGTTGGGGAATGACGAGTTTTGAACGTCATCCTTACTGCCGTACGGGTGGTATTTGGATGCTGCCACGGGCTGAGAATTGGGCAGACGGTCGGCCTGACTGAGGGGTTTTGGCGTGAGTTCCGTTGCGAGCCTTGGAGTGGCTGCGGGATTGCCGGCGCTGTCCGCAACGGAAATTCTTGCGCGTAAGCCGATGCCGTCTCCCTCGATGGATCGATCACACCGCGTTCGGCGTTTGCTCCCGGACTACTCCGGTGACCTTCAACGGCGCTGCATGGCGATGGCGGCCGGTACCGCAGTTCCAGGGCAGAAGCACACAGAAATCAGGTTCGGAGGCGCAGTCGCCTCGTGCTATCTTTGGTCTTCCATGGGGGCCGAAGGGGGCGTGACAAATACGTCTCGCAGGCCGAATTAACGGAAAGAACGCCGGTGTCGCATTCAGACGAACAGTTGCAGTCGGTGCTGGAAACGCTTGAGGAGTGCCGCAGGGCTCTCAACGCGTGCAACAGCCGTGAGTCGGCCGAGATGCTGTCCATTGTCATCCTCGACGTGCGGATGAAACTGAAAGGAATTGACAGTGCCGATCTCAAGGCACTGTGCGACGAGATGCTGCGGAGCGCTGCGAGTGAGCCGCCGCCCCCTTCCAAGCAGACGCAGGACCAGCCCCGGCGTCCGCTGCTCCGCGTGGTGAAGTAGCCGCGCCGCCGAATCTCGCTTTTTGGCGAGGTTTGTGCGCGTCCCGATGCCGCATCTGTGATCACGGAGGGCATCGGGAGGAGCCTTGGTTCTGTGCGCCTCTGTTGCGCAATCTCCGGCATAGGCTACACCAGAGCCGGTTCGGCTCCGGGCCGGGCGCATCCCTTGCGCGCCGTACCGGCACCTGAGATGGCTCCGACTGCATCATGCAAAATGTTTCGATCCCGGCGGCGCTGATTGCCGGCCTCGTCAGCTTCCTCTCGCCTTGCGTCCTGCCTCTGGTTCCGCCCTATCTGATCTACCTCACGGGCGCCACGATCGAGCATGTCGAGAGCGACCAGTCGGCCGCTGCCTCCAAGCGCGCGATCATGATGTCGGCGCTCCTGTTCGTGCTCGGCTTTTCCACGGTGTTCGTGGCGCTCGGCGCCAGCGCCTCGCTGATCGGCGGGCTGATCCGTACCTGGTCGGCGGAGCTGTCGGTCCTCGCCGGCATCGTCATCATCATCATGGGCCTGCACTTCCTGGGCCTGACGCGCATCGGCCTTTTGATGCGCGAGGGACGGCTGCCGATCCCCAAGCCCGTCGGCCTCTGGGGCGCCTATGTCATGGGCCTTGCTTTCGCCTTCGGCTGGACGCCTTGCATCGGTCCGATCCTCGCCGCGATCCTCTCGATCGCCGCGGCGGAAGCCACGGTGACGAAGGGCGCCGGCCTGCTCGCGGTCTACTCCGCGGGCCTCGGCATTCCCTTTCTGATCGCCGCGCTGATGATCGAAAAGTTCTCCGCGCTGTTCGCGCGCATGAAGGGGCACCTCGTCAACGTCGAGCGCGCCATGGGCGTCTTGATGGTGATCACCGGCATCGGCTTTCTCACCGGCGCTGTCTCCAATGTGAGCATCTGGCTGCTGGAGACGTTTCCGGCGCTGCAGACGATCGGGTAGGTCGGAATATTGCGGCGCCTTGCTTGCAAACACCCGCTCGACGATCTCCCGATTGTTGCGCAGTGGAAGATTCGCCGTTTCCGTCGTGACGGTCGAAAACAGCTGGCGGCCGGATCTGTCGGCCAGCAGAAGAACGCTGTCTCCGCCGTATTGGCTGATGAACCCGACTGCGAGCCGGCGGAAGCCGTCGAAATCACCGACTTGCAGGGATTCGCTGAGGGCGAGCACCTGCAAGCCGCCGGTTATCCGCTGCACTTCGGAATCGAGCGCGATGCGCATGCTGCGCACCGTCTCCAGCACCCGGCGCGTCGCCTCGCTGCGATCCTGGCGATAGTTGGAATAGGCAAGGCCGACGGCAAAGACGATCAGCGGCAACATCGTTCCCGCGACGAGGAGAGCGAGCCGGACCGGCAGGGTGAGCTTCGACAAACGCAGACGTCCCGGTGCGAGCGCGGCGGCGCCGGATCATGGCTTTGGCAGACCATACGGTCGCCAGCTACGCTGCGCCACGATTTTCGCGACTCGGCGAACAGTCCCGAACAGTCCGGAGACGGGATTTGCGCAGCGCTGTCGGCGACTCTTGCGCCTCAGCTCATGCCGGCCGCGGTCAGTAGCAGACACACGGCATAGATGGCCGCCAGGCTAAGTCCGGCGATCCGCGCCTCGCGATGCGATGTCATGCGCTCAACTCCGCGAGGACGGCCGCCGTCGCGACGGCCGTCCGTTTCGTCCTGATCAATCGATTTCCTGCACGACAGTGCGTGAGCCGGGATCCACCAGCATCACGCGATCCCCGGAATAGACGTAGCGATACTTCGTCAGCGACGGGCCCCAATCCGCCGGAACGGCCTCGAGCTCGACGTCGCTCGGCACCGTCGCGCCGACAACGATCTTTTCCTTCGTCGTCACCGGACGGATGCGGTGCTCGGTGACGTAGGATTTGATCTTGGTTCGGTATTGCGGCTCGATCTGAACTACCGCCGCGTGACCGGTTCCGGTGGTCGTCACGGTGGATTGCGCGAATGCGCCGGTCGAAATCAGGACCGCCGTCGCGGACAGCAGGAACAGCTTTTTCATCTTGTCCTCCTCACAGGAATAAGCGCGGCAACAACACCCTCGCCATGCGCGGTGTTCCCCCGGCGTAGGAACAAATTGCTATTTTTTCCCGTTACTGAATCGACCGGGCCGAAGCCCGGGAATCTGAGGAGGAGAGAATGACGCTGAGAATAGCGAGTGCAGCGCTGATCGTTGCTGCATTGTCCTTGCCGGCGTTCGCGGCCGACGAGTTCTACGTGGTCCAGGACGTCAAGACCAAGAAGTGCACTGTCGTCGATAAGAAGCCGACAGACGCCTCGATGACCGTCGTCAGCCCTTCGGGCACGGTCTACAAGACACGCACCGAGGCTGAAAGCAGCATGAAGACCGTCAAGGTCTGCACGTCCAATTAGGGAGAGCTGTGATGCCGGTATTTATTCTCTGGGCCGTGCCCGCGATCATCGTGATCGGCGGCGGCATCTATCTGATTGGTCATATGCACTAGCTCCGTTTTCGAGCGGGCGTGTGCGTGCAGTGCACAGGCCCGCAACTTTTCCGCCTTGCTCAAATGAGCGCGATCCCGCAGCCGGTGGCCGCGGGATCGCGCGATCGGTTACAGATTGCTCTCGGTGATTGCGGCGTAGACCATGCTGCGCAGCTCGCGCCGGATCGGGTAGGCGCTCGACGGCAGCACCTGCGTCATGAAGATGGTGATCAGCTCCTCGGCCGGGTCGATCCAGAACGAGGTCGTGGCCGCGCCGCCCCAATTGTATTCGCCGGGGCTGCCGGCGATCAGCGTCTCGGCCGGGCGCATGGTCACGGCGAAGCCGAGGCCGAAGCCGATGCCGTTGTAGGTGGCTTCGGAGAACAGCGAGCGCGACACCTCGGGCAGCGCCCCGCCGCCCGGAATATGGTTGGTCGTCATGAGCGCCAGCGTCTTCGGCCCGATCAGCCTGACGCCGCCGAGCTCGCCGCCATTGAGCAGCGCGCGGCAGAAGGTCAGATAGTCGGCGACCGTCGAACACAGGCCGCCGCCGCCGGAGATGAAGGAGGGCGGTGACAGGAACGAGCTCGTGGTCGGATCGTCCTGGAGCGTCAGGCCCTCGCGGCGCTGGCCCGCGTGGAAGGTCATGCCCCCGCCTGGGTCCGCCGAGTAGCAGGCTGCGAAGCGATGAACCTTCGAGGCCGGCACGTGGAAGTCGGTGTCGATCATGCCGAGCGGATCGAGGATGCGTGATTTAAGGAACTGCTCGAACGGCACGCCCGAGATCTTGCCGACGAGGTAGCCGATCACGTCGGTCGCAACCGAGTAATTCCAGGCCTCGCCCGGCGAGAACTCCAGCGGGATCTTTGCGAGGCCCTCGATCATGGTCTGCAGCGTGCCTGATTTCTCGACCTCGCCCATCTTTTCAGCGCGATAAGCGGCATCGACATTGGAGCGCTGCTGGAAGCCGTAGGTCAGCCCGGACGTGTGGCGCAGCAGGTCGACGATCAGCATGGGCCGCGACGGCGGCCGCGTCAGGAAGGCCGGGTACGTACCGGCGACGAACACGCCGAGATCCTTCCATTCCGGAATGTATTTGGCGACCGGCTCGTCGATCGCGACGAGGCCTTCCTCCACCAGCATCATGAAGGCGACGCTGGTGAGCGGCTTGGTCATGGAATAGATGCGGTAGATGGTGTCGTCCTTCACCGGCACCTTGCGCTCGACATCGGCAAAGCCCTGCACCGAACTATGAACCACTTTGCCTCGACGATAGACCAAAAGCTGGGTTCCGGGGAAACGGCCGGCATCGATGTAACGGTTCTTCAGGTGCGCATCGATGCGGTCGAGCGCAGCTTGGGACATGCCGACGGATTCGGGGGAGGCTGGAGTAGGGGCTAGCATGGGAACGTTCCTCGGACGGTTCTTGTCGTAAGCCTGATAGCCGAAATCGCCCCCCTCTTCCAAGCCGGTTGCGCTTAACTCCAGCTGGCCTGTTGGTGTAGCCTCTGGCTGAACGCCCCAAGGAAACCGAGAATCCGAAAGCAGAAAAACGGGAAGCACAGCATCATGACCCAGTTCAACGAGAGCGAGCTCACCGAAGCCGTGATCCGGAGCTTCGACGACACGCCGAACCCACGCGCGAAATTCCTGCTCCAGGAGCTGATCAAGTCGCTGCACGATTACGTGAGCAAGACCGGTCTCACCTTCGCGGAATGGGAATATGCCATCGATTTCCTGACCCGAACCGGCCAGAAGTGCACCGATACCCGCCAGGAATTCATCCTGCTGTCCGACGTGCTCGGCGTCTCCATGCTGGTCGACGCGGTCAATCATCGCGACCGCGAGGGCGCGACAGAGACCACCGTGCTTGGCCCGTTCTATGTCGGCGAGCACAAGGTGACCGCGCACGGCACCGACATTTCGCCGAACAATCAGAGGGGCGAGCGGATGTTCGTGCAGAGCCGCGTCACCGACCTCAAGGGCAATCCGCTTGCCGGCGTTCCCGTCGATGTCTGGCATGCCGATGATGACGGCTTCTATGATTCTCAGAAGCCGAACTATGACGAGGTCGGCGCCTCGGCACGGGCGCGCTTCATCACCGATGATGATGGACGCTTCTTCTTCCGCACCATCCTGCCGTGCAGTTACCCGATCCCGACCGACGGTCCCGTTGGCGAGATGATCGTGCAGACCAATCGCCACCCGATGCGCCCGGCGCATGTGCACTTCCTGGTCAATGCGAAGGGCTATGAGCCGCTGATCACCCACGTCTTCATCGGTGGCGACAAATATCTGGATTCCGACGTGGTGTTCGGGGTCAAGGACGATCTCATCGCCAAGGTCGAGCCGCGCAACGATCCCGAGATGCCCGACGGCACCAAGACGAGCGGGCGATGGCACCTGATGAGCTACGAATTCCACCTCAAGCCGGGTGGCGGCATGGCGCCGAAGCCACTGGGCGTGAAGGCGGCAGAGCCGGCGTGATCCGGTTTTGTTCGGCTATCGCAGTCGGAGCGCTGCGAGCAGCACGATGACGGCGCAAGCCAGGATCGCCGTGGTCAGCTTCCAGAACAGCAGCGGATTGCGCTCCAGAAGTGGCGTGGTCCGCGTGGCGAGATAGGCCGGATTGGGATTTCGGAGCTCGAAGACGAACTCGGAGAGATCTTCGTGGCGCTTGTAGGGATCGGGATGCAGCGCCTTCCTGAGTGCGCCATCGATCCAGCCCGGGATGCCCCGCTCGGCATCGACCGCAGGGCGGTATCTCAATTTCCACGCGTCCGATCGTCCCCGGATCTTGGCGATCTGGGCGCCGTAGGGCAGATGTCCGGTGAGCATCTGGTAACAGATGGCGGCCAGCGAGAACATGTCGGATCGGGGCGATCCGCCTTCGCCGAGGAAATACTCCGGCGCCGTATATTGAACAGTGCCGAGAATTTCCGTGTCGGCCGATCTCGGCGCCGCTTCGGCAACCCCTGCGACCCTGACCGATCCGAAGTCGATGATCTTCGCGGTGCCGGTCTTGTCGATCAGGACGTTGTCCGGCCTGAGATCCTGATGCAGCATCTCCATGCGATGGAAGGCGCGAAGCCCGGTGGCGATCTGCTCGACGATCCTGCGCACCGTCTCCAGATCGGGGCGCGGGTTGTCGAGCATCCACTGCCGCAGCGTCTGCCCCTCGACGAACTCGGTCGCGACGTAGAGATAGTTGCGCCGCGTCGATTTCGACCGCGGTTTGAGCACGTACGGACTGTCGATCCGCCGCGCGATCCATTCCTCCATGAGGAAACGTTTCAGATAGGCCTGGTTGTCGCGCAGGTCGATCGACGGAATCTTGAGCGCGACCGTTTCCTCGGTCTCCGCATCGACCGCGAGATAGATGTGGCTGCGGCTGCTGCCGTGGATCTCCCGGATGATCCGATAGCCATCGAACACAGCCCGGGGCTCCAACAGAGGCGGTAGGGGCAGCGTCGAGGTCCGATCGAAGACCCCCGTTTCCTCCGGCACCGCATCGATCCGTAGGATCTGGACAGTGATGTTGTCGTCGCTGCCGCGCCGGTAAGCTTCCTCGACGATGGCTTTTGCAGCACGATCGAGGTCGCCGGCAAGTTCGGCGATGACGCCGGTCACGAAACGCTGATCGACGAATTCGTAGGCGCCGTCGGTCGCCAGCAGGAAGGTGTCGCCGGCCTGGATCTCGAGGGTCTGGTAGTCGATCTCGAGCTGCGGATTGATGCCGAGCGCACGGCCGAGATAGGTCTGCTCCGACGACACGATGATGCGGTGATCGTCGGTCAGCTGCTCGAGCGCCCTGCCGGCGACGCGGTAGATGCGGCAGTCGCCGACGTGGAAGATGTGCGCGGTGGCCGCCTTGATGACCATGGCGCTGAGCGTGCAGACATAGCCCTTGTCGCGGTCATAGGCATATTGGCTCTTGCGCGTCTGCGCATGCAGCCAGGAATTGGTCGCCTCCAGCACACGCCGGGCGGAGGTCTTCACCGTCCAGGATTCCGACGTGCAGTAATAGTCCATCAGGAAGCTCTTGACCGCCGACTCGCTGGCGATCTGGCTCACGCTGCTGCTGGAGATGCCGTCGGCGAGGACAGCTGCGATGCCCTTCAGGCTGAGCAGCGGCTCCTCCGGAATCAGGACGCCATGAAAATCCTGATTGAGGGGCTTGCGACCCTTGTCGGAATGTTGGCCGACCGAAATCAGGAGTCCGCGGGGCATCGTCATCACCGGCAAAGGGGAGCCTCACCCTGATCGGGCGAGGCTGCCCTGTCGAGATGTCTTCGATCAGGCCGCAACGCGGGGCTTCGCAGCCTTGTCGGCCTGGCGCTTCGGCAGGGTCAGGACGTGGGTGGCGTAGAGCGTCATGCCGGTGAAGGCGAGTCCGCCGACGAGATTGCCGAGCACGGTCGGGATCTCGTTCCAGATCAGATAGTCCATGATCGAGAACTTGGCGTGCAGCATCAGGCCCGACGGGAACAGGAACATGTTCACCACCGAATGCTCGAACACCATGTAGAAGAACACCAGGATCGGCATCCACATCGCGATGACCTTGCCGGAGACCGAGGTCGAGATCATGGCGCCGACGACGCCGGTGGAGACCATCCAGTTGCAGAGCATGCCGCGCATGAACAGCGTCGCCATGCCGGCCGCACCATGCGCGGCATAGCCCAGCGTTCGGCCTTCGCCGATATTGCCGATGGCGGTGCCGATCTTGTCGGGCGCCTGTGTGAAGCCGAAGGTCGTGACGAAGGCCATCATGAAGGCCACGGTGAAGGCGCCGGCGAAATTGCCGACGAAGACGAGGCCCCAATTGCGCAGCACGCCACCGAGCGTGACGCCCGGGCGCTTGTCGATCAAGGCGAGCGGAGAGCAACTGTGTTGAAGTAGCCCGGCGATCGGCCGGCCTCAAGGCTGGCGCTGGCGCGCCACCGCCTCCGGCGGCTTCCGGCCTTGACCCCGTCCGCTCGCCGGTCTTCAGGGCGTGCAAGCGCTCGGCGGAAGCCGAGCGGAGTTGCTCACTTCGTACCGGCCGGCGTCCCATTTCTCGCCGCGTGCGATCATGACGTTCAGGATCACGATCAGCTTGCGCATGCAGGCGATGAGCGCAACCTTCGGCTCCTTGCCTTTGGCGATCAGGCGATCGTAAAAGGCCTTGAGCACGGGGTTATGCCGGGTCGCGGCTCCCATGGACGCCATGTAGAAGACGTTGCGGACCTTGCGGCGTCCGCCCTGGATATGACGGACGCCCCGACGTTTGCCGCTGTCGTCGTCATAAGGCGCAGCACCCAGCAGGGCCGCGGCCACTTTGTTGCCTATCTGGCCGAGTTCCGGCATCGCCCCGATCAGTCCGGCGGATGTGCCCCCGGCAAGACCTGGTACGCTCTCGATGATCTCGGCGAGTTCGGCAAAACGCGGTGTGGTCTTGATCAGGGCTGCGATCGCTGCTTCCAGCTTGGCAATTTCGGCGGCGAGCCGCTTCAGCAGGCGATTTTGCATCTTCTGCACGACGTCAGGAGTGGAATGCTCCGTCCTGTTTCGCAAGCTCGTCTGCACGTCAATCAGAGCCTGGCGCGCACTCACGATCTGCGCCAGCTTCTCGCGTGCCGCATCGTAGGCTTGCCCCCTTGCCTCAATGAAGGTCTCGGCGAACCAGGCAATCATCTCCGCATCGATCGGATCGTTCTTGGCGAGCTGTCCAGCCGATTTGGCGAAGTTGCGCACCCGCTTTGGATCCACCACCAAGCCTTCGATACCATCCTGGCGTAGCACCTTGGCCCACTCCCGCTCATAACCACCGGAAGCCTCCATGGCGGCTTTGCCGACCTTGTGCTTGCGAAGCCAGCGGATCAGCGCTCGCCGACCTTCTGGGCTGCTCGCGAACGTCTGCCGTTGTGACAATGAGCGAATGCACACATCCACCTTGTCCTTGGCCACGTCGATGCCAGCGACAAGGACGTCGTTTTGTGCCATCATCTACTCCCTTCCTTGCTCGGTTCGGGCTCGAAGCCCATGCAACTGTTCGGGTTGAGGAAGACCACCGGATCTGTCCCTCGCTCCCCGACAGGCTCAAGGCCTTTGAGCACGAACGGGCTCAGATCCAGCGACGGGCGGTTTTGCGAGAACCGCCCGTTCGCACATTCTGGCAGATTTTCTGGACACAAGAGCACGAACACGCCGGTCAGGAGATCGAAGCCCAGCAGATAGAGCATGACGAAGCCGACCGGAAACAGCAGCGCGCCGACCAGCGGCTGGCCCGTGTTCACGTTGATGGTCACGGCGAACCAGGCGGCGAGCGCGAGGATGGCGCCGGCCATATAGGCCCGGATCACGGTATCCCGGGTGGACATGAAGATCTTGGACTCGCCTGCATCCACCATCTTGGTGACGAATTCCGAAGGCGCGAGATACGACATCAATGGTTCCTTTGCTTCGCAAGTGAGATCGACACGCCCCTGGCGAGAGCGCGGCTGAACGTCATCGGCCGTGCGGGCTGGCCTGCCGCGCACGAGGATTATGGAATGTCTGGAAGCCTTGGGAATCGCGTCACGAGGACTGAGCCGGGAGGGCCGCGAAGCAGTTGAGCTTCCGGGATGCAGCCGCCAGAGGCTGCAACAATGCGGCAAGCCGCAGTCTTCGTTGACGCCAATGAAGAAGCAAGTTGCGTGCCGCCGAGGCGCGCAGGAAAAATAAAGTCATATCAAAGTGATGCGTCTCTCGCCGACTTCGGTCGGAGGCGCTCGGCAGCCTCCTGCTTAAGCGACTGCACAAGCTTTGTGCGTCGCACAAGGATTGGGCAGTGCGCAAATTTCGCAAGCGGGACCAGCCTGCGACAGTCTGGCACCGTGCATCTAAGTTACTAAATTTCTTGATATTTTGGCAGCGCTGAGCTTGGCACGAAGCTTGAATAGTTCCAGGCCGACGCCATTGAAGCCGTCCCGCGAGACTTCTCATCCGATTTTGCTGACGCCACCCGAACGGGGGACCCCCCCGTCATGCGTTCGCATGCGCCTTTTTCTGGCGTCACGGACGGACGGGCTGCTCGTGCGCACTGACGCAATCATTCGCAACGACGCAAAGGACGACACCACCGATGACCAAGCGCATTCGCCGGCCCTCCGAGACTGGCCTCAGCCGCCGTCAATTGTTGAAAGCCGCCGGCTCGACCGCCGCCCTTCTCGCCGCCGCCAAGTTCAATTTCCCCGCCGGCGCCTTCGCGCAGGATGCGGGCCCTGAGGTCAAGGGCGCCAAGCTCGGCTTCATTGCGCTCTCCGATGCCGGCCCGCTGTTTGTCGCCAAGGACAAGGGTCTCTTCGCCAAATACGGTATGCCTGATGTCGACGTGCAGAAGCAGGCCTCCTGGGGCACCACGCGCGACAACCTCGTGCTCGGCTCCGAGGGCAACGGCATCGACGGCGCGCATATCCTCACACCGATGCCGTATCTGATCTCGGCCGGCAAGGTGACGCAGAACAACCAGCCGACGCCGATGTACATCCTGGCGCGGCTCAATCTCGACGCCCAATGCATCTCGGTCGCCAAGGAATATGCCGATCTCAAGCTCGGCACCGATGCTGCGCCGTTCAAAGCGGCGCTGGAGAAGAAGAAGGCCTCCGGCAAGGCCGTGAAGGCCGCGATGACCTTCCCCGGCGGCACGCACGACCTCTGGATCCGGTATTGGCTCGCCGCCGGCGGTATCGACCCCGACAAGGACATCGAGACCATTGTGGTGCCGCCGCCGCAGATGGTGGCCAACATGAAGGTCGGTACCATGGACTGCTTCTGCGTCGGCGAGCCGTGGAATCTCCAGCTCGTCCACCAGGACATCGGCTACACCGCGGTCAATACCGGCGAGATCTGGAACAAGCATCCGGAGAAATCGTTCGGCATGCGCGCCGCCTTCGTCGACAAATATCCCAAGGCGACCAAGGCGATCCTGATGGCGGTACTGGAGGCCCAGCAATGGGCTGACAAGGCCGAGAACAAGCAGGAGCTCGCCACCATCATGGCCAAGCGGCAGTGGATCAACTGCCCGGTCGAGGACGTCTACGACCGTACCGCCGGCAAGTTCGACTACGGCAACGGAAAGGTGGTCGAGAACTCTCCGCACATCATGAAGTACTGGCGCGATCATGCCTCCTATCCATTCCAGAGCCACGATCTCTGGTTCCTCACCGAGGACATCCGCTGGGGCAAGTACGAGGCGAACTTCGACACCAAGGCGCTGATCGCCAAGGTCAACCGCGAGGACATGTGGCGCGATGCGGCCAAGACTCTCGGCGTCGGCGCTGCCGACATTCCCACCTCCACCTCGCGCGGCAAGGAGACCTTCTTCGACGGCAAGGTGTTCGATCCCGAAAATCCGGCTGCCTATCTGAAGTCGCTCGCGATCAAGCGCGTCGAAGTCTGATGGAACCAGCGGCCGCCCATTGGGCGGCCGCGTCTTTGCCAAGCCGGAGAGAGATAGCGATGAACATGACTGCCACGAAGATCGAGGGTGAGACCGCGACGCCTGCCGCAACCGTCGCGCCAGTCGTCGCGCTGACGCCGAAGCGTCGCCCGCGCACTGAGGCTTACGCACGCATGGCACGCGAGACGGCCGTGCGCGTGATCCCGCCGCTGGTCGTGATCGCGCTGCTCACCCTGGTGTGGGAGCTGGTCTGCCGGAGAGCCGGCTCGGCACTGCCGCCGCCGTCAAAAGTGTTTGCGGACACCAGGGAGCTGATCTTCGATCCGTTCTTCGATCATGGCGGCATCGACAAAGGCTTGTTCTGGCATCTGTCCGCCAGTCTTCAGCGCGTCGCTTTCGGCTACTCGCTCTCGGCCGTCGCCGGCATCGCGCTCGGCGTGCTGGTCGGGCAGTCGGTCTGGGCGATGCGCGGGCTCGATCCGTTGTTCCAGGTGCTCCGCACCATTCCGCCGCTGGCCTGGCTGCCGCTCTCGCTCGCGGCATTCCGCGACGGCCAGCCCTCGGCGATCTTCGTCATCTTCATCACCTCGATCTGGCCGATCATCATCAACACCGCGGTCGGCATCCGTAACATTCCGCAGGACTACCGCAACGTCGCCGCGGTGGTGCAGCTCAACCCGCTCGAGTTCTTCGCAAAGATCATGATCCCGGCGGCGGCGCCCTACATCTTCACCGGCCTTCGCATCGGCATCGGCCTGTCGTGGCTTGCGATCGTCGCAGCCGAAATGCTGATCGGCGGCGTCGGCATCGGCTTCTTCATCTGGGACGCGTGGAACTCCTCGCATATCAGCGAGATCATCCTGGCGCTGTTCTATGTCGGCATCGTCGGCTTCGTACTGGACCGCCTGATCGCGGGCCTCGGCAAGTTCGTCACCCGCGGCACCGCGCAGAACTGAGGAGAAGGTACATGACCGCCTATCTGAAGCTCGACCACATCGACAAGGTCTTCACCCGCGGCGTCGCCTCCACGGAGGTGCTGAAGGACATCAATCTCACGATCGAAAAGGGCGAATACGTCTCGATCATCGGCCATTCCGGCTGCGGCAAGTCGACCCTGCTCAACATCATCGCAGGGCTGACCGGCGCCACCACGGGCGGCGTGCTGCTGGAAAACCGCGAGGTGAACTCGCCGGGGCCTGATCGCGCCGTGGTGTTTCAGAACCACAGCCTGCTGCCGTGGCTGACCGTCTACGAGAACGTCAAGCTCGGCGTCGACAAGGTCTTCGCCAAGACCAAGTCGCGCGCCGAGCGCGACGCCTGGGTGATGCACAATCTCAACCTCGTGCAGATGGCCCATGCCAGGGACAAGCGTCCTTCGGAAATCTCCGGCGGCATGAAGCAGCGCGTCGGCATCGCGCGGGCGCTGGCCATGGAGCCGAAGGTGCTGCTGCTGGACGAGCCGTTCGGCGCGCTCGACGCGCTGACCCGCGCCCATCTGCAGGACTCGGTGATGGCGCTGCATCAGAAGCTCGGCAACACCATTCTGATGATCACCCACGACGTCGACGAGGCCGTGCTCCTGTCCGACCGCATCGTGATGATGACGAACGGGCCGAGCGCGCGCATCGGCGAGGTGTTGGAGGTGCCGCTGGCGCGCCCCCGCAAGCGGCTCGAGCTCGCGACCAACACCACGTATTTGAAGTGCCGGCAGCGCGTGCTCGAATTCCTCTACGAGCGTCACCGCTTCGTAGAGGCCGCGTAAGCCAAGGTTTAATGCGCAAAACGTCCGCGCCTAAATAATCGACAGCTCGCTCAATCCTTGTGCGCCGCACAAGGATTGAGCGAATCGCAAATTTTGCGAGCGAAAAAGCCCTGCAAGAATTTCGGGCAATACGAATAACATCCTGAAATCCCTGTATTTCCAGCGTGCGCGCAATTGGCACGGAAATTGAACCGTCTGTGCGCGACGCCAACGAAGACGTCCCTCAACATCATCAATCAGCATCGTGAACTCGCCACCGAGGTGAAGCCTCGGAGCGTGCCTCCGTGGCCCGGAGGCCAAGCCTGCAACGACGCAGCGGTGAGCCTAGAAGGGATACTCAATGACGAAGAATCCTACTTGGATTTCAGACTGGCGCCCCGAAGATGAGGCGTTCTGGAATGCGACTGGCAAGACCATCGCGCGACGCAACCTGATCTGGTCGATTGTGGCCGAGCATATCGGCTTCTCGGTCTGGCTGATCTGGAGCATCGTGACCACCAAACTTCCGCTGGCGGGCTTCCACTACACCACGGACCAGCTGTTCCAGCTCGTCGCGGTGCCGGGCCTGATCGGCGCCTTGATGCGCTTTCCCTACACCTTCGCGGTGACGACGTTCGGCGGCCGCAACTGGACCATCTTCAGCGCGGCGATCCTGTTCATCCCGACGCTGTCGCTCGCCTATTTCGTCAGCCAGCCCGACACGCCGTTCTGGCTGATGTTGCTGATCGCGTCGACCGCCGGCCTTGGTGGCGGCAACTTCGCCTCCAGCATGACCAACATCTCCTTCTTCTTCCCCGACCGGATGAAGGGATGGGCGCTGGGCCTCAACGCCGCCGGCGGCAATATCGGCGTTTCCAGCGTGCAGCTCTTGACCCCGATCCTGATGACGCTCGCCGTCTTCAATCTGTTCCAAGCCACTCCCGTTGACGGCATCTTCCTCCAGAATGCCGGCCTGATGTGGGTGCTGCCGATCGCGATCGCGGTGTTCGGTGCGGTGTTTTTCATGAACAACCTCACCACGGCCAAGTCTTCGGTGAAGAACCAGCTCGCCATCGTCAAGCGCAAGCACACCTGGATCATGGCGTATCTCTACATCGGTACGTTCGGGTCCTTCATCGGCTACTCCGCGGCATTTCCGCTGCTGATCAAGACGCAGTTTCCGACGGTGACGATCGCGATCGCCTTCCTCGGCCCGCTGGTCGGCTCGCTGTCGCGTCCGCTCGGCGGCTGGCTTGCCGACAGGATCGGCGGCTCGATCATCACCTTCTGGAATTTCATCGTGATGGCGGGCGCCACCATCGGCGTGCTCTACTTCGTCGGGCAGAAGGATTTCATCGGCTTCCTGTCGATGTTCCTGATCCTGTTTGTGACGACGGGCATCGGCAACGGCTCCACCTACCGCATGATCCCCTCGATCTTCCGCGAGGAGAACCTGTTCAAGGTGCGCGGTAAGGGCGATGTCGCGCGTGCGGCTGCCCTGAAGGCCGCGGGCATCGAGAGCGGCGCGGCGGTCGGCTTCATCGGCGCGATTGGTGCCGTCGGCGGCTATCTGATCCCGAGCGGTTTCGGCAAGTCGATCGCCATGACCGGCGGGCCGCAGCTCGCGCTCGCAATCTATCTCGCCTTCTACGGCTCCTGCCTCGCTCTGACTTGGTGGTTCTACCTGCGTCGCGGCCCGCAGGGGGAAGGCGCGCCAAGCCTCGCCGAAGCGCGTGTGTAGAGCATGATCCGGAAAAGTGTGAAGCGGTTTTCCGACCAGATCATGCTCAGAAGATAGACACTTGGCACGAATGTCGCTTCTCCCCGTACGCGGGGAGGAGTCACTCTGGTGACGTTTGACCCATGAACTTTTTCCGCAATGGCGCGGACGAAGGCAGACCGAAACGGACAGGAGAACATCATGACGCCAGAACAGATCACTCTCATTCAGCAGAGCTTTTCCAAGGTTGCGCCGATGTCGGAGCAGGCCGCGGTTCTGTTCTACGATCGTCTGTTCGAGGTGGCTCCGTCCGTGCGCGCGATGTTTCCCGAGGACATGACCGAACAGCGCAAGAAGCTGATGGGCATGCTCGCCGCCGTCGTCGGCGGCCTGTCGAACCTCGAGACGATTCTTCCCGCGGCCTCGGCGCTCGCCAAGCGTCACGTCGCCTATGGCGCCAAGGCCGAGCACTACCCCGTGGTCGGCGCCACCTTGCTGTGGACCCTGGAGAAGGGGCTTGGCCAAGCCTGGACGCCCGAACTCGCCACTGCCTGGACCGACGCCTATGGCGTGTTGTCCGGTTACATGATTTCCGAGGCCTACGGCGCACAAGCGCAGGCCGCCGAATAGGAGATGTCTTGTGAGTGAACCGCTGGTCATCGTCGGTAACGGTATGGCGGCCGCGCGTCTGGTCGACGAGCTCGCCAAGACCGCGCTCGGCCGCTACGCGGTCGCCGTGATCGGTGACGAACCGCGGCTCGCTTACAACCGCGTGCTGCTCTCCTCCGTGCTGGCCGGTGAGACCGGCTCGCACGAGATCGAGCTCAGGCCGGCAGACTGGTGGCGTCATCGCGGCGTCACGGTGCGCTACGGCTATCGCGTGACCGAGATCGATGTCGGCCGCCGCGAGCTCAAGATCGCCGGCGAAGAGAGCATGGAATATTCCAAGCTGGTGCTCGCCACGGGATCGACGCCGCTGCGGCTCAACGTGCCGGGCGCCGATCTCGCCGGCGTGCACACCTTTCGCGATACGCGCGACGTCGACCTGCTGTTGACGCTGGCTGCGGCGAAGAAGCGCGTCGTCGTCATCGGTGGCGGACTGCTCGGACTCGAGGCTGCCTACGGTCTCGCCAAGGCCGGTGCCCCCGTGACGCTGCTGCATCTGATGGACCGGCTGATGGAGCGCCAGCTCGATGCGCCCGCGGCCGACCTGCTCAAGATGTTGGTCGAGCGCAAGGGCATCCGCATCCTGCTCAACGCCAGCACGAAGTGCATCCACGGCGACGCTCATGTCCAGGCTGTCGAGCTCGCCGACGGCAGCCGCATCGAGGCCGATGCGGTGATCTTCGCCGCCGGCATCAGGCCGAACGTCGCGCTGGCGAAAGAGGCGGGGATCGCGGTCAATCGCGGCGTCGTCGTCAACGACATCATGCAGACCTCCTCGTCCGACATTTTCGCGCTCGGCGAATGCGCCGAGCATCGCGGCACCTGCTACGGCCTGGTCGAGCCCGCCTATGAGCAGGCGCGCGTGCTGGCACGGCATCTCGCCGGCCGGCCCGCCGCCTATCAGGGCAGCGTGGTCTCGACCAACCTCAAGGTCTCCGGCGTCAGCGTGTTCTCCGCCGGTGACTTCATGGGCGGGGAGGGCAGCGAGAGCCTCGTGCTGTCGGACCGCAGGCGCGGCACCTACAAGAAGCTCGTCATCACCGACGGCCGGCTCACCGGCGCGGTGCTGATCGGCGATACCGTCGATGCGCTCTGGTACCTCGAGCTGATCCGCAATCGCGACAAGGTGGCGGCGATCCGCACCGACATGATGTTCGGCCGCGCGCTGGCGCTCCCTTCGAAAGCGGCTTGATATGACGGCGATCGATCCAAATCTCCGCACCACCAAGACGACCTGCCCCTATTGCGGAGTCGGCTGCGGCGTGCTGGCGACGCCGGACGGCAGGGGCGGCGCGGCGATCGCGGGCGATCCTGATCATCCCGCCAATTTCGGCCGGCTGTGCTCCAAGGGCTCTGCGCTCGGCGAGACCGTCGGGCTCGAAAGCCGGCTGCTCTACCCGATGATCCGCTGCAAGGGCGTGCTGGAGCGGGTCGCCTGGAGCGATGCGCTCGACCATGTCGCCCACCGCATGCAGCACATCGTGGCGCGCGACGGCGCCGATGCGGTCGCCTTCTATCTCTCCGGCCAGCTCCTCACCGAGGACTATTACGTTGCCAACAAGCTGATGAAGGGCTTTGTCGGCACGGCGAACGTAGATACCAACTCGCGGCTGTGCATGTCGTCCTCGGTTGCCGGCCATCGCCGCGCCTTCGGCGCCGACACCGTGCCCGGCTGCTACGAGGATCTCGACCAGGCCGACTTGCTCGTCTTCGTCGGCTCGAATGCGGCCTGGTGCCATCCGGTGCTGTTCCAGCGCATGCTGAAGAACCGTGGGGAGCGCGGCGCGCGCATGATCGTGATCGATCCGCGCCGCACCGACACCGCGAGCGATGTCGATCTCTTCCTCGGCCTCAAGCCCGGCACCGACACCGCGCTGTTCTCCGGCCTGTTCGTCCATCTCGCCGACAACGGCGCGCTCGATCAGGATTACATCGCGCAGAACACGAGCGGATTCGACGATGCGCTGGCGCGTGCGCGGGGCATTGCCGGCAGCGTCACCGCGACGGCGCTTGCCACGGGCCTGTCCGAGCAGGACGTCGCCAACTTCTTCAAGATGTTTCGCGAGACCGCGAAGGTCGTCACGCTCTATTCGCAGGGGGTCAACCAGTCGGCGCAGGGCACCGACAAGGTCAACGCGATCCTGAACTGCCATCTTGCCACGGGCCGCATCGGCAAGCCTGGTGCCTCGCCGTTCTCGCTCACGGGCCAGCCCAACGCGATGGGCGGCCGCGAGGTCGGCGGCCTCGCCAACATGCTCGCCGCTCACATGGGTTTCACGCCGCCCGACATCGATCGTGTCAGGCGGTTCTGGAAGGCGCCGCGCATTGCGACCCATGAGGGACTGAAGGCGGTGCAGCTGTTCGAGGCGATCAACCGCGGCGAGGTCAAGGCGCTGTGGGTGATGGGCACCAACCCGGCGGTGTCGCTGCCAGATGCCGACATGGTTCGCGATGCGCTGAAGAAGCTCGAACTGTTCGTCATCTCCGAGAACGTGCTCTCCAACGACACCGTCGAGGCCGGCCCGCACGTGCTGCTGCCGGCGCTGGCCTGGGGCGAGAAATCGGGCACGGTGACGAATTCCGAGCGGCGCATCTCGCGCCAGCGCTCGTTCCTGCCGGCGCCGGGCGAGGCGCGCCCCGATTGGTGGATCTTGAGCGAGACCGCAAAGCGCCTCGGCTTCGGCGACAGTTTCAACTACAAATCCGCCGCGGACATCTTCCGCGAGCATGCCGCGCTCTCGGCCTTCGAGAACGACGGCAGCCGCGATTTCGACATCGGCGCGCTGACCTCGCTGTCGGACGAAGCGTTCGATGCGTTGAGGCCGGTGCAGTGGCCGGTGCGGGAAGGCGGGCTGCCCGGCGAGCGGTTCTTCGCGCAGGGCGGCTTCTTCACCAATGACGGCAAGGGCCGCTTCGTCGCGCCGGAGGTGCCGGCGCTGCGCGGCGAGACGGGGCCGGCGCGCCCCTTGCGGCTCAACACCGGGCGCATCCGCGACCAATGGCACACCATGACGCGCACGGGTCTCAGCCAGCGGCTGGGCGCGCATCTGCCCGAGCCGTTTGTCGAGATCCATCCCGACGACGCCAGCAAATACGGCATCGCTCATGACAGCTATGCCCGGATCACCACCGATTACGGCCAGTGCACCCTGAAGGCTGTCGTCAGCGAAGGGCAGCAGCGCGGCACGCTGTTCGTGCCGATCCACTGGAGCGCGATGAACACCTCGCATGGCCGGGTTGGTGCGCTGGTGCAGTCCTTCACCGACCCGTTCTCCGGGCAGCCGGAATCCAAAGCGACGCCGGCTGCGATCGCGCCCTATGAATTCGTGTTCCGCGGGTTTGCGCTGTCGCGCAAGCAGCTCGACCTGCCGCCAAACCTGTTGTGGACCCGCGTCACGGTCGCCGGCGGTTTCGGCTGTCTGTTCGCCGACAACGCAGATCTTTCGCGCTGGCCCGCCTGGCTCGAGAACGTCGCGGGCGAAGACGTTGCCGAATATCGCGACTTCGGCGGCGGGGTCTATCGCGCCGCCTCGTTCGCGGGCGACCGCATCGACACCTGCCTGTTCGTCGGGCCCGCGCACGACGCCGGCGATTGGGAGGTGGTCAAGAGCCTGTTCGTCGCCGATCAAGTCACCGACGATCAGCGCCGCATGCTGCTATCGGGCAAGTCCAGCGAAGGCGCCGCCTCGACCGGCCCGATCGTCTGCGCCTGCTTCGGCGTCGGCCGCGGCACCATCTGCGACACCATTGCTGGCGGCGCGCGCACCGCCGCCGAGATCGGCGCCAAGCTCAAGGCAGGTACCAATTGCGGCTCCTGCATCCCCGAGCTGAAGCGTTTGATTGCGGCGACGGAGGTCGTGCCGGCGAAGCAGGCGAAGGTCGCGGGCGCGGCGGGGTAGGGGCGTCGTTCCCGGTCGTCGCCCCGGACTCTGCTGTCATCGCCCGGCTTTGATGTTCAGCCCGGGGACATGACCGACGGGTGTTCGGGGACATAGCCGACACATTCTCCGCTCGCCAAGTCGATGATAGCGACTTGGTGGGCGGCAAAGAAGATCCCGTATTGCGCATCGTTTGCCGAGGGGCGGATGGCGAGGCGCTCGCCACGGAAGGCCTGTGGCACTTTCCAAAGACGTCCCTTGAAGCTGACATAGGCTTTGGTCGTGGAGACGCGGCGCACGATCTCATGGCTGTCGTATTCGACCTGTGGCAATCGATCGGGCATTGGTCGCTGGCTGGGCCGATATCGACTGGCCGGGACCTGTTGTCCGAGCGCCTCGTGTGGCCGTTCGAAGTTGTAGACTTCCCGCCAGGCGTCGAAGGCACGCTGCGTCTCTGCGAGATCGCGGAACTGTCGCAGTGCGAACACCTCAGCCGCGAGGGTGCGGTGGAATCGTTCATTCTTGCCGCGGCTTTGCGGGTGATATGGGCGGCTGTGGATGACGGCGACGCCAAGCTTGAGCAGCCACACCGAGAACCGTGTCCATCGCTCGCCGGAAGGATCACCCCAGGGCGAACCATTGTCGACGAAGAAAGCCTCCGGGAGCCCGTAGTGGCGAAAGGTCTTCTCCAAGCGGCTGCGCACGGTATCTGTGCGTTGATCGGCACAGGCCTGCAGGCACAGATCATAGCGGGAGTGGTCATCCACCACCGTCAGAGGATGGCACTGGGTATCATTGCCGAGCCGAACCCAGCCTTTGAAGTCCATCTGCCACAACAGATTGGGGGCCGGCATCTCGAAACGCTGGCTTGCCGTCGGGCCGCCGATCGGAGGCTTGATGCGGCCAGACCGACGCAAGATCTGATGAACTGTTGAGACTGCTGGCGAACGCAAGCCATTGCGCTCCAGGCAGTGAGCTATCTTGCGAGCTCCCCATGCCGGATGGGCATCGCGTACCGCGAGAATACGTGCCTCAAGCTCGCAATCGGTCTGTCCCGGGCTCGCATGCGGTCGGCGCGAGCGGTCGTCGACATTCTGATCCGCTTGCCATCGTGCAAGCCATTTGTAGCCCGTGTCGGGATGGATATTGAACCGCCGGCAGAGCTCCCGCCGGTTCGCTCCCTCCTGCATCGCAAGCCGCACGAACTCCCGCCGCTGATCCATCACCGACACCTCTCGCCAGGGCATGGACTTGGCCTCCTTTACTGCCAAATCCCTGCACTATGATGTGTCGGCTATGTCCCCGAACACCCGTCGGTCATGTCCCCGGGCTGAACACTTTGACCGGGCGATCCAGTACTCCGAGACGGCAGTGGGTCATCGAGAAGCTGCGGCGTACTGGATTCCCCGCCTTCGCGGGGAATGACAGTGAGGGCGGGGCGGCCATGCCCCGCCCCAATCGACGCGCCCCCGATTGTGCCCTATGCTGCCGCGCTCCGCCTCAACATCCATAATAACAATCATGTACCTGGAAACGCCGCCGCGCCTGATCGAGACCAGGCTGTTTTCCGCGATGCCCGACAAATTCCGCCGCAAGGGCGAGCGGACAGATTGGGCCGACGCCAACCGACCGAATGTGCCGACCGACAGTTTCATCGAGGGGCCATCCTTCGACAGGGACGGCAATCTCTACATCGTCGACATTCCCTTCGATCGCATTTTCCGTATCGCGCCCGATGGCGATTGGTCGCTCGTAGTCGAATATGAGGGCTGGCCGAACGGGCTGAAGATCGCAGCCGGCGGCCGCATCCTGGTGGCCGACTACATGCACGGCATCATGGAGCTCGATGCCAGAGCCGGGCGCGTCAAGCCCATCCTGACCGCGCGCAATTCGGAATCGTTCCGCGGCTGCAACGACCTGCACCTTGCGTCCAATGGCGACATTTATTTCACCGACCAGGGCCAGACCGGCCTGCATGATCCCAGCGGCCGGGTCTATCGGCTCGCATCGAATGGACGGCTCGATTGCCTGATCGACACCGGCATCAGCCCGAACGGCCTCGTGCTCGACCCGACCGAGACCGTGCTGTTCGTCGCCATGACGCGCGACAACGCGGTGTGGCGGATGCCGTTCATGAAGGATGGCAGCGTGTCGAAGGTCGGTCGCTTCTGCTCGCTGTTCGGCACCAGCGGCCCCGATGGCATGACCATGGATGCCAAGGGCCGGCTGTTCGTCGGCCACGCTTCGCTCGGCCACGTCTTCGTATTCGCGCCTAACGGCGAACTGATCGCGCGGATCAAGTCCTGCGCGGGACCGAATTGCACCAATGTGGCGATTGGTGGCGAAAACAAGGATCGGCTCTATATCACGGAGTCCTCGACCGGCAGCGTGCTGGTCGCGGATATCAGCGGTCTCTAGAGCACCTGAAGGAATAAACATGAACACAAACCCTTTCGGCAAGACCGGCGCCAACGTTTCCGTCATCGGGCAGGGCACCTGGTATCTCGACCACGGCGACCGCAAGCGCGCGATCGCGGCGCTTCAGCGCGGGCTCGATCTCGGCATGACTCATATTGACACTGCCGAAATGTATGGCGATGCCGAGCTCGTCATTGCGGATGCGATTGCAGGCCGGCGCGATGAGGTGTTCCTCGTTTCAAAAGTGCTGCCGACCAACGCCTCGCGCCGGGGAACCATCACGGCGTGCGAGCGCTCGCTGAAGCGGCTCAAGACCGATCGTCTCGATTGCTACCTGCTGCACTGGCGCGGTTCCTATCCGCTGGAAGACACCGTCGCGGCATTCGAGGAACTGGTGAAATCAGGCAAGGTCAAATCCTGGGGCGTCTCAAATTTCGATGCCGACGATCTGGACGAGATTCTCGCTGTCTCCGGCGAAGGGCGGATCGCCTGCAATCAGGTGCTCTATCATCTGAAGGAACGCGCCATCGAGCATGCCGTGATCCCGTGGTGCGTGCAGCATGGCGTGGCCGTCGTCGCCTATTCGCCATTCGGTCACGACGATTTTCCGGCGAGCAACACCAGGGGCGGCGCGGTGCTCGCGCGCATCGCGGAGGCGCGTCGTGCGACGCCGCGTCAGGTCGCGCTGAGCTTCCTCACCCGTGCGACTACGGTGTTTGCGATCCCGAAGGCGTCATCCGCGGAACACGCCGGGGAAAACGCGGAGGCTGGCGATCTCGTGCTGACGAAAGAGGAGATTGCGGCGCTCGATGCGGCGTTTCCGCGCGGGCCGAAGCCGCGCAGCCTGCCCATGTTGTAGTGCAGCAAACGCGCATTATTAATGGAGCATTGACGCGCGCGGCGATCAGCGCATATCGGCATCCTGTTTTCGGAAGTTGTGAACGCGGCGCATTTGTCGTTTTTTAGAGGCGCTCGATTCGCTTTTTTCCCGAGTTCCAGCCGTGACCCCGCCGCCAGCCGCAGCCGCAAGGCTCGACAGTATTTCCGTGCCCGTTCCCGAGAAGAAGCATGTCGGCCGCCGCGCACCTGCGCGCGTCGACCATCCCTTCAAGGGCATCGCACTGATCTTGCTTTCGACCGTGTTTCTCGGCTGCTCCGACACCGCCGCGAAATATCTCTCGACCAGCCTGCCTTCGATCGAGATCACCTGGATCCGCTTTCTCACCTTCGCGCTGATCTTCACGCCGGTGATGCTGCGGTCCTCGCCGTACTACGCGATGCGCACCGAGCGTCCCGGATTGCACGTGATGCGCGGCGCGGTGCTGCTCGGCTCCTCGCTGTTCTTCATTACGGGCCTCGGCTTCCTGCCGATCGCGGAGGCGTCCGCCACCGGCTTCGTCGCGCCGCTGTTCGTCACTGCGCTCTCGATCGTCTTCCTCGGCGAGAAGGTCGGCATGCGCCGCTGGTTCGCGACCGCGCTCGGCCTCGTCGGCGTGCTGATCATCCTGCGCCCGGGCACCAGCGCGTTTCATCCAGCGGCGTTCTTCCCCGTCGTCTCCGCGGCCTGCTGGGCCGGCACGCTGATCCTGACGCGGATGATGAGCGGGCGGGAAGCCGTCGTCACCACCATGGCCTATTCCTCGCTGACCGGCCTTGCGATCCTCACCGCAATCGTGCCGTTCGTCTGGGTGACGCCATCCTGGACCGCGATCGCACTCGGCATCTTCATCGGGGTTGCCTCGACCGCCGGTCAGTGGATCGTCGTGCTGGCCTATCGCTATGGCGATGCTTCGGTGCTGGCGCCGTTTTCCTACTCGCAATTGTTGTGGGTCAGCATTCTCGGTTTCTTCATCTTCGGCGAGGTGCCGAGCATCTGGACCATCGTCGGCGCGGCCTTCATCGTCGCGAGCGGTCTCTACATCGCCCATCGCGAGCGCGTCCGCCGCGCCCAGCTCCTGGTTCTGGAAGAGCGCTCCCCGAACGCCTGACGCAATATCGCGGTTTCCACTTCGTGCTATCAAAGGCTCCAACGATGAGGGAGGAGCCCGATGCGCGCCGCGATTTTCAGGAACGGAGAGATTGTCGTCGATCGGATGGCTGAGCCGAAACCCGGCAATGGTCAGGTCCTGGTCAAGACGCTCGCCTGCGGCATCTGCGGCTCCGATTTGCATGCACGTCAGCACGCCCCCCGCATGGTCGAGATGGCGCGGAAGGTCGGGCGCAAGCCGATGGACCTTAGCCGTGACGTCGTGTTCGGGCACGAGTTCTGCTGCGAGATCGTCGATTACGGTCCCGGCACGGCACGCAGGCTCAAGCGGGGAACACACGTCTGCTCGCTGCCGGCGCTGGTGACACCTGGGGGTGTCGAAGGCATCGGCTATTCCAACGACAACGTCGGTGGCTATGCGGAGGCGATGCTGCTCAGTGAAGCGCTGCTGCTCGAGGTGCCCAACGGACTTGCGCCGGAGCACGCCGCGCTCACCGAGCCGCTGGCGGTCGGCGTCCACGCCGTCGCCAAAGCCAATATAAGCGGCGGCGAAGTGCCGCTCGTGATCGGCTGCGGCCCCGTCGGGCTCGCGGTGATCGCCGCACTCAAGATCAGGGGCCTGCATCCGATCGTCGCTGCCGATTATTCCCCGGCGCGTCGCGCGCTGGCGGCAAAGCTGGGTGCCGACATCGTCGTCGATCCCAGAGTTTCGCAGCCCTACGCGACCTGGGCGGAGCACGCGCAGATGTCGGAAGCCGAGAAGGCGGCGCGGTCCCCGTTCCAGGCCATGCAGCCGGCGCTCAAGCCCGCGATCATCTTCGAATGTGTCGGCGTGCCCGGGTTGCTCCAGCAGGTGTTCGAAGGTGCCCCGCGCGATGCGCGCATCGTCGTGGTCGGCGTCTGCATGGAGACCGACAGAAGCGAGCCGATGCTCGGCATCATGAAGGAGCTCAATGTGCAATACGTGCTCGGCTACACGCCGGAGGAATTCGCGGCGTCACTTCGGCTGATTGCCGAGGGGCAGGTGGATGCGGCGGCGATGGTGACGGCGAAGGTCGGCATCGACGGCGTCGCGAAAGCCTTCACGGATCTCGCCAACCCTGAAGCCCACACCAAGATCATCGTGCAGCCGTGGCGGTGATGGTGTAGCCGCAGCGGCAGTGCGCTCCCTCCCGCGCATCCGTCTTCGCCAAGGCTTCGGCGGACAAGAGCGGTGACCAACGGCCATCACACCGGCAGTGCGATCGAATACTTCACCTGGCTCAGCGCAAAGCTCGATTCGATCGAGGCGATGCCGTCGAGCCGGGTCAGCTTGGTCTTCAGGAATGTCTCGTAGGAGGCGAGGTCGGCAGCGACGACGCGCAGCAGATAGTCGCGATTGCCGGTCATCAGATAGCACTCCAAGACCTCGTCCCATTTGGAGATGGCACGGGCGAAGCGGTTGAGGTCCTCCTCCTTCTGCCGCGCCAGCTTGATCGAGATGAAGACGCTGACATGCAGCCCCAGCGCCTTCTGATCCACGGTCGCGACGTAGCGCGAGATGACGCCGCGCTCCTCCAGCAGCTTGACCCTGCGGTGGCAGGGCGAGACCGAGAGCCCGACCTTGTCCGCGAGCTCCTGCATGGTCAGGCGGCTGTCGTTCTGGAGGTGGCTGAGGATCTTGCGGTCGATGGCGTCGAGCTCAGGCATTGGGATGGAACCTGCATCTTGCGGCACTACATTGGTAAAATATCCCAAAATCGATGGTTATGGCGCGAAAAATTGAGAAGTTTGACGCGGCTCGCAGGCGTATGATCGGTGCGTATTTCCCGGAGCATCGCCATGCCCGTTGATTCCGCCCGTCTCGACACGTTGACCGCGCTCGCCCGCAAGACGCTGTGGCTGTCCTCCTGGACCATCCACCACGCCAACCATGTTCGTCCCAATGCGGATGGCCTCAAGGTCGGGGGCCACCAGGCCTCGTCGGCCTCGCTCGCGACCATCATGTCGGCGCTGTATTTCCATGTGCTGCGCTCTGAGGATCGCGTCGCGGTGAAGCCGCATGCGAGCCCGGTGTTCCACGCCATCCAGTATCTGTTCGGCCGCCAGACCCGCGAGAAACTGGAGAACTTTCGTGGATTCAAGGGCGCGCAGTCCTATCCCTCGCGCACCAAGGACGTCGACGACGTCGATTTCTCCACCGGCTCGGTCGGCCTCGGCGTCGCGCAGACGCTGTTCTCTTCGCTGGTTCAGGACTACGTCAAGGCACACGGCTGGATGAAGGATCGGCGCGAGGGGCGGATGATTGCCCTCGTCGGCGATGCCGAGATGGACGAGGGCAACATCTTCGAAGCGCTTGCCGAGGGCTGGAAGCACGGCCTGCGCAACACCTGGTGGGTGGTCGACTACAACCGCCAGTCGCTCGACGCCGTCGTGCGCGAGGGGCTCTGGGAAAAGTTCGAGACCATGTTCCGCAATTTCGGCTGGGACGTGGTGATCGTGAAATACGGCCGCCTGATGCGCGAGGCATTTGCGGAACCAGGCGGCGAGGCGCTCAAGCGCTGGATCGACAATTGCCCGAACGCACTCTATGCGGCGCTGTGCTTCCAGGGCGGTGCTGCCTTCCGAAAGCATCTGCATGACGAGATCGGCGACCAGGGCCCGATCACCAAACTGATCGACAAGCGCAGCGACGAGGAGCTGCTGGCGCTGATGTCGAATCTCGGCGGCCACGATATGGCGAGCATGCTGGAGGCTTTCGACTCCATCGACCACGATCGCCCCGTCTGCTTCATTGCCTACACCATCAAGGGCGTCGGCCTGCCATTCCAGGGCCACAAGGACAACCACGCCGGCCTGATGACCGTTGCGCAGATGGAGAAGTATCGCGATAGCCAGAACATCCGGCCCGGCCATGAATGGGACAAGTTCGAAGGGCTGACGCAGGATGCGGCCGAACTGGAAGCTTTCCTCGCGCGGGCGCCGTTCAATCAGGACGGCCGCCGGCTGACGGCTCCCGTCGTCGAGGTGCCCCAACTCACGTTCAAGCCATCGCCGCAGATGTCGACCCAGCAGGGCTTTGGCCTCGTGCTGAACGAGATCGCGCGCAGCGACAGCGAATTGGCAAAGCGTATCGTCACGACCTCGCCCGACGTCACCGTCTCCACCAATCTCGGCCCGTGGGTGAACCGGCGCGGCCTGTTCGCCCGCGCGGAGAAAGCGGACTTATTCCGCAGCGAGAAAATTCCATCGACCTATAACTGGGATGCTTCGCCCAAGGGCCAGCATCTCGAGCTCGGCATTGCCGAAATGAACCTCTTCATCATGCTCTCGGCGCTCGGCCTGTCGCACCAGATCAATGGCGAGCGCCTGCTGCCGGTCGGCACGCTCTACGATCCCTTCATCGAGCGGGGTCTCGATGCGCTGAACTATGCCTGCTACCAGGATGCACGCTTCATGGTGGCGGCGACGCCGTCCGGCATCACGCTCGCGCCCGAGGGCGGCGCGCATCAGTCGATCGCAACGCCCTTGATCGGCATGGCGCAGGATGGGCTCGCCTCGTTCGAGCCGGCCTTCGTCGACGAACTCGCCGTGATCATGGCTTTCGGCTTTGATCACATGCAGCGCGATCCAGGCGAGGGCGGCTCGGTTTACTTGCGCCTCTCGACGCGCAGCATCGAGCAGGCGCAGCGGATCATGACGCCGGAGCTGAGGCAGGGCATCACGGATGGCGCCTATTGGCTGCGCAAGCCGGGCCCGAATGCCGAGGTCGTGATCGCCTATACCGGCGCAGTCGCGCCCGAGGCCATCGAGGCGACCGGCTTCATCGGCGAGAGCCGCCGCGACGTCGGCCTGCTCGCGATCACCTCGGCCGACCGGCTGCATGCCGGTTGGACCGCCGCACGGAAATTGCGCCGCGACCGTCGCGGTCTGCAGCATCTCAGCCACATCGAGAAACTGCTGGCGCCGCTGCCGCGCGACTGCGGCATCGTGACCGTGATCGATGGCCATCCTGCCGCGCTCGGCTGGCTCGGCAGCGTCCGCGGCCATCGCGTCGAGGCGCTCGGCATCGAGCAGTTCGGCCAGACCGGCACCATCGCTGACCTGTATCGGCATTACGGTATCGATGCCAATGCCATCATCGATGCGGCCGAGAGCCTCACCACCGGCGCGCCGGTGCTGCATCGGAAGATGGCGGTGTAGTCGAGGTAACTGCCTGCATGGGCCCCCGCTCTGCAGCGCATCACTGAACTGGACGATGCTTCGCATCGCCAGGGAAGTGCTGCCTGCGTCCGGGGCAAGCGCGTGTTTGCACGCGCTCTGATCTCGTGTCCCGGACAAGGCGCGACATGAAATGTCGCGACGCTGAGCCGAGCCGCGCTTGCCTCGTTCCCGCCATCGGCTCATATAACCTCCGCTCGCCGCAACGCTGGCCCCGCATATGGCGGGTTCAACTGCCGGCGCTTTCGTGCAAGGATGCCTGCCGAAACGCCCCCTCCAAGCCCCCAAGAAGAGGTTAACGATGGTCAATCGCATGCAATTCTACATCGACGGCGCCTGGGTCGATCCCGCCGTCAAGAAGTCCACCGCCGTGATCAATCCAGCGACGGAAGAGGCGATGTACGAGGTTGCGCTGGGCTCCAAGGCCGATGTCGACAAGGCGGTCGCCGCTGCCAAGCGCGCTTTTGCGACGTTCTCCCAGACCAGCCGCGAGGAGCGCGTTGCGCTGCTCACCAAGATCATCGAGATCTACAAGGGCCGTCTGAAGGAAATCGGTGCCGCCGTCTCCGACGAGATGGGCGCGCCGCTGCCGATGGCCGAGAAGCTGCAGGCCGGCGCTGGCCTTGGCCATCTGATGACCACGCTCGACGTGCTCAAGAACTATCATTTCGAGGAGCCGGTCGGCACCGCCATGGTGCTGCGCGAGCCGATCGGGGTGGTCGGCATGATCACGCCCTGGAACTGGCCGCTCAACCAGATCGCCTGCAAGGTCGCGCCTGCGCTCGCCGCCGGCTGCACGATGATCCTGAAGCCGTCGGAGTTCACCCCGACCTCGGCGCTGATCTTCGCGGAAATCCTGCATGAGGCCGGCGTGCCGAAGGGCGTGTTCAATCTCATCAATGGTCTCGGGCCCGAGGTCGGCGCCGCCATGAGCGAGCACCCCGATATCGACATGATCTCCTTCACCGGCTCGACCCGCGCCGGCATCGACGTGGCAAAGCGCGCGGCTCCCACCGTGAAGCGCGTCAGTCAGGAACTCGGCGGCAAGTCGCCGAACGTCATCCTCGAAGGCGCGGACCTGCAGAAGGCGGTGACCGGCGGCGTGATGCACATGTTCAACAACTCCGGCCAGTCCTGCAATGCGCCCTCGCGCATGATCGTGCCGCTGTCGAAGATGAAGGAAGTCGCCGCGATCGCGAAGGCCGTCGCCGACAAGACCAAGGCCGGCGATCCGCGCGGCGAAGGCACCACCATCGGTCCGGTCGTCAATCGCGGCCAGTGGGACAAGATCCAGGCCTTGATCAAGAAGGGCATCGACGAGGGCGCAACGCTCGTCGCCGGCGGCCCGGGCCTGCCCGAGGGCGTCAACAAGGGCTTCTACGTCCGTCCGACCATCTTCGCCGACGTCACCAACGAGATGACGATCGCCCGCGAAGAAATCTTCGGGCCGGTGCTGACCATCATCGGCGCCAAGGACGAAGCCGACGCCGTGCGCATCGCCAACGACACGCCCTATGGTCTCGCCGGCTACGTCTCGGGCCCGACGGTCGATGACGCCAAGCGCGTCGCGCGCCAGATCCGCGCCGGCAACGTCAACCTCCAGGGCGTACCCAACGACCGCACCGCGCCGTTCGGCGGCTACAAGCAGTCCGGCAACGGCCGCGAGTGGGGCAAGTACGGCCTCGAGGACTTCCTCGAAGTGAAGGCGGTCGCCGGCTTCAACGCGGCGTAAGTTTCAGCGACCGAACGAACAAAGCGCCGGAGCGGGAAACCGCTCCGGCGTTTTCGTTTCGTCATTGCGAGCGAAGCGAAGCAATCCAGAATCCTTCCGCGGAGACAGTCTGAATTGCTTCGCTTCGCTCGCAATGACGGAAGAGGGATCTCGTAAGATGGGCAAAGGCGCGCTCTTCGCGTGACGTGCCCACCATCTTTCTTGCGACGAGTAAGAAAGGTGGGCACGCTTTTCGCCTTGCCCCCCTACGAGACCGTCACGGTGGAGAGCCTATCCCCCCACCGCGCCCTGCGTGTTCACATACAGCGCATAGATCGACTGGCTCGCCGCCATGAACAGGCGGTTGCGCTTGACGCCGCCGAAGCAGAGATTGGCGCAGCGTTCGGGCAGGGCGATGCGGCCGATCATGACGCCGTCGGGCGCGAACACGACGACGCCGTCGAGCTCGGGATCGCCCATGCCCCAGCCGCACCAGAGATTGCCGTCGATGTCGCAGCGCATGCCGTCGGGCGTGCCGGGACCTGCGTCGATGTGAACGCGCTTGTTCGAGATCGTGGTGCCTTCAGGCGAGACGTCATAGGCGAGGATCTTTCGGTTCGGCACCCCACGCGATTCCACGACATAGAGGATCTTCTCGTCGGGCGAGAAGCACAGCCCGTTCGGCCCCAGCACACCCTCGGCGACGATGGTCGCCTTGCCGGTCGCGGGATCGAGCCGGTAGACGTTCGGCTCGATCTCGGGCTCGGCCTTGTAGCCCTCGTAATTGCCGAGCAGGCCGAAGGTCGGGTCGGTGAACCAGATCGAGCCGTCCGATTTAACGACGACATCGTTCGGCGAGTTCAACCGCTTGCCGTTGAATTGATCCATCAGCACGGTGATGCTGCCGTCATATTCGGTGCGCACCACGCGACGGCCGCCATGCTCACAGGTGATCAGCCGGCCCTGGCGATCCCTGGTGTTGCCGTTGGCGAAGTTGGAAGGTTTGCGGAACACGCTGACCGCGCCAGTTTCTTCCTCCCATTTGAGGATACGCTGGTTTGGAATATCGCTGCAGAGCAGATAACGCCCGTCGCCGAACCACACCGGCCCTTCGGCCCAGCGCAGGCCGGTCGCCAGCCGCTCCACCGCCGAAAGCTTCAGCCAGTATTTTTCGAAGCGGGGATCGAGTGCTCTTATCGCGGGGTCAGGGTAATAGGTCGCCGGGCGCCAGCCTTGGTTATGGGACGATGCATCGTTCATGTGCGGTTCTCGTTGTTGCGTTCCCTCTGTCCAAGTCTGCTAGCATCAGATATCTACGGCCGCAAATCGGTTGCAACGACGGGGAACGACATGCGCATCTTGATGACGGGAGCTTCGGGCGGGATCGGAACGCGTCTGCGCAAATTGCTGCCGCCGATCTATCCGGACCTCCTGCTGTCCGACATCAAGCCGCCGGCCGATCTCGGAGCGAACGAGCAGTTCAAGGCGGCGGATCTCGCCGATTTGGCGCAGTGCGAGGCGATCTGCGAGGGCGTCGATGGCATCATCCATTTCGGCGGCTATTCGGTCGAAGGCACCTGGGATCAAATCCTTCAGGCCAACATCATCGGCGGCTACAATCTGTTCGAGGCGGCCTACCGCAAGGGCGTCAAGCGCGTGGTGTTCGCCTCGTCGAACCACGCGGTCGGCTTCTATCCGCGCCACCACAAGATCGGCACCGACGTCATGCCGCGCCCCGACGGACGCTACGGCGTCAGCAAGGTGTTCGGCGAGGCGGTCGGTGCGCTCTACGCCGACAAGCACGGGCTGAAGGTGACGTGCCTGCGCATCGGCAATTTCGGCGACATGCCGCTCGACCAGCGCCGGCTCTCGATCTGGCTCAAGCCCGACGATTTGGTGCAGCTCTGCCGCATCGGGCTCGAACATCCCGACATCCATTTCGAAATCTTCTACGGCGCCTCCCTCAACGAGCGCGCCTGGTGGGACAACAGTCGCGCCTACGAACTCGGCTACCGCCCCACGGGACGCGCGGAGGATTTCCGCGAGCACGCGATGGCCGAGCAGGCCAAGCTGAAGCCGGATCCGGTCGGCGATTATTTCCAGGGCGGCGCGTTCTGCAGCATGGAGTTCGACGCCGATCCGAGCCGGATCATCGATTGGACTAAGCGGTAGTCGCCGGCCGGATGATCCACCGCGCGCGCGAGTTGCGCGTCATTTTGCAACGCGCGATTCCTGGTTCTTGGTCACATGCCAGAGCACCACATGGTAGTGCGGCACGTCCACCCCGGGGTGACCCGCGTTGAAGTAGAGGCTGACGTGGTCAACCGGTGCTGCGGATCCCGCTCCCTCCAATGATTTGTGATCGTCGATGTCCTTGTTCGGGACCATGTACACGGTCGCCACCAGACGATCCCTGCGATCGAAGCACAGGAACGGCCCCAGCGGCAACGTGTCGGGCTTCACGAAAATGATGCCGAGGCCCGGAAAGAACTTTGGGAAATTCACGAGATCGCTGACCCGCTTGTATCCGTTTTTTTCGGCGACCTTCCGCTGATTGGGTGGCGGACGAACGGTTTCGTGCTTCCTGCGCGCCTTGGTGCTTCGGTGAGGGGCTGTCCTGATGCGCTCGGCCTTGTCGGCCGGTGGCGTGTTGGACGGTGCGAGTGTCTGCGGCGTCGGCGGAAAGAAGGGAGCAAATTGGGCGGCAGAATGCCTCACATCGGCGATCAAGGCGAGCAACGCAGCCAAGGCTGCGCTCACAAGCGCGTTGCGCATCGACACCTCCCACATTTGCCTGCCAAATCTTGGTCACTTATCCGGATTGCGTTCTCGCCAGCGCAGGAAGTCCCGGAATAATTCTTCCCGGTCTGGCGGATTGTCGCTCGGCTTTCCTTCGAGGAACCGGCCGAACGCCTTGCGAAGCGCGGCCTCGCCGCCGGATTGTTGCTGGAGCCAGCGCTCTGCCGGCCGGAATCGTCGCCATCCGGGGAGCTCCGCGGCCAGGTTCACCTCGCGCCATTTGGGGTGATGTGCGCCCGTTAGAAATTCAGGAAAGCGCGTGAACAATGTCTGGACGAAGAATTCCAGCAACCGAAACCGCTCGCTGCCGCCCGGCCAGTTGTAGGCGAAGAGAGCGGATTTGATCGCGATCGTGTCGACGCTTGCTTCGGCGGCGATCATATTCGGGTAGTCCTTATGGCGGAGCGTCGATGGCAGATAATCTTGTTGCAGCAGCTCCTTGAAGTAGGGGATTGGCAGGAGGTGAATATTGTCGAGCTGCGAGACCTGCGTCAGGAAGTTGACCGGTTTTCCTGAGACGATCAGAGCGGCGGAGAGATCTCCCTTCCTCAGACCATCCAGCGCGGCCTCCGGACCCAAGTTCGTCTCACTGACCTTGATGCCCAGACGGTTCAACACTTCGCGGCCGAGGATAGCGCCGGCACTGCCGTCGTCCCCGAGATCGACCCTCTTTCCCGAAAGCTCCGTCAGGCTTCCGATCTCCGGCCGCGCGAGAAGATGGAACTCTTCGATATGGAGCGGCGCAATGTAGGTCAGCCTGTCTGAAATATCCCCGAAGGTCCTTGTCTGCCGGAGCCGCTCGACCAGAGCGACGGGCGCGATCGCCACGTCGGCGCCTGCGAGAGTGAGCACATCGAGGACGTTGCGGACACCGCCGTTTCCCACCATTGGCAGAACCCGCAATGCGACCTGGCCCTGAGGACCGCTCTCTTGGCCGCCGGCGAGCGTGGTCGCAATGTCCTGAGCGAGCGCGAATTCAGTGCATTGTGGCGTGCCGGTTACGAAGCCCACCGTATACGGGTCCGCAGATCGCGCCGTCTCCTTTCTGGGAGTGCCTTCCTTTCTTGGAGACACTTTCGTGGATTCGCTCGGAGAAGCCGGCAGTCGCTTTTGCGCGAAAGAATCCTGGACCTGCCCGCCAAAGTAGGCCGCTGCAATCAATGCGATGAACAAACCGGCCCGCATCGCTCCGCAGACCCTCATTGTTCAAGCCGCTCGGTCAGCCGTGCGAGGTGACATGTTCGGAGAGACTGTCACCTGCCGCGTCCGAGGTGAGACCGAGGCTAATGCTTGGTCTTCCAACGCGGCCGGGGCAGTGGCGTTCCGTGATGGACGCCTGCAGCAGAAGTTTGCGGACTAGCGCCCGGCCTCGCCCGCGATCCATTCCTGTGCCAGCCGGTGCCCGGAGCCGGAAGGTGCAACTCTATCGGCCGGCCTTATTGACAATCGAGGGGCACGCTGTACCACGATGGTGATCTAGAAGGAGTGGCATGATGACGAGTGGCTTGCGCAAGGGTCTGACGAGCTATGGCGATGCCGGCTTCTCGCTGTTCCTGCGTAAGGCGTTCATCAAGGCGATGGGCTATTCCGACGACGCGCTGCAGCGCCCGATCGTCGGCATCACCAACACCTATAGCGACTACAATCCCTGCCACGGCAACGTCCCGCAGATCATCGAAGCCGCCAAGCGCGGCGTGATGCTGTCGGGCGCGATGCCGTTCGTGTTCCCGACCATCTCGATCGCCGAGAGCTTTGCGCATCCGACCTCGATGTACCTGCGCAACCTGATGGCGATGGACACCGAGGAGATGATCCGGGCCCAGCCAATGGATGCGGTGATCGTGATCGGCGGCTGCGACAAGACGCTGCCGGCGCAGGTGATGGCGGCGATCAGCGCCGACCTGCCGACGGTGGTCATTCCGGTCGGTCCCATGGTGGTCGGCCATCACAAGGGCGAGGTGCTGGGCGCCTGCACCGATTGTCGCCGTCTCTGGGCGAAATATCGCGCCGGCGACATGGACGATGCCGAGATCGAGGCGGTGAACGGCCGCCTCGCGCCATCGGTCGGCACGTGCATGGTGATGGGAACGGCCTCGACGATGGCCTGCATGATCGAGGCGATGGGCCTGTCGCTGCCGATGAGCGCGACGATTCCCGCGCCGCATGCCGAGCGCTTCCGCCTGGCGGAGGCCAGCGGCAAGGTTGCCGCGCAGATGGCCAAGGCCAAGGGGCCGAAGCCGAGCGAAATCTTGACGCCGGCATCGTTCAAGAACGCACAGGTCGTGCTCCAGGCGATCGGCGGCTCGACCAACGGCCTGATCCATCTGACCGCGATGGCGCACCGCTCTCCGCACCGGCTCGATCTCGAAGCGTTCGACCAGATCGGTCGCGAGGTGCCGGTGCTGGTCGATCTCAAGCCGTCCGGCGAGCACTACATGGAGCACTTCCACCACGCCGGCGGCGTGCCGAAATTGCTCGCGCAGCTCGGCGACCTCGTCGATCTCGATGCCAAGACCATCACCGGCCAGACGCTGCGCGATGTCGCGGCGAATGCGGAGGACGTGCCAGGCCAGGATGCGATCCGCCCGCGTAATAATCCGATCAAGAAAGAGGGCGGCCTCGCCATCCTGCACGGCAATCTCGCGCCGCGCGGCGCAGTGATCAAGCAATCGGCTGCGAGCTCGAAATTGTTGCAGCATACCGGGCGCGCGGTGGTGTTCGAATCCGTCGAGGACATGACCTTGCGAGTCGACGATCCCGATCTCGACGTCACCGCCGACGACGTGCTGGTGCTGCGCAATGCCGGCCCCAAAGGTGCGCCGGGCATGCCGGAAGCCGGCTATCTGCCGATTCCGAAGAAGCTCGCGCGCGGCGGCACCAAGGACATGGTGCGCATCTCGGACGCGCGCATGAGCGGCACCGCGTTCGGCACCATCGTGCTGCACATCACCCCGGAATCCGCCGTCGGCGGGCCGCTCGCGCTGGTGCAGAACGGCGACATGATCCGCCTCGATGTGGGCAAGCGCAGCATCGAGCTGCTGGTCGACGCTGCCGAACTGGAGCGGCGTCGCGCTGGCTTGAAGCCGGCGGCTGCGCCCGAGGAGGCACGGCGCGGCTACGCCTGGCTGTTCAACGAGACCATCTTGCAGGCCGACGAGGGCTGCGATTTCGATTTCATGCAGAGGAATGGCCCGTTGAAGGGCTGAGCCAGCGGCCGCGTGGCGGCTATTTCGCCTTGCTGGTGAACTTCTTCACCGCAGCACGGAACGCCTCCGAATTCATGGCCATGATGATCTTGTGCTCCTCGGCATCGAGCTGCTGTTTCACCGGCGTGGTGGCCGCCTGGTAGACCAGCTGCTTGGTGCCGGCGATCGCCGCCGGCGGGTTCTGCGCCAGACGCTCGGCCAGCTGTCGGGTGGCCGCCTTCAGCTCGGTCGCCGGAACGGTCTTGGCGACGAGGCCCCATTCATAGGCCTGCTGCGCGGTAAAATTATCCTCGGCGAGAAAGATCTGCAGCGCCCGGCGCGATCCGACCGTGCCGACGATGCCGACGGTTGAGCCGCCGTCCGGCGACACCCCGATCTTGGCATAGGCCGGCGTGAACTTGGCATCGTCAGCGGCGATGCAGAGGTCGGTGACGAAGGCGAGGCCCATGCCGGCGCCGGCGGCGGAGCCGTGCACGCTGGACAGCGATATCTTCGGCATCCGCCGGAGGATCTCGATGAAAGCGTGATAGTGCTTGAGCAGTTCGCCGACCACCGGCGTCACCGTGCCCCCTTCGGCGGCAGCTCCGATCGTCTGCAAATCGCCGCCGGCGCAGAACGCGCGGCCTTCGCCTTCAAGGACGAGGACGCGGATGTCGTCCGCGCCTTCGATGTAGGCCGCGAGCTGTTCGAGCTTCTGCGCGATCGCAAGATTGATCGCGTTGAACGCGGCGGGCCGGTTGAGCGTGATGGTCGCGATCGGGCCGTCGATCCGCAGCAGGGCGGGATCATCGGGCTTTGAGACGGGAGCTGGCATCTTGAAATCCCCGGCAAGAGGTTCGTAGCTGCAACTAAATCGCAGAAGGCGAGGGGAGACAATCCCCGCGTGGTGCTCTTGCGCCGGGCGAACCGATAGGCTCAAATGAGCCCGCCTTCGCCAAGGGACGGACACGAGCGCCGGCTCCTCGTAAGGCCCGCAACCAAAATCAGCGAGAGAGGAGACGGCATGGGTCACGCTCGTGTCTTCCGGAAATGGGCTGTCCGATGACCGGCGGTCCGGTGATCATCGTCGGGGCCGGCCATGGCGGCTATCAGGTCGCGGCATCCCTGCGTCAGGCGGGCTTTTCCGAGCGCATCTGCCTGATCAACGACGAGGCGCATCTGCCCTATCAGCGGCCGCCCTTGTCCAAGGCCTACATCAAGGGTTCGGCCGGGCCGGAGAGCCTGATGTTCCGCCCCGAGAAGTTCTACCAGGACCAGACGATCGAACTGATCGCCGGCCGCGCCGCCTCAATCGACCGCACGGGGCGCAAGCTGCATCTCGCGTCGGGCGAAACGCTGCCTTACGGCCACCTCGTGCTGGCAACCGGCGCGCGCAACCGCCTGCTCGATCTGCCCAATGCCAACCTGCCCGACGTGAAATATTTGCGTATCCTCGACGACAGCGAGGCGCTGCGGCTGGTCATGCCGTCGAAGAAGCGCGCCGTGATCATCGGCGCCGGTTTCATCGGCCTCGAATTCGCCGCCACCGCCCGGATCAAGGGCCTCGAGGTCGACGTGCTCGAGCTTGCTCCGCGCGTGATGGCGCGCGCCGTGACGGCCGAGGTCTCGGAGTATTTTCAGGAGCGCCACCGCGAAGCCGGCATCCGCATCCATCTCGGCGTGCAGGCCACCTCGATTGAGGCCGAGGGCGGCAAGGTCACCGGCGTCTCCTTGAGCGACGGACGGCATCTGCCGGCCGACCTCGTCGTGGTCGGCGTCGGCGTGCTGCCGAACATCGAGCTCGCAGCCGAGGCCGGGCTTCCGGTCGCGGCCGGCATCATCGTCGACGAATATCTCGCGACGGCTGATCCTGATATTTCGGCGATCGGCGATTGCGCGCTGTTCGCAAGCCCGCGCTTCGGCGGCTCGCTGCGGCTGGAATCGGTGCAGAATGCCACCGATCACGCCCGCTGCCTCGCGGCGCGGCTGACCGGTGACAGGAAGCCTTATGACAGCCATCCCTGGTTCTGGAGCGACCAGGGCGACGACAAGCTCCAGATCGCAGGGCTGACGACCGGCTACGATCGCGTTGTGCTGCGCGGTGATCCCGCGAAGAAGGCGTTTTCCGCATTCTGCTACAAGGGCGATAAGCTGCTCGGCATCGAATCCATCAACCGCGCCGGCGATCACATGTTCGGCCGCCGCTTGCAGGCCATGGATCGCACCATCACGCCGGAGCAGGCCGCAGACGAGAGCTTTGATCTGAAGGGCGCGTTGGCATAAGTGCTTAGCGCTACAACACCGCCGCCACTTCCTTCGCCGTCGGCATCGACGGCCCCGCGCCCATGCGCTGCACGCTGATGGAGGCGGCGGTGTTGGCGAAGGCGAGGGCGGCGCGCAAGGACACATCGTCGGCCAATTGCGCGGCCAGCGCGCCGACGAAACAATCGCCGGCGCCTGTGGTGTCGAGCGCCTTCACCGCGCGCCCCGGCACGGCAATCTCCTCGCGCCCCGCCAGCGCGAGCACGCCGCGCTTGCCGAGCGTGACGCAGATGGTCTGGTCCTCCCGCGCTTGGACCTGCCGCGCCACAGCGATGATCTGTGCGGCCTCGTCGCTCTCGGAGAGCTCGTGGCCGGCGAGGAAGCCGAGCTCCGTCTCGTTCAGCACGAGGATGTCGACGAGTGCAAGCAGCTCGCGGGGCATTGGCTGCGCCGGTGCGGGGTTGAGCAGCGTCGTGGCCGCGGCGGCACGGGCACGCCGGAAGAACGCGGCGATGGCTGGCAGTGGAATCTCGAACTGGCTGACGGCGACGTCGCCGGCCAGCAGCGGCACGACCTCGACGTCGTCAGCGCCGACCAGCCCGTTCGCCCCGGGAATGACGACGATGGTGTTGTCGGCCTCGGCCACGGTGATGATGGCCGTGCCGGTGTGCGCCTCCGCCGTTTCCACGACATAGCCGAGATCGATGCCCTGCCCGCCGAGAAAGGCCTTCAGCTCGCGTCCAAACGAATCCGTCCCCAGCCGTCCGATCAGCGTAGTCCGCGCCCCAAGCCGTGACGCCGCGACCGCCTGGTTGGCGCCCTTGCCGCCCGGAAAATGCAGCACCTGGCGGCCGGCGACGGTCTCGCCGACCCTGGGATGGCGATCGGCGGTCGCCACCACATCCATGTTGATGCTGCCGGCGACGAAGACGCGCCCCATGACACACCCTTCCGACGTCTACACCCTGACCTCGAACTCGTGCCTGACCTTGGCGATGTCGACGAGCGTCGGCAGGCCGGCCTCATTGCCGAGGCGCTGGATCTTGAAGGTCGAGGCGGCGCGGGCGAAATCGAAATGCTCGCGCCAGCTTTTGCCGGGATGGGCGAGGTAGGAATAGACATAGGCGCCGTGGAACACGTCGCCGGCGCCGTTGGTGTCGATCACGCGCTCGCGCGGGATCGGCATCGCCGGCATCACCTGCACCGTCCCTGTTTCGTCGTACCAAAGCAGGCCCTTCTCGCCCATGGTGACGCCGCCGATCTTGCAGCCGCGGCCCTTGAGGTAGTCGAGCATCTTCTCCGGCGTCAGGTCCATCTGCTCGCACAACCGCTCGGCGACGATCGCGACGTCGATGAATTCGAGCAGTTCATGCGTGTTGGTGCGCAGCCCGCCGCCATCGAGCGAAGTCAGGATGCCGGCTTCGCGACACACTTTGGCGTAATGGATTGCAGCATCGGGCTGGTGACCGTCGACATGCAGCGCGCGGCAGCCGCCGAGATTGAGCATCGGAAACGGATGGATGTGCGAGTCATCGCGGCAGCGGACGATGGCGCGCTTGCCGTCCTTGGGCATGATGAAGGAGAGCGAGGACTGGTTGACCTTGCGCCCGTGCAGCGAGATGCCGTACTTCGCGCACATGTCCTGGAACATGCGCCCGAGCCAGTCATTGGCTGCCGTGGCGATCAGATCCGGCACGATGCCGAGCTTGGCGCAGCAGAATGCCGCCGTCACCGCGTTGCCGCCGAAGGAGACCGCGTAGTCCGAGGCCACGTGCTTCTCGTCGCCCGTCGGCATGTGGTCGGTGATGAAGACGACGTCGATATAAGTCTGTCCGATGAAGAGAGCCTGCATTGCTTGTCCGTGATGCGCTTGTGGTCCCGGCCGGCGGAATTACTCTAACACCGGTTCCGCTCCGGAGGGACGCTGAAATTATTCGCAAAACCGCCCCGAAGCGCTTGAGGTCAGCATGGTGGGGGAATACGACCATCACGGGCCAATGCCAAGCCCGGGCAAACGCCGTCTTTCGGTCTGTGGGTTCCATGTCGATCAGAAGGGTACAGGATGATCGCCGGTCTCGATCACATCGTCGTTCTCGTGAGCGATATCGGTGCGGCCAAGACGGCGTATCAGACGCTGCTCGCACGCGCGCCGGCCTGGCAGAACTCGGGCGAGGGCGCTGACCGGGTGCTGTTCACCCTCGACAACATGACCATCGAGCTGATGGCGCCGAGCGGCTTCAGCGTCACCGCCGACCGTATGCGCGCATTGCTCGACGGCCAGGAGGGCGTGCTCGCCAGCCTGTGCTTTCGTGTCGCAGACATCGGCAGGATGCACCGCCGGCTGGAGCGGGTGGCCTTGCGGCCGGACCCGGTCGCCGAGGTCGAAAGCAGCGATGCCGTCACCGAAGCCGTGCTGCGCTGGAAGCGCACCCGCGCCGCCACCGAGCTGACGCGCGGCGTGCGCATGTTCTTCCTCGAACTCGCCGACGAGCGTCCCAAGTCGGTCGCGACCGACATCGCGCCGATCGACGGGCTCGACCACGTCGTCATCACCACCGAGGATTCCGAGCGCGCCGCCGCGCTCTACGGCGCGCGGCTCGGGCTCGATCTCGCGCTCGACCGTTCGCACCAGGATTGGGGACAGCTGATGTTCTTCCGCTGCGGCGACCTCATCGTCGAAGTGGTCCGCCGCCCCGTGGCGGGCGGCGATGCCGCGCATGACCGTCTCTGGGGCCTGAGCTGGCGCGTCGCCGACATCGACGCCACCCGCGCCCGCCTGATCGCGAGCGGACTCGATGTCTCCGAGGTGCGCAACGGCCGCAAGCCGGGCACGCGGATCATGACGGTGCGGAGCGGGACGTGCGGGATCCAGACGGTGCTGCTGGAACGGTCGCCGAAGCCGGTGGATTAGGGCGGTCTCTCCTCCGTCATTGCGAGGAGCCCTTGCGACGAAGCAAATCCAGACTGTTGCCGCGGCGGCATGGATTGCCTCGCTTCGCTCGCAATGACGGTGTTGAGGCAGATGCCCGCTTCACTTCTATGCGGCGGGCTGGGCGCGTGTTACACGCGTACCTGGACCACCCAGCGAGCACCCGGTTTGGCGACAGCAAAGGCAAAGCGACCCCTGAAATGGCAGCGCGACCCCGAGGGGATGCGGCTGCGCATTCTCGAAGCCGCCAAGCAGGAGTTTTCCGCCCATGGGCTCGCCGGCGCGCGCGTCGACCGTATCGCGGCCAAGGCCGGCGCCAACAAGCGCATGCTGTACTATCACGTCGGCAACAAGGACGAGCTGTATCTCGCCGTGCTCGAGGGCGCCTATGACAAGATCCGCAGCGAGGAGCGCGGGCTCGATCTCGAACATCTCGATCCGCCCGAGGCGATCCGCCGCCTGATCGAGTTCACCTGGAATTACTTCCTGCGCAATCCGGAATTCCTGTCGTTGCTCCAGACAGAGAACCTTGCCCGCGCAAAGCACCTGAAGAAATCGACCAAGGTCAAGTCGATGCACTCGCCCTTCGTCGAGATGATCCGCACCGTGGTGCGCCGCGGCGTCGAGTCTGGCGACTTCCAGGTCGCCGTCGACCCGGTGCAGCTCTACATCTCGATCGCGGCGCTGAGCTTCTTCTATCTCTCCAACTCGGCGACGCTCAGCGTGATCTTCGGCCGCGATCTCTTGGACAAGAAGGCCAAGGATGAGCGGCTGGCCCATATGGTCGGCCTCGTGCTCGCGGCGCTGACGGGACGCTCGGCAGAACTGTTCGAGATTGCGAAGGCGCCGAACCCGCGCACGGCCGTGGTGCAGACGGTGTAGCCAAATCCTCCGCTGTCATCGCCCAAGGCGATCCAGTACTCGAGAGGCCGCCGCGTACTGGATTTCTCGCTTTCGCGGGGAATGACACCGAGGGTGGGCGGTCTCGTGCCCCGGACGCAGCGCAGCACGCAAGGGATGCGCTGCAGAGCCGGGGCCCACGCAACTGCGGAGCGCGGGGCCTCTGGATCCCGGCTTTGCGGGGCAACGCCAAAGAGCGTTGCAGCGCGTCCGGGACAGGAGAGCGCCGGCGCCACTCTCCCCAAACACCCGGAACCCGCCGCAAACGTCACAGGGAATCCTCTGGACAGTATTTATCCAACGGGTTAATTTCTCCCCGCAACGAAGAAAATGCCGGGAGTGAAAATTGGCCGAGCCAAAGCCGCAAGGTGCGGTGTCCAAGATGCTGAATGCGGCCTGGGTTCGGCCGTTCTTGTTCCTGGTCTTCATCGTCGTGGCCTGGGATCTTTCGATCCGCCTGTTCAAGATCCCGGCCTACCAGATCCCGTCGCCGGCCGACGTCGTCGCGGTGCTGCGCACTGAATGGCCGGAGCTGCTGCGCCAGTCCTGGCCGACCACCTATGCGACCGTCTGCGGCTTCCTGCTGTCGGCGCTGTTCGGCATTCCCGTCGCGATGCTGATCGCGGGCTCGAAGACGGTGGAGAGCTACGTTTATCCGTTGCTGGTATTCTCGCAATCCGTGCCGAAGATCGCGATCGCGCCGCTGTTCGTGGTGTGGTTCGGCTTCGGCATCATTCCCAAGGTGATCTCGGCCTTCCTGCTCGGCTTCTTCCCCGTGGTGGTTTCGGCCGTGCAGGGCTTCAAATCAGTCGATCCTGACATGGTCGATCTCGCCCGCGCGTTGCAGGGCAGCCGCTTCCAGGTGTTCCGCACGGTGAACCTGCCGCATGCGCTGCCGGCGATCTTCTCCGGCCTCAAGGTGTCGGTGACGCTCGCCGTGGTCGGCGCCGTCGTCGGCGAGTTCGTCGGCTCCAATTCCGGCATCGGCTACGTCATGCAGCGTTCGATCGGCACGTTCGACCTGCCGACGATGTTCGCGGCGCTGGTGATCCTGGCGCTGCTCGGCGTGATCCTGTTCTGGATGGTCGACCGGATCGAGAAGCTGGTCATTCCCTGGCATGTCAGCCAGCGCGAGGACGTGATTTTCGCGTCTTAATTCAAGCAACGGTCACCAACGGCCGAAACATAACGACGAGGGAGAGTGACGATGAAGCGGTGGATTGGGGCTGCATCAGTGGCGCTGCTGGCGTTTGCAGCCGTGCCGGCGCAGGCGGCCGACAAGGTCGTGCTGATGCTGAACTGGTACGTCTATGGCGAGCACGCGCCGTTCTACTACGGCAGGGCCAAGGGCATCTATGCCGCCGAAGGCATCGACCTCGAGATCCAGGAAGGCCGCGGCTCCGCGGCGACCACGCAGGCCGTCGCCGCCAAGACTGCGGACTTCGGCTATGTCGACGTGCCCACCATGATGCGCGCGGCGATCAAGGGCGCGCCTGTGGTCGCGACCGGCGTGCTGCTGCAGACCAGCCCGATGTCCGCGATGGGCTTCGTCGACAAGAACATCAAAAAGCCCGAAGACATCAAGGGTAAGACGGTGGCGATCACGCCGGCCGACTCCATGACGCAGATCTGGCCACTGTTCCTGAAGAAGACCGGCCTGAAGGAGAGCGACTTCAAGACCGTCGCCGGCGACGGCCAGACCAAGCTCAACGCCGTCATCAACGGCCAGGCCGATCTCCTGCTCGGCTACGTCATGGACCAGTCGATGAAGATCAAGGACGCCACCGGCAAGGAGGTCTATCCGATCAAGTTCGCCGACTACGGCATCAACATGGTTTCCTCCGGCATCATCGCCAATTCCGACTATGTGAAAGCCAATGCCGATCTCGTCCGCCGCTTCATGTCGGCGACGACCAAGGCGGTCGAAGCTGCCGAGAAGGAGCCGAAGGCCGCGGCACAATCGATCCTCGATGCCAATCCGAAGGGCGGCAAGATCGATACGCTGACTGAGGGATTTGAGCTGACCATCCCGCTCTACCGGACCGCGGAAACAAAGAGCAAGCGGCCGTTCCAGGTCACCGACCAGAACATGACCGAGACCGTCAATCTGCTGGTCGAATATGGCGGTCTCGATGCCAAGGCCAAGGAGAACCCCAGGGCATTCTACACCAACGATTACCTGCCCAAGAGTGGCTCGTGAAACCTGCGACAGTCATGAACGAAGCCGTGCAGCCGGCCGCGCATCTGAGATTGGTGAGCGACCGGGCCGGCGATGCGTCTGGTATCAATCTATCAGGCGTGTCCAAAACCTACCGGACGCGCGACGGCGATGTGCCGTCGCTGCGGCCGCTCGACTTCCACATCAATGACGGCGAGTTCTTCGTCGTGGTCGGCCCCTCCGGCTGCGGCAAGTCCACGCTGCTCAAGCTGATCTCGGGCCTGCTGCCGCCGACCACGGGCGAGATCCTGGTCGAAGGTGAGAAGGTCACGACGCCGCACGGCAATGTCGGCATCGTGTTCCAGAACGCGCTGCTCTTGCCTTGGCGCAACATCCTCAACAACGTGATGCTGCCGATCGACATGAAGCGCCTGGCCCGGGACAAATACCTCGCCCGCGCCAAGGAGCTCTTGAAGCTGGTCGGCCTCGAAGGCTTCGAGAAGAAGCTGCCGTGGCAACTCTCCGGCGGGATGCAGCAACGCGCCTCGATCTGCCGTGCGCTGGTACACGATCCCAAGATCATGCTGATGGACGAGCCGTTCGGCGCGCTCGATGCGCTGACCCGCGAGCGCATGAACGTCGAGCTGATGCGGATCCAGCGCGAGACGAAGAAGACGGTGCTGCTGATCACGCACTCGATTCCCGAGGCCGTGTTTCTCGCCGACCGCGTGCTGGTCATGACCGAACGTCCCGGCGCGGTCGCCGCGATCTACGACGTGCCGCTGCCGCGCCCGCGCTCGCTCGATGTGATGGCCGATCCTGTTTTCACCGAGCTCGTGCAACGCATCCGCAAGCATTTCTTCTCGCAAGGTGCACTGGACTGACGATCATGTCACCCCGCCTGAAGCTGCGAGACATCGCCTTTTTCGAACGCCCCGTGCATTTCGCGCGGCCGTTCCGCTTCGGCGCCGTCACCATCAACGCGACACCGCAGCTGTTCGTCCGGGTCGAGATCGAGGTCGAGGGCAGGGGGAGCGCGGTCGGCGCCAGTGCCGAGCTGCTGGTGCCGAAATGGTTCGACAAGCGGCCGGAGCTGTCGCCGGCGCAGACGGTAGATGGGCTGCGACGGTCGCTCGAGATTGCGCGCGGGCTCTATCTGGCGCGCAGCCTGTATCAGACCGCCTTCGATCTGCATGCCTCGTGCATCGGCGCGCAGATCGCGACGTGTGCGAATAAGAACATTCCGGCGCTTGCTGCGGCTTATGGCCCCGCCGAGATCGACAAGGCCATTCTCGATGCGCTGCTCCGCGCCCTCGCGACCAACTTCTTTGATGGCATGGCCGGCAATATCGCCGGCATTGATACGCGGCTGTCTCCTGATCTGAGCGAGAGGGACATCAGGACGTTTCTCTCCGGCCGTGTGCCGCTGGAGCGTGTTGCCGTCAGGCACACCGTCGGCCTTGATGATGCGGTGGAAGGTGAGGGCGGTGTTGCCGATCCACGCGAGAACGCCGGTGCTCGCTACTTCAAGCTCAAGCTGTCGGGCGAGCCTGCAGCCGATGCCGCGCGTCTGGCGCGTATCGGCAAGGAGCTCGACACGCTCGGGCGCGACTCCAAGGTGACGCTCGACGCCAACGAGCAGTATGCGGATCTCGCTGCGTTGGAGGCGCTGATGGACCGGCTCGATCATGACGCCGCGTTACGCCCGATCGCCGCGCGCCTGCTCTATGTCGAGCAGCCGATGCCGCGCGATATCACGCGACAATCGCCGCTGGGACCGCTGGCCTCGCACGGCTTCATCATCGACGAGGCCGACGATTCCTACGATGCCTTCGCCGCCGCGCGTGCGCTGGGCTATTGCGGCATTTCGTCAAAATCCTGCAAGGGACTCTATAAGTCGGTGGTCAACGCGACACGCGCGGCGAAATGGAGCGCGGACGGCGTGCGGTTCTTCGTGACTGGTGAAGATCTAACCTGTCAGGCCGGCCTCGCCGTGCAGCAGGATCTCGCGCTCGCTGCGTTCATCGGCGCCACCCATGCCGAACGCAACGGCCACCACTATGTCGATGGCTTCGGCGACACGCCGGCCGCGGAAGCGCAAGCCTTCGCGGCCGCGCATCCCGATCTCTATGCCGACGCCGGGCAGGGCATCAGGCTCAAAATTCACGACGGCGATCTCCTGACGGGATCGCTTCACGCAACGGGCTTTGCGTCCTCGGTCCATCCGGAGTGGTCGGCGCTCCGTCCGCTCGAACAGCCAAAATCACTTCAGGAGTATCTGGCATGACCACCCAACGCCTCGGCCTCATCATGAACGGCGTCACCGGCCGAATGGGGCTCAACCAGCATCTGATCCGCTCGATCGTGGCGATCCGCGACCAGGGCGGTGTCCGCCTGAAGAACGGCGACCGCGTCATGCCCGATCCGATCCTGGTCGGCCGCAACGCCGAGAAGGTCGAGGCGCTTGCGAAGCGCTACAACATCACGCGCTGGACCACCGACCTCGATGCCGCGCTTGCCGACAAGAACGACACCATGTTCTTCGACGCCGCGACCACGCAGGCCCGGCCGGGCCTGCTGACCCAGGCCATCAATGCCGGCAAGCACGTCTATTGCGAGAAGCCGATCGCGACCAATTTCGAGGAAGCCGTCGAGGTCGTGAAGCTCGCGAACGCCAAGGGCGTCAAGCACGGCACGGTGCAGGACAAGCTGTTCCTGCCCGGCCTGAAGAAGATCGCCTTCCTGCGCGACTCCGGCTTCTTCGGCCGTATCCTGTCGGTACGCGGCGAGTTCGGCTATTGGGTATTCGAAGGCGGCTGGCAGGAGGCGCAGCGGCCGTCCTGGAATTATCGCAGCGAGGACGGCGGCGGCATCATCCTGGATATGGTCTGCCACTGGCGCTACGTGCTCGACAACCTCTTCGGCAATGTTCAGAGCGTCAGCTGCATCGGCAACACCGATATCCTCGAACGCTTCGACTCGCAGGGCAAGAAGTACAAGGCGACTGCGGATGATTCAGCTTACGCGACGTTCCAGCTCGAGGGCGGCATCATCGCTCACATCAACATGTCCTGGGTGACGCGGGTCTACCGCGACGACCTCGTCACCTTCCAGGTCGACGGCACGCTGGGCTCGGCCGTCGCGGGGCTCACCGACTGCATGATCCAGGCGCGGCAGGCGACGCCTCGTCCGGTGTGGAATCCCGACGAGAAGCGGCTGCACGATTTCTACGGCGACTGGCAGAAGATGCCCGATAACGTCACCTACGATAACGGCTTCAAGGAACAGTGGGAAATGTTCATTCGCCACGTCTACGAGGGCGCTCCTTACAAGTTCACGCTGCTCGAAGGCGCCAAGGGCGTGCAGCTTGCCGAATGCGCGCTGAAGAGCTGGAAGGAGCGGCGCTGGGTCGATGTCGCCCCGATCAAAGTGTAAGGTCAGAAATCTGCTAAGCCGTCATTGCGAGCGGAGCGAAGCAATCCAGATCTTTCTGCAGAGTCAGTCTGGATTGCTTCGTCGCTTCGTTCCTCGCAATGACGGGGAGAGGTCAGAAATCATGAACAAGCCCGTCCAGCCGATGTCGTCATTGTCGCTGAAGCTGCCGAAGGCCGATCGCTCGCTTGAGACCTACCGGCTCGCGGCCTCGCGCACGTTCCCCAAAAAGCTCGAGGGGCCGCTCAACCGCATCGCCTTCTCGGCCGTGCACACGGTGGCCGATCCCTTCGCCGACAATGATCCCTGGCTGTCGGTTGCCGTCGACTGGGACAAGACCATTGCCTTCCGCGAGCATGTCTGGGACCTCGGTCTCGGCGTTGCCGAAGCCATGGACACCGCGCAGCGTGGCATGGGGCTGGACTGGCCAACCTCGCTGGAGCTGATCACCCGCTCGGTCGGCGCCGCCAAGCGGCGCAATGCGCTGGTGTTCTCCGGTGCAGGCACGGATCATCTCGCCGTGGAGGATGCCAGGAGTCTCGACGACGTCATCCGCGCCTATGAGGAGCAGATCTCGGCGGTCGAGAAGGTCGGTGGCCGCATCATCCTGATGGCCTCGCGCGCGCTGGCCAAACTGGGGCGCAACGCCGAGGATTACGCCAGGGTCTATGACCGCGTGCTCTCGCAAGTCCGTGAGCCCGTCATCATCCACTGGCTCGGCGACATGTTCGATCCGGCGCTGACGGGATACTGGGGCACCAAGGATATCGACAAGGCGATGGACACGGCGGTCGCCATCATCAACGGCAATGCCGCCAAGGTCGACGGCGTCAAGGTCTCGCTGCTCGACAAGCAGCGCGAGATCGACATGCGCCGTCGCCTCGACGAGCGCATCAAGATGTACACCGGCGACGATTTCAATTACGCGGAGCTGATTGCCGGCGATAGCCAAGGCTTTTCGCACGCGCTGCTCGGCATCTTCGATGCCATCGCTCCGGCGGCGTCCTATGCATTGTCACGGCTGGCGGCCGGGGACGAGGCTGGCTTCCACGATGTGCTGGGACCGACGGTGCCGCTGTCGCGTCACATCTTCAAGGCGCCGACGCGCTTTTACAAGACCGGCGTGGTGTTCATGGCGTATCTCAACGGCCATCAGGATCATTTCACCATGGTCGGGGGACAGGAGAGCACGCGCTCCACGTTGCATCTGGCCGAGCTGTTCCGTCTCGCCGACAGGGCCGGCTTGCTCGCCAATCCCGAACTCGCGACGCAGCGGATGAAGACCGTGCTCGCCACCCACGGTATCGAACCCTGATGCGCGACTTTTCGTCCGACCATCGCTGGCTGTCGCTGAACACGGCGACAGTCCGCAAGCAGGGAGATCTCGTCGAGATCATCGATGCCTGTGCGAAGCATGGCATCCGCGCCATCGATCCCTGGCGCGACCAGGTCGCGACCATCGGGCTCGACCGTGCCGCGCGCGCGGTGCGCGATGCCGGCCTTGATCTCTCAGGCTATTGCCGCGGCGGCATGTTCACCTCGGACGCCTCGCGCCGGGGCGAGGTGCGCGACGACAATCGCCGCTGCGTCGACGAGGCCAAGGCGCTGGGCGCCTCCTGCATCGTCCTCGTCGTCGGCGGCCTGCCGCAATATTCGCGGCCGGGCAGCGAGGCGTCGAAGGACATCGCCGCGGCGCGCGGGCAGGTCGAGGAAGCGCTCGCCGAGATGCTCGACTACGCGAGACAGGCAAAGCTGCCGCTGGCGATCGAGCCCTTGCACCCTGCCTATGCGGCCGACCGTGCTTGCGTGAACACCACGAAACAGGCGCTCGACATCTGCGACCGGCTCGATCCCGGCCGCAGCGGCATGCTCGGGGTCGCGCTCGACGTCTATCACATCTGGTGGGACCCGGAGCTGATGGGCCAGATCGCGCGCGCCGGCCGGGATCGATTGCTCGCCTTCCACGTCTGCGACTGGCTGGTGCCGACCAAAGACATCCTCAACGACCGCGGCATGATGGGCGACGGCGTCATCGACATCAAAGCGGTGCGTCAGGCAGTCGAGGCGCAGGGCTATGCCGGCTTTTCGGAGATCGAGATCTTCTCCAACGACTGGTGGAGCAAGCCGATGGACGAGGTGCTCCGGACCTGCATTTCGCGGCACAAGACGGTGGTTTAGATTACGATCTCGGTGACTCAGGGGAGCGCTCCCTCGATTTTCGATGCGACAGAGCGCTCCGACACGTCATTAGGCGCGACCGATCCGTGTAGCAGGTGTGATCGTCTACGAGTGCAGCGGTCTGATGTTCTGGTTCATGTGGAAGAAGTTCGTCGGATCGTACTTGGTCTTCAAGGCGACGAGGCGGTCGTAGTTGTCACCGTAAGTAGCCCTAAGTCTGCTGTCGTCTCCATCCTCCATCATGAAATTCACATAGCCGCCGTCGGCCGAGTAAGGATGCACGGCCTCCCAATAGCCCTTGGTCCAGCGCGTGATTTCGCCTGCTTTTTGCGGATTGGGATCGATGCCGGCGATGACCATCGACCAGGTCGCGTCGCGCGTGTTCCAGGCGGTGTCGCTCTTGCCGACGCGGTGGACGGCGCCATCGATCGGATAGAGATGCATGAGCGACAGCGGGCTCGGTGCTTTCCGGGCCTGCTCGATATGGGCGTCAATTGCTTCGTCGGTCAGTTCTTTCACGAAATCGCCGCGCCAGTACCACTGCAGACCTTTCGGGAAGAACGGATCGAACATGGACTGGAGCGCCGGATAGGGCATCTCGCCCATCCAATTGAAGAGCGGCGGGGGCAGCTCACCGAGCAACCCCGCTATGATCGCCTTGCCGTCTTCTGCCGGACCATTATAGCACGCAATGATGGCGCAGGCATGCTTGCCCTGATGATCCGGCGGGAACGGGTCCATCGGCGGAACGGTCTTCAAGCCAACAAAGGCCCCGAGCTCCTCGGGAGCGCTGCGGAGGAAATCCCTGTACTTCTGCATCACGGTCCGGGCATTTTCGAGACTCCAGAAGATTGGACCGGCATATACCATCTTCACGGGATGAGCCTGGAACAGGAAGCTCGTCACGATGCCGAAATTGCCGCCGCCCCCGCGCAGGCCCCAATAAAGGTCGGCGTTCTCCGACTTGTTGGCGGTGACGATGCGTCCATCGGCGAGCACGACATCAGCCTCAAGGAGATTGTCGATGGTGAGGCCATACTTGCGGGTGAGGTATCCTGTGCCGCCGCCGAGCGTAAGGCCGGCGATCCCAGTGGTCGATACAATGCCGGCCGGCACGGCAAGCCCGTAGATATGCGTGGCGTGGTCGACATCGCCTTGCGAGCAGCCGGGACCGACGCGGACGGTACGAGCGCCGGGATCGACCCGCACGCCTTTCATCATCGACATGTCGATCATCAGTCCGTCTTCGACACTGCTGAGGCCCGGCCCATTGTGGCCGCCTCCGCGGATCGCGACCTGAAGATCATTGTCCCTTGCAAAATTGACCGCTGCGACGACATCAGCAACGTCGGCGCACCGTGCGATCATCATTGGACTCTTGTCGATCATTCCGTTGTAGAGGCTCCGCACGGCGTCGTAGTCGGCATCCATTCGCCTGATAACCGGGCCGCGCATATTGCCGATGAAGGTTTCGGTGGCCATGCTCTGCATGATGTCCTCCTATTCCACCCATGATCGGTCATTGGGTCGGAGGTTGCTCGCAGGGCTCCTCGAACGTTCTCCGCCCCTCATGAAAAGATAGATCAAGCGCAGCGCGATGGCTATCGCAAATCGACTACGCGTATGCGTCTATTCGGAGATCGAGATCTTCTCCAACGACTGGTGGGGCAAGCCGATGAACGAGGTGCTGCGCACCTGCATCGAACGGTAGAACGGACATTGGTTGGACTTGCTGCCCGCTCGACCCGGTCGCGAATGCCCCATCGCGAGCCAGAACACAGGCGAAGCAGCGAGCTGGTCGGAGTACCACCGATGATGATGCGGACCATCAGCTTTCAGGCAGAATAACATCATCCCGATGCCGCAGCCGCGCCACAGTCTGTGCCAGATCGGATGCGGTAATCAATGGCATCAACGATCAGCAGGCACGGCGGATGTACCCATGCCTGTTGATCTTGAATGGCCCCGACGTGCAACCGTCGGGGCCATTGTTGTAGTAAGCGTGACAAGGCCGGCAAGCTTTGCCGAGGGCACCGGCGTGATTTATTGCGGCGAAAGCCGCCAGGGACGATCCTACGATTCAATGCGCTGGGCCAAGCCAGTGTTGCGATTAAATTCGCTGGCGCGACCGATCGGTGAAAAGTCAGACGATTGCGCTATCATGGATTCACCGGCGAATCCCGGACTATCACTCGTCAATTCGATCTGCGAAGCTCTGACCACACAAATGCGCTTGTGAACAAGCAGGCGCGAAGGGAGGTTCGCAGTGGAGAAAGTGCGACGCTTGCGTGCGATGAGCTCTCTGTGCCGCCAACAGGCCGCGTACAACAGCATGAACAAGTGGAAGCTGCTCGCAAAAGCAGAATACTGGGATCATCTGGCTGATCTCGAGCTGTCTTCTCACTACCAACAATGCAACGCCATTGGCTCGAATGAGATCGAGCAGCCTCAAGCGATCACAAGCACGAATGATGCTGGGCGGTAGACGATTTCCGCATGAGATCAGAGCGCGACGCTGCCCTACGGGCCTGCGACCTGCTGTAGCGTGTTGAAGCGCGCCTTCTGCTCGCTGCTCAGCGTGGCGTAGAACTCGTCCAGCGCCGGTTCGACCAGCTTGGCGGCCGTCAGCATGGCCTCGAGCCGGCTCTGCATCGCCTCGAGCCGTCCGACCGGCGTCAGGGGCACATCGTTCGGACAGGCAGCCTGCAGGCCTTCAACTCCCTTCGCGGTCGCTTCGCTGAGGCGGTCGAGCGCGTCCTTCTGCTTGCCTGCGGGGTGAAGTACGGCCTCGATCCTCTGGATCGGCAATTGGGTCAGGCTGGACTTGGGATCACCGCAGGTCTCGCTACTCGCTTCCTGCTGCTGGGACGAGCGGTCGCCGACATTGGGGCCGAGCGCGTTGAAGCGCGCCTGCTGTTCGTCGCTGAGCGAGTTGTAGAAATTCTCCAGGGCCGGTCGCACGATCTTGACGGCTTCCAGCGTCGCGCTGATGCGGTTCATCATCGCGCGCAGGCGGCCGGGCGGAGTAAGTGCATAGGTCTCCGCGCAGGTATCCTTGAATACATCGGCAGCCTTGGCCGCTGCGGTCTTCAACTCGTCGAGCAGCGCGCGTTGCTCCGGCGTCGGCTGCACGGCTCGCGCGATATCGGCGAGCGGCCAGGCTGTGACGCCCCTGTCCGGCGTGCTGCACAATTGCTGGAGCGTTTGCGGACTCGCGCTGGCGCGCGACCGTGCGCGGTAGCCGCCGCCGGCTTGCGGATAGTCATACGGATTGGTGCTGGCATAGGCGGAATAGGGGCTGCCACTGCCCCAGAATACGGTATCGACGAAGTCGTCATAGGCGTAGGCCCAATAGCCGGGCTCGTAAGCATAGGACCAGAACGTGTAGTCAAAAATGTCGGAGTAAGCGTATGGCCAGAACACCGGGCCGAGCCACGCCACGAACACCGCGGGATGGCGGTGACGCCAGGCCTGCCGGGGAGCCCAGCCGCTCTCGCGGGTCACGAGCGCCGCTTGAGTCTGCGCAGTTGCCTGCTCGCGGAACCGCTCCGCGAACCGCCCGCGCTGGGCGGCCTCCACGGCGGCCGCAGCCGCCGGCGTCCGCCCGGCCGGAGCCTGGAGCCCAAGCCGCTGCTGGCGCGCCAGGTCACTCTGCTGGGCGCGCTGCTCACGTTCAAGCAAGCGGTTCTGCGTCTGGAGTGTCCGTTGCTGCTCGCGCAGCGCCCGCGCCCCTTCCGGCTTCTGCGACTGGAGTTGCTGCACGCGCTGCTGGAGGCGATCGATGCGGGCCTGACGCTCCGTCGTCTGGCGCGACAGCATCTCGCGCTGCCGCTGCTGCACCATTTGCTGGCGCTGCTGGATTTGCTGCTGGCGCTGTTGCGCGCGCTGTTCGATCTGATCGTGCCGCGACAGCCGCTCGCTCGCGGCGGGCGGTGCGCTGGGCCGCGACGGGGCGGCGATGTGCGGTGACGGCCGCGGTGCCATGGCCGGGCGTTGCGGTGCGGCCGGCGCCCGATGGAATTCAGGCCGCGGCGCTGCCACACGCGGGGCCGCTCGCGGCGGTGCAGCGAAGTGCGGGGCCGGGCGAGGTGGCGGTGAGGCCATATGCGGCGCCGGACGTGGCGCCATGGCCGGCGGATGGAATGCCGGCGCGGCGGGACGTGCCATGGCTGGCGGCGCCGCCGGACGTGACATGGCCGGTGGTGCTGCTGGCCGCGCTGCGGCTGGGCCGGGTGGCCCGCCCCTTCCATGTCCCTGGCCGGGTCCTTGGGCGAGCGCACTGATGCTCGCCGTCAGCATCGAGACACCAACTAAAGCAGCCGTCAGGCAAACGCCACGCGGAAGCATGATTGTCGCTCCCACTTCGTAATCGCCCACGACGTTCAACGCACAGCCGGCGGAATCGTTCGTTCTCGGCCAAGACCGGCATTGCGATCTTCCGACGCAGGCTCTCGAGATTCTGCGTCAGGTGGTGGCGAGCCACTCCAGCGCCCAGTCGACGCGCTAGGACGCGCGGTTGAGAAAGATCGGCAGCCCCTGCTTGTTGGCGTAGATGGGGCGGTAGCGCTCCGTGTTGTAGCTGCTCGCAACGTCCAATTTGCGCGGACCGAGCTTGGCGTCAGGGATGGGCACGAGGTCGTAGCGGCCCTCGACCAGCGCCGACATGAGGCCGGTCTTGCTTTCCAGCATGGCATCGTAGGCCATGTTACCGAAAGTCAGGGCCACAAGCTTGTCGATGAAGTCCGGATCGCCCGATCGCAAATCGTAGGTGAGATCGGAGATGATCGTCTCCTCGCCGGTGCGCTGCTTGATCTCGTCGGCAAGCGATTCCGCCACGTTGGCCTTCTTGCGGTGACCGTAGGCGTCGGGCTCGCCGTATTCCCGCAGCTTGTAGCCTTCCCACTGAGCTCCCTCGCTGAGCACGATCAGCGCGTAGTTGCTTGGATTGGCGCGCTTGTCCTCGATGAGCAACCGGATCAGCTTGTCGAGGTCGACCTTATACTCCGGTATGACGCATCGTATCGAGGTCGCATACGCGGTGTAGAGTGCCGTAAATCCGGCATCGCGGCCAAAGACGCGGAAAATGCCAATTCGCTCATGCGAGCCGACTGTCGTGCGCTGCCGCTGGATGGCATCGCTGGCGCGGGTGATCGCGGTCGAGAAGCCGATGCAGTACTCGGTGTTGCGGACGTCATTATCCATCGTCTTCGGGATGGCGATGATCTTGACGCCGAGTTCGTTGAGCTTGGCCGCATAACTGAGTGTGTCGTCGCCGCCGATGGCGATCAGGTGTTCGATGCCGAGTCCCGAGAGGTTGGCGAGCACCCGGCTGGTGAGGTCCCACGTCTTTGTCGCGATGCCGCCGTTGGTGCTCAGCGAGACCGGAACATCATTGCCGACGAGATGATAGGGCAGCTTTTGTATTTTGGAGGGATTGACGCGGCTCGAGTGCAGCACGGTGCCGCCGCGCCGGTCGATGGTTCGAGTGTTTTCACGGTTCAGCGGGATGACGTAGTGGGACCTGCTGTTTGGGTCGTCGAGGTTCAGGTGCGTGAGCGCCTCCCAACCACGGCGCAGACCGACAACCTCGATGTCGTCCTCACTGCCGCGATAAGTCACGCTCTTGATGACTGCATTGAGGCCGGCGACGTCGCCGCCGCCCGTGAGAATCCCGATGCGTTTTTTGGCCATATCCACCTCCCGGATCGGCATGTCGTCATAGCGACTGCATCTGTCGATTGAACGGTGAACGACGCTCCAGCTTCTGATTGAAGACGGTCGCTACTCGGCCGCTTCCGGCTTGCGGTCGTCGCGCAGTCGAAAACGCTTCAGCAGTCCGGATACGGTGTCGCGGAAGCCGCCATATTCCAGTTCGGAATAGGGCAGCATGGCGGCGCCAGACCAACCTTGGCTGCGCATCTCGATGGCCTTGCGCTGGGCGCGCCGGCGGACCTCATCCCACGCCGGGTTGTCGAAGAAATCGGTGTAGGACTCGGCAAACCGGCCTTCCCTGTCGATCGAAAAGCCGACGCAAGAAACGATCGGCAGGCAGTACATGCCGGTAACGGGGGTGTTGAGTGGCACCGGCATGAGCGGCATCACATGCGAGCCGCGTGCATCGCCGCCCACGAAGTGCGCTTTGGCGAACGGCGAGATTATCTCCTCCGGAGCTGGAAAAATCCCCTGGTTCCTGACGATCGCGACTGGATCATCCTTGCCGGTGTACTTGCCTGCGATCGCGTGGAGGCGCTGTGCCGAAACGGCCGCGGCGACTTCGCCATGGGTTCGAGAAACGATGCGATCGATGCCAAAGCGCTCGTTGTCGCGAAGCAGGGCGGCAATGTGGTAGCTGTCGGCGGGCGCGTCGAGCTCGAGCAGGCTGTCGCCGGCTGTGTTGTCCATGTCGATGATATGGAAACGGAATCCCTGGATCATCGGAGGCAGCATCAACCCAGCGCAGTACATGGGGTCGGCAAAGGCGAGATAGAGCGGCAGGTTGTAGGCGCCGGGGCCGCATTTGTCGGCCGCGAACACCATAAAGGATTCCGCGGGTCGCAGGCCGGAGAGGCTGTGGTCGAAGCTGAGCTCGGCGACGCCTGGGCCGGCGCCGCGAATGTTCCCGGAAGGCGCGTCGGCGAGAAGATCCTGGCCAGCACCGTAGAGCCCGGAGGTCTTCGCGACCGAGGTGGCCGCCAGGAACGTCTTCCAGGCGAGTTGATGGACCTCGGAGCTTCCTTCACCCCGCGTGTGCGTCATGATGATCGCAATGTCATCGCCGGTGTGGCAGATGAAGCCGTCGATCAGCAGACCATTGCAGATCGCCTTGGCAACCTCGCCCTCGACAGTCGCGATCATGCGTGAAGACGGTTTCGTGTGCCCGCCAATGGAGCCAACGTCAGCTTTGATGACTGAAAGAGTGAGTCTCATGAGCATTACTCCGATCCGCGCAGCTCTGCGCCTCCGGCCTCGGCGCTTGCTGCGCCGGGCACGGCGCTGCTCATTCGCGGACAAAAACGTCCGTCGCTCCGATAGGTTCCACGCACCCCGTTCGTCCGGTTGCCGGGATCACGCACAGTCTTGCCTTAGGACCATGCGTCACTATTGCTGCGCTGCACGAGTCCGGTTCTGGCCGGACCGCTAACTCGTGGTTGGCCGCCGCCGGCATGCGATCTTCCGACACAGCCTCAAGAGAAATCCTGCGTTAGGGTGGCGGCGAGCCGCTCCAGCGCCCAGTCGATTTGATCGCTGGTGATCACTGGCGCCTCCTGCCGCAACAGCGAGACGGCCGGCTGGACTGGCGGATGAGGCTCATTTGATCTCGGCCAGATAAAGGCTGGGGTCGAAATAGTCGGCCGCGGGGACTGGATTGGGGATACGGCCCTCTGCAATGAAGAAGTCGCTGACTTGCTGGAGCCATTTGACCACGGTCCCATCCGTGTAGAGCCGTTTCCATTCTCTCGACGTGAACATCTTCTCGGCCTTGAAAGCCTCGCTGACGTCCGAGAGCTTCGCCTGGCTGTAGTGATTGTCATGCAGCGTCTGAGCCGCCGGCCCGGGATTGCGCACCATGTAGTCGTTGGCTTCCGCCCAGGCGCGGATGATCCGGACCAGCACCTCCTTGTTGTCCGCGTAATAGTCTGGTCTCGCTACCCATCCGCCGAGGACGGCGGATTGGGGATAGAAGGCGGAGGCGTCTACCAGCTTGATGGCGTCCGGTATTTCCTCGCGGACCGTGATGTTGAATGGCACCCAGAGCGCTACGGCCGGCACCTCGCCGGACATGAAGGCCCGCACCGCGCCGGACATGTTGCGATCGACGATCTCGACTTGCGACGGATCCACGTTGTTGGCGCGGAGCGCCCGGTCCAGGAAGATGTGCGCCGTGGTCCTGGTCGTCGTCGCGATCCGCTTTCCCTTGAGATCGGCGAACGTGCTGACGCCAAGGGCTGGCCTCACCCAGAGCTGAGCCGTTGCGACCTCGATATCGTTCATGACGAAGGCGCGTCCCCGCCCGAGTGCGAGATAATTGGAGATCACGCCGCCGGCGGACAGCACGTCCAACCGACCGTCAGCCATGGCCTCGAAAACCTCCGGCCCCGTGTTGAACTCATGCAGCTCGAAATCGAGGCCTTGCTTGTCGAAGGAGCCACGATCCAGCCCGGTCCAGATATGCCCGTCGACCGCGACCACGTGAAGGTAGCCCAGCCGCAACTTCGTTCTGGCTTGCGCCACCGATGGCGCAGCGAGCATCGAGCCGATCGCGACACCTGCCGCGCGCTTCAGAACCTGCCGCCGATCGAGGCGTTGTGACAGGGCAGCGCTCATGTGTGATGCCTCCCCGCCTGACGGGGCAGCGGAATGACATCAGCCGAGCGGAGACGCTCCGCATGAAGCTGAGCGACGCGATCTTCGGGATGGTTCGACAGAAACTCCGACACCATACCGAGAGCGGCCGCGTCATCGCGGCGTTCGACAATGGCGTAGACGGCATCCCATCGCCGGCAGAACTCCAGTTCGGAGCTGATATCGCCCGTCCGCTCGCATCGGAGCTCAAATAGCGGAAAGGATTCCGCGAATCCCTTCGGCTGAATGCGATCGACGCAGCGGAAGACGAAGTGAGTTTCCGCGCGATCTTTCACGGCCGCGGAAACCAGCACGCGCGTGCCGTAGCTCTTGTTCAGCCCCTCGAGCCGCGAGGCCAGGTTGATCGTGGCACCGAGAGCCGTGTAGTTCATTCGATCGGCCGAGCCGACGTTTCCGACGACGGCGTCGCCCGAATGCAGGCCAAAGCGCGTGGCGAAGGGCGGCCAGCCCTCCGCTTCGAACGTCGCGTTCAACTGCTCGTTCCTGCGCAAACACGCGAGCACGGCCCGGCAAGCGTTGACGGCGTGCTCTGCATCATCAGCCGGTGCATTCCAAAATGCCATGACGGCGTCGCCAATGAATTTGTCGACCGTGCCCTGGTTGGCCATGATGACTTCCGACAGGGCCGCAAAATATCGCGAGGTATAGATCATGACCTGCGACGGATCCGCCTTCTCGGTCTTCGCAGTGAAATCGGCCACGTCGGTGAACAAGACGGTGATCTCGCGCCGCGTGCCGCCGAGCGCGAGCGATGCGCCGGATTCGATCAGTTGGCGCACGATCTGCTTTGGTACGAAGCTCGAAAAATTGCGGATCACGGTGCGCATGGTGAAGACCGAACGGGCCAGGTCGTCGATCTCCTGGATCATCGAGCGAAGCTTCGGGCGCTCCGTGAGCTGGAAATGCTGGATCTCGTCGGTCTGCCGGGCGAGTTCGCGCAACGATCGCGCCAGCAGCGAACCGATCCAGAATGCCAGCGGCACCATGGCGGCGACGAACCCAAGCGCCGTGACGAACAGGGTGCGACGTTCGGCGATGATCTCGGCGAAGAACTCGTCCAGCGGGGCGACCACGGCGAGCCTGACATTGGCTGCACCCGCGCTCTCGACCTTCTGGAACGCCGCAACGTAGGTCCGTCCCGCCTTGTCCGACAGGAACTGGTGAGCGTGCCCACCTGCCTCTGCCGCCCGCACCGCCTGGGAGAGGCCCCCAAGATTTGTCGCCTCGATCTTCGGCAGCTCGTCTCCGCGACCTCGGAAATCCGTCATCAGCTTGCTCATCTCCGGATGGGCCACGATCCGTCCGTCATCGTTGAACAGGAAGGCCGTTCCGGAGCCGAGCTGCTGCCGCCGGAGGAGCGCCTCGGACTGGCTGAGCAGGATGTCGCCCGCGACGACACCGCGCCGTCCCTCCTTCAGCGGAATGCGCAGCGTGTAGCCGGGAAGCCCTGTCGCGAAAAACACGTAAGGGCCGGTGAGAAGAGTGCCTTCCCTCCTGAAAGCGTCGGTATACCAACGCCGCTGCCGCGGATCGTAATCGCCTGGCCCCGGCTTCTCTTCGAGTGGGATGAGGTTGTCCGACAGGAGCATCGTGGTGGCAGGGTGAGCCGCCGGGCCGGTCCGGGAAATCGCAACGAGGCGGAATGTCGCGTCCTCCGGGGCGTTCAGGCTCGACCGGAAGGCGGGGCCAGCGCGATCGATCATGTCCATCTCGAGGAACGAGCCGTCTTCGTAGCCGACATAGAGGTTGAACAGCGGCTCGTTGTTGCGCAGCATTGCCGCCATCAGGCCATAGAGCTTCGTGTTGTCGTCGATGTCCGCGGACTGGACTGAGGGAAGTCCGCCCAGGATATCGAGGCAATCGCGAACATTCTTGAACTGCGAGTCGATCCGGTCCGCCCCGAGCTGTGCGACCTTATCGATGAAGGTGCCGGCTGCGCTCCGGGTGATGTCGGTGACGCGCGCGAAGCTCAAATAGACGAGCGTCAGCCCGACCAGCAGCACGACCGCAATGAACACGGTGATGATCGACGTCCGGAAGCCGACGCGAAGGGAACGCTGACCGTTGGAGACGCTTGCGCTCATTGAAGGTGCCTTGCTGTTGCTCTCCCACTGGTATTTCCGGACGATCGGCTTGGCCGACGTCGTGTCCGGCGTCAGCGAGATCGCGAACGTCAGCCAAGTGTTCCAGCCCTGCGGTCTGTTCTAGGCCGGCAAAGACGTAGCTTGGACCGACAGAGCAAGATCGGCCTTACCGCTGATGCCGACATCCAGACTGCCGCCGCGGGGAAACTGTGCTCCTGGCGCCGCCGAAACGTCGGTGTGATAGTAGATCGTGGCCCAGGCCCAACCGCATAGGCGTTAAGGTAGCGCGAGCATCGATTGATACGGACGTTTTCGAGGAGGCTCGCGCAGGTGCCGCCCAAGCGCTCGCTTTCTGCGGCGAAAGCAACGGATGGTTGGTTGTGGAATGATCGCTTGTAGCAAGGATGCAACGAGTTGTTGCAAAACACGCCAAGCGCCAGGTGCCGTCAGGCGGCCTGCGTCCAGCGGGGAGAGTCCTCGAAGTCGCGGGCAAGCGGCTCGAGCAGCAGGATGATCAAGAGGTGTGCCAGCAAGTAGGGCTTGGCGGAGCGCGGATCGGTTCCAGGTGGCGTCTTGAGACCAATCAGACTCTTCAGTCGCTTGAAGCCAAGTTCGATGCGCCATCGCAGTCGATAGAGCGCGAGTACATCCTTGGTGGAGAACTCGTCCCGCGCGAGCGACGTGACCAGAATGACCCAATCCGCGGCTTCCAGAGTTTCTTTGGAGATGACGCGGTTTTCGTCTTGTGCGTCGCGCCGGGCTTTACGGCGCGAAGCCGCGACTGCACCGGCGGGCTTCTTGACTGCGACCAGACGCATAGCCAGAGGCGCACCGTCCTTGCGTTTGATCCAAATCCTCCGATCGATCAGTCCGTGCGCCTTCGCCGCACGCAATTGGGCCATCAGATCGAACGCAAGGCCTTTGGCATCAAGCCAACGTGCGTTCTTCCAGCCCGCTCGGATCAAAACGTCTGCCCCGGCGTCGCGCACAGCGGCGATGCGGTCAGGTTGTAGATAAGCGCGGTCAGCAATGCGGATCTCGTTCTTGACCACCGGTATCCGGTCAAACGTTTCGCCTTCTTGCTGATCTGTCAGCTCGAAGTGACCAAAGCGCTCATATGGCAGATCGAATGCACTATGAACGCGCCAAAGCTCACTGTTCCTGCGCGCAGCCGGTCCTGCCTGAGGCACTGTCGTCGCATCGATAATGCGGATCAGGCGGCCTCGGCTCGCTTTCGGGGCTGCCGCAGCGAGCAAGCCCTCCACCAGCACTGCAAACCAATCGCCACATTGACGCAGGCGATAGAACAACGCCACGCTGCTGAGGTCGGCAAGGCCAACAGAAGCGGCCCACGCGGCTGTCGATCTCAACCCTCTTTCACCCAGACAATAGGCCAGCATCAGCCGAAGTAACGACACCGCATCTGGAATTTGGCGCCGCCGCACGAAAGCCTTCGTCTGGCGCGCACTTATTTCAAGCTGCGCAGCCCCGCCGAGCTGCGTAACCACTCTCGCCCAGTCCTCGTTCAGAAGCGATTCGTCTGCCATCCCGCCTTGGAATCACGTGTGATTCCAACACTCAAGAACAAACTTAACGCCTATGGGCCCAACCGGGGGTGCCGGGTGCTGCAGCGAGGCTCCCAAAGGTTCCGGGCAGCCAGAAGCTGATGCCGCCTTCGTCGGCCGAAGCGGGAGGCCGACTGGCGAGCAGCGCAAAAGCGCACAGACAGCCGAGCGCGATTAGTTTTCCTTTTTGACTCCTTGTCATGCCTGTCCCCTCCGATAGCTCGCTTCTTCTGACGCGATGAGATCCGTCTGAGTCGCGGCCGTTATGATGGGCCTCCTTGCCTCGCAGACAAAAGCTGGCTGTAGCGTATCGACCGATGACACCGGTTCCGGCAGCCGCCACATGAACAGGCGGAAGGTCACCTTGTTCGGCGTCACGTCAATGATCGAGAAGCCGTTCTTCTCGGTATCACGTCGGGGTCAATGTTGTTTCGCTCATCGAGTCCTCCATCCGCAATAAATTTCACATCGCTTTCGGCTCAATCGCGTGCCATGGCGCGCGAGGCCGTAGCTCCGAGTTCCGAGCCGCCACGGGTTACGGCCGCAAATTGACGTAGCTCGGCGGAGTTCAAGTCAGCGCTTGCCGCTGCTGCCCTCCTGTAGCTTTGCGAGCACCTGATCGAGCGAAAAGCTGCCTGGCTTCTGCCGCGGCGGAAACTCGACATATGATTTCAGGTGCTGGGCAACCACGTCCTGCGCGGGGACAAGGGCAAAAGCACGTTCGAGCCGCCAGGTGACATATTCGCCCGAATCGAACTGAGCCCGCTCGAAAGGATCCGCGCGAAGGTCCGTGAGTTTGGGGAGCCGAAGCGGTACCAGCGGATCCTGCCACACATCGATTCCGTTCGCTCGCTGCTCCAGAAACAGGAGCTTCCAGCGGTCATAGCGAAGAGCGGCAAGGTTGCCGTCATCGGTCCAATAGAAGAACTCCTTACGCTTGGTTGGCCCCCTACCGGCCAGCAGAGCACGCTGATCATAGCCGTCCAGGTGGACCTTGAAGTTCTTGCCGGCAGCTTGGTACCCGGCGAGCAGCTTCTCCTTCACGTTCGGCTCACCCGCAGCAGCTACCAACGTCGGCACCCAGTCTTCATGGGACATGAGTTCGTTGATTTCAGTCCCAGGTTTGACAACGCCGGGCCAGCGGATCATGCCGGGAACGCGGTAGCCGCCCTCCCAGCTCGCGTTCTTTTCCCCGTGAAACGGAGTCGTGCCGCCGTCCGGCCACGAGAAGACTTCGGCACCATTGTCGGTCGTATAAAGTACGATCGTGTTGTCGGCGATGCCAAGATCTTCGAGCTGCTTGAGCAACTGACCGACCATGCCGTCGTGCTCGACCATCCCGTCAGCCTCAAGTCCCAAACTGGTCTTGCCACTGGACGACGGCTTGAGGTGGGTGAACACGTGCATGCGCGTCGAATTGAACCAGCATAGGAAGGGTTTGTTGGCCTGGCTGTTCTTCTCAATGAATGCCATCGCGGCGGACAAGAACTCCTCATCCACCGTCTCTTGGCGTTTTTTGGTGAGCCGACCGGTGTCTTCGATCTTCTGCTTGCCGACCCGGCCAAACCGCGGATCTTCAGTCGGGTCATCCGCGTCCGTCGCGTATGTGTGGAGAACGCCGCGCGGACCATACTTGGCGAGAAACGCCGGGTCCTTGGGATAGTCTGGGTTCTCCGGCTCGTCTTCAGCGTTCAGGTGGTAAAGGTTGCCGAAGAACTCGTCGAAGCCGTGTACCGTGGGCAGAAATTCGTTGCGATCACCGACGTGGTTCTTGCCGAACTGTCCGGTCGCATAGCCGAGCGGCTTAAGCAATTCGGCAAGCGTCGGGTCTTTTTCTGAGAGCCCCTCCTTGGCGGCGGGAAGGCCAACTTTGAGCAGTCCTGTTCGGAAGCAACTTTGCCCCGTGAGGAACGCAGCGCGACCCGCCGTGCATGATTGCTGAGCATACAGATCAGTAAAGATCGCTCCTTCTCTCGCAATGCGATCAATGTTGGGTGTGCGATAACCCATCATGCCGCGGCTATAGGCACTGATATTCCAGTAGCCGATGTCGTCGCCGAAGATGACGAGAATATTCGGCTTGCTGCCCGAAGGTGCAGCGGCAGGTGCCGGCGAAGGCGCGGCGCCTGCGCCAGTGCGTCGGAGGCAAGAGTTGCCGCGACCAGGGCAGTTCCACTCAAAAGCACCGTGCGGCGATCAAGCGAGTCTCGCTTTGACTTCGAGGCCATCGTCAACTCCCATTTTTCTGACTACGCATCTGAATCCGACGTGACTTGTTGATGTATCGACCGGTTCGGCATGGCGGGCCGCGGGCCGGTAGCGGCGGCAATAGTTCGGCGCGCAAAGATGCGAGCCGCCCTTCAAGACCTTGCGCGGGATTTTTACGTTGGGCAGGGTCGGGTCGTAGCTCGCATTTTCCTGCCCCGAGCGCGGATTGCGTGGAATGCAACAGGCTTTTTGCGCAACGGCCTCATGCCGGGCCGACCACCAATCCGAGGTCCACTCCCAGACGTTGCCGATCATGTCGTAAACGCCGTAGCCGTTCGGCGTAAACGCGTTCACCGGCGATGTGCGCTCAAAGCCGTCCTCGCAGAGATTTTGGACCGGGAAGTTTCCCTGCCAGACATTCGCCATGTGTCTGCCGCCTGGCGCGAGCGCATCGCCCCAGGCAAATTCCTTGCCTTCCAGCCCGCCGCGCGCGGCGAACTCCCACTCGGCCTCGGTCGGCAGATCCTTGCCTGCCCATATCGCGTAAGCGAGCGCATCTGCATAGGAGACGTGGACGACGGGATGATCGTCCAATTCCCTAAGATTGCTCTTGGGGCCGTAGGGATGGCGCCAGTTGGCGCCCTTCATGAAGCTCCACCACTGGCTCCAATCCCTGGAGTCGGTGATGCGCTGCGGTGGCGAGAATACCAGCGAGCCAGCGTAGAGCATCTTCTTCAGCGCACCGGGATAGTCCTTGGGATTCGGCACCGTCTGGGCCGTGGTCACGTAACCGGTCGCGTTGACGAATTCCTTGAACTGTCGATTTGTCACCGGCGTGCGGTCGATCCAGAAGCCGTCGACCGTGACGCGATGGCTGGGCGCCTCCTCCGGATAATGATGATCCGAGCCCATGCGGAACGTGCCGCCGGGAACCCACGCCAGGTCCTCGGTTGCGACATCATCTCCCTGCCGCTTGTTATGTTCGAGAGCTTTCCGGAGCATCTCAAGGCGCCCGAGCGCGTGAGGAGCCGACCCCGGTGCAAATTCGTGCGCCAAACGGAGGCTGGATTGATCTAGATCAAAGTTTCGAATGCATCAGAGTTTGCCCTCTCGATTGAGAGAAAGAGGACGAGGCGAAGAATCCGCTCCTAGCCATCGCGTCGTTCCGCCTCTGTGCGGGATTCAATCGCTACCAGGGCGTAACGGACATTTGGCAAGCCTACTGCTATCGGCCGCCGCCGCCCTGCGATCTTCCGACGCAGGCAGGTTCAAGAGAAATCCTGCGTCAGGGTGGTGGCGAGCCGTTCCAGCGCCCAATCGACCTGGTCGCTTGTGATCACCAGCGGCGGAGCGATGCGGATCGTTTGCTCATGAGTATCCTTGGCGAGGATGCCTTTGCTCTGAAGCGCCTCGCAGTAGCGGCGGGCGCGGCCGGCCTCGGGATGCAGCTCGACCGCCAGCATCAGGCCGCGCCCGCGCACCTCGCGAATCGTATTGGCACGAATGTCTTTCAGGCCTTCGAGAAAGCGCGCGCCCTGCTTGGCCGCGTTCTCGACCATGCCTTCCTCGACCAGCACGCGCAGCGCCGCGCGCGCCACTGCGCAGGCAAGCGGGTTGCCGCCGAACGTCGAGCCATGCTGCCCGGGTCTCAAGGTCCCGAGCACGTCGTTGTTCGAGAGCACGGCCGAGACCGGGTAGAAGCCGCCGGACAGCGCCTTGCCGAGCAGCGTCACGTCCGCCTCTATGCCCTCGTGCTGTTCAGCGAGCAGCTTGCCGGTGCGGCCGAGCCCGGTCTGGATCTCGTCGAGCACCAGCATCACGTTATTGGCGGTGCAGAGCTGGCGCACCTTCGTGAAATAGCCGGCTGGAGGAATGATGACACCGGCTTCGCCCTGGATCGGCTCGACCAGGAAGGCGACCGTATTTGGCGTGATTGCCTGCTCCAGCGCCGCGGCGTCGCCGAACGGGATGATCTTGAAGCCCGGCGCGAACGGCCCGAAATGTGCGCGGGTCTCGGGATCGGTCGAAAAGCCGACAATGGCCAGCGTGCGCCCGTGAAAATTGTTGGCGCAGACGATGATCTCGGCCTGACCGTCCGGCACGCCCTTGACCTCATAGCCCCATTTGCGCACCGACTTGATCGCGCTTTCGACTGCCTCCGCGCCGCTGTTCATCGGCAGCACCTTGTGGGATCCGGTGAGTGCCGCGATCTCCTCGTAGAACAGGGCGAGCTGGTCGTTGTGGAAGGCCCGCGAGGTGAGCGTCAGCCGGCGCGCCTGTTCGACCATGGCGGCCAGGATCTTGGGGTGGCAGTGGCCCTGGCTGACCGCCGAATAGGCCGACAGGCAATCGAGATAACGGTTGCCTTCGGTATCCCAGACCCAGACACCTTCGCCGCGCGACAGAACGACCCCGATCGGCTCGTAATTGCGGGCCCCAAAGCGTGCTTCCGTTGCGATGAAATCAATGACCGACGAGCTCATTTGTCGTCACTCCATTGCCGCGCACGGGGCGTCAACCGACGGCACCAGCGGCCTTCAGCTTGATTTGGGTATCAACCTGCCGCCTTGGAAGCCTGCATTCACCAATGGCGTGGTGCGGCCCGATTTATCCTTGATGTCAGATAGTTCTGCCGAACCGCAGGGCCTCGTCCGTCGACCCGGCCTCTACTGTGCATGGGGTTGTTTTCGCAATTTTTGTTTTGAGGCTTCATCCGATCGAGCAGGGCACGCTCGAGAACCCACGAAACCGCACCCGTCCGCCCCGCACCGGCTGGCCGCTGACGGCATAGTTCGGGAAGCGCGCCAGGAAGCGCCAGATCGCGATCGCCCCTTCCAGCCGCGCCAGCGCCATGCCGGCGCATTGATGTGCGCCTGTGGCGAAGGCGAGGTGCCGGTTCGGCGTGCGCGCGATGTCGAAACGTTCAGGATCGGGAAACTGCGCGGGATCCCGGTTGGCTGCCCCGATGCACAGCGTCACCGATGTGCCCGCCTCGAGCATGACGCCGCCGAGCTCGACCTTCTCCGTGGTCATGCGGTTGCCGAGCTGGTTCGAGCTCTCGTAGCGCAGCATCTCCTCGACCGCGGTCTTGATCAGGTCGGGGTTCTCGATCAGCCGCTGCTTCTGGTCGGGATGGCGGTCCAGCGCGACGAGGCCATTGCCGATCAGATTGGTGGTGGTCTCGTGGCCGGCATTGAGCAGGAAGATGCAATTGTGCAGCAGCTCCTTCTCGGTCAGCCGCTCGCCGTTCTCCTCCCCCTGAATGAGTCGCGTCAGCACGTCGCGCTCGGGATTGCCTGGCTTTGCACGCCGCCGCGCGACCAGCGTTTCGAGATAGGCAAGGAAGTCCGTCACCGCCTTGTTGCCGCGCGCAGCCAGGTCAGGCGACACCACGGGTTCGAGCGCGCCGAGGATCGCCAGCGACCAATCGCGCAGCGGCCCGCGTTCGCCATGGGGAACGTCGAGCAGATTGCCAATCACCTCGATCGGAATCGAAGCGGCGAAATCCTCGATCAACTCGCAATCGCCCTTGGCCGCGATGGCATCGAGCAGACTGTCGACGAGCTTGATAAGATCGCTCTCCATCCCCGCGATCGCGCGTGGCGACAGTGCGCCCATGATCAGGCGGCGCACCCGGGTATGAGCGGGCGGGTCGTTGAAGACCAGGCTGGTGGTGTGGTGCTCGTAGAGCGGGGTGTCGCCGTATTTCGGCGCGAACTCGTGCTTCTTGTCCGAGCTGAACGACTTCGTGTTCTTGTAGGTGGTGACGAGATCGTCATAGCGGGTCAGGAACACCGTGCCGTTCGGCAGGCGCTTGACCGGCTCGTTCTCCCGCAGTGCACGATAAGTCGGATAGGGGTTGTCGTAGAATTCCGGCGTCAGCTTCTCGAGGTCGAAGCTTGCCGCCAGCGCCTTCGCATCTGCGTTCATCCCGTTATACTCGCCGGTTAAAGCCGTTATGCCGTTTTTGTTGTTCTGGTCGGCGCGCGCATGCGCCTACAGTCTTTGCACCTTGCTAGCCGACCGGACGGGAAAATGCACGCACGCGCTGACGCTGCCGACACGGCGCCGAACTGGCCCGACGATATCTTCGCGACCTTGCAACGCTTCGACGTGCGACAGGTGCCTTACGTGCCTGACGCCGGTCATTCGAAGCTGATCCAGCGCGTGCTGGATTCCTCCACCATGCGCGGCATTCCGCTGACGACCGAGGAGGAAGGCGTGGCGCTGCTCGCCGGCGCGTGGGCCGGCGGACAGCGTGGCGTGCTGCTGATGCAATCGAGCGGCGTCGGCAATTGCATCAACATGCTTTCGCTGATCCCGATCCTGCGCTTTCCGTTCCTCACGCTGGTGACCATGCGTGGCGAGTGGGGCGAGTTCAATCCCTGGCAGGTGCCTATGGGTTCGACCACGCAAGGCGTGTTCGAGCTCTCCGGCGTCCAGGTATTGCGCGCCTCGCACGCAGCCGAGGTGCCGGCGGTGTTAGAGGCCGCCGCAGCCCAGGCCTACAACGCGCTTACGCCCACCGCCGTCCTTCTGTCGCAGCGCCTGATCGGCGCCAAGGTTTTCACCAAATGAGCAAGGCCAATCTCCTCGACCGCCGACAGGTGGTCTCCACCCTGCTTGCGAACCGCAAAGACGTCGTTGCGATCGGCGGCCTCGGTGCCTCCACCAACGACATGTGCGCGGCCGGCGACCATGCCCGCAACTTCTATCTCTGGGGCGGCATGGGCGGTGCGGCGATGATCGGGCTGGGTCTGGCGCTAGCGCAGCCGAAACTGCCGGTGCTGGTCATCACCGGCGACGGCGAGATGCTGATGGGCTTGGGCAGCCTCGCCACCATCGGGCTGCAGAAGCCCGCCAATCTCTCGATCGCCGTGCTCGACAACGAGGCCTATGGCGAGACCGGCGGCCAGACCAGCCACACCTCGGCTGCCGCCGACCTCGTCGGCGTCGCCCGGGCCTGCGGCATCGATGACAGCCGGGCCGTCACGACCATGGCGGAGGTCGAGGCCTTCGCCAAAGCCATCCATGAGGTGTCGGGGGGCCCGCGATTTGCCAATGTGAAGATCGATAGCGCCAATCTGGAGCGAATTCTGCCGACCCGGGACGGGACCTACGTCGTCAATCGGATCCGCGCCGACCTGGGCTTCCAGCCGATTTAGGCGGTCCGCCCCATCCTTTGCATCCTCTGCATCCTTTGGCATCTGTCCTGCACGCGTGCCGTGCAGGCTGGATATTCTCCACTAGCTTCACACCGCATGCAGGTTGCGATGCAACATAGTGCTTGACTTCTGCGTGGGTGAGTGCTTACTCACCCAGCATGAGCTCATTGCGTATGACGAGCGACCTGAGGCGTCAATTGATCCTCGGCGCCGCAAAGCGCTGCTTTGCCCGACACGGCTATAACGGCACCACGACGAAGAGCGTGGCGGCCGCCGCTGCCATTTCCGAGGCGTTGCTGTTCAAGCATTTCCCGTCCAAGGCGGCGCTCTACGCCGAAATCCTCAGCGACGAATGCGAGGCGGATCCGGCTTTGATCGAGCTGCTCGAGCGGGAGCCGTCGACCGCCACCCTCGTCGAAGTGATCCGTGGCATGGTCGAGCATTTCCTCGAGATCGTCGAGGGGCCGGACCAGGAAGAGGCGCAGCGCCTGCGACTGATGGCCACGAGTCATTTGGATGATGGCGAATTCGCCCGTCTGCTATATGCCAAGATCGAGAAGCTGATCGGGGCTGTCTTCGTCGCCTCGCTCGAGCGTGCGGTCGCCAGCGGTGACGCGCGGCCATTCAGCGGCGATCCGCTCAACCTGTTCTGGTTTGCACATCACACGGTGATGACGGCTGCGCTGACCAGGCTGCCGGCCACGCCTTGCCTCGCGTACGGCAAGGCTGGCGACCTCGAGCGGCAGCTCTGTGAGTTTCTCCTGAGGGGTATCGGACTTAACGACGCCGCAATTGCTTCGCATCTGGGCCGCAATCAGGCCGCAGGTGCTGGCAAGGCCGCGATTGCAGAAAGTGCATGACATGAACATCGTAGCCGAACACAAGATTTCGGGCGAACCGATCGACAACAAGGCTCCCAAGCGTCCGGTCCGGCCGGTGCGCTGGTTCATCATCGTCGGCACGCTGCTGGCCGTGCTCGTCGGTGGCCTCGTCTGGTTCAATTACTTCCGCGGCCAGATGATCAAGCAGTTCTTCGCCAACAACAAGCCGCCGCCGACGGCCGTCAGCGCAGCCGAGGCGAAGTCCGAGGTGGTGCCGAACCTGCTCACTGCGGTCGGCAGCCTTGTCGCGGTGCACCAGGTCGACGTCAGCGCCGACGTCAACGGTCGCGTCACCGAGATCAAGTTCGAGCCGGGCACGCATGTCGAGGCCGGCACGCCGCTGGTGCAGCTGTTCGACACGCCCGAGCAGGGCGACCTAGCCAGTTACAAGGCGCAGGCGACCGTCGCGCAGCTCTCGCTCGACCGCGCCAAGCAGCTGGCCTCTCGCCAGTTCGGCCCGCAGGCGACCGTCGACCAGGCGCAGGCCGCTTACGACCAGGCGCAGGCGGGCATTGCCAAAACCGAGGCGCTGATCTCGCAGAAGTTGGTGCGCGCGCCGTTCTCCGGCGATCTCGGCATGCGCAAGGTCGAGGTCGGCCAGTATCTGACGGCCGGCACGGCGATCGTCTCGTTGACCGACCTGTCGGAGCTGTGGGCCAACTTCACGGTGACCGAAAAGGATTCCGGCAGTCTCAAGGTCGGCCAGACCGTGCGGCTCAAGGTCGACGCCTATCCTGGTCGCACCTTCGAGGGCAAGATCACCACGATCGAGCCGCAGATCGCAGCCGACACCCGCAACATCCGCGTGCAGGCGACGATCGCCAATCCGGAGAAGATCCTGAAGCCCGGCATGTTCGTGACCACCACGGTGGTGCTGCCGGACAAGCCGGCGGTGATCACCGTGCCTGAAACCGCGGTCGACTACACGCTCTACGGCGACTCCGTGTTCGTGATCACCGAGAAGAAGGAAGCGGACGGCAAGACCAGCCTCTCGGCGGTACGCACCTTCGTGCAGACCGGCAACCGGGTCGAAGGCCGCGTCGAAATCGTCAAGGGCTTGAAGGCGGGCGACAAGGTCGTCGCCGTCGGTCAGCTCAAGCTGCAATCGGGCGCGCCGGTGTCGATCTCGACTGACCCGACCCCGGCAATCCCGGCGCAGGCGCCGCGGTACTGACACCTAACATTCGCGTGATCCGGCCAAGCCGGATCACGCTTCTTGAGACATAGAAATCGAGATCGCCGCGATGGCCTTTACCGATATTTTCATCAAGCGCCCGGTCCTGTCGGTCGTCGTCAGCCTGCTGATCCTGCTGATCGGACTGCGCGCGGCCATGGTGCTGCCGATCCGGCAATATCCGAAACTGTCGAACACGGTCATCAACATCACGACCGTCTATCCCGGCGCGTCCGCGGACCTGATCCAGGGCTTCATCACCACGCCGATCGAGCAGGCGGTCGCCTCTGCCGAGGGCGTCGACTACATCACCTCGTCCTCGGTGCTCGGCACCTCGACGATTCAGGTCTACATCAAGCTGAATTTCGATCCGAACCAGGCGCTCACCGAGGTGCTGGCGAAGACGAATTCGGTGAAGTACCTGATCCCGAAGGAGTCGAACGATCCGATCGTCACCAAGACAACGGGTCAGACCACGGCCGTGATGTATCTCGGCTTTTCGTCCGAGGAGCTGTCGGGCTCGGCCATTTCCGACTATCTGACGCGCGTGGTGCAGCCGGTGCTGTCGACCGTCGACGGCGTCGCCTCGGCCGACATTTTGGGCGGCCAGACGTTTGCGATGCGGCTGTGGCTCGATCCCGTGAAGATGGCCGGCCGCAACGTGTCGCCGGCCGACGTTGCCGCTGCCATTCAGGCCAACAACTTCCAGTCTGCGGCGGGTCAGACCAAGGGCTATCTGATCGTCTCGAACGTCTCGACCAATACGGGCCTGACCAATGTCGATCAGTTCAAGAAGATGATCGTGAAGGCCAAGGACGGCGGCTTCGTGCGGATGGAAGACATCGCCACCGTCGAGCTCGCGGCCCAGAGCACGGATGCCAGCGTCGCCTTCAACGGCGAGCACGCGATCTTCATCGGCGTGCAGGCAACGCCGCAGGGCAACCCGCTGACGCTGGTCAAGGGCGTTCGCGCGCTGTTCCCCGAGCTGGAGCGCAATTTGCCGCCCTCGATGAAGATGAAGGTCGCCTATGACTCGACCAAATTCATCCAGTCCTCGATCGACGAGGTGGAGAAGACGCTTGGCGAAGCCGTGATCATCGTGATCGTGGTCATCTTCCTGTTCCTGGCCTCGCTTCGCTCGGTCATCATTCCCGTCGTCACCATCCCGCTGTCGATGATCGGCGTCTGCACACTCATGCTGGCGCTGGGTTTCAGCTTCAACCTGTTGACGCTGCTCGCGATGGTGCTCGCGATCGGCCTCGTGGTCGACGACGCCATCGTGGTGGTGGAGAACATCCACCGCCATCTGGAGGAGGGCAAGTCGCCGGTCCAGGCCTCGCTGCAAGGCGCGCGCGAAATCGTGGGACCGGTCATCTCGATGACCATCACGCTCGCGGCGGTGTACGCACCGATCGGGTTCCTCGGCGGCCTCACCGGTTCGCTGTTCCGCGAATTCGCTTTCACGCTCGCGGGCTCGGTGATCGTGTCGGGCGTGATCGCGCTGACGCTGTCGCCGATGATGTGCTCGGTGCTGCTGAAGAACACCGAAGAGGGGCGCTTCGCCAAGCTCGTGAACCGGGTGTTCGGCGCGATCACGCGCTGGTACGGGCGCAAGCTCGATCGCTCGCTCGACTACAAGGCCATCACCGGCCTGTTCGCGATCACGATCCTCGGCCTCGTCGGCTTCCTCTACATGCACACATCGAAGGAGCTGGCGCCTGAGGAAGACCAGGGCATCGTGTTCGCGGTGACCAAGGCGCCGAAATACGCCAACATCGACTATCTCGATTTCTATGGCGAGAAGCTCGACAAGGAATTCGCAAAGTTCCCCGAGACCGATCTGCGCTTCGTGCTGAACGGCATCAACGGTCCGCAGGGCGGTATCGCCGGCATGCTGCTCAAACCGTGGGACGAGCGCAAGCGCTCGTCGATCCAGCTGAAGCCGCTGGTGCAGGCCGAGCTCTCCAAGATCGAGGGCGTGCAGGCCTTCGCGTTCAACCTGCCGCCGCTGCCGGGCGGACCGGGCGGCCTGCCGATCCAAATGGTGATCAACTCCACGGCCGGGTTCCAGACGGTCTATGAACAGATGGAGAAGCTGAAGGACGCCGCGCGCAAGAGCGGCATGTTCATCGTCTCCGACAGCGATCTCAACTTCAACCAGCCGAACGTGAAGGTGACGATCGACCGCACCAAGGCGCAGGACCTCGGCGTCAACATGCAGAACCTCGGCTCGACGCTCGCGGTGCTGCTCGGCGGCAATTACATCAACCGCTTCAATCTCGAGGGCCGGTCCTACCAGGTGATCCCGCAGGTGCCGCGCGCCAAGCGGCTGTCGCCGGAATCGCTCGGCGGCTACTACGTGACGACCAATACCGGTCAGCAGCTTCCGCTGTCGACCGTGGTGTCCATCGAGACCAAGACCGACCCGAATTCGCTGACCCACTTCAACCAGCTCAATTCGGCGACGTTCTCGGCCGTGCCGATGCCCGGTGTGACCGTCGGCGCCGCGGTGGACTTCCTCGAAGGCGAGGCCAAGAAGCTGCCGCAGGGCTTCAGCCACGACTATCTGGCGGACAGCCGTCAATACGTGCAGGAAGGCAACCAACTCGCGATCACCTTCGGTTTCGCCCTGATCATCATCTTCCTGGTGCTGGCGGCGCAGTTCGAGAGTTTGCGCGATCCGCTGGTCATCATGATCTCGGTGCCGATGGCGATCGTCGGCGCGCTGATCCCGCTGTTCTTCGGCGTGGCGACCATGAACATCTACACCCAGGTCGGTCTGCTCACTCTGGTCGGCCTGATCACCAAGCACGGCATCCTGATGGTGGAGTTCGCCAACGAGCTCCAGGTCAATGAACGGCTCGACCGCCGCTCGGCCATCGAGATGTCGGCCCGCATCCGCCTGCGGCCGATCCTGATGACCACGGCCGCGATGGTGACCGGCCTGATCCCGCTCCTGACTGCAACCGGCGCGGGCGCCGCCAGCCGATTCTCGATCGGCCTCGTGGTTGTCGCCGGCATGTCGATCGGCACGCTGTTCACGCTGTTCGTGCTGCCGGCAGTCTACGTGGTGCTGGCGACCGACCATCGCGCGGCGGCCGATTCCGAGCGGAACAAACAGGTCAACGAACTCGACCTTGGCACAAAGGTGTTGCGGCCGACCTGAGGCGCAACGCAAACCGGTCCCGAGGGCGGCAGCGGTCATCCGCTGCCGCCCTTTTCGTCGTGTCCCTGTATGGGCGGCATGCGGCTGCAGCCTCAGCCGCGGGACGGTTCCTTAGCCCGCTTGCGAGAGGGAGCGGTTCTTCTTGCTGAAGCGCGAGATTAGGGTGAGTCGTCATTCGCGCTTTAGGTTATTGTCTTGGACATGGTCTTTTCGGAGAACCGCTGCGCACTTTTCGGGGGCATGCTCTAGGCTCACCGCGGACGTGAACACCAAGGCAGGTGTAGTTTCCAAATCATGACGCTGCCGCGCATGATCGCGGCGGGCCGAACTACTGGAGGCAAGACTTGAACGTTTACATCCTGGTCGTCGACGACGAGCCGGACGTCGAAGCGCTGTTCCGGCAGCAGTTCCGGCGCGACCTGCGCGCCGGCCGCTTCCAGATGGAGTTCGCGCTCTCGGCCCCCGACGCGCTCAAGCGCGCCGCCGAGGTCCGCGATCCCTCGCTGATCCTGATCCTGTCGGACGTCAACATGCCCGGCATGAGCGGGCTCGACATGCTGCCGAAGGTGCGCGCCGCGCATCCGGACGTACCCGTCATCATGATTACGGCCTATGGCGACGCCGAGACGCGCCGAAAGGCGATCGAGCGCGGCGCCGTCGGCCTTCTTACCAAGCCGATCGACTTCGCGCTGCTGCGACAGGAGATCGACACGAGGCTCGAGCAAGCCGCATGACTGCGACCATCCTTTTCGTCGACGACGAGCCGGACCTCGAGGCGCTGATCCTGCAGAAATTCCGCAGGCAGATTCGCGATGGGCAGCTCGCGCTCATCTTCGCGCGCGACGGCCTGGAGGCGCTGGAATCGCTCGAGGAGAACCCGCATGTCGACATGGTGGTCTCCGACATCAACATGCCGCGGATGGACGGGCTGTCGCTGCTGGCAAAGCTCCAGGAGACCGAGGACAAGAAATCGACCGTCATCGTCTCCGCCTATGGCGACATGAGCAACATCCGCACAGCCATGAACCGCGGCGCGTTCGACTTCCTGACCAAGCCCATCGATTTCGCCGATCTGGAAGCGACGATCGATAAAACCATTCGCCACGTGGAGATGCTGCGAGAGGTGCGGCGCCGCCAGGTGGCGGCAGAGCGCGCCCATGCTGCGCTGTCGCGTCATTTTTCGCCTGAGCTCGCCAAGCGCCTGGCGGCCGGTGGCGAAGGTGAGGGGATCGAAGTGCAGTGGCGCAACGTCGCGACCATCTTCACGGATATCACCGGCTTCACCTCGCTGGTCGAAAGCGCGCCGCCCGAGACGCTGGGCGAGCTTCTCAACGAGTATGTCGGCGGGATGACCGAGATCGTCTTCGCGCACGAGGGGACCGTTGCCAAGATCATCGGCGATGCGATCCAGGTGCTGTTCAATGCGCCCGGCGATCAGCCGGACTATGCGACGCGCGCGGTTGCCTGCGCCCATGATCTCGACGCCTGGGCACAGGATTTTTGCGCGCGGCAGAAGGCCAAGAGTGTGAACATCGGCACGACGCGCATCGGCATTCACGCCGGGCCGGCGCTGGTCGGCAATTTCGGCGGCAACCGCTTCTTCGACTACACGGCCTATGGGGACTCCATCAACATCGCGGCGCGTCTCGAAGCAGCCAACAAACATCTGGGCACCCGCATTTGCGTCAGCGCCAGCGTGGCCGAAGCGGCCGAGAATTTTCAAGGGCGTCCCGTGGGCGACCTGATACTCCGTGGCCGCAGCGAACCGCTGCGCGCGTTCGAACCGCTGCCGCGGGCCAAGTTCGAAGCGCCGGAAACCGCGCTTTATTCCGAGGCTTTCGCCAAGATGGAGGCGGGCGATGCCGGTGCCATGCCGGCCTTTGCCGCACTGGTCGGCATGCACGCCGACGATCCGCTGGCCGGTTTTCACCTGAAGCGCCTGCTCAACGGCGCCAAGGGCACTCGCATGCAATTGGAATAGGAGTCCGTCATGACGCGCGAATTCTCCGCCGGCAACTACCGTTTCATTCCTTCCGTGTTCCAGTATTCCGCGGGCGCCGTCGCGGATGAGGGCTACGAGATCGAGCGCGTCCGCTTCGATCGCCTGGTGCCGCTCGCGGAAGGTTTTGCGCTGGCCGCAAAATTCATCCAGGAGGCGGGGCGTCCGCTGACGGCGTTCTGCGCCTGCGAGCTGCGCTCACCGGCGGCCTTCAGCGAGGAAGGCTTCCGCGCGTTCAACCTGCACTATGTGAAGACGCTGTCGGAATGGGGTATCTTCGATGGTACCAGCAATCCGGTTGCGCGCAGCAATGTCTGTCCGGAAATCGATCCACCATCCGAGCCGTCCTTCTATGCGTTCTCCTTCACGCGCCCGACGCGGTCAAACTTGCCGAGCTTCGTCATCGCCGGCGGCGCGGAGGCACGCGAGGGCAGCGGCACCTATGTCGAGCGCACGGTGCGCTACCGCGACCTCAGCCCCGAGGGGCTGCGGGAGAAGGTGCGCTTCACCACGACGTCGCAGATGGAAAACCGGATGGCGGCCTTCGGCTTCGGCTGGAAGGACACGACCGGCGTGCAGGCCTATTCCGTGCACGACTTCCACCATGCGCTGGTGGACGAACTGGTCCGCCGCGGCGCGCTCCGCTCCGGCCTGACCTGGCACTTTGCGCGGCCGCCGGTGGTCGATCTCGAATACGAGATGGATTGCCGCCGCGTGATGCGCGAGTTGGTGATCTAGCGCTGCCTCGGGTCGAGCGCGTCGCGCAGGCCGTCGCCGAGCAGGTTCAGCGACAGCACGACAAGGAAGATCGCGAGGCCCGGCCAGATCGCCATCCAAGGCGCCTGGGTCAGGAAGCGTTGTGCCGCATTGAGCATGCTGCCCCAGGACGGCGCCGGCGGCTGCTGGCCGAGACCAAGGAAGGAGAGGGCGGCTTCGGCAATGATGGCGGCGGCGATCGAGAGCGTCGCCTGCACCAGCAGCGACGGCAGGATGTTCGGCAGGATGTGCGAGAACGCGATCCGCCAGGGCGGGTTGCCGAGCGCTCGCGCGGCCTCGACATAGTCTTCCGCCTTGACGCTCAGCACCTGGCCGCGGGTCAGCCGGATGAAGATCGGAGTTGCGGAGATGCCGATCGCAATCATGGCATTGCCGAGGCTCGGGCCGAGGAAGGCGGCGAGCGCGATCGCCAAAATCAGGAACGGGCAGGCCAGCATGGCATCGGTGATGCGGCTGATCAGCGCATCGGTGAAGCCGCCGCGATAGCCGGCGAGCAGGCCCAGCGGCACGCCGATGCCGAGCGCGATCGCGACCGAGATGAGACCCGCGAGCAGCGAGGCGCGCGCGCCGTAGACGACGCGGCTCAGGATGTCGCGGCCGAGCTCGTCGGTGCCGAACCAGTGCGCCGCGGTCGGCGGCTTGCGTACCAGGCTCCAGCTCGTCGCGATGGGATCGTAGGGCACAACGATGGGCGCAAAGACGGCAAGCGCGATGAACATCGCGATCACGACAAGCCCGAACACGGCTGCCTTGCGCTTGAACAGCCGCCGCCGCGCGCGGCGCGCCGGGCTGTCCAGCTCATAGACTGGCGTGGTGGGGTTGGCTGGGAGCGTTGTGTCCGTCATCGCCTAGCCCCTCAGCCGCGGGTTGACGAGGATATAGGCGACGTCGGCGACGAGGTTCAGCGTGATGTAGACGGTGGCGGTCACCAGCACCACGCCCTGGACCACGGCGTAGTCACGGTTGAAGACGGCATCCACGATCAGCTTGCCGAAGCCGGGAATGGAGAAGATCTGCTCGGTCAGCACCGCGCCGGACAACAAGGTGCCGAGCTCGAGCGCGCCGAGCGTGATGATGGGCGTGAGCGCGTTGCGCATGGCGTGCTTGAGGATCACCACGCGCTCGGAAAGCCCTTTCGCGCGAGCCGTGCGGACGTAGTCGCTTTCCAGCACCTGGAGCATCGCGCTGCGGGTATGTCGCATCAGGATCGCGGAGATCGCGTTGCCGAGCACGAAGGCCGGCATGATGGTGGCGGCGAGACTCGCGCGCCAGTCCTCGGTGAGCGGCACATAGCCCGACGCCGGCAGCCAGCCGAGCTTGATCGAGAACAGGAAGATCAGGAGGATTCCCAGCCAGAAATTCGGCGTCGAGATGCCCCAGAGGGCGAACAGATTGGCACCATAATCCCATGCCGTTCCCTTCTTCACGGCGGAGACGATGCCGGCGGGAATGCCGATGAAGAACGCGATCAGGATCGCCATCGAGCCGAGCTGCAGCGTCACCGGCAGCTTCTGCGCGATCAGCTCGCGCACCGGCATCTTGTTGCGCAGCGACTCGCCGAAATCGCCCGACAGAACGCCCTTGAGCCAGTAGACGTACTGCACGGGAATTGGCTGGTCCAGCCGGTGTTGCCGGCGGATTTGCTCGATCACGGCGGGATCGCGCTCCTCGCCGGCCATCACCAAAGCGGGGTCGCCGGGCAGCAATTGTTGCAGCGAGAAGATCAGCACCGACACGAAGAACAGTGTCGGCACGATCTGCGCAATCCGGCGAGCGAGGAAGTTCAGCATGATGCCCCACGTGTGCCGGGCGCCGCGCAACATGCCATGTTGCGCCGCTGAACCGGGACCCAGCGGCCGCGGTTCGCCGTCGCCATGGGCCCTGGCTCACCGGTGCAGCGCTTGTGCGCTGCGCCGCGTCCGGGACGCGCGCACATCGCCAGCTCCATCACTTGAACTTCAGCCCGACCACGCGCACCAGCCCGTCGGGCATCTGCCGGTAGCCCTCGAGCTTCTTCGTGTGCGCGATCAGGAGTTTGCGGTGATAGATGTAGATGATCGGCAAGTCGTCGAGCAGGATTTTCGCCAGCTTCTCGTAGATCGCCTTCCGCTCCTCGACATTGGACGTCATGCGTCCGTCTTCCATGAGCTTGTCGGCGTCCGGGTTCGAATACACGCCGTCGTTCTGCGGCGCCTTGCTGCGCATGAAGATGTAGGAATTGCCGTCGGGATCGATGCGGCCGCTCCAGTTGATCTGGAATATCTGGAACTCACCGGCCTGCGCCTGCTTGAACGTGGTCGCGAACTCGACGGCGCGGATCTTGATGTCGAAGCCCGCTTCCGCAGCCATCGACTGGATGACCTGTGCGACGGCCTCGTTCTCCGCCCCCTTGGGAATCATGTAGTCCACCGTCACAGGCGTGGTCACGCCGGCTTCCTTCAACAGTGCCTTTGCCTTCGCGATGTCGCGACCGTGGACCGGAAATGCCTTCTGATAATATGGATGCGTTGGGCTGACCCATTGATTGCCGGGCGTGAATTCGCCGTTGAAGACCACCTGATTGAGCGCTTCGCGGTCGATCGACAGATCGAGTGCCTGGCGGACCTTGGCCGACTGGCTCAGCGGTCCCTTGCTCTTGTCGTTGCCGATGTTGACGGTGAGGCCGTAATAGCCGAGCTCGGGCGCGGTCGACAGCACGAGCCGGGAATCGGCGCGCACGTCCTTGATGTCGGTGGCGAGCACGCGCTCGATCAGATCAAGCGCACCGGATTTCAGATTGGCGAGGCGCACCGTCGCGTCGACGATCGGCAGGAAGACGACGCGGTCGATATGAATGTTGTCCTTGTTCCAATAGTCGGCGAATTTCTCGAAGACCATGCGGTCCTGCTGGACGCGCTCGACGAATTTGTACGGGCCCGCGCAGACCGGATGCAGGCCGAACTTGTCGCCGGCTTCCTTCGCCGCTTTGGGCGACACCATCATGCCGGACCGATCGGTGAGCTGGGCGATCAGGGGCGAGTAGGGAGTCTTGAGCACCAGCTTGATCGTGAGGGGATCGACCACCTCGACATGGTCGACGCTGGCAAGCTCCGACTTGCGGAACGAGGTCGGCAGCGTCATGTGCCGCTCGAGCGAGAATTTTGCGGCCTCCGCATCCAGCGGCTCGCCGTCGTGGAATTTGACCCCCGGGCGGAGCTTGATCGTCATCTCCTTGCCGTCGGCCGAGGTCTCATGGGAGAGCGCGAGCTGCGGCACGATGTTCAGCTTCTCGTCGATGTCGAACAGCTTGTCGCAGACCGCGGAGAACACGATGCGACCGACATAGGTGCGGCCGACACTCGGATCGAGGATGTCGGGGTCCTCGGCGATGCCGATGCGAAGCGTTGTCTGCGCCTGGGCCGTGCCCACGAGCGACGTCAGCAAAGCCGACGCCAGGATTGTCAAACGCATGAAGCTCATCGCTCTCAACCTCTGTTCTATGGCTGCCGGGTCTCGTCCTCTACGAACTAACCCCGCCGCTGCGTGCTGCTTCCGGGCCGCTGCTGAACGCGGCGACCAATTTTTCCAGAACCGGCGAGAAGCCGCCGTCGGACGGGACGATCGCCGCGGAAGACGGCAGTTCCGACGTTCGGTGGCAGGCCGTTGCATGTCCGGTGCCATCCGGTACGAGCTGCGGCATTTGAGTGCGGCAACGCTCGATCACATAGGGGCAGCGGGTGTGAAAGCGGCATCCCGTCGGCGGATTGAGCGCGCTGGGAATCTCCCCCTGCAGCACAATCCGGCTGCTCTTTGCCCGCGGTTTGGGCACGGGGATCGCGGACAGCAGTGCGCGGCTGTAGGGATGGCGCGGCGCGGCGAACAATGCGTCCGCCTCCGCGGTCTCGACGATCTGACCGAGATTCATCACCGCGACATGGTCGGCGATGTGCTTGACCACGGCGAGATCATGCGAGACGAAGATGTAGGCGAGACCAAGCCGGTCCTGCAGCGTGCGCAGCAGGTTGAGAATCTGCGAGCGGATCGAGACGTCGAGTGCCGAGACCGGCTCGTCGCAGATAATGAGCTTGGGTTCAACGGCGAGGGCGCGGGCAATCGCGATGCGCTGCCGTTGACCGCCGGAGAATTCATGCGGATAGCGCCGCGCCAGCCGCGGCTCCAGCCCGACCAGCCGCAGCAGCTCGGCGACCCGCGCGGCCCGCCGCGCCGCTGGAACGAGATCGTGCAGTACCAGCGGCTCGGTCAGGATCTGGCCGACGGTCATGCGTGGATTGAGCGAGGCGTAAGGATCCTGGAAGATGATCTGCGCTTCGCGGCGGAAGGCGCGCAAGCCGCCCGCGTCGAGCGAGAGCAGATCGCGGCCGCCGAAGCGAATCTTGCCGGCATCCGGCTCGATCAGCCGCAGCACCAGCCGGCTGACGGTCGACTTGCCGCAACCGGATTCGCCGACGAGCGCCAGCGTCTTGCCGGCTTCCAGCGAGAAGGACACGCCATCGACCGCTTTGACATGCGCCAGTGCCCGGCCGAACAGCGACCGCTCGGCGACGAAATGCTTGACCAGGCTCTCGACCTCGAGCAGCGCGGTCATCGCGTCTGCTCCTTGCGGACCCAGGTCTCGTGTCCCGGGCGCGGCGCAACACGCCTGGAGATGCGAAGCATCGTCCAGTGTGTTGCGACGCTGAACCGGTACCCAGCCTGCCGCGACGTGGGCCCCGGTTCAGCAGCGCACCACGGCGCTTCGCTTGTGCTGCGCTGCGCCCGGCGCACGAGAGGAGAGAGCCGCGCCATCACGACACCAACGGTTCGAGCGGCGCGCGGATGCAGCGCGAGAGATGGCCCGGGCTGATCTCCACGAGCGGCGGCGGCGCCTTGGTGCAGGCGTCCAGCATGAAGGGACAACGCGCGGCGAAGCGGCAACCGGCGGGCGGCTGGGCCATGTTCGGCACCATGCCCTCGATCGTTGCCAGCTGCTCGGCGCGATGGTCGAGCCGCGGGATCGAGCCGAGCAGGCCGACCGTGTAGGGATGCTGCGGCGCGGAGAACAATTCATCCACCGGTGCGCGTTCGACGATCTCGCCGGCATACATCACCGCGACCTCGTCGCAGACCTCGGCGACGACGCCGAGATCGTGGGTGATCAGGATGATCGCAGCACCGCTTGCCGCCTTCAGCTCGCGCATCAGCTCCAGGATCTGGGCCTGCAGGGTGACGTCGAGCGCGGTGGTGGGCTCGTCGGCGATGAGGAGGCGAGGGTCGCAGGCGAGTGCCATCGCGATCATCACGCGTTGGCGCATGCCGCCGGAGAGCTTGTGCGGATATTCGTCGATGCGCCGCTCGGGCGAAGGGATGTGGACCCGGCGCAGCAGCTCGATTGCCCGCTCGCGTGCGCTCTTCCGCGACCCGCCACGATGACGCAAAATGGTCTCGATGATCTGGTCGCCGATCGTGAAGCTCGGATTGAGCGAGGTCATCGGCTCCTGGAAGATCATCGCCAGCCGATTGCCGCGCAGGTCGCGCAGCGTCTCGTCGGGCGTCGTCAGCAGGTCGAAGCCGTCAAAGCGGATCGCGCCTGATATCTCGGCGCTCTGTTTCGGCAGCAGGCCCATGATCGCGAGCGACGTCACGCTCTTGCCGCAGCCGGATTCGCCGACGAGACCGAGCGTCGCGCCATTGGCGACGCTGAGATCGACGCCGTCCACCGCGTGAGTGACGCGGCCGTCGTCGCCATGAAAGCGAATGCGCAGATCGCTGATCTCGATGAGAGGGCTGGCGCTCATGATCCTCTCGCGCGCGCCGCAGCGATGCTGGCGTCGATGACACTGCGATCGGTATTGCCCGCGGGATTCCGGCGCGTCGGCAGCGAGTCGCGAAAATGCACCCAGAGCTCGTGGCTGACGCGCTCGAGCCGTTCGAGCTCGCCGAGCGGATCGGGATGGTCGTCGGCGCGAATGTCGAGGGCCGGCCATTCCTCCTCGCGATGGATCACGAGCGCGGCCGATTGCTTGCCGCGCTTGTCGCCGCCGGCGGATTCGCCCGCGCGCATCGCCGCGAGCAGGCGGCGCGGGAAGGGCAGGCTGTCATTGGCGATATAGGTCTTCGCGGTCTCGTCCAGGACATCGGCGCCGGCGAGCATGTTGCCGGCGATCGAAAAGCCGCTGCCGGCGATATGGCCGCACCAGTCGATGCAGTCGCGCCCGGTGTGAGCCGCGATCTCGCCGCTCGCATCCATGATGTGGATTTGGCGGCTTTCGCGGCCGTCGTCGGTCGTCAGGAGCGTGGCGAGCACGTCGTGTGCGTTGAGGCCCTCGCGCAAGAGCTTGACGCCATCAATGCCGTAGTAGGGATTGACGAAGGCCTGCGTCGCGATCGCGCCGAGGCCGGCGGCGATGTAGGGCACACGCGCGCCGACCGCGAAGAACCGGGTCGCAACGGCGATGCCGAACTGGCCGGTGGCAGGATCGCGCGCGATGATCGACCAGGTCATGTGTTGCCTTCAGCGTCCCGCGGCGTAGCCCTGCATGCCGCGCGGATTGGCGGCAGCGCGGCGGCGGACCCCGACGCGCGAGGCCGCGGTGAGGCGGCCTTCCGACCAATCGGGGCCGACCTCGACGATATGCCCGCGCTCGCGCAGATTCTCGATCGTCGCCTTCGGCACGCGATTCTCGACCACGAGCACGCCGGGGCGCGCGGTGCGCGGCCAGAACGAGATCGGGAAATGCTCGGAATGCCAGGCCGGTGCGTCGATGGCTTCCTGAAGATTGAGGTTGCAATGGACGTGGCGCAGGAAGAACTGCGTGATCCACTGATCCTGCTGATCGCCGCCGGGCGAACCCCAGGCGAGATAGGGCTCGCCGTCGCGTAGCGCCATGCTCGGCGACAGTGTCGTGCGCGGCCGCTTGCCCGGCGCGAGCGCGGCGGGATGGCCTTCCTCCAGCCAGAACATCTGGGCGCGGCTGCCCAGGCAAAAGCCGAGCTCGGGAATGATCGGCGAGGATTGCAGCCACCCGCCGGACGGTGTTGACGAGACCATATTGCCGGCCTTGTCGATGATGTCGAAATGCACGGTGTCGCCGCGCACCTCGCCAAAACGTCCCACGGTGGGCTCGCCGGCGCCGAGCGCGCCGACGGCCTCGCGTTGGCCTTCGGCACGGCGCAGCTTGATCTCGCCGCCAAAGCCCTCGACAGAGCCGGGCCGGAAATCGAGCGAAGCCTTGTCGGTGACGAGCTTGCGCCGCTCGTCGTTATAGGCATCAGACAATAGCGTTCCGATCGGAATCTCGGTGAACTTGGGATCGCCGTAGAACTTTTCGCGGTCGGCGAAGGCGAGCTTGGCGCATTCGATCTGGAGGTGGATGAACTCCGGTCCGGTCGGATCGAGCCCGTCGAGGGCAAAGCCCTTGAGCAGCGCGAGCTGCTGCAGGGTCACCGGCCCCTGGCTCCAGACGCCGGCCTTGCAGACGGTGTAGCGGCCATAGTCGTAGGTGAGCGGGGCCTCGATCGTCGGCTGCCAGCGTGCCATGTCGTCGGCGGAAAGCACGCCGCGATGCGGGGAGCCACTGACGTCCATCACCTCCTGGGTGCGGCAGAACTTGTCGATGGCTTCTGCGACAAAACCTTGCGACCAGGCTTTTCGCGCACGCTCGATCTCGGCGTCGCGGCCACCGCCGCCGCTCTCGGCTTCGCTGAGGATGCGGGCGTAGGTCGCAGCCAGCGTCTTGTTGGTGAAGAGAGTGCCGGGCTTCGGCACCTCGCCGTTCGGAAGGTACACCGCAGCCGAGGTCGGCCAGTGCTTGCGGAACAGCTGCTCGACGGTCTGGATCGTGGCGCAGGCGCGCTCGACCAGCGGATAGCCATCGCGCGCATAGGAGATCGCGGGCTCCAGCACGTCGCGCACCCGCATGGTGCCGTAGTCGCGCAGCAGCATCATCCAGGATTCGAACGTGCCGGGGACGCAGGCGGCGAGCAGGCCGGTGCCCGGCACCATGTCGAGACCCTCGCTCTTGTAATGCGCGATGGTGGCGCGTGCCGGTGCGGGGCCCTGGCCGCAGATCACCTCGGTGCGGCCACGCTTCACGTCGTGCACGATGATAGGCACATCGCCGCCGGGGCCGTTCAGATGCGGCTCGACCACCTGAAGCGTGAAGGCGGTCGCGACACCGGCATCGAAGGCGTTGCCGCCCTTTTCCAGAATGCCCATGCCGACGGCCGTCGCGATCCAGTGCGTGGCGGCGACGACCCCGAACGTGCCCTCGATCTCGGGCCTCGTCGTGAACGGATCGGGATTGATATTGCTGCCCATGGGACTTTCACCACCTTATTTTCGGCGCGCGCAATTGATCACAGCCGATGCGTCGCCGGCAATGCGCAGGTTGCATGGCACGCGCGCGTCACGCCGTGACCGGCGCGGTGTTGACCGCGTGGCAGGCAACGCCGTCGATCAGTTCCGGCGTCTCCTTGCGACAGAGATCGAACGCCAGCGGACAGCGCGGATTGAAGGCACAGCCGGAGGGCGGATTGATCGGGTTCGGAATCTCGCCCTTGACCGGAATGCGCTGGCGGCCAGACATCGCGAGGTCAGGCACGGCTCCCAGCAGCATCTTGGTGTAGGGCATGCGCGGGCGGGAAAACAGCTCGCGTCCCTCCGCGATCTCGACGATGCGGCCGAGATACATCACGCCGACGCGGCTCGCCATGTGGCGGACTACGGCGAGGTTGTGGCTGATGAACATGTAAGTCAGGCCGAACTTGTCCTGGAGGTCGCGCATCAGATTCAGGATCTGCGCCTGCACGGAGACGTCGAGGGCCGAAGTCGGCTCGTCACAGACGATGAACTCGGCATCCGATGCGAGCGCGCGTGCGATCGCGATGCGTTGGCGCTGACCGCCGGAGAATTCGTGCGGATATTTCAGCCGGTCGTCGGGGTGCAGGCCGACGAGGCTGAGCAGCTCGCCGACGCGGGCCTGGATGTCGCGCTCGCCCTGGATCAGGTCGAAGGCGCGGATCGGCTCGGAGATGATGGCGTCCACACGGAAGCGCGGGTTCAGGCTCGCATAGGGGTCCTGAAAGATCATCTGGATGCGACGGCGCAGCTTTCGCCGCGCTGGGGCCTGCCGCGGATCGGTCATGGAGATGCCGTCGATCAGGACGTCGCCGGAGCTCGGCGGCAACAGGCCGACGACCATACGCGCCACCGTGGTCTTGCCGGAGCCGGACTCGCCGACCAGAGCAAACGTCTCGCCCTTCCGGATATCGAAGGTGACGTGATCGACCGCCTTCAGATATTCGAGCTGCCCGCCTTCCAGCACACGGTTGAGCCACGGTTTCGAGACATCGAAGACACGGCGCAGATTCTTGGCCTGGACGAAGGGAACGCTCATGCCGCGCTCTCCGCCGGCACGGTGTCATAGAGATGACAGGCGACCGATTGCGCGCCGCGCGGCAGCGGCTCCGGCCGTTCGACACGGCAACGATCGAAAGCGAAGGCGCAGCGCGGATTGAACGAGCAGCCGCGCGGGATGGCCGACAGCCGCGGCATGGAGCCGGGAATCTGCACGAGGCGCTTGTCGTCTCCGGCGAGCGTCGGGATCGCGCCCATCAAACCTTTGGCGTAGGGATGCAGCGGGTTCTTCACGACGTCCTGCACCGGGCCGATCTCGGCGACGCGGCCGGCGTACATCACCGCCACCCGATCCGACGTCTCCGCGATCACGCCCATGTCGTGGGTCACCAGCATCACGGCGGTGCCGTGGTCGCGGCCGAGACGCTTGATCAGGGAGATGATCTGCGCCTGCACGGAGACGTCGAGTGCGGTGGTCGGCTCGTCCGCGATGATCAGCTCGGGCTCGGCGCAGATCGCGAGCGCGATCACCACGCGCTGGCGCATGCCGCCGGAAAACTCGTGGGGATAGCCGTCGATGCGCTTTTCCGGCGCGGGAATTCCAACCTCGGCCAAGAGGTCGATGGCGCGGCGCCGCGCGGCCGCTTCGGATAGATTGAGATGGGTCCGGATCGTCTCCACGATCTGGTCGCCGACCTTGTACAGCGGATTGAGCGAGGTCAGGGGATCCTGGAAGATCATTCCGATCCGCTTGCCCCTGACGCGGCGCATCTCCTCGGGCGGCAGATTGTCGATACGCAGGCCCGCCAGACGAACCTCGCCGCCGGCGATACGCCCGGGTGGATCGATAAGGCCGATGACCGAGAGGCCGGTCACGGATTTGCCCGCCCCGGATTCGCCGACCACGCCGAGCACCTCGCCCTTGGCGATATCGAAGGAGACGTCGTTGATGGCGCGCAGCGTGCCGCGGCGGGAGGCGAACTCAACCTGGAGATTGCGCACGGAAAGGACGGGTTCGGTCATGGGCGAGGCATACTCATCGAAGCTTCGGGTTGAGCGCGTCGCGCAGCCAGTCGCCGAGCAGATTGATCGACAGGATCAGCGCCGCGAGCGCGAGCCCTGGAAAGGCGACGATCCACCATTCGCCTGCGAAAAGATAGCCGTTGCCGATGCGGATCAGCGTGCCGAGCGAGGGCATGGTCTCGGGCATGCCGGAGCCGAGGAACGACAGCGTTGCCTCGGTGATGATGGCAAGAGCGAGGTTGATGGTGGCGATCACGAGGATTGGGCCCGTGGTGTTCGGCAGCACGTGGCGCAGCATGATCACGGGTGCGGGCAGGCCAATCAATTGGGCGGCGGCGACGTAATCTTTGTTCTTCTCGACCAGGACCGAGCCACGCACTGTGCGCGCATACTGCACCCAAAAGCTCAGACCGATCGCAAAGACCAGGACCGCCAGCATGCTCATCTCGTCGAGCTTGTTGCCAAAGACCGACTTGGCGATGCCGTTGATCAAAAGCGCAATGAGGATAGCCGGGAAGGAGAGCTGCACGTCGGCGATGCGCATGATCAATCCATCAACGGCTCCGCCGAAATAGCCGGCCGTCAGTCCAAGCAGGATGCCGATCGCACCGGAGAGCACGACGCCGAGCACGCCGACGAGAAGCGAGATGCGCAAGCCGTAAAGAATTGCGGATAGGACGTCACGGCCCTGCTCGTCGGTGCCGAGCAGGAAGGGGCTCTGACCGTCGGCGGTCCAGAGCGGGGAGATGCGAGAATTCATCAACTGAAGCTGCGCCGGGTCGAATGGATTTTGCGCCGACAGCACCGAGGCGAAGATCGCGAGCAGAAAGAACAGCAGCGTCACGCCGGCCGCGATCATGGTGACCTTGGAGCGGCGGAACGAATAGAACAGGTCGCTGTCGAGCGCACGCCTGAACCGGCCAGGCGCGGCCGCAGCCCGCTTCTCAGTCGTATGTGGAACGACGGCTTCGCTCATGTCAGTGCGCCCGGCTAACCGTCGAGCGCAGCCGCGGATCGACGATGGTGTAGAGAATATCAACCACGAGATTGATGGTGACGAAGATCAGGGACACCATCATCAGATAAGCCGCCATGATCGGGATATCGACGTTCTGAACGGCCTGCACGAACAGGAGCCCCATGCCCGGCCACTGGAAAACGGTCTCGGTGATGATCGCGAAAGCAATGACCGATCCAAACTGCAGGCCGGCCACGGTGATCACGGGAACCAGCGTGTTGCGCAGCGCGTGGCCGAAATGGATCGCGCGCGTGGTCAGCCCGCGGGCGCGGGCGAATCGGATGTAGTCGGTCCGCATCACTTCCAGCATCTCGGCGCGCACCAGCCGCATGATCAGCGTCATCTGGAATAGTCCCAGCGTGATCGAGGGCATGATCAGGGCTTTCAACCCGGAGAGTGTCAGCAGGCCCGTCGTCCACCAGCCGATATGCACGACATCGCCGCGACCGAACGAGGGCAGCCAGCCGAGTGTCACCGAGAAGAGATAGATCATCAGAATGCCGATCAGGAAGGTCGGCAACGAGATGCCGATCAGTGAGACGGCCTGGAATACGTGCGCGAGCCAACTGTCGCGGCGCAGTGCCGAATAAACTCCCATCATGATGCCGCTGATCATCGCGAAAATGGTAGCGCAGATCGCGAGTTCCAGCGTTGCAGGCATCCGCTCCATCAACAGATTGGTGACCGGCAGACGGAATTGGTAGGATACGCCGAACTTGAACTGTGCGGCGTTGCCGACATAGCGGCCGAACTGCACGATCACGGGATCGTCGAGTCCGAGAGACTTGCGGATCGCGGCGCGTTCGGCGCCCGACGTATCCATTCCGACCATCTGGTTCACGGGATCGCCGGCAAAGCGGAACATCGAGAACGCGATGGTCCCGACGGCGATCATGACGCCTATGGCCTGAATGGCCCGGCGCAGTGTGAAAGCGAGCATCTGTTCCTTTCACATGTCTTCAGCAGCACGCATCATCGCGTTAGCCCGAAACGGCAAGTCCCGGAAGCCAAATCCCGTAATGGCTTCCGGGACTTCACAACTTGTCGACACCTACTCTTCCTGCTTGGTCGCCCAGTAGAGCATGACCATGTTGTCCGCACGCTGGGTCAGCTTCACTTTCTTCGACACCCCCCAGGCGAGCGCCTGCTGGTGCAGCGGGATATAGGCCCAATCCTTCATCGAGAGTTCGAAGGCCTGCTTGATCAGGAGATCGCGCTTGGACGAGTCGGATTCAACGAGGACCTTGTCGGCGAGCTCGTCGAACTGCTTGTTGCAATAGCCGGCGAGATTGGCTTCGCCGCGGTTCGGATCCTTCGGATCGTCCCGGCAGCCCATGATGTCGTGCAGCACGTTCTGGGAATCGAGCGTATCCGGAGTCCAACCCAGCATGAACAGCGAGGTCTTGTAGCCGCCGGGCTTCAGCACCTTGGCGAAATACTGGGCCTTGGGTTGCGCCAGCAGGTCCACCTTGATGTTGATGCGGGCGAGCATTCCGACGATGGCCTGACAGATCGCGGCGTCATTGACGTAGCGATCGTTCGGGCAGTCCATCGTCACTTCGAAACCGTCCGCATAACCGGCGTCTGCCAGAAGCTTCTTGGCGGCGTCGGGATCGAACTTCGGCCGGGCGAAATCCTTCGAGGGAAAGATCTCTGGTGCGACCATCAATGCGGACGGCGTGGAGAGCCCGCGCATGACGCGATTCTTGATCAGGTCGACGTCGATTGCCCGGTAGACGGCTTCGCGGACGCGAACGTCCTTGAACGGGTTCTTGCCCTTGACGTTGGAGTACAGGAGCTCGTCGCGCGCCTGATCCATGCCAACGAAGATGGTGCGGAGCTCAGGTCCCGTCAGCGCAGTGGCGTTGGGGCTCGCTTTAACGCGCTCGATGTCTTGGACTGGAACCGGCTCGATCACGTCGACCTCACCCGACAGTAGGGCTGCGACACGCGTGGCCGGGTTTGCAATCGGCGTGAAGATGATCTCCTTCAGATTATGCTCCGGCTTGCGCCACCAGTTCGGGTTGACCTTGAAGACGGTCTTCACGCCCGGCTGATGGCTCTCGATGATGAAGGGGCCGGTGCCGTTTTCATGAAGCGAGGCGTAGCTCGGGGTCGTTGCGGCGGCGGGCGTCGGTGCCACCGCATCGTTCGCCTCTGCCCATTTCTTGTCCATGATGTACCAGGTCGCCCACAGCGCCGTCAGGATGGGATTGGGCGAGGTCAAGATGAAATCGACGGTGTAATCGTCGATCTTGACGACCTTGGCATCGGCGGGAATGCGGCTCTGGAAATTCGAGCCCTTTGCCCGGACGCGCTCGGCCGAGAACACCACGTCGTCAGCGGTGAAGGGGTCGCCGTTGTGGAACTTCACACCTTTGCGCAGGTGAAAGCGCCAGCGCGTCGGCTCTGGCGTCTCCCAGCTTTCGGCGAGCGCTGGGATGATCTTCAGGTCCTTGCCGCGGGCAACCAGGCCCTCATAGACATGGCCGAGATGGGCACTGGTGGTGGATTCGTTCAGCGTGTAGGGATCGAGCGACTTGAGCTCACCCTGATTGGCGTAGCGCAGCGTCTGGCTCGACGCTGGCGAAACTGCCAACGCAAGCACACCGGCGAGCGTCGCCGCAAAAAGACTTCGTCCGACTGACATTCTTGACCCTCTCCACTTGCCCGCACCGTGATTTTTGATTGTTCGGCGGGGCCGATCGATCCATGTTGCCCAGAGTTCTCGACCCGTGCAAGCGCCATTCCAGCAAGGAACGCGCCAACTTGCACCGCTGTGCAGCAATGCTGCCCGGCAATCCAGGGAGGCCGCCGCCGCCAACGACATCTTTGACCTGTGAAGTCTCGGGAAGAAGGGAGACTGGCCCTGCCGGCCCTCTGCGTTTCGGCCGTCCGCCTGCGGCCTCGACCGGGCGATTTGATTGACCATATCGGTCGATTGCCGAAGCGGCCCCCCGCGGCTTCCCCTCAGGTCGCTTGCGTTGCACGCCGCGTCGCGGTGATACTTGGGCAGGCCGCTCGAATCTCATCAGGAGGGGACATGAAAGTTAACATCGAAATAGACTGCACTCCCCTCGAGGCCCGCCAGTTCTTCGGATTGCCGGATGTCTCGCCGATGCAGATTGCCGTCATGGACAAGCTGCAGCAGCAGGTCTTGAGCAATATCGACAAGGTCTCGCCGGAATCGCTGATCCAGAGCTGGTTCACCTTCGATCCCAAAATCGCAGAGCGGTTTCAGGACATGTTCGTTGCGATGGCCGGCCTCGGTAGCACGCGCAGCGGCGACAAGAAGAAATAGTGCGAGCCGGACGGAACGGGGAGCAGGATCCAGGCCGGCTTCGGCCGCCAGCTCTCGGCCTCCTGCTGGCCGAAGCCCGTGGACTGTTCGAGTTCAACGCGAGCCTGCTGCTCTCGCCGCTCCTGATGCGCGCACCGAGGGGCGACGGCCATCCGGTGCTGGCGCTGCCCGGCTTCCTCGCCAGCGATCTCTCGATGGTGCCGCTGCGGCGTTATCTCAGCGAGCTCGGTTATGAGGCACATGCCTGGCGGATGGGCCGCAATCTCGGCGGGCTCGGACGGATGCGGGATTCGCTGCGCGCCCGCTTGACCGAAATCCATGCCGCCTCGGGACGCAAGGTCAGCCTGATCGGATGGAGCCTCGGGGGCGTCTATGCCCGCGATCTCGCGCTTTGGGCGCCCGATAAGGTCCGCTACGTCATCACGCTCGGCAGCCCCTTTGCCAACGATGTGCGGGCGACCAACGCCACGCGGCTCTACGAGGCGCTGTCCGGCGAGAGGGTGGAGGATTTTGCGGAAGCGCGTGAGGCGATTGCCGGCGATCTGCCGGTGCCGGCGACATCCATCTTTTCGCGGGCCGACGGCGTCGTGAACTGGCGGACCTGTCTGCTCGGCCCATCCGAGCGAGCCGAGAACATCGAGGTGCATCTGGCGAGCCATGTCGGGCTCGGCGTGAACCCCGCGGTGCTGTGGGCCGTGGCGGACCGCCTGGCGCAACCGGAGGGAGAGTTCTGGCCATTTGACCGGGCAGGGCCGTTTGCCATTGCATATGCCCCTCCGGACCGGGCAGTATCGGCCTGACGAGAAGCGCCGCCAAGGCGCCCGTCACATCTCGTGGGAGGGAATTATGGCTGACGGTAAGAAGTTGTCGTCGCTGGACGCATCGTTTCTCTATCTGGAAACGCCTGAGATGCCGATGCATGTCGGGAGCATGGCGATCTTTCGCCTGCCCGACGACTACAAGGGCGACTTCTTCGAAGACTTCAAGGCGATGATCGTCTCTCGCCTGCACATCGCGCCGATCCTCAAGGCGCGGCTGGAGAAGGCGCCGCTCGACATCGACCATCCCTCCTGGGTGGAGGACGATCAGTTCGACATCGACCGTCACATCTTCCGTGCCAGCCTGCCGCAGCCGCGCGACCGCGCCACGCTCGAGCGCATCGTCGGTTGGATGCATGCCAAGCTCCTCAACCGCGCTCGTCCGCTCTGGGAGTTCTACGTGTTCGAGGGCATGAAGGACAACGAGGTCGGCCTCTATTCCAAGATGCACCACGCCGCGATCGATGGCGGTGCCGGCGCAGCGCTGACCAACATGATCTACGACATCTCGCCGATCCCACGAAAGGTGGAGCCGCCGACGGGCGGAGCCAAGCCCGGGCAGGAGCCGCGCGACATCGCCGCCAACCTGCTCGATTCCTATCAGCAGCTGTTCAGCCAGCCGCTCGAGGCTTCGCAAGCGGCGAAGAACCTGCAACTGCCCCGCACGGGCAAGAGCGACATCGGCTCGATCCTGTTCGATAATGCGATGTACCAGATCGAGAGCGCCGTTCGCTTCGCCGGCAACATCCCGACCGTGCTCAAGAGCGTGTCAGACGTGCTCGGCAAGATCGCCGATCCGAAGTCGCGCGAGAGTCTCGCCAGCATGGTGTCACCGCCGACCATGCTCAACAGGACCATCTCGTCCGAGCGCAGCTTTGCCGGCGTGTCGATCTCGCTGTCGCGGGCGAAGGCGCTGGCCAAGCAGGCCGGCGGCAAGCTCAACGATGTGGTGCTGGCGCTCGCCTCCGGCGTGGTCCGCCGCTACCTCCTGCAATATGGCACGCTTCCGGCGAAATCCCTGACCGCCGCCGTGCCGATCTCGCTGCGCGAGGAAGGCAACACCGAGGCCAACAACCAGGTGTTCGGCATGATCTGTTCGATCGCGACCAACATCGCCGATCCCAAGGCGCGGCTGGAGGCGATCATAGCGCAATCGACCAAGTCCAAGGAGATGTCGCATCCGTTGCGCGCCTTGATGCCGCAGGTCTCCAACATCTCGATGCTGGGCGCGCCGATCATGGTGCAGATCCTGGCGCTGCTCTACAGCCGCTCGAATCTCTCCGACGTGCTGCCGCCGGCCGCCAACATCACCGTGTCCAACGTGCCCGGGCCGCGGCAGACGCTCTATGCCGCGGGTGCCGAGCTACTGCACATCTTCCCGGTGTCGATCGCGACGCATGGGCAGGCGCTCAACATCACCGTGCAGAGCTATCGCGACCAGCTTGATTTCGGCTTCATCGTCGGTGCCAACATCATCCCGCATGTGCAGGTGATGTGCGACATGTTGCCGGAGGAGTTCGCCGCACTGGAGGCCGCCTTTGCGCCACCGGCAACTGACGTCAAAGGCGCCGCGGAATAGGAAATTCGCCATGATCGAGATGCCGCCGCTGAAGTTCGTGCAGACGAACGGAATCCGTATGGGCTATTACGAGGCCGGCCCGCAGAGCGACAAGCCGCCGATGGTGCTGTGCCATGGCTGGCCCGAGCTTGCCTTCTCCTGGCGCCACCAGATCAAGGCGCTGAGCGAAGCCGGCATCCGCGTGATCGCGCCCGACCAGCGCGGCTATGGCGCGTCAGACCGGCCCGAGCCGGTCGAGGCCTACGACATCGAACATCTGACGGGTGACCTGGTCGGCCTGCTGGATCATCTGAAAATCGACAAGGCGATCTTCGTCGGTCACGATTGGGGCGGCTTCGTCGTCTGGCAAATGCCGTTGCGGCACATCGACCGGGTCGCCGGCGTGGTCGGCATCAACACGCCCCACACCAATCGTGCCTGGGCCGATCCGATCGAGCTGCTGCGTGCGCGCTTCGGCGACAAGATGTACATCGTGCAATTCCAGGATCCCGCGCGGGAGCCGGACAGGATCTTCGGCAGCCGCGTCGAACAGACCTTCGATGCATTCATGCGTAAGCCGGTGCCGCGGCCGGCCGACGCTCCGCCGGAGGAGGTGGTTGCGGGTGTCGGCGCTTCGCCGCGGCTCAATCTGGCATTTCCCCAGATGATTGCCGGTTATGACGCGAAGCATGATCCGCGTGCGCCGATTCTGTCGCCGGAAGAGAAGAAAGTCTTCGTCGATACTTTCACCAGAACCGGCTTCACCGCAGGCATCAACTGGTACCGCAACATGTCGCGCAACTGGAGGCGTGCCGAAGGGCTCGATCATACGGTCCGCGTACCGTCGCTGATGATCATGGCCGAGAATGACGCGGTGTTGCCGCCGTCCTCCGCTGATGGCATGGAGAAGCTGATTCCCGACCTCGAGAAATATCTGGTGAAAGACAGCGGCCATTGGACGCAGCAGGAGAAGCCGGAAGAGGTCAGCGCCAAGCTGATCGAATGGCGTAGAAGGCGGTTTGGTTAGCTCGTCATTGCGAGCGACTCGTCCGCCGTAGCTCGAAGAGCGAAGGCGGAAGCGAAGCAATCCAGGAAGGTGTCCGCGGAGACACTCTGGATTGTTTCGTCGCAAGAGCTCCTCGCAATGACGAGGGTTATTGAGGGGGAAGCGCTTTTCATGTCATCCAAGAACCGTCTGGACCCGATCCCGCAGCCGCCGACCAAGCCGGTGGTCGGCAACATGCTGTCGCTGGACTCGACGGCTCCGGTGCAGCACCTGACGCGGCTCGCCAAGGAGCTCGGACCGATCTTCTGGCTCGACATGATGGGCTCGCCGATCGTCATCGTCTCCGGCCACGATCTCGTCGACGAACTGTCGGACGAGAAGCGCTTCGACAAGACGGTACGCGGCGCGCTGCGGCGCGTGCGTGCGGTTGGCGGTGACGGCCTGTTCACGGCCGACACGCGTGAGCCGAACTGGAGCAAGGCGCACAACATCCTGCTCCAGCCGTTCGGCAACCGCGCCATGCAGTCCTATCACGGAAGCATGGTCGACATCGCCGAGCAGCTCGTCCAGAAATGGGAGCGGCTCAATGCCGACGAGGAGATCGACGTCGTTCATGACATGACGGCGCTGACGCTGGATACGATCGGGCTGTGCGGCTTCGACTACCGCTTCAATTCGTTCTACCGGCGCGACTACCATCCTTTCGTCGAGTCGCTGGTGCGTTCGCTCGAAACCATCATGATGACGCGCGGCCTGCCGTTCGAGCAGTTCTGGATGCAGAAGCGGCGCAAGACGCTGGCCGAGGACGTCGCCTTCATGAACAAGATGGTCGACGAGATCATCGCCGAGCGCCGCAAGAACGCGGAAGGCGCCGACGACAAGAAGGACATGCTCGCCGCAATGATGACCGGCGTCGACCGCTCCACCGGCGAACAGCTCGACGACGTCAACATTCGCTACCAGATCAACACGTTTTTGATCGCGGGTCACGAGACGACCAGCGGCCTGTTGTCCTACACGCTCTATGCACTGCTCAAGCATCCGGACATTCTCAAGAAGGCCTATGACGAAGTCGACCGTGTCTTCGGCCCCGATGTCAACGCGAAGCCCACCTACCAGCAGGTGACGCAGCTCACCTACATCACCCAGATCCTCAAGGAGGCGTTGCGGCTGTGGCCGCCGGCGCCTGCCTATGGCATCTCGCCGCTTGCGGACGAGACCATTGGCGGCGGCAAGTACAAGCTCCGGAAGGGCACGTTCGTCACCATCCTAGTGACGGCGCTGCACCGTGATCCCTCGGTTTGGGGGCCGACCCCGGATGCCTTCGATCCCGAGAACTTCAGCCGCGAGGCCGAAGCGAAGCGGCCGATCAATGCCTGGAAGCCGTTCGGCAACGGGCAGCGCGCCTGCATTGGCCGTGGGTTCGCCATGCACGAGGCGGCGCTGGCGCTCGGCATGATCCTGCAGCGCTTCAAGCTCATCGACCACCAGCGCTACCAGATGCATCTGAAGGAAACCCTGACCATGAAGCCGGAGGGCTTCAAGATCAAGGTGCGTCCGCGCGCGGATCGCGAGCGCGGCGCCTTTGGCGGGCCCATTGCGGCTTCATCCTCAGCGCCCAAGACGCAGCGCAAGCCCACCACGCGGCCCGGCCACAACACGCCGATGCTGGTGCTCTACGGCTCCAATCTCGGTACCGCCGAGGAGCTTGCGACGCGCATGGCCGATCTTGCCGAGATCAACGGTTTTGCCGTGCATCTCGGCGCGCTCGACGATTACGTCGGTAAGTTGCCGCAGGAGGGCGGTGTGCTCATCATTTGCGCCTCCTATAATGGCGCGCCGCCCGACAATGCGACGCAGTTCGTCAAATGGCTCGGTGACGACCTGCCGAAGGATGCGTTCGCCGGCGTGCGCTACGCCGTGTTCGGTTGCGGTAACAGCGACTGGGCGGCGACCTATCAGTCGGTGCCGCGCTATATCGACGAGCAATTGTCGGCGCATGGTGCACGCGCGGTCTATCCGCGCGGCGAAGGCGATGCGCGCAGCGATCTCGACGGCCAGTTCCAGAAATGGTTCCCCGCGGCCGCGCAAGTCGCGACCAAGGAATTCGGCATCGACTGGAATTTCACCCGCACGGCGGAGGACGATCCGCTTTACGCGATCGAGCCCGTGGCGGTGACCGCCGTCAACACCATCGTCGCCCAGGGCGGCGCGGTGGCGATGAAGGTGCTGGCCAATGACGAGCTGCAGAACAAGAGCGGGCCCAATCCGTCGGAGCGCTCGACGCGCCACATCGAGGTGCAGCTGCCGTCCAACATGAGCTATCGCGTCGGAGATCATTTGAGCGTGGTCCCGCGCAACGATCCGACGCTGGTGGATTCCGTTGCCCGCCGCTTCGGCTTCCTGCCGGCCGACCAGATCAGGCTTCGGGTCGCCGAAGGCCGGCGCGCGCAGTTGCCGGTCGGCGAGGCCGTGTCGGTCGGCCGCCTGCTCAGCGAATTCGTGGAGCTTCAGCAGGTGGCGACCCGCAAGCAGATCCAGATCATGGCCGAGCACACCCGCTGCCCGGTCACCAAGCCGAAGCTGCTGGGCTTCGTCGGCGAGGAATCCGAGCCGCTCGAGCGCTATCGCACCGAGATCCTGTCCAGGCGAAAATCGGTATTCGACCTGCTCCTCGAATATCCCGCCTGCGAATTGCCGTTTCACGCCTATCTGGAAATGCTCTCGCTGCTGGCGCCGCGCTATTACTCGATCTCGTCGTCCCCCTCGGTCGACCCGGCGCGATGCAGCATCACGGTCGGCGTGGTCGAGGGACCGGCCGCCTCCGGGCGCGGTGTCTACAAGGGCATCTGCTCGAACTATCTGGCCAACCGCCGCGCCGGCGATACGATCTACGCCACCGTGCGCGAGACCAAGGCAGGCTTCCGGCTGCCCGATGATCCATCCGTGCCGATCATCATGATCGGCCCCGGCACCGGACTCGCACCGTTCCGTGGCTTCCTGCAGGAGCGCGCGGCGCGCAAGGCCAGGGGCGCCACGCTCGGCCCGGCCATGCTGTTCTTCGGCTGCCGCCACCCCGACCAGGATTTTCTCTACGCCGAGGAGCTGAAGGCATTGGCGGCGAGCGGTATCACCGAGCTGTTCACGGCGTTCTCGCGCGCGGACGGACCGAAGACTTATGTGCAACACATGCTCGCCGCGCAGAAGGACAAGGTCTGGCCGCTGATCGAGCAGGGCGCGATCATCTATGTCTGCGGCGATGGCGGCAAGATGGAGCCCGACGTGAAGGCGGCGCTGGTCGCGATCCACCGCGAGAAGAGCGGCAGCGATGCCGCCGCCGGTGCCCGGTGGATCGAGGAGATGGGCACGAAGGACCGCTATGTGCTCGACGTGTGGGCGGGCGGGTAGCCCGAGGCGCGTTCTTGTAGTCCGGACGGAGCGCAGCGAAATCCGGGGCGCAAATCGTGCTAAAGCTCGCGCATGATTCCCTGGGAAAAACTCGACACCGCCAAAATCCCCGGCTCCGACGAGGAGCTCCGCCTGATGCGGCGGGGCAAAGAGTTCTCCATCAAGCTCGGCAGCAACGAGCTGATGAACAGCCGTCTTTCGGGCTCGGAAGCGGCGCTGGCAACGCTCGCGGCGAAGCAGATCGAGAAGGTCGCAAAGCCCGTCATCCTGATCGGCGGCCTCGGCATGGGCTTTACGCTGCGCGCGGCGCTCTCCGTGCTCGGACCCAAGGCGACGATCATCGTCTCCGAACTCGTGCCGGCGGTGGTCGCCTGGGCGCGAGGTCCGATGGCGGAGGTCTTCGGCGACAGCCTCGATGACGTCCGGGTGACTGTCCGGGAAATCGACGTGGGCGAGATCATTCGGGCGCAGCGGTCGGCCTTCGACGCCATTCTCCTCGACGTCGACAACGGACCCGAGGGGCTGACCCGGAAGGGCAATGACGCGCTCTATGATGTGAGCGGATTGGTGGCGGCCAGGGCAGCGCTGCGGCGAGGCGGTGTGCTCGCCGTCTGGTCGTCGGGACCCAATCCGGCGTTCACCAAGCGCCTTCGCAGCGCCGATTTCGACGTCAGCGAGGTCAATGTCCGCGCCACCGGCAGGGGCGGTGGCGCACGCCATGTGATCTGGATCGCACGGAAGATCTAAGCCGCCTGCGCCGCTGCGCCATGCGCGTGCTTGTCGATGGCGTCGATGATCTCCGGCCAGAAGCGCATCGGCAAAGCATGGCCCATACCCTCGATCATCAACAGCTTCGCGTTCGGGATTGAAGCCGCCGTGTCCTTGCCGCCTTCGGGATGGACCAGCGGATCGACGGTGCCGTGAATGACGAGCGTCGGGGTCTTCACGGCGTGCAGCCGCTCCTTGCGGCTGCCGGAGGCAAGCACGGCGCGAAGCTGGCGGCCGACGCCGGCCGGATTGAGCCCGCGCGCGAACACGCGCTCGGCGCGGCCAGGATCGAGCGCTTCCTCTTCCGGGAAAGACCCGGCGCGCAGCAGCTTCCAGGTCTGACCGAAGCGGACGATGAACTCTTCCTTGCTGCGCGGCGGCGGCGCCATCAGCATGGCCGCGGCCTCGCGCGTCGGCGGCGGTATGCGCGGATTGCCCGTGGTCGACATGATCGAGGTCAGTGAGCGCACGCGGTGCGGAAACGACAGCGCCACCTCTTGCGCGATCATGCCGCCCATGGATGCCCCGACCAGATGCGCCGACTTGATGCCGAGCGCATCCATCAGGCCGACCGTGTCCTTGGCCATATCGATCAGCTTGTAGGTGGCGGCCACGGGAATCCGCAAGAAGCGCAACTTCAGCAGCTCGAACGGCGTCAGGCGCTTGCCGCCGGTGAGATGGCTCGACTTGCCGATGTCGCGATTGTCGAAGCGGATCACGCGGAAGCCGCGCGCGGCGAGCTGCTCGCAGAACGCATCGTCCCAATGGATCATCTGCGCCCCAAGGCCCATGATCAGCAGCAGCGGCTCGGCATTGTCCTGGCCGAAGATCTCATAGCAGATGTCGATGCCGTTGGCGCGGACGGTCTGGGGCGGATGATGGGCGGTCACGGATCCCTCCTGCTGATCGATGCTGTATCGCACGGTTTCGTTCCGCGAAGAAGCCGCGTGCGCGACGCTGCGCCCACTGCTTGCCGGTTGACCGGCACCTCGCAACGGTGTGGTATGGCGGGAAAAGAGGGGCGCAAAGCCCTCCACATTGGGAGGACGCTGATGACCGACAAGATCACCGATCCGGTCGCCTTGTGGCAGAAGATGGTTGGCGAGATGGAGAAGGGTTTCAACTCCTTCGCGACCAAGGCGATGGAGACGCCCGAATTCTCGCAAGCCATGAACCGCGCCGGCGGAGTTGCTGCAGGTGCTCAGAAGCAATTCGGCGATCTCATGGAGAAATACCTGCTCTCCATGAACCTGCCGAGCCGCGAGCAGATGACCGGTATCGCGGAGCGGCTCCAGTCGATCGAAGGCCAACTCGGCGAGATCAAGTCGATGTTGAGCCAGATGTCGGCCAACTCGGGTGCGCAGCAGGTCGGCGCCGCTCCGCGACCGCCGCGTACGAAACGTCCGCCGCCCGAAGGCGGAGACCAAAAATGAACGCGCCGGCGGGACTTGATTTCGCTGCGATACCGGAGCGGATCCAATCCGAAGTGCAGCGCGCTATCATGCGGAGCATCAAGGGCGTCGAATATTTCTCGACCTCGGGCCCGTCGCTCGGCTCGACGCCCAAGGACGTGCTGCATTCGCGCGGCACGATGAGCCTTTATCACTACCGTCCGATGTCGGACGAGATCTACCGCGTGCCGGTGCTGATCGTGATGGCGACGACCAACCGCGGCTACATCCTCGATCTCGTGCCCGGTCAGAGCTTCATCGAGTTCCTGCTCAGGCGTGGCTACGACGTCTACATGCTGGACTGGAGCGCGCCGCGGCCGGAGGAGAAGAGCCTGCGCATGGAGGACTATGTCCTCGATTTCATCCCGGACTGCATCCGCCGCGTGCAAGCCGATTCCGGCGAGCAGGACGTTTCCGTCATCGGCTATTGCTTCGGCGGTGTGCTGTCCTTGCTCTACGGCTCGATCCATCAGGACGGGCCGATGAAGAATCTGATCTGCTTCACCACGCCGATCGACTTCCGCGAGATGAAGCTGTTCTCGAATTTCTCCGACCGCCGCTATTTCGACGTCGACCATCTCGTCGACAGCGTCGGCAACGTGCCGCCGGAGATGATCCTGTCCTCGTTCGAGATGCTGCGGCCGGCCTCGCGCACGGTGAGCCAGATCCAGCTCTGGGAGAACATCTGGGACGACGAGTTCGTGAAGTCTTACCGCATGTTCGACCGCTGGGCGACCGATACGCTGCCGCTCGCCGGCGAGTACTTCCGCGCCATCACCAAGGACTTGATGTGGGACAACAAGCTGTTCAACGACACCATGTCGGTGGGCGGTCGTGCCGCGAAGCTCGACAATATCACGGTGCCGATCCTGCATGCGGTCGCCGAGCACGATCACATCGTGCCCTATGACGCCGCCAAGCATCTGATCGCCAAGGTCGGCTCGGCGGACAAGGAAGAGGTGATCCTGAAGGGCGGTCACGTCTCGCTCGTCGCCGGCGCCAACGCGGTGAAGCGGCTGTGGCCGAAATTGGATTCCTGGCTTGGGAAGAGATCGACATGAGTGAGCAGCGTTCCTATCCGCGTCACGTCAAGACCGACGCCGGCGATATCGAGATCCGTCTGATGTCGCCCGCGGACGAAGCCGCGGTACTGGCCTTCGGCAGGGGCCTGCCCACCCACGACCTGCTGTTCCTGCCGCGCAACATCAGCGAGCCCAAGGTGTTGGCCGCTTGGGTCAAGGAGATCGAGCGCGGTGCGATCCAGAGCCTGCTCGCGGTGAGAGAGGGCAGGGTTGTCGGCTGCGGCACGCTGGTGCGCGACCCGCACTCTTGGTCACCCCATGTCGGTGAGATCCGCATGGTGATTTCGCCCGAGGTCCGCGGCAAGGGTGTTGGCAAGGCGCTGTCGCAGGAGACCTTTGCCCTCGCGCTCGGGGCGGGCCTGGAAAAGCTCTCGGTTCAGATGACGGTCGACCAGCAGGCGGCGATTGCCCTGTTCGAGAGCCTCGGGTTCAAGGCGGAGGCACTGCTGCGGGATCATGTCCGGGATGTCGACGGCAAGACCCACGACATCGTCGTGCTCGGCCACAACGTCGCGCAGGTCCAGGCCCAGATGGAGGCCTACGGGCTGCCAGGCGCTGTCCAGCACTGAGAGGGCCGTCCAGCACGAGGCCTCGGGGAAATCCTTGGGAACCCAGCTGGTGAGGGAGGCATCATGATGCCTCAAGTTAAGGCTGTTCACGATTTCGTGATATCGCGCTGCAACATGAATATTGCATCGCACAATTAACTCTGCCATATAAGCCGTGCCCCGGGCCAATGCGGACGGGGTGAGCCCATAGCTCAGACCAATGAGGATGGAGAGAACCCCATGACCACTGAAACCAATACCGCTTTCGAGGGCTTCAAGGACGCTTTCAAGAACATCCAGAACCTGGAAGTTCCCGAGGCCGCCCGCGAATTCGTCAAGAAGACTGCCAACACCGCCAAGGACCGTGCCGCCGAAGTGTTCGCTGGCTCCGAGCGCGTGACCGCCGCCGTCGAGAATGCCGTGACCGAGACCGTCACTGAAGCCGGCAAGATCAGCCGCAACATCCAGCAGGCGATCTATGAGGATGCCGAGGCGTTCTTCTCGGGCATCGACAAGCTCGCGTCCGCCAAGTCGATCAGCGAGGCCGTCGAGATCCAGTCGAGCCTGCTCCGCGCCCGCGGTGAAGTGTTCGTCTCGCGCGCCAAGGCGACCGCCGACTATCTCGGCAAGCTCGCCGCCAACGGTGCGAAGTCCGCTCAGGACAACTTTGCCAAGGTCTACAGCAAGACCGCCTGATCTGGCACTGTGAGTACAAACTGAAATTTGAGGCCCGCTTCGGCGGGCCTTTGTTTTTGTTTTGGTTTGCGTTTCCCGGACGCTGTGCAGCGCGCCCTGGCGATGCGAAGCATCGTCCAGACCGGCGTGGTGCACTGCTGATCGGGGTCCATCGTCTTGCTGGGTCCCGGCTTGCGGCGCATCGCTTCGCGCTGCACCTCGTCCGGGACACGCGGAGATCGGGACGCTAAGTTTGCGTCATGAAGATTCAATCCGCCTTCTCCTTCGACACCCCCGGCGATGCCGAACGCGCGGCCGAGCTGCGCCGCGTGAAAGCGCTGGCGACGCTGGTGCTCGCCTCGACGCTTCTGCTCTTCATCGTCGCGAAATGGCTGCTGCCGGTGCATCCCGTGTTCGGGTTCATCGCGGCCTTCGCGGAGGCCGCCACCATCGGCGGACTCGCAGACTGGTACGCCGTGGTCGCCCTGTTCAAGCGGCCGCTCGGCCTGCCGATCCCGCACACCGCCATCATTCAGAGCAATCAGGCCCGCATTGCCGACAAGCTCGGCGAATTCATCCAGGTGCATTTCCTGGAGGCCGGTCCCGTCGAGGCCAAGCTGAGGGAGATCGATTTCGGCTCCTTCGTTGCCGACTGGCTGCGTGACCGCAAGCGCAGTGACGACCTCGCGCGCTTCGCGCTGCGCCTCCTGCCTGAGGCCGTCTCCGCGACCGAGACCTCGGGGCTGATGACGTTCATCATCCGCCGCCTGTCCTCGCAGCTCCAGGCGATCGACCTTGCGCCACTTGCGGCCGGCACTTTGCGCGGCTTCGTCGCGGAGGGCCGGCACCAGATCCTGTTCGACGATCTCTTGCGCGTGATGCACGAGACGCTGAATCAGAAAGAGATGATGGCGATGATCCGCGAGAAGGTCCGGGCGGAGCTGCCGACGCTGCTGCGGCTCTATCGCGCCGACAAGTTTCTGGTGAACAAGATCGTGGCTTCCGCCACCGCCTTCTTCAATGAGGTGCGCAGCGATCCCAAGCATCCGTTCCGCGGCGAGTTCGACCGCATGGTGCTGAGCTTCGTCGACCGCCTCGGCACCGACCAGGCCTATATCGACCGTATCGCCGGGCTGAAGCGCGATCTGCTCGCGCGTCCCGAGCTTGCCGATCTCGCCCGCACCGTCTGGGCCAACACGCGCGCCTTCATCGAGCGCAGTGCGAGCGGTGAGACGCAGGTGTTGCAGCATCATCTCGCCGGCATGTTCGTCGCCGCGGGCGAGGCGCTCGCCGGCGATGCCGAGCTGCGCGGCGAGATCAACCAGGGCCTGGTGACGGTGCTGCGCAGCTTCGTCGCCGACCAGAAGAGCGGCGTGTCCACCTTCATCTCCGACCAGGTCAAGGCGTGGAACATGTCGCAGCTGATTTCGCTGATCGAAATCAACATCGGCCGCGACCTGCAATACATCCGGTTCAATGGTTCGCTGATCGGTGGGCTCGCCGGGCTTGCGCTTTACTCCCTGGAATTTCTGCTTCGATTGTTGTGACTTTTGCGTCACGGCCGTTAGCATTAACGTGCGGGCCTATTGTCGCCTCGCATCTCTCCCGCTTGAATGTCGGGAACCGGCCGCCTAGCTGATTCATGTTGCGCTGCGGAACGTTCAAGAAGCCGGCGTATTGGAATTCGTGCCCATTTGCCGGCATCGCGGCCGGCGGCTCTCGAGTCTCCCAGGGGAAACATTGATGACCGCAACTGCCCAGACGCTGCGCCCGCCATCCCGCACCCTGATGTTTCTGGAGGGGCGGGCGATCCACGAGTTCGGCGCATTCCTCGGCGCGTTGCCGCTCCTGAGCCTCGCGCCGCGCGGCGACGGACATCCGGTGCTGGTGCTGCCTGGCCTCGTGGCTTCCGATGCGTCGACGCGCGCGCTGCGCGCGTTTCTGGCGAGCAAGGGCTATGCGGTGAGCGGCTGGCGTCAGGGCCGCAATTACGGCCTGCGTCCGGGCGTTCAGCACGCGATGGTGGATCTGGTCCAGGAGCTCAGCGACCAGCACGGCCGCAAGATCAGCCTGGTGGGCTGGAGCCTCGGCGGCCTCTATGCGCGCCAGCTCGCCAAGATGATGCCGGAGCGCGTGCGCCAGGTGATCACGCTCGGCAGCCCCTTCGCGGGCGATCCGCGCTCGACCAACGCTTGGCGCGTCTATGAATGGGCGAGCGGCCGCAAGGCCGACGAGGTCGATCCGCAGTTCGGAGGCGAGCTCGCCGTTTCGCCGCCGGTGCCGACCACCGCCATCTTCAGCCGCACCGATGGCGTCTGCGCCTGGCAGGGCTGCATGGAAAAGACTGGCGCGCAGACAGAGAGCATCGAGGTCGAGAGCAGCCATTGCGGCATGGGCCATCATCCGGCCGTGGTTTATGCGGTCGCCGATCGCCTCGCACAGAAGGAAGGCCAGTGGCGCCCCTTCGACCGCAGCGGCTGGCGCAGCCTCGCCTATCCCGATCCGCACAGATAGCTTCTTCGCCTCTCCCCGCGCACGGCCGGCGCACGGGGAGACGGAGAACCGGCGCGCCTCGCGCGGCATTGTCGCACCCGCACCAAACGCGCTATGCCTCGCGCATGGCGCATCCGCTCTCCCGCATCATCGACCAGCTCAAGCGCGAGCCGTCGCGCACCGGCTCCATCGTCATCACCGTGTTCGGCGATGCCATCGTGCCACGCGGCGGCTCCGTATGGCTCGGTACGCTGCTCGAATTCTTCGAAGGCCTGGACATCGATAGCGGCGTCGTCCGCACGGCGGTGTCGCGCCTCGCGGCCGACGGCTGGCTGACGCGCGAGAAGGTCGGCCGCAACAGTTTTTATCGCTTGGCCGACAAGGGCCGGCAGACGTTTGAAGCGGCCACGCGCCACATCTACGATCCGCCGCCGTCCGACTGGACCGGGCGCTTCGAGCTGCTGCTGATCGGCAATGGCGAGGACCGCGACGCCTCGCGCGAGGCACTACGCAATGCCGGCTTCGGCAGTCCGCTGCCGGGTGTATGGGTCGCACCGTCGGGCGTGCCGGTGCCGGATGAGGCTGGGGGTGCCATCCGTCTCGAAGTCTCGGCGGAGGACGACAGCGGACGTCGCCTGCTGAGCGCGAGCTGGCCGCTCGATCGTACCGCGGATGCCTACCTGAAATTCATGAAGACGTTCGAGCCGCTGCGCGCCCAGATCGCGCGCGGTACGGTTCTTTCCGAGGCCGACGCTTTCACCGCACGGATCCTGCTGATCCACTACTACCGCCGCGTCGTGCTGCGCGACCCGCTGTTGCCCGAAAGCCTGCTACCGCCGGATTGGCCCGGCCGGGCGGCTCGCAAACTCTGCGGCGAGATTTATCGTGCGCTCCTCGTTCCGTCGGAACAATGGCTCGACGGCCATGGAACCAACGAGAGGGGGGCATTACCACCCGCGAGAAAGGCGCTGGAACGGAGGTTCGGCACCTGATCTTTATGTTACAAAAATATCTTGCATGAACTAACTTCTGTTATATATTGTTCCCCAACAAACGGGAGGATGCGCATGTATACTCAGGCGCTGAACACGGCCGAGACCGACGATCGCGGTCTTGAGGACGCCGCCAGGGCTGCGCAGTTCCAGGCACGCATCGATGCCGAGGAGCGCATCGAGCCGAACGACTGGATGCCGGCGGCCTATCGCAAGACGCTGACGCGCCAGATTTCTCAGCACGCGCACTCGGAAATCGTGGGTATGCTGCCCGAGGGCAACTGGATCACCCGCGCGCCGACGCTGCGCCGCAAGGCCGCGCTGCTCGCCAAGGTGCAGGACGAGTGTGGGCACGGGCTCTATCTTTACGCCGCCGCCGAAACGCTCGGCTCCTCGCGTGAAGAGCTGGTCGACGCGATGCTCGCGGGAAAAGCCAAATATTCCTCGATCTTCAACTATCCGACGCTGACCTGGGCGGACATCGGCACGATCGGCTGGCTGGTCGACGGCGCCGCGATCATGAACCAGATTCCGCTGTGCCGCTGTTCCTACGGCCCCTATGCGCGCGCGATGATACGCGTCTGCAAGGAGGAGTCGTTCCACCAGCGCCAGGGCTACGAGATCATGCTGACGCTCTGCCGCGGCTCCGACGAGCAGAGGGCGATGGCGCAGGATGCGCTGAATCGCTGGTGGTGGCCGGTGCTGATGATGTTCGGTCCGCCCGATGCCACGAGCCAGCACAGCGACGCCTCGACGAAATGGAAGATCAAACGCTTCTCCAACGACGAGCTGCGCCAGAAATTCGTCGATGCGACCGTGCCGCAGGCGCAGTATCTCGGCCTCACCATTCCCGACGCCGGCATGACGCAGGATGCCGACGGGCACTGGCGCTACAGCGAGATCGACTGGACCGAATTCAAGCAGGTGCTTGCGGGCAACGGCCCTTGCAACCGCGACCGCATGGCCGCACGCCGCAAGGCGCATGAGGAGGGTGCCTGGGTGCGCGAGGCGGCAGCCAGCTATGCCGCCAAGCGCGCGCAGCGTCAGACCGCGCAAGCCGCGGAGTAGGGAGATCAATATGGCCACGCCGAACACGCCGCTGTGGGAAGTCTTCATTCGCAGCCGCAACGGGCTCGCGCACAAGCATGTCGGCTCGCTCCATGCGAGCGATGCCACCATGGCGCTGCAAGCCGCTCGCGACATCTACACCCGGCGCGGCGAGGGCCTGTCGATCTGGGTCGTGCCCTCGACCGCGATCACCGCGAGCGATCCGGCCGAGAAGGGCATGATGTTTGAGCCGGCGGAGTCCAAGATCTACCGGCATCCGACGTTCTATGAGGTGCCGGAAGAAGTGGGGCACATGTGATGGCAGTCGCCAACATCCAGGTCTCCGAAACGCCACTGGTGCTCTACGCACTGCGCCGCGCCGACGATGCGCTGATCCTCGGCCACAGGCTGTCGGAATGGTGCGGACACGCGCCGATGCTGGAAGAGGACATGGCGCTGTCCAACATTGCGCTCGACCTCATCGGCCAGGCGCGGGAGCTCTACGGCTATGCCGCGAAGGTCGAGGGCAAGGACAACGACGAGGACAAGCTCGCCTATTTGCGCGACGTACGGCAGTATCGGAACCTGCTGCTGGTCGAGCAGCCCAATGGAGACTTTGCCCAAACCCTTGTGCGCCAATTCTTCTATTCCGCCTTCGCCGATCCCTACTGGCGCGCGATGATGAATTCGCGCGATGCAACGCTGGCGGCGATTGCCGCCAAATCGGAAAAGGAGAGCGCCTATCATTTGCGCCATGCCTCGGAATGGATCATCCGGCTCGGCGACGGCACGGCCGAGAGCCACGCCCGCGCGCAAGGAGCAATCGAACACCTCTGGGCCTTCACCGGCGAGATGTTCGCCGTTGACGACGGCGAGCGCAGCCTGATTGACGCCGGCATCGCCGTCGATCCCGCGACCTTGCGCGGTCGCTGGTTGAAGACGCTGTCGGATGTCGCCAATGAGGCCACGCTTGCACTGCCGCAGAACGACTGGATGCAGCAAGGTGGCCGCTCCGGCCGCCACAGTGAGCATCTGGGCCATCTCTTGTCCGAGCTGCAATCAATGCAGCGCACCTTCCCGGGGCTGACATGGTGACGGTGCTCGACAGCGAGCTGCGCCAGCGCGCCTGGGACGCCGTCGCGAGCGTGGTCGATCCCGAAATCCCGGTGTTGACCATCGCCGATCTCGGCGTGCTGCGTGATGTCGTTCTCGACGGTGACCAAGTGGAGGTCGCGATCACGCCGACCTATTCGGGTTGCCCGGCGATGAACATGGTCGCGCTCGAAATCGAGCTTGCGCTGGAGCGCGCCGGCTTCCATCAGCCCAAGGTGCGCACCGTGTTGTCCCCGGCCTGGACCACGGACTGGATGAGCGAGGAAGGCCGCCGCAAGCTGCGCGCCTATGGCATCGCGCCGCCACAAGCCTCGAGCTCACGCCGTGCGCTATTCGGCGAGCAGGCGGTCGCGTGTCCGCAATGCGGCTCCGATAAAACCGAGCTGCTGTCCGAGTTCGGCTCGACCTCCTGCAAGGCGCTGTGGCGCTGCATGTCCTGCCGCGAACCGTTCGATTACTTCAAGTGTCATTGAGGCGCACGATGCCAGTCCCATCGTCATTGCGAGCGCAGCGAAGCAATCCAGACTACCCCTGCGGAAGCAGTCTGGATTTGCTTCGTCGCAAGGGCTCCTCGCAATGGCGGCGGTGACACCAAGCCAGGGTATTTCTGATGCCATCAGCCGCACCGCGCTTCCACCGCCTGACCGTCAACGATCTCCGCCGCGAGGCGTCCGACGCCATCTCGATGACGTTTGCCATTCCCGGCGAGCTCGCCGGCGACTACGCGTTCACGCCCGGCCAGTACCTCACGCTTCGCACCACGCTCGACGGCGAAGAAGTGCGCCGCTCCTATTCCATCTGCTCCGGCCCTGACGACGGCGAGATCCGCATCGCCGTGAAGAAGATCGATGGCGGCGCGTTTTCGAGCTGGGCGGCGGACGAATTGAAGTGCGGCGATGAGCTCGACGTGATGACGCCGACCGGGCGTTTTGGTGTGGTCCCGCCTGCAGATCGCGCGCGCATCCATGTCGGCTTCGCCGCCGGCTCCGGCATCACGCCGATCCTGTCGATCGTGAAGGGCGTGCTCGCACGCGAGCCCGACAGCCGCTTTTTCCTGTTCTACGGCAACCGCACCACCGACAACATCATGTTTCTCGAGGCGCTCGAGGAGCTGAAGGATCGGTTCATCGATCGTCTCTCGATCTTCCACGTCATCTCCGGCGAGGAGCAGGACATTCCGATCCTGCATGGCCGGCTCGATGGCGACAAGGTGAGGGTGCTGCTCCGCTCGCTGGTGTCGGCGGAAAGCGTCGATCATGTCTTCATCTGCGGTCCCCTTGGTATGAGCGAGGAGATCGAGGCGACCTGCCGCGATCTCGGCGTCGCGGATGAGCGCATCCACGTCGAGCGCTTCGTCTCCGAATTCGGCGGCAAGCCGCGGCCGAAGAAGGTGCTTGCGCCAGACGCGCCGCCGAAGGCGATCGCCTCGCTGATCATCGACGGCAAGCGTCGCGACGTGCCGGTCGCCGAGGATGAGGCGATCCTCGATGCCGCGCTGCGCGCCGGTGTCGATCTGCCCTTCGCCTGCAAGGGCGGCATGTGCTCGACCTGCCGCGCCAAGCTGGTCGAGGGCGAGGCGCCGATGGACATCAACTATTCGCTGGAACCGTGGGAGCTCAAGGCCGGCTTCGTCCTGACTTGCCAAGCCAAGCCATCGTCGGAGCGGGTCGTGGTCGATTATGATCATGTCTGATCGGCAGATCAGACCCGATGAATGCAAATGCGTCGCATTATTTGACAGCTGGCGGCAACCAGCAGAACATCATGAGCAAACGTCTGGCCCCGGGAGAAGCGCGTGAACGTCAAAGCCGCCCTGTCGCCTGAGGATATTGCCCGCGCCTGTGCCGAGGCGATGTGGGCCGAGGACGATGCCTCCAAGGGCCTCGGCATGGAGATCGTCGAAATCGGCCCGGGCTTTGCGACGCTCGCCATGACGGTACGGCCGGACATGGTCAATGGCCAGCGCATCGCCCATGGCGGCTTCATCTTCACGCTGGCCGATTCCGCCTTTGCGTTTGCCTGCAACTCGCACAATGAGCGCGTGGTGGCCGCGCAAGGCCAGATCACCTTCATCAAGCCCGGCAGGCTTGGCGACCGACTCGTCGCTAAGGCGCGGGAGATCACCCGCGGCGGCCGCTCCGGCATCTACGACGTGCGTGTCACCGTGGGCGACACCGTTATCGCGGAATTCCGCGGGCATTCGCGTGTCATTCCCGGCACGTGGCTGCCGCAGCAAGACAAATAAAATGAACAAACCAATGTGGGGAAACGAGGATGGCTCTGACGAAACTCAAGGAAGGTGCCAGCACTTATAGTGCCGAGATGGACGCGCAGGAGCGTGCCTCGCGCGACGAGATCATGGCGTTGCAGACGCAGCGACTGGCCTGGTCGCTGAAGCATGCCTACGACAATGTCGCGCATTATCGCAAAGCCTTCGACAAGGCCGGCGTGCATCCGTCCGATTTTCACGAGCTGTCCGATCTCGCAAAATTTCCGTTCACGGTGAAGACGGACCTGCGCGACAACTATCCCTTCAACATGTTCGCCGTACCGCGCGAAAAGCTGGTGCGTGTGCATGCCTCCTCCGGCACCACGGGCAAGCCGATCGTGGTCGGCTATACCCAACGCGACATCGACACCTGGTCCGAGGTGATGGCGCGCTCGATCCGTGCGGCGGGCGGCCGCACCGGCATGGTCATCCACAACGCCTATGGCTACGGCCTCTTCACCGGCGGGTTAGGGGTGCACTACGGCGCGGAAAGGCTCGGCTGCACGGTGGTGCCGATCTCCGGCGGCATGACCGAGCGGCAGGTGCAGCTCATCAACGATTTCAGGCCCGATATCATCACGGTGACGCCGAGCTACATGCTGGCGATTCTCGACGAGTTCAAACGCCAGAAGCTCGATCCCCGCCAGTGCTCGCTCAAGATCGGCATCTTTGGCGCCGAGCCCTGGACCAACGCGATGCGCGCCGAGATCGAGGATGCCTTCGACATGGATGCGACCGACATCTACGGCCTCTCAGAGGTGATCGGCCCCGGCGTCGCACAGGAGTGCATCGAGACCAAGGACGGCCTGCACATCTGGGAGGATCATTTCTATCCCGAAGTGATCGATCCCCAGACCGGTGCGGTGCTGCCGGACGGCGAGAAGGGCGAGCTCGTGTTCACCTCGCTCACCAAGGAAGCCTTTCCTGTGATCCGCTATCGCACGCGCGATCTGACGCGGCTGCTACCGGGGACAGCGCGGCCGGGCATGCGGCGGATGGAGAAGGTGACGGGCCGCTCGGACGACATGATCATCCTGCGCGGCGTCAACCTGTTCCCGACCCAGATCGAGGAAGTGCTGCTCGCGACCGACTGGTGCTGCGGCCACTTCATCCTCGAGCTCACCCGAGAAGGCCGCATGGACGAGCTCACCATCATCGCCGAGGCGCGGCCCGAAAGCTGGGACGGAAGGGGTCTCGTCGATCAAGCGGATCGGATCTCGACCCATATCAAGAACACCATCGGCATCAGTTCGAGGGTTCAGGTGGTCGCGCCGGCCACGCTGGAGCGCTCGCTGGGCAAGGCCAAACGGCTCTACGACAAGCGGCCCAAGGACTGACGGATTGACTTGACCGGCGCCAGAGGCGACAAGGCCCGCGAGAAATCGCGGGTCTTTTCATGTCACCAGCCGATGCCAGGACGGTCGAAGCGCGCTGCGTGCGCCTCAACGCCAAAGCTGAAAGCGCCGCTGTGCTTGCCCCTGTGGTCGAGCGTCAGACGCTTGCGCGCGGGCCGAACGATCTTCTGGTCGAGGTGAAGGCCGCTGCGGTCAATCCGTCCGACGTCAAGGCTGCGACCGGGCTGATGCCCTATGCCGTGTTCCCCCGGACCCCCGGCCGTGACTATGCCGGCGTGGTGATCGACGGGCCCGCCGGGACGATCGGCCGCGAGGTGTTCGGCTCTTCCGGCGATCTCGGCATCCGCCGCGACGGCACCCACGCCAGCCATCTCGTGGTCGAGGCCGATGCGGTCGTGGAGAAACCCAGGGCGGTGTCGTGGGAAGAGGCCGCCGGCGTCGGCGTGCCCTTCGTCACCGCGATGGAAGGTTTTCGCCGCGCAGGTGTGCCGAAGAGCGGCGAGACCGTGCTGGTGTTCGGCGTCAACGGCAAGGTCGGCCAGGCCGCGGTGCAGATCGCGACCTGGCAGGGCGCGCGCGTCATCGGAGTGGTGCGCAAGGCGGAACCCTATGAAGGTCACGCCCGTGCGCCCATCGAGGTGATTGACGCCTCCGCCTCCGACGTCGCCGCGCGCGTGCGCGAATCGACCGGCGGCAAGGGCGCCGACATCGTCTTCAATACGGTCGGCGATCCCTATTTCCAAGCGGCGCACAAGTCACTCGCCTTGCGCGGCCGCCAGATCCTGATCGCCGCGATCGACCGCATCGTGCAGTTCAACATCCTCGAATTCTACCGGGGACAGCACACTTATGTCGGCATCGACACGCTCGGCCTGTCCTCCGCCGCCACGGGCGCGGTGCTGCGCGACCTCGGGCCCGGCTTTGCGAGCGGCCATCTGAAACCGTTCCCGATCAAGACGAATGCGGTCTATCCACTGGAGCGCGCGAAAGAAGCGTATGTTGCGGTCGCCGGCTCGTCGCGAGATCGCGTGATCCTGAAGCCATAACACACCGTCATTGCGAGCGTACCGAAGCAAATCCAGAAATGCACCCGCGGAGACAGGCTGGATTGCTTCGCTGCGCTCGCAACGACGGAGAACGTCGAGAGATCTGAGAACAATCGATGGAAGCTGCCCAGCTCGTCATCCTCGCCGGCCTCCTCATCGGCCTCGTCTACGGTGTCGCCGGCCTGCTCAGCGGCTTCTGCCTGATGAGCAGTATGCGCGGCTTTCTGACGGATGGCGACGGGCGGCTGGTGCGGACCTACGCGCTGGCGATCGCTGTCGCGATCGTCGCGAGCCAGTTCCTCGCCGGCAACGGCTTGGTCGATCTCGGTAAGTCGATCTATTTGCAGCAATCCTTTTCCGCCCCAGTGCTCTTCCTTGGTGGCCTGCTGTTCGGCTACGGCATGGTGCTGTCGAATGGCTGCGGCTCGCGGGCCCTGGTGCTGCTCGGCCGCGGCAATCTCCGCTCCTTCGTCGTCGTGATCGTTCTTGCGATTGCCGCGCAGATGACGCTCAAAGGCCTGATCGCGCCGGCGCGTATCGCGCTGGTCCAGGCTTCGCAAATGACGGTCAGCGCAAATTCGCTGCCGTCCTTGCTGAGGATGATCGGTGTCACGGAATCGCTGTCGCGCGCGCTTGCCGCCGCCGCGACCGTCATCGCGCTCGTCCTGTTCGCCTTCGCGCACCCGGCGTTCCGCCGTTCGCCGGGGCAGATCGCGGCAGGTGTCATTGTGGGCCTGCTCGTTGCCGCCGGCTGGTACGTCACCGGCTATCTCGGCGCCGACGACTTCAATCCGGTCCCAGTGACCTCGCTCACCTTCGTCGCGCCGATCGCTGATAGCCTGCAATACGCCATGCTCTCGACCGGGCTGACGCCGAACTTTGGCGTTGCGACGGTTGCCGGCGTCTTCGCCGGTAGTCTGGTGACGGCGCTCGCTACCGGCCGCTTCAAGCTCGAAGGCTACTCCTCACCACGCCACATGCTGCGCTCGGGCACCGGGGCTGCGCTGATGGGGATCGGCGGCGTGATGGCGTTCGGCTGCTCGATCGGTCAGGGGCTCACGGGCGTCTCGACGCTCGCTCTTGGCTCCTTCGTCGCGGTTGCCGGCATCCTGCTCGGCACCGCGGCGGGCCTGCGCGGAAGCTTGCGCGTTCAGCCGCTCGCAGTGGCCTGACTGCGCAACAACCGATCGCCTAGCGTCGCAAGACCGATGCCGGTGACGATCAGTCCGGCCGCGACCGCAAGGCTCGCGTCGATCGGCTCACTCAGGAGGATCGCGGCGCTGGCGATGCCGACCAGCGGCGTTCCTGTGGTGCCCAGCGCCGTCGTCAGCGCCGAGATGCTCTTGTTGACCATTGACATCGCCCAATAGGCCAGCGCCGTCCCGATCAGGCCGGAATACAGGAACAGCAGGGCGAGCCTCCACGACCATTCCACGTGCGGCAGGCCGTCCGTGACCAGCGCCGATCCTGTCAGCACGATCGTCGCGACCAGCACCTGCCAGATCAGGAGCTGGAGCGGCGACGCGATCCAGCGGTGCGCGCGGATATAGATGATGTTGGCGGCCCACGAGATCGCGGCCAGGATGACCATGCCGGCGCCGAGCACGACGTTCGCATTGGCCCAGTCAATGGACGTAGGGTTCAGGATCACGGCAAGGCCGATCAGCCCGAGCAGGGCGCCGGCGAGCTTTGGCGCGGTCAGCGTATCCTTCCCCAGTAGCGGCGCGGCGATCGCGACCCAAAGCGGCGTGGTGTAACCGAGCACGATGGCCTTGCTCGCGGGCAGGAAGCGCACACCAGCCGCAACCAGGACCGAGAACAGCGTCATGTGCAACAGCGCCACGCTCAAGACGACAGGAATGTCGCGCCGCTCCGGGATGACCAGATTGTTGCTGAGGCCAAGGATCACGAACAATCCAGCCAGCGCGATCCAGCTCCGGATCGCCGACGTCCATAGGGGTGGAAGGAATTGGACGAGCTGCTTCGTCACCGACCAGTTCACGCCCCAGGCCAGCACGACGATGAGGAACAGGCCGACGGCGGCGCGAGGCGACAGCGAATTCATCTGGAGGTCCTTGAAGCAACCCGGCTCGGCGCATAGCATCTCATCTGGCACTTGAAAAAGGACCAGATGGGAGAAAAACAAGGTGCCAGTTTCGGAAGAAGTGATCCCGGCTCTGATCGACTTGAAACGGTCGGACGACGAGGGGCTGATGGCGCAGCTGACGAGCCAGCTTAGAGAGCTGATCGCGAGCGGCCGCCTCGGTAAAGGCCGCATGCTGCCATCCAGCCGTCGGCTCGCGCGCGATCTCGGCGTCTCCCGGAACACCGTCACTTATGCGTTCGAGCAGCTTGCTGCCGAAGGATATGTCGAGGCCTCGCACGGCCGCCGTCCGGTGGTCGCGTTCGACGGCCACGAGCATATCGAACGGACCGGCACCGCTACGTCGAGCGTACGTTCTGCCAGGCCGCGGCTCTCCCCCTGGGCTTCGGGGCTGAAGCAGACCGACTGGCCGATGTCCTATCAGGCGCAGCTGAAGCCGTTGCGTCCGGGGCACGCCGATTTCAGGGAGTTTCCGAACGAGGTCTGGGCGCGCTGTCTGCGCCGCAGTGCCGTAGGTGCGGCCAAGCGCGGGCTCGGATCAGTGAATCGAACACGCCTGTGCGAGGCGCTGGCGCATTATCTCGTCACCAGCAGAGGCGTTCGCGCCACGGCGGAGCAGATCATGATCCTGCCGAGCGCGCAGGCCGCACTAACCTTGATCGCGGCAGCGCTGATTTCGCCCGGCGACGACGTCTGGGTCGAGGATCCCGGTTATCCCGGTGCCGCGGCCGCCTTCCGGGCCTCCGGCGCGCGCGTCACCGGTATCGGTCTGGACGAGCAGGGCATGCAACCGATGCGGGGCCGTGCGGCGCCAAAGCTGATCTTCATGACACCCTCGCATCAGCATCCGACCGGGCGGCTGATGTCGCTGGCGCGCCGTACCGAATTTCTCGGCCTGAGCAGGCCCGGCAAGACCTGGATTGTCGAGGACGATTACGACGGCGAATTCCATTATGACAGCCGGCCGGTGCCGGCCTTGCAAGGGCTCGATGCCCACGGTCGCGTGTTCTATGTCGGCACCTTCTCGAAGGTGATGACGTCGGATATCCGGCTCGGCTATCTCGTCGCGCCCCCGGCGTTGGTCAGCACGCTGGAGATCGCGCAGCGGCACATCGGGCTGATCGCGTCCAGCCACATTCAGGAGGCGCTGGCCGAATTCATCGCGGACGGCCATTTCCTCGCGCATTTGCGCCGGATGCGCCGGCTCTATCGCGCGCGCCGCGATCACCTTGTCGAGGAACTGGAGCGACAGCTGGGCGGGATGCTCTCGGTCGAAGTGCCTCCTGGCGGCATCCAGCTCATTGCCCGTCTCCAGCGCGGTCGCACTGATCGGGCGGCGGTAAAGCGGTTGGTCGCGGCGGGCGTCGAAACGCGCGCATTGTCCAGCCTGGCGCTCGGTCAGCCGCGCGATCACGGCCTGCTGCTCGGCTTCGCGGCCTGGCGCGAAAGCGAGATCAGCGCGGCCGTGCGGACGATGGCGTCGTGCTTGTAGCGATGGCGTGCTAGTCCGCGGCCTTCGTCACGATGCGGATCTCCGATGTCAGCGTGCGGTGCACCGGGCACTTGTCGGCGATCTCCATCAGCTTCTTGCGCTGCTCGGCATCGAGCGCGCCATCCATCGCGATGTCGCGTTCGATCTGGTCGAGCATGCCCTCGCGTGTCTCGCACTCGGCACAATCCTTGGCGTAGATCTTCGAATGTTTCAGCGTAACCGTGACGCGGTCGAGCGGCAGCGATTTGCGGTCGGCATAAAGGCGCATGGTCATGGAGGTGCAGGCGCCGAGGCCGGCGAGCAGGAAATCATAGGGGCCGGGGCCGGCATCCTCGCCGCCGGCCGCGACCGGCTCGTCCGCCACCAGATGATGCGGGCCGATGGTGATGATCTGGTTGAACTTGCTCTTGCGCGTCTCCTGCACCACAACCCGGCGCGGCGCCTCAGGGAGATCGACCACCTTGGCGGGCTTTGCGATCTCGATATAGCGGCTCGCCCAGGCGGCGATGACGTCGGCCGCGTAGAGCGCGTCAGTGGGCTTCGTCAGCAGATGATCGGCATGATCTAGCGAGACGAAGCTCTTGGGATGCCTGGCTGCAACGAAGATCTTCGTCGCGTTGTCGATACCGACGGTATCGTCGACCGGCGAGTGCATCACCAGCAGCGCCTTGTGCAGGCCGGTGACGTCCTTCATCAGCTCGTGCTCGACGATGTCGTCGAGGAATTCACGCCTGATCCGGAATGGGCGGCCCGCAAGCGACACTTCGATCTCGCCCTGCGTGCGGATGTTGTCGATATGCTCTTTGAACAGATTGGTGACGTGGGCGGGATCGGAGGGCGCCGCAATGGTCGCGACCGCCTTGGCTTCGGGAATTCGTCCTGCAGCCGCGAGGATCGCTGCGCCGCCGAGGCTGTGGCCGATCAGGATAGACGGCGCCCTGCGGGCACTGCGCAGATGATCGGCGGCCCGGACGAGATCGGCGACATTGGAGGAAAAGGTCGAATTGGCGAAATCGCCTTCGCTGGAGCCGAGACCGGTGAAGTCGAAGCGCAGCACCGCGATGCCCCTGGCCGCCAGTGCCACAGAAATCCGCTTGGCCGCCAGCGTGTCCTTGCCGCATGTGAAGCAGTGCGCGAACAGCGCGAAAGCTGCGGGCTCGCCGTCGGGCAGCTCCAGCGCGGCCGCGAGCTGATGGCCGCCTTCGCCGGTGAATTGAAAGCGCTCCGTCGGCATGGGCTTTCCCCGTTCTTGCTTGAACCTAATCCCCCGAGTAGCGCTGCTCGGCCCAGGGATCGCCGCGGTTATGATAGCCGCGGACTTCCCAGAAGCCCGGCGCATCCTCGGTCAGGAATTCGATGGCCTGCAGCCATTTCGCGCTCTTCCAGAAATACAGATGCGGCACGACCAGCCGCACGGGGCCGCCATGCTCCTCCGCGAGCGGCTGGCCCGACCAGCTGTGGGCGAGCAGCGCGTCCTCGGCGGCAAAGTCCTCCAGCGCGAGATTGGTGGTGTAACCGTCATAGGAATGCAGCACGACGAAGCGCGCATCCTCGCGCGGCTGGCAGGCCGCGAGCAGCTCACGCGTCGCGAGCCCCTCCCACTCATTGTCGTAGCGCGACCAGGTCGTCACGCAGTGGATATCGGAGGTGAAGCGGGCCTGTTTCTGCGCGGTGAATTCGTCGAAGGCCCAAAACACGGGACGCTCGACCGCGCCGTAGACGTCCAGCCGCCAACGTTCGCGCGACACCGGCGGCACGACGCCGAGATCAAGCACCGGCCAGTCTTTGGTCAGATGCTGGCCGGGCGGCAGCCGCTGATCGTCCGGGCGCGTAATCTTGCCGGTGAGGAACCGGCCCTCGCGCGCCCATCTCTCCTTGGTGCGCGTCAGCTTGCTGTCGGATGGCGTCTCGTCGGTCATGGCCTACTCGTGGCGATGCATTGCGGAGGCGTGTTTCGTGTCGCGCATGGTGGAATAGATGATCAGCGACAGGCAGATGATGCCGGCAAGATAGAAATAGAACCAGTCCTCGTGCCCGATGCTCTTGAAGTAGAGCGCGATCGCCGGCGCCGTGCCGCCGAAGATCGAGACCGTGATCGCATAGGGCAGGCCGACGCCGAGCGCGCGGACATTGGTGGGAAACAGCTCGGCCTTCACCACCGCGTTGATCGAGGTGTAGCCGGCGACGAACAGCCAGGCGCAGCAGATCAGGATGAAGGCCATGAAGGGCGACTTGGTCTCCTTCAGGGTCATCAGCAGCGGAACGGTCGCGAGCGTGCCGGCGATACCGAAGAAGATCAGCAGCGGCTTGCGGCCGATCTTGTCGGAGATCGCGCCGTAGATCGGCTGCAGGATGGTCGCGAAGATCAGCGAGCCGAAGATCACGAACGTGGTCTGATCCTCGGTCAGCCCGACCGAGAGCTTGACGAAGGTCTGCATGTAGGTGGTGAAGGTGTAGAACGCCGCGGTGCCGCCGGCGGTGAGGCCGACGACCAGCAAGAGCTCGCGCGGATAGCGCAGCAGATTGGTGATCGAGCCGGTCGGCTTCACCACCTTCTTGGCCTCCTCGAACGCCTCGGTCTCGTGCAGGCCGCGCCGCATCACCGCGGCGAAGATCGCGAGCCCCGCGCCGATCGCGAACGGGATGCGCCAACCCCAGGCCTTCAGCTCCTCCGGCGTCAGGAAGACCTTTTGCAGGAGCAGCAGCACGATAATCGCGGTGAGCTGGCCGCCGATCAGGGTGACGTACTGGAAGCTGGAATAGAAGCCGCGATGCTTGGGGTCGGCGACCTCGCTGAGATACGTGGCGCTGGCGCCGTATTCGCCGCCGAGGCTCAAGCCCTCGATGACACGGGCGAGGGCCAGGATGACAGGCGCGGCAAAGCCGATCGTGGCATAGGTCGGCGTCAGCGCGATGATCAGCGAGCCGAAGCACATGAAGACGACGGACAGCGTCAGGGAGATGCGCCGGCCGAAATGGTCGGCGAGATAGCCGAAGAACCAGCCGCCGAGGGGACGCATCAGGAAGGTCGCCGCGAACACCACGGCGGCGTTCAATTGCTGCACGACAGGATCGTTACCGGGGAAGAAGGCAGGGGCGAAGTAGAGCGCAAACGCCGTATAGGCGTAGAAATCGTACCATTCGACGAGGTTGCCGACGGAGCCGATGAAGATCGCCTTGATCCGCCGCTCGGCGTCGGCGACGTCAAAATGCTCAGAGGCCGGCTTGGTTGCTTGCACTGTCACGTCCGGCCTCTCCGTATCTCTGCTGGAGGGGCCTACATCGCCTTTCCGAGCAGAAATGGCAACTGGCGGGGGCCTCTCACCGTGCCCTGTGACCAGGTCACGGTGCCTGCCGGATCCAGCCGGAAGTCCGGAATCCGCCTCAGCCATTCCTCCAGCGCAACCTGCATTTCCATGCGCGCCAGGTTGGAACCAACACAACGGTGAATGCCGAGGCCGAAGGCTGCGTGGCGGTTCTCGCGGCGGTCGATCACGACTTTGTCAGCGTCCGGAAACATTTTGGGGTCGCGGTTCGCGGCCGGGAAGGACAGCAGCACCATGTTGCCCGGCTTGACCGGACAGCCTGAAATCGTCGTCTCCTTGACCACCTCGCGCGCCATCGTCACCGGGGAATAGGCGCGCAGCAGCTCCTCCACCGCGGTCGGGATCAGCCCGGGCTCGGCGATCAGCCGCTCGCGATCGGCGGGCGTTTTCGCAAGATGCCAGAGCGAGGAGCCGATCGCGCTCCAGGTGGTGTCGATGCCGGCGATCAGCAGCAGGCGCAACGACCCCAGCACGTGAGTGTCCTCGAGCGGATTGCCGTCCTTGTCCCTGGCATTCATCAGGTAGGAGATCAGGTCGTCGGTGGGCTTGTTCTTGCGCGCTTCGATGTGGCCGCTGAAATAGGCGCTCATTTCCTGCACGGCCTGGAGCAGCTTACTCTCATCCGTGATGCCGAGCTCCAGGATCATGTGGATCCAGTTGATGAAGAGCTCGCTGTCGCTCTCGGGAATGCCGAGCATGTGCGCGATCGCGCGCACCGGAATGTGCTTCGTGTAGCGCGCCGCAGCGTCCACGCTCTTCTCGGCAATGAAGTCGTCGATCAGCTCGTTGCAGATGGCGCGGACCCGCGGCTCGAGCTTCTTCATCGCGTCCGGCGTGAACGGCGGCAGCAGCAATTGCTTGGCCGGCTTGTGCACGGGCGGATCGGAGGTGATGGGCGGAGCGGCGTTCTTGCTGGTGATTTCCGGCCGCACGTCACGGACGATGATGCGGCGGGAGGAGAAATGCTCGGTATCGTTGGCGATCTCGCGCACCGCCTCATAGGTCGTCGGCAGGTAGCAGCCGAGGAAGCGTTGCGTGTGCACGACCGGACTCGCGGCGCGCAGCTCGTCCCAGATCGGGAACGGGTTCTCCGTCCATTGTGGATCGGTGTGGTCGAAATCATGGACCCAGTCGGTCACGGGCGGATGGGCGGCGGGCTGGTTGACGTCGGACATGGCAGGCAATCCCTTGGCTCGTGTTCGCTGAAAGCACGCGGGGCGGCCGCGGCCGCGCTACTCCTCGATCACATCAATCGCGATTTCCGGGCAGTTGGATTTCGCCAGCCAGGCCTTGTCCTCGAGCCCCGGCGGCACGGTGCCGTCGCCGGTTTCGTGCGCGTTGCCATATTCGTCCAGCTCGAAAAGTTCCGGCGCGAGTGCATTGCAGCGGGCATGGCCCTGGCATTTGTCGGGATCGACGTGGACCTTCAATCGCTCTGCCATTGCGGCTCCCTTGGTCGTGCGCGCAGAGCCCGAAGGCGGCGCGTTTCCTCACCTGAATTCTATTTAAGTTATATCCTATTACATTCGCGATGGACTTCCCCTGTCAAGCGCAAACTTATAGCGGACAGTCTCGCAAATCGTGCGAAAACGTCACCAAATGTCGCGAAAGTTTCCAAACCCCGACGAGATCGACTTGGAACCTGTCGTCAAGCTGTTCAAGTGCTCGGTGCCGCCACCTGGTTGCTCACCGAGATTGATCCCGGACGATCACACCGTTGCCTGGGCCCTTCGCGATGTTGGCATAGGCTTCCCCGAGTTTGGCACCGTCAGCCTGACGGAGCTCGCAGCCTTTCGCGGGCAATCAGAGTCGGGATCGAACGCGATCTTCACGGGCACGCGGGCCGATCTCGGCTGATGTTCAAACCGCCAGTAAAGCGTTGGATCGAGCATCAGGTTTCCCGGTTTCCCCAACGGTCTTTCCCAGGCTCAATCACCCGTTGGTCCGCCAGTTGCAGCCGCAAGCTGGCGGACCTGTCCTTTAAAGATCTCTCAGGCGCCGGGCCGCTGTCCCAACCAGCCTGGGCTCGGCTCGCCTCTCACTTCGCCAAAGTAGATCGCAAAGGTTTGGCGCCACCTTTCGACCAAGGCTCGATTTTCCATGAAGCGTGGAAGCTCGGCGAAATTGGAGTTTGCATAGTCCCAAACCGGCTTCAGGCCGCCTTGCGGCTGCACGTCCGTGCGAACGGACCAGCCGTTATAGGCCTTGCGCTGGTTCTTCTCCGAGATCTGGCAATTCATGTACAGCTTGGCAGCAGCCTTGTGAGGTGCCTCCTTGAGGATCGCGGCTCGTTGCCCCCAAGCAAGGAATGGATGTCCGTCCGCGATGGCCCATTTCACCGGCGCGTTGGCCGGTGTCGTCAGCGATCCGGATCCGCCGAGACCGAGGATGATGATGATGTCCCGACCCCGGCGCTTCATCTCAGCGGCAAGCCCGCTGATCTTCAGGATCTCCGACACGCCGATCGACGAAAGGCGGCGGGAGGGGCGGAATAATGCCGAGCTGTGAAGAGGCGCGTTCATCTATCTTTTCTTTACGCCACGTCGAACTTGACGCCCTGCGCGAGCGGCAATGTGCGGCCGAAATTGATCGTATTGGTCGCGCGGCGCATGTAAGCCTTCCAGGCATCCGAGCCCGACTCGCGTCCACCGCCGGTTTCCTTCTCGCCTCCGAAGGCGCCGCCGATTTCGGCGCCGGATGGGCCGATATTGACATTGGCAATGCCGCAATCCGATCCGCGCGCCGACAGGAACGCTTCGGCCTCGCGAAGGTCGTTGGTGAAGATCGAGGACGAGAGTCCCTGCGGCACTGCGTTGTGCAGGTCGAGCACCGCATTGAAGTCGCGGTATTTGATCACGTAGAGAATGGGCGCGAAGGTTTCGTGCACGACCGGGCCAGTCTGTTCTGAAATCTCGACCAGCGCCGGGCGAACATAATACGCCTCATCGGCGCCGTCGGCGAAAACGCGCTCGCCGCCGAACACCTTGGCGCCCGCGGCGCGCGCCTCGCTCAGTGCCTTCTGCATCGAGGCGAAGGCTGCGGCGTCGATCAGCGGACCGACCAGGGTGCCGTCCTTGAGCGGGTCGCCAATGGTGACGGATTCATAGGCGCGCTTCAGTCGCGGCACGAACGTGTCATAGACGCTTTCGTGGACGAAGAGGCGTCGCAGCGTCGTGCAGCGCTGGCCTGCCGTGCCCATGGCGGCAAATGCGACGCCGCGCAGGGTCAGGTCGAGGTCAGCCGTCGGCGCGACAATTGCGGCGTTGTTGCCGCCGAGTTCGAGAATCGCGCGGGCAAAGCGTTTCGCGAGGCGCGGTCCGACGATACGCCCCATCGCCGTCGAGCCGGTTGCCGACACCAGCGGGACCTTGGCGTGATCGACAAGAATTTCGCCGATCTCGCGGCCGCCGAAGAGAACGGTGGACAGCGCGTCCGGCGCCTTGCCGCCTTCCGCCTTGAAGCGCGCGAGTGCGCGATCGAACAGTGCTTCCGTCGCAAGGGCCGTCAGCGGCGTCTTCTCGGACGGCTTCCAGACGATGCTGTTGCCGCAAATCAGCGCCAGCGCCGCGTTCCAGGACCATACGGCAACTGGGAAGTTGAACGCCGAGATGATCCCGGTGACGCCGAGCGGATGCCAGCTTTCCATCATCCGGTGGTCGCTGCGCTCCGTCGCGATGGTCAGGCCATAGAGCTGGCGCGACAGACCCACCGCGAAATCGCAGATATCGATCATCTCCTGGACCTCGCCGAGGCCCTCGGAGGCAATCTTGCCGGCCTCGATCGACACGAGCCTGCCGAGCGCCTGCTTGTTGGCGCGCAACTCCTCGCCGAGCAGGCGGACGAGCTCGCCGCGCTTCGGCGCTGGCACCAGTCGCCATTCGAGGAAGGCCGCATGCGCCTTGTCGATTGCCGCCTGTGCATCGGCGGCGCCGATCTCGTTGACATGGCCCGTGATCTCGCCGGTGATCGGCGATCGTGCGATCAGCTTGCCGCCGGTGTACCGGCTGCGCTTGACGCCGAGCGAGATCAGGAGCGCGTCTGCCTCGCCCGCCAGGGAATTGATGGCGCGAGTTGAAGTCTGGGTCGTGGTCGTCATGGCGGTTTTCTCTTGGACGTTTGAAAGGCGGTTCGATTAGGCCATCGCGTGGCGTGCGAGGTGCGGTGATCCGAGCTGGACCAGAGCTTGCTCCAGGGAATCCCTTTCCGCCCGCGCGTAAAGCTCCATCTCGTCGTAAACCTTGGCACCGAGGGCGGCTTCGAACGCAGTCCGGTTGGAACGCGCGGCGTAGTTCTGCTGCTGGTCGGCGCCGAGATTCGACTGGAAGATTCCTGCCGCGCTGACAGGGAGGAAATCCTCGTAGACGATCGGATCGTAGTGCAGAAAGCCCGCAGACACCAAATCCTCGAGGCTGGATGGCGGAGCGTGCCGCCTGCATGCCTCAATGCCTGCTTGCGTCGCCAAATAGCGGAAGAAGGCGAGCCCCTGCGCGCGAAGCTTCGACCATCGTCCGGAAACGCTTTGAATTGATCGGCCAATTCGGTATCGTAGTCGCGCGCGGTCGCGCCCGCCTGCCGCACGGAGGCGAGCAATCGGTCGTAGAGCTCGCGGCCTTTGGAAGTGAGAGCGGCACCGCGCTGCTCGATCTCACCGAAGCGGGCCGTATGCGTCCCGGCGACCTTTGTGGCGTTTGCCTGTCTGAACAGGATGGGCTCTTCGAGCGCCTTGAAGCTGGTCTGGCGCAGCAGGATCGGGCAGTCGCGGCGCGGCGGCCCTTCGATCACGGCCTTCGGCGCAATGCCGCGTCGTGGCACCCCGGCCTGGACGGCATCGATGTCCAGCGTGCGCGGTGTCAGATGGTTGATGTGAGGCCCTCTGAAGCTCACCACGTCGGCGATCAGCCGATGCGCGTCATGCAGCCGCTTGTAGACCTCGAGGCTCACTGTCGCTTCGCTATGCCAACGGAAGGTGTCGAGCGCTTCGCGCACGAACTCCTCCGCCTGCGCGACGGTCAGGTGACCTTCCGTCTCGAAAATGTTCACGAGCTCGAGTGCGCGCGGCGTAAAGATGCGGCGCTCACCAAGGATTCGCTCCGCCTGGGCGCGAAGGGTCTCATCCTCGATCAGGTCGAGGCGCAGCAGCGAGGTGAATACCCGGAACGGGTTGCGCCGGAGAGCGGCATCGTCGATCGGCCGAAAGGCCGTGGCATGGACGGGCACGCCGGCCACCGACAGGTCATAATAGCCGACCGGGTGCATGCCCATCACCGCAAAGACGCGACGCATGTCGAACAATTCGTCCGCCCGCCCGAGGCGAACGGCGCCGTGACGCTCGACGTTTAACCGCTCGAGTTCATCACTTCGCTCGAGGCTCGCACGAAGCTCCTCGTGCTGGCGCAACGTTTCGCGATTGGTGTCGTTGACGAGTTCCATCAGGGTGCCGTATTGCGGCACTTCGACCCGGTACATGTCCGACATGGCGCGGGAAAACAGAGTGCGGATCTCGTCCGCGTCCGCGCGCAGCGCTGGCATCAAAATCTCCATCGACGGCGGATCGGCCGTCCTCGTTGGCTAGATCCAGGGATCATGCAGTTTCATCATGATCCTGGCGATTAGACCTTGCCTATTCGGCTAGTTCAAACGATGTTTAATCAGAAGATCATTCTAAAACGGAATGAAGAGGGATGATCTGCGCGCGCCTTGACCAGACGGGCGCTGCGCGCACGCGGCGGCGCGCGAGACGGCGCTTGGGCGCCGCCGATGTCGCGGCCCGACTCGCCGCGCAGACCCGCGAGTCGCGGCCGCTGACGATTGTGGATTAAGGCGGCCGCGGGCTGCCAACAGAAAACAATAAGCGAGGGGAGAGAACCGATGCCGATCGCGCGAAGGAATTTATGGGCAATACTGCTGGTGGCTGCGACTTGCCAGATGACATCGGCATCCGCCGAGCCGCTGGCTTGTGACGACGGCATCAAGGCTGCCTTCCATCCCGACGAGATCACGACGGTGATCGCGGTCCGCCAAGTCAAGAAGAGTGAGGAGTTGTTGGCGCCCGATGCGCCGAAGCCGATCACGGCGGCAGCCGATCTTTGCCTCGTGAAGCTGCTGGTCGGTCCCGGCGTCACGGCTGAGAAAGACAAGACCGCGCCGTCTTATTCAGAAGGTATCGGCATCGAAGTCTGGCTGCCAACGCAGGGTAACTGGAATGAGCGCATCCGCAACTATGGCGGCGGCGGCTGGGTCGGCGGCGGCCATCGCTACCCCGACAAGATCGGCAGCAAGGTGCCGGCGATCGTCAATGCCAATATCGGATATGCCTCCGGAACAACGGATGCGGGCCAGCCCTGGTATCAGGACGGCTCGTTCGCCTTCCTCTCCGACGGCAAGGTCAACGTCGAGGGCCTGCGCGACTTCGCGGTGCGGGCGATGGTCGAGCAGGCGGTCAAGACCAAAGCGCTGGTCAATCTCTACTACGGCAAGGTGCCGAAATTCGTCTACTACGATGGACACTCGCAGGGCGGCCGCCAGGGCCTGAAGATCCTGCAGGAGTATCCCGAGCTCTATGACGGCTACATGATTGCGCAGCCTGCGCTGAACATCGCGAAGTTCGGCACCACCAGCCTCTATCCGCAGATCGTGATGAAGACCGAGCTGGGCTTCACAGCAATCAACAAGCCAGAGGCCGCCGCTTTCGCCGCCAAGGTCGAGGCCGCCAATAAGCGCGCTGTTGCGACCTGCGACAAGGCCGGCCTCGGCTTCCTGCTTGATCCCTTCGCCTGCGACTACAATCCCGCGCGTGACGCGGTGCTGCTTTGTGCGGGCGAAGCGGGCGACGGCGTCACCGGCAGCAATGGCGACACGGCGGCCTGCATGAGCGCGAAGGAAGCGGGTGCGCTCAATAAGATCTGGTACGGGGCGACCCGCGATGGCAGCGTCGATCCGGCTCAGACGGCGGAAGCCCGTAGCGGTAAAGCGCTCGGCGTGAAGCAGCTGTGGTGGACTTTTACCAAGGGCACGTCGATCTCGATGCAGATCACGAGCGCGTCGACTGACAATTTTGCGCTCGGCATGCAGGACGTCAGCTACGCCGCCGATGCCAGCGCGACGTCAGCCATTCCGATCACCAACACCTCGACCGCCAAGCGTAACCGCTGGCTCGAGCTCGACTATGCCGACCTCGCCGCTGGCGTCGACAAGAACGTCGCGCTGCAGCCCACGCTGTTCAGCAATCTGATCACCGACAAGACGGATCTCTCCAAGCTGCGCGATCTCGGCCGCAAGGTGATCGTGTGGAGCGGACTTGCGGATGATGCGATCCCGCCGGCCGGCAACGTCAACTATCACGAGCGCGTGCTTGCTGCGATGGGCGGCGATGCCGAGGTCTCAAAATTCATGCGGATGTATCTGGTGCCGGGGGTCGCGCATTCCTCGCAGGGTCGCTCGTACACCGTGACCGGCAAGAACGACGCCGTGCCGCTGCCGAAGCTGCCAGGCAACGCCAACCAAACGCCGACCCGCGACAAGGACCAGTTCTTCTCCGCATTGACCGATTGGGTCGAGAAGGGAGTCGCGCCGGGCGAGATCACGTTGACCTCGCGCGATGGCAGTGTGAGCTATCCAGTCTGCGTCTATCCCCAGCGGACGACGTGGGATGGCCACGGCCCGGCGACGCAGTCTTCTAGCTTCAGCTGCCGCTAGTCCCTGAAGCGTTGCCGGCACACAAACCTGATTGTTGCGATACCGGCCGAGGCGAGGGTCGCCGTCTTGGGCCCCATTTTGCAGGAGAAGCTATTTCCCCCTCGCGAATTGAACCTGCCCTGGGTCGATCATGGCGAGCTCAGCGTCATTGGTTGGGCAGCCGTTTGAAGCTTGCTGCAAATCGCGTCGTTTGAACGGGGAATGAGCACCGTCAAAACTAAGCTCTCACAAACAAAAGCGGGAGAGCCGGTTTTGGGTTAAGCATACGCTTTGAGACACCGAGGCAACTCGTCGGGTCCGGTGTGTGCTGGCTAACAATGCGCCGCCGTGGGCAGCCATGATCTAGATCGAGCTACGTTGGCGCGAGGGTGCTTCAACATATTTTGGGGAACGAGATGGCAGTGGTGGCGTGCGGGTATTCCGTCATCAGCGTCGTCCACACCGTATCGAGATCGCGCGCGACGACCAGCGGCAATCTCACATCGAGGAGGTCTTTGAACCCAGACTACCGGCTTTGGGCCGTTCAGTACGGACCGGTCACGGATAGTGTTCGACAGCTGCTGGAAGCGCATGCGCTGGCTCATGGCGTGCTGATCCTGACGGGTGCCGAAGAATTAGAAGATTCAGGGCAGCTTCCGCCGCGGCGAGCCGGATCGGGTTGAACGTGCAATCCCACATCGGAGCCGCGTATGGATACAGAATGAGAATCCTTTCGCACGTTTTGCTCGACTTGTCGCTTTATCCCGCACTTTTTGCTTGGTAAGTTTCGCAATCGAGGTTGGACCGGGGAAACTAAATGTCTGAAAGTGCTGCGATGATATTCTCGGTAATTGCCTGACGGACCATATAGGCTTCGCCTCAACATGCACTCAAAACTCGCCCGCAAGCCCGTGAAGACCTACCACCATGGCGATCTTCGCGATGCGTTGATCAAGGCTGCGCTGCACGAAGCAGAGCAGGGCGGCGCCGAGGCGATCAGCATCAAGGCGCTTGCAAAGAAGCTCGGTGTCTCGCAGCCGGCGCCATACCGGCATTTTGCCGACCGCGAGGCGCTGCTCGCGGCAGTCACCGCGGAGGCATTCCGGCAGCTCTCGGCGCTTCTGCGCGAGGCAATGGCAAAGCCGTCGAAGCAGTCGAAACTCTCGCGACTCGCGCAGGCGACGCTCGATTTCGGTCTGCGCCGAAATGGCATCTACCGATTGATGTTCGCTTCGCGCACGGTGTCCTGTGCGGCCAAGGGCAGCGAGCTGCACGAGGCGACACGGGAGACCTTTGCGCTCGTGATCGAAGCTTTGGAAGCGCCCGCTGTCGGCTACTTGCGTGAACGGCAGGCGCTCAAGATCTGGGCGGCGCTCCACGGTGTGGTGATGCTGGCCGAGCAGGGCTTGTTCACCGGCGAGGCGGCGCATGCCACGCGCGAGGAGCTGGTCGAGGATTTCGTCCACGAGACGAAGGCTGCGCTTGCGGTCGCGATCAAGGACGTCCAGCGTCGAAAAAGGGCTGGCGCTTAAGCCTTCGCCTTCAGCAGTCTCATCAGCTTGTCGACCGCGCTGTCCGGCGTCGTCACGACAGGGCGACCGGTTGCCTCCGCGACCAGCGGCGCCGTTGCCGCAATGCTGAACTGCGCCAGTGCGACGACGTCGCAATCGCGCAGCTCCCTTGAAGCCTCCGCAATCAGCCGGTCATGTGTGGCGCGGTCGCCGCGGTCGAGCGCAGCCAACGCGCCCTCGGCGAGTTTCGGAACGATTTGGACGGAGGTCGGAAATTCCGGCGGCATCGAGACCAGCGTCGGCGGAAAAGTCGAGAGCAGGCCGATGCGCTGGCCCATCGTCACCGCGCGCTCGATCATGGCCTCGTTCGGCTTGAGCACTGGCATCGATGCATGCGCGCGCGCCACCGCCTCGATGCAGGGGCCGAAAGCGGAGCAAGTGAACAAGATTCCATCCGCTCCCGTCGCCGCTGCGTAATCGCCGAGCGCGAGGAAGCGATCGGTCATGGTGTCGCTGAGCGAACCGTCGCGCGCCAGGTCCGCCGACAGGCTGTCATCGAGCAGGTTCATCAGCCGCGCCTCGGGCCACGCCTTTGCAAACGCCGCTTCGATCGGGGCGATGGAATGCTTGAGGGCGTGGATCAGGGCGATGCGAGGGGGCGTTGCCATTGAACGTGTCTACTGGTTCCGTGCCCCGGACGGAGCGCAATGCGCAGCACTGCGCTCCGGAGCCGGGGTCCATTGTCGCTGCTGGGTCCCGGCTCTGCGCAGGAGCGTTGCACTGCAGCGCGTCCGGGACACGATCAATATCTACTTGAACGGAATGGCGTACATCAGGCCGCCCTTGCTCCAGAGGCCATTGAGCCCGCGATCGAGCTTGAGCGGGCTCGCCTTGCCGACGTTGCGCTCATAGATCTCGCCGTAGTTGCCGGTGGCCTTGATCGCCGTGGCCAGCCATTTGTTGTCGAGCCCGAGTCGCGAGCCGAGGTCGCCCGAGGTGCCCAGCAGGCGCTGGATCGCCGGCGTCTGCGACTTCGTCATCTCCTCGACATTGGCCTGCGTGACCCCGAGCTCCTCGGCCTCGATCAGGCCGTAATGCAACCAGGTGATGATGTCGCTCCAGACTTCGTCACCGTTGCGGGTGAAGGGGCCGAGCGGCTCCTTGCTGATGGTCTGCGGCAGCACGACGTAGTCGGCCGGGTTCGGCGCCGCCGTAGTCACCGCGCCGGCGAGTGCGGAAGCGTCCTGGGTCATGGCATCGCAGCGGCCGCCGAAAAAGGTCTGGTACATGGTGTCGACGCGATCGAACACCAGCGGCTTCCAGTCGATGCCGTTGGCTCGGCCGTAATCGCCGAGCGTGACCTCGTGCGTGGTGCCTTGCGCGACGCAGACGGTGGCGCCCTTGAGGTCCTTCAGCTCCTTCACGCCGAGGTTCTTCTTCACGACAAAACCCTGGCCGTCGTAGAAGTTGATCGGGCCCTGGCGCAGGCCCAGCGTCACGCCGCGCAAGTAGGTCTGCGTCGAGTTGCGGTACAGCACGTCGATCTCGCCTGATTGCAGCGCGGTGAAGCGGTTCTGGGCCGTCAGCGAGACGTAGCGCACCTTGTTGGGGTCACCGAGCACGCCGGCGGCAAGCGCGCGGCAATAGTCGACGTCGAGACCCTTGTAGTTGCCTTGCGAGTCCGGCGCGGAGAAGCCCGCGAACCCGGCGCTGACGCCGCAGACCAGCGTGCCGCGGCTCTTCACCGTGTCGAGCGTCGCCGCCGACGCCATCACCGTTGATGCTGCGAGCACGCTCGCTGCGATAACCACTTTCCTCATACTACTCTCCCCTCAGTGATTGATGCTACGCAACACGTTATCGACGGCGGTGCCGAGCTTGTCGACGATCAGGTCGATCTCGTCGACTGATGCGATATAGGGCGGCGCCAGCAGCACGTGGTCGCCGCGCACACCGTCAACGGTGCCGCCGCCCGGATAGCAGCCGAGCCCGCCGGCGAAGGCTTCGGCCTTGATCTTCTGGTGCAGCTTGAGCGCTGGATCGAAGGAGGCGCGCGTCGCGCGATCGGTGACGAGCTCGATCGCCCAGAACAGGCCGCGGCCCCTGATGTCGCCGACATGGCGGTGATTGCCGAAACGTTCGGTCAGGCGCTGCTCGAGCTGCCGGCCGCGCTCCTTGACTTGCTCGAGCAGACCGTCCTCGCGGATCACATCCTGCACCGCGAGCGCGGCCGCGCAGGCGAGGGGGTGCGCGAGATAAGTGTGGCCGTGCTGGAATGCGCCCGAGCCCGAACGGATGGTGTCGATGATCTTGCCGCTTGCGAGCATCGCACCGATCGGCTGATAGCCGCCGCCGAGCCCCTTTGCGATCGCCTGGATATCAGGCGCCACGCCCTCCTGCTCCCAGGCATGCGTCGTGCCGGTGCGGCCCATGCCGCACATCACCTCGTCGAGGATCAGCAGAGCGCCGTGGCGATCGCAGATCTCGCGCACGGCTTTGAAGTAGCCGTCCGGTGCGGTCACGGCGCCGGCGGTGGCGCCGACGACGGGCTCGGCGAGGAATGCAGCCACGGTGTCGGGGCCGAGCCGCTGAAACTCGGCTTCGAGCTCGGCGGCGAGCCGTGCGACGAACTGCGCATCCGACTCGCTCTCGCGCTTCTCGTGGTAGGCGAAGGCCGGCGTCACGTGACTGAAAGCGGTCGAGAGCAGCGGCGCATAGGGTGCGCGGCGCCAGGCATTGCCGCCGGCGGCGAGCGCGCCGAGCGTGTTGCCGTGATAGCTCTGCCGCCGGGCGATGAAGTGCTGCCGCTGCGGCTCGCCGCGCTCGATGAAATATTGCCGCGCCAGCTTGATGCTGGCTTCGATCGCCTCCGACCCGCCGCTGACGAAATAGGCGTAGGCGAGGCCGCCGGGCTCGTGTCCCACCAGCGTTTCGGCAAGTGCTTCTGCCGGCTCGGAGGAGAAGAAAGCAGTATGCGCATAGGCGAGAGTGGAGGCCTGCTTTGCCATCGCCGCGACCACGCGCGGATGCTGATGGCCGAGGCAGGAGACCGCCGCCCCGCCGGAGGCGTCGATGATGCGGCGCCCGTCCTCGGCGAAGAGATAAACGCCTTCGCCGCCAATCGCCTTCGGCGGCGTCTCGCGTAGCGAGCGATGCAGCACGCGGCTGGTGCGAGTACTCATGGATCAACCTTTCTCCGAGACGTAAGTCGAGGCCGCAGCAAGCCGCGCCTCGGTATTCTCCAGACGTTTCTTGGCGGCCGTACCGCCGAGCGAGAACATCACCGCAGCGAGCGACTGGGCGATCGCGATGGCGCCGGTGAGGCTCGGGAAGAAGCCGGGCGATGAGGCGGCTTCGAACAGCAGCACGTGGTTGGCGCCCTCGGCCATCGGCGCTGCGAGACTGTCCGCAATCGCGATCAGCGTTGCGCCACTGCGATGAGCGGCTTGCGCGACGCGGACGCTCGCATGTGTGTAAGGCAGGAAGCCGATCACGATGACGGCTTCGCCGGGACGGAAGGCGCCGAGATCGAGATCGTCGGGACCGGATGCGCCGACGAGCTGCACCTGCTCGGGGCGGAACAGTCGCAGCTCGTAATTCAGGAGCTCCGCAACGCTGCGGCAGCTTCGATAACCTGCGATCCAGATCCGCTTGGCATCGTGCAGCGCGCGCGCCGCTTCTGCAATGAGTTGCGCTGGAATGCGCGGAAGGCCGGCGGCCTCGGCCTCGAGCTTGTCGATGACAAGTGCGACATCGGCGTTCGGCCCATGGCGACGGCCTTTTGTGCGCCCGGAGAAGGGCGCGGTCTGCGACGGCCGCCGTGCCTCGGTCAGCGCCGCACGCAGTTCGTCCCAGCCAGAATAGCCGATCGCCTTGGCAAGCCGCGTGAACGCGGCTGGATCGGCGCCGGCCTCTGCCGCGAGATCGCGCATTGAGCGGGTGGTGGCGTCATAGTCATTGGCCGCGACGAAGCGCCCGACCTCCTGCAGCCGCATCGGCAGCGATGGCAACGCGATGCGCAGTTCGCTCAAGGGCGAGGATTTCGCGGGCTCAGCCATGAAACATTTGTTGCATGAAACGGGGTTTGGTGCAACACTTGACGTGCGCCGCCGGAAATCGCTGCATTTTGAGAAGGATTTTTGTGCTGTGACTGCCGATCATCCCAGACCGCCGCCGCGCCGCCGCCTGTTCGCGCTTGGGCGGAACGAATTGGAGGGCCTGTTCTGGCAGGTCCTGGTGGTCGGCATCGCGGTCGCAGTGATCGTCTTCCTCTGGTCCAACACCGTCACCAATCTCTCGGCCCGGCGCATCACGACTGGCTTCGCCTTTCTCGGCCGCGAGGCCGGCATGCCCATTGCCGACAGCCTGCTCGCCTACAATCCGAGGGACACCTATTTCTGGGCGTTCGTCGTCGGCATCGCCAACACCTTGCGCGTCGCCGTGATCGGCATCGTCCTTGCGACGATCTTGGGCACGTTGATCGGGATCTCGCGGCTGTCGGCCAACTGGCTGCTGTCGCGGCTCGCCGCCGTCTATGTCGAAACGCTCCGCGACATCCCGCTGCTGCTTCAGCTCCTGTTTTGGTACGTGCTGATGCAGGCCTTGCCGGCTGCACGCGCCGCCTGGCGACCCGTCGAGGGCGTGTTCCTCTCCAATCGCGGCCTGATCCTGCCGGCGATCCCGTTCGGTCCGCCGCAACTCGCGGTGCTCGGCGCTGCGGTATTGGGTTGCGCGGTGTCCTATGTCATTCGGCGATGGCTGGTCGCGCAGCAGATGCGCGACGGAAGGCCGCGGCCGGCCTGGCCGTTTGCGCTCGGCCTCATCGTCGTGATGCCGGTGGCGGTCTCGCTCGCGCTCGGCGTGTCCTGGTCGATCGAATGGCCGCAGCTGCGCGGCTTCAACTTCGTTGGCGGGCTGACGCTCGCGCCGGAATATTTCGCGCTGCTGATCGCGCTCGTCACCTACACCTCGGCCTTCATCGCCGAGATCGTCCGCAGCGGCATCCAGTCGGTGCCGCGCGGCCAATGGGATGCCGCCAACGCGCTCGGCCTGCGTCGCAGCTTCATGCTGCGGCAGATCATCCTGCCGCAGGCGCTCCGCGTCATCGTGCCGCCGATGACGAGCCAGTATCTCAATCTGACCAAGAACTCCTCGCTCGCGGTCGCGATCGGATACCAGGACGTGGTCTCGATTGCCAACACCACGCTGAACCAGACCGGGCAGGCGATCGAAGCCATCGCCCTGATCATGGCGGTGTTCCTGACCATCAGCCTTTCGATCAGCTTCTTCATGAACTGGTACAATGCGCGCATCGCGCTGGTGGAGCGCTGATCATGACCGCAATCACGGAGATTCCGGACGCCCCGCGCGCCGCCCGCCGTCCGCAGATGGGCAATCCGGTGCTGCGCTGGCTGCGCACCAATCTGTTCTCCTCGATCCCGAACGGCATCATCACGGTCGTGCTGCTGGCGCTGCTCGCCAAGGGCATCTTCAGCTTCGTGCAATGGGGCATGGCGAACGCGGTCTGGCTGACGCCGCCGAACGATTCCAGCGCCTGCCGCGCAGTGCGTGGCGTCGGTGCCTGCTGGGCGATCATCCCCGAGAAATATCGCTTCATCCTGTTCGGCACCTATCCATTCGACGAGCAGTGGCGGCCGGCGCTATCAGTCGGGCTGTTCATCGTGCTGTACTACCTCTCGACCCGCCGCGCACTGTGGCGGCGCGAGCTTGTCTATCTCTGGATCGGTGCGCTGGCGCTGATCAGCGTGCTGATGTGGGGCGGCGTGCTCGGGCTGTCCTTCGTTTCGCAAGACCGCTGGGGCGGACTGCCGGTGACGCTGATCCTGGCGACGTTCGGTCTCGCTTTCGGCTTCCCGCTCGGCATCCTGGTCGCGCTCGGCCGTCGCTCGAAGCTGCCGGCCATCCGCTCGCTCAGCGTGCTCTATGTCGAGCTGATCCGCGGCGTGCCGCTGGTGAGCCTGCTGTTCATGGCGAGCGTGATGTTTCCGCTATTCATGCCCGCCGGATTCAACATCGACAAACTGCTGCGCGCGCAGATCGCGATCATCCTGTTCGCCGGCGCCTACCTCGCCGAAGTGATCCGCGGCGGGCTTCAAGCCGTGCCGCGCGGGCAATATGAAGCCGCCGACGCGCTGGGCCTGTCCTACTGGCGCAAGCACCGGCTCATCGTCCTGCCGCAAGCGATCCGCCACGTCATCCCGCCGCTCGTCAACACCTTCATCGCCTTCTTCAAGGACACCAGCCTCGTGCTGATCATCGGCATCTTCGATCTGCTGACGACGGCCAAGACCGCGATCATCGATCCGGCCTGGCAGCAGTTCTCGGTCGAGGTCTACGTCTTCGTCGCCGCGATCTACTTTGTCTTTTGCTTTGCGATGTCGCGCTACAGCCGGAGCCTGGAGGCAAGGAGCGGGAGATGAGGTCTCGTGTCCCGGACGAGGTGCAGCGCGCCAGCGCTGCGCCGGAGAGCCGGGACCCAGGAATTCACGGGAGCTCGCGGAGAGATGGGCCCCGGCTCTGCAGCGCACCGCACCGGACGATCCTTCGCACCGCCCGGGACGCTGCGCTGCGCCCGGAGCACGATTACCGCTTCACCTTTGGATCAATCGGCGTCGTGGCGCGAAGGTCCAGAATATCCTCCAGCACCTTCGCGCCGGCGATCACCTGCGCGTCGGCGCGGGGGGCGCCGACCACCTGCACGCCGACGGGCAAGCCTGATGCCGTGAAGCCGCACGGCAGCGACAACGACGGGCAGCAGGCCAGCGTGATGGCGTAGACGATGCCGAGCCACTCGATGTAGTTCTCGAACCTCTTGCCGGCGCATTCGGCGACATAGCGATGTTCGATCGGGAAGGGCGGCACGATCGTCGTCGGTGTCAGCAGCAGATCGTAGGTCTTGAAGAATTCGACCGCGCGCGCGGTCATACCGACGCGTTGCTCCTCGGCGCGCGCCAGCCGGTCGACCGTGAGCTTGAGGCCTTCCTCGATGTTCCAGATCACCTCAGGCTTGAGCAGGTCCCGCTTGGTGCGTAGCAGATTGGCCTTGCTGATCGCGAAATCGAAGGCGCGCAGCACGTGGAAGCATTCATGCGCCTCGCGCCAATCGGGATGCGCCTCCTCGACGATCGCGCCGGCTTCGGCAAAGCGTTCCGCCGCTTTGCGCGTAATCGCTTTCACTTCGGGATCGACCGGGGTGATGCCGAGATCGGGCGAATAGGCGATACGCTTCGGCTTCTTGCCTGCGCGCGCGGATGTCAGGAACGAGGTTGCGGGCGCCGGCAGTGACAGCGGATCGTCGGCGTAGTCGCCGCTCATGGCATCGAGCAGCAGCGCGAGATCCTCGACGTTGCGCGCCATCGGGCCCTGCACGCCGAGATTGCGATCGATACCTGCCTTCGGCGTATGCGCGACGCGGCCGATGCTCGGCCGCATGCCGACGATGCCGCAGAAGCTAGCCGGGCTGCGCAAGGACCCGCCCATGTCGGAGCCCTGTGCCAGCCAGGCCATGCCGGTCGCAAGCGCCACCGCCGCGCCGCCGGACGATCCCGCTGCCGATTTCGTCGTATTCCAGGGATTGAGTGTCGCGCCGAACACCTCGTTGAAGGTGTTGGCGCCGGCGCCGAATTCCGGCGTGTTCGACTTGGCGTAGACGAGGGCGCCGTTGGCCTCGAGGTTCTCGACCATGAGGTCGGATTTCGCGGGGATGTTGTCCTTGAAGATCGGCGAGCCCTGCGTGTTCAGTACGCCCGCGACGTCGGTCAGGTCCTTGATCGGCACCGGCAGGCCTGCGAGCAGCCCGCGCGCACCGGCCGGCTTCTGCATCAGCGTCTTCGCACTCTCGCGCGCGCGATCGAAGCACAGTATCGGCAGCGCGTTGACCTTGCCGTCAACCTCAGCGATGCGCTTCTCCAGTACATCCAGGAGCTCGAGCGGCGAGACGTCGCCGGAGCGCAGCTTGTCGACGACGGTGCAGGCGGTTTCGCGGATCAGGTCTTGAGACAACTATCTTACTCCTACCTCTGGATCGTCATTCCGGGGCGCCCGAAGGGCGAACCCGGAATCTCGAGGGTTCTCAGGTGCGCAACTGCGCACCATGGTTCGATGCTCTTGCATCGCCCCGGAACGACGGTGCCTAAATCATTTCGGGGCGATTAACCCCACCCCGCGCTGATGCCGCCGTCCACCGTGTAGATCACGCCCGACGTGTAGCCGGCGCGGTCCGACGCCAGGAACGCCATGAGGTCGCCGATCTCGCGGGCATGCGCGGGGCGGCCGAGCGGCAGGCTCTTCTGGAATTCTTTGTAGCGACTCTCGTCGCCGAATTGGTGCTTGGCCCGTGTCTTGAGCAGGGTGACGTGGCGGTCGGTGCCGACGGGCCCGGGATTGATGCCGACGACGCGGATGTTGTCGGCGAGGCTCTTGCCGCCGAGCGCACGTGTGAACGCCATCAGGGCCGCATTGCCGGCGCTGCCGCAGATGTAGTTTGCGTCGAATCTCTCGCCAGCTGCGCCGATGTCGTTGACGATGACGCCGCCACCCTTCGCCTTCATCTGCGCATAGATATGCCGCGTGAGGTTGATGTAGCCGAACACCTTCAATTCCCAGGCGTGCCGCCAGGTCGCCTCGTCGATCTTGTCGATCGAGCCGCCGGGGATATCGCCGGCATTGTTGACGAGCACGTCGACGTCGGCAGCTTCTTTCGCCAGCCGCGCGACGTCCTCTTCCTTGCGCAGATCGACGATGCTCGTCGCGGCGTCGATCTGGTGCGCTGCGCGCAAGCGGTCGGCCAGCGCGTTCAGCACCTCACCGCTGCGGGCCGCCAGCAGGAGATGCGCGCCTTCCTCGGCGAACGCCTCGGCGGCGGCTGCGCCGATGCCCTTGGACGCGCCGGTGATCAGGACGCGCTTGCCACGCAGATGCAGATCCATGAGGGGTACTCGTTCGTGGGAACAGGATCAAATCAGTAGGCGCTTGGCCGCGCCATGGTCAAGATTGCAGTGCAGCGTTGCACTGCCGCCGCGTTTGGTCCATTGCAGTGCGGTCAAAACGCGGCGGCTGCCGGACCAACCAAGGACGTTATCGATGAGCAAGAAGCAATACCGGATCGCAGTCATTCCTGGCGATGGCATCGGCAAGGAAGTGATGCCGGAAGGTCTGCGCGTTCTGGAGGCGGCCGCCAAGAAGCACGGCGTCTCCGTGCATTTCGACCATTTCGATTTCTCGTCCTACGACTATTACGAGAAGCACGGCCAGATGATGCCTGATGACTGGAAGGAGAAGATCGGCAAGCACGATGCGATCTATTTCGGTGCGGTCGGCTGGCCGGCCAAGATTCCGGATCACGTCTCGCTGTGGGGCTCCTTGATCAAGTTCCGCCGCGAGTTCGACCAGTACGTGAATTTGCGTCCGGTGCGGCTGATGCCCGGCGTGCCGTCGCCGCTGGCAGGTCGCAAGCCCGGCGACATCGATTTCTGGGTGGTGCGCGAGAACACGGAAGGCGAATATTCCTCCGTCGGCGGCCGCATGTTCCCGGATACCGACCGCGAGTTCGTGACGCAGCAGACGGTCATGACCCGCACCGGCGTCGACCGTATCCTGAAGTTCGCCTTCGAGCTCGCGCAGTCGCGGCCGAAGAAGCACCTGACCTCGGCGACCAAGTCCAACGGCATCTCGATCACCATGCCCTATTGGGACGAGCGCGTGGAAGCGATGGCCAAGAAGTTTCCGGGCGTGAAGTGGGACAAGTACCACATCGACATTCTCACGGCGAATTTCGTGCTGCATCCGGACTGGTTCGACGTCGTGGTCGGCTCGAATCTGTTCGGCGACATCCTCTCCGACCTCGGCCCGGCCTGCACCGGCACCATCGGCATCGCACCGTCCGGCAACATCAATCCCGAGGGCGATTTCCCCTCGGTGTTCGAGCCTGTTCACGGCTCGGCGCCCGATATCGCGGGGCAGGGCATCGCCAACCCGATCGGCATGATCTGGTCCGGCGCGATGATGTTCGAGCATCTCGGCGAGAAGGAAGCCGGCAAATCGATCGTCGAGGCGATCGAGCGCACGCTGGCCGAACGCACGCTCCGCACCAAGGACCTCGGCGGCAATGCCGATACTACGGCCTGCGGCAAGGCGGTCGCGGATATGGTGGACTAAGTTGTTCTGGCGCGTTCACGCATCCAAGGCGGAACGCGCCAGCGTCCGACAGTTTATCACCCGACGATCTTCTCGATCGCCGCCTGATCCAGCCCGAACTTCTTCGCGGCTTCTAGAATCTCCTGCCAAGTGGTCGGATCGATCGGAATGCCTTCGGCAAGGCGCTTCGTCTTGGTCTCGCGCTCGGGATCGCCGGCGATCCTGACCTTGTCGACGCCGGGTGCGGGCGGCGAGCCGGTGTGCCAGGCGACGAAGCTCTCGACTTCGCGCGCGAGATTTTCGCCGGTGCCGAGCTTGCCCGGGTCGATGACGATCGAGAGCATGCCGTTGAGGACGTTGTACTTGCCGTCGGACGGACCCTTGACCACCTGTCCGCCGGAGAGGGCGCCGCCGAGGATTTCGCAGACCAACGCGAGGCCCGACCCCTTATGCTCGCCGAACGGCAGGATGGCGCCGTACGGGGGGATCACGGTGTAGCGCGGATTGACCGTGGGCTTGCCTTCATTGTCGATGATGGTGCCGGGCTCCAGTTCGACGCCCTTGTTGTGGGCGACGCGGGTCTTGCCCTGCGCGATCCTGCTGGTGGCGAAGTCGAGCACGATGGGGTCCTTGCCCCTGCGCGGAATGCCGACGCAGAACGGGTTGGTGCCGTGGCGCGCATCGCTGCCGCCCCAGGGCGCCACGATCGGACGCGAGATCACGTTGACGAAATGGATCGACACCAGCCCGTGGTCGATGCACTGCTCGGCCCAGTGGCCGATGCGGCCGATGTGGTGCGAGTTGGAGAGGCCGACGAGACACACGCCGTTGCGCTTGGCGCGCTCGGCCGCCAGCTCCATCGCTTCATGGCCGATCACCTGGCCGTAGCCGGTGAGGCCGTCGAGGGTGAGGAGCGGACCGGTGTCGAGCACGATCTTGACGTGCTGGTTCACGGCGAGGGCGCCATTGGTGACGCTTTGGACATAGCGCGGGATCATGCCGACGCCGTGGGAGTCGTGTCCCTTCAGATTGGCCTCGACGAGGTTGGTGGACACGAGCTCGGCTTCGCGGTCCGAGGAGCCGCCGGCCTTGACGATGGCGCGGATGGCGTTGGTGAGCGGCTCTGCCTTGATGGTACGATAGTCGGCCATTGTTGTTGCTCTTATCCTTGCACGATGCGGCGGCAGTGGATCCAGGCCGCTTCAATCAGATTTTCGCTCGCTTCCGGCGTGCGGAATGCGGAATGCGCCGACAGCGTCACGTTCGGCAGCTTCGTCAGCGGATGATCGCCGGGCAACGGCTCGATGTTGAAGACATCGAGGCCGGCATGGCGGATGTGGCCGGATTTCAGCGCATCGATCATGGCGGCCTCGTCGACGATCGCGGCGCGGGCGGTGTTGACGAGGATGACACCGCGCTTCATTGCAAAGATCCTCTCGCGCGTGATCATGCCGCGGGTCTCGTCGTTGAGCAGCAGATGCAGCGACACGACGTCGCTTCTGGCCAGCACCGTATCGAGATCGGTGAACTCGACCCCGGGATGGCTCTTGGGCGAGCGGTTCCAGGCGATCACCTTCATGCCTGAACCGGACGCGATGCGCGCAACCTCGGCGGCGATACCGCCGAAGCCGATCAGGCCGAGGGTCTTGCCGGTGAGCTGCATGCCGTCCTCGCGCAGCCAGTTGCCGGCCCGCATCTCGCGGTCCATCATCGCGATGACGCGGGCCGAGGCCCACATCAGCGCGATCGCGGATTCGGCGACCGCCGTGTCGCCATAGCCCTTGATCAGATGGACGGAGATGCCGAGCTCGCTGAGCTCCTCCGGGTTCATGTAGCTGCGCGCGCCGGTGCCGAGGAACACGACGTGCTTCAAGCCGGTGCATTTCTTTGCCACCTCTGTTGGCAGCGCGGTGTGGTCGACGATGGCGATCTCGGCGCCATCGAGGATCTCGGGGTATTGCTCGGGCTTGATGTCGGGATCCCGGTTAATCCGGACCTTGGGATCATCAGGCTTGTTCAGCCGCTCCATGATCGCCGCGAGGGTTTCATTGGCGTCGACGAAAACTCCGCGCATGGTTCTCTCCGGTCAGGATGCGACGCCGGCGATCGCCAGCACGGTATGCATGAGGACGTTGGTGCCGGCGGCGCAGTCGCCCTGCGTGGCGTCCTCGAGCTCGTTGTGGCTGATGCCGTCCTTGCAGGGCACGAACACCATCGCCGCCGGCATGACGGTGTTGAGGTTGCAGGCGTCGTGGCCGGCACCGGAGGTGATGCGGCGGGAGGAATAGCCGAGCGTCTTCGCGGCGTTCTCGACTGCCGCAATCAGCTTCGGATCGAAATGCGTCGGCGCCTTGCGCCAGACCAGGTCGATCTTGACCTCGACCTTGCGGCGTGCGGCGATGTCTCCAATCGCGGCGCGCAAATCGCGATCGAGCGCGTCCATGATGGCGTCATCCGCGCTGCGGCAGTCCATGGTGAAGGCGATCTCGCCGGGAATGACGTTGCGCGATGGGTTTGCGATCACGGCTTCGCCGATGGTGCCGACTGCGTTCGGTCCGTGCTTCTTCGCGATGGACTCCATCGCCAGTACGATCTCCGACAAGGTCGCCAGCGCATCGCGTCGCAGCAGCATCGGGGTCGAACCCGCATGGCTCTCGAAGCCGGAGATCTTGCCGTCATACCACAATACGCCCTGACCGGAATCGACCACGCCGATGGTCTTGCCCTCCGCTTCCAGAATTGGACCCTGCTCGATGTGCAATTCGACGAAGCAGCCGAGCTTCTGGAAGCCGACCGGCTTGTCGCCGCGATAACCGATGCTGTCGAGCGCCTGGCCGACGGTCGTGCCTTCGGCGTCCTTGCGCGACAAAATGTCGTCGGTGGTGAAGTCGCCGACATAGGCGGCAGAGGCCATCATCGCAGGTGCGAAGCGCGAGCCTTCCTCGTTGGTCCAGTTGACGACGCAGATCGGCGCCTCGGTCTCGATGCCGGCATCGTTCAGCGTGCGGATTACCTCCAGCGCGCCGAGCGTTCCCAAAATGCCGTCATACTTGCCGCCGGTCGGCTGGGTGTCGAGATGCGAGCCGATACCGACCGGCGGCTTCGACATGTCGCGTCCCTTGCGCAGGCCGAATATCGAGCCAAGCGCGTCGACGTGGACCTCCAGGCCGGCATCCTCGCAGGCCTTGCGGAACCAGTCGCGCACCTGTTTGTCTTCGCTGCTGAGCGTCAGCCGCCGCACACCGCCCTTGGCGGTCGCGCCGAATTGAGCAGTTTCGTGGATGGAGCCCCACAGGCGGGCGGAATCGATTTGCAGATTGGTGGCGGCTCGGCTCATGCGGTCAGTCCATTTTGGCTGTCGTTCGGGAGCGGCTCGAAGAGCCGAACCCGGAATCTCGAGATTCCGGGTTCGATGCTGTCGCATCGGCCCGGAATGACGTTGAAGGTTGTCCGGCGCTTTTTCAATGACGCGCCAGCGCGGGCGCGTCAACCGCGAGGCTGCTCTGCGCAATCTGCCGTGCGAGTTCGGCAACGCGCTCCACGGCGACGACGTCGGGCGAGGCGAGCCAGCTCGCGGTGAAGGTCAGCGGCGCGATCGCAAGATCGGTGTCGAGCAGTTGCAGCCGCCCGTCGGCAAGCTCGTTCTCGACGATGGCGTCGGGGATTACGGCGATACCGAGTCCCTCGACCGCCATATGGATGACCGTCGCCAGTGAGGCGGAGGCATGCAGGCGGATCGGCGGCAGCTCCGGGCGGTCGAACACCTCGCGCACGACTTCGTAAGGCTTGGTCTTGCGCGGGAACGTGATGATCGGAAACCGCGCAAGCTCCGCCGGCGTCACCGGCCCCTTGCCGAGCCCGAGCGAGGGGCTGGCGAGGAAGCCGATCGGATAATCGGCGAGCACGCGATTGTGCACACCGGAGGCGGACAACGGCCCCACCACGAAAGCGAGCTCGATCTCCTGCGCGAGCAGGCGCGCGGTCAGGTTCGGCGTGATGTCGACTTCGATCTCCAGCGACAGGTTCGGGTAGACCTCGTTCACGCTCTTCACGAGCCGCGGCAGCCAGGTGTGCACGATGGTCTCGGCGACGCCGAGCCGCATCACCCCGCGCATCGCCGAGCGGTCGCCGATCTCCGCCATCATCTGCGCGCGCAGGCCGATCAGCTTCTCCGCATAGACCATCATTTGCCGGCCGCTCGGCGTCGGCGAGGCGATGCGATGATCGCGGTTCAGGAGCTTCACGCCCATCTCGCGTTCGAGCTGGGCGATGCGCTGGGAGATCGCCGGCTGGGTGGTGTTGAGCCTTTGCGCGGCGCCACGAAAGCTGCCGAGCTTCACAACCCATAGGAACGTCTCGATCGACCTGAAGTCCAGCATTGGAAGGATTTTCCTAGTCGATAAATCAGATTTATCGAGATTGATTAGAAACGACGATTAGACTTTATAGCACGCTTGGTGTTGGCTTGTCTTTGTCGAGTTTATAGGCAGGTCGATCACATGACTGTTTTGGTGGCAGCGCAGCAAACTGAAACGCCCGACGCCCTTCCGAGCCGTAAGGCTCGGCTCGCCTACCGCGCGGGGCTGGTCGCCTCCACCGCCGGCGTCGCCCCCGGATACGTTCAGGGCAATCTGGCGATCCTGCCGGCGGAATATGCCGGCGCCTTTCACCGCTTCTGCCAGCTCAATCCGAAGCCGTGCCCGATCATCGGCATGTCCGACGTCGGCAGTCCTTTCATCCCGTCGCTCGGCGCCGATCTCGACATCCGCACCGACGTTCCCCGCTACCGCGTCTGGCGTGACGGCGAAGTCGTTGACGAGCCGACCGATGTGTCCAAGTATTGGCGCGACGATCTCGTGACCTTCGTGCTCGGTTGCTCCTTCTCGTTCGAGGAGGCGCTGCTGGAGGAGGGCATGCCGATCCGCCACATCGAGAAGAACGTGCGCGTGCCGATGTATCGCACCAACATCGCCTGTGGTGAGGCGGGACCGTTCGCCGGTCCCATGGTTGTGTCGATGCGTCCTTTCAAGCCGGCGGATGCGATCCGCGCGGTGCAGATCACCTCACGCTATCCCGCCGTGCACGGCGCGCCCGTGCATCTCGGCCATCCGCATCTGATCGGTATCAAGGACATTGCGAAGCCCGACTACGGCGATCCGGTGCCCGTCGCGGATGACGAGATCCCGGTGTTCTGGGCCTGTGGCGTGACGCCGCAATCGGTGATCAACGCCGCGAAGCTCCCATTCGCGATCACGCATTCGCCCGGCTTGATGCTGGTGACGGATCTCAAGAACAGGGCCATGGCCGTGATTTAGTGGGCAGCGTTTGCCGCTTCTTCAGGCTTTACCGAATCCATCAATCGCTTCATTCGATCGGCCGAAATTCAGTAACAGGGGACATTGCCATGACGATCACTCGCCGCGACGTGTTGTTGGGAGCCACCGCCACTGCCGCTCTGGTGCCGCTGGCAGCGCGCGCACAGACCTCGGAAGTCGTGATCGGCGTGATCTATCCGTTCTCCGGCGGCAGCGCGCAGCAGGGCGTCGACGCGCAGAAGGCCTATGAGACTGCGCTCGAGGTCATCAACAAGGACACTGATTTCGACCTGCCGCTGGCCAAGGGCGAGGGCCTGCCGGGTCTCGGCGGTGCGAAGATCCGTCTCGTGTTCGCCGACCACCAGGCCGATCCGCAGAAGGGCCGCGCCGAGGCCGAGCGCCTGATCACGCAAGAGAAGGTCTGCGCCATCATCGGCACCTATCAGAGCGCGGTGGCCGTCACCGTCAGCCAGATCTGCGAACGCTATCAGGTCCCGTTCGTTTCCGCCGACAACTCCTCGCCGAGCCTGCATCGCCGCGGCCTGAAATATTACTTCCGCGCTGCGCCGCATGACGAGATGTACTCGGCCGCGATGTTCGACTTCTTCGACGCCATGAAGAAGAAGGGCGCCAAGATCGAGACGCTGTCGTTGTTCCACGAGGACACCATCTTCGGCACCGATTCCGGCAATGCCCAGACCAAGATCGCCGGTGAGCGCGGCTACAAGATCGTCACCGACATCAAGTATCGCACCAACTCGCCCTCGCTCTCGGCCGAGGTGCAGCAGCTCAAGACCGCCAATGCGGACGTGCTGATGCCCTCGAGCTACACCACCGACGGCATCCTCTTGGTCAAGACCATGGCCGAGCTCGGCTACAAGCCGAATGCAATCGTGGCGCAGGACGCCGGCTTCTCCGAGAAGGCGCTCTATGATGCCGTCGGCGACAAGCTCGAAGGCGTGATCTCGCGTGGCACCTTCTCGCTCGACCTCGCGCAGAAGCGCCCGATGGTCGGCAAGATCAACGAGATGTTCAAGGCGCGCTCGGGCAAGGATTTCAACGACCTCACCTCGCGCCAGTTCATGGGCCTGATCATTCTCGCCGACGCCATCAGCCGCGCCAAGTCGACCGACGGCGAGAAGATCCGCGATGCGCTGGCGGCGACCGACATTCCGGGCGAGCAGACCATCATGCCCTGGAAGCGCGTCAAGTTCGACGAGATGGGCCAGAACAACGACGCCGACCCGGTGCTGCTGCAATATGTCGGCGGCAAGTTCGTCACCATCTTCCCGCCGCAAGCCGCGATCGCGGAGGCGATCTGGCCGATGAAGTAGGTGTTGGGGGGCAAGCATTTGGCAGTTTAGCCAATAGAGCTGCCTCACCGCACGTCATTGCGAGCGAAGCGAAGCAATCCAGAAATGGATCCACGGAGACAGTCTGGATTGCTTCGTCGCAAGGCCTCCTCGCAATGAGGAGGAGGTAGTTTCCGCGCTTATCCAGTCATTTGTGGGGGACGACTTTTGACAGCCCAAGCCATTATCCAAAGTCTCGCGAGCGGCCTTCTTATGGGCCTGCTCTATGGACTGATCGCGGTCGGCCTTGCGCTGATCTTCGGCCTGATGGACGTCGTGAACTTCGCCCATGGCGAGTTCCTGATGATCGCGATGTATGCGAGCTTCTTCCTGTTCGCATTCTTTGCCATCGATCCCTTGCTGTCGGCGCCGCTGGTCGCCGCGGCGCTCTTCGTGTTCGGGGCAGTGGTCTACCTGCTCGTTGTACGCTTCGCCATGCGGGCCAAGGCCAATGCCGGCATGGTGCAGATCTTCTCCACCTTCGGCCTCGCCATCGTGATGCGGGGCCTCGCGCAATTCTTCTTCACGCCGGACTATCGCAGCATTCCGCAGTCCTGGCTCGGCGGCAAGACGGTGTCGATCGCGGGCATCTTCCTGCCGGAGCCGCAGCTGATCGGCGCGCTGGTCTCGATTCTCGCCTTTGCCGGCCTCTACTTCTTCATCAATCGCACCGATTTCGGCCGCGCGCTGGAGGCGACGCGTGAGGATCCCGGCGCCGTCGCCCTCGTCGGCATCGACAAGAACCGCGTGTTCGCGCTCGGCTGGGGCTTGGGTGCCGCACTGGTCGGTCTCGCCGGCGCGATCATGGCGGTGTTCTTCTACATCTATCCCGACGTCGGCGCGTCCTTCGCCCTGATCGCCTATGTCACGGTGGCGCTCGGCGGCTTCGGCAGCGTGTTCGGCGCCTTCGCCGGTGGCATCATCGTCGGCCTCGTCGAGGCGGTTACGGCCCTGGTGCTGCCGCCATCGCTGAAGTCGGTCGGCATCTACGCCGTCTATCTCCTGGTCGTGTTCATTCGGCCGCGTGGCCTGTTCGGATCGATGTGATGGACAAGAATTTCGCTGCGCGGCGCCGCCGCGACCTCATCATCGCCGCGGTTCTGGCCGGGCTCGCGGCGCTGGCGCCGCTGTTCATCAAGGACGTCTACGTCCAGAACATCCTGATCCTGACCTTGATGTATGCGGCGCTGTCGCAGAGCTGGAACATCCTGTCCGGCTATTGCGGCCAGATCTCGCTGGGTCACGCGCTCTATTTCGGCATCGGCGCCTACACCACCGAGCTCTTGTTCACCAAGTTCGGCGTGCTGCCCTGGTTCGGCATGCTCGGCGGCGGCGTGATCGCCGCACTCATCGCGATGGGACTCGGCTATCCCTTCTTCCGCCTGCGCGGCCATTACTTCGTGATCGCGACCATCGTCGTTGCCGAAATTGGCCTGCTGCTGTTCCAGAACTGGGAGTGGGCGGGAGCCGCGATGGGCATCACCATTCCGATCCGCGGCGACAGCTGGCTGAAATTCCAGTTCCTGCGCACCAAGCTGCCATACTTCTATTTCGCGCTGGCGCTCTGCTGCCTCGCCTGGTTCGTCACCTGGTGGCTGGAGGACTCCAAATGGGGCTTCTGGTGGCGCGCAGTGAAGGACAATCCGGAGGCGGCCGAGAGCCTCGGCGTCGTCGTGTTCAACTCCAAGATGGGCGCGGCCGCCGTTTCCGCCTTCCTGGTCGCGATCGGCGGGGCCTTCTATGCGCAGTTCCTCGCCTATATCGATCCTGAAAGCGTGATGGGCTTCCAGTTCTCGCTGCTGATGGCGCTGCCGGCCGTGCTCGGCGGCATCGGCACCCTCTGGGGGCCGGTGCTTGGCGCCGCCATCCTGATCCCGATGACGGAGCTGACGCGCTCCTATATCGGCGGCTCCGGTCGCGGCGTCGATCTCATCGTCTATGGTGCGCTGATCGTAGCGATCTCGCTGGCGTTGCCGCGAGGCTTGGTGAGCCTGTTCTCCCGTGCAAAACCGAAGGGAGCCACGCGATGACCGCACTCCTGGAAACCCGCGGCGTCTGGCAGCGCTTCGGCGGCCTGGTCGCCAACAGCGACGTCTCGATCTCGGTCGGCCGCGGCGAAATCGTCGGCCTAATCGGTCCGAACGGTGCCGGCAAGTCGACGCTGTTCAACCTCATCGCCGGCGTGCTGCCGCCGACCCAAGGCTCGATCTGGTTCGACGGTGAGGATGTCACCCACATGCCGGCGGCCGAGCGCTGCCAGCGCGGAGTGGGCCGCACCTTCCAGGTGGTCAAGAGTTTTGAGACCATGACCGTCGTCGACAACGTCATCGTCGGTGCGCTCGTGCGCAATACCGTGATGCGCGAAGCCCGTCGCAAGGCGCATGAGGTGCTCGAGTTCACCGGACTTGCCGGGCGCGCGGACGTGCTCGCGAGCGACCTCGTGCCGGCCGAGAAGCGCCGCCTCGAAGTCGCGCGCGCGCTCGCGACCGAGCCAAAGCTGCTGCTGCTCGACGAAGTCCTCACCGGTCTGACGCCGACCGAGGCGCAGACCGGCGTCGCGCTGGTGCGCAAAGTGCGCGATGCCGGCATCACCGTCTTGATGGTCGAGCATGTGATGGAGATCGTGATGCCCTTGGTCGACCGCGCCATCGTGCTCGACCTCGGCAAGGTGCTGGTCGAGGGCAAGCCTGCCGACGTGGTCCGCGATCCCAAGGTGATCAGCGCATATCTGGGAGATCGTCATGCTGTCGGTGCGTGAAGTCACGACGGCCTATCAGGGCCTGGTCGCGATCTCCGCGGTCTCGATCGAGGTCGAGAAGGGCGAGATCGTCTGCGTCGCCGGCGCCAACGGCGCGGGCAAGTCGACGCTGCTGAAATCCATCGCCGGCGCCGAACGTCCGCGTTCTGGCACGGTGACGTTCGACGGCAAGCGCCTCGAGGGGATGGCACAGCATCACATCACCGCAACGGGCATCGCCTATGTGCCGGAAAACCGCCGCCTGTTCCCGCGCCTGTCCGTGCGCGACAATCTTCGCCTCGGCAGCTATCTCTATCGCAGCGAAGCCGACCGCGAGGGGCCGCTCGATCTCGTCTTCAACCTGTTTCCGCGCCTCTCCGAGCGCCTGGAGCAGCGCGCCGAGACGCTAAGCGGCGGCGAGCAGCAGATGCTCGCCATCGGCCGCGCGCTGATGACGCGCCCGCGGCTCTTGATGCTGGACGAGCCGTCGCAGGGCATCATGCCGAAGCTGGTCGACGAGATCTTCCAGGCGGTGAAGCGCATCCGCGACGCCGGCATGACCGTGCTGATCGTCGAGCAGCGCATGGCCGAATGCCTCGAGATTGCCGACCGCGCCTACATCCTGCAGACCGGCCGCGTGCTGATGCAGGGCCCGTCCGCGGAGATCAAGGGCAATCCGGATGTGAGAAAGGCGTATCTGGGGCTGTAACCACAAGCGCGCTGCCGTAGCCCTGATGAGCGTAGCGATATCCGGGACGGGCGGTCCCACATGTCGCTGCGCTCATGCGGGCTACGATGATCGCCACAATCTCAGTCATTGCGAGCGTAGCGAAGCAATCCAGAATCCCTCCGCGGAAAGACTCTGGATTTCTTCGCGGAGCCTGTCATCGGGCCGCGCTTCGCGCGGACCCGTTGGCTCGCAATGACGAGCAGGGAGCCGGGCTCAATGCCCGTGCCCATGCTCGGGCAGCGTCACCCCGAACACCTTCACCAGATCCTTCACCTGCTCCGGCGACAAGTACCGCGGGTTCATCCCGCGCAGCAGCAGGTACAGCTTCGCCGTCTCCTCCAGTTCCTCCGTGGCGAACACCGCAGCCTCCAGCGTGTCGCCGGCGACGACCGGGCCGTGATTGGCGAGCAGCACGGATGAATATCTCCCGGCGAGACCCTTGATCGCATCCGCAACGGCCGGGTCGCCCGGGCGGTAATAGGGCACGAGGGCGGTGGCGCCGCATTTCATCAGGTAATAGGCCGTCATCGGCGGCAGCGCGGCACGCGGGTCGATCTCGGGCAGCATCGAAAGCGCGACCGAATGGGTGGAGTGCAGATGCACGATCGCCCGCGCAGTCCCGCGCGTGTCGTAGAGCGCCGTGTGCAGCGGAACTTCCTTGGTCGGCGCATCGCCCGAGACCAGCTGACCTCGGCTATCCAGCCGCGACAGCTTCGCAGGTTCGAGGAAGCCGAGCGAGGCGTTGGTCGGCGTCACCAGCCAGCCGCCATCGTCCAACCTGACGCTGATATTGCCGGAGGAGCCCGGCGTCAGCCCGCGCTCGAACAGGGACCGCCCGAAGCGGCAGATATCCTCGCGCAGCAATGTCTCGTTGCTCATGGCCGTCATGCCTGCTTGTCTCACGCTTTGGCAGCGCGGCCAAGCCGTGATATTCGGTTGCCAGGCTGCCGCAAAGGGCGGCTATTCGGGAAACGTTCAAGGGTCAGTTGCATGTCCGCCTCCACGTCACAAAATCAGCGTATCGCCGTCGTCGGGCTCGGCTCGATGGGTTTTGGCATGGCGACCTCGCTGAAGCGCGCCGGCCATGCCGTGACCGGCTGCGACGTCTCGGCGGATGCCGTCGCGCGCTTCGTGAAGGATGGCGGCGCGGGCGCCAGGACCCCGGCCGAAGCGGCCAAGGAGGCCGATATCGTCGTCAGCGTCGTCGTCAATGCGGCGCAGACTGAGGCGATCCTGTTCGGCAAGGATGGTGCCGCCGAGACCATGCCGAAGGACAGTGTCTTCATATCCTCCGCCACCATGGATCCCGACGTGGCGCGGCGCCTCGCCAAGCAGTTGGAGGCGACCGGCCGGCACTATCTGGATGCGCCGATCTCGGGCGGGGCCCAGCGCGCCGCGCAAGGCGAGTTGACGATTCTCGCCTCCGGTAGCTCCGCCGCTTTTGCCAAGGCGCGGCCCGCGCTTGATGCCATGGCGGCAAAGCTGTACGAGCTCGGCGATGCCGCCGGACAGGGCGCGGCGTTCAAGATGATCAACCAGCTTCTCGCCGGCGTCCACATTGCTGCCGCCAGCGAAGCCATGGCCTTTGCGGCCAAGCAGGGCCTCGACATCCGCAAGGTCTATGAGGTGATCACGGCATCCGCCGGCAATTCCTGGATGTTCGAGAACCGCATGCCGCATGTGCTGGACGGCGATTACACACCGCGAAGCGCGGTGGAGATCTTCGTCAAGGACCTTGGCATCATTCAGGACATGGCGCGCAGCGCCAGATTCCCGGTGCCGGTCTCTGCCGCAGCGCTCCAGATGTTCCTGATGACATCAGCCGCCGGCATGGGCCGCGACGACGATGCGTCGGTCGCGCGTATGTATGCGCAGGTCACCGGCGTCAAGCTGCCCGGCGACAAGTAAGCAAGAGGATCTGCAATGCCGCGTTTCGCCGCCAATCTCTCGATGATGTTCACCGAGGTGCCGTTCCTCGACCGCTTCGATGCCGCCGCGCAAGCGGGCTTCACTGCCGTCGAGTTCCTCTTTCCTTACGAGCATCCGGCCGAGGTGGTCGGCGAGCGGCTGCGGCGCAACGGCCTGACGCAGGCGCTGTTCAACTTGCCGCCCGGCGACTGGAACGCCGGCGAGAAGGGTTTTGCGGCGCTCCCGGCGCGATTCAATGATCTCAAGGCGAGCCTGGAGACGGCGCTGCCTTATGCCAAGGCGACCGGCGTCAAGCGGCTGCACCTGATGGCCGGCATCGCCAACCGCGGCGAGCGCGTCGCGATCGAGGCCTTCTACAAATCGGTGGCATGGACCGCGGAATTCTTCGCGCCGCACGGCATCGACGTCGTGATCGAGCCGATCAATGCGCGCAACGTGCCCGGCTACTTCCTCAACGATTTCGGCTTCGCACGTGATCTGATCCAGGAGCTGAGGCTCGCGAACCTGAAACTCCAGTTCGACATTTATCACTGCCAGATCATCCATGGCGACGTCACCATGCGGCTGCGCGAGATGATGCCGATCATCGGCCACATCCAGATTGCCAGCGTTCCCTCGCGCAACGAGCCTGACGGCGAGGAGTTGAACTATCCGTTCCTGTTCGAAGAGCTCGACCGGCTCGGCTATGCCGGCTTCGTCGGCTGCGAATACAATCCGCGCGGCAAGACCACCGACGGCCTCGCCTGGTTCAAGCCTTATGCTGGAGTGAAGTCGTGACACTTGCGTTGGGCTGCATCGCCGACGACTATACCGGCGCCTCCGACCTCGCCAATACGCTGACGCGCGCTGGCTTGCGCACCGTGCAGACCATCGGCGTGCCTGCCGACGATCTCGCGCTGCCCGAGGTCGACGCCGTCGTGGTGTCGCTGAAGAGCCGCTCGATCGAGGCGGGCCTTGCCGTGTCGCGCTCGCGTGCGGCGGAGGCGTGGCTGCGCGGCCGCGGCGCGGGCCACGTCTTGTTCAAGATTTGCTCGACCTTCGATTCCACCGATGCCGGCAATATCGGTCCCGTCATGGACGCGCTGCGCGCCGATTGCGGCGAGGGTGCCGTTCTGGTGACGCCGGCCTTCCCGGAGACCGGCCGTACCGTCTACCAGGGCAACCTCTTCGTCGGCGCCGTGCCGCTCAACGAGAGCCCGCTGAAGGACCATCCGCTCAACCCGATGCGCGATTCCAATCTGGTGCGCGTGCTGGCGCGTCAGAGCAGGACGCAGATCGGCCTCGTCGATCTCGCCACCGTCACGCGCGGGGCGGATGCCGTGCGGGCGCGACTGGCCGAGCTGGCGGGCAAGGGCATCGGCGCTGCGATCATCGACGCCGTGTTCGATCGCGACCTCGAGACCATCGGCCTTGTCGCCGCCGGACATCGGCTCTCGGTCGGTGCCTCCGGCATCGGCCTTGGGCTCGCGCGCGCGTTGGTGTCGACGGGCAAGGTCAAGTCGGCGTCACCGAGCGGCGAAACCGGCGCTGCGGTCGGCGGGCTGGCGGCCTGCCTTGCCGGAAGCTGCTCGCAGGCGACCCTTCAGCAGATCACCAACGCCGAGCGCATCATGCCGGTGCTTCATCTCGATCCAGACCGCATCATTATGGGGGCAGGCGAAGTGCAGCGCGCGCTGGACTGGGCAAGACCACGACTGGGCGAGGGTCCGGTGCTGATCGCATCGAGCTCGACACCCGATCAGGTCACCGCGCTGCAAGCGCGCCACGGTCGCGACGCCGCCGGCCATGCGATCGAGCAGGCCATGGCCGATATCGCAGAAAACCTCGTCAAATCAGGCGTGCGGCGACTGATCGTTGCCGGCGGCGAGACGTCCGGAGCCGTTGTCGATCGGTTGAAGATTCCCGGATTTCTCGTGGGAGTGGAAATTGCGGCAGGCGTTCCGGTGCTGCGCGCGGTCGGCGCCGAAAGCGACATGCTGCTCGCTCTGAAGTCCGGAAATTTCGGCGGCGGAGAGTTTTTCTCCGATGCGCTTATGCTCATGCGCTGAGCACAGTGCATTCTTTGCTGCCTGTTCATTTCATTGAGCTCCGTACTCGTACGGAGTCGCAGTTAACATTTGCGCAGGTGCTCTGGTGTTGGATGTCGGTGCCGCTCCTTTTAGTTGATTCGTAAAGTTTCCGGACGCGCCACCGCGTCAGCACAAAGAGACCCGATTATGCTCGCCACCATTTCCATCCGCGCCAAGATTATCAGTGTCGTGGCGTTCCTGCTGGTCGTGATGGCCGGCATGGGGCTGCTCGCCGTCATGAAGATGCGGACGATCAACGCCAACACCGTCGATATCACCACGAACTGGATGCCCAGCGTCCGCGTGATCGGCGACCTCCGTGCCGGCGTCATCACCTACCGCAACGTGATCCGCGAGCACATGCTGGCGGAGACACTGGAGGAAAAGCTTGCGGCCGAGAAAACCCTGGCAACAGTGGTCGAGGCGAACACGAAGTTCCGCAAGTCTTATGAGGGTATGATCGCCTCGCCCGAAGAGAGAGCACTGTACAGCGAGTGGTCGAAAAAGTGGGAAGAGTACAAGAATGGCACCCAGGAAGTCATGGCGCTGTCGCGCCGGGATGCCAACAAGATCCCGCACGACGCGCACGAGCTGGACAGCAAGACAGTCAACAAGATCGGGCTTGAGGCCGATGCCATCCTGGCCAAGGATATCGAGCTCAACACCAAGGGCGGTGATCAGGCCGCTGCGGATGCCGCCGATACCTTCTATTACGCCTTCATGCTGGTTGCGATCATCCTGGGCGCCGCCGTCATCTCCGGCATCAGTGTCGGCTTCTACCTCGTCCGCGACGTCTCCAGCGGCATCAATTCCATCATCCAGCCGATGCAAGCGCTCGGCAAGGGCGACCTTTCCGCCGAAGTCCCGCATCGCGGCGAGAAGACCGAGATCGGCGCCATGGCCGACGTGCTCCAGATCTTCAAGGAGGCGCTGATCGCCAAGAAGGCCGCGGACGAAGCCGCCGCGGCCGATGCCGAGGCCAAGATCGAGCGCGGCCGCCGCGTCGACAACATCACGCGCGAATTCGAAACGATGATCGGGGAGATCGTCCAGACCGTGTCGTCGGCCTCGAGCCAGTTAGAGGCCTCCGCCTCGACCCTGACTGCGACCGCCGACCGCTCGCAGCGGCTTGCGACCACGGTTGCCGGTGCTTCGGAGGAAGCCTCGACCAACGTGCAATCGGTGGCCTCGGCCACGGAGGAGATGGCGTCGTCGGTCGGCGAGATCAGCCGTCAGGTGCAGGAATCGGCGCGGATGGCGGGCGATGCCGTCGGCCAGGCGCGTGCCACCACCGAGCGCGTCAGCGAACTCTCCAAAGCCGCCTCGCGCATCGGGGATGTCGTCGAGCTGATCAACACCATCGCCGGCCAGACCAATCTCCTGGCGCTGAATGCCACCATCGAGGCGGCGCGCGCGGGCGAAGCCGGTCGCGGCTTCGCTGTCGTCGCCTCCGAGGTGAAGGCGCTAGCCGAGCAGACCGCGAAGGCGACCGGCGAAATCGGCCAGCAGATTTCCGGCATCCAGGCGGCGACCAACGACTCGGTCGGTGCGATCAGGGAGATTTCCTCGACCATCGAACGTCTGTCGGAGATCTCGTCGGCGATCGCGGCGGCGGTGGAAGAGCAGGGCGCGGCGACGCAGGAGATCGCCCGCAACGTGCAGCAGGCCGCGCAGGGCACCCAGCAGGTGTCGTCCAACATCACCGACGTTCAGCGCGGTGCGACCGAGACCGGCACAGCCTCCTCGCAGGTGCTGTCGGCGGCCCAGATGCTGTCGAACGATTCGAACCGGCTCAAGACCGAGGTCGGCAAGTTCCTCGCCAACGTCCGTGCGGCGTAGGACGCGCAGCTGCATGGCTGCGATGTAGATTCCGCAGTGCGGTAGCAGGGAAGTGAATGCGTGAAAGCCGCCGGAGGTTAGCGTTTCCGGCGGTGCTCAGGTAAAGGGGACGGAGGATCCCCGTGGGGGCGGATTCCGTGATTGCTCTGGTCCGTATTGCCCTGAGCCGGCCTTATACGTTCGTCGTGCTGGCGCTGCTGCTGCTGATCATCGGACCGCTCGCGGCGCTGCGGACCCCGACCGACATCTTCCCGGACATCCGCATTCCCGTGATCGGCGTGGTCTGGCAGTATACCGGGCTGCCGCCGGATCAGATGTCAGGCCGCATCACCACGCCCTTCCAGCGCGCACTGACGACCACCGTCAACGACATCGAGCACATCACGGCCAACTCCTACAACGGTTTTGGCATCATCAAGATCTTCTTCCAACCTAACGTCGACATCCGCACCGCCAACGCGCAGGTGACCGCGATTTCGCAGACGCTGCTCAAGCAGATGCCGCCGGGTGCGACGCCGCCCTTGATCCTGAACTACTCGGCTTCTACCGTACCGATCATCCAGGTGGCGTTGTCAGGTGAGGGGCTCACCGAGCAAAACCTCGCCGACATCGGCATCAACCAGCTTCGCACCCCGCTGGTCACCGTGCCTGGCGCTGCGATTCCCTATCCATTCGGCGGCAAGCAGCGCCAGGTCCAGATCGACCTCGATCCGACCGCGCTCCAGGCCCGCGGCCTGTCCGGCCAGGACGTCGCCAATGCGCTTGCCGCGCAAAACCTGATCACGCCGGTCGGCACCCAGAAGATCGGCCAGTTCGAATACAACATCCAGCTCAATAACTCGCCGCTTCGGATCGACGAGCTCGGCAACCTGCCGATCAAGACCGTCAACGGCGCCATGGTCTATGTGCGCGACGTCGCCACCGTGCGTGACGGCAATCCGCCGCAGACCAACATCGTCCATGTCGACGGCAACCGCTCGGTGCTGATGATGGTGCTGAAGGCGGGCGCGACCTCGACGCTCGATATCATCGCCGGCATCAAGCAGAAGGTCATCGACGTCAAGGATCAGTTGCCCGACGCGCTCAGAATCGGCTTCATCGGCGACCAGTCGGTGTTCGTCCGTGGCGCGATCGAGGGCGTCGCCTTCGAGGGCGTGATCGCGGCGCTGCTGACCAGCGTCATGATCCTGTTGTTCCTCGGTAGCTGGCGCTCGACCATCATCATCGCGGTCTCGATCCCGCTCTCGGTGTTGGGCGCCATCATCATGCTGTCGGCGATCGGCGAGACGCTGAACATCATGACGCTCGGCGGCCTCGCGCTTGCGGTCGGCATCCTCGTCGACGACGCCACCGTCACCATAGAGAACATCAACTACCATCTGGAGCAGGGCAAGCCGGTCGAGCAGTCGATCCTCGACGGCGCCAACCAGATCGTGACGCCGGCGTTCGTGTCGCTGCTCTGCATCTGCATCGTGTTCGTGCCGATGTTCTTCCTGACCGGCGTCGCGCGCTTCCTGTTCGTGCCGATGGCTGAAGCGGTGATGTTCGCGATGATCTGGTCGTTCATCCTGTCGCGCACTTTGGTGCCGACCATGGCGAACTACCTCCTGCAGGCGCATGTCCATCACGAGGGCGCTCCGCCGAAGTCGCGCAATCCTTTTGTCTGGTTCCAGCGCGGTTTCGAGGCACGGTTCGAGCGCGTCCGCGGCTTCTATCGCGGGCTGCTGGGCCTTGCACTGGCGCATCGCGCGGTGTTCGCGATCGGCTTCGTCTGCGTGGTCGGCGCGTCCTTCGCGCTGGTGCCGTTCCTCGGCCGGAATTTCTTTCCCGCGGTCGATGCCGGCAACATCCTGATGCATGTCCGCACGCAAGTGGGCACCCGCGTCGAGGAGACCGCCAATCAGCTCGCCGACGTGCAGAAAGCAGTCCGCAAGCTGATCCCCGGCGAGATCGAGACCATGACCGACAATATCGGCATGCCGATCTCCGGCATCAACATGACCTACAACAACACCGGCGTGATCGGCCCGCAGGACGGTGACATCCAGATCAAGCTGAAGGAAGGCCACAAGCCGACCGAAGAGCACGTCAAGGTGCTGCGTGAGCAATTGCCGCGGCTGTTCCCCGGCGTCAGCTTCGCGTTCCTGCCGGCCGACATCGTCAGCCAGATCCTGAATTTCGGCGCGCCGGCGCCGATCGACCTGCAAATCCGCGGCGCCAATCTCAGTGCCAACTTCGCCTATGCCAACAACCTGCTGGCCAAGGTCCGCAAGATTCCGGGCGTCGCCGATGCGCGCATCCAGCAGTCGCCGAACAATCCGACCTTCAACATCGATGTCGATCGCACCCGCGCGCAATATGTCGGCCTGACCGAGCGCGACGTCACCAACAGCCTCGTGGTCAATCTCGCCGGCTCCTCGCAGGTGGCGCCGACCTACTACCTCAATCCTGATAACGGCGTGTCCTACTCGATCGTGATGCAGACGCCGCAATACCAGATCGACTCGCTCAGTGCGCTGCAGACGCTGCCGATCACGGCTGCCGGCAATGCGCAGTCGCCGATCCTCGGCGGCATCGCCGACATCAAGCGTTCGACCTCGAGCGCGGTGGTGTCGCAATACGACATCCAGTCGATGGTGCAGATCTTTGCCACGACCTCGGGCCGCGACCTCGGCGCGGTCGCCGCCGACATCCGAAAAGTGATCGCCGACACCGCCAAGGAGGTTCCGAAGGGCTCGTCCGTGGTGCTGCTCGGCCAGGTGCAGACCATGAACAGCGCCTTCACCGGACTCTTGTTCGGCCTGCTCGGGGCCGTCGTGCTGATCTATCTCCTGATCGTCGTGAACTTCCAGTCGTGGTCCGATCCGTTCGTGATCATCACCGCGCTGCCGGCCGCGCTCGCCGGCATCGTCTGGATGCTGTTCACGACGGAGACCACCCTGTCGGTTCCGGCGCTCACCGGCGCGATCATGTGCATGGGCGTTGCCACCGCCAATAGCGTGCTCGTGATCTCCTTCGCGCGTGAGCGCTACGAGGAGCTCGGCGATCCCATCGCCGCCGCGCTCGAAGCCGGCTTCGTCCGGTTCCGCCCCGTCCTGATGACCGCGCTCGCCATGATCATCGGCATGGCGCCGATGGCGCTGGGGCTCGGCGAAGGCGGCGAGCAGAATGCGCCGCTCGGCCGCGCCGTGATCGGCGGCCTGATCTTTGCAACCTTCGCCACGCTGATGTTCGTTCCCGTGGTGTTCAGCATGGTCCACAAGAAACAAGGCGTCAAAGCCGCCGCCGCATTGGAGACTCCGCATGTCCCCCACTGAACCCCGCTCGGCGGTGTCGCACCGGAAACTGGGCATCTTCGGCGTGATGGCGTTGATTGCGGCGGGCCTTGTCGTCGGCACCGGCATCAGGGCCCGCGAGGAGCAGGGCATCAAGCTGAAAGAATGGACTGACGACCAGGCCGTTCCGAGCGTGGCGGTGACGCTGCCCAGCGCCAAGGACCTCAACGCCACCATCGATCTGCCGGGCCGATTGGAAGCCTACTACCGCGCGCCGATCTTCGCGCGCGTCTCGGGCTATCTGAAGAGCTGGAGTGCCGACATCGGTGCCCGTGTCAAAGCCGGCCAGGTGATTGCCGAGATCGAGGCGCCCGATCTCGATCAGCAGCTGCTGCAGGCGCGCGCCGACCTCGCCAGCCAGCAGGCCAGCGCCAGGTTGTCGGAGGCAACGCTCAACCGGCGCAAGACGCTGGTCGCCTCCAACTTCGTCTCGGCGCAGGAGATCGACGAACGCACCGCCGACCTCTCCAACAAGAAGGCGGCCGTCAATTCGGGGCAAGCCAATGTCGAGCGGCTGGAAGCGCTCGCCGGCTACAAGAAGATCACCGCGCCGTTCGACGGTGTCGTCACCGCGCGCGACACCGACGTCGGCGCGCTGATCAATGCCGGCGGCGGTTCGGGGCCGGCGATGTTCGTGATATCAGACATCACCAAGCTGCGCGTCTACGTCAACGTGCCCCAGAACTACGTGCCTGCGATCAAGATCGGCGCCAAGGCCACCATCACGCTGCCGGAATATCCAAACCGGACCTTCCAGGCGACGGTGGAGGCCTCCTCGCAGGCCGTCGATGTCGCCTCCGGCACCACGCGCATGCAGCTCGGGCTCGACAATTCCTCAGGCGAGCTGATGCCTGGCGGCTATGCCAGTGTGAAGCTGAACCTGCAGCATGACGCCGCGCCGCTCAGCATTCCCGCCAGCGCCCTGATCTTCAACGGCAGCGGCCTGCGTGTGGCCACCGTCGGCGCGGACGACAAGGTGCGGTTCAAAACGGTGGCGATCGCCCGCGATCTCGGCCGCGAGATCGAGCTGGCCTCGGGGATTACCGCGGATGACCGCGTCATCACCGCTCCGCCGGATGGCTTGTCGGATGGCGATCCGGTTCGCGTCGTTGGCGCCGGCGCCAAGGGCAAGCCGGCGACCGCGTCCGAGAAGCAGCCGCCGCGGAGCTAAGGCATGATCCGGAAAAGTGCGAAGCGGTTTTCCGGAAAGATCATGCGTAAACAACAAGCTAAAGCGCGATGACGATTCATCCAAATCTCATCGCGCTTTAGGTCAGTCCAGTGCCCGGGACGCAGCGCAGCATGAAATGATGCGCTGCTGCGCCGGGACCCATCTCTCTCCCAGCGGTACACGTTGCTGTCTGAGTCAGCTACGCCACCCGCCACTCCGGCACGCCATCCGCAGCCATCGCTACCTCACCGAGCGAGCCCACCGGCGTGCGATCCATGTCGAGCAGATGCGCCAGCGTCGCACTATCGCTCGCCGGAATCCGCGCCAGCGTACGCCGATCATCGGTCGTGCGCAGCATCACCACGCCATGCTCGACATCGCCGCCGCGGCCGTAGAGCACGGTAAAGCTCTCGACTTTGCCCTTGCCTGAGGCCTCCGTGACGAACTCCGGCACCGCGTGCTTGTTGCGGTCCGCTTCGCCTTGCACGCTCGTCTCCTGCGCCAGAGTCTCGCGGGGCGCCGTCTTCGACACCACCAGCGCGTGATGCTTGGTGACGAAGCCGCCCTGGCCGTAGAGCAGGCCGAGTCTTGCGCCACCGCGCACACGCCGCACCATCGCGCAGGCCGCATGCGTCATGTAGGTGTTGAGCGGAGCGCCAAAGAAGGTGAGGCCGCCGGTCACGGTCGGCTGCACGTCGGCAGAAAGGCCCAGCGTCCGCCGCGCCATCTTGGGTACGCACGGAAAGCAGCTGTAGAGCTCGATCGCGTCGAATTTCCTGCCGTCGCCGCCGGCGATGTCCATCACGCTTCTGAGCACCGCGTTCTGCGGATGGCTCTCGTAAAACTGGTCGCGCAACAGATAATCGCGCGGCTCTTCCGCCGAGGCGCCGCCGAGCGGATAGACCAGCTTATCTTGCGCGATACCGAGTGCCCGCGCCTTGGCAAGGCTCGTGAGCAGCAGGGCACCACCCATGTTGACGCTGGGATTGGCGACCATCAGCTTGTTATAGGGCCACGCGATCAGGCGGTTGTCGGCGGTCGGGGTCGTGATCTCCTCGGGCACATAGCGCCGCTTCAGCCAGGCATTGGGATTTTGTGCGGCGGCTTCCGAATAGCGCGACCACAGCGTGCCGGACTCCGCCATCGCCTCGCGCGGCGTCTGGCCCCAATGCGCAGCGGAGGCCGCCTCGTAGAAGGGATAGACCGTGACCGGGCGGAACACGCCGAGCTTCACCGCCAGCGGCTTCTGGAACGCCGCGCCGCGCTTGGGCTCCTCGACATCATGGGCGAACGGCGTCCATGGCAGCTTGACGCCGGCGCGCTCCGCCTTGGTCGCGGTCGACTGCGCCTCCGCGCCGCACACTGCGGCGACGCCGCATTCCCCGCGCGCGATGCGCTTGGACGCTTCGTGGACGTAGCGGACCGGACTCTCGCCGCCGACCGGGCCGTAATAGCAATGCGCGGGCGAGATGCCGAAGCGCTGCGCCAGGAGCTTCTCCGGATCGCGATAGCGCCAGCTCAGGAAGTTGACGACGTCGAGCGACTGCACCTCGCCGAGCAGCTTTGCGCCGGCATCAGCCTCGGCGCGCCGCAGTGCCTGTTCGAGCAGATCGAGCGGCTCGAGACCATCGGTGATCTCTTTCGGGCGGTCGACGATCTCGCCAATGCCGACGATGACGGGGATGCGGTCTTCGGAGATGGGGTTCTTGTCAGTCATAATCTCGATTCACGACGTTAGTTGCTTCGTCAATTGCGAGGAGCCCGCGACAAAATTGCGAAGCAATTCTGCGCTGGCGACGAAGCAATCCAGAAATGGATCCGCGGAGGCAGTCTGGATTGCTCACATGGGGATTTGGTGTGTCAAGGCGGTTTGTTCAGCTCTTTGTTCGATTGCAGGCCAGCTCTTCGTCCCGACCGTGGAGCACGTAGGATGGCGCGCGCAGATCGAGTCAAGGTCGGCCCGTAGGGCCGTCGCGAAGCGACTTGGCCTTGACTCGAGCGAGCACGCCATCAGGCTTTGGCAGTCGGGGCAGCGGGCGGATAACTCCTTTTCGTCAGGCGATCCAAGGGTCGAGCCGGTTTTTGCAATCTGGTTTGCTTGCCAGATCAAACTCACATTCGGTCGCCGCGCGGCGGCGGCTGCACCAACATTCCGCTTGCGGCGGGCAGGCTCGAGAGGACGAGACCATTCTTCGTTACGGCGTTTGAAGCCATGCAATCCATCGGTTCGTCCACCCGGATCGGCCGAGGCTGATCAATCTCGGCGGATTGGCTTTGAGGCTGAGGAGCGTGGTGTCAGGCGGCGGCCTTTATCTCGGCTCCCTCGATCACCACGCCCGCGGTCACGTACTTCCAGAGGGCCACGAGCAGCTTGCGCGCGAGCGCCACGATCGCGCGCTTGCGGCCGCGTTGGCTGTGCACCTTGAACCACTGGGTCAAAGCCGATTGAGGCTGGTGGCGTACCCAGAGCCAGGCGAGCTGGATCATCGTGGTTCTCAGGCGCGGATTGCCAGCCTTCGACACGCCTTGCTCGCGCTCGATGCCGCCACTGCGCCATGGCGTGGCTGCAAGGCCGGCATAGGATGCAATCTGGCGGCGGTTGGCGAACTGCCGGTAAAAGGCCTCCGACCAGAGAACGGCCGTGAAGTTCGGGCCCAGGCTCTTCAGTTCGAGCAGCATTGCCACCGGGTTCGATACGGTCTTCTCCCCCGCCGCCTTGCTCGCGGCCAGCAACGCATCCTGCTCGCGCTCCACCGCCGTGATCTGGTCGAGCAGCAGTTCGAGCCGGTCGAGTTCGCGGCTGATCTGCGCCTTCAGATGCGCCAGCAAGGCGCGCCCGTCGCCCGTCCGCAAGGCCTCCAGCCGCTTCCGCCGGTCTCGCCGCAGCGGCGCGTAGTCGAAGATCCCTTGCGCGAACAGAAGACCCTTGATCCGGTTCACATGCTCGATCCGCTCCGCGATCAAGGTCTCTCGCTCGCGGCACAGCCTACGGCGGTCCTCCTCTGCCGGAGAGGGCGCAACGACCATGGCGCAGACCCGTACCTCGCCGCGCTTGTAGGCCAGCAGCGTCCGCAACAGCGTCTCGCCATCCAGCCGGTCCGTCTTGGCCCGCCGGCGCCGGCGCGGCGTCGCAATCGAGGCCGGATCGACTACGTGGCTCTCGATGCCTTCCTGCTGCAGGGCGCGGTGAAGCCAGAACCCGTCCAGCCCCGCCTCCTGGATCGTGATGAGCGGATAGCTCTCACCCGTTCGCGCCTGCGCCTTGCGCTTCAGCTCCGCAAACAGCTTCAACAGTTCCGAAAGGTCGCCGGCCTTCATGCTGCGTTTGGACATCTTCTCGCCCTTGCAGGGCGACAGCGAAGTGACCAGCCATGTCGAACGGCTTAGTTCCAATGACACAAAAATTGCGCCAAACTGCGTGCGGATAGCGGCCAGTCCGTCGGAAGGATGATCGAGCAACATCGTCGTCTCCAGGTTGAATGGATTCAGCAACCCTCAGTCTGGCCTCAGACCTGGTCGCTATCCACTCCCCATGGAATCTTCGCTGCCCTCGCAATGACGATGCAGTGACTACTGCGCCACCAGCGCATTCATGTGCTCGACGGCTTCGGCGAACTCTTCCTTGAACTCCTGCACCACGGCACCCGCCGATTTCACGCTGTCGATCAGGCCGACGCCCTGGCCGACGAAATAGCTGACGAGATCGCGCGCCTTGGCGTTGCCGCTCGCGGCGGCTCGGTCGATGGAATGGAAGGCGTCGCGGCTGATGATGCTCTGCAGCGGCATCGGCAGCGCGCCCGGGCTGTCCGGCGCGCGGTCCCAGGCATCGGTCCAGACCGAGCGGAGCTGCCGTGCCGGCTTGCCGGTGCGGCCCTTGGAGCGGACGGCGTCGCGGGAGGACGCCGCGATCATCTTCTCGCGGAAAATCTCCGTGGTCTCGGCCTCGACGGTGGCAAGCCACACCGAGCCGGTCCAGACGCCGGCCGCGCCCATCGCCATGCAGGCCGCCATCTGCCGTCCCGTCATGACGCCGCCGGCCGCCAGCACCGGCACGTCGCGAATGGGCTTGATGGCCTTGATCACCTCCGGCACCAGCACCATGGTTGAGACCTCGCCGCAATGGCCGCCGGCCTCGGTGCCCTGCACCACGAGGATGTCGACGCCGGCCGCGACCTGGCGCAGCGCGTGCTCCTTGGCGCCGACCAGCGCCGCGACGGGGACGCCGCGCGTCTTGCCCATTTCGATCATCGCCTTCGGCGGCACGCCCAGCGCATTGGCGATCAGCCGGATCGGATGATTGAAGGAGACCTCCAGCAGCTGAAGCGCGGTCTTCGCATCGAACGGTTGCGGCTGGTTGTCCGCGACGTCGGTGGTGGTCAGTTCGATGTCGTACTTCTTCAGGAGATTTCGCGTGTAATCGCGGTGCTCTTGCGGCACGCGCGTTTCCAGTCTCTTCCAGGTGACGTCCTTCTCACCCGCGGTCGAGATGTTTTCGGGGATCAGCACATCGATGCCATAAGGCTTGCCATCGACGTGATCGTCGATCCACCTCAGCTCGCGCTCGAGCGTATCAGGCGTGTGCACGGTCGCGCCGAGCACGCCGAAGCCGCCGGCGCGGCTGACGGCGGCGACGACATCGCGGCAATGGCTGAAGGCGAGCAGTGGGAATTCGATACCCAGCATGTCGCAGATCGGCGATTTCATGGTTCTCTCCCGGCAGCAGCCTTCCGCGTTGCTGTTGTTGCTTTGCTTGCGAAGGCCCCGCGACGCTAGCCCATCGTCGCCCGCGATGCCAATCCGGATTTGGCGGCGCATCTTGCGTACAGGCGCCACGAAGCGGATGAGCCATTCCGCTCTACAAAATAAGCAGCCCAGAGCCTGCCGATTTGCCTCTTGCGCTTTCGAGGACGAAAGCAAATGCTGGCGTACAACAACAGAAAAATCAGGGAGCGCCAATCAATGTCGTCAGCGCAATCGAACCCCGCCCGCGCCGCCGAGGCCTACGATGTGGTCGTCGTCGGCGCCGGCTTTGCCGGCATGTACATGCTGCATCGCTTGCGCGGGCTCGGCTTCTCCGCACGCATATACGAGCAGGGCGGCGGCGTCGGCGGCACCTGGTATTGGAACCGCTATCCCGGCGCGCGCTGCGACGTCGAGAGCATGCAATATTCCTACTCGTTCTCCGAAGAGCTCCAGCAGGAATGGGACTGGAGCGAACGCTACGCGCCGCAACCGGAGATCCTGAAATACGCCAATCACGTCGCCGATCGCTTCGATCTGCGTCGCGACATCCAGTTCAACACCCGGGTCGAGCGCGCTGTGTTCGACGAACGCGCGGAGCGCTGGTCGGTGACGATCTCCGACGGAAAGACCGTTCAAGCGCAGTTCGTCGTGCTTGCCACGGGCTGCCTTTCGAATGCACGCAAGCCCGACATCAGGGGGCTCGAAGATTTCAAGGGGCCCGTCTACCACACCGGCAACTGGCCGCATGAAGAGGTCGACTTCACGGGCCTGCGCGTCGGCCTGATCGGCACGGGATCATCGGGCATCCAGTCGGCACCCGTCATCGCCGAGCAGGCGAAGCATCTCACCGTGTTCCAGCGTACAGCCAATTTCTCCGTTCCGGCCCGCAACGCCGCGCTGACCGCTGAGGAACGCAGCGCGTTCCGCAGGAACTATCCCGAAATCCGTCGCTTCGCCCGCGTGGTCGCCCGCAATGGCATCTATGCCGCGCAGCCGGATCGTGGCGCGCTCGATGACGACGACGATGTCAGGCGCGCAAAGTATTCGGCGCGCTGGGAGCGCGGCGGGCTCACCTTCATGTACGCCTATAACAATCTCGCCCTCGACCGGGCCGCGAACGACACCGCGGCGGATTTCGTGCGCGGCAAGATCGCCGAGATCGTGAAGGACCCTGAGACCGCAAAGCTGCTTCAGCCGAACAGCCATCCGATCGGCACCAAGCGCATCTGCGTCGACACCGACTATTTCGCAACCTTCAACCGTTCCAACGTCTCGCTGGTCGACATCAAGATCAATCCGATTCAAGAGATCACCGCAAACGCCGTGCGCGTCGCGGGGAAGGACCACGAGGTCGATGCGCTGGTGCTTGCGACGGGGTTCGACGCGATGACCGGCTCCGTCGCCAGGATCGACATTTTGGGTCGTGGCGGGCAGACGCTGAAGCAGAAATGGGCGGGAGGTCCAAAGACCTATCTCGGCCTGATGAGCGCGGGCTTTCCGAACCTCTTCATCATCACTGGCCCGGGCAGCCCCTCGGTCCTGTCGAACATGATCGTGTCGATCGAGCAGCATGTCGACTGGATCGCAGACGGCCTCGTCCACATGCGCAAGCAGCGCCTCGCGACGATGGAGGCGGGCAGGGAAGCCGAGGAGAGATGGGTGGCGCATGTCAACGAGATCGCCCACGGCACGCTCTATCCGCAGGCCAATTCCTGGTACATGGGGGCCAACGTCCCCGGCAAGCCGCGCATCTTCATGCCCTATATCGGCGGCGTCGGCGTTTACCGGCGGATCTGCGAGGAGGTCGCCGCGAAGGGATATGAAGGATTTGTGATGAAGCACGAGGAGCAGCCGCAAGCCGCGGCGTCCTAGGTGGCGCCGTCATTCCGGGCTCGCCCTGCGGGTGCCCCGAAATGAGATGGGGGAGGGGTGCCATGACAAAACGTGGAGTTGGCCCATCCGACAATGCATTTCGGCGCCCTTGTCATCGGCCGTTCGCGGGCTAATTAATGCAGGCGCATCTTTCCGCCGGAGCCCTTGCATGACTGACACCCCTTACGTGCCGCCCAAAGTCTGGACCTGGAACAAGGAGAATGGCGGGCAGTTCGCCAACATCAACCGCCCCATTGCCGGCCCCACCCATGACAAGGAGCTGCCGGTCGGCAAGCATCCCCTCCAGCTCTATTCGCTGGCGACGCCGAACGGGGTGAAGGTGACCGTGATGCTGGAGGAACTCCTGGCGCTCGGCCACAAGGGGGCCGAGTACGACGCTTGGCTGATCAGGATCGGCAACGGCGAACAGTTCGGCAGCGGCTTCGTCGACATCAATCCGAATTCCAAGATTCCAGCGCTGATGGATCGTTCCGGCCCCGAGCCGATCCGTGTGTTCGAGTCCGGCTCGATCCTCCTCTACCTCGCCGAGAAGTTCGGCGCCTTCCTGCCGAAGGACATCAAGACCCGCGCCGAGGCGATGTCCTGGCTGTTCTGGCAGATGGGCAGCGCGCCCTATCTCGGCGGCGGTTTCGGCCATTTCTACGCCTATGCGCCGACCAAGATCGAATATGCCATCGACCGTTTCGCGATGGAAACCAAGCGCCAGCTCGACGTGCTCGACCGGCGCCTTGCCGACAACGAATATCTCGCGGGCAAGGAGTACACCATCGCCGACATGGCGGTGTGGCCCTGGTATGGCGCGCTCGCCAAGGGGCTGGTCTATGGCGCCGGCGAATTCCTCTCGGTACAGGACTACAAGAACGTGCAGCGCTGGACCGACCAGATCGCCAAGCGTCCGGCGGTGAAGCGCGGCCGCATGGTCAACCGCATCTCCGGCGACCCCGCCAGCCAGCTCCATGAGCGTCACGACGCATCCGATTTCGAGACCAAGACGCAGGACAAGCTCGCGCCCGCGATGTAGTTCGAACGGTGTAAGGTGGGCAAAGCGAAAGCGTGCCCACCACTTCTTGCGAGGTCACGGTGGTGGGCACGGCGCGAAGAGCGCGCCTTTGCCCACTCTACGGCACCTCGTGACTCACGCCATGCTCAGCTCGTGGCGTCCGACCACCATCCAGTGCACCTCGTCCGGACCGTCGGCGAAGCGCAGGTGCCGCACGTCCTGGTACATCTCCGCGAGCGGGGTCCAGTGCGAGATGCCGGTGGCGCCGTGCATCTGGATCGCCTGGTCGATGATCTTGCAGGCGCGCTCCGGCACCATGGCCTTGACCATGGAGACCCAGACGCGAGCCTCCTTGTTGCCGAGCACGTCCATCGCCTTCGCCGCCTTCAGCACCATCAGCCGCATCGCCTCGATCTCGCAGCGCGCCTGCGCGATGATCTGCATGTTGCCGCCGAGATGGGCGATCTTCTTGCCGAAGGCTTCGCGGGTGAGGCCTCGCTGCACCATGAGGTCGAGCGCCTTCTCGGCCTTGCCGATGGTGCGCATGCAGTGATGGATACGTCCCGGGCCGAGGCGGAGCTGCGAGATCTCGAAGCCGCGGCCTTCGCCGAGCAGGATGTTCTCCTTCGGGACGCGCACATTGTTGAAGCGCATGTGCATGTGGCCGCGCGGGGCATGATCCTGGCCGAACACGTACATGGGGCCGAGCACCTCGACGCCGGGCGTGTCGCGCGGCACCAGGATCTGCGACTGCTGCTTGCTCGGCGGCGCGTCCGGATTGGTCTTCACCATCACGATGAGGATCTTGCAGCGGGGATCGCCGAGACCCGAGATGTAGTACTTCTCGCCGTTGATGACCCATTCGTCGCCGACGAGCTTCGCGGTGGTCGAGATGTTCTTGGCGTCGGAGGAAGCGACGTTCGGCTCGGTCATGACATAGGCCGAGCGGATTTCGCCGTTGAGCAGCGGCTTCAGCCACTTCTCCTTCTGCTCCTCGGTGCCGACGCGCTCCAGCACCTCCATGTTGCCGGTGTCGGGCGCCGAGCAGTTCATGGTCTCCGATGCCAGCGGGCTCTTGCCGAGCTCGGCGGCAATGTAGGCGTAATCGAGATTCTTCAAGCCCTGGCCGGTCTCGTCATCGGGCAGGAAGAAGTTCCAGAGGCCTTCCTGCTTGGCCTTGTTCTTGGCCTTCTCCAGCACCTCGAGCTGCTTCGGCGTAAAACTCCAGCGATCCTCCTTGCCTTCGCCCGCCTTGGCGAACTCGATCGACATCGGCTCGACGGTGTCGCGGATGAACTTCTTGACGTGGTCATAGAGCGGCCGGACCTGGTCCGACATCCTGAGGTCGTTGAGTTCGTCGCCGGGATTGAGCGTGTAATTGGTGGTGCGGGGAATGTAGGTGTGTTTTGTCATTGTTCCTCCCGGGGACGCTGAGATCGTTCTGGGCGCAAGAATAGTCGCAGCGCTGCCAAAGTGCGAGCGCGCATTTTGCGCGCAAGCCATGCCATGCGATGGAATATCGCGAGGACGTTTGAAATGTTGTTTGAATGGGGCGGCGTAGGGAAGCGGCAGGTCCGCGCCTCACTCTCCGCTGTCATCGCCCGACTTGATCGGGCGATCCAGTACTCCGAAACGGCAGCGATTGAACCGAGAAGCTGCGGCGTACTGGATTCCCCGCCTCCGCGGGGAATGACGGCATCCTGAGCGATCAGTTCGCCATCCGATGCATCGCGCAGATCTTGTTGCCGTCGAGGTCGCGCAAGTAAGCGAGATAGAGCTTCACTCCGGAGCCCTCCCGGATGCCGGGCGGATTTTCGATCGGCGTTCCACCAGCGGCGACGCCCGCGGCGTGCCATCTGTCGACCTGCTCAGGCGAATTGGCGGCAAAGCCGATGGTGCCGCCGTTGGCGCAGGTCGCTGGCTCGCCATTGATCGGCTTCGACACCGAGAACACGCCGGTCTTGGTGATATAGAAAATGCGATGGCCGTCGACCTTGGCTGGCCGCACCTCGAGCGTGCCCAGCAGTTGGTCGTAGAACGCCTTGGCTTTGTCGAGGTCGTTGGTGCCGACCATGATGTGCGAGAACATTTGCCCATTCCCTCAGTGTTGTAGCCCGGATGGAGCGCAGCGAAATCCGGGTCTTGCCTCACGGTTACGCCGGTCCCGGATTGCGCTGCGCTCCATCCGGGCTACGAAAATCAAAACGCCGTATAGCCGCCGTCGATCACGAACGTATCCGCCGTGTGATACGACGACGCCTTGCTCATCAGATACACCGCGATGCCGCCGAAATCGGAGGCTTCGCCGAAGCGCCGCATCGGAATCCGCGGCATCACGTTGGCGACGAACTTGTCGTTGGCCATGAGCCCTGCGGTCATGTCACTCTTGATCCAGCCTGGCAGGATCGCATTGGCGGTGACGCCGTAACGCGCCAGCTCGACCCCGAGTGCGCGCACCAGCGCGTTGATGGCGGCCTTGGTCGCGGCATAATGCTCGTTGCGCGCCGTGCCGAAGATCGAGGCGAGGCTCGAGGTCGCGACCAGCCGGCCGAAGGGATCGCCTGCATTGGCGCGATCGGTCATGTGTTTCGCCGCGGCCTGGAACGCGTGGAACACGCCATCGAGATTGGTCGCGAACATCGTGCGCCATTCCTCCTCGGTGCGCTCGATGAAGGCGCGCCGGCCGCCGCCACCGATGCCAGCATTGGCGAAGCAGCCGTCGACGCGGCCGTAGGTGTCGAGCGTCGCCTTCATCGCCGCATTGACCGAGGCCGGATCGGTGACGTCGCAGACGCGGGTGTCGACCTTGCCGGCAAGGTCGGCCAGGCTCGCGGCGGCACTCTTGTTCTTGTCGGGATTGCGGCCCCAGATCGAGACGTTGCAACCCTGGGCCGCAAGCGCCTGCGCGATGCCGAGCCCGATGCCGCCGTTGCCGCCGGTGATCACGGCGACGCGGCCGGAGAGGTCGAAAATGGTCATGGCGCGTTTCCTTTTTTTGGTCTGCGGCCCGTCAGCCGCTGCGCGCAAGATTGCTTGCTATGCTCTGATCACCATGGACAAGACCGCGACAAAAATCAAATATGCACTCCGGCAAAAACTAATTCCGGTCTGCGAAACATCGCGGCCGCAACTGACGAGGAAACAATGCAGTTCAAACACGTCACGCTCGATTTCGATGGCTCGGTCGCGATCCTCAAGCTCGACCATCAGGAGGTGATGAACGCGGTCTCCGTGGATATGCTGGGAGGTCTCGCCGAAGCGCTCGACGCGATCGAAGAGAAGAAGGACGAGGTGCGCTGCGTCGTCTTGACCGGCGCGGGCCGCGCGTTCTGCACCGGCGCGAATCTTCAAGGCCGCAACAACCAGTCGAAGAAGACCAAGGCCGGCCTGACGCTCGAGACGGGTTTTCACCCCTTCCTGCGCCGCATCCGCAACCTGCACTGCCCGATCGTCACCGCGGTCAACGGCCCGGCTGCCGGCGCCGGCATGAGTTTCGCGCTGCTCGGCGACATGATTTTGTGCGCGCGTTCCTCCTACTTCCTGCAAGCCTTCCGCCGCATCGGCCTCGTGCCGGACTGCGGCTCGACCTGGCTCCTGCCGCGTCTCGTCGGCCGCGCGCGCTCGATCGAATTGTCGCTGATGGGCGAGCGGCTGCCGGCCGAGAAGGCGCTGGAGTGGGGCCTCGTCAACCGCGTCTATGACGACGGCGTGCTGATGGAGGAGGCGATGAAGCTCGCACGCGAACTCGCCAGCGGCCCCACGGTCGCGCTGTCACTGATCCGCAAGCTCTATTGGGACAGCCCGGAAAACTCATTCGAGGATCAGCTCAATCTCGAATTCCAGTGCCAGCTCCGCGCCGGCGACACCCAGGATTTCCGCGAGGGCGTCGGCGCGTTCCTGGAGAAGCGTCCCGCGCAGTTCAAGGGCAAATGATCGAGGCGGAGCTCTCGCGCAGCGTCGCGCGCTGGTGCCCGGGCGCGACCGGCGTCACAGGCGCCGCAAAACTGTCCGGCGGCGCGAGCCAGGAGACCTGGCGCTTCGACATCGTGCATCCCGATGGTCCGATCGGTGCGATCCTGCGCCGCTCGCCGAAGGGCTATGGCGCCGCACCGACGCGTGCAGCGGGCCTTGGTGCTGAAGCGCAGCTGATGCAGCTCGCCTATGAGGCCGGCGTGCCGTCCCCGCGCGTGATGCATGTGCTCACGCCGGAGGACGAGCTCGGCACCGGCTTCATCATGCAGCGTGTCGAGGGCGAGACCATCGCGCGCAAGATTCTTCGCGATGAGGAGTACGCGGCGGCGCGGCCGCTTCTCGCGCGGCAGATCGGCGGCATTCTCGCTGGCCTCCACAGGCTGCCGCAAGACGAATTGCCTGCGCTGCGCAGCCGGGGGGCGACACAGGAGATCGGCGAGTTCGAGCGCGACTATCGTAGCCTGAACTGGCCCAAGCCCGTGTTCGAGCTGGCACTGCGCTGGCTGCGCGACCACGATCCCGGTCCCGCGGCCGAGACCACGCTGGTGCACGGCGATTTCCGCAACGGCAATCTCATCATCGGCTCGGACGGCGTTCGCGCGGTGCTCGACTGGGAGCTCGCTCATCTCGGCGATCCCATGGAGGATCTCGGCTGGGTCTGCGTCAATTCCTGGCGCTTTGGCGAGATCGACAAGCCGGTCGGTGGGTTTGGCACGCGCGAGGAATTGTTCGCGGGCTATGAGGCCGCAGGCCGCAAGGTCGATCCGGCGCGCGTAAAATTCTGGGAAGTGATGGGGACGCTGCGCTGGGGCATCATGTGCGGCGGCATGATGCAACGGTTTCGCGAAGGGCCGGACCATTCCATGGAGCGCGCCATGATCGGCCGCCGCGCCTCGGAGACCGAGATCGATCTGTTGCGGCTCTTGGCGCCGCGCGGGAGCTGACGCATGCAGGATGAACCGACGCCCATCGAGCTGACGAAAGCAGTCGCCGATTTCCTCCGGAGCGACATCACGCCGCTGATTTCCGGCCACCAGGCCTTCAAGCTGCGCGTCGCCATCAACATCCTCGAGCTCGTCACGCGGCAGCTGACGCGGGAGAAGGAGAGCGACGCTGCGGAGGTGGAGCGCCTGCGTACGCTGCTTGGCATCGACGGCTCGGTCACCGAGCTCAACCGCGCGCTCGCCGAGCGCATCGCCCAAGGCGAGGTTGATCTGACAACGCCCGGTCTCGCCGAGCATCTGTGGGCGACCACGATGGACAAGCTCGCCGTCGATCAGCCGAATTATGCGTCCTACAAGCGGGAGCTGTCTCGAGGCGGGTAGGCGGCGCCTCAACCTCCGCCGTCATCGCCCGCGAGGGCCGGCGATCCAGTATTCCAGAGACCGCAGCGAGATACGGAGAAGCCGCGGCGCACTGGATGCCCCGGTCAAGCCGGGGCATGACACAGATGGTGTCGGGCGTCTCATCGTGAGGAGCGGAGCCGCTACTTCCCGACCCATTTCGGCGGCCGCTTCTCCGCAAACGCTTTCGGACCCTCGATATAGTCCTGCGAGGCCACCATTGCCTTGACCGCCGGATACTCCCGCTGCTCGGCGATCGCCTGCTCCAGCGACACGCCAAGCCCACGCTGGATGGCCTGCTTCGAGGCCCGGATCGACATCGGCGAGTTCTTGGCGATCATCTCGGCCCAGCGCAGCGCGGCGTTGAGCGCCTCGCCCTGTGGCACCACCTCATTGACGAAGCCGAGCTCAAGACCTTCCTTTGCGCTGACATGGCGCGCGGTGAGGATCATGCCCATGGCGCGCTTGAGGCCGATCTGCCGCGGCAGACGGTGCAGGCCGCCGGCGAGTGCGGCGAGGCCGACGCGCGGCTCGGGCAGCGCGAAGGTTGCGTTCTCCGCGGCGATGATGAGGTCGCAGGCCAGTGCGATCTCGAAACCGCCGCCCATGGCAACGCCGTTCACTGCGGCGATGATCGGCTTGTCGCAGTCGAAGCGCGAGGTGAGGCCGGCAAAGCCGCCCTTGTCCCAGCCGCGCTTGCCGCCGGCGGCCTGCCATTTCAGATCGTTGCCGGCGCAGAACGCCTTGTCGCCGCTGCCCGTGACGATCGCGATCCACTGCTCGGGATCGGCGGAGAAATCGTCGAACACTTTTTGCAGCTCGAAATGCGCATCGGTATGCAGCGCGTTGTAGACCTCGGGCCGCGACAGCGTCACGATCGTGATCGGTCCCTTGCGTTCCACCTTGGAAAAGTTCAGCTCCATCGCGCGGCTCCCGCATTTTCTTGTGAAGGAATATCGGCGTCATACTAGCGCGCGTCGCCGCTCGAGCACCATCGAATTGCGTAGGTGCGCCTTGCGCCGCCGGCACGTCTCGGCTCGCTTGACTTGGCGAGGCTCTTCTCACCTTAATCATGCGAAGCAAAGACGCGCCTAGCGCCTCAACGCAAAACGAAAATCAATCCGGGAGAGAACCGTGGATTTCTCATTGCCTGCCGATCTCGTCGCTTATCTCGGAGAGCTCGACCGTTTCATCGAACGCGAGATCAAGCCGCTGGAGAAGGCCGAGGACAACATCCGCTTTTTCGATCATCGCCGCGAATGGGCGCGCACGGATTTCGAGAATGGCGGTCTGCCGCGGCATGAATGGGAAGCGCTGCTGCGCAAGGCCAAGGATCTCGCCGACGCCGCCGGCCATCTGCGGTTCCCGGTGCCGAAGCAATATGGTGGGAAGGACGGCTCCAACCTCTGGATGGCCGTGATCCGCGAGCATTTTGCCGCAAAGGGCCTCGGCCTGCACAACGATCTCCAGAACGAGCACTCGATCGTCGGTAACTTCCCCGTCGTCACCATGCTCGACCGTTACGGCCGCGACGACCAGAAGGCGATGATCGACGGTTCGATCAGGGGCAAGTACCGCATCACCTTTGGCCTCACCGAGCCGCATCACGGCTCGGACGCCACCCACATGGAGACGCGCGCGGTGCCGGCCACGCGCGACAACGTCAAGGGCTGGATCATCAACGGCGAGAAGATGTGGACCACCGGCATGCACGTCGCCACCCATTGTGCGCTGTTCGCGCGCACCGGCGGCAATGACGGCGATGCCCGCGGCATCACCTGCTTCCTGGTGCCGGCCAAGAGCCCCGGTGTGAAGGTCGAGGAATACATGTGGACCTTCAACATGCCGACCGACCATCCGCGCGTCAGTTTCACCGATGTGTTCGTGCCCGAGGATGCGCTGTTCGGCGAGGTCGGCCGCGGCCTCTCCTTGGCGCAATGTTTCGTGCACCAGAACCGCATCCGCCAGGCCGCGAGCTCGCTGGGAGCGGCCGTCTACTGCATCAACGAGAGTGTGAAATACGCCCGAGAACGAAAACCGTTCGGCAAGGCGCTCGCGGAAAACCAGGCGATCCAGTTCCCGTTGGTCGAGCTCGCCACCCAAGCCGAGATGCTGCGCCTGTTGATCCGCAAGACCGCTTGGGAGATGGACCAGCTCACCGAGGAGCAGATCGAGCGCACGCTCTCCGACCGCGTCTCGATGTGCAACTACTGGGCAAACCGCCTCTGCTGCGAATCCGCCGACCGGGCGATGCAGGTCCATGGCGGCATGGGCTACTCACGCCACAAGCCGTTCGAGCACGTCTACCGCCATCACCGCCGCTATCGCATCACCGAGGGCAGCGAGGAGATCCAGATGCGGAAAGTGGCGGGTTTCTTGTTCGGCTATATGGGGCCGGGGAAGCATTAGCGTCATTGCGAGCGCAGCGAAGCATCCAGAAATGTTGCCTCGGAGGGACTTGGGATTGCTTCGCTCGCAGCGGGGCTAATTCACCCGTCGATCCTTCCCCGCCCAATACGGCTCGCGCAACTGCCGCCGCAAAATCTTGCCGCTCGGATTGCGCGGCAGCGCCGGCAGGAACTCAACGCTCTTCGGCGTCTTGTAGCCGGCGATGCGCGTCCGGGTGAAATTGATGATGTCGGTGGCAGTCGCCTGTTTGCCGGGCTTCATCACCACGACGGCCTTCACCGCTTCGCCCCATTTGTCGTCGGGCACGCCGATCACGGCAGCTTCCGCGATATCAGGATGATCGCACAGCGCGCTCTCGACCTCGGCGGGGTAGATGTTCTCGCCGCCGGAGATGATCATGTCCTTGATGCGGTCGTGGATGTAGAGGTAGCCGTCCTCGTCCATGTAGCCGGCATCGCCCGTGCGCAACCACCCGTCACTGCGCAGCGTCGCAGCGGTGGCCTCCGGCAAATTCCAGTAGCCGACCATATTGGAGCCCGAGCGCGTCGCGATCTCGCCGACCTGGCGCGGCGGCAGCGGCTTGCCGTCGGCGTCCAGAATCGCGATCTCGACGCCCGGCAGGGCCTTGCCGGCCGAGCGCATCCGCTCCAGCCCCTCGACATGGTCCTCAGGCGGCAGCGCGACGATGGTGCCGGTCGTCTCGGTCATGCCGTACAGCTGCACGAAGTCGCATTTGAACACCTCGATGCACTCCTTCAGCAGCGCCGCCGGGATCGGCGAGGCGCCGTACAGCATGTATTTCAGCCGCGAGAAGTCCATCGTCTTGGCCCGCGGCTGCCGCACCACGAACTGCATCGCCGCCGGCACCATGAACAGTTTTGTGATGCCCGACTGCTCGAAGAAATCCAAAACCTTGGTGGGGTCGAACTCGCGCGCGATCACGCCGCGGGCGCCGTGATAGAGCCCCATCACGCCCCAGCCTGAGCCGCCGATGTGGAAGATCGGCATCGCTACCAGCGAGACGTCGTCGGTCGACCACCGGTTCCACTCCGGCTTGTCCTCGGCATTGCCTGTCTGCATGAGGTTGAGGAAGTTCGCGTGGCTCAGCATCGCGCCTTTCGGCTTGCCTGTGGTGCCCGAGGTGTAGAGCTGGATCGCGATGTCCTTCGTGTCGATCGGCACTTTTGGATCGTCGCCGCTCTGTGCATCGCGCCACGCCGTAAAATCCCGCCACTCCGGCGCGCCGCCCTCGGTGGTGATGACGGTGCGCACGCCCGGTATCTGATCCCTGATCTGGCGAACCTGTGTGATGAACTCCGGCCCGACGAACAGCACTGGCGCCTTGCAATCCGAAACGATGAAAGCGACCTCGGGCCCCGCGAGCCGCCAGTTCACCGGCGCCATCACCACACCGGCCTTGATCGCGCCCAACAGCAGCTCGAAATAGAGATCGCTGTTCTTGCCGAGATAGGCGACGCGATCACCCTTCTTCAAGCCCATTGCAATCAGCGCGTTGGCAACCTTGTTCGTTTTGATGTCGAACTCGGCAAAGCTGGTGAGGCGGCCCTCGAACTCGTAGGCGATGGCATCGCCGCGGCTGTTGGCGCGCTCACGCACCATGTCGGCGAGGTCAGCCAGTTTCTGTGTGGACATGTTTCTCCCGTGACGTTTTGTTTTTATTGCGGGGGAGTTTGGCGGCATCTGTGGGTGAAGACAAGGTGGGGAGCCCCGCGGTCGTCCCGGACAAGCGCAGCGAAGCGGAGCGCAATCCGGGAGCCATAGCCCCTAAACGCAATTTGGCGAAGACTGGTCATTGCCAATCTTCGCCAAGCTAACTTCTGTGGTTATGGGTCCCTGCGTTCGCGGGGATGACAGGTGAGGGTGGCGTGAGGGGGCGTCAGCTCCTCACGCCTTCATTCGGGCGACACAACTAGCCCCGCTTCGCCCGGTCCTTTTCGTTCTGCGCCATGATGCTCTCGCGCGCGGTCTTCCAGTCCTCGTCGCTCCAGTCGCGCAGCTGGTAGAAATTGCCGCCCATGGCCAGCGCCTGGGCGCCGTCCATGGCGATGGTCTCGCCGTTGATCCAGTTGCAGCCGCCTGAGATCAGGAACACCGCGAGGTTCTGCAATTCCTCCATGGTGCCGACGCGGCCCATCGGGTTCATCGCCTTGGTGCGCGCGCCGGCCTCGTCACCCGGCTTGATGCGTTTGCTCATGCCCTCGGTCGGGATCTCGCCGGGGGCAATCGTGTTGAGGCGGATGCCGTAGCGGCCCCATTCGGTCGCCAGCGACATCGTCATGGCGTGGATCGCCGACTTGCTCATCGCTGACGGCACCACATAAGGCGAGCCGTTGCGCACCCAGGTCACGGTGATCGACACGACGTTGCCCGGCTGCTTCAAGGCGATCCAGCGCTTGCCGACCGCATGCGTCACATAGAACGTGCCGTGCATGACGATATTGGCGACCGCGTCGAACCCGCGCGGCGAGAGCTCCTCGGTGCGGGAGATGAAGTTGCCGGCGGCGTTGTTGATGAGGTCGGTGAGGGGGCCATCGCGGAAGATGGTCTCGATCATCTCCTCGACCGCGAGCGCATTGCGGATGTCGACGCCGTGGCTGGTGACGCGGCCGCCATAGAGATCCATCAGCTCGGTCGCGGTCTCGTCGCACACGATCTTGCGTCGGCCGCAGATGTGCACCTCGGCGCCGAGCTGGAGGAAGCGCGCCGCCATCGACTTGCCGAGACCGGTGCCGCCGCCGGTCACGAGAATGCGCCGGCCGGCCAGAAGATTTTCCTTGAACATGGCTGTTTCCCCCGTAGGGATTGTCAGTTAATTGGTCGATTGACTAAATCCGGCCTCCAGCGTCCTGTAAAGCGGCACTGAACAAGAACAGGGAGAATTCGTCCATGGAAGATCGCGTCTCGATCTCGATCTCGGAAGGCGTCGCCGACGTGCGACTGGTGCGCAGCGACAAGATGAATGCGCTGGATCAGCCGATGTTCGAGGCCCTCGTTGCCGCAACCGACCGACTTTCCAGGGAAAAAAGTGTCCGCGTCGTCGTGCTCTCAGGTGAAGGCCGCGCCTTCTGCGCCGGGCTCGACATGGGGCGTTTCGCCGCCATGAAGGAGAAAGGCGGCGATGGAATTCCGGGTGGCGAAAATCGGGATCTCACGGTGCGCACGCATGGCAAGGCGAATTTTCCGCAGCAGGCAGTGTGGGGTTGGCGCCAGCTTCCGGTGCCGGTCATCGCGGCGGTGCACGGCGTTGCCTTCGGCGGCGGCTTCCAGCTCTCGCTCGGCGCCGACATGCGCTTCCTGGCGCCCGATGCGCGGATGTCGATCATGGAGATCAAATGGGGTCTCGTCCCTGACATGGCGGGCACGCCGATCCTGGCCTCACTGGTGCGCGACGACGTCTTGCGCGACCTCACCTACACGGGCCGCATCTTCTCCGCCCAGGAGGCGATGACGTATGGGCTCGCCACGCGCATCTGCGATGACCCGCGCGCCGCGGCGCTGGAGACCGCGCGCGAGATCGCCGGCAAGAGCCCCGATGCGATCCGTGCGGCCAAGCGGTTGCTGAACAATCTCTTGGTCGATCCGGGCCCGGCGCTGCTCGCCGAGTCCGTCGAGCAGCAGAAGCTGATCGGCAGCCCCAACCAGACCGAAGCGGTGCGCGCCAACCTGGAAAAGCGTGCGCCGAAGTTCGCGGATTAGCCCTTGTCGTTCCGGGATGGTCCGAAGGACCAGACCTCGGGTGCGCAATTGCGCACCAGAGTTCGGCTCTCCGAGCCGCCCCGGAATGACCAACACAACAACAAAGAAAAACAAAATGAGCGAAACGTCCCCATTCCTCGGCATCGTCTCCGGCGACCGCCGCCGTTCCCATGCCGAAGTCGCCGATCGCGCCGACCGCATCGCGAGCGGCCTTGCCAAAATCGGCGTCAAGCAAGGCGATTGCGTCTGCATGCTGATGCGCAACGACATCGCCTTCCTCGAAGCCGCCTACGCCGCGATGCGCCTGGGCGCCTACGGCGTGCCGATCAACTGGCACTTCAAGCCGGAGGAGATCAATTACATCTTGAACGACACCGGCACGTCCGTGCTGATCGGGCACGCCGACATGCTGCACGCGCTGCGCGATGCGATCCCGCGCGGCGTCACCGTGCTCAGCGTGCCGACGCCGCCGGAGATCCGCTCCAACTACAAGATCGATCCGGCTCATCTGGCGACGCCTAGCTTCGCGATCGATTTCGAATCCTGGCTCGCGCAGCAGCAGCCCTATGACGGCCCGGTCGTGCCGCAGCCCATGAACATGATCTACACCTCGGGCACGACAGGCCATCCCAAGGGCGTCCGGCGGAAGGCGCCGACGCCGGAGCAGCAGGCCGCCGGCGAGCGCATGCGCGCGATGATCTATGGACTGAAGCCCGGGGCCCGCGCGCTGCTGCCGGGCCCGCTCTATCATTCCGCGCCGAACTCGTTCGGCATCCGCGCCGGCAAGCTTGGCGGGGTACTGGTGCTGATGCCGCGGTTCGAGGCGGAAGAATTTCTGCAAGCGATCGAGCGATACAAAATCGACACCATCTTCATGGTGCCGACCATGTTCATCCGCCTGATGAAACTGCCGGAGGCAGTCCGCAACAAGTACGACGTCTCGTCGCTGCGCCACGTCATCCATGCCGCCGCGCCGTGCCCGGCCGACGTCAAGCGGGCCATGATCGAGTGGTGGGGACCGGTGATCTACGAATTCTACGGCTCGACCGAGTCCAGTGCCGTGACGTTTGCGACCTCCGAGGACGCGCTGAAGAAGCCCGGCACGGTCGGCAAGATATCGCCCGGCGCCGAGCTCCGCTTCATCGGCGAGGACGGCCGCGTGCTCGGCGTGGGTGAGATCGGCGAGATCTATTCCCGCATGGCGGAGCTGGCCGACTTCACCTATCACAACAAGCCGGAGAAGCGCGCCGAGATCGACCGCGACGGCTTCATCACCTCCGGCGATGTCGGCTATATCGACGAAGACGGCTACGTCTTCATCTGCGACCGCAAGCGCGACATGGTGATCTCGGGCGGCGTCAACATCTATCCGGCGGAGATCGAGTCCGTGCTGCACGCGGTATCAGGCGTGCATGATTGCGCGGTGTTCGGCATCCCCGACGCCGAATTCGGCGAGGCGCTGATGGCGGTGGTCGAGCCGCAAGCCGGCGTCACGCTCGATGAAGCCGAGGTTCGCGCCGCGCTGAAGGCGCATCTCGCCGACTACAAGGTGCCCAAGCACATCGAGATCCGCACCGAGCTGCCGCGCGAAGACTCCGGCAAGATCTTCAAGCGCCGCCTGCGCGATCCCTATTGGGAGCGGGCGGGACGGAAGATCTGAGGTGATGCCGTAAGGGTGGGCACGCGCGTCCGCCGTCGCTCGAAGAGCGAAGGCGGACGCGCGTGCCCACCAAATTCGCTGACGGAGACAGATCGTGGGCACGTCGCAAGGGCCCCTTTGCCTACGAGACTTCGCTCCATCCGGATCTACGTCTTGCGGGCATTGAAGCGTCTTAGCAGGGACAGATTTCGATCCTATATAGATGGCGTCATCCACCTCCGGATCATGTCATGACCCCCGTCTCCATCCTCCTCAACATCGTCTGGATCCTCATCGGAGGCGCCTGGATGGCGTTTGGCTGGCTGATCGCCGCGATCATCATGGCCATCACCATCATCGGCCTGCCCTGGGCGCGGGCGGCCTTCAACATCGCGGTCTACACGCTGCTGCCGTTCGGTTCAAAGGCGGTCAGCCGCTACGAGGTCACGGGTGTCGAGGATATCGGCACCGGCCCGCTCGGGGTGATCGGCAACATCATCTGGTTCATGCTGGCCGGCTGGTGGCTGGCGCTCGGCCACCTCGTGACCGCACTGGTGCTCGCTGTCACGATCATCGGCATCCCCTTCGCCTGGGCCCATCTGAAGCTTGCAGGCATCGCGCTCTGGCCGATCGGCAAGGTGATCGTGCCGGCATAGGCCCGTGACCGTGAACGTCGGCTTTCGACGGCAGAGCGGAAGTCGCGCGGTTTGGCCATCATTGACGGCTTGTGGACCCATGCCGGTCGTCGCCTGTCCGTCCGACACGTCGTTTTCGGGCTGCTCGTCTCGCGCATCTCACGTACATGACAGGAAGAAAGTTAACCACTTTGATTTAACCTAATTTAATATTGAAGACATTAAATCGTATAAAGTGCCACGATACCCGAGCAAGCTTTTGGGGCAGGGCGTTGCGGGCGCACGTGCCCTGGTGGCCCAAGCTCGTTCTATCGGAATGGAGCTGGCTGGCATGGATCGAGAAGACCTTGACGCGATGTCCATCGATGAGTTGTGGGCGCTTCACACTGAGGTCGATCAGATCCTCGCTGCGAGGCTCCTTGCGGAAAAGCGCGAACTCGAAAAGCGGCTCGATCAGCTCGGCCAAGGAGCAAAAGCAAACCCGAACGAACCGGCAAAGAACTCCCCGGCGAAGCACTAGAATGCGAAAGCCGGTTTCTGGCGGGAACCGGGGTTCTGTTATATTTAGTGATTGAAATGAATTAACGTAATTTAATTAATTCGGAGCTCGATGGGGGTTTAATTGCAGCAACCGTGAGGGGCTCGATGTCCTCATCCGAACACAAATACCGGCGCGAGTTTTTGGAGACCTGCGGAAAATTCGCGGCCGTAACTCCTCCTGCCGTAACCATGCTGCTTTCGAGATCAAACTCGGTCGCGGCGTGTGGCGGGGAGGGCGCGGGGGCCCATAAACACTATCATCACAAACGCGGTGAAGATTAGCTGAGGGTCGCCGACCGGGGCGCGGCCTTACTGCTCATCTCTTCTCGCGACGAAATCGGTGGAGAACCTTCGGAGGTTCGAACCCTCGGTACGTCGCCACGCGGAGGACCGGCCATGAGTGGTCTCCATCATCTCCAGACTTCCCCGGCGGCCCTGGCCCGGGCCGATCTTCTCAAGTCGGCCAAGGTGCCGGCGGGCAATCCCTGGGTGGATGCCGCTGCCGCTCTTCTTCGTCACCGTTTCGAAGCGCTCGCTTCTCAGCTCGCCGAACTGGAAGCGCTTCGCGAACGAGTGCTTGAGGCTGAGCAGAAGCTCGACCCGAGTTTCACCTGATGAAAAGCTAGGTCGGGCAACAGCAAGCACCGCTAGCTTGATGAACTCGGCCCCGTTCCGCTTCTGGGCCTCTGAAGAGTGCTGCCGCGCCAAAGAAATAGGGCGCCATTGGAGGCAGATATGCTCAGATCGGTGATCAAGTCTACTGTCATAGCAGCGTTGTTGATCACCTTGATTAACCCGCCGGTCATCACCCAGGCCTTTGGCCACGGGAGCGGTGGTGGCGGTGGTGGTGGTGGCGGCGGTGGTGGTGGTGGCGGCAGCGGTGGTGGTGGCGGCAGCGGTGGTGGTGGCGGCAGCGGTGGTGGTGGCGGCAGCGGTGGTGGTGGCGGCAGCGGTGGTGGCGGCGGCGGCGGTGGTGCCGGTGGCGCTGGAGCTGGAGGTGGAGCTGGCAGCGGTGGTGCCGGTGGCGCCGGAGCTGGCGGCAGTGGTGCCGGTGGCGCGGGAGGCGCTGGAGCTGGCGGCAGTGGTGCCGGTGGCGCGGGAGGTGCTGGAGCTGGCGGCGGTGGTGCAGGAAGCGCTGGTGGTGCCGGCAGCGGTGGTGGGGGTGACGCTGGTGGTGCTGGATCCGCGAACGGCGGTGCCGGTGGCGGTTATGGCGGGGGCCATGATTATGCTGGTGCATCCAGCTTGCCCTACTCGAGCCGGCTGGGCACGAACATGCAGATGATCCAAAGAAGCAATGCTTGGCCTCGCGGTGGTTGGGTTCGTGGCGATACTTTTTTTTATGGGTTCCGCGAACGCGCGCCCCGGCTGCGGTGGGATATGTGGAGGTACGCAGCGCCCTCATCTGATCTCCACAGGCTTCACAAGGCTCAGCGAACAAGGATCAAGCCGCACGAAATGCGGAAGATATCGTCGGACCAGAAATCTGTGCAATCGTTCGGGGCGCGAACCTCAGTGGACGCCCATCGCCGAGGGCGCGATGATGCGACAGCTGCCAGCGGACCGGTAAATCGCTCGCGGGTCGAAGTTCAGGCAGCGCCGCCATCCGTGATCGAGCGTCAGGAAGAGCAAAGGACTGGCGCGGCGCCGGTAGATGTCCCGGCGGATGTAGTTAAGGTCACATCGCCACCCGCGATCGAGCGCAAAAGCGAGGAAACGATCGGCACGGCACTCGTAGACGCGGATGTCGCTCAAGTCAGCCCGCCATCCATCATCGAACATCACGACGCGTCGATAACGAGGTCACTCGAAGGGCTGGTCATGATGATGGCACTCGTGGCACTTGGTTTTGTCCCATTGCTCATTCGCCATAGGTATGCCCAACGCGTGTTAGCCTATGCTGCGACGCGTCGCTCCGAAGCACAAGTTGGCGATGCTCGCCCCGTCTACTTACTTTGTCCACCGCGGATCGAGGCCGATCCAGATCTCGTATCCAATCTGGAAGCCTCCGTGAAAAACGTTCTCGACACAATCAAGGAGGCGGAGGCCGAGATCGCTCTCTCGCGACAGCTCCGAAGACCCTCGTGAAGCCGAGACCCTCGCTTTGTCAGTACACCACGTGCAGGGAAAAGAGCGCGCCATAAGCCGTAAAACCATTGCGCAGGGAAGGCCGGGAGCCCGGCATCACCTGTGGTCAACACGCGTGCGTTTCTCGCGTGCGGACCCTGGGTGCCAGCCGGCGCCCGGCCTTCCCTGCGCCCTTTCTTCTCGATGAGGGCGAAACGGTCAGCAGAGCTCGGGCGGAGCGCGCCGCGAGACCGCGAAGACATGCTTGTTGAAAGACTGATTGTTTTCTTGTGCCCCGGACGCAGCGCAGCGCGCCCCCGGCGATGCAAGGCATCGTCCGGTGCGGCGTGATGCACTGCAGAGCCGGGGCCCAGAATGCGGCGATGTGCTCTTCGGCTCCTGGTCCCGGCTCTGCGCCGCAACGCCCGCAACGCCAAGGGCGTTGCAGCGCGTCCGGGACGCGAGCCTCGCCGGCAGTGTGCACCGCCCCCAACTTCACCTTGCACTGCGGTAGAAAAATAGCGCACACTCCTCCCGACCGGGGAGCCGAGCCAGCTCTTCAAGAGAGCGCTTGAAGGGGAGCGAGCCATGTCCCTCCAGACCGTACCATCCGACCCCACTGAGCATCGCCCCAATCGCCCTGAGGACGTCCAGGCGATGGAGGCCGATGCGCGGCTGCGGGACGACATCCGCCTGCTCGGGCGCATCCTCGGCGACACCGTCCGCGACCAGGAAGGGGCCGACGTATTCGACCTGGTCGAGCGTATCAGGCAGACCTCGATCCGTTTTCACCGCGATGAGGACCGGCTCGCCCGCCGCGAGCTCGAGCAGATTCTCGATAGCATGTCGATCTCCGAGACGGTGCGGATCGTCCGTGCCTTCAGCTATTTCTCGCACCTTGCCAACATCGCCGAGGACCAGAACAACATTCGCCAGATGCGCGCGCGCAGCGCCGCCAGGAGTGGCGGCTCCGGCGTGCTGGCGGAAACGCTCGCCCATGCCAGGGACGCCGGCATCGGCCCTGACCAGCTGCGCAACTTCTTCAAGACCGCGCTGGTCAGCCCGGTGCTGACCGCGCACCCGACTGAGGTCCGCCGCAAGAGCACCATGGACCGCGAGATGGAGATCGCAGCCCTGCTCGACCGCCGCGAGCGGGTCGCCATGACAGCGGAGGAGGCCGACGCCAGCGACGAGCAGCTCCGCCGCGAGGTGCTGACGCTGTGGCAGACCAATCTCTTGCGCCGGACCAAGCTCACCGTGCTCGATGAGGTCGCCAACGGCCTGTCGTTCTACGACTACACTTTCCTGCGCGAGGTGCCACGCCTGATCAACGCGCTGGAGGACCGGCTGGACGAGCGCGGCGAACAGGCTGCGAGCGAGCTCGCCTCGTTCCTGCGCATGGGCAGCTGGATCGGCGGCGACCGCGACGGCAATCCCTTCGTCACCGCCGACGTGATGCGCGGCACGCTGCGGCTGCAGTCGAGCCGGGTGATGCAGTTCTATCTGAACGAGTTGCACGTGCTCGGCTCGGAGCTGTCGATCGCGGCGCATCTCGCCGACGTCTCCGAGGAGCTGCGCACCTTGGCGGAGCGCTCGCCGGACACCTCGCCGCACCGGAGCGGCGAGCCTTATCGCCTTGCGGTTTCCGGCATCTATGCGCGCCTGACCGCGACGGCCGAAAAGCTCGAGGTCGAGATCACGCGCCGGCCGGTCGGCAAAGCGGCGCCATACGAGAGTGTCAGGGAGCTGCAGGCCGATCTCGACGTGCTGCATCGCTCGCTGATCTCCAACAACGCGCGCGTTATCGCCCGCGGCCGGTTGCGGCATTTGCGGCGCGCGGTGGACTGCTTCGGCTTCCATCTGGCGCGGCTCGACATCCGCCAGAACTCGGCAGTGCACGAGCGCACCATTGCCGAGCTGATGGACGCCGCCAACCCCGGCATGTCCTATCTCGCGCTCGGCGAGGACGCGCGCATCTCGCTGCTCACCAATGAATTGCGCTCGACGCGCGCGCTGGTGTCGCCCTTCGTCAAGTACAGCGACGAGACCATGGGCGAGCTCAACGTCTTCCATGCCGCCGCGGAAGCGCATGCGAAATTCGGCTCGGATGCCATTCCCCAATGCATCATCTCGATGTGCAAGGGCATGTCCGACATGCTCGAGGTCGCCGTGCTCCTGAAGGAAGTGGGCCTGGTCCATCCTTCAGGGCGCAGCGCCATCAACATCGTGCCGCTGTTCGAGACCATCGAGGATCTGCAGGCCTCGAGCGGCATCATGGACCGCATGCTGTCGCTGCACGATTACCGCCGCCTCGTCGACAGCCGCGGCAGCGTGCAGGAGGTGATGCTCGGCTATTCCGACTCGAACAAGGACGGCGGCTTCGTAACTTCGGGCTGGGAGCTCTACAAGGCCGAGATCGGCCTCGTCGAGGTATTCGAGCGCCATCATGTGCGGCTGCGTCTCTTCCATGGCCGCGGCGGCTCGGTCGGCCGAGGCGGTGGGCCGAGCTATGACGCCATCATCGCGCAGCCGGGCGGCGCCGTGAACGGCCAGATCCGCATCACCGAGCAGGGCGAAATCATCTCGTCGAAATATTCCAACGCCGAGGTCGGACGCAACAATCTGGAGATCCTCGCCGCGGCAACGCTCGAAGCAAGTCTGCTGCATCCGCGCCAGAGCGCGCCTCGCCGCGAATACCTGACTGCGATGGATGAATTGTCGAACCTCGCCTTCAAGGCCTATCGCGGCCTCGTCTACGAGACCGAGGGCTTTGTCGATTACTTCTGGGCTTCCACGGTCATCAACGAGATCGCAACGCTGAACATCGGCAGCCGCCCGGCCTCGCGCAAGAAGACCCGCGCGATCGAGGATCTGCGCGCGATCCCGTGGGTGTTCTCCTGGGCGCAATGCCGCCTGATGCTGCCGGGCTGGTACGGCTTCGGCAGCGCCGTGGAGCAGTGGATTGCGGAGCATCCCGACAAGGGCATGCCGTTCCTGAAAGAACTCTACACGGAATGGCCGTTCTTCCGCATGCTGCTCTCGAACATGGACATGGTGCTGGCGAAGAGCTCGATCGCGATCGCCTCGCGCTATGCCGAGCTCGTGCCGGACGAAGCCTTGCGCGAGAAGATCTTCGGCCGCATCCGCCGCGAGTGGCATTCCTGCATCGAGACGCTGCTCGACATCATGGGGCAGGACCGCTTGCTGCAAGGCAATCCGCTGCTGGAGCGCTCGGTGCGGCACCGTTTCCCCTATCTCGATCCGCTCAACCACGTGCAGGTCGAGCTCTTGAAAGAGCACCGCGCGCAGAATCCCGACGAGCAGGTGCTGCGCGGGATTCAGCTGACGATCAACGGAATCTCGGCGGGGTTGCGGAATACGGGGTAGGGCGAGGCAGCCCGCCACACCCTCGCTCGTCATGGCCGGGCTTGACCCGGCCATCCACGTGCCTCTGCAACCACGGGACAGGCATGGATGCCCGGGTCAAGCCCGGGCATGACGAACAGAGTGCCGGGCATTCAACAGAAATGCGCCCCCTGCGTCTCCACATAGACCGCATAGAGCGACTGGCTCGCGGTCATGAACAGGCGGTTGCGCTTCTTGCCGCCGAAGCAGACATTGGCGCAGGTCTCCGGCAGCAGGATCTGGCCGATGCGCGCGCCGTCGTTCGGCGCGAACACCTGCACGCCGTCGTAGCCCGGCCCGACCCAGCCCGCGCCGACCCAGATGTTGCCTTCGGTGTCGACGCGCAATCCGTCCGGGAAGCCCGACTTGCCCTCGAGCTTCATGTCGATCAGCTTCTTCGGGTTCGACAGCTTCGTCCCGTCGATGTCGTAGGACCATACCACATTCTCGGCCTGCGGATAATGCGTGATGCCGGTGTCGCAGACATAGAGCTTCTTGTAGTCGTGGGAGAAGGCGATGCCGTTCGGCTTGAACGGCTCGTCCGCGACTTTCGCCAGTTGGCCAGTTTGCGTGTCGAGGCGATAGACGGCTTCCTTCTGGTGTGGCTGAACCGAGCCTGTGTTGGCGAGCTTGCCCTCGTAGATGCTGATCGCGCCGTAGCCGGGATCGGTGAACCAGATTGCTTTGTCGTTGGGATGCACGACCATGTCGTTCGGGCCGTTGAGCGGCTTGCCGTTTGCCTGCTCGGCCAGCGCTGTCACCGAACCGTCATGCTCGTAGCGGACAAGGCGGGTGCGCTCGGCACTGATCTGACGTCCCTCGGTGTCGAATGAATTGCCGTTGGCCTCGTTCGACGGCTTGTGGAACTGCTCGGAGATGTGGCCGTCGTCGTCGAGATAGCGCAGCTGCCGGTTGGCCGGGATATCGCTCCAGACGAGATATTGGCCTTGCGCGTTCCACGCCGGCCCCTCCGCCCAGAGGCAGCCGGTATAGAGCCGCTTGATCGCGGTGTTGCCGACCTTGGCCTTGAAGCGTTTGGGGTCGATGACGACGATGTCTGGGTCGGGATAGCGCTGCGGCTCGGCGTTGGCCCCGAAGTCGCGGGCGTCGGCGTTGGAGGCGAGCAAGGTCGATGCAGCGAGTGTCGCCGCACCTTGCAGCAGGGTGCGGCGGTCGAGACCGCTGCTGGCCGTTGTGTCGTTGGGGTTGGTCAGTATTCTTGTCATGGTTTCCTCCCAAAGTTTCGTTGGGAGGACACCATTCGCCCGCATTCAGGCGTAAACCGGGGCGATCTCCGGCCGAGACAACCGAAGATCGCAGGGCAGGAATGCCGGAAATGCGGCTAGACGGGATCCCAAGTAAAGATGTCGGCGGAGCGGTCGAGCTTGTAGAACGAGCCCTTCAGCGCCGGCATGCCGTGTTCCGCGATGGATTGCGGCGTCCAGCCTTCGCTCCGCTGCACCGAGCGGATCGGGCGGTTCTGGCTGAACAGGAAGATCTCGTTCATGCGCACGCCGAAGATCTGGCCGGTGACGTCCTTGGCGGAATCGCCGAGCAGATAGCCGCAGAGCGGCGCGATCTTCTCCGGTCCCATCTGCTTGATCTTCTCGACCCGCGCCTTCTCCGCCTCGGTCTCGGTCGGGATGGTGCCGATCATGCGCGTCCAGGCGAATGGCGAGACGCAGTTGGAGCGGACGTTGAAGCGGCCCATGTCGAGCGCGATCGACTTCGACAGCCCCACGATGCCGAGCTTGGCCGCGGCGTAATTCGCTTGTCCAAAGTTGCCGATCAGGCCGGAGGTCGAGGTGAAATGCACGAAGGAGCCCGACTCCTGCTCGCGGAAGATCCGCGCCGCAGCGTGGCTGACGTAGAACGAGCCCATCAGGTGCACCTTGATGACGGCCTCGAACGCTTCCACGCTCATCTTGTGGAAGATCATGTCGCGCAGGATGCCGGCATTGTTGACGACGCCGTCGAGCCGGCCGAAATGATCGGTCGCGGTCTTCACGATCTTGCTGGCGGGGATCGCTTCCGCGACGCTTTCGAAATTGGCGACCGCGCTGCCGCCGCGCTTCTTGATCTCCTCGACCACTTCCTCGGCGGGCGCGGCGTTCGAGCCGGCGCCGTCGGCGGCCCCGCCGGGATCGTTAACCACGACCTTGGCGCCTTCGGCAGCACACAGCAGCGCGATCTCGCGCCCGATGCCGCGGCCTGCGCCGGTGACGATGATGACCTTGTCTTGCAGTGATTTCGTCATGCTAGCCTCTCTATGTTGCCGTCGCGGCCGCAGCTAACCAAGCTCGTCATGCGCGGGCGTGACCCGCGCATCCATCTTCAGAAGAGGATGGATTGCCGGGTCAAGCCCGGCAATGACGAGCAAATGTTGTCCGAGCCGCTTACCTCTCGTTCGTGAACACGATCGTGCCTGATGCCGCGAACATGCCGCCGACGCCATGGCACACCGAAATCTTCGCATTCGGCACCTGCGCCGGTGCTATCCCGCGCATCTGGCGCACGCTCTCCTGAAGCGCGTACATGCCGTACATGCCGGAATGCATGTAGCTCAAACCGCCGCCATTGGTGTTGAGGGGCAGTTTCCCGCCCGGCCGCGTGTTGCCGTCGGCGATGAACTTCCCGGTCTCCTCGTACGGCATGAAGCCGAGATCGCCGAGGCCGAACAGCGGCAGATGCGCAAAGGCATCGTAGATCATGAGGTGATCGACGTCCTTGTGTGTGATGCCGGCCTCCTTGAAGGCCAGCGGGCCCGCAACTTTGAACGCGCGCGAGGAGTTGAACGTCTCCATCTGGCTGACCATCGGCGTTTCCACGCTCTCGCCCGTGCCCATGATGTAGACGGGCTTCGTTGGAAAATCCCTGGCACGGTCGGCCGAGGTCAGGATCAGCGCGCCGCCGCCGTCGGTGACGAGGCAGCATTGCAGCAGCCGGAACGGATAGGCGATCATACGCGAGTTGAGCACATCGGCGACCGTGATCGGGTCCTTCATCATCGCGCGCGGATTCTTCGCCGCCCATTCCCGCTGCACCACCGCCACCGAAGCAAGCTGCTCATGCGTGATGCCGTAGGTCTTCATGAAGCGCAGCACGGGAATTGGGAACATGCTCGGCGGGCCGTAGACGCCATAGGGCGCTTCGAACTGGCCCTGCAGGCTGTCTGCGGGAATCGAGCGCGGCAGCTTGCCGATCATCGACTTGCCGCTCTCGGCATGGGTGATCAGCACCGTCTTGCACAGGCCCGCCTCGATCGCCGCCGCCGCATGGCGGACGTGCAGCATGAAAGAGCAGCCGCCGACCGAGGTGCCGTCCACCCAGGTCGGCTTGATGCCGAGATAGTGGCAGACCTGCTGCGGTGTTTCGACCGCGGTGGCAAAGCCGTCGATGTCGGACAGCTTCAGCCCGGCGTCGGCAATGGCATTGAGCGCCGCATCCGCATGGAGCTGGAGCTGCGAGGCGTTGGGGATGACACCGAGCTCGGTCGTCTCGGCCGCGCCGACGACGGCAACCTGGTTCCTGCGCATGACTTACCCCTTCACCGGACGGAACACGGGGAGGGTGATCTTGTCGTCGAGTGCCTCGAAAGCGACCTCGAGCTTCATGTCGAGCTCGAGTGCCTCAGGCGTCTGCGGGCAATCGATGATGTTGCTCATCATCCGCGGGCCTTCGTCGAGTTCGACCACCGCGATGGCGTAAGGCGGCGTGAAGCCCGGCGCGGCGGGGCGATGGTTGATCACGTAGCTGTAGAGGAAGCCCTTGCCGCTCGCCTTGAAGATGCTGACCTTGCGCGAGGCGCAGGAGGGGCAGAACGGGCGCGGCGGGAAGTAGACATGCGCGCAGGCATCGCAGCGCTGCAGGCGCAATTCGCCGGCTTTCGTGCCGTCCCAGAAATGCTGGGTCTCCGGCGTCGGTTTCGGTCGCGCGCGCTGCGGTTCGGCCATTCGGAACGCCCTCCCAAGGGCAGGCTTCACGCCCGCCTGTTTCGATCTTGATGCGACAATCGACCATCGTGCGTCAACGGTCCAGCAATGCGCATGCATGCCATCATGCGCACAATGCTTGTGTCGAACCGAGCCAGCGCTATAGATTGCGCGCGAAATATTCCGTGAGACAGACATGCCCGATTTTCCGACACTGGCGAAGCTCGCCGAAGACCTCGAAAGCGGCCGCACCACCGCCCGCAAGCTGGTCGAGGCATGCCTCGCCAAGATCGCCGACCCCGCCGGTGAGGGCCGCCGCACCTTCATCCATGTCGATAAGGACGCGGCGCTGACCACCGCCGATGCCATGGATGCCCTGCGCAAGGTCAAGGCGGCGCCGTCGCGCTATGCCGGCATCCCGATCTCGATCAAGGACCTCTTCGACATCAAGGGCCAGGTGACGCGCGCCGGCTCCCGCGCGCTCGACGATTCCCCGGCGGCCGAGCAGGACGCGGCCACGGTATCGCGGCTGCGCAAGGCCGGCTTCGTGCTGATCGGCCGCACCAACATGACCGAGTTCGCCTATTCCGGCATCGGTATCAATCCGCATTACGGCACGCCGAAGGGCGCCTGGAACCGGGCCGAAGGTCACGTGCCCGGCGGCTCCTCCTCCGGCGCGGCGGTCTCCGTGCTCGACGGCATGGCGCATGGCGCGCTCGGTACCGACACCGGCGGCTCCTGCCGCATTCCAGCCGCCTTCAACGGCATCGTCGGTTACAAGCCGACGCAGCGGCGCGTGCCGCTCGATGGCACCGTGCCGCTGTCGTTCTCGCTCGACAGCATCGGGCCGCTGGCGCGATCGGTCAGCTGCTGTGCCATACTCGATGCCGTGCTCGCGAACGAGCCCATCGTCGCGCTGAAGCCGCGGCCCGTAAAGGGCATGCGGCTGGCGGTGCCCACCACGATCGCGCTCGATGATCTCGATGCGGAGGTCTCCGAGACCTTTGAGCGCGCGCTGAAGACGCTTGCCGACCATGGCGCCGCCATCGAGCGCATCGAGATGTCCGAATTCCACGACATCGGCCCGATGAACGCCAAGGGCGGCTTCGCTGCCTCCGAGAGCTATGCCTGGCACCGCTATCTCATCACGTCCAAGGGCGACGTCTACGATCCTCGCGTGTCGGTGCGCATCATGCGCGGCGAGGCGCAGAGCGCGGCCGACTACATCGATCTCCTCAACGAGCGCCGCTCGCTGATCGCGCGCGTCAATGCGCGCATTGCGCCCTATGACGCTCTGGTGCTGCCGACCACCGCCAACACGCCGCCGAAGATTTCCGATCTCGCCGACGACAAGGCCTTCACCACTCAGAACCTGCGCGCGCTGCGCAATTGCACCCTGATCAACATGATCGACGGCTGCGCCATCTCGCTGCCCTGTCATCGCGCGGGCGACGTCCCGGTCGGCCTGATGCTGGCGGGCGCGGGCGGCTCGGATCGCCGTATCTTTGAACTTGCCGCCGGCATGGAGGCCGTCATTCGTGTTTGACCTCACTTTCACCATCGACGCCCAGGACACCACCACGCCGCTGACCTTGGCGATCGACCAGATGGTCATCGCCGGCTGGACCGGCCGCGATCCGGTCGCGCGCGACAAGCACATCGCCGAGCTACAGGAGATGGGCATCGCCCCGCCGGCCTCCACGCCGATCTACTACCGCGCCTCGGCGCGGCGGCTGACCCAGGAAGACCGCATCGAATGCAGCGGCGGCGATTCCAGCGGCGAGGTCGAGTTCGTGCTGATCGGCTGGCAGGGCCGCATCTTCGTCGGCTGCGGCTCCGATCACACCGACCGCAAGGTCGAGGCCTATAGCGTCACGGTCTCCAAGCAGATGTGCGACAAGCCGATCGCCTCGACGCTGTGGGAGCTCGAGGACGTCATCGGTCATTGGGACAAGATGATCCTGCGCTCCTACGCCACGATCAAAGGCGAGCGCGTGCTCTACCAAGAGGGCACGCTGGATGCGATGCTCCCGGTCGCCGACCTCATCGCGCGCGGCTTTGATGGCGGGAAGCTGCCCGATGGCTGCGCCATGTTCGGCGGCACCTTCGCCGCCAAAGGCGGCATCCGCCCTGCCGACCGCTTCGATTTCGAGATTGAAGATCCCGTGCTGAAGCGCACGATCAAGCACGGCTACGACGTGGTGACGCTGCCGGTGAGGGGCTGATCTCTCCCCGCCGTCGTTGCGAGCGAAGCAATGCAGGCTGGTTCCGAGCAGGGACTCTAGATTGCTTCGTCGCAAGGGCTCCTCGCAATGGCGGGGGATAGTCATCGGAAATCGGGTGGCCGGGGGGGCGTCGTATTGCGAGAGTCGCAGCCATGACTGCAACCGCACGCAAATCGTCCCATTCTCCCTCCATTGACCTCGCCGGGCAGATCGACGCACTGGATTGGCCGCAAATCACCGCGGAGCTCGACTCCCAAGGCTGCGCCGTCCTGAAGAACCTGCTGACGTCGGACCTATGCCGCGCCATGGCCGAACTCTATCCGGACGATACGCACTTCCGCAGCCGCATCGTCATGAGCAGCCACGGCTTCGGTCGCGGCGAGTACAAATATTTCTCCTATCCGCTGCCCGAGCTGATCGCGCAGCTGCGCCCGGCGCTCTATGCGCATCTCCAATCCGTCGCCAATCGCTGGAACGAGGCGATGGGGATCGACATCCGCTATCCCACAGCGCATGCGGCATTCCTGAAGCGCTGTCACGAGGCAGGGCAGGCGCGGCCGACGCCGCTGCTGCTGCAATATGAGGCTGGCGACTACAACTGCCTGCACCAGGACCTCTATGGTGAGCACGTGTTCCCGCTCCAGGTCGCGATCCTGCTCTCGGAGCCCGGACGCGATTTCACCGGTGGCGAGTTCGTGCTGACCGAGCAGCGCCCGCGCATGCAGTCCCGCGTCGAGGTGGTGCCGCTCGCGCAGGGTGATGCGGTCGCCTTCGCTGTGCATCACCGCCCGGTGCAGGGGACACGCGGCACCTACCGCGTTAATCTCCGCCATGGCGTCAGCCGTATCAGGTCCGGCCGTCGCCACACGCTGGGTGTGATCTTCCACGATGCCAAATGAGCGCTGCGATTGACGGGTGATCTGTTCGACAATGTCGCCGAGGCGCAGCGCTCACGCGAGCAGATCGCGGACGGTGCCGTGCTGCTGCGCGGCTTCGTCAAGCCGATCGAGAGCGAGCTGGTCGATGCGGTGCGGGCCATCGTCGCGCAATCGCCGTTCCGCCGGATGACCACGCCCGGCGGCTATCAGATGTCGGTGGCGATGACCAATTGCGGCGAGCGCGGCTGGATCACCGATCACACCGGCTATCGTTACGATCCCATCGATCCGCGCACCGGCGCGCCTTGGCCGGCGATGCCGCCGGTGTTTTGCGATCTCGCCCGCCGCGCGGCGGAGCAGGGCGGCTTTGCCGGCTTTGCGCCCGATGCCTGCCTCGTCAATCGCTACGAGCCCGGCACGCGGCTGTCGTTGCATCAGGACAAGGACGAGCTGGATTATTCCGCGCCGATCGTCTCGGTCTCGCTCGGCCTGCCCGCGACCTTCCTGTTCGGCGGCCTCGCGCGCGCCGACAAGCCGCGCCGCTTCCGACTAGTTCATGGCGATGTCGTGGTCTGGGGCGGGGCCTGCAGGCTCGCCTATCACGGCGTCGCGCCGCTCGCCGATGGCGAGCATCCGCTGCTGGGAAGGAAGCGGATCAATCTGACATTTCGCAGGACGCGCTAGGGACCCGTCGTTCCGGTGGCGCGCGCTAGCGCGAACTATGGTGCGCATCGCCCCGGAACGACACTAAGGCTTCGGCGGATGAATGAACGCCCACGGGCTCACCTCCGAATCCCTGGTCACCTCGACCGAGATCAGATACGGCCCGCCATGGCTGAGCGCCTTCTCCATCGCCGCCTTGAACTGATCGGGCGCGGTCACGCGTGCTGCGGCCACGCCAAAGGACTCCGCGAGCTTGACGAAATCCGGATTGACGAGGTCCGACGCCACCACGCGGCCGTCGAAGCGTTCGCGCTGGTCGCGTCGGACATTGCCATAGGCGTTGTTGTTGAACACGAGCGTCACCACGCCGATGTTGAACTGCACGGCGGTGGCAAGCTCCTGCACGCCGAACATGAAGCCGCCGTCGCCGGTGATCGCCACCACCGGCTTGTCGGGGTTGGCGACCTTGGCGCCGAGGGCGGTCGGAAAGCCCGAGCCGAGCGTGCCCTGGTAGCCCGAGGTGATGAAGGTGCGCGGCTGGTACACCGGGAAGCCGTACCAGGAGGCGAAGCCGACCTGCGACAGTTCATCGGTGACGATCGCGTTGTGCGGCAGCACCTCGCGCAGGATGTCGAGATAGGCCATCTGCGGCTGGATGCGCTGGATCTCTGATTGCGCCGCCGCAGTGGCTTCGCGGATGTCTCCGCGCCGGCCGCGGCCCTTGGCATAGCCGACCTTCTTCACGGCGGCGACGAGATCGGCGGTGCCGGCCTTCGCATCGGCGACAATCCCGACATCGGCGGCGAGCCGGCGCATCTCGGCCGGATCGATGTCGATACGAATGGATTTCAGGCCGCTCGGTTGACAGGGCCAGCGGAAACCGGATGCCGGCAGCTCCGCGCGCGTGCCGATCGCGATCATCAAATCGGTTGTCGGCCACAATCTGTAGGCCGCCGCCATGGTAAGGCCGAGCTCGTGCGCGTTGGAGACGATGCCGCGGCCGCTGCGGAAGGCGACCACGGGCGCATCGATCATCTCGGCAAGCTCGAGGATCTCCTCGCGCGCGTCGATCGCGCCGCTGCCGACGAAGATCATCGGCGACTTGCCCGCCTTGATGAGCGCGGCCGCCTGCTTGATCGTATCAGGATCGGGTTGCGGCGCGGGCAGCGGCTCCAGCACCTGGGCAGCTGCCGTATTCGCGCGCTGGGTGAAAACGTCCCAGGGCATCTCGACCGAGGCGGGACCGCGCCGTCCCGACATCATCTCCTGGAACGCGCGCGCGACGACCGTCGGCGCGTTGCCGGGATATTCGATGCGCTCGGCCCATTTCACATAGGTGCGCAAGGTCGCGAGCTGGTCCGGCATCTCGTGCAGATGGCCGCGGCCCTTGCCCAGGAACGGCGTCGGCACCTGGCCGGTGACGCACAGCACCGGCTCGTTGCAGCCGAACGCGGTGAGCAGAGCCGCGCTGGCATTGAGCACGCCGGGGCCTGGCACCACGCTGAACACGCCGGGTCGGCCGCTCGAGCGCGCATAGCCGAATGCCATGTAGCCGCAGGCCTGCTCATGCCGCGCGCCGATCACCTTGAGCTGGGCCTGATGAAACGCGTCGAACAGGCCGTAGACTTGCGCGCCAGGCAGGCCGAACACGGTGTCGACGCCATGGGCGACGAGCCCGCTTACGATCGCTTCGCCGCCGGTGAGGGTGGTCATTGCACTATTCCACTTTGGTTGTTGGTCAGGCTTCGTCGATGATGCCGTTGCGTAGAGCGCCGATGCCCTCGGCCGCGATCTCGACGACGTCGCCGGGCTTCAGGTATCGCGGCGGATCGAACCGCGCGCCCGCTCCGGTCGGCGTGCCCGTGACGATGATATCGCCGGGGACGAGGGTTGCGAAGGTCGAGATATAGTTCATGAGATAGCGGAACGGAAACATCAACCGGCTGGTGCGATCGTCCTGCCTGAGCTCGCCGTTGACATGCGTGGTGAGACGAATGTCCGCAATCTGCGATTCCGATGTGTAGGGCACGAGCCACGGGCCGAGACTGCCGCTGGAGTCAAAGTTCTTGCCCTGGGTGACGTTGAACTTGGCATGACGCAGCCAGTCGCGCACCGAGCCCTCGTTGCACAGCGTCAGCGCCGCGATGTGGTCGAGCGCGGCGCTTTCTGGAATGTGCCGGCCCTGCTTGCCGATCACCAGCACGATCTCGCCCTCATAGTCGAGCTGCGCGGAAGCACGCGGGCGGACCAGCGGCGTGTCGTGGCCGACGAAGGAGCGTGGGCTCCGCATGAACATGCTGGGATATTTCGGCGCGTCCTGGCCGTCCCTGTATTCGGCGTTACGGTCGGGATAGTTGACGCCGATGCAGATGATCTTTTCCGGCGCGGGCACCGGCGGCAGCCAGGTGATGTCGGCGAGCGCGTGATCGGGCGTGCGGCCGGTGGCCTCCTCGGCGAGGCTCACGAGCTTGCCGGCCGCGATCACCTCGCGCAGGGTCGGATAGTCCTTAGCGTAACGCGCCGACAGATCGATGATGCCGCCGTCCACGACGGCACCATAGCGGGTTGCACCCTTGACGGAATAGGTGGCGAGGCGGGGGAGTATCATCAATCCGCCACCAGCACGTCGGCCACGAATCTCGGCTCGCGCACTGCCTGGCCCGTAAAGGGCGAGCCTTGCTCGAACCAGGAGCGCGGGGCAGGCGCGCCCCACAGCGTCTGGCGGCGCGGATCGCGCAACGACCAGCGCAGCGGCTCATGGTCGTGATCGCCGGTGAAATAATCGCTGGTGTAGAGCTCGAGGCGGTGGCCGTCGGGGTCGCGGACATAGAGGAAGAACGCGTTCGAGATGCCGTGACGTCCCGGGCCGCGCTCGATGTTCTTCACGAACCCTTGCGAGGCCATGACGTCGCAGAGATGAATGATGTTCATCGCCGTCGGCGTCCAATAGGCGAAATGGTGCAGCCGCGGGCCCTTGCCGTTGGTGATGGCAAAATCGTGGACATTGCCTTTGCGATGCATCCAGGCCGCGGCGATGCGCCCGTTCGGGCCGTCCTCCTCGGCATATTCGGTGAGGCGGAAGCCGAGCCGGGCGTAGAACTCCATCGTGTCCTGCACTTCGGCAGCGAACACGTTGAAATGGTCGAGCCGTTGCGGATGGCAACCCCGGTAGAGGTCGTAGCGGCGCAGCAAATGCGGTCGGCGATCCATCGATGCATAGAGCTCGATCTGGAAGCCGAAGGGATCGGTGAACTGCAGCGTGCGGCCCTGGAACGGCTGATCGGCGAAGGCGTAGCTGAGGCCGTGCTCGGACAGGAACGCGGCCGCCTTGTCGAGATCTTTGTCGTTGCCGACCTTGAAGCCGAGCCTGTTGCAGGCGGGCACGGCTGCCTTGCGCAGCACCAGCGAATGATGCTGATGCTCCTCGGCGGCGCGCAGGTACACGACCTTGTCGTCGGCGTCCTCGACATGCAGGCCGACGGTGGTCTCGTAGAACGAGCGACTCAGCTTCAGGTCGGTGACGTCCAGCACGACGTGGCTGGAGCGGATGATGTTGAACGGTGGCTCGAAGACGTGTTGCGGTACGGGCATGTACGTTTCCCCTCGTCCTGTCATTCCGGGGCGGTCCGCAGGACCGAACTATGGTGCGCAATTGCGCACCTGAGAATCTCGAGGTTCCGGGTTCTCCGGGCCGCGCTTGCGCGGTCCCGTCACCCCGGAACGACGAAGCGTTAAATTCCCAGCTTCTGAATCTTGTGCGTGCCCCGCGCCAGCGAGACGTGCTTGGTTTCCATGTAGAAGTCGAATGAATAGTCGCCGCCGTCGCGGCCGATGCCGGAGGCCTTCATGCCGCCGAACGGCGTCGGCAGATGGCGGACGTTCTCCGAGTTCAGCCAGATCATGCCGGCCTCGAGCGCATCCGCAACGCGCAGCGCGCGGCCCATGTCGTTGGTCCAGACATAGCCGGTGAGGCCATAACGGATGTCATTGGCGATCTCGACGGCGTCCTTTTCGTCCTTGAACGGCAATACCGTGAGGAACGGGCCAAACACCTCCTCCTGCGCCACGCGCATCTTGCCGTGCGCGCCGGTCACCAGCGTCGGCTCGACATAGTGTCCGCCGCCCGGGCCGTCATAGGCCTTGCCGCCGACCGCGATGGTCGCGCCGTCCTGGCGTGCGACGTCGAAATAGGAGCAGACTTTTGCGAGGTGGCGCTCGTGGATCAGCGGCCCGATCTCGGTGGCGGGATCGAGGGGATGGCCGATCCTGAGCGCCTTCACGCGCGCGGTCAGCTTCTCCACGAACTTCTCCGCGATGCTCTGCTGGATCAGCAGGCGGCTTGATGAGGTGCAGCGCTCGCCGTTGAGCGAGTAGATCATGAACACGACGGCATCGAGCGCGCGGTCGAGATCGGCATCGTCGAACACGATCACGGGGTTCTTGCCGCCGAGCTCGAAATGCACCCGCTTCAGCGTGGGCGCGCCCTGAACCATGATCGCCGAGCCGGTCGCGCTCTCGCCGACGAAGCCGATCGCCTTGATGGCGGGATGCTCGGTCAGAGCCTTGCCGGCCTCTTCGCCAAAGCCGTGCACGGTGTTGAGCACGCCGTCGGGAACGCCGGCTTCCTTCACGAGCCTCGCCAGAATGGAGGCCGTCACCGGCGACCACTCGGCCGGCTTGTGCACGACAGTGCAGCCGGCGGCCAGCGCCGGGGCGATCTTCCAGGTCGAGAGCATGAACGGCGTGTTCCACGGCGTGATCACGCCGACGGGGCCGATCGGCACGCGGGTCGAGATGTTCCAGTGCTCGTCGCTCGGCGTGTTGAGGCCGTCGCGCGCTTCGGCGCATTTGTCGGCGAAGAAGCGAAAGTTCTCTGCGGCGCGGATCGCGGCCTTGGCCATGAAGCGATAGGCCTGTCCGGTGTCGATGCATTCGAGCACGGCGATGTCTTCGGCATTGTCCTCGATCGCATCGGCCACCCGATGCAGCAGCTTGCGCCGCATCGCAGGCCCCATGTCGCGCCAGGACTTGAAGGCGATCGCCGCGGCCGTTGCTGCCGCGTCGACATCCTCCGCATTGCCACGCGCGACGCTGGCGAGCACGGCGCCATCGACCGGCGATTTGGTCTCGAATGTCTCGCCCGAGATCGAGGCGACGGTCTTGCCGTCAATCGTGTGGCCGATGCCATCAGCGCGCAGCGTCTTCAGCAGCGGCGCGACGCGGTCGCGGTTGGCCTGAAATACGTCGGCTTTCGGCGTGGGCTTATCCATGGGCAGCCTCTACTTTCAGGGCGTCGTGGATGTTGTTGCGCTTCCAGCTCGTATCCTTGTCGTTGATCTGCATGTCGAACGATAGGGCGAACTTGCTGGCGGCGAAAACGGGATCGAGATGTCTTGAGAGCGCCTGGAAGACCTGCTCGCCGGCCTTCTGGCGCGTGGGAAGGTCGCGGCCCTCGCCGATGCGCAGCACCATGTCGAGAAAGCCGTAATCCTGCCGCGCGTCGGCGATCGCATAATGCTCGCACTTCACGGCGCGGACGCGGATGCCGCCGAGCGGGAAGATGCCGGTCTCGACCGCCGCCTTGCGCACCACTTCGCAGACCGCGCCGATGTCGAGACGGCCATCGAGATTGGCCGAATATTCGATGGTGAAATGCGGCATCGCGGTTTCACTCCCTGTCTTCTTGTCCGCCTTAAGCGAAGTAGCAGCTCACCGAGCCGTAGGCGCCATAGTCGGCTTGAATTGTGTCGCCCTTGCGGGTCTCGATCGGACGGATGAAGGAGCCGGCGAGCACGACCTGACCGGGCTCCAGCGCAAGGCCGAGCGGCGCGATCTTGTTCGCAAGCCACGCCACGGCTGTCGCAGGATGATTGAGCACGCCGGCGGCAAGGCCGGTTTCTTCCAGCTGGCCGTTCTTGAAGCAGAGCGCCCCGATCCAGCGCAAATCGGCGTCGAGCGGACGGATCGGCCGTCCGCCGAGCACGATGCCGGCATTCGCCGCATTGTCGGCGATGGTGTCGAAGATTTTTCGCGTGGCTTTGGTCCTGGGATCGACGCGCTCGATTCGCGTGTCCAGGATCTCCAGCGCCGGCACGACGAAGTCGGTGGCGTTGAGCACGTCGAACAGCGTGCACGCAGGACCGGTGAGGCGCTTGCTCATGACGAAAGCGAGTTCAGCCTCGACGCGCGTCGCGATGAAGCGCTCGGTCGGAACGAGGCCGCCATCGGCGAAGAACATGTCGTCGAGCAGCACGCCGGAATCCGGCTCGTCGATGTTGAGCGCGCTCTGCATCGCCTTCGAGGTCAGGCCGATCTTGTGGCCCTTGACGATGCGCCCCTCCGCGATCTTGACGTCGACCCAGGCCTTCTGAATCGCGTAGGCATTGGCAATGGTGATGTCAGGGAAATCCTGGGAGAGCTGGCGAATCTGCGAACGGGTCTTCTCCGCCTGGTGCAGACGCCTCGCGCAGACCTGGATATCGTCGTTGGAAAGCGCCATTCGTCATCATACAAATCGTGGTGCCCGGAGATACTTAACATGTTAAATGAATGCGTCAAACGGAATCTCGGGTTGTTGCACTGCAAACGTTTTGCAGTCTGAAAGGGCGTCATGAGCAAGAGACCGGCTGACCCCGCCAACGGAAGCGTGCCTGCCGCGCGCCAGGTGCCGATGCGCGACTTCTCGCGCTCGCTACCGATGTCGCTGCTGCGGGCGCGCGAGGCGGTGATGCGGCAGTTCCGGCCCTCGCTGCGCGAGCACGGCCTGACCGAGCAGCAATGGCGTATCCTGCGGGCGTTGGCGGCCATCGAGGCTGTCGAGGTCACGGAACTCGCGCGTACGGCCTTCCTGCTCGGGCCGAGTCTGTCGCGCATCCTGCGCGACCTCGAGGCGCGCAACCTGATCGAGCGCAAGACGGCGAAGGCGGACCAGCGTCGCAGCATGGTCTCGATCTCGAAGGAGGGCGTGAAGCTGATGGCCGCGGTGGCACCGACGTCGGAAGCGATCTATGCCGAGATTACGCGGCGCTTTGGCGCACGTAAGCTCGCCGAATTGCAGGAGATGCTCGGCGAACTCGAGCACAGCCTCGCCGGGCTCCGAAGCGCGGATGATACCCTCGCGGAGGGATGAGCCCAGATATGCGTGCGTGCGCGGTCAGAGCCATGGACATTCACGCTTTTTTTCGCTCAAAGTGCGGCCCAATGCGATCCGCGGCGAGTGAGAGCAACAGGGAAGGAAAGGCAACGTGGCGAACAAAGTCAAAGAGATCTGGAAGTCGGGCAAGGCCGTGGTCAACGCGTGGCTGGCAATTCCCTCCGGCTTCTCGGCGGAGATGATCGCGCAATGCGGCTTCGACAGCGTCACCGTCGACATGCAGCATGGCGTGCAGGACTATCTGTCGATGGTGCAGTGCTTCCAGGCCATGGACAAGCATCCCGTGACCCCGATGGTTCGCGTGCCCTGGAACGAGCCCGGCATCATCGGCAAGGTGCTGGATGGCGGCGCCTATGGCGTGATCTGCCCGATGGTCAACACGCCGCAGGAAGCCCGGAACCTGGTCTCCTATGCGAAATATCCGCCGAAGGGCGTGCGCTCCAACGGTCCGATCCGCGCCGGCATGTACGGCACTGCGGGCTCCTACCAGAAGACGGCCAATGACGAGATCGTGCTGCTGCCGATGATGGAGACCAGGACCGCGGTCGAGAACATGGAAGCGATCCTCGACGTCGAGGGCATCGACGGCGTCTATATCGGCCCGTCCGACCTCGGCTTCTCCTACGGCCTCGAGCCCAAGCTCGACCGCAGCGAGCCCGAGATCCTCGCGATCTACGAGAAGATCGTCAAGGAATGCGGCAAGCGCGGCCTCAACCCGGGCATCCATTGCAGCGGCGCCGAAGGCGCTGCGCGCGCCATCAACATGGGCTTCAAGCTGGTGACGCTGTCCAACGAAGTCGGCCTGATGACGACCTATGCCAAGATGCAGGTCAACGCGACCCGCAAGGATTCCGGCGGCAAGGCCTGATGCTCTCGCGTCCCGGACGCGATGCAGCGCGTAGCGCTGTTTCGCAGAGCCGGGACCTGGAAGCCAATGAAGCACATGACGTAAGCCTGGGCCCCGGATCAACAGCGCACCGCTATCGCGCTGCGCAGCGTCCGGGGCACGATAGTTTCGATACAGGAGACCACCCATGACCATCAGCCCCGTCATCCGCCTGCATCCCGATGATGGCGTGGTGATCGCGCGCGCGAGCCTGCCGCCGGGAACATTGGTCGCAGACGGCGTGACCACGGTCGATCGCATTCCCTCCGGCCACAAGGTCGCGATCAAGCCGATCGCAACGGGCGAGCCGGTCAAGCGCTACGGCCAGATCATCGGCTTTGCCACCCAGGCCATCGCGCCCGGCCAGCACGTGCACACCCAGAACTGCGGCATGGGCGACTTCGCCAAGGACTACGCCTATTGCGCCGACGTCAAGCCGACGCCGAATTTCGACCTGCCGGCGACGTTCGAAGGCATCCGCCGCGCGGACGGCCGCGTCGCCACGCGCAACTATATCGGCATCCTCACCTCGGTGAATTGCAGCGCGCATGTCGCAAGCCTCGTCGCCGACGTCTTCAAGAAGAATCCCTTCACCGGCGACAATCCGCTGGCCGACTTCCCCAATGTCGACGGCGTGGTCGCGCTGACCCACAAGACCGGCTGCGGCATGACGCAGAACGAGCCGCTCGCGCTGCTCCGCCGCACCCTCGGCGGCTACGCGCGGCACGTCAATTTCTCCCATGTCATCGTGCTCGGCCTCGGCTGCGAGGTGAACCAGATCGGTGGCCTCATGGAAGAGCAGAAGCTCGCCGGCCGCTTGCGTGCGATGGACATCCAGGAGGTCGGCGGTACCCGCAAGACGGTCGAAGCAGGCATCGCCTTCGTGCGCGAGGCGCTCACTGACGCCAACAAGGTCAAGCGCGAAACCGTGCCCGCGAGCGAATTGACCGTGGCGCTGCAATGCGGCGGCTCGGACGGCTATTCCGGAGTATCAGCCAATCCTGCGCTCGGCGCTGCCAGCGATCTCGTGGTGCGTCACGGCGGCACCGTGATCCTGTCGGAGACGCCGGAGACCTACGGCGCCGAGCATCTGCTCGCGCGCCGCGCGATCAGCCGCGAGGTCGGCGAGAAGCTGGTCGATCTCATGCGCTGGTGGGACGAATATACCGCGCGCGAAGGCGCCGAGATGAACGCCAATCCGAGCCCCGGCAACAAGGCCGGCGGCCTCACCACCATTCTGGAGAAGTCGCTCGGCGCGATGGCGAAGGCCGGCACCACCAATCTCGTCGAGGTGCTGCGCTACGCCGAGCCCGTCACCAAGAAGGGGTTCGTCTTCATGGACACGCCCGGTTACGATCCCGTGGCTGCGACCGGCCAGGTCGCCGGCGGCGCCAACCTCGTCTGCTTCACCACCGGCCGCGGCAGCGTGTTCGGCTGCAAGCCGGCACCCTCGATCAAGCTCGCCACCAACACGCCCATGTACAAGCGCATGGAAGAGGACATGGACGTCAATTGCGGCACCATCCTCGAAGGCGAGGAGAGCGTCGAACAATGCGGCCAGCGCATCTTCGATCTCATCCTCAAGACTGCCTCGGGCCAGCCGACCAAGAGCGAGAGCTTTGATTTCGGCGGCGCCGAGTTCGCGCCATGGGTGCTGGGTGCGACGATGTAAGAAAGTGAATGGCGAATAGGGAGTGACGAATAGGACGGGCAAGCTTATTCGCTATTCGCCACTCACCATCCGCCCGTGCCGTAGGCACCCTCTGCCCGTTGTTAGTGCTTGATCACGCTGACCTCAGGTGTTCTGCTCAAAAAAGCTGCTGGAGCACCGCACCCCGTGTCGATTTACGTCGCGCTACACCACGTCACGCACTACAAGTACGACCGCCCCATCGACCTTGGCCCGCAGACCATCCGCCTGCGGCCGGCGCCGCACACGCGCACGCCGATCCTGAGCTATTCGCTCAAGGTCACGCCCGCCAACCATTTCGTGAACTGGCAGCAGGACCCGCAAGGCAACTGGCTTGCACGCTACGTCTTTCCGGAGAAGACCACCGAGCTGAAATTCGAGGTCGACTTCACGGCGCAGATGACCGTGGTCAACCCGTTCGATTTCTTCGTCGAGCCCTACGCCGACAGTTTTCCGTTCGAGTATCCGAAGGACCTGAAAACGGAGCTCGCGCCTTATCTCGAGACCATCAAGCCCGATCGCCTGTTCGCCAAATTTCTCGACTCGATCCCGCACGAGGCCCCGAACACCGTCAACTTCCTGGTCGAGCTCAATCGCGAACTCCAGAAGAAGATCCGCTACATCATCCGCATGGAGCCGGGCGTTCAGACGCCGGAGGAGACGCTTGCCTCCGGCGCAGGATCGTGCCGCGACTCCGCCTGGCTGCTGATCCAGACCTTGCGCCATCTCGGTCTCGCCGCCCGCTTCGTCTCCGGCTATCTGGTCCAGATCCGTCCCGACATCGATCCGATCGAGGGCCCGCCCGAAGTCGAGAACGATTTTACCGATCTGCACGCCTGGGCCGAGGTCTATCTGCCCGGCGCGGGCTGGATCGGATTCGACGCGACCTCCGGCATGCTTGCGGGCGAGGGGCACATCCCGGTGGCCGCCACGCCGCATTATCGCTCGGCCGCGCCGATCTCCGGCGGCGCCGGCTTTGCCGAGGTCGAGTTCTCCTTCGATATGCGCGTCAAGCGCATCCGCGAGGCGCCGCGCATCACAAAGCCGTTCTCCGACGAATCCTGGGCGCGGCTCAACGACCTCGGCGAGCAGGTCGACGGCGATCTCGCCGCGCAGGACGTACGGCTCACCATGGGCGGCGAGCCGACCTTCGTCTCGGTCGACGATCTCGAGGCGGGTGAGTGGAATACCGAAGCCGTCGGCCCGACCAAGCGCACGCTCGCCGACGATCTGATCCGCCGCCTGCGCACGCGCTTTGCGCCCGGCGGCCTTTTGCATTACGGCCAGGGCAAATGGTATCCGGGCGAGAGCCTGCCGCGCTGGGCCTTCGGCCTCTACTGGCGCAAGGACGGCGTGCCGATCTGGAAGAACGCCGATCTCATCGCGAAGATCGCGAACCCGCGGCGGCCCGAGGTCAGGGACGCCGAGGCCTTCATGGAAGGCACCGCCGCGCGGCTCGGGGTCGATCTCGGCTACATCATGCCGGCCTATGAGGACCCGGCCTATTGGCTGATGAAGGAGGCCGAGCTTCCGGTCAATGTCGATCCCACCGATTCCAAATTGTCCGATCCCGAAGCGCGCGCACGCATGGCGCGCGTGTTCGACCAGGGCCTGACCACGCCGCGCGGTTTCGTGCTGCCGATCCAGCGCTGGAATGCGCCGCCGCGCTGGCGCAGCGAGCGCTGGCCGCTCCGGCGCAATCATCTGTTCCTGACGCCGGGGGATTCTCCACTCGGCCTGCGCCTGCCGATGGGCTCGCTCGGCTACGTCCCGCCGAACCAATATCCCTACGTCGTTGAACAGGATCCGACGGAGCCGCGCGGCAAGCTGCCGGTGTTCACCCGCATGGCGCGCCCGCCATCGCCGCCGCGCACCGCCCCCGAGCATCTCAACACGTCCATTCCCGTGCGCACCGCCATGGCAGTGGAAATCCGCGACGGCGTGATCTGTGCCTTCATGCCGCCGGTCGAGCGCATCGAGGATTATCTCGAGCTTGTCTCGGCACTGGAAGACACCGCCGAGGAGATGCAGCTTCCCGTTCACGTCGAAGGCTATCCGCCGCCGTTCGATCCGCGCATCGAGGTGATCAAGGTGACGCCCGATCCTGGTGTCATCGAGATCAACATCCAGCCGGCCAGGAGCTGGCGCGATGCGGTCGAGATCACCTCCGGCCTCTATGAGGACGCGGCGAAGGTCCGCCTCGGCGCCAACCGCTTCCTGGTCGACGGCCGCCACACCGGCACCGGCGGCGGCAATCACGTCGTGGTCGGCGGCTCGAGCCCACAGGATTCGCCGTTCCTGCGCCGGCCTGATCTGCTGAAGAGCCTCGTGCTGTACTGGCAGCGGCATCCGTCGCTGTCCTATTTCTTCTCCGGCCTCTTCATCGGCCCGACCAGCCAGGCGCCGCGCATCGACGAGGCCCGCCACGACAGCATCTACGAGCTCGAGATCGCGCTCTCGCACGTGCCGCCGCCCGGTTACCAAACGCCGCTGTGGCTGGTGGACCGGCTGTTCCGGCATCTGCTCGTCGACATCACCGGCAATACCCACCGCGCCGAAATCTGCATCGACAAGCTCTATTCGCCGGAGGGGCCTACGGGGCGGCTCGGTCTCGTCGAATTCCGCGCGCTCGAAATGCCGCCGGATCCGCGCATGTCGCTGGCACAGCAGCTCCTGATCCGCGCGCTGATCGCAAAATTCTGGCGCGAGCCGCTGGCCGGCAAGTTCGTGCGCTGGGGCACCGCGCTGCACGACCGCTTCATGCTGCCGCATTTCATCTGGGAAGATTTTCAGGAGATGCTCACCGAGCTGAAGCAGTTCGGCTATCCGTTCGAGCCGGAATGGTATCTGGCCCAGCTCGAATTCCGCTTTCCCGCCTTCGGCCGGGTCCATCATGGCGGCGTGACGCTGGAATTGCGGCAAGCGCTCGAGCCCTGGCACGTGCTCGGCGAGGAGGGCTCGGCCGGCGGCACGGTGCGCTATGTCGACTCGTCGGTCGAGCGGCTCCAGGTCAAGGCCGAGGGCTTCGTCGAGGGCCGCCACATCGTCACCTGCAACGGCCGCCGCCTGCCGATGACCCCGACAGGACGCTCGGGAGAAGCCGTGGCCGGCGTCCGCTTCAAGGCTTGGCAGCCGGCTTCCGGCCTGCACCCGACCATCCCCGTCCACGCGCCCCTGACCTTCGACCTGATCGACACCTGGAACGGCCGCTCGCTCGGCGGCTGCGTCTACCATGTCGCCCATCCGGGCGGGCGCAACTACGACACCAAACCGGTCAACACCTACGAGGCCGAGGCGCGGCGGCTGGCGCGCTTCCAGGACCACGGCCACACCCCGGGTCCGATGCAGCCGCCGCCCGAGGAACGCACAAATGAGTTTCCGCTGACCCTCGACTTGCGGACGCCGCTCCTGCAATGAGTATGATGCGGGGGCAGTGAGAGGCGCATGGGCGAGGGCGTAGCCGAAGACAACGATCAGGCGGGTAGGGCCCAGGCCCAGCAGCGGATCGCGCAATGGGTCCGCGACTACACCCGCTTGCCCGGCATTCCCGACGAGTTCCTTGGGCCCGATGGTGCGCCGCGCGCGGTCTGGAGCCGCTTCTTCGATGCCTTCGGCGCGCTGGCGCCCGACGAGATCGAGCGGCGCTTCGGCATGGCCGATCGTCATCTCCGCGAGGCCGGCGTCACCTACCGCGCGCCCGGCGACAGCGCCGATCGGCCCTGGTCGATCAGCCATCTGCCGCTTTTGATCGACGAGGCCGACTGGCAGCAGCTTTGCGCCGGCATCACCCAGCGCGCCGAGCTGCTCGAGCGCGTGCTGCGCGATATCTATGGCGAGGGCCGGCTCGTCACCGAAGGCGCGCTGCCCGCGGCCGCGATCGCCGGCAGCCCCGAATATCTCCGTCCCGTATGCGGCGTGCCGCCGCCGGGCGGGCGCTATCTCTCGATCTATGCCGCCGACGTCGGCCGTGGCCCCGACGGCCGCTGGTGGGTGCTCGGCGACCGCACCCAGGCGCCCTCGGGTGCGGGCTACGCGCTGGAGAACCGCCTGGTGCTCTCGCGCGCCTTCTCCGACCTCTATAAGTCGATGAACGTGCCGCGTGTCGCGCCCTTCTTCGAGTCGTTCCGCGACTCGCTACGTGCGCGGGCCGACCGCGACGAGCCGCGGATCGGCGTGCTCACCCCCGGCAGCTTCAGCGAGACCTATTTCGAGCATGCGACACTGGCGCGCTATCTCGGCTTCCTGCTGGTCGAGGGCGACGATCTCGCGGTCAGCGACAACCGCGTCCACATCCGCACCGTCGCCGGGCTCAAGCGGTTGGATGTGCTGTTGCGCCGGATCGATTCCAACTCGCTCGACCCGCTCGAGCTAGATGCCTCCTCGCGGCTGGGCGTGCCTGGCCTGATCGATGTGCTGCGCAAGGATGGCGTCGTCGTCGCCAACATGCCTGGCTCGGGCGTGCTGGAGGCGCGGGCGCTGCTCGGTTTCCTGCCGGCGCTGAGCCGCCGACTGCTCGGCGAAGAGCTGAAGATGCCGCACATCGCGACCTGGTGGTGCGGCCAGCGCGCTGCGCGCGACGAGGTGCTGGCAAGGCTCGACGAGGTTGCGATCGAAGGGGCCTATTGGCGCGGCGTGCCCGGTTTCGACAGCAATGGTCCGGTGCTTGCGAGCGAGCTGGATGCCGCCGAGCGCCAGCGGCTGGTCGATGCGATTACAGCGCGCGGCATGGACTATGTCGGCCAGGAGGTGGTGCGGCTCTCGACCATGCCGGTGTGGGAGCATGGGCAGATCACGCCGCGTCCTTTCGTGTTGCGGGTGTTCGCCGCCGCAACCCCGGACGGCTGGGCCATCATGCCAGGCGGATTCTGCCGGATCGCCGAGCAGCCGGACGCACGCGCGGTGTCCATGGGCGATGGCGCGCGCGCCGCCGACGTCTGGGTCGTCTCCGACAAGCAGGTCTCGACCGCGACGCTGCTACCCGCGACCGACAAGGTGCGCATCCGCCGCATCGCCGGCGTGCTGCCGAGCCGCGCTGCCGACAATCTGTTCTGGCTCGGCCGCTACCTCGAGCGCGCCGAGGCGACGCTGCGGCTGGTGCGCGCTTTGGGCTCGCCGAGCGGGCCCAACAAGGGCACCGCGGCCTCGGTGCAATCGGCCGAACGCATCCAGCGCATGCTGGTGGCCTGGGGCGCGGTCTCGCAAACCTCTCGCACCGCGCCCGGGCGCATCGTCGCAGAAGGGTTGCAAAGTCCCGACCGTTTCGGCTCGGCGCTGTCGCTGGTGCGCGCGGCCCAGCGCACCGCGACTTCCTTGCGCGAGCGGCTGTCGCCCGATGCCTGGCAGGTCATCACCGAGATGGCCGAGCGTCTCGCTTATGAAGTGGAGGACGACGACAGCGTACTGCGCGCGGCCGAGCTGACCTTGCAGGAGCTTGCGAGCTTCGCAGGCCTTGCCCAGGAGAACATGAACCGCGCCGCGGGCTGGCGTTTCCTCGACATCGGTCGCCGCGTCGAGCGCGCCATCAACACCACGCGCTTTACCCGTCAGTTCGCCTATGACGAGGCCGGCGACGAGGATCTCGACATTCTGCTGACGCTGGTGGATTGCCAGATCACCTACCGCTCGCGTTATCTGCTGGCGCCGATCCTGGCACCGGTGCGCGACCTCGCCGTGCTCGATCCCTACAATCCGCGGTCGGTGGCCTTCCAGGTGACCACGCTGAACGAGCACATCGCCGCGCTGCCGAGCCTGAAGGAGCACGGCCTGATCGAGAAGCCGCAGCGCCTCGCGGTAGCGATGCAGGCGATGCTCGCGACCGCGGAGGCCGAAAAGCTCGAGGTCAAGACCCTGTTCGCCCTGGAGCAGGATCTGCTCAGCCTCGCCGACGCGGTCGGGCAGCACTACTTTCCGCACGGTCCCAATGCCAGCCGGCCGGAAAAGCTGACGGGGCTGGCGTGATCTACGACATCCGTCACGTCACCACCTACGAGTACGAGAATCCCGTCAGCTTCGCCCGCTGCACGCTGCGACTGGAGCCCAGAAGCGGCGGCGACCAGGATTTGATCTCGCACGATGTCGAGATCCATCCACGCCCGGCCGAGCGCAACGTGCGGCGCGACTTCTTCGGCACGCTGACCGAGAGCGTGGTGATCGAAGCCGCGCATCGCAACTTGCGGATCGATTCACGTTCCCGTGTATCTGTCTCGCGACAGCCGCCGGCGCGTGATGCCGCGAGCCCACCATGGGAGACCATTCGCGACGTTGCCTTCGAGGCGACGAGCCTCGGACCGTCCTCGCCGGTCGGCTATGTCTTTGCGAGCCCGCTGGTGCCGGTGCTGCGCCCGGTCAGCGCCTATGCGGCGGAAAGTTTTCCGCCCGGCGCGGGTGTCCTCAAAGGCGCGGTCGATCTCATGCATCGCATTCGCAACCAGTTTCGCTACGACCCCAAGGCTACTGTGATCTCGACGCCGCTCAATGAGGTCTTCGACAAGCGCCACGGGGTCTGCCAGGACTTTGCCCATGTGATGATCGCAGGGCTGCGCGGGCTCGGTCTTCCGGCCGCCTATGTCAGCGGCTACCTGCGTACCGCTCCGCCGCCCGGCCAGCCGCGCCTGCAAGGTGCCGACGCCACCCACGCCTGGGTGTCGCTCTGGTGCGGGGCGGAGCTCGGCTGGATCGATTTCGATCCGACCAACGATCTCCTGGTCGCCAATGACCATATCGTGCTCGCGGTCGGGCGCGACTTTTCCGACGTCTCGCCGGTCGACGGCGTCATCGTCGGCTCGCCTAAACAGAAGCTCGGCGTCGCCGTCGACGTGCTGCAGGTAGAATAACCGCAATCTTGCGATCTGGACACCGGCGCCTCTAGGGTGTATCGCGCCATCGTTGCAACCGCGCTATGGCGGAGCGCAACTGCAACATCTTTCCGGATTTCCGCCCCAGGATTTGGCCAAGCGGCCCAAGATGGGCTATGCTGGCTCTTGCATCGAGGACGAGAGGAAATGTCGGGGATTGGCGTGAAACACCACCGACAATCGGGGCCGCACCCATGATGACGTTACCGAGATTGGCGGCGGAAACCCTGGAGAAGATGCTGGGCTCGTTCATGCGTCGCCGGTACGATGAGACGTCTGCAAGTATCGTCGAGAGCGCCACCCGCACCGCGATGGAATGCATCGGTAACAGCGATGCGCTCTATCATAACATCGAGCATACGATGCTGGTGACGCTGGCTGCCCAGGCGATCCTCAAGGGCCGAAGTCTTCATACGCATCTGTCGGCCGAAGATTACGTCCACGTCCTGATCGCCTGCCTCGCCCACGACATCGGCTATGTGCGAGGCCTGTTCGAGGAGGACGATTGCGATGGATTCGTGATCGATGCGGCCGACACCAAGATCTCCCTGCCGCGCGGCGCATCTGATGCCAGCTTGATGATGTATCACGTCGATCGGTCGAAGCTTTATGTGACGCGGCGGCTGCGACATATTCCCGGACTCGACCCGGACCGCATTGCCCGCGCTATCGAGGGTACGCGCTTTCCGGCCCGCGAGGGCCAGGACTATGACGAGGATGCCTCGATCCTGCGCGCGGCCGACTTCATCGGCCAGCTCGGCGATCCCAACTATCTGCGCAAGGCCAACGCGCTCTATTACGAATTCGAGGAGGTCGGCATCAATCGTCAGCTCGGCTACGATTCGCCGGCCGATATCGTGAACCGCTATCCGCAATTCTATTGGAACAGCGTCGCACCGCACATCCAGACCGAGATCGGTTATCTCAACAAGACCGAGATCGGCCGGCAATGGATCGCCAACCTCTACAGCAACGTCTTCCGCGCCGAACGCGACATCTCGCTGTCCGGTCCGCAGAAATAGCGGCGCGTTTTATCGGGCCGGTGGCGCCCAAGCCCGGCGATCCCGATCAGTACGAGGGCACCGGGATCGGCCTTTCGATCGCATCGCGCATCGTGCAACGCCACGGCGGACGCATCTGGGCCACTGCCGAGGTCGGCAAGGGCGCAGCATTCTATTTCGGCATTCCCGACTGAACTGCGCTCGAGCCGCCGCATTCGATTTGATTTGCGTCGACGTTGGTGCGGCGGCGGCTGCTCTGGCTGTCGCCCCGAAATGGCTGTGCTATCATGACGCCGTGCCCCCGGGCTTCGCATGCCCGCGGTATCCGATTTTTCCTCATCTCGGGAACCTTTTCCGATCGGAGCCGTCCAAGCTGAAGGACCGCTGCTGGATGCGGCCCGTCGGAAGAGGAGGCTGTTGATGAAGTCACAAGCGCGCAAGCTTGAGCGTGTCGCGGTCGCGCAGGCGCCGAGCGATCGGCCTGAGAGGTATGAGGTCGAGCAGGCGGTCCGGACCATGATCCGCTGGGCCGGCGACGATCCCGAGCGCGACGGCCTGCGCGACACGCCGGATCGGGTTGCGCGCGCCTTCGAGGAATATTTTACCGGTTATGCGCAGGATCCAACCGAAATCCTGCAAAAGACCTTCGAGGAGATCGAAGGCTATGACGAAATGATCGTCCTGCGCGGCGTTCGCTTCGAAAGCCATTGCGAGCACCATATCGCGCCGATCGTCGGCCGTGCCTGGGTCGCCTATATCCCGCAAGGGCGCGTGGTCGGCATCAGCAAGCTTGCGCGCGTGGTCGACATCTACGCCAAACGGCTCCAGATCCAGGAGAAGATGACTGCGCAGATCGCCAACACGATCAACGACGTGCTGAAGCCTCAAGGGGTCGGCGTCATCATCAAGGCGACGCATCATTGCATGACGACGCGCGGTGCGCACAAGCCCGGGACCGATCTCGTCACCAGCCGCATGTTAGGGGTGTTCCGCGATAATGCGCTGACCCGCCAGGAACTGCTGGGCCTGGCCAACTCGGACGATTGATCCGTGACAGCGCGAGGAGACGACGCCATGACCGAGGACAACAAGCCGCGTGGGCCCGACCTGACCAGGGGCGTGTCGCTGACGGAGTTCAAGGACGGTAAATTGCTTGGTCATGTCGGCGAGGAGGATGTCCTGCTCGTTCAGGCCGGCAGCGAGATTTTTGCGATCGAGCCGGCTTGCAGCCATTACCACGGGCCGCTCGCGGAGGGGCTCGTGGTCGGCGAGACCATCCGCTGTCCCTGGCATCATGCCTGCTTCTCCTTGCGCTCGGGCGAGGCCACCCGTCCGCCGGCGCTGAATCGGCTTGCGCTATGGGACGTCGCGCGCGACGGCGACAGGATCGTCGTTCAGCGCAAGCGCGAGGCACCCAGGCCGTCAACGGCTCATCGCAGCGCGCCGACGCCGGAAAAATTCGTCATCGTCGGCGGCGGTGCGGCCGGCTTCGCGGCAGCGGCGACGCTCCGGCGCGAAGGCTTTGCCGGTGCCATCACCATGCTCAGCAATGACGGCGCGATGCCGGTCGATCGGCCGAACCTCTCCAAGGATTATCTCGCCGGCAGCGCGCCGGAGGACTGGCTGCCGTTACGGTCCGAGGATTACTATCGGGACACCGGCATCGATCTCAGGCTCAACACGAATGTCTCTGCGGTCGATCCAAAATCTCGCAGCGTCACGCTGGGCAATGGCGACAGGCTGCCATTCGACCGTCTGCTGCTTGCGACCGGGGCCGAGCCGGTGAAGCTCCAGATTCCTGGCGTCGACCAGCCCCATGTCCACACCTTGCGATCCGTTGCCGACAGCCGCGCAATCATCACGGCGGCAGGCAGCGCGAAACGCGCGCTCGTGATCGGCGCCAGCTTCATCGGCCTCGAGGTCGCGGCTTCCTTGCGCGCGCGCAAGCTGGAAGTCCATGTGGTCGCGCCGGAAGAACGGCCGATGCAGAAGCTGCTCGGCGCCGAGATAGGCGACTTCGTCCGGTCGCTGCATGAAGAGAATGGCGTTGTTTTCCACTTGAAGGATACGGTCGAAAAGCTCGACGGCAAGCGCGCGACGCTGAAGAGCGGGGCTGTCGTTGAGGTTGACCTCGTCGTGGTCGGCATTGGCGTCAAGCCGCGCCTCGCGCTGGCCGAACAGGCGGGCCTCGCCGCCGATCGCGGCGTGAGCGTGAGCGAATATCTGGAAACCAGCGTCGCCGGCATCTTCGCGGCCGGCGACATCGCACGCTGGCCCGATCCGCATTCCCGGCAAACCATTCGTGTCGAGCATTGGGTGGTGGCGGAACGGCAGGGTCAGACCGCGGCGCGCAACATGCTCGGCAAGCGCGAGCGCTTCGACGCGGTGCCCTTCTTCTGGTCCCAGCACTACGACGTGCCGATCAATTATGTCGGCCACGCCGAGAGCTTCGACGACATCGCGATCGACGGCAGCATTTCCGGCAAAGACTGTCTGCTGAAGTACCGCAAGGCCGGCCGGGTGCTGGCGGTCGCTTCAATTTACCGCGATCTCGACAATCTCAAGGCCGAGCTCGAAATGGAGCGGTCGCGCGCCTGACGCACCGCATTCGATCTTGATTTGTGTCAATGCTGCTGCCGGTGCAGGTGCTCTGCTGGCTGTCGCCCCGGTACGGTGCGTGCTATTCTGGCGCGTACCCGCGGGCTAGGAGTGACCGCCATGACCAGTGCTTCCGACACGTCTCGTAATCCAAGCCTTGGCTCGGGCATCGCGACGCTGCATGCGAAATGGGGCTGGATCGTCGCGCTCGGCGTGATCTATCTCATTGCCGGATTCGTCGCGCTTGGCAGCATGGTGATGGCGACGGTGGCGAGCGTGATCGTGGTCGGCGCGATGATGATCGTCGCAGGCGCTACCGAGATCATCGGCGCGTTTCAGATGAAGAGCTGGGGCAAGGCCCTGATCTGGGCTCTCCTCGGCGTGCTCTACGTGATCGCGGGCTTCCTGACCTTCGAGAATCCGCTGTTCGCGGCCGTCCTGCTGACTCTATTTCTCGGCGCCTCGCTGATCGCCTCGGGCGCGGTCAGGCTGTTTCTCGCCTTCAGCATGAAGCGCGAGAGCCCGTGGGTCTGGGTCGCGCTGTCGGCCGTGATCACGCTGCTGCTCGGGCTGGTCATTCTGGCGCGCTGGCCGGTGAACAGCGTCTATATCCTCGGCCTGTTCCTCGGCATCGATCTGATCATGGCCGGTGCTGGCTGGATCAGCCTCGGCTTCAGCCTGAAGCGGCGCGGCTAGGCGAACTGGGCGCGAAGACCTCTGACCACCTCTCCCCGATGGGGAGAGGTGAACCCTGGACTCATGAGCGAACGTATCAGCAACTCGACGCAAGACCATCTTGCTGAACTCCGCTGATCTGGCGCGCTGACAAAAGCAGCACGCCGCGCGTGCGCCTCGCCGCGCGGCGATCATCATCGGGGAGACACCATGAGAGCCGCTTTGGCCCTGGCCGCAGCTTTGGCTGCCGCCTGCCTGTCCACGCCTGCACCTGCGCAAAAATCCTATGGTCCCGGCGTCAGCGACACCGAGATCAAGATCGGCAACACCATGCCCTATAGCGGCCCGGCCTCGCCGCTCAGCATCACCGGCCGGGTGATCGCGGCCTATTTCGACGAGGTCAACGAGAAGGGCGGCGTCAATGGCCGCAAGCTCAATCTGATCTCGCTGGACGACGCCTTCTCGCCGCCGAAGACCATGGAAGCCGCGCGTCGGTTGGTCGAGGGCGACGGCGTCGCCTTCATCTTCGCGACCATGGGCACTGCGCCGAGCTCGGCGATCGCGAAATATCTCAACAGCAACAAGGTGCCGCAGATCTTCCTGATCAGCTCGGCCTCGAAGTGGAACGATCCCGCCAACATGCCGTGGTCGATGGCGCTGCCCTGGGCGCCGAACTACACCAGCGAGGCCGCGATCGACGTCGCCTATGCCCGCGCCAAGAACCCGAATGCGCGCTTTGCGGTGCTCTATCAGAACGACGATGCAGGCAAGGAATATCTTCGCGGCGTCAGGGAGGCGCTCGGCGCCGATGCGGACAAGGCGATCGCGATGGCCTCGAGCTTCGAGGTCGCCGATCCCACCGTCGATTCCCAGGTGCTGACGCTCGCCAGCACCAAGGCCGACGTCTTCATGATCTACTCGGTGACGCCACGCGCCTGCGCGCAAGCCATCCGCAAGGCACATGAAGTCGGCTGGCAACCGACGCGCTTCCTCGCCTCCGGCTGTGCCAACAAAGCTACCGTGATGGTGCCGGCCGGGCTCGAGGCCGGCAAGGGCGTGCTGTCGCTCGGCTCGCTCAAGCCCTTCGTCGAGCAGTCGAAGGACGATCCGGCGATGACCGCCTATATCGAGTTTATGAAGAAGCGCCTGCCGAATGCCGACGTCAACAACGTCGCGGGCCTCTACGGCTACACCGTCGCCGAGGCGCTGGTGGTGCTGCTGAAGCAGTGCAAGGACAATCTGACGCGCGAGAACATCATGGCGCAGGCCGCCAATTTGAAGAACGTGCCGCTGTCGCTATTGATGCCCGGCATCACCCTCAATACCACGCCGCAGGATTTCCGCCCGATCAAGGACGGCTATATGCTGCAGTTCGACGGCAACGACTGGGTCGTGGCGAGCGAGCTGTTGCGCGGCACGTAAGGGGCGAGGCCGGCGGCCGCTTCGGAGACACCGATGCCTGCCCAACATCATGGCCGGGCCTGTCCCGGCCATCCACGCCTTGCGACACGGCACGAAGAACGTGGATGCCCGGGACAGGCCCGGGCATGACGACGTCAAACGCTGCGAACAGGAGACCCCAATGCACTTTCAACATTCCGCCCGTTCGCTGGAGCTGCAGGAGCGCGTCCGCCAGTTCATGCGGGCGCATGTCGAGCCGGTCGAGGATCTCTATTACGAGCAGGTCAAGCCGGAGGCCGCGCGCTACAGGACGCCGCCTGTGCTGCAGGATTTGAAGCGGCTGGCGCGCGAGCAGGGGCTCTGGAACCTGTTCCTGTCAGGCAAGCACGGCCAGGACCTCAACAACACTGGCCTCTCCAACCTTGAATATGCGCCGGTGAAGGAGATCATGGGCCGCATTCTCTGGGCACCCGAAGTTTTCAACTGCTCGGCCCCTGACGTCGGCAACATGGAGGTGCTGGCGAATTACGGCACCAAAGCGCAACAAGAGCGCTGGCTGACGCCGCTGCTGGAGGGGCGCATCCGCTCCGGCTTCTCGATGACCGAGCCGCAGGTTGCCTCCAGCGATGCCACCAACATCCAGTGTGAGATCCGGCGCGACGGCGGCGACTACGTCATCAACGGTCGCAAGTGGTTCACATCAGGCGCGATGAACGAGGATTGCGAGATCCTGATCGTGATGGGCAAGACCGCGCCCGACCATCCCGATCGCCATCGCCAGCAATCCATGATCCTGGTGCCCAAGAACACGCCCGGTGTGCGCATCGTCCGCGACATGCTCACCTACGGCTATGACGACGCCCCGGTCGGCCACCCCGAGATCGTCTACGACAACGTCCGCGTGCCCGCAGAGAACATCCTGCTCGGCGAGGGCCGCGGCTTCGAGATCGCGCAGGGCCGGCTCGGCCCCGGCCGCATCCACCATTGCATGCGGTTGATCGGCTGCGCCCAGCGCGCGCTGGAATTGATGTGCCAGCGATCGGTTGCGCGCGTCGCCTTCGGCAAGCCGCTGGCCGAGCAGGGCTCTGTGCGCGAGGACATCGCAAACTCCTTCTGCGAGATCGCGCAGGCGCGGCTGTTGACGCTGCAAGCCGCCGACAAGATGGACCGCGAAGGCAACAAGGCCGCCCGCGACCTCATCGCTGCCGCGAAGATCGTGGTGCCCAGCATGGCCGCCCGCGTCATCGACCGCGCCATCCAGATCCACGGCGCCGCCGGCGTCTCGCAGGACACGTTCCTCGCCCGCGCCTATGTCTACGCCCGCTTCATCCGCATCGGCGACGGCCCGGACCAGGTGCATTTGGCGGCGGTCGGGAAGGAGCTGATCAGGCGGGGCGGGGTGATGGGGTAGTGGGGCCGGGCTTCCCTGCGCCTGCATTCGCTCGATGTCCGCTTATGGTTGCGAAGCAGACCAATCAGCCAATGCGGCACTTGTACCGGTGCGAATTGAAGAAGTTCGCACCAGTGGGAAAAGTCAGCCTCGGCAAAACAGGTCGATCACGCACATTCACGCAAAAGTTGCTTGCCGTTTGGCGAGGAGTGTCACGAAGTAAGAAACGGTTAAGGCAAAATCGATACAACTTTAGCACGAATGGGGCACGGGGCTGACGGAAATTTGGTCCTGGTCCGGGGAGGGATACGACCGCCCGTCAGATGCATTGGGTCCCGGAGGTCATCAATTTTTGATGTTTTTCAGGGGCCTGTCATGTTTTCCAACATCTCGATACGAACGAAGATTACCGCGGTCGTTTCCGGCCTCTTGCTGGCTCTGATCGGCACCGGCGTTTTCGCCGTCTGGAATATGCAGGTGATCAACGCAGCGGTCGTCGACATCCGGAGCAATTGGCTTCCGAGCGTCCGCGTGATCGGCGAGTTGCGCGCTACCACCATTACTTACCGCAACGCGGTGCGGCAGCATCTTTTGTTCGACCGTGCGCAGGACAAGGCGGATCTTGATAAGCGCATCGAGACAATCGCCGAAAGGATGGCGCAGAACATTGCGGACTACAAGAAGCTCATCTCCAGTCCGCAGGAGCGTGCACTCTTTGATGAATGGAGCGGCCTCTGGAACGATTACATGAAGGGCGCTCAGGAGGTGCTGATTCTGTCGCGTGCTGCGGCTGGTCGTTTTCCTCAAGAGGCCAACGATCTCAACAGCAGAAACGTGAATCCCATTGGTCTCGACGCGGATAAGGTCCTGGCGAGTGCTATTGATCTCAACAACAAGGGCGCGGACGCTGCGGGAGCCGAAGCCGCAATCGCCTACATTAGCGCGGTCAAGACCCTCGTGGCGACAGTGACGATCGCCGGACTCCTCGGCGCCCTCGTTGCCTTTTTCGTGATGAGAACCGTATCGCAAGGCATCAACGCAATCGTCTCGCCGATGCGGGCCCTCAGCGCCGGCGATCTATCCGCAGAAGTAACCCATCAAGGCGAGCGCACCGAGATCGGCCAGATGGCCGATGCGCTGCAGGTGTTCAAGGAGGCGCTGATCGCCAAGAAGGATGCAGAGGAGGCGCGAGCCGAGCAGGAGCACCAACAGGCCGAGCTCCGGAGGCGCGAGATGCACCGCCTTGCCGACGCATTCGAAGGTGCGGTGGGCGAAATCGTTCAGACGGTCTCCTCTGCGTCCAGCCAGCTCGAGGCATCGGCGGGCACGCTGAGGGCGACGGCCGAGCGTACCCAAGATGTAGTGGCCGGCGTCGCTGCCGCCTCCGAGGAAGCGACGACCAATGTCCAGTCGGTGGCGTCCGCGTCCGAAGAATTGGCGGCATCGGTGGGAGAAGTCGGCCGCCAGGTACAGGAATCCTCGCGCATCGCGGATGAGGCCGTGCGACAGGCCGAGATCACGAACGAACAGATCGAGCGTCTCGCGCAGGCAGCCGCACGAATTGGCGACGTAGTCGATCTCATCAACAGCATTGCCGGCCAAACCAATCTCCTGGCGCTCAACGCGACGATCGAGGCGGCGCGTGCAGGTGATGCCGGTCGCGGCTTCGCGGTCGTGGCGAGCGAGGTCAAGGCCTTGGCCGAACAGACGGCGAAGGCCACTGAAGAGATCGGCCAGCAGGTCGGAAGCATGCAGGCGGCCACCGAAAAATCGGTCGCAGCCATCACTGATATCAGCGGCACCATTTCCAGAATGTCAGAAATCGCAACGGCCGTCGCTGCCGCGGTGGAGCAGCAGGGCGCGGCGACGCACGAGATCGCTCGCAACATCCAGCAGGCGGCCCAAGGCACCGGCGGCGTCAGCGCCGGAGTCGCCAACGTGCAACGCGGCGCAGCCGAAACGGGCAGCGCGTCGGCTCAGCTTCTGTCATCCGCCGGGCTGTTGTCGCGCGACTCGACACGTCTCAGGGAGGAGGTCGCGCATTTCCTGCGCACCGTTCGCGCCTGATCGGTTCTCGGTGAAGAACCAGATTCAGCTCCAGCGGCTTGGCAGTTCCGGGGGGCATCCTGAGCTGCCGACCGGCTCGTCAGGCTTGGCCCATCGCCGACTTGCCGAGGCTAAACGGTCGCTTCAGGTTTTGGCGGCAGAGCCGACGAGACGCGGCCACTTTGGCAAGACTTGCGCGCCCCCGATCACCATGGCGAACAGGGCCGTACAGCGCGTGTTTCCATGATGACATGATGCCGGTGTTTTGCCCGACGAGTCAAAATCTATTTCGTAGAATCAGTAGACATGCGAGTGCGTCGCTAAGCCATTGAAAAACCTGTGCTGGCCTACTGTGCATGGGGTTGTTTTTCAAGTTTTTGTTTGACGCGGCCCGCTTGGCGGCCGCTATCCCGACTTGGCGATGCGGCCGTCCGTGGCTCCCGAGCGCAGGTTCTGGAAGAACGTCTCGACTTCCCGCGATAGCGTGTCCGCCGTCGCGGTCAGGCTGCTCGCCGCCGTCAGCACGGAGGCTGCCGCCGTGTCGGTCTCGCCGATAGCATCGCGCAGCGAGGTGATGTTCGCCACGAGCGTCTCGTTCCCCTGCGCAGCGCTTTGCGCGTTGGAGGAGATCTCGCGCGTGGCGGCGTCCTGCTGGTCGACGGCGCCGGCGATCGCCGAGGTGACCTCGTTGATCTCGCGGACCGCGCCGCCGATCTCGCGCACGGCGTCGACCGCATTGCGCGTGGAGGCCTGGATCATCGAGACGTTCTCGCTGATTTCGGCCGTGGCCTTGGCGGTCTGGCCCGCGAGCGCCTTCACTTCATGAGCGACCACGGCAAAGCCGCGGCCGGCATCGCCGGCGCGCGCGGCCTCGATGGTGGCATTCAGCGCGAGCAGATTGGTCTGCTCGGCGATCGCCTGGATCAGGTTGAGCACGCCGTCGATGCGTTGCGTGGCCGCGGCGAGGCTCTCGATCTCGGAGATCGACTTCTCGGTGCGCTGGCCGGTCTGCTCGACCGCACCGGCCGATTGCCGCACCTGGCGCCCGATCTCTTCCACCGAGGCCGACAGCTCCTCGGCGGCGCTCGCGACCGCCGAGACGTTGTGTGAGGCCTGCTCGGTGGCGTTCGCCGCGGTGCCGGCGCGGCTGCTCGCATCCGCAGTGACACGCGTGATGGTCTGTGCGGTCTCGCGCATGACCTGCGCGTTGTCGCTGAGGCCGTGCATGATGGCGCCGATCACCCCGCGGAATTCCTCGACCGATCGTTCGATGTGGCGGGCGCGCTCCTCGCGCGCGGCTGCGTCTTGCGACACTTGCGAGGCGAGGTTGCGGTTTCGGCCCATGGCCTCCTGGAACACCTGGATCGCGCGGGCCAGGGCGCCGATCTCGTCGGCGCGGTCCGAGTGCGGCACCACGACGTTTTCGGCACCGTCGGCGACCTGCTTGATGGTGGCGGTGATCGAGGCGAGCGGCCGGGCGATCGAGCGGGCGATGATGACGATGCCGATCACGACGAGGGCGAGCGCCAGGCCGCCGAGGCAGGTCAGCAAGAACGACAATTCGCGATTGGTTTCGGTCTGCTGCGCGATCTGCCTGGCGCGCTCGGCATAGACCTTGGACAGCGCCTCGAGATCCTTGTTCAGGGCCGAGCGCACGCTGCGATTGGCGTCATTGTCGCCCCATTCGCGGCCCGCGGCCGCATTGATCTCGACGCCGCGGCGCACCAGCTCCTTGCGGAACTCGACGAACTGCTCGATGCGCTTCTTGAAGGTTGCAAACTGCTCGGCATCGTCGGCTTTGACGATGGTCTCCCAGCGCTTCACGACGTCGAGGATCTGGGCATTGAACTTGAGCAGGCCCTCGCCGTACTTCTGCACCAGCGACGGCTCGGTCGACATGTAGACGCCGCGCGATTCCATCACGACCGCATAGACCAGCGAGTTGACGCGCTCGACGTTGAGCGCGGCGGCGTTCGCCGTCTCGATCGCGCTGATCAGCTCGGCGCTGCGGCGGCTGTTGTAGTCGGACAGCATCGCGATCGCCGCCGTCAGCAGCGCGAACAGCGCGAAGATCGCGTAGAGCTTGGTGGCAAGCGTGAAACGGCCTGCCAGGGCGGTGGCATTCCCAGATCGGTCAATTGTCATGGTGTTCGAGGGCCCGGATGAGCTTGAGGCGGGAGATGAGCGCGGTCGTGTAAAATTGATGCAAAACTATGCAGAACGAAGATGGACGCGACGTTAATGCGTCCATCGGCTGCCTTCGTCTTAGGTCGAACGAAACGTAAGATATCTCAGCGTCTTGATCCGAAGGTATAGTTTCACGATAGTCCTGGAGTCGGCCATTGGCCGATGAACCCCGGAGACACCCTTGGTCTACCGCCATACCATCGACGCCACGAGCTACGCGTTTCCGGATCTGCGCGACCTGCTCGCCAAGGCAACGCCGCCGCGTTCCGGCGACCGGCTGGCCGGGGTTGCCGCCGACACCGCCGCGCAGATGATCGCGGCGCGGATGGCGCTTGCGGATGTGCCGCTCGGCCAGTTCCTGCAGGAAGCTGTCGTCCCCTATGAGCTTGACGAAGTCACCCGCCTCGTCATCGACAGCCATGACGCCAAGGCCTTCGCGCCGGTGGCCTCGCTGACGGTCGGAGCTTTCCGCGACTGGCTGCTGTCGGACGCCGCAACGCCCGAGGTGCTGCGCAAGCTGGCAGGCGGCATCACGCCGGAAATGGCGGCCGCGGTGTCAAAGCTGATGCGCAACCAGGATCTGATCCTGGCGGCGCGGAAATGCGAGGTCACCACCGCCTTCCGCAACACCATCGGGCTAAAGGGACGGATGAGCACGCGGCTGCAGCCCAATCATCCGTTCGACGACGCCAGAGGCATCACCGCCTCGATCCTCGACGGCATCCTGCTGGGAGCCGGCGATGCCTGTATCGGCATCAATCCCGCGAGCGACGATCCCACCGTCATTGCGCAATTGCTGCGGCTGCTCGACGAGATCATCGCGCGGCTGAAGATCCCGACGCAAGGCTGCGTGCTGACCCATGTCACGACGACGCTGTCGCTGATCGGGCAGGGCGCCCCGGTCGACCTCGTCTTCCAGTCGGTCGCCGGCACGGAGGCCGCCAACCGCAGTTTCGGCATCGATCTCGCGCTTCTGAAAGAGGCGAAGCAGGCCGGACTGTCGCTGCGGCGCGGCACCGTCGGGCAGAACGTGATGTATTTCGAGACCGGCCAGGGCTCGGCGCTCTCGGCGGGCGCCCATCACGGCGTCGATCAGCAGACTTGCGAGGCGCGCGCCTATGCGGTTGCTCGCGCCTTTGATCCGCTGCTCGTCAACAGCGTGGTCGGCTTCATCGGACCGGAATATCTCTATGACGGCAAGGAAATCATCCGGGCGGGACTTGAGGATCATTTCTGTGGCAAGCTGCTCGGCCTGCCGCTCGGGGTCGACATCTGCTACACCAACCATGCCGAGGCGGACCAGGACGACATGGACAATCTCCTGACGCTGCTCGCCGCCGCCGGCGTCACCTTCGTCATGGGCGTCCCCGGCGCAGACGACGTCATGCTGAACTACCAGTCGACGTCTTTTCACGACGCACTCTATGTCCGCGACGTCTTCGGTTTGCGCCGCGCGCCGGAATTCGACGACTGGCTGGCGGGCTCGGGCATTGCAGGCGCCGATTTCCGTCTTGCCGGCGATGCAGGCCTGCTGCCCGATTTTGCCTCGCGGCTGATCGCATGAGGCGGCGGCAGGTGCCAGCTCTCCCTGCCTAGGAAACCATCGGCGCCTTCCGGAATTATGCTTGCGCCACAATATTGAGAAATTCCGGCGACAGCGTTAGCCTATGTGCATGGCTGGCAATTGTCGCACCATCGGTCGAGCGTGGCGGGGGAGCTTTGATGCGAGCTGAAAGCAACGGAACGTCCCGGCGGATTCTCTGTGTATTTCCACGCTACACCTCGTCCTTCGGTACATTCGAGTATTCCTATCCCCTGACCGATGGCGTCCGCGCCTTCATGCCGCCGCAGGGGCTGTTGCTGATCTCCGCCTATCTGCCGCAGGACTGGCAGGTCAAATTCGTCGACGAGAATCTGCGCCGCACGACGAAGGAGGAGTTCGAATGGGCGGAAGCCGTCTTCGTCAGCGGCATGCACATCCAGCGCCAGCAGATGAACGACATCTGCCGCCGCGCCCATGAATTCGATCTCCCGGTCGCGCTCGGCGGTCCCTCCGTCAGCGCCTGCCCCGACTATTATCCGTCGTTCGACTATCTGCATGTCGGCGAGCTCGGCGACGCCACCAACCAGCTGATCGAGATTCTGTCGCGCGATACCTCGCGTCCTGACGAACAGGTGGTCCTCACCACCAAGGACCGGGTGCCGATGACGGAATTCCCGATCCCCGCTTACGAACTCGCCGACGTGAAGAAATACTTTCTCGGCAGCATCCAGTATTCCAGCGGCTGTCCCTATCAGTGTGAGTTCTGCGACATCCCGGGCCTCTACGGCCGCAATCCGCGGATCAAGACACCGGAGCAGATCATCGCCGAGCTCGATCGGCTGCGCGAATGCGGCATGACCGACACGATCTATTTCGTGGACGACAATTTCATCGGCAACCGCAAGGCGGCGATGGACCTGCTGCCGCATCTGATCGAATGGCAGAAGAAAACCGGCTACGTGGTGCGGCTCGCCTGCGAGGCGACGCTCAACATCGCCAAGCGGCCCGAGATCCTCGAGAAGATGCGCGAGGCCTATTTCATCACCATCTTCTGCGGCATCGAGACGCCGGATCCGGATGCATTGCATGCGATGCACAAGGACCACAACATGATGGTCCCGATCCTGGAGGGCGTGCGCACCATCAACTCCTACGGCATGGAGGTGGTCTCGGGCATCATCATGGGGCTCGACACCGACAAGCCGAACACCTCGGACGCACTGCTCGCCTTCGTCGAGGAGTCCCGGATTCCGCTGCTCACCATCAACCTGCTCCAGGCGCTGCCGAAGACGCCGCTGTGGGACCGGCTGGAGCGCGAGGGACGATTGGTCGATGACGAGGGTCGCGATTCCAACGTCGAATTCCTGCTGCCCTATGACGAGGTCGTCTCGTCCTGGAAGCATTGCATGGAGGTCGCCTACGCGCCCGAGAAGGTCTATGCGCGCTATCAGCATCAGTGCGATTACACCTATGCCAACCGACTCAAGGTGCCAGTGGCACCGGAGATGAAGACTTGGCCCAACATCAAGCGCGGCCTCGTCATGCTGCGCAACATTTTCTGGAAGGTCGGCGTGCTTGGCGATTACAAGCGCGTGTTCTGGAAGTTCGCGCTGGGACGCATCAAGCGCGGCGATCTCGAAGGCTTGATCGGCTGCGCCACGATCGCGCATCACCTCATCACCTTCGCGCGCGCGGCCTCGAGCGGCAAGCAGAACGCTTCGAATTATTCGATCCGGCTGCGCGAGGCCGCCGTTCCCGCCGAATGATGCGACATGTCTGATCCGGTCCCGCTGCGTCGTCCGACGCTGGATTTGCGGGCGTTCACGCCCGCGCGCGTTGCGCTGGGCCGCAGCGGCGCGAGCATGCCGACACGTGCGCTGCTTGATTTCACGCTGGACCATGCCCGCGCGCGCGATGCCGTGCATGCCGCCTTCGATACGCCGCGTCTGGTCGCCGATCTCGGCGCGCTCGGACTTGCCGTGACCGAAGTGAGGAGCCGAGCGGTCGATCGCAGCGACTATCTGCGGCGGCCGGATCTGGGACGACAGCTTGAGCCCGGCTCGGCGCAGCTTCTGGCACGAAGCACCTCCGCGCCGTGCCAGCTCGCGCTTGTGATCGGAGACGGCCTGTCCGCGGCGGCGGTCCACAGCCATGCTGCGACGGTGGTGGGGCGCCTGTTGCCATTGTTTGCGGAGCGAGATGCTGTCGCAATCGGCCATGTCGTCGTCGCCTCAGGCGCCCGGGTCGCGCTCGGCGACGAGATCGGCGCGATCCTCGGTGCGCGCATGGTCGTGATGCTGATCGGCGAACGGCCCGGCCTGTCGGCACCCGACAGTCTTGGCGCCTATCTGACTTTCGCACCGAAGCCCGGCCGCACCGATGCCGAGCGCAATTGCGTGTCGAACATCCATCATGCCGGGTTGAGCTGTGACGAGGCCGCCCTCAAGATCGCCTGGCTCGTCCGGGAGGGCTTGGCCAGAGAGGTGACCGGCGTGGCGCTGAAGGACGAAAGTGGCGACCGCCCCCCGCCTCGACTTGGCGCGGCTTCGGCTGAAGGAACGGAATCGGGGGCCAAAATGTCCTGATCTTGATCGGTTTGGCCGACCTGCGCCTGCTTGCGAGACCATGGCGGGACCTGCTAAACCCCGTGCGGCGATTTTCCGCGCATTTTCAAGGGCCTCCCATCCGTATGGCGTTTTCAGGCCGTTCGCGGGGCGCAATAAGCTCACAAACCGAGCCGATTTAGGAACTGGACAAAGCATGCTCGAAAAGCACAGCGAGAATGAGGTTCATGTCGACAAGGTCGAGCAGGGACCTGCGTCCTCGATCGCCTTCGGGCTGGAGCGGCTCGGGCTGGTCGCCGTCCGGGCGCCGATTGTCTCCTGCATCGTCCTGCTTGCCCTGATCGTCGGCGCGGTGTTCGGCATCCAGCGCATCAAGATCGATGATTCGCTGTCGCAGCTATTCCGCTCCAACACCCGCGAATTCCGCCAATACGAAGAGGTGACCAAGAAGTTCCCGGCCGAGGAGTTCGACGTCCTTGTCGTGGTCGAGGGCAAGACCCTGCTGGAGCGGAACAATCTGGAGAAGCTGCGCGACTTCGTCACCGACCTGCAACTGGTCGAGGGCACGCGTGGCCTCGTTTCGCTGTTCTCGGCACGCCAGGCGCCGGCCCCGGGCAAGCTGCCAGCGGCGCTGTTCCCGGCCGAGCTGCCGGAGGGCGCGGCCTATGACAAGTTCATCGAGACCGTCAAGAACAACGAGATCATCCGCGGCAAGCTGCTGTCAGAGGACGGCACGCTGGCGCTGATCGTGCTCTCGCTCGATCCGGAAGTCGTCGGCTCCAACAAGCTGACCAAGACCGTCGGCGACATCCGCGGGCTGATCAAGGAGGATCTCAGCGACACCGGGCTCAACGTGCAGCTCTCGGGCGTGCCGGTGATGCAGCTCGAGATCCGCAATGCTGTCGAGCGTGACGGGCTGACCTACAACATCCTCGGCATCCTCGCCGGCTGTGTCATCGCCATCATCTTCTTCCGCAAGATCTCGTTCATGGTCGCAGCGGCGTTCCCGCCGATGATCGCGATCCTGCTGGCTCTCGGCGCGCTCGGCTGGGCCAATTTCAATCTGAACATGTTCCTGAACGTGATGACGCCGCTCATCATGGTCATCAGCTTCTCCGACTCGATGCAGCTCACCTTCGCTGCGCGCGACCGGCTGATTGCAGGCCAGGACAAGTTCACCGCGTTCAAGAACGCGGTGCTGGTGGTCGGCCCGGCCTGCGTGCTGACGCACGGCACCGCGGGCATTTCCTTCATCGCGCTGCAATTCTCCGACTCCGATTTGATCCGCAAGTTCGGCGAAGCCGGGCTCGCCGCCACCATCATCGCGCTGGTCGCCGTGCTGTCGCTTGTGCCGGTGTTCGGCGTGCTGTTCGTGCGCAACGAGAAGGTCTTTGCGGTCAAGTTCCAGGGCGCCGATGCCGGCGTCCAGGCGCTGCGCAATTTCTGCTATTGGATCGCGGTGCGCATGGTCGGCCGTCCCGGCCTGTTCAGCCTGATCGCGGTGCTGTTCGTCGGTGGCCTCGGCGTCATCTATGCCAATCTGGAGCCGCGCTACCGGCTCGCCGATCAGGTGCCGGACAAGCGCCAGGCGGTTGCCGCCAGCGACCGGTTGGATGCCAAGCTCACCGGCGCAAATCCCGTCAACGTGCTGATCGTGTTCCCGAAGGGTGAATCGCTGTATTCGCCGGAGACGCTGCAGACCATCGCCGACGTGCACGCGACCGTGGAGAAGGCGGCCGGCGTCGGCAACGTCTGGTCGCTCGAGACCCTGCGCCGCTGGCTCGCGGAAAAGGCCGGAAGCACCGACGTCGCCACGTTGAAGGAATACGTCAACGTCATTCCCGAGCATCTGGTGCGGCGTTTCATCGACGCCGAGCAGGATGCCGTCGTTGTCGCCGGCCGCGTGCCGGACAAGGATTCGAGCCAGCTCCTGCCGATCGTGGACAAGCTCGACACCGAGCTCGACGCCGTCCGCAAGAAGCACCCCGGCTACGAGGTCGCGGTGACCGGCCTTGCCGCCATCGCGGCGCGCAATTCGGCCAACATGATCGAGAAGCTGAATCGCGGCCTCACCGTCGAATTCGCGCTGGTCGCGATCTTCATCGGCCTCGCCTTCCGCTCCTGGGTGGTGATGCTCGCCTGCATCCTGCCCGGCATCTTCCCGGTCGTGATGTCGGGAACGGTGCTATGGGCGATGGGCGAGGGGCTGCAATTCGCCAGCGTCGTCGCACTCACCGTCTCGTTCGGTTTGGGCCTCAGCGCCACCATCCACTTCCTCAACCGCCTGAGACTCGAGAGCAAGCCGGGCGTCGGCTCGGCTCTCGCGGTGGAGCGGGCGACCGTGCTGGTGGGACCTGCGCTGATCCTGACCACGGTGGTGCTGGCCTGCGGCCTCGTCGTCACCGTGTTCTCCGATCTGCCGTCGCTGCGGCTGTTCGGCTGGCTCAGCGCCTTCTCGATGGTCATGGCGCTCGTCGCCGACCTTTTCATCCTCAGGCCGACGGCGATGTGGCTGATCAACCTGCACGGCAAGCTGCAGGGCACGGACAAGCCGGCGATCTGAGCGGCATCGTGGCGCTTTGGTCCGTGCACCACTGGAGGAGGCGCAGCGAGTGCTCCAGCAAAAAGCGCCCGGCTCGCGAGAGAGCCGAGGGCTTTGTTGTTCTTGAACGGAAACGGGCTCTATCCCTTCGTCATCGTGATGTTGACGCCGCGGATCTCGCCCTTGGAAGAGATCTGCACGGTCTGCTTGGTGCCGTTGGTGCGCAGCGACAGATTGGCTGCAAAGCCGTTGGCCTCGACGAATACGTCGATCTGGCCGCCGCCGGCCGTGCCCTGGAGATTGCCGAAGATGTTGCGGCTCGCCTCGCTCCAATTGCCGGAGATGCGGTCGCCCTGGCTCGTCACGTCGCTGGTGAGGTCGAACTTGTAGCTGTCGGAGGCGCAGTGCAGGGCCTGCTTGAGGTTGAGACCGCTGCCCGCGACCTTGTAGTCGGCCTTGCAGCGGATGCGCTCGGTGGACCCGTCGGACAGCGAGACCGTGCCGGTGCCGGTCCACGCGCCGTCGAAGCCGGCAAACGGCCCGGACGATTGAGCATGGCTCGCCGAAACCGAGAAGAGCAGCGCAGCCCCAACGCCGGCCGCAGTGATTGCCAGTCCAGATCGCCCAAAGAATCTCATCACAAATATCCCGTTTTGGAACGACGTCCGTTCAAGATCGAAGACGTCTCGCCACATCGAAAGTTTAGTGTTCCGAGCCTGTGCCAGGTTCAACGTGCCCTCACCCGAGATGGCGGTTCACCGGGCCCGGGAAGGGGGCGAGGACCATCCGATTTACCTTGTTCCGGGGTGTTTCTGGCCAAAACCACGGGGCGGAGAGATGCAGCTCTGCAACAGCCGTGCAGCAAAATGCGGTCTCTCTGAATTATGATGTAGTATCAACCCCTTACATCTGCCAATGAAGGCGCGGGGAAGACCTGATTTGGTGGGTGCGGCGCCAATTTGGCCGCATTTGCCAGTGCTTGTGCCTTCTCTCGGCCGCACCTCCTGCGGCGACTTGCCATCAGAACAATCCGCTCCGGTTGTCCGCCCTGTGCAGCCCGGGATCGGTGCGATTCTGCCGTCAGAATGAAGGAATACAATGCGTAAGCTTCTCGTCGCTCTCACCCTGCTGTCGGCATCCCTCTCGACGGCTGCGCTCGCCCAGCAAGGGCGCGGCACGGAGGCCGAGCAGAAGGCCTGCACCCGCGATGTGCAGAAGTTCTGCCGTCCGGTCATCGATCAGGGCGATTTCACCATCCTGGCCTGCCTCAAGGAGAACCGGGCCAAGATCTCGCAGGCCTGCGACCAGGTGCTGAAGAACCACAACCAGTAAGCTCGGCCGCTGGCCCACACCAAGGCGGCCCCGGCGCCGCCTTTTCGGCCGCGGTCCGCAGAGGGCAGCCATCGAGCGGCAGGATTGGTTTTGCGGCCGTCTTCCCCTATATGGGGGCCGCGGCGGCATCGCCGGCGTGAGCCCGCGCGAGCGAAAAAGCCGTTCCTGTCCAAACGATTGTAAACCAGCCCTCGATGACATCTGCGAGCGAATTGCGATCCGGCAAGGGTGACCGCGACGAGAATTTTCCCGTCGCGTCCTGGATCATTCATCCGCGTCATCGCGCCCTGATCCTGGCCTATTACAATTTCGTCCGTACCGCCGACGACATCGCCGACCATGCGACACTGCCGGCCGACCAGAAGCTCGCTTATCTCGACCTGCTCGAGACGGAACTCCTCGGCGGGGGCGACACCCAGGCCGAGGCGGTCACCCTGCGCCGTGCGTTGGCCGAGCGCGGCATGGCGCCGCGCCATGCGCTCGACGTGCTCATCGCCTTCCGCATGGACGTGACCAAGCTGCGCTACGAGACGTGGGACGAAGTCATCCACTATTGCCGATATTCTGCGATGCCGGTCGGCCGCTTCATGCTCGACGTTCACGGCGAGAGCACCTCGACCTGGGCCGCGTCGGACGCGCTCTGCGCAGGCCTGCAGATCAACAATCACCTGCAGGATTGCGGCAAGGATTTCCGCGAGCTCAACCGCGTCTATCTGCCGCGCGATGCGCTGGCAGCACACGGTGCCTCGGTCGAGCAGCTTGGCCTCGCTCAATCGCCGCCGGCGATGCTGGCCTGCCTGCACGGGCTCGCCGCGCGCAACGAAGCGCTGCTCGACGAGGGCAGGTCGTTAGCTGCGGAGATCCGGGATTTCCGCCTCGGCGTCGACGTTTCCGTCATCCAGGCCTATGCCGACCGGATCGTGCGCCTGCTCAGGGTGCGCGATCCCCTGCGCGAGCGCGTGCATCTGAACAAGTTCGAGCTTCTCACCTTCAGCCTCGCCGGCATGATCGGCGAAGTCGGCCGCCGCGCGATCGGACGCAAGGCCGTTTCCAGACCGGGGACTGCACATGACGCTTGAGGCGACCACGCCCGGCGCCAATTACGGCTCGACCGCATCCGGCAGCTCGTTCTATGCCGCGATGCGCATCCTGCCGCGTGACCAGCGCGAAGCGATGTTCCAGATCTACAGCTTCTGCCGCCAGGTCGACGACATCGCCGATTCCGACGGCCCGCGCGAACAGCGGCTCGCAGCGCTTCAGGAATGGCGCAACGACATCGACGCGCTCTACCAGGGCCATCCGCCGCCGCGGCTGAAGGACTACGTCGCCTCGGTGAAGACCTTCGGCCTCAAGCGCGAGGATTTCCTGGCCATCGTCGACGGCATGGAGATGGACGTGCCGCAGGACATCCGCGCGCCCGACATGGCCACGCTGGATCTCTACTGCGACCGTGTCGCCAGCGCCGTGGGACGGCTGTCGGTGCGGGTGTTCGGCATCCCCGAGGAAGACGGCATCCTGCTCGCGCACCATCTCGGCCGCGCGCTTCAGCTCACCAACATCCTGCGCGACATCGACGAGGATGCCGGTCTCGGCCGGCTCTATCTGCCGCGCGAGGCGCTGCTGCATGCCGGTATCACCTCCAATGATCCGAACCGCGTGATCGCCGAGCGCGCGCTGCCGAAGGTCTGTCTGCCGCTGGCGCAGCGCGCGAAATCGCATTTCGAGAAGTCGGACGAGATCATGAATCGCAACAAGCGCCGCGCCGTGCGCGCGCCGCGGATCATGTCGAAATACTATCATTCCATTCTGGACCTCCTGATCGCGCGCGGCTTCGCCGCGCCGCGCGAGCCGGTGCGTGTGTCGAAGATCACACGCATCCTGATCCTGCTCCGTTACGCTTTCATCTGATGCAAAACACAGCTCACATCATCGGCGCTGGAATGTCCGGCCTCTCCGCCGCCGTGCGGCTCGCCAATGCCGGCTTCAAGGTCGCCGTGCACGAGGCGACGCACCAGGCCGGCGGCCGCTGCCGGTCCTATTTCGACGGCGCCACCAATCTCACCATCGACAACGGCAATCATCTGGTGCTGTCGGGCAACAGCCATGTGCGCGCCTATGCGCGCGCGATCGGCACCGAGGCCGGCCTCGTCGGCCCCGAGCGCGCGCAGTTTCCCTTCGTCGACATCAAGACGGGGCAGCGTTGGCAGATCGACCTCGGCGATGGCCGGCTGCCGACCTGGGTGCTCGACGAAAGCCGCCGCGTGCCCGACACCGGCCTCACCGATTATCTCAAGCTGGCGCCGCTGCTCTGGGCGTCGGAGGAGACGCTGGTTGGCAAGTCCATTCCAACCGAGGGCATCCTCTACCAGCGCCTGGTGCAGCCGCTGCTGCTGGCGGCGCTCAACGTCGATCCGCCCGAGGGCTCGGCGGGGCTTGCTGGCGCGATCGTGCGCGAGACGCTGCTCGCGGGCGGGCAGGCCTGCCGTCCGCTGATCGCGCGTGACGGCCTCAGCGCCGTCTTGATCGAGCCCGCCGTGAAGTTTTTGCAGGAGCGGGGCCACACCGTTCAGCTCGGCCACGAGCTGCGTTCGTTCGCCAACACCGGCGGCAAGGTGGCTGCACTGAATTTCGGCGGCGAGGACGTGATCCAGCTCGGTGCCGGTGACGTCATCGTGATGGCGGTGCCGCCGCGCGCGGCCTCCAGCCTGCTGCCGGGCCTGAAGACGCCGACCGAATTCCGCGCCATCGTGAATGCGCATTTCCGCATCACACCGCCGCCGGGCTCGGCGCCGATCCTCGGCGTGATCGGCGGCGTCGTGGAATGGCTGTTCGCGTTCCCGAACCGTCTCTCGGTGACCATCAGCAATGGCGACCGTCTCGTCGACGTGCCGCGCGAGGAGCTCGCGCAGGCGATCTGGAACGATGTCTGCGCGGCGGGCGGCGTTTCCGGCGAGCTGCCTCCCTGGCAGATCGTGCGCGAGCGCCGTGCGACTTTCGCCGCGACGCCGGCGCAGAATGCCCTGCGTCCCGGGCCGGTCACTGCGCTGAAGAACCTGTTCCTTGCGGGTGATTGGACTGCTACGGGATTGCCTGCAACCATCGAGGGATCAGTTCGGTCCGGTGATCGCGCCGCCGATCTGGTTCTCGCTGCACAGCGGCCCTGACGGGCAATGTCCCGGCCAACCTTCAATCGACTATCGGAGCAATCGAGCGATATGGATTCCGTGAACGCGACCAGCCGCGAAGCTTTGGAATCGAGCATTGCGTCGGCGACGCAGGGCGTCCTCGACTTCCAGCAGGCGGACGGCCATTGGGTATTCGAGCTCGAGGCCGACTGCACGATTCCGGCCGAGTACATCCTGCTGCGCCACTATCTCGGAGAGCCGGTCGACGCCGTGCTCGAGGCCAAGATCGGCAATTACCTGCGCCGCGTGCAGGGCGCCCATGGTGGCTGGCCGCTGGTGCACGATGGTGAGTTCGACATGAGCGCCAGCGTGAAGGCCTACTTCGCGCTCAAGATGATCGGCGACTCCGTCGACGCACCGCACATGGTGCGGGCGCGCGAGGCCATTCATGCCCGTGGCGGCGCGATTCATAGCAACGTCTTCACGCGCTTCCTGCTCGCGACGTTCGGCGTCGTGACCTGGCGCGCCGTGCCGGTGCTGCCGGTCGAGATCGTGCTGCTGCCGTTCTGGTCGCCGTTCCATCTCAACAAGATCTCCTACTGGGCGCGCACAACCATGGTGCCGCTGATGGTGATCGCCGCGCTGAAGCCGCGCGCGAAGAATCCGAAGGGCGTCGGCATCGACGAGTTGTTCCTGCAGGATCCGCGTTCGATCGGCATGACCGCGAAGGCACCGCACCAGAGCATGGCTTGGTTCCTGCTGTTCCGTTCGCTCGATGCGATCTTACGCGTGATCGAACCGATGTTTCCGAAGAGCCTGCGCAAGCGCGCGATCGATGCGGCGCTGGCCTTCATCGAGGAGCGGCTCAACGGGGAGGACGGCATGGGCGCGATCTACCCGCCCATGGCCAACATCGTCATGATGTACGACGCCCTCGGCAAGGACGAGAACTATCCGCCGCGCGCGATCACGCGCCGCGGCCTGGACAAGCTGCTCGTGATCGGCGACGAGGAGGCCTATTGCCAGCCTTGCGTCTCGCCGGTGTGGGACACGACGCTCACGGCGCATGCGCTGCTGGAAGCCGGCGGCGACAAGGCGGTGCCTGCGGCCAAGCAGGGCCTCGACTGGCTGATCCCGAAGCAGGAGCTCGAGGTGAAGGGCGATTGGGCGGTGAAGCGGCCCGACGTCCGCCCCGGCGGCTGGGCCTTCCAGTACAACAACGCGCACTACCCTGATCTCGACGACACCGCGGTCGTGGTGATGTCGATGGACCGCATGCGCCGTGAGCACGGCGTCGCCGGCTATGATGCCGCGATCGCCCGCGGCCGCGAGTGGATCGAGGGCATGCAGAGCGACGACGGCGGCTGGGCCGCCTTCGACGTCAACAACCTCGAATATTACCTCAACAACATCCCGTTCTCCGACCATGGCGCGCTGCTCGATCCGCCGACCGAGGACGTCACGGCGCGCTGCATTTCGATGCTGGCCCAGCTCGGCGAGACCGTGAAGACCAGCAAGCACGTGGCCGATGGTGTTGCCTACTTGCGGAAGACCCAGCACCCGGAGGGGTCCTGGTACGGCCGCTGGGGCATGAACTTCATCTATGGAACCTGGTCGGTGCTGTGCGCCCTCAACATGGCGGGCGTCGACCACAAGGACCCCATGATCCGGAAGGCCGCGGCGTGGCTGACCTCGATCCAGAACGATGACGGCGGCTGGGGCGAGGACGCCGTCAGCTACCGGCTCGACTACAAGGGCTGGGAGTCCGCCCCCTCGACCGCCTCGCAAACGGCATGGGCCTTGCTTGCCCTGATGGCGGCAGGCGAGGTTGATCACCCCGCCGTCGCCCGCGGGGTGGAGTACCTGATTGCAACACAAAACAAAAAAGGATTGTGGGACGAGCAGCGGTACACCGCCACAGGCTTCCCCCGCGTGTTCTATCTACGGTATCATGGTTACCCAAAGTTCTTTCCGTTGTGGGCATTGGCGCGGTATCGGAACTTGCGGAACACCAACAGCAGGGTGGTAGGGGTCGGAATGTGACTTTGGGGACGGGGGACTATTTTACCGCGGGTCAAGCCATCGACCCGCGGCCGATACTGATCGTGACCGGACTGGTTCAAGAGGCCCGTATCGCAGCCGGGCCCGGAATGGCGGTTATCTGTTCATCCAGCAGCCCGACGCAGTTGCGGGCGCTTCTGACGGTGGTGGACCCCGACACGATTCGCGGTGTGATCTCGTTCGGCGTGGCCGGCGGGCTCGACCCGAGCTTGCGCTCGGGCGACGTCGTGCTGGCGACCGAGGTGCTGTCCGGCGATGCCCGCTGGGCCGCCGGGCTGTCGCTCGGCGACGACCTGATCGAGCGCCTGACCTCCGGCCGCCGCCGCGTCGTGCGCGGCAGCCTCGCCGGGGCCGAGGAGGTGGTCACGAAACGCTCGTGCAAGGCGGCGCTGCATTCGGAAACGGGCGCAGCCGCCGTCGACATGGAAAGCCACATCGCGGCCGCCTATGCCGCCGAGGCCGGGCTGCCCTTTGCCGCGGTCCGCGTCATCAGCGACCCCGCCCATCGCGCCCTGCCGGCGCTGGCCCGCGCCGCGATCAAGCCGAACGGGCAGATCGATCTCGGTGCCGTGCTGCGCGGAATCGTGCGCAATCCGGCGACGTTGCATGCCCTGGTCTCGACCGGCATCGACTTCAACCGCGCGCTGCGGTCCTTGCGCGGCTGCCGCGATTATCTGATCGGGACGGAGCTGATCGGCAGCGAGGCGCTGGTCTCCGAGGCCGCGTGAGCGCATACGTCCAACTGCCGAAGGCCCGTTCGCCATGGCGTGCGGGCCTTTTTCGTTAGGCCAGCTTCGTACTGACGGTCACGGTAACGCCTGCGAGCATCAATCCCTGGTCCAGTCCTCTAGCCGCAACCCGGCGATACGCTGGAATTCGGCGGTGTTGTTGCTGACAAGCGGCAGGCCGCGCGCCATCGCTTGACCGGCGCTCAAGATGTCATAGGGACCGATTGGTGTGCCGTGCTTCGCAAGCTCCGCCCGGATCTCGCCCGCGGCTCGCGCGTCCTCTTGGTCGAGGTCGAGGATGTCGAGATCGGAAAATAGAAGGCGAAGCGTTTCCATCCAGCACTGTCAGCCGGTCGGGCAAAACACCGGAACAGCCAGTCAATCCCTTCCGTAAAAATATTTCACTTTTCCGAATTTCGGATTTATGGCATAGGGCTGTCATCCCGATCCTGCCAGAGGGGCGCTTCGCGATCGTCACGAGATGCGGGTCGGGGTGCGGTGGACGCGGCAGCGCCGGCGCGAAAGGCGATGACAGGGCGGGCAACCGTGAGTCATGCGCGGCGCGATACGACACGGCGCTGTCACAGCGGCCAAGCTGGATCTTGCGGGGTGAGCACACGCGAGCCTCGGATGCGTCCGGCAGGGCCGTCCGCGGACGGAGAAGTCGTGTGGTCCCGACGCCCGGGGTTCTGGCGTCAAACTTCGCGGTGATGTGGCAGCCAACCGGCACGCGCATCGATCAGCGGCGAGGCGACGGGGGCAATAGTGCAACGCTCCCCGAGGAGAGCACGAAGAACACCGTTAAAACCATCCGCGCAGGGAAGGCCGGCGACCGGCATCACCTGTGATCCACCCCGTGTGCGTTTCCGATGCACGCGGACCGCGGGTGCCGCCGGCGCCCGACCTTCCCTGCGCCCTCTGGCTTTCACGGGGCGTGAACGAACAGCAAAGCTCGGGCGAAAGAAGCCGCGAGAATGCGCAGGTATGTCTACGAGGCAGAGGGCTGATGGAAAAGCAAGCCGGTGCCATAGACGCCGTCATTGCGAGCCAACGGGTCCGCGCGAAGCGCGGCCCGATGACAGGCTCCGCGAAGCAATCCAGACTGTCTCCGCAGAACGATTCTGGATTGCCTCGCTGCGCTCGCAATGACGCTGGGGTGAACGCGTGCCTCCAAGCCTCACGAAACTTGCGCAAAAAGAAGCCCGGTCGCGGTGGCGACCGGGCTTTCGTCGTGAGATTTGATCGTGCGCCCTTACGCGGCCGTCGAAGCCTTCTGCGCGGCCTTCGCCGCAGCGGCTTCGGCCTCGTCGCGGCGGATCTCCGACAGCTTCTTCTGGACCTGCTCGGAGAAGATGTACTGCGCCGGGCGCTGCTTGGAGAGGTCGATCTCCGGCGCCATCGGGCCGCTCGTCCGGACGCCGCGCAGCGCCACCCACATCGCCTTCAGCGGGTTGTTGAAAGCTGCGGCCGCCGCGGTCGGCTCGTAGCCGCAATGGGCCATACAGTCGGCGCACTTCTCGTAGCGGCCGGTGCCGTAGCTGTCCCAGTCGGTGGTCTCCATCAGCTCCTTGAAGGTTTTCGCGTAGCCTTCACCGAGCAGGTAGCAGGGCTTCTGCCAACCAAAAATGTTGCGCGCGGGCATGCCCCACGGCGTGCACTCGTATTCCTGGTTGCCGGCGAGGAAGTCCAGGAACAGGCCGGAATGCATGAAATTCCACTTCTTGCCCTTGCCCATCGCAAAGACGTCGCGGAACAGCTTCTTGGTCTTGGTGCGGTTGAGGAAGTGCTCCTGGTCCGGCGCGCGCTCATAGGCATAGCCCGGGGACATCGAGACGCCGACGCCGAGCTCGGTGGTGAAGTCGAGGAATTTGGCGATCTCCTCGGCCGGGTGGCCGTCGAAGATGGTGGCGTTGACGTTGACGGTGAAGCCACGCGCCTTGGCGGCCTTGATCGCCGAAACGGCGCGGTCGAACACGCCCTTCTGCGACACCGCCTTGTCGTGGTGATCGCGCAGACCGTCGAGATGCACCGAGAAGAACAGGTAGGGCGAGGGCTCGAACAGGTCGAGCTTCTTCTCGAGCAGCAACGCGTTGGTGCAGAGCGAGACGAACTTCTTGCGCGCAACGAGGCCGCGTACGATCTCTCCGATCTCCTTGTGGATCAGCGGCTCGCCGCCGGGAATGGCGACCATCGGCGCGCCGCACTCGTCGGCGGCGTCCCAGCACTCCTGCGCGGTCATGCGGCGGTTGAGGATCGCATCCGGATAATCGATCTTGCCGCAGCCGACGCAGGCGAGGTTGCAGCGGAACAGCGGCTCCAGCATCAGCACGAGCGGGTAGCGCTTGCGGCCAAGCAGTTTCTGCTTGAGCAAATAGCCGCCGATACGCATTTCCTTGAAGAACGGGATAGCCATTACAGTTTCTTTCTGGGCTTTGAATTCGGATGGGTCAGCTCGCGGCCAGTTGGGCCGGAAGCCGGAATTCGATGTCTTCCTCGCGGCCCGGCAACACCGAGACCTTCACGGGTCCGATCCGCCGCATCGCTTCGATCACGTCATCCACGAGTACCTCGGGCGCCGAAGCACCGGCCGTGACGCCGACGGTCCTCGCATTCTTCAACCACTCCGGATTGAGCTCGCTGCCGTCGGCAATCAAATAACTCGCGACGCCGGCTTCAGTGCCGATTTCGCGGAGCCGGTTCGAGTTCGAGCTGTTGGCAGCGCCCACCACCAAGATCACGTCGACCAGCTTGCTCAGGTTCCTTACCGCAGATTGGCGGTTCTGTGTCGCATAGCAGATATCCCGGATATCCGGGCCTTGAATATCTGTAAAGCGGGCCTGAAGGGCCGCGATGATGTCCCTGGTGTCGTCGACCGACAACGTGGTCTGGGTGATGTAGGCCACTGGCGTATCCGCCGGCAGGGTCAGGGCCTTAACCTCTTCAACGCTCTGGACAAGCTGCACCGGCCCCGGGACCTGGCCCATCGTGCCCTCGACTTCGGGGTGGCCGGCATGGCCGATCAGGATCAGGGTCCGGCCCTTGCCGATGTAGCGCTTCCCCTGATTGTGAACTTTCGTGACCAGCGGGCAGGTGGCATTGAGCACCGGGAGGTTGCGCGCGGCGGCCTCTTCCTCGACGCTGCGGGCGACGCCGTGGGCGCTGAACACCGTCACCGATTTCGGCGGAACCTCGGAGAGCTCCTCGACGAAGATTGCGCCTTTGTTCTTCAGGCTCTCGACGACGTATTTGTTATGCACGATCTCATGGCGCACATAGACGGGCGGGCCGTACTTCTCCAGCGCCCGCTCCACGATCTCGATCGCACGCACCACGCCTGCGCAGAAGCCGCGCGGCTGCGCCAGATAAACTTCCATTGGACGCCCATCACGCAAGTTGCACCAATCCGCTTCAATGTCCCCGGCGGCACCCAGATACTGACCAATGAACTGCAATATCCGCACCATTGGTTCGCGCATGCGGTAGCCTGCCCACCCCGTAGGGCTCCGGCGCATGCAGGCGCAATACTTTGTGTCAAAAAATCGGCAATAGGGAAAGCCCGGAACTCTGTTGGACCGATTCTGAGGTATTTTAGTAAGGCATACGGGGGTGCGCAAGCGCGCGGCATTCGTGCATCGTCCTTCGTCACTTTCCCGCCTCAACTCCACGGCTATACCGGCCGCCCCGCATGATTTTGCCGCGGCCTTGCGCCGTTTACCTCGAACCTTCTCGGGGCGAGAACCATCAAAACAGCAATAGGTTTCGCCCGGGAACTCCGATAAACAGCGGGCGTTTCCGGCAAGCTGTTAACCGCAGAAAGAAAAGAAGTGCTGCAAAGCGTCGTCGTCGCCATCGTCAGGGCCTGCACCCGGTTTGCCTCCCTCGTCGTCATTCTCGGGCTCCTGCTGTCGGTGGGAGCGGGCTATTACGCTGCGCGCCACTTCGCCATCAACACCGACATCAACTCGCTGATTTCTCAAAATCTCGACTGGCGCAAACGTGACCAGCAATTCGACCAAGCGTTTGATCAAAACGAAACGATTCTCGCCGTCATCGAGGCCCGGACGCCGGAGATGACGAGCGCCGCAGCAAACGCGCTCTATGCCAGATTGAAGGACGACAAGACCCACTTCCAGTCGATGCAGCAGCTCGGCAGCGGCGAGTTCTTCGAGAAGAACGGCCTGTTGTTCCTGCCGACCGAGGAGGTCGCCAAGATCACCGGCCAGTTCGAATCCGCCGCGCCCCTGATCGAGATCATGGCCGGCGATCCCTCGATCCGCGGCCTCACCGGCGCGCTGGAGACCGGCCTTGCCGGCGTCAAGCGCGGTCAGGTCAAGCTCGACAACACCGAGCGGCCCTTCAACCTGATCGCGCAGACGGTCGAGACCGTGCTCAACAAGGGCAATGCCAGCTTCTCCTGGCGCGAGCTCGTCAGCGACGAGCCGTTGAAGGATTCGGACAAGCGCGCCTTCATCGAGTTCAAGCCGATCCTCGACTATAACGCTTTGGAGCCCGGCAAGGATGCGACCGACGCGATCCGCAAGGCCGCCGCCGATCTCGATTTCCCAAACAAGTACCAGGCGCGGGTGCGGCTGACCGGCCCGGTCCCGATCGCCAACGAGGAATACGCCACCGTCCAGGAAGGCGCCGTCGTCAACGGCGTCGGGACCGTCCTCGTCGTGCTGCTGATCCTGTGGCTGGCGCTGCATTCGGCGAAGATCATCTTCGCCGTCTTCGTCAATCTCTTCGTAGGCCTTGCGATCACGACCGCGGCCGGCCTGATGATGGTCGGCTCGCTCAATCTGCTGTCGATCGCCTTTGCGGTGCTGTTCGTCGGCCTCGGCGTCGATTTCGGTATCCAGTACAGCGTCCGCTACCGCTCGGAGCGCTACAAGGTCGACCATCTCTCGAGCGCGCTGGTGCTGGCGGCCAAGCGCTCGGCGGTGCCGCTGTCGCTGGCGGCTATGGCCACTGCGGCGGGCTTCCTCTGCTTCATGCCGACCGATTACAAGGGGATCTCGGAGCTCGGCCAGATCGCCGGTGTCGGCATGCTGGTGGCGTTCGTGTCCAGCATCACCGTGCTGCCGGCGCTGCTCAAGCTTCTGAATCCGCCCGGCGAACCGGAGCCCGTCGGCTATGCTTTCCTGGCGCCGCTCGATCATTTCCTCGAGAAGCATCGCGTGCTGATCGTCGGCGGCACGCTGCTGCTCGCGCTTGGCGGCCTGCCGCTGCTCTACTTCATGAAGTTCGACTTCAACCCGATGAACCTGCGCAACCCGAAGGCCGAATCGATCGCCACCTTCCTCGACCTGCGCAAGGACCCGAACACCGGGGCCAATGCCGTCAACGTGATGACGACGTCGGAAGAGCAGGCGAGGCAGGTCCAGGCGAAGCTGGAGAAGGTGCCCGAGGTGCTCCGGGTGATGTCGCTCGACAGCTTCGTGCCGCAGGACCAGCAGCCGAAGCTGAAGCTGATCGCACAGGGCGCCAAGGTGCTGAACCCGGCGCTCAATCCCGATCAGATCGATGCGGCGCCGACGGACCAGGAAAATGTCGAATCGCTGAAATCTGCGGTCGACAATCTGCGCCGAACGGCGGGCGACGCGAAGGGCCCAGGGGCGGTTGCCTCGCGCCGTCTTGCAGACGCGCTCGAAAGGCTCGCCAATGGCGACGAGGCCACGCGCAACAAGGCGCAGGACGTGTTCGTCACGCCAATGAAGATCGTGTTCGACCAGCTCAGGAACGCCATGCAGGCCGAGCCGGTCACCCTGAAATCACTGCCGCCCGATCTCGTCAGTGCCTGGAAGAGCAAGGACGGCATCATCCGCGTCGAGGCGCTGCCCAAGGGCGATCCCAATGACAACGACACGCTGCGCAAATTCGCCGCGGCGGTGCTCGCGGCCGAGCCGACCGCGATCGGCGGACCGGTCTCGATCCTGAAGTCCGGCGACACCGTGGTGAAGGCGTTCATCCACGCCGGTATCTATGCGCTGCTGGTGATCGGGCTATTGCTGTGGATCACGCTAGGCCGGTTCGTCGACGTGCTGATGACGTTGGTGCCGCTTCTGGTTGCGGGCGCGGTGACGCTCGAGATCTGCGTGTTGATCGGCCTGCCGCTGAACTTCGCCAACATCGTTGCGTTTCCGCTGCTGCTCGGCGTCGGCGTCGCCTTCAAGATCTATTATGTCGTGGCCTGGCGGTCGGGCAGGACAAACCTGCTCCAGACCAGCCTGACGCGTGCGATCTTCTTCAGCGCGCTGACGACGGCGACCGCGTTCGGCAGTCTGTGGCTGTCGAGCCACCCCGGCACGTCCAGCATGGGCAAGCTGCTGGCACTCTCGCTGGTGACGACGCTCGCCGCTGTGCTGCTGTTCCAGCCGGCCCTAATGGGCAAACCCCGCAATCTCAGGGAGTAGGCAGATGTCGCCGACGGGGTCGGCGGCGCCCTTCTGACCGGGCTTGGCTGCGGCCTTCGGAGCCGCGGGCGCAGGCGCGGTCGCGCCTGTCGTGGCTTGGGCTGCTTGGGGCCCCTGGGGTTTCGGCGCGGCGCCACCGGATTTCTGCACGCCCTTGGCCATGGCGTTCGCAGGACTCGAGGGGATTGGCGGGCCGACCCGGGTCCAGGTCTCGCCGCCGCAGAGGAAGCCCATCACGCAGCCCTTGATTTCGAGCTGATCGGGACCGGCCGGCGTTATGGTTGCGCTGTAGAGCTGGCCGTCCTTGGCGTTGTAGACCTGTCCTTCCCACTGATCGACGCCGGGCTTCTTCTTCATGTCGATCAGGGTTGCCATGCCCAGGGTCGGCCTGTTCTTTTTCGAGACATCCGGATTGTTCTCGTCGCGGCCGCCGGGCTGCTTTTCCCAGGAGACCGCACCCCACATGCTGCCATTGCATTGGGCGACACGGATGTTGGCGACGCCGTCAGCGACCCGCCAGTCGCCGGTGGGATCGGCGGCGAGGGCTGGGGTCAGGCAGGCGTAACCGCCAGCCAGTATAATTCCGGTGTAAAGGGCCGAACGCATGAGTGTTCCTTGGCAGTGCAACATGGTCTAAAGCTGTGCTTGCGAAGATGGTCCGAAAAAGGGCAAAAGGCCGCACAGACCGTTTACAGTAATGGTCCGGTTTTCAGTTGACGAGACGGCCCTCAAGCGAAGTATGTAGCGGATGCACAGCCCAAATCCAGACATGTCTCAGCTATTCGCGGACCGTCAGGCCCAGCGCAGCACCCTGCACAATCGGTATCTGAACGAGCAGTTCGTTCGGGTTCTCAAGACCATCGGCTACGATGTCGGCTTCCAGAAGGGCCAGGGGCAGTATCTCTACGACCGCGAGGGCGCTCGCTATCTCGACCTGTTGTCCGGCTTTGGCGTGTTTGCGATCGGGCGCAATCATCCTGTCATGCGGGATGCGCTCAAGAGCGTGCTCGATGCCGACCTTCCCAACCTCGTCCAGTTCGATGTCTCGACGCTCGCCGGCGTGCTGGCCGAACGGCTGCTGAAATACGTTCCCTATCTCGACAAGGCGTTCTTCGCCAATTCCGGCGCGGAATGCGTCGAGGCCGCGATCAAGTTCGCGCGCGGCGCTACCGGCCGGCCCGGCATCGTGTATTGCGCCCACGGCTATCACGGCCTGACCTATGGCGCGCTGTCGCTGACCGGTGACTCGAATTTCCGCACCGGCTTCGAGCCGCTGCTGCCGGGCTGCACCCCGATCCCATTCAATGATCTGGCCGCGCTGGAAAAGGCGCTGGCCTCGCGCGAGGTCGCGGCCTTCGTCGTCGAGCCGATCCAGGGCAAGGGCGTCAACATGCCCACCGACGAGTTCCTGCCCGGCGCGGCCGCGCTCTGCAAGAAATACGGCACGCTGTTCGTCGCCGACGAGATCCAGACCGGTATGGGCCGCACCGGCCGCTTCCTCGCGGTCGAGCACTGGAACGTCGAGCCCGACATGGTGCTGCTGTCGAAGTCGCTGTCCGGCGGCCACGTGCCGGTCGGCGCGGTGCTGACGCGCAAGAGCATCTTCGACAAGATCTTCAACCAGATGGACCGCGCGGTGGTGCACGGTTCCACGTTCTCGAAGAACGACCTCGCGATGGCCGCGGGCATTGCCACGCTCGACGTGATGGAATCCGAGAAGCTCATCGAGGCGGCCGCCAAGCGTGGCGCCGAGCTGCGCCTTGCGCTGACGCGCATGGTGCCCGGCTACGAGCTGTTGAAGGAAGTCCGCGGCAAGGGCCTGATGATTGGCATCGAGTTCGGCCCGCCGAAATCGCTGCGCCTGCGCGCCTCGTGGAACGTGCTGGAGGCCGCCAACAAGGGCCTGTTCTGCCAGCTCATTACCGTGCCGCTGTTCAAGGATCACAAGATCCTCACGCAAGTGGCGGGCCACGGCAGCCACACCATCAAGCTGCTGCCGCCGCTCACCATCACCGAGGAAGACTGCAGCTGGATCGAGCGCGCCTTCGACGACGTCATTGCAGGCAGCCACAAGGTCCCCGGTGCGATCTGGTCGCTCGGCAAGACGCTGGTCGACAACGCGGTGAGAAGGTCGGCTTAAGGCTGATCATTCAGGCGGCCTTGGGCTTGTTCGGGGTCTCGATGCGATCGAGCGCCTTGCCGAGCCGGGCTCTCGACTTTTCTCGTCATCGCTTCAGAAAACACCGCATTGAACAGCGGCAGGACGTCGCCATCCTTCTCGACCGCGAGAATGGCGCGGCGCTGCGTCGCATAGATCATCGGGATGTCCATCCAAGCTCTGCTTCGGATCAGAAGCGAATTGTTGGACGCGTCCTGCGAGACAGCGGAGAGACCCATCAGGAAATGCCGGTCGTCGATCCTCACCGATAGCGCGGCAATCGGTGCACCCTTGGCCGCTTCGTTGCTCTTCATGAGCAGGCCCATGACCTGTTTGATACTGCCGCCGGCGAAATCGAGCGAAGGCGCGAATTCGATCTGCACCGTGTGAGTGGCGGGCAGGGACGAATCGAAATTGCGTCGAATGGAGCGTGTCATCCGCAGATTTCGCGAAGGCACTTCGACGTCGCCGCGAACCGTGACGTCGCCGGGCGGGGCAGACGCATCTGTCGTCGGTTCTACCCGCCAGGTGACTTGTCCGACCGCGCGATCGCCCTTCGGGTTGCCAATGCTCTCTTCATAGAGGACAGCGCGCATCGTGGTGGCTAGTCCATTACGGGACGCTGCCGGTCCGCACGAGGCTATCGTCGAGGTGAAGACAATCACGAGAAAAAGAATGCGGTGCATGACGCCGAATTAGCAGCGATCGGTCAATGGTGCAACCATACGGTGCAGCTTCGCTGCCCTCTAGGAGCGCCTTTACCCCTCCACATTCGCCTTCATCGCCGCGTCGAACTTATCGACGAACTCGGCGAGCTCGTCGGCGCCGAGATCACTGACGGCCCAGAAGTTCAGGCCGCGGTCACCCCAGCGGCGGCAGTTGAAGCCCTGCATCGACTGCGTCTTCGGCGGCCGGTGCTCGGTGCTCGCGGTTTGCGACACGAACAAATTGATCACGTGCTGCCGACGCTTGTAGACGACGGCGCCGATGGCGCGCGCATCAATATAGTCGAGCCGGCCGCCGACCAGGGTAAAACCCTGCGCGGTGAGATCGATCACGGGCGGGGCGACGTCGAGCTTGCCGTTGAACCAGGGCTTGACGGTGTGCTGGTCGGTGGAGACGACGTCGGTGAGGTGGCCGGCCTGGAGCGAGCGCAGATGCGCGGAGACGACCTCCGACAAGATGCGCTGCTGGTCGTCCTGGCGCAACACCACGGCAACAACGCCGGAAGCGGCGAGCGCGGAGACCGCCGAGCCCATCGCAAAGCCGCGCAGCACGGCGCGGCGCGACGGCTGCTGGCGCTGCGCCTGCGAGGCTTCGATCCGGCTGCGCAGGCTTGCCGGTGCGGTGTAGCGTAAATTGGTGTCGGCGAGCACGCGCTGCATCTCGCGCTGTGCGGCAAGCTCGACTGTGCAGTTCGGGCAGCCGGCGACATGGGCTTCGACCTCGCGCGCATGGCCGGCGTCGAGCTCGTTGTCGAGCAACGCGTGAAGCAGGATCCTTGCTTCGTCGCAGGTCATCTTGCTTGCTCCTCTCCCGCCATCCAGGCCGCGCGCAGCATGGCGCGGGCGCGGGCGAGGCGGGACATCACGGTACCGACGGGGACGCCGACGGCTTCGGCGATTTCACGATAGGACAGATTGTTGATTTCGCGCAGCACGAAGGTCTCCTTGAACGGTTCGGCGAGCGTGTCGATCAGCTTGCGGATCGCGCCGGCATCGCGGCTGCGCAGCACTTCGGTTTCCGGATTCGCTTCGGTCTCCTGCCAGAGCGGCGTCTGCTCGGCGGCGCCGGGAGTATCCTCGATCGGGGTCGGTCTGTGCGCGCGCCGCGCATATTCGGCGTTACAGACGTTGCGCAGGATCGCGAACAGCCAGGGCTTCATTGCCGGCCCGCGATAACTGTCAAAATGCTTCAGCGCGCGCAGATAGCACTCCTGCACCGCGTCTTCGGCGTCGGAGGCGTCGCGCAGCAGGTAGCGCGCGAGCGTATAGACGTCGTCGAGATGGGGCAGCGCCGCTTCGCGGAAACGCTGCGCCTTCTGTACATCGTCGGTGGCGGGCATCGCTCCTCGCTTTGCCTCTGCGTCTTGTTTTGCCGTCATCGAACACGCACGCGCCCGGCCGGCGTGGGACCACCGGCCGGGCAAGACGTTGATGCCTAGGTTGAAGACGTTACTCAACCTTGATCATCCCCGTCATGTGCGGGTGCAGCGAACAAAAATACTTGTACTCGCCCGCATTGGTGAAGGTGAAGGAGAACTTGTCGTCGGTGTCCAGGGTCTTGGACCTGAACTTGCCCGCCGACACCACGGTGTGCGGAATGTCGTCCCGGTTGGTCCAGGTCACGGTGGTGCCGACCTTGATCTTGAGCTCGGCCGGCTGGAACACGAAATTGTCGATGTGCACGTCCATGTCGTCGGCGCGGGCTTTTGTTGCGGGCAACAGCATGGCTGCGGCCAAGGCCAGACCGAGCTGGACACCGAAGTCACGGCGATTGAGTGTCTTCATTGTCAGCTTCCGTTCAAACTCAGCCCTGAAGCGGTGTGTCGATGATCGCGAGCCGCTGCTCGTTCTGCTTGAAACTGATGCTGGCGACGCCGAGCATGGAGCGGAGCTTTGCGTCCTCGACCTTCATCGGTCCGGGCGAGGGGGCGGCCCCCGGTGCCGGCTGCGGGAAGGCGGTCGAGCGCGCGGTGTGGAAGGTGACGTTGCCCTCGACCTTCTGCATCACCTGATGGATGTGCCCGTTCAGCACGGTGACCGAGCCAAAACCCTTGACGTATTCCAGCGCGCGGCCACCATCCTCGGTTCCCCAGCCCCATTGCGGGTAGACCGTCCACAGCGGGATGTGCGCGAACAACACGATCGGCGTCGATTTCGACTTGCCGCGGAGATCGTCCTCCAGCCAGGCGAGCTGCTCGGCGCCGAGATTGCCGAGGCCGCCAGCCTTGAGATCGACGACGTTGACGAGGCCGATGAAGTGCACGCCGCCGGCGTCGAAAGAGTACCAGCCGTACCCCTTGGTGCCGCGGCCGTAGCGTTCGCGATAGAGCTTCACCTCCTCGTCGATGAAATCGTGTTCGCCGGGCACGTAGTGCACGTCGAGCTTGGTCTGCGAGATGATCCTCTCGGCATTGTCGAACTCGGCGGCTTTCGACAAATGGGTGATGTCGCCGGTGTGGATCATGAAGGAGGGTTTCGCCGGCATTGCGTTGATCTTGTTCACGGCCTCCTCCAGCGTGCCGAGCGCGTTGGGATTGGCCGGCTTGTCGAAGCCGACATGGCTGTCGCTGATCTGGAGGAAGCTCATGCCGGGCGCGGCCGCGGTCGCGGCCTCAGCGGAATCGATGATGCCGAGCGAGCGCGGCACGCCGCCCGTGACGGTCCAGAGCACTCCGGTGCCGGCCCAGGTCATGCATTCGAGCACCTTGCGGCGGCTGACGCCGTCATCCCCGTGATCTTGTCCGCTCATAGCGCCTCTCCACGTCGCCCGGAATTGGGCTTCGGGGACGTGATCAGGGGAGGGGCGGGTTTATTCCTGAATGGGATGACGATTTCGTGAGTGCAGTCCCGTGTCCCGGGCAAGGCGCAGCACCGCTTTGCGCTGCGCCGCGTCCGGGACACGATAGCGGCTACTTCGCATCCTCCAGGATCATCGTCGCCCCCTTCTCCGCAATCATCGCGGTCGGCGTGTTGGTGTTGCCCGAAGTGATCGTCGGCATGATCGAGGCATCGACGATGCGCAGGCCGCTGAGGCCATAGAAGCGCAGGCGCTCATCCACCACCGCCATCGGATCGTTTGCCGTGCCCATCTTGGCGGTGCCGACGGGGTGGAAAATGGTGGTGCCGATGTCGCCAGCAGCTTTGGCCAGCGAGGCGTCGTCGTCGCCGACCGTCGGCCCCGGCAGGTACTCGCTGGGCCGGTATTTTGCCAGCGCCTTCTGCTGCATCAGGCGGCGCGTGGTGCGAATGGCGTCGGCGGCGACCTGGCGATCGTCGTCGGTCGAGAGGTAGTTCGGCGCGATGATCGGCTTCTCGTCCGGGCTCGCGCAACGCAGCCGCACGGTGCCGCGCGAGGTCGGCTGGAGGTTGCAGGCGCTGACGGTGATCGCAGGGAAACGATGCAGGGGATCGCCGAACTTGTCGAGCGACAGCGGCTGCACGTGGAACTGGATGTTGGCGCGGGCGCGCGTCGCATCGGAGCGCGTGAAGATGCCGAGCTGCGACGGCGCCATGGTCAGCGGTCCGCGGCGGCGGAAGGCGTAGTCGAGCCCCATCAGGCCACGGCGGAACAGATTGTAGTAGGTCTCGTTCAGCGTGCGTACGCCCTCGACCTTGTAGATCGCGCGCTGCTGGAGGTGATCCTGGAGGTTGCGCCCCACACCGGGCTTGTCCATCACGATGTCGATGCCGAGCGGCGACAGCCAGTCGGCGGGTCCGATGCCGGAGCGGTGCAGCACCTGCACCGAGCCGATTGCGCCGGCCGAGAGCACCACCTCGCGCTTCGCGCGCACCTCGACGATCTCGCCGTTCTGGATGAATCGCACGCCGACAGCGCGGCCCTGCTCGATGATGAGACGGTCGACCAGCACGTGCTTCTCGAGCCGCAGATTGGGGCGCCTCAAGGCGGGCTTGAGGAAGCCGCGCGCCGAGGACCAGCGCCGGCCGCGCTTCTGGTTGACGTGGAAGTAGCTGGTGCCTTCGTTGTCGCCGGTGTTGAAATCCGGGATGCGCTTGATGCCCATCTCCTCGGCGGCGTCACCGACCGCGTCGAGAATGTCCCATGACAGCCGCGGCGCCTCGATGCGCCAGCCGCCGCCGGCGCCGTGATGCTCGCTGGCGCCGAGGAAGTGGTCCTCGATACGCTTGAACAGCGGCAGCACGTCGTCATAGCCCCAGCCGGTCAGGCCAAGCTGGCGCCAGTGATCGTAATCGGCAGCCTGTCCGCGCATCGAGATCATGGCATTGATCGCCGAGCAGCCGCCGATCACCTTGCCGCGGGGATAAGCCAGCGAACGGCCGTTCAGGCCGGGCTCAGCCTCGGTCTTGAACATCCAGTCGGAACGGGGATTGCCGATGGCGAAGAGATAGCCGACGGGGATGTGGAACCAGATCCAATTGTCGTCGCCTCCGGCTTCAAGGACGAGAACGCGATTGCTGCGATCGGCTGACAGCCGGTTCGCGACGATGCAGCCCGCCGTCCCGGCTCCGACGACGATGTAGTCAAACTCACCTTCAAGCCGCCTTGGCATTCTGTTTCCACCCGGATGGTCACTTAACGTTCCGTCCTAATAGGCAGACCCGCCGGACCGGGACAAGCCCGGCCATGTCCGTTCGTCAGGGCCAGACCCCGATCCCAGGGAGTTGGGTGGACTGACGCTTGCATGATAGACAGTCCTGTATTCCCATATTCCCAAGAAGGCTTGAGACCCTCCATGCCCATCGTGAACCGTGTCGCCGACCTCCAACCCGATATTCAGGCCTGGCGCCGGGACATCCATGAGCACCCCGAGCTGCTGTATGACGTTCACCGCACTGCAGCATTCGTCGCGGATCGCTTGCGGGAGTTCGGCTGCGACGAGGTCGTGACCGGCCTCGGCCAGACCGGCGTCGTCGGTGTGATCAAGGGCAACAGGCCAGCCGGCGAGGGGCTCAAGGTCATCGGCATGCGTGCCGACATGGACGCGCTGCCGGTGGAGGAGCAGACCAATCTGCCTTACGCCTCCAAGACGCCCGGCAAGATGCACGCCTGCGGCCATGACGGCCACACTGCGATGCTGCTGGGTGCCGCCCGCTATCTCGCCGAGACCCGCAATTTTGCCGGCGATGCCGTGGTGATCTTCCAGCCCGCCGAGGAGGGCGGCGCCGGCGGCGCGGCAATGGTCAAGGACGGCCTGATGGAGCGCTTCGGCATCGAGCAAGTCTACGGCATGCACAACGGTCCGGGCATCCCAATCGGCTCGTTCGCGATCAGGCCGGGTCCGATCATGGCAGCGACCGACGAGGTCGACATCATGATCGAGGGTGTCGGCGGCCACGCCGCGCGTCCGCACAAATGCGTCGATTCCGTGCTGGTCGGCGCGCAGGTGATCACGGCACTGCAGTCGATCGTCGCGCGCAGCGTCGATCCCCTTGAATCCGCGGTGATCTCGATCTGCGAATTCCACGCCGGCAACGCCCGCAACGTCATTCCGCAGACCGCGACGTTGAGAGGCACCATCCGCACGCTGTCGCCGGAAGTGCGCAAGCTGGTCGAGAAGCGCGTGCATGAAGTCGTGGCCGGCGTCGCACAGATCACCGGCGCCAAGATCGACCTGCACTACAAGCGCAATTATCCCGTCGTGAACAATCATGCGGCGGAGACCGAGGTGGCGCGTCGCATTGCCACGCAGGTCGCGGGCGAGGCCAATGTGCACGAGATGGCGCCGCTGATGGGCGGCGAGGATTTCGCCTACATGCTGGAAGCGCGGCCCGGCGCCTTCATCTTCTGTGGCAACGGCGACAGTGCCGGCCTGCACCATCCCGCCTACAATTTCAACGACGAGGCGATCGTCTACGGCACGTCGTATTGGGTGAAGCTGGTCGAGGAACAGCTCGCGGCGTCGTAATGCCGAGTCGTTCACCTTGTCCCGCTTGCTGTAGGCAATGGCGATGAGGTTCGGGCTCGGGCACTGACAGTAACCACAGCGTCATGGCCGGGCTTGTCCTGGCCATCCACGCCTTACCACGCAGTGCATAGAACGTGGATGCCCGGGACAAGCCGGGCATGACGACGTGTGCTGAATGTGCAAGGCAATTGCCCTTCCCCGTAAGAACGGGGAGAGGGAGAGATCACCTTGGATGCCGCGTCGGACGTTTTCTGGAACTGGGCGACTTGGGATTCCGGCAGCGCGCGGTTGAGCGCATAAGCAGTCGGCACGGTGCCGATCAGGATCAGCATGATCAGGCCCATGCCCTTCTGGCCGTCGTTCGAGCCGTGCGCGAAGCTGACGCCGGTGCAGGTTGCTATCAGCAGGCCGCCGCTCTGGTTTCCCTGCCAATACTCAGGCGGCCCGTGCAGCCTTCTTCTGCAAGCCGGCAGCGATCTTCAAATCATCGACAAAGCGCTGATACTCCAGCACCTTGGATTCCGGATCGGGCAGCCGCAGCAGATAAGACGGATGCACCGTCACCAGCGCCTTGCGTCCGTCGGGAAGGTCCATGAGCCGGCCGCGGTTCTTGCCGATCGGGGTGATCTTGCCGAACACGCTTTGCGCGGCGGTGGCGCCCATCGCCACGATGAGATCCGGCTGGATTGCCGAAACTTCCCGCTCATACCATTGCCGGCACGCCCGGATCTCAGGTGTGTTCGGCTTCTGGTGCAGGCGGATCTTTCCGCGCGGCACGAATTTGAAGTGCTTCACGGCATTGGTGACATAGACCTTCTTGCGGTCGACGCCGGCCTCCTCCAGCGCGCGGTCGAGCATCTGTCCGGCCGGACCGACAAAGGGATGGCCGGCGAGGTCTTCCTTGTCGCCGGGCTGCTCGCCGACCAGCATGACGTTGGCGTTCTTCGGGCCCTCGCCAAACACGGTCTGCGTCGCATCCTTGTAGAGATGACAGGCGCGGCAATGGGCGGCTTCCTCGCGGAGCATTTCGAGATCGTCGGCAGCTGGCTTGCGTTTCATCGGAGCCTCCGGCCGCTTCTGAGGCTTATGCGGATCGGTTGCGGCATTGGCGATCATGGCGCCGGTCATGCGCTCGGCGTCCTCTATCAAGGGCTTAATGATCGAAGCCTCGGGCAGGTTCCTCCAATATTTCTTCGGCATCTCGGCCTGCATCGCCTTCACCTTGAGCCGGGCCGGATTGAAGATGCTGGCGTAGTAGCGCCGCCAGGTTTCCTCCAGCCGGTCATCGCCCGGTGCCTCGCTCTTGCTGACACCCGGCGTGAACGAGAGCGCGTGGCCGTCCCAATGCGCGCATAGATCGGGCGTCAGGATCGACCAGGGCATGTCGACAAAGCGCTTGGCGAAGAACGGCGCGGCGAGCTCGACGATGTGATGCTCCGGCTCGAACCAGGCGACGTAATGGGCCTGGCGTTCGCGGCCGATCTCGCGGAAGCGGACGAAGGCATGCATCTTGTGCTCGTCGCGATAGACCGCTCTCGCCATGGAAGTGACCTGCGCGACATCAGGGTCGGTTGCGACCTCGATGAGATCGTGGTTGTCCTTCAGCCGGAACAGCAGACGATAGAGGATCGCAAAACGCTCGACATCGCGGTGCAGAATTGCGGCCTTGGCGAGCTCGACGAATTTTGCGGATACGTTGAAGGTGCCGTCGTTCACCTCGAGGATCGGAGACGGCGCGGATGGCGCGAATAACTCTGCTTCGCCGCCTCGCACGGTCCAGGTGACATCGCGCGGCTCCACATGATGTAGTACGAGCGTACGCGCGGCTTTGCGCCAGCCGCCGAAATCGGTTTCGGTGTCGAGGATGATGTACTGCATCAGAAGCCAAATCCCAGTTGCGTTGCTTTCGGCCTGAATCGTTCGATCAGCCCGGCAGCGTCGAGCTGATGCGGTGAGGGGCGGTGATCGCTGAGGACGATGAACGGCAGCGCCTTGTTTCGCGGCACGTGCAGTCGCGTGAGATCGGCCACGCGGATCGTGCTGGTGCGCCGCGTCGCGATGATACGTTCGACCGCCTTGGTGCCGAAGCCCGGCACGCGCAGCAGTTCCTCGCGGCTGGCGCGGTTGACGTCGAGGGGGAAGCGGTCGCGATGGCGCAGCGCCCAGGCGAGCTTTGGATCGATGTCGAGCGGCAGCATCGCGCTGTCGTCGACGATCTCGCCGACGTCGAAGCCGTAGAACCGCATCAGCCAGTCGGCCTGGTAGAGCCGGTGCTCGCGCAGCAGCGGTGGCTGTATCAGTGGCAAAGCGCGGCTCGCATCGGGGATCGGGCTGAAGGCGGAGTAGTAGACGCGCCGCAGCCGGTAGGCGCCGTAGAGATTGGCACTGGTGTGGAGAATGGTGTGATCGGAGGCCGCGTCGGCACCGACGATCATCTGCGTGCTCTGGCCGGCCGGCGCGAAGCGCTGCGGTTTTGCCTTGGTTTTTGCGCTGCGGCTGTCCTCGGCTTCGTCGAGCTTGAGCCGCAGCCGGCCCATGGTGCGGCGGATCGCGCGGACGTCCTTCTCCGGCGCGAATTGCTGCAGGCTCGTCTCCTCAGGCATCTCGATGTTGATGGAGAGGCGGTCGGCATATTTGCCGGCCTCCGCGATCAGCGCGTCGTCGGCTTCGGGAATGGTCTTCAGGTGGATGTAGCCGCGGAAGTGATGCTCCTCGCGCAGTTTTCGCGCGACGCTGACCACCTGCTCCATGGTGTAGTCGGGGCTGCGGATGATTCCGGAGGAGAGGAACAGGCCCTCGATGTAATTGCGCCGGTAGAAGTCGAGCGTCAGCTTGACCACCTCCTCGATGGTGAAGCGGGCGCGTGCTACGTTCGAGGAGGCGCGGTTGACGCAATAGAGACAATCGTAATTGCAGGCGTTGGTCAGCAGTACCTTGAGCAGGGAGATGCAGCGTCCGTCCGGCGCATAGGAATGGCAGATGCCCATGCCTGGCGCGGTCGAGCCCATGCCCTTGCCGTCGCTGGAATCCCGTTTCTCGGTGCCGCTGGAGGCGCAGGACGCGTCGTATTTGGCGGCATCCGCCAGAATCTCCAGCTTGCGTTGTACGTCCATCCTGGAATCCCCTTGATTCAGCTCATGAATCCCTGAGCGCGCAATTCGATTGACTCTGTGGCCGCCGTTAGCTTTATATTAGAACATATCATGAACAAATGAGCCAGCCGTTGGTTCTTCTTTTGAGGACCACGGCACCAATCTCTGAAGGAGCGGCGAGCATGAGCGGCGCACGTGGAAGCGCGCTTGCGATCTTGCGCGGCCAGATCGAGCGCATCGAGACCGCGGAGGTCGCGCATCAGCACGAGCGCGTCGCGCTCGGCCATAGCGAGGCCGACGCTGCGCTGAAGGGCGGGCTGGCGCGCGCGGCAATCCACGAGGTGTTTTGCGAAGGACGCCAGGGCGCGGCCGCCACCGGCTTCGTCATGGGGCTTGCTGGGCGCGTCTGCGCGCGTCGACCGCTGTTGTGGGTGCGGCAGGATTTTTCGGAAATCGAAACCGGCGCGCTGTCGATGAGCGGCCTCGCCGAGCTCGGGCTCGACCCGCGCCGCGTAGTGATGGTGCGTGCCGCCGATGTCGAGAGCGCGCTGCGCACTTCTGCCGATGCACTCGCCTGCGATGCGCTGGGGGCCGTCGTGATCGAGCTCTGGGGCGAGATCAGGCAGTTCGATCTCGTCGCGAGCCGTAAGCTGACGCTCGCTGCGCAAGGCTCGGGCGTTACCGGTCTGATGCTGCGCATGGCCGCGCAGCCGCTGCCCTCCACCGCGGAGACACGATGGATGTTGCGGGCGGCGCATTCGCCGCCGGGCTCGATGTGGAGCGCCTGGGGCGCGCCGGTGTTCGATGCCGAGCTCTTGCGCAATCGTCATGGCCCCTGCGGCCGGTGGATCATGGAATGGAGTTGTGATGAGTGCCAGTTCAGCGAGCCGTCGACGTATCCTCAGCCTGTGGCTGCCGCGCCTGCCCATCGACCGGATCCAGCGCTTCTTCAGCAGCGCCGGGCTGGGTAAGGCCAATCATGAGCCGAGCATCGTCGTCATCAAGGACAACAATGCGCTGGTGATCCATGCGCTGGACGAGGCCGCCGAGCGCCTCGGCCTGTACATCGGCCAACCCCTGGCCAATGCGCGGGCGATGTGTCCTGACTTGAAGGTGTTCGATGCCGATACCGTCGCCGATGCCAAGACGCTCAGCGACATCGCCGACTGGTGCGACCGCTTCACGCCGCTGGTGGCGTTCGATGCGCCGCACGGGCTGTTCCTCGATATCACCGGCTGCGCGCATCTGTTCGGCGGCGAAGCCGCGCTGTTGCGAACACTGGTCCGCGCGCTCGGCCGGCAGGGCTTTGCCGTCAGCGCGGCGATCGCGGGCACTTCGGTCTGCGCCCGCACGCTGACGCGGCAGGCATCCGGCACCATCGTGGCCGATGGCGGAGAGGCGGAGGCGATCAGCGGGCTGCCGGTGTCCGCGCTCGGTGCGGGCGAGGCCATCACCACCGGCTTGCGTCGCGCCGGCTTGAAGACCATCGGCGATGTCGCCTCGCGCGAGCCGCACGAGATCACGGCGCGGTTCGGTGCGCGGTTCTCAACCCTGCTCGCGCATGCGCTCGGACAGGGCGATGCGCCGATCAATCCGCGCAAACCGCTGCCCGATTACATCGTGGAGAAGCGCTTTGCCGAGCCGATCGCGACCGACACGATGATTGCGATGACGCTGTCGCGGCTCGCCGACACGCTTGTTACGTCCATGGAGAAGCAGGGCAAGGGCGCGCGGCGGCTGGAGGCCGCCTTCTTCCGCACCGACGGCGTGGTGCGGGCGATCACGATCGAGACCGGACGTCCGGTGACGCGAAGCGCCGTGATCGACCGGCTATTCCGCGAACGCCTCGATGCGCTCGCCGATCCCCTCGATCCCGGTTTCGGCTTCGATATGGTGCGGCTGTCGGCGAGCCGCACCGAGATCGTGGTGCAGGAGCAGCGCGATCTCGATGCCCATGTCCACGACAATGACGAGCTTGCCGCGCTGATCGACCGCATCGCCGCGCGCATCGGGGGAAAACGCGTCGTCGTGCACCTGCCGCAGGAGACCCATATCCCCGAAAGCGCGGTGCTGGTTGCATCGGCGCAGCATCATCTCACCTCTGCCATGCAGGCCGAATGGCCGGCGCGCACCGAGAGCGAGCCGCCGCTGCGTCCCTTAAGGCTGTTCGACAAGCCGGAGCCGATCAAGGTGCCGTTCGCGACCGTGCCTGATGGTCCGCCACACCAATTCACCTGGCGGCGTGCGCTGCATGCGGTGGTGAGGGTGGAAGGGCCCGAGCGCATCGCGATGGAATGGTGGCGGCAGGACGGCAAGCAGCTGACGCGGGATTATTTCCGCATCGAGGATGCCGAGGGCCTGCGTTTCTGGATCTTTCGCGATGGTCTTTACGAGGGAGAGGTGTTCGACGGCGACGGCAAGCCCGCTTCTCCCGGCTGGTATGTGCATGGTCTCTTCGCATGAATACGCCCGCTTATGCCGAGATCGGCATCACCACCAATTTCTCCTTCCTGCGTGGCGGCTCGGATCCGCGCGCCTATGTGCATCAAGCCAGCGCTTTGGGAATTCCGGTGATCGGCATCGCCGATCACAACACGCTCGCCGGTGTGGTGCGGGCCTACAAGGAACTCGACAATGACGAGGTGCTGCACAAGCCGAAACTGCTGATCGGCGCCCGCATCGTCTTCATCGACGGCACGCCCGACATCCTGGTCTATCCGCACGACCGCGCGGCCTATGGCCGGCTGTGCCAGCTTCTCACCCGGGGCAAGCGCGGCGACGACATCACGCGGATCGAGAAGGGCGAGTGCCGTCTCACTTTCGTCGATCTCCTCGAGTTTTCGGAAGGCCAGCTCCTGGTCCTGACGCTACCGCATCGTTTCGACCCGGCGCAGGCGCTGGATGTTCTCGCAAAGCTCAAGGGCAGTCGCGCCGAGGGCGTGTGGCTGGCGGCGAGCCTGCTCTATCGCGGCGACGACCGCCGCCGCCTGGCGCGGCTCGACGATCTCGCGGTAAAAGCCAAAGTGCCGCTGCTCGCGACCAACGAGGTGCTCTATCACGATCCCGGCCGCCGGCCGCTTCAGGATGTGCTCACTTGCATCCGGGAGAAGACCACGATCGAGGCGGTCGGGCGAAAGCTCGAGGCCAATGCCGAGCGATTCCTGAAGACGCCGCGCGAAATGGCGCGGTTGTTCCGCGATTTCCCCGAGACGATCGCGGAGACCATACGCTTTGCGGACAGGATCGACTTCTCGCTCGACCAGCTCAAATACCAGTACCCGGACGAGCCGGTGCCGCCGGGCAAGACCGCGCAGGGACATCTGGAGGACCTGACCTGGGCCGGCGTGCAAAAGTATTTCGGTGGCGAGATCGACGACAAGCTGCGCGCCACCTTGAAGAAAGAGCTCGCGCTGATCGCCGAGCTGAAATACGCGCACTACTTCCTCACCGTGCACGACATCGTCCACTACGCGCGCAGCCAGAACATTTTGTGCCAGGGGCGGGGATCGGCGGCCAACTCGGCCGTCTGCTACGTGCTCGGCATCACCTCGGTCGACCCGACCAAGGTCGATCTGTTGTTCGAACGCTTCATCTCCAAGGAGCGGCTGGAGCCGCCCGACATCGACGTCGATTTCGAGCATTCGCGGCGCGAGGAGGTGATGCAATATGTCTATCGCCGCTACGGCCGCCACCGCGCCGCGATCATCGCTACCGTCATCCATTATCGCCCGCGCAGTGCCATCCGCGACGTCGGCAAGGCGCTTGGCCTGACCGAGGACGTCACCGCCGCGCTCGCCGACACCGTCTGGGGCAGCTGGGGCAAAGGCCTCAACGACATGCAGGTCAGGCAGGCCGGGCTCGATCCCAACAATCCCATGATCAACCTTGCGGTCGAGCTTGCGACCGAGCTGATCGAATTCCCGCGCCATCTCTCCCAGCATGTCGGCGGCTACGTGCTCACCCAGGACCGGCTCGACACCTATGTGCCGATCGGCAATGCCGCGATGGACGACCGCACCTTCATCGAATGGGACAAGGACGATGTGGACGCGCTTCATATGATGAAGGTCGACGTGCTGGCACTGGGCATGCTGACCTGCATCAGGAAATGTTTCGATCTGATCGACCAGCACAAGGGCGAGCGTCTTGTGCTGGCGAGTGTCCCGCAGGACGATCCCAGGGTTTACGACATGTTGTGTGCCGGGGAATCGCTCGGCGTGTTCCAGGTCGAGAGCCGTGCGCAGATGAACATGCTGCCGCGTCTGAAGCCGCGGACCTTCTACGATCTCGTCATCGAAGTCGCGATCGTGCGCCCCGGGCCGATCCAGGGCGACATGGTGCATCCTTACTTGAGGCGACGCAACGGGCTCGAGCAGGTGAGCTATCCCTCGCCCTCACCGGAGCATGGCGACAAGGACGAACTCTACAAGGTGCTGCACAAGACGCTCGGTGTCCCGCTGTTCCAGGAGCAGGCGATGCGCATTGCGATCGAGGCCGCACATTTCACCTCCGAGGAAGCCAACGGCCTGCGCCGCTCGATGGCGACCTTCCGCAATGTCGGCACCATCGGCCAATACGAGGAGAAGCTGATCGGCAACATGATCCGGCGTGGCTACGATCCCAATTTCGCCAAAAGCTGCTTTGACCAGATCAAGGGATTTGGCTCCTACGGCTTTCCGGAGAGCCATGCGGCGAGCTTCGCGCAGCTGGTCTACATTTCGTCGTGGCTGAAGCACTACCATCCCGATGCTTTCTGCTGCGGTCTGTTGAACTCCCAGCCGATGGGCTTTTATGCGCCGGCGCAGATCGTCGGCGATGCCCGCAAGAACGGCGTCGAGGTCCGTGACATCGACGTGTCCTACAGCTTTGCGCAGAACACGCTGGAAAATACAGATGGCAAATTCTGCGCCGTACGCCTCGGCTTCCGCCAGATCGACGGTTTTCACTGGCTTGATCCTGATGAGGAGTTCCTGAAAAACGAGCAGGCAAAGCGGCAAAGCAAGGAATATGTCAGCCAGAAAGATTGGGCCGACCTTATCATTGCCGCCCGCAATCGCCGTCCTTTCTCCTCGCTGGAAGACTTCGCGCGCGATACCGGCCTGCCCAAGCGCGCGCTGATCCTGCTGGCGGATGCCGACGCCTTCCGCTCGCTCGGGCTCGACCGCCGCGAGGCGCTGTGGCAGGTGCGGCGGCTGCCCGACGACGTGCCGCTGCCGCTGTTCGAGGCGGCGACCGCGCGCGAGCAGCCGGACGAAGGCGCAAGACCGCTGCCGGCGATGCCGCGCGCCGAGCAGGTGGTCGCGGACTACCAGACCATCCGCCTGTCGCTGAAGGGCCATCCGATGGAATTTTTGCGCGAGATGTTTACGCGTGAGCGCGTGGTCGCCTGCAAGGAGATCAGCCATGAGAACGAGCGGCGTCGCGTCCGCTGCGCCGGCGTGGTCCTGGTGCGGCAGCGGCCGGGCAGCGCCAGCGGCGTCGTGTTCATGACGCTGGAGGACGAAACCGGCATCGCCAACGTCGTGGTGTGGCCCAAGATCATGGAGCAGTACCGCAAGGAGGTGATGGGCGCGCGCCTCATCCTGGTCGAGGGCTACATCCAGAGCAGCCCCGAGAAGGTGACGCATCTCATCGCCCAGCGCATGGTCGACCGCTCGCACGATCTGGTCGGATTGGCCAATGATGCGCTCAGCCGCAAGCATCCGGTGCCGGCAGGAGCCACCGTGGTCGAACCGCTCAACGAAGACCCTCGCGCGCTCGCAGACATGCCGGCGCAAAAAATCCGCCACCCCCGCAACGTCCGCATCCTGCCGCCGTCGCGCGATTTTCATTGAAGACACGGCGCGCAGGATGCCGCCACATCTCATTGCGAGCTCGCGATCACGAGTTTGATGATGCGGATCGCGCGCCACACTCTCAGTCGTCATGCCCGGGCTTGACCTGGGCATCCACGTCTCTCCGAGTGCTCCGGCACCGCGTGGATGGCCGGATCAAGCCCGGCCATGACGGTGGAGGAAGCCGCGCAAATCAGGCTCACTTCAAAAATTCACCCGGTTCGAGATCGCGCCATCCACGACAAGGTTCGATCCCGTCGTGAACCCCGATACCGGGCTTGCCAGAAACACCGCCGCGCTCGCGATCTCCTGCGGCGTTGCCATGCGGCCGGTCGGATTGCGGCTCATCGCATCCTTATAGCGTTCCGGCATGTTTTTCTCGATCATCTCCCAGACGCCGCCCTTGAAATAGACGGTGCCGGGTGAAACGACATTCACGCGGATCTTCTTCTTCGCATATTGCCGCGCCAGTCCCTTGGCCATGTGGATCAGCGCGGCCTTGATCGGACCGTAGGAACTCGCCGTGTCCGCCTGCGCCGCGGAGATCGACGAGATGATCACGAAGGCCGCATCGCCGCTGCTGGCACCGCTTGTCTCGAGAAACGGCCGCGCCGCGTCGAAAGCGTGCACGGCGCCGAGAACGTCGAGCCGGAAATTCTGCTCCCAGGACGCGGGATCGTGTCCTTGCGCCATTGCGCCGGCATTGGAGAACAGCATGTCGATGCCGCCGAGCTCCTTTGCTGCAGCCTCGATCCAGGATTTCAGGGCCGTGCCGTTGGTGACGTCGACCGGGCCGCCGGTGGCGTTGATGCCGCCCGCCTTCAACTCCGCGACAGTGGCCGCAACCTGGTCCGCATTGCGCGCGCAGACCGCGACATTGGCGCCTTCACCGGCTAGCGTCGTCGCGATCGCCCGCCCGATCCCGCGCGTGCCGCCGAGCACGATCGCGTTCTTGCCTTTCAGACCGAGATCCATCTTGGACTCCTTCTTTGTTTCTTGGTCGCAGGAAGTGTAGCTGCTTGAAGGGACACGCAGAAGCCTTCAAATCATCATTGCGAGGAGCTCTTGCGACGAAAGCAATCCAGACTGGATGCCGCAGCAACGATTCTGGATTGGTTCGCTTCGCTCGCAATGACGTGGAAGGAGATGCGCTCGCCTCACTCCGGCGCCGCGCCCACTGGCGGGCCGCCGGGCGGCCGGTGCAGGAAGGTCAGCGATGCGTAGGCGCCGACCCAGGAGCCGAGCGCCGCGAAGGCGACATAGAATGCATTCTCGGTGTAGCTGATCACCGCGTAGGATGAGAGCAGGTACCAGATCGCGCTCCAGGTCGCCGCCGGCACGCGCTTGCGCGCGACCACGGCCGAGGTGAACATCACATAGACCGCGTCGGTGGCCGCCGTCGCGACGAAGACGGCGCCTGCGGTGAGGGGATCGATGGCGGCCATTGCATTCCCTTGTGTGCTGATGGATGGTCGCAAAAACTACAGCATGATCCGTGAAAGTGTGCAGCGGTTTTCCGAAAGATCATGCTCCTGGAAACGGAGAGAAGCGGCCATGCAAAGCCCCGCCGATATTCTTCGCAGTATCTGGACCTCCGTCGGCGGTGATGCGTCCGCCCTGGATCGCGTGCGGCTGACCGGCACCGAGCCACAGATCCCATCCTCGTTTCGTGTCGCCGTCGCCGGCCAGACGACGATAGCCGCCGCCGGCCTTGCCGCCGCCGAAATCTGCCGACTGCGCAGCGGTGAGACTCAGGATGTTCATGTCGACATGCGCCACGCCGTCGCCGAATGCCGCTCCGAGCGCTATCTGCGCGTCGATGACAAGCCGCCACCGCCGGCCTGGGACGCCATCGCCGGCGTCTACCGGACCGGCGACGGCCGCTTCGTCCGCTGCCACACCAATTTCCCGCATCATCGTGACGCCGTCTGCAAGGTGCTTTCCTGCGCGCCCGAACGCGAGAAAGTTCAAGCCGCGTTGATGCAGTGGCGCGGCGAGGATTTCGAAACCGCGGCCTACGCAGCAGGCGGCGTCGTCGCCTTGATGCGCGGCTATGACGAATGGGCGGTGCTGCCGCAGGCGCGTGCACTCGCCGAACTGCCGCTGGTATCGATCGAGAGGATCGGCGAGGCCCGGCCAAAGCCGTGGCCAAGAGGCGATCGTCCGCTCTCGGGTCTTCGCGTCCTCGATCTCTCCCGCGTCATCGCGGGCCCCGTCGCCGGCCGCACGCTCGCTGCGCACGGCGCAGACGTGCTGCTGGTGTCAGGGCCACAGCTGCCCGCGATTCCCTGGCTCACCATCGATACCGGTCGCGGCAAGCTCACCACCTCCATCGAGTTGAAGAATGAGGCCAGGCGTGCGCAGCTGCGCGAGCTATTGAAAGACGCCGACATCTTCTCGCAAGGCTATCGCCCGCGTGCGCTCGCCGCGCTCGGCTTTGCGCCGGAGGACGCAGCGCAAATCAATCCCGGCCTCGTCTATGTCACGCTGTCGGCCTATGGTCACACCGGCCCCTGGGCCGAACGGCGCGGCTTCGACTCTCTGGTGCAGACCGCGACTGGCTTCAATCATGCCGAAGGGCGGGCCGCCGGCATCGATGCGCCCAAGGAATTGCCGGCACAGATCCTCGATCACGCCACCGGCTATCTGATGGCGTTCGGCGCGATGATGGCCAAAGCGCGCCAGGCGCGCGAAGGCGGCAGCTGGCACGTGCGCGTGTCGCTGGCGCAGACCGGACGGTGGCTGTGGAATCTCGGCCGGCTCGACGGCGGGCTGAATACCACGGATCTTACGGGCGAGGCCGTACACGCTGCGTTCATCGAGAGCGTGCCATCTGGCTTCGGCACGTTGAAGGCAGTGCGCCATTCCGCACTGCTATCGAAGACGCCGGCGCGATGGGGCCGTCCGGCAATGCCGCTTGGCAGCCATCCGGCACAGTGGCCGGAGCGAAGCTGACGTGAAGCTGACGTGTCGCAAAATTTTAACGCAAACCGAAAGGTGCGAGGCGTTTTTTAGGTTGTTTGAACTCCCAATTCGGCAGTATTAGCGCGATCGACAAGGCAGGCGTCTGCCGAGATCGCCGCAGACACGACCGGGCTCCATGGCAGTTGAAAATACCAAGCGATTGCAGGTGTTTACAAGACAACGGATGATCGTGTCCGTAGTTTTACTAGCTCTTGCCGGTGCCGGGGCCTACGGCTTCCTCTATGCGGGGCCGAAGGAAAAGAAGCCCTCCGAGATCTCGAGCCAGTCACGCAAGAATGCGCAGACCTTCACGCCGACGCCGTCCGAATGGGCGACGCTGACGATCGAGCCGGTCAAGGCCAAGACCTTCCGCGCCGAATATGTCACCGAGGGCAAGGTCGCCGTTGACGAGGACCGCTCGACACCGGTGTTTTCGCCCTATGCGGGCCGGGTCACCAAGCTGCTGGCCAAGCCCGGCGAGATGCTGAAGCAAGGTCAACCGCTGTTTACGATCGAGGCCGCCGACACGGTGCAGGCCCAGAACGATTTCATCGCGGCGATGACTGCGCAGAACAAGGCGAAGTCGGCGATCGATCTCGCCGACATCCAGTACAAACGCGCCAAGGATCTCTACGAGGGGCACGCCATTCCGCTGAAGGACTACCAGCAGGCGGAAACAACCCAGATCCAGGCGCAGAACGACATGCGCTCCGCGGTGACGGCGCTGGAAGCCGCGCGCAACAAGCTGCGCATCCTCGGCTTCACCGACGAGACCATCAAGACGTTCCAGGAAAAGGGTACGATCAATCGGGAGATCACGATTTACTCGCCGATTTCCGGCACGGTCGTGCAGCGCAAGATCGGCCCCGGCCAATATGTCAGCGCCGGCGCCAGCGATCCGGTCTTCGTGGTCGGCGATCTCTCCACGGTCTGGCTCACCGCCTTCGTGCGGGAGAGCGATGCGGCCGCGGTGTGCATCGGGCAGGACATCAGCGTCAATGTGATGGCCCTGCCGGGCCGTCCGCTCGCTGCCAAGATCAACTACGTTGCCGCCGCGATCGACCCCACCACCCGCCGCCTGCTGGTCCGCGCCACCATCGACAACCAGGACGGGCTGCTGAAGCCGGAGATGTTCGCGAATGTCACGATCTATTCGGCCGGCGACCGCGCCGCGCCGGCGGTGCCGAAGCAGGCGCTGATCTATGAAGCCGACAAGGTTCGCCTCTGGGTCGCGCGCGAGGACAAATCGGTCGAGCTGCGCCAGATCAAGACCGGTCTCATCAACGGCAACCTCGTCGAAGTCACCAGCAATCTGAAGCCTGGCGAGCAGATCGTCACCAAAGGCAGCCTTTTCATCGACCGCGCGGCGTCAGGCAGCTGATCGACGACCCAAAGAAATTGAAGACCTGAATGGATCGTCTCGTCGCCCTTGCCGTCAACCGGCGCTTTCTGATGGTCGGCATGTTCGTCGCCGTGTTGATCGGCGGCCTGATCGCGTTCAACCAGCTCAACATCGAGGCCTATCCCGATCCGACCCCGCCGATGGTCGACATCGTGACGCAAAGCCCGGGCCTGTCGGCGGAGGAGATCGAGCGCTACATCACGATCCCGATCGAGACCCAGGTCGCAGGTCTGAAGAACCTCACCACCATCCGCACCATCTCGCTCTACGGCCTCTCCGACATCAAGCTCCAATTCTCCTTCGCCTATACTTATGACGAAGCGTTGCAGCAGGTGCTGAACCGCCTGGCGCAGCTCGCGCCGCTGCCCGGTAACGTGCAGCCGCAAATCTCGCCGCTCAGCCCGATCGGCGAAATCTTCAGGTATCGTCTCGTCGGCCCGCCGAATTACAGCGTGCTCGACCTCAAGACCATCCAGGACTGGATCCTGCAGCGCCGCTTCCGGGCCGTGCCCGGCGTCATCGACGTCACCGGCTGGGGCGGCAAGAGCAAGACCTATGAGCTCGAGGTCGATTTCAACAAGCTGGTCGCCAACGGCCTGACCCTGCCGCAATTGCTCCAGGCAGTCGGCAATTCCAACGTCAATGTCGGCGGCAACACCGTGGATATCGGCCAGCAATCGGCCGTGGTGCGCGGCGTCGGCCTGATCCGCTCGATCGACGATCTCGCCAATACCATGGTGGCGCAGACAGGCGGCAACCCGGTGCTGGTCAAGGACGTCGCCACCGTCACGGTCGGCCAGAAACCCCGCCTCGGCATCGCCGGCATCGACGAGGCCGACGACATCGTGCAAGGCATCGTCCTGATGCGGCGCGGCGAGCAGAGCTCGCCGACCATCAAGCGCGTCCACCAGCTGGTCCAGCAGATCAACAACTCCAGCATCCTGCCGCCCGGCGTGCGCATCGAGCGCATCTACGACCGTGGGGATCTGATCGAGCTCACCACTCACACCGTGCTGCACAACATGGTGGTCGGCATTTTGCTGATCGTGCTGTTGCAGTGGATATTCCTTGGTGATCTCCGCAGCGCGCTGATCGTCGGCGCCACCATTCCATTCGCACTGTTCTTCGCCGTGATCATCCTGGTGCTCCGCGGAGAATCGGCGAACCTGTTGTCAGTCGGAGCGATCGATTTCGGCCTGATCGTCGATGCCACCGTGATCATGGTGGAGGCGATCTTCCGGCGTCTGACCGAGACGACGCCGGTGTCGGAAACCGAGCAGATGTCGAATGAGACGCTGTTCGGCATGAAGAGCCATGCAATCCTCAGCGCCGCGGCGGACGTTTCGCGCTCAATCTTCTTTGCAGCGGCAATCATCATCGCGGCCTTCCTGCCGCTGTTCACGCTCTCCGGCGTCGAGGGTAACATCTTCGGGCCGATGGCCCGCACCTATGCCTATGCGCTCGCCGGCGGGCTCCTTGCGACGTTCACTGTCACGCCGGCGCTGTCCGCGATCATCCTGCCCGCCCACGTCCAGGAAACCGAGACGAAGGTCATGCTGATCCTGCACCGGCTCTACATGCCGGTGCTGAACTGGGCCGTCGCCAACCGCAACATCGTCCTCGGCGGCGCCGTCGGCCTCGTGGTGATGACGGTGGCACTCGGCCGGCTGCTCGGTCTCGAATTCCTGCCGAAGCTGGAAGAGGGCAATCTCTGGATCCGCGCCACGCTGCCGCCGACCATCTCGCTGCAGGAAGGCAATTCCTATGTCAACGAGATGCGCAAGGTGATCCGCGCGCGGCCCGAGGTCGAGTCCGTTGTGTCGCAGCACGGTCGTCCCGACGACGGCACCGACGCGGCCGGCTTCTTCAACGCCGAGTTCTTCGCGCCGCTCAAGCCCGCGAGCCAATGGCCCGGCACGCACGACAAGGAAGAATTGACCGCGCAACTGCTCAAGCAGCTCGACGATCGCTTCCCCGGTGTCGAGTTCAACTTCTCGCAATACCTCCAGGACAACGTCTCGGAAGCCGTCTCCGGCGTGAAGGGCGAGAACTCGATCAAGCTGTTCGGCAGCGACCTCCAGGCGCTCACCGACACCGCCAACAAGATCAAGTCGGTGCTGGCCACCGTGCAGGGCGTCACCGACCTTGCGGTGTTCACCTCGCTCGGGCAGCCGACCGTCCAGATCGACATCGATCGCGCCAAGGCCGCGCGCTACGGCCTTGCGCCGGGCGACATCAATGCCACCATCAAGGTCGCGATCGGCGGCGACACCGCCGGCGACCTTTATGAGCCTGGAAGTGACCGCCATTTTCCGATCATCGTTCGCCTCGCGCCGGAATACCGCCGGAGTGCCGAGGCGATCCAGAATTTGCGGGTCGGCGCGCCCGGGCCGAACGGCACCGTCACGCAGATCCCGTTGAGCGAGGTCGCCACTATCAACCTCGTCTCGGGAGCGGCTTACATCTATCGCGAGCAGCAGGAGCGCTATCTGCCGATCAAGTTCTCGGTGCGCGAGCGCGACCTCGGCAGCGCGATCCGCGAGGCGCAGCAGAAGATCGCCGATCAGGTGCAACTACCGCCTGGCTCGCACATGGAATGGGTCGGCGAGTACGGCAATCTCCAGGACGCGATCCGGCGACTGTCGATCGTGGTGCCGATCTCGCTGGCGCTGATCGGCATCCTGCTCTGGTTCAACTTCGGTTCGATGGCGGACACGCTGCTCGCGATGAGCGTGATCCCGATGGCGATCTTCGGCGGCGTGCTCGGGCTGTTGATCACCGGCACGGCGTTCAGCGTGTCCGCGGCAATCGGCTTCATCGCGCTGTTCGGCATCGCCGTGATGGACGGCATCATCATCATCTCGCAGTTCAACCAGCTCATCGAGGAGGGAATGGACCGCATGGGCGCGGTCGTGCGCACCGGCGAGCTGCAGCTCCGGCCCGTGCTGATGACCTGCGTTGTCGCAGGCGTCGGCCTGCTGCCGGCGGCACTGTCCGAAGGCATCGGCTCGCAGGTGCAGAAGCCGCTCGCGGTCGTCGTCGTCACCGGCATGATGCTGGCGCCGGTCGTGATCCTGGTGACCTTGCCGGTCCTGATCTCCTTTTTCTCCCGCCGCGCGCGCTGACCGTCAGAACCCGTAGAGCCGCGCCGGATTGTCGACCAGGATCTTCTTGCGCACCTCCGCGTCCGGCGCCCACACCGGGAGCTGGTTGAGCAGGCGGCCGTCGTCGATCTGATAGAGCGGCGCGATGTCGGTGGGCTTGCGTCCCTCGACGCGGCTCGAATCCGGATGCGGCCAGTCGGTGCCCCAGACGATGCGGTCGGCATTCGCCGTGATCAGCGCGCGGGCATAGGGCACCATGTCCTGATAGTCGGGCGCGAGCTTGGACGAACGATAGGCGCCGGAGATCTTCACGTAGGCCTTGCCGGACTTCACCAGTGCGACGAGATCGGAGAAGCCCGGCTGCTCCAGCCCGAGCGAAGCGTCGAGGCCGCCGAAATGGTCGAACACGACGGGCACCGGCGACGTCTCGACCAGGTCCTTGATCGCCGAGATCATGGTCAGCGTGGTGTAGAGCTGCACGTGCCAGCCGCGCGTCCTCATGCGCTCGACGGCGGCGGTGAAGCGTGGTCGGCCGACATTGGGATCATTGACGCCGCCGGTCGCCAGATTGAGGCGGATGCCGCGGAAGCCGTCCTGATGCATCGTATCGAGCGCGCTCTCCGGCGTCTTGTCGTCGATCACGGCGACGCCGCGCGCGGTCGCGCCGCGCGCCTTCATGCCGAACAGAGTGGACGAATTGTCGGTGCCGTAGACGCTCGGCGTCACGATCACCACGCGCTCGATATGCAGCGCCTTGTGCAGCGCCGCCATTTCTTCCGGCGAAGCCGGCTCCGGCGTGTAGACGCGCCCGGCGAAGAACGGAAACTTTTCGACATCGCCATGAATGTGGGTATGGCAGTCGCAGGCATGCGCCGGCACGTCGAAATTGATCGGCGTCGCAGGCTGCGCCGCGCGGGCGTGGGCTCTGTTGGTCATGGCTACTCCGGCGGCGAGGGAGGCAAGCAGGACGCTGCGTCGATTGAGCATGGTTTCTCTCCCGGTTATTTTTTTGTAGGCGGGTGAGAGGAGACTATCACGTCAGCCGGGCAGCCGCTCCGCTTCGCTGCATAGCTGCTCGACGAGACCAGCAAGCGGACGCGAGCCGTCCACGCGCACGACCGGGCAGGACAGGCCCGCGAGCCAAGCCTCATCTTTTGCGAGACTGCGGCCCTCGCGGTCGCCGGCTTCGTAGCGCGAGGCCCATTCGACGAAAGATTCCGTTTCCTCATGACGCCAGCCGCCCTGCTCCGAAATGCGCGGCCTCGCGGCCACGCAGGCGCTGCAAGCGAAGCTCGCGTGGCGTCGTCACAAAGATGACGAGATCGAAGAGCGGGACGAGCTCGTTGCCCCAGCCGGTGACGGTTCCGCTGAGCACCCAGTCGAGGCGCGGCAAGAACATCTCGCGCATCAGGCGCAGGCGGTCGGCGGCGGGGCGGGTCGTCTGATAGGGCGGCACGGTCGGCAGCCAGAAATAGTCGTCGCTGTCGTGATGCGGCAGCGCCAGCCGGCCGGCGAGCGCGCGACCGATCGTGGTCACGCCCGAGCCCGAGGCTCCCATCAGATGAATGCGGCGGCTTTTCATCGGCATCCACCAGAGAGATTTAGGCTACTGCCCCGACGGCGTGCGCAGGCCGTGCCAGGCGTCGCGGACCTGGTGGTAGTGCACCTCGGGCAGATAGTCCGGCGTATTCAGGTTCAGCGTCTTGACATCGAGATGGCCGATGGCGCTGAGCAGCGTGTAGGAGGCGATCACCCGGTCGCGTTGCGCACCGATCAGGCGGGCCTTGGCCTGGATCAGATCGGCTTGCGAGTTCAAGACGTCGACCGTCGTGCGCTGCCCGCCGGCGGCCTCGCGCTGCACGCCCTGCAGCGCGACGGTCGCCGCCTTCACCTCGGACTCCGAGGCCGAGACCGCGATCTTGGCGCCTTCATTGGCGGCCCAGGCGCTGACCGCCGCCGTGCGCGCCTGATTGCGCACCTGGTCGAGCACCAGCCGGCTCTGCGCCGTCATCTCCTTGGCCTGCCGGGTCTGCGCCGCGGCCTGGCCGCCGTCATAGATCGGCGCGGTGACGTTGGCGATGATCGAGGCCTGGTCCTCGGCGAAGGTGCCGAGGGTCGGGTCGTTGTTGCGGCTCTTGCTGGCGCTGCCCTGGATGGTCGCGCTCGGCAGCAGCGTGCCTTCGGCGATGCGGATGTTGGTGGAGGCGACGTCGACGTCGAAGCTGGCGGCCATCACCGCCGGATGCTGGCGGATCGCCATCGTCATGGCGTCCTCGCGGCTCTTCGGCAGATAGCGGTCGATGGCCTCGGCAGGCTTGAGCTGCGACGGCGCATTGCCGATCACTTGCGTATAGGTGGCCTGGCTGACGGCGAGCGCGACCTCGGCCGCGTTGAGATCGGAGAGGCCGCGGTTGAGACGGGCCTCGGCCTGGGCGGTGTCGGTCGGCGTGACATCGCCGGCATTGAGACGGCGCTGGGTGACGGCGAGTGTCTCGCGCAGGAAGGCGACGTTGGAGCGCTGCGCCTCGACCAGCGACTGGTTGGCGAGCACGTTGGTGTAGGCGGTGACCGCATCGAGCAGCACGCCCTGGCCGACATTGCGCAGCGCCTCCCGGCCCGACTGCACCTGGAGTTCGGCGGCCCGTACGCCATTGGCGGTGCGGAAACCATTGAACAGGGTCTGCGTCACGGTGACGCCGATGATCCAGGGCTTCAGATTGGCGGTCTGGATGGTGTTGTCGGGCAACAGATTGCGCACCGATTGCAGGCCGGCGCTGAGGCTCGCCACGATCTGCGGCCGGTAGCCGGCAAGCGCCTGCGGCACGTTCTCGTCGGTCGCGCGCTGGCGCGCGCGCTCGGCATTGAGCTGCGGATTGGTCTGGTAGGCCTTGGCCAGCGCCTCGGGCAGAGCTTCGGCCCAGGCGGCGGAGGGCAGGGCGCAGGAGAGTGCCAGCGTGGTCCATGTCGCAAACACGGGACCCACGCCCCATCGATGCCGCGTCACCACGCGACCGGCTCTGGCGGTACGCCCAATCATGTAATCCCGCTTAACCCCCGGCTATCCGCCCCCACCGACGATGGCCTCTTAACTGTTTAGCCAGCCGAGGTCCCGCAGGCAAACTGCCGCGGGGAAAACTCCCATGTATTCCGTGCTTGTTGCAGCTCCGTCACAGGATTTCAGCGGGAAGGCGCCAGAGCCTTACACCAGCCTGACCGGTGTGCGCCCTACCGGTTCTTGTTCACCGGTTTGCGCTTCTCGATGAATGCCGCCATGCCCTCGGCACGGTCCTCCAGCGCGAAGGTGGAGTGGAACAGATTGCGCTCGACGCTCATGCCCTCGGCAAGCGTGGTCTCGAAGGCGCGGTTCACCGCTTCCTTGGCCATCGCGGCCGCAGGGCGCGACATCGACGCGATCTTCTCGGCTGCGGCGATCGTTTCGTCCATCAGCTTGTCGGCGGGTACGATGCGGCTGACGAGACCCGAGCGCTCGGCTTCCGCCGCATCCATCATCCGGCCGGTGAGGCAGAGGTCCATTGCCTTGGACTTGCCGATCGCCCGCGTCAGGCGCTGGGTACCGCCGATACCGGGAATGGTGCCGAGCGTGATCTCGGGCTGGCCGAACTTTGCGGTGTCGGCGGCGATGATGAAATCGCACATCATGGCGAGCTCGCAGCCGCCGCCCAGCGCATAGCCGGCAACCGCCGCGATCGTCGGCTTGCGGCAACGCGCGACGCGGTCGCCGCCGATCGCGGCGAAATCCTCGGAGAACATGTCGATGAAGCCCTTGGGCTGCATCTCCTTGATGTCGGCGCCGGCGGCAAAGGCCTTCTCGTTTCCGGTCACGACGATGCAGCCGATGGCATCATCGGCCTCGAGATCGTCCACGGCGGCGGCGATCTCGCGGAAGACGCCGAAAGAGAGCGCGTTGAGCATCTTCGGCCGGTTCAGCTTGATGATGCCGACCGCACCGATGTTTTCGACGATGATGTGTTCGAACGTGCTCATGCTCCACCCACGCTTTTGACTGAGCGGGCAATGTGCCCGCTGGCGCGGTGGGCTTCAAGGGGCTACCGGCCGCCGGAACGCGACGAGACGCGCGTTCCGGACGAGGTCCGCCAGGCCAGGTCTCAGGCCGCCAATCGGCCAGCAATCACGCCATGAACATCCGCGCGGCGGACGCCAGCGTCAGCAGCGTGCCGACGCCGATGAAGATCTTGCCGATCAGGGAGCTCTGGTCCCAGGCCGAGCTCTGCTGGCTGCTTGCCATCACCGGCGCCGGCCTTGGCTGCGCCTCGGTTGCGGCAATCACCGCCTTCTGCGCCGGCGGGTTCTCCTGTTGCAGGGCGCGATCGATGTCGTTGAGCTGATCGGGCGCGACGACCTGACTTTCGGGGGGCGCTGCGTTGGTATTATCGGCTGCTGCCTGGACATTGTCGTTGGCGCGGTTCGTCATCGCGGAGGCGGCAGCGGCAGGCGGCGTATCGGCGGCGAGCTGCGCATTGGCGTTGGCGACGTTGGGCGGCATCTGGCTGGACGCCGGCACCTCACCATCGGCCTTGGTGCCGTTCTTGGCCTCGTCGGCCTTTGCCGCAGCGTCCTTCTTGTCGGCCTTGTCGTCGGATTTTTGCACCGCCTTGCTGCTGCTGGTGCGGCGCGAGTCCTGGCGCCGGTGCTTGGCCGTATCGGCCTGCTTGTCCGCGCTGTCCGCTTTACTGCTCGCGGCCGAATCCGGCGCCGCCTGAGCAACGCCCCCGAACAGCAAGAAAAGCCCGGCCAAGACAATCAGGGCCGCGCGCGCGCTGGTCTTCATCATGTTGACGATCTCCCCAATTCCGCCCGTCCCGGCTGCGAACAGAGACCCCGGGGCGTGACGACAGCGGGGCAAAAAATGGGAATCTTCGAGTTGCACCCGGCAAAAACGGGGCAAAGCGTCCCCTCGCCACCGGCGGCCCGATGCGGGACGCGTCAATCGGTGTTATGAGCCGTCGCCGATGTTTGCTGTCGCATCGGTCGCGAGGTCCGGGTCTCGATCACGAATTCGTGATAAGCCCGGCGTCCCCGTAACAAATTGAAAGAGCGGCCGAATTGCATGGTGAGGGGCGCGGGTGCGCGGACGTGAGGACGAATGGACCGGCCTGATGCGGTCGGCCATGGCAGGCGATGATGCGGCGTATCATCGCCTGTTGAAGGCGGTCACGCCGGTGCTGCGCGCCGCCGCAAGGCGCGGCCTGGCGCGTGCCGGGCAGCCTCCCGACCAGGCCGAGGATATCGTGCAGGAGATTCTGTTGGCGGTGCATCTGAAGCGGCACACCTGGGACAGCGAAGCCCCCTTCGCGCCCTGGCTGTTTGCGATCGGCCGCAACAAACTGATCGACGCGCTCCGCCGGCGCGGCAAGCGCGTCTTCGTCAACATCGACGATTTCGCCGAGACGCTGCCGGGCGAGGCGCCGCAGGAGACGGCTTCGGCGGGCGAAGTTGCCGCGCAGCTGAGCACCTTGCCGCAGCGCCAGCGTGACGTGTTGCAGTCGATCGCGGTCGAGGCCGCCTCGATCAAGGACACTGCAGCGAAGTTCTCGATGAGCGAAGGTGCGGTGCGGGTCGCGCTGCATCGCGGACTCGCCGCGCTGACGGCCAAATTGCGGGACCATTAGTCATGGACACCGATCAACTCATTCGCTCGCTCGCAGCCGACAACGCGCACCGCGCGCCGCGCGTCGGCGCCATGCTGACCTTGGCGCTGCTGGTCGCCGCGCCCTTGTCGATCCTGATTTTTGCGACATTCCTCGGTGTGCGCGCCGACGTGATGAGCGCCATGCGCAATCCGTTCTTCGATATGAAGTTCGCGGTGACGCTGTCGCTCGCAATCCCCGCCATCATCGTTAGCCTGCATTTGTCGCGGCCAGAAGCCCTGCTGCGCGGCTGGGGCTGGCTGCTGCTGCTCCCTGTCGGCCTGCTTGCGGTGGCGATCGGCAGCGAGGCGATGATGGCACCAGCTATGCCGATGACGATGCGCCTGATGGGCAAGAACTCCCGGGTGTGCCTGGTCGCGATCCCTGCGATGTCATTGCCGCTGCTTGCGGGGGCGCTGTTCGGCCTGCGCCACGGCGCGCCGTCGCGGCCTGCACTGGCCGGTGCATTCGCCGGTCTGGTCTCGGCCGGGCTCGCCGCGACCCTCTATGCCTCGCACTGCACCGACGACTCGCCCCTGTTCGTCGCGACCTGGTACACGCTCGCGACGGTGGTCATGACCGTGATCGGTGCGGCGGTTGGTGCGAGGGTGTTGAGATACTAGGGCATGATCCGGAAAGATGTGCAGCGGTTTTCCGAAAAGATCATGCTTAAACAAGAACCTAAAACGCGATGACGATTCATCCTGATCTCGTCGCGCTTTAGTTCAGGCCACCGGCGTCGCGCTTTGCATGCGGTGGAAGCGCAGCACCTGCTGCGCCGTCGATGAGCGCAAGGCCTCGTAGGTGTCGCGTAGTGCCAGCATGTCGGTCTGCGGCCCGCCGGAGAGCTTCTCGCGCATGGCGATGATGGCGCGCACGCTCGACCATTGCATGCCCGCGACCTTGGCGAGGATCATCACGCCCTCGGTGCGGCTTTCGATCATCACAGTCTCGGCGGTCTCGACCGCGACGCCGGCGAGCGCGGCGAGCCCGGCATTGGTCTCGTCGAACTTGCCCTGTTCGGCGAAGGTCGTGACCTGGAATTCGTTGAGGCGGCCGTCCTCGTGCAGCGACTTCACCAGTGCGCGCGCCATCTCGGTCTGCCTGGTCATGGTGGCGGCGCGGACCCGTTGGGCCGCTTGCTGGACTGCGCTCGACACTTCGTCTGCGAGCTCGGGATGCGCGGCCGCGAGCTTCCTGCGCACGCTCGATGACGCCTTGGCGACCAGCCTCAGATAGTGATGACGCGGCAGGTCGGGCCGCAAGCCGATGCAGCTGGCGAGGTCGTCGTCGCGTTCGGCGCGCGTGACGAGGTCGTCGAGACTTCCCTCGGAGAACCGCGCGCCCGGATTGCTGACGGTTGACTGCACCACGTCCTCGTTGCCACGCGTCACCAGCACGTCGGTCAGCGCTTCCGACAGCATCCGCCGCAGCGAGATCGCCTTGAGATGCGCTTGGCTCCTGGTGCGCGCGATCTCGATCAGGGTCGCCTCGTCCAACCGTTCCGACTTCGACAGCACCGGGCCGGAGACCTCGATGATCTCGTCGAGCGCGAGCGTGCGGATGATCTGCGGTGGCGCGGACGCGATCGGTGCGAGGCGCTCGGCGAGCAGTGCCCTGGCCGAAATCTCGATCTGCTCGATCAGGCACTGGAACACGTCGTCGAACACCCGGATGTGGTCGTCGGAATAATCGACTGCATTGCCCACGAAGAGATCGGTGACACGGCGCAGCGTCTCGACCCGGCGCGCAACTGTGCCGTGCGAGAGGGCCGCCTGCAGTTCCTCGATCAGGTTCTCGGATGGTGTTGCCGATTTCGATCTCATTGCCCTGTCCTGGAGCGTTCGATCCGGCGGCGTCTTCTCACGCGCCGGAGGAAATGAATTGGTCAGCCCGTTGCAACGCGATTGCGCCCTTGCGCCTTGGCGGAATAAGCGCGCGGTCGGCGCGCGCTAGAAACGTATCGGCAGTATCGTTGTCGTGCAGCGTCACGACGCCCGCGGAAATGGTCACGTGCATGCCCGGGGAAAACGCGCTCCAGTCGAGATCGGCAACGATTTGGCGCAAGCGCTCGAGCATGTGGCGTGAGGCGTCGCCCGAGGTGCCCGGCGGCAGCAGCAGGAATTCCTCGCCGCCATAGCGGCCGAAACTGTCGGTCGGCCGGATGTTGGCGAAAATGCTGATCGCGAAGGTGCGAAGCACCTCATCGCCAATGGGATGGCCGTGGACCTGGCCGATATACATCTGGCGGCGCTGCCGGGCCCGGCGCGCCTGGACTTCGGGGGCCGTCGTCCCAGGTGCGAGGACAAGATCCGCGACCTCTGCGGCATTCCTCTCGGGAAAGGACGTCGCGGCCGTGCTCATGGTCTCGCCAATGATGGATGTCAGCGCAAAATCTACGTGGCAAGCCTTTAGGTTTGGTATCCTTCTGCAGCCGAATCCGAACCGGGCACCGCGAGAATTTTTACCGGGGATCATGCATCTTTCGCGATGCGGTCGAGCCAAAGCAGGGCTTGGCGCGACAAACCTGGTGCAGGGCTGCTATGGAACCGGAATTAGCCGGCCCCGCCTGTGCCGGGCGGCATTCCGCAGGGAAGCGTCTTAGTATTATGATACCTAGCTGGATCGATGCCGCTGACTTCGGCGGGTGGGGTAAGAAAAATGCGCGGATGTGGGGTAGCTCACATCAGCCCTCGTATGACTGCGGTAGCCTCAACAATTTTGCCCCTCCCGTCGAACCGTCCACCGCATCGACCCGACCAACTTTGCGAGACGGCCATTGAGCGTGACACAGGCGGCTTCGGACGAGATCCTGATCGCCAGGATCGCTCAAGGTGACCGGCTCGCCATGCAGGTGCTGTACGGGCGGCACCATGTCAGGGTTTACAGGTTCGGACTGAGGCTCGTGCGGGACGAGCAGGCTGCGGAAGACCTCATCAGCGAGGTGTTTCTCGACGTCTGGCGTCAAGCCGGCAAGTTCGAGGGCCGATCCGCCGTTTCCACCTGGCTGCTGGCAATCACCCGATTCAAGGCCCTGTCTGCGCTGCGGCGCAGGAAGGATTTCGAGCTGGACGAAGAAGCTGCCAACGCGATCGAGGATTCGTCCGACGATCCGGAAACGGTGGTGCAGAAGAAGGATACCAGTGAGGCGTTGCGGGAGTGTCTGACGGGTCTCTCGCCGGAACATCGGGAGATCGTCGATCTCGTCTACTACCACGAGAAATCCGTGGAAGAGGTGGCCGAAATCGTCGGGATACCGGAGAACACTGTGAAGACGCGCTTGTTCTATGCGCGCAAGAAACTGGCCGAACTGCTGAAGGCAGCCGGCGTTGAGCGAGGCTGGCCATGATGGCTTTGAGCAAGAAGATGCTGGAGCAAGAGCCCAGTGAAATTGAACTGCTGCTGCCCTGGCACGCTGCCGGCACGCTGAACGCGCGCGATGCGCGCCGTGTCGAGGAAGCGCTGGCGCGCGATCCCGAGCTTGCCAAGCAATATGCCGCGATCCGCGGCGAGTACGAAGAGACGATCCATCTGAACGAGAGCCTAGGGGCGCCGTCGGCGCGCGCCATGCAGAAGCTGTTCGCAGCGATCGACGCCGAGCCGGCGCGGACGACCGGCTCGCTGCCGCTGTCGGCGCGCATCTCGGCCTTCTTCGCGAGCCTGTCGCCGCGCACGCTGGCGTGGTCGGCAAGCCTCGGCGCCGTCGCGCTCGTGCTGCAGGCCGGAATCATCGGGGCCGTGCTGATGAAGAACCAGCCGGCGACCTTCCAGACGGCTTCGCTCTCGACCAGCGCGCCGATCACACGCGAGCTCGGTAGCACGGCCGCGCCGGCGCGTGCGCTGGTGCGCTTCACGCCAGAGGCGCGCGTCGCCGACATCACCGCGCTGCTCGACAGCTACCAGGCTTCGATCATCGGCGACGCCAAAGGTGGCATGTTCCGCCTGCAATTCGACAGGGCGATGAGCCAGGACGAGCTCGCCTCGTTGCTCGGCAGGATGCAGCGCGAGAAGTTCGTCAACCTCGCCGTCGCGGCGCCCTAGGCGCGCCGTCGAGCCGATGACGCGCAAATCCGAGAGCAGGGTGCGTGCCGGGGCCTGCGCTTCATCGATCGGGGCCGCGCTTCTGATCGCCACCTGTCTTGGTGTCGAGGTTGCGCAGGCGCAGGCGATCATGCGCACGCCTACGATCAGCGTTCCCTCGCGCGCGCCGACCATCACTCCGAGCATCGCCCCGCGGGTCAGCCCCAGCGTCGCCGCGCGCGCGGTCAGCGTCGACCGCGGCCCGCGGGCGATAGCGACCATTCCTCACACCACGTCGTCGCGCACGCGGCTTACGCCGGTGCTGCCCTATGTGCGCTACTCGCCCAACCTCTATCCGGCCTGCACCGCACCCTATCGTGACGGCGATGGCGAATGCCTGGCGCAGTCGAACGCTGGCGGCGAGGGCACCGGAAAATCAGGCAAGAAGAGCACCGGCAAGGGGCGTGGCAACAGCACGCCGGCCGCGGCCAACCTGCGCAGCGTCGCAGGCGAATTCGTCGCCGAGATCGACGGCGCGCTGTCATCGGCCGAGGCCGACGAGCTGGCGCGTCGCCATGGCCTGACCCGCGTCGCTTCTGAGACCTTCCCACTGATCGGAGCCACGTTCGGTCTGTTCCGCATCACCGACGGCCGGCCGTACGAGACGGTGCGCCGCGAATTCGCGGCCGACGGCAGCGTGCGCTCGCTCCAGCCGAACTTCCGTTATTTGCTTCAGGACCAGAAATCGGCGGAAACGACCGAGGGCGATCCTGCGCAATATGCGCTGACAAAGCTCCGCCTGCCGCAGGCGCATACGCTGGCACGCGGAGCCAACGTCACGATCGCCGTGATCGATTCCGGCATCGACGCCAAGCATCCCGAACTCGCCAATTCCGTCGCCGACAATTTCGATGCACTCGGCAGTGCCGAAGGGCCGCACGTCCATGGCACCGGCATCGCCGGTGCCATCGTCGCGCATGCCCGGCTGATGGGCAGCGCGCCCGAGGCCCGCATCATCGCCATCCGCGCCTTCGGGGGCGCCAACGGCGGCGCCGAGAGCTCGTCCTACATCATCCTGCGCTCGCTGAATTACGCCGCCGAGCACGGCGCACAGATCGTCAATATGAGCTTTGCCGGTCCGAAGGACGCGGTGATCGAGCGCGCCATCGCGGCGACCGCCGCGCGCGGCCTCGTGTTGATTGCCGCCGCCGGCAATGCCGGCGCGAAATCACCGCCGCTCTATCCGGCAGCCAATCCCAACGTGATCGCGGTCAGTGCGACGGATCAGCAGGACAGGCTCTTCTCCGCCTCCAACCGCGGCAACTACATTGCGCTCGCAGCCCCAGGCGTCGATATCTTCCTGCCGGCGCCCGACGGCAAATACCAGATGACGTCGGGGACCTCGTTCTCGGCCGCTTATGTCTCCGGCGTCGCGGCGCTGCTGCTCGCGCGCAACTACGCTCTGAAGCCGGAAGCGCTGCGCATGACGCTGGCAAAGACTGCGCGCGATCTCGGCTCACCCGGACGTGACGACCTTTTCGGCGACGGTCAGGCCGACGCATTTGCGGCGGTCACGGCTGTTCCCGCCGACAGCGCGACGCCGGTCGCGGCTGCCTCAGATACAACAAAACGTGAAGACGTGGGGAAGCGTCGCGACGAGCCCGGCAGCCGCGCGATCGAGCAACCCTCGCTGTCCGGCGCGGACGATAAATCCGCGGTTTCTCAGGCAGATAGGCCGGCGACGCGGTAGCGGCTGCGTCAATGATGCGGCAGAGGCCGAAGGTCAAAAAAGCAGACCCTGCATTGAACGTTCAGCCGGCTGCCACGACCAACTGATGTGGGAGCGGTCATCCCTCCCCATCAGTCATATCAGGCGCGAGCGCCCATCCACCCCAAGCGCCCATATGGCTCGACCCGTCCGGTTGTCCCCCCGGACGGGTCTTTTCTTTTCGGGCGTCCGATTTTTTGAAGCTTCGCATTCGTTCAGCTTGCGGTTGAAGATCGCCAGCGCGTTGGGTCGCCGTCACTCGCGCAACGCGCCGCAAGTCCATTATGCTTGTGCGAAGCTTGACTCGAAAACACAGCAAATCTCCGCTCGACTACGGTGATTGATGACGAATGTCGTGTCGTTGCTGGACAAGTCAAAACTTTTCCACAAAATATTCATGTCGCGTCTAAATTGATTCGTGTGCGTTTGCGTCTCCGCGTCCGTATTTTCTCCTGACGGGCTGGTTCATGACACATCGCCAAGGGTTTGTTCGCGACGCGGCTAGCAGCCGCCAAGTCGCGGCGCGCTGGTGCGCTCTCGCCGAGCAGCGCCTGCAACATCTCTCTGAAATGTTCGAGACCGGCCGCTGGCGCCGCTATCACTCCGAGATCGCGTTCCTCGAAAACATCCAGGAAGCCAAGCGTGCCGTCCAGACATGGCGCGCGCTTGCAACCGGCGGGGATGTCGCCGAGGCGGCTGCGAGCGTGACGCCCGCATTCGGTTGGTCGCCGGCGACGATGCCGCGCGTGTTTCCGCGCGAGCAGCAGCCGCAGACCTTGCAGCCAAAGGCCGTTCACATCGCTCCCGAGACCGCCATGCCGGTGAGGCTCGATCCGAAACCGGATGTGCTCGCGGAGATCACCGAAGCCCCGATCGCGCCGCTTGCTCCGATCGCACCGCGTGCCGCGCCCGCAGCAACGGCACCGCTCACCTTGCCTGCTGCCACGGCGCCGAGCGCGGCGCTGGCGGCGCTCCTGCCGCAGTTCTCCCCGCCCGCCACTGAGATCGTCGCAGCCCCCGAGCGCGTCGTCGAATTCACCTTCAGCCTCGATGGCCTGGAAGCGAAGTACCCGCTGCTGCGGAACGCGTTCTGACGCTCCGGAGCGTGGGCAGAGGGGAGCAACGCCATTTCTCGCTCCGTCATCCTTGAGGTGCGAGCACAGCGGCGCAACGCGCCGTTTTGAGAGCCTCGAAGGATGCACGGCCCGTCTTTCCGGCCGCGCGCCTACCGCCGCACCGCATTGCCGCCGACCACCACCTGCGCGAAACGCTGCGCTCCTTCGGCCGACAGATCGGAGGTCACCGCACGCGCGTGGTCGAGCCCGACCACGGCGCCGCGTGGCGTTTCCGAGATCATGTTGTTGTTGACGAGCGCGGTGCCGGCGCCCGGCATTACGGAGACGCCGACGCCGGCCAGCGCCTTGCGGATCACGTTCCCCGTGATTGCTACATCGCGCAGATATTTGCCCCAGCCGGCGACGATGCCGTAGGACGGCGCGTTCTCGATCACGTTGCCGGTGACCGAGGTATCAGCCTCGATGTAGATGCCGACGCCGGCATCGTCGTCCGGCGCGGTGCCGAGCGGCCGCTTCGGGATCAGATTGCGGATGATGTTGCCTTGGACCACCGCGATGCGGCCGCCTTCGTTGAAATTGCAGACGGAGACGCCGACGGCGGCGCCGTCGACAATGTTGTTGGCGATCACCGCGGCCTCGAACGCGAATTCGGAATAGAGCGCGACCTCGCGCACGTCGCTGACGCTGTTGCCGCTGATGTGGATGTTCGAGGCCGAGTTGCCGCGCACCGCCGAGTAATCGCAGTTCCTGATGCGGTTGCCGCGCACGATCACGTTACCGGCGCGGAAAGCGTTGATGGCATTGCCGTACTGGCCCGAGCCGCCGGGCCCAGCCTTGATGTCCTCGATGCGGTTGTCGGCGACTAACGTGCCGTCATCGCCGATCGCGGTGCGCAGGATCTCGATGCCGTTGTCGTTGGTGCCGCGAATAGTGTTGCGGCAGACGCTGAGGCCCCGGGCATCGAACGAGACCACCGCCGTCACCGCGATGTCAGTGAAGATGTTGCCGGAGATATCGCCCGCGACCTGCTCGAGCCAGATGCCGCTGCCGCCGGAGTTCGTGATCTCGCAATCGGTGATGCGGACATCGCGGCCGCCGAGGACGTGAACCAATCCGCGACGCGTCGGCAGTGGGATATTGCCGCCGTCGAAGGTGAGGCCGGTGAGGCCGATCGCATCGGCGCCGTCGCTCTGGATCGCCGAGGCGCCGCCGGTGAACACGAGCTTGGTCGCGCCGCGCACGCCGATCAGTTGCGCGCCGTTCGGGAGCCGCAACAGACCGGTCCGGTAGGTGCCGGGCGGCAAGGCAAGCGGCGTTTGCGCCCGCGCGGCCTCGTCGATGGCGCGCTGCAGCGCGCGCGTCTGATCCTCGCTGCTGCCGGGTCGCACACCATATTGCGTGGCATCGCGGCCGAGCAGCGACGTCAGCGGCGCCGCGTGCGCGGCGTCAACAGGCGTGGCCAGCGCACCGGCAATGCCCGCGGTTGAGGCTCCGATGAGGTGACGGCGATTGAGCATGACGCGTCCTCCGGCGGACGCGGGAGGTGTCCGCGCGGGATTGGGTAGCGCAGCGTGGCCGGGGCCGTGAGGATTGTTCGCGGTAGGGTTAAATGTTTACGCAATCGGGCTGCGTGTTTTCCTTGCCAGCCGCACCATCTCCATCAGCATGGCTTCCCCCGCATCCACCAGCTCCTCCAGCGTGATCCGCGGCGCGCCCTTGCGCCGGGTTGCGCCGCTGCGCGCAAGCAGGGGGATATGGATGAACGCCGCGAGCCGTGGCCCACCCGCCCTGACGTTCTCGATCGCGCGCCAGCTCAGGTAGTTGCAGAGATAGGCGCCAGCATCGCGCGAGGCGCGCGCGTCGATGCCGGTGCGGCGCGCCGCGCGCAGCAGCCTTGCGGTGTGCGGGCCGAACATCATCGCGTCCGCATGGCCGGCGATGCCGCGCTTGCTGGAGCGGGTGTTGGCGGCATCGGGCCAGAGCATGGTGACGGCGTTGCGCGCGCGGGTCTCGATGCGCAGGTAAGGCGTGCGGGCCGCGAGGCCGAACATCAGCAGCGCGTCGGGCTTTCGCGCCGCGAGCACCTCGGGTAGTTGCCGGTCGACCGCGGCATAGGTCACCGGGAAAATGTGGCTCGCGATTGTGACATCGTCGAGAGCCGGGCGGCGCAGTTGCGTCAGCCGCGCCACCAGCGGCTGGGTCGGGTTATAGGGCGCGCCGGGAAACGGACCAAACCCAGTGAGGAGGATGCGGAGCTTGTCGCTCATTGCAGCAACTCCAGGATCTGCTCGGCGGCAAGCGCCGGCGTGAGATGGCCGTCGGCGACTTCGGCCTCGATCTTCCGGACTTTCGTGCGCACCGATGCCTCGCTGCGCAGCCGCGCCAGCATGCGCTGCTCCAGCATCGACCACATCCATTTCACCTGCTGCTCGCGCCGTCGCGCGGCGAAATCGCCGGAGGCGTTCATCGCCTTGCGGTGGTCCAAAACCTTCTGCCAGATCTTTGCGATGCCATCGCCTGTGAGCGCCGAATAGGTCTCGACCGGCGGATGCCAATGCTCGGATCGCGGTGCCAAGATATGCAGCGCGCCGCGATAGTCGGCAGCGGTGATCTTGGCGCGCTTGAGATTGTCGCCGTCGGCCTTGTTGATCGCGATCATGTCGGCGAGCTCGACCAGGCCCTTCTTGATGCCTTGTAGTTCGTCGCCGCCGCCCGGCAGCATCAAGGCAAGGAAGAAATCGGTCATGTCGCACACGGCGGTCTCGGACTGGCCGATGCCGACTGTCTCGACCAGCACGACGCCGAATCCGGCGGCCTCGCACAGCAGCATCGCCTCGCGCGTCTTCGCGGCGACGCCGCCGAGCGTGCCCGAGGAGGGCGAGGGCCGGATGAAGGCATCGTCCGATGCCGCGAGCCGCGCCATCCGCGTCTTGTCGCCGAGGATCGAGCCGCCGCTGCGCGCCGAGGACGGATCGACCGCGAGCACCGCGACCTTGTGGCCCTGCTCGATCAGATAGGTTCCGAGCGCATCGATCGTGGTGGATTTGCCGACGCCGGGCGAACCGGTGATGCCGACGCGAAACGCCTTGCCGGTGTCCGGCAGCAGCATCTGCACCAGCTCCCGCGCCAGCGTCTGATGGTCGGCGCGCCGGCTCTCGACCAGCGTGATGGCTCGGGCGAGGGCCGCGCGACTGCCGGTGCGCAAGTCGCGGGCAAGGGATTTGATATCCGGCGAGGCCTTCTTCTCAGTCATGCCCTGCTTTACAACGCCGGGGAGAGACAGGCGAGGGCCGCCCGCCCGATATCACCGGGATGTCGCCACGACCGTCTGCGGCTGCTTCACCTTGCGCCATACCCACACCATCACCGGCCAGAGCAGGGCGCCAATCGCCATCGCGGCGAGGATGGCCGCCACCGGCCGCTCGAAGAACGGCAGGATGCTGCCGTCGGACTTGATCAGCGAGGTGACGAAGGCCTGTTCCACCATGGTGCCCATGACGATGCCGAGCACCATCGCGGCGACGGGATAGCCGTTCGCCTCCATCACATAGCCGATCACGCCGAACGCGGCGACGGTGACGACGCCGAACATGTTGTTGCCGATCGCGAACGAGCCGACCGCGCAGCACAGCATGATGATGGGCATCACGGTCGAACGTGGTGCCAGCAGGATATAAGCAGCGACCCGGATCATGGCGATGCCGAGCGGGATCATCAGGATGTTCGCGATGATGAACATCAGATAGATCGCATACATGCTCGACGCCTTCTCGGTGAACAGCGTCGGGCCGGGATTGAGCCCCTTCATGTAGAGCACGCCGATCGCGATCGCGGCGATGGTGTCGCCGGGGATGCCGAACAGCAGCGACGGCACCCAGCCCGAGGCGATGCTGGCATTGTTGCTGGCGCCGGCTTCGACCAGGCCCTCGACATGTCCGGTGCCGAACTTTTCCGGCTCCTTGGAGAAGCGCTTGGACATCGCGTAGGACACCCAGGCGGCCATGTCGGCGCCGGCGCCGGGAAGCACGCCGATGATGATGCCGACGATGTTCCCGCGCGTCATCTGCCAGTGATACAACTTCGTCAGCTTCCACTGGCCGGCCATGATGCTTCCGAACTTGCGCCGCGGCAGCGGCGGCGGTTCCGGCGTCAGCATCGCCCGCATCACCTGCGCCACCGCGAACACGCCGACGAGGGCCGGGATCGGCTCGATGCCGCCGAACAGGTCGGTGATGCCGAAGGTGAAGCGCGGCACGCCGCCGGGGTTCTCGATGCCGATGCAGGAGACGAGCAGGCCGATGAACATGCCCGCGATCGCCTTCACCGGCGAGGAACGCGCCACCAGAGTGGCGCACATCAGACCGAGCAGCGCCAGCCAGAAATATTCGAAGGTCGAGAACGACAGTGCGATCTCGGCGAGCGGCGGTGCCAGGATCATCAGCGACAGCACGCCGGCGATGCCGCCTACCGCGGAGAACCAAACGCCGGCACCGAGCGCAAGCTCGGCCTGGCCCTTGCGCGTCATGGCGTAGGCTTCGTCCGCGTAGGCGGCGGACGCGGGCGTGCCGGGAATGCGCAGCAGCGCGCCGGGAATATCGCCGGAGAAGATCGCCATCGAGGACGCCGCCACGATGGTCGCGATCGCCGCGATCGGCGAGAGATAGAAGGTCACGGGGACGAGCAGGGCGGTCGCCATCGTCGCCGACAGGCCCGGCAGCGAGCCGATCACGAGGCCGTACACGGAGGCTGCGAACATCGCGATGATGACCTCCCAGGTGGATATCAGCGCGAAGGCGTCAAGCAGGGTTTTCAGCATGGGATTACCAGGGCGTCGGCAACAGGCCGGCGGGCAGCGGCACGCGCAAGAGCTTGCCGAAGATGAGGTGGATGGCGAAGGGCGAGAGCGCCGCGAGCGGCAGCGCCAGCTTCCATTTCGCCCCGAGCGCGGTCGAGGTGACGTAGACCATGATCGCCGCGGTGATGATGAAGCCGAGCCGGTCGGCGGCCAAGACGTAGAACAGCAGCAGTGCCGGCGGCAGCAAGGCGCGCAGGCCGTAGAGCTTGCCTGGGAGTTTTCCTTGCGGCGGCGGGGCGGCTGCCTGGCCGTCCTCGAGCGGGACGAGCTCTTCCTCCTCCTCGAAGGAATGACCGACGCCGAACACGATCGCGAGCCCGCAGAGTGCGAGGCCCATGCCAATCAGCAGCGGAAACACGTTGGGGCCGACCGGCTGGCCCGGCACCGGCGGCAGGATCCAGCCACCGTAGGCAGCTGCAGCGCCGAGCACGACGAGAAACGATCCCGTGACGGAGTCGGGAAGACGCATGGGAGGGGTCCTATGGGAGGTGCGGTCCCTCTCCCCGCTTGCGGGGAGAGGCGATCAGAGCGTCGCAGGTGCGGATCACGCCTTGCTCAATCCGGCCGCCTTCATCGCTTCGCCCATCTGGGCGTCGCCCTTGTCCATGAAGCCGGCGAAGTGAGCGGCATCGCCCCAAACGGTACCGAAGCCGCGATTGCTCATGAAGTCCTTGAACTCGGCGGAGTCGTAGACCTTCCTCAGTGCCGCGGTGAGCTTGGTTGCGATCTCCGGCGGCAGGTTCTTGGGCGCGCCGATGCCGCGCCAGGCGCCGGTCGCGTAGTCGATGCCCATCGCCTCCTTCAGCGTCGGCACATCCTTGAAGATCGGGTTGCGCGCAGGCGCCATGATGGCGAGGCTCTTGGCCTTGCCCGCCTCGATGATGGCGCGCGCTTCGGGCACCGAGCAGGTGGTGAGGTCGAGGCCGCCGGCGGCGAGATCCTGCATCGCGGGCGCCGCGCCGTTCGACGGCACCCAGGCGACCTGGTTGGCGGGCAGCCCCATGGCCTGCATCCAGCCGACCAATGCGAGATGCCAAATGCCGCCCTGGCCAGTGCCGGAAGCCTTGAACTTGCCGGGAGGCGCCGCCTTGATCGCATCGGCGAGCTCCTTGACCGTCTTGTAGGGCGAGGAGGAGGAGACCTGGATGCCGGGGGGATCCTCGTTCATCAGCGCCAGGGGGGTGTAGCTCCTTGGCGTCAGGTCGGTCAGGCCCTGCCAGTGCATCATCGAGATTTCGACCGTGAGCATGCCGATGGTGTAGCCGTCGGGCTGCGCGGTCGCGATCGCGCTATGGCCGACGACGCCGGAGCCGCCGGTGCGGTTGACCACGTTGAAGGGCTGGCCGAGGTCCTTCTCCAGTAGCGCCGCGACGATGCGCGCGGTGGCATCGGTGCCGCCGCCCGCGCCCCAGGGCACGATCACGGTGACCGGACGCGCCGGATAGGCTTGTGCAAGGGCCGGCCTGAAGCCGAATGCGGCGGATGCTGCAACTGCAGCGGTCGAGGCCGCAAACGCGCGGCGCGAAATCTTGGACATGAATGCCTCCCAGCGGCGCCCGTGACGTCGGGCGCTCTTCTCAACAGCGGCATTCTAGTCGGCTTTGCGGCGGGGCCGCAAGGTAGCGCTACCAACGCGTTGTGAGCAACGCGCGCCGGCTCAAGGCTGATTACTGCCCTTCGTCCCCGTCGGTCTTCGGCCGCTGGCCGCCGAAAATTCGCAGACCTTCCGGCGAGAGATGGGGCTTCAAGGCTTCCCACGGAACGAAAGCGCCGTATGCGCCCTCGACATAGGGGCCGACGGCATAGGGTGGATAGTAGAACTTGAGGCCGGCGCTCTTTCCGATCTCGGTTGACGGCGCGAGGGTCACTGCGCCGATCTTCAAGAGGCTTGGCTTGATATTCTTGACCCAATCGTCGCCGTCCACGTCGGGCACATCACGCTTCTTCTTCTCGATCCTGAGCGAGGCGATCACGGCCTTCATCATCGCCTTCATGGTCGGGCCGTTGTCGGCGGTTTCGTTGAAGAATGGGCGGATCGAGATGCGCTTGTTCTCGGTTCTGTCCCACAAGATCGTGTTGGTGTCGGAATTGGGATGCGCGCCGAGAGTGTCCGTATACTCGGACCTGACGATGCTGACATAGCGGCCGCCGACCACCGAATCGACGGTGTAGTTGCGCTCGAATTCCCAGGCGCGATCCCTGAAGAGCTCCGGGTCGGTCTTGCGCGTGGCCGCCGCTTCCGCCGCGCTCTTGTCGAGCCAGTTTCTCCCCTCAGCGAGGCAATCGGCCGCGAGGGCAGGATCGGCCCTGATCGTGTCGTCGAGCAGGACGCGCGCCGCGATGTTCTTGGTCTTGAGGACGGCATCGGGCTTGGGATCGGCGGCGAGGGCGGAAAACACGCACGTTGCGCCAAGCGCCAGGGCGACGCTCAAACCGGTCATGAACTTCAAGGATTGTGCTCCTCGCGTGAGCGTCAGAATATTTCCAGAATGTCGTCTGCGCTGTGTGGCGCAAAGCGGGGCGACATCGAGCGGCGAACGGTTGCCTGCGCACGCAAACCGGTCGCGTCCTCGATGATGTGTTCGACATCGATCAGGTTTAGTAGCGAGAAAGTGGTCTCAGGTTCGACCTCGACCAGAATGTCGATATCGCTGGCGGCGCGGTAGTCTTCGCCTGCCCGCGAGCCGAGAATGGCAAGCTTCGAGACGCCCTTGCCTTTGATGGCGTCGGCGTTCTTGCGTATCGCCGCGATGATTTCGTCGCGTGTCATGGACACAATCTGGCCGGCTACACGGCCAGTCCATCATCTACTCCGCTGCCTCGCTATGGCCGAGCCGGGCATTCAGCTTGCGGATCAGCTCCTCGGCCGCATCCGCGATCACCGTGCCGGGTGGGAAGATGGCCTCGGCGCCGGCCGCGTAGAGCGCATCGTAATCCTGCGGCGGCACTACCCCGCCGACGATGATCATGATGTCGTCGCGGCCCTGCTTCTTCAGCGCGGCCTTCAATTCCGGCACCGCGGTAAGGTGGGCGGCGGCGAGCGAGGAGACTCCGAGGATGTGGACGTCGTTCTCGACGGCCTGCCGTGCGGCTTCGTCAGCGGTGGCAAACAACGGCCCGATGTCGACGTCGAAGCCGATATCGGCAAATGCCGACGCGATCACCTTCTGGCCCCGATCGTGGCCGTCCTGGCCGATCTTGGCGACCAGGATGCGCGGGCGGCGGCCTTCCGCCTCCTCGAACGCGTCGATCAGCGCCTGAACCTTCTCGACCCGGTTGCCCATGCTGGACGCCTCCCGTTTGTAGACGCCGGTGATGGACTTGATCTCGGCGCGGTGGCGGCCGAACACCTTTTCCATCGCGTCCGAAATTTCGCCGACGGTCGCCTTGGCGCGTGCCGCGTTGATCGCGAGCGCGAGCAGATTGCCATTGCCTTCACCGGCCGAGCGCGTCAGCGCGGCGAGCGCGGCATCGACGTCCTTCTGGTTGCGTTCGGCTTTCAGCCGCTGGAGCTTGTCGATCTGAAGCCGGCGGACATTGGTGTTGTCGACCTTCAGGATCTCGATTTTGTCCTCGTCGGTCGGCCTGTACTTGTTGACGCCGATCACCGCCTGCTTGCCGGCATCGATGCGGGCTTGCGTCTTGGCCGAGGCCTCCTCGATGCGCAGTTTTGGCACGCCGGCTTCGATGGCTTTTGCCATGCCGCCGAGCTCCTCGACCTCCTGGATGTGGCCCCACGCCTTGGCCGCGAGGTCGCGCGTCAGCCGCTCGACATAGTACGAGCCGCCCCAGGGATCGATGATGCGGGTGGTGCCGCTCTCTTGTTGCAGGAACAGCTGGGTGTTGCGGGCGATGCGCGCCGAGAAGTCGGTCGGCAAGGCCAGCGCTTCGTCAAGCGCATTGGTGTGCAGCGACTGCGTGTGGCCTTGGGTGGCCGCCATCGCTTCCACCGTGGTGCGCATCACATTGTTGAAGACGTCCTGCGCGGTCAGCGACCAGCCCGAGGTCTGGCTGTGCGTGCGCAGTGACAGCGACCGCGGGTCCTTCGGATTGAACGGCTTCAGCAGCTTCGCCCAGAGCAGCCGCGCCGCGCGCAGCTTGGCGACTTCCATGAAGAAGTTCATGCCGATCGCCCAGAAGAACGACAGCCGCGGCGCGAAACGGTCGACGTCGAGGCCGGCGGCAAGGCCGGCACGCAGATATTCGACGCCGTCGGCGAGCGTATAGGCAAGCTCGAGATCCTGCGTCGCGCCGGCCTCCTGCATGTGATAGCCGGAGATCGAGATCGAATTGTACTTCGGCATCTTTTGCGAGGTGTAGGCGAAGATGTCCGAGATGATCCGCATCGATGGCGCGGGCGGATAGATATAGGTGTTGCGCACCATGAACTCTTTCAGAATGTCGTTCTGAATGGTGCCAGAGAGCTTTTCCGGCGGTACGCCCTGTTCCTCGGCGGCCGCGACGTAGAGCGCGAGGATCGGCAGCACCGCGCCGTTCATGGTCATGGATACGCTCATCTGGTCGAGCGGAATGCCCGCGAACAGCGTGCGCATGTCGTAGATGGAATCGATGGCAACGCCGGCCATGCCGACGTCGCCGCCGACGCGCGGATGATCAGAGTCATAGCCGCGATGGGTGGCGAGATCGAAGGCGACCGAGAGGCCTTTCTGCCCCGCCGCGAGGTTGCGGCGGTAGAACGCGTTGGAATCCTCAGCCGTCGAGAAGCCGGCATATTGCCTGACGGTCCAGGGCTGGTTGACGTACATGGTCGGGTAGGGCCCGCGCAGGAACGGCGCGATGCCCGGATAGGTCTCGAGGAAATCGAGCCCGCCGAGATCCGCCTCGCCATAGACGGGCTTCACCAGAATGCCCTCGGGCGTCAGCCACGGCTCGGCGCTGCCGGCTGGCGCAGCGGGGGCGGTCCGGTCGAAGGCGACGTCGGCGAAATTGGGAATGCGGCTCATGGCTTCAACCATATCAAAAGCACTCAATCATGATCCGGATGCTGATAGCTGACGATGGTCGCCATCTTCTCCGGTCCGTAATTCTGCTGCGTGGTCTGGCTCGGCAGGTTGGCGATGCCGACCACCCAGCCGAGGCGGGATTCGGTGCCGAACTGCCGCGTCGGGATGACGCGGTCGGGGTGGTCGAAGGTACCGGTCATGATCTCGATCCGGTCGCCGTCGATGCGGCCAAAACTCAGTGGCGTGCCGCAGCCGGCGCAAAAGCCACGCTCGGCGATGGTGGAAGAGCGGAAGAACGAGGGCTGTCCCTTGGTCCAGGCAAAGTCCGTCTTGTTGATATCGGCAAAGGAGGCGAACGGCGCGCCGCTCGCCTTCTGGCACATCCGGCAATGGCAGATCGAAATCCTGGTCGGTGCCGTCATGACTGCAAAGCGCACGGCGCCGCATTGGCAGCCGCCGGTGAGAACGGGTTTGCCGGTTTCAGTCATGGCTGCTCCATCCGTCGATAGGCGTCTTGCAGCGTCGCAAGCGCGTCGCCTCCGGCGAAGACAAAGCCCGTGACGCCGGCCGCGCGCAGCGCCGCCTCGCCATCGGTCGGGCGGCCTGCCAGATAGATATGTCTGCTGCCCACCGTTTGCAGCGCCCGGGCGGCCGGTTCCGCCTGACCGGCATAGACCTTGTCGCTGGAACAGAGGCAGGCGAGCTCCGCGCCGGAGGCCTTGAAGGCGGCGGCCAGCTTGGCCGGATCGGTAAAGCCCTCGCTGTCGACGGCCTGGATGCCGCCGGCTTCGAAGAAGCTTTTGGCGAAGGTCGCGCGCGCCGTGAAATCGGCTGGCGTGCCGAGATTGGCCAGGAAAACCTTTGGCCGCGTGCCCCGCACCTTCAGCGCCGCGTCGGACTTGTCGCGCAGCGCCTCAAACGGTTCCGCCAGCCGGATCGGCGGCAGCGCCTCGAACTTGTATCGCTGTTCCCCATAGGGCGGAAGGACGATCGGCGTTGCCTTCAGTACGGTGGCTTCGCTCTCATGGAGATTCGGAAACTCGCTGGCACCGGTCAGCACGTCGCGGCGCTTTGCGATGTTGGCGGCGCGCGCCTTTCGCGCGCCCGCGACCTTGCTCTGGAACACGCCCTGCTGAAGCGCCGCGAAAGCGCCGCCGGCTGTCTCGCTCTCCTGGAACAGCGCCCAGGCCGCTTCGCACAGTTGCCCTGTCAGCGTCTCGATGCCGCCTGCGCCGGCTGCGGGATCGCTGACCTTGGCGAGGTTGCTTTCTTCCAGCAGCAGAAGCTGGGTATTGCGCGCCACGCGGCGCGCGAACGGATCGGGCAGGCCGAGCGCCAGCGTATGCGGCAGCACGGTGATCGCGTTGGCGCCGGCCAGTCCTGCCGCGAACGTTGCCATGGTCGCGCGCAGCATGTTCACGTAAGGATCGCGCTGCGTCAGCATGCGCCAGGCCGTATCGGCGGCGATGAACAGCGGCTTTGGCGCGAGCCCGCAAGCCGTCTCGATGCGCGCCCACAACAGCCGCAGCGCGCGGAATTTGGCCATGGTCAGGAACTGATCGGCATCCGCAGCAAGCCGCGCATAGACCATGCCCTGCGCCTGCTCGAGGGGGATGCCAGCGCCTTCGATGGCGCGTAAGTAAGCGACGCCGCAGGCAAGCACGAAGGCAAGCTCCTGCACTTCCGAACCACCGGCATCATGGATCACGCGCCCGTCGGCGGACGCAAACGGTCCCTTGAAACGGAGTGCGGCCAGGCCCCTGATGGCGCCGGTGATGGCCGGAACGATCTCGTCCCAGGTATAGGGGCTGTGGCCCCACGCTGCGGCGGCCGCGAGCGGATCGAGCCCGAAGCGGATGTTGCAGGCTGCGGGATCGAACCCCTTGCTCTCGACATATTCCGCGACATGGATCGCGGCCATGCGCGATTGCGGTCCGATCTCGAGCTCGATGCCGATCCCTGCGTCGAGATGTATCCCGCTCAACACCTTGGCAACGGCGTCGGCCGTAGGTTCCAGGCCAAATCCATGGGCCGCATTGCCGCCGGCGAACACCAGCGCGAGCCCCGTCGCGCCGTTCTCCAGATCCTGCAAGGCCTGCGCATTCGCGAGCGCCGTATCGGGATGGTCGATCCGCTGCATTATCTGCCACGGCGCCGCCGCCGGCCGGCCGACCACGGGCGCAACGCCCTTGGCGCGCGGATAGAGCGGATCGATCTTGAGGCCGTCATAGGTCTTGCCGACCAGCTTCTCGAACGGCGCGCCCTTCAGCACGCCGTCGACCAGCTTGCGCCAGTCCTCCACGGTGGCTTTGGGAAAATCCGCCGCCAGCGGCAGGTCGTCAGTCACGGAGGTCATGCGGCGATGGGCTCCCGAAAATCTTGTTATTCGCAGGCGAAATTGCCACGGCCGACCGTCCCTGCAAACGGTTGTTTTTGGTTAACCGGTATCCGGAAGCCGCTCAATGCCTTGCGTCGAGACGCTGGCGAGCCCGTCACGCACGCGAATGCCTGAGATGATGCGGTCGGGCGCGATTTCGGCCAGCGGCACCAGCACGAAGGCGCGCTCGAACAGGCGTGGATGCGGCAGCGTCAAATCCGGCTTCTGCAAACTGACGTCGTCATAGGCGATCATGTCGAGATCGAGCGTGCGCGGGCCCCAGCGCCGTTCCTTGGTCCGCGTGCGGCCGAATTTCTGCTCGACTTTCTGCAGCACGAACAACAGCGCGTGTGGATCGAGACTGGTCTCGATCTCGATGCAGGCGTTGATGAAGGGAGCCTGGTTCTCATCGCCCCAGGGCGGGGTCGTATAGTCCGACGAGCGCGCGATCAGCGCGGCCTGCGCCATGCCGCAGATATGCGCGATCGCCTTGGCGAAGGTCGCGCGGACATCGCCGACATTGCCGCCGAGTGCGATCAGCACGCTCGCCATATTACGGATGCCGAGAGCGGGTCAGCATGATGCCGACGTCGTCGAAGATCGCAGCGATCGGCGCGTGCGGCTTGTGCACGGTGACCTTCACCGCGCGGATGCGCGGGAAGTGCGACAGGATGGCATCGGCGACCGCGCCGGCGGCGCGCTCCAGCAGCTTGTAGTTGGTGTTCTTGAACGCCGCCGTCGTGGTCGCGACGACATCCGCGTAGGACACGGTGTCGGCGAGCCGGTCACTGCGCGACGGCTCCGACAGATCGGTGTAGAGTTCGAGGTCGATGACGAAACGCTGGCCGACCTCGGTTTCGTGATCCATCACGCCGTGGCGGGCATGGATCGACAGGCCGGTGACGAAGATGGTATCGGTCATTGCTTGCTCTCGATTGCATGCGCCACCCGCAGGGCCTGCAGGGTTTCGGCGACGTCATGGGTCCGGATGATCTTCGCACCGCGTTGCGCGGCGATCAGATGTGCCGCGATCGAGCCGGCGAGCCGCTCCGATGGCTCCGACGGCGACACCGAGGCGATGAAGCGTTTTCGCGAGGCACCAACGAGGATCGGCAGGCCGAACATGTCGAGTTCGCGCAAGCGCGCCAGGGCGATCATGCTCTGCTCGGCCGTCTTGCCGAAGCCGATGCCGGGATCGAGCACGATGCTCTCGCGCGCGATGCCGGCTTTTGCGGCGATGTCCAGCGAGCGCAGGAAGAATGCTTTCATGTCCGCGACGATATCGATGGCGGGATCGACACTGTCGCGGTTGTGCATGACGATGACGGGGACGCCCCTTGCGGCGATCAACGGCGCCATGTCGGCATCCCGTTGCAGGCCCCAGACGTCGTTGGCGATCGCCGCGCCCTGATCGAGCGCGAATTTCACCACCTCCGCTTTCATGCTGTCGATCGAAACGGGCACACCGAGCGCCACGACGCCAGCCAGCACCGGCTTCAGCCGCGCGAGCTCTTCCGCCGCCGTGACCGGCCGGGCGCCCTTGTAGGGCCGGGTGGACTCGGCGCCGACATCGATGATGTCGACACCATCGGCGATCATCGCCTGCGCCCGCGCGAGTGCCTGATCTGGTGCGATGAAGGCACCGCCGTCGGAGAATGAATCCGGGGTGATGTTGAGCACGCCCATCACTGCAGGAAGAGGCTGTTCCAGCAGCGTCCGCAGCACATCGGCCCCGGCCGAGCCGGCCGGCGGGACGGAAGGGGAGGGCGAGGCATTCATGCGGCCCGCTTTGCGCGGTTGGGAAGGGGGTGTCAAGACCAACACCCTCCCTGTCATTGCCCGCGAAGGCGGGCAATCCAGTATTCCGAGGCAGTGCGGTGATACGGAGGAGCCATGGCGTGCTGGATACCCGCCTTCGCGGGGTATGACACCGACAGCTAATGCTGCAGGTCGTGCGCCGAGACGTCCGGTCTAATACGTGATCTTCGGCGGCAGCTTCTTGGCCTTGGCGATGATGTCGCCGACCGACTTCTCCGACGGCAGGATGCGGACCAGCTTCTTCTTCTCGTTGGCTTCGCGCATGCTCTGCGCCAACCTTGCCGGATTTCGATAGGCGAGCTCGCGCACGGTGGTGACGCCGGCGGCGCGGACCAGACCGACCTTGGCCTTGCCCATGCCGGGAATGCGCATGTAGTCGGAGACGTTGGCCCACTCCAGCAGCGACTGCTCGCTGATTCCCGTCTTGGCGGAAAGCGCCTTGCGGCCCTTCACGGTCGAGGCCGCCTCGAGCAACGCGTCGGTTGTGCGGATTCCTTGCGCCTTCAACTTGTTGGCTGCAAAGGCAGGCAGGCCCTCAATCTCGGAGATCGGATATGTCATGATGCTCGATGTGAAATGCGTGCCTTCAGGCGAACTGGCTGAGGCCCGGCGTCCCCGCAATGATCTTGCCCATCTGATCCGCTCCGATTTCGTCGCGACCGTAGCGGAAAAGTTCACGGGCGACATTTTGAATCTCGGACATGCCGAGCCCCAGACCCATCAGGCGGGTGCCGACGGCCATCAGGCCGCCGCCCATCAGCCGCGACAGGCCGCCGCCGCTCCTGGATGCCTCGATCGCAGCTTCCGCTCCGGAGATTTGGTCGATCAGGGCCTGCACGCTGTCGGAAGGACCCTCACTGCGGAGGAAGCCCAGGATGATGCCGACGGTCTTTTCAGCGACAGCACCATCTATGCCGGCGCTTGCCGCCAGCCGTCCGATCAGCTCGTCCATAAGACCCGCCCCTCAGCCGGTTTACATGCCGGAGTATTGCTTTCGAAAAATGATCTTGAGCCGGTGTGATGTGAAATTCAAGCGATGAACGCACGCGCCGCCGCGATTCAGCTTCGAACGCGCGAAAGGTGTTGCAGTCGTGCAAGAGCCGAGGACGAATCGGCGATAATTTGCCGCGTTGCGAACGGCTCGTTCCCACTTTCGGCTTATGTCGATCGTTCTCGTCCGACAATGTCGCATGCTTGGGCGCGTTGAACGGTTTCAATCGGTGCACGAGATGCGTTAAACTACGGAACTGGTGCATTTGAGTTTCAATACGGGAAACTCGGCAGAGAGATCAGAGAGAATAATGACCGCACAGGACAGCAAGCTCGGCGATACCGACGAGAAGATCTTTGTCGGCAAGGGAGACGAGCAGGCTTGGCTGACGCTGGCGCTCGCCAATCGCCACGGCCTCGTCACGGGTGCAACTGGAACCGGTAAGACCGTATCGCTGCAAGTGATGGCAGAAGGATTTGCGCGCGCCGGTGTTCCGGTCTTCGCAGCCGACATCAAGGGCGATCTCTCCGGCATCTGCCAGGTCGGCGAACCCAAGGATTTCATCGTCAAGCGCGCCACCGAAATGGGGCTGTCATTCCAGCCCGATCAGTTCTCGACGGTGTTCTGGGACGTATTCGGCGAGCAGGGCCACCCGGTGCGCGCCACCGTCACGGAAATGGGGCCGCTTCTGCTCGCGCGCATGCTGGACCTGAACGATGTGCAGGAAGGCGTGCTCAACGTCGCCTTCCGCGTCGCCGACGACAACGGCCTGACTTTGATCGACATGAAGGACTTGCGGGCGCTGCTCGATGCCATCGTGCCCGACAGCGGAAAGAAGGGGGCGGATGCGGAAGAGGATCCGCTCGCCGCCATCCGCAAGGCCGCTCAGGGCTTCGGCAACGTCACCAAAGCGACCGTCGGCACCATCCAGCGCCAGCTTCTGGTGCTGGAGAACCAGGGCGGCACCAAATTCTTCGGCGAGCCGGCGCTGACGCTGAAGGACTTCATGAAGACCGACCGCGACGGACGCGGCATGGTCAACATCCTGGTCGCCGACAAGCTGCTCCAGAGCCCCAGGCTTTATGCGACGTTCCTGCTGTGGATGTTGTCGGAGCTGTTCGAGGAGCTGCCCGAAGCTGGCGATCTGCCCAAGCCGAAGCTCGTGTTCTTCTTCGACGAAGCGCATCTGTTGTTCAACGACGCGCCCAAGGCGCTGATGGACAAGATCGAGCAGGTGGTGCGTTTGATCCGATCCAAGGGTGTCGGCGTCTATTTCGTGACGCAAAACCCGATCGACGTGCCCGACCGCGTGCTCGGACAATTGGGCAACCGGGTGCAGCACGCGCTGCGCGCCTTCACCCCGCGCGACCAGAAGGCGGTCGCCGCTGCGGCGCAGACCTTCCGGCCCAACCCGAAGCTCGACACCGCGAAGGTGATCATGGAGCTCGGCAAGGGCGAGGCGCTGGTGTCCTTCCTCGAGGGCAACGGCACGCCTTCGATGGTGGAGCGGGTGATGATCCGGCCGCCGTCGGCCCGCATCGGACCGATCACGCCGGACGAGCGCAAGGCGATCATGGCTGCAAGCCCGGTGAAGGGCAAATATGACACCGCCGTCGATTCCGAGTCCGCCTACGAGATGATTCAGAAACGCATCGCCGCCACGGCGGCCACGGCGGACGCTCCGGCCGGCGGAGGCGGCGGCATCCTGGGCCAGATCGGCTCGATCGTCGGCACCATCTTCGGTACCAACGTCAAGCGGGGCCGTCTGTCGACCGGCCAGGTCATTGCGCGAGACGTGACGCGATCGGTCACCAATCAGGTGATCGGCGGACTGGCCGCCAATGTCGGCAAGTCGATTGGCGGCCAGCTCGGCGGCTCGATCGGCCGCACCCTGGTCCGCGGCGCGCTCGGCGGATTGCTGCGGCGATAGGCAGAGCGCCTGGTTTGAGGCAGTCGCCGTATCCGGTCATGAAGCTCTAGGACTTTGACCGTCGCCTGATATTTGCTCGTCCGAGCTACCACGGCGCACAATTTCAGGTGAGGGGCTCTGCAAGCCTTCGCCGGTCTGCTAGGTCCTGTGTCGTCGCCGTTCAGGACCACACCGTGAACCCGCCCGCCCAATTAGGCAAGCCTGACGCAGCCAGACGCCCGTCGCTGGGTGCGCCGCTGGATCTGCTTTTTCTGTTCTGCTGCGTCCTCCTGACCGCCGACGTGCTCGTCCCCGAGATTTTAGGGCACGGCAAGACCAAGGACTACTCGCTCTGGTACTGGGCCGGACAGCAGGTCCTGGAGGGTGGGCCGCTGTATCCTGCCACAGCCGTCGAGCATTTCGATTTCATCTATCCACCGCTGCCGGCAATCCTGTTGGCGATCCCGAGCTGGTTCGGCAAGATCCCGCTCTATGTCGTCCTGTCGATCTTGAACGCCGTGGCGTGGTGGTACACCGCGGCGTTCTCCCAGGTCATGACCGGCTCGGACCGCGCGCCGGGTCGTTGGCTCGAGGCGCTGCCGGTCGCCGTCACCGTGACCTTCGTGTTCGACATGTTCGACCTCGGCCAGCCGAACCTTCTCCTGCTGGCGATGATGCTCTACGGCTTCTGGAGCTTGCGGCATCAGCGATCGTGGCTGGCCGGCTTCATGTTCGCGCTCGCCGCCGCCATTAAGGTGTTCCCGATCGCCGTGCTGCCCTATCTGGCCTGGCGGCGCAAATGGGCGGCCCTGGTCAGCACGATCGTCTTCACCGGCATTCTTCTCTATGTCGTGCCGGCACCGATCCGCGGCTTCGAACGCAACGCGGCCGAGCTGGCGACCTGGTACCAGGGCATGGTCGGGACCAGCTCGGAAAAGGGCTTTGGCCAGCGTCGCGAGCAGAACTGGTCGTGGGTCAACCAGTCCCTCATTGCCGTCACGCATCGCCTGGTCCGGCCGATCAACTACAATCAGGACGATCCCAACAAGCCGCCGCGCACCATGAACGTGATCGACGTCGACTACAGGACGGCGAACTGGATCGTGCTTGCGCTGTCGGCGCTGCTCGGGCTCGGCTTCGTTGCGATCATGCCGCGGCAAGCGCGGCGGACGGCGCGCTCGGATGCCGAGGAGCTCGGCATCTTGTTCTGCCTCATGACGGTAGCCTCGCCCTTGGCCCGGCAATACTATTTCATGTGGCTGTACTTCCCGGTGACGGTGTTGATGCATCGCGCCGCATTCGACGAGCGAGCGCAGGTGCGCCTGGGAACCTGGCTCGCCCTGGGTGCCGCCGGCATCCTCATGCTGCTGTCATTGCCGTGGTTTCCGATCGCCTTCCAGGCTTGGGGCAACAACCTCGCTGCGACCGCGGTCCTCGCAGGGTGCCTCGCCTGGCACATCAGGCATCCGCCGCTTGCGGCTAGTCCCGAGGCCGCGCCGGCGCTAAAACCCGGGACCTCTTGAGCCCAACAACTTGGATTCGCAATCATGGCCAATGCGCAGCTCCAATCCGTGCTCGACCACATCGACAAGGATTTCGACAACAGCCTGGAGCGCCTGTTCTCGTTGTTGCGGATCAAGTCGATCTCGGCCGATCCGGCCTTTGCGGATGATTGTAAGGCCGCGGCCGAGCATCTCGCCAAGGACATCGCCAGTCTCGGTGTTGCCACCGAGGTGAGGCCGACCGCAGGCCATCCGGCCGTCGTCGGCAAGACCGGCGCGGGCGGACGGCCGCACGTGCTGTTCTACGGCCATTACGACGTGCAGCCGGTCGACCCGCTCGATCTCTGGCACCGTCCGCCGTTCGAGCCCGTCGTCACCGATCATGCCGATGGCCGCAAGATCATCGTCGCGCGCGGCGCCGAGGACGACAAGGGTCAGGTGATGACCTTCGTCGAAGCCTGCCGCGCCTGGAAGAAGGTGACGGGCTCACTGCCGATCGACATCACCTTCCTGATCGAAGGCGAGGAGGAGGTCGGCTCGAAGAATTTCGTGCCCTTCATCGAGGCCAACAAGGACGAGTTCAAGGCCGACTACGTGCTGGTCTGCGACACCGGCATGTGGAATCCCACCACGCCGGCGATCACGACCTCGCTGCGCGGCCTGCTCTATGAAGAGCTGAAGATCACCGCCGCCAATCGCGATTTGCATTCCGGTGTGTTCGGCGGCACCGCGATGAACCCGATCCGTCTGCTCACTAAAATTCTGGGCGGCCTGTTCGACGACGACAACCGCATCACCATCCCCGGCTTCTATGACGGGGTGAAGGATACGCCGCCCGACATCCTGGAGCAGTGGAAGAAGCTTGATTTCACGCCCGAGACCTTCCTCAAGCCGGTCGGGCTGTCGCTGCCGGCTGGCGAGAAGGGCAGGCTCCTGGTCGAGCAGGCCTCGACGCGTCCGACCTGCGACGTCAACGGCATCTGGGGCGGCTACATCGGCGAAGGCTCCAAGACGGTGATTCCCTCGCATGCCTCGGCCAAGGTCTCGTTCCGTCTGGTGCAGGGCCAGGACCCGCAAAAGATCCGCAAGGCTTTCCGTGATTACGTGACGGCGCGCATTCCCGGCGACTGCAAGGTCGAGTTCGGCGACCATTCCGCCGCGCCCGCAGTTGCGCTCGACTGGACCATGAAGCCGCTCGCTGCCGCCAGCAAGGCGCTGGCCGACGAGTGGGGCAAGGAGACCGTGCTGATGGGATCGGGCGCCTCGATCCCGATCGTCGCCGACTTCAAGCGCACGCTCGGCCTCGACTCGCTGCTGGTGGGCTTTGGCCTCGACGACGACAACATCCACTCACCAAACGAGAAATACGACCTGCGGAGCTTCCAGAAAGGCATCCGCTCCTGGGCCCGCATCCTCGCCGCGCTGGCGGAGGTGAAGTGACCGCGTAGCGCGCCCCGGAATGACGGGCGTGATGAACAAATAAAAACGCCGCCCGGAATTGGGCGGCGTTTCATTCCAAAACGTGCAGAGGTCGTTCGAAAACTACCCTACACGAAATCGCGAAAATCTCAAGACCGGTAGCCCGGAAGCTCGCGGTCGAGCTTGCGCAGCAAGGGCGGCCACACCAGGGTGGTGGCGCGCAGCTCGGCGCGGTCGCGATTGGACAAGAGCTCGGTGTTCTTCTCGATCGCGATCTCCTCGACCGGATAGACCGGCGTGCCCAGCGCACGCGTCCGCACCTGCATCGAGCAGGCGCGCTCGAGATGATACATGCGCTCGAAGGCGGAGGCGACCGAGCGGCCGACCGTCAGCGTGCCGTGATTGCGCAGCAGCATGTGGTTGTGGTTGCCGAGATCCTTCTGCAGCCGCGGCCGCTCGTCGTGATCGAGCGCGATGCCTTCATAGTCGTGATAGGCGAGGTCGTGGGTGACGAGCTGCGCGGTCTGGTTCAGCGGCAACAGGCCTTCCGCGCTGCTCGACACCGCAGTGCCGTCGAGCGTGTGGAGATGCAGCACGCAGATCGCGTCCTCGCGCACTTCGTGGATCGCCGAATGGATGGTGAAGCCGGCCGGGTTGATGCTGTATTCGCTCTCGGACAGCTGGTTGCCGTGCAGATCGACCTTGACGAGGCTGGAGGCCGTGATTTCCTCGAACATCAATCCGTAAGGATTGATCAGGAAGTGATGATCGGGACCGGGGACGCGCGCGGAGATGTGGGTGTCGACCAGATCGTCCCAGCCGTACAGCGCGACCAGGCGATAGCAGGCGGCGAGATTGACCCGTTGCTGCCACTCCGCCTCCGTCATGTTCGACGGCACTTCCCTCAGGCGCGCTTCCGCTGGCGACATGGCAATTTTCTCCGAACATCGTTGTTGCAGGAAGCGACCGTAGTCTTGGGCGGGGCTGGGGGCAAGGCGCGAAGAGCGTGGCTGTCGCGCGTAGCCCGCATGGAGCTTTCACCGTAGCTCGAAGAGCGAAGGCGGAAGCGCCCGGATTTCGCTTGCACTCCGTCCGGGCTACGTACAGGAGAAAATTATTACGGCGCCGGGATCGACAGCAGGCTGGAAATGCTGCGGCCGCGGATGTCGTAGACGCGGGCGAATACCACGTCGTCGCGCTTGATCTCGACCATGACGGGCGCGGTGAGACCCTTGCAGTAGAATTCGCCGAGCGTCATGGCGAAATCGGCTGCGTTGGAATCCCAGCCGATGGTGAAGTCGGGCCCAAGCGCGACCTGGGCCGGGCGCTGCGGACCACACACCGCGACCTTCCATTTGCGGTTTGCAGGCGGCACTTCCTGGCGCTCGACCAGCTGCTCGCGCAGTTCGTCGGAGGCCTGCTTCAGGGCGAGACCCCAATAGTCCAGCATGAAGCGGTCGTCGGCGCCGCGCACGGTTCCCGCGATGTGATTGAAGTGCGTGTACTGATAGGGGTGCAGGCGGATCATCTCGGCGAGCGACAGCGCAAGGCCAAAGCAGAAGGTGCCGAGCAGGACCGGCTGCCAGATGCGGTGATTGGCGCGCAGGCGCTCCATGGCCCAGGCGAAGGCGACACCGCCTAGCACCGCCATCGGCGGGATCACGAAGACGAAATGGCGGATGCCGTTGTACAGGGCCGGGCGCTTCACCATCGCGATCGCGAGCGGCAGGGTCGCAGCCAGCGTCAGCATCAGGAGAATGGTCTTGCGGCGCGCCGGAACGTCGTTCCGCGGCAGCAGCGCAAAGGTGCCGACCACGGCGCCGCCCATCAGCACCAGCATCACTTCGGGCAGCTGCAGCGCGAACAGCGTCGGCAGATAGGACCAGGGCATGTCGGGCACCGACACGATCGCGCCGTCGAACATCTCCTTCCACGGCTTCTCGAAGAAATGCGAGAAGTAGGTCAGCGCCTCGAAGGGATTGCCGGGTTCCATGATCGACCACGGCCAGATCAGGCCCATCACGAGGTAGCCGAGCGTGAGGCCGGGCAGCAGCACATAGACGACATGGGCGAAGCGGCGGACCGACTCGCGCAAACCTTCGGTGCGCAATTCCTCCAGGAACAGCGGCATGAAGCCGAGCACGGCGTAGACCAGTGCGAGCCCGCCGAGAACACGGCAGCCCAGCGAAAGGCCGGCACCCAGGCCGACGATCAGGACCGTGCGCGGCGACGGCTGCGGATATTCCTCTGCGAGCCGGACGAGGCCGAGCATCAGGATGATCATGGCCACCGCGAAGGGTGCATCCTTCGGGTTCATGAACATGTGGCCGTAGAAGATCGGGCAGAGCGCGAGCAGGAGCAGTGCCGCGAGGCCTGCGAGTGGTCCGCCGATGCGGCGGCCGAGCCGCCAGGTCACGGCAAGCCCGATCACGCCGACGATGGCGCCGACCAGACGGCGGGTCTCGAACAGCTCGAGCGGAATGACCTTGTGGAGCAGGGCCGCGATCATGTCGAAGCCGCCGCCATACATGTAGAGGTTGGCGAAGGAGAGCGCCGCCGTGTCCCTGAACCCGGAACCGAACATGCGCAGCAGCAGGTCGGCGTATTCCGCGTGTGTGTAGTCGTCCCAACCCAGCCCGTAGTCCCGGAAGGTCAAGCCCGCAATGACGGCGACCGCGGCCAGCACCAGCATGGCGAGATCGTCGCAGGTTCGTTCGACCGAGCGCCGCTGAGGCGCGTCGATCGCCGAAGTCGTGATGGATGTCATGGCTATCGGTGCCCCGGAATCCCCTTTTGGCCCTGCTGGTGCGCGCGGGCCTGCTCCCCGGACTCCGTATAGCGCAGTTCCATTACCAAGTAATTGGGCATTATGGCTAAATTCCTGATGCGACGCAGCAATTCCGGTTACTTGAGAGCAGCCCAGCAGTAGCGAGCCGGAGCTGAAGGGAACGTGAATAAGTCCCTGATTTCCTTCCCTTTAGGAACACTGCCTAGAATTGGCCGTTGGCGAGGAACATCGTATGGCGGTATCGTGGCCCAGCGGCGGCTGCGCGGCCGGGGGTGAGTTCGATGAATTTGGCATTGTTGATCGTGGGGATTTGCGCCGTCCTGGCGGGTCTCCTTGCAATCATTTTCGGCCTGACGATCAGGGAATTCAGCCTCGGTGGGACTCTCATAATCTCCGGCACCATTGGCGTCTGCTCCGGAATGTTACTGGTCGGCCTGCATCTGGTGCTGCTTGAGCTCAAGAGCGTCGCTCGCCGGCTGGCGGGCGTGGTCGCCCCGTCCGAGGTTCGGGTGAGGCCCGTGCTGCCGGGCCTCGCCGTGCCTGGCGCGGTTGCGCCCGAACCGGTGCCCACCGCGGCGGCGAGAATCGAGCCGGCGCCACCGCCGTCCGCAGGTCCGCCGCCCTGGCAGAGCGAAGCTGCTGCGCGCGAGCGTCCGCGCGTCGAGGGAGCGCAGGAGCCGGAAGCTCCTACGCCGCCCGCCGCTCCAGAGGCGCCCCGCCGCCGCAACCTGCTGTTCGCCTCGACCTCCCGCAAGGAGCGCGAGCGCGCGGAGGCGAAGACCACTGAAGGTGCGCCGCCGCAGCCGCCTGCGGAGCCCCGTGAGGCCCCGGACCTTCCGCCTGCGAGCTTTGACGTTGCCTGGCCGAAGCCGGACCGGATGCGCTCGCCGGAGCCACCGGCCGCCCCGCGCCGTCCGCCGCCGCGCTCCCCGCCGACCTTTGCGGAGGCCGTCCCACCGCCTGCACCCGAGCCGCCACCACCTGCCGAGCCGACACCCGTGACCGTACTCAAATCCGGCGTCGTCGACGGCATGGCCTATTCGCTCTATTCCGACGGCTCGATCGAGGCACAGATGCCGGAAGGCATGATGCGCTTTGCCTCGATCGACGAGCTCCGCGCGCATCTTGACCAGCGCGGTTGAGGTCACGCTTGCAAGTAAAGCGGCGCCGTTCATCAGTAATCAACGCACCGTCGTCAGTTGTCCTATTTCAGCCGAATGTATTCTTGACACGGAATACTGTGATGTCGTCAATCCCGTGAGACTTAAGCGGGAGAAGGAATGGGCGCATGTCGGACGCGGGGGCGAAGAATTTCATCGAGCTGACCGCGAGCATCGTGTCGGCCTATCTCAGCAACAATCCGACGCCGGCGGCTGAGATTCCGAACCTGATCAGCCAGGTGCATGGGGCCCTGGTGCGGGTCTCCTCAGGCCGCACCGAGACCCTACCGCTCGAGCCTGCCAAGCCGGCCGTCTCGCTGAAGAAGTCGATCGCGCCCGACTATCTGGTCTGTCTGGAAGACGGCAAGCGCTTCAAGTCGCTGAAGCGCCATCTGCGCACGCAGTACAACATGACGCCGGAGCAATACCGCGAGAAGTGGGGCTTGCCGGCCGACTATCCCATGGTCGCGCCGAACTATGCGGTGGCGCGCTCGCAGCTGGCCAAGCAGATGGGCTTGGGGCAGCAGCAGCGGAAGCGGAAGTAAAGCTGCTGCAGCTTGCAACGCACTCCGCCCTCATCCGGAAGGAGACCGCGAAGCAAGCGTCTCGAAGGATGGCTGCGGGCGAAGGGCGGGGCTTCATGGTTCGAGACGGCGCTGACGCGCCTCCTCACCACGAGGATTGTCAATAAGCTTCCGCGAGCGCTTCTTTCGCGTCGGTCTTGATGCGCTCGACCATCGAGCGCAGGCCGTTGGAGCGCTGCGGCGTCAGATGATCGCGAAAACCGAACTCATTGAACACGGCGATGGCGTCCGTATCGAGGATCTCCTGCGGCGTGCGGCCCGAATACAGCGCAAGGACGATCGCGACCAGCCCGCGAACAATATGGGCGTCGCTGTCGCCGCGATATTTCAGGATCGGCGCGCCATTGCTGCGATCTATCAGCTTCTGCAGCCAGACCTGGCTGACGCAGCCCTGCACCTTGTTCGCGGCGGAGTGTTCCGCCTCGGGCATCGGTTCCAGGGTACGGCCGAGCTCGATGACATACCGGTAGCGGTCGTCCCACTCGTCCAGAAGCTCGAAATTATCCCTGATTTCGTCGATCGTCGTCATCTTGGCCCACAGTTCCCGTTAAGGCCAATATAGGGACGCGAGGACGTGAAATCGATAGGGTTTGGGCGTTAATTCGCTGGACCTGGCCCGCGCCATTCCAGCGCGAGGTCGTCCTGGGTCAGGGTATCGCGCGGCGCCTCGTTTGCGGCAGCGTCACCCTCGCCGGCCATCGCGATCGAGCCGGTGTGGTCGGGGGCCTTCTTGTTGTCGTTCTTGTTGCCGTCGTTCTTGTCGTTGGTGATCTGCTCTTTCTTGTCGTTGATGATCTGGTAGAGCTTCTTCGCGCCGTCCTGGGCTCGCTGGCCGATGATGGTCGCGGCCTGGCCACCGACCTCGCAGGCCGCCGGCTGGCGCTTGCAGAACTGGGTCATGTCGGAGACGGCCGCAGTCGCAGCCTGCACCGCGTCGGCGGCGCCGATCTGCGGCAGCTTCTCCGATTCGGGCGTCTTGTCCCGCGGCAGGAGCACCAGCACCAGCCCGAGCCAGAATGTGATGCGAAGCAGAAAGCGCATCTTATCGACCTGTCCGTTAGAATCCGCCCGCGGCGATCTCCGCGGATGCCGGACCTAGCAACCCTCGATAAATCGCAAGTGATTGCCTTGAGCTTAATTCGCGGAAAATTGACGCAAAATTCTTTGGAAGCGGCGGTCTCGTAAATTTTCGATTGATGCCCGCGCCCGTGATTTTGCTGGCCGCAACGCGTCCACCAATTCGAAACCATGCGGACGACGATGAAACCCTGTGTTCACCATCCGTAGCGAAGACGTCGCCAAATCGTCTAAAAAGCTCCGCGATAACGCGGTGTCCGGCCGCATGCGGCGCCGCCTTAGCACTCGTTTAAGGTCGCTCTGACACGGTGGCTCAACGACAAGGAGGCGTTCCGGCGCGTCTTCCAAAGACGATTGAGCCGAAGCGCGAGACCCGTGACAGTTTTGAGTATCATCCGCGATTGTCTCGATGCACTGCTGCATCCCTCCGCGCGCTACGATGCGCTGATGCGAGCGCGCCATCGCGCCTTCATGGCACCGCGGCTGCTGGGCAGTCTGGCAGCTTTTGCCGCATTCCCTGTCTATCTCGCCATGCGTGGCGCGCCGAGCGCGATCGAGGTTGCGGCCTTTGCCTGGCTGATCGCGCCAATCATGTTGTCCTGGTTCCTGTCGCGCACCGGCCGTTACGAGGGCGCGCACGTGCTATCGTCGCTGGCGCTCGCCGGAATGATCATGGCGGTCGCGGTCACGACGGGCGGCATCGAATCATTCGCCGCGGTCTGGCTGGTCGTGGTTCCCCTCGAAGCTGCGCTGTCGGCCTCGCGCCGCGTCGCGGCGTTCGCCTCGCTGCTCGCGTTGTCCTGCGCCGGGATTCTGATCCTGATCAGCCAGCTCGGTTGGTTGCCGGTGCAGGAGCCGAGCGCGGCCGAGCGCGGCGTGCTGATGGCCTTCGGCGTCACGTCCGCGACCCTCTATGCCGCAGGCCTCGCCTTCGGCGCGGAATCGCTCGCGCGCACCAGCGTCGCGCTCTTGTCGCGCGAAGAGGAGCGTTACCGCCTGCTGGCGCGCAACATGAGCGACGTGATCTCGCGGCATCAGCGCAATGGCGCGGTGCAGTTCATCTCGCCGGCCGTGGAGACCATGCTCGGCATGCAAGTGGCGCAATTGCTCGGCCACGGCCTGTTCGACCGCGTCCACGTCGCAGATCGGCCGGCCTATCTCACGGCACTGTCCGACGCGGCGCGCGGCGACATGCGCAGCGTCGAGTTCCGGCTGCGGCGCGAGCCTGTCGGTTCCGAGCGCGGTCAGGTCGATTTCATCTGGGTCGAGATGCGCTGCCGCCCGCTCGATCAGGATCTGGGCCGCCGGGATACTGATCGTGGGTCCACGCGCGAAGCCGAAGTCGTCGCCGTGATGCGCGACGTCACCGACCGCAAGCTTTCCGAGCAGGCGCTGGATCAGGCGCGCAGCGCCGCCGAAGCGGCCGATGCCGCCAAGACGCGTTTCCTCGCCACCATGAGCCACGAGCTGCGCACGCCGCTCAATGCCATCATCGGCTTCTCCGAGATGATCGCGCAGGAGCAGATCCTGATGCTGGGTGCGGCCCAGCGCAAGGAATACGCCCAGCTCATCAACGATTCCGGCCAGCATCTGCTCTCGGTCGTCAACGGCATCCTGGACATGTCGAAGATGGAATCGGGCAATTTCGAGATTTCGTCGGAGCCGTTCGCGCCGCGCGCCTCGCTGCTCCATTGCTGCAATCTGCTGGCGCTGAAGGCGCGGGAGAACGGCATCGACCTGATCACCGACGCGCCGCAGGACCTGCCCGTCATGACCGGCGATCCCAGGGCCTTCAAGCAGATCGTGCTCAACCTCGTCGCCAACGCCATCAAGTTCACCGAGCGCGGCGGTCAGGTCTGCGTATCAGCCGGCGTGTCTGGTTCGCAGCTGACGCTGCGCATCAGCGACACCGGCGTCGGCATCGCACCTGACGACCTCAAGCGCATCGGCGCGCCGTTCTTCCAGGCCGGCAAGACCTATCAGCGCCGTCACGAAGGCACCGGCCTCGGACTTTCGATCGTCAAGAGCCTCGTGGCGTTGCATCTCGGCGAATTGACGGTACAAAGCAGGTTGGGCGAGGGCACCGCCGTCACCGTCAAGCTTCCGCTCGTCTACACGCCGCCGCAAGACAGGCTGGTCGATGACAAGGCGAACGCGAGCAAGATCGCGATGCTGACGCCGGCGTTGCGCCAGGACCTTCAAGACCAAACTCTCGACCAGTCTCAGGACCAACCCGCTCTGGTGAAGAAAAGTGCCTAAGAAGTCTGCGAAGGACGAAGCCGCTCCGCGCCGCCGCGGCGCCAAGACCGCGGTCGTTGACGTCGACACCGAGCGCAATCTCGTGATGCGCGTGCTGCTGCACAGCCCCAAGGATACGCTGGCCGGCCTCGTCGCCGTCGCCGCGATCACTGCGATCGTTGCCAATGCGCTGTTCCTCCAGACCGGCCGGCACCCCGCGCCGATGTTCGGCACGGTGATCAATCTTCCCGCGCCGTCCTCGGTGCCGCTGTCCAATCCCATGCCGCGTCCGCGCCCCGTCGGCGCCGATACCTCGCCGCTCGAGCCGAGGGCGACGGAGTTTCGCGTCGAGCCGAAGCCTGTCGAGCGTGCCGCCGAGAAGGCGCCCGAAAAACCCGTCGAGGCGACGGCCTCGACGCGTTCGAACGATCCGATGACCAATCTCGTCAAGGCCACGACCGCGACGCCGCCCGCGGCCTTGCGTCCGCCCGCGCCGATTCCGGCGCAAAGCCCCGCCGCGCGACGTATCGCCGGCGTGCAGCGCGCGCTGTCCGAATATGGCTACGGCAATTTGAAGATCACCGGCGCCATGAGCGGCGAGACCCAGTCCGCGATCCAGAAGTTCGAGCGCGAGCACAAGATGCAGGTCACCGGGCAGGTGTCCGATCGGCTGCTGCGCGAGCTCGCCGCTGCGATCGGCCATCCCGTCGAATAGCCGCACGAGCTGAGGCTGGCGTGAGACCTCGCGCTGGCCTATCGTCGGATTCATGCGTTTGAAATCCAACATTTGGGTGGCGGCTTACCTGCGCCGCTGCCAGACCGAGGGCGTGTTCGGTGCCGTGCGGCGTCGTGGTGCCGAGGAGGCGGGCGCGGTGTTCGTGAAGGTGTCGCTGCTCGACGGCAATGCGATGCTGTATGCGCCGGCGCCGCAGACCGTCTATGACGAGGGTCGGCCCATCGATCGCCTCTTCGTGCCGGTCGCGCCGCAGCCTCTGCCGGAGCACACGATCGAGGAGCGGCTGACCAAGGAGATCCGCTTCGATCCCGACGCGTGGATCGTCGAGACCGAGGATCGCGCGGGCCGGCATTTTCTGGAATTGGCGAAGACGTAGCTGTCGCCACAACGTCATTGCGAGCGCAGCGAAGCAATCCAGAATCTTTCCGAGGAGGGACTCTGGATTGCTTCGCTGCGCTCGCAATGACGAGATTGGAAGTCGTTTCGTGCCTAACGCTCAGCGTCGCCACCTGCTGAGGCGGCGCGAGCAAATCAGCGATCCGACGATCCGCCGGTCCCGGTGCGCACCGTCGGACTGGAGCCCGGCTGTACGCCAGGCCGCGTCTGGTTCGCGCCCGCGCGCGCCCGCTGGCGTTCGCCGTCATGCAGTGACGGTTGATACTTCGCCCGCGTCACCGCGAGCGTCGAGCCGCGCCAGGCCGCCACCATCACCAGCGCCGAGCGGTCGCCGAGGCGGTCGTAGAGCCGCGACAGCCGGTACACGGCGTTCACGGACGTGCCGATCTCGGGCTTGAAGAACAGCAGGATGCGCTGGAAGACCGGGCTCGGCATGTCGAGCGCGCGCGCGGCAACCGCGAGCGCCTCGCCGCCGGCATCGTCGACGATCTGGGCTGCGACGCGCGAGGGCAGGATCAGGCTGTCGCCGAGCTCGAAGGTGAAGTTCTCGGCGTCACCCGCGATCGCCGCCATCTCCAGGATCTGGATCGCGCGCTTGGCGCGCGCGGTCGGAATGCGGGGAGCGGCCTTCAGCGGGGTCTGCGCCAGATTATGCAGGATCAGCGCGCGCTCGGAGGCGCCGGCGCGGAAGAACATGTCGTGGATCTCGGCGGCCTCCTTCGGCTGCATCGCCATGTTCGAGGCCATGCGCTGCTCGGCCTCGCTCGGCGCGCGCGCCGCAGCGGGTGCGTGGGGCGGAGCGGGAATCTCCCGCGCCAATGGAATCCTGCGGCCTTCCTGGGTCGCGACCAGCCCGAGCTTCTGCAGGATCGGGACGGGCGTCTGCGGATAGACCGCGAGCCGCGCCTTGACGGCCGCGCGCGTCGCATCGTCGACCTGGTCGATCAGCCGCGTGGCAAGCTCGACGAACTGCCGCTGCTCGTCATCGCTGTGGGTGCTGGTCTGGACATAAAGGTCGGTCAGCACGCGCAGCAGCGTCGGACGGACATCGACACCTTCGCGACGGGACAGGGTCATCAGCCCGTCGAATCCGGGAAACAGCGACTTGGTCATGGAGGCGTACGCAACTCGGGAAAGATACTTGGGGCGAGCCTAGCGCAAGTTCTTTTAAAGCCTCGTTAAGGAAAACGAGGCGTGAAGCCGGCCCTGCAATTTGAGGCGTTGTCGTGCCGCAACGGGACGGCGCGGCCCGTCCGTGCGGTTACGGTCCACGGGACGCGTTTACACCCCGTTAACCATGAGCTGATCTTAATGCATGCATGTTGCAGGGGCGCGTTCGGTCGCGCGGCAATTGAAGAGAGCTGGCATGGGGACCATCATCGAATTTCCGGCCGGTCGCCGGGTGGGCTCGTCGGGGGATGTCGCTCCGCGCGTGGACATGGGAACGGTCCTGATCCTTCCCGTGATCCGCATCGAGCGTGAGGCGGACGAAACCAGCGGCGATCGCGGGCCGGAGCAGGGCGCAGCGCCGGGGCGCCGTCGCCGCCGTCGCTGACATCCGGTTTCATGCGATGCCGGACTCCATCCGCCAGATCCGGCCTGTGCTGTCGGCCGTCCTGCTCGCGCTGCTCGCCGCGACTCTCGGCGCGTGCAGCGGCGGTGATTTCGGCCGCACCCGCGCCGACATGCGCAGCGACGACATGCACCGCTGGCTGGGCGCGGAGGTCACCTCCAGCGTCGGCGTGACGCCCTCGCAATTCCAGCTCACCGACGAAGAGCGCCAGCTGCGCGACCTCGCTTATCCCATGATCGAGCCGCCCTTGTCTCGGCCCGCCTGGAAGAGCGTGTTCGGCGACTACAAGCCGCTGCCCTCGCCCTGGCGGCAGAAGATCGTGTTCGACCGTACCATGTACGGCCGCACGCTGATCGACGAGCCGCACCGCTCGCATTCCTCGCGCTATGCGCAGCTGATCGAGGACGTCCGCAACGACATCACCCGCTTCGAGCCGTTCTTTGCCAGCGCGATCCGCGTCATCGATCTCGACAGGAAACGCAATGCCAGCATGGCGCGCGTCTCTGCGCTATCGCCGAGGGAGAGGGACGACGCGGTCGCGCGCATGCAGGAGAACTCACTGATCATCCAGTGGGTGCAGCAATGCCTGGAGCAGCGCATCTCATCCTACCGCTGGGCGCTGGAACGCCTGGTGATCCAGGCCCCCGACGGCATGGCCGCCGATGCCGACCGACTGATCGGCGAACTCGCCGCCCAAACCGCCAATCCGCCGGTCCAGGCACAGCCGCCTTACGGACGCGCGGTCGTCTCGAAGGGCTGACCGGTCCTGCCTGCGCGTCTGCCACCGATGCACAGTATCAAGCGCCGGTCAAAGGGAGCCGCCGGCTCCAATCTCACGCGTGATCCACGCGGCGAAAACGCGGACGGGCCGCCGCTGCCGGCTTGCACGCGGAAAGACGAGATGATGGCCAACATAGCGGATATCGACCGAGCGTCCGGCGAGGGGGGCGACCAATCGCCTGGTCGCGATTTCCTGTTCGGCCAGCCGGGTTGATTCCAGCGTCACGCCGAGGCCGCTCGACGCCATTGCGATCGCCAGGAAGCTGCGATCGAAGCGCATGCCGTGAATCGCCGGCGCTTCGAGCCCGTTGGCGGTGAACCATTGATGCCACTGCACCTGCTTCACTTCCGAGCGGATCAGGACCTGATCGAACAGGTCCTTCGGCTTGCGGATTTTCTTCGCCAGTGCGGGCGTACAGAGCGGCGTCACGGTCTCTTCGCCGAGCGGAATGACTTCGACCCCCTCGGCTCTCGGCTGTCCATACACGATGTCGATGTCGAAATCGTCGTTGCTGAACCGGGCATATTCGGTGTTGGCGGCGAGGCGTACCTCGAGCTTGGGTTCGGCGGCCATGAAGCGGGCGAGGCGCGGAGCGAGCCACTGGGCGGCAAAGCTCGGTGCGCAGTGCACCCTCAGCAATTGCGGGCCGCGGCCGGCGACCTCCTCGATGCCGCGGCGCAAATTATCGAAAGCGGCGCCGGCATGGCGCATCAGGTTCTCGCCCGCTGGCGTCAGGCGGACCGCGCGGGCACTGCGTTCGAACAATATCGTGCCCATCGCGCTTTCGAGCTTGCGAATAGCGTGGCTCACCGCGCTCGGCGTCAGATGAAGCTCGTTCGCCGCATCGCGGAACGAGCCGGTGCGCGCAGCCGCCTCGAAAGCGCGGACAGCGGATATCGGGATGCTGGATAGCAGCATCCGACGAGTGAACCAAATTCACCCATGCAAGACAACAGCGCGTTTGTCGGAAAGCGGGCAGGGGCATTATCAACCGGTCAAGAACAATGGCGCCCCTCGGGAGCCTCGGCACAGCCTTCAGGGAGGATCAGATGCTGCTTCGCGGCAAGACTGCAATCATCACCGGCGCGGCTTCGCCGCGGGGCATCGGCCTTGCCACGGCCCGGCGCTTTGCCGCCGAAGGCGCCCGGGTCGCCATTCTCGACATCGATGGTCCGGCGGCGGAAGACGCAGCGCGCAACCTCGAACCGGTCAATGGCCAGCCGCATCTCGGCCTCGCCTGCAACGTCACTGACAAGGACGCCTGTATCAAGGCCGTCGAGGCGGTCATCGGAAAGTTCGGCCGGATCGACATTCTCGTCAACAACGCCGGCGTGACCCAGCCGGTGAAGCTTCTCGACATCACGCCGGAAGATTGGGACCGCATCCAGGACGTCAACCTCAAGGGCATCCTGTTCCTGTCGCAGGCCGTGATCCCGCACATGCAGAAGCGCAGAAGCGGATCGATCGCCTGCATGTCCTCCGTCTCCGCCCAGCGCGGCGGCGGCATCTTCGGCGGGCCGCATTATTCGGCGGCCAAGGCCGGCGTGCTCGGGCTCGCCAAGGCGATGGCGCGCGAGTTCGGGCCCGACGGCATCCGCGTCAATTGCGTGACGCCCGGCCTGATCGGCACCGACATCACCGCAGGCAAGCTCACGGACGAGATGCGGGCGAAGATCCTCGAGGGCATACCGCTCGGACGGCTGGGCGAGGCCGCCGACGTAGCCGGCATCTACACTTTCCTCGCCTCCGATCTGTCGGCCTACGTCACCGGCGCGGTCATCGACGTCAACGGCGGCATGCTGATCCACTGAGCGAGGAGGGGAGACACATGGCAACACCGACACTCGCAAATGCGCTGACGCTGGCACAGCGCGCCCGCAACATCCGCCGCAATGCCCTGCTCATGGGCGAGGTTCAGGGCCAGGGCTATATTGCGCAGGCGCTCGACATCGCCGACGTGCTGGCGGTCGCCTATTTTCACGCGATGCGCTTTCGGCCCGAAGATCCCGCCTGGGAGGGGCGCGACCGCTTCCTGCTCTCGAACGGACATTATGCGATCGCACTTTATGCGGCGCTGATCGAGGCCGGGATCATCCCCGAGGCGGAGCTGGAAACCTACGGCTTCGACGAGAGCCGCCTGCCGATGTCGGGCATGGCCTCTTACACGCCGGGCATGGAGATGTCCGGCGGCTCGCTCGGCCTTGGGCTCGGCATCGCCGTCGGAATGGCGCTCGGGTTGAAGCGCAAGAAATCCGCGGCGCGCATCTACACGCTGTTCTCGGACGGCGAGCTCGACGAGGGCTCCAAATGGGAGGCCATCATGTCGGCGGCCCATCACAAGCTCGACAATCTGATCGCAATCGTCGACGTCAATAATCAGCAGGCTGATGGTCCCTCCAAGCAGATGCTCGGCTTCGAACCGCTGGTCGACAAGCTCGAAGCGTTCGGCTGGTTCGTGCAGCGCGTCGATGGCAATGATCTCGCCGCCGTGGTGGGTGCTTTCGATGCCGCGATGGCACATGCCGAGCCGAAGCCCCGCATGATCGTCGCCGACACCTTGATGGGCAAGGGCGTTCCCTTCCTGGAGCAGCGTGAGAAGAATCATTTCATCCGCGTCGAGCCGCATGAATGGCAGCTCGCGCTGTCTGAACTGAACGCGGGAGAGCAGCCATGAAATCCGCCGGATCGAGCTCTTCGGCCAAGCCGCGCCTGACCACCTCTGCGATGATCGCTTCGATCGCGGCGGAAGGGCAGCGCACCAAGCCCACTCCCTTCGGCCACGCGCTCGTCGAACTCGCCCGCAGCCGCGAGGACGTGGTCGGCATGACCGCCGATCTCGGCAAATACACCGACCTGCACATCTTCGCGCAGGCCTTTCCCGATCGTTACTACCAGATGGGCATGGCCGAGCAGCTCCTGTTCGGCGCAGCCTCCGGACTCGCGGCCGAAGGCTTCATGCCATTCGCGACAACCTATGCGGTGTTCGCCTCGCGCCGGGCCTACGATTTCATCCACCAGACTATCGCGGAAGAAGACCGCAACGTGAAGATCGCCTGCGCGCTGCCCGGCCTGACCTCGGGCTACGGACCGAGCCATCAGGCGGCCGAGGACCTCGCGTTGTTCCGTGCGATGCCCAACATGACGGTGATTGATCCCTGCGATGCGCACGAGATCGAGCAGATCGTGCCGGCGGTCGCTGCTCATCGTGGACCGGTCTATATGCGGCTGCTGCGCGGACAGGTGCCGCTGGTGCTCGACGAGTACAACTATCGCTTCGAGCTCGGCAAGGCCGCGCTGCTGCGCGATGGCGGCGACGTCCTCATCATCTCCTCGGGCATCATGACCATGCGCGCGCTGGAGGCGGCGCAGGCCTTGTCGGATGACCGCGTCAACGCGGCTGTCCTGCACGTGCCGACGATCAAGCCGCTCGACACCGAGGCGATCCTGCACGAGGCCGGCAGGCCCGGCCGCCTCGTCGTCGTCGCCGAGAACCACACCGTGATCGGCGGTCTCGGCGAGGCCGTGGCCTCGCTCCTGATGCGTTCGGGCGTTCATCCGGCATTCCGCCAGATCGGACTTCCGGACGAGTTTCTCGCCGCCGGCGCGCTGCCGACGCTGCATGATCGCTACGGCATCTCGACCGCCGAAGTGACGCGGCAGATCAAGGAGTGGCTGCGCTAGCCCGCAGCCACCGTTCAGCATCGACCAGGCCAACATGCTTCGCAGCGCTGCTGCGGAGAGGGAGAGCTGCTGTCCAATGCCGGTGCACCGAGGGCCGGCCGGCAGCCACGGCAGTGGCGAAAGCCATCGCTGCAGAACAATCCAAGCTCAACAGGAGGAATAGATGATTCCGCGGAAACCAATCACCCTCACCCGTCGCAAGCTGCTCCTCGCCGGCGCGGCCGTGCCGTTGTGCGCCATTCTCACGCGTCCCGCTTCGGCCGCCGAATTCACCTACAAGCTCGCGACCGGTCAGGATCCGACGCATCCCGTCAATATCCGCGCCAAGGAAGCTGCCGACCGCATTCGCGAGGCAACGAGCGGCCGGCTCGAGATCAATCTGTTCCCGGCCAACCAGCTCGGCTCCGATACCGACCTGCTCACCCAGGTCCGCAACGGTGGCGTCGAGTTCTTCAACCTGTCGTCGCTGATCCTGGCGACGCTGGTCCCGGCCGCGGGCATCGTCAATCTCGGTTTTCTCTTCACCAGCTATGATGCGGTTTGGAAGGCGATGGATGGCGAGCTCGGCGCCTACATCCGCGCGCAGATCGCGAGGACGCCGATCATGGCGGTATCGAGCCCCTGGGATAACGGCTTCCGCCACGTCACCTCGTCCGGCCGCGAGATCAGGACGCCCGAGGACCTCAAGAACTTCAAGCTGCGCGTGCCGGCCGCCCCCAATCTGACATCGCTGTTCCAGGCGCTCGGGGCCGGTCCCGCGCCGATCAACTTCAACGAGGTCTACTCCGCGCTCCAGACCAAAGTGGTCGACGGTCAGGAAAACCCCCTGCCGATCATCGCGACCGCCCGGCTCTACGAGGTGCAGAAAACCTGCTCCCTGACCGGGCATGTCTGGGACAATTACTGGATCCTCGGCAACAAGCGTGCCTTCGAGAAGCTGCCCAAGGACGTGCAGGCGATCGTGACGCGCGAGTTCGACCGTTCGGCCAAAGACGAGCGCGCCGATATCGCGAAGCTGAGCGAATCGCTGCGCGCGGACCTCACCGCCAAGGGCATGCAGTTCATCGAAGTCGACCGTGGTGCGTTCCGGCGGGCACTCGCCAAGACGAGCTTCTACTCCGATTGGAAGGGCAAGTTCGGCGAGGAGGCTTGGGCGCAACTCGAGAAGGCGGCGGGCAAGCTGTCATGACGGCGCGCAACCATACGCCGAGCATCGACGAAGGCGCCGCTGTCGCGGCACCTCAATCCGGTGTGCGCCTATGGGCCGTCAGGGCCAACAGGGCGCTTGGTCATGTGGTTGCGATCCCGGCTGCACTGCTGGTGCTGGCCGAGATCGTCGTGCTGTCGGCCGGCATCGTCGGACGATATGTGTTTCACGCCCCGATCATCTGGGCGGACGAGCTCGCCGGCATCTTGTTCCTGTGGCTCGCCATGCTGGGATCGGTGATCGCGTTCCAGCGCGGTGAGCACATGCGGATGACGGCCATCATCGGCATGCTCAGTCCCGACGCACGCGCATTCCTGGACGTCGTTGCCGCCGCGGCATCACTGGCGTTCCTGCTGCTGGTGATCCACCCGGCTTACGAATTCGCGGCCGACGAGGTGTTCGTCACCACGCCGGCGCTCGAGATCGTCAACAGCTGGCGGGCGGCGGCGTTACCCGTCGGAATCGGATTGATGCTGATCGCGGCTGTCCTGCGGCTCGTCCGCATCTCGGGCTTGCGCAGCCTGCTCGCAGCCGTCGCGCTCGTCGCCGGCATCATCGCCGCGCTCGTTCTCATCGCGCCGGTGCTCAAGCCGCTCGGCAACCTGAACCTGCTGATCTTCTTCGTGGTCATCGTCGGCGCCATGGTGCTGGCGGCGGTGCCGATCGCGTTCGCCTTTGGACTTGCGACCGTCGGCTATCTCGCGCTGACGACGAACACGCCCGATGTCGTCATCATCGGACGCATGGACGAAGGCATGAGCCATCTGATCCTGCTTGCGGTGCCGCTCTTCGTGTTCCTCGGCCTGCTGATCGAAATGACCGGCATGGCGCGCGCCATGGTCGGCTTCCTCGCCAGCCTGCTCGGGCACGTGCGCGGCGGTCTGCATTACGTGCTGATCGGAGCGATGTATCTGGTTTCGGGCATCTCGGGCTCGAAGGCGGCGGACATGGCCGCCGTGGCGCCCGTGTTGTTTCCCGAGATGACCAAGCGCGGCGCCAAGCCCGGCGATCTCGTCGCGCTGCTCGCGGCAACCGGCGCCCAGACCGAGACCATTCCGCCGTCGCTGGTGCTGATCACCATCGGCTCGGTCACTGGGGTGTCGATCGCCGCCCTGTTCACCGGCGGCCTGCTGCCCGGCATCGTGCTCGCCATCGGCCTCTGCACCGTGGTGTGGTGGCGATACCGGGGCGAGGACCTGTCGCATGTGAAGCGGGCGACGTGGAGGGAGATCGGCCGCGCCTTCGTCATCGCCATTCCGGCGATGGCACTGCCCTTCGTCATCCGCGCCGCGGTGGTCGAGGGCGTCGCGACCGCGACCGAGGTGTCGACGATCGGAATCGTCTACGCGGTTCTCACCGGACTGCTGATCTATCGTCAGTTCTCCTGGCGCCGGCTCTATCCGATGCTGGTGGAGACCGCGTCGCTATCCGGCGCGATCCTGCTGATCATCGGCGCCGCGACCGGGATGGCGTGGGCCCTGACGCAATCGGGATTTTCGGCCTCGCTCGCAAAGTTCATGACGGCGCTGCCGGGCGGAACACCTCAGCCCGGATGCGAGCTCGCGTCCGAGCTCACGCAAGGACGCCTGGAACGGCATCAGATCAGGCTCATAGTGACCAGCGAAGGGATTGCGAACGACTGCTATGGCCGTCCCGACCAGCAGCGGCTTCTCCAGCCGCGGGCCGCGCTCGTGCCAGACGGTCTCGACGCTGAGCGCGGTCTTGCGAGTGTCGTGGGACATGCCGCGTCTTATGCCTCGTCCACGACGGGATTGCGGAGCACGCCGATGTTCTCGATCTCGACCTCGACCACGTCGCCGGGCTTGAGGAAGATCGGCGGTTTGCGGGTGAAGCCGACGCCGGCGGGCGTGCCGGTGGCGATGACGTCGCCGGGCACGAGGTCGAAGATGGTCGAGCAATATTCGATCAGCCGCGGGATCGAGAAGATCAGCATCGAGGTGTCGGAGGACTGCACGGTCGCGCCGTTGACGCGGGTCTCCAGCTTCAGCTTGGTGGGATCGCCGATCTCGTCAGGTGTGACCAGCCAGGGCCCGAACGGGCCGGTGCCGACGAAGTTCTTGCCCGAGGCGATCTGCTGCGCGTGGCGCTGCCAGTCGCGCACGCTGACGTCGTTGTAGATCGAGTAGCCCGCGACGTGATTCCAGGCGTCGGCCTGGCTGATGTGGCGGCCACCCTTGCCGATGACGACGGCGAGCTCGCCCTCCCAGTCGAAATTGTCGGAGACCTTGGGCCGGATCACCGGCGCGTTGTGCGCGACCTGCGAGCGCCAGACCCGCAGGAAGATCGGCGGAAACTCGGTGATCTCGCGCTTCATGCCGAACGCCACCGCCTCGTTGTGGTGGTCGAGATAGTTGCGCACCGCGCAGACGATCTTCTCCGGCCGCGGGATCACCGGCAGGTATTTGATATCGCCGAGCGCGAAGGTCGGCTTGTGCCCGGCGACGATGGCCTCACGGCGCGCGTAGTCGTCGCTGCCAAGGAAGTCGGCGAGCGTGGGGTACTGGGGCAGGGCGCGGCTGAGATCCACCACGCCATTTTCGACAACGGCGCCCCAGCTTTCCCGATTTCCGTCCAAGAACGACAGCAGCTTCATGGTTCCGTCCCAAGGTTTTGATTTTCGATGAGACGCATTATTTTCGAAAATTATCCGCGACGCAAGCCCGCAGCGCGAAAATGCTACCCGCCCCTATTCGGCGTCGAGCAGATGGCCGGCGTACGTCGCGACGTTGTCGGAGGTCGAGCGGATATGCGCCTCGATCAATTGCACGGCGAGATCGGCATTGCGCGAGATCGCGGCCTGCATGATGGCCTGGTGCTCGCCGGCCTTGTCGCGGGGGCGAGGCCGGAAATTGGCCGAGAGGTGCCGGTAGCGCTCGGCGCGATCGAACAGCTCGGCGCGAATGGCGAGCAGCGTCGCCGAGCCGCAGGCGGAGACCAGCGCCTGATGGAACTGGCGATGGGCGATCTTCCATTCGGGATCGCGCAAGGGATGTTCGGGATCGCGCTGCTCGATCCGCTTCAGGCGATGCAGCGTCGAGATGACAGCGATTTCCCAGTCATCGTCGCCGCGCTCGATCGAGCGGCGGATCAATTCCACCTCGATCAGGACGCGGGCATCGGTGACCTCCACCAGATCCTGGCGGCTGACCGGCGCGACGCGGAAACCGCGCTGCTCCTGGGCGTCAACCAGGCCTTCGGCGGCCAGCGCCGTCAGCGCCTCACGCAGCGTCGTAAAGCTCGCGCCAAAGCGTTCGCGCAGCACGTCGAAGCGCAGCGGCTCGCCCGGCGCGAGGCCGCAGGCGATGATCTCCTCGCGCAGCCGATGGGTGATGTCGGCGGCGATGGTCTTGCCGAATTCCTTGCGGGGGCGAATGGCGCTGTCGGGCATGGGCCTGCCAATGAATCGATGGCTCAAGATGCCGCGGCAACGACCATCTTGCAATAATTTTCGTAAACGGTATGATTTTCGAAAATATGATCTGGGGAGCATAAACAAATGAGGGCAGTGCTGGTGCGTCAGCCGGGCGGGCCGGATGCACTTGAGGTGGTCGAGCTTCCAGTGCCCGTGCCGGGCGCAGGCCAGGTGCAGATCCGGGCCGAGGCGTTCGGGGTCGGGCAGCCCGACGCGCTGATCCGGCGCGGCGTCTACAAATGGATGCCGCCATTGCCGGCCAATCCCGGCAACGACGTCGCCGGCCGCATTTCTGCCCTCGGGCCCGATGTCGAGGGCTTTGCAATCGGCCAGAAGGTACTGCTGAGCGCCCGCGATCTGTCTCAGCGCGGCGGCTGCTACGCCGATTATGTGGTCGCACCCGCAGATGCCATCCACCCGCTGCCCGACCATGTCGATCTGCAAGCCGCCGTGTGCCTGTCGAACTACCAGGTCGCCTACGCGCTGCTGCACGAGTGCCGCCATCCGCGCGCTCCCAAAAGCGTGCTGGTGATCGGGGCTGCCGGCGGCGTCGGCACCGCGCTGGTGCAACTGGCAAAGCTCGCGGAGATGACCGTGATCGGTACGGTCTCGACCGAGGAGAAGGCCGCGTTCGCGAAGGCGAACGGCGCCGATCACATCGTCTTCTACCGCAGCGAGGATGTGGTGGCGCGGACGCGCGAATTGACGAAAGGCGAGGGCGTCGGCCTCGTGCTCGATCATGTCTGTGGGCCGGAGTTCACCGCCTATCTCGGCGCGCTCGGCAAATGGGGCACGCTGCTGTCGTACAATGCCTTCGCCGGATTGCCGGAAGAGAATCTGATGGCGGCGATGCGCAACCATCTCGACATCTGTCCGGCCGTGCGCTGCTTCTCCTTCCACATCTACGACCATGATCGCGACGGCCGCCGCGCCCTGATGCGCAGCGTGATCGAGGCGCTGAGCCGCAATGCGATCAAGCCGGCGATCTCGGCGGTGCTGAAGCTCGACGAGGTCAGGAAGGCGCATGCGCTGCTGGAGCAGGGCTCCGCGCTCGGCAAGATCATCATGACGCCATGAGGGGGTGGACGATGACACAAGCGCCCATTGCACGCTTTACCCGGTTGCGGCACGCGACCTTCACCTCGCCCGATCCGGAGCGGCTGCTCGACTATTACCGCGTCGTGATCGGTCTCGGCCTCGTCGCCCGTGATGGTGGCCGCCTATTCCTCGCCAACGAGTCCGAGCAGCTCTCGCTGGTGATCGAGCGAGGGGACGCCGCGCTGCAGAGCATCGCCTTCGAGATATCCCCCGATGTCCAGATCGAGGCGCTGGGCGCAGCGCTGAAGCAGGCCGGCTTGCGGCCCGAGCTTCACAGCGATCCCCTGCCTGGCGTGTCCCGGCTGCTGTCCTTCAGCGACCCCGAGGGAACGCGCTTCGAATTGATCCAGGGCTGGACGCCGACGCCCGCGCAGGAGCGGATCGGCGGGCTCGCCGTCGCCAAGCTCGGCCATGTCGCGCTGCGCACGCCCGATCCGCAAGCCGCTTCGGAGTTTTATGCGAACGTGATGGGCCTGCGGGTCTCAGACTGGATCGAGGACCGCTTCGTCTTCATGCGCAGCGGCTTCGAGCACCACACGCTCAACTTCGCTCGCGCGCCCGTGCGCAACCTGCATCATTTCGCCTTCGAGCTGCGGGGCCCGGACCACATGCATCGCGCCTGCGATCATCTCGCGCGGCACAAGCTGCCCGTGCTCTGGGGCCCGGTTCGTCACGGCCCCGGCCACAACACCGCGATCTACCACCGCAATCCCGACGGCCATCTGGTCGAACTGTTCTGCGATCTCGACCGCATGACCGACGAGGCGCTCGGCTATTTCGAGCCGCGCCCGTGGCACCGCGATCGTCCGCAGCGGCCAAAAGTCTGGGTCGGCCTGCCGCGCGACGTCTGGGGCATGGCGCCTTCGCCGGAATGTACGGAGTTCGCGCGCTAGACATGATCCGGAAAAGTGTGAAGCGGTTTTCCGAATAGATCATGCTCACACTTTAACGAATTTGAGTTCGAACGAGAGATCGCCGCACGCGCTGCGGCCAAAGACATAACAATCAAGGGGAGAAGCATCCATGCGTGGGATGAAGCGACTTGCTGCGGCCATTTTTCTGCTGAGTGGTTGCCTTGCAACCACTCTTGCGGCGGCGGATAACTATCCATCGCGCCCGATCCGCCTGGTGCACGGATTTGCCGCGGGCGGTGCGGCCGATGCGCTGTCGCGCATCATCGCCGACGGGCTCTCGAAGAAGCTCGGGCAGCCGATCATCGTCGAGGCGAAGCCCGGCGCGGGCGGCAACATCGCGGCGGATGCGATCGCAAAGGCCGCGCCCGACGGTTACACGATCGGTCTCGTCACCGGGGCGCATGCGATTTCCGCGGCGACCTACAAGAGCCTCGCCTACCAGCCCGCCGAGAGTTTCGAGATGATCTCGACGCTGGTCTATTACGCGCTGGTCATCGCCGTGCGCAACGACTACCCCGCAAAATCGCTCGGCGATCTCATCACCATCGCGAAGGAGAAGCCGGGTGCACTCAGCTTCGGATCGGTCGGCTTCGGCAGCACGCATCATCTCGCCGGGGAGCTGCTGAACGCGGCGGCCGGCGTCGAGATCGTGCACGTGCCGTATCGCGGCGATTCGCAATCCATCACCGCGCTGCTCGGCGGCGAAGTGCCCATCATCGTCGGCACGCCCGTCCTGCTGGCGCCGCAGATCCAGAGTGGTGCGATCCGCGGCCTCGCGGTGACCTCGCCGACGCGCACCGCCCTGCTGCCCGATGTCCCCACGGTTCAGGAAGCCGGCATCAAGGGCTACGACGTGCGCACATGGGCAGGGCTCCTGGCTCCGAAGGGCACGCCGCCTGCGATCATGGCGACGCTCAATGCCGCGACGCTCGAGGTGCTCAGGGACCCCGAGATCAAGCAGCGTCTCGAGACGGCTGTCGGCGGCGAGGTCCGTGGCAGCTCGCCGGCGGAGATGAAGGCGCTGATCGAGACCGAGATCGTCAAATGGACCGGCGTGGTGGAGCGGGCGAAGCTCCCGAAGATCTGATCTGCGAAAGCATGCCCGCCGCTCCGCTATGCGCCCGAACGCACGCTGTCGTCCGGAGCATGCGTCGCCTCACCGTCCGCGCGATTGCGCCGGTGCCTCCTCGGGAATCGCAAAGCACGAGCTCGCGTTGATCTCGCACAGCACGTAGCTGTCGGCGCCGGCCGCATCGACATGGTCTTCCGGTTTCAAGACTGGTGTGGTTCCAAACGAAGCATGAAATTCTTTGTGAGGATTCCCGGGGGAGGGGTGAGTTGACAGCTCGGCCAGCCGGTCTTCTACTCGGCCTGTCGGGGATGTGCGATCTCCCCGTGAGGCGACATGCCCAAGAATCGCGTCCTGATCTTCACCAGGGACGCCGCATGTCATCCGACACCCCGATATCATCCAACACATCATTTCGGCTCGTCAGTCCGGCGCGGCGCGCCGGACTTCTCGATGCGTAACCTTGCGAAACGGACTTCACCTGGGGCGGGGACACAGGAGAACGACCATGCGCACACGGACAATCCTCCACGCTTTCCTCATTCTGGCGCTGACGGGCGGCGCTTCGGCCGCACGCGCGCTGACCCAGGACGAACTCATCGCCAGGATCAAGGCGGCTGGCTACACCGAGGTCAGCGACATCAAGTCGACCGCCGAGGGAACGACCGCCAAGGCGATCAAGAACGGCAAGCAGGTGCGGCTCGTCGTCGACAGTAGCGGCCAGATCAAGGAGCGGAACTGAGACGGCTCCGGAAACCGAATTCAAGCTCAAGGGAAGAGATCAATGCGCAAGACAATCTCGGCGCTGATGGCCATCGGCGCCTGCTTCATCGCGACCGCTCATGCACAGGATGTCGACTGGCAGAAAGTCGATGACGCGCTCGGCCGTAAGCCGGCCGTCACCGGCGATGTGCATCGCTACGGTTTTCCCCGCACCGACCTCACGGTGACGCTCGATGGCGTGACCATCAAGCCGGCGCTGGCGCTCGGCGGCTGGGTCGCGTTCAAGCCGGCCCATGGAGGCGTCATGGCGATGGGCGATCTGGTGCTGCTCGAATCCGAGATCAGCCCGGTCATGACGAAGATGATCGCGAACGGGCTGGAGATCACGGCCGTGCACAACCATCTGCTCGGCGCGAGCCCTGCGACGTTCTACATGCACGTGGCCGGACACGGCGATTCCGTCAGGATCGCGACGGCTCTCAAGGAGGCGCTCGCCGAAAGCAAGACGCCGCTCTCCGTGCCGGCTCCCGCGGCCCCGCCGTCTGCCGTCGATCTCGACACCGCGCAGCTCGACCAGATCATCGGCGTCAAGGGACAGGCCAATGGCGGCGTCTACCAGTTCAACGTGCCCCGCCGTGATCCCGTCACCGAGCAGGGAATGCAGCTGAGCCCGGTCGGGCCGCTGGGGGTTGCGACCGCCATCAACTTCCAGCCGACCGGCGCGGGCAAGGCGGCCATCACCGGCGACTTCGTGCTGACCGGCGACGAGGTCAACCCGGTGATCAAGGCGCTGCGATCGCATGGCATCGCCGTGACGGCGTTGCACAGCCACATGCTGGACGAGCAGCCGCGCCTGTTCTTCATGCATTTCTGGGCCAACGACGATGCGATCAAGCTCGCGAGCGGCGTGCGTGCGGCGCTGGACAAGACGGCCAGCACCAAGAGTTGAGCTCAGGGGAGGGAGCTACGAGGGAGGGGAGCTGCAGACGATGATGCTCGTCGAGCGAGGCGCGTGCTTTACGGAGTCGAAGTCATTCAGAGCATCAATTCAGTGCATGGGCGTGGAGCAAGGCGCCTTATTCGAGCGTTGTCCCGTGCAGCGCCAGGGGTTGCGATCGCTTCTGAACTCGGGTGCTGGTCTGACCCTTTCGTCGAACCGAGGAGGAAACCATGCGCGTTCTTGCAATGACAACGGCAGTTCTGCTGTCCTGTACTGTTGGTCCTTCGCTTGCCGCCGAATTGGAGAAGGCCCCGGCTCAGCCAGGTCCGGCCGCCGCTCCGGTGCTGCCGGATCAAACGCCACGGCAGGCCGAGCAGACCCGGGGGCAGGACAAGAGAGATGCCGAAGACGTCCAGATTGGCCGTGACTGGAAAGCGCAAGGTGGCAACGAAGCCGAGCACATGGGGCGAGCTGAGCCGTCCGGGCAGGATCATCAAACAGTGGGTCGAGATTGGCGGACTCATCCTGACGATCGTGAGCGGCAGTGAGTCGATAGCCGTCCCGCACAATCGCAGGCGCTCGCTGTGGTGCGGACAAGTTCAAGGATCCATTCGTTGGATCAGAGCGGAGCGCGCATCCATTTGACCATCATGATGGTTCGAAGGTGCAATTCCGAAACATTCGCATCAAGTCGGTGGTGCCGGGGTGGTCGACCTGCCTGTCCCGAAAGTCGCTTAGTTTCGTCCGCGCGGTTCGACCACTTCGCCGTCTTCCTTGACGAAGCGGCCGACAGGATTGTCCAGGAGATCGATCACGGCTTCCGACGGCCGGCACAAGCGCGTGCCCTTCGGCGTCACCACGATCGGACGGTTGATGAGAATGGGATGGGCGACCATGAAATCGAGCAGTTGGTCGTCCGTCCATTTTGGGTCATCCAGGCCGAGCTCCTTATAGGGTGTCCCTTTCTCACGCAGCAGCGCGCGGACCGGAATGCCCATTGTCGCGATCAGCTCCTTGAGCTTGTCCCGCGACGGCGGCGTCTTGAGATATTCGACGACGACGGGCTCGGTGCCGCTCTGCCGGATCATCGCCAGCGTGTTGCGCGAGGTGCCGCAGGCGTGGTTGTGATAAATGGTGACGGTCATCGGGTTGTCTCCGTGATTGCGACTGAGGCGGACGCGCGTGAGCGTCCGAGCAGCCAGTTCATCAGCAGCATGCCGGCGAAGGCGCCGCACAGCTCGGCAAGGATGAAGCCGGGCAGGTCGGCGGGACGGATGCCGGAGAACGTGTTTGTCAGCGACCTCGCAATGGCCACGGCCGGATTGGCGAACGAGGTGGAGGCCGTGAACCAATAGGCCGCGGTGATATAGAGGCCCACCAGCCAAGGCACTGCCGTCCGCTGAAACCGGATGCCGGCCAGGATCGTCGCAACCAGCCCGAAGGCGGCCACCGCTTCGGCGAACCATTGCGGCCTTCCGGTTCGAATTTTCGTCGAGAGGTCGAGCAGGGGCAGGGCGAACATCAGATGCGCCGCCACCGTCCCCGCGATGCCGCCGGCGATTTGCGCGATGACATAGAGCGCAGCCTCGTTCGCCGGCAGCTCGCGCTTGCCGGTGAAGACCAGTGTCACGGCGGGATTGAAGTGTGCGCCTGAGACCGGGCCGAGCACCGTGATCAGGACAACCAGAATGGCGCCGGTCGGCAAGCTATTGCAGAGCAGGGCAAGGGCGACGTCCTTGGTCAGCGTTTCCGCCATGATGCCGGAGCCGACCACGGTGGCGACGAGAATGCCCGTGCCGAGCGCTTCGGCGGCGAGGCGCCGCGAGAGAGCGAAATTGTCCATCAGCGGGCTCGCCCTCTGGGTTTCGGTGAGCAGCACGATTGCAGGGTCTCGACGACAGGCTCGCAAACTTCCGGCCGGCCGCCGCAGCAATCGCGCAGCAGGAAGACGGCAACATCACGAAATTCGCCGAGACTGGCGCGATAGATGATCGAGCGGCTGTGCCGCTCCGAAGACACGAGGCGGGCGCGGCTCAGTATCGACAAATGCGCCGACAGCGTGTTTTGCGGGACTTCCAGCAGGCGCGCGAGGTCGCCGGCCGCAAGACCTTCAGGCTCGTGTCTGACCAGCGTCCGGAACGCCTCCAGACGGGTGGGTTGGGACAGCGCGGCGAGTGCCAGGACAGCTTTCTCTATTTCCATATATCTGGAGTTACGGAACTATGGGCGCCGCGTCAACCGGAGATCCGGTCCGGCCATTCATGCGCTTTATCGGTTCGCAGCCGATCGGCTCAGAACCCTGCGCGGCGCCACGAGCCTTGCCAATCCCGGGAAGACCGCAAAAGAGCCGGCGTCATCTTCGGCCGCTACGGTTGCGGAGGAAAGCGGTCGAATGCCGGCAGTTCGTGCGCCCGCTTCATCCAGCGCAGCCGCTCGGCGACCTGGATCTGCATCGTCACAGGCACGGCCTCGGGATCATCGTAAGTCGCGCTCTGGATGTCGACGATACCAGGCATGCTGGCGTTGAAATAGAACAGGCCGGTTCCGCAGTCGGCGCAAAAGTGCCGCCGGACATGTTCCGAAGACCGGTACACCTTCGGCTCGCCCTTCGTCACCTTGACGGCATCCTCCGCGTACATCGTCCAGCCGACGACTGGGGCGCCGGCGTGGAGCCGGCAATCGCGGCAGTGGCACAGCGCGTGGACCATCGCGTCGCCCTGGACCTCATAACGGATTGCGCCGCAGTGACAGCCGCCGGTGATGGTGCTCATGCGTACCTCCGATTCAAGATCGGTTTTTCAAATCGATAGCTCACGACATTTGCGACTGCAACGCGGCGAGTGATTTGCGATTGCGTCCATCTGTCGCCTGACAGCTCCTGCCATCGGAGCCACCCAGACCGCGGGAAATGCAGGGAGGCGCCGCAGTTCCGCGCGCCCGAGCTTGAATGAGTCCCGACGACGCGCTGTGCCGCACGGCTGCGTTTCGGCCAATGCCGGTCAGGATACGATTTCGCACACGGGCGGATGGAGCCTGACAGGCGTGCTTCCCTAACGCTCCTATTGACTCGCATCGCGAATGAGCAAATCCTTCCAACACGCAATTGTCATCGCCCATTTCAGCACGACGAACTTCGGCGCTTCGGCCTTTGTCGGCGCCATCCGACCAAATTATTCTGAACAGAAACGGAGGGGCCCATGCGCGCGCTCGCCTTGAGAACCGTCTCTCTTCTCGCCATCGCGACCCTGGGCTCGATCTCCGCCACACCTGCGGCACGCGCGGAGGACGGGACCGACCAGCAGTTTGGCAAGGTCCACTTCCAGACCTCCTGCAACGAGGTGGCGCAGCGCCGCTTTGACCGCGGGATGCGCTATCAGCACTCGTTCTGGTACCGGCCCGCGAAAGAGATTTTCGAGGAGACATTGCAGGCCGATCCCGACTGCGCGATCGCCTATTGGGGCATTGCCCTGAGCCTGCTGTACAACCCGCATTTTCCCGCCCCGAAGGAAAACCTCGCCGAGGGCCTCGCGGCGCTGCAGAAGGCCAAGGCACTCGGCGCCAAGAGCGAACGCGAACGTGACTATATCGACGCGCTGCTGGCGTTCTATTCGGGCGACGAAAAGACGACGTTTGGCCAGCGCGCGCAGGCCTATCTCAAGGCAACCGAAGCCGTCGCCGCGCGCTATCCCGACGATGACGAGGCGCAGATCGCCTACGCCATCACGCTGAATGTCACGGCCTCACCAAACGACAAGACCTATGCCAACCAGCTCAAGGGCGCGGCCATCCTGGAGCCGATCTTCAAGCGGCAGCCACGGCACCCCGGCGTCGCCCATTATCTGATCCACCTCTACGACTATCCGGCGATTGCCGAGAAAGGCCTCGACGCCGCCAAGCGGTATTCCGAGATCGCGCCGGCGGCGCCGCACGCTTTGCATATGCCGTCGCACATCTTCACGCGCGTCGGCTACTGGAACGAATCCATCGAGGCCAATAGCCGTTCCGCCAAGGCTGCCAAGGAGGGCAAGGATCCCAGCGAGCAGCTGCATGCCGACGACTATATGGTCTACGCCCTGCTCCAGCTTGCGCAGGACAGCCGAGCCCGCGACGTCATCGCGGACATGGTTGCGACCACGGGCTATGCACCTTCCGTGCGCGCCGGTCCCTACGCGATAGCGGCCAGCCAGGCGCGCTATATGGTCGAGCGCGGTGATTGGCAGGGCGCCGCCGCGCTGAAGGTCGAGCCGAGCCGATTTGCCTATGTCGATGCGATCACCTGTTTCGCCCGCGCCCTTGGCGCCGCGCGCTCCGGCAATGCAGACGCAGCAACGGCTGATATCGCCAAGCTGGCGGAGCTGCGCGACAAGCTGCAGCAGGACAAGGACGCCTATTGGGCCGAGATCGTCGACATTCAGCGGCAGGTCGCCACGGCCTGGCAGCTCAATGCCCAAGGGAAACAGGCGGAGGCGTTGGAAGCGATGCGCCTTGCCGCCGATGCCGAAGACAAGACCGAAAAATCCATCGTGACGCCGGGACCGCTTGCCCCGGCACGCGAGCTTTACGGAACCATGCTGCTCGAGCGCGGCATGGCGACAGAAGCATTGGCCGCGTTCGAAAGCACCATGCGCAAGGAGCCGAACCGCTTCGGCGCGACGATCGGCGCCGCTCGCGCCGCCGAGAAGGCGGGTGATGCGGTGAAGGCACGCCAGTACTACGCGAAAGTCGTCGACATGGCGCGCAATGGCGACTCCTCGCGGGAGGACCTCGCGGCGGCGCGAAAGTTCATGGCTCAGAATTAGTAGAAGTGCCGCGACAGCTGCCATGCGCCTGACAAGCAAATTTATTGCGATCAGCGCAGCCGCCGCACTGCTCTGCGCAGCCGCTGCGTTCTGGATATCGCGATCCGGCGAACCGGCCCGCACAACAGCGGCGTCCGGCGATGTCCGCCCGGTGTGGACGGAAACCGACTGGCCTTTCGCCGCAGATCCCTGGGGGAAAGGAAAGGCGTTCCGCTGCAAGGCCGAGGATTGCGGCGGCGAGGTCCAGCTCTACGTTCGCGCCAAGCTCGGCTTCTGCAATTGCGCCACCGGCATCGCCGACGATGGCGACCTCGAGCAAATGGGCGACCTGGCGCTGATCGGCAAGGCAACGCCAATCGCTGCCGGCCGAGAGATCGTCGTCGGTGCGATGCGCGGCCGCAGCCGGGCTTATCGCATCGAGGGACATCGCAATGCCGCGCTCTCACTCGCCTTCAATCAGCGCTGCGACATGGTGGCCGCGACGGCCTTGGTTGGACAGGGCGCGCCCGCGTCACTGGAGCCGGCGGTGCTGGCGTTCCTCAATAGCGACCGCATGTTGAAATGGGCCGAGATCGCGCTTGGGTTATGACGCAAGGCAATTCGGCTTCCGTCGCCCCGAGAACCGCATTCTGATCGAGCTGCCACGACTACGCCTGGGACAAGCCCAAGCGTACGTTGAGACTGCAATTCGCAGAAACTACTGTCGTGCCGCGCCGCTGGCCCCGGGGATTTGCCCCCCGAACTTTGACGGGCCGGTGCCGCTGACGCTCGTCGGCCCGCCGGCCGTCCCATTCGGGTCGGTTCTGGCGGCGGTCCGGCCGGGGCCGTGCATCATGTTCATCGAATTGAACCACCCGTGGTGGTGATGGCGTTTGGCGCTATGGGCCGAGGCATAGCCGGTCGAGCAGGCCAGTAAGATCGCCAAAGTAAGCGTTGCTGTTTTCATCTGTGTTTCCTCTCCAGTTGAGGAAACGGCGTGGGCAAGCGACTTGTTCCAAGCTGGTGCCGCGCCGCTTTCGCCAAGGAATCGGCACCATCCACACCCACGACAGTATCGACTGCGCAAAGCGAGATCTCTGCGAATGGATATTTCGAATGAGGCCGTGATCCGGCGACGGTCGATGCCATCCTGCGTGAGTTGGACGGGGTCGATGTGCTCGTCAACAACGCCGACTTCGGCTTCTACGGTCCAGACCGTATTCATGTGACATAAGGGCGTCCTCGGATGTGTTTGATCGACAGCCGAGGGTCTCACGCCGGAAATGATACGCAGCAGATCGCAGACCATTAGCCGACCTCCACAAGCCGGCTCCGCTAGCTTTCCGGAAGGCGCGGTGGAAGCAAAATCACGGCTGCCAGCGTTCCCAATGCGCACGCCAAGCCAGTGCCCACGAAGGGCCAGAAGTATGCCACAGCTCGATCCGAGGAACTCAGTAGCGCTCCAAACGCCGCGATACCGACGGCAAAGCCCGCTTGTCGCATGACGATGGTCACCGCCGATGCCATGCCGGCTTGCTCACTAGGAACCAAGGCAACGACGACACCGGACAACTGAGGATGTGCCAGGGCGGCGCCGAGTCCGACGACAATCATAGCCAATATCACTGGCCATTGATTTGGGGTGCCGTTGGCTGTCAGCGCCGCAACGAAACCTGCGCTCCCGATGGTCATGATCGCGAGAGCCAATGTGAAATACCATCGCCATCCGAGCGCGGGTACAATTCTGCCCCCGAGCGGTGGCACGAACAACATTGGCAAGGTTGCCGCCAACATGACGATGCCGCCCGTGTCGGCGCTCACGCCAAGGGACGCGCTGAGAAACGGCGGCAGGTAGACGAGCATGGCCCAGTACCCGATCGAAACCGCGGCGAGAAGCACAGCAATCCCAACCATCGCGGGACGCAAAAGACGACTGGGTCGAAGATGGGCTGCGCACGCCTTCTTTGTTGAAGCGCGAAGACGAAAAATAGCACGAGTGCAATGCCACAGCCGACCACGAGCGTCATCCTTGCAGTCCGACCGTAGAGAAGAGCCTCTATCAGCACGAAGAGGGCAGCTGTCAGGATGATCATCCCGACGAAGTCGAGCGGACGAGGTGAAGGCTCCTTTGCTTCGCCAACAAGATGGGGGATGCCCCAGGCCACTAAGACGCAAGCCGGAATATTCGCCAGGAATATCCAACGCCACCCGAGCCAGGACGAGACAATGCCGCCGAGCGTGGGGCCCAATGGAGGGGCTCGTTACTGTTGCGGCGCTTGACCATAGCCGGTGTGAAGGGCTCATCTATGCGGCAACTGGGACGTGTAGATGATGGGGAAGTGGCAGACTATGACTGCTGGGCTTGCATTGATACAGACTAATCCTAAGCGGGAAGCCGATAGAAGGATCTGGCGTGTTGCTGGGCCTGCCATGCTGGCCAACATATCGGGCGCTTTAGTCGGAATCGTCGATATCTGGGCGATCGGTCACCTTGGCAGTGAAGCTCCGTTGGCGGGCCTGGCAGTCGGCACGTTCTTTATGATCAACCTCTATGTGTTGTTCAGCTTCCTCTATATGAGCACCGTTGGTTTTGTGGCCCAATCCTTTGGATTCGGTCGGCGTCGGCAGATTATCGAAGTTACAATGCGCTCCCTCGTCATGGCCGCTGGATTGGGGCTCCTGGTAGCTCTTCTATCTCCCGTACTTCGGGAACTGACCGTGCGTGTCTGGAATCCGTCGCCGGAAGCAGCCGAAGCTGCCAGTACCTATCTCGGAATTCGGATGCTGAGCGCGCCTGCAATCTTCATGAGCATGTCAATTGAAGGCTTTCTGATCGGTACTCAACGGGCGCGAATTTCATTGGGCCTCGATCTTATCCTGAATGCTCTAAATACCTTGCTTACTGTGACTTTTGTCGTCGGGCTGGGATGGGGGGTTGCTGGTGCGGCTACCGGTAACTTGATTGCCGAATGGGGCGCCGCAGCGGCAGGGGTTGCGTGGTTGGTGCGGCTAATTCGTCCCGCCCGTTCGGCAGCCACCGTTCGGCGCGCCGGGTTCTGGCACCTGGCGCATTTCCGCGAGCAAGCGACAGTCAACACTTTCCTTTTTATGCGAACTTTGTGCGTCCAGATCGTGTTTGCGATGATGTCAGTTTGTGGCGCACGCTTGGGTGATGAGGTGTTGGCCGCGAACCACGTTTTGCTCCAACTGGTCTTTGTGGCCACGCTAGCGATCGTTGGGATGAGCAGCGCGACCCAAACCTTGATCGGCGAGGCCACGGGGGCCGGCGACCGTGCTCTCTTTCATTTCTGGTCGGCGCGAACGGCGTTCTGGTCTTTTGTGGTCGCGATGGCCATGACGCTTGTCTACGGTATCGGTGGAGGAGCGATCGTGGCAGCATTTACCAACGTCGAGGGGGTGCTTGCCGCGGCTGAGCGGCAGCTCCACCTCGTCGCTTTGTGGCCAGTGCTAGCGGTGTGGAGCTATCAATTTGACGGGATATTCATCGGGGCAACTTCCGCTAAGCCAATGCTTTGGGGGGCAGCCGCAGGAGCCTTAGTTTTTGTCGTTCTGCAACGGTTGCTCGTAGGTCCGTTAGGCAACGAAGGTTTGTGGATCGCTTTCATCCTGTTTTTCATCACCCGCGGAGTCGTGTTAGTCGCCTGCTACAGAGGCTTAGGTCAAAAGATAGGGCAACCACGAGCTCGCGAGAATGACGTGTCGCGTGTCGCATTCTAGAGTCGGAGAACGGTATCAAGGGCCTGAGGCTACTCCTGGCTCTACCGCAGTTGCAATGACATTCACTGTCCGCTTTCCGCAAAGATACCGATCGGACTGGCTTGGCACGATGAAGCATGCCCCCATGCGGTTAGAGCAGGGAGGCTTGCCGCGTCTACTCGGAAAGGCGAGTTCAATCGCTTCTCGTTCGGTCTACCACCACGAAGATTACGCCATTCAAGTGATGACTGAGAAAGACATCTGCGTAGCTAGAAGCGACTTAGTCGCTTCGAAGCGACAAACAATCTGAAGGAAACAGAGCGCAAATGGAGCGAACTAACGAGCATCGCAACGCTCCTTCACATTATGACCTGCTGCTGACTATGCTCCGTGCTCCCAAATGAAAACACCCGCGACGGATTGCTCCGCGCGGGTGTGACGAACTCTCGATGATGCCAGTATGCCCCTGTTTTGCCCGACGAGTCAAAGGGAGCGTACACGTCCGTCCGGTGGCTTCGTCATCGCCGACCGAAGAACGTAATGATTTCAATGCCCCCGCTACTGTGCATGGGGTTGTTTTCGCAGTTTTTGTCTTGCACTGCCGATATGGCAGCGCTCAACGGCGGCCGCGCGGCGTCTCGGCCTTGGCCGGCGGCTCGGTCTGCGGCGCGCAGGTCGCAGCTGCAAGCGTTGCTTGCGCCTGCTGCATCAGGCTGGGCTCCGGGGCGAGTGCCTTCATCAGGATCAGGCCGGTGGTGCTGGGAGAGTCGATGATCAGGCGGTCGGCTGCGGTGACCTCTTCGTCCTCGGGCAGCTCGTTGTGCTGCGCTTCCGTCATCAGGTCGAGCTCGATCACCTTCTTGCCGGCCGAGCGGTCGTTGATGGCGTAGTAGGCGATCTCGTTACGGGTGTAGAACGACACCGAGGTGTAGGCCTGGCTCACCGGCACGGTGAGCTTGATCGGCCCGCCCGAGAGGTCATAGCGGCAGATCGCCAGCGCAAAGGCCGGGTCCATGAACGGCATCGGCGAATTGTTGGGGTCGGCGAGGGGAAGCTGGGTGACGGCGTTCACCTTCGTCATCGGCGTCAGCCGCGAATAGGCATCCTGCGTGGCGATCCGCGGCAGCGCCAGCACGCTGACGAGATGGACCACGAGGCCCAGCACCACGCCGGCGATGATGGTGAACGCGAGCCGGATCATGAGCAGCCCACCGTGGTGATGCTCGGCATCGGCGCATCGCGCTGGGTGCGCGTCGCAACGCCGACCGGCGTGTCGTAGAGGCGCAGCATCAGCGCGTAGCGCTCGATGCCGCCGGTCGGCAGCCAGTTGCCGGCGCGCGAGCGCGAGGCGATGCGGATCTCGAACGAGCCGTCGGAGGAGCGCACGATCTCCTGGCTGGTGAAGCCGTAGCGGGCAAGCGAGTTGGCGACGAGATGGCCCTTGCGGTCGTACAGCGTCAGCGTCCAGAACCGCGCCGGCGGCGTCACGCCGGAGACGACGACGTCACAGCGGCCGTCGAGCGCCTTCTTCTGGTCGTCGGTGGTGGCGGTGAAGGCGACGCCGTCGCCGGTGCCGATCGGCAGCTCGCCGTTGCGAACGATGGTGGCACGCGAATAGGGGTCGACGTCGGCAGTGCCGGTGCGCGGCCGCGCCGTCCAGGCGCCGATGGTCAGTGCGCCGATCTCGGTGCCGCGCGTCGTCGTCATCCAGGTCGCACCCAAGCCGACCACCGTCGCGAGGAGAAGCGCCGTCAATGTGATCAGGATCAGCCGCACGGGTTTCGATCAGTTCTTGCGCGGAGCGGATGCGTTGGCATTCTCTTCCGCATAATTCTGCGGGAAGGCGAGCGCGCTCGTCGACGAGGCCGGCTTGCTGTCATTTGCCGTCGATTTGTTCGCAGTCTTGGCCGCATCATCAAGCAGCTTCTCGACGCGCACAAGGATGTCGGCGCCGCGCTTGGTCAGTACCGGCGGCGGGCCGGGCTTGGTCTCCAGCACCTTCGGCGCCGCATTGGCTTGCGCGTTGCTCACAGGCTGCGGCGGCAGCTTCTGACCCATGCCGATGCCGGGGATCTCCCGGACCTCGACGCCCTGATGCGCGGCGACCATGATGTCGTGCCAGGTCTGCGCCGGCAGCGAGCCACCGGTCATGCGGTTGGTCGGCGAATAGTCGTCGTTGCCGTACCACACCGCGCAGGTGAAATTGCCGGTGTAGCCGACGAACCAGGCGTCGCGATACGCATTGGTGGTGCCGGTCTTGCCCGCAGTCGGAATGCCGTCGAGCGCCGCGCGTCGCGCGGTGCCTTCGCTGACGACGTGGCTCATCATGCCCGCCATGTCGGCGGCGATGTTCGGCGGAATCGCCTGCTTCGGCTTCGGGCCGTCGCGATCCCACCGCCAGACGAGATCGCCGGCGCCGGTACGCACCTCCAGCACTGTATGCGGCGTCACCGCCTTGCCGCGGTTCGGGAAGGTCGCGTAGGCGACGGCATGCTCGAGCACGGTGACTTCGTCCGAGCCGATCGGCAGCGACGGCGTGTCGGGCAACGGCGCCTTGATGCCGAAGCGGCGGGCGACTTCGACGATCTTGGCGCGGCCGACCTTGGCCGGGTTCGGCGCCTTCGGCTGCTCCCGCCGGCCGATCTCGATCGACAGCTTCACCGGTACGACATTGATCGAGCGCGTGATCGCCTGCGTCAGCGTCACCGAGCCGGAATAGGAATGGCCATAGTTCTGCGGGCACCAATTGCCGATGCAGACCGGGCCGTCGACCACGATCGAGTTGGGCGTGAAGCCGTTCAAGAGCGCCGTGGTGTAGACGTAAGGCTTGAACGACGAGCCGGGCTGGCGATAGGCGTCGGTGGCGCGGTTGAACTGGCTGGCGCCATAGTCGCGGCCGCCGACCATGGCGCGGATGCCGCCATCGAGGTCGGCGACGACGGTCGCCGCTTGCGTTGCGTGATAATCGCGGCCGAACTGGCGCAGCTGGTTCTCGATCGCGTCTTCGGCGGCCTTCTGCACGTTGGTGTCAATCGCGGTGCGGACCACGAAGACGCGCTCGGTGTAGGACTTCGGGAAGGTGTCGACCAGCTTGCGCATCTCGTCGAAGGCATAGTCGAGATAATAGTTCGGCGATGCCTCGTCGCGGCGGTCGACGGCGAAGGCCGGGTTGCGGCGGGCGCCGAACACCTGGCCCTCGGTCATGAAGCCGGCATCGACGAGGTTGTCGAGCACGACGTTGGCGCGGGCGCGGGCGGCGGGCAGGTTGATGTGCGGGGCGTATTTCGTCGGCGCCTTGAACAGGCCGGCGAGCATCGCCGCTTCCGCCAGCGTGACGTCGCGCGCCGACTTGTTGAAGTAGAAATGCGCCGCGCCGTCGACGCCGAAGGTGCCGCCGCCCATATAGGCGCGGTCGAGATAAAGCTTGAGGATCTCGTTCTTGGTCAGGCGCCATTCCAGCCAGACCGCGAGGAAGGCTTCGTTGACCTTGCGCTCGATGGTGCGCTCGTTGCTCAGGAACAGGTTCTTGGCGAGCTGCTGGGTGATCGAGGAGCCGCCCTGGCGCACGCCGCCGGCCTGGGCGTTGGTGACGAGCGCGCGCGCGGTGCCGGCGATGTCGATGCCGAAATGCTCGTAGAAGCGGCGGTCCTCGGTCGCCAGCGTCGCCTTGATCAGAACGTCGGGGAAATCTTCCAGCGGGATCGAGTCGTTGTGCTTGATGCCGCGGCTGCCGATCGGGCTGCCGTAGCGGTCGAGGAACGTCACCGCGAGGTCGGACTTCTTCAGCCAGTCCTCGTCCGCGGTCTCGCGGAAGGCGGGAATGGCGAGGGTGAGCATCACGACCAGGCCGCCGAGCCCGAGGGTTGCCGCCTCAGACAGCGGCTCGATGAACACCCAGCGCTTCCAGCGCCCGACATAGAAGCGGTCCATGAAGGTCGAGTAGCGCTCGTAGAGCTCGCGGATGCCCTTGGCCGAGGAAAACAGCGAGGAGTCGATGCGCGCATCGAGGTCGAGGAAGAAATTCCGGACCCTCTGCTTCCAATGCGGTGGTATGATCTGGCGCACCTAGAACCCTTGAGGCTTGCTTCGAAAGCGTTCAAGCACCCGGCCGGGGCGGCATCGAGACGTCTTGCGGGAATGTTGCGGCAAACCCAAGGCGCCCGGCCAGCATCCGAGGGACTTGCTTTTTCTTCTAGCCGAGCGGGGCCTATAAACCAATGGTCACGCTCGGGATTTTGAACAACAGGTCCAATTGACCCCGGTTCTTTACGGGCTTCAAAGGGGCCTCGCTTGCACCCTTGCCGCCGCGCGCCCTAGATGGGGTTGCCGTAGCTCTTTCGAATTGTTGTTGAGGCGTATGACCGCAGCTCCCAAACGACCTTCCGGCCAGGAAGGATTCTTCTGGAAAACCAAGACGTTGGAAGAGATGTCTGGGGACGAATGGGAGAGCCTGTGCGACGGCTGCGGTCGCTGCTGCCTGAACAAGCTCGAGGACGAGGACACCGGGCATATCTATTTCACCCATATCGGCTGCAAGCTGCTCGATGGTGCCAGCTGCGCCTGCAAGGACTATCCGAATCGTTCCGACAAGGTTCCGGACTGCGTCCGCCTGACCCCGGCCAATGTCCGCACCCTGAACTGGCTGCCGCCGAGCTGCGGCTACAAGCTCGTCGCGGAGGGGCGCGACCTCTATTGGTGGCATCCGCTGGTGTCGGGCGATCCCAACACCGTGCATGAAGCCGGCGTCTCCGTGCGCGGCCGGGTGGAGGGCAGCGAGGAAGAGGTCCCGGACGAGGAGCTCGAGGACCACATCGTGCAATGGCCGGCGACCTTGCCGAAACGGGCCCGCCTGAAGCGACGCCCGAAGGACTGATCCGCCGCGCGATCGGATCACGTCTTCGGGATGGCCCCGGGGCGGGATGCACCCATGCGCCGCGGTGCCTGCCTGGGAAAAGCTTTGCTGTCTACATTGCGCTGCATAGAACGATTCCTTCGCGGCGTTGCGCCGCCACATGACGTCCGATCGAGATGAACAAGTTCGAACGGCAGAGCGCTGCCGACGTCCAAACGTTGCCTGAGGACATCGCCGAAGAGCTGTCCCGCCTTCCCAGCGAAGTGTTGAGCGTCGATGATGCGCCGTCCATCGCGCCGCCGGTGCCGCTGTCACGGGACGAGGTCCGCACCATCGTCATCAGCTTGATGCTGACCATGTTTCTGGCAGCGCTGGACCAGACCATCGTGGCGACTGCGCTGCCGACCATCGGACGCCAGTTTCAGGACGTCTCCAATCTTTCCTGGGTGATCACCGCCTATCTGCTCGCCTCGACTGCGGTCGCGCCGGTGTTCGGCACACTGAGCGACATCTACGGCCGCCGCGTCATGATCATCATCTCGCTCAGCCTGTTCGTCGCGGGCTCGGTGCTGTGCGCGATCGCGCCGAACATGCCGATGCTGATCCTGGCGCGCGGGCTTCAGGGCCTCGGCGGTGGCGGCATCATGCCGGTAGTGCAGACGGTGATCTCCGACGTCGTCAGCCCGCGCGAGCGCGGGCAATACCAAGCCTATTTCTCCAGCGTCTGGATGGTCGGCGGCATCCTCGGCCCGGTCATCGGCGGCGTCTTCGCCGAGCATCTGCACTGGTCGATGATTTTCTGGATCAACCTGCCGCTTGCGGCCGCCGCGCTCGCTCTGCTGCTGCCCAAGATGAGCAAGATCCCGGTGTTCCACCGCAAGCGCAAGGTCGACTGGCTCGGCGGGGTTCTGCTGATGGCTGCCGCCGTCGTCTTCATGCTGGTGCTGACCTGGGGCGGTACGCGCTATGCCTGGCTATCACCGATCGTGCTTGCGATGGTGGGCGCCGCCGTCGCGCTCGCGATGACATTCGTGTGGCACGCCCGGCGCGCCGACGAGCCGTTTCTGCCGCTGCCGTTGCTGACAGGATCGGTGGCGCCTTTCGCGCTGACGGCCGGCGGCTGCGGGTTGGGGGCGATCACCGGCCTCACCGTGCAGCTGCCGCTCTATTACGAGCAGGTCTATCATCTCACCGCCAGCGAGGCGGGGCTTGCCCTGATTCCGCTCGCGGCGGTCTCGACCTGCGGCGCGGCGATTGCCGGCCGCACCATGGCGCGGGCCAAGCACTACAAGCGCGTCGCCATCGTCGGCACGTCCTGGGCTGCGCTGTGCGGATTCGGGCTCACGGTCACCACCTTGCCGCTCTGGGGCCTGCTGTTGCTGATGGCCGCGTTCGCGCTTGGGCTCGGCACGACCTTCCCGGTGTGCGTGGTCTCGTTGCAGAATTCGGTCGCGCGTCCGCAAGTCGGCACCATTACCGGTGCGATGAACTTCTTCCGCTCGCTGATGTCCTCGTTCACGGTCGCCGCGTTCGCAGCGATCCTGCTCATCGCACTCGGTACCGACCTCCCGCTCGCCGGCGAGCATCACGCCGCGGGCGCCGTCGCGATACCCGCCGACGACATGCGGCACGCTTTCCGCTACGTGTTCGGCGCCGCCACCGCGCTGATGACCACCGCTGCGCTGTGCCTGATCGCGATGGAGGAGCGGCCGCTGGCCGGGCCCTCGGTCCAGCAATCCGTCGAGATGGCCGAGTAAGTCTCAGCGGCTTGCGCCCGGGAAGCTGCTCTTCCGCGGCAGCCGGATCGTGAACTCTGTAAACGCGCCGGGCTCCGTCGCGACGTCGATCGTGCCGCCGTGCTGCTTCACGACGATGTCGTGGCTCATCGACAGCCCGAGCCCGGTGCCTTCGCCGGCCGGCTTGGTGGTGAAGAACGGATTGAACATCTTCTCCTTCACCTCGTCCGGAATGCCGGTACCGTTGTCGCGGATGGTGATCTCGATGTGATCGCCGCGATCTCGCGTCGCGGCGATTACCGTCGGCTCGTAGTCGGCGGCCACATCCGCCTTGCGCCTGGTGACCGCGTGGAAGCCGTTCGAGATCAGGTTCAGCAGCACGCGGGTGATCTCCTGCGGAAACACTTCGGCGTGTCCCGCCGCAGGATCGAGCTCGCGCTTCAGCGTCACGTGGAATCCCGGCTTCTCGGCGCGTGCGCCATGATAGGCGAGGTTGAGGCTCTCCTCGACCAGCGCGTTGATGTCGCTCAGCCCATGCTCGCCGCCGCCTTCGCGCGAATGCAGCAGCATGTTCTTGACGATGGAATCGGCGCGGCGGCCGTGCTGCACGACCTTCTGCAGATTGTCCTTCAGAAGCCCCGTCAGCTCGTCGACCTCCGCGCGGAGATCGCCTGCGAGGGGGACCGGCGCGAGCACCTCGTTCAGCTCCGCAGTCAGCTCGGCGGAGAGCGATGCGAAATTATTGACGAAGTTGAGCGGGTTCTTGATCTCATGGGCAATGCCGGCAGTGAGCTGGCCGAGCGAGGCCAGCTTCTCGGTCTGAATCAGCCGGTCTTGTGCTGCGCGCAGATCATCGAGCGATTTGGCAAGCTCGCTGGTGCGGTCCTGCACCTCGTTGAACAGGCGGGTGTTCTCGACCGCGATCACGGCCTGGTCGGCAAAGGTCTTGAGCAGGTTGATCGCCTTGTGGGGGAAATGCCCGGGCTCCCGCCGCGTGACGGCGATGGTGCCGATCGTGACGCCGTCGCGCAGCATCGGCACCACCAGGATGCTGCGATAGCCACGCGTCCGTGCCAGCTCCTTCATGGCCTCGGTGAGATCAGGCTCGTTCTGCATGTCGCTGCGGAAGGCATACTCGCCGCTCCGCGCCACCCGGCTGTGAATGCCTGACGAAGATAGCGGCGTCGGGAAGGAGCTGAGCAGATCGGCATTGCCGGCTTCGTTGTCGGTGGTGAAGGCGGCCAGATGCAGCATACCGTCAATGACGCGAGTGACGGTAGAGGAGTGCCCGCCGATCAGCGCCTTGGCGCTGTCGGAGATGGCCTGGAACACCGGCGTGACATCCGACGGTGAGGCCGCGATCACCTTGAGGATGTCGGCGGTCGCGGTCTGACGTTCCAGTGCCTCCCTGGTCGCGTTGAACAGGCTGACATTCTTGATCGCGATCACGGCCTGGTCCGCGAAGGTCTGCAGCAGCCGCACGTGATGCTCGGCGAACGCGCCGGTCGCGCGGCGCGTGGCGATGATGATGCCGATGGCCTCGCCCTCGCTCATGAGCGGCGTGAACAGCATGCTGCGATAGCCTCGGGCACGCGCGATGTCGCGCGCGGCCGGCTCGAGCTCGGTGTCGGGAAGTTGCGCGGCGGCGCCATTGGCCACGAGCTGGTAGGGCGGGAACTGTGTGAACGGCACCGGGAAGGAAGCCTGGAGCACGCGATCGCCGGCCGGATCGGTCGGCGTGAATGCCGCAAGGTGCGCGGCACCGTCGGTATAGCGCAGCACCGCGGTGGAGAAGCCGCCGATCAGCCGGTTGGCATTGGTGGCGATGGCATCGAACACCGGCTGCACGTCGGACGGGGAGGCCGCCATCACCTTCAGGATCTCCGCAGTGGCGATCTGGCGTTCGAGCGTTTCCTTGGTCTCGTTGAACAGTCGCGCATTCTCGATCGCGATCACGGCCTGGTCGGCGAAGGTCTGGAGGAGTTGTACGAGGTCGGCCGCGAACGCGCCCGGCTCGGCGCGCGTGACGCTGATCATGCCGACCGGCGTGCCCCGGTTCATCAGCGGCATGAACAGCACGCTGCGGAAGCCGCGCAGCCGCGCCAACTCCCGGTTCAGCTCCGGGACGTCAGCGGCCTCGCTGTCGGGAAACTGGATCGTCTCGCCGCCACGCACCAGCGCAAAGGTCGGGAAGTCCGCGATCTTGCGCGGGAACGACGCCTTGAGCCTTTCGTCCGCCTCCGCGTTGGTCGGCGTGAACGCCACGAGATGCAGCTCGTCGGCGATGAATTGAAGCACGGTGGCGGAGAAGCCGCCGAGCAGGCGCTTCGAGCTGGACGCAATCGCCGCAAAGACCGGCCGGGCGTCGGAGGGCGACGCCGCGATGGTGCGCAAAATCTCGGCGCTTGCGCTCTGGCGATCGCGTGCAATCGCAAGCTCACTGCGCAGCTGCGCATTCTCGGCTGCGGCCGACTGCAATCGGCGCTCGAGTTCCTCGATTTCGTTCGAAGGGGTGGTCATTCCTCATCCGGCTTGATGCCGCGACATGCGCGGCACCGGGCCGGATTATCACATCTTCTGTGGCTGGAGCCAGCGCCAGTGGTCTTGCCATTGGGGGCCCTGCCGACCTCACGTCCCCGGCCGTGACACCTCGGTCTCCTTGCTGGTGATGAACTCCAGTAGCACCGGCACGCCTTCCCTTGTCTTCTGGATACCCCGCTTGATGGCGGGCACGATGTCCTCTGGCCTCTCCACCCGCTCGCCATAGCCGCCGAAGGCGCGTGCCATCGCGGCGTAGTCGCCGGAAATGTCGGTCGAGCGATACTTTTCGGTCGAGACCGGCATCACCTTCAACTCGATCGCCATCGAGAAATTGTTGAGCAGGATCGACATGATCGGGATGCGTTCGCGCACCGCGGTCTCGAAATCCATGCCGGTGAAGCCAATCGCCGCATCGCCCCAGACGTTGATGCAGAGCTTGTCGGGTCTTGCCAGCTTGGCGCCCATCGCCAGCCCAAGGCCATAACCGAGCTGCGTCGTCTTGCCCCAGCCGAGATAGGTGAGGGGCTCGACCGCCTTCCAGAACGGCGAGAGCTGGTCGCGCGGGCTGCCGGCGTCATGCGTGATGATGGTGTTGTGGATGTCGACGGTGTGCTGCAAGTCCCAGAGTACGCGATAGGGGCTGAGCGGCACGTCGTTGCTGGCCAGCTTCGGCATCCATTTCGCCAGCCACTCCTTGTGCGAGGCCGCGATCTCGGCCGCGACCGCCGAGGCATCGCGATCCGCGGTGACGGTCTTGCCGATCTCCTCCAGCAGCGCGTCGAGCACGAGCCCGGCGTCGCCGACGAGGCCGATCTTGGCTTCCACATCCTTGTTGAGATGATTGGGATCGAGCGTGGAATGGATGATGGTCTTGCCCTTCGGCATCGCGACGCCGAAATTGGTCTCGGTGAAGGAGCAGCCGATGCCGAAGATGACGTCGGCCTCGCTCAGAAACTTCGGCACTGCCCGCGGCACGGCGAGCCCACCCGAGCCGAGCGAGAGCGGATGCGTTTCCGGAAACGATGATTTTCCGCCGAGGCTGGTGGTGACGGGGATCGCCAGCCGCTCGGCGAGCCGTTTCAGCTGCGGCCAGGCCTGCGCGTAGTGCACGCCCTGGCCGGCATAGATCACCGGCCGCTTTGCATTCACGAGCAGGCCTGCTGCTTCCTTGACGTGAACAGGATCGGCGCCGTAGCGGGTGCGCAGCACCGGCGTGTAGTTCAGCGGCTCCGGCACTTCCTCGTTCCACATGTCCGAGGGAATTTCGACGATGACCGGCCCGCCGCGTCCGTTCTTCAGTTTCGTGAAGGCCCGGCGGAAAATGTTGGCGACCTCAGTCGCGAGGATGATCGGCTCGGACGATTTCGCAAACGGCTTCATCGCCTCGCTGGAATTGAAGTTCGGCTCGATATGCGACAGCCTGCGCTGATAGCCCATCGGCAGCACCAGCACGGGCACGGATTCGCCGAAGCACTGCGCGACGCCGCCCATCGCATTCTCGGCGCCCGGCCCATGCTGCATGCAGAACGCGCCGATGCTGCGCCCCGACGTCACCCGCGAGATCGCATCCGCCATGTGAATGCCGACGCGCTCCTGCCGCACCATCACGGGGCGGATCTCGGCCTTGGCCGCATGCTCGATGAGATGGTTGACCGGATAGCCGCAGAGGATCTCGATCCCCTCGCGCCTCATGATTTCCGCAATGGCGGTGCCGAGCTTCATGGCGTCTCTCCCTGGCAAGGCCGGTTGATCCGGCCGATTGCAGGAGAGAGGATCAGGAAATGTTGGAGCGGTAAAGCGCGTGCAGCTAGCGCTGCGGTAGGGCTGCCATGCAACAAGTTGCCGAATCCCGGGGGAGCGCAGCCCAATCTCGGACGATGTTATCCGCGGAGCAGCTCGCCGGAGTTCGCTGCGGTCCATTCCGTTAAGAGCTTGCCATTTGCCGATCGGCTTCGACCATGCCCGACAAACGTCTTATTTGCAGTTGCGGCAGATCGTCAGCTTGCGTTTCAAGGCGTCATCTTCCTCATCGACTGATGACTGCCCCGTGACCCCACTTGTGCCCAGATTGGGTTTGGAGCCCTTTGCTGTGCGCGCCCTCACGGGCGGCGCCACCTGCTTTGGGGTGTCATTGTCGTCGAGGGTCCCTACGCTGAAGCCATCGTAGTCGGCGGCTGCATTTGGCGTCGTCGGAAACCCGCCGATCACCGGTGTCGAAGCCTCTCTGCCCGACGTCGCCGGCGGAACTCTGGAATGTGTGGCGCTTGCGCCTGGCGGCGATGCGGGCGGAGCAAGGGAAACCGGCGGCGTGACCGTAGTCTGTCCTCTGGCGCTGTCGTGCGGCCAGGCGACAAACATGAGGCCGAGAGCCAAGAGCATCACGTTTCTCATCCGCATCCTTAGCAGCGTTGGTTGATCGATTGACAGCATGGCTCGTCGAGCCCGCTCCGCTGAAGAATATCAGCACTCAGAGGACCGTCAAAGCGCCGCAGCCTGGGGCACAGGCGGATGCCGGCGCCCTTCTCGAGCGACGCGCCCGCGATGCGGGCGAGACGGTTCAGACGCAGGCAGTCGATTGCGGATCATGCGCCGCCCTGACGTTGAAACTGAGCGGTCCCAGCTCGTTGCTGCAGGTCGAGGGCCCCTGGGCGTCGATGATCTTCTGCATCTGCTTCAGCGCCGCGCCGCTGTCGAGCAGGTCTCGCGCCCGGGCATGGCCGGCGCCGCCCTATCGTTGCCGAGCACTGCCATTACGTCGTTGGCCTCGAGGATCGGCCCGATGCCGTCGCCGATCGGCTGGCTTCCGTCGGCTATGATCACCGCGACCGCGCGGCCGAAGCGGTCGCCGACGAATTCGAACAGCTTAAGTTGGGAGTGCGGGAAGGTCTGGATGCATGGACAGGCCGGCAGGAGGGAGTCGGGCCTCCATGCTTAGACCTCGCCGTCCTGATGCTGTTGACCCAGATCATGGCCCTCGGCCGGCGGACATGGCGAGCGCGGCGCGTCGTTAGGCGGGACTGGGCCAGCCGCTATTTGATAGCCGAGTTGACCAGGTTGAACTTGCTGTTCAATAGCGCGCCGCCGGTGTTGTTCACGGCGACCACGATTGCCAGTGCGATCCCGGCGGCGATCAGACTGTACTCGATGGCGGTGGCGCCATTCTCATCTGCAAGGAAAGACCTGAGCAAACGCATTGCCAACTCCTGTTCATCCGATCGAACGGATGGCCGCCTCGTCAGCGAACTCGCAAATAGATCGAGTAAGTCGTGTGCGCACCAAAAGAATTAAACCCCGGGCAATCGCACCTCCGCTCATACGACGGCATTCATTAAATTAAGGTTCCGTCGATCCGTCCAAGTGGATTGATATCGGCAAGCGGCCGCACGGCTGCGCCGGCGCAGTGTCCGTCAAGGCGTGCCCCTTAACCGATTTTTGACCCTGTTCGTCAATGCGTCGGCAAGCATACTCGGATCGCTCTCATCCGCGCGAGGCGTCCGCATTCAGCGCCCGCAACATGGCGATGCGGGCGAACATCAGCCAGGCGCCACTGGTCTCGGCCGCATTGATCAACGTCTCGATCGCGGTCTGCCAGTGCGCCTCGTGCTGGACGTCGTCGGGCAGCTGCATGATGTAGTCCGCAGCATCTTGCAGCGTGAGCAGTTTGCGCTTGTTGCTCACGCGAACGGGATCGTCGAACGCCGTCGACCAGGGCATGTCAGGCCGCCCGATCGGCGAGGAGAGACATCACGGCGCGATCGTGGGGTGTGATGCTGCTAGCCGGCCTTCTTTGCCCGCGCCGGAGCCCGCACCGGCTTGTCGGCCTTCTTCGTGGCCTCCTTGGGCGCGGTCTTTGCCGCGGCGTCCTTGCCGCCCTTGCCTGATATCGGAAGCAGCATCTCGCGCTGGCCCTCGACGCGCTTCTTCGGCTTCTTGCCCTTGGCGGTCTCCTTAACGACCTTCGCAGCAGGGGGAGCCTCCTTCTCGCTCGCGAGGCTCTTCTTCAGCGCATCCATCAGGTTGATGACGTTGCCGCCCGTCTTCGGTGCGGCCTTCGCGGTAATCGGCATGCCGCTGCGCTTCTTGTTGATGAGATCTATCAGCGCGGTCTCGTAGTGATCCTCGAACAATTCGGGCTCGAACGCGCCGGACTTCTTCTCGACGATGTGTTTTGCAAGGTCGAGCATGTCCTTCGTCAGCTTCACGTCCTGGATATCGTCGAAATATTCCTTTTCGCTGCGGACCTCGTAGGGGTAGCGCAGCAGCGTGCCCATCAGCCCGCTCTCGAGCGGCTCCAGCGCGATGATGTGCTCGCGGTTGGTCAACACCACGCGGCCGATCGCGACCTTGTCCATGCTGCGGATGGTCTCGCGGATCACCGCATAAGCGTCGTGACCGACCTTGCCATCGGGTACGAGATAATAGGGGCGGATCAGGTAGCGGTTGTCGATGTCGGACTTGGGCACGAACTCGTCGATCTCGATCGTGTGCGTGGAGTCCAGCGCGATCTCGTCGAGCTCGTCCTTGGTGACCTCGATATAGGTATCGGTGTCGATCTTGTAGCCCTTGACGATGTCCTCGGAGGTCACCTCGTCGCCGGTCTCGGCGTCGACCTTGAGGTACTTGATGCGGTGGCCGGTCTTGCGATTGATCTGGTTGAACGAGACCTTCTCGGTATCCGAAGTGGCCGGATAGAGCGCGACCGGGCAGGTCACGAGCGACAGACGCAGAAAACCCTTCCAATTGGCGCGGGGGGCCATGGGCTACTCCAGACGCAACAGAGGACAAGTCCTGAGGATAACATCGCCCAGGTGCGAATCATAGCAAGCGCCGGCGCGGAATCTCGCAACGGCGTTAATCGCCGCCTGCGCCATGTTGCCGGTTGGGCCCATGCTCCGGAACATCGCCCGAGATCGCGCGTTGCTCCCCGGCAATTCGACGCCGCGAGGAGCGCGGCAAACCGGCGCGACAGCCACAGATTGAGGTCACCATGGCTACCACGCGAGAGCAGAACCGGATCGTGGAAACTCCGACCGAGGCGCGCCAGGGCGAACCCGGGCCTTCGGTGGCGGCGCTTCTCGCCATCTCGACGGGACTTGCGATCCTGATCCTTGCCGTCGTCTGGTTCGTGTTCTTCAGAACCTGACGGCCCGAACCGCCCGGCTCGCCGCGTTACGCGGCCATTGCGCCCGCCATGCCGTCGGCTCGCCCGGCTGCGCGGCGGGCGCACTCGCGTCAGTGCATGAGAAATCGTATATGACCAAAAAGTAACGCGGCCGGTTCCCGGCGTTCATATTCAGTTCACGCCGGAATTGCTCATCTGGAGCGGTGTTCGTGCGGTCTATTTCTGGAGAGAAGCGTGCGCCTGCTCGTTGTCGAGGACGACCCCGATCTCAATCGCCAGCTCACCAAGGCGCTGACCGACGCCGGCTATGTCGTCGATCGGGCCTTCGACGGGGAGGAGGGGCACTATCTCGGCGACAACGAGCCGTATGACGCCGTGGTGCTCGATATCGGCCTGCCGAAGAAGGACGGCATCTCGGTGCTGGAGGCCTGGCGCCGCAACGGCCGCACCATGCCGGTCCTGATCCTCACCGCACGCGACCGCTGGAGCGACAAGGTGCAGGGCTTCGACGCCGGCGCCGACGACTACGTCGCAAAGCCGTTCCACCTGGAGGAGGTGCTGGCGCGGATCCGCGCGCTGCTGCGCCGCTCCACCGGCCATGCCCAGAGCGAGCTGAGCTGCGGTCCGGTCACGCTCGATACCCGGACCGGACGAGTCAGCGTGTCGGGCAATCCCGTCAAGATGACGTCGCACGAATATCGGCTTCTGGCCTACCTGATGCACCATTCCGGCCGCGTCGTTTCCCGGACCGAGCTGGTCGAGCATCTCTACGACCAAGACTTCGATCGCGACTCCAACACCATCGAGGTCTTTGTCGGACGCATCCGCAAGAAGCTCGACGTCGATATCATCCAGACCGTCCGCGGCCTCGGCTATCTCCTGACCCCGCCGCCCGCGCCCGGCGCCTGAGGCGTTCTCGGGCTTGACGGGAGGCCGAACAGGGCCCTTGGTCCGGTCATGACGTCCGACGACCTGACTTCCAGCCCCTGCCGGGACCGTTCCGATGGCCGCTAGCTCCCTTGCGAACCGACTGTTCTTGTCGGCGACCGCTTGGCTCGTGGTGATCCTGGCCATCACCGGCGTGGTGCTGTCGTCGGTCTACAAGAACGCCACCGAGCGCGCCTTCGACCGCCGGCTCAATCTCTATCTGCGCACCTTGATCGCCGAAGTCGCGACCCCGGACGAACCGCCGGACCGTCAGTTCCAGTCGCTTGGCGAGCCCCTGTTCGAGCTGCCGCTGTCCGGCTGGTACTGGCAGATCACCCGGACCGACACCGAGAAACCGGAGGTGCGCTCCTCGCGCTCGCTCTGGGACAAGAAGCTGCCGAAGCTGGAGGAGCAGGGCGCCGAGCTCACCGCCGCCGGCATCCGCCTCGCTTATGTCGACGGGCCCGAAGGGCAGAATCTGCGCATGGTGGAACGGCCGGTCGATCTCGGTGCCGACGGCAAATTTCTCGTCAGCGTCGCCGGGGACGACACCGAGATCTTCGATGAGACGCGAAGCTTCGACTACTATCTCGGCGGCACCTTCACCGCGCTCGGCATCGTGCTGCTGCTCACGACCGTATTCCAGGTCCGCTTCGGCCTTGCACCGCTCAAGCGCATTTCGGAATCGATCGCCGACATCCGCTCTGGGCGGGCCGAACGGCTCGAGGGGGAATTCCCGGTCGAGATCGCACCGCTGGCGCGCGAGACCAACGCGCTGATCGAGGCCAATCGCGAGATCGTCGAGCGCGCGCGCACCCATGTCGGCAATCTCGCCCATGCGATCAAGACGCCGCTCTCGGTCATCGTCAACGAGGCCGGCGCCCACCCGTCTGATCCATTCGCTACCAAGGTGATGGAGCAGGCGGACGTCATGCGCGACCAAGTTGCCCATCATCTGGAGCGTGCACGCATTGCGGCGCGGGTCTCGGTGGTCGCGACCGTGACGGAGGTGGCGCCCGCCATCGAGGCGCTGCGGCGGACCATGGAGAAGATCCATCGCGACCGCGGCGTCGTGGTCGAGGCCAAGGCCGACCCATCCGCGAAGTTCCGGGGCGAGCGGCAGGATCTCGAGGAGATGGTCGGCAATCTCGTCGACAATGCCTGCAAATGGGCGGCCTCGCGCGTCTTCATCGAGGTTCTGGTCGAGACGCCGCACCAGGCCGGCGCCGGGCCGCGTTTGCGGATCATCGTCGATGACGACGGCCGCGGCCTGTCGGAAGCGGAGCGCGCCCAGGTCGCCCGGCGCGGCCAGCGGCTGGACGAGTCCAAGCCCGGATCGGGCCTCGGCCTGTCGATCGTGACCGATCTCGCCGCCCTCTATGGCGGTGGCCTCTCCCTTGGCGCTGCGCCGATCGGGGGCTTGCGGGCGGTGCTGGTCCTGCCCGGAATATAGTCCTTTGTTCCAATGGGAGTTTTCGGCTCGGGCGCGCCCGATCCGCAAAGCCCATGAAGGCATTGGGGCGAACGTCCTCAACGGCTTCTTAAGGCGCGGCCTCCTATGATTGCGCCCGGACGCATCCCGTTGTCCGCCATTTTACCGTGCATTACCCGGGCGCATGAGCCAGACATCGATCGAGCGGCTGAGGGAATATCTCGCGCAGCTCCCGCCGCAGTCGCAGGCGCTGCTGATGCGGGAGTTCGAGCGCGCCCTCGAGCGCGGCCAGGACACGGCGGTGGCAACCCTCGTGCTCGAGCAGCTGCGCAAGATCGTGCGCAAGACGGAAGCCGAGGAAGCCCCGCCGCCACGGACGGACGATCTGTCGCGGCTGTTGTTCCAAGTGGTGGAACCCTTCCTGGTCGAGGCGGGGACGCCGATCCGGGTCGGCCAGATCCGCCGCTCCTCGCTGCAGCCGATCTGGCAATGGCTCGGCCGTGACGGCGCTTCAGACAAGGTGAGCGAATTCGAGGCGGCGCTCGCCCGTATGCCGCCTGACGGTGCCGGGCAAATCGAGGCGCTGGCGCACAAGCTCCAGGCGGTAGCCACGGACGCGATCATGGAGCTGACGGGGCCGGGCGGCGGCGACAAGTCGCGGGCGCTCGCCCGTGTCGGTCCCCCCAACGTGATCGAGGATCTCTATTCGATCGGTGCGGTGCTCCAGGTCCGGGACGCCATCGCGACGCTCAACGAGAAGCTGCCGCGCACCTTGCGGACCTTCGGCGATTCCCAGATCGCCTCGGTGACTTCGGCGCTCAACATTCCGGTGCTCCAGACGCCGCAGATGCTGCCTTTCGCCTTATCGGTCGTCGTGCAGCGGATGACCGCGCCGTGGCAGATCATCCGCCTTGCCATCAAGATTGCCGCGTCGGACGACGAGATCCGCGTCGCGGCGACACCTTACGGCGTCGCCGTCACGATCGCCCTGCACGATCTGTCCTGCATTGCCGCGATCCTGCGCACGGACATCAAGCGCGGCCATTTCGACAATGTCGCCGCCAATCTCAAGACGCTGCACGACGGCGTGCGCGGCCTGCGCACCGAGCTCGACCTGCGCAACGATTCCGCCTGGGGCAAGCAGCTGACCTCGATCCGGGCCGACATCTCCAATGCGCTGCAATCCGAGATCGACAGCGTTCCCGGGCGCGTTCGCCGCATTCTGCGCCAGCGCCCCGAGAAGGACATTCCGCCGGGCGCGCGGATCGACGGCACCGAGGTCGAGGAAACCGTGGCGCTGATCGATTTCGTCGCGACCTGCCGCAACTATGCGAGCGAGCTTGCGATCAACGAGGTGACGCTGCGCACCTATTCCGACCTCCAGCAATATGTGGAACGATCGACCGAGCAGCTTGTGCAGTCATTGCGCGCCGCCGATCACAAGGTCCGCGCCTATCGGCAGCAGCAGGTGCAGGCCGCGATTCGCTTCTGCCAGGTGCTGTTCGGCGACGATTACGCCTCGTTGATGAGCCGCGCGGCAGAAAACGCGCTCACAGGCGAGCGCAAATCGTCGCGCGCAGGCTGACCAGCTGCATATCTTCGTAATCACAATTTATGGTTGACGGTGCCGTTGGCGCGCCGTACGGTCCCCGTGCAAGTCTTGGGAATTTCTATTTGTGGGCGCATGAAACCCGTTATTAGCTCCATCGAAATTGAGAACCGCGTTGTCGTGGCCAAGTATCAAAGGCTGATGGTTGGCGCCAAGGTGGTGCTGGTCGAGAAGGCAAGCGATCGGCAGCTGCCTGAGACAATCACGAGGGTTGCATCTCGGGTTCCCGTCGGAGCATTGCGCATCAGATTGCCCGATGCAATCAAGCCGGGAACATACTTCCTGAAGGCCTTCAACGGGCACGGCGAGGACGCCGCGCAAAGTATCGACTTCGAGATCGGCTAAGCCGTTGGATTTTCACCGCTTCGGGACCGAATGCGGTCGCGCCGAATTGACAATTGTCAATTGCCGCCTCGTCCGGCCGTGGTGTAAAGCCACCTATGGGCGCGGTTCGTGCGCCGCCGGAAGCTTGCCCGATGACGCTATGGTTCGTGTTCGCGCTGATGACGGTCGCGGCGATTTTCGCCGTGCTCTGGCCGCTCGGCCGCACCAGCCGCGCGCAGGATCAGGGCAGCGAGGTTGCGGTCTACAAGGACCAGTTGGCCGAGATCGAGCGTGATCTCAGCGCAGGATTGATCTTGGCGCCGGAGGCCGAGGCCGCGCGTGTCGAGATCAGCCGCAGGCTGCTCGCGGCGGCTGCCAGCGAGCCCGCGACCGCGCCGACGTCGAGCCTCAAATGGCGCCGTGCGGCGGCCGTGCTGGCGTTCGCCGGCCTGCCGCTCGTTGCGGTCGGCGTCTATATGCCGCTCGGCTCACCCCGACTACAGGACTTTCCCCTCGCGCAGCGGGAGCGCGGGTCCGGCATGGCGCAGTCGCTCGAGAACCTCGTCGTGCAGGTCGAGCAGCATCTGGAGAAGAATCCGACGGACGGGCGCGGCTGGAACGTGCTCGCGCCGGTTCTGGAGCGGCTGGGCCGCTTCGACGACGCCGTGCGCGCCTATCGCAACTCGCTCACCTACAATGGCGAGAGCGCAGAGCGCCGGTCCGATCTCGGTGAAGCGATCTCGGCTGCCGCCGGCGGCGTGGTGACCGCCGAGGCCAAGGCCGAATTCGAGCGAGCACGCGCGTTGAACGCCGACGATCCCAAGGCGAACTACTTCCTGGGCCTCGCCGCCGAGCAGGACGGCCGCAAGGACGATGCGGCCAATATGTGGCGCGCGCTGCTTGCGAAAGCGCCTGCGGATGCGCCGTGGCGTGCCCTGGTGCAGTCCTCGCTCGCGCGAGTCGGTGGCGGCGGCACGATGCCGGCCTTGTCCGACGAGACGATTGCTGCCTCCAAGGATATGGCCGAAGGCGATCGCAACGCGATGGTGCGCGGCATGGTCGATCGTCTGGCCACGCGGTTGAAGCAGAACGGTGATGATGTCGAGGGGTGGCTGCGTCTGGTGCGCGCCTATCTCGTGATGGGGGAGCGAGACAAGGCGATGGGCGCCTCGGCTGATGCCCGGCAGGCGGTTGCCGGCGACACCGAGCGGCTGCGCCAGCTCAACGAAGGCCTGAGGACTCTCGGGCTCGGCGGATGACGAATGCACGACGAGAGATGCGGAGAACGGATACGCCATGACGCGCAAGCAGCGACGTATGACCATCATCGGCGGCTCGCTCGCCGTGCTCGCGCTCGCGGCCGCGCTGGTGCTCAACGCGCTTCGCGACTCCATCGTGTTCTTCTCGACGCCGAGCATGGTCGCTGAGAAACATATCGAACCGGGCAAGCGGTTTCGCCTCGGCGGCTTGGTGCAGCCCGGCTCGCTCCAGCGCAGCGACAATCTCGCGGTGACGTTCGAGGTCGCCGACGGCAACGCCAAGCTGCCGGTCGCCTACAAGGGCATCCTGCCCGACCTGTTCCGCGAAGGGCAGGGCGTGGTCGCCGAAGGCGCGCTCGACGCCAATGGCGTGTTCAAGGCCGATACCGTGCTGGCCAAGCACGACGAGACCTACATGCCCAAGGACGTCGCCGATGCCCTGAAGAAGCAGGGGCACTGGAAGGACGATTACGGCCCCCAAGCTTCTGGTGCCGGCAAACCTGCGGCGACGACCGCGCAGGGCAATCCGCAGGGAGCGGTGCGGTGATCGCCGAATCCGGACATTACGCGCTGGTGCTGGCGCTGGGGCTCGCACTGATCCAGTCCATCGTGCCCCTGGTCGGCGCGCGCCTGCGCGATGCTGCCCTGATGAACGTGGCGCGCTCAACGGCGCTGGCGCAGCTCCTGTTCGTCGGTGTGTCGTTCGTTGCGCTCGTGATGCTGCACGTGAATTCGGATTTCTCCGTCGCCAACGTCTACGAGAACTCCCACTCGATGAAGCCGCTGCTCTACAAGATCACCGGCGTGTGGGGGAACCATGAAGGCTCGATGCTGCTGTGGGTGTCGATCCTCGCGCTGTTCGGCGGATTGGTCGCGAGCTTCGGCAACAATCTGCCGCTGTCGCTGCGCGCGCATGTGCTGGCCGTGCAGGCCTGGATCGCCAGCGCGTTCTATCTCTTCATCCTGATGACCTCGAATCCGTTCCTGCGCATCGTCAATCCGCCGATCGAGGGGCGCGATCTCAATCCCGTGCTCCAGGATATCGGCCTCGCCGTGCATCCGCCGATGCTCTATCTCGGCTATGTCGGTTTCTCGATCTCGTTCTCCTTCGCCGTCGCGGCATTGATGGAGGGCCGGATCGATGCGGCCTGGGCGCGCTGGGTGCGGCCCTGGACGCTGGTTGCCTGGATCTTCCTGACGCTCGGCATCGCCATGGGCTCGTACTGGGCCTATTACGAGCTCGGCTGGGGCGGCTGGTGGTTCTGGGATCCGGTCGAGAACGCCTCGCTGATGCCCTGGCTCGCCGGCACCGCGCTGCTGCATTCGGCACTGGTGATGGAGAAACGCAATGCGCTGAAGGTCTGGACCATCCTGCTCTCGATCCTGACCTTCTCGCTGTCGCTGCTCGGCACCTTCCTGGTTCGCTCGGGCGTCATCACCTCGGTGCACGCCTTCGCCACCGATCCGACCCGCGGCGTGTTCATTCTGCTGATCCTGTGCCTGTTCATCGGCGGCAGCCTGTCGCTGTTCGCGGGCCGCGCAACGTCGCTGAAGCAGGGCGGGCTGTTCGCGCCGATCTCGCGCGAGGGCGCGCTGGTGCTGAACAATTTGCTGCTCACAGTGGCTTGCGCGGTCGTGCTGTTCGGCACGCTCTATCCGCTGGCGATGGAGATGCTCGCCGATTTCAAGATGTCGGTCGGCGCACCCTTCTATAACCTCACCTTCGCGCCGCTGTTTGCCCTGTTGCTGCTCGCGGTGCCGTTCGGGCCGATGCTGGCGTGGAAGCGCGGCGATCTGCTGGGCGTGACGCAGCGTCTGCTTGCTGCAGGTGTTGCCGGGCTCGTCGTGGTTGCCATCACCTGGGCCTGGGTGCGGGGCGGCAGCGCGCTGGCGCCGCTCGCGATCGGGCTCGGCGTTTTCGTCATCGCCGGCGCCGTCACCGACCTCGTCGAACGGACTGGGCTGGTTCGTCTGCCGTTCGCAACGGTGCTGCACCGGGCGCGCGGCCTGCCGCGGTCAGCCTGGGGCACGGCGTTTGCGCATGCCGGCCTCGGCGTCGCGCTGATCGGAATCGTCTGCGAGACCACCTGGAACAGCGAATATATCGCGACGATGAAGCCGAACGACGTCGCCCATGTCGCCGGCTATGACCTGAAGCTCGACGGGCTGTTCCAACGCCAGGGCCCGAACTACCGCGAGATGATCGCCGAGTTCAACGTCAGCCGCGAGGGCGAAGCCATCAGAGTCATGACGCCGTCCAAGCGCAGCTTCACCACCCGCGGCTCATCGACCACCGAGGCCGCATTGCTGACGCGCGGCGCGAGCCAGCTCTACATTTCGCTCGGCGACGCCACGGAAGGCGCCATCGCCGTGCGCATCTATTACAAGCCGTTGGTCCTCCTGATCTGGTGGGGGCCGGTGCTGATGGCGTTCGGCGGCGTGCTCTCGCTCTCCGACCGCCGCCTGCGGGTCGGCGCGCCGAAGCCGGCGCGGGCCAAGCAGCGCCTCCAGCCGGCGGAGTGATCCGATGCGCCGGATGATGACCGCGCTCATCGCCTTGATGCTGCTGGCTTCACCGGCGGCCCACGCTGTCCAGCCCGACGAGATCATGTCGGACCCGGCCAAGGAATCGCGCGCGCGCGAGTTGTCGCGCGAGCTTCGCTGCATGGTCTGCCAGAACCAGTCGATCGACGATTCCGATGCGCCGCTGGCACGCGATTTGCGGCTTCTGGTGCGCGAGCGCATTGCGGCCGGCGACAGCAATTCGCAGGTGCTCGATTTCCTGGTGGCGCGCTACGGCGAGTTCGTGCTGCTGAAGCCGCGCTTCGAGCGGCAGACGCTGCTGCTGTGGCTGCTCGGGCCGGCGCTGCTGATCGGTGGCGGCTTGGCGCTGTGGCTGCAAATCCGCCGGCGTTCGCGGAGTGGTGCCGACGTACCGGCCCCGCCGCTCACGCCTGAGGAAGAAGCGCGGCTTGCAGCATTGATGTCGGACGAAGCCAGGTCGTCGTAGCTGCGCAGTGATACGTAGGCTGGCCGTCGCCCGCGTGTTTCATCCTATGCTGACCTTTGTCTGGAAGCTTGTCGCGAATTTGATTCCAGATCTGAGTCCCCCGACGTTCGCGAACAGCAATCTGACGATCCGCTTCCTGGTCGGCGCCGTTGTCGCTGCGTTATTGTTCCTGCTGGGCATCGGCGGCGGCACCGGTTTCATCGCGGTGCTCTATGATGCCGCACGCGGCACCCTCGACGTCTCCAACCATATCGTCCAGATCACCTCGACCTCCGCGGAGACCGGCCGCATGGCCGCCGAGGCGCGGGATTCGGCGGTCGACCTGTCGCAGCAGGCCGAGACCTTGAAGCGCGAAATCGGCGCGTTCATCGTCAGCGTCAGGGCGAGCTGAGCGCCAAAAATCGCGCTTCCGCTTTGGTCACGGGAACTCGATTAAGTTCCTGTAAGACCACGATTTTTGGCCTGTGCTAAACTGCCGCATCTGTCTCGTCCCTTCATTACAAAAGTTTAACCCCGCCGCCAGCGCGCGGTAAGGCGGGAATCCCCATCTTCAAGTCCGCAAGGTGCTGGGATCCGGCACCAAAAGGAATTCAAGGCCCTGGAGATTTCTGCATGACCGATCGTATCGACCTCTCGAACCTTCCGACGTACCGGCCGCCGCGCCGGTCGGTGTTTTCCGCGCGCAAGCTGGCGCTGATGGCTTCGGTCGTCGCCGGTCTCGGCGCGGCCGTCTATGGCTTCAGCCCATCGACCTCCCCGGCCGACCTGTTCTCCAGCCCGGCGCATGCGCAGGTCAACAACGAGGTCCGAAAGGTCGAGCGTCCGATCGGTTTCGCCGACATCGTCGAGCGCGTGAAGCCGTCCGTGATCTCGGTGAAGGTCAACATCAAGGAGAAGACCGCGAGCAACGATGACGGTGATGATTCCTCCTCGCCGTTCCAGCCGGGCTCGCCGATGGAGCGCTTCTTCCGCCGCTTCGGCGGTCCCGATGGTTTTCCGGGCCTGAAGGGCGGCCGCGGCCGCGTCGTGCAGGGCCAGGGCTCCGGCTTCTTCATCTCCGCTGACGGCTATGCCGTCACCAACAACCATGTGGTCGACGGCGCCGACAAGGTCGAGGTCACCACCGATGACGGCAAGACCTACACCGCCAAGGTCATCGGCACCGACCAGCGCACCGACCTCGCCCTGATCAAGGTCGAGGGTAGCTCCAACTTCCCATTCGCCAAGCTTGCCGACGGCAAGCCGCGGATCGGCGACTGGGTGCTCGCGGTCGGCAATCCCTTCGGTCTCGGCGGCACCGTGACCGCGGGCATCGTTTCGGCCAGCGGCCGCGACCTCGGCAATGGTCCCTATGACGATTTCATCCAGATCGACGCGCCCGTGAACAAGGGCAACTCCGGCGGTCCGGCCTTCAACACCGATGGTGAAGTGATGGGCGTCAACACCGCGATCTACTCGCCCTCCGGCGGCAGCGTGGGCATCGCGTTCTCGATCCCCGCCAACACGGTGAAGAGCGTCGTCGCCCAGCTCAAGGAGAAGGGCTCGGTCAGCCGCGGCTGGATCGGCGTGCAGATCCAGCCCGTGACGTCCGATATCGCCGACAGCCTCGGCATGAAGAAGGCTGAGGGCGCCCTGGTGGCGGAGCCGCAGGCGAGCGGTCCGGCCGCCAAGGCCGGCATCGAGTCCGGCGACGTGATCACCGCGGTCAACGGCGAGACCGTCAAGGACGCCCGTGAGCTTGCCCGCACCATCGGTGGCATGGCGCCCGGCGCCTCCGTGAAGCTCAACGTGCTGCACAAGGGCCAGGATAAGGTCGTGAACCTCACCCTCGGCCAGTTGCCGAACGCGGTCGAGGCCAAGGCCGATACCGATAATGACAGCGGCAAGGGTGCCAGCAAGGGCACCGACGTGCCCAAGCTCGGCATGACCGTTGCGCCCGCAAATTCCGTTGCCGGCGCCGGCAAGGAAGGCGTCGTCGTCACCGAAGTCGATCCGAAGAGCGCCGCGGCCGAGCGCGGCTTCAAGGAAGGCGATGTGATTCTCGAAGTCGGTGGCAAGAGCGTTGCCACCGCAGGCGAGGTCCGCGACGCCATCAACGCGGCGCGGACCGACAACAAGAACAGCGTCCTGATGCGCGTGAAGAGCGGCGGCCAGTCGCGCTTCGTCGCCGTGCCCATCGCCAAGGGCTGAGCCTTCAGGAGGTCTACGAGATGAAGGGCATCGCCGGCATCAGTCGCCCCCGCCGCCGGTGCCCTTCGGGGAAGCAGCGCAACGTTCGCTTCCCTCATCTACCTTCCGGTGGAATTACGCCCCCCTCCGTCGGAAGGCCTAGGGCGGTGAGGTCCCCCCAGCTTCACCGCCCGCCTTTTTCCCGCTTCGAGACTCCCCCGCTCGGCTTGCATGCGATTGCCGCTCGCGCCATGTTTAGAGAAGGTTGACCTCCTTGACCGCCGCTGAACGCACGATGCGCCTCCTCATCATCGAAGACGACCGCGAATCCGCCGACTACCTCGCCAAGGCGTTTCGCGAAGTCGGACACATTGCCGACCACGCCGCTGACGGCGAGGAAGGCCTCGCCATGGCCGAGAACGGCGACTACGACGTGCTGGTGGTCGATCGCATGCTGCCCAAGCGCGACGGCCTGTCGCTGATCGGCGCACTGCGCGACAAGGGCAACACGACGCCGGTGCTGATTCTCTCAGCGCTCGGGCAGGTCGATGACCGCATCAAGGGCCTGCGTGCCGGCGGCGACGACTATCTGCCAAAGCCCTATTCCTTCGCCGAGCTGCTGGCCCGCGTCGAAGTGCTGTCGCGCCGTCGCGGCGGCCCGGCCGAAGAGACGCTTTATCGCGTCGGCGACCTCGAGCTCGACCGGCTGTCGCATCGCGTCGCCCGCGGCAAGGACGAGCTGACCCTGCAACCGCGCGAATTCCGCCTGCTCGAATATCTCATGAAGCATGCCGGCCAGGTGGTGACCCGCACCATGCTCTTGGAGAACGTCTGGGACTATCATTTCGATCCGCAGACCAACGTGATCGACGTGCACATCTCGCGGCTGCGCTCCAAGATCGACAAGGGCTTCGAGCGCCCGCTGCTGCACACGATCCGCGGCGCCGGATACATGATCCGTGACGGCATTCGGTAAACTCGTCCGCACCACGGCGTTCCGGCTGACGCTGGTCTATCTGCTGCTGTTCGCGATGTTCGCGGCCTCGCTGCTCGGCTATTTCGCCTGGAATACACGGCGGCTGATCACCGAGGAAATCACGCAGACGGTCAATTCCGAGACTTCGGAAATCAGCGAGATCTACGATCGCCGCGGCATGTTCAGCCTCGTGCGTACGATCGAGTATCGCGCGCTACGCCCGGGTGCCAACCTCTATCTCGTGACCACGCCGACGGGGCAGGCGATTGCCGGCAATGTCGGCTCGCTGGCGCCCGGCGTGATGGCGACGCGCGGCTGGTCGGAGACGGCCTATCGACGCCTCGAGGATGCCGATGATCGCGATCATCGCGCTTTGGTGCGCGTCACCGAATTGGAGAACGGCTTCCGGCTGCTGATCGGCCGCGACCTCGCCGAACGGCGGCGCCTGTTCGGCATCGTCGCCAAGGCAGCGCAATGGTCGATCCTGATCGTCGTCGTGCTCGGCCTCGGCGGCGGCATCTTCGTCGCACGCAGGGTGCTGAGGCGCATCGACGCGATGACCGGCACCACGCAGCGCATCATGACCGGAGATCTCAGCGAGCGCCTGCCCGTGGGGCGCAGTGGCGACGAGATCGATCGCCTCGCCGAGAACCTCAACGCCATGCTCGAGCGGATCGAGGCGCTCATGGCGGGTCTGAAGGAGGTTTCCGACAACATCGCCCATGATCTCAAGACGCCGCTGACGCGGCTGCGCAATCGCGCCGAAGAGGCGTTGGCGAGATCAGGCTGCGAGGCCGATTATCGCGCCGCGCTGGAGCGGACCATCGAGGAGTCCGACGGGCTGATCCGGACCTTCAACGCGCTTCTGATGATCGCGCGCGCAGAATCCGGACAGGCGCGCGGCAACATGGACGACTTCGATGCCGCGGAGGTTGCGGAGGGCATCCACGAGCTCTACGAGCCGCTCGCCGAGGAAGACGGCATGACCCTGAAGGTCAAATGCGAGCCGACGCCGGTTCATGCCAATCGCGAACTGATCAGCCAGGCGCTCGCCAATCTCGTCGAGAACGCGATCAAATACGGCAAGCCGGCGGCACAAGCGGCCGGAACCGTGGTCAGCATGGACGCGAGGCAAATCACGATCGAGGCGCGGCGCGAGGGCGACCGGGTGCTGCTCAGCGTGACCGATCGTGGTCCAGGCATCCCCGAAACCGATCGCAAGCACGTGGTCGAGCGATTCGTGCGGCTGGAGGCCAGCCGCACGCTGCCGGGCTCAGGTCTCGGCCTCAGCCTCGCCTCGGCGGTCGCGACGTTGCACGGTGGCGAATTGCGCTTGGGCGATGCCAATCCCGGCCTCGTCGCCACGCTCGTCGTGCCGGCGCGCGCGGGGGCCGGCGACAGGGTTGCTCCGCCGATGCAGGATGTGCCACAGAAGGTGGCATGAACCACTCCGCGCCGGGAAACGCGGACAAGCATGGTGAGAGGCTGGCCGCACGCTTCGCGGAGGCTCCCCATATTGCCGCTTCCACAACCGACGAACGACGTTTCGAAACCTGGCTGGCCGAGCTCGAGCCGGCACAATCGGCACGTCTCGAATCCCTGCTGGTTCATCCATTCGCGCGGGATATCTTGGCCGGGATCGCGGAATTCTCGCCCTATCTGTTCGATCTCGTGCGCGCCGACCCCGCGCGTCTGGTCAGGCTGCTCGAATGCGATCCCGATGTGCACCTGGCGGTGCTGATGGCGGAGGCGAGGAGCGCCGTGCTCGCGGCATCCGATGAAGCCGAGGTGATGCGCCTGCTTCGCCGCATGAAGGCGGAGGCAGCACTGCTGACCGCACTCTGCGACATCGGCGGCGTCTGGCCGGTGATGCGGGTGACGGCGGCGCTGACCGATATCGCGGTATTCTCGGTCCAGGCGGCGCTCCAGTACCTGCTGCGGCAGGAAGCCGCACGTGGCAAGCTCTCACCGCCCGACCCCGAGGCGCCCGAAAAGGGCTGCGGGCTGATCGTGCTGGCGATGGGCAAGATGGGCGCGGGCGAGCTGAACTATTCCAGCGACATCGATCTCATCGTCTTCTTCGATCCCGATGCCACGACGCTGGCGCCCGATATCGAGCCGCAGCCGTTTTTCGTGCGGGTCACACAGGGCATGGCGCGCATCCTGCAGCAGCGCACCCATGATGGTTACGTCTTCCGCGTGGACCTGCGGCTGCGCCCCGATCCGTCCTCGACGCAGGTGGCGATCTCACGGGACGCCGCGCTGAATTACTACGAACGGGAAGGGCGCACCTGGGAGCGCGCCGCCATGATCAAGGCGCGGGCCTGCGCCGGCGATCCCAGGGCGGGCGAGGCGCTTCTGGCGGAGATCGCGCCCTTTGTCTGGCGCAAGCATCTCGACTTCGCCGCGCTCGCCGACGTCCACGACATGAAGCGGCAGATGCAGACCTATCGCGGCCAGAGCGAGATCGCGGTCGAGGGCCATAACGTCAAGGTCGGGCGCGGTGGCATCCGCGAGATCGAGTTCTTCGCGCAGACCCAGCAGCTGATTGCGGGCGGCCGCCATCCGGAATTGCGGGTGCGGCCGACGCTGAGGGCGCTCGACGTGCTCGCCTCCAGCAACTGGATCACCCTTGCTGCGCGCGACGAGCTGACCACGGCTTACGAATTCCTGCGCCGGGTCGAGCATCGCCTCCAGATGATCGCCGACGAGCAGACCCACACGCTGCCCGAGGACAAGCAAGCGGTCGAGCGCTTCGCATGGTTCTTCGGCTATCCGGATCGCGAAGCCTTTGCGCGCGACCTGCTGCACCAGCTCAAGATCGTCCAGGGTCACTACGAAAAGCTCTTCGAGGGCGACGATCCGACCGGCACCGCCAAGCTGCCGGCGCTCGACTACGGTGCGGGTCCAGACGATCCGCGCCTGCTTCAGCATCTGGCGACGCTTGGCTTCAAGAAGCCCGCCGCCGTCGCGCAAACCGTGTGCGACTGGATCACCGGCGACTACCGCGTGTTCCGCGTTGAGACGACGCGAAGCGCCTTCGTCGAATTCGTGCCGGCCTTGATCGACGGCCTTGCCCATGCCGAGGATCCGGATCGCGCCGTCGTGGCGTTCGATCATTTCCTCGGGGCGCTCCAGCGCGGCGGCCGGCTGATCACGCTGCTCAGTCAGAACCGGGATCTCGTCGCGCTGGTGGCGCTGGTGCTGGGCGCGGCGCCGCGGCTCGGCGAGATGCTGGCACGGCAGCCGCAGCTCATGGATGGCCTCATCGATCCCCGCTTTTTCGGCGCGATGCCCGACAGGCTGGAATTGTCGGGCCGGCTCGCCGCGACCGTGCAGGATGCCGGCTCCTACGAGGAGTTTCTCGATCGCCTGCGCCTGTTCGGGCAGGAGAGCCTGTTCCTGATCGGCACGCGCATCCTGTCCGGCACCGTCTCGGCGCAGCAGGCGAGCACGGCCTTTGCAGACGTGGCCGAAGGCATCGTCCACACGGTGCATGGCCTCGTCGCCGATCGCTTTGCCGCCCAGCACGGCCGCATCAAGGGGCAGGAGACCGCGATCATCGCGATGGGCCGGCTCGGCAGCCGCGAAATGACGGCCTCGTCCGACCTCGACCTGATCCTGCTCTACGATTTCGACAGCGAGAACCCTGACTCGGATGGGCCGAAGTCGCTGCAAGGTGCGCACTATTTTGCCCGCTTCACCCAGCGCCTGATCAGTGCTTTCACGACGCGGACCAACTACGGCGTGCTCTACGAGATCGACATGCGGCTTCGTCCGTCGGGGCGCGCCGGCCCGGTGGCGTCGAGCCTTGCCTCCTTCGCGGATTACCAGGCCAACGAGGCCTGGACCTGGGAGCACATGGCGCTGACGCGCGCGCGCGTGGTGTCGGCTTCGCCAGAATTCCGGAAACGGATCGAGCGCGTCATCCGCGATGTCCTGACCCGCCGCCGCGACCGCGGGATCATCGCCAACGACGTCGCCGACATGCGCAGCGCGATCGGCCAGGAGAAGGGGGAGGCCGACCACTGGGATCTCAAATACGCCGCCGGCGGCATGATCGACGTCGACTTCATCGCCCAATATCTCCAACTCGTGCATGCCCACGACAAGCCGGACATTCTCGACGTCAGCACCGTGCAGGTGCTGGAAAACGCATGCAGGCTCGGCGTGCTCGCTCAATCCGAGACCGAGATCTTGCGTGCGGCGGCGCGGCTCTATCATGACCTGACGCAGATCCTGCGGCTCTGCGTCAGCGAGCGCTTCAAGCCGGAAACCGCCGGCACCGATCTCCTGCGCGTCATGGCGCGCGCCGGCGATGCGCCGGACTTCTCGTCGCTGGAGGCGCGGGTGAAGGAAACGCAGAGCGAGGTGCGGCGCGTTTTCAGGATGCTCTTAGGGACGTCGCCTGTTTCAGCGAGGTGAGGGCCTCGCGCACGTTCGGCTCCAGTCCCGCGCCGCCGGCATCGAGATGGGCGAAGATCGCGCGCTTCATCCGGGGATCCCAGAACTTCTTGATGTGCTCGGCAATGCCCGGCACGGCTTTGTCATGCCCCTGGCTCTGGAAGAACTTGCCGATCTGGTTGGCCATGTAGATCAGGCGATCAGGCGACATCGGCAACCTCCTGGGCATGGCGGGCGATGACCCGGTCACCATGCGAGAACACTTCGAACCCGTCCTGCCGGGCGATGGCGATCAGCGTGATGCCGGCAGCTTCCGCCGTGCGCACCGCGAGCGCGGTCGGCGCCGAGACGGCGACCATCACCGGCGCGCCGATCGCGGCGGTCTTCTGCACCATCTCGACCGAGACGCGGCTCGTCAGCAGCATCATGCCGCCGCGCGCATCCGTGCGGCTGCGTGCCAGGGCGCCCGCGAGCTTGTCGAGCGCGTTGTGGCGGCCGACATCCTCGCGCAGCGCAACGATGCCGCCGGCAGGGGACCAGAACGCAGCGGCGTGAACGGCGCGGGTTTGCATGTTGATCGATTGCAGCGGCGCAATGGCCTGCATCGCCGCCATGATCTGCTCCGGCGTGAAGGTCTGACCGCACGGCACGACCGCCGCGGGCCGCACGGCTTCAGCGATGGACTCGATGCCGCAGATGCCGCAGCCGGTAGGACCGGCGACGCGGCGCCGGCGCTCGCTGATGAGTACCGCATCTTCCGGTGCCAGCCACATCCTGAGCTCGATGCCGTCGTCGAGGCGAACAACCTCGAGCGATTTGATGTCGTCGACCGACTTGATGATGCCTTCGTCCAGGCTGAAGCCGACGGCGAAATCCTCCATGTTCTGCGGCGTCCCCATCATGACGGCATAGGTGCCGCCATTATAGGTCAGCGCCAGCGGCGTCTCCTCGGGGATCAGCCGCGTCCCCTCTGATGCGATGCCGTCACGCCAGATCTCGCGGTCGATGGCCTGGACCGGAACGTGCATGCCCTTACTCCGCAGCTTCGGCCGGTACGATGCGACGGGATTGCCGCGCCTGTGCGTCATAGGCCTTCTGCCAATCGGACGGGCCGTTCGAGCGCGAGACCTGCACCGCCGTGACCTTGTATTCGGGACAGTTGGTCGCCCAGTCCGAATAGTCCGTCGTGATGACGTTGGCCTGCGTGTCCGGGTGGTGGAAGGTGGTGTAGACGACGCCGGGCGCGACGCGGTCGGTGATCTCCGCGCGCAGAGTAGTCTCGCCGGCGCGGCTCTTCAGCCGCACCCAGTCGCCGTCGCGCACGCCGCGCTGCTCGGCATCGTGCGGGTGGATCTCCAGCCGATCTTCGCTGTGCCAGATAACGTTGTCGGTGCGCCTGGTCTGCGCGCCGACATTGTATTGGCTGAGGATGCGGCCCGTGGTGAGCAGCAGCGGATAGCGCGGACCGGTGCGCTCGTCCGTCGCGACATACTCGGTCACGACGAATTTGCCCTTGCCGCGGACGAAGCCGTCGATATGCATCACCGGCGTGCCCTCGGGCGCCTTCTCGTTGCAGGGCCACTGCACTGAGCCGAGCTCGTCGAGCTTGGCGTAGGAGACGCCGGCGAAGGTCGGGGTCAGCGCCGCGATCTCGTCCATGATCTCGGAGGGATGGCTGTAGTTCATCTCGAAGCCCATGGCCCTGGCAAGGCCAATGGTGACCTCCCAGTCGGCCATGCCGTTCTTCGGCGTCATCACCTTGCGCACGCGCTGGATGCGGCGCTCGGCATTGGTGAAGGTGCCGTCCTTCTCGAGGAAGCTCGAGCCGGGCAGGAAGACGTGGGCATAGTTCGCTGTCTCGTTCAGGAAGAGGTCGTGGACGATGACGCATTCCATCGCCGACAGCGCAGCGACCACGTGCGAAGTGTTCGGGTCGGACTGGAGAATGTCCTCGCCTTGCACGTAAAGGCCCATGAACGTGCCTTCGACCGCGGCATCGAACATGTTGGGGATGCGCAGGCCAGGCTCGGGGTTGAGCTTGACGTTCCACAGCGCCTCGAACTGGTCGCGCACGGCATCGCCCGATATGTGGCGATAGCCCGGCAGCTCGTGCGGGAACGAACCCATGTCGCAGGAGCCCTGCACGTTGTTCTGGCCGCGCAGCGGGTTCACGCCGACGCCGGGGCGCCCGATATTGCCGGTCGCCATCGCAAGGTTCGCGATCGCGATCACGGTGGTCGAGCCCTGGCTGTGCTCGGTGACGCCGAGACCGTAATAGATCGCGCCGTTGCCGCCGGTCGCGTAAGTGCGCGCGGCTTCGCGCAGGACCTTGGGATCGACGCCGGTGAGGATGGCGGTCGATTCCGGGCTATTCTTCGGCTGGGAGACGAAGGCGGCCCACTCCTCGAACTCGCTCCAGTCGCAGCGCTCGCGCACGAAGGCTTCGTTGACGAGGCCCTCGGTGACGATGACATGCGCCAGCGCGGTCATGACTGCGACATTGGTGCCGGGCATCAGGGGCAGGTGCAGCGCCTTCACATGCGGCGATTCCACCATCTCGGTGCGGCGCGGGTCGATCACGATCAGCTTTGCGCCCTGGCGCAGCCGCTTCTTCAGGCGGGAGGCGAAGACGGGGTGCGCGGAGGCCGGGTTGGCGCCGATGATCAGGACGACGTCGGTGTCCTCGACCGAGTCGAAGTCCTGCGTGCCGGCGGAGGTGCCGAAGGTGGTGGCGAGGCCATAGCCGGTCGGCGAGTGGCAGACGCGGGCGCAGGTGTCGACATTGTTGTTGCCGAAGCCGGCGCGGATCAGCTTCTGCACCAGATAGGTCTCTTCATTGGTGCATCGGGACGAGGTGATGCCGCCGATGGCGTCGCGGCCGTATGTCTTCTGGATGCCGCGCATCTTGGCGGCAGCAAAGGAGAACGCCTCGTCCCAGGACACTTCGCGCCAGGGATCCTCGATTCTTTCGCGGATCATCGGCTTGAGAATGCGTTCCCCGTGGTTGGTGTAGCCCCAGGCGAAACGGCCCTTGACGCAGGAATGACCGCGGTTGGCCTTGCCGTCCTTGTAGGGCACCATGCGCACCACTTCCTCGCCGCGCATTTCGGCCTTGAAGGCGCAGCCGACGCCGCAATAGGCGCAGGTGGTGACGACCGAGTGCTCGGGCTGACCGATCTCGATCACGGATTTTTCCGTCAGCGTCGCGGTCGGGCAGGCCTGCACGCAGGCGCCGCAGGAGACGCATTCGGAGCCCAGGAAGCTCTCGTTCATGCCCGGCGAAACCCGGCTTTCGAAGCCGCGGCCGGAGATGGTCAGCGCGAAGGTGCCTTGCACCTCCTCGCAGGCGCGGACGCAGCGCGAGCAGACGATGCACTTGGATGGATCATAGATGAAGTACGGATTGGACTCGTCCTTCGGCATCCAGTGGTCGTTGTCGCAGCCGTGGGTCTTGGCGAAGACGTGGTTCTCGCCCTCATAGCCGTAGCGCACGTCGCGCAGGCCCACGGCGCCCGCCATGTCCTGCAGCTCGCAATCGCCGTTGGCGCCGCAGGTGAGGCAATCGAGCGGATGATCGGAGATGTAGAGCTCCATCACGCCCTTGCGCAGCTTCTTGAGCCGCTCGGTCTGGGTGTGCACGACGAGGCCGGGCATGACGGGCGTGGTGCAGGAGGCCGGCGTGCCGGCGCGGCCTTCGATCTCGACCAGGCAGAGGCGGCAGGAGCCGAATGCATCGACCATGTCGGTGGCGCAGAGCTTTGGAATCTGGTGGCCGGCTTCCATCGCCGCGCGCATGATCGAGGTGCCCTCGGGCACCGAGATCTCCTTGCCATCGATGGTCAGCGTCACCATCGCTTCCGATTTGGAAGCCGGCGTGCCGAAGTCGATTTCCTCGATCAGAGACATCGTCGTTCTCCTATTCCGCGGCCTGAAGCGTCGTCGGCGCCGGGACAAAATCCTCCCGGAAATGCTTCAGCGCACTGAGCACGGGGTAAGGCGTGAAGCCGCCGAGTGCGCAGAGCGAGCCGAATTTCATGGTGTTGCAGAGGTCCTCGACCAGCGCGAGGTTTTCATGGACGCGCTCGCCCCGGATGATCTTCTCGATGGTCTCGACCCCACGGGTGGAGCCGATCCGGCACGGTGTGCACTTGCCGCAGGATTCGATGGCGCAGAATTCCATGGCGAAGCGCGCTTGCCTCCGCATGTCGACGCTGTCGTCGAACACGACGATGCCGCCATGGCCGATCAGGCCGTCGCGCGCGGCAAAAGCCTCATAGTCGAATGGAGTGTCGAACAGCGCGCGCGGGAAATAGGCGCCGAGCGGCCCGCCGACCTGCACGGCGCGCACGGGGCGGCCCGTGAACGTGCCGCCGCCGATGTCGTCGACGAGCTCGCCGAGCGTCACCCCGAAGGCGGTCTCGAACAGGCCACCGTAGCGGATGTTGCCGGCGAGCTGGATCGGCATCGTCCCGCGCGAGCGGCCCATGCCGAAATCCGCATAGGCCTTGGCGCCCTCGGCGAGGATGAAGGGGACGGCCGCGAACGACAGCACGTTGTTGATCACGGTCGGCTTGCCGAACAGGCCGTGATGCGCCGGCAGCGGCGGCTTGGCGCGCACGATGCCGCGGCGGCCTTCCAGGCTCTCCAGCAGCGAGGTCTCCTCGCCGCAGACATAGGCGCCGGCGCCGACGCGCACCTCGAGATCGAAGGCTTGCTTCGAGCCGCCGATGTCGGTGCCGAGATAGCCGCCGCGCCTGGCCGCCGCGATTGCGGCGTTCATCGCCTCGACCGCGTGCGGATATTCGCTGCGGATGTAGATGTAGCCCTTGGTCGCGCCGACGGTGAGGCCGGCGATGGTCATGCCCTCGATCACCAGGAAGGGATCGCCTTCCATGATCATGCGGTCGGCAAAGGTGCCGCTGTCGCCTTCGTCGGCGTTGCAGACGATGAACTTGCGGTCGGCCTTGGCTTGCGCGACCGTCTTCCACTTGATCCCGGTCGGAAAGCCCGCGCCGCCGCGGCCGCGCAAGCCCGATGCGGTGACTTCGTTCAGGATCGCATCAGGTCCGAGCGAGAGTGCGCGCTCAAAACCCTTGTAGCCGCCATGGGCGCGGTAGTCGTCGAGCGAGCGCGGGTCGATGACGCCGCAGCGGGCGAAGGTGAGGCGGGTCTGGCGCTTCAGCCAGGGAATCTCCTCGGTCGCGCCCAGCCGCAAGAGATGCGGTGCGTTGCTGGCGAGCGCATCGAGCAGCGAGGGCACGTCGGTCTCGGTGACAGGACCGAAGGCGATGCGGCCCTGGGGCGTCGCGACCTCGACCAGCGGCTCCAGCCAGTACATCCCGCGCGAGCCGGTTCTGATGATCTCGATCGCCACGCCACGCTTGGCGGCGGCCTGCTCCAGCGCCAGGGCGACCTCGTCGGCGCCGACGGCGACCGCGCCGGCGTCGCGTGAGACGTAGAGGCGCATGCTCATCGCTGCGCCTCCGCAACCAGCGCATCGAGGCGCTTCTGGTCGAGCCGGCCGATGAGGCGGCCATCGAGCATCGCGGATGGCGCAGTCGCGCACAGGCCGAGGCAGTAGATCGGCTCCAGCGTGACGCGATCGTCAGCCGTCGTGTTGCCGAGCGAGACGCCAAGCTTCGCCTCGGCCCGCGCAGCCAGCGCATCGCCGCCCGCGGCCTGACAGGCTTCGGCGCGGCACAGCTTCAGCACATGGCGGCCGGCCGGCTTGTGGCGGAAATCATGATAGAACGTGAAGACGCCATGGACTTCGGCGCGCGACAGATTGAGCGCCTGCGCAACCATGGGGATGGCGGCCTCCGGCACATAGCCGAATGCCTCCTGTAGCGCATGCAGGATGACCAGCGTCGCACCCTCTTGATCGGCATGTTCGGCGATGATTTCGGCGCCGCGCGTCTCGTTCCAAGGCTCAAAAATCGCTGTCATTCTTCGTTCTCAACCTGAGCGTTCCATCGGCGCAAACTAGTTGGAATCGTTCGAAGATCAATAAAGCTGTCCCGTGCTGCGATTGCGAATTCGGATCGATTTGCAACGACAATCAGTCGATACGAAACGGTAATGAAAGTCGTATCGGCTGCCGGTTTTTGCGTGTTGGTGCAGGCCCGGCATGCTAGCTTGCATGCCACGATGGAATTCGAGGGGACGACCGGTTGATCGACAAGCTTGAACTATTGCTGGCGCTGGCGAAGGAGCGGCATTTCGGACGTGCTGCCGAGGCCTGCGGCGTGACGCAACCGACAATGTCGACCGGGCTCAAGCAGCTCGAAGAGATTCTCGGCGTGATGCTGGTCCAGCGCGGCTCGCGCTTTCAGGGATTCACCCCTGAAGGCGAGCGGGCGCTCGACTGGGCGCGGCGGATCGTGGGCGATGCCCGCGCAATGCGCGACGAGATCAACGGGCTGAAGCATCAGCTCTCCGGCGAGATCCGCATCGCCGCGATCCCAACCGTGCTCGGCATGGTCGCCTCGCTGACGACGCCGTTTCGCGCGAAGCATCCCGAGGTGCGTTTCAGCATCCGCTCGACGACCTCGTCGGAGGTGCTGGGATTGCTCGAGAATCTCGAGGTCGATGCGGGGCTGACCTATATCGAGAACGAGCCGATCGGCAAGGTGCGCACCATTCCGCTCTACAACGAGAGCTACCGCCTGCTCACTGCACCGGATGCGATGTTCGGCGACCGCGAGACGGTGACCTGGAAGGAGGTCGGGCAGGTGCCGCTCTGCCTGCTGACGCCCGACATGCAGAACCGCCGCATCATCGACCGCGCGCTGCGCTCGGTCGGCGCGGAGGCGACGCCGACCCTGACCTCGAACTCGCTGCTGGTGCTGTTCACGCATGTGAAGACGGGGCGCTGGGCCAGCGTGATGCCGGCCAAGCTCGCCGAGACGCTCGGCCTGTCCGATACCGTCCGCTCGATTCCGATCGTCGAGCCCGAGGTCAATTACAGCATCGGCATGGTGATCCCGCAGCGCGATCCGATGACGCCGCTGATCGCGGCGCTGGTCAACGTCGCGCGCGAGGTCGCGCCGACGCTGCAATTGTAGAGCATGACGAGACAGAGTGCGTCCGCGATGTGGGTGCCACCTCTCCCCAACGGGGAGAGGTCGGATTGCGCCTGGCGATGCGCAGCATCGTCCAGCGCAATCCGGGTCAGGGACCGCAGTAGACGGTCAGACCGTAATCCCCTTCGGGAGAGGTGATCTGAGCTCTGGGCTGACATCGATTCACCCAATTCAAAGCTCGTTCCGCCGGTCACGCCGCGGCCGATATCCCCGACGCCGCCTTGACCGCGTCGCGCGGCAGCGCCACGCGGACGACGGTGCCGACTTCGAGCTTGGAGCGCAGCCGCATCGAGCCGCCGTGGAGCTGCGCCAGCGAGCGGGCGATGGCAAGGCCAAGGCCCGAGCCGTGATAGGTTTTGGTGAGCTGGCTCTCGACCTGCTCGAACGGGCGGCCGAGCCGGGCCAGCGAATGCGGCGCGATGCCGATGCCGGTGTCGGCGATCATCAGCACGATCCTGTCCTCGAGCTGCCGGCTGCGCACCACGACGCGCCCGCCGTCGGGGGTGAACTTCACGGCATTGGAGAGCAGGTTGACGATGATCTGCTTGGTGGCGCGGCGGTCGGCGACCACCGAGATGGATTTTGCGATGTCGGCGTCGAGCGTCAGGTGCTTGTCCTGGGCCCGGCCAGAGACGACCCGTAAGGATTCCGCGAGCGTCTTCGAAAGGTCGAGCTCTTCCATGTCGAGCTTCATGCGGCCGGCTTCGATCTTGGACATGTCGAGGATGTCGTTGATGACTTCGAGCAGATAGTGGCCGCTGGTCAGGATGTCCTGGCAGTATTCCTGATACTTCTCGCTTCCGAGCTCGCCGAACATGCCCGAGCCCATGATCTCGGAGAAGCCGATGATGGCATTGAGCGGCGTGCGCAGCTCGTGGCTCATGTTGGCGAGGAATTTCGACTTGGTCTGGTTGGCTTCCTCGGCGCGGGTTTTCTCGCGCTGGTACTTCTCGGCGAGATCGGCGAGCTCGACCGCCTGGCGCTCCAGTGCGGCCTGCGAGCGCTTGAGGTCGATGACGGTGGCACGCAGACGCAGATCGTTGTCGACCAGCTTCTGCTCGTGCTCCTTGATGCGGGTGATGTCGGTGCCGACCGAGACGTAGCCGCCGTCCTTGGTGCGGCGCTCGCTGATGTGCAGCCAGCTGCCGTCGTCGAGTTGGGCCTCGAAGGTGCGCGCGCCCGGACCTTGGGCAACCGTCTCGTTGTGGCGGGTGCGCACCTCCGGCATGCGGCCGACCTCGAGCACGGTCTCGTAGGAGGTGCCGGGGATGACCGCGCTGTCGGGCAGCTTGTGCAGGCGCTGGAAGTGCGAATTGCAGAGCACCAGGCGGTCGCTCGCGTCCCACAGCACGAAGGCTTCCGGAATGGTCTCGATCGCATCGCGCAGGCGGAGGTCGGCTTCCACCGTCTTCTCCGCGAGGCTCTTCTGCTCGGTGATGTCGACGGCGATCCCGATGAGGTGCACGCTGGAATCGGTCGCCCCGCGCGTCTTCTCGCAGCGGACGCGGAGCCAGATCCAGTGACCGTCGACATGCTGCATGCGGAAGGTCTGGTCGATGTGGTCGATCTTCTCGGAAATCAGCTGATCGGCGATCTCGAACAGGTCGATGTCGTCGGACTTCACCAGTGCGTTGACCTCGCCGAAGGTGAGGAGCTCGTTGCGGCCGTCGAGGCCGAGCATCGAGAACATCGACTGCGACCAGAAAATCCTGCCGCGCGACAGATCCCAGTCCCACAGCCCGCAGCGGCCGCGATTGAGCGCGGTGTCGATGCGGCCGCGCACGGCGTCGTTGATGAGGTCGCCCTCGCGGGCGCGGGTCGACTGCCAGTGGAAGGCGAAGCCGAGGATCAGGACGACGAAGCCCGTGGTCGCCGACAGCGTCACCGAGAGCGCGGCGTCCGAACCCCAGATCGGCTCGTTGCGCTCCTGGATCACGGTGACGAAGCCAGGGAGCGACTTGATCTGCCGGGAGGTCGCCATCGCCGCGTTGCCGCTCGGCAGCGTCATGTCGGTGATGGTGCCGTCGCGTGGCGGCGCCGCGATCAGTTGCGCGGTCGTGATCGCATCGAGCAGGCGGTCGTTGCCGACCGGGTCGCTGTCGACCGGGATGCGGGCGAGGATACGACGATCGATTCCGGCCGAGGTGACGATGACGTGGCGGCCCGAGGCGGTGCCCCAGGAGGGAATGAGATCGGGCAGCAGCGTCGGCAGGTTCTCGATGGTCTTGATCCGCTCCTGCCGCACCGAGGTGAGGCGATCGATGCGCTCGGCGAGCAGGTCCGCGAGTGCCGAAATGTCGTGGCGGATCACCAGCCGCTTCTGGCGCGTCTGATCGACCACCTGCACGAACGCGCCGAGGCAGATCGTGATCAGGAAGGCGATGATGAGCGTCGGCACCGCGCGGCGCAGTGCCGGCTCCGCGATCAGGAGCCGGTGATAGGCAGGTTTCGCGATCGATTGCGCCAATCCCTTGATCGAATCGGATTGGACGCACGCGTTCGCGGCGTCTGCGCTCGCCATGCCTTCGGCCCCCTGAAAACCTGCTTGCAACTGAAGTCCGGAAGCAGCCCCACGTTGCTTCCGAATCACACTGATTTGAATCCAGTTTTCGCAGGCTGTCGAGAGTCAACGAATCGTTAACGCGAAATTATTCTTATCCAACGCGCAGTTTGTGCATCGAATGCCCGCAAACTCCAGGGCGCAACGAGTCCGAAACGAGAACGTGTGACTCGTCACACATTCTCATCACGCCCGCGGCGGTTCGGCGTGACTGATGACGCGCTTCACGCTCGGAAACGCGCGCCGCAACGCGCGCTCGATCGAGTCCACACGCTCGTGCACCTTGATCACGCTCATCGATGGCGCCGCGCGGCAGTGGAAATTGACGATCTCGCCGGCGTCGGTGTTGCGGACGCGCACATTGTGGATGTCGTGGATTTCGCCTTCGCCGGCGAATTCGGTCAGCGCGGCGGCGATGGTCTGCACCCTCTCAGGCGCGGCATCGACGCCGAACGGCAGTTCCGGTTCCAACGGCTCGATGTGAACGTCGACCTCGACGTCCTCGCCGAATTCCTCCTGGATATTGCGCTCCAGCGTGTTGGCGACGTCGTGGGCGGCCTCGAGCTGCATGTCGGCGTCGACTTCGAGGTCGATGCTGACGATCAGCTTGGCGCCGAGGTCGTGCACCGTGACGTGATGGATGGCGAGCCCGGAATTGCGCGCGATCACCATGATGCGGTCGCGCACCGTCTCGTTGTCGCGCGCGACAGGCACCGCGGCGAAAGTGAGGTCGGCATCGCCGAAGGCCTTGGTGACCGCGGCTTGCGCGTTGCGCTTGATGTCCTCGACGCGGTCGATCGGATAGGTCCGCGGCACCTTCGCGATGGTGTCGATGAACGTGGTCGCTCCGACCATGCGCACGCGCAACCGGTCGACGTCGATCACGCCCGGTACCCCGCGGATCGCGGCGGTGGCCTTCTCCTGGGCGCCCTCCGGAGCGCGATCGACCAGCGTCTGCACGGTCGAGCCGGCCATGCGCAGGCCGAGAGCCGCGATCATCACGGCGACGGCGGCAGCCGCGGCTGCGTCGCCCCACCAGTAGCCGAGCCAGGCGAGCACCAGGCCAACGATCACGGCGAACGAGCCCATGACGTCGGAGGCGAAATGGAGCGCGTCCGCCGCCAGCGCCTGGCTCCTGGTCTCCCGCGCGGCGCGGTGCAGCGCGCGGGCGCGCCAGAGATTGACGGCGATGTCGGTCACCAGCACCACGAACGGTACGGCCGAGATGGTCGGCGGCGGGGTTCCCTCGCGCAGCCGGCTATAGGCCTCGACCAGGATGCCGCCGGCGAGCACGTAGAGCAGGGCAGTGACGCCCAGCGCGGAGATGCTTTCCAGCTTGCCGTGGCCGTAATGATGCTCCTCGTCCGCGGGCTTGTCGGACACCCGCACCACCGCCCAGGTGATGATGGTTGCCACCAGGTCGATCGAGGAATGCAGGGCCTCGGAGATCAGCGCCAGCGAGCCGATCGCGATCCCGACCACGAACTTGGCCGCCGCCATGCCGCCGCTGGCGAAGATCGAGAGCGCGGCGACCGAGGTCTTGTCGTGCTGGGAGGTCATGCCGGGGATTTAGCAGGCCAGCGTCGGACATCAAGTGATGATCCACAGGAGCAGTCGCTAGTGAGTTGCAGAAGCGGGACCGGCGCTCTCACCGTCATGCCCGGGCTTGTCCCGGGCATCCACGTTCTTCGTACCATGCCGCAGAGACGTGGATGGCCGGGTCAAGCCCGGCCATGACGACAAGGAGAGAGCTTCGCACTCGTTACACTGTCACCACGATCTTCCCCAGGTGCTTGTTTGCATCCATATGCTCGAACGCCTTATCGATCTGGTCGAACGAAAACACCTTGTCGATCGGCAGTTGCAGCTTGCGCGATTCCACTGCGCTCCAGATGTCCTTGCGGACCTGCGCAAAGATCTCGCGGACCTCCTCGATGGTGCGGGTGCGGAAGGTGACGCCGACATAATCGATGCGGCGCGCCGCATGCAGGTCGAAATTGAAGTCGGCGTGGGTGCCGCCGAGCCGGCCGACATTGACGATGCGGCCCTTGATCTTCGTCGCGGCGAGATTCTGGTTCGCGACCTTGCCGGAGACTTGGTCGACGATGAGGTCGACGCCTTCGCCGTTCGTTGCCTTCAGGACCTCGTCGACCCATTTCGGATCGGAGCTGTCGATGGCGAGATCGGCGCCGTACTCCTTCAGCCGGCCGCGGCGGGTGGCGTCGGTCGACGAGCCGATCACGAGCCTTGCGCCTTTGAGCCTTGCGATCTGCATTGCCATCAGGCCTACGCCGGAGCTGGCGCCCTGGATCAGTACGGCTTGCCCGGGTTGCACGCCGCCGACGGTGACGACGGCGTTGTGCATGGTCGCGAGCGCGACGGGTAGGGTGGCGGCCTCCTCGAAATTCATGTTCGAGGGTGCGTGGAACAGCCGGCCGTGATCGGCCAGCGTGTATTCGGCAAATGCCGCGCTGCCCGAGCCCATGATGCGGTCGCCGACCTTGACGCCTTCGGCATCCGGCCCGAGCTCGGCGACCTCGCCGGCCCATTCCATGCCGAGCACGGTGCCGACGCCGCCGGCCGCGCCGTGGGCGTGGCCTTTGCGCATGCCGGTGTCGGCGCGGTTCAGCCCGCAGGCGCGGACGCGGACGAGGACCTGTGTGCCCTTCGGTTTTGGTTGAGCGACCTCGGAAATCGTAGCGCCATCAGGGCCGTAGACGTAAGCTTTCATGAATTGCTCTCGCTTCTTGCCGTGGCTATTCAGCAGCTTGCGCTGCCGGATGAACAATCATTCCATCCAGCCTTGCGCGGATGATCGCCTCCGCCTCGCGCACGATGCGAGAGACGAGCTCGGCGCAGCTCGGGATGTCCTGGATCAGGCCCTGGACTTGGCCGGCCGACCAGATGCCTTCGTCGGAATTGCCCGTCGCATAGACCATCTTGCCGCGGGCACCCGCAACGAGTTCGCGGATGTCCTCGAACTTGGCGCCTTCCTTCTCCATTGCGACGACCTTGGTCGAGACCGCGTTCTTGGCGACGCGCGAGGTGTTGCGCATGGTGCGGAAGATCAGCTCGGTCTCGCGCTCGTCATTGGCCACGATTTTCTCCTTGATGAGCTGGTGGATCGGGCTTTCCTTGGTGGCCATGAAGCGGGTGCCCATGTTGATGCCATCGGCACCCAGCGCCAGCGCCGCGACGAGGCCGCGAGCATCGGCAAAGCCGCCCGAGGCGATCATCGGGATCTTGATCTTGTTGGCGGCAGCCGGGATCAGGATCAGGCCCGGCGTGTCGTCCTCGCCGGGATGGCCGGCGCATTCGAAGCCGTCGATCGAGATGGCGTCGACCCCCATGCGTTCGGCGGAGAGCGCGTGGCGGACGCTGGTGCATTTGTGCACGACCTTGACGCCGTGCTTCCTAAATTCGTCGACATGCTCCTGCGGCTTGTTGCCGGCGGTCTCGACCACCTTGATGCCGCTCTCGATGATGGCGGCGCGGTACTCGGCATAAGGCGGCGGCTTGATCGCGGGCAGGATGGTGAGGTTGACGCCGAACGGCTTGTCGGTGAGGTCGCGGCAGCGCGCGATCTCCCTGGTGAGGTCCTCCGGCGTCGGCTGGGTCAAGGCGGTGATGAAGCCGAGCGCGCCGGCATTCGCGACCGCGGCGACCAGCTCGGCCCGTCCGACCCATTGCATGCCGCCCTGGACGATCGGGTGCTGGACGCCGACGAGCTTGGTGAACCGTGTCTGCAACATGATCTGTTTCCCCCGGCCGGTGTGGCGATCTGCTATCGGTTGATGGCGGGGAGGATGCCGCCGGGGGCGGGAAATGTCTATTGCGCCGGCGTGGGGCGATCATGCGGAGATGTGGGTGATTCCGCGGGGCGGATAATTGGGTGGGCCCGCATGTGACGGCGCGACCAGGTCTCGTGTCCCGGACGCGCTGCAACGTTCTTCACGTTGCGGCGCTGAGCCGGGACCCATGGGATCACGGCGGCGCTGCCGGGCTTCGGCTACTCCGCCGACAGCCGCACCATCTGGCGGCCGCCATTCATTTCCTTGAGGCGGTTGACGAAGTTCTCCGGACGCTGCCAACGATGGGGGACCTTCAATCCCATGAACTCCGCGATTTCGCCGATGAAGCCGGTGCAGTTCATTGTCTCGGCATTCCAGACCGGAGTGTTGGCCTGCAACTCCCTGATATGGGCGAACACGCGCTTGGCGTCGGCCTCGTTCAGGTAGACCCGATAGCTCGCGGTCAGATATTCCGGATCGAGATCACCGTAGCTCGCGCCGGTCTCGGACGGCACAAAGGTGATGTGACCGAGCACGTAAGCGAGCGTGTCGCCGGCCGGCGTGAGCCCCGCGACCTCGACCGCCTTCTCGCTGGTCTTGCCGTACCAGACGAAGGCATGGCCCCAGCTCGCGGCGGTACGCGCGCGGAAGTCGACGTAGTAGGGGCCTTTCTCCGCGCGCGCGACGGAGCGCCGCGTCGATTGCGGCGCCGGTCGCGAGGCGGTGTCGGTCGTAGCAAGCGCGCTCGCATCGGCAACGCGCTTGTTTGCCTCGTGGGCCGAGGCCGAGGGCGTCATGCACGAGAGCATAGCCGCAAGAGCGAACCCCGCAAGGATGCAGGATCCCGATCGATTAGCTTTGTTCGTCACGCAATTCCCCCTCGACTATCGGCCGCTACGCGGATTCTGCGCGTGTTACGCTCGCGCGTCAGTAGCGCGCTGCGACCGGGCCGGGCGCCTTGCCGATCGGGGCCTTTCCAACCGGGCTCTTGCCGATCGGCATCTTGCCGATCGGAGCCTGCTCAGCCGGATAGGCCGGCACGGGCTGGCGGCGCGGCAGATCCGCAGCGTTCGCGGCCGTCACCAGAGCAAGCGTGGCACCCAGAGCAATTGCAATCTTCTTCACAGTCATACCCCTAGAAGGTTTGGTCCAAACACGGCTGTGCCGTGCCCCCAGACACGCTCCACAGATGGGCGACCGAATGCGTCCAAGTTGCGGCACGCGCGGGAAATGTTGGCGGCATATGTCGGGCGCGCGGAGATGTGATGTGTCGGGATGTTTCGGAGGGCGTGATGGCCGTGTCGCTGCGCTCAACCCCTGCGCAGCCGCGCTTCACCCGATCCGGTTCAAACTGGTCCTGATCGTCGTGAAGATGCCGCCGATGTCCTTGCGCAAGGCGTCGAGCACGTTGAAATCCTAAAATGCGGGCGATGCGGTCTTCGACCTCGCGCTTGCTTTTTCGTCAGCGGTCGCCGCCGACGAGAACCGGCGCGCCTCCGGCTATTGTCTCCCGAGGAAGTTCGAGCGCATCTTGTCGGCGAACCACACGACGAAAATCGCCGCGAACGAGAGAGCGAAGTACAGGGCCGTCCACAAAAGTGCGTTGCCGGCATTCGTCATGGCGTCCTCCCTTTGCGTCAGAGACCGATGTCTTGCAAGGAAGGATACCAGTGGCCGCGAAGCCCGATTTGCGCGGGATCAATTTTGCTGCGCTGCGGGGCTACAGCCGAAACTCGTTGGTGAGCTCGCCGATGCCGTCGATCGCAACCGTTACGGTGTTGACCGGCTCTTTCATCACGCCGACGCCGACGGAAGTGCCGACCGCGATGAGGTCGCCGGGCAGCAGGGTCATGTCGTGGGAGATCCTGCTGACCAAGTCCTGCGCAGTGAAGATCATGTCGGAGATCGGATAGTTCTGCCGCTCCGCGCCGTTGAGGATGGTGCGGACCGTGAGTTTCGCGGGATCGAGGCCGGTCGCGATGACCGGGCCGAACGGGCCGTAATCGTCGATGCCTTTGGCGCGGGCCCATTGTGGGAAGGTGGGGTCGCGGGTCAGGATATCGTTGGCGGTGATGTCGTTGACGCAAGTGTAGCCGAAGATGAAGCTGTCGGCTTCGCCAGGTGAGACACGCGCGCACGTCTTGCCGATCACGATGCCGAGCTCGCCCTCATAGGTCGTCTTGCCGTCGTAATAAGAGGGCCGGCGAATCACGGCACCGGGAGCGGTGATGCTGGTGGTGGCCTTGAGCAGATAGAGCGGCTCCGGCGGCTCGGGCTGGTTCAGCTTGGTCGCGAGCGCGTGGAAATTATTCCAGAGCGCGACGATCTTGCTGGGCACGCAAGGCGCGAGCAGCTCGACCTCCGAGAGCGCCAGCATCTTGCCGGTGGCGGCGTGGCGGCCGAACATCTCGCCCTCATGCACGCTGATGCCTGATGCCGTCAGCGTGCCGAAGCCGGTCGCGCCGGCATGGCGGAAGCGCAGCCACTTCTTCATTTCGCCCGCCATCACGCCACCGCCAGTGCGCGGGGATCCGATGATGTCGAGATGCCGTCATAGAGGCCGGCGATGCGGGCGCGCTGGGTCACCATCGCCAGCACCGAGTCGAGCGCGGGCGTGGGGATGCCGGTGAGGCGGCCCATCTCCTGCACGACGGTGACGAGCGGGTCGATCTCCATCGGGCGGCCGCGCTCGAGATCCTGCAGCATCGAGGTCTTGTGGGCGCCGACCTTGCGCGCGCCCTCGATGCGGCGCTCCACGTCGACGCGGAACTTGACGCCGAAGGTCTCGGCGATCGCTTGCGTCTCCACCATGATCGCACGCGACAGCGCGCGCGTGGCCGGATCGGTGCAGATCACGTCGAGCGTGGCGTGGGTCAGCGCGCTGATCGGGTTGAAGCAGACATTGCCCCAGAGTTTCAGCCAGATCTCGTCGCGGATGCGATCGAGCACGGGAGCCTTCAGGCCGGCGGCGACGAAGAGGTCCGCGAGGCGCTGCACGTCGGACGTGATCTCACCGGAGGGCTCGCCGAGCGGGAAATTGTTGCCGTAGACGTGACGGATCACGCCGGGCGCTTCGATCTCGGTGGCGGGATAGACGATGCAGCCGATGGCGCGCTCGGCCCCTAACTCGCGCCACTGCCGTCCGCCGGGGTCGATGCTCTCCAGCGTCGAATTCTCGTATTGGCCGCCGTGCTTGTAGAAGTACCAATAGGGAATGCCGTTGACGGCGGTGACGATGCGGGTGTGGGGCCCGAGCAGCGGCTGCATCTTCTCGATCACGCCGGTGATCGAATGCGCCTTCAGCGTGACGATGATGGTGTCCTGCACACCGAGCGCGGTGGGATCATCGGTGCAGCGCGGATGGACGGTATGCCTCTCCTCGCCGGCGAGCAGCGTGAGGCCGCGCTCGCGCATGGCGGCGAGATGTGCGCCGCGTGCGACCAGGCTGACATCGGCGCCCGCGCGGGCGAGCTGAACCCCGAGATATCCGCCGATCGCGCCGGCGCCGTAGATGCAGATCTTCATGAAATCCTCGCGGGTAAGGCGGAATTTTGGGACGAATGATCCGGTCCGGCTCGGATGGATCCGAGCCGGGGCCGGCAGTCGCAGGGAAGTGAGACGCTTTAAGCTGCTTGCGGCGTCGAGTTGGCGGCCTCGTCGACCGCGGCGGCGATGTCGCGCATGCTGATGACCGAGACGAGGCTGTAATCGTCGATCACGGGCAGGTGGCGAATGTGATGACGGTTCATCAGGTGGCGGACGTGCTCGATCGTGTCCGAGGAAGTGCAGGAGACGAGCTGCTGCACCGAGACCAGCTGGGAGACCTTGACGTTGATGGCGCCGGCGCCGTGCTCGGCGACGGCGCGCACCACGTCGCGCTCGGTGAACATGCCGACCGCGGTGTTTCCTTCCGAGCGGACCACGTCCTTGACCACCAGCGCGCTGATATTGTTGGCGCGCATCAGCTTGGCCGCGATCCCCACCGTTTCGTTCATACGAACCGTGACAACGCGCGGCGTCTTCTTGCGCAGAATGTCTCCGACCAGCATTGCAACCTCCCTGGGTGAATGTTGGGAGAAGTGTGGTATACGTAATGCCAATCGTCAAGCGCTGGATTTGGCTGATCCGAAAAATCTTGCGACAGGAATGCTGACGTTTGTCGCGGCCAAAAAGAAAGGGGCGCATCGCTGCGCCCCTTTCTTTCGTGCGAAGGCTTGTGGTGGCTACGCCGTTTCGGTCTTGGCTGTGCCGGTCGCGGTGTCCGTGCTCTCGGCTTCCTTGCCGAGAATGAAGGAGCGGCGCAGCGGCTTGATCACGAACAATGCCATCAGCGCCGCCGTCGCATTCAGCGCCACTGCCACCACGAACACGGCCTTCCAGCCATAAGCGGTCGAGATCACGCTCGCGAGCGGGACGAGCAGGGAGGCCGTGCCTTTCGCGGTGTAGAGCATGCCGTTGTTGGTGGTTGCGAACTTCGCACCGAAGGTGTCGCCGCAGGTTGCGGGGAACAGCGAGTAGATCTCGCCGAACACGCCGAAGTAAATTGCGGTCGCCAGCACGAAGACGACGGGGATGTGACCGTAGGCCGATAGCGTCAAGAGCATCAGCGCGGCGGTGCCGAAAGCGATGAACATGGTGTGCTCGCGGCCGATCGTGTCGGAGACGAAACCGAAGAACGGGCGGCCGAAACCGTCGAAGATCCGGTCGAGCGAGATCGCGAAGGTCAATGCCGCCATCTGGAAGCCGGCGAGTGTGACGGGCGTGTTCGCGATCTTGAAGTCGTGCGCGATCGGGGCGATCTGCGCCGCGGTCATCAGGCCGCCCGAGGCGACCATGACGAAGACGAGGTACATGACCCAGAAAATAGGGGTGCGCAGCACCTGCGGCGGGGTGAAGTCGATCTTGGTCTGCGGCAGATTGAGCTGCTTCTTCTTCGGCGGGATCGAGATCCGCGGGGGCTGGATGAAGAAGGCGAGCACGAACACGACGAGGCCCTGGCCGATGCCGAAGGTGAGGAACGCGTGCTGGTAGCCGCTCGAGACGATCATGCTCGCGATCGGCACGATCGTGAGTGCGGCACCCGCGCCGAAGCCGGCGGCGGTCGCGCCGGCCGCCAGGCCGCGGCGATCAGGAAACCATTTCAGCGCGTTGCCGACGCAGGTGCCGTACACCGCGCCCGCGCCCATGCCACCGATGACCGCGGCAGTGTAGAGCAGGGTGAGGCTGTCGGCGTAGGAGTTGAGCACCCAGGACAGCGCGATCATCACGCCGCCGAACATGATCACGATGCGCGGGCCGTATTTGTCGACGAACCAGGCCTCGACTGGCACCAGCCAGGTCTCGGTGACGACGAAGATGGTGAAAGCGAGCTGGATGGCGGCGCGCCCCCAATGATGGGTCGCATCGATCGGATCGACGAACAGCGTCCAGCCGTATTGCAGGTTGGCGATCATCGCCATGCAGACGATGCCCATCGCGAGTTGGAGCCAACGGAAACCGGTGCGAAGAGGCGCGGCTGTGACGGCGCCATCCGTGCTGGAAATCATCAAGAACCTCCCAACGCGCCTGATTGATTGCGACGCAGGAATGCAAGATGACCCAGGGTCGCAAATGTTGTGGCTTATCGTCGCAAGCGCGGCGCGGAGCTTGGTATACCATATCCCAGATTGCAAGCCCTATCTTGGTTCCCGTTCGACAAAATGCGCGGCTCCGCAAAGCGCAGAGGTATCCTGGGATACTGGCGCCAAACGAAAACGCCCGGCCGTGAGGCCGGGCGTCTTGCTTGGTGACTGTAGTGGAGCGGGTCAGAGGGTCGATTTCGCAACCACGACCTTGCGCCATGGTTTGAGCACCACGATCGCCAGCAGCGAGGCCAGGATGTTGGCACCGGCCGCGATGATGAAGACGTTGTCCCAATGCCCCGAGGTCTGCTGCACGTAGTTGGCGATCGGCACCAGCAATGCGGCGGTGCCCTTCGCGGTGTAGAGCAGGCCGGCATTGGTGGTCGCGAACTTGGCGCCGAACGTGTCGGTGCAGGTCGACGGGAACAGCGAGTAGATCTCACCCCAGGCGAAGAACACGAAGCCCGAGAGCAGCACGAACCAGATCGGATCGTGGCCCCAGAGGTAGAGCATCCAGATGCCGATCCCTTCCATGCCGAAGGCGATGAACATCGTGTTCTCGCGGCCGATCATGTCGGAGATCCAGCCGAAGAATGGACGCGTCAGGCCGTTGAGCACGCGGTCGATGGTCGCTGCGAACGTCACCGCGGTCATTGTCATGCCGATCAGGGTGACCGGGACGCTGTCGACCTTCCAGTCGACCGCGATCGGCTTCAGGTTCGCGGTCACCATCAACCCGCCGGCGCCGACGATCACGAACATGAAGTACATCAGCCAGAAGATCGGCTGACGCAGCACCTCGGTCGGCTGATAGTTGCGGCGAGATTGCAGCAGTGCGGCGTTCGTCACCACGTTCGGCACCTGGCCCGCTTTGGGCGCGAGCAGGAAGAAGGCGAGGATGCAGATGATGATGCCTTGCCCGAGGCCGAAATAGAGGAAGGTGGTCTGGAAACCACTGTCCTTGATCATGGCCTGAATCGGCGCGACGGTCAGCGCAGAGCCCGCACCAAAACCTGCCGCCGTGATGCCCGCGGCAAGACCGCGCTTGTCCGGAAACCACTTCAGCGCGTTGCCGACGCAGGTGCCGTAGACGCCGCCGGCGCCGATGCCCGCGATGATCATGCCGAGATAGTAGCCGTTGAGCGTCGTCGCCTGCGCGTTGATCACCCAGCCCAGAGCACAGAGCACGCCGCCGATCAGCACGACGATACGCGGGCCGTATTTGTCGACGAACCACCCTTCGACCGGCACGAGCCAGGTCTCGAACAAAACGAAAAGGGTGAATGCCCACTGGATCGATGCGCGATCCCAACCGAACGTCTTCTGGATGTCGGGGACGAAGAACGTCCAGCCGTATTGATAGTTGGCGATCATGACCATCGCGCCTACGCCGATGGCCAATTGCGCCCAGCGATAAGCATCGCTGACGCGCGCGGCGCTTGGAGCCGCCGTTGCCTGCACCATGTCCGTCATAAAGCCTCCCGTGGCGCCTCTAATTATTTTGCGAGCGCTGGGGTGGCATTCTTGTATGCATTATGCCAAGCTTCAAGCGCTGGTCCGGCCACCGTGCGCAAATGTCGCAGGAATGTCCGGCTGCGACTCTGACTCGGGACAGCACAAGTAGAAATGGCCCCGTGCTGCGGGGCCATTCATCAAAAGTCGAATGTTGACGGTGCCGAAGCCGGCGCGCTGCCTCGGCAGCGCAAAAGCACGGGCTTAGAGGCCGAAGCGGGGCAGGTCGCCGTTGTGATTCGAGATCTCGGCACTCGCCATCAGGAAGCGGTCAACCGCGGCCATGAAGCGGGCGAACAGCGAGTTGGAGGGGGCGAGAGCGACGGTAGCGGTCTTGGACATCGGAATTCCCTTTCTTGAGACAGTCAGTTGCTGTCTCCTTTCGAAAGGCAATTTATGTATACCAGATACCAATGTCCATGCATGTCATTGCATAGCAGCATGTGCTCCACCGCATCGCAACATAATGCTCCATTAAAGCGGCCATTCCGGGCTTAAGATTGCAAGCTGGACAGCCGAAACAGGGATTTCGGCCTCTGGGAGCAGGAAAACCTTGTTTCCCGTGGCTCGGAACGGCGCCCGACGAGGATGAATTCCGACCGCGCCGCAGCAAAACGGCCCTTGGCAGCGCAGGTCAAAGCGGCTAGTGGTCCGCCCCCTTTTCCAATCAAACGTTCAGAGTGCTTCATGTCGAGCGCCTCGCCCGCCGTCTCGATCGGCATCGATTTTGGGACCAGCAACACGGTCGTCGCGCTTGCGTCGGACGACCGCCGGGTTGAGGCCATTCGGTTCGACCACGGCGGACAGCGTCACAGCGTCTATGTGTCGGCCCTGTGCTTCTGGGAGGACCGGCCGGGCGCCGGTGCCCAGGCCGAAGGCGGCCCGTGGGCGATCGAGCAGTTTCTCGAAGGGCGCCACGTCTACCGCTTCCTGCAGTCGTTCAAGACGTTTGCGGCGAGTTCCAGCTTCAACACCACGCAGGTATTCCGGCAACGCTACAAGTTCGAGGACATATTGGCGGCGTTCCTGCGCACGCTGGCGCGCCATGGCGGCGAGAAGTTCGGCTTCGAGACGGCGAACATCACGGTCGGCCGTCCGGTGCGCTTTGCCGGCGGCAATCCCGACGAGGCGCTGGCGATGCAGCGCTACCGGGCCGCGTTCGAGCGCTTGGGGGCCGGCCACGCGCGCTACGTCTACGAGCCCGTGGGCGCGGCGTTCTCCTTCGCCCGCAGGCTGGAGCGCGATGCCACCGTGCTGGTTGCCGATTTCGGCGGCGGCACCAGCGATTTCTCGGTGATGCGGTTTTCCCGCGCGGGCGGCACGCTTCGCGCCGAACCGCTCGGCCATGCCGGTATCGGCATTGCCGGCGACACGTTCGATTATCGCATTGTCGACCACGTCGTCTCGCCGCGGCTCGGCAAGGGCTCGAGCTTCCGCTCGTTCGACAAGGTGCTCCCGGTCCCGAGCGGCCACTACACCAACCTCGCGCGCTGGCATCAGCTCGCGATGATGAAGAGCAACGGCGATCTGCGCGAGCTCCGCGAGCTTGCGCGCACCGCGCTGAAGCCGGATCTGCTCGAGGATTTCATCACCATCGTCGATCTCGACCTCGGCTTTGCGCTGTACCGCGCGGTGTCCGATGCCAAGGTCGCCCTGTCGGCGCAGGACGAGGTGGACTTCCGCTTCAAGGGCGGCGGCGTCGACATCGGCGCCACCATCACGCGCAAGAATTTCGAGACCTGGATTGCCGACGATATCGCCCGGTTGCGCGCCACGGTCGACAAGGTGCTGGCTGAAGCCGGCATCACCGCGCGCGAGGTGGAGAAGGTGTTCCTGACCGGTGGCACGTCCTTCGTACCTGCCGTCCGAAAACTATTCGCCGAGCGGTTCGGCAACGAGCGGCTGATGTCCGGCGACCAATTCGAATCGATCGCCTATGGGCTCGCACTGATCGGGCACAGTCCCGATCCGGAGCGATGGACGGCGGACGGCGGGCTGAAAAAGGCGGGTGCGTAGCGCACTATTGGACGAAGCACGATCCGCCGGGTCTGTTACACCTCTCCCTTCGGGACCCTTCGGGAGAGGTGTACTCGACCGCTAGGCCGTTGCGGCTGCTACTGATTGATCTCCGGCTCGACGAGCCGCGCCAGATTGCGCAGCGATTCCTGCCAGCCGAGATAGCAGGCCTCGACGGGAATGACGTCGGGCAGGCCGGACTGCGTGATCTCGACCTCGGTGCCGACCGAGACCTTCTTCAGGATCACGGTCACCTCGATCACGCCCGGCAGATTGGGATCGTCGAACTTGTCGGTATAGCGCAGGCGTTCGCCGGGCACGAGCTCGACATATTCGCCGCCGAACGAATGGCCGTTGCCCGTGGTGAAATTCCGGAACGACATCTTGAACGTGCCCCCGACCTTGGGCTCGAGATGATGCACGGTGCAGGTGAAGCCGTTCGGCGGCAGCCATTTCGCCATCGCATCGGCCTCCAGGAAGGCGCGATAGACTTTCTCCGGACTGGTTGCGAGCACGCGGTGCAGACGGACGGTATTGGGCATGGTTGTTATCCTCGGTGATTGATGGGCCCGAGTTTGGCGTCTACGGCCCATTCATGTCACGAGGACGACCGGGAAGCCGCCGATCCGACAGGGGGCTCGGATTTTTGTTCGAGCCTTGTTCGGCACCGCGATCTGGTACCCCTGCGCGGCAGAGCCGACGGGGCGTGGCGCTTGGCCGCCTTTCAGTCGGCTCTTCGGATCGAAGTGGTCTTGTCTTGAAAGTTCGTCAGGTTAGTCGGATACTGGATAGGATCCCTTGGGCCCATTATCAATCCGAGGAGGACGATCATGGCGATTCAGATCGTGATGGACCGCACCGGCGACCGCCATCACCCTTTCGACCCCAGCGACCTGCAGGAAGTGGCGAAGGCGGAGCAGCGGTTCTATGAGCTGACGAATGCCGGCTTCACCGCCGCGGTCCGGACGGGTCCCGGTCAGATCTCGCAGATCCGATCGTTCGACCCCACTGCGGATGAAACCCTCTTTTTCCCCAGATTGATCGGCGGCTAGCCGCTCATGTTCGGCTTTCGGCCGGCGGCGTCGCACGTCCGCTCCCGCATGAGAGCGGCGCGAATGCTCTTCATCAGGCACGGCGCCGAACGCACGCCAGAGGGACGGTCGCTGCTGCTCTTGCGGCGTTGGCTATCGCCTGCGCAGCAGGAGCAGTTAGCGACGAAGGGCTACTTCGAGGTTGTCGGAAGCGAGAGTGGGAAGCGGTACCGGATTTACGCCGGAACGTCGGTGAACGTCTGCGAGATTGACGAAAGAGGCCGCGTGCAGGACGGGTTGTGCTTCATGCCGATCGGCGCGCTTCCGATCGGAGATGTCATGCTCGCCCAGAAGATTGCGCTGGAAACATGCGAGGCTAACGCGCGCGCCGTGGCCAGGAGGTTCACGCCGAGCACTTTCCAGTTCAGACAAGCCCGACCGCTCGCTTGACGCCACCTCATCGCACCGCTGCACCAACTTCAACTCGGCACTCGAGAGCTGGCCCGTTCGTGGACGCACTGGCCCGTTCGTGGACGCACTCGGCGCGGGCGACGCACCGAACGAAGCATCCGGGTGCAATCGATTTCCGATGAAGCCGGCCTCAAGCCTTCAGGTCGGTGATCCTCATGATTGCGACCACGTTCCCGTCGTTGAATGCTTCAGGTGATATCGCACCTACCTCCCTTCTACCGAGAACGCGAGCAGCACGTTACCCGGCAACGTGCCGTAGTTGGTGTAGCCCGAATTGACGTAGAGCATGCCCCCAGCAATAACTGCGCCCGGACCGTCGAGCGAGCCGCCTTGGCCGGCTGCGCCATTGACAGTCGTGTAGTCCTGGACGGTGTCGACGTCCCAGATGATCTCGCCAGTCCGGGCGCTGTAGGCGCGAAGGTGGCCATCGAGCCCACCCGAGAAGACCACGCCGGGAATTGCTGTGACCGCGGCCGACTGGGCTGGACTGCAGCCGGGCTTGTCATTACAGCCCGGATGCGGTGTGCGCCAGACGACCTCGCCAGTGGCAAGCTTGAGAGCAAACAGTCCGCCGCCCTTGCGAGGATCCATCTTCAACTCGCCGCCCATGATGGTTTTCTGAGCACCCGGCGTGCCCGGCGCCGCGCGTTCGAGTCCGACATCCGATACTGACACGTAGACATTCTCGTCATCGACGGCCATTCCCCATTGCACACCGCCAAGCGCGGAGCCCTGCCCGATCCGGCGCTGCCACAGTATCGCGCCACCATGATCGGGATCGAGCGCATGCACGACGCCCGACTTCTGCCCCGCGATCAGCGCGCGCTTGCCGTCCGCGAGATCAACCAGGATAGCCGACGATCCGAAGTCGAAATCGGGGCCCTTATTGTCTGGACAGTTCGCGCGATATTGCGAGGTGCATGCGACATTGTAGGCATCGCTCTCGGTCATCTGTCGCGACCATTTGAGCTTTCCGTTCACGAGGTCGAACGCCACAAAAGCGTCAGACGTGTCCTGTGCGGGATTTGAATAGCTGTCCCCAGTGGTCGCATAGACCGTGTTCGTCTGGAGGTCGACCGTTGGCGCGGACCAGATCGCGCCGCCCGAGGGCCCGAAAAGTTGCACGCCCATCGAACTGATGCCCTGCGGTCCCGGCGGTGGCGAAACGTAGCTGCGCCATTTCACCTCTCCCGTCGCTGCGCTGAGCGCCACGATCAGCCCGCGGAAGCTGCAGCAGCCGTACCGTGGATCCGCCGCCAACGCCTCTTCGAGTGAGGAAACCGGTACATAGAGGATGCCGTCCGCAAGTGTCGGAGCACCCGTGATCATAGCCGCTTGATGGTCCTCGACCCGACGGGTCCACTTTAGCTTCCCAGTCTCGGCGTCGAGCGCATAGACGTTCCCTCGCTGGTCGCCGAAATAGGCCGTGAAACCGCGCCCGTCCTCGCCGATGGTGACGGCGCTGCGGACGCCAAAGCCTGCATCGAACACCCAGCGCTGACATCCGGTCCTGGCGTCGAGCGCATAGACCTTGCCGCCGGCGCTACCGACGAACAGCCGGCCGCCCCAGACCGTCGGCTGCGCGAAGGCTCTGACGTCACCGGGAAAAGCGAAAGCCCATTTCAGCTTGAGACGGGGGACATCGTGCGCCGCAAGCAGCGCGCTCTCGGCGGGCTGGAAGCGATGCTGGCGAATGTCGACCCCCCAACCGTTCCAGCGCGGCAGCGCGGGATCAGCGAGTTTGGGTCCTTCATCGCGGCAGCTGGAATCGGGCAGTTCGATCGCCGGTGGCGGCGCGTTGCCCTTCAAATAGCGAGTGATGGCGCCGATCTGATCCTTGCTCAGATCTCGCCCCTGCGCGCTCATTAGCCCGTAGGCGATCTGAAAGCCGATCCGCTGCTCGTTCAGCTGCCGTAGCGCATTTCTGTCGGGCGCCCGTGCCGCGCCGCCCTCATGACACGAGGCGCAGCGTTGCTCATAAAGGGCCTCGCCTGATGGACCCGCTGCCTCCTCGGCACCCGGCGATGAAATTCCGATCGTGGCGAGAAGCAGTCCGGTCGAAAGCTGCAACCAGACGAAGCGAACCGGGATCTTGGATGTCATCGTCTCTCCCCACTTACTGCGCAGACCAAGACGTAGCAGACATTCACACGCCCGCCACACAACTTCAATTTATGGGCGAATAGTCAAGCTAAGGCTACTCTCTTAACGACGACGGGCCTCCTTGCTCGTTCGATCCGACCAGTCGACCAAAGCCCGATGACGGTATCCTGCCAGCGGAGGCTTCGCTTGGCTTGACGCAGTGTTCGAGCAGCGCCGCAGTCCGCTCGGGCAACGAAGATAATTGACGGCTCAACCTCGATTAAGAATTCCTCTCGCGCGAGGCTCGGCACACCTATCCAAGTAGCACACGGTGGCCGGTCACCAAAGGTTTCCATCAGTACGTCGCCAATCGCCTTGCCCTGGTCGATATGGCTTTGCCGACCGATTCTCGGTATTTCTTTGAATTTCCTGGCTAGCCGTCGCGCTCCTCGGCCTCTTGTTCCGCTCGACCTACTGATATAACTTCACCCTCGTCGCGAAAAACGACTACCTGCTCTTAGGCCGTCGAATACAAGTCAACCGCGCGCCACGCGTGGTTCGGCCAGCGTCTCCGATAGCAACCGCCTGACGAACATCAGGCAATCGCAGCCATCAACGCGCCTACGGACGCTGCATGTCTGCGACGATAGGAGCGCAACAATGCGAAATCCAATTACAATTATTGGTGCCGGCCTTGGTGGCCTCACACTCGCCCGTGTTTTACATCTCCACGGCTTCGCAGCAACAGTCTACGAAGCTGAAGCCTCGGCGAGCGCAAGAACGCAGGGAGGTCTGCTCGATATTCATGAATACAACGGTCAGATCGCCCTCAAAGCCACAGGACTATTTGACACGTTCCTCTCTCTGGTCCGCCCTCGCGAAGATGCAAAACGTATCGTCGATAAAGACGGCAATGTCCTATTCGACAACCCCGGCAGCCACACAGGCAATCGCCCCGAAATTGACCGGGGCGATCTTCGGCAAATGCTTATTGATTCGATCCCGCCGGAAACGATTAAGTGGGGTCATAGAGTTGCGTCTATTGCAGCCCTCGGGAACGGACGGCATGAAGTCACCTTTGCCAATGGCTTGACGGTCACTTCCAACGTGCTCGTGGGTGCCGATGGCGCGTGGTCGAAGGTCCGCCCCCTTCTTTCAAAATCAACGCCAACCTACACGGGCACCTCGTTTATCGAAACATTCCTTTTCGATGGCGACACGCGCCACAAGGCAAGCGTGGATGCGATCGGCAGCGGCACGCTCATGGCCGTTGCTCCGGGCAAAGGCATCCTGGCGCACCGCTATGCAGACGGAACGCTCCACACCTATGCGGCCTTAAACAAGCCAGAAGATTGGATTAAGTCCATCGATTTTAGCAACACAAAAGCTGCCTTGGCCCATATTGCCGAGCAATTCCAAGGATGGGCTCCGCAACTGACCGCACTCATTACAGACGGCGAAACCGATCCCGTGCTTCGCCCCATCTATGCGCTCCCAGTTGGACATCGATGGGAGCGCGTGCCGAGCTTAACATTACTTGGGGATGCGGCGCATCTGATGTCCCCTTTCGCAGGCGAAGGCGCGAACCTCGCTATGTATGATGGCGCAGAACTCGCCCAAGCGCTCGTTGCCACTCCCGATGACATCGAAGCCGCGCTCGCCAGCTATGAAAACGGCCTCTTTCCCCGAAGTGCTGAAGTCGCCGACGAGACCGCCCAGAATCTCAAGCGGTTTTTCGACGATACCGCGCCTCAGAGCGTAGTCGCTCTGTTCAGCAAGCATCTCATCAGAACGGAGAGACCCTTCGCGGGTATCTAATGCGGCGCGCACCGAGAAATCGTTGCCATATGCGTCTAGCGTACCGTCACAGCACTAAAAAACCCCGGTAGAGCGATGGTTTTGCTGGCACTAGCTGGTTAGTCTGCTTCTGGCCCGAAGCGACAAATTCGGTCGGGCGTCTTGATGTCGGCAATGAGGGGTAAGCCGGACGCGGGCCTGATCGCGCAGAACCAACGCGATTGACCCCAAGCAGAAGTGTCAGGTCGGCCGCTTTTCTGGCTAACGCCAGCAGCGGTCGTGTAAATTGGGGCGTCCACAGCGAGATCAAGTGAATTGAGCGCGCAGCTCTGAAAGCGAGGTCCCATCGTTGCCGGCGCACAACACACTCGACTAAATCGTCAGCCTCTCTCCCTTCGGCGCCTCGGCATTGCCGCTTGGCTCGACGGCGGCCCTTCACTGCGATAGGTTGCCGCAGGATGGAGCGATGCGCCGACAGCTGAAGAATTTTCTACCGATAGTCCTGGTTGCCCTGTTGGTGCAGATCTTTGTACCGATCGGTGCGTGCTGGGCGGCGAGCCTTGCGGCCTCCCATCCACTTGTCGGCGCGGTCATCTGCCACGGCGGTTCGGCACAAGGGACTGGGCAGGACGATCAGACCGGCCACCGCGCCCACGATGGCGGCTGCGCCGCCTGCGGCGTGTTGCAGACCGGGGCGCCGATCGACACCCCGCAGACATCAGCCGCGATCGTGGTCGATCGCGTGACGAGCCAGGTCGCCTGGCAGGATTTCGGGCCGGGCCTGTCCGGTTCGAGAACCGCTTCTGGGGCCCAGGCACGCGCTCCGCCGTCCCTGTCGTAAAGTCGCGCGGCCACCGGCCGTGAACCCTCTACACATCAACGCCTGCGGAGATTTTCATGTTTATCCGTCATGCGCGCGCAGCCGTGCCAGGGCTCGCCATCGCGCTCGTTCCCCTTTTCGGAAGCACCGCCCACGAAATCGTCGGCAACCGCTTCTTTCCAGCGACAATCGGTATCGACGATCCCGGTGTGAACGATGAATTGTCTTTCCCAACGGTCGCGAACTTCAAGACCGGTGACGATCCGTCGTTTCGGCAGCGCGATTTCTCGGGCGAATTTTCCAAGCGGATCACCGAGGCCTTTGCGATCTCGATCGGCGCAACCCACAGCTCGCTCGCAGCGCCCGGCGGTCCGACCGGGATCGGCGCGCAGGGATTTCAAAATCTCGAAACCCTGTTCAAGTACCGGCTGTTCAAGGACCCGGCGCATGAATTCGTGGTGTCGGTCGGGCTGGGCATTGAATGGGGCGGCACGGGCGCAGCAGCCGTCGGTGCGGACCCGTTCAACACCTATACGCCGACGATCTTTTTCGGCAAAGGCCTCGGCGATCTGCCCGACACCCTGTCATGGCTGCGGCCGGTCGCGATCACCGGTCAGGTCGGCTATGCCATCCCGGGCAGAAACTCCACCACGACCTTCAGCATCGACCCCGACACCGGCAATCTCAGCGCCGACACCGAATTTCATCCGCGGGTGCTGAACTGGGGCGGCACGATCCAGTACAGCATGCCCTATCTGAAATCGTCGGTGATCGACCTCGGCCTGCCGGATTTCGTCAATCATCTGATCCCGCTGGTCGAGGCGACGCTGCAGACGCCGGTAGCGAACACATTGACGTCGGGTACCAAGACCACAGGGACCATCAACCCCGGATTCCTCTGGGTCGGAAATACCTTTCAAATCGGAGTCGAGGCGCTGATCCCGATCAACCGGCAAAGCGGGACCAATGTCGGCGTTATCGGCCAATTGCACTTCTATCTCGATGACATCGATCCCCGCGGCATCGGCAGGCCCATCTTTGGCGGGCCGGTGCAACCCGCCAGCCCGTTTGCCAGGAATTGATCATGCGACGCTCATCCTTGATCATCGCGCTATTGCTGTCGTTTGCGACCGGCAAGGCAGACGCCCACGCCTTTCTCGATCATGCCGAGCCGCGCGTCGGCAACAAAGTGGCTAGTCCGCCGCGCGAGGTGACGCTCTACTTCACCCAGAAGCTGGAGCCGGCGTTCAGTTCGGTGACGGTCACCGGTCCTTCCGGCCAGCGCGTCGATGCGGGAAGGGCGCGCGTGAACGGCAGCCAGATATCGGTCTCTCTGAAAGGCGGCGGTGTCGGGACCTACCACGTCAATTGGCATGTGCTTTCCGTCGACACCCACACGACCGATGGGAGCTTTACCTTCCAGGTCGGTCCCTAGAGCACTGTTGCGATGGATTGGTCCGCAGCAGGAGTGCCGATGATTGCGACGCGCGCCGTGCACTTCGCGGCTACAGCGATGACAGTCGGAAGCGTTATTTTCGACCGCTTCATCGCTCTGCCGGTCTTGCGGGGCCACGCCGCGGCGGCCATCTCGTTCCGGAGCCGGACGCGGCGTGGAATTTGGGTCTGTCTCGTCCTCGCGGTGGTCTCGGGCGCGATTTGGCTGTTGCTGCAGGCGGCCTCGATGAGCGGCATGCCGCTCAAAGAGGCTCTGACCGCAGACGTGCTGTCGACGGTCATTAACGAAACCCAGTTCGGCGAGGTGACGGCCATTCGCGCAGGTCTTGCGTTCTGCCTGGCAGCCTGCCTCGCCTGTGAGCGTGCGGTCACCACACAATGGCTGGGACTCGCCGCGGCGACCGGGTTCGCCGGCAGCCTTGCCTGGACCGGCCATGCCGGCTCGACCGTAGGCGTGACCGGCTATCTGCATCTGGCAGCAGATGCGCTGCATGCAGTGGCCGCGGCAGCCTGGATCGGCGGCCTGGTGTCGCTGATCACTTTCTTGGCGATCACCGAGATACGCGAAAACATGTTGCTCGCCCGCGATGCCATCGAACGGTTTTCGACGCTGGGCATTGTCAGCGTGGCCATCATCCTGCTCAGTGGCGTTGTCAACGCTGGCATTCTGGTCGGCTCGCTGCATGGGCTCGTTGCCACCGAATATGGGCGCGTGCTGACGCTCAAATTGGCGATCTTCGCAGTGATGCTCGCGTTCGCTGCGACCAACCGTTTTCGCTTGACGCCGCAGCTTGCTTCCAGCGGAAACGAACAATCCTCCATCGCGCTTCGTCAACTGATCCATAACAGTGCGATCGAGATAGCACTCGGACTGGGCATCCTCGTCATTGTTGCGGTGCTCGGAACCTTGCATCCGGCCGTTCACATGATCGACCTTACAACCTCTTGGTGACCAGCCCATCGACACCACCCTTCTCGCCGCAAAGATTTCGAAGTCCGTTCGTTTTTTTCGTCGGAAGCGCGTCATCGGCAAGAATTCCGCTCCTGGCCCGTGGCTGACCTCCCCATTTGGGCCCGCACGGTCCGCTTAAGGGCTAAGTGGAAAGCCGTCGTGGAGCCACCGAGGGCAACCTTTGACCCACACCGGTCATTAGCCCGATCCCTCTGAGGATCTCCCGCGCAAAGGCGGGACGGTCTACCGGTTGGCTGTTGTGGAGGCCGTTAGAGAGCACCGTTCGGTGCCATGGTAAGGTGAGCCCGGGACATACATTGGGTCATGAGCAGCGGTCGGGCTCATGAAATGTGAACGCGTACATTTCCGAGCGATTGGGCCGATCGCGTGCTATAGTTCTTCCTGGCTGCCACTCTGAGGAGCGGTGCCGATCCCTCAGAGTGTCCCGCCGCCGATCTCTACGACAAAGCGCTTGCGCTTCAAGGCGCGCTCGCGAAGGAGGTTTACGTCGCGATCAGATATGAAAAGGAGGCAGACATGAGGCCAATCATAACCACGACGATCCTGGCGCTGACTGTCGCGATGGCACCCGTCAGCAGGGCGCAGCAGGCCGACAATCAGACGAAGCAGGCGATAGAAGCCATGGTCATGAAATGGACGCAGGCGGTCAATCAGGGAGACGACAAGACCGCGTCATCGTTCTTCACGTCCGATGCTTTTGGCATCGACGTCTACGGCAGAACTTCCGGCGCCCAGATGGGCGAGTTGACCAAGAAAGTGCACGAGATGGGCATCGACTTGACCAACAAAGTCGACGACGTCCGTTCCCTAGCCTCAGGGCAGGCACTCCTGGCCAGCGGCACATTTACCGTAAGCTACAGCAACAATCCGAATTTGAAGCCGGGCGACACCATCACCGGCAATTGGATGCGGGTCCTAGTCAAAGAAGGTTCGGACTGGAAGATCGCGGCCCAAAGCCTCACCCGGCAAGCTCCGCCGGCGCCATCGGCAACGGTCGGTTCGAGCTCCACAAACAAGTAACCGGCAAATCTGCCGCAGAATAGATCGCCGACGGAGTGTTGTCGACGCTCGATCTTGCGCCGATATCATGGAAGCCACTCGACGCAATCGGAAGGCTTCCATGTCGCGAGGTTCATCGTTCCGCGGACTCCTCGGCCGATCTTGGAGCGCAGTAACTCGCGTCACGGCAGAGGTCGTCGAGCTTCGCCCGCAGCGCGCAGCAAGAGCTCCTGCTACTCGACCTCCGCCCACCCCGCCTGGCCACGGTAACAACGGAGATGATGGTCTTCCCGGCTTTCCGGGTCGAGATGGTCAACCGGGCTTTCACCTGCGGATGTCTGCTTCTGGCCCGAAGCGACAAATTCGGTCGGGCGTCTTGATGTCGGCAATGAGGGGTAAGCCGGACGCGGGCCTGATCGCGCAGAACCAACGCGATTGACCCAAGGGCGACTTCGTGCTGCCCCTCGAAAGAGGCTTGAAGCGCAGTCGCGGCGCGTTACGCTTGGTTTAGGCGATGCCAAATCCATGAGCCGGACCGGTCATTTCGTGATAAGAAAGGCAGTGAAGATCTTTGCGTGGGCTCGACAATGAGTGATTTCGATTTGCCCCTGACGCGCTATGCGATGAGTGGCGATGTAAGCATCGCATACCAAACCATGGGCGATGGACCGATCGATCTCATCATCGTTCCCGGCATGGTCTCGCATGTCGAGTTCATGCATGAATCGCCGGGGTATACAGCGTCCCTGCGTCGCCTGTCAGGTTTCGCCCGTGTCGTAACATTCGACAAGCGAGGGCAGGGATTGTCCGACAGGGTACCAGGCGCACCTTCGCTCGAACAGCGAATGGATGATGTTCGGGCCATCATGGATGACATCGGCTCGAAACGGGCGGCGCTCTTGGGTATTTCCGAGGGTTCAGCCATGAGTATCATGTTCGCCGCGACGTACCCTGATCGCGTCTCTCACCTAGTTTTGTATTCCGGGTTCGCAAGCTCTCCTGCCCAAAGGATGGACAATTACGAAGAGATAGTGTCCGAGCGCGCCAAGGCTTGGGGGACCGGCATGCTGATCAAGCTCATCAATCCAAGCCGTGCACGCGACCCAAACGCGGTGAGCCAGTTTGCCAAGTTTGAAAGGCTATCTGCGAGTCCAGGGGCATATAGGTCGCTGGCGTTAATGAACGCATCGATTGATGTCAGGCCCATACTGTCAGCGGTACGAGTTCCTACGTTGGTGCTTCACCGACGAACGGACACTTTGATTCCAGTCGAAACAGGTCAGGATCTCGCAAAGCAAATTCCTGGTGCCAAATACATTGAATACCCTGACGGCGATCACATGATGACGTTTGGTGACGTCGAAACTTTGTTGGGAGATGTCGAGGAGTTCATCACCGGACACCGCGAAATTCCATCAACCGATATTGAGCGTGTTTTAGCCACGGTTCTTTTCACGGATATCGTGGAGTCCACACGTCGCGCCGCCGATATGGGTGACCAAAGATGGACCCACTTACTGGATATGCACGATCAGCTGGCAAAAGACTTGGTCGAAAAGCACCGCGGCACGCTGATCAAAACGACCGGCGATGGCATTCTCGCGACATTTGATGGACCTGGTCGTGCTGTTAGGTGTGCGCTTGCGCTTAGGACCGCTTCTAGAGAAATCGGCTTGCCGCTGCGTGAGGGTCTGCACACCGGTGAAATCGAAATAAGGGAGCGCGATATTGGCGGTATTGCTGTGCATGTGGCAGCTCGTATCATGGCGCAATCCGGAGCTGACGAGATCCTTGTCTCGAGGGTCGTGACCGATCTTGTGGCTGGCGCGGGCTTGAAATTCTTTGATCGCGGATCGCATCAGCTTAAAGGCATTCCGGGACGATGGGATCTTTTTGCGGCGAGCGTGTAGATCCGGCTATGCCCGCTATTCGTGGGTGGTGGCGTAGGAGTTTCTAATGGTGCCATGATCTACCTTCACAACGGGAGGAACTCAGATGAGGGAACTCTTGGTAATAGCAGGTTTAGTCGCATTCTCACTGCCGGCGACGGCACAAGACACGCCGATGCGGGTCACGCCAGAGGCAATTACGTGGGCTGAGAACCCGGCCTTCCCAAAGGGCGTCCAGACAGCAACTCTCGTGGGCGACCCGACGAAAGCAGGGGATGTGGTCGTCTTACGGATCAAGTTTCCCCCAAACTTTCAAATGCCGCCGCACACTCACCCCCTATTCCGAAGTTGTCACTATCATTAGCGGCAACGTGGGGACTAGCCACGGTGAAAAATTTGAGAAGAAAGGCGAGCCGTTAAAGCCGGGCTCGTTGTGGGTGTATCCGGCTAAACACGCTCACTACGCTTGGACCGGAAATGAGGAGGGGATTCTCCAAGTTCAATTCGTTGGTCCTGGAGGCATCGACTACATCAACCCAGCGGACGATCCGCGCAAGAAGTAATTGCAGACGCAGCGTCTGGTGCGACTCGGCGCTTCTGATAGAGGATGCGCAAACAGCGGGCTCACGTCGGTGAGTGGCCCGTGGCTGATCCTAACTCGCAGCGCTGCGAAGTCTGCTTCCTGATGGTCACGCGAACGGGCCCACTCAAGCTCGTCACGGCCGTTTTTGACCCATAGCCGACTCGGTCGCTGGCGCGCGACCGCTTCCGCTCACTGGCGCAACGACAGCTTAAGCAGCTAAGCAACAGCTACTTCTCTCGATACCGGAGCGCTTCAACCAACAGTGAGAAGGCTGGGGATGGCTGCCGCCGGCTGGGATAGTAGAGGTGGTAACCCGAGAACGGCGGACACCAATCCGCCAAGACCCGAACAAGCCGACCTTCCAATATGTAACGCTGGACATGGCCTTCCGTTAGGTATGCGAGACCAAAGCCTTTGAGCGCGCCGTCTAGGAGAAGGCCGGCGCTGTTGAATATAAGCTGTCCATCGACCCGGACGTTGAGCTCCCGCCCGTTCTTCTCGAACTCCCAAACGTAGAGGCTGCCGCCGTGTGTCGGCAGGCGGAGGTTGAGACAGTTGTGCTGAGTCAGATCTTGCGGCGTCTTCGGCCTCTTGCGATCGGCGAAGTAGGAGGGCGAGCCGACGACTGCCATCCGGAGATCGGGGCTGACGCGCACTGCGACCATGTCCCTGGCGACGAGTTCCCCAGGGCGGATGCCCGCATCCACCTGCTGCGCAACGATGTTGGTGAGGCCGTAGTCGACGATCACTTCGACGTTGATGTCGGGGTATTTAGGCAGAAGCTTCCGTAGAGCCGGCAGCAGGATCTCTGCGGCTGCGTACTCAGTGGCCGTTAGTCGGACCGTTCCGGCGGGCTTCTCGCGGAGCTTGCTCAGTTCCGCGAGATCGGCATCCATGTCGGTAAACTTAGGGCCGACGCTGAGGAATAGCCGTTCCCCAGCTTGTGTCGGTGTGACGCTGCGCGTCGTCCGGTTCAGCAATCGAACCCCGAGCCGCTCCTCCAGAGACCGGATGATCTGGCTTAGGGCGGACTGCGTCATGCCTAGCTTAGCCGCGGCCCGCGTGAAGTTACGTTCCCGGGCGACGGCTAGGAACGCGATGAGATCGCTGGCATCGTCCCGGTTCATTCATAAGCCTGTCTAATTACCTCATTCAAAATCTATCACCTAATCAGGCTTGAGGAATAGGACTACGTTTAGTCGGCAGTCGGCGAAGAGCCGCCCAAGGCAAGGATCCCATGGCGGAAGGAAGCAAGGACGAGATCGTCATGATGACGGAAGCAACCAGCGTGGCGGGTGAAGCGATCGCGTCTACCCCGACCGGCCAGGAGCTCTAGCTATGTCGGTCACTGTCATGCAGGCGCCTGCTTCGGCGCCCAGTGTCACAGCGACTTTGGCGCCCATCATGGGCGTGGTGTTCGTCGGCTTCCTCATCATCGGCGTGGCAATGCCGGTGCTTCCTCTTCATGTGCACGACGGGCTAGGCTTCGGCCCCTTCGTGGTGGGTCTGGTCGCCGGTAGCCAGTTCGCCGCATCGTTGATCTCCCGACCGTGGGCGGGGCATTTCTCCGATGCTCGTGGCGCCAAGCGCGGGATCATCGCAGGCCTGCTGGCGGCGGCCGCCGCAGGACTGCTCTATCTGCTGTCGTTCGGCTTCAGCGGATCCCCGTTGATTTCGGTCGTGATCCTTCTCGCGGGGCGCGCGCTGCTCGGCGGAGCGGAAAGCTTCATTATCACCGCGGCGGTGAGCTGGGGGCTCGCGCTCTCCCATTCGAGCAACACCGGTAAGGTGATCGCGTGGGTGGGATCGGCCATGTTCGCGGCCTTCGCGATCGGCGCGCCGGCTGGCTCCGCTGTGTATGCGGCTTACGGATTCGCCGCGATTTCGCTCGCGACCACGTTGGCTCCGCTCGTCGCGCTGCCTCTCGTCGCTCTCCTGCCCGCGGTCGCACCTGGGAAGCACGCGCGGGCGTCTTTCGTCGAAGTGATTGGAGCCGTCTGGGTGCCGGGCCTGGGCTCGGCGCTCGGCTCCGTTGGCTTCGGCGCCGTGACAACCTTCGTCGCCCTGCTGTTCGCGGCAAGGGGATGGGCCAACGGGTGGGCAGCCTACACCGCCTACGCGGTGGCCTTCATCCTGGCGAGGGTGTTCTTCAGCCATCTGGCCGATAGGATCGGCGGAGCGAAAGTCGCGCTGGTCTGCGCCGCCATCGAAGCGGTCGGCCAGGCGCTGATCTGGCTTGCCATCCGTCCGGAGATGGCGCTCGTCGGCGCGGCGCTCACCGGTTTCGGCTTCTCGTTGGTCTATCCCGGATTCGGCGTCGAAGCAGTCCGCCGCGTGCCGGCAGAGAGCCGGGGTCTCGCCATGGGCGCCTACACCGCGTTCCTCGATCTCGCCCAGGGTCTGACCAGTCCCGCGCTCGGCCTGATCGCTGCAGGGTCCAGGCTGAACGCTCTGTTTCTGGTCAGTTCGGTCACCGTGCTGTGCGCTTCGCTCGTCGCCTGGTGGCTGATCGCGAACCCATCGACCCTGGAAGGATCCCCGCAATGAGAACGCTTGCAGCCACTTTGATCTCACTCTGCCTGTTCGCCGGCGCGGCCGCCGCGCAGCAGGCACCCAAGGAAGGAGCAACCGCCATGCCCAAGTCCGAAGACGTCCGCGCAGTTGCACCGGCCCTCGAAAGCTATGCGCAGAAATTCGTCGTCGACGACCTCTGGAAGCGCCCGGGCCTGTCCCGCCGCGACCGCGGCATCGTGACGGTGGCCGCGCTGATCGCCCGCGACCAGACCGTTGAATTGCCGCACTACCTGGCGCTCGCGCTCGATAACGGCGTGAAGCCGTCCGAGATATCGGAGATCATCACGCACCTGGCGTTCTACACCGGCTGGGCGAACGCGATGGATGCGATCCCCGCGGTGCGGGAGGTCTTCGAGAGCCGCAACATCGGGGCCGACCAGCTCCCGCCGGCGACGGGGCCACAGCTTCCGCTCGACGAGGCGGCGGAGAAACAGCGGGCGACGCGGGTCGGAGAGCAATTCGGGCAGATCACGCCGAGCCTCGTCCAGTACACGACGGACGCGTTGTTCCGCGATCTCTGGCTGAGACCGGCGCTCGCTCCCCGGGACCGCAGCCTCATCACAGTGAGCGCCCTGATCGCTACCGGTCAGGTCGCGCAGATCACCTACCATCTGAACCGCGCGATGGACAACGGGCTGACGCGGGACGAGGCCGGTGAGGTGCTCGGGCACTTGGCGTTTTACGCCGGCTGGCCCAACGCGTTTTCCGCTGCGCCCGTGATCAAAGACGTCATCGAAAAGCGCGCGAACTGAGTAGGCACCCAATGATCTCGCGCCGAACATTGTTAGTCGCGGGCGCCGCCGCATCGGTGAAAGCCACAGGGGCGTCAGCGCTCGCGACTGAGCCGCACAAGGGGAATGGAATGGACATCGACATCAAAAGAAACGGCTCCCGTCCTTCCCAGAAAGGATCGGGCGATTGGTTTACCGGGAACGTGCGCGTAGATCCGCTGTTTCAGGCGCCGGACCCCGGCCGCGTGAGCGCCGGACAGGTCACCTTCGAACCTGGCGCCCGCACGGCCTGGCACACTCATCCTCTCGGACAGACGCTGATCGTGACTGCTGGGTTGGGCTGGGTGCAACGCGAGGGCGGGTCGGTCGAAGAAGTCCGTCCAGGGGACGTGGTGTGGTTTCCGCCTGGACTGAAGCATTGGCACGGCGCATCGCGGACGACGGCGATGACTCACATTGCGATACAGGAGTCCGTCGGAGGCAGGAACGTCGACTGGATGGAGAAGGTCAGCGACGAGCAGTATCGCAAGTGATCGGACCGATCGCGCCTGTAACGCCGCCCACCGCATAGCTTTGACTTTGGGAGAGGAGCAATGATGAACCCCCGGTACGATTTCAACGGCCAGGTCGCGCTGATTACAGGCGCTGCCAAGGGCATGGGGCTGACGACCGCGCGTATGTTCGCCGAGAGCGGGGCTTCAGTCGTGCTTTGCGATTTGGACGGCGACTTGGCCGCGCAAGCGGCGGACCAGATCGTTCGCGGCGGAGGCTCGGCGCTCGGATTGAGGTGCGATGTATCAGACGAAGCACAGGTCGCGGCGGCCGTTGACCGGACAGTTGGCGAATACGGACGGCTCGATATGGCGTTCAACAACGCCGGGATACAGGTGCCGCCGTCCGACGCCGCTGACGAGCCAATCGAACAGTTCGATCGGGTGGTCGCCGTCAACCAGCGCGGTGTCTGGAGCTGTATGAAGCACGAGCTTCGGGTCATGCGCGAACAGGGCTCTGGTGCTATCGTGAATTGCTCCTCGCTCGGAGGCCTCGTCGGCTTGCCTCAGCGGGCCGCCTATCACGGGACCAAACATGCCGTGCTCGGCATGACCAAGAGCGCCGGCGTGGAGTATGCGCCACGCGGAATCCGGATCAATGCCGTATGTCCGGGGACAATCGATACTCCGATGGTTGCGGACATGCTGCAAGGTCAGTCGGACGCAATGGCAGAGATCATGAAGCAGCAGTCGATCGGACGGCTCGGTCACCCGGAGGAGGTCGCCGCGGCGGTGCTCTGGCTGTGCAGCCCGGCCGCCAGTTTCGTCATCGGCATCGGCCTGCCGGTAGACGGCGGGTTCACTGCTCACTGATCGCCCGGGAGCGAGTTATGGCTTGGTTCCCGTCCGCAGAATCTTCGGTTGCCTGGCCTTGGCGTTGAGCTTGCAATTCGTAAGGAGCCCGGTGTGCTGGTACTGTACGCAGTATCCGAGAAAGACAACCCCACGAACGTCAAGGTCTTTGAGATATATCGGAACAGTTGCCGCAGTGATTTGGGACGCCCCCGGTCAGGAGAAGCAGCTTGGCATCGCGGGCCCAGCGCTGCTGGCAAGTTCGAATAGGAACATTCATTGCTGCGTCGCATGAGTCCGGTTGTGGCCCGCCGCCGATTTGGCGCGAATGACTGCGCCTTCCGGTGTGTGGGGTGAACCGGACCAATTGCTCGTCAAGGTTCCCTTGCGAGCCTGGCATCCGTATCTCTGGATGTTGGCATCATACCCCTGTTTTGCCCGACGGGTCAAAGGGAGTTTCGTAAAATCAGAAAACCCTTTTTGGCCCAAGTGGTTGGCTACTGTGCATGGGGTTGTTTTTCGATTTTTTGAGTTGCTGCCCGCGATGGCAGGCGTTCTCATGCAAAAAGGGCCGCCTCGATAGGCGGCCCTTTGTCTCGCGTCGAAGAAGCGTCGCTTACTCAGCGGCCTGCTTCTGCGGCGGGTCGAGCGCGCCGGACTTGTGGATGTCGGCGACCTGATGATCGCTGAAGCCGAGCACCGAGCGCAGGATCTCGTCCGTGTGCTCGCCGAGCAGCGGCGAGCGGGTGACTTCGGCCGGGCTATCCGACAGCTTGATCGGGTTGCCGACCGAAATGTACTTGCCGCGGGTGGGGTGGTCGACCTCGACGACGGTGCCGGTCGCGCGCAGCGACTGGTCTTCGGCGATCTCCTTCATCGACAGGATCGGGCCACAGGGGATGTCGTCCTTGTTGAGGATCTCCATCGCCTCGAACTTGGTCTTGGTCATCGTCCACTGCTCGATGCGGGCGAAGATCTCGTTGAGCCGCGGCAGGCGCGCCGCCGGCTTGGCGTAGTTCGGATCGGTCTTCCAGGTCGGCTCGCCGATGACGTCGCAGATCTTCTCCCAGACCGGGGCCTGGGTGATGAAGTAGATGTAGGCGTTGGGATCGGTCTCCCAGCCCTTGCACTTCAGGATGCGGCCGGGCTGGCCGCCGCCGGAATCGTTGCCGGCGCGCGGCACGGCATCGCCGAACGGCACGCCTTCGCCGAACTGGCTGTACTCCTTGAGCGGACCATGGGCGAGGCGCTGCTGGTCGCGCAGCTTGACGCGGCAGAGGTTGAGCACGCCGTCCTGCATCGCGGCGGTGACGCGCTGGCCCTTGCCCGAATGCGTGCGCTGATAGAGCGCGGTGACGATGCCGAGCGCCAGGTGCAGGCCGGTGCCGCTATCGCCGATCTGCGCGCCGGTGACGAGCGGCAGGCCGTCGCGGAAACCGGTCGTGGAGGCGGCGCCGCCGGTGCACTGCGCGACGTTCTCATAGACCTTGCAGTCTTCGTATGGGCCAGGACCAAAGCCCTTGATCGAGGCGACGATCATCTTCGGGTTGATCTGCTGGATCTTCTCCCAGGGGAAGCCCATGCGGTCGAGCACGCCGGGGCCGAAATTCTCCACCAGCACGTCGCACTTCTTGATCAGCTCGGTGAGGACTTCCTTGCCCTTGGGGTTCTTGGTGTCGAGCGTGATCGAGCGCTTGTTGTGGTTGAGCATGGTGAAATACAGGCTGTCCACGTTCGGGATGTCCTGCAGTTGGCCTCGGGTGATGTCGCCCACGCCCGGGCGTTCCACCTTGATCACGTCGGCGCCGAACCAGGCCAGCAGCTGCGTGCAGGTCGGTCCGGACTGGACGTGGGTAAAATCGAGAATGCGAACGCCCGTGAGCGCTTTGGTCATCGTGTTGCTCCGTACTCTGTCTGCCCCTGCTAACCACAGGGAGTAAGGGTTGAAGGGGTGGACTTACTTTTTCTTCTGCAGAACGCTCTGCGGATTGAGGTTGCCGATGCGGCCGCTCTCCGAGCCCGCGGCCGGATCGATCACGGCGTTGATGAGCGTCGGCTTGCCGGACTTCATGGCTTCGTTGACGGCGCGCTTCAGTTCATCCGGCGAGGTGGCATTCACGCCGACGCCGCCGAAGGCTTCCATCATCTTGTCGTAGCGCGCGCCCTTCACGAACACGGTGGTCGCCGGATCGGAATTGGCGCCGTTGACATCGGTGCCGCGATAGATGCCGTCATTGTTGAAGATCACGACGCAGATCGGCAGGTTGTAGCGGCAGATCGTCTCGACCTCCATGCCGGAGAAGCCGAACGCCGAGTCGCCTTCCACCGCCAGCACGGGGTTGCCGGTCTCGAGCGCGGCCGCGATCGCCTGGCCCATGCCGATGCCCATCACGCCCCAGGTGCCGACGTCGAGGCGCTTGCGCGGGCGGTACATGTCGATGACGCCGCGAGCGAGGTCGAGCGTGTTGGCGCCTTCATTGACGAGGATCGCCTCGGGATACTCCTTGATGACGTTCTTCAAGACGCCGAGCGCGCCGTGATAGTCCATCGGCGACTTGTTGTTCATGAGCTTCGGCGCCATCTTGGCGACGTTCTCTTCGCGCTTGGTCGAGACGGCCTTGGTCCAGTCGGCGGGCGGTGCAGTCCAGCTCGAGCCCATCGCCTGGTTGAAGGCGGAGACCACTGAGCCGATGTCGCCGACGACGGGCGCGACGATCTCGACGTTGGAGTCCATTTCTTTCGGCTCGATGTCGACCTGGATGAACTTCTTCGGCGCTTCGCCCCAGCTCTTGCCCTTGCCGTGCGAGAGCAGCCAGTTCAGCCGCGCGCCGATCAGCATGACGACGTCGGACTCCTTCAGCACGGTCGAGCGGGCCGCGCCGGCGCACTGCGGATGGGTGTCGGGCAGGAGGCCCTTGGCCATGCTCATCGGGAGGAACGGCATGCCGCTCTTCTCGACGAAGTTCTTGATCTCCTCATCGGCCTGCGCGTAGGCCGCGCCCTTGCCGAGAATGATGAGCGGACGCTTGGCGCTCTTGAGCACGTCGAGCGCGCGCTTCACCGAAGCGGGCGAGGGGATCTGCGCGGGCGCCGCGTCGATCACCTTGACCAGCGACTTCCGGCCGGCCTCGGCGTTCATCACTTGCCCGAACAGCTTTGCCGGCAGGTCCAGATAGACGCCGCCCGGACGGCCCGAGACCGCAGCGCGAATGGCGCGGGCGAAACCGATGCCGATGTCCTGGGCGTGCAGCACGCGATAGGCCGCCTTGCACAGGGGCTTTGCAATCGCGAGCTGGTCCATCTCTTCGTAGTCGCCCTGCTGGAGGTCGACGATCTCGCGCTCGGAGGAGCCCGAAACCAGGATCATCGGGTAGCAGTTGGTGGTGGCGTGGGCGAGCGCAGTGAGACCATTGAGGAAGCCGGGCGCCGACACCGTGAGGCAAACGCCGGGCTTCTTGGTGAGATAGCCGGCGATGCCTGCGGCGTAGCCGGCGTTCTGCTCGTGGCGGAAGGAGATCACGCGAATACCGGCGGCCTGCGCCATGCGGCCCAAATCCGTGATCGGGATGCCCGGCACATTATAAATGGTGTTGATGCCGTTCAGCTTGAGCGCGTCGATGACGAGATGGAAGCCATCCGTCAGTTCCTGCTCGGTGCCCGGTGCTTCGGACTTGGTCGCGGTATTCAGCATGGGCCTTGTCTCCCTGGTCTCAAGGTCGTTGGGGCGAATTGTTCGCCCTTCTGGTGAACGTTGCTTAAGTGAAGAGTTCCTGGCCGTGCGCTTCGACGTAAGCGGCAAGACCGAGGGTGTGATCGCGGGCGCGCTTCTCGGCGAGCTCGGTATCGCGCGCTTCCAAGGCTTCGATGATGCCGAGATGCTCGGGCAGCGAGGTCGCGGTGCGGTCCTTGCGCCCGATCGTCAGTTGCCGGTAGCCGCGCACGTGCAGCAACAGGTCGTTGGTGAGGTCGACCAGCACGGGGGATTCCGACAGCGAGATCAGCGCCTGGTGGAAGGCGATGTTGGCCTTGGAGTATTCCTCGACATGATCCTCGGGCAGGCGGTCCTTGCCGAAATCCTTGAAGAAGTCGCGCAGCGCCGAGATGTCCTTCTTGCGTGCGGTGGTGGTGATGAGGCGGGCGGCCATGCTCTCCAGCGCCGCCCAGGCGCGGATCATGTCGACGATCTCGCTCTTGGTCCTGCGCACCACCATGATGCCGCGGCGCGGCACCGTCTTCACGAAGCCGTCCTGCTCGAGCATCGCGATGGCTTCGCGGATCGGCGTGCGGCTGACGCCGAGGCGTTCGGACAGCGCGCGCTCGTCGAGCATCACCGGCTCGGGCGTCGAGTAGATGTCCATCTTGAGGATGGCTTCCTTCAAGGCGTCATACGCCTTGTTCTTGAAGCTGCTCTCCGGGGCAATACGAACGATTGCGATGTCTGCCTCGGCCATGTTCGGCAATGCCTTGGTTGGTTTCCGTAGTGACACGACGAATCTCCTCCAGTGGGAGTCGTCTTTTACAGGAATATTGACGGGAAAGTTTTTGGCATACCACATGCCAGAATGTCAAGCTGCCTATTTTTTGCGGCGTTCTTAGATGCGTGGCGGCTTGACAAGTTGGCTTCTGGCATACCAAATGCCATCGCCAGCCATTTTTGATCCAAGCCGGCGGAGTAGTCTTGGGCTTTATGCCACTCCGTTCCGTCGCATGGAACAGAGCGCGGCGAATGGCAAGCATCACAGGCAGCCGCAAACCACGCGCGCGCTTTGCAAAGAACGAACTGAGGTCAAGGGAGAAGCCACATGTCCAATTCCAAAGATGCCGTCCGCAAGGTGCTTGACCAGGTCAAGGCGGACAACCGCACCAGCCTGACCGCGCCGGAAGGCAAGCTGGTCTGCGACGCCTATGGCATTCCGGTGCCGAAGGAGGGCGTGGCGAAATCGGCGGGCGAAGCCGGCAAAATGGCGGCCGCGATGGGCTTCCCCGTCGTAATGAAAATTGTCTCGCCGGACATTCTCCACAAGACCGAAGCCGGCGGCGTTATCGTCGGCCTCAAGACGGCCGAGGAAGCCGCGAAGGCCTACGAGACCATTCTCGGAAACGCGAAGAAATATAAGGCCGATGCCAAGATCGAGGGCGTCCAGGTGCAGCAGATGCTGGCCGGCGGTACCGAGGTCATCGTCGGTTCGATCACCGACGGTTCGTTCGGCAAGCTGGTGGCTTTCGGCCTTGGCGGCGTGCTGGTCGAAGTCTTGAAAGACATCACGTTCCGCCTCGCGCCTGCCACAAAGGAAGACGCGCTCTCGATGCTCGACGGCATCCAGGCACACGAGATTCTGAAGGGTGTGCGCGGCAGCGAGCCGGTGAACCGCAACGCTCTGGCCGACGTCATCGTCAAGGTCTCGCAGCTCGTCACCGATTTCCCGGAGATCGTCGAGCTCGACCTCAACCCTGTGTTCGCGACGCCGAAGGGCGCGACCGCCGCGGACGTGCGCATCGTCGTCGATTTCGCCTACAAGCCGAAGCCGAAGCCGCGCCCGACTGAGGAGATCGTCGCGGCGATGAACCGCATCATGCAGCCGAAAGCGGTCGCCGTGGTCGGCGCCTCCGCCGAGGACGGCAAGATCGGCAACTCCGTGATGAAGAACCTCATCAACGGCGGCTACAAGGGCGAGATCTATCCGATCCATCCCAAGGCCGCCGAGATCCTCGGCTATAAGGCGTACAAGAGCGTCAAGGACGTGCCGGGCGTGATCGACGTCGCGGTGTTCGCGATTCCCGCGAAGTTTGTGGCGGCAGCTCTCACCGAATGCGGCGAGAAGAAGATTCCGGGCGCAGTCCTGATTCCCTCGGGCTTTGCCGAAGCCGGCGCACCGGAGCTGCAGGCCGAGATCGTGGAGGTCGGCAAGAAGTACGACATCCGCTTGATGGGGCCGAACATCTACGGCTTCTACTACACCCCGGCCAATCTCTGCGCGACCTTCTGCACGGCCTATGACGTCAAGGGCCACGCGGCGCTGTCGTCGCAGTCGGGCGGCATCGGCATGGCCATCATCGGCTTCTCGCGCTCGGCCAAGATGGGCGTCTCGGCGATCGTCGGCCTCGGCAACAAGTCGGACATCGACGAGGACGATCTGCTCGCCTTCTTCGAGCAGGACCCGAACACGAATCTGATCGCGCAGCACTGCGAAGACCTCAAGGACGGCCGCGCCTTCGCGGAAGCCGCCAAGCGCGTCTCCAAGAAGAAGCCGGTCGTCGTGCTCAAGGCCGGCCGCACCTCGGCCGGTGCGAAGGCTGCGTCCTCCCACACCGGCGCGCTCGCCGGTAACGACCGCATCTATGAGGACGTGTTCAAGCAGTCCGGCGTGATCCGTGCGCGCAGCTTGCGCCAGCTGCTCGAATTCGCCCGCGGCGTGCCGGTGTTGCCGACGCCGAAGGGCGAGAACGTGCTCATCATCACCGGTGCCGGCGGCTCGGGCGTGCTGCTGTCGGATTCCTGCGTCGACAACGGCTTGTCGCTGATGTCGATGCCCCCGGACCTCGATGCGGCCTTCCGCAAGTTCATCCCGCCGTTTGGTGCGGCCGGAAATCCTGTGGATATCACCGGCGGCGAGCCGCCGATCACCTACGTCAACACGGTGAAGCTCGGCCTGTCGGACGAGCGCATCCACGCCCTGATCCTCGGCTACTGGCACACCATCGTGACCCCACCGATGGTGTTCGCCCGCAACATGGTCGAGGTGAAGAAGGAGATGGAGGCCAAGGGCTTCGTGAAGCCCATGGTCGCCTCGCTCGCGGGCGACGTCGAGGTCGAGGAAGCCGCCGAATATCTCTACCAGAACGGTATCCCGGCCTACGCCTACTCGACCGAGCTGCCGGTCGAGGTCCTCGGCGCCAAGTACAAGTGGGCGCGCGGGGCAGGGCTGCTCTGAGCGTTGTCTCTCCCGTCGTCCCGGGGCGGCGCGAAGCGTCCAACTATGGTGCGCGCTTGCGCACCTGAGGATCTCGAGATTCCGGGTTCGCGCTCACGCGCGCCCCGGAATGATGCCAGCCAGAGCGGCAGGTCGCGATGAGCAAGAACGTGATCCGGCGCAAATCGCTCGAACCCAGATCGCCGGCGGAGGCTGATCAAGAGGGCCGCGACGGTGGCGTGCAGTCCGTTGATCGCGCGCTGTCGATCATCGAGACGCTGGCCGAGGACGACGAAGGTTATCGCCTCAGCGATCTTGCGATCCGTACCGGCCTGTCGGCTTCCACCGTGCACCGACTGCTCGCAACGCTCGAAAGCCGCCGTTTCGTGCAGTTCGACCGTGGCGAATCGAAATGGCATGTCGGCGTGCGCAGCTTCACAGTTGGCGCCAGCTTTGCGCGGAGGCGTAATTTTTCCGCGCAGGCGATTCCCTACTTGCGCAAGCTGCGCGATCTCACCCGCGAGACCGCCAATCTCGCCGTGGTCGACGATGAGTTCATCATCGTGCTGACCCGCATGGAAAGCCGCGAGATCATGCGCTCGCTGACCAAGGTCGGCGGCCGCGTTCCCATGGTGACCTCCGGCGTCGGCAAAGCGGTGCTCGCAACCTATTCAGACGAGGACGTCGGCGCCGTCATCCGCCATCACGGCATGCCCCGGCTGACCGAGAAGTCGATCGTGCGGCCGAGTGACCTGTTCAAGGAGCTTGAAAAAATCCGCAAGCAGGGCTTTGCCGTCGACGATGAGGAGGCACAGATCGGCCTGCGCTGCGTAGCCGCGGTGGTATACAATGCTTTGGCCGAACCGCTAGCCGCGATTTCCGTATCCGGCATGACCAGCCGCGTCACCGACGAGCGTTTGCCGGAGATTGGCCAGATCGTCCGGGATGTCGCTGCCGAATTGACGGCCGCGCTTGGCGGGGTGATCCCGGCATCCCGCTAGCCAAAACCCTGAGGGGATCTCACTGGACAGCATCGGCCGTTTTGGTTGATATGCGACCAAACGACATAATGCGGCGAAGTCCGCACGAGCCTGGAGATGCCTGCATGTTTCGATTTCCCGTGCGCCTTGTCGGCGCAGCCGTCGCGTTGACCCTGGCGGCAGCCAATCCGGCCTTTGCCCAGCAGCTCGAGCTCAAGCTGATGGCGCCGGCCGCCCCAGGCGGGGGATGGGACCAGACGGCGCGTTCGATGCAGCAGGCGCTGGTGGCCTCCGGCGTCGCCCGCAGCGTGCAGGTCACCAACGTTCCCGGTGCGGGCGGCAGCGTGGGCATCGCGCAGTTCGTCAATGGCGCCAAGGGCGATGGCAACCAGATGATGGTCAACGGCTTCGTCATGGTGGGCGCGCTCGCCATGAACAAGTCGCCGGTGACGCTCGAACAGGTGACGCCGATCGCGCGTCTCACCGAGGAAATCCAGGTGATCGTGGTGCCCGCGAACTCGCCGATCAAGACCGGGCAGGATCTGGCCGCCGCGATGAAGGCGGATATCGCCAAGGTGACCTTCGCCGGCGGCTCGGCTGGCGGCGTCGACCATGTGATGGCTGCGCTGTTCGCCGGCGCCGTCGGCGCCGACGCGAAGAAGATCAACTACATCCCGTTCTCCGGCGGCGGCGAGTCGCTCGCTGCGATCCTTGGCGGCAAGGTCACCGCAGGCATCTCGGGGCTGAGCGAATATGAAGGGCAGATCAAGTCCGGCAAGCTGCGCGCGATCGGCGTGACATCGGAGAAGCGCATTGCCGGCAGCGACATCCCGACCTTCAAGGAACAGGGCATCGACCTCGTGATCGCCAACTGGCGCTCGGTGGTCGCACCTCCCGGCATCACGCCGGAGCAGCGCAAGACCTTGAGCGATGCGGTCGAGAAGATGGTGACGTCGGACGCCTGGAAGGAGATCCTCAAGCAGAAGGGCTGGGAGGACGCCTATCTCGGCGGCGACGCCTTCGCCGACTTCCTGAAGAAGGAAACCGTGCGCGTCACCGACGTGCTGAAATCGGTCGGTCTCGTCAAGTCATGACATCAGGCGATTCTGCGCAGCCGCCGCGGCGTGTCGATCGCGCCGGCATCGTTATCGCTGCGTTGCTGGCGGCGCTCGCAGCGGTGCTGGTCTGGGACGCGCGCGGCCTGCAATCCGCCGCGATGTACGGCATGGGGCCGGAGGTGATGCCCGTCGTGGTCGCCAGCGGCCTTGCGCTGCTGGCGGTCGGCAATTTCATCGATGCGCTGCGCGGCAACTTGCCGCCGCGTGAGAGCACCGGTCCCGTGCCGGTCTTTCTGATCCTCGTCGGCCTCGCGCTGCTGATTGCGATCATCGGCTTTGGCGGCGGCTTCATCCTGGCGACCTCGGCGCTGTTCGTGACGACGTCCGCTGCCTTCGGTCGCCGCGCGGTCCTCGTCGACAGCGCCATCGCCCTCGTGATGTCGACCCTGATCTATCTCGCCTTTGACCGGCTATTGACGCTGAGCCTGCCTGCGGGCCCGCTGGAGCGATTGCTGTGATGGATACTTTTGCCGCGCTGGCGCATGGCATGGCGGTCGCCGTCCAGCCGATGAACCTGCTTTACGCGCTGATCGGCGTGTTCCTCGGCACGGCCGTGGGCGTGCTGCCCGGCATCGGCCCGGCCCTGACGGTCGCGCTGCTGCTGCCGGTGACCTACAAGCTCGATCCCGGCGGCTCGCTGATCATGTTCGCCGGCATCTACTATGGCGGCATGTATGGCGGCTCGACCACCGCGATCCTCATCAACACGCCCGGAGAAAGCGCATCGATGGCGACCGCGCTCGAAGGCAACAAGATGGCCAAGGCCGGCCGCGGCGGGCCGGCGCTCGCGACCTCTGCGATCGGCTCCTTCGTCGCCGGCACCATCGCCACCATCGGGCTCGCTTTCCTCGCGCCCTGGCTGGTCGACTTCGCGGTGCGCTTCGGCCCCGAGGATTATTTTGCGCTGATGTGCGTCGCCTTCGTCACGGTGTCGGCGACCTTCGGCGATTCCCCGGTCCGCGGCCTGACCAGCCTGTTCGTCGGCCTGACGCTCGGCCTCGTCGGCATCGACAAGCTGACCGGCCAGGCCCGGCTTGCGTTCGGCGTGCCTGAATTGCTCGACGGGGTCGAGGTGACGACGCTCGCGGTCGGCTTGTTCGCGGTGGGCGAGGCGCTCTACGTCGCATCGCGCCGCCACCACACCGAGGAGAAGCTGGAGCCGGTGCGCGGCTCGCTGTGGATGACCAGGGAAGACTGGAAGCGGTCGTGGAAGGCGTGGCTGCGCGGCACCATGTTCGGCTTCCCGATCGGCGCGCTGCCCGCCGGCGGCGCCGAGATCCCGACCTTCCTGTCTTATTCGACCGAGAAGCGTCTCACGAAATATCCGGAAGAGTTCGGCAAGGGCGCGATCGAAGGCGTCGCGGGACCTGAGGCCGCCAACAACGCCTCCGCCGCCGGCACGCTGGTGCCGCTGTTGACGCTGGGACTTCCGACCTCGGCAACCGCCGCGATGATGTTGGCGGGCTTCCAGCAATACGGCCTCAACCCGGGCCCGCTGCTGTTCGCCGAACGGCCTGACCTCGTCTGGGGCCTGATCGCGAGCCTGTTCATCGCCAACATGATGCTGCTGGTGCTCAACTTGCCCCTGGTCGGCCTGTGGGTACGGCTGCTCGCGATCCCGCAGCCTTGGCTCTATGCCGGCATCCTCGTGTTCGCAACCATGGGCACGATCGCGGCCAAGCCGTCGGTCGTCGAATTGTCGATGCTGGCCGGCTTCGGCGTGCTCGGCTTCCTGATGCGCCGGTTCGATTTTCCGATTGCTCCGGTCGTCGTCGGCCTGATCCTCGGCCCGATCGCCGAGAGCCAGCTCCGCCGCGCACTCGCGATCAGCCTCGGCGATCCCATGACGCTGCTGCAGAGCCCGATCTCGGCGACGCTGCTCGGTGTCGCGCTGATCGCGCTGCTGGCGCCGTTCGTGCTCAAGGGGCTGGGGCGGTTCAAGGCGAACGAGGACTAGCTAGGAGCATCGCCCGTTTCTACCGGATCGGCAGATCGAAAGCGCGAGATGGCGCTGTACTCATAGAGAAGATCTTCTCGAGTTCGAGCCGCATGGTGTCGCGGCATTCGCACGCCACCGCAGCGAGCCGCGATGAGTCGATCTCGATTTCGCCCCGCCGCTCAGATCTGATCGCTCCGGAAGCGCGCAGATTGCGCATCAGGAGCGTCACCGTCGTTCGTCGCACACCCAACATCTGCGAAAGCGCGTCCTGCGTGAGAGGCAGGACGTCTTGGTTGATGCGATCGTGAAGTTGAAGCAGCCAGCGTGCCATGCGGGCTTGGACCGGATGCAGTGCATTGCAAGCCCCGCCCAATTGAAACTGTATCAGCACCGCCTTGAAGTGAAGCTGGACTACGTGCCGGATCGCAGGACTCCGGCTGAAAGCAGCATGGAATCGCGCTGCGGGGATCCGCGAGGCCGTCCCCGCGGCACGAACGATGGTCGTAACGGCCGCAGGGGATGGTCCCAGCACGGACAGAGTGCCCACTGCCCCCTCGCGCCCTATTGCGGCGCTGGCGACCGTCTGCCCATTCGCCATATCGACCATCACCGAAACGGCGCCGCTGTGAGGGAAGAGGACGTGTTCGGTATGATCCCCCACTCGCGAGACGACCTCTTCCCGATCGAGAGTGACCGTCTGTAGATCGGGTGTCAAAAGATCGAGATCCGCGGTCGGCAGTGCTGACAGAAGCCGGTTACCAACTCCGCTTACAAGCATCACTGCAGCCCGATGCGGACAATCCGCCCCATCGCATTTCGAGCGGCAAACGGCGACAACCTCAAACTTTGTTTGAACTCACATATGCTTTTCGCCGCGAAATCCAATTCAGATGCGAAAGCTCTTAACCGCAAAAGTGAAACTCCAAGCACATGCGAAGGCGAATTCTGCTGTTTCAATTAGATCCGAGCGCCGCGCGCAGACAATTGCAAAATGGGTATGGGTAACATCATAAGGGTTCCAATTTCGGCGCGTGGCAAACGCCACAATGAGTGATGCGTAAATTGGTGCGATTGCGCCGCAAGCTGGTTCCCGATCTGAACGCGCTGTTTTTAATGGAACGACGATTTTCTGCATTGGTGTTCGCTCATCGTCACGAAACCAATCTCAAGCCCGATCGTTGGCCCAATGCTCCGTCACTTGCGAGAGGAGTGCCAAATGAAGCGAATGATCCTCGCGCTCGCCGCAGTGGCTGCTCTAGCTGCGGGAGCGGTAACAACAGCAAACGCTGTTGAGTTTGGCATCGGTTCCGGCGGCGTCTATGTTGGCCCGGACCGATACTACCGTGACTACGACGGTGACCAATACTACGGCGGTTGCCGCACCATCGTACAACACCGGGTCAACCGGTTCGGTGAGGATGTTGTGGTTCGCCGCCGCATCTGCGACTGACCGCAGTGGTAGGTTGGGCCCCGATGCCTCGATACGTCGGGGTCCTCTGCCCAATGCGTAAGCACGGGTGCTGTATTATTTGAGTTGCCCTCGCCGCCAACGGCGGCAACCATCGCGGGCTATCATTCCCACGCGAGAGCCCCGATGAACAAGCTCACCCGCTTCTCCGTCGCGCCGCTTCACAGCATGACGCGACGTCTCGCCGATGTCGCATCCGCACGCGCCGCGCCGGATCTCGTCGTCACCGGGGCGCGGGTGCTCTCGACCTATTCGGAGCGGATCCATCCGGCGCGGGAGGTCTGGATCACAGGCGGCCGTATCGCGGCCGTGAAGCCTTCCGGAACAGCACGGAAGGTATGGCGCGACGTCACGACCTACGACGCAGCTGGCGGCATCATCGCGCCGGGCCTGGTCGATCCGCACATCCACATCGAATCCTCGATGGTGACGGCCTGCGCGTATGCCGAGGCCGCGCTGCTCAACGGCACCACAACGATCTTCTGCGACAGCCACGAGATCGGCAATGTCATGGACGTTGCCGGCGTCGAGGCGATGCTGGAGGACGCGCGCGAGGCGCCGCTCTCGATCTTCCTGACGGTGCCGAGCACGGTGCCGGCGACATCGGCCGAGCTGGAGACTGCAGGCGGCGATCTGACGCCGGACAAGATCGCCGGCCTGTTCGACCGCTGGCCAGAAGCGGTCGCGCTCGGCGAGAAGATGGATTTCGTGCCGGTGACCATGGGCGACGATCGCAGTCATGCGATCCTCGCGGCTGCTTTGAAACGGGGACGTCCGGTATCCGGCCACGTCTATGGCCGCGAATTCGTCGCGGCCTATGCGGCATCCGGCATCACCGACACCCACGAGGCAATCGACCGCGACATCGCCGACGATCTGCTCGATGCCGGCGTCTGGGTGTTTTTGCGCGGCGGCCCGCCAACGACGCCCTGGCATTCGCTGCCGCAGGCGATCCGGACCATCACCGAGCTCGGGGCCTCGCACAAGCGCACCGCCGTGTGCACCGATGATCGCGACGCCGACGATCTGCTGCTGTTCGGTCTCGACTGGGTGGTCCGCGAAGCCGTGAAAGCAGGGATGTCGCCGGAGCAGGCCTGGTCGATGGGCTCGCTGCATGGCGCGACGCGCTTCAACATGGAGGGCGAAATCGGCGGCCTCGGCGGCGGCCGTCGCGCCGATCTCGTGCTGATGGACGACCAGCTCAAGCCGCAATGCACGTGGTATGGCGGCGAGCTCGTGGTCGAGCACGGCAAGATCACTGATAGCCTCGATCGGGTGTTGTCGCAGCGCTATCAATATCCGAAGGCGGCTTATGCCACCGTGAAGCTGCCGGAGAAGATGAAGTTGACGCCGGAACTGCCCGCGAAGGCCTGCACCATCAACGCCATTAAGACCGCATTGCCGGGCATCACCTTGATCCACGAGAAGGTGGCGATCGAGCCCGCAAAGGACTGGCCGTCGCTGTTCGCGCGCTACGGCCTCTGTTTCGTCACGGTGGTCGAGCGCCACGGCAAATCGGCCGGCAACGTCGCCTACGGCCTTTTGAAGGATTTCGGCCTGAAGCGCGGCGCGGTCGCCTCCAGTGTCGGGCACGACAGCCACAACATCATCGTCGCCGGCACCAACGAGGGCGATATGCAGGTCGCCATCGCCGCCATCAAGGACCGGCAGGGCGGCGTCTGCGTCGTGGCCGACGGCAGGGTGAGGGCGCTGGTCCCGCTGCCGATCGCAGGCCTGCTCTCGGACAAGCGCGTTACAGAAGTGGCCGAAGAGGTCAAGGCGCTGAAGAAAGAGTGGGCCGAGGCCGGCTGCACCATCCCCTACATGGGCTTCAATTTGATTCCCCTATCGGTCATTCCGGAAATTCGCATCACCGACAAGGGCCTCGTGCTGGTGCCGCAGATGGAACTGGCGCCGCTGTTCGAGTGAAGCGGCTTTCACACATATCTCGATCTAACTGATTGAGACCGCCACGATTTTTCCGTGGCTGCCGCATCGTGGAAAATAAAATCGATCTCGTTGAGATCGGCTTCCGCGCATCTGATGATCTCGCTCGCTGACTTAACCTGAGCGAGGTCCGATATGGCGAAGATGCGAGCTGTCGATGCGGCCGTGCGTATCCTGGAGAAGGAAGGCATCTCGACTGCCTTTGGTGTTCCCGGGGCTGCGATCAATCCGCTCTATTCGGCGCTGAAGAAGCGCGGCTCGATCCGCCACATCCTGGCGCGGCATGTCGAGGGCGCCTCGCACATGGCCGAGGGCTATACAAGGGCAAAGGCTGGCAATATCGGCGTCTGCATAGGAACGTCAGGGCCGGCCGGCACCGACATGATCACCGGGCTCTATTCGGCGATCGCCGATTCCATCCCGATCCTCTGCATCACCGGGCAGGCGCCGCGGACGCGGCTTTATAAGGAAGACTTCCAGGCCGTCGACATCGAGTCGATCGCAAAACCCGTGACCAAATGGGCGGTGACGGTGCGCGAGCCGGCATTGGTGCCGCGCGTATTCAGCCAGGCGTTTCATGTGATGCGGTCGGGCCGGCCGGGACCGGTGCTGATCGACATGCCGCTCGACGTGCAACTTGCCGAGATCGAGTTCGACGACGAGACCTATGAGCCGCTGCCGGTCTACAAGCCGACCGCGACGCGCAAGCAGGTCGAGAAGGCGCTGGAGATGCTCAACGCCGCCGAGCGGCCGCTGATCGTCGCCGGCGGCGGCATCATCAATGCCAATGCCTCCGAGCTTCTGGTCGAATTCGCCGAGATCGCCAACGTGCCTGTTGTCCCGACGCTGATGGGTTGGGGCGCGATCCCCGACGACCACGTGCTGATGGCCGGCATGGTCGGCCTTCAGACCAGCCACCGCTACGGCAACGCCACGCTGCTGGAATCCGACTTCGTCCTCGGCATCGGCAACCGCTGGGCCAACCGCCACACCGGTTCGGTCGAGACCTACACCAAGGGCCGCAAATTCGTCCACGTGGACATCGAGCCGACCCAGATCGGGCGTGTGTTCAATCCCGATCTCGGCATCGTCTCGGACGCCAAGGCCGCGCTCGAGCTCTTCGTCACCGTCGCCAGGGAGTGGCGGCGGTCAGGCAGGCTCCGCGAGCGCCAGGCGTGGCCTGCGGCCTGCCGCGATCGCAAGAAGACGATGCTGCGCAAGAGCCATTTCGACAACGTCCCGATCAAGCCGCAGCGCGTCTATGAAGAGATGAACAAGGCGTTCGGTCGTGATACCACCTATGTCACCGTGATCGGCCTGTCGCAGATTGCCGGCGCGCAATTTTTGGGCGTCTACAAGCCGCGCAACTGGATCAACGCCGGGCAGGCGGGTCCGCTCGGTTGGACGCTGCCGGCCGCGCTCGGCGTGCGCGCGGCGTGCCCGGATCGCGACATCGTCGCGCTCTCCGGAGACTACGACTTCCAGTTCCTGATCGAGGAGCTCGCGGTCGGCGCGCAGTTCAATCTGCCCTACATCCACGTCGTCGTGAACAATTCCTATCTCGGCCTGATCCGCCAGGCCCAGCGCGGCTTCGATATGGACTACCACGTCCAGCTCTCCTTCGAGAACATCAACGCGCCCGAGATCGGCGTCTACGGCGTCGACCACGTTGCGGTCGCCGAAGGTCTCGGCTGCAAGGCGATCCGCGTGACTGATCCGAAGGACACGCAGGCGGCGTTCGCCACCGCACGTGAACTGATGGCGAAGCACCGTGTGCCCGTGGTGGTCGAGTTCATTCTCGAACGCGTCACCAACATCGCGATGGGCGCGGAGATCGACAACATCGTCGAGTTCGAGGAAGTGCTGGATCTTCCGCTCGACGAAGTCGGCGCCACCCGCGTGTTGCAGCCGGCGGAATAGGGAAGAGCATCATGCCGAAGTTTGCTGCCAACCTCACCATGCTCTTCAACGAGATGCCGTTCCTCGACCGCTTCGCCGCAGCGAAGGCGGCGGGCTTCTCCGGAGTCGAATATCTCTTCCCCTATGATTTCGACAAGGCGCAGCTGCGTGAGCAGCTCGAGGCCCATGGCCTCACGCAGGTGCTGCACAATCTCCCCGCAGGCAACTGGGCAGCGGGCGAACGCGGCATCGCGATCCTGCCCGACCGCAGCGCCGAGTTTCGCGACGGCGTGTTCCGCGCCATCGACTACGCCAAGGCGCTCGATTGCGACCAGCTCAACTGTCTCGTCGGTGTTGCGCCTGTCGACGCTGATCCCCGCGAACTTCAGGAAACGCTGATCGGAAACCTGCGCTTCGCGGCCTCGACGTTGGCGCGCGAGAACATCAAGCTGCTGGTCGAGCCGATCAACACGCTCGACATTCCCGGCTTCTATCTCAATGGCACCGAGCAGGCGGTGCAGCTGATCTCGGAAGTGCGCTCGAACAACCTCTTCATCCAGTACGACATCTACCACATGCAGATCATGGAGGGCGATCTCGCCCGCACCATGCAGGAATATCTGCCCCAGATCGCCCACATCCAGCTCGCCGACAATCCCGGCCGCCATGAGCCCGGCACCGGCGAGATCAACTATCCCTTCCTGTTCCGCCATCTCGACGCGATCGGTTATCGCGGCTGGATCGGCTGCGAATACAAGCCGCGCACAACGACGCTGGAAGGCCTTTCGTGGCACGCGGCGCAGACGTTTGAGACCTGAGGGCCAGATGCGGCCGCGATGACGGTGCGCTCCCTCTCCCGCGTGCGGCCGCGTGCGGGAAAGGGTGTCTCCGCGATGGGATCCTTGCGGAAGAAATCCCAACGTGGAGAGAAGCCTCACCCGGCGCTACGCGCCGACCTCTCCCGCAAGCGGGAGAGGTGCACCGAATGCGTCGATGAACTTTGCTACTCCAACTGTGAGAAATCAAACCATGACCAATATCGGCTTCATCGGACTTGGCACCATGGGACGGCCGATGGCCGGCCATCTTCTGGCTGCGGGCCATCGCGTTCTCCTGCATGATCTCGCGCCGATCGCGCCGGAGCTGATTTCCGCCGGCGGCATCGCCTGCAAATCGGCCAAGCAGGTCGCGGAGCGGGCGGATGCCGTCATCATCATGGTGCCGGATACGCCGCATGTCGAAGCAGTGCTGTTCGGCAAGGACGGCGTCGCAAGCGGCATCTCCAAGGGCAAGATCGTGGTCGACATGAGCTCGATCTCCCCGCTGGCGACGAAAGAGTTCGCCAAGAAGATCGAGGCGCTCGGTGCGGACTATCTCGACGCACCTGTCTCGGGCGGAGAGGTCGGGGCGAAAGCTGCGAGCCTCACCATCATGGTCGGTGGGCCGGAGCGGGCCTTTGGCACCATGAAGCCGATCTTCGACAAGATGGGCAAGAACGTCACGCATGTCGGTGCCAATGGCGACGGTCAGACGACGAAAGTCGCCAACCAGATCATCGTCGCGCTGACGATCGAGGCGGTGAGCGAAGCGCTTCTGTTCGCATCCAAGGCTGGTGCGAACCCCGCGCTGGTGCGCAAGGCGCTGATGGGCGGCTTCGCCTCGTCGCGGATTCTCGAAGTTCATGGCGAGCGCATGGTGAAGCGCAATTTCGATCCGGGATTTCGCATCGAGCTGCACCAGAAGGATCTCAACCTTGCGCTCGAAGGCGCGCGGACGCTCGGCCTCTCGCTGCCGAGCACCGCAGTGGCGCAGCAATTGTTCTCGTCCTGCACCGCCCATGGCGGCAAGGCCTGGGATCATTCGGCGATGGTGCGCGCGTTGGAACTGATGGCAGGGTACGAGATCGCTGCGGTCTGATCTGTTACCGGGTAACACTCTCCAGATGCGTGCTGCATCTTTGTCGCAGGGGAACCGGAACAATGCTCCGGCCCCGCGGGTTGAACATGCATAGCAATCACTGGAGGCGTAAGGACATGAAAACCCGTCTGGCGATTACGTTGGCTGCTGCGTCGCTGCTGGCGTCGAGCGCAGCCTTTGCTCAATCGACCACCGCCCAAGGCGCTGCAGAAGGCGCGCGTGCGGGCGGCGACATCGGCGGCCCGGTCGGCGCGATGGTCGGCGGCACCGTCGGCGCGGCCGTTGGCGCAGGTTTGGAAATTCCGAATGCAATTCTGGGCGGCATTCCGCGCGATGATTCCGTGGTGATCCGCGAGCGCGTCGTGGTCGGCGAGCCGTTGCCGCCCACCGTGGTGCTGCGCCCGGTGCCGAACTACACCCAGTATCGCTACGCGGTCGTGAACGACCGCCGCGTGATCGTCGAACCGCGCACGCGCCGCGTCGTCAGGATCATCGACTGATCTGCGACGCTGACAATATCGGCCCTGCGGAGTGTCACTCCGCGGGGCCTTCGCTCGTCAGGACCGAATCGGCCCGAAGCCGGGCGACGGCCCAATCTGCGGCGGCCGCGAGCACGAAGCCGAGGCAAGCGGTGAGCGCGTCGACCAGAAAATCCTCGAGCCGCGCGTGGCGGCCGGGTGCCCAAAGTTGCATCAGTTCGAGCACGCCGATCAGGACCACTGCAGCCGCTGCGGTCAGCAGGCGCCGCCGCCGGTGGGCAAGGCCGAAGGCCAGCCCCACCAGGATGAAGGCGAGCGCATGTTCGCCGTCCTGACCGAGGTCGGAATGGGGCCGCAGGCCCGGTGGACCAAGGGTTGCGAATGTGACGGCGGCCGCGAGCAGCCAGGCAAAGGAACGAACCAAAAGGGGCATCCGGCTCGCTTAGCACAGATTTGCAAGGCGCCGAATAGTCCCGCCATCAGATCGACATGTAGTTGATGACAAAATGTTAAAGTGGTTCGCGCACGCCGAGACCATGCATGAAGCGTTCCCGGATCTGCACGGGGTCGCGGCGGGTGGTACCCACGCCCGGCTTATCGTCGATTCTGACGGCGATCAGGTTGGGCTCGGAGGCAGCCATCGCATCGTCGACCAGCCGCTCGAAATCCTCCTCGTCTGCGGCCCAGGCGCTGTTGGTGAGACCGGAGCCAACGGCGATTGCGACGATGTCAGCGACATTCGCGGCGGGCGTCGGCTGCGCGCCGGTGATTTGGTAGATGCCGTTATCCATCACGATCATCGTGAGATTTTTCGGCTTCAGGGCTGCGATCGTCGACAGTGCACCGAGCTGCATCAGCAGTGAGCCGTCGCCTTCGAGCGCGAAGACGCGGCGGTCGGGTTGCGCCAGCGCCACGCCGAGCCCGATCGGGAAGGCGAGGCCCATGCTGCCAAGCATGTAGAAATTCTGTGGGCGGTGGCCGGCGGCCCAGAGATCGAAATTGGTGTTGCCGATGCCGCCGATCACGGCCTCTTCGTGCTGGAGCTTCGCGATCAGGCGCGAAGTCACATCGAAGCGGTTCATTATCTTGGTGTTGCGTGCGCTCATGGCCGGCCTCACTTGTCGAAGACCTTGCCGCCCGTGAGCAGCGGGTTGAGGATCAGCGCCACCGGCGCCTGCGTCGTGACGGCCTGCTTGATCGAGCGGTCGGCAATGAATTCGAGCTCGTCGAGCCGGGTGACGGTGTGGTGCTCCAGCGCCAGCGAGTCCAGCACCGGGCGCATGGTGCGGCAGACCAGCGACTGGCCGTAGTTGAACTCGCCGAGCGTCCCGCGCTCGGACACGAACATGATCAGCGGGATCTGGTAGGGCACTGCGAGGGAAGCGAGCACGTTGGCGAGCGTGGCGAAGCCGGAGGTCTGCATCAGCACCGCGCCGCGCCGTCCGCCCATCCACGCGCCTGAGACGATGCCGACCGCTTCCTCTTCGCGGGCGGTGGCAAAGGTGGTGAAGAAGGGATCGGCGTGCAGGTTCTTGATCAGCGGCGTCAGCACGCGGTCGGGCACGTAGGGGATGAGGCTGACCGCGTTCCGCTTCAGGGTTTGCAGGACGATGCCGTGCCAGCTTCTGTCGCTGGTCCCCTCCGTCTGTTGCTCCGCAATCGCCATTGCGTTCTCCCTAGGGCCGCGCATGCTTCTTGGTCGTGACCATTGTTCTGGTCGTCGCGGCGGTGAGCCGAACTTGACGCGGGCAGCGGGATTGTCAACATGTCCGAGCCAGCACCGTGATCTGCGCCAGAAGGCCTGCCGGGGAGGGCGCCGCCATGTCATAAGTGCGGCAACGAAGGAACGGGAGGAAGCACCGGACGGAGCGCGTCGCGCCGACCTGCCAAGCTCCCCCCGCGAGCGAGCCGGAAGGGGCCTGATGTCCGTCAACAACAAGCGCGTGTTCTACGTCAAATACCTGGCCAATCCGATCTATATCGACATCCTGAAGGCGCGGCCCGACGTCCGGCTCGATCGGATCGAGAACGAAAGCCCTGAAGATTTCTATGCGCCCATCCTGAGCGCGGCCCATGTCTATCAGATCGGCGCGGCGCGCGATGAGCTGGCGCCGCATTTCCACGTCGATGCCGCCTTCCTGAAGCGGACGCCGAATTTGCTGCTGGTCTCCAGCAATGGCGCGGGCTTCGACCCCGTCGACGTCGAGGCCTGCACGGAGGCGGGCGTCGTCGTCGTCAATCAGTCCGGCGGCAACGCCCATTCGGTCGCCGAGCATGCGCTGGCGATGATGCTGACGCTGTCCAAGCGCATCATCCAGTCGGATCGCCGTCTGCGCCGCGAACGCGACGTCAACCGCAACGAGCTCGTCGGCAACGAAGTCGAGGGCAAGACCGTCGGCATCATCGGCCTCGGTAATGTCGGCCGCCGCATCGCCGCGCTGTGCAAGGGCCTGCTCGGCATGAAGGTGCTGGCCTATGATCCATATTTGTCGGCCGAAGTGATGGCCGAGCGGGGCGGGGAGAAGGTCGAGCTCGACGAGCTGCTGCGCCGAGCCGATTTCGTCTCGATCTCCTGCCCGCTGAACAAGAGCAGCCGCAACATGATCAGCGTGCGCGAATTTGCGCTGATGCAGCCGCATGCCTATTTCATCACCACGGCACGTGGCTTCATCCACGACGAGGACGCTTTGCTGAAGGCGCTGCGCGACAAGCGCATCGCGGGAGCCGGCCTCGACGTCTGGTCCAAGGAGCCGCCGCCGCCGGAGCATCCGCTGCTCCAGTTCGATAACGTGCTGGCGAGCCCGCACACGGCCGGCGTCACCATCGAAGCGCGCCAGAACATGGGCCGCATCGCCGCCGAACAGGTGCTGGACGTGCTCGACGGCAAGCGCCCGCCGCGCATCATCAATCCCGAAGTCTGGCCGCGCTATGCGGAACGCTTCAAGCAGGCTTTTGGCGTGACGCCGGGATAGGGAAATGCGAGGAATCGAACCCGGGATCCCGAGATTCCGGGTTCGGCCCTGCGAGCCGCCCCGAAATGACGGCGCGAAGAAAACCGCATCCTGACCTTGATCCGCGTCAAAATCTCTTTCCCCAGACCAGCCTAAATGGGATTAGAGTGCCGCCGGGGCTGACGGGGGTGTAGGAGGTCCCATGTCAACTTATGTCGTCAGGTTCATGAAGGACGTGCTCGGCGACTATGGCCGACAGATCGAGGTGTGTCAGGGCACGCTCGAGATCGACGCCTCCGATGAGGACGAAGCCAGAGAGCGGGCCAAGGCGAAATTTTGCAAGGACCAGGCCTTGCATCACTGGTCCCTGCATGCCGACCGCATCCAGGTGAGACCGGCCGATTTCCCGTCGTGAAGGCCCAGCGGACGGGCACCCAGCGACCGCTGTGCCTTGACGTGTCGAACCAGCAGCCGTGGCGCTGGCGACACCGCATGATAGGCCGGCCAGGCCCGCAGTTCGCCACGCCAAGCATACCCACCCCGATTGCTTCAGCCGCGGAGGCGTTTGAAACCTCTGCCGGGGGGACGTGTTCTACTCTCGATGGCGTCCGACACGATGGAGCCGATGGCCTCGCGGCAATTCACCGCCTCCATCACCAGGATCGTCGGCGCATCGGGCGACGGTGCGAATTTGGTTCAGCGACGAAAAGAGCACTGGTTTTCCAGGTTTGCGTCCGAAATTGCAACGCGGAGCGGCCGCCCCTGGCCGTTTGCATTGGCGGTCTGCACCGTGGCAGCGTGGCTCGTTAGCGGACCAATCTTCGGCTTCTCCGACACATGGCAGCTGATCATGAATACGGTCAGCAGCATCGTCACATTCCTGATGGTGTTCCTGATACAGAACACGCAGAACAGGGACAGTGCTGCACTCCAGTTGAAACTCGATGAGCTCATTCGGGCCACCGCGCCGCGGAAAGATCTCGTCGGGATCGAGGAGATGCCGCAGTCGGAACTCGAATCCAAGCGACGCGAGTTGGAGAACGGGACGGACACATCGTCAGATGCGTAGAGCGCCGGCCTGTTGTTTCGTTTAGCCCTGATTCAGTCAATCAGCTTGTCCAGCGTGATCGGGAAGCGCCGGATGCGCTTGCCGGTGGCGTGATAGACGGCGTTCGCAATCGCCGCAGGCACGCCGACGATACCGATCTCACCGAGACCCTTGACGCCCAGCCTGTTGATCCGTTCGTCGGGCTCATCGACGAAGATGACGTCTATGTCGTGAACGTCGGCATTCACGGGAATGTGGTACTCGGCAATGTTCGCGTTCATGATGCGGCCGAAGCGGTGATCCATCACCGTCTCCTCGTGCAGCGCCATTCCGATGCCCCAGACAACGCCGCCCATGATCTGGCTGCGGCCGGTCTTGGTGTTCAGGATGCGTCCGGCCGCGACCGCGCTCACGACCCGCGTGACGCGGATCACGCCGAGCTCCTCGTCGACCTTCACCTCGGCGAAGACGGCCGAATGCGTGTTGCGGGCGTACGATTTGTCTTCTACGAACTGGTTGAGCTTCTGTTTTTCGATCCGCTCGACCTTGCTGTGGCGCATGACATCCGCAATCGAGACGGCGGCTCCGTTGCTGGCGATCATGCCGTCGACCAACGTGACATTGACGGGGTCAGCGAGCGGCGAGCCCGGCATCGCCTTGGCGAGCCGTGCCAGCTCCTGGCGAATGTCTTCGGCCGCTCCCAGCACCGCGTGCGCGCTGGACGCCGCCATCCAGGAGCCGCCCTCGACAGGGGCTTGCGGCAAGGTCGAATCGGCGAGCCGGACGCTGATGTTGTCGATCGGCAGCCCGAGGGCATCGGCCGCTACCTGTGCCACGATGGTGTACGTACCGGTGCCAATGTCGGATGCGGCGCAGGAGACCTCGGCATGGCCGTTGGCCGTCAGCACGATGCGGGCGGCGACGGGCATCTGCAGCGCCTCCCACACCCCTGTCGCCATGCCCCAGCCGACCAGCTCCTTGCCGTCGCGCATGGAGCGCGGCGCGGGGTTCCGCCGCCCCCAGCCGAAGGCTTCGGCGCCGCGGGCGTAGCATTCGCGCAACCGCTTGCTAGTGTAGGGCAGGTCTTCGCTTTGGTCGCGATCCGAGTAGCACTTCAGCCGCAGCTCGATCGGGTCGAGCTTGAGCGCGACGGCCAATTCGTCCATGGCGCATTCGAGCGCGCAGACGCCCGATGCCGCGCCCGGCGCGCGCATGTCACAGGGGGTGGCGACGTCGAGGTGGACGAGCTTGTGGGAGAGACGGCTGTTGGGGCTCTTGTAGAGCTGCTCCGCCCAGCCGGTATCGTTGCGCGAGAAATCCTCAAAGCGCGAGGTGACCGCAATGGCCTCGTGGCTGACGGCATCGAGCGTGCCATCGGGCTTTGCGCCGAGCGCAACGTGCTCGATGGTCATCGGACGGTAGCCCAAGCTGTACATCTGCTGCCGTGTCAGGACGACGCGGACAGACCGCTTCAGCGCGAGCGCGCCAAGCGTTGCCAAGACCACCTGGTGCTGCGGCCGCAGGCCTGAGCCGAAGGCGCCTCCGACATAGGGCGAGAGCACGCGGATGTCGTCCGGCTTCTTGCCGAAAACGCTGCAGAGAAACTTCTGGACGTTCTGGACACCCTGCGTCTTGTCATAGACGGTAATGCCGCCGTTGCCGTCCCAGACGGCCGTCGTCGCATACAGCTCCATCGGGTTGTGATGCTCGCTCGGAATGACATAGTCCGCCTCGAGACGGACGGCCGCCCGCGTCAGCGCTGCTGGCGCGTCACCGCGCGGCTTGTGCGGCTGATCCACTTTGGCAGCCTTGCCGCGCTCGGATTCGAGATCGGTCGCAAACGCCTCCTGCTCGTATTCAACGCGGACGAGGGTTGCGGCGAACTTGGCGGTTTCCCAGTCCTCGGCCACGACCAGCGCGATCGGCTGGCCGTTGAACTTGATCCTGTCATCATAGAGCGGCCGGAACGGCGAGCCCTTCTCCGGCGCCACCTCGTCCTTCCAGGCGTCGTCCTTGTCGGCGAGGGGCGGACGATGCGCGTGGGTGAGCACGTCGACCACGCCCTTCACCTTCAGCGCCTCGCTGGTGTCGAGGCGGGCGATGCGCCCGCGCGGAATGGTGGCCGCGACGACGAAACCATGGAGGAGGTGGTCTGCCGCGAATTCGCCGGCATATTTGGCTGCCCCCGTGACTTTGGCCCGGCCGTCGACGCGTGACGTTGGTGTTCCGACATAGGCGTTCATCGAGCCCTCATGCGATCTTCTTGTGAGCTTGCGATTGCGGCGTGGCGCTTGCGGCCTGCATCAGCGTACGCACAACGGCGCGGCGCGCGAGCTCGATCTTGAAGCCGTTCTGCGAACGAGCGGTTGCCCCCTGCAGCAGCAGGTCGGCGGCGCGCCCAAAATGATCCGGCGTTGCCGCCTGGCCGTGCAAAGCCGCTTCGGCCTCGAGGCTTCGCCAGGGCTTGTGGGCCACGCCGCCAAGCGCCAGGCGGGCTTCGCTGATTGCGTTGCCCTCCAGTTCGAGCGCGGCCGCGACCGAGACCAAGGCAAAGGCGTAGGACAGTCGGTCGCGGATCTTCAGATAGCTGTAGTTCCGGGCGAAGCCGCGTGGCGGCAGCTCGATTGCGGTGATGATCTCGCCGCTACCGAGATTTGTATCGAGATGGGGCTTGTCGTCCGGCAGCCGATGGAAATCGGTCAGCGCGATGGTGCGCTGACCGGTGGCGCCTGCGATGTGCACGAGCGCGCCGAGCGCGGCCAGCGCCACGCTCATGTCGGACGGGTTGGTCGCGATGCAGGACTTGCTGGTGCCGAGGATTGCGTGGTTGCGGTTGAGGCCATCGAGAGCCGAGCAGCCGGTCCCTGGGCTTCGTTTGTTGCAAGGCGTCGCCGTGTCATAGAAGTAGGCGCAGCGCGTGCGCTGCATCAGATTGCCGCCGACTGAGGCCATGTTGCGCAGTTGCGCGGAGGCGCCGGCCAGGATGGCGCTGGCGAGCAGGGGATAGCGCTTTTCGATCAGCGGGTGGTAGGCGAGATCCGAATTCGGCACCAAGGCGCCGATGCGCAGGCCGCCGTCCGCGGTGTCCTCGACGTCGCGGAGCGGCAGGCGGGAGATGTCGATCAGCCGGGAGGGTCGTTCGACATTCTCCTTGATCAGGTCGATCAGGTTGGTGCCGCCGGCAATCAGCTTTGCGCCTGGATCGGCGGCGAGCAGGCGGATGGCGTCGGGCACGTCGCTTGCGCGGGAATATTGGACGTTGTTCATGACCGGCCCATTGCCTGCTCGATCGCAGCCACGATGTTGGGGTAGGCGCCGCAGCGGCAGAGATTTCCGCTCATCAGCTCCCGGATCTCGTCGGCATCCCGCGCACGACCTTCGGCCAACAGGCCCGCGGCAGAGCAAATCTGTCCGGGCGTGCAATAGCCGCATTGAAAGGCATCATGCTCGATAAAGGCCTGTTGCAGGGGATGCAGTGTGCCGTCACTGGCCAAGCCTTCGATCGTCGTGATCGCAGCGCCATCCTTCATCACGGCGAGCGTCAGGCAGGAATTGACGCGTCTTCCGTCGACCAGGACGGTGCAGGCGCCGCATTGGCCGTGATCGCAGCCCTTCTTGGTGCCGGTCAACTCCAGACGGTCACGCAGGGCATCCAGCAGCGTGGTCCACGGCGCGACCTCGAGTGTGCGCCTTGCGCCATTGACGACAAGGTTGATCGGAATGCGTTCGGGGATCTGATCCGTGATATCGGCCATGTCCTGTTTCCCTGTGGAGAGGCCGAACTGGGCAAGGATGCTGACGCGAGGATGCGTTGCCGCCGCTGGCCAATAGCGCCCAACGGATGACAGGATGCTTAGTTCCCGGCCGGTTCTCGCGATGGTTGGGATGAGATCAGCGCTTTTCGCCGAACACCACGGTCGGCACCGCGCGGTTGACGATCTCGCGCAGCGCGAAGCTCGATTGCACCCGCGCGACGCGGGGCAGGCGGGACAGCTCGGTGCGGTGGATGCGCTCGAAATCCTGGATGTCGCGGGCGAGCACGATCAAGATGTAGTCGTCGGTCCCCGACATCAGGAAGCAGCGCACGACGGACGGACACTTCACCACCTCCGCCTCGAACGCCTTCAGTGCCTCGTCGCTCTGGCTCTCCAGCGCAATGCGAACCAGCACGGTGGTGGTGAGACCAAACTGGGCGAGGTCGAGCGCTGCCTGGTAGGCCTGGATGTAGCCTTCGTCCTCCAGCGCCTTCTGCCGCCGCGCTAGCGCCGTGCTCGACAGGCCGACCTTGTTGGCAAGCTCGGTGTGGCTGGCTCGCGCATTGGTCGTGAGCTCCGCGAGGATGGCAAGGTCTTTCCGGTCGAGGGCCAAAGTTTCGTTTCCAGCGTCAAAAGACGTTTCCGCGCCGGAAACCGGCACGGGCGCCGCCAAGGTAGCGGATATTTGCACGGAACCAAACCGGCCCTCTCGCTACGATCAACAATAGAATCAAAGGATTGGCGAGGGAGATCAAGATGCGCGTTGGAGTCCCGAAGGAGATCAAGGTGCAGGAATATCGCGTCGGGCTCACCCCAGGCGCGGTCCGTGAATATGTCGCCGCCGGACACCAGGTGACGGTCGAGAGCGGCGCCGGCAGCGGCATCGGCGCGTCCGACGAGGTCTACCGGCGGGCAGGGGCCTCCATTGCCGAGACCGCCCGCGAGATCTTTGCCAAATCCGACATGATCGTGAAGGTGAAAGAACCGCAGAAGAGCGAATGGGCTCAGCTCCGCGAAAACCAGATCCTGTTCACCTATCTTCATCTTGCGCCGGATCCGGATCAAGCTAAGGGCCTGCTCGCTTCCGGTTGTACCGCGATTGCATATGAAACCGTCACCGACGCGGCCGGCCACCTCCCGCTGCTCGCGCCGATGAGCGAAGTCGCCGGCCGCCTCGCCATCGAGGCCGCCGGCGCCGCGCTCAGGCGTTCGGCCGGAGGCCGCGGTGTGCTGCTTGGAGGCGTGCCCGGCGTGCAGCCGGCACGCGTCGTCGTGCTCGGCGGGGGCGTGGTCGGTAAGCAGGCTGCGCGCATGGCCGCGGGCCTCGGTGCCGAAGTCACCGTGATCGACCGCTCGATTCCGCGCCTGCGCGAACTGGACGATCTCTTTGCCGGACGCATGCGCACCCGTTTCTCAACCATCGAGTCGGTCGAGGAAGAGGTGTTCGCCGCCGACGTGGTGATCGGTGCCGTGCTGGTGCCCGGCGCCAGTGCGCCGAAGCTCGTCACGCGCGCCATGCTGAAATCGATGCGGCCGGGGGCCGTTCTGGTCGACGTCGCGATCGACCAAGGCGGCTGCTTCGAGACCTCGCATCCGACCACGCATACCGATCCGACCTACGAGGTCGATTGTGTCGTGCACTATTGCGTCGCCAACATGCCCGGCGCCGTGCCGGTGACCTCGAGCCAGGCCCTGAACAACGCGACGCTGCCGTTCGGCCTGATGCTCGCAAACAAGGGATTTGCCGCAGTGTTGGAGAACCCGCATTTGCGAAACGGCCTCAACGTGCACCGCGGGCGGATCACCAACAAGGCGGTGGCGGAGAGTCTGGGACTGAACTTTGCGCCGGTGGGGAGTGGGTTGGCGGCGTAAGGACACGGCCTGCGCTCGCTTGCGAAGCGGTGCTGGCGTTGCCGCTCCAGTTCAATCCGCCTTCGTCGACGAGAAGGCGAACGAAGCGATCCGGCCGCGTTATCTGGCCCTATAGCTCCGGCCGCCGGTGTCTTGGTAAGCCAAAAGAAGAAAACTATTGTTCCGAGGTCATCCGGCGGAAGGAGATTTCCTCCTCGAGGGCAAAAACGCCAATCGCTTCCATTGCTGTTTGGGCCCGAAACGACGACATTCCCGTCAGATTTGACGGATTGGCTACGGTCATGGAACGCACTGGATTTGAGCCCTTCGGCGAGCAGCTGGTGTCCGCAACGGACGCCCAGCCGAAGTCGCGCGCCTCAAAGCTTCTGCTGCGAGCCGGCACCGCGCTGTTCTGGTCGCTGGTCGCGGGCATCGTGCTGGCGCGTGCGGCCTTCTTCGAGCCGGGCATCTATGACGGCTTCAGCCGGGTCGCCTCGCTCGCCAAGAACCTGATCTTCTAAGGCTCGCCTGATCTTCCGAGCCCGATTATTCCAGGCCGAGGACAGAACTTCCCTCGGCCCTGATATGTCGAAAACTTATTTCCCAATCGGGTGGCGCTGCGTATAAATCCTTCTCCTCCGGGAGAGATTTGTGTCGCAGAATCAAGCATCCAGCCCGGCCGATACCAAGCCGGCCACCGCCGTCAGCCGCATTGCGGCGCTGATTCCGGGCATCCTCCTCTGCATTCTCGTCGCCGGCGTCTCGGCCCTGCTGGAGCAGGCGGAACTGGGTGTGTTCGAGCATCCCTATGTCGAGGCGCTCGTGATGGCGATCCTGCTCGGCATGGCGCTGCGCAGCTTCTGGAAGCCTGGCCCACGCTGGCAGGCTGGCATCGCCTTCAGCGCCAAGCAGCTCCTTGAAGTCGCGGTCATGCTGCTTGGCGCCTCCATCAGCTTTGCCGCCATCGCTGCGTCGGGCATCGCCCTGCTGGCTTCGATCGCGGCCGTCGTCGTGGTCGCGCTCTGTGTCTCCTTCGGCCTCAGCCGGCTGCTCGGCCTCTCGACGCGTCTCTCGATCCTGATCGCTTGTGGCAACTCGATCTGCGGCAATTCCGCGATTGCGGCCGTGGCGCCGATCATCGGCGCCAACAGTGACGAGATCGCGTCCTCGATCTCCTTCACCGCGATCCTCGGTGTGATGATGGTGCTGGGCCTGCCGCTGCTGATCCCGCTGCTGCAGCTGTCCGCCACGCAATACGGGATCCTTGCGGGTCTCACCGTCTACGCCGTGCCACAGGTGCTTGCAGCGACGGTGCCGGCCGGCCTCGTCTCGACCCAGATCGGCACGCTGGTCAAGCTGATGCGCGTCCTGATGCTCGGCCCGGTCGTCGTCGGCCTCTCGCTGGTCGCCTCGCGCTGGCAGGCCGATGCCAAGAAGACCAATCTCGGCTTCTTTCGCCTAGTGCCGTGGTTCATCCTCGGCTTCCTCGCGCTCGCGACCCTGCGCTCGCTCGAGATCGTGCCGGCCGCTGTGGTCGGACCGGTGACGAAGATCACGGGCTTTCTCACGGTGGTGTCGATGGCAGCGCTCGGACTCGGCGTCGACGTGCGCGTGCTCGCCAATGTCGGCGGCCGAGTGACGGCAGCCGTGACGCTCTCGCTGCTGCTGCTGCTCGGGATCAGCATCGCATTGGTGCACTGGTTCAAGTGAGACGATCCGGCCGCAAGCGCGCTGCACCCTCTCCCTTTGCGGGTCGTTGCGGGAGAGGATGGCTCGCCGCGTTAGCGGCGAGAGGGTGAGGGGTTCACTCCGCGAGCGCTTCTTTCACCGTGTCATTCGCGGATAGCACCCCATCCGGCGCTTTGCGCCACCTTCTCCCACAAGGGACAAGGGAAGAACAGCGCAAGCGTCGAGGGCGATCGCTAAATCACGTCCGCCAGCGAGTGCCCGTGCAGCTCGATGTTGAGTCCCTGCATGCCCATGTCGTTGATCTCGCCGCCCATCGCTTTGAGGCTTTCCTCGCGGATCAGGGACATCAGCCCGCGGCGCAGCGCCAAAAATTCCGACGACATCATCATGGATTGCTGCCGCGGCCGCTCCAGCGGGATCGGAATCTCCGCCTTGATCGAGCCGGGCCGCGCGGTCATGCAGTAAACGCGGTCGGATAGGAAGATGGCTTCATCGATGTCGTGGGTGACGAACAGCACTGAGATCTTCAGCCGCTGCCACATGTTGGTGAGGATCTGCTGCATGATGACGCGCGTCTGCGCGTCGAGCGCGCCGAACGGCTCGTCCAGCAGCAGCACCTTCGGTCCGGTCGCGAGCGCTCTTACGATGCCGACGCGCTGTTTCATGCCGCCGGAGAGCCTTTCCGGATAGTGCTTCTCGAACGCCTCCAGCCCCGCCAGCCCGAGCAGGGTGCGCGCGGCGCGCTCGCGCTGGGAGCGCGGCATGCCGCGCATCTTCAGGCCGAACTCGACATTCTCCCGCACCGTCTTCCAGGGAAACAGCGAATATTGCTGGAACACCATACCGCGCTCGGCGCTCGGGCCGTTCACGCGCTCGCCGTCGACGGTGACGATGCCCGTCGTGGGTTTAAGGAAGCCGGCGACGGCGTTGAGCAGCGTCGATTTTCCGCAACCGGAGGGGCCGACGATCGAGACGAACTCGCCGGGTTTCACATGGATTTGCGTATCGGTGACGGCCTGAACCGATCCCTCGATGGTCTCGTAGGCGAGGGAGAAGTTCTTGACTTCGATATGGCCCTTCGACGTGTTCGCAAGCATCTCGCTCATGTCGACCTCCACGGCATCACCAATTGTCCGGCGCCGCGGATCAACAGGCTAGAACCGAGGCCGAGCACGCCGATCGCGATCATGCCGAGCGCGATGTCGGCATACTGGACCAGCGAATAGGCCTCCCAGGTGAAATAGCCGATGCCGTACTGGCCCGAGATCATTTCGGCAGCGATCAGCGACACCCAGGCGACGCCCATGCCGACAGTGAGGCCGGTGAAGATGTGCGGCAGCGACGCCGGGAAATATACCTCGCGGAAGATCGAGCGCTCGCGCGCGCCGAGACATTGCGCCGCGCGGACCAGCACCGGATCGACCAGCGACATGCCGTGCAGCGTGTTGACCAGGATCGGGAAGAACGAGCCGAGGAAGGTGATGAAGACGATGCTTTGCTCGTTGGTCGGCCACAGCATGATCGCCATCGGCACCCAGGCGATCGCCGGGATCGGCCGCAGCACCTCGGCGACCGGGAAGATCACCTCGTGCACCAGCTTGAACCGGCCCATGATCAGGCCGAGCGGCACCCCGATGATCGCCGCCAGCGAGAAACCGATGAAGATGCGCCGGCAGCTCAAGAGGATGTGCATCAGGAATTTTGGATCGTGCATCGCCTTGGTGAAGCTCGCATAGACCGCGAGCGGCGAAGGCACGTTGGTGAAACGCACGAAGAACACGACGCGGTAGGTCGTGAGCAGGTGCCAGACCAGCAGGAAGGCGAGCAGCGAAATCAGGCCGATCGCGGTCGCACGCAGCCGGCTCTGGTTCAGCCGGTACCAGCGCAAAGCGAGCGTGCCGAACGAGGGCGGTGTTGCGGGCGGCCTGACGGCACGCACGGAGCCCGCCTCTGCAATGGCTGGCATGCTGTCCTCGGAATGTCTGAGGATGGCGGGATTGCTCACGTCTTGCCTCCGCTGACCGCCGCCTTCACCGCTTCGTCGAAGCCGAGCACCTTGCCGCCGATTTTGACCGCATAGGCTTCGGCGTCCTTCTTCAGCAGGAACGGAGTGACGTCGCCATTGCCGACCGCGAAGAAGGCCTGGTCGGCGAACAGCTTGATGCCGCGCGTGGTGTCGAAGACGTAGGCGACGTTGATCTTCTTGCCCTTGGCCTTGTAGTCGGCATAGGCACCCAGCGTGCAGGCGGCGGACGAGAACGGCAGGATGCCGGCGTCGTCCACCCAGACCTCGCCGGCCTTGCGCGGATCGGCGATCGGTTTCTTGCAGAAGGAATCTTCGCCGGAGATCTCGTAGTTCTTCGTGCTTGCAAGCTGCGCGTCGTAGTCGAGATTCATCTCGGCATAGGCCTTGCGGATGTAGCTGTCGTCGACCCACTTCTTCGGATCGAACTCCTTCATGCGGCCGAGGTTTTGCAGCACCTTCACATCGGCGGTGGCGGCATCGATCAGAGCCGGCTTGATCGTGGGATCGGTGGTCATGTTGCCGCTGGGGCCGAGAAAGATGTAGACCACTTCCTTGCTGATGCCGGTCCATTCCTGGATTTTTTCCGCAGCTAGCTTCGGGTCGTCGCGCAGCCACTGGTCGGCGGCGATCAGCGCCTTGAAATAGGCAACGACGACCTCAGGATATTTTTCGGCGAAATCGGTGCGGACGACGATGCCGTGGAAGGTCGGCAAGTTCGTCTCGACGCCGTCGAAGATCTTTCGCGCAAAGCCGCGGAACGGCAGCAACTCGGCAAAGGGGACGAAGTCGGCGTGGGCGTCGATCTTCTTTTCCTGGAGATTGGTCGAGCCGACCTCCGGGCTCTGGCTCACGAGTTGGAAGAAGTCGGATGCATAGCCGCGGTCCTGCATCGCCTTCAGCACCATGCCATGCGCGGCAGAGCCGAAGGGCACGCTGACCAGCTTGCCCTTGAGGTCGGCGAGGTCGTAGTAGGGCGAGTCCTTGTGGACGACGAGGCCGTTGCCGGAGCCCTCGAGGCTGTAGGCCGCAACGCCGACGAGGCGGCTCTTGCTCTCCGGGTTGTTCTCGAAGGTGAAGCCGTTCACGATCAGCGGATAGTCGCCCATCATGCCGATCTGCAGCTTGTTCGCCATCATCGCGTTGGTGACCGGCGGCCCGGAGGTGAAGTTCTGCCACTCCAGCTCGAACTTGATGTTGGCGTATTTGCCGTCCCTCGGCAGATATTTTTCGAGCAGATGCAACTGGCGGATGACGACGCCCGCGGTCACCGTGTTGGTCGTGGTGTCCTGCGTTCCAATGCCGAGCGTGACGGTCTCCGCCGATGCCGGCTGCGTGACGAGGAGCGCCAGCGACGTCACCAGCATCGCGATCGAGAGCGTGGGAAGATGGCGGACCATTCTCATCCTCATTCGGTTGGATGTGCTGTGGTTGCCATGATTGGGTGAGGGCGCAGGCAGAGCAAATCCGGAGTGACCGCGGTAGTCGATTAGTTGCCGGGAAAAGCCGATTGCATACTCCTTGGGCAATCCTGCACTATAAAGCCGCTTGCCTGTGCACCGACCATCGTCGTCGCTGCCGCCTCAATCCGACGCCTGGCCGCGCATTTCCTCGAGAACGTCGGTCCGGCACACCACGATCTGCGACCGCTTGGTCAGGACGATTCCCTTCTCCTGCATCCGCTTCAGGCTGATCGTGACCCATTGCCTGGTGGCGCCGACCATGTGGGCGATGTCGGCATGGGTGAAGGCCGCCGCGATCACGGTGCCGTCGGCATCCTCGACGCCGTAGAGCTCGACGAGATGCAGCAAGAGATGCGCAAGGCGCTGCGTGATGGAGCGCGTTCCCAGCATCTGCGCCAGCGCCGAATAGCATTTGCCCTTGAAGGTGAGGCCTTCGATCAGGCCGATCGCGAGATTGGGGATCTCTGCGGCAAGGATGCGCAGTTCCTTTCCGGGCAGGTGCACGACGCTGCAATTGCTGGACGCAACGCCGGACCATTGGTGCACGGTGCCCTCGAACACTTCGGGACCGCCGACGAAATTGCCGACATGCCAGTAGGCCAATGTGATCTCGCGCCCGAGCGGCGAGGTGTAGAACACGCGGATGCGGCCGCTCTCGATCAGCCAGATGCCATCATGCTTGCCGCCCTGGCTGAACAGTGTCTGGCCGCGGTTGAGCACTTTTCGCCGGCCCTGCTTCAGCACCAACTCCCGCTCGCGCGGCGAGAGCTTGTCCATCAACGGTGGTGGACCGCCGATCCATTGCTGGTTCTCGGTGAGCAGCAGCGAGGAGCTGCCGGCAGACCGCATCGCGACTGGAACAGCTCCGCGAACCGCATTCGCCGCCTGCAACATCACCTTCCTCCGGAACGTTCAAATCGTTCTAAAGAGGAGCAATGTCCGTGCCAGATGGGGGCATACCGTGAGGGTGGCGGGAAGGGCCGCCGAACGCCCGCCGAACTCGCGATCGTGACAGCGCGCCGCACATCTAGAGCTTGCGTTCACGGTGGATACACGTCAGCATGTCGGGTGTCGAACGCGATCCGTATTTCATTCGTTGGCCGGTCGTTTCTGATGAGGTTTTTTTGCTCTGAACCGAACGATTGGGAATGGCGCCGGGTCGGGCGCACATTTTGATTGAAGCAGCCCTTCCTCGCGCGACGAGGATAGTCGTCAGATTGATACCGCCGCGGAGATGGACATGGCGGAACTTTCGATTTCAAGATCATCGTTACGAAGATCGCGCGTCGGCACGATCATTGAGAGGTCGTCTGCAGTTTCTCGGCTCCAAGCCACCGGACGAGCTGATGCTGGCGGTTTTGGACGAATACGACGAATACCAAGAGCACGTTGAAAAGCTGCGGCCGAAGCAGAATTGAAGTTCAGTTTATTGCGAGGAAACGGAGGGAATTTATGGCCAATTTAGTCGAAACTAAATTGACGTCTGCCGGACCAAAACGAATCCTTGCCTGCGACGGCGGCGGCATTCTCGGGCTGATGAGCGTGGAGATTCTCGCCAAGCTCGAAAGAGACCTGCGATCAGCGTCCGGCAACGACAAGCTCGTCCTCGCCGACTATTTCGATTTCGTCTGCGGCACGAGCACCGGTGCAATCATCGCGACCTGCATCTCACTCGGTATGTCCACGGATAAGATCCGCCAGTTCTACGTGGGCAGCGGTGAGCTGATGTTCGAGAAGTCCAGCATTCTCAAGCGTGCGCAGTACGCTTACAACGACGAACCGTTGGCAAAGATGCTTCGCGAGACGATCAATAAAGAGCTTGGATACGGGGCCACTGACCAGCCTGCGGAGCTCGGCGACGCGAATCTGAAGACTCTCCTCATGGTCGTGATGCGCAATCACACGACAGATTCGCCCTGGCCGGTCAGTAACAATCCGCGCGCCCACTACAACGACCGCAGCCGTCCCGACTGCAACCTCGGTTTACCGTTGTGGCAGCTCGTCCGTGCCAGCACAGCTGCGCCGACCTTCTTTCCCCCTGAGGTGGTGGTATTCGCGCAGGGGACATCCAAGGAATACAGCTTCATCTTCGTCGACGGCGGGGTGACCACCTACAATAACCCGGCGTTTCTGGCCTTTCAGATGGCGACCGCACGAGCTTACCAGATGAACTGGGCCACCGGGCGCGACCAGCTCCTGATCGTGTCCGTCGGTACCGGCAATGCGCCACGCGAGCGGCCTGACTTGAAGGCAGGTGATCTTTGGCTGCTCGACCACGCCCGCAACATTCCGTCCGCGCTGATGAATGCGGCCAGTGCCGGCTGGGACATGGCCTGTCGGACGGTCGGCGATTGCCGATATGGCGCGCCGATAGACCGCGAGTTCGGTCACGCGATGCATATCGACCCCAAAGATCCACTGCCTTCGACCATTCCATCCCAGTTCACCTATGTCAGGTATGATCCGGACGTCACCGCGACGGGGTTGGCGGATCTGGGTCTCGCCAAGATTTCGCCCGCCGATGTGCAGGTGATGGACTCGGTCAAGCACATCAATCAGATCGGCGACGTGGGAGCGGCTTACGCCGAAAAATACGTCCTTCCCTCTACGCATTTCCCGAATTTCCCACCTCCCCGTTAAGGAGCAGTGATGCCGCAGGACCAACAGCAGAAGGCCGTTATCGCCCTGGCGGGCCGCCGCATCGACGCACCGGACGCGGAAGCGAAGCGCTTTCCGCTGGGCGCCGTGCCGTTGGTCCGCCAGCGGCTTGCCGATGTCTTTAGGCAGGAGCAGGCTGAGGCTTTGGTCTGCTCGGCCGCATGCGGGGCCGATCTCATTGCGCTCGAGGAGGCCGGACGCATGGGTATTCGGCGCCGGATCGTGCTGCCATTCGCGCCAGCCCGGTTCCGCGAGACGTCGGTGACCGATCGCCCTGGCGACTGGGGCGGACTATTCGATCGTGTGATGGGCGAGGTGGGGCAGGCGGGCGACGTCGTCGTGCTCGATGCCGGAGACGGTGACGCGGCCTACGCCGCGGCCAATGATGCGATCGTGAGGGAAGCGCTCGCGCTGTGCCGTGCCGAGGCGCCGCCATGCCGGCCCGTTGCGGTCATCGTCAACGAAGGCAGCTCCCGCGGCGCGGGCGATGCCACCGAGCAGTTTCGCGTCCTCGGACTGGCGGCGGGATTTGTGGAGCGGCCGGTCAGGACGAACTGAGATTTACATCATCCGGCCTGGACCAAGGCCGGCACGGAGGGGGGGAGGCATGACACGCGTCTTCGTGATCCGGCCATTTGGAATCAAGCCGGATTCTGCGGGAAAGCTCATCGATTTCAATCGGGTCCACGACGGGCTGATCACACCCGCGCTGGGAACCTTCGGTATCGCCGGGGGCACCACCGGCGACATTGTCGAGCCGGGCAATATCAGGGAAGACATGTTTAAGCTCCTCGTCGAGGCGGACCTCGTCATTGCCGATCTCACGATCCACAACGCTAACGTCTTCTACGAATTGGGAATCCGGCATGCTTTACGAAAGAAGCGTTCGATTCTGATCAAGGGTAAGCCGGTCGCGGATGGCCCTGTCTTCGATCTCCTGACCGATCGCTACCTTGCCTATACCGTTGACAAGCCGGAGGAGTCGGTCGTCGAGCTCACAGAGGTCATTCGTCAGGCCTTGGCAAGCGAGCGCGACACGGACAGTCCCATCTTCAAGATGTTGCCGACCTTACCCGAAGTCGAGCCGGCCGCCGTCTCGCAGGTCATTCCCAACGAGTTGATCGAAGAAATCGACCGGGCGAGAGCCGCACACTCGATGGGTTGGTTGCGTCTGCTTGCGAAGGAAGTGGAGGGCCTCCGCTTCGAGTGGCCGGCACTTCGCATGATCGGCCAGGCGCAATGGGATCTCGAAGACTATGACGGAGCGCTTACGACCTTCGTCAGGTCGTTGAAGTCTATCCAAACGATGTCGCTGCCAACCTCGCATTGGCCAATATCTACGAGCGACGATATCGAAAAGAACGCGCGCAAGGCCGAAATCAACCCCAGCTCTTTGCTGCATCCGATGCTGCAATCGCTCGCGTCCTGTCGCTCGGTCAGGGCGTTACGGCCGCGCAGCGCGCCGAAGCGCTCGCCTTGAAGGGGCGAAACAAGAAGACGTCGTGGCGATTGAGTTTCGAAACGGTGCCGGATCAGGCCGAGAGACGAAGGATCGCCACCAGCGCGACGCTCAGAGAGGCATATGAAGCATATCGTGACGCCTACCTGACGGACTTGAATCATTTTTGGTCAGGCCTCGCCGCCTTTCAGCTCGGCCAAATTGCGTTGGACCTTTCCAAAGATGCGGAAGAATGGGAAGCGTCGTTTCCGAGCAATGGTGGGGCTTCATACTACCGCGAGAAGCTCCGTCAGTCAGTCGATCAGCTCAGCGCGCTCTTGCCGCTGGTCATCGATGCCGCCTTGGAGCGTTTGCCGGAAGGTCACAAGGATCGCGTTTGGGCCAAAATGGGCCCGGCCGATCTGGCTTTTTTGGTGGAGCCGAACGCCTCTCGCGTCGCTCGACTTTATCGCGATAGCGTTTCGGAATCCCACCTCTTTGCCTGGGACGCTGCCAAGGGGCAGATGAAACTGTTTGACAGCCTTGGCTTCCGCCCGAACTTGGCCGACGCGGTGATCGCGGCTGTCGAGGCGCATCTGTGCCGGCCCGCTGCGAAGGAAGACTATGAGATGGTCATTTTCTCCGGGCACTTGATCGATGAGCCGGGCCGTCCCGAGCCTCGCTTCCCTCCCGATAGGGTCGAAAAGGCCCGACAGCTCATCAAGGACCGGCTTCTGAGCCTTCAAAAGGAGGGAAGGAAGCTTCGCGTATTGGCATCGGCTGCGCCGGGCAGCGATATCATCTGTCACGAGGTTTGCGGAGAGATCAATGTCGACAGCACGCTGTGCCTTCCGATGCCCCGGAACGTCTATGCCAGCCAGGTTTTCACTGATGGATTTGATGCGTGGCGAACCCGGTATTTCAATCTGCTCGAGAAGCGGCCAGTGCTCGAACTGAGCGACCGTGCAGGGTTGCCGAATTGGCTGAGCACCAAGGCGGGAGTCGATGCCTGGGAGCGCGGCAACGAATGGGTGCTGAGAATGGCGTTGTCCAGCTCGGCGAAGAAAATCATGCTGCTTGCCCTGTGGAACCAGCATGAGGAACCAGGACGTGCCGGTGGGACCGGGCACAGCGTACGGATCGCACGCGGTTCTGGCAGTGTCGATGTTCACATCATCGACGCCCGGGAGCTGCTCGCGAACTGAGCCGACCGGCAATTTGAGGAGCGAGCAGCCGGCTTCACTGCCCCGCCAAGCTCAGCAAATACGGCTTCGGGTAAATCCCCCGGTTATGTCCGTCCGAGAATGAGATGTTCAGTCCGTAGCCGAGATCGCCAATCTCGGTGATCGCAATCCCCGGAAATGCTTCCGGGAAGCGGCCGTCGAAGCGGGCGCGGGTGCAGTGGGCGCATTTGCAGGAGAGGCGGAGTGTTTCGGCAGTGACGCTCAACGCATCGTTCTGCGTGGTGCGGACGAGGAGCGCCGCCAGATCGGCGCTGGCTTCATAGTCGGCTACGGTCGGTGCCAGCAATGCGGTCATGGTCATGATAAATCTCCGGCTTCTCTCTACGTCGGCGCAGGCGCCCACGAATAGCAACTAATTGCCGGTGCGGACACGTGGCGATGGCCTTCGCTGCCTCGTCTTCGGTCATCGCTCGCGAAATGTGCAACTAATCGACTGGGAATTTCACTTCCGAATTGCCGGGCTCTCCTCTCTCGGAAACCTTGAACGTCACCGATGGCGAAGGAGAGATCATGAGCGCATTTCAGAGGGAAAGGGTTTTGTCGGTCAGGCACTGGACCGATTCTCTGTTCAGCTTCACCGCAACGCGAGATCCCGGCTTCCGCTTCCAGAACGGCCAGTTCGCGATGATCGGGCTCGAAGTCGAAGGCAAGCCGCTGATGCGGGCCTACAGCATGGCCAGTGCCAATCACGAGGAGGCGCTCGAATTCTTCTCGATCAAGGTCCAGGACGGTCCGCTAACCTCGCGCCTGCAGAAGATCAGAGAAGGCGACATCATCCTGGTCGGCCGCAAGGCGACGGGCACGTTGATCACCGGCAATCTCATGCCAGGCAAGCGCCTGTTACTGCTCTCGACCGGCACGGGACTCGCGCCCTTCGCCAGCTTGATCAAGGACCCCGACGTCTACGAGAATTACGAGACGATCGTGCTCGCCCATGGCTGTCGCCAGATCTCGGAACTCGCCTATGGCGAGCACCTCGTCGCGGGCCTGCGCAGTCACGAATTCTTCGGCCCCTTGATCCGCGACAAGCTGGTCTACTACCCGACCGTCACCCGCGAGCCGTTCCGGAACCGCGGCCGCATCACCGACCTGATCGCCTCAAACCAACTGTTCGACGACATCGGGCGGCCAGGCCTCGACATCGAGACCGACCGCATCATGCTGTGCGGCAGCCCCGCGATGCTGGAGGAACTGCACGCGATGTTCGCCGCACGCGGCTTCGTCGAGGGCAATCACAGCCAGCCCGGCCATTTCGTCATCGAAAAGGCCTTCGTCGAGCGCTGAGCCGCAAATCGCATCCCGGCGACAACTAATTGCTATCGCCGGGACGCCCCCTGAACAAATCTGACGCAAAGGCGCCGGATCGGCGAACCAGGAGCAAGTGATGGCACTAGATCAGATTGTCGACGGACTTTCGGAGGTTTCCTGCGATGTGCTGGTGATCGGCGGCGGCACGGCCGGCCCGATGGCGGCGCTGAAGGCGAAGCTGAAGAACCCGAAAGCCAATGTCGTCCTGCTCGAAAAGGCCAACGTCAAACGCTCCGGCGCGATCTCGATGGGCATGGATGGACTGAACAATGCCGTCATCCCCGGCTACGCGACGCCGGAGCAGTACACCAAGGAAATCACCATCGCCAACGACGGCATCGTCGACCAGAAGGCGGTCTATAAATACGCGCAGAACTGTTACAAAATCATCGAAGAACTCGACAGCTTCGGCATCCGCTTCCTCAAGAACGAAAACGGCGACTACGCGGTCAAGAAGGTGCACCATATCGGCACCTACGTCCTGCCGATGCCGAACGGCGAGACCGTGAAGAAGGCGCTGTACCGCCAGCTTCGCCGCGCCCGCATCTTGATCTCAAACCGCTACATGGCAACGCGGCTGCTGAAGTCCTCTGATGGCCGCATCGCCGGTGCGATCAGCGTCAATACGCGCACGGCGGAGATGCTGGTGATCAAGGCCAAGGCCGTGATCCTTTGCATGGGCGCGGCCGGCCGGCTCGGTTTGCCGACCTCCGGCTACATGTTCGGCACTTACGAGAACGCCGCCAATTCCGGCGACGGCTACGCCATGGCCTATCACGCCGGCGCGGCGCTCGCGAACCTCGAATGCTTCCAGATCAATCCGCTGATCAAGGACTATAACGGCCCGGCCTGCGCCTATGTCGCGGGTCCCTTCGGCGCATATACGGCGAACAACGAAGGCGCGCGCTTCATCGAATGCGACTACTGGTCCGGTCAGATGATGCTGGAGTTCTACAACGAGCTCTTGTCCGGCAAGGGCCCGGTGTTCCTCCAGCTCAAGCATCTGCACCCCGACACCATCTCCGAGATCGAGTCCACGCTGCACAAGGTCGAGCGTCCGACGCGCGGCCTGTTCCAGCAGGGGCGCGGCGTCGACTATCGCAGCGAGTCGATCGAGATGCACATCTCCGAGATCGGCTTCTGCTCCGGCCACAGTGCCTCCGGCGTGTTCGTCGACGACAATGCGCGCACCACCATTCCTGGTCTTTACGCAGCCGGCGACATGGCGAGCGTGCCGCACAATTACATGCTGGGCGCCTTCACCAACGGTTCGGTCGCCGGCATCGACGCGATGGAGTTCGCCGACGGACATGATTTTGCGGAGTTCGACGCAGGCGATGTCGCGCTGGAGCGCGACCGCGTGATGGCGCCGACCAAGCGCGAGGACGGCATTCCGCCGAACCAGATCGAGTACAAGACGCGCCGCCTGGTCAACGACTATCTCCAGCCGCCGAAGGTCACGCGCAAATACGAGCTCGGCATGCGCCGTCTGGCGGAGGCGCGCGAGGACATGCAGGAGCGCATGATCGCACGCAACGCGCACGAGCTGCTCCGCGCCCTCGAAGTGCAGTCGATCATGGACTGCGCCGACATGGCCGCGCACGCCTCGCTCTATCGCGAGGAGAGCCGCTGGGGTCTCTATCACTGGCGCACGGATTTCCCGGAAAAGGACAACGAGAATTGGTTCTGCCATGCGCTGCTGAGCAAGCGCGACGGCAAGATGACCAGCGAGAAGCGCGCAGTCGAACCGTACGTCGTGCCGATCTCCGACGACGAGAAGGACCTCTACGACAAGCAGCGCATCCGCGCCTCGGCCTGATCCACCAGAAATGCAGCAACAGGAGACATCAAATGCCTCTCGCGTCCTATCAGACATCGGTTCCGGTGGTCGTCGACGACGCCAAATGCATCGCGGACAAGGGCTGCACGGTGTGCGTCGATGTCTGCCCGCTCGACGTGCTGCGCATCAGCGAGATGACGAACAAGGCTTACATGGCCTATGACGAGTGTTGGTACTGTATGCCCTGCGAGGCCGATTGCCCGACCGGCGCCGTCACCGTCAACATTCCGTATCTGTTGAGGTGATCATGTCGAGCCCGTTCGAATCCTACGACGATCTAGAGGACGCCGACGAGCGGCTTCAGGCCGCCGATCCCGCCGAGCGCCGCGTCGCCATCATCGCGCTCGGCCATTCCGCCGATCCGGCAGCGGTCGCGCATCTCGCCAACTTGGTCGCAGATCCCGATGTGGGCGTGCGCCAGCAGGTCGCGATGGCGCTCGGGGAGTTCGATGGGCCGGAGGCCGCGAGCGCACTGGTCAAGCTGCTTGTCGACCCCGAAAGGATCGTTGCGGCAGCCGCGGCCGACAGCATGGCAGAGTTCAAGGATCCCGCCTGCGCCAAGATCATCCTGCCACTGGTGAAGCATGCCCACGCCTTCGTCCGTATGGGCGCGCTGCGCGCGCTCAAGGAATTACGCTGCAAGGACACGCTTAAGCCGGCGCTGGAAGCGCTCCAGGACACTGACGCCGCCGTCCGCGTGCAAGCGATCGGCGTGATCGGCTTTCTCAAGCTGGAGGAGTCCATCCCGGCACTAACGGCGTTGATCAACGACCCTGATGCTCATGTGCGCCGTGCCGCCGTGAGCGCGCTGGCGTTCTCGCAGATGAAACCTGCGGCCGAGACCATCACGCGCGCGTTGAAGGATGCCGACTGGATGGTGCGCGAGATGGCGGCCGAAACGCTGGGCCTCAATATCAACGGTTCGCTGGCCGCCGATCAACTGACCGTCTGCCTTGCCGACGAGTTCTGGCAGGTGCGGCTGAAGGCGATCCGCAGCCTCGGCAAGATGAAGATCGAGCGGGCGGTGCGGCCGATCGGCAATTGCGTCAACCACGACCAGGCGAACTTGCGGAAAGAGGCGGCTGCGGCGCTTGGCGAGATCGCCCATCCCGACGGCGAGGCGTTCCTGGCCATCATCGCCGACGATCCAGATCCCGATGTGCGCAAGAACGCGCGCTGGGCGCTGCAGCAGATCGCGGCGCGAAAGGCGCGAGCAGGGGCATAAGAGGCGCGGGCGGCGGCATAGCGGCTCGTCGCGGCCGCTCTGGACTTCCCGCGCCAGACGTTTATTGGTCTTCGCCAATGGGACCGGCCGCCGCAAATGCGACCGATCCCAAAGAAACAGCGAGGACGCCGGCCATGACGAGTTTGACTGTGAAAGACCTTCTCCCCGAGGACGGCACGCGGGGAACATTGGCCGGCCGCGTCTGGCTGCCGCAGGTGAATGGTCCGGCCGTGGTCGCCGTCCGGGGCGACGGCGTCTTCGATGTTACCGCACGATTTCCGACCATCAGCGCGCTGTGCGAGGAGGACGATCCGGCCAAGGCGCTCGCTGCGACCAAGGGCGAATGCATCGGCGATCTCGAATCCATTGTTGCCAATACGGCGCCCGATCGTCGCGATTCCAAGAAGCCGTGGCTGCTCGCGCCGGTCGATCTCCAGACCTTGAAAGCTGCCGGCGTCACCTTCGCGATCTCGATGTTGGAACGCGTCATCGAGGAGCGCGCGAAGGGTAATCCGGCCTCGGCCGAGGCGATCCGCAAAGAGGTGACGCGGTTGATCGGCGACGATCTGTCAAAACTCAAGCCGGGCTCGGACCAGGCGATGCACCTGAAGCAGGTGCTGATCGATCAGAACGCGTGGAGCCAGTATCTCGAAGTCGGTATCGGCCCGGATGCCGAAGTCTTCACCAAGGCGCCGACCCTGTCCTCGGTCGGCACCGGCATGGATGCCGGGCTGCATCCGAAATCGACCTGGAACAATCCAGAGCCCGAGCTCGTGCTGTTCGTCTCGAGCCGCGGCAAGATCGTCGGCGGTGCGCTCGGCAACGACGTCAATTTGCGGGACTTCGAGGGCCGTTCGGCGCTGCTGCTCTCGAAGGCCAAGGACAACAATGCGTCCTGCTCCATTGGTCCGCTGCTGCGCCTGTTCGACGACACCTTCACGCTCGACGACGCGCGCAAGCTCGATATCAGCCTGAACGTGACGGGCACTGATGGTTTCGTCCTCGACGGCCATTCCTCGATCAGCAAGATCAGCCGCGATCCGACCGATCTCGTCGCGCAGACCATCGGCAAGATCCATCAATATCCCGATGGTTTCGTGCTGTTCCTCGGCACCATGTTCGCACCCGTGAAGGATCGCGACGCGCCGGGGCAGGGCTTCACCCACAAGCGCGACGACATCGTCACGATCGCAGCGCCCCAGCTCGGCAAGCTCGTCAACCGCATGCGCACGAGCGACGAGTGCGAGCCCTGGACCTTCGGTATCGGCGCGCTGATGAAGAACCTGGCGCAGCGCAAGCTGATTTAGTGCTGCGGCCTTCGCCTCTCCCGCGTGCGGGGAGATGCAATCGGGTGAGGGGACTCTCCACGAGTCAATCTGCTTGAGCGACCCAGAGCTCCATGAGCGCAGCGAAGCAATCCAGAATCCGTCCGTGGAACGACTCTGGATTGCTCACATGGGGATTTGGTGTGTCAAGGCGGTTTGTTCAGCTCTTTGTTCGATTGCAGGCCAGCTCTTCGTCCCGACCGTGGAGCACGTAGGATGGCGCGCGCAGATCGAGTCAAGGTCGGCCCGTAGGGCCGTCGCGAAGCGACTTGGCCTTGACTCGAGCGAGCACGCCATCAGGCTTTGGCAGTCGGGGCAGCGGGCGGATAACTCCTTTTCGTCAGGCGATCCAAGGGTCGAGCCGGTTTTTGCAATCTGGTTTGCTTGCCAGATCAAACTCACATTCGGTCGCCGCGCGGCGGCGGCTGCACCAACATTCCGCTTGCGGCGGGCAGGCTCGAGAGGACGAGACCATTCTTCGTTACGGCGTTTGAAGCCATGCAATCCATCGGTTCGTCCACCCGGATCGGCCGAGGCTGATCAATCTCGGCGGATTGGCTTTGAGGCTGAGGAGCGTGGTGTCAGGCGGCGGCCTTTATCTCGGCTCCCTCGATCACCACGCCCGCGGTCACGTACTTCCAGAGGGCCACGAGCAGCTTGCGCGCGAGCGCCACGATCGCGCGCTTGCGGCCGCGTTGGCTGTGCACCTTGAACCACTGGGTCAAAGCCGATTGAGGCTGGTGGCGTACCCAGAGCCAGGCGAGCTGGATCATCGTGGTTCTCAGGCGCGGATTGCCAGCCTTCGACACGCCTTGCTCGCGCTCGATGCCGCCACTGCGCCATGGCGTGGCTGCAAGGCCGGCATAGGATGCAATCTGGCGGCGGTTGGCGAACTGCCGGTAAAAGGCCTCCGACCAGAGAACGGCCGTGAAGTTCGGGCCCAGGCTCTTCAGTTCGAGCAGCATTGCCACCGGGTTCGATACGGTCTTCTCCCCCGCCGCCTTGCTCGCGGCCAGCAACGCATCCTGCTCGCGCTCCACCGCCGTGATCTGGTCGAGCAGCAGTTCGAGCCGGTCGAGTTCGCGGCTGATCTGCGCCTTCAGATGCGCCAGCAAGGCGCGCCCGTCGCCCGTCCGCAAGGCCTCCAGCCGCTTCCGCCGGTCTCGCCGCAGCGGCGCGTAGTCGAAGATCCCTTGCGCGAACAGAAGACCCTTGATCCGGTTCACATGCTCGATCCGCTCCGCGATCAAGGTCTCTCGCTCGCGGCACAGCCTACGGCGGTCCTCCTCTGCCGGAGAGGGCGCAACGACCATGGCGCAGACCCGTACCTCGCCGCGCTTGTAGGCCAGCAGCGTCCGCAACAGCGTCTCGCCATCCAGCCGGTCCGTCTTGGCCCGCCGGCGCCGGCGCGGCGTCGCAATCGAGGCCGGATCGACTATGTGGCTCTCGATGCCTTCCTGCTGCAGGGCGCGGTGAAGCCAGAACCCGTCCAGCCCCGCCTCCTGGATCGTGATGAGCGGATAGCTCTCACCCGTTCGCGCCTGCGCCTTGCGCTTCAGCTCCGCAAACAGCTTCAACAGTTCCGAAAGGTCGCCGGCCTTCATGCTGCGTTTGGACATCTTCTCGCCCTTGCAGGGCGACAGCGAAGTGACCAGCCATGTCGAACGGCTCAGTTCCAATGACACAAAAATTGCGCCAAACTGCGTGCGGATAGCGGCCAGTCCGTCGGAAGGATGATCGAGCAACATCGTCGTCTCCAGGTTGAATGGATTCAGCAACCCTCAGTCTGGCCTCAGACCTGGTCGCTATCCACTCCCCATGGAATCTTCGCTGCGCTCGCAATGACGAGGAGGAGAGGTCGCGAGCTCGTCTGTCACCGTCCTCGCAGAGACTCACTCATCCCAACGGCCGCACAATCTCCTTCATCTCCGCGTTGCATCCCCGGAACAATATCGCGCTTGGCGTGTCTTAGATTCGCCTATCGTTGCGAACGCGCATTTTCCTCCAAATAGTCAAATAATATGACTAGTCGGAACCCATCTTCCATGGAATAGTGCCTTCCGTCGGCCTACAGGCTGGCCTGAGGGTGCCATGACACCAATCGGCGCCCCGGATAAAACATCTTGGGAGACACGCCTGATGACCCCTAAAGTCCTCTTTGCGGCCAGCGCCATGGCCTCCTTGCTGCTCGCGCTGCCGGCCAGTGCCGGCCAGCTCACCATCGGCTTCTCGCAGATCGGATCGGAATCCGGCTGGCGGGCGGCCGAGACGTCGGTCTCCAAGCAGGAGGCCGCCAAGCGCCAGGTCAATCTCAAGATCGCCGACGCCCAGCAGAAGCAGGAAAACCAGATCAAGGCGATCCGCTCCTTCATCGCGCAGAACGTCGATGCGATCTTCCTCGCGCCCGTCGTCTCGACGGGGTGGGATTCGGTGCTGAAGGAAGCAAAGGAGGCCAAGATCCCGGTCGTGCTGCTCGACCGCGATATCGATCCTTCCGGCAAGGACCTCTATCTCACCGCCGTCACCTCCGATAGCGTGCACGAAGGCGAGGTCGCCGGCGAGTGGCTGGCGAAGACGGTCGGCAGCAAGGCGTGCAACATCGTCGAATTGCAGGGCACGGTCGGCGCCAGCGTCGCCGCCAATCGCAAGAAGGGCTTCGACACTGCGATTGCCAAGCATGCGAACCTGAAACTGGTGCGCAGCCAGACCGGCGACTTCACCCGCGCCAAGGGCAAGGAGGTGATGGAGAGCTTCATCAAGGCGGAAGGCGGCGGCAAGTCGATCTGCGCCGTCTACGCGCACAATGACGACATGATGGTCGGCGCGATCCAGGCGATGAAGGAGGCCGGCCTCAAGCCCGGCAAGGAGATCCTCACCGTCTCGATCGACGCGGTGCCCGACATCTTCAAGGCGATGGCCGCCGGCGAAGCCAACGCCACCGTCGAGCTGACGCCGAACATGGCCGGGCCCGCGCTCGATGCCATCGCGGCGTTCAAGGACAAGGGTACGGTACCGCCGAAATGGATCCAGACCGAGTCCAAGCTCTATACCGCCGCCGACGATCCGCAGAAGATCTACGACAGCAAGAAGGGCCTCGGTTACTGAGGCGGGCAATACGCCGGATTGCTTCCAGCGGTCCGGTCACCCTTCGAAACCGCTGCGCGAACGAATAGGCTTGGCGTCCGCATCATCAGCGGACGCCGGTGGGAGTGACGTCGCGATGGAAAATAATTCCGATCCTGCTTCGCAGCTGCTGGAGGTGCGCGGGCTCAGCAAGAGCTTTGGCGCGGTGCGCGCGTTGCAGGAGGTCGACTTCACGCTCCGCGCCGGTGAGATTCATGCGCTGCTCGGCGAGAACGGCGCCGGCAAGTCCACGCTGATCAAGGTCGTCACCGGCGTATTCCCGCGCGATGCCGGCATTGTCAGGCTCGGTGGCGAAGAGGTCGCGCCGCGCTCGGCCAAGGCGGCGCTCCAGGCCGGCATTGCCACCGTCTACCAGGAAGTTAACCTGCTGCCGAACCTCTCCGTGGCGCAGAACCTATTTCTTGATCGCCAACCGATGCGTTTCGGCGTCGTGCGCGAAGGCGAGATGCGTCGCCGCGCCAAGGCGTTGCTCGCAGATTTCGGCCTCGATATCGACGTCACCGCGCCGCTCGGCAATTATTCGGTGGCGATCCAGCATGTCACCGCGATTGCCCGCGCGGTGGATCTCTCCGCGCGCGTGCTGATCCTGGACGAGCCGACCGCGAGCCTCGACCGCCACGAGGTCGAGATCCTCTTCGGCATCATGCGCGAGCTTGCCAAGCGTGGCATCGGCATCGTCTTCGTCAGCCACTTCCTCGAGCAGGTCTACGAGATCTCCGACCGCATCACGGTGCTGCGCAACGGCCGCCTCGTCGGCGAGCGCGAGACCGCCTCGCTGCCGCGGCTGGAATTGATCCGGATGATGCTCGGCCGCGAACTGGCCGAGACCACCAGCGTGCGGGCTTCCGCCACCGAGCATGGGGCGCGCGAGATCTGCGCGAGCTTCAAGGGTTACGGCAAGGCCGGCTATATCGCGCCCTTCAATCTCGAGCTGCGCCACGGCGAGGTCGTTGGTCTTGCCGGATTGCTCGGCTCGGGTCGCACCGAGACGGCGCGGCTGGTGTTCGGTGCCGAGCGCGCCGATGGCGGAGAGGCGAGGGTGGAAGGCGCGACGGTGCGGTTGCAGTCACCGCGCGACGGCGTCCGCCATGGTTTTGGCTATTGCCCGGAGGAGCGCAAGACCGACGGCATCGTTGCCGAGCTCAGCGTGCGCGAGAACATCGTGCTCGCGCTCCAGGCCAAGCGCGGCCTGCATCGCCCGCTGTCACGCCGCGAACAGGATGAAATCGCGCGCCGCTACGTCAAGATGCTCGACATCCGCCCGTCAGATCCCGAACGCCCGGTGGGGCTCCTCTCCGGCGGCAACCAGCAAAAGGTGCTGCTGGCGCGCTGGCTCGCGACATCACCGCGGCTTCTCGTCCTGGATGAACCTACGCGCGGCATCGATGTCGGCGCGCATGCCGAAATCATCCGCCTGATCCGCGAGCTCTGCGATGATGGGCTTTCACTGCTCGTGATCTCATCGGAGCTCGATGAGATCGTGACCTATTCGGATCGCGTCGTCGTGCTGCGCGACCGGGCCCATGTCGAAGAGCTCGCGGGCGAGGCGATCGACGTCGGCAACATTCTCGCTGCCATCGCCGCCGAGGGCGCCGCGATGCAGGAGGCCGGAGCATGACAGCGCTGCTGCCGCGCCGCGGCCTCGCCCAGATCCTCGCGCTGATCGTCATCCTCGCGGTCGATCGCGTAGTGTCGCCGCAGTTTTTCGACCTGCGCCTCCAGGACGGCCGTCTGTTCGGCAGCCTGATCGACGTGCTCAACCGCGGCACGCCGGTGGCGCTACTCTCGCTCGGTATGGTGCTGGTGATCGCGACGCGTGGCATTGACCTCTCGGTCGGCGCGGTCATGGCGATCTGCGGTGCGATCGCGGCGAGCCTTGCCGACGGTCACGGCCTCCCGGTGGTGCTGGCAGCCACGCTCGGCGCAGGCCTCGTCTGCGGCCTCTGGAACGGCTTTCTCGTCGCGGTGCTCGGCATGCAGCCGATCGTGGCCACGCTGATCCTGATGGTCGCGGGTCGCGGCATCGCCCAGCTCATCACCGAAGGGCGGATCGTGACGTTCTCCTCGCCGGATCTGGTCTGGCTCGGCAATGGGTCGGTGCTTGGCCTGCCAGTGCCGATCGTGATTGCCTTGGGCATGCTGATCCTCACCGGTGCAGTCGTGCGCGGCTCCGCGCTCGGGCTGCTGATCGAGGCGACCGGCGGCAATGCACGGGCGAGCGAGCTCGCCGGTGTCGGCACCCGCGCGATGATCCTGGCCGTCTATGTCTGGTGCGGCGTCTGCGCCGCGCTCGCCGGCGTGATCGCGGCGGCCGATATCATGGGGGCTGATGCCAACAATGCCGGCCTCTGGCTCGAGCTCGACGCGATCCTCGCCGTGGTGATCGGCGGCACCTCGCTGTTCGGCGGCCGCTTCAGTCTCGTGCTCGCAGTGCTGGGCGCGCTGATCATCCAGACCATGAACACCGGCATCCTGTTGTCGGGCTATCCGCCGGAGTTCAACCTGCTGGTCAAGGCGGTGGTGGTGCTCGCCGTGCTGCTGCTGCAATCGCCGAAATTCTCCGGTCTCGCCGGGATCGCCGCAAGGCTGTGGAGGACCAAGGCATGAAAGGCCTGCCGCCCGTCCTTATCACCGCCATCGTGCTCGTCGCGGGCTTCGCAGCTTGCGCGGTGCAATTCCCCAACATTGCCTCCACCCGCGTCGTCGGCAATCTCCTCACCGACAATGCCTTTCTCGGCATCGTCGCGACCGGCATGACATTCGTCATCATCTCCGGCGGGATCGATCTGTCGGTCGGCTCGGTGATCGGTTTCACCACCGTGTTCGTTGCGCTGGCGATCGAGCGCTGGGGCGTGCCGCCGCTGGTCGCCTTCGTCGCCATCCTCGCGCTGTCAGCCGCTTTTGGCGCTGCGATGGGCACGGTCATCCATGTCTTCGACCTGCCGCCCTTCATCGTGACGCTGGCCGGCATGTTCCTCGCCCGCGGCGCAAGCTTCTTGCTGTCGACGGAATCGGTGCCGATCACCGCGCCGATCTATTCCACCGTGTCGGACTTCGCCTTACGGATGCCCGTGGGTGGGCGACTGACCGCCATCGCCATCATCATGCTCGCGATCGTGATCGGCGGCGCCTTGCTGTTGCATCTCACCCGGTTCGGCGCCAATGTCTATGCGCTCGGCGGTAGTCGCACGACCGCGAGCCTGATGGGCGTTGCCGTCGGCAAGATGACGATCAAGATCTACATGCTGTCGAGCCTGCTCGCAGGGATCGCCGGCATCGTCTTCTCCTTCTACACCAGCGCCGGCTACTCGCTCTCCGCCGTCGGCGTCGAGCTCGACACCATCGCCGCCGTCGTGATCGGCGGCACGCTGCTCACGGGCGGGCAGGGCTCGGTGATCGGCACCTTCCTCGGCGTGCTGATCCAGGGCCTGATCCAGACCTTCATCAATTTCGACGGGACGCTGTCGAGCTGGTGGACCAAGATCGCGACCGGCGTGCTGCTGTTCGCTTTCATCGCCTTGCAGCAGGGGCTGGTCGTGCTTGCACGCCGGCCGGTGAGGAAGAGCGCAGGAGCAGCCACATGACCTCACGCATCGTCGTCATCCCGACGCGGCGGGCCCACTCCAATCATGCGGAGGTGGCCCGTTCGATCGGCGTCGACATCATCGCCGGCCGCTATGCGGAAGGCACGCGCTTGCCGGGTGATGCCGAGATGATCGCGATGTTCGGGGTGTCGCGGCCGGTGCTGCGCGAAAGCGTCAAGACCCTGGTCGCCAAGGGGCTGCTCACCACCAAGGCGCGCGTCGGCACCGTCGTGCGCGAGCGCGGCGCCTGGAACATGTTCGATGCCGACGTGCTGGCCTGGCACCTGGATGCCGGCATCGACAAGCGCTTCCTCAACGACCTCGCCGAGATCCGTCTCGCAGTCGAGCCACGTGCGGCCATGCTCGCAGCGGCGCAGCGGTCCGAGGAGGATCTGGCCGAGCTCCGCCGCAGCATGGAGCGCATGCGGCATGAGGCGTCCGACTCGGTGGGCTTTGCCGATGCCGATCTCGCGCTTCATGTGGCCGTGGCGCGCGCCTCCGGCAATCTGTTCATGCGCTCGATCGGGCATGTCATCGAGGCCGCGCTGCGCGCCTCGTTCCTGCTCAGCGCCCCGGTCGAGGCGGAGGACCGCGACACCGTGCTGCTTTGGCATCAGAAGATCGTCGATGCCATCGCCGCGGGCGATGCGGACGCCGCCTCCGAGGCCATGATCTATGTCATTCATAACGGCATGCGCCGCCACGAGGGCACGGTGATCGAGACCGCGCCGGCCGAGCCGCTGCCGTCGGCAGATACTGGAGAACAAGCGTGACAGACCTTCGCATCGCCATCGTCGGCTTCGGTAAGATCGCGCGCGACCAGCATGTCGGCGCGATCGCGGCGACCCCGGGCGCGACGCTCGCGGCGGTGGCGAGCCGCAATGCTTCGCTTCCGGGTCTGCCGCATTTCGCCACCGTCGAGGAGCTGCTGGAAAAAGGTCCGCCGATCGACGCGGTGTCGCTGTGCACGCCGCCGCAGGTGCGCCGCGCCCAGGCCGCAGCCGCGCTCGCCGCCGGCAAGCATGTCATGCTGGAGAAGCCTCCGGGCACCGGCGTCGCCGAGCTCGATCCGCTGATCGCGATGGCGGCGGGTGCGAAGCGGACACTGTTTGCGACCTGGCATTCGCGCTATGCGCCGGCGGTCGAGCCGGCGCGGCAATGGCTCGCCGAGCGCCGCATCGCTTCCGTGCACATCAGCTGGAAGGAAGACGTCCGTGTCTGGCATCCCGGGCAGGGCTGGATCTGGGAGCCAGGCGGTCTCGGCGTGTTCGATCCCGGTATCAATGCGCTGTCGATCCTGACCAGGATTCTGCCAAAGCCGGTGTTCGTCACCGCGGCCGAGCTGGCCTTTCCGGCGAACCGCCAGGCGCCGATCGCGGCGAACCTGACACTGACGGATATCAACGGTCTGCCTGTGACCGCCGAGTTCGATTTCCGCCAGACCGGTCCGCAGAGCTGGGATATCGTTGTCGAAACCGATCAGGGCCGGCTTGCTCTGTCCAGCGGTGGCGCGCGCATGACTGTCGACGGCAAGGTGCTTGCCGAGGCGGCCGATGAGGAATATCGCGGGCTCTACCGTCGCTTCGTCGAGCTCGCGGCGACCGGCGCAAGCGACGTCGACCTGACGCCGCTTCGTCTCGTCGCCGACGCCTTCCTGCTTGGCAAGCGCACGATCGTCGAACCGTTTGTGGATTGAGCATGGCCGCATCAAAGGTCACGAGAGACGTTTTCGGGAAGTTGCCGGATGGCCGCAGGGTCGAGCGCGTCGCGCTGCGCGGGGAGGGCGGCTTCGAGGCGCGCATCATCAGCCACGGCGCGGTGTTGCAAGCGCTGATCGCGCCGGATGCCAAAGGTGGATACGACGACGTCGTACTCGGCCATGACGCGTTTGCCGGCTACCTCGCCGAACGAAAGTTTTTCGGCGCCACGGTCGGCCGCTACGCCAACCGCATCGCCAAGGGGCAGTTTTCGCTTCATGGCGAGACGGTGCAGCTTCCCGTCAACAACGGTCCCAACGCGCTGCACGGCGGCCTGGATGGTTTCGACCGCAAGCTCTGGGAGATTGCCGCAATCGAGGAGGGCCCCGAGCCCGCGGTGACGCTCACTTATACGAGCCCGCATGGCGAAGAGAACTATCCCGGCCGGCTCGACGTGCGCGTGACCTATCGCGTCACCGGTCCAGCCGAACTGTCGCTCGTCATGGAGGCGCGGACGGACCGAACGACCATCGTCAACCTGACCAACCACAGCTTCTTCAACCTGGAGGGCGCGACGTCGGGAACGTCCATTCTCGATCACGAGCTGACCGTCGCCGCAGACCATTTCCTGGCCATTGATGCCACCGCCATTCCGCTGCCGGAGCCGGCGCGCGCGGTTGCCGGCACGCCGTTCGACTTCCGCAGGGCCCGGCCGGTCGGCGAGCGGATCCGTGAGAACGATCAGCAATTGCAAAACGGCAGGGGCTACGATCACACCTACTGCCTCGGGCGCGATGGCAAGCTTGCGCTCGCGGCGCGGCTCGAGGCGCCGCGCTCCGGGCGCATCATGGAGCTGTTCACCGATCAGCCCGGACTCCAGGTCTATTCCGGCAACTATCTCGACGGCACCATTTCGGGCAAGGGCGGCAAGCTCATCCGACAATCGGACGCGATGTGCCTGGAGCCACACATCTGGCCTGATGCGCCGAACCGGCCGGACTTCCCGAGCCCGCGCCTTGATCCCGGCGGGACGTATCGCCATCACACGGTTTATCGATTCTCGGCGAGGTCGCCATGATGGAACAGGTGCCAACCACTGTCCTGTCGCACCATCCTTGCCATCTCGGCGAAGGTCCGACCTATGACGTGACCACCGATACGGCCTGGTGGTTCGACATCCGTGAAGGGCTGCTGTTCGAGGCTCGGCTCGGCAGCGGCGGCGTTCGTGTCCACGCACTCGACCGGATGGCGAGCGCGCTCGGACGCATCGATGCCGAACGCCAGTTGATCGTCGCGGAGGACGGGCTCTACATTCGAACGCTCGTCGACGGCGCGATGACACTGTTCTGTCCGCTCGAAGCGGACAATCCGGCGACGCGCTCAAACGATTGCCGCGTGCATCAATCAGGCACGTTCTGGATCGGCACCATGGGCAAGAGGGCCGAGCCGCAGGCGGGCGCGATCTATGCGCTCCATCGGGGGAGGATCGCGACGCTGTTTCCGGGCATCAGCATTCCAAATTCGATCTGCTTCTCGCCTGACGGCGCCACCGGCTATTTCACCGACACTCCGCGCGACGTGCTCTATGCCGTGCCGCTCAATCCTGCGACCGGCCTGCCGCGCGGCGAGCCGGAGGTGCTGTTGCGCCACAGCGGCATCGGCGGCCTTGATGGCTCAGTGTGCGACGCTGATGGAAGGATCTGGAATGCCTGCTGGGGGGCGAGCCGGATCGACGTCTATTCTCCGCAAGGCGAGCGCCTTCGCTCGTTGAGCGTGCCCGCAATACAGGCAAGCTGTCCCGCCTTCGTCGGCCCCGATCTGTCGCGCCTCCTCGTCACCTCGGCCTGGCAGGACATGGACGCGGCCGCGCGCGCCGCCGATCCGCAAGCCGGCTGCACTTTTCTACTGGAGGCATCCGCGCGCGGACGCGCGGAACCCGACGTCAAGCTCGCATAGGAGACCAGAGGCAGCCCACCACCACGTTCTCGACGCTACGAAGAAGACAGTGAAACACAAGGGAGTGAAACATGTTGAAACTGAAGACGACGTTTCTCGCGCTGGCGCTGGCCGGTGCTGCCACGATGGCCGCAGGCGTGCCCGCCTTCGCCCAGAAGGCGACGGTCGGCATCGCCATGCCGACCAAATCCTCGGCGCGGTGGATCGACGATGGCAACAACATGGTCAAGGTGCTGAAAGAGCGCGGCTACAACACCGACCTGCAATATGCCGAGGACGACATCCCGAACCAGCTCTCGCAGGTCGAGAACATGGTGACCAAGGGCGCCAAGGCGCTGGTGATCGCCGCGATCGACGGCACCACGCTGTCCGACGTGCTCAAGCAAGCCAAGGCCAAGGGCATCACCGTGATCGCCTATGACCGCCTGATCCGCGGCACGCCGAACGTCGACTATTACGCGACCTTCGACAATTTCCAGGTCGGGGTGCTCCAGGCGCAGTCGATCGAAAAGGGGCTCGGCCTCAAGGAAGGCAAGGGTCCCTTCAACATCGAGCTGTTCGGCGGCTCGCCCGACGACAACAACGCCTACTTCTTCTATAACGGCGCGATGAGCGTGCTGAAGCCGTATATCGACAGCGGCAAGCTCGTCGTCGTCTCCGGCCAGATGGGCATGGACAAGGTCGCAACCCTGCGCTGGGACGGCGCCACGGCGCAGGCCCGCATGGATAACCTGCTCAGTGCCTACTACGGCAACAAGAAGATCAATGCCGTACTGTCGCCTTATGACGGCATCTCGATCGGCATCATCTCCTCGCTGAAGGGCGTCGGCTATGGCAGTGCCGACCAGCCGATGCCTGTTATCTCGGGCCAGGACGCCGAAGTGCCCTCGATCAAGGCCATGCTGCGCGGCGACCAGTATTCGACCATCTTCAAGGACACCCGCGACCTCGCCAAGGTGACCGCCGACATGGTCGACGCCGCGCTTGCCGGCAAGGAGGTCACCGTCAACGACACCAAGACCTATGAGAACGGCGTCAAGACCGTGCCGTCCTATCTGCTCAAGCCGGTCGTGGTGTACAAGGATAATTGGGAGAAGGTGCTGGTCGACAGCGGCTACTACAAGAAGTCGCAGTTCCAGTAAGACTCTCTCTTTCCCCTCTCCCCGTTTGCGGGGAGAGGGTTTCCACACGGGCAATGGTTGCTATGCACTCCGTCATTGCGAGGGCAGCGAAGCAATCCAGTCTGCCGCCGCGGAAATAGTCCGGATTGTTTCGCTGCGCTCGCAATGACGATGTGGATGCAGTGATATCATTCAATCTCTCCGCGCACGCGGCGAGAGGCGAAGTAGAGCAAGGGACACCAAAGCCAATGACCGCCATGCTGGAGATGCGTAACGTCAGCAAGAGCTTTGCCGGTGTACAGGCGCTGCGCGACGTCAACTTCTCTGTTCATGCCGGGCAGATCCACGCCCTCGTCGGCGAGAACGGCGCCGGCAAGTCGACGCTGATGAAGGTGCTGAGCGGCGTCTATCCGCACGGCAGCTACGAGGGCACAATTGTCTTCGAGGGCGAGGAGCGCCGTTTCCGCGACATCAACGATTCCGAGGCGCTCGGCATCATCATCATCCACCAGGAACTGGCCTTGATCCCGCTGATGTCGATCGCGGAAAACATCTTCCTGTCGCATCCGCCGTCGAAGCTCGGCGTGATCGATCGTGACGAAGTGTACCGGCGCACGCGCGAGCTGCTGGCGCAGGTCGGCCTAAGGGAATCGCCTGATACACTGATCACCGATCTCGGAGTCGGCAAGCAGCAGCTCGTGGAAATCGCCAAAGCACTGTCCAAGCGCGTGCGGATGCTGATCCTGGACGAGCCGACCGCGAGCCTCAACGAGGCCGACAGCGCCGCGCTGCTCGAACGCCTGAAGGCGTTCCGCGAGCAGGGCATCGGTTCGATCCTGATCTCGCACAAGCTGAACGAGGTCGCCAAGGTCGCCGACCACATCACCGTACTGCGCGACGGCCGCACCGTCGATAGCATCGACTGCCATGCCGAGCCGATCCAGGAAGACCGCATCATCCGCAGCATGGTCAATCGCGATATGGCGCATCGTTTCCCGGAGCGCAGCGTGAAGATCGGCGAGCCCGTGCTCGATGTCGCGAGCTGGTCGGTCTATCACCCCATTCATCCCGAGCGGCAGGTGATCAAGAACGTCAATTTCAGTGTCAGGCGCGGCGAGGTCGTGGGCATCGCCGGCCTGATGGGCGCCGGCCGTACCGAATTCGCGATGAGCCTGTTCGGCCGTTCCTGGGGCACCAATATCAGCGGCAGCCTCCGCCTCGAGGGCAGGGAGATGGCCCTGCCGAGCGTCGCCGCGGCGATCGACGCCGGCCTCGCCTATGTCACCGAGGACCGCAAGCAGCTCGGCCTGATCCTCGCGGACGATGTCCGCAAGAACATCACGCTTGCGAGCCTCGACCAGGTCGCGCCCGGCCGCGTGATCGACGACATCGCCGAGCTGAAGGTCGCCAGCGACTACCGCAGCAGGATGCGGATCCGCTGCTCCGACGTCTACCAGGAGACCGGCCAGCTCTCCGGCGGCAATCAGCAGAAGGTCGTGCTGTCCAAATGGCTGATGACCGACCCCAAGGTTCTCATCCTGGACGAGCCGACGAGGGGTATCGATGTCGGTGCCAAATACGAGATTTACTGTATCATCAACGAGCTCGCGGAAGCGGGCCGCGGCGTCGTGGTGATCTCCTCGGAAATGCCCGAGCTGCTCGGCATCTGCGACCGCATCTGCGTCATGAACGACGGTGCCTTTGTTGGGGAGTTCAGGGGATCGGAGGCGACGCAGGAGAAGATCATGCGCGCCATCATGCGCAACGAACGAAGCATTGGGAACGCCGCGCCAGCGGCCGCGGAGATGGGAGGATCGCAGCCATGACCGACAAGACGGTGTCGCTGCCCGAGGAGCGCCGGCACGGCAGCTTCATCAAGAACAATTTGCGCAACTACGGCATGCTGATGTCGCTGGTCGCGATCATGCTGTTCTTCCAGGTCGTGACTGGCGGCACGCTGCTGCAGCCGCTCAACCTCACCAATCTGGTGCTCCAGAACAGCTACATCGTCATCATGGCGCTCGGCATGCTGCTGGTGATCGTCACCGGCCATATCGACCTCTCGGTCGGCTCGGTCGCGGGCTTCATCGGCGCTGTCGCCGCTGTTCTCATGGTGACCTACAAGGTCGATTACACGCTTGCCTTCATCGCCTGCCTGCTGGTCGGTGCCGCCATTGGCGCCGCACAAGGCTATTGGGTGGCCTATTTCAAGATCCCGTCCTTCATCGTCACCCTGGCGGGGATGCTGGTGTTCAAGGGGCTGGCGCTGGCGGTGTTGCAGGGCCAGTCGCTAGGCCCGTTCCCGCCGACCTTCCAGAAATTGTCCTCGGGCTTCATTCCGGAGCTGCTGCCCGAGGCCGGCACGCTACACCCGACGTCCATGCTGATCGGGGCGGTGCTCGCGCTCGGTCTCGTCTACGCCAGCGCCAAGGGCAGGTCGCGCGAGCAATCGCACGGCATCGAGATCGAGCCCTACGCTTTCTTCCTCGGCAAGAGCATCCTGCTGGCGTGCGCCGTGCTCTATTTCACCTATCTGATCGCATCGCATCGCGGCCTGCCCAACGTGCTGGTGATCATGACCGCGCTGATCGCGCTCTACGGTTTCGTGACCCGTCGCACCGTGATCGGCCGGCAGATCTATGCGGTCGGCGGCAACGCCAAGGCGGCAAGCCTGTCAGGCATCAAGACCGAGCGGCTGACCTTCCTGACCTTCGTCAACATGGGCGTGCTCGCCGCCCTCGCCGGCCTCGTCTTCGCCGCGCGCCTCAACACCGCGACGCCCAAGGCCGGCCTCGGCTTCGAGCTCGACGTCATCGCCGCCTGCTTCATCGGCGGTGCCTCGGCCTATGGCGGGGTGGGGCGGGTCGGCGGCGCCGTCGTCGGCGCCATGATCATGGGCGTGATGAACAACGGCATGTCCATCCTCGGCATCGGCATCGACTATCAACAGGTCATCAAGGGCCTGGTGCTGCTCGGTGCGGTGTGCATCGATGTCTATAACCAGCGGCGATGAGGCCGTCGTCGCCCGGATGGAGTGAAGCGCATTCCGGGTTCTGTCCGCTCGGCGAGACTGTCCCGCATTCCGCTGCGTTCCATGCGGTCTACGGTCCCGACTGCCAGCCCGCTACTGCGTCGTAAACAGCTCAAGACTGCAGCACTGGTACCAATCCGTAGCGCAGCATCGTCTCCTTCATCTTTGCCGGATCGGGCGTGCCGGCGGCGAGCAGGCCCGCCATTTCCTTGAAATATTTAGGACCAAGCGCGCCGGGGGTGAGTATGCACAGGCAGGTCGCCGGCCGGGCCGAACGATTTGTAAAGCCGTGCACCACGCCGCGCTTGATGAACGCGGTCTCGCCCGGCGCCACGTCGACGTCCATTCCATCGATCCGCCAGGTCGAGACGCCGCTTAGTCCATAGATCGTTTCGTCCCAACGATCGTGATAGTGAGGGATCGGCATTCGCGCGTTCGGCTGGAGCGTCATCTCGAACAGATCGAGAGCGCCGGCAGTGTCGTCCTTGCTCCGGAGAAAAGTCAGCTGCAGCCCACCAAGATTGATGATCTCAGGCATAGCGAACTCATTGGGTCGTGTGCGGTAGCGAACTTTACCGCGTTACGGCGATGAGCCGAAGCGCTCTGTTGCCGGAATGGGCTGCGACGCCCGACGATTATTGCGTCGTGAAGAGCACCACGGCGATGGCAACCGAAAGGCTCACCGCCGAGACCTTTGCCACCGTCGATAGCACCCCCATTCGCCGGAGCGCGATGGCGAATGCGATGATAGTGGGGACGCGGTCATCAGCCCGATTTGTGCATCGCCTCATATTGCGCCTGTGGAACTCAATTGATCCACGTTAGGGCGGAAGGACCAGCGGGACGTTGCGATAGCGCAAACGCGCCTCCGGCCGGATGCATTGTTTGTGCGCCGACAAAGTCGGAACCGCGCCGGTGAGATATCTGTTCGGCGTCTTTGATGTGGAAGGCAGATGTCGGCGACGGATTGCGAGCAACGAGAGGCCGGCTGGGAATCCTCGAAGATCTCCCCGGCGATTCCATGATTCAACATCGGCTTCTGAGCTATTGCTCACCTGCTGAGTATATGATCGAATGGCCGGATGGACCAAGGCCGGCCAGAACCCGATCTGATCATCTTCGATTGTGACGGCGTGCTCGTCGACAGCGAGCTCTTGAGCTGCCGCTGCCTGTCCGAGGTGCTGGCCGAGTTCGGTTTCGCGCTCAGCGAGGAGCAAGCGCTCGAACTGTTTCTTGGACGCAGCACCAAGGCGATCGAGCAGCACTACCGCGATCTCGGCCAGATCGTGCCGGATGGCTTCCTGCCGCGATTGAAGTCACATGTGCTGGAGACGTTTGTCGCCTCGCTCGAGCCGATCCCCGGGGTGGAGGCGGTGATCTCGGAGCTGACCGTGCCGTTCTGCGTGGCCTCGTCCAGCGACATCGACCGCGTATCGCTCTCGCTCGACGTCACCGGTCTTCGGGCACATTTCGGCGATCGGCTCTACACCGCGCAGATGGTCAGGCACGGTAAGCCGGCGCCCGATCTCTTCCTCCATGCGGCCGAGAACATGCGCTCGCCGCCCTCACGCACGCTGGTGATCGAGGACAGCGTCAGCGGTGTGCAGGCGGGCAAGGCGGCCGGAATGACCGTCTGGGGATTTGTCGGCGGCGGCCATTATCGCACCGGCGACGGCCACGCTATATTGTCCGCCGCCGGGGCCGATCGGGTCTTCGCGCGCATGAGCGATTTCTGGAAGGTGTGAGCCCCGCATGGCGGCCGAGAACGACAAGTCGAAACTCGACGACGCTGCGCGCGCCGGCTGGCTTTACTTCATTGCCGGCCACACTCAAGACGAGATCGCAAAGATGCTCCAGGTCTCGCGCGCTTCGGCGCAGCGGCTGGTCTCGCTGTGCCTTGCCGAACGTCTCATCACCTTCCGGCTCGAACATCCCATCGCCGCCTGCATGGAGCTGGCGGCGCGTCTGAAGGAGCGGTTCAAGCTCGTTCATTGTGAGGTGGTGCCGGCAGATTTTGTCGCGCCGCAGGCCAATGCAGGCATCGCCGAGCGCTGCGCCAATCTGCTCGATGCGACGCTGCGCTCGGAGACGCCGGTCATCGTCGCGCTCGGCACCGGCCGGGCCGTGCGCGCCGCGGTCGAGCGCGTCACGCCGATCGACCGGCCCAATCACCAGATCGTCTCGCTGGTGGGCAATATCTCCGCCGACGGCTCGGCCAGCTTCTACGATACCGTCGGCCGGCTCGCCGACCGCACCGGGGCGCGGCACTATCCGATGCCGCTGCCGTTCCTGATGTCGTCGGAGGACGAGCGCAATAGGATGGTGCGCATCGAGCCGATCGCGAAGGTGAAGGCAGTCGCGGCCAAGGCGGATTTGCGCCTCGTCGGCATCGGTCAGATGGACCAGAAGGCGCAGGTGCATATCGACGGTTTCGTCACCCGGGACGAATTGTTCGAGATGATGCGTCTGGGGGCCATCGGCGAGATCACGGGCTGGGCATATGATGCCAAGGGCCGCCTGCTCAAGGCCGGCACCAACAAGCGCCTCACCAGCATTCCGCCGGAAGTGCCGGCGAAGACCACGACGATCGGCGCCGCGGTTGGCGCCGCCAAAGTGGCGGCGATCGCTGCGGCACTGAACGGGCGGTTGATCAATGGGCTGATCACGGACGAGGCGACAGCAAGGGCGATCTTGGAGCGATAGGGCGTTTACGCCTCCGGCGTGCATACGAGGCGGGAAGTCCCTCTACCCACACCGCTGTCATCGTCCGCGAAGGCGGACGATCTATTACGCCGCGGCCCCACTTGAGGCAAACCAATAAACGACTCGGAGTACTCGATGCCCCGCCTTCGCGGGGTATGACGGTTATGAGTGAAGCGACACCCCGTCCCTCCCGCACCGCAGCACTCATAAGTTGCTTGAACACTCGCGCGCCTGCTTGACAACTGTCTTCCTTGGGCTGAACATACGCTCAACGCGTGGGCATATGCTCAAAACGCGACTCTTAGGGAGGTCACCGTGAAACACGTCCTGGGCGCCGTCTGCGGCGCGTCTTGCCTGCTGCTGGCCGTCCCCGCGATGGCCGAAACGACCCTGACCATCGCCACCGTCAACAATGGTGACATGATCCGCATGCAGGGGCTGACGGGGGAATTCACCAAGAAGAATCCTGATATCACCGTAAAATGGGTGACGCTGGAGGAGAACGTGCTGCGCCAGCGCGTCACCACCGACATCGCCACCAAGGGCGGCCAGTTCGACGTCCTCACCATCGGTACCTACGAGGTGCCGATCTGGGCCAAGAAGGGCTGGCTGGTGCCGCTGGCCAATCTCGGCGCCGATTACGACGTCGCCGACCTCCTGCCCAAGATCAAGGATGCGGTCTCCTTCGACGGCAAGCTCTACGCCGCGCCGTTCTACGGCGAGAGCTCGATGGTGATGTACCGCACCGATCTGTTCGAGAAGGCCGGCCTGAAGATGCCGGAAAAGCCGACCTGGGATTTCGTCGTCGACGCCGCCAAGAAGCTCACGGACAAGAGCGCCGGCGTCTACGGGATCTGCCTGCGCGGCAAGGCCGGCTGGGGTGAGAACATGGCGTTCCTGTCGGCGATGGCCAATTCCTACGGCGCGCGCTGGTTCGACGAGAAGTGGGAGCCGCAGTTCAACACGCCGGAATGGAAGGCGACGCTGACGACTTACGTCAATCTCATGAAGGAAGCCGGCCCGCCCGGCGCGAGTTCCAACGGTTTCAACGAGAATCTGGCACTGTTCAACGCCGGCAAATGCGCGATGTGGATCGACGCCACGGTCGCGGCGTCCTTCGTCACCAACCCGAAGGACTCCATGGTCGCCGACAAGGTCGGTTTCGCGCTCGCGCCCAACACCGGGCTTGGCAAGAACGCCAACTGGCTGTGGGCCTGGAATCTCGCAATCCCCGCCGGCTCCAAGAAGACGGAAGCCGCCGAGAAGTTCATCGCCTGGGCAACCAGCAAGGACTACACCAAGCTTGTGGCATCGAAGGAGGGGTGGGCCAACGTGCCGCCGGGCACGCGCACCTCGCTCTACCAGAACCCCGACTATCTGAAGGTCGCGCCGTTCGCCAAGCTGACGCTGGCCTCGATCGACGCCGCTGATCCCAACAAGCCGACGGTGAAGCCCGTTCCCTACGTGGGTGTGCAATACGCCGCGATCCCAGAATTCCAGGGCATCGGCACCCAGGTGGGCCAGCAATTCTCCGCGGCGCTTGCGGGCTCCACCACCGTCGACGCGGCGCTCTCGGCCGCCCAATCCGCAACCGAGCGCGAGATGAAGCGCGCCGGCTACATCAAATGAACCCGAGCTCTTCCTCCTGAGCTCAGACTCGCGGCCATTCGTCCGTCCCCGGATGGATGGCCGCCTTCTTCCCCAAGAGGAGAAGTCAGGATGGCAACCCGGCAGACGCAGTTTCTTGCGCGCTCGCTGCTGACACCTGCGGTCGGGCTGCTCTTCATCTGGATGATCGTCCCGCTCGCCCTGACGATCTACTTCTCGACACTGCATTATAGCCTGCTCGACCCCGGCTCGGAATCGTTCGTCGGCCTGGAAAACTTCCGCTACTTCCTCACCGATCCCGCTTTCCTGGCCTCGCTCCAGAATACGCTGGTGCTCGTTGGCTCCGTGCTGGCGCTGACCATCCTGCTCGGCATTCCCCTGGCGCTGCTGATGGACCAGCCCGTGATCGGGCGCAATTTCGTGCGGCTGATGGTGATCGCCCCGTTCTTCGTGATGCCGACGGTGAGCGCGCTGGTCTGGAAGAACCTGTTGATGCATCCGGTGTCGGGATTGTTCGCCTGGCTCACTTCGCTGTTCGGCCTTACGCCGATCGATTGGTTCAACGATGTACCGCTGCTTGCCGTCATCCTGATCGTGACGTGGCAATGGCTGCCGTTCGCGACGCTCATCCTGCTGACGGCGCTGCAATCGCTCGACGAGGAACAGAAGGAAGCCGCCGAGATGGACGGCGCCAGCGCGGTCTCGACCTTCATCTACATCACGCTGCCGCACCTCGCGCGGCCCATCACGGTGGTGATCCTGATCGAGACCATCTTCCTGCTCACCGTATTCGCCGAGATCTTCGTCACCACCGGCGGCGGGCCGGGCTTGCAAACCACCAACATCGCGTTCCTGATCTATTCGCAGGCGTTGATCCAGTTCGACGTCGGCAGCGCCTCCGCGGGCGGCCTCGTCGCGGTGGTGATCGCCAATGTCGTCGCCTTCTTCCTGGTCCGTATCGTCGGCCGCAATTTGGAGGCCTGACATGGCGCGGATGGCGACGACGCGGCGGGTGGCGATATCGACGGCGGCGGCCTGGCTGTTCGGCTTCCTGATCTTCTTCCCGATTCTGTGGATGGGGCTGGCGAGCTTCAAGACCGAACTCGAGGCATTCGCGGTACCGCCATCGTTCCTGTTCTTCCACTGGACCATGGAAAACTACGCTACCGTGCAGGAGCGCAGCGACTATCTGCACCACGCGATGAACTCGATCATCATCGCCGGCGGCTCGACGCTGATTGCACTGTTGATCGCCATTCCCGCGGCGTGGTCGATGGCGTTCTCGCCGACCAAACGTACCAAGGACGTCCTGCTCTGGATGCTCTCGACCAAGATGATGCCGCCGGTCGGCGTGCTGGTGCCGATCTACCTGATCTACAAGTCCTTCGGCCTTCTCGATTCTCGCATCGGCCTCGTCTTTATCCTGTGCCTCGGAAACCTGCCGATCGTCATCTGGATGCTGTTCACCTATTTCAAGGAGATTCCGCGCGACATTCTGGAGGCCGCACGCATGGATGGCGCCACCATCGGCCGTGAGCTCATCTACGTGTTGACCCCGATGGCGATCCCGGGGCTCGCCTCAACCTTGCTGCTGAACCTGATCCTGGCCTGGAACGAGGCGTTCTGGACGCTCAATCTGTCGACCTCGAGCGCCGCGCCACTCACCACGTTCATCGCCTCCTATTCGAGCCCGGAAGGATTGTTCTGGGCCAAGCTGTCGGCGGCCTCGACGCTGGCGATCGCACCTATTCTCGTCCTCGGTTGGTTCAGTCAGAAGCAGCTCGTGCGCGGGCTCACCTTCGGCGCGGTGAAGTAGAGGGGGATCATGGGTCAGATCACACTTCAGGGCGTACAAAAATCCTTCGGCCCGGTGCACATCATCAAGGGGGCCGACCTCGATATCGCCGATGGGTCCTTCGTTGTGTTCGTCGGTCCCTCCGGCTGCGGCAAGACCACACTGCTGCGGCTGATTGCGGGGCTCGAGGACGTCAGCGGCGGCAAGATCCTGATCGACGGCAAGAACGTCGTCGACACGCCGCCGGCAAAACGGGGGCTGTCGATGGTGTTCCAGTCCTACGCGCTCTATCCGCATATGAGCGTGCGCGGCAATATCGGCTTCGGCCTCAAGATGGCCGGCCTTGCCAAGGACGAGATCAACCGCAAGGTCGAGGCCGCCGCCGCGACGCTCAACCTCACGCCCTATCTCGATCGCAAGCCACGCGAGCTATCCGGCGGCCAGCGCCAGCGGGTCGCGATCGGCCGCGCCATCGTGCGCGAGCCCAAGGCGTTTCTGTTCGACGAACCGCTCTCCAATCTCGACGCGGCGCTGCGCGTGCAGATGCGCATCGAGGTGACGCGGCTGCAGAAGCAACTCGGCACCACCGCGATCTACGTCACCCACGACCAGGTCGAAGCCATGACCATGGCCGACAAGATCGTCGTGCTCAACGGCGGCAAGATCGAACAATATGGCTCACCATTGGAGCTCTACGAGCGGCCCGCCAATCTCTTCGTCGCCGGCTTCATCGGCTCGCCCAAGATGAATTTCGTCACCGGCGAGCCTGCTTTGCACAAGGGGGCAGCGACGATCGGCGTCCGGCCGGAGCACCTCAAAATCGAGCGCGACGGCGCTGGCGGCTGGCAGGGCACTATCGCAGTGGCCGAGCATCTCGGTAGCGACACCTTCCTTTACGTCGATGCCGGCGCGCTCGGCATGCTGACGGCGCGCTACATCGGCGAATTGAGTCTGCACGCCGGTGACCGCGTATCGCTGGTGCCGGACCCCGGGCGCATCCACCGCTTCGACGAGAACGGCAACGCTCTTCGGAGCTGACAAGAAACGGCAAGAAAACGGAAGGACGATCATGTACCTGGAAAAATTCAAGCTGAACGGCAAGACCGCGTTCATTACCGGCGGCGGGCAGGGCATCGGCCTTGGCTGCGCCGAGGCGCTGGCCGAGGCCGGCGCCCGGGTCATCATCGGCGACCGTGACGGCAAGGTCGCTGACAGCGGGAAAGCCAGCCTGAGGGCAAAGGGTCTTGACGTCGAGACCGCGGTCATGGATGTCACCGATACCAACCGTGTGGCCGAAGTCGCGAACGACCTCGTCGCCCGCCACGGCAAGGTCGACATCCTCGTCAACAATGCCGGCATCGCCCGCAGCGAGACGCCCGCGGAGACCGTCACCGACGAGCACTGGCTCAACGTCATCGACGTCAATCTCAACGGCACGTTCTGGTGCTGCCGCGAGTTCGGCAAGCACATGCTGAAGGCTGGAAGCGGCGCCATCGTCAATGTCGGCTCGATGAGCGGCTTCATCGTCAACAAGCCGCAGGAGCAGTGCTTCTATAACGCCTCCAAGGCTGCCGTGCACCATCTGACCAAGTCGCTCGCCGCCGAATGGGGCGCGCGCGGCATCCGCGTCAATGCGGTGGCCCCGACCTACATCGAGACGCCGCTCAACGCCTTCGTAAAGAGCAATCCCAAGATGTACGACGCCTGGATCGGCGGAACTCCGATGGCGCGGATGGGGCAGGTCGAGGAGATCGCTTCCGTCGTGCTGTTCCTCTCGTCGGAGGCCGCGAGCCTGATGACCGGCAGCATCGTGCTGGTGGATGGCGGCTACACTTGCTGGTAGGCTCCCGTCAAGACTGACGAAGCGACCGGGAGCGACAATGCCGCGAGCGTATATCGGCGTCGATGTAGGGACCACGAGCACGCGGGCAGGGGTATTTGACGAGGCTGGCACGCTGCTCGCGATGGCGCGTCATCCGATCCGGGTCTGGCACGAGGCCGGCGATATCGTCGAGCAGTCGTCACAGGACATTTGGGAGGCCTGCGCGGCATCGGTACGCGCGGCGATGGCGGAGGCTGGCATTACGCCCGATAGCGTCGGCGGTATCGGCTTCGACGCTACCTGTTCCTTGGTTGTCCTCGATCGGCATGGCGAGCCGCTCACCGTCAGTGGATCCGGCGACAGGCAGCGCAACGTCATCGTCTGGATGGACCATCGCGCCATCGCCGAGGCGCGGCTGATCAACGAGACCGAGGATGCGGTGCTGCGCTATGTCGGCGGCTCGATCTCACCCGAGATGGAGATGCCGAAGCTGCTGTGGCTGAAGCGGCATCTGCGCACGAGTTTTGACGCGGCGGGCCATTTCTTCGATCTCGCGGACTACCTGACCTGGCGCGCGACCGGCTCGCTGCAGCGTTCGACCTGCACGGTCACCTGCAAGTGGAACTACCTCGCCCACGAGGGCGGCGGCTGGAGCGCGCCATTCTTCAAGCGCATTGGTCTGTCCGACTTTGTCGCCGAGAATTATGCGCGCATCGGCGTCGAGATCGTCGCCCCCGGCACGCGGCTTGGGGCAGGGCTGACCCGAACTGCCGCGACTGAACTCGGCCTGTCACCGGGCACGCCGGTCGGCGCCTCACTGATCGACGCCCACGCCGGCGGCGTCGGGGCGATCGGCGGACGCGATGGGGCGGGCGAGGTGACCGACGTCTGCGACCGTCTCGCCTACATCATGGGAACGTCGGCGTGCATCATGGCGACGACGAAGGAGCCATGCTTCGTGCAAGGCGTGTGGGGGCCTTATTATTCCGGCATGGTCCCGGACCTCTGGCTCAACGAGGGTGGCCAGTCGGCGGCGGGCGCGGCGATCGACCATCTCCTCAAGTCGCACCCCGGTTTCAGCGAGGTGAGCACGATCGCGCGCAGCGAGGGCCTCGATCTCATCGACTTCCTCGAGCGCCGCATCATCGCGCGCGCAGGCGATGCCAGTCGCGCTGCGCTGCTGGCGCGCGACGTCCACGTCCTGCCGGAATTCATCGGTAACCGCTCGCCCTATGCCGACCCGGACACGCGCGCGGTGATCGCCGGCCTCGATCTCGACACCGACATCGGTTCGATGGAGCGGTTGTTCGTCGCCGGCCTCTGCGGTCTTGCCTATGGGCTCGCCGAGGTGATCGAGGCTTTTGCCGCTCATGGCGTGCGCTCGAACATCATGATCATGGGCGGCGGCGCCAGCCGAAGTCCGCTGGTGCGGCAGATCATGGCCGACACGACCGGCCTTACCGTCGCGCTGCCGCAGACGAAGGAGCCGGTGCTGCTCGGCGCCGCCATGCTCGGCGCCGTCGCCGGCGGTGCCTATGCCAACATCGGCCAGACCATGGCCAAAATGTCGGCGCTGGGACGCAAGAGCGAGCCGACCGCGCCCGAGATGGCGGCGTTTCATGCCCGCAAGCGCGAGGTCTACAAGCTGCTGCGAGAGGTCGACCAGGGGAGCCGCGCGGCGATGCGCAGCGTCGCGAGAGGTTGAAAGACATGCTGATTGCCTGCGGCGATGCGCTGATCGATTTCGTGCCGACGCGAAATGCGGAAGGTCGCGAGGCCGTTATGCCCGCCGTCGGCGGCTCCTGTCTCAACGTCGCGATCGGTATGGCGCGGCTCGGCGCGCCGACCGGCTTCGTCGGCGGCGTTTCGACCGACCTGTTCGGGCGGATGATCGCCGATCATGCAACCGCCTCCAGCGTCGACCTCGGTCTTGCCACCCGCAGCGATCACCAGACCACGCTCGCCTTCGTCCGCATCGTCGCGGGCGAGTCGCACTACGCGTTCTACGATGCCGAGACGGCGACGCGGAACTGGACGTACCGACGCGGGACAATTCCGCTCGACACGGTTGAAGCTCTCCATGTCGGCTCGACCACGCTGGTCAACGACCGGGGCGCGGCGGAGACCACAGCTCTGATCGCGGATGCGCGCGCGTTCTCGACCATCTCCTTCGATCCGAACTGCCGACCGAATCTCGTCAAGGACAAGCCGGCCTATCTCGCCCGCATGGCGGAGTTCGCTGGGCATGCTGATCTCATCAAGATGTCGGACGTCGATTTCGCCTATCTCTTTGGCGACGAGCCCTATCAGCAGCGCGCGAGCGCGCTGCTCGCGCAGGGCACGAGCCTCGTCGTCGTCACCAGGGGCAACCATGGCGCCGTCGCTTGGCATGCAGGGGCGGGGCAGATCGAAGTCGTCGCCCCCAAAGTCGAGGTCGCCGACACCATCGGCGCGGGCGACAGCTTTCAGGCGGCATTGTTGTTCGCTCTGCACAAGCAGGGGCGCATTGCCCGGCAAGCCTTGAAGGACGTCGGTGCCGACGAGCTTCGCCGCGCGCTGTCCTTCGCGGCCAATTGCGCCGGCCTCACTTGCACCCGTCCGGGCGCCGATCCACCCTGGAGCCACGAGGTCAGCTGGAGGTGGTAGTCGGCGCAAGGCTTCGCGATGCCGCGATCGACGACGGCCATGCACCGATCGAAATGGACAGATGGGCTGCGCGCTGGCAAGGTCTGTACACCCTGATGCGAGCCTGCCACCATGAGCAACGACCTCTGTCTCCGCTCCGCAACTGAGCTGCGTAGCCTGATCGTCGCGAGGAAGCTGTCGCCAGTCGAGCTCACCCGCGCCGTGCTTGCCCGCGCCGAGGCGCTCCAGCCCGAATTGAACTGCTTCATCACCCTGTGCGGTGATGAGGCGATCGCAGCGGCGCGCGAAGCCGAGCGCAAGGTAATGGCGGGCGAGGAACTCGGCCTGCTGCATGGCATCCCCGTCACCGTCAAGGACATCGTCAACACGAAGGGCGTGAAGACCACCTTCGGCGCCGTTCCCTTCAAGGACAACGTGCCGACCGAGGATGCAGTCGCCGTTGCGCGGCTGCGCAGCGAGGGCGCGATCCTGATCGGCAAGACCACGACGCCGGAGTTCGGCAGCAAGTGCCTCACCGATTCACCTTTGTTCGGCCGCACCCGCAATGCCTGGGACGCCTGCCGCTCGTCCGGCGGATCCAGCGGCGGCGCGGCGGTGGCGGTGGCAAGCGGCATCGCGCCGCTGGCGATTGCGACCGACGGCGGCGGCTCGACGCGAATTCCGGCGGCCTGCAACGGCGTGGTCGGGCTGAAGCAGAGCAACGGCGTGATCCCGCACAGCCAGGCGCTGGAGGTGTTCGGCAATCAGACCTACGTCACGCCGACCACCCGCACCGTGGCCGATACCGCGCTGATGATGCAGGCGATGGCGGGCGAGGATGCCTGCGATCCCTGGTCGATTGGCGTCCCCGTGCCTGACTTCATCGGCACCGCGGCCTCGCGCGGCGACCTGCGCGGCTTGAGGATCCTGTACTGCCTGACGCCGCCGGGCCGTCCGGTGTCCACTGAGGTCGCCGCCAGCTTCAAGGCGAGCCTTGATCGACTGGCGGGGTTAGGTGCCGAGCTCGAGGAGTTCTCCGGCGATGATTTCGATATCGAGCCGATCTGGCGCGCCATCAACCACACCGTCTGGCGCACGCGCTTTGCAAAGCTCGCGGCCGAGCACAAGAACGAACTGAGCGAGGCCTTCCTCAAGCAGCTCGCGCTCGCCAGCGAGGTCAGCGGCGTCGACTATCAGGAGGCGATGTTCGCGCGCACCGCGTTGTTCCGCCGCGTGCAATCGCTGCTTGCGCGCGGACACCTCCTGGCGATGCCGACGCTCACCCGCACCGCGCTGCCGATCAAGCAGGACCTCTTCGGCAGCATCGAGATCGATGGTCGGCACTACGACAGCGTCCGGCCGCACTGGTTCCCCTGGACCATGCCGTTCAACATGACCGGCCATCCCGCCATCAGCCTTCCCTGCGGCTTTGCCCGCGACGGCCTGCCGATCGGCCTCCAACTGGTCGGCCGCTTCCGGGCGGACGCAGAATTGCTGCGCGTGAGCGCATTGTTCGAGGCCTCGAGCGGCCTTCTGTCCCGCTGGCCCAGCTAGGGGCAGCTCGTGGAGACTGCATCTTCAGGGATGTGCCAGTTCGCTGTGGCTTCCGTCATCCTGAGTGCGAGTGATGGGGCGCGGAGCGCCCCATCGGGAGCCTCGAAGGATGAACGGCCGAGATGCAGCCGGGCCGTCGCCCTTCGAGGCTCGTTCTGCGTTGCAGGACGAGCACCTCAGGGTGACGGTGATAGAGCATCGGTGCGCTCGCAAAGAGCTTGCGTCCGGCGCCCAGACATGTTGATCGTGCCGCGAGTGAGCCCTGCAGCCGAGCACGCATGAGCGTCTTTGTCCTCCGACGTCTGTTGACCTTGCTGGCGACGCTGGTCGGCGCGTCGCTGATCATCTTCCTGGTGCTCGACGCGCTTCCCGGCAATGCCGCGCAGATGCTGATGGGCGCCGACGCCTCGCCCGACGCGGTTCGCGCGCTCACCGTCAAGCTCGGGCTCGATCAGCCGTTGGCCGTTCGCTACCTGCAATGGATCAAGGGCCTCGTCGTCGGCGATCTCGGGAACTCCTATGTCTACGGCACCCCAGTCGCCAGCCTGATCGCCGAACGGCTGGTGCTGACCATTCCGCTCGCGATCCTGGCGATGGCGATCACCGTGACGCTGGCGCTCTCCGCCGGCATCTACACCGCGGCCAACCACAACAAACTCGGCGATATCGGCGTGATGTCGCTGAGCCAGGTCGGCATCGCGCTGCCAAACTTCTGGTTCGCGATCCTGCTGGTGCTCTTGTTCGCGGTGCGGCTGCAGTGGCTCTCGGCGGGCGGCTTTGCCGGCTGGGAGGACGGCATGTGGCCGGGAATCAAGTCACTGCTGCTGCCGGCGGTCTCGCTTGCCGTGGTGCAGGCCGCGATCCTCGCGCGCGTCACGCGATCGGCCGTCCTCGAAGTGCTGCGCGAGGACTTCGTGCGCACCGCCCGCGCGAAGGGACTCGGCAAGCGCGAGGTGCTGTGGAGCCACGTGCTGCGCAACGCCATGATCCCCGTGATGACGGTGATGGGCCTGCAATTCGCCAATCTGCTCGCCGGCACCATCGTGATCGAGAACGTGTTCTACCTGCCGGGCCTCGGCCGGCTGATCTTCCAGTCGATCGCCAACCGCGACCTCATCGTGGTGCGCAACTGCGTGATGCTGCTCGCGGCCATGGTCGTCATCGTCAACTTCGTGGTCGATGTGCTCTACGCCTTCATCGATCCCCGCATCAAGGTCCACGACCTGTGAGTGATCCGCTCGCCACCGCAGTTGGATTGCCGACGGCCGCCCCGCCGGCGCGCCCCGCGACGGGCTTTTGGCGGAGGGCGCTGCGGCATCGCAGCTTCGTGCTCGGTGGCGTCTTGGTGCTTGCCGTGATCGGTTCTGCGCTGCTTTCCCTGGTCTGGACACCCTGGTCCCCTTACGAGATCGATATCGCCGCAAAGCTCAAGCCGCCCTCGGCGGCGCACTGGCTCGGCACCGATTCCTTCGGCCGCGACATCGTCTCGCTGCTGCTGGCGGGGGCCCGCTCCACCATCATGGTCGGCGTCATCGCCGTCAGCATCGGTCTCACCTTCGGCGTCACGCTGGGCCTGATCGGCTCGGCCCAGCGGGGCTGGATCGAAGAGATCATCATGCGCTTTTCCGACTTCACCTTCGCCTTTCCCGCCGTGCTGTCCGCGATCATGCTCGCCGCGGTCGTCGGCCCCGGTATGGTGACCTCGATCGTTGCGATCGGCATCTTCCAGATCCCGACGCTGACACGGCTGACGCGCGGCTCCGCCAATGCGATCTGGGCGCGCGAATTCGTGCTGGCCGCGCGCGCGGCGGGCAAGGGGCGCTTCCGCATCACCATCGAGCACGTGCTGCCGAACATCCTGACGATCCTGATCGTGCAGGTCACGATCCAGTTCGCGCTGGCCATTCTCGCCGAGGCCGCGCTGTCCTATCTCGGTCTCGGCACGCAGCCGCCGCAGCCGTCCTGGGGGCGGATGTTGAACGATGCACAGACGCTGCTGTTCCAGTCGCCGATGCTCGCGGTCTATCCGGGCGCTGCAATCGCCATCGCTGTGCTCGGTCTCAATCTCCTCGGTGACGGATTGCGCGACCTGCTCGATCCCCGACTGGCGCGGGAGCGATGACGATGGGCGAGCGCTCCAACGTGCCGCTGATCGAAGTCGAAAATCTCGGCGTCCGCCTCAACACCAGCCGCGGGCCGGCACGGGCTGTGCGCGGCGTCAGCTTCGCTCTCGAGCGTGGTGAGACCCTCGGGCTCGTCGGCGAGTCCGGCTGCGGCAAGTCGGTCACGGCATTGTCGTTGATGGGGCTGCTGCCGGACAGCGCGGCCGTCACCGGCAGCATCAAGCTGGACGGCGACGAGCTCGTCGGACTCTCGGATGCCGATTATTGCCGCCTGCGCGGCAACCGCATCAGCATGATCTTCCAGGAGCCGATGACCGCGCTCAATCCAATGCACACGATCGGCAACCAGGTCGCCGAGCCGCTGCGGCGGCATAAGAAATACTCGGCGGCGCAGGCGCGGCGCGAGACCATCGCCTTGCTCGACCGCGTCGGGCTGCCCGACCCCGCGCGGCGCGTCGACGCCTATCCGCACCAGTTCTCGGGCGGCCAGCGCCAGCGCATCACCATCGCGATGGCGCTGGCCTGCGAACCGGACCTCCTAATCGCGGATGAGCCGACTACGGCGCTCGACGTCACCATCCAGGGCCAGATCCTCGACCTCGTCGCCGATCTTGTCGAGGAGCGCGGCATGTCGATGATCCTCATCTCGCACGATCTCGGCGTCATCGCCGAGAACGTGCAGCGCATGATGGTGATGTATGGCGGCATCGTCGTCGAGAGCGGGCCGACCGACGAGGTGTTCCGCCGCATGGGACATCCCTACACGCAGGGCCTGTTCCGCGCTCGGCCGAAGCTCGGCGCGCGCAAGGGCACGCGGCTGAAGACGATCTCGGGCACGGTGCCGGAGCTCGCCGATCTGCCGTCCGGCTGCACCTTTTCCGATCGCTGTCCGCTCGTGATTGACCAATGTCGCGCCGCACTGCCGCCGATGGTGGATGTCGGCCCCGGCCATCTGGTGCGCTGCATCCGGACGGACGTCTCGATGGCTGAGCCTGTCGGAGCGCTGACCGCATGAGCACCGCGCCGCTTCTCGATGTCAGGGATCTCGAGCAGCGCTACACGCTGCCGCGGGAAAGCCTGTTTCGCCCGCCAGGGCAGGTGCGCGCGCTCAACGGCGTCAGCGTGCAGGTCCAGGCCGGCAAGAGCCTCGGCATCGTCGGCGAATCCGGCTCCGGCAAGTCCACCTTCGCGCGCCTTGTGATGGCGCTGGAGCGGCCGACGTCGGGCCAGGTCGCGCTGCTCGGCCGTGATCTCAATCGTATCCCGGCTGACGAACTGCGCCGCGCCCGCCGTGATTTCCAGATGGTGTTCCAGGACCCTTACGGCTCGCTTGATCCGCGTCAGACCATCGCGCGGATCGTTTCCGAGCCGCTGACCGTGCTGGAAGGCGCCGACCGCACCACCTTCCGCGACCGTGTCGCGGCTGTGCTGCGCCAGGTCGGCTTGCGTGACGCCGACATTGACAAATATCCGCACGAATTCTCGGGCGGCCAGCGCCAGCGCATCGCCATTGCGCGTGCGCTGATCACGCAGCCGAAGCTGATCGTCGCCGACGAGCCGGTCTCCGCGCTCGACGTCTCCGTGCAGGCCCAGGTGCTCAACCTGATGCAGGACCTCCAGGAGCAGTTCGGCCTCAGCTACATCCTGATCAGCCACGATCTCGCCGTCGTCGACTATCTCTGCGACGAAGTCGCGGTGATGTATCTCGGCCGCATCGTCGAGCAGGGGCGCCCCGAAGATCTGTTCGAGTGCTGCGCCCATCCCTATACGCGGGCGCTCTTGGATGCGGTGCCGCGGGCGCGTGCCGGGGGTAGCCGGCGCCGGCGCGGGGCCCAGGCGATCGCCTCGCAATCGGCGGCAGCGGCCGGATGCCCCTATGCATCGCGCTGCACCCTTGCCGACCAGCATTGCCGCGAGGTTCCGCCTGCGTTACGCAAGATGGGCGAGGGGCACCTTGCCGCCTGCCACAAGGCCGAGACCGTGATGGCGTTGCCGCAGGCGGCCGTGGAAGGTTAATGTCCGGAGCAGGATTAGCGTAGGCTTGAGAACGGAACAGGCTGGGGAGTTGCGCATGTTCAGGAAACTATCGATCGTCGCATTTGCTGCTGCGCTCGTCATGGCGCCTTTGCCGGCGCTGGCGCAGAGCAAGAAGGACAGCGTCGTCATGGCGATGGCGCTGGAGCCGCCGGGCCTCGATCCCACCAATGCCGCCGCCGCCGCGATTGCCGAGGTCACGCTCTACAACATCTATGAGACCCTGACCAAGATCAACGAGGACGGCTCGGTCTCGCCGCTGCTCGCCGAGAGCTGGACCGCTTCGCCGGATTTGAAGACCTATACGTTCAAGCTGCGCAAGGGCGTCAAATTCCAGAACGGCGAACCCTTCGATTCTGCGGCCGTGAAATTCTCGTTCGAGCGCAACGCCGCGCCGAACAGCACGAACAAGGACAAAAGCCTGTTCCAGGCTTTCGAGAAGGTCGACGCACCGGATGCCGACACGATCGTGATCACGGTGAAATATTCCGAGCCGAATCTGCCGTTCCTGCTGGGGCAGGCGAGCGGCTCGATCGTCGAGCCGAAGAGCGCAGCCACCATTGTGACGCAGCCGGTTGGCACCGGGCCTTATCAGCTTGGCGCCTGGGCGAAGGGTTCTTCGATCACTCTGACCAAATGGGCCGACTACCGCAACGCCGCCGCGGTCAAGTTGTCCAAGGTGACGATCCGCTTCATCTCCGATCCGGCGGCGCAGGTGGCGGCGCTGCTGTCGGGTGACGTGGACGCCTTCCCGCGCGTCGCCGCGGCGCGCGCCTTGGCACAGTTCAAGGCCGATCCGCGCTTCACAGTGCTGGTCGGCGGCTCCAGGGCCAAGACCATCCTCGCCATCAACCACCGCAAGAAGCCGCTGGACGACGTCCGCGTCCGCCGCGCCATCCTTGCCGCGATCGACCGCAAGGCGATGATCGACGGCGCCGTCGACGGCTTCGGGACGCCGATCGGCAGCTTCTACGTGCCGGGCGCGCTCGGCTACGTCGACACGACAGGCATCAATCCGTACGACCCCGAGAAGGCCAAGAAGCTGCTCACTGAAGCCGGCGTCACCACGCCGCTCGAATTGTCGCTGAAGCTGCCGCCGCCGTCCTATGCGAGGCAGGGCGGCGAGATCGCTGCCGCCCAGCTCGCCAAGGTCGGCATCGTCGCCAAAATCGAGAACGTCGAATGGGCGCAGTGGCTGTCGCAGGTGTTCGCGCCGAACGGTCCGCATAATTTCGACCTCACCATCGTCAGCCATGTCGAGCCATTCGACCTCGTCAAGATCACCGAGCCGGACTACTATCTCGGTTACAACAACGACAAGTTCAACGCGCTCTACAAGCAGATCGTCTCGACGCCGGACGAGGCTGCCCGCGCAAAGCTGCTCGGCGACGCCCAACGCATGCTCGCGACCGACGCCGTCTCCGCCTATCTGTACCAGCCGCAGCTCATCACCATCACCAGCAAGAAGCTGAAGGGCGTCTGGAAGGACGTCCCGCAATTCGAGAACGATTTCTCGACGTGGTATTGGGAGTAGGGCGGCGTCCGTTGCTGTGCCCTCTCCGCTCGTTGGAGAGGGCAGCTCCAAACAAAAATCTGAAAAACAACCCCATGCACAGTAGCCGGGTGTAGTCATTTCAATGGCTTGCGCGTTGCGTGATTGATGGTCGACGCGATGCGCCCTGACGTTGACCCGTCGGGCAAAACACTGGCATGATGGCATCGTCGGGTCTCATGGTGAGCGACGCGCCGTCAGGCGAGGCAGCCGTGCAGAAGCCATCCCGCCGCGATGCCGGCACTGTCGCGGTGGCCGTCAGCGCCGAGGCGCCGATCTCCCCAAGGCTCGATCAGGCGTCGATGCGATACCGCTCATGCTCTGGCCACTGGGCATGTCACGGCCACGGCGCTGGTCAAAGCCTATCTCGCGTGCATTGAGGCCTACGACCGCGACGAGCCCAAGCTCAACGCGGTACGCGCGCTCAATCCTGATGGAGTTCGCCGACATGCTCGCGATCGACATGCCCGCCGGCTATTCGTCCCTGGGCGGTCAGGTGAAGAACCCCTATGCGCCGCGCGCTGATGGACGATCACGGCATTCCGGTGGTGTCTCCGGGGGGATCGAGCTCGGCGGTCGCGGTGGCGGCCGGTCTGTGCGCGGCTTCGATCGGCACCGAGACTTCAGGCTCGCTGCTGCACTCCGCGAGCTTGAACGGCCTCGTCACCCCGGAGTCGACCGTCGGGCTGATCAGCCGTGCCGGACGCGACTGAATAAGGTGTTTGATTGGGGGGCCGGTCGCTACCGTGCTAAGCGGCTTGGCGCCCCCGACCAGGGTCGCTGTGCTGTATGTCCCCCATTCCACACTTTCAGCGCATTGGCTGGGCTTAGCAACGCCGTTGGCTGTTGCATAAGGTTGGCCACTTCCAAGAACTTGGTCGCCAGCGCGGCATCACGTTGCGCCGCTCGGTAAAACTTCGCTATGTACCAGTTGACAAAGCGCACCTGCGCCGTCCGCTTGCCCTCGACGCGCGGGTTTTGCAAATCACTGCCCACGACGATTTGCCAGGGAGCTTCAATGAACCGACTAGCCATCTGGAAGAAGCGGCGAGCAATTCCTTGCGTTCCGTTTGCCAAACACTCGCGCAAGGCCAGCGATTCCAGACAGGCTACCGTCATTCCTTGACCATAGGCTGGATCGAAGCTGCACAAGGCGTCGCCATACACCAGATAGCCTTCCGGAAAGCGGCGCAGCTTCTCGTAATGGCGTCGCAAGTTCGAAACAAACTTGTATGACGTAAGCGGAGTAAGTGGTTCTGCATTCTGGATCACGTTGAATATTTCCGGCTGTTGCAAGCTGCGCGCAAACTCAAGGAAACCAGCATCATCCTCTGGCACTTGATCGTCCCTGTAACCGCCTAATGTCACAGTCCAACGTTCGCCCTCCTGTGGCAAAAGAGCACCGAAGCGAAAATCAGGCGAACACGCTGCCATGATGACGAACTTCCTGCCATGCAAACAATTCGTCATATGTTCGGGTTTGAGACGATAGAAGCGGGTCACATAGCCAAGATTGACAGTGATCTGCTCCTCTGGCGGCTTTGCGAAACCAAACGCACTCAGCCATGCGGGGCTCGATGATCCGCGACCGCTGGTATCAACCACGAGATCGGCGTCTATTGTTTCCCGGTCATGCGAACCATTTTTTGATTGGACGCGAACGCCAGTGACGCGGCCCGATAGTCGATCAAACACCGGCTCCACAACGTCACGTCGCTCCCACACCCGAATATTGGATAGTTGAACGAGCCGCCGTCTCACGAAGCCTTCCAGCGTCGGTCGGCTCACCCCGAGCCCGACCATCTTGCTGGGGGTGTTGTGAAGATAGACGCCGTAGTTGAACCAAAGCCCATCGTTGACGAGGTCCGCAGGTACTGCTCCCTGAGCAATCATTCCCTCGGTAAAGCCGGGAAACGACTGCTCAATTATCTCGCGCCCACGAGCAAGCAATCCGTGCGTATGCCGTCCTTGCGGAACGCCTTTGCGAGGATCAGGCAAATCCGGAAGCGCATCACGCTCAAGTACGGTCACTTCGTCGAAATGATCCGCCAAAGCGCGAGCGGCCAACAGACCACCCATTCCCGCGCCCACCACGATCGCGTGCTTGCCAACGTGTGCCATCGACCTCTCCCAGCACTTACTTGACCGCAGGACGAAACGTTGAACATTCGCCGGTACCATCGATCGGGCCCGGTCCAGCATCCTCTTAGATGCTGGGTGCGTGATCGAGTCAGCTCCAACTGCGTTGGTGATTTTTCATCGCTAGTGATTCAGGCTTGCTTCACGGCTCTCGGAAAAGTGTTTCGCAAGGGCGGATTTCGGTTTCATGCCATTTGCGCGACGAGTCCAAAGGCTAAGCAGAATACCGTTCGTGGACGTGCCAAGGGGAGTGGGTGATCCTAAGCGGCCTTTCGGCCCTCATATGAGGCAATGAGCCTGACGTATTGAAAGCCGATTTTTCACCATGGTAGATTACCACTTTATCCCGATTGGTTTGAAGCCGTCCTGTAGTGCTTTTTTGTACTGTGGAGGACATTTATGCGAAGCTCTCGCGCAATCCTTTATTTGCAACGACTTGGTGAACTCGCCTCTCAGCTCTCAGAACTGGAAGATCTTCGAAGTCTAGTCGCAGATGCAGAGCGCGCCGCCCGCGGTGCGCCTGCATTGCGCTCCAGACGCCATGCTTCGCGCTCCCTCCGAGGTTGTGATCTCGGCGCCTCGTCGGTCCGTCTCCGTCGCTACTCGCCACCAAGCAGAGGTGCAGGAGGTCTCAGGCCCCCTCACAACGACAACCAAATCGATTGGATGTTGCTTGCGCCATTTCCCGACGGATGGTGGGCTTCCCCCTAAGCTCTTCAACGGCTGCTAGTGAATCAAGTTTTCTCGTCCGCTTATTGCCCATCGCGGCCAACACCGCCCGCTGCCTAACCGTCAGCGATGAGGGGTAGACCGGGTGCGGCCGAGCTTCGCACCAAACCGTCGAGAATGACCCATTTGAGACTCTCGGATTTGCGCCAAGGACGTCCGCCAAGCAGATTGGCGCCGGACCCGCAGCTCTAGTGTGAGGGACCGCAGCTCAGCTCCTTGATCCTCCCGGCGGCGTCAAACGCAAAATGCGCAGTCATGACACCAGTACTGGTGCTGTACGAGATAATGATGCTGTCCTGGGAGAGATTGAGATCGTCCAACTTGCCTGCCGGATAGTCTCGGAGGCGCTCGACCCAATAGGCACGAAGTGCCTCGCGGCCGGTAATGGTTTTGGCGCCGCCACAGCCGCAATGAACCACGGCATCTTCGGCATACATGTCCAGGATCGCCTCGAGATCGCCCGCGCGATAGGCATCGAGCCAGTCAATCGCAACGGCCATCGGGTCAAATGACATATTTTTTCTTTTTTCTCACCTAAACGCCGTCAAAGCTTGCGACTTTAGGTAGGGTTAACCCCGCTAAGCCTCTTTCTCCGAGCAGTTAATTGTATTTTAATACCCTCACCCGGCCCCGGCCATATGCCGAAACTCATAGATGCCGGGCCGAGGCAGAGTCCATGTTAGACGTGACTGCCAAGCAGGGGATATCCGCGCGCATCCGGCTCGTGATCGGAGATCGACAACCGATCGTGCTACAGGGGCTGAGATCGGTGCTCGGGGCACAGCATGACTTCGACGTCGTCGCATCGTCCAGCGACGGGACGAGCTGTCTCGAGGCAATCCGGAACTTGGCGCCCGACATCGCGCTTCTTGCTGACACCCTGCCAGATCTGACGGCAACCGAGATCCTCGCGATTGCGAAAGCTGAGAACCTTGCCACGCGCCTGGTGTTCTTTACCGAGTCCGAATCCGACCGCGGTCTAACCGCAGCGATCGCTGCCGGCACCTGCTGCGCAATTTCGAAGTATGCCTCCCCCGACAGCATGCTGCGATCACTGCGGCTGATGATGAAGCGCAGTGTCTCGCCCGAGCAGTTCGAGCTCTCGCCAACCGGCAACGACGCTGACGGGGGCAGCAAAATTGAGAAAATGCTGGAGCTCTTGACGCAGCGCGAACGTCAAATTGTACGACTAGTGTCGGAAGGAATGTCGAACAAGGAGATCGCGCGCCAGCTGGACGTTTCTCCAGGAACAGTCAAAGTACACCTCTACAATATATTTCAGAAGCTTGAGATCACCAACAGAACCGTACTCGCGACCCTCGCGTTGCTGCAGCGCCCCTCCGGCTTCGGCACGCTCGCGTTGGCCTTTCTGGCGATCGCCATCGCGGACGAACTCAAGGCGTCGGAAGCGAACGATATGCTTCCGAATGACGACGGCATCGGCCACGCGGGAGAGCACGCCGAATATGAGCCTTGGAAAAAAGCCATTCTCCGCCACCTCGTCGTCTGGGAATCCTCCGAGCCGCCTCCGCTCATCCAGCGAGAGTTTTCTGCCAAGCTGAGCCGAGTCACGAGCCCGGCGGCGGCAACGGAGGCGCTGCACGCGGCCGAACAATCCGCAGGCGCGAAAGCGTGGAAAGACCACGGTCCTGCTGGATCGAGCGCGTCGAATCTTGCTCCGCTCTCGCTGCGGGGAATGAACGGCATACAGATTGGAGGTGACCCGACCCCGGAACATCAAATCCCGCGGCCTGCGTCCAATCCGACGTCGGTTCACGGAGAGTATGGCACCTTCGCCGCTCTCGCCGGCGCGCTGATCTACGCGCTGCACGATCCTCATCTCGCCGCCGCGCAGACGCATGACGCGGCTCATGGGTCGATCGACAGCTTCCAGGCCGTCAGCGGAGAGAATGCCACCACGAAAGTTGCCGCGATCAACAATGCTGACGCTCATCATGTCGACAACTCGGTCGCGGGTTTCCCTTCGCACGAGGCCCACCTGCCTTCCGCGTTCCTGACCACTGGAAACGATGGCGTCGCCGGAGAAGGCGCTCGGAGCCAAATGAGCGATGACGCCGCGGGTGACAACCTCCAAAAAACGTCCGGCTTGGTGGAGCTTGGTCACGATGCCAGTCTTGGCAGAGATGGCCGCGATCAACTGACGGGCGGCAACGTTGAAAAGGTTGTTCACCGTTCCTCGACCGATTCCAGTGCCACCTCGTCCGACGTTGTGTTCGATTTCGCATCCGGGCCGAGCAGGATCAATCTTGCAGCTTTCGGAGCGCTTGCCTGGTTGCATATGACCGCGGCAAGCAAGTCCATACCGCCACACACACTCGCCTGGATCTACGACTCCGCAAGCAATGAAACGATCGTCTATGTGAATCCGACCGATCATGTTCTCGATGTCGGGGATCGCAGCCTGCTGGAAATCCATCTGCAGGGGATTGTGTCCATTGCGGACGCGGATCCCGTCCATCAGCTGGAAGGCACGGCTGTCGCGATCACCTTGGAGGAGCTCGAAGGAGCGCTGATATCGGTGGCCGCAACCGATGAGACTGTCCAGAGTGCGGACAATGTCCATGGCATCGTCGGCGAGGACACAGCCGGGGCGGATGGAGTCTGGAACACACTCGCCGACGACGGCTTGAGGTTTCACTTCGGGCAGACGCGGGCCGGTTCAGGAGCGTCGACGAAGTTCAGGACCGTCACCGCCGATTCGGCGGCTGCAACGGAAGAGAGGGATGGTGCCTCTCACGTCTCGGTCCGCGGTTCATCAATCGAGCCTGCTCATAGCGCGATGGCTGCGGCAGCTGGAAATCTCACGTTCAAGAGTGAGCCGGAGAAGGCGGACACCGGCATTTTGTCGCCTGTGCCGAACGAGGTGGTCGGACCGAGCGTCGCAGCGGCCGCTGACGCGGACCGCGGCAACTCGCAGCACGCATCGGAGCCAGAGTCTGCAAAGCCGGCAGCCACGGAGTCGGCTAAAGCCGACTCCAAACCGGGCAAAGGCGACGGCAATGAAGCCGAGCATCACGCTTCGGCTTCGAAGGCCACGCCGGGGTCGGCGAAGAAGGCAGAACCAGGTGGCGCGGAACACGGCAATTCGGGGCACGATTCACGCTCAGCCGCTGCAAGCGCACCGGCAGCATCCGAGATCGTCGAACCGGGTGTCGCAATGGCCGACACCAAGGGCCGCGGTAACTCCGAGCACGCTTCGGAGCCGGGGTCTGCACAGGCGGCCACAGGGTTGACTGAAAAGGGCAACGGCGTCGGCAATGGCGCCGAGCATCACGCTCCGGCTTCGGACGCTTCGCGAGGTTCGGCGAAGACGGCAGAGCAAGGTGGCGTGGCACACGGCCATTCGGGGCACGATTCACACTCACCCGCTGCAAACGCATCGGAGGCAGCCGAGATCGTCGGACCGAGCGTCGCAACCGCCGAGAAGGCGGGCCACAGTAACGCGCACCACGCCGAGCCAGGCTCTGCGAAGGCGGCAGCCGCAGAGATGGACGAAGCGAGGTCCGCACCGGGCAGCGGCGCAGGTAATGACAATGGGCATCATTCCTCGGCTTCGGACGGTTCGCGAGGGGCGGCGAAGACGGCAGAACCAAGCGGCGTCGAACATGGCAACTCGGGCCACGATCCACACCCAAGCCCTGCAAACGCACCGGAAGCAGCCGAGACCGCCGAACCGAGCGTCGCAACGACCGACGGCGCGGGCCGCGGTAATTCGCAGCACAGTTCGGAGCCAGGGTCTGCAAAGCTAGCGGCCACGGAGTTGACTGAAGCTGGTTTCACACCGGGCAATGGCGCCGAGCATCACGCTCCGGCTTCGGATGCTGCGAGCGCGTCAGCCGCAGTGGCGACGGCAGAACCGGCCGCCGCGGCACACGGCAGCTCGGGGCACTCAACCGCTGCAAACACGCCGGAAGCAGGCGAGATTGCTGCACCGAGTGTTGCAGCCGGCGGTGACGCTGGAGGCGGAAACGCGCAGCAGGCTGCGCAATCTGCTGCATCAGAAGCCGCACAGCCGGCTAAAGCTGCTTCCAAGATCGGCGGCGCGGATCAAGAACTGGTGTTCCGCTTCGATGGTGAGACAGCTCCTTCCACTTCCGTCGCGGCAGTCGAGCTTAAACGAGTTCATGATCCGCACGTTCCGCTCGGTCAGGAAGGAGACCTCGAGATGATCGTCAAAATGGCGCCTCAGGCCCCGGTCGAGCACACCGCCGACCACGGCACTAATGGTCCGCATCACGGCATTGTACCCGCGCCTCACGACTTGCTGATTTGAAGCGTTGCATCGCGGCGCACCGTTCGAAAACGATGCGCCGCCATGTGATCATGCGGCCTCGGCGTCGACCTTGCCGATCCAGTCGCGGGCCAAAGTCACGTCGGCTTGTGACAATTGATGGCCAGCCGGCAGGACCTCGTGCGTCACGATCGCGCCTGCTTGCGAGAGCAGAGCCGCTAGCCGTGCCGAGTTGCTCGCCGGCACGATCGGATCGCCCTGTCCCGAGAGGAGCAGAACGGGCTTGCCTGCAAGGTCGGCGTTCGGCGGATCCGACAGCGGCACCATGGCGCGCAGCAGGATCGCGCCGGACAACACCTCGGGCTTCAGCAGCAACAGCGTGGCTGCAATGTTGGCGCCGTTGGAGAAGCCGACCGCGACCGGCGCGGCGATGCCATATTGCTTCCGCGCCTCCGCGACGAACTCGCCGAGCTCGATCGCGCGTCGCCGCACGTCCGCCTCGTCGAACACGCCTTCAGCCAGACGCCGGAAGAAGCGCGGCATGCCGTGCTCGAGCACGCGGCCGCGCGGCGAGAGCAGGGCCGAGCCGGGCGAGATCATCTTGCCGAGCCCGAGCAGGTCGTTCTCGTCGCCGCCGGTGCCGTGCAGCAGCAGCAGAGGAGGAGAGCCCGCGTTGATCGCGGGCTCGAAGCGATGGATGAATGCGGTTTCGGTCATGACGCGGTCTCTTCCAGGCTCGGCAAGACCCCTTCGATCTGCTTCCGATGTTGTTCGAGGAAGCTCGGCAGCTTCAGGTCACGTCCGAGCGTGGCGACGGGCTCGTCGACGGCGAAGCCGGGGATGTCGGTCGCGATCTCGAACAGCACGCCGCCGGGCTCGCGGAAGTAGATCGAGCGGAAGTAGTTGCGGTCGCGCTGCTCGGTCGGGTGCAGGCCGTGATTGCTCACGAGCCTCGCGGCCATCTTGCTCTGTTCGGCATCGTCGGCCGCACGGAAGGCAATGTGGTGCACCGAGCCGCCGCCCTGATGTCCCCGCAGGAAACCCTTGGCCTCGTAGATGTCGACGATGCTGCCTTCGGCATCGCCCGGCGCCTTGAAGCGGATCACCAAGCCTTCTCGTCCCATTTCCTTGAAGCCGAACACGTCGGTGAGGACGGCAGCCGTCTTCGCCGCGCTGTCGAGCAGCAAAGTCACCCCGTGGAAGCCGCGGATCGCGTGCTCGGCCGGCACGTCGCCATTGCTCCAGCCGGGCTCGTTCTCCGCGCCGGGGATGCCGACGAGGGCCAGCGCCATGCCATCGGGGTCGGTGAACGGCAGCACGGACTCGCCGAAGCGCTTCTCCAGCGCCTCGTAGCGAATGCCCTTCTCGGTAAAGCGCTGCGTCCAATAGCCGAGCGAGCGTTGCGGCACGCGGAAGGCGGTCTGATGGGTCTCGCCGACGCCGCGGCGCCCGGCCGGAACGCCGGCCCAGGGGAAGAAGGTCAGGATCGTGCCGGGGCGGCCGGTCTCGTCGCCATAATAGAAGTGATAGGTGCCCGGATCGTCGAAATTGACCGTCTTCTTGACGAAGCGCAGCCCGAGATCCCGGGTGTAGAAGCCGAAATTGCGGATGGGGTCTCCGGCGATCGCGGTGACATGGTGCAGTCCAGACATTGTCGTCCTCCAGATTCGGGAAGCGGTCTTGCTCTGCGTGGAAATATCGTTGCGCTTTGGATTGGAGACAATCCATGCAAATATGACGGCTATGTCTACGATTTGGAAACAATCTGCGGGGTCGCCCCTTGGATAAGCTCGGCAGCCTTCGGGCCTTCGTGAAGGTGGTCGAAAGCGGCAGCTTTGCCGAGGCCGGTCGGCAGCTGCGGCTGTCGCGCTCGGCGATCAGCAAATACATCGCAGATCTCGAGGAGAGCCTCGGGGTCCAGCTCCTGAACCGGACCACGCGGCACGCGAGTCCGACCGAGAACGGCCAGCGCTACTTCGAGCGCGCGGTCGTGATCCTCTCGGAGATCGAGGCGGCCGACCAGGCGGTGACGCAGGCCCAGTCGGCGCCGCGCGGGCTGCTCCGCGTCAATGCGCCGATGTCGTTCGGCACCATGCGGCTCGGGCCGGTGCTGGCCGATTTCATGGCGCGTTATCCCGAGCTTCAGCTTCAGATCGTGCTCAGCGACGATCTGCTCGATCCCGTCCAGGATGGATTCGACGTGACGCTGCGGATCGCGGAGCTGGAATCGTCCAGCTTGATCGCGCGCAAAATCATGCCGGTGGCGCGCATGATCTGCGCTTCGCCGGATTATCTCGCGCGGCATGGCACACCAAAGCATCCGCAGGATCTGCGTGAGCACGCTTCACTCACCTACGGCTTCCTGCTCACGGGCAACCAGTGGAAGCTTACCGGCAGTGACGGCGACCACTGGATCCAGCCGGCCTGGTCGCTCTGCGTCAATAACGCCGAAGTGCTGCGCGACGTCGCGATCAAGGGCAGGGGGCTGGCGCTGCTGCCGGAGTTCATCGCCGCCGATGCTTTCCGGAAGGGCGAACTGCGCGTTGTGCTGAACGACTATTCTGCGCCGCCGCTCGCGCTCTACGCGGTATATCCGCCGACGCGGCATTTATCGGTGAAGGTGCGGCTGTTCATCGATTTCCTCGTCGAGCGGTTTGGGCGCGACGTGGACGAAGCCGGCGGGCGCAGACGCGCGGAGGCTGGGCCGTGAACTACCGAAGAGCGCCTTCGAAGCAAGCCTTGGTCAGCTTGATCAGATCGCCCGTTTCGACGCACGTGTGGGTGTTGGCCCGGCCGACGGCACATCGCCGGCCGGGCGACCTGCTGAAGAAGAATTGGGGGCGCAAGATTGATCCTGTACCAGCTGGTTGGATGCAGTCCGCAGCCCGGCCTGGGCGCTGATTTGCTGTGACGACCATGTCACGGACCGACGCGGTCACCCCACTGGTCCCGATCGTAGGCCTGCAGGATGCGGACAAAATCAGCCATGCTGGATTGATCTCGGTGTTCGGCCACAGCGGCCACCTGAATATCGGATGCAGGCTGGTTCGCCTGCCAAAACCGTACGAGGAGATCGGCGATGTTTCTCATGGCGTTCTCTCAGCACCAACTGTGACGGTCGACACCAAGAGCGGCATCCTGCCGCTCGATCAGGAGTCCGGCGGGCGCTACGCCGCCGGACCTGTCTTGCAATTGCCGGCTCGCGGGACCGGTTCCGTTGCCCTTCACTGTGTGCTCGTAGATAGCAAGAGCACTTGGTTGTCGCCATTGTGCGGGGGTATGTCGTGAACATACTGACGTAGGGTCAGCCGCTATGCGGCGACTTTGGTCGCGCGAGCGCTGCTCGCGGGGCGGAGCAGGTCGATCTGAAGCCGTTCGAGCGCTGGGCCTAGCGGCGCAGCGTGAACTCGTCGGCGCCTCGTCGATGCTCCCACTTCGCCTGCTCCAGCTCGGGCCGGTCGCATTCGGCTTCCGGATAGCCGATGCAGAGATAGGCGATGAATTTCCAGGAGTGCGGCACATCGAGAATGGCGTGGATCCGATCCGGGCTCAGGATCGACACCCAGCCGATGCCGATACCGTCGGCGCGCGCGGAAAGCCACATCGCCGTGATGGCGGCGACCACGGAATATTCTGTTGTCTCCGGCATGGTCGCACGGCCGAGGCCATGACCGATGCTGCTGGCCTTGTCCGCGAACACGGCGAGATGACCGGGAGCCTGTTCGAGGCCTGACAATTTCAGCGTGGCGTATCGCGCTGCGCGGTCGCCGAAATAACAATTCAGCGCGTCGGCATTGCATGCCTTGAAATCGTCGGTCACGGCCCGGCGCCGCGCGGCGTCATCGACAGTGACGAAGCGCCAGGGCTGGCTGAGGCCGACCGAAGGCGAGAGGCAGGCCGTCTCGATCAGGCGTTCAATTGCACCCTCCGGCAATGGATCGCTGCGAAAGCGGCGCACGTCGCGACGCCACACAAACAGCTCGCGCAAGTGCTGGCGGAAGGTATCGTCGAACTCGACCATGAGGTCAGCGTCCCATCTGGAAGGAGGCGGCCACGAGCAGGATCAGGATCTCGCCCGTCTGCTCGAACGCGCCGAGGACGTCGCCGGTCTGCCCGCCGATCTGGCGGATGGCAAGCCGCGCCAGCATGAGGCCGGCAAGCGATAGCAGGATCAGTCCGACCAGCGCCTTGACCGGCCCCAACGCCAGGGCAAGCGCGAGCGTTCCAAGCGCGAAGGCAATGGCGATGCTGCCGCCCGGCGGCGCTCCGGCGCTGGCCGATAGGCCGTCAGGTCTCGCAGGCGGCACCAGCGACATGAAGGCCGGCACGCCGGCGCGGGCAGCAGTTTGCGCCGCGCACAGTGCGAACGCGACGGCGAGGGGATCGGCGATGGTCGCGAGCGCACCCCAGCGCAAGCCGAACGACAGGATCAGTGCGCAGACGCCATAGGTCCCGATCCGGCTGTCGCGCATGATCTCGAGCTTGCGCTCACGCGTACGGCCGCCGCCGAGTCCGTCCGCGGTATCGGCAAGCCCGTCCTCGTGCAGCGCGCCGGTGATGAGGGCGGTCGTCGCCAGCGCGAGCAGGGCGGCAAGGTTCGGTGTCAGTCCGAACCGGATGGAGATCTTGTAGACCAAGGCGCCGGCGAGGCCGACCAGCAGTCCCGCGACGGGTAGCGCCCAGGTCGCGCGCGCGATCGCTCCGTCACCGGCGGGCTTCGACGATGCGACGGGCAGGATCGTCACGAATGATGCTGCGATTCGAAGATCGGCGACGACGTCCCGCAAGAGTTCGGCGCGCGGCATCATTTCAGTTTCATCGGCAGGCCGGCGACGACGAATTCGACCTCGTCAGCGACATCGGCAATGATCTGATTCATGATCCCGGCGGCATCGCGGAAGCTGCGCGCCAGTGCGTTGTCGGGCACGATGCCGAGGCCGACCTCGTTGGTGACGAGAACAGCCGGGCTCTTCAGCCGGGGCAGGGCGCCGGCAAGCGCATTCACCTCGTGCTCCCAGTCGCGCTCCGCATGCATCAGGTTGGAGAGCCAGAGTGTCAGGCAGTCCACCAGCCGTGCGCCGCCGCCATCGGTTGCGAGCAGCGCGGGCACGAGATCAAGCGGCACCTCGCGCTCGATCCAATCGCTTCCGCGCCGCGCGCGGTGTCTTGCGATGCGTTCCTCCATTTCGCCATCGAGCGCCTCGGCCGTCGCGATGTAGACCGGCTGGCCGGGAAAGGCGCGCGTGCGCGTTTCCGCACGCTTGCTCTTGCCCGATCGCGCTCCGCCCGTGATCAAGATGGTGGTCATCAAGGTCTCCCGTGAGCCTGACTAACCATCAATCGTGACCAAAGACAAAGCCGAAATCACGGGGCGAGGGGCTTGCGCTCCGCCCTCGCTTTGCGCAACAGGGGCGGACAGGAGGCGGGTGTGGGCTTTGCGGGTGCGATGGTGGTGGCGATGGCGGTGGATGCCCTTCTGGGCTGGCCCGCCCCGCTGTTCGCGCGGATCGGCCATCCCGTCACCTGGCTCGGCCGGCTGATTGCCGCCATCGACGCCGCCTGGAATCGTGCGTCCGATCCGCCGGCGTGGCGCCGAGCTGCTGGCGTCGCCGGAGCACTGGTGGTGATTGCGCTCTCAGTTGCGCTCGGCTGGATCGTTCAATCGGTGCTCTCGCTGGGCTGGATCCAGATCATGTTGATTGGCATCCTGGCCTGGCCATTGGTCGCGCTGCGCTCGCTCCATGATCACGTTGCCGCCGTCGCGATGCCGTTGCAGGCGGGCGACATCGCCGCCGCACGCGAGGCGGTATCGCGCATCGTCGGCCGCGATCCCACAGCGCTCGATGAAGCCGGCATCGCGCGCGCGGCGATCGAGAGCCTTGCCGAGAACTCCTCCGACGGCATCGTCGCGCCGGTGTTCTGGGGCGCGCTGTTCGGTCTGCCCGGCATCTTCGGCTACAAGGCCATCAACACGCTGGACTCCATGATCGGTCATCGCAGCGAACGACATGAAGCCTTTGGGTGGGCGGCGGCGCGCATCGACGATCTCGCCAATTTCATTCCGGCGCGCCTGACCGGATTCCTGTTCGTGCTGCTGGCGTCAAGGCGATCGGAGGCGCTGTCGTGCATGGCGCGCGATGCGCGCCGGCATCGTTCGCCGAATGCCGGCTGGCCGGAAGCGGCGATGGCGGGGGCGCTCGGCGTGCGGCTCAGTGGTCCCCGCATCTACCACGGCAGCGCGACCGACGAGCCCTGGCTGAACCAAGGCGCGCGCGATCCGCGCGCCGCCGATATCACGGAGGCGCTGACGGTCTACCGCCGCGCCATGATGCTGCTCGCCGCCCTCCTTGCGATCCTCGCCTTCGCGTGACAGAACGAGGCATGCGCGAGCACGGTGGAAATCTCGATCTGGCCCAGCAGCGGTTTGGCGGCCGCGCGGAGGATTGGATCGATCTGTCGACGGGGATCAATCGGTTGCCTTATCCCGTGGGCGAGGTGAACTCGCGCGCGTGGAGCGCGCTGCCGTCGCGCGCCGAGACCGATGCCTTGCATCAGGCCGCGCGGCAGGCCTATCGCACGCGTGCACCGGTCGTTGCGATGGGCGGCGCGCAAGCCGCCATTCAATTGCTGCCACGCCTGACGTCGCCCGGTCGCGCGCGCATCCTTGCGCCGACCTACAATGAATATGCAGGGGTGCTGTCGGCTGCAGGCTGGGATGTCCAGGAGGTGACGGAGCTCGATGCGCTGGCGGGCGCGGATCTCGCCATCGTTGTCAATCCCAACAATCCCGATGGCCGGCGTCATTCGCCAAAGGATCTGCTCGCACTGCTGCCGCGTGTCGGCCGCCTCGTGATCGACGAGAGCTTTGCCGATGCCGTTCCGCAATTATCGCTTGCGCCGGAGGCGGATCGGCCGGGACTATTGGTGCTGCGCTCGTTCGGAAAATTTTATGGTCTTGCCGGCCTCCGGCTTGGCTTCGCAATCGGCAATGCGGCCGACGTTGTGAAGCTTACGGCGATGACGGGTCCATGGCCGGTGTCGGGCGCGGCGATTGCGATCGGCTGCCGGGCTTTGCGCGATGATGCCTGGGCCGAGGCCACGTCGGCGCGGCTCGCCCGCGACTGTGTTCGTCTCGACACCATGGTGCTGTCGCAAGGCTGGCGGCTCGTCGGCGGGACGCCGCTGTTTCGTCTTTACCAGACCCCCGACGCGCTAGCCGCGCAGGAGAGGCTCGCGCGTGGCCAGATATGGTCCCGCGTCTTTGCGCAAACGCCAGCATGGCTGCGCCTCGGGCTTCCCGGCAGCGAAGCCGAATGGGCGCGCCTTGGCGAGGTCCTAGCGCGCTAGCGCGAGCAGGCCTTCGACGTCGAGATGCTTTTCGATGTGATCGGCCAGCGCCTCGAGCGCGCTCTCGATCCTGGCATGATAGGGCTCTTCGCCCGCGGGAATGTCGAGCTTGGCCAAAAATGCCTTGCGGAAATCATCCGACGTGAACAGGCCATGCAGATAGCTGCCTTGCACGCGGCCATCCGGCGAGATCGCGCCTTCCGGCTCGCCATTCAGCTTCGCGAACGGGCGGACGCGATCGGGGCCGTCGGTGCGGCCGATGTGGATCTCATAGGCCTCGATCGGCTGCTCTGTGACGGCATGCGCGGCCGCGACGCGCGTCAGCGTCTTCTGCGGGCTCATCACGGTCTCGACATCGAGAAGCCCGAGGCCCGGCGTGTCGCCCGCCGGACCTTCGATGCCGTCGGGATCGGCCACGCTGCGGCCGAGCATCTGATAGCCGCCGCAGAGGCCGAGCACATGGCCGCCGCGACGATGGTGCGCGAGCAGATCGATGTCCCAGCCCTGCGCGCGCAGGAAGGCGAGATCGCCGCGGGTGGATTTCGAGCCGGGGATGATGACAAGCCTGACATCGCCGGGAATTGCTTCGCCCGGACGGACCATGACGAGATCGACGCCTGGTTCGAGCTTGAGCGGATCGAGATCGTCGAAATTGGCAATGCGCGACAGTGCGAGGCAGGCGATCTTGCACTGGCCCGGCTTGCGCGCATCGCTCAGGCCCAGCGCGTCCTCGGCTGGCAGCTCGCCGGCGCGCGCGAACCAGGGCAGCACGCCGAGGCCACGCCACGACGTCTTCTGTTCGATCAGCCTGTAGCCGTCGTCGAACAACGTGGGGTCGCCGCGGAACTTGTTGATGACAAAGCCACAGATCATCGCGGCATCGTCGGGGTCGATCACCGTCTTGATGCCGACGAGCTGGGCGATGACGCCGCCGCGATCGATGTCGCCGATCAGCACCACCGGCACGTCCGCCTTGCGGGCGAAGCCCATATTGGCGATGTCGGACTTGCGCAGGTTCACCTCCGCCGGACTGCCGGCGCCTTCCACCAGCACGAGATCGGCGCGCGCCTTCAGGCGCTCAAAACTCTCCAACACCGCGCTCATCAGCGAGGGCTTCATTGCGGCATAGTCGCGAGCTCGCGCAGTTGCGATGCGCTTGCCGTGGACGACGATTTGTGCGCCGACGTCGGTCTCTGGCTTCAGCAGCACCGGGTTCATGTCGGTGTGCGGCTCGACGCCGGCGGCGAGCGCCTGGAGCGCCTGGGCGCGGCCGATCTCGCCGCCATCGACGGTGACGGCGGCATTGTTGGACATGTTCTGCGGCTTGAACGGGAGCACGCGCAGGCCGCGGCGCGTGAAGGCGCGGGCAAGACCGGCGACGATGAGCGATTTGCCCACGTCCGAGCCGGCGCCCTGGATCATCAATGCGCGCGCCGTCATGCCTTCAGAACTCGATGCCGGCCTGCGCTTTGATGCCGGAGCGGAAGGGGTGCTTGACCAGCGTCATCTCGGTCACGAGGTCTGCGATCTCGATCAGCTCGTCCTTGGCGTTGCGTCCGGTGAGCACGACATGCGTCATCGGCGGCTTCTGCGTCCTCAGGAACTCGACGACCTCGGCGATGTCGAGATAGTCGTAGCGCAGCGCTATGTTGATCTCGTCGAGCACGACCATGCGCAAGTGCTCGTCGAGAATCAGCTCCTTGGCCTTCTCCCAGCCGGCGCGTGCGGCGGCGATGTCGCGGGCGCGGTCCTGCGTCTCCCAGGTGAAGCCTTCGCCCATGGCGTGGAACTGGCAGAGATCGCCGAAATGGCCGGTGAGCAGGCGTCGCTCGCCGGTATCCCAGGCGCCCTTGATGAACTGCACGACCGCGCAGGGCAAGCCGTGGGCGACGCAGCGGACGATCATGCCGAAGGCAGAGGAGGATTTTCCCTTGCCGGCACCGGTGTGGACGATGATGAGGCCCTTTTCGCCGCTCTTGGTCGCCATGATCTTGTCGCGGGCAGCCTTCTTCTTCGCCATTTTCTGGGCGTGCCGGGTGTCGGTTTCCTCAGCTGTTTGGGTATCCGGTTCAGGCGTCATCGGTCCCGGTCCTTCGGCTTGACAAGTGGCGGCCACCGGCAAATGGTGGCCGGGCGTTGGTTCCTGTCCTATGACAGGCGAAGAGGGAATGCGATAGGGTCCGAATCGGCAAGATTTGGGTCCAAAATGCAGCCGCCCCCGCGACCGTGACCGGAGAGATGCCCGAAGCCACTGATTCCCTTGGAATCGGGAAGGCGGGGATCGAAGGGCGAAAACCCTGCTCCGCAAGCCGGGAGACCTGCCAGCGCGAACGTGTTTTGGACCGGCGGACGGGGTGTTCCGCGACGGGGAAGCGGGCCCTCAGGAGAACGGTCCGCGCGCCTCATCGCCTCCCGCTGTTTATCCTGGAAGAGGCGATGACCGTCACACTTCACGTCTGCATCACCTGCCGCGCCGGCCAGACGCTCGGCGAGGGCGACACGACGCCTGGCAAGCGCCTGCATGGTGCGATCCTCGAGGCCGGCGTGCCCGATGGCGTCAGCGTGGTTCCCGTCGAATGCCTGTCGGCCTGCAGCCAGGGCTGCTCGGTCGCGCTCAGCGCGCCCGGCCGCTGGTCCTATGTCTATGGCCGTCTGTCGGATGCCAACGCGCGCGACGTGGTCGCGGGTGCTGCGGCCTATGCCGCCGCGCCTGATGGCATCGTGCCCTGGCGCAGCCGGCCGGAAATCTTCCGCAAGCAGTCGCTTGCCCGCATTCCCCCCATTGCCGTCGTGCCGGAGGCCGCTGAATGAACTCGCTCGCAAAAGTCCCGGTCACGGTGGTCACGGGTTTTCTCGGCTCCGGCAAGACCACGCTGATCCAGCATCTGCTGACCAATGCCAACGGCAAGAAGCTCGCCGTGCTCGTCAACGAGTTCGGCAGCGAGGGGGTCGATGGCGAGATCCTGAAATCCTGCGCCGACGCCAATTGCCCGGAGGAGAACATCGTCGAGCTCGCCAATGGCTGCATCTGCTGCACCGTGGCCGACGATTTTATTCCGACCATGGAGCAATTGCTGGCGCGCCCGGTGCGGCCCGATCACATCCTGATCGAGACTTCGGGCCTGGCGCTGCCGAAGCCGTTGCTCAAGGCGTTCGACTGGCCGGAGATCCGCTCGCGCATCACGGTCGATGGCGTGATCGCGCTGGCCGATGCCGAGGCTGTCGCGGCCGGCCGGTTCGCGCCAGATCCGGCGGCCGTCGAAGCGCAGCGCGCGGCGGACGAAAATCTGGATCACGAGACGCCGCTGTCGGAAGTGTTCGAGGACCAGATCGCCTGCGCCGATATCGTGCTGCTGACCAAGGCTGATCTTGCGGGCGCGGCGGGCATCGAAGCCGCAAAGGCCGCGATCGCTGCCGAGATGCCGCGCCGCGTGCCCATGCTGCCGATCACCGACGGCGCGATCGATGCGCGCGTCATCCTCGGCATCGGCGCTGCCGCGGAGAACGACCTCGCCGCGCGCCCCTCGCATCATGACGGCGAAGAGGAGCACGAGCACGACGATTTCGCCTCTGTCGTGATCGATCTTCCGGAAGTGGCGGACGTCGATGCGTTGGTCGCATCCGTCCAGAAGCTGGCCCGCGAGCAGAACGTGCTGCGCGCCAAGGGCTACATCGCGGTCGCCGGCAAGCCGATGCGGCTGTTGCTGCAGGCGGTCGGAGAGCGCGTGCGCCATCAGTTCGACAGGCCCTGGGGCGCAGGTCTCAGACAGTCAAAGCTGGTCGTGATCGGCGAGCATGGCGACATCGACGAGGCTGCGATCAGGGCAGGACTTGCTCTTTCAGGATCTGGTATCTGATGCACGTCGTCTTCCGCGAGAGCCGCGGTCTCGAGGAGACCGCGACGCCAAGAGACATCGGCCAGGACCCGGCCGATCTCGTGGTGCTCTCGTATTCGGATTCCGATCTCGCCGCGTTCGCGGCCGGCTGGCGGCGTGGCCGCCACAGCCTGCTGTCGCTGCGGCTCGCGAATCTTGCGGAGCTGCGTCACCCGCTGTCGGTGGACACCTATATCGAGCGCACGCTGTCGCAGGCACGCGGCATTCTGGTGCGCCTGATCGGCGGCGAATCCTATTGGCCGTATGGGCTGGCGGCCCTGCAACAGCTCGCCAAGGACCGCAATATCGTGCTGGCCGTGCTGCCGGGCGATGGGCGCGGCGACCCGCGGCTCGATGCATACTCGACGCTGCCAGTCTCGACGCTGCGTCGGCTCAAGGTGCTGTGCGATACCGGCGGCCCCGTTGCCGCTCAAGCCGCGATCGCGCAGCTTGCGTTGGCTTCGGGCCTCTATGCAGGGCCGGTCACCGGCGAGATGACCGTGCCCGAGATGGGTTTTTATGATCCCGTTCGTGGCGTCATCACCGCCCCTGCGGCTACCAAGGGAAAACCGGGCGCGCTCGTCGCCTTCTATCGTTCCTATCTCACCGCCGCGGACACTGGCCCGGTCGACGCGCTGATCGTGGCGCTGCGCGAGAAGGGGTTTGACGCGCACGGCGTGTTCGTTACCTCGCTGAAGGCTGCGGGCGTCGCCGATTGGCTGCGCGCGTATCTCGCGCAAAATCCAGCGGCCGCGATCGTCAATGCGACGGCGTTTTCCGCGATCGGCGACGACGGCACCACGCCGTTCGATGCCGCGTGTCCGGTGTTTCAGGTCGCACTCTCGACGGCGCGGCGCGAGGATTGGGCGGAATCGCTGCGCGGCCTCTCGCCCGGCGATCTCGCGATGCATGTGGTGCTGCCCGAGGTCGACGGCCGCTTGTTCGCGGGCGTGGTGAGCTTCAAATCGGCCGCTGAGCGCGATCCGGAGTTGCAGTTCTCGCACCTGGCGCACAGGCCGGATGAAGAACGTGTGAAGGCCGTCGCCGCGCGCGTCGCGGCCTGGCGGGGCCTTGCCGAGAAGCCGGCCGGCGAGAAGCGGCTGGCGATCGTGCTCTCGAATTATCCGGGACGTCCGCACCAGATCGCGCATGCGGTCGGTCTCGATGCGCTGGCCTCGGTCGAGGCCTTGGTGTCCGATCTCGCGGAAGTGGGCTTCGAGGTTGCGCCGGTCGACGCGCTCGGCGAGACGCTGCTGAGGCAGCAGCTCACTTGGCGTGTTGCCGATTATCGCGCGGCGCTCGCGCGCATGCCGCAATCCTTGCAGGAATCCTTGCAGGACGATCTCGCCCAGGCCTGGGGAGCGGTGGAGGATGATCCGAGCTGCCGCGACGGCGCGTTCCACTTCGCCGCAATTCAGTGCGGCCGCTCGATCATCGCAGTTCAGCCCGAGCGCGGCGATGCGGCCTCGCGCGATGCCGATTATCACGATCTCGCCCGCACACCGCGCCATGCCTATGTCGCGTTCTACCTCTGGCTCAGGCAGCAGGGCTGTGATGCCGTCGTACATATGGGCGCGCATGGCACGCTGGAGTGGTTGCCGGGAAAATCCGTGGCGCTGTCAACGAGCTGCTGGCCGGAGGCATTGATCGGCGATCTCCCCGTCATCTATCCCTTCATTGTCAACGATCCCGGCGAGGCCGCGCAGGCCAAGCGGCGCATCGGAGCGGTGACGATCGGCCATCTGCCGCCGCCCCTCGAAAGCTCCGCCGTGCCGGAAGGGCTGCGCCGCCTCGAACGGCTCCTTGACGAATATTCGACCGCCGACGGTCTCGATCCCGCCCGTCGCCAGCGCCTGATCGCGGCGATCCGCGACGAGGCGCGAGCGGCCGGCCTCGAAGAGGATCTCGGCCTCGATGCATCGGCAGCACCGGCCGAAGCCATTCCACGGATCGATCGCTTCGTCTGCGACCTCAAGGAAAGCCAGTTCGGCGACGGCTTGCACGTGTTCGGGCGCGGCGCCTGCGGCGAGGCGGAGCGGGATGCGCTGCTTGCTGCACTGGCAGGCCGGCGCGTTGCGCCGGGGCCGTCGGGCTCACCCTATCGCGGACGTCAGGACGTCTTGCCGACCGGGCGCAATCTCTTCGCCGTCGATCCGCGCGCGGTGCCGACGCCGTCGGCGCATGCGCAAGGAATCAAGCTCGCCGAAGAGCTGCTGCGCCGCCATCTGCAGGATCACGGCGATTGGCCGAAGGGCCTCGTCGTCGATCTCTGGGGCTCGGCGACGATGCGTACCGCGGGCGAGGAGTTCGCGATGGCGCTGCATCTGGCCGGCCTTGCGCCGCGCTGGGATCACGCTTCCGGCCGCGTCACCGGTTACGACATCATCGCGCCGGCCGAGCTCGGTCGCCCCCGCATCGATGTCACGCTGCGGGTGTCGGGCCTGTTCCGCGATGTCTTCGCAGGCCTTGCGCAATTGTTCGAAGCCGCCTCCGAGGCGCTCGCGGCGCGCGACGAGGAGGGCGATGAGAACCCTTATCGCCAACGCACCTCCCGCGTGTTCGCGCCGCGTCCCGGACAATACGGCGTCGGCCTTTCCGCGATCCCGGATGCCTTCACGCCCGAGACCCGCCAAGCAGCCGGCGAAGCGTGGCTGTCGGCGTCGTCCTGGGCATTCTCGGTGGATGGTACAATGCAGCCGGATCGCGCAGGGATCGAATCGCGGCTCGCATCCGCGGACGCTTTTGTCCATATCCAGGACTTGCCCGAAACCGACCTTCTGCTCGCCGCCGACTACGCCGCGCATGAAGCAGGCGTCGCTGCGGCTGCAGCTCACCTCGGTGCAGGCGCGCCTTCGCTCTATCATCTCGATGCGACACGGCCCAGCGAGCCGCATGCGCGCACGCTGACGGAGGAAATTTCACGTGTCGTCCGGGCACGCGCGGCCAATCCGGCCTGGATCGCCGGCATGATGCGTCACGGTTTTCGTGGCGCCGCCGAGATCACCGCGACGCTGGAGCACATGGCCGCCTTCGCCCATCTCGCCGGCGCCGTGCCGCCGCATTTGTTCGATCTCTATTACGACGCGACATTCGGCAACGACGAGGTCCGCGCCTTCATGGCCCGCGAAAATCCGGCGGCCCTTGCCGCGATGGAGACGTGCTTCACCCGCCTGCATGAAGCTTCACTCTGGCGAACCCGCCGCAATTCGATCGCGGCGGCACTGCGGGAGGCCTCATGAGCGCGGCGGCAGTCAAGGGCTGGTGTCCCGGCGCGCTGCGCCCGATGCTGTCGGGCGACGGGCTCGTCGTCCGTGTGCGTCCGTTTGGCGGGCGCCTTGAAGCACCACAGATCTCCGGGCTTGCGGATCTGGCCGAGCGCTTCGGCAACGGCCTGATCGACGTCACAAGCCGGGCCAATCTGCAGATCAGGGGCGTGAAGGAGGACGGCCATCGGCCGTTGCTCGATGGTCTTGCGCGATTGGCATTGCTCGATCCCGACACCGATATCGAGGCCAGGCGCAACATCCTGGTGACGCCGTTCTGGAGCAGCGGTGACGAGACGCAGTCGCTCGCCGCGGAGCTCGAGGAGGCGCTCGCCGAATCCGGCCTCGTGCTTCCCACCAAGTTCGGCTTCGCCGTCGACGATGGCCGATCGCGCGTTCTGGCCGGCGATTCCGCCGACATCCGCATCGAGCGCGACCGCTCGGGCCGCCTCCTTGTGCGGGCCGACGGCGCAAGGCTCGGCCGCTGCGTCGAACGCGGACAGGCCGTGAGCGCGGCGCTGGCGCTCGCAAGCTGGTTCCTCATCTCCGGCGGCGCGAGGGGTGGGCGAGCGCGCATGGCAGCCCACATCGCATCCGGCGCGACGTTGCCTCAATCGCTGCGCGGCGAGACCGAGCCTGCGCCCGTGATGGCCGCAGCGCGGCCCGGGCCCTATCCGCAAGGCGCGATGGTTGGCGTCGCGTTCGGACAAATGCTGCACGCGACGCTCCGTCAGTTCTCAGGTTACGGACATGCGCTGCGCATGACTCCCTGGCGGATGGTGCTAAGCGAGGGCAATCGCGAGATGCCGAGCGGGGCGGGCCTCATCACCGAGCCGTATGATCCGGCGCTGCGCGTCATAGCCTGCAGCGGCGCGCCGCGCTGCCGGGAAGCCCATGCCGATACGCGCGCGCTCGCAGCAGCGCTCGCCCCGCGCATTGCCGCCGATGGGCGGCTCCACGTTTCCGGCTGCCGCAAGGGCTGCGCCCATTCCGGAACGGCTGCGGTCACGCTGATCGCGACGCGCGCCGGATTCGATCTCGTCCGCGATGGCTCGACGCGCGATGAGCCGGTGCTGCGCGGGCTGAGCGGCGCGGATATCGTCAGCGATCCCTCCATCCTGGTCGGAGGGAACTGATGCCGCACACCTACGAGACCGACGGCGCGGCGATCTACCGGCAATCCTTTGCCACCATTCGGGCCGAGGCCGATCTTGCGCGCTTTACGCCCGACGAGGAGCCGGTGGTGGTGCGGATGATCCACGCTGCCGGCATGGTCGGCCTCGAGGCGCATATCCGCTTCACGCCTGGCATGGCGATCGCCGCGCGCGCGGCCTTGCAGAAGGGCGCGCCGATCCTGTGCGATGCGCGCATGGTATCGGAGGGCATCACGCGTGCCAGATTGCCTGCGGCCAATGCCGTGATCTGCACGCTCGGAGACGAGTCCGTTCCTGCGCTCGCGCACTCCATGCGCAACACACGTTCGGCCGCCGCACTGGAGCTGTGGCGGCCGCATCTGGGCGGCGCGATCGTCGCGATCGGCAATGCGCCGACCGCGCTGTTTCATCTGCTCAACATGCTGGAGGATCGCGACTGCCCGCGGCCGGCAGCGATCATCGGCTGCCCCGTCGGCTTCGTCGGCGCCGCCGAATCCAAGGCCGCGCTGATGGCCGATCCGCCGGCGCCGGCACTGACGGTCGAAGGGCGCCTCGGCGGCTCTGCGATCACGGTCGCCGCCGTCAACGCGCTGGCGAGCCGGAGCGAATAGCCATGGGACGCATCATCTGCTGCGGTCTCGGCCCAGGCGATCCCGATCTGATGAGCGTGCGCGCCGATCGCACGGTGCGCGGCGCGCAGCACGTCGCCTATTTCCGCAAGAAGGGCAGGCCGGGGCAGGCGCGCCGCATCGTCGAGGGCATGCTCGCTGCCGGCGTCACCGAATATCCCATGGAATATCCGGTCACGACCGAGATCGCCTTCGACAGTCCTGACTACGTGCAAATGCTCGCCGGCTTCTACGACGAATGGGCCGAGCGCCTGGCACGGCTTTCGCGCGCGGTCGACGTCGTCGTGCTCTGCGAGGGCGATCCCTACTTCTACGGCTCCTTCATGCATCTGCACACGCGCCTGCAAGGCCGCGTCGAGATCGAGGTGATCGCCGGAATTCCCGGGATGGTCGGCTGCTGGAATGGCGTTGGACAGCCGATCGCGCTCGGCGATGACGTGACGACGGTGCTGATGGGCACGCTCGCCGAAGACGAGCTCGAGCGGCGCATGCGCGATTCCGATGCGCTCGTCGTCATGAAGACCGGCCGTAATCTCGCAAAGGTGCAACGCGCGCTTCGCTCCGCAGGCAGGCTGGATGACGCCTGGCTGGTCGAGCGCGGCACCATGCCGGGCGAGCGCGTGGTGCGGCTTGCCGAGATCGATGCTGCCGATTGCCCTTACTTCGCGATCGTGCTCGTGCACGGCAAGGGCCGGCATCTGGACGCTGCCGAATGACGGGCACGCTGACCATCGCGGGCCTCGGGCCGGGCAGCGACACGCTGGTGACGCCGGAAGTCTCCGCGGCGCTTGCCGCCGCCACCGACATTCTGGGCTATGCGCCCTATGTCGCACGCGTGCCGCCGCGGGCCGGGCTCGAGCTGCATCCATCTGACAATCGCGAGGAGCTGCAGCGTGCGAGCGAAGCGCTGCGGCTAGCTGCAGAGGGCAGACAGGTCGTGGTCGTTTCCTCCGGCGATCCCGGCGTATTCGCGATGGCCTCCGCGGTGTTCGAGGCGCTCGAGCAGACGCCGCAATGGCAGGAACTGCCGATCCGTGTGCTGCCCGGCATCACTGCGATGCTGGCGGCGGCCGCCCGCACCGGCGCGCCGCTCGGCCATGATTTTTGCGCGATCAATCTCTCCGACAATCTCAAGCCGTGGACGGTGATCGAGAAGCGTCTTCGACTCGCTGCGGAAGCCGATTTCGCCATCGCGATGTACAATCCGCGCTCGGCGAGCCGGCCGGAAGGATTTGGCCGCGCGCTTGCGGTGCTTCGGCAAGCCGGCTGCGGCGAGCGCCTGGTGATCTTCGCGCGTGCGATCAGTGCTGCCGACGAGAAGATCGAGACCGTGACGCTGAACGAGGCCCGGGCCGAAATGGCCGACATGCGCACGCTGGTGATCGTCGGCAACTCGCAGACGCGCCGCGTCGGCCGCTGGATCTATGCACCGAGGCAGGTGCGATGACCGAGCCACTGCATCACCTCGACGACGCTCTCCACCCGCAACCGCGCGGGCAGTTCTGGCCGCGAGATCATGATCACGGGCAGGCCGAGCCTGCGGGCGGCGTCGATCTTGGCGCGCGCGCCGTCGCCGCCGGAATTCCGGGCGACGATCCACGAGATGCCGCGTGTGCGCAGCAGCTCCAGCTCTCCGTCGAGGGTGAAGGGGCCGCGGGACACGATCATATCGGCCTCGAAGGGCAGGGGCGCTTCGGGCGGATCGACGAAGCGCAGCGTATAGTTGTACTGCGGCTTCGTCGCGAATGGCGCGATGTGCTGACGGCCGATGGCGAGAAATACGTTTGCCGGCACCTCGGGCAGCGCGGCGACGGCGGCGTTGACGTCGACGACCTCGATCCAATTGTCGCCGGGCGCTTTCGTCCAGGGCGCGCGTTCGAGCGCAATCAGCGGCGTGGCCGTCTCCGTGCACGCCTCGACCGCGTTCCGGCTCATCTCGGCTGCGAATGGATGCGTCGCGTCGATGACATGCGTGATGCGCTCACGACGAACGTAGTCGGCAAGGCCGCTCGCGCCGCCGAAGCCGCCGATGCGGGTCGGCAGCGGCTGGTCGGCCGGCGCGCGGGTGCGGCCGCCGTACGAATACACGGCGCCAATGCCGGCGCGCGCGATCGCCGTTGCGAGCACGCTCGCGTCGCTCGTTCCGCCCAGAATGAGGGCGCGCGTCATGGCTGATCCCTGGCTGACGATCATCGGTATCGGCGAAGATGGCCTTGCCGGGCTGTCCGAAGCAAGCCGAAAGGCGCTAGCCAGGGCAGAAACCGTGTTCGGTGGCGGGCGTCATCTTGCGCTCGCGGATGTCGGCAGCCGCGGACGCCCGTGGCCCGTGCCGTTCGACGCAAACATCGTGCTGAGCTGTCGCGGTAGGCCGACGGCCGTGCTCGCCTCAGGCGATCCGTTCTGGCATGGCGCCGGGGCAAGTCTCGCCGAGAAGCTCCATGGTGACGAGTGGATCGCGCATCCCGCGCCATCGACCTTCTCGCTTGCCGCCGCGCGGCTGGGCTGGCGGCTGGAATCCGTGATTTGCCTCGGACTTCACGCCGCGCCTTTCGAACGTCTCGTGCCGCATTTGGCGCATGGGGCGCGGATCATCTGTCTCCTGCGTGACGCCAAGGCGGCCGGCGACCTCGCGAGATGGCTGAGCGAGCGCGGATGGGGGGCTTCCGCATTCTGGATTCTCGCCGCGCTCGGCGGGCCGAATGAAAGCATCAGAGAATATCGCGCTGAAAGCCATACGCGCGCTTCGGCTGGAAACCTGATTGCGGTGGCGCTGGAGGCGGAGGGAGGGCATGGACTGTCTCGCAGCTCTGGCCTGCCGGACGATTTCTTCGCTCACGACGGGCAGATCACCAAGCGGCCGATGCGGGCCTTGGCGCTTTCGGCGCTGGCGCCGTGTCCCGGTAGGAGGCTGTGGGATGTTGGCGCGGGTTCGGGATCGATCTCGATCGAATGGGCGCTGTGCGGCGGAACGGCGATCGCGGTCGAGGCGCGGGACGATCGGGCTGCCAACATCCGCAGCAACGCGGCCGAGTTCGGACTGGAGCATCGGATCAACGTCGTCGCAGGCAAAGCGCCCGAAGCTCTCGCGGCGCTGGATCCGCCGGACGCCGTCTTCATCGGCGGTGGCCTCGATGGCGCGCTGTTCGACGCCGTCTGGGCGCGGCTCGCGCCTGGCACTCGAGTCGTCGCGCATGCCGTGACGCTGGAGACGGAAGCGCTGCTCGGCGAGCTGCATCAGCGCCATGGCGGCGAGCTGATGCGGGTCGAGATCGCCCATGCCGCTCCGCTCGGCCGCTACCGGTCGTGGAAGGCCGCGCGGCCCGTGGTGCAGTGGAGTACGAACCGATGAAGGTTGCCGGGCTCGGGTTCAGACAGGATGTCACGCTGGCTTCGCTGCGCGAAGCGCTTCTGGCGGCGGGCGGCCCCGAGGGGCTCGCGGCGGTGGCAACTGTCATCGACAAGGCCAACGCAGAGGTGCTGAAGCAGCTCGCACGTGAGTGCGGTGTGCCGATCATGGCGGTTCCGGCCGATAGGCTGGCGGGCATCGACACGCCGACGCAGTCGACGCTTGTCGCGGAAAAGTTCGGCACAGGATCGGTCGCCGAAGCTGCGGCGCTCGCTGCCGCCGGTCCTCGCGCGCGGTTGATTGGGACGCGTATGGTCTCGAAGGATCGCACCGCAACCGCGGCGATTGCCGAAGGAGACGGCGCATGACGGTGCATTTCATCGGCGCCGGGCCTGGCGCTGCCGATCTCTTGACCTTGCGCGGCCGCGACCTGATCGCGGCCTGTCCGGTCTGCCTCTATGCGGGCTCGCTGGTGCCCGCGGGCGTGCTGGCGCATTGCCCGGCCGGTGCGCGCATCGTCAACACCGCGCCGCTTTCGCTCGAGGAGATCATCGCGGAGATCGCCGCCGCGCATGCCGAGGGCAAGGACGTCGCGCGGCTGCATTCCGGCGATCTCTCGATCTGGTCGGCGATGGGCGAGCAGCTCCGCCGTCTGCGTGCGCTCGGAATTCCCTACACGCTGACACCCGGCGTGCCCTCATTCTCGGCTGCGGCGGCGGCGCTGGAGGCCGAACTGACTTTGCCGGGCCTGGCTCAGACCGTGGTGCTGACGCGCACGCCGGGCCGCGCCAGCGCGATGCCTGAAGGCGAGAAGCTCGCTGCATTCGCCGCGACCGGCGCGGTGCTCGCAATTCACCTGTCGATCCATCTGCTCGATCAGGTCGTGGCCGAGCTGACGCCTCACTACGGTGCGGACTGCCCGGTCGCGATCGTGTGGCGCGCGAGCTGGCCGGACCAGCGTATCGTCCGCGCGACACTCGGCACTCTCGATGCGGCCGTGGGCGGCGAGATGGAGCGCACCGCGCTGATCCTGGTCGGCAAGACGCTTGGCGCTGCGGATTTCGACGAGAGCCGCCTCTATGCCGCCGATTACGACCGCCGCTATCGGCCGGTCGGCGCCGAGCCGCGCTTTCCGGAGGTATCGTGATGGCGGCGGGCCTCGTCATCTCCGCACCTGCCTCCGGAGTGGGCAAGACCACGCTGACCCTGGCGCTCGCCCGCGCCTGGCGCAATCGCGGCCTGAACGTGCAGTGCTTCAAGAGCGGCCCTGACTATATCGATCCCGCGTTCCACGCCGCGGCGACGGGGCGCGCCTCCGTCAACGTCGACAGCTGGGCGATGGATCGCGTGAGCATTGCGCACCTCGTCGGCCGCGGTGCCGATGCCGACGTCGTGCTCGCCGAGGGCTCGATGGGCCTGTTCGACGGTGTCGCCGCACGTGGCGTCTCCGGCACAGGTGCGACCGCGGACATTGCGGAGATGCTGGGCTGGCCGGTGGTGCTGGTGATCGATCCCTCGGGACAGGCGCAGACGGCGGCGGCGATTGCCGCGGGCCTTCGCGACTATCGCCCCGGCGTGCGCCTTGCGGGCGTCGTGCTCAACCGCGTCGCCAGCCCGCGTCATGAAGACCTCGTGCGGCGCGCGCTGAACGAGGTCGGCATTGCCGTGTTCGGCGCGCTGCCGCGCCATGCCGAGATCAGCCTGCCGAAGCGGCATCTTGGCCTCGTGCAGGCCGAGGAGCAGGCGGAGATCGGCAAGCTGATCGACGAGGCCGCGCGCTTTATCGCCGAGCACGTCGATCTCGATGCGGTGCTGCAATCGGCAGCCAAATGGTCGCCGCATCCTGCAACGAACGGTTTGAATGTGACGCCGCCGGGCCAGCGCATTGCGCTGGCTCGGGATGCGGCATTCTCGTTCGTCTATCCGCATATGCTGGAAGCCTGGCGCGCGGCGGGCGCCGAGATAGTGCCGTTCTCGCCGCTGGCTGACGAAGCACCCGATGCAAGCGCCAACGTGTGCTGGCTGCCGGGCGGCTATCCCGAGCTTCATGCCGGCAGGATCGCGGCCAACGCGCGCTTTCGCAGCGGCCTTCGCGGCTTCGCGGAGACGCGGCCCGTGCACGGCGAATGCGGGGGCTATATGGTGCTGGGTGCCGCTTTGACCGATGCCGACGGCGTCCGCCATGAGATGGCGGGGCTGCTCGGCCTGGAGACCAGCTTTGCCAAGCGCCGCATGCATCTGGGCTATCGCCTCGCCGAACTGGCTGCGCCGATGCCGGGGCATGAGGCCGGCGCACGCCTGCGCGGCCATGAGTTCCACTATTCGACCATCCTTGCCCAACCCGATACGCCGCTGGCCGTGGTGCACGATGCAACCGGCACCGTCATTGCCGAGACCGGCTCGCGCCGTGGCCATGCCACCGGCACGTTCTTTCATCTGATCGCGGAGGACCGGTGAGCGGTTTTGTCTCCTTCGTCTCCGCCGGTCCCGGCGATCCCGAGCTCCTCACCGTGAAGGGCGCCGCGCGGCTGCGCGAGGCGGACGTCGTGCTCTATGACGACCTTGCGTCCGGCGCGATCCTCGACCTCGCGCGGCCCGGGGCCAATCTTGTCGCGGTGGGAAAGCGGGCCGGGCGTCCTTCGACCAAGCAGCACCATGTCAACCGTCTCCTGGTCGACTATGCCGCAACCGGCGTGCGCGTGGTGCGGCTGAAGTCGGGCGATGCCGGCATTTTCGGCCGGCTCGAGGAAGAGATCGAAACGCTGCGGGAGGCCGGCATCGGCTACGAGATCGTTCCCGGAGTCACCTCAGCTTGCGTCGCCGCGGCGCGAGCAGGAATTCCGCTGACCCGACGGCACACCTCGCGACGGGTGCAGTTCGTGACCGGGGCCGATGTCACCGGGGAATTGCCACCAAACCTGAATTGGGCGGCGCTGGCCGACCCCGAGGCGACGACTGTGGTCTATATGGGCAGGCGCACCTTTCCGGCGCTTGCCGCAAAATTGATCGCGCATGGCCTCGCGCCAAGCACCCCGGCGCTGTTCGCCGAATCTCTCGGGAGATCGGACGAACGGCTGGTCCGCACCACCATTGTCGAGCTCGCCGAGCAGCTTGCGCGCGGTGGGGCGGCTTCCACCGCCGCCGTGATTCTGTTCGGCGCGCTGGCCGGGGAATATCCGTCATGACGGCTCCCGCAGCCAGTCGCCCCTTGACGCCTGCGATACGAAAGGGGCACACAAGAGAGGCATGGTGCTCAACGCGGCGCAAAGCGCCGGAGCATAAACGGGAATGGGGGTGGGCGGACCCAATTGCGGCGCCCAAAACCCCAGCCGCCCCCGCGACTGTAAGCGGTGAGGGGCTCCGATCAGCCACTGGGCCGCAAGGTCCGGGAAGGCCGGAGAATCCCAGTGAACCGCGAGCCAGGAGACCGGCCCTGCAAATTTCGAGGCCAAGGCCGTCGGGTGTGACGGCAGGAAGGAATTGAACCATGCATATCGAACCCGGGATCGTGACGGGCGCCAAGCTCGTGTTGAGTTACGCAACCGGCATCGCCGCAGGCGGCGTTGCCTTCAAGCTCGCGGCCGAAACCGTGCGCGAGCAGGGCGTTGGCTCGTTCGCGGCGCGCACCTTGGCCACCACGGGCCTTGTCTTCACCTTCTTCCAAATCCTGCCGCACTTCCCGGTCGGCGTGTCCGAGGTGCACTTCATCCTCGGCTCGACCCTATTCCTGCTGTTTGGTGCTGCGCCCGCAGCCTTTGGCCTCGCGTTCGGCCTCTTGCTCCAGGGCGTGTTGTTCGTGCCGACCGACCTGCCGCAATATGGCATGAACGTCACCACGCTCCTGGTGCCGCTGTTTGCGATCCAGGCGCTCGCGACGCGGATCATTCCGCGCAATACCGCCTACGTCGATCTGCAATACCGCCAAGCGCTGGCGCTCTCGACCGCCTATCAGTCCGGCATCGTCGCGTGGGTGGCGTTCTGGGCGCTTTACGGCTCCGGCTTCGGCGCGACCAACCTCGCCAACATCGCGGCGTTTGCCGGATCCTATGCGCTGGTCGTCGTGATCGAGCCGCTCGCCGATCTCGCCGTGCTGGCGCTGGCGAAATCGCTGCGTGGCGTCACTGCGCCCGGCCTCGTCACGCCGCGCCTGCACAACGCGGCCTGAGAGACAAGCGAATGGGCGGCCGCAGCGGCCGCCCGTCGCGCTCGCGATGCTCACGCTCTCTCTGATAGGTATCGGTTGCGGCGATCCCGAGCAGCTCACGCGCGCCGCGATTCAAGCCATCAATGAGGCCGATCTCGTCCTGATCCCGCGCAAGGGGACTGCGAAGTCCGATCTTGCGGATCTCAGACGGACGATCTGCGCCGAGGTGCTCGCCAGCGACAAGGCAGTCATCGCCGAATTCGATCTTCCCGTGCGCGATGGCGGTGAAGCTGATTACCGCAAGGGCGTCGACGATTGGCATGATGCGGTGGCCGCGACCTGGTCGCAGACCATCGCGAGGCATCGCCAAGGTGACGGCAAGGTCGCGTTGCTGATCTGGGGCGATCCATCGCTCTACGACTCTTCGCTACGCATTGCGCGCCGGCTCGATCCACTACCGAATATCGAAGTCGTACCCGGCATCACCTCGATCCAGGCGCTGTGCGCCGCGCATGCGCTACCACTCAACGATATCGGCGAGCCGTTCCTGGTGACGACGGGTCGGCGTTTGCGCGACGGCGGCTGGCCGCAAGGCGTCGATACCGTGGTGGTGATGCTCGACGGCGGCACGGCGTTTCAGTCGCTCGATCCGGCCGGGCTCCACATTTGGTGGGGGGCCTATCTCGGCATGCCCGATCAGATCATCATGTCCGGCGTGCTGGCCGAGGTCGGCCCGCGCATCGTCGCGTCGCGGCAAGAGGCGCGTGAGCGGCACGGCTGGATCATGGACAGTTACATTCTCAAGCGAAGGCGTTGAGGCAGCATGCTTCCCGAATGGGTTTACCGGAACTGCCCCGAGATCTCCGCAGTCCATCGCGAGGCGGCCGCTACGCGGCAGGCGCAACTGACGAAGCCGACCGGCGCGCTCGGCCGGCTCGAGCAGCTCGCGATCGAGCTTGCGGGCTTGCAAGCGACTGAGCGGCCGCGTGCGGCGCGCGTGCCGATCATCATCTTCGCGGGCGATCACGGCATCGTCGCGCAAGGCGTGTCGGCCTATCCGCAAGCCGTGACCATCGCGATGATGGCGAATTTTGCGGCAGGCGGCGCCGCGATCTCGGTGCTGGCACGTAACCTGGGTTCGAGCCTGGAGGTGATCGACGCGGGCACGCTGGCCCTGGGGGAGATGGCGGGCGTCGTCACCGACAAGCCGCGCAGCGGCACGCGCGATTTCAGCGTCGAGGCTGCGCTCACGCCGGCGGAATTGGCCTTCGCCTTCGAAGCCGGCAAGCGCGCGGTGGTGCGCGCCGAGGCCAGTCAGCCCGATTTGCTGATCTTCGGCGAGATGGGCATCGGCAACACCACGACGTCAGCGGCGATCGCGGCGAGCCTGCTCGGCGTGAGCGCCGAGGAGATCGCGGGCAGCGGCACCGGCGTCGATGCATTGGGCCGCGCGCACAAGGCGCGGGTGATCGATGCGGCGATTGCACGCCACGGCGTTGCCGGAGCCTCGGCCGAGAAGATCCTGTGCGCCGTCGGCGGCCTCGAGATCGCGGCGATCTCAGGTGCAATCATTGCGGCCGCGCAGAGCCGCATCCCTGTGCTGATCGACGGCTTCATCGTGTCGGTCGCGGCCCTGGCAGCAGTGCGGCTCAATCCGTCGTGCCAGCCTTACCTGTTGCCCTCGCATCAATCGGCAGAGCAGGGGCATCGCCTCGTGCTTCGAGCCCTGGACGTGCAGCCGCTGATCAGCCTCGATCTCAGGCTTGGCGAAGGATCGGGTGCGGCCATCGCGCTGCCGCTGGTCCGCTCGGCCTGTGCGCTTCACAACGGAATGGCGACGTTCGCACAGGCCAACGTACCGGATCGGCCTAGCTGATGCGCTGATTGACGGAAACGACGCGCCAGCCGTTCGCGAGCCGATCGATCCGGGTGAGCGACAGCGGATCGATCACGAAGCGCAAGGCGGCTTGCGGTGTCAGGTCCAGCGCGATGCAGAGCGCGGCGCGGATGGTGCCGGAATGTACGACCAGCGCTGCGGAGCCTGCGCCAATCCGCGACAGACCCAGCCGGACGCGCGCGACCTGATCGACAAAGCTTTCGCCGTTCGGCGGCCGTCCGCGCGCCGGATCGCGCCAGAACTGCGGATAGGCATCGCCACCGGTCGCGGCGAGCTCGTCATGCCGATGGCCGGTCCAGTCACCGAAATCCTGCTCGCGGAATTCGCTGACCAACTCCGGTGCGAGCCCCAGTGCGCGCGCCGTCTCGACCGTGCGCCGCGACGGGCTGGCATAGCTGGTGGCGTCCGGCGGCAAGCGCTGCCGCAGAGCCGCCAATGCCGCGTGATCGCCGAGATCGGCCCGCGCATCGTCTGCATGGATCGCTCCGGCCGCGCCCTCGACGGCCGCATGCCGTATCAACCAGAGGAGGGTCTCGCCTTCCATGCTTATCTCCAAGGAAGTTGGTCGCTGTGGCCACAACGCCGCAACTGCCACATTGACTCTGTCCTGGTGGTAATCCTAGATGCTCGTGACGGTTTTCCCGAGAGGGAATGAAAAGGGAATGCGGTGCGGGGCGTTGTCCCCAATACCGTGGCTGCCCCCGCAACTGTGAGCGGATAATCCTTCGTCACGAGCCACTGGGTCCTCGGTCCCGGGAAGGCGACGAAGCGGTCATGACCCGCGAGCCAGGAGACCTGCCGTCAGCCGTGGTCACACGCGAAGATGTCGGTCGGGGAGTACAGACATTCGGCTTCATCGGACGGCTCAAGGCCAAGGGTGAGACCTCGTTCGCTGTGACGTGCCACTGACGTCATACCGAGGTCCTATACCGTGTCTTCCATCCGTAACGTACGACCGCGCCGCTTCCCGCTTGCCTCCGTCGCATTCACATTACTTGCCGTTGTTGATCTGCCGGCCGCACTGGCGCAGCAAGCCCGGGAGCCGCTGCCGCCCGTCGAGGTATCGCCCGCCCAACCGCGCAAGCCGGCTGCCCGGGACGCACCGGGCGCGCGTCGCGCGGCAGCGCGCAGGGCGGCGGCTGTATCCGCAGCACCAAAACCCGCCACGCCGGATGCGACGGCGCAAACGCCGCTCAACAGCAATGCCGTTGCCGAAAGTGCGTCACGGCTCGGCCTGACGGTGCGGCAGACGCCCGCGACGGTCGAGGTGATCTCCGCCGAGACCATGCGCGAGCAGGGTTATCGAACAGTGTCCGAGGTGGCGCAGGGCGCCGTCGGCGTCACCTCCGGCGACAATCCTGCTGAACCTTCTGCCTTCTCGATGCGCGGCTTCACCAACAGCCAGATCAACACGCTCTACAACGGCATCAAGATCGGTCCGCAGAACATGACCTCGCGGATCGTCGACACCGCCAATCTGGAGGCCGTGGAATTCCTGAAAGGTCCGGCCTCGCTGATCTCGGGCGAGGGCGCCGCGGGCGGCGCGATCAACTTCGTCACCAAGCAGCCGCATACCGGAGCGATCCGCAACGAGGCGGATTTCTCCTGGGACTCGCTGAATTCGTTCCGTGCGCATTATGGTTCCGGCGGCAGCACGAACGTGCAGGGGCTCGACTATCGCTTCGACATCAGCCGTTCCGCGCTCAACGGCTTCGCCGACGACACAAACGTCAAGACGCTCAGTGCGTCCGGCCAGCTCAATTACCGTGTCTCCGACAGTCTCAAGATCTGGGGCGCGGTCGAGTACCGCGAGGATCGCTCCAAAGCCTATTGGGGCGCGCCGCTGGTGCCGGTCGCGTTCAGCGGTTCGCACGCGACGAGCGGGATCGTGTCCGGCAATTACATCTCGAACTACAACGGCACCAATCTCGGTGCGGTCACGATCGACGACCGCACCTTCAACACCAATTACAACGTCCTCGATAACCGCAACGTCGCCCAGGAAGTGTGGTTGCGCGGCGGCTTCGAGCTGAAGCTGGCGCCCGACCTGACGCTGAAGAGCCAGGCCTATGGTTACGGCGCAGAACGGACCTGGTTCAACAACGAAGTCGAGGCGTTCAACTCGACCACGAACCTCGTCGATCGCGAGCGCTTCTATGTCGCACACAGCCAGCGTCTGGTCGGCAACATTACCGACCTGATCTGGGACACCGATCTCGCGGGCTTCGACAACCGGCTGGTCACGACGCTCTCGTCGAGCTATCTCGATTTCGTAAGGCCGGGCGCGGCAAATTTTCCAGGCGATTCCGTTTCGCTGGTCGATCCCAACCGCGGCTTTTACGGTCTGCTCACGACGCAGCAGCAGACCGCGCGCATCGACAACGAGGCGCTGTCGTTCGAGGACCGGTTGAAGCTGACACGCAGTTTCGCGCTGATCGGCGGCCTGCGTGTCGAGCACATCGGGCTCGACCGCAACTGGACCGACAAGAACGGGTTAGAGAAGGCAGGCTTTCCCTTCACGAAAGACTGGGCGCCGGTCACCGGCCGCATCGGCTACACCTGGGAGGCCGTTCCCGGCCTGACCTTCTTCAGCCAGTACGCCACTGGCGCCGACATCGCGGCCAACAACATCTTCCTGCTCGGGCCGACCCAGCCGCTCGACCTGACCACCGCGCGCACCTACGAGACCGGCGTCAAGCACCTGTTCTGGGACAACCGGGCGGAATGGTCGTTCTCGGCCTACGACATCCTGCGCAAGAATGTCTATGCGGCGGCCGGCGGGCGGGCGCTCAATATCGCCGGGCGGCAGGAATCGAAGGGCGTCGAGCTCGCCGCCTCGGTGCGACCGATCGAGCCGCTGCGGCTGTGGGGCAACATCGCCTATGTCGATGCGCGCTATGCCGACTACAATTTCGTCGGTGGCTCGTTCTCCGGCAACACGCCGCCGAACGTGCCGCGCATCGTCGCGAATGCCGGTGCGTCGTACCGGTTCTTCACGCCATGGCCGGTAGAGCTCGGCATCGTCGGCCGGCATGTCGGCGACCGCTACAACACCGACGCCAACACGGTGACGATGAACGCCTACACGGTCGGCGACGTCTACGCCTTCGTCGATATCCCGAAGACCGTCTTCAATGCCGTCGACCAGGCCCGCCTGACCTTCCGTGTCCGCAACATCACCGACAAGCGCTACGCGATCTGGGGCGATCCGTTCTATCCCGATCAGATCCTGCTGGGCGCGCCGCGCACCTACGAGATCTCGGCGGCGTTCAAATGGTGAGGCCTTGAGCGTATGATGGGCGCGATCGTCCTCTCGCATCGCTGGCTCGGGATCGCGTTCTGCCTGCTGTTCGCGATGTGGTTCGCGAGTGGAATCGTGATGCACTTCGTTCCGTTTCCGTCGCTGACGGAAGCGGAGCGATTTTCTGGACTCACGCCAGTGGATCGCGACGGGGCAAGGATCTCGGTCGTGGATGCCGTTGCGGCGAGCGGGATCGCCGATGCCACGCGTGTTCGGCTGATCCAGCGGAGCGACGGCGCGGTCTACATCGTCTCGGGTCCCTCGCGTCAGCGCGCGATCCGCGCGGCCGACGGGAGCGACGCGTCGGTGAAATCCGCCGATGTCGCACTGGCCGTTGCGCAGGCTCATGCACGCCAGCGCGAGATCGATGCCTCGCATGCGACGATCGTCGGCCGTGCGGATTACGATCAGTGGAGCGTACCGAACGGCTTCGATCGTCATCGCCCCCTATTTCGCGTGGCCCTCGGCGATGCGGCGGGGACGGAAGTCTACGTCTCGTCGCTCACCGGTGAGATCGTCTTGGATGCGACGAGGCGCGAGCGCGGGTGGAATCTTGCCGGCAGCGTGCTGCACTGGATCTATCCGACCGTTGTGAGAAGCAACTGGGCGCTATGGGATCGGATGGTGTGGTCGCTATCGCTGCTGGCCCTGATCGCGGCTGTGCTGGGTGCTGTACTCGGGATCGTGCGGATCAGGATTCACAAGAGGCAAATCTCCTCGCCTTATCGTGGCTGGCACGTCTTGCATCACCTGCTCGGCTTGACAACGGCGGTCTTCGTGCTGACCTGGATCTTCAGCGGCTGGCTCTCGATGGATCACGGGCGGCTGTTCTCGCGCGGGCAATTGACCGCGACAGAGGCCGGCCCAATGAACGCCGCCCCGGATTGGCGCGAGGCCTCGTCGCTCGATCGGCAGCCAATATCTCCGGCGGCTCGCGAGGCGGAATGGTTCGCCTTCCGCGGCCACGTCTATCGGCGCGATCGGGTTGCCCTCGGCCGTCAGACTTTGATCAGGAGAGGGGATGCGCCGCAGGATGGACTCACGGGATTCCTTGATGTGCACGAGATTCAGGCTCTGACGGCGCGCCTTGCGGTCGGCTGCGGCCCACCGTCCGTCCTTCCTGATAACGACGACTACCCCGCGCTCTCCACAATACCGGGTGCACCAGTCTACCGCTCGCGCTGTGGCGGCGATCTCTGGTTCGACATTGATGGCGCCGATGGCGGCATGCTGCAAAGACTGGATCCGTCGCGGCGCGCCTACCGCTGGCTTTACAGTGCATTGCACACGCTCGACTTCCCGGTCTTAGTGGCCCACCCGCGCATTCGTGATGTCGTGATCGTCGGCCTCTGTATGCTCGGGCTGGCATTCTCCATCACCGGCATCATCATTGGCTGGCGGCGCTTGCGGTCGTCGCTGGCTGCCTGAATTTGAGGCGCAACTGCGGCTCGATACGGTCGGGTCAGCAGATCAGCAATGCCCTTGCGGCCAATCGTCATTGACGCCTTTTCGCCGGCCGCCTTTCGGTGTAGCTCTGCGCTCGCTCGAAACGGCGGCAGTAACCCCGTCGACGACCGAAATCATGCAGGAGACAGCAAGGATGTACCCGAAAGTTCAGATGTTCATCGCCGGCGAGTGGACCGATGGGTCGTCCGGCAAGTCGGAGGACATCCTCAATCCCGCCACCGGCCAGCCAATCGGCAAGACCCCGCACGCCTCGCGCGCGGATCTCGACCGCGCGCTGGACGCGGCCAAAGCCGGCTTCGACATCTGGCGCAAGACCTCGCCGTTCGACCGTTACAAGCTGATGCGCAAGGCCGCCGACATCATCCGCTCGCGCGCCGCCGAGATCGCGCCCGTGATGACCATGGAGCAGGGCAAGCCCGTGGTGGAAGCGCAGGGCGAGACCATGCTGGCCGGCGACCTCATCGACTGGTTCGCGGAAGAAGCGCGCCGCGCCTATGGCCGCATCGTGCCGCCGCGGATGGGCAATGTCTCCCAACTCGTGACCAAGGAGCCGGTCGGCCCGGTCGCAGCCTTCACGCCCTGGAATTTCCCGATCAACCAGGCCGTGCGAAAGATCTCGGCCGCGCTCGCCGCCGGCTGCTCGATCATCGTCAAGGGGCCGGAAGAGACCCCGGCGAGTTGCATGGAGCTGGTGCGCGCCTATGCGGATGCGGGCATTCCTGCCGGCGTCGTCCAGCTGGTGTTCGGTGTGCCGGCTGAAGTGTCGGAATATCTCATCCCGCATCCGATCATCCGCAAGATCAGCTTCACCGGCTCGACCGCGGTCGGCAAGCATCTGGCCGCGCTCGCCGGCCTGCACATGAAACGCGTCACCATGGAGCTCGGCGGCCATGCGCCGGCGATCGTGTTCGCGGATGCCGACCTCGACAACGCCGCAAAGATCCTGTCGGCCAACAAGTTCCGCAACGCCGGCCAGGTCTGCGTCTCGCCAACGCGCTTCCTGGTGCATGAGAGCGTCTACCAGCCCTTCGTCGACAAGTTCGTCGCTGCGGCCAAGGGCCTCAAGGTTGGCAACGGTCTCGACAAGGACACCCGTATGGGCCCGCTGGCGAACCCGCGCCGCGTCGACGCCATGGAAGGCTTCGTCTCCGACGCGGTCCAGCGCGGCGCCAAGGTCAAGACCGGCGGCAAGCGCATCGGCAACGAAGGCTTCTTCTTCGAGCCGACGGTGCTGACCGACGTGCCGCGCGATGCGCGCATCATGAACGAGGAGCCGTTCGGCCCGCTGGCGCCGATCACCTCCTTCCGTAGCTATGACGAGGTGGTGGCCGAAGCCAACCGTCTGCCGTACGGCCTGGCGGCCTATGCCTACACCACCTCGACCAAGACGATGCAGGCCATCGGTGCCGACATCGAGAGCGGCATGGTCTCGATCAACCATCACGGCCTCGCGCTGCCCGAAGTGCCGTTCGGCGGCATCAAGGATTCCGGCTACGGCTCCGAAGGCGGACTCGAGGCGATCGAAGGTTATCTCAACACGAAGTTCGTCACCCAGGCGAGCGTGTAACGAAAGACGCGGTGTCGGTCCGGGGCGCGCCAATTGGCGCGCACCGGAATGACGATGAGTGGTGGTGTTCGCTAGCCCGGATGAGCGAAGCGACATCCGGGACTCCAATCGCGGTTGTCCTGGGTATCGCTTCGCTCACCCGGGTTATGATCTTCTGCGTTGCCTGACGGGCGAGACATGGACAACAGCCGCCACCCGAGCAAGCGCGTATCCCTGGCGGGAATGCACATCGACCGGACCTCGGCCGTGCCACTGCATTTGCCCGCGATTGCGGAGCGAGATCGCGAACTTCCTCGGCTCGGTGCGCGGTCTCGTTTGCTCGCCGGAAGAGGTCGTCGTCACCTCCGGCACATCGGGCGCACTGGATTTTTGCAGCCGGATGATCCTCGATCCCGGCGATGAGGTCTGGATCGAGGAGCCCGGCTTCGTCGAGGCGCGATGGGCGCTCACCGCGGCCGGCGCAAAGCTCGTTCCTGTACCGGTCGACGACAAGGGGCTGGTCGTCTCGGAGGGAGTTCGGCGCGCACCACGCGCGCGGCTGATCGTGGTCACGCCGTCGCATCAATATCCGCTCGGCGTCAGCATGGGGCTGGAGCGGCGGCTCGAGCTGCTCGACTGGGCGAACAAGAACGACATCTGGGTGATCGAGGACGCTGCTCCGCTGCTTACGAGAATCGCAGCCTGCATCGGCGGCGCTTCTCTCAACGCATCATCCGATCCTGCCAAGACGCTCTCTTGCTGATCCTACAATAAAGAGGGGCTGAGCCGACTCCCGTGCATAGCTGATAGGCACCGCGGATATCCCGCGCTGCCGATTGATCGCCTGCAAATTAGACAGCTGATCTTGGTCGCTTGGATTGCAGTGCATTAGGCATCGCGATTTGCTCAGAGAAATCCGTGTTGCGCTGCACGTTTCTGGCGTGGAACGGCGCGCGCTCGCGTGCCGTCTGGGCAGGCACGGCTGCACCAAAACGTGCATCAGGTTGCGCCGTACGCCGCGCCGGCTGCTTGCTGGCCCAGCGAACTGCGGCAACTCTGGCCCTATCGGAGGCCACGGCTCTGTCGCACGCTCGCAGACGATGGCATGACAGGGGATGCATGATGAGCGCTCTCGGTTCGGCATTCGGGGTGGTGATGGACGGGCAGAAGCCGGCGTCCGGTTCGGACGTTGCGCGTAGCTGACCTCCAGACATGAGCGCTTTCGAAAATCACTGGGAAGTCGGCACCGACATAGGTGGCACTTTTACCGACATCATCGCCATCAGGCGCGATACCGCAGAGGCCCGGATCGCAAAGGTGCCGTCGCGCCCACAGGCGCCGGTTCAGGCAATGCTGGAGGCGATCGAGGCGGTGGGCCTGCGCAAGAGCGAGGTCAAGCGCTTCGTCCATGGCACCACGCGCGTGACCAACGCGATCGTCGAGAACCGGCTGCCGAAGGTGGCGCTGGTGGCGACCGAAGGATTTGCCGATGTGCTGGAGATCGCGCGCTATCGCCGCCGCGATCTTTATCGTCTCGACATTGCGCCGAAATCGCCGCCTCTGGTGCCGCCCGAACGCTGCTTCGGGCTCGCCGAGCGCCTCGATCACGAGGGCCGGGTGCTGAAGGCATTGGAGGAAGCGGAGATCGAGCGTCTGCTGGCCTGGCTGAAGGAGACCGGCGTTCAGAGCGTCGCGGTCGCTCTGCTTCACGCTTATGCCAATCCGGTGCATGAAAAGATGCTGGGTGAGCGGCTCAAGGATGTCGTCGCTCATGTCTCGCTCTCGCACGAGGTCAATCCCGAGGCGCGCGAATATGAGCGGACCTCCGCGACCGTATTCAATGCCGCCGCGATGCCGATCGCGGTCGAATATCTGAGCGAGTTGGAGCAGCGGCTGCCGATCGGCCCCGGCTTGCAGGTGTTTCATTCGGCCGGCGCGATGGTTCCGATTTCGGCGGTGAAGCGACGGCCCTTGGTGATGGCGATGTCGGGCCCGGCCGCTGGTGTCTCGGCTTCCGTCAGCATCGCGCGCCAGCTCGGCGCCTCGCGGATGCTGACATTTGACATGGGCGGCACCACGACCGACGTCTGCCTCATCGTGGATGGGCAGGCCGAGATGACCGACGGCCGCATGCTCGGCGACAAGCCGCTGCGCCAGCCTATGCTCGCGGTTCATTCCATCGGCGCGGGTGGCGGATCGATCGTGCGTAACGGTCCCGGCGGCCTGGCGGTCGGGCCGGAGAGCGCCGGCTCCGAGCCCGGACCGGCCTGCTACGGCCGCGGCGGCACGGAGCCGACAATCACCGATGCCAATGCCGTGCTCGGCTATCTCAATCCCGAGACCAAGCTTGGTGACCGCATCGGGATCGACATCGCGGCCGCAAAGCGCGTCATCGAGCCGATCGCGCGCGCGCTCGGACTGAGCCTCACCGAAACCGCGCTCGGCATCATCAAGGTCGCGAACGCGACCATGGCCCGCGCGCTCCGCCGTGTCACGGTCGAGCGCGGCATCGACGGTCGCGACTGCACGCTGCTCGCGTTCGGCGGCGGCGGCCCGATGCATGCGGCCGGTCTCGCCGATCTCTACGGGATCGCAGAGGTCGTCGTGCCCAGCGCCTCGAGTGCGTTCTCGGCGCTGGGCTGCCTCACCGCCGATTTCAGCTTCCTGCAGCAGCAGACCCTTCGCGCCGCCCTCGACGGCATCGATTTCGCGCGCGTGTCGGAGCGAATCGAGGCCTTGACTGCCGATGCCTCGGCACCGCTTCTCGCCAACGGCGTTGCGAAGGCGGAGATCCAGGTCGAGTTGGTGGCCTTGATGCGCTATGCCGCGCAGAATGACGCCATTCCGGTGCCTTTCGTGCTGCCGCTCGATTTCGCCAGGCTGAAGCTGGATTTCCTGGCGCGGCATCACGCGCTGTTCGGCTATGCGACCGGTGAGCCTTGCGTGATTGAATCCGTGCGGGTTCAGGCCCGCCGCCCATCGACGACTGTCGTGAGCCGGCCGGCCACGGCAGCGAGGGCGGAGTCCAGGGATACGCGCAGCTGCTCGTTCGACGGCGTCCACGAGATCGCGACAGCAATCATCGACCGCGCCGCGCTCACGGAGACCGTCAGCGGTCCGGCCATCATCGAAGATGCGTGGTCGACTGTGGTAGTGCCGCCGGGCTGGCAGGCAAAGCCTGATACCGCCGGCAATCTATTCCTGACGCGGGGGGCGGCATGAAGCTCGATCCGTTCGTCGTCGAGGTTATCAGGCACGGCCTCTCGGCCGCGGCCGAGGAGATGAGCCTGGTGATGACGCGCTCGGCGCGCTCGCCGCTGCTGCGCGAGGCCGGCGACCTGTCGTCGGCGATCACCGATGGCTACGGCGGCCTGGTCGGGCAGGGTCGCGACATTCCGATCCATCTCGGCGCGATGGCCTACACCATCCCGGAGTTACTGAAGGTGATGCCGCGCGACAGCCTGAATGACGGCGACGTCGTGATCTATAATGTCGGCGCGCTCGGCGGCAATCATCTCAATGACGTCAAGGTCGTGCGGCCCGTCTTCTTCGAGGGCGAGATCGTGGCCTTCGCGGTCAGCCTCGCGCACTGGCCCGATATCGGCGGCACCTGGCCTGGCAGCTATTTTGCCAAGGCCATCGACACGTTCCAGGAGGCGATGCGGATTCCGCCGGTGCTGATCGCGACCGCGGCCGGCCTCAACCTGCCGATCGTGCAGCTGCTCAAGGCCAATGTCCGCGACGCCGAATCCTGCGAGGGCGATCTTCTGGCGCAAATCGCGGCGACCAAAGCCGGCGAAAAGCGCATTATCGAGCTCTGCCGCGAGCATGGCAAGGCCGTCTTCGTGGCGACGCAATCGCGCCTGCACGATCTCTCCGAGATCGAGATGCGCGAGGCGTTGCGCGACCTGCCGGACGGCGTCTACGAAGGCGAGGACTACCTCGACGACGGCAGCGCGAACAACGCGCCGGCGCGTATCCACGTCAAGATCACCATTCGCGGCGACGAGGCGATCTTTGACCTCTCCGAAAGCTGCGACCGCGTCTCCAATTTTTGCAACACGACGCCATTCATGGCGCGCTCGGCTGTCGCCTATGCCGCGCGCATCATGAGCGGACGCGACATGCAGCAGAACGCCGGCGCGCTGCGGCCTCTGACCATCATCACGCGCCCGGGCTCGATCCTCGAGCCCGGCTGGACCGCCTCCGTTGCCGCCGGCAACCACGAGACCTCCATGCGCATCGTCGATGCGATTTTCCGCGCCATGCAGGGCACCATTCCCGAGCGCCTGTCGGCGGGCGGGGCGACCACCGCGGGCGTGCTGTTCTTTGCCGAGCCGCGGCCGAACGGATCGTGGAAGATGCTCTACGAGGTCCATGGCGGCGGCGAAGGCGCGCGGCACGATCGGGCCGGCACCTCCGCAACCCGGGTGCATCTGTCCAACACGTCGAACACGCCGGTCGAGGTGATCGAGGCGAATTATGCGATCCGGCTCGAGCAGCAGGCCATCCGCCGGCGGTCCGGTGGCGCAGGGGTCCATCGCGGTGGCGACGGCTCGGTCCGCACCTATCGTATCCTCGCGCCCTCGATGCACCTGACCACTTGCATCGAGCGGATGGTGATTGCGCCCTGGGGCATGCAGGGTGGCGAATCCGGCAGGGCCTGCCGCATCTCGCTGGTCAGGCAGGGCGCGAACATCGCGATCGACGGCAAATCGAACCTGGTGTTGCAGCAAGACGATCTCGTCACGATCGAGATGTGCGGCGGCGGCGGTTACGGCGCCGTGGCCGCAGAGTAAGGAGACCCGCGATGAGCAGATTGTTGCGAACCGGGCTGAATGCGGGCGAGGCCGCGCCGATGGCCGTGGTCGGCGGCGAGGGCGTCTACTTCCACCTGTCCGACGGCCGCAAGCTGATCGACGGCAGCAACACCGGCGGCAGTCTCGGCCATCGCCATCCCGCGATGGTGGAGGCGATCCGCCGCGCGGCGGACACGCCCGTCGTCAACGAAGGCTGGACCTGGGTCGGCCGCGAGCAGGCCGCCGATGATCTGATGGCGACCGCCTTTGCGGGCGAAGAGGACTGGGTCGGCGCGGTCCGCTTCTGCATCAGCGGCAGCGAGGCGAACGACATGGCGTTGTCGCTCTGCCAGGCGCTGACGCAGCGCTCGGCCCTCGCAACGCGCGAGCGCGCCTATCACGGCATCACCGGCCTGTCGCGCAGCATGACCGTGCAGCCGCAATGGCACGGAGGCCTCGCCGTGCACGCAGGCGGCTCGAAGCTGCCGGCGCCGATGGCGCCGGTGCGGATCCTGCCGGCGCCGGATGGTGCCATTTATGGCGCGCCGGCCAATAATTCCCCGCCGAGCGAATATCTCGCCGATGCCACGCGTCTGCTCTCGGACACGGCGGCGACGATCATCGATTACACGCAAGGAGGCATCTATTACGACAGCGCCTATCAGGACGAGGTGGCGCGCTGCGCGCGGCAGGCGGGCTCGTACTGGATCGCCGACGAGGTCGTCACCGGCGCAGGCCGAGCCGGCCGCTGGTTCGCGTTCCAGGGCGCGCGGAGCCGCCCCGACATCGTCACTCTCGGCAAATCGCTCGGCGGCGGCGCGGCAGCGGTGGCTGCGGTCGTGGTGTCCAAGGACATCGTCGAGCGGCTCAAGGGCACGAGCTGGCAGAACTACGGCACGCTGCGCGGCCATCCGATCAGCATGGCGGCCGTCAGCGCCTATTTGAAGGTCGTCAGCGACGACAATATTCTGGAGCACGTGCAAGACCTGGAGAAGCTGTTCACCGGTCGCCTGCTTGCGATCGCGCAAAAGCATCCGAGCGTGCGGCGCGTCGCGGGGCAGGGACTGCACTGGACTGTGGAGTTGCACGGCCCGGACTGGCGCACCTGGCACGCCGACACCACCGAGGTGCCGATCGCCTCACGCGTTGCGGAGCGCGCGCTGGAGGCGGGTGCGGTGATCGGGACGAGCGGCGAGCAGACCTCGCTGTTCCTGGCACCGCCGCTGGTGATCTCCGAGCGCGAGGCAACGCTGCTGCTCGATGCGCTCGACCACGGTCTCGATATTGCTGACGAGGAGCGCGGGTGAATGCAGGTCATGCAAAGCGTATCTTGCCGTCTCGCACGCCGCAGGCTGGAAATTTCGGGCGATGCTGCGTTAAGCTGCGCGCGCCGGCACATCGTTGAAATTGTGGCTTCTGCCTAAGACATCTTCTACCAAGACATCTTCTACCAAGACATCTTCTACCAAGACATCACCAGGAATTCACTGATGCGTATCGTCAATGTTGCTGCCGCCCAGATGGGCCCGATCCAGAGGGCCGACAGCCGCGAGGCCGTGGTCAAGCGCATGATCGCGCTGATGGACGAGGCCAAGAGCAAGGGTGCCGACCTCATCGTCTATCCTGAGTTGGCGCTGACGACGTTCTTCCCGCGCTGGTACGTGGAGGATCGCTCCGAGTTCGACATCTGGTTCGAGCGCGAGATGCCGAACACGGCGACGAAGCCGCTGTTCGAGCGTGCGGCGCAGCACGGGATGGCGATGAATTTCGGCTATGCGGAGCTGACGCCAGACGGCCATCACTTCAACACCGCGATCCTCACGGATAAATCCGGCAATATCATCGGCAAATACCGCAAGGTCCATTTGCCCGGTCACGTCGAGTACGACACCAAGCGCTCGCATCAGCATCTGGAGAAGCGCTATTTCGAGCCGGGCGATCTCGGCTTCAACGTCTGGCGTACGCTGGGCGGTATCATCGGCATGGCCATCTGCAACGATCGCCGCTGGCCGGAGACCTATCGGGTCATGGGCTTGCAGGGCGTCGAGATGGTGCTGATCGGCTACAATACGCCTTCCGTGAATGCGGAAAGAAGCGAGGAGGGCGTCGAGAAGCGCCTGTTCCACAACCGCCTCTCGGTGCAGGCCGGTGCCTACCAGAACTCGACCTGGGTGGTCGCGGTGGCCAAGGCCGGCGTCGAGGACGGCCACCCGCTGTTCGGCGGCAGCCTGATCGTTGATCCCAACGGCGAGATCGTCGCCGAAGCCAAGACCGAGGACGACGAGGTTCTGGTCCACGCGTGCGACCTCGACGCCACCACCTTCGGCAAGACAACGATTTTCGATTTCGCGCGGCACCGCCGCGTCGAGCATTATGGCCTGATCACCAGCCAGACCGGCGCGGTGCCGCCGCCGGAGACGTGAGGCCGATGGTGGACAAGGGCATCCCGCTGCGTGAACTCGATCCGCGCGATCGCTACAAGCTGCTTTGCGGCGTGGTCGTGCCGCGGCCGATCGCGCTGGTCACGACGCTGGACGAGAATGGTGCGGTCAACGCCGCGCCGTTCAGCTTCTTCAACGTGTTCTCGGAGAATCCAGCGCTGATCGTGCTCGGGCTCCAGCACAAGCCGGATCGCTCGCCGAAGGACACGACCCGCAACATCCATCGCGACGGCGAGTTCGTGGTGCACATGGTCGATGAGGCGCTGTCGGTGGCGATGAACGACTGCGCCGTCGATTTTCCCTCCGGCGACAGCGAGGTCGCCGCGACCGGGCTTGCGACGCTTCCCTCGATCGATGTGAAGGTGCCGCGCCTCGCCGCCGCGCCCTTCGCGCTGGAATGCCGGCGCCACGTCGTGCTGAACTTCTCTCCGGATCGTGAGCTCCTGGTCGGCGAGGTGCTCAGGGTGCACGCGCGTGAGGGGCTCGTCGACACCGCCAACATGTATGTCGATCTCGACGCCTACCGGCCGATCGGCCGCATGTTCGGCAATCTCTACACCACGCAGCGGGATACGTTTGCTTTGACGCGCGAGAGCCATGCGCAATGGCTCGCGCGCCAAGTTGCCAAAGAGCTGAAGGACGCCTAGTGGGCCGAGAACTGCACCGTACCCAGCGCCATGGTGACGGCCGCCTGTGTCGGGTCGATCACGGGAATGCGCAACGCGTCTTCGAGCAGGCGGCGGTGGCGCGCCATGCCGGCGCAGCCCATCACGATGGCGCGGGCGCCGTCCTCGTCGCGCAGCGCGCGACCGACCTCGATCATCTTGGCCAGCGTGCCTTCACCGGAGGCCGTTTCCGCAACGCTCATGTTCAGCGGCCGCTCGCCGGCAAGGCGCTCGGTCAGTCCCATCTGCCTGAGATAGCGCATGTGCCGCGCGATCGAACGCTGCGCAATTGCGATGACGCCGAAGGTCTCGGCGCGGGAAAGCGCCGTCAGCACGCCGCACTCGGCGATGCCGAACACGGGGCGGTCGGTGCCTTCGCGGCAGACCTGAAGCCCGGGATCGCTGTAGCAGGCGATGACGAAGGCGGCCGAGCCGTTGTCGCTTTCGACGAGCTTTCGCAGCGGCATCGCAACGCTGTCGACGTCCGTCTGGCTTTCGATGCCGAAGGGACCCTCGGCCAGCGTCTGGCAGACCAGCTCCGGCCCGCCTTCGAAATCGAGCGGCTTCAGCGCATCCTCCAGCCCTCGCGTGACCGCAGGATTGGAATTCGGATTGATGACGAGAATGCGCGGACGGGACATCATGGTCTTCCTGCGAAATTGCAATTGCGTGCCTTGAGTCTATCACGGAGTGCCTCATGACTGAACCCGCTTACGACCTGATCATCCGCGGCGGCCGTGTCGCGACCACGACCGACGTCTTCGAGGCCGACGTCGCCATATCAGGCGAAACCATCGCCGCCGTCGGCCGCGGGCTTCCGGCGGCCAAGCGCGAGATCGACGCACGCGGCAAGCTGGTGTTGCCCGGCGGCGTCGACAGCCACGCCCATATCGAGCAGTTGTCGGCCGCCGGCATCATGAACGCCGACACTTTTGAGAGCGCGACGGTCTCGGCCGCGTTCGGCGGCACCACCACGGTGATCCCGTTCGCCGCCCAGCATGTCGGGATGAAGCTGCCACGGGTGGTGGAGGATTATCACGCGCTGGCGAAGAAGGGTGCGGTGATCGACTACGCCTTTCACATGATCATCGCGGATGCGACCAGGGAGACGGTGGAGGAGCACATCCCGTCGCTGGTGAAGCAGGGCCATGCGTCGATCAAGATCTTCATGACCTACGACCGGCTCAAGGTCGATGACGAGCCTTTGCTCGACATCCTGCTCGCCGCGCGCGAGTCCGGCGCGATGCTGTGTGCGCATGCCGAGAATCACGGCATCATCGCCTGGATGGTGAAGCGGCTGCTTGCGCGCGGCTACACCATGCCGAAATATCACGCCGTCAGCCACGCGCGCGTGTCGGAGGCGGAAGCGTTCACGCGCCTGATCGGCATGGCCGCGCTGATCGACCAGCCGATCATGATCTTCCATGTCTCGACCGCCGAAGGCGCCAAGGTGATCCGCGACTCGCGCGGGCAGGGGCTCAAGGTGTTCGCCGAGACCTGCCCGCAATATCTGTTCCTCACCGCCCACGATCTCGACAAGCCCGGCGCCGAAGGCGCCAAATGGATGTGCAGCCCGCCGCCGCGCACGCATGCCGACCAGGAGGCGCTGTGGCAGGCGCTCTCGCTCGGCGATCTCCAGACCATCTCCTCCGATCACGCGCCGTATCGTTACGATGAGACCGGCAAGCTGCGCGCCGGCCCCAATCCCAATTTCAAGCAGGTCGCCAACGGCCTGCCGGGGCTTGAGCTGCGGCTGCCGCTGTTGTTCGACGCGATGGTGTCGAAGGGACGGCTCGGCCTGGAAAAATTCGTCGAGCTGACCGCGACCGCGCCGGCAAAAATCTACAATCTGCATCCGCGCAAGGGCTCGATCGCGGTCGGGGCCGATGCCGATATCGCGATCTGGGATCCAAACCGCGAGGTCACGATTGCCGACGAGATGATGCACGATCTCGCCGGCTACACGCCGTTCTCGGGTCGCAAGCTGAAGGGCTGGCCGGTATCGGTGCTCTCGCGCGGCCGCGTGATCATCGACGGCAACAAGTGTCTCGCGAGCGCCGGCGGCGGAAAATTCCTGGCGCGCAGCGGCGGCGAGGCGGCAAAGCCGACCGGCCGGCTCGTCGCCGACATGGATCCGGAACGGAATTTCGGAGCAAAACTGCTGTGACGGTGGATCGCTCGCGATGAAGATCGTCATCTTCGGCGGCACCGGGTTTGTCGGCCTCAATCTTGCCGAGGTGCTGCTTGCGCGCGGACACGAGGTGACGCTGCATGATCGTTCGCCGCTGCCACCGGCTGCGCAGCGATCGCTGGCCGACTACCGCGAGCGGCTCAAGGTTGTTCAGGGCGACATCACCGACGCGCAAGGCATCGACGCCCTCATGGCACAGGGCTGCGACGCGATCGTGCTGGGCGCCGCGGTCACCGCCGGCGATGACCTCGAACGGGCATCGCCCGCGCGCGTTCTCGAAATCAACGTGATGGCGCAGATTCCCATTCTGCTTGCGGCGATCCGCCATGGTGTTCGCCGCGTCATCAATCTCTCGTCGGCGTCGGCCTACGGGGCAGCAGGTCAACGTCACCGGATATTGGACGAGGAAACGCCCTGCGATCCCGTCTCGTTCTACGCCATCAGCAAATTCACCTCCGAGCGCTCCGTAGCGCGCCATGCCGAGCTCTTTGGCGGTGATTTCCTGAGCGTGCGCTTGAGTGCCGTGTTCGGTCCTTGGGAGCGGCCCGGCTCGGTGCGAGATACGCCGAGCCTCCAGTTCCAAATCCTCGGTGCGTTCGCCCGCGGCGAACCGGCGCTCTTGCCAGCTCCTGGAATCAAAGATTGGACCTATGCGCCGGACGTCGCCGAGGCGGTGGCACTGCTGATCGAGGCCGAGCGGCCGCGCGATCGGCTTTACAATATCTCCAGCGGCGTGGCGTGGTCGGCGCTGCAATGGGGCGAGGCGTTTGCGGCCCTGCATCCCGGGCTGGAGTGCCGGCTCGTGTCTCCCGGAGAGAAGACCGTCATCAAGCTTCATGGCGGGGATCGCGCGCCGCTGTCGGTCAGGCGGATGGCCGACGAATTCGGCTGGCGCGCGCGGTTCGGCTGCGCCGAATCCGCTGCCGCGATGAGCGCCTGGTGGGTGCAGCACAAGGAGGGGATTTGACATGCGGCTGCAGGGGCGCACGGCGATCATCACGGGAGCGGGCTCGGGGATCGGCCGCGCCAGCGCAAAACTGTTCGCGGAGGAAGGCGCGCGCCTTGCTCTGGTCGATCGTGATGCTGCAGGGCTTCAAGACACGCTGAAGCTGCTGAGCGAGGCAACGACGCATGTCGGCGACGTCGGCGATGCCGCGTTCGCCGAGGCGGTTGTCGGCGATGTCGTCGCGCGGCACGGTCGGCTCGACATCCTGATGACCGCTGCGGGGTTCTCCTGCGGCGGCACGGTGCTGACCACGAGTCCGGAAGACTGGGACGCGGTGTTCCGCGCCAATGTCGGCGGCACCTGGCTGTGGGCGCGGGCCGCGGTGCCGCAGATGCAGCGGCAGAACAGCGGCTCGATCATCACGCTGGCCTCGCAGCTTGCGATCGCCGGCGGAAAGGGCAACAGCGCCTATATCGCCGCCAAGGGCGCCATCGTCAGCCTGACGCGGACGATGGCGGTGGATTTTGCAACGGACGGCATTCGCGTCAACGCGATTGCGCCGGGCGCGATCGACACGCCGATGCTTCGCCGCAGCTTCGCCCGTCACGCCAATCCAGAGGAGGTGCGTGAGGCCTCGCGCAACCGCCACGCCATGAAGCGGTTCGGCCGGGCCGAAGAGGTCGCGCAGGCCGCGTTGCATCTCGCCAGCGATGCCTCTTCGTTCACGACGGGCACCGTGATGGTGGTCGACGGAGGCTGGCTCGCGGCATGAGTGAGGCGCTCACCCAGCTCGAAACTGATATTCGCGTCGATCTGGCGCGGATCGCCCATCCCGGCGCCGCGTGGCTCGAAGCGAAAACGGGACCCGACGGCAAGCCGGCGCTGGATGTGCTCATCGTCGGCGCAGGCCAGTCGGGCATCGCCATCGGTTTCGGCCTGCTGCGCTCCCGCGTCAGCAACATCCTGCTGATCGACAAGGCCGAGGAAGGGAAGGAGGGCCCGTGGCTCACCTATGCCCGCATGCCGACGCTGCGCAGCCCAAAGGACTACACTGGTCCGGACCTCGATATCCCCAGCCTGACCTACCAGTCCTGGCATGAGGCCCGATTCGGCAAGGAGAGCTGGCAGGCACTCGACCTGATCCCGCGCGCCCATTGGGCGGCGTATCTGCTCTGGCTGCGGCGCACGATCGCCTTGCCGGTACGCAACGGTTGCGAGCTCCTTGAGATTGCGCCTGCGTCTGACGGCCTGCTCGCCGCGCGCGTGAAACGGGCAGGAGAGGTCGAGACGCTCTACGCCCGCAAGATCGTCCTGGCGACGGGGCAGGAGGGCATGGGCGGCTGGATGATTCCGGAGCAGCTCGCGCATCTGCCGGCGAGTTCGGTCGCGACCGTCGCCGACGACATCGATTTCGAAAGCCTGCGCGGCAAGCGCGTCGCCGTGATCGGCGCCGGCGCCTCTGCCTTCGACAATGCGGCAACGGCGCTGGAAGCCGGTGCCGCCGAAGTGCACCTGCTCTGCCGGCGTGCGCAGATCCAGGTGATCCAGCCCTATCGTTGGCTGACCTTCCGCGGCTTCCTGCGCCATCTCAGCGATCTCGACGATACCTGGCGCTGGCGCTTCATGCGCAAGATCCTCGAGATGCGCGAGGGATTTCCGCAACCAACCTATGACCGCTGCGCGCGGCACGCCAATTTTACGTTGCACGAGGGCGCGCCGGTCGAGGCGGCGCGCAAGACCGGCGAGGCCATCGAATTGGAGACGCCACGCGGCGCCATCACCGCCGATTTCGTCATCTGCGGCACCGGCATCGACATGAACTTTGCCGGCCGCGGCGAGCTCGCCAAGTGCGCCGGTAACATCGCGACCTGGGCCGACCGCTACCAGCCGCCCGAGGACGAGCGCAACGAACGCCTCGGCCGCTTTCCCTATCTTGCCGATGATTACGCCTTCACCGAGCTCGTGCCGGGAAAGACACCGTGGATCTCCGACATCCATCTCTTCGCCATTGCCTCCACCATGAGCTTCGGTCCGTCGGGATCCTCCATCAATGCGATGACGACCGCCGTTCCAAAGCTGGTCCACGGCCTGACGCGCGGCCTGTTCCGCGCCGATATCGCCCGCCATTGGGCCTCGCTCAGCGCCTATGACGCGCCGCAGGCCGTGGTCAAGCGGCCGGCGCGAAAAATGGGGGGATCGCTGTGACCATCTATGCGCCGCCGCGACGATTCGTCCGCAAAACGCCCGATGAGACTGGCGCGCAACTTGCTTCTCTCTTAACCTGCCTTGCTGGCGTTCTCGTTCGAAATTCAGGGAAAAACCGATGCGTTTTGTGTCTTTCAGGCCGGCGACCTCAGTGCTCGCTATCACCGCACTGTTGCTCATCGTCACCGCGCCGTCGCAAGCGCAAACCAGGGCAGAGACATTGCGCTACGTGACCGGCGCGTCCGTCAACACGCTCGATCCCAACATCCCCGGCTCGACCCGCGAGTCCTTCGCATTGAGCATGAGCACCTATGACCGTCTGGTCGCGTTCGGCCGCAAGCAGCTCAATGGCAAATGGGTGTTCGATCTCGACACGATCACGGGCGAGCTCGCCGAATCCTACGAGGTCAGCCCCGACGGCCTGAAGCTCACCTTCCGCCTGCGCAAGGACGCAAAATTCCAGGACGGCTCGCCCGTCACGGCCGAGGACGTGAAATGGTCGCTCGATCGCTGCGTCACCGCGCCGATCCTCGGCAAGGCGCAATTGCTGACGGGATCGCTGACATCGGCCGATCAGTTCAAGGTGATTGATCCCCTCACCATCGAGGTGACGCTGCCCAAGCCCGACAAGCTCGCGCTGCCCAATCTCGCCACCGTCTACCCGATGATCATCAACTCGAAAGTGGCAAAGGAGCACGCGACGGCTGACGATCCGTGGGCAACAGCCTGGCTGAAGGAGCACACCGCCGGCAGCGGCGCCTATGTGGTCGAGAGCTTCAAGCCCGGCGAGCAGGTGATCGTCAAGCGCAACGAGGACTGGAACCGCGGCTCGGCCAACAAGCCGGCCTTCTTCAAGCGCATCATCGTGCAATCGGTGCCGGAGCCCGCGACCCGCGCCAACCTCGTCGAGCGCGGCGATGCCGATCTCGTGCTCGATCTGCAGGCCAGCGACGTGCAGTCGCTGGAAGCCAAGGGCAAGCTGAAGGTGGTCTCGACGCCGCAATACAATGCGATCACCTTTGTCTCGATGAACAACCAGATCCCGCCCTTCGACAACGTCAATGTCCGCCGCGCCATCGCTTACGCGCTGCCCTATGACGACATGTTCAAGGCCGCCCTGTTCGGCCGCGGTTCGCCGCTGTTCGGCGCAACCTGGGCGGACGGCAAGCCGGCGAACGGAATCTATCCGTTCCAGCAGCCGGTGAAGCTCGACCTCGACAAGGCCAGGGAATATCTGAAGGCCGCAGGTCTCCCCGAGGGCTTCTCGACCACCTTCAGCTTCAACGTCGGCCAGGCCTCGACCGCCGAGCCGATGGCGGCTCTCGTGAAGGAATCGCTCGGCAAGATCGGGATCAAGGTCGACATCCAGAAGCTGCCGGACGCGCAGATGTCGACGCAGATCAACGAGAAGAAGCTTCCCTTCTACACGGAGGGCATCGTCGCCTGGCTGCCGTCGACCGATTACTTCTACCGCAACTTCTACACCGGCAATCAGCGCTGGAACTACTCTTCGATCAACAACCCGGAACTTGCGGCGATCGCGCAGGAAGCGCGCTTCGAGCCTGATAAGGCCAAGTATGAGGAAGCCGGCCGCAAGCTCAACGCGATGCACTTTGATCTGATGCCGCAGATCATGTTGTGGCAGCCAAACCAGGACGCCGTCATGGCGCCGTCGATCGAAGGCTACACCTACGAGTTCCATCGCCAGGTCGACTATCGCGACGTCAGCCGCAAGTGATATCGGAAAGCGAAGGAGGCTCTGAAGAGCGATGACCGGTCTTGGCGCAACGCTCGTGCGGGCGGGCAGGCGGCTTCTGTCGTCGCTGCCGGCGCTGTTCGGCGTGCTGGTCTTCACCTTCCTGCTGATGCGCGTCCTGCCCGGAGATCCCGCGGTGTTCTTCGCCTCGGGGCCCAATGCCGGCAAGGAGGAGATCGAGCTGATCCGCAAGCAGATGGGCCTCGACAGGTCGGTGCCGGAGCAGCTCGTGTTCTATGTCTCCGACATCAGCCACGGCAATCTCGGCCGCTCCATGATGACCGGCCAGCCGGTGCTGAAGGACCTGCGCGAGCGGCTGCCGGCTTCGCTGGAGCTCACCTTCACCGCGCTCCTGATCGCGCTGATTGCGGCGGTGCCGCTCGGCGTCATCGCGGCGCTACGGCCGGGGTCGGTCATCGATCACGGCGTGCGGCTGTTCTGCGCGCTCGGTGTCTGCGTGCCGACCTTCGTCTCGGGCCTGCTACTGATCTACGTATTCTATTATCTGCTCGGGCTTGCGCCTGATCCGACCGGGCGGATCGACGTCTTCACCTCGCTGCCGCCGCAGCGCACCGGCTTTCTTTCGATCGATTTCCTGCTCGCCGGCGATCTCGAGGGCTGGTGGACGGCCTGCAGGCAATTGATGCTGCCGGCGGTGAGCATGGCGCTGTTCGTGATCGCCCCGCTGGCGCGGATCACGCGGGCCTCGATGCTGGTCTCGCTCGGCAGCGATTTCGTGCGCACTGCGCGCTCGGTCGGGTTATCCTGGCGCAAGGTGGTCGTGACCTACGCGCTGCGCAATGCGATCCTGCCGGTCATCACCATCGCCGGCATCGTGTTCTCGACGATGCTGGGCGCCAACGTCCTGGTGGAGAAGGTGTTCTCTTGGCCGGGCGTTGCCTCCTATGCGCTCGATGCGCTGCTGTCCTCCGACTATGCACCGGTGCAGGGCTTCGTGCTGCTGATGGCCAGCCTGTTCGTGTTGGTCAATCTCGTGGTCGATATCTGCTACGGTATCGCCGATCCCAGGGTGTCGATCGAATGACCAGCGCCACACTTCGCCATTCGGTCTGGATCCTGCGCGGCAATCCGCTCACGGCGGTGGCTGCGGCCGGGGTGACGCTGTTCGTCCTGGTCGCGATCTTCGGACCGTGGATCGTGCCTTACGATCCGGTGGCCTCGAATGTCTCGGAGGCACTGCTGCCGCCGAGTGCGGCGCACATTGCCGGCACCGACCAGCTCGGCCGCGACGTGTTCAGCCGTCTCGTCATCGCCGCGCGGCTCGACCTTGCCATCGCAGTCTCCGCGGTCGGAATCTCCTTTGTCATCGGCGCCGTCGTCGGCGCGTTCTGCGGCTATGCGGGCGGCCGCCTCGATCGCACCGTCGGCCGTTTCGTCGATGTGATGATGGCGTTTCCACTGTTCGTGCTGGCGATGGCGATGGTCGCAGCCCTCGGCAACCGGATCGAAAACATCGTAATCGCGACCGCGATCATCAATCTTCCATTCTACATCCGCTTCGCGCGGGCCGAGGTCAACGTCCGCCGCAATGTCGGCTGGGTCGAGGCCGCGCGCGCCTGCGGCGAGAGTCACTTCTCCGTGGTGCTGCGCTTCCTGCTGCCGAACATCCTGCCGGCGATGGCGGTGCAGATCTCGCTCAATCTGGGCTGGGCCATTCTCAATGCGGCCGGCCTGTCCTTCATCGGCCTCGGCGTCAAGCCGCCGACGCCGGAATGGGGCATCATGGTCGCCGAAGGGGCGCGCTTCATCTCGACCGGACGGTGGTGGCTGGTGGCCTTTCCGGGCCTTGCGCTGATGCTGGCGGTGCTGTGCTTCAACCTCCTCGGCGACGGGATGCGGGACATCCTCGATCCCCGGATGCGCACATGAGCCAGGACCTCCTCAGGATCGACGATCTCCACGTCGCGTTCTCGACGCGGCGCGGCATGGTCGAGGCCGTGCGCGGCGTGACGCTCACGGTGAAGGCCGGTGAGATGCTCGGACTCGTCGGCGAGAGCGGCTCGGGCAAGTCGGTCACGGGCTTTGCGACGACACGGCTGCTCGATGCCGCGGGCCGCGTCACCGCCGGCAAGATCCTGTTTCGTGGGCAGGACGTCACGAAGCTCAGGGGCGATGATCTCCGACAGCTGCAGGGCGCCGCGATGTCGATGATCTTCCAGAACCCGCGAGCGGCGCTCAATCCGATCCGAGCGATCGGCCTGCAGATCGCGGACGCGATCCTTACGCACAAGCGTATCTCGAAACCGGCCGCGCGCGCCGAGGCGCTGGAGTTGTTGCGCGCCGTCCAGATCCGCGATCCCGAGCAGCGGATGAACGCCTATCCACACGAGCTCTCCGGCGGCATGTGCCAGCGCGTCATGATCGCGATTGCGATCTCCTGCAATCCCGCACTGTTGATCGCCGACGAGCCGACCACCGGGCTCGACGTCACCACGCAGAAGGTGGTGATGGATCTCTTGGCAGATATCGCGGCCGCGCGCGGCATGGCGACGATCCTGATCACGCACGACCTCGGGCTCGCAGCGCGCTATTGCCGCCGCATCGCCGTGATGGAGCGTGGCCGCATCGTCGAGGAGGCGAGCCCGAGCACTCTCTTCAGCGCGCCACGGCACGCCTATACGAGACGCCTGGTTGCGGCGTCGCCGACGGCGACGTCACGGATCGAAGACCTCGTGACGGAAGAGGAGAGGGAGCGTTACACGGCCGTTCTCGGCAAGCCGCGGCCGACGCTCGCGCACGGCACGCCGCCGCTTCTGGAAGTACGGAAGCTCGCAAAGCGCTTCGACCAGGGCTCAGCAGCAGTCGCCGACTTCTCGATGACGATGGCCAGCGGCGAAAGTGTCGGTCTCGTCGGCGAGTCCGGCTCCGGCAAGAGCACGACTTCGCGGATGATCTGCCGCCTGATCGATCCGAGCGAAGGCGACATCGTGTTCGACGGTCAGTCGATCGGGCACGTAGCGTCGCGTGATTTTCACCGCTCGCCATTGCGCAAAAACATTCAGATGGTGTTCCAGGACCCGAACGAGAGCCTCAACCCGCGCTTCACCGCCTTCGACTGCATTGCCCACCCCTTGATGCGACTCGACGGCATGCGCGCTGGCGAAGCGCTGCGCCAACGCGTGGAAGAGTGCGCGCAGCGCGTGGGATTGCCGCTGGATCTGTTGCCGCGGTTTCCGCATCAGCTCTCCGGCGGCCAGAAAGCCCGCGTCGGCATCGCCCGCGCCATTGCCTGCCGGCCGCGGCTCCTGGTGCTGGACGAGCCGACCGCCGCGCTCGACGTCTCCGTGCAGGCGGTGGTGCTGCAACTGCTCGACCGCCTCAGGCGCGAGAACGACATCGCGCTGCTGTTCGTGAGCCATGATCTCAACGTCGTGCGCATGCTGTGCGATCGCACCATCGTGCTGCGCAATGGCGGCATCGTGGAGCAGGGCGAGAGCCGGGCTCTGTTCGAAAATCCGAAGACCGACTACACGCGCAAATTGGTCGAGGCGATCCCCCACATCGAGGCCGGGCCGGCGCTGGTGGCCGTCCTCTGAGCCCGTATCGGCCGGAACGGCGATGAGATCCCGCTGGCGAAGGCGGATTTAGTGGCATAGCATTTGCTTGCAAATGGGCTCGGTTTCACTTGCCCCATTGCCAATGAACAGCTGGCATCACGGCACTACTGGGAGGACTTGATGGATCGCAGGACCGTATTGAAGGGACTGGCCGGCGCGGGCGGTCTGGCGTTGACGGGCGGCCTGTCGGCCCCGGCGATCGCCCAGGGTGCGGCGGCACGCACCCTGCGTTTCGTGCCGCAGGCCAATCTCGCCAATTTCGATCCGATCTGGGGCACGCAGTATGTCGTGCGCAATGCGGCCGCGATGGTCTGGGACACTCTTTACGGCATTGATTCCTCGCTGCAGCCGCAACGGCAGATGGTCGAATCCGAGGAAGTGACCGACGATGGCACGACCTGGACGTTCAAACTGCGGCCGGCGCTCAAGTTCCATGACGGCGAGCCGGTGCTGAGCAAGGACGTCGTTGCAAGCCTGACGCGCTGGTCGGCGCGCGATCCCATGGGACTGATGATCAAGGCGCTGCAGCAGGAGCTCACGGCGGTCGACGACCGCACCTTCAAGTGGGTGCTCAAGCAGCCCTTCCCGAAGATGCTGTACGCGCTGGCCAAGAACAATTCGCCGTGCTGCTTCATCATGCCGGAGCGCATCGCGCAGACCGATCCGTTCAAGCAGATCACGGATTATGTCGGCTCCGGGCCGATGAAGTTCGCCAAGGGCGAATGGGTGCCCGGCGCGAAGGCCGTGTTCGAGAAATTTGCCGATTATCAGCCGCGGCAAGAGAAAGCATCGTGGCTCGCGGGCGGCAAGCAGATGCTGCTCGACCGCATCGAATGGATCGTGATGCCGGATCCGGCCACGGCAGCCGCTGCCTTGCAGAACGGCGAGGTCGATTGGTGGGAAAATCCGATTGCGGACCTCGTTCCAGTTCTGAAGAAGAACAAGAACATCAGCGTCGACATCGGCGATCCCCTCGGCAATATCGGCTCGTTCCGCATGAACCATCTGTTTCCGCCGTTCAACGACGTGCGGGCGCGGCGCGCGGTGCTGATGGCGCTCAGCCAGGAAGACTACATGCGCGCGATCGTCGGCGACGACACCGCGCTGTGGAAGCCGCTGCCCGGCTTCTTCACGCCGAATACGCCGCTCTACAGCGAAGTCGGTGGCGAGATCCTGAAGGGCAAGCGCGACTTCGATGCGGCCAAGAAGCTGCTCGCCGAGAGCGGCTATTCCGGCCAGCCCGTGACGTGCCTCGTGGCGCAGGACCAGCCGATCACCAAGGCGCAGGGCGACGTCACCGCGGACCTCTTGAAGAAGCTCGGCATGAACGTCGACTTCGTCGCGACCGATTGGGGCACGGTCGGCTCCCGCCGTGCGCAGAAGACGCCGCCGGGGCAGGGCGGTTGGAACATGTTCCACACCTGGCACGCGGGCGCGGACTGCATCAATCCGGCTCCCTACACCGCCATTCGCGCCAACGGCGACAAGGCCTGGTTCGGCTGGCCCAACAGCCCCGGCACCGAGAAGGAGGTCACGTCCTGGTTCGAGGCCAAGAACCTCGACGAGGAGAAGGCCGCCATCGGCCGCCTCAACAAGGCGGCGCTCGATGACGTCGTCTACGTGCCGACGGGCTTCTTCCTGAGCTACACCGCCTGGCGCAAGAACGTCTCCGGCATCACCAAGGGGCCGCTGCCGTTCTTCTGGGGCGTGACGAAGTCCGCATGATCGCGCGCTGAGGCCAGATGCTCTCCTACATCCTCCGTCGCATCGTCGCGACCTTGCCAGTGATGGCGATCGTCGCGCTGTTCGTGTTCAGCCTGCTCTACATCGCACCGGGTGATCCGGCCGTGGTGATCGCGGGTGACCAGGCGAGCCCGGAGGATGTGGAGCGCATCCGCCAGAGCCTCGGTCTCGATCGTCCGTTCCTGGTCCAGTTCGGAAGCTGGGTCTGGCGCATCCTGCATGGCGATCTCGGCACCTCGATCTTCACCAACCTGCCGGTTTCGGCGATGATCGGGCAGCGTCTCGAACCGACGCTGTCGCTGATGGTCGTCACACTGCTGCTCACGATCGTGGTGGCGGTGCCGCTCGGCGTGGTGGCGGCGTGGAAGGCCGGCAGCCTGATCGACCGCGTCATCATGGGCTTTGCCGTGTTCGGCTTCTCGCTGCCCGTGTTCGTGGTCGGCTACATGCTCGCCTACATCTTCGCGCTCGAGCTCGAATGGCTCCCGGTGCAAGGCTATACGCCGCTTGCGCAAGGCTTCTGGCCGTGGCTGGAAAACCTGATCCTGCCGGCGATCGCGCTCGGCTGCGTCTACATCGCGCTGGTCGCGCGCATCACGCGGGCAGCCATGCTCGAAGTGCTGCAGCAGGACTATATCCGCACCGCCAAGGCCAAAGGGCTCGGGCAGGGCGGCATCCTGTTCATTCATGCGCTGAAGAACGCGGCGGTCCCGATCGTCACCGTGATCGGGATCGGCATCGCGCTCCTGATCGGCGGTGCGGTCGTGACCGAGAGCGTGTTCGCGATTCCCGGCCTCGGCCGCCTCACGATCGATGCGATCCTGCGCCGCGACTATCCGGTGATCCAGGGCATCGTGCTGCTGTTCAGTTTCGTTTACGTCCTCGTCAATCTGATGATCGACGTCGTCTATACGCTCGTTGACCCGAGGATCCGCTATTGACCGACACCACCGTCAATCCGCAATCGCTTCCCACCGGCCTCGTTCTCGCGCCGCAACTGCCGGAAATCCTCCGGCCGGTCAAGATCCGGCGCGGCTTCGTCGGCCTCTTGCGCGGCCATCCCACCGTTGCGATCGGCGGCGTGTTGTTGCTCGCACTGGTTTTGATCGCCGTCTTCGCCCCTCATCTCGGGACGGTCGACCCGACCGCGCTTGCGCCCGCAAAGCGCACACGGGCGCCGTCGGCCGATTTCTGGTTCGGCACCGACGTGCTCGGCCGCGACATCTATTCGCGGGTGCTGTTTGGCGCGCGGGTCTCGCTCACCGTCGGCCTGTCGGTCGCGATCTTCGCGTCCGCGGCGGGTCTTGCCATCGGCATGGTCTCCGGCTTCATCCGTTGGGCCGACGGCATCCTGATGCGCTTCATGGACGGCTTGATGTCCATTCCGCCGATCCTGCTCGCGATCGCGCTGATGGCGCTGACGCGCGGCAGCGTCGGCAACGTCATCCTCGCCATCACCATCGCCGAAATCCCGCGCGTCTCGCGCCTCGTGCGCAGTGTCGTGCTGTCGCTGCGCGAGCAGCCCTATGTGGACGCGGCGGTCGCCTGCGGCACGCGCACGCCCATGATCATCTTGCGTCACATCCTGCCGAACACGGTTGCGCCGATGCTGGTGCAGGCGACCTATATCTGCGCCAGCGCCATGATCACGGAGGCGATCCTGTCCTTCATCGGCGCCGGCACGCCGCCAACCATTCCGTCCTGGGGCAACATCATGGCCGAGGGCCGCGCGCTGTGGCAGGTCAAGCCCTATATCGTGTTCTTCCCGGCGGCCTTCCTGTCCGTCACCGTTCTCGCCGTGAACCTGCTCGGCGACGGCCTTCGCGATGCGCTCGATCCGCGCTTGGCCAAGCGTCTTTAGATGTCTCGGGGCTGATCGCGATGGCGCTGCTTGAAGTCGAGAACCTCCAGACCCACTTCCGCACTCCCAGCGGCATCAACCGGGCGGTGGACGGGGTGTCCTTCCACGTCAACGAGGGCGAGACGCTGGCCATCGTCGGTGAATCCGGCTGCGGCAAATCGGTGACGTCGATGTCCCTGATGCGGCTGATCCCGGAGCCGCCGGGCAGGATCGCCGGCAGCATCCGCTTTGCCGGCAAGGATCTCCTGAAGCTGTCGGACCGCGAGATGCGCGCAATCCGCGGCAACGACATCTCGATGATCTTCCAGGAGCCGATGACCAGCCTCAATCCGGTGCTGACCGTCGGCCGCCAGATCCGCGAGACCTTGATGATCCATCAGGGCCTGGACAAGCAGGCCGCCGAGGCGCACGCGGTCGAGATGCTGACGCTGGTCGGTATTCCCGAGCCGAAACGGCGCGTCGGCGAATATCCGCACCAGCTCTCCGGCGGCATGCGCCAGCGCGTGATGATCGCGGTTGCGCTCGCCTGCAATCCGAAGCTTCTCATAGCGGACGAGCCGACCACCGCGCTCGACGTGACCATCCAGGCGCAGATCCTGAAGCTGATGCTGGACTTGAAGCGCCGGGTCGGCGCCGCCATCATCCTGATCACCCACGATCTCGGCGTCGTCGCCGAAATCGCCGAACGTGTCATGGTGATGTATGCCGGTCGCAAGGTCGAGGAGGCGCCGGTCGCCGAGCTGTTCCGCTCACCGCGTCATCCCTATACGCAAGGCCTGCTCGGCGCGGTGCCGAAGCTCGGCTCATCGCTTGCCGGGACCGCAACGCGGCTCGCCGAGATCCCAGGGCAGGTGCCTGACCTCCGCAAGCCCATTATCGGCTGCGTCTTTGCCGGCCGCTGTGCGCTTGCGACCGACCTCTGCCGGCAATATGCGCCGGGGCTCGAAGAGAAGGGCCCGCGCCACATCGCCGCCTGCCATTACGCCGCCAAGGGAGCGATCGCGGCATGAGTCCCCCGCTGCTCCAGGTCAACGACCTCAAGAAGCACTTCCCGATCAACAAGGGCCTGTTCGGCCGCAAGTCCGAGTTCGTCTATGCGGTCGACGGCGTGTCCTTCGAGATCGCGCGCGGCGAGACCTTGTCGCTGGTCGGCGAGTCCGGGTGTGGCAAGTCGACGGTCGGCCGCGCCATTTTGCGACTGTTCGAGATCACCTCGGGCCAGGTCATTCTCGACGGCCAGCGCATCGACGACGCGCATCCGAGCACGATGCGCCAGATGCGCCGTCGCGTGCAGGTGGTGTTCCAGGACCCGTTCTCCAGCCTCAACCCGCGCATGCGCGTGCGCGACATCTTGGCCGAGCCGATCCGCAATTTCGGTCTCGCCAAGTCCAAGGAGGATCTCGAGGTCCGCGTCACCGCGCTGATGGATACCGTGCGCCTGCCGCGCGAGGCGCTGAACCGCAGGCCTCACGAATTCTCCGGCGGCCAGCGCCAGCGCATCGGGATTGCCCGTGCGCTCGCGGCCGAGCCCGAGCTGATCGTGTGTGACGAGGCAGTCTCCGCGCTCGACGTCTCAGTCAAGGCGCAGATCGTCAATCTGCTCCAGGACCTCCAGCGCGAGTTCGGCTTGGCGCTGTTGTTCATCAGCCACGACCTCGCCATCGTCGAGCACATGACGCATCGGGTCGCAGTGATGTATCTCGGCAAGATCGTGGAAGTGGCGCCGCGCCGCGAGATCTTTGCCGCGCCAAGGCATCCCTACACCAAGGCGCTGCTTTCGGCGGTGCCGCTGCCCGAGCCCGGCGCCCAGCGCAATCCGATCATCCTCAAGGGCGACGTGCCGAGCCCGATCAACCCGCCGCGCGGCTGCCGCTTTCATACCCGTTGCCCCTTCGTCTTTGACCGCTGCCGAACGGAGGAGCCGACGCTGCGTGTGGTGGGAGACGAGCAGTGGGTGGCCTGTCACCTCGAAGAGCCGCCGTAGGGCTCACCCCTGCCGGCGCAGGAAGCCCGTGATCGTGACCTTTTCCCAAATGCCGGCCGCAGCAAACGGATCGGCACGGTTGAAGGCTTCGACTTCGGCGCGGCCCGGTGCCTCGATCAGGAACAGGCTGCCGATCATCGTCTGGCCATCGTCGGAGACCAGCGGTCCCGACATGACGATCTTGACGTCGAAGCGCGAGGTGTCGCTCAGGAAAGCCTTGTGGGCATCGTAATTGGCAAGCCGGGTCGGCAGCGCGCCGGTGCGGTCGACGGCGTGAATGGCAAACAGCATGATGTCTCCGTTTCTTGTTTCAATTCTTGGGACGGCCGCAGGAGCGGCCGTCCGGACTCGTGGTGTTCGGATTATTTCGCGCTGAGCTTGCCGGCGTCCTCGAACGTCGGGCAGGTCCGCTGCTCCAACGGCACGTCGAAGGGCTGGTAATTATCCTTGGTGATGACGGTCGGCTTCAGCACGATCTCGCTGATGATAGGCTGATTGCGCAAGGAGCGGATCGCCATCATGGTGCCGAGGCAGCCTTGCGCAAAGCCGTTGTAGTCGCCGCTCGCCAGCAGCTTGCCGGACTTGATCGCGTCGATCGCCTCCTTGGTGCCGTTGATGCCGATCACCAGCGCCTTGCGGTTGGCGCCGTCGAGCGCCTCGATCGCGCCGATCGCCATGGCGTCGTTGGCCGCGAGCACGCCGTCGATCTGCGAATTCGACTGCATCAGGTTCTCCATCACCTGAAGCGCCTGAAGCCGTTGATAGTTACCGGGCTGTGAAGCCAGCAGCTTGGCGCTGGGCGCTTCCTTCAGCGCGTCGTTGAAGCCGCGCACGCGATCGACATTGGTCAGCGAGCCCTTGACGCCCTCGATGATGACGATGTTGCCCTTGCCGCCGAGGGTCTTGAGCAGGAAGCGCGCGGTCTCCAGCCCGAGGCTGTAATCGTCGGCGCCGACGAAGGAGAGGAACTTGCCGCCGGCGGAGCGGTCGGTGATGTTGACGACCGGGATCTTGGCCTCGTTGATCTTCTCGACACCGGGCACCATCGCCTTGTAATCGACAGGCGTGAAGACGATCGCGCTCGGCTTTTTGACGACCACGTCCTCGATCTGGCTGAGCTGCTCGGGAATCGAGTCCGGCTTGGTCGGGATGTATTGCAGCGTCTTCGCGTTCAGCGATTTCGCCATGTTGTCGGCGCCGACCCGCACCGTCTGGAAGAACGGGTTGGTCTGGTTCTTGGTGAAGACGGCGATAGCCTCGCCGTCGGCACGCACCTCGGTGGCGAGTGCAACTGCCATCAGCAGCGGCAGCGCCAGGTAACCCAGCTTCTTTTTCATATTGCCTCCATCCCTCATTTTGCTTGTTGGATTTCTGAGTGCTCATTGCGCGCGGCGGCGGGTCTTCATGTCGAGCCAGACCGCGAGAATGACGATGATGCCTGTCACCAGCGGCTGCCAGTTGGCGCTGACCGACAAGAGGTTCATGCCGTTCAGCACCAAGGTCAGGATCAGCGCGCCAATGAAGGTGCCGAACACGGTGCCGACGCCGCCGAACAGCGAGGTGCCGCCGATCAGCACGGCCGCGATTGCCGGCAGCGTCAGGCTCTCGCCGATGTCGGCTTCGGCCGAATTGAGCCGTGACAGGAAGATGATCGAGGCGAGCCCCGCCATGGTGCCCGAGACCGCGTAGACCAGCAGCAGGCGCCGCGCGACCGGGATGCCGGAGAGCCGCGCCGCGACCGGATTGGCGCCGATCGCGTAGATCTCCTGGCCCCAGATCGTGCGCTGCGCGAACAGCGTGCCGATCCCGAGAAACACCAGCAGCAGATAGACCGGGATCGGCAGGCCGAACAGATAGCCGCTGCCGATCTGGCGGAATCCGGCCGGGAAGCCATGCAGCGTCTCGCCCGCCATGTACCAATAGGTGAGGCCGTTCAGCACCCAGAGCATGCCATAGGTGGCGATGAAGGAGGGGATGCGCAGCGCCGTGACCATGATGCCGTTGAGCAGGCCGACGATGCCGCCGCACGCGAGCCCGGTGAGGATGCCGAGCGCCGGCGACCCCGTCTTGTGGATGATGGTGCCGGCGATGCAGGCCGACAGCGCGACGTTGGCGCCGACGGAGAGATCAAGACCCGCGGTCAGCACCACCAGCGTCAGGCCGGAGGCGATGAAGAAGGTCAGGCTCGCCTGCCTCAGCACGTTGAGGATGTTGCCGAGGCTGAGGAAGGAGTCGCTGAGCACGGCCAGCACGGCGCAGATCAGGAGCGCGGCGAGCAGGCGATAGAACAGCTGGACTGCGTCCTGCGAGAGGAAGGAGCGGGGCGGCACGATGGCACCCTTGGTGATGTCGGTCATGCCCGGCTCCTGAGGCCGTCGAGGAACAGCGCGAGGATGACGAGCACGCCGACGCTTGCGACCTGCACCGAGGACGGCAGTGAGATCAGGTTCAGCCCGTTCCGCAAGACGCCCACCGCGATCACGCCCAGCACGGTGCCGAGGAGCCAACCATTGCCGCGCTCGAAAGACGTGCCGCCGACGGCGACGGCGGCGATGGCGTCGAATTCGAGGCCAAGGCCGGCGGTAGGGTGGCCGGAGTTCATCCGTGCGGTCATCAACAGACCGGCGATGCCGGCCATGGCTCCGCCGATCGCGTAGACCGCGATCAGCAGCCTGTTCGGCGACAGGCCGGCGTAGCGCAGCGCCTCGCGATTGCCGCCGAGCGCGAAGATGTAGGTGCCGAAGCGGGTGTGATAGAGCAGGCCGTGAAAGGCGGCGTACGTCACCAATGCCATCACGACCGGCACGGGAATGCCGAGAAGCGTCGCCGAATAGATGTCGCGGACGCTGTGGGGAATGCCGACCACGCTCTGCCCATCGCTGACGATCAGGGACAGGCCCTGAGCCATGCCGAGCGTGCCGAGCGTCGCGACGAAGGGCGGGATGCCAATGATCGCGACCAGCCAGCCATTGGCGACGCCGAACGTTGCGCCGACAAGGAGGCCGGCCCCTAGGCCCAGCAGCATCGACTTGGTCGCGAGCGACACGATCGCGACGCAGAGAGAGGTCAGCGTCAGCACCGCGCCCATCGACAGGTCCAGCCCCTCGGTCATGATGATCAACGTCATCGGCAGCGCGAGCATGGTCAGGATGGTGGACTGCACCAGCACGTTGGAGAGGTTGGCGACCGACAGGAAGCCGGGCGCGATCACGCTGAACAGTGCGATCAGCAGCACCAGCACGATGGCAACGCCGGGAATGCGCTGCAGCGGATTGGGTTGCGAAATGACCGCGGCTTCACGCATGATGCATCCCCAGTCGCACGATGTTCTCCTCCGTGAGTTCGCTGCGTGTCAGGTGCCCGGCAATGCGCCCCTCGCGCATCACATAGGCGCGGTCGCAGACATGGCAGATCTCGATCTGTTCGGACGAGATCATCAGGGCCGCCGCGCCGTCGGCGACGAGGCGATCGATCAGCGCAAAAATCTCGGACTTGGCGCCGATGTCGATGCCGCGCGTCGGCTCGTCGAAGATGAAGAGTTTTGAGCCTGCCGCGAGCCATTTGCCGATCACGACCTTCTGCTGGTTGCCGCCGGAGAGCAGGCCGACGGTCTGGCGCGCGCTCGGGGTTGCAATGCGCAGCTGCCGGATCAGGCCATCGGCGGTGCGCTGGGCCGAGCGCTGGTCGAACAACCCGCTCGGAAAAAGCTTCTCCAGCGCCGAGACCACCAGATTATCGCTCACCGATCGCAGCAGCGCGAGGCCTTCGCTCTTGCGGCTCTCCGGGATCAGCGCGATGCCGCGGCGGGCGGCGAGGTCCGGCTCCCCCGAGATAGTTTTGCCGTCGAAGATGATCTCGCCCGACGTCACGGGATCGGCGCCAAAGATGGCGCGCGCGACCTCGCTGCGGCCCGAGCCGACCAGGCCGCACAGGCCGACGATCTCGCCCCGGCGCACCTCGATGTCGATGCCGGAGATCCCGGTCGGCGCAGTCAGGCCCTTGACCTCCAGCAGCACCTCGCCCGGCTTGTCGGCGAAATTCCGCGGGTAGGTCATGTCGACATTGCGGCCGACCATCATGCGGACGAGCTGGTCCGGCGTCACGTCGGCCGGTCGGACGCCGTCGATGCGGCGGCCGTCGCGCAGCACGGTGATGCGGTCGCCGAGCGCGAACACCTCGGCCATCCGGTGCGAGATGTAGACGATCGCCACCCCATCGGCTTTCAGTCGTGCGATCAGAGCGAACAAGAGCTCGGTCTCGCGGTCGGACAGCGCCGCGGTGGGCTCGTCCATCACGAGGATGCGGGCGTTTTGGCTGATCGCCTTCGCGATCTCGACCATCTGCTGCTGCGCCACTCCCAGCTTATCGACGGTGGTGGATGGATCGATGTCGAAACCGATCGTGTCGAGCACGCGCCTTGCGTCGGCCAATATCCTGTGGCGGTCGATGGTGCCGGGGATGCGGCCCTTCGGTTCGCGGCCGAGGAAGATGTTCTGGGCGATGTCGAGATAGGGGACCAGCGAGAATTCCTGGAAGATCACGGCAATGCCGAGCTTCTGCGCATCGGCCGTGGAACTGATCGCGACCCTCTCACCCTTGTGGTAGAATTCGCCAGCGTCGGCACGGTAGGCGCCGCACAGCACCTTCATCAGGCTCGATTTTCCGGCGCCGTTCTCGCCCAGCAGCATATGGACTTCGCCGGGATAGATGGCAAAGGACACGTCGTCCAGCGCCTTGACGCCGGGAAACTCCTTGCTGATGCCGCGCAGCTCCAGCAGCGGCGTGGGCAAGGTGACCTCGATCGGAAGCGCGTCGCTCATGCTTTGGCTCCGCTCGCAAAGATCTTTCCGGGGTTCATCAAGCCATTCGGGTCGAGTGCCGTCTTGATGGATCGCATCACATCGACGGCCTCGCCGAGTTCGTCGGCGAGATAGTCGATCTTGCCGAGCCCGATGCCGTGCTCGCCGGTGCAGGTGCCGTCCATGGCGATGGCGCGGGCGACCATGCGGGCCTGCAGCGCCTTGGCGCCTTCGGTCTCCTCCGGCTTGTTGGGATCGATCAGGATCAGCATGTGGAAATTGCCGTCGCCGACATGGCCGACGATCGGCGCGGTGAAGCCGTGCGCGTCCGCATCGCGCCGCGTCTCGGTCAGGCATTCCGCGAGACGCGAAATCGGCACGCAGACGTCGGTGATCACCGCGCGAGCGCCGGGGCGGAGGCCGAGGCCGGCATAGAGCGTGTTGTCGCGGGCGTGCCAGAGCCGGCTGCGGTCTTCCTGAGCCTTGGCCCAGGCAAAGCCGTGGCCGCCATGGTCGGCGGCGATCGCCTGAGCGGCCTCGGCCTGTTCGGCTGCGGAGCTCTCGGAGCCATGGAATTCGAAGAAGAGGGTCGGCGCCTCGCGATGGCCGAGCTTGGCGTAGGCGTTGATGCCGCGCATCATGACGTCGTCGAGTAGTTCGACGCGCGCCACGGGGATCGCGGACTGGATCACGGAGATCGCGGTGTCCACGGCATCGTGAAGGGTGTCGAAGCTGCAGACCGCGGCCGAGATCGCCTGCGGCACCGGGTGCACCTTCAACGTGATCTCGGTGATCACACCGAGCGTGCCTTCAGCGCCGACGAACATCCGCGTCAGATCATAACCGGCGGCGGACTTGCGGGCGCGCTTGGCGGTGCGGATGATACGGCCGTCGGCCAGCACCACCTCCAGCGCCATGACATTGTCCTTCATGGTGCCGTAGCGCACCGCCATGGTTCCGGAGGCGCGGGTGGACGACATGCCGCCGATCGACGCGTCGGCGCCGGGGTCGATCGGGAAGAACAGGCCGGTGTTGCGCAGCTCCGCATTGAGCTGCTTGCGGGTGATGCCGGGTTGCACCACCACATCCATGTCGCTGTCGTGGACGGCCAGCACCCTGTTCATGCGCGCGAAGTCGAAACAGACGCCGCCCGCGGCTGCCGCGGCATTGCCTTCGAGCGAGGTACCGGCGCCGAACGGAACGATCGGCATGCCCGCGTCGGCGCACAGTTTGACGATCTTAGCGACTTCCTGCGTCGTCTCGGGATAGACGACGATGTCGGGCGGCAAATTGCGATAATGCGACTCGCTCTGCCCATGCTGATCGAGCACGCCGCGCGCGACGCTCGCGCGCGGACCGATCATGCCGGTGAGGCGCTCGGCAAATATGCTCGTGCTGACCCGCGGTCCCATCCTTGCTCCTCGTCTTCCCGATCGCGGACTCTTGCCGGTCCGCGTTGTCGTTCGGCTTAGGCGGCTCTTGCGTTGCTCGCAACCTGCTTCAAGCCGAAATCATAGTTGAGGTGAAAATACGCGCGTTCGATCATGCGACCATCCGGCGCACGGCCGGCGGGATGACGGACGAAATCCCGGATCAGGCTGTCCTTCACGCCGAACACGACGTCGCTGTCGAGATATTGGTCGCCGGCGACGAACACGTGCGTCACGAGCTGTTCGAAGCCGGGTGCCGAGATCATGAAGTGCACATGTGCGGGACGCCAGGGATGGCGTCCCTGCGCCTCCAGCATCTCGCCGACCGGGCCGTCATGCGGAATGGGATAGGCGGCGGGCTTGATCGACCAGAAATGGAAGCGTCCATTGGCATCGGTGTGGAAGCGGGCACGCATCGCGAGATCGCCGATGGCGTCGAGCTGCTGCACGTCATAATAGCCGTCATCGTCGGAGTGCCAGACGTCGACGATGGCGCCCGCGAGCGGCTTGCCGTCAACGGTCGAGACCGAGCCGGTGACCAGCATAGGGTCGCCTTCCATCGGGCCGGAGATATCTGCGCCGCTATCCTTCTCCGGCGCGGCCTGGACGAAGAAGGGGCCGAGCACCGTGGTTTCGGTCGCGCCTTCCGGCACCGGGTGGTTGATGGCATCGACCAGCATGGAGACGCCGAGCGTGTCGGACAGCAGGATGAACTCCTGGCGCTTGTCATCGCACATGTGCCCGGTGCGGGTCAGGAAGTCGATGCCGTACTCCCATTCCTTCTGGGTCGGCCGCACCTCGCGGACGAAGGCATGGAGATGGCGCACCAGCGCCTCGCTGACCTCCTTGATCCGTGGGTCGGTTGCGCCCGCGATCCGCTCCAGCACGGCGTCCGTGATGGTGGTCTCGTTGAAATTACGCATATGTGCCTCCGTTGATCACAGCTTCGGCTCGCCGAGGCCGGACAACCGTTCGAGATGCTTGACGGTCGCGATGAAATCGGTGTCGCCCTCGCCCTGCGCGACCAGCGAGCCATAGGTCTCGCGCACCTGGGCGGCGAGCTGCAGCGGCACGCCGACGGCATGGCCGGCACCCAAGATGAGGTCGAGGTCCTTGGCCATCTGCCTGCAGGAGAAGGTCGACTCGAAATCGCGGGTCCGCAGCGGCGCGGTCTTGTACTTCACCATGGGCGAGGCAACCGCGCTGTCATCGAGCACTTTCAAGATGTCCTGCCAGGCGATGCCGCCCTTGCGCGCCAGCGCCAGGCTCTCCGCCATCATCGCCGCCGACACCGCGATCATCAGGTTGACCGAGAGTTTTGCGTAGCGGGCTTCCTCGGCCGGCCCGAGATAGGTCTGGGCGCGCGTGAAGGCGGCGAACAGCGGCTTTGTATTTTCGAAAGCGTCCTTCGGCCCCGAGACGAAGCAGGTCAAAGCGCCGGTATGAACGATGCTGGCGTTGCCGGAGACCGGTGCACGAAGATAGGCGATGCCGCGTGCCTGCGCGGCGGCTGCAACTTCGGTCGAGGCCTCGACACTCACGGTGCTGGTCTCGATCAAGACGGCTCCGGGTGTCATCGCGGCGATGAGGCCGGCAGGACCGAGCAGCGCGCCGCGCAAAGCGGCGTCGTCGGGCAGGGACGTGACGACTGCGGTCTTGCCGCCCACGGCCTCGGCCGGCGAAGCGGCAGTTGCAATGCCCTGCGTGCGTGCTTCGGCGATGCGCCCCGCGTTCTGATCGAATGCGGTCACGGTGTAACCGGCCTTGGCGACGAGCACCGACATCGGCAAGCCCATCTTGCCGATCCCGATGAAAGCGACGTCTTTCAGAGCATCAGTCATTGTTCTTGTCCATTGGCGCCCTCAGGCGGCGCCTCCCTGTCGTTCGATGTCCTGCACCAATCGCCGGCCGGATTGTGCCAGCAGCTCCTTCTTGGTCTCCAGCCCCTCGGCCAGCAACCGGCCATTCCGCTTCTTCCAGACACCGCCGATCATGACGGCCTCGATGTTGGCGAGGCTCGTCTGCATCACCACGGTCGCGAGGGGATCGTGCACCGGACAAAGATTGAGATCGGAGGCGTTGATGATGACGAGGTCCGCGAGCTTGCCCGGCGTCAGCGAGCCGATCTGGTGTTCGCGGCCGAGCATGCGGGCGCCTTCCGTCGTGATCCAGCACAGCGCCTCGCGCACTGCAATCGTGGTCGTTGCCGGAATGGCGCCGCTCGCCTTGCGCGACTCCGCATTGTCGAGCGCCCGCTGCATCGACAGCGCGACGCGCGCGGCGGAAAGGAGATCGCCCGCAAGCACGGATTCGAGATCGATGCCGATCGTCGGTCGCACGCCGCGGTTCAGCAGACGTCCGGTGATCGGAAAGCCATGGCCCTGGATCATCTCGTTCTCGGGCGTGACCGAGAACGACACGCCGAGGTCAATCATCCGGTCCAGCAACTCATCGGGCAGATCGTTGCCGTGAACGACATTGACGCCGGTGCCGACGAGCCCGGCCTCGATCAGCCTCTCCCAGCCGCCTTGTGTCTTGGCCGGGCCGCCGCCCTGATGCATCGACGCGATCAGCTTGAACTCCCGCGCCAGGCGGAAGTCGTGCATGGCGACGTCGAGCGTCGAATAATGCGGGCCGAGGATGGCGAGCCCGAGCGTGACGAGGCCGTCGCGGGCGGCGAGGGGGCCGGCCAGCAGCCGCTCGACCTCGCGGCGAGGATGCGGTACCTCCGAGAAGTGCGGCTCGCCCGGCTTCGGCTCCGGTTTTGGCGAGCCGTGGAAGAACGCGGCGCGGATGCCGCTCTCGATCAGGCCGCGCACCGCGGCGTCGGTATGATCAGGCGTCGGATTGTTATGGCACCAGTCGACCAGCGTGGTGACGCCGTGATTGATCTGGTTCAGCGCGCCGACCAGCGTCGCGATATGGATGTCCGCAGGCTGGAACACGGTTGCGAGGCCGGCATGCATGCGGCGGAAATATTCGAGCAGCGTCCAGTTCGCGGCAAAGCCGCGCAAGCCCGTCTGCCAGGTGTGCATATGCGCGTTGATCAGGCCGGGGATGATGATGCGCCCCGTGCCGTCGACGATCTCAGCCTCGGTGGCGCCACTGCCAAGATCGATCGACGGGCGCACGTCAGCGATACGGTTGCCTTCGACCAGCACATCGCCGCCCGAAAGATCGCCGATCGCGTCATCCATGCTGATGACAGTTGCGGATTTGATCAGCGTGCGTCGCATCGCGTCACGCCCCCGCTTTGATGGCGCTCGGCGGCTCGCCGGCCCAGGCGCGCGCGATCAGGTCGCGGATGGCGCCCCGTTCGAGTGGCCGCGGATTCCAATACGCATTCGTCACCGCGAGATCAGCCGCCTTGTCGATGCCGCTCTCGGGCATGCCGACATCACGCAGCGCAAGCTTTGCACCCAACCCCTTCGCAAGGTCGTACAGCCCCTGCGATGCATCGGCTGCGCCGATGGCGCGCGAGATGCGCGCCATCGCCTCGGGCACCGCCGGTGCGTTGTAGGCCAGCGCATGCGGCAGCACGATGGTGTGGGTTTCGGCGTGCGGGAGATCGAAGGTGCCGCCGAGCGTATGGCACAGCTTGTGGTGCAGCGCCATGCCGACGGTGCCGAGGCAGACGCCACACAGCCAGGCGCCATAGAGCGCTTCGGTGCGGGCCTCGCGGTCGTCGCTTTCGGCGACGATCGCGGGCAGGGCGCGCGCCAGCGCGCGGATGCCTTCCTCCGCCATCAGCGATGTCACGGGATTGGCGTCGCGTGCATAGAGCGCTTCCACCGCATGCGCGATCGCATTGATGCCCGATGTCGCAGCCAGGCTTGCCGGCAGCGTCAGGGTGAGATCCACATCGTAAATCACCGTCTCCGGCAACACCGCTGCATCGCGCACCGTGGTCTTCAGGCCTTTCTCGGTCTGGCCGACGATCGGCGTCATCTCCGAGCCGGCATACGTGGTGGGGATGCAGAGCTGGTTGACGCCGGTGCGCAAGGCCAAAGCCTTGCCGAGACCCGTGGTTGAGCCGCCGCCGAGCGACACGACGCAGTCGGCCTCGCACGCCTTCATCACAACGAGCGCACGTTCCGTGACCTCGACCGGCGTGTGCATGGTGGCGCCGGGAAAGATGCCGGCATAGAGCGGGCCGAGCGCGATCCCCAGGCTCTTGCCTTGCGCCTCCTGCTGCGGCGTCGTCAGCACCAGCGCGCGCTTGCCGCCGAGCCGCTCGACTTCGGCCTTGGCGGAGGCCAGCGTTCCGCTGCCGAACACGACGCGGCAGGGCAGGTTTTCAAAGATGAACGAACCGATCATGCGCCGGTCTCTTTGATGGGATAATCGACCTGGAAGCGCCCGATCCGCAAGTCGCCCAAGGCCTCGCGCACGCGCAGATGTTCGGGGTGGTTGGCATAGGCGGCAAGCGCCGCCTGGTCCTTGAATTCGGAGAACAGGACCACGTCGCAGGCGTAGTCGACAGCGCTGACGTCCACGCCGACTTCGATATGGGTGAGGCCCTCGATCCGGCCCTTGAGGCCCTCGAACAGGGTCTTGACCTTGAGGCGGGCGGCAGAACGCTCCGCAGGCGTCTCCCCGCGCAGCCGCCACATCACGATGTGCCTGATCGGGCCCGACATTTCCTGATTTCCTCGCCTGCGACGGTGTTTTGTTGGCGCTATATTGCCTTGCAGAAATCGGAAATAAAGGTCAAAATTTGTAAGTCTCTTTTCCTCATAGCGTAAGAATGGACCGGCTTCTCCAACTCGAGGTCTTCTCCAAAACCGCTGAGCTCGGCAGCCTTTCCAAAGCCGCCGAAACGCTGCGGATGTCGAACGCGGCCGCCAGCCGTCACCTCAGCGCGCTTGAGGAGCGGCTCGCGGTCCGGCTGATCGAGCGCAACACCCGCCGGCAGTGGCTGACCGAAGCAGGGCAGGAGCTCCTGCAGCGCTGCAGTACGCTCTTGAACGAGCTCGCCGAGGCCGAGGACGCCGTCTCCGACCGCGCGCTGTCGCCCAAGGGCATGCTGCGCGTGACGAGCTCGCTGTCCTTCGCGATGATCTACCTCGCGCCGATGCTGCCCGCCTTCCGCGCGCTCTATCCCAATCTCAGCGTGCAGATCATCAGCGCAAACCGCTACCCTGACTTCATCGAAGCCGGCATCGACGTCGCGATCCGCACGCGGGAGCACGAGCCGGATTCCAACATCATCGTCCGCCGTATCGGCCAGATGCACCGCGTGCTCGCGGCCGCTCCCACCTATCTGGAGAAGCACGGCCGGCCGGAGCATCCCGCCGATCTCGCCCGCCACAATATGCTGATCTACAATCTCGCCAATGATCCCTATTCACTGCGGCTGAGCAAGGGCAGCACGACGCAGACGGTTCGGATCGCACCGACGCTCGACAGCAATGACGGCCAGATCATCTGTGGTGCGGCGCGCGCAGGGCTCGGCATCCTGATCCAGCCGCTTTACATCGTGCAGGGCGACATCGCGGCCGGCCGGTTGGTGCCCGTCCTGAGGGACTGGCAGCTGCCGCTGCTGACCATGAACATCGCCTATCAGAACCGCGTCAGGCTGCCCGCCAAGATCAGGGTCTTCTCGGACTTCCTGGTCAGCCATATCCGCGAGCATTCCGAGCCGGGGATCTGGATCGACGCGGCGAAGTGAGCGGGAAGCATTCATGTATCTTGGAATCGATCTCGGCACCTCAGCGGTCAAGACCGTTCTCGTCGACGATGCGCAGCGCGTGATTGCAAGCGAGAGCCGGCCGCTCGCGACGGCCTCGCCGCAATCAGGCTATTACGAGCAAGATCCCGCGCAGTGGATCGCTGCGACCTTTGCCACGGTGGATGCGCTGAAGGCGAGCCATGCGTCTGCGCTGGCGGCGGTCGAAGGCATCGGACTGTCCGGACAGATGCATGGCGCCACGCTGCTCGACGCGAGCTTGAGACCCTTGCGGCCCTGCATCCTCTGGAACGACGGACGCGCGGCCGCGGAGTGCCGCGTGCTGGAGCAGCGCTGGCCCGCCTTGCGTGCGGTGACGGGCAACAAGGCTATGGCGGGTTTCACTGCGCCAAAGCTGCTCTGGATCGCCACGCACGAGCCTGACATCTTTGCGGCGACCACGCTCGTTCTGCTTCCAAAGGCCTATCTGCGCCTGGTGCTATCGGGCGAGGCCGTCGAGGATGTCTCGGACGCATCGGGATCGCTGTGGCTCGATGCCGCGCGCCGGGACTGGTCGGACGCAGCACTGGCAGCGACGGGCTTATCGCGCGAGCACATGCCGCGCCTGGTCGAGGGCTGCGCGCCTGCAACAACGCTGCGCCGCGAACTCGCGCAGCGCTGGGGCATGGCGAGGCCGCCGGTGATCGCGGGCGGCGCCGGCGATAATCCCGCGGGCGCCGTCGGCATCGGCGCGATCCGGCCTGGCACTGCGTTCATCTCGCTGGGAACTTCGGGTGCCTTGCTGTCGCCGACCGACAGAATAGCCGCCAATCCCGATCGCGTGGTGCACACGTTCTGCCACGCCATCCCCGGCATGTGGATCCAGGCCGGCGCGATCCTCTCGGCCGCGTCCTGCCTCGCCTGGGTTGCGCGCCTGTTCGGTGTCACAGAAGCCGAGCTGCTGGCGCCACTTGGAGCACGCCCGCCGGCGCCGTCGCCCGTGAGCTTTCTGCCTTATCTCGCAGGCGAGCGGACCCCGCACGACGATCTCGCGGTGCGCGGCATGCTCGATGGCTTGAGCCATGATACCGATCGCTCCGCGATCGTGCAGGCGGTGCTCGAGGGCGTTGCCTTCGCGCTTGCCGATTGCCGCGGCGCGCTCGCGGATGCCGGCATTGCGATTGCGCAAACCGATGTCATTGGTGGTGGTTCACGGTCCCCGTTCTGGCTCTCGGTGCTGGCCAACGTGCTGAATATTCCGGTCCATCGTTTTGCCGGAGGCGAGACCGGCGCCGCATTCGGTGCGGCGAGATTGGGGCGACTTGCTGTCACGGGGGAGGCAATCGACATCGTGTGCACACGTCCGCAGCGCATCGAGACATTCGAACCCGACGCCGGATTGGTCGATGCCTATGCCGAGCGGCTTCCCGCGTGGCGTGAACTGTATCGGCCGCGCCACTAGCTGGTCCAATCTGGTGTGCATACTTCGGTATATTCGCCTTCGGTATTGCCCTGCGTCACCCGCTTTTGTTTAATGACCAAACCGCGCTGACAGGAAGATCGAGACGCGGGTGGGAAACGCATTGTGCGCCGGGAGGCACGATGAACGATCCGATCCTCGAGATGCGCGGGGTCTCGAAGACCTTCTTCGGCATCAAGGCGTTGCGTGCTGTCGATCTCACCGTCTATGCCGGCGAAATCCATGCTTTGATGGGGGAGAACGGCGCCGGCAAGTCGACGCTGATGAAGATCCTGTCCGGCGCCTACAGGCCTGATCCCGGCGGCGAGATCCGCATCGAGGGCAAGGCAGTGCGGATCGAAGGCCCGCTCGGCGGCCGCGCTGCGGGCATCTCCATCATTTATCAGGAGCTGTCGCTCGCTCCCAATCTCACCGTGGCCGAGAATATCTATCTCGGCCGGGAAATGTCGCGATCAGGTTTGCTGGCGCGCGGGGCGATGCGCGAGGGCGTTGGCCCCATCTTGACGAGACTGGGCGCGGACTTTCTGCCATCGACACTGGTGGCGCATCTGTCCATGGGCCAGCGGCAGCTGGTCGAGATCGCGCGTGCGCTGCACGCCCGATCAAAGATCCTGATCATGGACGAGCCGACCACCTCGTTGTCGGCTGCCGAAAGCGAGCGGCTATTCGCGCTGATCCGCCAGCTTCGTGCCGAGGGGCTTGCCATCATCTACATCTCGCATCGCATGGACGAGGTCTACGCGCTCGGCGACCGCGTCACCGTGCTGCGCGACGGCCGGCTGGTCGGTTCGCTGGACAAGCCCGAGATCCGCGCCGACACCATCGTCCGGCTGATGGTCGGGCGTGACGTCTCCTCGTTCTACAAGAAGGACCACGATCCGGAGGCGGGGCGGGGGCACCCCGTGCTCGCAGCGATCGACATGGCCGATGGCCAGCGCGTCAAGGGTTGCTCGCTCACCGTGCACGCGGGCGAGGTGGTCGGGCTCGCCGGCCTGATCGGCGCCGGCCGCACCGAGCTTGCGCACCTCATCATCGGCGCGTCACCGAAGACCTCCGGCCGGCTCGAACTGGAGGGGCGCCCGGTCGAGATCCGCACGCCTGGCGAGGCGCTCGAGGCCGGCATCGCCTATCTAACGGAGGACAGGAAGACGCTCGGGCTGTTTCTCGACATGTCGTGCCTGGACAACATCAATCTCGCCGTGCTCGCGCGCGATGCCAAGCTCGGCTGGGTGCTGGATCGCGACAAGGCGCGTGAGCGCGCCGACCGGGCCTTCGCAGGCCTGAGCATCCGCGCCGCCAATGCCGGCGTTCCCGCCGGTGGCCTGTCCGGTGGCAACCAGCAGAAGGTGCTGCTGTCGCGGCTTCTCGCCATTGCGCCGAAGGTACTGATCCTCGACGAGCCGACGCGCGGCGTCGACGTCGGCGCCAAGTCGGAGATCTATTCGATCATCGATAATCTGGCCAAGGCCGGCACCGCGATCCTCGTCATCTCGTCCGATCTGCCCGAGATCATCGGCATTTGCGACCGCGTCGTCGTGATGCGGGCCGGACACATCGCCGGTGAGGTCACCCGCGGCCCGAACTCGCCGCTGACGCAGGAAGACATCATGGCGCTTGCCACGGGAATGGAGCATCTCGATGCCTAGTAATGGTGCTGCGGAGGCCAAGCCGGCATCGACGACGACCAACGGTGCTGCCGCAGAGACAAGGCGTCAGCGGATGAGGATGCTGATCAGTGCGCTCGGCATGCTGCCGGTGCTGCTTATTCTGTGCATCGGCTTCCACGTGCTGTCCGAGGGCCGCTTCTTCACCGGACAGAACCTCGGCATCGTGCTGCAACAGGCCGCGGTGAACACGGTGCTCGCGGCCGGCATGACCTTCGTCATCCTCACTGGCGGCATCGACCTCTCGGTCGGCTCGATCCTGGCGGCCTCCGCAATGGCAGGATTGACGCTCTCCAAGCTGCCGGAACTCGGCATGTTGTGGCTGCCGGCCGCGCTGCTCACGGGATTTGGCTTTGGTGTCGTCAACGGCGCGCTGATCGCGCTGCTCCGCCTGCCGCCTTTCATCGTCACGCTCGGCTCTCTCACCGCCGTGCGCGGCCTCGCGCGACTGCTCGGGGCCGACACCACCGTGTTCAATCCATCCATTCCCTATGCCTTCATCGGCAACGGTTCGCTGACGCTGGTTCCCGGCGCCCTCTCGATCCCGTGGCTCTCGGTGATCGCCTTGCTGGTCATCCTCGTCTCGTGGCTGGTGCTGCGCCGGACCGTGCTCGGCGTGCATATCTATGCGGTGGGCGGCAACGAAAGCGCGGCGCGGCTTGCCGGCATCAAGGTCTGGGCCGTGCTGATCTTCGTCTACGGTGTCTCCGGACTTTTCGCCGGGCTCGGCGGCGCCATGCAGGCGGCACGGCTCTATGCGGCCAACGGCCTCCAGCTCGGCCAGTCCTATGAGCTCGACGCGATCACCGCCGTGATCCTCGGCGGCACCTCCTTCGTCGGTGGCATCGGCTCGATCTGGGGCACGCTGGTCGGCGCGCTGATCATCGCCGTGCTGTCCAACGGCCTCATCCTCATCGGTGTCTCCGATATCTGGCAATATGTGATCAAGGGCCTGGTGATCATCGGCGCCGTGGCGCTCGATCGGTACCGGCTGCAAGGCTCGGCCAGGACCTGACAGGCTGGGCGCGCCTTCGATGCGAATTCCGTTGCGGCAACTGGTCTGCCGCGCCGGGGACGAAGACAGACCAGGGAGGAAGTCCATGTTGAAGACAATCATGCTCGCCGGCGCTGCGACGGCGCTTGTTCTTAGCACCGTGCCGTCCTCGGCGAAGGAGCTCAAGTCGATCGGCGTCTCGCTGGGATCGATGGGCAATCCGTTCTTCGTCGCGCTGTCGAAGGGCGCCGAGTTCGAGGCGAAGAAGACCAATCCCAACGTGAAGATCACGACGGTCGGATTCGAATACGATCTCGGCAAGCAGGTTACCCAAATCGACAATTTCATCGCCGCAGGTGTCGACCTGATCCTGCTCAACCCCGGCGATCCCAAGGCGATCGGGCCGGCGATCAAGAAGGCGCAGGCGGCGGGCATCGTCGTCGTCGCCGTCGACACCGCGGCCGAAGGCGCCGACGCCACCGTGACCACGAACAACGTGCAGGCCGGCGAGATCTCCTGCCAGTACATTGTCGACAAATTGGGCGGCAAGGGCGACGTCATCATCGAGAACGGGCCGCAGGTCTCCGCCGTGATCGACCGCGTCGTCGGCTGCAAGAACGTCTTTTCGAAAAATCCCGGCATCAAGGTGCTGTCCAGCGACCAGGACGGCAAGGGCTCGCGCGAGGGCGGGCTCACCGTCGCGCAGGGTTATCTGACCCGCTTCCCCAAGATCGACGCCATCTTCGCCATCAACGATCCGCAGGCGATCGGCACCGATCTTGCCGCGCGCCAGCAGAACCGTAGCGGCATCATCATCACCGCGGTCGACGGTGCGCCTGATATCGAGGCCGCGCTGAAAGATCCGCAGTCGCCGCAGATCCAGGCCTCGGCGTCGCAGGACCCGTTCTTCATGGCACGGCGGGCCGTACAGGTCGGTGTCGGCATTCTCAACGGCCAGAAGCCGGCCTCGACCGTCGAGCTGCTTCCGTCCAAGCTCGTGACCAGAGACAACGTCGCCGAGTACAAGGGCTGGACCTCGGATCGCTCCCAGTAAGTCGCGGCTCCTCGCGAGCACCCAAACCCAAGATGACGGACGGCGTTCTGATCGACGCCGTCCGTCGCTGACGCAGGTGCGTCATCGGCCGCACGAGCGCGCCGGTGGCTTCAGCGGACAGTATATGGACTGGTGCGCGGAGCCAGCATGGCGGATGGAAATCTGCTTGCGAAGGCACTGGTCTTGGGCTGGACGCGCGATCCGTCGATCACCTCGAGCCGACCGCAGCGGTTCAAGGTGTGCAGCTTCCTGCCGGGCCAGGCCGGTCCGGGTTTCAGAGAGTGACGGACGATCTGCTTGAACGTCGTCGGTGACAGTTCGACCACTTCCGCCAGGGCAAGCGCTGCGCCGTATCCCTCGGTGCAGTCCTGGACCGGGCGCCACAATTTGTCATCGAGGGTGACGAAGTTCCCCGCGGGCCGCGTGCTTGCACGGTCGATCAAGACCGGATTGCTGGCGTGGGGCAGCCAGGGCCCCAAGAGGCGATCGGCGCAATAGATCGCCAGTGAATCCGAATAGCCAGCCGTTCCGTCGCGCCAGGCGCCAAACAGATAGTGGAGGCCGTTGTGCCGCGTGATCGTGACGTCGGCCAGCTCGAGGCCGGAAAGGAGCGTCGCGTATCCCTCCCATTGGTCCGGAAATCGAACGCATTTGTAGAGGGCGACGTCCCCGCGGACCGAGCTCTCCGGGATCATCCACAGCTCGCCATCGTCTTCGATCAGAAACGGATAGGAGAGGTGCCAGGGCTCCTCCAGCACCGGCATCACCTCGCCGACCGGCCCCGCGTCATTGAACTCGATCGCCGAGATGATGCCTTTCCCGACACGGTGATCGAGGTCCTCGAAGAAGACGAATGTCCGTCCCTGCCATGTGATGGGAAAGGGATCGGCGTAGAAGTGGTTTCCTGGATCTGCCAGAACGTTCCAGCTTGGACCTGACAGATCTCCGGTCTGCCAGACGCCCGCGCCGTCATTGAAGCGCCATCCGATATGCCAATGCGGAGCATAGCAGCAGAGACGATAGATTTCCTTGGCGATCGACATGGCAAGGCCGCGCACGACATAGCCAACGGGTCCGCGGGGCAAGCCATTTCCGGCGGGGCGCGCCAGCTGCGGCACGATACGCGGCCTTCCCGACAGGATCGCCGCCACCATGGTCAGGGTCCGCGCCATGACCGTTTCGAGCGCGCCGCTGAGACCTGCGGCAATTTCTCCGGATGGATGGCCGCGGTCGAGGACTGAACCGTCGATCTCGTTGACGATGTCGATCACGGGCAGGTCGCCGGCGAGAATGGCGGCGAGCGCGGCATTTTCGCCCGCAACCCCGTTGAACAATGGCCGAAGATACAGCCGGGCAGAGCGGTCCGGATCCCGCGCGGCACCCGTAAAATCGACGACCACGTCGGCCGTCTCGGTACGGACCTGTGTCCGTTCCGGAACGATCTTCAGCTTGTTGGCGCCGCTATGTCTGCCCTTGTGCAGCACCACGCGCTCGAGCTCGAACAGGGCATCGAGACCCGCGGGCCGCGGCTCCGCCGTTGGCGTCCATTCGATTTGAACCGGAACGTCCCGGCCGTCGATCGGCAGTGTCTCGCGGCCCATCCACTGCCGCGCGTACTCGCGTTCACAGCGAAACTCGATGATCATGTCGAGCCAATCTATTTCAACGGATCAGGTCAAATGACCTGGTCGAGAATTCGACCGTATTCCTCCACCATGGCATCTACCGAATAGCGCAATCGTAGGCCCTTGGCATTTTGTCGCAGTTCGTCGCTCAGCTGTTTGTCCGTCAGCAGCTTGGAGACGGCTGCGGAGAGCTTTGCGTGATCGGCGGCATCGACGAAGAGTGCAGTCGGTCTTCCTTCGTAGGACAACACTTCACGCAGGACGGGAAGATCGGTCACGACCGAGGGAACCCCGGCGTTCGCGGCCTCGACCGCGGCGAGACCGAAGGTTTCGGCCTGTGTTGGAAATACGAACACGTCCAGACAGGCCAGGAAGTCCGCCATCCGGCTGGGGGCGATTTCCCCGAGCAAATGCAGTCGGTCCGAGACGTTCAAGTCGTTCGCGAGCTGCCTCAGCCGGGCCTCGTCGGCTCCCTGGCCGGCAAGCGCAAGGTGCCAGGACGGTTGATCCGGCAGCAGACGTATCGCCATGTCGAGCCGCTTGTGCGGATGCAGCCTTGCCGCGCAGCCCAGCAGGACGCAGTCCGGCGGCAGATTGAACTCATGCCGTGCAGCCTCCTTCGACAGGGTGAGGGCCTTGTCGTCGAAGCCGTGCGGCACATGCACCATGCGCGACCGGTAGGCTGCGGGGTAGCGCGAGTATTCGCGCTGCATATCCTGCGAATTGAGCGTGATGCGGTCAAAGAAGCCGAGGCTGCCCATGACGATGTCGGCGGTGCGGACCGGCCAGCTCATCGACAGCGCGGATGAGACCTGATTTGCGACGACCGGTGCACGGCTGACGAGGCGCGTGACGCCACCGCCGATGACGTTGCCGAAATGCTGGAACGTCAGGACGGCATCGGGCCTGGTGGTGCTGATATGGCGGCCGAGCGTCCACAGCATCCGCAGCAGCGCCACCGGATCGCCCGGTCGGCTCGGCGCGCAGTAGAGCGTATCGGGCGGCTCATCGAAGGAGTCCGATTTGCGGAAGAAGAATAGATTGGTGACCCGGTAGCCGCGAGCGGTCAGTCCGGCGCCGAGGAGCCGGGAGATCTCCTGCGCACCGGCGTTCTCGGCCTGAGTTTGCGCGAGAAGCACGTGCAGCTTCGGCCCGCCGCCGTCTGGCCGCGCGGGTGCCGTCGCGCTCGTCTCGCCCAAGTCCTTGTTCGGCTGATAATGGAGCACGGATCCCGACCCGCTAAAGAAACGAAATCTTCACCTTCTTGACTCCGTACCTATCATGCGGCCATCGGGGTGGACACCGACTAGCAACAAACGGAGTTAATGCGAGGCTATGGCTACGACGTCGTTCGCGCAGCATTTTCGCTCGTTCCCGGACGACGCACAGCGCGCGCGTTAACAAATCTGTCTTGCGCACTGCCGGCGCGTGACTGCGGACCTGAACGACGGCGCGATGACATCTAGTCACGCGAGTCGGCACTGCGAACTGCATAGGTGCCGCGCCTCGATGCAGAGAAGCGCAACAGCACGAGAACGGATGGATCCACCCCGGTTCGCCGGCGGCAGAGGACGTTCAGGGCGATCGTCGCGAGCGCGAGCGACACAGTGGCCGAAATCGCCGCGCCGAGCACGCCGAGCCAGGGAATGAGGACGAGAAATCCCACGAGCCGCAGCGCGACGTTGGCGGCAACGACGGGAACATAGATTCTCTCATGACCGGTCAGTTGCAGGATCGCAGCCGACGGGCCGCCAGCTGCCTGGATGGCGGTTCCGATTGCGAGCACGATCAAGACCGAATGCTGCGCGGTGAAATGAGGTCCGAACAGGTTGAGGAGATAGGGGCCGCCGATCCAGATCGTGGCGAGACCGGCGATGACGCAGAGCGCGGTCACTTCCGCCATCAATTGTAATGTCCGCTCGAACTCCTGGTGGTTCTTGCTGAAATACAGCGAAGGAAGTCGGCGCGCGCCGAACGTGTACAGCGCCGCGGACAGCATGGCGAAGATGTTGGCGAGGCGCGAGGCGGCAAAATAGATCCCTGCGGTGGCCGGATCCAGCATCCAGTAGACGAGAATGACGTCGAAATACTGGTTGGCGACTTCAAGGATGGATGCGAGCCAGAAGTGAAGGGCGCTCGATCGCCAGCGGGCCGTCTCCGAGCGCGCCGGCGTACCGCGCAAATCCGGCAGCACTCGCGCGATCGAAACGATCTGCGCAACCAGCCCTGCCGACATGGCCATTGTCATCACCGCGAACAGTTCGGCGGGATCGAGTTGCCGATGGCCGAGCAGCATCGCGAGCAGGAACAGGACGACGATGACCCGCCAGAAGAACTCGCGATTTCCTTCGCCCATGAGAATGCTGACCAGCGAGCGCGCGATCTGGCTGCCGAGCATCACGCCGGCATTGACGGCGGTATAGGCGGACACCGCAAGGATCAGCAGCCACCAGTCGCCCCTCACGCTCGCCGCGACGGCGATCCCGCCGATCACGACCAGCATTGCGACCGAGGCGATCTTCAAGCTTGACAGGAGGACACCTTTGGTGAGGTCCGGCCGGCCGCCGACCTGATATTCGTTCAGGAATCGCACCAGCAAGGATTCCTGTCCGACCAGTCCCACGACGGCTGCGATCTGCGCCACCGAAAGCCAGGTCGCAAAGATGCCGAAGCCATCAGGCGACATCGTTCGTGCCGCCAGCGAGAACAATGCAAACGCGAGCACGCCGCTGCCAACCTTGAGAAGGATGGTTCCGACAACACCGCGCGTGACGTCGCGCCGCATGAACTGGAGGATGGATTCGATCAAGGGGACATGTTCCGATACTGGCGACAGCCTAGCATGCCGAAAAATCGTGAGTGTTAATGGACGGCTCGCGAGATCGCGCCGGTCGCGACGATATCGCGGTTACGCCGGTTGCTTCACTCTTGAACATCGTCGTCCCCATTGTCCCAAGCAATGCAAAGTCCGACCCGATCGACTGACGTGATAGCGCCGCATCGACGACCGAAAGAGGCGAGATCAGCCGTTTGAGTGCGGAATGGCTCGCGGAGATCGGCCGCCGAGACGGAATCCGGAATTTGCAGAGCCTCCCGAGCAAGACGCGTGCCGCGATGGCGGCGGTGTGCCCGACGCTCCCGGTCGTTAACCTCAATCTCCGGAAATGATCGCACTTGGCTCTGCGATGCGACATCAGGCGAGAGAATTGCACTGGAAGCGCCCGTTAACCGTGGGAGCAGGAGCCATGACGACGGATAGAACCGTGACCGGGCCGATCGACGGGGGCGGGACCGCACCGATCGTCTCGGACATCGCAATTGTCGGCGGCGGCCTTGCGGGATCGCTTGCGGCGGCCGTGCTGGCGCGGGCAGGGCATCGCGTTGCTCTCGTCGACAAGCGGGCGGTCTATCCGGACGAGTTCCGGGTCGAAAAGATCGGCGGCCATCAGCTGCAGTTGCTCCGCAAGCTGGGCTTCCTCAGCGCGCTCGACGGCGTCGCTTGCCGATATCAGCGGGTGCTCAATATCCGGGAGGGTAAAGTGGTCGATGTCAGCGTCGGCCAGGCTTACGGATTTCCCTATGCCGATCTCGTCGCCATGGCGCGCAGCCAGATTCCCGATCCGTCCAACCTGATCGTCGACGAGGTCACAGCGATCAGCAGCAGCGACGACGTCCAGCATCTCGAGCTGGCCTCCGGACGGTGTGTGACGGCTCGCCTCGTTGTTCTCGCCACCGGCATGGCGGCAGTGCTGGGTCACAAGCTTGGCATCAGGCGGCGTGTGCTGGCCGAGCGCCATTCGGTTTCTTTCGGCTTCACGATCGCTCGCAAGGACGGTCGCCCGTTCGATTTCGAGGCGTTGACCTGCTACGGCGAACGCACGGCGGACGGCATCGACTATCTCAGCCTGTTTCCCGTCCGTGCCGGCATGCGGGCCAATCTCTTCATGTTCCGCGATCCGACCGATCCGATCATGCGCGAATTGCGTCGCGAACCGGAAGCGACGGTTTTGCGCCTGCTGCCGGGATTGCAGTCCTACCTCGGCGATTTCCGCGTGACCGACCGGGTCCAGAATTGGGTGATGGATCTGACTGTCGTGGAGGGACATCTCCAGCCCGGCGTCGTGCTCATCGGCGATGCGTTCCAGACCAACTGTCCCGCCGCCGGCACGGGCGTCGCCCGCCTGTTGGTGGACGTCGACCGTCTTTGCACCGAATACGTTCCGCGGTGGCTCATGACCGCAGGCATGGGCCGGGAGAAGATTTCGCAGTTCTATTCCGATCGCGACAAGATCGCGGCGGACCAGCAGTCGCTGAAGATGGCGCGCTTCCGCCAGGCCCTGACGTCCCGCAACGATATCGGCTGGGACGTGCGGCGGCGGTTGCACTTCCTGCGGCGCAGTCTTGCACACCGCGTCGACCAAATGAATCCGGGCTGGCTCGAGCGTGTCCGCGGCGCGTTGCGCGCCTAGGCTCTGCGCCCTGCGCCTGCCGCCGGTCAGCGCGTCGGAGTTGTGGGGCGGGCGGGCTGGAGCCTCAAATCGGACAGCCGCTTGGCCGCCAGCTTGAGCCAGGGAGCCTGCTTCAACGCGAAGAGGGCGATGGCCCCTATGGTGCTGCCCGCCTGCGTGACCGCCCACATCGGCGAAGGCCGCCCGCCGAACAACTTCTTGTATGGCTCATCGCCGATGGTGAAATCGAGCATCTGATCTCCGCGCTCGATACAATCCCGCGCCACTTGTTCGAACATCAGCGCGCCGAGGGATTGGCTCTTGTAGCCCTCGATATCGAAGGCGCTCATGATGACGAGGAAGCTGCCCCGCTGGCACAGTCCCAGCACGGCGGCAATCACGTCGCCGTCCATCTTCATGGCATAGACGCGGACAAAGGAGCCCATGCCGCGAAGGGCGACGTCGGAATAGAAGCCGTAATATTCGGGACGCTGAAGCAGATCTCCGTCGCCCTGTGCGTGAAAGCGCGGGCCGCGAAACTTCCTCATCACATCCAGCGTCTCGAGCACGGCGGGGCCGTCGCCGCAGCATGAGAAGCTCAGCGCGCCTTTCTTCTGCAGTTGACGATACTTCTTTGCGAGCTCCTTCTGATAGGAGCGATCCATCGCGCTGGCGCGCCATTGCTCGAACGGCGCGACGAGAACCGTGGCATAGGCATTGGTGTCCATCGATACACGTCGTGGCGCGCCCAGGAGCTCTTCGATCGGAAGCCGCGCGTCGGGCAGCTTGGCCATTCGGAGCAGATCGAAAGGGCGGACAAGGCGCCGAATCTGCGCGCATGCAGCGGCGTCACCGAGCAGTTGCGACAACACGTCAGGGCTGCAAACCGGCGCCAGATAGTCGGAAACGCGGAGGTCGGCGAACTCGACGGTTCGTATCGGACCGCGCCGGATCCGGAGCAGGGGCAACACCATCGCAAGGGCCCCCGTCGCGCGGTAGCGGACCACGAGGACCAAAGCTGTCGCACCCGCTTCGGGCGCGAGCCTGGTGTAGAGGCTGTTCAGCCAGATCGGATGCTGGAACGCAGTGGCGGCCGAGCGATCAAACAGCTGTGCATATTCCGGAGACAGAAAGTCGAACGACTGTTCGATGACGATGTCGAACGTGTTGCTGAGCTTGTTCATGCGCAATCAGGGAAACCAAGTCATTCGCGAGCGTCGTCGAGCCGTAGCTGCGCTTATAGCAAGGTCGTTACGGGTCAAACACCGGCGGCGCGCGATTTGCATCAATGCGTTCAACCATGTTCGTATCGTTACCAAACCCTTAAGATGCCGGAGATGGATATGGGGCCCAAGATCGACTCGCGCCAGCAAACGGTTGGTAGCGGTGGAGCGTCGGCAAGGATTGCGACACAGCTCGCGCGGCCATTGCCGCCCGCACAGTGCAGGGCAGTGACCTCCTTACACGGATTTTCCAGACCTCTCATTCGTGCAAGATGATCAGCTCGGTCCCGAATACGCAGAAGATGTCCCTTTCACGGCGAGAACTGCTCGATATGGCGGCGTGCCTCGCGGCGCTGGCTGCCTGGCCCGGTGGTGCAACCGCCGACGATTACCCCTCCCGCTCCATCAAGCTGGTCATTCCCTATTCGGCTGGCGCTGCAGGTGATCAGATCGGCCGTCCATGGGCCGACAAGGTCACTCCGCTGCTGGGGCAGGTCCATGTCGAGAATATCGGCGGCGCCGGCGGTGCGATCGGCTCCGCCGCGGTGGCGCAGAGCGCACCGGATGGCTACTCGCTTCTGCTCGGCAATGGCAGCACCCAAGTGACGATTCCGTTGTCGTCGGCGCAGCCCGCCTACGACGCGGTTCGCGATTTCCGCGCCATCTACCGGCTGATTACGAGCACGCTTGCATTCGCCGTTCATCCGTCCCTGCCGGTGAAGGATCTGCGGGAGCTGGCAGCTTTTGCGAAGGCCAATCCGGGTGGGCTTACCTATGGCACTCCCGGCGTCGGCACCGGCAATCATCTCGTCGGAGAGATGTTCAGACAGCAATCGGGTCTTGCGGCGGATTTGGTTCACGTCCCTTACCGGGGCATGGGGCCCGCGACCAGCGACCTCGTCAGTGGCCAGATCAACTCGGTCATTGCAGTGGTCTCGAGCCAGATCCTGCAATTGCACTTTGCGGGCAAGCTGCGGCTGATCGCCGTGACGAGCGACCGGCGGTTGAGCGGAGCGCCGGAAGTTCCGACGGTTGCCGAATCCGGCATGCCAGGCCTCAGATATGCCGGCTGGTTTGGCTTGTTTGCCCCAAGAGCGACCCCGGACGCGGTCGTGGAGCGGATCGCCGCCGCGACCCGCGCGGCGATGGCCGATCCTCAGTTGCAGGAAAGCTATCGTTCGCAAGGTTTGGAGCCGGACATCGATTCAGGCCCCGATAAATTTCAGCGCCTCGTCGAGGACGAACTCGTCCGCCTGACTCCCATCGTCAAGTCGATCGGGCTCAAGCGCGACTGAGTGCTTCTCAGAGACGCACCCCGGTCGTAGCAAACGCCTGCGCGGCGGGCTCCTGAACGCGATCCAAGATCAGCATCCCCGCAATCGCAATCACCAGGGCCGCGACGCAGCCAAGCAAAAAAGCCTTCATCCTCAGCCTCCCTCGATTGGACCAGCAAACCATCTATACGACACGGCTTGCCGCCAGCAAGCTCGTTGATCGCTCCAAGGCTTCCGCGGTCCTATGGGCTCTTGAACACGGGATCGGCGGAAAACGCATCGCCCATCAAGCCAAGGGACTGAAGCTCGGTGCCATTCAAATCGACTTCCAAGACTGCGAGCAGCAGCGCGAGCACGACGGCAACGAGGAGGAGGAAAGGCGAGGCTTCTCGCGCAGCGGGATCTTGCAGGCCATCAATGGCACCAAGAACGCGCAGCCGCGCAATCATCCGCAGAATTGGCCCCGTTCGCCCCTGCATGCCGTCTTCCTTGACGTGAGCAGCCAGAATCTGGTGTCGGGGCGATCGGCATTCAAGGCGGAGGATGCGCGAGCCGGGCTATTGCACTGCACGCTTCGGAACGGAAGGAGGGTTTGGAAGTTCTTGCGAGTTAGTGAGCGCATCGGAGATATTGCGTGAGATTAGCGAAAACGCTTTTGTGCTTCGCTGCACTTTGCTTTGCTGGGAGCGCCCTGGCCCAGCCCGCGCAAACCAACTCCTCGCCGACGCCAACCCGTCCCGAGGAGAAAGGTCAAGCACAGCCGCAAGGTTGGACGGGCCCGACCAATACAGGTTCGGGTGGTGCGCCAGCCGAAAGCCCCCAGGGCCAGAGTCCGCCTGGAATGCAGGCCGCTCCCGAGGGATCCTCCAAGACCACGACCGCACCTGCCAAGTAGACCGGTCCCGGATATTCATTTCCGTTGCCCGTTCTGGCAATCTTGAGAGCGTGAATGTCAGCAGGGCGGCCACGAATGAACAGATCGCCTTGGTGCAGGAACATCGCTGCGGCGCTGTGGGTCATCTTTGCCGCATCGCCCGCGCACGCCGACATGGTCGGACACGGCGGCCCGATACGGGCTCTCGCCATCTCGCCCGACGGGGGCAGCCTTCTTTCCGGCAGCTTCGACACGGCGGTCATCCGCTGGTCGCTCAAGACGGACACCGCAGAGCAAGTGCTGCGGTATCATGCTGATGGCGTCAATGCGGTCGTCATTCTGAAGGACGGCCGCATGATCACGGCCGGCGCCGATGCACGAATTGCGGTGTGGACGGCGGGACGGCAGGAGCCAGACCGGGTGCTGGAAGGGCACGTCGCTCCGATCGCGGCACTTGCCGTGTCGCCCGATGGGTCGGTTCTCGCATCGGCTTCATGGGATCGGACGGTACGGCTCTGGTCGCTATCGGACGGCACGTCCCGCGCGCTCGAAGGGCATACGCAGAACGTCAACGGTGTCGCTTTCCTGCCGGACGGCAGACTTGTCAGCGTCGGCTACGATCTTGCGCTGCGAATCTGGCGTTTGCCGGATGGCCAGCCGGAAATCGTGACGTTGCCGGCGGCGCTGAACACGGTGGCCGTGGCGCCGGATGGTGAAATCGTCACAGGCGCGGTCGACGGCAAGCTGCGCATGCTGAGCACCGACGGCAAGGTCAGCGGCGAGGTCGCGGCCAGCCCGACACCGGTGGTGGCCTTGACGATGTCGGCGGACGGCGCATTGATCGCTGCGGCCGGCATCGGCGGCACAGTGGCGATCATCGATCGCAAGTCGCGCAACCTGCTGCGCACGCTGGTTGGGCCCGGGCAGCCGGTGTGGTCGGTCGCGTTCCTTCCAGACCGCGAGACACTGATGACGGGTGGTGCGGACGGCAGGATCAGGCGCTGGAACGCGCGCACCGGCGATCCCATCGGCTCAGGTCTGATCGGCACACCGGCCGATCCGCTCGCGGCCTATGCCGGCGATCATGGCGCCGATGTATTTCGGGCGTGTGTTGCCTGCCACACGCTGTCGGACAAGGAGGTGCAGCGTGCCGGCCCGACGCTTGCTGGACTATATGGCCGCAAGATCGCTTCGCTCCCGGGATATCGCTTCTCCGATGCGCTGAAGAGGATGGACATCGTCTGGACGCCGGAAACGGTCGCAAGACTGTTCGAAATTGGGCCGAACACCTATACCCCCGGCACCAAGATGCCGGAGCAACGCATCGGTTCGGCCGAAGACCGGCGCGCACTCACCGAGTTCCTGGGCCGCGCGACGTCGCGATGATTGCCTCTTCCGGCCTTGCGAAGACGTCCGCTTCGTCTAATCCTTGCCGTTGCGTTGGCGTAGATAGTCATCCGTCGTCCGTGGCGGGGTTCGTTCCGGAACGCCCTTGAACGGATCGAATTGCTGTTCGCTCATGACGATGACGCGGCAGTCTGCGCACATCCTGAGTGCCTCGACCCGTTTGTCGCCGGCCGGATACATCCAGTGCCGGCCTTCGAGCTTGGCTGCGATGCGGTCGATCGTGCTCTTCACGCCGAAGGGCGTGCCGCAGCGGACGCAGAGTGCGGGCTCTTCTTCCTTGATAATCGCGGCGGGAGCACGCGCCGCGCGGAAATCGATCTGCGGCTTGAGGCTGATGACCTTTTCCGGACAGGTGCTCTGGCACAGGCCGCATTGCACGCAGGCATCCTCGATGAATTTCAACACGGGCCGCTCGGGATCGTCGCGCAGCGCGCCGGTCGGGCAGGCGGAGACGCAGGAGAGGCACAACGTGCAGCCATCGGTATCGACGGTGATTGCGCCAACCGGCGCACCTTGCGGCAGGGCGATCACGTCGATCGGCTGCGGCGCCAGTCGGTGCAACTCGCCGAGGGCGAACCGCAAGAGGTCGCGCCGCTTGCCGACGGTCTTGAAGGTCGCGGGCGTCGCGACCGCGGCAAGCGTGCCGATATCGGTCAAATGCTCGCCGAGCGCATCGGGATCATCCGTTTCGATGGTGGCGAGGCGACGGCCTGCAAATCCAAGGCCGCCTAGAATCGCTTCGGCCATCGCGATCGTCTGCGCCAATCCGGTCACATCGTGGCGCGGCTTGGCGCGGAGCAGGAAGCGCACGGCGGATACGCCATAGGCGAAGGCGCCGACAATCGCTTCCAGCCCCACCTGCGTGACCTCGTTGACGGCAAAGGGGAGCGCGTTCGCCGGCAGGCCATCGCCATGCCGCGCGAGGGCCTCGATCAGAGGCGTGCCGTGCGATCCGTCATGAAAAAGCAGCACCGCATCAGCGCCGCCAGCCTCGCGATAGGCGAGCAGCATGGCGCGAATTTGCTGGAGCTGTGTATCGGGGGGCGGCAGCGCGTAGGAGGCCGCGCCGGTCGGGCAGGCAGCCGCGCATTGGCCGCAGCCGGCGCAGATGTTGGGATCGATTGCGACATGATCGCCGTCAGGCGTGATCGCCCCCGTCGGGCAGAGATCGAGGCAGCGGTGGCAGCCCGTGCGCTTCGAGCGCGAATGGGCGCAAAGGGCGGGCGCAAAGTCGACATATCTCGGCTTGTCGAAGCTGCCGACCAGATCGCGCGCGGTCAGCACGGCGCGCAGCACTGCAGCGGGATCTTTCGGGTCGGCGCGAAGATAGCCGTCGCGCAAGTCGTGGGCGGCAAACAGCGGCAAATCGCCGGACAGATCGAGCACGATATCGCAGCGCGAGGTGACGCCGCTTCGTGGCGGGTCCAGCACGAAACGATCGCGCGAGGAGGGGCGGGGACGCGCATAGTCGTCGATAGCAAGTTCGAACGCGCCGAAATGTCCCTTCGCGGAGCGGATCGTACCCTTGACGATCGGGAACACCGTTGCAGCCGGCGGCACCGCGTCATCGAGCTGCTTCAGCATCACCGTGACGTCGAGGTGATCGGCAAGCAGGCGGCCGGCCTCGATCGCAGCCTCATCGCGGCCGTAGATCAGGATCACGCCCTCACTCGACAAGGTGACGAGCGGATAGTCCGGGGCCGGGATGGAGGCGGATGCGAGCAGGCCGGCCATCTTTGGGCCAGTCCGCGCGCCTCGCGCGACCAGCCGGCCGTTTCGCGGATATTGACGAAGCTGATTGCATCAGGCCGTTCGCCGGCCTCGTCAGAAAACTGCGCGGCCTGCTGCGTGCAGGCGACCGTCAGCATGCCTTCCGCCGCGGCAATGTTGCGGAAATGATCGAGCTCCGCACCGCAGAGGTGGCGAAAGCTCTTGAGCTCGCAGTTCGGGCATCCGTGCCGGATCGCAGCCACGTCGAGACGCATCGTGTCTTCGCACGAGCAGATCAGGACGGTCTTCGCTGGCTGCTCCAGGTTAATCTCTCCGCCATTCGGACGCCGACGACGGACTCGCGCCGGCCCTTCGCCTCGTATAGACATTATCCATCGCGAAGAAAAGGAAAGCGGAGGACGGCCTGCCGTCGACCCCAGTGAGCCATGTTTCCCTGGCGGAACCGATCCACCTGCCGCCGCCGTTCACGTTGGTGCGGCTGCGCGAGAGTGGCGATGCTTTTGCCCATGCATGCCGCATTGCACCGGAGAGCGGAGCCGGAACGCTGGTCTATGTCGGCCGCTTCGACCTGGCAGAGTTCGCCGTGGTGCTCGAGCCGGCCGAGCCGCTACGCAGCGCGCGGCGCGCGTTCTACGCTTGTATGGTCGCGCTCACGGATGCGCTTCGCGCCTATGCGCCGCCGAGCAAGCCCATCACGATCGGCTGGCCGGATCAGGTCAGGGTCGACGGAGGGCTGGTCGGCGGCGGACGGATGGGCTGGCCTTCAGCCGCCGGCGAGGATGCGCCGCCGCCCTGGCTGGTGTTCGGGGCCATGATCCGGACGGTTGCCATGAACGATGACGATCCAGGCGTTCACCCGCTGGCCTCGGCACTCGACCAGGAAGGATTTGGCGAGGCTGGCGCAGCGCAGATCACGGAGAGCTTCGCCAGGCACCTGATGCTGGCGCTGGACGGATGGCGGGTCGATGGCTTTGACAGTGTCGCGCGCGATTATCTTACGCGGGTGCCGCGTGAAAGGCAGGCAGTTCAGCGCATTGATGATTGCGGCGATGTCCTGACGCGCCGGATCGGGACGGATACGATCGAGCGAAGCGACCTCGTCCAGGCGCTCGCGACGCCATCCTGGCTTGATCCGGCCCTCGGAGGACCACGCCTGTGAAGCTCCTGCGTACCATCGCGCTCGATCCCTCCGACACCTTCGTGTTCGACGTGGCGGCGGAGCCAGGCGAATGGGCCGTCTCCGGCGCTTTCCGCTTCTGGGAGTGCGACGCTGCGAAGCTCGAGGGGAAAGCGCGGGCGGCGTTTCGCGGTGGTTTTCTCGGGGTGCAATCCTGGGGCTGGTCGACGCTGGCGCAGATCGTTCCGGCGACCGAGGACGATTACCGCGGCCTGGTCGATCTCCTGGCGAGGCAACTCGTCGATCGTTTCGGCGCGCCGGACATGGCGGCAGCGAAGGCGGCGGCGGAAGAGGAGGTGGCGTTCTCGCAGTCCCTCTGCAGCCATCCGATCAGCTCGCTTATTGCAGTGCATCGCACCTTGAACGATGGCGAGGTCCGCGAATCCTTCCGCCGGCTGCAACTCCGGGAAGGGCAGGGGCACAAGGCATTCTCGTTCATGGAAATGGAGGACGACCTCCTGCCTGATGGCGATCTCAAGCTTGCGGATCTGGGCCGGGAGCCGACCATCAGATGAACGATTTCTGGATCGCCTGCGGCCATCACCTGCTCGATCGCGAGGAGGGCGGTGGGCTCCGTGTCACCGACGAGTTCCTCAAGGCCTATTTCGCCCGTCCCGAGCTGATGCCACCGGACGACGCGTGCCCGATCGAACGCCGGCTGCACCGCGAATTGCTCGCCGACCCGCGCCAGGCGGTCAGCGCCGGTGAAATCGCCGGGATTGTCGATGCGGATGCCCGGGAGAATTGGCAGTTCGTGCTGGCCTTTCGCGATCTTCTGTTGCGGCATCCGACGCTCGAAGCCGCCTATCTTGCATCGGTGCGATCCGGCGCGAACGATTTGCCGCCGCTGTTCGTCAACCAGCTCGTGCACGTCATCCTGCGGAACGCGCTCGATGGCTGCGATGACCCGTTCGTGCTGCGCGCGGCCGAATTGTTCTTCCGGACCCAACGCATCCTGCCGCATGAGCACGCCCTGTTGCTCGGCGACGAGGAGATCGTCGGCGGCCGGAGCCCGACCCCGGTGCTCTCTTTGATGTCGATGCTGGGCGCCACCACCGACGCCGTGGTCGACGTGTTGAGCGAGGAGAATGCCGAGGCCTATTGGCAGCGCAGCGATCAGTTCGACATGGCCCTCGACCTCACGGCCGGCGGCCGCGGACCGGCTGCGCTGGCGCAGGCGATGACGCGCTGGGTCTCCCATCTGCTCGGCATCGACGTCGTGATCGAGCCGCTGCGGGCGCTGCGCGAGACAAAGCTCACCTGGTATGTCGGGCTCGATGCCGATGCCACCAGGCTTGGCGACCGGCTGTGGCACGGTGACGACCTCGGCGAGCGCGACGCCGATCGTGTGCTTGCGCTGTTCCGGCTGACACTTGCGGATTCAAGCCGTGCGCTCGACGATGTCAGCGGTGAACCGGTCTACCTGATCCTGTCGATGACGGCGGATCAGAAGCTCCGGATGAAGCCGCAGAATCTTCTGACCGGGCTGCCGGTGAAATGCCTGGAGATGGTGACATGAGCCCTGCGGCGCTGCCGTCCCTCTCGATTGCCGTCGGCGTCGTGGTCGAGCGGCGCAAGGCCGCTTCGCCCTGGGTCGATTTCATCTGGCGCGGAATTGCCGTCCTGCCAGACGAGCCGGTGACCCAACCCTGGACCGTGCTTCGCGAGGAGGATGGCACGACCATGTTCTATGCCGGAAGTGCCACCATCGATCTCTATCCTTCCGAGACCGCGCGCTATCGCGACAATCTTGCCTCGGGTAGCCCGAGCATCTGGACCGTGCTGTCGCCCTCGGAGGGCCCCTGGCCCTATGCCGTCGCCGCGGTGACCGCCGACCCCGCAGAGGGCGAAGGCTTTACCGAAGCCGCCGATAATCTCGTCGAGGCCGTGCCGATGCCGGAGGTGCTGCGCGAAGCGATTGAAAGCTTCGTGGCCGAGCACCATGTCGAGCGGGAATTCGTCAAGCGTACGCGGCGCCGCGCCGACCCGGAGGCGCTGGCACGGCGCGAACATGAAGGCGGACAGGAATGAGTGAGGAGGAATTCCTTGCACGTTGGTCCCGCCGCAAGCGCGCATCGCTGGCGGAGCCGGCGAAGCCTGCCCCGGCGCAGCCCATGCCGCCGTCCGAGGCCAAGGAAGACGAGAGCAAGTTCGATCTCTCTTGTCTGCCGTCGATCGACGAAATCAATGCGGCGACCGACATCACGGCCTTTCTCAGCAAAGGTGTTCCTCGGGAGTTGAGCCGTGCGGCTCTTCGCCGCGCCTGGGCGACCGACCCCGCCATCCGCGACTTCGTCGGGCTTGCGGAGAATGCATGGGACTTCAACGACCCGACTGCGATGCCGGGTTTTGGACCACTGGATTGCTCGTCGGAGGAACTGGCCGCACTGGTCGATCGCATAGTTGGCGGTGTGCGCGAGGTGGCCCAGTCTCTCCCCGAGGCGTCGATCGAAACGGCAGATTCCTCGGCGGAATTGCATCAAGCCGAAGCGACAGCGGTTTCCAATGTCGCTGAGCCGCCCGATGAGACCGAGCACCCGGCAATCCCTGCTGCAGTGCAACCAGCAGTGGTCGACAGATCTGCAGAATCTGCCGAGCCCGTCAGGCCCCGTACGCACGGCGGTGCACTGCCGCGCTGAGCAACTCGACCAAAGGCTATAGGCCCAGGCTATGGCAGGCGATTGACGGTCAGTGGAACCGGGATTACGCTGCCTACTGCTTTGTAACAAAAGCGATAATCAAGCAGACGGGACTTGGATGGGAGGTCCACGTGCGTGATGACGGGCTTGATCGCGCGATCGACGCCGCGGGCGGCATTGCTCAGCTTGCGCGCAAAATAGGCATCAGCCAGCCCTCCGTATCGAATTGGACCCGCGTGCCCGCACAACGGGTGGTTGCAGTCGAAGCCGCCACCGGCGTTTCCCGGAATGATCTGCGGCCCGATCTCTACAGCGAACAAGCCGGATCCGCTGAGCTCGTCGACCCCATCGATGCGGCGCGGGCGCAGGAATACGCGTTGCTGGCGCTGCTGCTGTCCGCGCCTCCGTCGAAGCGACTGCTCGATCAGCTCGCGGCCTTGAGCGGTGACGCGACGCCCCTCGGGCGCGCGCATGCGGCGCTGGCCGAGGCCGCTGCAAGTGCCGTCGCAGCGAAAGTCGAGCGGGAATATTTCGATCTGTTCGTCGGGCTCGGCCGCGGCGAATTGCTGCCCTATGCCTCTTATTATCTCACGGGCTTTCTCAACGAGCGGCCATTGTCGCGCCTGCGCGGTGACCTGACGACGCTCGGCATCGAGCCGGTTGCCAACAATTTCGAGCCCGAGGATCACGCCGCCATCCTGTGCGAGATCATGGCGGGCCTTGCCGGCGGCCGCTTCGATGCCTCGCCCGAGGCGCAGCGCGCCTTCTTCGAAAAGCATGTGTCGCCCTGGATGGGGCGGCTGTTCACAGACATCGAGAGCGCCCGGGATGCCGGCTTCTATCGAGCGGTCGGCGCGCTCGGCCGGACCTTCATCGAAATCGAAACGGAAGCATTCACATTCGCGAGCTGACCGAGGTGCCTCGGTCCGGGAGAGATGCGATGAGTGACGAGACGAAAGCAAAGGTCGGACGCCGCGATTTCCTTCGCAAGGTCGGCTTGGGCACGGCCGGTGTCGGCGCGACGCTTGCGACGCCGTTGGTCGGGTCCGCACAGGCGGACAGCGAAAACAACGATGAGAAGCGCAAGGCGCGCTACAAGGAATCCGATCACGTGAAGGCTTTTTACCGCGTCAATCGTTATCCGGCTAAGGGAGGCTGACCGTGCTGATCAAGCGAACACACCAGCATTCCCCTCGCCAGGGCTCCGTTGTCGAGTCCCTAGCGGCACGGGCCGGCGGTCTCGACCGCCGCAGCTTCCTGCGCAAATCCGGTGTTGCCGGCGGCGCACTTGCTGCGCTTGGCACCATGCCGCTCGGCAGCGTGCGCAAGGCGGAAGCAGCCAAGGCCGGTCCGCTCACCGAAGGCGCGACCATCCGCAAGAGCATCTGCACGCATTGCTCGGTTGGCTGCACGGTGACGGCCGAGGTCTTGAACGGCGTATGGATCGGGCAGGAGCCCAGTTGGGATTCGCCGATCAATCGAGGCTCGCATTGCGCCAAGGGCGCTTCGGTACGCGAACTCGTGCACAGCGAGCGGCGGCTGCGCTATCCGATGAAGCTCGCGGGCGGGCAGTGGACACGCGTGTCCTGGGACACCGCGATCAACGAGATCGGAGACAAGCTTCAGGCTGTACGCGAGAAGTCGGGCCCCGATTCGGTCTATTGGCTCGGCTCGGCCAAGATGACCAACGAAGGCGCCTACCTATTCCGCAAGCTCGGTGCGTTCTGGGGGACCAACAACACCGATCACCAGGCTCGCATCTGCCATTCGACCACCGTCACCGGCGTCGCCAATACCTGGGGCTACGGTGCGATGACCAACAGCTACAATGATATCCGCAATGCGAAGACACAGGTCGTCTTGGGCGGCAATCCGGCCGAAGCCCATCCGGTATCGCTGCAACATCTGCTCGAGGGCAAGGAGCTGCAAAAGGCCAACTTTGTCGTCATCGACCCGCGTCTGACGCGCACGGCCGCGCATGCAACCGAATATGTGCGGATGCGGCCGGGCACCGACATCCCGGTGCTCTACGGCATGATGTGGCACATTCTCCAGAACGGCTGGGAGGACAAGGAGTTCATCCGGCAGCGCGTCTACGGTTTCGACGACATCAAGAAAGAGGTTGAGAAGTGGCCTCCGGAAGAAGTCGAGCGCGTCACCGGCATTCCGGGCGAGCAGCTCAAGCGCGTCGCCAAGATGTTCGCCACCGAGAAGCCGGCAACCCTCATCTGGGCCATGGGCCAGACCCAGAAGACCGTCGGCACCGCCAACGTGCGGGCGAGCTGCATCGCGCTCCTGATGACCGGCAATGTCGGTAAGGCCGGCGCCGGCGCCAACATCTTCCGTGGCCATGACAACGTGCAGGGCGCGACCGACGTCGGGCTCGATATCGTCACGCTGCCGTTCTACTACGGCCTCGCCGAAGGCGCCTGGAAGCATTGGTCGCGGGTCTGGGAGGTCGACTACGACTTCCTGAAGTCCCGCTTCGATTCCAAGCAGATCATGGAAACCCCCGGCATTCCGCTGACCCGCTGGTTCGAGGCGGTGACGCTGCCGAAGGATCAGATCGCGCAGAAGGACAATGTGAAGGCGGTGTTCGTGCAGGGGCACGCCTCCAACAGCATCACCCGCATTCCTGAGTCCCTCAATGGCCTGAAGGCGCTCGAGCTGCTCGTCATTGCCGACCCGCATCCGACGACCTGGGCCTCGCTTGCCGTCGAGGCGGGCCGCAAGGATGGCGTCTACATTCTGCCGGTTGCCACGCAATTCGAATGCAAGGGGTCGCGCGTCGCCTCCAACCGCTCGCTGCAATGGGGCGAGCAGATCGTGAAGCCAATCTTTGAATCGAAGGATGATCTCGAGGTCATCTATCTGATGGCGAAGAAGCTCGGTTTCGCCGACCAGATGTTCAAGAAAATCAAGGTCGAGAACAATCTTCCTGAAGCGGAGGATGTGCTGCGCGAGATGAACCGCGGCAGCTGGTCGACCGGCTATTGCGGGCAATCGCCCGAGCGCCTCAAGGCGCACATGAAAAACCAGGCCAAGTTCGATATGCTGACGATGCGGGCGCCGAAGGACGATCCCGAGGTCGGAGGCGACTATTACGGTCTGCCCTGGCCGTGCTGGGGGTCACCGGAAGTCAAGCATCCCGGCACGCCATTGCTCTACAACACCAATCTGCACGTGATGGACGGCGGCGGCACGTTCCGGCCGCGATTCGGCATCGAGCGCGAGGAGAAGCTGCCGGACGGCACGACGCGGAAGGTGAGCCTGCTTGCGGACGGCTCGTACTCGTTGGGGTCGGGCATTCAGGACGGCTACCCGGAGTTCACGCTGGCGAGCCTGAAGAAGCTCGGCTGGGACAGCGAGCTCACCGAAGCGGAAATGGCCGTGATCAACAAGGTCAATCCCGCCAATCCGGACACGGTGTCGTGGGCGCTCGACCTGTCGGGAGGCATCCAGCGCGTGGCGCTGGCGCATGGCTGCGTTCCCTACGGCAACGGCAAGGCGCGCATGAATGCCTTCGGCTTGCCCGATCCTATCCCGGTTCACCGCGAGCCGATCTACACGCCACGCGTCGACCTCGTCGCCAAATATCCGACGCTACCCGACGCCAAGCAGTTCCGGATGCCGAATATCGGGTTTTCCGTGCAGAAGGCGGCAGTGGAGAAGGGAATTGCAAAACAGTTCCCGCTCATCCTGTCGTCCGGCCGTCTGGTCGAATATGAGGGCGGCGGCGAGGAGACCCGAACCAACCCGTGGCTTGCCGAATTGCAGCAGGACATGTTCATCGAGATCAATCCTGCCGATGCCGCCGAGCGCGGTGTCAAGGACGGTGGCTGGGTTTGGGTCACCGGTGCCGAGAACAATTCCAGGGCGAGGATGAAAGCGCTCGTCACCGAGCGCGTCGGCAAGGGCGTTGCCTGGATGCCATTCCACTTCGGCGGGTGGTTCGCAGGCAAGGATCTTCGCGGCAATTACCCGAAGGGCACCGACCCGATCGTGCTCGGCGAAAGCGCCAACACGATCACGACCTACGGGTACGACCCCGCGACGGGCATGCAGGAGCCCAAGGTCACTCTCTGCCAAATCGCGGCGGCTTAGGAGTAACGACGATGGCACGTATGAAATTCCTCTGCGACGCCGATCGCTGCATCGAGTGCAACGCTTGCGTCACCGCCTGCAAGAACGAGCACGAGGTGCCCTGGGGCATCAACCGGCGCCGCGTCGTCACCCTCAACGACGGCAAGCCGGGCGAGCGCTCGATCTCGATGGCCTGCATGCACTGCACGGACGCGCCGTGCGCGGCCGTGTGCCCGGTGAACTGCTTCTACACCACGGCCGATGCTGTGGTGCTGCACTCCAAGGACCTCTGCATCGGTTGCGGCTACTGCTTCTACGCCTGCCCGTTCGGCGCTCCGCAATATCCGAAGGTCGGGAACTTCGGCTCGCGCGGCAAGATGGACAAATGCACCTATTGCGCCGGCGGCCCGGAAGCCGATGGCAGCAAGGAGGAGTACGAGAAATACGGTGCGAACCGGCTGGCCGAAGGCAAGCTGCCGCTGTGTGCCGAAATGTGCTCGACAAAGTCGTTGCTTGCGGGCGACGGCGAGATCATTGCGCAGATCTACAAGGAGCGCGTGATGAAGCGCGGCTACGGCTCGGGTGCCTGGGGCTGGAAGACGGCCTATCGCGAGACGATCGAATCCTGACGAAGGTCGCGCGCGGACATTGAGGAGGAGCTCATGGTGTCGTTTGCAAGGTTCGTCCGGGCGGCCGTCGGCGCCTGTGCTTTACTCCTCCTCGTCGTGGCAGCTCCGGCGCCGGTCGGCGCCCAGCAGGTCAATCCGACCGCGAGCTCGGTCAAGGAGCAGCAGCTCCTGCAGGAGCTGAACCGGATTCAGGGTCGCGTCAGCATCCCTGATGAGAGGTCCGGCGTTCTCGAACAGCCGCAGGGGCGGCAATGGCGCGAGTTCCACAATGTCACGCTGCGCTGGATCGGCGGCATCGCGATCATCGGCATGCTGGCGGTGCTCGTGATCTTCTATCTGACCCGCGGCATGGTGCGGCTCGAAAGCGGACGGTCCGGCCGCACCCTCGTGCGCTTCAATATCTATGAGCGTTTCGTGCACTGGATGACCGCTACCTGCTTCATCATTCTGGCGATCTCCGGACTGAACATCACCTTTGGCCGACCGTTGCTATTGCCGCTGATCGGCTTCGAGAACTTCTCCGAATGGTCGCTATGGGCCAAGTACGCCCACAATTATCTGAGCTTCCCGTTCACCATCGGCGTCGTCCTCATCCTGTTGATGTGGATCGGCGGCAATATTCCGAACAAGGTGGACGTCGAGTGGCTGAAGCGGGGCGGCGGCATCGTCGGGCATGATCATCCGCCGGCCTATCGCTTCAACGCCGGCCAGAAGGCGGTCTACTGGATCGTCGTGATCGGTGGCGGACTGGTCGCTGCGAGCGGCTATGTCCTGATGTTCCCGTTCTACACAACGGGGATCGAAGGCATGCAAATGGCCCAGATCGTCCACTCGGTCGTGGCGGTCCTGTTCGTCGCGGCGATGGTCGCACACATCTATATCGGCACCATCGGCATGGAAGGTGCGTTCGAGGCCATGGGCACGGGCGAAGTCGACGTCAACTGGGCTCGCGAGCACCATAGCCTCTGGCTCGACGAGCAGATGGCGCGAACGGGACCCAACGACGGACGACCGCAACCCGCGACCGCGGCGGCTGAATAGGGCGAAGCACCGGCGCGGACGCTCCGACCTACCGAGCCGACTCTTTCGCAAACAAGACGGAGCGGTCCTGCAGCTCCTGCTCGGGAAGCTTGATGGCTTGGCCTGTCTGCATGCCTTGAATGGATGCCATGCCGTGCTGCGCGTGATCACCTGGCGACCGTCAACTTGATCGTGAAAGTGGATATTAGGTTGCCAATAGCAGCGCCCCATCCCACCCCAGCGTCATGATGAGCCGGGCGCAGAATTCTTCCATGAGAGCAGTGATTTGGCTTCGGTTCTTGGCGGCTTTTCAACCGTCAGGTCGAAAGTGGCCCAGCTCTTGCTCTTGCCAGTATGAGGGATTTTGATAAACGTCATACTGTGGGGTCGGGAATGGAACGAGCGGCGATGCGAACTTTGCGGGCGGTCGAGCCCGGAACTGTGGCGCTGCTCGGCGGGCTCGTCGCCGCCAACCTCGCCACGTGGTCTTGGGCCTTCATGCTGTTCGGCGACCGGCCGACGGTGATGGCGACCGCACTGCTGGCCTGGGTGTTCGGCCTCCGCCACGCCGTCGATGCCGACCACATCGCCGCGATCGACAATGTCGTGCGCAAGCTGATGCAGGCGGGTGGCGCGCCGCGCAGCGTCGGTTTCTATTTCGCGCTCGGCCATTCCAGCGTGGTCGTTGTCGCCACCATGCTGCTTGCGCTGGGCGTGGTCAGTCTTGGCGGCGACAGCCTGCTCAAGGAGATCGGCGGCTTGATCGGCACGTCGGTGTCGGCGCTGTTCCTGCTCGCTGTTGCGCTCATCAACCTCGTCATTTTCGTCGGCCTGTGGCGGACGTTCCGCGCGGCACGGGAGGAGGGCGTCCACGACATTGCGCAGCTTGACGCGTTGCTCGCCAGCCGCGGCATCCTGGCGCGGCTGCTCGGCCCGATGTTCCGCCTGGTGACAAAGCCGGCACATATGTACCCGCTCGGCTTCCTGTTCGGGCTCGGCTTCGACACCGCGACCGAAATCGGCCTGCTCAGCATCTCCGCCAGCGAAGCCGCGCGTGGCGCCTCGCTCGTCGATGTCCTGGTCTTTACCGCGCTGTTTGCGTCAGGCATGGCGCTGGTCGACACGGCCGATTCCGCGCTGATGGTGAGCGCCTATCGCTGGGCCTTCGTCGATCCCCTGCGCAAGCTCTGGTACAACCTCACGATCACGGGCGCCTCGGTCGCGGTCGCGCTGTTCATCGGCGGCGTCGAGGCGCTCGGCCTGATCGCGGATCGGCTCGGCCTCTCCGGCGGTATGTGGACGCTGGTCGAGGGCCTCAACGAGTCGCTGGCGAATGTCGGCTTCGCCGTGATCGCGCTATTCGCGATCGCATGGCTCGTCTCGGTCGTGTTCTATCGCCGCATGTTCGCGGACGGCCGCCATTGTGCCGGGACGAAGGTCTTGGAATGCGCCGATGCAACCGAGGCGGTGTGAGCCTGGTCGTTGCGGCGGCGCGCTGACTGCACTCTCGGCCCTGCTGCTCCTCGCCGATAACGGCCGCGCGCTTGCGCAGAGCACCGGCATCTCGCGCGAACTTCCGCCAATCCAGGTCGATGGCGAGGCGCTGGTCCGCAAGAAGCCGCTCGCATCGCGCCGCACCAGAAAGCCGTCCCCCGCCGGTCACCGCATCCTCGTGTATCCAGCAGCGACGCAGGCGTCGGATGCGCGCAGTGCCGGCTCGGGTGCAATGAGCGGAGCCGGCATGGCCAGCGAGATCACCGTCTCCCGCGAGGAGATCAACGCGCGCCCGATCTCGCGGCCTGGTGAGGTGCTCGAAGCCGTGCCGGGTCTGATCGTGACGCAGCATTCCGGCGAGGGCAAAGCCAACCAGTACTTCCTGCGCGGTTACAATCTCGACCACGGCACCGATCTGGCGATCGTCGTCGACGGCGTCCCCGTCAACATGCGTACCCACGCGCATGGGCAGGGCTATGCCGATCTCAACTGGCTGATCCCGGAAACCGTCGCCGCAATGGACGTGCGCAAGGGGCCTTACTTCGCCGACGAGGGCGATTTCGCCTCGGTCGGAAGCGTTCATATCGGTCTGATCGATCGCACCTGGAGACTGGCGCAGGTGAGCGCCGGCAGCTTTGGTTACCGCCGTCTGCTCGGCATGGATTCGGCGAAGCTCGGTGACGGTTCGCTGCTGGTGGCCGGCGAAGTGGGCACCTACAACGGGCCGTGGGACAACTCCGACAATGTGAGAAAGCTCAACGGCCTCGTGCGCTACAGCCAGGGCACTGCGACCGACGGCGTGTCCATCACCGGCATGGCCTACGTCAACAAATGGAATTCGACCGACCAGGTGCCGCAGCGCGCGATCACCAGCGGCCTGCTCGACCGGTATGGTTCGGAAGACCCGAGCGACGGTGGAAACGCCGACCGTTTCGCGCTCTCCGGCCGTATCGCGCAGACCGACGATACGGGATCGTGGAAAGCAAATGCCTATGTGGTGAAGAGCCAGCTCGACCTCTTCAACAATTTCACTTACTTTCTCGACGATCCCCTGCTGGGCGACCAGTTCCACCAGCACGACAAGCGTTTGATGGCGGGCGCCAACGTCTCGCGCACGCTGAACGGTTCGTTTGCCGGCCTGCCGATGCAGATCACCCTCGGTCTGCAATCGCGTTATGATGCGATCGATCTCGCGCTCACCAACACTTTCCAGCGCGGCTTCCGCGCCAATATCCGCAGCGACAAGGTCGGCGAGGGGAGCGTCGGGATCTATGCCGAAAACACGGTGCGCTGGACCGATTGGCTCAGGACGACGGTGGGCTGGCGCGGCGACTATTACGCCGCTGACGTCACCTCTCTGTTCAATGCCGCCAATTCCGGCTGCGCCGATGCCGCGCTCGGCAGTCCGAAATTCAGGATGGTGCTTGGTCCGTTCAACCAGACCGAATTTTTCCTCGGTGCCGGCTACGGCATGCACTCGAACGATGCCCGCGGCGCGACCACGACGGAAGACCCCGCCGATCCCGCGACAAGGCTCACGCCGTCGCCGCTCCTGGTGCGCACCAGGGGCGCGGAGATCGGTGTTCGCAGCAGGATTGTTCCCGGCCTCGACACCTCGCTCAGTCTCTTCATCCTGGATCAGGATTCCGAGATCCTGTTCGCGGGCGATGCCGGCGACACCTCGGCAACCCGCGCCAGCCGTCGGTACGGCTTCGAGTGGAGCAATCATTACCGGCCATGGTCGTGGATCGATATCGACGCGGATCTCGCAATGACGCATGCGCGCTTTCGCGGCTATGACAGCGAGCAGGCACAGGCCTATGCCTCGCTTGCCGGCTATCCCGAGGCGCAGATCGGCAATGCGCCCGGCAACTACATTCCGAACGCGCCGGCGATGGTGGCATCAGCCGGCGTCACGGTGGGCGAGAAGACCGGCTGGTTCGGAACCTTGCGCTGGCGCTATCTGGCCTCGAGCCCGCTGACGGAGGACAACGCATTCCGCTCCTCTGCGACCAGCATCTTCAATGGCCGCCTCGGCTATCGTATCGATAACGGCTGGCGCCTTCAGCTCGACGTGCTCAACCTCTTCAACGCGAAGGCGAACCAGATCACCTATGCTTATGGTTCGCTGCTCAAGACCGATACGCTCTACAATCTCTGCACGTCAGGCGCCGCTCCAGCGGCAGTCTGCCGGAATGGCGTGATGGACTACGTGCTGCACCCGGCGGAGCCGCTGACATTCCGGGTCACCGTGGCCGGGACGTTCTAAAGCATGATCCGGAAAAGTGCGAAGCGGTTTTCCGGAAAGATCATGCGTAAACAACGAGCTAAAGCGCGATGACGATTCATCCAAATCTCATCGCGCTTTGGGTTTGCTCAGATCGCGGACCCTGCGCTGGCGCTCTGCAGCGGGGCGCAACCTGATGATCCGCCGTCACGATTGATCGGACATCGTCAGCCGGTCGCGCGCTGGATGGCGTGCCCTGCGCGGGGCGATGGCCGGCACGAGCGGGGGCGACTCGCCGGCGAGACGCAGCGCGAAATAAGCAATGGTCGCTTGAAGACCGTCCCTCAGTGCCACCCGCGGACGCCATCCCAGGATCTTCTCTGCGGCATCGATCACGGGCTTGCGTCGCTTGGGATCGTCCTTTGGCAGCGCTTCGAAGCGCAGCGGGGAGGCCGATTCAGTGCAGGCCAGCACTTCACGAGCGATCGCCTCGATCGTGACCTCGTGCGGATTGCCGAGATTGTATGGGCCGGTGACCGAGGCAGGGCTCTCCATCAAAAGCTGAAGCCCCCGCACGAGATCGTCGACGAAGCAGAAGCTGCGGGTTTGCGTGCCTTGACCGTAGATCGTGATCGGCTCTCCGCGCAAGGCTTGAACGATGAAGTTGGAGACGACGCGTCCGTCATTCTCGAGCATGCGCGGGCCATAAGTGTTGAAGATGCGCGCGACCTTGACCTCCGTCCCGTGCATGCGCCGGTGGTCGAACATCAGCGTCTCCGCGGCGCGCTTGCCCTCGTCGTAGCAGGCCCGCGGGCCGATCGGATTGACGCTGCCGAGATAGGATTCCGGCTGCGGATGCACCTCCGGGTCGCCATAGACCTCGCTGGTGGAGGCCTGCAGGACCCTGGCGCGCTTCTGCCGCGCGAGCTCGAGCAGGTTGATCGAGCCGAGCACACAGGTCTTCATCGTCCCGACCGGATCGGTCTGATAGTGCCGGGGGGAGGCCGGGCAGGCGAGGCTGTAGATCCGGTCGATATCGCCCTCGATCTCGATGGGATCGCGAACATCATGCTCGACGAAACGGAAATTCGGATGATTGAGCAGCGGCCGGATGTTGTCGGCCGTCCCCGTGAACAAATTGTCGAGGCAGATCACCGTGCTGCCGCGTTGCAGGAGCGCGTCGCAGAGGTGCGATCCGATGAAGCCGGCACCGCCGGCGACCAGGACTGTCGGCGAGCGGCGGGAGGCGTGGATGCGGGTCTGGAGTGTCATGATCTGGCCTTTCAGAGTTCTGCGACCTGCATGGGGCGAGCGACGGGAAGGGGCGCCGTCTTGCGGCGGCGCCGCGCGGATGCCTCGGCGTAATAGGTCTCCAGCTGCCGGGCGCGATGATCGGGGGTGTGATCGGCGAGAACCCGCCGCCGCGCGTTGTGAGCGATGGTGCGCCGTTGCTCTTCCGGCATATCGCGCAGGATCTCGATCACCTCGCGCGGGCTGGACGCCAGCAGGATTTCGCGGGACGGCGCGAAGATCGTCTCGATCCCAGGCCATCGGTCCGAGATCACCGGCGTGCCGCAGGCGGCGGCCTCGAACAACCGGACGCTCGGTGAGAAGCCCAGCGCCCTCATGTCGGCGCGGGTGGCGTTCAGGGAAAAGCGTTGCGCGGCGTAGAACGTCGGATGCTGCTTTGGCGGGAGGTGCTCGATCCGAGCGACGTTGGCGGGCCAGGCGATATGTTCGGGATACTGCGCGCCGGCGACGACGAATTGTTCCGACGGCAGCGAGCGCGCCGGCGCAAGCAGCAACTCGTCGAGAACCGGCTGCCGGTCCTCGCTGTAGGTCCCGAGATAGCCCAGCGCCCATTTCGGCTGTGCCCGCTTCGGTGCGTAGATCTCCGCATCCGCGCTGCAATAGAGGACACGTGCGAGTGGACTGCCGTAGCTCTGCTCGATCATCCCGGGCACCGGTCCGCCGGTGAACGACAGATAAAGATCGAAGCGCGGGATCATTGCGGCGGAAAGATAATTGAGGCCGTGCTCGAGCCTCGCCAACGTGACCGGCGTGTCGATGTCGTAGAACGCCGTGATGCCCCTCGCATGGGTCGTCGTCCATTCGGCAATCGGAATGCCGTCAGGAACATAGGAGCCGATGATCACCAGATCGGCATCGCGGATCAGCTTGCCGAACCGGCGCGGAATTTCCTTCAAGGATTGGTACAGCTCGACGGCCCAGGCAGAGGGCTTGGTCACGTCGCGGTGATCTCGATACCAGGGTACGTCCCGCTCCAGAAACGTGACGCGGTGACCTCGTCGCGCCAGGGCTTCGATCAGGGCGCGGTACGTCGTGGCGTGACCGTTGCCCCAGGACGAAGTGACCGAAAGTCCGATGACGACGATGGAGAGGTTCATTCTGCTGCCTCGATTCGCGAGCTGCTGGCGACGAAGAGATCGTTGAATTGGCGGGCGCGCTGCCGGTAGGTGTGCTGGCTGAGGATGCGCGCGCGGGCGCGGCGGGCGATCGATCGGGCCTGCTCCGGATCCAGTGCGGCGAGGTGCTCCGCGACCTCGGCTCCGTCAGCGGCAACCAGCACCTCGCGGCCGGGTTCGAGAAAATGATCGATGCCGGCCCATTGATCGGTGATCAGGCAGGCGCCCGCGCCGATCGCTTCGAACACACGGGTTGGCGGAGAGAAACCGTAGCGCGCCATGCTGTCGCGATTGACGTTCAGCGTGGCGAGAGCGGAGCCGAAGAACGCGTTGTGATCGGCGGTGCCGACATGGCCGACTTTGCGCACATTGGCGGAGGCGTCCTTGTCGTCCCAGCCGGAGCCGCCGAGCACGAAGGACTTGCCGGGCAGGTGGCGTGCGACGTCCAGGAAGAAGTGATCGACACGCGTCTCGCGATCGGGCAGGCGGTTCGCCAGCAGGCTGAGATCGCAGGCGAAGCGCGCATTGGCGGGCGCCGGAAAATGCGTGGCCGGATCGAGTGCATTGTAGATCGGCACGCAGTGCCGCGCGCCCATCGATCGGTAGGCCGACACGACACCATCGCCGCCGCCATAGGTCAGCACCATGTCATAGCACGGGATCGCGCGACGCAGATGATGCTGTGGATCGCTTTCCATCGCTTCGAGCGTGGCGGGCGCGTCCACGTCCCAGTAGATCCGGATCAGCCGGGAATGCAACGCAGCAACGGCGTTCTCCAGCTCCAGATCAAACACGCCGACGCCGCTGGCCTTGATCAGCATGTCGGCCGATTGCACGGCTGCATCGAGCGAGCGGCGCCAGCCGTCCGGAGTCGCGGGAAAAATCACCACTCTGGCCCAATCCGGATCGTCGATGTCGCGATGCGCCTGGCGCCCGAAGGCGTCGGGTTCGTAGAAGGTAACCTCGTGGCCGAGCGCTGCGATCTCCTTCAGCATGCCGCGATAATAGGTGGCGGCGCCGTTCCAGTACGACGAGACGAGGCTGGATCCGAAGAACGAGATCTTCATGCGACGGCTCCGATGTGGCGGGAGCACGCCCGGCGGCTCGAATCTCGAATGTCGCTCACGATGTCGATGAGCTGCGCGGCGCGGTGGCGGCAGGTATGACGATCCTGAATGGCCTTCAGGCCGGTTTGCACCATGGCGGACGCCAACTGCGGATCGTCGATAACCGCGCGAAGCGCACGCTTCATCTGCGCGCCATCGGCAACGCTGAGATAGGCGCCCTCCGGAAACAGCCTTTCCGTATCCGACCAAGGCGCCGAGACCAGGGGAATGCCGCAGGCGAGCGCTTCGAACACGCGGATGGTCGGAATGCCCGGAAGCAGGGCTACGTAAGGCCCGCGCGGCACATGGATCGTTGCGCGCGCACCGGCGAAGGCAATGGGAGCCCAGTGTGCCGGCAGCCAGCCGCCATAACGGATACCTGCGCTCCTGATGGTGTGGAGCGCTTCGTCCGAATAGCGCACGCCGTGAACGCTCGCGCGGAGCTTCAGCTCCGCCACGGGCTCGACCAGGAATTCGGTCAGTTCGGCGCTGCGCTCGCCATCACCCCAATTGCCGATCCAGACCAGATCGTCTGTACGATCAACCTGTGGCAGCGGATGATACAGCGCGACATCGGCTGCCTCGTGCCAGGTGAAGACCCGGTCGGCCCAGCCGAGCTTCAGATAGATCTGCCGAAGCACCTCGCCGAAGGCGAGCACGCCGTCGAATCCGTCGAGGTCGAATTGCGCGAGCTCCTCAGGCGCGCTGACGGCGCGGTGATGGGTGTCGTGGAATAGCAGGGTGAAGGGCGCGCCCTGCGCCCGCCTGCGCCCGATCTGCGCGATCAGATCGGGCGAATTCCATTCATGCACGATGACGAGATCGGCGCCGTCCAGCGCCCGCTCGAGATCCAGACTGGCATCGTAGCGGCGGATCTCGATGCCGGGGAAAAGGGCGGGAATATCCTCCAGTGTATGACTGCCGCCTTCGCGGATGGCGTTCAGCCGGCTCCAGCCGTCGATGGGTTCGAATACGACGACCTCGTGCCCGAGCGCATGAAGCTCGCGCGCATAGCCACGCAGGAAATGCGCGTTGCCGTTGTTCCAGCAGGACGTGAACGCATGATAGAATAGGACGCATTTCATGCGCGCACCTCGATCTGGCTGGCCGCCGCGCTCGTCCGGCGCGATGCGAGCAGGTCCTCGTAGAGACCAAGATAGGCGCTCGTCGTCCGCGTCAGCGAATAGGTCAGGGATTGCTCATAGGCGGCGCGTTGCAGGCGCGTGCGCCCGAAATTGCCGGCACAAAGCTCTGAGAGCGTTCGGTGGAGCGCCTGGCTGTCGGCCGGATCGAAGAACAGGGCGGCACCGCTCCACAATTCCCGGAACGTCGGGATGTCCGAGAGGACCAGGGCGCAGCCTGCCGCGGCTGCCTCCAGCACCGAGAGGCCAAAGGGTTCATAGAGTGCGGGGCTGACGAAGATCGCCGCATGCTGCAATCGCGCGGCCATGGCCTCGTGCGGCAGCTCTCCGAGCCAGGTCACACCCGCAGCCAGGTCTGTATCGATGGGGCCGGCCACCTCGACCGGCCAATCGAGCTCGGGTGCGGCGGCGGCGAGAGCCTCGATGTTCTTGGCGCGGTCCCACAGCCGACCGGCCGCGAAGATCACGTCCTGCTTCCGTCCCGCGGGGTCGCGAGGCGCAATGCCGTTCCAGATCACCGCGCCGCGCGACCGGGGCTGGTAGATCGCCGTCATGTCGTCGTAGAAGGTCCCGCTCGGACACACCCAGGCCTCCGCCATGTCGAGCGCCGCGGCGACCCGCTCGGTGTAGCGACGCCATCGGGGCTCGTCGAGCCAGGCCGTATCGCGGCAGGCGACGGCCCAGGAATTCACACAGGAGTGCGCCACCAGCACGGTCGGGGCGTGCCAGGCAAAGGTCGCTTCGCGAAAGCTGTTCAGGTGCACGACATCGGGCATCAAGCTGGCTTCGAGGTTGGCGAGCACGCGCCTCGCCTCGGAAACATTTCGCCCGTCCGGGTCCTGCCATTCGAGCGCGAGATCCGTTTCGATCAGGTGCACCCGGGTGTCGCGCAGCATCCGGCGCTGATCGTTGCGAGCTTGCGGGCCCATCGTCACGAGCGTGACGTCGGCACCGGACGCAGCGAGGCTGGAGGCGAGGGCGCAGGAATAGGTCCAAACGCCGCCAACCGTGTCGGTCGTCATCATGATCCTGAGGTCCGCGCTAGGCCTCATGAGGTCACCTGACGTTCGAGAGTGTCGAGTGGGACCGGGCGGTCGTTCTGCACGTCGCTGAACTGGTCGAACATCGCCAGATAGTGCCGGTGCGCGCGCTCCCAGGCGAAATCGTCGGGCTCGCCCCAGAGCTTCCGATAGTCAGGCGAACCAGGATAGGGATAGAGCGGCACCGGATCGTTGGCCCAGACGCCGGCATCCTGCATCGTGCGGCGCCAGCGCTGCACGACGGGATCGTCGTCCTCGGGCACCTCGATCAGATTGGCCTGCACGAAGGGGACGTGGCGGCGGGCTTCGACCAGCCGATCGGCGAGCTGATCCGTGGTCATCTTGCAGTTCTTGGCGAGTGCTGCGCGCCCCTCGACGGTCAGGCTCTCGATGCCGGCTTCGATCGAGACGCAGCCGGCGCGGCCGAGCAGGGCGAGCATGTCGGGCTTCCACAGATCGATACGTGTCTGCACGCCGAACTTCAGCCCGCGGGTCGTCAACCCCTCCAGCAGCTCGCGATTGGGAAGGAAGATCTCGTCGATGAAATAGACGTACTCGATACCCTGGTCGCACAAACGGTCGATCTCGTCGAGAATGACCGCTGGCGGCCGCTTGCGGTAGGCGTTGCGGAAATTCTCCTTGGCGCAGAACGTGCAGTTGTAGGGGCAGCCGCGCGAGGCCTCGACCTCGGCGCCCGGTGCACTCGGCTCGGCTTCGAAGCGGTGATGATGGTGATGATGGCGCCGGATCATCTCGTCCGGCCAATCGAGTGCGGGCTGGTCGCTGAACGCGACGGCCTGTGGCCCGCCATTGACGCGCAAAGAAGCACCGTCTGCGAAGCACAGGCCGGGAAAGTCCCACTCGCCGTTGGCGAGACGCAGCAGGGACGCCTCGCACTCGCCCATCACGACGATGTCGGCGCCGAGCTTCTTCAAGGCCGTCCTCGGCGTGGTCGAGCCATGCGGGCCCACCGCAATCAGTGTCGGCGCATGGTCCCTCACCGCCAGTGCGAGCTGTTGCGGCACGCGAAGCTCCGGCGGCGCGCAGCGCCAGAACAGGTATGTCGGCGCAGTGGTGAAGACGATCTGGTCGGGACCGAAGGCGCGCAGCTCGGCCTCGATCTCGCCGAGCGAGAGATCGAACAGATGCGCATCGAGCAGCAGCGTCTTGTGGCCGGCCGTCTTCAAATAGTGCTCGGAGATGCCGAGCTCGAGCGGAAGATGGGGCGAGCGGCAGCCGAAATAGATGCTTCCCGCAAAATCCCAGTTGGGATTGATGAGAGCGATCCGCGTCATGCCAAAGCCTCGCGGTTTCCGGGTGATCCGAAGCGGCCGTCGAGCCAGGCGTGAAGCGAGCGCAGGCCGTCGGCGAGGGACATTTGCGGCGTCCAGCCGAGCGCGGTGGCCAGCGCCCTCGTGTCGGTCACGTACCAGGGTTGATCACCAGGTCGCCAATCCGCAAAGCGGTAGTTGATCTTGCGGCCGGTCAGCTCGGTGATGCGGTCGATCAGTTCGAGCAGGCTGACCGCATTGGCCGGACCACCGCCGAGATTGAAGACGCGGCCGCGGGCCAGCGCGATGTGGTCGAGGGCTGCGAGCCAGGCGCTCACCGCGTCCGACACGTGCAGCGCGTCGCGGACCTGCTTGCCATCGCCATAGATCGTCAGCGGATTGCCGCGGATGGCGCTGAGCAGGAAGTGTGCGATCCAGCCCTGGTCCTCGGTGCCGAATTGCCGCGGCCCGTAGATGCAGCTCATGCGCATCACCACGGTCTGCAGCCCGAACACCCGGGCATAGTCGTGGACATATTGATCGGCCGTGCCCTTGGAGCATCCATAGGGACTGTAGAAATCCAGCGGCGCATTCTCCGAGACGCCGCCGGTGAGCAGGTCGCTGACCGGCATGTAGCGGCGCTCCTGGAGCGCGATCTCGCTGTCCTCGATCAGGCGCCCATAGACCTTGTTGGTCGAGGCGAAGATTACCGGCGCGAACTTGTTGTGCAGGCGAACGGCCTCGAGCACGTTCAGCGTGCCGCGCGCGTTGATCTCGAAATCGGCGGCGGGATCGCTGACGCTGTCGGTGACGGCGACCTGAGCTGCCAGGTGCAACACGGCCCGCGCCTCGCGCACGGCGTCGATCACCGGAATTGGGTCGCGGATATCAGCCACCGTGATGGTGACGCGGTCGCCATGCCGGGATTTCAGCCATTGCGCGTTCTCGCGCACGCCGGCGCGGGCGAGATTGTCCAGCACCAGAACGCGATCACCCCGCTCGGCGAGGCGGTCGGCGAGATTGCAGCCGATGAAGCCGCAGCCGCCGGTGACCAGGACGTGTCCGTTCGCTTGCTCGCTCATTACGCAACCAATCCCCGTTGCAGCAGCTCGCGGGTCGCCCGCTCGGCCTGATCGTCCGCGATCTGGTCGGCGAGGTACCCGGCGAGCTCTTCAAGGCCGTCCTTGAACGCGACATGCGGCTCGAAGCCGAGCAGGTCGCGTGACTTGCCGATATCGGCAAAGCAGTGCCTGATGTCGCCGGCCCGGTATTTTCGCGTGATCTCGGGCGCGATCTCGCGCCGTCCCATCACCTGGGCCAGATCCTCGGCGACCGACAGAATGCTGCGGCTCTGACCCGAGCCGACGTTGAAGACGTCCTGACTGTGCTCGGCTTCGAGAGCCATGCGGCAGACGCGGGCAACGTCGCGCACATGGACGAAGTCGCGCCGCTGCAGGCCGTCCTCGAAAACGAGCGGCGGACGGCCGTTGAGCAGCCGTGCAGCGAAGATGGCCAGCACGCCGGTGTAGGGATTGGACAAGGCCTGTCGCGGACCGAACACGTTGAAGAAGCGCAAGGCGACGGTCGAAATGCCGTAGGCCTTGCCCGTGATCAGGCACATGCGCTCCTGCGCATACTTGTTCAGCGCGTAGATCGAGCTCAGCGACGGCTGCTTCGTTTCAGGGGTGGGCACGGGATCGAGCGGATGACCAGCGGTGTCCCGCAATTCCCATTCGCCTTTGCGAAGCTGCTCGATCGGTCGTTCGTCGCACGCGACGATGCTCCCGCCGCCGTCGCGATAGAGGCCCTCGCCATAGATGCTCATCGAGGATGCCACGACCAGGCGCGCGACGGGGCGCTTGGCCAGCGCCTGCAGCAACACCGCAGTGCCGAGTTCGTTCGTCCTGACATAAGGCTCGATGTCGTACATGCTCTGGCCGACGCCGACGGCGGAGGCGAGATGCAGCACCATGTCGGCGTCGCGCAAGGCCTGTTCGACGGCGACGGCGTCGGTGACGTCGCCGACGACGAGCTCCGCATCGTCCGCGAGATAGGCGGGCCGCAGACGGTTGCCGCCGTGGACCTGCGGAGAGAGATTGTCGAGAAGGCGGACCTCGTAACCGGCCGCAAGCAGCACGTCGGCCGTGTGTGAGCCGATGAATCCCGCGCCTCCAGTAATCAATACTCGCGTCATTCACCGCTCCGTGCCGCATGGGACCGATCCGTTCGGGATCAGTCGATGATGAGAGTTGAAGCGCGCTTTGCTTGGTCGGGCGACCCGCGCGCCAGTCACGTCTGGGAGTTAGAAGCGATGCAAGGAATGTTCGTTCCTGCGAGACCTACAAACGAAAATTTCTCTAACCTGGATCAATAACCCAAGTGAATGGCGGCTAGAAATGCGCGCCATGAAGCGGCGCGGGCAGATCGAGATGTCTCGCGACGGTCGCACCGATATCGGCGAACCCCGCGCGTCGGCCAATCGGAGACATTGATTGCGCGGTCTGTGCCAGGATCGGGACCTGCTCGCGCGTGTGATCGGTTCCGCTCCAGGTCGGATCGCAGCCATGATCGGCGGTGATGATCAGCAGATCGTCGCTTCGCAGCCGGTTCAGCAGTTCGGGAAGGCGGACGTCAAAGGCTTCGAGCGCCGCTGCGTAGCCGGCCACGTCGCGCCGGTGGCCGTAGAGCGTGTCGAAATCGATGAAGTTCGCGAACAGCAGCCCGCCTTCTGCAAGGCTCGCCAGCCCATCCAGCGTGGCATCGAAGAGTGCCGCATTGCCGTCGCCGCGCAGGTTTCGCCCGGTGCCGCGATGGGCGAAGATGTCGTCGATCTTGCCGATCGTCACGATATCGCGGCCGGAGAGTTGCGCAAGGTCGAGAATGGTTCGTTCGGGCGGCGGAACGGAGAAATCTCGCCGGTGCGAGGTGCGCTTGAAGTCATGCGCGTTCGATCCGACGAACGGACGCGCGATGACGCGGCCGATGTTCAGGGGATCGACCAGCCGCCTCGCAATCGTGCAGACCTCGTAGAGCCGCTCGAGCCCGAACGTCTCTTCGTGCGCCGCGATCTGGAACACGCTGTCGGCGGAGGTGTAGCAGATCGGTTCGCCGCTGCGCATGTGGCGCTCGCCGAATTCGGAGATGATGTCGGTGCCGGAGGCGTGGCAGTTCCCGAGGATGCCGGGCAGTCCGGCCAGTTCGCACAGCTTCTCCACGAGATCGCGCGGGAAGCAGGGTTGGATCTTTGGAAAATAGCCCCAGTCGAACGCGACAGGCACGCCGGCGATCTCCCAATGGCCGGACGGCGTGTCCTTGCCCCAGGATATCTCGCTCGCGCATCCATAGCGCGCAAGTTGAACCCGGCCGTCGAGCCCGGGCGGGACGCGGCCGGTGGCCAGATGGCAGGCCTCACCCAGTCCCAGTGCCACCAGATTGGGAACGCGCAGTCTGCCCTCCCGCTGCGGGCTGTCGGCATGGCCGGCCATGCACGCGTCCGCGACGTGGCCGACCGTATTGGCGCCTTCGTCACCGTAATTGACGGCATCGGGCGCCGCGCCGATACCGACCGAATCCATCACGAGGATCAGGGCACGCATGTCGGCTCCCTGAGCGGCGGCGTCGTCAGCGACGAAGCGACGCCGGTTTTCGTGCAATAGCGCTCGACCATCTGCGCACAGAAATCGGCGAACTCGTTGACGTCGAGCGGCGGGCTGGTGTGATGAGGTTCGAGACCGCGGTGTTCCGGTGTGAAGCAGAAGGTCACGGTGACATCGAACTCGGCCAGCGCGTCCATCTGGCGGTCGAACCAGTCGAGCGCGTTGGGACGGAAGCTGTCGGCCCATGACAGGCCGGTCCGTAAGTGCCTCACGCCGAAGCGGCGCATCCAGCGCACGGCGTCATCAAGTCGATGGTCCTCGAAGTGAAACCACTGGCACAGACCCATGTCTGGCGCATATTGGCCAAACAGCTCCGCTGCGGCTTTCGGCGTTCCATCCTCGCGCAGCAGGCCCATGTGGAAGTGCCGGTAATAGGAGGAACCCTCCGCCTCCTTGTGCCGGGTGGTCGCCTCCCAGGTCGAAGGGAGATCGTAGAGGCTGTACCAGTGGATACGCGGCGCGCGGCCGATCAAGAGCTCGGCTGTGCGCGACAGGCCCCAGGCCTGTACCTCCTCGGCGCCGAACGAGGAGACGCCGACTTCGGTCACCCAGACCGGGAGCGAGATGACAGCCTTGATCTCCTCGATCTTGGCCGGCCATTCCCCGATCTGCCACAAATTCCAGTCGAGCGGAAAGCCGTGCACGGCGACGGCGTCGACGTGATCGATCACGCCGCGCGCCTGCATGTTGCGCATGAAGGACGGGTCGATCGGCGAGATGCCGCCGAGCACGCGCGGCAAGGTCGGGTGCGCACTGCGGATCGCCTTGCCGGCCGCCAGCGCCAGGTTTGCGAACATCGCCCAGGCCGGGTCGATCAGGAGGTCCCAATGCGACTTGTTGTTGGGCTCGTTCCAGATCTTGGCGGCCTCGATCATCGGTCCGTCTCCCGCGACGGATAGACCGGGCCATCGGCCTGCGGCCGCGTCGTGCGCCTGCACAGATACACCTCATCCTCCGGATGGGCCGCGATGGCAAAGCCCGCGCTGCGCAGCATGGCTTCGACGCAGGCGCGATTGGGCACCCACCAATTGGTGGGGTCGTCGGCATATTTATGCTCGACGAAGTGCAGCTTGGGGTAGCCGGACGAATCGAACTGCTCGGTGGTCCAGAAGTCGTAGTTCTTCTCGATCGCGTCGACGCGGCTGTCGCCGCGCTGCATCGACTGGAACAGCAGGAGGTCGCCGGCGACGTGCTCATGGATCAGGTCCAGCGCGAGCAGCGGGTGCCGCAGATGGTAGAGCACGCCCATGAAGATGACGAGGTCGAACCTTTCACGCAGCTGGCCGACATCATAGGCCGACATCTTGCGGAACTCGATCCTGAGTCCGTTCACTTCGGCCGCGAAGCGGGCTTGCGCAAGGTATTCCTCGTCGGTGTCGAGGCCGAGCACGCGTTCGGCGCCGCGCCGCTTCATCTCCATGGCGTAAAAGCCGGCGTTGCAGCCGATGTCGAGCACGGTCTTGCCTTCGAGCCGATCGGGGATGATTCCGGAGAAGCGCTGCCACTTCACATTGGGATAGTCGCCCAGAAAGTGCGACGGCGCGGTCGGCACGCCCTTGAGGTCGAGATTGTGAAACCATGGCCCGAGCGCGTCGATGCGCTGGCGGATCTCCTCACGGGAGAGGGCACCTCTGGTCATGCATTCGCTCCGTTGTTCGCTGCGAGCGGGCGGGCGCCGTCCGACGACGCGCGGGCCCGCAGCCTCGATCGGCCCTCGGAGGTCTCGGCGAGCAGCGCCATCGCCGTGCGATAGCCGTCGATGGTTCCGACATCGACGTAGGATTCGCCGGCCTTGACGCCGATGCCGCGGCCACCGGACGAAAGATAAGCATTGACCAGCGTCCCGAAATATTCGTCGCGGCGTTCGCGCGCGTGCCACAGCGACCGGAGCTCGCGGAAGCCGCGCGCCGACATCTTGAAGGCGCCCCAGATCCAGCGCGAGGTTGCGTGCGGCTGCTTGACCTGGATCTCCGTCACCTGCTCGCCGTCCAGCACCACCGCATCGAAGAATTCGGGGTGCTCGACCGGGAACAGCAGGAACGAGAGGTCTGCATCCGGCAGGGAATGCAAGGCCGCCTTGGGAAACCACACGGTATCGGGCAGTCCGACGAAGACATCCTCGTGTTGCCCGACGACGGTGCTTGCCCTGAACACGGCGTCGCACAGGCCGGCTGCCTCCGGCTGCACGACATAGGCGAGCTCGGCGCTGCCGTAATGGTCACCGAAATATTCGAGGATGTCGGATTTGCCCGGCGAGATCACGAAGCAGATCTTGTCGGCACCGCCCAGGATCAACCGCTCCAGGAGATATTCGGAGACGGCGCAGGGGCGGTCCGTACCGTCGTCACGCCGGCTGCCGACTGGCAGCAATTCCTTCGAGAAGGCGAGCGGCTGAATGCGGCTGCCGCGGCCCGCGGCCGGAACGATGCCCCACATGATCAGGCCTCCTCGGGTTGTTGCCGGCTCACGCGGTTCGACGTTATCTGCTCGAGCATCGAGATCAGTTCACGCGCGCGCTTGTCGGACGTGTGCTGGTCCATGGTGCGTTCATAGGCGCGCCGGGCCATGCGGCGGAGTTCGGCATCCGTCATCGCAAGTGCGGCGAGCGCGTCATGCTCGTCGCGTGCGATCAGGATCTCCTCTCCGGGCGCGAAGAAATCCGCTATTCCCGGCCAATCGTCGCTGAGCAGCGGCGCGCCGCAGGCCGCGGCCTCGAACAACCGGCCGGACGGACACCAGCCCATCTCCGCCATGGCCCGGCGCGTGACATTGAGGGTCAGCCGCGACGAGGCGAAGAACGGTGCGTGCTCAGGCGGCGGCAGGTGCCGCACGAAATAGATGTTGGGCGACCATGGGAAATCGTCCGGATACTGCGCTCCGCCAATCAGGAAGCGGAGATCCCTGCGCGCCCGCGCGGGCGCGACGAAAAGCGTCTCGAGCGTGCGCTGACGATCTTCGGAATAGGTGCCGAGATAGGACAAATCGGCGCGATAATGCGGCTGGGGCGCGACCGGCCGGTGGATGTCGGTGTCGACGTGACCATAGAGCGGCCGGGTGTCGCGGGCACCCAGCCTGTCTCGGAATTCATCCGCGACGCGAGGTCCGCCGGTAAAACTGAGCACCAGCTCGAAATCCCGCAGGCCGCGCGGGCCGACATAAGGAACGGCTTCGCCGGCCAGGAGCCTTGCCAGCGTGACCGGAGTATCGAGGTCGTAGAACACGGGAATAGCGTGACCTTCGGAGAAGATCAGGTCGGTCGCCGCAACCGCATCGGGACAATAGGAGGTCACAATCGCGACGTCGGCGTCACGGACGTCGGCGCTTGCAGCCTGCCGCACATCGTCCCAGTTCGAGAACAGCCGGAGCTCGCCGCCGGGCAGTTCGTAGAGATCCCTGGCACCGGCATAGTAGGGAACGTCGCGCTCGAAGAAGACCACGCTGTATCCCGACCGTGCCAGGTGCTTGCAGAGGCCGCGCCACAGGGTGGCGTGTCCGTTGCCCCAGGAGGAGGAGATTGTCAGGCCGAAGATGACGATCTTCACGCCGGCACCCGCTGGTTGATCCCGGTGATCTTCATGCCGCGGTTGTCGGCGCGGAGCGTGCTGGTGCTGGCTGGATCGATCTCGATCGAGAGAAACTCGTCGAGCGGCGTCCGCGAATAGTGCAGGAGCGCGGCACGGATCGGCTCGGCATGACTGACTGCGACGACGATGTCGAGATTGCGATCGCTGCGCAGTTGCTCCAGATGAGCAACGATGCGACTTTGAAGCGACCGCATGCTCTCGCCGCCCGGCGGTCGGCTCGTGCCGCGTCGCCCATTCCAGCGCGACCATCGTGAATCCGGCGCCAGGTCGTCGAATGATCGTCCGGTCCATTCGCCATAGTCGATCTCGTCGAGGGCCGGGGCTATCTCGACCGGCAGTCTGAAATGCGCGGCGAGGATGCAGGCCGACTGCATGCACCGTCGCTGCGGGCTGGATTGAATGAGCGTCGGTCGAGGCGAAAGGGTTCCGGCACAGCGCGCCATGTCCTCGCAGCCGAGATCGTCGAGTTCGACGCCTCTCATTCGCCCGCACAGAACGCGGCCCAGCAGGGCGTGATGACCGTGCCGAACGAGATGGATGATCTTGGCCATCACGCATACGCCTTGTCGTCGATGAAGGCGCGTGTCCGCCGTCCGGCCTCCTCGTCGGTGAACTGTTGCGGCGGCGACTTCATGAAATAGCTGGAAGGACCGGTCAGCGCTCCAGCCTGGCCGCGGTCCATGGCGAGCTTGGCGCATCGCACTGCGTCGATCACGACGCCCGCCGAGTTCGGAGAATCCCAGACCTCGAGCTTGACCTCGGCGCTCAGGGGAACGCCGCCGAACGTCGTTCCCTCCAGGCGGATGAAGGCGAGCTTGCGGTCGGTCAGCCACGGCACGTGGTCGCTCGGCCCGACATGGATGTTATCAGGGTCCATCGGGACGTCGAACTGGCTGGTCACGGCCTGGGTCTTGGAGATCTTCTTCGAGGTCAGCCGCTCCCGTTCCAGCATGTTCTTGAAATCGGTATTGCCGCCGACGTTGAGCTGATAGGTGCGGTCGAGCCGCACGCCGCGGTCACGGAAGAGATTGGCGAGCACGCGATGCAAGATGGTGGCGCCGACCTGGCTCTTGATGTCGTCCCCGACGACCGGCAGGCCGGCCTCCTCGAAGCGGCGCCGCCACTCCGGATTGGAGGCGATGAAGACGGGAATGCAATTGACGTAGCCGCAGCCCGCTTCGATGGCACGCGCCGCATACCATTCGCTGGCGCGTTGCGAGCCGACCGGTAGATAGGACACCAGGACGTCGGTGCGGGACATCGCCAGGATTTCGGACACGTCAGCCTCCGGCACGTCCGCAATCGGAACGTCGTCCGTCAGGTAGTGCCCGATGCCGTCCATGACCGGTCCGCGCTGCACGATCACGCCGGTCGGTGCGACATCGGAGAAGCGGTGCGTGTTGTTGGGTGGCGCGAAAATCGCGTCGGCGACATCGCGGCCGACCTTGCCGGCGTTGACGTCGAACGCCGCCGCGATCTGGATGTCGCTGATATGGTAACCGCCGAGCTCGGCATTCATCAGTCCCGGGACCGGCTCGTTCGATTTGGCGTTCCGGTAGTAGGAGAGGCCCTGGACGAAGGAGCTCGCGCAATTGCCGACGCCGACGAGTCCGACGCGCACGCGGCGCCTGTCTTGAAGACGAGAATGCATGGAATGGAGCCTCCGGGAAACAGACGGCGTCGGTAAGTACGTCGGCGAACGTGCGGAAGGTATGTTCGTTCCTGGCAGGAAGATCCGAGCGTCGCGTCGCGCGCGATTCGGGTAGATAAAATGCGGCGGGCTTAACATGGGATAGGATCCCCGGCCGCCCGTAGGGAACGAAGAACTTTCATGATGAAGATGAAGAAGATGATGCTTGCGTCGCAGGACTGCTTAGCATCCGAGCGAAAGAACAAATTGCTTCGGTCCGCGTTTGTCGGCCAATGGTTCGATGCGATGCCGGGCTCATCGCCCGGCCAGTAAGCGAGGTATGACATGACTTCAAAGGCGCAGAATATTGAAGCCCAGCAGACCACCGATCACAATGTCATTCGGAAATGGGCCGAGGAGCGCGGAGGGAAACCCGCAACCGTGAAGGCGACGGAAGAAGATGGCCACGCCGGAATCCTGCGCATCGATTTCGATCCGCCGGACGAAGGGCTGGACCGCATCAGCTGGGACGAGTTCTTTGAAAAATTCGATGAAGCCGGCATTGCGTTCCTGCACCAGGACCGAACCAAGGACGGCAAGCTCAGCCGATTCCACAAATTCGTTCGACACTAGCGACTGCGCGAAATGGCGGGCGGTTGGGCTGAGGCGATCAGGGCGGGCGATTTTGCGCGCGCCTGGGCGATCAACGATCGTGATCTGCTGGAAACGGCGCATCCGCCCAAGCACACCGGCCCGCGGCATCTCCAGCGGATCTGGCGCGGCGAGGATCTGAAAGATAAGCACGTGCTGGTGCGCTGCTATCACGGACTCGGCGACACCATTCAGTTCCTGCGCTTCATGCGCGCGCTTCGCGAGATCGCGCGCAGCGTCACCCTGTGGTGTCAACCCGAGCTGCTGCCGCTGGCCGCGGGCGCCACGGGCGTCGATCGCGCAATTCCGCTGCATGATGGAGCGCCCGAGGTCGGTTTCGAGGTCGATATCGAAATCATGGAGGTGCCGCACGCCATCAGGGCGCGGCGGGATCAGGTCGAGATGCGCGTTCCCTACCTGGCGTTGCCTCCCGCTGCAGTTCCGCCGCTGCGGGGGGAACAAGGTCTGGCCCTCGGCCTGGTCTGGAAAGTCGGCGACTGGGACAAGCGGCGGGAGGTTCCGGCCGTCTTGCTGCGTCATGTCGCCGGACCGGGCGTGACGCTCTATTCGCTCCAGCGCGGCGCCAGCAGCGAAGAGCTCGCGGCGCTCGGTGCGCTGGAGATCAGCACGCCCGATATCGTGGCCCTCGGCCATCGCCTGCGGCAGCTTGACCTTCTCATTTGCGTCGACACCATGGTCGCGCATCTTGCGGGAGCGCTCGGATGCGAGGCCTGGGTGCTGCTGCATGCCGATTGCGACTGGCGCTGGCCTCAATCCGGAGCGCACTCGTTCTGGTATCCGAGCGTGCGGCTGTTTCGCCAAAGACGGCCGGGCGATTGGGGCCATGTCGTCGCCGAAGTGCGCGATGCGCTCGAGGTGCAACTCGGCTATTGCCGCCGCTCGGGCAACGCGTAGGCCCGGACGTAGTCGCCGAGCTTGGTGCCGAATGAGCCATGGCCTCCGTCGACGGTCACGACGTATTGCCTGCCGCCGACTGAGTAGGTCATCGGCGTCGACTGCCCGCCGGCAGGAAGGCGGGCCTGCCAAAGCTCTTTGCCGTCGCGGACGTCGAAGGCGCGGATGTAGTCATCCATCGTTCCCGAGATGAAGATGATGCCGCCAGCCGTCACGATCGGGCCGCCGAGCATGGGAACGCCGAGCTTGAAGGGCAGCGACAACGGAGCCTGATCGCGGATCGTGCCGATACGGTGCTGCCAGACCACCTTGTGCGTCCTGAGATCGATGGCGGCGATGTTGCCCCAGGGCGGGGCGAGGCAGGGGATGCCGAGCGGCGAGAGGAAAATCCCGAGATCGACGCCGAACTGGGCGCCGTACATCGGCTGCACGCCGAGCTCGGTGCCGGGCGGATGCGCCGCGTTGGGCGCCGCCGGATTGTCCTTTCCGCGCGGCACGAGACGCGAGATGAAGGGAATCGATTGCGGATTTGCGATCGCAATCTGGCGCCGCGGATCGACGGCGATGCCGCCCCATTCGAACATGCCGAAATCTCCAGGGAAGACCTGCGTGCCCTGTTCGGACGGCGGCGTGAACGGCCCCTCATAGCGCAGGCGCTTGAACTTGATGCGGCAGGCGAGCTGGTCGAACATCGTGCTGCCCCACATCTGAGCGTCCGTCAGCATGCGAGGTGGCCGGAAGCTCAATTCGGAGAAGGGTTGGGTGGGCGACAGCCGATCCCCGGGCGCCGGACCCTGCGGCACCGCAGTCCCATGATGGTGACGACAAGGATGGTGACGGCCAGCAATGGCGCGTCGCGTAACCAGTCTACTGAACGACGGATCATGGGGTTCACTTCAGCGGAGGGAGAAACGCCCCGAGGTTGCGGGCGGTGCCAATGCTCGCTGCTTGCAATGTCTTGGGAACCGAGATGTTCCTGTTGTTCAGAACCGCAGACGGCCTCCACGCCGGAACGAAGGTTCGAGACCGGGCGTTCCTGCGGGAAAACCCGAGGGCCGGACGTGCCGCGCTATCATTTTGATTTGGTGGATTCCGAAACCGTGGCAGACGAGAGGGGTGCCGAACTGCCGGATGACATGAAAGCCATGGATGTTGCCGAAGAAATTGCCAGGCGCCTGCTCGAGGAGCATCCCGAGCTCAAGGGCCGTCACTTCTCGATCCTGGTCACGAACGACGATGGCGAGGAAGTCGGCCGGATGCCTTTGGACGTGCTGCATTGATGACGTTCAGGATTGGGGTGATTGCCGATACACATGGGCTGCTGAGGCCGGAGGCGGAGCACTGCCTCGCCGGCGTCTCGCACATCATCCACGCCGGCGATATCGGCACCCAGGCTGTGATGGATGGGCTTTGCCGGATCGCGCCGGTTACCGCGATCAGAGGAAATGTAGATCGCGGGGCGTGGGCGGAACGTTTGCCTGAAACGCAAACGCTGCGCCTCGGCGGCCGCTGCTTCCATATCCTGCACGACCTCAAGGAGCTGACGATCAATCCTGCGGAGCTTGGGATCGACGTCGTGGTTTCAGGCCATTCCCACCGCGTGCGGATCGAGACCGCCGAAGGCGTGCTCTACTTGAATCCGGGAAGTGCAGGGAAGCGGCGGTTCAAGCTGCCGATTACGCTGGCAACGCTCGAGCTCTATCCGAGCGGCCCGCTGCGGCCGGTCATTCATGATCTCGACGGCTCGTAGGAGCGTGCATCTGGTTGGCGCGCATTCGAGTTGCCAACGCTCCAGGCGACTGGCGGCCGCTCGCGTCGATCCGGTCCTTTTCGGGATTTCTTGCGCCTCTGTATTCGTTCGCGCCGCGACGATCGGCTCGGGAACGACCCCGCTGCCAACTCATTGCTCCACGTGAAGGTCACAACGCGAGTGGCGATCCCACGGGAGCCTCAGCACGGAGAAATTCGAATCGGCTCGCCTTCAATTCTCCGCTCGATATCCGTTTTCGCGCTGATGCGCTTGGAAGCACGCTGCTCTTCATCGGATACAGCATGTCCGATCCCAATATCCGCCTGCTGCTGCACCGGATCTGGCAGATCTGGGACGAGTCCGGGCACAGTCAGGAACGGCCGAAATCCTTCGTGTTCGTCGCGCAGCGTAATCCGGTGCAGGAGGCTGTGCTCGCGAACCGGGGGATCACCACCATTGCTCCGCCCGATGGCATGGCCGCCGACGACGGTCTCACGCAGCTGCCGCGCGACATTCGCCGGCGCCTCGATCGACCCATGGAGAGCAGCTCGCGCCCTGGCCATTGAGAGACATCGTTAAAGCCGCCGCACGCTGCAGATCCCGTTCGGGATCGGGGCCAGGCGTGCGGCATACTGCATGTCCAGAAAGCCGGCCCGCCAGCGTTGCGCCATGGCCTCCTCCGACAGGTCGAAGGATTTTTCGGGACCTGCTTCCTCGCGGCCCGGCCGGTAGCTCAGCAGATAGACCTCGTCGTCGTCATCGAGGTCCTGAAGCTCGGCACGGAGCTGCCGGGCCTCCAGGGCGTAGCCAAGGCGCTGGAAGGTCTGGTTGCCGAAGGTCAGGTCGCTCTTGCGCTCGGCCGCGGCCTCGAGCCCGTCGGGGACCTTGCCGTCGCGCGGGAAGAGATCGACGACATAGAGGCGGAGCCGTCGCGCAGTTTCGAGGATCGGATCGAATGGCGCGTTCAACGCGAACCCGCCATCGCCGAGCCACCGGCCGGCGATCTGCATCGGAGCGAATTCAGGGAGGAATCCGCAACTGGCCAGGATATGGTCGATTTCGATCCGCTCGGACGAGGAGTCGAACAGTACGGCATCGCCGCTTTCCAGGTCCGTGGCGCAGATCGTGATGCGCGGATCGCCGTCGTTCAGACGTCCGAAATCGATCAACTGCTGAAGGCGTTCGCGGGTCGGGCCGAGGTCGTAAAGGCCGGCGAAGTGAGATGTCGGAATCGGGAGGCGGGGACGGAAGAAGCCCTGACGACCCAGCACGCGCGTGTTGATCGAGCTCAGCCAGGCGAACGTATGGCGGCCCGCGTTCGGCACTCCGGCTGGACTGCTTGGCGCATGCCAATAGCTGCGTAGATTGCGCAGCCGCTCGGCACTCGGGCTCCCCGCGATCAGTGCGGCGGTGATGGCCCCTGCCGATGAGCCCGTCACCCAGTCGATCGGCAACAAAAGAGAGGTGAGCGCTTCAAACACACCGCCATGATACGCGCCGAGGCCGAGACCGCCGGAGAATGCGATGGCGGTGAGGGGGCGCTCTGCTGGCGTCGTGCCGCTCGGCTCTGCTGTGGGATCGGTCAAGACGCGCGCCTGTCGCCGATGTGGAGGCCTGGGCTGATCACCGGTATCCCCTGTAACGGCGCGCATAGGCGTAGCGGGGATTGATGCCGCAATAGGCGTTCGTTCCCGATGCGCTCGCCATGCACTGACTGTAACTGGCGAACTGGCAATTGCCCGGATAGCCCCAGATCCGGCCCTGCAGGCAATAGCGATCTTGCGCGACCGCGGCGCTCGGGGCGGCAAAGCTGCCCATGATCGCGAGAGCGGCGGTAGCGGCGAGCAATCGATATGTCATCTGAAATCTCCAATTTCGACATTAAACGCGGCGCGTGACGCGGTGTTCCAAACGCGCGCGTGCACGCCAGTCGAGGCGATCGCTGATCGCGAGCGGGGCGGCGGATGATCTAAAGCGCGATGAAGTGAGGTTTGATTGCTGCAATCACGGATGTGACCCGCGGCGCCATGCGCGGCGTCGCCGCCAACATCGCTTATCGCCCGGTGCGCAACCGCGGCACGATCGGCGGCTCGCTCAGCCATGCCGATCCCGCCGCGGACTGGATTTCAGCCTGGAGAGCGGTCTGCGATCTCGACCGGCTGAAGGCGGAGACGATCGTTCGCGTACACGTCGCGGGCCTCGACGTGCTCGTGATCTGGAACGAGGGCGATATCATCGCACGCGATCGCGCGTGCCCGCACGAGCAGGCGGATCTCGGCTTGGGGCAGGTGAGGGCAGGGCGGCTGTACTGCCCGCGTCACGCCGCATCGTTCGATCTGTGCGACGGTGCGATCAATTCGGGATGGTCGAGCCCGCCGCTGCGGCTTTATCCGGTGCGGATCACGGGCGAGCAAATCTGGATTGAGATGCAGGAGCGGCAGCCGCGGCAATGATGGCACTATGCTCCTGTTTTGCCCGACGAGTCAAAGCGATGGCGGTGTCGATCTGGCCTCGAAAATTGTCTTTTGAAAACAACGGCGTCTCTACTGTGCATGGGGTTGTTTTTGCAGTTTTAGTCCAGCAGTCGCCGAGCAGCCTCCACGAGAATGCCGTCCGGCCGCCGCAGCGCCTCGAGAATGGTGAAATGGTCGGCACCTTCGACCGGGATGAGCTTGCCAGCATCTTGCGCCAGAAACTACGCTCGCAAGATGGCCTCTACCTCTTGCGCCGCTGCGAGCAGCGAGCGGTCTTGTCCGCGCGCGGCGATGATCTGAAGGCCGAATGGAAGCCCGTGCCGATCGGTTCCGCACGGAATCGAAATCGCCGGCAGGCGGGCATGATTGACAAAGGGCGTGAATACCGCGTGGGCACGAGGGCTTGCGGCTTTTCCGCCGATCATGTCCGGGCCGAGCTGCGTCAGCGGCCACGCAGCGCATGGGACGGTTGGCGTCAGCAGCAGGTCAATCTCGGTGAAGAAAGCCGCGAAGGCATTGGCGATCGCGGCGCTCGCGAGCAGCGCTCCGGCAACTTCCGTACCCGACCAGGAGAGACCTCGCTCGATCTGTTTGGCGACATCGGGATCGAAGATAGTCGGATCCATGCGGAAGGCGTTACCACAGAGCGCCGCCAGACCCGCATGCTGAAGCGGCATGATGGCGTCCTCCGTGGCGTTTGCCGACCAGACGGGATCGCGTTGCGTGATGCGCAAACCTGCCGCGGAAAGTCGGTCGACAGCGGAGGCGAGCCCATTCGCGACGACATCGTCAATCGCGACATCGAGACCAAGGCGCGGCGAAAACGCGATGCGCTGACCGGCGGTGTCCTTGGCCTGCTGCGCAACGACGGCAGAATCCGGATCGCGTCCATCGAGGCCGGCCATGGCCTCGAACGCCAGCGTGATGTCGGCGACTTCGGCGGCGATCGGTGCAATGACGGAGAGACCGTAGAAGGGCTCGGCGAAACCTGGCCCATAGGGGATCGCGCCATAGGACGGCTTGAAGCCGGCGACCCCGACATGCGCCGGCGGCCTGCGACTCGAGCCGCCGGCATCTGTGCCGATCGCGAGCGGCACGAGGCCGGCAGCGACGGCCACGGCCGGGCCGCCCGATGAGCCGCCGGGTGTCAGCGCGGGATCGAGCGGATGCCGCGTCGGCCCATACAGCTGCGAGGTCGTGACGCCCTTGCAGGCGAATTCGGACGTCGCGCCGATCCCGACGATGACCGCTCCGGCGCTGCGCAGGCGCTCGATCGCGATCGCGTCCTGCGGCGCGATGAAGTTCGCAAACAGGCGCGAGCCTTGCGTCACGCGCCAGCCGCCGACCCAGATGTTGTCCTTGACGACGATGGGGACGCCGGCAAGCGGCATGGTCTCGCCGGGGCGCAGGCGAGCATCGACGGCTGCGGCATCGGCGAGCGTGCGTGCGGAATTGACCGCGACGACCGCGTTCAAGGCCTTTGCGGCCTCGATGCGGCCGAGGGCGGCCTTGGCGGTCTCGACAGCAGTCGTCCGTCCGGCGGCGACGTCGGCAGCAATCTCGCGCGCGCTATTTCTCGGCTTTGTCATGGCCTTCCCAGATCAGCGCCAATGTGCCGCAGAGAGCGAGGCAGGCCAAGGTGAAGAATGCCATGCCGAGACTGGCCACGCCATCCAGGATCGACACCAGCGCCGGCGCCGCAAGCAGGCCCGCATAGGAGGCTGTCAGCACCGCGCCGGTGGTCTCGCCGATCCGCTCCTGCGGGGCGAGGCGGGCGATCTCGGCGATGAAGACGCCGTTCCAGCCCGACGCCGTCAGGCCGAACAGTGCGGCAATGATGAATTGCCCGCCGCGACCGAGCGAAGCGCCGTTGAGGCCCAGCAGCGCGGCGCAGAATGCCATGCCGAGGCCAATGACGACGAGAATCGTCCGCGAGGCATCGAGGCGCATCGCGACATAGCCCCAGCCGAGCCGGCCGACGAGGCCGCCGGCTTGCGCGCAGGCGAGCGCCATGCCGGCCTCGATATGGCCAAGGCCGAGCTCGCGCGTGCCGAGCGTGACGAAGACCGTGTTGAGCGACACCTGCATCGCGCTGAACGGCATCGAGGCCAGCGCCAGCGTCGCGATCCGCCGGTCCGCAATCACCAGCGCCAGCCGCGCGCGGAGATCGAGCTTTGGCGGCGGAGCGACCTTGCCGGCATAGGCCGGCCGCAACCATTCGAACAACAGGATCGCGAGCAGCGCGCAGCCGCCTACAAACGCATAGCACCAGGCCGGTCCGAGCGAGATCGCGATCGCGGGCAGCGCGAGCGAGCCGCAAACCGCGCCGATCTGGTTGCCGGTCTGACGCACCGAGAACACGAAGGCGCGCCGCTCGGCGGTGACGAGCCGCGCCAGCAGCGCCGCGCTCGCGGGCGTCTCGGGCCCCATGGCAAGGCCGAGGCAAAGGCCTGCGGCGAGCAGCGCGGCGCTCGATCCGAGCGAAGCCAATGCCATGCCGACGACGATGGCCGCCGCACAGAGGCTCGCGATCCGCAGCGAGCCAAGGCGCGCGATGAAGCCGCCGCCCCAGAACGAGGCGGGGATGCCGACCGCGAACACCGCGCAGGAAAACATCGAGAGCTGCCAGACCTCGATATGCGCGCGCGGCGCGACCACGCCGGGCGCGAACAAGGCCAGCGCGACGAGGCCCTGCAGCGCGGTCATCGCTCCGAGGGCCGGCAGCAACGCCGGTGCTGGCCGAGCGGCCGTGTTTGCGTCTACCATAGCGGCGTGCTCATGGGAGGAACATCGTGGCAGGCGGCATTTCCATTCACGCGGTCGATGTGGCAAGCGGGCGCCCGGCGCAGGGGCTGCGCGTCGAGATCTGGCGGATCGATCCGGACTCGCTGCGCATCGCCGACGGGCGGCTCGGCGGCAATGGCGTGCTCGATCATTCCATCGCGCAAGGCGCCGGCGTGACGGCCGGCGAATACGAGGTGCTGTTTCATCTCGGCGAGTTCTTCGGCGAGCGCGACGGCTTCCTGACCGTGACGCCGTTCCGCTTCCGCATCAAGAACGTTGACGAGCATTTTCATCTGCCGCTGAAATTCACCCGCTGGGGCTATTCGCTGTTCCGCGGTGCCTGATCAATTCGTCAGCCGCCGCGACAGGCCGGTGACGCGCTCCATGATTGCGACCAGCGCGACGGTCGCGATGATCAGCACGCCCGACAGCGCGGCGATGGTGACATCCAGCTTGCCCTCGAGGTCCTGCCACATCCGGATCGGCAGCATGTCCGTGGCGGCATCACGCAGGAACAGCGACACCGGCACGTTGTCGAAGGACGACATGAAGGCGATGAAAGCGCCCGCGATGATGCCCGGGCGGATCAGCGGCAGCACGATGCGGCGGAAGGTGTAGAGGCGGCTGGCGCCGAGCACCGCCGAACTTTCGAGCAGGGTCGGCTCGAGCTGGGCGAGGGCTGCGACCGTGTTGCGCACGACATAGGGGACGCAGACCACGGTGTGGCCGATCACCAAGGTCAGCGGCGACACCGGCAGGCCGACCAGCGAGAACAGCATCAGAGCGGCGAGGCCGAAGGCGAGGGCCGGCAGCACCAGCGGCGACATGAAGAGGGAATCGAGCAGCCGCGCCGATAGCGTGCGCGACTGCGAGATCGCGAGCGCCGCGGCGACGCCAAGCACGACTGACAGGCCCGTCGCCCACAGCGCCACGATCAGGCTGTTCTTGGCCGCGAAATGCAGCTGCCAGGCATTCCACAATTCGGCGTACCAGCGCAGCGAATAGCCCGGCGGCGGGAAGCGCAGCGAGAAGCCGCTGGTGAAGGAGACGATCAGCACCACGAGCGACGGCGCGATGATGATGACAAGCGCGATCACCGCGATCACGGTCATGACGAGCTCGAAGCTGATCGCCTCGAGCGTGCGCTTGCGGCCGCTCATCATGCGCCTCCATAGCCGCGCGACAGGCGGCCGAGCGTGGTGAAGACCGAGACGACCGCGAGCACGGCGAGCAGGAAGATGATCGAGATCGCGGCCGCGAACGGCCAGTTCTGCAGTGTCGAGGCCTGCTGGTAGAGATACATCGGCATGAACAGCATCTGCCCGCCGCCGACCAGCGACTGGGTGATGAAGGCGGTGATCGCGGCGGCATAGGTCAGCGTGCAGCCGGCGATGACGCCGGGCAGCGACAGCGGCAGCACGATCCGGAAGAAGGTGCGCCAGCTCCCGGCGCCGAGCGAGCAGGAGGCATCGTCGAGATTGGGATCGATGCGGCCGAGCGCGGTGATCAGCGGCAGCGTCATCAAGGGCATCTGCACCTGCGCCAGCGCGATCACCACGCCGAACTGGGTGTAGAGCAATTTTAGCGGCGTATCGATGACGCCGAGCGATTGCAGCGTCGCGTTGATGATGCCCTGGCGTCCGAGGATGACGATCCAGGCGAAGGTGCGCACCACGACGCTGGTCAAAAGCGGCAGCAGCACGATCAGGATGATGATGGTCTGAAGCCTTGGTCCGACCCGCTGATACAGCCAGGCGATGGGAAAGCCGAGCACGAGGCAGACCGCCGTCACCTCGGCCCCTAATAGCAGCGTCGAGCCGAGCACGCCGAGGCTGAAGGGATCGGTGAGGAAGTGCAGGTATTGGCCGAGCCCCCATTGGAGCCCGGCCGTGTCGTTGTGCAGCGAGAGCCAGAACAATTGCAGCAGCGGCGCGACGAAGAAGACCAGGAAGAACAGCGCCAGCGGCGCCGCCAATCCCATTCCGTAGGACGTCACGTCCCGTGATGCCGGTGCTGCGCCCATGACTCAAGCCTTCAATGTCTCAGATCTTGATCTCGCGGTTGAACCGCTCGATCCAGGCCGAGCGCTGCTCGTTGATCTTCTTCCAGTCCTGGAACACGAACTTCTTCTTCAGCTCGGCCGCGTCCTTGGCCAGCACGCGCGCGATCTCGCCGCCCATCGCCACTTTGGAATTGGTCGGCACGATCAGATAGGGCGGGTTCATCAGCGTGGTCTGCACTTCCGGCATCAACGCCGCCTCGATCAGCTTGAAGGCGAGCTCGCGGTTCGGCGAGTTCTTGACGATGTGGATCGTGGTCTTGAAGGCGATGGCGCCTTCCTTCGGCGCCACGAACTCGACCGGCACGCCGCGGGCTTTGAGGATCTGAATGGCGTTGAAATTGCCGGGCGAGATGTCGATCTGACCCTGCTGGAACAGGGTGGCGAGCGCGCCGGGATTGGCGGCGACCGCGGCGAGATTGGGCTTGAGCTCCTCCAGCGCCTTGAAGCCGGGATCGACATTGGCTTCGGAGCCACCGCGCATCTTGGCGATCTCGACCAGCCAGCCGGTGCCGAGCGTCGAGTTGAGGTTGGTGATGCCGACGCGGCCCTTGAACTCCGGTTTCCAGAGGTCGGCCCAGGAGGTCGGCGGCGTCTTGACGGCCTCGGGATTGTACGTGAGGCCGACGACCTGGAAGAATGGGGCGGGGCCCATCGGCTCCTGCGCCTCGGCGATCAGGTCCTTGTAGTAGGCGCTCTTCTCGACCGGATAGGGATCGACCAGGTCCTGGCCGATGGCGACGAGGGCCGGGCCGGGATCGTGCAGCATGACGTCGATCGGCGGATTGGCCTTGGCGGCATTCACCTTGGCGATCTGGTCGACCGAGAGCATGGGGTCCAGCACGATCGCGGCGTCCGCGTTAGCCTTGCGGAACGCCGGCACCAGCACGGCCTTGTGCGCTTCCTCCCAGCTTCCCGTAAAGGTCGCAAACACCAGTGGACGGGCCTGGGCGTAGCTCAGGCCAGGAAATGCCTTCATGGCGCCGAGTGTGAGCGCGGTGGTCAGCAGGCTTCTGCGATTCATGATCATGTCGAACTCCCCTCTGGACAGAAACTGAATTCAAAGCGTTGCGGGAAAGGCGTTGGCGAGCGACGGGGCGAGCGGCGCGAGACGCACCGCCGCGCCGTTCTCCAGCGCGCGCGTCTCGCCGATGCGTGCCTGAGAGACCTTGACACCGGAACCATCGGCGGTGGTGACTTCGTGCACGACGGTGGCGCCCAGCGGCAGCGACATGCCGATCACGCCGGCAAAGCCGGTCTCGTCGCCGACGAATTGCAGATGCTCGGGACGGATGCAGACCGTGACGCGGCCGCCTTCGCTGAGCGTACCGCCCGCGGGACGCGCGATGATCTCCGCGCCGGCATCGAGGCGCACCTTTGCCGCCGTGCGGTCCACCGAAACCACGACGCCGGGCATGCGGTTGGTGGAGCCGACGAAGGTGTTGACGAACAGCGTCTGCGGACGGTCGTAGACGTCCGACGGCGAGCCGAACTGCTCGAGCTTGCCATGGCTCAGCACGGCGACACGATCGGCCATGGACAGCGCTTCTTCCTGGTCGTGCGTCACGATCAGCGTGGTGATGCCGGAGACGCGTTGCAGCCGCTTGACCTCGATCTGCATGTCCAGCCGCAAATTCTTGTCGAGCGCGGCGAAGGGCTCGTCGAGCAGCAGGATCGACGGCTTGATCGCGAGCGCACGGGCGAGCGCAACGCGCTGCTGCTGCCCGCCGGAGAGCTGCCGCGGCAGCCGCTCGGCCATTGTCGGGAGCTGCACCAGCTCCAACAGGCGCTGCGCCTCGCGCTGCCGCGTCACATTGTCGATGCCGCGGGCGGCGAGGCCATAGGCGACGTTCTCGCTGATCGACAGGTGCGGGAACAGCGCGTAGTTCTGGAACACGATGCCGACCGCGCGCTTGTTCGGCGGCAGCGCATCGACGATGTCGTCGCCGATGATGATCCTCCCTTGCGTCTGGGCGATGAAGCCGGCGATGATGCGCAAGAGCGTTGTCTTGCCGCAGCCGGAGGGGCCGAGCAGGGCGATGATCTCGCCGCCCTTGATGTCGAGATTGATGTTCTCGACCGCAAGCGCGCCACTCGGATACCGGTGGGTGACCGCGTCGACGACGAGCGATCGGCCGCTTGGCGCATCAGCCATGGTGTTGCCTCCCGTTGCTCCAGAAGAGAAAGCAAGTCTCGTGCCCGCGCCTGTCGCTTTTCGGCGAGCATTTTGGCATGGTGGCCCGATGACATCGGATCGATCGATATGCGACCTCACGGCCACGGAGCTTGCGCGCGCCATTGCGAGGGGCGAGCTGTCCTCCCGTGACGCCATCGAAGCGCATCTGGCCCGGATTGCGAGCCTCGACGCCCGATTGGCGGCATTCGTGACGGTCGATGCGGACGGCGCCCGCCGCGCTGCGCAGATGTGCGATGCGGCCTCTGCGCCGATCGGCCCGCTGCATGGCGTGCCGATCGCGATCAAGGACCTCACCGACACGGCGGGACTTGCGACGACTTACGGCTCGGTGCTGTTCCGCGATCACGTCCCGGCCGAGGACGATCTCATCGTGGCGCGGCTGCGGCGCGCCGGCGCGATCATTTTGGGCAAGACCAACACGCCGGAGTTTGGTTTTGGTGCGGTCTGTACCAACAGATTGCGCGGGCCGACACGCAATCCGTTCGATCTCGCGCTGACCTCCGGCGGATCGTCCGGCGGCTCTGCCGTCGCCGTCGCGACCGGCATGGCGCCGCTGGCGCACGGCACCGATTTCGGTGGCTCGGTGCGCACGCCCGCCAGCTTCTGCGACGTCGCTTCGATCCGGCCGACCCCCGGCCGCATTCCGTCGCCGCGCCGGCCGCTCGGCTGGGACATGCTGGCCACGCACGGTTTTCTCGCCCGCAGTGTCGACGATCTCGAGCTTGCGCTGTCGGCCTGCGCCGGAGGCGATGCGAATGATCCGCTCTCGCTCCACGGTGCCGGCCATGATCGACCCATCGCTGGCCGTCCCCGGATTGCTGTTACGCCCGATTTCGGTGTCGCGCCGGTTGCGTGCGAGGTTCGTGCGCGCTTCGCTGCGGCTTGCGAGGCGCTCGCGCGTGTTGACGATGTCGAGCTGTCCTCGCCCGATTGTGGCGGGGCGATCGAAACCTTTCGTACGCTGCGCGGCGCGCACATCGCGAGCAGCTATGGCGAGTTGCTGAGGATGCGGCGTACCGAGCTCACTCCGACGGTGATCTGGAACATCGAGGCCGGCGCAAAGCTGTCCGCGGAGGCTTACCTGAACGCCGAACGACGCCGCACCGTGATCTATCGCAGCTTTCGCGCGCTGTTCACCCGTGCCGATATCCTGGTCGCGCCGGCTGCGTCGGTCGTCCCCTGGCCGAACGAGATCAGCGACGTCACCGCGATCGACGGGGCGGCGCTGGAGACGCCGATCGATTATCTCGCCGTTACTTTCATCGTGTCGCTGGTCGGCTTTCCGGTCCTGACTTTGCCGGTGCCGCGAGGCGAGAATGAGCTGCCCTTCGGCATCCAGGTCATCGCGCCGCCGGGGTGCGAATCCCGCTTGTTTGCCTTCGGCCGCAGCCTCGAGAACGAACTGGGTTTTTCGCATCGCCGGCCGCCTCTCTGATCAGCTGTCGCGATGCTCGAGCCGGGCGGCGAGCGCATCGGCAAGGCCGATGGTCGGCTTCGCGGCGGGGCGGCGGAACGTACCTGCGCTCGCCTTACGCAGGTGCAGCGCATGAAGCGCTTCGGCTTGCTTCACGGAGGCGATGACCTGATCGACCACGGGGACAGGGATCCGGTCGGCGACGCGCTCGGCAAGGCCGGACAGCGGCGCGCCCGCAAAGATCAGCACATCGGCCTCGTCCTCGACGATGGCGCGCTGGGCGAGTTCGACCAGCACGTCTTCCTTCTCGGTGCCGACCTCGGAGATCGCCTGAAACGGCGCATCGAGCATGCGGATGCCGGCGCACCGCTCCCACAGCCCGTGGGCGCGGACGCATTCCTCGTACCAGGGGCCCAGGGCCTGGGCGAAGGTGACGATGGCAAAGCGGCGTCCGGCCATGCAGGCGGTCAGCATGGCGGCTTCCGCCATGCCGATCACAGGGATGTCGAAGGTCTCGCGCGCCGCGAACAGGCCGGGATCGCCGAATGCCGCGATGATTGCGGCATCCACCTTCATGTGCTGCTCGGCCAACATCTCCAGTGCAATGGCGCCGCCGATCTGCGCTTCGGTGCGCGTGGCGATATAGGGCACGCCGCGGGTCGCGGTGCAGGGGATCAGCTCGGTGCCGGAGGAAGCGGCGCGCTGCCCGACTCCCAGCATCAGCTGCGTGACCTCGGTGCTGGTGTTCGGGTTGAGCAGCAGCAGCTTCATGATTATGCCGCCGTCCGTTTGGCCTGAGGGGCGGCGAGGACTTCGAGCAGCGCCGTGCCGGTGCGCGCGACGTGGGCGCCGAGCAGGCGGCCGGCGGCTTCGCCGTCGCGTGCCTTCAGCGCGGCCAGGATGTCCGCGTGCTCGTCGACCGAATTGCTCCAGCGCCTGTTCGCGCCGAGCGCGAGATAGCGCGCGCGTTCGGCGCGGGAGATCAGCGTCTCGTGGGCTTCGCGCAGCGGCGTGTTGCGGGCCATGCGGACGATGGTGTTGTGAATCTCGCCGTTGATGGTGAAATAATCGTCGAGCTTGCCGTTGCGGTGATGACCCTCCATGCGGGTCTGAAGCGTGCGCAGGCGGGCGAGGTCGCGCTCGGTGGCGCGCTCCGCGGCGAGCTCGGCGGCGAGCCGCTCGATGCCGGCGAGGGCCTCGAACAATTCCGAGATGCCGTCCACTGCGATATCGGCAATGCGCGGGCTGCGGTTGGGACGAAGCTCGATCAATCCTTCAGCCGCCAGCACCTTCATCGCCTCGCGTAAGGGGGTGCGCGACACGCCGAGCTCCTTCGACAGCTTCGTCTCCTGGGTTTGCGAACCCGGCGGCAGCTCGCCGCGAATGATCATCGTCCGCATCCGCGCCGCGGCACGCTCATGCAGGCCCATCCGCTTGAGTTTGGGCGACTTTCGTCCCTTTGACGCTTCCGATTTTGGCTGCACGCGTGCCTCACTTCTCACGTTGGATCTTAGCCGTTTCCGACCCTTTGGCCTGCCCAAAATATCGACGTATCTCGCTGAAAACAATGGCATAGCGCGCAAATTGTATGCAGCATGCAGAAACTGGATTGCCTTGCGGCGAAGGGCGGCGGATGATCGTTTCCGACGCGCGAGATCCCGCGCATTCGAAACGGAGCAGGTGATGCGGACGAGTTTGCGACTGGGCCTCGTGGTAATGGCGGCGATGCTTGGCGGAAGCGATCTCGCCTCCGCGCAGGCGGCGAAGATCAAGCTCGGCTACGCCAAATGTGCGCACTGCCTGCCGATGTCGCTGATCCCGGGCATCGCCAAGAGCATCGAGGTCGAGGCGACCGGCTTCAACTCGGGCAATGACGTGCTCACCGCCCTGGTCTCGAAGAGCATCGACGTCGCGCAGGTGACCTATCTCCACTACATCACCGCGCTCGACAAAGGTTTCGACGTCGTCGCCGTCTCAGGTCAGATCAATGGCGGCTCGGAATGTCTCTCCTCCGCGAAGCTGAACCTTCCCCCTGAGGACTGGGCGACGTTCAAGACGACCGTTGCGAAGGCGAAGAGCGACGGTCAGCCGCTCAAGGTCGCGGCGTCCCGCGGCAATGCGCAGGACATCCACATGCGCGGCGCGTTCCTCAAGCAGGGCGTCGATCCCAACAAGGACATCCAGTTCATCAACATCCCCAATCCGTCAGATCATCTCGCCGCGCTCCAGCGCGGCGAGGTCGACATGATCTGCTCGGTCGAGCCGTTCGCCTCCCAGATCCGGCTCGCCGGTGCCGGCAAGCATTTTGTGCTGCCGTATGAGCAGGCTGCGGGAAATCTCACGAATCTGATCGTCACGCGTTCGGATGTGATCGCGGGCCAGCGCGCCGGCGTCCAGGGCGTCGTCGGCGCCGTGGTCGAGCTCGACAACAAGCTGATCGCCGACAAGGGGCCGTGGGTCGAGGTCATCAACAAGCTCACCGGCCTCGACAAGAATGTGGCGACCGAGGCGCTGAAGAACGCTTCGCCCGATCCTGCGATCCATCGCTCGCAGACGCTGGCGATCGCCGCGATGATGCGCGACCTCAAATACATCTCGAAGGACGTCTCCGCGGAAGCGGAGAAGAACATGGATTATTCGTTCCTGGAGCAGGCCACCGGAAAGGCCAAGAATGACCTCGGTTACTGACGTCTCGCCCGCAAGGCCGGCGTTTCGGCTGACGCGGGCATTCCAGGGGCTCGAACGCCTCGTCGTACCCGCGCTGCTGATCGCGGGCTGGGAGGCCTTTGCCCGCAGCGGCATGCTTCCGCCGGCGCTGTTGCCGGCGCCGAGCGCGGTGCTGCATGCGCTCGGCGACTGGGTGTTCGGTTTCGACGAGACCACGCAGACCTATTCGGGGCACTGGCTGCGTGACGCGCTCGCCAGCGCGTTTCGCGTGTTCGGCGGCTTTGCGCTGGCAAGTCTGCTCGGCATCCTCGCGGGAGTCGCGATCGGCTGGTCGCGCCTGTTCGAGAAGACGCTGGAGCCCACGCTGCAGATGCTGCGTCCGATCCCGCCGGTGTCCTGGATTCCGCTGGCGATCATCTGGTTCGGCATCGCCGACAAGCCGGCGGTCTTCCTCGTCTTCCTCGGCGCTTTCTTTCCGGTGCTGATGAACAGCATCCACGGCGTCAAGACCGTTGACCACAATCTCGTGCGCGCCGGCGCGATGATGGGCGCCAATAGCCGGCAGATGCTGACCGACATCGTGCTGCCGGCGGCGCTGCCGTCGATCTTTGCGGGCTTGCGCATCGCGGTCGGATCGGCCTGGATGCTGACGGTCACGGCCGAGATGGTCGCGGTGAAGAGCGGCCTCGGCTATGTCTTGTGGGATTCCTATTACTTCCTGCGCTACGACATCGTGCTGGCTGCGATGATCTCGATCGGCCTGCTCGGCTATCTCTCCGACCTCGGACTCAAGGCGATCATGGCGCGCACGCTGCGCTGGCAGCAGACGACCACCGTGCAGGGAAGGGCGGGCTGATGGCGGCAATCGAGCTTCGCAACATCGTCAAGGTGTTCTCCGACAAGCGCCGCGGCCGGGACCTCTTGACGCTGGACAACATCAACCTCGACATCGAGTCCAACGATTTTGTCTGCCTGCTCGGCCCCTCCGGCTGCGGCAAGTCGACACTCCTGAACATCATTGCGGGCTTCGAGCAGGCGACAAGCGGCCGCGCGCTGGTGGACGGCAAGCAGGTGGAGCGGCCCGGCTCGGACCGTGGGGTGGTGTTCCAGCAGCCGACGCTAATGCCGTGGCTGACCGCAATCGACAACATCGCCTTCCATCTCAAGCTCAAGGGGGTCGCCAAGGCCGAGCGCCACGACCGCGCCATGGAGTTCATCGATCTCGTCGGCCTGCGCGGCTTCGAGCATCATCATCCTTCCGAAATGTCGGGCGGCATGAACCAGCGCGTCGGGATCGCCCGCGCGCTGCTGATGAACCCGAGCGTGATCCTGATGGACGAGCCGTTCGCGGCGCTGGATGCCCAGACCAAGCTCGAAATGCAGGAGGAGCTGGTCGCGATCTGGCAGAAGCGCCGCTGCACCATCGTGTTCGTCACTCATAGCGTCGACGAGGCCTTGGTGCTCGGCAACAAGATCGTGGTGATGACCAGGCGGCCGGGCCGGATCCGCGAGGCCGTCACTTTCGACCTGCCGCGCCCGCGCGACATCACCAGCCCCGAATTCAACGACGCCAAGCGCCACATCCTGGCTTTGATCCGGGAGGAGTCGACGCGGCTTGCGCAGGCGTCGTAAGGTATCGCCATGCGCAAGCGTCTCGGCATGATCACGCCATCCTCCAACTCGGTGCTGGAGCCCGTCACCAGCGCCATGCTGCATGGCGTGGCTGATGTCACCGCACATTTCTCGCGCTTTCGCGTCACCGAGATTGCGCTCGACGCCGCCGCGCTGAGCCAGTTCGATGCCTCGGTGATGCTGCCGGCCGCGGACCTGCTGACCGATGCCAAGGTCGACGCGATTGCCTGGAATGGCACCTCCGCAAGCTGGCTCGGTATCGGCCGCGACCGGAGCCTGCGCGAGGCGATCACGGCGCGCGCGGGCGTCCCGGCGACAACGTCGACGCTCGCCTGCATCGATGCCGCCCGCTCGCTCGGCGCCAAGCGCGTCGGCCTGGTCTCGCCCTATACGGACGATGTGCAGCGGCGGATCGCCGACGTCTGGGCCGAGGAGGGGATCGCCCCGCACGCCGAGCGGCACCTCGGCCTGCGCGACAATTTCTCCTTTGGAGAGGTCGCGCCGACGACCATTGCGGACATGATTCGCGCCGTGGCGGCGGAGGGAGCAGATGCGATCGTCATCCTCTGCACCAATCTCGACGCTGCGGCGCTTGCGGCCTCGCTCGAACGGGAATTGGACGTCGCTGTGCTCGACTCGGTCGCGGTCACGCTGTGGCGGACCCTCGGTCTCGCCTGCTGCGACATCAGGGCCCTTGCGGGGTGGGGCCGCATATTCCAGACATCCGCGGCCATCAAGTGACGGAGGCGCACGTGACCCAGCTCGATCTCGCCATTCGGGGCGGCACCATCGTGACGGCCAGCGACGAGTTCCGCGCCGATATCGGCATTCGCGACGGCCGAATCGTCAGCATCGCCGATCATCTCGAGGGCGCGGCGCAGGAGATCGACGCGACTGGCCTGCTGGCGCTGCCGGGGGGCATCGACAGCCACGTCCACATCTCCCAGCCCTCGGGCCCCGACGTGGTGATGGCCGATGATTTTGCCTCGGCGACACGCGCGGCGGCTGCCGGCGGCAACACCATGGTGCTGCCCTTCGCGCTGCAGGAGAAGGGGACCTCGCTGCGAACCTGTGTCGAGAACTATCGCAAGCTCGCCGAAGGCGAATGCTATATCGATACCGCGTTCCACCTCATCATCTCCGACCCGACCGCGGTCGTGCTCGGGCAGGAGCTGCCGGCCCTGGTCAAGGACGGCTACACCTCCTTCAAGGTGTTCATGACCTATGACGACCTCGTGCTCAGCGACAAGCAGCTGCTCGAGGTGTTCGAGGTCGCGCGCCGCGAGGAGGCGCTGGTCATGGTCCATTGCGAGGGCTATGACGCCATCCGCTTCCTCACCAGCAAGCTGGAGCGCGAAGGCCATATCGCGCCCTATTATCACGGGGTGTCGCGGCCCCAGGCGGTCGAGCGCGAGGCGACGCACCGCGCCATCAGCCATGCCGAGGTGATCGGCGTCCCCATCATGATCGTGCACGTCTCCGGTCGCGAGGCGATGGAGCAGGTGCGCTGGGCGCAGCAGCGCGGCTTGCCGGTGCATGCAGAGACCTGCCCGCAATACATCACGCTGACGGCCGACGACATGAAGGGCCTCAACATGGACGTCACGGGCGCGAAATATGTCTGCTCGCCGCCGCCGCGCGATGTCGAGAGCCAGCAAGCGATCTGGGAAGGCATCACGTCGGGTGTATTCCAGACCTTCTCGTCCGACCATTGCCCGTTCCGCTACGACGATCCCAAGGGCAAGCAGACGCCGAACGCCCGCACCTCGTTCCGCTGGGTGCCGAATGGCATCCCCGGTGTCGAGACGCGGCTGCCGATCCTGTTCTCAGAAGGCGTCTCGAAGGGACGCATCACCCTGCAGAAGTTCGTCGAGCTGACCGCGACCAACCATGCAAGGATCTATGGTCTTTATCCGCGCAAGGGCTCGATCGGTGTCGGCTTTGATGCCGATATCGTTCTCTGGGATCCCAAATTGAAGAAGCCCATCCGGCAGACCGATTTGCATCACGGCTCGGACTACACGCCCTGGGAAGGGTTCGAGGTCACAGGATGGCCGGTGACGACGATCGCCCGCGGAGAGGTGGTCTTCAACAAGGGGCGGATCGTCGGTGCCAAAGGTGCAGGCCAAGTGCTGAGCCGGGGCAAGTCGAGCCTGATCTGATCCGGCTCGACCTGCCGCCAAAGCGGACATCCAGAAGCTCGCGGCCATTGCAGCGAGGCGTCGATGGGTCCTTTCACGGGCAGCGTCGATCGGCTGCTGCGGTCCGGCGGTTGGACCGATCAGCACGAAGCGGACATTGCTGATGCCGATGAAGCGCAGGATTTCCCGCAAGTAAGGCGTTGCCATATCGATGCGGCCGCGGTTCATTCCGCGAGGAATCCTCCGTCCACCGCGATCACCGTGCCGGTCGCATATTGCGACGCCGGCATGCAGAGGAAGGCGACGGCGCCGGGAGCCACCGCATTGATGCGGATGTCTTCCTCGGCCCGCTTCAGAACGGCTCGACAAGCTCACCACGGCCAGGGCCGCGCCGTGGAAGGCGCGCTTTCCGGTGTTCACTGAGATCAAGCAGGAAGGTGACTTCGCGCGCGCCTATTGAGATAGTGGCTCTGCGTGGTTTCACCCCGATCGCAGGATCCGCAACATGACTGACGGCTTCACCATCCGCTCGATCGAGGCGTTCTGCTATCGCTATCCACTGGCGACGCCGGTTGTGACGTCGTTCGGCAAGATGCTCAACCGTCCCGCCGTCTTTGTTCGCGCTGTCGATGAAGACGGCGTCGAGGGGTGGGGTGAATCCTGGTCCAACTTTCCGGCGCCCGGCGCGGAGCATCGCGCCCGGCTCGTCAACGAGGTGCTTGCGCCCGGCCTTGTCGGTCGCAAATTCGACGGTCCCGCTCAGGCTTTCGAGACCTTGACCAAGGGCACCGAGGTGCTGGCGCTTCAATGCGGCGAACCGGGACCATTTGCGCAGGCGATCGCCGGTATCGATCTCGCGCTGTGGGACCTCTCCGCACGCCGCCAGCGTTCGCCGCTCTGGCGGCTTCTGGGCGCGCACTCCGATACGATCAAGGTCTATGCCAGCGGCATCAATCCCAGCGGTGCGGCACAGACAGCGGAGGCCGCGCTCGCGCGCGGTCATCGTGCGCTGAAGCTGAAGGTCGGCTTCGGCATCGAGACCGACCTTGCCAATTTGGCCGCGCTGCGCGGACTTGTCGGCGCCGGCATGCTTGCCAGCGATGCCAATCAGGGCTGGTCAACGGCTCAGGCGCTTCAGATGCTGCCGCGGCTTGCCGAATTCGATCTGCGCTGGTTGGAGGAGCCGATCCGCGCCGATCGCCCGCGCGAGGAGTGGCGCAGGCTGCATGCCGCGGCGAAGATGCCGATCGCCGGCGGCGAGAACATTTCGAGCGTCGAAGCCTTCAACGACGTTCTGTCGGAAGGCGTGCTTGGCGTGGTTCAGCCCGATATTGCGAAATGGGGCGGCCTCAGCCTCTGTGCCGGTCTGGCTCGCGACATCCTGGAGGCGGGAAAGACGTTTTGTCCGCACTATCTCGGCGGTGGTCTCGGCCTGCTTGCATCCGCGCATCTTCTCGCCGGTATCGGAGGTGATGGCTGGCTGGAAGTCGATGCCAACGATAACCCACTGCGCGATCTGTTCTGTGGCTCGATCGTCAATGTGAGGGAAGGAACCGTTCAGCTGGGCGAAGACCCCGGGCTCGGAATAGTGCCCGATCTTGCCTCGATCGAGCGCTATCGCAGCATCTAGACCAGAGTGACAGGACCTGCTGGCTTTCGGCCGCAATTTGCGGTGTGCACCGGCGATCAAGAAAGATCTCATCGCAGCCGAGGAGAGCAGAATCCGGTCGCCTTGCAACGACTCAAACGAGAGCCGCAGCTCCCGGTGTTCGCTGATGAAGCAAGCGGCAGCATCGCGGCGCGCCAACACTTCTTTCAAGGACACACCTCCGCATTCTCGCGGCGCCTTCCGCCCGAGCTTTGCTTCGTCGCTCCACCCTCTGAAAGCCAAGAGCAACTGTGGCGAAGTAGCCCGGCGATCGGCCGGCCTCAAGGCTGGCGCTGGCGCGCCCCCGCCTGCGGCGGCTGACGGCCTTGACCCCGTCCGCTCACCGGTCTGTTGGCTTTGCATGCGCTCGGCCGAGGTCCGAGCGCGAGATAGGCGCGCTCGTCAGGCCACCCTGTATTTCTTCGGATCCCACGTCTCGCCGCGCGCGATCATGGTGTTGAGGATGATGATCAGCTTGCGCATGCAGGCGACGATCGCGACCTTTGGCGGCTTGCCCTTGGCAATCAGCCGTTCGTAGAAGGCCTTGAACACCGGATTGTTCAGCGTTGCGGCACCGACACAGGGCATGTAGAGGGCATTTCGCACCCAGCGGCGGCCACCCTTGATGCAGCGTTCACCTCGACGTTTGCCGCTATCATCGTCATAAGGAGCAACGCCCATCAACGCGGCGGCAACTTCGTCGCTCACCTGCCCCAGCTCCGGTAGTCCTCCAAGCAGCGCCATTGCGGTCCCCTCAGCAAAGCCTGGTACGCTCTGGATGATCTCGGCGCGTTTGGCAAAGTCCGGCGTTGTCTTGATCGTCGCCGCGATCGCGGTCTCGAGCGCGGCGATTTCGTCAGCCAGCTTCTTAAGAAGACGCGCGCGAGCCTTCTGAACAAGGGCCGGCGCCTCATGCTCCTTCTGCATTTCCAGGCGAGCCCTGACGTCAAGCAGGCCTTGGCGTCCCTTCACCAGTGCCTTCATCTCCTCGTGAGCGGGATTGTCGACTTGGCTGGGAGCCTCGCCGAATGTCTCGGCGAACCAGGAGATCATCTCCGCGTCGATCTTGTCATTTTTCGCAAGGCGTCCCGCCGATTCCGCAAAGTGGCGAACCCGTTTGGGATCGACGATCCGTACTTCCAGCCCTGCTTGGCGCAACGCCTTGGCCCATACCCGCTCGTAGCCGCCGCTTGCCTCCATCACTGCCTTGCCGACCTGATGCTTGCGAAGCCATGCAATCAAGCTCCGTCGCCCCGCCGCGGTTGTTGGGCAAGTCTTCCGCTCCGTTACGGTCCGAATGCACGCATCAATCTTGTCTTTAGCGACATCGATGCCGACGACAACCAGATCGTCTTGTGTCATCATCCACTCCCTTCCTTGCCTGGTACGGGCTCGCAGCCCTTGCAACTGTTCGGGTTCAGGAAGACACCGGAGCTGTCCCTTGCTCTTTAGCAGGCTCTGTCGCCTTTGGGCGCAACGGGCTCAGTTCCGGCAACGGGCGGTTCTGATCCAACCGCCCGTTGCCACATTCTGGCAGATTTCGGGGACACAAGGGCGCAGGGAGCTGTCTCGAAGTAGGTTGCGAGGCAGCACCGACCGCACAGATGCGACGAATCCGAACGGAGGCGGCCATCGTCAGATTTCGGACAACGAGGGGCTACTCGCGCCTCCGAACTGCTTCATTGAACATTTCAGTAAAAGCAGTTTGCTAAACACGCGGCTGTGGCCGACCTTCCGGCTCTCCTGTTGTTCGGATGGGCTGGATTGCTCCTGCCGGGCGACATCGGCGGTCGCATTCGGCAAGATTTTCCGGAATTTTCGCTGCAACTGCGAACATCCCGCTTGCGAGCGAACACCGTAAGTCTTTTCGCCAGGCTCGCGACAAACGGGGCTTGACGATCTCCAGAATTTAGTAATACGTTTAGTTCTGTAAAAAAAACTAAACATCACGCATCGGGCCGATGTGTGGGAGGAGCCCAAGCCATTCCGGAGCCGTCTCCGGAAGCGGTCCGTCTCGTCCTTCACTCATCGCTCCTCAAACTCGGTTTCAGGGTCTCGGCGTCGTTCCGGCAGGAAGCGCCGAGCGGATTGGATGCTTCAACGAGAGAGGAAACGGATATGCGGACATTCAGTTGGTTGAGAAGCTCGGCGGCCACCACGGTTCTCGGAGCGGCGCTGCTGGGGGGATTTGGCGGAGGCGAAGCTGCGGCCCAAGGTAAGCAGCTCACGCTGTGCTGGGCGGCATGGGATCCCGCCAACGCGCTGGTCGAACTCGGCAAGGACTTCACGAAACAATCCGGCATCGAGATGAAATACGAGTTCGTCCCATGGACGAGCTATGCCGATCGCTTCCTCAATGAGCTCAACTCCCACGGCAAGCTCTGCGACCTGATCATCGGCGACAGCCAGTGGATCGGCGGAGCCGCCGAGAACAAGTGGTACGTCAAGCTCAACGATTTCTTCGACAAGGAGAAGATATCGATGGACGACTTCGTTCCGGCGACGGTTGTCGGCTATTCGCAGTGGCCGAAGAACTCGCCGAACTATTGGGCGCTGCCGGCCATGGCCGATGCGGTCGGCTGGACTTATCGCAAGGACTGGTTCTCGCGACCCGAAATTCAATCCGCGTTCAAGGCCAAGTACGGCCGCGACCTGGCGCCGCCGAAGACCTATGACGAGCTGAAGCAGGTCGCCGAGTTCTTCCAGGGCCGCGAGATCGACGGCAAAAAGGTTTACGGCGCCTACATCTTCACCGAGCGCGGCTCCGAAGGCATCACCATGGGCGTGACCAACGTGCTCTACAATTACGGCTTCAGCTACGACAATCCCAAGAAGCCGTACCAAATGCAGGGCGTCGTCAATTCGGCCGAGGCGGCCAAGGGGCTCGAGTTCTACAAGGAGCTCTACAAGTGCTGCACCGCGCCGGGCATGACCAACGCCTACATGCAGGAGGGGCTCGACGCCTTCAAGTCCGGCCAGGTGGCGATGCAGATGAACTGGTTCGCCTTCTTCCCCGGCCTGTACAAGGATCCGAATGTCGGCGGCGACAGAATAGGCTTCTTCGTCAATCCGGCCGGTCCAGCCGGACACTTCACCCAGCTTGGCGGGCAGGGGATCTCGGTGGTCGCGACCTCCGACCGCAAGGACGACGCGCTGGCCTACATCAAATGGTTCGCGCAGCCCGCCGTGCAGCAGAAATGGTGGCAGCTCGGCGGCTACTCGGCTCTCAAGGCGGTCGTCGACGCGCCCGACTTCCCGAAGAGCGCAGCGTTCGCACCGCAATTCCTGGAGTCGATGGGCATCGTCAAGGACTTCTGGGCCGAGCCATCCTACGCGCAACTGCTGCTCGACATGCAGAAGCGGGTGCATGACTACGTCGTTGCCGACAAGGGCACGGCGCAGCAAGCGCTCGATCTCCTCGTCAAGGACTGGACCAAGGTCTTCAAGGAACAGGGCAAGCAGGTCGCGTCGCAATAGACTCGGGTTCTCGCATCAACTGAACTGGTTTCCCCGGGGAGGTGCCTCGGGGAAGCCGAACCAGCCAACCGATGGACAAGATGACGACGATCTTTCAACCTGATCATGCTACGATCGCCGGTGTGAGTGAGCCCGCCAAATCGCGCGCCACGCGGCGTGTCCGTGGCCTGTCGGACCGGACCATCGCCTGGCTGTTCGTTGCGCCGACGATCGGGCTGCTGCTCGCGATCAATATCTTTCCGCTGATCTGGATGATCCGGCTGTCGTTCACCAGCCTCAATCTCAGCATGTCCTATCTGCCGCTGCGGTTCGTCGGGCTCGACAATTTCACCGACATTCTCGGCGACGAGGACATCTGGTTCCGCCTGCAGACCACGGCGCAATTCGTGATCTGGTCAGTGACGCTGCAGGTGATCATCGGGTTTGGCCTCGCCCTGCTCATCAACCGCCAGTTCCGCGGCCACAGCTTCTGGACCACGATCATCCTGCTGCCGATGATGCTGTCGCCGGCGGTGGTCGGCAACTTCTGGACACTGCTGTTGCAGCCGCAGATCGGTCCGTTCAACTACCTGATCAGCCTGTTCACGGGTGTGCCGCCGAGCTCGTTCAGCATGACCGGGCAGGTCTCGCTCGCACCCTGGACCATCGTGCTGGTCGACACCTGGATGTGGGCTCCCTACGTCATGCTGATCTGCCTCGCCGGGCTTCGCTCCATTCCCGACTACATCTATGAGGCGGCCGAAGTCGATCGCGCCTCAGCCTGGCGGCAGTTCTGGTCGATCACGCTGCCGATGACGGTTCCATTCCTGATGCTCGCCGTGCTTTTCCGCGCGATCGAGAACTTCAAGATGTTCGACATGGTCAATCTGTTGACGTCCGGAGGCCCCGGCTCGACCACCGAGCTCGTGTCGATCACGCTGAAGCGCGCCGCGTTCGAGAAATGGCGCACCGGGTATTCCTCCGCGCTCGCCATCATCCTGTTCGTGACCGTGTTCGGTGCCGCCAACATCTACGTCAAAGCGCTCAACAAGGTGAAGCAACGATGACCGCCGTCCTCACCAAGTCCACCGCTCACTCCATCGTGGAGGCCTCGCCGCGCGCGAAGGCCGTGGCCGGCGGCCTCGTGATCCTCTACGCCGTGATCACGATCCTGCCGCTGCTCTGGATCGTCGCCACCGCATTCAAGTCGCAGAGTGACGCCATCGCCTATCCGCCGAAGGTGATCTTCCAGCCGACGCTCGAGGGTTACGTGAACCTCTTTACCGTACGTACCCGCCAGACACCGGATTTCGTCGCCAAGCTGCCGCCGCCGCAGACGTGGTACGACAAGCTCGTGCGCCAGCGCGACATGGTCATTGCCGGACCGTCGAAGGTCGTGCCGCGCTTCGTCAACTCGCTGATCATCGGGTTCGGCTCGACCTTCCTGGCCGTCTTTCTCGGCACGCTCGCAGCCTACGCCTTCTCGCGCTTCCGCATTCCCCTGGCAGACGATCTTCTATTCTTCATCCTGTCGACGCGCATGATGCCGCCCGTTGCCGTGGCGATCCCCATCTATCTGATGTACCGGCAGCTCAACCTGACCGACACCAGGCTCGGAATGATCCTGCTCTATACCGCCGTGAACGTCTCGCTCGCGGTCTGGCTGCTCAAGGGGTTCATCGACGAGATCCCGCGCGAATACGAGGAGGCCGCCCTCGTCGACGGCTACACGCGGCTCCAGGCCCTGCGCAAGGTCGTGTTGCCGCAGGCCGTCACGGGGATCGCCGCGACCGCAATCTTCTGCCTGATCTTCTCGTGGAACGAGTACGCGTTCGCGGTTCTCCTGACGAGCGGCGAGGCACAGACCATGCCGCCCTTCATTCCCTTCATCATCGGCGAGGGCGGGCAGGACTGGCCGGCGGTTGCTGCCGCGACCACACTGTTCGTCGTGCCGATCGTCCTGTTCACCGTGTTGTTGCGCAAGCACTTGTTGCGCGGCATCACCTTCGGAGCTGTGCGCAAATGAGCGGTTCTGCGGTTGAAAAAAGCGGAATGTCTCGCTGGTTGCTGCGTGGGCCTTGGGAGGCCGGCGCGATGACCCTGATCGGGGGCGGCATCGTCATGCTGGTGCAGCCGTGGTCGATCGATCTGTACAGCTATTCCTTCGCGACCATCCTCGCCGGCACGGTTGGCTACGTCATCGTCAGCCATTTTCCGAAATAGGGCGGCAGCCATGGCACAAATCCGCGTCGAAAACCTGCGCAAGTCGTTCGATCAGTTCACGGCCGTTGAAGGCTCGAACTTCACCATCGACGACGGCACCTTTTTTGCGATGCTCGGGCCCTCCGGCTGCGGCAAGACAACCACGCTGCGCATGATCGCTGGCCTCGAGCTGCCAACTGAGGGCAAGATCCTGCTCGACGGCGAGGACGTGACCTTCCGCCGCGCCGCCGCCCGCGATATCGCCTTCGTCTTCCAGCTCTTTGCGCTCTATCCACACATGAATGTAGCGGGCAACATTGGCTTTCCCCTGAAGTGCCAGGGCATGGGGCGGCGCGAGATTCGCGAGCGGGTGCAGGAAACCGCGCGGCTGCTGCGGATCGAGCATCTCCTGTCGAGCAAGACGTCGAAGCTCTCGGGCGGCGACCGGCAGCGCGTCGCGCTTGGCCGCGCCATGGTGAGGCGGCCGAAGGCCTTCCTGATGGATGAGCCGCTCGGGGCGCTCGATGCCGAGTTTCGGCATGTGATGTGCGGCGAGCTTCGCGACCTGCACGAGCGCATCGGTGCGACCACTGTTTACGTGACGCACGACCAGCTCGAAGCGATGTCGATGGCGGATCAGATCGCGGTCATGAACAAGGGACGGGTCGAGCAGATCGGCTCGCCGCAAGAAGTCTATGACCGGCCCGCCAGCATGTTCGTGGCCGATTTCATCGGCTCGCCGCCGATGAATTTCCTGCGGTTTGAAAGCGGCTTGCGGTCGGGGGATCGGACTGTCGCCTTTCATAGCGTCAGCGTCGACGTCCCGGAGATCCGCGAGGACCGTGCGAGCGCACCGCTGGCGCTCGGGATACGTCCTGAGCACATCCGCTTTGCCGACGAGGCTCCCGTCCGCGGCGAAGTGTTCGGTGCCGAATATCTCGGCACCACGCAGATCGTCACCGTCGACACGCCGCACGGACGCCTCGCGGCGCGGCTGCCCTCCAGCGCGTCGGTGCGGATCGGCGAGACGGTGGGTCTTGAATTCCACTCCGAGCGGCTGGCGCTGTTCGATGTCGCCAGCGGTCTCGCTGTTCGAACCGCCAATGAGGGGAGGGTGCGCCATGGCTGACGTCGCGTTGCGCAACATTAGCAAGCGTTTCGGCGCGGCCGAGGCGGTCCGCGAGCTTTCGCTGGCGGTGAACGACGGAGAGTTCCTGGTCCTGCTCGGGCCGAGCGGCGCGGGCAAAACCACGACGTTGCGGCTGATCACGGGGCTCGAGACCCCCGACACCGGCTCGGTCATGATCGACGGCCGCGACGTGACGCGTGATCCGCCGGGATCACGCGATATCGCCTTCGTCTTCCAGCAATATTCGCTGTATCCGCACCTCACGGTCTTTGACAATCTGGCATTTCCGTTGCGCTCTCCCGCACGGCGCGTGCCGGAGCCGATCATCCGCAAGCGCGTCGAACGGACTGCGGAGCTGTTGCACATCGCAAGCAAGCTGAACAACCGTGCAACCCGTCTGTCCGGAGGCGAAATGCAGCGGGTGGCGATCGGCCGCGCGCTGGTTCGCGATCCCTCGATCTACCTGATGGACGAGCCGCTCTCATCGCTGGATGCGAAGCTGCGTGCGGAGCTTCGTCTCGAGCTCAAGCGGATCCAGCTCGAGCTTGGCGCGACCATTCTGTACGTGACCCACGATCAGGTCGAGGCCATGACGATGGCTTCCAGGATCGGCGTGATCAGGGACGGCCAGCTCCTTCAGTGCGGTACGCCGCGGGAGATCTACGAGAGTCCTTCATCGAGCTATGTCGCCTCGCGCCTCGGCACGCCTCAGATCAACTTCCTTCCGGCCCGTCTGTTGTCAGACGTGCCGGTGCCGCCGGGGACGGAGACCGTTGGTATCCGAACCGAGCATCTGCAAATTGCCGCGCGCAACGGCGGACGAATGGTCGGCCGCGTGCACCGCGTCGAGCACCTCGGCGAGCAGAATCACATCCACCTGGACTACAAGGGCGAGATGCTGGTGACGCTTGCGGATCCGCGCCGGCCGCTTCAGTCCGGCCAGGAGGTCGAACTACACCTGCTGCATCCGCTCTGTTTCGATCGCGCGGGGCAACGCATCCCTGCGATGGTTCACTAGAGGATCCGTTCGATGTCGCTGCAACCCGAGACATTCAAGTCGCTGGTCAAGATGGCCGCAGAGCAGGTCATCGCGAGCGCGCCGGAACTCACGACCCTGGATCAAGCGATCGGCGACGGCGACCATGGAACGAACATGAAGCGCGGCTTTGAGGCGGTGCTCGGCAAGCTCGATGCCATTTCGGCGCAGCCGCTGGACGAGGGGCTGAAGATGATCGGCAAGACGCTGGTGATGACCGTCGGAGGCGCCTCCGGGCCGCTTTACGGCAGTTTCTTTCTTGGCGCGGGCGAAGCACTTTCGCACGACAAGCACCTGCCGGACGATCTCGCGGACGTCTTTGGCAGCGGCGTGAATGCGGTGAGCGCGCGGGGGCGCTCGCAGGCCGGCGAGAAGACAATGCTCGACGTGCTTGTTCCCGTCCTGGAAACGTTGAGGACGGCGGCCGGTCAGCCGGATCTGATCGCGCGGGTCCGAGCCACTGCTGCCGAAGCAGTCGAGCGGACTGCACCGATGCAGGCCACCAAGGGGCGAGCGTCGTTCCTCGGGCCGCGCAGCGTCGGACATGTCGATCCCGGCGCACGTTCGAGCTGCATACTCGTGCAGGCGGTCTGCGCGAGCCTGGAGGGACAGCAATGACCGACACTGTGGGTATCGTGATCGTCTCGCATTCGAAGGATATCGCCAAGGGCACCGCCGACATGGTGCGGCAGATGGTCGGCAGCGAGGTCAAGGTGGCCTTCTGCGGCGGCAATCCCGACGGCGGGCTCGGCACGAGCGTCTCCCTGATCATCGATGCCATCAACGATGCCTGGTCGGCGAAGGGCGTCGCGATCCTCGTCGATCTGGGCGGCGCAGAGACCAACAGCGAAATGGCGGTCGAAATGCTGGAGCCCGCACGGCGCGAGCTCGTTGTCGTATGCAACGCGCCGATCGTCGAGGGCGCCGTGATGGCGGCGACCGAGGCGGCGGGCGGCAGCTCACTGGCCCAGGTGAAGGCCGTGGCCGAGGAACTCTCTGCCGACTGACGCGTCGGCGAAGCGATGATGGAAGATGAGCATGCTGGACAGAGCGGACGGACAGACATTCATCGGCAATGTACGGCTGGTGCACGCGGTGGGCATGCATGCACGCCCGGCGGTCAAGCTCACAAAGCTTGCCAAGAAGTTCGAGGCGCAGATTTTAGTTCGGGTGGCGGGCGCGGCCGAGTGGATCAATGCCAAGAGTGTGGCCAAGATCATGGCCATGCGTGCGGCGCACGGCAGCACGATCGAGATCAAGGCATCCGGCAGTGACGCCGAGGCCGCCGTCGCGGCGCTGGTCGACCTGATCGCAACTGATTTTCCGGACGGAGCTTCGTAGCATGCAGGGAGGCGCGACAGGACTGGCCTACCGCGGCAGAACCGCCTCGATCGGCTTTGCCCATGGCCCGTTCGTCCGCGTCGATGCGGGCACGAACGGCGAGCGCGTCGCGGGTACCTTGGTCGAAGAGGCACTCGCGCTGCGCAGTGCGATAGACGTGGCGAGCGGGCAGATTGCGGAGCTTGCCACGATCGCCGGAGGCGAAGCCGCGCAAATTCTCGAATTCCAGGTCGCATTGTTGGAGGATGAAGATTTCATCGAAGCGATCTTCGCGTCGATCGGGGAGGGGAGTTCTGCGGACGTCGCGTGGCGTTCGGCGCTCGATGAGCAGATTGCCGATTACAATTCGGCAGAGGACGAATATCTGAAGGCGCGCTCGTCGGATCTCGCTGACCTGCGCGACCGCGTGATCAACATTCTGCGGGGAGGCGAAGGCCAGGTCCTGAAGATTCCGAGCGGCGCCGTCGTCTGCGCCGACGATCTGCCGCCCTCGCGATTCCTTGAGATCGACTGGTCCAGCGGCGGCGGTCTGGCGCTCCTGCGCGGCAGCCCCACGAGCCACGTCGCCATGCTGGCGCGGGCACGGGGGATCCCCATGGTCGTGCAACTCGGCGCCATTCCGGAGATCGGAGCCACGGCGCTGCTCGACGGCGAAAGTGCGATGCTCGAGCTCGATCCAAATGCGGAGCAGGTCCGGCTGTTCGAGAAGCGGCGCGAGAACCATCGCAAGAGCAGGGCGTCTGCGCGCGCAATCCTGCGGCGGCCGACGGCTTTGTGGCGCGGCGAGCGGATCAAGCTGTTCATCAATATCCAGCGCGTCGACGATCTCGATCACGCCGACGCACAATACGCAGATGGCATCGGCCTGATGCGCACCGAATTTCTGCTCACCGAGCGGGGGCGCCTGCCCGACGAGGAGGCCCAGTTCGCAGCCTACGATGCGGTGTTGCGTTGGGCCGACCGGCGTCCAGTCACCATTCGTACATTTGACGCCGGTGGCGACAAGCCGGTGCCCGGCTTCACGCTGGACGGCGAAGCCAATCCCTTCCTGGGGGTTCGCGGCTTGCGGCTTTGCCTGGCCCGGCCCGACGTCTTTACCGTTCAACTTCGCGCGCTCGCGCGTGCCGCCGTGCGCGGAAACCTCAAGGTCATGTTTCCGATGGTCACATCGGCGGACGAGCTCGAAGCAGGGCGGAAGCTGTTCGCTGAAATCGTGCAGCGCTTGCAGGTGGACGGCATTGACGCGATGCTCCCCGAGCTGGGAATCATGGTCGAAGTCCCGGCGGCGGCCCTTGCGATTGCGAGCTTCAAGGCTTCCTTCTTCTCGATCGGCTCGAACGATCTCGCGCAATATGTCCTTGCCTGCGATCGTTCCAATGGAGCTCTCGCCCCCTTGATGGATCCACTACATCCGGCCTTGCTCGAACTGATCGCACGGACCGCGGAGCACGGCCGGCGCGGCGGCATCAGCGTCAGCCTGTGCGGCGACATGGCGAGCGACCCGCGCTGCCTTCCCGCATTGTTGAATTGCGGCTTGCGGGAGCTGTCCGTGAATGCATCAGCGCTCGCACAGATCAAGCGGACGATCGACCGGCTGAGCAACGGAGGCGGGCTTGGCTGACACGGCGATCGATGAACCGGCAGAAGCCGGCGCTGTTGCGGTCTACAAGCGCATCTTCAAGGAAGTGCTGGAGAGCCGCCCGTCGGGCATGCGGCTGCGTCTGGCGCATGCCATCGGGAAGAACCGCAGCTTCGTCAGCCAGATCAGCAACCCCGCCTATCCGGTGCCGATACCCGTGCAGCACCTCAATACGATCTTCGATGTCTGCCACTTCCCGCCGCAGGCGAAGGCCGCCTTCCTTCGTGCCTATGCGCGTGCCCATCCGCGCCGGATCGGCCGGCTGACGGAGGGATCGCATGAGCGGAGCTTGACGCTGCATTTGCCGGATCTCGGCAGCGCCAAGCGGAACGCCGAACTCGATGCGCTGCTCCAGGATTTTGCGCGGCGCTTGATTGCCATCATGCGGGAAAAATAGCGTGAGGCCAGGGGAGAAAACGGGGAGGAGACAGTGAAGAAGTTCATCAATTCGGTCGACGGCGTGCTCGCAGAGAGTCTCGACGGGCTTGCTGGTGCGCATGCCGATCTCGTCGCGCTCGGGCCGGAGCGGAAATTCGTGCGACGTCGTGAGCTGAACCCGAAGAAGGTCGCACTCGTGTCCGGTGGCGGCAGCGGGCATGAGCCGCTGCATGCGGGCTTCGTCGGCTATGGCATGCTCGATGCCGCCTGTCCGGGGCAGGTCTTCACGTCGCCAACGCCGGACCAGATCGTCGAGGCCGCGCAGGCGGTTTCTGGTGAAGCCGGCGTGCTGTTCATCGTGAAGAACTATGCGGGGGACCGCATGAATTTCGAGATGGCGGCCGAGATCGCCGAGGGCCGCACGGCGACGATCGTGACGGACGATGACGTCGCGGTCGAGAACTCCACCCACAGCATCGGACGCCGCGGCGTGGCCGGCACGCTGATCGTCGAGAAGATCGTCGGCGCGGCTGCCGAGAAGGGTGCTGACCTGAAAAGTTGCGTTGCGCTCGGTGAGCGCGTCAATGCGCGGACGCGATCGATGGGCGTGGCGTTGACGAGCTGCACGGTCCCGGCCGCGGGCACGCCGACCTTTTCGCTTCGGGAGGACGAGATGGAAATGGGGGTCGGCATTCACGGTGAACCGGGGCGCCGCCGCGTCAAGCTGGAGCAGGCCGATGCGATCGCAGACGAGATGACGACGGCCATCGCGCAGGATCTCGACGCGCGCGGTGGGGGCGAGGCCATCCTGCTCGTCAACGGATTTGGCGGGACGCCGACGATCGAGCTCTATCTGATGTACAATGCTGCGCGGCGGATGCTCGAGAAGCGCGGCTTGCGCATCGCTCGCTCGCTGGTCGGCAGCTTCGTCACCTCGCTGGACATGGCCGGGTGCTCGCTCACCGTGAGCCTGCTCGATAGCGAGACCGCGGCACTGTGGGACCATCCCGTGCGTACGCCCGCGTTGAAATGGTGACCGCGGCTGGGAACGGCTGCTGATTTTTTTCCGATCGCGCTCCGGCGGACGATCGGTCCGGGGGCCACGCCTCACGCACGTATCGGAATTTTCCGGTTCCCCCTCCCTGAAACTTGCCGTGTCCCTCGGACACGGCTTCTTTTATGTGGCGGTAGACGGCTATTTCTCTGTCCGTCGCACGCCTCTGGTCCGACGAGCCCACTATGTGCCGCCGTCGGATCGGCCGGGTGTGATCCAAGTTCATCACGTCCCTCTGCGACGTTGGAGTGGATGGGGCTTACCCTCGCAGCGAAGCCGTCGCGTGGGCCGGTTTGGCAGCAAATTTGGAAGCAAAGGACTGCCCAAAAACTGGCTAGATAATCGAACCATCTCTAAAAAACCGAACGAAACCAGTATAGATACGTCGCCGTGTCCTCCCAGGATTGGATCGACAGAGAATCTTAAGTGATTGAAAATCATTGGAAATTTAGCTGTGCCCCGATGATGGACTGGACCGACCGGCATTGCCGGGTGTTCCATCGGCAACTGACGCGGCGGGGGTTGCTCTATACGGAGATGCTGACCACGGGCGCAATCATCCATGGCGACCGGGAGCGGCTGCTAGGGTTCGACGCGTGCGAGCATCCGGTGGCGCTTCAGCTTGGCGGGTCTGATCCCAAGGAGCTCGCGCAGGCCGCGCGGATTGGCGAGGCGTTCGGCTATGACGAGATCAATCTCAATGTCGGTTGCCCCTCCGATCGCGTGAAGGACGGCCGTTTCGGCGCCTGCCTCATGGCGGAGCCGGAGCTCGTGGCGAGATGCGTTGATGCCATGAAGCACGTGGTCGCCGTTCCCGTCACGGTGAAGTGCCGTATCGGGATCGACGACCAGGATCCGGAGGTCGCGCTCGATGCGCTCGCGCGTGCGGTGGTGGCGTCCGGCTGCGATGCGCTGATCGTGCACGCGCGCAAGGCTTGGCTCAATGGCTTGTCGCCGAAGGAGAACCGCGACGTCCCGCCGCTCGATTATGATCGCGTCTATCGGCTCAAGCGCGCGATGCCTGGTGTGCCCGTCATCATCAATGGCGGCGTTCGGAGCATTGACGAGGCAAAGGCGCATCTTGCCCATGTTGACGGCGTGATGCTCGGCCGCGCCGCCTATCAGGAGCCATGGCGGCTGCTCAGCGTCGATGCCGACATCTTCGGCGAGGCGGCACCGCACGCCTCCATGCAGGACGCGCTCGAGGCGATGATGCCCTACATCGAAGGGCAGCTGGCGCGCGGCACCCGGCTGCACGCCATCACGCGGCATTTCGTCGGCGCATTCCATGCCGTGCCCGGCGCACGGGCGTTCCGCCGCCATCTTGCCGAGCAAGGAGTGAAGCCGGGTGCCGGTCTCGACGTGCTGCGCGATGCGATCGCGCGCGTCGGTGCAAGCGCGCCGGCCGAGGCGGCGGCGTAGCCGCCCCTTGCTAGTCGACCGCCGTGCGGGAGCGGCGAGGGCTGCTCTGGAGCTCCGGATATCCTGTCAGCATCAGCGTATCCGCGCGCACGCCCCAGCTTTGCAGGCGATCCAGGAAGCTCATGCCGAGCAGATTGGTCTTCATCTGGCCGCGTTGCACCACGAGGGCCGGCACCGACTTCTCGACCAGCTTGCCGACGGCGAGACGGTCGAGCGTGAGCCGGGCCGCCTTGGTGTGACCGCCCGCGGTCTCGAGGTCGACATCGTATTCCAGCATTTCGAGCGGCAGCCCGATCGCCTTTGCGGTTTCCCAGGTCAGCACCACCGACGTCGCGCCGGTATCGATCACCATCGGTGCGGTGACGCCATTGATCTTCGCGCGCAGCGTGAATTCGCCGCCCTGGCTGCGCGGGATCTGGACGGCCGGTGCCGGGGAGGCGGCCTGTGCGCGAAAAATGTGCGAGACCTTGTGGCTGGCTCGCGCGATCTGGTCGGGATCGCCATAGGCGACGACGGCACCTGCCGTGCCGGCGAGCATGATCAGAACGAGCAGGAGGCGGATCATCGCGCGCCTCCGAATGTACGCAGGCGGATCAGATGCGTTTCGGCGACGCCGCAATCGGCATAAGTCCAGCCTCCGCCATGCGTGCCGGCAAGAGGGCCATGATCGCGAGCCGGTCCACGCTCTCCATTGTGTGCCAGCGCGCGATCTCGGGCAAGGTCCGGCCGCAGCCGAAGCACAGTTTGGTCTTGGGATCGATCATGCAGACGGCGACGCACGGCGTTTCTTTGCTCATACGGACATAGTGAGGGATGATCGGGCATGTCGGCAAGCATCTGGTTAGGAACCTGTGCCGGCGCTCATGATCGGCTTGTGGCGCGGCCGGCGTTTCTCGTCCGGCAGGACGGAACTTTCCGGCTGGAGAGGCGGAGAATCATCCGACAGCGGCGCCAGCGCGCTCATCACGCGCTCCGGCGGGAAGGTGACGATTACCTCGGTGCCGATGCGCAGCTTCGATTTCAGCGTGAACGTGCCGCCATGCAGGTCGATCAGATTCTTGGCGATCGGCAGGCCGAGGCCGGCGCCCTGTTCAGCTGACTTGATCGAATTGGAGCCTTGGCCGAAGGATGCGAGCACCACCGGGATCTCGTCCTCGGGGATGCCGGAGCCGGTATCCTTCACCGAGAGATATTGCCCGCCCGAGGCGGTCCATCCCGCCTTGAGCCAGATCTCGCCGCCTTGGGGGGTGAACTTGATCGCGTTGGAGAGCAGATTGAGCACGACCTGGCGGATCGCGCGCTCATCGGCCCAAAGCCGCGGCATGGCCTGCTCGAACACTTCGTGGATGGTGATACCGCGGCTCGAAGCACGCAGTTTCATCAAATGATGGCAGTCTGCGACGATACCGACCAGCGACACCGCTTCCTCGTTGAGTTCGTAGCGGCCGGCCTCGATCCGCGACAGATCGAGGATCTCGTTGATGAGGTTCAGCAGGTGCACGCCGGAATTATGGATGTCCGCCGAGTACTCCTTGTAAACCGGCACCGCATGCGCGCCGAAAATTTCGCTCTTCATCACCTCGGAGAAGCCGAGAATGGCGTTCAGCGGCGTGCGCAGCTCGTGGCTCATCTGCGCGAGGAAGCGCGACTTGGCGACATTGGCGGCTTCGGCGCGGTGGCGGGCTTCGTCCGAGATTGCCTTGGCCTGTTCCAACTCGCCGATCAGCGCATCCTTCTCTGCGCGCGCTTCCAGCGTGGCAAAGGTGGAGGAGTGCAGGCGGTGCGCCAGCAGGACGAAATAGCCTTCGGCCGCGAGCGCGAGTGCCGCCAGGATGTAATTGTCCAGCGAGCCGGTCATCACGAAGCTCAGCGCCATCGCGACGGCGACCGGCGCGGTGGCGGCAACGGCGGCGATCGGCAGATTGGCAGCGAGCATGCTCGACACTGCGATCACCAGCAGCATCAGGAACATCATCAGCGTTTCCGTGACCATGTCGAGCACGGGATGGATCAGGATCGCCATCCAGCACAGGCCATAGAGCAGGTCGAGCATGACAAAGCGCGTCCGCCATGCGCGCGTCGCGGAGGGCGAGGCGGGCTCGGTCAGGAAGCGCCGGCAACTGCGGATCATGGCGCTGTGGATGCAAAGCATGCCGGCGGTCCAGGCCGCGGCCGGGATCGGCTGCATCCACAGCCCGAACAGCATGCCGGTCGCCACCACCAGCAGCATCACGACATAGGAGGCAGACAGTCGCGTCTGGGCGTATTGCCGCAGCATCTCGGCGTCGAAGGCCGGCCGGGTTCCACTGGTCGACGTTAACTTGTCGCGTGCCTCGCGCACCCGCTGCGCCGCAGCCCTTCGGCTGCTCGCCGATGGCGCGCTCACCGGCTCGGCCGGAAGCTGCACAACCTCGGGCTTTTCAGCGGGGTTACTCATCAAGCAACACGATTCCTGCCCACGCCGGACGCGGGCCTTCTGCATTGTCTATCTGTGGCAAGAAATCCTTAAGAGCTGACTTAAGGAGCTAAAGAATTACGTTAACCCGGCGTTAATTCGGATCTCGCCTGCGCCGTTCAATGCAGTGCCGCGTGCTGCGCGATGTACACCAGGGCCCCGGCCAAATATCCCACCAAGGCCGGCCCCGCGATGCGGCGCGCGTACCAGAAGAACTCGATCTTTTCGAGGCCCATGGCGGCAACACCCGCCGCCGAACCGATGATCAGGATCGAGCCGCCGGTGCCGGCGCAATAGGCGATGAACTCCCAGATGAAGCTGTCGGGCGGATAATGCGCGAGGTCGTACATGCCCATGGTCGCGGCGACCAGCGGTACGTTGTCGATGACGGCGCTCAGCAGGCCGAGCACGACGACGATGACGTCCTGGCGGTCGATGGCGGTATCCAGCCAGCGCGCCAGCATCGACAGCAGGCCGGCATGCTCGAGGCAGGCAACCGCGAGCAGGATGCCGACGAAGAACACGACCGAGCTCATGTCGATCCGGGTCAGCGCGTGCACCAGCGTGAGAGGCTGGCGCACGTGTTCCTCCTTGTGGCGATGCACGATCTCGCCGACCAGCCAGAGCACGCCGAGGCCGAACAGGATGCCCATGAAGGGCGCCAGATGCGTGACCGCCTTGAACGCCGGCACCGCGATCAGTGTGCCGAGGCCGAGATAGAACATGAGGTTGCGCTCGAACCGGTCGACGGCCAGCAATCCGTTATCTTTCGGCGGCGGTGCGATGATCTTGCCCCTGAGCGAGAAGCTGATGAAGACGAGCGGCACCAGCAGATTGAGCAGCGAGGGCAGGAACACCGCGCTCATGATCTTGAGCGGCGAGATCTGTCCGCCGATCCACAACATGGTCGTGGTGACGTCGCCGATCACGGTCCAGGCGCCGCCGGCATTGGCGGCAATGACGATGAGGGAGGCGAACAACAGGCGGTCGTCGCGGCGGGCGATCAGCTTCTGGATCAGCGAGATCATGACGATGGTGGTCGTCAGATTATCCAGAATCGCGCTGAGGAAGAACGTGACGAAGCCGATCAGCCAGATCAGCGTGACCTGGCTCGTGGTGCGGATCAGCGAGGTGATGACCTCGAAGCCATCATGGGCGTCGATCACCTCGACGATCGTCATGGCGCAGATCAAGAAGAAGACGATCTGCGCGGTGGAGCCGACGGACGCGTCGAGCTGGCGGCCGACCAGCGCGTGGTCGCCGGTTGCGACAGCGTAGATGGTCCACAGCAGCCCAGCGCCGAGCAGCGCCGTAGCGCTCTTGTTGACGCGAAGCGGGTGCTCGAGCGCGATCGCCGCATAGGCGAGGATGAAGATGGCGGCGATCGCGATCAGCAAGGTCGTTTCAGAACGTCAGCTGTCAGCGATTGAGTCGTGCAAGCAGGCTCGACGTATCCCAGCGCTTGCCACCCATCTTCTCGACCTCGGAGTAGAACTGGTCGACCAGCGCGGTCACTGGCAGATTGGCGCCGTTGCGGCGGGCTTCAGCCAGCGAGATCGAGAGGTCCTTGCGCATCCACTCGACCGCGAAGCCGAAATCGTACTTGCCCTCGTTCATGGTCTTGTAGCGGTTCTCCATCTGCCAGGACTGTGCGGCCCCTTTCGAGATGGTCTCGATCACCGCGGCGACGTCGAGGCCACTCTTCTTGGCGAAGTGGATGCCCTCGGAGAGACCCTGCACCAGACCGGCGATGCAGATCTGGTTGACCATCTTCGTCAGCTGGCCGCTTCCGGCGGGCCCGAGCAGCTTGCACATCCGTGCATAGGCGCCCGTGATGATCGGCTCGGCGCCCGAATAAGCGTCTTGCGCGCCGCCGCACATCACGGTCAGCACGCCGTTCTCGGCGCCGGCCTGGCCGCCGGAGACGGGCGCATCGACGAATTTGAAGCCGGCCTTGGTGGCGGCCGCGTCGAGCTCACGTGCGACCTCGGCGGAGGCGGTGGTATGGTCGACGAAGGTCGCACCCTTCTTCATGCCGGCGAACGCGCCGTCGGGGCCGATCGTGACCGCGCGCAGATCGTTGTCGTTGCCGACGCAGCACATCACGAAATCCTGGCCCTCGGCGGCCGCCTTCGGCGTCGGTGCGGTCTTGCCGCCGAATTTGTCCGCCCATTCTTTCGCCTTGGCCGCGGTGCGGTTGTAGACGGTGACCTCATGGCCCCCTTTTTTCACGAGGTGTCCGGCCATGGGGAAGCCCATCACGCCGAGACCGAGGAAAGCGACTTTAGCCATTGTGGTACCTTGTCCGTAGTTTGGGTTTTACGGTTCTTGCCAGGCGGGGGACGCCTGGGTTCCGCGGTGAGGGCGGATCGGAGGCGCACCATAAACCCTTGAGGGCAGAGGGCAACGGCTTCGTTTGGCGGCCTCCTGTGCTAGGATGATGGACCTAAGGACTTCAAAACAAGGGAGCGAGAGCATGGGCGGCGTGAGCGTTGGCGTCCTCGATCATTTCAACATCCGGACGCGGAATCTGGCCGAGACCGTCCGCTTCTACGAGGATGTGCTGGGCCTGGAAAAAGGGCCACGGCCGAATTTCGTCTTCCCGGGCGCCTGGATGTATAGCGAGGGCAAGCCAGTGGTGCACCTCGTCGATATTTCTCCGACCGCCGAGCCACAAAAGCCGGATTCCGGCGTTGTCCACCACGTCGCCTTCGTCAGTCGCGGCTTTGACGGCATGAAACTGCGGCTGGCGTCAAAGGGGATGAAGTTCGAGTCCCGCCAGGTGCCCGGCGGCGACCTCTGGCAGATCTTCGTCCACGACCCCAACGGGGTCATGATCGAGCTGAACTACGAGGCCGCCAGGGAGCAGGGGGCGGCGCCTGCCGAAAAAGCCGACGATATCGGCAGGCAGTAGCCTTTTGGGCGTTTCCGCTCTAATGGGGCATCCTCAAGTCCAGGAGATGCGCTTTGAGCGTGACGCAGCAACAGGTTCTCGACAGCCTCACCAAGGTCAAATCACCCCGCGGGGTCGCGCTCACCCATGCCAATGTGCTGAGCGCGATCAGCGCGTCGGACGGCAAGGTGTTCTTCTCGATCAATGTCGATGCCGCCGAGGCAAGGGCCTGGGAATCGGTCCGGGCCGAAGCGGAGGCCGCCGTGCGCACCATTCCCGGCGTCACCACGGTCATGGTGGCGTTGACCGCCGAGCGCAAACCGGGTGCCGCGCCGCCGCCACCCCCGCAGCCGAGCCGCGGCTCGCCTGGCGTGCAGCCGGTCCATGCCCACAAGCCGCCGCAGGGCGGTGGCTCGCCGATGGCACGGCAGTCTGAGATCCCCGGCGTCGCCGCGGTGATTGCGGTGGCGTCCGGCAAGGGCGGCGTCGGCAAGTCGACCACGGCGCTCAATTTGGCGCTCGGCCTGCGCGACCTCGGCCTCAAGGTCGGGCTGCTCGATGCCGACATCTACGGCCCCTCAGTGCCACGCCTGACGGGCTTGCGCGACAAGCCGGAGCTGAACGGCGAGCGCAAGATGATTCCGCTTCGGCGTTTCGGCCTCGCAATCATGTCGATCGGTTTCCTGGTCGAGGAGGAGACCGCGATGATCTGGCGCGGTCCCATGGTGATGTCGGCGGTGACGCAGATGCTGCGCGACGTCGAATGGGGCAAGCTCGACGTGCTCGTCGTCGACATGCCGCCGGGCACCGGCGATGCCCAGCTCACGCTGGCGCAGAACGTGCCGCTTAAGGGCGCCGTGATCGTCTCGACCCCGCAGGATCTGTCCCTGATCGACGCGCGGCGGGGCCTTGCCATGTTCAAGAAGGTCAACGTGCCCGTGCTCGGCATCGTCGAGAACATGAGTTACTTCCAGTGCCCGCATTGCGGCACGCGGTCGGATATTTTCGGTCATGGCGGGGCGCGGCATGAGGCCGAGAAGCTCGGGGTACCGTTCCTGGGCGAGATCCCCCTGCACATGGCGATTCGCGCCACCTCGGACGCGGGCAATCCCGTGGTCGACAGCGAGCCGGACGGTCCCCATGCGGCGATCTACCGCGCCATCGCCGGCCAGGTCCGGGACCAGCTCAAGGGTGTCATCGCGGCGGCCTGATCCGATCCCCGCGGCCAGCTGCGGGGACATGCGACTTTCGTAGAGCCCCGTCATGCCATTGTCGCGTTCCGCAAGCGGGGCTTCCGTGTTAAAGGCCCACGGCAGTCAAGCCCCTTCGGTTCGACGCGTCCCGACGCGTCGCCGAAATGCGCGGCGGCAAGAAGAGAAGTCAAGGGGAAACGCCCCAGCAAGGAGAGACCTGAGATGAAGCGTCGTGATTTTCTCAAAGTGTCGGCAGCAGGCGCGGCGGCGACCGCGGTGGCCTCGCCGGCGATCGCGCAGTCCTCGCCCGAGGTAAAGTGGCGGCTGACTTCGAGCTTTCCGAAGTCACTCGACACCATCTATGGCGGCGCCGAGCAGGTGGCGAAATACGTCGCCGAAATGACTGACAACAAGTTCCAGATCCAGGTGTTCGCGGCCGGTGAAATCGTCCCTGGCCTGCAGGCCCTCGATGCGACCTCGAACGGCACGGTCGAGATGTGCCACACCGTCTCCTACTATTACGTCGGCAAGGATCCGACCTTCGCGATCTTCGCCTCGGTGCCGTTCGGCCTCAATGCGCGCCAGCAGAATTCGTGGCTCTACCAGGGCGGCGGCAACGAGCTCGCCAACGAGTTCTTCAAGAAGTCGAATGTGATCGGCTTCCCTTGCGGCAACACCGGCACCCAGATGGGCGGCTGGTTCCGCAAGGAGATCAAGACGGTTGCCGACCTCTCCGGCCTCAAGATGCGCATCGGCGGCATCGCCGGCCAGGTGCTTCAGAAGGTCGGCGTGGTGCCGCAGCAGCTCGCCGGCGGCGACATTTATCCCGCGCTGGAAAAGGGCACCATCGACGCCGCCGAGTGGGTCGGCCCCTACGATGACGAGAAGCTCGGCTTCGCCAAGGTCGCCAAGTACTACTACTATCCAGGCTTCTGGGAAGGCGGCCCGACCGTGCATGCCTTCACCAACCTGGAAAAGTGGAATGCGCTGCCGAAGAATTACCAGGCGATTCTCACCAACGCGATGGCCAATGCCAACACCTGGATGGCCGCGCGCTACGACATGCAGAACCCGTCGGCGTTGAAGCGTCTGGTCGCGGGTGGCACCCAGCTCCGTCCCTTCACCAACGAAGTGCTGGAGGCCTGCCTCAAGGCGACTAACGAATTGTGGGCGGAGACCTCGGCCAAGAACGCCGACTTCAAGAAGTCGATCGACGCCATGCAGGCCTACCGCTCCGACGAATATCTGTGGTGGCAGGTTGCCGAATACACCTATGACAGCTTCATGATCCGCTCGCGCACCCGCGGCTGATCTACGGCTTAAGTCGTAAGACCGGATAGCCCGGCCTCGCAGGAGGCCGGGCTTTTTCGTTGCCGCAGTGCGATCGGGATGGCTTTCGGCCCGGCGATGTTCCATGCTGTCGGAAAGCCTCGACAAGAAGGCTCCACAAGCACATCCATCAGGGTAGGAAATCATGAAGAGAAGAGACTTCATCAAGGTCACAGGACTTGGTGCGGCCGGCGCCGCCACGCTCGCGGCTCCCGCGATCGCGCAGTCGATGCCGGAAATCAAATGGCGGATGCCCACGAGCTGGCCGAAATCGCTCGACACGCTGTTTGGCGGTGCCGAGATGATGTGCAAGATGGTCGCTGAGGCGACCGACAACAAATTCCAGATCCAGATCTTCGCGGCCGGCGAGATTGTGCCGGGTCTCCAGGTGCTCGACGCCGTGCAGAACGGCACCTGCGAGATCGGCCACACCGCGTCCTACTATTATTTCGGCAAGGACCCGACCTTCACCTTCGGCTCGGCCGTGCCGTTCGGGCCCAACATGCGCATCAACCAGGCCTGGTACATGCAAGGCGGCGGACGTGACGTTCTCAACGAGTTCTACAAGAGCTACAACGTCATCTCGCTGCTCGCGGGCAACACCGGCTGCCAGATGGGCGGCTGGTTCAGGAAAGAGGTCAACTCGCCCGAGGATCTCAAGGGCATGAAATTCCGCATCGGCGGCTTTGCCGGCCGTGTGCTCCAGAAACTCGGCGTGGTGCCGCAGCAGCTCGCCGGCGGCGATATCTATCCAGCGCTGGAGAAGGGCACCATCGATGCCGCGGAATGGGTTGGTCCCTATGACGACGAGAAGCTCGGCTTCTACAAGATCGCGCCGCACTACTACTATCCCGGCTGGTGGGAAGGCGGGCCGATGCTGCTGGCCTTCGTCAATCTCGACAAATGGAACGCGCTGCCGAAATATTACCAGAGCGTGCTGGAGCAGGCCGGCCACTATGCCAACAACTACATGATGGCACGCTACGACACCGCCAATCCGCTGGCGCTGAAGAAGCTGCTTGCCGGCGGCGCCAAGCTGCACGCCTTCTCGCCGGCGATCATGGATGCCTGCTACAAGGCCGCCAAGGAGCTGCACGCCGAAGTTGGCGCAACCAACCCCAACTTCAAGAAGGTGCACGACTCCCTCGCCAAGTTCACGGGCGACGGCTACGCCTGGTTCCAGGTCGCCGAGGTCGGCTACGACATCTTCATGGCGCGGCGCTCACAGAGCTGATCACGTCATCTGTCGCATGCAGCGCTCCGGAGCGAAGGCTCCGGGGCGTTCTTTTTGGGCGTCGCGAAGAGTGCCCCACTCAAAACTCGAAAAACAACCCCATGCACAGTAGCCAACCGATTGATAAGTCGTGAAAAAAATTGGCGGTACAAACGGTCTTCGCGGGAGGCGGGTCTGTGCTGCGGCATGCAGGAGAGGGCGACTCCGGAGCCGGCTCGATCGAAGGATCGTTCCGCTCAACAGCTCCTACGAACCAGGAGCGGTTTGACCTGTCGGGCAAAACAGTGGCAGAGTATGAGTATCGAATAATCCGAAATATCTCGCCGGCACCCACTCTGGAGACGACGATGAGCTTCGATCCCGACGCCGTCCAAAGGGCGCTTCGCAAGGCGTGGTCATTGTCGACCTCAAGCCAATGGAGTGCGGATAATCCGGCGGCAGGGCAATGCAACGTCACGGCATTGCTGATACGAGAACTCTTCTGCGGTGAATTACTGAAGACGCCCTTGTCGGCCGGCGACCACTTCTACAACCGGATTGAAGGGCAGAGATACGACTTCACGGCGAGCCAGTTCGATCAGCCGATTGTTTACGCGGATCTACCTGCGGATCCGGCCGAGGCAGAGCTGGGAGCAACAGGCGACCAGCTGGCTGCACTCAGAGCGGCCTTCGAGTCGCAGCGTATCAAGCCAGCTTAAGTGAGGAGGAGGCAACCTGGCGCCTCGCTTCGGAAGGTCCGGTGAGGCCGCCGCGGACCACGTCATCGCATAGGAACTACGATCAGCCGCCGGCACTTGTCGACGTCAAAGGGCAAGGAGTGCCGCGGATTACATGGCCGACAAGGACGACCAGAAGGAACGAGGGCTCGCAAGGTCGATAGGGGTGGGCGTCATCACCGGGGCGGCCGACGACGATCCTTCCGCAATCGGCACCTATGCCAGCGCCGGGGCGCAATTCGGAACACAAATCCTCTGGTTGGCGCCTGTCGTCCTGCCGATGATGTTCACGGTCGTCTACCTGTCCTCGAAGTTGGGGCAAGTTTCGGGACGAGGGCTCTTCCACGTCATCCGAGACTTCTATCCGCGCTGGCTGCTCTGGGCTGTGCTGGTGGGCGTGATGATCGGCAACACGATCGAAGCGGCCGCCGATCTCGGCGGCATGGCCGCCGCGCTCGGCATTTTCATTCCGCTCCCCGTTCCATGGATCGTGGTTGCAGTCGCCGTCGTACTGCTGGCACTTCAATTATGGGGATCTTACGCAACCATACGGGCGATCTTCCGCTGGCTCGCCCTGGCGCTGCTCGCCTACGCGGCCGCCGCTCTGCTCGCTCAGCCAGATCCTGCAGAGGTCTTGATTGGCACATTCATCCCCACGGTGCGGTTAGACCGGCACTTTCTGTCCATCGTCGTCGCGATCATCGGGACTTCGTTGTCGGCCTATATCTACACTTGGGAATCCAACCAGCAGGTCGAAGAGAAGATTGAGGAAGGGAAGATCAGACTTTCTCAGCGCATCGGAGCATCCAGTACCGAGCTCTCCCGCAGCCGCCGCGACGTGCTCATCGGCATGCTGTTTTCCAATGCCGTCATGTATTTCATCATCATGTCCACAGGAGTCACGCTCCACGACCACGGCCAGACCAACATAGAAACCGCTGCGCAAGCGGCGGAGGCGTTGCGCCCTCTTGCTGGTGCGGGCGCAAGCGTGCTGTTTACCGCTGGCATCATAGGCGTCGGGTTTCTCGCCGTACCGGTGATGACTGCCGGCGCCGCGTACGATCTAGCACAGGCGCTCGGCTGGAGGGCCAGCCTTCACGCCCGTCCACGCGAAGCACCGGGATTCTATTGGGCGATTGCCGGACTCACAGCGATTGCTGTCGCTCTGAACTTCCTTGGTTTCAATCCGATGCAGGCCCTGGTCTGGTCGGGGATCGTTCAGGGATTTTCGACCCCGCCGCTCTTGTTGCTGATCATGTTTATGACCAACAACCGCAAGATCATGGGGGACAAGGTGAATTCTGCGTGGATGAACGCGCTCGGCTGGATCACCACGGCCGCCGTGTTCTCGGCCAGCGCCGGGCTCGTAGTAACATGGTTCCTTTAAAGTCGTACTCTTTCATTGCTGGTCGTCATCGGGTTCGCAGCCGGTCTGACGATGGTGCTCGAACACACGTTCTGAAGCCGCTACGCGCTGTTCGAAGCGCGGGGGTGACCTAACCCTTAAGGTCGTACTGCTTGCTGAGGTGATCGCCGATCTGAACCAGCATGGCGACACATTCCGGATAACCGGGCCGATCCGACGTGGCCTGATCTGCGCTGGCTCGAAACTCCCAGGAACTGCCGTCGCGAATGATGGAAATCGTCATTGTGTCGGGACAGTCGGCGTGAGCCTTCAACTCGGCCCTTGCCATTGCAATCAGCTCGCTTTCCGTTTTCAACGGTCTGCTCATGAAGCTCATCCTTTCGTCCTGGGGCCGAATTTGCTGGTCTGGTCAACCACTGGAACACATCTGATCGGCTGACATGAAGCTGACAAGATCTTGACTAGTCAACCGGCTGCTTTTTCACTGGCCCAAGCGCTCGGAATAGTGGAAGAGAGCGCCGATGCGGCGCAGGCCGTACAATGACACCGGGCTGTCCGGCGGGACTTTGATGCGCCTTCTGATCGTTGAGGACAATGTCGAGCTGTCGCGGCTCGTTGCCGGCGGGCTGGCGGCGGCCGGCTATGAGAGCGACATCGTCGGCAGCGCGGCCGAGGCACGCGAGGCGGTGAGCAGTGTCAGCTATGCCGCGATGATTCTCGACCTTGGCCTGCCCGACGGCGACGGCCTGTCGGTGCTGCGCGAGCTGCGCCTCAAGATGGAGCCACTGCCGGTGCTGGTGCTGACCGCGCGGGGCGGCGTGCAGGACCGCGTCAGCGGCTTGCGCAGCGGTGCCGACGACTACCTCGTAAAACCGTTCGCGATGGAGGAACTGGTGGCGCGGCTGGAGGCGATCCTGCGCCGGCCGGGCCAGCTGCTCGGCCGCTCGCTCAGTCTCGCCAACCTCGTCTACGACACCGAGAGCCGCCAGATCTTCGTCGACGACCAGCCGCGGATCATCTCCGCGCGCGAGACCTCGGTGCTCGAGATCCTGCTGCGCCGGCAGGGGCGGGTCGTGCCGAAGAAGAACGTCGAGGACCACATCTTCGGGCTCGAAGGCGAAGTCGCTTCCAACGCGGTCGAGGTCTATGTCTCGCGACTGCGCAAGCAGCTGGCGGAACATGGCGCCAAGGTGGTGATCCACACCATCCGGGGCGTCGGCTATCTCATGACCGAGGAGAAATAGCGTGACCCAGCTCGGATCCGGCGCCGGGTCCTATGGCAGGTCGCCGACCTTCAAATCGCTGATCTGGCGCATCGTGTTCCTCCACATCGTTGCGGTCGCGGTGGTCGCGATCTTCCTGCCGCTGGTACTGTTCTGGCTGCTCAATTCCGAGATCAGCCAGCTGCATCGCGACGCCATGCGCGCCCAGGCCGAGGTGCTGGCGGAGCGCATCGTGGCGCAGCCGGACGGTACGTTGACCTTCAACCTGCCCGACAGCCTCAAGGGCCTCTATTCAGACGCCTATGGACGCTACCAGTACGACATTCGCGACGCCGAAGGCCGGCTGCTGTTCTCCTCCCACCGGCGTTCTCCCGCGGTGGCGGCGCCGCGCTTGTCCGATACCATTTCCGGCGCCGGCGTCACCCGCGACATCGACGGCAAGACGGTGCGCATCCAGGTTGCCGAGGATCTCGCGCACCGCGACGTCATCATCGACGACATCGTCTCGAACTTCTTCCGGCGGGTCGGTTGGATCACCATCCCGATCCTCCTGGTCCTGCTTGCCACCGACATCATCATCTTCCGCCGGGCGGTTGCGCCGCTGTGGAAGGCCTCGGAGGAGGCCAGCAATATCGGCCCGGCGCGGACCGACATCCGCTTGCCTACGGCACAGATCCCGCGCGAGATCCTGCCGCTGGTCACCGCCGTGAACCAGGCACTCGATCGCCTCGAGGGCGGCTTTCGCGTGCAGCGGCAGTTCACGGCGGACGCCGCGCATCAGTTGCGCACGCCGCTCGCGATCCTGCGCACGCGCATCGAGACGCTCGACGACCGTGCGGCACGACAGGCGCTGCATGCCGACATCGAAACCATGAGCCGCCTCGTCGCCCAGCTGCTGGAGATCGCCGAACTCGACACATTGGTGCTCGATCCCGGCGAGACCGCGGATTTGCGCGCCGTCTGCGCCGAGGTGGTCGGCTCGATCGCGCCGTTCGCGATTGCGCAGCACAAGGATATCGAGCTGAAGGGCACGGACGCACCGGTCGAGATCCACGGCAATTCCGAGATGCTCCAGCGTGCGATCTTCAACCTTGCGGAAAACGCCATCAAGTTCACGGCAAAGGACACCTCCGTCGATGTCGAGGTGCGCGAAGACGGTTCGGTGCGCGTACGTGACCACGGCCCGGGCATCCCGGAAGCCGAACGCGAGCTGATCTTCCAGCGCTTCTGGCGCGGCGACCGCCGGCGCAGCGACGGTGCGGGGCTGGGACTCTCGATCGTGCGCGCAGTGGCGGACGATCACGCGGCCACGGTTGCGGTGGAGAACCTTGCAGGCGGCGGTGCGGAGTTCACGCTTCGGTTCAGGTTGGTGAAGGCGCTAAAGACTGTTGAGAAGAGCTGGCGCGGCAGTGACGCTACACCCTCTCGCCTTGTGGGAGAGGGTGGCGCGCCGCGTCAGCGGCGAGACGGGTGAGGGGTTCTTGCGTTCGCGCCACCTTCTCCCACAAGGCAGAAGGAAGAAAGCGCCGTCCCTATTTCAGCTTGCCGGTGGACAAGTCCATGATCATGCGCGTCGCCAGATACAGCCGCGGCACGATGCTGTCGAGCTTCACATATTCGGCATCGTTGGAGTGCGCGCCGAAGCCCGACAGGCCCATGCCTTCCACCACGGCTCCTTTGGACTGCAGCGCGGCAAAAGCCGCATCGGTGCCGCCTCCGGTCGCCTTCTCGTCCACCTTGAGGGATAGCCCGATCTCTCCGTAGACCGTCTTGCCATAGGCCGCCACCCGGCGCGAGGCCTCGTTGGCTTCGAGTGGCGGGCGTCGTACCTCGAACTTCACGTCGACCCTGGAGTCGGGCAGCAGCCGATTCTTGATCTTGTCCTGCAGCACCTTCTGCAACTCGTCGAAGTCGGACACCTTGAGCGCGCGTGCATCAGCCTGGGCCGTGGCCTCGGCGGGGATCACATTGCGGTTGGTGCCGGCCTTTGAGACGGTCCAGTTCAGCTTCAGGCCCTGCTCGGGTTTGGACAGATCCTTCATCTGCAGCACCTGGTGCGACAGCTCGTACAGCGCATTCACGCCGCCCTCGGGCCGTGCGCCCGCATGTGACGACTTCCCCTGCACGGTGAGATAGGCCGAGCCGATGCCGCTGGTCGCGAGACGCAGCGTCCCGTCGGTGCCGCCGCCTTCGAACGAGAACACCACGTCCTGATCCGAGGCGAGGCGTGTGATGGTGCTGCGCCAGCCGGGGGAGGAGATCTCCTCGTCGCCGTTCGTGAGCACGGTGAGCGTGCCGTAATCCTTGAAGTTCAGCTTCTGCAGCAGGGCCACGGTGTGCAGAATGAGCGCGACGCCCTGCTTGTCGTCGGCAATGCCCAGGCCGTAGGCTTTGTCGCCCTCGATGCGGAACGGCTGGTCCTTCAGCATGCCCTTCAGGTACACCGTGTCCATGTGGGCGATCAGCATGATCTTCTTATCCCCCGTGCCCTTGAACACGGCGCGCACGGCCGGCCCGATCTTTTCGGGGGTGTCGTCGAGGCGATAGATGTCGGTCGGTTGCAGGATCTCCACCGTGCCGCCGAGCTGCTTGAGCTGACCGGCAACACGCTCGGCGATCTGGTTCAGGCCCTCGATGTCCTTGCTGCCGGATTCGATGTTGACGAGATCGCGCAGCGTGTCGAGCAGCGGCTGCTGTTCCTTTTGCGCCAGCGCATGGACATCGGCGATCGGCTCGGCATGCGCGACGGTGGCGGCACATGCCAGCCACAGCGAGGCGATCAACGGAGCGACGAGCGAGGGAACAGGGTGCGATCGGGGCATGCGCGGCGGTCCTTCGGTTGAAGAAGTAGCCCGATATGCCTGTGTTCGCGGCGCTTGTCACGCGCGGCGGTGCTGCCCCCTCCTTGTGGGACCTTGTGGGAGAGGATGGCTTCGCGATAGCGAGGCTGGGTGAGGGGTTGCCTACGCGAGTCGGACTGCGAGTCAAATGCGCGGAGAGAGGCCACCTTCTCCCACAAGGGGAGAAGAGGGCATCGGCGCTTGCTGGTAGAACCACCTACTTCTGCGGCGGGCCGAGATCCAGCGGCGGCAGCTCGATCTGCGGCACTTCGATCTTGACCTTGTCGAGATCGACGTTGAGCGGCTTGTCCAGGAGGCCCGTCACCACGGACGGGAAGATGATCACCAGCAGCACCATGATCAGTTGCAAGCCGATCCAGGGCACGGCGCCCCAATAGATGTCGGAGCTCTTCACTTCCTTCGGCGCGACCCCGCGCAGGTAGAACAGCGCGAAACCGAACGGCGGATGCAGGAACGAGGTCTGCATGTTGACGCAGAGCATCACGCCGAACCAGATCAGGGCCGCGTCCGGTCCCACCACCGGCGCGAGGATCTTCTGCGCGATCGGCGCGATCATCGGCAGGATGATGAAGGCGATCTCGAAGAAGTCGAGGAAGAACGCCAGGAAGAAGATGAAGAGATTGATGAAGATCAGGAAGCCCCAGACGCCGCCGGGCAGCGAGGTCAGGAGATGTTCGAGCCAGACGCCGCCGGAGACGCCGAGAAACACCACCGAGAAGCAGGTCGACCCGATCAGGATGAAGGTGACCATGCAGGTGAGGCGCATGGTGGACTGGTAGCCCTGCGTGATCAGGTCGCGCAGGTCGGGGATGCGCGCGGCACGAATGCAGATCCACGCGATCGCCAGATAGGTCACCGCGAAGGCGATCTTGAAGATCAAGTTCTCGCTGTACAGGATCGCGACGATGGTGCCGATGCCGGCCGCGATCACGCCGATGAGCAAAATCTTGTTGTCGGTCGAGGAGAAGTCCTTGTGGTGGATCGCGGCGAGCACGATCGCGCCGACGGCGCCCATCGCGCCGGCCTCGGTGGGCGTCGCGAGACCCATCATCATGGTGCCGAGCACGACGAAGATCAGCACGGCCGAGGGGATGATGCCCTTCAGACATTTCTTCCACAGCGCCCACCCGGTCAGCGTGCGCGCCTCCAGCGGCACCGCCGGCACATGGCCTGGCTTGATCAGGCCGAGAATGAACGTGTAGCCGGCGAACAAAACGATCTGGAACACCGAGGGGCCCCAGGCGCCGAGATACATGTCGCCGACCGACTTGCCGAGCTGGTCGGCGAGCACGATCAGCACCAGCGAGGGCGGCACCAGCTGAGTGATGGTGCCGGAGGCCGCCAGCACGCCGGTGATGTAGCGCATGTTGTAGCCGTAACGGATCATCACCGGCATCGAGATCAGCGCCATGGCGATCACCTGCGCCGCCACCGTGCCGGTGATGGCACCGAGAATGAAGCCGACGATGATCACGGAATAGCCGAGGCCGCCGCGGACCGGGCCGAACAGCTGGCCCATCGAATCCAGCATGTCCTCGGCGAGACCGCATCTCTCCAATATGGCGCCCATGAACGTGAAGAACGGGATCGCGAGCAGGAGCTCGTTCGACAGCACGCTGCCGAACACGCGGCCGGGAATGGCCTGAAGGAAGTTGAGGTCGAAGAAGCCGAGATGGATGGCGAGGAAGCCGAAGGAGAGGCCGACCGCGGCAAGCGTGAATGCCACGGGGAAGCCGATCAGCATCGCCAGAACCAGGCCGCCGAACATCAAGGGCGGCATCATCTCCAGCGTAATCATTGGGTCGGCCTCTCGTACTTGGCGTCGATCGTCACATAGCCCTGGAGAGCCGCGATACGCTTGATGACCTCGGAAACGCCCTGGATCGCCAGCATCACAAAGCCGGCGGGGATCACGAACTTGATCGGCCAGCGGATCAGGCCGCCGGCGTTGGCCGACATCTCGCCGACGCTGTAGGCCTGCATGAAGAACGGCCAGGACAGATAGGCGAGCAGGAGGCACGAGGGAATCAGGAAGAACAGCGTGCCGATCATGTCGAGCCAGAGCTGACCACGCTCGGACAGGACCAGATAAAAGATCTCGACCCGCACATGTTCATTGCGCTTGAAGGTGTAGGCCGAGCCGAACATCACGAGAATGGCGAACATGTACCATTGCAGCTCGAGCCAGCCGTTTGACGAGTCGTTGAAGGCGTAGCGGATCATGGCGTTGGCCGCGCTAACCAGGCATGCCAGGAGCACGAGCAGGTTACAGACGTACCCAATCTTTTCGTTGAGGGCGTCAATGGCGTTACTCAGCGCCAGCAATGGACGCATCTTACTCTCTCTCTCCGTCGCGGCCTAATACTTCACCGGGAGGCTTCAGCACGTATCGCTCGGCTCGCGTGCAAAAGGCACACGACCACACGGATCGCATTCCGAAGCGATTGCAGCGTCAGTCCTCCCCTCGCGCCTTGCCGTCTTGACCGCGACCGCCAACGGGCGGGCCGGCTTATGTTGCCGGGCAAGCAAAGGCGGTCGCACCAAACCAGCGGGTTCACGTGCCGTCAATCGGAAAATGGACAAATTGACGCGTCAGCAGCGGCTTAGATGGCGGCTGGCGAATCCCTCAGCCGCCGGTGACGCTCATGTGCCTGGAGACGCTGGGACGGTCATGGCGGCGGTCGATGATGAAATCGTGGCCCTTGGGCTTTAGTCCAATGGCGCGGTCGATCGCATCTGCAAGCAGCAGATCGTCGCTCGATGCACGCAGAGGTTTGCGCAAGTCCGAGGCATCCTCGTGGCCCAGGCAGGTGTGCAGCGTCCCCGTGCAGGTGATGCGCACCCGATTGCAGGATTCGCAGAAATTATGGGTCATCGGCGTGATGAAGCCGAGCTTGCCGCCGGTTTCGGCGACGCTGACATAGCGGGCCGGACCGCCGGTGCTCTCGGCCAGATCCGTCAGCGTGAATTGCTGGGCGAGGCGGGCACGCACCAGCGACAGCGGCAGATACTGGTCGATCCGGCCCGAGCCGATCTCGCCCATCGGCATCACCTCGATCAGCGTCAGGCCCATGCCCTTGCCGTGGGCCCAGCGCATCAACTCGGGCAATTCGTCCTCGTTGAGGTTCTTCAGAGCTACGGCATTGATCTTCACGGCAAGTCCTGCGGCGCGTGCGGCCTCGATGCCCTCCAGCACCTTGTCGATCTCACCCCAGCGGGTGATCTCGCGAAACTTCTTGGGATCGAGCGTGTCGAGCGAGACGTTGATGCGGCGGACGCCGCAATCGGCAAGCTCCCGCGCGTGCTTCGCAAGCTGGGTGCCGTTGGTGGTCAGCGTCAGCTCGTTCAGGGCGCCGCTCGAAAGATGCCGCGACAGCGAGCGCACCAGCGTCATTACGTTGCGGCGGACCAAGGGCTCGCCGCCGGTGAGCCGCAGCTTCTTCACCCCCTTGGCGATGAAGGCCGAGCAGAGCCGGTCCAGTTCCTCCAGCGTCAGCAGGTCGGCCTTGGGCAGGAACGTCATGTCTTCCGACATGCAGTAGAAGCAGCGCAGGTCGCAGCGGTCGGTGACGGAAACGCGCAAGTAGGTGATGGTCCGTCCGAACGGATCGGTCATCGCGCTCGATAGCGTGGCGCGGGGGCTCACGGAAGGTCCGTTCATACCAAATGCCTTGTCACTTGCGGCGACGGGCGCACTTTTCAGCGGTGCGGTCGACGCAATCTAAGCATCGGACGCGGCTAGGACAATCGGCTGGTGTATGTAACTCAGCGCTTGCCTGCATTCGGATCGGGAGAGGGGCGAGCTGGCTGCGGGTGCGGCTCGCCCCCGCTAACGCAATCGCGATGACACGACGCATGAACCATCCACCTCTACTGCGGCGAACCGCCACATCCCCGGGCCGACCTTAGAAGTGTCGTTTGGGGCAAGCAATTGGCGCGCGGCGCATAGATAATAACCCAGCAATATCAGTTAGTTGTAGGAAGCCGCCATCAGATCGATTGCGGCCGCCGGCAGGTCGCGCATGTGATGGATCAACCGGTCCGGCTTCAGCTCGGCAATCGGCACGTCGGTGTAGCCGAAGCTGACCCCGATCACGGGAACCCCGGCGCGCCGGGCGACCCCGACGTCGGTTCCGGCATCGCCGACCATGATGCTCGCCTTCACATCCCCACCGGCCCGAGCCACCGTCTCGCGAAAGATGGTCGGATCGGGCTTCTGGACGCCAAAGGTATCGGCGCCGCAGATCGCCGCGAAGCGCCGGCTGAGGTCGAGCTGGTCCAGCAGACGCTTGGACAGCCATTCCAGCTTGTTGGTGCAGACCGCGAGGCGATGGCCCTGCGCCGCGAAATGATCGAGCGCGGCCTCGAGCCCGTCGAAGGGGCGGGATTCGACCGCGATATGGTCGGCATAATAGGCGATGAAATCCGCCGTCATCCGGTCCATGTCGGCGGGGGTGACGGTGCGGCCCTCGGCCTCCAGCCCTCGCTCGATCAGCTTGCGGGCGCCGGCGCCGATCATGTTGCGGGCAGAGGCCATCGGCACGGGCGGCAGACCTTCGCGGTCGAGCACATAATTCAGCGCGGTGATCAGGTCGGGCGCCGTATCCACAAGCGTGCCGTCGAGATCGAAAACGATGGTGTGCGGGCGCGTCTTTTTGAAGGAGGTCATGTCCAAGCGCTACCGGCCCGGTCGCATCCGCGCAAGGGGCGGGCCCATAAGATCGCTTTATAGGCCTGTTCCCGCGGGAAAAACGAGGCTACATAGGCCGCCGAAAGCGGCCGCGATCGGCGGCGCATCCTCCGGATTCAGAGACGGGCGCACACGTGAATATGGACCAGTTGAAGCGGCAGGCTGCTGCGCGCGCCCTCGAGGAGGTTCGTGACGGCATGCAGCTCGGGCTCGGCACGGGCTCGACGGCCAAGCATTTCGTCGAGCTGCTCGGCGAGCGCGTCGCCGCCGGGCTCAAGGTGGTCGGCGTGCCGACCTCCGAGGCGACGCGGGCCGATGCGCAGCGTTGCGGTGTGCCACTGACGACGCTGGACGAGATCGACCATCTCGACATCACCGTGGACGGCGCGGACGAGATAGATCCCGAGCTCAATCTGATCAAGGGCGGCGGCGGCGCGCTCTTGCGCGAGAAGATCGTGGCGGCCGCCTCGGATCGCATGATCGTGATTGCCGACGACAGCAAATGGGTGCCGACGCTCGGCAAGTTTCCGCTGCCGGTCGAGGTCATCCCGTTCGGCCTCGGGGCGACGCGCCGCGCGATCGAGAAGGCATTTGCGGACTGCGGCGTTTCCGGGCAAATGGCGGTCCGCAATGCCAAAGACGGCCACGTTTTCGTCACCGATGGCGGCCACTGGATCGTCGATGCCCAGCTCGGACGTATTGCGGATCCCGCCAGCCTCGCCAAGGCGTTGAGCGCGATCCCCGGCGTGGTCGAACATGGATTGTTCATCGGCTTGGCCAGCTCGGCCGTTCTGGCGGGCGGCGAGGGAATCCGCGTGATTGAACGGCGAAAGCCCTAAGGAGACTAGGAATGAAGAGCGTTTTGAAATTGTTGCCGGCCGCGACCTTTGCTGCTGGCCTGGCCGTCTCGGCGGTCCCGGCGATCGCGCAGCAGCCGGCGCCGGCCCAGCCCAAGGCGGCCGCCGCGCCGGCCCAGCCGAAAGCCTCGCCGGCGGCGATCGCAGCGGCCAAGGAAATTTTGCAGATCAAGAACGCTACGGCGATGTATCAGGGCGCCGTGCCGGGCCTCGTCGAGAAGACCAAGATCGCGCTGACGCAGCAGAACCTCAACTACCAGAAGGACCTCAACGAGGTCGCGCCGATCGTGGCCCAGCAGCTCGCCGGCCGCCAGAACGAGATCGGCGAAGGCATGGCGCAGATCTACGCCAGCGAGTTCACCGAACAGGAGTTGAAGGATCTCGTCACCTTCTACAAGTCGCCGCTGGGCAAGAAGCTGATCGAAGCCGAGCCGCGCGCCATCGGCCTCAGCATGGCCTTCATGAACTCCTGGGCCCAGAACTTCTCCGAGACCGTGATGGGCGCCTTCCGCGCCGAAATGCGCAAGCGTGGCAAGGAGATCTGACAGTACCTATCTGATCAGAATCCTGATCATGCTCTAGGAGAGGTCGGAGTGGACTATGGCTGAATTCGACGTCGATCTCTTCGTCATCGGTGGCGGCTCGGGCGGTGTGCGTGCCGCCCGCATTGCGGCCGGTCATGGTGCCCGCGTGATGGTCGCGGAAGAGTACCGCATGGGCGGCACCTGCGTGATCCGCGGCTGCGTGCCGAAGAAGCTGTTCGTGATCGGCTCGCATGTCCGTCAGGAACTCGAGGACGCCGCAGGCTTCGGCTGGACCGTTCCGTCCGCCAGCTTCGACTGGCCGACGCTGATCGCCAACAAGGACAAGGAGATCGCGCGGCTGGAGGCGGCCTACACCGCCAATGTCGAGAAGTCGGGCGCGCAGATCGTCAAGAGCCGCGCGGTGATCGAGGACAAGCATACCGTCCGCCTGCTCGAGAACGACAAGAAGATCACTGCAAGATACATCCTGATCGCAACCGGCGGCGCGCCGAACCATGGCGCGGCGATTCCCGGCATCGAGCACGTCATCTCCTCCAACGAGGCGTTCCACCTTGCGAAGCTGCCGAAGCGGATCGTGATCCAGGGCGGCGGCTATATCGCGCTGGAATTCGCCGGCATCTTCGCCGGCTTCGGCTCCGACGTCACCGTGATCTATCGCGGCGACAACATTCTGCGCGGCTTCGACGAGGATGTTCGCACGCACGTGCGAGCCGAGATGGAGAAGCAGGGGATCACGATTCTCACCGGCTGCACGGTGACGAAGGTCGAGCGCCAGGGCGAGGGCTTCACCACCCATCTGTCGAACGGTTCGAGCCTCGCCTCGGACCAGGTGATGTTCGCCATCGGCCGTCATCCCAACGTCGCCAATCTCGGTCTGGAGAAGGCCGGCGTCACCATCAACCCGAACAACGGCGGCATCGCGGTCGACCATTTCTCCAGGAGCTCGGTCGACAGCATCTATGCCATCGGCGACGTCACCCATCGCTTCAACCTGACGCCCGTCGCGATCCGCGAGGGCCATGCCTTCGCCGACACCGTGTTCGGCAAGCGCGAGGTGAGGGTCGATCATGCCAACATCCCGACCGCGGTGTTCTCGCAGCCGGAAGTCGGCACGGTTGGCCTGACGGAAACCGAGGCGCGCGCGCAATACAGCCACGTCGACATCTACAAGACGACCTTCCGGCCCATCAAGGCGACGATGTCGGGCCGCGACACCCGCGTGCTGATGAAGCTCGTGGTCGACGGCGCGACCGACCGCGTGCTCGGCTGTCACATCGTCGGCGACTCTGCCGCCGAGATCACGCAAGCCGTGGCGATCGCGGTGAAGATGAAGGCGACCAAGGCGGATTTCGACGCGACGATCGCGCTGCATCCGACCGCGGCCGAAGAGCTCGTCACGATGCGCACCCCGACCGCACGCCACGTGCGTCAGGCGGCGGAGTAGGGCTATCGTCCGCCGGACGAGCTCGGCCTGCATGGTTCGAGACGCCCGCTGTGGCGGGCTCCTCACCATGAGGGTCTAAGATTTCGCCGCAAAACACGACTTCATCCTGAGGGCCCGCCGTAGGCGGGCGGCTCGAAGGATGGCCGCAACGAGATCCGCGCCTACCCGTACAGATACCCGACCGGCTTGCCTTCGGTGCGCAGGGGGCGGACGTCCTTCTGCGTGATGATCTGACCGGCGAGGCCGTCGATCTCGTCACGCTGCGTCGGTGTCCAGCTGCGCAGCTCGTTCATGCCCTTGAGCAGGCCGAGACGGAGGACCTGGGTATTTTCGCCGACACCCGTGAGGCTGATGGACTCCTTGCCTGCGGTCACAACGTCGCCGGCGGAAAGCTCGAAGCTCTCGCCGGCCTTCTTTTGAAATTCGGCCGTGCCGCGAATGACGCGGTAGATCACGACCTCTCCCCTGGCGAAACAGGCCGCGTCCGCGGCGACCGACGTGCTCTTCGGCAGCAGCGACCGACCGCGCGGGTCTGTCGCGATGATGTGGCCGGTAACGAGATGACCGCTGGGAATCTCGATGCCGATGTCGCGCACGTAAACCGGCATCGCCGATTTGACCGCGCCACCGGCGAGCGGCTTGAACACCGCGTCCAGCGCCAGGGGATCCTGCAGCCAGAAGCCGGCACCGGCCGGTCGGTTGTGCAACGGATGGCTCCAGGCCACACGTGGTGTCTCGGCCTCGTTGATCTGGTCCGGACCGACGATGGTCGGGTTGGGAAAGGTGGTGGGATCGGTGATGAAGGCTTCGAGGAATTTGCCCGAATAGCCCATCGAGATCGGATCGGGCACCACGGTCTGCGGCGTCTTCAAATTCTCTTCGGTCGACAGGCCCGACCAGGTGTAGAACAGCTGCCGGTGCACGATCGCGCTTTGCAGCATCACCGCGCCAGGGCCCACATTGTAGAAGCGCCCGTCATAGTCGAAGGTGAACGCGCCAGAGGTGACCAGCACGAGCTGAAAGCCGCCCGGTGGCAGATGCAGATGGAAATCAGTGGGGCCGGTGTCGGCCCGGTAGATCGGCAGATTGGTCGCGACCTCGTGCAGGAGGAAGGTCTCGTTGTTGGCGTGAAAGCCTTCATTGGCGCGGTTGTACAGCGCCTGCGGCCGGTACGTTGCCTCGAATTTCGCATCGCGGTCGCGATCGATCGCCACGAAATCCTGATCGTTGAGGCGCAGCCGCGCGCCGTTCGGATGGGCGAGACCGGTGAATTTGAGGTCTCCGGCAGCATGCACGTTCATGGCATTCTCCGATCTGAGGCCGTTCATCCCGGAGCTGGGCGCGCGCAACTTGCCGCTCCTTATCGTGGCGGGGCAGGGAATTGGCCTGATGCCGTCTTGCGAATTTTAGGCCAGTCGGAGCGCTGCAGGCTCGCCGGCTCCATGCGGCGCGAAAATAATCGAGATTGCACCTGAGGTTAGGCAACAGGGGGCGCCAACATGCCTGGCCTGTCCGTGCCAACCGCATGTGGGTGGAGCGACTGATCTTGTCTAATTTGTCGGCATGTCCTGCAAAGGGCATGCAGCCGCGCCGGTTGCAGCGACAGGCAAGTGCCGACAGCTCAACGTCTGACGCGGTTCATTCGAACGATCGACGGACGGTGCCCTCGGGCTTGCCGAACGGGCTATCGGTCCACTTGGCCATGTCCAACGCGCACGCGTCGAACACTTCGCACCAGAGGCAGCTCAGCTCCGGGCGGCCTTTGGCCGCCAGCATCGGGACAAGCGCGTGGCCGCCGCCGCCTGCAGGATGTGATGCGATTCATGCGCTTCTCCGCGATCGTCGAGTTCAGGAAAGGCATTTTCGTTGCCGAAGCTTGCGCGGACGCTATGAGGGCGCGCTGCGCCCCCTCGGAAGCGCTTGTCGCTGAGAGCGTCGCACTTCATCCTGACACGGTTGCGATGTCGCCGTTTTGCGCGGCTCCGGTGCTAAGATGGGAGACGTCGAGATCGGAGGTCGAGATGGACGATCACGCCACGCGAGCTGCGCTTCAGCGCCATTGGGACGCCTCGGACGCAAATGATTTCGAGGCCGAGCACGACATCTATTGCGAGGATGCGATGCTCGATTATCCGCAATCGGGCGAGCGCATTCATGGCCGCAGGAACATCCAGCAGAGCCGTTTCGTGCAGCCGAACAGGAAGCGCTTCACGGTCCGTCGGATCATCGGCGGCGGCGATCTCTGGGTGAGCGAGTTCATCCTGAGCTATGACGGGGTGCCGTCCTACGTCGTCAGCATCATGGAGTTCCGCGACGGATTGGTCGCGCACGAAACGCAATATTTCGGCGACCGGTTCGATCCGTCGCCGTCCCGTGCACATCTTGTCGAGCGGGTGAATTGAAGGAGTGACGCCTGTCGGCCATGTTGCGTCGTTGCCAGCGCAGCGAAGCAAATCCAGAGTCTTTCCGCGGAGGGATTCTGGACTGCTTCGCTGCGCTCGCAATGACGCTGTTGAAACAGGTGTGCGCGAAAGCCACGCTCTCTTGCCCCGGGCGCAGCGCTTCCAACACGGAACCGATGCGGCGGCTGGTCGCAGTCGTATCGCCTTGATTCCGACAGACCTGCCGTTATCTCTGGGACGAACAAGAATCCGGGCCCCTCTGGCGAGGACGCCGACAGATGTCGGCAAACCTCGTGATGTCGGATGACCTGTCCCGCGCGAATGCGATGGATCGGCCGATTGTCGGGCCCCTTTTCGTTCCCTCCGACCATTCGTCTCCATCGCAACTCCGTGCGGCCATTTCGCAAGTTAAGGGAGCTACGATGTCTGACGCCAAAACCTCACATCCGATCGAGATCGCGGAGCCGTTCAGCCTGAACGAGCAGGCCGCGGTCGCGCTGGTGATCGTAGGCGCGCTGGTCGCGGTTGCCGACCGCCGCGTCTCGCCGGTCGAACGCGACGAGGTGGTTCGTTTCATCCGGGATCGCAAGCTGGCGCCGCACATGTCGGACGAACGGCTCTGTGCGATGTTCGATGAACTCGCCGAACGGCTTGCAGAACCGGATTTTGCCAATGTCGTGATCGACACGCTGCGGCCGGTTTCGAATCTGCCGCTCTCGTCCCATCTGATGGAGCTGTCGGAGCGCGTTGCCGCCGCAGATGAGGACGTACATCCCCACGAAGTGCAGGCGATCAAATTGTTGCGCTTGCTGACGCTGGTGCTGCCGCGCGCCAAGCCGGTCGTGCCGAGCGCGGCGCGCGCCGAGCTGCAGGCCGCCTTGAAGGAGTAAGCATGAGCACGGTTTCGGACGGGCGCACCACGGAAACCGAGGGCACCACCGGCCAGATCGCCGGTGGAGACCCGCGCCTGGCCAAGCTCGTCCGCCGCCTGCCACCGCGCATGGGCGACACATTCACCTATCTGCTCAAGCCGTCCAGCCGCTGGGTCAGGATTCCCTCGGGCACGCTGCTGGTCGTCGGCGGTGTGCTCTCCTTCCTGCCGGTGCTCGGCGTCTGGATGCTGCCGCTCGGCCTCGCGCTGCTCGCCGAGGACGTGCCTGCGCTGCGCTCCTCCCGTTCAAAGGTCTTCGACTGGATCGAGCGCCGCAAGCCGCATTGGCTTGATCCGTCGGCATCGAAGAAAGATCAAACATGACTGAATTCATCACTCCCGAGGCGCTGACCGCGCTGTTCCAAGTCGTCCTGATCGACCTCGTGCTCGCCGGCGACAACGCCGTCGTGATCGGTCTTGCCGCGGCGGGTCTGCCGGCCGAGCAGCGCCGCCGGGCCATCGTCGTCGGCATCATCGCTGCGACTGCGCTGCGCATCGTCTTTGCCGGCATCGCGACCCAGCTCCTGCAAGTGATCGGCCTGCTGCTCGCCGGCGGCGTGCTGTTGCTCTGGGTGTGCTGGAAGATGTGGCGCGAGCTGCGCGAGCAGTCCGGGCATTCGAGCCAGCTCGTGCTCAGCCATGGCGGCGGCGCGGATGCTGCGCCGGTGCAGCGAAAGACTTTCGGCCAGGCGGCGGTGCAGATCGTCGCGGCCGACGTCTCGATGTCGCTCGACAACGTGCTCGCAGTCGCGGGCGCTGCGCGCGAGCATCCCTACATTCTCGTCTTCGGCCTGTTGCTGTCGGTTGCGATGATGGGCATCGCCGCCGATCTGCTCGGCCGCGTGCTCCAGAAGCATCGTTGGGTCGCCTATGTCGGTCTCGCCATCATCATTTACGTCGCGTTCGAGATGATCTATCGGGGCTCGCTCGAGCTCGCGCCTGTCATCGCGAGTCTCTGAGACGCTCGCCTGTCTGCAATCCGGAGTGATCAATGACGTCTGAACTCAAAGCACCTTCGGCGCTGGCCGCGCCGCAGCCGCCGATTGGCCTGTTTCCGAAGCTGATCTTCGGCTCGCGCTGGCTGCAATTGCCGCTCTATATCGGCCTCATCGTCGCGCAGGCCGTCTATGTGCTGTTGTTCTTGAAGGAGCTCTGGCATCTGGTCGCGCACTCGTTCGACGCCAGCGAGCAGCAGATCATGCTGGTCGTGCTCGGGCTGATTGACGTCGTCATGATCTCGAATCTGCTGGTGATGGTGATCGTCGGCGGCTACGAGACGTTCGTCTCCCGCCTGAACCTGAGTGGGCATCCAGACGAGCCGGAATGGCTCAGCCACGTCAATGCCAGCGTGCTCAAGATCAAGCTCGCGATGGCGATCATCGGCATTTCCTCGATCTCGCTGCTCAGGACCTTCATCGAGGCCGGCAATCTCGGCACCACGCGGAGCAATTTCACCGAGACTGGCGTGATGTGGCAGGTGCTGATCCACATGACCTTCATCATCTCGGCGATCGGCATCGCCTGGGTCGACCGGCTCAGCGAGAGCGGCCATCGCAAGGAGGCCGGCCACGGCTGATCAACCCGGCCGCCTGAATACCTCCCGAGCGGCCAATCCTGGAGCTCGCCTGATCGTCCGGTCGGGCGGGCTCTCTTTCAAGATCGATAAAATTGTCGGCAATCGGTCCAGCGGCGGCAAACGCTGAGGACAAGAAGCACGGCGCTTTAAACCAGAGCTTTGGAACCGATCGGCATCCTGCCCGCAAAAGGGCAGGGCATCAGCATGTCAATTTTCAGGGAGATCGTCGCAGCGGTCGCGGGAGTCTACGCGCTCCTGTTCGTCTGCGACACATTGTTCGGGACCGGCGAGACGCGCTTCGACGACGCCTATTACAGTGCCAGCTTCTATGCGCCGGGGCCGAAGGAATTTCGTTTTGCGAGCGACACGCCGCCGGCAGTCCGCGTCAGCGACGCCTTCGCGCAGTTTGCGCCGGGTGACGCCAAGCCGAACAGGCGCTACTCGTCGATGACGACGATCATTCGTTAAAGAATGACGAGTTGCGGCTCGGTCGATTTGCTCGGTTCACCTCTCCCTACGCGAGAGGTGGACTCGCAGCTGGCATCGATTCAACCAAAATTGGTCCTCGCTGGCGCCCCAGGGTCATTCCCCCTGGATCCATTCCGCGAGGCCGCGCCACAGCGTGTCGCGGTGCTCGGGGCGGAAGAAGCCGAAATGGCCGATGGCCTTGGCGCCGATATCGGACGGTTTTACCGTCAGCACCTCCGGCTTGGTTGCGGTGAATCCGCTCGCGAGCAGCTCGACCGCGGGACGCGTGGCCCAGGGATCGTCGGAGAAGCATAGCGCGCGCAGCTCGCCCTTGAACTTGGCGAAGTTCTCGAGGGCCGGCAGTTTTGAATCGAAGAGATAGCGCGGGCTCGAGACCCACTCGGCCCACTGCAGGAACACGCCCTTGGGCAAATCCTCGCCAACACCGGCCCAGCCCGGCGCGTAACCGAGCGCGTGGGCCAGCGGCACGCCAACAAAGTTCATGAAGGCGTAGACGCGGTATTTCTCCGGCGAAGTCATCAGCCGCCAAGTTGCCGCTTGCGAAGCCACGAGCGCGGCGCGCGAGATGTCGCTGTTGTTCGCGATCAGCCCGAGCGCCTGACCGCCGAAGGAATGGCCAACATAGGCAAGCGGCAGGGCGCTATAGCGCTCGCGCATCCAGCTGACCGCGGCAGTGACGTCGAGCGCGGCCCAGTCGGACATCGAGGCCTTGAAGCCGGCCAGCGATTTCGGCTTGTTGTAGCCGACCATCGCCGGCGGCCGGGAGTCGCCGATGCCGCGATAGTCGTAGGTCAGCACCGCGCAGCCCCGATGGGCGAGGTAGGAGGCAAAGCCCCGATAAATCTTGCGTGGCACGGCGGTCGCTGAATTGATCAGGACGGCGTGGCGCTTGACGCCGCGCGGCAGGAACAGGGTGCCGGTCAGCGCATAGCCGTCGGTTGCCGGAAAGCTGATTTCGTCGATGAAAACGTCGTCCAGTGCCGCGCCCATGGGCAGAAGCTGTCCTGCCAGTTTTCTTAGCCATCCCCAGCAAATGCGAATTTGGCTTTCGCCGCAAGGGTTGCGGTGCGAAATGGATTTACAACTGGCGGCGGGGAGCCAGCCTGTGTATAAGGCGACCCTCGCAACCCCTAGATCAGGTTGTACTTTTTGCTTCACGGAGAGATTGCGATGTCCGAGCGGTGGACGCCCGAGTCCTGGCGCAGCAAGCCGGTTCTACAGGTGCCCGATTATCCCGACGCCAAGGCATTGGCCGACGTCGAGGCGCAGCTTGCGACCTTTCCGCCGCTGGTGTTCGCGGGCGAGGCGCGCAATCTGAAGAAGGCGCTGGGCCGCGTTGCGGCCGGCGACGCCTTCCTGCTCCAGGGCGGCGACTGCGCCGAGAGCTTCGCCGAGCACGGCGCCAACAACATCCGCGACTTCTTCCGCGTGCTGCTGCAGATGGCGGTGGTGCTGACCTATGCCGGCGCTGTCCCCGTGGTGAAGGTCGGCCGCATCGCCGGCCAGTTTGCCAAGCCGCGGTCCTCGCCGACCGAGAAGGTGGGTGGCGTCGAGCTGCCGAGCTATCGCGGCGACATCGTGAATGACATCGCCTTCACGAAGGAAGCGCGCGTGCCGGATCCGCAGCGCCAGCTGATGGCCTATCGCCAGTCGGCGGCGACGCTGAACCTGCTCCGCGCTTTCGCCACCGGCGGCTTCGCCAATCTCGGCAGCGTGCATCAATGGATGCTCGGCTTCTTGAAGGATAGTCCGCAGTCCCGCCGCTACAAGGAATTGGCCGACCGCATCTCGGACGCGCTCAATTTCATGCGCGCCTGCGGCCTCGATCTCGAGAGCCATCCCGAGCTGCGCGCCACCGATTTCTACACCAGCCACGAGGCACTGCTGCTCGGTTACGAGCAGGCCCTGACCCGCGTCGATTCCACCACCGGCGACTGGTACGCGACCTCGGGCCACATGATCTGGATCGGCGACCGCACCCGCCAGCTTGATCATGGCCACGTCGAATATTTCCGCGGCATCAAGAACCCGATCGGGCTCAAATGCGGCCCGTCGCTCAAGCCGGACGAGCTCTTGAAGCTGATCGACGTGCTCAACCCCGACAACGAACCGGGCCGGCTGACGCTGATCGGCCGTTTCGGCTCCGACAAGATCGGCGAGCATCTGCCGAACATGGTCCGCGCCGTGAAGCGCGAGGGCCGGGTGGTGGTCTGGTCGTGCGATCCCATGCACGGCAACACCATCACCTCGACGTCGGGCTACAAGACGCGACCGTTCGACCGCATCCTGTCCGAGGTCAAGTCGTTCTTCGCGATCCACGCCGCCGAAGGCACCCACGCCGGCGGCGTGCATCTGGAGATGACCGGCAAGGACGTCACCGAATGTCTCGGCGGCGCCCGCGCGATCACGGACGAGGATCTCAACGACCGCTACCACACGGTCTGCGATCCCCGCCTCAATGCCGAGCAATCCATCGATATGGCTTTCCTGGTCGCCGAGCTCCTCAAACAGGAGCGCGCCGGCAAGGTGCAGCCGATTCCGGCCGCAGCGGGGCTCTAAGACCTTGCTGCGGATTTGGAAGGCCACGATCAATTCCCGCAACGGTCTGGCCTTTGCGTTCCAATCGGAGCAGGCCGTCCGCGAGGAGATCTTTGCGCTGCTGCTGTCGGTGCCGCTCGCCTGGTTCATCGGCGCGACCGCGATGCGCGCGGTCGAGCTGGTCTGTGCCGTCGCCTTCGTCCTCGTGGTCGAGCTGCTCAACACGGCGATCGAAAAGCTCGCCGACCGGTTGACGATGGATCACGACAAGCAGATCGGGCGGGTCAAGGACATGGGCTCGGCGGCCGTCGGTGTCGCGCTGCTGATGGCCGGCGCGTTCTGGATCTTTGCCGTCGTCGAGCGGTTGGGGTTCCTGTAAGACGCGGAGATAGTCGATTGAGCGTCGGTGCCCGAGGCTCCTTCACCTCTCCCCAACGCGGAGAGGTCGATTTGCGTCTCGCGATGTGCATCGTCGAGCGCAACGCGGGTGAGGGGGCGTGGGTCCCACGAGAGACCGTAATCCCTCACCCGGATTGCATCTTCGATGCAATCCGACCTCTTCGGGAGAGGTGACAGCGAGAGCGCCATGACCGAACGTCTCAACACATTCGCGGTCACGCTCGCCCAGCTCAATCCGACGGTGGGCGACGTGGAGGGCAATGCGGGCAAGGTCCGCGCGGCGCGTGCGCGAGCTGCCGCTGACGGCGCCGATCTCGTGCTGTTTCCGGAATTGTTCATCGCCGGCTATCCGCCGGAGGACCTGGTACGGAAGCCGGCGTTCCAGTCCGCCTGCCGCGCCGTCATCGAGACGCTCGCGCGCGAGACCGCCGACGGAGGTCCGGCGATGCTGGTCGGCACGCCCTGGGTCGAGGAGGGCAGGCTCTACAATGCCTGCGCGCTGCTCGACGGGGGCCGCATCGCCGCACTGCGGTTCAAGTGCAATCTGCCGAACTATGGCGTGTTCGACGAGAAGCGGCTGTTTTCGCGCGGCCCTACTGCCGGTCCCGTCACCGTGCGCGGCGTTCGCATCGGCGTGCCGATCTGCGAGGACATCTGGCTGGAGGAATCCGAGGACTACGAGAACGTGGTCGAGACGCTGGCGGAGACCGGCGCCGAGATCATCCTGGTGCCGAACGGCTCGCCTTATGCCCGGGACAAGAACGACGTGCGCCTCTCGGTCGCGGTGGCACGCGTGACCGAGAGCGGGCTGCCGCTGCTCTATCTCAACCAGGTTTGCGGCCAGGACGAGCTTGTGTTCGACGGCGCATCCTTCGCCCTCAACGGCGATCTCTCGCTTGCGGCGCAATTGCCGGCCTTCGAAGAGAGCATCGTCACGCTGCGCTTCACCAGAAACGGCGACGACTGGCGCTGCACCGGACCGATTGCCGAACTGCCCGAGGGCGACAAGGCCGATTACGCCGCCTGCGTGCTGGGCCTGCGCGACTATGTCGGCAAGAACGGCTTTCCCGGCGTGCTGCTCGGTATTTCCGGCGGCATCGATTCCGCGCTCTGCGCGGCGATCGCGGTCGATGCGCTCGGCGCCGACCAGGTGCACGGCGTGATGCTGCCTTACCGCTATACGGCAGCACACTCGATTGCCGATGCCGGCGAGCTCGCCGGCCATCTCGGCATTCGCTACGAAGTCTTGCCGATCGCGGAAGCCGTGAACGGGTTCGAGACCATCCTGTCCGGCATCTTCAAGAACCTGCCGCCTGATATCACCGAGGAAAACCTCCAGGCCCGCACCCGCGGCACGCTTCTGATGGCGATCTCCAACAAGACCGGCCTGATGGTGGTGACGACGGGCAACAAGTCGGAGATGTCGGTCGGCTACTCCACGCTCTATGGCGACATGAATGGCGGCTTCAACCCCATCAAGGACATCTACAAGACGCAGGTGTTTCGGCTGGCGGCGCTGCGTAACCTCTGGAAGCCGGATGGCGCGCTCGGTCCTGCCGGCGAGGTCATCCCCCCAGACATCATCACGCGTCTGCCGACCGCGGAGCTGCGCGAGAACCAGACCGATCAGGATTCATTGCCCCCTTACGAGGTCCTCGATGCGATCCTCGAACGCCTGGTCGAACGCGAGGAGCCGCTCGACCAGATCATCGCCGCCGGGTTCGACCGCGAGACGGTCACCCGCATCGACCATCTCCTCAACGTTGCCGAATACAAGCGCCGCCAGGCCGCGCCCGGGGTGAAGGTGACGGCGAGGAACTTTGGTCGCGACCGGCGCTATCCCATCACCAACCGCTTCCGCGACAAGGGCGAGCCGCTGCCGGCGCCGGACGAGACGCTGGTCTCGCGCGGCAGCAAGGCGTCGATCGACGCCTTCGAGGGCTGAACTCCAGCTTGAGCGACGGTGGGCCCTATGACGGGGCTGCGAAAAACAGCACCCTCAGGAAGTGCGTGTATTCGGATTCGAGCACCATGATCGACACAAATACCAATACCGCGATCGGCGGCAACAGGATGGCATAGGCCAAGGCCAGCCGCTCCCAGGCCATGTGCATGAAGACGGCGACGATCAGGCCGGCCTTCAACACCATGAACAACAGGATCAGCGACCACCTCAGATAGCCGTGCAGGCCAAAGTAGTCGACGAGGTAGGAGCACGTGCTGAGGACGAACAGCCAGCCCCAGACCACGAGGTAGAGCTTGATCGGGTGCTGTTGACCCTTGGCGTGAACGGCTGCCGTTGCGACTGCGCCATGCGCCGGAGCGTGGAGCTGTCCTTCCATGTGTACCGCCGCGTTTGTCATGCGCCGACCTCACCAAAGATAGAAGAATGCAAAGATGAACACCCACACGAGATCGACGAAGTGCCAGTACAGGCCCGTGATCTCGACGATCTCGTAATACCCCTTGCGGCTCGTGAAGAAGCCGCGCCTTTCGACGTCGAAGTCGCCGCGAAAGACCTTCCGCGCAATGGCGATCAGGAAGATCACGCCGATCGTCACATGGGTGCCGTGGAAGCCGGTGATCATGAAGAAGCTCGCGCCAAATTGCGGGGCACCCCATGGATTGCCCCAGGGCCGGACGCCCTCCATGATCAGCTTGGTCCATTCGAAGGCCTGCATTCCGACGAAGGTTGCGCCGAAGGCTGCAGTGACCAGCATCAGGATTGCGGTTCTCACGCGATCGCGGCGGTAGCCGAAATTGACGGCCATCGCCATGGTGCCGCTGCTGCTGATCAGGATGAACGTCATGATGGCGATCAGGATCAGCGGAATGTGCTTGCCGGCGATGTTGAGAGCGAAGACTTCGCTGGGATTCGGCCACGGCACGGTCGTCGACATGCGCGCCGTCATGTAGGAGAGCAGGAAGCAACTGAAGATGAAGGTGTCGCTGAGGAGGAAGATCCACATCATGGCCTTGCCCCAGGACACGTTCTTGAAGGCGCGCTGATCGGACGCCCAGTCGGCGGCGATGCCGCGCCAGCCTTCAAGCCGCGCAGGCGATTGGCCCGGATCTGTCAGCAGGGTCTCAGCCATCTGGTCTCGCCTCCCTAGCTCAGCAATTGGCGGCAGATGTTGACGAAATCGTCGGTCCAGCCCGTGAGAAGACCGAGCAGGACGAGCCAGACCAGCAGCAGGAAGTGCCAGTAGATGGCGCACAGCTCCACGCTCAAGCGCATCTCGGCGATCTCGGCGCCGCGCCACATCTTGGCCGAGGTTCGGCCCAAGGCCACCAGACCGCCCGTCAGATGCAGCCCGTGCACTGCGGTCAACAGGTAGAAGAAGGAGTTCGCCGGGTTGGACGCCACCAAATATCCGGCGGCCCCGAGCCGTTGCCAGGCCAGGAGCTGTCCGGCGAGGAAAATCACGGCGGATGCTCCGCCCGCGAGCAGACCGATCATGACGCCTTCCGCATCGTATCGTCGCGCGGCCACGTAGGACCATTGCAGCGCGACACTGCTCATGACCAGGACACCCGTATTGACCCACAGCAGCCGCGGTACCGGCAGCGGCCGCCAGTCCGCCACGCTCATGCGCATCGAGTAGGCGCTGATGAAGAGGACGAATAACGCGCTCGCGACAGCGAGAAACACGCCAAGTCCCACCTTCGCTGCCGGCCAGGCCATGGCATCGCCGCCGGGGAAGTCACCGACCGGGCCTTCCTCCAGCCAGGGCTTGGCCGTCAGCCGCTGCTGCGACAGCCACCATCCGGCGATTACCGCAAGCACTGCCAGGAACAGGATGATGGCGCTCACGAAGCGCCTCCCTGAACGAGCTGCGTCGCGCGCGGCGGCTGGTTCTGCGGAATGAAGTCCTCGGCGGCGCCTGGCACGCTGTAGTCATAGGCCCAGCGGTACACGACCGGAAGCTCCTTGCCCCAGTTGCCGTGCCCCGGGGGCGTCTCCGGCGTCTGCCACTCCAGCGTCGTCGCCCGCCACGGGTTGCCGCCTGAGGGCTCACCTTTGAACAAGCTCCAAGCAAGGTTGAACAGGAACACCATCTGGCTGAAGCCGACGGTCAAGGCCACCACCGAGATGAACGCGTTCAGCGAATGGGCCGAAGACGGGATGAACGTCGCATCCCCGAGTTCGAAATACCGGCGCGGAACGCCGAGCAGTCCGAGATAGTGCATGGGGAAGAAGATCAGGTAGGCACCCAAGAAGGTGACCCAGAAGTGAAACTTGCCCAGGGTCTCGTTCAACATCCGTCCCGTGACCTTGGGGTACCAATGATAGATCGCGCCGAGCACGACCATGATCGGTGCCACGCCCATCACCATGTGGAAATGCGCGACCACGAACATGGTATCCGAGAGCGGTACGTCGACGACGACGTTGCCGAGGAAGAGGCCGGTGAGCCCGCCGTTCACGAAGGTGATGATGAAGCCGAGCGCGAACAGCATCGGCACCGTGAGGTGAATGTCGCCGCGCCAAAGCGTCAGCACCCAGTTGTAGACCTTGATGGCGGTGGGGATCGCGATGATGAGCGTCGTGGTGGCGAAAAAGTACCCGAATTGCGGGAACATGCCGCTCACATACATGTGGTGCGCCCATACGATGAAGCTCAGCGCGCCGATGGCCACGATCGCCCAGACCATCATGCGGTAACCAAAGATGTTCTTGCGCGCATGCGTGCTGATCAGATCGGAGACGATGCCGAACGCGGGCAGGGCGACGATGTAGACTTCGGGATGGCCAAAGAACCAGAACAGGTGCTGGAAGAGCAGCGGGCTGCCGCCGCCATATTTCGACAGCGTGCCCATCTCGACGAGCGAAGGCATGAAGAAGCTGGTGCCCAAAAGACGGTCGAGCAGCAGCATGACCGAGGCAACGAACAGTGCAGGGAATGCCAAGAGCGCCATGACGGTCGCCGTGAAAATGCCCCAGACCGTCAGGGGCAGGCGCATCAACGTCATGCCGCGTGTGCGCGCCTGCAGCACCGTCACCACATAGTTCAGCCCGCCCATCGTGAAGCCGATGATGAACAGGATCAGGGACGACATCATGAGAATGATGCCCCAATCCTGCCCTGGCGTTCCGGACAGGATTGCTTGCGGCGGGTAGAGCGTCCAGCCGGCGCCGGTGGGGCCGCCGGGCACGAAGAATGTCGAGGCCAGCACCAGGACTGCGAGCAGGTAGACCCAATAGCTCAGCATGTTCACATACGGAAAGACCATGTCCCGGGCGCCGACCATCAGCGGGATCAGGTAGTTGCCGAATCCGCCCAGGAACAACGCGGTGAGCAGATAGATCACCATGATCATCCCGTGCATGGTGATGAACTGGAGGTACTGATTGGCATCGATGAAAGAGAAGGTGCCGGGGAATCCCAGTTGCAACCGCATCAGCCACGACAGCACCAAGGCCACGAGCCCGATGGCGGTCGCGGTCAGCGAATACTGGACGGCGATTACCTTGGCGTCCTGCGAGAAGACATACCGTGTCCACCAGCTCCGCGGATGATAGAGCTCGACATCGGGTACTTCGGCAGGCGGGATGCCTCGGATCCCTTCATATGGAATATCGACCATAAAAACCTCCTCGGTCGTTTCCATCGGGGATGAGGCCCGGCCTCATTGCACCCGATCCATCTTCGCGGCGGCAGCTTGCTACTTGCCGCCGGGTTGATACGTCGCCTTCACGACGGCTTTTGCCGGCGATAATTCTGCGAACGTCTTTTGTTGCTCCAGCCAGGCGTGATATTCACGCTCTTCGTCGACGATGACCTTGGCGCGCATCTGATAGTGAGCTGCGCCGCAAAGCTCCGCACAGAGAACATCGAACGTTCCGGTTCGGATCGGCGTTATCCAGAAGTAGGTCACCATGCCCGGAACCATGTCCATCTTGGCCCGGAATTCGGGCACGTAGAAATCGTGCAGGACATCAACCGAGCGGAGGAGAACCTTGACCGGCTTGCCTACTTGAAGGTGCAGGTCGCCGTTCTCGATGACGACGTCGTCCTGCGCGTGTTGGTCGTCACGATTGAGACCCATCGGATTGTCGGAAGCGATGTTGCGGACATCGGTTGTGCCCAGCTGCCCATCCTTGCCCGGAAGGCGGAAGCTCCACTGCCATTGCTGGCCCATGACCTCGACCTCGGTGGCATCCGCAGGCACCGTCACGAACTGGTGCCAGACCACGAGGCCAGGCGCGAGCATGGCTGCGACGCCGACGCCGGTCCCGACGCTCAGCCACCATTCGAGCCTTTTGTTTTCCGGATTGTAGTCGGCCCGTCTTCCCTCCTTGTGGTGAAAGCGGAAGACGCAGTAAGCCATGAAGGCGATCACCGCGACGAAAACGAAGCCCGTGATCCAGAACGTGATGTTGATGGTGTGGTCGATATAGGCCCAGTTGGTTGCGATCGGCGTCCACCACCACGGGCTGTAGATATGAAACAGCACCGAGCCGATCGCGACCAGAAGCAGTATCAGTGCGACAGCCATCCTGATCCATCCTTGCCATCGAAGGCTACGGATACGAATCCAGGGCGGAGCTCATGTCTGTCGCGATGGCTGGCCTTTCTGGTTGGCATCTATGCCATCGCCGGCCTCTTGCTTCGCCCATTCCACTGGTCGCGAAATTCAAGAGAACGCTCGCGACCATCAACTCTAAGGGCGTCTGCGTCTAAAATGATCCCAGCCTGATCCGGCGTCAATAGAGCAGTGTGGGTGCCCCAAAGTGGTGCGATAGCCAGGCTGGGCAAACCGACAAAGCATGAGGTGCGCATGTCGCGTCTGGGTGGTGCAACGCACAAGTCGGTGCTGGTGCACAATTCACCCAACCGTGAGTGCAGCCATGCCCCGCGCGCGCTAAGCTTGGGAGGTAAGGTCGCGACGGGTTCCGTCCGGCCAGGCTCGTTCGCTGAACCTGGGTTGCCGTACCTGACCCATCGCGTTTCCTGCTCGTCCGGCGGACACGCGTGGCTGGAAAGCGCGTGTTGTCGAAAACCGCGATCTTCAGCACGGGAGGTCCGTCCATGGCCACTCTCTACTCCCACCACATCGTCAGGCGGCACGTATTCGGTGAAGCAGCCTCGTATCCCATTCGCAAGATCAGCTTGTCCGACCTGACCGAGGCCCTGCGCCTGGGCTGGGAGGATTTCCAGGCGATGCCGAGTCACGCGATCGTCGTGTGCCTGATTTATCCCGTTCTCGGTCTCGTCCTGTTCAGGATGGTGCTCGGCTATTCGGTGCTGCCGCTACTGTTTCCGCTGGCCGCCGGCTTTGCCTTGATCGGTCCTTTTGCTGCGATCGGTCTCTACGAACTCAGCCGCCGTCGTGAGCGCGGCGAGGAGGTCGAAGCGTGGGATGCGATCAAGGTGCTGCGCGCACCGTCGTTCGGCGCCATGATCGAACTCGGCGTGCTCCTGCTGGTCCTGTTCGGGGCCTGGATCGGCGTCGCGAACGCGATCTATGTCTCAATCTTCGGTCATGCGGCGGCCGCAAGCATCCCCGACTTCGCAACGCGCGTGCTGACGACGCCGGAAGGTTGGTCGCTCATCATCATCGGTTGCGGTGTCGGCTTCCTGTTTGCGGTTGTGGCATTGTGCGTCAGCGTCGTGTCATTTCCATTGATGCTCGACCGGCATGCGACCGCGATCGACGCGATCCGCACCTCGCTGCGAGCGGTGGCGGCGAATCCGGTTGCGATGGCCGGATGGGGCCTCATCGTGGCGGCGCTGCTCGTGATCGGCTCGCTGCCGCTCTTCGTTGGTCTCGCCGTCGTTCTTCCGGTGCTCGGTCATGCCACCTGGCATCTCTATCGGCGGATGGTCGAACCCAATCCGAATCCACCGGACGCACCGCCGCCGCCCGCGAGGGGCAGGCGCTACGCAGCAGACTTTCCGGCCAATCTCTTCCCGTGGAGCCGCGAGGGCGAGTAGTAGCGCGCGCTTGAGGGATAACAGTTGCGAGTAAGACGTGCGATTGTGGATTGCTGCATCATCCGCGAAACAGATGATGCAGTACCCTGCGGCACTGCTTGTGTGCACGGAGTACTGGATGCCCCGCCTTCGCGGGGCATGACAGTAAAAGCAGGGCTGCCTACTTCTGCTGCTGCGGCAAGAAGGTTGGACCGACCGACCGGATCGGCTTGTTCTCGGAGTTGACAGCGGGGGCCGTCTCCGCCGGCGGCGTTGCAGGTGCAGTCGCCGTGGTTGGCGCGGGAGCCGCGCCCTTCTTGGCATTGGCAGGCGTGCCCTTGTTGAGCCGCTGTTGCTGCATCTTCCTGGCGCTCTCCTCGGTGACGATGATATCGCCCTGCTGCTCGGCTGCGGCCTTGTCGTCGGCTGATTTCAGCGCATCCGCCCAGGTTTGGCCCGCTGCCTTGCAGGAGCAGGACGGGTTGAACTCGCTGCGGAATTTGAACGCGGTCGGCAGCGCCGTGTAGGGCTGGCCGCCGATCGAGACCGCCGAGTTCATGTCCTCGCCGGGATTGCGATGAGTGTAGAGCACGGCTTCGGCCGCCGGGCACAGCGCCTTGCAGGTCTTCTCATCGTCGGGAAAGCGCGCCGGCACGGTCGCAAACGAGATCGGGAAATAGGCACCGTCGCAGGTGCGCACGCACACCGTGCGGAAGGTGCCGGATTGCGGGCCGAGATCGGAGGGCGGCACGGCTTGCGGATTGTTCGGGTTGTTGCCGCCGCCGAACAAATTGCTCAGGAAGTTGCCGCCGCCTTGCGACTGCGCGGCATTGGCATATTGCGGGCCGCAATTGTTCTGCGCCAGCGCCAACAGGACCGAACGGCGCTGGTTGTCGCGCTCCGGGCTGAAGCCGCCGGGGCCGCCGCCGCGCAGCCGTTCGAGATTGCCGGTGATCTGGTCCAGATTGGCGCGCATTTGCTGGATCTGGGTGTTCACCGGGCCACACTGCGCCGACTGGCCGTTGAACAGCGAAAAGAAGCCGGAGGAGTCGCAGCCCATGCGCTTGGCCTGCATGGTGACGCGATCCAGCTCGGCCTGCTGCTTGGCCTGGGAATCCTGATAGCGGCGGATCTGCTCTTCGCGCGCGGGGTCACCACCGCCGCCGCCACGATCGAGCGCGGCGAGCTGGCCTTCCAGCCGCGCGCACATCGGGTTCGGTCCGAGCCCGTTCTGGCCCGGCTGAGGCGGCGGGCCAGGCGGGCCAGCCTGCGCCAAAGCGCCATTGGCGAGCATGACGGTGCTCAGGAGCACGGTGCAGGCAAGGAGGGAGCGGGCACGGGAGAGAGACAAAAATTCAGGCATATCCGCCATTCTAGCGAGGTCACGGCCCAGCGTGATCTGGGGGGCCGAAGCGCGCCCTCCCAATAGCCGCTTCCTGCGGCATCGTCACGTCGTTTCAGGGACAAAGACCGGTCCTAAGGTCCGCCAGCTCCGAGGGAATTCAGCGCTGGCAGGTGATTGCGACATATTCGTCGCAACGGCCATGGGAGCAGTTTGCGCCAGTTTTGGGGACGGAGCCGGTAATTTCGTCGGGATCGACCCGGCGATAGGCCGAGGCTATCGCAAAATCTCGTGACTGACAGTAGGTGCGCGCAGCGGATGCACCGCATTTGTCGCCTTTGGCCAGGCACTGGTCGACGCCGTAGCCATCCGCCTGATTGGCAATGATGAAAACGCGGGTCTCGGCGCAAGCGCGGGGTGCTGCAAGGATCGCGGCGCTGAAAACGAGCGCGAGCAGGGATCGCATGAAAATACCGAGGCTAAAAATGGAGGAACCGCTGGTTCCAGAATGGCCTCAAATGGTTAGGGGATCATGAACCATCAGGGCGGGCCGCGCGCTTTGCGGAGAAAAAACGGCATTTCCGCGGCTCTTGACGCCGGGGCCCGTGGTGGCCCATATGTGACCGCATGAACGGTCTCCTCGCCATTTGCGCCATTTGCCGCGAGATTACGAGCTAGCGATTCGCTGGCTGGAGCCGTCTTTTCTCAAACACATTGAGAGCCTTGGACGCCCGGCCAACAGCCGACGGGTATCCATATGGAATTGCGCCTTCACGATACGCTGACGAGGGAAAAGCGGACCTTTGTACCGCTCGATCCGAAGAACGTCCGCATGTATGTCTGCGGACCGACCGTCTACGACTTCGCCCATATCGGCAATGCGCGGCCGGTGATCGTGTTCGACGTGCTGTTTCGGCTGCTGCGCCATCTCTATGGCGAAGCGAACGTCAAATATGTCCGTAACATCACCGACGTCGACGACAAGATCAACGACCGCGCCGCGCGCGATTTCCCGGGCCTGCCGCTGAACGAGGCCATCCGCAAGGTCACCGAGCAGACCGGCAAGCAGTTTCACGCCGACGTCGATGCGCTCGGCGCGCTTCGGCCGACCGTGGAGCCGCGCGCGACCGAGCATATCGGCGAGATGCGCGAGATCATCGAAAAGCTGATCGCCGGCGGCTTTGCCTATGTCGCCGAGGACCATGTGCTGTTCTCGCCGCAGGCCATGAACGCGGCCAATGCCGGCCTGCCGCGCTACGGCGCGCTGTCCAACCGCTCACTGGACGAGATGGTCGCGGGCGCCCGCGTCGATGTCGCGCCATACAAGAAGGGCAATACCGACTTCGTGCTGTGGAAGCCGTCCAAGCCGGGCGAGCCGTCATGGCCCTCGCCGGCCGGTATCGCCGCGCACGGTCGTCCTGGCTGGCACATCGAGTGCTCGGCCATGGCCTGGAAGCATCTCGGCGAGCACTTTGACATCCATGGTGGCGGCATCGATCTCGTGTTTCCGCACCACGAGAACGAGGTCGCTCAGACCTGCTGCGCCTTCCACCAGCAGCGCATGGCGAACTATTGGATGCACAATGGCTTCCTGCAGGTCGAGAGCGAGAAGATGTCGAAGTCGCTCGGCAACTTCATCACGATCCACGAACTGCTCAAGGACTGGCCGGGTGAGGTGCTGCGCCTCAACATGCTGAAGACGCATTACCGCTCTCCAATCGACTGGACCATGAAGTCGCTCGAGGAGAGCGCCAAGACGCTCGACGACTGGTACCGCATCGCGGCCGACGCCGTGCCGGGCGAGCCGGATGCGTCGGTGGTCGAACCGCTGCTCGATGACCTCAATACGCCGCAGGCGATCGCGGCGCTGCACGGCCTGCGCGGCAACGATATCGCGGGTCTTGCGGGCTCGTTGCGGCTGCTCGGATTCCTGGCCGAGAGCGCGGCGCAGTGGGAAAGGCGCAAGCAGCAGGCGAGCGGCGTCGATGCCAAGGAAGTCGAGCGTCTGATCGCCGAGCGGACGGCCGCCCGTGGCCGCAAGGATTTCAAGGAGTCCGACCGCATCCGCGATCTGCTCGCTACGATGGGCGTTGCGATCAAGGACTCCAAGGAAGGCACGACCTGGGAGATCGCGCGATGAAGCGGCCCGACACGCCGTTTCCGCGGCATTGGCTCTATTACATCGCGCTGAAGATCGCGCTGCTCGCCGGCGCGGTGGCGATCGTGCTCAAGCTCTATGGGATGTGGTGAGGACGATGGGACAGACTTTGCCAAAGCCCGCACTCAGGCCTTTCCTGCCGGCCGATGTGCCGATCCTCGCCGCGATCTTCACCGCCAGCATCGAGGAGCTGACCGGCGACGACTACAGCGAGGCGCAGCAGGAAGCCTGGATGGCTGCGGCGGAGGACGAGGAGTTCGGCAAGCGGCTCGCCGCCGATCTCACGCTGATCGCAACGCTCGAGGGTTCGCCCGTCGGCTTCGCCTCGCTGCGCGGCAACGATCACATCCGCATGCTCTATGTCCATCCGGCCGTGGCCGGGCAGGGCATCGCGACCATGCTGATCGACGCGCTGGAGAAGCTCGCCGGCGGCCGCGGAGCGACGAGCCTGTCGGTCGATGCCAGCGACAACGCGCAAGGCTTCTTCGCCAAACGCGGCTACACCGCCCAGCAGCGCAACAGCGTCACCATGGGCGACGAGTGGCTCGCCAACACCACCATGAAGAAGACGCTCGGAGCGGGGCAATGAGCAAGCAGCGTCTTTATCTGTTCGACACCACGCTGCGCGATGGGGCGCAGACCAACGGCGTCGATTTCACGCTGGCCGACAAGCAGGTCATCGCGGCGATGCTCGATGATCTCGGCATCGACTATATCGAAGGCGGCTATCCCGGCGCCAACCCGCTCGACACGGAGTTCTTTGGCTCCAAGCCGAAGCTCAATCATGCGCGCTTCACCGCCTTCGGCATGACGCGGCGGGCTGGGCGCTCGGTCTCGAACGATCCGGGCGTCGCGGGCCTGTTGGAAGCGAAAGCGGATGCGATCTGCTTCGTGGCGAAGTCGTCAGCCTATCAGGTGCGCGTTGCGCTGGAGACGACCAAGGAGGAGAACCTCGCTTCGATCCGGGACAGCGTCGCCGCGGCAAAGGCAGCCGGCCGCGAGGTCATGCTCGACTGCGAGCATTTCTTCGACGGCTACAAGGAGGACCCGAGCTTTGCGCTGGCTTGCGCCAAGGCGGCCTATGAGGCCGGGGCGCGCTGGGTGGTGCTGTGCGATACCAATGGCGGCACCATGCCTGATGAGGTCGAGGCCATCGTCACCGAGGTGACCAAGCACGTTCCCGGCGATCATGTCGGCATCCACGCCCATAACGACACCGAGCAGGCGGTGGCCAATTCGCTCGCCGCGGTGCGCGCCGGAGCGCGGCAGATCCAGGGTACGCTGAACGGTCTCGGCGAGCGCTGCGGCAATGCCAATCTCTGCTCGCTGATCCCGACGCTGAAGCTGAAGAAAGGTTTTGCCGACGCGTTCGAGATCGGCGTCACGGCGGAGAAGCTGGCGACGCTCGTCAAGGTGTCGCGCACGCTCGACGACATGCTCAACCGCGTGCCGAACCGGCATGCGGCCTATGTCGGCGAGAGCGCCTTCGTCACCAAAACCGGCATCCATGCTTCCGCCGTGCTGAAGGATCCGCAGACCTATGAGCATGTGCTGCCGGAACTGGTCGGCAATCACCGCAAGGTGCTGGTGTCCGACCAGGCCGGCCGCTCCAATGTCATTGCCGAGCTCGACCGCGCCGGCATTGCCTACGACAAGAGCGATCCCAAGCTGACGCGCCTCGTCGAGGAATTGAAGGAGCGCGAGGCGGCCGGCTACGCCTATGAATCAGCCAACGCTTCGTTCGAGCTCCTGGCGCGTCGCACGCTCGGCAAGGTGCCGCATTACTTCGAAGTCGAGCAGTTCGACGTCAATGTCGAGCAGCGCTATAACGCGCTCGGCGAGCGCGTCACCGTGGCGCTCGCGGTAGTCAAGGTCGACGTCGCGGGCGAGCATCTGATCTCGGCGGCCGAGGGCAACGGCCCCGTGAACGCGCTCGACGTCGCCTTGCGGAAAGATCTCGGCAAGTACCAGAAGTACATCGAGGGCTTGAAGCTGATCGATTATCGCGTGCGTATCCTCAATGGCGGCACCGGCGCGGTCACGCGCGTCCTGATCGAGAGCGAGGACGAGAACGGCGACAGCTGGACCACGGTCGGCGTCTCCCCCAACATCATCGACGCCTCGTTCCAGGCGCTGATGGATTCGGTGATCTACAAGCTCGTGAAATCGGGCGCGCCGGCGTGAGGGACGGCGGCGCTGCAAGCGCCATCATTGCGAGGAGCGAAGCGACGAAGCATCCAGACTGTCTCCGCGGACGCACTCTGCAATGAGGAGGGGAGGGAGCACGGCACAATGATCGACCACATCTCCGTCGGCGTCAGCGATCTCGAGCGCGCCGCCAAATTCTACGAGGCGACGCTCGGCACCCTCGGCCTCACGCGCCTCGTCACGCGGCCGCGGACGGTCGGCTTCGGCAAGGCCTATCCGGAGTTCTGGATCAACTTGCGCGAGGGCATGCCGCCCGTAGCCGCGGAGAGCGGTGTGCACATCTGCCTGCGGGCGAAAACCACGGCTGAAGTCGATGCGTTCCACGCCGCCGCACTATCCGCTGGCGGCGCCTCCGATGGCGCGCCCGGCATTCGCCCGCACGACCGCGTGCGCTACTACGCAGCCTTCGTCTTCGACCCCGACGGTAACCGGATCGAGGCGGTGACGTTTCCGGCAGAGTAGCGCGTTACAGCTTGCGCGCCATTTCCGGGGCGAGCTGCTTTTCCGATTCGGCCACCTGTGCCGCGGCCGCTTTCAGCTTCGGCAGGATCTCCTCGACGCGGTCGGCCTTGAGGATGTCGATTGAAAGGCCAGCGCGGATGAACTCGGTCTGGCGCATGTGCGACAGCAGCGAGAACAGCGGCTCCCAGAAATTGTCGATGTTGGCGAGCAGCACCGGCTTGGCATGACGGCCGAGCTGCTTCCAGGTCATCTGCTCGACCAGCTCCTCCAGCGTACCGACGCCGCCCGGCAGGGCCACGAAGGCGTCGGAGCGTTCGAACATCAGGCGCTTGCGCTCGTGCATATCGGGCGTGACGATCATCTCCTGCACGCGCGTCAGCGCATTCTCGCGCAGCCGCAGGAAGTCCGGGATGATGCCCGTGACGGTGCCGCCATGGTCGAGCACGGAGGTCGCGACCGCGCCCATCAGACCGAGCGAGCCGCCGCCATAGACCAAGCGGATGTTGTTTTCGGCGAGCGCCCTGCCGAACGCCTTGGCGCCTTCGGTGAAGCGGGGATTGGTTCCTGGGCCGGAGCCGCAATAGACACAGACAGTTTGGATCGTGCTCATTGTTGCCATGATGCATTGCAGCGAGGAGGCGTCAAGCCCAATCGGTGATTCGATACTCCCGGAAATCTACCGGTAAACGACGATGAACAATCAAAGATTCGCCATCTGGCGGGGTGCGCGGGCATCGGGAAGGCTCTATATGACGGACGAAAATCGTTAATCGCAGTTGCGCCCGCATCCGGCGGGCTTTCAGGCTTCTTGATGGACCAACCTCAATCGTTCGACGGCGCCGACGTTCCTGACCCTCGCGCCACAGGACCGCAGGCCGGGGCCACGCTGATCGGCACGCTGGCGCATCTGTGGCCCTATATCTGGCCGGGCGATCGTTTCGACCTAAAGATGCGGGTGGTCTGGTCGCTGGTGCTGCTGCTCGCCGCCAAGCTGATCACGCTCGCGGTGCCGTTCAGCTTCAAATGGGCGACGGATGCGCTGACCGGCGCCAACACCGCGCCGGTACAGGCCGACAACTGGCATCTCTGGGTGGTCGCCTCGCCGCTGTTGCTGACCGCGAGTTACGGCGCGATGCGCATCCTGATGGCCGTGCTGACGCAATGGCGCGACGGCATCTTCGCCCGCGTCGCCATGCATGCGGTGCGCAAGCTCGCCACCATCACCTTCATCCACATGCACGAGCTGTCGCTGCGTTTTCACCTGGAGCGCAAGACCGGTGGCCTGACGCGCGTGCTCGAGCGCGGCCGCGAAGGCATCGAGGTCATCGTGCGCATGGTGATCCTGCAGCTGATCCCGACCATTGTCGAGGTCTCGCTGCTGCTCGCGGTGCTGCTCTGGCAATTCGACTGGCGTTACGTGGTCGCCACCCTGATCACGGTCGCGCTCTACATGTACTACACCTACATCGCGACCGAGTGGCGGATCGGCATCCGCCGCAAGATGAACGATTCCGACACCGAGGCGAACACCAAGGCGATCGACTCGCTGCTCAACTACGAGACCGTGAAGTATTTCGGCGCCGAGGCGCGCGAGGCGCAGCGCTACGACAAATCGGTGGAGCGTTACGAGGAGGCGAGCATCCGCACCTACACCTCGCTCGCGGTGCTCAACACCGGGCAGGCCGTGATCTTCACCCTGGGTCTGACCGCGACCATGCTGATGTGCGCGATCGGCGTACGCAACGGCACCAACACCGTGGGCGATTTCGTGCTGATCAACGCCATGATGATCCAGCTGTACCAGCCGTTGAATTTCATGGGCATGGTCTATCGCGAGATCAAGCAGGCGATCATCGACATCGAGAAGATGTTCAACGTGCTGGGCAGAGAGGCGGAGATCAAGGATGCGCCGGACGCGAAGCCGCTGGTCATCTCCGCCGGCACGGTGCGCTTCGAGGACGTGCGCTTTGCCTACGAGCCGACGCGGCCGATCCTGAAAGGCATCAGCTTCGAGGTGCCGGCCGGCAAGACCATCGCGATCGTCGGTCCGTCGGGCGCAGGCAAGTCGACCATCTCGCGGCTGCTGTTCCGCCTGTATGACGTCTCCGGCGGCAAGATCTTGATCGACGGCCAAGATATCCGCAACGTTATGCAGGCCAGCTTGCGCGCGTCGATTGGCATGGTGCCGCAAGATACCGTGCTGTTCAACGACACCATCCGCTACAACATCCGCTACGGCCGCTGGGACGCCAGCGATGCCGAGGTCGAGGAGGCGGCGCGGCTGGCGCAGATCGACCATTTCATTCGCATGGCGCCGAAGGGCTACGAGACCCAGGTCGGCGAGCGCGGCCTGAAGCTGTCCGGGGGCGAGAAGCAGCGCGTCGCGATCGCGCGCACCGTGCTGAAGGCACCGCCGATCCTGGTGCTGGACGAGGCGACGTCGGCGCTCGACACCCATACCGAGCACGAGATCCAGGGCGCGCTCGATCGCGTGGCGAAGAACCGCACCTCGCTGGTGATTGCGCACCGGCTTTCGACCATCGTCGGCGCCGACGAGATCATCGTGCTGGACCAGGGCCGCATCGCCGAACGCGGCACCCACGCGAAACTGCTCGCGCAGGGCGGCCTCTATGCCAGCATGTGGAACAGGCAGCGCGAAGCCGAGGCGGCGCGCGAGAAACTGGCCAAGATGGCCGACACCAGCACGGCGCCCAACCGGGAGCCGCCGCCGGTCGATGACACCCTGACGACGCCCGCCGCGGCGGAGTGAGCTTGTCTCCGATCCCAACTCTGGCCTAAACAAGCCCGCGCGACGACCCGCGCCATTAACCCCAAGCGGCAGATAGCGATGTCCATTCTCGATTCGATCCAGCGTCAGATTCCGCCGATCCACAAGGAGGGCTATCCCTTCATCGGCGGCTTTGCACTGGCAAGCCTGATCCTGTTCTGGCTGTGGTCGCCTCTGGGATGGATCGGCACGATCCTGACGGTGTGGTGCGCGCTGTTCTTCCGCGACCCCGTCCGCGTGACACCGGTGCGCGAGGGGCTGGTGGTGTCGCCGGCCGACGGCCGCGTCTCGATGATCACCATGGCGCTGCCGCCGGCCGAGCTCGGCCTCGGTGACCGGCCATTGCCGCGCATCTCGGTGTTCATGAGCGTGTTCAACTGTCACGTGAACCGCAGCCCGATCGCGGGCAGGGTGGATCGCATTGCCTACCGGCCCGGCCTGTTCATCAACGCCGAGCTCGACAAGGCGAGCGAAGACAATGAGCGCAACTCGCTGGTGATCACGACGCCCAATGCACGGATCGGCGTGGTCCAGATCGCAGGCCTCGTCGCCAAGCGCATCGTCTGCTTCGTCAAGGAGGGGCAGGCGATCGGCGCCGGTGAGCGCTTCGGCCTGATCCGCTTCGGCTCGCGGCTCGATGTGTACCTGCCTGTCGGCACCAAGGCGCTGGTCTCGGAAGGGCAGACCGCAATCGCCGGAGAGACCATTTTGGCCGACCTCGCCGGCGACGACCCGAGCCGCGCCTATCGCGCCAATTAACCAATAGTCGGTGCTTTGGACCCTCCGCCGCAATGGCGGAGGGGGGCGCGGCTTGCTATATCTCGCCTTAAGATAAGGACGAGCCATGACGCCCTACGACTTCAAGGATCCCGATGTCCGCCGCCGGCGGTTCCGACCGATTCCGGTGCGGATGCTGGTGCCCAACGTCATCACGCTGCTGGCGATCTGCGCCGGCCTGACCTCGATCCGACTATCGATCGAGGGGCGGATGTCGCTCGCCGTCTATGCCATCGTGTTCGCAGCCGCGCTCGATGGCATCGACGGCCGCATCGCGCGCATGATCAAGGGTCAGTCCAAGTTCGGCGCCGAGCTCGACAGCCTCGCCGACTTCGTCAATTTCGGCGTCGCGCCCGGCCTGATGCTGTATTTCTGGCAGTTGCACGAGCTCGGCAATGCCGGCTGGATCGCCGCCATGGTGTTCGCGATCTCCGGCGGCCTGCGACTCGCGCGCTTCAACGCCACGATGGATGATCCGAACAAGCCGGCCTTCGCCGCCAATTTCTTCACCGGCGTGCCGGCGCCCGCGGGCGCGATCACGGTGCTGCTGCCGATCTACGTTGCTTTCCTCGAGCTCGGCCGGCTGCCCGCAGCGGTGACGGCTGCCTATACGCTGCTGATCGCCTTCCTGATGGTGTCGCGCCTGCCGGTGTTCTCCGGCAAGACCAAGCGCATGCGCGTCCCACCCGAACTGGTGCTGCCGGCCTTCGTCGGGGTGATCGTCTTCATCGCGCTCCTGATCGCCTATCCCTGGCATGTGCTGTCGATCGGCACGGTGCTGTATCTCCTCGCTTTGCCGCTTGGCTACAAATCCTATCGCGACCAGGCGCGCGCGATGGAAGCCACCGCGCCGTCAGGAGCCGAAGTTCCGTCGCCGCCGTCGGCGCCGACGCTGGCGAATTTGTCGGAGCGGCCGCACGACGACGAACGGCCCGGACGGCTGCACTGAGCGGCCCCGCGCGGATATCTGCCATGAGGCCCGCCTGAGTTGGGTCGAAGCCTGATCTCGGCTATATCGCCTGTGCCGGCGGCATCGCGTCAATCAGCCGCCAATCTGGGAGAGAACGCCGTGACTGATACCGCGACCGGGCCGCTGCCTGCTTCCGTCCTCGAGGCGCTGGGCCGCTACGACACGCCGACGATCTGCAATGCCATGGAGATCGTGGCGCCCGAGCGCCGGCTGATCGGCTACACCACCAAGCAACTGGTCTGTCCGTTCCCAGACCTGCCGCCGATCGTCGGCTATGCCCGCACGGTCACGATCCGTTCAGTGCTGAAATCATCGCTCCCGGCTGAAGAGCAGTCCAAGCGTCGGATCGAATATTACGAATATGTCGGCACCGGCCATGGCCCGCGCATCTCGGTGATCCAGGACATCGACGGGCCCGACGTCGGCTATGGCGCGTTCTGGGGCGAGGTGCAGAGCAGCGTGCACAAGGCGCTCGGCTGCCTGGGCGTGATCACCGACGGCTCGATCCGCGACATCCCGCAATGGGCTCCGGGCTTCCAGGCGCTCGCCGGCTCGATCGGCCCGTCGCATGCCTGGGTGCATGCGGAAAGCTTTGGCGGCGAAGTGCGCGTTGCAGGCATGACCGTGAAGTCCGATGATCTGATCCACGCCGACCGGCACGGCGCCATCGTGATCCCGCTCGACGTCGCCGCGAAGCTGCCGGAGGCTGCCGAACTCTGCGGCCGCCGCGAGACGCCGATCCTGGAGATCGCCCGCAGCCCCGACTTCTCGCTGGAGAAGCTGAAGGCCGCGCTGAAGCGCTCGGCGGAAATCCACTAAGCGCGTGGTTGAACGACCTACGGCCGGGACGCCGGCCGTGGGGCGCCTTGTTCCGCCAGGAACAGAGCCGCCTGGTCCGGCTCACCGAACACAGCGGCGGCGCATCCGATCAAGGTGAAGCCGCCGGCAAGGTCCCAGAGCGTGATGTCTTCGGCATTGTCCGGGAGGTGGATCAATCGCGCTGCGATCACCGCGAAGGCGGCTTCGACAAAGAGCAGGATGCTGAAGGCCGGCAGGACGAGCTCCGGCTCGAGCAGGTGGAACGCCAGCGCCGCGGGCAGCGCAGTGAGAAGGCCGAAGAGCGTCAACATCGCGATGGCTCCCGCGATCGAGCATGCCGCCCCGCTTCAGGATAGCAATTCATCCTTCGTCCCGGATGTGGCGGAGGGCCGCAGCGGACGTGACGTCGTGGCGCGCCGGCTCATGGTTAGCGAAGTGTTGAAATTTCCCATCGCTGGACGGCAATCGCAGCGGCGCGCAGAACACTGTCCGGACTTAACCTTTACGCGGCTTTAAGGGCGGCGCTCTAGGGTTCCGATGCGGTTCGGGGTTGGGCCGCGCCAGCGGCCAGGACGGCCGTTGTTGCGTTCGCGGTTGGAGTCTCCCATGGATATCATGACGGGCGTTGGGCTCACGGCGGGCATCATCGTCATCACCGCGATGATCCTCATGGGCGGCGACCTGCACATGTTCATTTCCGAACATGCGATGATCATCATCTTCGGCGGCTCGATTTCCGCGACCATGATCCGCTTTCCGCTTTCAGCGCTGCTGCACGGCCTTCCGCTCGGCGCCAAGTTCGCCTTCACCATGAGCCGGCTGTCGGCGCACGATCTCGTCGACGAGCTTGCCCGCATCGCCGAGATCGCCCGCAAGCAGGGCCCGGTGGGTCTCGAGAAGGTTGAGACCGACGAGCCGTTCCTCGCCAAGGGCATCCGCTACGTCGCCGACGGCTACGACCTCGACTTCATCCGCGACAATCTCGAGCGCGACCGCGACAACTTCCTGATGCACCTCGACGAGGGCAGCAAGATCTACCGCGCCATCGGCGACTGCGCCCCGGCCTTCGGCATGATCGGCACCCTGATCGGCATGGTGCAGATGTTCGCCAACATGACCGACCCCTCCAAGCTCGGCCCGTTCATGGCGACCGCGCTGCTCGCCACGCTCTACGGTGCGCTGGTTGCGAACCTGTTCTGTCTGCCGATCGCCGACAAGCTGCATGGCAAGCTGCTGGATGAAGAGACCAACCGCACCCTGATCATCGACGGCATCCTGATGATCCGCGACTCCAAAAGCCCGACCTTGGTGCGCGAAATGCTGCTGGCCTACCTGCCGGAGAAGCATCGCCACGCCGAGGGTGAACCGGTGCCGGCCTGATCGTGCGCACCAGGATTTAGGTCATGGCGAAGAAGAAACGCGGGGATGCGCATGGCGGCGGTCACGGCTGGTTCGTGACTTTCGCCGACCTCATGGGCCTCATGATGAGCTTCTTCGTGATGCTCGTCGCGTTCTCCACGCAAGACGCCAACAAGCTGAAGATCGTTGCAGGGTCCATGCGCGACGCCTTCGGCGTGCAGAGCGAAGCGCGCTACGCCGGCATCGTCGAGTCTGACGGTCTGCCGACGCGTCCGCGGCTGAAGAATGTCGATCACATTCAGCCCGAGGACGCCTCGAACACGCCGACACCGGATCAGGAGGACCGCGACCGCACGTCGGGGGCCAAGGTCAAGGTCGACCGCAATTTCGCGCTGGCGGCGGCCTCGTTGCGCCAGGCGTTGCAGGACATGCCGGAACTGACCGAGATGTCCAAGCACATCATGTTCGAGGAGACCAAGCAGGGCCTCAACCTGGAGATCGTCGACCAGGATGGCCGCTCGATGTTCGCCGACGGCTCCAAGGTGCCCTATGACCGCACCCGCCGCCTGGTCGAGAAGCTCGCGATCCCACTCAAGGCCACGCCGCTCCGCGTTTCCATCGCCGGTCACACCGCGGCGGGCTTCGTGCCGACCCGCAGCGACTACGGCGCCTTCGATCTGTCGGCCGACCGCGCCAATGCCGTGCGCCAGATCCTCGAACGCGAGGGCCTGCCGCCGTCGCACTTTTTCGCCGTCTCGGGCAAGGCGGACACCCAGCCGCTGTTTCCGGACGATCCCTCGCTCGCCGCCAACCGGCGGGTGACCATCACGCTGATGCGCGAAGATCCGCCGCTGCCGCCGAATCTGAAGCCGTGAGCATGATCCGCACCCGAAGGGCCTCGTTTGCGCAAAGTAGGCACCGGTTTTCCCGACGAGATCATGCTCGGAAAATAGGCCCCTTGCGTTACCATCTTACCTGAGGCATGTCGTCGCGCAGGCGATGAACGTTGCTGCGGCGTCACAGCTTCTGTCCCGGTGCCTGCTATGGTGGAGGCCGATTGACAGGCGCGCGGGAAGCGTCAAAAGGCGCCGGATCAAATTCAGGGACCAAGCGTTTTCCACCCTCATGACGGCGAGCATCACATCGACCGAGACTCAGGATGTGCAACCGGTCACATCAGGCTTTTGGGCCCTTACGCTCGGGAGCATCGGCGTCGTCTTCGGCGATATCGGCACCTCGCCGCTCTATGCTTTCCACGAGGCGGTCAGGGGCGCGGCCCATGGCGAGCCGGTCTCACGCGTCATCGTGCTCGGCGTGCTCTCGCTGATCCTGTGGGCACTGCTGATCGTCGTCACTGCGAAATATGTCCTGCTGTTGCTGCGCGCCGACAATAACGGGGAGGGCGGCACGCTCTCGCTGATGGCGCTCGGCCAGCGCGCGCTCGGGCGGCGGAGCTGGTTCCTGCTCGCGCTGGGCGTGGTCGGCGCCTCGATGTTCATCGGCGATTCCATGATCACGCCGGCGATCTCGGTACTCTCGGCGGTCGAAGGCCTGAAGCTCGCAACTCCCGCGCTCGAGCACTATGTCGTGCCGCTCACCGTCCTCATTCTGGTGCTGCTGTTCGCGGTCCAGAGCAAGGGGACCGCACTGGTCGCCTCGGCATTCGGGCCGGTGATGGTGGTCTGGTTCACGGCCATCGCCGTGATGGGGGCCGTCCATATCGTCGATGACCCCTCCGTGCTGGCGGCGATCAATCCCTATTACGCGGTGCAGTTCGTGCTGTCACACGGCACGATCGGCCTCGTGACACTCGGCGCCGTGTTCCTGGCGGTGACGGGGGGCGAGGCGCTGTACGCCGATCTCGGCCATTTCGGCCGCAAGCCGATCCAGTCGGCCTGGATGTTCTTCGTGCTGCCCGCGCTCCTGATCAACTATTTCGGGCAGGGGGCGCTGGTGCTGTCCGATCCCAGCGCGATCGAGCATTCCTTCTATCGCATGGTGCCCGAGAAGCTGGTGCTGCCGTTGGTCGGGCTTGCGACGGCCGCAACCGTGATCGCGAGCCAAGCGGTGATCACCGGCGCCTATTCGCTGGTCTATCAGGCCGTGCAGCTCGGCCTCCTGCCGCGTTTCGAGGTGCGTTACACCTCCGAATCCCATGCCGGCCAGATCTATCTGCCGCGTGTCAACCGCCTGCTGCTGATCGGCGTGATGCTGCTGGTGCTGCTGTTCCACACCCCCAGCAATCTGGCCTCGGCCTACGGCATTGCGGTCTCAACCACCATGGTCGCCGACGGCATCATGGGCTTCGTCGTGATCTGGAAGTTGTGGAATTGGCGTGCGGCGGCGGCCGCGGCCGTCATCATGCCCTTCGTCGTCGTCGATTTGAGCTTCTTCAGCGCCAATCTACTCAAGCTGCTCGAGGGCGCCTGGGTGCCGCTGCTGTTTGGCGCGGCAATGGCTGGGACGATCTGGACCTGGCGCAAGGGCTCTGGAATTCTGATGCAGAAGACGCGACGGATCGAGGTGCCGCTGGACGATCTGATCCGCAGCCTGGAGAAGCGGCCGCCGCACATCGTCAAGGGCACCGCCGTATTCCTGACCAGCGATCCCGCTTTCGTGCCGACCGCGCTCCTGCACAATCTCAAGCACAACAAGGTGCTGCATGAGCACAACGTGATCCTGACCATCGAGACCGCGCATACGCCGCGGGTCGATCTGTCGGAGCGATTCAGGATGGAAAAGATCAGCGACAAGTTTTCCAAGGTCCGCTTGCGCTTCGGCTTCATGGAGCAGCCGAACGTGCCCAAGGCGCTCGCGATCGCGCGCAAGCAGGGCTGGCAGTTCGACATCATGTCGACCTCGTTCTTCGTGTCGCGAAGGTCGCTGAAAGCCTCGGCGCAGTCGGGCATGCCGCTCTGGCAGGATCACCTATTCATCGCGCTGAGCCGGTCGGCCAACGATGCAACCGACTATTTCCAGATTCCCACCGGGCGGGTGGTTGAAGTCGGAACCCAAGTCACTATTTGAACGCAACTGGTGAATCCATGCAAAATTAGCATGGCTAGGGCCCGAAATCGGGCTAGGCTATGCCGGCAGCGCAGGACTATAAGCCGCGCGCTTTTGCGCCGTTGTGCCGTGAAGCATTGTCGAGGCCATAGGGCTCTTCCATGACCAGTGACGTAGCAGTTCCCGCCCCGGAGACGGCGGCGGCCAACGGGCATGGCGAGGCCCATACCACCGCCGGTTTCGGCGCCCTGACGCTCGGCAGTATCGGCGTCGTCTATGGCGATATCGGCACCAGTCCGCTCTACGCGTTCCGCGAGGCGGTGATGGCGGCCTCGGGCGCCGAGGGCTTGCCGACGCCGGCGGCCGTGCTCGGCGTGCTTTCCCTGATCCTCTGGGCGCTCATCGTCGTGGTGACGCTCAAATACGTGGTGATCCTGCTCCGCGCCGACAACAACGGCGAGGGCGGCACGCTGGCGCTGATGGCGCTGGCCCAGCGGGCGGTTGGCACCGGCGGGGCGACCATCGTCCTGCTCGGCATCATCTCTGGCGCCCTGTTCTACGGTGATGCCGTGATCACGCCGGCGCTCTCGGTGCTGTCGGCGATCGAGGGCATGAAGGACGTCACCCTGACATTCGAGCCTTATATCGTTCCGCTGACCGTCGTGATCCTGGCCGGTCTGTTCGCCGTGCAATCCCGTGGCACGGCGCGCGTTGCCGCCTTTTTCGGCCCGATCATGTGCGTGTGGTTTGCGGTGCTTGCGGCCGCGGCGATCCATCCGATCATCCAGCAGCCGCAGGTGCTGCTCGCGCTGAACCCGCTCTATGCCGTGTCCTTCATGCTGCACCATGGCATCATCGGCTTCGTCACGCTGGGCGCCGTGTTCCTGGCCGTCACCGGCGCCGAGGCGCTCTATGCCGACCTCGGCCATTTCGGCAAGCGGCCGATCCAGTTCGCCTGGCTCTCTATCGTGCTGCCGTCGCTGGCGCTGAACTATCTCGGGCAGGGGGCGCTCGTCCTCAGTGACCCCGGCGCGATCGTGAGCCCGTTCTTCCAGCTCTTCCCGCAAGGCTTTGTTCGCGGCACCATGGTCGTGCTGGCCACTGCCGCCACGGTCATCGCGAGCCAAGCCGTCATCACCGGCGCCTATTCGTTGACGCGGCAGGCGATCCAGCTCGGGCTGCTGCCACGCTTTGAAATTCGCCATACGTCGGAAGCCCATTCCGGCCAGATCTTCATCCCGCGCATCAACCAGCTGTTGCTGGTTTTCGTGGTCCTTCTGGTGCTGCTGTTCCGCTCCTCGTCCGCGCTCGCCTCCGCCTACGGTATCTCCGTCACCGGCACGATGGTGGTCACGGCCATGATGGGTTTCGTCGTGGTCTGGAAGGGGTGGCGGTGGTCGCCGCTCGCCGCGGGCGCGCTGATTGCGCCGTTCCTGTTCCTCGACCTGACCTTCCTGACCGCCAATCTCTTGAAGGTCTTCGAGGGCGGCTGGGTGCCGCTGGCGCTCGGTGCGGTCATGATCATCCTGATGTACACGTGGCGGCGCGGCAGCCGGCTCTTGTTCGAGAAGTCGCGCAAGCTCGAGTTTCCGCTCGCCGACCTGGTCGCCATGCTGGAGAAGCGGCCGCCGCAGCGGGTGCCGGGTACCGCGGTGTTCCTGACCTCGGACCCGCTCAGCGCGCCGACCGCGCTGATGCATAGTCTGAAGCACTACAAGGTGCTGCACGAGAAGAATGTCATTCTCACCATCGAGACCGCGCAGACCCCGCGGATCGATCCGGCGGACCGGGTGAGGCTGGAGCAAATCTCACCAACCTTCTCCAAGGTGACACTGAAGTTCGGCTTCATGGAATCGCCCAACGTGCCGAAGGCGCTGGCGATCGCCCGCAAGCTGGGCTGGCAGTTCGACATCATGTCGACCTCGTTCTTCCTGTCGCGAAGGGCGCTCAAGCCCGCCGCCCATTCCGGCATGCCGCGCTGGCAGGACCGGCTGTTCATCTCGCTCAGCCGCGCCGCCAACGATGCCACCGACTATTTCCAGATCCCAAGCGGCCGCGTCGTCGAGGTCGGCACGCAGGTGACGATTTAGCTTTCAGCCGGGGCTCCATCCGTCGCCATCGCTGTCATCGCCCGGCCGATGTTTCGACCGGGCGATCCAGTACTCCGAAGCGCCCGTGATTCACCGAGCAGCGGCGGCGTACTGGATTCGCCGCTTGTCGCCTACGCTAAAGCTTCGGCGCCCCTGGACCTCAACCCCGGCGAAGCCTTGGCGTAGCCGGGTCGCGGGGAATGACACCGAAGGAATGGTGAGAACTGAAACGGAATCTCCGGGCATAGACCCCGAAAGCCGGACTTCAAGTCGCTGCGATTTAGCTTTAACTTGCGCCGCGCGGCTCAAGCCCTTGTGGCGCTTGATTTTCGTTTCCCGAGAGGCGAGGTTGCCGCCGGCCGGGATCGCCCGGCATGCGCCTTGCGACGTTGGAGGATGAAGTGGCAAACCAGGTACAGGATCTGACCCCGGACGAGGTCTCCAAGGGTGTCGCGGAAGGGCGCTATCTGCTCGTCGACGTCCGTGAGCCGAATGAGGTTCAGGCCGAAGCCTATCCCTATGGCGTCGTGGTTCCGCTCTCGACCTTCGATCCGAAGGCGATTCCCGACCCCGCGGGCAAGGAGGTCGTGTTCGCCTGCCGTTCGGGCAAGCGCTCGGTGACGGCCTCGCTCGCGGCGCAGGCGGCGGGCCTGCCTTACGACAAGCATCTGGCCGGCGGCATGCTCGGCTGGAAGGCGGCGGGTCTTCCCAGCAAGGTCGGTGGCTGATCGGCCCGATGTCCAAAAGCTCGTCCTTGAACAAGGTCTTCGCCGATCTTCCCGTCACCATCTTCGAGGCGATGTCGCAGGCCGCGCGCGACAACAATGCCATCAATCTCGGCCAGGGATTCCCCGACGATCCCGGGCCTGAGGACATCCGGCGCGCCGCGGCCGAGGCCTCGCTGAATGGCTACAACCAGTACCCCTCGATGATGGGCCTGCCGGAGCTGCGCCAGGCGATCGCGACCCATTACGGCCATTGGCACGGCCTCAAGCTCGATCCGATGAGCGAGGTGATGGTCACGTCCGGCGGCACCGAGGCGCTGACCTCGGCTATCCTCGCCGTGGTTCAGCCCGGCGACGAAGTGGTCTGCTTCCAGCCGGTCTATGATTCCTATTTGCCGATCATCCGTCAGGCCGGCGGCATTCCGCGCCTCGTCCGCCTCGAGCCGCCCCATTGGCGGCTGAATGAGGACATGCTGAAAAGCGTGTTCAATTCAAAGACCAAGGCGGTGCTCTTCAACAATCCCTTGAATCCCTCCGCGGTGGTCTATCCGCGCGAGGATCTCGAACTGCTGGCGCGCTACTGCCAGGAGTTCGACGTCATCGCGATCTGCGACGAGGTCTGGGAGCACGTCACCTTCGACGAGCACAAGCACATCCCGCTGATCACCATTCCGGGCATGCGCGAGCGCACCATCAAGGTCGGCTCGGCCGGCAAGATCTTCTCGCTCACGGGCTGGAAGATCGGCTTCGTCTGTGCCGCGCCACAGCTCTTGCGCGTCGCCGCCAAGGTGCACCAGTTCCTGACGTTCACCACCGCGCCGAACCTCCAGGCTGCCGTCGCTTACGGCCTCGGCAAGTCCGACGACTACTTCCTGTCGATGCGCCAGGATCTGACGCGGAGCAGGGACCGCCTGACCAGGGGGCTGGAGAGCCTCGGCTTCCCCGTGCTGAAGTCGCAGGGCACCTACTTCCTCACCGTCGACCTGTCGCCGCTCGGGCTGAACGAGAGCGACACCGAGTTCTGCTGGCGCATCGTGAAGGACTACAAGGTCGCCGCGATCCCGGTCTCGGCCTTCTACGAGCAGGACCCGGTGACATCAGTGGTGCGCTTCTGCTTTGCCAAGAAGGACGAGACCCTCGACACCGCGCTGGAGCGGCTGTCGGACGCGGTGCGTGGACGCAAGAGGTAGACCAGTGATGACGAACGTCAGCCGCTCGAGGTTTCGTCTTGCCATCGCCGCAGCGCTGACGTTGTTCTCCGCTCCTGCAGGCGCGGAGGAGCGAGTCGTCAACTTCTACAACTGGTCCAACTACATGGCGCCGGACGTCCTTGAAGCCTTCACCAAGGAGACCGGCATCAAGGTGGTCTACGACACCTTCGACGCCAATGAGACGCTGGAGACCCGCCTGATGGCCGGCAAGTCCGGCTACGACGTCGTGGTGCCCACGGCTTACTTCCTGCAGCGCCAGATCAAGGCGAACATCTTCCAGAAGCTCGATAAGACGAAGCTGCCTAACCTCGCCAATGCCTGGCCGATGGTGACGCAGCGCCTCGCCACCTATGACCCCGGCAACGTCTACGCCGCCAACTATATGTGGGGCACGACGGGCATCGGCTACAACGTCGCCAAGATGAAGCAGATCCTGGGTGCCGACGCGAAGATCGACAGCTGGGACGTCGTGTTCAAGCCGGAGAACCTGGCAAAATTCAAAGACTGCGGCGTGCACATGCTCGATTCCGCCGACGATATCTTCCCGGCGGCGCTGAACTATCTCGGGCTCGATCCGAATTCGACCAAGCAGGCGGACCTGGAGAAGGCCGCCGATGTCGTGGCAAAAGTCCGCCCCTCCGTGCGAAAATTCCACTCGTCCGAATACTTAAGCGCGCTCGCGACCGGCGAGATCTGCTTCGTCGTCGGCTGGTCCGGCGACATCATGCAGGCGCGTGCCCGCGCGGCCGAGGCCAAGAGCGGCATCGAGATCGGCTACGCGATTCCGAAGGAGGGCGCGCAGATGTTCTTCGACAATCTCGCGATCCCCGCGGATGCCAAGAACGTCAGCGAAGCCTACGAGCTGATCAACTATCTCTACCGCCCCGACGTTGCCGCCAAGAACTCGGACTTCCTGTCCTACGCCAACGGCAACCTCGCGAGCCAAAAGTTGGTCGACCCGAAGATTCTGAACGACAAGAACATCTATCCCGACGAGGCGACGCTCGCAAAGCTGTTCGTCATCACGGCGCGCGAGCCGGCGACCCAGCGCATCATCAACCGGCTGTGGACCAAGGTGAAGACGGGGCGGTAGGCGGCTTGGGAGCCGACCCGACAAACGAAATTCCGCAAAACAACCCCATGCACAGTAGAAACGCCATCTGCGGGTTGCCGGCGGTGGCGGTGCTTAAGTCGCGATCCGGCTTGGCTTAATCGACGTGCGGGCGCAGCGCGAGAGCAAGGCGCTTCCTACCACTCATACCGCACCGTGCCCTTGCCGGTGTAGGTCTGCGTGCTGCGCGAGAATTCGCCCTCGACGGTGCCTGCGAGCGATAAGCCGTTTTTCCATTTCATTTCGGCCCGGCCGCCGGCCAACGCTGAGTCGGCGGCGGGACGCGCGCCGCTGACGGTGAAGGCAGCGCCCGGCAGCGTCTGGAAGGCGGCGTTCACGAGACGGCTGGTGTTGGTGTCGTGCGCCCAGGCGAGCCGGCCGCGCAGCGTGAGCACGCCGTTATCGACCAGGAAGCGCTGGTCGGTGCGGGCGCCGAGCTCGGTGCGGACATTTGTTGTGTCCTGCGCGGTGTAGGACAGCGCGAACTGGTTGCTGCCGGCGATCGCGGTCTCGCCATAGCCGGGCAGGTGGAATGTGGTGACTTGTGCGGCCGCGTAGGGCGTCACGCCGAAGCTGGAGGCGCGGATTGGTGCGAAGCGCCAGCCACCTTCGAGGCGGCCCGAGAAGGTGCTGGCCTTGAAATTGGCGGTGAGCTTGTCGGTGCCTGAGACCGTCACGGTGCGGTCGGTGGTGACGTCCTGCCAGCCATAGGCGAGCGCTGCTGAGATATAGGCGGGCCCAAAATTGTGGCGGCCGTAGAAGCCGGCCTGGAACAGGTCGGCGCGGCCGCTGCCGAGACTGTCGGACAGCGCAAAGTTGTAGCCGGCGCCGCCGAGCGCAAAGCCGACCAGCGTGTTCGGCGATATCCGATAGTCCGCGCCGACCACGGTGCCGTAGATGTGGCTGGTGGTGGTGCTCGAACCTGATGCGGCGTTGCCGTTCAACGTGCTGGCGCCGCCATAGCCGGAGGCCCACACGCCCCAGCGCCGGTCGATGACCTCGCCGCTCGCCTCGCGCGGTGTCACTGCGGCGTAGGCTTCGCGTAGCCCGGCGTCATTTGGTGCGGTGGAAGCGTAGCCCAGCGTCCCGCCATCGCTGGCCGTGCCGCCGCGCTCGCCGTCCGTGCCGCCGCCGCCAAAGGGATCAAGCATGCCGATGAACTGCTGCGTGGCGTTGAACGAGGCCTGCGTGCCGGCGGCGCCGGGCTGGCCGGAGACCTGGCTGAGCCCGTGGTTGAGCTGCGGCTGGCCCATGTTGAGCAGCGCATCGAAGCCGACCGGCGGCGTCGCGCCGCCCTCGACCGCCTTGTTGATGGCGCCGGCGACGTTGCTCTGGTTGGCGCCTGTGCCCGCCGGCAGCACGATCGCGCTGGGATCGAGCACGAGATAGACGTTGTTGACGTCGTAAGTGAGGTGCGGGTTGCGGGTGGGACTGAAGCTGCCGCTCACGCTCAGCCCGGCGAACTTCGTTCCGGCAAGGCCGCCGGTCGCATTGAGAATGGTGTAGGTCTGGCTGCGGAAGCTGCCGGGCAGCGCCACCGCCTGCACGGTGGCGCCGGTCAGCGTCGCGGTGCCCGAGACATTGGTCCGGTCGGCGGCGGTGGCGGAGACTTCCACCCTGTAGAAGCTGCCGGCACTGAAGGCGAGGCTGCCGCTGACGGTGAGGGTGCCGACGGAATTGCCCGGCGCCAGCGTGCCGCCGCTCGCGATCGTCGTGTTGCCGACGATGCCGGTGCCGCCGAGCGTGCCGCCGCTGTTCACGGTGAGGCTGCTGGAGGCGATGATCGAGCCGTTCACCGCCAGCGTGCCGCCGTTCACGATCGTCGCGCCGGTGTAGGTATTCGCGCCCGTCAGCGTCAACGCGCCGCTGCCGACCTTGGTCAGCGCGCCGTTGCCCGCGAGACTGGCGTCGATAATGCCGGCTCGTACGTCGAACAAACCGGACGATGACAACGTGCCGTTGGTTATGCGACCACCCGTCACCGTCACGCCGCCGTCCTGGGTCTGTGCCGTGCCGCCAAGATCGAGCGTGCCACCCGCAACATTTGTGCCGGCACTGCTGGCGCCAAGCGTGCCGGCGCCCGCGATCTTCAGCGTGCCCGCATTGATTGTGGTGCCGCCGGTATACGTATTGGCCCCCGACAGGGTCAGCGTGCCGGAGCCGATCTTCACCAGCGAGCCGCCGGCGCCGTTGATATCGCCGCTCACCTCGGTCGAGAGCTTGTTCGAGCCGACGGTTAGCTCATTGGCGCCGAGCAGGTAAAGGCCAGCGCCCGCGATGGAGCCGGCGCTGATTTTGTTGTCGCCGTTGGGGCCCCCGGTGGGACTGAAATCGACCAAGCTGCTGGCATTATTGATGATGACCGCGTTGCCGGCTGTGCTGTTGGCGAAGAACGTTATACTGCCATTGTTGGTGATGGTCGCGTTGCCGGCAGTGGCGGACCCGTAGAATGCGATGCCGCCATTGTTGGTGATATTTGCGCTCGCCGCCGTGCTGCTGTCCCGGAAGTACAGAGCATTCCCGTTCGTGATGGTTGCGCCGCCGGCGCTGCTGGCTTCGAGGAAATTCATAGTGCCAAAGCCGACGTTGGAGATCGTGGCGCTGCCCGCCGTGCTGCTGTCCCTGAAGAGCGCGTCATTTTCGTTCGTGATGGTTGCGCTGCCGGCGCTGCTGGTGTTGAGGAAAGTCAGCGTGGCGCCGCTGGTGCTGACGATCGTGGCGTTACCGGCCGTGCTGGTGTCACGGAATTCCAGAGTGCCGGCGCCGTCAGTGGTAATGGTCGCGCCGCCGGCAGTGGAGTTCGCATTGAACGACAGAGTGCTGTCGCTGAAGATCGTGGCGGTGCCCGCCGTGCTGTTGTCCACGAAATGGATGATGGCGTGGTTGGTGATCGCCGAACTGCCGGCCGTGCTTGTGTCGTTGAAATTCAGCGTGCCGCCGTTGGTGATGGTGGCGCTGCCAGCCGAACTGAGATTGTAGAACCCCAAGAACCGGTTGTTGGTGATGATGGCGCTGCCGGCTGTGCTGGTGTCCCAGACGTACAGATAGTAGTTGTTGTTGATGGTGGCGCTGCCGGCCGTGCTGGTGTTCCTGAAGTTCAGAAGACCGCCGTTGGTGATGGTGGTGATGCCGCTGGTGTCGGCGTTGAAGACATTGAATGCGCCCGAGCTGCCGACGTTGACGGTCCCCACAATGGAGCCGACGCCGTCGGCACTGCCGAGCTGTAACGTGCCGCCGTTGATCGTGGTGCCGCCGGTATAGCTATTGGCGCCCGACAGGGTCAGCGTGCCGGTGCCGGTCTTGACCAGCGCGCCGCCGGCGCCCCAGATGATGCCGCTGACCTCGGTCGAGGAATTGTTGGAGCCGACCGTCAGCTCATTGGCGCCGAGGTTGTAAGCGCCGGCGCCCGCGATCGAGCCTGCGCTCAGCCTGCCGTCGCCGTGCGGACCGGTGCTGTTCGAGAAATCGACGGAGCCTCCGACGTTGTTGATAAGGGTGGCGCTTCCGGCCGTGCTGGCATCGAGGAAACGCAGGTTGCCGCTGTTGATGATGGTGGCGCTGCCGGCCGTGCTGTTGTTGTAGAAAGACAGAGTTCCGTTGACGTTGTTGGTGATGGTGCCGTCGCCTGCCGTGCTGAAGTCGTTGAAGAACAGCATGTTGAAGCTGGTGTTGGTGATGGAGGCGTTGCCCGCCGTGCTGTTGCCGAAGAACTGCAGGTAGTTGTTGTTGGTGATGGTGGCGCTGCCGGCCGAGCTGGTGTTGGAGAAAGACAGATCTCCGCCGCCGTTGATGTTGATGGTGACGCTGCCGCCGTTGACGGTGATGCCGGCGCCAGTGAAGTTCAGCGAGTTGCCGACGGCAAACGTGTAGTTCGAGGCGCCGGCATTGAAGGTCCAGCCGCCGACGCTGGCGATCGCAATCACCAGGCTGGTGGTATTGGAGGTACCGAACGAGGCCGTGCCGACAGGCACGAAGCCGCCGTCCCAATTGGCGCCGTTGCCGTAATCGTTGCTGCCGGGGGAGGCGAGCCAGGTGCCGTCCGACGCGGCGCGCGTCGGCCCGGCCGGCAGGGTCCAGGCCAAGGCCAGTGCCGACGACGTCAGCAGCGCGGCCCGCAGGTGGCGGGTCGCTTTGAAATAATCTTTCCCCGTCCTCACCACTTCCCCCAGCACGCGGTCCGAGTCCTCGACCGGATTCTTCGCATCGGGTGGGGATTGGTGTCTTGATAAGGGCTTGGCTCATTTCTGAAAGTTTCTGATATTTGTGTTTCAGACCCGATTTTCGGGCATTTTCGGCAGACTTCCGCTATATGGAGCCGCCTTGAGAGACGTGTTGGGGGATCACTTGCTTCGTTTCGCCGGCTTTGAGCTGGATCAGCAGCGTGCGGAGCTGCGCGGGGCCGATGGCACGCCGATCAAGCTCCGGCCCAAGACTTTCGAGATGCTCCGGCTCTTTGCCGCCAGCGGCGGCCGCGTGCTGAGCAAGCAGGAGCTGATGGAGGCGGTCTGGCCGAACGTCCATGTCGGCGAGGACAGCCTGTTTCAATGCATCAGGGAGCTTCGTACCGCGCTCGGCGACGAGCGGCGGCAGCTGATCAAGCTCGCCTCCGGCGGCGGCTATTTGCTGGCGACGGAAGTCTTGGCGGGGCCCGAACCCGGCCCGGTGCAGGCCGAGCGGACGGCGACGGACCCGACCGGTGAGGTCGCGCCCCTGCCGCCGGTCGAGGTCGCCGCAGTGAGGCCACAGCGCGCCTGGTTCGGCTTGAGTCGGCAGGCCACTGTTGCCGCCGTCGCCGGGCTTTGTGTGATCGTCATGGGGCTCGCGGTTGCTGCGCCCGCGCTGAAGCCGGACCTTCTGTTCAAGCGAACGCCCCCGCGGCTCGCGGTGATGCCGATCGTTGACGACAGCAAGGACGCGCGCGGCGCGGCAATGGCCGCCGAGGTCACCGCGCGCCTCACCGATGGTTTTGCCAGGATCCAGAACATCAGCGTGGTTGCGCCGCGACTGGCGGCCAAGGGTGGCGACGGCACCGGCGCGCCCGCCGCATCATCCGACTACGAGCTGCGCGGCGAACTGGAGCGTCGCGACCGGTCCTGGACGCTGCGTGCGCGCATCATCAAGGCCGCGACTGGCGAGGTCCAGTCGGTCATCGCAGCGTCGGTCGCCGCGGAGGAGATGGATGCGCAGCTCGCGCAGTCGCGCCTCGTCGCAGGCGTCGGTCATGGGCTTGCGCGCCGTCTCAACGAAATTCTGGAGGCGCGCGTGCCGCGCGCCCCGGTCGCGGGAGCGTCGGCCGGCGGCGACAAGGTGGCCGTGGAGCAGGCGCTCGCATCGATCAACCAGACCACGCGCGAGCGTTTTGGCGCGGCACAGGCCATGCTGCAGAAGGCGCTCAGCGACTACCCCGACAATCTCGACATCGCGGTTGCGCTCGCTTCGCTGCAGATGCGCGGCATCCAGATGGTCTGGTTCAGCCCGGAGGAGGCGGTCGCGGTCGAGGCCAAGGCCAACGCGACGCTCGAGCAGGCGCTGCGGTCGAAGCCGAATTCGATTGCGGTGCTCGAGGCCTATTGCCGCTTCCTCAGCGCGACCAACCATTTTGTCGAGAGTCTCGTCACCTGCGCCAAGGCCTTGAGCTTCGATCCGTGGAACGGATCTGCGCTCTATCTGATCGGCCTCGGGCAGGTCTATCTCGGCCGCTTCGACGATGCGCTCGCGACGTTCCTGCAGGCCGATCGTTACGACACGCCGCAGGCCTCGCGCTGGACCTGGCTGCTCGGCGCGGGCATGACCTATGCCTTGATGGGGCGCTACGAGGAGGCGTTGCCCTGGCTACAGCGTTCGATCGCCATCACGCCCGGGACCGGCCGCTCGCACTTCCTGCTTGGGGCCGCCTACCAGAGAACGGGCCGCCTCGAGGAGGCGAGGGCGGCGATCGCCGAGGGATTGAAGCTGCGGCCCGGCACGACCAGACAAAGCGTCTCGCCGCCGATGAAGAACGCGAGCCCGGTGTGTGTCGAGGCCTGGGAGCGTGTCGTGCAGGCCGAGGTGGATGCGGGACTGCCGGAGCAGTGAGGGCGTATGAGCGCCTCGAATTTCTCAATCGCGCATGATGGAAATTTGAGCTAGTATGGGCCTCGAACGCAGCGATTGAGCCCAACTGATGACTGAGCATTCTCGCATCTCGCTCGCACCTGATGTCCTTGCTGGGAAGCCCGTGATTAGTGGGACCCGCATTGCGGTCGAGTTCATCATCGGACTGATGGCAGACGGTTGGAGCGAAGCCGACATTTTGGCCAACTATCCAGGCCTTTCGCGCGAGGACATTCTCGCCTGTCTGGCTTACGCGCGCGATTCCCTTAGCGCCGAACGGGTTCACCCGACCGCAGCTTGAGATGCGTTTCCTCGCGGACGAGAATTTTCCTGGCTCCGCGGTCGATGCACTTCGCGCATCAGGTCACGACGTCATCTGGATCAGAGCTTCGGCGCCTGGTAGCAGCGATCGCGAAGTATTGGCGCAGGCTTCGCACGAACAACGGATCCTGCTCACCTTCGATAAGGACTTTGGGGAATTGGCCAAAGCGTCACCGCTACCGGCCGCATGCGGTATCGTATTATTACGCATCCCTCCGCCGGCACCCGGGCGGATTGGCAAAGTCCTCGCCGACCTAATCTTGGCCCGTGACGATTGGGTGGGCCATTTTTCTGTGATCGAGCCCGGCCGAGTCCGAATGCGGCCGCTGAGCAAATAGCACCAGCGTCTACCGCCACCTTCGATGCAGCCACAGCCACTGCTCGGGATGCTCGCGGACCCAGCCTTCCACGACGCTCGTGATCGCCTGGGTCGTGCCCTGGATGTCGATCCTGCCCTCGGCGTCGCGCACCGGCGGGATCTCCTCGGTCAGCTCGCCGCGGAAGCGGCCGCCGGGCAGGCGGATGATGCGCACGCCGTGGATCGGGCATTCGATCTGGCGTAAGAGGCGCGCCAGCATCGGGTTGGCGCGGGTCTTGCGGCCGAAGAAGGTGACCTCGACACCTGCGGTCAGATACTGGTCGATCAGCATCGCGACGTGCTTGCCGTCCTTGAGCGCCTGCGCGAGCCGCAGCGGCGCATCGCGGCCGGCCGGGATCAGCGTGCCCATGTTGACCTGGCGCATCTCCTGGATGATGCGGTCGGCGGAAGCGATGTTCGGGCGGCGATAGAGAATCGCGGTATCCAGTTCGTGCGCGACGGCGGCGAGCGCCGGCAATTCCCAATTGGCCAGATGCGCGGCGAAGATCAGCGCCGGCTTGCCGTCTTCGCGGATCTGGTCGAACAGCTCGATGCTGCGCGGAGAAATTTCGATCCGACTCTTCTCCGGGACATCGCGGTCGTAGTCCCAGACATGATCGATATGGGCGAACTCGGCGCCGACGCGGCCGAGATTGTCCCAGACGCCCATCAGGATCTGTTCGATCTCCTCCGGCGATTTCTCCGGAAAGGCGGCGGTGAGATTGGCGCGGCCGATGCGGTGCTCGCGCAGGCGCGGGCCGATCAGCTTCACGGCGCGCGCGAAAAAATCCGAGGTCTTGACCGGATCGAAATAGCGCGTGGTGCGCAGCATCGCGACGGTCGCCGCGCCGATCAGACTTCCGCCGAGCGACTTGGCAGCCTCCCGCGCGCGGGCCTTCGTGCTCGCAGTCAGCAGCGCCATGCGTCCGGTCAGGCCGGTTCGCGGGTCAGGATCAACGAGGCGTTCTGGCCGCCGAAGCCGAACGAGTTCGACATCACCGCGGTGACGCGGGCATCGCGCGCCTTGTTGCCGACGACGTTGAACAGGATCGTGGGATCCGGGGTCTCGTAGTTGATCGTCGGCGGAATGCGCTGATGCTCGAGCGTGAGCAGCGAGAAGATCGCCTCCACCGCGCCGGCGGCCGAGATGGTGTGGCCGACCATCGACTTGTTGGAGGTGACCGGAATCTTCTGCGCGAGCTCGCCGAACACGGCCGATGTCGTGTTGAACTCCATCTTGTCGTTTTCGGGCGTCGAGGTGCCGTGCGCGTTGATGTGGTCGATCTGGTCCGGCGTCATGCCCGCATCGGCCAGCGTCTTGTTCATGCAGCCGATGATCGGCTTGCCGTCGGGCGAGGAGCGGGTGCGATGGAAGGAATCGGTGAGCTCACCGCAGCCGGCGATCACGCCGAGGATCTTTGCGCCGCGCGCAGTCGCCGCCTCGTAGCTCTCGAGCACCAGGGCGCCGGCGCCTTCGGCCATCACAAAGCCATCGCGGTTCTTGGAGAAGGGGCGGGAAGCCGCCTGCGGCGGATCGTTCTGGGTCGACAGCGCCGAGAGCAGCGAGAAGCGAACCAGCGCTTCCGAGTTGACGGTGCCGTCGGTCGCGACGCACAGCGCGGCGTCCGTCTCGCCGCGGCGGATCGCCTCGACGCCGAGCTGGATCGAGGTCGCGCCCGAGGCGCAGGCCGTCGACAGCGAGATCGGCGAGCCCTTGGTGCCGAACGTCTCGGCGAGATGGGCTGCGACCGAGCCGAACATGAAGCGATGATGGTAGGCGCTGTACTTGCCGCCGCCGGAAATGCGCAGCAAATCGTCATAGGTGATGTCGAGCTGGCCGACGGCGCGACCGAGTTCGCGACGCTGCGGCCATTCGACCTCGACCGGTGCAACCGCAAGGAAAAGGGGACCCGGGAAATCGGCCTTCGCGCCGATGCCGGCCTGCTCCAGCGCTTCCTGCGTCACCAGCTCGGCCATCCGTTCGGACAGGGCGGTGGAGGAGAACGGATCGACGCTGACGAAATCGACCGTGCCGGCCATCGTGGTCTTGAGCCCGTCGATCGGAAAGCGTGTGATGGTGCGGATGCCGGATTCGCCGGCGACGAGCTTCGCCCAATTGTCGGCCTTGCCGGCACCGAGCGAGGTCATGATGCCCATGCCGGTGACGACGACGACGGGACGCCCGAGTTTGTCGCGTGGTGCAGTCATGTCGATCCCCGCTTGAGCTAACTAAACCGCCTCGACCAGCGCCATGCCTTCGCCGCGCCAGTGTCCGGCTCCCACCACCACGATCTGGGTAGGCGCGCCCTGCATTTCAATCTCGGTCCCGGTTGAATCGTTCGGCGGGAATAGAGCACCACGCGAGATCGACAGCGCAGCGAGCGCGATTCCGAGCGGGAATTGCGTCTCCATGGCGTGGCCGAACACCGTGCCGGTCGAGCGGACCGGGAGGTCGGCATGATTCTTCAGGAAACCGCGTTCTTCCGAGGTCGCGGGCTCGGCGCCGGTCGCTCCCGATATGATCGCGCTCTTACCCTCGCGCTTGGGCAGCTTTTCCCAAAGCTTCTCCAGCGTCGCGGCCATGTCGCCGGGCTGTTTGCGGCGGGCGAGGTCGGCAACGACGCTCGTGAGCTTGGCGAACGGCTTGGCGCCGCGCGCTTCCGCATGCGCCCGCGATTCCAGCACCAGGAACGCGCCGGCCGAGCCGAGCGCAAAGCCGGGATGGTCCTTGCGCGCCCAAACCGGTGCGAACTTGTCCTTCAGATTGAAGTCGCCGAATTCATAGAGGACGAGCAAGTCCTTGCGCTCGCCATTGTGCGAGCCGCCGACCAGCGCGATGTCGCTCTCGCCCGAGGCGATGCGCGCAAGCGCGATGCGGGCCGCATCGGCGCCGGCGACCTCTTCGCCCATGAAGGTACGCGATGTGCCCCCCAGGCCGTGCACGATGGCGATGTTGCCGGCGAGCAGGTTCGAAAGCTGGGCCAGGAACAGCGTCGGCCTGAGATCGCTCATCAGCCGCTCGTTGAGGAAGCCGGGCGCGTTGGCGCCCTTGGCCTCGGCCGTCAGCACGCCGCTGTCGACGTTGAGATCGCGCTCGCCACCGCCGGCGGCGATCACCATGTCGATCTTCGACAGGATGTCCTTGTTGCCCTTGATGCCGGCAGAATCGAGCGCAAGACCGGCGGCATAGGTGCCGATTCGCTGCCAGGCTTCCATCTGGCGCTGGTCGCCCTTCTTCGGGATCTGGTTGTCGAAGGCAACTGGCATCAACGGATGCACCACGTAGGGTGCAAAGCCCTTCTCGTCGACATTGATGCGCTTCTCCTGAAGCGCGGCCCAGTTGGCGTCCAGGCCCTCGCCGAGCGAGGTGGCGAGCCCAATGCCGGTGATCCAGACCTCGGTCTGGCCCGGCTTCGAAGCGGGAGTGTCAGTCATGGCGATACGGCCTGTTGCGGAAATCCGACGCGCTTGGCGATCGCGTCCATGTGGGAGCGCATGTCCGCATTGGGGAAGGGGATCAGCGTGAAAGTGAGCGCCGAATTCGCGCGCAGCTTGCCGCCGACCCTGATCTTGGCCTCGGTCATGGCATAGCCGGAGCCTTCATGGGTGAGGCTCGCCTCGATGCTCATGAGATCGCCGGGGAAGACCGAGCCGCGGACCTTGGCTTCCTTCACGGCGGCCAGGATCGGCATGCGTTCGAACTTGAACACGCCGAGCTGAAGCCAGCCCGAGGCCTGCGCCATCGATTCGATCAGGAGCACGCCGGGCATCAAGGGATAGCCCGGGAAGTGTCCCTCGAAGATGGTGCTTTCCTGCGGAACCTGCGCTTCGACGACGATCGTCTTCTCGTCGACCTTGAGGTCGACGATGCGATCGATCATGTGGAAGTATTCGAGTTGCATGACCGCGCCCTTAGGCGCTCGTGCCCTTGGCCGCAACCAGTTCGTCGATGCGGGCGCACAGATTCTTCAGCACGAAATACTGCTCGGTGGTCGCTTTGCCGTCGTTGACCTCTTGAGTCCACTTTTCCAGCGGCAGCTTGATGCCGAACTGCTTGTCGATCGCGAACGCGATATCAAGGAAATCGAGGCTGTCGATGCCGAGGTCATCGATGGCATGGCTATCCGGCGTGATCGTGTCGCGCGGGATGTCGCAGGTTTCAGCGATGATCGTGGCGACCTGATCGAATGTGGAAGACATCACTAAGCCTTTGATATATTGCGGGTATTTTTCAGATTGTCCAGAGTGGCACGGTGGGCGGGCATCGCGCCCCTGATGACGCCCTCAAACCCCCCTCTGGCCGGGTCGAAAGCCCGTATATCGGAGCGCCGCCCTGAGTTCAATGGAGCCGGGCGGGCCCATGGGATAGCGAGGGACAGGGTTGGGGATGCCGGCTGGGGACCCATTCGGCGAGACGCCGGCGCCGGGCCGGTCCTAAATATGCGGCGTCGTGATCTTGACGCAGTCGCGGCGGCCCATCAGCACGCAATCCTGGGTCCGACGCAGGTCGGCGATGCTGACGGCGAGCCAGATCCCGATCGCGGTCAGCGCGATGGTGAAGGCCAGCGCCGCGATGTTGGCTAGCATGCGTTGGCGGAAATTGTCGGGCGCGGCGCGGGGCTGCTCGTAGCGCGACAGGTCCAGCCGTTCAGGTGCGACGCGCAGCGGTTGCACGGTGCCGCTGCCGGGCTGGGCCGCCTTGAAAGGCGGGGTGCGCGGCCTGAACTGGAGCACCCGGTGCTCGTCATCAGAGCTTATGGGCCGCTGATTGTTCATGGGGGCGGGGATCACTCCGAAGCACCGATTTAGATAGCACACGTGAGCAGCGCGTTGCAGAAAATCTTCTCAATGCTCGCGTGCATTTGTTGGTCTGCACTATTTGTGCGCAGGGCTGGCGTGGAGCGATCGGGGAACCGGCCGTCGAGCTGGGGGCGGGCGGGTTGCGCTGCAACGACAGGCCCAACGACGGCCACGTGGTTCGTACCCTCGCTCTATCGGTCGACTTGTGATCTCCGCGTCCTTTCCGAACGGATTTTGTCCCGCGAGGGCCCATGGCATAGTCGCGAGAACCCGGACCATCAGCTGCAACCATGCGAGGACCTTTCGATCATGACCAATACGCGCGAGCCGCGAGTGCATCCTGTCCCGATCCTGTCGCTCCGGCCGACACAGATGACGGTCGGCATGCGCGAGGTCAAGGAGAAGCGCAAGCGCTGGCGCGAGCGCAACAAGACGAAGCAGGCCGACCTGCTCGGCAAGCACATGATCCCCGTCGTCTACGGCCCCGACTTGCGCTACTACGTGATCGACCATCATCATCTCGGCCGCGCGCTGCACGATGAAGGCGTCAAGGAGGTGCTGGTGACGATCGTCGGCGACCTCAGGATGGTCGAGCGCGAAGCGTTCTGGGGCGTCATGGACAACAAGCGATGGGTCTATCCTTACGACGCCAAGGGCGAGCGGCGGTCATTCCGCGACCTGCCGAAATCGGTCGCCGACCTCAAGGACGATCCGTTCCGCAGCCTTGCCGGCGAGTTGCGCCGCATGGGCGGCTTCGCCAAGGACACCACGCCGTTCTCCGAATTCCTGTGGGCCGACTTCCTGCGTCGGCAGGTCTCGCGCAAGGCGGTGGAAGCCAATTTCGACAAGGCGCTCGAGAAGGCGCTGGCCGCGGCCAGAAGCAAGGCTGCGGTCTATCTGCCCGGCTGGTGCGGTCCGGCAGACGATGATTAGGGCAGTGGCGCCGTACCGTACCACCACGGCGCATCACATCACGCTCGAGTTGATGCCGAAGCGCTAACGCTCGGTGCGGGATCGCTGGTGCTCACGACGCTCGAACTGCTGAAGCCGCTTTGGGGCCGCCGGCTGCGATTTTAGCCGCTGCCCCGGGGGGGCGTATGCGGCTTTGCCTCTGGCCGGTGCGGATCCTCATTTCCACCGAGAGCGCGGTGCAGCCAGCGCTCGATGCGGCGGCCGACTGTGAGCAGCACGAAGGCGAACGCCAGTGCGACCAGGACGATCTTCCAGTGTCCGGCGCCGCAGGCAATGCCGAGGCAGGCGGCGAGAAAGGTGCAGGCCGCACTGGTCAGGCCGCTCACGCGAAAACCTCGGCTCTCGTGGACGATGACGCCGGCCCCGAGAAAGCCGATCCCGGTCAGGATACCCTGGATCACCCGGCTTGCCGCATCGTTGATTCTGCCGGGCTCAGCGAACTCGACAGCGAGCAGCACGACGGCCGCGGTGGAGAGCCCGACAATGCCGAGCGTCTTCAGGCCGATCGGCTTACCCTGCAGATCGCGATTCAGACCGATCGCACTGCCGGCGAGCGTCGCTGCGCCGAGGCGCAGCAGGATTTCGGGCCAATCGAGCTCGGTCATGTCTTGCCAGTCAGGTCTTCGGCAGCCGTCCCATCAGATAGAACTCCTCGTTTGGGCGCATGCCGGTGAAATTCGCCAGCCGGTTCGACAGCGCGAAGAAGGCGGAGATCGCGGCGATGTCCCAGATGTCGTCGTCGCTGAAGCCGTGCGGCGCGAGCGCGGCGAAGTCGTCCTCGGAAATCCGCTGCGCGTCAGCCGAGACCTTCATCGCGAAGTCGAGCATTGCCTTCTGCCGCGGCGTGATGTCGGCCTTGCGGTAGTTCACCGCGACCTGGTCGGCGATGAGCGGATTCTTGGCGCGGATGCGCAGGATCGCACCATGCGCGATCACGCAATACTGGCACTGGTTCGCCGCCGAAGTCGCCACCACGATCATTTCGCGCTCGGCCTTGGTCAGGCCGCCGTCCTTCTCCATCAGCGCATCGTGATAGGCGAAGAAGGCGCGGAACTCGTCGGGACGATAGGCCAGCGTCAGGAACACATTCGGCACGAAGCCGCTCTTCTCCTGCACGGCGAGAAGACGCGTGCGGATGTCGCCGGGGAGCGTGTCGAGGGCGGGAGCGGGGAAGCGTTGCGCGGCGGTTTTTGTCATGGCATGGATTCCGGCTTGGAGCCGGCAACCATAGTCGATGCGGGCCCCGTGCTCAACTTGGCCCAGCGCTGTCGCCCCTTGGTCCGTCATTGCGAGCGCAGCGAAGCAAATCCAGAATCTTGCCGCGGACGGACGCTGGATTTGCTTCGCTGCGCTCGCAATGACGAGGTTGACGAAAGAGAGTTACCTTATCGCAACGGCTTCTTCAGCAGCGAGAAGCGGTCCGGATCGAGGCCCATCGAGGGTTGCAGCATCGGAGCCTCGACGCTCGAGAGCGTCTTCGCCGGCGGAGCCGAGAATACGGGATCGTTCGGCACGTCGCGCTGCGAGGTGGCGCCGCGCCAGCGTTCGAGCACCGCGCCGACGAAATGCATGTCGTGGCCGGAGGTGACCGACGGCACGCTGGAGATGGTGGCCTCGCCGCGCGGCAATTGGTGCGGCGGCACCTCCTTGAAGCGCAGCCGCGTCGGCAGAGCGACGCCTTCGCCGAACGCCAGCACCTCGCGGGTGCCGAGCGAGGGCACGAAGGATAAGAGGTTCGCGGCGGCATCCGACACCGCGGCGCGCAGCAGCGCCTGGTCGCGGTCGTTGGCAAGACGCATCGTGAACAGCGTGTTGCACTGGGAGATGATGGTGGCGTCGAGCTCGGCGGGGCGCTGGGTGATGAGGCCGAGATAGACGCCGTATTTGCGACCCTCCTTGGCGATGCGCGACACCGCCTTGCGGGTCGGCCCGAAGCCGATGTTGCGGTCGGCGGAGGCGTAGCGGTGCGCCTCTTCGCAGACGAACAGCAGCGGCGAGACGCCATCGCTCCACAGGCCGAAATCGAAGGCCATGCGGCACAGAACCGAGACGACGGAATCGATGACTTCGGCCGGGAAGCCGGCGAGCTGCATCACCGTCATCGGCTTGCCGTTGGCGGGCAGGCGGAACAGATGGCTGATCACCTCGGCCATGGTGTCGCCGCCGACATTGGCGTTGTCGAACATGAAGGCGTAGCGCGGGTCGTTGCGCACGGCCTCGATGCGCGAAATCAGCTTGTGATAGATGATGCGCGAGGAACGGTTCTCGAGCTTGCCCATACGCTCGTCGATCAGCGATAGCAGGTCGACCAGGCGATAAGGGACCGGCGTGTCGACAGTGTAGCCGACCTGCTTGGGATCGATGCGCTTGAGGCCGATGCGGTCTGCGTTCTGGTACTGGGTGTAGACGCCCTTGGCGAGCGGGATCACCTCGGCGAGGATGTCGAGCTCCTCGGGCACGCCGGCGCGGCCGCCGAACAGCACGTCGACGATTTCCTCGAAGTTGAACAGCCAGAACGGCAGCTTCAGGTTCCGCGGGTTGAGCACCAGCGCGCGGTCGCCGAAGCAGCGGCCATACTCGTTGTGCACGTCGAGCAGGAAGATGCGCAGGTTCGGCCGCGCTTTCAGGATCTCGTTGAGCAGGAGCGAGACGCCGGTCGATTTACCGACGCCGGTCGACCCCAGCACCGCAAAATGCTTGGACAGCATTTCCTCGACGTCGACATAGGCGATGACCGAGCGGTCCTGCTGAAGGAAGCCGACATTGATCTGGTCCGAGCCGGTCGGTGCGTAGATCGTGCGCAGCTCCTGGCTCGTGATCAGGTCGACGGCATCGCCGATGGTCGGATAATTGGTGACGCCGCGCTGGAATTTCGGCTTGTCGCCGGCATTGAGGATCTCGCCGAGCAGGTCGACCGAAGCGATGGCGATATAGTTGTCGGAGCTCGACAGATTCTCGCAGGAGACCTCTGTGATCATGGCAACGATGACCGAGCTGGCGCAGCGAATGCTGACGAAGCGGCCGACGGTCGCCCGCACCTCCGAGATCGGCATCCGGCCTTCCGCCAGAAGCCCGACCCGGGCGAGCGATCCGCGAACCGAAATCACGCGTCCAAAGGATGTCACGATTGATGAACCTGGCAAGAGCAAGGGATTTGCCCTGACTATGCGCGGCCGTCGCTGCACAAACGGTTAAACGCCGGGCGCGCTCGCTCCATCAAATCCGCGACAATTCAGCCGATAGGTTTGTTCCTGATGCACATTTGCGGCTGAAATTGACGGAAAATGCTGTTTTCCCAGGTCAACGGATCGAGGGCCAACCTTAAAGGAAGATTTTACCATTCGGGCAGGCGGTTCGGAGCACCCGCCGGTCCGGCCGGGCCCGCCCGCCATTTGCAGCTGGGCCTCGCGGGGATTTGTTGACGAGACCTAATCATTTGTACATTAGTACAAATGAGTTCACTGCCATCGGCGCGGGTGGGCGACGTTGCGCCCTGCGTCCAATCGCGCCGTCCGGTACGGCAGATCGCGCCAGGTCCCAGGAGGAAATCATGCAGCCCGAACCGATCCTCGATCTCGCTCATCTCGGCCATATGGAGCTGTTGACGCCCAAGCCGGACGAGAGCCTGAAATTCTTCGTCAACGTGATGGGCATGACCGTGAGCGGACAGAAGGGCGAGTCGGTCTACCTGCGCGGCTGGGACGACTATGAGCGCTATTCGCTCAAGCTCACGGGGTCGAAGACGTCGGGCATGGGCCACATGGCGCTGCGCGCGCGCAGTCAGCAAGCGCTGGAACGTCGGGTTGCCGCGCTGAAGGGCTCCGGTTTCGATATCGGCTGGATCGACGGCGACATGGGGCAGGGGCCGACCTTCCGCTGCCGCGACCCCGATGGCCACATCGTGGAGCTCTATTACGAGACCGAATGGTATCAGGCGCCGCCGGAGCTGAGGCCAGCGCTGAAGAACCAGGCGCAGCGCTTTCCCGCGCGCGGCGTCAATGTCCGCCGGCTCGACCATCTCAACTGCCTTGCCGTCGACATCAAGGCCAACCGCGAGTTCTTCGAGAACTATCTCGGATGCCGTCTCACCGAGCAGATCGTGCTCAATGATGGCCGCGAGGCGGCGATGTGGCTGACGATGTCGAACAAAAGCTACGACTTCGCCTATTCGCTCGACCATTCGGGCGTGCCCGGCCGCTTCCACCATGTCACCTACGCGCTCGACAGCCGCGAGGAGATTCTTCGCGCCGCCGACATCTTCCTGGAGAACGGCGTGCATATCGAGACCGGCCCGCACAAGCACGCGATCCAGCAGACTTTCTTCCTCTATGTCTACGAGCCCGGCGGCAATCGCGTCGAAGTCGCCAATGCCGGCGCGCGGCTCATCCTCGCGCCGGACTGGAAGCCGATCGTCTGGACCGAGGAGGAGCGCAAGAAGGGCCAGGCCTGGGGATTGAAGACGATCGAGTCGTTCCACACCCACGGTACGCCACCGGTGGAGGTGAAGAAGCACGGTTAGAGCAATCTTGCCGACAGCATCGCTCTTTCCGTTCCTTTATCGCACACATTGGGCGTGCCGAACGAGCTCGGCCTGCATGGTTCGAGACGCCCCGCTTTGGCGGGCTCCTCACCATGAGGGTCTGATATCTCGCCGCAAAACGCGACCTCGTCCTGAAGGCCCGCCGCAGGCGGGCGTCTCGAAGGATGGCCGCAGGCGAGCCTCGTGCCATGCTTTTTTCGTATCGCCTTAGTGCGGATACGCTCGCACGCGCGCGATCGTCTCGCGCACGCCGGTCCATGCCGGCTTGTCCGGCGCGAACTGCCTGCGGAGGAAGGTGACGAGCTCCTCGACCTGTGCGTCGCTCAAGCTGTTCCTGAATGCCGGCATGTAGCCGAGGTCGCTCGACGCTGGCTCGGCGATGCCGTGCAGGATCACCTGCACGAGATTGTCCGATGTCGCGCTGTGCAGATTGCTGTTGAGCGCGAGCGAGGGCCGGCTGCCGAACAGCGGCAGGCCGCCGACCTCATGGCACACGGCGCAGGCGCCTTGATAGAGGCGCGCGCCGGTTGAAGAGGCGACGGTGACCTGCGTTGCGCTTTCCAGCCGTGCCGCAAGCGCATCCGGCGTCTCGGCTGCACTGTCGTTGAATGAATTGAGATAGACCGCCATCGCGCGGATGTCCTCATCGGGCAGGGTCTTGAGATCCCTGACGATCGGTGCCATCGGGCCGGCGGCGACGCCGTGATAGCGTGAATGGCCGGTGCGCAAATAGGCGTAGAGCTCATCCTCGCTCCACGGGATCGGCGCGTGCGAGAGCGAGGTCAGCGCCGGCGCTTCCCAGCCCTCGGCGAAGCCGCCGGCGAGATAGGCCTCGCGCTGCTCGGCGCCGAGCGCGTTGCGCGGCGAATGGCAGGCGCTGCAATGGCCGAGGCCCTCCACGAGATAAGCGCCGCGATTCCAAGCTTCCGACTTGGCGGGATCTGGCTTGAACTCGCGCGTCTGGTGGAACAGCGCGTTCCAACCCGCCAGCAGCGGGCGCAGATTAAACGGGAAGGCGAGCGTGTTGGCGGGTGTTGTCGCGCGCACCGCAGGCTGCGCCATCAGGTAAGCGTAGAGCGCTTGGAGGTCGGCGTCGCTGGTCTTGGAAAAATGCGTATAGGGGAAGGCGGGATAGAGCTGGCGCCCGTCGCGATGCAAGCCGTCGCGCATCGCGCGCTCGAAGGCGGGGTAGGACCAGGCGCCGATGCCGGTCTCGACGTCGGGCGTGATATTGGTCGCGTAGATCGTGCCGAACGGCGTCTGAAGCGCACGACCGCCGGCATTGAGCACGCCGCCAATGTTGGTGTGGCACTCCGCACAATTGCCGAGCGCGGCGAGCTGCTGGCCGCGCGCGATCGTCGCCGCGGAATAGACCGACGCATCGGGCCGCGCGATCGGCGCAATGGTGCGGCCCGGCATAAGCGCCGCGCCAACGCCGATCGCGGCGGTGCAGACGGCTGTAACGGCCGCGAAGATGCCGGCGCGTTTGGCGAACGGACTTTGCCAGATGCGAGCCGGCTGCGACGCCGCGGAGGTGGGCAGCGCCTGTGGCGTCGCCGGCGCATCGCCGTGCAAGCCTTTCAGGATTCGCTCAGGCGTGAACGGCGGCTCGCGGAAGCGCACGCCGGTGGCATCGAAGATTGCATTGGCAATCGCTGCCGCGCTCGGCACCGAGGCGGATTCGCCGACGCCGAGCGGCGGCTGGTCCTGACGCGGCAGCATCAGGACGTCGATCTTGGGCACGTCGGGGAATGGAATGATTGGATAGGCGCCCCATTCGCGCGCCGCCACCGCGCCGCGCTCGAACGAGACCTCTTCCATCAGCGCGCGGCTGGTGGACTGGATGACGTTACCGTGGATCTGGTGACGCACGCCATCGGGGTTGATCATCAACCCGGAATCCTGTCCCGCCACGACGCGTGTCACGCTGACCTCGCCGGTCGTCTTGTTCACTGCGACGTCGGCGACCCAGGCCGACCACGCCGCGCCATAACCGGGAAACTTGCTGTGGACGTAGAGCGCATAGGCAAAGCCGCGGCCGTGCACGATCTCGCCGTCCTTCTCCTCGCGCACCGGCCGCGGCGTCCAGCCGGCGCGTTCGGCGACGGCATTGACGAGATCGACGGCGCGCTGATCTTTCAGATAGCGCAGGCGGTATTCGATGGGATCGACGCCGGCTTCGGTTGCAGCCTCGTCGATATACGATTCATGGGCGAAGGTGTTGGGCAACGCCGAGACGCCGCGGAACCAGGAGGCGCGCACGATCGGCGCCATGTCGTGGGCGACGACGCGCATGTGGTCGTAATCGTAAGGCGGGATCGCGGTGCGGTCGCCCATCTGGAGCACGGCGGGATCGGGCGAGATGCGGCCGGTCAGCATCAGCGCCAGCGTCGGTGCGGCGTTCGAGGGATAGCGCGTGGCGAGATCGTAAGCGGCGATGCCGCCCTCGGCATCGAGCCCGCCATTGACGTCGATGAGCTGCGCGGTGCCCTTGGGCTCCCAGGCGTGCTCCTGCTCGCGCGTCAATTGTACGCGGACGGGACGGCCGACGGCGCGCGACAGCAGCAGCGCGTCGGCGGTGACATCGTCGGCGCAGTTGCGGCCGTAGCAGCCGGCGGCCTCCAAGCGGATGACCTCGATCTCGCTCTCGGGACGCTCGATCAGCAGCGCCAGATCGCTGCGCAGCACGTGCGGGTTCTGCGTGCCCGACCACACGCGGATATTGCCATCCCTATAATCAGCGACCGCACAGGACGGGCCGATCGAGGCGTGCATCTGATACGGCCAGATGTAAGTGCGCCGCATCGGCTTGGCCGCGCCTGACATCGCCTTTTCGACCTCGCCCTTGTCGATCAGCGTGCGCGGCGTCGACGGATTGGCGCGCAGCGCGGTCTCGACATCGGCGAGGTCGGTCAGGGTGGGTGTCGGTTTCCAGGCGACCTTGAGCTGCTCTGCCGCGCGGATCGCATTCTCCTCGCGCTCGGCGACGACGCCGACGAAATCGCCGATGCGTACCACCGCCACGAGCCCGGGGATGTCGCGCACCGAGGACTCATCCACCGCGATGAGGCTGGTGCCGACGAACGGTCCGGCATCGACGCCGGCATAGGGCGGCCGCACCACACGACCATGCAGCATGCCCGATACCCGGACGTCGTGCACGAAGGTCAGCTCGGCTGCGGCTTTCGCGGGTAGATCGACGCGCGGCACGGACCGGCCGACGATGGCGTAATCGCCAACGGCCTTCACCATGACATCTTCGGCAAGCTCGAGACGAATCGTTTCGCCGCCGATCAGCTCGCCATAGCTGACGCTGCGGTTGTCGTGGCCGCGCACGAGGCCGTCCTCGATCCTGAGATCGGCGGCCGGCAGCTCCAGCCGCTCGGCCGCGCGCGCGATCAAGAAGTGTCGCGCTTGTGCGGCGGCCTTCCGCAAGGGAACCGCGGTGATCTGGATGGTCTCGCTGGCGATCGTCGCGCCCTGGTTCGGCACCACGGCCGTGTCGCCGAGCACGACCACGACGCGCGCGAAGGAGACGTCGAGCTCCTCGGCGACGATCTGGCCGAGCGCGGTGCGAATGCCGGTGCCGAGATCGACATGGCCGTTATAGGCGGTGACCGAACCGTCTGCGGTGATGCGGACGAAGGTCTCGGATGTGATCTCGTCCACAGTGCGGGCGACGATGAGCGAACCCGATGGCCGCTCAGCTCCATTCCAAACAGGGGCGGCCATCAATCTGCGGCCTCGGCGAGCTGACCCGATGCGCGCATCACGGCGCGCAGGATTTCGACATGGGTGCCGCAGCGGCAGAGATTGTATTGTAACGCCGCGAGCGCCTCCTGCTCGGTCGGCCGCGGATTGATGGCGAGCAACGCCTTGGTGGTCATGATCATGCCGTTGAGGCAGTAGCCGCATTGCGCGGCCTGCTCGTCGATGAAGGCCTGCTGCACGACGTCCGGCTTGTCGCGGGTGCCGAGGCCCTCGAGCGTCACGACGTCGCGGCCGGCGCAGCCGCCGATCGGAATCACGCAGGAGCGCGCCGCCGCGCCGTCGATCAGGACAGTGCAGGTGCCGCATTCGCCGAGACCGCAGCCATATTTGGGGCCGTTGAGCGCGAGGTCATTGCGCAGCACATAGAGCAGCGGCGTGTCCCGCTCTGTTGTGACCTCGTGGATCCTGCCGTTCACAGTGAGGCGGATCGGTGTCTGCGTCATCCTCGTTCCCAAGCCCGCATGAAATTCGATGCCTGGACGATACCGTTTGTACACAAACGTGCAAGCCGTGCATGCCGCACTGCAGCGCGATTGCCTTCTTTGTGGACAGGGCGGATAGGCAAATGAGGTTTTATGCGGCAGCGGCATCTTTTGCGCTGCACCGCCGCTTGACAGGCCCGGGGGACCGCGCGCAACATCGTTCGTATACGAATGATAACTGCAGTGTCCGCCGGCTCTGACATGGTGACTGAAACGACGAGCGCCGTCATCGACAAGATCCGCTGCGATGCTTGTCCGGTGATGTGCTACATCAAACCGGGCGCGGCGGGCGCCTGTGACCGCTATGCCAATCACGACGGCAAGCTTGTCCGGGTCGATCCTCACGTGATCCTGGAACGCACCGTCTCGCATGGCGGCAAGCTGGTTCCGTTCAGTCGCACGGAAGACTGGGACGGCAAGATCGTCCACGAGCCCTCGACTTTTGTGACGGCGATCGGCGCGGGCACGACCTATCCCGACTACAAGCCGGCGCCGTTCATCGTCTCCGCGGAGGTCGATGGCGTCGACATGGTGACCGTCGTCACCGAAGGCATCTTCTCCTATTGCGGCATCAAGGTGAAGATCGACACCGACCGGTATCTCGGGCCGGAGACCGCGACTGTCCGCGCGCAGGGCGAGGCGGTCGGCCATGTCACCACCAGCGAATACGGCTCGCAGATGCTGTCGCTCGGCGGCGTGCATCATCTGACCGGCGGCTCCAAGAAGGAGGGGCGGGTCACCTGCGACACGCTGATGGATCTCGCCAATTGCAAGGCGGTGGAGCTGACCATCGACGGCGGCGCGACCGTGGTGGTGCAGGCCGGGCAACCGCCGATCGTCAACGGCGTCAAGGAAGAGCGCATGCGCGTCGGCTGCGGCTCGGCGACGATCGGCATGTTCGCAAAACAGTGGCACGGCAAGGTCGACGAGGTCGTCGTGGTCGACGACCACATCACCGGCGTCCTCAGCGAGCACCAGGCCGGCAAGCTGCTCGACATCCCCGACACCGGCATCAAGATGAAGGGGCGGCGCTCGACGCCCGGCCGCTATTTCCAGGTCGCCGATCCCGGCACGGGCTGGGGCGGCACCAACATCTCTGATCCCTTGTCGATCCTCGGGCCGTTCGATGCCAAGGAAGCAAAGCCCGGGCTGACCATGCTGATGGTCTCCACGACCGGGGAGCATTCGTCCTATTACGTGCTCGACGAGGCCTTGAAGCCGGTCGAGACTGAAATGCCGGCCGATTTGAAATTCTCGGTCGAGCGCATCCAGGAAAATTGCGAGCCGGCGCTGTGCACGGTGCTGTTCATGGCCGGCGCCGGCGGCTCGCTGCGCGCCGGCGTCACCGACAACCCGGTGCGGCTGACGCGTTCGGTGAAGGATGCGCTGACGCGCGTCACCAGCGGCGGCGCGCCGGTTTATGTCTGGCCCGGCGGCGGCATCACCTACATGGTCGATGTGACGCAGATGCCTTCCGGCGCGTTCGGCTATGTGCCGACGCCGGCGCTGGTTGCACCGATCGAGTTCACGATGAAGCTGACGGACTATGCCGCTCTCGGCGGGCACATGGATTATGTCAAGCCATTGTCCGAAGTGCAGAACGGCGAGGACGTGCGCCAGCTGTCCTGGCAGAACCCGATTCCGGGTCCACGGGCATGACACGGCGCCCGCAAATCGCATTGCTGTCTGATGGGCGGCGGCTGCATTTGCAGGATGGTCCGATCGATCTGATCGTGGAGGCGAGGGGACGCACGGACGAGGTGCGGGCGGCTTATGAGGCCGCGACGCTGCGGTTCACCGGATTGCTCGACGAGCTTTGCGCGGAGCTACCGCAATTGCGGTCCGCCGCTGAGGATCGGACGTCGCTGACGGGCGTTGTGGCGCGGCGGATGCACGCCGCGGTGGCGCCCTATGCCGCTGATTGCTTCATCACGCCGATGGCGGCCGTTGCCGGCAGCGTGGCGGAGGAGATTCTGAGCGCAATGCTGAACGCTGCGACGTTGGATCGGGCTTACGTCAACAACGGTGGCGACATCGCTTTTCATCTCGGCGCCGGTGAGCATTTTTCGGTCGGCTTGATGGATCGGCCTGACCGCGACGGCGTGATGCGGACGATGAGGATCGATGCGGATGACCCGGTGCGGGGCGTCGCGACCAGCGGGCGCCACGGCCGGAGCTTTTCGCTCGGCATTGCCGATGCGGTGACGGTGCTGGCGGCAACCGCTTCGCAGGCCGATGCGGCAGCGACCGTGATCGCCAACGCGGTCGATCTGCCCGGGCATCCGGCCATTGTTCGGCAGCCCGCGAACGAGCTTCAGCCCGACAGCGATCTCGGCGGGCGTCTTGTCACCCGCGACGTCGGTGAATTGTCGCCGAATGATATCGCCGCCGCGCTGGAATCTGGCGCGGAATGTGCACGGCATTTGTTCGATCGCGGATTGATCGAGGGTGCCGTGCTGCGGCTCTGTGGTGATATGCTTGTCATCGGAACCAAGGATATAGAAGAGCAACGAACGCGCCCGCTTGTGCTGGAGAGCGCGGTCTGTGCCTGAACGGGGAAGCGAAACATGAGCGCGATCATCCGCAAGATCGTCACCGTCGTCGAAGAGACGCAGATGGAGATGGGACGGCAGGTCTCGCCGCCGACCCGGCGTGCGGCGGCGATTGCCGTGATCGAAAACCCCTTTGCCGGGAAATATGTCGAGGATCTCTCGCCGCTGATTGCGATCGGTGAGGAGCTGGGCGAGCTCTTGTCGAAGCGCGCGGTGGCCGCGCTCGGCATCGATGGCGCCAAGGCGCAGAGCTACGGCAAGGCCGCGGCCGTCGGCGAAAACGGCGAGCTTGAGCATGCCGCCGCCATCCTCCACCCCAAGATGGGCGCGCCGGTGCGCAAAGTGCTGGGCAAAGGCGCGGCTCTGATCCCCTCGTCGAAGAAGCGCAGCGGGCCGGGCACGACGCTGGACATTCCGCTCGGTCACAAGGACGCGGCCTTCGTGCGCAGTCATTTCGACGGCATGGAGGTGCAGATCAATGACGCGCCGCGTGCCAACGAGATCATGGTCGCAGTCGCCGTCACCGACAGCGGCCGTCCGCTGCCGCGCGTCGGCGGACTGACGGTTGCGGAGATCAAGGGCGAAGACGGCTTGAGATAAGATACGTAAAGAGTGCAAACTGGAGGTTGGGATGCGAGCAAGAAATACTATCGTCGGCGCCGCCTTCGCGCTTCTGACGAGCGGCATGGCTCATTCGGCCCTGGCGCAGGACATCAAGATCGGCGAGATCAACAGCTATTCGCTGTTGCCGGCCTTCACCGAGCCCTATCGCAAGGGCTGGCAGCTTGCCGTCGAAGAGGTCAACGCGGCGGGCGGCATCAATGGCAAGAAGCTCGTCGTCGTTTCGAAGGATGATGGCGGCAAGCCGGCGGATGCGCAGACCGCCGCCAACGAGCTCGTATCGAGCGAGGGCGTTGCCATGCTCGCGGGCACGTTCCTGTCGAACATCGGTCTTGCGGTCTCGGACTTCGCCAACCAGAAGAAGGTGTTCTTCCTCGCGGCCGAGCCGCTGACGGACGCCATCACCTGGTCCAAGGGCAACAAATACACCTTCCGCCTGCGTCCCTCCAACTACATGCAGGCCGCGATGTTGGTCGAGGCGGCCGCCAAGCTGCCGGCGAAACGCTGGGCGACGATCGCGCCGAACTATGAATATGGCCAGTCGGCCGTTGCCGTGTTCAAGAAGCTGATGTCGGAGAAGCGCCCGGACATCCAGTGGGTCGACGAGCAATGGCCGCCGCAGGGCAAGATCGACGCCGGCCCGGTGGTGCAGGCGGTTGCCGCCGCCAATCCCGAAGCGATCCTCAACGTCACCTTCGGCGCCGATCTCGTCAAGCTCGTGCGCGAAGGCAACACCCGCGGCCTGTTCAAGGGGCGCGAGGTCGTCTCCTTCCTGACCGGCGAGCCGGAATATCTCGATCCGCTCAAGGACGAGACGCCGGAAGGCTGGATCGTCACCGGCTATCCCTGGTACTCGATCAAGACGCCCGAGCATGATGCGTTCCTCAAGGCCTACCAGGCCAAGTACAACGACTATCCGCGTCTCGGCTCGATCGTCGGCTACCAGACCATCAAGTCGGCAGCCGCGATTCTCGCGAAGGCCGGCTCGACCGATCCCGAGAAGCTGATCGCCGCGGCGGAAGGGCTGTCGATGGGCTCGCCGTTCGGCGAGATCACCTTCCGCAAGATCGATCACCAGTCGACGCTGGGCGCTTTCGTCGGCAAGACCGCGCTGAAGGACGGCAAGGGCGTGATGGTGGATTCGTCCTACAAGAAGGGTGCGGACTACCTCCCCAGCGACGCCGAAATCGAGAAGCTGCGGCCGAAGGATTGATCTCTTCTCCCTCGACCTGCTTGCGGGGAGAGGGTGGGGTGAGGGGGAGCCTCCGCGAGGGAGGTGACAGACTGGACTCGCGGAGACTCCACCTCACCCGAGTTTGCGCGTCGCGCAATTCGACCTCTCCCCGCAAGCGGGGAGAGGTGAACCAAGACCCGCGTGCCGCGGCACGCAACACCAACCCGGACCGCCGATGGCCTTTTACGTCGTACAGTTTCTGACCGGTCTCGCCAGCGCAGCGTCGCTGTTCCTGGTGGCGTCTGGCCTGTCGATCATCTTCGGCGTGACGCGGATCGTGAATTTCGCGCATGGCGCCTTCTACATGATCGGCGCCTACGTCGCCTTCACGCTGACCGAGCGGCTGTCGGGCGCGTTCGGCTTCTGGGGGAGCATCGTTCTGGCCGCGCTCGCCGTGGCGCTGATCGGCGTCATCGTCGAGATGGTGCTGCTCCGGCGCATCTATCATGCGCCTGAACTGTTCCAGCTGCTCGCGACCTTCGGCCTGACCTTGATGGTCGAGGATCTCGTCGTGCTGATCTGGGGGCCCGACGATCTCGTCGGCCGCCGCGCGCCGGGGTTCAAGGGCGCCATCGACTTCTTCGGCCAGAACATCCCGAGCTACGACCTGTTCCTGATCGTGCTTGGCCCCGTGGTGCTCGGCATCCTCTGGCTCTTGTTCCAGCGCACGCGCTGGGGCGTCTTGGTGCGCGCGGCGACGCAGGACCGCGACATGGTTGCCGCGCTCGGTGTCAATCAAAAGTGGCTGTTCACATCAGTGTTTGCCGTCGGCGTCTTCCTCGCCGCTCTTGGCGGTGCGCTCCAGATCCCGCGCGATGCCGTGCATCACGCCATGGATTTGCGCATCATCGTCGAGGTCTTCGTCGTCGTCGTGATCGGCGGCCTCGGCAGCATCGTCGGCGCCTTCGTTGCGGCGGTGCTGGTGTCCGAACTCAATGCCTTCGGCATCCTGATCTTCCCGAAGATCTCCATCATCCTGGTCTTCCTGGTGATGGCAGTCGTGCTGATCGTGCGTCCCTGGGGACTGTTCGGCAAACCGGAGGCGGCGGCGCGCAAGACGCCGGGTCTCACGGTCAATCCCTGGCGGCCACTGACGTCGAATGAGCGGCTCGCCTCGCTGGCAGCGCTGGCCATCGCGGCGACGCTGCCGCTGTTCGCCGGCAATTACGCGCTGACGGTCGGGTCGGAGATCGCGATCTTCGTGATCTTTGCCGTCAGCCTGCACTTCCTGATGTCGGTCGGCGGGCTCGCGTCGTTCGGTCACGCAGCCTATTTCGGGCTCGGCGCCTATGGCATCGCCTTCCTCGCCAAGATGGCGGGGCTGCCGATGATCGTGTGCCTGTTGCTCGGCCCGTTGCTCGGCTGTCTGGGCGCGGCGGTGTTCGGCTTCTTCGCGGTGCAGCTCTCCGGCGTCTATTTCGCGATGCTGACGCTCGCTTTCGCGCAGATCGTGTGGTCGATCGCGTTCCAGTGGGTGAACGTAACAGGCGGCGATAATGGCATTCTGGGCCTTTGGCCGTCGAGCTGGGCGGCGAGCCCGTCGCATTTCTACTGGCTGGCGCTCGGCGTCGCGGCGCTCGTCACGATCGCGTTGCGGGCCATGGTGTTCTCGCCGTTCGGCTACGCGCTTCGTGCCACGCGCGACTCGGTTCTGCGCAGCGAGGCGATCGGCATCAATGCCAAGCGCATTCAGTGGACCGCCTTCGTCATCGCGGGCACGACCGCCGGCATTGGCGGCGCGTTGTTCGCCTACCTCAAGGGCAGTGTGTTTCCCGACAATCTCGGTATCTCGCTGTCGGTCGATGCACTGGTCATGGTGCTGCTCGGCGGCGTCGAGACGGTGTCTGGCGCGGTGATCGGCGCGATCGTCTACAAGGCTTTGAACATCTGGCTGGTGAGCCAGACCGATCTGTCGAAGCTCGTGCTCGGAGGCTTCATCATGCTGATCGTCGTCGTCTTCCCCAAGGGCATCGTCGGCATGCTGGAGATGCTGGCGCAGCGCCGCAGGAAGTCCTCGCCGCCTGGATCCCCCTTGCTTGCCAAGCCGATCGAGTCCGCCGAATGAGCGTTGCACCCCCACTTCTCGCGGTCGAAAGCCTGACCAAATCCTATGGCGGCATCCATGCCGTGCGCGGTGTGTCCTTCTCGCTGCAGGCCGGCGAGATCCTGGCGCTGATCGGGCCGAACGGCGCGGGCAAGAGCACCTGCTTCGACATGCTCAACGGCCAGAACAAACCGGACTCGGGGCACGTCCGCCTGCGCGGCGAGGAAATCACAGGCCGGAAGCCGCGTGAGGTGTGGCGGCTCGGGGTCGGCCGCACGTTCCAGATCACTGCGACCTTCGCCACGATGACCGTGCGCGAGAACGTGCAGGTCGCGCTGATCTCGCACGGGAAACAGCTGTTCAATCTCTTCGGCTCGGCGCCGAAGTTCGACCGCGGCGAGGCTGGCCGCCTGCTCGAACTGGTCGGCATGGGCGGTTACGCAGACCGTCCCTGCGGCGAGCTTGCCTATGGCGACCTCAAGCGGCTCGAGCTTGCGGTCGCGCTCGCCAACCAGCCGAAATTGCTGCTGATGGACGAGCCGACCGCCGGCATGGCGCCGCGCGAGAGGGTCGATCTGATGCGGCTGACCGCGCGCATCGCGCGCGAAAAATCGATCGGCGTGCTCTTCACCGAGCACGACATGGACGTGGTGTTCGAGCATGCCGACCGTATCATCGTGCTCAACCGCGGCACGTTGATCGCCGAGGGCTCGCCGGCCGAGGTGCGCGGCAATCCGCAGGTGCAGGCGGTCTATCTCGGCGAAGGCCTGGTCTACGATGCCCGCCATCGCGAGGGAGCCTCGACATGAAGCTCACTGTGCAGGACCTCAACAGCCATTACGGCCCGGCGCACATCCTGTTCGACATCGGCTTCGAGGTCGGGGAGGGCGAGGTGGTGGCGCTGCTGGGACGTAACGGCGCCGGCAAGTCGACGACGTTCCGCTCGATCGTCGGCCTCGTGGCGCAGCGCTCCGGCCGCATCATGTTCGAAGGCAAGGACGTCTCGGCGAAGCCGACCCATGAGATCGTGCGCGAAGGCCTCGGCTACGTGCCGGAGGAGCGGCGCATCTTCACCGACCTCACGGTTGAGGAAAACCTCGAAGTCGGCCGCCAGCCGAAGCGGCCGAACGCGCCGCACTGGACGCGCGAAAAACTGTTCGCGCTGTTTCCAAATCTCGGCGAGATGAAGAACCGCCCGGGCGGGCGCATGAGTGGCGGCGAGCAGCAGATGCTGACGATCGCGCGCACGCTGATGGGCAATCCCTCGCTGGTGCTGCTGGACGAGCCGTCGGAAGGCCTGTCGCCGAAGATCGTGGAGCAGATGGTCGATGCCATCCTGACCATGAAGAAGGAGGGCGTCAGCATCGTCGTCTCCGAGCAGAATCTGCATTTCGCGCGACTGATTTCGGACCGCGCCTACATCATCGAGCGCGGCCGCATCTGCTTCGGCGGCACCATGGCCGAGCTCGACGCGCGTCCGGATATCCGCGACGCGCATCTGTCGTTGTGAGGCAAGGGGAAGGGCTGCGAACGGATGGCGAGAAGCGTGGCGGCGAAGAAGAACGTCAAACCGTCGAAACCGCCTTACGTGCTCGACGAGCAGGTCGGCTTCATCCTGCGCCAGGTCTGGCAGCGTCACAGCTCGATCTTCGCCCGCGACATCGGCACCAACCTCACGCCGACGCAATGGGCAGCACTGTCGAAGCTCGCCGAGACCGGCCCGTGCTCGCAGAATCAGCTCGGACGCCTGACGGCGATGGACGTCGCGACCATCAAGGGCGTGATCGATCGTCTCACCGCGCGCGGCCTGACCGAGACGAGCCAGGATCCCGATGACGGACGGCGCCTGCTGGTCAGCCTGACCCGCGCGGGACTGCAGCTTGCGGAGAAGTTGGCGCCGAATGCGCTGGCGATCACGCGGGAAACTCTGGCGCCGCTCGACGCCAAGGAGCGCGAGACGCTGATGGCGCTGCTCAATAAGTTGAGGTGAATGACACCGTCATTCCGGGACACGCGCAGAGCGCGTGAACCCGGAATCCGGAGATTGTTGCGCGAGATTTCCGGGTTCGCGCTCACGCGTGCCCCGGAATGACGGCACGTGCCGTCACTTCGCCACCACCTCCGGCACCTTGCCGGCAGGCGGCGTGTTGCGGCTGCGCTGGGTGCGCACGATGCCGTCGATGATGGTCATACCGATGCCGGGGAGGTCGCCGAGCTGGACGCTCTCCAGAATGTTCTTGCCGGGCGAGTGCTGCGCCTTGTCCATGATGACGAAGTCGGCGGAACGGCCGACTTCAATGAGGCCGCAATCGAGCGCGCGCATCCGGGCGGTGTTGCCGGTGGCGAGACAAAAGGCGATCTCGGCCGGAAGCTCGCCGAGCGAGGACAGCATCGACACCATGCGCAAGATGCCGAGCGGCTGCACGCCGGAGCCGGCGGGGGCGTCGGTGCCGAGGATGACGCGGTGCAGGTCGCCCATCTCGCGCGCGGTGCGCAGCGTGAACAGGGCCGAGCGCTCATTGCCGTTGTGCACCAGTTCGAGGCCGCGCTTGCAGCCCTCGCAGATGCAGCGGATCTGGTCATCAGGCAGGGCGGTGTGGCCGCCATTGATGTGGCCGACCACGTCGGTGTCGGCCTCCAGCACCACGTCCTTGTCGATCAGGCCGGAGCCAGGGATCGAGGGGCCGCCGGTGTGGATCGTGCTCTGGATGCCGTATTTGCGCGCCCAACCGACCATTTTTCGTGCGGTCGGGCCGTCCTTCACGCCACCGAGGCCGACCTCGCCGAGCAGCTTGACGCCGTTGGCGGCCATCTCCTTGAAGTCTTCCTCGACCATCTCGCATTCGATCACCGGCGCGCCGGCGTGAACCTTCACGCCGCCGGGACGCAGGGTCCAGAACGCGCGCTGGGCGAACACGGCCATGGCCTTGAGGCCGACGACGTCGCGGGGACGGCCGGGCATGTGGACTTCGCCGGCGGAGATCATGGTGGTGACGCCGCCATGGAGGTAACTGTCGATCCAGTTGATCTGGTTCTGGCGCGGCGTCCAGTCACCGGCGACAGGGTGAACGTGACTGTCGATCAGCCCAGGCGCCACCGTGGTGCCGTTAGCGTCGACGATGGTGGTCGCGCCTTCGGTGTTGACGTCCTTGAAGCGGCCGATCGCGCTGATCTTGCCATTCTCGGCGACGATGGTGTCGCCGTCCAGGATCGGCTTTTCCAAGGCGCCGGACAGGATCAGGCCGATATTTCGGATCACGAGCTTCGAGGGTCCGGCGGCCTGGGGTGCGTCATGCGCCATGGAAAGGGCTCCTTATTCCTAGCTGCAACGCTTCCGATCTTGGGCAGCCTTGACCGCGGGATCAAGCCGGATTATTCATTAGTATACAAATGATCGTGTACAAACGACGCATAGCTGGCCGCCTCGGAACCGCACAGAAGCGAAACGGAAGGGTGAGATGAGCAATTTCAATCAGGAAAGCGTTTTGAGCGTCCACCACTGGACCGATACGCTGTTCTCCTTCAAGACCACCCGCAGCCCGACCTTCCGCTTCCGCAACGGCGAGTTCACCATGATAGGGCTCAAGGTCGGCGAGAAGCCGCTGCTGCGGGCCTACAGCGTCGCCAGCGCCAATTACGAGGACACGCTGGAGTTCTTCTCGATCAAGGTGCCGGACGGTCCGCTGACCTCGCGCCTCCAGCACCTGAAAGAAGGCGACGAGATCATCGTCAGCCGCAAGGCCACCGGCACGCTGGTGATCGACAACCTGGAAGAGGGACGCAACCTCTATCTCATCGGCACCGGCACTGGTCTCGCGCCGTTCCTGAGCGTGATCAAGGACCCCGAGACCTACGAGCGCTTCGAAAAGGTCGTGCTGCTGCACGGCTGCCGGCACGTGAAGGAGCTCGCCTATGGCGAGATGATCACCGAGCATTTGCCGAAGGACGAGCTGCTCGGCGAGTACATCCGCAATCAGCTGATCTACTATCCGACCGTGACGCGCGATCCCTTCCGCAACCGCGGCCGCATCACCGACCTCATCACGTCAGGCAAGCTGTTCACCGATATCGGCCTGCCGGCGCTGGAAGCCGCCCGGGACCGCGTCATGATCTGCGGCAGCCCGGCGCTGGTCGCGGACACCCGCGTGCTCCTGACCGAGCGCGGCTTTGTCGAAGGCAACCACGGCGAGCCCGCTCAGTTCGTGGTCGAAAAGGCTTTCGCCGAGCGCTAAGCCCGAAAGAGACCGCATTTTCGCCCTCTGGCGGGCGTTGCGGCGCCGATTCGGCGCTTGATACTATGTGGGAGCGAATCAGCGGAGTTCCCACATGGTTGCGGACAGCGACAGCAATATCGCCTGGCACCGGGTTCAGTTGAAGAAGAATCGCGCCGAGTTGAAGGCGCTGGAGACCGCGCGCTTCACGATGGGGGAGATCGCCTCGTCGAAGCGGAATGGACAGACCCAGAAGTCGATCGCGGAGCTCAAGCGGAAGATCGCGCAGTCGGAGCGCGCGATCGCCGATCACGACAAGCGCACGCGCCGTCCGCTCGCAACCGATCTGCAAAGCCTCAGCAATGGCAGCTGGAGCCATTGGGACGCCTACACGCAGCAACAGCGCAAAAGCGGGCAGCGTTCACCCGGGCGGGGTTAACCGGTTTCTCGGCATCTGCGCCGTAGGGACGCAGGTATGTCCCCTTGCTCCGGCCGAGCCACCCGCCATCTGGGTGAGATCGCAGCAATTAGTCCGGTGATGCCATGGTCGTGCGCCTCGATTTCACCAGCGAGGCCTTCTTTCGCGATCCGCCCAAGGTGATTGCGACACTACGCATGTCCGGCCCCGTGGTCGCGACACGATTTCCTCTCATTGGCGATGTCTGGATTACCACGACACATGACGCCACCGCGCAGGTCCTGAAGGACAGCGCGACCTTCACGCTGCGCAAGGAGGATGGCGACGTCGCGGGTTTGCGCTGGTGGATGCCGAGATACGTCAGGACCATCGCCAACAACATGCTGACGATGGACGAGCCGGATCACACGCGGCTGCGTAGCTGTGGATGAAGCTTTTCGCCGCCGCGCGATCGTCGCGATGGAGCCGCGAATTCGCGCCATCGCCGACGGTCTCGCCGATCGGCTATTCGCGAAGGAGCGACCGGCCGATCTCGTCCAGCGCTATGCGCGAATCCTGCCGCTCGCCGTTATCTCGGAGCTGCTGGGTTTGCCGCTGGCCGATCGTCCAAAGTTCATCGCCTGGGCGAACGCGATGTCCTCGCTGACGAATGTCCTCAGCTTCTTCCGCTTGCTGTTCGCGTTCCGCAGGATGCGCGGCTACCTCGAGCAGCAGTTGCAGATCGCGCGCGTGCAGGGCGGCGAGGGCCTGATTGCCGAGCTGATCCAGGTCGAGCGCGAAGGCGGCCAGATCACGCCAGATGAAATGGTCTCGATGGTGTTTCTGTTGCTCGCGGCGGGATCGGAAACCACAACGCATCTCATCAGCGGTTCCGTCTACGAGCTGCTGAGGAATTCCGAGCTGCGCGACTGGCTGGAACAGGACTGGAGTCGCGTCGGGCTTGCGGTCGAGGAGTTCCTGCGCTTCGTCTCGCCGGTGCAATTCTCCAAGCCGCGCTATGTGCGGCGCGACGTCGAGGTCGAAGGCGTGCGCCTGAAGAAGGGCGACCGCGTCATGGTGATGCTCGCCGCCGCGAACATGGATCCGGCGATGCATGATCGTCCCGAGAGCCTCGATCTCGAACGTAAGCCGAACCGCCATATCTCGTTCGGCACGGGTATCCATTTCTGCCTCGGCCATCAGCTCGCGCGCATCGAGGCGGCCTGCGCGCTGGAAGCGCTGTTCGCGCGTTGGCCGAAACTCCGGCTCGCTGTCGAGCCTTCGCAAATTCGGTGGCGTCGCAGGCCGGGACTTCGCGCGATCGAGAAGCTTCCGGTTCTGGACGACGCTATGACGGCGATGTCCGCCCAGCGGGCCGCTTGACGAGCCGCAACTCCGGAATCGCGCTCGTTCCGAGTGCAAATTTCATCTGAAGTTTGCGCCTCGGCCAGGAACGGTGCGTGATCGCACCTGTTGTGATCCAAACCTCGAAATCCGGAAGCGGAGGTTTACAATGAGTTCCAGTGCGATTCCGGTGTTCGACAAGACGGCGCAGACGACGCATCTCTGGCTCAACGAGATCAGCGAGCAAATCGGTTTGGACGATCAGCAGTCGTGGCGCGTAACGACGGCCGTGCTGCACGCGATACGTGATCGCCTGCCGGTGGAGCTTGCGGCGCATCTGGGATCACAGCTGCCGCTGCTGGTCCGCGGCGCGTACTATGATCAGTTCCGGCCATCGGCGATGCCGAGCCGGGTGCGATCGCTGGAAGAGTTTCTTCAGCTGATCGCGGAGAAACTGAAGTTCGGGCGACCGGTCGATACGGAGGATGCCGCACGTGCGGTGTTCAATGTTCTCTCCCGGCACTTGACCGCGGGCCAGATCGAAAAGGTCAGGGAAGCTTTGCCGGAGGACGTGCGGGCGATCTGGAGCGCGGAACCCGGCACGACGGATCAGAGGAGTATGTCGCACTAGGCCGACAGAAACCTCCCCACGAGGCCGGCGTTAGCAGACGGATACCCCGAAAGATGACCGGAGATCCAGCATGCAAGTTCACGAGATCATGACATCATCCGTCCACATTGCCGATCCCAACATGACCATACGGGAAGCCTCCCGCTGGATGCGCGACGACGATGTCGGAGCCTTGCCGGTGGGCGAGAACGATCGCCTCATCGGCATGATCACGGACAGGGACATCGTCACGCGCGCGGTGGCGGAGGAACGCGCGCCGGGCAACACGTCCGTGCGCGAAGTAATGTCCGAGGGCGTCTGTTATTGCTTCGAAGACGACGATGTCGAAGGCGCTTCGCAGGTCATGGCCACGCACCAGATCCGGCGTCTCGCGGTGATCAACCGCCAGAAGCGCCTGGTCGGTGTCGTTGCACTCGCAGACATCAGCAGGACAGATGACGAGTGCGCGCAAGACGCGTTGAAGGACATCTCCGCACCCGCTGCGCGGGAGCGGCACTGACGGCGCCACGGCGTCGCTTTCCCACGAGGAGGTCCCATGGCCAGCAAGATGCCACCCGTCCCAGATGCCAACCAGAGCCCCAAGGGAACTGGTGACAGCAAGCAGGTCCGCTCAGACCAGACGCCGCACGGCCAGCGGCGTGTGCAGAATCCGGACCAGCAGGGACAGCAAGGCAACATCAAGCAGAACACGACCAATCAAGGCTATCAGCAAGATCGTTGAGGAGGATGACATTCATGTCGACATCCACCAAGACACCAAACAGCATTCGCCAGGGCGGACCCGGCGCGTCGCATGAGAACGCCAAGTCGCCACTGGAGGTGAAGAAGCCGCCGGCGGATGATCCGCAGCGCAGCCACAGCCGGATTTCCGGCGGTGGGGGAGAGCGCGATTCCCATCATAGGCACGATGAGGCCGGAAAGGGCGGAGGCAGGTGACATGACCAACAAGCAACCCAAGCTGTACGCGCCGACTGAAAAGGACATGCGCGACAATCCCCTGATCGGCGGATCGAAGGGGACGAAGATGGCAGGCATCTCGTCTGACGATCTCGAGGACACCTTTGGCGAGAACACCATCGAAGGCGACGTCGAGAACGACGTGAACATCGGTGGCGGTATCGACAAGGATGTCGCGCGGAGTGGTTCGCCCCGAAGGGGACGGTAAGATTGGAGGCCCACGATGCAGGGCAAGAAGACCCATGAACAGCAAGTGCGCATCCTTGAGCGCAAGCCTGATATTCCCGATGCGCGAGAACTCGAGCAGGCTGCCGGTCATGACCGCCGCGACACGCCCGTTCATCGGACCAACCCGGAGGCGCGTCAAAGCGAGTTTGCGGTGAGCCGCGGCGGTCTCAACCAGGAAAGCGACCACAACAAGCACAACAACCCCGGTCAGCGCGGCCATAAGCCGCCGAAGCCGACGCCAGCGCAACAGAAGCACTGAGCCTTCAGAGCTCGACCACTGCAAGAAGAGGAGAGACCAATGCCAGGTGGGCATGGCAGCAAGACGCATTTCAGATCCGGCATGCATGGCAAGGGCGACGGTACTGGCGCCATGGCCGAAGTCCCCAAGGACAAGATCGGCGACAACATGGTCCTGTCCAACCGCGACAAGGCCCAGCATTCGGATATTCGTGGCATGGACAGCAAGTTCATCCAGACCGAGCAGTATCAGGATCACGCGGCCAATCGGCTCGAGGAGGAGCCGGAGACCGACGAGACCTGAGAGGGGTTCCTCCCGCCAACTTGCGGACCGGTGTTCAGCCGGTCCGCTTTTTTGTGGGCATAAGATCGCGCTCCCAGCCGAACACCGAGCGGCCGTCCAGATCCGGTGAGGCCGCACGTTCACCCGCGATGAAATCCGCAACCGAAGGGCCCTGTGCGGTGCGCTCCAGCCGTCGCGCCTGATCGTCGAGGCGCTTGATCGCCTGCATCTCCTCCTCGCGTCCGAGCTTCGCGTTCTGGATCGCGCCCTTCAGCACCCGAATGGTCTCGTCATAGACCTTGATCGGAACGGGGTAGGGATGTCGGTCCTTGCCGCCATGGGCGAGCGAGAAGCGCGCGGGGTCTCCGAAGCGATAGGGCGCGCCGTGCACGACCTCCGCGACCATCGCGAGCGAGCGCACGGTGCGCGCTCCGACGCCAGGCGTCAGCAGCAGCTCCGGAAAATCGACCGGGCCACGCTCGGCCGCGGCGGCGAGCGTGCCGTGCAGGCGGCGCGCGAACACGTCCTTGGGACGGACGTCGTGATGTGCGGGCATGATCAGGTGCGGCAGCGTGCCTTGTGCCGGCGTGGACTCGGCCTCCATGAGCCGTTCGAATTCGGAGATGATGCGGTCGGGGCCGAGATCGGAGAGCAGCTCGACCTGCGCCGCCCGGGAAATATCGGCGCGATGATCGGTGAGATTGACGATCTCCCCCTGCTGCGGCCCGTCAATTGCGCTGTGCGGCGTATCGACAAAGCTCTTCAGCGCCTCGGAATGCCAGTGATAGCGTCGCGCCTGCCGCTTGTCGCCATTCATGCCCTGCTGCACCACCGTCCATTTGCCGTCGGCGGTAACGAAGAAGCCGTGGAGGTAAAGGTCAAAGCCGTCCTGGACCGCGGCGCTGTCGACCTTGGCCACCAGGCGGCTGGCACGGGTCAGCTTGATGCCGTCGAATCCGACGCGGTCGCCGAGTTGCAACAGCTCATCCGGCGTCTTGCGCGAATGCTGACCTCGGCCGCCACAGACGTAAATCCCGAGCTCGTCCTGAAGCGGTCCGAGCCCACGCTTCAATGCGCCGATCACGGAGGTGGTGATGCCGGAAGAGTGCCAGTCCATCCCCATCACGGCGCCGAACGACTGGAACCAGAACGGATGCGAAAGGCGCTGGAGAAACGCATCGCGGCCGTAATGATGCACGATCGCTTGGGTGACGATCGCCCCCAGCGAGGACATGCGGCTCGCCAGCCACGGCGGAACTCGTCCGGTGTGAAGAGGAAGATCAGCGCTGCCGGTGCGTCGAGTCATGGGTAGCCAAGCTAGCGCATTCCGGCGACGGTTGCACCAGTGGGATGCCGCGTTGCGCGAGGCCGGGGAGCGAAGCTCGCCGCAACGCGTTGAACGCTGACGGGAATGCATTACGGGGACACTCATGAATTGGCAGGGTCTCATGGCCGACATCGACGGGATGCTTGGTTGGGTACCGTCATGGTTCATCGGTCTCAGTCTGGTTGCCGGTGCGATCATCGTCGCGCTGTTCGCGCACCGGGTCGCGGCCTGGCTGCTCAACCGCACCTTCGGAACCCGTCTTCCGCTCTTGCGTGTGTTCATCCAGCGTACGGCAGGCCCGGCGCAAATGGCGCTCTGCCTTGCCGCGGTCGCGCTGGTGCTGCCGCTTGCGCCGCTCGACGACATAATCCGCACCCCGCTGACGCGCCTGTTCGTCGTGTTCTTCATCGCCCTGACCGGCTGGATCTCCATCCGGATCGTCGACATGAGCGCGGCGCGCTATCTGCAGAACTTTCGCGACGTCACAGAGAACTTCATCGCGCGCAAGCACGTCACGCAAGTGCGCGTATTCAAGCGCGTCACCGACACCATCATCGTCATCATCACGGCGTCGACCGCGCTGATGACGTTCGACTCGGTGAGGCAATATGGCGTCAGCCTGTTCGCCTCCGCCGGCGCGGCCGGCATCATCGTCGGTCTTGCCGCGCGGCCGCTGCTGAGCAATCTGATCGCGGGCTTGCAGATCGCGATCACCCAGCCGATCCGCATCGAGGACGCCGTGATCATAGAGAACGAATGGGGCTGGGTCGAGGACATCGCCTCGACCTATGTCGTGATCCGGCTGTGGGACTGGCGCCGCATGGTGGTGCCGCTGTCCTATTTCATCGAAAAGCCGTTCCAGAACTGGACGCGCGACACCGCATCCCTGATCGGCGTGATCGCGCTCCACGTCGACTATCGCGCCGACGTTCCGCGCATCCGGCGCTGGCTGGAAGGCGCGGTGAAGGAGTCAAAACTCTGGGACGGTGCGGTGGTGAATCTGCAGGTGATCGACGCGGATCCGCGCGCCATCGAGCTCCGCGCGCTGGTCAGCGCGCGGAATGCACCGCAATCTTGGGACCTGCGCTGCGAGATCAGGGAGAAGCTCGTGGCCTTCATCCGCGACGAGATGCCGGAGGCGCTGCCGCGCGAGCGCGCGATCCTGATCCCGTCGGGCGACGATGATGCCGATTTGGTGCGACGGGCCCGCGCCGCCGGAGCAAATGCCGGCGCGGGTCCATAACTGAACGGCCCAGGCCCGTTGCTGGACCGTCCTGCCATTGCCCACGGTTTTTGTTGACGAGACCTTATCTTTTGTACGATAGTACAAATCCCATGATCCGCAAACCCACCAGCAAGGAAACGGCCCGCAAGCCGAACATGCGCGAGGCGATCCTCGCCGCGGCCGAGGAGCTGTTCGCCACCAACGGCTTCAACGCCGTCTCGGTACGCGACATCGCGCAGGCCGCAGGGGCCAATCCGGGCAGCGTCACCTACCACTTCAAGACCAAGGACGGCCTGCTGCTGGAGATCTATCGGCGCCATTGCGGGCCGATGAATCTGCGCCGTTCCGAGCTGCTCGCCGCCGCCAGGCGCGTGCGCGATCTTCAGGACCGGTTGGAGGCGATCGTGCGCGCCTATGTGGTGCCGGCGTTCACCTCGGGCAGCGATCTTGCCGGTGGCGGCGCGCGCTTCACGCGGCTGCGCGCGGTGATGTCCGCGGAGGGCAACGAGGTCGCGCGAAAGATCATCGCGCAGACCTTTGACGACACCAGCCATGCCTTCATCGACGCGATCCATGAGAGCCTTCCGCACATCCCGCGCGCCGACATCGTCTGGCGCAGCCATTTCCTGCTCGGTGCACTCTATTATTCGCTGGTGACGCCGGAGCGCGTGTCGCGCCTGTCGCGCGGCGAGGCCGACGGCAGTGATGCCGCGGGCGCCATCGAGCAATTGGTGCAGGCCACCGTCGCCGCCTTCCAGGCGCCGGCGCTGGATCAGACGGCGCCGGCGCGGCGGCGGCCGGCCCTCAGCAGCAAAACTTGAAGCAAGCGATCTCGCTTCGGCGGTTCACCCGATGACGACGATGTACACGCCGACCATTCCGCCGCCCGATCCGAACACGCGCAGGCCGACGTTCAAGCTGCCGAAGCTGTCATGCGATGCGCATTGCCACATCTTCGGGCCCGGCGCAAAATATCCTTACGCGCCGGACCGCTCCTACACGCCGCCGGATGCGCCGCTGGAGGATTTCCGCGCGTTGCACGCCAAGCTCGGCGTCGAGCGCGCCGTCATCGTCAATGCCAGCGTGCACGGCACCGACAACAGGGTGGCGCTCGATGCCATCGCGCAGAGCAACGGCGCCTATCGGGCGGTCGCCAATATCGACGACAGCATCACCGAGCGCGGGCTTCGCGTGCTGCACGAGGGCGGCTTCCGCGGCTGCCGCTTCAATTTCGTCCGCCATCTCGGCGGCGTTCCCGACAAGCGCGTGTTCGACCGCATCATCGCGATGGTCACGCCGCTCGGCTGGCACGTCGATCTGCATTTCGATGCGATCGACCTGCCGGAATATGCCAACATGCTGACCAGGCTGCCGCTGCGCTACACCATCGACCATATGGGCCGGGTGAAGGCGTCGGAAGGGCTCGATCAATTGCCGTTCAGGATTCTGATCGAGCTGATGCAGCGCGATGAGAAGTGCTGGGTCAAGATCTGCGGCCCGGAGCGGGTGTCCTCGCGCGGTTCGCCGTTCACCGACGCGGTGCCGTTCGCGCGAAAGATCATCGAGACCGCGCCGGATCGCGTCGTCTGGGGCACCGATTGGCCGCATCCCAACGTCAAGGTGATGCCGAATGACGGTGACCTCGTCGACCTGATTCCGTTGTTCGCGCCGGAGCCGGAGTTCCAGAACAAGATCCTCGTCGACAATCCCGCGCGCCTGTTCGAGTTCGAGGCATGACGACGTTGCTGAGATCGAGAAGCTGCGCGCCGCAGGGGACGCCGGCCAACGGCTATCAAAGGAGTGACCCATGAAAACAGGTCTCGTGATCACCGCTCATCCGGGCGATTTCGTCTGGCGCGCCGGCGGCGCCATCGCGCTGCATGCGAAGAAGGGCTATCGCATGAAGATCGTCTGCTTGTCCTTCGGCGAGCGCGGCGAGAGTCAGTTCGCCTGGAAGGAGAAGGGCGCGACGCTGGAATCGGTCAAGGCCGGCCGCAGGGACGAGGCGGAGCGCGCCGCAAAGCTGCTTGGTGCCGAAATCGAGTTCTTCGACTGCGGCGATTATCCGCTCAAGCTCACCGAGGCACACTTCGATCGCATGGTCGACATCTACCGGGAGCTCAATCCGAGCTTCGTGCTGACGCACGCGCTGGAGGACCCGTATAATTTCGACCATCCGAACGCGGCGCATTTCGCGCAGGAGACGCGCGTGGTCGCGCAGGCGATGGGCCATAAGCCCGGCGCGCAGTACAAATATTCGGCACCGCCGGTGTTCCTGTTCGAGCCGCACCAGCCCGAGCAGTGCAACTACAAGCCCGACACGATCCTCAAGATCGACGAGGTCTGGAACGAGAAGCACGAGGCGTTCCAGATCCTCGCCGCGCAGAAGCATCTCTGGGGCTATTACGAACGCGTTGCGCTCAACCGCGGCATCCAGGGCAGCCGCAACACCGGCGTGCCCATGACTTACGGCGAGGCTTATCAGCGCCTGTTTCCGACGGTTGCGGAGGAACTGGCATGAAGTCGGTCGTCGTTCGCAACATCAAGCGCGCCGATCCCGCCGGAATGGCGGAGTACGGCGTCTCGACCGTGCACGAGGCCTATGGCCGCATTGGCCTGATGAAGCCTTACTTGCGCCCCGTCTGGGCAGGCGCGTCGATCGCCGGTCCCGCCGTCACCGTGCTGGCGCAACCCGGCGACAACTGGATGATCCATGTCGCGGTCGAGCAGTGCAGGAAGGGCGACATCCTCGTCGTCGGCTGCACCACCGATAATACCGACGGCATGTTCGGCGAGCTGCTCGCCACCTCGCTCCAGGCCCGCGGCGTGCAGGGGCTGATCATCGATGCCGGCTGCCGCGATGTCAAAGCGCTGCACGAGATGAAATTTCCGGTGTGGTCCCGCGCTATCTCGGCCAAGGGCACGGTGAAGGCCACGCCCGGCTCGGTCAACGTCCCCGTGGTCTGCGCCGGCGTCAATGTCGATCCCGGCGACATCGTCGTGGCCGATGATGACGGCGTGGTGGTGGTCGCGAAACGCTATGCTCCTGAAGTCGCCGAGAAGGCGAAGAAGCGCAACGCGGATGAAGCAGGCAAGCGCACGCGGCTGGCCTCGGGCGAGCTCGGCCTCGACATGTACGGCATGCGCGAGGCACTGGCGAAGGTCGGCCTCGTCTATGTCGACAATCCCGAGGACGTCTGAAGCGACGGGAAGCGGAGCGGGTGCATGGATCGTCTCAAGTTGAAGACCGTGCTCGGTGGTCACCCTCACGTCAAGGCGGTGAAGAGCGGCGAACTCCGCTCCGACCTCTTCGATCTCGACTTTGTCGAGTACACGCCAACCAACGCGGCGTTCAAACCGATGGTGCGCGAGCAAGCCTTCGACGTCTGCGAGATGGCGATCGTCACCTATCTGATGGCGAAAGCCCACGGCAAGCCATTGGTGCTGCTACCGGCAACCATGCTCGGCCGCTTTCAGCATTCCCATGCGCTGTACAACCCCGCGCATCGAACGCTGCGGCCGACCGATCTCGAAGGCAAGCGCGTCGGCATCCGCTCCTTCACGACCACGACGGGGGCCTGGATCAGGGGCATCCTTGCCAACGACTACGGCGTCAATCTCGACAATGTCAAATGGGTGACGTTCGAGGATCCCCATGTCGCCGAATATGTCGACAGCACCGAGCGCGCGCCGAAGGACAAGAAGATTCTCCAGATGCTGCTCGACGGCGAGCTCGACGCCGCGCTCGGCGAGACCTCGGATAATCCCAAGCTGAAGCCGCTGTTTCCCGATCCCGCCGGCGAGGCCGCCAAATGGTACGCGCGGCGCGGCGTCGTGCCGGTCAATCATCTGGTGGTCGTGACCGAGCAACTCGCGAAATCGCGCCCCGATGTGGTCGCGGGCGTTTATGATCTGCTCAAGCGGAACAAGGAGCAGGCAGGACCTGCGGCAACACCCGACCTCGTCCCGTTCGGGATCGAGGCCATTAGGAAGCCGCTCGAGCTGATCGTCGACTATGCGTTTCAGCAGGCGCTGATTCCGCGGTGCTACGCGGTCGAAGAGCTTTTCGATGTGACGACGCGAGGATTGAACTGATGGCAGATGATCCCAGGCGCTGGCAGATCGGGCTGGTCGGCTATGGCGAGGGCGGCAGGATTCTGGCCGAGCATTTGCGTCAGCAGGACATCAAGATGGCCGCCTACGACATCAAGCTCGGTGGCGAGCAGGGCGAACCGAGGCGGACCGGATCCTCGCCAAGATCAATCGCACCAAGTAATCAGATCAAGATCGTGCCAAGACCCGAAAGCTCACGACCTGGTCGCGCGCGCGTTCGATCAGATCGATCAGATTTCTGGATTTGCGGACGAGCTGCTCCGTGGCCGGTTGTGTGCGGAATTCCGCTAGCACGGCGCGAACGCATTTGTTGGCGGCATCGAGCGTCCAGAGCGTACGGTTCACGTCGGCCTGCGTCTGGATCGCCGTGATATCGAGACCCGAGAGAACATGGCCGATGCCGTCGAGCCGCTTCACCGCCGAATCGGTGGGTGTACGGGCCGGGACGGAATCATCATCGATGCTGCTGAATGCGCTGAACATACCCCTACTTCCCCACTGAACGCATATGGTCAGTGCAGGCCGTAGTTATGGTCGGCGTGGCCAGCCTCGCAATGCGTTGGGCTACGGTCCGGGATTCTACCGACTTCGGTAGGCTCGAGCCGGCGGTAAAATCGAACTGCGGGGACCGCTCGTACGACGGCGTGATGACCAATTCGGAATGTTCCGCGTGCAGTGTCACGCGATCCCGGGATATCCAGCGGAACCGCTCTCACCTCTTCGGACTGAACAGGGTGGGCCGCTGCCGCGCAAATGTCTGCCGGCCGCCCTTGAAGCCCATCAGGACATCGGGCAGCTCACCGATAGCGAAGCGGCCGTCCTTTGTATCGAGCACGATGAGATCGGCGGGATTGCCGACCTTGATACCGTAATCGCTGAGGTTCATCAGCCGGGCCGGGAGCTCGGTCACGAGATCGAGGCAGGTGTCGAAATCGCTCACCGAGGCGTGCGCGACATTTGCGTAGAAATTCGCCATCCGCAGCAGCGAGGCATCGCCGAACGGCGTGAAGGGGTTGAGCACGTTGTTGGTCGCGATCGAGCACACGACGCCGTCGCCCGCGAGCTTGTGTGCAAGCGTCAGCCCGCGTGGCGCGTTGCAGGGAGCTTCGCGCCCCATCAGATAGAGATCGGTCGCGGGCAGCACGGTGACGGCAATGCCGGCCTTTGCCAGCTGCGCGGTGGCGGCCTTCATACGCTCCGGCGGCAGTGCGGAGAGTTTTGTCGCGTGGCCGATCGCCACACGTCCCCCGTAGTTGCGCCGCCCGGTCTGGCGGCAAACCTCATCGAGATGCCACCAGGTGGGGTCGAGATCGAAATCGAGATGCAGGTCGACATCGACGTCGAATTCCTCAGCGAGATCGAAGACGCGCGCGAGATGCGCATTTGGGTCGGCGTCCATGTAGGGACAGCCGCCGATGACCTCGCCGCCGTCGCGCAGCGCCTGGATCAGCAACTCCTCGGCTCCGGGATCGTTGGTCAGGCCTTCCTGCGGGAAGACGCAGAGCTCCAGATCGATCGCCCAGGCGTAGTCGCGCTGAAGCGCCTTCACCGCCTCGAAGCCGCGCAAGCCGATGCGCGGGTCGATCTCGACATGCGTTCGCATCCGCGTCGTGCCGTGGACGATGGCGCGTTCGAGCACTTTTGCGCCGCGCGCGTAGACGTCCTCGACCGTGAAATCCTTCTTCATCCCGGCAACGGCGCGGATCGCTTCCGAGAGGCTGCCGTGATCGTGCGCGCAGCGGCCGAGCAGGCAGGCCTTGTCGAGATGGATGTGCGTGTCGACGAACCCGGGCAGGGCGAGATGCCCACTGAGATCGATCTCGACAGCCTCGCAGGCGAGGTGGGGCTCGATCGCTGCGATACGTCCGCCCTTCACGCCGATATCAAGGGGTGCGGCGGATGATCGCAACAGCGCGTTGCGGAAGATCAGGTCTAGGGAGCTCTGGGTCAGCATGGCGTGAATTCAACTGCGGCAGCCTAGCGGAAGCCGTGGCAGCAGGCAGCTCCAGAATGTGTGCAGTCGGGGTGGCGGATTGTTCAAAAAATATGCATGCACTTTGAGGGCTGAATTGTAGAATGCCGGCACTCTGGAGAACCCGCCATGTCCGTGCCCGCCAAAGCCGAACGTCCGATGACCGACGCCGAAATCGTGGAGGCCTATCTCACGGCTTCGATGATACCCGATCCCGACGCAGCGGTGGCTTACATGAAGCCGGGGACGGTGATCACGTTCACCGGCGGACGCGAGTTCGATCATCCGCGTGGGCCGACCGGCTTCAATGCGAAACGCTATCGCTGGGTCAAGAAGAAGATGGACCGCTTCGACGTCTGCTCCGGTGCGGAGGAGACCGTCGTCTACAGTGTCGGCACGCTCTACGGCGAATGGATGGACGGTACGCCGTTCGAGGGCAACCGCTATGTCGACCGCTTCGTCGTCCGGAGCGGGCAGATCGTCAAGATGGATGTCTGGAATGACAGCGCCGAGCGCATCCTCGTTCAGCGCGGCATCGAGGCTTAGCCCCTCCGCGCGATTTTCGGCAGCTTGACGACGCGGTCGCTCGTCACCTCGTCGGCATAGGGCGCCAGAATATCGAGCAGATCACGGCCGCGCTGCGGAGTCGGAGCGACCAGCGCGCGATTGGCCACGGAATCGAGGTGATGATGCATCAGTTCCATCACCTTGGCCGCGTCGCCCTTGGCCAGCGCTGATATGATGGCGCGATGCTCGTTGATGGCGCATTCGGTGGAATGCGGCCGGCTGTAGAGCGACAGCGTCAGGCAGCAGCGATAGGCGACCTCGCTGACATAGCGCACCAGGATCGGGCTGTTCGTCATGTGCGCGAGCAGGATGTGGAATTCGGTCGCGAGCCGGATCGAGACCGCATCCGTGCCGCCGCGGGCGCGATCCTCGGCGTCGACATGGGCGTTCAGCTCGGCGATCTGCGCCTTGGTCAGCTTGCCCGCGAGCTGACGCACGACGAGACGTTCGAGCTCGATGCGGATGTCGAATGCGTCGCGCGCCTCCTGCCAGCTCGGCGTCGCCACCACCGCGATCCGGTTGCGGCGGAGCTCGACGAGACCTTCGGCGGCGAGTTGGCCCAGCGCGTGGCGGGCAATGGTGCGGCTGACGCCAAAGCGCTCGCCGAGCGCGTCCTCGGGCAGCTTTGCGCCGGGCTCCAGCGCCTGCTCGATGATGGCGCGCCGCAACGCGCGGCAGATCACGCTGACCTTGTCCGATGATTCAGAAGTCCTGCTGCTCGCGCGCGCCGGCATCGGCGAATCCCATACGAGGTGAGATCTCTCTTTAGCATAGGCTCGCGTCAATTCAGCGCTCGAATTGCATGCAGTTTGGGGCCCGCGCTGCCCAAATCGAATCCGGTGATTTGGCGCAGGTTTTGGCGAGGTCATTGAATTCGCGGGCGCCGATCTCTGGCATCTGGCTTGCATGCACTTTGACCGTGATGCGCATGCAACCCAAGACCCAGCTTGACCGCCAGCCCCGTCCCGAAGGCGCCGCCGCGACTGCTATCGAGCTGTCGGAAGCGTCCGTGACCTTCGGGCGCGGCGACCGCGCCGTGCCGGCTCTATCGAAGACCACGCTGAAAATCGCTGACGGCGAGTTTGTCGCACTGGTCGGCCCGTCCGGATGCGGCAAGTCGACCATTTTGCGTCTCGTCAGTGGCTTGGTGCAGCCGACCAGCGGCGTCGTCATCGTCGGCGGCCGCGAGGTGGCGGCGCGGGCGATGCGAGTCGGCATGGCCTTCCAGAACCCGACCATGCTGCCGTGGATGACGATCGAGCGGAATATCATGCTGCCGCTGAAGATCGTCGAGCCGTTCCGCTCGAATTTCCGCAGGCTGCGCAAGACCGAGTTTCGCGACAAGGCCAACGCGCTGCTGGAGCAGGTCGGCCTCAAGGGGTTCGGCAGCCGTTATCCCTGGCAACTCTCCGGCGGCATGCTCCAGCGCGCCAATCTCTGCCGCGCGCTGATCCACGAGCCACGCATGCTGCTGCTGGATGAGCCTTTCGGCGCGCTCGACCAGTTCACCCGCGAGGAACTGTGGGCGATCCTTCAGACCCTCTGGATGACGCACAAGCCGACCGTGCTGCTGGTCACTCACGATCTGCGCGAGGCCGGTTTCCTCGCCAGCCGCATCTGCGTGATGAGCGCGCGCCCCGGCCGCATCCTCGACGACAGCCGCGTCGGGTTCGCGCGGCCGCGCACGGTCGCGATGACCTTCGAGCCGGATTTCGTCGCGCTGAACCAGAAGCTGCGCGCCTTCATCGAAGATGCGCGCAGCGCAGCTGTGCAGGGGGCAGGCTGATGTTCGGGATCGATGTCAGGCAGAAGGCGTGGTCGGCGGGGCTGATCGTGCTGTTCTTCCTCGCCTGGGAGCTGTTCTGCCTGATGACCGGCATGTCCGACCTGGTGTTGCCGCGGCCCTCGCAGGTGTTCGTGACGCTGGTCCAGCGTTTCCCGGTGCTGTGGCCGCACATCGTGCAGACGCTCGCCACCACCATGTTCGGCTTCGTCCTCGGCGTCGCGCTCGGTGTCGCCCTCGGCGCGATCATCGGCGTCTCCAAGACGGCCTATGACACCTGCTATCCGCTCCTGATCGGCTTCTCCTCGATCCCCAAGGTCGCTGTCGTGCCGATCTTCGTCCTGTGGTTCGGCTCCGGCACGCTGCCGGCGGTGCTGACCGCGCTGTCGATCTGCTTCTTCCCGATCGTCGTCAATATCGCGACAGGCCTTGCGACCACCGAGCCCGAGCTCGAGGACGTCTTGAAGGCGCTCGGCGCCAGCAAGCTCGACATCCTCTGGAATGTCGGTCTGCCCAGGACCATGCCGTTCTTCTTCGCTTCGCTGAAGGTCGCGATCTCCTACGCTTTCGTCGGTGCAGTGCTGTCGGAAACGGTCGCCTCCAACCGCGGCATCGGCAACGTCATGATGACCGCGTCCTCCAACTTCAACGTGCCGCTGGTGTTCGCCGGCCTGTTCGTGCTCGCCGGCCTCGGCGTCGCGCTCTACGTCGTGTTCTCGCTGATCGAGGGCCAGGTCACCGGCTGGGCCACGCGCAAGAACGACGTGATCGCCACCTGAATTCTTGAACCGTCACGCAACGAAGCTGAGGAGGTCTCGATGTTGAGGATGTTAAGTGCGGCGCTGGTGGGATTGGCGCTGTCCGCAGGCGCCGCTACGGCGGAGGAAACCACGATCAAGTTCACACTGGGCTGGAAAACCCAGGGCAGCGACGCCGCATTCTTCTATGCCAAGGACCACGGTTTCTTCAAGGAAGAGGGCCTCAACGTCGTCATCGACCAGGGCGAGGGCTCCGGCGCCACCGTCACGCGCGTGATGTCCGGCGCCTATGACGCCGGCTTCGGCGACGTCAATGCCATCATCCAGAACGCCTCGACCAAGCCGCAGGAGGCGCCGGTGATGGTCTACATGATGTGGAATCAGCCGCCGTTCGCCATCGTCGCCAAGAAGACCAGTGGCATCAACACCATCAAGGATTTCGAAGGCCACACGCTCGGCGGCGCGCAGGGCACGCCGACGACGCGCCTTCTGCCGGTGTTCACGCGCAAGAATGGGCTCGACGGTGAAAAGATCAAGATCTCCAACATGGCGCCGAATCTGCAGGAGCCGATGCTGATCAAGGGCGATATCGATGCCGCCCTGGTCTTCAATATCACCAGCTATTTCAACCTGGTGCTCAACCGCCAGGATCCGGAGAAGGACTTCAAATGGTTCTCGTTCGGTGAGTACGGCCTCGATCTCTATTCGAACGGCGTGATGGTCTCCCGCAAGCTGATCGCCTCGAACCCGAAGGCCGTAGCGGGCCTGGTGCGCGCCATCAACAAGGGCGCGATCGCGGTTGCCAAGGACCAGAACGCCGGAATGAAGGCGGCGCTGAACTACGACAACCTCATTAATGCCGATGTCGAGAAGCGCCGGCTGCAATATTCCTTCGAGAAGCTGATCGTCTCGCCGGAGATGAGGGAGATCGGCATCGGCGACATCAAGGACGACCGCATGACACGCGCCATCGGCATTGTGGTCGAGGGCTATCAGCTCGCCCGCGCGCCGACGCCGGCAGAAGTGTTCTCACGCGAATTCCTGCCACCGCGCGCGGAGCGGGAGCTGGTGTATACTGCCAACTGATTTCGGAGGGACAGCCATGGTCACGCAGATTGCGGCAACCAGCCTGTTCCGTGACCCTGACCGCGGCGTCAGCGACAATGTCGTGCTGCGGCACGACCGGGGCGTCATCACCGATATCTCGGAAGGAGCGGGACCGGGGCCTCGCTCCTTCGTCATCCCGGCCTTCGTCAACGCCCATGATCATGCCCGCGCCACAGCGTCGTCCTTCGGCGCCGTCGGCATGCCCCTGGAAAGCTGGATCCTGCGGACCGCATTGGGCTCACCAGTCGATCCCTATCTGACGGCAGCCTCTGCGTTGGCCCGTTCCGCCAAGGCAGGCTGCGCGGCCATGATGGTCCACTACACCCGCCCGAGCGGGACGATGCCGTTGGTCGACGAGGCCAAGGCCGTCGCGAAAGCTGCGTCCGACGTCGGCATCCGCATCGCGTTTGCGATGGCCGTGCGTGACCGCAACCCGATCGTCTATGGTGATGCCGAGCCGGTGCTCTCGGGACTTCCCAGGGAGGACCGCAAGACCATCGAGGATCTCTTCGTTCGCACGCCGATCTCGCCCAAGGCTTATATCGAGCTGACCGACGCCATTGCCGCCGCCATCGCCGGCCCGATGGTCGACGTGCAACTCGGGCCCGCCGGCGTGCAATGGTGCTCGAAGCCGCTGCTGGAAGCGGTGGCCGAGAACTCCGCGCGGACCGGCCGCCGCATTCACATGCACCTCCTGGAAACGGTGTACCAGCGTGCCTGGGCCGACCAGAATTTTCCCGATATGGTGCGTTGGCTGCGCGACGTTGGCTTCCTCTCCGAGCGGCTGACGCTGGCGCATTGCGTCCACGCCCGCCCGGACGAGCTGGAGATGATCGCAGCCTCCGGCGCACGCATCGTCACTAACTTCAGCTCGAATATGCATCTGCGCTCCGGCCTCGCCCCGATCCCGGGCGCCCACAAATGCGGCTGCCCCATCACTGTCGGCGTCGACGGGCTGGCGCTGGATGAGGATGACGATATCCTCCGCGAAATGCGGCTGGTGCTGATGGTCCATGGCGGCCTCGGCTTCGAGGCGACATGGACACCGGCCGAAATGTTTGCACTCGCCATCCGCAACGGGCGCCGCGCCACCGGCGCGCCGGGTACCGGCGAACTCGCTGCTGGCAACCCCGCCGACTACGTCGTCATCGATCTCGACCGGCTCGATCGCGACGCGATCATGCCGGTCGATCCGATGGCGCTGCTGTTCGCGCGCGGCAATGCGTCGCTTGTGAAGGAGGTCGTCGTCGCCGGCAAGACCATCGCGAGGGAAGGGGTCTGTTCTGGCGTCGATCTGCCGGTGATCGAACAGGAATTGCGGGCAATGTACCGCGCCAATGTCGGCAAGCTCCACAGCTTCCAGCGTGTGTGGCCGCCGCTGTCACAGCGACTGGAGGGCTGGTTCGAACAGCAGCTGACCTGCGAGTGACATGCCGAACGGCGCCGCGACGGAATGTATATCACGGAATGTATATCAAAGAGCGATGGCTGGTAGACGCAGCCGCGTCTGGCGCTTGACGGACCTGTAGGCTATCAGCTCCTAGATAGTTCGACACCAGTCCGTTCGAGGAGTCCCTGATGCGCCTACCTACCATTCTCCTGGCCCTGACATGTCTTGCGGGCGCAGCTTCAGCCGAAGACCTCACGGGCACGCTCCAGAAGGTCAAGGAGACCAAGAAGATCACGTTAGGCTATCAGGAAGCCTCGGTGCCATTCAGCTATTTCGACGGCAACCAGAAGCCGGTCGGCTTCGCGATGGACATCTGCCTCAGGATCGTCGATGCCGTGAAGAAGCAGCTCGGCATGCCCGACATCGCAGTCGATTATCTCGCCGTGACCTCGTCGAACCGGATCCCCTTAATGGTCAACGGCACGCTCGACCTGCATTGCTCGGCGACCACCAACAACGCCGACCGCCAGAAGCAGGTCGCTTTCACCAACACGCATTTCCTCAGCGCGACGCGGTTTGCCGCCAAGAAGGCCGCCAAGATCAACACCATCGACGATCTCAAGGGCAAGGCGGTGACGGCGGTCGCGGGATCTGTGAATCTGACGCAACTCGCCAAGGTCAACACCGACCGCAACCTCGGCATCAACATCATGCCGGCCAAGGACCAGGCCGAGGCCTTCCTGTTGCTGGAGACCGACCGCGCCCAGGCCTACGCACTCGACGACGTCCAGCTTGCGGTTGCGATCGCGCGGTCGAAGGAGCCGCAAGCATTCATGATCAGCGAGGAGGCGTTCTCCAAACCGGAGCCCTACGGCATCATGCTGCGGCGAGAGGACGCTCCATTCAAGGCGCTCGCCGATCGCGCAACCGCGGAGCTTTATGCCAGCCCGGAGATCGAGGTCCTCTACAAGAAATGGCTGCAATCGCCGACACCGCCGAACGGCCTCAACTACAACGTCCCGATGTCATCAGCCTTGCGCAACGCGTTCAAGAAACCGAGCTCCAGCGCCGATCCCGATGTGTATGTGGCGAACTGAGGCGAAGGAAGAGCGCTCTGCTTAAGCGTTCGAATACTTCTTCAGTTCGAATCGCGCGATCTGGTTCCGGTGAACCTCATCCGGCCCGTCGGCAAGACGCAGCAGACGCGCGGTGGCGTAAGCTTGGGTCAGTCCGAAATCGTTTGAGGTGCCGCCGCCGCCATGGGCCTGGATTGCCCAGTCGATGATCTGGCAGGCAATGTTGGGTACGGCAACCTTGATCATGGCGATCTCGGCCTTCGCGACCTTGTTGCCGACCGTGTCCATCGCGTGGGCCGCATTCAGCGTGAGCAGCCGCGCCTGCTCGATCATGATGCGGGCTTCCGCAATGCGCTCCTGCGTCACCGTCTGCTCCGAGACCGGCTTGCCGAAGGCAACCCGGCTGCGCACGCGCCGGCACATCTTCTCAAGCGTGCGTTCGGCAAGGCCGATCAGGCGCATGCAATGATGGATGCGGCCGGGCCCGAGGCGGCCCTGCGCGATCTCGAAACCGCGGCCTTCGCCGAGCAGCATGTTCTCTTTGGGCACGCGTACATTTGTGAAGATCACTTCGGAAGCGCGGTCCGGCACGCCGTAGAAGCCGAACACGGGCAGGGGACGTTTCACCTCGATACCCGGCGTGTCCATCGGCACCAGGATCATGGATTGCTGCTTATGACGATCCGGATTGTCTGGGTCGGTCTTGCCCATGAAGATGCAGATCTTGCAGCGAGGGTCGGTCGCGTTGGTCGTGTACCATTTGCGGCCGTTGATGACGTAATGGTCGCCGTCGCGCACGATCGAGCTTTCGATGTTGGTCGCATCGGATGATGCGACCGCCGGCTCGGTCATGGCGAAGCAGGAGCGGATCTCGCCTGCAAGCAGTGGCTTCAGCCAGCGCTCCTTGTCCTGCTCCGAGCCGTAGCGCTCCAGTACCTCCATGTTGCCGGTGTCGGGTGCCGAGCAGTTGAACACCTCCGGTGCGAGATGCGAGCGGCCCATCACCTCGCAGAGCGGCGCGTATTCGAGATTGGAAAGACCCGCGCCGTGATTGCTCTCGGGCAGGAACAGATTCCACAGCCCCTCGGCGCGCGCCAGCGGCTTCAGCTCCTCGATGACCGGATAGACCTTCCACGGCCCGAGCTCTTCGGCCTCGCGATAGAACCGCTCCTCGTTCGGATAGATGTGCCGGTCCATGAAGCTTTCGAGCCTGCGCTTGAGCTCGATGACTTTGGGCGACATCGGGTAGAGCATCTTTGGTCTCCTTGATCGATGGGCGGCACGGACGCGATCGCGGGCCGCTTCATGTGACGCGATACTCCCTAAATCTCTCGCGCAGCGCGGATTTCAGCACCTTGCCGGTGCCGGTCATCGGGAATTCATCGAGGAATTCGACGGCGTCCGGCAGCCACCAGCTCGCGATCTTCGGACGCATGTGGTCGAGCAGCGTCTTGCCGTCGACGGTCGCGCCCTTCTTGCGGACGACGAGGAGGAGCGGGCGCTCCTGCCATTTCTCGTGTGTGATCGCGACCACAGCCGCTTGCAGCACGTCGGGATGGGACAGCGCAATGTCCTCGAGCTGGATCGAGGAGATCCATTCGCCGCCGGACTTGATCACGTCCTTGGAGCGGTCGGTCAGCGTGACGTGGCCTTGGCCGTCGATCACGGCCATGTCGCCGGTGATCAGCCAGCCGTCGCGGTCGAGGCCCTCGTCGAGCTTCATGTAGCCGGAGGCGACCCAGGGCCCACGGGCGCGCAGATGGCCGACGGTCTTGCCATCGCGCGGCAGCTCAACGCCGGCATCGTCGACGATGCGCAAGGCGGTGCCGAAACAGGCGCGCCCCGAGACTTGGCGCCGATCGAATTTCTCCTTGTCGCTCAGATGTTCCGAGCCAGGCCGGAGGCTCGGCATCGAGCAGCCCAAGGCCTCGGTCATGCCCCAGGCCTGGATGTAATCGACATTGTACTCGCGCTTGAGCTTCTCGACCATCGCGCGGGGCGGGGCGGAGCCCGACGACAGCGTCGCGCGGAGCGCGGAGAATTTGTTGCCGGTGCGCCCAAGCCAGTCGAGCAGGATCAGCCAGAAGCTCGGCACGCCCGCCGAGAGTGTCACCTTCTCGCCCTCGAGCAATTCATAGAGCTTGTCGGGCTCGTAGTTGCGGCCGGGCAGCACCAGCTTCGAGCCGGTGTAGGGCGCGGTGAACGGCATGTTCCAGCCATTGCCGTGGAACAGCGGCGCCATCGGCATCATAACCTCGCGCACGCCTTCGACGTGGCCCGGTAGGAAGTCGAAACTGCAGCAGGTCATGGTCTGCAGGATCGCGGCGCGGTGCGAGTAGATCACGCCCTTGGGATTGCCGGTGGTGCCCGAGGTGTAGCAGATCGTCGAGGCGGATTTTTCGTCGAATTCCGGCCAGGCAAAGCCGGTGTCGTTCTCCTTCTCCAGAAGCTCTTCGTAACAATGCACGTTCGCGAGCTTCGTGTCCGGCATCCGCTCGCGCGAGGACATCACGACATAGGCCTCGATCGTCTCGAGCTGCGGCGCGATGGCCTCGACGATCGGCAGCGTGGCACGGTCGATGAACAGCAGGCGATCTTCGGCGTGGTTGATGATGTAGACGAGCTGCTCGGGAAACAGGCGCGGGTTGATGGTGTGCAGTACATAGCTCATGCCCGGCGCGGCGTAGAACATCTCGAAATGCCGGTGCGTATTCCAGGCCAGCGTGCCGACGCGGTCGCCGGGATTCATGCCAAGCCGCTTCAACGCGAGCGCCATGCGCTTGATGCGCGGATGGGCGTCCGCGTAGGTGTAGCGATGGATGTCGCCCTCGATCTCGCGCGCGACGATCTCGGCTTCGCCGTGATAGTCGGCCGCATATTGGATCAGGCCGCTGATCAGAAGCGGCATGTCCATCATCAATCCCTGCATGGTCTCCTCCAGATGCCGCGTCGTTGCGTGGCGCAGATTTTTGATTTGCGCGGAAGGTTAGCGGAACGTCGCGGAGCCTTCACGCAAAAAACAGCGAGCGCGATTGCATGCAGCGCTTTTTCGAGGCTAACGTGAGGTGAGCTGCCGGCGAAGCAGCCTTTGCGGTGGAGGAGATGGATGTCAGCGGAAAGACACAAGATCGATACAACCGACGCATCTATGGTCGACGTTTCCGCTCTCCGTGCCCGCTACCGCGACGAGCGCGATCGTCGCCTGCGCGGGGAGGGCAAGGCGCAATATGTCGAGGTCACAGGCGAGTTCAGCCGGTATCTCGACGACCCCTGGGCCGATCCCGGCTTTGCGCGGCCAGCCATCAGCGAAGCGACCGAAGTGCTCATCGTCGGCGGCGGCTTCGGTGGTCTGTTGTGTGGCGCACGATTGCGCGAGGCCGGCATCGCGGATTTTCGCATCGTGGAAAAGGCCGCCGACTTCGGCGGCACCTGGTACTGGAATCGTTACCCCGGCGCTGCCTGCGATACCGAGAGCTATATCTATCTGCCGCTCCTGGAAGAGACAGGCTACATGCCGGTGCGCAAATACGCCCGGGCGCCGGAGATCTACGAGCACTCGCGCCGCATCGGCCGTCATTTCGGGCTCTACGAGCGCGCACTGTTTCAGACCGTCATCTCGCGGATGACGTGGCAGGAGCAGGAGGCGCGCTGGCTGGTCGAGACCGATCGGGGCGACCAGATCCGCGCACGCTTCGTCATTCTTGCCGGAGGACCGCTGAGCCGTCCGAAGCTGCCGGGCATTCCCGGCATAGAGACGTTCAAGGGGCACAGCTTCCACACCAGTCGTTGGGACTACGACTACACCGGCGGCAATGCCGATGGTGGCCTGACCGGTCTTGCCGACAAGCGCGTCGGCATCATCGGCACCGGCGCAACCGCCGTGCAATGCGTGCCGCACCTCGGCCGTTCGGCGAAGGAGCTCTATGTCTTTCAGCGCACGCCGTCCGCGATCGGTGTTCGCGACGACCGGCCAACGGATCCGGCCTGGGCGCAGAACCTCAAGCCAGGCTGGCAGCGCGAACGCATGGATAATTTTACGTCCGTGATTTCAGGCGAGCCGTTCGAACAGGATCTGGTGCAGGACGGCTGGACCGGCCTGCTCGGCGAGATCCTGCTGGCGCCGCGCCGCCAGAAGCAGCCGGTGACCTCGATGGAGGAGGCGCTGCAGGTCATCGAGCAGGCGGACTACCGCAAGATGGAGGAGATCCGCGCCCGCGTCGATGCCGTGGTGACGGACGAGGCGACCGCTTCCGCGCTCAAGCCCTGGTACAAGGCATTCTGCAAGCGGCCGTGCTTCCACGACGAATATCTCGACACGTTCAATCGCCCCAACGTGCATCTCGTGGATACCAGAGGGCAGGGCGTCGAGCGCATCACGGAGAACGCTGTCGTGGTCGGCGGCAAAGCCTATGAGCTCGACTGCCTGATCTATGCCAGCGGTTTCGAGGTCGGCACCGATTACGCGCGCCGCATGGGCTTCGAGGTCTATGGCCGGGACGGCATCAGCCTGTCCCAGCGCTGGCGCGACGGCGTCAAGACGCTGCACGGCTTCTACAGCCGCGGCTTCCCGAACTGCTTCCTGATCGTCACTGTGCAAGCCGGACAGAGCGCCAACTTCCCGCACATCATCGACGAGCAGTCGCGGCACATCGCCTATGTCATCAAGCAGGCCCGCGAGCGCAAGGCGCGCACCCTGGAGCCGACGCTTGCCGCCGAGAACGCCTGGGTGGACGAGGTCGTCAAGGCCGCACTCGGCCGGCAGACCTATCTCGCCGAATGTACGCCGGGCTACTACAACAACGAAGGCGTATTCGATCCGATCGCGGCAAGAAACAGCCAATATTGGCGCGGGCCCGTGGCATTCCTGCGGCTGCTCGACAGATGGCGCAAGGAGGGCAATCTGGAAGGCCTCGAATTGTCCTATCATCAGGCCATGGAGTCGGCGCGTTCCACCGGGTAAGATTGCGCCGCCGAGCGGTACAGGACGGGAGACTGGGTATGATGAGGGGCGGGACTGTTGCGGGAGCGGTTTTGGGCGCCATGACGCTGCTCGGCTGCCTGGCATCCTCCGCCGAAGCGGCGCAATGCGGCAGCTCGCCGGCCGGCTTCGAGGCCTGGAAGCGCGAGTTCAGCGCGGAGGCGCAGGGCAAGGGCATCGGCCCCACCGCACTGTCGGCGCTGATGCAGACCAATTACGCCAGCGCGACCATTGCGGCCGACCGCGGCCAGCGCAGCTTTTCGCTGACGCTCGATCAGTTCCTGGCCAAGCGTGGCGCCACCACCATCGTCGCCAAGGGCCGGCAGCTCAAGCAGTCGCAGGCCGCCTTGTTCGCCTCGATCCAGCAGCGCTATGGCGTCCCGCCCGGGCCGCTGATCGCGATCTGGGGCATGGAGACCGGCTTCGGCAGTCAGCGCGGCAACCAGAACATGCTGTCGTCGATCGCGACCCTCGCGTATGATTGCCGCCGTCCCGAATTCTTTACGGACCAGCTCTACGCCGCCTTGAAGCTGATCGACCGCGGCACGCTGTCGGGATCGACCCGCGGCTCCATGCATGGCGAGGTCGGCCAGACCCAGTTCATGCCCAAGAACATTTTGGCCTACGGCACTGGCAATCTCGACGTTGCTGCGAATGCGCTGAGCTCGACAGCGAATTTTCTCAAAGCGCATGGCTGGCGCGCGGGAGCCGGGTACCAGCCGGGCGAGCCGAATTTCGCTGCCATCGAGGCTTGGAATGCCGCAGGCGTCTATCAGAAGGCAATCGCGCTGATGGGCCGGCAGATCGACGAGGGTGGGGGCGCCGCAGCCTCGCGCTAGAGTATGATCCAGACCCGAAGGGCCGCGTTAGCGAAAAGTGTTGCGCGGCTTTTTCGAAAAGATCATGCTGAAACAATAACCTAAAGCGCGATGACGATCTCATCGCGCTGAAGGTTGCTCAGCAAGGCGTGATGCGCCGACGCGAGAAAGTTGTTGCCATTGGGAACCGGCGGCACGAGGTTTGCTTTTATCAAGTTCAGGGCTGGGCATGAGGAGACTCAATATGGCTACCCAGATCGTGATGGACCAGACGGGCGATACGCGCCACGAGTTTGATCCTGGCAATGCCGAAGCGCTGGCGCGAGCCGAACGGCGCTTTCGGGAGCTGACCGGAGCCGGCTTCACCGCCGCGCTTCGAACCGGGCCCGGCGAAGTCACCCGTATCAGATCGTTCGATCCGACCGCGCAGGAAACGTTGTTCTATCCCCGCCTGGTCGGCGGCTGATCTGAGCTGCTCATGATCGCGGCAGTTTGGCTTCGCGCACCGGCGCGTGCGCGTTTGCATGCGCTGCGTGAACTCTATCGCCGCTTCTTCGGCGAGAACACGCCGGATGCCCGCGGCCGCCGGCTTCTGGCCGAATGGCTGACGCCGGCGCAGCGCGCGCAGTTCGAGCAGCACCGGTATTTCGACGTCGTCGGCTGCGACACCGGCAGGACCTATCGCATCCATTACGGCACGGCCGCCAACGTCCATGAGATCGATGTTGAAGGGCACGCGACGATGGGGTGGTGCTTCGTCCCGTCAGGCTTCCTGGTGCCGGGCGACGTGATGCTGGCGCAGAAGATCGCGCTCGAGACTGACGAGAAGGGAGCGCTTGCGCTCGCCAACCGGTTTCCGCCGGCCACGCATTCCGAGCACTTCTACCGACGGCCTTTCTAGCGCGGGTAAGGGCGAGGCGGTCAGGAGTGCGTGGTGCGGTAGGCGTCCAGCGCATGCGCCGCGAAGATGCCGATGCTGCAAAGCGCGAGCAGGGCTGAGATCAGCTCAATCATAGCTCGTCCTCCAGTAGCGGCTGGGCGACAAGATTTTGGCAGCAGGAATATTCGTAGATCAGGTCCAGGATGAATTGCATGGTGGCCGTCCCTGTATTTGTTTTGACAACCACTTAACTGGCCATCTGTTTCAGGCGTGTTTCGTCGCATCGGGAAAGGGGTTTCGCGCGGAACCCTGCGCTGGTTTGTGCGCTGCGGGCCCGCTATATCCCGCTATCGCTCAGGGCCATTTAAGCCGTCTCCTCGGGAGCGGCGCATCATATTGCGAGGCAAAATCATGGCGCAGGTCGAGTGGTTCGACGATCTCACCGTCGGAATGCGGTTCAAGTCCCCCGAAGTTCTGGTCACCGAGGCCGACATCAAGCGCTTCGCTGCCGAGTTCGATCCGCAGCCGATGCATCTCGACGATGAGGCCGCCAAGACGACCCTGTTCAAGGGGCTTGCTGCCTCGGGATGGCACACCGCCGCGATCGCCATGAACCTCGCGATCCAGACCCGCCCGTTCGGTCCGCATCCGCTGATTGGCGCCGGTGTCGATGGCCTGCGCTGGACGATGCCGGTGCGGCCCAATGATCGTCTGCATCTGGTCGGCGAGGTTATGAGCCTGACGCCGTCCAAGTCGAAGCCTCAGGGTATCGCGCTGGTCAAATGGACCATGCTCAACCAGAACGGCGAGGAAGTTTACACCTTTACTCCCATCGCCATCGTACCGCGGCGGGACTCGCGTTGAATCATTCGGCGAGCCCCTGAACCGGCGCCGCGCTGATGTCGCTGCCGTGATGCGTCAGCGGCTTCATGCCGGTGACGGTTCTGAGCAACACATAGAACACCGGTGTCAGGAACAGGCCGAACACGGTGACACCGATCATGCCGGAGAACACGGCGACGCCCATGGCGCGCCGCATCTCCGAGCCTGCGCCCGTCGAGAGCACCAGCGGCAGCACGCCCATGATGAACGCCATCGACGTCATCAGGATCGGGCGCAGTCGCAGCCGGCTGGCTTCGATCGCGGCCCGGATCGGCGTGCGCCCCGCAAACTCGAGCTCGCGCGCGAATTCGACGATCAGGATCGCGTTCTTGGCGGAGAGGCCGACGAGCACGATGAGGCCGATCTGGGTGAAGACGTTGTTGTCGCCCTTCGAGATCCAGACGCCGAACATCGCAGCGAGCAGGCCCATCGGCACGATCATGATGATCGAGAGCGGCAGGGTCAGGCTCTCATAGAGCGCGGCCAGCACGAGGAACACCAGCAGGATTGCCAGCGGGAATACCCAGATGCCTGAATTGCCGGCGATGAACTCTTGATAGGTCAGGTCAGTCCATTCGAAGGCAAAGCCGGGCGGCAGCACCTCCGCGGCAATCCGCGTCGCGGCTTCTTGTGCCTGGCCCGACGAAAAGCCGGGGGCTGCCGCCGCGTTTATGTCGGATGACAGGAAGCCGTTGTAGCGGATCGCGCGCTCTGGTCCTGCGCTCTGGCGGATCTTGAGCAGCGCCGACAGCGGCACCATGTCGCCTGAGGACGAGCGCACTTTCAACTGCCTGATGTCGTCGGCGCGGGCGCGGAACGGCGCGTCAGCCTGGACCCGGACGGAGTAGGTGCGGCCAAACTTGTTGAAGTCGTTGACGTAGTAGGACCCGAGGTAGATCTGCAGTGTGTTGAATACTTCAGTCACGGGCACGCCAAGCTGGAGCGCCTTGGTGCGGTCGATGTCGGCGAAGAGCTGGGGCACGTTGACCTGGAAGCTCGAGAACACGCCGGCGATCTCCGGCGCCTTCTGCATCGCCGCCATGAACGCCTTGGTGGCTTCGTTCAAGGCGTCATAGCCGAGGCCGGCGCGGTCCTCGATCTGCAGCTTGAAGCCGCCGATGGTGCCGAGGCCGTTGACCGGCGGAGGCGGGAACATGGCGATGAACGCCTCCTGGATGCCGGCATATTTCTTGTTCAGCTCGGCCGCGATCGCTGGCCCGCTGAGCGAGGGATCCTTGCGTTCGTCGAACGGCTTCAGCGTCGAGAACACGATGCCGGCATTGGAGGAATTGGTGAAGCCGGAGATCGACAGGCCTGGAAAGGCCACCGAGCTCTCGACGCCGGGCTGGGTCAGCGCGATGTCGCTCATCTTGCGGATGACTTCTTCGGTACGGTCGAGCGTGGCGCCATCGGGCAGGCGAGCGAAGCCGACGAGGTATTGCTTGTCCTGTCCCGGCACGAAGCCGCTCGGCACCTGCTGGAACAGCAGGGCAGTGAGGCCGACCAGCCCCACATAGAGGCCCATCACCGCGGCCTTGCCCGAGATCACCTTGGTAATGGTGCCGCTGTAACTCTCCGACGAGTAGGTGAACGCCCGATTGAAGCGGCGGAAGAACCAGCCAAGGCTCTTTTCCATGACGATCGTCAGCTTGTCCTTCGGCTCGTCATGGCCCTTGAGCAGCAGCGCCGACAGTGCCGGTGACAGCGTCAACGAGTTGATGGCGGAGATGACCGTCGAAATCGCGATCGTCAGCGCGAACTGCTTGTAGAACTGCCCGGTGAGACCGGAGATGAAGGCGAGCGGCACGAACACCGCGATCAGCACCAGCGCGATCGCGATGATCGGACCCGACACCTCGCGCATGGCCTGATAGGTGGCATCCCGCGGCGACAGCCCGGCCTCGATATTGCGCTCGACATTTTCGACCACGACGATGGCATCGTCGACGACGATGCCGATTGCGAGCACGAGGCCGAACAAGCTGAGCGCGTTGATCGAGAAGCCGAACACGTGCATCACCGCAAACGTGCCGACGATCGACACGGGCACGGCGAGAAGGGGAATGATCGAGGCCCGCCAGGTCTGCAGGAACAGGATCACGACCAGCACCACCAGCGCGATCGCCTCCAGCAGCGTGTGGATGACGGCCTCGATCGAGGAGCGCACGAACTGGGTGGGATCGTAGACGATCTGGTAGGACACGCCTTCCGGCATGTTCTTCTTGATCTCGGCCATGGTGGCGCGGACGTGGTCGGAAATCTGCAGCGCGTTGGAGCCGGGCGCCTGGAAGATCGGGATTGCCACCGCCTGCTTGTTGTCGAGCAGCGAGCGCAGGCCGTACTCGGACGCGCCAAGCTCGATGCGTGCGACGTCGCGCAGCCGCACCACTTCGCCGCGTGCGCCGGTCTTGACCACGATGTCGCCGAACTGCTCCTCGTTTGCGAGCCGGCCTTCCGCATTGACCGAGAGCTGAAGATCAATGCCTTTGATGTTTGGGGAAGAGCCGACGACGCCAGCGGCGGCCTCGACGTTCTGCGCCTGGATCGCCCGCACGATGTCGCTCGCGGTCAGCCCATGCTCGGCCGCCTTCTGCGGATCGACCCAGACCCGCATCGAATAGTCGCCGGCGCCGTAGAGCTGGACGTCGCCGACGCCATCGATCCGCGCCAGCCGGTCCTTGACGTTGAGCACGGCATAGTTGCGCAAATACGTCATGTCGTAGCGGCCGTTCGGCGACAACAGATGCACCACCATGGTGAGGTCGGGCGACGACTTCTTGGTGATGATACCGAGCTGGCGCACCACATTGGGCAGGCGCGGCTCGGCCTGCTGCACGCGGTTTTGCACCAGCTGCGTGGCCTTGTCGGGGTCGGTGCCGAGGCGGAACGTCACCGTCAGCGTCATGGCGCCATCGGTGGTCGCCTGGCTCGACATGTAGAGCATATTCTCAACGCCGTTGATCTGCTCTTCGATCGGTGTCGCCACCGTCTCCGCGATCACCTTGGGGTTGGCGCCGGGATAGGTCGCGCGCACCACGACGGAGGGCGGCACCACGTCCGGATATTCCGAGATCGGCATCGCGAACAGCGAGATCAGGCCGGCGAGGAAAATCAGGACCGACAGCACGCCGGCGAAAATCGGACGATCGATGAAGAATTTTGAGAGATTCATGGCCTTGCCCCTGGGCAATATCATTCCGATCTCTGGCCGCCTCACCGTCGTTCCGGGGCGCGCGCGTTGCGCGCGAATCCGGAATCCAGAGGTGAAGTGATCGGAGTTTCGTAACTTCGATCCCGGGTTCGCGCTACGCGCGCCCCGGGATGACGGAAAGCACTAGCGTTGCACCACGTCCTGGTTGCTGTGGTTGGACGCCTGCTGCGGCCCCCGCGCGCCCATCTGCGCGATCTCCGTCTTGAGGAGGGCGCCGGGACGCACGCGCTGCAGGCCGTTGACGACGATGCGGTCGCCGGACTTCAGGCCCGAGGTGACGATACGAAGCCCGTCGACGGCGCCACCGAGGGTAACCGGCCGGTAGACGGCGCGATTGTCATCGCCCACCGCCATCACGAACTTCTTGTCCTGGTCGGTGCCGATCGCGCGCTCGTCGATCATCACCAGCGCCTGTTGCTTCGGCTGGCCCATGCGCACGCGGGCGAACTGGCCGGGGATGAGGCGGCCGTCATCGTTCTTGAATACCGCGCGGACGCGGATGGTGCCGCTCTGGCCGTTGACCTGGTTGTCGATGAGCTGGATGTGGCCCTTCGCGGACAAGCCGCCCGAGGTCGTCATCTCGACCGGGATCTGGTCAAGCTTGCCGCGCCGGCCGGCGCTATCTGCGATCGAGTTCAGCGCGCGCAGCACGACCTCTTCATCCGCATCGAACGAGGCGTAGATCGGATTGACCGAGACCAGCGAGGTCAAGACCGGGGATGCGGTGCCGGCGGCGACGAGATTGCCGACGGTGACCTCGATCTTGCCGACGCGGCCATCCACGGGTGCGCGCACCTCGGTGTAGTCGAGATTGAGCTTTGCCGTCTGCAGCGTCGCCTCGGCCGCCTTGACGTTGGCGATGGCTTCACGATGGGCATTGTCGCGCTGGTCGTAGTCGCGCCGGGTGACCACGGCATTGCCGACGAGCTGCGCGCCGCGCTCGAGCTCGCTCTGGGTGAAAACGACGCGGGCTTTCGCAGCCTCGAGCTGGGCCGCAGCCTTGTCGACCTCGGCCGCATAAGGGGCGGGATCAATCTTGAACAGCACGTCGCCGGCCTTCACCAGCGCGCCTTCGGTGAAGTTTGCCGACAGGATCGCACGCGCGACGCGTGGGCGGAGCTCGACGCGGTTGATGGCCTCGAGCCGGCCGGAGAAATCGTCCCACAGCACGGTCTGCCGTGGCTCGATCATCGCGACTGTGACGGAGACAGCTTGTTCAGCCGCGGCCGGTGCGGTCGCTTGCGCGGCATGAAAATAGCGGCCGGTGGCGATCGAGCCGGCCGCGGCGAGGGCGCCCACGATGGCAACGCCACTCAGAAGGCGGCGGAAACGGCCGGTGCGGGAGGTATTTTGGGAGGGGTGCATTTGCGCGCTCCAGATATGTAGTGTTCGCTACAGATGTGGAGCTGGATACCGCAGCGCAAGATACTTATGTACCGTTCGCTAAGAAAATTGTAGCGCGATACCGCAAGAATTGGAAGGCACTAGGAAAGTAGAATTAGAACAAATAGTTAGGATCCGGCGTTAAGCCTTAGGCAGAACCTGAATTCCGAGGAGGTAGGTACATGGGCATGGGACGCCCCCGCGAATTCGACGCCGAAATGGCGTTGGATCAGGCGATGGAAGTGTTTTGGCGCCATGGCTATGAGGGCGCGACGATCGCCCAGCTCACGGAGGCCATGGGTATCAATCCGCCCAGCCTCTATGCCTGCTTCGGCAACAAGGAAGGCTTGTTGAAGGCCGCGCTCGATCGGTACACCAAGCTGCGCGGCGCCTGGATGGACGAGGTGGTGGCAGCGCCGACCGCCCGCGCCGTCGCCGAGCGGATGCTGATGGGCATCGCCGAAAAACAGACCGATCCCGCCAATCCGCCGGGCTGCCTGCTGGTGCAAGGCGGCATCGCCTGCGGCACCGGCTCCGAGAACGTCCCCTTCGAGCTCGCCGCCCGCCGTGCCCAGAACGAGGACCAGCTTCGCGACCGTTTCGTCCGCGCAAAGGCGGAGGGCGATCTCAAGGAAAGCGCCGATCCCGCCGCGCTCGCGCGCTACGTCTCGGCGGTGTCGGTCGGCATGGGCGTGATGGCGTCTTCGGGCGCCGATCGCGAAGCGCTGCGGCAGGTCGCGAGCGTCGCCGTGCAGGCGGTCGAGGCGCAGTCGGCCGACAGGTCCGAATAGCCTCGCCGGACCTCATCTTGCGCGCCGCCTCGGCGCCTCTCTTGGATTTGCAGCGACCATGTTCGCGCTGACATTTCTCGGGACATCGGCGAGCGTTCCCTCAGCGGAGCGCAACCATCCGGCGCTCCTCGTGGAACCCGCAGGCAAGCGTGTCCTGATTGATTGCGGCGAGGGCACGCAGCGCCAGTTGCTGCGCAGCGGCGCCGGCTTTCGTCGGCTCGACCGCATCCTGCTGACGCACGCGCATCTCGATCACGTGCTCGGGATCCCCGGCCTGTTCTCGACGCTGGGCTTGCGGCAGACCTCCGACGCGATGACAATTCACGGCGGGCAGGAACGCTCGACATCGTCATCCGAATGCTCGCAGGCCTGTGGGGCGCGGGCAGGGCGCCGATCGCGGTCAAGTTCGCACCGCTGAGCGCGGGACGGGTCATCGATGCCGATGAATTCACCATTGACTGTTTTCCGGTCCGCCATCGCGACACCGACAGTTTTGGTTTCGTCTTCCAAAGCCCCGCGCGCCGTCATCTTCGGCCTGATCGCCTCGTAGCGCTGGGTGTCCCCGACTGTCCCTTGCGCGGCGAGTTGGCCGCGGGCCGACCGATCGTGCTTGCCAGCCGAACCATCGATCCGGAAGACGTGCTCGGCCCCCCGAGCCGCGGAAGGAGGCTCGTCGTGATCGGCGACATCGAGACCACCGAGGGGCTGTCCCCATACGTAGCCGACGCCAACATGATGGTGATCGAGGCGACGTTCCTCGATCGCGACGCGCCGACCGCGCGGAATTACGGCCATCTCACAGCGGCGGAGGCCGCTTCCTTCGCGGCCGCGAATAATGTCGGCCAGCTCGTGCTGACCCATATGTCAGGGCGCTACGAAGACGAGGAGATCCTGGCGGAGGCGACAAGGATATTTCCGAACAGCCGGATCGCTGCCGACTTCGACCGTCTCGTGATCTAGGCGCCGCGACCGCGCTCAGCTCGACAATCCCGACTTGATCGCGAGATCCTGCGCCTGGCTCGTCACCTGCACCAGCCGCGGCAGCGCCTGATCGCGGAAGGCCGCCATGTCCATCCGCATCGCATCGACGGTGACGCTCAATCCGGCGATCACCAGACCTTGCGCGTCGAAGATCGGCGTTGCCAGCGTGCGCAGGCCATAGGCGTTCTCGCCGTCGGAGACGGCATGGCCTTTCTTCTTGACCTGATCGAGCCGGGCGAGCAGGGCATCGAGGTCGGTGAGCGTTCGCTCCGACAGCTTTAGGCGGGGGCGCAACTCGAGCCGCGCGATCTGCTCGTCGCGCGCCAGATGCGCCAGCATGACGTGGCCGAGCGCGGCGCTGTAGGCGGGGATGCGCGTGCCCGGCCGGCGATCCATCTTGTGGCGATCGAGGCCGGCACCGACGCGGGCAAGATAGACCACGTCGCCGCCGTCGAGGATGCCGAGCGAAGCCGCATCGCCCACCGCAGGCACGAGCTCGCGCAGCAGCGGCTCGACGATGGTCCGTAAGGATCCGTGCGACAGCACAGTGTAGCCGAGATCGAGGCAGGCGACGCCGAGGCGGAATCGGCGGCTCTGCGGAACCGCCTGGAGATATCCGAGCTCGATCAGGGTCTGGATCAGCCGGAACGCGGTTCCGCGATCGAGATCTGCCCGTGCGGCAATCTCACTCAGGGTGAGCTCGAAGGCCTCGCTGGTGAAACTCTTGAGCACGGCGAACGCCTTGCCGACGGAAGCGACGTAATTCTTTGGATTTTTCGGTGTGGATTCAGGTTTACGCTTTGCGGCCTTGTTCTCAGCCTTTGCCATCCTCGAATGCCCGCCATGACAGCTGCCCTTGACGCGGCGGCAGCTGGATCCTACCAACGGGATAGAGCATAACAAATGTTCGCATTCCGAACAATATCGATTTGGCGATCGGAGGAAGTTTGTCGACATCATCGCTGCACCCTCATGGCGTGTTCTCCGCCGCGTTGACGCCCCTCGACGCCGGGCTCGCCCCCGATCATGCGCGCTTCGTCGCGCATTGCCGTTACCTGCTGGACGAAGGCTGTGACGGCATCGCGCTGCTGGGCACCACCGGCGAAGCGAACTCCTTCTCCGCAGCCGAGCGCATTGCGCTGCTCGAGGCAGTGGTGGCCGCGGGCATCGCGCCGCAGCGGCTTCTGCCAGGCACCGGCGTCGCTGCGCTCACTGAGACCATTGCGCTGACGCGTCACGCGCTCTCGGTCGGGGTCGACACCGTGGTGATGCTGCCACCGTTCTACTACAAGGGCGTCAGCGACGACGGCATCTACGCGTCCTACAGCGAAGTCGTGCAGCGCATCGGCGATGCCAGGCTGAGGATCGTGCTCTACCACATCCCGCAGATGTCGGCGCAGCCGATCTCGCATGCGCTGATCGAGAGGCTGCGCAAGGCCTATCCGGCGATCTTCACCGGCATCAAGGATTCCTCCGGCGACTTCGCCAACATGACCGCGATGGTCGAGCGTTTCCCGGGTTTTTCGGTTCTCGTCGGGGCAGATCCACTGCTCTTGCCGCTGCTGCGCAAGGGCGGGGCAGGCTGCATCACCGCAACCTCCAATCTCGTCGCGCGCGACCTTGCCTACGTCTACAAGCATTTTCGCGACAGCGACGATGATGCGGGGCTCAAGGCGGCGCAGGAGCGCATCGTGAAGGCGCGCGAGCTGGTCTCGCGTTTCCCGCAGATGGCGTCGCTGAAGACGATCGTTGCCGAGCGCACCGGTCACGCCGGATGGCAGCGCCTGCGGCCGCCGCTGGAATCGCTGCCGCCGGTCCAAGTGAAAGAGCTGCTTGCGGATGCGGCGGCATTCGCCGCCGCCACCGTGTAGACTCGACCGAAGCGACGAGGCGAACCGATGTCCGATGCTTTCCAGGATGCGCTGGCCGGGCTCGCCGCGATCGTCGGCGACAAGCATGTCATCGCGTCCGGACCCGACCAGGAGCCCTATGTGGTGGACTGGCGCGGGCGCTATCACGGCCGTGCGGTCGCGGTGGTGAAGCCGGGCTCGACCGCCGAGGTCGCCGCCGTCGTGAAATTCTGCGCCGCAAGGCGGCTCGCCATCGTGCCGCAGGGCGGTAACACCGGCATGTGCGGGGCGGCGACGCCCGACGATCGCGCGGGCAATGTCGTGATCCGGCTCGACCGCATGCGGGCCGTGCGCGACGTCAGTCCGCTCGCAAACACCATCACGGTGGAGGCCGGCTGCATCCTCGCGGAGGTACAGAACGCGGCGCGGGACGTCGACCGCTACTTTCCCTTGAGCCTTGGCGCCGAGGGCTCCTGCCAGATCGGCGGCAACATCTCGACCAACGCCGGCGGCACCGCCGTGCTGCGTTACGGTCCGACGCGCGATCTCGTGCTCGGGCTGGAGGTCGTCTTGCCCGATGGCCGCGTCCTCAATGGCCTGCGCGCACTGCGCAAGGACAATACGGGCTATGCGCTCAAGCAGCTCTTCATCGGCGCGGAGGGCACGCTCGGCATCGTCACCGCGGCAGTGCTGAAGCTGTTCGCGCCCCCGCGCAGCTCGGCCCTGGCGTTGTTGAAGCTGCAAGGCGTGGAGCAGGCGCTCGAGATCATGCAGCGCCTGCGCGGCGCAGTCGGCGACCGGCTCGGCAGCCTCGAGATCATGTCGCGCTCGCAGGTCGAGGCGATCGCCGCGACGGTGCCGCATGTCACCATTCCCTTCGAGCTGACGACGCCGTGGTATCTGATCGTCGAGCTGACCGACACGCTCGCGGGCGTTGACCTCAATGAGCCGCTGGCCGCGGTCCTCGCGGATGCGATGGAAGCCGGGCTCGCTGACGACGCCATATTGGCTTCCAATCTGACCCAGGCGAAGGCGATCTGGTCTGTCAGGCACAGCGTGTCCGAAGGCAACAAGCGCAGCGGCTATGTCGTGTCGCACGACAGCGTGGTGCCGCTGGAGCGCCAGGCAGCCTTCGTCAACAATGTCGAAGCCCGCATCAAGGCGGCCGTCCCGCATGCGAAAGTCGTCATGCACGGCCATATCGGCGACGGCAACATCCACGTCGTGGCCCTGATCGATCGCGTGCATTGCCAGGATCCGGATACGACAGCGAGGCTCGTGGCGCACATCAACGAGATCGTCGACGACGAGACCGCGGCGCAGGATGGAGCGATCAGTGCCGAGCACGGCATCGGCATTACGAATCGCGGCAGGCTTGCGCGGGTCGCCGATCCTCTCGATATCGAGCTGATGCGCGACATCAAGCAATTGCTCGATCCGCATCGCCTGATGAATCCCGGCAAAATCTTCAGCATGGGCGTAGCCTGACGATGACGAGCGTCCGCCTGCTTGCTGACGATCTCACCGGTGCCCTCGACACCGCGGCGGAGTTCGTCGGCCTGTGCGGACCGTTTGACGTCACCTGGCCGGACGCACCTGCGACGTCCGGCTCCGGGAGTCTCGCGATCGACAGCGGTACCCGCGAGCGGTCGAAGGCCGAGAGCGTCGAGATCGTCGCGCGGCTGGCGCCGCAGCTCGAGGGGGCGACGATTGCCTACAAGAAGGTCGACAGCCTCCTGCGTGGCGCGTGGGCGGCCGAGCTCGGCGCCTGCCTACGCAGCGGCCACTGGGTATCCTGCGTGGTCGCGCCCGCGTTCGACTATCAGGGGCGCCGCACCGCGGGCGGCCAGCAATTCGCGCGCACGATGCAAGGCGAGTGGCACCGGGTCGGCGACAATTTGCTCGATCAGTTGAGGCAGGACGGCATCGAGGCGCGGCAGGGCAGCTCCGATACGCTGGCGCTGGGCGGCGTTCAGGTGTTCGATGCCGAGAGCGACATCGACCTCGATCGCGTCGTCGAGATGGCACGACGCATGCCGGGACCCGTACTGTGGTGCGGAAGCGGCGGATTGGCCGGCGCGCTTGCACGCAGCCACCGTGCCGATGCGCCGAGCCAATTGAAGTTGCCGGTGCTGGGGTTGTTCGGCTCCGACCAGCCCGCCACCGCCTCTCAGCTGGCTGCGTGTGGCGCGGCGACGATTGCGCTTGCGGAAGGCGAGGGCGCGGCGCGCGTCCGGCGCAAGCTGGGCGACGACCGCGTCGCGATGGTCAAATTCTCTCTCGCCGAAGGCTTGATGCGCACTGAAGCGGCGCGGCGGATCGCGCGCGAAATGGCGGCATTGATTGCGGCGCTCGACCCGCCCGGCACGCTGATTGTCGCCGGCGGTGAGACCCTGAAGGCCGCATGCGTTGCCCTTGGCGCGCATGCGCTCCAGGTGACAGGACGTATCGTTCCTGGATTGCCGCGCTCGATCCTGCAAGGCGGGCGCTGGGCCGGCGTCGACGTGATCTCGAAATCCGGCGCATTCGGTCCCAGCGGGCTGTGGCGTGACCTACTCCGGGACAATCATCTGCTCAGAATGGAGAGTCCGACATGACCTCTCGTCATCTTGCCATCACCATGGGCGATCCGGCCGGGATCGGGCCGGAGATCATCGTCAAGGCCTGCGTCGGGCTGAAGGAGCGGATCGCGAAGGGCGATCTGCGCCTGCTCATCATCGGCAGCGGCGCAGCGCTCGATGGTGCCAAGTCCGCGCTCGGCGCCGATGTCGCGATCCCGGAGGTGACGGCCGACGATCGCGAGTGGCCCGATCTCTGCTACCTCCAGGCCGACGTCGAGGGCGATCCGATCAAGCCGGGCGTGCTCAGCGCCGATGGCGGCCGCTTTGCCTACAAGGCGATCGAGCAGGGCGTGCGCTTGACGCAGGCCGGCCGGACCGCGGCCATCGTCACCGCGCCGCTCAACAAGGAGGCCCTCAACAAGGCCGGCTATCATTTCCCGGGCCATACCGAGATGCTGGCGCATCTCACCGGCGTGCGCGGCTCGGTTATGCTGCTCGCCCACGGCAACATGCGCGTCAGCCATGTCTCGACCCATGTTGCGCTCGAGGACGTGCCGAAACGGCTGACGCCGGAGCGGCTGCGCATGGTGATCGACCTCACCAATGACGCGTTGCGCCGGCTTGGCATTGCCAGGCCGAAGATCGCGATCGCCGCCCTCAATCCGCATGCCGGCGAGGGCGGTCTGTTCGGCCGGCAAGATATCGACGTATCGGCGCCGACGATCGCGAAGGCCGTGGCGGATGGCCTCGACGTCGTCGGTCCGGTGCCGGGCGATACCATTTTCGTCAAGCTGCGTGCCGGCCAGTTCGATGCCGCGGTCGCGATGTATCACGATCAGGGGCACATTCCCGTCAAGCTGCTCGGCTTCCAGGTCGACCCGGCGACCGGCCGCTGGCAGGAGCTCTCCGGCGTCAACATCACGCTCGGCTTGCCGATCATCCGCACCTCCGTCGATCACGGCACCGCCTTCGACATCGCCGGCAAGGGCATCGCCAACGAGCACAGCCTGATCGAGGCCATCGATTATGCCGAGCGGCTGGCCGCCGGCACCTCCGCAGCCAAATCATGAGATCGAACGCACGATGACCAACGCCTTCACGCCCATCGAAATCCAACGTCCCACCATCCTGGAGTTCGGAAACGGCACGATCACCGCTGCAGCGCGCTTCGCCGAGCGGATCGGCGCCAGGCGGCCGCTGGTGATCTCGGACCCGTTCAACGCGCGCCGTGTCGACACGCTGGCGCTGCCGGGGGCGGTGAAAGTGTTCGGCGACGTCAAGCCCGAGCCTGACCTGCCCAATCTCGAGAAGGCGGTGGCGATGGCGAAGGAGGTCAAGCCCGATCTCGTCGTCGGCTTCGGCGGCGGCAGCGCGATGGATCTCGCCAAGCTGGTCGCGGTGATGTGCACGAACGAGGTCGCATTCGCCGACATCGTCGGGCCCGAGAAGGTGGCCGGACGCAACGTGGCACTGATGCAGATCCCAACCACCTCGGGCACCGGCAGCGAGGCCGGCACCCGCGCGCTGGTCACCGATCCCGTCAGCCAGAACAAGCAGGCAGTGCAGAGCCGCTTCATGCTGGCCGACATCGCGATCGTCGATCCCGACCTGACGATGACCGTGCCGAAGCAAGTGACTGCGGCGACCGGCGTCGACGCCTTGGCGCATTGCGTCGAGGCCTACACCAGCCGCAAGGCGCATCCGACGATCGACCTCTATGCGCTCGAAGGCGCACGGCTGGTCGGACGCTATCTCAAGCGCGCGGTCACCGATGGCAGCGACCGCGAGGCGCGTGCCGGCCTGTCACTGGCCTCGCTCTATGGCGGCTATTGCCTCGGGCCGGTGAATACGACGGCGGGCCACGCCGTGGCCTATCCGCTCGGCACGCGCCATCACGTTGCGCACGGTCTCGCCTGCGCGGTGATCTTCCCGCACACGCTCGCTTTCAACATGCCGGCGGTGGACGAGAAGACAGTCGCCGTGCTGGGTGCACTGGGGCTGCCGGAACGCAATGATCCCGAGCTTGCATTCGATGCCAGCTATGAGTTCTGCAAGGACCTCGGCATCGAGATGCGACTGTCCGCGCTCGGCGTGCCCAGAAACGATCTCGGCGTGATGGCGGACGAGGCGCACGCCATTCGTCGCCTGCTCGACAACAATCCGCGCGATTTGAGCCGGGATGCGATCCTCAACATGTACGAGGTCGCGTTCTGACACGCCTGCTGCGCGCGGCGCCAATCAACAACACAATGAAAGTAGAGGAAACTTCGATGAGATCGATGTGGCTTGGTCTTGTGTCGGCAGTGCTGCTGACGACGTCGCCGGTGCAGGCGCAGGACGCCTATCCGTCCAAGCAGGTAACTGTGATCGTTCCCTTCGCCGCCGGCGGCACAGCGGATATCTTCGCGCGCATGGTCTCGAACCAATTGCAGACGAAATTCGGCAAGCCGTTCGTGGTCGAGAATGTGGGCGGCGCGGGCTCGATCCTTGGCGTCACGCGGCTGGCGAAGTCGGCGCCTGACGGCATCACGCTCGGCCTTGCCAGCACCTCCGCGCTCGCGATCAATCCGTCGCTCTACGGCCCGAAGCTGAGTTACCAGCCGGACAAGGATCTGGTGCCGGTCGCCCAGATCAGCGTCGTGCCCAACGTGCTCGTAGTGAACCCCAGCAAGATCAAGGCGCGCACCGTGCCGGAACTGATCGCATATCTGAAGGCGAACCCCGACAAGGTCTCGTTCGGCTCCGCCGGCGTCGGCACTTCGCAGCATCTGGCCGGCGAGCTGTTCCAGCAGATGACCGGCACCAAGATGGTGCACGTGCCCTACAAGGGGTCGAGCCAGATGCTGACGGACCTGCTCAGCGGCCAGATCGATCTCGCCTTCGACAATGTGCCGCTGCTGCTGCCGCAGGTGAAGACCGGCCAGCTCGCGATGCTGGCGACCGCAACCCCCAAGCGCGCCGACTTCGATCGCGAAGTCCCCGCGGTGGCCGAATTCCTGCCGGGCTTCGAGGCGGTGGCCTGGCACGGCTTCTTCGTCCCTGCGGGCACGCCGAAGCCGATCGTCGAGAAGCTCTCGGCCGAAATCCGCGCCTTCATGCAGCAGCCGGAGACGGTGCAGAAGATGGCCGAGCTTGGTGCCGCTGCGGTGGCGGTGGATTCGGAGCCCTTCGCAGCCTACATCGCCTCCGAGACGGTGCGCTGGAAGAAGGTGATCGAGGCGGCGAACATCAAGCTGGAGTAGGCGCACCGTTGCTGGTCTTTCGCCAGCTGAAACGGGCCGGATCACGACGCGGCCGCTTCTCCGCGGTCCGGCCCGAAATGCGCTTTGCTAGCTCACGCCATGGGATCCTGGAATGTACACGTGACGCCGATCGGGGCGCTCGCGTTCTCCTGCCGTAGTGCCGCGCGTGACACAATGACGGTTCGCTCGGGATTGGCGAAATTCTCGCGCATCTCGATCATGAGTGCGTTGTCGGCGAGCGTCATCATGCGTCCTGACCCGACCGCTCCGTCCGCAGCCCGCGCCACACAGTAGCTGAAATCCACGGAACCATAATCCGGAAGCGGAAACAGGTCGCCGCTGCCCGGGTCGGTCGGCCGCTCCATCACCCATTCCACCGATGATCCGAGCGGTTCGATCTCTCCGGGCGGCTGTCGGACGAGAAACGAGCGGAATTCGCCGGTGCTCTGGTTCTTGATGAAGTACAGAACGTCTCCGCTGACCTGCACCGCAAGACCCGCGAGGATCTCATCGCCGGTCTCGATCGGCAGGTTGTCGATCACCGTGATCGCTTGCGGCGTCATATCCTTTTCGTCCGAGTTGTGCCACCAGTCCCACCAGGCGAAGTGATTTGGCTTGCGGTTGGGCCAGTGGCCGGTGCCGATTTGAGGAAGGGACGTATTGGGTAACCTGCCGTTGCGGCCGTCGAGGCCCACCCACAACAACGATTTGGGGTCGTCGGAGTGCGTGTTCAGCGCCGGCGCGGACGGCTGACGCACGGCCGGCACCTTCCATCCGCCTGCTGCGAAAACGATCCGCTGCGGCCAGGGCGTGGAGACCAGCGCCCCCGACCAATTCAACATCGATTCAAGTGCTCCTCCGAGCGATGGGGGGTCGATGGTGCTGAACGTCGGTCGCTTCGCGGAAAAGCGCGGCGAAACGAGAGTTGTCCAAAATTTGAACAGCTCCGGCTCGGTGAGAACAGCCGGCTTTTGCGGAATGCCGTAGAGATCGAGCTTGTCCGAGCTGGCCTCTAGAAGATTGAAGCCCTCCGGCACGACCTCGTACAAGCCGTAGCCATCACTCTTGCGCATCTTTCCCTCCTGCGAAGACACCGGTGTCCGCCCACTCGCGCCTGGCGTTGTCGACGAGCTCCCTGAACTTCGGCAGGTATGTCCGATCGAGGAGAATTTTGTCAGTGATCGCGGCTGCGAGTGTCACGCCTGCCACGGTATCCGAGCGATAGTGGAGGCCGGCGATTTCGCGATTGCGCGCCACTCTGTCGGCAAGGGCACCAAGCGTCTTTCCGATCGTGGTTCTCCCCGCGGCTCCCGGCGCGGGGTCTGGAACGCCGAGGGATGGCGGTACGACCTCCGTGAGCAGAGCCGCGAAGACGTGAGCCTGGGTAGCGTGACCGCTTGGGTAGGACGCATGCCCGCCGTGCTGGATCGGCGACATGAGGCCGGGCACGACCTGGGTTGGACGCGGACGATTGAAATGAGCCTTGTAGTGCATCGTGATCAATGCCGTGAGCGCGTCGGCGACGATCAGCATGCGCGATGTCGCCGGGTGCGTCGTCGCCGTCGCGGACACCAGATGCAGGAACTTGCTGATGAATTCGTCGGCCTCGGATACGATGTCGTCGAGGGCCGCAGCGCGCTCGTGAACTGCCATGTTTCTCAAGGCGCTGATATCGTCGTCAAGCGCCCCGGCCCAAGGGGTTGGCCCGGCGCCGAGCAGTGCAAATCCGCCGAGCCTGTCGAGCCAATCTGCCCGGCTGGCAAGATCGGACATCACGACCCAGGCGTACCAACGGGTCGACCACAGCCTCATGCCAAAGCCGCTGGGATCGAATCTGGCGCCGGCGATATCGCGCTCGCTTATGAACGGGCGATCGACGCGATCGGTGAACATGGCGCCGCCTGATCCGCCCGCGTTGCCGCCGTAGCCTCCATACCCGCCATACCCGCCGTAGCCTCCATAGCCGCCATATCCGCCGTAACCGCCATATCCCCCGTATCCGCCTGCCATGTGTGCCTCCTCTGTTTAGAATTCGTCGGTGCCGCTCGTGCCGTCTCCGTGTTGAAGTGCCGCCAGCCGTGAGAGCGCTGCTTCGACCCGCGTCAGGGTCGGCTTCGGCCACGGCGACGTCGTGATCCACCTCAGATCGATCTCGCCCGCCGTCATCAGGGGTTGGGCAAAAGTCTGCGCATCGTCGAGACGTCCGCTCTCCACGAGTGCGGCAACGAGGACGCGCAGGTTCACCTGGTTGCTGGGCAATTGCATCGCAACCCGCATCGCGTGTTCGATGGCAGATGTGAGATCCCGCTTGGCAAAATAGGCCTGAGCCGAGATCATCTCGGCGAACCATGCGTGCCGGTCTCTCGGGGACAGGCGCAGATTGACTGCCGCATCGCGGAGCGCATCTTCGTAGTTTTCGCAGCGGACATGCACCGCGGCCCGGTACGCGAATGCGAGCGCCAGGTTCGGCGTAAGCTCGATCGCGCGGTCAAGCTGGCTGAGGGCACCGACATGGTCGTGCTTGCACTGCGACAACGTGTAACCGCCGACGGCGTTGGCGAGCGGATCTGCCGAGTTGCGCTCCAGCGCTCTTTCGGCGAGGGCACGCGCGGTATCGCGCTCGTTCAATGCATTCGCGGACCATCCGCGCGCCACGCGCTGCATGTGCCAGATCGCGCTGTACGACAGCGGCGGAGCCCAATTGGGGCTGAGCATGTGCGCCCGCTCGAAGTTGGTTCGCGCCGTCACGAACGTCGTGTAATCCGGACTGAACATCTGATCGTAACCGACCAACGCCAGTTGATAGGCGTCGAGATCGTCTGGTCTCTTCTGCATAGCGCGATGAAGCTCCCGATCGCGGACTTGGGGCGCCAGCGAGCGGATGACCTCGACGGCGATGCGATCCTGCAAGTCGAAGACATCGGCTACAGTCCCGCTGAGACGATTGACGCGGACGACTTCGACCGTTTCGGCGGCAACGAGCTCGGTCGAGATCCGGATCTGATCGCCGGCGCGCTGAATGCTTCCATGAAGCAGGTACTGCGCATTGAGATCGCGGCCAATTGCACGCAGATCCGGCGTCTGCGATGCCGGGATCATCGTGGAGCCGCGGGAAATGACGAACAGCTCTTTCAATCCCGACAGAGCCTGGACGACACTGTCGACGACGCCGATCGTGAATTGAGGCTCCAGGGTGGGCGAGAGCGCGCGAAAGGGAAGGACGGCGACCGACGGCCGGCTGACGACGGATCCGGCCAGGGCGACAGCGGGTGCTGCTACGGCGGACGCAGCCGGCCGCACGACGGTTTCGGGCTGCTGCTGCCGCAGGCCGGCGATCAAGTCCTGCGTCAGTTTGTGCGGCTCGATGTCGTAAGCATCTTCGAGTTGGCGCCAGAGGCGCGCATAGATCGCGAGTGCCGCGCCAATGCTCCCGGTCGCGAGATGGCTCTTGATGAGAACACGAATGGCCCGCTCGTTTTCGGAATCCAGCCGGTGGATCGCCTTCGCAGCAGCTTCCGCGGTTGCCGCCACGACGGGGTCGGTCTCACTGGGCAGCAGCCTCGTCAGCGCGTCGATCAGCCGTTCGTGGATCAGGGGGCGCGTCTCTGCGAGCCATTCCGAGAATGCCGGATCGACGCCCTCCAGGTCGTCGAGGATATCGTCGGTCAGGCGTTCGCGCGTGAGCAGTAGTGGATGGACGATACCGCGCTCGGCATCCGAGATGATCTCGACCAGATCACACGTCACCCGCTCGATCTCGAGTGCCACGTGGATTTGGTCTGCATGGAAGTGCGGGCAACCGAGCGCCTTTAGCTCGCGCTGAATCTGGCTTAAGGATTGGCGCAGCGAACCCTTTGCGAGCGGGTCTTCCTTCTCGCTCCAGAGCAGCCCGACCAACTTGCTCCTGGGCAACTGGCGTGCGGAGGAGAGCATCATGTAGCCGAGAAGCGCTTGCGCCTTTCGGCCGAGCCCGACCTCGTGCCCGTCCACGGACGCCGAAAATGCTCCGATGATTTTAAGTGTCAGGTGGCGGGGCTCGTCTGCGCCAACCGCCTCGTTGCTGTTGACTCCCGACATCTCGTCCCATCCCCCGTCGATGATGTCGACGACGCTGTAGGAGGGCAGGTTCCGGGTGGCCAGACTTGGCAGAATGCAAACGATCGGTTCGCGCGGTCTGCGAAGCCAATGACAGGTGAGCTCAGGAATACAGCCCGCCGGATCTGATGCAATTCGGGAATGGTACATCTCGCGTCGTCGGATGGTCAAGGGTTGCGGAATGATCGAAATGCGACTTGCGGGCGGAATGAAAAAAGCTCGCTACTTCGAGCCGAGGAGCGTGAAATCAGCGTGAATCGGCGGCTCTTCGGCGGTATGCGGGGCAGTCGCCGCGCCGTCGACAACTCACGCGCGAACTCGATCTGACTTGTTCGCCTTGTCCGACATATCGTGCGCGGCGGCGGAAGGCCGGCAGGGAGAGATGACGGTATCGTGTACGGCAAGTCCCGCGCCCGTCGACGCGGCGCGTTGCGCGCACGCCGGATTCACGGCTGATTCACGGTCGACTTCGCTTCGCCGGTCTAAGCTTCGTTCGTGACCGAAGTGTCGCGCAACTTGGCAAGGGAGAGGCGTATCATGACTGTCCTGCTGAGAAACACCTTCAAAGCCTGGATCGATCGCGCGCCCGGCGCGCCGCCCAAGCTGATCATGACGGGAGACGTGCGGGTGCCGACCAACGGCTGGCAAGCCCGCCTGACAAAGCGCACGCCGCAGGGGATCAATCCGAAGATCCTGATCCTCGACGTGAATGCCCAGGAGCCGAGCGGGGAAGCTCTGCAGGAGATCACGACGATCCCGCTCCGCTACGAGGAAAGTCCGCCGCAGGACGAATACGGCCAGGTGATGATTGCGAACGGCAAGGGTGAGATCGTTGTCCACATCGGTCGCACGCATTGATGGCGTGCTCTGGTCGGAATGGTCGCATCCGATCCGGCCATTGCGCGCACGTCCCGTGCACGCCGAGATCACCGAGGTGAGCTTGCAGACGCGGTGCCGCGAACATGCGCTCCGCGCTTATTCCGAAAAGGAGCGCCAAGACGTTTCGCTCGGGCGTGAACGCAGCAAGAACAAGCAACGATGTTCACAGAAGGGCTGGACCGCGAAGATCAGCGCGGCTATATGAGCGGCCTGCGAGCCGCTGATTTGCAAAATTTTCAGCCAGCCTCGCAAGACTCCGAAGAAAGCTTAGCGATTTCAAGCGCTTCGGTGGGGAATGGTGTAACGGTAGCACAACAGACTCTGACTCTGTTTGTCTTGGTTCGAATCCAGGTTCCCCAGCCAGCTCCAGGCACTTTTCCAGGTATGGTTCCAAGCCCCTGCGCAGGATGCCAGGTTCATCGGCCGCCTCGCTGCTCGCGACGGTTTGCCTCACCTTACATTCGCATTTTCAGGTCGGATCGCAGCGCGCTGTATCGTCCTTGGGCCGTACAACCCAAGGAGATCCCTCATGCCCTATGTCGATGGTTTCGTTCTCGCCGTACCGAAGGACAAGATCGAGGCCTACAAGGCGCTGGCGACGACCGCCTGCGCGATCTGGATGGAGCACGGCGCACTCGATTATGTCGAATGCATCGGTGACGACGTTCCCTATGGAGAACTCACCTCGTTTCCGCGCGCGGTAATGGCGAAGGAGGACGAGGTCGTGGTGTTCTCCTGGATCGTGTACCGCGATCGCGAGAGCCGAGATGCCGTCAACAAGAAGGTGATGGCGGACCCGCGTCTGAAGATGGAGGGAATGCCGTTCGATGGCAAGCGCATGATCTATGGCGGCTTCACGACATTGCTTCGGGCGAGCGACATCGCAGCCTAAGGAAGCCCGTCACTTGATCTTGTCGTAAGCTGCTGCGAAATCGCCGAGCGGCATCGGGATCGCGATCGTCTCCTTGGCCATGTTCTGGAAGGAAACCTTCAGCTGCTTGCCCGACCGCAAGGCGGCGAGCAGGTCCGGCACCACCGGGGTCGAGGCGTAGCAGCCACGGTTCTCGCAAGTCTGGATCTGGAGATCGACGGTCTTGCCTTCGTCCACCTGGAGCTTGGCGCCGACGGGAAGATTGAGGCCGAGTGGCAATTGCAGTAGCGCGATCGGCGTTCGGGTGTCGGGCGTGATGCGGATGTTGATCAGGACGACGGTCTGGCCGGTCTTGGTCAGCACCGCGTTTTGCTCCATCGCGCATTCGAGCGCCGCATCGCGGCTCGCGCTGGTGCAGCGGACGATCCAGCCGGGCTGCCCGGAAGCGCTGTCGGCCTGTGCTTGCGTCGGGGCAGGCGCGGGTTGCGCGGCCGGAGGAGCGGCGTTCTTCTTGGCGCCCTGCTGGGCATGTGCGGCGCCCGCTGACAACAGGGCAGCAGCGGCAAGGGCGACAAGTCTGGATTGCATCGGCATGGCGAAACCACATTTGCGAACCGGGGTCTCGCTGTAGCGTCGCGGCAGTCGCGGCGCAAGTTTACTCGGCGGCTTCCTTGACGCTGCCGCGCTCGGGCGCTTCATCGCCTTCGCCACCCGAACGGCCCCAGGTGGAGAACCAGTTGTTCAGCTTATCGAGATAGAGGTAGACGACGGGTGTGGTGAACAGCGTCAGCGCCTGGCTGACGATCAGGCCGCCGACCATGGCATAGCCGAGCGGCTGGCGGATTTCGGCGCCGGTGCCGTGGCCGAGCATCAACGGTACGCCGCCGAGCAGCGCCGCCATCGTCGTCATCATGATCGGGCGGAAGCGCAGCAGGGCGGCCTGGCGGATCGATTCCTCCGGCGTCTTGTGCTCGTCGCGCTCGGCGGCGATCGCGAAATCGACCATCATGATGCCGTTCTTCTTCACGATGCCGATCAAGAGGATGATGCCGATCAGCGCGATCAGGCTGAAGTCGAAGCCGGCGGCCATCAGGATCGCGAGCGCGCCGACGCCGGCCGAGGGCAGCGTCGACAGAATCGTGATCGGATGGATGTAGCTCTCGTAGAGAATGCCGAGGATCAGATAAACCACGACGAGGGCGGCGAGGATCAAGAGCGGCACGGTGCCGAGCGACTGCTGGAACGCCTGCGCCGTGCCCTGGAAGCTCGAATTCAGCGTCGGTGGCGCACCGAGCTCGGCCATTGCCCGCTGCACGGCCTCCGTGGCCTGGCCGAGCGCCACGCCTTGCGCGAGATTGAAGCTGATCGTGATCGCCGGGAACTGGCCCTGGTGGCTGATCGAGAGCGGGCGGACCGGATCGGTGGTCCAGGTCGCGAAGGTCGACAACGGCACCTGATCGCCGGTCAGCGGCGATTTCAGATAGAGCTTGTTCAGGCTGTCGAGATTGCCTTGCATCTCCGGCAGGATCTCGAGGATCACCTTGTAGGTGTTGAGCTGGGTGAAATACTGCGTGACCTGCCGCTGTCCGAAGGCGTCATAGAGCGTGTCGTCGATCAGCTGCGGCTGGATGCCATAGCGCGAGGCGGTGTCGCGGTTGATCTTGAGTTGGACCGTGGTGCCCTCGGTCTGCTGGTCGGTGGCGACGTCGCGCAGCTCCGGCAGCGTCTGCATCTTGGCGAGGATTTTCGGCGCCCACTCGTTGAGCTCGGCGAGATCGGCATCCTGCAAGGTGAATTCGAACTGCGTGCGCGTCGGGCGGCCGCCGAGCCGGACGTCTTGGGCTGCCTGCATGTAGAGGCGGGCGCCCTCGACCTTGTCGAACTGTGGACGCAGGCGTGCGATGATCTGCTGTGCCGAGGCCTCGCGCTGGTCGCGAGGCTTTAGCGTGATGAACAGGGCGCCGTTGTTACCGGCGCGGCCGCTGCCGCCGATCGCCATGGCAACGCTGGCAACGTCGGGATCGGCCATGATGATCTTGCCGAGCTGCTCCTGGCGTCTCATCATCTCCTTGAACGAAATGTCCTGCGAGGCTTCGGAAGTGGCCGTGATCAGGCCGACGTCCTGCTGCGGGAAGAAGCCCTTCGGGATCAGCACGAACAGGTAGATCGACAGTCCGAGCGTGGCGAAGAAGATTGCGAGCGTGGTGCGCCGCCAAGCCAGGGCGTGGTCGAGCACATATTCGTAGCCGCGCAGCATCGCGTCAAAGGCGCGCTCGCTCCATTGGTAGAAGCGGCCGTGGCGGACTTCGCCATGAGCGCGCAGGAAGCGCGAGGCCATCATCGGCGTCAGCGTCAGCGACACGAACATCGAGACGAAGATCGTCATGGCCAGCACGACGGCGAATTCGCGGAACAGGCGCCCGATGATGCCGCCCATCAGCAACAGGGGGATCAGCACCGCGATCAAAGAGATGCTGATCGAGAGGATGGTGAAGCCGATTTCCTTGGAGCCCCTGAACGCGGCCGCGAGCGGGGTTTCGCCTTCCTCGATGTAACGGGTGATGTTCTCGAGCATCACGATGGCGTCGTCGACGACGAAACCGACCGCGATGGTGAGCGCCATCAGCGACAGATTGTCGAGCGAATAGCCGGCCACCCACATCAAGGCGCACGCGCCCAGAAGCGCCAATGGCACCGTGACCGTGGGAATGACCGTCGCCCAGAAGCTGCGCAGGAAAATGAAGATGACCATGACCACGAGCGCGATGGTCAGCAGCAGCGTGAACTGGACGTCCTCGACTGCGGCGCGGATGGTCGTGGTCCGGTCGCTGATCAGCTCGACCTTGATCGCGGGCGGGATCGCTGCAACGAGGCGGGGCAGGGTCGCCTTGATCCGGTCCACGGTCTCGATGACGTTGGCGCCCGGCTGCTTGAAGATCACCAGGAACACGCCGCGCTTGCCGTTGGCCCAGGCCGCCTGCTTGGCGTCTTCAGCGGCGCTGACCGCTTGGCCGATGTCGCGAATCCGCAACGGACCGCCGTTGCGATAAGCGATGATGACGTCGTTCCAGTCCTTCGAATGGGTGAGCTGGTCGTTGGCATAGATCGTGTAGGCGCGTTTTTCGCCGTCGATATTACCCTTGGGGCTGTCGACCGTGGTGATCGCGATCTGGCTGCGCACGTCTTCCAGCGACAGGCCCTTGGCGACGAGTTTCGCCGGGTCGACCTGGACGCGGATGGCGGGCTTCTGCTGGCCGCCGATGAAGACCTGGGCGACGCCCGAGAGCTGGCTGATCTGCTGAGCAAGCTGGGCGTCGACCGCGTCGCTGACGCTGGTCAGCGGCAGCGTCTCCGATGTCGCCGACAGCAGCAGGATCGGCGCGTCGGCGGGGTTGACCTTGCGGTAGGTCGGGGGCGAAGGCAGGTTTTTCGGCAACTGGCCGCTGGCAGCATTGATGGCGCCCTGCACGTCGTTCGCGGCGCCGTCGATGCTGCGGTTGAGGTCGAACTGGATGGTGATCGATGCCGTGCCCAGATAACTCGTCGAGGTCATCTGCGCGATGCCAGGAATCTGGGCGAATTGCCGCTCGAGCGGCTGCGCCACCGACGAGGCCATCGTTTCGGGGCTGCCGCCGGGCAGGTTGGCGGTGATCTGGATGGTCGGAAAGTCCACCTGCGGGAGGGGCGCAACCGGAAGCAGGGGATAGGCGACGAGACCGACGAAGAGAATGCCAGCCATCAGCAACGAGGTGCCGATGGGATAACGAATGAAAGGTGCCGAAATCCCGCCCCCAATCATTCCTGTCGTACCTTGTTCTGGGCTGGATCCGAGCTTGCCACCGCCGTCGACACAAGGCTGCCGGGCTGAACCTTGAACTGACCGCCAACGATCACCTGCTGGCCTGGGCTCAAGCCTTCCTCGATGACCGAGCGCCCGTCGATGCCATAGCTGACCTTGATCTTGTGCACCTCGGCCTTGTTGTCCTGATTGACGGTATAGGCGTAGAGTCCGTTGGTTGAATGCTGGACCGCGTCATCCGGAACCACGGTCGCATCCTTGAGCATTCGCACCAGGAGCCGGGTCGAGACCGATTGGCCCGGCCACAGCGTGTGGTCCTTGTTGTCGAACACCGCCTTGAGCCGGATCGTCCCACTGGTCGTGTCGACCTGATTGTTGATGACCGCGAGCTTGCCCTCGGCCAGCGTCTTCTTGCCGTCGGTCGTGAAGGCGATCACCTTGAGCGCGCCGGCTTTCTGGCCCTCGCTGATATAGGGGAGCTGGTCTTCCGGCGCCGTGAAGATCACCGAGATCGGCTCGACCTGCGAGATCGTGACGATGCCCGTCTGCGTCGAGGCGTTCACGATATTGCCGATGTCGACCTGGCGCAGGCCGGCGACACCGGTGATCGGCGCCTTGACCTGGGTGTAGTCGAGCTGGGTCTGGGCGTTGGCGATCGCGGCTTCGTCGGCGGCGATCTGGGCAGTGAGCTGGGCGACCGTGGAGCGCTGGGTATCCACCCGCTGTGCGGTCGCGAATTCGCCGAGCCTCATGGCGCGCTGAAGTTCGAGATTGGCGTTGGCTAGACTAGCCTCGTCCTGCGCCTTCTTGGCCTTCGCCTGGTCAAGCGCGGCCTGATAGGGACGTGGGTCGATCGAGACGAGGAGATCGCCCTGCTTGACGATCTGGCCTTCTCTAAATTCGAGCCTGTCGATCTGGCCATCCACACGGGTTCGGACTTGGACCGTATTGAAACCCTGAACCGTGCCCAGACCGGCGAGGTAGACCGGAAAGTCTGTTTTCTGGACCGGCGCAACGCTGACGGGGACGGCGGAGGGACGGGGCGGACCTTTTTGTGCGGTCTGGGTTTTGCCAGCCTGGGATGAGCCGAATTTCTGCCAACCATAATAGCCCGCGGAGGCCCCGGCCGCGATAATCAGAAGCCAGAGGATCGGCCGGGACTTTTTCATGTCGTCTCGTGTCGGCTCGTGTGCCCTCAGCTACGAATAATAGGGCAACCGTAGAGTTCCATCGCGATGTATAATACACGCCAAGTTCCAGTGTAAACAGCACTATCGGTTGAGAATCCTAAACAATTGGAAAGCTTTGCACCCCGTGGGCAGTGGTCTGGCGCGGCCGTGTGCAGCACTGCATTTTCCCGGCACGACTGATCGGCGTGCCGGTCATTGCGCAACCCCAAAGACGGTGTGCTCATGTGAATGACGCCGCTCTGGCCGTGGTTCGGATCAACCACAAGAACGGTTCTAAATCGCGTGGAGACCGTTTCGGTTGTCAGGCATTTCGGCATCGTCCATATCGGCGCCGCCATAAATGGAGCGCAGGATGGACGAGCTGAACGGCAAGCTGATCGCATGTCAGATTCTGATCACGGGATTGATCGCGCGTGTCGCCAACGAGCAGCGCGATCCCTTGCGCTTCCTCACCGACTTTCGCGACGAGATCAAAGCCGTCGTGAACGGCATCAACATCGCCGGTATGGACAGTACCGATCGCGTGCGCGCCGTCGCGCAGAAGACCGTCGACGAATTGTTCTCGCTGATGAAGCCGCCGAGCAGCGACTGAATCCGAGAGCATCCCCGCCGATTTCGCGGCATTTGTCGCGTACGTTTTGGAATGAGTCCAATCTATCTTTAGAACCGTTTCAAGCTTCAGTTTAGAATCGTTTTGATCTGGACTTATTCAAGCGTTCTCGCGGCTTGCGCGCATTGACCCACTATTTTGCTGCCGATACCAACAGCCCAATCGCTCATCGAAGTGAGTGAGCGAACATGAAGATGGGGCGTGTTGTAATGGGGCAGGTGGTCGCACCGAAATCGTTGCGTTCGGTGGCAGCATTCGATCCGATGGACGAGAGGTTCGCGGGCGTTTCCGGAAAAAAAGTTTCCGCGGTCGCGAGCTTGATCGCGGTGGCATCGGTGTCGAGCGGTGCGCAGGCGCAGCAGTCGAACCTGCCGCCGGTGACGGTCGATGCTCCGGTCGAGCGTCCGCGTCCGACGGCATCGAAGCCGACACCTGATCAGGTCCGCGCGCGCAACGCGCTTCGCCGCGCAGCGCAGCGGCAGCAGGCGGCGCAGACGGCTCCGACGATGCCCTCCGGTCCCGCCGACGCCGATCCCTATGCCGATCCGGCTGCGCCCTACAAGGTTGACCACGTTCAGGCCGGCGGCAAGTTTCCGGAGAAGCTGGTCGATACGCCGAAGTCGATCACGGTTCTCAGCAAGGAAGTGCTCGAGGACAAGAACGCCACGACGCTGAAGCAGGCAATTCTCAGCACGGCCGGCGTGACGCTCGGAACGGGCGAGGGCGGCAACGCCTTTGGCGACCGGTTCTTCATCCGCGGCTTCGACGCGCGCAACGACATTTTCATCGATGGCGTCCGCGATGCCGGCGTCAGCGTGCGCGAAAACTTCTTCACCGAGCAGGTCGAGATTCTGCGCGGTCCTGGTTCGACCTTCTCCGGTCGCGGTGTCGCCGGCGGTGCGATCAACATTGTCACCAAGCAGGCGACGACGGCGAGCAACTTCTACAACATGGACACGACGTTTGGCACCGACCAGACCAAGCGTGTCACGCTCGACGTCAATCAGGTGATCGACCCGACGCTCGCCATCCGAGCCGGCGGCCTGTTCCAGGATGCAAATGTCGCTGGCCGCGACTATGTCACCGATAATCGAAACGGCGCCTTCGTCGCCACGACCTGGAAGCCGACCGATGCTGTCAAGGTCACCGGCAACTACATCCATACCGAACTGACTGGCCGCCCGGATTTTGGTGTTCCCTATTATCGGCCGAGCACGACCTCGACGGCCGGCGGCCCGTTCCCGGACTTCGGCGTCAATCGCAACAATTGGTACGGCTTCGTCAACCGGGACTTCTTCCGCACCGGCCAGGACATCGGCACCATCAATGCGGAAGTGCAGATCACCCCCGACTTGATGGTAAGCAACAAGATCCGCGCGTCCCGCTCGACACAGAATTACATTGGTACGCTTCCTGAAGCGCCGAAGCTTGTCGATCCGCTCTCGGCCTCGACGCTGAGTGCAAATCCGCAGAGCCGATTCCAGGTCACGGACGTGTTCGCCAACCAGACCGAGGCAACTTACAAGTTCAATGACGATGTAGGCTTCAGACACACCTTGCTCGGCGGTGTCGAGTACGACCGCGAGAGATCGTCGATCGACAGTTATACCGGCCTCAGCTCGGAGCTGACGACCGGCACGCCCTTCAGCGGCGGCGGATCGAAGACCGACGTCAGCGTATTCGCTCCGCAATACACCAATCTTCCCTTCGGGATTCCGAGCCTCACCGGAAGTCCCACCAAGATCGGCATCGACACCGTCAGCGGCTACGTCATGGATAGCGCAAACTATCGTGACTTGGTGATCCTGAACGGCGGTTTCCGCTATGACGATTACAGCATCAACACGCGGAAGGTCGGCAGTCCTGGCCAGCAATCGGCGGAGTTTCTCATTCCGAACTTCAACCTCGGCCTGACGTTGAAGCCGGCGCCGAACGGTAGTGTCTATGTGGCGTATGCGACCTCGGCGAACCCGGTTGGCGCCGAATTCGACGGCACCAGCACGGCCTATGGCGGCCTCAACCCCAACCTGCCGGGCGGCAATACGCAGATATTCGGCCCGGAGAAGAACAAGGCCATCGAAATCGGCACCAAGTGGGAGCTGTTCGATCGCCACCTGCTCCTGACCGCAGCGTTGTTCCAGACGACGAAAGAGAACGCACGCGAGTCGCAGAACGTGGGAAGCGCCGCCGCTGCAGCTCCTTTGGGATGCGTCTATCCGACCGGAACGACCGGCAACATATCGTGTATCACAGCCGGAGCAGCCTACCGCATTCGCGGTATCGATCTCGGTGTGGGCGGCAAGATCACCGACAAATGGAGCGTCTTCGGCGGGCTCGTGCTGATGGAATCGGAGGTCACGCAGTCGCTGGCCCCGTCGGCCAACAAGGCGCTGTATCCGACCAATGTCGGTCGTCCGCTCGCCAACATCGCGCATCAGTCCTTCAGCTTGCTCTCGAAATATCAGATCAACGACACCTGGGAGCTGGGCGGACAGGCGGTGTATCGCTCGAAGATTTACGGCGGCACTTTGCTCGCGGCGAACCAGGGCACGTCGATTCCGAGCTATTGGCGCTTCGACATGTTCGCGGAGGCCAAGATCAACAAGAACTGGCAGGTCAAGCTGTTCGTGAACAACATCTTCGACAAGCGCTACTACGACGCGCTGTACCAGAGCGCTGCGCCCTTCGTGCTGGAAGCACCGGGGCGTGCCGCTTACCTGGTGCTGTCAGCGCGCTACTGACGGAGCAACAACGAGTTTCATGCTGACATGCATCGAAAACGTTCTGAGCAAAGACGATGTGGCGGATTTCCGCCGCATCATGGACGCCAGCGCGTGGGAAGACGGCCGCTCCACCGCCGGCGCGCAGTCGGCGATGGTCAAGCGCAACGAGCAATTGCCGCCCGACGGCGAGGTCGCGCGCAAGCTCGGCAACCGCATCATCTCGGCGCTGACGTCCAACCCGCGCTTCATCGCGGCGGCGATCCCGCTCCAGATCTTCCCGCCGCTGTTCAACCGCTATGCGGCCGACAGCGGCCACCATTTCGGCCTGCACGTCGACAACGCGATCCGCGGCGACCGCCTGACCGGCCTTCGCATCCGCACAGACCTGTCGGTCACGCTGTTCCTCGCCGAGCCGGAGGAGTACGACGGTGGCGAACTTGTGATCGAGGACACCTACGGCTCGCACGAAGTCAAGTTGCCAGCCGGGGACTGCGTGCTCTATCCCTCGACCAGCCTCCATCTGGTCACCCCCGTGACCAGGGGGACGCGGGTTGCGTCTTTCTTCTGGCTTCAGAGCATGATACGGGACGATCAAGCCCGGAGCATGATCTTTGACCTCGACACCGCGATACAGGCGCTGGTGGAACGGCTCGGGCGTGACGATCCCGAAACGGTCAAATTGACGGGCATCTATCACAACCTCATTCGCTACTGGGCCGAAGTATGAAGACCATGACCTTCCAAGCAAGCCTTGCCGCAGCTTTGATGCTGGCGACCGCCTGGCTCGCTTCCCCGGCTTCTGCCCAGACACAAAGCCCGCCGGCGGCACCGGCCCAATCGACAGCTCAGCCGCCGACGGCCGGAACGGTTCCGCCGGCAACTGCGCCGATGGCCCCGGCGCCGGCAGTCTCGGCGGCTCCCGCTGCCGCGGGCGCGGGCCCCATGGCAGCCATTCCCGCGAGTGCGAAGCCGGAGCCAGCCGCCGTCGCGCCAGCCATGAAGGAATTGTCGCCCTGGGTGATGTTCATGTCGGCGGATGTCATCGTGAAGGCGGTGATGATCGGGCTCGCCTTCGCATCGCTGATGACCTGGACCGTCTTCATCGCCAAGTCGATCGAACTGTCGGTCGCTTCCAGCAAGCTTCGTTCGGCACTGAAGAAAATTGCCGAGGCGCGCTCCCTCGCCGAAGCGCAGATGGCGCTCGGCACCAAGGAGGGCATCCTGCCGTCCTTCCTGGCGGCGGCGCTGCGGGAGGCGCGGATGTCGGCCGGCTTGTCCAGCGATGCCGGCATCAACGAGCGCGCAGCTTCGAGCTTCTCCGAGATCGTGCGCGCGGAACAGCGGCGCATCCGGATCGGCATGGGCGTGCTCGCGACCATCGGCTCGACCTCGCCCTTCGTCGGCCTGTTCGGCACGGTCTGGGGCATCATGAACAGCTTCATCGGCATCTCGAAGTCGCAGACCACGAATCTCGCCGTGGTCGCGCCCGGCATCGCCGAAGCGCTGCTCGCCACCGCGATCGGCCTCGTCGCCGCGATTCCCGCCGTCATCATCTACAATCACTTCTCGCGACTGACGAAGGGCTATCTCGAGCTGGTCAGCCGCGCCTCGGGTGCGGCGGCGCGGCTGCTCTCGCGCGATCTCGACCGCAGCCACGGCAGCGCGCATTCGCGTGCGGCGGAGTAGACCATGGCCGTTTCGCTCGCAGACAATGATGACGACGACGACTTCTCGGAAACGCATGACATCAACGTCACGCCGTTCATCGACGTCATCCTGGTGCTGCTGATCATCTTCATGGTCGCCGCGCCGCTGTCCACGGTCGACCTACCGATCGATCTGCCGACGTCGAGTGCGACGCCGCAGAAGAAGCCGGACAAGCCGACTTATCTCAGCATCAAGCCCGATCTGACGCTCGCGATCGGAGAGAACGCGGTTCAGCGGGCTGAGTTGATCGGGACCCTCGATGGCCTGTCCGATATGAGCAAAGACAAGTATGTCTTCCTGCGCGCCGATCGTTCGGTCCCTTATGGCGAGTTGATGGGCGTCATGGAGCTCTTGCGCTCAGGCGGTTATACGCGGGTGAAGCTGGTCGCGCTGGAGGGCCCGCCGGGGGCACCGCCGCCAGGCGCCGCTCAGCCTTGAGGCGCAACGATGTCAGACGAACCGAGACCATCCCGGAAGCTCTGGATTTTGGCGGCAGTGGCGGCGCTCGCGCTTCATCTGGGTGGTGCAGCGCTTGCGCTGGCTCATTTGCGCACCGAGGATGACGGCGACGGCCTTGGTGCGGCCGGCGCCGAATTCGCCGTGGAGATGGCTTCCCCCAAGGCGCCCGATACCGATCTGCCGCCTGGGCCCGATAGCGAGGCGATGCAGGAGCAGCAGGCGCTTCCCGAGCAGAAGGCCGAGACCAAGGAGACGGAGCTTCCGAAGGATCAGTCACAGGAGGTCGAGGATCCTGACCGCGTCGTGACCGAGAACAACACGAAGAAGCCAACGGAAGACGATCCGAAGATTCAAGCTGTCGAGACTCCCGCTGCCGAGGCATCGCCGAAGTCGGTTGCAACGGCGCGGCAGATGCTCGATGAAGACGCGCGGGAGGCCGAGAAAGCGCTGGCGCCGGTGCTGGGGCTCGGCAAGGACATCCTGAAGATCACGGCCGACTGGAACCGCAAGATCAGCGCGCACCTCGCGGCCCACAAGGTCAATCCGGAGGGCAAGCAGCCCAACAACCAGAAGGTCAAGGTGAGCTTCGCGATCAACCGGAAGGGCAACGTGCTGTCGGTTGATGTCGTGGAGTCGTCGGGGGATGCAGCCTACGATGCGGCAGCGGTCTCAATCGTTCGCAAGTCCGATCCCATCCCGCAGCCGCCCGTCGGATTGACTGACGACCGGTTCGAGCGCACCGTGGACATCATCTTCACGCCGCCTGACGCCAAGAGAAAGAAGAAGACGGCTCAGCGCCAGTAGAGCCGGATCCCAACATAAACAACGACCAGGCAGGCGAAGATCAGCGCCACCGGCAGCGGCCGTTTCTGGGGGCCGGCGAATGCCGCCGCCCCGAAGGAGGCGGCCTTCTTCGGTTTCGGTGCCGGGCGGCGGAAGGCGGTAACATTGTCCGCGGCCGGCTCGGCTTGGCGGGGGCGGACGTCGGGAGGCGTTCCCGCACCGCCCATCTCGGCGTAATAGGCCTTGTAGATCGCGCCGATGGTGGCCTCGGTAGCCTCGTCCTCGCTCATCTGCGCCAGCAGGTTCTGGTAGCTCGCCAGGAACTCCTGGGCCTCCGCCGGCAGCGCGGATGCCCCATTGAGCTTGGCCATCATCTTCCAGGTGGCAAAATCGGCGCGGGCGCGGGTGTCGGCGCGTCGCGCGATCAGCATATCGGCAGCTTTGACCAAGTCGGCCTCTCGCCCTTTCGGCGTGGGTTCCAATGTTGCGTTCAACTACGCGTTGCCAGTCAGGAAGAGAACAGCCTGAATCACATAACCGGTCAACGTCCGCAGTATTGCTGAAATAACATCAAGATTTAGACCGAACTGGGAACCCGCGAGTGGCAGCAGGATCAACAGACCGATCAGGATCAGCATGCCGAACGGCTCGAGCCGGGACAACGGCACGGCGAGCGCCCGCGGCAAAAGTCCCACCGCAACGCGGCCGCCGTCGAGCGGCGGGATCGGCATCATGTTGAACACCGCCAGGATGCATTGATCACGAGGGCATTCTTGAGATTGTCCGCAACCCAATTCGCCGAACTCGCGGGCACCAGGGGCAGGGCATGGAAAGCGAAGGCCGCGGCCAGCGCCAGCAGGATGTTGGTGACGGGCCCGGCCAGCGCCACCCACACCATGTCGAGCCTGGGATTGTTCAGCTTGCGGAAGTTCACCGGCACCGGCTTGGCATAGCCGAACAGGAATGGCGAATGCGCAAACAGCAGCATCGCGGGCAGGATCAGGGTACCGAATGGGTCGATATGCCTGACAGGGTTGAAGCTGACGCGGCCGAGCTGCGAGGCCGTGTTGTCCCCGAGCCTGTCGGCGACGAAGGCGTGCGCGGCCTCGTGAAAGGTGATGGCGAGCACCAGCGGCAGGACCCAGACGGAGAGATCATAAATGGAAATATTCACCAGCTCATCCGCTCCGGTTCGGTCCGCGCGCTCTGCAAAGCAGGCCGTATAGGGCCACAGCCCTTTACGATCCACAGTTATATGGCGTTTAATTCCGAAATTGTCCGCTGCAGATGATCCGCCAGCTGTGCCGCCGGACGCGACAGCTTGCGCGCGCGATGGAGGCGGATGTCGGCGGCCGGCAGCGGCGGCAGGCCGTCGCGCGCCGACAGGACGCGCAGGCGAGGGGGCAGGGTGCCCACCTTCACGACCGTGATCGCGAGGCCCTGTGCCGCGATCGCTTCCACCGCCGCGAGGCTCCGGCTGACGAAGGCAAGCCGCCACGGGCGGCCGGCAGCATCGAGGGCCTCAGTGGCCCATTGGCGGAACAGGCAGCCCGGCGGGTAGAGCGCGACGGGCAGCGTGTCTCGTGGCGCGGCGGCTGAATATGACGCGGCCGCGGCCCAGACCGCCTGTTCCCGCCGCAGCAATTCGCCGCCGCCATGTCCTTCCGGATGCATGGCAATGACAAGGTCATAGGCCTCGCCGAGCCGGGCCGGCATCGTGGCGGTCAGCCCAGTCTCGATCTCGACCCGGATCTCCGGATGGCTCTTGGCAAAGCGCGCCAGCAAGGGCGGAATGACGATCGTGCCGTAGTCGTCCATTACCCCGAGGCGGACCACGGCTTCGCGCTTGCGCGCGCGGAGCGCATCGACCGCCTCTGCATTGAGGTCGAGAAGCCGTCTTGCATAGACAAGCAGCTCCCGACCCGCCGCACTCAGTGCGACGCCCGACCTCATGCGGTGAAACACCCTGACGTCCAGTCGTTCTTCGAGACGCCTGATCTGGACGCTCACCGCCGATTGGGTGCGGTTGAGGATCGCGGCCGCGCGCGTGAACGATTGATGATCGGCAACGGCGAGGAAGGCCTTCAGCAGGTCGGGGTCGAGATCGGGTGCGGTCATGACGAAAACTTATCCTGCCATGATGGAAATTCCATTCCCCGTTTCGGCGCGTCTCCTATGCTGCTCGCAAAACGGTTGGGACGAGTCATGGGCGAGATCTTTGGCGTTTTTGCCGCCGTGTTGTCGAGTGCGCTGGGCGGGACATCTATCGGTGCCACGCGCTATCTCGTCGGGAGCATCGATCCGCTCGCGATCGGCTCATTCCGGTTCGGCATCGGTTTTTCCCTGCTACTGCCCCTGACGCTGCTGCGCGGCGATCGCTGGCCGAAGCAAGGGGACTGGGCCGCCGCCATCGGACTCGGCATTCTGTTCTTTGCGCTGTTTCCGATCCTGTTCAACGCCTCGCTGATCTTCACGACGGCCGCGCGCGGCGCGCTTGCGCTGTCGACGCTTCCGCTGTTGTCGCTCTTGATCGGGGCCATTCTCGGCGCGGAAGCCCTGACCTGGCGCAAGTCCATGGGCGTCGTGACTGCGACGTTTGGCGTTGCGCTCGCGCTGCTCTCCGACCTCGCCTCGGCGCCGACAGGCGCCTGGCGCGGCGATCTCCTGATGATGGCGGCTGCGCTGTGCATGGCGCTCTACGGCATCTGGTCGAAGCCGTTGATCCGGCGCTCCAGCCCGATCGCCTTTACGACCATGAGCATGGCGGCGGGTGCGGCCTGCCTCATCCTGCTCTCCTATGTCCGCGGCAGCTTTGCGCCGGTCGCCGGCTTCGGCATGCCACAGTGGTTGGGCGCCCTCTATCTGGGTGCCTTCGGCGCGGCGCTGACCTTCTATCTCTGGGCCTTCGCACTGGAGCGCACGACGCCGACGCGCGTCGCGATCTCCGTGACGGTCAATCCGATCACGGCCTCGCTGGTCGGGGCCTGGTTGCTGAACGAGCCGCTGCGCTGGAATTTGGCGGCCGGTATCATTGCGGTGTTCGCCGGGATCTGGATCGCGACGACAACCGGACGGCGCACGCAGGCGGCGAGCGCGTCTGCGTCACACCAGATCTGACGTCACGCCGGGATCGTCGTCTGATGCTGCGTCAGGCCATCATCGAGCTTCACCCAGGCGAGCTTTTCCGACACCCAGATGTGCTCGGTCGGCGCGAAGGCGTTGCGATCGTCGAAAGTAGCGAGGGCGACGCCCGCCAGCGTGCCGTTGCGACGCCAGGCGAACAGGCGCGTGCCGCAACGCTTGCAGAATACGCGGTCGATGTTCTCGGAGGACGCATAGCGGGCCGTCTCGCCCTCGACGCTGAGCGCGCGCTGGTCGAACTGGGCGCGGGCGAAGTAGGGCGATCCCATCGCCTTCTGGCAGATGCGGCAATGGCAGATGCGGACGTTGAGCGGCTCGCCTTCCGCCTTGAACCGCACCGCGCCGCACAGGCATCCCCCTTCCCGGATCATGGCTCAGGCCACCCGCCATTCGCCGACTTGGCGCGCCATGTTCCAGTTGAGATTGTCGAGATCGCCATCCATGTCGGAATTCCTGCGTCTGGTGTTGGTGAAGGCGGCCCAGCAGAAGCCGCCATGAGTGCGCACGGCAATCGTGCTCGTACCCGGCAGGCTGCCATTGTGCCACCAATTGCCTGACTTGTTGATGCAAAAACCCTTAGCGTAGTCTGGACTGTAGCTGGGCGCGGTGGTCATGAGCTGGATGGTGCGCGGCCGCAGGATGTTCGCCGGTCTCGTGTAGCCGTCGACATGCATCAGCAGTTGCACGAGATCCGACGGCGTCGCGATCCAGCCGCCATGGGAATCCATCCGCCGGACATTCATGCCGTAGGGATTTTCGCCCTGGCCGTAATAGGCGACTTCGCCGGCCTGGCGCTGCTCGCGGGTGTTGCCGGCGATCGTCATCTCGGTAACGCCGCAGCGCGCGAACACCTCGCTGCGGACATGCTCGCCATAGGACTGGCCTGTAAGCTTCTCGATGACGCGGCCCAGCACGCAATAGCCGAAATTGGAATAGGCGTAGCGCTGGCCCGGCGGTCGGTCCGGCGGCCGATTGGCTAGCGTCCAGGCGATCAGCTCGGCATGATCCATCCGCGGATGGGTGAACATGGGGTCGCGGTCGTCGTTGCTCCAGCCGCCGGCAGTATGGGTCAAGAGATGCTCGAGCGTGATCTGGTCGATGCCGGCGGAGTTGGGCTGCCCATAGTCGGTGCCGAGCAGCGCGCCTCGGCCGAACACGCGGTCCGCCAGCTTGAGGCGGTTCTCCTCGATCAGGCGGAAGATCGTGACCGAGGTGATCATCTTGCTGACGCTGGCGATCCGGAACAGATGCCGCGGCGTTACGGCCTCGTTCCGCTCGATATCGGCCAGACCAAAGGCGTCCTCATGGACAATAGTGCCGGCATAGCCGATCGCAACGGATAGGGCCGGCACGCCGTACTTGTCCATGAAGCTGTGCGCGAGCCGTGCCATGGCGCCGCGCTCGGCCGGCGAGGGCGGGCGGATGCTCGGTGGGTTGGGCGCGAGCTGCGCAAGCGCAGTCGATGACAGCAGCGGCAGCGCGCCTGCGCCCGCTGCGAGCTTCACGAAATCCCGACGCCTGAAATCACGTCCGAGTCGCATGGTCCGCCCCTCCAGGGGCGGCCAGTACTTCAGTAGGTCGCCCGTCCGCCGGAAATATCAAACACCGCGCCGGTGGAGAAGGCACAATCTTCGGATGCAAGCCAGCTCACCATTGCGGCGAGCTCTTCCACCAGCACGAAGCGTCCCTTCGGGATCTTCGACAGCATGAAGTCGATATGCTGCTGCGTCATCTGGTCGAAGATCGCGGTCTTGGCGGCCGCCGGTGTCACCGCGTTGACGATGATGTCATGGGCGGCGAGCTCCTTGCCGAGCGATTTCGTCAGCGCGATCAGGCCGGCCTTGGAGGCCGAGTAGTGCGCGGCGTTCGGATTGCCTTCCTTGCCGGCGATCGAGGCGATGTTCACGATGCGCCCGTATTTCTGCTTGAGCATTTCGGGCACGACCGCCTTGCAGCATATGAAGGGACCATCGAGGTTGATGCGCAGAACTTTCCGCCATTCCTCCAGATCGGTCTCCCAGACCGGCTTGTTGACGCCGGCGATGCCGGCATTGTTGACGAGGATGTCGATCTTGCCGAAGGCGGCGAGCGTGGCATCGCGGGCGGTCTCCACGGCAGCCGTGTCGGTGACGTCGACCTTGAAGACTTTGGTCTCGCCGCCGATCTCCTTTGCGGCCTTCTCGGCCAGCGTGGCATCGAAATCCCAGATCGCGACCTTGGCGCCGGAGGCCACAAAGCGCTCGGCGATGGCGCGGCCAAAGCCCTGCGCGCCGCCCGTGACGACAGCGACGCGGCCGTTGAGATCGATCTTGTTCATGCCGGGGCCCTTGGCGTCAGAGCATGTAGCCGCCGTCGACGACGAGGTCGACGCCGGTGGTGAAGGCGCTCTCGTCGCTGCCGAGATAGACCGCCATAGCCGCGATCTCCTCGGCGGTGCCGAGCCGGCCCATCTTCTGGCGGGAGATGAACATCTCCTTGCCCTGCGGCCCTTGCGCCGCGGCGCGGTCGAGCATCGAAGGCGTCTCGACGGTGCCCGGGCAGATCGAGTTGCAGCGGATGCCCTTGGTGATGAAGTCGAGCGCGACCGCGCGCGACAGCAGCGACACCGCCGCCTTCGACGAGCTGTAAACGTAGCGGTTCGCCGGCGGCCTCAAGGCCGCGCAGGACGAGATGTTGACGATGCTGCCGCCGCCGCCCGCAATCATGTCGGGCAGGAAGGCCTTGATGGTCCGGTGCATCGACTTGACGTTGAGGTCGAAGGAGAAGTCGAAATCCTCTTCCGAGCACTCCAGGATGGTGCCGTGATGCACGAAGCCGGCGGCGTTGAGCAGGATGTCGATCTTGCCGACGCGCTTGGCGAAGGCGTTGACGTCGGCGGTGTTGCGGACGTCGAGCTTTGCCACTTCGGCGATGCCTTCCTTGCTCAGGCTCGCGATGCCGGCCTCGTTGATGTCGGTGGCGATGACGGTTGCGCCTTCACGCGCGAATGCGATGGCGCAAGCGCGCCCGATGCCTGCTGCCGCTGCCGTGACGACGGCGCGCTTTCCCTTGAGGCGGTCTGCCATTTTCTTCTCCCTTGTGTTCATTCGAATGCCAACCCCACGTCATTGCGAGGAGCCCGCGACAAAATTGCGAAGCAATTTTGCGCTGGCGATGAAGCAATCCAGACTCTCTCCGTGGACAAATCCCTGGATTTGCTTCGTTACGGTCGCAATGACGGTGTGGCTGTCAGTGATTATCCCGCGCCACACCGAAGGTGCCGGCGACGTTCTGGTAGCGCGTGGCGAGCTCCATGCAGGCGCCGGTCGACTGCTGGCCGACGGTGTTGCGGTAGATTTCTTGCCACGGCGTCTGGTTCGGTGGATGCCTGAAGCCGCCATTGGCCTTCAGCTCGGCGTGGCGCTTCTTCAGCTCCTCGTCCGAGATCAGGATGTTGGCGCTACCCTTGTTGAGGTCGATGCGCACCTTGTCGCCGGTCCTCAGGATCGCGAGGCCTCCATTGGCGGCGGCTTCCGGCGAAGCATTGAGGATCGAGGGCGAGCCCGAGGTGCCGGACTGACGGCCGTCGCCGATGCAGGGCAGGGACAGGATGCCGCGTTTGATCAAGGCTGCCGGCGGCTGCATGTTCACGACCTCGGCGCCGCCGGGATAGCCGATCGGGCCGGTGCCGCGGATGAACAGCACGCAGCGCTCGTCGATGTCGAGCGAGGGATCGTCGATCCGCTCGTGGTAGTCCTCCGGACCCTCGAACACGATGGCGCGGCCCTCGAAGGCGTTCGGATCCTTGGGGTTGCTGAGATAGCGGTCGCGAAACTCCTTGGAGATCACGCTGGTCTTCATGATCGCGGAATCGAACAGATTGCCCTTCAGCACCAGGAAGCCGGCATCCTTCACCAGCGGCTTGTCGTAAGCCCAGATCACGTCGTTATCGGGCTCCGGCGCAGACTTGCAGTTCTCGCCGATGCCGCGGCCGTTGACCGTGATCGCATCCTCATGGATGCGCTTATGCTTCATCAGCTCGCGCACCACGGCGGGCACGCCGCCGGCGCGGTGGAATTCCTCGCCGAGATAGAAGCCGGCGGGCTGCATGTTGACCAAGAGCGGCACGTCATGCCCGTATTTCTGCCAGTCCTCGATCGACAGCTCGACGCCGATATGGCGGGCGAGGGCGTTGATGTGGATCGGCGCGTTGGTCGAACCGCCGATCGCCGAATTGATCACGATGCAGTTCTCGAACGCCTTGCGGGTCAGGATGTCCGAAGGCTTCAAATCCTCCCAGACCATCTCGACAATGCGCTTGCCGGTCTCGTAAGCGATCTGGCCGCGCTCGCGATAGGGAGCGGGGATCGCCGCGCAGCCCGGCAGCGAGAAGCCGAGCGCTTCGGCAAGCCCGTTCATGGTCGAGGCCGTGCCCATGGTGTTGCAATGGCCGACCGAGGGCGCCGAGGAAGCCACGATCTCCATGAACTCCTCATAGTTGATCTCGCCGGCCGCGAGTCGCTCACGCGACTTCCAGACGATGGTTCCGGAGCCGGTGCGCTCGCCATTGTGCCAGCCGTTGAGCATCGGGCCACCCGACAGCACGATCGCGGGCAGGTTCACGGTCGCCGCCGCCATCATGCAGGCCGGCGTCGTTTTGTCGCAACCGGTGGTGAGCACCACGCCGTCGAGCGGATAGCCGTAGAGGACTTCGACCAAGCCGAGGTATGCGAGGTTGCGGTCGAGCGCCGCGGTCGGGCGCTTGCCGGTCTCTTGAATCGGGTGGGTGGGGAACTCCATCGCGATGCCACCGGCCTCGCGGATGCCTTCGCGGACGCGGTGCGCGAGCTCGATGTGGTGGCGGTTGCAGGGCGAGAGGTCGTTGCCGGTCTGGGCGATGCCGATGATCGGCTTGCCGGATTGAAGCTCGGCGCGGGTGAGGCCGTAGTTCAGATAACGCTCCATGTAGAGCGCAGTCATGCCCGGATTGTGCGGGTTGTTGAACCATTCCTGCGAGCGAAGGTGGCGGCGAGTACCGTTGCTGCCGGCGGCATGCCCATTGGTTGGTTTCTTTGTCATTGGTTTCTCCTGCAATGCAAACGCACTGGCGTCCGTCTCATGGTGTCGGCATGCGCGATGCCCAACGGCGCGAGCGATGATTTGCTTCCCGCTGGCGGGTCGTTTCCTCACGAGCCCGATACTAGTCGTGGCTACTTGGTAACGCTATCATTTTGTTCGCGGCACCCGCGCCGGAAACGGCCGGCCTGCTGTCTGAACGTCGCGCCGACGAGCTTTGCCGCTCGATCACCTTGAAGCCGAGATCGAGCACGGGCTGCTCAGGGCGCCGGCCCTCGATCGCCTCGATCAGCATGGTGGCCGCGGTCTTCCCCATCTCGTAACGGTTGGTGCGGACGCTGGTGAGGGTGGGGACGGCGGAGGCCATGAATTCGAGGTCGTTGAAGCCGACGATCGCGATCTGCCCGGGCACCGCGATCTCCCGGCGGCGGCATTCGAACAGCACGCCGAGCGCGAGGTCGTCATTGGCGCAGAACACCGCATCGATATCGGGCTCCCGCGCCAGGAGATCGGTGAACAGCGCTCCGCCGAGCGTCACCGACGTCGGTGTGGCCGTCGTGACGACGAGGCGCTGATCGAACAATGCGGCGTCCTTCATGGACGAGACATATCCGTCCATCCGCCGTTGCACCCTGGGATCCATGCGTGCGCCGACGAAGCCGATCTTGCGGTGACCTTGTTCGAAAAGGTGCGCAACCGCCGCGCGGGCTGCATCATAGTGCGAAAAGCCTATCATCATGTCGACCGGATCCGGGCCAATCTCCATGATCTGCACGATCGGGCAGTCCGCGGCTTGAAGCATCGCGCGGGACTCGGCGGTCTGATCGATGCCGGTGACGATCAGCCCGGCCGGCTTCTGCGCCAGAAACAGGCGCAGCAACTTTTCTTCCTGGAGAATGCTGTAGCGCGTGTTGGACAACTGAATCGAGTAACGGCTGCCTTCGGACGCGTCATAGATGCCGCGCAGCACGTCCGAGAACACATTATTGGTGAGAGAGGGGATCAATACACCGATGACTTCGGTGCGTTGCGAGGCGAGTGCCCGTGCGGCAAGGTTGGGCACGTAGCCGAGCTCCTTGGCGGCGCTCTCGACCCGCGTCCGCTTGGCGACCGACAGGGCCTCCGGGTTGCGGAAGAAGCGGGACGCGGTAATCGGGCTGACGCCGGCGAGCTCGGCCACTTCGGCCAGCCGGATTTTGCCTGACTTGGTGCGTTTTCGACCCATTTGCTGCTCTTAACACAGTCAGTCCTGCAAACAAAGGAACGTTGACAGCGCTACCAGCAACGACTAACCAAAGACAAATTGCCAAAACCGCACAAACTACCGACAATGTCGCCCGTTAAGATCGGGCTTCGTTCGGTGAAGTCTGAAAAACAAGACGGTCGCGGCGCTTGGAGGCGCGGTGGACTTTCGAGGAGGGAATTAGATGTCGTCTGTGCAAATCCGCGACGTGCGGAAATCGTTCGGCAATTTTGAAGTCCTGCACGGCGTGACGATTCCAATCGAGGACGGCCAGTTCGTCGTCCTGGTTGGCCCCTCCGGCTGCGGCAAGTCGACGCTTCTGCGCATGCTCGCCGGCCTCGAGAACATCACCTCCGGCACGATCTCGATCGGCGACCGCGTCGTCAACAATGTCCAGCCCAAGGAGCGGGACATTGCGATGGTGTTCCAGAACTACGCGCTCTATCCGCACATGACGGTGGCCGACAACATGGGCTTCTCGCTCAAGTTGCGGAATGCCAGCGCCGACGAGATCAACAAGCGCGTCAAGCGCGCCGCCGAGATTCTTGCGCTGTCGCCGCTGCTCGACCGCTATCCGCGCCAGCTTTCCGGCGGCCAGCGCCAGCGCGTCGCCATGGGCCGTGCCATCGTGCGCGATCCGCAGGTCTTCCTGTTCGACGAGCCCTTGTCGAACCTCGATGCCAAGCTGCGCGTCGCCATGCGCACCGAGATCAAGGAGCTGCACCAGCGGCTGAAGACCACCACCGTCTACGTCACCCACGACCAGATCGAGGCCATGACCATGGCCGACAAGATCGTCGTCATGCACGATGGTATCGTCGAGCAGATGGGTACGCCGCTCGAGCTCTATGACAAGCCCGACAACCAGTTCGTCGCCGGCTTCATCGGCTCGCCCGCGATGAACTTCCTCAAGGGCCATGTGCGCGTCAACGGCGTTGCCACCTTCGAGGGGCCGAACGGCGTCAAGCTGCCGCTCAAGACCGCGCCGACGGCGTCCGACGGCCGTCCCGCCGTCTACGGCGTGCGGCCCGAGCATTTCACCATCGCCGACGACGGTGCCGAGGCCGAGATCATCGTGGTCGAGCCGACCGGTTCGGAGACGCAGGTGTTCGCAAAGCTTGGCGGCGAGCAGGTCGTCGCCGTCTTCCGCGAGCGTCACCAGTTCAATCCGGGCGACAAGGTGCGGCTGAAGCCCGACCCATCGCTGGTACATCTGTTCGACGATGCGACGGGCAAGCGAATGAACGCCTAGCGCATAAGGCGACAAGGCATAAGACAACAAAAAGCATCACAGGGAGGACGACATGCAAGACTTTACCCGCCGGTCTCTGCTTCAAGGCGGCACGGCTTTGGCTGCGACCGGCATGCTGACCGGGCCGGCACTGTTCGACTTCGCCAAGGCCTGGGCGCAGAGCGCGCCCTGGAAGGCGGAGCCCGGTGCCAAGCTGACCGTGATGCGGTGGAAGCGCTTCGTGCCGGCGGAAGACGATGCGTTCAATGCGATGGTGGCCGCGTTCAAGGCTGCGACCGGCACCGAGATGAACGTGTTCAGCGAATCCTTCGAGGACGTGCAGCCGAAGGCCTCGGTTGCGGCCAATACCGGCTCCGGGCTCGATCTCGCCTGGGGTCTGCACACGCTGCCGCAGCTCTTCCCCACCAAAGTGCTGAAGATGAACGACGTCGCCGACTATCTCGGCAAGAAATACGGCGGCTGGACCGATGCGGCCGCCAAGACCTGCAAGCTCGGCAACGACTGGCTCGGTATTCCCGTCGCCACCAACGGCGGTTACATGACCTACCGCAAGTCGGCGCTCGACAAAGCGGGCTTCAAGGAATTCCCGAAGGACTTCCCCGGCTTCCTCGAGATGTGCAAGGCTTTGAAGGCGAACAACACGCCCGCCGGCTTCGCGCTCGGTCATGCCTCGGGCGACGGCAATTCGTGGCTGCACTGGGTGCTGTGGGGGCACGGCGCCTACACGGTCGACCAGAACGACAAGATCATCATCAATTCGCCGGAAACGGCGAAGGCGCTGGAATATTGTAAGGCACTGTACGAGAGCTTCATCCCGGGCACGGCGTCCTGGAACGATTCCTCCAACAACAAGGCCTTCCTCGCCGGCGAGCTCTATTGCACGGCGAACGGCATCTCGATCTACGTCGCCGCCAAGACCGATCCCAGCAAGAAGGAGCTTGCCGAGGACACCTATCACGCGCTCTGGCCGGTCGGTCCGGTCGGCAAGCCGACCGAGCTGCAGCTGGCGCTGCCGATCCTCGCCTTCAACTTCACCAAATATCCGAATGCGGCCAAGGCCTTCGTCGCCTTCATGCTGGAGAAGGAGAACTACGAGAAGTGGCTGGATGGTGCGCAGGGCTACCTGACCCAGACCCTGAACGCCTACGAGAATGCGCCGATCTGGACGGCCGACCCCAAGAACACCGTGTTCTCGCAGGCCTCCAAACGCACGCTGCCGGCGTCCGGTATCGGCACGGTCGGCGAGAAGGCGGCGACTGCAATCGCCGACTTCATCGTCGTCGACATGTTCGCCAACTACTGCACCGGCGCCAAGGATGCGAAGGCCGCGATGGCGGAAGCCGAACGCCAGCTGAAGCGCATCTACCGCTGACGGCCACGGAGCGGGCGGCAGTGTCGCCGCCCGCTCGTCAACATTTCTCGATCAGGGATATCGGGCATGGCTGATGTCGCAATTCCCCGGGCCAAGCCTCAGATGAGCGAGGACAACGCCTGGACCCGGCTCAAACACAATCGCAACTGGCTCGGCTTCTGGTTCATGGTGCCGGCCATGGCCTTCCTGATCTTCTTCCTGGCCTATCCGCTGGGGCTCGGCATCTGGCTGTCCTTCACGGACACCCGCATCGGCAGGGTCGGACACTTCATCGCCACCGAGAATTACGAGTGGCTGTGGGACGATTCCATCTTCTGGCTGTCGGTGTTCAACACGCTGCTCTACACGTTCATCGCCAGCGCCTTCAAATTCGCGATTGGGCTGTACCTGGCGCTGCTGCTCAATGAGCACATGCCCTTCAAGGCGATGCTGCGCGCGATGGTGCTCATCCCGTTCATCGTTCCCACGGTGCTCTCGGCGCTTGCGTTCTGGTGGATCTTCGACTCGCAATTCTCGATCATCTCCTGGTCGCTGAGACACCTCGGGCTGATCAGCCAGAACATCAACTTTCTCGGCGACACCACTTGGGCACGGATCTGCGTGATCTTCGCCAATGTCTGGCGCGGCGTTCCGTTCGTGGCGATCACGCTGCTCGCAGGCCTGCAGACCGTCTCGCCGTCGCTCTATGAGGCCGCAACCCTCGACGGCGCCACGCGCTGGCAGAACTTCCGCTACATCACCTATCCGCTGCTGACGCCGATCATCGCCGTCGTGATGACGTTTTCTGTGCTGTTCACCTTCACTGACTTCCAGTTGATCTGGGCGATGACGCGTGGCGGCCCGGTCAATGCCACCCACCTGATGGCCACGCTATCCTATCAGCGCGCGATCATCGCTGGGCAGCTGGGCGAGGGCGCCGCGATCTCCAGCGCCATGATCCCATTCCTGCTCGCTGCGATCATGGTGTCCTGGTTCGGCCTGCAGCGGCGCAAGTGGCAACAGGGAGAAAGCAATGACTGATCTTCCTGCCTCGAAAGTCGATCTCAAGAGCGTGCTATCGTCGCCATCGCGCGTCGATCACAGCGAGGGCATGAGTTATCTGCAGTCGGTGCCGCGCAGGATCGTGACGCTCTATCTGCCGCTGGCGATCATCGTCTTCATCCTGCTGTTCCCGTTCTACTGGATGGCGCTGACCTCGGTGAAGCCCGACGAGCAGCTGCTCGACCTCGACAAGTACAATCCGTTCTGGACCTGGAATCCGACCTTCAAGCACTTCCACAAGCTGCTGTTCGAGAGCTATTATCCGCACTGGCTCTGGAACACGATGTACGTGGCAATCTGCGCCACGGTGCTCTCGATCGTCGCATCGGTGTTCGCGGCCTACGCTATCGTGCGGTTGCGCTACAAGGGGGCCAATCTCGTCGGCGGGCTGATCTTCCTCGCCTATCTGGTGCCGCCTTCGATCCTGTTCATTCCGCTTGCCACCGTCGTTTATCAATACGGTCTCTTCGATTCGCCACTGGCGCTGATCCTGACCTATCCGACGATCCTGATCCCGTTCTCGACCTGGCTGTTGATGGGCTATTTCAAAACCATCCCGTTCGAGCTCGAGGAATGCGCGCTGATCGATGGGGCGAGCCGCTGGCAGATCCTGGTCAAGATCGTCGTGCCGCTCGCCATTCCCGGCCTGATCTCGGCCTTCATCTTCTGCTTCACGCTGTGCTGGAACGAGTTCATCTACGCCCTGACGTTCCTGCAGTCGACCAGCAACAAGACGGTGCCGGTGGCGATCGTCAACGAGTTCGTGGACGGCGACATCTACCGCTGGGGCTCGCTGATGGCGGGCGCGCTGGCCGGCTCGCTGCCACTCGTGATCCTTTACGCCTTCTTCGTGGAGCATTATGTGTCGGCGATGACCGGCGCCGTGAAGGAATGATCGCGGGGCTTGCCGAGGGCGCATCAGGAGCGGTGCGCTCCGGACAATAAGAAGGAGTTGAGCTCTTGCACATTCTGGTTCTCGGCGCCGCCGGCATGGTCGGCCGCAAACTCTGTGAACGGCTGTTGCGCGACGGCCGGCTCGGCAAGAGCGACATCACCAAGCTCACGATGCACGACGTGGTCGAACCGAAGAAACCGGAGAAGGCCGGTTTCCCCGTCGAGACCATGTCCGGTGATTTCGCCGTGCCCGGCGCGGCCGAGAAGCTGATCGCCGGCCGTCCCGACGTGATCTTCCATCTTGCGGCCATCGTCTCGGGCGAGGCCGAGCTCGATTTCGACAAGGGCTATCGCATCAATCTCGACGGCACGCGGATGCTGCTCGATGCCATCAGGCTGGCGGGCGGCGGCTACAAGCCGCGCGTCGTCTTCACGTCCTCGATCGCGGTATTCGGCGCGCCGTTTCCCGATGCGATCGGCGACGAGTTCTTCCACACGCCGCTGCTCAGCTACGGCGCCCAGAAGGCGATCGGCGAACTCCTGCTCGCCGACTATTCGCGCCGCGGTTTCCTCGACGGCATCGGCATCCGCCTGCCGACCATCTGCATCCGGCCGGGCCTGCCCAACAAGGCGGCATCGGGCTTCTTCTCCAACATCCTGCGCGAGCCGCTCGCCGGCAAGGAAGCGATCCTCCCCGTATCCGAGGACGTCCGCCACTGGCACGCCACGCCGCGCTCCGCCGTCGGCTTCCTGCTGCACGCGGGGACCATGGACCTCGCCACCGTCGGCCCGCGCCGCAATCTGACCATGCCGGGCCTGTCGGCCACGGTCGGCGAGCAGATCGCCGCCCTGAAGCGTGTTGCAGGCGAGAAGGTCGCCGCCCGCATCAAGCGCGAGCCCGATCCCTTCATCGTCGGCATCGTCGGCGGCTGGCCGCGCAATTTCGATGCAAAGCGTGCGCGCGAGCTCGGCTTCACCACCGCCGAGAAGAATTTCGACGATATCATCCGCATTCACATCGAAGACGAGCTCGGCGGCAATTTCGTCGCCTGATCTCTGACTGAGCGGACCCGAGTGATGGCGAGCGTTGCTTGCATCGGTGAATGCATGGTCGAGCTCCGGCAGGCGCAAGGAGGCGCCTCTGCCGGGCAGGGCGGCGGGCTCTATTCGCGCGGCTTCGGCGGCGATACCCTCAACACCGCCGTCTATCTGGCGCGGCTCGAGGTCAAGGTCGATTATCTCACCGCGCTCGGCGATGATGCCTTGAGCGATGAGATGATCGCGGCCTGGCATGCGGAAGGCGTCGGCACGCGCCGCGTCGTGCGGCTGCCGGGCAAGCTGCCCGGCCTCTACATGATCCAGCTGGATGCCAAGGGCGAGCGCCAGTTCTTCCACTGGCGCGACAGCGCGGCAGCGCGCCAGCTGATGAGCCTGCCGGAGACGGACGAGCTGCTCAACTCGCTGATGAGCTACGACGTCGTCTATCTCTCCGCCATCACGCTCTCGATCTACGACGCCCCCGGACGCGAGCGCCTGTTCACGGCCATCAAGCGCGCGCGCCTGCTCGGCACCCGCTTCGTGTTCGACACCAATTTCCGCGCGCGGGGATGGCCCGATCGCGACGTCGCCCGCGAGGTCTTTGCCACGGCCTTCGCAGCCGCCGACATCGTGCTGACCTCGACCGAGGACCTGCTTGCGCTCCATCCTGGCGAGACCCACGACCAGCTCATCGCGCGCATCAACACGCCGGAGCTGGTGTTCCGCCTCGCCGAGCCAGTCAGCTTGCTGCGGTTCCCCGGCGGGACCAGCGAGGTCCGCGCCGAGCCCATGACCAAGCCCGTGGTCGACACCACCGCCGCCGGCGACAGCTTTGCTGCCGCGTACATTGCCGCCCGGCTCGCCGGCGCCGAGCCGGTCGAGGCCGCCCAGGCCGGGCACCGACTCGCCAGCATCGTGATCTGCTATCCCGGCGCCATCATTCCGGGCTATGCCATGCCGCCGAAGAAGCGGCACCGGCCGGCCGGCTCTCGCCAGGCCACCAAGTGAAGCCACCAAGCGAAATCGAGCCCCATGACCACGACTGCCCAACAGAATCACCTCGTCGCGCTGTTCAAGGCAGCGACCGTCATTCCCGTCCTCACCATCGAACGCATCCAGGATGCCGTGCCGCTGGCGCGTGCGCTGGTCGCCGGCGGCGTCCGCACGCTGGAGGTGACCCTGCGCACCCCAGTTGCGATCGAGGCCGCGAGGGCGGTGATGGCAGAGGTCCCCGAGGCGGTCGTCGGCATCGGCACTATCCTCAACCCGGCCGATTTCACCCGTGTCGAGAAGCTCGGCGTCGCGTTCGGCATCAGCCCGGGCCTGACCCCCGATCTCCTCAAGGCCGCAACCGACAGCTCCTTGCCGTTCGCGCCGGGCGTTGCCACAGCCTCCGAGCTGATGGTGGCGCTGTCCTACGGCTTCGATGTCGCAAAGTTCTTTCCGGCGGAGCAGGCCGGCGGCATCAAGGGCCTGCGTGCCCTCGGCGGCCCGTTCCCGAACGTGCGGTTCTGCCCGACCGGCGGGGTCGGCGAGGCTAATGCGGCGACCTGGCTGGCCGAGCCCAACGTCGTCGCGGTCGGCGGGTCCTGGCTGTGCCCGACGGCGGAGATCCGGGCTGGGAACTGGGCCGGCATAACTGCCATCTGCCAGCGGACGCTTCAGGCCCTGAAAGCCGCGTGAAGTCTTGCCATCCCTGGGCTAAGACTTAGCTCAGGGAGAGACCTCCAGGGAGAAAAGATCATGACCGCCAGCATCGTCGGATGGGCGCATACGCCGTTCGGCAAGTTCGACACCGAAACAGTCGAAAGCCTCGTCACCCGCGTGGCCAATGAGGCGCTCGCGGATGCCGGCATTTCGGCCAGTGACGTCGACGAAATCGTGCTCGGCCATTTCAATGCCGGCTTCTCGCCCCAGGATTTCACCGCCTCTCTGGTGCTCCAGGCCGATCCGAAGCTGCGTTTCAAGCCGGCGACCCGCGTCGAGAACGCCTGCGCCACCGGCTCTGCCGCGGTGCATCAGGGCCTGCGCGCGATTGCCGCAGGGGCCGCCAGAATCGTCCTGGTCGTCGGCGTCGAGCAGATGACGCGCACCCCTAGCGCCGAGATCGGCAAGAACCTGCTCAAGGCGTCCTATCTGCCCGAGGACGGCGACACCGTCGGCGGCTTCGCCGGCGTGTTCGGCAAGATCGCCAGTTCCTATTTCCAGAAATACGGCGACCAGTCCGATGCGCTGGCGTTGATCGCGGCCAAGAACCACAAGAACGGCGTCGCCAATCCCTTCGCCCAGATGCGCAAGGATTTTGGCTTCGACTTCTGCCGCGCCGAGAGCGAGAAGAACCCTTACGTTGCAGGTCCGCTGAAGCGCACCGACTGCTCGCTGGTCTCGGACGGCGCCGCGGCTCTGGTGCTGGCCGATGCCGAGACGGCCAAGGGCATGACCAAGTCGATCGGCTTCCGCGCCACCGCACATGCCCAGGACTTCCTGCCCATGAGCAAGCGCGACATCCTGCAGTTCGAGGGCTGCACGGTCGCCTGGCAGCGCGCGCTGGAGAAGGCGGGCGTGACTCTGTCCGATCTCTCCTTCGTCGAGACCCATGACTGCTTCACCGTCGCCGAGCTGATCGAGTACGAAGCGATGGGCCTGACGCCGAAGGGGCAGGGCGCCCGCGCCATCAAGGAAGGCTGGACCCTCAAGGACGGCAAGCTGCCGGTCAATCCGTCCGGCGGGCTGAAGGCCAAGGGCCACCCGATCGGCGCCACCGGCGTTTCCATGCATGTGATGACCGCGATGCAGCTCGCAGGGCAGGCGCCCGAGGGCATGCAGCTCAAGAATGCCAAGCTTGGCGGCATCTTCAACATGGGCGGTGCGGCGGTTGCCAATTACGTTTCCGTGCTGGAGCCGCTGAAGTAAGCTCAGTTCTGGAGGTGGGCAAAGGCGCGCATGCGCCGCGCCCACCCCCTTTGCGCTAGATCATGGTGGGCTTCTCTGGCCCTCTTAATGCTCTTGATTGATTTTTAGGGAATGCATCATGAGCAATGAATACGAAACGTCACTGTCGATGGACGCTCTCAACGATCGCATCGCGATCCTCGAGGACAATATCCGCCAGCTCATCGAGCAGGCCGCTGCCGCCTCGGGTGAGCAGAACGAGTCGCGGATCGCCGACCGCATCAACCAGCAGAACGACGAACTCGACCGTCTCATCAAGATCCGCGAATCCCGCCAGAAGAAATAGCGGCCGACATCGCCGCGCGATGCATGCCGCCATACGGCGGCCGCCCTTGCGTGAGCGGCGGCACTGCCGTTAGCTGGACCGAAATCGCGAGGGCGTGTGAGCCCCGCGCAATCGGGAGCGAACGATGGGGCCGCTGAAGGGCATCAAGGTCATCGACATGACCACCGTGCTGATGGGACCTTACGCGACCCAGATGCTCGGCGATTGCGGTGCCGACGTCATCAAGGTGGAATCGCTGGACGGCGACGTCACCCGCCTGATCGGTCCGATGCGACACGCCGGCATGGGCCCGGTGTTCCTCAACACCAACCGCAGCAAGCGCTCGATCTGCCTCGACCTGAAGAAGCCCGCAGGCCGCGAAGCCGTGCTGCGGCTGCTGAAGGACGCCGACGTCCTGGTCTACAACGTCCGTCCGCAAGCGATGGCGCGGCTTCAGCTCGGCTACGATGTCGTCTCCGAGGTCAATCCGCGCCTGGTCTATGCCGGCGTGTTCGGCTTCGGTCAGAACGGCCCCTATGCCGCAAAACCCGCCTATGACGATCTGATCCAGGGCGCCACCGCGCTGCCGGCGCTGATGGCGCAGACCGGCGACGGCGTGCCGCGCTACGTGCCGAACGCGCTGGTCGATCGCATCGTCGGTCTCACCGCCGTCGGTGCAATCTGCGCCAGCCTCGTGCACCGTGATCGCACCGGGCGCGGCCAACGCGTCGACATCCCGATGTTCGAGACCATGGCCGGCTTCGTCATGGGCGACCACATGGGCGGGCTTACCTATGAGCCGCCGCTCGACAAGGGCGGCTATGCCCGCCACCTCTCGCGTGACCGCAGGCCGTACAAGACCTCCGACGGCTATCTCAGCGTCATCGTCTACAACGACAAGCAGTGGGAGAACTTCTTCAAGGCAACGCGGCGCGACGACCTGCGCGCCGATCCAAAATTCTCCACCTTCGCCGGCCGTGCCGCCAATATCGATCTCGTCTACGCCGAGCTCGCGCGCATCTTCGAGACGCGGACCACGGCCGAATGGATCGACCTGCTGACGAAAGCCGATGTGCCCGTGATGCCGATGCACGATCTTGCCTCGATCCTGCACGACGAGCATCTGGAGGCGACCGGCTTTTTTCCGGTCGTCACCCATCCGACTGAAGGCCCGATCCGCAGCATGAAGGTGACTGCGACCTGGTCCGAGACCGAGGCCGAGCCCGTGCGCCTGGCCCCGCGCCTCAACGAGCACGGCGCCGAGATTTTGCGCGAGATCGGATACTCCCACGATGAGATCGCGGCCATGGTCCGCGACGGCGTCACGCGTGCGGCGCCGGAGTAGGGAAGTAGAGATGACCACGCCTCTCTCATCCGTCATTCCGGGGCGATGCGTCAGCAGCGAACCCGGAATCTCGAGATTCTCAGGTGCGCTAGGGCGCACCAGAGTTCGATCCTTCGGGCCGCCCCGGAATGACGAGGAGGAGGAGAGAGCACCATGAGCTTCATCACCGGCGTCGGTCTCACGCCGTTCGGCAGGCACGACGGCTCGTCCTCGCTCGATCTGATGAGCAAGGCCGCGCAAGCCGCGCTCGACGATGCCGGGCTGAAGCGCTCCGAGATCGACGGCATCCTCTGCGGCTACTCTACCGTCTCCCCGCACATCATGCTCGCCACCGTCTTCGCCGAGCATTTTGGCATTCGCCCATCCTACGCCCACGCCGTGCAGGTCGGCGGCGCTACCGGGCTGGCGATGACGATGCTCGCCCATCATCTCGTCGACGCCGGCGTCGCGCGCAACGTGCTCGTCGTTGCCGGCGAGAACCGCCTCACCGGGCAGAGCCGTGACGCCTCGATCCAGGCGCTGGCGCAGGTCGGCCATCCCGATTACGAGGTGCCGCTCGGGCCGACCATCCCCGCTTATTACGGCCTCGTCGCTAACAGATACATGCATGAATACGGTGTGACCGAAGAGGACCTCGCCGAGTTCGCGGTGTTGATGCGCGCCCACGCCTGCACCCATCCAGGCGCGCAATTCCATGATCCCATCACGGTCGCCGATGTCATGGCCTCGAAACCGGTCGCAATGCCGCTCAAGCTGCTCGACTGCTGCCCGGTGTCTGACGGCGGCGCGGCGTTTGTCATCAGCCGCGAGCGAACGAACGAGGCCGGCGTGCGCATCCGCGGCTGCGCGCAAGCCCACACACATCAGCATGTCACGACCGCGCCCGGCCTCAGTGAGCTCGGCGCCGAGATCTCCATCGCCCGTGCGATGGAAGCTACCGGCCTTGCGATCTCCGACGTGCGCTATGCCGCGATCTACGACAGCTTTACGATCACGCTCGCGATGCTGCTGGAAGACCTCGGTCTCGCCGGTCGCGGCGAAGCGGCCGCGCGCGTGCGTGCCGGCCATTTCGACCGTGACGGCGCGATGCCGCTCAATACCCATGGTGGCCTGCTCAGCTACGGCCATTGCGGTGTCGGCGGCGCCATGGCGCATCTGGTCGAGACGCATTTGCAGATGACGGGTCGGGCGGCTAGCCGCCAGGTGCGGGATGCGTCCATTGCGCTGCTGCACGGCGACGGCGGCGTGCTGTCCTCCCACGTGAGCATGTTCCTGGAGCGGGTGCGATGAGCGAGCGGCTAGCCGACTGGACCCTGGGTGAGCAGGCCATCACCTTCCAGGTCTGCACCTCATGCGGTCACGTCCAGTATTTCCACCGCGCCTTTTGCGCAGCCTGCGGGGCATCCGATCCGCGCGAGCACCGCGCCAGCGGTAAGGGCAGGGTATACGCGGTTTCGCTGGTCTGCCGTGCGGCCACGCCGCAGACGCGCGCGCACGTGCCCTACAACATCCTGCTGGTCGATTGCGCCGAGGGTTTTCGCATGATGGCGCATGGTGACAACGGCCTCGCCATCGGCGATTCGGTCGTCGCGAGCTTTAGGCTGTTCGCCGGAAAGCTGGTGCCGTACTTTGCCAAGAGCAAATAGTGGGATCCGTCATTCGGGGGCGGTCATGGGACCGAGCCTGGAACGGGAATTCTGGGCCTGGCCTGCTAGGGCCGCGCTTTGCGCGGTCCCGGGAGAGCCACCCCGGAATGACGAAAACTCTTAAACGCTCAGCTCAACGCCCGTAGAACAAGATGCTGGCGATGACGAGCATCGCCGTCACCGCCAGCATATGCGCGAGCGCTCCCGAGGCCGCCCCCTTGATGGCTTCCTTCATGCCGTTTTCTCCCTAGACTTGGGCGTGACTCATCGTTGCGCGGATAGCGCACACGACGGCCAATTGCTTGTACTCGGAACACCCCTTGCGAGTATCCGCTGCGATTTGTCCCCACGCGGCGAATATCGACTGTGTCAGGGTCGATCAGCAATGCGGCGGCAATTTGACTCGATGTTGTTGCTCCTGCGTCGATGCGCGAATAGAGTCTTTGGGAACTTTCGCCGGCGGCGACAAAAAGCATCAAAAGCTCAGGGAAAACTTCAGGAAAATCATGGCCCGCATTCAGTACAGCGACCCGTCCAAGGCATCCGACCGCACCCGCGAAATCCTCGACAAGAACCGTCATGCCAACATCTTCCGCATGATGGCGCACTCGCCGAGCTATTTCGAGCAGTACTGTCGCTTAGGAGGCGCCATCAGGCACAAGGGCGAGCTCGATCCCGTCGTGCGCGAGCTTGCGATCACGCGCACCGGCATCCTGTGCGAGGCTCCGTACGAGATCGTCGCGCACAAGCGGATCGGCAAGAATGTCGGCGTCACCGACGCGCAGAACGAGGCGCTCGAGAACTGGCAGGCCGCGTCTTGCTTCAACGAGGTGCAGCGCGCCGCGCTCGCCTTCACCGACGAAATCGTGAAGCTGAAGAAGCCGACGGACGCGACCTTCAAGGCGATCGCATCGAAGCTGACGCCGGCCGCACTGGTCGAATTGCAGCTCTCGGTCGGCTTCTACATCATGACTTCAAAGTTCCTGGAAACGTTCGAGATCGATCTCCAGCCCGTCACCGAAGTGGTGGGCTAATCCAAAGCGGCGGCGAGGGATACTCATGACGATCGATGAATATGCGGTCTGGGCCGCGAGCGTTGCGAAAGTCGATGAGCATCCGTCCAACGAGCGGTTGTCCTATCTCGGGCTCGGCCTTGCCGGCGAATCCGGTGAGGTCGCCGACCACATCAAGAAGCTGCTGCGTGACAACTGGCTCGACCAGGCGGGTCTCGTCGATGAGCTCGGCGACGTCATCTACTATTGGGCCTGCCTGTGCGCGGCGACAGGCCAGAAGCCGTCCGAACTGCTCGACAAGAGTGCGGCAAAGATCAAGCGGCGGTTGAGCGAGGCGGCGAGCCGGTAGAGCAAGATGCGCATTGGGCACTGATAGTCCCCATAGCGTCCTGCCACACCTTGCCACTAGCACGGAGAACGTGGATGCCCGGGACAAGCCCGGCATGACGACCATTGAATGAATGTCAAACGCTCAGGTCGATGTCAGAATATCGACCTTCGCGTTGGCGACGATGAGGCGGTCGGCCAGCAGCTGTGCCAAATTGCGCATGATGCATTCGCTGGCGCGCGGGTGCTGCTTGCGGTAGCGCTCGAAATCGTTCAGCGGCACCTCGAATGCGGTCGCCGCCATATCGGCGAACACGTCGGCGGAGCGGGTCGGCTCCAGCAGCGCCATTTCGCCGAACGCCATGCCGGCGGTGAGCGTCGCCAGCCGTACGCCATCGGGCAAGGTGACATGCACCGCGCCGCTGCGTAGGAAGTACAGAGCATCGGCGGGATCACCGGTTGCGAGAATCTTCGCGCCGGATTGATAGGTCCTGATCGCGCAGAGCGAAGCCAGATCGGTCAGCTCTTCCTCGCTCAGCCCCGCCAGCAGCGGCTGCTCGGCGAGCTCGGTGGTCTCGTGAAAGTCGATCGAGCCGCCATAGCGGTAGACAATCTGGTCTTCGGCCCATTCGATCGCGGTATCGAGTAAATAGAAGTCGCGGACGTTCTTCAGCTCTGCGGTCCATTCGCGCAAGGTGTTCCACTCCTTGGAGGTGCGCCGCACGCCTGACAAAACCACGGTGACATTCAGCGCGGCCAATTCCTCGAAGGCTTCCGCCACAAGCCGCGCGCCGGCGCGCGTGGTCGAGGTCACGCGGTGAAGATCGAAGATCACGAATTGCGGCCGCGGCCGTCCGGCAAGCCGCCGCGAAACGTAGTCGACCGCCGACAGCGAGAGCGTGCCGACCAGCTCGATGATCCGCACCTCCTGCTCATGCGCGGCGAGGATCTCGCGCTCCTGCGGGCGGCGCACGCGGCGCGACGGGCTCTTGCCGATGTCGTAATCCGCGATGACGGCGTTGCGGGCGTCGTCGCTGCGGTTGAGCATGTGCAGATCGTAGTGCGAAGACAGAGCCTCGCAGACCTTGATGCCGCGCACGCTGTTGCCGTGCTTGTCGAGTTTTGGCGAATAGCTGCCGAGCCCGAGCCGGGCAGGGAGCGCGGCCAGGATGCCGCCGCCGACACCGCTCTTGGCGGGAATGCCGATCCGGTAGATCCACTCGCCGGCATAGTCGTACATGCCCGAGGACGTCATCACCGACAGCGTGCGCGAGATCGCGTAAGCGCTCAGCACCTGCTCGCCGGTGACGGGATTGACGCCGCGATTGGCAAGCGTCGCCGCCATCACTGCGATGTCGCGCGCCGTGACCAGCACGGCGCATTGGCGGAAATAGACGTCGAGGACGCCGGCGACATTGTCCGAGATCACCGCGTTGGTCTTCAGGAGATACGCGATGGCGCGGTTGCGGTCGCCGGTCTGGCTTTCGGAAGCATAAACGGCTTCGTCCACGGCAAGATCGCGTCCGGCAAAGCGGCTGAGCGCGACGCGAATCTGCTCGAAGGCCTCGCTGCCCTTGCTGTCATAGATCAGGCCGGTGCAGGCGATCGCGCCGGCATTGACCATCGGGTTGAACGGATGGTTGTCGGAATTGAGCCGGATGGAGTTGAAGGGATCGCCCGAGGGCTCGACGCCGATCGCGCTCTCGACCTTGCTCGCGCCCAAAAGGTCCAGCGCCAGCGCGAACACGAAGGGCTTGGACATCGACTGGATGGTGAAGGGCACCCGGCTGTCGCCCACTTCATAGACATGCCCATCCAGTGTGGCGAGGCTGATGCCGAAATAGGCAGGGTCGGCCTTGCCGAGCTCGGGAATGTAGTCCGCCACGTCGCCGGACGTTTCGGCCGAGAATTCGCTGAGGCAATTGTCTAGAAACCGCAGCAAGGGCGGTTTCGACCGGGTCCAGGCATTGGCGAGAGGCGAGAGCGGTTTCATCGCCTCCCTTGTGCAACGCAATCAGGGCACGCGCAACCCGTTCGGCAAGGGCGACTGCCGCCGCACCAGCAACAGGGTGATCAGAATCGTGGGTGCGAGTATCGCAAGCCCGAGAAGCGTGACCTGCCACTGTGACAGCGGCATGATCCCGCCGCCGGGGGTCGCCACCACGAAGCCGCCGATCACGAGCAGCAGGCGGATTGGCCATTCCAGCGCGCCGGCGGCGCGCAGGTCCCCGACGAAGGGCTGGTAGCCCTGGATCCCGCCGCAGATGAACAGCGTGCCGAAGGCGGCGAGGCCCATCAGGCCGAGGCCGGCCAGATAGGGGCTCGGCCCTTGCAGCACCAGCGCTGGATTGAGCACGAAGAAGAACGGCAGGAAATAGATGATGCTGCCGACCCACATCGATTCCCAGCCCGTCTTCATGGCCGGCGAACCGGCGATGCCTGCGGCCGCGAAGGAGGCGATCGCAACCGGCGGCGTGATCGAGGACAGCATGCCCCAGTAGAAGATGAACATGTGCACGGCCATGCGGTTCAGCCCGAGTTTCTCCAAGGCGGGCGCGACCAGGATGGCGAGGAAGATGTAGCAGGCCGTCGTCGTCAGCCCGAGGCCGAGGACGAGGCTGGTGAGAGCGCACATGCCGAGCAGCAGGAAGGCGTTGTCGCCCGCGATGTGCAGCAGGTCGTTGGCGAGGCTCGACACCACGCCGGTCATCGAGAAGGCGCCGATCAGGAGACCGCAGCCGGCGAGGATGCCGACCAGCTCGACGAAGGTGCGCCCGTTGACCTCCAGGAATTTACCGATGGTCGCCAACGTCCAGCGCGTGTCCTTGGAGAAGAGTTGGTTGAGCACCAGCAGCAGCGCGGTGGCGTAGAACGGCGCGTGGCTCTCGCGCTTGAAGTAGAGCAGCATCACGATGAGGAGCGCGATGACGAAGACGTAGTACCAGCCGTCCTTGATCGTATCCATGATCCGCGGCAGCTCGGCGCGCGGAATGCCCTTCAGCTTGTGGCGCGCGGCATAGGCGTCGACCTGCATGAACAGCCCGACATAATAGAGCGCGGCCGGAATGATCGCTGCGACCGCGACGTCGGCGTAGCTGACGTTGAGAAACTGCGCGATCACGAAAGCGGTGGCGCCCATCACCGGCGGCGCCAGCACCGCGCCGGTCGAGGCGCAGGCCTCGATCGCGCCGGCATAGGAGGCGCGGAAGCCGCTCTTCTTCATCACGGGGATGGTCATGGTGCCGGCGGTGAGCACGTTGGAGATGATCGAGCCGGACATCATGCCGAGCAGGCCGCTGGCGAAGATGCAGACCTTGGCGGCGCCGCCGCGGAAGGTGCCGCACAGTGCAAAGGCCAGATTGATGAAGAATTTGCCGGCCCCGGTCATCATCAGCGCGGTGCCGAACACCAGGAAGCCGATCACGGTGTCGGCAAAAGCCTGGATGGGAATGCCGAGCAGGCTCTCGCCCGAGAGCACGTGATAGGCGGTCGCCTGCTCGAGCGTCGACTGCGTGCCGCGGAACGGCCCGAGCCAGCCAGCCTCGGCGAACAGCGGATAGACTGTGAAGGGCAGCACGCTCAGCAGCAGGCTCCAGCCGCCGGTGCGGCGCAGCGCCTCCATCAGCAACACCCACATCACGAGACCTGCCGCAATCACGGTGTTGGGCGCACCGCCGAATTCCCAGCCGGCCTCCGCCGCCTTGCGCACGTTCGACATCAGCATGAGGGACGCCGCGAAGGTCGCGACGAACAGGACGAGGTCATACCAGGGGATCCGGTCGAGCGGCGCCCGTTCGGTGCCCGGAAAGATGAGGAACGTGAACGGCAGCATCAGCGCGATCAGGAGATAGAAATACTCCGTGTTGAGCTGGGTGTAGCCGACGAAGAAGCGCAGCGAGAATTGCTGGTTGATGCAGAGCAGGATCGTCGCCGCGGTTGCTGCCACCAGCGCCCAGCGCCAGCCGCCGCGAAGTGTGCGCACGCGCGTCACCTCCGCCTCCTGCATGTTGCCGGCGGCGCCATGCGGATCGTCGAACACGACCCGCTTGGCCTCGTCTTGCGAGGCGGAGGAAGTGGAAGAGGACATGAGCGACCCCGCGCGTGGACTGGCCATTGCTGATTACGTGAATGGCGAGTGGTTGAATCGATAGCGCCGCGCGCTCCTCGACCTCTCCCGCAAGCGGGAGAGGGAGTGCACCTCTCGCGTGACAGCGATCGAGTCCGGTAACGCCACCTTCTATTCCTCGAACCCATTCGGCATGCCGGCTTTGGCCAGCGCGGCGGCGCGCGCCTTCATCCAGCCGTCGAGGAACGCCTTGTCGTCTGAGGGTGGATTGGACTTGCCGTACTCCGTCCACGCCGCGGCGAGCACCTCCTGGCGCTTGAACAGCTTGTTGTTGTGCGCCTCCTGCGCGTCGCTCCATTGCCCGGCCTCCTTCAGCGCCTTCACGGCGCCGGGATGCACCGGCACCACCCAGTTCTTGGTCTGGCGATCGGCCGCGAGCCCGCCGGCGCCGGGCGCGGAATCCTTGTAGGCGTCGTAATTGACGATCATCGCCTTGGAGATGGCGTAGACCTGGTCGATTGGTTGCGAGGCATAGGCGACGAAGATCGGGTAGGGGTAGTTGCCGAGCTCGACCGGCTTCTCCGGCGAGATGCCGGCGCCGCAGGTCGCAAGCTGCGGAAAGAAGAACGAGCCGACCTTCTGCATCCGTGCCCAGCCTTCCTTGTCGTTGGCCGGCAGCGGCGGCCAGATCAATCCGCGCGGCGAGGTCTCGGCCTCCTTGGCGGGGCCGGTGATGGTGGTGCCGAAGGCGGCATCGACGTCGTTGTTGATCAACCCTTTCCACATCGCCCCATAGCTTGCGAACTCGACCGTCTTGACGTCCTTCTGCGTCAACCCTGCAAAGGCGAGCACCGCGAGTGAATTCTGGTTCAGCGCGGGCGAGCCGACCACGAAGCCGACGCGCTTGCCCTTGAGGTCCTTCAGCTCCTTCACGCCGGTGTCGGCGGCCACCGCAAGCGAACCGCAATTGCAGTCGACGGTCGAGAGCAGGATCTGGAGCGGCTGCGGGCCCCATTCCTTCGAGCCGAACTCGAACACGCCTTCCTGCGCGAAGTAAGTGCCCGATCCCATCGCCGCGGTAACCGCGCGCTTGGCGCGCAGCGGCGCGAGACGCGCCACGTCGTTGCCGGCGGGGAGCACGCGCACGTCGGTGCCGTACTTGTCCTTCATCATCTTGCCGACCCCGACCGCGATGTTGAAGCCGGCGGTGCCGGTGTCATAGGCAGTGAACGTCAATGTCGCCGGCAGCTTGATGTCTTCGGCCAACGCATAGCGTGTAGACGCAAAAGAAAAGCCCGCCACCAAGGCAGGCGCGAGCATGAGCAGCCCACGAAGCATGTTTCCCTCCGATGATCCCCGCGTTCGTCGCGAAGATTTTCTTTCTTTGTTTGAAACAGAATTTTGTTTGAGCAGATCATGTCACCGGGCATTCGCGATGGCAACGCCGTAGCGTGCATGCGGGAATGCGGCTGACAGATTGTCGCGGAAACGACCGGATAAAACACTCAACTCGTGACGATCGCGATCGCCTGTCCCTCGGCGACGACGTCGTCGAGCTTCACCAGAAGCGATGTGATCGTGCCGTTCGCCGGCGAAAGCACCGGGATCTCCATCTTCATCGCTTCGACGACCACAACGTCATCGCCATCTGCGACGGTTCCTCCAACTTGCACGGGAGTTGCGCAGATGCGTCCCGCGACCTCGGTGACGATCTTAATTTCTGGCATGCCATCGCCTTTTTGTTGTCGTCGCAAAATGCCTGAGGTAGCGTCGTCTGCAAGTGGAATTTAATTCCGCAGAGCGAAACAGACGGTAGGGATCATGGGACGACGTTCGGAGCGGTTGAGCAGGCAAGGTGCGCTCGCTGGTGATGCCGGTGAGGGTGATGTCATCCAGGTGGTGTCGCGCGCGTTCGATGTGTTGCGATGCTTCGAGGGCCACGAGGCGAGGCTCGGCAATCTCGAGATTTCGAACCGCTGCGGTTTGCCGCGCTCGACGGTATCGCGGCTCACGCACACGCTGACCCGCATGGGCCAGCTGGTGTATCTGCCGCGCGATCAGAAATATCGCATCGGCCCCAGCGCGGTGGCGATGAGCGCCTCGATGATGAAGGGCGCGCAACTGCGCAGCATGATCCGGCAGCGGCTCCAGGAAGTGGCCGAGCAGCTGCCGGGCACCGTCGGCTTCGTCTTGCCCGATCGCTTCCATCTCGTCTATCTCCTGTTCGCGCGCTCGGCGAGCGCGCTCGGCCTGCACGAGGGCACCGGTAGCCGCATCTCGATGGCGTCGACCGCCGCAGGCGCGGCCTACACCGCGGCCCTGGCGCCGGAAGTCGGCGATGCCTTCGTCGCAGACATGGAGCGGGAAGCCCCCGAGGCTGCCAAGATTCTCAAACCCCGCATCGAGGCCAACCGGCAGTCGCTGCGCGAGCGCGGCTATGTCGTGGCCTGCGGCCTTTGGAGCCCGCACATCAACGGCCTCGCGGTGCCGATCTGGTCGCCGCAATACCAGACCTTCGTGGTCATCACGATCGGCCTGCTGTCGGCGATGTATGACGAGCAGCGTCTGCATGACGAAGTCGCTCCGCTGATGCTCGAGCTTGGCCGCTCGCTCGGCAGCCTGATGGAAGGCGCGGAGGGCAACGCCTTCAACAACCGTATCTCGCGTAAGCCGGTCGCCATGGCCGTGCACAACAACAACAAGCCGATCAATTCGGAGGGAGTGAATGAACTGGAAGCCGGAACTCGACGAGCTCGCCCGGCGCGAAGCCTTCGCGCGGGAGATGGGCGGCGTTGACAAGGTCAAGCGACAGCATGACCAGGGCCGGCTGACTGTTCGGGAGCGTATCGACAAGCTGATCGACAAAGGCAGCTTCCACGAGATCGGTGCCGTCGCCGGCATCGGTGAGTACGATTCCAGCGGCGATCTGAAGAAGCTGACGCCTGCGAACTGCGTGTTCGGCCGCGCGCGCGTCGACGGCCGCACCGTGGTGGTGGTGGGCGACGATTTCACCGTGCGCGGCGGCTCGGCCGATGCGTCGATCTCGGCGAAGCCGTTGATGGCGGAGGAGATGGCGCATGACTTCCGCCTGCCCATCATCCGCATCATCGAGGGCTCCGGCGGCGGCGGCTCGGTCAGGACCATCGAGACCAAGGGCGCTGCGAACCTGCCCGGCGGCATCGGCGGCACGCGCTGGTATCGCTTCACGACGGAAAATCTGTCGCGGGTGCCGGTGGTCGCGCTCGGCCTCGGCTCGGTGGCGGGCTTAGGTGCCGCGCGCCTTGCCGCCAGCCATTACTCCATCATGACGCGGAAGTCCGCGATGTTCGTTGCGGGCCCGCCGGTGGTGAAGGCGCTGGGGCAGGATCTGACCAAGGAGGAGCTCGGCGGCGCGGAGATCCAAACCCGCGCCGGCGCGGTCGATCATGCCGTCGATACGGAAGAGGAGGCGTTCGCCTGCGCGCGCCGTTTCCTCTCCTATCTGCCGTCGTCGGTCTACGAGCTGCCGCCGACCTTGCCCTGCACCGACGATCCGGAGCGAAGCGACGAGGCGCTGATGAATGCGGTGCCGCGCAACCGCAAGCAGGTCTACAAGATGCGCCCCATCATCGAGTCCGTCGTCGACAAGGGATCGTTCTTCGAGGTCGGCAAGAATTTCGGCAAGCCCGTTATCGTGGGCCTCGCGCGGCTCGAGGGCAGGGCGGTGCTGCTGCTCGCCAGCGACAGTTTCCACTACGGCGGCTCCTGGACCGCGGATGCCTGCCAGAAAGTGGTGCGCTGGGTCGATTTCGCCGAGACCTTCCATCTGCCGGTCGTCTATCTCATGGATTGCCCAGGCTTCATGATCGGCTTCGACGCCGAGAAGGCGGCCACCATCCGCCACGGCGTCCGCGCCATGGCCGCGGTCAACCAGACCACCGTGCCCTGGTGCACCGTGATCCTGCGCAACGCCTTCGGCGTTGCCGGCGTGGTGCATCAGCCCGCCGACCGCTTCTCGATCCGCTATGCCTGGCCGTCGGCCTATTGGGGCTCGCTTCCGCTCGAGGGCGGCATCGAAGCCGCCTACCGCGCCGACATCGACTCGGCGGAAGACAAGGCGGCGAAGCTGAAGGAGATCGAAGAGCGCCTCAACAAGCTCCGCTCGCCGTTCCGCTCGGCCGAAAAATTCTGGGTCGAGGAGATCATCGATCCCAGGAAGACGCGGTCGCTGTTGTGCGAGTTCGTACGCCTCGCCGAGCCGCTGCGAAAAGCAGGGCCGCCGGAGAACTTTTCAATCAGGCCGTAGAACTCTCAAACGTTCTTGCGAGGAACTGCTGTGACGAAGTAATCCAGAAACCCTCTGCGATGACGGTCATGAGACGCCTCTATCGCCGTCATCCTGGGGTGGTCGCTTCTTCAGCGGCCCTCGAAGGACGACGGCCCGGCTGCATCGGGGCCGTGCATCCTTCGAGGCTCTCCATGGGACGCGTTGCGTCCCATGCCTCGCACCTCAGGATGGCGGATTGCTAACGGACAAGAACAACAGGAAGCGCCAATCGTGTACGACTTCATCATCGTGGGCGGCGGCTCGGCGGGGTCCGTGCTGGCCCACCGGCTTTCCGCTAGAAGCGCCAACAAGGTCCTGCTGTGCGAGGCCGGGCAGGACACGCCACCTGGCAACGAGCCGGCCGAGATCAGGGACAGCTATCCCGGCACGGCCTATTTCGATCCGCGCTTCCATTGGACCGAGCTGAAGGTCACGACGCAGGTCGTCAGCCACAACAATCCGAACGAATCGCGTCCGCCGCTACGCAAATATGAACAGGCGCGCGTGCTGGGCGGCGGCTCGTCGATCAACGGCCAGATGGCCAATCGCGGCGCGCCGACCGATTACGACGAATGGGAGGCGCGGGGCGCCGAGGGCTGGAGCTGGAATGACGTGCTGCCCTTCTTCAAGAAGGTCGAGCGCGACCTCGATTTCGACGGGCCATATCACGGCAAGGACGGCCGGATCCCGGTCCGCCGCATCCCGCGGGAGCACTGGACGCAGCATTCGGAGGCGTTCGCGCAAGCCTTCCAGCAGGCAGGGCATCAATTCGTGGCCGATCAGAACGGCGAGTTCGTCGACGGCTTTTTCCCGGTGACGCATTCCAACCAGGCCGAGCAGCGCGTCTCGGCCGCCATGGGCTATCTGGATCGCGACACCCGCAAGCGCACGAACCTCACGATCTCCACCAACACGCAAGTGCGGGAGCTGTTGTTCGATGGCACGCGCTGCGTCGGCGTCAACGCAATGGTCGACGGACGCGAGCAGGAATTCCGCGGACGCGAGATCATTCTCTCCAGCGGCGCCATCCATTCGCCGGCACATCTGCTCCGCGCCGGTATCGGCCCGGTCGGTCACCTCAAGGACTTAGGGATTCCCGTGCTGATGGCCTTGCCGGGCGTCGGCCAGCGCCTGATGGATCATCCCTCGATCTCGCTGTCGTCCTTTGTCCGCCGCGGCGCGCGCATGAACGAGCACACCAGGCGCCACATGCAGCTCGGCCTGCGTTACTCCTCCGGGCTGCCAGGGGTGCCCAAGGGCGACATGTTCGTCGTCGTCATCAGCAAATCGGCCTGGCACGCCGTCGGCGCGCAGATCGGCTCGCTCCTGACCTTCGTCAACAAGACCTATTCCGAGACTGGACAGGTCAAGCTTGCCTCGCGCGATCCCTCGGCAGAGCCGATCGTCGAGTTCAACCTGCTGTCCGACCGGCGCGACCTCGATCGCCTCATGAGCGGCTTCCGCAAGATGGCGGCGGTGCAGATGAGCGAAGTCGTCAGGAAGGTCACGGACAAGCCGTTCCCGGCCGCCTATACCGATCGCGTCCGCAAGATCGGCGTGGTCAACACCAGGAACAGGATACTCACCACGATCGCCGCGGCGCTGATGGACGGTCCGGCGGCGCTGCGTCACTACATGATCGACAAGGGTGGAAGGCTTCACCTTCGATCAGGTGATGCACGACGACGAGGCGCTGGAAGCCTTCGTGCGCAAGGCGACGATCGGCGTGTGGCACGCCTCGTGCTCGTGCCGCATGGGCCGCGCCGACGATCCGATGGCGGTGGTCGACAACCAAGGCCGCGTCAAGGGCGTGCAGGGCCTGCGCGTCGTCGACGCCTCGATCTTCCCGGTGGTGCCATGCGCCAACACCAACTTCCCGGTCCTGATGTCGGCTGAGAAGATCGCGGCCGCGATGCTGCAGTGAGTGGCAGCGAGTTCTGGCTATCCGGACAATACCAGGAGCAGTACAGGAGCAGTACAGGGAAGAGGAGCGCTGATAGGAACCTTGTCCGGTGTCCTGCATTCAACGCGTATGAGAAACCTGTATTTCGGCATCGGCGCTCTCGCCGGCGCGCTGGTTCTTCTCACGATATGGCTAGCCGAGCACGAGCGGCAGGCGTCAATCGACCGTCTTCAGCAATGGGAGATTCCGCACGCGCCTGCGCGTTAGGAGCGGATCTTCCCTTAATGCCGCTGCTGCAGGCATAGCCGCATTGTCATCGGGGACGAACCGGATATTGGCCAAGCAAGTGGCTCCGCAACGCTCCAAAATGCGAGCCGGGACTCGACTGCATGCAGCAGGTTTTTCGCGCGAGACGTGCATTCGCGCATTGCGTTTGAATCATGTCGGTCACTACGTGTAGGCGCCGATGATCGCGGCACCGCGTCGCGCAAGCATTTTCAGCCGCTCTTTAGGCCCCATTTCAGCCAAACTGTTATTGGTTCCTCGCTGTCCGGGGCAGGGTCTCTCATTTGGAGTCCTGCAATGTTCAAGCGAGTATTTTCTGCGTGCTTCTTCGTTGTCTTAGGTTCTGTCGCTTCGGAAGCGCGGCCATATCGCGTTCATCAAGCTCCTGAATGCAATGTCACCATGCCCTGCGACTTCTCCTATTCGCAGACGCGACGCGAGCGGGCTTCCGCGTCCTCAACTTCCACGTCCTCACTAGCTTCTCGATCTTCGCTGATTTCCAGGTCCTCACTGCAAGCCTACCGCTCGACGCAACTGACGGTGACTGATGCCGGGGGCAGCGTTGCGCCGGCGGCCGTCTCCGGTGTCTCCAGCGCTCGCATTGTCGGTGGCCGTCCAGCCGGCTGCCCTTCCTCTTTCTGCGGCTGCGGCGCGGCTCTGCGCGTGTTCGGTCGTATCGTGCCGGAATTGAATCTTGCGTCCAACTGGCTGCGCTTTCCGCGGACATCGCCCGCACCAGGAATGGTTGCTGCGCGACGCGGTCACGTTTTCGTCCTCGAGCAGCACCTCGGAGGCGACGTCTGGCTGGCCTATGACGCCAACTCGGGCGGGCACGCGACGCGAATCCATGCGCGTTCATTGCGAGGGTATACGATCGTCAACCCGCGCGGCGGTTCGATGGCTTGAGGACAGCGGACCCCACTCTCGATAAGACGATGGACGGGTCGCAACATCTTCGCGACCCGCCCACGTAGCATGGATCACAGCCGCAGCACCTTGCCGGGATTCATGATGTTCCGCGGATCGAGCGCCCGCTTGATGGTGCGCATGATGTCGAGCTCGGTCTTCGAGCGGTAGTGGCTGAGCTCGTCGAGCTTGTCGATGCCGATGCCGTGCTCCGCCGAGATCGAGCCGCCCATCGAGGTGATGAGATCGTTGACGGCCCGCGTGATGGCGCCCTTGTATTGAGCCAGCGTCTGCTGATCCATGCCCACCGGCCCCATGAACGAGAAATGCAGATTGCCGTCGCCGATGTGTCCGAGCGGGTAGGGCCTGATACTCGGGAGAATGTCGAGCACGGCCTTGGTGCCCTTGTCGATGAACTCCGGTATCTGGGAGATCGCCACCGAGACGTCGTAGCTCAGCCCAGGTCCTTCGGCCCGCGAGGCCTCGGCGACACCCTCCCGGATCCGCCACATGTTGCGCGACTTGCCGACCGTCTGAGCGATCGCGGCATCGAGCACCCGACCAGCCTCGAGCTGGTCGGCGAGAAACTGCTCCAGCTTCTCGGCCATGCCCTCGGTCCCGTCCCGGCGTGGGCGTGCCGACGACCATTCGAGCAGGAGATACCATGGCGTCTCCGCCTTCAGCGGATCCTGGGTGCCGGGGATGTGGCGCAGCACCATATCGATCGCGCTGCGGCTCATCAGCTCGCATGAACCGACATTGTCCTCGGACGCGCTGTGCGCTTCGGACAGGATCTCCAGCGCCGCGCGTGGATCCCGGATCGCCAGCCATGCGGTGCAGACGTCCTTCGGTGCCGGCCATAGCTTGAGCACCGCCTTGGTGATGATGCCCAGCGTGCCTTCGGCGCCCATGAACAGGTGCTTGAGGTCGTAGCCGGTGTTGTCCTTCTTGAGCGCGCGCAATCCGTCCCAGACCTCCCCGCTCGGCAGGACGACCTCGAGCCCCAGCACGAGGTTGCGGGCATTGCCATAGCGCAGCACCTGCACGCCGCCGGCGTTGGTCGAGAGGTTGCCGCCGATCATGCACGAACCCTGGGCGCCGAGACTGAGTGGCAGGAACCTGTCGTATTGGCTTGCTGTTTCCTGAAGCGTCTGCAGCACACAGCCGGCCTCGACCGTCATCGAATAGCCGACGGGATCGACATCAAGCACGCGGTTCATCCGACCGAGCGACAACACGATGCCGGTGTGCGCAGGCCAGGGCGTCGCCCCGCCCATCAGGCCGGTGTTGCCACCCTGCGGCACGATCGCGATGCCGTGCTCATGACAGAGCCGGACCACCTTCGACACTTCCTCGGTGCTGGCAGGACGAACGACGGCGCCGGCACCGCCGACCAGCAATCCCCGCCAGTCCATCACGAACGGCTGCATGCCGTGTTCGTCCTCGATAAAACCCTTCCCGCCGACGATCGCGCGCAACGCATCGCGTATCTCGGAGGTCAAAGCAGCGGTCGGGATGATGGGATCAGAGGACAGGAAGGCAGCCGGCATTTGTTCCCTCTGGCGCATCTTGATGTGCACTGCGCACGTGATGTGCGGAGGTATTGTTCACGTTTTGGCCAGGGAGTCTAACGGGAATGTGGTTCGAGCTGAAAGTCGCTCTTTCCAATGCAGCTTGGGCATCTTGATGCTGCAAGCGGGCTTTGCGGCCGACATGACCGTAAAGTGCGGGCGACTGGTGCAACCGCAGTCTTGCGGATCGGTGACGCCGCGGTGTTCGGCGTCACCACCACGATCAGGTACTAAGCCGCCGCCGGCTGCAGTTTCGGCTGCCGTGACAGCGCCAGCACGATCAGGGCCGCGAACACGCAGAGCGCGCCGGCGATGAAGAACGCGGGCAGGTAGCTCTGGTAGACCGTCCGCGAGAAACCGGCGCCGAACGCGGCCGTGCCGGCACCGAGCTGATGGCCGGCGAAGATCCAGCCGAACACCAGATTGGCGCGCTCGGGGCCGAACTTTTGCGCGGTGAGGCGCACCGTCGGCGGCACCGTGGCGATCCAGTCGAGACCATAAAACATCGCGAAGACGGAGAGACCGTAGAACGAGAAATCGCTGAACGGCAGGAAGACCAGCGAGAGCCCGCGCAGACCGTAGTACCAGAACAGCAGCCAGCGATTGTCGTAGCGGTCCGACAGCCAGCCCGACATGATCGTGCCGAAGAAGTCGAAGATGCCCATCGCGGCCAGCAGGCTCGCCGCCTGCACCTGCGGGATGCCGAAATCGAGGCACATCGGAATCAGGTGCACCTGCACCAATCCATTGGTCGAGGCGCCGCAGACGAAGAAGGTTGCAAACAGGATCCAGAACGCCGTCGACTTCGAGGCGTCGCGCAGCGTGCCGAGCGCTACTGCCGTGATCGAGCCGTGGCTCGCGGGCGGGGCGGGCAGGGGCTCGGTGCCGTCGTCACCGAACGGGCGCAGACCGACGTCGCTCGGCCGGTCGCGCATCGCGAGCAGCACTGCGAGCGCGGACACGCCGAGCATGACGCAGACGAAGCCGAGCGCGAGCCGCCAGCCGAACCGTTCGTTCAGGCTTGCCAGCAGCGGCAGGAACACGAGCTGGCCGGTGGCGACGCTCGCCGTCATGATGCCGACCACGAGGCCGCGGCGTGCCGCGAACCAGCGCGTGGCTATGGTCGCGCCCAGCACCAGCGCGGTCATGCCGGTGCCGATCCCGATCACCACGCCCCACAGCGCGATGAGCTGCCAGACCTCGGTCATGCCGAGCGAGGCTACGAGCGCCGAGACCACGATCAGCTGGGCGGCCAGCGTTACGTTGCGCAGGCCGTAGCGGTTGAGCAGGGCGGCCGCGAACGGCGCCATCAGCCCGAACAGGATGAAGCGGATCGACAGCGCGGAGGAGATCTCCGCCGTGCTCCAGCCGAACTCCTTCTGCAGGGGAACGATGAACACGCCGGGCGCCCCGACCGTGCCGGCGCTGATCAGCGCGGCGAGGAAGGTCACGCCGACCATCACCCAGCCGTAGTGGATGTTGCGGCGGGACAATGCTGCCGCGAGCCAGTTCGAGATCATTGGGCCTCGTTGTTGTTGGCGGTCCATGCCGGATCCGCGTCATGCTTCCAATCTGGCATAAAGAAGGGAAGTCTGAAATGACAGACTTCCCTTAATTTCGGACATCGGTCCTAGTGCGCCAGCCGCTCCACCGCGATCGCTGTCGCTTCACCACCGCCGATGCAGAGCGCGGCGATACCGCGCTTGAGGTTCTGCGCCTCGAGCGCGTGCAGCAGCGTCACGATCAGCCGCGCGCCGGTCGCGCCGATGGGATGGCCGAGCGCGCACGCGCCGCCGTTGATGTTGAGCTTGTCGCGGGGAATGCCGAGATCGCGCTGCGCTGCCATCGCCACCACCGCGAAGGCCTCGTTGATCTCGAACAGGTCGACATCGGAGGCAGCCCAGCCGACCTTGTCCAGCAGCTTGCGGATCGCCGGGATCGGCGCCGTCGTGAACCATTGCGGCTCCTGACTGTGGGTGGCGTGGCCCTTGATCTCTGCGAGAGCAGGCAGACCGTTGCGATCGGCCAGCGACCGTTTCGTCAGCACCAGCGCGGCAGCGCCGTCGGCATTGGCGGACGAGGCGGCCGGCGTGATGGTGCCGTTGGCGCGGAACGCCGGCTTCAGGCCGGGGATCTTGGCGGGATCGACCTTGAGCGGATGCTCGTCATTGGCGATCACGCGAGGACCCGCTTTCTCGGTGAGCGTGACCGGCGCGATCTCGGCCTTGAACGCGCCGCCCTCGACCGCCTTGCGCGCGCGGCTCAGCGTTTCCATTGCGTAAGCGTCCTGATCCTTGCGGGTGAACTGATAGGCCTCCGCGGTCGCCTCGCCGAAATCGCCCATGGAACGGCCGGTCTCATAGGCGTCCTCGAGGCCGTCCATCATCATGTGGTCGATGATACGGTCGTGGCCGACGCGATAGCCGCCGCGCGCCTTGGCCAGCAGATAGGGCGCGTTGCTCATGCTCTCCATGCCGCCGGAGACGACGATGTCGGCCGATCCCGCACGGATGATGTCGTGCGCCAGCATGGTCGCCTTCATGCCGGAGCCGCAGACCTTGTTGACCGTGGTGGCGCCAGTGGCATCGGGGAGACCGGCGCTGCGTGCCGCCTGCCGCGCCGGCGCCTGGCCTTGTCCGGCCGGCAGGACGCAGCCCATGAAGACCTCGTCGACCTTCTCGGGCGCGAGCTTGGCACGCTCCAGCGCCGCCCCAATCACGTGCGATCCGAGCTTGTGCGCAGGAAGCGGTGACAGTTCGCCCATGAAGCGACCGAGCGGGGTGCGTGCGGCGGAGACGATGACGACGGGATCGGCGGCTTCGGCCATGATGGAACTCCCTGGCGATGGCGAGGTAGGATTACGGTCATCATATGATGCGGCGCAAAAATTGCAATCGCGCGAAGGATGAGAAAATGTCGTGGTCCGGATGAGATTTGGTCGTGCGATTTGAGAAGCGTATCGACGCCGGCGCTTCGGCATGAGCGTAGCCGTCGCCTCACACTCCGCTGTCATTGCCCGCGAAGGCGGGCAATCCAGTACTCCAGAGGCCATCGTGTTAAGCCGAGACGCCGCGGCGTACTGGACGCCCCGTCAAGCCGGGGGCATGACACCTCTAGCTTGGAGGGAGCCTCTTCACTCCAGGACCAAGGCTACCGCTTCCGGTTCACGAAGGCCTGCATCAGCCGCGTCGGCTCGTCCGTCAAGAACGATTCGCCGAACACCTTCACGCTCAGATTCACCGATTCCGTCAGCGGCAGTTCTTCCCACTGCCGCAGCAGTGCCTTCTGCGAGCGCAGCGCCTCAGGGCCGCAGGCGAGCAGCGCCTTCACGACATGCTCCACCTCGGCATCCAGCTCGCCGGGCGCGGCGACCTTGTCGACCAGGCCCCAGGCCAGCGCGGTCGGAGCATCGATGTTCTCCGCCGTCATCACCAGCCACCGCGCGCGGGCCCAGCCGATCAGGCGGGGCAAGAGCGCCGCATGGATTACCGAGGGAATGCCGACGCGCACCTCGGGCATGCCGAAATGCGCATCATGTGCAGCGATCCGGACGTCGCAGGCCGCCGCCACTTCGAGCCCGCCACCGAGGCACCAGCCGGGCATGCGCGCGATGACCGGGGCAGGGAACTGGCGGACCGCCTCGCAGAGATCGCGCAGGCGGCTGATGAAGGCCTCGGCCGATTTCTGGCCGAGCTTCGCCATCTCCTTGATATCCGCCCCCCCGATCATGCTCTTCTCGCTCTCGCCGCGCAGCACCACGACGCGGATGCTGCGGTCGGAGCTGAGCTGCTGGAGGCTTTCACGCACGGCGTCGATCACCGGCGAGCCGAGAATGTTCAGCGAGCCGGCGTTGCAGATTGCGACATGGACGACGCCACGCGCATCGCGCGTCACGCCGCAGTGGTGGTTGAGCATTTCCATCGTGGTATCTCGAAAGGCTTTCGTGGACGCGCAAGCTGCCCTGGTCGGGATCACTTCCGAGCCCAAACGACCGGTTTGTCAAGCGGGCGGTAGGCGGAGTTGCTAACGCGAAATCCGTCGCATAGTATGATATATATCATACAAAGGGGTAGCCATGGCGGACATCGATCAACTCGACCTGTTTTCACCGGCCCAGCGGCGCGAGCGCGTGGTGAATTGGCAGGTGCCTGCGCCGGTTGCGAGAGTTGTCATGGGGCTGTCGGGCATGGACGCGATGCTGGGGATTCGCGACGGTCGTCTGCCGCCGCCGCCCTTCGCGAAACTGATCGGGTTCACCATGGCCGTGGTCGAGCCGGGCCGGATCGTCATGGAACTGGAGCCGCGCGAGGATCTCGAAAACACCATCGGTCTGCTCCACGGCGCGACCGCAGCGGCGCTGCTCGATACGGCCATGGGATGTGCACTCTCGACCCGGCTCGAGGCCGGGCAAAGTTCGGTGACCCTCGATCTGAAGCTGACCTACTTGCGCCCACTGTCGGTTCGATCCGGGCTGATCTCGGCCGAAGGCAAGATCGTCAAGCTGGGCCGCCAGACCAGCTACACTGAAGGCTTCGTCCGCGACGGTAAGGGAGCCCTCGCGGTGCATGCAACTGCAACCTTCTCCATGATCGGCAACAACTAAACATGAATTAATGCACCGTTCGGGTGGCTTTCGTGTTATGAGATGATCTCCGACATTCAATGAGATCCGCATGCGCTATTCCCGGGAACACAAGCAGGAAACCCACGATCGGATCGTGAAGAAGGCCTCCGTGCGGCTGCGCGAGAAGGGCGCCCACGGCATCGGCGTCGCCGACCTCATGAAGGAGGCGGGCCTGACCCATGGCGGCTTCTACGCGCATTTCGATTCCCGGGAGGCGTTGGTGATCGAGGCCTTTGGCTATGCCATGGACCGCTCGATGGAGCACTGGCGCAAGCTCGCGGGCGAGGCCGCTCCTGAAAAGCGGCTGGCGCTGATTGCGGAGAGCTACCTCTCAACGCTGCACCGCGACAATCCCGGTCATGGCTGCTCGATCCCCTCGCTTGGCGCCGAGATTGCCCGCGAGAGCCCAAAGACGCGCAAGGCCTTCGCCGGCAAGCTCGACGAGATGATCGAGATGATGACCGACTACATCCCGAACATGCCGCGCAAGGCCGCCCGTAAGCAGGCCATCGCGACGCTGGCCACGATGGCCGGCACCGTGCTGCTGGCGCGCATTGCCGGCTCCAGCGAACTGTCCGACGAGGTGCTGAAGGCGGGCCGGGACAGCGCGCTCGATGGCGCGAAGCGCGAGCCGAAGGCGACGGCCGCGAAGAAGGCGAAGCAGGGTTAGCGGGATGCCGTAGGGCGCGCAGAGGCACTTGCGCCGTGCCCACCGTCTCTCCACGATGTCAGCAGAAGGGGGGTGGGCACGCTATGAGTCGCGCGTTCGCGTGTCTCATCGCTCTCCTACTCACCTTCCCGCAAACAGCGTCCGTTCGCGCTCGACAATCTCCGAGATGTAGTCCGCCACGGCCCTGATCCGCGCGAGGTCCTTGCTGTCGGCGTGCATCAGCATCCAGAACGTGCGGGTGATCGAGATCTCCTCCGGCAGCACGCCCCTGAGCTGCGGATAATCGCTCGCCATGAAATGCGGCAGCACGGCGATGCCGAAGCCCGAGAGCGTGGCGTTGAGCTGGGCGATCAGATTGGCGCTGCGAAAGCGCGCGGAGATTCGCGGCGACACCTGCGGCAGATAGTCGAGCTCCGGCGTGAACAAGAGTTCCTCGATGTAACCGACGAAGCGGTGCTGCACCAAATCCTGCCGGGAGATGATCTCAGGGAAGCGGTCGAGATAGGCGGGGGCGGCATAGAGCCCGAGGCGGTAGTCGAGCAGCTTGCGGCCGACGATGCGGCCTTCCTTCGGCATGGTCAGGCTGATGGCGATATCGGCCTCGCGCTTGGAGAGACTGAATAGCCGCGCGGTGGCCACAAGTTGCAGATCGAGATCGGGATACCGGTCGGCGAACGGCGCCAGCCGCGGCGCCAGGAAGGCGGTGCCGAAGCCATCAGGCGCGCCGATCCGCACCGTGCCGGTCAGCCGCGCCACGGAGCCGCCGACCTGCTCCTGGTTGGCGACGATGGTCGATTCCATGGCTTCCGCGCTGTCGGCGACGCGCTGGCCGGCCTCGGTGAGGAGGTAGCCGGTCTTGCGCCGATCAAACAGCTTGGCGGAGAGGTGCTTCTCCAGCCGGTCGACGCGCCGGATCACCGTGGCATGATCGACCCCGAGCTGTTTTGCCGCAGCCGACACCGAGCCGCCCCGCACGATGGCCAGCACGAAGCGGAAGTCGTCCCAGTCGATAGCGCCTTGATCCAGCATTTTCGCACATCTATGGTGCATTATCTCAGACTTGAATCCTATAAAATGCAGGTCAATAGGATTTGTCAAAGCGACCACGCTCGGCCTGAAGGAGATCATTCCATGCGCTCAATCGGACATTTCATCGGTGGCAAGGAGGTCAAGGGCACCTCGGGCCGCACCGCCGACGTCTTCGAGCCGATGACCGGTGACGTCCAGGCCAAGGTGGCGCTGGCGTCCAAGGCCGAGGTCCGCGCCGCCGTCGAGAACGCGCGCGCAGCACAGCCCGAATGGGCCGCGACCAACCCGCAGCGTCGCGCCCGCGTCATGATGCGATTCCTGGAGCTGATCCAGCGCGACTACGACAAGCTCGCCGAGTTGCTCGCGCGTGAGCACGGCAAGACCGTGCCCGACGCCAAGGGCGATATCCAGCGCGGCCTTGAAGTGGTCGAATTCGCCTGCGGCATCCCGCATCTGATGAAGGGCGAGTACACCGAAGGAGCCGGACCCGGCATCGACATCTATTCGATGCGCCAGCCGCTTGGCGTCGTCGCCGGCATCACGCCCTTCAACTTCCCGGCGATGATTCCGATGTGGAAGTTCGCCCCCGCGATCGCCAGCGGGAACGCCTTCATCCTCAAGCCGTCGGAGCGCGATCCCGGCGTGCCGATGAAGCTCGCCGAGCTGATGATCGAGGCGGGCCTGCCGGCCGGCATCCTCAACGTCGTCAATGGCGACAAGGAGGCGGTCGACGCCATCCTCGACGATCCCGACATCAAGGCCGTCGGCTTCGTCGGCTCGACGCCGATCGCGCAGTACATCTATGAGCGCGCAGCCCAGACCGGCAAGCGCTGCCAGTGCTTCGGCGGCGCCAAGAACCACGCCATCGTCATGCCTGACGCCGACATGGACCAGGCGGTCGACGCGTTGATCGGCGCCGGCTACGGCTCGGCCGGCGAGCGCTGCATGGCCGTCTCGGTCGCGGTGCCCGTCGGCAAGTCCACCGCCGACCGCCTGATGGAGAAGCTGATCCCGCGCGTCGAGTCGCTCAAGATCGGGACCTCGATCGATCCGTCGGCCGATTACGGTCCGCTGGTGACGCGCGAGGCGGTCGAGAAGGTGAAGAGCTACATTGACCTCGGCATCAAGGAAGGCGCGACGCTCGCGGTCGACGGCCGCGGCTTCAAGATGCAGGGCTACGAGAACGGCTTCTATCTCGGCGGCTCGCTGTTCGACAACGTCACGAAGGACATGCGGATCTACAAGGAAGAGATCTTCGGCCCAGTGCTCTCGGTCGTGCGCGCGCATGACTACAAGGAAGCGCTGGCGCTGCCGTCGGATCATGACTACGGCAACGGCGTTGCCATCTTCACCCGCGACGGCGATGCCGCGCGCGACTTCGCGGCCAAGGTGAACGTCGGCATGGTCGGCATCAACGTGCCTATCCCGGTGCCGATCGCCTATTACACCTTCGGCGGCTGGAAGAAGTCCGGATTCGGTGATCTCAATCAGCACGGTCCGGACTCGGTCCGCTTCTATACCAAGACCAAGACGGTGACCTCGCGCTGGCCGTCCGGCGTCAAGGAAGGCGCGGAGTTCTCGATCCCGCTGATGAAGTAATCTCCTCAGCCGTCATTGCGGGGAGCCCTTGCGACGAAGCAATCCAGACTATCTCTGCGGAGGGATGCTGGATTGCTTCGCTGCGCTCGCAATGACGATGGAGTGAAAGGGTAGGCGGCAGCATGCAATTCGCTCTGAACGAGGATCAGGTCGCGGTTCGCGACATGGCGTTGGCGTTTGCGGCGGAGAAGATCGCGCCGCATGCGCTGCGCTGGGATGAGGACAAGCATTTTCCCGTCGACGTCATGCGCGAGGCGGCGACCCTCGGCATGGGCGGCATCTACATCCTCGAGGATGTCGGCGGCTCCGCCATGACGCGGTTCGACGCGGCACTGATTTTCGAGGCGCTGGCGACGGGCTGCCCGACCACCTCGGCCTTCATCTCCATCCACAACATGGCGAGCTGGATGATCGATGCCTTCGGCAGCGAGACCCAGCGCCACACGTGGCTGCCGAAACTCTGCACGATGGAGCTGATCGCAAGCTACTGCCTGACCGAGCCGGGCGCCGGCTCGGATGCGGCGGCTTTGCGCACCCGCGCAGTGCGCGACGGCGATCACTACGTCCTCAACGGCCAGAAGCAGTTCATCTCGGGCGCCGGCGGCACCGACCTCCTGGTCGTGATGGTGCGCACCGGCGGCGATGGCCCCGGCGGCATCTCGACTCTTGTCATCGATGGCAAGACGCCGGGCGTATCCTTCGGCGCAAATGAGCGAAAGATGGGCTGGAACGCGCAGCCGACCCGCGCGGTGATGTTCGAGAATGCCCGCGTACCCGTCGCCAATCGCTTGAGCGAGGAGGGCACAGGCTTCAAGATCGCCATGGCCGGCCTCGACGGCGGCCGCCTCAACATCACGGCGTGCTCGCTCGGCGGCGCGCAGACCGCAGTCGACAAGGCGCGCGCCTACATGAAGGAGCGCAAGGCGTTTGGAAAGCGGCTCGACGAATTCCAGGCCTTGCAATTCCGCCTCGCTGACATGGCAATCGAGCTGGAGGCCGCGCGTACCTTCCTGTGGCGCGCTGCCGCGGCGCTCGACCGCAAGGACCCCGACGCCACCATGCTGTGCGCCATGGCAAAGCGTTTCGGCACCGATGTCGGCTTCGAGGTCGCCAACCACGCCCTGCAGCTTCACGGCGGCTACGGGTATCTCAGCGAATACGGCATCGAGAAGATCGTGCGCGATCTGCGCGTGCACCAGATCCTCGAAGGCACCAATGAAATCATGCGCCTCATCGTGGCGCGCAAACTGATCGAGGGCGCGCGATGAGTTCAGCGGAAGAGGGCGATCTGGTCGCCCGCGTCGAGGGTTCGGCCGGCATCATCAGGCTCAACCGTCCCAAGGCGATCAATGCCGTGACGCTCGAGATGTTTCGCGATATCGACAAGGCGCTCGACCGCTTCGAGGCCGATCCCGCCGTCAGCGTGATCCTGCTCGAAGGCGCCGGCGAACGCGGCCTCTGCGCCGGCGGCGACATCCGCACGCTCTGGGAGAGTTCGAAGGTCAATGGCGATCTCGGCAAGATCCTGTGGCGCGAGGAGTACATCCTCAATGCCAGGATCAAGAAGTTTCCGAAGCCGTATGTCGCCTTCATGGACGGCATCGTGATGGGCGGCGGCGTCGGGCTTTCCGCCCATGCCAGCCACCGTGTAGTCACGGATCGAACGAAGCTGGCGATGCCCGAGGTCGGTCTCGGCTTCTTCCCCGATGTCGGCGGTACCTATCTGTTGTCGCGCTCGCCGGGCGAGATCGGCACCTATTTCGGCCTGACCGGCCAGACCATGAACGGGCCGGACGCGATCCACGCGAGGTTCGCGGACTGGGTTGTGCCGGCTGTGAAGCTGCCGGAGCTGCGCGAGGCGCTAACGAAACTGCGCTCCGGTGCAACCGCCGCCGACGTCGGTCAGCTCATCAACGGCTTTGCAACCGGCGAGACCGCAGGGCCGGTCGCGGCGAAGCAGCGCGCGATCGATGCATTGTTCGGCTTCGACCGCATGGAGGACATTTTCGCGGCGCTCAAGCGCGACGGCTCCGACTTCGCGCAGGCCGCGCTAAAGACGCTCAACGAAAAATCGCCGCGCGGCATGGTGGTGACGCTGAAGCTGCTGCGCCTCGCGCGCAAATCGTCGAGCCTGGAAGAATGTCTGGTGCGCGAATACCGCGCAGCGCTGGAAGTGTTTCGGAGCGACGATTTCCGCGAAGGCGTGCGTGCCGCCGTGATCGACAAGGACCGCAACCCGACCTGGTCGCCGCCGCGGATCGAAGATGTCACGCCGGAGGTGCTAGCGCCGTATCTCGCCGAGATCGGTGCCGACGAATTGAAGTTCAACTAACAACGCGACAGCGGAGGAAACGACAATGGCCACGATCGCATTCATCGGTCTCGGCAACATGGGCGGCCCGATGGCGGCCAACCTGGTCAAGGCCGGCCACAAGGTAGTGGCTTTCGACCTCGTCGAAGCCTCGCGCAATCAGGCCAAGGCCGATGGCGCCAGCATTGCCGACAGCGCGCCGGCCGCGGTGAAGGGTGCCGATGTCGTCGTCACCATGCTCCCCGCAGGCAAGCATGTGCTCGGCGTCTGGAACGAGGTGGTGCCCGCCATGACCAAGGGTGCGCTGATCATCGACAGCTCCACCATCGACGTCGAGAGCGCGCGGGCCGCGCATGCGCTCGCCGCCAAGCACGGCGTGCTCTCGGTCGATGCGCCGGTCTCCGGCGGCACCGGCGGCGCCAAGGGCGCAACGCTCACCTTCATGTGCGGCGGCGAGGAGAAGGCTTTTGCCGCGGCCAAGCCGGTGCTGGAAAACATGGGCAAGAAGATCGTGCATTGCGGCGGCGCCGGTGCCGGCCAGGCCGCCAAGATCTGCAACAACATGATCCTCGGCATCTCCATGATCGCAGTCAGCGAAGCTTTTGCGCTCGGCGAAAAGCTTGGCCTTTCGCACCAGGCGCTGTTCGATGTCGCTTCGACCTCGTCCGGCCAGTGCTGGTCGCTGACGACCTATTGCCCGGTGCCGGGCCCGGTGCCGACCTCGCCGGCCAACAACGACTACAAGCCGGGCTTTGCCTCGGCGCTGATGGTGAAGGACCTGACCCTGGCGCAGGACGCAGCGAAGGCCGCCGGCGCTGCTACGCCGCTCGGCAAGCATGCGCAGGAGATCTATCAGTCTTTCGACGCAGCCGGCCATGGCGGGGTGGATTTTTCCGGAATTATCAAGCACGTTCGCAGCCTCGCTGGAAAATAGCGGGGCTTCGTAGCCCGGATGGAGCGAAGCGAAATCCGGGACAGCTGCTTCCAATTGGCTTAGCAGCCCGCGGATTGCGCTTCGCTCCATCCGGGCTACGCTCGAACATCATTTCGACGGGCCCGGACCATGACGACATTTCAGGAAGCGCGCGCGTTTCTGCTCGATCACCGCACGGACTATGAGGCAGCGGTCAAAGGCTTCCGGTGGCCCGATCCGGCTCCGTTCAACTGGGCCCTGGACTGGTTCGACGCCGAACTGGCGACGAATGCGGACAGCAAGGACCGCCCCGCACTCTGGATCGTCGACGCCGCGCAGGACCGGCAGACAAAATTGTCCTTCGCTGCGCTCTCGAAGCGCTCCAACCAGGTCGCGAACTTCCTCCGCGCGCAGGGTTTGAAGCGCGGCGATCATCTCCTGTTGCTGCTCGGCAACGTGGTTCCCCTGTGGGAGACGATGCTCGCCGCGATGAAGCTCGGCGTGGTCGTCATTCCCGCGACGACGTTGCTCACCGCCGACGAGCTGCGTGACCGGCTCGATCGCGGCAAGGCGAAGGCGGTGGTGGCTACCGAGGATCAGGTCGCAAAATTTGCGAGCCTTGGTGCCGAGAATACCGTGCGCATCGTGGTCGGCGCAGCCTCGGGCGGTTGGCTTGCGTATGACGAGGCGGCAAAGGCTTCCGAAAGTTTTGCGCCGGACGGTCCGACCAATGCCGACGACCCGATGCTGCTCTATTTCACCTCGGGCACGACGGCGAAACCAAAGCTGGTGCGGCACAGCCAGCGCAGCTATCCGGTCGGTCATCTCTCGACGATGTACTGGATCGGATTGAAGCCCGGCGACATCCATCTCAACATCTCCTCACCCGGCTGGGCCAAGCATGCCTGGAGCTGTTTCTTTGCTCCGTGGAACGCGGGCGCGACCGTGTTCGTGGTCAACCAGCCGCGCTTCGACGCTAAGGCGCTGCTCGCCACCATCGGCCGCTGCGGCGTCACCACGCTGTGCGCGCCCCCGACGGTGTGGCGGCTGTTCATCCAGGAGAACCTTGCTTCGTTCAAGGTCGCCTTGCGCGAGGTCTGCGGCGCCGGCGAACCGCTCAACCCTGAAGTGATCGACCAGGTGCAGGCAGCCTGGGGCCTCACCATCCGCGACGGATACGGCCAGACGGAAACGACCGCACTGGCCGGCAACTCGCCGGGTCAGCAGATCAAGATCGGCTCGATGGGCCGGCCACTACCTGGCTATCGCGTGCAGATCAGCGATGCCGACGGCCATCCGGCGAAGGAAGGCGAGGTGACGCTGGTGCTGGGCCCCGATCGCCCCGCGGGCTTGATGCAGGGCTATCAGGGCGACGATGGCAAATTGTCCGGGGCAGAGGGCGCGCTCTATCGTAGCGGCGACGTGGTGTTCGCGGACGAGGACGGCTATCTCACCTTCGTCGGCCGCTCCGACGACGTGTTCAAATCCTCCGACTATCGCATCAGCCCGTTCGAGCTGGAAAGCGTACTGCTCGAGCATGAACTGGTCGCGGAAGCAGCGGTGGTGCCGAGCCCGGATCCGATCCGGCTCGCGATTCCGAAGGCTTTCGTGCTGCTGACCTCGGGCGCGGAATGTTCGCCGGAGACCGCGCTGTCGATCTTCAAGCACCTGCACACGCGCCTCGCGCCGTTCAAGCGCATCCGCCGCCTGGAAATCGTCACCGAGCTGCCGAAGACGATCTCTGGCAAAATCCGCCGTGTGCAGCTACGACGGCTCGAACGCGACAATGATCGTAACGATCCGCTGCGCGGCCGGGAATTCCGCGAGGAGGATTTTCCGGAGCTGGCGAAAACTCGGAGTGAGACTTAAGTGAACGAAGTCTGGAAGAAGCCGCCGATTGCCCTGGATGCCTATCAGGCCATGGTCGGCAAGGAGATCGGCGTGTCGTCGTGGCACCTGATCGATCAGCCCCGTATCGACGCCTACGCCGACGTGATCGAGGATCACCAGTTCATCCACGTCGATCCGGAACGCGCGAAGAAGGAAACCGCCTTCGGCACCACGATCGCGCACGGTTTTCTGACGATGTCGCTGCTGTCGATCATGTCCTACGAGGTGATGCCCGTGATTGCGGGCACCACGATGGGCGTGAATTACGGCTTCGACAAGCTGCGCTTCATCTCGCCGGTGCGTTCGGGCAAGCGCGTCCGCGGCCGCTTCGTGCTGGCCGAAGCCAAGCTGCGCAAGCCGAATGAATTGCAGTCCCGCACCAACGTCACCGTGGAGATCGAAGGCGAGGACAAGCCGGCGCTCGTCGCCGACTGGCTCGGCCTGATCTATTTCGCGTAGGCTCGAGGCGTCGTTGCCGGCCTTGACCCGGCAACCCATCGCTGGTCAAAAGGCAACCCAGAGCGGGGTTTCCCCTCGCCCCTTGTGGGAGAGGGTGCCTCGCGGAACGCGAGGCGGGTGAGGGGTCTCTCTCCGCGAGCGCATCTGTAGAGAGAGACCCCTCATCCGGCGCTTCGCGCCGCCTTCTCCCACAAGGGCAGAAGGTAAGAAGAATAGAGACCCTTACTCATGGCAATCAGGTTCGACGGACGCGTCGCCATCGTCACCGGCGCGGGCAATGGTCTCGGCAAGGCGCACGCCCTGGGTCTCGCCAGTCGCGGCGCCAGGGTCGTCGTCAACGATTTCGGCGGCGCGCGCGACGGCACCGGCGGCTCGTTGTCGCCTGCGGAGGCCGTCGTCGAGGAGATCCGAAAGGCCGGCGGTACCGCGATGGCGGACGGTGCCGACGTCTCCAATTTCGAGCAGGTCGCCGCGATGGTCGAGCGCGCCACCAGGGAGTGGGGCAGCGTCGATTTGCTGTGTGCCAATGCCGGCATCCTGCGCGACAAGTCGTTCGGCAAGATGGAAGCGGCCGATTTCCAGAAGGTGCTCGACGTGCATCTCGTCGGTACCTTCTATTGCTGCAAGGCGGTCTGGGCCGGCATGCGCGACCGCAATTACGGTCGCATCGTGCTGACCACGTCGTCCTCCGGCCTCTACGGTAATTTCGGCCAGGCCAATTACGGCGCGGCGAAATCGGGCATGGTCGGCCTGATGAACGTGCTGGCCGAAGAAGGCCGCAAGAACAACATCCGGGTCAACATCATCTCGCCGACCGCGGCGACCCGCATGACCGAAGAGCTGCTGCCGCCGCAGGCGCTGCAACTGATGAAGCCCAACGCGATCACGCCCGCGGTCGAGTACATGCTGAGCGAGGATGCGCCCACCCGCACCATCATGGGCGCAGGCGCCGGCTCCTTCGCCGTGATCAAGATTTTGGAGAGCGAAGGCATCAACCTGCCGGAGAGCGAGTGGACGCCGGACGCGATTGCCGCACATTTCGCTGAGATCAGCGACATGTCGAAGGCAAAGGCGCTGCAGGGCGCGTTCGAGCAGACGCAGAAATATGTAGCGCAGGCCGCGGCGCGGGCGGGGATCAAGCTCTGACCGACGTCGCCGTCATCGGTGCCGGTCCCGCCGGGCTGATGGCGGCGGAGGTGCTTGCGTTAGGCGGCGCGCGCGTTACCGTCTACGACGCGATGCCGTCCGCCGGCCGCAAATTCCTCATGGCCGGCCGCGGCGGGCTCAATCTCACCCACAGTGAGCCGCTGCCACAGTTCATGACGCGTTATCGCGAGATGGCACTGAGGCTGCAAGCCGCAATCGAGGCGTTCCCGCCGGATGCGCTGCGTGCCTGGAGCGAGGCGCTGGGCGAGCCGACTTTCGTTGGCACCAGCGGGCGGGTGTTTCCCAGGGCGTTCAAGGCGTCTCCGCTGCTGCGGGCCTGGCTGCGGCGGCTCGATACCGCCGGCGTCCGGTTCGCCCTTCGTCATCGCTGGAGCGGTTGGGATGGCGAGGGGCGGCTGCGGTTCCAAGCGCGCGATGGGATGCTTGCCATCGCGGCCGACGCCACCGTGCTGGCGCTCGGTGGCGCCAGCTGGCCACGCCTGGGCTCGGATGGTAGCTGGGCGATGATCCTGGCCGACAAAGGTATCTCGGTCTCCCCGCTGCGGCCTGCCAATTGCGGCTTCACCATCGCATGGTCCGATGTTTTTCGCGCGCGTTTCGAGGGCCAGCCGCTCAAGGGCATTGCGCTGAGCTTCGGTCCGCACAGGCTTCGTGGCGAAGCGATCGTCACGCAGGCCGGCATCGAGGGCGGCGCGATCTATGCGCTGTCGGCCGAACTGCGGGAGGCTATCGCGGTGAACGGCGAAGCGCTGCTGCATATTGCTCTGCGCCCCGATGTCGATCAAGCCGAGCTCGTCAAGCGTCTGTCGCCATCGCGCGGCAAGCAATCGTTCTCCAACTTCCTGCGCAAGGCTGCGCAGCTGTCGCCCGTCGCCGTCGGGCTGCTGCAGGAGGCTGTGATCGGTGCGGGGCAGTCGCTGTCGGCAATGTCGCCCGAGCGATTGGCCGAGCTCATCAACGCCGTGCCGATCAAGCTCACCGGCGTGGCGCCAATCGCGCGCGCGATATCGAGCGCCGGCGGCATCTCGTTCGACGAAGTCGACGCGGATTACATGATCCGCAAGCTGCCAGGCGTATTCGCCGCCGGCGAGATGCTGAACTGGGAGGCACCGACCGGCGGGTATCTGCTCCAGGCGTCGTTTGCGACCGGTGTCGCCGCGGGCAGGGGCGTGCTGGAGTGGCTCAAGCGCTAACCATCGTCATTGCGAGCGCAGCGAAGCAATCCAGAATCCCTCCGCGGAGGTAATCTGGATTGCTTCGTCGCTTTGCTCCTCGCAATGACGGTCGAGAGCGGAGCGCTCCTACCTCAACTTCCCCCGCGCCGCCACCGGCAGTGTGCCGATGATCTCCTCGCCGCGCACCATGACCACTTCGTCCATCATGTTGACGACGACGCAGACATGGTTCGGCACGATGCGGACGACGTCGCCGACATTCGGGCGGGTGTTGCTGCGGGACAAATCGAGGAAGCCGTGCTCCTCGGCGAACTTCGCGATCTTGGCCTCGGGATGTTCGAGGATCAGGCCGTGGCCGTCGAGGCCGCCGGTATCCGTGGTCAGTGTCTTCGAGCCGGCGTCGAGAATGCCGCGCTCGGGCGCGGCGCGGCTCACCACCGTCGAATAGATGTGCAGTGCGCAATCGTCCCAGCTGGCGACGCCGGCCGCGACCTGCATGCGGTCGTTGTAGATATAGGTGCCGAAGCGATGCTCGGTGCCACCCTTGAGCTTGCCGATGTTGACGAGGTTCGGCGTGCCGCCGGTCGAAACGATCTTTGCGTCCAACCCATGTGCGCGCACGCCGGCCAGCGCCTCATCGAAAAATCTCTGCGCGTCGCTCCAGCCGGTCTCGGTCGGATAAAGCATGAAGCCGGCGAACTGCAGCCCCTTGGACGCGGCGATCTCGCGCGCCAGCGCGACCGCTTCGGCCGGCGTCTCGACTCCGGCGCGCTTGCGGCCCGTGTCGCATTCGACGACAACCGAAAGCGGACGGCCTGATGCTGCAGCTGCCTTGGGTAATCCCGCCACGACCGTGGAATTGTCGGCAGCGACCGTCATGTTCGCCTTCGCCTGCAACGCGCCGAGGCGCGCCATCTTTTCGTCGCCGAGAAGGTTGTAGCTGATCAGGATGTCGTCGATGCCGGCGTTGGCCATGATCTCGGCCTCGCCGAGCTTCTGGCAGGTGATGCCCTTGGCGCCGGCCGCGACCTGCATCTTGGCGATGGTCGGGTTCTTGTGCGTCTTGATGTGGGGGCGGTTGGCGATGCCGGCGTCATCACAGGCCTTCTGGATGCGCGCGATGTTGCGTTCGACCCTGTCCATGTCGATGACGGCACAGGGCGTGCCGTATTCGCGGGCGATTTTTGCGGCGAGGGGGGTGGTCATGATCTAAGCCTGCTCTATTTCTTCGCGAAGCATTTCAAGTTCGAGCCAACGCTCTTCGGCGGCTGACAGTTCTTCATGCGCCTTGGCGATGGCAGCGGAGGTGTCGTCGAATTTCTGGCGATCCTTGGCGTAGAGATTGGGATCGTCCAGCACGCGCTGCAACTTGGCAATATCGGCCTGAAGCGTTTCCATCTTCTTCGGCAACGTTTCCAGCGCGTGCTTCTCATTGAAGCTCAGCTTCCGCTTCGGCGCCGACACTGGAGCAACGGTGCGCTCCTCTTTCTTCTCCGCGACCGGTTGCGCCTTGGCGGTCTCGCGCTTCAGGTCCGCACCGCGCTGGCTCAGCATGTCGCTGTAGCCGCCGGCATACTCGATCCATTTGCCATTGCCCTCGGGCGCGATCACGGAGGTGACGACGCGGTCGAGAAAGTCGCGGTCATGGCTGATCAGGATGACGGTGCCCTCGTAGTCCCCGAGCATCTCCTCGAGCACATCGAGGGTATCGAGATCGAGATCGTTGGTCGGCTCGTCCAGCACCAGGAGGTTCGACGGTTTTGCCAGCGCGCGGGCCAGCATCAGCCGGCCGCGCTCCCCGCCGGAGAGCACCTCGAGCGGCGTGCCGCGCTGCTCCTGCGCGAACAGGAAGTCCTTCATGTAGCCGACGACATGCTTCGGCTTGCCGCCGACCATGACATGATCGCCGCGGCCGCCCGTCAGCGCTTCGGCCAGCGTCGATTTGGGATCGAGGCTTTCGCGGTGCTGATCGAGCGTTGCCATCTCCAGATTGGCGCCAAGCCGCACCGTCCCAGAGTCCGGCTGCAGGCCGCCGGTGAGTAAGTTGACCAGCGTGGTCTTGCCGGCGCCGTTCGGCCCGATGATGCCGAGCCGGTCGCCGCGCTGGATGCGGGTCGAAAAGTTCTCGACGATCTTCCGCTCGCCATAGGCCTTGCTGATGCCCTTGGCCTCGATCACCAGCTTGCCGGATTGCTCCGCTTCCGCCGCCGCCAGATTGGCGCTGCCGGAGGTGCCACGATAGTTACGGCGCTGGGCGCGCAGCGCGTGCAGATTGGCGAGGCGCTTGACGTTGCGCTTGCGCCGTCCGGAGACGCCGTGGCGCAGCCAGTGCTCCTCGTCGACGATCTTGCGGTCGAGCTTGTGCTGGTCGCGCTCTTCTTCGGCCAGCACCTCGTCGCGCCAGGTCTCGAACGAGGCGAAGCCGCGATCGATCTGCTTGATCCTGCCGCGATCGAGCCATGCGGTCGAGCGCGAGAGATTGGTGAGGAAGCGGCGGTCGTGGCTGATCAAGACCAGCGCGCTACGGCGGCTGTCGAGCTCCTGCTCCAGCCACTCGATGGTGGAGAGGTCGAGATGGTTGGTGGGCTCGTCCAGCAGCAATATGTCGGGTGAGGGCGCCAGCACGCAGGCGAGCGCGGCGCGACGCGCCTCGCCGCCGGAGAGATCGTGCGGGTTCTCGTCGCCGGTGAGGCCAAGCTGCTCGAGGAGATAGCGGGCCTGGTGATGGTCGTCGCCCGGTGCAAGGCCGGACTCGACATAAGCAAGCGTGGTCTTGTGCTCGCCAAAGTCAGGCTCCTGCGGCAAATAGCGGACGGTCGCGCCGGGCTGCACGAAGCGCGTGCCGGAATCGGGCTCGACGAGGCCGGCCGCGATCTTGAGCAGCGTCGATTTACCCGAGCCGTTGCGGCCGATCAGGCAGACGCGCTCGCCTGGCGCGACGTTGAGCTCGACGCCCGACAGCAGCGGCGTGCCGCCAAAGGTCAGCCTGATGTCTTTCAGTTGGATCAGCGGGGGCGCCATCGTCAGCCCTGACTCGTTGCGGTCTGGTCGGCGCGGCGGCGCTGGATCCGGCGCAGCGTCTGGTCGAGCGCCGAAAGGAAGGCGGAGCGGTCGCGGGGCGAGAACGAGCGCGGGCCGCCGGTGACTTCGCCCGCGGAGCGCAGGTCCGTCATCAGATTGCGCACTGCCAGCGTCATGCCGATCGACTCTTCCGTGAAGGGCTTGCCGTTCGGCGCGATCACGTCGGCGCCCACCTTCACGCAGCGGCTCGCCAACGGGATGTCTGATGTCACCACGATGTCGCCGGGTTTCGCGCGTTCCGCGATCCAGTCGTCGGCCGCGTCCATGCCGCTACCTGCGGCGATGCGCTCGATCAGCGGGTCCTGCGGCACACGAATAAAGTTGCCGGCGACTACGCTCACGGGCACGCCGTGCCGGATCGCGACGCGATAAATCTCGTCCTTCACCGGGCAGGCGTCGGCATCGACATAGATGCGGGTGGGGGTGTTGGTCATTCGCCGCGTGGTACCCCATTCGGATCGCAAAGGCGAGGGGATTGACCGCTGTTCCCCGGGGCCTACGATTGGCCCCGAAACAACAAAAACAGGGAAGGCCAGCCATGCCGAACCGGCTCGAAACCTACCGCGTCGAGGCCTACAACACCGCAAAGCAGTCCGAAAACAAGATGCATGACGACACGGTGGCGCGCCGCTTCGGATTTGAAGGCGGGCTGGTCCCCGGCGTCGACGTCTTCGCCTACATGATGCACGTGCCGATCGCACGCTGGGGCCGCGATTTCCTGTCGCGCGGGCTGGTCGAGGCCCGCTTCATCAAGCCGGTCTATGACGGCGAGACCGCCGATGTCGACGCCACCGAGCACAATGGCCTGCTGACGATCGAGGTGTTCAGCCGCACCGAACTTTGCGCGACGGGGACAGCGTCGCTGCCGGCGGAGGCGCCGACGGTGTCATTGGGTGATTATGTCGAGGTCCCCGCTGTCGCGGAGCGCAAGCCGGTTAGCCCGGCGACCTTCGAAGCCGGCAAATGGCTCGGCACGGCGCCGCGCCGCTGGGCCGGACAGGATGCGGCAGATTACCTCGCCGACATCAGGGAGAGCGATCCGATCTTCGCGCGCGAAGGGCTCGGCCACCCCGGCCTGATCCAGCGGGTGATGAACCGCGTCCTCGTCGACAACACCATTCTGGGTCCGTGGATTCACGTCGGCAGCCGCATGCAGCTGCTATCCGCGGCGCGCGCCGGTGACGAGATCGCGGCACGTGCGAAAGTCACGGCCAATTACGAGAAGAAGGGCCACCGCTTCGTCGAGCTCGACTCCCTGGTCGTCGCCAACGGAATCACTCCGCTCGCCCACTGCCAGCACACCGCGATCTATCAACCGCGCGAGCAGGCCGCGGCGTAGCGCGGGAAAGCCGCGCTGTATCCACATCGTCATGCCCGGGCTTGTCTTGGGCATCCACGTTCTTCGTGCCTTGTGGCCGACGCATGGGTGGCCGGGACAAACCCGGCCATGACGGCGGAAAGAGTGCACGCCCTTTACGCCTTCCCCTTCGCATCCTGAATCGCGCGCCACACCCGCTCCGGGGTCAGCGGCATGTCGATGTGCTTGATCCCATAGTCGGAGAGCGCATCGAGCACGGCGTTCACCACGGTCGACAGGCTACCGGCGCAGCCGGCTTCACCGCAGCCCTTGCTGCCGAGTGGGTTGGTCGTGGCCGGCACCGGGTGGTCGCCGACCGTCATGAACGGCACGTCCTCGGCCCGGGGCAGGGCGTAATCCATCAGCGAGCCCGTGATCGGCTGGCCGCTCTCGTCGTAGCGGATGTGCTCCATCAGCGCCTGGCCGATGCCCTGGACCACGCCGCCGTGGAGCTGGCCCGCGACCAGCATCGGGTTGATCACCGTGCCGAAATCGTTGACGGCGCTGTAGCGCACGATCTGCACCACGCCGGTCTCCGGCTCGATCTCGACCTCCGCGACGTGACAGCCGTTCGGGAACGCCGAGGCGACAGGTTCGCTGGTGTGATCGACGTCGAGCGAGTCGGGCACGCCCTCCGGTACCTTACCGTCATGCAGGCGTCTGGCGAGCTCCATGATGTCGATGCTGCGGTCGGTGCCGGCGATGGTGAAGCTGCCATCAGCGAACTCGATGTCGGCTTCGGAGGCTTCGAGGATATGCGCTGCTGCGCGCTTACCTTTCTCGATGACGAGCTTTGCCGCCCCTACGATGGCCTGGCCGCTCGCGGTGATCGAGCGCGAGCCGCCGGTGCCGTTGCCGGTGTGGACGATATCGCTGTCGCCCTGCACCAGCTTGACGCTCTCGAAGGGGACACCGAGCTGCTCGCATAAAACCTGCGCGAACGGCGTCGCATGGCCCTGGCCGTAATCGAGCGTGCCGGTGATGAGCTGCACGGTGCCGTCGGGATCGAACACGATCTTGCCGAGCTCGGGGCTCGGCGGCGCGGTGACCTCGAGATAGGAGCCGACGGCGATGCCGCGCAGCTTGCCGGCCTTCTTGCTCTCCTTCTTGCGCCTGGCGAAATTCTCGTGATCCGAGATTTCGAGCGCCTTGTTGAACACCGCCTGGAAGTCGCCGCTGTCGTAAGTGACGCCGGAAGAAGCCGGGAACGGCATCTGGTTCGGCTTGATGAAGTTGCGCTTGCGCAAGGTCAGGCGGTTGATGCCCATCTCGTCGGCAGCGCGGTCGATCAGCCGCTCCATGTAATAATTCGCTTCGGGCCGGCCGGCGCCGCGATAGGCGCCCATCAGCGTGGTGTTGGTCAGCACCACCTTGATGTCGACCGCCATCAGCGGCGTGCGGTAGACGCTGGAAAAGTTCTTGCCGGTGTTGAGCGAGAGCGGCCCTGGCGCGACGCCGGTGATGTAGGCGCCGACATTGCCGTAGCCGGACAGTTTTGCCGCGAGGAAATGCCCCTCGGCATCGAGCGCGAGCTCGGCGTGGATCTTCTGGGCGCGGCCGTGGCTGTCGGAGAGGAAGCTGGTGGAGCGCTCGTCGAGCCATTTCACCGGGCGTCCCAGTGCCTTCGCCGCGTACAGGATGCACATGTATTCGGGATAGTTGATGTTCTTCATGCCGAAGGAGCCGCCGACATTGGCGGTGAGAATGCGCACCTTCTCGTTCGGCACCTTCAGGTTCTTGGCGAGATTGGCGCGGTTGCCGGCGACGCCCTGCGTCGGTACCTGAAGCGTGTAGCGCTCGGTCTTCTTGTCGTAGGAGGCTAGCCCAACGCGCGGCTCCATCGAGACCACGGCGACGCGGGTGTTCTCGATGTCGATCTTGGTGACGTGGGCGGCGCTGGCAAAGGCCGCGTTGACCTTGTCCATGTCGCCATAGTGGTAGTCGAGCGCGACATTGTTGGGGATGTGGTCGTAAAGCTGGGGCGCGCCTGGCTTGGCCGCTTCCTCGGGATCGGTCACCGCCGGCAGCGGCTCGATATCGAGCTCAACCGCTTCGGCCGCGTCGCGCGCCTGCGCCAGCGTCTCCGCCACCACGAAAGCAACGGGATCGCCGACGAAGCGGACCTTGTCGGTGGCGAGCGGCTGGCGGTTGGTCTGGAGCAAAGGCGAGCCGTCGCGGCTCTTCAACGGCAGGCCGCAGGTGAAGGGGCCGTAGCCGGCGGCATCGAGATCCTTGCCGGTCCACGCCCCCAGCACGCCCGGCATCGCTTTGGCGGCATCAAGGCCGATGCCGCGGATGACGCCGTGGGCATGGGTGGAGCGGACGATCACGGCATAGGCCTGGCCGGCGAGGTTGAAGTCGTCGGTGTAGCGGCCCTTGCCGCGCACCAGCGTGTCGTCCTCCTTGCGGCGGACCGGTTGTCCGACGCCATATTTTTGCAGTGCAATAGCGTTCTCGAGCGTGGACGATTTGGTGTGTTCTTGCATGGAATCGACCTGAAAAGCCGGCATTTGCGCGAATTCGCGGGCGCCTGGAGGGGGGCCGGACCCTACTCAGATAACCTACGACCCCGTTCACGACAACGCACGAATGGACATGGTCCCATGTGATGCGTTGTTGCGCAGGCCTGCCGCGCTGCTAATGTTTCAGGCGAAAAAGCAATTCCAGACCGGCCCGACCGGCCGCGGAAAGACAGTTTGTATGAATGACCACACGCGGCTCCGCGACGGCCATGTAAGCCAACATGGGCCGCACGGCGAGCTGGAGGGGTCGATGGCGGCGGTGGCGTTGGCCACCGATCCGCCCGTCGGCGCGCAAGCGCCGGGAACCGGCGTCTATGCGGCGCTGGACCTCGGCACCAACAATTGCAGGCTGTTGATCGCCTGTCCGACCCACGACGGCTTTCGCGTGGTCGATTCTTTCTCGCGCATCATCCGGCTCGGCGAGGGGGTTTCGGCGACCGGCTCGATCAGCGAGGCCGCGATCGAGCGCGCCATTGCGGCGCTCAGCATCTGCCGCGACAAAATAAACCTGCGCAGAGCGCGCCGGCTGCGGCTGATCGCGACCGAAGCCTGCCGTGCGGCTTCGAACGCGGAAGGGTTCCGCAGCCGCGTCGCAGCAGAGACGGGCATCGAGCTCGAGGTGATCGACCGCGAGACCGAGGCCTCGCTCGCCGTGCTCGGCTGCTCGCCGCTGGTCGATCCCAGGGGCAGGGGTGCCATCCTGTTCGACATAGGCGGCGGCTCGACCGAGCTGGTGCGGATCGAGCGCGACCCGGAGAATCCGGAACCACGCATCAAGGCCTGGATGTCGATCCCGTACGGTGTGGTCACGCTTGCCGAGCAGTTCGGCGGCCGCGACGTGACGGCTGAGATCTATGCCGCGATGGAGCGCGAGGTCGCGAGCCACGTCGCGCCGTTCGCGGAGGAGCACGGCCGCGAGCTCGCCGACATGCATCTGCTCGGCACGTCGGGCACCGTGACGACGCTCGCCGGCATCCATCTCAACCTGCCGCGTTACGATCGCCGCCGTATCGACAGCATCTGGATGAACGACGCCGACATCACCGCGACCATCAACAAGCTGCTCGGCATGAGCTACGAGGAGCGCGCGAACAACAGCTGCATCAGCGTCGAACGCGCCGACCTCGTGCTGGCCGGCTGCGCCATCCTCGATGCCATCAGGCGCGCCTTTCCGCTGCCGCGCCTGCGCGTCGCCGACCGCGGCCTGCGCGAAGGCATGCTGGTCGAGATGATGCGCGAGGACGGCGCGCTCAGGAGCTGGTGAGAATGGCCAAGGACACCACCGGCCGCTTGCACGTCCAGGTCAAGACCGGCGGCAAGCGCAAATTGTCGTCGAAGCTGTGGCTGGAGCGGCAGCTCAACGATCCCTATGTCGCCAAGGCCAAGGCGGCGGGCTATCGCTCGCGCGCCGCGTTCAAGCTGCTGGAGATCGATGACAAGTTCCGGCTCTTGAAGCCCGGCATGGCCGTGGTCGATCTCGGCGCGGCCCCCGGCGGCTGGAGCCAGATCGCCGCCAAGCGCGTCGGCTCCGCGGAAGGCAAGGGCAAGGTCGTCGCGATCGATCTGTTGGAAATGCCGGAGATTCCCGGCGTCGATTTCGCGCAGCTCGACTTCATGGACAACGACGCGCCCGAGAAGCTCACCGCGATGCTGGGCGGCGGGGCCGACGTCGTGATGTCCGACATGGCCGCCAACACCACCGGCCACCGCAAGACCGACCAGCTCCGCATCGTCGGTCTGGTCGAGACCGCAGCCGCGTTTGCCTGTGACGTGCTCAAGCCCGGCGGGACGTTCCTGGCAAAAACCTTCCAGAGCGGCGCCGACGCTGAGCTGCTCGCCCAGCTCAAGCGCGATTTTGCGACGGTGCGCCATGTGAAGCCCGCCGCGAGCCGGCAGGATTCCTCGGAGCGCTATGTGCTGGCGACGGGATTTCGGGGCGCGACCAAGGAGTAGCCCACGCTCCACCGTCGTCCCCGCCGAACGCCTGGCGAACGTCGGGACCGGCGCAGAAAACTTTATCATCTTTCTCTCGCGGCCGCGCAGGCCGCAAAAAAGAGCCCTGCCAGGGGCAGGGCTCGGGGAAGGCATCTTACCGGCTGGGTTGGTTCTGAGCCGGCTGACCCGACGGCGAAGGCGGCGGGGCATTGTTCTGGTTGGTTTGTCCAGACTGCGGGCTCTGTGTGGCGGCAGGCTGGTTGGTGGACTGACTGTTGCCTTGGGCCGGCGCCTGGCCGGTGGTCTGACCGGCGGGCGGTTGTGTGCCTGCCTGGCCCGACGTCGCCGGTTGGTTCTGCTGAGCCTGTCCGGTTGCGGATGGCTGGTTCTGCCCAGCCTGGCCGGTGGTCTGGTTCTGCTGCGCTGGCGCATTGGTCTGGTTCTGCTGCGCCGGCGCATTGGTCTGACCGGCGCTTTGCCCGGTCGTGTTCTGCTGCGTCGACTGGCCGGCCGCACCTTCCTGACCAACGGTGGTCGATTGACCCTGCGTGGCGCGGATCTGGTTGGAGACGCCTAGTGCAGCGACCGTCCGGGTATCGATCGAGCCGGTGGTCTGGAAACCTTCCTGTCGCTGGAAGGTGATCAGCGCTTCGCGCGTGGCGGGCCCGAGGACGCCGTCTGCTTCGCCCGACAACAGGCCGCGTTCGATCAGCACCCGTTGAACAATGCGGAGCTCGTCGGGGCTGAGATCCAGCGCGGCGATGTTGCCGCCGCCACCGCTCACGCTGCCGCGCCGGGCAAAGTGCGTTCTTGGGCCGGCGGGAATGGCGTCGACGATCCTGCGGCTTCGGTCGACGACGATGATCTCGTCATCCACGACGAAGAAGCTGTCGTCCCGATAGGCCGGATAGATGTCGATCAGCGCCGGGAATGTCGAGACGGCGACCACGGAGATGTTCCGCGGCACCACCACACCGGTATTGATCCCGAAGTTGACCGAATTGACGTTGACCCGCACGCGATCCACGTTGCGTGAGCTCAACACCGACTGCTGCAGCGTTGTCTGCTGCTGCGCGCTCAGCTGCACGCGGCCGGACAAGCTCTGGGTCGTCCCACCCTGGGCTTGGGCCTGGGTGTTGACCTGTCCCTGAGTGTTGGCGCCGGTCGTCGTGCCCTGGCCCTGCTGGGCGCTCGGAGCTTGCGCGTTGTTGGTGTTCGCGCCAGTCGTCGTGCCCTGAGCCGGGGCGTTCTGGCCTTGGGCGCCCTTGGTGTTGGCGCCGGTCGTCGTCGTGCTCTGACCTTGCGCGTTCTTATCCTGGGCATTCTCCTTGGTGTTCGCGCCGGTCGTCGTCGTGCTCTGACCTTGCGCGTTCTTATCCTGGGCATTCTCCTTGGTGTTCGCGCCGGTCGTCGTCGTGCTTTGACCCTGCGCGTTCTTGCCTTGGACATTCTCCTTGGTCTTAGCGCCTGCCGCGCCCTTCTGTTCTGCGCCTTGCGACTGACGCGTAGCGTCGCGCTCGCTGCCGCTCTGACCGACCGTCTGGTCCTTCATTCCGCTCTTGTCGCGCTCCGACCTGGACTGACGCGCTTGGTCGGGTTCGCCTCGGCTCTGACCGACGGTTTGGTCCTTGCCGCGCTTCTCGCCTTCAGATCGGGACTGACGCGCATTGTCGCGGTCGCCGCGGCCCTGATCGAGGGACTGACGTTCGCCCCTGTCGGCCTTGCCGCTATCACGCATTCCCTCACTGCGCTCAGAACGCGATGGCGCAGCAGCGGGGCTCTCGGCTCGACCACCTGCGCGACCCTGGGTCATTCCTTCGCCATGAGAGGCTCCGCCCGCACCTTGCGACATTCCGCCGCCCGATCGGCCGGATTCCGCCGCGCCGGCGCCCGCACCTCCGCTCATCCCGCTGCCGGCGCCTTCACGCATGCCTTGAGCCGACGCCAGGCTGACGCCGGCGAGCAGCACTGCTGTAGTCAATAGGAACCTGTTCTTTCTCGTGTCCACGTGAACCTCCTCCATTTGCTTGCTTGCTTTGCAGCATCCGTTGACGGAACGTTCGAACTCCGGGCTCGAGACAAACGATCCCTCATTCGCGTTTTCCGATGTGTGTGAACGGTGCGGCGATGCCATCGTTCCGATCATGCAGGAGAGTTGCGCGGTTCCGTCTCGGTGCTATCGCGCGTGCGGGACTCCCTTGATCGAAGCATAAAGACATCGACCAAAAATCCACTCTGCAGGCTCAGCGCCTCGCGCCAGCCCTTCTGTTGCGCCGTCGCTTCACCAGTAAGGGCGCCAGCGATGGTAATAGAAGTGCCGCCGCGGGAACGGTCCGCCGTAGTAGGCGAAGGCCGGGCTCACGACACGGCGATAGCGGTAGCCATAGTAGGCCGGGGCGTAACTGGTGCTGTAGTAAGTCCTGGTGTAGCCGCCCCACGGATAGTAACCGCCGTAGTACGCCGGTGCGTAATAGTCGTCATAATAGCCCGGATACCCGTAGTAGCCGTAGCCCGGACCGTAGGCATAAGCGGACGAGGCGAGGCCGCCGATCACGGCACCTGCGAGCAATCCGCCTGCCAGCGCTGGCCCAAAACCGCCGTGCCAGCGGGCTTCCGCCGGCGTCGGTCCCGCCACCGCGCTCACGCCGAGCGCGCCGACGGTTGCCAGGACAAGTGCGGTCTTTTTCATGCGCGTCCCTCCTTCCTTGGTGTTCCGACATCGTGCCAACATTGCCGAAGGGCAAAAGTTGCAAGCGCGCGCCGGCGAGGAACAGGAGTCATGAACATAAACGAGCGTTCATCTCGATGAACGCGCTGATGGGCGCGGCACGCCTGAGACCGCTTGGCCGGGTCTGGTAGGCGGCAGACGCTTGATTTGAGCGCGCCGACCCGCGTGTCCATCACATGGCTGAACCTGGTCCCGAGCACGCCTGCGAGATCGACTGCCGAAGTCTGGTCCGGCGCGAATTGTTTCGTCCTGACGGAAGCATGGTCAACCTGACGGCGGGAGAGCTCAACATCCTCGTCGCGCTCGCGTCCTACATGACGCGGCTCAGCCGCGATTTCCTGCTCGACGTCATCTCGAACCGCGACCCTCGAGAGATCAGCGAGCATACGGTCGACACTCTGATCGTGCGGCTGCGCCGCAAGATGCAGCTCGACGGCACAGCGGCGCCGATCGCGACGGTGCGCGGCGTCGGCTATGCCCTGGTCCCGCTACAGCCGACGGCCTCTTCCTGAGGCGACCGGCCGGCCGGACCTCTATCCGAGCCGCTGATCCCGTACGTCCTGCGTATCCTCGCTCGCCGCCTTGACGGCGGCCTTGGCCGCACCCTTGCCGGCACCCTTGCGGCTCGCGATCTCGACCGCCTTGCGGCCGGAGATCTCGTGGCCGGCGTCAACCGGCATCTGCCAGAAGAACCAGCTCGACGCCGCCGAGGTCAGCGCCACCACGATGAAAGCGGGCGCGAACACGGTGGCGTTGAGCTCGCTGATATGGCTGAACCACATCGTCGTTTCCACGCACGCCGCGCCGACGGCGACGCCTGCGGACACCGCGAGCTGCTGGTTGACGCTGACGAGGGTGGTGGCCCGGCTCATCTGCGCGGTCTCGACGTCGGCATAGGCGACGGTGTTGATCGCGGTGAACTCGAGCGAGCGGAAGAAGCCGCCGACGACCAGGATCACCATGATGATGAGCAGCGGCGTCGTCACCGTGAACAGCGCGCAGACGCCGAGGAAGAACGCGCTGACGATCGCGTTCACCGTCATCAGATTGCGGAAGCCGAAGGCGCGGATGATCCGTGCCGCCAGCGTCTTCATGCCCATGGCCCCGAGCGACGAGGCAAAGGTGACGAGACCGGAATGGAACGGCGACAGGCCGAAGCCGATCTGCATCAGGAGCGGCAGCAGGAACGGCAGCGCGCCGATGCCGAGACGGAACATGAAGCCGCCGAGCACGGCCGCGCGCAGCGTCGGCAGGTTCAGAAGCGAGAAATCCAGCACTGGCGAGCCCGTGCGCCGGGCGTGGAAGACGTAGAGCGTCATCGAGATCGCGCCGCCCGCGATCAGTGCTGCAACGGTGCTCCACGGCAGCAGATTGAGCCCGGCAACCGACAGGCCGAAGGCGATGCCGGCAAGACCCAGCCCAGCGAGCACCATGCCGTAGAGATCGAACGGCTCGCGTTCTTCACTCTTGATCGGATCGATGAAGCGCAGCGCCATGAAGATGCCGAGCAGGCCGATCGGGATGTTGATCAGGAAGATCCAGTGCCAGGACGCGTAGGTCGTGATGAAGCCACCGAGCGGCGGTCCGATCACGGGACCGATCAGGGCCGGGACCGTCACCCAGGCCATGGCGTTGACCAGCGCGCTCTTGTCGACGGAGCGCAGCAGCACGAGGCGTCCGACCGGCGTCATCATCGCGCCGCCCATGCCTTGCAGGATGCGCGCGAATACGAAATCGGTGACCGAGGTCGAGAGCGCGCAGCCGACCGAGCCGACCATGAACACGCCGACCGCGATCGCAAAAACCATCCGCGCGCCGAAGCGGTCGGCGGTCCAGCCGCTCGCCGGGATGAACACCGCGAGCGACAGCAGGTAAGACGTGATTGCGAGCTTCAGCGTCAGCGGGCTGGTTCCGATGTCGGCCGCGATCGCCGGCAGCGAGGTGGCGATCACCGTGGAATCCATGTTCTCCATGAAGAGCGCAGTGGCCACGATCAGCGGAATCACGCGTTGCTTGTCGACCATGATGGATTGGCAATGAAATTCGGAAGGAAGGGCGGAGTTGCGGCTTATCACCGCCGTCCGCCGCGGACCATTGCGGATCGACGCATGCCACCTAGATCCTGCGTAACGACGGTGTGACCCGCTTCGCCGTCATTCCGGGGCGCGCCCACTTCGCGTGAACCCGGAATGACGGCGGGTGGGCCGCGCAGGGGCTGTCCCTGCCCGAATTGGCCCAAAAAAGCCTGTGCATGGCTGGCCAGCGGCCCGAATTGCTTTGATTCGTCACGCGGCCGTGCTATCGACCCGCGTCAACCCCACTGATGGGCTCCGATTCTCAAGGCGTTGCCGCAAGGGACGCCGAGGGCGGCGCTCATCCATTAGCATTTGCGGCAAAGCCGCAGGAAGGAGTTGGCAGATGGCCACGGTGCAACTTCAGGGCATCCGCGAAGCCTTTACGTTCGACGACGTGCTGTTGAAGCCGGGCCTGTCGGACGTCATGCCGGGCGAGGTCGACATCCGCTCCCGCGTCACCCGGGCCATCCCGCTCAACATCCCGATCATGGCCTCGGCCATGGACACCGTCACCGAGGCCCGCATGGCGATCGCCATGGCGCAGGCCGGCGGCCTCGGCGTCATCCACCGCAATTTCGATCCCGAAGGGCAGGCTGCCCAGGTGCGGCAGGTCAAGCGCTACGAGTCCGGCATGGTGGTCAACCCGCTCACCATCAGCCCCGAGGCCACGCTCGACGATGCGCTCAAGCTGATGAGCGATCACGGCATCTCCGGCATTCCCGTCGTCACGGGCGCCGGCAAGAACACGCCCGGCAAGCTGGTCGGCATCCTCACCAACCGTGACGTGCGCTTTGCGACCAATCGCCAGCAAAAGATCTCCGAACTGATGACGCACGAAAACCTCGTCACGGTCCGCGAGAATGTCAGCCAGGACGAGGCGCGGCGGATGCTGCACCAGCATCGCATCGAGAAGCTGGTCGTCGTCGACGAGCAATATCGCTGCGTCGGCCTCATCACCGTCAAGGACATGGAGAAGGCGGTCGCCCATCCGCTCGCCTGCAAGGACGCGCAAGGGCGCCTGCGCGTCGCCGCGGCCACCACCGTCGGCGATAACGGCTTCGAGCGCACCGAGCGGCTGATCGATGCCGGCGTCGACCTCGTCGTCGTCGACACCGCGCACGGCCATTCGCGTCACGTGCTGCACGCGGTGAACCGCATCAAGCGTCTGTCCAACTCGGTGCAGGTCGTCGCCGGCAACGTCGCCACCACGGAAGGCGCGCAGGCGCTGATCGACGCCGGCGCGGATTGCATCAAGGTCGGCATCGGCCCGGGCTCGATCTGCACCACGCGCATCGTCGCCGGCGTCGGCGTTCCCCAGCTCACCGCGATCATGGATGCGGTGGAAGCGGCGAAGAAGTCCGACATCCCCGTCATCGCCGACGGCGGCATCAAGTACTCCGGCGATCTCGCCAAGGCGCTCGCCGCCGGCGCCGACATTGCGATGGTCGGTTCGCTGCTCGCCGGCACCGACGAGACGCCCGGCGAGGTGTTTTTGTGGCAGGGCCGTTCCTACAAGGCCTATCGCGGCATGGGCTCGGTCGGCGCAATGGCGCGGGGATCTGCCGACCGCTACTTCCAGCAGGACATCAAGGACACGCTCAAGCTGGTGCCCGAAGGCATCGAGGGTCAGGTGCCCTACAAGGGCCCGGTCGGCAACGTCATGCACCAGCTCGCCGGCGGCTTACGCGCCGCGATGGGCTATGTCGGCGCACGCGACATGAAGGAGCTGCACGACAAGGCCCAGTTCGTCCGCATCACCGGCGCGGGCCTGCGCGAAAGCCACGTCCACGACGTGACGATCACGCGCGAGAGCCCGAACTATCCGGGCGGGGGTTAGTTACTCCACCCACCGCTGTCATGCCCCGGCTTGATCGGGGCATCCAGTACGCCGCGGCTTTTCGGCTCAATAACGACCGTCTCTGGAATACTGGATCGCCCGATCGAGTCGGGCGATGACAGTGAGCTTGTGGCTGCTGCGTGCCACAAGCTCGTCATTGCGAGGAGCTCGCGACAAAATTGCGTAGCAATTTTGCGCGGATGCGACGAAGCAATCCGGCCCTTTTGGTATTGACGCGGCTGTATTGCTTCGCTTCGCTCGCAACCAGAGAAAAGTGGAGGAAGCCATGTCCCAAGGCAAACGCATCGTTCTCGCCGCGCGTCCCGTCGGCGAACCCAAGCCGTCTGATTTTCGCCTGGAGGAATTCGCTGTTCCGGCACCAGGGGCCGGCGAAGTCCTGCTGCGCACGATCTGGCTGTCGCTCGACCCCTATATGCGCGGGCGCATGAGCGAGGGGCCGTCCTACGCAGCGCCGGTGCCGATCGGCGGGGTGATGGAAGGCGAGGCGGTCAGCGAGGTCGCAGCCTCCAACAATCCCGATTTCGCGGTCGGCGACATCGTGCGCATCCGCTCGGGCTGGCAGACGCACGCAATCTCGAACGGCAAGGGCCTGATCAAGGTCGATCCGAAGCTCGGCCCGATCTCGACCTCCATCGGCGTGCTCGGCATGCCCGGCATGACCGCGTACACAGGCCTGCTCGACATCGGCAAGCCGCAACCGGGCGAGACCGTCGTCGTTGCCGGTGCCTCAGGTGCGGTCGGCTCGGCCGTCGGCCAGATCGCCAAGATCAAGGGCGCACGCGCGGTCGGCATCGCCGGCGGCAAGCAGAAGTGCGACTACGTGGTCAAGGAGCTCGGCTTCGATGCCTGCATCGATCACCGCGATCCCGACCTCGCGGCCAGGCTCAAGGAAGCCTGTCCGAAAGGCATCGACGTCTATTTCGAGAATGTCGGCGGCGCCGTGTTCGAGGCGGTGTTCCCGCAGCTCAATCCATTCGCTCGCGTGCCGGTCTGCGGCCTGATCGCCCACTACAACGACACCGAGGCCAAGCCGCCGAAATGGGCCGGTGCGATGATGCGCAACATCCTCACCAAGCGGCTGACCTTCCGCGGCTTCATCGTGTCCGATTTCGCCGCCCGCCACGGCGATTTCCTGCGCGACATGTCGGGCTGGGTCCGCGACGGCAAGGTCAAGTACAAGGAGTTCGTCACCGAAGGCCTGGAAAGCGCCCCCGCCGCCTTCATGGGCCTGCTGAAGGGTGCCAATTTCGGCAAGCAGCTGGTTCGGGTTGGTCCCGACAAGGCCTGATCTGGCCGCATCCAGCCCCGGTCGGGGCGGTGGATGGTTAAGAAAGAGTCACTAATCGGTCACACCAGCCCGCAAAAGCCGCAGGTGTGACCGCCGGTTCATTGACGGGCCGGCGAAAGCATTGAAGCATCGCGCATATTTTGGGTGTTGCGATGTTAGAGATTGGTATTTTCTGCGTAATCGTCCTGGCCGCCGGCTATTGGGTGGCGATGTTCATCATGGGCCGCCGCGATGACGTCATCCATGGCAAGTTCGTCCACGCCGAGGACGAAGGCGAGTTTGCCGCCTCGATGCCGGCACCACCGCCGCCGTTTCCGAAGCGTCCGGTCAAGGCCGCGCAAATTGGCGGGCAGCCACCTGCCAATGATCCCGCGGCGAAGCCGGTGAACAGCGAAGCGCTGCAATCCTTGCTCGCCGCGATCCAGCAGGATCTCAAGAGCGTCGCCTGAGCAGCTGTGCGCGTTAATGCTCGCCGCCCATCTGGGCGAAGAGCTCCTCGATATCGACATCGACCTGGCCCGCCGCGCGGATGTGACGGACCTCGAGACTGTCGGGCTGAAAGCGGTATTCGACCAGCCCGACTTCCTTTATCGCGATCCGGTCCTGGCGCTTATCGTTGATGACGAAGCCGGTCGACGGCGCCCAGACGTGGCGGGTGTGGCGCCAGGTGAAGTCACGCCGTTGGTGCACGTGACCGCTGGCGATGAGGCGCAGGTCGACCTGCGTGAACATCTCGATCAGCCGCGCCCGCGCCGGCTGAGGCACGTAGCGGATCGAGGTCTCCGGCGTCTCGGGATCGTCGGGCAGGTTGAGAAACAGCGGCTTGTGCAGGAACAGCGCGACTGGCCTGCCGTTCGTGCACGCAATCTCGGAGGCGAGCCAGTCGAACTGCTCGGCCTCGAAGGCGAGCCCTGAATTCATGACGAGTGAATTGAGGCCGATGAAGCACCAGCCGGCGGCCTCGAACGACCAATGGTCTTCGCCAATGATGTCGCAGAACCGCCGGCGGTGCGCCTCGCTGACCGGCGGCTTTGGCGCCGGCCCGACCGCGGTTGGATTGTCGCCGATGTCGTGATTGCCGGGGAGATAGCGGCAGGTGACGGGCAGGGCGTCGTGCAGGGCTTTCGCGAATTCGACGTCGTTGCGGCTCGTCGGCCCGTCGAACGAGACGTCGCCGGTGTTGACGACGAGATCGGGCCTGCCGGCGTCGATGTGCTCGCTGATGCGGTGGAAGTTGGCGATCAGGCCGGGAAAGCGCCGGCCGAGATGCGTGTCGGAAATCTGGGTCAGGCGAAATTCGGGCATGCAATCATCCTACCCGTTATCGCACGTCGGAACGATGACGACGCCGGCATGGACCGCAACGAACAAAGTTTAAAGCACGCGCCGGCCGCCCCTCGCCGGGAACGGCTATCCGCCGTCAAAGCAAATCCGCCCGACGGACTTTCCGTCGCGATTCTTGATACCGAACGGACAGCGCAGGCGCTCCAGCGCCTTGCCCGCATCTTCGTTGCCGAGCGCGGCAGCTCGCTTGTAATAGGCGATCGCGGCCTGGGTATCCTTCTCGCCGGCACGGCCGGCTTCGGCATAGGCGCCTAACCGCTCCAGCGCATCGGCATGATCGAGAGCGGCGGCCTTCTCGAACAGCGCCTTGGCCGCGACGTCGTCTTTCGGGCCACCATCGCCGTCTTGGGTCATCAATCCCAGCTGGTACATGGCCTCGCTGGAATTCACCTCAATGGCCTTGGCGTACCATTTGCGCGCCATGGCGAAATCAGCCTTCGCGCCGGCGCCGGCGCCATAGAGCGAAGCCAGGTTGGTCATGCCATCGACATCACCGGCATTTGCCGCCTTCTCGATCAGCATCCGTCCTTCCGTGACGTTTTTCTTCAGGCCGTTGCCGTTGATCAGGAGTACACCGAGCCCGGTCATCGCCGCGGCGCTGCCGGCATCTGCCGCCTTGCGATAGGCATTTGCGGCCTCGGCCGGCTGCCGGGCGAACTCGTAGGCGCGGCCGAGCTCCATCCAGATGCGGCGCGGGACATCGGGAGCGGCGGCAGCGGCCTTGCAGGCCTTCAGCGCGGCGGGGACATCGGCGCCGGCGATATCGAGAACGCCCGTCACATCGGCAGGCTTGTCCAGATCGGTGGGATGCGCGGCGAGCCGGTCGCAGGTGGCGATGTCGGCCGACGCGGCGAGGGCGTGCATCCGCAGCGCGGGGCAAAGCAAGGTGGCGAGCGTAAGCGCGGCTGCCGCGCAGGATCTGATGCGGAGCATTGCGGTCACAGCACGCGGTAGCGGATCATGTAGGCACCCTGCGGGGCGAGCGGGGAGGCGATGCGATCGACGAGGATAGCTGACAGCGCCGACATCAGGATGCCGAGTTGGCCGCCAGCGGATTCGGTGAAGAGGCCGGTCCAGGTGTTCATGGCGCTATCTCGCCTCGGGCCCAAGGGCCGAAATTGCTTCAACGATCGATGCTTGGTCGCAAGAGCGGGAACGCCGGTTCAAGTCGTTCATTGTCAGCGCCAAAAGTCGGGGCTAATGACGGTCGGCGGCATTTTGCCCCCCGGGAAAGTTCCGATGTCCGTTCAAATGGTTTTGCTGCCGGTCTTCGTGCAGGTCGCTCTCACCTTCGCGCTTCTGATCGGCATGGTCTTGGCGCGGCGCAAGACCCTGGTCTCGGGCGAGACCAAAATCCGCGACATTGCGCTGGGCGAGCCGAACTGGCCGAAGGGCGTCACTCAAATCGCCAATTGCTACCGCAACCAGTTCGAGCTGCCGATGCTGTTCTACGTCCTGATCGCGCTGGCATTGCCCCTGCGCCGCGCCGATCTCTTCATCGTGCTGATGTCCTGGGTATTCGTGGTGACGCGCTTTGCCCATGCCGGCGTGTTCGTCTCCTCCAACGATCTCGGCCGCCGCTCCACGATCTGGCTCGCCGGCGTGCTCGTGCTGCTTGCGATGTGGATCTACTTCGCGCTGAAGCTTTTGCTGCTGATCTGATCGCGCATGATCCGGATCCGAAGGGCCGCGTTCGCGCAAAGTGGATGCCGGTTTTCCGATAAGATCATGCGCAAAACTGAAAGATTCAAATGACCCCCGCTGCCCGGCTGTCCGCAGCCATCGAACTGATCGACATCATCGAGAAGGACCGCGTGCCGGCGGCCAAGGCGCTGAAGGAGTGGGGCACCGCGCACCGCTTCGCCGGTTCCGGCGACCGCGCCGCCATTGCCGGCCTTGTCTGGGACGTGCTGCGCCGCTACGCCTCGAGCGCCTACCTGATGGGTTCCGATACCGCGCGGGCGCGGCTGATCGGCATGCTCCGGCTCGAGCGCGGCATGGACACCGCCACCATGGCCGCGCTGTTCGACGGCAGCCGGTTTGCGCCGGTGCCGCTGACCGAGGCCGAGCAGGCCGCGCTCGCCTCGCACTCGCTCGCGGATGCCCCGGCCGCGGTCGCCGGGGACTATCCCGAATGGCTGGATCCGCATCTTGCAAAAGTGTTCGGCGATGACCGCGCCGCAGAGGCCGCAGCGATGGCGAGCCGGGCTCCGCTCGATCTGCGCGTCAACACGTTAAAATCCAATCGCGACAAGGTGCTGCGCGCGCTTGCTCATCTTCATGCGGAACCGACGCCGTGGTCGGCAACGGGCCTGCGCATCGAGCTTTCGGCCGATGCGCGCAACCCGGGCATCCAGGCGGAAGAGGATTTCATCAAGGGCGCCATTGAGGTGCAGGATGAGGGATCGCAGCTTGCGGCCCAGTTCACCGCGGCAAAACCCGGCGAGCAGGTGATCGATCTCTGCGCCGGCGCGGGCGGCAAGACGCTGGCGCTCGCCGCCCTGATGCAAGGCAAGGGCCGGCTGATCGCGACCGACCGCGACAAGCGCCAGCTTGCCCCGATCCACGAGCGCCTGTCGCGCGCCGGCGTCCACAATGCCGACGTGCGCACCCCCAAGGGCGAGGCCGATCCGCTCCAAGACATCCGCGCCTCGGCCGATCTCGTCGTGATCGATGCGCCCTGCACTGGAACCGGAACCTGGCGCCGCAACCCCGACGCCAAATGGCGCATGCGCCCGGGCGCGCTGGAGATCCGCCTGCGCGACCAGGCCGAAGTGCTGGACCGTGCGGTGCCGCTGGTGAGGGCGGGTGGTCGCATCGCCTACATCACCTGCTCGGTGCTGGCGGAGGAGAACGGGGAGCAGGTGAGGGCCTTCGTCGGCCGCCATTCCGAGTTCGCGGTCGTCCCGCCCGAGCAGACCGCGGGCGTGCTCTGGGACAAGGCCGAAGCCTTTGGCGAGGCCGCGCTGCAGTCACCCGAGGGCTGGCTGATGACGCCGCGGCGGACCGGAACCGACGGGTTTTTCGTTTCGGTGCTGAAGAAGACGTAGTTCTCGTAGTAAAGCGAAGCGTGCCCTACGTCTTTATCAGATGTTGAGCGGTGGTGGGCACGGCGCGCGAAGGGCGCGCCTTTGCCCACCCTTGTTTTAGCGCACCGGACTAGAATGGCCTCGTTCCGTGAGGAATGGCCCAGCTCGGGTGGCCGCCCGAGCTGGGCTGCCGATCGATCGGATCGATGCCCACCGAAGCCTTGAGGGCTGCCTTTCGTAGCAGGATCGCGATCGGTACTTCATCGGGACCCGGATGGTTGAACGAACTTTAGGTTCGCACACACAAGGGAGGGTCGACGAAGATGGCCAAGCGTATCACGATCTGTGCCGGGATCGATACCGGTAAACGTAAGCTCGATGTGGCACTTGATGGCAGTTTGGAGCGGCTTCAGGCCGATAACACGCCGGATGGCTATAAAGTGCTGGTGGAATGGTTGCAGCGCCACAAGGTCAAACGGGTCGGGATCGAGGCGAGCGGCGGCTATGAGCAGGCTGTCGTCGCCGAGTTGCGGCGCCAGCGGTTTGTGGTCGTCGTATTTCAGCCGGCCCAGGTGCGCGCTTATGCCGTGTTCCAGCTGCAGCGCGCCAAGAACGACAAGATCGATGCCGCGCTGATTGCGGCCTGCACCGCCGCGGTCAAGAAGATCCACGCAGCTCCGGATCCCCGCTTGCTGCCATTTGCCGAGCACCTGACGATGATCGACCAGATCACCGAGGACATTGCTCGGCTGAAGAACCGGATCGAGAGCTGCCGCAATATGCGGCTCCAGAAGCTGTGGAAGGAGGATATCGCTCGCCTGGCCAAGCGCGAGAAGGTCGAACTGAAGGCACTGGCCGCCGCAATCCGTGAGCATCGCGATCTTGCCGAGCGGCTCGACTTGATCAACAGCATCGATGGTATCGGGCTAAAGACCGCCATGGTCATTCTGGTGCGGATGCCCGAGATCGGTCAGATCACGCGCGAGCAAGCGGCCGCGCTGGCTGGCATTGCCCCTTACGATGACGACAGCGGCGATCGCACCGGCGTTCGTCACATCGCCGGCGGGCGTGAACGGCTGCGACGTACGCTCTTTACTGCGGCGCTGCCGGCGTCATTTCGCTGGAATCCGCAGCTCATCACGCTCTATGGAAGGCTGATGGGAGCAGGCAAGGAACACAAGCGCGCATTGATCGCTTGCGCCAGAAAGCTATTAATCTTCGCCAACACAGTGGTCGCCCGCGGCACGCCTTGGCAGACAAAACCGCCCGAGATCGCGAGGGCTCCGGCTACCTGATGGCGTTTCTTTGTTCGGCCGAAGCACCGTTTCTTCGTCCCGACCTGCCGTCACAAAGACGCCGCGCGCCGCGGCCGTCAAAGGCTGGCCGTCGCCCTGGCCTCAACTCCATCTCCGCTGCCGCCAGGCCACGCCTTGACGGCCGCAAGCACGGCGTCATGCTACCCTCAGCGATCGGGCGAATCTAATGGTTGCTACAGCACCGATGATCGACGTTGTCATTGCGGATTCAAACAAAAGCCCCGCAGACCGATCCCGGTCGCGGGGCTTTCGAGTTCCAACGTTCTGCCGGTACCTCCGTGGTCAGAACGCTGCGCCGGCGTTAGCCGACGCGGAGATTGTCAGCCGACGACTTGCCGCTGCGGCGGTCGGCGACGATGTCGAACGAGACCTTCTGACCCTCGTTGAGGGAGGAGAGGCCAGCGCGCTCGACGGCGCTGATGTGAACGAACACGTCCTTCTGGCCGTCATCCGGCTGGATGAAACCATAACCCTTTTGGGTGTTGAACCACTTCACGGTGCCCATAGCCATGGGAATTTCCTTTAGTTAGTTAGGTTGAGTACGCACGCAGACCGGTACGCAGCGTTGCGCCCATAGTCCTGATGAGTCGATGTTTGGAGAATTCATCTGAAGCGTGCGCGCCCGTCAGCAACGAAGCGAAGCGGCCCAGTCGTTCGGCCAAGTATCGATGATCACAATATAGCGAGAATTTGGGGCCACTTCAAGGCACCACCCGTGGCCCGCAACGTCGCGCGACTTTGCTATTTTGCGGTGCAAATTAGCCCCGCTCTCGCGTCTCAGTCGACGATAAAGAGCGTCGCCCCCACAGCCGTCGAGGACCGGTGCGCGGCGTCGCCGAAATCCGACACCTGGTAGCTCATCCCCGCCGTGAGCTTGAATTTGCGCCCGTCGCGCAGCTCGCTGTCGAGCTCGCCCTTGAGCACGTAGAGCACGTGGCCGCGATCGCACCAATGATCGGCCAGATAGCCCGGCGAGTACTCCACCATCCGCACCCGCAAGTCGCCGATATCGAGAGTGCGCCACAGCGCCTGCCCGGTCTCGCCGGGATGAACGGTTGGTTCAACCTTGCTCCAGTCGGTGACGGTGAAAGGGGATGTGGGGAGTTTCATGGGGGAATCCTGTCTCAGAGCCGGCGGGCGCAGTGTTAGCGCACGCTCGCGCCGCAGTCTCCGTTCGCAATGACGCTTGCGGCACGCTAGCGCCTCCCGCTCGGTGTCATCGCCCGGCTTGACCGGGCGATCCAGTACTCCGAGACGTCGGTAGCCTATCGAGAAGCCGCGGCGTACTGGATTCCCCGCTTTCGCGGGGAATGACAGCGTTGGGTGGGCCGGCGTCGTCCGCACACGCCAAGCGCGCTGCTGCGATGGCCCGCGCGCCAGCGTCAATGCGCCAAATGGTTCGCCGAGCCCTGCACGATCAGCCCCGCCTCGTTCACCCGCAGATATTCGCAGATCTTCTTGCCCCGCTCGTTCTCGTAGAACACCACGACACTGTCGGGGCTGACGAACAGATCGATCAGCGAAAAGTGCAGCTCCGGCAGCAGCCCCAGCGCCTTGCCCCAATAGGCGCGAAGCGCATCCTTGCCGCGCACGGTGCCGCTGGCATCGAACCCAAGCGCCGGAATGCGGTCCGAGGTCATCACGGCCGCCTCGTCGTAGAGCGTGAGCACGCGCTCGAGATCGCGCGCGTTCCAGGCCTCGACCCAGGTCCGGCCGAGCGCGGCGAGCGTTGATGGCTGATGATGCTGTGACATGGCATTCTCCCTGACCGCCCCTGTTTGCGAGTGGGGCATAATAGGTCAACAATACTTACCTATATTCGTTTGTCCATGCCCAAAGAAGCATGTGGGCGCGCCGCCAGCGCGGTTGCGGCCCGCCCGCTGCCAGCGTATCTGCTGGCCATGACAGCAGCACAGAACGACCGCTCCGCGTCGACGTCCTCGGTGGCCTCGGCGCATGACAAGATTCTCATCGTCGACTTCGGCAGCCAGGTGACGCAGTTGATCGCGCGTCGCGTCCGCGAGGACGGCGTCTATTGCGAGATCGTCCCGTTCAACAAGGCCGAAGCCGCCTTCGACGAAATGAAGCCGAAGGCGGTGATCCTCTCCGGCGGCCCGGAATCGGTGCACGAGGCCGGCTCGCCCCGCGCCCCGCAATTGATCTTCGATTCCGGCGTGCCCGTCATGGGCATCTGCTACGGCCAGATGACCATGGCCGCCCAGTTAGGGGGCGAGGTCGAGGGCGGCCATCACCGCGAGTTCGGCCGCGCCGATGTCGAGGTCAAGGCCGACAGCCAGCTGTTTGCGGACGTCTGGTCGTCGGGCAGCAAGAACCAGGTCTGGATGAGCCATGGCGACCGCATCACCAAGATGCCGCCGGGCTTCTCCGTCGCCGGCACCTCGCCGAACGCGCCGTTCGCGATCATCCAGGACGAGAAGCGCAAATATTACGGCCTGATGTTCCACCCCGAAGTGGTGCACACGCCCGACGGCGCCAAGCTCATCCGCAACTTCGTGCGCAAGATCGCCGGTCTCACCGGCGACTGGACCATGCGCGCCTTCCGCGAGGAGGAGATCGCCAAGATCCGCGCGCAGGTCGGCAAGGGCAGGGTGATCTGCGGCCTCTCCGGCGGGGTCGATTCAGCCGTGGCGGCCGTGCTGATCCATGAGGCCATTGGCGACCAGCTCACCTGCGTCTTCGTCGATCACGGCCTGATGCGCCTCAACGAGGCCGAGCAGGTCGTCGACCTCTTCCGCCATCACTACAACATCCCGCTCGTGCACGTGGATGCCTCCAAGCAGTTCCTCGGCGAGTTAGAGGGCGTCACCGACCCCGAAGCCAAGCGCAAGACCATCGGTCGTCTCTTCATCGAGGTGTTCGAGGCTGAGGCCAAGAAGATCGGCGGCGCCGACTTCCTGGCGCAAGGCACGCTTTATCCTGACGTGATCGAGAGCGTCTCCTTCACCGGCGGCCCCTCGGTGACGATCAAGTCGCACCACAATGTCGGCGGTCTGCCCGAGCGCATGAACATGAAGCTCGTCGAGCCCTTGCGCGAGCTGTTCAAGGACGAGGTGCGCAAGCTCGGGCGCGAGCTCGGCCTGCCCGAAATCTTCGTCGGCCGCCACCCGTTCCCGGGCCCGGGCCTTGCCATCCGCTGCCCCGGCGAGATCACCCGCGACAAGCTCGACATCCTGCGCAAGGCGGACGCCGTCTACATCGACCAGATCCGGAAAGCAGGCCTCTACGACGAGATCTGGCAGGCCTTTGCCGTGCTGCTCCCGGTGAAGACGGTGGGCGTCATGGGCGACGGCCGCACCTATGATTATGTGGTTGGCCTGCGCGCCGTCACCTCAACCGACGGCATGACCGCGGACTTCTACCAGTTCGACATGAAGTTCTTAGGCGAGACCGCCACGCGCATCATCAACGAGGTGAAGGGCGTGAACCGGGTGGTGTACGACGTGACCAGCAAGCCGCCAGGGACGATCGAGTGGGAGTGATCTAGCATCGTCTCACACCGTTTCATGCAGTATCAAATTCCTCACGAAACCCAAGCGGGATAAGGAGTTAGTGGCTCAGGCAGTCTCAGCCGCTATCACCCAATCTCACTCATTTTGACGGTCGTCGTGACGGTATTTTGGGAAGCGGTCGAAAACGCCGCTTCCGGTACCGACAGACGGTCTGACGGTATCAAGCGGCAAATCAGAGTGAGGCTGATTTGCTAACTGATCGTGAGCTGGGCGCCCTGACGCCTAAAGAAAAAATGTTCAAGGTGAGCGACCGCGACGGCTTGTACGTGGCGGTGCTCCCAACTGGTACCCGGGCCTTTCGGTACGACTACCGACTCAATGGCCGGCGCGAGACCCTGGCGATCGGGCGCTATGACCCGACCTGCAGGGCGACACGCGATCCCGAGGCGCTTGAGTATGGAATGTGCATGTCACTGCGCGAGGCGCGCACGCTTCTGGACCGCGCCCGGCGCGACGTGGAACGGGGCGTGTCGCCGTCGCGCGCAAAGGCGGAGAAGCGCGCCGCAGCGGCCGAGGCGTTGACCTTCGGCGGCTGGGCGCAAGCCTACTTTACGCACAAGGCGGACCCCAAGAGTGGAGCGGAGCAGTTGGCGGACAGCACGCTCGAGCTGCGGCGGTCGACGTATCGGCGGGTTATCGAGCCCGAGCTGGGCCGCCTGAAGCTCGAGGAGGTAACGCCGCAACGCCTGATGCGCTTGTGCCTTGATGCGAAGGAAAAGCGGGGCCCCGCTGTCGGCGTCCATGTCCGCGAGGTGGTGCAAGCGGTGTTCCGCCACGCACAAGGCAGCGGAATTTCGATCGCGAACCCGGCGGATGGCGTGCGGACCAGCTCTATCGCCACTTTCGAGCCGCGCGATCGCGCATTGTCCCCAGTCGAGATCCGGAAGTTCTTCACAGCTCTCGAGAAAGTTGCGGCCGCGCCAACGCTGCGCCTGGCGCTGAAATTCGTTCTGTTGACCGGTGTGCGCAAGAGCGAGTTCATTGACGCGACCTGGAGCGAAGTCGATTTCGATACGGAGCGCTGGACAATTCCCGCAACTCGGATGAAGGCCGGGAAGGCTCACGTCGTGCCGCTGAGCCAACAGGCGTTGGATATTCTGACGGCTTTTCGTTCGTGCTTCGGAGCAAGCCAATACTTGCATCCAGGGCGCTATGAGCACGATTTGCCCATCAGCAACGCGACGTTAAATCGTATCATCGACAGCGCCGTGGAGCGCATCCGGAAGGACGACCCGGAATTCCAGTCGTTCGGCGTCCACGACTTGAGACGCACCTTTTCCACCCAACTGAACCGCATGCATTGGGATGAGAGATGGGTTGAAATGGCGCTCGCGCACGCGCCGAGAAACAGGATTGCAGCCGTCTACAACACGAACAAATATTTGCGAGAACGCGGAATCATGCTGCAGGCGTGGGCTGACACTGTTGATTGTTGGGTGCGCGGGGAGTCTGCGAAGGATCTAATCGCCGACGCCAAGCGACGCGCAGCAGAGGTCCCCATCGACGCACTTGATGACGATATGTAGGGGCAGCCCATGTCATGAGATAACCCGGCTTCTGCCGGGTTTTTTGTGAGCGCTGTTGCCATGCGCAGCGCCGTGGCGGCCCGAAGATCATGCCTGTAGCAAAGGCACAACAAATTTGCGCCCGAAAACAGCCTGCCAATCTGATGATCTATTTTGTCTCGCCATTCATTTGCCTGCACTCCTTTCGTAATGGAGGGTTTTCGGGCGCAAAATCGGGCGCAGATTCCAATTAGTATCAAACGGTGTCGTGACTTTATCATCGGCTTCAATTCGTCTTGAAGGCGATCTTTTGGAGTCATGAATGTCAAATCAGATCGACGCTCGCACTGATCTCGCTGTGGCCCAGGTTCGGATGGCGCAGGCTTGCCCCGATACTCTGTTAAATGCGCATGCGGTCAGAACGCTCACCGGCTGGTCAAAGCCGACGCTCTATCGCCACATCAAAAACGGCGACTTTCCAGCGCCGGTCATGCCTGGACGCTGGCACGGCGGCGATGTGCTGGCGTGTCTCGCGAAGAAGGCGGATAGGCAGAAGGAGGCAGCATGAGCAACCCATACCGTACCGAGCGCCGCACGCTCGGCCTTCGCGCAGACTACCCAGGCCGACGCGCAAATAACGAGAGGCGTCCGGCGTGGACCTTCGCGGAGAGCAATCTGCAGCCCGGCCAGGATCGCAAGCCGGGACGGCAGGAAAAGCAGGGCCACGCGCCGCGCCCGCAGTCCGGCCAGAGAAAGCCTCGCCAGTGGTCGGGTGGCTTCGAGGCGACCGCGCTGTTGGTCATCGGTGAACAGACGCACCCCGAAGCTACGCTAAGTCGCCGCTGCACGCACGTGCGAGCCGACGGCAGCACGGTCGGTTATGTCGTGGCTCGCTTCCACTACAAGGCGCCGCCGCCTGCCACAGGAACTTTGGTGCAGGTCGGCGCGCTCGTCGAGGCGAGCAATGGTGTTGCGAGTGGCGCACCGCTCTTTCGTCTCACAGTTCTTCGCTGGCACGAAGTGACCGGTGCTCATGCTGAAACATAACGCACCGCTATTAAGCGTCGCACCTTTAGACAGAGTAGTTTTAATGATGCATCAAAAATGAGGATGCCGCCCCGCGAGCCCTTTATTTGCAAGAGATTCATCAAAAACTATCGGTTTGCAAAAGGCGATAGACGTAACGGACAATTCGCTTACGTGGGCAACTTCCCACGCAACCCGCCCGCCCCGGGGAAAACAAAAAACCCGGGCCTGTTCGAGCAGGACACCGGGCTTCACACGCGATTTGATATGAAGAATCATACAGCAACGACCGCTGAGCGTGCAGGAAAAAACGTCGCTTCGATTCAACTGCTGCGGTTCCGCGACAATGCGGTCGCTGATCGCTTCCGCAGTGTCGTGCACGAGTCGTTCGCATGCCCATGGCCCGACTTCATCGGCGCCGTCTTGGCGATGTTCTGCGACGCCAAGCGCATCCGCCTCGGCACATTTCAATTTTTTGGCCGCACCGTGTGCGATGTGCCCGTTTGTGGGGTGAGCGCGGCGGCTGGATTTTGCCGGTGGCGCATGCCGGGCGCCGATGGCGTGAATGCTCCGAGCGTTGTGCTTGAGCCATCAGGCAGGGTTTTCTGGCAGCCCCCAAACGGCGGCGCACCGCGAAGAGTTTGGAGCTTCGGGGAGTTGGTGCGCATTGTGGGCTACTGCCGCCCGAGCGGATGGAGGGCGGTATGATGAGCGCCGGGACCATCCCACATGACGCGGTGGCCCAGTTCCGCGACGCGATGGCCGCACAGGGTATCGTCGTCGCCGAAGAGATCATCGCCGATGGCCGGCTGCACCGCTACCACGTCGAGGGCGATAAGAAGGGCCAGCGCAACGCCTGGGCCATTCTGCACATCGACGGCAAAAGGCCGGCGGGCGCGTTCGGCTGCAACCGCCGTTACGGCACGGATCAGAAGTTCACTTGGTCGGCCAAGGGCGCCAAGCCTCTGACGCAAGCTGAGCGCCGCGCGCTGCGTGAGCGCATCGAGCGCCAGAAGACCGAGCGTGAGGCAGCGGAGCGGGCCCGGCACGCGGTGGCGGCCGAGCGCGCACGCCAGCTTTGGGACGCCGCGAGCGATTGCGAGACGCATCCCTACCTCGAACGCAAGCAGATCCAGTCGCACGGTCTGCGCGTCGGAAAGTGGGAGAAGATCGACGAGGAGACGGGCGATGTCCGCCTGATCAGCAAGCAAGCGCTACTGATCCCAATTCGGGACACCAAGAAGCAAATTCACAGCCTGCAGGCGATCTTCCCCAAGAAGCTCATGGGGGACCGCGATAAGGATTACCTGACCGGCGGCAACAAGGCGGGGCACTTCTACTCTATCGGCAAGCCGGTGGAGTTCGAGGGCCGCATCGTCATCATCATCTGCGAGGGCTACGCCACGGGCGCCAGCCTGCACGAGGCTACCGGTCATGCCGTCATCGTCGCCTTCGATGCGCCGAACCTCTTGCCGGTCGCCCAGGCCATCCGCGCGCGCTTTCCCCACGCCATCGTCATCATGGCGGCCGACAACGATCAGTGGACGCTCAAGCCGGTCAACAATCCCGGCGTGACGCGCGCGCGAGAGGCAGCGCTCGCGATCGGCGGACTGGTCGCCGTGCCGCCGTTCGATGCGTCGCTCGGCGCCGTGGGCGAGGGCGGCCCGACCGACTTCAACGACATGCACGTGCGCGAGGGGGCGCGATCCGTGAAGGCAATAATCGAAAGCGAACTCGGGGAGGCAAGCCGCGTACTGCCTGTGTGGCTTGTTCCCAAGTGCGACCCGGCAGACCTCGACCGGATTCAATTCGCGGTCGACGGACTGGCAGCGTTCGATTCCGCACTGGCGACCCGACTGTCGCGGCGCGGCGCCGTGTTGGTTGAGTACAGTGGCGCCGGCGATCTGCTTGCGGCGATTGAGAAAGCATCCCAATTCATGCCGAGCGCTGTAGTTCAGGTCCTGGCGGATCCCAAGCAAGAGCGTGAGACTGTGCAGATCGCCCAGGAAGCTGGCGTCTCTGTCCGACCGCCACAAGCCGGCGTGTCGTGGGCAGATGAGCTATGGGAAGACTTCTGTGGCATGACTGGCTCGCAGGCGCTCGGCTGGCTTGCGGCCCAGGCCGACGAGGCGCCTCTCGAGCGGGACGACTGCGACCCCGAAGACGATACGGCTCCCGGCGAGAACCCGTTTGCGAACAATCGGCATTTTCGCGTGCTGGGCGTCGACGGGGACGCTTACTTCTTTTTCCGCAAAGGGCGCCGAAACCACATCCTGACCATCCGCACGAGCAGCCTCAGCAAGAACGCCCTGTTGTCTCTTGCCCCACTGAACTGGTGGGAAACCGTCATGATCGGCACGCCGTCCGGGAAGTTCGACAAGGATGCCGCCGTTGGCTTCCTGATGGAGGCGGCCGAGGCGGCGGGCATCTATGATCCGACGTTCACGCGCGGGCGCGGAGCGTGGTGGGACGGCGACCGAATGGTTGTACATCTGGGCGATCGACTGTTGGTCGACGGCGCCTGCATGGACCTCGGCGCGATTCGTTCGGAGTTCCTGTACCAAGGCGGCCGCAAGATCGCTGCTCCCTCGGATACGCCGCTCAGCGCTGCCGACGGCGCCTGGCTGCTGGAAATGGCTAGATCGTTCCGTTGGGCGAAGCCGGCGTCAGCGCCGCTCCTGTGCGGCTGGTTGCTCCTGAGCCCTTTGTGCGGTGCGCTGCATTGGCGCCCGCATGCCTGGATCACGGGCGGCCCGGGATCAGGCAAGACGACCATCCTGAACGAATTCGTGCGTCCGCTGATCCCGGCCGGCATGGACGTGTTCGCCAATGGGGACAGCACAGAGGCGGGTCTCCGCCAGACCCTGCGTAGCGACGCGCGACCGATCTTGATCGATGAGAGCGAGTCCGACACGGAGGCGGCGGCGACCAAGATGCAGCGCATCCTCGTCATGATTCGCCAGTCGTCGAGCGACACCGGTGCGCAGACTTACCGTGGCACGGTCGCCGGCGAGGCGCAGGCATTCCAAGTGCGTTCGATGGCGCTGCTTTCGAGTATCGGCGTCGCGCTTGAACGGCAGCAGGATATGGAGCGCGTCACCGTGCTCGCACTCCGGCCGAAGCGGGAAGGGGAAGCAACTGACACTCAAAACTGGCCGGCGATCCGTGCCGGGCTCAACAAGATCGCCAGGGACAAGACGTTGAGCGCGCGTCTGTTCCGCCGTTCGATCAATATGGCGCCCCTGATCATGGACGCTATCGACATGTTCACCGAGGCGGCTGCCAACATTCTCGGTACGCAACGTGAAGGCGATCAAGTCGGCGCGCTGCTGGCCGGTGCGTGGTGCCTGATCAACGATCGCTTGCCGACGCGGGATGAGGCGCTGACAGAGATCAAGCGGTACGACTGGGGCGATTATCAGGAAGAGAAAACCGAGGAGCAGGACGATCTGATTGCGACGCTCATGGGGCGCCCGATTACTCGGCAGGGTGGGGTGCGGACATCGGTTGGCAAGCTGATCGCCCGAGCCGCAGGATTTGCAGTCGACAGTCTCGACATCGAGCCTGCCGCCGCAGACGGCGAGCTGCACGTCTATGGCATGAAGGTGCTCGGTGACCGGCTATTGGTTCACCCGAGGAACCCGGAGCTCTTGAAGTTGATGCGTGAGACGAAGTTCGCGTCTGGTCTGCGGGGCCGGTTGAAGCGGATCGAAGGCGCCGATACCTACAACGGCTGTGGGATCCGTATCGGCGAGGCGTCCACGAGCGGGCTGCGCATTCCCCTCGACGCTCTTCTGCGTCACCGGCAGGCCGATAGCGAGATGTTCTGACGAGAGATGGCCCTGTGGGGCGGCATGCCTGCTCCTAGGGCCTGCGGATGAAAGCAAGCGTCCGTCGAGTGAAGTCCGTCAGTTCTGCATCGTTGATGAGCTCGGTGGCGTATGCGGCGTTCGTATCGTGGTGGAACCGGTTGGCGTAGTCCAGCAGCGCGCGCAATTCTTGGGCGTTGGGCGCGCTCATGATCTCCTGAGGCGTGCCAGCGCGGAGAGCGCATTGGTTCTGGAATGGGCCCAGCAAAGTGCCGGGAGGGAAACTGGTCGGATAGCCAACGCGGCAGAATGCCTCCAGCATTGGCCTGAGCGATTCTGCAACTTGCCGTTCCGTGGCGGGATCTGCTTGCTGCAGATAAGCTACCGCCGCAGCGTACCGCCGATCATGCACCGTCACCATTGCCGCGTTCACGTCCCATGCGGCGAGGGTTGAGCCGGGCCCTGAACGTCGAACCTCTAAGGCCGCCTTCTGCAATTGCTGGCACTTATCCCACACGCCGAGCAGAAACGGCTTGGAGTGCGAGAGCACGACCATTCCCGCCACATCTCGGGCCAGACGGTCCATTTCCTGCAGCGTATGCAGCGTGCGGTGTTCATCGAGGCTCGTCATTGGGTCGTCGATAACAACAATCCTCTGAGCGCGCTGGGGATCGTTCTGCAGGCTCGCGAAGAAGAAGGCCAAAGCCAGCGTGTTGCGGTCGCCGGCGCTGAGGGTGTTGCTGAAGTTCGGGTCTCCGGGATTCCCCGACAAGGGGACCGGATTGCCATCTATCAGCAGTGTGTAGTTTGCCGCCGAGCCGCCGCGCGTGTTCACTGGGTCGACAGGCCCGACACGGAAACTGGCGTTAAAGCGTTGGAGGAAATCGTTGATCGCCACCCCGTATGCGGGAAAGGCGGCTTGCCGATGCTGATCGAGCGCCGCCCGCGCGGCTCTGCGGCGCTGCTCAGTCGCGGTCTTCGCTGCCTTTTCGGCGAGATAGGCGTCGCACAGAGGCGCGATCGCGCCGTCATGTCGTGCTTCAACCGCCCGCAAATTTGCGAGGTCGTTCGCTAACGTCGCAACATTGGCCTCGCGTGCCTGTTCCTTCACCGTTTCAAGCTGAGCATTGGCGGCGGCCAACTGGTCCGAAATTTCCCGAATCCTGTCGCACTGGACATTGTGCTCGGCGATGGCCTGCTCGACATCGGCCGGCACGCTCAACGTGTCCAGCGGCGCGCCCATCTTGGTCTCGAGCAGGCGCTCGACCGGCTCCCTGGCTGACTTCCACGTTCGCGCGATCGCCGCCGTGTCGATCTCGATGGCCGGAACCTCGGCGAACGCTTTCCAGAACGTCTGCCGCTCCACAGTCTCGCGCACGCTGCGCTCGAACGCCGCCGGGACATCACCGGATTGAGCTGCCCGGAGGGCGCGGGCCGCGTCTGTGATCTCGCGCTTCAAGCCGTTGTAGGCGTCCCCGAAGTAGGAGCGGTAGTGAGCGAGGACCGGGGAGCCTGCCAAATCTTGAGCGCAGAAGGGGCATTCCCCATGCTCATGTTCAGCCAGATGATCGGCGAACCCCATTCCCTGGCCCACCCAAGCCTCACCTCCGCGACCGAGCTGGCTGAGATGATCCTGTACGCGTCCCAAGGCGCCGGCGTCGAGCTCGGGCAGGCCCTTAGCCAGCAGCGTTCGAAGGGCTTCAAGGTCAATCTTCGGCAGTGACAGCGGAGGGAAAGTCGGTGTCTCTGCCACTTTGCCGGCGTCGCGCGCCGCAGCAAGACGACGCTCCGCCTCCTCGATCGCTTGCGGCAGGTCGGGTACCGGTGCCAAGGCGCAGAAGGCATCAACGGAGAGATTGCCCCTGGCCCGCGCCGGTATGGCGTTTTCCCGGTCACGGAGCTCGCCATTGTGGACCTCGATCCTTTCGACCTCTGCCTGCAGCGCCCGGGTCAGGGCTATTCCCTGAGCCCCGACGATCAGTTCGTGGAGGTTCTGCCGATGCGCCGCGCCGACTTCCATGCCGGAAAAGACGTTTTCCGTGACGAAAGCGTCATCAAAAATGGCGATTTCAGGAGCCGTGCGGGTCCAGGCGCCGTTCTGGAAAATGGCAGGCGCGCCGGCACCGGTGTCGACGACCACATGCGGCGGATGTGCCGCACCGAGCCGTGCTCGCTCAGTAACGAGCTCCGGCCGACCGGATGAGAGCGAGCGCAAGATCGCGGCCAGCGTTGTCTTGCCGCGTGCGTTTTCGGCATAGATGACGGTCAGTCGGCTGAATGGAAGCTGAGCGCCAGCGGCAACGTTGTCGAACTTGCCGACGTTACGCAGCAGATTGAACTTTCGGACCATGAGACACGTCCCCACAGGCTATGGCTGCAAAATCCCACAAACCCACAATTCCCACAGCCGGAAACCCTTGTCTGGCTTTGGTTGTGGGATTGTGGGATTTGTGGGAAGAGAAATAGATACAAGAAGAAAGACCGTGCATCATGAGTGCTCTGATCCGGTAAAGCGGGTCAGAGGACTCATATAGTTTTGGTTGTGCTTTTTTGTCCCACAATTCCCACACCCCCACAAGCCTTATCAGGCAACGGTTTGCGGCGTGGGAAACGTGTGGGGAGCATCTGCGGATATCCCACAAATGGCTAATCCCGCCGCTGCGGTTGCTGACGGTACTTCCTGGGTGACCGGAGTGCGAGGCTTGAGTGGCGAGCGCTCAAAATGCGCTGCGGGGAAGGGTAGCTGGATCTAGGAAGTGGTCTTTGCTGATCCACCTGCAGTCACCGCTTACTCGGCCATCCCTGCGACCATTCTCACGGATGCAGGTGATGATGACGGTGTTGGGCTTGTATCGGCTCGAGTTATCGAAATTCCAGCACGCTTCCAAGCCGGTCGGAGTTTGCCGAGGAAGTGGCGTAGCGTGGACGATGGCTCGATATCCCTCTTTGGGCTTTCCTGGCACGCAAAGCTCATAGGTCAATGAGATCGGAAACATGTTCCTGTTTCCGGGGAAAACCCCAATGACTCTTGGGTCTGCTTGCGCGTTTCCAACGGCAGCGATCGTTGCAATGAGCAGCAAAGCAAAGACGTTTCTCATCCTTGACATGGCTCCACGCGGCGGGGGTTGCTGAGATAGTAGCAGCGCTGCCGAGTGTTTGCGCTGGATTGGCGTGTTCAACGTCGTGAATCGAAACTATAGGCATCCCTGTTTTGCCGTTTCGGAGCCTATGGCACGCCCACCTGACACCCGCCGCGATCTGGCGATTGAAACCATCCGCACTCTGTGTGGCGAGCACGGCCTCAAGGAAGGCTGCCGGCTGGCGCGCGAGCAATTTGCTGACATTCCTGATGGCACGTGGGGGCGTTGGCGCGTGCAGGCGCTCGGCCGCGAACCTGAGAGGAATGATCTCGAGCGCGAGGCACGCGCGACCGTTGCCGCCGAGATCCGCGAGAACATCCCAGCCGTGACGGAACTGGTCGCCACCGATGGCGAGGCCGTGCCGGCAGCGCGGCGGGCGTTGGACTTCTGGCGGATGCTCGACGAACTCGACGAAGACGCTCGCCTACTGCGCGAGTTCGCGGTGAAGGTCGACGCCGATGGCAACCGCAAGGTCAAGGTGCCGTTCGCACTGAGAGATGCACATCGCATGCGGTGCGACCTTATTCGGCTCGCCCTGCAGCACGCTGAGACAGCGCACAGCGTAGAGCAGGCCGCTCGGTTCCGCGATGCAATCCTCGCCGAAATAGAGGCGGAGTCGCCCGAACTTCAGCGACGGGTGATCGGTCGGCTTCGCCGGCTCTCATCCGAGGCCGAATTGCGTGGTTTCTAAGCGGAGGCAGTGATGGGCATAGAGCAGGTATTTGAGGATGGGCTGTCCAGGCTGGAGCGGGATGCGGCATTGCTGGAGGCGTCCGGACACCCGAAGAAGGCGGCGCAGATCCGGCGCGAAATTGCGAGGCTGCGCCGGCAGCACGAGTGCATCCACGCCGGGCTGGCGGATCGCCGAGCGGCTGCCGACGCCCGAGCGGGCCACATGGTGTGCAGCATGATCGCGGCGCTCGAGCAGCGCGCTGCCAAGGAGGGCAGCCGTGGCTAAGCGCTGGGCTCTCACACAGCACGTCTGCGGCGCGTGCTACGGCCGCATATTGGCGCGCCCGTGTGGCGACGAGATCGAGTTCTGCTGCGCGAACTGCGGACGCGAGCAGGTTGGTGAAGACGAGACCTGCATCTGCGCGTGCGGCCGGCTGGATGCGGAGTGCCGGCTGAACACCGACCGGAGTCCAGAATGGCCCGGCGAGGTCGTGGCGGTCGCGCTGGCTGGCTAGCGGCGGTACTCGCTCGCGCAGGCGACCGCTGGGGGCGCGTCAATCTTCCCCAGTTCTGACATAGACGACATCGGCGTTGCGGCGAGGGCGATAGCGTTCATGGTAGGCGGCGATTTCGAGATCAAGGTCGCTGAGCAACGACGCAAGCGTGTCATCGACCTGATGTCCGTCCTCGAGGTCGAGGAAGTCAAGATCGCTGGGTATGCCCGTCCGGGAATTCCGTTGCACGTAGATGTTCATGGCGGCGGTGAACTGTAGGCGGTCTAGAACCTCGCGCATGCAGACACCGGAGACAAGCACTACGGGCGATTGCTGACGGCCCTGCTCAATGGCGTCAGTTAGCGCGGGCAGGCGAAGTGCGTTGACGAACTCGCCGCGTTGACGATCGAGGTACTGATCGAGGTCTATCGCAGGGCATTTCAGCCGTCGGGCGAGGTTGTTCATCAGCGTTGTCTTTCCGGCGGACGTGCAACCGTCGAACGCTATGAGGCCGTGCTCGACGGTTCGCAGCAGTGATTCGAGGTCGGATACGTCGGTGACTTCGGGCGGGGTCTTGTTTGGCATGATCACGGCTAACGGCCTCGCTACTGCGCGACGATCAGCGGCGGCGCGCCAGCCGACGCTCGTTCGGACGAGAACGATATCCGCGTTGCGGCGCGGCAGTTAGCGTGGACGGCCGATGCACCGGCCTGCCGATTGCTGTTGTGTGCGCCCTATGTGCGCCCGAACTCCTTAGCGAAATATTTTTAGTCATGCGTCTCAAGTGCTTGTTCGTGTAAAGCAACAGACGACGAGTCTGTTTCACGGAGGGGCCGTTGTCGAGTGAATCGTGCCGTGCAATGAAAACGCGAGATTCCGACAGGCAAGAGGTGACTTCATGGGGGAGAAATTTTTGACGCCGCGTGAAGTGTCCGACCGATACGGAGACCAAGTCAGCGTTCGCACGCTTTCGAATTGGAGATGGAGCGGGACAGGCCCGGAGTTCTTCAAAATTGGCGGGAGGATACTCTACCGGCTCTCGGACTTGGAGCGATGGGAGGAGAGCCGCAAATGCTCAAGTACCTTCGATGAGAAGTAGGGCAGATATCTGCGGCTCGCACACCACCTAGCGTTGATAGTCGCTCGTTTTCGACACGGTCCTCTTTTGCTCCCAAGCTGCAAGTTCGGTCGCAGAGTAAAGGATTCGTCCGCCGATCCTGACGAACTTTGGCCCCGCGCCACTCCATCTCCAGTTCGAAAGCGTCCGGACTGATATGCGTCCCGCGTAGCGAGCGGCGACTTCTGCGGGGCTGAGATAGTTAGACATTTGCATCACCTTCGGTCTGTTGCGATCCCGATTTGTCATTGCATGACTCGATTTTGACTCGCAACAGACGGCCTGGGAGACAGATCGCCAGTCTGATGATCTTCGCTTGCATCGCCTGGCAGTGAATGAAGAAGAATTTTTTGAGTTGGGCTCCGGGCGCAGGTCGGGCGCGCCGGCCGGATAGTCACCCACGTCCACGGCGCGACCGGATCAGATCGGCCGCTCGCTGAGAGCCCTTGAGTCCCTCAGTCCGGGCAACCTGCTTTTCCCACTCTTCCAGCTCCTTGGATTCCAGCTCGGCGACATGCGCCGCCATGGCCTCGTCGTGCGTCAGCGGGAAGAACCACGATGGAAGCGCGAGACCGACGTGCTCATTCCTGAGCGGCGTTGCGGTGCTATCGATGAGGAACAACACGGCGTTGCCATTGACGACGATCGGGTGATGCTTCGGATCGGAGTGAAATGGCGTCACGTCGATCAGCTTGTTGTCCGGCGCACGCCATACGGCGTGGTTCACGCCGATCAGATATCCGGGGCCGGGCAGTGCCACGACCTCGCGATAATTGAACATCCAACCGAACAGCACCCCGCCGCCCGCCTGCTGCGCCTTGCGCTGAGCATTCGAGAAGCATTGCGTCGGCAAGGCTGACGTATCAGGCTCATGGCGCGCACCTGCGAGAGGTTCGTTGCTGATCCTCGGTGCGATCGCGCGGATGCGGTCGAATACTTCCTTGATCTTGACCATGGGGATTGTGCCGGGGTCACCGGTCAGTAGCTGGTGCCTTCCCGTGCAATCTGTTTGAGCGCACCACTGATGCCCGTTTTCGTGCGCCCACAAGCCGTTTTTGCATAAGCGGCTCGGATTTGTCTTCCAGGTAGAGAAGAAGGTTTTTCGCTATAGACGGTAATAGATGAGCGGGCTTCCAGACGACAGGGCCACTGCTCACCGTTGGGAAGGAAGGGGCGGATGAATCCTCTTTCCTTAGTACCACGATAGAAAACGCCGACTTCTTCAATTGTTACGGCAAAATCGCTCAGATTCTGGATTTCGATGCAGAACTGAAGATGCGATGGAGCTCCCCCGACTGGAATAGCATGTTTCGGGGTGACCCGTAACTTCAAGCGCGACCGATCGAGAGCAAACCACGTGTTCATGACCCCGAGGACGGCACCCAAGACCGCAATTGCAAGCGTAATGCCCTGAACGAGATTGGTATTAATGACGGCCCCCGTTTTGTTTTATATCCGGCGGAATCTAACTTCGTGATTCTCTAAGCAGTCAAGCTACCATAAATTGGCTTGGTGCTCGTCGGGCGTAGCGCGGCGGTCAGAGCAATTCGGCAGTGCGCGTGCAGAGTTCGTCGAATATCGCTTCGAGCCCGGGATGAGTCCCCCTGATGTTGGTGACTACTCGCGCCGCCCAGTCGAAATATGCCTGCTTGCGCTCTGCCGGCCAGTCTGTGGGCGGCGAAGATAAGATGTCGCGCAGATTGCAAATCTTGTCGGCCAGCTTCACCAATTTGGCCTCTGGCGTCGCGTCTGCCGCATGCTCGATTTGAAGCTGCTTACGCACCTCCTTGGGCAGCGACTTGTCGTCCGTCACTTCAAGCACAATGCTCGCAATCTTGGGGCCGAACCGGGTCTCCAGTTCGGTGGCAGTCGTCTCGGTGTCCTCGATCGTGTCGTGGAGGATGGCGGCACAGAGCACGTTCGTGTCCGTGACGTGGCCTTCGTTGGTGAGAACCGCCGCCAACGCAATAGGGTGGTTGATATACGGTGACGCGCTGGCATCCTTGCGCCGCTGGTCGCGGTGCTTGGTGGCGGCGAATGCGATTGCCGAGATCAAAAGGGACTGGGGATTTTCAGCGTTATTCATTCTGATCAGCTCGTTTCGTTTCAGGGGGGTAATTCAGAACGCCTGGCCCGGGGGCTCATGAAGTCCTCACCACCAAAACGGATCCCACCAGCGATACGGTGCCGCACATAGCGCAGCGCATGCGGGAAAGCTCCCAGTAGTCTTCGTTCACGCCGATGTTGATCCGATCGGTACATCGCGGTTCTGCGCTGGGGTCGAAGCATTGGCAGGATTGGCTGGGGATCGGCATCTTGTTCTCCAGTTGCTCAGATTTGTGCGGTCGCCTGCTTCGTGCGCAAGCGCATGATGGTCTGCCGCGTCGTGCTGAAGTCGCGCGCGATCGCGGCAATGGCGTCGCCTGCGGCGATGCGTTGGGCCGCCTGCTGTTGCTGCTCGGGTGTCAGTGCTGGCGGCCGGCCGAACGGTTTCCCGGCAGCCTTGGCGCGGCTGATGCCGGCCTGCGTGCGTTCGATCAGCAGATCGCGCTCGAACTCCGCCACGGCGGCGATCACCTGCATCGTCATCCGGCCGGCCGGGCTGGTCAAGTCGACCCCGCCCAGGGCCAAGCAATGCACCCGCACGCCTATCTCAGCGAGTTGCTCGACCGTGGCGCGCACGTCCATCGCGTTGCGGCCCAGCCGGTCCAGCTTGGTAACGATCAGCGCGTCGCCTTCCTCCAGCCGATCGAGCAGCTTGGCGAAGCCGGGCCGCTCGGACGCCGCCACGGAGCCGCTGATGCTCTCCTCGACGATGCGCCGCTTGTCGATCGCGAAGCCGGCGGCCTCGATCTCGCGGCGCTGGTTGGCGGTGGTTTGGTCGGACGTGGAAACGCGGCAATAGGCAAAGACTCTGCTCACGGTCTCCCCTGAGAGTACGTTAGTCATGTACGAATCTTAAGCTATGTACCAAATATGAGCAAGCCTAGTTTCGTACACCCACGCAGGAATCTGTACGCAACTGAACGGTTTCGTACTCCCAGGCGCGTCGATCGCCGACGGCGCAAATAGCTGGCGCCTCCTCTCGAAACCCGCCCACGAAATCCAGTCGTGACGAAATACTGACCTCATCAGACGCCGTATCAGCGGCATTTAATGAGGAAACCCCAACCATGGCCGGTAACACTGAATTCGAGGCGCAGCGCGCCATTCTCAATGCAGAACTGACCGCTGTCGCTCTGGCGGGCGGTGACACGAGCAAGGTTCGCAAAAAGCTGCATGCGCTCGATGATCGCGAGCAGGCTGCACGCGACTCCGACAATGCTGCTCGTGAGGCAGAGCGCCGTCAGCGCATGGAGGTTGCTGCTGACGTTGGCTTGCAACGGGCAATGGCGGCAATCGAGCGTATCCAGGCGCAAGGCTACGGGGTAGCCGAGCACGAGGTGCAGAGCCTCCGCGATCAGTACATCGCGATCGCGCGCCTCGACGCTGAGATTGCTACCGCCGACGAGGCGCGCATCGCGGCGAGCGAGCGGGCGCAGCACATCGAGGGGCGCATTGAACTGCTTCAGGCGCGTGCAGATGCCCTTTCAGGTCTTCGTCTGACCGGACAGGCCAGCGAACGCGACCTGACCGAATCCAACATGGTGGCGCAGGACATCGTCACGCTGAAGGAAGCGCTCGAGGACGCCCAGGCTACCGCTGCCGCGACCCGCATCCCCGCGGATCTTCTCGCGCGTCGCGCTGAAGAGTGGACGCGAGCCGGCGCCACCGAGGTCGCAATCATTCAGCGTGGCATCCGTGCCCGCCTTGCTGATGTCGAAGCCGAGTACCTCGATTTGGTCGGCAAGCTCGTGGGTGTGACTGGGGCAAGTCATCCCACCGCGTGCTGGCAGCCTGGGGCTGGACTTTCATGGCTCATGCGCACCGGCGCGTTGCCGCGCTAAGCCGGAGCGCGCGATGGCGAACTTCACCTCCGGCCCTGAGAACTCGGGCGCCAAATTCCCACCCGGCCGCAGCGCGAACCCGCTCGGCCGGCCGCCAACCGTGGCCCGTCTCCGCCGCGACGTTGCGCGTGAGTTGGTCAAGCACGGCGCCACGCTGACGCGACTGGCAGTGCAACGCGCCATTGGCGGCGATGCGGCCTGTCTCGCGGCGTGTGTCTCCCTGCTTGGCTCGACGGTTGTCGAGGAGCTCACGCGAAAGCCTGCCGTTGCTGACGGCAGCGAATGATTATCCGTGCGGCGCTCGACCATCCACCAAAAAGCGCCGCTTTGCCCCGGGCTTCGGTCCGGGGGCTTTTCTTCAACCTGCGCCCGGAGAGCAAGATGCTGGAATTGATTCATGAGGAAATGCGGGGCGGGCTGCGAATCCGGCTGACCGTGCTCGAGCACTCCATGGTCGCCGAGGCGATGCGGGGCAACGTTGTCCTGGCGAAATCCAGTTCGGGGCACGGCGGTCTCCTGGGTCCGAACTCCTACCGGCCGCAAAGTTCTTCGCTGGCGAAGACCCTGATAGAGCAGGTCGCCGACAAAGCGACTGGGGTGCGCCGGAAGAGCAACTTCGACGCGCTCGTTGATGACCTTCGGGCCGCCCAGCGGAGCGCTGGCGGTGGCCTCATGAAGAAGGCGTTGCGCGCGGCTCGGCGCGTTGTGCTCTTCGCGAAGGCGCAGCGAGACCCCCAGCCTGCGTCGTTGCGCGCCGCAGGACTTCTGGCCCAAGCGCATCGACATGCCGCAGCGACCTATGAACCAAATAGCCCGGTGGATGAGCGTGCCTTGCGTCGTGTTCTGGAGGCTGCCGCACGAGGGGTGCTGACCCCCGACGACGTGCAGGCCGTCCGGCAGGCGCATCGTGATGGTCGGGCTCTCCCGAGCCACGTGCTGCGAAAGATGGCGGGCTGAGGCGATGACCATGACGCCATTCGACTTCCTCGTCCGCGATCTGTGCACGCTACAGCAGCAGATTGCCGCGCAAGCCACGTCCCGCGAGCACCGCGTTCCGGCAGCGAAGCTTGAGCTCGCCATCGCGGATGCACAGCGCGCTTACCGGCTGCGCATGGGCGATATCGACCGAATTGAGGCCGCCCGAGAAATCGGCGCACAGATCCCGCATGACGTGCTGGCGCGCGTCCTGGGCGAGCAAACCCACTGAGAAGCACTATGTCCAACGACGTGAAAATTAACATCGACGCGCAGATCGACACCGGCGACGTAGACGCCCAGATTGCCAAGGTGACCGAGCGGCTGAACCGCTTGGGGCAAAGCGTCGCCGCAGCGAACCGCGTCAAGTTCCATCCGATCGACCGCGCCACGCTCGACGACATCCGCAAGGTGCAGGCCGCGTTTGAAAGCATCAAGCGCCTGTCGCCGAATCTGGCGGCCGACCTGAAGCGCATGGGCCAGGGCAGCACTCATTTTGCTGACGTTGACCTGCTGAGCCTATCGCAGAACAAATTAGTCGCATCGGCTCGCGCGTATGGGCTGTTCAATAAGGTTGCCGCCGGCACCGCTTGGGCTGGGAGCATGCAGCAGTCCGCCGCTGGTAGCACCGGCGGCCGCCCTCCCGCACCTCCGTCGCCGCCTTCTCCATCGAGCCCCGGCGCATCGTGGGGCTGGGGAGGCGCCGGTCGGCGCATCGTGGGCGCCGGGCTCAATGCCGCCGGTCCCGTCGGGCAGGCACTGAACGGCGGCATCTCCGCTGGGATGTCTGCCGGCGTTATGGCTGGCGTGGGCGGCTTTGTCGGCATGCTCGGCGCGGCGCTGGTCGGCAAAGCTGTTGGTGCCATCAAGGAGAAGGTCGGAGACGCTCAGAACGACTCCATCGGTTACGACACGTTGAAGCGCACACTTGGCGACGTGAATGTGAGCTTCGAAGCGTTGCAACGCTCCCTCCACGCTGCGAGCGATGGAGTCGACATCACCTATGTAGAGGCGCGGAAGCTCGGCACCGAGTTTGCGAAGATTTCGGGATCGAACAATGCCAAGAGCCTCGCAGAAGAAGTTCTGAACGGTGGCGCGTTTGGCCGTTCGTTCGGCATTGACCCGGGCCAGTCGAACGCCTTCTTCGCACAGATGCGTCAGTTCGGCGTTACGCGAGACGCCGAGGGCAGCCGCCGGCTGGCCCTGGACATCGGGGAGGCCATCGCCAAGAGCGGCGCGTTCTCGAAGGCCGATGAGATGCTGCAGGCGATTGCTTCATACACCACGCAGCAAACTCGGCTCGGCCTGACGGCTGCGAATTCGACCGGCTACGCGGGCATGCTCGCCGGGCTGGTCGGCTCGCATACGCCCGGGCTCGATCCGCAGGGGGCGGCCAATTTGCTCGCGCGCGTGAACTCGGCAATTGCGAACGGTGGCTCGGCTGGCGAGGCGGGGCAGAACTTCCTCTACATGGCGCTCGGCCGGCGACTGGGCCTGAACCCGATTCAGTCCAAGATCCTGCAAGAGCAGGGCGCCTTCGGCTCCGGCGCGGGCGCGTTCGGCAGCGGCAGCCTGTACGCCAAATGGGCTGCGCAGAATGGGCTGGCTGTCCTTGGCGCGGCAGGCTCCGGCGAGACGAACCTCGAGATGACGCTCAAGGCGTTGCGCCTGAGTTATGCGAATCCGATGTTGCGACTGAGCGCAATGTCGAATCTGCTCGGCGTCAACACTAGCCAATCGATGGCGCTGGATAGCATCGGCTCGGAGAAGCTGGGTAGCCTGCAGCGCGCGCTGGCGGCTAACGGCATCGATCTGAGCAAGATGTCCGGTACCGGCATCAGCGCTCTCGCTCAGATCGCATCCGGCGGCCGTGACGTGCTCAACGCGCAGGCTAAGGCCCTGTGGGGGCAACTCTCACCGGACGAGGCTGCGCGCCTGGACAAGGCCGGTCAGGGCGGCGACGAGGGGCTGCGCAAGGCGCTGCTCGAATTGACCGCAAAGTACGGCCAGGAGCGCACCGAGGGCGAGCAAACCCGCGAGAGCATCAACAAGCTCGACAAGACCACGCAGGACGCGGCCGCGAAGATGATCGGGCCGCTCAACACCATGCGCGACACGCTGCTGTACGCATTCGGTGATCGTGGTCGTATGACGGCCGCCGACATGCACAAGGCGGTCGTCGACGCGCAACGGCAGGAGGTGAATGACCGCTACAGCGCGCGCGTGAAGAAGACTCAGGCCTCGGCCTCGATGTCCGTGGACGAGTACGGCCGCACGTTGCCCGGCCAAGAGGCTGCCATGACGGCTGCTCAAGCCGAGATGAACGCCGCCAAAGCGGAACGCGACAAAGCGCTGCGCGAGATCGACGCCGGGGAAACCCCTGCCACGTCCAGCACCGGGAGCAACACCGCCTCGCTGCCGGCGTGGGCGTCCTCTGGCTCGACGGCTGCCGCAAGCCCTGGTGCCGCTACACGGCGCGCCACAAACCCGGGGAATATCCGCTACGGCGATTTTGCGCGCCGATATGGCGCGATCGGCCAGGACGGAAGTGGATTCGCCGTCTTCCCGGATGCGGCTACGGGCACTGCGGCCATGCAGGCACTGCTCCGGTCCTATGGGGAGCGCGGGCTGAATACAGTCGGCGGCGTGGTGGGGCGCTGGGCTCCTCCAAGCGAGAACGATACCAGTAGCTATGCGAAAGCGGTCGCCAAGCGGCTTGGTGTTGGCGTCGACGCCAAGCTGGACATGCGCAATCCCGCTGTTGTCGAGGCACTGGGCCGCGAGATGGCGAAGCAGGAGGGTAATGCGCCAGCCTATCAGCCGCGCAGCATGTACAGCACTCCGATGCCCGATGGTGCGTCGCGCATGGCTCAGCAGGCACCGCAGGAATTCACGTTCACGCACGAATTGAAACTGCAAGATCCGTCCGGCAAGCCGATCGCGCCGTTGTCGGTCGTGTCCACGCGCGTGGCGAAGCCCAGCCCGTCGGGGGTGGCAAATTGATGCAACGAGCACCAAGCGGCCTCTTCACGCTCCGCATCTACCGTCGCGGTGAACTCGTCGAGGTGTTCGAGGAGCCGAATTTGATCGTGATCGGGTCGCAGCAGGCGCATGCGAAGCTGCTGGGCGGTGACGTTACCGGCCAGAGTGTGACGCAGATCGGTTTCGGCACAAACGGAGCGGCGCCTGTCTTCTCCAATACGTCGCTGACTGGCGCCTACGCCAAGAACGTCGATGCGGTCAGCTATCCGGCCACCAATCAGGTGCAGTTCGCCTTCTCCCTCGGGATCGGCGAGGCGAACGGCATGGCGATCTCGGAATTCGGGCTACTCACTGCCGGCGGCGCACTGTACGCACGCAAGACACGATCGACGCCCCTGAACAAGGATGACGACATCACCTTGTCTGGCACCTGGAGCGTTTTCTACTGAGGAGAGCCGGTGGAGCCGATCTACTTCGACATGCCAGAACTGCCCGGGCGGCTGTACTTCGCCTGCGGGCCGCTACGGGCCACTCTGGAAATCGATGCGTGTGCTGATAACTGGCGGCGGGCGAACATTGATCGCGACATTTCGCGGCTGAAATGCCGGGGCTGCCAGATCGGAGCGGAGCATGCCGGCGAGCGCGGCGCGAACACCCATCCGCTGCGGGGCACGACGACATGTGGGCGGTGCCATCGGGGCGCTTCGAGGCTGATCCACGGCCACCTATGCGTGTCATGCTTCAATCGCGAGCGTGAGCTCATTAAGGGCCGGAACGGGAAGGGTACGCCGCCGATCAAGCTGGCGCGCCTGGACCCGCGATCGGTCACCTACCAGCGCGCCGACCGCACCGTGCACACCCGAGCGATTGATCGGACGGTGGATATGGAGGAGGTGCTTGTCGCGGTGCTGCGCGACGAGCAGCAGGCGGTCCGGTTTGGCTTTCGCGCGCGCGTGGCTTTACGCTCGCCAGGCCGTGTACCATGAATGAGCGAGCTTGATCAGGCCGTTTAACGTCAGCTATTCCTACGACGACGGCGCGAAAGCGGATACGCTGGAAGGTCCGAGAGTAGGGCGAAAAACGGAAATTGATCGGCTCGCTCAGTGGGTCCTCTACCGGACCCTCGTCCATTTGCGATCAATGATCTCGGCCATATCGGGATCAAGTTTCCGCGTGCTCTTGCGGGTGACCTCCCACGGAACATCGGCTTCCTTCATGATCCTCTGAAACCTGGACCAACTCACCTCATCGCACCGGCCGGCCGGTTCTTGGATATAAAACCTGACGTGATCTGGCTCCGGGTCTCTGAGCAGTACACGCACGCTCCGCGTCACCAACGGACGCTTGCGGTCGAGCCTTTGGAAGATCTGGATCAGCGTATCGCCAGCGCGACACTCGCGTCCGAAGCGGGATTTCTTGCCCCACTGGATCCAGCCGAAATCCTCGTTCGTCCCGAGACGCTCATTGAGCTCATGGTTCCTGCGGTCAATGCGCTTCTGCTGTCGCTCGCTCGGATCGTTCTTCAGCTCCTTGACGCTGACGATCCAGGTCGACTTTCCAATCTGACGAACGGGATTTTTCTTTCTCGCACCCTTTGGCCGTCCCGCACGTATCACCTTGATTGCGCAGAGCTCCGCGATACGAGCCGTGCTCAGCCTGCTATGTTTCGTCGAAAGCATCTCGATGAAGGCCGCGACACCGGAGGCAATGACCGGGCTGTCCGTGATGACGGAGGCCTCGATCAATCCCGACGCCGACATGTTGGCGGAGCCTACGACCGCGTGCTTTCCGAACAGCGCGACCTTGGAATGCAGGCCTTCGCGATTGTAGATGATCACGCCCTCGCCGTGGAGCTTGCGAAGCAGCTTGGCGTCGGTCTGTCCTGATCGAACGGCCCGCTCGGACGCGTCGGTGATTAGCACGTCCCCAGCGCGCAAACCAATCTCGTCTGTCGTCACGTAAGCGATAGCCGCCTTGCGCGTCGGTGCTGATCGGGCTCGCCTGGCAACTTCGCGCCAGATCTTATTCGTGAGTACTTGATTCAAAACATTGCCCCCAGCCCCCAATGCCTCCTTATAGCGCGCCGAACCAGTCGCTCCTAAGGACGAAAGCAGGATTTTCTTAACAACGGCGGCCAACCCCAGCTAGAACAGCACGTGGGCTATGCCGCCTGGCGCAAGAAGCCCCGAGCCAAGCGGCGTAGGCTCGCTTGCCGCAAAGCTCGGGAGGACACGCAACTTAAGGCTTAACGATTTTTCGTGGTCTATTGGATCGGCTACAGGTATCAAGGCATTGTGGGGCCCATTGTTGGGCGCAGGCAGGGGTGTCTACCTAGATGAATCAAGACCTCAAGAAGGCCCTCTGGGCGGCGGCAGACAAGCTGCGCTCCAGCATGGACGCGGCCGAGTACAAACACATCGTCCTGGGCCTCATCTTCCTCAAGTACATCAGTGACGCCTTCGACGAGCGCCGCACGCAACTCCTGGAAGCCTTCCGCGACAAGGCTAGTGATCTCCATCTGCCAGATCCTGCCGACCATGCGGACGCGCTGGAGGAGCGGGACTACTACACCATGGCCAACGTGTTCTGGGTGCCAGCCGAGGCGCGCTGGGAAGCGATTCGCGCCCAGGCCAAGCAGGCCGACATCGGCGTGCGCATCGACGCCGCGCTGGAAGCCATCGAGGCCGACAACCCGCGCCTGAAAGGAATTCTCGACAAGCGCTTCGGCCGCACGCAACTCGAACCGGGCCGCCTGGGCGAACTGGTCGACCTCATTTCGACCATCGGCTTCGGCGAGGGCCACCGGGCGAAAGACCTGCTCGGCGAGGTCTACGAATACTTCCTCGGCCAGTTCGCCAGCGCCGAGGGCAAGAAGGGCGGCCAGTTCTACACGCCAGCGTCGGTAGTCAAGGTGCTGGTCGAGGTGCTGGCGCCGCACCAGGGGCGCGTCTACGACCCCTGCTGCGGATCCGGCGGCATGTTCGTGCAGAGCGAGAAGTTCATCGAGGCGCACGGCGGCAAGGCCGACGACATCAGCATCTATGGCCAAGAGGCGAACCCGACCACCTGGCGCTTGGTCGCGATGAACCTCGCTATTCGCGGCTTCGCGGCGGACTTGGGCAAGGAGCCTGCCGATACCTTTCACCGCGACCAGCATTCCGACCTGCGGGCCGACTACGTGCTTGCCAATCCCCCTTTCAACATCAGCGATTGGGGCGGCGAGCGGCTGGCTGATGACCGGCGCTGGGTCCATGGCACGCCCCCGGCCGCCAATGCCAACTACGCCTGGCTGCAGCACATCCTGCACCACCTGAGCCCGCGCGGCCAAGCCGGCGTGGTGCTGGCTAACGGGAGCATGAGCTCCAACCAGAACAACGAAGGCACCATCCGCAAGGCCATGGTTGAGGCCGACGTGGTGGACGTGATGGTGGCGTTGCCGCCGCAGCTCTTCTTCAACACACAGATCCCGGCGTGCCTGTGGTTCTTGGCCAAGGACAAGAGCGGTGCGGCCGTGCCGGGTGGGAAGAAGGGCCGCGATCGGCGCGGCGAGGTGCTGTTCATCGACGCGCGCAAGCTGGGTCGCATGGAGACGCGGGTGAACCGCGTGTTCGATGACGAGGATGTTGCCCGCATCGCCGGTACGGTGCACCGCTGGCGGCAGGATGGCGAGGAAGGTTCAGACGAGGCCTACGCCGACGTACCGGGCTTCTGCCGCGCGGTGAAGCTGGCGGAAATTGCCGAGCATGGGCATGTGCTGACGCCAGGGCGCTATGTGGGCGCCGAAGAGACGGACGACAACGACGAGGCATTCAACGAGAAGATGGAGCGGCTGACGGCCCTGCTTGCCGAGCAGATGTCGCATGGGATAGCGCTGGACGCAGTAATTAGACAGAAGCTCGGAGCACTGGGCTATGCCGTTTGAGTTTACGACCCTCTCAGTCTCGGAACTTGTGCAGCGGGGCGCTCTCTTTGTCGAGGACGGCAACCATGGCGAGTACCGGCCACTTGCGCACGAGTTTGCCGAGACTGGGACTCCTTTCATTCGCCCCGATGACTTGGTTGGAGGTGTAGTTCGCTTCTCCGGCTGCGACCATATCAACGATGTCGCAACAAGGCGAGTTCGCAAAGGCAAGGGCAAGGCGGGGGACATTGCCTTCACTCACCGAGCAACAGTCGGTCGTATCGCGCGGGTTGGACCACGAGCGCCCAACTTCGTCGCGAACCCAGGTGTAACGGTTTGGCGAGTCACGGACAGCAACCAGATAGATCGGAACTACCTCTACTACTTCATGCAAAGCCCTGCCTTTATGGACCAAGTTTGGTCAATGGCAGGCGGGACCGACACGTTCCCATACATCAGTCTCACGCAGCAGCGAACCCTACGGATCAACCTGCCACGCCTAGCCGAACAGGTTCAAATTGGCTCTACGCTAGGGGCCCTGGATGACCGCATCGAGCTTTTGCGCCAAACCAACGCCACCCTCGAATCCATCGCCCAAGCCCTGTTCAAGAGCTGGTTCATCGACTTCGATCCGGTGCGGGCGAAAGCGGAAGGACGCGAGCCGGAAGGCATGGACGCCGCCGTGGCGGCGCTGTTTCCCGCCGAGTTCGAGGAATCGGCGCTAGGTCCGATTCCGAAGGGGTGGCATGCCGCTACCGTTGCCGAGGCTGTAGAGCTGAATCCGTCGCGCTCGCTATCGAAGGGAGCCGACGCGCCATACCTAGAAATGGCGAACGCACCGACCAGCAGCCATCGGCCGATTAAGCATGTCGACCGCCGTGCTTTTGGTTCGGGTTGCAAGTTCCGAAATGGCGATGCCTTGCTCGCGAAAATCACGCCCTGTTTGGAGAACGGCAAATCAGCGTTCATCGATTTCCTCGATGATGATGAGATTGGTTGGGGCTCAACCGAATTCATCGTTCTACGGGCCAAACCCGTGTTGCCGCAATACGCCGCATACCTGCTCGCCCGATATGAGCCGTTCCGGCAGTTCGCCATTCAAGCGATGACCGGAACCAGCGGGCGACAACGAATTGACCTGTCTCGGCTGGCGCAATTCCCCCTGGCGCTGCCCTCCGATTCATCAGTCGCTCAGGGCGCGGAACCGATGCTGCGAGCGCTGCAGTTGCGCATTGCTGCCAACGACGAGCAGGCGAAGAACTTGGCAGACCTGCGCGACAGGCTTCTCCCCCGCCTCATCTCCGGCAAGCTGCGCCTGCCTGAAGCCGAAGCCCAGCTCGAAGAGGCGGCTGAATGAGCGGCATCAGCGAGGATGATGTCGAGCAGGCGATGCTCCAATGGCTGGCGGGCTTGGGCTGGTCCACTGCGCATGGTCCCAGCATTTCCCCTCCCGACGCCATGACGCCAGGGACCGAGCGTGACAGCTACCGCGATGTCATCCTGCGCCATCGTCTCGCCGACGCAATCGCTCGTCTCAACCCTCAGATCCCCGCTGGTGCCCGCGACGATGCGCTGCGCCGCGTCCTCACTCCAAACATCCCCAGCCTGATCAACGCCAATCGCCAGGTGCACCGCTGGCTGGTCGACGGCGTGCCGGTCGAATTCCAGAAGGATGGCGAGACGCGCGGGGACCGCGTGCGCCTGGTCGACTTCACCGATGTGGCCGCCAACGACTGGTTGGCAGTCAACCAGTTCAGCGTGCAGGGCCCGAAGCTCACGCGGCGGCCTGACGTGGTGCTGTTTGTCAACGGGCTGCCGCTCGTCGTCGTCGAGCTGAAGAACCCCGGCGACGAGGAGGCCGACATCTGGGCGGCCTGGAACCAGTTGCAGGCCTACCAGCAAGACATCCCCGACCTGTTCAACGCCAACGCGCTGCAGGTCATCAGCGACGGCATCCAGGCGCGCATGGGCTCGCTCACCAGCGACCGCGAGCGCTTCATGGCCTGGCGCACCATCGACGGCGTGGCCACCGACCCGCTGGGCGCGATGCGCGAGCTGGAGACGCTGGTGCTGGGCCTGTGCCAACGCGAGTTGCTGTTGGAGTACCTGCGCCACTTCGTGCTGTTCGAGGACGACGGACGGCTTGTCAAGAAGGTGGCCGGGTATCACCAATTCCACGCGGTGCGTGCTGTCGTGCAAAGCGTGCTCAAGGCGTCGGCTCCGGGCGGCACGCGCAAGGGCGGCGTGGTCTGGCATACGCAGGGGGCGGGCAAGAGCATCGAGATGACCTGCCTGGCTGGCGCCTTGATGGTGCACCCAGACATGGGCAATCCGACCCTGGTGGTAGTAACCGACCGCAACGACCTGGACAACCAGCTTTTCGGCGTGTTTGCGGCTGCGAGCGAGATGCTGCGCGAGACGCCCGCCCGCGCCGACACCCGACCCGAGCTGCGCCGGCTGCTGGCCAACCGGCCCTCCGGCGGCATCATCTTCACCACGATCCAGAAGTTCACGCCGGGCGAGGACGAGGACACATTTCCCGTGCTCTCTGATCGGCGCAACATCGTCGTTATTTGCGACGAGGCGCACCGTAGCCAGTACGGTTTCGAGGCGCGCCTTTCCGGCGAGCCCGTGTCCAACGGCGCCGTGAAGGGGGCGGCAGGTGAGGGCGAGGGCACGACAGCGCCAGCCGCCGCCGGCTCCAAAGCGGTGCGCTACGGGTACGCCCAGTACCTGCGTGACGCCTTGCCCGGTGCCACCTTCGTTGCCTTCACGGGCACGCCGGTGTCGCTGGATGATCGCGATACGCGCGCCGTGTTCGGCGACTACGTCCACATCTACGACATCGAGCAGGCGGTGCGCGATGGCGCCACCGTGCCGATTTACTACGAAGGCCGCTTGGCCAAGCTGGAGCTCAAGGAGGCCGACGTCACCCAGCTAGACAGCGAAGTCGACGAACTGACCGAGGAGGAGGAGGGGGACGCCGCCAAGGTGGCCAAGCTGCGGCGCTGGGCTGCACTGGAGCAATTGGTGGGTGCGCCGCCACGCATCCAAAAGGTGGCGGCCGACATCGTGGCCCACTTCGAGAACCGCCTTTCCGCGATGGACGGCAAGGCGATGATCGTTGCGATGAGCCGCGACATCTGTGCGCACCTCTACAACGCCATCGTGGCGCTGCGGCCCGAGTGGCACAGCGACGACCCGATGCAGGGCGCCATCAAGGTGGTGATGACCGGCTCGGCCTCCGACAAGGCGCTGCTGAAGCCGCACATCTACCCGAAGGACGTGCGCAAGCGCCTGGAGACGCGCTTCAAGAACCCGGCCGACCCGTTCAAGCTGGTCATCGTGCGGGATATGTGGCTGACCGGCTTCGACGCGCCGTGTCTGCACACGATGTACGTCGACAAGCCGATGCGCGGCCACAATCTGATGCAGGCAATAGCCCGGGTGAACCGCGTCTTCAAGGACAAGCCCGGCGGCCTGGTGGTGGACTACATCGGCATCGCCAACGAACTGAAAGCGGCGCTGGCCGACTACACCCAGGCCCACGGGCGCGGCAAGCCGACCATCGATGCCCACGACGCGCTCGCCGTGCTGCAGGAACAGATGGATGTGCTGCACGGCATGCTGCACGGACTGGACTACAGCGATTTCCGCAGCAAGGCATGGCAGTTGCTGCCGGCCGTGGCCAACCACGTGTTGGGCCTGGACGACGGTAAGAAGCGCTTCGCCGATGCCGTGTTGGCCGCGAGCAAGGCCTTCGCCTTGTGCTGCACGCTCGACGCGGCGCTGGCCTACCGCGACGAACTGGCCTTCCTGCAGGCGGTGAAGGCTGCACTGACCAAGCACGGTGGCACCGACAAGCGACTCACGGACGAGCAGAAGGAGCACGCGCTCCGGCAGATCATCAGCCGCGCAGTGGTCAGCGACGAGGTGGTCGACATCTTCTCGGCCGCCGGCCTGAAGCGACCGGATATCGGCGTGCTCTCGGACGAGTTTCTCGAAGATGTGCGCCACATGAAGGAACGTAATCTGGCCGTCGAACTGCTGGAGCGATTGCTCAAGGGCGAAATCCGGTCCCGCTTCAAGACCAACGTCGTGCAGAGCGCCAAGTTCTCCGACTTGCTCCAGCAGAGCCTGACGCGCTACCGCAACCGCGCGGTCGAGACGGCGCAAGTCATCGAAGAGCTGATCGCGATGGCCAAGCGGTTCCAGGAGGCGGCCCGGCGGGGCGAGGACCTGGGCCTGAACGCCGACGAGTTGTCCTTCTACGATGCGCTGGCGAGCAACGAGGCGGCCGTGCGCGACCTGGGCGACGACACGCTCAAGAAGATCGCGGTCGAACTGACGCTCAGTCTACGCAAGTCGGTAACGGTCGATTGGGCCAAGCGAGAAACGGTGCGCGCCAAGATTCGGGTGATGGTGAAGACGCTGCTGCGCCGCTACAAGTACCCACCGGACAAGCAGGAAGAGGCGACTGAGACGGTGCTAAAACAAGCCGAGGCATTGTCAGAGGCCTGGGCAGCGTAGCGCGCGCGGGTCATCATCTTCGGCTCGGCGAGCGCTCGCCGTGATAGCGTTGCGAAGACGGTCTTGTCTGGTTTCTGAAAAGACTACTCGCGGGGTTTGCTGGCCGCCGTACTCTCATCAACGACCGTGAAAATGCTCCTCAAAAAGCTGACGGTATCGACGACGGTATCGACGAAACGCACCCCCTCAGAACGCCGTTATCCATAGTGGTTTGGGGCGCGAATTGACAATCGAGTGGGAATAATTCAGGCCCGTCCGGGACTATCTCGTTCTATCCAATTGCACGAATTAACAGACTGATTTTACGATCGAATTCGTCTGCGGCCTCTGAACCTTGCGCTCTCATCCGGCGGTTCGCCGATGTTCACTACGCGGCCCAAGAAGTTGCTCGTGCATACCGCTTGAGCGACTGCCGAGCCTTGCGTCGCTTAGACCATATTTGAACGCGTGGTGGGCCTTATGGACCGCACCGGCTTTCGACGTCATCAAATTTGCTAAGAAGTTCACTTCTCGTTCTCGCTCGCCTCTGCTGCACGCGCGTAGCCCCATGCGACAGCATTCATGGTATGACTGCGACATGGTGTACGATCAGTTCGTCGGCCCGTCCCCACGGATTGCAAACGTCGTCGCCTTCAGCTTGGTCATGCCGAACTTGTCGAACAGCTTGTCATAGGTGCCGTCGGCGCGGATCGCCGTCATCGCGTCGGCAACGGCCTGGGCCAGCAGCTTGTCGCGGAAGGCAAACGTAATGTCTGTGCCAGCGATGTCGCGGACCCAGATCTTTGCGATGCCCTTCTGCTCGAGCGAGTTGGCGGTCTCGTTGATGTTGAGCGCGGCCTCGAGCTGCCCGGCGCGCAGCGCCGCCGAGGTGGCGGTGACGGTGGTGAAGGTGCGCAGCTCGATCGGCTTGAGGCCCTTGGCCTCCATCGCGGTGTTGAACTCGCGCGCCTTGCGCTCGGTGTAGGTTGCCGATTCTACGCCGACGACGCGGCCGGCGAGGTCCTCGAACTTCTCCAGCTTGAGGCTGGAGGAGGGGTCGGTGTAAATGCTGATCGCCTGCTGCGCATAAGGCACGAGGTAGAGCATCTTCGAGCGCTCCTCGGTCCAGAACAGGCCGGTGTTGATGGCATCGAACCGGCCCGAGCGCAGCGCCGGGATCATCGGCGGGAAGTCCATGCGCAGGAACACCGGCTCGACGCAGATGCGCTTGGCGATCTCGCGGGCGAGCTCGACATTGAGGCCCTGCAACTCACCCTTGTCGTCGACGAATTGCTGCGGCGGCAGCGTCGGGTTGATCGACATCTGCCATTTCGGCGCCTCGATCAGGCTCGACGCCGGCACCTTCGGCGTGCAGGTCTGGGCACCGGCGGCCTGTGTCAGGCCGACCAGAAGGACGATGGCGGAGAAGGTTTTTGGAAATCGCATCTGAATACTCCGATCAAATCGTGGGTGGCAGAGGAGCCGTTCTCCGGTCCGAAGTCTTCTTCATTGTCTCATCGTGTGGCCGCCGTCGCGTCGGCTTGCCGGGTCAGGATCAGCGAGATGTGGCGGGCCGCGGTCACCACCTCGTCGCGCTGGTTGAGGAGGTCGAGGGTCTCGATGACGATGCCGCGCCCGGGATTCTTGGTCGGGCGTTTCTCGACGAAGCGGAAGCGGACGCGCAAGGAATCGCCGGCGACGATCGGCCCCTTGAATTTCACCTCGTCCCAGCCGAGTGAGGCGACCGAGGTCTCTTCATATAGCTTCAGCTCCGACTTCAGCCCTTCCATCAGTGACAGGCCGTACAGCCCGTGGCCGATCACGGCGGGGAAGCCGCGGGACCTTGCGTAGGCACCATCGACATGAAGCGGATGATGGTCGCGCGTGACGTCGGCGAAGGCCGCGATATCGGCTTCCGTCACGGTGTGCGCGGCGGTCTCGAACTCGGCACCGAGCGCGATATCTTCGTAATGGAGATTGATCGAGGCGCTCGTGTCCATGCTGATCCCTCAGGCAACCTTCCGTGGCCGCGCCGACAGCGCCTTGAAGCTCTGCGCGATTCCCATCGGGCCGGAACGGAAGATTCTCGGGTCCATGTCCTTCAGCTGAGGGCTGATGCGCGGCCTGAAGCCCATGTTCGCGAGGATGTCCTCCTCCAGCCGCACGCCCGGTGCGATCTCCGTCAGCGTCACGTGGCCGTTCTCGAGCTCGAACACGGCGCGCTCGGTGACGTAGCTGACATGCTGGCCACGCTGTGCGGCAAGCGAAGCGCTGAAGCTGATCTGGCCGACTTGTGGGACGAATTTGCGGAAGGCACCGTCGCGCCGGATCGCGAGGCGGCCATTCTCGACACCGATGTCGAACTTGCCGCCGGTCATGGTGCCGCTGAAGATCAGCCGCTTGGCATTCTGGGTGATGTCGATGAAGCCGCCGGAGCCGTCGCGTCGCTCGCCGAAGCGAGTGACGTTGACATTGCCTGTTACGTCCACCTCCGCGAAGGAGAGGAAGGCGCAGGAGAGTCCGCCGCCGTCGTAGAAGTCGAACTGATAGGCCTGGTCGAGGATGACGCGCGGGTTGATCGCGGTGCCGAACTCGCGGGCGTGACCTGGCACGCCGCCCACGACGCCGGATTCCACCGTCAGGGTGATCAGGTCGGAGATGCCTTCCTCGGCCGCGACATTCGGGATCATCGCGGAGATGCCGACGCCGAGATTGACGACGTCGCGCGGGCGCAATTCGAAGGCGGCGCGGCGGGCGATCACTCGGCGTTCGGTGAGTGGATCGGGTATGATCATCGCTACCGGCACGCGCGTCTCGCCGCAGCGCGCCGGATCGTAGGCGGTGCCGTAGGTCTGCATCTGCTCGGGTTCGAGCACGACGTGGTCGATCAGGAAGCCCGGGATCTTCACCATCTGCGGATGGATCGAGCCGCGCTTCACGATGCGCTTGACCTGGCAGATCACGGTGCCGCCGGCATTGTGCACGGCCTGTGCGATCGAGAGATCCTCGCGCGTCGTGCCCTCGTGCTCCATGCTGATGTAACCATCTTCATCTGCGGAGGTGCCGCGGATGATGGCGACATCGGGCGGGGTGGGGACGCGGTAGAGCAGCCAGGACTGGCCGTGCAGCTCGAGCAGGTCGACCAGCGGCGCGGTGGTGCGCTTGTTCATGCGCCCGCCATCCTGGCGCGGGTCCATATAGGTGTTGAGACCGACGTGGGTGAGCACGCCCGGATGTTTCGCGGCCATGGCGCGGCAGAGCTGGCTCATCACGCCTTGCGGGAAATTGTAGGCGTCGATCAGCTCGTCGCGGACGAGCCGCATGAACGGTACCTGGAGCCCGAAGTTGCCGCCGATCACGCGCGCGATCAGGCCTTCATGGGCGAGATGGCAGAGGCCCTTCTCGGTCACGGCGCCGACGCCGGTGATGTTGATCAGCGTCAGATTGTGCGGGCCCTGGCCGCCGAGGAAGCGCTGCTCCAGCGCATCGAGGATGGCTTCGGCTGCGCCCGTGCCGCCATTGCCGCCGACGATCAGCGTATCGGTGTCGCGGATCAGGCCTGCGGCCTCTTTCGCCGTGATGATGCTCAGCATGCCCTCACGCGGCCTCCTTTTCGACCTGGCGGGCGATGATCAGCCGCTGGATCTGGTTGGTGCCCTCGTAGATCTGGGCGAGGCGGACGTCGCGGAAGATCCGCTCGATGCGATACTCGCGCGAATAGCCGTTGCCGCCGTGGATCTGCAGCGCGTTGGAGACGTGCTTCATCGCCATGTCGGTGGTGAACAGCTTTGCCTGCGCCGCTTCCTTGGCGATCGGCTCGCCGGCATCGTGCAGGCGCGCGGCGTGGTGGATCAGGAGGCGCGCAGCCGCAATGTCCGTCGACATGTCCGCGAGCATGAACTGCACCGCCTGGTAGCCGATGATGGCCTGGCCGAACTGCTTGCGGTCCTTGGCATAGGCGGTGGCGTCCTCGAACGCGGCCTGCGCCATGCCGAGCGCCATCGAGGCCATCATCAGCCGGCTGAAGTTGAAATTGCTCATGGCCATCTTGAAGGCCTGGTTCTCCGGCCCCATCACGCTGTCCGAGGGCAGGCGCACATCGGAGAAGGTGATCTGGCAGTCGTCGAGGCCGTGCATGCCGAGCAGCTCCTCGTTCTTGCCGCGGGCGATGCCGGGCAGGGCGCCGTCGACCAGAAGACACGAGATGGCGCGATGGCCGGCATCTGCGCCGGTGCGCGCGAACACCATGATGCGGTCGGCGACGCCGCCGAGCGTCACCCAGGCCTTTGTGCCGTTGAGCCGCCAGCCATTGCCCTCGCGCGCCGCGCTGGTGCGGATGCCCGCGACATCGGAGCCGTGGTCGGGCTCGGAGACGGCGGTAGCGGGAATGATGTCGCCGCTGAGAATCTTGGGGATCAGCGCCTTGTGCGCGTCGGTGCCGTGATGGTCGAAGAACAGCACGGCCTCGACCGGGATAGCGAAGGCATTGGCGACCGCGCCGGAGCAGCGCGCCAATTCCTCCATCGCAATGCAGGCCGCGACCGCATCGAGCCCGGCGCCGCCGGCGCCTTCGCGCAGGCAGATGCCGAACAGGCCGAGATCGGCCATGCCCTTGTAGAGCGTGCGGTCGAACCGGTCCTCGCGATCGATCGCGGCCGCGCGCGGCAGGATCTCCGCTTCCGCGAAGCGGCGGGCGGTGTCGCGCAGGGCTTTCTGGTCTTGGCTGTAGAAGCGATCCATGGCGTGCTCCCGTCAGTCGCTGGCGAGCTTGGAATCGTGGGAGACCTCGCTGCGGTCGCGGTCGAGGAAATAGACCGCGACATCGTCGCCCGGCACGCCATAGGCACTGCATACGGCGCGGGTCAGCGCGATGGCGGCGGCGCGCCGCTCGGCCTCGCTGCGGCGGAAGGCATGGACCTTGAGCAGGATGCGTTGGCCGGTGGCCTGAGCGCCGAACGTACCGGCGTGGGCGTAGTCATCGGCCGCAATGTTCAGGAAATAGAGCGTGACCGTATCAGCGGTGACGCCGAACGCCGACATCAGGCCGTCGGTCACGGACCGCGCCAGCGCGGCCTTGCGATCAGACGGGACTTGCGGGCCGAGCACTTCGACATAGGGCATCGATCAGACCTTCGCGGACTTCGCTGCTGACGACTTGGCCGCAGATGATTTGGATGAAGACGATTTGGACTTGGCGGATTTCGCGGGGGCCAGGGCGTCGATCTGGCGGCAGGAGTCGCGCTTGATCAGGCGGGCGCCGACGCGATATTCGCGAACGCCGTCATTGCCGTTGCCCTTGGCGTCCATGCGGTGCAGCAGCCGGTCGACGGCGAGATTGGCAAGGTCCCGCGCGCCGTTGTCGACGATGCTGATGGCCGGGCGGTGCCACTCGAACCACGGCATGTCTTCATAACAGAGTAGCGAGAGATCGTCGGGAATGGCGATGTTCCGCTCCGCCGTGACGCGCAGCACGCCGAGCGTTGCCTCGTGATTGGCGACGAAGATCGCGCTCGGCGGCCGGGGGAGGTCGAGCAGCTTGCGGGCGCACGTCGCGCCGGTCTCGGGCTCGAAATGGCCGGCATGAATCAAGGTGTCGTCCCTGGCGATGCCGGCCTCACGCAGGGCGCGGACATAGCCGGACAAGCGTTCGCGGCCGGACGTGGTGTCCTGGCGCCCCACGATCAGCCCGATGCGCTTGTGCCCGAGCTCGATCAAATGGCGCGTGCCCAGATAAGCGCCTTGCGGATCGTCGGCGAGCACGGTCTCGAGATCGGTCGCGTCATCGCGCCGCACCAGGCAGACGATAGGCACGTCTTTCGAGAGCGTCTTGAGCTGCGAGCCGTTCTTTCCCGTGGGCACCACGATCAGCCCGTCGATGCGGTGGTCGACCAGTGTGGCGAGGGTGTCGCTCTCCTGCTGCGGATCGTCGCCGCCGATGCACAGGAGCATTTGATAACCCAGCGCCTTCAGGCGTGCCTGCACCACTTCGGCCATCACCTGGAACGAGGCGTTGGTGAGGTTGTGGACGAGAAGCGCCACGAGCCGCGACTGTCCGGTCTTGAGACCTCGCGCGATAGGGTTCGGTCGATAGCCGAGCTCGCGCGCGATGCGCACCAGGCGCTGCTGCGTACGTTCGCTGGTCAGGCCGGTTCCCGTCAGCGCTCGGGAAACAGTGCTGACTGAAACGCGGGCCGCCTGTGCCACATCTTTGAGCGTGACGCTCATCAAACCTGCCGATAGACTGCAAACGATTGCAGAAACGCTATGAGCTAATTCCACGCTTATCAAGCTCAAAAAATGGATGGTGTTGCCCAATGCAGAGCCATTTATGCAAACGATTGCATAAGTCGTGCGGATATTCCGCAGGCGACGCCCATCGCCTGATTCCACCCGAGCATCCGACGGTTCCCTGATGAAGACGTTCCGCGGCACCTACACCGTCATGATCACCCCGTTCACGGCTGCGGGCGAGGTCGATGTCGCGGCCTTGCGCGCCTTCGTCGATTGGCAGATCGCGGAAGGTATTCACGGGTTGATCCCGCTCGGCTCGACCGGTGAGTTCCTGTCCATGGACGATGACGAGAAAGCGCTGGTTGCCGAGGTTGTCATTCGCCAGGCCGCGGGCCGCGTCCCCGTGCTGATCGGCACCGGCGCGGAGGACACGCGCGAGGTGGTGCGCCTCAGTCGCCGTGCCGAAAAACTGGGCGCTGACGGTGTGATGATCATCCCGCCGTTCTATTCGACGCCGACCGACGACGAGCTCGTCCATCACTACAAGACGGTGGCCGACGCCATCGCGCTGCCGATCATGGTCTACAACAATCCGGCGACCGCCAATGTCGATCTCAAGCCGCCGCTGGTGGCGCGCATCGCCGAGATCGACAACTGCCTCTATATCAAGGAGTCGACGCTGGAGGTGACGCGCGTGCGCGACATCATCCGTCTCTGCGGCGACAGGATGACGGTGTTCGGCGGCATCCTCGGCTTTGAATCCTTCGTCGAGGGCGCGCAGGGCTGGGTGGCCGTTGCCTCCAACGTGGTCCCGGCGGAGATGGCCCGCATCTTCAGCCTCGTCGCCGACCACGGCGCGATCAGGGAAGCGCGCGAGCTTTATCTGAAATACCTGCCGGTGATCGAATTCGTCGGCGGCCAGGCCTATGTCGCCGGCACCAAGGCGCTGCTCAGTCATATGGGTTTTGCAGCCGGCCATCCGCGCCCGCCACGCCTGCCGCTGCCGGCTGTGCAGGATGCGGCTGCGCGCGTGCTGGTCAAGACGTTCGATCTCGCCTGGCGCGACGCGCCAATCGCGGCTGCTTGAACCGAGGTGTGAACGGATGAACCTGCTCGACGGCGTCAAGATCCTCAGCTTCAATCACTATCTCGCGGGACCGCTGGCCGCGCAGACGCTCGCCGATCTCGGCGCCGACGTCATCGCGGTCGAGCCGATCGAGGGCGCATTTCAGCGCAACTGGGCGGTCGCCAATCATTTCGTCGCAGGCGACAGCGTTAATCATCTGGCGACCGGGCGTAACAAGCGCAGCCTCGCCGTCGATCTCAAGCATCCCGACGGCATTGCCGCGGTGAAGAAGCTGGTCGCGACCGCCGACGTCGTGATGGAGAACTTTCGGCCGGGCACGATGGCCAAGCTCGGTCTCAGCTACGACACGCTCAAGGCGATCAACCCCGGCCTGATCTACGCGGTCGCAACCGGCTTCGGATCGGAGGGGCCGTACAGGGATCGCCCCGGCCAGGATCTTCTGCTCCAGGCGATGTCGGGTCTTGCGATGCGGACGGGGCGGGCGGACGGCGAGCCGACGGCGGTCGGCGCTGTCATCGTCGATCAGCACGCCGCCTCACTCTATGCCATGAGCATCCTCGCGGCGTTGTTTGCAAGAACCAAGACAGGCAAGGGGCAGCTCGTCGAGGTCAACCTCTACCAGGCCGCGCTCGATCTCCAGGTCGAGCCGCTGACCGCATGGCTGAACGGCGCGCCGTCGCCGACGTCGCGCGGTCCGGCCGGCATCGCGGCTTGGTTCAGTCCCGGGCCTTACGGCGTTCACGCCACGGCGGACGGTCATATGGCGATCTCCATGGCAGCGCCCAAGGCGCTGGCGGTCGCGCTCGACAATGAGGAATTGAAGCAGTTCGAGGAGGGTGACAGTTTCTCGAAGCGCGAGGAGATCACGCGGATCGTCGCGGCGCGTCTGAAGCAGAAGTCGACAGCCGATTGGCTGCCCGCGCTGGAATCGGCGCGTGTCTGGCACGCACCGGTGCAGGATTATCGCGACCTCGAATCCGATCCCCAGCTCAAGCACCTCGGCGTGTTCAAGAGCGCCGAGAGCGCAGGCGGCGCGCCGATCCGCATGGTCGCCCATCCCGCGCGCTATGACGGCCGGACGCCGGAGGTGCGGCTGGTGCCGCAGCGGCTCGGTGCGCAGACGCGCGAGGTGCTCGGCGAGATCGGCTACGGCGCCGCGGAGATCGACGCGATGGTCGCCGGCAAGGCGGTGGGAGTAGCGCGATGATCGATTTTTCGCTCCCTGAGGAGACGCGCCTCCTGGTCGACACCGTCCGCCGTTTCGTTGAAACGGAGGTGCAGCCGCTCGAAGACGTCGTCGAGCAAACAGCAAAAGTGCCGGCCGATGCGCTGGCGGTCACCAAGGCCAAGGCGCAGAAGCTCGGCCTTTACGCCATGAATATGCCGGCAAATGTCGGTGGTGGCGGGCTATCCTGCGTCGAGCATTGCCTGGTCGAGGAAGAATTTGGCAAGACCTCGGATGCGCTGATCCGCCGCGTGTTCGGCCAGGTCTATCCGATGCTGATGGCCTGCAAGGGCGATCAGGTCGAACGCTATTTGCTGCCCACGGTGAAAGGCGACAAGATCTGCGCCATGGCGATCACCGAGCCGGGCGCCGGTTCCGACGCGGCGTCGATCAGCACGACGGCGCATCTTGAGGGTGATCAGTGGGTGCTGAACGGCACCAAGCATTTCATCAGCGACGGCGACATCGCGGACTATGTGATCCTGATGGCGCTGACCGACAGGGAGAAGCGGGCGAGGGGTGGCATCACGCTGTTCCTGGTCGATCGTGGCACGCCCGGCTTCAAGGTCGCGCGCACGCAGCCGATGATGGGCCATCGCGGCTATGGCCATGCCGAGCTGAGTTTTGAGGACTGCCGCATTCCTAAGGCGGCCGTGCTCGGCGAGGTCGGGGGCGGCTTCAAGCTGATCATGCAGAGCGTGCTGCAGATCCGGCTCGCCCATATCGGCGCCCGCGCGGTCGGCATGGCGCAGCGTGCGCTCGAGATGATGCGCAAGCATGCCGGCGAGCGGCGCCAGTTCGGCCAGCTGATCGGCGACTTCCAGATGGTGCAGAAGCTGATCGCCGATTCCGCCACCGAGATCTTCGGCGTGAAGATGATGGTGATGAACGCCGCCTGGGATATCGATCAGGGCAAGGATGCGCGCGACAAGGTTTCGATGATCAAGGTCGCGGCCTCCGAGATGCAGGGCCGGGTGGTCGATCGCGCCATCCAGGTGTTCGGCGGCATGGGGTTCAGCAAGGACCTGCCGCTGGAGCGCATGTACCGCGACGCCCGCGTCACCCGGATCTATGACGGTACCTCCGAAATTCACCGCATGCTGGTCGCGCGCAGCACCATCAAGAACGGCTTGCAGCTCTAGGGAACGTCTCATGTCGCACGCACCTCTCAAGCCCGGCGCTGCCTTCGCCTTCCGCAAGACCATGACGGTCGCCGAGCAGGCGATGTTCACCGGCATCAGCGGCAATCTCGGCGGCCTCTATGTCGACGCCGTCCGCGCCAAGAAGGCGGGCGCCTCCAACATGGTCGCGTTCGAGCTTGCCGTCGGCGGTCTCGCCACCACCTGTCTCAGCCAGCTCGGGGGGCCGACGCGGCGGATCGGCAGCATCGTGCTGAATTTTGCGGCGCCCGTGATCGTCGGCGAGTCCGTCGAAGCGCGGGCCGAGATCGTCTCCGTTGAGGGCGACGATGCGACCTGCCGGGTCACCTGCACGCTGTCGCCATCCGGCACGACCGTGGTGGACGGCACCGCGACGCTGGTTCCCTTTGCCAAGGCCTGAGCCATGTACGAACCAAGATCCTTCGACGATCTCAAGGTGAATGACAGGGTCAGCCTGAGCAAGACCATCACCGAAGCCGATGGCGCGCTCTACATCGCCGCGACCGGCGATTTCGGCCCTGTTCATGTCGACGAGGTCTATGCCGGCGCGACGCGCTTTGGCCGCAGGCTGGCGCCGGGGATCATGGTTGCGGGCCTCTGCACCAGCATCCTCACCTCTGAGCTGGTCGGCACCATCGGCATATCGGTGGAGGACCGCTTCTGGTTCACCGGTCCCGTGTTTTACGGCGACACGCTCACCATCGACGTCTGGATCGCTGAGCAGCACGACGAAACCCGCACCATCATCTGGGAAGCGAGCGCGCGCAACGAAGGCGGCCTCGAAGTGCTGAAGGCGCGCGCGAGCCTGAAATTTCCGCGGCGTAAACCGTCATGAGCAAGCCGATGAAGAAACCGGATTTGCGCGGCGTCACGGTCGCGACCGTGCTGCCCTTCAGGGACGACAGCTCGATCGACTGGGACGGATACGCCCGCGTGCTGGACTATTGCGCGTGCCCGGATGGAATCGCGGCGGTGTTCGTCAATGGCCACGCCGGCGAGGGTGGGTCGCTCTCGGACGAGGAACGTCAGGCCGTGATCGAGCGGACGCGCCGGCAGATCGGCGGCAAGCCGCTATTGGCCGGCATCATCGCGCATTCCACGGCGGAAGCGATTCATCAGGCGCAGCTCGCGGAAGCTGCCGGCGCCGATTGCGCCGTTCTGTTCCCGCCCGCGCCGCTCGGCGGCGGAGCCTCGGCGACGTCGCGTGCGCCGGTGGCATTCGTGCAGGCGGTGAGCTCCGCCATCGGCATTCCCGTATCCGTCTTCCAGTATCCGCTCGCGTCCGGCTTCGGCTATTCGCCGGAGACGCTGGCGAAGATTGCAGCGATTGACAGCGTCATCGCCATCAAGGAGGGCAGCGATACCATGCTGGCCTATGACGAGAACCGACGGGCGGTGAAGCAGGCTGATCCCTCCGTGGCGATCCTGCCGTCAAATTTCAACTGGTTCCTGCCGCAGCTCGCCGTCGGCGGCGACGGCATTCTGTCCGGTCTCGTCAGCCTTGCGCCGCATCTGTTCGCAGCGCTGTGGCAGGCCGCGCTCGCCGACGACCTCAAGGCGATGCGCGCCGTCAACGAGCGGCTCTATCCGATCGTCCGCGCCATCTACGGGCCGGCGCCGATCATGGACATGCACACCCGCATGAAGGTCGGGCTGAAAGCGCTCGGCCTGATCCGCAACGCCGATCCGCGGCCGCCGCTGCTGCCGGTTCTGCCCGCGTTGTGCGATGCCATCGCAACGACAGTCGGCGCAGCGCGCACGGCCGGCGACATCCGTCTGGCATGAGGAACGAGTAGATGCCGGACGAAGCCTTCATCCATATCGTGCGGGTCGACATCGATCCCGAGCACGAGGCTGCGTTCAACGCCTGGTACGAGCAGACGCATTTTCCTGATCTGCTCGCCTGTCCCGGCTGGCTCTCGGCCAAGCGTTTCATCTCGATCGGCGATGGGCCGAAATACGCCGCGATGTACGAAGTCGCGGGGCGATGGGCATTCGAGACGCCGGAGTTCCTGAAGGTGAAGGGCTTTGGTCCGTTCGAATCCCTGGTGAAGAATTTCATGCGCATCCAGCTCAGGCCGATGTCGGGACCGGCTTGAGCGGATCAAGGACGATGCTGCCTGCCGTGTCGAGAGATCCGGCCAGCCGCATCCAAGAAACACCGAGGGGGAATCCCGGGCGAGGAATTGCATCGGTCATCGGCGTCTTACTGGAGGTATCCATGGTCTCGACACTGTTTCGCTTGAGTGCGGCCGCCGCATTCGTTTTCGCGTCCACGGCGGTGCATGCCGCCTGCACGCCCGCAATCACCGACGACAATCTGATTGCGCCCGGCAAATTGCAGCTCTCCATCAACCCGACCAATCCGCCGCAGCAATTCGTCGACAAGGACGGCCAGTTGCAGGGCCTCAACGTCGAGCTCGCCGCCGAGCTCGGCAAGCGGCTGTGCCTTCCGGTCGAACTCGTCCGGATGGATTTTCCGGCCATGATTCCTGCCTTGGGCGCAGCGCGAATTGACGGCGTCAACACCGGCATGTTCTGGACCGAGGAACGCTCGAAGCTGATGTACATGGTGCCGTATGCCATTCAGGCGATCTCGGTCGTGGTGGCCCCCGATAGCGGCACAAGAATTGCTACCGAAAGCGATCTGTTTGGAAAATCTTCCGCCGTCGAGGTCAGCAGCTACCAGATGAACTGGCTCAAGAAGCTCAGCGAGGCCAGCGTTGCGAAAGGCGGAGCCGCCGTCGAAATGCGGACGTTCCCCACCGCGACCAACGTCGTCAGCGCGCTGCTCGCGGGCCAGGTTGACAATGCGCTGCTGGTCGACAGCGTGGCGCGCGATCTGGTCGGCCGTGGCCGCGTGAAGGAAGTCCTGAGCGGGCTCGGCACGGCCAGGACCACGCTTGGTTTCCGCAACAAGACAGTCGCCGATACCGTCGTCAAGGTGCTGAACGCAATGCGCGCCGACGGCTTTTATAAGGCGCTGTTCGACAAGTTCGGCCTGACCGCCATGCCGGCTGATCAGCCGCTCGCGATCGCCGGCCCCGGTCCGGCCTGATACTTACGGAGACGAGCCGATGAGCCATTTCAGTCCGACAGCCGCCGTCAGCTACTTCTTCAACTACTTCCTGATGAAGGGAGTGCTCGTCACCATCGGCTTGACGGTGGCGGCGGTCGTCGGCGGATTGATCCTCGGCATGGGCATCGCGTTGCTGCGCATGTCGTCCAATCCGGTGCTCGCAGGCGCGGCGCGCTTCTACATCTGGTTCTTCCGCGGCACGCCGCTTCTGATCCAGCTCGTGGTGATCTACAGCGGCTTGCCGCAGCTTGGCATCAAGTTCAGTGTGATCACCTGCGCGCTCATCGGCCTGATCCTCAACGAAGCGGCCTATCTCGCCGAGATCGTACGCAGCGGCTTCATGGCGGTGTCGGCGGGGCAGCGCGAAGCCGCCTGGGCGCTCAGCCTGTCGCCCTGGGTCACGTTCCGTCGCGTGACCCTGCCGCAGGCGTTCCGCCTGATGATCCCGCCGCTCGGCAACTCCATCAACTCGCTCTTGAAGGCGACCTCGCTGGCCTCCGTGATCTCGGTCGAGGAGCTGATGCGCCGCAGCGACATGCTGATGCAGGAGCATTTCCAGATCCTCGAGGTCTATGCGGCGGCAACGGCATATTACCTGATCCTCACCTCGGTCTGGGATGCGGTGCAACGCCGGCTGGAAAAGCATTTCGGTCGATCGAGTGCCGCAAAAACCAGGCGGGTCAGAACGAGTGCGCCGGTTGCGCAGGCGAGTGTGGAGGCCCGCGCATGAGCGAGATATCGATGACGACGACGGAAGGTGCAACAGTGGAGCCGCAGCTTCGCGAGGTGCCTGCGGTTCGCATGGAGGCCGTCTACAAGCATTATGGCGATTTCACCGCGCTCGACCAGATCGATCTCAAGGTCGCCAAGGGCGAGAAGATCGTGGTCTGCGGTCCTTCCGGCTCGGGCAAGTCGACGCTCATCCGCTGCATCAACCACATCGAGAAGCACGACGAAGGCCTGATCTACGTCAACGGCGTCGAGCTCGACCATCAGCGCAAGAACATCGATGCGGTGAGGCGCGACACCGGCATGGTGTTCCAGAGTTTCAATCTGTTTCCGCACATGACGGTGCTGGAGAACTGCACCCTGGCGCCGATGACCGCGAACGGCATGAGCGAGGCGGAGGCCAAGGACCTCGCCATGCATTTCCTGACAAAAGTCCGGATTCCCGATCAGGCCGAGAAATTCCCCGGGCAGCTCTCAGGTGGCCAGCAGCAGCGCGTCGCGATCGCGCGGGCGCTGTGCATGCGTCCCAAGATCATGCTGTTCGACGAGCCGACCTCGGCGCTCGACCCCGAGATGGTCAAGGAAGTGCTGGAGACCATGAAGAAGCTCGCGGAAGAGGGCATGACCATGCTGTGCGTGACCCACGAGATGGGCTTTGCCCGCGAGGTCGCTGACCGAATCGTGTTCATGAACGAGGGCAAGGTGGTCGAACAGGCCGCGCCGAAGGAATTCTTCAAGCATCCGAAGTCCGAGCGGGCGCGGACGTTCCTCGACCAGATCATTCACTGATCGGCCAAGATGCGGACATTCAGCGACCGCCTGCGCGGCATTCACGCCGCCACCATCGTGCCGATGACGCCCGATTTCGAGATCGATGAGGCGCAGCTCGCAAACCATCTCGCGTCGGTTTCGTCCACACTCGGCATTAATGGGCTCCTCGTCAACGGCCACGCCGGCGAGAATTTTGTGCTGTCCCTGGCCGAGAAGCGGCGCGTGGTGGAGCTGGCGCGCCAGCACGCGCCGAAGGACTGCCTGATCGTCTCCGGGGTCAATCATGAATCGAGCCTGGAAGCGGCGCGCGAGGCGGCTGCACTGGAACAGGCCGGCGCGGACGGGCTGCTGGTATTTCCGCCCAACAGCTGGGCGCTCGGCCACGCCGATGACTGCGTGATCGAGCATCATAGCCGCATCCGTGATGCGACGACCGCTCCGCTGATGCTCTACGCCGCGCCCGTCGGCGCGGGTGCGATGGCCTACGCGCCGCCGCTGCTTACGCGGCTCGTTGCCGATCCGCGCTTCGTTGCGGTGAAGGAAGGCAGCTGGGAGGTTGCGGCCTACGAACAGAATCTCAGGCTGATCCGGAAACTGCGACAGGACTTCGTCGTGCTCGGCTCCGGCGACGAGCACCTGCTGACCAGCTATCTCGTCGGCTCGGCCGGCAGCCAGGTCAGCCTTGCCTGCGTCGTCCCGGAACTTATCGTTGGCCTCTGGAATGCGGCGGAGGCCGGCGATTGGGAGCGGGCGCGCGCCGCACATGAGAAGCTCTATCCGCTGGCTGTCGCGATCTATCGGGATGCGCCGGGAGGACGGGCGACCGTGCGGCTCAAGGCCTGCCTGAAGCGGCTCGGCCGTCTGTCGTGCGATGCGGCGCGGCCGCCGCAGCCGGCGGCGACACCGGGCGAGCTAAAGGCGCTCGAGCAGGCACTGCGCGTCGTCGGCGTGCTCTAAGCCGCGAAGAACGGATTCGCCGGCCGTGCAAGGCCGAGATGATCGCGCAATGTCGTGCCCTCATAGTCCGCACGGAACAGCCCGCGCTCCTGCAGGATCGGCACGACGAGCCGGACGAAATCCTCGAAGCCTTCGTGGAAATAGGGCGGCATCACGTTGAAGCCGTCGGCGGCATGCTCCTCGAACCAGAGCTGGAGCGTGTCGGCGATGCGCTCGGCCGAGCCGCACAGCACCCAATGCCCGCGGGCGGCGGCGGTGAGATTGTAGAGATCGCGCAGCGTCATGTTCTCGCGGCGCCCTTTGGCGAGCATGACGCTGGCGAAACTGTGATAGCTATCCGAGGGCGCGATGTCGGGGATCGGCCCGTCGAGATCGTAGGCCGACATGTCCCGGCCGAAGCGGTCAGACAGGATCGCGAGCGCGTTGCTGCCGCTGACAAAGTTCTGGAGCACGTTAAGCTTCTCGAGCGCCTCCTTGTCGGTGCGGCCGACCACGGGCATCACGCCCGGCAGCACGGTGACGTCCTCGGCCTTGCGGCCGAACGACGGCAGGCGCGCCTTCAACGAGGTATAGCCGGCCTTGGCCTCGTCAATATCCTGCACCACCGAGAACACGATATCGGCGGTGCGTGCGGCGAGCGCCTGTCCGGCTTCGGAGCCGCCGGCCTGGAGCACGACGGGTTGGCCTTGCGGGCTGCGGCCGATATTGAGCGGGCCCTTTACCTTGAAGAAGGTGCCGTCATGGTCGATCGGGCGCAGCTTTGCGGGATCGATGTAAAGGCCGCTGCCGCGGTCGGCGACGATGGCATCATCCGCCCAGCCATCCCACAGGCCCTTGACCACATCGAGGAATTCGCCCGCCATCTCGTAGCGGCTGGCGTGGTCGGGATGCCTCGTGCCGAAATTCGCCGCCGTTGCCGGATTCGCCGTCGTCACCGCGTTCCACGCAGCTCGGCCATTGGAGATGTGATCGAGCGAAGCGAACACGCGTGCGACCGAGAACGGATCGCTGTAGGTGGTGGAGACGGTCGCGCCAAGGCCGATATGGCTGGTCGAAGTCGAAAGCGCGGCCAGCATCGTCAGCGGTTCCAGCCGCAGCGCGTAGGAGGGATGGGCGGCGGCATCGGCGTAGAGATTGTCGCCCATGAAGATCAGGTCGAACTTGCCGCGCTCGGCGGTGCGGCCGATCTCCTGGATCGCCGCAAAGTCCTGAAAACTGTCGACTGCACCGGGATAGCGCCAACCCGCGACGTGGCTGCCGGTGCCGAGGATGAACAATCCGAGATGCATCTGTCGTTTCATGGCGTCATGTCCAGAACAGGATTTTTTGCTCGAGAAAGCCGATCAGGCCGAAGAAGGCGAGGCTCGCCGCCGAGGCGACGAAGATCGCGGACCAGACCTGGACGAAGTCGATCTGGAGCACGGCCTGGTAGATCACCCAGCCGAGCCCACCATGGGCCCCTAACATCTCGGTGACGATCGCCACGATCACGCTGCGCACGGTGGAAACGCGCATGCCCGCCAGCAGCAGCGGCAGAGCGGTCGGCAGGCGCAATCGCCACAGCACGCTGAGGCGGCTCGCGCCAAAACTCTTCATCAGGTCGACGGCGCGGCGATCGACGCGGTCGAGCCCGGCCAGCATCGACAGCAGGATGGTGAAGCTCACCGCCATCGCCACCATAACGATCTTCGAGCTGACGCCGATGCCGAACCAGAGCAGGATCAACGGCGAATAGCCGACCACAGGCACCGAATTGATGGCGGTCGCGAGCGGCAGGATCGCGCTGCGCAACGCCGGCGCCAGCGCGATGGCGACGGCGAGGCCGATGCCGATCAGGCAGCCGAGGCCGTATCCCGCCAGTGCTTCGAGCAGCGTGTAGCCGGCGGCGTCAATGAGTATCGCGCGCTTGGACCAGAGACCCACCAAGATGTCGCTGACCGCGGGGAGAACATAGGCCGGCAGATGCAGTCCGCGCGCGATGCCTTCCCAGCACGCGATCAGGATGACGGCGCCGAGAATGCCGCGCTGGACGGCGAGCGAAGGCGAGGCGAGCGCGCGGCTCATTGCTCGGCGCTCCAGAACACCAGCCGCCGCTCCACCGCGGCGACCACCGCATAGAAGCCCGTGCCGAGCAGGGCCGCGGCGAGCAGAGCGCCCCAGATCGCGACGACGTTCTCAGTGAACATGGCCTGGAGCAAGAGCACGCCGAGGCCGGTGGTGTCGCCGAACCATTCACCGACGATGGCGCCGACGAGGCTCAATGATGCTGCGAGCCGCAGCGCCACGAAGATCTGCGGCATTGCCGTCGGAAGCTGAAGGCGCAGCAGGAGCTGGCGATTGGAGGCGCCGAAGCTGCGCATCAGCGCGACCTGCTTGGGATCGACCGTATCGAGGCCCAGCAGCGTGTTCACCGTCACCGGAAAGAAGGTCAGATAGAACGCGATGATCGCCTTGGCGAGCAGCGTGTTGCCGAACCACAGCACCACCAGCGCACCGAAAGCGATGACCGGAATGGTCTGCGACACCACGAAGATCGGAAAGATCATTTCGCGCAGCGCGCGGACGCGGAAGAACACGATGCCCATGAGCACGCCGAAGGCGCCGCCGGACGCAAAGCCAATCAGCGTCTCGGCGAGCGTGCGGAGGAAACCGTCGACATAGGCCCGAGGCGTTGCCGCGATCGCCATCAGGATCGTGCTGAGGCGCGGCAGATAGTAGGGACGGATACCGAACAGCAGCACCGCACCTTCCCAGACTACTGCCGCAATGGCGAGGCCGAGCAGGAGCCGAATCAGCTTGCGCAGCGAATCCGGCATCGTGATCGACCGCGTCGCGGCGGCGGCCTCACCGAGCGATGTCGCGGCAGGGCTGCTCACGGCAGCCGGTCCGCCGCAGGGACGCTCTGGATGAAGCTTGCGTCATAGGCGGCGGCAAGATCCAGCGGCTTGGAGATCACGCCATACTTCAGGAAGAAGTCGTGAGCGGTCTTGACCGCGTCGGCATCGATCCAGAACAGGCCGTTCTTTGCCGCCGCGCCTGACGTCATCAGGCGCTTCACCTCGGTGAGCATGAACTCCTGCTGCGCCCGATCGAGCGTCGGGGCTGCGGCCATCACGGTGTCGACGGCGCCCTTGGGATCGGAGAAGGCGTCCTTCCAGCCCTTCAGCGACGCGCGCAGAAATGCCTTGACCAGCTCCGGCTTCTCCTTGGCGGTCGCTTCGGCCACGATCAGCGTGTCGCGCGGGAAGGTGATGCCGTAATCTTCGGCAACGAACGTCTTCAGACTGTCCTTCGGCATGCGCGACTGGATGGTGTAGAACTCGTTATAATAGGTCGCCGTGACGACATCGACGCTACCGTCGACGAACGGAGTGACAGAGACCTGCTGCGGCTGGATCTTGAGTTCATCCGGCTTGATGCCTTCCTTGGCCAGCATGCCGTTGAGCACGTGGTTAGCACCGGTGAACCAGGTGGTGACGGTCTTGCCTTTAAAATCCTGGATCGTCTTCACAGGTCCATCTTTGCGGGTGACGAAGATGAAGGGCGTGATCTGGTGCGACACGCCGATGCAGACGATTGGGAGTCCCTTGTCTCGGGCGGCGAACACGCTATCGGTGCCGCCGGACAGGCCGAACGTGTCGGCGCCGGTGGCGACCAGGTTCTCGGTGAGCAGGTTGGGCCCGCCGGGATTGATGGTGAGGTCGATACTCTCGGCCTTGTAGTAGCCCTTGGCGGCGGCGACGTAGAAGCCGGCGAACTGGGCCTGCGGCAGCCATTTCAGGCGCAGGCTCGCCTTCTGCGGCTCGGCTGCCGGCGCAGCCGTGACGAGCGAGCCGGTCGCCAGTGCGATGGCGGAGAGGACGGAGAAGGCGTGGCGTCGGCTCAACATGGTCATACTCCAGGCGGTGAAAATCAATTGCGGTAAGACGGATCGGTGCGATCGAGCTGGCGCATCAAGGCGGGCCATTCGCGTTCGCCGGGGACCAGAATGTCGCCCTGCAATTCCCAGAACTGGCGCGCGGCCTTCTCGCAGACCTCGTGCGGCGGCATCACCAGCGTGGCGCCGGCTGCGGCCGCCGCCTGCATCTGAAGCTGAATCCGCGCGGCGCGCTCGAAATAGTAGAGCAGCATGAAGGCCTCGCCCGGCGTCCGACCGACGGTGAGGATGCCGTGGTTGCGCATCAGCATCACCTTGTGCGGGCCGAGATCGCGCACCAGGCGCGTCTGCTCGTCGAGATCGATAGCGACGCCTTCGTAGTCGTGGAAGGCCTGGCGCTCGTAGAAGCGCATCGCGAACTGGCTGAGCGGCAGCAGGCCCTTCTCCTGCCCGGAGACCGCAACGCTCGCGTCGGAGTGGGTGTGCAGCACGCAGGCCGCGTCGTGGTTCGAGGTGTGGATCGCGGCATGGATGACGAAGGCCGCGACGTTGACCGCATGCGGTGTGTCGTCGAGCTTGTTTCCCTTGGTGTCGATCTTGACGAGGCTCGACGCGGTGATCTCGTCGAACAGCAGCCCGTAGGGGTTGATCAGGAACTGATCCTCGTGGCCGGGCACGCGCATGGAGATGTGATTATAGATCAGGTCGTCCATCCCGAGCTTGGCGACCATGCGATAGCAGGCGGCGAGCTTGACGCGGGCGTCCCACTCGGCCGGATCGATCCCGTGCGCTTCTCTCGCTGACATCGCGTTCACTGCGACTTCTCCTGCGCGATGGAGGACTGGAACGATTTCATGCTTTCCTCCTCGATCGCATCGAGCAGCGTGCGCTTGAGGCGGATGAATTCGGGGGACGTGACGATCTCGGGGCGGCGCGGGCGGGGGAGGTCAACGACCTGTTCGAGCTTCACCGAGCCTGGACGCGCAGTCATCACCAGCACGCGGTCGCCGAGGAAGATCGCCTCGTCGACATCATGGGTGATGAAAAGAATCGTGCGGCGGTATTTCTGCCAGACGTCGAGCAGCCAGCGCTGCATCATCGCGCGCGTCAGCGCATCGAGCGCGCCGAACGGCTCGTCCAGCAGCATCAGGTCGCGCTCGAACAGGAAGGTGCGCATCAGCGCAACGCGCTGGCGCATGCCGCCCGACAATTGATTGGGATATTGCTTCTCGAAGCCGGCGAGGCCGAACTCGGGCAGCATTTTCAGCGCCTTGGCGCGCGCCTGATCGCGCGGCATCCCCTCGACCTCGAGCGCGAGGATGGCATTGTCCACCACGTTGCGCCAGGGAAACAGCAAATCGCGCTGCGGCATGAAGGAGACGCGGCCGAGCAAGTCGGCGGCATGGCAGCTCTTGGCTTCGAAGCGCAGGATGCCGCCGGCATCCGGCTCTTCCAGGCCTGCGACGATGTTGAAGAGGGTGCTCTTGCCGCAGCCGCTGGGGCCGACGACGGTGACGAACTCGCCGGGGGCGATGTTCGCCTGAAGTCCCGACAGGGCCGCGACAGCACCGAATGTCTTGTTGATCGCGCGAAGTTCAAGCAGCGGCTCAGGCTTGGGCTGAGCCTGCGGGGCTTCGGGGGCCGGGCCGGGATGGGGGAGGCGGGCAGCCTGCACCGGGGTATCCTTGTATAATTGCGGCGGTCATTCGCATACGGAAGCAGGACCGCGTCGAAATCTCTTAGCAACTCGTGTGCCAGTGCGATTTTCGCGCAAATCAGGCATAAGACTTGCGAGAACGACGGCCGAATATCTCGGCGGCACCCGCATCTCCGGGAGAAAACCGGTCATTTCGTGGGGATAGGAGCGCCAATATGTATACGTATATTGAGATTGGAGAAACATGATGGCGGGTATTGGTGCACATGGCGCAGGCAAGCGCGTCAAAAATGGGCATGAAACCCTCACCGCGACCTCCGGCATGACGCTCGCGGAAAGCCTGCGCCAGAGGCTCGAGGGCGCGATCGCAGCCGGCCGTCTGGAGCCGGGTAGCCGGCTCGACGAGCAGGAGATCGCGCAGCGCTTCGGCGTCTCCCGCACGCCGGTGCGGGAGGCGTTCCGCCTGATGGCGGCGAACAATCTGGTCGAGCTGCGCGGCCGGCAGGGGGCGACGGTCCGCAGCATCAAGGCGCAGGCGCTGATAGAGATGTTTCAGGTCATGGCAGAGCTTGAGGGGCTCTGCGCGCGGCTGGCCGCAAGACGCGTCTCCCAGGCCTGGGGTGCGGAAATTGGTGAGATTCACCAGCGACTTGTCGCGACAGGCGAAACCGGCGACATCGACGTGTTCTACGACATCAATCAGGAATTCCACGAAGCGATCTACGAGGCCTCGCGCAACGCCTTCCTCGCCGATCAGACCCGCAAGCTGCGCAATCAGGTCGCCGCCTATCGCCGCCGGGTGACGCGAATGCCGAACCGGATCGCCGATACCGTTCGCGAGCACGAGGCGATCATGCAGGCGATCCTGGCCCACGACCCGGAGCGGGCGCACAGCGCCATGCGGGACCACGTCAACCTGCTCGGCGACAACCTCTTGGACTTCCTCGCCGCCTTCGAATGACCCTTCGGCCTCTTGGTATGCAAATTGCTAGGCCTTGTATATCTAGCCTGCATCCTGGAGACCCGGAGTGGACCTGAAGCTGACGAACAAGACCGCCCTCATCACCGGCGCGTCGAAAGGAATTGGACTGGCGGTGGCCGAGCTCTTCGCCGCCGAGGGGTGTCATCTCCATCTCGCCGCCCGCAACGGCGAAGCTCTGCTTGAGGCCAAGAAGGCGCTCGAAGCCCGCCATGGCGTGAAGATCACGATCTATGCGCTCGACCTGTCGAGCACGTCCGCGATGGAGAAGCTGGCGGCCGAAGTCGGCGACATCGACATCCTCATCAACAATGCCGGCGACATCCCGGCCGGCTCGCTGGAGATCCTCGACGACGCCGCCTGGCGGCGTGGCTTCGATCTCAAGGTGTTCGGCTACATCACGCTGTCGCGCCTTTATTATCCGCGGATGAAGGGCAGGGACGGCGTCATCATCAACATCATCGGCAATTCCGGCGAGAACTGGGATGCGAGCTACATCGCGGGCTCGACCGGCAATGCGGCGCTGATGTCCTTCACCAAGGCGCTCGGCGGGCGCAGCCTCGACCACGGCGTGCGCGTGGTCGCGGTCAATCCGGGTCCGGTTGCGACCGACCGCATGCTCAAGATCATGAAGCGCAAGGCGATCGACATGCTCGGTGACGAAAGCCGCTGGGAGGAGCTGTTCGACAAGTATCCGGGCAAACGCCCGGCGACGTCGGAAGAGGTCGCCGATCTCGTCGCCTTCCTGTCCTCGCCGCGGTCCGGCTACATCACCGGCACCGTGGTGACGATCGACGGCGGCATCGCCGCGCGCGGCTCGGTGATCTGAGGCGTCGATGTCGAAGCCTCAATCCGCGGCGCTGGTCCGCAACCGCTATTTCGACGAGCTCTCGGCGACGCCGGGACTCTATTGGCTCGGCCAGAACACCAACCATATCGAGAGCCACCCCGCCGTGCGCGAGGCCATGCTGCGCTCGATCGAGGCAGGCGAGTTCAATGCCTATGCCCCACCGCTCGGCTTCGAGGCGCTGCGCGAGGCGATCGTCGCGGATCTCGGCACGCCGGGCGCAGAGGCCCTGGTGACCGAGGGCGGCGTCAACGCACTGGCGATGATCTGCCGTGCACGCTGCAAGCCCGGCACCACGCTTGTCACTACCGATCCGACCTGGAAATGGCCGTGCCTGTTCGCGCGCCAGCAGGGCGCCGAGGTGATCGAGATCCCGATCTACGATCCCGCCTGCAACTACCGCCTGACGCCGGCAGCCTTGAGGGCGCATGTCGATGAGCGCACGGCGATCATCTATCTCGTCGATCCCAACAATCCGCTCGGCATCCGCTATACGCGCGAGGAGATCGAGAGCTTTGCCGCGATCGCGCGCGATTGCGGCGCGCTGCTGGTGCACGACTGCACCTATCGCGATTTCGCCGACGGCCACACGCCGGCCCTTCATGTCGCCCCGAAAGGCTCGGTGGTCTCGACCAGCTTCTCGAAATGGCTCGGGCTTGCAGGCCTGCGGATCGGGGCGCTCGTCGCGGCGCCAGACCTGTTCGAGGAGCTGGCGCAGACCTCCACAAGCGTGCTCGGCGCCAGCGTCATCGCGCAGCGCGCGGCGCAGGCGGGGCTGTCGGTGAAGGCCGAATGGATGACGAAGGTCCGCGGCACCGATCGCGCCAACAAGGCGATGATCCAGGAGGCGGCAGCCGCGATCGAGGGCCTGGCGCTGCCGATCATGCCCTCGCACGGCAACTTCCTCGTGCTCGAAACCATCACGGCGGGCATCCGACCCGAAGCGCTGGTCGAATGCTATCGCCGCCAGGGCATCATGATCCGCCAGGGCACCTATCACACCCAGCGTTTTGGCGACCGCTTCGTCAAGATCAGCACCTCCGTGCCGCAAGGCTGGGTCGAAAAGCTGTGCACGCTGCTGCCGGAGATGGTCGCGCAGGCGCGCACGCTCAACGATCTGCCGCCGCAATTCTAGGGACGATGCCGATGACGATGATCACGACGAAGGACGGCGTGAAGCTCCATGTGGAAGAGGCCGGCGAGGGCACGCCGATCCTCTTCATCCACGAATTCGGCGGCAACCACGCAAGCTGGGAGCCGCAGCTGCGCTATTTCAGCCGGCGCCATCGCTGCATCAGCTACGCCGCGCGCGGCTATCCGCCGTCGGACGTGCCTGACAGCGTGGAGGCCTATTCGCAGGCGATCGCCGCTGATGATGCGGTCGCCGTGCTCGACGCGCTCAAGATCGATAGGGCGCATATCGTCGGCCTCTCCATGGGCGGATTCTGTACGGTGCATTTCGGCCTTCGCACGCCGGAGCGCGCTTTGTCGCTCACGGTGGCCGGCGCCGGTTATGGCTGCGAGAAGGAGTTCGAGGAGTATTTTCGCGGCGTCTCGCGCGAAGTCGCCGACAGTTTCGAGAAGCAGGGAGCGAAGGAGTTTTCCAGGATCTATGCGCTCGGTGCGAGCCGGGTGCAGTTCCAGAACAAGGATCCGCGCGGCTGGCAGGAGTTCGCCGATCGGCTCGCCACCCATTCCGACCGCGGCGCCGCCAACACGATGCGTGGCGTCCAGGCGCGGCGGCCGTCATTCTATGACCTCGAAGACGGCCTGAAGAAGATGATGGTGCCGACGCTGGTTATCGTCGGCGATGAGGACGACCATTGTCTGCAGCCCGGCATCTTCCTGAAGAAGACGATTCCCGCCTGCGGTCTCTCGGTCTTTCCCAAGACCGGCCACACGCTCAATCTCGAAGAGCCGGCGGCATTCAACGCACTGCTCGCCGAGTTCATTGCCCAGGTCGAGGCCGGACGCTGGCTGCCGCGCGATCCACGCGCGCTGCCGGGTCAGATCATGCGCACGAAGTAGCCGATGACGGGCAAGCCTCTGATCAACGCCGATCGGCTCTGGACCCGCTTGATGGCGCTCGCCGAGATCGGGGCGACGCCGGCCGGCGGGGTCAACCGTCAGGCGCTGAGCGACGGCGAGATGGCGGCTTGGCGCCGCGTCATCGGCTGGGCGCGCGAAGCGGGCTCGACGCCTTCAACGGATGCTGCGGGAAATCTGTTCCTGACCCTGGCCGGCCGCGATCGCGCCGCACCGCCGCTGCTGCTCGGCAGTCATCTCGATAGCCAGCCGACCGGCGGAAAGTTCGACGGCGCCGCCGGCGTGATGGCGGCATTGGAGGCGGTGGTCTCGCTGGCCGGGCAGGGCGACAAGCCCGCGCGCGATATCGTCGTCGTCGCCTGGATGAACGAGGAAGGCTCGCGCTTCGCGCCGGGCATGATGGGCTCGGAGGCCTTTACCGGTGAGCGCGACATGGACGCGATCCGCGCTGCGCGCGATGCAGACGGCATCAGTGTCGGCGAGGCGCTCGACCGCCTCCACCAGGCTTTTCCCGATATGCCGCGCCGGTCGCTCGGCTTTGCCGCCGGGGCCTATCTCGAATTACACATCGAGCAGGGACCCCTGCTGGAAGCGGCCGGCTGCACCATCGGTGTCGTCACCGGCATCCAGGGCAAGAAGACCTTTCAGGTCGTGCTCGAGGGTGCCGAGGGCCACGCCGGCACGCTGGCGCAGCAGGAGCGGCGCGATGCGCTCGCGGCTTTTGCCCGGATGGCGACCGCGCTGCATTCCGAGATCGGCACCATCGATGCCGACATCAAGTTCACCATCGGCCGGATCGCCGTCGTGCCGAACGCGCCGTCGGTGGTGCCGTCGCGCGTCAGCTTCAGCATCGATCTGCGTCACCCTGACAATGCGGTGCTCGACGCGGCCGGCGCGCGCATCAACACTCTTTGCCGAGAGAAGGCGCCGCCGTGCTCGGTTACTGTGACGCCGCTCGTCGATGCGCCGTCGAACGTCTTCGATTCGCGCCTACGTGCGAGCATCGCGAAGGCGGCGCGGGAGCAGGGGCACCCCGCCATGGACATCCTGTCGGCCGCCGGTCACGACGCGCGTCATCTCGCAAAAATCTGTCCGGCCGCGATGATCTTCATCCCGTGCCGCGACGGGGTGAGCCATGTCGAGCACGAATGGGCCGAGCCCGATCATGTCGCCGCCGGCGCCTCCGTGCTAGCGCAGGTGCTGCGCGAACTCGCATATCCGCCCGCGGCGGGGGCGTGAGGATGACGATGCGGAGCGTGGCCTCTCAGGATTATCGCGACGCGATGGCCTGTCTCGGTGCCGCCGTCAGTATCGTGACGACCGACGGCAGCGCGGGCCGCGCTGGGTTTACCGCATCTGCGATTTGCAGCGTCACCGACGATCCGCCGACGCTACTGGTCTGCATCAACCGAGCGTCTTCCGCCTATGCCAGCGTGACACGCAACAAGGCGGTCTGCGTCAACGTGCTCTCGGCGCGGCACGAGCCGCTGTCTCGCCTGTTCGGCGGCAAGGTGCCGGCCGAGGAGCGGTTCGCCGCGGCCACATGGTCGACGCTCGAGACGGGAGCGCCGCTCCTCGTCGACTGCACTGCTGCGTTCGATTGTCGGATCGCCCACATGGTCAATGTCGGCACGCACGACGTGCTGTTCTGTCGCGTGGTCGCGCTGCAGAGGTCATGCTATACGGATAGTTTGATCTATTTCGGCCGTGCTTACCACGCTGTTGGGACAGGCTCGGGCTGAGATCGGCGAATGGGGTTGATCCCACCCATTCGATCGCTATGGTCGCGCGGCTCTAGCCTTCGAACATCAGTGGTGCGCCGCAGCCTTCTGTCCGGAAGGACGGCTATTTGACCGAAGAGAATGCCGTCGGGGCCAGAATCTGGCTGACGATGTTGGCGATGATCTGGCCGTCCGCATGGGACTTGTTGCTCGCCTCGTGCCAATCCGGATCGGCCACGAACGCGCCCCATTTCTTTTCGCGTTCGGCGAGCGACTCCCAGGCCAGGAAATAGGTCAGCTCCTGGTTAGATTCGCCGATCATCGTGGTGAAGAACCCGGCCTGCTTGATGCCATGCTTCTCCCAGATCTTCAGCGTGGCAGTCTCGAACCGCTTCAGCAATGCCGGCAGGCGGCCGGGTACGCAGCGATACTGGCGCATTTCGTAGATCATTCTCGTTTCCTCTCTGAACAGTCCTGCGGTTATAATGACGGGCCATAACCCGTGAATGGCCCATCGTGTTCGGCGACAAGATGGCGATCGCGCTGCTCGAGCGCCTCACTCATGATTGCGACACGTGATTCCTCCGTAGCACTTGGTCATTCCCTGGATGTCCAGCCGGCATGCCTGGTCTGGCCCTCGGCCGGCGACCAGTCAGGGGCGAGGCGCCCGTTTCGATAAGCCTCGTCACCTGCGTGCTGCGTGAAGAGGACGGTGAACATCGCAGCAGGGACGGCGAGATGGGTTTCGCAGGCTTCGGTCAGTCTGCGAGCGAACCGCGTGCGCTGATCGACACTGCGTCCTGCCCTGATATCGACCATTGCGAGCGCCACCGTCTCAATCGGCGCGAAGCCTGTGCGATAGAGATTATCGCACCCGAGCTCTACAAAGCCGATGTTCACTACCCCCGGCGGCGCCAGTAGTTCCTCGCAGTAGAGTTTGCCGATGACTTCAGCTGCCTTTCGCTTGGCTGCGGCTGGGTAATGTCCCGGAAGGTTCAGCTGAACATAAGGCATTGGTCCCCCTTGTGATCGCGCAGGTCTAGGCGAGCATGAGATGTGCAAGCTTGCGGGGCAGTCAGCATGGGCTGTGGCCAGTTTGCAGCTGATGGTAATTGCAGTCCACGCTTGTACTGAGGTATTCCGCAGCGAGGGCGCGCTATAGTGTCCGCGGGGCGACCTGCAGGGCACCTCACAGCGATCGTTACCATGCCTGGCATGTTTGCCTGCGCATGAACCTGCTCGGAATAGTGCCCAAGAGCCATGGCGCCACAAAGGAATGCTCGTCTCCACAGCATCTCTAACACGATCTCTCAGAGCTCGTCCCGCGTCAGGAACCATACTGGTCCTTCGAACGAAAGCGTGCCAACGGAAATTGTACAAAAAAGCTCCAGTCTGTGCGCTATGCGCACAAGGCGAATGGACCGTGCTCCTACGGCAGCATCGACGAAAGCTCGCCCGCCATCCCCTTCAGCTTGGAGACAAATTCTCCAGCCAGTTTTTCCCTGTTGGCGCGCGCCGAGCTCGTGCTCGCATTGAGCGTCGCGACGACAAGACCGGCTCGATTGAACACCGGAACCGAGACGCTGACTAAACCGTCCTCCAGCTCTTGGTAGTTGATGCAGTAGCCCTTCACCTTGCTCTCGACGATCAGCGAAAGAATCTCGCGCTTGAGCATGACCGTGTGCCGCGTGTGGCGGACGATCCTGGTCCGCGCCAGCAGCCGCTCCACTTCGACGCGTGGCTTGTAGGCGAGCAACACGCGTCCGGATGCGGAGGAGAACGCCGGCAGTCGCATGCCTGTCGTGACGACGTAAGACAGTCGCCGGCCGGGAATGTCGGATCGCGCGACGAATACGACTTCAGCTTCGTCGAGCACGGCGAGTGAGACTGTCTCGCCGATCGAACGGGCGAGCTGGTCTAGAAATGGTTGCAGGGAAGCGCCGAAACCGGCGGACGACAGAAACGAGTAGGCGAGCCGGAGCACGCGCGTTGTCAGCTCGAAGCGACGCTCATGCAGGCGAGCGAAGCCAAGCTCCACCAGCGTAAGGAGGAGGCGACGCGCCACCGCCCGGTCCATCCCGGTACGTTCGGCGACCTGCGCCAGCGTCATGGCCCTGTTCTCGGCGCCGAACGACTGGATGACCGCAAGTCCGCGCGCAAAAGCCGTTACGAAATTCCGGTTCAGTTTCTCCTCCGCAATCGGCCGACAATACCGCGGTTTCGACGATGCCATCGATCAGATCTCCACTGCTGTGCGTATAGCGCACACTTTGGCACGAAAACGCACAGTTCGCCCTAGCGTCCAGTCTCGGCCTGCGCACATAGTCCGGATAAGAACACGGGCGTTGAACACGCGAGCGAAGGGAAGGAGCGCCATGACCATCGGCAGTAGCGAGGTGTTGCAAAGGGCCGGCCGGCTTCCGCCGGTCTGCTCGGGTGATCATTTTGATATCGTGGTAGCCGGCGGGGGTGCTTCGGGTCTAATGGCGACGGTGTCTGCCGCCAGGCAGGGTGCACGCGTCCTCGTCGTGGAAACATCCGGCTGCTTCGGTGGCGCCGGCACAACGTCGATGGTGGCGCAGTGGCTCGGCTTCTACAATGGCGAGACATGCGCTGTCGGCGGCCTGCCCATGGAATTCGCCGAGCGGGTGATCGCCCGGGGCGGATCCAACGGCTTTGAAAACTACGTGCTGGCGGAAGCCACCGTGCGTCCCCTTCACCTCAAGCGCCTTCCGTTCAATCCCGAAATCGTAAAGCTCGTCGCCGATGAGCTCGTCCTGGAGAGCGGGGCGTCTGCATTGGTTCATGCCCGGATTTGCGGCGCCTCCCGAGACGACGACCGTGTGACCGGGGTGCAGATCGAAACGTCCGGCGGACGGCTCAACGTGGGGGCGAGCTGCTTTATCGACGCGACCGGGGATGCGGTCGTTGCGCGCCATGCAGGAGCGCCACTGGCGGACGTACAGGCAGGTCGGCACCGCATGGGAATGAGCCTCGTCTTTCGATTGTCCCACGTCGATGTCGCTCGCTTTCGCGCCCTCTCAAGGCAGGAAAAGCGCGCGATTGCTCTCGAGGGCATGGCCACAGGTGAGCTGTTCTGGGATGTCCTGTCCGTCTCGCCGGTCGGCACGTCTGACGCCATCTGCCTGATGAGCCATCTGGATGGGCTCGATAATCTCGACCCCAACGATCTGACCAGGGCGGAGTTTATCGGACGCTATCAGGTCAGTCGCATCGCCAGCTTCCTCAAGCGGAGAATGCCGGGATTTGCAGCTTGCGAGCTGGCTGGAATTGCAAGCCATGTCGGCGTGCGAGAAAGCGTTCGGCTGGTCGGCGACTACCTGCTTACGGAACAGGATGTGGTCGGTGCCACACCGTTCGAGGATGCGGTAGCGCTGGGCTGCGGTCCCTTGGATGTGCATGAGGAAGATGGCAAGCTCCGGCTCTTCATGCCGGCGCAGCCGTTCGAGATTCCAGCGCGCAGCATGACCTGCATTTCGGTCAGGAATCTCGTCGTCACTGGTCGGGCCATCTCGGCGACCCGCGAGGCGAATGGGGCGATCCGGCACCAGGCCACGGCCATGGCACTGGGCCAGGCCGCCGGCCACCTCGCGGCGCATGCCGGGGCGTACGGCTGGGACGTGCGGGCGTTGCCGCACGGGACTGTTCAGAAGAGTCTGACTGCAGCAGGGGCCCTGCCGTCGCGTGGCCATCTGCCGCCGGCAACTGCCGTTAGCTGAGCGGATGATCGAGACCAATACCATGCGCACAGCGCCCCGCTTGACCAAGCCGGCCGGGGCGGATCTCGACACGATCTACGTGAGTTGCGAAGCGCCTGCAATGGCGGCGATCGACCCGTTCCGGGCGCGTGCACGACAACAACAGGGTTGGCGCTTCCAGGCCATCCCCTCGTCGCACGCCTGCATGGCGACCGCGCCGGAGCTGACCGGCAAGACACTGGAAAGGGCCGTCCCATGAATGTCGTTGCGAACACGCGACCGCGCGTTGCACAGGATGATGCGACAAGTGCATCTACGGGGGGCGCCAATGCAGGGGTTGGCGCGTCAGCAACGGCTCCGGCCGAGCCGAAAGGTTCGGTTGGTTCTTATCGATGGGTGGTCCTTTCGGTCGTTTTTGCCGCTTTCCTGGTGACCTTCCTCGACCGGCTGGCATGGGCGAATGCCAATCTCATGGCCAGCAAATCACTGGACATTCCGGTCGCAACACTCGGCCTGTACGTGACGGCCTTCTACACCGGCTACGTGATCGCGAGCGGCCTTGCAGGCTTCGTAACCGACCGTATCGGATCGCGGCTGATGCTGTTTTTCGCGCTCGCGCCGCTTGCCGCGTGCACGTTTCTGTTCGGGTTGACCAGTTCATTCGCGATGGGGCTCGTACTGCAGGCCCTGATGGGCCTGTTCGCCGGCGCGGACTATGCTGCTTGCGTCAAGGTTGTCGCCGATTGGTTCGGCCGAACCGAGCGCGGCAGGGCGCTTGGTCTGTTTTCGACGGCGCCGTCGATCGGTGTCGCCGCCGCAAACGCGATCTTTCCGATGCTGCTGGGCGTCGTGGGCTGGCGCGCGCTCTATTGGGGCCTCGGTGGCCTCACGGTACTCGTTGCCGTGATCTGCCTGTTCCTCTTGACCGACTTGACGCCGGCGGGGGCCGGCGAACGCAACTCGAAGACGCCCGATCAGGTGACATGGCGCCGCGGATTTGCAGCACTGTGGGCCGACAGGAACCTCGTTCTGATCGCGCTTGCCGGCTTCGGTGCCAATTGGGGTACGTGGGGATTTGCGTTCTGGGCGACCGCGCTGATGATCCGGGGCTATCAGCTCAGTCCAGTGGATGCGGGCGCGATCGCCCTGATCTTTGGTATCGCGGCTGCAGTCTCAAAGCCCCTCTATGGACTGCTCTCGGACATGCTTGGCGGCAAGCGCCGCAATCTTGTCATCTGCGACCTTCTCGCGTTCGCCGCGATGCTGATCGTATTCGGTATGATGCACACGAAAAGCGGATTCCTGATCGCAGCGCCGCTCCTTGGGTTGACTGCCGTGGTCTACAGCCCGCTGCTTGCCGCAATGATCACCGAGAGGGTCGACATGCGGATGACGGCGACCGCGACCGGTATGATCAATGCTCTCTGGCAGCTCGGAAGCGTGATCGTTCCGAGCGTTGTTGGCGTGGTGTTCGCGGCAACCGGCTCGTTTGCGGCGGCCTTTGCTGTCCTCGCGGCAGGACCCCTCATCGGAACCTTGTGCATGCTTGCGGTCCACGAGCGATGATCAGCATGTGTTGACCAGAAGACACGCTGCAAAGGATTCCAAGGCCGGGATCAGACGGGCAGGGCTCCTCCGCGGCGCAATCGATGTTCGACGGATCCGTATCAAGCGGTCATCTTAAGACAATTCAATACGTTGCGCGCCCTCCGGAAAGATCGAAGACGGCGCCGGTCGAGAACGAGCATTCATCGGAGGCGAGCCAGGCGACCAGCGCGGCGACTTCCTTCGGCAGGCCTGCGCGTCCGAGCGGGATCTTTGCCAACACGTTCCGATAGGCTTCCTCCGTCATCTGCTTGACGAGATCGGTGGCGATCACGGCAGGTGCAATGGCGTTGACGCGAATTTCGGTACCGGCCAGCTCCTTGCCGAGAGATTTCGTTAGCGCGATCACGCCGGCCTTTGCCGCGGAATAGCCGGTCATGCTGGCATTGCCTTCCTTGCCCGCGATCGAGGCCAGGTTGACGATGCGGCCACCGTTTTGCTGTCGCATCGGTGTGATGGCGGCCTTGCAGCAGAGGAAGGTGCTGGTCAGGTTCACGTCAAGAACACGCCGCCAATCGGCAAGGCTGTACTGCTCGATATTGACCGTGGGGCCGGTGATGCCGGCGGCATTGACAAGAACGTCGATGCGGCCGTGTCGCGCAAGGAGGCGCGCCATCGCCTCGTCGACGGCGGTCTCGTCGGTGAGATCGACCCGTTCATCTGCCTCATCCGCGACATCCCAGACGAGCACTTTGGCGCCATCGGCTACAAGCCGTTCGCGAACCGCCCGGCCGATGCCGCCGCAGCCGCCCGAAATGACGGCGATGCGACCTTCAAAATTGAGCCCGGTCATGCGCTCGCCGTCCCCCTTGCCGCGTGCGCGACGGTCGTCTTGGCTGCGGCCAGCGCCCGCCGTGCCCATTCCTCCGCTCCGAGCTTCGGAAGCCACTCGTCGTTAGGAATCTCGAGACTGAGCGGAAGATCGTCCGGCAGCGCGCGGACGATCCCGGCGAGATCGATGCCGCCGTCGCCCGGCAGAAGCCGCGCGCAGCGCGCGGTGTGGATCAGCTCGTCATTGCTGGTGGGGATGCCGGCGGGTGCATCGCAGAGCTGGGCGTAGCTCAGCAAGTCGTGCGGCAGGCACGCGATATCGGCGAGAGTGGTCGCGGAGCGCGCGGCGTGCAGCGCGTCGACCAACACGCGGCCGTTGGGCTCATTGGCGTTGGTCACGATCCGCAAAGCCTCCTTGGCGTTCTTCACCGCTGTCCATGGCATGAATTCGAGATCGGCGGTGAGGCCGTAAGGCGCGGCGGCGCGGCAGAAGTTTGCGAACGACTCTGTCAGCCGCGCTTCGTCTGGATCGTCGCCAGCGACCAGAATCGCGCGCGCATTCAGCCGTCCGGCCGTGTCGAGAAAGGACGCGAAGCGCTCCGGCTCGAAATCCACCCCCAGTCGTGCGATCTCGACGTCGAACACTGCAACTCCCGTATCGTCGATGCGCCGGATGGTTTCGCGCAGCATGGCTGCATCGGTGGTGAGCGGTGAGAAGTCGCCGCCCGGCGCCGCAGGCGCGATGCGAACCCCGATCGCCTGGTAGCCGAGCTTGGCGGCGAGGACCAGCGCATCCGGGGGCGCCATTGGCGCCGAAGTGAGGTAAGCGAGTGAATAGATGTGCGGCATGATCGTCGCCTCAGGCCAGCGGAGAGATTGCCGTTGGCAGTGCAATGATCGAGCGCATGTCGCCGGTCAGCCAGTCGGGTCCGCCCTTCGGCGGCCAGATGCCATTGGCAACGGACTCGGCGCGCACCGCGGCGCGGGCATCCAGGCTGGCGAACGGCCAGATATGAGTGAAGCGTGGCGGCCCGTCGAGCGCATACATTGCGATCGAGAGCGGCGACAGCTTGCCGCGCTCGGGCATGGCTGCTTCCCATGCCGCGATCGTCGGAGGAACGCCGCCGTGCTTGAGACGATAGGTGCGGATCTCGTAGACGCTGCCGTACTTGCCCGGCGCGAGCGGCGGCAGGAACGGAAACGGCGCATAGGTATCGAAGCTCATCCCGGTGATGGCGTCGCCGGCTCCGAAGGGATTTGTCGTACGCAATGCACGCTCGCGCTCGGCGCGCCACGCCTCGTGATCGCTGAATGAGCGCAGCACCAGGAGCTGGTTGAGCTCGCCGATCTCGCTGGCCCAGCAGCCGAGCAGCGTGCCATTGGCGCCCGATGCGCTGACGTAGTCGCCGATGCCGGCCACGGCCTTGGCCGCGGTGCCGAGTTTCACCGTCAGGGTTGCGATCTCGTAGAGCATGTTCTTCTCCATGCGGTCAGGCCGCGGCCGACCGGTTGTTCGCGAGTGGAATTCCGCCGGCATGGTGCGCGGCGATGTAGCCGAAGGTCATGGCTGGGCCGAGCGTAATGCCGCCCGACGGATACCGCCCGGCCATGATGCTCGCCATGTCGTTGCCGACGGCGTAGAGGCCGTCGATCGGCGTGGCCTGCCCATCGAGCACGCGGGCATATTCGTCGGTGGCGAGGCCTGCGAACGTGCCTAGACTGCCGGCCACGATCTTGACCGCATAGAACGGGCCGGATTCGATGGGCGCGATGCAAGGATTTGGCAGATGCGCCGCATCACCCTGCACGCGATTGTAGGGCGCCTCACCGCGCCCGAAGGCGGGATCTTCACCGCGGGCGGCGAAGCGATTGTAGTGCTCGATCGTCGCTACGAGTCCGTCGGCGGAGATGTTGCAGGCCCGCGCGAGCGCTGCGATGGTCGCGCCCCGCTTCAGATAGCCGTTGCGGATCCAGGGCGCGACGGGGAAGGGCGGGGGACGCACGCGGCCAAGACCGTAACGCTTGAGGAACTTTGCGTCGCAGATCGCCCAGGCTTCGGCCGGCGTGCCTTTCGGCGTGGCGGCAAACAGCGCCTTCATCACGTCATGATAGGAATCGGCCTCGTTGGCAAACCGCGTCCCGTCGCTGCGCACCATGATCAGCCCGGGCTTGGCGCGCTCGATCAGATGCGGGAAGTGAGCGAACGAGCCGTCGCGATGCGGTACCAGCGACACGGGCGCCCAGGCCCCTGCATCGGAGAGATCGGTCCGCAGCCGCCCGCCGACGGCTTCGCCGAGGCGGATGCCTTCGCCGGTGTTGCTCGCGGGTGCCGCCGACCAATGCTCGTGGCCGGTCGGGGCATGGGCAAACAGCGCAGCCTTCCGTTGCGCGTCGTGCGGAAAGCCTCCACAGGCGAGCACGACGCCGCGGCGCGCGCGAATCTCGACCGTCGTCCCGTCGCGCCCAGCGCGGGCGCCCACGACGCGAGCCCCCTCCCGCAGCAACGATTGCGCGGGTGTCCCCGGCATGATGCGGACGCCGAGGCTATCGGCGGATTTCAGCAGCCGTGCCACCAGGGCATTGCCGTTGACGAGATGCATGCCGCGACCGAAGCGCAGCAGATCGAGCATATGCCGCGCAAGCCGGCGGGCGACGTGGAAGAACGAGGTCGGAGACGAGCGGGCATTGAGGAAATGCCTGAGATCGGCGCCGGAGGCGATGCCCATTCCGAACGGGGCGACTTCATCCAGAGGCGGCTTGAGATCGCGGATACGAGGGCCGAGCTCGCGGCCGTCGATCGGCGCGGCGCAGACCGAGCGGCCGCCCGTCACCGCACCCGGACTCCTGCCGTGAAAATCCGGAATCTGATTGCCGTCGATGAAGGCCAGATGGGTTTCGCGCCGGAAGAACTCGACCATGCGCGGACCTTGCTCGAGGAACATCTCGACCCGGCTCTCGTCATAGCCGTCCGCGAGTTCGTGCCGCAAATAGAGTCTCGGTTGCTCGGGAGGCTCGACGATGCCGGCGGCTTTCGCCAGCGGATTGCCCGGGATCCACATCCAGCCGCCCGACCAGGCCGTGGTCCCGCCGAGCTGCTCTTCTTTCTCGATCAAAATGACGTCGAGACCGAGCGAGGCGCCGGTGACCGCCGCCGCCAGGCCGCCCGCGCCCGAGCCGATGACGAGCAGATCGCAGTCGAGATTGTGGTCGCCTGTCAAATCAGCCTCCGGATCACGCTGCGCGCCGTGCCTGGGCCGCGCCGACGGCGTGCCGCACTGCGCGGTAGGCGAACGTGATGGCAGGACCGATGGTGATGCCGGGCCCGGGATAGGTGCCGCCCATGATCGAATTGGCCTCATTGCCGCAGGCATAGAGGCCCGCGATCGCAGTGCCGTCGGCGCGCGTGACCTGCGCCCATTCGTTGATGACGAGACCTGTGGCCGCCCCGATGTCGCCGGGATAGAGCCGCACGGCATAGTAGGGCGCGGTCGAGATCGGACCCAGCGTCGGATTGGGCCCGATGGATGCATCGCCATTGACGCGGTGATAGGCCGTGGTGCCGCGGCCGAAGTCGGGATCGACGCCGCTTGCGGCATAGCGGTTCATCGCCGCGATCGTCGTTTCGAGACTGGCCGCCGGCACGCCGATCCTGGCGGCGAGGTCGGCGATACTGGCGCCTTCCATCAGGTAGCCGTCGGCAAGATAAGGCGTGAGGTCGCGCGTGCCCATCCGCACCATGCCGAGACCGTATTTCGAGAGCCCGACCGCGTCGGTGATGATGAAGCAGGGGATGCACGGCACCTGCTTGTTGTGCTCGAACATCGCGCGTCCGAACAGGTGATAGGAGACGGATTCGTTGACGAAGCGTCGTCCCGTCTGATCGACACAGACCGTCCCGGGCTTGCTACGATCCATGACGAAATGCGGGAAGCTCGCCGTGCTGCCGTCAGCGCGCTTGCGGATCGAGACCGGCGCCCAGAAGGCGTTGTCGAGATTGCCCTCGCCAAACCGGGCGCCAAGCCGCAATGCGATGTCCTGCATGGCGCCGGTATGTCCCGGCGCCGAAGGGCTGTACGTTTCGCCCTGGGGCAATAGCTCGGCGCGGCGTCGCGGATGCCGGTTGAATCCGCCGGCCGCGAGCACGACGCCGTTGGTGGCCGCGACGCGGCGGGTCGTGGCGCCCGATTTGAGGATCGCGCCGGTGACGGTGCCGTTCTCGCTCACGAGATCCTGGACCTCGGTCCGGATCAGGATCTCGACGCCGCGCGCATTCAGAGACGCCAGGAAACGACCGATCAATGCGTTGCCCATCACCAGGCGCGAGCCGCGCCGGCCCCTGAGCCGATCGCCGGCATAATGTGCGAGGATCTTGATAGCGTGAGCCGCGGAGCGCGCCGATTTCCTGATCGCGAGCAGGTGGCCGATGTCGGTGCGGTCGACCATCATGCCGCCGAAGATCGTGAACTCCGGGATCGGCGGGCGGATCTTGTCGAGGTCGGGTCCGAGGCTGCGGCCGTCGAACGGCACCGGCTCGAGCGCCCGGCCGCGCATGGTGGCGCCCTCGAACTGCTGCTCGTAATCGGGATGGGTGGCGTAGGGGCGGAACTTGACCACGCTGTTGGCTTCGAGCGCCGCAATTGCTTCCGGCGCGCTGTCGAGAAAGGCCTCGCGCATCGACGGGGCGGAATGATTGCCGACGACGCCGTCGAGGAACTTGCGCGCCTTGTCCCGGCTGTCGTGGGGGTTGACGCTCCTGGAATGGTGGGAGTTGGGCACCCACGTGGTTGCCGCCGACAGCGCGCTGGTCCCGCCGACATATTCGGTGCGCTCGACCAGGAGGACCTTGCGCCCTTCGATTGCGGCGAACAGGGCGGCTGCCATCCCGGCGGCACCGGAGCCGATCACGACCAGATCGTAGGGCGCGCCGTCGGAAATCTCGTTGATGTTCCTGAACATGGCGGTTACCTCGAGCTGTCGCTTTGAAGCAGGAAATCGACCATCGAGCTCTGCAGCGCGTTGTACATCTCGCTGCCCGTCGACGTCTTGCAGCCGAGACGGCGCGCTGCTTCAACGAGCGGCGAGATCACAGGGCTCGTGATGACGCAGCCGACGAACGTACGTTCGTTGAGCTTTGACACGTCGAGCGGCAGCGGATCGCCGGCCTTCATGCCGAGCGGCGTCGCGTTGGCGACGAGATCGAAGCCGGACGGATCGGCGGAGCCCGGGCCGATCTCGGCCTTACCCAGCGTCTTCAGCTTTCCGATCAGCTGGTCGCGCCGGGCCACATCATTGTCGTGGATGGCGAGGGTGCGTACGCCGGTTTCGACCAGTGCCATGGCGATCGCCGACCCGGCTCCGCCGGCGCCGACCAGCAGGGCGCGCTTGCCGGCCGGATCGTAGCCGCTGGCGCGCACCGCCCCGACGAAACCCAGCCCATCGACATGATCGCCATGCCACCCCCCCTCGCGGCGCCGCCGCATGATGTTGACAGATCCGAGCAGGCGGGCGCGGTCGGTCGCGCTCGAACAGAATTCGTAGCAAGCGAATTTGTGCGGGACCGTGACGATGACGCCGTCGAGGTTGCGGATCTCGGTCGCGGTCGTCAGCAGTGCTTTCAGGTGGTCGTTGTCGATCTGCACCGGCACCAGGATGGCGTCATAGCCGCGGTCGACGAAAGCCTGCGTCACACCGGCAGGCGATTTCACCTGGGCGATGGGATCGCCGACGATGATGTTGAGGCGCGTTGCGCCGGTCAGGTTCAGGCTGATCATTGTTGTTCTCTTCTCGGTTAGGCTGCTCCGCGGGCCTGTGCCGTCTCGGCTTGGACCACGCCGAGCAGGCGCGCCTGCAACTCATGATCCCGCTCCAGGATCTCCGCGTCGCCGGCAAAGGCGATCTGGCCGTTCACCAGCACGTAGGCGCGGTCGACGATCGGCAGCACGGTCTCGGCGTGGTGCTCGACGATGACCATGGCGACCTTGCCGCGCAGCTTGACGAGCGCGTCCATCACTTCCTTGACCACGGCCGGCGCGAGGCCCTCGAATGGCTCGTCGAGCAGGATCAGCTTGCTCGGCACGACGAGGGCGCGCGCGATCGCGACCATCTGCCGTTCGCCGCCCGACAGCATTTCGGCCTTCGCGGACCGGCGCTCCCGCAAGCGCGGGAACAGCTCAAACACCTCCGCAAGCCCGAGGCCGCCCGGCCGCGCGGCAAGCTGCAGATTTTCGGTGACGGTGAGGTTGGGGAACAGCCGGCGTCCCTCGGGGACCAGCGAGATGCCGAGGCGATTGATCTCGTAGGGCTTGAGGCGCGCGAGCGGCGTTCCTTCGAGCGCGATGCTGCCGCCGGAGATGGCGAGCGTACCACTGAGGCTGCGCAGTAGCGTGGTCTTGCCGACGCCGTTGCGGCCGAGCAGGGCGACGGCCTCGCCGGCATGAACGGCGAGATCAACCGCCTCGAGGACCGTGCTGCCGCCGTAGCCTGCCGACACCGCATTTGCCGCGAGCAGCAGCGGGGCCTTGGCGTGGGCCATCCGCTCGATTGCGGGCGGCGGCGACTGGCTGCCATCCCTGGCGGCGCCGAGATAGGCCGCGACCACGTCGGGGTTGGCGGCGACCTCCGCTGGCCTGCCGTCGGCGATCATCCGGCCCTGGTGCAGAACCGAGATGCGGTCGGAGATCGCGAGAACGCGGTCGATGTCGTGCTCGATCAGGAGCACGCCATGCGTTTGCGTAAGCTTCCGGATCAGATCGGCGACGATGACACGATCGGCCTCGGCGAGGCCGGCGAGCGGCTCGTCGAGCAGCAACAGCCTGGATTCGATTGCGAGCGTAATGCCGATCTCCAGCAGCCGTTTCGCCCCGTGCGGAAGGTTGACACAGGGTTCGGCCGCGACATCCGCGAGGCCGACGGCATCGAGGATCGACCAGGTCCTGGCGTTGGTCTCCTCGAGAGCATAGGCATCTCGGAGCAGCCGGCCCGATCCCTTGCGCTGGGCCTGTACGGCAACCCGGACGTTCTCGAACACGGTCAGGTTCTGGAAGATCGACAGGATCTGGAACGAGCGCCCGATCCCGAGTCTTGCGCGAACATGCATCGGCAGGCGGGTGATGTCGCGGCCGTCGAACACGATGCGTCCGCCGCTCGGCTTAAGCGCGCCGGACAGCATGTTGAAGAACGTCGTCTTGCCGGCGCCGTTCGGCCCGATGATGCTGTGGAGCACGCCGCCATGGATGTCGAGGTCGATGCTCTTCGCCGTCACCAGGCTACCGAAGTTCTTGCTCAACCCGATGGTCTGCAGCAGCGGCTTGCCACGGTGGAGCCCGCTGGCGCTGCTCGCGAAGGGCGCAATGACGTCGGGACGCGGCGGAATATCGGCACGCACCAGCGTCCAGCGCTGGCGGCCGAACAGCCTTTGCCACAGGCCCTGGATTCCTTCCGGCGAGGTCAGCGCGAACAACATCAGGATCGGCGCGAAGATCAGCCACCAGTTTTCGGTGATCGCGGACAGGCGGTCCTCGAGCAGGATGAAGGCGATCGCGCCCCACAGCGGCCCGAGCACGTGATGCACGCCGCCGAGCACGGTCATCAGAAGGGAATCGCCGGCGTGCTGCCAGCTCAGATTGTTGGCATACACGCCTTCGAGCATCAGCGTGAGCAGGCCGCCGCCGAAGCCGACGAAGGTGCCAGTCAGGATCAGGGCGCCATGGCGGAACCGGTGGACGTCATAGCCGAGGCTGCTCGCCCGCTGCTCGTTGTCGCGCAGTGCCTGCAGCACGCGGCCGAACGGCGAGTGCGCGATCCGCCACATCAGCCAGATGCAGAGCACGGTGGCCGCGACCACGAAGACGTGAAACGACCACGGCCCGGCAAAGCTCGTGCGATAGACGCTCTGCAGGCCGTTCTCGCCGCCGGTCACCGCGGTCCATTTGAAGGCGATCTCGAAGGCGATCTGGGAGAAAGCCAGGGTCAGGAGCGAGAAGTACAGTCCCCTGCGGCGCAGGATGATGGCGCCGATCACGAGCGCCAGCAGGGCGGAGAAGGCCGTCGCAAGCAGCAGCGAGACGAGATCGTTGCCGTAACGGCCGAGGATGAAGAAGGCCGCCGCATAGCTCGCGCAACCGAAGAACACCGACGCACCGAACGGGACGAGGCCGGTATAGCCGACGAGAAGGTTCACGCCGGCGCCGTAGAGCGTATAGATCGCGATCTGCGTGATCAGTGAGATCGGCGCGCCGAGCAGGGACCACACGGCCGTCAGTGCGGCGAGAACGAGCGCTGTGACGAGCGCCGGATGGCGCAACATGGCGAGATGTCTCACTCGAACCTCTCCCAGCGTTCACCGAACAGCCCGCGCGGGCGGATGAGGAGAATGGCAGCCATCAGGATGTACATGGCCGCGCCCGACCATTCCGGCTGGAACTGGATGGTCATCGCGGTGGTGATGCCGACCAGGAGGCCGGCGACGACAGCGCCGAGAAACGATCCGAGGCCGCCGATGGTGACGATCACGAAGGCCGGCATGATCGCGCCGGCGGCCATCGAGGGCGTGATGGTCCACAGCGGAGCGGCGAGCAGTCCGCCGAGGCCGGCGAGCAGGCAGCCGATGCCGAAGACGCCGCTGAAGACGATCGGCAGATTGATGCCGAGCAGGCCCACCATCTCCGGATCGCGCGATCCTGCGCGGATGATCCGGCCGTAGGGCGTGTAGGCGAGGAAGGCCCAGAACGCGACGAGCACCGCCGCGGTCGTGATCAGCACGAACATCCGGTATCTGGTGATCAGGATCGGGCCGTATTCGACGAAGCCGGCCAGGAATTTCGGTGCGGCGAAGGGCACGGGCGCGCCGCCGAAGACCAGCCGCAGCACGGCCTCCGCCAGCAGCGCGAGCGCGAAGGTCAGGATCAGGCCGAGCAGCGGCTCCTTGCCGTAGAGATGCCGGATCAGGGTCATCTCCACGATCACGCCGATGATGCCGGTCAACAGCGGTGCGGCGAGTGCGGCCCACCAGCCGAACTCCCGGCTCAAGGCGTAGGCGAGATACGCGCCGACGGCGAAGAAGGCCCCATGCGCGAAATTGACGATGCCGAGCATCCCGAAAATGATCGAGAGCCCGATCGCGATCAGAACGTAGAGAAAGCCGAGCACCAGGCCATTGACGGCTTGCGAGAGGATCATGTCGAGCATGGCGACATCCGTTTCGGATCGGGCGAGGCGATGGCGCAGGCGCGGGGCCTGCGTCACGGCCTCATTCCAAGGGAAGGAAGGCTCAGAGAGTGTCCATCTTGCAGGCGCTGTCGCCGGCAGAGCCGAAGGCCTTGGCGAGATCCTCCGACGTCTTCGGCAACTCGGCCTTGACGTCGAAATAGTCCCATTTGTCCGTGATCTTGGGATGGATGCCGGCGACCAGCAGCCGGCTCGTCATTTGATGATCGAAATCGCGGTAGCCGATATCCAGGTCGCCGCGGCGATACGTCCAGCCCTCGAGCGCCTGCACGATGGCAGCAGGCTCGGTCGATTTCGCCATCTCGATGGAATCGAGAAGGCTCTTCATGCCGAGCCAACCCATCCAGGCCTTGTCAGCCGCCGGCCTGTTGTATTTCTTCTCGTAGGCGGCGGCCATCGCCTTTTCCTCGGGCGAATTGTTCGGATTCTTGTACCACCAGGTGATGGTATAGAGCCCGTCCGCCGCTTCGGGACCGACGCCCCAGAGGTCGGTGTTGCCGACCGAAATCTCGGCAAAGGGAATCTTGCCTTTCATGCCGAGCTCGTTCCACTGCTTGAGGAAGGTGGTGAGATCGCTCGCGGCGATGCCGCCGATCACGACGTCGGGCTTGGCGGCGCGGATCTTCAGGATGAACGAGGAATAGTCCGGCGTGCCGACCGGGACCTCGTCGGCGCCGACCACGGTGCCGCCATTGGCTGTGATGTAGTCGGTGAAGGCGCGCTTGATGTCCTGGCCGAACGCGTAGGATGCCGTCAGCAGGTACCATTTCTTGCCGATCGAGGCGCAGTAGGGCGCGAGGATGCGCGCGTGCACGTCGACGGGAGGCTGAAGGCGGAAGGTGTACTTGTTGCAGGACTTGCCGGTGAGGTCGCCGGTGGCGGCATTGGCAGCGACGTAGGGGATCTTGGCCTTCTTGGCCACCGAGGAGATCGCTAGCGCGAAGGAGGACAGCGCGCCGCCGACCATGCCGACGACCTTCTGCTCGCCGACAAGACGCTCCGCGCTCTGCTGCGCGCCCTGCGGATTGGGCTCGTCCAGCCAGACGATCTCCGCGGGCCGTCCCAGCAGCGTGTTGTTGCGCTGCTCCAGCGCGAGCATGCCGCCCTGGGCGAGATATTCGGCCTGGTCGACGATCGAACCGGTCTTCGCCCAGATCATTCCGATCTTGATCGGCTCGGCCGCGGCCGCATTGCCGATATAGGGCATGCCGAGGCGTGAGGCCGCGAGTGAGGTTGCGCCGAGGAGCAGGCCGCGACGGCCGATGCGCAAGCCCGTCATGGCCGATGTCGTCTTCCGATCCGTCATTTGTTTCCTCCCGTTCCGACATGCGCCGGTCGCTGCCGGCGGGCCGTGCAAGCGGCTCTTGAGCCTGCCGTACCACAACTGGAATCGAATTCCAATATCAAAGATCAAAAACTGGAATCCCATTCCAATTCCAGACATGGCGTGCTAAGAGCCGCCTCGGAAGCAACGGCAATTCGTGAGGACGCAGATGACAGAGGTCGCGGTGGCGGTGATCGGAGCCGGCGCAATCGGACGGGCCCATTGCGAGACGATCCGCCGTTCGACGAGCTGCCGGCTCGTCGCAATCGCCGAACCCGCTGCCGCGGGAAGGGCTTATGCAGAAGGCCTTGGCGTGCCCTGCTACAGCGATGCGCGCGATCTGTTGGAGGCGGTGAAGCCGCAGGCGGCGATCATCGCCACGCCGAACGCGACCCACCGCGCGTTTGCGATCGCCTGCATCGAGCGCGGCATCGTGGCCCTGGTCGAGAAGCCCGTCGCCAGCACGCTAGCCGACGCGGCGGCGATTGCGGCGGCCTCGGAGCGTGCGGGCGTGCCTGTTCTGGTCGGGCACCACCGGCGCCACAATCCGATCGCACGCCGGGCGCGTGCAATGATTGCCGAGGGCGCGCTCGGCCGCCTGACCAATGCGACGGTGCTGGCAACCTTCTACAAGCCGCCGGATTATTTCGACGTGGTATGGCGTCGCGAGGCGGGGGGCGGCCCGGTGTTGATCAACCTCATTCACGAGATCGACCTGATCCGGCATCTCTGCGGCGAGATCGCCTCCGTGCAAGCCGTCACGTCCAACGCGGTGCGCGGCTTCGAGGTCGAAGACTCCGCGGCGATCCTGCTCCGCCTTGCCGGTGGGGCGCTGGTGACGCTGAGCCTCAGCGATACCGCGGCGAGCCCGTGGAGCTGGGATCTTGCCAGCGGCGAGAGCCCGAATTATCCGCCGCAGCCGGCTATGGTGCAGACGCATTTCCTCTGCGGCACCGATGGCGCGCTGGCGCTGCCGACGCTGGAACATTGGCACTACGCCTCGGCCAAGAGCTGGTTTGCTCCGATCTCGCGCGACGAGATTGGCCTCACGCGCGGCGATCCCTATCTTGCGCAGATCGATCATCTGGCGCGGGTGGTCCGCGCCGAAGAAGCGCCGCTGATCACGGCGCGCGACGGCATGCTGACCTTGCGGGCCACGATGGCGGTTCACAAAGCCGCCGAAACCGGTCAGATAGTGCGACCTGATCAGGAGATGCAATTGTGAATCAGGATGCTGCCTTGATGTTGAAAAACCCGGATCCCGCCGAGGCGCCGAGTGGGCTGTTGGAGCGGACGCTCGGCGTGCTCGAGCTGCTCGCGACCAATGCCCATGGCATGCAGCTGTTCGAGATCGCCGATTCGCTGCACATTCCGCGCAGCGCGACCCATCGCGTGCTGACGAGCCTGATCGAGCATGGTTACGTCAGGCAGGAGCGCGAGCAGGGCGCCTACCAGCTCACCGCCAAGATCGCCTCGCTCGCCTTCACGTTCCTCGCCGGCAGTGGCATCACGGATTTTGCCCAGCCGTTGTTGGACCGCCTCGCACGAGAGAGCGGCGAACTCGTGCGTCTGGCCATGATCGACGGGCGCGAGCTGGTGTGGGTGGCCAAGGCGCAGGGCTCGCCTGCCGGCCTGCGCTACGATCCGGACATGGGGCAGGTGGGGCGGCTGTCCTGCTCGGCGAGCGGTCACGCCTGGCTCTCGTGCCTGCCGGATGAGGAGGCGCGCGCGCTGGTGGAGAAGCAGGGCTACGGGCTGCGCAAGGACTATGGTCCGCGTGCGCCGGAGAGCTGGCCGGCGCTGCTGAAATATCTGCGCCAGACCCGCAAGCGCGGCGTCAGCATCTGCGTGCAGACCTATACGCCGTGGATGAGCGCGACCGCGGCTCCCATCCGTCATCCCAAGACCAGGGAGGTGACGGGCGCCGTGGTGATCGCGGGTCCCCACATCCGCCTGACCGAGGAGCGCATGCTCGAGCTTGCGCCGGCGCTGTTGCAGACGGCGCAGGAGCTGTCGATGGCGACGCTGGCTTCGCCCGGGCTCTATGGCCGCGTCGCGCGGCCGGGCGAGAGCTTCTTCGGTCACGGTTCCTGATCAGCACGGAAGCTCGTCATGAAGATTCTGATCACGGGCGGCGGCGGGTTCATTGGCGCCTGGCTGGCGCGGCGGTTGGCCGCGGAGGGCCATCAGTTGCGCGTCTTCGAGCCGGTCGGGCGTTCGGCGCAGTTCGATCGCATCGTCGGGGTTTCGGCCGCTGCGATGGAGTGGCGCATCGGCGATATCGCGGATGCGCAGGCGGTGCGTGCGGCGGCGGAAGGCTGCGAGGCCATTGTCCATCTCGCCGGCGTGCTGACGCCGGCCTGCAAAGCCGATCCGGTGCGCGGCGCGATGATCAATCTCATCGGCACGTTGAACGTATTCAATGCGGCCCAGGCGTTCGGCATTCGCCGCATCGTTTTCACGAGCAGCGCCGGCGTCTATGGTCCACATGACGGGACGACGCCGCGCCCCATCACCCATTACGGCGCATTCAAGCTCGCCTGTGAGGGCAGCGCGCGGGCCTATTGGGAAGACCACGGCATCGCCAGCATCGGTTTCAGGCCCTACATCGTCTATGGCTTCGGTCGGGAGACCGGGATGACCGCCGGTCCCTCGCTCGCCTGCCGCGCGGCGGCGCGGCGTGAGACCTACGTCATTCCCTATGTGGGGACGGCGGGTCTCGTCCTCGTCGACGATGTGGTGGCGGCCTACGAGGCCGCGCTCCGTCGCGAACCCGACGGTGCGCTCGTCTTCAATCTGCCGGGCGAGGTGGCTTCGAACGACGAGGTCGTTGCGGCCGTGCGCGCCGTTGTGCCCGAGGCCAGGATCGGCATCGACGGACCCGTGCTCCCATTCGCGGAGGACATCGGCGAAGGCGATTTGCGGCGCGTCTTTCCGGATTTGCCGGCGACATCCTTGCGCGACGGCATTCGGCGGACCATCGAGCTTTATCGGACGGCGTCATGACGCTCCCGGTGCTCGGCGCCCACACCTTCGGATTCACCTGGGACTGTATCGCCGAAGAGGCCATCGAAAGGCTCGCGGCCGCCGGCTATCGCGCCATTCAGCTGATGGCCACGCCGCCGCACTTCGATCCCTGGAGGGAGGATGCCGCTCGCACGCGCCGCATTCGCGCTTTGATCGAGCGCCACGACCTGTCGCTGCTGGCGCTCGATCTCGCCAGCAGCGACATCAATCTCGCGAGCCCGTCGCGTGATGTGGTGGATTTTGCCGTCTCATCATATGCGGCCGCGATCGACCGCGCCGCCGAGCTGGGCGCGCGCTGGATCTGCGTCGGCTCCGGCCGCCGGCATGCGTTGCTTGCCAGGGCCAACGACCGATTGATGCCAAGCTTTCGTGGCGCCTTCGCCCGCATTCACGACAAGGCGGAACGCGCCGGCGTGCCGATCATCCTCGAAAATCATCCGCAGGGGCTGCTCGCCAGCGCTGCCGACATCTCGGCGTTCCTCGATGCCGGCGGTTATGCGAGCATGCCGGTGATCTACGATGTCGCCAACGCCTTTGCGATCGGCGAGGATCCGGTCGATGGGCTCGAGGTGCTGTGGCCGCGTCTCGGCATCGTTCATTTGTCCGATGCCCCGAAAGGGCAGTGGCGGCATGATCCGCTCGGCTCGGGAGCGATCGATTTCGCGGCCATTGCGGGACTCCTGACGCGGCGGGGCTATGCAGGCCAGATCGTCCTTGAGATCCTGTCTGACCGTCCGCTCCATGATCTCGACGAAGGCGCCGCGGCCCTCAAGCGACATGGATTGGCCTTTTCTCTCGCCGGCTAAAGGCACCATGCCGGCTCAACCGGCGGCGCGCGTCATGTCGGACAACAGCCGGTCGCGGAATCGTCCGGGCGACAGGCCGACATTGCGCGAGAAGAACCGGTTGAAGTAGCCCGGGTCGGCGTAGCCGAGCGCAGCGCCGATCTCGTTCACGCTCATGTCCGAATAGAGCAGGTTGCGCTTGGCCTCGGTGAGTAGCCGGTCATTGATCAGGGCCAGTGACGACTTGCCTGTCGTGAGCCGGCAGCACGCGTTGAGGCGGGCCGTCGTCACGCCGAGCCTGCGCGCATAGAAATCGAGCGATGCATGCTCGCGAAAATGCCGTTCGACGAGCTCGCGAAAGCGGATCACCGTGTCGGCCTCGCGCGCGCTGGAGATCGGGCGAACCCGCTCTTGCTCCTGCAGCCGGCGCACGGCCACGGCGAGCAGCTGCAGATAGGCCTTGATGGCGGTGCGGCGGCCGGGAGCCGACCAGACGAACTCGTGCTCGAGCGAGGCGAACAGGCCGACGAGGTCGACGTCGCGGCCGATCTGTTGCGGAAGGAAGCGCGCCGGCAGGCGAAAGGCGTCGACGAGGTCGGCGTCGCCGTCGAGGGCAGAGCGCAGGAATGGCGGCGCCACGGTGATGACATAGCCGTCGGTGCCGGGCTTGAACCGGATCGCATGGATCGTCAGTGCCGGGATGATGATCAGGGCCGGTGGCGAGACCGCCCAGCTCGTGCCCTCGACCTCGATGGCGCCGCCGCCTTTGCTGATTACCAGGATCTGGTGATGGTCGGGATGGGTATGGGTCCGGATTGTCCAATTGTGACGGCCGCTGCGCACGGGGATCGGCTCGATGTGAAGGAACGATGGCTCGACCTCCGATGCCGCTTCCTCATACAAAAAATAGTGCGGGATCATCGCTTCCGTTCCCTCCGTGCGGCCTCCGGTCGGCCGCGGGCTGCTGCACTGCGCTCATGAAAAGTACAATACAAAAGCGGGTTCGTCCATTGGCGGCGCCGGCCGCCGCGTCTATCCAGGATCGTGCCTCGGCAGAGCTGACAAACAACGCTGCGCGAGGCCAAGGGGAGGACGAGGGAGAAGCGGCAATGTCAGGGCAAGGGCGCGACCTCTCGTGCGACGTGCTGGTCGTTGGCTCCGGCGCCGGCGGAATGTCCACCGCGATCACGGCGCGAAAATGCGGGCTCGACGTGATCATCGTCGAGAAGGATTCTTATTTCGGCGGCACCACGGCCTTCTCCGGCGGCGTGCTCTGGATTCCCGGCAACCGCCATGCCCGCGACGCCGGCGTGAGCGACAGCAGGGAGGCCGCGCGCACCTATCTCAAGAACGAGACCGGCAACCATTTCGACGATGCTGCGATCGACGCCTTTCTCGATGTCGGTCCCCGCATGCTCGACTTCTTCGAGACCGAGACCGAAGCGAAGTTCGTGCTGTCGGCTTATCCCGACTATCACCCCGATGTGGAAGGCGGCGCCAGGCTGGGCCGCTCGGTCACTGCGGCGCCCTACGATGCCCGCGCCCTCGGTGAGGAGATCCGACGGCTGCGGCCGCCGCTCGAGACTATCACCTTCATCGGCATGATGTTCAACTCGTCCAACGATGAGCTGAAGCACTTCTTTCGGGTGACCAGCTCGCTGCCATCGGCGCTGTACGTGACGAGGCGGCTTGCGAGCCACCTCTGGGATCTCGCGCGCTATCGCCGCGGCGTCAAGATCACCAGCGGCAACGCGCTGGCGGCGCGGCTCGCCAGGACGGTCTTCGATCTCGGGATCCCCCTGCTGACGGCGACTCCGGCGCAGCGGCTGATCAGCCGCAACGGCGCGATCGCCGGTGCGGTCGTCAGCGATGCCAGGGGCGCGTACGAAATCACCGCGCGCCACGCCGTGGTTCTCGCCAGCGGCGGATTTCCGCATGACCAAGCGCGGATCGCGCGCGCCTATCCGCACCTCGCCCGCGGCGGCGAGCACCTGTCGCCGACGCCCTCGGCCAACACGGGCGACGGCATCCGCATGGCGGAAGAGGAGGGCGGCAGTTGCGACATCCGCTTTCCGAATGCGGCGGCCTGGATGCCGGTGTCGCGTGTGCCCTTGGGGAACCGCACCGGTGTGTTTCCGCATCTGGTGGATCGCTACAAGCCTGGCGTGATCGCCGTCAATCGGCAGGGGCGGCGTTTCACCAACGAGTCGGAATCCTACCACGACGTCGGCGCCGCGATGATCGCCGACGGCGTCGGCGCCAGGGAGACCGCAGCGTGGTTGATCTGCGATCACGCCACCATCCGCAAATACGGCCTCGGCTATGCCAAGCCGGCGCCGATGCCGGTCGGACCCTTCGTGCGCAACGGCTATCTCAAGCGCGGCGCGACATTGCGGGACCTTGCCGCTGCCGCGGGTCTCGATCCCGAAGGCCTCGAAGCAACGGTGCGCGAGTACAATGCGGGCGCCGTCGACGGCGTCGATCGCGCGTTCAAGCGCGGCAGCACGGCGTTCAACCGTTATCTCGGCGATCCCGAGCACAGGCCGAACCCGAACGTCGCCCCTGTCGGAGCCGGACCTTACTACGCGCTGAAGATCATCATGGGCGATCTCGGCACGTTCGACGGCTTGACCACTGACGTGGTCGGCCGCGTGCTGCGCCGGGACGGCTCGGCGATCGCCGGGCTCTATGCGGTCGGCAACGATCGCGCCTCCATCATGGGCGGCAACTATCCCGGCGCCGGCATCACGCTCGGGCCGATCATGACCTTCGGCTACATCACCGGCCGCCATCTCGCCGGTCAGCAGGCCTGATCCAAGCCGTCCGATTGCAATGACAACAGCTCTGCGCAGGCAGGGCAGGTGAGGGAGAAACGACATGAGCATGACACGCCGCAGTTTCGTCGGGGCCGGCCTCGCGACGGCGCTCGCACCGCCCCTCGCCCGGGCGCAATCCGGCAACACGATCCGCATCGGCGTGATCACCGACATGTCCGGCATTTATCGTGACGTGTCGGGGCCGACGACGGTTGCCTGCGCGCAGCAGGCAGCGGCCGAATTCATGGCTTCCAATCCCTCGATCAAGGTCGAGATCCTGGTCGCCGACCATCAGAACAAGGCCGATGTCGGCCTTGCGATCATCCGCAAATGGTTCGACCAGGATGGTGTCGACGTGATCGAGAATGTCGGTAATTCGTCGATCGCGCTCGGCGCCAAATATCTGATCGAGGACAAGAACAAGGTCGCCTTGATCACCACCGCAGGCTCGTCGGACCTGACCGGCAAGAGCTGCAGCGCCAACCTCGTGCACTGGTCCTGGGATTCCTGGTGTCTCGCCCATTCGACGGCGACCTCGCTCGTGCGCACCGGCGGCTCGAAATGGTTCTTCCTCACCGCCGATTATGCGTTCGGCCATGCGGCCGAGGCGGATGCGGCGAAGTTCGTCAAGGCGGCCGGCGGCAGCGTGCTCGGCTCGGTACGCTATCCTTTCGGGTCGACCTCGGATTTCTCGTCCTTCCTGCTGCAGGCCCAGTCAAGCGGCGCGAATGTGATCGCCTTTGCCAATTCCGGCAACGAGCTGATCAACTGCCTGAAGCAGGCCCAGGAGTTTGGCCTCGACCAGGGCGGTACACGCATGGCGGCGCTGGTCGGCTATGTCACCGATGTCATCGGCATGGGCCTGTCGACGGCCAAGGGCCTGTCGCTCACCGAGACCTTCTACTGGGATCTTAACGAACGAACGCGCGCCTTCATGAACCGCGTGAAACCGCGCCTGGCAGCAAACGTCTATCCCAATATGAGTCAGGCCGGCGACTATGCCTGCGTGCTGCACTACCTCAAGGCGGTGAAGGAGCTCGGCGTCGAGCAGGCCAAGCGCAACGGCCGCGAAGTCGTCGAGCTCATGAAGAAGATGCCGACCGACGATGACTGCTTCGGCCAGGGCATGATCCGCGCCGATGGGCGCAAGATCCATCCGGCCTATCTCTTCGAGGTGAAGAAGCCGGCGGAGAGCACGTCCACCGGCGACGTCTACAAGCTGGTCTCGACGCTGAGCGCGACTGAAGCATTCCGGCCTCTCGAGGAGGGAAGCTGCGCACTCGTGCGCAGCTGAGAGGGGCAACCCGGGAGATCGTGCAATGACCGAGCCTGCCATTGTCGACCTGCGCGTCTACACCATCCGCCTGCGCAAGATGGCGGAGTTCATCGAGATCTTCGACCGGCTCGCGATGCCGGTCCAGCTCAGATATCTGGGGCGCCCGCTCGGCATGTTCACGAGCGCAGTCGGGCCGCTCAACCAGATCGTCCATCTCTGGGGCTTCCCGGACATGGGCGAGTTCGAGCGCCGGCACGCGTCGCGCGACAAGGATCCGGACTGGCCGGCCTACTTGCAAGCCTCCGAGCATCTCATCGTCGCCCAGGAGAACCGGCTGATCCGCAGGATTGAACTGCCATCCCTGTCTGGTCCGGCCATTTGAGGCGCCGGTCGCCTTCCCAAGGTTCGGAGCACCTTGCATGGTTTGGATCGATCTCTCGACGAAAGTTGCCGTCGTCACGGGCGGCGGTGCTGGCATCGGCCGCGGCATTGCCCTTGGTCTTGCGGCGGTTGACGCGACAGTCGTAGTGCTGGACCGCGACGAGGCTGGTGCGGCCGTGGCCGCGGAGATTCGCTCAACTGGCGGCCGCGCCGAGTTCCTCGCCTGTGACGTCACCAGCGATGACAGCGTTGCACGTGCTGCCCGTGACGCAGCTGCGAAAGTCGGCGAGGCCGCGATCCTCGTCAACAATGCCGGCACCGTGTTGCCGGGTGGGCTCGAAACCACGAGCATGGCGGACTGGGACCGCATTCTCTCGTTGAACCTGACCGGCTATCTCCGCTGCGCGCGCGCGTTCGGACAGCCGATGCTGGCGCGCGGTGCGGGCGCGATCGTCCATGTGGCGTCGATCTCGGCCTCGCTTCCGCAGAGCTACAGCGGCGCCTACAGCGTGAGCAAGGCCGGCGTGGTCATGCTGTCGCGTCAGCTCGCGGTGGAGTGGGGACCGCGTGGCGTGCGCAGCAACGTTGTCAACCCCGGCATGATCCGCACGACGATGACCGAGGCCATCTATCGAACACAGGGCGTGCATGAGGCGCGGCGCGCGCTGGTGCCGGCGCAGCGGATCGGCCGTCCCGAAGATATCGCCGATGCGGTCGTGTTCCTGGCAAGCGAGCGTGCCAGCTATATCACCGGCGAGGAGATCGTCGTGGACGGCGGTTTCACCCGCACTCTGATGGGTACCATTCCGCGTCCGGGATTCGAGAAGAACTGAGCTCGGCGGACCAATCTAGATGGGAGCAACCGATGCTGCTGCAGGGAAAAGTGGCGGTCATCACTGGCGCCGGCTCCGGGATTGGAGCCGCCGTCGCGCGGCTGTTTGCGGTCGAAGGGGCGAAGGTCATGGTGGGAGACCTCGCCGAAAGCGGCGCTACGCTTGCGGCCGGGCTTGCCGCTGAGGGCCATGCAGCGGTCTTCCAGTACGTCGACGTTACCGATGAAGCTTCGGTTGCCGCGCTGATGCAGGCGGCCGTGACGCAGTTCGGCCGGCTCGACATCCTCGTTGCCAATGCCGGCATTCCCGAGCGCAAGTCGCCGATCCACGCGCTTGATCTCGCTGACTGGCGGCGCGTGATCGACGTTGACCTCACCGGCGTGGCGATTTGCAACAAGTTTGCCGCGGCCACCATGCTCGCGATGGGTGGCGGCGCGATCGTCAATATGGCCTCGATCCTGGCCCATGTCGGCCAGGAGAACAGCAACGCCTATTCGGCCGCGAAAGCGGCTGTCGTCAATCTCACGCGCTCGGTTGCGCTGACCTATGCGCGACAGGGCATCCGGGCCAACTGCGTCTCTCCGGGCTATGTCGATACGCCCCTGCTGGCCAAGCTGCCGGAGGCGACCCGCGAGACGATGCTGGTGCGGCAACCGATCGGTCGGTTGGCCCGGCCGGACGAAATCGCCCAGGTGGTGGCGTTTCTCGCCAGCGACAAGGCCTCGATCGTCACCGGCGCGTGCATCAATGCCGACGGCGGCTACACCGCTATTTAGTCCGCTAGTTTGTGCCAGCTACAGCTCACGCGGTATCTCGCCGGGAAATGTGAGATTGGTCGGTACCACGAATTGGGATGCTCGGTCCTTTCAGTGAATTGCCGCCGTCCTGATTGTTGCGCAGGTGCCCAGCGCTTGCGTCGGATGTGCCCCATGCTCGCCCATGCTACCACATCTGCATCGCCTCTTTGGAGCCAGTGTTGATGTCTGTCTCGCCCACCGCCACGCGACCGCACGCCACCGCCCTCGAAACCGACCCCGAAACCCTCGGCTGGATGCGCGGCTTTCCGCCGCCGGCGGACCGCACCATCACCTTCCAGGACGGCTCGTTCCGCAGCTTCCCCGAGCTGCGCTGGGCCTGGAGCAACATCCGCCAGCTGGTACCGACCGTGAACGTCTGGCGCGGGGCGGGGCCGGCATCGGTGTTGCCGCGCCAGGACCACGACATCGGCGCGGTCGCCTCAATGACGATGGACGGCCGGCCCGTGACCTTCGCAAAAATGCTGGAGGAGACCTACGCCGACGGCATCGCGGTGCTGCATCGGGGCAGGCTGATCTATGAGCGCTACTTCGGCGCGCTGAAGCCGCACAAGCCGCATATCGCGATGTCGGTGACGAAGTCGTTCACCGGCGTGCTGGCGGGCATTCTGGTCACCGAGGGCAAGATCGATCCGCAGGCACCGGTCACGGATTATGTGCCGGAGCTGAAGGCAAGCGCGTTCGGGGACGCGCGCGTGCACGAGGTCATGGATATGACCACGGGGCTTCTCTACACCGAGGTCTATACCGACAAGAACTCGGATGTGTGGGGGCTGCGGCGCGCCAACGGCATGGCGCCGATTCCGCCTGGCTATGACGGCCCGACCACCATCTTCGACTTCCTGATCGCGCAGAAGAAGCAGGGCGAGCACGGCAAGGCTTTCGCCTACAAGACCGTCAACACCGACGTGCTGGCCTGGATCGTCAGGCGCGCCAGCGGCATGACGCTGTCGGATCTGCTCTCCGAGCGCATCTGGCAGCCGATGGGCGCGGAGGAGGACGCGCATTATCACGTCGACCGCATCGGCACCGAGAGCGGCGGCGGCGGTCTCTCCACCACCTTGCGCGATCTCGCCCGCTTCGGTGAGACCATGCGCAATCACGGCCGCTTCAACGGCCGCCAGGTCGTGCCTTCACAAGTCGTAGAGGACATAGGGCGCGGCGGCGATCCCGAAAAGTTCAAACCGGCCGGCTACACCACGCTGCCGGGCGCCTCCTATCGCAATCAATGGTGGATCACGCACAACGCGAACGGCGCCTACATGGCGCGCGGCGTCCACGGCCAGGGCATCTACATCGATCCCAAGGCCGAGATGGTGATAGCCCGCTACGCCTCGCACCCGATGGCGGGCAATGCCGCCAACGATCCCGTGACGCTGCCGGCGTATATGGCGCTGGCGAGGGCGCTGATGGCGGGCGGGTAGGGGCGCGACACACTCGCTGTCATCGCCCGGCTTGATGTTCAGGAAGTCATTGGGGCCGAGTTCGGTATCACCCAGGCGGCCGGCTCGCAGCACCTCAAGGTGCTGCGCGAGAGCGGCTTTGCGAGCGTTCGGGCGGAGGCGCAAAGGCGGCTCTATTCGGTCGACGTTGCCGGGCTGCGCGCGGTGGATGCATGGATCGGCCAGTTCAGGAATTTCTGGGAGCCGAAGCTGGACGCGCTGGCCACCGAGATCGCGCGCGGCAAACGAGAGCGTCGCAATGCGCCGATCAACAAGCGGAGCGGGAAGAGGGCGTGAGCGGGCTCCATCCGGTTCTACATGGCTCAAATTGGTGGATGACACTGTCGCCAATCCCCCCTATGCGTTCCGCGACATCTTCTCGAACTTCTTCACCAGCCGTTCCCGCTTCAGCCGCGACAGCCGCTGGATCCAGAACATCCCGTCGAGCTGGTCGATCTCGTGCTGATGGCAGACGGCGCGCAAGCCCTCCGATTCCTCGTTTTGCATATTGCCCTCGACGTCCTGGTAGCTGATCCGCACCCGCGCATGGCGCTGCACCTCGTCGTTGACCCCGGGCATCGAGACGCTGCCCTCGCGATGCATGATCATCTCGGGCGAGGCCCATGTGATCTCCGGATTGACGTAAGTCCGCGCGCCATCCTTGGCCTCGAGCTCCAGCACCACGACGCGCAAGGGCACGCCGATATGCGGCGCGGTAATGCCGATGCCGGGCGCGGCGCGCATGGTCTCGAGCAGGTCGTTCACGAGGTCGCACAAGGACTCGTCGAACGCGGTGACGGGGCGGGCCGGCAGCGCGAGCCGGCGGTCGGGATAGCGCACGATCGGGCGAATACTCATGCAGGCTCCTACCACTCACTCACGGATCGTTGAAGCATCCCCGCACGGCGCTGTGAGCCGCTCTGTTATTCCGGATACGGCGTGCCGTCCTTGTGCAGGAAGGGAAGCGCTTCGATGGCATGCGTTACAGCCTCCTCACCGGCGACACCAGGGGCCGCAAGACCGCGATCGAAGCCTTTCAGAACGGCGCGGCGAAGGTGTTCCTGGTCAGCCTCAATCTCACCGCTGCCGTCACCGTGATCGTCTTCGATCCCTGGTGGAATCCCGCGGTCGGGGAACAGGCCATCGATCGTGCCTACCGGAGCGGGCAAGACAAGGCGGTGTTCGTTTACAGATTTGTCGCCGCCGGCACGATCGAGGAGAAGATGGACGAACTCGAGGCCCGAAAGCGGGCCCTGGCTGACAGCCTGCTCGAGGGCGATGGACAGATCGCTTCGGCGCTCACCGAGGACGACGTCAGGGCCTTGTTCGAGGCTTGACCGAGCGCGGCACGGCGGTGAGCGCGGCCGGGGGATGTTGCCATTATGCCGGTGTTTTGCCCGACAGGTCAAATCGCGCCCTGACATCGCAAATGACCGTCCTCGTAAGTCATTGATCCCGCTGGTGCCGGCTACTGTGCATGGGGTTGTTTTTTCACTTTTTGCTTCGGGTCACAAAAGCGTGCGGCAAAAATGACGTGACCGCTGTCGGCCGGCGCCGTTCCCATTCGTCTTCCATGTGAGACAGACCTGACGGGAGACCGAAATGACCTCTTCCAACTATCGCTGGGTGATCGTCGTCGCTGGCGGCCTGCTTGGCTGCGTCGCGGTCGGCGGCATGTTTTCGCTGCCGGTGTTCCTGCAGCCGATCGCAAAGGACACCGGCTGGTCGGTGACCGGCATCTCCAGCGCGATGACGATCGGCTTTCTGGCAATGGCCTTCACCAGCATGGCCTGGGGCACCGCAACGGACAGGTTTGGGCCGCTGCCGGTGGTGCTGACGGGATCGACCGTGTTGGCGCTCAGCCTGTTCGCGGCGAGCCATGCGACCTCGCTGATCGTGTTCCAGATCGTGTTCGGCCTGCTGGTCGGGGCGGCCTGCGCGGCGATCTTCGCGCCGATGATGGCGACCGTCACGGGCTGGTTCGACACAAATCGCAGCCTCGCCGTGTCGCTGGTCTCGGCCGGCATGGGCATGGCGCCGATGACGATGTCGCCGCTGGCGGCCTGGCTCGTCTCCGGCCACGACTGGCGCACCTCGATGCAGATCATTGCGCTCGTGGTCGGCGCCATCATGATCCCGGTCTCGCTGCTGGTGCGCCGTCCGCCGGCGCTCGCGCAGGCCGCGGCCGCACCGGCGGGCGAGGGTGCCGCGCAAGGCGAGATGTCGATGGGCGAGGCGCTGCGCTCCCCGCAATTCCTCATCTTGCTTGCCACCAACTTCTTCTGCTGCGCGACCCATTCCGGTCCGATCATCCATACCGTCAGCTATGCCGTGAGCTGCGGCATTCCGCTCGTCGCGGCGGTGACGATCTACAGCATCGAGGGGTTCGCCGGCCTCGGCGGGCGCATCGCCTTCGGCCTGATGGGCGACCGCTTCGGCGCCAAGCGCGTGCTGGTCTCCGGCCTCCTGCTGCAGGCGTTCGGCGCGCTCGCCTATGTCTTCGCGCATCAGCTCACGACGTTCTATGCGGTCGGCGCGATCTTCGGCTTCATCTATGCCGGCACCATGCCGCTCTACGCCGTTCTGATCCGCGAGAACTTTCCGCTCAAGATGATGGGCACGGTGATCGGCGGCACGGCGATGGCCGGCAGCCTCGGCATGGCAACCGGCCCGCTCGCCGGCGGCCTGATCTACGACGCCTTTTCCAGCTACGCCTGGCTCTACATCGCCTCCTGGGCAATGGGCTTGGGTGCGTTCCTGATGGCCATGACGTTCCGCCCCTTCGCAAAGCCGCAAGGCGAGATGGCGCCGGCAGCGGCGTGAGCGCCGGATCGAGGCGCGGCCTCAGAGCTGCGTCTCGATCGCCGCCTTGTCGATCACCGACCAGACCTGCCGGATCTTGCGGTTGCGAAATTCGTAGAACACGTTTTCGTGGAAGGACACGCGCTTCCCATTGACCGCAAGGCCGAGGAATATCCCGACTGGTGTGCAATCAAACTTCAACCGGGCAGCGATGCGGGAAGGATCGGAGATCAGCATCTCGATGTGAAATTGCAGATCGGGTATCTCCCGAACATCCCGTTCCAGCATCGCGCGATAGCCCGCAAGCCCAAGCGGCCGCGCGTTGTGGGCGACCTCATCGTGCACGAATTGTCCGAGGGCCGGCCAGTCCCGCCGGTTCAGGCAGGCGATGTAGTCGCGGTAGATGGCGGCAAGATCGTCCCTGGCCATGGCAGGTTCCTTCGGCTCATGCGCGCCGCTGCACGTGATCGATGAGCGCGCATAGTTTTGGCGCGACGTTGCGGCGGCTCGGACAATAGAGGTAGAAGCCGGCGAAGAACGGGCAATAGTCTTCCAGGATCGGCACCAGCTCGCCGCGTGCGATCGCGGGCCGGAAGCTTGCCTCCATTCCAAAGGTGATCCCGACGCCGGCCGCCGCGAGCTTGGCTCACCGCCGATCGGGTCACGCGCGATGAAGACCTATCGCGCCATCGCGCTTCAGCCCGACGCGATCGCGCGAGCCGTGCGCTTTGCCATCGAGCAGCCCGAAGATGTCGATGTCAACGAGATCGTCGTGCGCCCGACGCGGACGAGATGACGATGCCCCGCCGCATCAGAGGCGCTTCTCGAAGAAGAGGTCCGGATAGGGATCATCGTTGAAGCGCGGGATCTCGCGCCAGCCCGTGCTGCGATAGAGCTGACCGGCTTCGGGCAGCGCGCTGTTGGTGTCGAGCCGCAGAAGCGTGATACCGAGCTCGCGCGCGGTGCTCTCGGCCGCATCCATCAGCCGCCGGCCGAGCCGCAATCCGCGTGCCGCGGGCGCGACCCAGAGTCGCTTGATCTCGGCGTAGCCGTGGTCGGTCCCCTTCAAGCCGACGCAGCCGATCGGCAGCGTGTCCGAGATCGCGACGATGAAGCTACCGCGCGGTCGGCGCATGTCGTTGGCGTCGGGGTCGCGCGACAGCGAGACGTCAAAGCCCTGCTTGAAGCGGCGGCCGAGCTCGGCATAGTACTCGCCGAGACAGTAGCGGGCCTGCTCGCTTCGCGGATCCATCTCATCGAGTGCAACACGCTCGCGCGTCAGCGCAGAGGCGACCAGGTCCATCGCCGCCAGCAGCACCTCGGCTTGCGAATGTTGCGCCAAGATGCCGTCGGCCTGCGCGTTCGACAGCGCCTCGTAGGCCGCGAACTCGCGCCGGCCCGCCCGCGTGAGCTTTGCCATGCGCCGACGCGCATCGTCTTCGCGCGCGGCGGTCTCGATCAGCCCTTCGTCCTCGAGGCTGCGGAGCAGCCGGCTCATCAATCCGGAATCGAGACCGAGATAGTCGCGGATCTCGGCGACGTCGGAGCGCCCGTGGCCGATCGCATTGAGCACGCGCGCCGCGCCGAGCGGCCGGCCGCGCCCGAGGAACGAGGTATCGAGCGCACCGACGGCAGAGGTGACGGCGCGGTTGAAACGGCGGACGCGGGCGACCGGGTCGAGCATGATATCTGACTTTAGTCAGAGATCGTGGACTGTCAATCGCGGATCGAGCCGCGTGCGCGGGCGCGGACGGCAAATCTGTCGGCAAGGACCGCGCATCGTTGTCGCCATGATGCCCGGCGGCGGACTCGGCTTCCTTCAGGAAGGCGACCAGCGCGGTCATGAACGCGACCGTCTCTTCCGTCGTGATGTGGCGGACAGTCTCGGCCTTCTCGGCGCGGCGGTTGTTCTGCTCGGATGCAGCCATCGGCCCTGCTCCTCGTCAGCGTTCGCGGAAAGCACGGGTCAGCTCGTCGCGGAGCGGACCAAACAGATATTCGAACAGCGTGCGCGGCCGCGTCGGCACGATCACGGCGGCGCCGTCTGCCTTGGCGCTGAGTAGCGCAGCCTTCAGCGCCTCCTCGCCGGGTGCGTCGAGATTTGCATTGGGCTCATCCAGCACGAGCGGCGGCGGCCGGCCGATCAGAGCGCGCGCAAGACCGAGCCGCTGGCGCTGTCCGCCGGAGAGGCCGACGCCGCCGACGCCGAGCCGGGTGTCGTACTGCCGCGGCAGATCGAGCACCATGTCGTGGGTCGGCGCCGAGACCGAAGCATCGGTGCCGCCGGTTCCCGCAAGGGCAGCGCGCTTGACTCTGTTGTGCGAGGTATTTGAGACGCTGCCGCGAACACCAATCCATCACCGTCACCCCTCAGGATGACGGAACGTGCTCAGACAACGAATAAAGTGTTCAGTCCACGCTGCATTGTGAGTTGTGCCGGAACGATGGACGGCTACGATGGGCGGCTCCCGGAGCTTGGGATGCGTAACGAGCGGAGACGACATGAGCGGACAGGACCATAAGGTGAAGGGATCGGACCTGTTCGTCGCGGCCCTGGAGAATGAAGGTGTCGATCGCATCTTCGGCATTCCCGGCGAAGAGAATCTCGATCTGGTCGAATCGCTTCACGCCTCCAAGATCGAGCTGGTCCTGACCCGCCACGAGCAGGCCGCTGCCTTCATGGCCGCAACCCATGGGCGGCTGACCGGCAAGCCCGGCGTTTGTCTGTCGACGCTCGGCCCCGGTGCCCTCAACCTGTCTACCGGCGCCGCCTATGCGCATCTCGGCGCGATGCCGATGATCCTGATCACCGGTCAGAAGCCGATCATGAGCAGCCGGCAGGCGCGCTTCCAGATCGTGGACGTGGTCGCGACCATGAAGCCGCTGACGAAGCTGTCGCGGCAGATCGTCAGCGCCTCCAGCATTCCAACTGTTGTACGCGATGCGTTCCGCGTGGCGATGGAGGAGCGGCCGGGCCCGGTGCATCTCGAACTGCCCGAGGACATCGCGGGCGACGAAGTGCCTGGTGTCCCCGTGATCCCCGTCCATCCGATCGAAATCCCGGTCGCCCATCGCGCCGCGCTCGACCGCGCCGCCGAGATGATCGTGGCCGCAAGGCGCCCGCTGGTGATGATGGGGGCGGCGACCAGCCGGCCGCGGTCGACACATGGCATCGCAAGTTTCGTGCGGCGGACCGGCATTCCGTTCTTCACCACGCAGATGGGCAAGGGGACCGTGCCCGGCGGCACCAATCTCTACATGGGCACTGCGGCGCTGTCGGAGCGCGATTACGTTCACGACGCGATCGATGCCGCCGACCTGATCGTCGCCATCGGGCACGATCCGGTCGAGAAGCCCCCCTTCATCATGGGCCCCTCGGGCCCGAAGGTCATTCACGTCAGCTATACCCCGGCGAGCGTCGAGCAGGTCTATTTCCCCGATGCCGAGGTTGTTGGCGACGTCGGTCCCAGCCTGGAGCTGTTGGCGGATCGGCTCGAAGGCAAGCTGCCGCAGGCGGCGGCGCTGCTCCCGCTCCGCGAAGAGATTCTGAACCACATCGCCGATCGTGCCACCGAGGCGCGCTGGCCCCCGACGCCGCAGCGCATCGTGCACGACATCCGCCAGGTGATCCCCGAGAACGGCATCGTCGCGCTCGACAACGGCATGTACAAGATCTGGTTCGCGCGCAACTACCGCACCCGCGTCGCCAATACGCTGCTGCTCGACAATGCGTTGGCGACCATGGGCGCCGGCCTGCCGTCGGCGATGATGGCTGCGATGCTCTATCCCGACCGCCGCGTGCTCGCGGTCGCCGGCGACGGCGGCTTCATGATGAACAGCCAGGAGATGGAGACGGCGGTCCGCCTCAAGCTCAATCTGGTCGTGCTGGTGCTGGAGGACAACGCCTACGGCATGATCCGCTGGAAGCAGGCCGTCGATCATTTCGCCGATTACGGCATGACTTTCGGCAATCCCGACTTCGTCCTCTATGCAAAGGCTTACGGAGCGAAAGGGCATCGGATCGTGAGCATCGACCGCTTTGGCCCGACTCTGGAGGCTGCCTTCAAGGAGGGCGGCGTGCACCTCGTCTCGATCCCGATCGACTATTCGGAGAACGTGCGGGTGCTGGTCGACGAGCTGCGCGCGCATGAGAAGGCAAAGGCGTGAGAACCACGGTCTCGTGCCCCGGCTCTGCGCAGCAACGTCAAGAGCGTTGCAGCGCGTCCGGGACACGAGAGCAATACTGCGCTTGTGCCGCGCGTCCCGATCGCCGACACTCTCAATCACTCGACCAACCACAGGACTTTGAAATGACTCGCGTTCGTTGTGTCACCGAGATGGGTATGGGCGTCGATGTCCACGGCAGGGACGCCACCAAGGCGGCGAAGCGGGCGGTGTCGGATGCCATCAGGCATTCGAGTCTCGGTTTCTTCCGGATGATCGGCAAGACCGCGAACGACATGTTCGTCGATGTCACGATCGGAGTGCCCAACCCCGAGGCGGTGGACAAGGAAGCCGTCGCAAAGGAGCTGCCTTACGGCACCGTGACCGTGACTGCGGTCAAGGGCGGGCTGGAGATCCCCTCGGCGACCGAAGTCGCCAACGACCCCATCCTGATCGCAAATGCCGCCGTCATCGTCAGCTTCGACAAGGACTAGGCCGGTGTCCGACAGTGACTTGGCGCTGCTGGATCGCCCGATCTGGAGCGCGCTGACGACGAGCCAGAAGCATCTGGCCGAGGGCGGCCCGCAAGCGCTGCGCTATCCCGTGGACATGACGCCCTTTGCCGACATGGCCGACATGTCCGCTGCAAGCTTTGCGGCGCTCGGCGATCTCATGTCACCTTCGCAGGTCGCGGCGCTGTTCACGCCGGAGCCGGTTGACGTTCCCGCCGGGTTCAAGGTCGTTCTTGCCGACACCGGCGAGCAGATGATCGGCTCGCCCGCCGATAGTCCGCTTCGCGATGCCGAGATCGTCACGCTGGGGGCGGCCGACGTGCCTGCCATGATGCGGCTGATCGAGCTGACCAAGCCCGGTCCATTCGCGCTGCGTACCCATGAGCTTGGCACTTTCCTCGGCATCCGCGCAGGTGGCGAATTGGTCGCGATGACGGGTGAGCGGATGAAGCCGGGAAAATTCGTCGAGATGACGGCCGTCTGCGTGCATCCGGACTATCGCGGGCGCGGCTATGCACAGGCGCTGCTCGCAGCGGTCGCGCGCCGGATCGAAGCGCGCGGCGAAATTCCGTTCCTGCACGTGTTTTCGAGCAATACGTCGGCGATTGCGCTGTACCAGCGGCAGGGAATGAAAATCCGTCGCCGCCTGTACGTCACCGCGCTCATGAAGCAGGGATGAGCTGCGCGGCAGGCTTCATATCGTAGGAAATCTCGTTATATCGATCCCAACCAGAATTGGGGGAAACACATGGACGCCAGGACGACAGATTTTTCCGCCGCACGGACGGCGATGCAGCGCTACGTCGATCAGGAGATCATTCCCGGTGCGTCGTGGGCGGTGCTGCGGGGGCGCGAGGTCGTCGATCAGCAATGCGTCGGCTTTGCCGACCGCGAGGCGAACACGGCGCTCCGGCCCGACCATATCTTCCGCGCGTTCTCCAATACGAAGATCTTCGTCACCTGCGCGATCATGCTGCTGACCGAGGAAGGTCGCATCGGACTCGATGATCCGGTCGAAAAGTTCCTGCCGCAACTCGGCAACCGCAAGGTCTTGAAGCAGGGCGCGACAAGCCTTGCCGACGTCGAGCCGGCGAGGGGGCTGATCACGATCCGCCAGCTGCTGACCCACACATCGGGCCTCAGCTACGGCATCTTCGATCCCGGCACCGTGCTGTTCAAAGGCTACAACGAGGCGCGTGTGCTCAATCCGCTGACGCCGCTCTCCGACATGATCGACAGGCTTGCCGACTTGCCGCTGTCCTATCATCCGGGCGAAGGCTGGGAATATTCGGTGGCGACCGACGTGCTGGGCCGCATCGTGGAGGTCGTCTCGGGCAAGTCGCTCGATGGCTTCCTCAAGGCGCGCATCTTCGATCCGCTCGGAATGACCGACACCGGCTTCTACGTCCCCGAGGCGCAGCAGGGCAGGCTGGTTGCGCTCTACAACGGCGTCGACGTGCTCGATCCCATGAAGCCCGGCCTCACGCGCGCCGACCATCTGCCATATCCGCAGGCGTATCGGCAGCCGTTCCCGCGGCTCTCGGGCGGCGGCGGTCTGGTTTCGACCCTGCCGGACATGCTTGCGCTCGTGCGCGCTCTACTGCCCGGGCCGGATGCTCTGCTGAAGCCGGAGACGCTGCGGCAGATGATGACGAACCAGCTCCCCGCAGGCCAGACCATCCGCTTCGCCAATCTCGGGCCGATTCCCGGCAAGGGTTTTGGTCTCGGTGGCGCCGTGACCTTCGCGCCGACGCCGTTCGATCCGCCGAACTCCACCGGCGAATTCCAGTGGGGCGGGCTTGCCGGCACCCATTGGTGGATTTGTCCTGAGGCCAATACCGCGGGCGTGTTGATGGCCCAGCGTTACATGGGCTTCTGGAATCCGTTCTTCTTCGAGTTCAAGCGCCTGGCCTACCAGGCCCTTGGAGCCTGATCTCAAAAAAAATTGCACGCGCCCGCGAATCCTTTTCGGCCAGCGCGCCCTCTTGATGCTCGAGGCATTCGGCCTCGGCTCATCTCGGAGGATGCGATGGCATTTTACAGGAAGAATATCGGCGGCCTGCACCAGGCGGTGCGGATCGCGCTGGGCGTGGCAGTGGCGGGCAGCATAGAGGACGCAGGCGAGAGGCTTGCCTTCCGTCTGCAATTCGCGTCAGTCTTTCCACCGATCGAACTCGCCTTCGCCGGCCTCGGCGACGGCGAACGGCCGCAGCGAGTGCAGCACCCGCACGGTGCCGGCGTGTGAGAATTGCAAGTGACGGACGCATGACGTGCCAAACTATCTCGGCCTCGATGGATTTCGCTTCGGCTGGGTCGCTGCCTGGATCGACGACCGCGGCGATCACGGCTTCGACTATTCGCCGGGCTTGATGCGCCTGCTCGCGATCCCGCACGCACGTGCGATGATCGACATGCCGATCGGATTGAACCCGAACGGCTATCGCGCTTGCGATCTGCGGGGGCGCGAATTGGTCGGCCCTGCCGTGTTTCTCGGTGCGCGCCGAGACCTTTGGACGTTCCCGGACATGGCTGCCGCCAATCGCCATTACTGGGAGCACGAAGGCAAGGGCAGGGGCATATCTGCGCAGCTCTGGAACATCAGGGACAAGATGAGAGAGCTCGACGAGGCCATGACGCCGACGCGGCAGGCGATGATCGGCGAGGCCCATCCCGAATTGATCTTCTGGAATCTCGCAGGGCGTGGCCGTCTCGCAAGGAAGACGTCGGCGCACGGTCTCGAACAGCGGACCGCGCTCCTGGCGCAGCGCGGTTTCACGCGCCTGCCGAAATGGCTGACGCAACGCCACGGCACTGGCATCGGCCGCGACGATCTCGTCGACGCCTGTGCCTGCGCGGTCGCGGCGCGTGACAGCACGGAGTGCGTCGGCGGCGAGGAGATCGATCCTCGCGGCTTGCGGATGGAGATCAACTACTGAAACCGATCAGCCATTCCGATCGCCTTGGAGATGTCAGTGACTATTGCGACCCGGAGTCGAGGAGCCGCCTTCGTCGTCCAATCTTGTCGCCCTCGCTTCGTACTCGTCTGCCATCGCTCGCAACCGTTGTGCAGCTTCGCCATGATCGAGCTCGTTCGCGACGCGGCGACAGCGTTCAGCATGATCGAGCAGGGCGCGCTTCTCGATGTTCATGCAGCGACAACGCTCAAAGGGATCATTCGTCCCTGCACGGGTCGTCGGAACAGCGCGATGGCTTCGCGCAGAATTCGGGAAAAAACAGCAATATTTCCATGCCGCCTCGGAACGTGGCGCTTGCGCCGACGTTTACGCCTAAGACTGCTGAGGAACAGAATTTGATGTACGACGTGTGCCAATTGGCGACCGCGATGCTCGCGATCGCCTTCACGGGCCTCCTGTTGACCACGGGTCAACGGTTCATCGCGTATCGACTGCAGCATGAGGCAATGATCCCGATCGCGGCGATGGCGACGCTGCCGCGATGAGTGCGGGTTCGCAGGGATAAATCGTGACTTGCGCCGGACGGCGTCCTGCCTAGATTGTGCACGCTCAGTCATGCACCAAAGGTCCCGATGCCCGATCTGTCCGCCTTTCCCATCACCAAGCGTTGGCCGGCGAAACATCCCGAACTGCTTCAGCTCTATTCCTTGCCGACGCCGAACGGCGTCAAGGTCTCCATCATGCTGGAGGAGATCGGGCTTCCTTACGAAGTTCACCTCGTCGATTTCGGCAAGGACGATCAGAAGACGGCCGAATTCCTCTCGCTCAATCCGAACGGCAAGATCCCGGCGATCCTCGATCCCAGCGGCCCCGGCGGCAGGCCTCTGCCGCTGTTCGAATCCGGGGCGATTCTGCAATATCTCGCGGAGAAAACCGGCAAGCTGCTGCCGCAGGATGCCGCGCGCCGCTACCAGGCCATCCAGTGGCTGCACTTCCAGATGGGCGGCATCGGACCGATGTTCGGCCAGGTCGGCTTCTTCCACAAATTCGCCGGCAAGGAGTTTGAGGACAAGCGGCCCCGCGACCGCTACGTGGACGAGTCCAAGCGCCTGCTCGGAGTGATGGAGGCGCATCTGTCCGGCCGGCAATGGTTCATGGATGACGACTACACCATCGCCGACATCTCCATGCTCGGCTGGGTGCGCAATCTCATCGGCTTCTATGGCGCCGGCGAGCTCGTGGAGTTCGGTCAGTTCAAGGCCGTCGGCAGCTGGCTCGAACGCGGGCTCGCGCGTCCTGCGGTGCAACGCGGGCTGAACATTCCGAAGCGACCGTAAGTTCAGCTCAGCGCCTTGTGGGTCATATAGAGCGCCATCAGCGAGACGAAGGCGATCATGGCCCGGCGCAGCGCTGATTTGCTGACGCCATTGGCCATGCGTGCGCCGAGATCGATCCCGATCCAGAGGCCGGCAAGTATGCCGGTGACGGCCGGCCAGCCGACCATGAGCCCCTTGCTCCAGTAGATCCAGGCCGCTGGAACGTTGGTGGGGATGATCGAGAAGACGAGGCTGACGAGCTGCGCCTGGTGCTGTGGGACGCGAAGACCCGCAGCAAGGCCCACAGTGGTCGCGAGGCCGCCGCCGATGCCCATGAAGCCCGAGGAAAATCCGGCAAGCAGACCGATGAGGAGCAGGGGCAGCCAGGGCAATTCGGCTGAAGCGCTTGCCTCGCTGACGTCGTCCTTGCCGTCACGGCGCAGAGCCAACATTGCGATCAGCGCGGCGAGATAGACCACGTAGGTCCATTGCAAGACCGAATCGGAGGCAGCCGCCGCGGCATAGCCACCGCCCGCGCCACCGACGAGAAATCCGATTGCGATCCAGACGATCCATTGCAGCGGGCTGCGGTTGCCGCTCTGCCAATAGCGGCGTGCGCCGGCGAGACCGGTCGGAGGGATCTGCGTGATCAGCGACGTGCCCTGGGCGACGTGCTGCTCGGCACCGAGCAACAGCACGGAGAAGATCACGAGGCCGCCGCCCGGGCTCGTGCCCGTAAAGCCTGACGCCAGTCCTGCAACCAGACCGACACCGACGCCGGCGAGGAGTTCATGAAGCGAGGACATCGTTCATGTCCTGGTTCGTCGCTTGACGTCCGGCTTCGGCATGCGCAAGCCGTCGATCACGTTGTCGACGGCCGCCATGCAGGCGTCGACGTCGAGGTCCTCGCCCCAGCACTGTTGCAGCACAAAGCCTTGAAAAGTCGCGATCAGCACGCGCGCGATCGCCTCGGCGCGGAGCTCGCGCTTGATGAGCCCGTCATGCTGGCCGCGCTCGACCAGCGCCACGATCAGCGCGCGCGGCATGTCGATGCCTTCGACGACGCTGCTGCGGATGCGGCGGTTGCGCAGCGCTTCGGCCCAGCCATGGATGCCGACACGGCGGCGGGCTTCGCCGGCGGGATCGGTGAGCCATTGCGCGTAGACGCGGACCAGCGCGTGCAGCCCTTCGATTGGATCACCGGATCCTTGCGCCACCGAGTTGAGCACGGCCTCACGGCGATGCCGGTCGTCCGCGAGCGCTTCGATCAGGTCGTCCTTGCTCTGGAAGTACAGATAGACCGCGCCGTGGCTCAAGCCCGACCGCTTGACGATATCGGCCATGCCGGTCTGGTGAAAACCGTTCTCGGCAAAGCAGGCGAGGGCCGCTTCGAGGATCTGCTGACGCCGGCCTTCGCGCTTCTTGTCGCTGATCTTTGGCATCGGCCCGGTCCATAAATAACTGACGGATCGATCGTTTTGGGGAGTTGGTCGAGGATGCACCAATTCCGGCGCGATAAAATAAAAAAAACGATCGATCAGTTATTTTGAAAGGATGACGATGGCAAGTCAAGACCTGCTGACGCCGATCGGGAGACAAGCCGGTGAAGTGGCTGGCGCGCCCCTGCCGGAGGCGGCGGGGCGGCTCTGGTTCGTGTGCCCGCTAGAACAGCCGTCCGCCGTTCGGCACAGGCTTGCTCGGCTGCACCAGCACGAGCTTGCCGTTCGCATCGGGGAAGCCGAGCGTCAGCACCTCGGAGACCACTGGGCCGATCTGGCGAGGCGGGAAATTGACGACGGCCGCGACCTGTTGCCCCACGAGGGTATCGAGTGGGTGGTTTTCAGTGATCTGTGCCGAACTCTTGCGCACGCCGACGGCGGGACCGAAATCGATCCACAGCCGCCAGGACGGCTTGCGTGCCTCCGGAAACGGCTTGGCGTCGACGATGGTTCCGACACGGACATCGACCGCGAGGAAGCTGTTGAAGTCGATGGTCGGTGAGGCGGCAGCTGCGGGATCGTGGGTGACGTGCATGGAATGTCCGTTCGGAGAGTTGGCGGCGTCCGCAATATTGTCGCGCGAGCCGGAGTTTCGTACAACGCCAAGAGTGTCACGATACGCCATGCGCGAGGAGCGTCTTGCCCAACATCATTTACGGCATCAAGAACTGCGACACCATGAAGAAGGCCCGCGCCTGGCTCGATGCGCATGGCGTGCCTTACGACTTTCACGACTACAAGGCCGCAGGTGTCGAGAAGGACAAGCTCAAGCAGTGGAGCGACAAGGTCGGCTGGGAGGCGCTACTCAATCGCGCCGGGACGACCTTCAAGAAGCTCCCCGATTCCGACAAGAAAAGCCTCACCGAGAAGAAGGCGTTGGCATTGATGCTGGCGCAACCATCGATGATCAAGCGGCCCGTGCTGGAAATCGGCAGCAAGCTGCTGGTCGGCTTCAAGCCGGATATCTATACCAAGGAGGTCGGCGGCAAAGCGCGCTGACTGCTGAAGCATGATCGGGAAAAGTGCGAAGCGGTTTTCCGGAAAGATCATGCTGAAGCGACGATGATTCCAAATCTCATCGCGCTTTAGTTCAACTCGATGATCCCGGTGGCGATGCCGGAGCCCGGCTGGTCGGCGAACTCGACCGTCTCGGCGGGCGCAATGCGGCCGGGGGCGCGATGAAACAGCTCGCGATCGATTACCGCGCGCATCTTTGGACGCGGCAGCGCGTCGTTTCCGCGCATCAGATTCTTGATCTCGAAGCCGCCGTCCTCGCAGAACGTCTTGACCGAGGCGATGACGTGACAGACCTTGCCGTCAGTCTGGAAGGGCAGCAGCAGCCGTTCATAGGCGACGATGCGTCCGTAGACGTCGTCGACGTCGGCCACGCTGTAGACGGGCAACCCGCGCGCCACGCATTCGTGATAGATCGGTATCACGAATGGCGCGTGCCGCGGTCCGACATAGTCATCGAGCGGAACGCCCTTGCCGGTATGTCCATAGGCACGCGAGATGCGCGTGCCTTCGCTCTGGATGATGAGGCGCGTCGTCGGCGTCGAAAATTCCACCGTATAGTAGATGAGATCCGACAGTTCCTCCTCAAGTCGCACAGGCTGATACTCCCAGATCGCCGGCGCGATCTGCCGGCGCGCGTAAAGTCGCAGCCACGTGTTCAGGAGATCGCGTTGCCGGATCGACTTGACGACGGAGGGAGCGGCGCTTGCAAAATCCAAAGCAATATTCTCCGCACGTGAAGACCCGTACATGATCCCGCTTGCGGGAAAATTTTCTATGAAGGCTGGCGCGGGAGACGAAAGACCGTTAACGACGGCTTGATGGCCGGCGCCTTGCGAACCGGACGCCGGGCAGGCACGACATCAAAACGTCTCCGACTAAGGGAGCATTTGTATCCCAGCCGGAGGCTTGATCTGCTCAGCTTTCCGCCTTGCCTAACCCCCGTCACCTCCGGCATATTCCGCGCCCGGAGGCGGCGTCCCGGGCGGGCTCCAAGGCCTCCGGACAGCCGAAGTAACAAGGATAGCCACGCGTCTCGCGCGGGCAGGGGGAAATCTGTTTGGCCAATGAGTTCATTCTCGAAACGGAAGGCTTGACCAAGGAGTTCGCGGGCTTCTTCGCCGTCCGCGACGTTGCGCTCAAGGTTCGCCGTGGGAGCATTCACGCATTGATCGGCCCGAACGGGGCCGGCAAGACGACCTGCTTCAATCTATTGACCAAGTTCCTCAAACCGTCTGCCGGAAAGATCCTGTACAAGGGGCAGGACATCACGGCGATGGCACCGGCCGATGTGGCCCGCATGGGTCTTGTGCGTTCGTTCCAGATTTCGGCGGTGTTTCCGCATCTCACCGCGCTGGAAAACGTCCGTGTCGCGCTTCAGCGCCAGCACGGCTCTTCGTTCGACTTCTGGCGCTCGAAGTCCGTGCTCAACCGCTTCAACGATCGCGCGCGCGAGCTGTTGAACGATGTCGGCCTCAGTGAGTTTGCCAATACGCCCGCGGTCGAGATGCCCTACGGGCGCAAGCGTGCACTCGAGATCGCAACCACGCTTGCGCTCGACCCTGAGATGATGCTGCTGGACGAGCCGATGGCCGGCATGGGTCACGAGGACATCGACAAGATCGCGGCGCTGATCAAGCGCATCTCCGCGAAATATACCATCCTGATGGTCGAGCATAATCTGAGCGTCGTCGCCAACCTCTCCGACATCATCACCGTGCTGACGCGCGGGCAGGTGCTCGCGCAGGGCCACTACTCCGAGCTCACCAAGGACGAGCGCGTCAAGGAAGCCTATCTGGGAGCCGGTCATGCCTGACACTGCAATCGCCGAGGCTCCGGCCAGGGCTGCGACCGGCGGCAACATCCTTCAAGTCCGCAATCTCGAATCCTGGTACGGCGAGTCCCACATCCTGCACGGGATCAACTTCGACGTGAACGCGGGCGAGGTCGTCACCCTGCTCGGGCGCAACGGCGCCGGCAAGACCACCACGCTGAAGTCGATCATGGGCATCATCGGCAAGCGCTCGGGCTCGGTGAAGTTCAACGACGAGGAGATCATCCGCGCGACCTCCGACAAGATCGCGCGCATGGGCATCGCGTTCTGCCCGGAAGAGCGGGGTATATTCTCCAGCCTCGACGTGCGGGAGAATCTGATGCTGCCGCCGGTCGTCCGCGCAGGCGGACTGCCGCTCGACCAGATCTTCGACCTGTTTCCAAACCTCAAGGAGCGGCTGTCCAGCCAGGGCACCAAGCTGTCGGGCGGAGAGCAGCAGATGCTCGCGATCGCGCGCATCCTGCGCACCGGCGCGAGCTTCCTGATGCTGGACGAGCCGACCGAGGGCCTTGCGCCCGTCATCATCCAGCAGATCGGCCACACCATTGCGCGGCTCAAGAAGGAGGGCTTCACCATTCTGCTGGTCGAGCAGAATTTCCGCTTCGCATCCACCGTTGCCGACCGCTACTACGTGGTCGAGCACGGCAAGATCATTGACGGATTTTCCAACGCGGAGCTTGCCACCAACATGGACAAGCTCCACACCTATTTGGGTGTCTAGTGCATGATCAGGACCCTGAGGGCCGCGCTATCACAAATGGTGCGGTTTCCGACAAGATCATGCTCAAACTGAAGAACTGCCAACGAGAAAATTCAAAAAGGAAAGTTGCATGAACACCAGGTCGATTGCGTCATTGCTGCTGACCACCGCGCTCACGTTCGCCGCTGCAGGCGTCGCGTCCGCGCAGGACAAGACCGTGAAGATCGGCGCGCTGTCCGATCAGTCCGGCCTCTATGCCGATCTCGGCGGCCCCGGCTCGACGCTCGCCGCGCAAATGGCCGTTGAGGATTCCGGCCTGGCCGCGAAGGGCTGGAAGATCGACATCATCTCGGGCGATCACCAGAACAAGCCCGATATCGGCACCGCGATCGCGCGGCAGTGGTTCGACGTCGACAAGGTCGACATCATCGTCGACGTGCCGAACTCGGGCGTCGCGCTCGCCGTCAACAACGTCATCAAGGAAAAGAACGGCGTCTACATCAACTCCGGCGCCGCGACATCGGACCTCACCAACGCGCAGTGCTCGCCCAACACCGTGCACTGGACTTACGACACCTACATGCTGGCCCACACCACCGGCCAAGCCCTGGTCAAGGCCGGCGGCGACACCTGGTTCTTCCTGACCGCGGACTACGCCTTCGGTGCCGCGCTCGAGCGCGACACCAGCGCGGTCGTCACCGCCAACGGCGGCAAGGTGGTGGGCGGCGTCAAGCATCCGCTGAACACGCCGGATTTCTCCTCCTTCCTGCTCCAGGCGCAGGCGTCCAAGGCCAAGATCATCGGTCTTGCCAATGCCGGCGGCGACACCACCAACACCATCAAGCAGGCGGCCGAGTTCGGCATCGGCAAAGGCGGCCAGAAGCTCGCGGCGCTGCTGCTCTTCCTCACCGACGTCAAGGCGATCGGGCTGGAGACGGCGCAGGGCCTCAACTTCACCGAGACCTTCTACTGGGACATGAACGACCAGACCCGCGCGTTCTCGAAGCGTTTCGCCGCGAAGATGAAGAACAATGCGCCGCCGACCATGGTGCAGGCGGGCGTCTATGCCGGCGTGCGTCACTACCTCAAGGCTCTCGAAGCACTCGGCGGCAATCCGCATGACGGCGTCAAGATCGTCGAGAAGATGAAGTCGATGCCGACCGAGGACGATCTGTTCGGCAAGGGCGAGATCCAGCCCAACGGCCGCACCATCCACAGCGCCTATCTGTTCGAGGTGAAGAAGCCCTCCGAGTCCAAGGGACCGTGGGACTTCTACAAGCTGGTCGGCACGGTGCCGGGCGACCAGGCTTTCACCCCGCTGTCCGAGAGCAAGTGCGCGCTGCTCAAGAAGTAAGATAACGGCCCGCAGGCCATCGAGCCTGCGGGCGACTTTCACGGGAACGCCGAAGGGACCGGGTGCGGGATCGATGCAGGCTCTTTACGCTCAGCTACTGGTGGGACTGATCAACGGCTCGTTCTACGCGCTGCTCAGTCTCGGGCTTGCCGTGATCTTCGGCATGCTCAACATCATCAATTTCGCCCATGGCGCGCTCTACATGATGGGCGCCTTCGTGGCCTATTTCCTGCTGAACCTCGGCGGCATCAACTACTGGTGGGCGCTGCTGCTGGCGCCGATCATCGTCGGCATCTTCGGCATGATCCTGGAACGGACCATGCTGCAATGGCTGACCGGGCTCGACCATCTCTACGGCCTGCTGCTGACCTTCGGCATCGCGCTGATCGTGCAGGGCGTGTTCCAGAACTACTTCGGCTCCTCGGGCCTGCCTTACGCCATTCCGGACCAGCTCAAGGGCGGCATGAATCTCGGCTTCATGTTCTTGCCCGTCTACCGCGGCTGGGTCGTCGTGTTTTCGCTGGTGGTGTGTCTTGCCACCTGGTTCCTGATCGAGAAGACGCAGCTCGGCGCCTACTTGCGCGCCGCCACCGAAAACCCCACGCTGGTCCGCGCCTTCGGCATCAACGTGCCGCGCATGATCACGCTGACCTATGGTCTCGGCGTCGGCCTCGCCGCGCTCGCAGGCGTGCTCTCGGCGCCAATCAACCAGGTCCGGCCGCTGATGGGCGCCGACCTCATCATCGTCGTGTTCGCGGTGGTGGTGATCGGCGGCATGGGTTCGATCATGGGCTCCATCATCACCGGCTTCGCGCTCGGCGTGATCGAGGGTCTGACCAAGTATTTCTACCCCGAGGCCTCCAATACCGTCGTGTTCGTACTGATGGTGCTGGTGCTCCTGGTGAAGCCAACGGGATTGACGGGAAGAGCGGCCTGATATGACAACCCTGACGGACGATACGCTGCCTGCAAGCCCGCGTGCGATGCGCGACGAGATGATTGTGTTCGTGGTGATGGCGCTGCTCTTGGCGTCTGTCCCGTTCACGGGAGTCTATCCGTTCTTCGTGATGCAGGCGCTGTGCTTTGCGCTGCTCGCCTGCGCCTTCAACCTCTTGGTCGGCTATGGCGGCCTGCTGTCGTTCGGCCATGCAATGTTCTTGGGGACGGCCGGCTATTGCAGCGCGCACGCGCTCAAAGTGTGGGGACTGCCGCCGGAGCTCGGCATTCTCGTCGGCGTCGCCGCGGCGTTCGGCCTGTCGGTCATCACCGGTTACATCTCGATCCGCCGCCAGGGCATTTATTTCTCGATGATCACGCTGGCGCTGTCGCAGCTGCTGTACTTCATCTACCTCCAGGCACCGTTCACCCATGGTGAGGACGGCATCCAGGGCATTCCGCAGGGGCACATGTTCGGCGTGCTCGATCTCTCGAATGCGACGGTGCTGTACTATGTCGTGCTGGCCGGCTTCCTCGCTGGCTTCCTGTTGATCTTCCGCATCATCAACTCGCCGTTCGGCGAAGTCCTGAAGTCGATCCGCGAGAACGAGCAGCGGGCGATTTCGCTCGGCTATCGCACCGACCAGTACAAGTTCCTGGCCTTCATCCTCTCAGGGACTCTGGCCGGCTTTGCCGGATCGCTGAAGGTGTTCGTGGCGCAAAATGCCTCGCTCACCGACGTGCATTGGTCGATGTCGGGCGAAGTCGTGCTGATGACGCTGGTGGGCGGTCTCGGCACCATTTTCGGCCCCGTGGTCGGCGCCTTCGTGATCATCGCCATGCAGCAGTATCTGGCGGGCTTCGGCCAGTGGGTCACGGTGATCCAGGGCGCGATCTTCGTGATCTGCGTGCTCACCTTCCGCCGCGGCGTCATCGGCGAAATCGCGCATTACTTCCGAAGATCGCTCTAAGTAATTGATTTTAAACAGAGTTACCGACCGCTTGAAAGCGGTGGATGATCCGGCTCCGCGGGCGCGAGATGACACGCGCGCGGATCGAAAATGGTCTATGACAGTTTCGTGACGGCCCCTTCGGGCCTGGCCATTTCCAACCGGTAGCCTGTCCCCATGATGCGATGGTTTCGTGCGTTCCTGCCCAAGGAAGAACGGTTCTTCGACCTGTTCGACCGGCATGCCCAGACGGTGATCCAAGGGGCGATCGCGCTCCAGGGCATGCTCAATGGCGGCGAGGAGACGCCGGTCTATTGCCAGCGCGTCAATCAGTTCGAGAACGACGCGGACAACATCACCCGTGAGGTGCTGACGGCGGTGCGCCGCACCTTCATCACCCCGTTCGACCGCGGCGACATCAAGAACCTGATCACGTCGATGGACGATGCCATCGATCAGATGCAGCAGACGGCCAAGGCAGTGATGCTGTTCGAGGTTCGCGCCTTCGAGCCGCCCATGCGCGAGATCGGCGGGCTCCTGATCGAATGCGCCAATCTGGTCGGGCGTGCGCTGCCGCTGATGCAATCGATCGGCCCGAACGTCGCCATGCTGACCGCCATCACCGAAGAGCTCGGCAAGCTGGAGGGCCGGGTCGACGATCTTCACGACATCGGCCTGAAGGAGCTGTTCCTCAAGCACCGCGAGGGGAATGCGATGGACTTCATCGTTGGCGTCGAGATCTACGACCACCTGGAGAAGGTGGCCGATCGCTTCGACGACGTCGCGAACGAGATCAACAGCATCGTCATCGAGCAAGTGTAGGCGGGGCTGCCGTGGATGCTGCGTTGGGTGTTCCCGTCCTGGTCGGACTGATCGCCGTCGCGCTGCTGTTCGACTTCCTGAACGGCCTGCACGACGCCGCCAATTCGATCGCGACCATCGTCTCGACCCGCGTGCTGCGGCCGCAATTCGCGGTATTCTGGGCCGCTTTCTTCAATTTCGTCGCCTTCATGGTGTTCGGCCTGCACGTCGCCCAGACCATCGGCACGGGCATCATCGATCCCTCGATCGTCGATGCCCAGGTGATCTTCGCGGCGCTCGTCGGCGCCATCGTCTGGAACCTCGTGACCTGGGCGCTCGGCATTCCTTCTTCATCCTCGCACGCGCTGATCGGAGGCCTCGTCGGCGGCGGCATGGCCAAGGCGGGGATTTCGGCCGCGGTGTGGAGCGGGCTGTCCAAGACGGTGCTGGCGATCGTATTGTCGCCGCTGGTCGGCTTTCTGCTCGCGATGATGCTGGTCGCGATCGTGTCCTGGGCCTCGGTGCGTTCGACGCCGTTCGCGGTCGATCGCGCGTTCCGCATTCTGCAATTCGCCTCCGCCTCGCTCTATTCGCTCGGCCATGGCGGCAACGACGCGCAGAAGACCATGGGCATCATCGCGGTGCTGCTCTATTCGCAAGGCCATCTCGGCAGCGAGTTCTCGGTGCCGTTTTGGGTCGTGCTGTCCTGCCAGGCGGCGATGGCGTTGGGCACGCTGATGGGTGGCTGGCGCATCGTCCGCACGATGGGCCTGCGCATCACGAAATTGACGCCGATGCAGGGCTTTTGCGCCGAGACGGGGGGTGCCGCGACCCTGTTCATGGCGACTTATCTCGGGGTTCCCGTCTCGACCACCCACACCATCACCGGCGCCATCGTCGGCGTCGGCGCGGCCCGCCGCGTCTCGGCAGTGCGCTGGAACGTCGCCAGCTCGATCGTCTATGCCTGGGTGATCACGATCCCGGCCTCGGCCATCGTCGCCGCGCTGACCTGGTGGGTGGTTCAGATCTTCGTCAGGTAACGAGCTTCAGCCCGGCAATCCCGGCGACGATCAGGGAGATGCTGGCAAGACGGAAGGCCGTTGCCGGCTCGCCGAACAGGACGATGCCGAGCGTCGCAGTGCCGACCGCGCCGATGCCGGTCCAGACCGCATAGGCGGTTCCGACGGGAAGTGATTTGAGCGCAAGCCCGAGCAGGATGACGCTGCCGGCCATGGCCGCCAGCGTGATGACGGACGGAACGAGCCTGGTGAAGCCCTCGGTGTATTTCAAGCCGATCGCCCAGGTGATCTCGAGAAGACCGGCGACAAACAGGATGCTCCAGGCCACGACGACCCTCCATTTCAGCAGGGTCGTCCCCGCGGCTGACGTGCTGATGGATAGGGAGGCCGTCCTCCCCAAGACTGATATCCAAGCGCCGATATGGGGCTGGCCGAAGGCCTGTGCAATCACCAAATGAGGCTTGATCAGGCCCGTTTTCCCTGCCACACGCTCCCGCCATGTCCGACATCGCCACAACCACAGCCGAATCGCCGGCCCGTTCCCCGCTTGCCGCTGAAGTGGCGCGGCGGCGGACCTTCGCGATCATCTCCCACCCCGACGCCGGCAAGACCACGCTGACCGAAAAGCTGCTGCTGTTCGGCGGCGCCATCAACCTCGCCGGCCAGGTCAAGGCCAAGGGCGAGCGGCGCAATACGCGCTCGGACTGGATGAAGATCGAGCGCGAACGCGGCATCTCGGTCGTCACTTCGGTGATGACCTTCGAGTTCGAAGGTCTCGTGTTCAACCTCCTGGACACGCCGGGCCACGAGGACTTTTCGGAAGACACTTATCGCACGCTCACCGCGGTAGATTCCGCGGTGATGGTGATCGACGCCGCCAAGGGCATCGAGGCGCGCACCCGAAAACTGTTCGAGGTGTGCCGCCTGCGCGATATCCCGATCATCACCTTCATCAACAAGATGGACCGCGAGAGCCGGGATGTGTTCGAGCTGCTCGACGAGATCGAGAAGACGCTGGCGCTCGACACCACGCCGATGACCTGGCCGGTCGGGCGCGGCCGGGATTTCCTCGGCACCTATGACGTCGTCAATGGCGGCGTGCGCCTGCTCGAAGGCGGCGGCGCCAAGACCGGCGCGGCGCTTGAGATCGAGATCGAAGAGCTCGCCAAGCTCAACGCCAATCTGGACGTCACTGCCGTGAAGGACGAGCTCGAGCTCGTCACCGCAGCGTCAAAGCCGTTCGAGCTCGAGGCGTTTCGCGAGGGCCATCTGACGCCGGTCTATTTTGGCAGCGCGCTGCGCAATTTCGGCGTCGGCGATCTCCTGGAAGGCCTCGGCAAGTTCGCGCCCGAGCCGCGCGCGCAGGACAGCGACCAGCGCAAGGTCGAGGCGACCGATCCCCGCATGAGCGCGTTCGTGTTCAAGATCCAGGCCAACATGGATCCGAACCACCGCGACCGCATCGCTTTCGCGCGGCTCTGCTCCGGCAAGCTCAGTCGCGGCATGAAGGCCAAGCTGGTGCGCACCGGCAAGAGCATGCCGCTGTCGAGCCCGCAATTCTTCTTCGCGCAGGATCGCTCGGTGGCGGACGAAGCCTTCGCCGGCGACGTCGTCGGCATTCCCAACCACGGCACGCTGCGCATCGGCGACACGCTGACGGAAGGCGAGGATTTCAACTTCGTGGGCGTGCCGAGCTTTGCGCCGGAAATCGTCCGCCGCGTCCGTCTGACCGACGCGATGAAGGCGAAGAAGCTGAAGGAAGCGCTTCAGCAGATGTCGGAAGAGGGCGTGGTGCAGGTGTTCCGTCCGCGCGACGGCGCGCCGGCGCTGGTCGGCGTGGTCGGCGCGCTCCAGCTCGACGTGCTCAAGGCGCGGCTCGAGGCGGAATATTCGCTCCCGGTGGAGTTCGAGGTCAGCGAGTTCCAGCTGGCGCGCTGGGTCTCCTCCGAGGACCGCAAGAAGCTCGACAGCTTCATCGCCGCCAACACCTCCAGCATCGCGGACGATGTGGATGGCGATCCCGTGTATCTCGCCAGGAACGAGTTCTACCTCGGCTACACCAGGGAGCGCGCCGAGGGCATCGAGTTCACCAACGTCAAGGACGTCAAGAAGAAGGGGTAGGGTGCGTTCCCCCTGGGGCAGCTGCACCCAGCTGTCATGCGCCGGCTTGACCGGCGCGTCCAGTACGCTGCAGCCTCTCGATTCAATTACAAGCGCCTCGGAGTAGGGGTCGCCCGGTCAAGCCGGGCGACGACAGTTGCCCTGAACGCGAGCACGTGAATTGCGATAGGCTTGACCTTGTTGGAGGCAGCGCCACGTTCCATTTGTATCACGTTGTGAGCTCGCTCCATGTGGCGCGTCATCCTTGTTGCTCTCCTGCCGGCGACGACGCTCGCCGCCGAAGCGCGGCCCCGGCAGATCAATCCGATCCCGTTCTCGCATGAGTCGTGTAGCGTGCTCGACGGCCGGCCCTGCACGCCATCTTATTGCAGCCCGCTCGAGCCCGGCCCCTGTATTCCCGAGATGGACTATCCTTACGGCCAGAACCTCCAGCTCACGATCGAAAGCGTGCCGTCCGATGCCGACCGCGCCAAATACCGGAAGCCAGATCACGATCTCGACACGATCGGCGATCTCTTTGCCGAGCTGCGCAGCTGCTGGTCGCCGCCATCGAATAATGCGCGCGCGGGCATGCAGATGTCGGTGCGGTTCAGCCTCAACCGATCGGGTGGCCTGATCGGCCCACCGCGCATGACATTTGCGACCGCGGGCGTTCCCGTAGACACCCGCACGACCTATCTCAACGCGATCAATTCATCGCTGAAGGCTTGCTTGCCGCTGAAGTTGACCGCCGGGTTTGCCGGCGCGCTGGCCGGCCGACCCATCGCGATCCGTTATGTCGACAATCGGCACCCAAACTGACCCGCTGTCGGGTTTAGCCCAGCGGCAAGGCCACCGTGAGAGGTCTTGTCAGTTCAGCAGATTCCATTTGTGAAGTTTGAGTGCGATGGTGGCTTCGAGGTCTTCGATCCTGTCGAATTCCTCATAGGTGACCCCGTTGAGATCCGATGGCAGTTTCAACGGTTTCTTCAGCAGGATAGCGACTCGGTCGAACGCTCGGAATTTGGCGAATAGCAACCCCATCTCGAAGATGACGTTCTCACGTGCCCGTGCAGCACATTGGTCGTTGGATTTTGCCAGGCGTCCCTCGTCGTCGGGCGTGGCAAGGATGAAGCCTGCTTTGCAAGTTCGGATGAGGTCTTCCAAGGCTGCCAAGATCGTCGTTGCGTTCTTGTCTTCCCGCGCCAGCACCTTGGGAGTGACCTTCCTGTCCCGAAGGATGTCCTCGAGCGCCTTCCGGCTGACGTTGTCTCGGCCATGCACGATGAAGACGTTCCGATCGATCTGGAGCTCCGGGTGAGGTGTATGAAGGGCGAGTGCCAAGATGTCAGTATAGGCCTCTAGTACGCGTTTATCCTCGGCAGAAAATGCCTTCGCCGGATCGTTGTTATGGAAGCAGGCGACGCCAAATGGTCTTTGACCTTGTCCCAATTTGATTGGAAAGCAAACCATGTTCTGGATTGGGCTTTCGCCGTAGAACTCACCTCCTTCGGTCCGTGAAAACGTGGTCGGCATACCCGTTCTAAAGCATACTCCAGCAGTTGTACCGTAGTAGCCCAACGCGGACGGAAAGCTGGCACGTTCTTGCGGATCCAATAGGCGATCGCGAAAGAGAAAATCGCCTTCGTTGAATAGCACAAGCCGCTTTGTCCTTTGATGGTTGATCAGCACCGATCCGGCATCGGCTGCCGGGCTGATCGCAATCGCCGTTTGCAGGAATTCTACAATGATTGCTTCCTGCGAACGGCCGTGGGAAGCACGAAGGAAATCCAATATTCTGACGTCAAAACTGATTTTGTCGGCGTCCGGTCGTTATGCAATGCCCGGATCATATTCCGCCGGATGTCTAATTCAACAAGAAGTTGTTTTTGGGAGTTTGGGCCCGTAGCCTTGACCTATCAACGCCAGACCGCCCCGGGGGCCGTGAGCCGATGGATGCCAGGATCAGCTATTTTCTATTTCTGCTCACACTCCATTCCTCGCTGCTGATCACCAGCACGATCGCGGGCTCAAAGCTGTTCGCCCTGCCTTTCGGCCTGGACGCCAGCGCGACCGTGTTCAGCTATCTCTTGACATTCATCATTCTCGACACGATCGCGGAATTGTTCGGCAGGGAGTATTCCAGGCGGGTGATCAATCTCGGCCTGGTCAGCATGGCCTTGTCCGCCGCCTATTTCGAGTTTGCCGCCTATCTCCCGGCGGCTTCGGGCTGGCACCACCAGCAGGATTTCGAAACGGTCGTCAGCTCCTCGGTTCGAATCTGGATCGGAGGCTGGATCGCCTACATGGTCAGTCAACACTTCGACCTGTCGTTCTTCCTCCTGCTGCGCAAGACGGCGTTCGGCAGGAGGTCCGTGGTGCTGTCGGCCTGGCTTAGCCTGATGTTGGCTCAGCTGCTGGACACCGTCATATTCGTGTCGATCGCGTTCTACGGTACCGGCGTCGTCCTGCCGACGATCGTTGGCCAGTACATGATCAAGCTGCTCTTCTCCACGGTTGCCGCGCCTCTGGTGAAGTTGAGCATCGCGATGGGACGAGACTGGATCGAAGCCCGAAGCGGAAAGCTGGTTGAGAAGGACTGACGCATTGCGCTTCGCTGGGTGAAGATGATACCTGATGGAGCACGGGTCTTACGCAAGGGGATGTCGTGGGTCTGCTGGTCATGGTCCTGGGGCTGGTGCTGTTCTTCGCGGCCCATATTTTCACGACGAAACGCGAGGCGCGCGCGCAGGCGATCGCGAAGCTGGGCGAGGGGACCTACAAGATCCTCTATTCGCTGGTCTCGCTGGCGGGCCTCGCTTTGATCATTTGGGGCTTTGCCCACTACCGCAGCTCCGGCTGGATCGACGTCTGGTATCCGCCGAAGGCGATGAAGCACGTCACGCTCGCGCTGATGCTGCCCGCCGTCATCCTGGTGGTGGCGTCATATTTGCGCGGCCGTATTTATGCGACGCTGAAGCATCCGATGTTGGCCGGCATCAAGTTGTGGGCGGCGGCGCATCTGCTCGCCAACGGTGATCTCGGCTCGATCATCCTGTTCGGCTCGTTCCTCGCCTGGGCGGTGTATGACCGCATTACGCTCAAGCATCGCACCGACGCCGGCGGCCCGCCGATCCCGGTGGGCGGCGTCACCAACGATCTGATCGCGGTCGGGGTCGGGGTCGTTGCTTATCTGGCGCTGGCCTTTGCGTTCCATCCCGTCGTGATCGGTGTTCCCGTCGTGGGCGTGTAGCGCATGATCCGTTAGCGCAAAGTGTGGAGCGGTTTTCCGACGAGATCATGCGCCAAAGGTGAAGACAGCCGGTCAGCGCAAGACAGCTCCGCCTGCGCATGCGCGGAAGCTGACGAAGCAACAAGGTCAGGGCATTCCGATGGACTGGTCGCAATCTCAGATTCCGCCGATGCGGCTCGAGGCGCGCTTTGGCGACCGGGTGGTGCCGGCGTTCTGCGACCGGCCGGCGAGTCTCTGGGCGATGATCGCCAATGCCCGCGCCCGCAATCCCGACGGTGAAGCGCTGATCGCAGGCAATATCCGCCTGAGCTGGCAGCAGGCCGTGGAGCAGGCCGCACGGATCGCAGCTGGATTTCGCAAGCTCGGATTGCAGCGCGGCGACCGCGTCGCCATCCTGCTCGGCAACCGCATCGAATTTCCGCTGCTGCTGTTTGCCGCCGCGCATGAAGGGCTGGTCACCGTGCTGCTCAGCACGCGCCAGCAGAAGCCGGAAATCGCTTATGTGCTGACCGATTGCGGCGCAAAGATCCTGATCCACGAAGCCGCCCTCGCCGAGCGGCTGCCCGATGCGCCGGATTTGCCCGATCTGATCCACCGTATTGCTATCGACGATGATCCGGCTCTGTCGCGGTTCGCAGTGCTCGCCGACAACTCGCCGGCGCCTGCGCCGGTCGAGGTAGGGGAGGAGGACACCGCGATGATTCTCTACACCTCGGGGACGACGGGCAAGCCGAAGGGCGCGATGCTGGCCCATTGCAACATCGTGCACTCCTCGATGGTGTTCGAGTCCTGTCTGCAGTTGGCGGAAACCGATCGCTCGATCGCGGCGGTGCCGCTCGGCCATGTCACCGGGGTCGTCGCCAACATCACGACCATGGTCCGCTGCGGCGGCGCGCTGATCATCATGCCGGAGTTTAGGGCGGCCGACTATCTCAAGCTCGCCGCGCGCGAGCGCGTCACCTACACCGTGATGGTGCCGGCGATGTACAATCTCTGCCTGCTCCAGCCCGATTTCGACAGCTACGATCTGTCGAGTTGGCGCATCGGCGGCTTTGGCGGCGCGCCGATGCCGGTCGCGACCATCGAGAAGCTGAAGGCGAAGATTCCCGGACTGAAGCTGATGAACTGCTACGGCGCGACCGAGACGACGTCGCCCTCGACCATCATGCCGGGCGAGCTGACGAAGATCCACATCGACAGCGTCGGCCTGCCGTGCCCCGGCGCGCGCATTGTCGCGATGGGGGCGGACGGGCGCGAGCTGCCGCGCGGCGAAATCGGCGAGCTCTGGATCCATGGCGCCTCAGTGATCAAGGGGTACTGGAAGAATCCGAAAGCCACGGCCGAAAGCTTCACGGGCGGCTTCTGGCACTCGGGCGATCTCGGCTCGGTGGATGCGGACGGATTTATCCGCGTGTTCGACCGGCAGAAGGACATGATCAATCGCGGCGGCCTGAAGATCTATTCGGCCGAGGTCGAATCCGTGCTGGCCGGCCATCCCGCCGTGGTGGAGAGCGCGATCATCGCCAAGGCCTGCCCGGTGCTGGGCGAGCGCGTCCACGCCGTGGTGGTGACGCGCGCACCCGTTGCCGACGCGGATTTGCGCGCCTGGTGCGCCGAGCGGCTGTCCGACTACAAGGTGCCCGAAACCATGGCGATCACATCAGAGCCGCTGCCACGCAATGCCAATGGCAAGGTGCTGAAGCGGCAGCTGCGGGAACTGCTCGGCAGCTGAGCCGGGCAGGCGGTTCTCCCAGGGCCTTCCCGGGTGGTTAACGCCTTGATCGGGCTCGCTTTGCCTTGCCACCGCCATATCGTTAGGGTACCTCGCCGCCACGTGGGGACGGGATTTCTGACGCGAACGCTTCCGCGCGCGTACCCGGACGGGCATGGGATTAGCATAAGTGTCTGAATTATTTGACGAAGTCGACGAGGAAGTACGTCGCGAACAGCTCAAGAAGCTGTGGGACAAGTATTCGATCTACTTCATCGCCCTGATGGTGCTGGTCGTGGCCGCCGTCGGCGGCTGGCGCGCCTACCAGTATTTCGAGGCCAAGAAGGCGGCCGAGGCCGGTGCCGCCTTCGAGAAGGCGGTCGAGCTGTCCGAGCAGGCCAAGCACGAGGACGCCGAGAAGGCCTTCACCGAGCTCGCCGCCAAGGCTCCGTCCGGCTATCGCACCCTGGCGCGGCTGCGTGCTGCGGCCGAGGCCGCGAGCCGCGATCCCAAGGCCGCCGCGAAGATGTATGACGACATTGCCGCCGATCGCAGCGTTGGTGGCGAGTGGCAGGATCTGGCGAAGATCCGGGCCGCCGGCCTGCTGCTCGACAGCGCCAGCTACGCCGACATGCAGCAGCGGCTGGAAGCCTCCACCGCGCCCAAGTCGACCTTCCGCCACAGCGCTCGCGAGATGCTGGCGCTGTCGGCCTGGCGCAACAACGACATGACCGCAGCCCGCAAATGGCTCGACGCGATTGAAGGCGACGGCGAAACGCCGCCCGGCCTGCGCTCGCGCGCCGAGGCGCTCCAGGCCCTGTTGCCGCCCGTTGCCAAGAGCTGACGACGGTCCTCTGACGCAAGACGAGACACAAGATGCGCCGCACGCCACGCTTGATCGCAGCCGCCATCCTGATCGCCTTCACGGGCGTCCTGGGCGGCTGCTCGAGCTTCGATCCAAGCGATATGCTCGACTTCCTCGACACCAAGAAGAAGCTGCCGGGCGAGCGCAAGCCGGTCTTTCCGGAAGGCGTGCCGGGCCTCGAACAGGGTGTCCCGAAGGAGATGTACAAGGGCGCGCAGCAGCAGCAGGACGCGAATGCGCCGGCCGTCGCGGCCTTGCCTGCGGAGCCGCCGCCCGAGCCGGCCAAGCCGGCAAAGGGGAGCAAGGCGAAGCGCACCAAGCAGCCCGCCGCCGCGGCAGCAGCACCGGCTGAGGCGCCTGCCGGCGAGGTCGACGGCGAGGCTCAGCCGGAGGCCGCACCAGCTACGGCCGCTCCGCCGCCCAAGCACAAGATCGTCCGCAAGCGCACCACCGCGCCGGCGCCGGATCAGCCCGCCCAGCAGGCGCAACCGGCCCAGACCACCCAGCAGCAATCGCAGAGCGCTTTCCCGGCGCCGCTGCCGAGCGGCAGCTTCTCGCGCTGATATCCCTCATTGCATTGACAGGCGCAGCCCCGGCAGCGCACGAATGACCGATGTCCTTCACGATCGCCATCATCGGCCGGCCCAATGTCGGCAAATCGACGCTGTTCAACCGCCTGGTTGGACAGAAGCTCGCGCTCGTCGATGACCTGCCGGGTGTCACCCGCGACCGCCGCGAAGGCGAGGCCAGGCTCGGCGACCTCCAGTTCACCATCATCGATACCGCCGGCCTCGACGAGGGCGCCAGGGGCTCGCTGACTGCGCGCATGCAGGAGCAGACCGAGACCGCGATCGCGCAAGCCGACGCGCTGTTCTTCGTCATCGACGCCCGCATCGGTCTCACGCCCACCGATCGCGCCTTCGCCGATTTCGCCCGCAAGGCCAACAAGCCGGTGCTGCTCATCGCCAACAAGAGCGAGGGCAAGCATGGCGATGCCGGTGCGATGGAAGCGTTCGCCCTCGGCCTCGGCGATCCCATCCAGATCTCGGCCGAGCATGGCGAGGGCATGGGCGAGCTCTATGACGCGCTCAGCAGGCTGATGCCGGAGCCCGCCGAGAACGATGAGGCCGAGGACGACGAACCGCTCTCCGAGGAGGAGGCCGCGACCCGCCCGATCCGTGTCGCCATCGTCGGCCGGCCCAATGCCGGCAAGTCGACGCTGATCAATCACCTGCTCGGCGAGGAGCGCCTGCTGACCAGCCCCGAGGCCGGCACCACGCGCGATTCCATCGCGGTGGAGATCAACTGGAAGGGCCGCGATTTCCGCGTGTTCGATACCGCCGGCCTGCGCCGGCGCTCGCGGATCGAGGAGAAGCTGGAAAAGCTCTCCGTCGCCGATGCGCTGCGCGCGGTGCGCTTTGCCGAAGTCGTCGTGCTGATGATGGATTCGCAGAACCGCTTCGAGGAGCAGGATCTGCGCATCGCCGATCTGATCGAGCGCGAGGGAAGGGCGGTCGTGCTCGCGGTCAACAAATGGGATCTGATGGAGACCAAGGGCGGCGGCGCCATCTCGGGCCTGCGCCGCGATGCCGACCATTGGCTGCCACAGCTCAAGGGCGTGCCGATCGTCGCCGTCTCGGGCCTGATGGGTGAGGGCATCGACCGCCTGATGCAGGCGATCCAGGACGCCTACGCTGTCTGGAACAGGCGCGTGCCGACCTCGGCGCTCAATCGCTGGTTCGAGCAGGCCATCCAGGCCAATCCGCCGCCGGCGGTGTCCGGCCGCAGGCTGAAGCTGAACTATATCACGCAGAACAAGGCGCGCCCGCCGAGCTTCGTGCTGTTCTGCTCGCGCGCGGACGCGGTGCCGCAATCCTACTTGCGCTACCTCACCAACTCCATGCGCGAGACCTTCGATCTGCCGGGCACGCCCGTGCGCATCACCTTGCGCGAGAAGGCCAATCCCTTCGCGCACAAGCGCAAGCGGCCGTCGTGAGCGAACAGGCGGCGAGGCGATAGGCCTGAAACGTCGATGCCCGGGCCTTTGCCGCGCCGAAGCGGTTTCGGCCGCGCAGGCGGGACAAGCCCGGGCATGACGGAATGCCCGACCGCTACGGGGTCACTTCTTCACCAGCGGACACTCGCTGTCCTTGAGCGGCCTGGCGGCATCTTCCGCCGGGATGTTGGCAACCAGCTTGTAATAGTCCCACGGTCCCTTCGACTCCTCCGGCTTCTTCACCTCGAACAGATAGGCCGGGATGATGCGGCGGCCGTCCTCGCGGAGCGGGCCCTTGCCGAACAGCGGATCGTCAGTCGGGATTTCCTTCATTCTGGCGACGACTTTGGCGCCGTCATGCGGATTGCCGCCGAGCGCTTCGAGCGCCTTGAGGTAGTGGATCACGCCGGCATAGTTGCCGGCCTGGGTCATCGACGGCATCGCGTGGTTGCTCACCTTCTCCTGGAAGCGCTTGGACCAGGCACGGGTGCCATCGTTGAGATCCCAGTAGAAGGACTCCGTGAAGGTCAGGCCGTGCGCGGTCTTGAGGCCGAGCGAGTGAACGTCGTTGATGAAGAGCAGCAGCGCCGCGAGCTTCTGGCCGCCTTCGACGATGCCGAACTCGGCCGCCTGCTTGATCGAATTGGTGGTGTCGCCGCCGGCATTGGCAAGCCCGACGATCTTCGCCTTGGAGTTCTGCGCCTGGAGCAGGAAGGACGAGAAGTCCGAGGTGTTGAGCGGGTGCTTGACGCCACCCAGCACCTTGCCGCCGTTTGCGGTGACAACGGCACTCGTGTCGCGCTCGAGCGCGGCGCCGAAGGCGTAGTCGGCGGTCAGGAAGAACCAGGTGCCACCGCCGGCTTTCGTCAGCGCCTTGCCGGTGCCGTTAGCCAGCATGTAGGTGTCATAGGTGTAGGAGATGGTGTTGGCGTTGCAGGCCTTGCCGGTGAGGTCGGCGGTGGCGCCGCCATTGTTGAGCAGGACCACGTTCTTTTCCTTGGCGACATTGCTGACCGCCAGCGCCACGCCGGAGTTCGGCGTGTCGGTGATCATGTCGACCTTCTGGGTGTCGATCCACTGCCGCGCAATGTTGACGCCGACATCAGGCTTGTTCTGGTGGTCGCCGCTGAGGACTTCAATTTTCCAGCCTTTGGCCAGCAGGCCCGAATCCTCGACCGCCATCTTGACCGCCGCCACGGAGCCGGGACCGCCGATATCGGCGTAGAGGCTGGACATGTCGTTGAGCACGCCGATCGTGACGGTCTTGTCCTGAGCGTAGGCGGATGATGCAAAACCGAAAGCGGCGCAAGCCAGAAGGGCCGCGGAGCGGCGCGCGAACGTCGTCATGAAAGGTCTCCTCCATTGTCAAATATTCGGACGGCTCTCTTGCGGAGCCTTATTCCTGCTGTTGGCTCTACCGTGTCCGACGGCTGGCGGCAATGCGCCTAAAGCCGGATGACGCTGCGTCGCAGCGTGATCCGTCGGTTAACTTTTGGGCAAAATGCGTTGAGACGCTATTTGAGCGCGTCCGATGTCAGCTTGAATTTCTGGATGCGTTTTCCGGTATCGACCTCGGCGGTATCGTCGTCACCCGCGATGGTTCGACAAACCGCTCGCCTTCATGCTGGCGACTGAAAGCTCATCAAGGTGCGGGTCTTGTAATCGTAGAACTTGCCGGTCTCGGTCCAGTCGGGCGCGCACAGCGGGACGATGAATTCGGCAACCTGCTCGGGTGTGTCGAGCGTCGCAGGATCCTCGCCCGGCATGAACGTGGCGCGCATGCGGGTGCGGATCGGTCCCGGATTGAACAAATTGACGCGCAGTGGCGTGTTCGCGGTCTCCTGCGCCCAGGCGCGCGCCAGCGTTTCCAGCGCGGCCTTGGAGGCGGCGTAGGGACTGACATAGGCGGTCGCCTTGTTGGCGGCGCCCGAGGTGATGAACACTGCGCGGCCGGCGTCGGACTGCTTCAGCAGCGGCTCCATGCAGCGGATCAGCTGGAAGTTCGCGGAAACGTTGACGGCCATCACGTCGTTGAAGGCCTTCAGCTCGATGTGGCCGATCGGTGAAGAGGGCCCGAGCACGCCGGCATTGCCGACGAGGATGTCGAGCTTGCCGTAGCGCTCGTGCAGGCCGGCGCCGAGACGCGCGATGCCGTCGAAATCGGTGAGGTTGAGCGGCACCAGGGTGGCGCTGCCGCCGTCCTTGCGGATCTCGTCGTCGAGTTCTTCCAGCCCTCCTTGCGTGCGTGCGACCGCGACGATGTGCGCACCGGCTTTGGCAAGCGCGCGTGCCGTGGCGAAACCGATACCGCGCGAGGCGCCGGTGACGAGAGCGATGCGGTTGGCGAGGGGCTTTGTCATGTCGGGGTTTTACAGGCGTGGACGGCCGGGACAAGCCCCCACCACACCGTCATTCCGGGCGTGCGGAGCGCAACTTCGGAATCTCGAGGTTCTCAGATGCGGAAGTGCGCACCATAGTTCGGTCCTTACGGACCGCCCCGGGATGACGGCTGCGCCTTCAGCTCGCTTCCGCCAGCAGGGACAATTGCCGCGGCTGCGGCTCGGTCTGGGTCTGGTCGGTGAGGTGGGTCGGATAGGCCCCGGTGAAGCAGTGGTCCGAGAATTTCGGATTGGCGGGGTCGCGGCCGGGCTCGCCCATGGCGCGGTACATGCCGTCGATCGACAGGAAGGCGAGCGAGTCGGCGCCGATGATCTCGCGCATCTCCTCCAGCGAGTGTGTTGCGGCCAGGAGGCCGCCGCGGTCGGGCAGGTCGATGCCGTAATAATCCGGATAGAGGATCGGCGGCGAAGCGAGACGGAAATGCACTTCCTTGGCGCCGGCATCGCGCATCATGCGCACGATCTTCTTCGAGGTGGTGCCGCGCACCAGCGAGTCGTCGATCAGGATGATGCGCTTGCCTTCGATCGCGGCGCGGTTGGCCGAATGCTTCATGCGCACGCCGGATTCGCGGATCGCCTGCGTCGGCTGGATGAAGGTGCGGCCGACATAATGGTTGCGGATGATGCCGAGCTCGAACGGCACGCCGGAATGTTGGCTGTAGCCGACTGCGGCCGGCACGCCGGAATCCGGTACCGGCACCACGACGTCGATCGGCACGTGACTCTCGCGCGCGAGCTGCGCGCCGAAGGCCTTGCGCACCTCGTAGACCGAGCGGCCGTGAACGATGGAATCCGGGCGAGCGAAATAGATGTATTCGAAGATGCAGGGGCGCGGCGCCATCGGCGGGAACGGCTTGTGGATGTCCTGGCCGTTCTCGTCGAACACGATGACCTCGCCCGGCTCGATGTCGCGCACGAAGCGCGCGCCGATGATGTCGAGGGCGCAGGTCTCCGAGGTCAGGATCGGGCAGCCGTCGAGCTCGCCGAGCACGAGCGGGCGGATGCCGCGCGGATCGCGCGCGCCGACCAGCTTCTTGTTGGTCAGCGAGACCAGCGCGTAGGCGCCCTCGATCTCGCGCAGCGCGTCGATATAGCGCTCGATGAAACGGGCGCGCTTGGAGCGCGCGACCAGGTGCAGGATCACCTCGGTGTCGGTGGTCGACTGCATCATCGCGCCGTGCTTCACGAGCTCGCGGCGCAGCGTCAGGCCGTTGGTGAGATTGCCGTTGTGGGCCACTGCAAGGCCGCCGGCATTGAGCTCGGCGAATAGCGGCTGCACGTTGCGCAGGATGGTGGCGCCGGTGGTGGAATAACGGACATGGCCGACCGCCACACTGCCGGGCAGGCGGTCGATCACCTCGCGGCGGGAGAAGGTGTCGCCGACGAGGCCGAGGCGGCGTTCCGAGTGAAAGCGGCTGCCGTCGTAGGAGACGATGCCGGCGGCCTCTTGGCCGCGGTGCTGGAGGGCGTGAAGGCCGAGCGCGGTGATCGCGGCCGCATCAGGGTGACCGTAGATGCCGAAGACGCCGCATTCCTCGCGCAACGTATCGCCTTCCAGATCGTCCTGAAGTTCCAGCGCGGCCGGACCCGGACCGGCGTTTGGATCGAGATCAAGTTGGGCGTCCTGGTCAGGGTGTCGCATCTCGTCCGCGCCTCTCTTTAGGGCTCTATCAACGCGCCGCAGGTTTCTCGATCAGCTTTTTCATGCCGTCACGAGCAGATTTGCTGTATCCGTCGCCACTGCCCGAAGGCTGCTGCTCGGATTCAGCTTGATCATCATCTGGTTTGTTTTTCTTGAATCTCTTCAAGATGGTGTTCTCGGGATCATCAGGCAAGAGGGCCATCAGCCAATCCCCGGTTCCCTGGAGCACCACGCGCGACTTGGCCCCCGTGACCCAGTCCGGACGCTGCTTGTCCGGCACCAGCCAGGTGAAGAACAGGAAGGCGACCACGACGATCAAAAGGCCGCGAGCCAGGCCAAACAGGAAACCCAGGGTGCGGTCCAGCGCGCCGATGCGCGAATCCAGGATCATGTCGGAGATCCGGACCGTGATCACGGAGACCACGATCAGGGTGCCGACGAATACGCCCGCAACGACGACTACGCTCGCGACTGTGTCGTTGTTGAAATAGCTCTTGGCGGTCGGCAGCAGCTTCGAGAAGGAATAGAGCGTCACGATCGCAGCCGCACCCCAGGCTGCGATCGACAGGATTTCGCGCATGAAGCCGCGGACCATGGCGAGCAGGCCCGAAATCAGCATCACACCGAGCAGGATCAGGTCGAGGAGTGTTACTGGCATCGGCTGGTCTGGTCCGCTCGTACTTCAAAGATGCTCTAGCCGAATCGGTGTTTGGCCGTTGCCCTAAAAGAAGGGCAGACGGCGTTCCCGGCAAGGCCGCAACCACGCAATCCCATGCTGCTTTTGTGACGGCTGTATAGCGGTGGGGACCTGCGACGTCACCTCCAGCTAACCCTGTTCACGGCGGAATCTTGCCGGTGTGGCATTTTTCTCGGCCGGCGGGTTCGATTCGCTCCGGCGGGAGCCGCGGGCGGCGATCTCGGCCACCAACGTCGTCAGGCTGTTCACCGCGTTGAGCGACAATCCGGCATCGCCGCCCGCCTCGCCGCGGGCCGATTCGGGCAGCACGGCGCGCTGAAAGCCCAGTTTCGCCGCTTCCTTCAGCCGGGCCGGGGTCTGCGCCACCGGGCGCACCACGCCGGACAGCGAGATCTCGCCGAAATAGACCGCATCGGTCGGTAACTGCGCATTAACCAGGGACGACACCAGCGCCGCGGCAGCGGCGAGATCAGCCGCGGGCTCCTGGATGCGCAGGCCGCCCGCGACGTTCAGATAGACGTCGTGGCCGGACAGCTTGACCCCGCAATGGGCCTCCAGCACGGCCAGCACCATCGAGAGTCGGCTCGGGTCCCAGCCGACCACGGCCCGGCGCGGAGTGCCGAGCGAGGTCGGGGCGACCAGCGCCTGCAATTCGACCAGAACGGGCCTCGTGCCTTCGATGCCCGCAAAGACTGCCGTGCCGGGCGTGCCGAGATCGCGCTCGGACAGGAACAATTCGGAGGGGTTGGTGACCTCGCGCAGGCCGAGGCCCGTCATCTCGAACACACCGATCTCGTCGGTCGGCCCGAAGCGATTCTTCACGGCGCGCAGGATGCGGAATTGCTGCGAGCCTTCGCCTTCGAACGACATCACCGCGTCGACCATGTGCTCGACCACCCGGGGCCCTGCGATCTGGCCGTCCTTGGTGACATGGCCGACCAGGATGATGGCCGCTCCCGTCTTCTTGGCGAAGCGGATCAGCGCCTGGGCCGAAGCGCGCACCTGCGTCACCGTGCCGGGCGCGGACTCCACGGTGTCGGTCCACATGGTCTGGATCGAGTCGATCACGATCAGCCGGGGCACCGCGCCCTCCGACAGCGTCGAGACGATGTCCTCCACGGACGTTTCGGCCGCGAGCTGTACCGGCGCGTCCGACAGGCCGAGCCGCTCGGCGCGCAGCCGCACCTGGGCGACCGCCTCTTCGCCGGAGATGTAGACGACGCGATGGCCGGCGCGCGCCAGCAGGCTGGTCGCCTGCGTCAGCAGCGTCGACTTGCCGATACCGGGATCGCCCCCGACCAGCAGCACCGAGCCGCGGACAAAGCCGCCGCCGGTGACGCGGTCGAGCTCGGTCATCCCCGAGGACAGGCGCGGCGCATCCGGGCTTTTTCCGGCGAGACTCTCCAGCGCAAACGTCCGCCCCTTGCGCTTGGAGCGGATCGACACCGGCACGTTGCCGCCGGTGTCTTCTTCCGCGAGCGTACTCCACTCGCCGCAGGACTCGCATTTGCCCTGCCAGCGGTTATAGGCCGCGCCGCAGTTCTGGCAGACGAAGGAAAGGGTGGATTTGGCCATGAGGATAGCGAGTCGCGGGTTTCAGATTGCTGATAGCACGGAAATAGCGCCCTGATCGCCGGCGCTTCCATGATCTCGATTCGGCACGGTGGATATACCTTTCGTTAGCTCTGCGCTGCGGTGCCCGCTTGGATTTTGCCAAATGTTAGCGGACGCAGGTCCAATCTCGGAACCATTGGGGGGCGGCGAAGAGAAATGACGAGATTCTTGCGAATATTGCTCGCTGCGGGCATGGCCTGCGGCGTTTTCGCGTCCGCCGGCCGTAGCCTTGCCAAGCCCCTCGACATCGTCTTCGTCAACCCCGGCAAGACCGGCGAGGTCTTCTGGGACATGGTCGCGCAGAGCATGCAGGCTGCCGGCCGCAAGCTCGACGCGCATGTCGAGGTGCTGACCAGCGAGCGGAATTACCGCACCATGCAGGAGCTCGGCTTTAGCGTGGTGGCGCGTCCCGACAAGCCCGATTTCCTCATCCTGTCGAACGAGGAGTCCGCCGCCGTCCCGATCCTGGAGGCGGCCGAGGCTGCGGGCGTCAAGACGCTGCTGCTCTCGAACACGCTGATCGGCCAGGATGCGGCGCGTCTTGGACCGCCACGTCAGAAGCTCAAGACCTGGCTCGGCGACATCACCACCGATCTTCAAACCGCGGGCGCCCGGATGGCCAATGCGCTGATCGGCGTGGCGCGTGCCGAGAAATGGCAGAGCCCCGACGGCAAGATCCACATTCTCGGCATCGGCGGCGACGAGATCACGCCCGCCTCGATCGCCCGTAACGCCGGTCTCAAGCTCGCTGTGGATGCCGCGCCAGACGTCGTGGTGGACCGACTTCTGTTCGCCAACTGGACGGAGTCGGAGGCCGAGCGGGTCACAGCCAACTACCTGGGCTGGGCTTCTCGCAAGGAGATCCGGCCTGCCGGCATCTGGGCCGGAAACGATCCGATGGCACTCGGCGCGCTGCACGCGGTGATCGCTGCCGGTCTCGTGCCCGGTCGGAATATCCAGGTGGTGGGTCTCAACTGGTCCGAGGACGCGCTGCGCGAGATCAAGGCGGGTCGTCTGCTCCTGACCGACGGCGGGCATTTCCTGCTCGGCGGCTGGTCGATTGTTCTCCTGCGCGACTATGCCGACGGTTGCGATTTCGCAGCCGTTTCCCCCCGCGTCGAGGTCAAGACGTCGGCGATCACGCGCGACAATCTCGCTTCGATCGGCGACCTCATCAGGATGCGTGCGTTCGACCGGATCGACTTTACGCGGTTCCGGGCGAAGGCCGGCCGCTGCGGCCAATACGACTTCTCTCTCGATGCGCTCATCTCGTCGCTGCCGCTTGCCGAAGGCGTCACGGACTGATGCGCAAGGATGAGGCGATGATCGATCCGGACTGCAACCAGGAGGGAGCGCCACCGCGCTTGCGCTCGGTCGTCCACGCGATGATCTGGGCCACCGTGCCCGTTCTGCTGCTGGTGCAACTGCTCGCCTCCGCCGGCGTCGAAGCATCGAGCTTCTGGTCGCGGGTCAGGCAGCTCGACGCCCGCATGGTCCGCGTCGCCGAGAGCCGGGCCGAGCTGATCGCCGAGCCGCTCTGGAAGATGCGCTACGATCAGGTCACGGGCGTGCTCAACGAGATCATGCACGACGAGACCATCGCGGCGGCGGCGGTCTATGACGACACCGGCGCCGCGATCGCCCGCGTGGTCGCGCGCCCCGAAGGCCAGTCGGTCGCGGAGGTCTCGCGCCCCATCCACTACAGCAACGGCAACATGGCCGTTCAGGCCGGCCGCATCGCCATCGCCTATTCCCGTACGACGCTGTATGCGGATGCGGGCAGCCGCCTGGTGCTGCTGCTGGTCGTCGGCCTGCTCGCAACGTTTGCGACGCTGATCGCCATGCGGATATCAGCCAACATCTTCATCGGCAGGCCGCTCGCGGCCATGATGTGGGCGATCCAGCGCAGCAAGCAGGACGGCCGCGCCTATCCGGCCGACGTCACATCCTCGAACGAATTCGGTCAACTCGCGCGCGCCTTCAACGCCATGCAGCACACGACGTCAGGCGCGCTGGACCGGCTCGGGCACATGGCCACGCACGATCCGCTCACCGGGCTGCCGAACCGGCGCGCCCTGACCGAGCGCCTTGCCGTGGCAAGCGGGGACGGAGGCTCGCCGGATACGCTGGTCGCGTTCTGCTTCATCGATCTCGACGACTTCAAGGGCATCAACGACACCTTCGGTCACGAGGCCGGCGACGCGTTCCTGGTTCAGATTTCGCAGCGTCTTCGTGGCGCGGTCGAAGCGGAGGACTGGGTTGCCCGGCTCGGCGGCGACGAGTTCGTCGTCATTCGTCCCGAGGTGAGCAACGAGCAGGCCGCGCACGCATTCGCACAGCAGGTGCTCGATGCCATTTCCGAACCGATCCGGCTTCACGACAAGCAGGTGGTGCCGCGCGCCAGCATCGGTCTTGCCGTGCGCCACGCCGACGATCCGGAGCTGTCGCATCTGCCGACGCTCGCCGACATCGCGCTCTATCATGCCAAGAGCAAGGCGCCCGGCACGGTCGCCGTGCTGGACGAAGCGCTCCAGCGCGACTATCGCCGCCGCCGGGATATCGAGCTTGCCATTCCCACCGGTTTCGCCGAAGGGCAGTTCGAGGTCTGGTACCAGAGCCAGGTCGATCTCGAAAGCCACGAGGTCGTCGGTCTGGAAGCGCTGATCCGCTGGCGCCATCCTGAACATGGCTTGATCGGTCCCGGCGAATTCTTGCCGCTGATCGAGCGCAGCGGCAACAATGCGCGGCTGACCCGCTACGTGCTGACCGATGCCTGCCGGGCGTTGCAACGATTGGCAGCCGCCGGCAGGCCGCAGATCCGGATCGCGATCAATCTGCCGCCGTCCGAGCTTGCCGACCATTCGCTCGCCGCCGAGCTGCGCGCGACCTGCGCGCGCTTCGGTGTCGCGGCATCGCTGCTCGAACTCGAGATCACCGAGGGATCGCTGATCAACAACATCGCCAGCGCCTCCGAGACGCTGCATCGCCTGCGGCGCTTGGGCGCCACGATCGCACTCGACGATTTCGGCACCGGGTACTCTTCGCTCGCGCATCTCAGGCGCTTCCCGCTCGACAAGGTCAAGATCGACAAGGCGTTCATCCGGGAGATACCGGACAGCGCGGAAGACAAGGCCATCGTCGGCGTCATTGCATCGCTCGCCGGCACGCTGGGGCTGACCCTGGTCGCAGAAGGCATCGAGCGGGCCGATCAGGCCGAGGCCATGCGTGAGATGGGCGTGGGGCTCGGGCAGGGATTCCTCTATCAGCGGCCGCAGCCGCTCGAGGCCGTGCTGCACTGGCTCGACGGGCAGCCGGCGGCGGCGAGCCGCGTCATCACCGAGAGCCCATCGATCACCCCGGAATTCGCTGCCTGAGCCGCCGCCGTGTCACGGCTGAGCTGCGTTCCAAAGCATCGAGAGCCCGGCCGCGATCATGATCGCGTCCATCACGAGGCGGAACACGTCCGGCTTCAGATGCAGCACGAAACGTTTTGCGATGAAAGCGCCTGACATCAGTGAGGAGCCCGCGATCAGGCCCTTGATGAAGACGTCGCCCGTCAGCGCGCCGAAACGCTCGAAGGTCACTGATTTCGCGAAATAGAGGCCGAGCGAGGAGGCCGCCTCGGTGGCAAGGAAAGCGCCCTTGGACAGGCCATAGAACAGGAACAGCGGCACGCTGAGCGGGCCGGTCGAGACCACGATGCCGGTGAGATAGCCGATCACCGCGCCGCCGATCGCGAGATGCCAGAGATTGGCCTTCAGGTCATGCCGTGCCAGCCAGTGCCGCACCGGCACCATCGCGATCAGGAAGCTGCCGATGGCGAGATCGACCGCATGCGAGGGCAGCGCCAGCAACGTCCGCGCACCGAGTGCAGCCGCCGGAATGCCCGTCGCCGAATAGGCCGCGCAGGCCCGCCAATCGACCTCGCGCCACCACGCCAAAATCCGGGAAAAATTCGCCATCACCGAAGCCACGGCCATGATCGGCACGGCCTCCTTCGGCCCATAGGCATAGACCAGCACCGGCATCAGCATGATCGACGAGCCGGTGCCGACGATGCCTGAGATGGTGCCGGCGATGAGGCCGACGATGAGAACGAAGAGGAAGGCCAAGGCGATCTCCACGAATCGGGAGAGTTTAGCCGCGGGCCGCGCCCCGAGCGATGCGTTCTACGCGAGGGCAGCTATCGGGCAGTGCACCGGCCATCAGCAATAACGCGGATCGCGTCGAGCCTCCCGAAGAGTACTCGCCGCCGCCGAGAGGCACCTGTGGAGTTCCTGGATGCTGACATCCTGCCAGTGTTTTGCCCGACGAGTCAAACCGAACTCCGAATAAGCGCAAGTCATTGAACGGACAGGGGTCGGCTACTGTGCATGGGGTTGTTTTTCATATTTTTGTCCTGGCATCCCGCGCTGCTGACAGCATGTTGGCAGCAGGGGCGGGCTACGACCCTCTCCTGACAAATGGGGAGAGCGGATCATGCCGATCGAGGCGAGTTGTCATTGCGGTGAGACGGTGTTCGAGGTGACGGAGGCGCCTTCGAGCGTGACGCGCTGCACCTGCACGCTCTGCGCCAAGCGCGGCGCGCTGTGGGCCTATTACGCGCCGGCGCAGTTTCGATTGCTGTCACCGGCGGAGAACGTCGCGACGTATCTCTGGGGCAGCCGCACCGTCAAACACCATTTTTGCGCGGCTTGCGGCTGCGGCACCTATTCGGAGTCGCCGGACTGGTCGAGCGGCAAGCCCGACTTCGACAATCCCAAGGTCGCCGTCAATGCGCGCCTGTTCGACGACTTCGATCTCGATGCCGTGCCGGTGAACGTGATCGACGGCAGGAATTTGTGGTGAGGGTCACCGCAACACCACCCACGCCGGCGCATGATCGCTCGCGCCATCCTCGCCGCGAATGTTCTTGTCGACGCCGGCTTTGGCCAGACGCGGGGCGAGGGCGGGGCTGAGCAGGAGATGATCGAGCCGCAGGCCCGCATCGCGCAGCCAGCGGTTTCGCTTGTAGTCCCAGAAGGTGTAGATGCGCTGGCCCGGATGCAGCTCGCGGATCGCATCGCACCAGCCTTGTTCGACCAGCGCGGCGAACGCGGCGCGGCTCTTTGGCTGGATCAGCGCATCCTTGTCCCACGAGCGCGTCGGGTAGATGTCGATTTCCGTCGGCGCGACGTTGTAGTCGCCGGCGAGCACCACGGGCAGGTCGTGCTTGATGAAGGTCTTGGCGTGGCGCCTCAGCCGCGCGAACCAGTCGAGCTTGTAGTCGAATTTCGGTCCCGGCTGCGGATTGCCGTTCGGCAGATAGATGCTGGTGACGATGATGCCGCGCACGGCGGCTTCGATGTAGCGGGCTTCGAGATCGCTCGCCTTTCCCGGCAAGCGATCGCGGGTCATCACGGGCGCGGCGTTGCGGGCGAGGATGGCGACGCCGTTCCAGGTCTTTTGTCCACACCACACCGCGCCGTAGCCGGCCTTTTCGATGGCGGCCGCCGGAAATTCGCCATCACTTGCCTTCAACTCTTGAAGTGCGACGACGTCGGGCTTCGCGACGCGCATCCATGCCAACAGATTGGGCAGGCGGCGGTTGATGTTGTTGATGTTGAATGTCGCGATCTTCATGTAGAGCTAGCGGCTCCTGCCTTCCGTCACCGGAGATCCAATGTCCAAGTTGAGCTTTGTTGCCATCGCACTCGTCATCGCGTTCTCCGGAGGCGTATCGGCACAATCGTCCGATCCGCGCGGCGCGTGCAAGGCGGACTATGACAAATTCTGCGCCGGCGTCGCGCCGGGCGGCGGCCGCGTCGTTGCCTGCCTCAACGGCAAGCGCGATCAGCTCAGCGCTGCCTGCAAGACGGCGATCGACAGCCGGAAGAAGCAGTAGACCTCGCGTCCCGGACGCGCGGAGCGCGAGCCGGGACCGAGAAGGCGACACGGTATGCTGTTGAGAGATGGGCCCCGGCTCTGCAGCGCACTACGCCGCGAATCGCGGCGCGCTGCGTCCGGGGCACGAGTCGCTTAGCTCGGCGGTCGCGGAGGGTTTGCGGGCTGCTCGACCGGCGGCGGCTCGGCCGCTTGCACGAGTTCAGGCTTGACCAGCGGCTCGACAACATTGCCGCCCTTGTAGACGCGGGCATAGCGGTGGCCGAGGCTGGTCAGCACCTCGTAACCGATGGTGCCGAAATGGTGCGCGAGCTCGTCGACGGTGATGCCGTCTCCGAGCAGCGTCACCATGTGGCCGCGTCGCGCCGCGTTCGGCGGCAGGTCGGTGATGTCGATGGCAATCAGGTCCATGGAGATGCGGCCCGCGATCGGGCAGCGTTTGCCGGCCACGATGACCTCGGCGCCGCGGGTGCCGTCATTGGAGCTCGCGGCACGGAAATAGCCGTCGGCATAGCCGACCGCGATGATCGCAAGCTTGGTCGGCCGCCGCGCCGTCCAGGTACCGCCATAGCCGACGGTCTCGCCGCGCTCGATGGTGCGGATCTGCACGATGCGTGCCTTGAGGTCGACCACCTGCTGCATGGGATTGTCGGCTTCCGGGGTCGGGTTGACGCCATAGAGCGCAGCCCCCGGTCGCACCAGGTCGAACTGGAAGGGCGCGCCGAGGAAGATGCCGGAGGAATTGGCAAGGGCCGCCGGGACGCCCGAGAACTCACTGGCGATGCTGCGGAAGGTCGCGAGCTGTCTTGCATTGATCGGGCTGTTGAGCTGCTCGGCCGAGACCAGATGGCTCATCACCAGCGTGATGCCGTGATCCCCGGCGTTGATGCGGGGGATGATGGCCTGCGCATCCGATAAGGTCAGGCCGAGCCGATTCATGCCGGTGTCGATGTGAACGGCAGCGCCTCCGTTCCAGCCGGTGCGGCGGCAGAACACGTCCCATTCGGCGAGCTCGTTGAGATCGCCGATCACGGGCCGGCAGTTGATCTGGGCATAGTGCTCGCCGGTGTTCTGGAAATAGCCGCCGAGCACGTAGATCGTGGGTTCCGGAACGGCTGCGCGCACCTTGCGCGCTTCCTCGATGGTGGCAACGAAGAAGGTCTTGCAGCCGGCCTTGCTCAGCGCGCGCGAGACCTCGGCGGCGCCGCAGCCATAGGCGTCGGCCTTGATCACCGCCGCGCATTCCGCCGGCACCGCCGTCTTCTCGAGCTTGCGCCAATTGGCGATGATCGCGTCGAGATCGACGGTCAGCACGCCGCCATAGGCGGCGAGCGCGGCAGCCTGATTGGCCTCTGCGGAGAGAGGGCCGGATTGCGGGATCGTTTTCGGGTCGGACGCCATTGTCATGGCGCCGTTTTACGCAAGAGGCCCGTGCCGTTCAACCCGGGTGCACGATCTAGCCAACGCGGCCAATAATCTCACCCGTTGCCCGGTCCCTGCTCCGCTATCACGTCGCCGGAATATCTATCGGGAACGCTTCAGCGAAGTCGGCAGAGGCGCTGACACCTTGCCAACGGGTAGCATCAGCGATCTGTTGGGTCGCGTACGCGATCGCGCTGGAGGCAGCGTAGGCGCCAAGCGGCAGGTGTGAAGGCACGTCGCGGCGAGCTACCGTGCGGACCAGAATGTCCGCCGCCCGCGCCGGGTCGCCAGCCCGCATGAGGTCATGGGAGCGCATCATGTCGGCCGAGACGCCGACCGTGGCCGCATAGTTCTGGTCAACCGCATCGATCTGCATCGAGGATCCTGCCCAATCGGTGGCGAAGCCGCTCGGCTCGATGACGAGGCAGCGGATACCAAACGGCGCCACTTCGGCGGCCAGGACGCGGGTGAAGCCATCGACTGCGAACTTGGCCGCCTGGTAGGAGCCCAGTCCCGGCGTGCCCCCTACGCGACCGCCGATCGATGAGAATTGAACGATCGTTCCCGATTTCTGCTCGCGCAGCACCGGCACCGCCGCCCGGGTGACATTGTAGACGCCCCAGAAGTTGGTCTCAAACTGGGCGCGAAAATCGCCGTCGGGGATGGTTTCGATCGGGCCGACATTGGCGTAGCCGGCGTTGTTGACGACCACATCAAGTCGGCCGAACCGCTCGACCGCTGCCGCAATGGCGCTGAGGGCGGCGGCCGCGTCGGTGACGTCCAGCGCGAGCGGCATCACGGCCGACCCAAACTGCTCCGTGAGGTCCGAGAGTTGTTCCGGACGCCGGGCCGTAGCGACGACGTTATGACCAGCCTCCAGCGCAGCGAGTGTGATCGCGCGGCCAAAGCCGCGTGTCGATCCGGTAATGAACCAAACCTGCTTATCCATTCCAAACCCTTCTGTTGATCGCAATTTACGTGAATTGCGACTTGGCTGATCAGCCGCGATGCTCGCCAAGGATTTGCCGCCATCGGTCAGCCGCGCGCCAGGCAGCCGGCAGGCCCGCATAGGGAGCGGCCTGTATGATCGCCTCGTCGATCTCCTGGCGCGAGAGGCCGTTGGCGAGACCTGCCTGGAGGTGATTGCCGAGTTCTTCCGTTAACCCGAGCGCGATCAGGACGCCCATGGTGACAAGGCTGCGTTGTGCGCGGCTGAGCCCTTCGCGCGACCACACCCCGGCAAAGACGAAGTCGCACGACAATTCGGCCAGCGCGCCCTGCGCCCCTACGGCGCCGATCTTTTCCGCCATGGATTTAGCGGCGGCTTCGCCCCTGATCTCGGCCAGCACGCGCAGACCCTCCTGCGTGCTCGGCTTCATGCAGGCACCGACTCTAGCAACGTTTTCGGCTCCAAATAGGACTGGAGGCCGAAGATACCGAACTCGCGGCCGATGCCCGACTGCTTCACGCCGCCGAAGGGCGCCCGCACGTCGGGCGCAGCCCCATTGATGCCAATCGTGCCCGCCTCTAGCCGGTCCGCGATCGCGTGGATGCGCTTCGTATCCTGGCCGAGGATGTAGGCGCACAGGCCGTAGGGCGTGTCGTTGGCGATGCGGATCGCCTCCTCATCGTCGCGATAGGTGAGCACGCACAGCACCGGGCCGAAGATCTCTTCGCGCGCGATTACCATGTCGTTAGTGACGTCGGCGAACAGGGTTGGCCGCACGCAGAAGCCGCCCGTTCCCTCCGGGTGACCCTCGCCGCCCGTGACCAGGGTCGCACCCGCGTCGATGCCCGCGCGGATATAGTGCTGGACCCGATCATATTGGGTCCGGCTGACCATGGGACCGATCACAGTCTCGGGGTCGCGCGGATCGCCGGACGTCATCTGCTCGACCGCCGCCTTGAGCGCGGCCACCGCTTCGTCGCGCCGCGATGCCGGCACTAGGATGCGGGTGCCGTTGACACACGCCTGGCCACTATTGCCCATGCCGATCCGGGCGGCGACGGGTATCATGCTGGCGAAGTCGACATCGTCGAGAACGATCGTCGGCGACTTGCCACCGAGTTCCAGCGTCACTCGCTTCATGGTATCGACGGCAGCGCGCTGGATCGACTTGCCCACGGGAGTGGACCCGGTGAACGAGATCTTGGCGACGCCGGAGTTCACGGTGAACTCGGCGCCGACCACATCGCCGCGCCCGGTGACGACGTTGAACACGCCGGGCGGTGCGCCCGCCTCGTGGAGCGCCTCCACCAGCACCTGCGTCTGCCAGGCGCTCATTTCGCTCGGCTTGAGGACGGCCGTGCAACCCGCGGCGAGTGCGTAGGCGAGCTTGGTACCGATGAAGCCGGCATTGTTGTTCCACGGCATGATGAGCGCAGCAACCCCAATCGGCATCATCCGCACCCGTGACTGGCCGACTGAAAGCTCCAACTCGGTCTGTTCGAGCGCGTCGGCCGCATGGCGGTAGGCATCGGCGGCGTGCGTCACCATGAAACCGGACCGCGCGACGGGAGCGCCGAATTCCTGTGCAATCGCGTCTTGCAGGCGATCCTTATGGCGCGTCACCGCCTCGTGCATCCGGTGAAGTAGCGCGATGCGCTCGGCCTTGTCGGTCCGAGACCAAGCGGGGAACGCGCGTCCCGCCGCAGCGATCGCCGCCTTCGCATCCTCGCGATCACCGAGCCGAACTGTTCCAGTAAGCTCGCCGGTGAAGGGGTTGTGCAGATCGAACAGCTCCGTGCCATGCGGCTCCACAAAACGTCCGTCGATGTAAATTTCGTCGATATTCATTGCATCTCCATGTCGTTGGACAGGACGTAGCATCCGGGGCATGCTACGATAAGTGCGACTATGCATGACACGCTGTCATGGAAACAGGATCAATGCGGTACTCAGGACTGTTGGAATTGGAAGCTGTCGTCGCCGTGGCACGACTGGGCGGCTTCCGTGCGGCGGCACGCGACCTGGGCGTGTCACCGACTGCTGTCAGCAATGCGGTCGCTGGTTTGGAGGAGCGGATTGGCACGCGGCTGTTCAACCGGACAACGCGGAGCGTGACGCCGTCGGACGCGGGCTCGCGATTCATCGCCACGATCGCGCCGGCGCTGGCTGAAATCCAGGGTGCGATGGCAACGCCCGAGGCGAGCGACGCGGAACCGCGCGGCACGCTCAGGATTAATTGCGCGGTCGCGGTCGCCGATCACATCGTCCTGCGGCATTTGCTTGACTTCCGCGCGCGCCATCCGGCAGTGACGGTTGATCTCATCACGGAAGATCATCTGATCGACATCGTCGCGCACGGTTGCGACGCCGGTATACGCACGCGCGACGCGGTCCCCCGCGACATGATGTCGATCCCGTTCGGGCCGGATCTTCGCTTCGTCGTCGCGGCCTCGCCAGATTATCTGCGCGCCAACGGAACGCCGACGGTGCCAGGCGAACTCATGGATCACCAATGCATCCGCGCGCGCTGGCCGAGCGGCCCCATGTATCGATGGGAGTTCCGCGGAGAGGGCAAGCCGCTGACGATCGACGTGCCGGGTACGCTCATCCTCGACGATCCGCGTCTCATGCGACAGGCAGCGCTCGCCGGGGCAGGCTTTGCCTATCTCTGGGAGGCGCATGTCGGAGACGATCTCGCAGCCGGCCGGCTCGTCGCGGTGCTCGACACGTGGGTGCCGACCTCGCCGGGCCTCGCGCTTTATCACCCTGGCCGGAGGCATGTTCCTCCCGCTCTGCGCGCCTTCACCGCTGCGCTGGTTGGGGCTGAAGGGAGACGACCAAGGCCCATAAGCGGGATTCCTTCGGCAACCGGAATGTGCTTCAGGCTCCGCATCAGCGGGAGCGTGGATTTCAGCGAATTCTGGTTGAGCGAGGAGCAATTCGAGCGGCTTCGGCCACTGCTGCCCAACGAGGTGCGAAGTCAAATTGTCCGGCCAGCCCTGACCGACAAAGCACCGAGCGCTTAGTCTGATGAAATCGACCAACGCTGGGTTCGAGGGTCATTCATGATGGACGAGATTGTTTTAACCCAACGCACAGATCGTTCAATTCGATCTGACGGGTGGTGATTATCACCTGTCGAGCGCCCTCACTAACTGCGCCCATCGCCTGCAGGGCGTCGAGAACGAGGTTAAGCACGACTTGCTGGAGTTGGACCCGATCACCTGCAATGATAGGCAGACCTTTCGGGAGTTGGCTCTCCACTGAGACTCCGTTCTTCAGTGCTTCTCCTCGGGTAAGGTCAATCACTTCCTGCAGATCCTCGTTCATATCCACCCTAATCGGGCCGACGCTTTCTGCATAAGCGCACGCATTCGACCGACGATGGCACCAACTCGGTCAGCGTCCTTAACAGCAGCGGCGAACGCTTCTCTGACCTCCTGCAAATCCGGAGGGTTCCGATCCAAGACATGCAGCGCCGCAATGACGTTGTTGCGCCCCGCTGCAATCGGCTGATTGACCTCGTGTGTGATAGAGGCGCTTAGTTCCCCAATCGTTACGAGGCGGTTCAGATTACGTTTCGGTAATCCGCCCTGCGAGCAGCATCTAAACGGCGTCCATCACAAACCTTCGATTAGGGCAAGCTAACCCAGCCGAGCCGGAATAAAACGCCGCGCGATTCGTCATGACGAGAGCGCAACGGGTGGCGGCAGTGAGGGTAAACGTCCTCGCGCTTGCTGAAGCCCAAACCCAAAGGAGACGTTCGATGACTCCAATTCAACTCTTTTCGGCGGGATTGATTGCGGTCGCCATGCTCACAACATCAGCCGCGGCTCACGAGACCTCAGCGGCCGAGCGATACGTCGTACAGACGCACCATGCGAAGTCCGCGCCGGCGGACCACTGGCTCTACAGTCATCCCCGGATGCCGGCACTGGCCACCGCGAAATCCGACCTGTCGCTCCAGAACCAGCCCGGAGGCGTTTGCGACGCCGGCGATAATCCGCGAATCTGTTGAGCCCGGTTGGTAAGGGCGGGTTAGCGAAGCGTAACCCAGCGCCGTATTGCGAGAGAGAGGCGGATTTGGCTTTGCGGGAAAAGCTGAGCCCAATCCGCCGCTTGGACGGGCAAATCGGCGGGTTGGCACCCTTCAAGATGCGATGGACGTAATCGGCCAGCTTCGGGGCATGTCCTTTCGGCCCGATAAATGCGAGCCCGCCGCTAGGTGCCAGCAATCCTAACGTCTATGTGATCGGTCTCCCTGGACGATCCTTTGTCCTTGCAACGATTGCGCTTTTCAAGATTCGGCGAGCCGCCGCTCCGGAGTTTCTTGCAGGCGCGGCGGAATAAGACGCCCCCCGGCACGTCACACCCCCAACACACCAGTCATGGAGCTGACAATGCATCAGTCATCGTTTCGCGGCGTCGCAATGGCATTCTTGGGCCACCTCCCTAAGCATGGTCTCGGCGCTGCGTTCCTCGGCGCGCGCCTTCTTGTCGCGGTTGCCCTTCCGTCACATGTGATGGCGCAGGAACACCACCCGCCTGCGTCGCCGGCAGCCACCGTCGACGAAGCTCCGTTCTGGAAAGAGAACGAGGCGGCAATGATCAAGATGATGAACGATATGGCGATCAAGCCGACCGGCGATATCGATCGCGATTTCGTAGCAATGATGATCCCTCATCATCAGGGCGCGATCGAGATGGCGGTCAGCGAATTGCGCTATGGCAAGAACGAACAGCTGCGGCGCATCGCGCAGGAGATCATTGTCGACCAGGTTCAGGAAATCGCGGCCATGAAACTTGCTATTGGCGAATCCGTAGCGAATTCCACGCCTGCTCCAACGCAACAGCAACCGGCTTCCAGTCCGGCGCAACATCACCACTCCGGCATGCAGATGGACACGCCATTACGGTAACGAGGCCTCCAGCTGGTGAATTGATCGTGGCATTGCAAACCAAACCGGCAAGGGCGGGCGAACTCATCAGCGCACGAAGATGCAACGATCAGGAGAACATCAAGATGTCAGAAAAGATCAATCACGATCGGCGGCGCTTCTTCGGCACAGCAGCGACGATCCTCGCCGCCGCCCAATTCGCCCTCAACGACTCCGCCGACGCGCAATCAGCGAGCAAGAAGACTTGGGATGCGCGCACCTTCAAGCCGAGCACGAACACCTCGTTCGCGTCGCTGAAGCAAGTCGACGCAGGGCTTCTCAATGTCGGCTACGCCGAAGCCGGTCCCGCCGACGGCGCGCCCGTCATCCTACTGCATGGCTGGCCCTACGACATTCACAGTTTTGCCGATGTCGCGCCCTTGCTGGCGTCGGCGGGTTATCGCGTGGTTGTGCCCTATTTGCGCGGTTACGGCACCACGCGCTTTCTCTCGGATGCGACGATCCGCAACGGCCAGCCGTCGGCAGTCGCCGTCGATACTATCGCGCTGATGGACGCGCTCGGGATCGAGCAGGCGACGCTCGCCGGTTTCGACTGGGGCGCGCGGACGGCTAACATCGTCGCGGCACTCTGGCCGGAACGCTGCAGGGCCATGGTCTCGGTGAGCGGTTATCTGATCGGCAACCCCGAAGCCGAAAAGAAACCACTGCCTCCAAAGGCCGAGTTGCAATGGTGGTACCAATTTTATTTCGCGACCGAACGCGGGCGAGACGGCTATGACAAATATCGTCACGACTTCTCCAAGCTGATCTGGCAGCTCGCGTCGCCGAAGTGGGCGTTCGACGACGCCACCTTCGATCGCAGCGCGAAGGCATTCGACAATCCCGATCATGTCGCGGTCGCGATCCATAATTACCGCTGGCGGCTCGGCCTCGCCGAGGGCGAACGGAAATACGACGATCTGGAGAGAAGGCTCGCCCAGCGTCCGGTTATCACCGTGCCGACCATGACCATGGAAGGTGACGCGAACGGTGCGCCGCATCCCGACCCTGCGACCTATGCAAAGATGTTTTTCGGCAAATATTCGCACCGGACCATCACGGGCGGCATCGGGCACAATCTGCCGCAGGAGGCTCCTCAAGCCTTTGCCGAAGCGGTGGCTGACGTCACGAAAGCTGCTGGCCTTTAACCAAAGGATGATGAAAATGAGCAAGCTGTTCTCAATCGCCAAAAGCCTTCTTCTTGCAAGCACGATGCTTGCGGCCTGTGGCAGTGCGTGGGCGGGCCAGGCGCCCGGCGCGCTATCCGCGCCTGATGTCCCGATCAGCCATCACGACCGCGTTTATGCCGCGGAACAGTTCTCCAACACGGTCTCGGTGACTGACCCGGTCGATAACAAGCTCCTCGGCGTGATCAGGTTGGGAGATCCGCAGCCAGCCAATTTCAGCCCTCTCTACAAGGGCCAGGTTCTCGTCCATGGCATGGGCTATTCGCCCGATCATCGCACGCTGGCCGTGGTTTCGATCGGATCGAATTCCGTGACCTTTATCGACACTGCCACGAATGCCGTGAAACATATGACCTATGTCGGCCGCTCTCCGCATGAAGCGTTCTTCACTCCCGACGGCACGGAGGTCTGGGTAACTGTGCGCGGCGAGAACTATATCTCCGTGATTGACAGCAAGACCTTCACGGAGAAGACGCGCATCACGACGCCTAACGGGCCCGGCATGCAGATCTTCTCGCCCGACGGCAAATACGGCTATATCTGCTCGTCCTTCAATCCGGAAACCGACGTCGTATCCGTCGCTGACCACGAAATCATTGCAAAGGTCCAGCAGGAAAGCCCGTTCTGTCCGAACATCGCCGCGACGCCGGACGGGAACCAGGTGTGGTTCACGCTCAAGGATGTCGGCAAGACCCAGGTGTTCAACGCCAGGCCGCCGTTCAACCTGATCAAGACGATCGACACAGGCCCGATCACCAACCACGTGAACTTCGCTCATACGGCGAAGGGAACGTTTGCCTATGTAACAATCGGCGGCTTGAACGAAGTCAAGGTATTCCGCACCGACGATTTTTCGCAAGCCGCAACCATCCCGGTCGGGAATCTTCCGCACGGCGTGTGGCCGTCCGGCGACGGGTCGCGCATCTATGTTGGACTGGAGAATGCCGATGCACTCGCGGCCATCGACACTGCAAGCAACACCGTGATCGCAAACATTCCAGTCGGACAAGCGCCCCAGGCGATTGCCTATGTGCCCAATGCTGCTCCAGATCCCGACGATCGCCAGAACCTGCAGCCTCTTGGTGTCGCCGCCCAGGCCTCGCATCTGTCGCTTGCGGCAAAGGACGCCAAGGACGGACAGCCGCCGACCAACGTTGCGCTGTTCGATCAGGGATTGATCCAGGTGTTGCAGGCGTCCGTCACGGGGCTCGAGCCAAAGCAGAAGTACGTGCTCGCGCTGGCCGATCGCGCGGACGGGGGTGGTCCCCTGCAACCGCTGGCGGCCTTCATGACCAATCCGGCGGGATCGGCGATCGTTACTGCGACCGGTCCGATCCGGCAAACCGTCAAAGATCCCGCGCCCCCGGAGCGGCGCTACCTGGTGATTGCCCCCGGAGATATGACGACGTTCGGAGAGGCAGTACAGGTGCAGACCCGATAGTGCTAGAGTAATGCAAGCCGCAGGCGGAGCGCGCCATGAAAGACATGCTGCTGCAGGTCGAACCGCTGATACCCGCGCTCCGCCGCTACGCCCGCTCCCTTGTGCGCGATCGCACCAATGCCGACGACTTGGTGCAGGATTGCCTGGAGCGGGCCGTGAGCCACTGGTACCAGCGCCGCGACGGCAATGTTCGCGCCTGGCTCTTCACTATCGTCCACAACCTGGCAATCAGTCAGTTTCGTCAAACGGCGACGCGCGGCAGGCATGTTCCGATCGATGAGACCAATGAGGACGATTTCTGCGAGCCCGCCGTGCAGGAACGGAAAATGATGTGTCAGGATGTCATGAACAAGCTCGCGAGACTTCCGGAGGACCAGCGCGCCGTGCTGCTGCTTGTTGCGGTAGAGGATCTCTCTTATGCGGATGCTGCAAAGGTGCTTGATATTCCCGTGGGTACGGTGATGTCGCGGCTTTCGCGGGCCCGGGAAAGGCTCCAGCAGGAGATCGAAGGGACTGCAGGCAATATGCCGGCCAACGTCGTGTCACTACGGAGCGGGAAATGAGCCCTCGACCGATCACAGAAGATGATCTCCACGGCTATGTGGATCGTGTCCTTGAGCCGGAGCGGCAGGCGGAAGTCGCCGATTATTTGGGCGAACATCCTGATGTGGCCAAGCGTGTCGCTGCCTTGACTGGCCAGCGGGATCTGTTGCGCGCGGCGCTCGCGCCCATCGCCGAAGAACCCCTGCCGCCGGAGCTCAATTTGTCGCGAATCATCGAAAACCGCGCGCGGCCGCCTTCGATAGCCCGGTGGGCGATGGCGGCAATGTTATTGCTGAGCATCGGAGGTTTGGGCGGCTGGGCGGTACGCGGTGCGCTGGAGGTGGCGCCTGGCGGATTGGCTGCGCTCGCGCAGGAGGCCTCCGTTTCGTATAACGTCTACGCGCCGGACCGCGTCCGCCCTGTCGAGGTCCGCGCGTCCGATTCCGCTCAGCTCGTGCAATGGGTTTCTGACCGGCTACATCGGCCGGTGAAGGTTCCGGATCTGACTACGTCGGGATACCGGCTGATGGGAGGACGGCTTGTCGCCACCTCGCACGGGCCCGCTGCGATGTTCATGTATGACGATGATCGCGGCGGCCGGATTGTCGTGCTGACCCGGCCGATGAGCAATGCGGACCAAAATGCGCCCATGACGCCCCGGTCGCAGGGCGATGTCGGAGGCTTCGCCTGGGCTGATGACGGCGTGGGCTACAGCCTGGTCGGTCAGGCAGCCCCGGAAACCCTGAGGCCGATTGCAAATGAGGTTCGCAGGCAGGCACGGGCGGTTTAGACGCCGGATCGGTGACACCGATCAAGGCAGGACCTCGCCATGAGTACAACCGCGTGCAGGTTGATCTCGGAACTTCGAGTGAGGAGTCTCAACCGACGCTGCCGTTGCGTCACGATCTGGCGGAAGGGCTACTATGGGAATGAATTGAAAACTCCCGCGGCGGACAAATCCGCCCTTCCTCTTAGAACAGACATCTTGCGCCCCGCCACCATGTCGCCTTTGGGTCAAAACCGGTAATGCTATGACCAAGCAGAATTTTTCCGCTTTGCTCTCAAAATCGGACATCGGTGAGTTTATGAGTACACGCCCTAGCACTACTTTGGCAGATTGTGTTTTCGCCGCTGTTTTTCACGGATTTGCCTTCGGCAATATGGGCAATGCTGAGACGGCGGCCGAAGGATGAGATCGACGATGGCGTGACGTACGGCTGGCATGGTTGGCTGAGGCGGAGGCCCGTAGATTCTTTTTTTTCCGCCCCGCGTGTGCGAGGCGACGATGTTGCAGGAAGGCGTAGGCAATCATTGTCATCAGGGCGTGGCGATGAAGACCTTGCCATGATCGCCCTTCGAAGTGATCAAGTCCAAGTTCCTCCTTCAACTGCTGATGCGCCTGCTCACAAATCCACCGTGCCTTGATGGTGGCGGCCAGCGTGCGCAGATCCGTCGCCGCCGGAAGATTGGCCAGATAGTATTTCTTCTCCCCGGACGCACGTTGCTCGCCAATGAGCCAGGCTTCGTCGCCTGGGAGATGCTGCTGACCTTTATCCCATATCCGCTGCGGAGGGCCGTCGGCGGTCCGGACACGGACCGCAGCAAATTGGGCTTTAAGCCGACCTTTCGTCCCGCTACGCCAACTCACGGTTTTCCATTTGGCGCCGGCCAGCATTTGCTCGGCCGCAATTGATAAGATATCGGGCACGTGGTGCTTTCGTGGTTTGCCGCGGGCTTTGGTAATCGGCCAAATGAGCTTCACATCGACCGGATACACTTTCAGGTGCCGCGGGATTCCGACAGCCCAGACCAGCCCGCGCTCTGTTAGCCCTTGTCGAAACGGTGCGCTGAGGCCGTATCCTGCATCCGCCAGCACATATCCAAAGCGCACGTTGGCTGCTATCGCGCGGTCAATCTCGGCCAAAGCAATCTCCGGCTTGGACCGTGGCGTTCGATGTTCGACTGGCACGCGAGCGCGCTTCAAACGAGATTCGTCGCTTGTCCAACTGTCAGGCAGAAAGAGACGTAACGCGACCATCACGGGTACTTCGCCGCGCGCAAGCGTCAAAGACACCAGTGTTTGGCAATTTGCCGTTTTACCGAGAGCCGAGGCGTATTGAGCCGCAACACCGACCGAGCGCTCACCCTTCTTGGGAAGTGAGGTGTCATCAATAACCAGCACCGCATCCCTGCCGCCGACAAGTCGGTCCGCCTGGTTGAGCAACTCTGTCTCCAGCGGCGTCGCGTCCCAGACACCGTCCGCAATGAAATGGTGCAACTGGTCGTAGGTGCTGGTGGCAAGGCGTTCCGCCATCGGCTGAACGCTCTTACGATCGCCGGGACCGATCAATCCCGCAACATACAGAGGACACATCCGCTGCCGGGTCTTATGACCCAGTCGGTCCAAGAACGGCATCAGCCAGCGTTCGAGTTCGTCTTCCCATCCCGGCATGGTCAGCCCTCCAAGAGCCGACCACCCATGAATCATTGAAAAATTGATTCGGGAATCCTATAAAACGCGCCAAAATCAACAATCTGCCAAAGTAGTGCTAGTAGTCGCTGCGGTCCGGCAGCTGGCCGTCATGCGCGAGGTCGCCGAAGCGCGTGACCGAGGAATCGAAGTGCAGTTCGACCGTGCCGGTCGGACCGTGGCGCTGCTTGCCGATGATGACTTCGGCGCGGCCGACGGTGCGTTCCATGTCGGCCTGCCATTTGGCGTGCTCCTCGGTGCCGGGACGCGGCTCCTTCATGGCGAGGTAATATTCCTCGCGGAACACGAACAGCACGACGTCGGCGTCCTGCTCGATCGAGCCGGATTCGCGCAGGTCCGAGAGCTGCGGCCGCTTGTCATCGCGCGATTCCACCTGACGCGAGAGCTGCGACAGCGCGATCACGGGAACGTTGAGCTCCTTGGCCAGCGCTTTCAGGCTGGTGGTGATCTCCGTGATTTCCTGCACGCGGCTGTCGCTGGCGCGCTTGCCCGAGCCTGAGAGCAGCTGGATGTAGTCGATCACCAGCAGATCGAGGCCCTTCTGGCGCTTGAGGCGACGCGCGCGCGCCATCAGCTGCGCGATCGACAGACCGCCGGTGGCGTCGACATAGAACGGCAGCGACTGCAGTTCGATCGAGACCTGGCGGATCTTCTCGAAATCGGCTTCCGAGATGCCGCCGCGGCGGATGTGGGAGGAGGGGATGCCGGTGCGCTCGGCGACGATACGCGTGGCGAGCTGGTCGGCCGACATTTCGCAGGAGAAGAAGCCGATCACGCCGCCATTGGCGGCCTTCATGGTGCCGTCGGCCTGCAGTTCGGGCACGTAGGCCTGGGCGACGTTGTAGGCGATGTTGGTCGCCAGCGACGTCTTGCCCATGCCGGGACGTCCCGCGACGATGATGAGGTCGGAAGGCTGCAGCCCGCCCATCTTGGTGTCGAGGTCGCGCAGGCCCGTCGAGATGCCCGACAGCTTGCCGTCGCGCTGGAACGCCTTTGCGGCGAGATCGACCGCAACCGTCAGCGCCTGCGAGAATTTCTGAAAGCCGCCGTCATAGCGGCCGGATTCGGCGAGCTCGTAGAGGCGGCGCTCGGCGTCCTCGATCTGTGCGCGCGGCGCGAAGTCGACCGGCGCGTCATAGGCGACATTGACCATGTCCTCGCCGATGCCGATCAGGTCGCGCCGCAGCGACAGGTCGTAGATGGTGCGGCCGTAGTCTTGGGCGTTGATGATGGTGGTGGCTTCGGCCGCAAGCCGCGCCAGATACTGACCGATGGTCATGCCGCCGACATCGGTGTCGGCGGGCAGGAAGGTCTTCAGCGTGACGGGTGTCGCGATCTTGCCCATCCGGATCAGGCTGCCGGCGGTCTCGAAGATGGTCTGGTGCAGCGGCTCGAAGAAATGCTTCGCCTCCAGGAAGTCGGAGACGCGGTAGAAGGCGTCGTTGTTGACCAGGATCGCGCCCAGGAGGCTCTGTTCCGCCTCGATGTTGTGCGGCGCGCTCCGATAGGCGGGAGTTCCGGCATCGGGCGCGAGTTTGAGAACGTTCGAATCAGTCAGGGCCATGGTCGGACGTGCTTAGCAATTTTCTTGGGCGGATGCGGGGCCGGGATAAAGCGCCGCCTCAAGCCAAAGCGGAAGCAAAAGCTGGCCGCTATCAACCGCTCAGTTAAAATGGTGGATGATTGGCAGCTGCGGCACGCGCCGCGCTTGACGAGATTTTCGCGGAACCGGTGCGCGCTGGAAGCGGCCGCGCGGTCGCGCCGTGGAAAAATCCTGGACCCCATGAACCTGTCGGCTGGCGCGCAGACCTATCGAGGAGCGCGCGAAATTGACGCGCGCCGGCCGGCTTCGGCTCGGGTTCAGACCAACAGGAGGTAGACCAGCGCAACCAGGGCCGCCCCGACGCCGGTGACGATCAGGGCGTAATCGGTGCGGAGGTCGTCCTGCACGTCGAATGAGGTTTGGCTCTTTTTGCTCATGGCGGCGGTCTAAGCCAGCCCCGACCAGACTTATGTGAAGCAGATCACATCTCCCCGGATTCTTTCGGGGCTAATGCCGGAACTGGACGGCGGATCGGAGATTGTCCCATTTCCCCGCCAACAGGGACACGAGGCGAGCGATGCGGCCAGAACAGCGGCACCAGAATTGGCGAAGCGAGGCAGGCAGCCGGCTTTGGCTGTCCGGGTTGATCGCGGCCATGAAGCAGGCTGAACGCCCTGACGTGCGTCGCCAGCCGGTCGCACCCGAGGTCCTGCTGGAATTGCGGGCGCAACTGGCTTTAACCGCCTCTTTCCGCACAGCTCGGATTTCGACCCTGCGCCACTAGGACCTCTGACCAGGGACTTGGCCCAATAGGGGACTTGGCCCTATTCACCAGCCAGCTTCAGCCGGGGCTTGCTCGCGCCTTCACGCGCCCGCAGCCGGGCTTCCTCCCGCGGGATGTAGTCGCGGATCATCGGCACCACGCCCTGGCGACGGGTGAGCTGGATCTGGAAGTTCATCATGGCTTGCTTGCGGAACGTCATCTCGCAGGCCGCCAGATAGAATTCCCACATCAGGGCGAAGCGCTCGTCGTAGAGCTGCACGGCCTCCTCGCGCCGCGCCATGAAGCGCTCCCGCCACGCCTTCAACGTCTCGGCATAGTGCAGGCGCAAGATCTCGATGTCGCAGACCAAGAGGCCGGCGCGCTCGATCGCCGGCAGCACCTCCGATAGGGCGGGGATGTAGCCGCCGGGGAAGATGTATTTCGCGATCCAGGGATTGGTCGAATCCGGGCCCTGCGAACGGCCGATCGAATGCAGCAGCATGATGCCGTCCTCGCTCAGCAGTTCGGCGCAGCGCTGGAAGTAGGCCTCGTAGAACCTTGCCCCGACATGTTCGAACATGCCGACCGAAACGATCCGGTCGAACTTACCATCAATGTCGCGGTAATCCTGGAGCAGGAATCTGGCCGAGGCCGTCAGGCCCTTTTCGGCTGAGCGCGCGTTGGCGACCTGCAACTGCTCGGTCGATAGCGTGACACCGGTGACATCGGCGCCGGCGATCTCTGCGAGATAGAGCCCTAGGCCGCCCCAGCCGGAGCCGATGTCGAGCACCCGCTGGCCGTCCTTGATGAGAAGCTTCGCCGCAATGTGCCGCTTCTTGGCAAGCTGCGCGTCGTCCAGCGGCATCTCAGCCGTTTCGAAATAGGCGCAGCTATATTGCTTGTCGGCATCGAGAAAGAGCGAATAGAGCCGGCCGTCGAGATCGTAATGGTGCGCCACATTGCTACGGGCGCGCGAGCGCGGATTGAACTGCTTCAAGTGTCGGGTCAGGTAGCGCAGGTGCCACCACGGTTTTGCCCACTGCGGCAATAGGTCGGGTTGATCGAGCAGGATCGCGAGGGCATCAGCTATGGTGCCGCGTTCGACCACGAACTCGCCGTTCATATAGGCCTCGCCAAGCCCCAGTTCGGGATTGATGAGGATCTTCCGCTCCGCGTCCGCCGTGACGAAGCGCACCGCGACCGGCTCACCAGAGCCGTCGCCGACGGTAAACTTCGATCCGCTTGCGCTGGTCACCGTCATCGACCCGCGGCGGATGAATTGAGACAGGAATCTGCGCAACAAACGGTCCATCGGCACTTCCTCTCGAGCGAACCCGAAAGATGCGACTAACCCGGCCTTCACATCTGACGCCCAGGCGCCGCAGCGGTTCCTATGCGTTTGCATCTAAATGTAGCGAGGCGGTTCCAGCCGCGCTATTGCACTGTGCTCAAAGCCGATATTCAAAAACCGCTTAATCACATCCTTGCGCGTGAGCCTGCTTCCATTCGCGGCTCAATCGGTTAAAAGGTCACCCGCCGCCGCGCCGGATGCCGGCTGCATTCGCGTTAAATTCAACGGAGACAATGGGAATGTCGAGCCGAGCGCTCAGCCTCGCGACGGTGACGGTGTTGCTTCTGATCTGCTTCGGTGTAGCCGATTCCGTTCTTGCGCAGGCGACGAACCTCGAGGCCGGCAAGACCCCGTCCCAGCTTTTCGCGCAGACCTGCAATGCCTGCCACAAGAGCCCGCGCGGACTTTTGAAATCCGTGGCGCCGGGCTCGCTGCCGGGATTCCTGCGCCAGCACTACACCACGAGCTCGGACATGGCGGGCATCCTCGCCTCATATCTGGTCTCGAACGGTGCCACCGATACCCGCTACCAGGCCAAGGACGGCAAGAAGGACGGCGCCAAGGAGAAGGAAGCGAGCACCGCTCCGGGCCAGTCGCCCGAGCATCACGGCCGCCGCCAGCGCTCGCAAGAGGCCGCCAGGCCCGAGGGCGAGGGCACCGCTCCGGCCACCGAGGGCGCGCGTCAGAAGCGTGCTGCGCGGCCCGGCGAGGACGGCGCGAAGCCGGAGGGACAGGCGGCGCCCGAGCCACGCAAAGGCAAGCGGCGCGCTAAGCCCGGGACTGAGGAAGCCCCGAAGGTCGATGCTGCCGCCCCGGCTATCGAAGACAAGAGCGAGCCAAAGGCCGAGACCGTCAGGCCCGACAGCGCCAAGGCCGAGCCCGATGGCGGCAAGGCATCCGAGAAGCCCGTCGAGACCAAGCCTGATAGCGCGAAGGTCGAGCCGCGCGAGGCTCCGGCACTACCACCCGACCCCGTCCCGCAAGCGACGCCGGCTGCAGCTGCCGACGCAAAGCCTGCCGAGCCGGCGGCGCCCAAGCCGGCGGAAGAGGCTGTTTCCAAGCCCGCCGCGCCTGCGGCCAGCTCCGAACGCGCGGCCAAATCGCAGCAGGAGCAGGCATCGCCCGCCGCCGCTGCAGCCGCGCCCCCTGCGCCAGCCGAGTCATCCGGTCCGCCGGCACCGCCGATCTCGCGCTAAGCCGCCACTTCTTTTGACCGACATGCGGAGGCCGCCTTCATCGCGGCCTCCGCGTCGTATTGACCGGCAGTAGAGTAACACTCTAGAGTGATGCTCTCGGAGGCATGATGGCGAACAGCGTGCGCGACGATCTGCTGGCAGCCGGGCTGATGGTGTTCGACCGTGTCGGCTTCGAAGCCGCGACGGTCGCCGCGATCCGCGCCCGGGCGCGCGCCTCCAATGGCAGCTTCTTTCACGTCTTCGGCTCGAAGAAGGAGCTCGCCGGCGCGCTGTTTCTGGAGGTTTTGCGGCACTATCACGCCGCGGTGCTGGCCGCGCTTGATCCCGTCCCCGACGCGGAGCAGGGCATCGATCGTCTGATCCGGGCGCACCTCGACTGGGTCGTCACCAGCCGGCGCGAGGCGCGCTACCTGTTCGAGATCTCGCGCAGCGAATGGGGCGAGGACGTGCGCGACGCCCAGCGCGCACAGAATGCGCGGCTTGCCGAAGGCATTGAACGCTGGCGCGCGCCTCTGGTTGCAAGCGGCGAACTTCTGCCCATGACGCCGGTGATGTTCGTCAGCCAGCTGATCGGTCCGGCGCAGATCTTCTGCCGCGCCTACCTGTCGGGGCGCGACCGCACCGATCCGCGAATTGAGGCCGACACGCTGATCGCCTGCGCCAATCGTGCGCTGAGGCCATGCGACCGCATCAACAAGCAATGAGGAGAGACGACTGCATGCGAGTCGACGCTGATCCGGAATTCGCGCCAATTGCCGAGCGCATCCACACCAATGTCGGCCGGCAGGGTTTTATGAACCTGGTCGGCGCCGAGCTCTCGGAATTGTCGCGCGGCACCTGCACCATCGCGGTGGAGCGGCGGCCGGAGCTCTTGCAGCAGCACGGCTTCTTCCACGGCGGCGTCACCGCCTTCCTGGTCGACAATGCCACGACGATCGCAGCCGCCAGCTCGCGCGGTCAGCCGGCGCTGACGGCCGAATACAAGCTCAACCTATTGTCGCCTGCGGTCGGCGAGAAGCTGATCTGCCGCGCCAGAGTGATCAAGCCGGGCCGGCAGGTCTCGGTGGTCGCCGCCGATGTGTTCTGCGTCAGTGATGGTGTGGAGAAGCATACGGCAACCGCGCTCGCCTCGATCGCGATGTTGAGCGAGGATGTTGCCGGCAAAGCGAAAAGCCCGGCCGCCTGAGGCGACCGGGCTGATCCAACCCTCCATTGTCATTGCCGGGCTTGACCCGGCAATCCATCCTTCAACAAGAGGCCTGATGATGGATGCGCGGGGCGCGCCCACGCATGACGTGTTGTACTCTTACTTCTCTTCCGCAGCCGGCGCCGGCACGACGTCTTCGTGCTGGGCTTCCGGATCGAAGAATTCGCCTGCGGCGGCGATCGCCTCGGCGGCCGCATCGCGATCCTCGTTGCGGGTCGAGATGTCCTCGCCGCGATTGATGCGCTCGGCTTCGTCCTGGCTGCGCGCGACCGTTACGGTGATCTCGACCTCGACCTCGGGGTGAACCGCAACGGTGACCGTGTGCTTGCCGATGACCTTGATCGGTGCGTCGAGCTGCACCTGCGGGCGGTCGAGATGGACGCCGTCGGTCTCGAAGGCGAGGACGAGGTCGCGCACCGTGACCGAGCCGAATAGCTGGCCGGCTTCGGAGGCCTGGCGGATCACGATGATGTTCTTGCCCTCGATCTTCTCGGCGACCTTGGACGCTTCGCCCTTGGCCTTGAGGTTGCGAGCCTCGAGCTCGGCCTTCATGCCGTCATACTTGGCCCGGTTGTCGGCGGTGGCGCGGAGCGCCTTGCCGCGCTTGAGCAGGAAATTGCGGGCATAGCCGTCGCGAACCTTCACGACTTCGCCCATCTGGCCGAGCTTGTTGACGCGTTCCAGCAAAATGACTTCCATATTCGTTCTCCTTTTGAAGTGTTCTGCAAGTTTCAGTTTCGGGTGACTTAAGGGGTTGGCAGTGGTGGCGGCTGCCGGCTGCGCAGGAAGCGCTCGCGGAAGCCGAACACGGCATCCGCAAGGCCGAGGATCACCATCGCGATCACGGGCCATCCGAACACGACGACGACGGCGTAGGTCGAGCCGAGCCAGAACGTGCGGCTCTTCAGCGCGAGCGTGAGCGTATGCAGCACGGCGAAACCGGTCAGCGCATAGCCCATCATCAACGCGGCCGTGGCGATCTGCGCGACGATGGCGAGCAGCCCGCCAGTAAAGCAGAGGGCGAGGGCGATACAGAGCGCCACCAGTGTCATCGGCGGCAGCTCGGCCGTCATCAGATCCGGCCAGGGACGGCGCAGCCGACCTGACGTCGCGGTCACCTTGGCGCTGAGCCAGAGATTGAGAGTCAGGGTCATCATCGCGATGATGGTGGCGGCGGCTGGCGCGATGTGCACCAGCGCGTCGACGAACTGGCTGGCTTCGCCCGAGGTTTGCGGGTCGGCGGCGCGGAGCAGGCGCATCAGGCCGCGCCGCAGCGTGCCGGTGATGGTTTCGGCGTCGGTCCCGAGCGTGAGCAGAGCGGCGATCGTGGTCAGCACGGCGAAGCCTGCGATCCAGAGCAGGATACGGCCGACCGGGTACCACTCGATCTCCGGCTCGGCGGCGTCCGGCGCGACACCAGCCACCTGGCGGCCGAGCAGGACGAGATGGCCGAGCCACCAGGCCGGCAACGCGACGGTGACGGCGAAGGCGATACAGTAGGGCAGGCCGAACAGGGCGCCGAGCCCGATCGCGGCGGCAATGCCGCCGAGGCTGGCGCAAAGCGGTCCCCAGCCGATCGCGGCGACCATCAGCGGCAGCGGTGCGAGATAGAACAGGACGAGCGAGATCAGTGCGCCCGAGATGATCGAGGCGAACATCAGGGCCGACGCGGCGCCGGCGATCAGGGCTATCAGCACAAATGGCATCATCAGCTGTCCCGCTCCCTTCGAGCGGTTAGAGGCATCGTTTGCCCCAACCATCGGCGACCGGACGACCCGGAAGCCTTATGAGTTCTAGAAGTCGCGACCGGCGGCCTGGCCGCCGGTCGAAGTGGTCGTATCAGCGAATGACGTAGGGCAACAGGCCCAGGAAGCGCGCACGCTTGATGGCGCGGGCGAGCTCACGCTGCTTCTTCGCGGACACCGCGGTGATGCGGCTCGGCACGATCTTGCCGCGCTCGGAGACGTAACGCATCAGCAGCTTGGAGTCCTTGTAGTCGATCTTCGGAGCATTGGCGCCCGTGAACGGGCAGCTCTTGCGACGACGGAAAAACGGGCGGCGTGCACCAGCTTCAGCCATGATTCTTACTCCCCATCCGTGGTTTCAGCTTCGTCACGCGGGCGGCGCGGGCCGCGATCGCCGCGGAACCCCCCCTCACGGTCGCCACGGAAGCCGCCTTCGCGCTCACCGCGGAAGCCGCCGCCACGATCGTCACGCTCGCGGTCGCGATCGGCCTTGCGCATCATCGCGGACGGGCCTTCCTCGAGCTCCTCGACGCGGACGCTGAGATAGCGGATCACGTCCTCGCTGATGCGCTCCTGGCGCTCGATCTCGGCGATCGCCGCGGACGGCGCATCGATGTTGAGCAGCACGAAGTGCGCCTTGCGGTTCTTGTTCATGCGGTAGGTGAGGGAGCGCACGCCCCAATTCTCGGTCTTGGTGACCTTGCCGCCGAGACCTTCGACGATGCCGGTCATCTGCGCAGTCAGCTCTTCGACCTGCTGCGGGCTCGCGTCCTGACGCGCGAGAAAAACATGCTCGTAAAGAGGCATGGACGTCCTTTCCTCATGTTGGCGCATCGCCCGGCGTCAAACCCTTAAGAGACCTTCGGAAAGGACTCTGGGATCAAGCTCAGAAGGCGGAAACACGGGACGACGGGCCGACTGGCCCTGCCACACCAAAATCACGAATGATTTGCTGAGACCGTCCGTTCAGCTCCCGGCCGGGGTCTGCGGATGCGCGCCTTATACGGATTTTGGCCGGCTTTGCAAGGTTGGCGGGACATTTTCGATCCGGATCGTCCCGTCGCGGCGAGGTCAGGCCCATCCTCCCATACCACATCCGGCTTGATCTATTTGTTTGTATGTCATACAAATAAGTCAACGAAGAGGATCCCATGGCGGAAACGTCGGCCTTTGCACCGCTCGAGGCGGCAGGCGATCCCAAGCACGCTGCGCGCGCGACGCGGTCGGCCGGCCGCAAGATGCGGTCGTTGCTCTTGGATGCTGCGAGCCCGCTGTTTCGGGAGCGCGGGCTGTCCGGCACGTCGATCACCGACATCGCAGCCGCCGCGGACGCGTTCCCGAGCCAGATTACCTATTACTTCCGCACCAAGGAGGCGCTGTTCGTCGAATGCGCCTGCCGCGATCTCTTGTACCTGGCGCGCGCCACCGAGCAGGCGGCGCTGAAGGCGCGCACGCCCCGGGAATACACCCACGCGCTGGCCGCGACCGTGACGGCGGGCGATTCGGTCGCCTTCTTCGCCGAAGCGCTGGCATTGACGCGTCGCCGCCAGGATCTCGCACCGCTGGTCGAGCGTACCATCGAGCGCCTGCACAGCGAAGGCGCGCGCGCCTATGCGGGCCAGGTCGAGCGGCACGGCTGGCGCTCGCTGCGCGCGCCCGACGAAAGCTCGCGGCGCTTCTGGGCCGTCGCCATCGGCGTCATTCTCGAAGGCTACGCGATGGGCCGTTCGCCCGAGGAGCTCTGCGCCGAGATGCTGCGCGTGCTGGGCGAGCAGGCGAAATCCACGGGCGACGCAGGGCGCCTGCGTCTCGTCGAGGAGCGCAACGCATCCAGCAATTCGAATGGAGAGGGTTAGGCCATGACCGCGCTTCGCATGCGTGCCCGCGATTTCCTGACCGATGATCAATTGGCCGAGGTGCGCCAGCGCGCGACGTGGAAAGGCGCTGCGCTGATCGCGCACGCCTGGGCGCTGATCATCGGTGCCGTCGCATTGGTCGCATGGTGGCCGAATCCGGTGACCTACGTTCTCGCCGTCGCCATCATCGGCTCGCGCCAGCTTGGCCTTGCGATCCTGATGCATGACGGCGCCCATGGCTGCCTGTCCGCCGACGAGAGAACCAACCTGACCTTGAGCCAGTGGTTCTGCGCCTATCCGCTGTTTGCGGAGACGCGCAGCTACCGGCGCTATCACCTTCAGCATCATGCGCGCACCCAGCAGGAGGACGATCCCGATCTCGTGCTGTCGGCGCCGTTTCCGATCACCAAGTTGAGCTACCGCCGCAAGTTCATTCGCGATATCACCGGGCAGACCGGCTATCAGCAGCGCAAGGCGCAGTTGCTCAACGCGCTCGGGCCAAAGGACTGGTCATGGCGGCAGCGTGCGGCGCATTTCTGGCAGATGCTTGGCCCGCAATGTGCGGTCAACGCGATCATGTTTGCGGCGCTCGCTGGGGCCGGTGTGTGGTGGGCCTATCCGCTGCTCTGGCTGGTGCCGCTGCTGACCTGGATGATGGTCATCACCCGCATCCGCAACATCGCCGAGCACGCCGTCGTTCCTGATAGCAATGACCCTTTGCGCAACACCCGCACCACGCATGCCAATTTTCTCGAGCGCCTGTTCATCGCGCCGTACTACGTGAATTACCACCTTGAGCATCATCTCTTGTTCTATGTGCCCTGTTACAATCTGCCGAAGGTGCATCGTCTGCTGAGCGCGAGCCGGTACGCCGGCCGGATGGAAGTGCAGCCGAATTACGCGGCGGTGCTGCGGCTGGCGACGGCAAGGCCGAACCGCGAGGATCGGCCGGGGCAACTTGTCAACAGTGCGCGCCGCGCGCGGGCCGGGGCGGAGGTCGATGCCAACCAGACTGCCGGCGGGTTCTAAGGGCCATTCCCCGTTGAATGCTGGCCCCAGTTCCCGTCTCGGCTTGACAGTGCGGCCCCGGACGGTGTCTACGGCCCCCTTTGGAGCATGATCCGGAACCATGGCCCAAGGCCGTGCGTAATCGGCTGCCGGTTCTCGAGAGGGATCATGCCTGACAAGCAGGGAGCGCCGATGACGGCTGCATTCACATTTCCTGGGCAGGGTTCCCAGGCTGTCGGCATGGGCAAGGCTCTGGCCGACGCCTTTCCGGTGGCGCGCGCCGTGTTCGACGAGGTCGATGCTGCGCTTGGGGAGAAGCTGACGGCCATCATCTGGGACGGTCCGGCCGAAACCCTCCAACTCACCGAGAACGCCCAGCCGGCGCTGATGGCAGTGTCTATCGCCACCCTGCGCGTGCTCGAAGCCGAGGCTGGTTTTTCCGTCGGGCGAGACGCGGCCTTCGTTGCCGGCCACTCGCTTGGTGAATATTCGGCGCTGGCCGCGGCCGGCAGCCTGACGGTTTCGGATACCGCCCGTCTGCTTCGCACCCGCGGTCTCGCAATGCAAAAGGCCGTCCCGGTCGGCGCCGGCGCGATGGCCGCGCTGCTTGGTCTCGACTATGAGGCCGCCCTGGAGGTCGCCGGCGAGGCGGCGCAGGGCCAGGTCTGCCAGGCCGCCAATGACAATGGTGGCGGGCAGGTGGTGGTTTCCGGCGACAAGGCCGCGGTCGATCGCGCCGTCGAGATTGCCAAAGCCAAGGGCGCCAAACGCGCGATGCTGCTGCCGGTGTCCGCGCCGTTCCATTGCAAGCTGATGCAGCCCGCCGCCGACGCCATGGCGGAGGCGCTCTCGAAGGTCACGATCAAGGCGCCGGCGGCGCCGCTGGTATCCAACGTGCTGGCGAGCGCCATCACCGATCCCGACGAGATCCGCCGCCGCCTGGTCGAGCAGGTCACCGGCACTGTTCGCTGGCGCGAGTCGGTCGCCTACATGGCCGGGCAGGGCGTCACCCGCTTCTTCGAGATCGGCGCCGGAAAGGTGCTGACCGGTCTCGTCAAGCGCATTGGGGACGGTGCCGTCGGCGTTGCGGTCGGCAGTCCGAACGATATTGCCGCCGCCAAGGATGCATTGGCCGCCGTGAAGCAGGCGTAAAGGAGTCATCAATGTTCGATCTGACTGGCCGAAAGGCGCTCGTCACCGGCGCGACCGGCGGCATCGGCGGCGCGATCGCGCAGGCGCTGCACGCGCAGGGCGCCACCGTCGCGATATCGGGGACGCGGAAGGAGGTGCTGGACGAGCTTGCGGGCAAGCTCGGCGAACGCACCCATGTGCTGCCATGCAATCTTTCCAAGACCGATGAGGTCGAGGCCCTGGTGCCGGCTGCGGAAGCAGCGATGGGCCAGGTCGACATTCTCATCGCCAATGCCGGCATCACGCGCGACAACCTCTTCGTGCAACTCCGTGACGAGGACTGGGACGAGGTCATCAACGTCAATCTGACCGCGACCTTCCGCCTGGCGCGCGCCGCGACCAAGCTGATGATGCGCAAGCGCTTCGGCCGCATCATCGCCATCACTTCTGTGGTCGGCGTCACCGGCAATCCGGGGCAGGGCAATTATACTGCATCGAAGGCAGGCCTGATCGGCATGATCAAGACGCTCGGCGCCGAATACGCCAAGCGTGGCGTCACCGCGAACTGCATCGCGCCCGGCTTCATCAAGACGCCGATGACGGATGCGCTCAACGACAAGCAGCGCGAAACGATTCTGACCAAGGTTCCGGCCGCCCGCCTGGGGACGCCCGAGGACATCGCGGCGGCCGCCGTCTACCTGAGCTCGAACGAAGCATCCTACGTCACCGGGCAGACCATCCACGTCAACGGCGGCATGGCCATGATCTGACGTCTCGAGCCGCGCCGCCTGTCAGGGCGGTGCGGCATGCGGCAAACGGCCGTTTCCGGAGCGAAATGAGGCTTGTAGTCAAGGCAATTGAAGTATGATAACCGGACCTTCAACGGATGGGCAAAGAACGCCATTGCAGGTTTTTGAAACCCTGTATATTGGCGATGCGGAGCCTTTGGCCGTCGTTCGCCGGGGCCGCATCTGTTAGGATGGGCCAAATCAAAGTTCGTAAGCGAAGGCAGTCAAACGACCACGACGGCTCGTATCGTCCCGGGGGGTCGGGTCTACAGGGAACAACACGAGGTTAAGCAATGAGTGACATTGGCGAACGGGTTAAGAAGATCGTGGTCGAACACCTTGGTGTTGAACCCGAGAAGGTTGTCGACAACGCGAGCTTCATCGACGACCTCGGCGCCGACAGTCTGGACACCGTCGAGCTGGTGATGGCGTTCGAAGAGGAATTCGGTTGCGAGATTCCGGACGACGCCGCGGAAACGATTCTCACCGTCGGCGACGCCACGAAGTTTCTCGAGAAGAACGCGAAGAGCTAAGGCTCTTCATTTTCGCGGGGACAACATTGAAACCGGACGGGCCGCTTCGCAGCGGTCAGCCGGTTTCTTGTTATTGGCCGTGAATCTTTCGATGCGGAGTTTTCGGATATGAGGCGGGTCGTCGTCACGGGTCTCGGCATGGTCTCGCCACTCGGCTGTGGCGTCGAGCCGACCTGGAAGCGCATCCTTAACGGCGAAAGCGGCGCGCGCAGGATCGAGAGCTTCGATGTCTCCGATCTTCAGACCAAGATCGCCTGCACGGTCGTACGCGGCGACGGGTCGAACGACAGCTTCAATCCCGACAAGTGGATGGAGCCGAAGGACCAGCGCAAGGTCGACGACTTCATCATCTTCGGCATGGCCGCGGCCGGCCAGGCGCTCGACGATGCCAACTGGCATCCCGAGACCGAAGAGGACAAGTGTGCGACCGGCACCATGATTGGGTCCGGCATCGGCGGCCTCAACGGCATCGCCGATACCGCGATCCTCTTGAAGGAGCGTGGGCCGCGCCGGGTGTCGCCGTTCTTCATTCCAGGCCGCCTGATCAATCTCGCCTCCGGCTACGTCTCGATCGCGCACGGGCTGAAGGGGCCGAACCATTCGGTGGTCACGGCCTGCTCGACCGGCGCGCACGCGGTCGGCGATGCCGCCCGCCTGATCGCACTCGGCGATGCCGACGTGATGGTCGCAGGCGGCGCCGAGTCGCCGATCAGCCGCATCGGCATTGCCGGCTTCAATGCCGCGCGTGCGCTCTCGACCGGTTTCAACGAGACGCCCGAGAAGGCCTCGCGTCCCTATGACAAGGACCGCGACGGCTTCGTGATGGGCGAGGGCGCCGGTGTCCTCGTGCTGGAAGAGCTCGAGCACGCCAGGCGCCGCGGCGCCAGGATCTATGCCGAGGTGATCGGCTACGGCCTCTCCGGCGATGCCTACCACATCACCTCGCCGTCGCCGGACGGCGATGGCGGCTTCCGCAGCATGTCGGCGGCGCTCAAGCGTGCCGGCCTGACGCCGTCCGATCTCGACTACATCAACGCGCACGGCACCTCGACACCGCTCGGCGACGAGATCGAGCTCGGTGCCGTCGAGCGCCTGCTCGGCAATGCCGCCTCGAAGGTTGCGATGTCCTCGACCAAGTCGTCGACCGGCCATCTCCTCGGCGCGGCCGGCGCGATCGAGGCGATCTTCGCCATTCTCGCGATTCGCGATAATGTCGTGCCGCCGACGATCAATCTCGACAATCCCTCGGTCGAGACCGCGATCGATCTCGTGCCGCACAAGGCGAAGCAGCGTGAGGTCAACGTCGCGTTGTCGAACTCTTTTGGTTTTGGCGGTACCAATGCGTCGGTGATCGTCCGGCGCCTGGCCAGTTAGTTTGCGTTTGAGACGAATCCACCGTTTTGCCGTATTCGGCGATAGTCATGGACGTGGGCGCGTGCATTTTGGCACGGCAAGCGATTGTCGGGCCGCGATTGAACCGGCAGGATTCAGGTTGTCTCAATGAGTGAAAGGCCGCCCATTTCACCCCGGAGTCCGCGGGCCGCGCTCGAGCCCGAGCAGCTCCCGCCGCCGCCCAAGCGGTCGGACCGCGCGCGCAACCCGCTCGTGATCGTCGGCAATGCCATCATCACCCTTGTGCTGATCACCATGCTCGGCGCCGGCGGCATCTATTATTACGGCCGGCAGGTGCTCGAGGCGCCTGGACCGCTGAAAGAGGACAAGATCGTCAACATCCCGCAGCGTGCGGGCAAGCGCGATATCGCCGAGACGCTGAACCGGGAAGGCGTGACCGACGTCAATCCCTGGGTGTTCATCGCCAGCGTCGCCGCGTTGAAGGCGAGCTCGGACCTCAAGCCGGGTGAGTATTCGTTCCAGAGGAACGCGTCGCTGCGCGACGTGATCGCCACGATCGTCGAGGGCAAGGTGGTGCAGCATGCCGTCACGATTCCGGAGGGCCTGACCTCCGAGCAGATCGTGGCGCGGCTGACCGACAACGACATCTTCACCGGCAGCGTGCGCGAGCTGCCGCGCGAAGGTACGTTGTTGCCGGAGACCTACAAATTCCCGCGCGGCACCCCGCGCGAGCAGGTGATCCAGCGCATGCAGCAGGCACATAAGCGTGTGCTTGCCGAGATCTGGGAGCGCCGCAATCAGGACGTTCCGGTCAAGACGCCGGAGCAGCTGGTCACGTTGGCGTCCATCATCGAGAAGGAAACCGGCAAGCCCGATGAGCGCAGCCGCGTCGCCGCGGTGTTCGTCAATCGCCTGAAGCAGAGGATCAAGCTGCAGTCCGATCCCACGATCATCTACGGGCTCGTCGGCGGCAAGGGGACGCTGGGCCGGCCGATCAAGCGCAGCGAGATCACGCAGCCCTCGCCCTACAACACCTATGTGATCGAGGGCCTGCCGCCGGGTCCGATCTCCAATCCGGGCCGCGCTTCGCTGGAAGCCGCCGCCAACCCGGCCCGCACCCGCGACCTCTATTTCGTCGCGGACGGCACCGGCGGGCACGCCTTCACCGAGACCTACGACGCGCACCAGAAGAACGTCGCCAAGCTGCGCGCAATGGAAAAGCAGATCCAGAACGACACGGTCGAGCCGGCCGAGGACGCGCAGCCGCCGGCCGCCGCCGCTCCCGGACCTGCCGACACACCGACTGCGACAACGCCGGCGCGGCCCAATCAGCAGAAGAAGCCGCCTGCGGCGCGCCCGGCCAATCCCGCACCGGCCCGGCAGGGCGCGGTCCAATCCTCGCCGCCGGTGGTCCAGCGCTAGGCTCGCGGACCTTGCCTGCGGACATTGCGGATTCCACTTTCCGGCAAAATAGTCTTAAGATTCGCGTGGCTTGATGGCCTCGCGAATCCCGAGTTCCTGGAGAATCTGAACTGATGGCGCTGTCGTCCATGACCGGCTTTGCCCGAAGCCACGGCGCGAGCGGGCCGTACACCTTCGAATGGGAATTGAAGTCGGTCAACGCCAAGGGCTTTGACTTGCGGGTGCGGCTGCCGCAGGGGTTCGACGAGCTCGAGGCTCATGCCAAGAAGCGCGCCGGCGAGCTGCTCTCGCGCGGCACCGTCTACGCCAATCTCAACGTCAAGCGCACCAACGCTGCCGCCACGGTGCGCGTCAACGAGGACGTCCTCAACGCGGTCCTGAAGGCCGCCGCGCTGATTTCCGGCAAGGTCGACGCGGTGGCGCCGAGCATCGACGGCCTGCTCGCCATCAAGGGCGTCGTCGAGGTCGCCGAGCCCGAGGGTGACGAGGAAGAGGACAAGGCCGCGCGTGCCGCTGCAGCCGACGCCTTCGATAAGGCGCTCGCCGACCTCGTCGCGATGCGCAAGCGCGAGGGCACGTCGCTGGGGCAGATTCTGATCCAGCGCGTCGACGAGATCGAGCAGCTGGCCAAGAAGGCCGAGGCCGCGCCCGGCCGCAAGCCGGAGGTGATCAAGGCCAAGCTCGCTGAGCAGATCGCTACGCTGCTCGACACCACCGATCGTTTCGATTCCGATCGCCTGATGCAGGAGGCGATCCTGATCGCGACCAAGGCCGACATCCGCGAGGAGCTCGACCGCATTGCCTCGCACATCGCGCAGGCGCGCGAGTTGATCGGCAAGGGCGGCCCGATCGGGCGCAAGCTCGACTTCCTGGCGCAGGAGTTTCATCGCGAGGTCAACACCTGCTGCTCGAAGTCGAACGACATCGAGCTGACCAACACCGGGCTGGCCATGAAGAACGTGGTCGAGCAATTCCGCGAGCAGGTCCAGAATCTGGAGTGATCGATGGCGACGGGCGGTCACGGAACTGACGGTGTCGAGCGGCGCGGATTGATGTTCGTGCTGTCTTCGCCGTCGGGCGCGGGCAAGACGACGCTGTCGCGTCTCCTGATGGAGCGGACGCCCGGCTTGAAAATGTCGGTCTCGGCGACGACGCGGCCGATGCGTCCCGGTGAGGTCAACGGCAAGGATTATTCGTTCGTCGACAAGGCGACGTTCGACGCGATGGCGAAGGCCGGCGAGCTCCTGGAATGGGCGACGGTATTCGACAATAGTTACGGCACGCCGCGCGGCCCCGTCGAGGCGGCGCTGTCGGCGGGACAGGACGTGCTGTTCGACATCGACTGGCAGGGCACTCAGCAGCTGCGCGAGAAGGCGCGTGCCGACGTCGTCAGCGTCTTCATCCTGCCACCCTCGGCGGCCGATCTCGAGAAGCGCCTGCACTCGCGCGCGCAGGATTCCGACGAGGTGATCCGCAAGCGCATGAGCCGCGCCAGCCACGAGATGAGCCACTGGGCCGAGTACGACTACATCGTCATCAACCGCGACGTCGACGAGGCCTTCGCCGAGGTGCAGTCGATCCTGAAGGCCGAACGCCTCAAGCGCGAGCGGCGGATTGGCCTCGTAGGCTTCGTGCGAAGTTTGCAAGGTCAGCTTCAAGGTTAGGCCGCGACAGGCGCGGCCCTTCCTTCGCCAGCTGCTCCAGCATCGACGTGATAGCGTCGATGTCGACGGCATCGGCATCACGGCCTGCCGGCGCGTCATCGTGATCCTTGCTGATTTCCTTGGCGGCGCGTTGGGGCGCAGTGGCGACGGTCTCGAATTTCTTCTCGACCAGCTTGATCTCGACATTGCCGCTTCTGGCCTCGACAGGTTCAGTTGCCGGAGCGGCGGCACGCCGCCCGCGCGCATCGATCAACTCGAGCTCGCGACCGATCGCTGCAAGTTTCGTCACGTGTCTCGTCGGTTGCGGGCGCGCCGCATCGAAGTCGACGGGGCGCGGCGGCTGAGCGACGGCCGGCTGTGAAGCGAGCCAGGGCGCATGGCTTCCGTCCTGATGCTGCGCCTCCCAATCTGCCCAATGTGCGTGACGGCCGGCCGAGTGGAGGCGGACGCGCGCACCGGCGAAGCGGTAGATGAGGCTGGCCAGGATTCCGGCAAGCGCCAGCGCGCCGCCGATCACGAGCAGCAGCATCTGGAGCGAGCCGGTCGGCTTGTCGGTCGTGTTGTCTGCAGCAGCGAGCGGGGACGGGGATTTCGACGGCTTTGCGCTCGGCTGCGCGGCTGCCGCGACAACGGTCGGTGCCGGCGGTGGCGCCGGCGGAGCGGACGCTGTGGAGACATCAGGCCAGGGCGCGGCGCCGGCGGGTTGCTGCGCGCTGCCATCAGCGGCCTGATCCGCGGATTGCTGTACCGGTGTCGCGGCGGCTCCTTGCGCGACGGCATTCGGCGTTTTGGGGTCGGCGCCATTCCGCGGCGTCAGATATTCGGCGCGCGCGTCCTGCACCGGATGCTGCTGCGGCGCCGGCGCATCTGCGGTCGGTGTATCGCTCGTGGTCTGCGTGGTCTGCGCGGTCCTCGCGCTGTCCTTGTCGCCGGCGGCGCGCAGATACCAGCATTTGCGCTTGGTGGTGCGGTCGAGGCGATAGTACCAGTGCTGGCCCTGCGGCGCGGCATCCTTCGGTGAAGCCAGGCAGTCGGGGGCCGCGTTGGCCGTGCTCGATGCGGTTGGCGCGTTCTGCGATACCGCGGCCAATGGCGCGCCGGCAATGATGCTGGCGACGAGGGTCGAAATGAACTTTGCGGCGCGGTTGCCCATCCTGGTCTCCCGGTTACGCATGACGCAACTCTCTACCAGCCCCTTCTCGTCAAAGACTTGGGTGGCAATGAGCCGCAAATCCGGAGAGGATGTGGCTTGAATCGGGCCTGCGGCGCGTTCGTTCCGCTGTGGTGAGGCGTTTTTGTCCGCGCGAAGGCTCGGTGGAGGATGAATCCCGCAGCAGCTCTGCGCATGAGAGTTCCCCTTGTTCGGCGCCAATGATCTGGCTGGGCCGCGGCCACGGCCTTGCAGTCCCGCGGCAGGTTCTGCCCGAGGCTTGCTGACTTTTGCCGCCCGTTGGATGCCAAAGGGCGCAGGGAAGGCCAGCGCCGGCTGGCACCCGCAGATCCGTGCGCTTTCCAAGAATGCACACGGGGTGGATCACAGGTCTCGCCGAACGCTTGGCCTTCCCTGCGCGGCTGGTTTTAACGGTGTCCTTCGTGCTCTTGTGTCCAGAAAATCTGCCAGAATGTGCGAACGGGCGGTTCTCGCAAAACCGCCCGTCGCTGGATCTGAGCCCGTTCGTGCTCAAAGGCCTTGAGCCTGTCGGGGAGCGAGGGACAGATCCGGTGGTCTTCCTCAACCCGAACAGTTGCATGGGCTTCGAGCCCGAACCGAGCAAGGAAGGGAGTAGATGATGGCACAAAACGACGTCCTTGTCGCTGGCATCGACGTGGCCAAGGACAAGGTGGATGTGTGCATTCGCTCATTGTCACAACGGCAGACGTTCGCGAGCAGCCCAGAAGGTCGGCGAGCGCTGATCCGCTGGCTTCGCAAGCACAAGGTCGGCAAAGCCGCCATGGAGGCTTCCGGTGGTTATGAGCGGGAGTGGGCCAAGGTGCTACGCCAGGATGGTATCGAAGGCTTGGTGGTGGATCCAAAGCGGGTGCGCAACTTCGCCAAATCGGCTGGACAGCTCGCCAAGAACGATCCGATCGATGCGGAGATGATTGCCTGGTTCGCCGAGACCTTCATTGAGGCAAGGGGGCAAGCCTACGATGCGGCACGCGAGAAGCTGGCGCAGATCGTGAGTGCGCGCCAGGCTCTGATTGACGTGCAGACGAGCTTGCGAAACAGGACGGAGCATTCCACTCCTGACGTCGTGCAGAAGATGCAAAATCGCCTGCTGAAGCGGCTCGCCGCCGAAATTGCCAAGCTGGAAGCAGCGATCGCAGCCCTGATCAAGACCACACCGCGTTTTGCCGAACTCGCCGAGATCATCGAGAGCGTACCAGGTCTTGCCGGGGGCACATCCGCCGGACTGATCGGGGCGATGCCGGAACTCGGCCAGATAGGCAACAAAGTGGCCGCGGCCCTGCTGGGTGCTGCGCCTTATGACGACGACAGCGGCAAACGTCGGGGCGTCCGTCATATCCAGGGCGGACGCCGCAAGGTCCGCAACGTCTTCTACATGGCGTCCATGGGAGCCGCGACCCGGCATAACCCCGTGCTCAAGGCCTTTTACGATCGCCTGATCGCCAAAGGCAAGGAGCCGAAGGTTGCGCTCATCGCCTGCATGCGCAAGCTGATCGTGATCCTGAACGTCATGATCGCACGCGGCGAGAAATGGGACGCCGGCCGGTACGAAGTGAGCAACTCCGCTCGGCTTCCGCCGAGCGCTTGCACGCCCTGAAGACCGGCGAGCGGACGGGGTCAAGGCCGGAAGCCGCCGGAGGCGGTGGCGCGCCAGCGCCAGCCTTGAGGCCGGCCGATCGCCGGGCTACTTCAACACAGTTGCTCCCCGGGGAGCGATGCACTATTGCCCCCGTCGCCTTGCGGATGGCTGATGCGCGTGCCCGGTCGGGCCGCCGCATCACCACAAGCCTTGACGCACAGACCCCGGGCGTCAGGACCACACGACTTCTCCGTCCCCGGACGACCCCACCGGATCATCAGGGGCTGGCGCGTGCTCACCCAAGACGACCAACGAGGCCGCTTTAACTGCGCCGTGTCGTACCGCGTCGCGTGAGACTCACGGTTGCCCGCCCTGTCACCACGCCATCCGCGCCGGCGCTGCCGCGTCCACCGCCACCCGGCCCGCATCTCGTGACGATCGCGAAGCGCCCCTTTGGCAGGGCCGGGATGCGAGGTGTATGCCATAAATCCGAAATTCGGAAAAGTAAAATATTTTTGCGAGGAGGGGCTTGACGCGGTGTTTTGCCCGACGCCTCGCGAAATCACACGCTCATGCTCCAACGCTCAGCTCAGATAATCCGGCGTAAAATCCGCAAGTCTCCGCAGCTCGTCGGGCTGGAGCAGCGCGATCTCGCTGCCCTCCCACGTGATCAGTCCACGATGCCTCAGCTCCTGAATGGTGCGATTGACGTGGACGATCGACAGTCCGCAGGCGTCAGCAACGTGCCGCTGCGTCATCGGCATCTGGAAACTGCCGTCCTTGACGAGGCCGACGACCTCCAGCCGCGCGGCGAGCTCGCAGATGAGATGCGCAAGCTTGGGCAGCGCCGCCTGTGCGCCGAGGCGCGCGATCCATTGCCGCGAGATCGCGGCATCGATCAGTGTCTCGTGCCAGAAGGCGCGGGTCAGGTGGATGGAGCCGTCGAGCAGCTGGCGCAGCTGGCTGTGCGCAACGGTGCCGACGATGGTCGGGCCTAGCCCGACGAGGTCTGCATCGATCGGCGAGATCAGCAGCGTGTGCAGGCACGGCATGTCGCCGGGAACGTGGAAGGCGAGGATCTGGCTGCGATCGCCGACGATACGGGCCTGGTAGAGGAAGCCGCTGACGACGAAGACGCAGCGTGAAGGGGCCTCGCCCTGGCGTAACACGATCTCGCCGTCCGCGACCTGGCGCAGCGTCGACGGCAAGCCTGCGATCTGCCGGCGTTCGTCCTCGGATAGGCCTTCGATCGCCTGGAGACGCGCGATGAACTTCGGATGCGGCATGAGACCAGTGGTGCGCTTCAGACGTCGCGCGGCCCGGACGCCTCGAGCAGGCGCCGCGAGAGTCTTGCGATGGTCCAGTCCGAGACCGGAACGGAGCGGAACTCGCGGATGGCACGGGCCAGTTCCTGATCCGACATCGGGTGGGCAGGCTCCTTCAGCGTTCCGTTGAGGAGGGCCTCGCTAATGCTGTCCAGGTGCTCGCCTGTACCGGATGCGAACAGTCCGCGAATGCGTTCCAGGATCGTCGGGGGATTCATAAGGCGGCTGGGTCCGAAATCGGGGGATGGTGTGGCTGCGATCGGTGCGTCACGAACCGGTTAGCAACCTGTGCTTCCGACCCGCGTTCTAGTCCGCTGAACGCAAGCCGGACGTATCATTTGATAGAACCGGCGCGATTTTCGGCGGGCCCATGCAAAATGCTCACGACGTGCTGATCCGGAACCTCGGCGAGCACACCGGGCTCGCGGAGGAGGATATTGCCGAGATCCGCGCGCTCACCTTCACGCTGCGCGATTTCGCGCCCAACGAGGATTTCATCCGTCAAGGTGACGAGCCGAAGCATTCGGCATTGGTCGTCTCCGGCATGGTTGCCCGCTATCACCTGCTCGGCAGCGGGCGGCGACAATATTTGGCGTTTCATCTCACCGGCGACCTTCCGGATGCGCAGGGCTTGTTCATTGACATGATGGATCATGGGCTCAGTGCGCTCGGGCCGGCGTCGATCGCCTTCATCCCGCATCGCGAATTGTTCGTCGCGTTCCGGCGGCGGCCGACCTTTGGGCTGGCCGTCTGGCGCGAGACGCTGCTCGATGCCGCGATCTTCCGCGAGGCCATCACCAACAACAGCGCGCGGCCGATGCAGGCGCGTATGGCGCACCTTTTTTGCGAGCTGTTCTACCGGGCCCGCGCGGCGCAGCTGGTCCGCGGCAATCGCTGCCGCCTGCCGATCAGCCTGGCTCAGCTTGGCGAGACCTTGGGCATGGCGATCGCGACGGTGAACCGGACCCTTGCCGACCTCAGGCGGAGCGGAGCCATGGACCTGCGCGAGGGCGAGCTGATCGTGCTGAAGTGGCGTGAATTGCAGCGGCTCGGAGATTTCAGTCCAGCCTATCTGCACCTGAAACGGCAGGCGCCGCCCTTTGTGTAAGGCGCGTTAGCGCGAAGTTCAGCCTGAGGGGAACAACTCTCTTGCGGGCACGTCATTTATGAGACGAGGGAGATGCCAATGAAAGCGCTCATCGTGGCGATCGCGTTTGCAGCGATGGCCGGGCCCGTCATCGCGCAGAATTCCGGACCGGCTCCGCAGTCCGGCATGGAGAGGCCGGAGAACACGAACGGTGCCACCGAGAAAGGGACGATGGATACCACCGGCATGAATGCAACTCAGGCAGATCGGCCCGGCATCAAGGATGCGTCCAAGACCGAGCACAGGACCGGCGGCAAGAAAAAATGAGTGCGCCGGCCATGCAACGGCGTCGGTTGCGCACGCAGCGATAGCCGAAGGCCATCATCCAGGGCGGGCTTCACGTCCGGCGGCGGCATCGCCCTTCGCCGCAGCCGCGCGATAGGCGTCGATCGCTCTGTTGGCAAGCATCAACTGCCGGCGTTCACCGGCCCGGAGCTGGGCTTCGATCGAGTCGAGCAGGAAATTTGCGCTCTCGTCGGGCGGCCCGAGCTCGCCACTCTTCTCCAGGCAGCTCCAGGCGATGAAGAACGCGCTTTCAACGGTGCAACGGATCGACATGCGCTGCCAACGCGGCGCGGTCGCAGGCGTTCCGTGCGGCGGGCGAGACTTGCGTCGGGCCCGCCGCTCGAGCGGATCAGTTCTTGAGCACGATGCGGCCGACGACCTTGCCGGCGCGCAGCTCGTCGATCCATTTCTGCACGTCGCCCATCGGCTCCTCGCGCATCGGCGTCGGCTTGATCTTGCCGGCGCGTGCGAGCGCCATCAGCTCGTGCGCCTCAGCCAGCGTGCCGACCATGAAACCTTCGATGGTCATGCGCTTATAGACCCATTGCACCATCGGCAGCCTGAACTGGCCGCCCATCAGGCCGGAGACCACGATCTTGCCGCCGCGCGCGGCGACCGCGACCGCGAACGCCATCGACTTCTCGTTGCCGGCGAAATCCACGATCTCGTCGAAGCCGCCTTCGGTTTCTTTCAGGATACGTTTGATCACGTCGGGCTCGGCCGGATCGTAGGCGACGGCGGCGCCGTTCTCGAGCGCGGTCTCGCGTGCGGCCGGTGACAGATCTGCGACCGTGATCGGTTGCTTGAACATTGCCTGCGCGAACGACAGGCCCATCATGCCGACGCCGCCGAGGCCGATCAGCAAGAGGTTGCGCTGGCGCGGACGGTCGACCAGGCGCTTGAGCGCGCCATAGGCGGTCACCCCGGAGCACATCAAGGTCGCGGCCTGGTTGACCGGCAGGGGATCGTAATCGAGCAGATATTTGGCGTCGGGGACCAGCACGTGGCTGGCGAAGCCGCCATCGATGGAGACGCCGAGGAAGCGCTGTTTGACGCAGAGATTCTCGTCGCCATTGGCGCAGTCGCGGCACTGGCCGCAGCCGATCCATGGAAACACGGCCTTCTTGGCGCCGACGAGGCTGGCTGCTACGTCGGGACCGACTTCGTCGACGACGCCCGCGATCTCGTGGCCGAGCGTGAAGGGCAGCGTCATGCCGCGCGTGGTGTCGAGCTTCTTGCCGCCGCCGAGATCGGCGTAGCCGTCCTGGATGTGCAGGTCGGAATGGCAGAGGCCGCAGCGCTCGATGCGCACCAGCACCTCGCGGCCTTGCGGCTTGGGCGTGTCGACGATGGTCTCGCACAGCGGCGCATCGAACTTGACCAGGGACTGCCTGCGCATCAGCGCCATATTCTTTCCTCCGAAATTATCGCTCTGCTTCATTCCGTATATTGGCCAATTCACTGGCCATGGCAACAAAGCCGGAAATCGGGATGGTCTCGGCGCGCCGCGTCGCATCGACGCCGGCGGCGCTCGCGAGCCGCGCGGGATCGACGCCCAGCGACTTCAGGCTTTGCCGCAGCATTTTTCGGCGCTGGCCGAACGCGGCGGCGGCGACCTGCTCGAGCAGCCTGCGATCGCAGGGCAGAGGCTCTGGGCGCGGCACGAGGCGCACGACGGAGGAGGTGACCTTCGGTGGCGGCACGAAGGCCGAGGGCGAGATATCGAACAGGATCTTGGTCTCGCAGCGCCAGTTGGCGAGCACGCCGAGCCGGCCATAGGCCTCTTCGCCCTCGCGCGCGACGATGCGCTCGCCGACCTCGCGCTGGAACATCAAGACCATCATCTCGTACCAGGGCGGCCAGGGCTCGACGGTGAGCCAGTTGATGAGAAGCTGGGTCGCGATGTTGTAGGGCAGGTTGGCGACGATCTTTGCGCGTTCGCCTGAGAGTAGCGGGCGCGGATCGAAGGTCATGGCATCGCCATGCACGATCTCGAGCCGGCCGGGATAGCGCGCCGAAATATCTTGCAGGGCCGGAATTGCGCGCTCGTCATGCTCGATGGCGATGACGCGCCGCGCGCCGAGCGCGAGCAGCGCCCGCGTCAGCCCGCCCGGGCCGGGGCCGATCTCGACGACCGTCGCCTCGTCCAGCGGCGCGGCCGCGCGCGCGATGCGCGCTGTCAGGTTGAGGTCGAGCAAGAAGTTCTGGCCGAGCGATTTCCTGGCCGACAGCGCATGCTGGCGAATGACCTCGCGCAGCGGCGGGAGGTCGTCGATCGCGCTCATCAGCGGGTGCCCTTAGCTTTCCGAAGTTCGTGCCAACCTGCGGCGCCCTTGTACGAACTTCGGAAAGCTGAGGGCACCAAGAAATTATCATTGCAGTGCCACTTGTCGATCTGAAGTTCCTGAACGCGCTCGCGGCGTGCACTGCAGGAACTTCAGATCGGCGGCACTACGAAGCCGCCATGCGGCTGGCAAGCTGAAGCGCCGCGATCAGGCTCGCCGGATTGGCTTTACCCGTGCCGGCGATGTCGAAGGCGGTGCCGTGATCGGGCGAGGTGCGGATGATGGGCAGGCCGAGCGTGACGTTGACGGCGTCATCGAAGGCGACCGTCTTGATCGGGATCAGCGCCTGGTCGTGATACATGCAGACCGCGCAGTCATAGGTCTGTCGTGCGGCCTGGTGGAACATGGTGTCGGCGGGCAGCGGGCCCCTGGCTTCGATACCGCCGTTGCGCAGGACTTTGAGCGCCGGGGCGATGACGGTCTGCTCCTCGTGGCCGAGAGATCCGTCCTCGCCGGCATGCGGATTGAGGCCGGAGATCGCGATGCGCGGCTTTGCGATGCCGAAGCGGGACTTCAGTTCGGTCGCGACGATGCGTACGGTCGAGACGATCAGCTCGCTGGTGAGCTCTCCCAGCGCATCGCGCAGCGGGACGTGGATGGTCACGGGCACCACGGCAAGCTGCGGCGACCACAGCATCATCACCGGCTGCGGCACGCGGCCGTTCTCCGCGGCAAGCTCGGCGAGGAATTCGGTGTGGCCGGGATGGCGGAAGCCGGCGCGGTAGAGCACGCTCTTGGCGATCGGATTGGTGACGACGGCGCCGGCGCGACCTGCGCGCACGTCGATGACCGCCTGACGGATCGAGGCGAGCGCAGCCGGCGCGCTGGATGCGTCGGGCTTGCCGGGTTCGGCGCTCGCGCGCTCGCCGGTCGCGACCACGGGCAGGGCATCAGTGAAGGCGGAAGCGGCCTCACTGGGGCTCACCGCGGCGATCCTGATGTCGACGCCGAGCGCCCGGGCCCGCCGCGCGATCAGCGCGTCGTCCCCGAGCAGATAGAAGGCGGGCAGGTTCAGCTCGCGGCGCCTGAGCCAGGCTGCGATCGTGATGTCGGGGCCGATGCCGGCGGGCTCTCCCAGGGTGAGGGCAAGGGGCTTGGCTGCGGACTTGGTGGAGGGCTCTGAGAGGGGCTTGGCCATCAGCGGTTGCGATATTCGATCATCGCCGCCTTGCGGAGCTCGTCGAGATAGGCCTTCTGGGTCTTCTCGTACTTCTCCTGATACATCTTCTCGCGGACCTCGCGCTTCTTCGGCGTGTCGATCATGGTCGGCTTGCGCGAGCACAGCACCACCATCTCGATGCCCGCCTTGGTCACCTCGGGCGCGGTCAGGTGGCCGATCGGCGTGTCGTCGAGCAACTTGCGCAGCGGGTCGGGCAGCTCTGCGGTGGTCTTGGTGACGGCGTCGCGGATGGTGGCGTTCGGCGTCGAGCGGAACAGCGAGTTGGCTTCCTCGCAGCTCCCAACGCGGGCCCGATAGGTCTCGGCTTCCTTCTTCCGGGTTTCCAGGAACGCCGCGGACGAGCCGCGCGGCACGATCAGCACGATCGGCTGCATCTTGTATTCGGTGCCTTCGATCTGAAGCTTGTCGCCGGTCTGGGCCTGCACGGCCTGCGCGACGTCGCGCTCGCCGACGAGCAGCTTCTCCTTGAATCGGCCGCGCACCAGGCTGGTCCAGACCATCTCGGCCTTCATGCGGCCTTTCAGCGTTTCGGGGCGGACACCCTTGGATTCGAGTGATTTGGTGAGCTGCTCCGGCGTGATGCGCATGCGCTGCGCCATACCCTCGTAGGACTGGTTGACGTCGGAGACGCCGGGATCGACCCCGTACTTCTTGCCTTCCTTGAGCTTCACCTTGTCGTCGATCAGCTCGTTGATGACCTCCTGCCGGCTCGGGGTCTTCTGCGTCGTCAGCTGGTCGAGCCTGGAGCGCTGCTCGATGTCGAAATCGGTGATCGGATCGCCGTTGACCATGACGACGATGTTCTGCGCGCGCGACGGCGAGGGCAGTCCGGTCAGGATCAGCCCGGCACTGATGGCGAGCAGGAGGCGGAAGACGGGCAATGAGGTCGTCATGATTGTCGCTCGCAGGTCAGCCGCGTCGAGCCTGTGATGGGGCAGGCGCGGCTGGCACTTCAAACCGTTCACTGGAGGCCGGCGGAACTGCTGGTCGTCGACGTGGTCGCCAGCGTGCGCAGGCCGATCTGGAACATGAACGCATGGCTCAGCACGGGCGGCGTGGTGCCCGCAGAATAGCTATACGAAGTTACGTAGTTCGCCGCCAGCACGAAGCAATCGTCGACATAGCCGGCACCGAGCACATATTGATTGATCTTGTTGGCCTCGAGGTCCCAGCGCGCCGAGCCCGACACCACCCAGTTGTTCGCGACCTTCAGCGATCCCGAGGTCAGGATGCCCTCGCGGCGGGTCAGATAGCCGAGTTCCGGCTGCGCTGCGTAATTGCCGTACAGCACGCTGACCGACCAGCGATTGAAGTTGGCGCGGCCTTCCGCCTCGAAGCGCTGCACGTTCCAGGTCTGCTCGTCCATGCGGGAACGGACGCTGAACGTGTAGGTGCTGTTGGGCGAGTAGCTGGCGCTCGCCACGTAATCCGAGCGCGGCTTGTCCAGGCCGGAATTGATGCCCGTATTGATGGCGTCCTGAACCGCGAAGGAGTTCAGGCCGAACAGGTGGTAGGACTCGCCGAACAGCACCTTGACCGCGCCGCCCTTGTCGAACTGCGTGGTGGACTGCACGCCGACATTGGCGCGGCCGCCGCCCTCGACCCGGTCGTAGCCGGAGAACTTGTCGACGCTGAACAGGTTCGAGGCGTCGAACACCATGCTCTGGGCGTCCTCGTTCGGCAGCTTGCCGGCATAGGTCTCGTTCGGCCGGATGATGATCTGCGCGATCGGCTCGACGGTGGTCGAGCCCCAGGGCTGGATGTTGATGAAGGGATAGCGGTACTCCAGGCCCACGGTCGGCATCAGGCGGAACGCCTGGGTGTCGCCGATGGGCAGGTAGTTCGACACGCCGGGCTGGTTGGAGACCGACGAGTTGATCGCGTCGGCGCGCAGGCTCGCGAACGGCGTCCAGATCTGGCCGAACGGATCGGTGAAGGATTTGCGCCACTGCGCTTCCGCCGTCAGGCGTGTGTAGGTGCCCGGGAAGCCGCGCAGCAGGCACTGCGAGGGCATACGCGCCAGCGGATCGGCCGACGCCGTGGTGCACAGGCCGTTGGTGTTGGCGACCGTCGTGATCGGATCGAACACCGCATCGTCACGCGACAGGTTCACGAAGTTGGTCTTGTAGCTGAACTCGCCGCCGAACACGGGATAGTTGAGCACGTTCGAATAGTCGATCACCGGATAGACGATCGGCACCTGGCTCTGGTTGCCCGAATAGCTCAGCCAGTACATCGTGCGCGCGTCGAAGAAGCTGCGGTTGCCGACGCCGGTCAGATAGAGCTGCGACAGCGCTTCCGTCGGCAGCAACAGGAACGAGCCGAGCGGATCACGGTACTGATAGAGCCGGTAGTCCGAGAAGAAATAGTAGTCGGACATCAGGACGCCGTCCCAGCCCCAGACCCATTTGTCGTTCAGCGCGAACTGACCCTTGGTGTCGACGGCGCCGCGGAACTGGCGGTCGCCGGGCTGCCCGGCAAAGGCTCCGGGATCGAGCTGGTCGATGCCGTAAGCGCGGATCTGGTAGGCGCCGTCGATCAGGCGCTGGCGGAATTCGCCCTGCAGCATGACGCCTTGCCGTGTCATGAAGCGGGGGGTGATGGTCGCGTCCATGTCGGGCGCGATCGCCCAGTAATAGGGAACCTCGACGCCGAAGCCCGTGTTCGTCGTGCCCGGGAAGTAGCCGGGCATCAGGAAGCCGGACTTGCGCTTCACGGTCGGGTCGGGGGTCGAGAAATAGGGCATGTAGGCGAGCGGCACGCCGAAGAATTCGAGCTGCGCGGTCTCGAAATACAGCATCTTCTCCTGCTGGTCGTGGATGATGCGCGCACCCTTGACCTGCCATAGCGGCGGCTTCTTCGGATCGTCCTTACACGGCGCGCAGGCCGTGTAGACGCCGTTCTCGAACACCGTGTAGTTGCCACTGGAGCGGTCGGCGCGGCTCGCGGCCATGCGGGTCTGGTCGGCTGTGTCCACGCGCAGCGAGTCGACGAAACCGTCGCGGTAATCGTCCGAGAGATCCATGATCTCGGCATAGGTGATCTTGCCGTCGGCATCCGTCATGCGGATGTTGCCTTCGGCATGCAGCCGCTTGGTCTTCTGGTCGTAGATGACCCGGTCGGCCTCGACGCTGGTGCCGTTGTAGAACAGCTGGACGTTACCGACCGCGGAGACGCGCGAATTGTTGTAGTCGTAGTCGACCTCGGTCGCTTGAACCAGCATCTGGTTGTCGTTGGCGGCCTTCGGCGGCTTCGGACGCGGCGGCAGCGGATTGTAGGTGAAGCTCTGGGCCTGGGTCGGCGCCACGACGGCAGCGTCGATCAAGCCGCCGAGCGAGGCAGCGGCGACGACAGCCATCAGGAGCCTGCGGACGGACAAGCCGCACCCGGTCGCGCGCACCAACGTGCGCCGCGTCAAACGAGACACGAGCCCTCGGTGGACGGCAGTCACTATCCGTCCTCCTGATAGAGCAAGGCCAAAAAGCCGGTGAGGCCGCCCACCACAACGGGCAACCACGCCGCAGCGATCGGATGCATCAACTCAGCCTTGCTCAAATCCTCAGTTACTTTCGACAGAACGTAGAGCAGAAAGCCTGCGCCCACGCCACTCAAAACCATCTTCTGCACGCCGCCCATCCGGAAGAAGCGCAACGACACGGAGGCCGCGAGCATCACCATGGCTGCGAGCAAAAACGGCTGTGCCAGAAGCTTCTGATACTGGAGTCGGTATCCGGCTGTCGCGAAGCCCGAGCTTTCCGAGGAGCGGATGTAGCTCGGTAGTTGCCAAAAGGACACAGTCTCGGGGGTGGAAAAGCTGTTGCGGACCTGCGCCTCGGTCAACGTGGTCGGAATCTCCAGGCTGGCCTGGTCGATCGGGGGCGCGTCCAGCGAGAAGCGGCGGACGCCCTTGAACACCCAGCGGCCGGCCTCGAGCGTCGCCTCGCGCGCCTCGACCCGCTCCTTGAAGTGCTGGTCCGAGTCGAACCGGAACAGCGTGAGCCCGGTGAGCCGGATGCCCTGCTGCTCGCTCCGCGCCGCGTTGATGATGGTCTGGCCGTCGTTGGTCACCTGATTGAGCCAGAAGCCGGAGGCGTCCTGAATGCCGCCGCCGGGCGCCGAGCCGAACAGCTCGGCCTCCATGCGCTTGGACAGCTCGCGCAAATTGGCCGACATGGGATTGTAGGCGACGGTGGCGATCACCCCGATCAGCAGCGCGCTGCCGAGCGCCGGCGAGATGAACTGCCAGGCGGAGATTCCGGCAGCGCGCGCCACCACCAGCTCGAGCCGGCGGGAGAGCGCGAGATAGCAGGTCATGGCGCCGATCAGCATGCAGAACGGCGTCAGCTTCTCCAGGAGCTGCGGCACCCGGAACAGCGAGGTCTCGGCCACCATGATCGCGGAGGCGGATGCCAGCCCCGAGGTCTTGCGCACCATCTCGATGTAGTCGACCAGCACCAGCAGCAGGAAAATGCCGCCGAAGACGCCGAGCGCCGCGACCACGAAGCGGCCTGCGAAGTAGCGCCCGAGTGTGTTGGTGAGCATGCTCATGCGGTGGCCGGACGTCCGAACAGCCGCGCGATCCGTGCGTTCGACCTGTTGATGGCCTCCATCAGGCCGGGAGGCGGCTCGACCACGACGCCGCCAATGATCATGGCCAGCCCGACGCCGATCGCGCCGACGACCATCGCATATTGGACCAGCACCGCGCCCGGCGATTTCACCGCCATCACCGAACAGGCGAAGCCGGCCATGCGCAGGCCGAACACCGCCAGGATCGAGGAGGCGATCGAGAAATTCCGGCTCTGGCGCGTGGTGCGAGGCGCCCCAAGGAACGCGAAGGTCAGCACGGCAAAGGCGAACGGATAGATCGGCGCCAGGATGCCGTCGTGCAGGGCCGAGCGGAACTGACCGGGAATCTGCTTGTAGACGGGGTCGTTCTCGGACGGCGAGAACAGCTCCCACAGATAGCGCTCGCGGATGCCGAGGGTGACGTCGCGGCCCTGGTTGGAGAACTTCGACATGTCGAAACCGTAGCGGCCGAACGCCACCAGCGCCGGATCGCGCTTGCCCGCCTCGAAGCGCTGAAGATTGCCGGTCTCCAGCACCAGGAACGAGCCGGTCTCGTTCTTCACGACCTCGCCGTGCTCGGCGACGATCGAGACGCGCTCGTTCGGATCGCGGCGGTCGTCGATGAAGATGCCGGCGAGGATGCCGCCGGGCAGGCGCTCGCGGATCCGGATCGTCAGGTTCCTGTCGAGCTGGGCGAAGCGGCCGGGCTGCAGGATGTTGGTGAGCACGTCGGCCGTGATCTCGGCGTCCCACTGCTTGATCCGCCGCATGCCGTCGGGGGCGAGATAGGCCGCGATGAAGGCGACCAGCAGCGCCACCACGCAGGTGGCGTAGAAGAACGGATAGAACAGCCGGAACGGCGAGAAGCCGGCGGCATTCATCACGATGATCTCGGAATCGGTCGCGAGCTTGTTCAGCGTGTGCGAGATCGCGATCATCAGCGCGATCGGCGAGATGATCAGAACCAGGGCCGGGATCACGAGGCTTGTGATGCCGAGGAAGGTGAGAATGGTCTGACCCTGACTCGTCATCAGGTCGATGCCGCGCAACGCCTGCGTAATCCAGATCACGCCGGTGAGGCTGACCAGGACCAGCGCAAACGACGCCAGCGTCGTACGGAAGATATACCTATCGATCGACCCCATGCGCGACCGCACGAATCCCCATCAAGCCCCAATGTCGACCAGAATTCCGGCGTCCAACCCATCCCCGTCAGGGGATCCCCAAGGTCGGCCAGCAGCTCTTCCGGCGGTTCACTTTCTCACTACCATCCCTTTGATCCGTCAACAAAATGGCTGCCCCGTGGCACCCTCAATATATGGTTAATATTTCGATCGTTGTGGCCTCGCGGCCACGGCGGCGCTTGGCATCGGACGGGCCGCTGGACCATAGTGGGGGAAGCCTCAGTGAATCGCCGTTCAGCTCCGGTTTGTGACTGGAACCCCCGAACGACGAAAAGCCCCATGTTTTGGAGGAGTTATCCATGTCCGATGCCATCAAGGTCGGCTTTGTCCCGTTGTCTGCCGCCCCCCGTGGCATCCTGGTCGTGTTCTGCGATGACGGCCTGAAGCTCGGCCCGGCAACGGGGAAGGCGCTGGGTGGCGCCGTCGACCTCGTGAAGCGCGCGGCGGCTGCTGCGGCCTTCAAGGGTAAAAGCGGGGCCGCGCTGGACATACTGGCGCCCGAGGGCGTGAAGGCGACCCGGCTGATCGTGATCGGCGCCGGCAAGGCGACCGGCCTGAAAGCGAACGATTTCCTCAAATTCGGCGGGGTGGCCGCGAGCAAGCTGCCCGCTGGCACCAGCGCCATGACCATCATCGCGGAGCTGCCCGGTGGCGCCATGACGAGCGAGCAGGCGGTTGCGATCGCCTCGGGCCTTCGCTTACGCACCTACAAGTTCGACCGCTACAAGACCAAGAAGAAGGATGGCGAGGAGGGGGGCTCGCGTGCCGACGTCTCGCTTGCGGTCGGCGATGCCAGTGCTGCGAAGAAGGCGTTTGCCTCGGCCGGCCACGTCGTCGACGGCGTGATCATTGCGCGCGACCTCGTCAACGAGCCGCCGAACGTGCTTTTCCCCGAGGAATTCGCGCGCAGAGCCAGTCAGCTCCGCAAGCTCGGGGTCAAGGTCGAGGTGCTCGACGTCAAGGCGATGCAGAAGCTCGGCATGGGCGCGCTGCTCGGCGTCGGCCAGGGCTCGGCGCGGCCGAGCCGCACCGTGATCATGCGCTGGGACGGAGCCAAGAAGGGCGAGGCACCGGTCGCGTTCGTCGGCAAGGGCGTCTGTTTCGACACCGGCGGCATCTCGATCAAGCCGGCCGGCAGCATGGAGGACATGAAGGGCGACATGGGAGGCGCGGCCTGCGTCGTCGGCCTGATGCATGCGCTCGCTGCGCGCAAGGCGAAGGTCAACGCGGTCGGCGCCATCGGCCTCGTCGAGAACATGCCCGATGGCAACGCGCAGCGGCCGGGCGACATCGTCACCTCGATGTCCGGTCAGACCATCGAGATCATCAATACCGACGCGGAGGGCCGCCTCGTGCTGGCCGACGTGCTCTGGTACGTCGCCAAGAAGGTGAAGCCGAAATTCATGGTGGATCTGGCGACGCTGACCGGCGCGATCATGGTGGCGCTCGGCACCGAGCATGCCGGCATGTTCTCCAACAACGACGAGCTTGCCGACCGGCTGCTCGCGGCCGGCATCGAGAGTGGGGAGAAGGTCTGGCGGATGCCGCTCGGGCCCGAATACGACAAGCTGATCGATTCCCAGTTTGCCGACATGAAGAACACCGGCGGCCGCCATGGCGGCTCGATCACCGCAGCGCAGTTCCTGCAGCGCTTCGTCGACGGTACGCCCTGGGCGCATCTCGACATCGCCGGGACCGCCATGGGCGCGCCGAAGACCGACATCAACCAGAGCTGGGGAAGCGGTTATGGCGTCCGTCTGCTCGACCGGCTGGTCGCCGACCACTACGAGCGCAAATGACCTGAAATGACTGAAGTGCTGTTCTACCATCTGCAAAACATGACGGTGGAGAATGTGTTGCCGCCGCTTCTCGAGAAATCGCTCGAGCGCGGCTGGCGGGTCGTGGTGCAGTCGACCTCGGAGGAGCGCGCCGATGCGCTCGACGCGCATTTGTGGACTTATCGCGACGATTCCTTCCTGCCGCACGCGACATGGCGCGTGAACGATGTCGCCGATCAACCGATCGTGCTGGCGATCGAGGACGGCAATCCAAACGGTGCCAATGTCCGCTTCCTGATCGACAATGCCGCGCTGCCGGAGGACGCACGGGGCTACGAGCGCATGGTGCTGCTGTTCAACGGCGACGATCCGGACGCGCTTGCGCTCGCCCGCACGGCGTGGACGGATTGCAAGGCGCGGGGATTTGATGTCACCTATTGGCAGGCCGACGAGCGCGGCCGGTGGCAGAAGCGGAATTAGCTGCAATTAATGATAATTTGCACTTTTCGGGCGAGGCTGGCTTCGGCCACCTTCGTGCCGCAAAGGGATGTTGGGACAATCGTTTAGGGCTGGTCCTTCACGCGGGGAATTAGTTTATCGTGCGACATCAAAAGCTTCCCGGCTCGGTCATGATTGCATTGGTCGCCGTAGCACCGCTGGTCGCGGGCTGTTCGGGCGGGACCGATCTGTTGTCGAAGGACGCCGAGTGGTTCCAGAGGCCCGGCCGTCTCTTCATCAAAAACATCTCGATCGAATCGCCGCCGCTCACTCCGGATAAGCCCGTGGGACCGGAGGACCTCGTCAGCGCCGACGGCGCCTGTCCCGGCATGGCGCCGGCGCCCGGGCCGGCCGATGCCAATGCCTCGACCACGGCGCCCGCGCCGGTTGGCGGCACGGTTGCGCTCGGCCATACCGAATGCGACGTGGTGCGCGGCATCGGCGCGCCCTCGAGTGTCAACCTCTCCAACGATGCCGCCGGCAGGCGCGTCGCCGTCGTCACGTGGGCCACCGGTCCGCGCGCAGGCATCTACACGTTCACGGCTGGACGTCTGTCCTCAATCGAGGGCAATCCCGAGCCGCAACCGACGCCGAAGGCCGCGAAGCCGAAGCCGAAGAAGAAGCAGGCGTAAGGCGGAGTGCGCGGACGCGGCTCTGTTAGGTCTGACGGCTGCTTTTCGCGATGTGCTGCCAGAACGCCTCTGCGGCCTGCGCCAGGCGAAGCTTCGGCCGGAACACGTGGATCTCGATCGGCACGTGCCATTGGGGCCCGCCTGCGGCAACGATCTCGCCCGAGGCGAGCTGATCGGCGATCAAACTTTCCGGCAGCCATGCCATGCCGCGGCCGGCCTGGACCATCGTCACCAGCAGCTTTGCGAGGTGAGAGGTGAAGGTTGTGCGCAGATGCGCGTCCAGCGGCGACGTCGCGCGCACGGCTTCGAGGATTCGTCCCATGCCCGATTCAGGGCGGAAGCTCAGGAAGGGGACCGGCGCGGCTGCCGTGCCAGGCAGCTTGAAACGCGGCTTGCGGCTTCGACCTGACATCGGCACCGATGCTGGAATGAGCCTGTCGTCGCCGACATGGAGCGAGCGGAAATGCGATGGCGCCAGCGCCGTAGCCGCCGCCGGGTGGTAATGGCAGAGCAGAAAATGTGCATCGCCCGCCAACAATATCCGCTCGCACGCCTCCATGTGATTGGCGACGAGCTGCACGTTCGGCACGAACGACAGCTTGGTCTCGATGCCGCGCAGCCAGTCGGGGAAGAAGGTCAGCGACAGCGCGTTGGTCGAGGCGAATTTCAGCACGTCTGACGCGCCGCGGGCCCGCTCCTGAGCGTCGAGCCGGCCGGCAGAGAGCCGGCGCAGAACGTCCTCGGCAGTCTCGCGAAAGCCTTCGCCGGCCGGTGTGAGATTGACGCTGTGGGTCGTGCGGTCCAGCAGCGGCGCGCCGGTCCAAACCTCGAGCGCCTGGATTCTGCGGCTCAGCGCCGGCTGTGAGCAGTTCCGCTGCTCCGCCGCCCGCGAGAAGCTGCGTGTGGTCGCCACCGCTATGAAATCGTGCAGCCAGTTGATCTCCATTGCACGGCCTCCTGATCCTCCGAACACTGCTTATGCATGATCTGCATAAAGATATCAGAACACGACATTGGATTTCCAGTGTCGCGGGCGGCACGGTGCAGCAAGTCTTCTCTGGGAGGAAAGCGCGATGGCCGGGCGCACGCTGTACGACAAGTTGGTCGACGCCCATCTGGTCCGCAATCTCGACGATAGCGGTCTCGTGTTGCTCTATGTCGACCGTACCGTGCTCAACGAATACACCAGCCCGCAAGCCTTCGCCGGGCTGCGCGCGGCCGGGCGCAAGGTCTGGAATCCGAAGGCCGCGCTGATGGTCGTCGACCACGTCAACCCGACCGCGGCTCAGCGCACCCGCGCGATGCCGGACCGAGGCGCGGCGCGGCAGGTCGACTATTTCGCGGAAAATGCCAGGGATTTCGGCATCGAATATTTCGACATTCTCGATCCGCGGCAGGGCATCGAACATGTCGTCGCTCCCGAGCAGGGGCTCGTCATGCCTGGCATGGTGATCGCCGCCGGCGACAGTCACACCACCGCCTATGGCGCGTTCGGTGCCCTCGGCTACGGCATCGGGACATCCGACATCGAGCATTATCTCGCGACCTCGACGGTGCGCTATCGCCGCCTCAAGACGATGCGCATCCACCTGACCGGGGCGGCGCCGCTCGGCGTCACGTCCAAGGACATCGTGATGGAGGTGATCCGGCGGATCGGCGCCGATGGAGCGACCGGATACGCCGTGGAGTTCAGCGGTCCCGTCGTCTCCAACATGAGCGTCGAGGGCCGGATCGTGATGTCTGTCATGATCGTCGAGGCGGGTGCGCGCGGCGTCGTGATCGCACCTGATCAAAAGGTGCTGGATTATCTGAAGGGACGTCCGCGGTCGCCGAAGGGCGAGATGTGGGAGCGGGCGGCCAGGAGCTGGCTGACCTTGGCTTCGGATTCCGACGCTCGGTTCGATCGCGAGGTCACGCTCGACGTTTCCGAAGTCGCGCCGCTCGTGACCTGGGGCACCAGTCCCGACCAGGCGATCGCCGTCACCGAGATCATTCCAGATCCTGGACAGCAGGCCGCGCCCGAGCGCCAGGCGGCGGCAAGCCGCGCCTTGAACTATATGGGCCTCACGCCCGGATTGCCCATTCAATCGGTGCCGATCGACTTCGCGTTCATCGGATCCTGCACGAATTCGCGCATCGAGGATCTGCGCGATGCGGCCGAGATCTTTCGCGGCCGCCGCGTTGCCGAGGGCGTGCGGGCGATCGTGGTGCCGGGTTCGACCCAGGTCCGGGCGCAGGCCGAGTCGGAAGGTCTCGCCAAGGTCTTTACCGATGCCGGCGTTGAATGGCGGCAGTCCGGCTGCTCGATGTGTCTTGCGATGAATGACGATGTGCTGAAGCCGGGTGAGCGCTGCGCGTCCTCCACGAACCGCAATTTCGAAGGCCGCCAGGGTCCGGGCGCGCGCACGCACCTGATGAGCCCGGCGATGGTGGCCGCGGCAGCCGTCACCGGACGCATCACGGATGTGCGTTCTCTGTTGAGAGGAGCACGCCAATGATTCCGTTTGGACAGGTCACGGGCGTGGCTGCGCCCATGATGGCGCCGAATACCGACACGGACGTCATCATGCCCAAAATGTTCCTCAAGGGCGTGGACCGCAGCGGGCTCGGCGAGGGCGCCTTCAATCTGCTGCGCTTCAGCGGCGGCAAACCCGATCCGGATTTCATCCTGAACCAGGACGGCTATCGCGATTCCTGCTTTCTCGTGGTCGGCCCCAACTTCGGTTGCGGGTCTAGCCGCGAGCACGCGGTCTGGGGGCTTCAGCAGCTCGGCATTCGCGCACTGATCGGCACCAGCTTCGCCGGCATCTTCAACGACAATTGCGCCAACAACGGTCTGTTGACGATCTCGCTCGAGGCCGGCGTGCTGGCGGAGCTCGCTCAGGCCGTCACCGACAGCTCGCGCAATGACGTCACGATCGACCTTGCCGCGCAGACGATCCGCTTCGATTGCGGTCGCCGCTCGATCGGATTCGACATCGAGCCGGACAGGAAAGAAGCCTTTCTGACCGGCCGCGATTTCATCGCCTCCACGCTGGTCTTCGCCGACGACATACGTGCCTTCGAGGCGCGGCATCGGGCGGAGAACCCCTGGATCGTCTGAACTGCACGAACCTGGCGCGGCTCGAATCCGCTCGCCACGAGAAACCATAAACAGCGGAGGGACCCTTGGTGGACACGACATATCGCGCGGCCGAGGCGCCGCAGACCGCAGTTGCGACGAAGCTCGCCCGTCTCAAGATCGGCCCGTTGCCGGTCGGCATCTACGGTGCGGCGGCTCTCGTCTGCGTCACCGCGGTCTATTCCGGCAAGCTGCCGAACGACGTGATCGGTGGCCTTTCGGTCCTGATGCTGCTCGGCTTCCTGCTGGGCAAGCTCGGCCAAACCATTCCGGTGCTGAACCGGATCGGCGGCACGGCGATCCTCTGCCTGTTCGTGCCGTCGGCCCTGGTGAGCTATGGCCTCGTGCCGGATGCGGCCTTGAAGGCGATCACGACCACGTTCCGAACCGCCAACTTCCAGTATTTCTTCATCGCCTGCCTCGTCGCAGGCTCGATCCTCGGCATGCCCTATCGGGTCCTGGTTCAGGGCTTCATTCGCATGTTCGTTCCGCTCCTGGTCGGCACGATCGCGGCCGTCGCCGCGGGCATTGCCGTCGGGCTTCTGTTCGGCCACAGCCCGAAGGAAACGTTCTTCTTTGTCATCATTCCCATCGTCGGCGGCGGTCTTGCAGAAGGTGTCCTGCCGCTGTCCATCGCCTATTCCGAGATGTTGCACCGGTCGCAAGCCGAGCTTGTGGCGCAAATGGTGCCGGCGGCGCTGCTCGGCAACGTCGTCGCGATCGTGAGCGCGGGCCTGCTGGCCCGTCTTGGTGAGATGCGGGCCGACCTCAACGGCAGAGGGATGCTGGTCAAGACCGGAGACGACGACATTCTCGGCGAAGCGCGGCCGGACCGACCGATCGATCTCGGACTGCTCGGTGCCGGCATGGTGCTGTCGTGCGGCTTGTTCGTGCTCGGCATGATCCTGGCGCCGCTCACCGGCATCCCCGGACCGATCATGATGATCATCGCCGCGGTGGCATTGAAGCTGACCAGGTTGCTACCGGCCGAGATGGAGCTCGGCGCCTATCAGATCAACAAGTTCATGTCGACGAACCTTACTTTCGCGATCCTGGTGGCGATGGGGACCCTGCTGGTCTCGTGGCAGCAGCTCGTTGCCTCCTTCAATCCAGGCTACATCATGATCTGCACGACCACGGTGCTGGCGATGATCGTGTCGGGATTTTTCGTCGGCAAGTGGCTGAACATGTATCCGGTCGAGGCGGCGATCGTGACCGCCTGCCACTCGGGCCTCGGCGGCACCGGCGACGTCGCCATTCTCGGCGCCGCGGATCGCATGGGCCTGATGGCGTTCGCCCAGATCGCCACCCGCGTCGGCGGCGCGATCATGATCGTGATCGCGACGCTCTTGATGAAGTCGCTGTCCTGATACGGACCGCCGCCTTTCGCGCAGGACGAATGTTGCAGGGGAGAATTGCAATGCTCGAATTCGAACAGGCTGAATCGTGCTCCGATCGATCGGAGACAGGGTTGACGCGGCGCCATTTGATGTCGATCGCGTTGACAACAGGTGCCCTCGGTTCGGCCATTTTGGCGCCGGACACCTTCGCTCAGGAGAATAATGCCGTGACGACCAACGCGCTGCAAAAGCTGCTGCCAGGGTTTCAACAGAAGCGTCTCAAGACCAGCGGCGCCGAGATCAATGCGCTCGTGAAAGGCGAGGGGCCGCCACTGCTGCTGCTGCACGGGCACCCGCAGACCTTGGCGTGCTGGCACAAGATCGCCCCCAAGCTCGCGGAGCGCTTTACCGTGGTGCTGACGGATCTGCGCGGCTACGGCGACTCGAGCAAGCCCGACGGCGGCACCGACCATATCGCATATTCCAAGCGGGAAATGGCGCGGGATCAGGTCGAAGTGATGCGCGCGCTCGGCTTTGACCGCTTCCAGGCTGTCGGCCATGATCGCGGCGGACGCGTTCTGCATCGTCTGTTGCTTGATCATCCGGACGCCGTCTCCAGGGCGGTCATGCTCGACATCGCGCCGACCGCGACGATGTACGCCAAGGTGAACAAGGAGTTCGCCACGCGCTATATGTGGTGGTTCTTTCTCATTCAGCCGGCGCCGCTTCCGGAAACCTTGATCGGCAACAATCTCGAATTCTATCTTCAGACCCATATCAACAAGCAAAACAAGACGCCGGGCGCCATCGACCCGGTTGCGCTCGAAGAGTACCGTCGGTGCTACACCCGCGAGACGCTGCATGCCGTGTGCGAAGATTATCGCGCCGCTGCCGGGATCGACCTGATCCACGATGAGGCGGATTCCGACAAGAGAATCGGTTGCCCGCTGCTTGTGCTGTGGGGCGCAAAGGGAGTCGTGGGGTCGAGTTACGACGTGCTCGACACATGGCGCGCCAAGGCGAAGGACGTGCGCGGCGGAAGCCTGCCCTGCGGCCATTATCTGCCGGAAGAAGCGCCGGAGCTGCTCCTCGAGCAGCTCAATGGGTTCTTCACCTGATTAGCGGAACACCTACCCCGAACCGGTCAGCCCGCCGCCTCATCGAATTGTGCGCTCGCCTCGAGCCATTGCTCCTCGGCGCGCGCGAGCGCGTCGGCGGCATTGGCGCGGGCCTTCGACAGTTGCGCGGCCTGCTTGGGGTCGCGCGTAAAAATGTCGGGCAGGGCGAGCGCCGTGTCGATCTTGGCGATGATCTCGCTGACGCGGGCGATCTCGGCTTCGGCTTCAGCGATGCGCTTCCTCAGCGAGCCGCGATTGTCCGGCTTCGGGCGCTGCGGCTTCTCGCTCGGCGCACTGCGCTCGCGCGGGGCGGGCTCGGCATTGCGCGCTGACAGAACGAGACGGCGGTACTCGTCGAGATCGCCGTCGTAATTGGTCACGGTGCGATCGGCGACGATCCAGAGCCGCTCGGCGCAGGCCTCGATCAGATAGCGGTCGTGCGAGACCATGATCACCGCGCCGGGAAACTCGTTGATCGCCTCCGCAAGCGCGCCGCGGCTGTCGATGTCGAGATGGTTGGTCGGCTCGTCCAGGATGATCATGTTGGGGCCGAAGAAAGTCGCAAGTCCCAGCAGCAGCCGCGCCTTCTCGCCGCCCGACAATTTGCCGGCCTTGGTATCGGCGGCCTTGCCGGAGAAGCCGATCGCGCCGGCGCGTGCGCGCACTTTCGCTTCGGGCGCATCGCCCATCAGCTTGCGGACGTGGTCGAAGGCAGAGGCGTCCTCGTTGAGCTCGTCGAGCTGGTGCTGCGCGAAATAGGCGATCGACAGCTTGTCCGCGCGGGTCACCTTGCCCGAAAACGGCGCGAGACGTCCCGCGAGCAGTTTGACCAGCGTCGATTTGCCGTTGCCGTTGGCGCCCAGCAACGCGATGCGGTCATCGTCGTCGATGCGCAAGGTGACGCGATTGAGCACGGGGCTGGCCGGATCGTAGCCGACCGACACGTTGTCGGCCGCGATGATCGGCGGCGACAGGATCTTCTCCGGCGCGGGAAAGCTGATCTCGCGCACATCCTCGGTGACCAGCGCCGTGATCGGCTTCAACCGCTCCAGCATCTTCACCCGAGACTGCGCCTGGCGCGCCTTGGAAGCCTTGGCCTTGAAGCGATCGACGAAAGCCTGCAGGCGGGCGCGCTCGGCCTCCTGGCGTTTGACGGCTTTGGCATCGAGCAGCTCGCGCGCGGCGCGCTGCTCCTCGAACGAGGAGTAGGTGCCCTTGTAGAGTGTGAGCTTGCCACGCTCCAGATGCAGGATCTGGTCGACCGAGCTTTCCAGGAGGTCGCGGTCGTGGCTGATCACGATCACGGTGCGCGGATAGTGCGCGAGGTGATCCTCCAGCCACAGCGTGCCTTCGAGGTCGAGATAGTTGGTGGGCTCGTCGAGCAGCAGAAGATCAGGGGCTGCGAACAGCGTCGCAGCGAGCGCGACGCGCATGCGCCAGCCGCCGGAGAACTCGGCGCAGGGACGCAGCTGATCGGCGGCGGAGAAGCCGAGGCCGGAGAGGATCGCGGCGGCACGGCTCGGCGCCGAATGCGCGTCGATGTCGACGAGCCGGGTCTGGATCTCCGCGATCCGGTGCGGATCGGTCGCGTGCTCGGCTTCGGCGAGCAGCGCGTCGCGCTCGAGGTCGGCCTTGAGCACGACGGAGATCAGGCTTTCGGGTCCGTTCGGGGCTTCCTGCGCCAGGCTGCCGATGCGCCAGCGCGGCGGCAGGGTCACCGAGCCGTGCTCGGCCGCGAGCTCGCCGCGGATCACCTTGAACAGCGTCGACTTGCCGGTCCCGTTGCGTCCGACCAGGCCGACGCGTGATCCCGGCGTGATCTGCACGGAACTCTGGTCGATCAAAAGGCGTCCGGCGAGGCGGATGGAGAGGTCGGTGATCGCAAGCATGCGGCCTTGTCACCGCAAGGCGCGTCGAACGCAACCCGCTTTTTCGTCAATGCGGCTCGCGTTCGCGCCGCTGCAGCTCGTTCAGGAGCTGCTCAAGATTTGTCGGGAGACGAGGTTCGGGCCGGAGGCTCTGCTGGAGCCGCTCGCCCACGGCATCGCAGATCGAGCGGCTGGTGCGCCGGTCGATCTGTACGTTGTCATCGGCAGAAGGCCCAGCCATCGCAAGGTTCCGTGCTTTCAAAGGAAGGACACGGTACCAAGTCATTGCCGGCGAAATGGTTTCGCTGACCGCGCGGATATGGTGCATTCTCGTGAAAATTGTGCGAAGGGCGTCTTATCGACTCAAGGCAAAGCCCCGGCGAGGGGAACGCCGGGGCTTCTCTTGGAAGGTACCTGGGGGGCCTTAGGTACCCTCATGAAGGTGCTGACGGGCTCAGTAGCAGCGGTTGATCAGCCGCCAGCGGGGTCCCCAGGGGGTCGGGACCAGCCGGCGCACATAGCAGCCGCCATAACCGTAGGAGACGGGGGCGCCGAGATAGAAACGCGGTCCACCCCAGCCGTAGCCATGGTGCCAGCCGCCGCCATGCCAGCCCCAACCGCCGTGCCAGTGAGCGGATGCAGAGGTTGGCGCCAGCGCGGCACCCAGCGCGACCGCGGCGACCGCGGCAAGCGAAAGTTTCCTCAACATGGTGATCTCCTAGATACTGCCGGCGCGGGGTGATCCGCGTCGATGAGAAGGCCGCCGAAACGGTCCGCCTGATGATCAGGCTTCGGTTTCGATGGGCCTCAACTTACGCCGGCGAAGCTGAACCGAACCCTGACGGCGGTTTCAGATTGGGTTCATCTGGGTGAAATTGTTGTCATCCAAGCTGGAATCGGGGCGCCCATCCCTGCGGCGAAGCGCCTGTGAGGCCGTTTCGCCGGTCGCTTGCCGTCCGGCAAAGGCGCCGATATAAGCCCCGCAACTCGACAACCACCGCTTTCTTCCCGAAGGACAAGATTATGGCCATCGAACGCACTTTCTCGATCATCAAGCCCGACGCGACCGAGCGTAACCTGACCGGTGCGGTCAACGCCGTGATCGAGAAGGCGGGCCTGCGCATCGTCGCGCAGAAGCGCATCCGCATGACCAAGGAGCAGGCCGAGACCTTCTATGCCGTCCACAAGGCGCGCCCGTTCTTCGGCGAGCTCGTGGACTTCATGACCTCCGGTCCGGTCGTGGTCCAGGTGCTGGAAGGCGAGGGCGCGATCGCCAAGTACCGCGAGGTGATGGGTGCGACCGATCCGGCCAAGGCCGCCGAGGGCACCGTGCGCAAGCTCTACGCCAAGTCGATCGGCGAGAATTCGGTGCACGGCTCGGATGCGCCGGAGACCGCCGCGATCGAGATCGCGCAGTTCTTCTCGGGCAACGAGATCGTCGGCTGATCGATCAGCTGACAAGTTAAGGCGACGGAGCGAAAGGACGTATTGTGAGCTGGCTCTGGCAGATCTTCGATCCCGCTACGATCGGGGCATTCTTCACCCAGTTTCGCAACGAGATGGCCGCACCGACCTTCTGGATCGCGGTCGGTAAGATCATCTGGATCAACATCCTGCTCTCCGGCGACAACGCGCTGGTGATCGCGCTCGCCTGCCGCGGCCTCAATCCGCGGCACCGGCTCTGGGGCATGATCTTCGGTGCCGGCGCAGCCGTGATGCTGCGCATCATCTTCACCGGCATCGTCGCGAGCCTGATGGAGCTGCCGTACCTCAAGCTCGTCGGCGGCCTCGCGCTGATCGTGATCGCGGCCAAGCTGCTGGTGCCGGAAAACGAGGAGGGCGACGACGTCGAGTCCGCCTCGCATCTGTGGCAGGCCGTGCAGATCGTCGTGGTCGCCGATATCGTCATGAGTCTCGACAACGTCATCGCGGTCGCCGCTGCGGCCAATGGCAGCGTGCCGCTCTTGATCCTCGGCCTCGCCATCAGCGTGCCGCTAATCGTCGCCGGCGCGGCGCTGATCATGGCGCTGCTCGCAAAGCTGCCGGTGCTGGTCTGGGCCGGCGCGGCGCTGCTCGGCTGGATCGCGGGAGAGGTGATCGCGACCGACCCGGGGGTCGCGCCGAGGCTGCACACGTTGTTCGACGGCCCGCTCGGTGCCTCGCTGGACAGCATGCTCGGCGCGCTGCACATCCCGCCGCAGTTCGGCCATGGCGGCGGAGGCGGCGAATATCTCTGCGCCGCGCTCGGCGTTGTGGTCGTGCTGGTGGCCGGCTCGATCTGGCGCCGGCGCAGCCTGATCCAGGCAGAGCTGGACTCCTCCGAAGGCCACGCCAAGGCCTCGGCGGAGTGATCTCGACGGCAGCCGGTGCCGCACCGGTTGCGAATCTGGGATGCCGCGCGGGGTTAGTCAGGCCGTCGCAGCGCTTCGCGGTCTCCCCAAATTGGATCTTATCTCCTTCTAAACTCCTGAAAATAAAGGCGGTTTCATTGACTCGCTGACTGTTCCCGCGGCACGTCCGCCGCCGAGCGTGGACCATGATTTCGTGATGACGGTGCGAGGCGCCGCCGCCTATCCGCGACGGATTCGCACTTTGGACTTCAGCGCCGCACGATCGAGCCGGCACGGCCAATCAGGCGGGCGAGCTGCTTGAAGCGGCTGCCGACGCGGTCGGCGACGAGGTCGACGAGCCGGTGCTCGAACACCAGCATCAATTTGCGTCCCTGAGTGCGGAAATGCGTGGCGGGGAGGACGCCCGGACGCGCCGCCGAGATCAGATGCGCGACACGGAATGCCGCGCCCAGCAGGCGGGCGCGTTCGAGCTGGGCCGGCGTCAGCAGCTCCTGCATGGTGGCCGGCGGCTGGTTTTCCTCGCTGAGACCCGCATAGCGGTAGAACACGGACAGGCCGACGAAGGCGCGCTCAGTGTGGGTGATCGCACCGAAATTGCCGTTGACGACGAGGCTCAGCGTCTGCTCGCCGCGATGGTCGGGATGCACGCGCCAGCCGATGTCGGAGAGCAGACACGCGGTGTGGCGGAGGCGACGGTCCTCCTCGGTCTCGCGCAACTTCACGACGCGCACCAGGCGGTCGGTCCAGGCGATCAGCTCGCGGGCGTGTTTCGCCGAGCGTGACAGCAACTGGTTCAGCTCCTCGGCCGCGCAGATCAGCCCGTCCTTGTTGCGTTCGGTCTCCGGCAGCTTCTCGTGCAACAGGCCCTCGCGCACGCCGAAGGTGGAGAACACGATCCTGCTGGGTTTGGCGACGCGGATGATGTGCTCGAGCACCAGCGCCGCATAGGTGAGAAGCGGGCGCCGCGCATCGGCGACGATCTCGATGTCGGCAAGCATGTTGGCGGCAGCGAGGCGCCGGAGACGGCGCGAGAAGTCGAGCGCTTCGGCGGCCGAAATCGAGTAGCCGTGCATCACCTGGAGCGGATAGCCGCTCTGGATGATGTGGATGCGCGCGAGCGCGCGCCAAGTGCCGCCGACGGCATAAAAGGTGCGGCCGCGGCCCGCGGTGAGTTGCGGCACCTCGTCGAGCTCCTCGCGCACGATGCGATCGGCGCGCTTGAGCGATTTGTGCGCGAGGTCCTGGAGTGCGAGACCGCCGAGCGGCAGCGTCACACCGCTGCGCACGGCGTTCTTGCGCACGTCGATCAGCTCGAGCGAGCCGCCGCCGAGGTCGCCGACGATGCCGTCGGGAAGGTGAATGCCGGAGATCACGCCGAGCGCCGACAGCCGCGCCTCGCGCGGGCCCGACAGGATCTCGATCTTCACCGCGCAGATGCGCTCGGCCTTGGCGATGAAGTCGGGCCCGTTGGAGGCATCGCGGCAGGCCGCGGTCGCAATCGCGAACACGCGCCCGACCTGCATCACGCGGCACAATGCGCGAAAGCGCTTGAGCGAGGTCAGCGCCTTGTCGACGGCGTCGGGCGCGAGCAGACCCGTGCTCTGCACCTCGCGCCCGAGGCCGCAGAGCGTCTTCTCGTTGAAGATCGGGATGAGGCTCCGCGACAGTCCCTCGTAGACGACGAGACGGACCGAGTTGGATCCGATGTCGATCACCGCGACGCTGGAGCCGCGCTTGCGCGGCCGCTTCACGTCGCAAATCCCCGATCAGGATTGATGGCGTTCGTTCCGGCGCGTGAGACGACGCGGCGAGGATTCCTTGAGCGACTTTCCACGGCCAGACAGACTCGGATTAGTCATGAAGTAGTTGTGGACGTTGAAAGGCTCCTCGCCCTTCGCGGCCTTCATACGCGTTGAAGACCCATCCGGCAACAACTGCCAGCTCTGCTCGTTGTCCTTCAGGTTCGCGACCATGATCTGTTCGAGAACCTGCTGATGCACCGTGGGATTTTGCAGCGGACACAGCACCTCGACGCGGCGGTCGAGGTTGCGCGGCATCATGTCGGCGGACGAGATATACACAGCCGCTTTCGCGCCCGGCAGGCCCTGACCCATGCCGAAGCAGTAGATTCGGCCATGTTCCAGGAAACGTCCGATGATCGACTTGACGCGGATGTTCTCCGACAGGCCGGGGATGCCGGGCCTGAGGCAGCAGATGCCGCGCACCACGAGCTCGACCTGGACGCCGGCCTGGGAGGCCTCGTAGAGCGCGTCGATGATGTCGGGGTCGACCAGCGCGTTCATCTTCATCCAGACCGCGCCGGGCCGGCCGTGCCGCGCATGCGCGGTCTCGCCTTGAATGTGCTCGATGATGCGTTTGCGCAAGGTCAGTGGCGACACCGCCATCTTTTCCAGATCGCTCGGCGCGGCATAGCCGGTGATGAAATTGAACACGCGCGCGGCATCACGGCCGATGGTCGGATCGGAGGTGAAATAGGAGAGGTCGGTGTAGATGCGCGCGGTGACCGGGTGATAGTTGCCGGTGCCGGTATGGACGTAAGTCGTCAGGCTGCCGCCCTCGCGGCGCACCACCATCGAGAGTTTGGCGTGCGTCTTCAATTCGAGGAAGCCGTAGACGACCTGTACGCCGGCGCGTTCGAGGTCGCGCGCCCAGCGGATGTTGGCCTCCTCGTCGAAGCGCGCCTTGAGCTCGATCAGCGCGGTGACGGACTTGCCGGCCTCGGCGGCCTCCGCCAGCGCGCGCACGATCGGCGAGTTGTTGGAGGTGCGGTAGAGCGTCTGCTTGATCGCGACGACGTCGGGGTCGCGCGCGGCCTGCTGCAGGAACTGCACGACGACGTCGAAGGACTCATAGGGATGGTGGACGATCAGGTCCTTCTGCCGGATCGCGGCAAAGATGTCGCCGCCATGCTCGCGCACGCGCTCGGGATGGCGCGGCACGTAGGGGGTGAATTCGAGGTCGGGCCGGTCGAGGCGGGTGAGCTGCGACAGCTCGTTCATGGCCTGCACGCCGTCGACCAGGAAGACCTCGTCGTCGGCGGCCGACAGCGCATGCTGCACGAAGCTGCGCAACTCCTCCGGCATCTTGGCGTCGATCTCGAGCCGGATCACCGATCCGCGGCGGCGGCGCTTGAGCGCGGTCTCGAACAGGCGGACGAGGTCTTCGGCCTCTTCCTCGATTTCGAGCTCGGAGTCGCGGATGATCCGGAAGGCGCCCTGGCCGTGCAGATTGTAGCCGGGGAACAGGCGGTTGATGAACAGGGCGGTCGCCTGTTCCAGCGAGATCAGCCGGACGGTCTTGCCGTCGGCTGGCAGGCGGATGAAGCGGTCGATCTTGCCCGGCATGCGGATCAGCGCGTTCATCTGCTTGCCGTCGGCGGCGCGCGTGAGCTGCAGCGCAATGGTGAAGCCGAGGCTCGGAATGAACGGGAAGGGGTGGGCGGGGTCGATCGCGAGCGGCGTCAGCAGCGGGAACACGTTGTTGAGGAAGTAGTCCTCGATCCAGGTCCGTTCCGCCCTGGTGACGTCCTTGCCCTCGACCAGCACGATGCCGACATCGGCCAGCGTGCCGCGCAGATCGCGCCAGATCGCCTGCTGGTCGGAAGCGAGCTGGATCACGGTGCGGTTGATCAGCGCGAGCTGCTCCGACGGCGTCAGGCCGTCTGGACTGCGCTCGGCAATCCCCTCGCGCACCTGGGCCTTGATGCCGGCGACGCGGACCATGAAGAACTCGTCGAGGTTATTCGCCGAAATCGACAGGAATCGCACCCGCTCCAGCACAGGGTGGCTGGGATTGACCGATTCCTCGAGGACGCGGCGGTTGAAATGCAGCCAGGACAGCTCGCGGTTGATGAACCGTTCGGGGCTGGATGCGATCGCCGGCAGGGCCTCAGTTTCCGGGGCTTTCTCTTTGGTTTCAACAGCTTGCGCAGAGTCCATCAAAAGTCGGTCCATCCAGTTCAGCCCAATTGCGACTTACGCGCAAAATCGGCGGGAGCATGTGTTAGAGCGATGACGTTTCGATGACATTGATGTTCCGCCGCTCCGCCGCGTCAAGGCGGGTTTCAGGCCGCTCTGGAAGACCGCGAGCCGGTCAGGCGTCCCGGAGCAGCTCGGCGGCCAGCATCCGGGTGACGGGGCGGCCGAGCCGCAGGGCTTCGCTGTCGAGCAGTTCCACGGCCTGCCGGGCGGCGGCCGAGGACCGCTCCAGGCGGGTGGCGAGATAGCCGACCACGCTCTCGTCGACGGTGAGCTGGCGGTCGGCGCAGAACTTGACGATCAGGCCGCGGAAGAGCTGGTCGTCGGGGGGCAGCAGCGCGACCACGGGAACGGCCCGCAGACGCGAGCGCAGGTCGCGAAGCTCGATCTCCAGCGCGGCCGGCACCTCGCGTCCGGTGAAGAGGACGTAGGCACCGTCCTCGCGGGCGAGGTTCATCAGGTGAAACAGGGCGCGCTCGTCAAAATCCTTGGCCTTGAGATCCTCGACCACCAGTGCGCCGGTGGCGAGCGCGCCGGGAACGCCAGCGGCAGTCAGCGCATTGGCGGTGGTCGAGCGGGCGCCTGATAGCTCGGCCCAGATCGCGGCGAGATGGCTCTTGCCGCTTCCTTCCGGGCCAGCCAGCCACATGATCCGGTTCGGCCATTCCGGCCAGCTGTCGATCAGGCCCAGAGCGGCGGCATTGGCGGGGCCTTCGAGGAAATTGTCCCGGCTCAGGCTCTCCGCATGCGGAAGTGAAAACGCCAATTGTCGGGGATGAACGCGGCCTGCCACGCTTGCTTTGCTCCATGCCGGCCCGCCGGCCCGTCTGAAGAGGTTGGACTTGATCTTGCGGGACTTGATCTTGCGGGACTTGGCCTTTTGCGGGGCCGTATCCTCACCTCATTTGGCCTCGATCGTGCTCATGTGCCGTAGCCACTCGACGAGGTAGAGCGACACGGAGGAAAGCGTGAAGACGGTGACGAGGCCCATCAGGATGATATCATAAGGGGCCGGCTTGAAGCCGAAGGCAAGCGCCGCCAGCACCAGGGCTGCGAACGCCACCTGCGCCACGGTGTTGAGCTTGGACACTTTCGACGGCTTCATCTCGACCGGCCGGTCGAACAACCAGGATACGATCACGGCAGCGACGATCATGATGTCGCGCGAGACCACCAGGATCACGATCCAGCGCGGGATCGCGCCCCAGATGCCGAGCGCCATGTAGATCGAGACCAGCAGCGCCTTGTCCGCGAGCGGATCGAGCAGGGCGCCGAGTTCGCTCGTCATATTGAACCGCTTGGCCAAGAAGCCGTCCACGGCATCGCTGATGCCGGCGATCAGGAAGACGGCGAACGCCACCTCCATTTGGCTCGACACGATGGCCCAGACGATGATCGGGACCAGCATGATGCGGCCCAGGGTAATGATGTTCGGAATACTCACGAAAGCGCTTCCCGGCACCCGGTCTGACCTCGAATTCGGCCCCTCGGAAGGCTGAACCGGTTGATATCTCTACATAGTATAGGCAGGAGCGCCATGCGAGCCATTGCGCGTCCCCGGAATTCGACGTAACCAGCCGCGAACCCACTGGAAATCGGGCATGACCGACCGCAAAAACGGCCTCACTTACGCCGATTCAGGCGTCGATATCGACGCGGGCAACCGATTGGTCGACCTGATCAAGCCGATGGTGCGCGCCACCGCACGGCCGGGCGCGGATGCCGAGATCGGCGGCTTCGGCGGCCTGTTCGACCTCAGGGCGGCCGGCTTCAAGGACCCCGTCCTCGTGGCCGCGACCGACGGAGTCGGCACCAAGGTCAAGATCGCGATCGAGACCGGCCTGCATGGCGGCATCGGCATCGACCTCGTGGCCATGAGCGTCAACGACCTCGTGGTACAGGGCGCCGAGCCGCTGTTTTTCCTGGACTATTTCGCCTGCGGCAAGCTCGACCCGGAGGCCACCGCCGCGATCGTCGCAGGCGTTGCGGAGGGCTGCCGCGAGTCCGGCTGCGCCCTGATCGGCGGCGAGACCGCCGAGATGCCTGGCCTCTACAAGGATGGCGACTATGATCTCGGCGGTTTTGCCGTCGGCGCGGCCGAACGCGGTACGCTGCTGCCGCGCCAGGACATCGCGGCAGGCGATGCCGTGATCGGTCTTGCCTCCTCGGGCGTGCATTCCAACGGCTTCTCGCTGGTGCGCAAGATCGTGGAACAATCCGGTCTCGGCTTCTCGGCGCAGGCGCCGTTCGCGCCCGTGATGACGCTCGGCGGCGCGCTGCTGACGCCGACGCGGCTCTACGTCAAATCCTGCCTGCGTGCGATCCGCGAGACCGGCGCGGTGAAGGGGCTCGCCCACATCACCGGCGGCGGCTTCACCGACAACATTCCGCGCGTGCTGCCCAAGCATCTCGGCGTCGGCATTGATCTCACCCGCCTGCCGGTGCTGCCGGTGTTCAAATGGCTGGCCGCGCAGGCCGGCATCGCCGAGCTGGAGATGCTGCGCACATTCAACTGCGGCATCGGCATGATCGCGATCGTCGAGCCTGACAAGGTCGACAAGGTCGTCGAGGTCTTCACCGACGCCGGCGAGACCGTGGCGCAGCTCGGCACCGTGATTCCGGCCGACGGCGAGCACCGCGTCGTCTATAACGGCCACCTCGATCTGGCGCTGTGATGCGGCGCCGCGTCGCCATCCTGATCTCCGGTCGCGGCTCCAACATGGCCGCGCTGATCAGGGCCGCCAGCGCGGCTGATTTCCCGGCGGAGATATCGCTCGTCATCTCGAACAAGGCCGATGCGGCCGGACTCGAACGTGCCCGGGCGAGCGGCGTGACCACCGAGGTGATCGAGAGCAAGCCGTTCGGCAAGGACCGCGCCGGTTTCGAGAAGGTGCTGCAGGCCGCGCTCGACCGGCACGGCATCGAGCTGATCTGCCTCGGCGGCTTCATGCGCCTGTTCACCGCCGAGTTCACCAGGGCTTGGTACGGGCGGATGCTCAACATCCATCCCTCGCTGCTGCCGTCGTTCCCCGGCCTCGACCCGCACGGTCAGGCCCTGCGCGCCGGGGTGAAACTGTCCGGCGCGACGGTGCACTTCGTCATCCCCGAGACCGATGCCGGTCCGATCGTGATGCAGGGCGCGGTTCCCGTCAGCGACCACGATACCGCTGAGACGCTGTCCGAGCGCATCCTCGAGGTCGAGCACCGCATCTATCCCGAGGCGCTGCGGCTGCTCGCGACCGGCAAGGTCTGCATCGAAGGCGATGTGTGCAGGACGGCGGGGAGTGCGGCGTCGGAGAATTTTCTGATTGCGCCGATGGTAAGCTGAAGCGCGCTTCGTCGTGCCAAACAAAATCCCCCGGCAGAGCCGGGGGCAGCGTCATGATCTCTCGCGTGCCGAGAGAAGCATCAGGAGACCTTGAGGTTCTCCGCGGATGTCTTGCCGCGGTTCTCCACGAGGTCGAATTCAACCACCTGGTTCTCATTGAGGGTGGAGAGCCCGGCACGCTCGACGGCGGAGATGTGGACGAACACGTCCTTGTCGCCGCCGTTCGGCTTGATGAACCCATAGCCCTTGGTCGGGTTGAACCATTTGACGGTGCCCTTTTGCGGCATCGCTCGTCTCCTCCGCTAGATATAAAAAAGACGCGGCCGCTTTTCGCGTGCCACGCCACAAACGGGCCTCCGGAAGTCTGTTCGAGTCTTGAGGGTCAATGTCGCGAAACGCACAGCCCAGCGGCCAATTCCGATTGTGACCGATATTGCAACATGAAAATCGCCGGCTAGCAAGCTGCGCGCCGATTTCAAGACCGAACCAGGTGTCTTCAAGCGCAATTTGCGACCTGTGGCAGCGGAACCACAATCGATGCAATAGCCGCGGCCGTCATGCGCCAACCGGTTGACCCTCCGTGGCAGTTCGGCACAAATCGCCGCTAGCGCCGCAGACCGTGTTGCATTTTTGCGCGCCGCCACTTTGCTTCGGGATTCATCATCATGTGCTGCGCTGCGCAGCTCTCCGGGACACGGCAGACGATCGGGCTGGACCGCGTCCGCCGGACCGCGGCTGCGATTGCGATGGCGTTTGCGCTGGTCATGATGATGGCGGCAGCGACGCCCAGCTTCGCGCAAAGCCCGACGCCCACGCCCACGCCCACCCCGACGCCTACGCCGTCGCCGACCCCGATCCCGTCGCCGACCTCGACCAATTACGATCAGTCGGCCGGCAGCAGCACACTCAACCTCGGCTCGGGCTTCCTGGAGCGGCTCGGTAACCAGGCCTCGAATGGTTTCAACCGGGCGTTCCGTACCAATCCCGGCGGCGGCGGCGCATCGGCGAGCACGGAAGATCCGCGCTACCGCACCTGGTTCGAGGGCTACGGCATCTCGGTCCGGACGGATGCGCAAGGAGACTTCGTCGGCGATAAGCGCAAGACCTTTGGCGGCGTCGCCGGTTTCGGCGCACGGCTCGCACCCGGCGTCAACATCGGATTCTCCATCGACCAGAGCCACACCGACATCGACGTGCCGCTGGCGCTGCAATCGGCGACGCTCGACCTGACCCAGTTCGGCCTCAGCGGCTCGGTCGACAAGGGCCCATGGACCTGGGCCTTTGCGGTGGTGCACGGCTTCGGCAAGGTCCGGTCCAGCCGCGACACCGGCCTTGGCCTTGCGACCGCGGGCTATCGCGCCGGCATCGACGGCGCGCTGACAGAGATCAGCTATTACTGGACCAAGGACCAGATGCGCATCGTGCCCAAGGGCGCGCTGGAATATGTCCGCGCCACCAGCGCAGCGTTCCAGGAGTCCGGCGGGCTCGATCCGCTCAACGTCGGCTCGACGGCGCTCTCTCGCGCGCGCATCATGGTCGGGGCCGAGATCGGCCGCTATTTCATTGTTGACCAGAAAGTCCTGGACCTGTCCGCCTACGGCAAGTTCGTGGACAATTTCCACCAGGACCTGGGATCCATTCAGGTCAGCCTTGGCGCCCAGAACATCATCGTGCCCGGCATCGGCGAGAGCCGTTACGGCGTGGATGCCGGTGCCTCGGCTTCGCTCAGCCTGACCAACGTGGCACGCCTTTACGTCAATTACGACGGCAAGTTCCGCAACGAGCTCACCTCGCACCAGGGCACGGTCGGCTTGGAATACAAATGGTGAGCTGAAGCTCGCCCGCGCTCACGTCGGCGTTGCCGCGACATAGCCAGCCAATCCAAAGCCCTCGCGCGCGGCCGTCATCATCGGCACCAGCGCGTTCGGATGGATGAACTCGTCGCGGAAGCAGGGATAGGTCCTGGCATCGAAGATCTTCTTCAGCCAGTCGACCACGATCTTGTGCCGCTCGGAAGTGCGGAACTCCTTGTGATAGGTGAGCCAGAGATCGGCGTGGTGGCTGACGCCGAGATCGACGGCAACGAGCGGCGCACCGAGCGCGATCGACGCGGTGGGCAGGAAGCCGATTCCGGCGCCGCGCTCCACCGCATAGAGCACGCCGACCGAGGAGTTGGTCTTGATCCCAACGATGCCTTCCAGCGATTGCAATCCGAGCACGCGGGCATAGGCGCCGTCGTCGACTTGCGGCGCGCTCTGCTTGATGATGCGGTGGTTCTTCAATTCGGCGAGCGTTGCCGGCACACCGTAGAGGCTTTCGTACTCCTTGGAGACGAAGGGATAGATGTGGAGGCGGCCGAGCTTGGCGACAATCAGATCGGGATTGGTCGGCGGCTCGAGCTGGATCGCGATATCGGATTCGAGCCGCGCGACGTCAGCCTGCTCCATGGCGCAGCGAAGGTCGACGGTGATCTTGCGGTAGGTCTTCTGGAAATCGATCAGTCGCGGCAGGATCCAGAAATTGCCGGGCCCTTCCGTCACCGCGACGCGCACGGTGCCCGAAGTGTCGTTCGACGATCGCGAGGCGCGGCGGAAAACGTTGAAGGCATGACGCTCCATATGCGTGACGTCGGCGATCATCGCGGTGCCTTCATCGCTGAGCGTCAGTCCGCTCTGGTCGCGCAGGAACAGCTTGCACCCGATGCTCTCTTCGAGCCGGTCGATGCGGCGCATCAGAGTGGTGGAGGTGAGCCCGAGTTCTTCGGCGGCATTACGAAAACTTTTATATTTCGCGCACGCTAAAAACAGCTTCAAATCGTCCCAGGACGCGCCCAGGGCTTCTTCACGGTGCTGCATGATCGCAGCACCCCGGTGCAATAACTGCTGCATACTCCTGGTCCCCAGCCGCTAAGCTCATGGGCATAGCGGGGCATGAAAGCCTCGAACGATAGAGGCGTGATATGAGTATGGAAAGGGGCTCGTTTGCCCCAAGGCATGATTTCGATGCCTTGCCGCTGAGCCCGGAAGTCGACGTCCGCTGTGCGCAATTTTCCGAAATTGCGGCGCTTTCGGAGATGGCGTACCGGCTCGTGCCGGGCGTGCAGATCGGCGCAGTGGAGCTTGCGAGATACTTCACTCTCGATCCTCAGAGTATTCTGACGTTCAGCCGGAAAGGTAGACTCGTCGGCGGCATGGCCTTCCTGTTTCTCAACGACCGCGGACACGATGCGCTGCTGCTCGATGAGATCTGCCTCACCGCGCCCGAGACGCGTTATCTCGCGTCGGCGAACGAAGACGTCGCTGCCATCTACATCTGGGCGATCGCGGCGACCGGCCGCGGCATCGCCGGTCTCGGCAAGGCCGCGGCTCACCTGCGCCAGATAAGGTTTCGCAGCGCGGATTGCTATGCGCAGCCGTCAACGGTGGCCGGACGCGAAATCATGAAAGCGACAGGCTTTACGCCTGTGCCGAGTTTCCAACCCGACCTTTGGTGCTACGAGCGCCCGTGGCATCGGCAGCCGATGCGCATGCCCGGCGCGATCATCCAAGCAAGGAGCTTTGCAGATGCACGGCACTAGGATTCCCCTCGCCAAGCCCGACTCCCGCGCCATCACCATCCGCCTCGCGCGCGATCCCAGCGATCTCATGCTGGTCACCGCCATTCGCTCGGCGGTCTATCTTGCCGAGCAGGATTGTCCGTTCGAGGAGGAGTTCGACGGCAACGACATGGTCGCCGCGCATTTCATCGGCTACGTCGGCAACGAGCCTGCAGGCTGCCTGCGGGTCCGCTTCTTCGGCGATTTCGCCAAGGTCGAGCGGCTCGCGGTGCGGCACCAATACCGGCGTTCGCGCGTCTCCTTCAAGCTGGTACAGGCGAGCGTCGACTATGTGAAGCGCAAGGGCTTTCGCAAGATCTATGGTCAGGCGCAGGACCGGCTGGTCGATTTCTGGGCCCATTTCGGCGCCAAGCCGCTCGGTCACAACCGCAAGATCACCTTCTCGGATTTCTCCTACACGGAGATGCTGCTCGAGATCGAGCCCGGGCCGGACGCCATCACGTTGGACAGCGACCCTTACGTGATCATCCGTCCCGAGGGCGATTGGGACCGGCCGGGCGTGCTCGACGCCTCAGCGGGGCGGGCGGTGACCTCGCCGCTGCGGGACCTCGCACTCGTCGATCGCTGAAACGGATGCAGCTGCGCGCAACAAAATGCTGGCTTCCATCCACGATGATCCGCCGATCCTGGTCTGCGCGGATCTTCAGGTCGAGTACCTGACCCCCGGTCGCCGCCACGTCATCCTCGACGGTGATGCGGCGACGGCGCGTTGCCTGGAACTCCTGACGCTGTGGCGCGGCAATCTGTGGCCAGTGATGCATCTGAAGCGCATCGCGCAGGCGGCCTGGTTCAATCCGGCGTCCAGACTGACCGATTGGATCGCACAGACCAAGCCGCGGCCCGGAGAGATGACGTTCGAGCACCCGCTGCCGTCCGCCTACAGCTCGTCGCGGTTTGTAGACTATATGTCCAGTATCCGCGCCACGCAGTGCATTCTGATCGGCTTTTCCCTGGACGAGACCATCCTGGCCACCGCCGTCGACGGGTTTCACCGCAGTCATCGCTACCAGGTGGTCACTGACGCCGTGGCTTGCCGGCAGCCGGGCGCAGACGATGCCGCCGCCTACAGGCGTGCCGTAGTGAATGTCATCGCGAATTTTGCTACAATCCGATCCTGCGCCGAGCTGATCAAAGCCAGCGGCGCCGTTGCGGTGTAGGCGGCCGCAACCGGCGGATGGGGTGAGAGATTGTCACGGGGAGACGAGCTCAAGGAGCTGGCGGGCGATCTGTCGCGTGCCGCCGAGAGAGCGCGCAGGCTTGGGCTGCCTACGACAGTCTATTTTTCGATGGCGCTGGTGGAGGCGAGGGAGGCCGCTGCCGCCAGCGACGATGGGGACGACCACGGCGCGGCGTGAGGGCTGAGCCAGCGCAATTGTCACGTGCTGCTTTGTGCAACGCTGCTGAGCGCTTGCTGCCTGCACATTGACGTTGCAAGTTCTGCGCTGTCGCAATAGCCAAGTATCTTGAGCCAAGTATCTTGAGCCAAGTATCTTGATCATCGAGTGATGACGCCGGCTATGCCTGCGACGTGACGCTTTTAAGGATCTCGCAAATGTCCATGCTGCCCAATTCGCAAGAGGCCCGGGATGTGGCCTACCAGCTCCATCCCTACACCAATGCGCGCACGCATCAGCAGGCCGGTCCCCTGGTGATCGAGCGCGGCGAGGGGCCTTATGTCTTCGACGCGACGGGCAAGCGCTATTTCGAAGCAATGGCCGGCCTGTGGAGCGTTGGGCTCGGATTCAACGAGAAGCGGCTGGTCGAGGCAGCGTACAGGCAGATGCAGGCGTTGCCGTTCTACCACACGTTCTCCGCCAAATCGCACGGGCCCTCGATCGACCTCGCGGAGAAGCTGGTCGCGCTCGCGCCTGTCACGATGAGCAAGGTGTTCTTCACCAATTCCGGCTCGGAAGCCAACGACACCGTGCTGAAGCTGATCGCCTATCGTTCCAATGCGCTCGGCCAGCCTCAGCGCAAGAAGGTGATCAGCCGCCTGCGCGCCTATCACGGCGTCACCATTGCATCGGCCAGCCTCACCGGCCTGCCGAACAACCATCGCTCGTTCGACCTGCCGCTGCCGAACGTCCTGCATACGGGCTCGCCGCACTTCTACAAGGACGGCGCGCCCGGCGAGAGCGAGGAGGCGTTCGCGACGCGCCGGGCCGAGGAGCTCGACGCCCTGATCCAGAAGGAGGGGCCGGATACGATCGCGGCCTTCTTCGGTGAGCCGGTGATGGGGGCTGGCGGCGTCATCGTGCCGCCGGCGACTTATTGGGACAAGATCCAGAAGGTGCTCAAGAAGTATGACATCCTGCTGATCGCCGACGAGGTGATCTGCGGCTTCGGCCGCACCGGCAAGATGTTCGGCTGCGACACCTATGGCATCAAGCCGGACGCTATGGTGGTCTCCAAGCAGATCACCTCGAGCTATTTCCCGCTGTCGGCGATCATGCTGAACGATCGCATGTTCGAGCCGATCGCGGACGAGAGCAACAAGATCGGCGTGCTCGGCCACGGCTTCACCGCGGGCGGCCATCCCGTCGGCGCGGCGATCGCGCTCGAAAACCTCAAGATCATCGAGGAGCGCGGCCTTGTCGCGCATGCGGCCGAGCTCGGCGGCTACATGCAGGGCAAGCTGCGCGAGCTCGCCAGTCATCCGCTGGTCGGCGAGGTCCGCGGCGTCGGCATGATCGCAGCGCTCGAGCTCGTGCTCGACAAGGAACGCAAGACCGCAGCGGCGACGCCCGGCGCTGTCGGCGGCATTGCCAGCCGCATGCTCCAGGAGCGCGGCGTGATCTCGCGCAACATGCTGGATGCCATCGCCATCTGCCCGCCGCTGATCACGACCAAGGGCCAGATCGACGAGCTGGTCGCTGCGATCTCAGGCGTGCTGAACGACATGAAGGCGGAAGTGGCGAAGCTGACACCGGCGTAGGGCACGCTATCGCGTCAAATTCCGTCATTGCGAGCCAACGGGTCCGCGCGAAGCGCGGCCCGATGCCAGGCTCCGCGAAGCAATCCAGAGTCTTTCCGCGGAGGCAGTCTGGATTGTCGCTACGCTCGCACGACGATGTGGAGGCGGCGAGCCCTACGCCCGCTGCACCCCGATCACGCGGCCTTTCTCGATCGCAAGCGCCAGCTCGCCGCGCTTCAGCTTCAGCGCGGCGTCTCCGAACAGCTCGCGGCGCCAGCCGTGCAAGGCCGGCACGTCGGCCTCATCGTCCGCCGCGATCTCTTCGAGATCGTCGACGGTCGCGATCACCTTGCTTGCGACCGCATGGCGCTCGGCGGTCATCCGCAGCAAGACCTTCAAGAGCTCGACGATGGCGGCGCCGTTGGAGTTGTTGCGCGGTTTCTCCAGCTTCGGCAGCTTCGAGAAATCCCGCGCCAGCCCGCGCTCGACTGCGGCAACGATGTCCGCGCCCCATTTGGATTTCTCGAATCCCTTCGGCACCGAGCGCAGATGCGCGAGCTTCTCCAGCGTGGTCGGCGCGTGGGTCGCGATGTCGGTGATGGCTTCGTCGCGCAGCACGCGGCCGCGCGGCACGTCGCGGCTCTGCGCCTCCTGCTCGCGCCAGGCCGCGACCTCCATCAGCACCGCGAGGTCCTTGGGCTTGCGCACCCGCGTCTTCAGCCGCTCCCAGGCGCGCTCGGGGTGGAAATCATAGGTGCGGGGCGAGGTCAGGACCTCCATCTCGATCGAGACCCATTCGCTGCGGCGGCGCTTCTTGAGATCCGCATCGAGCGCCGCGAACACGTCGCGCAAGTGCGTGACGTCGGACACCGCGTAATGCATCTGCTCCTTGGTCAGCGGCCGGCGCGACCAGTCGGTGAAGCGATGAGTCTTGTCCGGGCGGTGGCCGGTGACCTTCTCGACCAGCGCGTCATAGGCGATGCTGTCGCCGTAGCCGAGCACCATCGCGGCAACCTGGGTGTCGAACACCGGATGCGGGATGATGCCCGCCTGATGCCAGATGATCTCGATGTCCTGGCGGGCGGCGTGAAACACCTTCAGCACGCCCTCATTGCCCATCAGCTCGAAGAACGGCTTGAGATCGATGCCCTCGGCCAGGGCGTCGATGACCACGGCTTCCTCGGCGCTGGCCATCTGCACCACGCATAGCAGCGGGTAATAGGTGGTCTCGCGCAGGAACTCGGTATCGACTGTTATGACGGGGTGCTTGGCCAGCCGGCTGCAGGCAGCCGCGAGGTCAGCGGTGGTGGTAATCAAATCCATGAACGGCCCATGACACTTAATATCAGCCGTTCTGCCGAAAGTGCTGTGATGTCAAGGGGCTCTAAGCGAATTCAAGCCTTGCATCCGACAGGAACCGGGACTTTCCGACCAAATTCCTATTCATAACGGACCCGCTGCGAGGGTTTTCGCGCGCAGGGCAGCGCCACCACGATCACGCACATGGCGACCAGAGCCAGTCCCAGGAACTCGAAAACCAACAGATCCACGGCGAAATCTCCAGAAACATTGATAGATTTGTCGGGGGTATGTTGAGGGTCTGTTAATTCTCGTGGTTACCGGCCGTGTCGGCCGCCGGATGGTGGACGAGGGGTTAATGCCGGAAAGGGTGACCGTCACGTCATCAGCTTCGGCAGAGCCGCAGCCAGAGTGTCCGCGGCGGTGCGGACCTTTGGCGGCAGCCGAGGCGAACGGGGCCACAGCGCGTGGCACTCGTAGAGGAATTCCGGCTGATCGCTGCAGAGACGGACCAGTGCGCCAGTGTCGAGGCGCTCGCGGACCAGCCAGTAGGGCAGCCAGGCGAGGCCCATGCCCTGCACGGCGGCATCGGCGATCGCCTCCAGATCGTCGAGCCTCAGCCTGCCTGCAGGCATGATCTCGCGCGGCGGCCCGCCTTCCTGCGGAAAAAGCCACGGCCGGACGCGCCCCGAGCGGCGATAGATGATCGCCTGATGCGCGGCGAGATCGTCGATCGATTTCGGCCTGCCGTGGTTGCGCAAATACAAGCGCGCGCCGCACACCACCATGCGCTGGCTTGCGATCCGCCGCGCGATCAGGCCGGACTGGTCGTCGAGATCGCCGGTCCGGATCGCAAGATCATAGCCGGCCTCGATGATGTCAGCGATCGGATCGCCGAAAGAGAGGTCGAGTTCGAGATGCGGGTATTTTCGCGCGAGCTTCATCAGCAAGGGCGCGATGCAATGCCGTCCGAGCAGGGCAGGCATGGTCACGCGCAGCCTGCCGCGCGGCTCGGAGCGCGCGTCGGATACGACGGTGTCGGCGGCGTCCGCCTCGGCGAGTACGGCGCGGCAGCGCTCGTAATAGGCCTGGCCGGCCTCGGTCAGGCTCTGCCGCCGCGTGGTGCGGTTGAGCAGGCGAACGCCGAGGCGGTCTTCGAGAAAGCGCACATGCTTTCCGACCATCGGCCCCGACATCTCCAAGGCGTCGGCGGCAGCCGCGAACGAGCCGAGATCGACGGCCCTAACGAATACGGCCATGCTGGTCAGGCGGTCCATGATTGAAAACTCCTGGTTTCGACTGTTTACTTGGCTAAGCGATTTATCCGCTTGCTCCGGGCCGGCATAGCTCCATTCAGTTCAACTGTTTTGGAGTGCATCCATGGCCCGCGCCGTTCGCTTTCATCAGCATGGTGGTCCCGAAGTGCTGCGCATCGAGACCGTCGACGTCCCGTCGCCGGCAACGAGCGAGGTGCAGATCCGGGTCAGAGCACTCGGTCTCAACCGTGCCGAAGCCCTGTTGCGAAGAGGGACCTATATCGAGAGCGCGACATTTCCGTCGGGGCTGGGTCTGGAGGCGGCAGGCGTCGTCGAAGCGGTCGGGGATGATGTGACCGGTTTTGTGCCAGGCGATGTCGTGAGCATCGTCCCGCCGCTTTCGATGGTGCGATGGCCAGCCTACGCCGAGCTCGCGACCTTTCCGGCCGAACTCATCGTGAAGCATCCGCCCGAGCTTGGCTTCGAGACTGCGGCCGCGGTGTGGATGCAATATCTGACGGCTTATGGCGCGCTGGTCGACATCGCCGGACTTGGACCAGGGGACATCGTTGCCATCACGGCGGCATCGAGCAGCGTCGGGCTCGCGGCAATCCAGATTGCGAACCGGATCGGCGCTGTCCCGGTTGCCCTGACGCGGACCTCGATCAAGCGGCGGGCCCTGCTTGATGCCGGCGCCGCCCACGTTGTTGCCTCGGACGAGGAGCTTGTCGGAGCGCGACTGCTGGAGATCGCCGGTTCGAAGGGCGTCCGCGTGGTATTTGATGCCGTCGGTGGTCCCGCATTCGAGCCACTGACCGCGGTCATGTCGCCGGGCGGGATCCTGATCGAGTATGGCGGCCTGAGTCCCGCGCCGACGCCGTTCCCGCTCTCCAACGTACTCGGCAAGAGCCTGACGCTGCGCGGCTATCTCGTGCACGAGATCGTCCGCGATCCCGCGCGCCTTGCGAAGGCAAAGGCGTTCATTGTCGACGGGTTGTCTGACCGCACATTGAAGCCGATCATCGCCAGGACGTTTCGCTTCGAGGACATCGTCGAGGCGCATCGCTTCCTGGAATCGAACAATCAGTTCGGCAAGATCGTGGTAATGATCTAATCACGCGCGTTCTCAAAAACGCATTCGGCGCCCCGCATGACGGAGCGCCGAAGTTTGTTTGTGCCACGGGCAGCCGGCCTTACGGCAGCTTCAGCGAGGTCTCTGCGTTGTACGGCCTGAGTGTCTCGTCTGCGGCCTTCTGCGCGGCGGCGAGGGCTTCCTTCGGCTGCTTCTTGCCGTTCAGCACCAGCATCACCTCGTCCTCGAGGTTCTTGCGCACCGGGACCGTCTTGTAGGTCGCGAACCACGGCTTTGCGACCTCGAGCTGCTCGACGGCGGTCTTGGCGTCCGGGTTCTTGCCCAGGAATTCGACCATCTCGGGCGTCTTGTAGGCGGCCACGTTGGGCGCGAAGTAGCCGGTGGCGCGGCTCCACCAGCCGCTCTTCTCGGGCGAGGTCATCCACTTGATCAGCGTCCAGGCCGCCTTCTGCTTGTCGGCTTCGAGCCCAGCCGGCATGATCAGCGAGGCGCCGCCGATCGGCACGGCGTTGCGGACGTTGCGCGGGATGAAGGCGACCTTGTAGGCGAATTTGGCGTTGTCGCGCACGTAAGTGAGCGAGCCCGTCGACAGCATCATCATCGCGGCATTGCCCGATATGAAGGAGGTGCTGACGGCAGGCCCGGGCGTCGCGCCGGGCGGATGCACCTTGTGCTTGGCGATGAGGTCGTTCCACCAGGTGAGCGCCCCTAGCATCGAGGGCGTGTCGTAATAGACCTCGCCGCCGAACTCCTCGTTGTAGTAGCGCCCGCCGTTGCTCATGGTGAGCGTTTCCATCATCCAGCCGCAATAGTCGTAGGCGCAGGGGATCGCGATGCCCCATTGGGTCACCTTGTCACCATCGCGCTTGGTGAGCTTCTTGGCCCAGTCGGTGAGCTCGGCCCAGGTCTGCGGCGGCTTGTCCGGATCGAGGCCGGCTTCCTTGGCCTTGTCGGCATTGATGTAGAGCAGCGGCGTCGAATTGTGGAACGGCACGCCGTAAACCGAGCGGTTGATCACCGCGTTGCCCTGCAGCGCCGGGAAGAACTGGCCCAGGAACTTCTCCTTGGTGGTGCCGTCGGCGGCGATCAGGCCGTCGAGATTGGTGAGCTGGTTCTCGATCTGCATGTCGAGCAGGAAGTTTGCCGACATGATCACGGCGGCCGGCGGCTTGCCGGCCTTGATCGCGGCACGCGTCTTGATCAGCGTGTCGTCATAGGAGCCGGTGTAGACCGCGGTCGCCTTGACGTCGGGATGGGTCTCGTTGAACTCCTTGATCAGGGTGCCCATGTCGCGGGCGAGCTTGCCGTCGACTGGGACGGGGAAGAACAGGTCGATCTCGGTCGGGCCTTCGCCGGCGAGGGCCGGGAAGGCGACGGCGCCTGCCAGTGAGCCTGCCACGGCAAGGCCGAGCATGAGCCTGCGGGAGAACAGCATCGGAAAATCTCCTATTTGATGCCTGAGGTGACGAAGGAGCTGATGAAGCGCTTCTGGAAGATCAGGAAGACGACGAGCAGCGGCGCGACCACCATGAGCGTGCCTGCGGCGATGGTGCCCCAGGCTTGCGTGCCTTCGGCGGTCTTGGTGAACACGGAGAGGCCGACCGTGAGCGGCCGCTTGTCCGGCGAGTTGATCACCATCAGCGGCCACAGGAAGTCGTTCCAGTGGCTGGTCACGGAGATGATGGCGAACGCGGAGAAGCTCGGCATCGACAGCGGCACGTAGATGTGGCGGATGCGCTGGAGCAGGCTGGCGCCGTCGATCAGGGCTGCGTCTTCCAGCTCGGTCGGGATCGCCTCGAAAGCCTGGCGCATCAGGAAGGTGCCGAAGGCGGAGGCGAAGAACGGCATCATCACGCCGGTCAGCGTGTCATAGAGGCCGAGCTGCGCCACCAGCGACAGGTTCGGCACGATCAGGAGCACCGGCACCAGCATCAGCTGCATCAGGAACAGGTAGAAGATCAGCGTCTTGCCGGCGAAATCCAGGCGCGCGAAGGCAAAGCCCGCGAGCGTGATCGTGACGAACTGCACCAGCAAGATGCCAGTGCAGATGATCGTGGTGTTGATCGTGTAGCGCGGGAAATCGCCGATCTCCCAGGCGTCCCTGACATTGTCGAGCGTGGGCTTCAGGCTCGGCATCAGTTCGGCCATGGCGTTGATGCCGTCGGAGGCGGGGCGCAGCGTCGCCACGACCATCCACAGGAACGGGATCAGCCAGACGATCGCGAGCAGCACGGTCAGCGCAAAGCCGAGCTTGGGCGTGATCTCGCCTCGGGTGGCGAGCGGGGCGTCCTTGTAGAGCCTGTCGATCAGCTTCATGGCCCGCCCTCCCGGTTCGCCATGGTGCGGAAGGACAGTGCGGTGAGCCCCATCAGTGCGGCGAGGGTCAGCAGCGTTGCCGCCGAGGCCTTGCCGATGTCGTAATGCTCGACCGCCTGCTGGTAGATGTAGAACAGCACGAGATTGGTCGAATTGGATGGCCCGCCCTGGGTCATGACGAAGACGTGGTCGACCTGCGTCACGGCGTTGAGGATCGCGATGACGGTGACGAACAGGAAGGTGGGCTTGAGCTCCGGCAGGATGATGTGGCGCAGGCGCATGTAAGGCCCGGCGCCGTCGAGATGTGCGGCCTCCATCACGTCCTCGGGCACGGCCTGAAGGCCGGCGAGGAAGAACAGCATGTAATAGCCGGCGTTCTTCCAGATCGTGATGATCATGATCGCGTAGAGCGCGATATCGGGGTCGCCGAGCCAGTTCGGCAGCACCGGCAGCAGCCGGCCGATATAGTAGTCGAGCAGGCCGACATTCGGCAGGAAGATGAACAGGAACAGTGCTGATGCCGCGACCATCGGGATCAGCACCGGCAGGAACAGCGCGGCGCGCAGCGCGCTGTTCACGGCATGGGTGCGTGCCAGCGCCAGCGCGAACAACAGCGCAAGGGCGATGCTCGGCACCGCCGTGCCGACGGCGTAGATCAGGTTGTTGACGATCGCGCCGGTGAAGGCGGGGTCGGCGAGGACTGCGCTGATATTGTCGAGGCCGACGAAACGCACCGGCGCCTTCGGCGTCGCGCGCTGATAGAGCGCGTCGATCACGACGCGCCCCATCGCGCCATAGGTGAACAGCGCGAGGAAGATCAGCGAGGGCAGCAGCAGCAGATAGGCGGGCAGCGAGGCTTTGAAGCTGCTCGTGAAGCGCTTCAGGACGTGCAGACGCGGTGCCGCCGACGTCGCGACCGGGAGAGCCGCGGGTTCAGCGAAGCTCATCTCATGGCGCCCGAAAATTGAGCGCATAGTCGCGGCCGTCCACTCCCGCCGATGGCTCGAAGGGGAAGCGCAGACTTTGGTCGAGGAAATCGTGGCTGTGCACGACCAGGTTCTCCTGGTCGATCAGCACCACGCCATAGGCCGGCGGCTCGTGGCTGGCGAGGTGCTCGGTGGCGGCAGCGTCGAGCTCGAACCAGACCTGGTGATTGGTGCCGCGCAGCGTCGAGAACGGGATCTTGCCGTAGCTGCCGAAAATCGGCCGGTGCACATGGCCGAAGAAGAGGTGCCGGATGCGCGCGCGGTAGGGCGCGATGACGTCCGCGAATTCGGCGCTCTGCTTCAGCGCGATCTCGTCCATGGCGTGGACCCCGACCGGGAAGGGCGGATGATGCATGAACACGACGAACTCTTGGTCGGCGGGCGCGGCGGCGAGCGTGCTCTCCAGCCAGCCGAGGCGCTTTGCGCACATCTCGCCGGCGTGGCTGGTCTCGTCCAGCGTGTCCAGGAACACGAACAGGCCGTGCTCGGTGGTGCGCGTGCCCTGCACGAAGCCGTTGGCATCGCGCGGCGCGGCTTTCAGCGCGTCGAGGCAGGTGACGCGGCGGTCGTGATTACCGACCATCGCGATGTAGGGAATCTTCAGCGCCGCCATCGCCTCGGCGAAGTTGGCGTAGGACTCGGCCTCGCCCCAATGGGTGAGATCGCCGGTCACGACCGCAAACGCAGCGTCGGACTGATGCTTGTTGATGTCGGCAATCGCCGCATCCAGCCGGGCGCGCGGATCGAGGCCGTAGAGCGTCAAGCCGGGGTTCGCCAGGTGCGTGTCGGTGAGGTGGATGAATTTGAAAGGCATGGCGCGCTGTGTCGGGACGGTTGGAGGATGGGCGCCTCCGGCAAGACGGCGCTGCCAGCCCGTTAGAGCGCGTGTGTTTCAGTTTGATGACAGCCGTTCCCGAAGGTGGGACGCGTCCACAGCGTCCGCCGCAGAGCAATGGACCAGCGCAAGGCGCTATCCACAAAGTGAAGCAATTAGAGGTCGTGCGTGGTCGGGCGAGCTCACGTCCCGCAGAACGTCTGCAGCACGCGTTGGTCCGGCAGCGGCGGATCGGCGTAGGCCGCATGCTCCGGCTGGTCCTCATACGGCTTCGCCAGCACCTTCACCAGTTCCTCGAACGGGGCGTAGTCGTCGTCGTTGACGGCGGCCTGGATCACGGCCTCGACGCGGTGGTTGCGCGGGATGAACATCGGGTTGACGGCGTGCATGGCGGCCTGCCGCTCGGCTGGGTCTTGCTGCTCCAGCGCGACGCGCGCGCGCCAGCGGCCGGCCCATTCGTCGAATGCTGCGGGCTCCAGAAACTGCGCGCGCACGTCGGCGGCGTCATCAGCGGCGGCATCGCCCAGCTTGCGGAAGGTGAGGGTGAAGTCGGCCTGGTTCTTCGCCATGGCATCTAACAGGTCCTGGATCAGCGCATCGTCGCCGTCGCGCTCCGTGAACAGGCCGACCTTCTTGCGCAGGCCTGCCTGATAGGCGTTGCTGAACTGATCCGAGAATGCGCCGAGGATCTCCTGTGCTTCCGCGACCGCCTTCTCCTGCTCGTCCGAGAAAAGCGGCAGCAGGCATTCGGCGAGGCGTGTCAGATTCCACAAGCCGATGCGCGGCTGGTTGGCATAGGCGTAGCGGCCCATCTCGTCGATCGAGGAAAAGACCTGCGCGGGGTTGTAGGCATCCATGAAGGCGCAGGGGCCGTAATCGATGGTCTCGCCTGATATGGACGTGTTGTCGGTGTTCATGACGCCATGGATGAAGCCGACCAGCAGCCAGCGCGCGATCAGCTCGGCCTGTCGTGCGACGACGGCAGCGAGCAGGGCGTGATAGGGCCGCTCCGCATGCAGCAGCTCCGGGTAATGCCGGGTAATGACGTGATCGGCGAGACGGCGGATCGCATCGGTGTCGCGGCGGACGGCGAAGAACTGGAAGGTGCCGACGCGGATATGGCTGGAGGCGACGCGCGTTAGCACCGCGCCCGGCAGTGCAGTCTCGCGGATGACGTGCTCGCCGGTGACGACGGCGGCGAGCGAGCGGGTGGTCGGGATGCCCAATGCGAACATCGCTTCGCTGACGATGTATTCGCGCAAGACCGGTCCAAGCGCAGCGCGGCCGTCGCCGCGGCGGGAGAACGGGGTAGGGCCAGATCCCTTGAGCTGGATGTCGCGGCGGACGCCGTCCTTGTCGATGACCTCGCCGAGCAGGATCGCTCGGCCGTCGCCGAGCTGGGGGACGAAATGCCCGAACTGATGGCCGGCATAGGCCATGGCGATGGGATCGGCGCCCGCGGGAACCGTCTTGCCGGCCAGGATCTCGGCACCTTCCGGGGTCTCCAGCACGTCAGGATCCAGCCCGAGCTGGATCGCCAGCGGCCGGTTCAGCTTGATCAGCCGGGGCGCGGCGACGGGGGTCGGCGCGACGCGAGCAAAGAAGCTGTCCGGCAGCGCCGAATAGGAGTTCTGGAAGGGGAAATGGACCGTCATGGCCTCAAGATAGGGCTGGAACGCCCGATGGCAAAGGCTTGTGCCCTGATCGGCCAAAAATGGGCACCTCAGGCCCCAAACAGGGCGTTCCCTTGGTTGCCGCCTTGGGTCTCGTCGGGTAAACCCTGCCGCAACTTCGGACTGGCCACGACAGGCCGCCCGATTCGCTTCCTCCGACATTGATTTTGGGACGACCATGCATCGCTACCGGTCACATACATGCGGCGCGCTCCGCGAGAGCAACATCGGCGAGACCATCCGGCTCTCGGGCTGGGTCCATCGCGTGCGCGACCATGGCGGCGTGCTGTTCATCGACCTTCGCGACCATTACGGCCTGACCCAGTGTGTGGTCGATCCGGACTCGCCGGCATTCTCGCTGGCCGAAAAGCTGCGCTCGGAATTCGTGGTCAAGATGGACGGCAAGGTCCGCCGCCGCCCCGACGGCACCGACAATGACGACCTGCCGACCGGCAAGGTCGAGGTCTATGTCAGCGAGATCGAGGTGCTGGGCCCGGCCGGCGACCTGCCGCTGCCGGTGTTCGGCGACCAGGAATATCCCGAAGACATCCGCCTGAAGTATCGCTTCCTCGACCTGCGCCGCGAGAAGCTGCACCAGAACATCATGACCCGCGTCGCGATCATCAAGTCGATGCGCCGCCGCATGGAAGAGCAGGGCTTCTTCGAGTTCAACACCCCGATCCTGACTGCATCCTCGCCGGAAGGCGCGCGCGACTTCCTGGTGCCATCGCGCATCCATCCCGGCAAGTTCTACGCGCTGCCGCAGGCGCCGCAGCAGTACAAGCAGCTCTTGATGATGTCGGGCTTCGACCGCTACTTCCAGATCGCGCCGTGCTTCCGCGACGAGGACCCGCGCGCCGACCGCCTGCCGGGCGAGTTCTACCAGCTCGACGTCGAGATGAGCTTTGTCACTCAGGAAGACGTGTTTGCGGCGATGGAGCCTGTGATCACCGGCGTGTTCGAGGAGTTCGCCAAGGGCAAGCCGGTGACGAAGGGCTGGCGTCGGATTCCGTTTGCGGAGGCGCTGCGCAAATACGGCAGCGACAAGCCGGACCTGCGCAACCCCATCGAGATGCAGGACGTCTCCGAGCACTTCCGCGGAAGCGGCTTCAAGGTGTTCGCGCGCATGCTCGAAGATCCCAAGAACCAGGTGTGGGCGATTCCCGCAGCTGGTGGCGGCAGCCGCGCGTTCTGCGACCGCATGAATTCGTGGGCGCAGGGCGAGGGCCAGCCCGGCCTCGGCTACATCATGTGGCGCGAGGGCGGCGAGGGCGCAGGCCCCCTCGCGAACAACATCGGGCCCGAGCGCACCGCTGCGATCCGCGCGCAGCTCGGCGTGAAGGAGGGCGATGCCGCCTTCTTCGTCGCCGGCGATCCCGACAAGTTCTGGAAGTTTTCGGGGCTCGCCCGCAACAAGGTCGGCGAGGAGTTGAACCTCACCGATAAGGAGCGGTTCGAGCTCGCCTGGATCGTCGACTTCCCGATGTACGAGTACAACGAGGACGACAAGAAGGTCGACTTCTCGCACAACCCGTTCTCGATGCCGCAGGGCGGCCTGGAGGCGCTGAAGTCGCAGGATCCGCTGACCATCAAGGCGTTCCAGTACGACATCACCTGCAACGGCTACGAGATCGCCTCGGGCGGCATCCGCAACCACGTGCCGGAAGCCATGGTGAAGGCGTTCGAGATCGCAGGTTACGGCGAGCAGGAAGTGGTCGAGCGTTTCGGTGGCATGTATCGCGCCTTCCAGTACGGTGCCCCGCCGCATGGCGGCATGGCCGCAGGCGTCGACCGCATCGTGATGCTGCTCTGCGGTACCACGAACTTGCGCGAGATCTCGCTATTCCCCATGAATCAGCAGGCCATGGACCTGCTGATGGGCGCGCCGTCGGAAGCCACGACAAAACAGCTCCGCGAGCTGCATGTGCGGGTGAACCTGCCGCAGAAGTGATGTGGCTCTTCGCCTCTCCCCGCATCTGGAGAGAGGCGCGCTCTCTCCACGCGTCATTGCGAGCGCAGCGAAGCAAATCCAGAATCTTTCCGCGGAGGGACTCTGGATTTGCTTCGCTGCGCTCGCAATGACGGGGAGGGATTTTCGCCAGGCAGCTGCCGCCCAATTTCGCAGCAAAAAAGTCCTACAGCCCCGTCGAGGCTTCGATCCTGAACTGCGCCAGCGCGCTCTCGGGGTCGCTTTGCGACAGTTGCATCAATTGCATCAGAGGGACCTTGGCTCGGGGCATCAGTTTGACGCTCAGCGTTTGGCCTGACGCCTCTACGAAACCAGCGAGCGCATCGACCGCCATTCTCGCGTCGCCATTGGCCCCCGCGATCTTCTCGCCCTGCGCACGGATCATCGCGACGATGGCGCCGCGCGCGGCGTCGCGGCTGACATTCTGCATGCGCGCGAACTGGGCCACGACCAGATCAACCACGCCGCGATCGCGCAACGAGAGCTCGATGGCGCCGGTCTCGACCTCGACCAACTGAGCCATCGCCTCGGACCGGTCCGTCGTGGTGAAGAGGTCGCGCGGCACCTTGGCAAGCGCCACTCTCAGCTGCGCCCTGGCGAGGTTGCCGAGATCGAGCGTGGCGGGTGCAAGTGCGAACGCGCCCGACGATTCCGTCCAGGCCGCGCCGAGATCGAGGTCGATCGCGAGCTTGTCCACGCCTGCCACGATCAGCGGCTGCAGGGCCGGATTGGCGGGATCGGTCGGCGTGACCATCTTCACGACCAGACTGGCCTTGCTCGGGATCGATCCGACCAGCTGGCCCCAGTTCATGCTGATCGTGTCGATGGTGACGAGCTGCCGCGTATTCTTGTAGGGCGAGACCACGCCCTTGATCTCGGCACCTTCCAGCACGCGGAACAGGCCGAGCATCTGGTCAGGCGAGGGCGGCTGTCCGGGCGTTCGGAGGCTGGCCGCCCAGCGCATCAGATTGGCCGCGCTGAAGGACTTCAGCGCGAACCGCTCCATCTTGAGCTGCCCCTGCGGCAGCGGCATGTCGAGGGCTTCCAGCACGATGTTATCTTGATCGTATTTGATGGCGCCGAGCCGCCCCGTTCCTTGCGGCGTCTCGATTGTCTGCTTGCCGATCTCGACTTTGCCGATCTGGAAGCCCTCGAAGAAGTCAGCCACCTTCTCCATCATGTCGCGCGACTGCGCCGGCGTCGGGATCGAGCCGTCAGCCGGCACCAGCGCGATTATCTCGGCCGGGCGGAATTTGGAAGGCCGGATCGCGATGTCGTCGAAGGTGATGCCGTCGACCTGCAGGCGCACGCCCGGTGCGGTCGTCACCATGTAGGAGTTGACCGAGATGCGTCGATAGATTCTGTGGAAGCTGTCGTCGCTCGCCCCTTGCTGATCGAGCGCGGCCCTAACAGCGGTTGAGTTGAAATCAGTGGCGGCCAGGCCGGATAGCTCGCCGATCATTTTCGTCGGTTTGCCCGGCTGAGCCAAGTCGATCGAATAGGTGATGCGGTCCGTCTTCGCCGTTTCGATCTTGCCGTGGTCGACGTTTTGGATCGATAGGCCCGAATAGACATAATCGCCGCTGCCGGCATTACCGGTGCCCGCATCGACGTTGACCGAAACGGTCGGTACCGCAATCGACGAGGCCGAGACGGTTGCGTATTGCGCCAGCATGAAGCGGTACATGTCGATGATCGAGCCAGACAGCGACGCCTCGGCCCCACGAATCGGAGCCGAAAAGTCGCGCGCCGTGATCTGCGGAATCTTGTAGTTCGCTTTCAGCTTCGCCGGCTCCGTGTAGGTGAAGGTGGCCTCGACACCGGACACGTCAATGCTGTCGGCCGAGAAATGCCTCTCATCTGGCTGGCGTACGCCGACGGCCGTGATCTTGGCGACCTTGACGTTGGCGAGCTGCGGCTGGGCGGGCTCGACATTGATGTCCTCGACCGTCAGCGTCCGGCTCGACAGCTCGAAGGCGATCTTGCCATGGCTCGCCTTGCCGCCACTTGCGCGGATCTGCGCGAATGCCGCCTCGACCTCGCTGGTTGCCCGATGCTGGACATAGAGGTTGAAGCCAAACCATCCGCCCGCTCCGAGCACGGCTGCCACGATCAGGCCGATCAGGATCCGCTTCATTCCCAGCTCCAGTTGCTCGTTTTACACCGCACAACCTGCCATATTCGCGAAACCTCGGGCCGTCCAGGGAAAGCTATGGTTTTCAAATATTTGACGGTGCGCCCTGTTGATGGGGCCGCAATCGGATGTTGCCACCGGGCCTTCGGCCGTGCTTCATCCCGTTTCCACGACCCGGAAATCCCGTCCGCTTCGGCCGGCGCTCCGGATGACGCATTTTGAGGCCGGTAACGCGAGGCAAGACACCGCATGTCATCCTATTCTGATGATCTCCACCAGGCGGCGCTGGCCTATCATCGTCTGCCGCGCCCCGGAAAGCTCGAGATCCAGGCAAGCAAGCCGCTTGCGAACCAGCGCGACCTGGCGCTTGCCTATTCCCCGGGCGTCGCCGCGGCTTGCACCGAGATCGCCAAGAACCCGGCCGAGGCGGCCACGCTCACCACCCGCGCCAATCTGGTCGCGGTGGTCTCGAACGGTACCGCGGTGCTCGGCCTCGGCAATATCGGCCCGCTGGCCTCCAAGCCGGTGATGGAAGGCAAGGCGGTCCTGTTCAAGAAATTCGCCGGCATCGACGTGTTCGACATCGAGATCGCCGCCGACACCATCGACCGCGTGGTCGAGACGGTGGCGGCGCTCGAACCGACCTTCGGCGGCATCAATCTGGAAGACATCCGCGGACCGGAATGCTTCGAGATCGAGACGCGCTTGAAGGAGCGTATGAAGATCCCGGTCTTCCACGACGACCAGCACGGCACCGCCATCATCGTCGCCGCCGCCATCGTCAATGGCCTCAGGCTGAACGGCAAGAAGCTGTCCGAGGTCAAGATCGTGGCCTCGGGAGCAGGGGCTGCCGCAATCGCGACGCTGAACCTGTTGGTGTCGATGGGCGCGCAGCGCAAGAACATCTGGGTCTGCGACATCGACGGTCTCGTGCATGAGGGGCGCAACACCTCGATGGACCGCTGGAAGGCGGTCTATGCGCAGAAGACCGACAAGCGCACGCTCGCCGACGTCATCGGCGGCGCCGACATCTTCATCGGCCTCTCGGCACCCGGCGTGCTCAAGCCCGAGATGGCCAAGGCGATGGGTGACAAGCCCTTGATCATGGCGCTCGCCAACCCGGTGCCGGAGATCATGCCGGAAGAGGCGCGCAAGGCGCGGCCCGATGCCATGATCTGCACCGGCCGCTCCGACTACCCGAACCAGGTCAACAACGTCCTCTGCTTTCCCTTCATCTTCCGCGGCGCGCTCGACGTCGGCGCCACCGCGATCAACGAGGAGATGAAGCACGCCGCCGTCGAGGCCATCGCGCAGCTCGCGCGCGAGGCGCCGTCGGATGCGGTTGCGCAGGGTTTCGACACCGGCGAGACGCAAGGCTTCGGTCCGGGCTCGCTGATCCCGAGCCCGTTCGATCCGCGCCTGATCCTGCGCATCGCGCCGGCCGTGGCGAAGGCGGCGATGGAATCGGGGGTCGCGACGCGGCCCATCACCAATTTCGACGAGTACAGGGCGCTGCTCGAGCGCTTCGCCTTCCGCTCCGGCCTCGTCATGAAGCCGATGTTCGCCAAGGCCAAGACCCAGCCGGTCCGCGTGATCTATGCCGAAGGCGAGGACGAGCGCGTGCTGCGCGCCACGCAGGTGGTGCTGGAGGAGAAGCTGGCGCGACCGATCCTGGTCGGCCGCCCGACAGTCGTCGAGGCGCGCATCAAGCGCTTCGGACTCTCGATCAAGGCCGGCAAGGATTTCGACCTCGTCAATCCCGAGGACGATCCGCGCTACCGCTCCTACGTGCAGTCCTATGTCGAGGTCGCCGGCCGTCGCGGCGTGACGCCGGATGCGGCACGCACGGTGGTGCGTACCAACAACACTGTTATCGCGGCGCTTGCGGTGGTGCGCGGCGAGGCCGACGCCATGCTCTGCGGCGTCGAGGGCCGCTATATGAGCCATCTGCGCCATGTGCGCGAGATCGTCGGTTTCTCGCCGGGGATCAGCGATTACGCCGCGCTGGCGCTGCTGATCACCAGCAAGGGCGCCTTCTTCATCGCCGACACGCAAGTGCGGCCCAATCCGAGTGCGGAGGAGCTGGCCGAGATCGCGGCGCTGGCGGCCCTGCACGTGCAGCGCTTCACCCTGAAGCCGAAGGTCGCTTTCATCTCGCATTCCGATTTCGGCAGCTACGATACGGACTCCTCGCGCAAGATGCGGCGGGCGACCCAACTCCTGAAAGACAAGCATCCCGAGATTGAGGCCGACGGCGAGATGCAGGGCGACACCGCGCTCTCGGCTGCGGCCCGCAAGCTCGTGCTGCCGCACTCCAAGCTCGAGGGGGAGGCCAACATCCTGATCATGCCGAACCTCGACACCGCCAACGTGGCCTATCAGATGATCAAGGCGCTGGCGGACGCACTTCCCGTCGGTCCGATTTTGATCGGCCCGGCGCGCCCGGCCCACATCCTGACGCCGGGCGTCACCGCGCGCGGCATCCTCAACATGACGGCGGTTGCGGTCGTGGAAGCCCAGGAGCGCGCCGCGCGGCAGCAGCCGACGTTGTTTACGTAGCTGCTTCGCCCGCTCAAGGTGTTGTGGGGTGCTCGCTCCGCAAACTCGTCATGCCCGGGCTTGTCCCGGGCATCCACGTTTTTCGTCCTGCGAGGCAAGTCGTGAATGGCCGGGTCAAGCCCGGCCATGACGCTGAGAGCGTTGCGGCCGATCGCGCCGCTCTCGGTTCGATTCCGCTAGGGAGCGCCAACTGAATAGCGCGCCGCCAGCTTTGAATTCCTCGCGGCTCTCCATTTCCTCGTTTGAAAAGCGCAAACGGACTCTTCATAATCCCCTCGAGCGTTCCCTGCGGTAGCGCTTTGCAAGAGGCCGATCATGCCAGCGTTCGTGACTTTCGGGCGAATCCTGTTCGCGGTGCTGTTCGTCTATACGGGCGCAACCAAGCTCTTTGCCATCCAGGCGACCGCCGATCTCATCGCCGCCAAGCTGGTCGTGCCTGACGTCATCGCCCCCTATGCCAAGCAGATCGAGGCGGCGACGGCCATGACGACGCCGCGGCTCCTGGCCATTGCGATCGGCGGGCTCGAGATCATTGCGGGGCTGATGATCGCGCTGAACTTCGGCGCGCGCTTCTTCGCGATGCTGCTGATCATCTACGTCGCGGTCGCGACCGTCCTGTTCTACGATTTCTGGAACCAGACTCCGCCGGACAACGCCAAGATGCTGGTCGACGCGCTCAAGAACCTGTCGATCATCGGCGCGCTCTGCATGATCATCGGCTACGGCCGCACGACGCGCCCGGCTGAGGCGGCCTACGGCGACGTCTAGCCATCAATCCGCTCTCGGAGGCGCGATCTCGCGCATCCAGCGGGAAATAGTCGCGCTGCTTGCTCCATCCGTGCCCCGCTGTACCCCGAGCAAGGCCGCCTCGCGCGCGGCGCGGGGCGTGATGCCATAGGCTGCCTTGAACGAGCGCGTGAAATGCGCGTCGGAACCGAGCTGCCAGCGCCGCGCGACCTCGCTGATCCGCGGACCACGTGCGCCCGAATTGGCGAGATCGAAAAGGCGCGGTGCAGCCGGCGGCTGCGGATGTAATCGGCGATGCCGCCCACCGGCGCGAACAGCCGGTACAATGACGCCCGGGACAGGCCGAAATGGGCCGCGATCGAATTGGCGGATAGATCCTCACGGGCAAGTCCGGCCTCGATATATTGGCGGATCCGCATCAGGGACGGGCTCGCAGCGATGGTATGGTCGGCATCGGCATCGCCGCGTTCGAGCTCGTTGCGCAGGCAGGCGGCCAGCAGCGAGACCGTGCCCTCGACCACCGATTGGCATTCGTCGAGCGTCATGCGCGGCGCAAATTCGAACAGCGCGGTGAGATGTCCCGCCAGCAGCCTTGCGATCACGCTGCTGCCCGGCAGGACGAGGCCGTGCACATCGTCGACCCGCAGGAGATGGGTGCCGAACATCGGGCGCGGCACGACGAGCGTGACATTCTCGAACGCCGTCGCCTTGGTCTCCAGGGTCTGGGCGAGGTCGAACAGACAGATGTCGCCGGCGCGCACCTGCATCGGCCGGGTGCCCGCGACGCCGTCATAGCCGCCCTTCAGATAGAGCTGGAGGATGATGTGGTCGACGCCGCTGCGCGCGATCGTTTCAGCCGTCCGGCGGAAGCGCTGGCCGCTGGCACGGCTCAGCCCGATCAGCGCCGGCCCCATGGCGTAGGAGCTGATGTCGGCGCGAAACGGACCCGGTTCGTCGGCGGCGAGCTCGTCGACCTCGAACAGCGTGGCGACAGCCTCCCGCCAGGCGGCGACGTTCGCATCGGTCTCCATCTGATCGGCGGTGAAGCCGAATGCCGGTAGCAGGGATGACATCGGGGCTGCATCATATGTCAGTCCGGAGCCGTCTGGGGGATTTGTCGTCGTATCGTCGTCGCTCATACTGGTGGGTGGTCGCGTCTTGATCGTGGTTAAGGAGCGGGGAAGGTCCCAGCCGGACCAATCATGCCTCGCTGCAGGTTTACATCCGGCGAAAGGAAATGGTTCGTTCGTCCAGAAATCCTGCCGCCCGCGGGCGGCAGCCTCGATCCGAAGCCGTCCAATCTTGCGCTTTTGTCTCAGTCTATTGATGCGGTGTTTCTGAATGGCCGGCTCGTATTGACGCAGCGCCGCGGACGCTGGCTATAGCGCCATCACCGCCGTCGGGGCCGATTATTGGGTCTCGGCAAATATGCTAGTCGGCTTTGCGCTGGCCGGCGGCGGGACCAATTTAGCTTGCTGAAACGCCAGGATAAATAGCGGTATTATATTGCCGGTACTTTGCATGGGGTTGTTTTTCCAGTTTTGAAACTGACCTCCCGCTGTGAGCGACGTCGGCAATGCCGAGAGGCTAACCCGGCCGCCACGGCGTCACGGTCACGTCATGCGCCGCATCGAGCAAGTACGGCGCGCCCGGCTTCATCCCATGCGAAGCCAGCACCTCATGCGGCGTCCGCTGGGGCACGCCGACAAAGCAGCCTTCACCGCCGGGCAGCCGCACGTGCGGAGCCTCCGACAGCCAGAACGTGTCGTAACGGTCCATGAACATGTCGAACACGACCGGGCCGCCGATGATGGCGATCATGCCGGAGGCGACGTCCGCGAAGGCGCAGGCCGCCTCGAAGCTCGCATGCTCCGGATTCCACAGCGTCGCGTTCGGCATCTCCGGATCGACGGTGAGGTCCTTGATCTTGCGGGTCAGGATCAGCCGCTTGCGCTTCGGCGAATTCGGCTGCTGCTCGTGCGAGTGCCGGCCATGCACGATCAGCGCGGCGCGCTCGAGCGCCTGCTCGAAGAACAGCTTGTCGCCTTCGAACTTCAGGCTGTCGGGCATGACGTGATCGGCATCGGCCAGCATGCCGTCCGCTGACACGATGACGTAGCCCTCGATACGGAAAGACAACGGCCTTCTATTCGGATACGGTCGTCACCACGGAATTGACCGGGCGCTGGCTCACCGTCGGCAGCTTGATGTCCTTGAGCAGCTCCTGATCGTATTCCGGCAGCGTCGAGGCCGGGAATTTGGCGCGCATCGCCACCACCTTGTAGCCGCCGGCCTTCAGCCGCTTGAGCAGCTCGGGCAGAGCCTCCGCAGTGTGCTTCTGGAAGTCGTGCATCAGGATGATGCCCTTGCCCTTGGTGTCGAGCTTCTTCATCACCGTCTCGATCACCTTCTCGGGCTTGGAGGCCTTGAAGTCGAAGGAGTCGATGTCGCAGGAGAAGATCGCCATGTTGCGGTTGCCGAGATAGGTGACCATCTCCGGCGGATGTTGCAGCGCCGGGAAGCGGAAGAACGGTGCGGGGGAGATACCACCGAGCGCCCACTTCACGGCGGAAAGACCCTTCTCGATCTCTTCCTTGCGCTGCGCCTCGTTAAGCTTCTTGTTGTTCAGATTGGCGTGCGACCATGTGTGGCTGCCCACAGTGTGGCCGGCGGCGTAGACCTGCTTGAGGATCTCCGGCTCATAGGTCGCGTGCTTGCCGATCGAGAAGAAGATGCCTGTGGTGCATTCGTCGGCGAGCGCCTTCAGCACGGCAGGCGTGTTCTTCGGCCAAGGGCCATCGTCGAAGGTCAGCACCACCTCGTGGTCGCGCAGGAAATCGAGCTCCTTGAAATGCTCGAAGCCGAAGCCGGGGCCACCCGTGGTGTCGATCTCGACGGTGCGGGCGACACCGAGGGCGCCCGGCGTATTGCAGGCCGCGCGCGCCGGCTGCGGCGCCTGTTTCGGCGGGGGCGGATTGACGAAGCCCGCTGGGGCCGGAGCAGCTGCTGCAGGCGCAGGAGCCGCAGCGGGCGCTGCAGCCGCCGGTGCGGCTTGTGCCGCGGCTGCGGGCTTCGCGGCCGGTGTCTGCGACCATGCTGCGCCGGTCAACGCAACCGACAACGCGCTTGCCAAAATCAGTCCTGCCGCCACATGCATGGTGTTGTCCTCGAGATTGATCCCGTTGTTCCGCCGCGGCTTTTCGCCTGCGGCAAAAACCGTCCTGCCCCAAACGATCCTAGCCTAGATGGTGGGCCCTCGCCATTGCAACGGCTGTTTGACCGCCCGCCATAATTGTGCCCAGCCGGATAGGGCCGGCGTCAACTATCGGCCAGCGCCCTGGCAATGGCCGTTTTGATCCGCGTGTCGGCCGGTTCGACTGCGGAGGGAAAGACCTCGGCGATATAGCCGTTGCGGCCGATCAGGTATTTGTGGAAGTTCCAGCGCGGAACTTCCTTCGGTCGCGCCTCAGCGGCCCATTTGTAGAAGGGGTGCGCTTTTGCACCGACCACCACGGCCTTCGCCGCAACCGCGAAGGTAACACCATATTGGTGATGCGCGGTCTGCATGATCTCACTCGCGCCGCCGGGCTCCTGGCCACCGAAATCGTTGGAGGGCACGCCAATCACGGTAAGCCCGCGCTCGCGAAACTCGTTCCAGACCTCCTGCAAGCCGGCATATTGCGGAGTGTAGCCACAGAGCGAGGCGGTGTTCACCACCAGCAGCGGCTTGCCGGTGAACGCGGCGAGGCGGATGTCGTCGCCTGACAGTGCAGGGAAGGAGAAGGCATAGGCCGAGATCCGGCTCATGCCACCATCAGCGAGGGCGCGCGTTACGGGCGCGAGCGTGCCGCCGAGCGCCGCGATGAGCATGGTCCTGCGGTTCATCATGACGGCGTCCCCGAAATGATCCGGAAGGCATGTTACTCCGCCGGCGCGAGCGGGCTCGTCAACAACGCGTTATTGAACACTGCGAGAGGCGCTAGTACAGGCGGACGATGAAATCGGTGCCTTCGCCGGTCTCGCCCTGGTTGATGCCCTGGTCGGAGACGATGATTGAGCTGCCTGACGTCAGCATCTCGTTGATCTTCGCCATGGTGTCGGAGGGGACGGAGATGCGGTCGAGGGCTTCAGCCGGGCTGTCCGGCATGAGCACCGGTTTTGCAGCGACGGGGATCACGACGGCGCCGCGCTGGCGGCGCGATACGCGGCTGTCATCCTCGCGTGCCGCGGAACGCGCGGCGACGGGCAGCGACACCACCGACCAACGCAGTGCATTGGCATCGGCCTTGTCGACTTCTGCGGTGAAGACATGCGTGCCGAGCGGCCGGTCGCTCGCGGCGATCGTGACGGGCACCTCGAACAGCGGCGCAAAATTCTGCCGCACATAGAGCTTGGAATCCTTGCGGCTGATGAAGACGGCGATCTGGCCGGCGCGTTTGGGCGTATCAGTCTTTGTCGCCGGCGCAGGATCGGCAACGCGGTTCTCGTCCTTTTTCGCATCGGGCGAGGTGGCGAGCGCCGGAGCAGTCGCTTGTGCATTGGGCGTCTTCGCGGAGTCCGCCGCCTCGGTCTTGACCGGCTCGGCCTTGACAGCCTCGACCTTCTCGGCGGGCTTGTCGTCGTTCGCTGGCTTGGCCGCATCTTGCGACTGGGACTTGGGCGTATCAGACTTGAGCGCATCAGACTTGGGCGCATCAGATGCCTCGGCCGTCTTGACGTTGTCGGCCGGTGCCGCGGCTTCGTCGCGCGCGGGCGCATTGCCCGTGGTCACATCCGACATGACGGCGTGGCCGACGGAGGTGCGCAGGTCGAGCACGCTGTCGGCGCTGGCCGTCTTGGTCTCGACTGGCTTGATTTCGGCGGTGCCCTTATCGGCCTTGTCGCTGACATTGGTCTGCGGTTCGATGCTCGCCGCGGGCTGCGGTGGCACGCGCAAGGAGGCGAGCAGGGGATGGGAAAAGCTCTGCGGTGACATCTGACCCGGCGCCACGATCACGCGCGCACCCATCCGAGTCCAGTTCCACATCTTCATCGCGAACGCCATCGGCATGCGGATGCAGCCATGCGAGGCGGGATAGCCCGGCAGCACGCCGGCATGCATGGCGACGCCGGACCAGGTGATCCGCTGCATGTACGGCATCGGCGCGCCGCTATAGATGTTGGAGTGGTGGAATTTGTGCTTCTGAATGACGCTGAACACACCCATCGGCGTCGAGTGGCCCTTCATGCCGGTCGAAACCGGGGATTCCGCGAACACGCCGTTGCTGTCGTAGATCGTCACCTTCTGCCGGTCGATCGAAACGACAATGACGAGCGGTCCTTGCGGCTTGGTGCCGGCTTCCTTCTCGATGAGGCTTTCTTTCTTGCTTGCGACGCCACGCTTTTGCGGCTTCTGGCGCGGTATTTCGGGAAGCCGATCCTGCCGGGCGTAATAGGACCCGTCGGAATAGTCCGTCCAATAATAAAACGCTGCGTCTGCCTGGCTGGTCGCGCCGATCGCACCCACCGCCGTCAAGATGGCGACCTGCCACAGCCGCGCCGGCTTGGCGGCAGAACCCGAACCGTTCACGCTGTTCATCCTCGAATCCATAATCCAAATCAGATGTTAGTGTCTCAGAGGGGACTACGCGTTCACCAGCAGGGCGGTTCTGCCGTCAGTTACTTTTGTTCAAGACGTAGCAAAAAAGCCTCACGGAGCGGTAAACGGCGGCCGCGCCTGACTGTCCGCGTCCTTCCTGATCGTCGCTCGCGTTCCTACATTGCGGGAACTTGTTACCGGAGAACTTCATGTCATCCCGTTTCCCCGGTCTTTCCAGCATCCGCTTGAAAGGCCTCGCTTTATTCCTGCTGATTCTGACCGCGCCGATGGCGGCGGCGTCCGCCGCCGATGAGCCTGATCTGATCTTTCGCCGCTCCACCGTGTTCAAATGGATGAGCCCGAACGACAAGCTCGCGACCTATGGTCTCGATGATCCTGAAGTCGAGGGCGTCGCCTGTCACTTCACCGTGCCGGAGAAAGGAGGCTTCAAGGGCTGGCTCGGCCTTGCCGAGGAGGTCTCGGACATCTCGCTGGCCTGTCGCCAGATCGGTCCGATCAAGTTCAAGCACAAGATGGAGCAGGGCGACGACATGTTCCGCCAGCGCCGGTCGCTGTTCTTCAAAAAGATGCAGATCGTGCGCGGCTGCGACGCCAAGCGCAACGTGCTGGTCTACATGGTTTATTCGGACAAGCTGATCGAAGGCTCGCCCAAGAACTCGACCTCGACCGTGCCGATCATGCCGTGGGGGCCGGCGGACGCGAACGTCCAGAAGTGCGGCGAGTTCTTCACGCAGTGACGCGTTCGCGTTTTCTCAGTGACGATTGCGCGGCTTCGCGAGATGAGAACCGGTCAGCCGCACGAACATCTGCGGCGCGGCCTCGAAGCCGCGGCTCGATTGCAGCGCCATTTCGCCGGCGCTGCCGCGAATGGGTGTTTGCTCTCCGCGATCGGTCTGTAGATCCGCATCGCGCGGCGTTGCGCGATTTCCCGCCATCATGATGGCCATCCCTCACGTGAATGCGCCCGATGATCCGGGCGTCTCGGTTTCGATGGCTTGGGTCGCCGCCGAACCACCCCCGGTTCGATCGCACCCAGCCCTCGTTTGCCGCTCCTTTCAGCAGAAAAGAGTAAAATGCATGTGAAACGCGGGCGGCGGGAGCGTGACGGCGCCTGTGCAAGGCGCATGTCCGTGCTGGCGCCGGAACTTGGCGGGCCACATTGACCTGCAGCGAGACCTTGCTGAAATGACTGGCATTTTCCGAGAAATGTTTCGTCGTCTTGAATGGGACGAAACAATTCTCACGAAGACGAAACCATTTTCAGCTTTTCACGCATCACGCACGAAACCGCCCATGGTTATCAGCGTCACAACGACGGCGCACCGCCGGCGACCGAATTGGGACACAAGATCATGCGCGCGCTCGGCTTCATCCTTGCTTTCGGTTTCGTGCTCGCCGGCTCCTCATTTGCGGGTTCGCCCGACGGCGATCTCCCCGGTGTCGGCACTTTCCAGTACAGCGGCTCGCCCGTCACGGTCCCGGCCGCACAGCCGATCATGGTCGCCGCGCGCCTCTGACCGCACACAATAGCCGGCAAAGCCATCATGTTGCTTCGTCTCTGCGCCGCAGCGTTCGTGTCCGTTCTGACGATCAGTTCCGTTCAGGCGCAAGTGCGCGCGCCCTCCAGACTGCCCGATCCCCGCACCGAATTCGTGCGCCAGTGCGCGCCGCGCATGCTCGGACGCTGGGAGCATCCGGAGGAAGTCTGCGGCTGTCTGCACGACCACGCCGCCGCGGCCGTCGAGGACCGCGATCTGCGCGAAGCGCTGCTGCGGGGCATCAGCGAAACCGGCGTGCCCACCATCGAGACCGATTGGGTGCCGGCTTCCAAGCAGGGCGAGATCGGCCCGACCTTCACCAAGATTGCCAAACCGACGCTGCAGTGCATGTTCGATCCGGCGAAGTAGCCTCTCAGATCATCATTTCATTTTCGGTCCGTGCCGCGGCACGCAGGAACTCGTGCGCGAGACTCCCTTTTCGGTCATCTTCGCACCGCGCACTTCCTTGACCTGGCCGGCGGGGCAGGTTCCATCATCCACGAGCACACGCTGGCCGAGCTTCAGATCGACGATGTCCTGCTCGCGTCCAATAGTCCCTGCGCGTGTCGTTGAGGCAAGCGCGATGGAGATCAGCAGCGAGAGGCAGGTTGCGTGGCGAAGCAGCATGATGTGAGGTCCCGGCATCGATGCCGCAATTTAGGGACCGGCAGGCGATTCTGATAGTGAAGCTTCGTCACGCCCGGCGGTCCGATTTTCGGCTTGCGCCCAACGCTGCGCGCGATTCCTTCGCGAGACGTTCGGCGGCGGTCACGAGCTGTGGAACCGGGTGGCCGGAAAATCCCAGCACGAAGCCGGGCAGCGGACGCCCGCGCGAATAGGTGTCGGCCAATAGCCAGCCTTCCGTGCCGGCCGCTCGCTTGGCATGCGCTGCCACCGCCGGATCGACCGAGGGATCGAATCGGGCGACGAGATGCAGGCCTTGTGAGGGCACTGGCACCGAAAGCGCACCATCGGATGCGACTTCCAGCGTTTCGGCGAGCACATCGCGCGCCTCGCGATAGAGTTTACGCACGCGCTTCAGGTTCGCGGCGAAGGCGCCGGAATTGAGCATGTCCGCCACCGCGCCCTCCATCAGTGTGCCGGGAAAGCGATCGAGCGCCGCGCGCGCGGCCGTCACGTCCGCGATCAGGCGTTCGGGCAGGGCGCAATAGCCGATGCGAAGGCCCGGAAACAGCGTCTTGGCAAACGTGCCCAGGTAGATCACCCGCTGGAGGCGATCGATGCCGGCGAGCGACATCAGCGGTGCGCCGTCATAGCGGAATTCGCTATCGTAATCGTCCTCAAGCACGAATGCGCCGGCTTGCTTCGCCCAGTCCAATAGCTCGAGCCGCCGCGGCATCGACATCTGCACGCCCAGCGGAAACTGGTGCGACGGTGTGACGTAGGCCGCGCGCGCCGACGGTGCCGCGATGCGGCCTTTGGCGACACGCATCCCGTGCTCGTCGACGGCGACAGGCACGGCGCGATAGCCGCAATGCGCGATAGTCTTTCGCGCGGCGGGATAGCCGGGGTCCTCGCACCAGACCTGGTCGTTGGACTTCAGGATCGCGCTCAGCACGATGCGCAGCGCGTGCAGCGTGCCCGACGTCAGCATGATCTGATCGGGGTCGCAGCGCAGTCCGCGCGCCGACAGCAGGTGATCGGCGATCGCCGCACGCAGCTCGCGGCTGCCGCGAGGATCGCCATAATGCAGGTGCTCGGACCCGAACGCGCGCATGCGGCGGCCGACGAAAGCGCGAAGGCGTTGCACCGCACGCTCGTCGATATGGGTGCAGCCGAGCGCAAGCGCGCCTTGCCTCGGTGTTTCGACAACCACCTTCGGCTTGTTGGTCTCGGCCCCCCTCGCGGGGATACGTGCTGCGACGAAGGTTCCGGAGCCGACGGTTGCGACGGCAAAGCCGTCGGCGATCAGGCGCTCATAGGCGGTGACGACGGCGTTGCGCCGGAAGCCGGTCTGCCTGGCCAACGTCCGCGATGGCGGCAGCGACTCCCCGGGCTTGACCAGGCCAGAGACGATCGTTTCGCACAGCGCCTGATAGAGCCGGTGCGCGGCGGAGGCGCCAGCCGTGACGTGGGGCCCGGTCAGGTCGAGCGGAAGCTCGGCCTTGGCTCGGCAGGAAGAATTGGTCGGAATTTTTTGCATGGAATTGGAACTATCGCAGACCAAACGTGCCGCTACAACTGCTTCGGAAATCATCCAATCCGACCAGGAGCGGCCGTGAGCCAGACCGAGACATCAAATTCCTATCCGACATCGGCGCGCAACCAGGTGAAGCGCCGGCACGACCGCGGCTTCTACGATCACGATACGGTTCATCGCATCCTGGATTCCTCGATGCTGTGCCACGTCTCCTATGTGATCGAGGGCCAGCCCTATTGCACGCCGACCTTCTTCTGGCGGGAGGGCACCAAGCTCTACTGGCACGGATCGAGCGCCAGCCGCATGTTGCGTAACCAGACTAAGGGCGAGCGCGTCTGCTTGACGGTCGCCCATCTCGACAGCCTCGTGCTGGCGCGCTGCGGCTTCAATCATTCCGCCGACTACCGCGCAGTCATGGCGTTCGGCACGGCCTATCTCGTCACCGATCCCGAGGAGAAGGAGCGGGCGGTGATCGCGATGGTCGATCGCTTCTTCCCGGACCGTACCGCCGGCCTGCGACAGAGCACTACGCAGGAGATCAAGGCAACGTCCTTCATTGCGATGGAGATCGAAGAAGCCTCGGCCAAGATCCGCGCCAAGGGTGTCGCTGACGACGACGAGGACTATCCGTTGCCAATCTATGCCGAGCGCATTCCGGTGCGCACGGTGCTCGGCGCGCCGGAACCTTGCCCGCGCCTCCTCGAGGGTGTTACGCGCCCTGCGACGCTCAATGGCTATTCAGAAGGCCGACTGCTCGAAGATGCATTGCGGGATGCTTATTCTGTGGAGTACCCGAACGGCTGAAATCGGCTAGCTTGCGCTCCATCGATGATCTGAATGCCCGATTGGAGTTGCCTGATGAATGCCGAAACGCAGCAGAGGATTCTTGATGCCGTCGATGCCGGCTTCAAAGCCCAGCTTGCGACCACACGTGATTTCGTCGCGATCCCCTCGACCCGCGGGGCCGAGGGGCCGTGCCAGGACATGATCGGAGACCTCCTGCGCGAACGCCGCTATGAGGTCGACGACTGGTACATCAACATCGACGACCTCAAGGATCTGCGCGGCTTCGGCTCGATCGAGCACGATTTCTCCAAGGCGCGTTCGGTGGTGGGCACCTACCGTCCGCAAACCAGCGTCGGCAAATCGCTGATCCTGCAGGGCCACTGCGACGTGGTGCCGGCGGGTCCGCTGGAATTGTGGGATACCCCGCCGTTTTCACCCGTCATCAAGGACGGGAAGATGTTTGGCCGCGGTGCCTGGGACATGAAGTCGGGCACGATCGGCGCGCTCTACGCACTCGATGCGATCAAGGCCGCTGGCCTCAAGCCGACGGCACGAATCCACTTCCAATCCGTGATCGAGGAGGAGAGCACCGGCGTCGGCGCGCTCTCCACGCTGCAGCGCGGCTACCGCGCGGATGCCTGCTTCATTCCCGAGCCGACGGGCGGGAAGATGGTGCGCTCACAGGTCGGCGTGATCTGGTTTCGTCTGCGCGTGAAGGGGCACCCGACCCATGTCGCCTTTGCAGGTTCCGGCGCGAACGCAATCATGGCGGCGTATCATCTGATCCAGGCGCTGCAAAAGCTCGAGATCGAATGGAACGAGCGCGCCAAGGCCGATCGCCACTTCAAGACACTCAACCATCCCATCAACTTCAACCCCGGCATCATCAAGGGCGGCGACTGGGCCTCGAGCGTGCCGGCCTGGTGCGACGTCGACTGTCGGATTGCCGTATTGCCGGGCTGGTCGATCGCCGATCACCAGAAGGAGATCATGGCTTGCGTCGCTGCCGCTGCGCGTAACCACCCCTTCCTCGCCAACAATCCGCCGCAGATCGAATGGTCGGGCTTCCTGTCGGAAGGCTATGAGCTGACCAATGCCGCGGAGCCTGAGGCTGCGTTCGGCAAGGCCTTCAACAAGGTCTATGGCGGCGCGGTCGAGGACCTCGTTTTCACTGCGCTCACCGATACCCGCTTCTACGGTCTCAACCACGGCATTCCAAGTCTGTGTTTTGGCGCCAGCGGAGGCGAGATGCACGGCTTCAACGAGTTTGTCGAGCTTGAGTCGCTGAAGAAGGCGACCAAGGCGATGGCACTGTTCATCGCCGAGTGGTGCGGGGTGGAGAAGGCGTAGTTTGCGGTCCCGGACGCGGGTGCAGCGCGCGGACGATGCGAAGCGCCGTTCCGCGTGGCGCTCCGCAGAGCCGGACCCATGTCGCCGTATGCACTGGACCCCGGTTCAGCAGCGCATCGTTGCACGCTGCGCTGCGCCCGGGAAACGCACGGGCCAGTCGTCGCCTGTCCAATAGATGGGCTCCTCTCGAATGCTTTAAGCTTAAAATAAACACTAGGATGCCGGCCGTACCGGTGGCAGACTGGTGTCCGGTTCGCTGGACGAGTCCTCGGGAGCAACGATGCGCGATTGGGATGACGCTTATGCCAATTCGGCCCATATCCCGGGCTCAGACAAGATGCCTGCGCTGTGGGTGGAGCGGGCGGCGGCCTACCGCGCCGGGCTGAGGGGGATTCGCCCCGACATCGCCTATGGCACCGGCCGGCGGCAGAAGCTCGACCTGGTCCTGCCTGACGGCGACAGCCAGGGCCTCGTCGTGTTCGTCCATGGCGGCTACTGGATGCGCTTCGACAAATCGACCTGGACCGATCTCGCCGAAGGCGCGCGGCATCATGGTTGGACGGTCGCGCTGCCGAGCTACACGCTGACGCCGGCCGCACGCATCTCCGATATCACAGCAGAAATCGCCGCCGCGATCGCCAAAGCGGCATCGCTCGTCTCAGGACCGATCCGGCTCGCTGGCCATTCTGCCGGCGGGCATCTCGTCACGCGCATGCTGTGCGACGACAGCCGGCTCGAGTCCGCCGTCTACGACCGCATCGTCGGGACGCTCTCGATCAGCGGCCTGCATGACCTGCGTCCGCTGCTCAAGACCAAGATGAACGAGACGCTGCGCATGACCATGGAGGAGGCGACGCTCGAAAGTGCGGCGCTGCACCTGCCGCGCGGGCATTCGCCGGTGACCGCCTGGGTCGGTGGCAGCGAGCGGCCCGAATTCATCCGTCAGTCCGATCTGATGGCCAATATCTGGACCGGCTTTGACGTGCCGACCCGCCTCGTCGTCGAGCCCGGCCTCAACCATTTTACTGTGATCGACGGGCTGAAGGACCCGTCTTCACCGATCACCGCCCGCCTGATCGGCCTCGATTGAGCAAAGCCGGGCGAGATCGATCGAAAGGACCTGTCATGACGTCCAGCGATTACGATCCTACCAGCGAAGGCGCCGAGACCGATTTCGCCCGGCGTATGTCCTATGGCGACTACTTGGCGCTGGATGCGATTCTTGGCGCGCAGCATCCGCTGTCGGAAGCGCATGACGAGATGCTGTTCATCATCCAGCATCAGACTACGGAGCTGTGGATGCGGCTCGCCATCCACGAGCTCAGCGCCGCGCGCCGTGCGATCTCACGGGATGAGGTGCAGCCCGCGATGAAGATGCTGGCGCGGATGTCGCGGATCTTCGAGCAGCTCAACAACGCCTGGGACGTGCTGCGCACCATGACGCCCAGCGAATATACCCGTTTCCGCTCGCAGCTTGGGCAATCCTCGGGCTTCCAGTCGCGCCAATACCGGCTGATCGAATTTCTGCTCGGCAATCGTAACCACGCCATGCTGAAGCCGCATGCGCACGATGCGGAGACGACGAAGCTGCTCGAAGCCGAACTCGCCACGCCAAGCCTCTATGACGAGGTGCTGCGGCTCGCCGACCGCAATGGACTGAAAATGCCGCCAGCGGTGCTGGCGCGCGACGTCCGTGAGACCCACAGCTTCAACGAAGGCGTGCTGCAGGCCTGGCGTATCGTCTACGAGGCGCCGGAGACGCACTGGATGCTCTACGAACTTGCCGAGAAGCTGGTCGATTTCGAGGACTATTTCCGCCGCTGGCGCTTCAATCATGTGACCACGGTCGAGCGCGTCATCGGTTTCAAGCGCGGCACCGGCGGCACTGGCGGGGTCAGCTATCTCAAGCGCATGCTGGAGGTCGAGCTGTTTCCCGAACTCTGGCGCGTGCGTACGATTCTGTAGGGATGTCCATGACCAGGCTTTGCGTCTATGACGACACCAAGGCACTGTTCCATTTGCCGGACGGAATGATCTATCTCGACGGCAATTCGCTTGGTGCGCTGCCGCTGGGCGTTGCCGAGCGGGTCAATCGCGTGATCACCGAAGAGTGGGGCAACGAGCTGATCCGCGCCTGGAACACCGCAGGCTGGTATGTCCAGCCACGCCACGTCGGCGATCGTATCGCACGGTTGATCGGTGCTGCAGCCGGCTCGGTGATGGTCGGAGACACGCTGTCCCTGAAGGTCTATCAGGCACTCGCCGCCGCGCTCGACATGACCCCGTCCCGCAAGATCGTCCTGTCGGACACCGGCAACTTCCCGACCGACCTCTACATGGCCGAGGGCCTGATCACGACGCTCGGGCGCGGCCATCAATTGCGCTTGGTGGCGCCGGAGGAGATCGAGGCCGCGCTGTCGGAAGAGATCGCGGTGCTCTACATTACCGAGGTGGATTACCGCACCGGCCGCCGCCACGACATGTGGAAGTTGACCGCGAAAGCGCATGCGCTCGGCATCGTCACGGTCTGGGATCTCGCCCATTCCGCCGGCGCCCTGCCAGTTGATCTTTCCGGCTGCGGCGCCGATTTCGCCGCCGGCTGCACCTACAAATATCTCAACGCCGGTCCCGGCGCGCCCGCCTTCCTCTATGTCGCGCCGCGCCATGCCGACAGCGCGCGTGCCGCTCTGTCCGGCTGGATGGGCCACGCAAAACCGTTTGCGTTCGATCTCGCCTATGCGGCGGCCGGCGGCGTCGAGCGCATGCGCGTCGGCACCCCGCCGGTGTTGGCGATGGCGGCGCTGGAGGCCTCCCTCGACATCTGGGACAGGGTCGACATCGAGGAGGTTCGCGCGCGCTCGCTGGCGCTCGGTGACCTCCTGATCGGCGAGATCGAGCGACGTTGCCCGTCCTTGAAGCTGGCGACGCCGCGCGCGCATGGGCAGCGTGGCTCCCAGGTCTCCTTCGCCTTCGATGACGGCTACGCCGCCATGCAGGCGCTGATTGCCCGCGGCGTCATCGGCGATTTCCGCGCGCCCGACATCATGAGGTTTGGGATCACGCCGCTGTACATTGGCGAAAGCGAGATCGTGCGGGCGGCGGAGATCATCGAGGAGGTGATCGCGGGCGGGGTGTGGCGCCGGCCGGAATATCAGGTCATGAACGCGGTGACGTGAGGAAAATCTCGTGCCCCGGACGCAGCGCAGCGCTTCTTAGCGGTGCGCTGCAGAGCCGGGGCCCACGCGGAACCGAAATCCGTCGCGAGATGGTCCCGGCTCTGCGCAGCAACGCCATTAGCGCGTTTACGCGCGTCTTCGACGCGCTCCGGCGTTGCAGCGCGTTCGGGAACACGAGGGTATTGGCGCTGAGTGCCGATATCACGAGTACCATTACCTCGGACGTCATTGCTTTACGGTGCGAAGCAATTCACGCTGAGACAACAAGCAATTGGGAGGAGATCCGATGACGCCGCTCGAGAAACTCAAAGCGATGAAGATGCCGTTCGCCGAGCTCAAGGGCGTCGAGTTCATAGAGGCCGAGAAGGACCGCGTGGTGGCGCGGATGACGGTCCGGCCCGATCTCTGCACACTTCATCACACCATCCATGGCGGGGCGGTGATGGCGCTGGCCGATTCCGTCGGCGCGGCAGCGACCGTGATCAATCTCCCCGAGGACGCCAAAGGCACCACCACGCTGGAGAGCAAGACCAATTTCATCGGTGGGGCCAAGGAGGGAACCACAATCATTGCCACGACCACCCCGGTCCATCGTGGCCGGCGGACCCAGATCTGGACCACCCGGCTGGAGACGGAGGACGGCAAGCTGGTCGCCGTGGTGACCCAGACGCAGCTGGTGCTGTAGGACCACGAGACTTTGATTTTATTCACGAATTGGTCGCTTTCGCTGCCTCGAAGTTGGGCAGGTTTCCGTCTTGAAAATCATGGTGCGATGCACAATATAGGGGACCTAGGGATTCGAACGCCTCCTCGAGGGACACCAAGAGGAGTTTTGACGTGGTACTTGAAGAGACCGTCCGCACCGCCCCGGGCTATGTGCGAACCCTGATCCAGCAGGAAGAATTGCCGCTTCTGCGCGATCACCTGCTCAGACTCGATGCCGGCAGCCGGCACGACCGTTTCAACGGCTTTCTCGACGACAGCTTCATCGAGCGTTACGCCGCCCGCTGCGCCGAGGACGGCACCGTGATCGTTGCCTATATCGTCGATGCCGTGGTGCGCGGCGCGGCCGAACTGCATCCGCCGGAAGACGATTCGCTGCCCGAAGTCGCCTTCAGCGTCGAAGCCTCCACGCGCCGCCAAGGCGTCGGCACCGTGCTGTTCCGCCGGCTGATCGCGGAGGCGCGCTGGAAAGGCTACAAGCAGTTGCGCATCACGACGGGCGCCGAAAATCACGCGATGCGGGCGCTCGCCCGGAAGTTCGGGGCACATCTGGCTTTCCGGCACGGCGAATCGACCGGTACGATCGACCTCGCCAAGACGCCTGAGGCCGAGCTCGCTGATCTCGCGGCTTCGCCCTTCATGGCCGGGCGCGCTCTTCTCAGCTTCAACAGCACTTGCTGGAAGCTGATCTCAAGCATGTACGGCAATCGTGCCGCGTAGCCCAATCACGGACGGGAATCAAAAAGCGGACCGGTAAAACCGGTCCGCTTTCGTATTTCCGGGTCGAAAGATGAAGGCTTACGTGCCGGTGCGCTTGTCAATGCCGAAACGGCGGACCACGCGACGCTCGACCACGACCGAGCGCTGCGCGCCCTGTTCACCGGCGATCACCCGCGTGGCCGTGAGGCGGCTGTTGGCGCGGGCTTGCTTCTTCACCTCGGCCTGCACGATGTCGAGCGGCATCCCCATCAAGGCGGCGGCGATCTCCGCCTGCTGCGCCTGGTCGTCGGTGATGCCGACAGCGGCGAAGATCGCCTCGTCCAGGGTGGGCGGATCGTGGCGCACGCGCCGCGTGCCATATTTGGTATTCCAGTCTGCGCTCATAACGGCCTCGTTTTGATGCCGGGATACCTAGTGCCGCGAATGTTGCATTGCAATATGTAATTGGTGTGGCAGCTCAGCTATGCACCGGTCGGGTGTCATGGCGGTGACGCAGCACTTGCGCCGACCTCCACCCGCTGCTGGGGCCAGCGTTTCAGGGCAGCGTGTCCAGCTTCGGTGAGCCGGTAGAGTCCCCGCTCAGCGCGTTCAAACCAGCCATACACATTGTTAAGCAAAATCTTGCCGGCATCGGGACAACGGACGCGCAGCTCGCGTACGGGCCGCGGACCTGTCGCGAGCTCTGATGCGCAGGCCAGCGCCTGCTGCCGATAGGCCGTCATGATTGGTGCGCGGGTGCTGCCGCCGGGCACCGGGTCACCCTGCCGGCGCTGATGCTCGGCGACGAGTCGCGAGCGCACTTTCGGCTCGCGGCGCGGCGTCGCGGTTGGGGGCTTCACCAGCACCTCGACCTGGCCGCGGTCGGTCACCCCGAGCATGCCGAAGCCGAGGCGGCGGCAGAGATTGCGATAGCGTGCGTCGCTCTCGCGTCCCTTGCCGCGCGCTGACATCTTCGCCGCGATCCAGACCTCGTCGCCGGCCGGTGCGCGATCGACCGCCTGCAGGATCAGCTCGAGATTGAAGGCGAGCTTGAGCTCGCCGATCACCACGATGGGCGGATCGTCGGCACTGAGGCCGACGAGATCGCAGCCACCGACCTCGCCCTTGACCGTGAAGCCGAGCTCTTCGAGGAAGCGTTTGACGGGGAGATAGAGCGCGGTTTCCACGGGTGGTCCGATCGAAGAATCAGTTGCGTGCAGTCTAGAGCCTTCTCGGCTCCGATTGAATCCGAGGCGCCCCGACGTTTCGGCCTAAAAGCGCTACACCCGGCCGCCGACCGGGATCAGCGCGCCGGTGATGCCGCTGGCGGCATCGCTGGCGAGGAACAGGATCACCTCTGCGAGCTCCTGCGGTGTCACCCATTTGGAAAAGTCCGCCTTTGGCATGTCGGCGCGGTTGGCCTTGGTGTCGATGATCGAAGGCAGCACGGCGTTGACCGTGATCTTACCTTTCCATTCGTGGGCGAGCGCTTCGGTGAGGCGATGAACGCCGGCTTTCGACGCGGCATAGGGGCCCATGCCGCTGCCGGCCTGGAGCGCGCCCATCGCGCCGATATTGATGATGCGGCCAGCCTTGGACGAGAGGAGGTGCGGCAGCGCCGCGCGCGAGGTGTTGAGCGCGGTCAAGACATTCAACGCATGCATGCGCTGCCACGTCGCGATGTCGCCGTCGCCGACGGTCTCGAAGGCGAAGCCGCCGGCGATGTTGATCAGCGCGTCGAGCCGGCCGAAATGCTTCGCCGCCGCATCTATCGCCGTCTTCGCCTGCGCCGGGTCGGACAGATCGACGCCGCCTATCGCGATGCTTTCAGGCTTCGCGGGACTCTGCGAAAGCGCGTGATCGACGCCGGCAACGCGCGCGCCGCGCGCCTGTGCCGTCTCCGCAACCACCCTGCCAAGCGCGCCGAATGCGCCGGTCACGATCAGGACCTTGTCTTGCATCATCGTTCTCCCGGCGCCGTAGCCTATGATTGCAGATAGCGCGCCTTCAATGCGGTTCGCTCGGCCGTGCCGAGCTTCAGCCCGTCGCGCAGATAAGTTTCGAGGTCGCCATATTCGCTATCGATCGCCTCGAAAGCGGCCGCCAGGTACGAGGCCTCGACGCTGCCGATCGCGTCGAGAACATCGGCCGGAAGATCAGAGGCGTTTGACGCGTCACGCTTGTAGTGCCGGTTGGTCAAGAGGTAGTCCTCGGCAATGACATCGTCGCGCACGCCCAGCGCATGCAGGATCAGCGCGCTGGCAAAGCCGGTGCGGTCCTTGCCCGCAGTGCAGTGGATCACGAGCGGCGCGCGGTCTTCCAGCAGATGGCCGAACAGCGCACGAAAACTGTGCGTATTGTGGCGGACATAGTTGCGATAGGACTCGCGCATGAGCTCGAGCGCGACCGGTGCGGTCAACGTGCCCCGGGCGAGTTCAGCGCGTAGCGCGGCCACGACGGTCGGTTCGATCGGCAGCGAATGCACCGTGATCTCGTTCACGACGCAGATGCCGGCCGCGCGCTCCTCCAGCCCACGGAAATCGAATGCGCTGCGGACGCCCAGCGCGCGGACGATCTCGACATCGGCAGCGGTGAGCTGCCCGAGATGATTGGAGCGGAAGATGTGGCGCCAGCGCGTGGTGCGGCCGTCAGTCGTCGGATAACCGCCGAGATCGCGAAAATTGCTGGCGCCTTGCAGGGCGAGATGGCGGGCAGGGGAGTCTGACATGGGATCGGCTTGGGTTATGGTTCCACTGGATGCACGGTTGGCGTCCTTGGGGTCTATTACAGGGGGCGATCATGGACCGGCACAAGGCCATTGTTTTGGCGATCACCATGCTGGCGGTCGGAAGCATCGACGCGCGGCAGGCTGATGCGCAGACATTCCGGACCTACCGCTGCGCCGATGGTACTCAGTTCATCGTTGGTTTTTATGATGGCGACAAGCGCGCCTTTCTTCAGATCGATGGCGAGCCTGTCACGCTCGCCAAGCGGCTGGCAGTCTCTGGCGCGCGCTATTCGGGGGCGGGGATCACGCTGATCATCGGGAAGGCCGGCGCCACCACGATCAAGCATCTGAAGCGGCCGGTCACGGCCTGCGCGGTGATCTGAACGGCGTGGCTCGCGAAAGAATCAAAAAGGGCCGAAACAACGTTGTTTCGGCCCTTTTCGAACTGCCGCCGGGCGGTTGAGAGAGCGCTGCGGTTTCAAACCGGTTACAGGCATCAGCGATCCCATTTCGGCTTGGCTTCGTCGACCGCATCCTGGTGATACCAGCTGTCGCTGCAGATCGAGACGTTCGAGGGCAGCGGGCCGTGATCGGTGGAAAGGCGGGTCTCGTCGTAGCGGCGTCCGCCGAGAGCCGCACGGCCGCCGACGGGGAATTGGTAGATCTTCGCAGATCCGTGACTCAGACCATTGTTCATCATTGCGATTTCTCCTTGGTCGAAGCGCCTTGGCCTCCATGGTGCGCCCGACTCGTTCGATTGTGGTTACTGGAATCCCATATCGGCCGCGCTTCCCGGATTGGGAAGTGCTAAAAAGGAAATCAGTTTCCGCCTAATTTGTAGGCACGCACCTACCTGCACCCCCCAAGGCACCGCGTGAGTGGCTAACGCCCGGGCCATTCCAAAGGTTGCTAGGGACGGGCCAATGGCTTTGCGAAAATTGCCGGACGTTGATGCGCGTTTGATCGGCAGCATTCGGCTAGCGTCAGCCTGCTCCAGAATCAGGCGTTTTCCGCAGGGTTTTTGCAGTGCACCTTCACGCAATGGTGCGCCGCTATGACGCATGCCGCTGTGGACGGCCGGCCGGCCGCGAGGCGAGGCCCGCGGCCGTGGAAAACCCTCCGCGCTGCGGCCTTTTGGCACGCAAAATGCTTGGGAAGGGCCGGCCGATGATGGCCGGGTACAAACGTGCGGGGCTCTCAACCCCACCTTTCGCATCATCAACAGAGAGGCTCAATGACCAAGTACAAGCTCGAGTACATCTGGCTCGACGGATATACGCCGACTCCGAATTTGCGCGGCAAAACTCAAATCAAGGAATTCGCGTCGTTCCCGACGCTCGAGCAACTTCCGCTCTGGGGGTTCGATGGCTCCTCCACCCAGCAGGCCGAAGGCCACAGCTCCGATTGCGTGCTGAAGCCGGTCGCGGTGTTCCCGGACGGTGCGCGCACCAACGGCGTGCTGGTGATGTGCGAAGTCATGATGCCCGACGGCAAGACCCCGCATCCGTCCAACAAGCGCGCCACCATTCTCGACGACGCCGGCGCCTGGTTCGGCTTCGAGCAGGAATACTTCTTCTACAAGGACGGCCGCCCGCTCGGCTTCCCCGAGGCCGGCTATCCGGCGCCGCAGGGCCCGTACTACACCGGCGTCGGCTACAAGAACGTCGGCGACGTCGCCCGCAAGATCGTCGAGGAGCATCTCGACCTCTGCCTCGCTGCCGGCATCAACCATGAAGGCATCAACGCGGAAGTCGCCAAGGGCCAGTGGGAATTCCAGATCTTCGGCAAGGGCTCCAAGACCGCTGCCGACCAGATGTGGATGGCCCGCTACCTGATGCTGCGCCTCACCGAGAAGTACGGCATCGACATCGAATTCCACTGCAAGCCGCTCGGCGACACCGACTGGAACGGCTCGGGCATGCACGCCAACTTCTCGACCGCCTATATGCGCGAAGTCGGCGGCAAGGAATATTTCGAGGCGCTGATGGCTGCCTTCGAGAAGAACCTGATGGATCACATCGCCGTCTACGGCCCGGACAACGATAAGCGTCTGACCGGCAAGCACGAGACCGCGCCGTGGAACAAGTTCAGCTACGGCGTGGCCGACCGCGGCGCTTCGATCCGCGTTCCGCACTCCTTCGTCAACAACGGCTACAAGGGCTATCTGGAAGACCGCCGTCCGAACTCGCAGGGCGACCCCTACCAGATCGCCTCGCAGATCCTGAAGACGATCGCGTCCGTGCCGACCGACAAGAAGGCCGCGGCCTAAGATCCTCCCGGCCCGGGCCGGGGGGCTGGCCCGGGTTGGCGTTCAATCCGCCGGAGCGAAGGCTCCGGCGGATTTTTTGCATTTGGATGAGGGCCGCCGTCCGTGCCGACCTCGGCTCTGCGAAACTTGTCCATTGCCGCCGAAAGCAGGATAGAGTGGCCCTGGATGCGCGCAGGGCCGGGGATACGCCTGGTGTTTGAAGGCTTCTACAAGGTGAGATTTCAACTCGGCGATGCCGTCGGCCGGGGCGTGATGCATGCCGGCGATGGCAAGATGCTCGGCGGCAATTCGGCCTTCGCCCATATCGGCACCTACGACAAGACCGACAGCGGGGTCGACGTCGTGATCAAGACCGTCCGTCACAACCCCGATCCGAACTACCGCGCCATGGCTGGCACCGACGATGCGACATTGATCGCGAAGGGCTGGGCTGACGGCGATCTCTATCGCTTCAAGGGCGAGCTCAAGGAGCTGCCCGGCGTGCCCTTTCAGTCGGTGATGACGCCGATCACCGACGAGGAGGTGCCGATCGGCGACGGCGTTGGCGAAGCAGGCATCGCCGACGGTCTCTATTCGATCCGTCTGCGGATGCTCGACGGCATCGACGGCGGACTCACGGGCGTGATGCTGCTCAACCAGGGGCGCATCCTCGGCGGCGATGCATCGTTCTACTATCTCGGCAGCTACACCGCCGCGAAGGGCCGCTGGAAGGGCCAGATTCTCAACCAGGAGCATACGCCGGCCAAGGACGATCCGATCTTCGGCGGCCACGAGGTCGGCATCGGCTTCTCCGGCAGCTATGACAGCGAACAGGCGGTGCTGGAAGCAACGGCGCTGGTCGGCAGACGCAGCCTGCGCCTGACCGCCGCGCTCAAGCTGCTGCATCGCGCCTGATCACGCCAGGAACTGCTCATGGACAATGTTCGCATGCTCTCGACGCTCGGCCTGATGGGCGCGATGCACAGCCTGTCCTCCACCTTCGAGGCCAACAGCGGCATCCATGTCGATGCCGACTTCGCGCCGACCCTGGCGCTGCTCAAGCGCTTGCGCGACGGTGAAGCCGCCGATCTCGTCATCCTCACCCGCGAAGGGCTCGACGAGATGATCGGCGAGGGGCGCGTGGTTGCCGCGAGCGCGGCCGATCTGGGGCGCTCCTTCGTCGGCATCGCCGTGCGGGCAGGGCAGGCGCATCCCGACATCGCCAACGAAGCCGCGCTGCGTCAGACGTTGCTCGCCGCGCGCTCAGTCGCCTATTCGCGGCTCGGTGCGAGCGGCGTGTACTTCGCCCAGCTGATCGTTCGGATGGGCATCGCCGCCGAGGTCAATGCCAAGGCGACCATCGTCGAGCAGGGTTTTACGGCGGAGCGGCTCGTGACCGGCGAGGCGGAGCTCGCCGTGCAGCAGATCAGCGAGCTGAAGCAGGTCGGAGGCATCGAGGTGGTCGGTCCGATTCCGCGCGCGCTGCAGACGCCCGCCGTGTTCTCGGCCGGCCGCATGGCGAACGCGAAACATGCCGACGCCGCGGATCGGCTGCTGCGCCATCTGACATCGCCAGAGGTCGCCCCCGTCCTGCGCCAGTCGGGACTTGAGCCTTGAATTCGCCGAGGCGAAGACGCAACGTGACGACCATGCGGACTTACCTCCTTGCCATGCTCTTCGCGCTCGCCGCGCCCCTGACCGCGCAGGCGCAATCGGCCGATCTCGTCCTGTGCGACCGGGTCGCCGCCGATCCCAGCGACCCCGACAAGCCGGCGGACGTGAAAGGCGTCACGGAGATCGCTCCCTCCGACATCGCGACCGCGATCAAGTTCTGCAAGCAGGCCGCGCCATCCTCGCGGCGCGCGATGTTCGCGCTCGGCCGCGCTCATGCAGCCAACCGGCAGACGGCGGAGGCGATCGCCGCCTGGCGCAAGGCCGCCGATAAGGGATCGAGCGCGGCCATGGTCGAGCTCGGCGTCGCCTATGGCACCGGCTCCGGCGTTGCGAAGGACGAAGCGCAAGCGCGAAAGCTGTTCGAGAAGGCGGCGCAGGCCGGCAACCCCCGCGGCGTCAGCAATCTCGCCGCGCTCGGCGGCGCAGGTGGCGTGGCGCCGGCCGATCCCGCGCAGGCCCGCGCGCTGCTCGGCAAGGCTGCCGAGACCAACGCGGAAGCGCAGTACCAGCTCGGCCTGATGCTGTCCGAAGGCGCGGGCGGTGCCAAGGACGACGTTGCGGCCCGTGCGCTGTTCGAAAAGGCAGCGGCACAAAATCATCCCGGCGCGCTGGAGCGGATGGGGGCCTTCGCGGAAGGCGGCCGCGGTGGTCCGAAGGACAAGGACGCCGCAAAAGCCTATTACGAGCGCGCCGCCGCGCTCGGCGACGAGGACGCCAAGAAGGCGCTGGAGCGCATTCGCTGCCCCTACGCGATCAAGGACAAGCAGGGCAGGCTCGTCACCACGTTGTGCTTCTGAGCGCCGCCGCGATTGCGCGGCGCTTTGCGAACAGAGCCACGATTTGACGGAACCTGGCCCGCGCGTACGCCGTTGACATCCAGACGAAAACGGAGCGCGATCATGATCCGCAAACTGGCATCGGGCGAATACCGCCTCTATTCACGCAAGGTGAATCCGAAGACCGGCAAGCGCCGTAACCTCGGCACTTTCAAGAGCCGTGCGGCCGCCGAGAAGCACGAGCGCGAGGTGCAGTATTTCAAGCGTCACTGACGCCTGAAGGCCTTTTCCGGCGAGCTGGACATAAAAGTCGAAAAACAACCCCATGCACAGTAGCCAAGTCATTGAAATCTCACGTCTGCTGATTTTGCGAAATCGTTTTTGACCCGTCGGGCAAAACAGGAGTATGTTGACATCATGGCGGCGAGCGTCCCGAGAGCGGGCCTGCGCGGAAAAGCCGGTGGCTTCAGTGCGGCGACGATGCTAGGTAGCCCGCCATTGTTTTCCGATTTTGCGGGTTCAGGACGTTGCTGGACGGGCTCTACAAAGTTGAATACGGCGTCAACGATGCGTTCGGCCGCAGCATCATGTGCCTGCATGACGGCAAGATGCTTGGCGGCAATTCGGGCTTTGCGCATCTTGGCAGCTACGTGGAGCGCGATGGCGAGATCATCGCCGAGGTCATCACTGAGCGGCATAACCTGGACCCCAGCTACAAGCCGCTGATGGGCGCCGACGTCGCCTCGATCGGGGCGCGCGGCCGGCTCCACGGCAACCAGATCCGTCTCGAGGGCGGTGCGGATACCATGCCGGGCGCCAAGTTCTGGGCGAATCTCACGCGGCTCGATGACGAGGGGTTGCCTCCGAGCGGTAAGGTGGGGCCGGGCGGCATCGCCAACGGGCTCTATGGGATGAGGCTGAACGCGCTCGACGGCATCGATGCCGGGCTGTCCGGCGTGATGCTGCTGATCGACGGGCGCATCCTCGGAGGCGATGCGTTCTTCTACTATCTCGGCGCCTATTCCTCGGCAGACGGCCGCTGGAAGGGCGAGATGCTGAACCAGGAGCACACGCCGGCGAAAGGGGAAAACCCCGTGTTCGGCGGCCTCGAGGTGGGCATCGGCTTCTCCGGGACCTGCACGGAAGACAGCGGCGAGCTCGAAGGCATCGCGCTCGCCGGCAAGCGCAGCCTGCGGCTGGCGGCCTCGCTCAAGCTGATGCGAAGGGCGTAGGCTCATGGAGCGACCAGCGTATGGCTTTGGCCATTAACATTCGATCCGATGATTCCTCCGCAGAGCGGATCGAGGCATTGTGGGACGAAGTCGCAACGTTTGAGAGCCAGCCTTCGATGAGGGCACTCAACTATCGGCCACATTTTACATTCGCCATCTATGATACGCCCGAGATTACTGCGAACACCGCGTGGGAGGCCATGCTCCGCGCGACAGCAGGCGAAGGGCAGCTATCAATCGAGTTCGGGCGAATATGTTGGTTTGCAGGTCCGCCGCTCGTGCTCTGGGCGGAGCCGAAAGTCGATGAAGCCCTGGCTCGATGGCACTCTTCGATCAGCGCTGCAATCGATCCAACCTTTTGCCGGCTCCACTATCGACCCGGAAACTGGAGACCTCATTGCACGCTCGGCACACAAATCGCTGATGGAAAGCGCAATGACGCGATCGCTTTCGCGCAGTCGTTCAACGAGAGCATTACCGTGCTGTTCGACGTGGTCGATTGCGTTGTTTTTCCGCCTGTGTGGGTGGTGGCAGAACGGCGGCTGCCGCTCCGCACTCCATGAGGTCAGATGCTGCGACTAAGGCTTCACGCACCTTTTGTGCGTGGCATCCGCTTTGCAGCATCACGGAGCAGGATCGGCCGGGTGAAATCCGTACCCCGCCGGGCTTCCCCTCGCGCCCCGCATGCCCTATGACGCTGCAACGCAAAAATCCCCCCAAAAGACCTCATGATCCGCCTCGACAACGTCAGCAAGCAAGCCGGCCACCAGATCCTGTTCATTGAAGCTTCCGCGGCCCTCAACAAGGGGGAGAAGATCGGCCTGGTCGGGCCGAACGGCGCCGGCAAGACCACGCTGTTCCGCATGATCGCCGGCGAGGAACTGCCCGACGAGGGCCAGGTCTCGACCGATCGCGGCATCACCATCGGCTATTTCAACCAGGACGTCGGCGAGATGAGCGGCCGCAGCGCCGTGGCCGAGGTGATGAATGGCGCCGGACCCGTCAGCGAGGTCGCCGCCGAGCTGCGCGAGCTCGAGGCCGCGATGGCCGATCCTGACAAGGCCGACCGGATGGACGAGATCATCGCCCGCTACGGCGAGGTGCAGCACCGTTTCGAGGAGCTCGACGGCTACGCACTCGATGGCCGCGCGCGCGAGGCGCTGGCGGGCCTCGGCTTCAGCCAGGAGATGATGGACGGCGATGTCGGAAAACTCTCCGGCGGCTGGAAGATGCGCGTGGCGCTGGCGCGGATTCTCTTGATGCGCCCTGATGTCATGCTGCTCGACGAGCCGAGCAACCATCTCGACCTCGAAAGCCTGATCTGGCTGGAGAAGTTTTTGCACGATTACGAGGGCACGCTCTTGATGACCTCGCACGACCGCGAGTTCATCAACCGCGTGATTTCCAAGGTGATCGAGATCGATTCCGGCTCGCTCACCACCTACACCGGCAATTACGAGTTCTACGAGCAGCAGCGGGCGCAGAACGAGAAGCAGCAGCAGGCCCAGTTCGAGCGCCAGCAGGCCATGCTCGCCAAGGAGATCAAGTTCATCGAGCGCTTCAAGGCGCGCGCCTCGCACGCGGCCCAGGTGCAGAGCCGGGTGAAGAAGCTCGACAAGATCGAGCGGGTCGAGCCGCCGCGCCGCCGCCAGAGCGTCGTGTTCGACTTCCCGCCGGCGCCGCGCTCGGGCGAGGACGTCGTCGCGCTGAAGAACGTGCACAAGGGTTACGGCTCAAAGCGCATCTATGACGGGCTGGACTTCATGATCCGCCGTCGGGAGCGCTGGTGCGTGATGGGCATCAACGGCGCCGGCAAGTCGACGCTGCTCAAGCTCGTCGCCGGTGCGAGCGAGCCCGATGAAGGCACCGTGGCGCTCGGCGGCAGCGTCAAGATGGGCTATTTCGCCCAGCATGCGATGGACCTGCTCGACGGCGAGCGCACCGTGTTCCAGTCGCTGGAAGATGCGTTCCCGACCGCGGGGCAGGGCTCCTTGCGCGCGCTCGCCGGCTGCTTCGGCTTCTCCGGCGACGACGTCGAGAAGCGCTGCCGGGTGCTGTCGGGCGGCGAGAAGGCGCGCCTCGTCATGGCCAAGATGCTGTTCGACCCGCCGAACTTCTTGGTGCTGGACGAGCCGACCAACCATCTCGACCTCGCCACCAAGGAGATGCTGATCGCCGCGCTGTCGGATTTCGACGGCACCATGCTGTTCGTCTCGCACGACCGGCATTTCCTGGCGACACTGTCGAACCGCGTGCTGGAGCTGACGCCCGAGGGCATCCACCAATATGGCGGCGGCTACACGGAATATGTCGCGCGCACCGGGCAGGAGGCGCCGGGGCTGCGGTCGTAGCGATGGGCGTGTAGCCCAGATGGAGCGCAAGCGTAATCCGGGCTATAACCAAATCGAGATGTTTTCAATGAGCTCGCTCGTCTGAACTCTTTGACGCGCTGGTGCCGCTCCGCCGGGCCGGGGTCCATCTGTCGGAATGCACGTGGACGCATGCGCCGCGGCTGTGCAGCGCATCGCTACTGGGCGATGCTTTGCATCGCCAGGGAAGCGCTGCGGGCACGAGACCTTCTTTGGCGAGACCTTCTTTGGAATGGCGCCTTACGCGCTGGTCTCGCACTTCTTCATGAAGCTGCTCTTGGCGGCGCCGGCGAGCGGCTTGCCGTCGGAGCCGACGGCCTTGGTGGCGCAGGCATCCGCCTTGCACTTCTTCAAGAACGAGGTCTTGGCGGCGCCGGCTAGCGGCTTGCCATCCTTGCCGACGGCCTTGCTCTCGCAGGTCTCTTGCGCGAAGGCCGAGCCCGCCGCAAAGGCGGCAACGATCGCTGCGAGGAAAATCCGTTTCATCATGGATGTCTCCCTAAACCAGAAATGGCGGGGCGGATTGGAGCCGGGAATCGTGGCGCAATCAAGCAAGATCGGCGCCTGTCGTCCGTCCGCTTGCCTGTTTTCGAGCGTGACGAGCCAATGTCCCGCCTGTTGCACCGCTCGCTGACCTGGCCGGACAATCCTGCTAGCCTCGACTCGGTCGAGATGAAGGGAGTTTCGTGATGGACGCCACGATCCCGAAGGGCGAACAAACCGCCGATCGGCATTCTCACTTGGTTCAGCCGCAAAACATGGACTGGCAGAAGACGCGCTTTCCAGGGTGCGAGGCCAAGACGCTGCTGTTCGATCGCAGCAGCGGTCTGATGACCGCCTTGATGCGCTTTGCGCCGGGCTCGGTGCTGCCCGATCACGAGCATGTCGGCATCGAGCAGAGCTACGTCATCGAGGGCACGCTCGTCGACAAGGAGGGGCCAGCCAAGGGCATCGCCTGCAAGGCGGGCGAGTTCATCTGGCGTGAGGCCGGCAGCCGGCACGCCGCCTGGTGTCCGGATGGAGCCTTGATCCTGGCGATCTTCCAGGTGCCGAACAAGTTCTTTGAAGCCGACGGCCGCGTGGTCGATGCCTCGGGTCAGGATTGGGACGAGACTTGGGGGCATACCGGCGCGCAGCGGGCGCGTCGCAGCTAGGGGGACTATACGCCCCGCGCGAGCAACGCCTTGAAGTCGGCCCGCGCGCGCTGCGCCTCGGCGCGCGCGACGTCGGAGGCGTCGCCCATGCCGAAATAGCCATGGATCAGGCCGGGTCCCTCATGGTGCTTGACGCGCACGCCGGCGGCCTCCAGCGCCCGCGCATAGGCCGCGCCCTCATCGCGCAAAGGGTCGAACCAGGCGGTGGTGACGATCGCCGGCGCGACACCCGCCAGTGAGGCCGCCCGCAACGGCGAGACGCGCCAGTCCGAAGCATGGCCGGGATCGGCGAGATAGTGGCCGCAGAACCATTCCATGGTTGCGCGGGTGAGGAAGTAGCCCTCGGCATTCTCGGCGCGCGAGGGATAACGCGCGTTCTCGCGCGCGTCGGCGTAGGCGCCGACGACGTCGGTCACGGGATAGACCAGCAATTGCGCGGCGAGCCTGATGCCGGTATCGCGGCAGGCGATCGCCGTGGTCGCCGCGAGATTGCCGCCGGCGCTGTCGCCGGCGACGCCCACACGCTTTGCATCGCCGCCAAATTCCACGACGCGGTCGAAAATGTCACGGACCGCGGCGAAGGCGTCCTCGAACGCGCCGGGAAAGCGCGTCTCGGGTGGGCGGCGATAGTCGACGGAGACGACGACCGCCCCGGTCTCGATCGCGAGATTGCGCGCCTGCCGGTCGTGGGTTTCGAGATCGCCAGCAACCCAGCCGCCGCCATGGAAGAACACCACGGTCGGTGCCGGTGTGGTGCCGACCCGGTAGACTCGTGCGTCGAGCAGGCTGGCGCCGCCTTTCACCTTGATATCCTGCACGCTGTCGACAGGCGGGGCCGGGATGGCGGCGCGGGAGGCAGCCAGTGCGCGTAAGGAATCGCGGGCGCTCTGTGGCGTCATGACCGCGGGATCGCGCATCGGCATGAGCGGAATGATCTGGGCGATGACGGGATCGAGCGGTGCGGCCATGGGATTTCCTCACAGGGTTCTTGGTCTTGCTTGGCCGTCAGCATAGGTTTTGCGCGCCGCATCGGCAACCGGCGTCATGCCGTGATGCAGGCGGATGAATGGGGCAGGGAGGTTAGCAAGGTGGAATTCGAAACGCTGGTCCAGTCGCGGCGCAGCGTGCGCGGCTTCAGGAGAGAGCCGGTGCCGCGCGCGGTGATCGAGGCGATCATCGAGAGCGCCAAGCGTGCGCCGTCCTCGATGAACACCCAGCCCTGGCATGTCCACGTGCTCACAGGTCTTCCGCTGGAAGAGGTGTGCCATTTCGATCTCGGAGCGCTCTGCTACGGCATCGTGCTCGCGGCGTGGGACCGCGGTCTCGGCTCCGTCATCAACGGACAGGGCATCATGCGCTCCGACATCTTGCGCGAGGTTGCCAAGATTCCGGAGGACGAGGTCATCATGACCTGCGTCGCGATGGGCTATCCCGATGACAGCTTTGCCGCGAACGCGGTTCGCTCGGACCGCGAGCACAACGACGAGTTCGTGCGTTACGTGGGTTTTGCCGATTAGTGGGACGCAGAGGAGATTATTCTCCGATGAAAATTTTTTTGGTGCGGTGTCGCGTGCGGCCTCTTGCAATCTCGAAGGTGCGGGAGGAACAATATGCGGACTGAGAGGTTTGTTGCTGGCGCGAGGGAATTGACATGCGGCGGCTGGCTAGCCTGGTTCGGCGGTTCTTCGGTCCGCGACTGCGGCACAAGATCGATGATGATCCAAGTCTTCCTTTCACCCCTGAAGAGTTCGGCCGGCTGATTCGCAGCGGCCGGCACGAGGACATGAAGCTGCTGGCCGACGGGCTGGCCTGCCGGTCGATCCCGCAACGCGCCAGCTATCGCGCTACTCATTAGCGCGATAAGGTCAGGTTCGGAAAACCGCTGCACAGTTTCCGGATCATGCTCTCGGCCGCGTTCGAGACGAGGCTGCCGCGCTCACCGCGTGAGCGCGACCGGCTTGAACGAGCGGACAAGCGCCTTTTCCAGCTTCCCATTCATCCCGCACAGGATGTTGTAGGCCTCGGCGCGCGGCATCGTGGGCTTGTAGTGCCGGTGCTCGATCAGCGCTGCGAAGATGTCCGAGATCGTTAGAATCCGTACGATGTCGCCAATGCTCTCGCCGCAGAGCGCATCGGGATAGCCGCTCCCGTCGAGATACTCGTGATGATGGCGAACGGCATCGAGGATCTCCGGCGAGATCCCGTGATGGTCCTTGAGAAACTCGTATCCGGCGCTCGGATGCGTCTCGATCTGCGCGCGTTCCGCGGCATCAAGGCGGCCCGGCTTGTCGAGGATGGCGAGCGGAATCCGCGCCTTGCCAATGTCGTGGAACATGGCTGCCGAGTACAGACGTTCCAGGTCGGCTCTGCCGACGCCGAGGCTCAGTCCGAAGTCGACGGTAATGCCGGTCACGAGCATGCAATGCTGATAGGTTCCTTCGTGATGGCGCCGCACCGTCATGAGCCACTCCGTCAGGCCATGCTGGGTGATGTGATCGGCGATCTGGCGACCGGCTTCCTTTGTGCCGTCGACGTCAAGTGGCTGGCCCAGGGTCACAGCCGTGAACATCGATGCGATAGTGGTCGCCGCGGTCTCGACGGCCCTGTCCGATTGCGGCGTGTCGCCTGACGAAGCAGACGCGCCGTCGGCCGGGTCGGTCAGTGCGGCCAGCAGCCTGGTCCGGCCGACCGTGCTGGGAAGGACCAGTGTCGCCCCGAGCGCGTAGGCCTGCGAAATACAGACATGAGAGGCGTGCTCGAGCAGGAAAATCCGCTTCCTGGCCTTCGCCAGCTTGCCGGCGCGCTTCTTGATGGCGGCGATATTGTCGAGGTCGCGCAGCTCTGCGCGGATGACGATCGCGGCCGGCGTCTGCGACAGCTTGGAATCGGCATCGAGTCGTTCGCCCGCAACGGTGAATTTGTCCTCGAGAATCGAGCAGACGCCTGCGAGCTTGTCGGACGTGTCGGCCAGCACATGCAGGAAGGGACGAGCCGTCCCTGCCTCTCGGATGCCGCCGTCACCATTGACGTAGCCGGATCTGGTTCGCACGTGCTGCACGGCCTGACTCAAGACAGTGGGTGGATCGTTCGAATCTACTTGCTCTGAACCGGATTCTGCGCAGGCGGAGCAGCGGGTTTCTTCCTGCCGCCAACGGTGATGAAATGGATGCCGGCCGTGGTGCCGTCGATCCAGACCAGTTCGCAGCGCCGGTAGGCGAGGCCGGTCGACGACAGCAGCATGAAGAACTCCTTGGCCCGGAGCACGTCGAGCGTGCCCTCGACCTCGACCTTGGCGCCGCTTTGTGACACGTCCAGCAGGACGCAACTGCGCCGCCAGGTCCCGTCCGAACCCATGAGATTGACCGGCCGCCTGTGGTCCATTTTCACGCGAACGGCTTTGCGACCGCTGAATTTCATCGGCTACTCCCCATGCTTACGCCGCGATTTCCCCGGCTGCTCTCCTTGGCGTTTGCGGCAATGTCCCCCCAACGCACCGTCCACTGGCTGGTCGACAGAAGCAGCGTCTCGAAAATGTGCTGCGCGCGTTCGCGCTCGGCGAAGGAAACCCTTTTGCCGGAGCGGTTGCTCAGGATGGCGAACGTGGTCTGCCAGTTCAGCCGCGAGGCACGGCAGGCCATGACCAGACCCTCGCAATCGTCGTCGGTCATGACATGCTCGATGATCTCGATGGGAGTCCCCGAAAGCACCGATAGCGCCGTAACGAGGTTGGCGGTCTCGCCGCGGATGGCGAAGCGGTTTACCGTGGAATCGTTGAGCTTGCCGATGCGGTTGAGCGCGACGATCTCCGGCCGCGCGCGTGCATAGGCGGCCGAGCAGGGCAGCTTGGGGGCGATCGGCGCTGCCGTTGCGGCTTGAAGCGAGACGGTGGACTTCTCCATGCCGGATTTCGGACCCGCCGAGGCCGACAGCAATTTCCGCGTGACTGCGTCGGGCGTGTTCGGCCTGAGCGCCAGCGCCTTCGTAAGTTCATCATCCGTCAGGCACCTCTCGACGAGCGCAACGTAGGCGGCATCAGAGAAGCGTGCCTCCGTATTGCCGATCAGCGTAATACAGACGCTGCGGGCGCCGCGCTCGATCAGCGTCTCGATCACCTTTGGATCGATAGGCGCGCGGGCGGCGATCGCACATTGCTGCCGTTCGCCGGTCGCGGCAGCGATCGACTTGAGATCGGCAGCGGACAGTGACTGCGATCTGAGCAAGACAGGGCACGCCACCTCCGGATCGTGGTGTGAGGCAAGGCGTCGAACGGTCTTCGGCGGAGCCACCTTGAGCTCCGCGAGTATCATGCTGAGATCGATCAGCGCACTTGCCTCAACCCGCTCCGTTAATCGCAGCAGAACGCCGTCGGCCACGTCGGCGAGCAATTCCTGAGGCCGCTCGCGGCTGCTGGTGAGCAGCTGCAAGATCCCGGAGAGGATGCGAGTGCAGCGGTCCAGCGGACACGTTGCGACTGCGTCTTCTAACTCGACCAAAATATCGGCAGGCGGATTTGCCATCATGGCAGGAGCCTGAATTGAAAAAATTTGCCTTGTACAACGTCTGTTATTGCGCCTTAAATCCGTTAATTTTTAATTTTGAGAATTAAATGCTGGAGGTATTAATGCACCGCCGATTTTCGGGAAATGCTATCGAAATTTGGCGGGACATGATGTCCCGGCCTGTCTTTTCAATTTGGACTCATCTTCAATTGACCAGCACAGTTTGATTTTTCGGTACAACGGAAAACGGGGGGAAGCGGCACGCGGCCGGACGCACATCAAACACGACGCTGCGTTTTCTTATTGCTATGAACAGCATTGATGACGTGCCCGGGGTGGCACTCAAGACATTTCGCTTTTCAGATGCCGACGAATTTCGAAACGCCATACGCGGGTTGAATTTCGAATTCACGCCTCTTGTGCCGAAGATTTCGGCCGAGCAGACGATCCTTTTACCCGGCTGCGACGTGAATTTGACCCGCGCGTTTCCGCGGGTGGTTGACGCACAGCTCGTCGCGAATTGCACGGCGATCGGCTTCACGATGGACGACCTCAACGTACCCATTCGCTTCAACGGCTCGCGATGTGCACGACCGGTCGTGGTCATTGGCAGCGGCGGCGCGGCCTACACCACCATCGAGGAGGTGCAGAGGCAAATCGCCTCGGTGGTTTTCAGGCCGGAGGTGAGGGATCGTGGCTGGCCGCAGACGCTCTCGAGTTTCAAGATTTTTGAAATCTCCGGGGCCGGCTTGCACCGGCTGCGCAGCGTGGTTCGCGAGGTGCTGGCCGAGGCGTCCGGCGCGGTCGAGGCACCGGAGCTCTTGTCGAAGGGCGCGGCGATGAAGGAGTCCCTGCTCGGAGCCGTCGACGAGGTCTTCGAAAGCGTCGTGTCGGCCCGCTGGACCCTGAGGCCCAACGACGCACGGAATTTCAGGATGTTTCAGGATATTCGCGCGCTGCTCTCCGACGACCTGTCGCAGCCGATTTACAGCGACGAGATCGCGCGCCGGCTCGGCCTGTCCGTTCGCACCATGCACGACGTCGTTCGCCGCTATCGCGGCATGAGCCTGCACCGCTACTTGCGTCTGCGCCGGCTGTGGCTGGTGCGCCGGCGGCTGCTCGCCGGGGCCGACAGCGTCAAGGCGGTCGCGCTGGCGTTTGGCTTCTGGCATCTCAGCGATTTCTCCAGGAGCTACCGCGACCAGTTCGGCGAGACGCCGTCGCAAACGCTGGCGCGCGGTCGCGGACGATAGTGCGACAAATCGAGTAGGGCCTGACGCCGGTTTCGTGCTACCGTCCCGCCATGAGCAATCGCATTCTCGTCCTCTACGGTTCCTACCGTTCCGACCGCATGGGCATTCGCCTTGCGAATTTCGTCATCAATCGGCTGCGCAGCCGCGGTGAGGAGGTCGAATTCATCGACGCCAAGGCCATCGGCCTGCCGATGCTCGACCGCATGTACAAGGAGTACCCGAAGGGCTCGGCGCCCGCTGAGCTGGAGAAGCTGGCGGGGCAGATCCGCGGCGCCGACGGATTCGTCTTCGTCACCGGCGAGTACAATTGGGGCATCCAGCCGGGCCTGAAGAACCTCACCGATCATTTCCTCGAGGAGTGGTTCTGGCGTCCGGCCGCGATCGTGAGCTATTCGGCCGGCCGACTGTCCGGCGCGCGCGCCGCGACGGCCTGGCACGGCACGCTCTCGGAGATGGGCATGGTGGTGGTGTCGAGCACCATCAGTGTCGGCCCGATCGCGCAGACATTGTCGGCCGACGCCGAACCGATCGGCGACGGCGGCAAGGCCCTGGAGCGCTCGTTCCCGCGCTTTGCCGACGATTTGCTGTGGTGGATCGAGGCGGCGAAAGCACAGCGGGCGCGCAAGGCACCACCTTATTGATATTGATGTCCTTCGCGAAGACGGTGCCGTAACCCGGATGGAGCGCACTGCGCAATCCGGGATCTCGGTGCATCAACGGCACCGTCCTGGATTGCGCGGTGCTCCATCTCGGCTACGAATCCGCGCTCTTACGCAGCCCGGACTTCGCCGAGGAAGCGGTCGAACTGGCCGGCGAGATCGCGCGACTGCGTCGAGAGCTGCTCGGCGGCGCCCAGCACCTCTCTCGCGGCGGCTCCCGTGTCGTCGGCGGCGCGTTGCACGCCGGAGATGTTGCTGTTGACCTCCTGGGTACCGCGGGCGGCCTCCTGGACGCTGCGGGCGATCTCCTTGGTGGCCGAGCCCTGTTCCTCGATCGCCGCGGCGATCGCGGTGCCGATCTGGTCGATCTCGGCGATGACGTCGGCGACGTTGCGGATCGCGGCCACGGTCTCGTCGCTCGCGGTCTGGATCGCGGTGATCTGCTCGGAGATCTCGGTCGTGGCCTTGGCGGTCTGGCCTGCCAGAGACTTCACTTCGGAGGCGACTACGGCAAAGCCGCGGCCGGCATCGCCGGCGCGGGCGGCTTCGATGGTCGCGTTCAGGGCGAGCAGGTTGGTCTGCTCGGCGATGCTCTGGATCAGCGTGACGACGTCGCCGATCTTCTGCGCGCCCTCGGCGAGGGCACGGGCGGTATCGCCGGTGCGGCGGGCGTTGTCGACGGCGCGGGCCGCGATCTCGGTGCTTTGAGCGACCCGACGACCAATCTCCGCGATCGAGGATGTCAGCTCTTCGGTGGCGCTGGCGACGGTCTGCACGTTGGTCGAGGTCTGCTCGGAGGCGGCGGCGACCACGGCGGCCTGGCTGTTGGTCTGCGCCGCCGTCGACGTCATCGACTGCGCGGTGCTTTCCATGATCGCGGAGGCCCGGGACAGGCCGCCGACCAGCTCGGTGACCTTGGCCTCGAAAGCCCGGGTGAGGTCGTCGAGCGCCTGGGCACGGCGCATCTTGCCGTCGTTCTCGGCCTGCTTCTCGGCGGCGAGCCGGTTGGCCCGGATGATGTTGTCCTTGAACACCTGGACCGCCGCGGCCATCGCCCCGATCTCGTCGGAACGTTCCGCGCCGGGGATCTCTTCCGCGACCTCGCCATCGGCCAGCCGTGACATCCGCCTCGTCAGGGTCACGATCGGCGCGCAGACGCGGCGGCGAACCATCACGATGAGGCCGACGCTCGCGATCAGCACTGCGAGGAGGCCGGCGAGTGCGATCGTGAAGCTGGTGCGCGCGGCCGAGAAAGCCGCGGCGAGGATCTGCTCGGCATTGTCGTAGAAGGCATCGCGGACCTCGATGATGGTGCCGAGGCCGCGCTGCGTGGCGGCGTAATAAGTGTCCATGTCGTGCTCGTATTTGCCGCTGACAGCGCCGTCCTTCACCAGCTTGAGCTCGCGGCCGAACTCCTCGACATAGATCGAATTGAACTTCTCCAGCGCCGCGGCCACGTTGGCCGGTGTCGCCGGATTGCCGCGCAATTCCAGCAACGCCATCACGAGCTGATCGTTGCGACCCTGCGAGCGGCCGATCTCGGCCTTCTCGGCGTCGGCCGCCGGTTTCTTTCCTCCGACGAGATTCTTGTGCAGGCTGGAGTTGAAGCCGCCGACGTCGCGCAATGTCATGGCGGTATTGGCGTAGCTGGCCTGCCGGTAGGCGTCGCCGTTCAGGATCGCCATGCGGCGGACCTGCTCGTTGAGCAGCGCGGTCACGCCGCTGTTGAGCACGGCGTTGTCGGCGACGATCTTCTTGGCGGCGTCCTTGCGCGCCTCGGCTGGCCCGGCGAGCGCCTTGTCGATGGCCTCGCGCAGTGCCGTGAACCTCGCATTGATGCCGTCGATGTTGCTGCCGATGGTGGTGCCGTCATCGAACGGGCCGGGCAGCTCCTTGCGCAGCGCGCTCATCTTGTCGCGGGCGCCGTCGGTCTGCTTGCGCAGCTTGTCCTGCTCGGCAAGCAGCGCGGGATCGATGGTCGCAGGCCCGTAGAGGATGTTGGTGGAAAAGCCGCGTTCGGGATTGAGATAGCGTGGGATGTCGCTGACGGCGCGGACGATCGCGAGCCGGCCTTGCGCCTCGGAGATGCGCTCCATCGTCTGGTACTTCGTCACGGCGACATAAACCGCGAGGCCGCCGCCCACGGTCGACAGCGAGACGATGGCGGTGGTCAGGAGCGTACCGATTTTCATGGGCAATCCGGCATTGGTGCGGGAGGAGAATTATCTTGCCCAAAGAATAGGCAGTCGGTGTTAATCGCGGGTTTACGCTGCCGATCCCGTCAACTCAGCCGGACGTGTGGTCGAGCTTCGACAGGATCTCCAGCGTGGCGCTATCGCGCTCGCCTGCGAAATACCGGGCAATCGCCTGATCGAAGACGGGCTCGCCGGACACCGCGCCGAACAGCGTCATCGACGAGCGGAATTTCGCGTCATCAGGCGCGCCGAGGATCGCATTGATGGTCCGGCCCTCGACCGCCAGAACGAGCTTCGTGCATTCGATCAGGCGCGCGCCGAGGACGGGGTGGGCGAGATAGGCCTCGGCCTCCGCGCGGGACCCGATGGCGTAGCGCTGCGACATGGCGCTGAAGCCGAGGCCAGCGACCTGCGGGAAGATGAACCACATCCAGTGGGTCTGCTTCCGGCCCCGGGCCAGCTCGCCCTGGACGTCGCGATAGACCGGGTCCTGGGCCCGGATAAAACGGTTGAGATCGAAGGGATCGGTCATTGGATACCTTAGGGGGGCTTGCCGGCCGCGATTATGCCTAACTTTTGGCTCCCAATGTGGTAGCTGGTATAGAGTCTCCGGGTGGGGGTTGGGTACCCCCGGGGGTCGATTTGGGGATCTGATGGTTTCCGACGCAGCACACGCCGAGAGGCTGTTGTCGCGCCGCCGTATTGGGCGCGCCGAGACGGTTATGCTGTCTCTGGCCGCGATCGCGCTGGCGCTTGGCACCGCCGCGTGGGTCACCGATATCGGCGATTCGACTCCGCTGGTCTCCGCCGCCTTGCCGCCGGCCAATTCCCCTTCGTTCGAAGACCGTTTTGCGTCGGCCGCCGGCAGCCCGTCGCCCCGCGAGCTCGGCCTGCGGGCGCTGGAGCGCTCCGCAGCGAATGCGGTCCAGCTCAAGCTGCGGGACGCCAAGGCAATGCTCGCCCAGAGACTCCAGGGCGACGACTGGCGCTCGATCCTGACCGAGGACGACCACTCCTCTGCGGTCGAGGAGGCGAAGCCCTCGCAACAGCGCGCCGACGTCATTCCGATGCCGCGCTCGCGTCCGGTCCAGGCGGACTTCTCCGCCCAGATCGCCTCCAGCCAAGCCTATGCGGAGACCAACCCCAAGGTCGACAACCGCAACTTCTTCGAAAAATTCACCGACAAGATCAAGCTGGCCTCGTTGACTCCCAGCGACGGCTTGTTCGCCAAGGCGCCGGATCTTGCCGCCCTCGGCTACGATTCGCGGACGGCGGTCTATGACATCTCGGCCAAGGCGGTGTACTTGCCGAGCGGCGTGGCGCTGGAAGCTCATTCCGGCATGGGCGCGCTGATGGACGACCCCGACCATGTCGACCAGCGTATGGTAGGCGCGACCCCGCCGGCGACCTACGACCTCAAGCCGCGCGAAAAGCTGTTCCACGGCGTGCGGGCGCTGCGCATGACACCGACCGACGGCACCAGCGCGCTCGGCCGCGTCGGTCTGCTCACGCACAACTACATGCTCGGGCCGCGCGGCGATTCCAACGGCTGTGTCTCGATCAAAGACTATGATCGCTTCCTCAAGGCCTACGACAACGGCGAGTTCAACCGCCTGGTCGTGGTGCCGAGCCTGCGCGGATCGGCGACCGCTTCGCAGCGCGCGAGCACCGATTCCTGATATTCGCCTGTGACGGCGGGGTTGCTGCCGTTTCCCCTTCGTTAAGCCATCCTCGTCCAGAAGCAGCTCATGAGTGATCCATCAAGTTCCGAAACTCCGCTGCGCACGACGTTCAAGATCAAGTTGAACGGTGACACGTTGGCGATCGCGACCGTCGGTCAGGCCTATCAATTCCTCACCAACTTCAAATCGGTCGAGTGGATGGAATTTCGCTCGCTGCACGAGGACGCCATCGCGGCTCTGGAAGGTGCTGCGGGTAACGCCATGCTGGCGGTGCAGGCGACCAACGCCGTGCGCGCGCTGTTCGTCAGCGCGAAATTGCTTTGAAGTGAGTGCCTTGTAGCCTGGATGAAGCGCTTCGCGCAATCCGGGCTACGGACCTTTCGGGCGCATCTTGAACTCCGCTCTAGGAACGGGCAAACGGTCCGCGAAGACCGTCGCCGCAATGCCGATATGTTCGAAACTTGCTTCAAGGGAGAGTCCCCATCATGAAACGCCGTACATTCCTTCGGGGTGGCGCGGTCGCCGGCGCGGCGACGCTGGTTGCTGCACCTGCCATCGCGCAGAGCGCGCCCGAGATCAAATGGCGCCTGACCTCGAGCTTCCCGAAATCGCTGGACACCATCTACGGCACGGCGCAGACCTTTGCGAAATACGTCGCTGAGGCCACCGACAACAAATTCCAGATCCAGACCTTTGCGGCCGGCGAAATCGTTCCCGGTCTTCAGGCGCTCGATGCGGTCAGCACCTCCTCGGTGGAGATGGCGCAGACGCCACTTTATTTCTACATCGGCAAGGAGCCGGCGCTGGCCTATGCCACCGGTGTGCCGTTCGGCATGAACCATCGCCATCAGGAATCCTGGTGGCATTTCGGCGGCGGCGCTGATCTCGCCAATGAGGCGCTCAAGCCCTTCAAGACGCACGCGATCCTCTGCGGCAATTCCGGCACCCAGATGGGCGGCTGGTTTCGCAAGGAGATCAAGAACGTCGACGATCTCAAAGGTCTCAAATTCCGCATCGCAGGCATGGGCGGCCACGTGCTGGCAAGGCTCGGCGTCGTTCCGCAGCAGATCGCGGGAGGTGACGTGTATCCGGCCCTCGAGAAGGGCTCGATTGATGCCGCCGAGTTCGTCGGTCCTTATGACGACGAGAAACTCGGCTTCCAGAAGGTCGCCAAATACTACTATTTCCCCGGCTGGTGGGAAGGCGGCGCCATGCTGCACATGATCGTCAATGACGAGAAATGGGCCTCGCTGCCGAAGCAATATCAGGCGATCGTCAACCAGGCCGGCGCGGCGGCCGGCGCCTGGATGCTGGAAAAATACGACAGCGTGAATCCGGCGGCGCTGAAGCGGCTGATCGCCAATGGCGCCGAGCTGAAGGCATTCCCGCAACCGGTGCTGGAGGCCTGCTACAACGCCACCCAGGACCATCTGAACGAACTCGCCGCCAAGAGCGAGCTGTTCAAGCGGACCAAGGACAGCCACGACGCGTATATGAAGGAGCTCCTGTTCTACACGCAGATCGCGGAGAATTTTTACGACAACTATCTGCTCAGCAAGATGCGCAACAAGAGCTGAGCGGACGATGCGGGCGCGGTGTCGCGATTGCGCCGCGCTCCCGTAAGGGCGGGCAAAGGCGCCCTTGCGCCGTGCCCACCATTTCTTGCTTCACTCGCCATGGTGGGCACGCTTCGCTTCGCCCAACCTACGGGACTCCACCCGGGCTCCGGACTATCGTCTACGCCGCGCCCAGTCCCAGCTTCGCATATATCCGCCTTGCATACGCTCCAAACGCGTCCGTGGTCTTGAGCGGCAGGTCGCGCGGGAAGGGCAGGTCGATTGCGAAATAGTCGGCCATCTTCGCAGGTCCCGCCGTCAGCACGGCGCAATGCGAGGACAGGAAGACGGCTTCCTGGATCGAATGCGTGACGAAGATGATGGTCTTGCCGCTCTCGCGCCAGATCCGCAGCATCTCCAGATTCATCTGCTCGCGCGTCAGCGCATCCAGCGCCCCGAACGGCTCGTCCATCAGGATCAGTTTTGGATCATGAATGAAGGCGCGCGCGATCGCGGTGCGCTGCTGCATGCCGCCGGACAGCTGCTGCGGATATTTCTGCTCAAAGCCGGCGAGCCCGACGAGGTTGAGCAGGTCGCGCGCCCGCTCGCGCGCGGCCTTCATCGGCAGGCCGACGATCTCGGCCGGCAGCAGCACGTTTTCCAGGATGGTGCGCCACTTCAAGAGCAGCGCCTGCTGGAACACCATGCCGATGTCGCGGGTCGGATCGAACGGGCTGTTGGTATTGCCTATCCTGACAGTGCCGCCGTCGGCGCCGTGCAGGCCAGCAAGGATCTTCATCACTGTCGTCTTGCCGCAGCCGGAGGGGCCGACCAGCGAGACCAGCTCACCTTCAGCGACGTCCATCGTGACGTCGGACACCGCGAGAAACTCCGCGCCGCCAGAGCGATAGACCTTGCGGACGCCTTGCAGGCTGATGAAGGGGTCTGAGCTCATGCCAGCCATTTGTTCAAGTTCGCGGCGACGAAGGCATCGTCGCTGAGGTCCGCGTGCTCGCGCGTGACGCGGTCGATCTCCTCCTTCTGGCCGGGGCTGAGGGCCTCGTTCGGATCGAGGCACCACAGGCCTTGCATCAGACCCTGGCGCCGCAACACCTCGTGGCAGCCGGCGATGCAGCCGTGAAAATTGTTGGCGACGTCGAAGAAGGCGCTGTTGCAATCGGTGACGCGGGCATCGAGCGCCAGCAGGTCGGCCGGCACGCTGTCCTTGTGCCGCGCCGCCTTGCAGCGCTCGAACTGCTTGACGGCAGTCGCGGTCCACACGGACCAGTGGCCGAGCAGGCCGCCTTTGAAATAGGTTCGCGTGGTGATGCCGTTGTCGCGGAGATCGAACGGGAGCATCAGGTCGAGCAGGATGTGGTCGTCATTGCCGGTGTAGAGCGCGACGCGGTCGAGCGCGCCCGCGGCCGCCACGCCGCGCAGCACGTCGAGTGTCCGATAGCGGTTGAACGGTGCGATCTTGATCGCAACGACATTGTCGATCGCGGCGAAGCGTTGCCAGAACCGGCTCGACAGGATGACGCCGCCGACGGCCGGCTGGAGGTAGAAGCCGACCAGCGGAATCTCGGCGGCCACGGCCGCGCAATGGGCGATGATCTCGTCCTCGGAGGCGCTTTTCATCGCGGCAAGGCTGAGCAGGCCGGCATGATAGCCGATGTCGCGTGCGGTGCGGGCCTCAGTGGTTGCCTGGCTGGTTGACCCGACGAGGCCGGCGACCAGCGCCAGCGGCCGGGTGGTCCAGCTCGCGGCGGTCTCGGCTGCGAGCTCGAGCACGGGACGATAGAGACCGACGTCGCGGATCGCGAACTGCGTCGTGTGCACGCCGACGGCGAGGCCGCCCGCGCCAGCGTCGATGTAATAGCGCGTCAACGCGCGCTGATGCGTCTTGTCGAGCCGGCGCTCGGCGGTGAGCGCGAGGGGGTGTGCCGGCAGCACGGTGCCTTCGGCGATCAGCTTGCGGATGTCGCTGTTGATCTGGCTGTGGTGCATGATGTCCTATCCGAATTCGGGGCCGGCGACGGCGAATGGCGTTTCTTCGGCCGCGATGGTGGCGGGGCCGAACCGCATGCGCTGGAACGGCCGCTCGATGGTCCAGCCGGACCTCGTCAATCCCTCCAGGAACGCAGCTTGTGACGCGACGGCATCGAGCAGAAGTGGGCCGTTTTCGGATCCTGCAATCGCGCGAACCAGCGCCAGCGCCTCGGTGGCATGATCGGCGAATAACGGGCCGATATGGCGCGCGGTTCTGCCGTCGCGGACCAACGCAATGCATCCGCTTGCTGCGACGATGCGTGACCCAGCGCGCTGTGTGAAAGCGGTCAGCAGAGCAGTGCGGTCGAAGCCGGTGGCGCGCCGGTCGCGGGTACAAAGCGCCTCGAGCGTTGCGGCCGATGGGGCCGCCTCGGTGGTCTGCGCGGATTTCTCCAGCTTCAAACGGCGCAATTGCAGGGTCGGCGTAAATCCGAGCGGTCCGTAGACGGCGGCGCCGTCGGGCGTCGCATCGAGCCAGCTCGTCAGTCCATTCTTGCGCGCCGTTTCCAGGCAGGCATCGACCAGACGCGTTGCAAGGCCGCGGCGGCGGTGCGTGCCTGATACCAGCACCATGCTGATCCAGGCGTTGTTGCCGGAATAGGGCAGGAGGGCTGCGGTCGCGACCAGTCGCGCTCGGTCGCGGATGCCGAACACGATGCCCTCGCGCAGGAAGATGCGCCAGTCCTCTTCGGTCTGATTCCAGTGCGCTTCCGTCGAGAGCGCCAGCCCTGCGATCGCGTCCTGCACGCCGAGCTTGAGGACGGGCGGCCCGTCAGTAGCGTCCATCGCGCACCTCGTATTTGGTGGGCTTGCCGAGGCTCGGCATGGCCCGAGAGACCCAATCCGCGGTCCAGGCGATCAGCTGCTCGGTGTCGACCACCGGCAGGCCGAACAGCTCAACTGCCTTCGACGTGTCGGTCAGCCACGCCGTCGGCTCTTCCTTGCCCGTCAGCACAGGCGCGCGGCCGAACCTGGCGCCAAATTTCTGGGCGAGATCGCGCACCGCGAAAATCTCGTGGCCGCTGACATTGAGCGGTGAGGTCGGCGTGGTGCAATGGGCGAGGCAGCGCAGCGCCTGCGCCGATGCATCGCCCTGCCAGATGAAATTGACATGGCCGAGGCTGACGTCGATTGGCGAACCATTGAGCACTTTCGACGCGATATCGTGCAGCACGCCGTAACGCATGTCGATCGCGTAATTGAGGCGGAACAGGCGACCCGGCGTGCCGAACTTGCGCGAGAAATATTCGAACATGCGCTCGCGGCCGACGCAGGATTGGGCGTATTCGCCGGGCGGGTTCGGCGCCATCTCCTCGGTCGAGCCTTTGCCGTCGACCGGCACGAAGGGATAGATGCAGCCGGTCGAGAACGCCACGATGCGCGAGGACGGGAAGGCCTGCGCGACCAGCGCCGGCACATGCGCGTTCATCGCCCAGGTCAGCGACAGATCGCCCTCGGCGCCGAACTTGCGTCCCGCCATGAAGACGATGTTCGCCGCTTTGGGCAGCGCTTGAATTGCGCGCTCGTCCATCAGGTCGCAATTGATGGTCTCGACGCCACGCGCATGCAGCCAATCCTTCACGCTCGGGTCGCTGAAGCGCGCGACGCCGATGACGCGGCGGTCCGGCGCGGCGGCTTTCGCGAGCCCCGCCAGCGTCGGCCCCATCTTGCCGGCGACGCCGAGGACCATGATGTCGCCCTCGACCTTCTCGAGGTCGTCGATCAGCGCCTGCGTCGGCCGGCACAAGAGCTCGTCGAGCGCAGCGACATCGGGGATGGTCTTCGGCAGCGTGTGGCGTGTGAGCAGCATGGATTTGTCCCGGGTCTTAATTCTGCCGTTGTCAGGTCTGTCTTGCGTCACCGACCACGAACATGCGTTCGAGGGCCAGCACCAGGCCATAGAGAGCGACGCCGAGCAGCGTCAGCAGCACGACGGCCATCACCATCGCGGGCGTGTCGAGCGAGGACTGCACCTGGATCATGAGGTAGCCGAGCCCGCGCTCGGAGGCGATGAACTCGCCGACGATGGCGCCGGCGACCGCCAGGATGGCGCCGACCTTCATGCCGGAGAACACGTAGGGCAGCGATCCCGGCAGCTGGATCTTGCGGAACAGCGTCCAGCGCGAGCCGCGCAGCGATTTGACGAGATCGAGCAGATCAGGCTCGACCTCGCGCAGGCCGCGCGCGGTGGTGAGCAGGATCGGGAAGAAGCAGATGCTGAAGGCGATCAGGATGTTCGGCACGATGCCGTAGGAGAACCAGACGATGAAGAGCGGGCCGAGCGCGACTTTCGGGATCATGTTCAGCGTGACGAACAGCGGTAGCAGCACGAGGCTCAGCAGCGGGGCCCAGCTGAAGATCACGGCGAGCGCCACGCCGACGAATGCGCCGAGCGCAAAGCCGCCGAGGATCTCGATCGCCGTCACCAGCGTGTTGGCGCCCCAGGCGTAGCTCGCCGTCCCCAGCGTCTGCACCGTCGCGAGCGGGGAGGGCAGGATGAATTTCGGCACGTGGAAGGCATCGACCGCAACCTGCCACAGCACGAGCACGGCGAGATGCACGATCAGGATGATCGCAAAGCTGCGCGAGCTGCGTGCGCTGTCTCCTGCCACCGACTGCTCCCTGTTGGCCGCGGCAGCGATGCCGCAGGTCGCAAGCCTAACCGGCCTTCGAGAAAGTTTCAACCAGTTGGTTGATTAGGGCCGGAGCGACTGCAGCACGAGGTCGGCGACGTGCCGGCGCCGGGCGCGCCGCTGGGCACGGCTCGACAGATCCTTGCCGAAGATCGCCGACAGCGTCGGCGTGTTGGAGAAGAAGAAATAGCTGAGCCCCGCAATCGAGATATAGAGCTGGACGGGATCGATCCCCTTGCGGAACACGCCTGCGCGCACCCCCTCGTTGAGGATGTGGGAAACGCTTCTCACGAGCGGTGAGTGCATCGCCTCCAGCCGGGTCGAGCCGCGGACGTGGCGGGCGCCGCCGCGGTTCTCGTCGTTCAAGAGCACGATGAAATCAGGGTTCGCCGCCAGGTGGTCGAACGACGCTTCGATCAGCTTGCGGATCGCCGTCTCCGGCGGCAGGCCTTCGAGATTGAGCCTTCGCTCCTGCTCGCGGATGTCCTCGTAGACCCATTCGAGCACGGCCAGATACAGCGCGTCCTTGTCGCCGAAATAGTGGTAGACGAGCTGCTTGTTGACGCCGGCACGCCCGGCAATCTCGTCGACGCGGGCGCCCGCAAGACCGTGCCGGGCGAATTCCTGGCGCGCCGCCGTCAGCAGTTTCTTGCGGGTGGCGACGGGGTCGCGGCGCTGCGGCACGGTGTCGCCAGATCGTTTTGCGGGCATTTCCAACCAAACAGTTGACAAGTTGAGGACGGGCTTGTTGCATTGGTATCCTCACAAGGGGAGAGCGACAAGCCGGGTCGCGGCAACGAGGAGAGATGCGATGAAGCGTTTGCAGGCGGCGGGCTCGGCCCTGATGTTGGCCTTGGGAGTCGGTACGTCGGCGGTGCCCGCGCATGCGGGAGAAGCCGTCAATCTGATCCTGAACTGGACGCCGACGGCCGATCACTCGCCCTATTATTACGCCAAGGCGCAGGGCTGGTACGAGAAGGCCGGCATCGACCTCACCATCGAGACCGGCAAGGGCTCCGGCGTCTCCGCCGCCAAGGTCGGCTCCGGCGGCTCGCCGTTCGGCGTCGCCGATCTCGCCACCATGCTGGTGGCCAAGAGCAAGGGCGCCGACGCGGTCGCGGTGATGAGCGTCTATGCCAATACCGGCCAGACCTTCTACTGGCTGAAGAGCTATGGCGTGAACGGCGTGAAGGATTTCCCCGGCCACAAGATCGGCAATCCGCCGGGCGATGCTTCGCGCGTGATGTGGCCGGCGTTCGCCAAGGCGGCAGGGCTCGCGCCCGACTCCGTCGGCTTCGTCAATGTCGGACCGACCGCGAAGATCGCGGCGCTGAAGAGCCACACCGTCGATATCATCAGCGACTTCTACAACGAGCACGACCTGAAGGTCATCGAGTTCGGACCCGATCTCGGCTACCTCAACTGGAAGGACATCGGGCTCAACCCTTACGGCAATTCGCTGATCGTCAACGGCGCGTACCTTCAGAAGAATCCGAAGGTCGTCGAGGATTTCGTGCGCGTGACGCAGAAGGCCTTCGCGGCGTGCGTTGCCGACGTCACGCCGTGCCTGAAGGCGCTGCTCGACCAGGTCTCCGGTCTCGACAAGGAGAACCAGGAGCGGCAGTGGGAGCGCATCAAATTCCTGATGACCGACGAGTTCACGACCACCAAGGGTCTCGGCTGGATCGACGGCGAGCGAATGAAGAAGGACTACGAACTGGTCCAGACCTATCTCGGCATGGAGAAGCCGTTCGACGTCACCACCGCATTCACTACCAAGATGCTCGATCCCAGCATCAAGATGGATGCGAGCAAGGTGAAGAAGTAGGGGGCGGGCTCACCGTCTGTCCTCGTCATTGCGAGCGTAGCGAAGCAAATCCAGAGGCTCCCCGCGCTTCGCTGCGCTCGCAATGACGATCTGGAAAGTGTGTGCCTTGCTCTCCGCTCGTGCCCCGGACGCAGCGCAGCGTCCCTTTGACGATTCGCTGCAGAGCCGGGGCCCATCTCGCCGAGAGCATGACCCCCGGTTCTGCGCGGCAACGCTTGCGCGTTGCAGCGCGTCCGGGACATGGGAGCGCGCAACCTGCCACGATCCTTCCCCCACGTAATCCCACGGAAAGTTAACCCGCCGTTAACCATATCCGCCGCATCGTTAACCATTCAATAACAGGGAACGAGTCGGCCGTGATGGAGGCTGCAGCTAAAGTCCAACGTCAAATGGTGCGCCTGCGAGGGCGCTCCTATGTGGCTTTCGTGTTCACGCCGACGGTTCCGGTCCAGGACTGGCTGCATGAGATCGACGCCACCATCGCGCGCTCGCCGGGCTTCTTCGCCGGTCGGCCCGTGGTGATCGATCTGTCCTCGGTCGACCTCAGCCAGGCCGGCATCGGCCATCTGCTCACCAGCCTTCAGGACCGCAACATCCGCGTGCTCGGCATCGAGGGCGTGGAGGAGGGAAGGCTGACACCGATGATGCCGCCGCTGCTGACTGGTGGGCGCAGCTGCGTGGTCGAGCCGAGCGCGCCGAAGAAGGCCGAACTGAAGGCCGAGACCAAGCCGACGTCGCTGCTGCTCGAAAACCCCGTGCGCTCGGGCCAGACCGTGATCTTCCCGGAAGGCGACGTCACCATTCTGGGCTCGGTCGGCTCCGGCGCCGAAGTCGTCGCCGGCGGCTCGATCCACGTCTATGGCGCGCTGCGCGGCCGCGCCATGGCGGGCGTGAACGGACACACCAGCGCGCGCATCTATTGCCAGAAGATCGAAGCCGAACTGCTTGCGATCGATGGGTTTTATCAGACTGCCGACGACATCGACGAGGCCCTGCGCGGCAAACCGGCGCAGGCCTGGCTGCAGGGGAATACCATGCGAATTACAGCGCTGAACTGACCAGCAAAGGAGACATTTGCGATGAGTAAGGTACTGGTCGTGACATCAGGCAAGGGCGGGGTCGGCAAGACTACCACGACCGCCGCGCTGGGAGCGGCGCTCGCGCAGCGCGGCGACAAGGTGGTCGTCGTCGATTTCGACGTCGGCTTGCGCAACCTCGACCTCGTGATGGGCGCCGAACGCCGCGTGGTGTTCGACCTCATCAACGTGGTGCAGGGGGTGGCAAAGCTGCCGCAGGCGCTGATCCGCGACAAGCGGCTGGAGAATCTGTGGCTGCTGCCGGCTTCGCAAACCCGCGACAAGGACGCGCTGACGGAAGAGGGCGTCGGCAAGGTCATCGCCGAGTTGCGCAGCCGCTTCGACTGGGTGATCTGCGACAGCCCGGCCGGCATCGAGCGCGGCGCGTCCATGGCGATGCGCTTCGCGGACGAGGCCGTGATCGTCACCAATCCGGAAGTCTCCTCGGTGCGCGATTCCGACCGCATCATCGGCATGCTCGATTCCAAGACGGTGCGGGCCGAGAAGGGCGAGCGGGTCGAGAAGCACATTCTCATAACCCGCTACGATCCCTCGCGCGCCGCGCGGGGCGAGATGCTGACCATCGACGACATCCTCGAGATCCTGGCCACGCCCTTGCTCGGCATCATCCCCGAGAGCCAGGACGTGTTGAAGGCCTCCAACGTCGGCACACCGGTGACTCTGTCCAACGCGGACGGCGCGCCGGCGCGGGCCTACATGGACGCGGCCAAGCGCCTCTGCGGCGAGAACGTGACGATGCATGTTCCTGCCGAGCGGAGAGGCCTGATGGATCGTCTGCTGCGACGGAGGGCTGCATGAGCATGGGTCTGCTTCGACTTCTCCGCGGCAAGAAGGCCTCGGCGCCCGTCGCTCGCGAACGGCTGCAGATCCTGCTTGCCCATGAACGCGGAATGCGCGGCCAGCCCGATCTGCTCGGTGTGCTGCGCGAGGAAATTCTCGCCGTCGTGTCCAAGCATGTGACGCTGGACCCGACCAAGGTCATCGTCCGGCTCGAGCGCGGCGACGAGGTCTCGACCCTGGAGGTCGACATCGAGGTGCCCAACGACTTCGAGCGCAAGAAGGTGGCGGTCGCGTAGGGCACGCGGCCGAAGATTCCCCGTTATGGGGTGGGTGAGAAGGTGGTCCGCCGGGCATGGTGGCCGCCTTGTCTTCGGGCTCACGTCGATCGGACGGAACGCGCCCCGGGCTTCAATCGTTGTGAACAACCCGCGGGAGCGTTGCACCGCAGTTGGTCAGACCGGAGAGCGCCCATGATGTCCGAGGTCCAGGTCCATACCGTTGCCCGGCAGATGCTCGAGCAGCACGGTTTTGCTGCGATCGCGAAGGCCGCCGAGCAGGCCCAGGCCTGCGAGGGCCGCGGCGAGGCCGAGGAGGCCAAGGAGTGGCGTCACATCGTGGACGCCATGAAGATCATGCGCGGCCCGCATCAGAGCTGACATTCAGACGCCCGGTCACGCTCAACGCTCCCCGCGGTCAGCGCCTTGCGACGAAGTGCGATTGTGTGTCTGGGGCTGCGCACGCTCGCCCGACTCCTTGCAGGGGAGCGGTTCCCACGTGCCGTCCGGCGCCTGCTGATAGGCACTGCAGGACGACGATGTGGGTTTTTCCTCGCCCTTCTGGGCATCGGAATTCCTCGCCAGTGCGGGCGCAGTCAGCACCGTGGCGGCCGCAATCGCGCCGGCGAAAACGCAATGGATACTCCGCATGAGGACCTCCTGTTCGAATTCCAGGAGGCCGCATGCTTTCGAGGATTGTGACGATTTTGGGCCGTAGCGCAGGTTCCGTCGCGGCGTGCTTAACACCGCGAAACCGGCTAGCCGCCCTTGCTGCGGATCAGGCCGGCGAGGTTGGTCTTTTGGGCCTCGCACCAGCCGGGCATGCCGAGGCGGCGCTGGTCCATGTCGGTCGCCTGGGTCGCGACCGCGACCTCGGCCATCAAATCATCGTCCTGCTTCTCACCCATCTTGCCGCCAGTGTGCATCCAGGCAATCGCCTTACGTACCTTCTCGGTGGTGCCGTCGGGCAGATGCATCTGCTGCGCCCTCTGCACGAGGTCCTGATAGACGAGGTCCGTGTTGGGACACTCGACCTTGGCGGCGAAGGCCTGCAAGACCATCGTCACATAGGTCGACCGCGGCGGCGCGTCGGCCGCCAGCGCCGGCGCAGCCAGCAGCAACAGGCCCGTCATCAGAAAACCGGCGCGCATCCCTGGAACCTCCTCCGTTTTTTGAGAGGCTAGCGTCCGGCGCGCCGCTCGGCAATGGGGCCGGAGCGCGATTGTCGTCCGTCCGGGCGGTGGGCTAACCTGGCGCTCCCCAGCCGCGGAGCGCAACATGAGCCTGTTCAGCACGCCGTTCGATCCCGCATACGACACCGCGCTCGTCACCGGCGCGGGCAACGGCATCGGCCGCGCGATCGCGCTAGGCTTGGTCGGCGAGGGCGTCCGCACCATGTTCGCGGATGTGAACGCGGAGCGGGTGCGTGCCGCGATCAGCGCGAGCGAGAGGCCCGATTTGGCCGTGCCTTGGGTCGGCGATCTCGCCAGGCTCGAGGCCTGCGATGAGCTGTTGACTGCCGCACATGCCGCGCTGGGCGCGATCACGCATTTCGTCCACAGCGCCTCGCCGCCGCGGCGGGAGGCCGATCATGCGCTCGCGGTCGATCGCAGGACATGGCAGGAGATGCACGCCGTCAATCTCGATGCCGGATTTCATCTGGCGCGCGAGCTCGCAAAACGGCTGATCGCGGCGAAGCGGCCGGGCTCGTTCCTGTTTCTGATCTCGCTGCATGCGGGCACCCCGCGCAACCTGCCGCATTATTCGACGGCGAAGGCGGGGCTGGGGATGTTGGTGAAGGAGCTGGCCAAGACGTTTGGCCGCCATGATATCCGCGTCAACGCGCTGGTGCCCGGCGCGATCGCAGCCGGTGGCTTCGTTGCCGATCCCGCGCTGGCGCGGCACATTCCGCTAGGGCGTCTCGGCGAGGCCCAGGATCTCGTGCCGATGGCGCTCACGGTGCTGTCGAACAAGCTTTCCGCTTACGTCACCGGCGCAGCCTTCGTCGTCGATGGCGGATTGTCGCTGACGAACTGGTTCGAGCCGTCGACGCTGGACTAAAGCTCGATGAGATTTGGATGAATCGTCATCGCGCTTTAGCTTGTTGTTTACGCATGATCTTTCCGGAAAACCGCTTCGCACTTTTCCGGATCATGCTTTAGGCTCAGCTTAGCGCTGCCAGGCCGGTACCGGATCGAGCGGCGTGCGATAGAGCTCGTTGTGATCGCCATCGGTGACGCGCACCGCGCAACCCTTCTGCTGCAGCTCCGGCTTCACCTGCGACAGCTCGCACGCCAATTGATCGGCCCGATCGGAGGCAACCTCGATGTCTTCGAGGATGATTCCACCTTGGTTCTTGAACTCTTCACCAACCACGAGATCGAAAGAGTAGTAGGGCATCCGACTTCCCCCGGTGTGACGATCTGAGCTTCAGCGCAAGTCTCAACGCATGTCGGATGGTACCACTGAGTCGATATCTGCCGAATGTACTAGCCGCGCAATCTCTGGGCTTATGGCGCAGAAATGATGTGCAGCGTGCGGGTTCGTTAAGATTCTATTAAATATATCTGCGGGATCATAAGGCATGGAATTGCAGCAGAACCGGGCTCCGGGAACCGGCAGCTGCAAGAGAAGGCCGGCGGCATAGATCCCGACGGCCTTTTCTCTTGAGCGGAAGACGAACGAGGCATCGCTTCCGTAATCGCCCGGACTCAACGCATCACACCGACTCGGACAGCGTGCGCGATGTCGTGCTGTCGTCTGCCGCTGCTAGCGCAGCGGCATCGGCGGACGCACGACAGGTCCGTCGTCATCGGCAACGGCTTGCGTCGTCGCAACGGGCGCCGCTGGCGGCGGGGCCGCGGCTGCCTGCGATGGCGGTGGAGGCGCGGGCGGCGCGGGCGAATAGGCCGGCATGTAGGTCCGCGTCACGGCCGGCCTGACAGCCGGTTTGGGCTTGCGAAGCGGCGGCGCGGGAGGCTGCGGCGGGAGCGCAGCAGCGCGCGGGCGCGGATCGGCCGGCCTCGTCTCAACAGCCACTGGCCTGGGCGCAGGCGGCTTCGCCATCTCACGCGCCATCTGCTCCTGTCCTGCCTTCAACTCGGCGATGTTGGCCTTGAGCTGCTCGATCTGCTGCGCCATCGCGGCGATATCGTTCGTCATTGACTGCAACGACTGCGACTGCAACGACTGCGAGGTGTCGGGCTGCGCTGTTGCGGGCGCGGCGGCAAGCTGGGTCGCAGGCGGGGTCGCAGCTTGATCGGCCGCTTGTTCGGTTACCGCTGGCGCTTCAGGCGGGGCAGCTTGCGCCGCCGCGACGGGCGTCGTCTGCGGGGTCGAAGACATCAGCGGCATGGAAGACGGCATCACCGACGTCAATACCGGCGTCCATTCGGCGAGCATTTGCTTTGCCGTGTCGCCGTGCTTCTCCCAGGCGATGGCGGCCACCGCGCTGGTGCCCGCAAGCAGGAACGTGACGAACGCACGGCGCAGCCACTTGCCGATCGAGGATCGCTTCGGCCTGACCGGACCATCACTGGAGGTGACGCGGACAGCCGTGTCGACCGACGGCGCCGCGGCGGGCTTTCCGTAGACGACGTTGATGGTGGGCTCGGGCGCGCGCGGCGGCTCCACAGTGAACTTCGGCTCCGGAGTAAACTTTGCCTCCGGAGTAAACTTTGGCTCCGGAGTAAACTTTGGCTCCGGAGTAAACTTGGGCTCCGGACGCGGCGCGATCTCCGGCGCCAGCGCGGGGGGCACGCTGGCTGGACGCGAAGCCAGCACGATCTCCGGAGAGATCTGAAGCGCGTCATGCGGATCGTTGTCCTTGATCGTGTCCTTCACGATCTCATCGACGATTTGCTTGGCATTCAGCGTCGCGAGCATCGCAGCTCCTTTGAAGCCCGGTTGATGAGGTTTAAGTCGTCCGCATTGGCGCGGGGCTGATCTGAGGTGAGCCCATGCCGATCCCCATGCCGCAACGAGTCCAGCCGGGTTTGACCAAAGCAAGGCGAGGGAATGGAGATGATGCGACAGTCTTCCGCCGTTTGTGGTGATGGAACCCGGTTTGTCGAACACGCGCAATTGTTCCATTCTGCCTTGTTTTCAGCACGATTTTGGCAGCATGTGGGGCTGCTGGGGGCGCTGCTATCCGCTATCCGGGGGCCGGCGGTGCCAAGATCTCTACTCGTTTTGTTCGTCGCAGCCATGTTGCCGCTGGGCGGCTGCATGCAGGCGACGCTTTCGCCATCGACGGATGCGAGCATGACGCCGCGCGACCGTCAGTTGCTCGCGCACACGCCTTATGCGCAGGCGAACGTGCCCGAGCAATATCTCCGCCATATCGTGGACTACCGTCGCAAGGAGCAGCCGGGCACGATCCTGGTCGATACCGACGCGCGTTACCTCTATTACGTGCTGCCCGATGGCAAGGCGATCCGCTACGGCGTTGCGGTCGGTGAGGAAGCCATGGCGTTTTCCGGCGTCGCGCGCGTCGGCCGCTTGGCGGAATGGCCCGACTGGGTTCCGACAGCGGATATCCAGGCGCGACTCGGCCCCTATCCGGCGCGCGTTCCCGGGGGGCCTGCCAATCCGCTGGGCGCGCGGGGCATCTATCTCTATGTCGGCAACAAGGACACGCTCTACCGCATCCACGGTACCAACCAGCCCGAATATATCGGGCAGGCGATCTCGTCCGGCTGCATCCGGATGCGCAACGAGGACGTGATCGATCTCTATGATCGGGTGAAGCTGGGCTCTACCGTGGTGGTACTGCCGCCAGGGCAGAGCGCGCAGGCCGAAACGGGCGGGCGCTGGCGCGGGTGAGGCTGCGCGACCGGCCGTTCGAGCCAGGTTGTTTCTGCGCTGCTACTCAGGCCGGGCAATGCGCCATTGCAGCGTCGTGGCATTGCCGTTGGCATCGCCCGGCGCCTTGTCGGCGGGCGAGGTGTAGAGCGGGCGGTAGCGGTACGCCCACATCTTGGTGCCGTCGTTGCGGCTGATCACGGTGAAGTCGCCGACAGCCTTGGCATCGGCCGTCGCCGCCAGCGGCACCCAGCTCTCGGTGCACTTGCCGTTGCAGTTCGAGGTCTTTCCGGTGGTGTCGCGCTCGTAATAATAAAGCGTCATGCCCTTGAGATCGACGAGCTTGGGACCCTGCTTGGTCAGGACCACCTTCGCCGGTGCCGTCGTCGCCTCGGGTTTCGGCGGGGGCGGGGCATCGCCGCCGCCATGGCCGTTGGCGAGCGCGTGACCGGTCGAGAGCGCGATGGCTGCGGCAATAACGACGAACCTGGACATCCGAAACTCCGCCCCCCAAAGTTAATCGCGCGTTAAGCGCCCAATGCGGCCGACGTTAGCAGCCGAAGGTTAGTTCCTGGTTTCGTGCGCTGCGACAATTACGGACGGGGTGCGGCATCAGACCTGCGCATCGCGCAGCGGAGCGCGGCTGAGCTCATTGCCGGCGGCGATGGCCTTGCGCAAGAGCCGCATCAGCTCCTCGCTCTCCTTCGCGCTGAGACCACGCAGCATGATGCGCTGCGCGGATTCGACGGCCGGCGTGATCTTGCGCAGCGTGCGCCGGCCTTCGTCGGTGATCTCAAGCTCCCGCGCGCGGCGGTCGCGGCTGGAGGGGCGGCGCTCCGCGAGGCCCTTCTGGACGAGGCGGTCGATCACGCCGGTGATGGTGGTACGATCGTAGGCGATCAATCCTGCGAGCGTTACCTGGTCCAGCCCCGGATTGGCCTTGATGGTCGCGAGCGCGGCGTACTGCACCGGCGTGAGATCGAATCCGGCGTCTTCGACCTCGGCCAGGAACACCGCGACCGCGATCTGCTGGAAGCGGCGCGCCAGATGCCCGGGCATGTCGTTGTGGTCTTTCACCGAAGTCTCCGCGGAGGGTGAGGGTCATTGACAAGTATACTGATAGTCAGCATACTGATCAATATCCAAACAGAATTTGGCGGGAGAGGTGCTCATGCAATTCCATCTCAATGGATTTCAGCCGGGCGACCCAGAAATCGCCGATCCCGCTGCGCGCGTTCAGGCGTCGGGGGCGGCGGGAAGCGTGCCTGCCGAGGTCGACGTTCTCATCGTCGGCTGCGGGCCTGCCGGCCTGACGCTCGCCGCTCAGCTTGCGCAATTCCCCGACATCAAGACCTGCATCGTCGAGCAGAAGCCGGAGCGCCTGCTGGTCGGGCAGGCCGACGGTATCGCCTGCCGCACCATGGAGATGTTCCACGCCTATGGCTTCAGCGAACGTGTGCTGAAGGAGGCCTATTGGGTCAACGAGACGACGTTCTGGAAGCCGGATGAGCGGACGCCGGAGAAGATCACGCGCAGCGGCCGGGTGCAGGACGTCGAGGACGGGCTGTCGGAATTCCCGCACGTCATCCTGAACCAGGCGCGCGTCCATGACTGCTTTCTCGACGTCATGCGCAAATCGCCGGCGAAGCTCGCGCCATATTACAGCCGGCGCGTGCTTGATCTCCATGTCGATCCGGCGGCTGATGCCGCCGATCATGCCGTGATCGTGCGGCTCGAACGCGTCGATGCTGGAAACGAGGGGAAGGTCGAGACGATCAGGGCGCGCTACGTCGTCGGCTGCGACGGCGCACGCAGCACGGTGCGCAAATCGATCGGGCGCGAGCTGCAGGGCGATTCCGCCAACCACGCCTGGGGCGTGATGGACGTGCTGGCGGTGACGGATTTCCCTGATATCCGCTTCAAGTCCCTGATCCAGTCGGCCAAGGACGGCAGCCTGCTGATCATTCCGCGCGAAGGCGGCTACATGGTCCGCATCTATGTCGAGCTCGCAAAACTCGACGTCGGCGAGCGCGTCGCCAATCGCAACATCACTGCCGACGACGTGATTGCGAAAGCGCAGCGGATCCTGAAGCCGCATTCGCTCGAGGTGAAGGAAATCGCCTGGTGGTCGGTCTACGAGATCGGCCAGCGCCTGACCGACAAGTTCGACGATGTGCCGGAGGCGGAGATCGATACGCGCCTGCCGCGCATCTTCATCGCCGGCGATGCCTGCCACACCCACAGCCCGAAGGCCGGGCAGGGCATGAATGTCTCGATGCAGGATGCCTTCAATCTCGGTTGGAAGCTCGCCGCCGTGCTCCGCAAGCAATGTGCGCCGAGCTTGCTGCACTCCTATTCGGCGGAGCGCCAGGCGGTCGCGAAGGAGTTGATCGATTTCGACCGCGAATGGGCGGGAATTCTCGCTTCCGCCGCGAAGGCCGGCGGTGCCGATGCGGCGAAGACACAGGATTATTTCGTCCGGCACGGCCGCTACACGGCAGGGACGGCGACGCATTACCGTCCATCGGTTCTCACCGGCGCGGCCACGCATCAGCATCTCGCGGAAGGCCTCGTCATCGGCAAGCGCTTCCATTCTGCGCCGGTGATCCGTGTGGCGGACGCCAAGCCGGTGCATCTCGGCCACGCGGCGCAGGCCGATGGCCGATTCCGCATCTACGCGTTTTCGCCTGCCGAGAATCCTGCGGCTGCCGGCTCGGCCATTAGTGGCTTGTGCAACTTCCTTGCCGAATCCCGGGAATCGCCGATGCGGCGATACACGCCTGTTGGCGCAGACATCGACAGCGTGATCGACCTGCGTGCCGTCTTCCAGCAGGATCATCGTGAGCTTGCCGTCGCGGCGATGCCGCCAATGCTGCTCCCGCGCAAGGGCCGCTATGGTCTGATCGACTACGAGAAGATGTTTTCTCCGGACCTCAAGGGCGGCCAAGACGTCTTCGCAATGCGCGGCATCGATCGAAAAGCCGGCTGCATGGTCGTGGTCCGGCCCGACCAGTATGTCGCCAGCGTGCTGCCGCTCGACGACTTTGCAGGGCTCGCCTCGTACTTCGACGCCTTCATGCTGCCGGTGAACTGACGCTGGAATTGCTACGCTCGCGGTGTCGATGAACGGCGGATGAATATTGAACTCCGCGCGCGGCGTGTTCTCAATCTTTCGGCGGATGCAGTGATGACAGGCGGAACGCCCGTTTCGCTTGCGCGTTCCGTCTCGCAGAGGAGGAACATGCCATGAGACTCAGAAGCGTTCTGTTTGCTGCATTGCTGCTCGCCCCGACGGCCGCACTGGCCGCGCCGGGCATCGTCACCGTCTCGACCGGTCTGCGTGCCGGGCCGGGCGCGGGCTTTCCCCTGGTCGATCGCATCCCCGGCGGCGCCCGCGTCAACATCCATGGCTGCCTGCGCGGCAATGCCTGGTGCGACGTGAGCTTCTCCGACGATCGCGGCTGGGTATCCTCGCAATATCTCGAATATCTCTACCGCAATCACTACGTCTATCTCCCCGACTATGTCGACGAGATCGACGTGCCAGTCGTGCCCTTCGTGCTGACCTCGTACTGGTCGAGCTATTATGCGGGACGCCCCTGGTACCGCCGCCACGCTTACTGGAATAATTACTGGATCTCGCACGAGCGCTTTGCGACGCGGATGACGGTCGACCCGGGCGCAGCCCGTATCGGTCGTGCAGCGACGCGTGACGCGGCAATCGCGCTGGAACGTGAAGGCGTGCGTGGCAAGGGTGCCGCCGCGATCTCGGGGCGTGACGCTACGACCTCACGGCACGATGCCGCGATTGCCACCCGCGACGCCGCGATCGCAAGGCGCGACGCTGCGATCGCAAGGCGCGACGCTGCGATCGGAAGGGGCGACGCTGCGATCACGAAGCGTGATGCGGCGATCACGAAACGCGACGCTGCAGTGACGGCCGACCGGACGCGCGTCGGCCGTAGCGAGCGCATCGCGCATGAGCGGGCCAATGTGCAGAGCCGCAATCCGCGCGATGCACAGGCGCGCATGATGCACGAGCAAGCTGCAAGCCGCGCCGCCGTCCGTGCCCAGCCGATGGCGCGTGCGCATGAAGCGCCGCGCGTGTCGGCTGCACCTGCCGCACGGCCCGCGACGCCGCACGTGGCGCCGCCGAATGTGAGTCATGGTGCGCCGATGAATGCGCGCGCGCAGATGCCGGCACCGCGCGCGACCGCGCCTGCCATGCCGCATCCCGGCGGCGGTGGCGCTCCGCACGTCAATGCCGCGCCACGTGCGGGTGGCGCCCCGGCCGGCGGTCCCGGCGACGGTCACCAGAAGCACTAAAGCATGATCCGGAAAAGTGCGAAGCGGTTTTCCGGAAAGATCATGCGTAAACAACAAGCTAAAGCGCGATGACGATTCATCCAAATCTCATCGCGCTTTAGTGCACGCGGATAATATGGGGACGGCCGAGATTGATCAGGCCCTGCACCGCCGAGAGGCGGTCATCGAGGGCTGCAATGGTGAGCAGCAGATTGTTGCGACGCTCGTCGAGCAAACCCATCTCGGCGCCGGTGAGCTTCGCGCTCGCCCGTTCCTTGTGGATCGCTTCGAGAGATTTGCGCAGTCCGGCGATCAGGCCGGCCAGCTGCTTGGCCTCCTTGGTCATCGACCGCTTTGCGACATTTTGCTGACGGCGCGTCTCCGCTTGGCTCTGTCTCATCATCATCCTCCGGTGCCCCGCTGCCCCGAGTGGATGACTGCAGCTTTGGGTAGACATATTACGATCGATGAAATCTGCCCGCGAAGAACTTTCTTAAATTGTACGCGCACGGAACTTGAGCGGCCCGCCAAAGCAGAAAGCCCGGCGCGAGGGCCGGGCTTTCCAGGGAAGGCTAAAGCGCGATGAGATTTGGATGAATCGTCATCGCGCTTTAGCTTGTTGTTTACGCATGATCTTTCCGGAAAACCGCTTCGCACTTTTCCGGATCATGCTTTAGCACCGATCCGAACAGCAGGATCGGCTCCGTTGCCGATGGTACGGGGCCGGCCATACCGCCTGCGGATGGCATCAAATTGCCACGCTCCCGGCGAATTGCCGCCAAAGCCCGCTGCCACGAGGAGGCCGGGTGCAGGGCGACGCAAGGGGATGCGAATTGGCCTACAAGATGGTCGCAGAACGCGACAACGAGAAGTACAGTTTCGCCCGCGAGAGCCGGCTGCTCATCGTGGCGAAGGCGAAAGTGTGGGCGAGCGAGGGCTGGCGGGTCGTCATCACCGACCAGGACGGCAAGGCCTACGCGCCGCCCGAATTCGATCAGCCGTCGGCTGCGTGATCGCACGACGGGCGAGGGGGACCACATTTGACGTCGCTGTTTCGACCGGGACGCGACTTGACCGCGCTCTTGATGATTCTTGCAGCCGCAGTGCTGACGGTGACGGCCGCCGCCGCGCAAAATCTCGACGCCGGCAAATCGCCCGCGAAGATCTTCGCTGAAGGCTGCGCGACCTGCCACCGCAGCCCACGCGGCCTTGCCAAGGGCCGCTTCAGCCTGACGCTGTCCTGGTTCCTGAGGGATCATTACGCAACCAGCTCCGACTCGGCCAAGGCACTTGCCGCCTATCTCGAGTCGGTTGATGAGCCGCCGCCCCGGGGTTCGGGCAAGCCCGGTGCAAAGGCGCCCCGTTCGGCGCCGCGTCCGCCCAAGCCGGTGCATGGCCAATAACGCCGGGGTGTTCCGGCATCAACGCATCGTGGTCTCCGAGAACAGGTTGATGATCACGACCCCTGATACGATCAGCGCGATGCCGACGAAGGCTGCAGCGTCCAGTATCTGGCGGAACAGCACGAACGAAACGGTGGCGGTCAGGATGATGCCGACTCCGCCCCAGATCGCATAGGCGATGCTCAACGGGATGACCCGGATCGCCACCGACAGCGCGTAGAACGAGGCGGCGTAGAACAGCACCATCGCCAGCGTCGGCCAGGGACGGGTGAATTGCGCGGACTGCTGCAGCAACGCCGACGCTGTGACCTCGAACACGATGGCAAGGGCGAGAGCTGCGTAGGCATTGAAGGCGGAGGTCATGAGCCCGAGCCCATATCATGTGTCAGTGACGAACCTGCGACATGATGCGGGCGCCAGCATGTAGAGCAGCGCTCCGGTCTCGCGCGAGACCGCGAGCGGTGCCTCCTTCAGGCGTCCATAGAGATCGCGATATTCGGTCTTGCTCCGCATCATCCGGTCCCGGTCTGCGTCGGACAGATCCGCAACAGCGGCTTCCGTTGCGTCGCTTGCAGCCTCGGCTTCGCCGAACAGGCGATCCAGCAGCGGCGCAAGCGATGCGATGGTCGGGGTGGCCATTCGAAGTCTCCAGAGTTGATGAGCAGACGGCCTGGCCGATATGTTCTGCGCCTATCTCGATGAGCTTGCACGCCGCTGAAGCGCGAGACCGCGGGCCTGCTGCTCTTGCCACACTCAACGTTTGACTCTACGGACCTATCTCATGCTCGTCATCTCCATTCAGAGCCAGGTGGTCCACGGCCATGTCGGCAACAGCGCGGCTGCCTACGCCATTCAGGCGGAGGGCGTGAACGTTGCGGCGGTGCCGACGACGCTGCTGTCCAACCATCCGCGCTATCCGAGCCTGCGCGGCCGGGTGCTGGAGACCGAGCTCGTCGCGGATCTCCTGAAGGGCGTGGAGGAGCGCGGTCTCGTCGACGAGGCGGCCGTGCTCGTAACCGGCTATCTCGGCTCGCCCGGCAATGCCGCCGTGATCGCCGATTTCGTCGAGCGGGCGCGCACGCGCAATGCGAAGCTCGTCTATCTCTGCGATCCCGTGATCGGCGATGACGGCCGCGTCTATGTCGCGGACGGCATTTTGGACGTTGTCCGGCACCGGCTGCTGCCGGCGGCGAACCTCACGACACCGAACCAGTTCGAGCTCGAGCTGCTCTCGGGAGTGACGATTGCCGATGCCCAAGGCCTCAGCGCGGCGTGCGCGGTACTGGCAGGGGCAGGCTGTACCGACGTCGTCGCCACCGGCTGCACCCTCGCTGACACGGCGGCGGGGCGGGTCGAGACGATCCTGTGCGCCGGCGAGCGATTGTCGCGCTTTGCAACACTGCGCCTGCCGATCCGTCCCTACGGCACCGGTGACCTCCTCACCGGGCTGATTGCGGCGCATCTGGCCAAGGGCGAAGCGATGGAGTCCGCCGTACGGCTTGCGGTCGACACGATCTTTGCGGTGCTGGTGCGCACGCAGGAAGCCGGCTCGGCCGAGATGCGGCTCGTGCCGTTGCCGAGAACGCCGCGCAAGCCGTAGCCGGTCAGGTTGCGCGCTTGGTCGCGGATTGCGCCGATTTCTGCGGTTTGGCCGAGCTCTTCTGCTCGCGCGCGGCGTGGGCCTTTGGCGGCTTGGCGCTGGCCACGGCCCGCAGCTTCTTCGGCTTGGCGCTTGCAACGTCCTTGCGATCGGCGGTGCCACGCTTCGAGATGTATTCCTGGCCGTCGATCGGGCCGACATGCGGCGGATCGCGGTCGAGATAGGGGCGACCGATGCCGAACGCCTTGCCGTTGGCGTCGACCCACTTCCACAGGATCTCGGTCGAGACCCAGCGCTGCGCGCGGTCATTGCCTTGGGTGCTGACGATGTCAGCCGCCATGCCGTGGCCGTAGCCGCCACGGCTGCTGCCGCCGTGATAGGAGCGGTCGGAGGCGGCCTTCAGGCCGCTCGCGATCGACTGGCGGTAATCGTCGCGAAATGCGCTGGTGATGCCCGGCGACAGGCCGGCGGCTTCGGCTGCGAGCAGTGTGCGGAACAGCTTCTGCTTGAAGCTCTTGTCCATGCCGCCGATGACGTAGTCCATCATCGACATGCCGGCGCGCTCGGCCGCCTTCGGATCTTTCCAGCCGAAGTCCTGATCGACCAGCTTCGTGAAGCTGCGCATCACCGTGACGGTCTTGCCCCTGCGCTTGATGGTGACGGCGCGCCGCTCCTGAACCTTGATCGTGTCCTCTTTCGGGGTGCGCTGATAGAGCGTCCAGAGGTAGCGGTCGATACAGGCATCGATGACGAAGCATTCGTCGAGCACGGTGACGGTGTCGGCAGACGGCGACACGTTGCTGGCAGGCGCGACGGGGCCACTCGCAACCGCGGCGGGGGACAGTGCGTCCGTCGTCACGATCTCGGTGGGATCGGCGGATGCGAGCTTGACGGGCTCCGGCGCAGGGGCAGCCGCGCTGGCGATGGGCTCCGGTTGAGGCGAAGTCTGCGGCGCGGGCGCTGCCTCCGTCGGCAGGATCAGCACAGGGTCGGCCGAAGCGAGCTCGACGGCGAAGGCGGGCTCCTCGGGCGTTGTCGGCGCTGTCGCTGCCGGGGCAGGCGCCGCAGCGACGGCGGCGATGTCGGCGGTCAGGGCGATGCCGTCCTCGATCGTCGCAGCGTGCGGCACGTCGGCGAGGTCGAGGCGGCCGAAGTCCTTGACGTGCGGGACGGCAGCCGCATTGGCGCCGCTGTTCTCGATGAGGGCGGGGACATGGGCGGAGAGAGACAACGCCAGCCAGCCCGCGAGAACGGCCGAGGGACACGACAGTGCCACCAGAAGAGACCGCCGATCGTTCATGATCCCTGCCTCCGAACGGTTCTGTTCGAACCATCCTGTCCGAACAGTCATGATGCAAACAGTCTTGACGAAAACAGTCTTGACGAAAACAGTCTTGCACGGAAAGGCACGCAGCGCGTCGATTGTTCGGGCTCCGGGGTGGCGGCGCAATGGCGCAAATCGGCGGATGCAGGCTTTTCGAGACGGGTGTTGCCGAGGTGCAACGCGGGTTCCATCATGGTTCCAGCAACGCATCGGCGCGAAATCGACTGCAAATGCAGCATTGTCGTCAACTTGCAGCGATTGCATTTACGCAATCTTGGATTGTGGCCGTGCAGTTCCGTCGGTCTGCAATCTCCGGTAGTTGTGGTGCTGATCGCAGCTGGAATCGCGCTCGCCATCGTCGAGATCATCTACGCTCTCGGCACCAATCTGGTCGCAAGGCTGCAATCGCTGGCGATGGCGTTGAAGTAAGGGATCTCTATTCTCTCTTTCGTATCCAGAACGCGCAGCGTCCCTTTTGCTTCGCTGCGCTGCCGAAACTTTGCGGCGGCTGGAGCGTTGGAGGCGCCATGACACATTCCTCGCTTCGTCCCATGGACAACTTCGATCCCACCGAGCCCGCCATCCTCCACGATCGCCTTTCGGACACGATCATCACCTGGACCGCCGATCAGGCAGACGACTACCGGCGTGCCAGTCGGCGCGGCACGGATGGAACCGTGGCCTGGAAGACTTACCTCTTCGATGGCTGGGGCAATGTGCTCGGTGGCTGAGCACCGCCCGTGGAAGCGCCATGTCGCAGCCGGTGTGATTCGTCCAAGGCCTTGTAGGCATTAGGCATATCGTCATGCGTCGGGCGCGCTGTTGCGATGCAGCAATGTATGTCGCGCTGCAGCAAAACGCGCCTAAATATGCTCCGACTCTCACCTTTGGAGCACCATCAATGAACAAGAAGATTTTGTCGATCGCCGCCGCCATCCTGACGATCGCGGGCGGAACGGCCGCCGTCGCCGCCGAGCTGCCGACCTATGAGGCCAACGGCTTCCCGGTCTCCCCGCTGCAGGTGCGCGTGCTCGGTGCTGCGCATGTCGAGCAGAAGGTCGCGGCGCCCAGCACGGTCGTCTCGGTCCATCAGGCGAAGGTGCTGAGCCCGCGCAAGGTGAAGACCGCCGATGTCACCAGGGGCGCGGCCCGCTAAGCTGATATCGCAAAAAGGCAGGTGGGTTCCGCGGAGAGGCGGAATCCACTGCTTCACTTTGGTTCTTCCATTTCCACGTCGCCCGCGCGCCGCGCGGGGAATTTTTCTGAACGATCTTCGGCAGCGTGCCAAGCCTTCGGCGCGCACCCGCCGCCGTGAGAAGCGGGCGTCGTAGCGGGGACGCGCCAGCGCGAGCTACGCCTTCCTCACGAACTCCGATTTCAGATTCATCGCACCGATGCCGTCGATCTTGCAGGCGATGTTGTGGCCGTCGCTGGCATCCTGCAGGCGGATGTTGCGCACCTTGGTGCCTCCTTTGACGACCGAGGACGAGCCCTTGATCTTGAGATCCTTGATCACGATGACGCTGTCACCGTCGGCGAGCACATTGCCGTTGGCATCGCGCACGCCCGCATCCTGCGCCGTGTCTGCGGCCGCTTCCGCCTCGCCGCTCCATTCATGGCCGCATTCCGGGCAGACCCAGAGACCGCGGTCCTGGTAGGCGTGCTCGGAGTTGCAGGCCGGGCATTTCATCGTGTCGGACATGAATGGTCTCGTCTCGCGGTTCGTTCGCGGCGCGACCGTAGAGGCCGGGACCGGGAAAGCAAGGAAAAGCTGCGAACGGCGCGGGCCGGCCTCGCCTGCCGGTGCGATGTCACCGAAACAGCGCGACGAAGATCACGTACAGCCAACCCAGGATGCCGTGGATGATCGCCCACAGAATCGAATGGTTGTCGATTTCGGCGATACCGAATTAACGTTTGCTCCGGTCGGGCAAAACAGTGGCATGATGCCATGAGGCGCTCGTCCGTTGGCGAGGAGCTTTGCGCGTCACCCGAATGTAGCGTCAGCGTAATTCGGGCCCGGAGGTGCGGCACCAACCCGGATTACGCTGACGCTCCATACGGGCTACGCTCGCTTCGCAACTTGCGACGAGCCCGCCAATGAGCTTCCTCCTCAACATCGATGTCCCGGACGTAGGCAAAGCCACGACGTTCTACACCGAAGCCTTCGGCCTGACGGTCGGCCGCCGCTTCGGCGCCGATTTCGTCGAGCTGCTCGGCTGGCCGGCGCCGGTCTATCTCTTGACCAAGCAGGCCGGCACAATCGGCGCCGGCGGCGACCGCCGCCGCTACGAGCGGCACTGGACGCCCGTTCATATCGACGTCGTCGTCGACGATGTCGACGCTGCCCTCGCGCGTGCGCTCGGCGCGGGTGCGATCCTGGAGGTGCCCCCGCGCGATACGCCCTATGGGCGGATCGCGATGCTGGCCGATCCGTTCGGGCATGGATTCTGTCTGCTGGCGTTCAGCGCACAGGGATATGACGCATTGCTTGGGGATTCGTAATTCGGGCTACGATCGCTGGCGGACAGCAAGCTACAATCGGAGCGACATGCCAAAGAAACTGAAGACCTACCAGACCTCGCTCGGCTTCTACGATCAGGCGATCGCCGCACCCTCGATGAAGGCGGCGCTTCAGGCCTGGGGCGCCAGCTCCAATCTGTTCCATCAGGGCGTCGCCAAGGAGACCGACGACCCCGACATCGTCGCGGCGACGATGGCGAAGCCGGGGGTCGTGCTCAGGCGCCCGGTCGGCTCTGACGGCCCGTTCACCGAGAGCGCGGAGCTGCCGGCCGATCTCGGCGAGGGCGAGGGCAAGCCCAGACGCAGGTCCAAGCGTCCGGCCAAGACCGCAAAGAAAACATCCCGCAAGATCGACGATCAGGCCGCGCGCAAGGCCGCGGCGGCATTCGAGAAGGAGGAGCGGCGGCGCGAGGCCGAGCGTCGCAAGGAGGAGGCCGCCCGCGCCAGGGAGCGCGCGCGGCGGCAGCAGGCCGTCGCCGCAGCCGAGGCCGCGCTCGACGAGGCAAGGCGGGAGCACGCAGCGCGGGCGGAGAAGATCGAATCCGAGCGCGCCGCGCTCGACGAGCGCGCCGAGGCCGAGCAGGGAAGATGGGACAAGCAGAGAAGGAAATTGGAAGAGGCCCTGCGCCGCGCGCGCGAGTGACCAGCGCAGCGCAATCCGGGGCGATCGTGCAACGACGCAAACGCCGGTCCCGGATTTCGCTTTCGCTGCATTCGGGCTACGCGCTCTTCGCCGATAAGGTCGCGCGGAAGCAATTCCTTTACCATGGCTTTCGCTGTCGATTGGAAGCTTAGCGGTTAGGCCAAAATTCTGCGGTATCCTCGCCCCGATTATGCGTCGGATGTGTTCTTACGCCGCCGCAAGTCCACGGGAGCTGTCATGAGCGATCATCGCGCCGCAATCAGGCACCACACGCTGAGGACCGGCATCGTCGAGTTCGACAACGGCAGCGGCAGCACGGTCAGCGTGCCCTGCACGATCCGCGATGTCTCCGGCACCGGCGCGCGCCTGGAGCTCAACTCGTCGCTCTGGGTCGCCGAGCAGTTCACGCTGATCTTCTCAAGCGGCCTGCGCAAGGACTGCCGCGTCGCCTGGCGCAAGGCCCGGCTGATCGGCAGCGCGTTCGCGGACGGTTATGCGAGCGCGGACGAGCAGGCGGTGATGATGACGGTGGAGGAGCAGGCCCGGCACCGGCTCGGCATCGGCGCGCGCGTCAAGGCAGCGCGCGAGACCCGCGGCTACACCGAGGCGCAGCTCGCCGAGCACATCGGCGTCACGCCCGGCTTCCTGGCGCAAGCCGAGCAGGGCGAGGCGGACATTCCGCTCTACAAGCTGATGCACATCGCGGATTTGTTGATGGTCGGTCTCGACGGGCTCGTGGCCGGCGCGGCGCCTGAAGACGTCGGCGCGGCGTGAGTCCTCGCACGCTCGCTGTCAGACTCTCCGTCATTGCGAGCAAGGCGAAGCAATCCAGTGTGCTTTCCGCCGCGACAGTCTGGATTGCTTCGTCGCATCAGCGCAAAATTGCTACGCGATTTTGTCGCGAGCTCCTCGCAATGACGTTGGAGAGGGTGCGAAGGCCGACAACGGGCATTCATGCGATATCCAGCGCGAATTCGCTTGCCTTGCTTTGCACCCCTGTTGCACTCTCTTGGCGAAGGAGACCAACGCATGAATAAGACCATCGCGTGTGCGATCGGAACGGCGCTGGTGCTGGGCAGCCTTGGAATATCAGGCGCTGAAGCCCGGACGCGGAAGGCTGTCGTCGTTCGTGAGCCGCAGCAGCGGCTGATCGTCACGGCGCCGGTGCTCCGGCCGACGCCGTGGGATTACAATATTGTTCCACGATATCGTTATCGCCCCGAAGACGACCGGGTCGATCCCTATGGTCCGCCGCTAGTGCCGTCGTACGTTCGCTATGAGGGATGGCGGTGGCCGTATTGGTGGTGAGTAACCTTCACGGCTGCGGCATGTGGTGATCGACCGACGCCACACGTCAAACCGAGTAGCTTGCTGTCGGCGCAAAGCGCCGATAGAGGCCCTGCGCGTGCGGCACAGCCCTCGATTTGCCACGCTTCGATCCGGGCCAGGCTCGCTCAACCATTCATACGGACTGATTTAGAGGCCGAGTTCTTGCGTAATTACCGTCTTCACCAAACGTGACACGGGGAAGTTGAACTCCGATAAGCCATTATCTCTGCGTGTGCCGTCCGCGATTGGGAAAAAATGGCAAAGCTGCGACTGTCAACAATACATCGGAGTAGAACGACACTTATCCCCGTAATAAACCCAATGCTGCTTGGGGTTCTGGGCGCGTATTGAGAGGATCAGTGATGGCAAGTGTCGAACAATTGCGCAGACGGGACGGTGTGAACTTGGTCCAACTCGAGGCGGACATTGCGTCGGTCCGTTCGGGAAGCCCTATTACTTCAATTGCTCTACCTGATTACGTCGAGCACACAGCGGGTGTGTCGCGCGTCGGCGCACTCAGTGCAGAGGCGGTCATTCGCGACTATGAGTCCGCTGCAAAAGAGATCGAGGCCATGGGCACCGAGTTGATCGACGCCGCGCAAAAATGCGAGGCGCTGACGGCCCAGGTTCATGATGCGATCGCCTTCATGCGAGAAACGGCGGCGGGGTATCGTGAAGAGGGACGGAAGATCTTCAAGCGCATCGAAGAATGCGCGCTGTTCACCGAGGACGTGCGCAAGACCTGCGAACAGGTCAAGCGCAGAATGACTGAGGTCTCTTTCGGCCCATCCTCCGATGAGGAGCTTGTGCCGCAAGAGCCCGAGCTGACCGGGATCGCCGCCAAGGTGACGATGAGCGAGATGCCGTGAGGCGGACATAGAGCGTAGCTCGTTCGTAGATCCTACGGGTGAGTTGGTGGTCGTCAACTCAACTTACCTCTGACCACCGTCACCCATAGGATCTACGCTCGTTTGCTAACCGCGGTCATCCGCGGCAAGCCGCTGTCGCCGGCGCAGGCGCGAACGCCGGTGGCATTGCGGTCGAGATACATCGGGTCAGTAGGTGGGTTAGCTCGCGGCTGCGCCAAGTCCGCCAGCGTAACCCATCATTGTTTATCACCCGAGACACGAAAGAGGTGGGTTACGCCCTCAAGGCCGCAGCTCCGCGGTCGTCGCCCCGGTCCTTGCTCAAAACAACCCTCGGCTGTACGCTGCACCGCAGAAGAGTGCATTTTGCGGGAATGGATCGGCTGAAATGACCGTGGTTGAGAGCGTGGCGTCCGAGCAGCTTTCGGAGCGGAAAATGCCCCCGGGCGTGCTCACCGAAGGCCCGGTGGTCGACGCCAAGTTTCGCGATTCCTACATCTCCTTCGCCATCATGATCGGCGGTTCGGTCGCGGCGCTGGTCTGGGCCTTCTGGCAAGGCATCGGCCGGGTGGAGCTTTCCGTCTTCGCCGGCACCTTCGTGCTGTCCACGATCGGGATCGGCTTCATGCATCGCTACTTCGTGCACCGCAGCTTTCGCTGCGGTCCGGTGATGCGGACGATCTTCGCCGCGCTCGCGACCATGGCGGTGCAGGGCTCGATCCTGAAATGGGTGAGCAACCACCGGCGGCACCATCTTCACTCCGACAGGCCCGGCGACGTCCACAGCCCCTATTACGACGGCGCCGGCAACCCCTACACCAGCTTCGCCAAGGGCATGTCGCATGCGCAGGGCGGCTGGGTGTGGGACCGCGAGACCACAGATGCTACCTATTACGCCAAGGACATCCTGGCCGATCCGATCGCGATGTTCTTCACCAGGACGCGCTGGTACTGGTACGCGCTGTCGGCGCTGATCATTCCCCCCGCCATCGGCTACGCCTTTGGCGGCGTGCACACGATGATCGGCTGCATCCTGTTCTCCGGCCTGTTCCGCAGCTACCTCATGACCATGGCCACCTCACTGGTGAACTCGGTCTGCCACAGCGACGGCCGCTACGGCTACCGCCGCTTCGAGACCAACGACGGCACGACAAACGAGCTGGTGACGACGCTGCTGACGTTCGGCGAAGGGCTGCACAACAACCATCACCGGTTTCCGCGGGATGCGTATCTGTCGCATGCGTGGTACGAGGTCGATATTAATGGCTTGATTATTCTGGGGCTGGGGAAGCTCGGGCTGGTGCAGGATATTTTTGGCGTCGGCAAGCGTCAGCAAACGTCGGATGCGGAGCAGGGTGGGGCGGAGGCTGTCGCCGTGCAGAACGCATTTGACGGCGTCGCAGAAGACCTTCGCTCGGCTGGACGGTAGACTTGCGCGACTAACGCCGTCCATCGAGGGCGAGCCGAAGCCGCAGCTCGTCAGGCGTCAAACCCGATCGCGCGTGCGAGAAGCAAGCCGGCGCCTTGCGGGCTCACCAATCCGGATCGCCGTAATAAGGGTCGGCCATATAGGGCGGCGGCATCCAGGGGCCTCGCGGCGGCGGCCTGGGCCGCCGTGGCGCGGCGTCTGGTACGTGCGCCCGGGCGCGCGCAGCCGCATCGTTGCTCACGACGCTGCGCACGACGGGCTTGGCGCCTGCAGAGGCGGATGACGCCGATGACGCACTCAGTTGCGTTTGCAGCGCCTGGACCTGGGCGGCGAGGCGCGCATTGTCCGCCGCATCCTTCGCCTGTGCGGCCTTGAGCTGCTCGATGGTGTCGGCCTGGTCGCGCAGGGCCTGTTCGCCGCGGCTCTTCAGCTGCTCGAGTTTGCCGGTGATGTTCGCAAGCTCGCTCGTGATGGCCTTGAGCGATTGCGCGAGCTCGGACGATGACGGCTCGGCCACCGTGGCGGCAGACTTCGGAGCGCTTTCCGTGTCCTTGGGCCCCGGGAGCGCAGGCACCGGACTCGGCTCATCCGCAGCCGCCAGCAGCACCGTCGCCGGCTGCGCCGGGCTTTCCGCCGCGGACGCTTGCGGCGAGCTGCTCGCGGCCGGCGGAGCCCAGTGCGCCATGATCGACTTGCCGATCGATATGGCCTCGTCGCCGTATTGCGAAGCGACGGCGGCACCGAGCAGGCCAATCGCCAGCACGAGAATAGCCAAAGCGCGCATCATGGCCCTGTCTCCCTTCAGGCCCTGATCGCGAGGCTTGGTGTTTAGAGGCTTGGTGTTTAGAGGCTTGGCATCAGCCGCCGCCGCCTTGTTTCCGGAAGTGGCGGCTGCCGTCGCGGCGGCGCTTGCGTGCGAGGCCCGCGGAGCTTCGCTGTTGCGTTCCATTCCGGAAACCAGCCGGTCCAACCGCGCAAGCTCTTCTTCTGCGCTCTTGATCCGGTCGTAGGCCCGCGCCAGCCCACCGTCGCCGCGCGCCGCATCCGGCTTGGCGGTGTCAGGCTTGGCGGTATCAGGCTTGGCGTTATCAGTCTTGGCGGTATCAGGCTTGGCGTCATCGGTCTTGCCGGTATCAGGTTTATGGTCGTTCGTGTCAGGCATCGATGCGCTCTCCATCCGGTCGGGGGTCAATGGGAGGCAGTCCGATCGCTGGAAGGATAGGTCTCGCCGCTATCAGACACAACGCGTGCGCAAAGGAGAAATTATGGCGGGCCCGGCACACGATGCGCGACATCGCGCTGTCGCGCGATCGCTTTGAATCTTCCGGCGCTGAAACAGCCGGGGGCTGCTTCCCCAGGCATCCCTGCGACGTGCTATGCTGTCGCGGGAGGAATCGCAATGAGGATCCCTACGGCGATACTCGCCCTGCTCCTTTCAAGTCCGGCCGCCGCCCAGGAGTGCCAGACATGCTCAATGGCCGACGCCTGCATGAAGGAATACGCCAAGACGACGTCGGAGGCCCAACGGGCCACGAAGCAAGGCATCCGGGATTGGAAGCAGAATCTGGACAGAAAGGCCTCTGCAGAATTGTCCAGCAGGGGCATCCTCGCATTGCAAGACGCCATGGAGGCACAGGTTCGTACGGAGCTGGAGCGCCTGAAGGAGTGCCTGGCGAAGATCAGGTAGGGTGCAAAGGAGGATCCGATGAAATCGCTTTTGCTGCTTACGGCGAGCGGTCCGCTGCTTGTTCTCACCTCGCATGAGTCCCTGAACGACCTGAAACTTCTTGGGGTGCTCAGGCAAAAAGGTATCGGCAAGTTTGTCGCGTTCGAGGTTCCCTTGTCGCTCGCCAGGGAGCGCTACGGTGGGCACTTTCAGGCGGTTGAAAGCAACCTGCACGAGACCGATGATTTGAGAGTGCTCGACTTCAATGGCCAGCGGGTGTTTCAGCTCTTTCGCTTCGAGGAGCTCGGCTCACCGATGCTGATCGAACAGTCGTGATCGGTTTTGCCTTGCGGCATGAGCTGTTTCGAAAAAGCCCATTCATTGCGTTGCGGCGGCGAAAGGACCAGTTGAGCAGCGCTGTTCTCGCCATGAACGTTCGCCGAGGGGAACGGGCGCTGGCTCATTCCGTTTTCTTGGGGGGCTTGTCAGAGGAGGACAACATGAAGGCAAGGATCATCGCGCTCGCTGCTGCCGTTGTCATGGCTGCAGCGCCAGCCGTGTTTGCTCAGGGTGTATCGAGCAAGGCGCCAGGTCAGGAGATGCAGCAAATGGGTTCCCAGAAGGGCGAGCCGGGCGCTTCCAGCTACGCTCCCGGGCATAAGAAGAAGCATCACGCGATGCGCCACGTGAGGGCCTCGAAGAGCACCAGTCCCGGCGCGTCGAGCTACGCTCCAGGTCAGACCACCGGCGCGAGCACGAGGCCGACCACCGGCTCGAAGTCAGGGTATTGAACTCCAGGCGGTCCTTGAGTTAAGTCCATGCACTGACTGGACATAACGGCCGGCCGGACGGAGCAGGTAGGATGTCGAGCGGAGCGAAGCCCATCAACGAGTGATGGGTTTCGCAAGGATACTGCTCATCCCAGGGGCTTCCGGACCCGCAATGCGCAGCTGCCGTTAGTGACGCATCGCGCGGATTTCGAGCGTGGTCTGGGTGAGCCTGGCCACGAACCCCTCGAAATGCATGACCCTTTGTCTGGTCAATTGTTCATGCAACTCGGCGATCTTCTGGGATTCGGCGACAAACGACTCGCACGCCTGTTTCGCGTACTCCATCTGAAGCTCAAACGCCTCGAGGGGTGAACGCGCCATCGCGAGCTTTCCCAGGAAGTTCCAGGCTCGCTCAAGCGACGTCTTGATGTAGCCGCTATAGGCGTCGGCGATCGCCTGCGTGCTGGCCTGGAACGGTTCGACCGGTGCGACGGGCGGGCTTGCAGCGATCTCCATCCCGGAAGTCTCGTCCGGCAAGGCTGCAGCCGAAGGTACCTCCGCACTGATCTGTCGGCTCGGCTCTTGTTCTGTCTCTTGCCTGGTCTCCGCCGAGGCATCCGGCAATTGATGCGCCGCAGTTGCGCGTTGCCCGCCGGCCCCGGTCCGTTGTCCGGCCTTCTTCTTCCCGCCGCGCCGGCCGGATTTTCCCGTTGGCTTGTTGTCCGCCGCACTCAACATTGCAAATGGCTCCTGAATATCGATGAAGCCGCGAGCCTCCGCCGCGTTTGCGCTGAAATCGCGATTGTGGGCTGTCGCTTGCGTGGCGGCCATGTGGTGAGATTTTGCCGCTGCATTTTGATGCATCCGGCCAAAAAGCCGCTGATCCAGAAAGCTGCGGGATTGCCGTCGCGCGCTGGCACCGAAATTCTGGCGCCGACGATCAGTAGCGGCCCCCGCTGCTCTTTTGCTGCGTGATCCAGTCCGACAATGTTTTCGGTGTCGATTTCGCAGTCCGGCCGGGTGATGCCTTCGGATTGTCGCGCACGCCTTTCGTCGGACGGGTGCGCTGCGCTTCCGTTGCGCCAGCGCCCCTCAAGGCAGCCGTCGATGCCTCTGCGGCTTCCTTTTCCAAGCGCAACTGTTTCAATCGCGCCATCTTGATGCGCTCTGCCTCGACTTCGGGTCGTTCCGACAGCAGGGGCTTGTGTTGAGTGAGCTCGGGCGGGACCAGAACGCCGATAATGGTCGTCTCGCCGAGCGCCTTGCAGGCCTCTAACCGATGCAGTCCCTCGACCAGAACGAGGCGGTCTCCGTCGAGCCGAACGGAAATCGGGGCCTGTTGTCCGATCTCCAGAATACTTTCGGCGATCTCCCCGACGATCTCGGGCTTGACAGCTTTCTTCTGCTTCGTGGGAACGAAGATCTTCTCGATCGGGAAGCTTTCCGGTTTGGGCATGACTTCTACTCCGCTTCTACCGGGCCCGTCGGAACCCATGCCGATGAGGTTGGGAGTTTAGGAGGGAAGGGGGCGGCCGCAAAGGCAAACTCCGCTGGTAGAATGGGTTGAGCTCTTGCGAAACCCATCGTTGTGTAGCTGAAATTGACGGGTATCGCTCTCCGCTACACCCACCTATGGGCTATCACCGTAGTTCGTCCTTGCCTCTGGCCGGGAAGTCCTACGAGCCGCCAACCTATGCGTCTTCGTAGCCGGCGTAGTTTTGTGGAGGATCGCCTTTGTTTACTTCAAGCTCCTCTCCACAAGAATTGCACTTGAACATGTCATAGTACGGCCCAGCTAAGCCATATAGACGTGGAACTGTTGCGCGAATTTTGGGATGCTCGTGTATTTTCTTGTTTATCCAGTCGCGTCCCAAGACGCATGCTTCCTGCACACCTTCCTTAATAATAGCGCGCTCGATTTTCTCGGCTTCGGTAGCTGTGATGACCGCATTCGTCATTAAAACGTGGCCGGTCGCCCGCCCTTGCTTGACTAACCTCTTTATTTTTTTCAGCTCTGGCGTCAGGCCAGCTAAGGTGAGCGACGCGTCGACTCGGCTGACATGTTTTGTTTGGAGCGTGGAATCGCAACTGTTCCTGCTACTTTGAGGGCGGCTGACTAAACCCTTAAAGGAGCCGTCGCGGCCCCCATCATGCGTCTTAGAGTAGACAGATACGGCGCGATCGAAGACTACTTCAAAGATTGACGCGCATAGATCCTGAAATGAGGCCCACCCCAACGTGTGTAGGGCGTAGTCGACATGCTGCGCTTGGACTTGAGGACGTACTCTGTTGGGGCGACGCGGACCTGAAATCGAATTCTTTACATTAGGCATTTGAACTAACTCGTTACAAGAATGCCGACCGTGCTCTTTTTGTTCCTTTCAGTCTACGGGCGGTGCGAGTCGCACCACCGCCCGTAGTGCTCGCTCGCTTAATGCGAGAAGCGTTTAGCTACACCCCGTCGTGCTGCCACACGTATCGCACTTCATACACGTCCCATTCCGCACCAGCGTGAAGTTGCCGCACTCCGAGCACATCTCGCCTTCATAGCCCTTGGCCTTGGCTTCGGCGCGACGCTCGGCCTTGGTGGGGGCGGCGGTGGCGGCGGTGCCGGCCTTGCTCCACTGCAGCTGCTCGAGCTTCTCCGTCGGAGACAGATCGTGCTGGACTTCCTGCTTCAGGGCGACGGCGCCTTCGATGGCGTCGCCGGCGCGGGCCGACGTGCCGTGCGCGGCGAGCGCAGTGACCTTGCTGCCGCCGGCGGGGGCGCTGTCGTTGCCTTGCGAGACTGCGGCCGAGCCGCCGCGCATCACGACGAGGTTGTCCGTGCGCGAGCGGGTGAGGCCGCGCGACACCAGCTTGGTCGCGTGGTGGCCGCCGTCCTCGTCCGGCTCCTTGCCTTCCTCGACGCCCTTGCCGAGTGCGTCAAAACCCGTCTCGTTGGGATCGACGTGGGCGAGGTCGAAACGAGAGAGATAGCTCACCGCGAGCTCGCGGAAGACGTAGTCGAGGATCGAGGTCGCGTACTTGATGCTGTCGTTGCCCTGCACGGGGCCCGCCGGCTCGAAGCGGGTGAAGGTGAAGGCGTCGACATATTCGTCCAGCGGCACGCCGTATTGCAGGCCGAGCGACACCGCGATGGCGAAGTTGTTGATGAAGGAGCGCAGCGCCGCACCTTCCTTGTGCATGTCGATGAAGATCTCACCGAGACGGCCATCGTCATACTCGCCGGTGCGCAAGTATACCTTGTGGCCGCCGACGACCGCCTTTTGGGTGTAGCCCTTGCGTCGGTCAGGCATCTTCTCGCGCTCGCGCATCACGACGATGCGCTCGACCAGCTTCTCGACGATCTTCTCCGAGACCTGGGTCGCGCGCGCGGCCATGGGCTTCTCGAAGAGCTGCTCGACCGCATCGTCCTCGTCCTCATCATCGCTGATGAGCTGCGAGTTGAGCGGCTGCGAGAGTTTTGAGCCGTCGCGATAGAGGGCGTTGGCCTTCAGCGCGAGCTTCCACGACAGCATGTAGGCGGACTTGCAGTCCTCCACCGTGGCGTCGTTCGGCATGTTGATGGTCTTGGAGATCGCGCCTGAGATGAAGGGCTGCGCCGCCGCCATCATGCGGATGTGGCTCTCGACCGACAGATAGCGCTTGCCGATCTTGCCGCAGGGATTGGCGCAGTCGAACACGGCATAATGTTCGGCCTTGAGGTGCGGAGCACCTTCCACCGTCATCGCGCCGCAGATGTGGACGTTGGCGGCTTCGATCTCGCGCTTGGTGAAGCCGACGGCCTGGAGCAGGTCGAAGCCGGGGGCTGCGATCGCCTCGGCGCCGATGCCGAGCTGGTCGCGGATGAAGTCTTCGCCAAAGGTCCACTTGTTGAAGGCGAACTTGATGTCGAAAGCGGTCGGCAGGGCCTTCTCGACCTTGGCGATCGCCTCATCGGTAAAACCCTTGGCCTTCAGCGTGGTGACGTTGATGCCGGGGGCATTCGCCAGCGAGCCATGGCCGACGGCATAGGCCTCGATCTCCGCGATCTCGCTCTCGCGATAGCCGAGCGCGCGCAGCGCAGCGGGGACCGCGCGGTTGATGATCTTGAAGTAGCCGCCGCCGGCGAGCTTCTTGAATTTCACCAGCGCGAAGTCGGGCTCGATGCCGGTGGTGTCGCAATCCATGACGAGGCCGATCGTGCCGGTGGGCGCGATCACCGTTGTCTGGGCGTTGCGATAGCCGTGCTTCTCGCCGAGCTCGAGCGCCGCGTCCCAGGCCGCCTGCGCATGGCTGACGAGGTCGGCCTGCGGGCAGGAGACGACGTCGAGCGGCACCGGGTTGACGCTGAGCGCTTCATAGCCGCTCGCCTGGCCATGCGCGGCGCGGCGGTGGTTGCGGATCACGCGCAGCATGTGCGCCGCGTTCTTCTTGTAGCCGGGGAAGGTGCCGAGCTCGGCCGCGATCTCGGCCGAGGTCTTGTAGGTGATGCCTGTCATGACCGCGGTCAGCGCGCCGCAGAGCGCGCGGCCTTCCTTAGAGTCATAGGGCAGGCCCATGGTCATCAGCAGGCCGCCGATATTGGCGTAGCCGAGGCCGAGCGTGCGGAACTCGTAGGAGAGCTCGGCGATCGCCTTCGACGGGAACTGCGCCATCATCACGGAGATTTCGAGCACGATGGTCCAGAGCCGGCACAGGTGCTCATAGCCCTCGACGTCGAAGCGCTTGGTCGTGGTGTTGTAGAACGTCAGCAGGTTCGCGGAGGCGAGGTTGCAGGCCGTGTCGTCCAGGAACATGTATTCCGAGCACGGGTTGGACGCGCGGATGTCGCCGGACGCCTTGCAGGTGTGCCAGTCGTTCATCGTGGTGTTGAAGTGCAGGCCCGGATCGGCCGAGGCCCAGGCGGCGTAGCCGATCTTCTCCCAGAGGTCGCGCGCCTTCAGCGTTTTCGTCACCTTCTTGGAGGTGCGAGCCGTCAGATTCCAGTCGCCGTCGGTCTCGACCGCGCGCAGGAAGTCGTCCTTCAGCGAGACCGAGTTGTTGGAGTTCTGGCCGGAGACGGTGAGATAGGCTTCACTATCCCAGTCGGTGTCGTAGGTGTCGAACTGGATGTCCTTGTAGCCCTGCTTGGCGAACTGGATGACGCGCTTGATGTAGTTGTCGGGCACGAGGCTGCGGCGGGCGAGCTTGATCTCGCGGCGCAGGGCAGGGTTCTTCTCGGGATCGAAGCAATCGTCGCCCGAGCCTTCGCAGTTCACGCAGGCCTTCAGCACGGCTTTCAAGTGCTTCTGGTTGATCTTGGATCCGGTGACGAGGGCGGCGACCTTCTGCTCCTCCTTCACCTTCCAGTCGATATAGGTCTCGATATCGGGGTGATCGACGTCGACGACGACCATCTTGGCGGCGCGGCGCGTGGTGCCGCCCGACTTGATCGCGCCCGCAGCGCGGTCGCCGATCTTGAGGAAGCTCATCAGGCCGGACGAGCGGCCGCCGCCGGAGAGCTTTTCGCCTTCGCCGCGCAGGCGCGAGAAGTTGGAGCCGGTGCCGGAGCCGTATTTGAACAGGCGCGCCTCGCGGACCCAGAGGTCCATGATGCCGCCTTCGTTGACGAGGTCGTCACCGACGCCCTGGATGAAGCAGGCGTGCGGCTGCGGATGCTCGTAGGCCGACTTGGACTTGGTCAGCTTGCCGGTGAATGGGTCGACGTAATAGTGGCCCTGGCCGGGGCCGTCGATGCCATAGGCCCAGTGCAGGCCGGTGTTGAACCATTGCGGCGAGTTCGGCGCCACCATCTGCATGGCGAGCATGTAGCGGAGCTCGTCATAGAAGGCCTGCGCGTCTTCGTCCGAGCTGAAGTAGCCGCCCTTCCAGCCCCAATAGGTCCAGCAGCCGGCGAGGCGGTCGAACACCTGCTTTGCGCTGAGCTCGCTGACATAGCGCTCTTTCTCGGGCAGCGCGGCGAGGGCGTCGGTGTCGGGCACGGAGCGCCACAGGAAAGAGGGGACGGATTCCTCCTCGACCTTCTTCAGGCGCGCGGCAACGCCGGCTTTGCGAAAATACTTCTGGGCCAGCACGTCGGAGGCGACCTGCGACCACTCGGAGGGCACCTCGACATTGTCGAGCTTGAACACGACCGAGCCGTCGGGATTGCGAATCTCCGACGTGGTCAGGCGGAATTCGATTCCCGCATAAGGTGACTGTCCTGCCGTGGTGTGGCGCCGCTCAATCCGCATCGTCTTGCCCCGTCCTATTTTGACCGGCCCCGCCCCTCGTTGAGGGCGTGCCGGGTCGACATTTCATTTCGCGGCTCCTTCGGGCCATTCGGCCTTGGGCACCGCAGTTCAGCCGGTGGATCCGGCCCTGTTTTTCCCGACGCGATCTCGATGCGTTGCATCGATCATCCCGCCGGCACGTCCACACCCATCCGCCCCCAAGGGGATGTGCGCGACATGCGTTCAACGCCCCACTGTCACAACGTCTACCGATGCCATCCGAACCTGTTGCCGGCCCGTTCTGGCGCCCGAAGAGTCCGCCTTTCGAGGGCAGACAAGCCCTCATTCCGCAGCCTTTGGCTGGCTGGCGGAGTGCCGATTTGCGAGACCCTTTGGGGGAGTGCCGGCGGGACGCAAACTCACTCGCGCCGAACGGACCGAAAGCTAGGACTCTCCGTTGCGCCCGTCAAGAACTAGTGCGAGTTCCTGAATCAAATACTAAATATGGTGGATTGCGGGGGATAACAGGGGGCTTCGCCGCGCCTGTTGTGGGGCCAAGTATCAGTGAGTCCTCAGGGATTCCCAACCGAAAAAATTTGCATCCCGTGGCGATGCGGGCCCTTCATCCCGCTGTTCACAGGGCAGGTATATTTTTCGGGACCGGGATTGCGTCAGCGGGACTCACGTAGCCCTACGGAAGGTGAGAGCAGGCATGCCCGCCGAGGTGGTGGTTTGGGGGGCGAATCCGGGCCAAGCTGACCTTCAGATTTTGCCGGATTACCCCCATGCATGATTCGACCCGCCGGGATGCGCGGCCGCGCATCGCCCCGGCCGGCTTGATGTTCCTTGCGATCACCTCGATCGGCTGGGGCTTCAATTGGCCGGTGACGAAATTCCTGCTCGCCGAGCTGCCGCCGCTGACCTTGCGCGGGGTCACCGGCGTGCTCGGGGCGGTGCTGCTGGCGCTGCTCGCGGTGACGCGCCGGCAGAGCCTGAAGGTGGAGCCTGCGATCTGGCCGCGCCTGTTGACCGCGGCGGTGCTCAACGTCACCGGCTGGATGGTGCTGATGGGCCTCGCGCTGCTCTGGCTGCCGGCGAGCGAGGCGGCGCTGATCGCCTACACCATGCCGGTCTGGGCCTCGATCATCGCCTGGCCGGTGCTGGGCGAGCGGCCGACGGTGTTGCGCACGCTGGGGCTGGTGCTGGCCTTTGCCGGCCTTGCCACCATCATGGGCGGCAATGGCATCGCCGCCAGCGCGGAGAAGGCGCCTGGCATCATCATGGCGCTCGCCGGCGCGCTCGGCTTTGCCGTCGGCACGGTCTTCTCGAAGAAGTACCCGATCCGTCTGCCGCCGATCACCGCTGCGGCCTGGCAGATCGGGATCGGCTGCCTGCCGATCTCGATCGTCGGCCTCCTGGTCGAGACCACGCATCTGGACAAGGTGACGCCGCTTGGCTGGTGGCTGCTGATCTATTCGACCGTGGTGCAGTTCTGCATCGCCTATGTCAGCTGGTTCGCCGCGCTGGCGCGCCTGCCGGCCTCGGTCGCCGCGATCGGCACCATGGCGGTGCCTGTCATCGGCGTCGTCGCCTCCGCGATCGCGCTCGGCGAGCCGCTCGGGGCAGGGCAGATCGCGGCACTGATCTTCACGCTGGCCGCGGTGGTGCTGGCGACGCGATAGGTGTCCGGAGCCGGGCTATCAGTGGTCCTGAGGCTCTTTCTCTCGCCCGCGTTGTGCCGAGCCCGGCGGTTTCAACGGCAGGTCAGCAGGTGCGACAGCAAAGACTTCGAGAGCCTGGTCGTAGCCTTTGATGGTCCGCTGTCCGAGCGATGCCAACGGAACGCTATCCCTTACCTTTCCGGCGATCGTGGGATCAGCCAGGATCTGCGCGTCCTTCGCGAGATTGCAGAGCCGCGACGCCAAATTCACCACGGCTCCCATCGCCGTGTAGTCCAGCCGACCGTCATAACCAACCGTTCCTACCGTGGCCGGTCCCATGGCAACGCCCACACCAAAGCCGATGGCGTGGCCGGCGTCACACCATTTGCCGGCAAGGGACTGCACCGTCATTTGCAGGTCGATCGCGAGTCGGACCGCTTGATTTGCCGGCTGTTCGCATGCGATCGGGGCATTGGCCAGGAGCATGACGCCGTCGCCATCAAAGCCGATGAGCGTTGCCTCGTGACGAGTCGTCACGGCGCCGACGGCCTCGTAGTACTCTCGCATGACGGCCATGATGACGTCGGGTTCATTGCGCGTGGAGAACGCCGTGAAGCCGCGCAAGTCGCCGAAAATGACAGCCACTTCACGTCGCTGTCCTTCGAGCAGTTCATGAGAATGCTCGACCAATTCGGCAACCTGTGAGGGCAGGAACTGCTTCAGCCGTTCGATCCGCGCAGATTTCTGCTGTGAGATCGCCAGTTCAGAAGCCATTTCATTGAAGCGCAACGCCAGTTGCTGCAACTCGTCACCGCTGAAGATCTTGATGCGATGCTCGAATTGTCCGGTTCTGATCCGCTCCACGCCCTCTTCCAGTTGCTTGATCGGGCCGGACATTCTGTGTGCGCGCCAATAGGCGAGCGCCAGCGCGATGAGAACACCAAAGGCAATGAGCATCGAGGAGCGCCACAAGGCCGCGCGAATTGATGCAAAGGCTTCCGAGGTTGGCTGCATCGCGATCACCGTCCATCCTACATCGGCGGCCGGAACGGATAGAGCCACCACCGGGTTGCCGCGCTCCCCGGTTATCACCGCCGCTCCGCTCGCCGCGCCAACGAGATGCTTGATCCGGCCAAAACTGCCCGAGCTAGCGCGGCCGCGCAGAACCCGACTGATATCGGGATGTGCGATCAGATGACCGGAATCATCGACAACTATGGCGTAGCCGTTCTCGCCAATTCTGATGGCTGCGATGACATCCCAGATCAGCTTGAGATTGACCTCGGCGATCGCAACCCCCGCGGCAGGCAGGCTCCCGGCAACCGCGACCCTCATATAGGGCTCTGAATCTCGCTGGTACTGAACCGGTCCGTACCAGACTTTGTTGCCGCGTGCGCCCAGAACAGCGGGATCCGTAGACATATCAATGCCGCGCCCGGTCCTGTTCAGAAGCAGCCTGGAAACAAAGACCCTTTCGCTGCCGGTCTCATCCAGAAGCGAAACCGACACGATTGCAGGCACCTGCTGGAGGAGGCGCAAGGCATCGATCTTATGTTGGGCATCGTCTCCGGCGGACCAGGGAAGCTGTACCATCCAACCCAGCTGATCTCGGATGCCGTCGGTGAACGCCTCGATCCTGTCGGACGCCGCGCGAGCATCGGCCTGCAGCACCGCGCTGATCTGGCGGCGCTGGTCTCGGTAACCGAAAGAAGCCTCGATCGCGGCGCCGAGTATCAGAGGCACGACCGCGGCGACAAACAACGTCGCGAAGTACTTGCAGAACAGCGAACGACGCGGAGGCATCGTACACGAAGAGGAGTCCGCAGCACCGTCCGTCATGACTATCTCAGGAGATCACCTTGCTGGCGCGGAACAGGATCGACGACACATCCAGCTCGATCCCCAGAAGCCTGGCTGTCTTCAGATTGACTGCCAGTTCAAACTTGTCGGGACGCATCACCGGAAGATCTGACGGATCTTCACCGCGCAGGATGCGATCGGCATAAGTGGCAAGCCGAAAATAGGTCGTGCGCTGGTTTGCGCCGTAACTTAGGAGACCTCCAGCGTCACAATATTCAGACCAGCCAAACATCGAAGGCAGCCGGTGCGCGATTGCAAGCTCCGCAATCCTCGCACGATGCACCAGCGTCACAGCATCGGGAAACACGAGGAGAGCATCCGCGTCCACCTTGCCGGCAGCCATCAACCCATTCTCGATTTCGCGAGCGCCAGAGAACGGAACGTAGGCTGCCTCAATGCCAAGATTTCGGCACGACTCCAAAGTCGCACGCCATTCCAGTGGCTCTCCCGGATGATCCGTGTTCGAGAAGACCGCCAGTTTTCGGAGCTTTGGATAAAGGTCCTTGAGCAGCTCAACGCGCTTTCCTGCCAGCTCGAGCGACAGGAATGTACTGCCGGTGAAATTGGTGCCGGGGTGAGCAAGGCTCTTCACCACGCCCAGAGCGACGGGGTCACCGCTCAATGCAAACAGCACGGGGACGTCGGTGATTGCAGTCATGACGCGTGTCGCCGGACCGCTCGAGACCACAAGATCGACATCCCCTCGGTGCAACTCGGAGACGATCTTGCGCAGTGCCTGCGGATTTTCAGGGGCATAATGCGTCTCGAGGGTTACGTTCGTGCCCTCGACGTATCCCAGCGCGCGCATTCCCTCGCGAAAGCCGTCCAGGAAGGGGTCCGGTCCGGACTGAGTCGAGACCCAGAAGATACGATGCAGCTTGGCTCCGCCCTCCGCCCGTGCGATCGCAGGCCAGACCAGTCCTCCACCCATCAACAAGATGAACTCTCGTCGTTTCATGCGAGCACCTGTCGAAGCTGCGCCGTCAATTCCGGCCGCAGACCAAGATCCTGGCTGTGCATCTGGTGACTGCGCTCGGGATCGCGCTCCGCCAGCGGACTGTCGCGACACCCGGCTCCAACATTTGTCGCCGAGAGCATGCAGCAGGTTGGGCCGGGTGGAACGATTTGTCCTTGAGATGCGCTTCATTTTTGCTTGAGACCAGCGCGATCGGGATCAAAACGGCCTTACTCGTTGCATAACGCGGTGTCGGAACACCTCCGGCGCGGATCCGGGCGAGCTACGGCGTCCCAAGAGGACAATTGGAACTCACATCCTGAGCCAGGGCCCTCAACCTCATAGATCGTATGACTGCCGCGCGCCTTCGCAGTTCACGCGCTAGCTCGCCGCCATCCCGCCGCCGTTCAGCGCTTTGCGGATCATCTCGGCGAGCTGGTTTCTCCGATAGGGCTTGGTTAGCAGCAGCACGCCGTCATCCAGCTTGCCGTGATGGACGATGGCATTGTCGGTGTAGCCGGAGGTGTACAGCACTTTCACACCCGGCCGGCGCCTTGCCACCTCTTCGGCGAGCTCGCGTCCGCTCATCCCGCCTGGGATAACGACGTCGGTGAACAGCAGGTCGAACGTCTGGCCGGCCTCGATCAATTCCAGCGCGGCTTTGCCGTCGGGGGCGGCCACCGTCTTGTAGCCGAGGCTCTGGAGCTGCGCTGTGACGAAGTTGCGCACCAAGGGGTCGTCCTCGACCACGAAAATGGTCTCGGCGCCGCCTTCGGCCTGCGGCGCGACACTGGCTGCCACGTCCGCGTCGCCTTCGCCCGGCGGCAGATAGAGCTTGATCGTGGTGCCATGGCCTTCCTCGCTGTAGATCTTGGTGTGGCCGCCGGACTGCTTGACGAAGCCGTAAACCATGGAGAGGCCGAGGCCAGATCCCTTGCCGACCTCCTTGGTGGTGAAGAAGGGCTCGAACGCCTTCTGCTGGACGTCGGGGGGCATGCCGGTGCCGGTGTCGCTGACCGCGAGCATCACGTAAGGGCCGGGCCGAACCTCCGCATTGGCCTGCGCATAGGCTTCGTCCAGCACCACGCGGTGGGTCTCCAGCAGCAGCTTGCCGCCGTTCGGCATGGCGTCGCGCGCGTTGATCGCCATGTTGAGCACGGCATTGGTGAGCCTGGACGGATCGATATGCGTCGTCATCGGCCCCTGTTCCAGCACGGTCTCGATCTGGATCTGCTCGCCGAGGGTGGGGCGCAGAAGCTTTGCGATGTCTGATATCGCGGCGTTGATGTCGACGTTGCGCGGCTCGAGCGGCTGCTTGCGCGCAAATGCCAGCAGATGCTGGATCAGCTCGGCGCAACGCTCGGCGGCATCGTCGATCAGCCGTGCCGTGCGCTGAAGTTCGGGTTGGCCCTTCAGGCTCTCCACCAGCGTCTCGGTATTGCCGGAGATGACCGTCAGCATGTTGTTGAAGTCGTGCGCGACGCCGCCGGTCAGCTTGCCGATCGCATCCAGCTTCTGCGACTGGTACAGCTGCCGCTCCGTTTCGCGCGAGGTCGTCGCATCGTGATAGACCAGCACCGCGCCGGAGATGTTGCCTTGCCCGTCCCGCATCGGCCGGCCGCTGATCATGAGATGACGAGGAGGATTGCCGCTGTGCGGGCGGACGATCATCTCCAGCTCTTCGAACTGCTCGCCCCGCAGCACGCGCGTCGACGGCAGCTCGTCGGCCTCGAGCGGCGTGACGCCGTCGCCGTGAAACACATCGGACAGCGCGCGCAGATTGTTCAAATTCATGCCGGTGCGATGCACCAGGATGCGCTCGGCGGCGGGATTGGACAGAAGGACATTGCCCTCGACGTCGATGACCAGCACCGCCTCCGCCATGCTGCGAAACGTGCTCTGGAGCACGTTGATCGACAGCCGCAGCTCGTCATGCGCGGTGACCAGATGCTCGGTGCGCTCGGCCACCGCCGCCTCGAGCGCCACCTTGGCGGCTTGTGTCTGCTCGAGCGAGCTCTGCAGCTCCCCCGTGGCGCGCCGGCTTTCGCGCATCACCAGCGCGACCAGCAGCAGGATCAGCACGGCGCCGGCGACGTCGATACCGAGCAGCACGATGCCGGTGCGGCGCGAATCCTGGGAGCGCGCGTTGAGCAGGCGTTCTTCCTCGGCGCTCAGATGGTCGAGATTGCCCATCACCGTGTCCATGAGGCCGCGGCCCTCGGCCTTGCTGTTGAGCGCGGCGATGCCGGCCTGGTCGTTCTCGGCGCGCAGGCGCATCGCTGCGGCGGCGATGTCGATCCGGCGCAGCGCCAGCGGCTCGGTGCCCTCCAGCAGCGCGACGTGATCGGGATTGTCGCGCACGTCGCGCTTGAGGTCGGCGAGGGCCGGCGCGATCCTGCCCTGCACCGCCTGGAACTCATCGCCGAAGGCCGGAGTGCGATAGAGCTCGTAGCCGCGCGCGGCGCTCTCGGCCCGGCGCAGCAGCACGCGCAGATCGGAGATCTTCTTCTGCACCTGGACGATATGATTGACCCACGCCGCGTCGGACCGCGACTTGACGTCGAGGGCAATCGAGGCCGCGGTGATGATCAGGAGGATGGCAAGTCCAGCACCGAGAATGACGCGCTGCGTTGGAATCAAGGGGCTTCTTTCTTGTCCTTCTGTGCGCTCCCGCTTCCGCCGGTGAGGCATTCCTGGATCGTGGTCAGCAGCGCTTCCGGCGTGAACGGCTTGCGCAGGCAGCGCGTTGCGCCGAGTTCAAGCGCCATGCGGAGAAAATCGGGAGAGGGCAAGGCGGATGAGGCGAAGGCGTAGCCCGACATCGCGATCAGCGGAGTGGTCGGGGCACGCTCGTGAAAGATCCGGATGGATTCGAAGCCGCGCATGTGCGGCATGAAGATGTCAACCAGCATCGCGTCGAAGGTCTGCGATTCCAGCGCAGCCAGTCCTGTTTCGCCGCCGTCGGTCAGCGTGACGTCGAAGCCCTGACGTTGGAGGAGGACTTCGATGGTCGCGCCGACCATCGGATCGTCATCAACCACGAGAATACGCGGCATGACACTTCCCAGGTGATCGAAGTCTCCACTGTGGTTTGTGATATCCGCGAATCGCGGGTCGGGTCAATTTGGGATTGGATCGTATAGGATATGCACGGTTCGGTGCATAAAGGTCCATTTGCATCGAATTGTATTTATTCCTTTCACGCGCTGGTATGAGCCGAAACGATGAGGAACACGCCGATTGCGAAAAAGGCGCCGCATCGCTGCGACGCCTTCTGCCTCACGCCTGGGCAATTTGTTTCTTGGCGTCCTGCTTACGGGCAAGGATGCCGCAGGCCGTCGTAGCCGAGATAGGTGCCCGAGGCCGGGTCGTACGATTTGTAGCGCTGCGCGCAATAGGCAGCGGAGTCGCCGCCGCTGTCCGGTACCACCGCAACCGTCGGCTCGTCATAATAGCTGTCGTAGTAGTAGGGATCGTCATAATAGCCGTACCCGCCGCCGTAGTAAGCGTAGGAGCCGAGGCCACCGATCGCGGCGCCAGCCGCGAAGCCCGGCCAGAAGCCGCCGCCACCATGGCGATGATGCCAGCGTCCGCCATTCCAGTTATTTCCGCCGCTCCAGTTGCCGCTGCGGCCCTGCCAGGTGCCGCCGGCGGCTGCGAAGTTGCGCGCCGCACCGCCGGTAAAGGACGTGCCGCCGCTCGGACGGACCGCAGGGCCCGCCGCGAAACTTCCGCCGCTCGGACGCATCGCTGCGCCCGCCGTGAAACTGCCGCCGCTTGGACGCATTGCGGCGCCGCCTCCGAAATTGCCGCCGCCACCATGGAAGGCCGCGCCGCCGCCGCCACCCATCCGCGCACCGCCACCGAAGCCGCCGCCACCGACGTGAGCACCGCCGCCACCGCCGCCGACATGGGCACCGCCGCCGCCTCCGCCCAATGCGGGACGATTCTGGGCAAAGCTCGGCGTCGCCAACGGAAGAACCAGCGCCACCGCCGCGGCGGCACTCAAGAATTTCAGACTGTTCATGGTTAAACTCCTTTCCCGGAAGGCAAACCCTACGAAAGCGCCGGGGTTCCTGGGATCACGCCGGTTTGCGCGCGAATGGAGCCTCGGACCCTGCTGCTGTACCGGGCATGAATGAATCGCGTCCGCTTTGCGGCAGAGGCGTGCGCGGCAGGCGGATTTGAAGGGGCACCGACACGCCTGCCGAACTGGACATTTCGCTGCCCGGATGGCATCAGGGCCCGACGAAGCAGGGCCCTTGCCGCATGAAACAATTCTTCCTCAAATTCTTCACCTGGTGGAATGGCCAGACTTTTGGCACCCAGCTCTGGACCAAGCGGTACGGAGAGCTGGTCGGCCAGGACGAGCAGGGCAACCGTTACTACCGCACCCGTGGCGGGGCGATCGATCCGGCGCTCGGCTTCGAGCGGCGTTGGGTGATTTATAACGGCTATGCTGAGGCGAGCCGGATTCCGCCGTCCTGGCACGGCTGGATCCATCACGTCGTCGACGCTCCGCCGACCGAGATCAACTACCAGCCGCGCGAGTGGGAAAAGCCGCACCAGCCGAATCTCACCGGCACGGCGAAGGCCTATCGTCCCTCCGGCTCGACGCTTGCCAGCGGCCGGCGTCCGAAGGCGACCGGTGATTACCAGCCCTGGACACCCGGCTAGTCTTTCGGCCCAGCTGCGAACCGCCACCGTCCGAAGCGGATGCAGGATGCATCCGCGCCGCGCCGCTGTGGACAACGGGAACAGCGGGGATGTCGCTTGCGCGGGCGTTGCACCGGCGCGGGCGATGCGGCTCAATGATCCCATCTTACGGAGATGGGAGACCATCGCGTTCGGTTCGGGCAACAGCTCGCGACTGTCCCGAAATGCAGCGGCCGCCGAGGAAGGACTCGATCGGGAGATAGGCCCCCGGTCTGGAAGCTCCGAAATCGCCCGATGTGAATGTGCAGCCGCCGTAAGGCAGGAAAGGCCGCTTGGGAAACCGAGCGGCCTTTTTCTGCTGGAGACCAGCACGAAGCTCAACGAGCCCCGGACGCAGTGCAGTGCTTCCCCGGCGATGCGAAGCATCGCAGCGATGCGCCGCAGAGCCGGGGCCCATGACGCAACGGACCGCGTGGCCGTCCACATATGGGTCCCGGCTCGGCGCCGCACCGCTGCGCGCTGCGGCGCGTCCGGGACACGAGATCGGAATTTAGTTCACCCGCTCCGCAGCCCGCTTCACCGCCTCGAGCCGCCGCGCCTGGTTTTGCGCGCCGCGCTCCCGCAGCAGCGCCAGCACTTCAGCGGACGCGGTGTCGGGTGAGCCCGAATTGAAAGGTGGAGCCGGATTGTATTCCATCTGGAGCTGGATCGCTTCCGCCGTGGTGCGGTTGACCAGGATCGACACCAGCGTCAGCGCGAAGTCGATGCCGGCCGTGACGCCGCCGCCGGTGATGCGGTTGCGATCGATGCAGACGCGTGTCTTGGTCGGCATCGCGCCGAACTGGGCGAGCATCTCCATCGCGCTCCAATGGGTGGCGGCGCGGTAGCCCTTCAAGAGACCGGCGGCGCCGAGCGCCAGCGATCCCGTGCAGACCGAGGTGACGTATTTGGCGCCGCCGGCCTGCCTGCGCAGGAAGTCGAGCACCTCCTCGTCGTCGAGCAGGTCGTTGGTGCCGCTGCCGCCGGGCACGCAGACCACGTCGAGTTGAGGGCAGTCCGCAAACGTCGTGGTCGGCGTCAGCGTCATCACGGAATCGCTTGGCACCGGCTCGATCCGCTTCCAGATCAGGTGCAGTTTTGCGTCCGGAACCATTGCGAACACCTGCAAGGGGCCGGTGAAGTCGAGCTGAGTGACACGTGGGAACACCAACAGACCAATCTGGAGCGGTGACGACATCGGCAGATCCTCCAATAACGAGCTTGACGCCGGCAGGATGGCATGATGCCCTCTTGTCCGAAATGGCATAATTCCCTCGCTTTCGGACATACCATGACGGCTTGGCCCATGATCGGCATTCTGATCTTCCCGGATTTCCAATTGCTCGATGCGGCAGGCCCGATCTCGGCGTTCGAGATCGCAGCCCGCTGCATCGGCAAGCCACCTCTCATTCGCGTGTTGGCGGCAAAGCCCGGACGTGTGCGCAGTTCGTCCGGCGTCGAGATGATGGCGCGCGACTTCAAATCGGCGAACGCGATCACGACGCTGGTCGTGGCGGGCGGCACGGGCGTCGCGGACGCCGCGCGCTGTGAGGTCACGCGGGCTTTCGTGCAGCGGCTCGCAAAGCGTGGCATGCGGGTCGCGAGCGTCTGCTCCGGTGCCTATGTGCTGGCCGAAGCAGGCTTGCTCGACGGCCGCCGCGCCACCACGCATTGGGGGCGGACGCGCGAATTCGTCGCCCGCTATCCGAGGATCAAATTCGAGCCGGACCGGATTTTCACCCGCGACGGCAATGTGTGGACGTCGGCAGGCATCTCCGCCGGCATCGATCTCGCGCTCGCGATGATCACCGAGGACCACGGCGAGGAGATCGCGCAACAGACCGCGCGCCAGCTCGTGCTCTACCACCGCCGCAGCGGCGGCCAGTCGCAATTCTCATCGCTCTTGGAGCTGAAGACGCCGAACGGCCGCTTCGGTACACTGTTGTCCTGGGCGCGCGAAAATCTCGACGCGCCGCTCTCGGTGGAGGATCTCGCCGATCGCGCCGGCATGAGCGCCCGGCATTTTGCGCGCGCCTTTGCCGCCGAGACCGGCACGACGCCCTCCAAGGCGGTCGAGCGGCTCAGGCTCGAAGTGGCGCGCGAACGCGTGCAGTCCTCGCGCGAGGCGATCGAGCGCGTTGCGGAAACCACCGGATTCCGCGACCCCGAACGGATGCGGCGCGCCTTCATCCGCGCCTTCGGCCAGCCGCCGCAGGCACTGCGGCGGGCGGCGCGGGCTGGGTAGGGCGGGAAACACGATTGTCAGCTAAAACCCTTGGCGACTGCCCGGCCGACGGATGCGATCACATCGTTTCGTCCACCGGAATCGAGCGATGCGCCGGTGAGATAGACCGCAATGATGAGAGGCGAATGCTCGGGCGGCCACACGATGGCGACATCATTGGTGGTGCCGTGTTCACCGGCTCCCGTCTTGTCGCCAACGCGCCAGCTTTGCGGCAGGCCCGCGCGTAAACGAGTATCCCCGGTCTTGTTGGCGATGAGCCATTTGCCGAGTTGATCGCGCCCCTCCGGGAGGAGGACGTCACCAAGCAGCAAGCGCCTGAAATTTGCGGCCATCGCATTCGGCGTCGTGGTGTCGCGGGGATCGCCGGGCGCGGCTTCGTTCAGTTCGGTTTCTGTGCGATCCAATCTTGTCAGGATGTCGCCAAGGCTCCGCGCAAAGCTGGTCAACCCGGCGGGCCCACCGATGTTTTTCAAAAGCGCATTTCCGGCCGTGTTGTCGCTCCTGGTTATGGCGGCATCGCAGAGTTCACGGAGCGTCATTCCTTCTCCGCCCACGTGCTCGCGCGTGATGGGCGAGTTCTCGACGATGTCGGCCTGCTCGATCCGAACGCGCCGTTCGAGACGTTCCGGCCTGCTGCCGGCGTCTTTGAGTATTGCTGCCGCCGCAAGAACCTTGAATGTGCTGCACATGGGAAAGCGTTCGTCCCCCCTGTAATGGATGGGAACGCCCGTCGCCGTGTCGAGCACGGAGACGCCGAGCCGGCCGCCGCTCTTCAGTTCCAATTGTTTGATGGCTTCAATGAGCGCCGCAGTTTCGCCTGACGCAGCGCCCGAGACATTTGGCAGGAAGAGACTTCCCGCAACCGCAAGCGCTGATGAGCCGAATTGACGTCGTGTGAGCATCGAGACCTCCCGTAGATTGCGAGGAGTTTTTGCGTCTGGCTTCAGAAATTGACAAACGATGCTTCGTGAGGCCATCCATAAGTAAAACTTGGATCAAACGTGGCCCGCCGCCCTGCCAAAATTTCCAATCTGCCCCTGAACGCGCTCCGCTCCTTCGAAGCGGCCGCGCGTCATCTCAGCTTCACCAAGGCCGGTCTCGAACTGCGGGTGTCGCAGGCTGCCGTGAGCCAGCAGGTGCGGACTTTGGAAGAGAGTCTGGGCGTCAAGCTTTTCAAGCGGCTGACCCGCGGCCTTGCTCTCACGGAAGAAGGCGAAGCACTTCAGCCTGTCATCTCCAGCGCCTTCGGCCAGATCAACCAGGTCCTGGATCGCTTCGAGAACGGTCGGATGCGCGAAAGTCTGGCGATCGGTGTGGTCGGCACGTTCGCTTCCGGTTGGCTGCTTCCGCGCATGGGGAGATTCACCTCGAGCCATCCGCATATCGACGTCAGGATCTTTGCGAACAACAACCGCGTGGACCTCGGCGGCGAAGGACTGGACTACGCCATTCGATTTGGCGACGGCGCGTGGCACGGAACGAACGCCGAGCGCCTGGTCGAGGCGCATTTCACGCCGATGTGCGCGCCTGTTGTCGCCAAACGCCTTAAAGATCCAGTCGATCTCCACAAGGAGGTGCTGTTGCGATCGTATCGCCCGGGCGAGTGGGCGCACTGGTTCGAGGTGGCAAAATGCAGGCAACCGCGGATGACTGGCCCGACCTTCGACTCGTCGGTCTCCCTGGCGCATGCGGCAGCCCAAGGCGCGGGAGTCGCACTATTGCCGGTCGTCTTGTTTGCGGACGATCTGTCGCGCAAGCGGCTGGTTTGTCCCGATGACCACGAAGTGTTTCTGGGATCTTACTGGCTCACGTCCCTGAAATCCAAAAGGCTTTCGCATGCGATGACAGCGTTCCGCGACTGGATATTGGCGGAATGCAAGAAGAAGAGACCGCGCAATCCGTGAGGCTTGCGGGTCTGTGGAGGCTTCCAGCAGGGCGACGATGCAGGGACTCATATAACGCTGCCTGGAGCCGCCGCGGTGTCGCTTACGCGCGCCGTCAATCGCCGGGCGATCGGCGTCAGCAGATAGGGCGCAAGATGAATCGGAAACTGCGTCAGCGCGAAATAGAGCCAGGTCGTCGCCGGCAGCGCGCCAGCGGTGGCAGCCAGCATCAGCCCGAGATTGCGCTGTGACACCATCAGGCCGATGGCGAAGGCGCGCTCGGTTCCGACGCGGCGGAAGATCAGCGTCGTCGCGGCGAGCAGGGCAAAATAGACAGCAAAGGCGAGCAGCGCGACGGCGATCGTGAACAGCGGGTCGGCGACGAGATCGCTGGCGACATCGCCCATCACCGCGGAGGCGAATACCAAGAGGATGACGATGTTGAGACCGTCGATCGGCTGCTTGTGGCGCTGGATCGCATCCGTGCCGAAGACCCGGCGGATAACCGTCGCAACAAGCAGCGACGCGGCGAGGATGCCGAGCAGCTTGAGGCCGAGTGTGGCCGGCGAGATGCTGAGCATGCCGCCGAGGAAGAGGCCCGCGAACAGCGAAGCGGTGAAGGGCACGAGTGCGGTCGAGGTCACCAGCGTCACGAGCACCAGCGTGGCATCGAGGCCCATCAGCGCGGCAAGGGCCGGCGCGGCCATCATCGGCGAGGCCATGCCCTGGAGCATCAGCGCGAGAGCAAGGCCCGGGGAACTCGTGGTGAGCCCGGTCGCGTAGGCTGCGAGGGCGACGATCAGCGGCACGCCGATCGTGGTCCAGGCCGTGGCGGCCCCGACCAGCGCCGGCCGGCGCAGATGCCCGTACAGCGCCACGAGATCGACGCGCATGAAGGAGATGCAGAGCAGAAGAAAGATCGCCTCGGTGACGTAGGGACGCAGCAGCGTACCGAGCGGCGGCACCGCGACTGCGATGAAGGCGATGGCCGCCACCGCGCGGGTGCCCTGGCCGCCGAGCCATGTCAGCCCGCGCAGGGGAAGGGCAAGGAGAGTTCGGAGGCGGTCGGGCATCTCAGTTATTCAGCAGGGTGTTGGCGATGGCCGGCAGGCCCCCGGCATGGGCCTCCAACTATCCCATCCGGGGCGGGCCTGGCCAGACCGCGTCGGGAAGGGCTGGATGTCGCCCTTTCCCCGCCGTATTCGGCGTGTTAACCGGAGGGCCTGCGAGCGGCGGTATCCCCTGTAGAATGTTCCAACAAGCCCGATTCGCTGTTGAAGCCGCGCGAGATGTTCAAAACCTTTTCCCTGACCGGCCTTGCGGCGCTTTTGGCCGCCACCGCGCTGACGGCTGCGACGCCGGCTCAGGCGCAGATCGGCACGATCTTCTCCGATCCGCCGCCGCTGCGGCCACCCGGCAATATTCCGCGTGGCCAGCCCCAGCCGCAGCCGATCCCCGAGGATGATGAAGAGGTGCCCGAGCTGCCGCCGCAGGGCCGCGTGCTGCCGTCGCGCCCGATGCCGCCGCCTCCGGGGCGGCAGGGCAATATCATGCCCGGGCCGGTCGAGACCCAACCCCTGGCGCCGCCGCCGGGGTCGACCCTCGCGCCACCGAACCAGCCGCCCTCCGCCGCGATCGCTCCGCCCAGTCCGCAAGGCGCTCCGGGTGCGCCCGGTCAGCGCCAGCCCCAGCAGAAGGGCGGGCCGGGTGGCGCGGTCCCGCAGACGCCGGCGAGCCTGCAGCCGGGTGACGAGGTCGTGACCGAGCCGCCGGCGCAGAAGATCGTGAACAAGAAGGCGACCTTCTCCGGTCTCGACAAGATCACCGGACGCATCATCAATTTCGACGAGGAGATCGGCGAGACCGTCCAGTTCGGCGCGCTCAGGGTCAAGACCGACGCCTGCTACACGCGGCCCGCGACGGAGGCTGCCAACACCGACGCCTTCGTCGAGGTCGACGAGATCACCTTGCAGGGCGAGGTGAAGCGCATCTTCTCGGGCTGGATGTACGCGGCAAGCCCGGGCCTGCACGGCGTCGAGCATCCGATCTACGACATCTGGCTGACCGACTGCAAAGAGCCGCAGCAGACCATCGCGACCGCGGCACCGGATCCGGCCGCGGCAAAGCCGCCGCCACCTCCGCCGGCGCAGAAGAAGGCCGCGCCCAAGCAGGTGCAGCAGCGGCCGCCGCAGCCGCTGCCACCGATCCAGCAGCAGCAACCGGCACCGCCGCCCCCTCCGCCGCCGGAGCAGCGGCCGGGCCTGTTCGGCATCCCCGGGTTTGGCCGCTAGAGCCTCGCTATCGATTATTGCCGCGAGGCGATGATCTCGAGCGCGCGCGCGCCAGGGATGGCTTCGCCGGCGGAGAGCCTCAGGAAATCGCCGGGTTCGCCCGCCAGCGCCTTGTCGAGCAGCGCCGTATAGCGTCGCCGCGAAATCTCGACCGCGCCGAAGCTCTTCAGGTGCTCGGTGACATATTGCGTGTCGAGCAGCTCGAAGCCGCCATGGATGAGCCGCGCGACCAGATGCACCAGCGCGACCTTCGAGGCATCGCGCGCGGTGTGGAACATGCTCTCGCCGAAGAAGGCTCGTCCGAGGCTCACGCCGTACAGCCCGCCGACGAGGTCGTCACCCTGCCAGGCTTCGACGCTATGGCAATGGCCAAGCTCGAAGAGGCCACCATAGAGGTCGCGGATGCGCTTGTTGATCCAGGTATCCTCACGTCCTACTTGCGGCGCCGCGCAGCCGGCGATGGTTGCCTTGAACGCGGTGTTGACGGTGACGCGGAACGTATCCGACCGCACGGTGCGCGCGAGCCGTGAGGCGACGCGGAAGCCGTCGAGCGGGATGACGCCGCGCAACTCCGGCTCGACCCAGAACAGGGTCGGATCGTCAGCGCTTTCCGCCATCGGAAAGATGCCGCAGGCATAAGCGCGCAGCAGCACGGCCGGGGTGATTTCAGACGGGGCGGAGTCGCGCGAAGTCATGGCTTGCCATCTTAGCAGGATCGCATTGCGGTTGCGACGGGTGCCGGCCGGTCGCGAGGTCAGCTCGCGGCGGCGGTGCTGGTCTTGCCGGGGGCTGCGGGCATGCGGCCGAACTTCAGCACGATCCGGGTTCCGGGATGCGCGGGGTCGCGTTCGACCGAGGCGTCGAGCTTTGAGGCCATGGCCGCGACGATGCGCTGGCCCATGCCGGTGGAGCGCGGATCGGCCTTGACGTTGTCGCCGACGCCATTGTCGGCGATCGAGAGCAGGAGATCGTCTCCTTGCGAGATCAGCTCGACATGAATCGGGCCGGCGCCATCGGGATAGGCGTATTTCACCGCGTTCATCACCAGCTCGTTGACGATGATGCCGACGGCGACCGCACGGTCGGGATCGATCTCGATCGGCTCGGCCTTCAGGGTCAGACGCGACATCCGGTCGCCTTCGGCCGAGCGGCGGAGATCCTCGAGCAGCGAGTCCAGATACTGATTGAGGACCACGCTCTTCAGGTCCTGCGAGGTGTAGAGGCGTCGGTGCACCTGCGCGACCGCGGCGACGCGGCCCATCGCATTGGTCAGCGCCGCCTTGACCTCCTCCTGCGCGGCGGAGCTTGCCTGAAGGTGCAGCAGCGAGGCAATGATCTGGAGGGAGTTGCCGACACGATGGTTGACCTCGCGCAACAAGAGCTCGCGTTCGGCGGCGAGCGCCGCGTAGCGGTCGCGCGAGGCGTGGATCTCGGCCTCGGCTTCATCGCGTGCCCGCTGCAACTCGGCCTGGCGCAGCGCGCCTTCGGCGGCGACGTGGAGCAGCGGGATGAAGTCGCCCCTGACGTCCTTCACCAGATAGTCGGCCGCCCCCGCCTTGAGCGCGGTCACCGCGATGCTGGAATCCTGCGATGCGGTGACGAACACCACCGGCGGTGCGTTCGGGATCGCCATGATCTGCTCGAGGGTCTCCAGCCCGTCGAGGCCCGGCATGTACTGATCGAGTGCCACGACATCGATGCCGCCTTCGGCGCTGGCGCGGCGGATGCGCTCGAGACCTTCCTCGCCGCTCGCGGCATGGACGACCTTGTAGCCGCGCCGCGTCAGGCCACGGTCGACCAGGCGCGCCAGCGCGTCGTCATCGTCGATGTAGAGCAGTGTCGGCATTCTCTGGTTCATGTGGCGGCGGGCGGGACCTGGATGACCGAGAAGAACAGCCCGAGCTGCCGGATGGCATTGGCGAAATTCTCGTAGTTGACGGGCTTGGTGATGTAGACGTTGCAGCCGAGCTCGTAGCAGCGCTTGATTTCCTGGGAATCGTCGGTGGTGGTGAGCACCACCACGGGCGAGGCCTTCAAATATTTGTTTTCCTTGATCTGCTTCAGGATGTCGATCCCGATCATGTCGGGCAGGTTGAGGTCGAGCAGGATCAAGAGCGCATTGCCCTTCTGCACGAGCCCGCTGCCGTCGGCGCCGAACAGGTGCCGCATGGCGTCGCTGCCGGTGGCGAACGCGACGATCTCGTTGTTGACGCCGGACCTTCGGATGTTGCGCTCGATCAGGCGTGCGTGGCCCTCGTCGTCCTCGATCATGATGATGGTGACAGGCTGGGTCATCGATCTCAGTTCCGGTTGCTCACGTTCCAGGCGATCGGCAGCGTGATCGTGAAGGTGCTGCCCGCGTTCAGTTCCGAGGATACGGACATGGTACCGCCGAGGCGACGCACAAGAGCACGTACATGCGCAAGACCGATGCCCTGGCCGGGCTTGTCCTGGGTTCCCGCGCGGCGGAACAGGTCGAATATGCGCTGATGATCCTTCGGATCGATCCCGCGGCCGTTGTCGCTGATCTCGAAGATAGCGTAACCGAGCTTGGTCCGACCGCGGATTCTGATCTCACCGGGCAGGCCGGGCTTGAGATATTTGATCGCGTTGTCGATCAGGTTGGAAAAGATCTGCTCGAGGGCAAGACGGTCGCTCACGAGGTTCGGCAGCGGCTCGAGGTGGATCTCGGCTTGCGCCTCGGCCGCCTGGTGCGCCAGCGTCGAGACGATGGCCTCGATCAGCTCCCGCGTGTCGATCTTCGCCGGCTGAAATTCGCGCCGGCCCTCGCGCGTGAGGTTGAGGATGGCCGAGATCAGCCGGTCCATCTTGGCGATCGACGTCTTGATGAAGCCGAGCGCTTCGGAGAAATCCTCCGAGAGCTGCTTGTCGGCGCCTTCGAGCACGATCTCGCCGGGAGCGCCGGGAGCCAGCGACGACCCATCGGCGGAGACGTGGGTGAGATCGCCGATCCGGCGGAAGATGTCGCCGCCGAGCTCCTCGAGCTCGCTGGTGAAGCCCATGATGTTGACGAGCGGCGAGCGCAGATCGTGGCTGACGATATAGGCAAAGCGCTGAATCTCGTCGTTGGCTTCGCGCAGGTCCGCGGTGCGCTCGTCGACGACGGCTTCCAGGTTGACGTTGGCGTCGCGCAGGCGGGCTTCGGCCTCGTCGCGCACGCGCGCCGAGCGCCGCACCAGCCAGATCGAGATCATCGCCAGCAGCACGACGAGGCCGGAGCCGATCCCGGTCATCGACGCGGAGAGGGTCTGGCTGCGGTCGGAATTTGCCGTTCGGAGCCGGAACAACCGCTCCTCCTCGCGGATCATGGCGTTGGCCATGTTGCTGATCGTGGTCGTGGTGTTGCCGGCGGCGGCCTCGCGGATCAGCGCCGTGGCCCTGTCGGGCTGACCCTGCTTCACGAAGGTCATCTCGCGCGAGAACTGGTCGAGCCGGATCTCGATGGCTGCTCTCAGCTTTTCAATGTTCTCGCGTTGCGCCGGATCGTTGCTGATCTGACGCGTGAGCTTGTCGAGCGCCGGAACGATCGCCGCGACGGCCTTCTCATGATCTGACAGGAAGTCCGGCCCCTGCGTCAGGAGAAAGCCGCGAGCGCTGCTCTCGGCACGCCGGACCTCGAGCAGCAGGGCGTTGATCTGGCTCTCCACCTCGATGGTGTGAACCACCCATTTACTGTCTTCCCGGGCCTTGTTGACGAGGTAGACGGAGCCGGCGCTGATAACGGTCAGCACCAAAAGGCCCGCCGAAAGCAGCAGGATCTGCCAAAATGTGCGCCGTCGGTGGGCTTCAGCCCTCACGGCGATCGACCTGTCGACGTTCGGTGGAGTTCAAAACGCCCCCTTGGAACTGTCCCCGCCGAGAACGCGATCAGGGCCAAAGGGTTCCAAAAGGAGCAGGATTATCTCAGGCTGGCTTCGTCTTGCCGGCGAGATATTGTTCCAGCCAGTGGATGTGGTAGTCGCCGTCGATGATGTCGTCTTCGCGCACCAGCGCACGGAAGAGCGGCAGCGTGGTCTCGATGCCTTCGACCACCATCTCGTCCAGTGCCCGGCGCAGCCGCATCAGGCATTCGGCCCGGGTCTTGCCGTGCACGATCAGCTTGCCGACGAGGGAATCGTAATAGGGCGGGATCGTGTACCCCTGGTAGACGGCGGAATCGATCCGGACGCCGAGGCCGCCGGGCGGATGATATTGCAGGATCCGGCCGGGCGAGGGGCGGAAGGTCTGCGGATTCTCGGCGTTGATGCGGCACTCGATGGCGTGGCCGATGACCTGGACTTCGTCCTGCTTGGCCGGCAGATCGCCGCCGGCGGCGATGCGGATCTGCTCCAGCACGAGGTCGATGTCGGTGATGCTCTCGGTGACCGGATGCTCCACCTGGATGCGGGTGTTCATCTCGATGAAATAGAATTCACCGTCCTCGTACAGGAATTCGATGGTGCCGACGCCGAGATACTTCATCTCGCGCATCGCTTTCGCGCAGGTCTCGCCGATCTTGGCCCGCGCGGCGGCGGCGAGGACCGGCGAGGGGCCTTCCTCCCAGACCTTCTGGTGGCGGCGTTGCAGCGAGCAGTCGCGTTCGCCGAGATGGATGGCGCCGCCACGGCCGTCGCCGAGGATCTGGATCTCGATATGGCGCGGCTTCTGGAGGTACTTTTCCAGATAGACGGAGGCGTCGCCAAAGGCGGATTTGGCCTCGTTGGCCGCCGTCGAAAGCGCCAGCTGGAGGTCGGCCTCGCTGTGCGCGACCTTCATGCCGCGGCCGCCGCCGCCTGCCGCCGCCTTCACCAGCACCGGAAAGCCGATCTTCTTGGCGATCGCCATCGCGTCGTCATCGGGACCAACCGCACCGTCGGAGCCGGGCACCACGGGGATGCCGAGCCGCTTGGCGGTTTTCTTGGCCTCGATCTTGTCGCCCATCAGGCGGATGTGCTCGGCCTTCGGGCCGATGAAATGCAGATTGTGCTCGGCGAGGATTTCCGCAAAGCGCGCGTTTTCGGAGAGGAAGCCGTAGCCGGGATGCACGGCATCAGCGCCGGTGATCTCGCAGGCCGCGAGCAGCGCGGGCACGTTGAGATAGCTGTCCTTGGACGCCGGCGGCCCGATGCAGACGCTCTCGTCCGACAGCCGCACATGCATGGCGTCGGCGTCGGCAGTGGAGTGCACGGCGACGGTCGCGATCCCGAGCTCCTTGCAGGCCCTGAGGATGCGAAGGGCGATCTCGCCGCGATTGGCTATGAGGATCTTGTCGAACATGGTGCCTCAGGGGGCGAATGGGGAATAGCGAATGGCGAACAGGGCAGAGTAGCTATTCGCTACTCGCCATTCGCCACTCCCTCACTCAATGATGACCAGCGGCTCGCCGTACTCGACCGGCTGGCCGTCCTCGACCAGGATCTGCGTCACCGTGCCGGCGCGCGGCGAGGGGATCTGGTTCATCGTCTTCATGGCCTCGATGATCAGCAGCGTCTGGCCGACCGAGACCTTGGTGCCGACGTCGATGAACGGCTTTGCGCCAGGCTCCGGCGCCCAATAGGCGGTGCCGACCATCGGCGAGGTCACGGCGCCGGGATGCTTCGACAGATCGGCCGCGGCAGGGGCGGGCGCAGCGGCGCTCGCTGCCACCGGCACGGCGGCGGAAGCGGCTGCGACCGGCATCGGCATGGTCGCGGCAACGCTGATGTTGCGGGCGACGCGCAGGCGCAGGCCGGCCCGTTCGATCTCGATCTCGGTGAGGCTGGTCTCATCGAGCAGCAAGGCAAGCTCGCGAACGAGCGCGGAATCCTCGCTGGAAAACTTTGCGGCTGCTTTGTCGTCTGGCTGGCGCGCCATGTTGTTTGATCCGAATGTTCTGTTGGAAGGGAGCGTCAGGCGTTGGGCTTGATGCCGAGCTTGGCGGCAAGGCCCTGGATGGCGAGGCGATAGCCCTCGATGCCGAAACCGCAGAGCGAGGCGAACGCCGCGCGTGCGGTGTAGGAATGGTGACGAAAACTTTCGCGGGCGTGGATGTTGGTCACATGCACCTCGACCGTCGGAATCTGCACCGCGAGCAGCGCGTCGTGCAGCGCGATGGAGGTGTGGGAATAGCCGCCGGCATTGATGATGATGCCCTTCATCTTGCGCCGGTGCGCTTCGTGGATGAAGTCGATCAGTTCGCCTTCGCGGTTGGACTGCCGGCAGTCAGCCTTGAGACCAAAGGTCGCGGCCGTGTCGCGGCATAGCGCCTCGACGTCAGCCAGCGTGGCGTGGCCATACTTTTCCGGCTCGCGCGTCCCCAGCATGTTGAGGTTCGGCCCGTTCAGGACGAGGATCGTGTCGGTTGCAGGTTCGGCCATTCCAATCCCGGAAGAGGTGCTTCGGCGTGGCGGGTTATAGGTAACAAAGCGCGTGAGGGGAAGCCTTGAAGGGCCTCAGGGGCGGGTTCAAGCACCTCATCCAGTGCGCAAATACCTGTGCGGAAACTACGGAAATTGCTTGTTAACCAGTCCGAAGCATGGCTGCCGGCCGAACGCAAAGGGGCGGGCATCGCTGCCCGCCCCGAGATTGCCGGTGTCCGGCCTTAGGCGTTCAGGACAGCCACGATCTCGTAGGTGTCCGGATTGACGATCACGATCTCATCGCGGATCAGGACGTACTTGTAGGTCCGCCACTCCGGATAGATCGTCACGACCTTCGACGGCAGGGCGTGAAGGGTAATGCCCTCACGCGGGATGCGAGTGCCGACCGAGATCGAGAAGTTTACGTTCGTCACCGGGGCGACGTGCTCCTCGCGGATCACGGACGTGATCTGGGTCCGCTGCTCGGTCGAAAGCTTGGCAGCGGCGCCGGCCTGGCCGGTCGTCTGCGACCGCTCGGTCCCGGTCTGGGTCTGGGTCTGAGTCTGGGAACCCTGGTGACCAGGCGCATTCATGCCGCTGCGGTCTTCCTGACCTTGGGCCTTCATGTCCTTGCTGCCCTTGGTCTCGGTTTCCCTGCTCATGCTGCCCTTGGACTTCTCGTCGCTCCGCGGGCTCTGGCCGACCGTCGACGACTTCTCCGACTGCGTCGACTTCTCACGCATCGCACCCGGCTGGTCCTTGTTCATCTTGTCGGACTGAGTCGATTTGTCATGAGCGCTCGGCTGATCCTTCATGCTGCCGGCCTGGCCGACCGTTCCCTTTTCATGCTTGTCTTGCTTGTCCATGGACTCTTGCTTGTTCATGGAGTCGCTGCGCTCGCCAGAAGGCTGCGTGCTGTGCTGGGTCTGCTGGCCACTCCCGTGGTCCTTGGTGCCGGTTCCTTGCGCATTGGCGAAACCGGTGCCGGCGATCAGCGCCAAAGCTGCAACCGAGACCAAAAAGCGATTAGTCATTTGAACCTCTCCTCACGTGATTTCTTTGCGTCATTGCCCGCGCCGACAACGAAAGGAGAGCGCGGTCGTTCCGAAATCCAGGAGGTTCCGGCGAGCTTTGTTTGCTGAACACCGGATGAACGGTCCCGCCCGACCGCGACAAACTGCGACGGTCCGAACCGCGCAAAAAAGAAGCCGGCTGTGAGCCGGCCTCCTTCAACGCAATGTCGCGTCGCTCAGCAAGTCGCTTTGCCGCAGCGGGCAACGCCGATCTTTTCCCTGAGGCCTTCCACGCCGATGGCACCGACGACGATCTGCTTGCCGATCACGTAGCTCGGCGTGCCATTCATGCCCATCGCTTCGGCAAGCTTGAAGTTCTCCTCGATGGTGGCGCGCACTTCGGGGCTGGCGATGTCCTTCTCGATTCTCGCGGTGTCGAGGCCGGCCTCCTTCGCCGCCTGCATGGCGCGGGCCTTGTCGGCGGCGCCGCGGCCGCCGAGCAGCTTCTGGTGGAAGTCGAGATATTTCTTGCCGGAGGGGTCCTGCATGCGCACGGCGACCGCGACCTGAGCCGCTTCGACCGAACCCTGGCTCAGCACCGGAAACTCCTTCAGCACCACCTTCAGCTTCGGATCGCTCTTCATGAGGTCGAGCATGTCACCCATGGCGCGTTTGCAGTAGCCGCAATTGTAGTCGAAGAACTCGACGAAGGTGACGTCGCCGTCCTTGTTGCCGAGCACGACCTGGCGCGGCGAGTTGAAGATCGCGTCGGCATTCTGCGCGATGCTGGCCTCGTGCTTCTGCGTTTCGGCCGCGGCCTGGCGCTTGCTGAGCTCGGCCATGGCCTCCTCGAGCACCTCGGGATGGCTGACGAGATAGCTCTTGATGATCGCCTCGATGTCGGTGCGCTGGCTGTCGGAGAAACCGTCGGCCGAGGCGGGCACGGCTGCGCCGAGCATGGCGAGCGCAAACAATGCGGGAGCAAGCAGGCGCAGCGAAGGCATAGGCAAATCCTCTTGTTCAAAGCAGTTTCGAGAAACGTCCCGGTGGACTTGAGCTCGGTGTCGTGACGTCGTGGTATCGGGCGTCCTTCGAGTTGCGTCAGTTGCGCGGCGGCTTCGCCGCCACGATGTCGTCGGCCTTTACCCATCCGGGTGTGCCGACGGCGAAACGGGTTTTCGCGCGCGTGGCAAGCTCGCGGGCGGTCTTGTTGTCGCCGCGCAAGTAAGCGGCCTGGGCCGAGGCGAGATCTGCCTCGGCATAGTCTCCCTTCCGGCCGTAGGCCATCGCGAGCTGGGTATAGCCGAGCGCCGCCTCGGGCTCTCGCGCCACCGCGGCGCGGAGAATCCGAACAGCTTCGTCGGTGTAGGCTTTATTATCGGTTCCAACCAGAGCCTGCCCAAGTAACATCTCGATGAGGGGCGCGTTGTTGGAGAGTGCGACCGCCTTGCGCAGGGGAGCGACCGCCTCTGCCGGCTTGCCGCTTTCCAAAAGCGCCTGACCGCGCACCTCGTAGAAGTACGGGTTGTTCGGCTGAACCTGGATCAGCGCGTCGATCTGGGCGAGCGCGCTGCGCAGATCGCCGTGCAAATAGGTGCTGATGGCGCGGGCATAGCGCGCGGGCAGGCTGTCGTTGGTCTGGGGATAGCGGCGGTACACCGTCTCGGGACGCTCCATGAAGGCGGAGATCTTGGCGCGGACCATGTCATGCCGGAGCTGGAGCGCGGGATCGTCCTTCTTGTTCCAGTAGGGGCTGGAGCTTGCGAACTCCTGCAGCGCGGCGACGCGCTCGGCCGGCATCGGATGCGACTGCAGGTAGGGATCGGCGCCGCGCGCGGCGAACAGGCTCTCGCTGGTGAAGCGCTTGAAGGTCTCGTACATGCCCTTGGGCGATTGCTGCGTCGCGGTCAGGAATTTCACGCCGGCGCGGTCCGCATTCTCCTCCTGCTGGCGCTGATAGGACAGCAGCGACCGTCGGATCACCTCCTGCGGAGCGGAGATCGCGGCGGCGCCCGCATTGGCAAGCCCGTTGTTGCCCCCGCTCGAGCTGCGGGTGCTGCCGGCCGCAATCGCGCCGGCGCCGAGCAGCATCGCAATGATCATCTGGGTCTGCGCGGCGGCGAGCTGCTCGCGCAGCTTGGACAGATGGCCACCGGCCAGATGTCCGGTCTCGTGCGCGAGCACGCCGATGATCTGGTTCGGCGTCTCCGATTGCAGGATCGCGCCCCAATTGACGAAGATGCGGCGGCCGTCCGCGACGAACGCGTTGAACGAGCCGTCGTTGATGATCACCATCTGGATGTTCTGCTTCTCCAGACCCGCGACGCGCAGGATCGGGCGCGTGTATTCGCGTAGCAGCTGCTCGGTCTCGGTGTCGCGCAGGACCGGCGGCCCCTTGGCTTGCGCGTGCGCGGACGAGAACGGCGTCAGCGCGATCGCGACGGCCGTGACGAGGGCGGTGAGGGCGGAGGCCTTCTGGCGCAATGCGGTCTGGAGCAACATCGAGCGGTCTGGGTCAAACGGGCTTGATCAAGCAGTTTCGTGATTGGTTTTGGCGATTGGCGGCGGACCGGATACGCGATATGCCCTTGTGAGCCGTGCCCCTTATGAGCCGTACAATGAGGCCAGTCTGGGGCGCAAGCGCCCCGTGTTCCGGACCGACCCGATCGGTCCGCCAGCGAATAGCAGAAATCGATGCACGATGCGACATTGAGGAACCGGTTGGGGCAGTGGCTCGAGCCCTCCCGCCGCAGCGATGTTCCCCCGTTCATGGTGATGGACGTGATGGCCGCGGCGGCCCGAATCGAGGCCGCCGGCGGCCATGTCATCCACATGGAGGTCGGCCAGCCCGCGGCTGGCGCGCCCAGGACCGCGATTGCGGCCGCCCATGCCGCGCTCGAGGCCGGACGGATCGATTATACCTCCGCGCTCGGCATCCCCAGCCTGCGCGAGCGCATCGCGCGGCATTATCGCGACACCTATGGTTGTGACGTCAACCCCGAGCGGATCGTGGTGACCACAGGCTCCTCCGGCGGCTTCATTTTGGCTTTCCTGTCGATGTTCGAGCCTGGCGATCGCGTCGCGGTGACGGTGCCGGGCTATCCGCCATACCGCCACATCCTCACCGCGCTCGGTTGCGAACCGGTGCTGATCGAGACCACGAACGAGACGCGTCATGCGCTCACCGGCGAGGCCCTGCTCGCCGCCCATCGCGAGGCGCCGTTGAAGGGCGTGCTGGTCGGCAGCCCGGCCAATCCGACGGGCACGATGATGTCCCGCGAAGCGCTCGCGGGCCTCATTGCTGCCGCGGAAGACGCAGGCATCCGCTTCATCTCGGACGAGATCTATCACGGGCTCGATTACGCATTTCCCGCCGTGACAGCGGCGGCGCTGTCCAGGCACGCACTCGTGATCAACTCGTTCTCCAAGTATTTTTGCATGACGGGCTGGCGCGTCGGCTGGATGGTCGTTCCCGATATCCTGGTGCGGCCGATCGAGCGGCTGCAACAGAACCTGTCGATTTCGGTGCCGGTGCTGTCGCAGATCGCGGCCGAAGCGGCTTTTGATGGCGCTGCCGAGATGGAGGAGATCAAGCACGGCTATCAGGAAAACCGGCGTGTCCTGATCGATGGATTGCCCAAGGCTGGACTGACGAGATTCCTGCCGGCCGACGGTGCCTTCTATCTTTATGCCGATGTCTCGGACTTCACCTCGGACAGCTTCGAGTTCGCCAATCAAATGCTGGAGCAGGCGGGCGTGGCGGCAACGCCAGGCCTCGATTTCGATCCCATACACGGCCGTTCATTCATACGGTTTTCCTATGCCCGCTCGCTCGATGAGATGCGGGAAGCAGTTGACCGGATCGCTCACTGGCTTAAATAGCCGCCAATTCGACAGCCTTCCGGAGTTCAACTTGTCAGACCGTTCCGTCCCGTCCGCCGCTGCACCACATTCTTCTCTCGCCGCGTTGATGTGGCCGACCCGGCCGGGCGAGGCCGTCGGCGGCTTTCGCGCCTTCGTGCTGATTGCGCTCGGCACGGCGCTGATGGCGCTGTCAGCGAAGGTCAACCTGCCGCTGCCCTATGTGCCGATGACGCTGCAGACGCTGGTGGTGCTGATGATCGGCGCTGCCTATGGCTGGCGCCTTGGCAGCGCAACCATGATCGCCTACCTCGCCGAGGGTGCGATGGGGCTGCCGGTTTTCGCCGGTCCCGTGGGTGGGATTGCACCGCTGGTTGGCCCGACCGCGGGCTATCTGTTCGGCTTTGTGCTGGCTGCGTTTGTCACCGGCTGGCTCGCCGAGCGCGGCTGGGATCGCAGCGTTGTGCGGCTGTTTGCGGCGATGGCCATGGGCCACATCGTCATCCTGGCTGCGGGCTTTGCCTGGCTCGCTTTCGGCATCGGTCTCGGCGCTGCCAAGGCTTGGCAGGTCGGCATCGTGCCGTTCATTGCGGGTTCACTGGTCAAGAATGCTCTCGGCGCGACCCTGATGCCGGCGGTCCGCCGGATCGTCGATCGCCGCGGGTAAAGCGCGCAATAAGAGAGCAGTTCCAATTGACAGGGCCGGCCAAGTTGATCTTGGCTGGCCCCAACGTTTGAGGGGGAGTGAAACGATGACGACGACAACGATGGCGGGGGCGCCGGTCGCGCCGGCCGCAGCCAAGCCGTGGTACAAGATTCTCTACGTTCAGGTGCTGATCGCCATCGTGCTCGGCGCCATCGTCGGATGGCTCTGGCCGTCGGTTGCCACCAACGACTGGATCAAGGCGCTGGGCGACGGCTTCATCAAGCTGATCAAGATGGTGATCGCCCCGATCATCTTCTGCACCGTGGTCTCCGGCATCGCCCACATCCAGGATGCGAAGAAGGTCGGACGCATCGGCGTCAAGGCGCTGGTCTATTTCGAGGTCGTCTCGACCTTCGCGCTGGTGATCGGGCTCCTCATCGGCAATCTCGTGAAGCCTGGTGCGGGCTTCGGCAGTGGGGCGGCCAGCGAGGCGGCCGTTGCAAATTACGCCAAGCAGGCCGCGGGTCAGAAGTCGGTCGACTTCGTGCTGCACATCATTCCGGACACCGTGGTCGGGGCGTTCGCGCAAGGCGAGATCCTGCAGGTGCTGCTGTTCTCGGTGCTGTTCGGCTTTGCCATCATGAGCCTTGGCGAGCGCGGCCACACCATCCGCAGCTTCATCGACGACGCCGCGCATGCGGTGTTCGGCGTCATCTCCATCGTGATGCGTGCAGCGCCGATCGGCGCGTTCGGTGCGATGGCCTATACGATCGGCAAGTTCGGCACCGGCGCGCTCCTCAACCTGATCGGCCTGATCGCGACGTTCTACGTCACGGCTGCGCTGTTCGTGTTCGTCGTGCTCGGCATCATTGCGCGCCTGGCTGGGTTCTCGATTTTCAAGTTCCTGGCCTACATCAAGGACGAGCTGCTGATCGTGCTCGGCACCTCGTCGTCGGAAAGCGCGCTGCCGACCTTGATGGAAAAGCTGGAACGGCTCGGCTGCTCCAAGTCGGTTGTCGGCCTCGTCGTGCCCACGGGTTACTCGTTCAACCTCGACGGCACCAACATCTACATGACGTTGGCAACGCTCTTCATCGCGCAGGCGCTCGGTTACGATCTCTCCTTCAGCCAGCAGCTCACGATCCTGGTCGTGGCGATGCTGACCTCGAAGGGCGCCTCCGGCATCACCGGCGCGGGCTTCATCACGCTGGCGGCAACGCTCGCCGTGGTCGATCCGCGCCTCGTGCCGGGCATGGCGATCGTGCTCGGCATCGACAAGTTCATGAGCGAGTGCCGCGCGCTGACCAATCTGTGCGGCAACGGCGTCGCTTGCGTGATCGTGGCCTGGTGGGAAGGCGAGCTCGACCGCGACAAGCTCAACGCCAACCTTTCCAAGCAGATCGATCCGACCGACATGGAGACGGCGATCACCACGGACTGATCCGATCTGACGGCGCGAGCTGCGCTGTCAGATCTTGAAGTAACAGGGCTGGTCGAGATCCTCGATCAGCCCTTTTTCTTGGGCTCCGGGACGACCCCTTGATGCGCCTGTCGGCTGCGTTCGCGGTGCTCGCCGCGAACGCGGAGGGTTAAAACCGCTCCGGCCGGTACGGCGCGGGATCGATCGACGGCGTCTCGCCGCTCATGATCTCGGCGAGCAGGCGCCCGGTCGCAGGGCCCAGCGTAAAACCCTGGTGCCCGTGACCAAAGTTCATCCAGAGGCCGGGATGACGCGGGGCCTGACCGAGCACCGGCAGCATGTCCGGCGTGCAGGGGCGGGTGCCGAACCACGGATCGGGCTCGACCCGTTTGCCGAGGTCGATCAGCTCGCGCGCGGAGGCTTCCGCGCTGGCGAGCTGTACCGGTGTTGCGAGCGCATCCGGGCCCGTCAGCTCAGCGCCGGTGGTGATGCGAATTCCCTTGGCCATCGGGCCCATGGCGTAGCCACGGGCCTTGTCGACGAGCGGCAGGTCGAGCGAAGCGCCGCCGCTATAATGCATGTGATAGCCGCGCTTGCGCACCAGCGGGATGCGATAGCCGAACTTGTACAACAGATCGGGCGACCAGGGTCCGAGCGTCACGACGGCGTGGGGAGCATCGATGCGCCCCTGATCGGTGTCGACCGACCAGCCAGTCGCAGTTTGCCGCAGCGACTGCGCATCACCCAGCACGATCCGGCCGCCGAGGCGCGCGAACAGCTCCGCATAGGCGGTCACCAGCGCACCCGGATCGGACACGGTCCAGGTGTCGAGCCAATGGATCGCGCCGGGCAGATCGTCGCGCAGGATCGGCTCGGCTTTTGTCAACTCGCTGCCTGACAGAACGCGAAAGTTCACACCGAATTCGCGCCGATCTTGCTCCGCGTCCTTGATCGAGTGCTCCAGGGCGGCGGCATCGCGGTACAGCGCGCGATAGCCGGCCCGGCGGATCAGATTGTCGGCATGGGCCTCGCGGATCAGGATGTCGTGTTCGGCCGTCGCGCTGGCGATCAGGCGCGCCCAGCCGGCGATCGCCTCGCGATGCCGCTTCGGCGCCGAATGCCACCAATAGCGGAGCAGGGGCTCGATGTGCAGATGGAGGGAGGAGAGGCTGTAGCGCACGTCGTTGGTGCGGCCGGTCGCGATCTTCAAGAGCGAGGCGAGATCGCGCGGCATCGGATAGGGCCGCACCGCTTCCGCCTGGATCATCCCGGCATTGCCGTAGCTGGTCTCGCGGCCGGGCTCCCTGCGATCGACCAGCGTGACCGACCAGCCGCGCTGCTGCAGATGCAGCGCGGCACCCACGCCCACCATGCCGCCGCCGAGAATGATCGCGCTTTGCATCGGAAACGATTCTCCTGTCAGGCCCGGGTCATTCCCAGGTGAGGAAATCTGGTGCGGCCGATAGCGGCGGTGCAGCGGCGAGCCGTGCGAAATCGGGCACGGGGCGGCACAATTGCGCATCGTTCGCGAACGCAGCCTCGATGCTCGCGGCGACCGAGAGCACGATCGCATCGCCGCCGCGCGGGCCGACGATCTGGAGGCCGAACGGAAGGCCAGCTTCATCGAGACCGAGCGGAATGCTGATCGCGGGATGGCCGGGCAGCGTGACGGCATAGGCGAGCGCGAGCCAGTGGAAATAAGATTTGGTCGGCACGCCGTCGATCTCGGCGGGATAGAGCTCCGACCACGGCCGCGGGCTCAGCGTGATGGTCGGGCTGATCAGCACGTCGCAATTTGCGAAGAAGGTCTGGTAGGCTCGATAGATCCGCGTCTGTGTCGTGGCGGCGCGGGCGTAGTCCTCGAGCGTGTAGCCGAGGCCTTCCTCGACATTGGCGCGGACGTTGGGGCCGAGCATCTCGGGACGTTCTTTGTAATTCTTGCCATGCGTCGCCAGGAACATGCCGGCGCGCAGCACGGCGAAGGCGTCGTCGGCGCCGGAGCAGTCGGGTGTGGCCTCGCGGCAGTCGGCGAACAGCGGTGCAAGCTTCTTCACGCGTGCGCGGAACACGCGGCGGATCGCCTGCTCGGTCGGTGCGAAGCCGAAGTCTTCGGTGAAAGCGAGACGCAGCTTGCCGAGATCGGCGGGGCGCGGCGCGGCCCAGCGCTCGGCACGGGCCCGCAACGGTTCGCCGGGCAGGGTGTAGGCGAGCGGATCGCGGGCATCGTCGCTCGCCATCACCGAGAGCATCAGCGCGGCGTCGGCAACGTTGCGCGCCATCGGCCCGTCGGTCGAGAGGTTCGACCAGCCGAAGATGCGCTTTTCGCTCGGCACGAGGCCGTAGGACGGGCGCATCCCGACGATGCCGGAGAAGCCGGCCGGATTGCGCAAGCTTCCGCCGGTGTCGGAGCCCGAGGCGAGCGGGGCCATGCCGCAGGCGAGCGCCACCGCCGAGCCACCGGACGAGCCCGCCGCCGAACGCATGGGGTCGAACGGGTTGCCGGTCGCGCCGAACACGGGATTGCGGGTGTTGCCGCCGGCCGCCCATTCCGGCGTGTTGGTCTTGCCGAAGATGATGGCGCCGGCCGCGCGCAAGCGAGCGACCGAACCCTGATCGGCGGCCGGCACGTTGTCGCGCAGCAGCGGGCTGCCATAGGTGGAGCGCATCCCGGCGGTGTCCTGCGTGTCCTTGATCAAGACAGGCAGGCCGTGCAGCGCGCCGCGATCCTCGCCGCGCAGGATGGCTGCCTCGGCTGCCTTCGCGGCTGCACGTGCGCCCGGCTCATCCAGAGTCACGACGGCGTTGACGGCGCCATTGACGGCGGTGATGCGCGACAGGCAGGCGTCGAGGAGTTCGACAGGCGAGATCGTCCGTGCGGCCAACAGGCGACGCAGCTCAACGGCACTGGAATCACAAAGCTCTGACAACGCTGGTCCTCTGCTAAGTCGTGAAGACGACTTAGCACATCAGAAGCCGGGTTGGATGCGCTGCACACCAGTTTTGTGCGCCGGAGGATATTTGCGAGTTCGACCGCATCTCTGTCGGCCGCATCATGGCTACCATCATGGCTACCATCAACTCCACGCAAGCAAGACGCCCGCTCGCGCGAGCAAGGACATTTGCACGCAACGAAAAACGCCCGGCTCGGCCGGGCGTTTCCATGAGTGTGGCTTACTGGCCGCCGCCGAAACGGCGTGACCACCAGCCGGCGCGGCGCGGTGCGGCCGGGGTTTCGCTTGCGGCCTCCGGCGCGGGCTCGGGTGCCGGCGCGGGCGCAGCAACCGGTTCGGTCGCCTGTGCCACCGGCGTTGCAGGCTCGGGCTGACTGTTCAGCAGGAAGCTCACCTTTTCCCGGACGGTGGAGCGGCGCCGCGCGGTCTTGTCGCCGGCGGGCTCTTCTTCTGGCGTCGCGGTCGCGGCGGGAGCCGGCTCCGCCTGGGCCGGCGCTTCGGTCTGCACCTCGGCGCGCGGCTCAGGCTGCTCGACTTGCGGCTCGGTGATGTGCTCGGTCTGCGCGATCGAGGGCGCGGTCTCGCTGCCGAAGCCGTCGAAATCGGCCACCGCGCCGGCAGCTTCCGGCGGCGGATTGGTGCCGAGTTCGTCGTTGATGGATCCGGCGAGACCTTCCTCGCCGCCACCGCGACGGCGGCGTCCGCCCCGGCGACCACGCCTGCGCCGGCGCTCGCCGCCGCCCTGCTGCTCGCCACGGGCTGCTTGTTCCTCGCCTTCCTCGCCGTCCTGCTCGGACTCGGTCTCGTCTTCACCTTCACCGGCCGCCATGGCCGCTTCGGGCAGCGTGGAGGCGGTATCCTCGCGCAACTCGCTGTCGCGCTGGCCACCGCGGCCGCGCCGGCGGCGACGGCGCTTGCGGCGCTGGCCGTCCTGCTCGGAGGCAGCCTCGCCGGCAGCCTGCTCGTCGGCAAGACCTTCGGTCTCGTCGGTCTCGACCTCGGATTCAGTCTCCAGGTCGAACCCATCCTCGTCGTCATAGGCTTCTTCGGCCAGTGGCGGCGGGCTCGCAGCGGCCTGCGCAGCGAGCAGCGCCTTGGCGGCTTCGAGCGTATGCACCTGCTCGCCGCGGTCGATCACATAGGCCTGCGGACCGCTGACGCTGGGATCGGCGATCACCGACAGCGTGACCTTGAAGCCGTTCTCGAGGTCGCGCAGATGGCCGCGCTTGTGGTTCAGCACATAGAGCGCGACGTCGGTGCGGGTGCGGACCACGAGGTTGTGGGTCGCGCCCTTCATCAGGATCTCTTCGAGGCCGCGCAAGAGCTGCAGCGCCACCGAGGACACCGAGCGGACGTGGCCGGTGCCGCCGCAATGCGGGCACGGGTCGGTCGAGCTCTCCAGCACGCTGGCGCGGATGCGCTGGCGCGACATCTCGAGCAAGCCGAAATGCGAGATGCGGCCGACCTGGATGCGTGCGCGGTCCTGCCTGAGGCAATCGGACAGCTTGCGCTCGACCGCGCGGTTGTTGCGCTTCTCGTCCATGTCGATGAAATCGATGACGATCAGGCCGGCGAGGTCGCGCAGGCGAAGCTGGCGGGCGACCTCTTCGGCCGCCTCCAGATTGGTCTTGAGCGCAGTGTCCTCGATGTGGTGCTCGCGGGTCGAGCGTCCGGAGTTGACGTCGATCGAGACCAGCGCCTCGGTCTGGTTGATCACGATGTAGCCGCCGGAGCGCAGTTGCACGGTCGGCGAGAACATCGCATCGAGCTGACTCTCGACGCCCATGCGCGAGAACAGCGGCTGGCCGTCGCGATACTGCTTCACCGCGCTGACATTGGCGGGCATCAGCATCTTCATGAAATCGCGCGCTTCGCGGTAGCCGGCCTCGCCGGCGACCTGGATTTCGTCGATCTCCTTGTTGTAGAGGTCGCGCAGCGAGCGCTTGATCAGCGAGCCTTCCTCGTAGACGAGGGTCGGGGCCTGCGACTTCAGCGTGAGGTCGCGTACCGTTTCCCACATCCGGATCAGATATTCGAAATCGCGCTTGATCTCCGGCTTGGTGCGGGAGGCGCCGGCTGTGCGCAGGATGATGCCCATGCCCTCGGGCACGTCGAGATCCTGCACCACTTCCTTGAGGCGCGAACGATCCTGCGCGCTGGTGATCTTGCGGCTGATGCCGCCGCCGCGTGCGGTGTTGGGCATCAGCACGGCGTAGCGGCCGGCGAGCGAGAGGTAGGTCGTCAGCGCCGCGCCCTTGTTGCCGCGCTCTTCCTTGACGACCTGCACCAGCATGACCTGGCGGCGCTTGATGACTTCCTGGATCTTGTACTGACGGCGCGGGCGGAAGGTGCGCTCCGGCACTTCCTCCAGCACGTCGTCGCCGCCGACGGATTCGACGACTTCCTCTTCGGCATCCTCGCCGTCCTCGTCCTCGTCATCCTCGCCGACTGCGTCCACGGGCTCGGCATGCGGCGCTTCAGTGCCCTCTCCGGCGGCGTAGACGGCATCGGCCGGCTCGGCCGCTGATGTCACGGCTTCAGCCAGACGTTCCGCATGCGCTTCCGCGGCATGAGCTTCGGGGGCAGTCTCGAAGGTTTGGGCCGGCTGCGGCTCGGTAACGGTCTCGGTCGCGACCACGGGCTCGGCGCCGACCGCAGCGACGGGAGCCGGCGTCTCATCGGCATGCTCATGGTCGTGAGGATCGCGCTCGCCCTCATGATCGTGGGCGTCATGATCGTGAGCGTGATGGTGCTCGTCATCATGGGCGTGATGATGATCATCGTGATCATGTTCGTCATGATCGTGATCGTGGCCCTCATGCTCGCCGTGATGCTCCGCCTCGGTGTGCAGAGGCTCGCCCTCGTGTTCCGGCGGTGTCGCGTCCTCGACGGGCTGCGCGACGGGATCGGCTCCGGCGTCGAGGCCTTCGACGATGTCGCTGCGCACGCGTTCGCCATGACCGCGGCGGCGGGCGCTGCGGTGGCGCGAACGGCGGCGGCCGTGCGAGCGGTTCTCGCTCTCTTCCTCGGCCTCGCGATGGGCCTGTTCCTCGGCCTCGATCAGCGCCTGCCGGTCGGCGACCGGGATCTGGTAGTAGTCGGGATGGATTTCGCTGAAGGCGAGGAAGCCGTGGCGGTTACCGCCATATTCGACGAAGGCGGCCTGGAGCGAGGGTTCGACCCTGGTGACCTTGGCGAGGTAGATATTCCCGCGCAGTTGCTTGCGTTGCGCGGTCTCGAAATCAAACTCTTCGACGCGATTGCCGCGGACCACGACGACCCGGGTCTCTTCCGGGTGGGTGGCATCGATCAACATCTTGTTGGGCATGTCTTAACTCTTGGCGGCGGCGGACGCGATAAACCGTGGGCGCGTATCGCGCCGCCGGGTGACGCGACGGTCCACCTGATTCGGGGCTGAGGGGAAGGCCGAAACGCCGTCTCTCGCGCCTTGCCGAACCGGAAGCTTCAGGACCATTGCGACGCGCGGGATTGTCACTCCGCAGCGTCGCGAATGATCCTTCAGATTTCGTCGGCACAGTCTGGCGCATCAAGCGTCGGCCCGTATGAAACATTGGGCGGCGAGGCCGCCCTTCAATCAGTTGCTGCTGGCCAGGCACGGCGCGAGCGCGCTCGCCTTGGGATCACGAACCGCCCCCTTGGGATCAAGGGACCGGGTAATGGGTTACGTCGCTGTCAGAACCGTCCCGGTAACATGAGTGGTAACCCGAGACCGTCCGCCGCCGGGGCTTGACCCGCTTCACCTCGCTGCCGCGCACCGCGCTGGTCTTAGAGGGAAGCGGAAAACGCTGGAATTCCCAAACCTTGGGAGTTCCGGCGCTGCACCGGAAGGCTGAATGCGACACAACCGGGAATATCGGCCGTCAGCATTCCGTACATACGAGGAATGAGCCATCCGTGCAAGGGAGCGTCGCACGGCGGTCACAGTCGGCGAGTTTCGCAGCTCTGTCATTAAGGAGCGATTAACCCTGTGGTTCTATTGCGTTAAGAGGGCTGCTCGGAGGCACGGAATCGGTGGCGAGCCGCACAAATCGACAGGTTTTGCTGGGAGGCGTGTTGCTGTGCATCGCGGCATTGCCGTGTGCTGATTCCTCGCGCCTCATTGCTGCGGAAAGCCAACTGCAACCCACTGTTGCGGCATCGAATTTTCCAGTCGCCTCGGCCGCCCGGCTGGCCGGCGATGGCAGGCAGACCCGCTTCATCCTCGACCTCGACCAGACCGTCACCTTCCGCGCCGTCACGCTGGCCGACCCCTACCGCGTGGTGGTAGATGTGCCGCAAGTCAATTTTCAGCTGCCTGCCGGTACCGGGAGCGGGGGACGGGGGTTGGTCAAGGCCTTCCGCTACGGGCTCGTCATGCCCGGCGGCTCGCGAATCGTGTTCGACCTGACCGGGCCGGCGAAGATCGCCAATTCCTACGTGCTCGAGGCGGCCAATGGCCAGCCGGCCCGGCTCGTGCTCGAGCTGGAGGAGGTCGACCGCACCGCATTCGTGTCGTCACTTGCCCCTGAAAACCGTCCTGAGCTGCGGCCCGCGATCGCGGAAGCGCCGCCTGCCACGGTTCCCAGCCCGACGGCTCCGGAAGCCGCGCAGCAGAAGGCTGACGGCCGTCCGGTGGTCGTGATCGATCCCGGGCATGGCGGCATCGACAACGGGACGCAGTCGAGCGGCGAGAGCGAGAAGAACCTGGTGCTGGCTTTTGGCCTGGCGCTACGCGACAAGCTGGAGAAGGCCGGCAAGTACCGCGTGGTGATGACGCGGGACGACGACACCTTCATTCCCCTCAATGACCGGACCAAGATCGCCCGCAATCTCAAGGCGGCGTTGTTCGTCTCGATTCATGCCGATGCGCTGCCGCGTGCCGAGGGCGATGCACAAGGGGCGACCATCTATACGCTCTCCGACAAGGCGTCCGACGCCGAGGCCCAGCGGCTGGCGGATGCGGAGAACCGGGCCGATGCGATCGCCGGCTTCAACCTCGCGGAGGAGCCGACCGACGTCGCCGACATCCTGATCGACCTCACGCAGCGGGAAACCCGCACCTTTTCAAACCGTTTCGCCCGCCTATTGATGGGGGAAATGAAGCAGACGGTGCGGATGCACAAGCATCCCCTGAAGTCCGCCGGCTTCCGAGTCCTGAAGGCGCCCGATGTGCCCTCGGTACTGGTCGAGATCGGTTATGTCTCCAACAAGGGAGACCTCGAGCACCTGGTCTCCGAGGGGTGGCGATCCCGTGCCGTGGGCTCGATGGCACAGGCGATCGACGCATTTTTGACCAAGCGGATGGCCACAGCCGGGACGTCGAACTGAAACGGTTTGTCCCTCCCGGCCCAAAGGCCCTAGTTTGGCCACAGCGGACGCTTTATAAAAACCCCGCAGGGGGTTCCGGAATCGGCGAGAATCCTGTTCGGCAAGCGTCTTAAGTCCGGCATTGATGTGATTGCGTAAGCCGGTGAATTCGCGACGTGAGGTTGGCGCCTGTTTGGGGTGCCAAGGGACCGATACTGGGCTGATACTGGGCTGATCCAGAGTTTGAACGGATAAACAGATAATGCGCTTGCTGGTGCGGTTCATGGGCTTCCTGTTCGCCGCGGGAACGGTGGTGTTCCTTGTCGGTGTCGGGGCCGTGGCAGGCCTGATCTGGCATTTCTCCAAGGACTTGCCGGACTACTCTCAGCTACAGGATTACGAGCCGCCGGTGATGACGCGCGTGCATGCGGTCGATGGCTCGCTGCTCGGCGAATACGCCAAGGAGCGGCGGCTGTATCTGCCGATCCAGGCGGTGCCCAAGCTCGTGATCAACGCCTTCCTCGCGGCCGAAGACAAGAATTTCTACGAGCATGGCGGCATCGACTACACCGGCATGGCGCGCGCCGGATTGCTTTATCTGCAGAACTACGGCTCCAACCGCCGTCCGCAGGGTGCTTCCACGATCACCCAGCAGGTCGCCAAGAACTTCCTGCTCACCAACGAGGTCTCCTTCGCCCGCAAGATCAAGGAAGCCTTGCTCGCGATGCGGATCGAGAAGACCTACTCGAAGGACAAGATCCTCGAGCTGTACCTGAACGAAATCTATCTCGGCCTCGGCGCGTACGGTATCGCAGCCGCCTCGCTCGTCTATTTCGACAAGTCGGTGAACGAGCTGACGGTGGCGGAAGCGTCCTATCTGGCGGCGCTGCCGAAGATGCCGGCGACGCTGCATCCGGTCCGTAACCGCGATCGCGCCATCGAGCGCCGCAACTACGTCATCGACCGTCTCTTGGAGAACGGCTGGATCAAGCAGGCCGACGCCGACAAGGCGCGCAAGGAGCCGCTGGCCGTGACCAACCGCTCCAATGGTGCCCACACCTTCGCCGGCGAATATTTCGCCGAGGAAGTCCGCCGCGACATCTTCGAGCGCTACGGCGAGAAGAAGCTCTACGAGGGCGGTCTCTCCGTCCGCACCACGCTCGATCCCAAGATCCAGGTCATGGCGCGCAAGACCATGGTCGCCGGCCTCGTGAACTACGATGAGCAGCAGGGCTATCGCGGCGCCATCAGCAAGCTCGATATCTCCGGCGACTGGGGCGTGAAGCTTGCCGAGATCAAGTCGCTGTCCGACATCTCGCCTTGGCGTATGGCGGTGGTGCTGGAGACCAGCGACCAGTCGGCACGCATCGGCTTCCAGCCGAGCCGCGAGCTCGGCGGCGCCATCAGCAAGCAGCGCGAGACCGGCCTCGTCACGCTCGACGGCGTGCGCTGGGCGAGGGCGGCCCAAGGCAACGCCAAGGGCAAGACGCCGACGTCCGTGGCGCAGGTGCTTGCACCTGGCGACGTGATCTATGCCGATCCGCTCTACACCAAGGAGGGACAGCCGGTCGAAGGTCAGTACCGGCTGCGCCAGATCCCCGAAGTGTCCGGCGCCATGGTGGTGATGGATCCCTGGACTGGCCGTGTGCTTGCGATGGTCGGCGGCTTCTCCTTCGACCAGAGCCAGTTCAATCGCGCCACGCAGGCCTATCGGCAGCCGGGTTCGTCGTTCAAGCCGATTGTCTATTCGGCCGCGCTCGACAACGGATACACGCCCTCGACCGTCGTGCTCGACGCGCCGATCGAAATCGACCAGGGCCAGGGCGCAGGCGTGTGGCGGCCGGAAAACTTCTCCTCCGGCAAATTCCAGGGACCGGTGACGCTGCGCAACGCGTTGCGGCAGTCGCTCAACACCGTGACGGTGCGCCTCGCGCAGGACATCGGCATGCCGCTGATCGGCGAATACGCCCGCCGTTTCGGTGTCTATGACGAACTGCCGAACTATCTCTCCTACGCGCTCGGCGCCGGCGAAACGACGGCGATGCGCATGGTCACGGCTTACTCGATGCTCGCCAACGGCGGTCGGCGCGTGAAGCCGACCCTGATCGACCGCATCCAGGACCGCTACGGCCATACCATCTTCAAGCACGACCAGCGCGAATGCCGCGGCTGCGATGCGCCGGGCGGCTGGAAGAACCAGCCTGAGCCGCAGCTGATCGACCGCCGCGAGCAGGTGCTCGACTCCATGACCGCCTATCAGATCACCGAGCTGATGGAAGGCGTGGTCCAGGCCGGTACCGCGACCGTGGTGAAGGAGGTCGGCAAGCCGATCGCCGGCAAGACCGGCACCACCAACGAGGCCAAGGACGCCTGGTTCGTCGGCTTCTCGCCCGATATCGCCGTCGCCATCTATATGGGCTACGACAAGCCGCGTCCGCTCGGCAAAGGCAATGCCGCGACCGGCGGCCATCTGGCTGCACCCGTCGCGCGCGATTTCCTCAAGCTCGCGCTCGCCGACAAGCCCGCCGTTCCGTTCAAGGTGCCGGCCGGCATCAAGCTGGTGCGCGTCGTCGCCAAGACCGGCATGCGCGCCGGGCCGGGCGAGACCGGCGGGACGATCCTCGAAGCCTTCAAACCGGGTACGGCGCCCCCGGATAATTACTCCGTCATCGGCGTGGCCGATGCCGACGGCCGCATGCCGGCCTCGCAACAGCAGCAGCCCGATGCCGGCTTCTTCATGCGGCCGGGCACCGGCGGACTGTACTAGGCCGCGGATAAGACAGACGATCGCGGTTCCGGCGGTTGCGCTTTGCAGCCGCCGCCGCTACATCCCCATCTCGAATTGCAGGCGGGATTTCCGCGAGACCCGAGAACAACATGCGCGCCGAAATCGAACGGTTGGTAGAAGAGATCAAGCAGTCAGTCGGGCTGCTGAGGAGGCATCTTTGACGTCGAGAAATCGACGGCGCGCCTCGCTGAGCTGAACAAGCTCGCAGAAGATCCCAATCTCTGGAACGATCCCCAGAAAGCCCAGAAGCTGATGCAGGAGCGCACCTCGCTGGAGGATGCGCTGTCCGGCATCGGCAAGGTCGAGCAGGAGCTCGAAGACGACATCGGCATGATCGAGCTCGGCGAGGCCGAGGGCGATGACGGCGTCGTTGCCGAAGCCGAAGCCGCGCTGAAAAACCTCAAGAAGGAAGTGGCGCGCCGCGAGCTCGAGGCGCTGCTGTCGGGCGAAGCCGACCGCTTCGATTCCTATCTCGAAGTCCATGCCGGCGCCGGCGGCACCGAGAGCCAGGACTGGGCGCAGATGCTCTTGCGCATGTACACGCGCTGGGCCGAGAACCACGGATTCAAGGTCGAGTACCTCGAGGAGTCCGAGGGCGAAGAAGCCGGCATCAAGTCCGCGACGATCCAGGTCTCGGGGCATAATGCCTATGGCTGGCTGAAGACGGAGGCGGGCGTGCATCGCCTGGTGCGCATCTCGCCGTTCGATTCCAATGCGCGGCGGCACACCTCGTTCTCGAGCGTGCAGGTGTTCCCCGTCATCGACGACAGCATCAAGATCGACATCAAGGAATCCGACGTCCGCACCGACACCATGCGTTCGGGCGGCGCCGGCGGCCAGCACGTCAACAAGACCGAATCCGCGGTGCGCCTGACGCATATTCCGACCGGCGTTGCCGTGGTCTGCCAGGCCGGCCGCTCCCAGCACAAGAACCGGGCACAGGCCTGGGACATGCTGCGCGCGCGGCTTTACGAGATCGAGCTGAAGAAGCGCGAGGAGAAGGCCGCGGCTGACCAGGCCGCCAAGACCGATATCGGCTGGGGTCACCAGATCCGTTCCTACGTGCTGCAGCCCTACCAGATGGTGAAGGATCTGCGCACGGGCGTGCAGACGTCCGACACCGCGGGTGTGCTCGGCGGCGATCTCGACGAGTTCATGGCAGCGACGCTGGCGCAGCGCGCCTTCGGCACGACCGCCGGCGACGTCGAGGACGTGGACTGATTATGCCCCGCGTCGCCTTCATCGGGCTTGGACGGATGGGCCACGGCATGGCCGGCCGCTATCTCGATGCCGGCTTCACCGTGAGCTTGTGGAATCGCAGCAAGGCCAAGGCGGAAGACCTGATTGCGCGCGGCGCGCATTGGGCGACCTCGCCGGAGGACGCCGCGATCGATGCCGACGCGGTCGTGACCATGGTGGCCGATGACGAGGCCTCCCGCGCGGTCTGGCTGGGGCCGAACGGCGCGGCCAAGACCGCGAAGGCCGGCACCATCGCGATCGAGTGCTCCACCGTCTCCTATGACCACGCCCGCGAGATGGGGCGCGAGCTCAACGCGCGCGGGCTGATCTATATCGATTGCCCCGTGACCGGCTTGCCGGACGCGGCGGCGGCCGGGAAGTTGACGCTGCTGGTCGGCGCCGATGCGGCCGATCTCGAGCGTGCGCGGCCCTATCTCGAACCAATCGGCTCGACCATCCGCCATTTCGGCGCGGTTGGCTCCGGCACGGTCTACAAGCTCATCAACAATCTGTTGGGCGCAATCCAGATCGCTGGGCTTGCCGAGGGCCTTGCCATCGCCGAGCAGGCCGGGCTCGACATGAACCTCGTGCTGGAGTCGATCCAGGCGGGCGTGGCCGCAAGCCCGCAGGTGCAGCGCCACTCCAAGCGCATGGTCGCCCGCGATTTTTCCGGCGCGACCTTCACCGCAGCGCTGCGGCACAAGGATGCCGCCTACGCCGTGAAGCTCGCCGAGAGTCTCTTGGCGGACAAGCCGCTGGTCTCGCGCGCTGCAGTCGAGGCTTATGCGCAGGCGAGGGCCGCGCTGCCGGATGACGACGAAGGCAGGATGATCGAGCTGGTGTCGCGGCCGAAGAAGCCGTCCTAGCCCATCGCATCGATGGAATGGCCTCGTCGCTGGATCCATTCCGAGCAACGCTTCTGCAAAACTGTGCTTCAACGGAAATCGGGTGGCACTATCAGTCGTGCCGTTCTATGCGGACGGACTTGGCCGCCGAGGCGAGACGCATGCCCCCGAACGACAAGCGGATCGATGCGCGCGACTGGTCGTTGCTCGTTGTGCTCTCAATTCTCTGGGGCGGCTCGTTCTTCTTCAACGGCGCGGCGTTGCGGGAGTTGCCGCCGCTGACGCTGGTGTTTCTGCGCGTTGCGCTCGGCGCGGCCCTGCTGCTGCCGTTGCTACGCATGCAGGGAATCGGCTTTCCCAAGAGCTGGGCGGACTGGACGCCGTTTGTCGCGATCGGGCTGCTCAACAACGTCATCCCGTTCTCGTTCATCGTGATCGGCCAGACATTCATTCCGAGCGGGCTGGCGTCGATCCTGAACGCGACCACGCCGATGTTCACGATTGTCGTCATGATTGCAGCGGGCGAGGAGGCCTTGCAGATGCGCCGCCTGGCCGGGGTAGCGTTGGGCCTTGCCGGCGTGATGCTGCTGCGTGGATGGGGCTTCGAGACAAGGCCGGGGCAGGGGCTCGGCATCCTGCTTTGCCTTGGCGGCGCACTGAGCTATGGCTTTGCGGCGCTGGCGGCGCGGCGATTGCTGAAGGACGCAGCGCCACTGGGGACGGCCACGTTTCAACTGATGGCGTCGACGGTGATGATGGCGGTCGTCGCTGGCGTGGTGGAGCAGCCATGGCGCCTTGCAACGCCCGGCGTCGCGACGTGGCTCGCCGTGCTCGGCCTCGCTGCTCTGTCGACGGCACTCGCCTATATCGTCTTCTTTCAGATCATCCGGCGCTCGGGCGCGAGCAATGTCATGCTGGTGACGCTGCTCATTCCCGTCACCGCCATCCTGTTGGGCTGGCTGGTGCTGGGCGAGCCGATCTCAACGCGCGAGATTGCGGGAGCCATCGTCGTCGGCAGTGCGCTGCTCCTGATTGACGGGCGCGCTTTGCACCTGCTGCAGCGGGGCGTGTAGTTCGTTTCACCACGCGGAAAATCGTGATGCTTGCCAGCCGCTGTCCTCCTTGCGACACTCCAGCAAAACAAAAATACAATAGGGGAGAGAACGATGCCGGGTCGTCGCAAGAATCTCGCTGCCCTCGCCATGCTTGTTGCCGGAGCGCTCGTCGCGACGCCGGGTTTGGCGCAGAAGAAATATGACCCCGGCGCCAGCGACACCGAGATCAAGATCGGCAACATCATGCCTTATAGCGGGCCGGCGTCATCCTATGGCGTGATCGGCAAGACCGAGGCCGCCTATTTCAAAATGATCAACGACCAGGGCGGCATCAACGGACGCAGGATCAACTTCATCAGCTATGACGATGCCTATTCGCCGCCGAAGGCGATCGAGCAGGCGCGCAAGCTGGTCGAGAGCGACGAGGTGCTGCTGATCTTCCAGGCGCTCGGCACCCCCTCGAACTCCGCGATCATGAAATACATGAACGCCAAGAAGGTGCCGCAGCTCTTCGTCGCCTCCGGCGGCACCAAGTTCGGCGATCCCAAGAATTTCCCGTGGACCATGGGCTTTCAGCCGAACTACCAGAGCGAAGGGCGGATCTACGCAAAATATATCCGCGACAAGTTTCCGAACGGCAAGATCGCGGTGTTCTGGCAGAACGACGACGCCGGCAAGGACCAGTTCAAGGGCCTGAAGGACGGGCTCGGCGACAAGGTCGGCATGATCATCGCCGACAAGTCCTACGAGGTCAGCGATCCCTCGATCGACTCGCAGATCGTGGCCCTGCACGATTCCGGCGCCGACATCTTCTTCTCATGGGCCGCGCCGAAGGGCTCCGCGCAGGCGATCCGGAAGGTGGGTGAGCTCGGCTGGAAGCCGAAGTTCTTCCTTGCCAACACCGCAACGTCAGTCGCATCGGTGCTCAAGCCCGCCGGGCTCGACTATGCCAAGGACATCATCTCGACTGCTTAGCTCAAGGACCCGACCGACCCGACCTGGGACAAGGACCCTGCGGTGATCAAGTGGCGCGAGTTCATGGACAAATATTATCCTGACGGCGACAAGGCCAACGCCAACAACATCTACGGCTATGTGCAGGCCGAGGCGGTGGCGCAGGTCCTGAAGCAGTGTGGCGACAATCTCACCCGCGAGAACGTCATGAAGCAGGCGGCCAACCTGAGGGATTTCCACACCGACCTGATGCTGCCTGGCATCACGGTCAACACCTCACCGGACGATTATTTTCCGATCGAGCAGATGCAGCTGATGCGCTTCAACGGTCAAGCGTGGGAGCTGTTCGGCGACGTCATCACCGGCGAGGTCGGCCACGAGCGCAGCCAGTGATCGTCAGCGCTGCCCGCGCTAGCCCGCGCTAAGACGCACGCCGGCGCGCAAGAACTTCTGCGGATCCACCGCTTCGCCTTCGATGCGGGTTTCGTAGTGCAGATGCGGACCGGTGGAACGGCCAGTGGACCCGACGAGCCCGACGACCTGGCCGATCTTCACGATCTCGCCGACCTTGACGTTGATCTCGGATAGATGTCCGTAGCGGGTCGAAAGCCCGTTGCCGTGGTCGACCTCGACCATGCGGCCGTAGCCGCCGGACCAGCCGGCGGAAACCACCTTGCCGTAGGCGGTGGCGCGGACGGGGTCACCCGTGGCAGCGCGGAAATCGAGGCCGGTGTGCATAGCGGGCCGGCCCAGGAAGGGATCGCTGCGCACGCCGAAGCCGGAGGTGAACTCGACCTCGCCGATGACGGGCTTGCGGTAGGGCACCAGCGCCAGCGTGCGGTTGAGACGGTCCATCTCGGCGCGCGTGGTGTTGATGCGATAGAGCTGCTTCTCGAACGGTCCGGCATTGGCCGTCAGCTTGACGGGGACGAACGGCCCGCCCATCGCGGTGCGCGGCACGGCGGCTTCGAGATGGGCAAGGTTCAGGCCGAGATCGCTGACCACGCCGCGCATCCGGCGCATGCGTGAATCCATGCTTTCCTCGACGGCGTTGAGCGCCGCCATCTGGCGCCGCTCGACCTGATCAAGCGATGTCGTGAGCCGGACCAGGACGTTGTCGAAACCCTGGTTCTTGCTGAATTGGTTGGTCGGTGCCGCCACGACGGTCGGCGCGCGCGATTCGAGACGCGCTTCGCGATCCGGCGGCGCCACGAAGATCACGGTGTCGCTGATCGGCGACGGCTTCGGCGTGGTCTGGCTCGAATCACCGCGCTGCGGGGCGGCGCGGGGAATCGAGCCAGTGACGTCGGGCATGGCCCCGAGCGCCGTGGCCCGGGACTCCAGCGCCGTCTGTCGCTTCATGATCTGGTCGAGCTTCTGGTCGAACTGTTCCTGGTCGAGCAGCTGGCGGCTGGTGGTGCGGTCGACCTTGGCGCGAAGCTCGGCAATGCGGTCCTCATAAGCGTATTGCATCTCGGCCTGACGGGCGATCAGCCGGGTCAGGACGTCGTCACGGAACGCAAAATAGGTGGCCGTCGCTGCCGACCACAGCCCGAGCAGCACCACGGTGCCGACCACGATCCAGAACACCACAGGGCCGAAGCGAACCTGCTTGCCGGCATGGACGATGGTGTAGGCATCGTCGGTAGCGGGCAGGGGAATCGCGGTTGCCGCCGCCGCGGCGGCCGGACGGCGCTGGAAGGCCCGACCGTGGTCGTGAGGATGATGTTGGGGGTAGTGCGAGTATTGGACAGAACTTTTCGACATCGGCACTCCCGCGCCGGTCGGATGGGTTCCTTGCGGCTCAATTGCCGCAGCAATCTGGGCTGGTCATGGTTAATTTTCCGGAAATAGGAGCGCGCGAATTTAAAGGACTGGTTAAAGGCTTCTTGCCGCCTCCAGCACCTCGTCAGCATGGCCGTCGACCCGGACGTTACGCCAGACCCGGGCCACCTTACCGTCCGCCCCGACCAGTACCGTGGTGCGAAGAATCCCCAGGAAGCTCTTGCCGTACATGGATTTTTGGCCCCATGCCCCATAGGCCTCCAGCATCTCATGTTTCTCGTCGGAGATGAGAGGAACGCCGAGCCTGTGCTTGTCGCGGAACTTCTCCTGGGCCTTTAACGGATCGGCGGAGATGCCGAGCACGGCGGTGCCGGCGGCAGCGAAGGCGCCGGCCAGGCGGGTGAAGTCGATCGCCTCCCTTGTGCAGCCGGGAGTGTCGGCGCGGGGATAGAAGAACAGGACCAGCTTTCGGCCGGCATAGTCCGCCAAGGTGACCACGTCGCCGCCGTCGCGAGGCAGGCGGAACGCGGGGGCCTTTTGGCCCTCGGCCAAGGCGGACTTCGCCGTAGCGGGCGGGGCGGCCGATTTGGATGACTTTAACTGTTTCGAGGCGGCCTTGTGCGATCCTGCTTTTGCTATGGTCCCGGTTGATTTGCGTGCCGGTGTCCGCTGTGTTTTCGCGGATCTTATTTGAGTCGCGGCCCGCGTTTTTGCGGTCTTCTTTTTCGCTGTCGGACTGCCGGAGGACGTTTTGGACGATTTCTTTCGGGATTTCTTGGACATACGCCTTCCTTTCGACGCTTTCGGCGGGTCAACCGAAGCGGTATTGCAGCTCTCGTCCGGCGTGCCGGAATCGCGCCCTCGGCTGGGCAAGTCTGACGACGCCGGAGTATGGTTACAAGGAATTCCACACACCACCCCACTGCTCGTTGAACGCGCTCCCGGGGCGAAATGACGAACAGCAGGAATATTCGAGGTATGGCGGCAGTGCCGCCGCAGGGAGCTTCACTTCCCGCGGACGGCTGCGGTCCCGGCAGCGCTCAATCCAATGACGGGCGCCTGTATCGAGAGGCAATGGCAAGGAATACGTCGCCCCAGGACTACAACCGGGATTTCGATCGGCGCGGCGGCCAATATGAGCCGCAGGAATGGGATGACGCCGACTGGGATCCGGATCAGGAAGCGGCGGCGGGCTATCGCGCACGCCGGTTGCTGGCGCGTTCCGGGTCGGGCTTCCATCGGTTCGGTGACGGATTCGGCGCGTTACGCCGCTGGGTGGGTGGCGGCCGCTGGCTGAAGCGCATGGCCGTGGTCGTCGGCACCCTGGTCGTCATTTTCGTCGGCTGCTTTGGTGCGCTGTGGTGGCGGCTCGGTGCCGGTCCGATCAATCTCGACATCGCCACGCCATGGCTGGCGGCCGCGATCGAGGACAATATCGGCCACGGCAACACGGTTGAGGTCGGCGGCACCCAGATCGAGCGCGCCGGCCGGGTCCGAGTCGCCGTCCGCATCCGAGACATCATCGTTCGCGACCGCGATCACGCCATCGTCGCCAGCGCGCCGAAGGCCGAGGTGAAGCTGTCGGGTGCAGCCCTCCTGATGGGGCACCTGCGCGCCGAGAGCCTCAACCTCGTCGATGCCGAGCTCGCAATCCGCATCGCGCCTGACGGGACTGTCACCGTGTCCGCCGGCGACACCGCAAAGCCGCTGGCGACCGGTGTCGCATCGAAGAAGGACGCGGGCCTGCCGCCGACATTCCCGCGTAACGGTGTCCCGCCGCCGCCATTCGCGACCGCGCCTGCGAGCCCGGAGGTGTCGCAGGCCGTACCGCAGGCGACCGCGCAGAGCGGCATCCTCCAGGGCCTCGACTGGCTCGATAGTCTGAGCATGACCGGCCTCGACGGCCAGAACCTCAACGAGATCGGTCTGAAGAACGGCAATCTGATCGTCGACGATCAGCAGCGCGGCAGCAAATGGTCGTTTGAGAACATCACGCTCAGCCTGCGCCGGCCGAGCCACGGCGGCGTCGCGCTCAGCCTCGGCGAGGAGGGCGCGCGCCCGTGGATGCTGCGCGCCACGATCGGCCCGGCCGAGAACGGCGTGCGCTCGGTCGACATCAAGGCCGACAAGGTCTCGACCTCCAACATCCTCTTGGCGCTGCGGGTGAAGGACCTCACCTACACCGCCGACCTGCCGCTGACGGGCGAGCTCAAGGGTGAGCTCGGCCGCGACGGCGTGCCGACGTTTTTCCGCGGCAAGATCGCGGTCGGCGCCGGCAACATCATCGACAGCGACACGCCCGACTATCCCATGGGAATCGACTCGGCCGAGATCAACGTCGAATGGGATGCGAACCGGCGGGTGCTGGTCGCACCATTCAAGATTCTCTCCGGCGCGAACCGCCTGACGCTGCTGGGTCATCTGGAGCCGCCCAACGGCACCACCAACGACTGGCAGCTCGGCTTCAGCGGGGGGTCGATCCTGCTCGGCGGCATCGACAACGAGCCGCCGCTCGTGTTCAACCGCATCGCGATCGGCTTCCGCTTCGATACCGACCACAAGCGCATCTTGCTGACGCAGGCCGATGTCTCAAACGGCGAGATCGGCGTCGCCGGCACCGGCGCGCTCGACTATTCGGGCGAGCCGCGGCTGACCCTCGGCTTTGCGGGAACGCCGATGTCGGCCTCCGCCTTGAAGCGGATGTGGCCGACGCTGATCGTGCCCGAATTGCGTGAATGGGTGATCGAGCGGATCGAGCGCGGAACGCTCCAGCGCATCGAGATCGGCGTGAACTCGCCGACCAAGAACCTGCCGCGCAAGGGCCCGCCCATTCCGGACGACGGTCTGTCGGTGAACATCGTCGCGAGCGGCGTCGCGGTCCGCCCGGTGGATGGCATGCCGGTGGTGCGCGATGCCGATTTGAAGGCGCGCGTGACCGGACGCACTGCGACCGTGAACATCGGGCAGGGGGTTGCGGATACGCCCTCCGGCCGCAAGGTCACGATCTCCGACTTCGTGTTCGAGGTGCCTGATATGGCGCCCAAGCCGTCGCCGTCGCGGAGCAGGTTCCGTGTCGAAGGCTCGGTGCCGGCGGCCGCCGAGATGCTCGCCAATGATCGGCTGAGCGATCTGTCGGCAACCGTCGTCGATCCCAATACCAGCAAGGGAACGTTCTCCGCGAACATCCAGCTCGGCATGCCGGTCAAGGGCGAGCTGACCAAGGCTGATACCGCCTATGCCGTCAGCGCCGAGCTAAACGGCTTTGCCGCCGACAAGCTGGTGATGAACCAGAAACTCGAGGCCAACAACCTCAAGATATCAGCCAGTAACCAGGGCTACCAAGTCAAGGGCGACGTCAAGATCAACGGCCAGGCGGCCTCGCTCGACTATCGCAAGCCGGCCGAGGGCGATGCGGATGTCAGGTTGCAGGCGACGCTGGACGATGCCAGCCGCGCGCGCCTGGGATTCGATCTCAGCCCCGCCGTCAGCGGATCATTGCCGATCAAATTGTCGGGCAAGATCGCCAGCGGCCCGGATCAGACGACGAAGCTCGGCGTCGAGGCCGACCTGACCTCGGTCAAGCTCGACAACATCCTGCCCGGCTGGGTCAAGCTGCCGGGCAAGTCCGGCAAGGCCACTTTCAAGGTGGTGCCGACGGCCCAATCGACGCGCCTGGAAGACATCGTCGTCGAAGGCGGCGGCGCCTCGATCAAGGGCTCGCTCGAGGTCGACGCCAACGGCGAGCTCATGAACGTCAATTTCCCGACGTATTCGCCGTCTGACGGCGACAAGACCTCATTGAAGGCCGAACGCGGTCAGGACGGCGTGCTGCGCGGCACGATGCGTGGCGACGTCTTCGACGGCCGGGGCTTCCTGAAGTCGGCAATCTCGGGCAATTCGAAGGATGACGCCAAGAACAGGATGAAGAACGTCGATTTCGATATCGACGTGAAGCTTGGTGCCGTCGCCGGCTTCAACGGCGAGGCGATGCGCAGCGTCGATGCCAAGATGTCGAAACGCAACGGCGCGATCAAAGCCTTCACGCTCAGCGGCAAGATCGGCCGCGACACGCCGGTGGCAGCCGATCTGCGCGGTGGCCGCGCCCAGGGCAACCGCGAAGTGATCTATCTCCAGACAAACGATGCGGGCGCGCTGCTGCGCTTCACCGATATCTACACCAAGGCGGTCGGTGGCCAGATGGTCGTGGCGATGGAGCCGCCGACCTCCGAGCCGAACACGGCGCGCGAGGGCCTCATCAACGTGCGCGACTTCACGGTGAAGGGCGAGGCGCAGCTGGAGCGCGTCGCGGCAGGCGCGCCGAACGGCACCGGCAACGGCGTCTCCTTCAACGCGCTGCGCGCCGAGTTCACCCGGCAAAACGGCGCGCTCACGATCCGCGACGGCGTGGTCAAAGGCCCCATGATCGGTGCCACCATCGAGGGCTCGATCGATTATCCCGGCAACCAGGTGTGCATGAGCGGCACCTTCGTGCCGATGTATGGCGTGAACAACATCTTCGGCCAGATCCCGCTGTTCGGCATCTTCCTCGGCGGCGGCAACAATGAGGGGCTGATCGGCGTGACCTATGAGGTCGTCGGCACCCCGGCTGCGCCCGTGATGCGCGTCAATCCGATCTCCGCGATGGCACCCGGCCTGTTCCGCAAGATCTTCGAATTCAACACCGGCAAGCAGAACTCGCCGTTCGATGAATTCCCGTCTCAGTCGAATGACGGCTCGACTGGATCGACACGACAGCTGTCGAGCGGTTGCAGCCTCGCGCGGCGTTAGGAGCGGGCTGCTTTATTACGGCGTCATGGCCGGGCTTGTCCCGGCCATCCACGCCTCACCATACGGCATCAAGATCGTGGATGCCCGGGACAAGCCCGGCCTGACGGCGATCGCTTGGAGCGTTGTGTGGCGCCTACGCCGCGCGCACGCCCTTCAGGAACGTTCCGACCTCGCCGGAGAGCTGTTCGGCCTGCTTGGAGAGATTTGAGGCTGCCGCGAGCACCATGCCAAGATCCACCGTCAAGGCGCGCACGTCGGCGTCGATGTCGTCGACATAAAGGCCGTAGCTGATCGTCACGTTCCAGGGCGCGAACTTGCGCGCGAACACGGTTTTGCGGACCGGCTCGGTCCGGCCGGGACGCGGATGGAGATAGGAGGTGACGCCGCCCTGGGCGGTCTCGCTGGCGGCCTTGATGATGGCGTCGGCGATCAGCACGCCGTTGGAATCCTGGCGCCGGTGATCTTGCCTTCGAGCTGTTGATTGGCGCCATTCACGACGAGCGAGCCATCCTGATTGTAGACCACCGGATAGCCCTGGTTGCCGTTGACGTTCAGGCGGCCGCGCTGATGGAACAGGCTCTTGGCCTCGGCCGGCGTCAGCTTGCCCGCGGTCACCTCGTCCTGGAGCGCTTGGGCGTAGTTGTGGAGGAGCTCGACGGCCCATTTGAGGAAGGGAATCGATCTTGGGTCTTGGCAGCTAAATTAGAGATATGGACGGACCTGCAATGACTCGATTCGTTCATCGCATCATCATGTCTCTGCTGCTCGTCGCGGCCCTCGTTCTGATCTGGAACGTGCTGGGGGCGCGCTGAGACGGCACCGCCGGTCTGCCGGTGCCGTCGTCCTTGCAAGCAATGATGGCTGTGTCTGCGCGGCGCGAATGCGCCGCCCCGGCGGCTATTTCTTGCCCATGGCGGCATCGACGCTGACCGGGCCGGCGCCGGCTGCCGAGAGGTACAGGCATGCGAAGCAGAACAGGATCGCGGCGGTGCCGCCGTTGAGCAGCGGCAGGAACACCGGCGTCTCGCCCTTGAACATGTGGCCCATGAAGTAGGCGAAGGCCATTTCACCCGAGAGGATGAAAGCCGCGAGGCGGGTGAACAGGCCGACCATCAGGAGCCCGCCGAGCACAAGCTCGAGCGTGCCGGCCGCGTAGATCAGCGGCGGGATGTTCGCGAAGTAGGGGAGCACCGGGAACTTGAACAGTTTGGCGACGCCATACTGGAACAGCAAGAGGCCGGTGATGAAGCGAAACAGGCTCAGGAGAACCGGTTGAAAGCGAGTGAGATAAGGAAAGTCCATTGGTTTGCCCTCCATCCAATGCTGCGACTTGGACCGTATTCGGTCCTGGCTCGCAAGCCACCCGGGACCAATTCCGCGCTGACATTTTCGTCATGTCCACAAAACACCGCAGCCCCGGCCTTCAGCCTCGCGCGACTCGCATTTTTTGCGCGAGTTCACGCCGTAGCCGTCAGTAGTTCCCCGGTGACGTGAATTCGCGCAGGTTACCTCTGAGAGACCTACTCCCGCAAAGCGGGGACGACCAGGAACGGAATCATGCCCAGCACGACGCTCGCAAGTGCGAAGACGAGCAGGAGATTGTAGCCGTGCGTGGCATCGTGAATCAGGCCGCCGCTCCATGAGCCGAAGGCCGAGCCGAGGCCGCTGCCGATCGAGATCGTGCCGTAGATCGTGCCAACGCGCTTGCCACGAAAAATCTTCATCGCGGTTGCGGTGATCAGCGGCCCGCGGGAGCCCATCATGCTGCCGAAGCAGACGACGAAGCCGGTGAGCAGGACGACGTTGGGATAATGCTGCAGCAGCCAGAGCAGAACGATGCCGAGGATCGAGATCGCGTAGCTGAGCAGCACCGACGGCCGGCGCCCGATCAGGCCGTCGAGCACGGAGACGCCGAGCATGCCGAACACCAGGACGACGCCGGAGAAGCCCCATGCGGTCGCAGCCTGGAGCGGCGGGAAGCCGGCGTCGATCAGATACGCCACGATCTGCGCCGCGATCGAATACATGCCGACCGCGGTGAAGAAGAAGGTCGAGAACAGCGCCCAGAAGGCATGATGACGCATCGCGCTCACAAGCGTCCAGCCGCTGTCGACGAAATCCGGATCGCTCTTCTTGGAGACGTGCGGCGAGCCGGCCGCGAACATGCGCCAGGGCAGCAGCAGCAGCGGCACCAGCAGCGCGAGCGCGGCGAGGCCGTAGACCTGGTAGGTCTCGCGCCAGCCGAGATGATCGATCAGGAGCTGCGAGGCCGGCAGCAAGGCCAGCACGCCGCCGCCCATCGCCGAATAGACCACCGCCATGGCGGTCGGCAGCTTTGGGCCGAACCAGCGGCCGAGCAGGATCGAATTGGGCACATTGCCGATGAAGGCGACGCCGATGCCGACGCAAACGCCGATCGAGAGCTGGAATTGCCAGAGTGCGTGCGCTTGGCCCGCGATCAGGAAGGCGGAGCCAAGCAGGAACAGGCCGAGCGCATACACGATGCTCGGACCGGAATGATCGAACAGGCGGCCGACCAGCGGCGCTGTCAGCCCGCTGATGAGCCACGTCAGTGAGTAGATCGAGACGGCCTGGGCGCGATCCCAGCCAAGATTTTCGGAAATCGGCTTGAGGAAGACGGTGAAGCTCTCGCTTAAGCCGCGGCCAAGAACAGCCAGCGTAAAGCACAACCCGAGCACCACGAGTGCGGTGCGTACCGCATCTCGCTGAGCTGCCCCACCTTGTTCCCTGGGCGTGTTCTGGTCCATTGCCGTCAGGGAGCGCGCTTCGGTGCGCCCTGACAAGCATCAAAAGCTCATACGCCTATGCAGGCCTGATGAGCACGTGCTTCTTCTTGCCGAAGGACAGCTTGATCACGCCTTCCGGCGTCAGATTGCCCGCCGACAGGGCCATCTTCTCGTCGGTAACGGGCGCATCGTTGACGCGCAGGCCGCCGCCCTTGATCTGGCGCCTCGCTTCGCCGTTGGAGGCGACGAGGCCTGCCTTCACGAAAGCGCTGAGCACGCCAAGCCCGGTGTCGAGCTCGCCGCGCGGAATTTCCACCGTCGGCAGGCTCTCGGCGAGCGCGCCTTCCTCGAAGGTGCGGCGTGCGGTCTCCGCAGCTTCGTTCGCGGCGTCGCGGCCGTGCAGCAGCGCCGTTGCCTCGGTCGCGAGCACCTTCTTGGCCTCGTTGATCTCCGAGCCGCCGAGCGCCTCGAGCTTCTTGATCTCGGCGAGCGGCAGTGTCGTGAACAGTTTTAGGAACTTGCCGACATCGGCGTCCTCGGTGTTGCGCCAGTATTGCCAGAAGTCATAGGGCGAGAACTGGTCGGCGTTGAGCCAGACCGCGCCTTGCGCGGTCTTGCCCATCTTGGCGCCCGACGCGGTCGTCAGCAGCGGTGTCGTCAGCGCGAACAGCTGGTGCGTGCCCATGCGGCGGCCGAGATCGACGCCCATGATGATGTTGCCCCACTGATCCGAGCCGCCCATCTGGAGGCGGCAGCCGGTGCGCTTGGCGAGCTCGACGAAGTCGTAGGCCTGGCAGACCATGTAGTTGAACTCGATGAAGCTCATCTCGTGCTCGCGCTCGAGACGCAGCCGAACGGAGTCCATGGTCAGCATGCGGTTGACCGAGAAATGCCGGCCGATGTCGCGCAGCATCTCGATCCAGTTCAGCTTGGTCAGCCACTCCGCATTGTCGAGCATGATGGCGTCGCTCTTGCCCTCGCCATAGCGCAGCACCTTGGCGAACACGCCGCGGATCGATTCCTTGTTGGCCTCGATCTCGGCAATGGTGCGCATCGCGCGCGTCTCGTCCTTGCCGGAGGGATCGCCCACCATGGTGGTGCCGCCGCCCATCAGCGTGATCGGCTTGTTGCCGGACTGCTGCAGCCAGTGCAGCATCATCATGGTCAGGTAATTGCCGATATGCAGCGAGCGGGCGGTGCAATCGTAGCCGACATAGGCGATGGCTTCGCCCTTGGCGGCAAGCGCATCGAGCCCCTCGAAATCGGAGCATTGGTGGATGAATCCACGTTCCTGCAGGGTGTTGAGGAAATCCGATTTAAATGCAGTCATCTGTCGGCGTGCCTGACAATTCTTGGTTTACTGTTTTGGGGGCAATTTAAGGGTCTTGCATGGGAACTCGATTGCTGCCCGCCACTTGGCGCTGTGGCATTATAAGATGTGTCCCTCTGGCACAAGATCGGCATGCCAGGGCGGGTCTCTTGAGGACGCTGATCCATGATGTTGACGACACTCGGTTTGATGAGCGGCACCTCGCTGGATGGGGTGGATGTCGCGCTGATCGAAACCGACGGAAAACATCTGAAGGCGTTCGGGCCATCCGGTTACCGGCCGTACAGCCCGGCCGAGCGCAACCTGCTGCGTCAGGCGCTGAGCGAGGCCGTGCATCTGCAGCAACGCGACGCCCGCCCGGGCATTCTGGCCGAGGCCGAGCGTGCGGTGACGCGGGCCCATGCCGAGGCGGTCGCCGCCTTCCTCGCCCAGAACCGGATGAGGGCGGAGGACATCGACATTGTCGGCTTCCACGGCCAGACCGTGCTGCACCGGCCCGAAAGACGGCTGACGGTGCAGATTGGCGACGCGCCGGCGCTGGTCAGGGCCATCCATATCCCCGTGATGCATGATTTCCGCGCCGCCGATGTCGAGGCCGGCGGGCAGGGCGCGCCGCTCGTGCCGGTCTACCACCGGGCACTGGCACATTCGCTCGAGCGCGAGGGGCCGATCGTCGTGGTCAATATCGGCGGCGTCTCCAACATCACCTATATCGACGGCAACGACACGCTGATCGCCTGCGACACCGGCCCCGGCAACGCGCTGCTCGACGATTTCATGTACCGCACCATGAACAAGGCGTTCGATGCTGAAGGCAAATTCGCAGCACTCGGCAAGGTGGATGAAGCCTGGATCGCCCGGGCGCTGGAGCTGCCGTTCTTCACAAGCCCGCCGCCGAAATCGCTCGACCGCAACGATTTTGCCGTGCTCAAGCTCGGTGAGGTGGCACCGGCCGACGGCGCCGCGACGCTGACCGCGTTCACCGCCGCCGCGATCGCCCGCGTCATCCCGCTCTTGCCGCGCGGGCCGCGGAGCTGGATCGTGTGCGGCGGCGGCGCCCGCAATCTCACCATGCTGCGGATGCTGCGGGAGCGGGTGGGCTCGGCCACAGTCGAGGCCGCCGAGACGCTCGGCTGGGCTTCCGATGCCATCGAGGCGCAGGCCTTCGGCTTCCTCGCGGCGCGTGGCCTGAAAGGCCTGCCACTGTCCTATCCCACGACCACGGGCGTGCCGATGCCGATGACCGGCGGGGTGATCGCCAGACCCTGACCATGACTGCCTGAGGTCACAGGCGGTTGATGCAAATGCATCTATTCTTGACGGCGGGATGCAAATGCATCTATTTTGGATGCAGTTGCATCTAACCGCCGGGATCGCGCCATGACCTCATCACTGAAACTGATCAGCCACAAGCTTTGCCCCTACGTGCAGCGTGCCGTGATCGCGCTGAAGGAAAAGGGGGTGCCGTTCGAGCGGATCGATATCGATCTCGCCAACAAGCCCGACTGGTTTCTCAAGCTCTCGCCGCTCGGCAAGGTGCCGGTGCTGGTGGTGACGACCGACAAGGGCGAGGTCGCGCTCTTCGAGAGCAACGTGATCTGCGAGTACATCGAGGAGACGCAAGGCGGCGTGAGGCTGCATCCGGGGGATGCGCTGCAGCGTGCCGAGCACCGCGCCTGGATGGAGTTCGGCTCGGCGATCCTTGGCGACCTCTGGGGGCTGGAGACGACGACCGATCCGGCGACGTTCGAAAGCAAGCGCCAGGCGCTCGTTGCGAAATTTGCGCGCGTCGAAGCCGCGCTCGGCGCAGGCCCGTTTTTCGCCGGCAATGCGTTCAGTCTGGTCGACGCCGTGTTCGCGCCGATCTTCCGCTACTTCGACCTGTTCGACGAACTGACGGAGCACGGCATCTTCAACGATGTGCCGAAGGTCCGTGCCTGGCGCGCGGAGCTCGCGAAACGCCCGAGCGTGCGCAGCGCGGTCGGCGCGGACTATCCGCAATTGCTGCGGGCCTTCCTCGTCCGCCACGACGCGCATCTGCTCAAGCTCGCGGCCTGAGAGCACGCGGATGTCGCCGTCGATGGCCTGGCTCATGCTCGTGATCGCCGGCGCGCTCGATGTCGGCTGGGCGATCTCGATGAAATATGCGGAAGGCTACACCCGCATCGGCTGGAGCATCGCTTCGCTGGTGTTGCTCGCCGCTTTCGTCTTCCTGCTCGGGCGCGCCTTGAAGGTGCTCGAGGTCGGCATTGCCTATTCGGTGTGGACCGGGATCGGCGCGGCCGGCACCTTTCTGATGGGGGTGGTGCTGTTCGGCGAGACCTTGAGCGCGATGAAGCTTGCAGGCATCGCGCTCGTCTTGATGGGGATCGTCGCTCTCAAGCTGGCTTGAGCTGCAGACTCACCGCACGTTGGCAAGGCGCATGTCGAGATAGGCCGTGATGGTCTCCATCAACGGCTCGAGCTTGGAATCGAAGAAGTGATTGGCGCCAGGAATGATCTGCTGGTCGATCACGATGCCCTTCTGTGTCTTCAGCTTCTCGACCAGGGTGTTGACGTCCTTGGGCGGCACCACCGCATCCTTCTCGCCATGCACGATCAGGCCCGACGACGGGCAGGGTGCGAGGAAGGAGAAGTCGTAGAGATTGGCCGGCGGCGCGATCGAGATGAAGCCCTCGACCTCGGGGCGGCGCATCAAAAGCTGCATGCCGATCCAGGCGCCGAAGGAGAAGCCGGCGACCCAGCAGGCGCGCGCCTCGGGATTGATGGTCTGCGCCCAGTCGAGCGCGGCCGCCGCATCCGACAATTCACCGGTGCCGTGGTCGAACGAGCCCTGGCTGCGGCCGACGCCGCGGAAGTTGAAGCGCAGCACCGAGAAGCCGCGATGCGCGAAGGCGTAGTAGCACTGGTACACGATCTGATGGTTCATCGTGCCGTGGAACTGCGGATGCGGATGCAGGATCATCGCGATCGGCGCGTTCTTCTGCTTGGCCGGGTGGTAGCGGCCTTCGAGACGGCCAGCAGGGCCGGTGAAAATGACTTCGGGCATCGGTGATCTCTTGATTGATTTCCTGGAGAGATGATCCCTAGCAATCAACCGATTGCGGCCTCGTCGGCAGATGCCGACCGAAGCGCGAAGGACGGGTGAGAAGGCGCGCCTTGCGGTGATGCGCTAAGAGCGCGCGGTGACTTGACGGTGCGCGTTCTAACATAGGCTGAGGGTCAAAAAGCAAGCATCTTGAACATCAACCAATGGGCTCAAGGCGTTAGCGTGTCATGAGCGCGTCACGCCGGCCGCTCATTCGGAATTGGGTTGCCAAGTCCGTGCCTGCAGCCCATGTCGGGACGGCGCGAAAGATCTCCGCGACGTGAGGTAATATCCTACTCAATGCGAACCCGGCTCTATCTCGATTGGAATGCGACCACGCCGCTCCGCCCGGAAGCGCGGGCTGCGATTCTGGCTGCCTACGATCTGACCGGCAATCCCTCCTCGGTCCATGCCGAGGGGCGGGAGGCGCGAAGGCTGGTCGAGGAGGCCCGCGCCACGCTGGCAGCTGCGGTCGGCGCGCAGCCGCGCAACGTCGTCTTCACCTCCGCTGGAACCGAGGCCAATGCGCTGGCGCTCTCGCCGGGTTTGCGGGGGCGCTCTGGCGGCCAGGTCGAGCGGCTGCTGGTCTCTGCGGTTGAGCATGTATCGGTGCTGGCCGGCGGCCGATTCCCGGCGGACAAGATCGGCCTGATCCAGGTCACGCGCTCCGGGGTGGTCGACCTCGATCATCTGAAGGCGCAGCTCAAGGACGGCCCGCCAGCCCTGGTCTCGATCATGGCCGCCAACAACGAGACCGGAGCGCTCCAGCCCGTCGCCGAGGCTGCAACGATCGTCCACGAGTCCGGCGGTCTCCTGCACGTCGATGCGATCCAGGCGCTGGGAAAAGTCCCGTTCGATATCAATTTGGTAGGCGCTGACCTTGCGACCTTCTCTGCGCACAAGATCGGCGGCCCCAAGGGGGTTGGCGCATTGGTGATGAGCGAAGGGATAGGCGGCCTGGAGCCGGCATTGCGGGGTGGCGGGCAGGAGCTCAACCGTCGCGCCGGAACCGAGAACGTCGCGGGGATCGCCGGCTTCGGCGCGGCGGTGAAGGCCGCGCTTCAGGCTCTGCCGGAGGATGCGAAGCGCATGACAAACCTCAGAGATCATTTGGAAAATGGCTTGCGCGGAATTGCCGGGGCGACGATCTTTGCGGACGGCGTGGCGCGGTTGCCGAATACCGTGCTTTTCACCGCGCCAGGCCTGAAGGCCGAAACCGCCGTGATCGGCTTCGATCTGGAGGGCATCGCCGTCTCCTCTGGATCCGCCTGTTCCTCAGGCAAAGTCCAGCCATCCCACGTCCTTTCTGCGATGGGCTATGATCCGGCGGTGGCCCAGGGAGCGGTGCGTCTCAGTCTGGGCTGGTCCACGGAACCAGAGCACATCAATAGGGCGTTAGAGGCTTGGCGAAAGCTTGGTAATACCCTACTTAAGGGCTAAGCGACGAAACACGGCTTGAACGGTTCTAAGCCCGTGCTTTCCGCTGAGAAATATCGTAATACTCGTCCGAGTTTGATCCACCGCGGTCCTTGAAACCGCGAGCGGAGGATGGAATGCCAGCCGTACAAGAGACGGTCGAGCGCGTGAAGCGCATCGACGTCGACCAGTATCGTTATGGGTTTGAGACCCTGATCGACTCCGAGAAGGCCCCCAAGGGGCTGTCGGAAGAGATCGTAAAATTCATCTCGCAGAAAAAGAACGAACCCGCCTGGATGCTCCAGTGGCGGCTGGAAGCCTATCGGCGCTGGCTGACCATGACCGAGCCGACCTGGGCCCGCGTCGAATATCCCAAGATCGACTTCCAGGACATCCACTATTATGCGGCACCGAAACCGAAGAAGACGGTCACCTCGCTCGACGAGATCGATCCGGAGATCCTGAAGACCTACGAGAAGCTCGGCATTCCCCTGCGGGAAGTCGCGATGCTCGAGGGTATCGAGCCCAAGGTGGGCGAGCAGGATCCGGCGCAGCGCAAGATCGCGGTCGATGCCGTCTTCGATTCGGTCTCGGTTGCGACCACCTTCAAGGCCGAGCTGAAGAAGGCCGGCGTGATCTTCATGCCGATCTCGGAGGCGATCCGCGAGCACCCGGAACTGGTGCAGAAATATCTCGGCTCGGTTGTCCCGACCTCCGACAATTTCTACGCGACCTTGAATTCGGCGGTTTTCTCCGACGGCTCGTTCGTCTACGTGCCGCCGGGGGTGCGCTGCCCGATGGAGCTGTCGACCTATTTCCGCATCAACGAGCGCAATACCGGCCAGTTCGAGCGCACGCTGATCATCGCCGACAAGGGCTCCTACGTCTCCTATCTCGAAGGCTGCACCGCGCCGCAGCGCGACGAGAACCAGCTGCACGCCGCCGTGGTCGAGCTCGTCGCGCTCGACGATGCCGAGATCAAATATTCGACGGTGCAGAACTGGTACCCCGGCAATTCGGAAGGCAAGGGCGGCATCTACAATTTCGTCACCAAGCGTGGCGACTGCCGCGGCGCCCATTCGAAGATCTCGTGGACCCAGGTCGAAACGGGATCTGCGATCACCTGGAAATATCCGAGCTGCATCCTGCGCGGCGACAACTCCCGCGGCGAGTTCTACTCGATCGCGATCTCGAACGGATTCCAGCAGGTCGATTCCGGCACCAAGATGATCCATCTCGGCAAGAACACGTCGAGCCGCATCATCTCCAAGGGCATCGCCGCCGGCAAGTCGCAGAACACCTATCGCGGTCTCGTCACCGCGCATCGCAAGGCGACCGGCGCGCGCAACTTCACCGCCTGCGACTCGCTGCTGATCGGCGACAAATGCGGCGCGCACACCGTGCCCTACATCGAGGCCAAGAACTCCTCGGCGACGTTCGAGCACGAGGCGACGACCTCCAAGATCTCCGAGGACGTGCTGTTCTACTGCATCCAGCGCGGGCTCAGCCAGGAAGAAGCGGTCGGCCTCGTCGTCAACGGCTTCGTCAAGGACGTGCTGCAGCAACTGCCGATGGAGTTCGCGGTGGAAGCGCAGAAGCTGATCTCGATCTCGCTCGAGGGATCGGTCGGCTGATCGCCGACCCCAGCGGTGCGCACCTTGCGCTCCAACATCAATTGATAGACTGGATACAAGATGGCTTTGCTTGAAGTGAAAGACCTCAAGGTTCGTGTCGAGGAACGTGAGATCCTCCATGGGCTGTCGCTGACCGTGAACGAGGGCGAGGTGCACGCGATCATGGGGCCGAACGGCTCCGGCAAGTCGACGCTCTCGCATGTCATCGCCGGCAAGCCCGGCTACGAGGTCACCGACGGCCAGATCCTGTTCAAGGGCGAGGACCTGCTGGAGATGGAGCCGGACGAGCGCGCTGCCAAGGGCGTGTTCCTGGCGTTCCAGTATCCGGTCGAGATTCCCGGCGTTGCCACCATGACGTTCCTGCGCACCGCGCTGAACGCGCAGCGCAAGGCGCGCGGCGAGAGCGAATATTCGACTCCGGATTTCCTGAAGAAGGTCCGCGAGGTCTCGAAGTCGCTGAACATCCCGCAGGACATGCTCAAGCGCGGCGTCAATGTCGGCTTCTCCGGCGGTGAGAAGAAGCGCAACGAGGTGCTGCAGATGGCGCTGTTCGAGCCGAGCCTGTGCATCCTCGACGAGATGGATTCCGGCCTCGACATCGACGCGCTGCGCATTGCGGCCGACGGCGTCAACGCGCTGCGCTCGCCGGGGCGCGCGATGGTCGTCATCACCCACTATCAGCGGCTGCTCAACTACATCGTGCCCGATTTCGTGCACGTGATGTCGAAGGGCCGCGTCGTGAAGAGCGGCGGCAAGGACCTGGCGCTCGAGCTGGAAGCGTCCGGCTACACCCAGTTCGAGGACGCCGCGTAAGGAATTTTGCGATGAACGTTGCTGTGGCAAAGACCGGGAACGGCCGCGCGGTGAGTGATCTCTTCGCCAGCGCCGAAGGCCGCTTGCCGGGTTCGCCTGACGTGATCGCGGCGCGCCGCGAAGCGTTCGAGAGCTATGAGCGTCTCGGCCTGCCGCACCGCCGGATCGAGGAATGGAAATACACGGATCTGCGCGCGCTGGTCGGTGAGGTGTTGCCGCTGGCGGCCGCGCCCGATGCGGCTGCGCTGAAGCGCGCCGCGGACGCCGTCAAGGCGCAGGCAATCGCAGGCGCCTGCAAGCTGGTGCTGGTCGACGGCGTGTTCGCGGCCGATCTGTCCGATGTGAAGGCGCTGGCCTCTGAAGTAACCCTCAAAGCTCTGCGGGAGATGCTGGACAAGGATGCCGGTCTCCTCAAGACCGCGTCCACCGATGCCGTGATCGCGCTCAACGCGGCGCTGGCGACCGACGGCGTGGTGCTCTCGATTGCCGATGGTGCGCAGCTCTCTGCGCCGGTCCAGATCATCCATGTCGCAACTGCCGCTTCGGCGTCGGCCTTCACGCGCTCGCGGGTGGCCGTCGGGAAGGGCGCCCGCGCCACCATCATCGAAAGCTTCGTCGCGGCCGGCGCCAAGGCCTACCAGGTCAACGACGCCGTCATCGTCGCGATCGGCGACGACGCCGACGTCGCCCATATCCGCCTGATGGATGATGCGCCTGATGCGGTGAACGTCACCTCGCAGTTCGTCACCGTCGGCGCCAACACCAAGCTGAACTTCTTCAACATGACCACCGGCGCGGCGGTCAGCCGGCTGCAGGGCTTCATTACGTTCTCGGGCGAGGGCAGCGAGCTCGCGGTCAACGGCGTGAACCTCCTGAAGAAGACCGAGCATGGCGACACCACGTTGGTGGTCGACCATGCCGTGCCGAACTGCGTCAGCCGCGAGACGTTCCGTGCGGTGATCGACGATCGCGCCCATTCGGTGTTCCAGGGCCGCATCATCGTCCGTCCCGATGCGCAGAAGACCGACGGCAAGATGATGACCCGTGCGCTGCTGCTCTCGGACGAAGCCGAGGCCGACAACAAGCCCGAGCTGGAGATTTTTGCCGACGACGTCTCCTGCGGCCACGGCGCCACCGCCGGCGCGCTGGATGACAGCCTGCTGTTCTATCTGAAGGCGCGCGGCCTGCCCGAGAAGCAGGCCCAGGCGCTGCTGATCCAGGCCTTCGTGGGCGAGGCGATCGAGCAGATCGCAGATGACGGTTTGCGCGAGCACGTGATCGGCATCGCCGAGCGCTGGCTGGAGCAGCGGTCATGAGCACGCATCCGGCCGTCAAGAACGGCGCCTATGACGTCGCGCGCGTGCGCCAGGACTTTCCGGCGCTCGCCATGCAGGTCTACGGCAAGAAGCTGGTCTATCTCGACAACGCGGCTTCGGCGCAGAAGCCGCAGTCGGTGCTTGACCGCATGACGCAGGCCTATACGAGCGAATACGCCAACGTGCATCGCGGCCTGCACTACCTCGCCAATGCGGCGACGGAGGCGTACGAGGGCGCGCGGACAAAGGTCGCGCAGTTCGTCAACGCCCGCCGTACCGAAGAAATCATCTTCACCCGCAACGTCACCGAGGCCATCAACCTCGTGGCGTCGTCCTGGGGCGAGCCGAACATCAAGCAGGGCGACGAGATCGTCCTCTCGATCATGGAGCACCATTCCAACATCGTGCCCTGGCACTTCCTCAGGGAACGTCATGGCGCGGTGATCAAATGGGCGCCCGTCGATGATGACGGCAATTTCCTGATCGACGAGTTCGAGAAGCTGCTGACGCCCAAGACCAAGCTTGTCGCCATCACCCAGATGTCGAACGCGCTCGGAACGTTCGTTCCGATCAAGGAGGTGGTGCGGCTGGCCCACGATCGCGGCATTCCGGTGCTGGTCGACGGTGCGCAAGGCGCGGTGCATCTGCCCATTGACGTGCAGGACCTCGACTGCGATTTCTACGCGTTCACCGGCCACAAGATCTATGGCCCGACCGGCATCGGCGCGCTCTATGCCAAGCATGAGCACCTTGTCGCGATGCGGCCCTTCAACGGCGGCGGCGAGATGATCCGCGAGGTTGCGAAGGACTGGGTCACCTATGGCGATCCGCCGCACAAGTTCGAAGCCGGCACCCCGCCTATCGTGGAAGCGATCGGCCTGGGCGCTGCCATCGACTACGTCAACTCGATCGGCAAGGAGCGCATCGCCGCCCATGAGCAAGATCTCACCACCTATGCCCAGGAGCGCTTGCGCGAGATCAACTCGCTGCGGCTGATCGGCACGGCGCGCGGCAAGGGCCCGGTCATCTCCTTCGAGCTCAAGGGCGCACACGCCCATGACGTCGCCACCGTGATTGACCGCCAGGGCATTGCGGTACGCGCCGGCACCCATTGCGTGATGCCGCTTTTAGAGCGGTTCAACGTGACGGCCACCTGCCGGGCCTCGTTCGGCATGTATAATACGCGGGAAGAAGTCGATCATCTGGCACAGGCGCTGCTGAAGGCGCGGGATTTGTTCGCATGACTGACACGGCCGAAGTCAAAGCCAATCCGATGGAGACCCAGTCGGCTCTGCCGCCTGAGGAGACCGAGCGTCTCACGACCGAGATCATCGCCGGGCTCAAGACCGTGTTCGACCCGGAGATCCCCGCCGACATCTACGAGCTCGGCCTGATCTATAAGGTCGAGATCAAGGACGATCGTTCGGTCGACGTGCTGATGACGCTGACGACGCCGAACTGCCCGGCCGCCGGCGAGCTGCCGACCATGGTCGAGAACGCGGTCGCCAGCGTTCCCGGCGTCGGCGTGGTCAACGTCAAGGTCGTCTGGGAGCCGCCGTGGTCGCCGGAACGCATGAGCGACGAGGCGCGCCTCGTGCTCAACATGTGGTAACGGTGTCAGCCCGCATTGAATTCGCTCCTCAACGGACCACATAGATAACATGACCCAGGCGACACCAGCATCCTCCACTCCGAAGCCGCGGCGGCCGCGCCCGCAGGTGATGCGGCTGACGGACGCTGCTGCCCGGCGCATCACCGAGCTGACCCAACGGGCGGATTCGGAGATCGTGGGCCTGCGCGTGGGGGTAAAGAATGGCGGCTGCGCCGGCCAGTCCTACACGGTCGAATACGCCCACGAGATTCGCCCGACCGACGAGGTCGTCGAGGACAAGGGCGTCAAGATCCTGGTCGATCCCAAGGCCGTGCTGTTCCTGCTCGGCACCGAAATGGACTACAAGGCCGACAAGATGCAGGCCCAGTTCGTCTTCAACAATCCCAACCAGGTCTCCGCCTGCGGCTGCGGCGAGTCGGTCGAGCTGCGGCCGGCCAAGATCGACGGGTAGCGCCTTCTCAGTACTCTCGTGTCCCGGACGCGCTGCAGCGCTATGGCGCGTCGAAGACGCGCGTAAACGCGCTTATGGCGCTGCTGCGCAGAGCCGGGACCCACGCTATAGTCGTCGGTGCAGAAGACTGGGCCCCGGCTCAGCAGCGCCATAAGCGAGTCGAAGGTGCGCGTAAGCGCGCTTATGTCACGCTGCGCCGCGTCCGGGGCACGAGAGAGCGTGCCCATGGACCGCGAATTCCTGATCGATCTGTTCGCCGATTTCGGCCCCGTCACCATTCGCAAGATGTTCTCCGGCTACGGCATCTCCGCTGACGGCGTCAATTTCGCGCTGTCGCTGCGTGCCGGCCTGTTCTTCCGTGCGGACGAGACGACCATTCCGGATTTCGAGGCCGAGGGCTCAAAGCCATTCCAGTACGCGACCCGCGCCAAGACCGTGCTGGTCAACTCCTACTGGGAGCTGCCCGCGCGCCTGTTCGATGATTCTGCAGAGCTTGCCCAGTGGGCGAGGGCGGCACTCGCCGCGGCTCAGCGCGCCAAGTTGAAGAAGCGGCCGAAGGCGAACAAGGCGGCGAGCAAACCCGCGAAGAAGGCTGTCAAGCCTGCGAAAGCGTCGAGAACGGTGACCAGGAAGAGTTCGCTTCGAAAGCGTGCCAAGCGAAAGGCCTGACGATCAATCCACGGCCTTGGTCAGGCCGACCCTCATGTCCTTGGCCGTGAAGACGCAGCTGCCGTCGGCAAGCACGCGGCCGTCGGCAATTCCGAGCACCAGCTTGCCGCGCCGGACCATGCGCATTGCAACCTCGTAACGCACGCGTTTTGTGTCGGGTGTAATGGTCCCCGTGCACTCGACTTCCCCGACGCCGATGGCGCGGCCCTTGCCCGGAGAGCCCGACCAGCCGAGCCAGTAGCCGATCATCTGCCACATGGCGTCGAGCCCCAGGGAGGCCGGCATCATCGGGTCGCCGTGATAATGGCAATCGAAGAACCAGTGGCTCGGTGTGATGTCCAACTCGCCGACGACATGGCCCTTGCCGAACTCGCCGCCGTCCAGGCTGATCTCCGTGATGCGGTCCATCATCAGCATCGGCGGTGCCGGCAGCTGCGCATTGCCCGGGCCGAAATAGCCGCCCTCGCTCGATCTCAGCAGCTCGTCCCTGGTGTAGGACGGTTGCGGCGTATGGAAATCGTGAGGATTGGGCAAGATGATGGGTCCTCGATGCCCGCGTCAGGCGCCGCGGCGGCGAGGAAGATGTCGGTCCGCAAGTGGGAATGTCAAGCGCGGACGGCGGCCGTCTCACGCCACCCGGCTGCGCGTCTCGACCGCGTATTCGGGATCGGCTTCGCAAATCACGCGGTTGCGGCCGTTGCGCTTGGCGGCGTAGAGGCAGGCATCGGCACGCTCGATCAGCGCGTCCGTGTCGTCGCCCTCCTTGAGCATGGAGACGCCGACGGAGATGGTGACGCGGCCGAGAATCTCGCCGGTCGATTTCTTCTTCAGTTCCTTCGCCATCACGGCGCGGCGGATGTGGTCGGCCACGGTGAGCGCCTGGCGCAGCGCGGTGTTGGGCAGCACGACCGCGAATTCCTCGCCGCCGTAACGCGCCGTAATGTCCTGGCCCTTGATGGTCTGCTTCAGCGAGAGGCCGACGAGCCGCAGCACCTGGTCACCGGTGAGATGGCCGTAGGAATCGTTGAACGACTTGAAGTGATCGATGTCGAACAGCAGCAGCGACAGCGGCTCGCCCGAGGCGAGCGCGCTCTGCACGGCCATGCCGATCATGCGGTCGAAATATTTGCGGTTGCCGAGGCCGGTGAGCGGATCGGTCAGGCTCTCGGCGCGGATCGCTTCCAGGCTCTGCTGGAGATTGCTGATCTCGTTCTTCGACAGCGTCAGCCGGTCTTCCAGCGCCTTGTTGGTCTGACGCATCTCGCTGGTCGAGCGCAGCAGCGCTTCGACGATACCCTTGATCTGGTCGCGACTCTTGGCCGACGACAGCTTGTCGGTCGCGCCCGACAGGCTGGCATCGTAGGCGCCGGTCATGCCGAGCGCCTCGCCCAAGACCTTCATCACGTCGTCGATCTCGCCGATGACGCGCGCCGACCTTGTCGATGCGATCGGTGGTCTTGATGTGGGAGAGATAGGTCTCGTAGATCTGCTCGAGATCGGCTTCGGTCAGCTTGCCGCTGCGCGCCAGCGTCTCGTTGATGATCTTGTTGAGCGGCGCGTTGTAGCCGGTGGCGTAGACGTACCAGATCTCATAGTTGCGGGGAATTGCCGTCTGCCGAAGCGATCGGATCTGACCGAGCGCCACCTCGGCGAACGCCATTGTGCGTTCGTGTTCGTCGAGCACCTTGATCACAGAACATACCCCACAACGGTCGGCGCGCCATCGACCGCAGCAATGCTAAAATTAATTATCTTCGTAGGCTAACGGACGATCGTGAACGCCCCGTAAATATACGTCCACGAAACCTCTAAAAACGTGTATTTCGATTTTCTGCAACCGAAAGCGGGAAGCGCACTTCAGGCGCCGGCAGGGGAGCGAACTGGCCGCAGCAGAAACGCCGGCAGATGCGAGTGATCGCCCGGCTCGGTGTCGATCTCGCGCTGGCGGCGCGGCTCGGGACGGCCGATCGAGGGCACATGGGAGGTGTTGGCCTGCTGGCGCGCATCGTGCCGCGGCTCCGCCCGGCGCTTGTCGTCGGACCGATGCCTTGCCGCGGCGGGCTGTCTTGCCTCGCGCGGCTCGTGGCTGCGCTCGCGGTCGTGGCCGCGTTGCGGCTTGCCGCGTCCGCCGCGTGAACGTTCGCGACCGCGCTGCTCGCGCGGACGCTCGCCGGCATCGGCGGCCTCGGCTGGGACTTCGTAATCGCCTTCGGCGCGCGGAATGCTCTGGCCGATCAGCTTTTCGATCGCCGCCATCGACTTCTGGTCGAGCGGTGTCACGATCGAGATCGCGGTGCCGGTTCGCCCGGCGCGGCCGGTGCGGCCGATGCGGTGGACGTAATCGTCGGCGTGATGGGGAACGTCGAAATTGAAGACGTGGCTGACCTCGGGAATGTCGAGGCCGCGGGCGGCGACGTCGGAGGCGACGAGCAGCGGCAGCTCACCCTTGCGGAACTGGTCGAGCGCGGCCATGCGGGCGGGCTGGTCCATGTCGCCATGCAGCGCCCCGACGCTGAAGCCGTGCTTCTGAAGCGATTTGTGGACGATCGCCACCTCGCGCTTGCGATTGCAGAAGATGATCGCGTTCTTGAGGTCCTTGGCCTCGCGTAGCAGGCGGCGAAGCAGCTCGCGCTTCTCGTGCGCCTCGCGTCCGGCGGGCACCTGGGCCTGCGTGACTGTCACGGCGGTGGTGGCGGGCCGGGAGACCTCGACCTTCTGCGGATTGTGCAGGAAGGCTTCGGTGATGCGCCGGATTTCCGGCGGCATGGTCGCGGTGAAGAACAGGGTCTGCCGCGTGAACGGGACGAGCTTGCAGATGCGTTCGATGTCGGGAATGAAGCCCATGTCCAGCATGCGGTCGGCCTCGTCGATGACGAGCAGCTCGACGCCGGTGAGCAGAAGGCCGCCGCGTTCGGTATGGTCGAGCAGGCGGCCGGGGGTTGCGATCAGCACGTCGACGCCGCGCATCAGCTTGGCATCCTGGTCACCGAAGGAGACGCCGCCGATCAGGAGGGCGACGTTGAGTTTCTGGCCGGCGCCGTAGCGGTCGAAGTTTTCCTTCACCTGGGCCGCGAGCTCGCGGGTCGGCTCGAGGATCAGCGTGCGCGGCATGCGCGCCCGGGCTCTGCCCTTTTCGAGGATGGTGAGCATCGGCAGCACGAAGGCCGCGGTCTTGCCGGTGCCGGTCTGGGCGATGCCGAGCACGTCCTTGCGTGCGAGCACGTGGGGGATCGCCTGTTCCTGAATGGGGGTGGGGGTGGTGTAACCGGTGGCCGCCACTGCGGCGAGGACTTTTTCGGACAGTCCGAGGTGAGAAAAGGACATTGAGCCTCTGGTCGAAACCGCCGTTCGGAATCGAGGGTAATAAGGCTGTCGCGTTCCACCCCGAAACGGCGCGCTCTCAAAGAAGCTGGGGGTGCTGACTCACGCGGACAAAGCGCAAGGCCCAGGAATCGCTCTTCGATCTGAGCCGCGTCGCCCCGGAACATAGGGAGGAATTGGCCAAAGTCAATGGAGCGGACGCGGGAAGGCCCTAAAAAAACTGAGGTTTTTGCCCAAATTGCGGGCGCGGCTTGGGTTTTCCGCTCCTCCAGCGGTCCGGCCGGAACCGCCAAGACGAGGGTTAATGCCCGTCCGAAGCCTTGGCCCGGAAGTCGCCGGGAGCCATGCCATAGGCGGCGTTGAACACCCGGTAATAGGTCGCCAGGCTCTCGAAGCCGCAGGCGCTCGCGATGTCGGCGATCAGCCGTTCCGGCGTGTCGCGCAGCAGGCGGCGGCTCTGTTTCAGACGCTCGTCGGTCACGGTCTGCGAGAAGCTCTTCTCCGCCGTCTCGAACAGCATGTGGAGATGACGCACGGAGATGCCGAGCAGGTCGGCCACCATGGTCGGCGCGAGATGAGGGTCTTGCAGACGGCGTGCGATCAGCCGCCGGGCCTGTGAGAGGCGGGCGGTCCGCAGCGCGGCCTGTCCGCGCCGGCTGCCGGGCCGCACGATGCCGCGTTCGATCAGCGCCAGATGGGCCAAAGCTTGAACCAAGGAGGTCTGGACCACGGAGGCCGCATCGGCGGCGGCATCATCCGCGCCGGCCTCGCCGAGATCGGCAAGGCAGGTAGCGAGCAGGGGCGCCAGGGCTGCATCGTTGAAGGTGCGGGGCGACAGCTCGCGCATGCGCTTGTCCTGCGCCGGGATGCTGCTCATCGGGATCTTCAGGATCCGGAGATGGAAGCCGCCGGCGCCCAGCGGCGCGGTGCGGTAGGGCAGGTCGGTATGGCTGGTGGCGAAGCTACCGCTCGCGATCGAAAAGTCGCTTGTGCGCATGCCGCCGAACCAGCCGCCACTGCCGAGCTGCTGGTAGACGCAAATCGCGTCACCCGGGGCGTTGGCGATGTCGGACGCACTGCGCTCGACCGCGTAGGGCGAAGCCTTCAGCTCGACGAGGCCGGCGCCGCCAAGCTGGCGCAGCGAGAATTCGCCGAAGAAGTCCGCGCGCCGTTCGGGTTCGAGCTCGGCGGTGACGCCGAACAGGCCCTTGGCGCGCACCTCGCGCCAATAGTCGAAGCGGTCCTGCGGCTCCACCTCGTTCGTACACCAATACACGGAAGACTCCCCTTCGGATGACCTGACCAGAGGAGCAGATTCACCCCAATTATTCCATAGGCGGGCTGGCGGATGGACAGCGACGCCCGAGACGGAGTCGGTAAGGCAGGCCAAGCCGCCTGTGCATTTCACTCCCGATTGGAAGCTTCCTCCGGCTGGGGCGCTGGGCTCTGAGCGGCCTCCAATCTTACCGGAGCTCCTTTCGCGGGCGGAGCTTTCGGCAGGACCTTTGCACTCTGCATCTGCTTCTTGGGTTCGCTTCTTTGCTGCTCTCGAGCGGCCGATGAAGCCTGGACGGGCGCGGTCGCGATGTTGAGGCTCAACAATTTCCACTGGCGAGAAGAGGCTTCAAACACGAGATCGAACTTCACCTGCTGCGGACTCGTTGGAACGTAGCCGGAGATGCGAAGGTGCCCGTCGGCGTCTATGTCGGGAGTGCCAGAAAGCTGAGGTGACAACAGCATCACACTAAATAAGCTGAGATTGCTCCTTCTCATGTCTGCGAAAACGAGCGCAAGATCGGCGGATGTGTTTCTAATCTGGAACTCTCGTGAGGCGAGATCCCGCAGGACCGTGTAGTTTCCGGACTGGTTGGCATCGTTGAGCGTCAGCAATGTTGAACGCACCAACAGCAGAGCTTGGTCGACCGGCACATGGACCTTGGTTCGTGCCGGCGCCGCGGGGGCTCTTTCGGTTGGGGTGGCGCCAGGAGCTGCACCGCCCGACGAGTTCTGGGAAGGAATGCTGGTCTGCGACGAAGCGCTGGTTGGGCGGAGGACCATGACACACAGCGCCAGGATGAAGGCGGCATAAAGCGGGGGGCGCAGCATGACACCTACCATCCGACGCGCAGGCCTGCGCGCGCGCCAACGAGGTTCTGATTGGTCGAGTAGCCCACGCCGCCTGTGAACTGCAGATTATCATTGAGACGGACCGCGCCGTTGAGTGCCAGACCGTTTTGTCCCTGGAAGTTGCCATAGTTCATCGTGAACGCCACGCGCTCGCTTGGGAGCACCGTTGGCACGCCTGCCATGGCCATTGCCATGGCGACGCCGGCCGTCGCTTTAGTGGTCCGATTTGAAATTTCGTCGATCCTGCTATTTACCCCCGCAAGCGCCTGGTCGAACTGTCCTCCCAGTGCCGAGAGGCTGGCATCAACATAGCTCTTGTTTGCAGCATCCGTTCCTGCCAGCGGGGCGGCAACGTTCTGAATTCTGTTGGCGCCCATGTTGACCGAGGCGCCGGGTGACACCTGCAGCGCTGTCGTGATGTTGGCCGTGCCGATGTTCGCCGTCGTGACGTTCGCCGTGGTCATATTCGCCGTAGTGACATTGGCAGTGGTCACGTTAGCAGTCGTGATCGTAGCCGTCGTCACGTTGGCGTTGGTTGCGTTGATCAGAGGCGTGTTGACCGAGGTATTTGCCGTCAATGTGTCGGTTGTCAGATTGCCTGTGTTGGTAATGCCATTGAACGTCGCGAGACCCGCCACGTTGAGGGTGCCTCCGATCGTGGCATTGCCTGTCGTGCTCAACGTGTCGGTAGAAATGTTTCCGGTGTTGTTGATGCCCGAAAAGTTCTGGGAGCCCGCAAAGGTCACCCCTCCGTTGAAGACAGCATTTCCATTGAATGTAGCCGTCGTGCCGGTGGCAAAGGTCGAATTGCCGTTGACGTTGGTCGTGCCCGTTGTCGTGGTGCCGTCCACGGTCATGTCCTGCGCAGCATGAATACTGTCACCGAAAAGCAGGGGGCCGGCGAAGAACGGGTCGAAGGGATTGGAGCAGTCGTCGTCCTGCACGATCAGAACTTGCTGTTCGCTGCCGTTTACGAAAGAACAGACGGCATGGATCGCATGGGCCGGTTTCGGCGCCAACATGCAGGCGGCGACGGCGAGCAGCGGACCCCAATTCTTCAATGAACGGCTGGTGAGGCTTTGTTGGGATATCATTTCGAATCTCCAGAAGCCGAGGATGTAACCTCTGAAACGGCTTGTCGTGCGTAATCTTGCACAACGATCGCCGATCTTCTGTCGTCGGCAGGCAACAGCGTTGTCGGATGGGTTTACATAAGACGAGTGAGGCTTTGCGATTTGCGCGACAGCGCGTCAGCATGACGCAGGCCTGTTGATTGATCCGCGCTCATTCTTGATGTTAGGCGAGTGGGATCTTTGCTTTTTACGAAGTGAGGAACCAGTCCGAATCTTGCAATCTTTGCGTGAATCGCTAGCTTCCAAAGCTCATTGGAATGCACCGTCCCATGGCTTGTGCCAGCGAATTTGCACCCCGACGCTTCAGCACCGATGACTTGCCCGAGCGAGAAAGGCTCGCCCGATGGCGTGAGGAGTTCGGAAGGACGCTGGTACGTGTAGATATCGAACCCTTGTCGAACGACGTTCCGTTCAGGGCGGAGGCCGTGCTTCAAAACCTCCCGGGTGTGCGCCTCGCGTCCTGCGATGGCTCCGCGGCGCGCCTCGATCGCACGCGCGCGTTGGCTGCCGACGGTGGGGACTGGATTGGGTTATTCATCAATCCTGGGCAAGCTGCATCCGTATCCCAGCGCGGTGCCGAATTGGAGCTTGGACCGGGTAATGCGGCGTTCGTCCGCCCGGGCGAAGCTGCCCTGCTGTGCGGCACAAGACATCTCCATTTGTTGTTTCCGCGCGCCGCTCTGGCCCTCCGGACACACGATTTGGACGGCGCGGTCATGCGGCCAATTGCGCACAACGATCCGGCGCTGCGGCTGCTTCTCGGGTACCTTGATCTCGTTCAGAATGCGCCTGGTCTTGAGCAGACCGCGCTGCAGCAAACGGTTGTCAATCACATTCACGATTTCGCTGCGCTGATGATCGGCGCCAACCGCGATACGCGACAGCAGGCAAGGGGCGCGGTCGCGGCGGCACGTTTGGCCGCTGCCATCGATTTCATCGGAAAATCCTTTACGGATCCCGGATTGTCGCTGGCATGTGTTGCCGATCGTCAACACATCTCGGCGCGCTATCTGCAGGAACTGTTGGAGAAGTCGGGGGCATCATTTACCGCACGCGTGAACGAATTGAGGTTGAAGCGGGCGTTTGCGCTCGTCACAAAATTCCCGGACCGGCCTGTGTCCGAGATTGCGGCTCAGGTTGGATTCTCGAATGTCTCGCATTTCAATCGATTGTTCCGGAATCGGTTCGGCGATAGCCCAAGTGGGGTACGCGACCGTGCCTGACGGTTCTGGCCGATGATGGATCCCGTCGCCCGTGATGATAGGCGCTTGAACCGATCTGCCCAGTTTGCGCACTATGTATTGAGCATTTTGGCCAGGGATGCGGGGGCGGGAACTTCACATGACATGTATGTTGTCCAAGGCGGCTTTGGCTCTCGGCCTGGCTGCGTTGCTGGTGGGCGCAGCTCCCGCCCAAGCCGAGAAGCGCGTCGCGCTGGTCGTCGGTAACAACGACTACAAGAACGTGCCGAAGCTGCTCAAGGCGGTCAACGACGCCCGCACCATGGGTGATACGCTGAAGCAGCTCGGCTTTTCGGTGATGGTCGCCGAGAACCAGAACCGGCAGCAATTTTCCGAGACGTTGCTCGCGTTCGACAAGGCGGTCGAGCCCGGCGACACCGCGTTCTTCTTCTATGCCGGTCATGGCTTCGAGATCGCCGGCCAGAACTATCTGCTGCCGACCGACGTGCCCGCGGCGACGGAAGGACAGGAGGAGCTGGTGCGCGATGCTTCCATCCTGGCCGACCGCATCGTCGAGCGCCTGCAGAACAAGAAGGCGCGGACCTCGATCCTGGTGTTCGATGCCTGCCGCAACAACCCGTTCGAACGCAAGGGCACCCGCGCGGTCGCCGGCGGCGGCGGGCTAGCGCCGATGACGCAGCTGCCGGAAGGCGTGTTCTCGGTGTTTTCGGCAGGACCTCGCCAGACCGCGCTCGATCGTCTGTCCAATGACGACACCAATCCCAATTCGGTGTTCACGCGCACTTTCGCCAAGGAGCTGCTCCAGCCCGGCGAGAACCTCGTGCAGGTGGCGCAGCGCACGCGCCGTCTGGTCAGCGAGATGGCCGACACCGTCAAGCACAGGCAGGTGCCGGTCTATTTCGACCAGATGGTCGACGACGTCTTCCTCAGCGGCATGGCGAAGGATACCACGGCGCGGCCGGCCGAGCCGCCGCAGAAGCTCACGGCGCTGCCGCCGGTGTCGGTGCCGCAGATCCCGAAGGAAGAGACGATCAACGCGCCGATCGCGAGCTTCTCGCGGCACGATGGCGGCTGGAGCATTACGTTCTCCTTTGCCGATCCGACGCTCGGCATTTCCTGGCGCATGGCCGGCAAAGGCGATTTCCGCGAAACCGGCTTCATCGACACGCTCGATCCGCGCACGCGCAAGCGGATGCCGAACCCGTCGATCGAGCTGCCGCCGGATGCGCAGGCCGGCACCATCGAGGTCCGCTATGTCGATCAGTCCGGCGAGACGCAGGGACCGTTCCCGATCAAGTTCGATCCCGAGGCCGCACTGATCCGCGACCAGCGCAAGATCCTCGACATGACGTCGACCAGCTGGCTGTCGTTCCGCGTGTTCAACGGCCTATTGGTCTACTACACGCACCTCGTGTCGCACCGCTGCGCCATCCGCGAGGTGCGCATCGGCATCGACACCGCCGTGCCCAACCAGGTGCTGAAGATGCCGCCTTGCGACATGCGCGACCCCAGCGCAATTACCGCCGGCATGCCGCTCTACGTGAAGCTCGCACCAAGCACGCAGTCCGTCTCGGTGGAGCTGACCTATCGCGACGGCAGCGTCTCGGAGATCAAGACGTTTCGGAGCGCGAACCGGAGTAATAATTGATACGCTGTTCGGCCGGAGGATTGTGATGGGATCACCTTACGACGTGGACGAACTTACATCGGACAAGCCAAGGTGAAAGTGCTAGAGCAGGGGATGATAAAATTCATCATCGTCACGTTCCTTACGACGCTTCCGGTTCTGGCCCAGACCACTCCAGTCCCCGCACCGCCACCACTGACCGACCGCGAGCGAGTCCAAGCAGACCGTTCGAAAGCCGCCGAAGATGAGAGGCTAGCTCCGATCACTCGACCATGGGATCGCGATGCCGATGGCAAGCGCCCATGGGAACGGAAGTCGTCAAAGCCCTGAGACGAGCGAACATCGCTTCCCAGCGGAAGGAACAACTCCTTTGGTCCCTGGATTGTCTGTCAAACCAGGGAGACGATCCATGATCCGCAGATCCATTCTCGTGACCATCGCTTGTGCCGCACTTTCGACGGCGGCCTTTGCCCAAGGCGGCGGTGGTGCTGGGGGCGGCGGTGGTGCAGGTGCAGGTGGAGCGGCCGGCGCCGGCACGGGGACCGGTGGCGCCAGCTCGGGGGCTGCGGCCAACTCAGGTGTCGGAGTGGGCTCGTCGTCCAGCAGCGCCAACTTCGGGCCGTCGGCTCCCTCCGGGATGGGAACGCATGACACCACCACGGGAGCCAACGTCAACACCAACATCGGCCGACCCAATCCGAATGTTCAGCCCCCGACCGCGAACGCCAAGACGCCGGCAGCAGCGCAAGCCGAGCGAAACATGGGCGTCGGTCACGCCCCCAACGGGTTGCCGATCGGCAGTCCGGGCACCGGGACCAGCAACGAGGACCAGAAATAGTCTGGCCCCGTTTCACACAAGGCCCGCGTTCTGCGGGCCTTTTGTCGGGCGCTTGTTTGCCGCTGGAAACCGCGGTGCGCTTTTCCCTGCAAATTGAGACTGCCTTCGGCCTGAATCGCGCTAGTATCGTCCGGCATAGCTTGATCGATGCTCACGGCGCGGATCGCGGCGGCAATGATATCCGAGCAACAACAAAGCCGGACCATGAAGGTCCGCTGCTGCATCGTCGGCGGCGGCCCGGCCGGCATGATGCTCGGCTATCTCCTGGGACGGGCCGGCATCGATGTCGTGGTGCTGGAGAAGCATGCGGATTTCTTCCGCGACTTCCGCGGCGACACCGTGCATCCCTCGACGCTTCAGGTGATGGACGAACTCGGGCTGATCGACGGCTTCCTGAAGCTGCCGCATCAGCGTCTGCAGAAGATGGACGGCCTGTTCGGCGGCACGCCGGTGCGCATCGCCGATCTTGGCCGGCTCCATACCAAATATCCCTTCATTGCCTTCATGCCGCAATGGGATTTCCTGAATTTCCTGCGCGAGGCCGGCCGGCGCTTTGCGCAGCTCAAGGTGATGATGAGCACGGAGGCGGTGGATCTGATCCGTCGCGGCGAGACGGTCGCCGGCGTGCGGGCGAGGACGCCTGACGGCTTCATCGACATCGAGGCCGATCTCACCGTTGCCTGCGACGGCCGCCATTCGATGGTGCGCGAGCGCGCCGGCCTTGCGGTCGAGGAGATCGGCGCGCCGATGGACGTGCTTTGGTTCCGCGCCGGCCGCAGGCCCGAGGAGACTGAAAGCCTCTTCGCGCGGATCGAGCCTGGCAAGATGATGGTCACCTTCGACCGCGGCGATTACTGGCAATGCGCCTATGTCATCGCAAAAGGACAGTATGAGGCAGTCAAGGCGAGGGGACTATCGGCGCTGCTCGACGATGTCGTGCGCATGGCGCCGATCCTCAGGTCCGGCATCGCCGAGGTGAAGAGCTTCGACGACATCAAGCTGCTCACCGTCGCGATCAACCGACTGACGCGCTGGACGCAGCCGGGCCTGCTGTGCATCGGCGATGCCGCGCATGCGATGTCGCCGGTCGGCGGCGTCGGCGTCAATCTCGCCGTGCAGGACGCGGTCGCGACCGCCAACCTGCTGGCGGACAAGCTGGAGCACGGTTGTCCCTCGGAGAACGAGCTCGATGCCGTCAGGCGTCGCCGCGAGTTTCCAGTGAAGATGACGCAAGCAATGCAGGTGATCGTGCAGAACAACATCATCCGCGGCGCCTTACAGGGCGGCGACCAGCCGCTGAAGGTGCCGCTGATCGTGCGTCTCATCACCGCGCTGCCGTGGCTTCAGGGCATTCCGGCGCGCCTGATTGCGCTCGGCGTGCGGCCCGAGCACGTGCATTCGCGGGCCGCGCCGGGATCGTAGCGCAAGGCTTCGGTAGGGATAACGCCGTGCTAAATCGCGCACTGCGCGTTGCGCGCTTGCAACAGCCCCAACGGATTCACAGGCCGATGCGTGCCCAGCCGCCACATTAACCGTGTTGATTTCAATTTTAGTAAGAGCCGTCGGTGACCGTGCGGCCATCAAAGACACGGGGTGTACCATGCGTAACAAATTGATTGCCGCCTTCGCCTGTACGACAGCTCTGATTTCGACCGGCGCTGCTTCGGCGGCCGATCTCGCTGCACGCTACACGAAGGCGCCCGCCTATGTCGAGCCGCTGTTCAACTGGACCGGTTTCTATGTCGGCGGCCACATCGGTGGCGCATGGACAAACGAGCAGTTCATCAACAACGGGACCGGCGCGGCGTTCGGCGATTTGCTTCCCGGAGAGGGCTATCGTCAGCGCAATTCGGGCGTCATGGGCGGCGCGCAGATCGGCTACAACTGGCAGGCCAACAACTACGTGTTCGGTGTGGAAGGCACGATCTCCGGCCTCGACAACAAGGGTACGGTCGTGAACACCGCGTTCGCACCGGCGAACGATGTGTTCTCCTGGCGTGCCAATGTGCTGGCGACGGTCGTCGGCCGCGCCGGCTTTGCCGTGCAGAACAACCTGTTCTACATCAAGGGCGGCTATGCGGGGGTCAACAACCGGCTCTCGGTCACCGACCCGGTTGTGACGGGTACGGGCGGACAAACTCACTGGGCCAATGGCTGGACCGTCGGCGCTGGCTGGGAATACGGCATCACCCGCAACTGGATCGTCGGCCTCGAATACAATTACGCGGCCTTCGGCAGCCAGACCTATCAGCTCGGCGGCACGGCGGGCAATTACACCTTCGATGCCAAGCCGCGTGACATCCAGTGGGCCGTCGTGCGCGCGAGCTACAAGTTCGACGCGCCGACCATCGCCCGCTACTGAGCACGTCGACGCAACGCGACCAACGATCAAAAAAGAGCACTGCCAAAATTCAAAAGCCTCGGCTTCGACCGGGGCTTCCTTTTTGTGCGCAATGTTGTGGTGCAGGCCCGGACTCAGGCCATCACCGAGAAGCCGCCGTCGACCGGGATCGCGGTGCCCGTGACGAAGTTCGACGCGGGCGAGGCGAGGAACACGGCGATGCCGGCGAAGTCGTCGATGTCACCCCAGCGTCCCGCGGGCGTGCGCGCCAGCACGCGCTCGTGCAGCCCCGAGACCTGCTGCCGCGCGCCGCGGGTGAGATCGGTGTCGATCCAGCCTGGCAGGATGGCGTTGACCTGGATGTTGTCGGGCGCCCAGGCATTGGCGCAGGCGCGGGTGTACTGCACGATGCCGCCCTTGCTCGCCGCATAGGCTGTCGCGAAACTCGCGCCGAAGATCGACATCATTGAGCCGATATTGATCACCTTGCCGTTGCCGGATGCCTTCAGCGCCGGATAGGCCAGCTTCGAGCACACGAAGGCGCTGGTGAGGTTGGTGTCGATCACCTTGTTCCATTCGTCGAGCTCGAGTTCGTGCGGCGGCTTGCGGATGCTCATGCCGGCATTATTCACGAGGACGTCGATGCGGCCGAGCTCCTTCACCACGCGGTCGATCATGGCCGCGACGGCCGCCTTGTCGGTGACGTCAGTCGCGACGGCAATCGCCTTCACCCCGCGCTGCCTGAGATCGGCGACCGCTTCCGCGGACTTGGTCTCGTTGCGTCCGATCACGGCGATGTCGGCGCCGGCATCGGCAAGGCCGCGCGCCATGCCGAGCCCGATGCCGCCATTGCCTCCCGTGACGATCGCGACCTTGCCGCGGAGATCGAACCGGCTGGATGTCATGCTTGTATTCCCTTGTTTCTTCTATTGGTTGCTCTGCCAGATCAGCACCAGCCCGAATCCGGCCATGGCTGCGCCATAGCCGGCCCATTGCAGCTGGTTGACCATGAAGCTCGACCGCGGCCACGGGACGGTGCCCGTGCCCTGTCCGATCCAGAGCAGGCCGACGGCGGTCGCAAACAGGCCTGCGACAAGCAGTAATCTGCGCATGCATTCCTCCCGTTGGTCTGGTTCTGTCGCGGTCTGCGGCATCAACGATCGCCGCGGCCACGAAAACTTCGACTCAGACTAGCCGTGGCTTCGGTCCGGATACAATGGCTGGGTGCAGATCGTCGGGAGCACGCCTATGCGCTCCCTGCAACGAAAAAGCCCCGGACGATGCCGGGGCTTTGACGTCTGAACGGGAGGTCAGATCAGTACTTCGCGACGACCGGACCGGTCCAGTTGAAGCGGTAGACCAGCGAGGTGCTGATGGTCTGCACCAGGGGCTTGAAGCTGATGGAGTCGGTCGTCGCGACGTTGCCAACGTCGGTGCGGACGGCAATGTCCTTACGATCGTAGTAGGCAGCACGATATTCGGTCTTCATGAACCAGCCCGGCGCCGTGATGCCGAAGATGTTCAGATTGTTCTCGACGCCACCGCCGACGAACCAGCCATTGCGGTTGAACGAGTCGGTGTGGAAGCCCGAAGCCGTCCCGGCGAGATTCGTCAAGCCAGCGCCCGACCAGTGCGATCCACTGTAACCGCCATTGACGTACGAGAGAACATTCGGAGCAACCAGATAGCCGACGCGAACACCCGCAGCCCATGCGTCCTGCATCTTGATGCGGCCGGTCAGCGCAGCAAACTCATCGTTGATGCTGCCGCGCAGGCTGCCGAACTGACCATCGGCGAACACACCAGCCACCCAGGTGCCGGAGAACTGCCAGTCGTAGCCGGCACCGACCGTTCCAAACCAGCCATCGCCGCCAACACGCTGATCGATCGTCACGGGAACTCCAACGAAGTTGGTGTGGGAGTCCGCATCCCAGACGCCGCCGCCGGCGCCGCCGAAGATGTAGAAGCCGGTCCAGCTGGCGACGGGCGCCGCGACCGGAGCCTTCGTGTAGGGACGAGCCGCAAGGTCGGCCGCCGAGGCCGAACCGGTCATCGCCGCGACCGCGGTCAGAGCGAGCAAAGTCTTCTTCATGTCAAAATCCCCAACCTTAGGTCTGTAGGCGCGAGCGCACCGAAGTTCGTATCATCTGATACCCGGACTATAGACGGTTCTCGCCGAAATGCTGTTGCCGGGCAGGCACAGTCGCCGGAAAACGCCGGTGCGTGGGTATTCGGAGCGCCATCGCGCAAATCAAAATTAATTCGATATTTCAACGCGTTGGGGAATTTGAGAATTTTGATTTCGGGTAACGTCTCGTTAGCAAATTCGGCTTTGTCCGAAATGGAGGCAATCCTGCCTCGCGCTTGGCGCCGGTGAGTCGATGGCTGAGTCGCCGTGCGGCGATTGCGGGACGCGACGAAAACATCGACGGATCGTCCGGCCGGATCGCCGGAAAATGCGGTCACCCCCTCAAACAAAACGGCCCCGGCTTTAGGCCGGGGCTGTCTCGGAAGGCGGCCGGCCTGGTTACGGCCTCACACGTCCAGCAGCTCTTCGCTGGCAAATTCGGCCTTGTCCGAGATGAATGCGAAGCGCGCCTCGGCCTTGGTGCCCATCAGGCGCTCCACCGAATCGGCCGTGGTATCGCGATCGTCGGCGAGCAGCACCACCTTGAGCAGCGTCCGCTTGGTCGGATCCATGGTGGTCTCCTTGAGCTGCGCCGGCATCATCTCGCCGAGGCCTTTGAAGCGGTTCACCTCGACCTTGGCGTTGGCGCTGAACGCGCTCTTGAGCAGCGCCTCCTTGTGGGCGTCGTCGCGGGCGTAGACCGACTTCGAGCCGTGGGTCAGCTTGTAGAGCGGTGGCACCGCGAGGAAGAGGTGGCCCTCGTCGATCAGCCGCGGCATCTGCCGGTAGAAGAAGGTGATCAGCAGCGAGGCGATATGGGCGCCGTCGACGTCGGCGTCGGTCATGATGATGATGCGCTGATAGCGCAGATCCTCTTCGCGATAATGCGCGAGCGTGCCGCAGCCGATCGCCTGCACGAGATCGGAAAGCTGCGCGTTCGCCGTCAGCTTGTCCTTGCCGGCGGAGGCGACGTTGAGGATCTTGCCGCGCAGCGGCAGCACGGCCTGGGTCTTGCGGTCGCGCGCCTGCTTGGCGCTGCCGCCGGCCGAGTCGCCCTCGACGATGAAGAGCTCGGAGCCTTCGGTGCCGGCGTCGGTGCAGTCGGCGAGTTTGCCGGGCAGGCGCAGCTTCTTGCCCGCGGTTTTCCGCGCGGTCTCTTTCTCCTGGCGGCGGCGCAGCCGCTCCTCGGCGCGGTCGATCACGAAGTCGAGCAGCCGGTTGGCCATGTTCGGATTGCCCGACAGCCAATGGTCGAACGGATCCTTCATCGCCTGCTCTACGATGCGCTGCGCTTCGGCGGTGGCGAGGCGGTCCTTGGTTTGGCCCTGGAATTCAGGCTCGCGCACGAACACCGAGAGCATCACGGCCGCGCCGACCATCACGTCTTCCGAAGTGACGGAGGCCGCGCGCTTGCCCTGGCCGACGCGCTCGGCGTGATCCTTCAGGCCGCGCAAAAGTGCGCTGCGCAGGCCGGACTCGTGCGTGCCGCCATCGGGCGTCGGCACGGTGTTGGTGTAGGAAGACAGGAAACCGTCGGCATCCGCCGTCCAGGCCACCGCCCATTCGCAGGCGCCATGCGCGCCGTTGCGGCCCGACTTGCCGGAGAAGATGTCGGGATGCACCAACGTGTCGGCGTGGATTGCGGCCGCCAGGTAATCCTTGAGGCCGCCGGGGAAGTGGAACGTCGCCTCGGCCGGCACGTCCTCGATGCCCTTGAGCAGCTCGGGCGCGCAATTCCAGCGGATCTCGACGCCGCCGAACAGATAAGCCTTCGAGCGCGTCATCTTGAACAGGCGCTGCGGCTTGAACGCCGCTTTGGCACCGAAGATGTCGGTATCCGGCTTGAAGCGCACGCGCGTGCCGCGGCGGTTGCTGACCTTGCCGAGGTCCTCGAGCTTGCCCTTCGGGTGACCGCGCTCGAACGTCATGCGGTAGAGTTTCTGGCTGCGCGCGACCTCGACCTCGAGACGCGAGGAGAGGGCGTTCACCACCGAGATGCCGACGCCGTGCAGACCGCCCGAGGTTTCATAAACCTTGCTGTCGAACTTGCCGCCCGAATGCAGGGTGCACATGATGACTTCGAGCGCCGACTTCTTCGGGAATTTCGGGTGCGGATCGATCGGGATGCCGCGGCCATTGTCGGTGACGGTCAGGAACCCGTCAGCGCTGAGGTCGACCTCGATGAAGGTCGCGTGCCCGGCCAGCGCCTCGTCCATCGAGTTGTCGATGACTTCTGCGAACAGGTGATGCAGCGCCTTCTCGTCGGTGCCGCCGATATACATGCCGGGCCGGCGCCGCACCGGTTCCAGGCCTTCGAGCACCTCGATGTCGGCCGCCGTGTAATCGGCTTCCCCGCCGCTTCCGCGTGACGCCGCCTTGGCGGCACGGGGTTTCGGCTCGTCACCGCCGAAAAAGTCGTCTTTTGCTTTGGGTTTCAATTGCTTGGACATATATCTTGATGCGTTTTGAGGGCCGCGGAAGCGGCGAATCGGTTAGGCCGACTATGCCACTTCTCACTCGGAAAGGTTACCGCGGGCCGGGCGGTGTGGGTTGGGAGCCAATCCCGGCGATTTTACGCCGCAGCCCCACCAGTTCCCGCCAATTTGACGTTCCCACCCGAGCATGTCGGGATTTTGTGACTTGATGTCACACAAGTCCTTGGCTTACCAGTCCTTTTCATCGAGCAGCACCTTGAGACGGGGCGGGAAGGCTATTTTTGATGGAGCAGTTTGCGCACGGCCTGGCTGACCTCGTGCGTGTTCACCAGGCTTGGGCGGCGCCAATCGTGTTCCTGCTCGCCTTCGGGGAGTCGCTTGCGTTCATCTCGCTCTTGATCCCGGCCTGGGGCGCGCTGGTGGCCATCGGAGCGCTGATCGGGGTGAGCGGCATCAACTTCTATCCGGTCTGGATCGCCGGTGGCCTCGGGGCGGCGCTGGGCGACTGGGTCTCGTACTGGTTCGGCTACCGCTACAAGGAGCACGTCGCCCAGATGTGGCCGCTCTCGCGCTACCCGGAGCTGCTGCCCAGGGGCGAGGCCTTTGTCCGGAGCTGGGGGATACCCAGCATCTTCATCGGGCGCTTCTTTGGGCCCTTGCGCGCCTCGGTGCCGCTCGCGGCCGGCATCTTCGAGATGCCCTATTGGAGCTTCCAGGCCGCCAATTTCGTCTCGGCCCTGATCTGGTCGGCCGTGCTCCTGCTGTTCGGCGACGTGCTCGCCAAGATCATGGAATGGATCTGGCGCGTCATCTGACGCCAGAACCTTGACGGGAACCGCAACTGGCCTTATAGCCGCGCGCCATGATCAACGCCGCGACCATCCTGTTCGCTCGTCGCCGCCGCCGCAGCTTAGCGGTTTGGGCGGTCGATCGCGTTTGAGATCATCGTCTTTGCCGCTGGACCCGATCCGCGGCATTCTCTCCTGTCAGCGCGATCTGATCCGGCGGCTTCCCCCGAGGAGGCCCAGCAGGAGACCACGATGTACACGCCACCCCATTTCAAGCACGACCGCGCCGCGAGCCTGAAATTCGCCGAAGAGCGCGGCTTCGGGACCATGTGCGCCTTTGACGGCCACAAGCCCGTTGCCTCGCCATTGCCGTTCTACCTGACCTATGCCGCGGACGGCACGCCGCAGGCCGCCTTTCATCTCGCCCGTCACAATCCGCTGCTAAAGCTTGCGGGGGGTGACGTGTCCTGGCTGCTCGCGGTCAACGGTCCCGATGCCTATGTATCGCCGGACTGGTACGTCTCGCCGGATCAGGTCCCGACCTGGCTCTACCAGTCGGTGCATCTGACCGGGCCGGTGCGGCTGTTGTCGGACGATGAGCTGTCGGTGCAGCTCGACACGCTCAGCGCCAAGTTCGAGAGCCGGCTCTTGCCGAAAAAGCCGTGGACGTCAGGCAAGATGACAGCGGGCCGGCTCGAGACGATGAAGAAGGCGATCGTTGGGCTGGTCATGACGGTTGAGGAGGTCGAAGGCAGCTTCAAGCTGAACCAGCACAAATCCGACGCCGACTATGTGGCGATCGCCAATGCGCTTAGCGCCGGCGATGCCGACGCCAAGCAGATCTCACATTTGATGCGGCAAGCCAGGCCGCAAGCCTTCGCAGAACAAGTTTTCGCAGACGATACGAACATGCTCGAAAGGAGCGCACCATGAGCCTCGCTGACACCACCAAAGCCCCGATCGCCAGCGCGGCCAAAAAGCCCGCCACCGTCTTCGTCGACGGCGGCTCCGGCACCACCGGGCTCGGCATCAACGAGCGGCTGAAGCTCCAGAGCGACGTCGCGGTGAAGACCATAGCCGATGACAAGCGCAAGGACCCCGCGGCCAAGAAGGCGCTGATGGAAGAGGTGGACCTCGTCATCCTCTGTCTGCCTGACGACGCCGCCAGGGAGACGGTCGCGCTCGTCGACAGCATGGGAACTTCTGCGCCGAAAGTGCTGGACGCTTCCACCGCCTATAGGGTCGCGCCCGACTGGGCCTATGGCTTTCCCGAGCTGACGCCAGACCAGGCCGGCAAGATCAGGGCGGCGAAAAAGGTCTCCAATCCCGGCTGCTATCCGACCGGCGCGATTGCGCTGCTGCGGCCGATCGTCGATGCCGGCCTGCTGCCGCAGGACTATCCCGTCACCGTCAACGCGGTGAGCGGCTATTCCGGCGGCGGCAAGTCGATGATCGCGAGCTTTCAGGATGGCAGCGCGCCGTCATTCGAGCTCTATGGCCTCGGCTTCGAGCACAAGCATCTGCCGGAGATGCAGCTCTATTCCAACCTGACGCGGCGGCCGATCTTCATTCCCTCGGTCGGCAACTACCGGCAGGGCATGCTGGTCTCGGTGCCGCTCCAGCTCGACACGCTGCCGGGCAAGCCTGCCGGCGCCGACCTGCAAGCGGCGATGGCAAAGCGTTACGCCGGCTCGAAATACGTCAAGGTGATGCCGCTGCAGAACGAGGCGACCAAGGGCGGCCGGCTCGAGCCGGAGGCGCTCAACGAGACCAACATGCTCGAGCTCTACGTCTTCGCCAGCGACAAGTATCATCAGGCATTGCTGGTCGCCCGGCTCGACAATCTCGGCAAGGGTGCATCCGGCGCGGCCGTGCAGAACATGCGCCTGATGCTGGGCCTGCCGGAGGAGTAAGGCACGCTCTCGTGCCATGGACGCAGCGCGGCGCCGCTTCGGCGGCGCGCTGCAAAGGCGGCGAGCGACTTGGCTCGCGCGCCGTTCCTTACTGGAGAACGACGTCGGCCGGGAATGGCCGGACAGGCCGGCCGGCACACACATTGTTGCGGGCGGTCACGCTGTCGAGATGGTATTTCTCGAGGTCGCTCAGCAAGCGATTGGAAATATCGCACACGTCCTGGTGGTTGCGCGCGTAGTCGACCGCGGCGGCCCAGGCGAGGGACGCGCGAACATAGGCATCGCAGCGGCTCGACATCAACGCGCGCGTCATCGGCTTTGTGGCCTCGACGGCCTCGCTGCGCAGGCGCGTCAGTTCAGGGCATTGCGCCTGCGCGCCGGCCTGGCTGCAAGCTCCGGCGAGCGCGATCATTGCGACGGCTGAAAGACAGGTCCGCATCAGGCATCCTCGCATCGGTTGCCTCGGCTCGCATGACAATATCGTAGATTGCAGGGGCCTGCAGCTCCTTTCGGATGCTCACACCACCCCGAAGATCGCCAGCGCCAGCACGGCCTGGGCGAGGAAGCCGACGGTGAAGGCCAGCGTGCGGAACACCGGGATTCCCATCGCATAGACGATGGTATGTGCGACGCGCGACCAGAAATAAACGGCGCAGGCGAGCACGGTCCATTTCGTGGAATAGTCGATTGCGTTCAGGATCAGCACCAGCGGCGCGAAGATCACGAGGTTCTCGACCGCATTGTCATGCGCGAACATCAGCCGGTTCGCCCACTCCGCCTGCGGCTTGTCGCCCCGCGAGGGGTTGGCCATGGCACCGCTCAACCCGCGCACCTGGCATCGGTTGATGATGTAGGGAATCCAGAGAACCCCCGTCAGGATCACCGTCAGTGTCAGCCAGAACAATTCGCGTGTCATAGTGCCGATCCCCTGTGTCGTCGCTGGATTGAGACGAGTCTATACGAAAGCACGCGAGATTCCGCTATGCGCGAACTCTGACATAGCTGCCGGGTGCGTCCTCGATCGGTGGGAATGCGTCGCTGCCGACCGCGCGCGCCGGGACTTCTTCGGGATCGAGTCGGCCCAGCCACTCCCGCCAGTCCGGCCACCACGAGCCCTTGTGCTCCACGGCGCCCTTCATCCACTGCGCGACGTTGACGTCCTTGATGTTGTCGTTGGTCCAGTACTGGTACTTGTTCGAGGCCGGCGGATTGACCACGCCCGCGATGTGACCCGAGCCCGACAACACGTACTTCACCGGACCGCCGAAAAACTGCGAGCCGTACAGCACCGATTCAGCGGGGGCGATGTGATCCTCCCGGGTGGCGAGATTGTAGACGGGCACCTTGACCTTGGAGAGATCGAGCAGGGTGTTGTCGAGCACCATCGTGCCGGTCGACAGCCGGTTCTCCAGATAGCAGTTGCGCAAATAATAGGAATGGTTCGCCTGGGTCATGCGCGTCGCATCGGAATTCCAGTGCAACAGGTCGAACGCGCTCGGCTGCTGGCCCTTCAAATAGTTGCTGACGACATAGGACCAGATCAGATCGTTGGAGCGCAGCATGTTGAAGGCCATCGCCATCTTCGAGCCTTCGAGCACGCCGGCCGTCTTCATGTCCTGCTCGAGCGCTGCGATCTGCTCCTCGTCGACGAACACGAGGAGATCGCCGGCATGGGTGAAGTCGACCTGGGCGGCGAAGAACGTCGCGGACGACACGCGCTGACGGCGCTTCTCGGCGAGCCAGGCCAGCGTGGTCGCGAGCATGGTGCCGCCGACGCAATAGCCGGCGGTATGCACCTTCATCTCGCCGGTGACCTTCTCGATCACGTCCATCGCCGTGAGCAGGCCTTCCTTCATGTAGTCTTCCCAGCCCTTGTTGCCGAGCCGCTTGTCGGGATTGACCCATGAGATCACGAACACGGTGATGCCCTGGTCGACGCACCACTTGATGTAGGATTTCTCCGGTTTGAGATCGAGGATGTAGAACTTGTTGATCCAGGGCGGCACGATCAGGAGCGGTGTGCGCAGCACCTTCTCCGTCGTCGGCGTGTACTGGATCAGTTGCATCATCTCGTTCTGGTAGATCACCTTGCCCGGGGTCGTCGCCATGTTGACGCCGACGACGAGATTGTCCGGATTGGACTGGCGGATCTTCAGCATGCCCTTGCCGGCCGCGATGTCCTCGGCCAGCATCTTGAGGCCGCGCGCGAGGTTCTCGCCGCTGGATGCCACCGTCTCGCGCAGCACCTCGGGATTGGTCAGCACGAAGTTCGATGGCGAGAGCGCATTGGTGACCTGCTGGACATAGAACTCGGCCTTGCGGCGGGTGTGCGGATCTAGCCCTTCAGCATCGCGCACCAGCTCCTGCGCCCATTTGGTCGTGAGCAGATAGAGCTGCATGACGAAATCGAAGAACTGGTTCGATTTCCATTCCGGATCGGCAAAGCGCTTGTCGCGCGGCGAGGGTGCGATCGCGGGGTCGGCGTCCTGACCGGCCATACGTCGCACCGCCGAGCCCCAGAGGTCGAGATAGTCCTTCGCGAGCTTGGTCCGCAGATCGGAGGAGCGGGACGTATCCGACAGCCAATATTCGGCGACCGACGTGAAGGTCTTGACCACCTCGGCAAGCTCGGCTGGCGGGCGATCCTGCACCTCGCCGCTCTCGCGCGGCTTGAGGTAAGCGGCGAGCGCCTTGCCGCCGCTCTCCATCGCCCGCGCGACATTCATCGCGAAGGCTTCCGCATCGAACTTCGTCTCGGGTTTCGGCGTGTCGGTCGTGGCCATACTCATGAGCAGAACAGTAACGATTCATTCCGTATTCGTCACCGCGAAGCTCGCATGTTTGACGTTAAACACTCTCGAAGATGTGTTGCACTGCGACAAATCTTCTTGGTTCCGTCACAATCAAGCCGCACCGCTCGGCTTGGTAGCGCCGGGCTATTTTCTCGCTCACGCCATTTGGGCAGCAATGGTTTGAGCTTGGGTTCGGTCTTGGGGTAAGGTTGCCCGGGGCCGTGCTTTGGGACGAGTAGGGGATTTCCCAAGTGTTGGCGTTATGGGACCTGCAAAAGACGCTGTCGATCCGCGGCGCGCTGTTGATCGGGGCGCTCGCGCTGGGCGGGTGTTCGAGCCAGCTCGCGGATCTGACGCCCACCGATGCGCAGCCGCATGCCAGGGAGTCCGGCACCTATCTGCCGGTGCATGATCTGCCGCCGGATCGCGACCAGGCGATCATCCCGCCGGAGCAGCGCGCCAAGATCGAGGCCGAGCTCGCCGCCGCACGCGATCGCCAGGCTGTGGCCGCCAAGGACGCCAAATAGGCCCGTGACGGGAGACGGGCAACGTAATCGCTGGCGCCTCCGCTTTGCCGTGCTAAAAGACCTCGGTTCAGCCAAGAGTCAGGGCGAACGACTTCAGTCTTCGTCGTCGACGATTGCTCTAAGTATTTGATTTTGAGTGATTTTCGCGATGATCCTGAACGCCTTTTGGAATGGCCCTCGTGGCCTGTCGATTCTGTCCTGACCGGTTGCCCGGAGCCCAGAGAGCCATGGAAGAATTTTACCGCATTCGCCGCCTTCCGCCTTACGTGTTCGAGCAGGTCAACCGGGCCAAGGCGGCTGCGCGGAATGCCGGCGCCGACATCATCGACCTCGGCATGGGCAATCCGGACCTGCCTGCTCCGCCTCATGTGCTGGAGAAGCTGAAGGAGACCCTCGGCAAGCCGCGCACCGACCGCTACTCGGCCTCGCGCGGCATCCCCGGACTGCGCAGGGCCCAGGCCGCCTACTACGCCCGCCGCTTCGGTGTGAAGCTGAACCCCGACACCCAGGTGGTGGCGACGCTCGGCTCGAAGGAGGGTTTTGCCAACGTGGCGCAGGCGATCACCGCGCCCGGCGATGTCATCCTCTGTCCGAACCCGAGTTACCCGATTCATGCGTTCGGCTTTTTGATGGCGGGCGGCGTGATCCGCTCGGTGCCATCGGAGCCGACGCCGCAATTCTTCGAGGCGGCGGAGCGGGCGATCATCCACTCGATCCCGAAGCCGCTGGCGCTCGTTGTCTGCTATCCCTCGAACCCGACCGCCTATGTCGCGAGCCTCGACTTCTACAAGGACCTCGTCGCCTTCGCGAAGAAGCACGAGATTCTGATCCTGTCCGATCTCGCTTATGCCGAAGTCTATTTCGACGAGAACAACCCGCCGCCCTCGGTGCTGCAGGTGCCGGGCGCGATGGACTGCACCGTCGAGTTCACCTCGATGTCGAAGACCTATTCGATGGCCGGCTGGCGCATGGGCTTTGCCGTCGGCAATGAGCGCGTGATCGCGGCGCTCGCCCGCGTCAAATCCTACCTCGACTACGGCGCGTTCACGCCGGTCCAGGTCGCGGCGACGGCTGCGCTGAACGGCCCGGACGATTGCATCAAGGAAATGCGCGACACTTACCGCAAGCGCCGCGACGCGCTGGTGGAATCGTTCGGCCGCGCCGGCTGGGAGATTCCGCCGCCGGAGGCCTCGATGTTCGCCTGGGTGCCGCTGCCGGAAGCGTTCCGCAGCATCGGCAGCATGCAGTTCGCGACCCTGATGGTGGAGAAGTCCGGCGTTGCGGTCTCGCCCGGCGTCGGCTTCGGCGAGCATGGTGAAGGATATGTCCGCATCGCCATGGTGGAAAACGAGCAACGGATCAGGCAGGCCGCGCGCGGCGTGCGCCGCTTCCTTGAAAGCGGCATCGAAACGTTGCACAACGTCGTTCCGCTCGCCAATCGGCGTTGAGTTCTCTTCGGCAGGTTTTCTAAGACATCATGGTTGCACCCCTGAAAGTGGGCATAGCGGGGCTCGGCACCGTGGGCGCCGAAGTTGTCCGATTGATTGAAACGCAGGCGCGCGTGCTCGCGGGCCGCAGCGGCCGCGGCATCCGCGTCGTCGCCGTCACTGCGCGCTCGAAGGCGAAGAATCGCGGCATCGACCTGCGCGGCGTCGAATGGGCCAAGGATCCGATGGCGCTCGCCACTCATCCCGAGATCGATTGCTTCGTCGAGCTGATGGGCGGCGCCGGCGATCCGGCGCTGTCGGCGGTGGACGCCGCGCTGGGCGCCGGCAAGTCGGTCGTCACCGCCAACAAGGCGCTGCTGGCCAAGCACGGCCTCAAGCTCGCCAAGGCGGCTGAAAAGCACGGCGGGGCGCTGAATTTCGAGGCAGCCGTCGGCGCAGCGATCCCGGTCATCAAGACGTTGCGCGAAGGTCTGGCCGGAACCGGCATCAACCGCGTCTACGGCATCCTCAACGGCACCTGCAATTACATCCTGACCCGGATGGAGCAGGAGGGGCTTTCCTTCGCCGAATGCCTCAAGGACGCGCAGCGGCTCGGTTATGCCGAGGCCGATCCGTCCTTCGACGTCGACGGCCACGACACCGCGCAGAAGCTCGCCATTCTCGCCAGCCTCGCCTTCGGCACGAAAGTTGCTCAAAGCGCCGTGTATGTCGAAGGCATCTCGTCCATCGCGCCGGAAGATCTGCGCGCCGCCGCCGATCTCGGTTACCGCGTCAAGCTGCTCGGCGTTGCGGTTCGCACCGCCAAGGGCATCGAGCAGCGCGTGCATCCAACCATGGTTCCCAAATCCTCCTCGATCGCGCAGGTGATGGGTGTCACCAATGCGGTCACGATCGATGGCGAGGGCATTCCACCGATCACGCTGGTCGGCCCCGGTGCCGGAGGCGCAGCGACCGCATCCGCGGTGGTCGCCGATATCGCCGATGTCGCGCGCGGCATCCGCGCCAATCCGTTCGGCCGGCCGATATCGCAGCTGCGCGACACCAAGAAGGCGCCGATGGAGCGGCACGAGGGTGGTTATTACATCCGCCTGCTCGCGCGCGATTTCCCCGGCACCGCGGCTGCGATCGCGACCCGGCTTGCAGAGCAGAAGATTTCGATCGAGTCGATCGTGCAGCGTCATCCCAACGGCGGCGCTGCGCCGGCGAATGGCAAGGCGGTCCCGGTGCCCGTCATCCTGATCACCTATGCCACGCATGAGGACGCCGTACGTCGTGCACTCGCCGCCGTGCAGAAGGACAAGGTCATCAGCGGACGGCCGCAGGTGATCCGGATCGAGAAGAACTGAGCATGCTGGGACCCGGAGGGCCGCGCTAGCGCAAAGTGTGAAGCGGTTTTCCGGAAAAGAGCATGCTCGAACTAAAAGGCGTTCGTTCGAACGAACACCGGGCGTTGAGAGTTGATGCGGGCAGAGATGTCTGTCCCAAACCGTTTCGAAGGAGTAAGCCGATGTCGACCCATATTTCAGTCCCGCCGCACGCGTTGCTCGAGCGCATCCTCACGCTGGAGATTGTGCGGGTGACGGAGCGGGCGGCGGTGTCGTCGGCGCGGTTGCGCGGGCACGGCAACGAGAAGCAGGCTGACCAGGCCGCCGTCGACGCCATGCGCCGCGAGCTCAACAAGCTGCCGATCGAAGGCACCATCGTGATCGGCGAAGGCGAGCGCGACGAGGCGCCGATGCTCTTCATCGGCGAGAAGGTCGGTATGAATGCCGGTCCCCAGGTCGATATCGCGGTCGACCCGCTCGAAGGCACCACGCTGTGCGCCAAGAACATGCCGGGCGCGATCGCGACCATGGCGATGGCCGATGGCGGCACGCTGCTGCACGCCCCCGACGTCTACATGCAGAAGCTCGCGATCGGACCCGGTTACGACAAGGGCGTCGTGGATCTCGACGCTTCGCCTGCCGACAACGTCCGCCGCCTCGCCAAGGCCAAGGGCGTCAAGCCGGAAGGCATCACCGTGCTCGTGCTCGACCGTCCGCGCCATGCCGATATCATCGCGAGCGTGCGCTCGACCGGCGCTGCGGTGCGCCTCATCACCGACGGCGATGTTGCCGGCGTGATCCACTGCGCCGACCCCGACAACACCGGCGTCGACATGTATCTCGGCACCGGCGGTGCGCCGGAAGGCGTGCTCGCGGCCGTGGCGCTGCGCTGCATCGGGGGCCAGATGCAGTGCCGCCTCATCCTCGACTCCGACGAGAAGCGCGAGCGCGCCGCCAAGATGGGCGTCAACGACCCCAAGATGATCTACGGCATCGAGGACATGGCGCGCGGCGACTGCCTGTTCGCCGCCACCGGCGTCACCACGGGCTCGCTGCTCTCGGGCGTCAAATTCCGCAAGGACGGCGTGATCGAGACCGAGACGGTGGTGATGCGCTCCGTCACCGGCACCGTGCGCTACATCAAGGCCGAGCATCGCGAGCTGGCGAAGTTCCATCTGGATTGATGTTTGCTGTCATTCCGGGGCGACGCGAAGGCGTCGAACCCGGAATCCAGAGATGACAGCGCGAGATTCCGGGTTCTCAGGGCCGTGCGTGGCGCGGACCCATCGCCCGGAATGACAATGATAAGAACAAATGGGAAGCGCACATGTCCGATCTCTCCGCCGTCAAAGCCCTGGTCTTCGACGTGTTCGGCACCGTGGTCGACTGGCGCACCAGCCTGATCAGCGACTTCATGTGGTGGGGCAAACAGCGCGGCATCGCCACCGACTGGACCGCGCTGGTCGACGGCTGGCGCGGCATGTACGTCGCGTCCATGGATGATGTGCGCAAGCACCCGGAACGCGGCTACGTCATGCTCGACGATCTGCACCGCCGCTCGCTGGAGAAGCTGGTCGAGAAACTCGAAATCAAGGGCCTCACCGAGGCCGATCTCGATTATCTCACCAAGGGCTGGCACCGCCTGCATCCCTGGCCCGACAGCGTCGCCGGCCTCAAGCGGCTGAAATCCAAATTCGTGATCGCGCCGCTCTCGAACGGCAACGTGGCGCTGCTCACCAACATGGCGAAGTTTGCAGGGCTCCCGTGGGACCTCATCATGTCGGCCGAGCTATTCGAGCACTACAAGCCTGATCCCGAGACCTATCTCGGCGCCGCCCGTCTGCTGTGCCTCAAGCCGGAAGAGGTGATGATGGTCGCCGCCCACAACGGCGATCTCGCTGCCGCGCAGAAGTACGGGCTGAAGACTGCCTTCGTGGCGCGACCAACCGAATACGGTCCCTTGCAGAAGGTCGATTTCGAGGCGACCGGCAATTGGGACATCGTTGCAAAGGACTTTGGCGGCATCGCCGATAGATTGGGCTGCTAGGCCGCGTTTTCCAGATGCGATCGGCTTCGGTTGCTTTTCGGGGACGCCTTGGCGCAGGCAACATGGGATGCGAAGAGCATGGGCAAGCGGATCCCCGAACCATATCGACATCTCCGAACCTTCGCGTTCGGCGACAGCCCCGCGCTGGCGGATGAACTGGTCGAGCTCGTCATCAAGGGCATCAAGACCGCGACGTGCAGCACCGAAGACGAGCCGAACACCTCCACGCCCGGTGAGCGCTGGGTCGTGCTCGACGGCCGAGGAGAGCCGCGTTGCGTCATCGAATCCGTCGACGTGACGTATCGGCGCTTCAACGAGGTCGACGCAGCGTTTGCGCATGAGGAAGGAGAAGGCGACCGGAGCTTGGCCTATTGGCGCCGCGCCCATCAGTCCTATTTCGGCAGGCTCGGACGATATAGCGATGACATGATGCTGATGTGCGAGCGTTTTCGTCTGGTCGAGGTCTTCGGCGACAGTCCACCCGAGGGCTCGTTCGAACTGACGGAGCCCGGGGGATAGCACCTCACGCGATACGCAGCGTAAGATCGCCGCCCTCGGTCTCGGCAAAGCCCGCCTGTAGAACCTCTTCGCGCTTGTGACGCAGATGCGCACGCAGGATGTGGGCGAGGCCGACGCCGTCGCGGCGCTGAAGCGCGTTGAGGATCGCCTCATGCTCCTTCACCGCGAATGCCCAGCGCTGCGGCGTCATCGGCGTGACGTAGCGCGCCCGCCGGATGCGCGCGGTCACCGAGGTGTAAAGCCCCGCGAGCACGGGATTTCCGGCTGCGGTGACGATGGCTTCGTGAATGGCGCGGTTGCCGCGATAGTACTGGATCAGGTCGCCGTCGCGATAATGCTGCACCATGGCCGCATGGGCCGTGGCGATCGCGTCGATCTCGGCGTCCGTGATGCGCTCGCAGGCGAGCTCGCCGGCGAGGGCCTCTAGGCCCTGGCAGACCTCGAACAGGTCGCGCATGTCCTTGTCGGTCAGTTTTGCTGCGCGCGAGCCGCGATGCGGCAGCAGCTGCACGAGCCCTTCCGCCGCCAGCACCTTGAGCGCCTCGCGCAGCGGCGTGCGCGAAATCTCGAGCCGCTCGCACAGCTCGCGCTCCGGAATCCTCGCACCCGGGGGGATTTCGCCGTCGAGTAGGATGGCGCGGATGCGGCCGACGACTTCCTCGTGAAGCATGGGTCCGAGCTCAATTTGAATGCAAAAGTGAACTTATACGCATTTATTTGTAAGTTATAGCTTGAAAATTCCAAATTTTGCATTCAAAAATGCAAAAGACAGAAAGGTGTGAGGAAATGGACCTGCAACTGGCGGCAGAAGACCTCGTCTTCGAGCGCGACGAGGGCATCGGGCGGATCACCTTCAACCGACCGCAGGCCCGCAATGCCTTCACCTTCGCCATGTACGAACGGCTTGCCGCGATCTGCGAGGAGGCCAACGGCGACCATGCGATCAAGGTGCTGGTGCTGCGCGGGGCCGGCGACAAGGCCTTCGCCTCGGGCACGGACATCAACCAGTTCCGCGAATTCAGGACGCCGCAGGACGCGATCGACTACGAGAACCGCATCGATCGCGTGCTGACCACGCTGGAGCAGTGCCGGGTGCCGACGATCGCGGCGATCAACGGGTTCTGTACCGGAGGCGGGGCGGGCATTGCTGCGGCCTGCGACCTCCGCATCGGCACGAAAGCTGCGAGAATCGGATTCCCCATCGCCAGGACGCTCGGCAACTGCCTGTCGATGTCCAATGTCAGCCGTCTCACCGCGCTCATCGGCGCCGCGCGCGTCAAGGATCTCATCTTCACCGCGCGCCTTGTCGATGCCGCGGAGGCTGCGAGCATCGGGCTGCTGGGCGAGGTCGTCGACGATCTTGCGGTCCTCGACCAGCGTGCCGAGGAGGTGGCCCGCCTCCTCGCGAGCCATGCGCCGCTGACGCTGAATGCGACCAAGCAGGCGGTCGCCCGCCTGCAAAGGCGGCTGACCCGGGACGAGGGCGAGGACCTCATCCTGATGTGCTACACGAGCCAGGACTTTCGCGAAGGGCTCGATGCTTTCCTCAACAAGCGCGCGCCGCAATGGCGCGGCCAATAGGACGAGCCGATGCAAAGCGACCGATCTCAATCCACCTCCCGCCGTTCGGGACCGCTGGCCGGCCTCAAGGTCATCGATCTCACCCATGTCATGGCCGGGCCGACCTGCACCTTGATGCTCGCCGACATGGGCGCCGACGTCATCAAGATCGAGAAGTGGCCCAACGGTGACGACACCCGCCATTCGGTGCCGCCGAAGATCGGCGAGGAGGCGGCGTCCTTCCTGATGATGAACCGCAACAAGCGCGGCATCGTGCTGGATCTGAAGACCGACGGTGGCAAACAGGTGCTGCGACGGCTGATCGCGGATGCCGACGTGCTGGTCGAGAACTTTGCGCCGGGCGCGATGGAGCGCCTCGGCTTCGGCTACGAGGCGCTGCACACGGAATTCCCGGCGCTGATCTACTGCTCGCTGTCGGGTTTCGGCCGCACCGGTCCCTACAAGCACCGCAGGGGATTTGACCTCGTCGCGCAGGCGATGAGCGGCATCATGAGCTTTACCGGCGAACGCCCGGACGGTCCGCCCGTCAAATGCGGTCCGCCGCTGTCCGACATCACGGCCGGCCTGCTCGCGAGCATGGGCATCCTTGCGGCCTACGCGCATCGTCTCAAGACCGGCAAAGGGCAGTGGGTCGAGACCTCGCTCTATGAAGCCGCCCTGGTGCAGACCTATTGGCAGTCGACCATTGCGCTTGCGGCCGGCACAGCGCCGCGCGCCATGGGCTCGGCGCATCCGCTCAATGCGCCGTATCAGGCGTTCGAAGCCTCGGACGGCTGGCTCGTGGTCGGCGGCGCCAACAAGAAGCATTGGCTGCTGATGCTGGAAGCGCTCGGCGCGAGCGAGCTTGCCGCCGATCCGCGCTTCGTCACGGGCGCCGATCGCATGGCCAATCTGAAAGAGCTCGAAGCCGTCCTGAGCGAACGCTTCCGCACCAAGTCGCGGGCGCATTGGCTGGCGGCGCTGGACGAGAGGGGCGTGCCGTGCGGCCCCGTGCACGACATGCTGGAGGCCTTAAACGATCCGCAGACGCTGGCGCGCGAGATGGTCGTCGAGGTCGAGCATTCCACGCTCGGTCCCGTCAAGACGATCGGGCTTCCGATCAAGTTTTCGGAGACGCCAGGCAAAGTGCTGTCAGGCGCGCCGGTCTATGGTGAGCACACGAGCGAGGTGCTGGCCGAGCACGGGTTCGACCAGTCACGAATCGAAGCGCTCGAAAAAGAAGGCGCGATCGTGCTCGCATCGGGACAACGCGAGGAACGCGTCGCCTGAACAGGGGGCCGACAACAACAAAAGACAAGATCAGCTGGAGGAAATCATGGGTCGGACGTCAACATTTCTGCTCTCTGCGGCCGTAGCCGTGCTGGTCGGCACGATGCCGGCGAGTGCCGCCTGGCAACCACAAAAGCCGATCGAGTTCGTCGCCACCGCCGGGCCTGGCGGCGGCACCGACAATCTCGCGCGCGCGGTGCAGAACATCATTACCAAGCACAAGCTGACGGAGCAGCCGATCGTCGTCGTCAACAAGGGCGGCGGCAGCGGCGCCGAGGGCTATGTCTACGGCAAGGCCTCCGCGGGCGACCCCTACAAGGTGATCTTCGGCACCTCGAATGCCTGGCAGCAACCGCTCGTCTCCAAGGTCGCCTTCAACTACACCGATCTCACCCCGATCGCGGCGATGGCGCAGGACGAGTTCTTGCTCTGGGTCAAGCAGGACGCGCCGTACAAGACGGCGGGCGACTATCTCAAGGCGGCCGCATCGGGCGAATTCAAGATGGGCGGCGCGCAGTCGAAGGACACCGACGAGGTGCTGACGCGCATGATCGAGAAGGCCGGCAAGGTCAAGCTGACCTATATCCCTTTCAAGAGCGGCGCCGAGACCGCCGTGCAGCTCGCCGGCGGACATCTCGACTCCCACGTCAACAATCCCAGCGAAAGCCTCGGGCAATGGCGGGGCGGCACGCAGCGGCCGCTCTGCGTGTTCAGCCCGAAGCGGCTGCCGCAGGGGCCGAAGGTCACCGCGACCGAAGGCTGGAGCGATGTTCCGACCTGCGTCGAGCAGGGCCTCGACATCAAGCAATATGAGCAGCCGCGCACCGTGTGGCTGCCCGGCAAGGTCACGCCGGAGCAGGCCGCGTTCTATGTCGACCTCATGAGGAAGGTGCAGGCAACGCCGGAGTGGAAGGACTACATCGAGAAGACCTCCCAGGTCGACACGTTCCTGACTGGTGCCGAGTTCGACAAATTCATCAAGGAGGACCTCGATCACGTCAAGCAGGTCGCGAGCGAGCAGGGCTGGCTGGTCAAGTAAGGCATTACGCCATGATCTCCCGTCGTGCGCTTGAACTTGCGACCGCCGTCCTCGCCGGCAGCTTCGGTGTCGCCGTCGTCGTCTCCAGCCTCGACAACGGCATCGGCTGGTCGAGCGCAGGCGTCGATGCCGGCACGTTCCCGTTCCTGACCGGCATCGTCATCGTGCTCGGGAGCCTCTACAATCTGGTGCGCGGCGTGCTGTCGGCCGCGACAGTGGCAAACGTCCCCATCGCCATCACGTCCATCGAGCTGCGGCGGCTCGCCGGCCTGTTCGTACCGGCTGCGATCTTCGTCGCTGCGATCCCGCTTGCCGGGATGTACGTCGCCTCGGCCCTGTATGTCTTTTCGGTGCTGGCGATCCCCAGGCACCAATCCATGCCGCGCGCGCTCGCCATGGCGGCGGCCACGGCGCTCGCGCTCTACGTCGTGTTCGAGCGCTTATTCCAAGTCAGCCTGCCGCACGGCGCGCTCGCCGCCGCGCTTGGTTTCTGAGGGGGCAGCGAGATGGACAATCTCCAGGAACTCCTGCACGGCTTCACCATTGCGGTCACGGTGCCGCATCTGGCCCTGATGGCGGTTGGCGTGCTGCTCGGCATTCTCGTCGGCGTGCTGCCGGGACTGGGCGCGCCGAACGGGGTGTCGCTGCTATTGCCGCTGACCTTCGGCATGCAGCCGGTCTCAGCGATCATCCTGCTCTCGAGCATGTATTGGGGCGCGCTGTTCGGCGGCTCGGTGACCTCGATCCTGTTCAACATTCCCGGCGAGCCATCGTCGGTCGCGACCACCTTCGACGGCTATCCGATGGCACGCGACGGCCGGCCGACCACGGCGCTCGCGACCGCCTTCGGCTCCGCGGCTTTCGGCGCGCTGATCGGCGTCATCCTGATCACCTTCCTCGCATCCTGGGTGGCGCAGGTTGCGCTCGCGTTCGGGCCGGCCGAGTATTTTGCGGTCTATTTCCTCGCCTTTGCCAGCTTCGTCGGCATGGGCGGTGCGGCACCGGTCAAGACCGTCGTGGCGCTGGCGATCGGCTTTGCGATCGCCGCCATCGGCATCGACACGGTCTCCGGCAGCGTGCGTCTCACCATGGGCGTAGATGAGCTGGTCAAGGGCGTCAGCTTCGTCGTCGCGGTGATGGGCCTGTTCGGCATCGGCGAGCTCCTGGTCGCGGTCGAGGAGGAGTTTCACGCCCGCGCCGTGTCCTCGAAGATCGATTGGCGCGAGGTGTTTCGCGCCGTCGGGCGCCTGCCGCGGCATGGCGTTGCCCTGCTGCGCAGCGCCGCGATCGGCTGCTGGATGGGGATCACGCCGGGCGGCCCGACCGCGGCCTCCTTCATGAGCTACGGCATCGCCCGCCGCTTCTCCCGCCGTGGCCGGCATTTCGGCACCGGAGAGGTCGAAGGCATCATCTCGCCGGAGACCGCCGATCATGCCGCCGGGACCAGTGCGCTGTTGCCGATGCTCTCGCTCGGCATTCCAGGCTCGGCCACTGCGGCCGTGATGATGGGCGGGTTGATGATCTGGGGTCTCAATCCCGGGCCGATGCTGTTCGTCGATAGCAAGGACTTCGTCTGGGGCCTGATCGCCTCGATGTATGTCGGCAACATCGTCGCGGTCGCGCTGGTGCTGATGACCGTGCCCGTGTTCGCCGCCTTGATGCGGATTCCCTTCGTCGTGATCGCGCCCCTGATCGTGATCATCTGCGTCGTCGGCGCCTATTCGGTGTCGAACTCCTATCTCGACGTGGTCATGATGCTGGGGTTCGGCATCGTCGGCTATCTCTTCAAGAAGCTGTTCTATCCGCTGGCGCCGCTCGTGCTCGCGATCGTGATCGGCGACAAGGCCGAGGACGCGTTCCGGCAATCGATGCTGATCTCAAAGGGATCACTTAGCATCTTCTTTGCGAACAAGTTGGTGACGTGCCTGATCGTGGGCGGCATCGCGCTGCTGCTGCTGCCGCTGGTCTTGCAGCTCACACGTCTCTGGCGCAGGCCAGCGTCGCCCGCAATCGACACTCCAGCCCAGGAAAAGGTGATCATATGACCGCAAAGCCGCTCATTGCATTGGCAATGGGAGATCCCGCCGGCATCAGCCCCGAGCTGACGGCGAAGCTAGTGGCGCAGGACGACATCCGCGCGAGCTGTCGGCTCGTCGTCATCGGCGACCGCCGCATCTTCGACGAAGGCGCGCGCATTGCCGGCCTCGAGCCGGAGCTGACGATGGTGGAGCAGGGTGTCGAGCTTCGCGCGGCGCAGGAAGATGCACTGTTCGTCGATCTCCGCCACCTCGACCTCAGCGAGGTCGAGCCGAGGACCGCGACCCTTGCCGGCGGCAAATTCGCGCTGACGAACTATCGGCACGCGCTCGAACTCGGCCGCGACGGCCACGTCGACGCGGTCTGTTTCACCCCCTTCAACAAGCAGGCGATGCGCTTTGCCCGTGCCGAGTACGATGACGAGATCGCGTTCTCGGCCGAGGTCGTCGGCCTCAAGACGCCGGCAAGCGAATTCAACGTGCTGGACCGGCTCTGGAATGCACGGGTCACTTCGCACATCCCGCTGAAGGACGTGGCTGCAAAGCTGTCGAGCGAGCGCATTCATCGCGCGCTCAGGCTGACCGATTCCTGCATGCGCAAGGCCGGCTTCGCGCGGCCGCGCATCGCCGTCGCAGGCCTCAATCCGCACGCCGGCGACGGCGGCAATTTCGGCCGCGAGGAGATCGAGGTGATTGCGCCGGTGGTCGCGGACGGCCAGCGCGAGGGCATTGCCGCGGAGGGACCGTTCCCGGCCGACACCGTGTTCCTGCGCGCCAGGGCCGGCGCGTTCGATGCCGTGCTGACCATGTATCATGACCAGGGCCAGATCGCCATGAAGCTGATGGGCTTCGATCGTGGCGTGACGTTGCTTGGCGGCTTCCCGTTTCCGATCTGCACGCCCGCGCACGGCACTGCCTACGACATCGCAGGGCAAGGCATCGCATCGATTGGCGCTAGCCGCGCTGCTCTGCTGCTCGCAACGGAGATGGCGGTGACTCGTTCTGGCTGATTTTGCACGCACGGGGGGAGCGAGCGCCGACTACCGCGCGCGCCTTGCGCGCAGACTTAGACTTTAGGGAACAACTGGAAACTTCCGCCGTCGCGACGAGTTGGCGACCCATGAACAATCTCCCACGTCGGAGCTGGAACATGGTCGATGACGGCCCACTACGAACTGCGGTGGACACCGCATGGTGCGTGTACCGCGCCCGGCATCGCGATGTCGATGCTGCGGATGGCCGTCGCTGCCTGCTCGAGCGTCATCTGCAAGGGAGGCGGGAAGCGCGAGAGAGTAACGGCGACGCCCAGGAACTCGCAGCATTCGGGCTTGCCTATCTCGAGCGGCTTTCCGATGACGAATGTTGAGGTTCATTGAGGGTCTCGCCTGTCGCGTGGCGAGCGCAAGCGCGAGGCCGGATTGGACGCTGCTGGCGATTTCGAACCTTCTATCCGCAGCTATCGTGTTCATTCTTCGTTCAGCGGTGTAGCAGGCTCTCATGCGCATCGCCCAGCTCGCTCCCCTGGCCGAAAGCGTCCCTCCGAAGCTCTACGGCGGCACCGAGCGGGTGGTGGCCTGGCTTGTGGATGAGCTCGTCGAGCGCGGCCACGACGTCACCCTCTTCGCCAGCGGTGACTCCCGAACGACGGGCAAGCTCCACCCGGTGTGGCCGCGCGCGCTGCGTCTCGGCCGGAAGGGCACCGATCCGAGTGCAGCCTGCGCGATGCTGCTGGAGGCAATCGCGAAACGAGCCAGAGACTTCGATGTGATCCACGCCCATGTCGACTGGCTGCATCTGCCATTGCTCAGCCGCCTTGGCGTGCCGTTCCTGACAACCCTGCATGGCCGGCTCGATCTGCCTGGGCTGCCTGACGTGGTTCGGCAATTCCCCGATGCGAGGTTCGTCTCGATTTCCGATCACCAGCGCCTGCCGCTTCCGGAGGCGAAATGGATTGGAACGATCCAGCACGGATTGCCTTCGGAGCTGTTGCACGCCTCCTACGGGGCCGGGTCCTATCTGGCGTTTCTTGGCCGTCTCACGGCGGACAAGGGTCCGGAGGACGCCATCCGTATCGCGCACGCCGCCCGGATGCCTCTCCGCATCGCCGCGAAGATTCCGCGCGCCGAGACCGCCTACTTCAGGAAACACCTCGCGCCCCGGATCGACGGCGAGAAGATCCAGCTCGTCGGCGAAGTCGACGACGTGAAGAAGCAATCATTGCTTCGGGGAGCAGCCGCTCTGGTATTTCCAATCGCTTGGCCGGAGCCCTTCGGATTGGTCATGATCGAGGCGATGGCGTGCGGAACACCGGTGATCGCCTATCGCTCCGGCTCGGTTCCTGAGGTCATCGAACACGGCCTGACCGGTTTCATCGTCGAGAGCGAGGAGCAAGCCGTCAAGGCGGTCGGCGAATTGGGCAAGCTGGATCGAAAGAGGGTGCGCGCCCGGTTCGAGGAGCGCTTCACTGCACGCCGAATGGCGCAACAATACGAAGAACGATACCGGGAGCTGATTGCCCCGGCAGCACGAGGACTCGACACGCAGCCGTTGGAACCATGAAAGGAGATGGCAATGTCGCTGACGAAAGCGGGGCAGATTTGCATCTTTCTTGTCTTCGCCTTGGCGGCATTGCCGGCGTTTGGCGCCGAGATGACCGTGGACGCCATCAATTCCGCCGAACCGTCAAAGACGACTCTCTCGAACGACAAGCCCACCCCGGCGGGGGTGCGGCTGCAGGTTCTCTTGGATAGGGCGCATTTCTCGCCCGGCGAGATCGACGGCAGGTTCGGCGAGAATGCCAGAAAGGCGCTCCGGGCCTATACGGAAGCGCAGCAATTGCCGAGTTCGGACGCTCTGACGGATGAGGTCTGGAAGGCGCTGCGGGCGGACGATCGACCGGCGACGATGACCTACACCGTCGCCGAGCAGGATGTCGCGGGCCCGTTCCTGCGCAAGCTGCCATCGAGGATGGAGGAGATGAAGGGCATCCCGAAGCTCAGCTTCACCAGTCCGCGCGAAGCACTGGCCGAGAAATTTCACATGAGCGAGCAGCTCCTGGCGGCGCTGAACCCCGGCCGGCAATTTGACCGCGCCGGCGAGACCATCGTCGTGGTGGACAGCACCCATGGCGGAAGCGCTGCGCCCCCCACCAAGGCCGACAGGATCGAGATCGACAAGCGGCGCCAGACGGTGAAGCTGTTCGACAAATCGAACGTGCTGATCGGGTTCTATCCCGCGACCGTTGGCAGCGAGGAGAAGCCGTCGCCCTCGGGTACGTTCAAGGTCACGGAGATCAGCCGAAATCCGACCTACCGCTACAATCCCGCCTACCACTTCAAGGATGTTCGTTCCCACAGGCCCTTCAAAATCAATCCCGGTCCGAACAATCCGGTTGGAACGGTCTGGATCAACCTCTCCGCCGAAGGCTACGGCATTCACGGAACGCCATCGCCGGGAAAGATTTCGAAGGTTCAGTCGCACGGCTGCGTGCGTCTCACCAACTGGGATGCAGAGCGTGTCGCAGCCAGCGTCTCGAAGGGTACGCAGGTCGCGTTCGTGGATGGTTCGGGCTGACGCGGGATTCGCGATGGCTATCGCCGACGGCTTGTCGGCCGCATCCCGCTGCAGAGAAAATCACGTCCGGATTGACTCCGCCATGGATTGCTATCAATCCAAATCTGCTGACCCGATAAGGCTACTCCCGGAGCCCACCTCTCATGTTACTCGACGGCGACTTTTGCTTCAGGGCAGCTCGATGCGACGACGCTGCAACGGTTTTCAACATCACTCTGGCATCGATCCGCGGCCTTGCAGCGGCCTCCTATTCGCGGGCGCAGCTGGAGAACTGGATGGGTGAGCGCACGCCGGCGTTTTATGAGGAGCTCATCGCCAGGGGACGAATGACCATATGCTTGCGAAACGGCGTTGCGGTCGGATTTGTCGACGCCGAACCCGGCGAGGTAACCAGGCTGTTTGTCTTGCCCGAAACCGCGGGGTCTGGAATCGGCCGGCGTCTGCTCGAAATCGGTATCGCCCAGGCGCGGTTGGGCCACAACGGACCGATAAGACTCGAAGCGACGATCAATGCCGAAGGCTTCTACCGAAAGTGCGGCTTCCGAAGCACAGGAAGAGGCTATTTCTCCCACGGTCTTGGTGGCGAGCCTATCGAGATCGTGCACATGGAGTTATGAACTCGACATTTCCAACCCGCTTCGGAGCCGCGGCGTCACGCTAATTTCAATCTCGAGAAGGTGTCCAAGGCGGATCTGCCGTTTGTCGCGCCGATCGAGCGGACCAGAGGATACGAAACTTTGGTGGACCGATGGGATGGGGCACTGCATCTGTCGGCAATCGATGACGATCACTGCGAGCGCCTTCTCTGGCGGCATTTGTCGCGGCGAGTTGATCATTGTCTATGCTGACACGCCGCTGCGCCGCCAGGATGACATGGTCATTGCGCGCAGCAACGCGACATGGTCAATCCCTGCTACTTTGCGATCGGCGTCGTCAGCTCCTTGTCGGCTGTATCCACCACGAACACGGCAAGCAGCTTCGCAGGCTCGGTGTCGCTGGCATTGGCACTGACGGCATGGCGGTCGCCGGGCTTTTCAAAGAAGTTCTCTCCCTTGTGAAAGACTTTTGCGGGGCCGTCATTGACCTGACTGCGGATCGCGCCTTCCAGGACCGTGGCATAGATGAAGGCGGAGGGCGCGTGGATGTGGGCCGGCGAGGAGCCTCCGGGACCATACTCGACCAGAACACCCTTCATGCTCTTGCCGGGGACGTTCGGCAGCGCCTGGTCGAACACGACCGACACCTTCGCCGATGGAGCGGCGGGCTCGGCCGCATGGGCGGTCAGGACGGTCGCGGCATGAACCGCCGTTGCGATCAACAATCTCCGCATGGGATTTCCCTCTGCTGCAGCTGGAGTAATGGCAGGACCGACGGAGCCTCAGAGGCTCACGAGCCATGTTGCGAGCGACGTCGTCCCGAGCCGCGCCTCACCGAGCGGGTTCAGCGATGTGTCGTCGATGGGGGCGCCGTAATACAGCGCCGTCGGATCTCCGATCACGGGACGTGTGTCGCCGGACGCCTTCAGGCGACGTGCGATGAATTCATTGAAGGGGGCCTTCTCAGGGCCAGCGATATCGATCGTGCCGTTGAGCGGCCGGCCGGTCGCGACCTCCGCGAGGCGATCGACGACGTCATCGGCCGCGATCGGCTGAAACTGAGCTGTGGGAACGACGATCTTTCCGTCGATCACACCGGCGTCGGCGATGGCCCCGAGGAATTCGAAGAACTGGGTGGCGCGCACGATCGAGTAGGGGACCGAGGCGGACTTGATGATGGTTTCCTGCGCCAGCTTGGCACGGAAGTAGGCGTTGTCGGGTGAGCGGTCGGTTCCGACGATCGAGAGCGCCACGTGATGTTTCACGCTCGCTGCAGCCTCTGCCGCGACGAGATTCTTGCTCGAACGCTGAAAGAAATCGAGCACGGCGGCCGGCTCCCAGGACGGCGCGTTGGCGACGTCGACGACGACATCAGCACCAGCCAGGGCGGCCGCGAGACCTTCGCCGGTCACGGCGTTCACGCCGGATTTCGGCGAGGCTGCCACCGGGTCGTGGCCTTGCCGTTTGAGCTTCGCCACGAGCCTGGATCCGATCAATCCAGTTCCGCCGATCACGACGATTTTCATGGCATGTCTCCTCGTTATTTCGGAGCGCGAGACGATGCAGGCCAAAAGGAACTCACGCTTCTCGCGTCGATCAACGTAATGCGAAGCGACTCTATCCGACCCTTGGCGCAGGCGCTTGCCTGTAACCGACGTGCCTTGCCGGAAAATGCTTTAGAAGCTGGGCTGTGACGTCACGAAATCGGATCGCAAGGGCATCATTCCCTCGGGCCGTGAGCGCAACCTGCGATGATGATAGATTGCCAGTGTTTTGCCCGACGTGTCAAAGCGTCTTGGTGGAGGCGAGGCGGCAACGAAGGCTTTAAAAAACACCAATGAAAACAAACTTCAAGCTACTGTGCATGGGGTTGTTTTCGCGAGTTTTGATCGGGCAGGCGAGATGGCGGCCTCTCGCCTCACGCCGCGCAGATGATCACGCCGTACCAGCCGAGCCCGCGATAGGTCTCGTATCCCGGGGTCGCATGGAACGCGACCAGCGTACCCGTGCGTTCGTGATAGAAGCCGGAGCGCTGGCCGTTCAGCGAGATCGAGATGCGCTCGGTGAGGATGCCCTGGCCGTCGGAGGCCGCGATCACGCGCAAATTCGAATCGACCAGCAGCACACGCGCCTTGTCGCTATCGCCGACGCGGACGCCCTGGACGATGGCGCGGGCCTGTGGCTCCCAGTCGAAATGGATGGCGAGCACGCCGATCGGCGCGCCGCCGGCCTGGCCGCCGGCGCGGACGCTGGCGCAATAGGTCGCGACCTGCGCATTGCCGAGCAGAGGCTGGTTCTCGACGTCGCCGGCGACATAGTCGTCACCGGAGTGCAAGGATCGCGCCTCGCGAAACCATTTGGTGTGAGCGACATTCTGGCCGACGACGCGGAAGCGATCGGCGCGGCCGTTGGCGATGACGTTGCCGTCGAGGTCGCAGAGCCAGAGATCGAGATAGACGGTGTACGCGCCGAGGATCACGCCGAGGCGCTGCGAGGCATGGGAGACGGCCGCCGCGCCAGGCGAGGCCGCGCAATCGACCACGGCGGAGTCGGTCGCCCACCAGCGCACGTCGCAGGTGCGTTCATAGAGATTGCGGTCGATCAGCTCGATCGCATTGAGCGACAGGTCGACCATCCGCTCGCCGCGGGAGCGCTGGCTCATGCGCTCGATCGAGGCGACGAGATCGCCCGTGCGTTTCGTCAATTGGGTTTCGAGCTCGCGGGCGATGGTCTCGACCTGCTGGCCGACGCCGCGCACCTCCTGCGCCACCACCGCAAAGCCGGCGCCTTGCGCGCCGGCGCGCGAGCTCTCGATCAGCGCGTTCAGCGCCAGCATCTTCATCTGGTTGGTGATCTGCTGGATCGACTTGGTCTTGGCGATCGCGATCTGGTTGACCTCCGCGGTGAGGCGGTTGATCAGCGCGGAGATGTCGGAATCATCGTCCGTAGGTTCGGTGGCAATCGGCTTGGCTTTCAGACCCGGCGCAGCAGACATCGGGGACTTCCCTAGGCAATGTGGTCTGATCTGCAATGAACCCGGAACAACAACTTACAGATCGAATACGATTCTTTTTCGAGGATTCCGCCTAACGCCCGCTTAATTTGCCGTTCCGCGGAATGCCTAAATGGTAGTCACTCCGGCCGGTTGGGCGGGCCATCCACCGCTTTGTGTAGCCGGGCCGTTGCAAATCCTGGCCGATTGCCGGCCAATCCTTGAAGCTAGGGACCGTGCGTTCGCGTGATCGCCTGGACCTTCGAGTTCCCATCAACCTGCCTCCTGTCATGACGCCACCCGCCACCGCCTTGCCCATCGAAGTGCCCCAGGCTTTCCTGGGTGTGGCGCGCTCGTTCACAGACAAGCTCTGGCGTGACCGGTTGGACGGGCGCGGAGCGGCCCAGGCGCTCGCCATCGTGCAGCGGCACCGGCTGCCGGAGCTGCTGGCGCGGGTGCTGGCCGGCCGCGGCATCGATATCGAGGCCGTGCCCGATTTTCTCGATCCGACCATCCGAAAGCTGCTGCCGGATCCGTTCACGGTGACAGAGATGGAGGCCGCCGCGAAGCGGATCGCCGATGCGGCGGCGAAAGGCGAGAAGGTCGCGATCTTCGGTGACTACGACGTCGACGGCGCGACCTCGGCGGCGCTGCTCGCCTGGCACCTGCGTCATTGCGGACTTGATCCGCTGATCCACATTCCCGATCGGATATTCGAAGGCTACGGCCCGAACACTGAGGCGGTGCAGTCGCTCGCCGCGAAGGGCGCGACGCTGCTCGTCACCGTTGATTGCGGCACCACCAGCATCGAGCCGCTGGCCGAGGCCAAGCGGCTCGGCATGTCCGTGGTGGTGATCGACCACCACCAATGCGGCCTTGATCTCCCCGAGGTCGACGCGCTGGTCAATCCGAACCGCCCCGATGACCTCTCCGGCCTCGGTCACCTCGCCGCCGTCGGCCTCGTGCTGGTGACCTTGGTCGCGGTCAATCGCGAGCTGCGCCAGCGCGGCTTCTGGAGCAGCGAGATGCCCGAACCCGATCTGCTCGGCATGTTGCATCATGTTGCGCTCGGCACGGTCGCCGACGTGGCGCCGCTGATCGGCCTCAACCGCGCCTTCGTAGCCAAGGGGCTGATCGCGATGCGACGGCGCGACCATATCGGCCATACCGCGCTGATGGACGTAGCGCGCCTGAACGGCCCGCCCGAGGCCTGGCATCTCGGCTTCATGCTGGGGCCGCGCGTCAATGCGGGCGGCCGCATCGGCCGCGCCGATCTCGGCGTGCGGCTGCTGCTCGAAGCCGACAGTGTCGAGGCAGCGCGGATCGCGGCCGAGCTCGACCGGCTCAACAATGAGCGCCGCGTGATCGAGCAGGCGGCGGAAGCGCAGGCCGAGGCCGAGGCACTGGCCTCGATTGGTCTCGAAGACAAGCTCGGCGTCATCGTCACGGCGTCTGAAGGCTGGCATCCCGGCGTCGTCGGTCTCGTCGCCTCGCGTCTCAAGGAGAAATTCTCGCGGCCCGCCTTCGCCATCGCGCTGGAGCCCGGCGGCATTGGCACCGGCTCGGGCCGCTCGATCGCCGGCGTCGATCTCGGCAAGGCGGTGCGGCAGGCGGTTGCCGACGGCATTCTGCTCAAGGGCGGCGGCCACGCGATGGCCGCGGGCGTGACGTTGCGGAAGGAGAAGCTCGCCGAGTTCCGCGCCTATCTCGAGACTGCGCTGGCGCAGGACGTCGCCGAGGCGCGCCATGTCAACGAGCTCTACATCGACGGCGCGGTCTCCGCGCGTGCGGTGACGCCGGAGCTGGCGACGACGCTCAACCGCGCCGGTCCCTTCGGCAGCGGCAATCCGGAGCCGGTGCTGGCGCTGCCGGCGCATCAACTCGTGTTTGCCGACGAGGTCGGGCAAGCGCATCTGCGCCTGCGTTTCAAGGCGGGCGACGGCGCTATCGTCAACGGCATCGCATTCCGTTCGGTCGGCCAGAAGCTCGGCAATGCGCTGCTCGCCAATCGCGGCCAGCAGATGCATGTCGCGGGCTCGCTCTCGGTCGATCGCTACCAGGGCGCCGAGCGCGTGCAATTTCGCGTCGTCGACGTCGCGCTACCGGATCAGGGGCCATCCGTGATTAGATGACAACGGCCTCGAACAACAAAAAAGGGAGTGAACATGGCAGGGCAGGTGGAGGGCAAGGTTGCGCTGGTGACAGGCGGCGCGTCCGGCATCGGCGAGGCGATCGTCGAGCTGTTCGCACGCGAGGGCGCAACGGTCGTCATCACCGACATTGACGAGCTGCGAGGCCCCGAGCTCGCGACGCGCATCACCAAGGCAGGCGGCAAGGCGATCTTCCTGGAGCAGGATGTCACCAGCGAAGAGCGCTGGATCGAGATCGTCGCTGAAGTCGGCAAACGCTATGGCCGGCTTGACGTGCTCGTCTCCAATGCGGGCATCGGCATCTCCGTGCCATCGATCGTCGACATGACGCTCGCTGACTGGCGCAAGCAGAATGCGATCAATCTCGACGGCGTGTTTCTCTCCGTGAAGCATTGTCTGCCCCTGATGCGCAAAACCGGCGGCGGCTCGATCGTCATGATGTCCTCGCTGGCGGGCCTGCGCGGCGCGCCGGGGTTATCGGCCTATTCGGCGACCAAGGGCGGCGTGCGGCTGTTCGCCAAATCGATCGCGATGGAATGCGCGGCTGCTGGCGATGGCATCCGCGTCAACTCTGTTCACCCCGGCATCATCGACACGCCGATCTGGGGTAAGATGCCGACGGGGGCGACCGGCGCCGGTCAGAACGCTCCGATCGATCCGGAGGAGCGCGCGCGGCTCGTCACGCCGCTCGGCCGTGCCGGCCAGGCCACGGAGATCGCCTCCGGCGTGCTGTATCTCGCCTCCGATGCTTCGCGCTATGTCACCGGCAGCGAGCTCGTCATCGATGGCGGCATGAACGCGGGCGGGGTGCCGCGGCGGGCCTGAGGCGCGCAGGGCAGGGTAGCGGTCGCAGGGGCTGACGCGCAGGCGCCGTCCCTGTACAACTCGGAGCCGCTCCCGACCGACAGAGGTATCCTTCGCCATGGCGCACAGCCTTCACGCTTCCTCACCGGCGCCCGCGCCATTCCGGTCCAACCGGCCGGACCTCGCCACCGACGCGATCCGCGCCGCGCGTGAGGATCTCGCCGCCTGCTTCCGCATGGCCGCGCGCAACGGCTTTGAAGAGGGAATCTGCAATCACTTCTCGGCCGTGGTGCCTGGCCATGACGATCTTTTCCTCGTCAATCCCTATGGCTACGCCTTCCGCGAGCTGACGGCGTCAAAGCTCTTGATCTGCGACTTCCACGGCAACGTGCTCGATGGCGAGGGCGTACCCGAGGCGACCGCCTTCTACATCCACGCCGAGATGCACAAGCGCTTGCCGCGCGCCAAGGTCGCCTTCCACACCCACATGCCCTACGCAACGGCGCTGTCGATGACTGAGGGCGATCCACTGATCTGGGCCGGACAGACCGCACTGAAATTCTATGGCCGCACCGCGGTCGACCGGGACTATAATGGCCTCGCGCTCGACAATCGCGAAGGCGCGCGTATCGCCTCGGCGGTCGGCGATGCCGACATCGTCTTCATGAAGCATCACGGCGTGATGGTGCTGGCGCCGACCATCGCGGAAGCCTGGGACGATCTCTATTATCTTGAGCGCGCCGCCGAGGTGCAGGTTCTGGCGATGTCGACGGGCCGCAAGGTGCTGCCAGTCGATCCAGCGATTGCGGCCGCGACCTACAGGCAGATGCGCGAGGGCGATTCCGAATCCGCGCGGCTGCATCTCGCCGCGATCCGCCGGCAGCTCGATGCGGAAGAGCCGCAGTACCGGCACTGAATGTGGGAGGTCATTCCGGGGCGAGGCGAAGCCTCGAACCCGGAATCCAGAGATTGTAGCGCGAGATTCCGGGTTCTGGCTATGCGAGCCCCGGAATGACAAGGTAGCTACGACCCCTGCCGCAGCTTCGCCAGCACCTTCAGCCCGCCATAGCCGTCGGCTGGCACAATCCCGGCGCGCTGCTGAAAATCCTTGATCGCCTTCATCGTGTCGTTGCCGACGCGCCCGTCGGTGCCGCCGGTATCGAAGCCGGCCTTGGTCAGGCGCGTCTGCATCTCCTGTACTTCGGCGAGCGTCAGTGCACGCTCGGAGCCAGGGAAGGGCTGGATAAAGGGTGGGGCTCCCAGGCAGCGATCGCCGAGATGGCAGATCGCCAGCGCATAATTCATGGAAGGGTTGTAGCTCTTCACTGAATAGAAATTTGGCCCCAGCAGGAAGGTTGGTCCGCCCGCAACAGGCGTCCACATCTGCGCGGATGCGTTCGGCTGCGGAAACGGATGGCCATCGGCGCGGGTGACGCCGGCCGCCTGCCACGCCGCATAGGTGCGGCTTCCGCTCATATTGCCGGGCGCGCGCACCTCGTAGCCCCAATGTTCGCCGCGATGCCACTTGCCGCGGTTGACGAGATATTTTGCGGTCGAGCCCAGCGCGTCATCGGGCTTGCCGAACGGCGACACCTTGCCGTCGCCATCATAGTCGATGCCGACATTGAGCCAGACTTCCGGCATCCATTGCGAATGGCCCATCGCGCCGGCCCAGGATCCCCGCATCTCCTCCGGCGTGCTCCAGCCTTTGTCGACGATGCGCAGCGCGTTGATGAGCTCGGTCTCCCAATAAGCCTTGCGGCGCGGTTCGTTCCAGGCCAGCGCTGCGAGCGAGGGAAATACCGGCCTCATGTGATTCTGCTGCACCAGGGGATCGCCATAGGCGGACTCGACGCCCCACAGCGCCAGCAGCGTGCCGCGCTCGACGCCGAAATCGCGCTCGATGCGGGCGAACAAAGATTCGTTGTTCTTCAGCGCGATCTTGCCGTTGATGATGCGCCAGTCCGAGACGCGGCGGTTGATGTATTGCCAGACCTGCTCGTGGAATTCAGGCTGGTTGCGCATCTGCGCGAACACGCTCATGTCCGGCTCGACCCGCCCCATCGCGCGCTGCCATGTCGCGCCGGAAATACCTTTCGCCATCGCGCGTGCACGAAAGCTCTCACGCCATTCGTCGAAGCCCGGAGGCGAGGCGAGAGCGTGCGGCGGGATTGCAAGCAAAGCGGCGGCGCCGAGCGTCGACTGGAGCAGGGCGCGGCGCGTGTGACGTGACGGGGAATCAGCGTGTTTCATGGTGCACATTCTAGCCGGAAAGATGGCGCGTGTGAGTCGGTTCCCGGAACAGCAACGACGCGTGAATTCTGCCTGATTGCGCGGCCGTTCCCACCGGAACAAGTGTCGCACTCCCGCATTCCCTCAACGCCAGGAAGGACGGGAAGATTCGGCCGCGGGGCCGGGCCTGCTTCCGGGATGCAGTCTGTTCATCGAAATTTCGGGGTGGAATGAAGATACGCACGCATGCGGAAAGCCATGTCGTCGAACTCGACGACGGATCGCAATGGAAGATCTTTCCCGGGGACCTCGCGACCACGTTGAGCTGGAAGCCCGAAACCGATTTGCGTCTCGAGCGGAGCGCTGAGCGGACGAGTTCGCACGTGCTGGTGAATACCGCAGATCAAAGCCGTGTGCGGGTGATCCCGGCCGATGAGACCTGGCCGGACGGCGAGGTCAAAAATGCGTTGCGGGGTGGCTAGAGCATCCTCACTCAGTCTAGAGATCGTTCAGATTGCATCGGTAACCAATACTGAGCGACAAGCTTTGTCGTCCGCGAGCCATGCCTCCGCGGCATTCGACAGCGGCACAGGCTTCGTCCCGGATGCGATGAAGGTTGAGACGCTGCCCGCTTCTATTCCTTCTGCAACTCGATTGCCACGTTGGCGAGCCAACGCCGGATCGTGATTTCCGCCTTGTCATCGAGGCCTTTTGCCAAGCGTTTCTCCAGCAGCATCACCCGCTCCCGGCACGCCTTCAGGAGCGTGGCGCCGCGCGGTGTCAGCGTCCACTGCTGGATGCGGCCGTGGACCGGATGGGGCGTCATCGCGATCGCGCCCTCGCGTTCGAGATTGCGGATGATGACGCCGACGGTCTGGGGGGTCAGGAAGGTGAGGCGGGCGACATCGGCCCCTGAGAGGCCCGGATAGGCATTGAGCATCGTCAGCACCGCGAATTGCGGTGAGGTCACGCCGAGATCGGCGAGCATGCGCTCCATCTTCAGCCGGACCGCGGCGTGAGCCTGGCGCAGAAGATAGCCGAGATAACCTTGCTCGCCGCGTTTGCCTTCGCCGGGCGCGGGAATATGCACGGCGCCGCCGTCGGCACGTGCTGGCGTCTTGCGGGCGGTTTTCGATCTTGCGGTCGCAGCGGTCTTGCGCGCCATATCAGAGCTCTTATAATAAGTAAGTACACTTATAATAAGACGAGGTGAATCGCAATGTCACACGCCCGCAGCGAGTACGAGGATTTCAAGAAGATCGCGCCCGATGTGTATGATCTGCTGCTGGCTCTGGGCCAGCTTGCGGCCAAGGCCGGCCTGGACAAGCAGCTGCTCGAGCTGGTCAAGCTGCGTGCCTCGCAGATCAACGGCTGCGCCTTCTGCGTGCAGCACCATGTCCTGCTGTCGGAACGGATCGGCGTTCCCGTCGACAAGCTCCACCTCGTCGCGGTCTGGCGCGAGGCGCCGATCTTTTCGCCGCGCGAGCGTGCCGCGCTGGCCTGGGCCGAGGCGCTGACCTGTCTGCCCGACGGCGTCAGCGAGGAGGTCTACGCCGAAGCCTCTGGCGAATTCTCCGAGACTGAGCTGGCGTACCTGACGTCGGCGGTCGTCTCCATCAACGCCTGGAACCGCTTTGGCGCGGCGTTTCGTTGGACACCTGCAATGCGGCCGGCCGCCGCCGCCGCCGCTGCATCCTGATGGAGACAGGGGAGATCGCGATGACAGTCATGAGTGTTTCTGCCGCGCGGCGTCCGGCGCCGTCACGTTCGACGGCGCTTGCCGTCATCGCAGGGCTCGCCTGCGCGCTTGCGATCGGCAGAGCGCTGCCGGTGACGATGGACACCGTCTCAGGCGTGCTGACCCCGCTTTGCGCAACGGCAGCGGAGAGCTCGCCTCTCGACAAGGTCGAGCCGATCGGCTCCTACGCGCTTCCGAACGTCCCGGGCAAGCGCGTGACCATCGTGCGTGTGTCCTATGGTCCGGGCGGGTTTTCGCGGCCGCATCGTCACGCGGGCTCGGTTACGGCCTACATCACCAAGGGCGAGATCCGCTCGCAACTCGGTGGCGGTCCGGTCGAGACGTTCGGCGTCGGCCAGTCGTTCTTCGAGCCGCCGGGCTCGACGCATCTCGTATCGGCGAACGCGAGCGCAACGGAGCCTGCGGAATTGATCGCAGTGTTCGTGGCGGACGAAGGCGCGCAGCTCACGACCTATCTGGATTGACGCTACCCACGGGTGAAGGCAGCGACGCCCGGGGCCGTCGTCGCGAAGGTCCCGGACGTCTCTCTCATCCGGGCCACGCATCGAGCGGGCTCTCTCGTCAGCCCCCATACGATGCGGGGTCGGGATTGTCCGACGGGTGCTCGAACGACTTCTTCATCGAGACGGGCATCGGTACGTGGAAGTTCAGTCCGCGGGGCGGCACCGGCTCCATGAACCATTTGTTGTAGATCTTCTCGATCTCCGGGCTCTTGTAGAGTTTTGCGGTTGCACGATCGACCACTGCCTTGAACGGCACGTCATCCTTGCGCAGCATGATGCCGTAGGGTTCGGGATCGGAAAAAGCGCCGGTGCTGATGGCATAGAGCGACGGATCCTTCGCCGAGGCGATCATGGCCGCAAGCTGGATGTCGTCCATGACGAAGGCCTGCGCGCGGTCGGTCTCGACCATGAGGAACGCCTCCGGGACATCCTTGGCGTTCATCACGGTGATCCCGAGCGACCGGGCCGCATTGGCCTTGTTGAGCTGGGTGATGTTGGTGGTGCCGGAGACCGAGACGACGGCCTTGCCCTTGAGGTCATCGACCTGGTCGAGCTTTGAAGCCTTCTTCGACACGAAGCGGCTTGCCGTGAGGAAATGGGTGTTGGTGAACCAGACCTGCTTCTGGCGCTCGGCATTGTTGGTCGTTGAGCCGCATTCGAGATCGATGGTGCCGTTGGCCATCAGTGGAATGCGGCTGGACGAGGTGACCAGGTTCTCGTTGACCGCGAGCTTGTCCAGCTTCAGCTCGACTTTGATCTCCTCGACGATCTTCATGCAGATGTCGATGGCATAGCCGATGGTTTTCTGCTTCTCGTCGATATAGCTGAAGGGTACGGCACTGTCGCGCACCCCGAGCGTGATCGCGCCGGTCTCCTTGATCTTCTTCAGTGTACCGGTCAATTCCTCCGCATGAGCCGGCACGGCCAATGCGACGGCCAGAACGACTGCCGTGGTGAGACAACGCATGTGCTTCCCTTCTTCCAGTTTGCCCAGCGGGAGCCAAGCAATTCCGGGGCCAGAGAAGGCGCGATGTTTTGGAGGTGACCTGACGCCGATCCGGCCAGTTCCGCGCGTGCATGAGACGGGAAGCTGCGCGGTGAGGCGCGAATTGCCTCAATTCTCCTCGCCGCTCGATCCCTCGCGCAGGTCCGGCTTGAGCACGTCTTCGGGCAGCGCATGCGCCACAGGCTGCGAGGCTCCCGCAATGTCCGGCCCGACCTCGCGGCCGCGGGCGTGGATCAGGCGCTCATAGGCAGAGACTAGCGTGACGTAGGGGCTGACCCAGATCCAGCCGTCGCGGGTGAACACCTGGACGTCGAAATGCAGGTGCATCGACGTGCCGGCAGGATGGTCGAGATAATTCGAGATCACGCCGATCTTCTCGCCTTCGCTGACGACACGGCCATTGAGCACGCCATCGGCGTTCATCGCCTGCGGATTCATGTGCATGTAGCGGAAGCGGATGTGCTCGGTGCGGCTGTTGACTTGAAGCGTCGCGGCCTGGTCCTTGGCTGCGCGGATCACGATCGCATCGCGTACGGCGACGACACCGCGCTGCTTGGGATCGCAGGGCGCGCGGCCTTCACCGGGCGGCGGGCAGTCGGCGGCGCGGATGTCCTCGCCCTGGTGGCCGTAGCCTCCACCACATTGCCACACCTCGAAACTGCGTGACTCGCAGAAATTGTCGCGCCAGGGATAGGTGGTCAGACCTTCGCTCTTGTCGCGCTTGCCATAGGATTGCGAACGCACGAAAGCGGGCGCCTTCTCCAGCGGAAAGCGGATCTGGGCATACGCGATTGTGTCGGAATGGCCGCCCTGCTTGCGGTAGCCGGTGTTCGGGATGATGTCACCGCTCGGCCTGTAGCTGAAATCCGGCGAACGCGCCGCGGGGCGATCGATGACATTGGAGGTAATGTCCGTCAGCGGCCGCATGCGCTGGCCGCCTGCGACGCGCAGCGCCTTCAGGAAACGCTCGGCAACCGGATAGGCCTCCTTGCAGGCGAGTCGCCGCGGCCTGGCAACGCTGTCGAGGCACTGAATCGACACCACATAGGCGACCCCGAAACGGGTGAAGGCGTAGCGAACATAGCCTTCCCGGATGAACTTGCGCAGATCCGGGTAGATTGCTGCGAGCATCTTGACTGGCTCGCCTTTGCCCCCAGAGGGATCGGCGATGTCGTAGACGAGCGCCGAGCCCGTGATCTGCACCTCGACGGGCCTTGCGAACACCCGGCTCGGCATGCCCTCGCCGGCGCCGGGCTCGAGCGAGAAGGTCGCGCTGTAGCCAGCGGGGCCGGCATCGAACATGTCGACGGGATTGAAATCAGCCTGGTAGCGCGACAGCGCGAGCGTCGCCGGCGCGCCGCTGCGTTGCGCCTCGAGGTACGCGGCAGCATCGAACGGCAGCAGCACCGGCACGGGACTTCGGGTAATGCCGGTGAAAAAGCGCGAGGAGATCGCGTTGAGCTGCACCAGTGCGGGCATCGCGCGCGGATCGTAGCGCGGCACCGAACGGCGGGGTGCGAAGATGAAGTCGCCCGCTATCTGCGGGCGGCTGTTGATCTCGACACGGAGTTGGTCGAGCGCCGCGCGCCAGTCGACGCGCAAGGCGGTGAGCGAGGGGCTGCGGAATTCATCCGCAGCAAGCGGCGCGGCAATGAGGAGCGACAGCGACGCAAGAAGAAGCGAGACGAAGCGGAAACTCTTCCTGCCCACTGCCTCGCCCCCCGGCGGTACTCGTTCCGATCCTCGATTGCTCGCTCAGTCCTTGGCGCGCTCGGCGTAGGAGCCGTCTTCAGTCATCACCACCACGCGGGTGCCGACCGTGATGTGCGGCGGCACGGTGGTGCGCACGCCGTTGGAGAGAACCGCGGGCTTGTAGGAGGAGGAGGCGGTCTGGCCCTTGGTCACGGGCTCGGTCTCGACCACCTCCAGCGTCACGCGCTGCGGCAAGGCGATCGCCACCGGGTTGGTGTCGTGCATGGACAGCTTGACCGTCATGCTCTCCTGGAGATATGCGGCGGCGTCGCCGACGACGTCCTTGGAGACCTGGACCTGGTCGTAGGTCTCAGGGTTCATGAAGTGGTAGCCGTCGCCATCCTCATAGAGGTAGGTGTAGTTGCGCTCTTCTATCGTGGCCTTTTCGACCTGATCGGTGGTCTTGTAGCGTTCGGAGATCTTTACCCCGTCCGAGATTCGGCGCATTTCGATCTGGCTGACCGGGGTGCCCTTGCCGGGATGGATGTTCTCGGCACTCACGACGACATAAAGTTTGCCGTCTTGCTCGATCACGTTGCCCTTGCGAATAGAACTGGCGATGACTCTCAAAGCTGTATTTCCTGCTTGCTTGCCCCGGCACCAGCCAGGACGTGGTCAAATTGATGGGGGACTTGGGGCCTCAAATCGGACTTCGGCGCCCGTTTCGGGCCGCAACATACTGATTTTGCCGTTGGATGCCAGCACTTTGCTGCTGGTTGGGGCAGTCGGTTAATGGCTGGGGACAAGCCGATCTCGCCGTTCTGGTCGCCCTCGCGGCACCTCGACCGTCGGCCGTTCCTGCAGGCCAGGGGCGCCGTGACCGGAGCTTTGCGGGGCTTTTTTGCCGAACAGGGCTTCGTGGAGGTCGAAACGTCGGTCCTGCAGGTCTCCCCGGGCAATGAGACCCATCTGCACGCCCCCCGGACCGAGATCATGCGGCCCGACGGCAGCCGGGCCAGCCGATACCTGCGGACCTCGCCGGAATTTGCCTGTAAGAAGCTGCTGGCGGCAGGCGAGACGCGGATTTTCGAGTTTGCTCGGGTGTTCCGGGACCGCGAGCGGGGCGACCTGCATCTGCCCGAATTCACCATGCTGGAATGGTACCGGGCAGGCGCTCCCTACGACACCATCATGGCCGATTGCGTCGTTGTGATCGCCCGTGCGGCGCAGGCGACCGGGATCGGGACCTTCTCCTTCCGCGGCCGGACTGCCGATCCCTTCGCCGAGCCGGAGCGCCTGACGGTGGCGGGCGCTTTCGAACGCTTCGCCGGCATCGACCTGCTGTCGACAATTTCGGGCGGCGAGGGTAACCGTGCCGCGCTCGCCGAGGCGGCGCGCGGCAAGGTGCGTGTGGCCGACGACGACACCTGGTCCGACATCTTCAGCAAGGTTCTGGTCGAGCATGTCGAGCCGCGTCTGGGGCAGGGGCGTTTGACCATTCTGTTTGAGTACCCATCTCCAGAGGCGGCGCTGGCGCGGGTGAAGGCGGGCGATCCGAGGGTCGCCGAGCGTTTCGAGGTCTATGCCTGCGGCGTCGAACTCGCCAACGGCTTTGGCGAACTGACCGATGCCGAGGAGCAGCGAAAACGCTTCACGGAATCGATGACGGAAAAGCAGCGCCGCTACGGCGAAGCCTATCCGCTCGACGAGGACTTTCTGGCTGCGGTGGCCGCAATGCCGGAGGCGAGTGGCATCGCACTCGGCTTCGACCGGCTGGTCATGCTGGCGAGCGGCGCAACACGAATTGATCAGGTGGTGTGGACACCGCCTGCGGATGAGAGATGACGAAGACGAATCTTGCACGCACTCTGCGTGAGCCTGCCGAGCTGGTGGCCGAGGGCCTGGCTCCCGCATCGGCGCTGCCGGCGCTCGAACGCGTTGCCGCGCGCTATGCCGTGGCGATCACGCCGGATCTGGTCGAGCTGATCGAGACGACCGATCTCGATGACCCCATCGCGCGGCAGTTCGTTCCGACCGCAGCCGAGCTGGACCTGACGCCGGGCGAGAACGCTGACCCGATCGGCGACCATCCGCATTCGCCGGTTCCCGGGATCGTGCACCGCTATCCCGACCGCGTGTTGTTCAAGCTCGTTCACGTCTGCGCGGTCTATTGCCGGTTCTGCTTCCGCCGCGAGATGGTGGGGCCCGGCAAGGAGAACGCGCTGTCGGACAGCGCCTATCGCGCGGCGATCGACTACATCCGCTCGCATGGCGAGATCTGGGAGGTGATCCTGACGGGCGGCGACCCCCTGATGCTGTCGCCGCGGCGGATGAGCGAGATCATGGCCGACCTCGCGGCAATCGATCACGTCAAGATCATCCGTCTTCACACCCGCGTACCCGTGGCCGATCCCGCGCGCGTCAGCGAGGAGATGATTGCGGCGCTGAAGGTCGAGGGAGCCATCACCTGGGTCGCGCTACATGCCAACCATGCGCGGGAGCTGACCGGAACGGCGCGCGCCGCCTGCGCGCGTCTCATCGACGCCGGCATTCCCATGGTGAGCCAGTCCGTACTTTTGCGCGGCGTCAATGACAACATCGCCGCTCTGTCGAATTTGATGCGAGCTTTCGTCGAATGCCGGATCAAGCCCTACTACCTGCATCACGGTGATCTCGCGCCCGGCACCGGGCATTTGCGAACGACGCTGGCCGAGGGACAGGATTTGATGCGGCAGTTGCGCGGGCGGGTGTCGGGGTTGTGTCAGCCTGACTACGTCATCGATATTCCCGGCGGCGCCGGCAAATCACCGGTCGGACCAAATTATGTGTCGGAGGCACGAAATATCGCGGACGATGCGCGTGAAGCGGGAGCCGAAACGCGCTATCGTATCGTGGATTATTGCGGCGATGTTCATCTCTATCCGCCCGAAAGATGAGCGGGGCTGAAATGCGAGCCGGTTGGAGAATGGAGAAGCGGACATGAAAAAGATCATGCTGGCAGCATCGCTCGTGGTCTTGCTCGGCGGCGCTGCGGTCGCACAGACAGGCGGCTCCAAGGGTTCGACATCCGGCGGCGGCCCGGGAACGGTGTTGCCGGCGCCCGTCGGCCACCGCCAGCCGCGCGCGGCCGATGTGCCGAGTGAGAAGAATCTGAGCAATCCGAGCACTCCCGCGAACAAGGAAGATGCGGAGCTCGATCGCAAGATCAAGAGCATCTGCCGCGGCTGCTGATTGCTTCACCTCTCCCCGGCGGGGAGAGGTAAGCAAGCCAACTTAGCCGCGTCATTTCTCAGGCCGACCGTTCGTGGCGCCCTGCGCGCTGGGTGTTGCGGCGGATCTCGACCGCGTCGGCGAGCTGCTCGAGCGCGGTTGCCGTGGTCGCCCAGTCGATGCAGCCGTCGGTGATGCTCTGCCCGTAAGTGAGCGGCTTGCCAGGCACCACGTCCTGACGGCCGGCGACGAGGTTGCTCTCGATCATCACACCCATGATGCGGCTCTCGCCGCCCGAGATCTGACCAGCGATATCGGCCATCACCAGCGGCTGGTTCTCCGGCTTCTTGCTCGAATTGGCATGGCTCGCATCGACCATCACCAGCGGCGCGACGCCGGATCTGGTCAATTCATTGCAGGCGGCCGCAACGCTTGCCGCATCGTAGTTCGGCTTGCTGCCGCCGCGCAGGATGACGTGGCAATCCTCGTTGCCGGCGGTCGAGGCGATCGCCGAACGGCCGAGCTTCGTCACCGCCATGAAGTGATGCGGATGCGAGGCCGACTTCACCGCGTCCGCTGCGATCCGCACATTGCCGTCGGTGCCGTTCTTGAAGCCGACCGGGCAGGACAGCCCCGAGGCCAGCTCGCGATGGATCTGGCTCTCGGTCGTCCGCGCACCGATCGCGGCCCAGGAGACGAGGTCTGCGATGTATTGCGGCGTCGTCATATCAAGGAATTCGGTGCCCGCGGGGAGGCCGAGATTGTTCACCGCCGACAGCACGTTGCGCGCCAGCCTCAGGCCCTTGTTGATGTCGAAGCTGCCGTCGAGATCGGGGTCGTTGATGAGGCCCTTCCAGCCGACCGTGGTCCGCGGCTTCTCGAAATAGACCCGCATGACGATCTCGAGCTGGTCGGCAAGGTCTTCGCGCAGGCGTGCAAGGCGCTCGGCGTAGTCGAGCGCCGCCTTGGGATCGTGCACCGAGCAGGGGCCGACCACGACCAGCAGGCGGTCGTCCTGGCCGCTCAGGATGGCGTGGATGGCGTTGCGGGCGGCCATCACCACGCGCGTTGCGGTGAGCGTGCGCGGAACCTCCCGCATCACCTCTTCCGGCGTGCTCAGTTCTTTCAGTTCACGGATACGAAGATCGTCGGTCGTGCTCAGCACGGCGGGCTCCTGTCTGTGTTGGAAACCTGCCGGCCAATAAAAAAGCCGCCAGGTCTGGCGGCTTGTTCGGACGTTTGCTGCAATGTGTCAGATTGAGCGCGATCCTCCCGCCGCCAGCGAGCTGTCGTAGCTAAAGTACCAAAAATAGCTGGTGGCGACGGTGATCATGGCAGGCCATATAGCGTGCCGCTGGCGGATTGTCACCCCCAAAAAAATGCGCGGGAGGCGATGATGCGTCTCAGGTGTTGCTCTTGCGCGCCGCCAGCGCCATGCCGGTCAGGGTGGCGCCACCGAACAGCAGGTTGATACCGACGAGCACGCCGATCGCCCATTCTGCCGAGCTCGGCAGTCCCGTGATCACCATGAACGAGATCGCGATGTCGATGAGGCCCGAGATCAGGAGCCATGACCAGCGGCTGCTCAGCTCGCGGCGGTGCTCCAGTGCGTACATGATAGTGGCAACGCCCTCGGCGAGGAAATAGGCGCCGAGCACGATGGTCAGCGTCAGCACGGCCTGCATCGGCCGGGCCAGCAGCAACATACCGGTGAGCACGGCCAACGCGGCCGAGATCAGCGACCACCAGAAGCCTGGCGTGCTGCGCGCCCAATAGGTCGCGATCAGTCCGCCGATACCGCTGATCAGGAACATCCAGCCGAGGAAGATCGTGGTCGCAAGACTCGCGAGCGGCGGAAGGATCAATGCGGCGACGCCGAGAACCACAAGGAGGATGCCTTCGAACAGGAAGGCCTTCCAATGCGCCTCGACCGCCTGGCTCATCGCGGATTGCAGCCGTGAAAATTCCTCAGGCGATGTCATGATGGCCTCGATCTCGAAAGCCGTTCCATGCGGTCCAATCTAGTAGGTGTGCACCGCGCTTGCCATCCCGCGCCTCAGCCACCGCCCTGCATTGAGGAAAAACCTTCACCACTCGTGCGAATGCGGTTGCGGCCGAGAATGTAGATCGCCGTTGTGACAATCAGAAGCGCGAGGCCGAGCAGGATCGAGACGAAACCAATCGGGATCAGCGCCAGCGTCAGGTTGCGTTCGGGGTTGATCAGCCAGTGGTGGATCGAGGTCAGCACGAAGGCGAGCCCGACAAAGCCGATGCCGCCGCCGGCAAGCAGCAGCGCCCACATCCGCCGCAACTGGCTGAGCCGTTCGCGTGCCACATCAGTCCGCGGCGCATGATGGCGCGCGACGCGCCGGACCAGGCGGATGGCGAAGGCAATCGAGCTGAAGCCGATCAGGAGGCTCGCCGCGCCCAGCCACATGCGAAGCGTCGGATCCAGGTCGGGCATTCTTTGCAGGGTCAGTAGCGGGAAATCGAAGGCCGAATGCAGCGCGAGCGGGCCGGCGAAGATCAACAGCCGGCTGGAAAAACGGGCCCAATCGCGATGGTGGCGGTTGGCGCCCAGTGCCGTGCCGGCGCGCGCGATCGTCAGGTAAGCGCCCGCAATGATGCCGAGCGCGCCGTGGAATGGCACAGTCAGCACGCTGCGCAGAGCGGCCAGCGAGCGCCACATCTCCGCGTGCTGGACCAGATAAGCGAGGTTCTCATAGGCGGCGAAGCCGAGGCCTACCGCGGCGCCATAGACCACGGTGTCCATCGGATTGGCAAAAGTCCGCCGCTTGGTCGAGGAGACCAGCACGATGGCGATCACCTTGACGGCCTCCTCAGGCAGCGCGACGCCGAAGATCGAATGCATGGCCAGCGCCGCCCAGGGGTCGTCGGGGGCGGCGACCATTTTGGCGAAGGGGGCGCGGGCGAGACCCAGCAGCGAAATGCTGGCCGCACCTAACAAGAACGCGGTCCAGACCTGGGTCGGCGGTCCGGGGCGCTCTTCGGCGGCAATGACAAGCCACAGCATTAGCAGCGCCGGGGCGACGGCGGCAGTTCCAAGGACAGTGGGGAGCGCTTCAATCAGGTACATCGGCGCCGAAGATAGGTTCCCTTGTTCCGCTTATCTACGTTCAACGATGCGACCATGTGTCATGCGCCTGCTGGCGGTGCGCTTAGCGCGCGCGACAGCTTCCGTTCATCGACGCCCGGACCAAGAATAGAAGCGCAATCAATTGCATGACAAAGAATGCTCGTCATCCATCGCAACAACAATGCGCCCGACATGGGATCGGGATTCGGCAAGCCAGATCAAGGAAGTGCGTGGGTTTCTTCGCTTCCCGGCGCACTTGTCCTGACGGCAGCACCGCGGGGCATGCGCCGGCGGTAGTGGCCCAGTGATGGCCCGCCCTTTTCCGGCTCAGTGCGTGGTGATCGTCGGCGCGTCGGGGGCGACGTCGAAGGCGCCGAGATGGAACTCCTCGCCGGCCGACTCATGTGATTCGGAATGCTGCGCCAGCAGCGTGAACGCGGCCTGTGGGTATCGCTTCCAGATCTCGAGATCGCCGGCCGTGATGGTGAGCCAGCCGAACGTGTACATGTAGCGTCCGGGCTCGGTCACCCGGCCGACCCTGTCCCAGGTGATCTTACCAACTTTGATCTTATCAACTGTGATCTTGTCGACTGCCATTCGGTCCCCCGATCGCAAGTCTGCAAAATGACGTCCGGCCCGCGGCACGGACGCGCAAAGGCTGATCCGGCATTGGGGCCGCTATAGGGCGGCGAGGTCAGGCCGACTTCAGCAAGTGCGTGCGGACGATCAGGCGGTTGAGGTCGTCCCGGTTCTGCTTTTCGGCGAATTTGACCGCAAAGCCGTGGTCGAACTTGCGGATCACCCGCCCGACGCAGGCGCCGACCGCGAGCGCGGTTCCGAGCGGCGGATCGTACTCTGAGGACACCGCGACGCCGGCCGTCGAGACGTCGATGATGAAGCACGGGTGACTGCTGCCGTCGGCGAGAGTGAGGACGGTGTGCGAGACCTGCGGAACGAAACGCGCGTCACGCCGCAGCTCGCGAACGCTGGCATCCTTTTGCTTCTTCTCGAGCCAGGTCAGCTTCTCCGACATCCAGGCGCGCCGCGTCCGCGTCATCTCGAGCTCCATCAGGAAGCCCGCCTTCAACGTCGCGCTGATGGTGCACTGGAGTTCGCCGAAATCCTGGAAGTAGGAGGTCACGCGTTCGCCGACCTTGCCGACGACAGGCACGTCCACGATCATCCGGAAAGGCGAGACACGCTTGGTGCGGCAGGCGAAGCTGCGGAGCTTGCCTTCGCAATCGTACCAGCGGGGCAGCGAATAGCTGCCGCTCACCGCAAGGTCCACTGCTCGCTGTCTGAGGAACTCTGCGACGGACATGAACGCAAACCGGGGTTTTGGGGGATTTCCGTATTCCCACGGTAGCGGCCAAACTCTAAGCAAATGATACCAGCGTGCATGAGCAGGGGTAAATTTCCGGTTAACCCCAGGCGCCACTGAGCCACCGCGTGATCGCAGAGGTCGAATAGTCGCAGGCGAGGTCCGTGCCTACTCGAAGCAGCTTTCCAACTCAGGTGTTTCGGCGATGAGGAGCGGCGGCAGATTTGGCGCTCCCTAGCGGAATCGAACCGCTCTCTCCACCGTGAAAGGGTGGCGTCCTGACCGATAGACGAAGGGAGCAAACGCAGGGCCCCGCCGCTTTCCGCGGCACGGCCGCTGGCCGGCCGAGCAGTGCCCGGCGGCTTGCAGCGGGCGAACGTATAGTGGCCTTTGCGCTCCCGGGCAAGCCATTCGGGAACGGACTTTTGGCTCCGGTGGACGGCGCCGGCTCCGGGATCATCCGGAGGCGATTTCAACGGTTTGTTAGGGTTCCCTGCGTAGCGCTGGACAGGGGAGATTTTTCGCCAATGCCACCGCCGAAGAAGCGCGCAGCCCGCAAGCTGCTGTCGCGGCACGCCTGGATCACGCTCGACGGCGGCTTCGCCGCGCGGCATTGCCTGGTCCAGGACATTTCGGATACGGGCGCCAAGATCACACTGGACGAGGACGCGAGCCAGCTTCCGGGCGTGATCCGAATGGCCTTCGCACGCGACGCGCGCACCGGGCGGAGCTGCCAGGTGGTGTGGCGCCGCGGCAAGTCGGCCGGCGTCAAGTTCATCTGATCACGGACGCGGACGCCGATGGCGCGCAGCGCCGGTCCGGGCTACAAGGCGGTGATGCGCACGCCGCTCCTCATCCTGATCTCGTTGCTGGTCACGTCCGCGACTGCGGCTGAGAGCTTGCGCCTGCCGCCTGCCGAGCGGCCGCAGGCGGGCAAGGAGACCGGCAAGGCGCTGCCGCTCGCGGGCACGGCCGGGACGGCGAGGACAGGATCCTGCGCCTCCTACGGCCCGCGCTTCGTCCTGGTCGAGGGCACCGGCACCTGCGTCAAGATTGGCGGCGCGATCAGCATCGACACCACCATCCGGCGCTGATGTGCCATGCCTGCGGATCTGATACGGCTCGACATCATCGTCCCCGTGCTGATGTATTGCGCGCTTTTGCTGTGGGTCGGCCGCGGCCTCAGCTGGACCGCGCGCCTCGCCACCGCCGCGGTGACTCTGTTGCTGATCATCTGCGTGGTTGTGGTCGAGCGCGGCTGGCGCTAGGGGCCCCAAAACAAAAACCGCGAAAACAACCCCATGCACGGTAGCCAAGCCACGGCAAATGCTTATGGTTTTCAGAATTATGATTTTGCGAAATCGAGCTTGAGGCGTCGGGCAAAACAGGGGTATGATGCCATCGTCGAAAGATGCGGCCGATCGGTCGCGCGGCTTGCTCCGACGACGGTTCCTCGCGCGATCGTCGCAGCTTGCGCCGCGCCGGCGCTCACGACATCGGCGGTGCGACGAATTGCGCAAATCCGGGCCGTTTGCCGAGCTCGGCGAACCAGCGGGTGAGGTGCGGCTGCGCCGGCCGGCTGATGCCTTCGACGCCGAGCCAGCGCCGCGCATAGGACCCGATCGCGATGTCCGCCAGGGTGAACTGTTCGCCCTCGACGAAGCGGCGGGTGGCGAGCAGGCGGTCGGCGATGGCCCAGACCTCGGCCGCGGCATCGGCATCGCGCTGCACCTGGATCATGTCGCGCTCGGCGGGCGCCGTGCGCACGATGCCCCAGAACACCGGGCGGTCGACCGGCTGCACCGTCGACAGCGTCCAGTCGAGCCAGCGGTCGACCGAGGCGCGCTGCTTCGGCGCCTCCGGATAGATCGGCGTGCCGCGCCCATGCGCGAGGCAGAGATAGCGCATGATCGAATTGGACTCCCAAAGTATGAAGTCGCCCTCGACCAGCGTCGGGATCCGCGCATTGGGGTTCATCGCGAGATACTCGGCCTCGCGGGTCTTGCCGTATTGCATGCCGGCATCGATCCGCTCGTAAGCAAGGCCAAGCTCGGTGAGGCACCACAGCACCTTCTGCACGTTGACCGAATTGGCGCGGCCCCAAATCGTCAGCTTGGTGTCAGGCATGAAGCGTCTCCCGCGGCATTGTTCGGTGTCGAAATCCACCTTGCTACGGGTGATAGCGGAACTCGGCGCTCGGAGCGATGCGCGATTGCGGCGCGTCCCTCATGCAAAAAGCTCCGTACGCGACGGAGCTTTCATTGCAAAGTTCGATCTGACGCTCAGCGGCCGAAGAACAGCCACAAGAGAATGATCACCGGGATCGGCACGCCAAGCAGCCACAGCAACAGCCCTCTCGCCATCGCATCCTCCTCCAATCGCATCACTGGAGGGTGAACGCCCGCCGCGAACGCTTGTTCCGGCGCGCAAGCTTACCAGTGGCCGGTGTTGGGCATCGATGCCCACGGCTCCTGCGGCGCCTTCGGCTCGCCCTTCTGCAGCAGCTCGATCGAATGCAGGTCCGGCGACCGGACGAAAGCCATGTTGCCGTCGCGCGGGGGACGGTTGATGGTGACGCCGGCCTTCATCAGCTTCTCGCAGGTGGCGTAGATGTCGTCGACCTCATAGGCGAGATGGCCAAAGAAGCGATCCTCGCCGTACGTCTCCTCGTCCCAATTGTAGGTGAGCTCGACCAGCGGCGCCCCACGCGTCGGCGGCTGCTGCTTCAGCGCCTCCAGATCGTCCGCCGAGCACAGGAACACCAGCGTGAACCGCCCCTTCTCGTTCTCGATCCGCCGCACCTCCTTCAAGCCCAGCGCATCCTGGTAGAACTTCAGCGCGACATCGAGATTGCGCACGCGCAGCATGGTGTGGAGGTATCGCATGGTTATTGCTCCCTTGGATTGACGGAGGGTTTTGCTTTGGGCCGGGACGGCGGGAGGAGAGATAGCAGGAAAGTAGGGGGAGCGGCAGGGGCAGAAAGGCCTCGCAAAAATGATTGTCTGCCAATGTACCTCGAAGCTGATGGGCAAAGCCGCTACTACTAACGGCGAATTCTTTCGTTTCGCCCCGCACGCATACCTTTCCACTTATTGCATCTACATGGCCGGAGTTTTTGAACGGAAGCACGACACTATCGACTCGATAGCGCGGTGAACCAGCGCAGCATTCGCCGCGACGAATGCCCGGAAACGAGATTCATTCGCCGTGACTTGGTTCAAACGATACATCGTGGGCTGCTCTGATCGCGGTGCAGGGCAGGGCGGGATGAGCCTCCGGCGCCGAGATCGTTGACGCCCATGAACGGAGAGCGGCGCAATTCGGACGCGGAGTCCCGAGAGTCCCGCGAGGTCGTATGAGACGGTTTCTTGTTTTCGTCCTGATATTCCCGCTGATACTGACGCTGATTCTGAGCGCACTCTCTTTCTACGAGGACACCTCGGTTGCCGACATGCAGGTCATGCCGGGCATGATCTGGAGAGGATATCTGATCGGCATCGTTCCGGCGCTTGTAACTGCGCTCGTGGACTGGTTGCTCAGGCGGCACCATCTCTCCCGCATTCTTCCGACAGCGCTGTCCGGGTACGCGCTTGCGGCTGGCGCGGGGCTCCTGATGCGCGATGTCAGCGTGTTTGAGGCCTTGCGGTTCGGCTTTATCGGCGCAGTTCCGGCTGCAATGTGCTCGGTGTTCTCGGGCAAGCAGAGGCTGGATGACGTCGCGGGCAATTACGCCGACAGTGCACTCAACTCAAACTGCAATTAGGCGAGTTTCCAACACTGTCACCGTAATTCGGAGATCGATGACGTGATCGCAACGACAGTCGCCGGTCTACAGCTGGCGGCCGAGCGCCAGCCGCGGGCCGAGTGGCGCAATCGCGAGCTGGCGGCCGAGCGCTTTCAGGCGTCCACGGAAACCTGCTGAAATGAGGAGACCGCCGAGGCGGCCTCTCACTGGCACCTCATACCTGTGCATGTCTCACTGTTATTTACCCCACAAGGATACGTCACCTGCTGGCACCGCGACGATTGTTGCGGTGCGGGCTTGGGTGAGTCGGGAATCTTGGGGGCGTTCCGGACGCCGAGGGTTTGGGTGTGGCTGATTGGGCGACATCTCGTCTGACCTGCAAAGGTTCATCTGAAACCAGGTGATCGATGGGGATACTGTCAGGTCGAGAGGTAACGTGTATCGCCTTCAACATGGTGGCCGGGGGAGCGGTGTGGCCGGGGGAGCGGTAGCTCGTACGGAACTATCGGACGTGCAACTCATTGAGCCGGTTGTTCATGTCAAGGACCGCCCTGTGAACCACATCGCCATTATCTTGATCTTACTCGTTGGCGGCTCTTCGCTCGCCTTGGCGCAGAGTGCGGGTGAATCGAGCAGTGGCGGAACTGCGGCCACCAGTTCCACAGGTTATGCGGGCGGCACCCTATCGACTGGGCATGCCATAAGCGGCACTGCTGGCTCCTCCGGTCCCAACGTCGGCAATGCGCTCAGCCATGCATCGACTGGCGGCGACGTGGATGCTTCCTCGGTTACTCAGGCTCCAACCTCGCACGATAACGCGGTAGATACGCCCGCCGCCCATCGCGCCATAGACAACTTGGGCAACACCGATGTCGGCATTCTCAAGAAGTAAGACCATGCCGCAATTGCCGCGGCTGGAGCTGAAGCCCGAAAACCGTTGCCTCGTGCCCTTTCAGCAGTCATCCGTGAAGAGCGGCTAAGCGATTGAGCTGGAATCGCATTTGTGGTTGCGGGGTGTTTTAGGATTGCAGGGTTTTGATGCTTCGGGCATCGGAACCTTGCAATTTCATTTTCAGGATTCCGTCGAATCGCCAGACATGATTCGGTGGCCGCATCGGAGGTGGCGATGCGACCGAAGAAGCACAGGACGACGGGATCGGGCGATCTGTTCCGGGCCAGGCTGGACCAGATCATCAACATGAAGCACGAGCTGGTTCAGCTCGCTGGCAAGGTCGATTGGGACTGGATCGACGGCGAGATCGCGCCGCTCTACAGCGAGAACGGCCGGCCCGGCATCGCGACCCGCTTCGTGATCGGGCTGCTGCTGCTCAAGCACATTTACGGCCTGTCCGATGAGGGGGTCTGCGAGCGCTGGGTCCACGACCCATATTTCCAGTACTTCACCGGCGAAGAGTTCTTCCAGCACGCCTTCCCGCACGAGCGCTCGGACCTGAGCCACTGGCGCAAGCGGCTCGGCGACAAGCTGGAACTGCTGCTGGCCGAGAGCCTGCGGGTGGCGCACGAGGCCGGCGCGTTACGCGGCCAAGACCTCAAGCGGGTCACAGTCGATACCACGGTGCAGCCGAAGGCGATCACCTTCCCGACCGATGCCAAGCTGCTGCACGCGGCGATCAAGGGGCTCAACCGCCTGGCGAGGAAGCACGGGGTCAAGCTGCGGCAGTCCTATCTTCGCGTCGCCAAGACCGCGGCCATGATGGCGGGACGCTACGCCCATGCCAAGCAATTCAAACGGCATCAGCGGCAGTTGCGCATCCTGCGCAGCCGGTTGGGCCGGATCATCCGCGATATCCGCCGCAAGATCGAAGCTCAGGCCGTGCTCGAGAACGCCTTCGCCCTGCCGCTCAGCCGGGCCGCGCAGATCCGCTCGCAGCAGCAGCGCCAGCGCGGCTGGAAGCTGTATTCCTTCCATGCTCCGGAGGTCGAGTGCATCGGCAAGGGCAAAGCAGCCGCGCCTTACGAGTTCGGTGTCAAAGCCTCCATCGTCACCAACAACCGCCGTGCTCCCGGCGGCCTGTTCGTGCTGCACGCCAGGGCGCTACCCGATAACCCGTACGACGGTCACACCCTGCGGGACGTCATCGACCGCACCGAGACACTCACCGGCTGTCCGATCGAGCGGGCCTATGTCGACAAGGGATACCGCGGCCATGACGCGCAGAACCCGCGCCGTGTCTTCATCTCCGGCCAGAAGCGCGGCGTCTTCGGTATCATCAAGCGCGAGCTGCGCCGCCGCTCCGCCATCGAACCCGTCATCGGACACCTGAAGGCCGATGGTCACCTCGGCCGCTGCTACCTCAAAGGCCGCGCCGGCGATGCCGCCAACGTCATCCTCTCTGCCGTCGGTCACAACTTCCGCCGCATCCTCGCCTGGCTGAGGGTTCTTTGGTGCCTCTTCCTGGCCACCCTCATCGCAGCCATCAGCGACCGCTCACCGCTGCAATCGGCTTCTTAACGGACGACTCAGCAGCTTCGCCGAATACGCGCCTGAGCGAGGCCGGATTGGCACAGTTGGTCGCGCGACGATGACCTAACCTCCCAAAGCCAGTTCGCCTGCGGTTACGCGGAATAGCTGGACAATAACAGTAGAGTTGCGCACTGGAGAAGCCGCCGTCCTGCTCGAAGCTAGATCATCCGCTCCTTGGTGACCCGCAAGCTGCGAACATAATAGCCCTGTCGCTGAACGGCTGACTTGATTTCATCGCTGACTTTGACAACTCTTATTCTGCTCTTGCGCCACTTACTCCGAGAGCAAACGACGGGTATTGCAGAGCCGTTGCTCAGAACAAGCAAGTCCCGCTTGCCATTGCGATAGACATCAAACACTTTTCGCCCCCGCTGATCGGATCGAAGTAAACACGAAATATGTTTCAGTCATTCTGATCGCGCAGCTTACTACCTCGAATGGCTGTGCGGGTTGTAAATGTGCAACGCTCCGCGACTTCTGCATCACCGACCACGCAACGAAGCGACGGTAATGCGTTCAACTTCGTTGCCGCCAAGCCGGGCGGGCTGGTTCCTGGTAAATGGCGTCGAAGTGCGAAAACACGTCTTATTTGGCTGCTTAGCCGAGTTGTTCGTCAATGGCGGTACGAGGAACCCTGATCCTTTTCCTGCGTTTAGGCGTCATCCAGATCGAAGGAGCGCGTTATGGATCGCGAGCATGTGAAAGGTGTCGCCGATAAGGCCAAGGGCACCATTAAGGAAGGCGCCGGCAAGCTGAGCGGCGACAAGGACCTTCAAACGGAAGGCAAGGCGGACAAGGCGAAAGGCGCTGTGCACAAGGCCGCAGGTGACGTTAAGGATGCGGCGAGAGACGCAGCGGACGCCATGAAGAAGTGAGTTCCGCTCACTATCTAGGCTTTAGCACTCGCCGCTCCTTCCGGGCGGCGTTTTTGTTTGTGCTTCCGGAAGGAAAGCCCGCGGGCCATGCAGCGGCCATGAGAACCTGAGCACATCATCCACCAACTGGCCGTTGCGGCACCTTCGCCTCATTCCAGGCTTTGTTCTCTGGAGGGGGCTTTCGGAACTCTTGCAGTCCGCACGAGTTACAGAGCCGCCGACAGGATGGAGCTCTCTTGATCGCGTCGGTCGGCAGCATTTGAACAGAGAGAGGCGACAATGAAGGCACCACTTCTTGCTGGCGCATTAATCATCGGATGCACCGCCCCAGCACTGGCCGATGAGTACTATGTCGTGCAAGGTCCGAGCCGCCAATGCACGGTTACCACCACACGCCCGGCGGACAAGGAGGTCGTAACACAGATCGGTCCGATGGCTTTCAAGAGCCGCGTGGAAGCCGAAGATCGCATCAAGCAGACCAAAGTCTGCGAGGAAGGGACAGTCGGTAGTAGCAGCGGCACGACCGTCATCAAAGAGAAGTAATCGACAGCTCGTTCCCGATCGAGTCTGGCGTCGAAAAAGTCGCGCCCATTTGCTGTCGGCGCGACTTTTTATGTTTTCCAGACCACCAACTGACCCCAGATCTCGAGGACCGCGGTGATCTTCGCGGTTATCGATTTCGGGGCTGTGTCGCCGTATCCGACAGTCGCCACGCCTTCGGACGCCATCCGACTGCCGGCTCGCCCAATTCCCGCTTTACGCCGCATCCCGAAGTTTGCCGGCCGACATGGTCAAACGGCCGGCAGTTGAACCCCGCCAGCGATGGGGTCGACTAAACGCCATGGCCGCATTCTTCGCAGATCTCCTGTTCGATCTCGTCAGATGCCTCGTCGGTAGCTGGCTGAGGCAGGCTGCGGTCGCCGTTTGCGCCTGGCTCGATACGAAGATTCACGGCCGCGCTGCACGCTTTGTCGTGGGCGTCCTGCTCGGGATCGCCGCCTATTTCTTCATCCCTGTTGTCGCCGGGCTGTTGGGTCTCTGATGCCCTCCATGAAGACGAACCTCGTCATCGCACTGGCCGTCGGGGCGCTCATTTCGGCGCTGCTCCTCGCCATCGAGCCGCTGACCGACTTCGCTTATCTTTCGCTGGAGTGGCCTGGCATCACCGCCGCATATTTCTTCTGGGGAGCGATCGGCGGACCCACCTTCCTCGGCATTGCCATGTCGTGGCTCGTGAATGCGCTCATCTACGGTCTGGGTGCTTTCGTCATTCTCAACGTTATTAAGGTGCTGAGGGAAGCATGAAGCGGTGGCTTCAAAGGTTAGGCAAGGTTGCGAGGGTTGCAGCGATTGGCGGCACCGTCGCCTGGCTTGTGCCTTTGACGAGCTCTCCTCAAGCGCCCGATGCAGCGCATCCCGAGCGTTACGCGCACCGGCACGAGGTCAGGTATGTGAGCGAGGGGATGGAATTGACTCTCCGAATTCTGCTCGGCTCGTCCTTCACCCTGGCCATGCTGGCGTTTGGATGCCACTTCGCGACCAGGGACATGCAAGACGACGCTAGCTAGGCAGGCGTGTCGCCGAAGAGGACTAAGCTGCTTCGTTGTTGCAATTCAGCCCGGCGCGAACCACGCCAGACCGCGAATATCGGGATGTCAGGATGAGACTGATCGGCGTCAGCGCCTGTTGACCGTGTCCAGTCCCTCACGCCGTCTTCTCGCCACCCTTCGCGACGATCTCGACCTCGAAATAGCCCATGTCGCGCAGCTCGGCGGCCTTCTTCTCGGCCGCTTCCCTGGTATCCCGTTTCAAAATAATCTGCCCGGCACCGTCGCGGGCGCAAACGAAATAAGGCATTTTCGATTCCCAATTTCGTTTGCATACACACGGACTCGGGTCCCTGCAATCATGCGGGTCACTCGTCCAGCCCGGCCTCTTGCCGCATCTTGTCGATCAGCTCCGAGGCCTTGGCCTTGGTCAGCTCGCGCTCGGGCGGCTTTACGTGCGCCTGCTCGGCGAGGGTCTTGAGATAGGATTCCTGGGCTCCCGTCATCGGGTCGCCTCCGGAAACCCAGTCCTTCGGTTCCTTCCGGGTGTTGTCCGCCATCGCAAATCTCCGCTTTTCCGTAGAACGTCGGACTGGACTTGTCGTTCCGTTTTTGTTCTCATTGGGCCATATTCAAATCGTGAGGCTGAACATGCCGGACCTGGATTTTGTCAGGCGGGAGATCGAACGGATGCGCATCCAAATCGGCAGGCAGAGGAAGGAGATCCTCCAGCTGCAGCGGGCGGGCATCGGGACGGCTTCGGCCGAAGCGCTGCTGTCGCGGATGGAGGCGAAGGTCGAAAGTCTCTGCGGCCAGCGGGACGCGCTGAAGGATGCGGAACCGCATCACAACAAGGGCAGGGTGCTCGGCGGGAGGACATGGTGAGCAGGCGATGGTTCGATGACGAGAGAGACCTGTCGCCCTTCCTGACCGCGCTCGAAGACGTTCGCCGACGGGCGACGCGGGAAGGGTGGTGCTATGCCCACGTCCAGGCCATCATCGTGGCCATCGACCAGTATGCCGAAGCCGCGACGGGCAACCGCGAATATTTCCTGAACAAGCCGGTTTCGATCGGCGACAGGCGGAAGGCCGCGGACATTCCGTGAGGGCCATGCCCTCGTATCGTTGCTCGTGCATCGGATCGAAGCCCGAGGCGCGTACGTCGCTGCGCCGATCAGCGGGCCGAGGCCGAGGAGGAGGGCGCCGACCTCGCCCGACCGGGCGAAGCGGCCTTCTTCGGCGAAGCTGCCCGTCGGGCTTTGCCGGACTTCGGACGAGCTTCGGGCGCGATCCCGTTCTGCTCATCGAATTGCTTCAACCAGGCTTGGATGTATCGCGGGTCGTCGGGACAAAGCTGTTCAAGTAAACGAAGGTTCTTCGCTCTGAATTCCACAAGGGTTTTCGGCATAATGCCTCCTCAAACCCCGCCCCCTCGAGAGGGTGCGTCGGCAGGGGAACCGGGTCAACGGCAAAGAGAGGCTTGAAATTCCGGGCGAACTGATGCAGCGCGCAAAAGCGAAAACCCCGCCCTTGAGGAGGCGGGGTTCTCTATCGGGGTGAACTACCCGCGCTGCTTCGCTGACGGCAGATGCGCGGTTCACCTCTGCCGTCGGGCGAAATGAACCACGCGCCGCTTTGCTGCGGAGCGGCGTGGCCGACAAGCAAGCGCTGCAGAAGACTAAAGCGCGACGAGATTTGGATGAATCGTCATCGCGCTTTATAGCTTGTTGTTTACGCATGATCTTTCCGGAAAACCGCTTCGCACTTTTCCGGATCATGCTTTAGGCCGCAATCCGCTGATCGACAGGGGCCGTCAGGAACTTGAGCGCTCTTGCATGTGCAAGATCGGGAACCGCGATCGCCGTGTGGCTGTACATCGCATGCGTCCGCGATTTCGCGATCCTGTCCAGGATCTCGCTGCCCTTGATGACGTGGAGGCCCATGCCCTCCTCGGTGGGGAAGATCGCCAGCACGACATCGTAAGCCGCGATGACGGCTCTGAGCGCTTCGGCCTTGTCTTCGGCGACGTCGACGAAAATACGAACATCAGCTGCGAGTTCACGCAGCTCGTCAAAATCCAGCACTTGGGGATACTCCAACGCAACGAACATGATGGGAGCTTGGCCGCGTTAGGTTACTGAAGCGTCAACAATGCCTGCGGAGCCACAGGTTTCACGCGGAGGTGACACGGCGGGTGGGATCAACTGGACTCTCGAACAGCGAAAGCCCCGCCTGGGGACAGCGGGGCTCTCTGGTGGGGTGAAGTTCAGCGACTTCAAACATAAGACGCGTCAACCGCTGAATGGTTCAAAAAGAAGGTGGGCGTGTCCGGCGGCATCATTCACAGGGCCGGGCGTCCCCGAGAACCGTGCTTGCGTTTTCGGCCTCGATGGGTTCTAAGCCCGATCACTTCATGACTTCTGGCATGAATCAGCAGCGTGCCCCCGCGGTTCGGCCGCGTCCCCAGCAGGAATTGCGCGCGCCCCCATTCAGAGGAATTCAGACATGGCGAAGATGACGAAGACCCAATTGATCGATGCAATTGCCGAGGGCACGCAGCTTTCGAAGAACGACGTGAAGTCGGTGATCGAGTACATGGCGACCGTCGGCTACAAGGAGCTCAACGAGTCCGGCGAGTTCGTCATTCCCGGCTTCGTGAAGATGTCGGTGGTGAACAAGCCGGCGACCGAAGCCCGCATGGGCATCAATCCCTTCACCAAGGAGCCGATGCAGTTTGCGGCGAAGCCCGCGAGCAAATCGGTCAAGGCCTCGCCCTTGAAGGTGGCGAAGGACGCGGTCTGAGCCGCCGACGATGTCATCGCGCCGGACTTCTTGCGACGGCGCAATGATCAAGGGCTGAAGAAGAGGTGGTGCTCGGCGATGGCGATGCCGAACACCGCCACGACGATCAGGACAAGTCACGGCGCGCGCCGCTCGCTCCGTCCGGGCGCGCCCTGCGGCTTTCCGCAAGCCGGGCAGAGCGAAAGACCGACCGGGATTTCGTTCTCGCAGAACTCGCAGATCATCAGCGGCTCGATGGCGTATCTCGCGGCGCAAGCTTCAGTCGCGCCGAACGAGCTTCAATCGCGCCGAACGGCTGCGTCGCGCGGTTGCCGGCCCGCTGATTTCGGACCGTCAATGCAGAAGGCGAGACCTCGTTCCGGTCGCCGCAATCCGCCCTTACCAAATCATCGCAAGAAAAAACCCCGCGCTTTCGCGCGAGGCTCTTCTCACCGACGGCGTTGGGATTTCAGCGCCTGGCCGTCAGCATGGGCGTAACTTAAAGTTGAAATGCCAAAAAGCAACAGCGCCGAAACGACGGAGTATGTTCGTCAGGCGGCGCTGCCGTGTGACTGGGCGCTGAAATCCCCAGCTTCCATAGGTCCCTGCCGCGCCGAAAAGGTTCAGCACGAAAACTCTCCCGAGGACTGGACTTTTTGTTCTCTATTTGTTCTAATGTGGACAGCCTTGGTGGACCATTGGGAGGGTGCTCATGACCGTCGAAAAGCAGCGCGAAGTGATCAGGCTGTGGAACGAGCTCAGGAAGCTCGAGGGGCCCGCCGCAGAAGAGCTCCGCATCCAGATCCTCGAATGCTTCTCGAAAGACAAGTCGAAGCGGGCGGCTTGATCCATCGGCAACGACACGCGGCAATGCGCAGGCGCGGGCTCGTTCTGAGGGGGCGCGCTTGCTTGTCGCCGTAGCGTTTGCCTGCGACGGGCCCTGCCGTCCAAGACAGCCGCGCTTTCATCAATCATTAGGAACTGCTCCACGCTGATTTTTGCGACTCCGATTCGTTCTTCGAGAACGAAATGGAGTCGGATGCAGAACAAGTCGCGCCAGGTCGGGACGATGCGACCGCGCGTATTGGAACGAGATGGCGTGATGCTGGCGCAGTCCCCGCCGCTGTTTTGTCCGCAAGCAATGTGGTGAAGGAGGAGCCGCATGGAAGTGTGCCGGCCTGATCGAGGTCGCAAGAGGATTCGTTAAGAACTGCTCCGCGCCGTTTTCTGTGATTCCGATTCGTTCTTCGGGAACGAAATGGAGTCGAAGCTGGAACAAAGCTGGCCGGTCGTTCACCGCTCCTTGCGGCAGAGGTGCGCCTCTGGTCTGCCTAACGATAACTTGCAGCGATGCCGATAACCCTATTCGGTTAGGTTAAAAGCCCAATCGCGTTGCGCTTGGCGCGGGTTGGGGTAGGTGTCGGGCAAAGACAAGCAAGAAACGACTTTGCCAAGAAGCAATTTTGCCATGATTCCTTTTTCGGAGCCGTCCTTTTTTCAAGGCGACCGGCACACCTACCGGCGCGTCGCCGTCGTCGGCACGCTGTTCTGTCTTACCTTCGTGGTGATCAGCTTCTCGCTGCGGCCGCAGGCGGAGGACACGCGCGTTGCGATCAAGGCCGACCGGCTGGTGCGCACGGCAGGCCAGACGGCGCGCGCTAATTAGCCATCATCGCCGTAGCTGCGATCGTCGGCCGGCGCTTGCGGGCTGGCGGCGCCGCGCGAGGCGAGCGCCACGAAGCCGGCATAGCCGACCAGATTGAGCAAAACCTCAAGCCACGCGGGCATCTCGGGGTCTCTTTCCACTTTCCGCTCAGCGTAAGGGAACTCAACGTCTGCGCGCAATCCTGGTTCCTTGCTCTCGCAAAGAAACTCAGACGGGAGAGGAGGGATCGAGCCGGCGGCCGAGGGTCGCGACGGATTCGCTCGAGGGCTGCTGCTTCAGGAACTCGGCGATGGCCTGCGCCAGCTCGCGGTCGCTCATCGGCGTCGGCGGCGGGCGCAGCGTGCCGACACCGAAGCTGCGGACGATCTCGTCGTAATGCTCATCGTCGGATCTGGGAACCAATTTGCGAATACGGGCCAGCAAAGCGGATAAGGGCAAACCTTCCTCCTCGATCGTCCACCCCGCTGGCAGCAATGGTGGTCTGCTGCCATTTGCTCCCGTGAGACTGAAAACCCCGCCAGCATCGCGGAGATGCTGACGGGGTTACGTGCTGATGCCTCTACCCGGATGGCCAAGGCTCACACCTGACGGATCAATCTGCATTCGGCGATTTCGTTCCCGGTGCATCGAGATTTTTCCACCGTGTCGTTTCTGCCGGTCGCGCAACCATGGCAGGTGCCTGGGGTTATCCCGCGAGACGCGAAGGAGGACATCATGAAGAAAACACTGGCAGTTCTGGCCACCATCGCGGCCGTCGGCGTGACCGCCGTCGCGGCGCCTGCACCGGCTGAGGCGCGTGGCCGCGGCATCGGCCCGGGCCTCGCGTTCGGCCTTGCCGCCGGCGCGATCACCGCGGGCGCGATCGCCGCCTCCCACCCTTATGGCTATTACGGTCCCGGCTACGCCTACTATGACGGCCCGAGCTATTACTACGGACCTGGCCCCTACGCCTATTATGGCGGACCGTACTACCGCCACCACCACTGGCGGCATTGGTAGTCCCCAATAGCGAAAAGCCCGGAGCGATGCTCCGGGCTTTTTTCATTCGTACGCCTTCGCGCCTGCTTGCGCGATGATGCTAGGGCCAGAGCGATGGCCGCTCGACCTTGCGGGCGTTCTCCAGTGTCGACACGAAATATTCTTCGCGCTCGCGCTTGAACTTTTCCTGCGTGGCACGGAAGGCGGCGACACGGGCGGCGATCTCGTCGCGCTCACGAACCTTGCGTTCTTCGTCTTCGGTCATGTCAAATCCCCTCTACACCCGAGTATGTGCACATCCGAACTCAAGCGCTGCCGCCGCAATCACGTTGAGTCGCGTCAACACATCCATTGGCGCTCCTGAATGGGGCGTCAATGGGGAGGAGGCATTGCAGGATTGTGATAAGCGTAGGCCGGGAAAAATTGCGGAGCGCATTGCGTTCGCGCTTGATAAGAGAGTCAACGATCTTGCCGCTTGCGCATGTTGCTGTCAGGCAAAACGAGTCGGGAGGCGCGATTGATCGCATCGGATCTTCAGAGCGGCATCGAGCGCCTCGGTGGCATGATCGCCGAGGCCAGAACCATCGTGCCGTTCACCGGCGCCGGCATCTCGACCGAGTGCGGCATTCCCGACTTCCGTTCGCCGGGTGGAATTTGGACGCGTAACCGTCCGATCCCATTCGACGAGTTCGTTGCGAGCCAAGAGGCGCGGGACGAATCCTGGCGCCGGCGCTTCGCGATGGAGGAGGTCTTCGCGGCGGCGAAGCCCGGCCGCGGCCATCGCGCGCTGGCCTCGCTCTACCGCGCCGGCAAGATTCCTGCCGTCATCACCCAGAACATCGACAATCTGCACCAGGCCTCGGGCTTTGCGCCCGAACATGTGATTGAACTTCACGGAAATACCACTTATGCGCGCTGCATCGGATGCGGGCAGGCCTATCAGCTCGATTGGGTGAAGCGCCGTTTCGACGACGATGGCGCGGCGCCCAACTGCACCACGTGCGACGAGCCGGTGAAGACCGCCACGATCTCCTTCGGCCAGATGATGCCGGATGACGAGATGCAGCGAGCAACCGCGCTGTCGCAAGCCTGCGATCTCTTCATCGCGATCGGTTCCTCGCTCGTGGTCTGGCCGGCCGCGGGCTTTCCGATGATGGCCAGGCGCGCAGGTGCACGTCTCGTGATCATCAATCGCGAGCCGACGGATCAGGATGACATCGCCGACCTCGTCATCCACCACGACATCGGCGAGACTCTCGGGCCCTTTGTCGGCAATTGAGGCATCAGTTTGATTCGCGGCTGTGCAAGCTGTTCATAGGTTCCGGCGAATCTCTTTTTTGTCTATGCGCCGCAACCGGGAGTGTTATCTTTTGAGTCGAAGATTCGCGTCGCGTCGAACCGAGAACAATCTCTCAAGACGCGTGATTCGAGCGCCGCCGATGTGGCGGGTAGCATGGCAGTGTGGGGTCCGGGGTTATGGGGTCGTCGGACGGATTTGAGTCCAAGAAGCTTGGAGTTCCCGGACAGGGCACTTCGCCCGGGCGAATGACGCCGGGCGAACACGGCGGTGCCGGCCGCGAGGGCGCGCTCAGTCCATTCAGCGGGCTTGGTGAGACCGGCGCCAACCTCGTCGAGGTCCGTGGCGTCATCAAATGGTTCGACGCCTCCAAGGGCTATGGCTTCATCGTTCCCGACAATGGCTGGCCGGACGTCCTCCTGCACGTCACCGTGCTTAGGCGCGACGGCTTCCAGACGGCTTATGAAGGCGCCCGTGTCGTCGTCGAATGCATCCAGCGCGCGAAGGGTTACCAAGCCTTCCGCGTCGTCTCGATGGACGAGTCGACCGCGATCCATCCGGCGCAAATGCTGCCGCCGCGCACCCATGTCACGGTGACCCCGACCAGCGGGCTGGAACGGGCCCAGGTCAAATGGTTCAACCGGCTGCGCGGCTTCGGCTTCCTGACCTGCGGCGAGGGCACGCCCGACATCTTCGTGCACATGGAGACGCTGCGCCGCTTCGGCATGACCGAGCTCAGGCCGGGCCAGTATGTCCTGGTGCGCTTCGGGCCCGGCTCCAAGGGCATGATGGCGGCCGAGATCCACCCGGAAACCGGATCGCCGGGATTGCAGTCGCACTAGGGTCCGGACTCAATTGATCCACCAAGTAACGGCGGCGACCAAGAGGATGGCCGAGAGGAAGTTGTCGGCTCGCTTGTCGTAGCGGGTCGCAATCCGCCTGAAGTCCTTGAGGCGGCAAAACATGCGTTCGATGAGATTGCGTCCTTTGTAGGCCTTCACGTCGTACCGGTGCGGATGCTTGCGAGTTGGGTTGGGCGGAATTACTGCCTTTGTTCCGCGCTCGGCCAACCACTCACGCAGGCTATTGGCGTCATAGGCCCTGTCAGCAAGCAATCGTCGAGCAGGAGAGACGGCAGGCAGCAGATCGCGCGCCGCCGTGAGGTCATGGCAGTTGCCAGGCGTGATCACGAAGGCGATCGGACGTCCATAATCCTCGGTCAGCGCGTGGATTTTGGTGGTGCGTCCGCCTCGCGAGCGGCCGACCGCCTGCTGGAAGTCCCCCCTTTTGCGCCCGCCGCCGAGCGGTGGGCTTTGATGTGGGTCGCGTCGATGGACATTGTCCCGACCCGGCCGGTTGAGCCAGTCAAGGCGTAGAAAATATTGCCCCACACGCCTTGGCGGCTCCAGCGATTGAAGCGGTTATAGATGGTCGTGTAGGGGCCGTAATCTGCCGGGCAGTCTCGCCAGCGTGCGCCCGATCGCAGCATGTGGAGGATCCCGCTGATCACGCGTCGGTCATCCACGCGATGGGCGCCGCGCCGCCCACGTGGCAACAGCGGTTCAATCCGCTTCCACTCCGCCTCACTCAGCCAATATAGCTTTTGCCCCATCAAGCCCCCCTTCGACTCGGAGGTCTTGAATCACAACTCCGCCTCAGCGGGAATCCCTATTGAGTACAGACCCTAAAGGCTCCAGTTCCCGCAATCGTGAGCAGAGGCGTGCCGGCTGGCCGGCGCGCCTCTTTCCTTTCCGGCGGTCGCCGCGTAAGGACTGGCCAAGTCCCACGCCTTGAGAGCTCCCATGAACTTTGATCGAAAGGCCGTCTGGTCCGTTGCGAAGGGCTGGCTTGGCGCCATCCTCGTCATCACCGGCTTGGCCGTCGCGAGCGCACCTGTCGGCGCCGCCAGCTTCCAGCCGCTCGAGATCGTCACCAAGAACGGCGTGCAGGTGTTCTCGGTGGAAATGGCAACGACCGAGGAGGAGAAGCAGACCGGCCTGATGTATCGCAAGGAATTGGCCGACGGCAAAGGCATGCTGTTCGACTTCAATCCCGAGCAGGAAGTGTCGATGTGGATGAAGAACACCTACGTCTCGCTCGACATGATCTTCATCCGCGCCGACGGCCGCATCCTGCGCATCGCCGAGAACACCGAGCCGTTGTCGACGAAAATCATCTCGTCCCGGGGGCCCGCCCGGGCGGTGCTGGAGGTGGTGGCGGGAACGGCGCAAAAGTACGGCATCCGCCCTGGTGATCGCGTCGGCCACCCTCTGTTCGGCAGCAAATAAGGCGGGCAGGCCCCGGGCGCTTGCCGGCCTTGCGGGCGGCTTTGGAAGCTTGCTGGCGCCTTGGGAAGCTTGCTGGCGCCTTGGGAAGCGTGTATCGACAGGGCTTGCCGGACATTCGGGGTATAGCGCAGCCTGGTAGCGCGGCAGTTTTGGGTACTGCAGGTCGTTGGTTCGAATCCAGCTGCCCCGACCAACTAACCCGCTGAAACTGCGGCGACATTTGTTCTCCTTTCCATGCTGATTGCGCTCGCGCTTACCACGGGGAAGCACCGGGGAAGCACGAGCGCGGATTTTAGGTCAGTCGAGCGGGTTTTGTGTAGTCCGCCGCCATCGATCTCAATGCAGCGTGTTCTCCATTGCTGCCTTCGCTTCCATCATTCGTAGCGCCATCGGCAAGGTCACCGCGGCATCGATCTCAACCAGGTTGCCCGGCAGGGCACGGAATTGACCGGCGGCCTTGCCTTTGAGCGGCGCCAGCATCGCGGCGGCGATCGCGGAGCTCACGTGACACCGGACGAGGGCGTTTCCGTCTTCAATTGCCAGGATCAGGTCAGTCCCGCGACGGGCGAGCAGAGCGCTCAGGTCGGTTGATTGGGGCGAGGTGCGGAGGGCGGTTGAGGTGCGCATAGTGTTTTGCCTTTCGAGCAAGATGCGAGTCCAGGGGCGAAATGACCGACACTAGGCGGCCCCGCGCACCTTTGGGCGTGCGCCTTGGACATACGCGCGCGGCCCCTGGACAAGATTTGTGATTGCCGCTTACCGGATTGGCTCTCGGCTAGTGTTTCGGGCTTTCGACCCGCCCTCAGGATGCGGCATGTCGAAAAATCGGCAACGAATATTTTGTCTGGAAAAGTCTAACACGTAGAACCAGACAGCTGAGCGATTGATCCGGTTGGCGCATTTATCGATTTATGCGCTTTTGTCGGGTTTTGAAATCGCGCATTGCACGACAAGAAGACACAGCTCCTGCTCGGGCCGTTGCGCACGAACACTCAAGTTAGACCAACCGCTTAGCAGCATGCCTTGCTCGTGCATAAGCAATCCCTGGAACGTTGCGCCGGGCGACCGCGCGTCGCTTGATAGCGAACCGCAAGCGGCGACCTGGAGAATGTCACAGCTCGCCTACACCACTCCCGGCACCCACCCCTAGGGGGGAGGCGCCGGCGCGGTCTCCAAAGGCCGCAAAGCCGCTTCGCTAAATGTGGATTACTCAAAAGTCCGCGGCCACGCTCATCGAGCGTCATACGAGGGATCATCGAAGAGGTCGGTAGTCTCGAGCGGTTCGATAATCTGCTTCTTGAGCACTTCGACCGCGCAGAGCTTCAGAACCTTCTTTATGAGCTTGAGTTTTTCCGCATAAAACTTAACGCCACGAACTGGTCTCGTGTTCATAGGATCGCGCTGCCGCATGACGTCTTCTGTGGCGGCGTCAATATCCTGCTTCAAACTCTTGAGGCCGCTCTTGAACGATTCATCCCTGCAAGTTTTGGCATAATCATCCGGATCAAGCTCAGTGATTGCGCGTGGCGGCGCGGAGGGTTCATTGTTCGCGGCGGGTCTCGACGTCGTTTCCGAAGGAGAGATCTTTGCTTCCGTTCTGGGTCGCTCGGGTTCGCGGACCACCGGCTCCTTCACTCGAGAAGGGTCGATCTTCGCATGCTCTACATTGCGAGCTGCGTTTTCGAGCGCCTTCTTCAATTCCGGAGAGATCTCGGCGATCGCCTCTAATGCGCCTTTCGAACCTGACACAACGCCTGAACTTGACTGCTTTGCCGCGGGAGGCGATTGAGGCGGTGTGGCCGCAGCGGCCTTCGGCGGTGCATCATCGCATTTCATCGGCTTGAGCTCGACGCCGTCTATCTTGCCGCTCACGCCGCTACAATCTTTCGTCGGCTTGGCCGGCTTTCCATTTTGGTTGCCGGCTAGTGTTGCGTCCTTCGAACCGGTCTCCGCCGGCTTGGCGGTTGCCGCGGGCGCTCGACCGATGCGCACGGCCCGTGCGATGCCACCGTTGGCCGTGATCGAGCCGTCGGGTTGTAGCGTGTACACCCACGAGCCCAGGCTGGTCGTGTAAGTCAGGTTATTGCCGGAGCAGGTCCAGGTGCCCTCAGCCTGACACGCCGCGTGCTCACTACAGATGGCCCTTCCGTCAGCGGTAAGCGTCCCCTTATTTCCTCCGGAATGCCGCCATTCACCTACGAATTTGGAGGCGCAGCTTGCTGGCGGAGCAGCAAATGCCGGTGTTACAAAAACAGCTGCCGCGAAAGGCAGGCAAAGCAAAAAGCGCACTGAAATCCCCCCGAGTAAATTACGATCAAACGTTATCGGCAGTCACACGTCCCTTCAAGGACCTCGACAGTTGTACGGCAAGCAACACCGCGGGGCTGCTTGCGGCCCACATTCTAGCCCGCCCACGCTCAGTGGGGCTGAACTGGAAGTGAATTAATGTGAGCCAGCGTAGTTGCGCGCAGAACTCGACGTTCGCTTCGAGCGAGCTTGCGAGTGCAAGGCCGCCCTCGGTTTGCTGGCCGGCCAACGACTGCTGTCCTTGCGGGGCACCTAGTTGCAGCTAAAGCACCACTACGCGAACCTGGGCGACGCCACGACCGGTAATTCCTAAGCTACGAGCGGCGCCAAGCGAGAGGTCGATGACGCGACCGCGAGCCCATGGTCCGCGATCGGTGATGCGAACGACCACCGATTTGCTGCTTTTCAAATCGGTGACGCGAACGTGCGTGCCGAACGGCAGGGTGCGATGCGCAGCAGTAAGCGAATTCCGATCGAATGTGGCGCCGCTCGCTGTCTTCCGTTTCTGATAAGAGTAGTAAGAAGCTTTCCCGGAAAACACTCGATTGAAAGATTGAGTACCTGAACGATCTCCCGAACTCTGCGTCGGCTCCTGCTCAATAGCGGGCTGCGTCTGCGGGCTCTGATTGGTTTGCTCCGGTACTACAGGAGCGGGCTCGGCTTGTGCCTTTGGAATGATAGACCACCTATCGTTGAAGTCTTCTGCTAAAGCAGGATCTAGTGTGCACATCCATGCCGGTACTATTGCTATCGCCGCTATTCTACTAAGAAGACGCATAGTCGGCCTCAATTCATACATTGATGAGCAAGGGATAATGCAATTTTTTGGGGCGTGTTCCAGAACGGTTCTTCATCTGGCGACAAATTGTGAACTCATACCGATGTGCCGACCATGGAAGCGCGGGCGCTAGGCGCGCCGCAGCATAGCGGCGCTCTCGCTGCAGCGCACCAGCCCGAGACCCATATCTGTAGACGGCGTGACAGGAGTATCGCCGTAACTTTTTGCTCACTTCATTCCTCTAGAGTTATCTCACGGACGTCTACGCCGCTTCGCCGACGGCACCCACCGCGCAATCCCGCGCACTTTCTCTCACCCCGTCGGCGAGCAATGTCATCAACTCCCTACGACCGTCAAACGTCCTTTGCGCTTAAGAGCGCGGAGAATCCTAAGGATCAGATTCCTGGAAATCTCTTCGACGCGGAGTTCAACGCCGTCAAGCTGGCGATGGACGACACCCAGCAGAACCTGGCCAAGATCCAGGACGACGACGGTGTCCTGAAGCGAGGCTCCGTCGGTCGAGCGCAGTTCGACAGCAGTGTTACTCTCGGTTTTGCGGCTCCGTCGCAGTGGGCGACCGGTGTTCTCTACACCGCCGAAGTCAACACCGTATTCCACAATTCGATTTTCTACATCGCGAACACGACCCACACCTCCGGCGTCAGTTTCGACGCAAGCAAGTGGGACGAGATCGCCGATTTCACGGCCGCGGTGGCGATCACCGACGGCTCGATCACGTCTGCCAAGCTGGCCGACGGCGCGGTCGCCGCGAACAAGCTGGCCGACGGTGTCGTTTCGAACTCGAAGCTTGCGACCGGTGCCGTCACGACGACTAAACTGGCCGATCTGAACGTCACGACGGCGAAAGTGGCCGAGGGCGCGATTACGTTGTCGAAGCTGGAGCCGAGCATCGCCATGCCCGCAGGCCTCGGCCCGCTGCCGTGGTCGGGCGCAACGCTCCCGGCGGGATGGGATTGGGCCGACGGTGGCGTGCTCCTTTCGGATACGCCGTATCCTGCACTTCGTGCCCGATACGTCACTGACGGCTTTCCCTTCGGTCAAGACGGCTCCGGCAACCCGAAGAAGCCCGATATGCGCGGGCGCGTTCCCGCCGGCGTGGACGTTATGAACGGTTCTGCTGCGGGACGGCTCACCGCTGCTGTCTCGGGCTTCGGCGATGCATTAGGGGGGACCGGTGGCGCGCAGTCGGTGACCCTGACGTCGGCGCAGATGCCGTCGCATGCTCACAGCGTCACGGATCCGGGTCACGCGCACAGCTTCAACAACAACCCGGTCGTGACGGGTACAAACAGTATCCAGACGACGAGCGGCAATACCTACATCGTGCCAGGAAGCCCTCAGACGTCGACCATCGTGGCGAACGTCACGGGCATTTCGATCCAGTCGACCGGAGGCGGCGGCGCGCACAACAACGTTCAGCCGACGATCGTGCTCAACTACATCATCAAGGCTCACTGACGATGCCGCAGTTGATCGAATTCGAAGGCCAACGCCATGAATTTCCTGACGACTTCACGCGTGCGGACATCCAGCGCGCTTTGAGCTCGAGCCCACGCGCGCCGCGCGTGGACCAACCGATTCAGGTGCAGGGGCCCGATGGCGCGATCGTGGAGTTTCCCGCGGGCGTTTCTAACGACGAGATGACGCGGGCGATGCAGAGGCACTACGGCGCTCCTGGGCGGCCCGTTCCTCCGCTCCCGCCAGGATACAAACGCGACACGCCGGCTTCGGTCCCACCGCTACCTGCTGGGTACAAGCTGGATCGACCCGTTACGGATCCAGCGCTTATTGCTCAACTTGAAGGCGCTTCTTCCGCTCCGAAGGGGAGAATGTTCGACGACCTCATCCCGAAGGGGCGCACCTTCGATTTCACGTCGCCTGAAGGTAAGACTTACCGCGTGACTGGACCAGAAGGTGCCACGGTTCAGCAGGCGTGGCAGATCCTGCAGGGGCAGCTGCACGCACACTCGCCGGCGGCGCCAAATATATCATTCGAGGATCTCATTCCGGGGCAGGGAGCCGGCCGGCAGCCTACGCTAGTGCCGGTCGATCACGATCCTTGGGCCGCTTTCCCCGACGCGAAGCCGCCGCCGTTCGATCCCATCGTGGGGCCGCAGCCCAAACTCGTGCCGGTGGATCATGATCCGTTTGCGACCGCCCCCGGCGTCGCCGCCACGAACGCCGCGCAGCAAGGCCGGCTCTACGTCACCCCCGAGCAGCCCAAGCCCATCGAGCGCCCCGCGTCGATCCTGCCGTCCAGCGTTGGCGGCGCCGTGCGTGACTTCCAGGTCGGCGCTCAAGGCGTCGGCAAAGGCCTCACTGACATCGTTACCGGCCCATTCGACCTCGTCGCCGGCGCGCAGAACGCGATCGTGTCCGGCATCAACAAGCTGGCCGGGACGAACATCCCGATGGCCACGCCAGCGTCCAAGCTGGTCGAGAAGGCCGTCGATGCCACCGGCATCCCGGTCATCGATCCGGCCACGATGTCGCGGAGCGAGAAGCTCGCCTACGACGCCAACCGGTTCGGCACCCAAGCCATCGGCACCGGCGCTATGTTGGCGCAGCGCGCCCCGCAAGTGGCGGCCGCAGCTACGCGATCCGAGACCGTTCCTGAGCGGGTGCTGGATCACATGGCGCGCCCCTATGCGGAAGCGCCGGCGCGGACGTTAGTGGGCGATACAATCGGCGGTGTGGGCGCTGGCATCGCGGTCAACGCTGCCGACAACTACGTTCCCGATGATGCAAGCGTCTTTGGCCACTATGTCGGGCATGGGTTGAAGGACGTAACAAATGCATTGGCCCCACTGGCCGGCGCTTCTGGCGCCAGCACGTTGCAGGCCGGCGTCGAGGGTCTTGGTGGCTTGATCCGAAATCTGGCTTCGAAGACCTTCTCGTCCGCGCCGGCGCCGATCCCGCTCAACCCGAATACAAAGGCCCCGTATAGTGCTGCCGATGTCGACCGTGCCGCGGCAAAGATCCAGTCGGCGGCTACCGGCTCCCCGCGAGCCCTGGCGCAAGACATTCGAGAAAACGCGGCCGCGCTGGCGAAGCCGGAAGAGGGCGGCACGGCGCTCCAGGCCTCTGCTATGCCTACATCGGGGCTGCTTTCAAAAGATCCCGGCCTCATCGCAGCCGAGCAAGCCGCACGCCTTAAGTCATCGCCTGAGTTCGTCAAGCGAGACCAGAACGTCAAGGCGGCCGCGGCCGAGCGCGTGGACGCCATGCGCGATCCGGGAGCGGACCTGGGCGCGGTCATGCGCCGCGCGGCCGAAGCGCGCGCCGAGCGCATCAGCGCCGCGGAAGGAGACGTCCTGCAACGCCAAGACGCGGTCAACTCGCTCGACCAGATCCGGCGCGACCAAGGGCAACCGCTCAGCGCCGTAGCCAACTCCGAGGCCAAGGCCAACGCCTCCCGGGCGCTCGACAGGGCCTTGGTTGATGACACTTACCTTCCGGCCCGTGCCGAGAAAAACCGCCGGTTCGACACCGCGCCCGGCCGTAACGAGCAGCTCCCTGCCGATGACGTGTTCGGCGCGATCGATCGCATTCGCGCCGGCGCGAACAACCTCGCGCCCGGTACGCTCCCCGAGGACTTCATGCGGCGCCTGGACGCCCTGCGGCCGCGAATGCTGGAGCATCCTCCGGAGAGCGGCCAGATGGTCAATGTCGGTGGGCCGGGCACGGCCTCGGGAGCTGACCTAGCGGATCTACGCAAATTCATCGGACCCGCGCAGCAACAGGCGCAGGCGCGCGGCAACTTCGATCTCGCAGATAACCTGGGGCGCCTCCGCACGGCGATCAATCGCACGATCGAGGAGGCTCCGGGCTACGCCGAAGCGAACGCCAACTATCAGCAATTCGCCGCGCGCTTCCGCCCCGAGCCGAATGACGCGATGGCAAAGTTCACCCGTGCGATCGATCGCGGAGGCCAGAATATCCACGGTGAGCTCAATCGCGGCGCAACGCCGCCAAGTGAGACGGCCGGACGCTTTCTGAATAGCGCCGAAAGTGCTGCGACTTTGCCGCGCGCACTGCAGGGCTCGTCCGCGATGACGGCGGGCGAAACAGCGCTGCGCGATCATTATCGATCAAGTTTGGCAATGTCCGCGTTAAACCCGGATGGGACGATTAATCCGATCCGCGCGTCGGCGTGGGCAAATAACCATGCTGAGATCCTCGCGCAGTTCCCGGCCATCCGGCGAGAGTTCGATGATATCATCGCTCAGGCGCGCCGCGGCGAGCAGTTGTCAACGCAGGCGCGTGCCGATCTGGAAGCAGCCCGGACGGCACGAAAGGCCACCGAGGCCGAAGTCGACCGATCGATTGTCGGCACTTTGATCCGCGAAGATCCGCGGCAGGCGGCGTCGAGCGTTCTTAACGACAAATACGGTGGGGCGAAGAAGCTGGATGAAATCAGCGCCCTGGTCAGCCACGACGCGCAAGCCCAGCGCGGCTGGAAGGCCGCGATGTCGGAAGTCCTGGCGGATAAGGTGCAGGGAACGCGGCAGGTCGGTGAAACGCTCGAGGTCCAGTTCGCGCGGCTGGTCAAGGAGTTCAAAGACAACGAGACGCTGCTCGCGAAGACTTTCTCGCCGGAGGAGATGAACAATCTCCGCCAGGCACACAAGATTTTGTCCTATTTCAAGGAGGCAGAAAAGCGAGCGACTGTGGGCAGCGACACAGCTGAGAAAATCAACATTCCCGGTTGGGCGCAGCTGGCCGTTCGACACTTTAAGGGTGATCTCGCCGGTGGCGGCTTGATCAAGCGATTCAAGCTCCTCCTCGAGATGATGCCTTCGAACAAGCAGAATGCGGACGAGATTATCCACATGGCATGGTTCGATCCGAACGTGGCGGCGTACCTCCTGGAGCGCCCAATAAAGAACCCGAATGTGCCGCAGTACAATATTGACTTGCGTCGTCTGATCGCGGCCGCCAACGCGTCGCGCGAAGATTAGGGAGACCTGAATGCCTTCTGTTGCGGCCTACGATCTCACTGAACAACAGCGAGCATTGGTGCGCCTTATTGTCAACGAGGGCAGGCGGCGCGAGGAGGCTGCGGAGCTCGCTGGCTACCACCCAAAATCGGTCTATAAGACCATGCGGCTGCCGGCAGTCGCTGCTGCAATTTCGGAGTCCATCCAGCTGGACCTGGCAGTTGTTGGGGCGCCGTTGGCTTATCGGGTGGCGAAGTCGCTGCTCCAAGATGCAAGCGTCAGCGCTCGCGTCCGAGCGGACCTTTCTATCAAGGTGTTGGATCGGGCAGGGCACATTGCGCCAACTCGCAAGGAGACGGCCTCTCAGCAAAAGTCACTCTCCGAAATGTCTCGCGACGAACTGGCTGCTTTCATCGCGAGTAACCAAGCCGAGATTGACAAGATTGAGGCTGAGCTTGCGTCGCGTGCGAAGGACGTGTCGTATCTAGGCTAGGCGCAAAGAGACGTGCTCCGAGATGATTCTCTTTCGGTAAAAAGTGGTACATTCCCGGAGAGGAACGACCATGAAGGACATGCAAGCGCACCTAGAGCTACTTCGCGGGCAAATTGCAGAATGCGAGCGCATGCAGCAGGCCGCAACGAGTGAACTCAAGCGCAATGCGCTCGCGAGGCTGCTTGCGCGCTACAGAGCTATCGCGGTCGAGCTGGAAGAGGCGATAGCAAAAATGCCGCCTCGAGACATTTTGCTAGATCGTACCAAGGAAGCTCGGCAGGTCGCCAAAGGGGCCGCCGACCACCTGCGGGCACTTGTCAAGAAGCTCCGTCCCAAGTGAACAAGGCCGCCTCAGTTCGTAGCTTCTTCATATTCCTCGTTCTCGAAGCCACATGACCCGCGCTTCCCGGGGCTGGCTTGCGGACGCACCGAGGCCGCCCAACGCACCACTCGCGCAGCGCCCGAGTTCTCTGTCTGATCCCAGTCAGACGGAGTTCATAACTCCCTTCCGATCGCTGGGTGACTGCGGTTCTTGACCTTGATCCAGCATTTTTGCCGGCCGCCGCGGTAAGGCCGATCGCGACGTTTGGACACGAGCCCTTCGAGACCCATGCGACATGCTGCGCGGAATAGGTCAGGCCCGATCTCGCCACGCTCAAACGGCGCCACCGTGATCCCGTCCGGCCGCCGAGCCAATAGTCGCTCCAGGTTTGTCTTGCGGAGGTGCAGAGGCAGGCCGCGCAAGTCGTCTCCGCCCATCGCAAGAATGTCGAAGGCGTAAAGCTGGACTTCGTGATCATGCTTGCGGGAGTGCAGCGCGTTGAAGTCGGATATGCCATCTACTCCGAGGATCACGGCCTCGCCATCGATCACAAAGCGCTTCTGCCGGTTCTTCAGCGCCGCCTCGGCAATCCAGGGATAGCGCTTGGTCCAGTCGGTGCCGTTGCGCGACAGCATGCGCACGCGTTCGTTCTCCCGGATGACTAGCATCCGGTAGCCGTCGTGCTTCACTTCATGAATCCAGTCTGGCCCTGAGGGCACCTGCTTGGCGGCAGTGGCCAGGCAGAGCTCGTACGCCATACGCATGAGCTGAAGATAAGATTTCCCGCGGCGCTTACGAGTAGGAACAAGCGGCAGTGTGGCGAATTGCTTCTTTGCTCCGGCCTATCCACGTACCCCCCGATGCCGGAGCGGACCCCAACGGCCTCAGCCGCCCAGCTGAGGCCGTTCATTTAGTTTACGCTGGCAACTGTGTCCGTCCGTCTCGAAGTAGAACGCCGCCGGGCTCGAAATTCGTGTCCCGGCAGCGTTTTATTCTCGAACTGAGCGCTGAAATCCCAGTTAGCTTACCTTAGCAATGATCATGCCATAAGTTATGACGGCAAACGGCCTCAAGCAGCTCCGGGGCTGGCGCGGTTGCTGAGGCCGTTCGGCGCAGCGCCGAAAATCGGCGCGCGAGGCGCATCCTTCCCGATCGTGGCCGGATTCGCAAGGAATACGTAGACTGACTGTACATTAATTGACTCGAACAGAGGTCCGTCGGTTCACACCCGCCGGGCCGCGGCTATAACCGCCACTCGGTCGGTACGCGCAAGGCGGATGCGCTAGCTATCGCGGCCCTTTCTGTTTTTCTTTCGGCGCTTCGCAAGCGCCTTCTTGATCTGCTCGCGCAGGCGAAGGATTTCCGCCCATCGAGCCGCGATCTCAGGGTCGAGCGGCTCCCGTGCCGGCTTGCTTCGTTGACGGTTGCGTTTCGCCATGTTTGCAGCCTAGCGGCTACAGCCGGCGCTCGCGCGATCATTGCGTCGTTAAGCTTGATGGGCGCGGTCCAAGTTAATTCCGGAACCATGCGCCGCGGAATTGCGCAGGGCGTTGGAGAAGGCCACGCCGCTAATGGCATTCGATGGCTGGCAGATCCTTACCGCCCTGCGACAGATTGAAGTCGAACATTGCGGCGCCATCCGGCGAGATTCGCAGCCTCTTCCCCGTGCGCAGATGCGCCATCCCTTCAGCGCTATCTAGCACCCAAATCCAGAGGTCCCGGCCGTCCTGACTCAAAGTGGCGAAACGCGGCACCACCGCGCTGGGGCCGCGTTTTTGTCGACTGCCGTCAATTCTTCCTACTTTTCCCGCTTAGATTGAAATGCCGGCGCTTTAGCGGCGGGGAGGTGCAAATGCCAAACCATGACCGCCTTGTTACGGCTGCCATTATCGCGATAGGAGCCTTGAATACGGTGCTCGCGGCAATAGCCCTTCTGTCTTTCTGAGCACCCGTAATTTCCTCAGTATCAGAGGCCGCCTCAGTTGGCGGCCTCCATCGTCAAGAGACGGACATAGGTCCCGCTCTCGTGCAGCTCGAGCCAGCCGCGTTCGACCGCGTGCTTGATGCCGACGCCAAACTCGGCTCCGCTGGCTTTGAGTGTGTAGAGAAACGGCGCGTTGATCTTCTCGATATGGATCCGACCGTCCTGAACCGGCTCGGTGCCGGAGGCGAGTTCGACCAGCTTGCGCGCTGCGGCTTCCGGATTGGCGAAAGGACGTTCTGACATGAGTTTCATGAGCCAGCCTTAGCGCGATTCGGGCTTGGAAAGGCGCACATGATGGTCGGCTCACTGCCACCCCTGACGATCGCGCCACGCAGGCCTTGCAGATGAATCGCGGCTCGAGATCAGACAACCTCACCTCATCTGGTCATCGATCGACCTCGGCCGGGAGTCGGCTCGATCGAGACTGCTTGGCGGCCGTCGGCACTAAGGGACAACCATTCAGCGCCATTCGTTCTGGGGCGGCGTCACTTGTGGCAGTCGGAGCTGCTCCAGCCCTTGCTCTATTATTCGCAAGTCCTCCTGAACCTGCTCCAGGGCCCGACGCGAATCGGAGCCGGCCGCAATCTGCAGATCTTTGAGCAGCCCGCGCCGAAGTTCACGCATATCGTCCAGGGCTCGCCGGTTCCTCAAACGTACATAAGCGGAAACTATCAATTCAATGGTGGCCGATGGCATGGGACGGCTCCTCAGATAAACTTGGCTGACGAAGAGGCGCTGCTGGGCTCGAAATACAGGTCCCGGCAGCGCTTTATTCTCTAACTGAGCCCTGAAATCCCAGTTGATTTCACTGTGCAATGGCTATGCTACGGGCTTGTGACATGCTGTGCCTCTAAAGCGGTACCGTCTAAACTCGCTGCCGGCGCGCGGTGGCCGCAAATCTCACAGACAAACGGCCCGCCCACAGCGTCCAGCCGGGCGGCCTGGCTGGCCTACTTCATCTTGCGGCATTGTCAGCCGACTAATCGGCTTCGCTGCATCTTCTCCGGTCGATTGCGAGCTAGCGCCAGAACAGTGCAAGCAGCAGGATCACCGGAAGAGGAATACCGAGCAGCCACAATAAGGCACCTCTTCCAAACGTCATGGCGCACATCCTCCTGTTGTTACTTAGAACACCAAATCCAGAACCCATCGGGAGTTCCTGCAACAGGAACGGACGATTTAACCGCGCGTTGGAACCGGCAGCACGAGGAGTCCGCCATGGCTACACGCACCCTTCCCAATATGTTTTTCGCCTGGACATGGTCAGCCGTACTGGCCGGCGTGTTCACTTCGTTGGTTGTCCAGATCCTGCTGACTATGTTGGGGTTCGGCATCGGTCTGCTTGCAATCGACATTCCCACTGCTTCATCGGCGCCTGCCGGCGCAGGCTGGGCCGCATTCGTGTGGTGGGCGGTCTCTGGGATCATCGCCGCATTTCTAGGTGGGGCCATTGCGGCAGCCAATTCGCCGGATCAGACTGGCCTCGGTCGGGTCGGGCATGCGATGGCCGCCTGGGCGGTCGCAACCGTGGTGGTGGTCGCTGCGGCGGCGATGTTGCCGGCTTCGGCGACCAGCATCGCCAGCAACCTCGTCGGGCCGTCATATTCCGCCAGCACGCGCGTCGCGTACTGGACGCACAATACGGGACGGGAAACCGTGGGCGCGACAACGACAGCTGCAACGCCCGTTCAAATTGATGCAGCCCGGAAGCACTTCGCCTACGCGATGTTTGCAAGCTTCTGCGCCCTTCTTCTTGGCGCGGGAGCAGCCTATGCCGCCGGAATGGCAACCACGGGCCAAGCCGTCAAGGAAGCGGCCCGACCGGTGACTTGACGATCGCAGGTCCTAAGTTGCCGAGGTCTGGTGGCTTCAAGGCACCTACCGATCGCCTCGACCGCGAAAGTGCGCACACATACCGCGCCTTAGGAACGATCCTTGCGACGTTCAGTTTTTGCAAACTTCAGCAAGGAGGTACAACATGAAAATCGCTACGATTGCCTTAGCAGTCGCGTTGGTGTTGGGATCGATTGCCGCAGCCTCGGCGCAAGGCGGAGCTGGGGGCGGGGCAGGTGGTGCGGGCGGCGCGGGTGCCGGAGCGGGCGCCGGTGCGGGTGCCGGCGCGGGCGCTGGTGGAAGCGGAGACGGCGGAGCAGGCGGAACCGGCGGAGCCAGTGCCGGAGGGGGTGGCCAGACCGACTCGTCGGCTCTCACTACCGGCCAAGGTGCGTCAAGCAGCCCCAGGTCGGCTAACCCCGGCGCCACAATGAACGACCCAAAAGCAAAAGGGCGGCAATAGTGAAGATGCCGCGAGAGCAGTCACGTCAGTAGCTTCATGTACGTCCCGCTCTCGTGGATCATCAGCCAGCCGTGCTCGACGGCATACCTGATGCCGGCTGCTGGCGGCTAGCTGGACGAGTTGCCGGGCGGCGGCTTCGGGATCTGCATAGGCACGTGGGAGAGCGAACTTCGTCATCTTTCATCGCTCTCGGGTCGGTGGCCCGTGATTGCCAACTTCGGATTACCTCGCTCAAAGTCGGGCCGGACGTCGGCGCCGCGGGCGCCACAGCCCTGACATACGAAGTGGGGCTCAATGTCCGACAGCCGCACCTCGTCCGGCCACGGGGCGCCGTCCAGGGCGACATGGTGGCCGCAGTGGCAGTAGACCAGAATGCCGCTCAGGCCCATCGCGCGCATCTGGCCAAACGTGATTTTCATCGGCCGGCCGTCGGGGTGTGTCGGTGTATGGCGGCGGACGGGGTGGGGCATGACCAAACAGGTAGCGGTGTGGCACATTCCAATCGATTCCGCAGAGGGCGGTCTGTGGCAAGCCGCTAGATATTGGGCGGAGGGCTCACAGGCAACTCGGTCAAGGAGGCCTTACGCTGCTGGACGATGGAGGATTGATCGATGCGGTGCTGCCACTGGAGCGGATTTCGATTCCGGGGGGGGGGCCGCAGGTTCGAGATCTTTCGGGAACCGACGTCAGTGGTCGCTTTGGTGACTCTGGATGTCTACCATCAATTGGTTCGCCATTTCCTGTAAGCGGTGACGATCTCGATTGGCGAACTCTCGCGGTTGAGTATCGATTACACAAAGGCAGCCCACGACATGACCGGATGAAGCTCTCAGCGGGACTCCTGCGTAGAAGCGAATGCCTCTCTCCAGCACACGCGGATCATCGGCGAAACGCGGATCCTCGGTGACATCCTCGGACACCAACATATCGTCTGCAGCGATCACATGCGCGTCGAGGGAGCCCTCATGGTTGCCCTGCAGACCTGCTTGAACTTCCTGGGGGAGCCTGTCCGGGGCAGTTGGATGAGTATCATCGACCAAGGACACCAGCGCGATCGGAACGTTGAAGGCTTGCGCGACTTTTCTGGACGCCTCATCCAAGGCCTGACGTTTCGAGGCATCCAAGCCAAGGCTGCGTAGCGCGGTGTGCTGCGCCCGCTCGACCTCAGCCGTAACCTGGGGCGCATCGCCGCGAGCTGCCGCCCGACCGATCCATGCCTCCACCTGCTCGGTGCAGGCTTGCAGAGATGCGAATGCTGCGTCGGCCGCCATCTGCCTCTTGAGCTCTTCCGCCTGTTCCATTCCGGCAATCAAATTCCAGCAGCAGACGACAAACTTCACTTGGGGAGCCCGGCGACGTAGGCGACGAAAGACATAGCGCGCATAGACCTGGGGCTGCGGGTGAAAATAGGACAGGCACACCACGTCCACCCCCTGGAGATCAAGCTGCTCCAATGCTCCCCGGCTGACCACGATCGGCGGCAGGACTTTGGCGCCGATATTGCGCTCCTGAAGCACCTGGGCGAGCATCTCCGACGCTGCATGGTCAAGCTCCGTACGTCCGGCGAGACAAAGGACGCATGGTTGTTGCGTCAGATGATTTCCCTCTTCCACAGACGCTTTCTCGCGGACATGGTCGTCGACCTCCCGCACAATCGAGATAGCCGTATCCGCGACGAGGCGCCGGTAGTTGGTGTCGACACTGCTGCGCTGGCGATCATTTTCCGCCAAGCGCAGAGCCGGAATGCCTACGTTGTCGTACAGCTCGCGCGAGGAACACTCGTCGACATAGTTTTCGGCGAACTCGACCGCCTCCTCAAGGTTGCCAGCCAATAAACGCTGGTAGAGCTGCTCTTCAGGCGCAAGCACAGGATCGCTGCCAAGCAGAACGCCCAAGAATTCCAACTGCGGGACGTAGCGCCCGATGACGACTACGCAGACGGTCAAAGGTGTCGCCAGGAATAGCCCAACGGGTCCCCACAGCATCGTCCAGAAGATCGCGGCGATGATGATCGCAAGAGATGACAGCCCCGTGCTGGAGCCGTAAAGCCAGGGCTCAATGACATTATTGCTGATGAGTTCAGCCGTAAGGAACAGCCCGACGACCCAGAACAGCATCGTCCAGCCTGGATCAACAGCGATGGCCAGGGCAACAGGAAAGATCGCAGCAAGAAAAGGACCGAGATAGGGAATGAATCGGAGTACCGCTGCGAGCAGGCCCCAGAGAATGGCGTTCGGTACGCCAACAAAGTAGAGCGCAACACCGATGGGGATGCCGTAGGTCAGGTTAACAACAAGCTGCATCAGCAGATAGCGGCTCACCCGGGAGGCGGCATCGTTGAGGGCCTGCGTGCTCTTCTGAAGATCGCCGGCTCCTGCCAATTTAATGAATCGATCGCGCAGGTCTTCCCGCTCGAGCAGCACGAAGATCACGAAAATGACCACTAGCCCGGAAGTCGCGAGCGGTGCCAGCAACGGACCTATGACAGAGCGAATGAGCTCCAACGGTCTCGGCTGGGGCGGCTCCAGTCGCACCGTGACAGGTTCCCGAGTCCCGGTACCTGCGCCAAGCCCGGACGAGGCGGGCTCGGACTTTTTCTCCTCGCCCGAGATCTCTCTGCCAAGATCCTGCATCGTCGTGGTGACGGCGTCGACGACTCCACCGCCTGGGGCCGAGCTCTGCAACGAGTGGATCTTCTCGGTGATGGTGGTCTGATAATTTGGGAGGTTGGTCGCGAGCTGGACAAGTTGCCGCCCGACGACCAAGGCGATTCCCGCGACCACGATAAAAGCAAGGGAAACGGCGATTAGTACCGCTGCGATGCGAGGTACTTTCCAGCGTCTTAGCCAATTGACCAGGGGTGTGAGAACGAAGCTCAGCAGGATAGCAAGAGCAAAAGGAACGAAGATTTCCCGGCCGAGATAGAGCGCTCCGATGGCCAGGACGATGCCACCGGCGGTCAGCATGGGCGAAGACGCGACTCGCGAGGCCGGTGTGCCTTGCGGCGCCGCCGGAGCCAGCTCAGCCATAGGGGCGAGCCTTTCAATAGGGTTTCGGCCAATCAACCCCAGATCAACGGGTTTGATCCATCCCGAACATTTCCAGGTTTCTGGGATATGCCCGCCGACGCGCTCGGCTCCTAGACGGTGGTTTGGCGCATCGCGCTCGGCCTTCTCGGATCACGGCGAGCGATGTCAGTCAGACAGCTAGGAACGCACGACGCAACCGCACGTTCGGACTCCAGCTAGTCGCGATCCGCGATTCCGAAACTCAGAGTGAAGGATTCAAAATGAGGTCCATCGCGAGCGCTCTCGTGTTCGTCCTGGCGATGTCGGCTTCGGCTGCATTTGCCCAGACGACCAGACCGGATGTCTCATCCGCGCCGAGCGCGCAGAACTCGGGCACTGGCATCGCCGGTCAGCCTGGCAACAAGAATGGCCCGGCGGCAAAACCGGGAGAGACCGTCGGCTCCAGCTCCACGCTCAACCAGCAGAATCCGACCGTCCAGCAGCAGGACACGTCCGACATCAAGGGGCTGCCCGGAAACAAGAGCGGTCCGCCGGCCAAGAAGCCGGATCAGCAGTGACGTTGTCGTTGGCGATCGATAGCCATGATGATCGAAGCCGAGACGGGTCTTCATGACTCCTGGGAGGAGACGCGATGCAATGGGTGGTGTCGGCGCTCGTTCTCGGACTTGCCGTCTCGAGCTCCATGGTCTCGGCTCAACGGGTGAGATGGACGACCTATTCCATCCCGCAGACGGGTACCTCGGTGGATTTCCCGGCCTCGATCTTTACCGAAGAAGCCGGCCGGCCGGATGGCTACGGACAGCGATTTCGGACGGCTGACGGCCGAGCCGACCTTACGATACAGGCCGTACCCAACCTCTCGAACGATTCACCCGCTGCATTTCTCGCAAAGAAGCATCCGCCCGCGCGCATTCAGTACAAGCGAACGACGCCTCGGTTCTTTGCGGTGTCCAGCTACAAGGGCGACAAGGTCTGGTACAACCGGTGCAACTTCTCGAGCGGATTGATTCACTGCGTCCTGATCAACTACCCGGCGAGCGAAGAGCGCGAGTGGGACGACATCGTAACGCGCATCAGTCTCTCGCTGAGGGGCAGATAATGCGGGTGTGGGGGGGGGGGCCGGGCGGGCGCCTCGGCGCGTGGCTTCGAGAACACGGAAGTCCGGAGAGGCCGCCGCCTTTGGCTATCCTCGCGAGCGGTAGTTCTGAATAGCGGGTCGTGAGACCTTTGGCTATCCGCGACAGGGGCCGTAGTTCAACAGCGGGCGACGGTTCCTGCAGTTCAATGGGGTGGCAAGGTTATCGTTCCTCCGATCTGCCCGCGGCTCGCCGATCTGTGGTTCACGCGGTAGCCGCCGCTCGCCCGGCGTCGGTGATGCGATACTCGGTATCTCCGGATGGAAGCGGTTCGGTTTCCACGAGACCCAGCTCCACGAGTCGCGCCACGATTTCATGGTCGAACGTCGGCGGGCTGACCCAGGATTCGCCGAGGAGCTTCCTCAGAAAATCGCGCTCCAGATCGGTCAGCTCCATGCTCTAACTCCGCTCGCCGACTTCGTCCGGCACATTGCGGCGCGTCATCCGATCCGGCCGCTTCATCCCTGCGAAATCAACATTCCGCCGCGGATTGTGCCAGGAACGGAGCCATCGTGGCCCCGTTGACTTCCGAAGACAACATCCAAGAGGTCAACATGGCCATGGAAGATCGCGAGACGTTCAGCCTGATCGGCAGCGACAAGGTGGAGGGCACGAACGTGTACGGTGCCGACGGGGAGAAGGTCGGCTACATCGAGCGCATCATGATCGACAAGGTCAGCGGCAAGGTGTCGTATGCCGTGCTCAGCTTCGGCGGCCTGCTCGGCATCGGCGATGATCATTATCCGCTGCCCTGGCAGGCGCTGAAATACGACACGGATCTCGGTGGCTACGTCACCGGCATCACCCAGGACCAGCTCCGCGGCGCCCCAAGATACGCCGACGAGAGCAGTTGGAATTGGAGCGACCCCGCGACCACGCGCTCGGTGAATGCCTATTACGGCGTGCCGGTCGCTTGAGGCTTGAAAGTGGATAATACCGTTCGTCTTCTGGTCGTCGAGGATAAAGCGCTGATCTGCAGCTTCATCGAGGACGCCCTGCTCGACGGCGGTTTCGAGGCCTGCTCGGTCCATTCGGGAGAGGCGGCTATGTCTACGTTTCGCGATGGCCGCAAGGGGGGTAGGGCGCTGCTCACGGACGTCAACCTGGATGACGGCATCAGCGGATGGGAGCTGGCGCGTCAGATCAGGGAAATCACGCCTGACTTTCCCGTGGTCCGCTGTGGTGCCTGGCCGATGGCCGCGAGCCTGCAGCGGACGTCATCCGCACAGGCGGATGTCCGGTTCAGGTGTCCAAGGTGCCACGGTGACGGGGCTGGCCGGTTGCGGCGTCCGTTCGTGCCGCGCGACCCGCCCCGGGACTCTTGATGCGGCCTGAGATGAAGATCCGCTCCCACTGCGAGAGTCACATCGTCGAACTCGAGGACGGCTCGCGCTGGCAGATCTTTCCGGGCGATCTCGACCTGACGCTCGACTGGAAGCCCGAGACCGAACTGACGGTGGTCGAAGCAGAGGACGAGGTTGCCACGCACGAACTGCTCGGCGGCAGCGGCAGGGTGCGGGTGAGGCCCGCGGGGGAGATCTGGCCAGCGAGGGACGTCAAGGACGCGTTGAAGGACGGCTGACGAACGCGGCTGCGGAGGAGGCCGCGACCCCCCTTGCAGGATGCGGGCTGGAATTGCCATGGAAGACGAGAGGACCCGATTGCTCGCAGAAGCCCGGAGGTGTCGGCGCCTGGCTGCCTCGATCACCGATCCGGAGGTGATCCAGCGGCTCACGGCCCTGGCGGAAGACTACGAACGCCGCGCCAATGCTGCGCCGGACCCGAATGAGGGGAAGGACTGAGTCAGGCCTCTCCCGGGCCCGAGAAGAGTGTCGTCGGTGGCGTCGCGCGAGGCGCAGGCGCCCGTCCCTGCGTCGATCCGTTGCTCCTGAGGTCGTACCGTTTTGCCAGGTCGAGCAGGCGCCGCTTGGTGAACGGATCCGCTTTCTCCGCCAGGTCCCGCGCCCGCTGCGCGAAGCCTCTGTAGAACTCTTCCACGACGCCACCCCCGCAACATCACTGAAAACCCGATTTCAGTGCGGAGCGCGCTTCGCGTCAAGTGGTCTGGCGCATTCGGAGCGACGAGGGGCGACATGGGCGGCGACACTGGGCGAAGCGTCCGCCGGCAAACGTGCCGTTGCTTTCGGGGGCTCGGAGCGACCGAACTGATGACATTCCGAATTCTCGGGAACAAAGGTCTGTCGTGAGAGTCGTTCGGGTGTGCTGAACATCGCGCTTGTGCACTGCCATGCGTTATGTGGCCTATGCAGTCGATCTATGCGGCGTCGTCCATGCGGTCTATGAGCTGGAGTGCGGCGCCGATGACGACGCACGGTGTCGAGCCGCGAAACTCCTCGGAGCACATCCGGTCATAGAGGTCTGGAGCGGCGCTCGGTGCCTCGGTCGATTGACCGCCGATGCGCCCGGGGAAGAGGATCATGCGTCCGCGCCCGATCAACGGCGTAGCGCCTGACAAGACCGAGGACGACATGGCGCGCGAGCAGCTCGGCCCGCGGGGCGTTCCTGGGGCTCCCGATCCCGCCCGCATGGTACCGCAAGTCGAGAAGAACACGCCCAAGCACATTGACCCCGGTCATACCGCTTGATGCGGCCGGGGCCGCCTTCCGCGATAACTGCTCGGTCATCGTCGAACCGCGTTGCGCCGCGCGCCTGGCGAATTGTCTTGAGCGAGCGCTCCGTCCGGAACTAAGCTCGGTGCGGCGGGGAAATCGGATGTCGGTATCGCACCAAGTGCGGAAGTTGTGCCCGGTCTGCGGGAGGGCGATGAAGCTTGTCCCGGACCGGACGGGGCGCGGCGGCGACCGATACGTCTGTCCCGCTTGCGACGACGATCCGCTGCACGATCCCGCCGCCCGGAAGTGGGTGGACAGTCCGTTGCGTCCGCCGGCGAAGTAGCGCCCGAAGAGCGCCACTCTCCCGTCCAACGTCCATGCCTGAGGGCGCGTGCAAGCCGCCGTGGTCCTCCGTTGCCGGGACAGGGCTGGCGAGATCGACGCCAGCCCACCAAATCCTCGACAGGTGCTGCTGGGAACGTGGGGAGGTGCGATGTCGACCGTCGCGAAGTTGCTGGCGCGGAACGAACGGCTCCTGGCGCAGCTCGAGAGCGATCCTGGGCCGAACGAGCGCGAGGAGATCGAAAGATTGCTCGCGCAGATCGAGACCGCGCTGAGCTTGCTCGCGCCGGAAGACGGCGCGGGCCCGAGCGACGCGTGATCCTCGTCGGTCACAGCGCGCTGAGATCGTCGGGCACCTCGCCGAACTTCCGGATGACGTTGGCGTCGCCAAAGTCTCCGCTCGACGGGTCTCCGGTCCGCGAAAACGCAATGGCGCCCGCGTGGCCGCGCTTTCTGGACAGCGCCTCGGCCCTCATCACCGCGACGTTGGCGCTCAGGCACTCGGTCGCCTCGCCGGCGGCCGTGCCCTTGTCGGAGAAAACGAACGGCAGAGCGCCGTAGTAGGTCACATCAGCCATCTGCCTCATCCTTGCGTTCTCGCGCTCCTGGGAGCCGTCCACGGGCGTAGCCGGTCGACACCTTCGACCGAAGCTCGTCGAGCTGGGCCTCGAGGAAGTCGTTCGCCACGATCAGGGCCTTGACCGCTTCCCTGGCGTCGCCCCCGCAGGCCGCGATGGCCTGGTCGGGGGCGAACTCCAGGTCGCCCTCGGCGCGCGATAGGTTCGGTAGCGGCGGACATCATTCATGTTCCTTTTTTGTTCCATGTAAGTCAATTTGGTCGCCTCGGGTTTAATGTCGGACCGGCTCGCCCTGGGTGTAGGCTGCGCCGATGGACCAGATGATGGCGCGCCGACACCTTGTGGAAGCGGAGCGTCACGTTGTGCTGAGCGAGGGGCACGTCGCCCGGCAGCTCGCAATCGTGGAAGCGCTGGAACGGGCCGGACATCCGGCCCGGCTGGCCAATGACGTGCTCGACACGTTCCGGATGCTGTTGGCCTCGCACATCGACCACCGCGACCTGATCCGCCGTGAAATTGAACGCTAGAAAGGCGTCGCGGGATGTCGGAACCTCGGCGTCCCGATCGTCTTGAATTCAGGCAGCCCCCAGGGAGTTCTGCGTACATGGCGCCCCGAGCCAACTGGAAAGGGTTTCTGAGACTCTCGCTCGTCACGTGCCCAGTGGCGCTCTACCCGGCGACGTCGGAGAGCGAGAAGATCAGCTTCAACCAGCTCAACCGGCAGACCGGCCATCGCATCAAATACTTGAAGGTGGACGCGGACACCGGCGACGAGGTGCCGAACGAGGACATCGTCAAGGGCTACGAGCTCGACAAGGGCCAGTACATCGAGGTGAGCAAGGAGGAGCTCGAGGAGATCGCGCTGGAGTCGACGCGCACCATCGAGATCGACGAGTTCGTCGACAAATCGGAAATCGATCCGCGGTACCTGATCCGGCCTTACTACATCCGGCCCGACGGCAAGGTCGGGCACGACGCCTTCGCCGTGATCCGCGAGACCATCCACGAGATGAACAAGGTGGCCATCGGCCGGGTGGTGCTGACCAACCGCGAGCACATCATCGCGCTCGAGCCGATGGACAAGGGTCTCGTCGGCACGCTGCTGCGCTATCCGTACGAGGTGCGTAGCGAGGCCGAGTATTTTGACGAGATCCAGGACGTGAAGGTCACCAAGGACATGCTCGACCTGGCGAAGCATATCATGGACCAGAAGGCAGGCCGGTTCGACCCGGAGAAGTTCGAAGACCACTATGAGACCGCGCTGATCGACCTCATCAACCAGAAGCGCGCCGGCAAATCGATCACGCCCAAGTCGAAGCCCGCGGCGACCAACGTCGTCGACCTGATGGAGGCGCTGCGCCGATCCGTCGGCAAGGAGGCCGCGCCGGCGAAGACTGCCAACCTGCCCAAGAAGCCGCGCAAGGCGGCAGCCGGCCATAAGGAGATGCTGATGCCGATCGAGGGCAAGAAGCCGGCGAAGGAGGCGGCAGCCAAGAAGCCGGCCGCCAAGCCGCAGCGAAAGTCGGCCTGATACGCGTGCGAGCACGTGAACGGATTGGAACTAAGGGCTTCGGGAGGCGTCGAATCTCCGCCCCCGGCACTTCCCCCAAAGCCCCGCCGGGGGAAAACCTACATTAGGTTGGCGGTCCGAATGCGCAGTTATAGCGCAAGGACCGTTTGCGCCTGGAGGAGGGAGCAATGAGTAATCGCAGATCGGACCGGAGAGCGCCGACGGCGGCTGAGCGGGAAGCTCGAAAGGTGTTTCGAGATACAGGCGCCAAGGTGCCGGCCTCGGAGTATGAGCGGGACCAACAGGCATTCCATGCGAACCGGGAGCGCCTGAAGGCGGAGCGGCTGGCTCGCGAGGCGGCCGTCGAACACAAGCCCAAGACCTGATCGTTGCGTCCGCAGTGACGCTAGTTTCGTCTCTGCTGCAGCGAATGTTCGAGAAAGAAACGCAGCATCTCCCTCGTCGCATCCGGTCCGTCCGGATCGGTGTAGGATCCGGCGGGGCTGCCTCCCGACCATGCGTGTCCGGCTCCGTGGATTTCCCAGTGTTCGAGGATTCCGCGCCCGCCGGCGTCGGTGTGTACCGTGCGAGTGTAGGCATGCCCTCCAGGTACCCGCCCGCGATGCACCTTCGCCTTCGTGCGGGATCCGCCGAGCGACTGTCGGGCGATCCGAGCGCCGTTCTCGGAATGCACCGTGGTGTCGCGATCGCCGTGGAAGACGATTGTCGGCACGGGCGGGCCGTCGCCCGGCATTGCCTCAGGTCCGCCGCCTTGCTTCATGGCCATCAGCGCGGAGGGAAGGTCGCTGGCTACTCCGCAGGCCAGTCCGGAATGAATGCCGATCGCTGCGTACAGATCGCCGTACGTCGATCCCATGACGGCCGCGGCCGCGGCCCCGGCGGACAGTCCGGCGACGTAGACGCGTTCCGAATCGACCGAATGGTCGCGCATGATCTGGCGGGTGATGCCGGCGATGAGCGAGGGCTCGCCTCCGCCGCGCTGCTGATCGGCCGGCCGAAACCAATTCCAGCATTTCGCCTGGTTCGCTTCCGCCCGCTGCGCGGGATAGGCGACGAAGCAGGTCTGTTCTTCGGCGATGAAGTTCATCCGCGTGCCAGCGGCGAAATCCTCCGGCGACTGCGTGCAGCCGTGGAGCATGACCACCAGCGGAATGGCCTGGCCATGATAGCCGCGCGGGATGAAGAGGCGGTAGGCGCGGCTTCCCGCGGCATTTGCGTAGACGCCTTCGACGAACCTGGCGCCGTCCGGCACGATGTCCGCCATGGAAGGCGGCGCACGCCTCAGGGCTCCTCCCAGTCCGAGCCCGTGGAGGTTTTTGGCGATATCCACTGCCGGCTGAGCCGCCCGACGCGGACGCCTCGTCTCGGCGGCGTTCGCCTTGGCGTCGATGGTCGGCGGCTCTCTTCCTGCAGCAAGGGCGGGGTGGCCGGCCATCCGTGCGGTAGCGCCCCGCTCTTTCTCGCCCCGAAGCATGCGCTGAAGCAGCGCGGTGGCCTCGACCAGTTGGCCCGAGCGCGTGAGGCGTGTGGCTTCGCGAATGATGTCCTGGTTCAACATGACCTTACCTCGTCCTGTCGGCGAGCGCGGACTTGACCGCCGGACTGGCATGCAGGGCGCCCAGCACAGAGACCGATGCAATCGTCGCGCGGGCCAGCTCGGGCGTGACGTCCGGCGCGATGGTGGCGAGACCCAGAACATTGATGTGCAGCATCTCGCCCGCCCGCCGCGCCGCCTCGAGATCCTCGCGGCTGTAATTTCGCAAGCCCAGGTCCAGGCTCTTTCGCGCCGTGGACTGCTTGACCACGTCGGCATGGCGTTCGAGCTGGTTGCGGATCGCGGTCCGGATGAAATCCGTACGGTTCGAGTAGAAGCCTTCCTGCACCATCAAATCGACCTGACCGAGATCGACAAAACCAAGATTGATCGTGATTTTTTCCGTGTCGGAAGGCTTTGGTCGAATTTCGTGAACGTTGCCCGGCATCACTTCACCATTCTGTCAGCCATCCGATTGGATGGTATATGGATGGGCAGACTTGGGCGTCAGGGGGGGGGGACGATCCCGGCACAGGGCTGGATATCTCGAATCCAGACGCGCTGCCGTCTAGTCGGACTCCCTCGAGCACTCCGGGCAGGTGTCGCCGATCGATTTTAGGACATCGCGGACTTCGGCTACGGAAGATGCCCGGCGGCGGATCCCGACGTGCCATATCGAGGGCGCGCTCGCGCGTGCGGGTCGGCGCGGTCCTGCATCCAGTCGTGCTCCTCGCATTCGTGGATGCCGCCCCCTGCAGCACGCTGGTCGCCCATCCGCGCAGCGTCCGGATCGCCGGTCGTCTTTCCTTCGTCATCAGCATCGAGATCGCTCCTGCCGGAACGAATCCTTCCGCCCTCCTACTCGTCCCGAGCGGTTGGCACAGAGCAGGGATTAGCAAATGTAGAGGGCAGACCTTGTCCACCGATTCCGGGACAGGTCTGTGGACAGCTATCGTTCGGATTTCATGAGGTGCCACGGAAGCACGAGCACTACATTAATCTCGCGATCGAGGATCTTCGAGGCGATGATCGAAATGTGCAACGCGAACTCGTCCTCCATCTCTGCCGCCGTATCCTCATCTCGTGCGTAGACGTAGAGAATGTCGCCATCCACTTCATCGAACCGGACGGCCCGGAAGAGCCGGTCGAACCGGTCTGCACCCACGATCAGGGCCATACGAGCAGCTATCGCCTGATCGTGGACATCAGTGACCATCATAGCGGAGCGCGCCTCGTAGTTGACTGCCGAGTTGGCGAGCAATGCCGGAACACTAGTTCACCTTCGGCAATATGCCTGATAATCCGACACTGCGCTTTCGAAGTCATTTTGCGCGGAGCGCAAGCGGCGAAACTCAGAAGAGCAATCGTCTGACCCGCTGCTCGAGCTCAGGCATCGAGTGTATCGCCTTAGATAACTTTCGATGTCGCTCAATGCCGAGTTGTACGAGGAAATCGCGCTGCTGCAGTCAGCTTTGGCGGGCTTCATAGACGCGCAAATCAAGAGCCCTGCTGCAACGATGATCGAGAGAGGTTTGGGCCGCCGCTCACGACGCGCCTTTCGCCGGACGATGTTCATTTGGCTAAACTCCCGGCGGCCCCTGAGCGACGTCAATGACATGGCGGTCAGGCCCAACGGTGATCACTATTGTGTAGCTCTTTTGAGCTCCGCCCTGGTCGGTCGGCGGCGCCAGGTGCAGTTGGCCTCCGTACCATTCGCCAGGCAGCAGCGTATTGTCCTTGATCACCGCTTGCTCGAGCACAGCCATATTGCGCTGGCCCGTTTCTATTGTGGCGGAGATCATCGCATCGTTCTGCGCAGCCGCGTTGCCCTGAGCGATTGCCGCCGCGGTCGGGCTGTAGAACGTGCCCGTTCGTCCGCTCGGCGTGGTGTAGCTGCCGTATCCGGCGCGGGAGGCGCTGTATGCGTTCGCGCCGGCCGCCACTCCCGTGAGGAGAGCAGCCGCAACCTGGCGATTCTTCTCCTCCTGGACCAGCATCTCGTAGGTGACGATCTTCATTTCGAAGTCGGAGCCCGCGGCGTGCTGTATCGCCTCGACTTGTCCCACCCGAAACTCGACAGGCTGCCGGCTCAGGTTATTGATGCCGACCACGAATACGGGCCGGCCGTTCGCTTGTAGCTGCCGCGCTGCCGGCCGAACGAGGACCAGGGAGCTCTTCTGTCGAGAGACGAGGGCTGGCTGTCCATCCCTCATGAGAGCTTGTTGCTGCGGGTTGGAGATCTTGAACGAGACTGTCTCGCCGGCCGTCATGCAGCCAGCCAGCGTGGCGCAGGCCGCCGCCACCATGAAAATGCGCATACTGAAATCCCCCCGTCGAAAGGGCTTATGCAAGCGCAACTTACGCGCGAGGGCAAGATCAGTTTGCGCTGGGTCGGTCGCTGCCCTCAGTCAAAAGGTCTAGGTTCGCAACTCGGCAGCCTGGGGTTCGCTTTATGCGCACCCCAGCGAAGGGGGCCGAAAGGGGGGGCAGGATCGGCCGTTTGTCCGATTCTGGGGAGCCCGGCAGGGAATAGGCTGCCTGGAAATCCCAATTTTCTCGTGGACGGCGGTCGCGTCGAGTCTGATCGAATGCATCGCCGGCGCCGCGCCGCGAACCTGAAAGCCGCAACGGGGTTGGATTGCCGGTCCTTGATCGCGCTTGTCGAGAACGACATCACGGCCATAGCGGCTCTGGAGAGCGTGTCGGGGCTGGGCGGGCTAGCGGAATCTGTGCCGCTAATGGTATTATAGTAGAGAACTCTTTAGCTTGACGTTGGCGGAGTGTAGTGGACCGACGCGGCGCGTCCGAAATGAAAATTCTTTTGCTCCGACCAACACTTAGCCGGATTTCAGGGCATCAGGATTTTCCCAAAGGTAACGGCTGGGGTAACGCATTGGTGGGCGTTGTGCCCATAAAAGGGTGACGTGCGACTAGACAAATCGGCGGTTGCATAATTATCCCTTGCTTGTTTTCGTTTTAGACGGGGGGCGAGTTGTCGGAGCAAGCTAGGGACCTGCTGTCTGTGGAGCAGGGTGGCGCCACCCTCGCCAAAAAGATTAGCGATCGCGATTCTCAGGAATTGGTAGTTGCATTGGTCGGACCGGTCGGGTCCGGCGTGAGTACCTCGGCGCGATTGATCAAAGAGGTACTCGCCACCGAATACAGCTATGACGTTGAGGTCATCAAGCAAAGTACGATCATCGCTCGCGAAGCCAGTCGCGTTGGTTTGACCAACGTGCCGCAAACACCATTGAGCGCTTACATCGATGCCATGCAAAGCGCCGGCAATTCACTGCGGGAGAAGTTCGGCCCCAATTATCTTGCTGAAAAGACGGTTGAGCAGATTGTGAGGCATCGCCGTTCGAAGGGCGGCCAGGTCGATGGCAACGTGCAACCAGGGCGACGCGCCTATATCATCGATTCTATCAAGAACGTCGACGAGCTGTCGGTGCTCCGCAGCATTTATCGCGACGCTCTTTGCCTCTTCGGAGTGTTTGCACCTGATGCAATTCGACAGCAGCGGCTAAAAGATAATGGCGCCTTGGAGGGAGAAGTTACTCGGCTGATAGATAGAGATCTCGGGGAGAAGGGGACGTTCGGGCAAATGACCCGGAAGGTCTTTTCCTTCGCAGATTTCTACGTTTGCAATGATCAGAAGATCGAAGAGTTGCGCCGGAAGTTATCTCGATTCCTTGAGCTAATTTTCGACATTGGCGTTCACACTCCTACACAGGAAGAAGCCGCAATGACCAAGGCCATGATGGCCGGGGCCGGCTCTGCGTGCATGTCACGCCAAGTAGGAGCGGCTATCGTTTCTGCGGGCGGAGAATTGATCGCGACCGGATGGAACGATGTGCCGAAGTACGGCGGTGGTCTGTATACGGAGAATGATCAATCCGTTTGGGACGGCTCGGCGCTTCAAGATCGAGACCGGCGCTGTTTCAAATGGGGAGGGTGCATCTGCCACAATGAGACGATGCGCACGGGCATCATGGAGGGCATCGTCTCCAGAGTATGGAACTCGAAATTGCTCAGAAAGGGAGTGACCCAGAGCCAGGTTCGCGCTGTCCTCACTGAGACCGACGTGGATGATCTGACGGAATACTCCCGATCAATCCACGCTGAGATGGAGGCCATCCTGTCTGTGGCGCGGGAGGGCAAGCATTCTCTGGTCGGCGCGACGCTCTATTCCACTGTCTATCCCTGCCACAACTGCGCTCGTCACATCGTTGCTGCCGGTATTAAGGACGTCATCTACATTCATCCCTATCGGAAAAGCAAAGCCATTCGTCTGCATCACGACGCGATTTCGGAAGAGCCGGCCGATCGAGAAAACCGGGTTCTGTTTCGCCAGTATGATGGTGTTGCGCCCAGCAACTTCTTGAAATGTTTCAACGCGACTCGCGACCGCAAAGACAATGGCGCCTTCGTTAAAAAAGCGTCAACGTCCGCCACCCCGATTTTCAAGATCCCGCTAGATGCGCAGATCGACTACGAATCTAAAGTTATTGCCGATTTGGCCAACAAGGAGCATAATGGGTAAAATTTCCGAGTCTTGGGGGATACCGGATGTCAAGGCGTGGTGACAATTCGGATGGTAATCAGTTTGACCTCAATCTTCAGATTTCAGAGTCGGAACGACGGTCAGCGACGGTCGTAAGATTCGTCGATAGCGAGACTCGGTTGATCCGTCAGGAAGCTATTGAGCGGCTTCGGCAGACCGGCATATTCGAAGTTCCAAAGATCTTTGGCTGACCACTAAACCAGCAACTCGCTGCGCGTGATCTCGTGCCCCTGCGTCGCCACTAAGTCATCGGGAGCCCCTACGCGCGGCGTAGGGCGTGCGGCCGGCCTCAGAAATCTTCCGCTTGAAGTCCTTCAGTTCTTCCTTTAGCGCCGTGGCGTCGTTGGCGGCCGCAGCGATGCGCAGTTCTCCGCTGTGTGAGTGCGCTTCGAGGTTCGAGATCAGCAAGCCCTTGGGAACGTGCCAGGCCGGCGGGCAGGTCGAGATGGTCCGCCAATCTGTTGCTCCTCAAGCGAGCGCTGAAAAACCTCTACTCAGAAAAAGTGTTGAGCCGACCGTGCTTCAGGCCGCGAATGTACCCGCGCGACACGCGCTCTTCCATCTCCCGCTCTAAGAACTCATTCGCAATCAACAGCGCCTTCACAGCTTCGCGCACGTCACCACCGCACGCTGCGATTGCCTGATCGGCAGCTTCCTCCAACGCCTGCTCATCTGTTGGTAGACTAGCTACGGCTTCAGACATGGGAGAAAACCAACGCAATGAGTCTGGTCGATGTTCTCATTACGTTCTATACAAGTCAAGGTTTATCGGAAAGCTCGTATGCCGCGCATGAAGCCGACTGTCGCCCGAACATTCGCGCCAATTCATTTTGAAGATTTAGACCCGCATCGGTTCGAAGACTTAGTGCGGGAGTTGATCTACGATTTTCGCGATTGGCGGAGCATCGAAGCTACCGGACGTGGCGGAAACGATGACGGATTTGACATTCGAGCGTTCGAGAAGGTCACTTCCATTTCATCGCATGAGGACGGCGAGGAAGTCTCCGAAGAGCTGCATCACCCAATGGACGGCCCCCGGTGGATGATTCAAGGGAAGAGGGAAAAGGTTCTCACTCCATCTGACGTGAGGAAAATTCTGCAAGATGTTGATCAAAGCGATCCACCCTACGGATACATCCTTGTTGCTTCCGCTAACTTTTCGAAGAAGTCCTACGACACCTTTCGAGAAGAGCTTCGCGCCAAAGGTGTGATGGAATTCTACATGTGGGGGAGGGCCGAACTGGAGGACATGCTGCATCAGCCGAAGAATGATCGCATCCTTTTCACGTTCTTCGGCATATCGCTCGTTTCGCGGCGTCGTTCTCGTATGACCGAAGTCCGATCCACCATCAACACAAAAAACAAGCTCTACAAGCTGTTGGGCGGACCGTCCGCAGGGCTCGGACGGAATGTCTTGCTTCGAGATATCAACGATAAGAACTATCCGGACGAGAGCGAATATGCTGACTTCAAAAAATGGCCCGGGTGGGTTGAAAGAACCGTGTCTCGTCACCATCCAACGGGCCTGGTCGTCGAGTTTCGCGAATGTTACGCCTTCGCCGATAGGCGAAAAAAGCAGTGGGACTACACTGAATATGCCGACCTGTTGGCTTTTCGTCGGATGAGCCTCTCTGATGACGAGCGGAGGCTAGAGGCCGACCGACAGAGCGCGGTGGCGGCAGTTTGGGATTTTCTTCCCCTGGCCCAGCAGGCAAAATTCACCGTTGATGCCCTCCTGCCATACGCTGACATCCTATTGGTGGATGGCGAGGGCGACGAACGCCACTCCTGCCCACATCTCTACTTAGACTTCACCGGGCGGACTCTTTATTCGGGATTCTTTAGCCGCCTTGCTGTCAGAGGCGAAGAAATCGAGATCGATGATAGTTGGTCCCGCGTTGAGTTCTTCCCGAAAACGTTTCCCAAGCAGCCCGCAAGCGCCCGCGTCTACTTCCCCGACAGTGTCAGCCTCGACGCCGATACGGCGAGAGACTTTAGAGACTTCCGAGACCCCATAAATCGGCTGTTCGCCGTTGACGACCGGTTTGCCGGGGTTTGTCCACGGACAGTTATCGCCATTAGTGAAGCCATCAGAAAAAAGGATGAAGCGGAACTCTTGCTAGAGGTGCGAAATGTTCATAAAGGGCCGTTCGGCCAGTATCTAAACGACTTTTGGGATAAACACCGGATTCGAATTGCGGCGGAGAGACAGATCGGCCGCGAGGTTTCTGGCTCGGAGGACGTGACTATCCTCGAAGTTCAACGGACCTATCGGGAAACGTAGGCGGGGTTGAGCGACAATGAAGCTCGTTGCGGCGCTGGTGATGGCTACACTCGTTGCGACCATTGTTTGGCTCGCGGCGGCGGTCGTGAGGCTTGAGAATTATCATTACGCGAATTTTCTCGGCGCGTGTTCGCAGTTCAATATCAAAGATCCTCGCGAGCGAATTGAGCGCGAGGCTTGTCTTGAGCAAGCCGAAACGCGCACAAGCTGGGCTTGGCATCTCTTGTATGGTTTGAAAATTCTGTAATCGGCTTAGTGTCTGGAAAGTTCGTGAGCTACATCAGCCCCGATCAGATCGCAAAAATTATGGAGCTGTTCGGCCAAATTGAGCCGAAGTACAATCAATTGCTGTTTAGGTTTGCTCACCGCCGATACGGCAACGAGCGCGCCGCAGAGTATGCGCAACACGGGTACTCACGGCGGCTCGGAACATTGAAGCGGTGTATAGAAAACGTCTTTGCGCTCATCGCGCCCGATATGAGCGACGTTCCCGAGCGGAATGTCCTGTACGATGCACAGATTAACATCCAGGCGTTCTACGCAAACGTATACGGCAGCATCGATAATTTGGCTTGGCTGTGGGTTTTCGAGCGTGGCCTAGAGGCCAGCATACCCCGAAACCGGGTAGGCTTCCGTGCGAAGAATACTGAACTGCGCCGGACCCTGAGCGATGGTTTTCGGGGTTATCTCGAAGGGCTCGATACTTGGCTCGAATATCTGATTGAGTACAGGGATGCGCTCGCGCATCGAATTCCACTCTACATCCCGCCCGGAAACGTGCCGAGGAAACACTTGGACGAATTCAACAAGCTTGAACGTCAAATCAATGAAGCGCTTTATGTGCGAGGAGATGGTTTTGAGTATGATCGTCTTAGAATTGAGCAGCAGAGGTTGTTGGCCTTTCAACCTCTCATCACACATTCTGTCAATGAGACGACCGGTATGCCCATTTTTCACGCCCAAATGTTAACCGACTTCATTACCGTCGAGGAGGTGGGATACAAGATGTTGGAAGAGCTATAGCTGGGCGCGCATCAGGACCAGTTCTTCGACAAGAGTCCATTTTACGTTTAGGGCCCCGACTATCGAGTCATCCGTGAAGAGCGGCTAAGCGATTGAGCTGGAATCGCATTTGTGGTTGCGGGGTGTTTTAGGATTGCAGGGTTTTGATGCTTCGGGCATCGGAACCTTGCAATTTCATTTTCAGGATTCCGTCGAATCGCCAGACATGATTCGGTGGCCGCATCGGAGGTGGCGATGCGACCGAAGAAGCACAGGACGACGGGATCGGGCGATCTGTTCCGGGCCAGGCTGGACCAGATCATCAACATGAAGCACGAGCTGGTTCAGCTCGCTGGCAAGGTCGATTGGGACTGGATCGACGGCGAGATCGCGCCGCTCTACAGCGAGAACGGCCGGCCCGGCATCGCGACCCGCTTCGTGATCGGGCTGCTGCTGCTCAAGCACATTTACGGCCTGTCCGATGAGGGGGTCTGCGAGCGCTGGGTCCACGACCCATATTTCCAGTACTTCACCGGCGAAGAGTTCTTCCAGCACGCCTTCCCGCACGAGCGCTCGGACCTGAGCCACTGGCGCAAGCGGCTCGGCGACAAGCTGGAACTGCTGCTGGCCGAGAGCCTGCGGGTGGCGCACGAGGCCGGCGCGTTACGCGGCCAAGACCTCAAGCGGGTCACAGTCGATACCACGGTGCAGCCAAAGGCCATCACCTTCCCGACCGATGCCAAGCTGCTGCACGCGGCGATCAAGGGCTCAACCGTCTGGCGAGGAAGCACGGGATCAGGCTGCGGCAGTCCTATCTTCGCGTCGCCAAGACCGCGGCCATGATGGCTTCCCGCTACGCCCATGCCAAGCAATTCAAACGGCATCAGCGGCAGTTGCGCATCCTGCGCAGCCGGCTGGGCCGGATCATCCGCGATATCGGCCGCAAGATCGAAGGTCGAGCTGTGCTCGAGAACGCCTTCGCCCTGCCGCTCAGCCGGGCCGCGCAGATCCGCTCGCAGCAGCAGCGCCAGCGCGGCTGGAAGCTGTATTCCTTCCATGCTCCGGAGGTCGAGTGCATCGGCAAGGGCAAAGCAGCCGCGCCTTACGAGTTCGGTGTCAAAGCCTCCATCGTCACCAACAACCGCCGTGCTCCCGGCGGCCTGTTCGTGCTGCACGCCAGGGCGCTACCCGATAACCCGTACGACGGTCACACCCTGCGGGACGTCATCGACCGCACCGAGACACTCACCGGCTGTCCGATCGAGCGGGCCTATGTCGACAAGGGATACCGCGGCCATGACGCGCAGAACCCGCGCCGTGTCTTCATCTCCGGCCAGAAGCGCGGCGTCTTCGGTATCATCAAGCGCGAGCTGCGCCGCCGCTCCGCCATCGAACCCGTCATCGGACACCTGAAGGCCGATGGTCACCTCGGCCGCTGCTACCTCAAAGGCCGCGCCGGCGATGCCGCCAACGTCATCCTCTCTGCCGTCGGTCACAACTTCCGCCGCATCCTCGCCTGGCTGAGGGTTCTTTGGTGCCTCTTCCTGGCCACCCTCATCGCAGCCATCAGCGACCGCTCACCGCTGCAATCGGCTTCTTAACGGACGACTATCGAAGCTCAAAGCAGCGGCTTCGCAGGCAAGCAGTGGCCGTAGTGCACAATTCCGGTCTTATCGTTGATGGAGAAGTGCTCCTCAAACGCGCCCGACATGCGGTCGATTTTGTAGACGTACACCATTTTCATGTTCTGAGCGGCACGCGAGCACGTGCCAGATATCTGCATATCGTCGCCGTTAGCTAAGAACTCATAGCAGGGAGCCTTCGTGGTTCGCACCTGCACATTTAGCGGTTGTCCCACGGGCAACATGTACGTTGCTTTCAGGGAAAACTCGCCTGTCGTTCCGCTCTTCTGGCCTTGATCATGAACCGTGTATTCGTACTTGCAGACGGCAGATATCTCTTGCGCGTAAGCGGCGGGAGCGAACGACAAAGCCACGATAACGAATAGAGGCCGCATGATTTAGCGTGGCTCGCTCGTGCTGTTTTCGGAACGTCCCCCGGCAAGGGTGCGAGCCCGCTGCATCGTGCGGGAATAAAAGTCTTCACGCTCACGGCGAACCCGCTCTTGATGCGCTCTGAAGTTTTGAACGCGCTTAGCGATGTGCTCCCGCTCAGAGGTGTCGCAACTCAGGGGAGCGGCTGTCGAGGAGGGTGCTTCCGCCAGAGCGGGCTTCGCCGGTGCAATCATGACCTTTGACTGCTCTACGGGCCCTTGCCGGTTCGTGGCTGTGCGTTCGACAAGGTCGGCAGCTTCGCGAACGAGCGCTTCCAGTTCTCTTTTCCAGTCCATTTGCTTGGCTCCCTGGGGCCCAGTGTGGAACGGCCAGGGATAGCGGTCAAATGGTCTTGTGAACGACTGTCCTGCCAGGGTTAACCACGGCGACGCTCGCATGCGGCAGTCCCTTGGCCTTCGAAGTTAACGCGGGCAACCCCAAGCTCTGGGGTAGTCGGCCCGGCGTGCTTTGGAGATCTGGAACCGCTCACGGCGGCTCGTGTTTGGTTCGCAATAGAATGCCGCTCCACGTCGAAATCGTTCCGACCGGGAAGTGTTCAAAAGGATAAGCAAACTGCGTGCTGACTGTGCGGAGTGCGTTATGGATTATCTGCCCGAACTTCAGCACCTTGAGCATCAGCTCGACTTGGCGCATCGGGCCATGCGGCGCATAACCGATAGAGAGACCGTGCAGCGCCTTCAGGCGTTCGCCCACGAGATCGGCGAGAGGTTACGCGGGCTGCAAGCGGCAGCCCGCGAAGAAGTGATAAGAAGACGGGCGTACGATTTGTGGCAGACCGCAGGGCGGCCGGAGGGCAGGGACTTGGATTTCTGGCTTAGCGCGGAGCGGGAGTTTCTACGGGTCAACGGCTACCAACCCATACGTTCCGGCGCCGACGGGGGGTAGGTCGTGGAGAAAATCAGAAGTCGCCTAAATATTAATATTTTCAATTAGGTAGGGCGGACACCCCTTTCCGCCGCGACGAAGCATCAATCGTCCTTGTCTCTCGACGAAAGGAGTGGCGGCAGCTTCGGCTTCGGGGGCCGCTTCTTCGGATCCTTGCGGTTGAAGTGCCCGCGCGTCGGTATTGGGATCATGTAGCGCTTGCAGAGGCCGCGCAGTGCTGTCTCGGTGATGCCGAGGTCGGCGCCCGCGCGAATCATGGTTTTGCTCCACACGAGGTCGCGGAGCTTCGCTCTGCTTATCTTGACCTGCGTGCCGCGAATGCTGACATCGATACCGCGGGTCCTCGAGGGCCGTTTGATCCCATGCTTCCGCTCGAATGCCTTGGTCGCCCGGTCTTCCATCCTTGATCGGTAACGCGCCAGGCGCTCGGGGTAGGGATATGGAAACGGCGCGCACGCCTTCTTCAGCTTGTAACACCGGCGGGCCCAGGATTGCTGCTCTTGATCGTCGAACGGATAGAAAGGCAGGTCGACTGAGCGGGCCCAGGGGGCACCGGCTGGCATGTAGGCCGGCTGTTGGAGGTCGAAGTCCCACCACAGGACGTCAGAGAGCCGGGTACGTTGCTCCCGAGAGGCTAGCCGGTCGATCGTCTCAGCGCAGTACCGCGGCTCGCCGGTCCCGGCGACTGGCGCTACGATGCCGACGTTGAGGAGCTCCTCGAGCTCGTACGCCTTAAGCTTGAGCCGCTCGAGGACCTCGCTCGCTTCGCAAAGGCGAGGAGCGGTGATCATCGCGCTCCGCCCCCGGCGGCAACGCGCGTCAATCTGATCGGGCGGTGGGCAAAGCTCGTGTTGAAGTAGCCCTTAGGCGGTGTCGGCACTTCGAAAAGTTTGCAGATGCGCATGAGCACATGCTTCTTCAGCCCGAGGCGACCTGCGACCTCTGCCAGCGGCGCGTTCCAAACCCGCAGGCCTAGTTCACTCCGTGAAACGCCGGTGTACTTGATGACCTCTTCGTTCCGAAGAGCAGCAAGACGCTCGATCATTTGTTCGGCATAGGCCGCGGCCAGCATCGCCTTCTTGATTTCGGGCGAGACATCGTGCGGCGCTTCAGGCCGCGCCGTCGCCGGCGGGTCCCCAGGCTGTTGGTCGGCGGCGGCGGCCGACGGATGTGGCGGGAGTTGATGGTCGTCTGCGAACAGCGTTGTGGTGTCGAGGTCTTCCAGCTCATTGCGCATGCCTTGCTCTCCGTGAGCCCCAGCATGCGTTTGGGATCACCGAAACTGAGCTCGGTCAAATGTGAGAGTTTGTCGTCTTTGTCGACATTGTGCACTCAGCCTGCAATTTGAAGACTTCGTAGCGAGCGTGTCCGCATTTGTCGGGTCGGGAGCTATCGCAAAACTCGGCGGGCGGGGGCGAGGCACTCCGAATCAATCGATCACGATTGTCGATTTTGTTCGTTTTGGCGGTTTGAGAGGGGCGACTTCGTCGACCGAGGCTGGCTGTTCGTTCCGATCATGCAGGGTCCGGGGTACTTTCCGGCTGGCAGGCTCGATGAGATGACTTTTTGGTCGCGGGGGCTATCTGACCCACGCGCTCTAAACGCGATAACCCTGGCAGGCGAGCACCTCGCGCAGGAACGCCACTTTCTCTTTTTCGCTTCCCGGCCGACGCAGCACCTCGCGCACCTCATCGACTAGCCGCTCCAATCGCTCGACGTGCGCCTGCGTGGCGTCCCGCCGCCGGTCGCGTTCAACCTGGTCGATCGCGATCATGGCCACTCTTGCTCAGTTGCGGCACAAATGGCCAAGCTTTCCATTTCGAGCTTCACTGCCAGTTTCCTTTTGGCTGAGTTCTGACGCCGGCGGCAGCCGCAGCATGCAGCATCTTCTCGCGTCCAAAGAGATTGAACGGTTTGCCTTCACTCTCTTCGATCATGGTTTGCGCCTGCAGTCTCATGAACTCGTCGGCGTACTCACGCCCTTGAAGCTGGGCGATCACGTTGTATTGACGGTTTAGCTTTGCGATGAGGCGATCTCCGGACCAACGAACGATCGTTTGCTGTATGTGAACTATCCAATAGGCGACGGATAACGCTAAGCCGGCAGCAAGGGCCGAGAAAACGCCGGGGGTAAGCCAGGTGAGGGGCTTGCCGGGCGCACCAAACGCTGCGGCGGTCCAATCGGCAGCATTCGGCCACCACAGCATGGCGATTGCTGCGATCACTCCGAGCAACCCGATTGCGCTGGCAAATCCTAGGGTGAACACCGTGTAGAACTGACCGCGGGGCATCGAAACCTCCGTTCTGGGGCTCAACGCCAGATTGCCGTAGCTGGAAGGTCCCTGCAAGCCCGCCAGAAGGCCGCTCAGTCCAGATAGGAGGGCCGCTGGACGCGTTGCATAGCGACAAGGGCCCGCTGGACCGCACGCTCCCGACGGGCCGCCAGGCGGGCCGCCGGCGTCGGCTTCTTCAACCGGTTCTTCGGTCGCTTCTTACGGACCTGCTTGACCTTCTTTGCCTTCGTGACCGGGATCGGAACGCCCGGGGCATGGTGGAGCTCGCACCGCTTGTTCAGCTGTCCTTTGCGAATGCGCGTTTTGGTCGTGAGCGCCATAAACGTGCGCTTGCAACCGGGCTCGGCGCAGACCGATTGATAGCGGATCATCTCGACGTAGCGGCCGTTCTGGCACCAGTGATCCTTGGGACCCACAATCTGATACGGCCGGCCTCGAGACTTGAAGATGCGGCCAGGAGCGAAGCGGTTCATTGGGGCCTTCCTGAATTGTGGGCGCATGTCGGCGACGAGGGTGGACGCAAAAGCGGGCGCTAGCAGCTCGGCTGCGGTGAGTGGGCCAGCGGTGGGGGTGTCAGCGCTGTCAGCGGATTCCGCCTACACGGGCTCGGGGAGAAATAGAGGGAGGAGGGGGTAAAAAGCCTTGGTGTATCCGCGCGCGCAAGTGACACCGCTGACACCCCCACCCCTGGCGGGCGCTTTGAAGCGCTATTCCCGTCAGCGGTGTCAGCGCTTGTCAGCGCGGCGGGGTATCCGCCGTTCGCGGTATGGGGCCCCAAATCCGGAAGCATGTGCGCTGACAGCGTTGACACCCGCTGACAGCGCTGACGGGACCAAAAGATCATGCCGCGCCTCCCTTTGCCGCCCGCCGACTTGCGGCGGCGACTGCGATTTCACCGCGGACGGCGTCGCGACGTTCAGTTTCGGCCCGCCGGATGTCCTCGAAACGCCCGTCGTGGACGGCGGGATTGATCCGCCAGCTGGCGGGATCCGAGGTCACCATGTGGACCCAACCGTCGGTTTCAAGCTGGCCCATCACCGCCATCAGTTGTTTGGGATTTTTGCCGAGGCTGCGCGGCCGAGCCCTTTTCACCTCCCTGGCTGAAAGCCGCTTGAGGTTTCGAGTGAGAATGTAGCCGGCGACCCATCGCGCCTCGTGGTCGTGACCGGCGCCCTCTAGCACTGTGGTGTGGATGAACAGCGCGTGAGCGTAGAGAAACTCCTCGACGTAGCGCCGTGCCCTCCTGGCCGTTGCAGCTGAGATCAGATTGTCCGGAGGTAGTTCGATTGCTTCAGCGACGATGGCCCAGTCGATCAGGTGGAAGGCGAGGGCATACCGGCCGAATTCTGCGTCCGTCTTTGCCAACCAGGTCTTCAGTCCCGAGGGGATGTCAGGACGAGCCATCTCTCGCGCCTTGAACGCCTTGATCGCCCACAGCTCCTCTGCAGCCGCAGGGGCGAAGCGATAGGTTGCCTCGCCGAGTCCGGCGAGTGCCAAGGCCACGCGTGGGATGGCGGCCTCAATGGCCGGATCTTCGGCATTGTCCTCGCCAAGCCCCAGCTGTCGGATGGCGATCAGGGCGAAACGTTGCAACAGTCCGTCGGTCTCGAGATCGGGAGCCAGTCGCGCGATAAGATCGTCCTGGATGCCTCCGATGATTGAGACAGCCAGGTTGGGTGCTTCCACTGATCCTCGGCCCTGGCGATCGACGCGGTAAGGGGCGCCTTCTTTCGCCTCGAGCCAAAGCGCCCTGTCCTTGGAGCCCTTCGCCCGATAGGCGTCCATGCCACCAAGCCATCCGGAGAGCTCATCAGAATATTGGATCAGCGGAGCTATTTCGGGCGTTTCGGCCAGGCGCGTTACGATCGCCTCGGTGGTGCTGTCGTTCGAGATTTTGGAGCGCGACTTGGGTGTGGTCGGCTTCACCATGACGTCTGCCGGATGTCCGTCCGGCTCAGCAGGCTCCTCTGGCTTTTTCTTCTTTGAGGTTCTAGCCGAAAAGGCGAGCTCTGCCCGGTCGTAGTCGGCCATCTCCTTGGCGAATGCCGCCGACCAGGCTTTGTTGACGGGATTCGCGAAAGCAAGAGCCGCCTTCACGGCAGCGGACTTGGCTGACCCGGGATCACCGACGAGCGCAGTCCAAAGCACGCACAGCACGGACCACGAGCTTCGGTTCTGGAACATTTGCAACCGGTTGCTGGCCGGGATCAAAGAACCTACGACCGCGACGGCGGCGGCCGTGACTGCGTCGGAATTGACCCCGAGCGATCGCGCCCGATCTTTCCCGAACGCATTCAGGAACGGCGGGACGATCCCTTCAAGCATATTGCCAGGCGGCCTCTCCTGCTTCCAAAGGTCGGCCGGTTCGTCCCAATTTCCGGCGGGTGGTGGACGCGCGGCGATGTCGACGGCCTCAAATTCCGCCTCGGCGCACGCGATACCGGCGGGATCCTGCGCGTAAGTGTAGGCATTTCGAACCCGTGTCTCGATATGGTCGTAACTTTTGCCGTCGGCGCCCGGCCAATGTTCGACGATCAGCTCCAGGCACTTCTCCTGGCTGATGCCAAGACCGCGAACGTGGCAGGCCACGATGTAGGTACCGTGCGAGGGCGCGCCGCCGGCGAGATAAGCAATCGCGCGTTCGATGTTGAAGGGGGCATCCAATTCGACCAAAGGGATGTCCCGGTCAATTGCTGAACGCTCGCGAGGGCGGCCGCAAGCTGCGGCCCAGCCCTCTGGGAGTTCCGCGATTCCTTCCTGGTTCGCTAGATCGTATGCTTTTCCGTCGACTGTGCTGCCGCAACCGACGACATAGCCGCCGACACCTTTAACGTCGATGCCGGGTCCCAGCTTCGAGTTGCTGTTTCCAAGCGGCCATGGCGCGACAAAGTAGCGGTGCTCGCCACCAGAGGCCGTCCGGAAAGTTGTCGTCGCGGGTAGTTTGCCGAGCTGTTCCTCGAGCTCGGCGATCGACTGCATCCCCGGCTTTCCATCCTTAGTGTCGATATCGATGACAACGAGGAAGCCGTCCTGGAAGGGCATACCGGTGCGAATACCAATGTTTCGCGCGCGATTTTCTCCAGACCAATGCCGCTTGATGCGGGCGGGATCGCGACTTGCAACATCCTTCCAGTTTTCACGCAGCGCTGGCGTTTTTTGATTAGGCAGTAACGGAAAAACGTCGAACCCAAGCTCGGCAAGGCCAAGCGCGGTTCGTTGATTGTCAACGACGGTTGTGGTATCCATTTCTCAGGTTTTCAGTTTCTGGCCCCGTTCGACCGGCAAGTCGGCGGGGCCATTTGTTTGGCGCCCGACGCGGGGACGTGACTGTTTCGGCCCTCATTGTCTGGTGTTGTGAAATGCATGGCCGGTGGGATACGCGCGTGCGCGCGAAGTATCAGGCGGCCGCGGCTTCCGACGTTGATTTGCGCCGACGGCTCCACATCCAGGCATCCAAATCGACGACGTCGTACAACACGCGCCCGGGGACGGGGTTGAGAAACTCGGGTCCACCGCCCTTGACACGCAGACGTTCAAGCGTCGCTTTGGACAAGCGAACGTGGCGAGCGGCTTCAACTGTGGTGAGAAATTGAGACATGGCATGTTCCTTGGATGAGGGCGGTTGCCGCGGTTCAAGCCGTCTATCCAAGGAACGAGAGAAACAACGCGCTGCCCGAAGCGCGACACCTTGGCTTGAACACTAAAATGCTATCCCAGATTGTCAGGAAGTCAACGGCAACACGCAATAGCCTGCTGCCGTCGTTATCTGCGGCACCTGAATTGCTGCGCCCCGCTGGATTTAGCTGGCTACAGCGATTTGCTGCTCCTCGATGGGGACGACATTGTCACGATCAAAGACGATTTCAGGCCTAGAAAAATTGGGTTTGACGCCCACGATCTTGCGGAGCTCGGCCTCAAGGATTTCCGTAACCCGTCGCTTCTCCGGCAGCATGTCGTACTTGTCGTAGGTGGCCGTGACATCGCCCTCCAGGTGGTCAAGCAGCGCCTTAACGTCCTCGCGTTTGGCGCCCCCGCGGCGTGCGATCGTTGCGGCAGTGCGCCTGAGATCGTGCGGTGTGAAGTGGGCTAGGCCGAGATGCTCTCGGATGCCCTTGCGCGCCGGTCGTTTGCCTTTGCCCGGCCGGCCGTTCAAGGCTGCGGACAACGAGTCTCGGGTGATCGGCAATAGTGGTTGCTGCTGTGGTTCTGTACGGGTGCTGTTTGCTCCTTCATCGATGCCCGTCTCCGCCTGGGTCGACCAGGAACAGAAAACGGCCCCTTGATCGTCCCGCGTGATTGCCTCTCGGATGATGGCGACCGCCAATGCATTCAACGGGACAATCACTTCCCGACGCTTCTTTACCCGATGTTTTGGGATGTGGTACTGCGGATCCTCGCCTGTGAATCCAACCAGTTCCGGAATGAGCAAGCCCGCAGACTGGCCAGGCCGGACCATGGTGGCCAAGATGAAGCGGAGGGCGAGGGCGACCGCACGTCCGGCCGGCAACTCCGGATCATCCAGGCCCCACCACAAGGTCCGGATCTCCTCATCATTGAGGACGCGTTCACGGGCAGTTTCTTGGTAGCGCCGGCGCATGTCGGCTACCGGGTTGATCGATACATGCTTCCGCCCCGGCTCCTTAGCCCAGGAAAATAGGGTGTGCAGGATCGATTGCGTCCGGTTAGCGCCGACTGGCGCGGTGGCGCCGATCTCCTCGAGCAATTCGGCGACGTCGTCATCAGTGATTTCGGAGGCGATTCGGCGCTTCCACTTGGCCCGGGGCTTCTTCAGGTAGCCCTCATCGTTCTTCCAGCTCGATTTCCGCACCTTGGCATATTGGTCAAGGTAGAGCTGGGCGAGCTCGTCGAAAGTCAACCGGTCGCGCTTGGGCCGATTCGCTCGCTTCTCCGCGGCGGGGTCAGCGCCATTGGCAATGTTCCCCAGCAGGATCTTGGCTTGTGTGCGAGCTGCCTCTGGCGCCAGCTTGCCGACTGCAGCCACGGTGTAGCGCCGGACCGGCGCCGTACGGCCGGTTCCCGCCCGGTAGACAATAATGAACGACTTGGCCCCGGTGGGGCGGACGCGCACCCCAAACCCGGGAAGCTTCGCGTCCCATACCGTGTATTCGGACGCCTGCTTTTCCAGGCCGTCAACCAGGCTCTTCGTGATGGTTTGACCGCTCATTTGCCCTCCGGGAAGCACGGGGGAAGCACCGCGGTGCCAATCACAGCAGGCGCCTGATACCGGATGGTTATGGCGTGGCCGGTTTTCCTCGCGACGTTAGGGCGCGTGAGGGGGGCTGAGGGTAGGTGAGGGAATAGCTGGTATGTTTTGGGTACTGCAGGTCGTTGGTTCGAATCCAGCTGCCCCGACCAGTCCCTAGGTTGAGCGCCACGTCCGTTCCTCGGAGGCGCACATCCTCAAGACAGCATCCAACCGACGATGCGCCAGGCGATCCAGGCGAGAGCGCAGATCCACCCCAGCATCACCAATCCGGCCACGCCTATCCCGCAGATGGCGAACAGGGAGCTTCCAGCCTCCGGCGTGTCGGTCACATTCTCCTGGATCTCGATCTGACCCACCGCCTCGCTCCCACTTGTGGGTTGCTGGTGATGGATCTCTGCTGGTTCGCGAAAATTCACGGCCGCGCTCCGGCTCGAGTGGATTTGGGCATGCGGGAAAAAGTGGCAACTCGTATCTCGGGGATAGGTTGCGAGGTGAGGGCCAGAAAGGCGCCCGCCCGGGATTTTTCACGTCCTGCCGTCCGCTTCGCGCGGCATCAGCAAAGCCGCATCGAACCTTTGCGCGTCGCCATAGACATATCTGCATTGGGGATTTCAGCGCCCAATGTCTAAACGGACGCCGCCAAGCGATGATATTCCGCTTGCGCGGCGTTGCGCTTTTCCGGCCGCGCTGGTCAGCTCGACGCGTGCCAGCCGGGCGGAAACGGGACGAAGGACCAGACCGCCTGGTTGTCGTTGGCGGCTTGCGGCGGCTCCTGTGACGGCGTTCTCACGATCGGCGCGGGCGCCATTCGCAACGCGAGGCGCAGGCGTGCACATTGCAATTTCATTGTCGTTGTTCCCCGCAAATCAACTTTTTTTGCAAACGTCCGATTGCTGGCAAAGCCCGACGTCAGCTCGAAAATCACCGTGCGCTGAAATAGCGCGCTCGTTCTCAAATCACGTATATTCTAGAAAAGCCGGCGCCGGCTTTCAACCGATCGCGCCGATCCATCCCAAGAAGTAAGGTTGATCGGTTAGGTTAAAGGCGAGCGGCTGTTGCGGCCGCTTGGGTGGCTGTTATCAGCTCGGACCCGGCTCGCGATGGGCCGCCCTTCTGTGCGACCACAGATCATGGTTCGTCGCAGCGCGCGTATCAGTTGAGTTCTGCGCCAGCGAGTTCTGTCCCATGTCTTTTGATCTTGACCTCAAGACCGTCGGCCCGCAGTCGAGCTGGACGGAGATCTGGCACCTCTGGACCGTGATCGTGCCGCGCCGCTCCATCAATGGGCAGTTCGTTGTCGGCAAGGTCTGGCGCCGCCACGACGGCCGCGAATGGATCTACAAGAAATTCACGGAGTTCGACGGCGAAGAGGCGGCGTAGGGGCCGCCTCTCTCAGGCCGCCTTCGCCTCTGCGGCCGGCTTGGCCGGTGGCGGCTTCAGCGGCTTGTCCTGCTTCTTCGACCACGAGATGTAATAGGCCACCGTCGTCATGATCGCGATCCCGGCGATGCTGACGAAAATCTGCGCGAGCAGCGAGCCCGAACTCATCGACAGCTCGAAATGGCCGACGAAGGACAGGAACACGCCGACGCAGAACACGGCGAGCGACTGCTGGCCGCACACGATCAAGGGGTCGAACACCCTCCACTCCAGTCCCGGCCACTCCTTCGGCACGAAGCGGATCACCAGGATCACGATCACCACGAAATGGAGGAAGCGGTACGGTGCAAGATTGGTCTTGTCGTTGGGGTTGAAGGCCGCGAACAGCCATTCCGGGAGCATGCCGCCAAGAGCGGGGAAGCGGCCGGCCATGGTCATGACCAGCGCGAACAAGAGATAGCCGAGGCAGGCCCACAGGGTGATTGGCGAATTGATCAGCGCCATCGAGCGCCGGGCCCCGCCCATCGCGCACCAGGCGCCGAACACGAACAGCACCTGCCAGCAATAGGGGTTGAAGTACCACTGGCCGGCCGGATAGGCGTTCAGATTCCAGCCGAAGTGGCGCGCGGCGAGCCACAGCACGATCGACAGCGCCATCGTCAGGTCGGGCTTGCGCAGCATGAACCACAGCACCGGCGGAAACAGGCCCATCAGCACGATGTAGAGCGGCAGCACGTCGAGATTGAGCGGCTTGAAGCGCAGGAACAGGCCCTGGCGCAGCGTCTCGGTGGCATTGTCGACGAGGCCGGCGACGTTGAACTCGTTGATCATCTCGGAATCGCCGAAGCGCAGCGCGAGATAGCTGATCGAGGCGATGTAGATCACGAACAGGATGATGTGGGCGACATAAAGCTGCCAGACCCGCTTGGTCAGCCGCGTGGCGCCGACGACGAAGCCGCGCTCCAGCATCATCCGCGCGTAGACGAAGGAGGCGGTATAGCCGGAGATGAAGACGAACAGATCGGCCGCGTCGGAAAAGCCGTAGTTGCGGGTCGTGATCCAGTTCACGACATTGTCGGGGATATGGTCGAGAAAGATCGCCCAGTTCGCGACACCGCGAAACAGGTCGAGCCTGAGATCACGGCCCTTTTCAGGGAGCGTGGCGTTGATGTTCAGGAAGGCCATGCGACGGGAGCTTTCGAAGGGGACGGATACGCTGGTGTCGGCGAGGCGGTGCCGCCGGGCGGGATGCCGGCGCCGGAGGCGGGTACGCAATTGTCACGGTGCAGCATAATGACTATACCGTTGGTGAGGGTGCCGGGGAGCCGGAATCACCGATCAGTTCCCGATCGGTGTCTCTATACTATCCCCGAGATTTCCACCAACTGCCACCGTGACGCATCGAAATCGAACGAAAAGACGAAGAGGCCCGGACCAGCCATGACCGCACGCATTTTCAAGCCCGCCAAGAACGCGATGCAATCCGGCCGGTCGAAGACGAAGGAATGGCAGCTCGACTATGAGCCGGAGCAGCCGCGCTCGGTCGAGCCGCTGATGGGTTGGACCTCGTCGAGCGACATGAAGCAGCAGATCACGCTGCGCTTCCACTCCAAGGAAGAGGCTATCGCCTATTGCGAGCGCAAGGGCATCGCCTACCAGGTGGTCGAGCCGCAGGAGTCGATCCGCCGGCCGGTTGCCTATGCCGACAATTTCTCGTTCCGTCGCGGCGAGCCCTGGACGCATTGAGGGGCGGGCGGCCGCCGGCGGGACAAGCCCGGCTTGATGGCGGAGAGGCATTCCGCCCGTACGTGACAACGTCACATCGGTGGCCAGCACCCCTTGGCATCAATTCCGCTGCGTGCTTCGCTGGGGCCATGACGAGCTCATGGCGAGGCGGGGTATGGCGGGGCGTGACCAGCTCGACGGCGTCGATCTGAAGATACTATCCGAACTGCAGCAGGACGGGCGGGTGCGCAACAACGAGCTGGCACTGCGGGTCGGCGTGTCGGCGCCGAACTGCCTGCGGCGGCTGAAATCGCTGTTCAGCCGGGGCGTCATCCGGGCGGTGCGCGCCGTCATCGACGAGCGGTTGCTCGGCTATGAGGTGGTGTCGTTCGTCTCGATCCAGCTCGGCAGTCAGGCCCAGCCGGTGCTGGAGACGTTCGAGAGCTCGATCGCCGCGATCCCGCGCATCCAGCAGTGCTGGCGGATTTCGGGCGACACCGACTATCTCTTGAAATGCGTCGCGCCCAGCGTCGAGAGCATGCGCCAGCAGCTCCTGCATTTCGCCGCGATGCCGAACGTGAAGAACGTCCGCAGCTTCCCCGTGCTGGGCGTCGCGAAGGATGTGCCGCTGCCGTTGCAGGAAGTCGCGGTGGCGGCGCCGGCGGGATAGGGATCTCGAGACATCCGTACGGACCGCTCGGCATTTCACGCAATCCGAATTATTGTGCATGAGTTAGTCACCTAACTGTGACATGTGATTTGCGAAGCCCTGCAATGCGCTGAGCCGTGATTGTCGGGTCCCTGGGCCGGCCTAGATCCAAGGCGTGAACCTCCGCGTGCCTGGCATGCCGAGGACTTTTTTGTGGGACCCTGAAGCAGGAAAAGACACCATGACATCGATTTCGAGGGCGTTCGTCGCATCGGCCGCGACGCTGTTTGCATCTGCGTTTCTCATGATGACCGCCCCCGCAGCACAGGCCGAAGAATACTGCATCACCAACGGTGCTCAGGCGGCGCATGGCTGCGGCTATCCGACGATGGAAGCATGCCGGGCAGCGGCCGGCGGCATCGGCGGCATCTGCTCGCAGAGCGGCGCCTCCAAGACCTCGAACGACGCGTTCGCCTTGCAGCCGAAGCAGACTCAGTCGCGCAAGCTTCGGTCGGGTGGGCAGACCAATTCGAACTGACGCCTGAAATCTTGTCGAGCCCTGAAATGTCGCGGCCTCCGAGGCATCGCGGGGGCCGCAACTTTTTGACGTCGCGCGCCTGCGCGCCTCACCGATACCGGCCGCGAAATTCGCGCGGGCTTGTGCCGGTCCAGCTCCGGAAGGCGCGCGAAAAACTCTTCTCGTTGCGGAAGCCGGCGATCTCCGCGATGCGCTTGATCGGGGTGCGGCCGCGCATCAGCTCCTGTTTTGCCAGTTCGAATTTTGCTTCTTCCTTGAGGTCGCGCAGCGAGGTGGACTCCTCGCGCAGGCGGCGATGCATGGTGCGGGTGGAGAGCGCGAGCTCGCTCGCCACGTCCTCGGCGCCGAGGATCCGTCCACGCGCATTGCGCAGCACGCGGCGGACACGCTCGACCAGCAGCCGGTCCCGCCGGTAGGGCAGCACGGTCAGCCTGAGCGCGCCCTCGAGCATGTTGTCGAGATCGGTGGCGCTGCGCGTGAGCGGCAGCGATAGATAGTGCTTGTCGAAGACGATGCGGGCATGGGCCGCGTCGAAGCGGACGTTCCTGCAAAAGATGGTCGGATAGACCGAGACGTGGCCGGGCTCGGGGTAGGGGAATTCAGCCGCGCGGAGCGCGATCTGGGAGTCGACGGCCCAACACGAGAAGCCGAGCACGTAGCGGAAAAGGGTGACCAGGCAGAACTCGCGCAACGGCCCGAGGTCGCGCAGCTCACGGATCGAAACGATTGCGGTCTCTTCGCCAACCTCGAGATCGAGCAGCACGTCATCGGTGACCAGGCGGTGATGCCTGCACCAGCGCTTCAGCGCGACCTCCAGCGTCGGCGCGGTGATGGAGGCGCGGCACAGCATGCCATAGGTGCCCCAGGGCAGCCGGCGGGAAAACCAGCCGAGCGCCTCGTCGTCGAGCTCGCGCATGGCGTGGCCTGCCAGCGCCTCGAACTGGGCCGCGGTGACCCTCCCATCCGGAGAATTAAGAAGGTCCGGCGGGACTTGACCCCGGCTCAGCGCCTCCGCGGGATCGCGGCCGTATCGTTCATAGGCGGCGACCACGCCGCGGACGAAGGCGGCGGGAGTCACGGCGCGGCGCGGGACCGCGGTGGCGGCTTGAAACGGCATCGGAATTCCCTCAGGAAAATCCTCGCCAAGTTTGGCGGAAAATGCAACCTTTTCGACTGCAAGAGGGCCCGGACCGGGCTAGGTTCGGACCCCAAAACACGGAGGAATCGCCTTGAACATTCCGAGCATCGATTTCGATCTAGGCGAAGACATCAGCCTGCTGCGCGACACGGTTCGCTCCTTCGTGGAGGCGGAGATCACCCCGCGCGCCACGGAGATCGAGAAAGCCAACCTGTTCCCAGCAGACCTCTGGAAGCGCCTTGGCGACCTTGGCCTGCTCGGCATGACCGCGCCGGAGCAATATGGCGGGTCCAACATGGGCTACCTCGCCCATATTGTCGCCATGGAGGAGATTTCGCGCGGCTCGGCTGCCGTGGGGCTGTCCTACGGCGCCCATTCCAATCTCTGCGTCAACCAGATCCGTCGCAATGGCAACGACGCGCAGCGGCAGCGCTATCTGCCCAAGCTGATTTCCGGCGAGTATGTCGGCGCGCTCGCGATGTCCGAGCCCGGTGCCGGCTCCGACGTCGTCTCGATGAAGCTGCGCGCCGACAAGCGCGGCGACCGCTACGTGCTCAACGGCTCGAAGATGTGGATCACCAATGGCGGCGACGCCGACGTGCTCGTCGTCTATGCGAAGACCGATCCGGAGGCGGGCCCGCGCGGCATGACGGCCTTCCTGATCGAGAAGGGCTTTAAAGGCTTCACCCACGGTCAACATCTCGACAAGCTCGGCATGCGCGGCTCCAACACCTATCCTCTGTTCTTCGACGAATGCGAGGTGCCAGAGGAGAACGTGCTCGGCAAGGTGGGCGAGGGCGTCAAGGTGCTGATGTCCGGCCTCGACTATGAGCGCGCGGTGCTCTCGGGCGGCCCGCTCGGGATCATGGCGGCCTGCATGGATGCCGTCGTGCCCTACATGCACGAGCGCAAGCAGTTCGGCCAGCCGATCGGCGACTTCCAGCTGATGCAGGGCAAGCTCGCCGACATGTATTCGACCTGGCAAGCCACACGCGCCTATGTTTATGCGGTGGGGCGCGCCTGCGACCGCGCCGATCACGCGCGCACCCTGCGCAAGGATGCGGCGGCCGCGATCCTCTATTCGGCGGAGAAGGCGACGTGGATGGCGGGCGAGGCGATCCAGGCGCTCGGCGGGGTCGGCTACACCAGCGAATTCCCCGTGGGGCGTCTCTGGCGCGACGCGAAACTCTACGAGATCGGCGCCGGTACGTCCGAGGTGCGCCGCATGCTGATCGGCCGCGAGCTGATGGCCGAGACGGCTTAACGTTCACCTCATTGGAATCATCATGCCGCTCCATTCCAGCATCGATCCGTCTTCGTCAGACTTTGCACGTAACGCAGAGGCCATGCGCGCGCTCGTCGCGGATTTGCGCGAGAAGCTGAGCCAGGTCGCCGGCGGCGGTGGTGAGGCCTCGCGCAACCGCCACACCGCGCGGGGCAAGATGCTGGCGCGCCAGCGCGTCGATCTCTTGGTCGATCCCGGCACCTCGTTCCTGGAGCTGTCGCCGCTCGCGGCCTACGGCCTCTATGGCGGCGACGTGCATTCGGCGAGCGTCATCACGGGGGTCGGGCGCATTTCAGGGCGCGAATGCGTGATCGTCGCCAACGATGCCACCATCAAGGGCGGCACCTATTATCCGATGACGGTGAAGAAGCATCTGCGCGCCCAGGATATCGCGCGACAGAACAATCTTCCCTGCGTCTACATGGTCGATTCCGGCGGCGCCTTCCTGCCGCTCCAGGACGAGATCTTCCCGGACGAGCGGCATTTCGGCCGCATCTTCTACAACCAGGCGCAGATGTCCTCGCAGGGCATTCCGCAGATCGCGATCGTCATGGGCTCCTGCACTGCCGGCGGCGCCTATGTTCCCGCGATGTCGGACGAGAGCATCATCGTGCGCAATCAGGGCACCATCTTCCTCGGCGGCCCGCCGCTGGTGAAGGCCGCGACCGGCGAGGTCGTCAGCGCGGAGGAGCTCGGTGGCGCAGACGTGCATTCGCGGCAATCGGGCGTGACCGATCATTACGCTCAGAACGATGCCCATGCGATCGGCATCGCCCGGCGCATCGTCGGCACGCTCAAGCCTTCCGCGCGGCCGAACCTCAACATGCACCCGCCGCGTGAGCCGCTGTTTGCCGCTGAAGAGATTTATGGCGTGGTGCCCGTGGACGGCAGAAAGCCATTCGACGTGCGCGACATCATCGCCCGCATCGTCGACGGCTCCGAGTTCGACGAGTTCAAGAAACTCTACGGCACGACGCTGGTGTGCGGCTTCGCCCATATCTGGGGGTTTCCTGTCGGCATCATCGCCAACAACGGCATCCTGTTCAGCGAGAGCTCGCTGAAGGGCGCGCATTTCATCGAGCTGTGCTGCCAGCGCGGCATTCCGCTGGTGTTCCTGCAGAACATCACGGGCTTCATGGTCGGCAAGAAATACGAGGCTGGCGGCATCGCACGTGACGGCGCCAAGCTGGTCACGGCAGTTGCGACCGCCTCGGTGCCGAAATTCACCGTCGTGATCGGCGGCTCCTACGGCGCCGGCAATTACGGCATGTGCGGCCGCGCCTACTCGCCGCGCTTCCTCTGGATGTGGCCGAATGCGCGCATCTCGGTGATGGGCGGCGAGCAGGCCTCGATGGTGCTGAGCCAGGTGCGGCGCGACAACATCGAGGCCAAGGGCGATAGCTGGTCCAGGGAAGAGGAAGATAAATTCCGCGAGCCCATCCGCGCGCAATATGAGAGCCAGGGGCACCCGTATTACGCGACCGCGCGTCTGTGGGACGACGGCATCATCGACCCGGCCGACACGCGCCTCGTGCTCGGGCTCGGCCTCTCGGCGTCGTCGAATGCGCCGATCGAGCCGACGAAATTCGGCCTGTTCAGGATGTGATGTGATGGACCGCTCGAAGCTCTACCGGCCATTTCGCACGCTCCTGATCGCCAACCGCGGCGAGATCGCCTGCCGCGTCATCCGCACCGCACGCGCCATGGGCCTGCGCACGGTCGCCCTCTATTCGGAGGCCGACCGCGACGCGATGCATGTCGCGCTCGCCGACGAAGCCGTGCTGCTCGGGCCGGCACGCGCGCGCGACAGCTACCTCAACGTCGAGCGGCTGATCGAGGCCGCGCGCAAGACCGGCGCGGAAGCTGTGCATCCCGGCTACGGCTTCCTGTCGGAGAATGCCGAGTTTGCGCGGGCCTGCCTCGATGCGGGGCTCGTCTTCGTCGGCCCGACCGCCGGGATGATGACGGCAATGGGCTCGAAGTCCGGTTCCAAGGAGCTGATGGAGAAGGCCGGCGTGCCGTTGGTGCCCGGCTATCATGGTGAGGCCCAGGACGAGGCGACGCTGTCGAAGGCGGCCGAGAAGATCGGCTTTCCCGTCCTGGTGAAGGCCTCCGCCGGCGGTGGCGGCCGCGGCATGCGGATCGTGCGTTCGGCGGCCGAGCTCGGGGTTGCGATCGTCAGCGCCAAGCGCGAGGCCCTGGCCGCGTTCGGCGATGATCGCATGCTGATCGAAAAGTATGTCGACAATCCCCGGCATATCGAGGTGCAAGTGATCGGCGACAGCCACGGCAATCTCTTGTCGCTGTTCGAGCGCGAATGCACGTTGCAGCGCCGGCACCAGAAGGTGATCGAGGAGGCGCCGTCGCCGACGCTCAACGCCGCGCAACGCGAGACGGTCTGCGCCGCCGCCCGAAAGGCGGCGGGCGCGGTCAACTATGTCGGCGCCGGCACCATCGAGTTCGTCTCCGACGGCAAGGACGTGTTCTTCATCGAGATGAACACGCGTCTGCAGGTCGAGCATCCCGTGACCGAGCTGATCACCGGGATCGACCTCGTCGAATGGCAGCTGCGGGTCGCCTTCGGCGAGGCGCTGCCGCTCAAGCAAGACCAGATCCGGCTCAACGGCCATGCGGTCGAAGCGCGCGTCTATGCCGAGAACCCGACCAAGAACTTCATGCCGTCGGTCGGCAGGATCTCGACCTGGCGGCTGCCGGCGGAGACCGGGGGCTTGCGCATCGACGCCGGCTATCGCGAAGGCGATGCGGTCTCGCCGTACTATGACGCCATGCTGGCCAAGATGATCGCCTGGGGACCGACGCGGGACGTGGCGATCGAGCGGCTGAACCGCGGGCTGGAAGAGACCGACGTTCGCGGCATCGTCACCAACATCCCGTTCCTGTCGGCACTGATGACGCATCCGAAGGTGTGGACGAATGCGGTCGACACCGGCTTCATCGAGCGCGAGCTGGCGGTGTTGACGCAGGCTGCGCCGGCGCCCGGAGAGCTCGAGCTCTGCGCCGCGGTGGCCGCTGTCGTCAACGAGGAGCAGCAGGCCGCGCGTGCGCAGGCAAATTCACCCTGGCAGACCTTCGGCTGGCAGCCGGTCGGCCGACGCCAGCGCAGCTTTGCCTTCCGTGTCGGGCATGGTGTTGGTCATGGGCCGGAGCAGAAGATCTCGCTGAACTACGGCAGTGGCCCCTCGACGCTGCTGATCGGCGAACGCGAGCTCGCCTTCACGATCGCGGCGAAGGACGGTGGCTTCGATCTCACGCTCGACGGCGTCAAATCGTCCGTCGCTGCCGTGATCGACGGCCATGAATTGTATCTGCGCACCCGCAACGGCCGGTTCGACCTGCACTGGGTCGATCCGTTCGGCGGCGAGAGCGAGGAGCATGTCGGCGAAGACAAGATCGCGGCACCCTTGCCGGGCACGGTCGTCGCCGTGCTCGCCGAGGAAGGCGCCAAGCTCGACAAGGGCGCGCCGATCCTGACCCTCGAAGTGATGAAGATGGAGCAGACGCTGCGGGCGCCCTATGCGGGTGTGCTGAAGTCCATCAAGTGCAAGGTCGGCGATATCGTGCAGGAGGGCGTCGAACTCGCCGTGGTCGAGCCGGCAGGAGAGTGACATGAGCGATCCCGTCCGCATCATCGAGATGGGGCCGCGCGATGGCCTCCAGAACGAGAAGACATCAGTCAGTGTCGAGGCCCGCATCGCCTTCATCGAGGCGCTGGTTGCGGCCGGCCTCGATACGGTCGAGGTCGGCGCCTTCGTCTCGCCCAAGGCGATCCCGCAGATGGCAAGCTCGGATGCCGTGCTGCGCGGCGTCGCGCATGTGAAGGGCGCCGAATTCCACGTGCTGGTGCCGAACGAGAAGGGCTATGACGCTGCACGCGCCGCGGGCGCGAAAGTCGTCTCCGTGTTCGCGGCGGCCTCGGAAGGCTTCTCGCGCGCCAACATCAACTGTACGATTGCGGAGTCCATCGGGCGGTTCAAGCCTGTGCTGGCGCGCGCCAAGGCGGACGGCGTCAAGGTGCGCGGCTATATCTCCTGCGTGCTGGGCTGTCCGTTCGACGGCGAGATCAAGCCGAAGGCGGTCGCCGACCTCGCGAGCACGCTGTTCGAGCTCGGCTGCTACGAGATCTCGCTCGGCGACACCATCGGCGTCGGTACGCCCAGCAAGGCAAAAGAGATGCTGCGCGCGGTCAGCGCCAACATTCCCGTCGGCAAGCTCGCGATGCATTTCCACGACACCTACGGGCAGGCGCTCGCCAATCTCTATGCCGGGATGGAGGAGGGCGTCCGCGTCGTCGACGCTGCCGCCGGCGGCCTCGGCGGCTGTCCCTATGCGCCGGGCGCGACTGGCAACGTCGCGACCGAGGATGTCGTTTACATGCTCAAGGGCATGGGCATCAGGACCGGCGTCGATATGGACCGGCTGCTGGCGGCGACCAACGCGATGAGCGGCGTGCTCGGCAAGCCGCCCGCAAGCCGCGTGGCGTCCGCGCTGAATGCGAAGAAGAGGCGAGCGGTCTCCTAGTTCTCCGTCATTGCGAGCCAACGGGTCCGCGCGAGCGCGGCCCGATGACAGGCTCCGCGAGGCAATCCAGAATCCCTCCGCGGAGCAACCCTGGATTGCTTCGTCGCAAGCGCTCCTCGCAATGACGACTGAGAGAGCTTTCGTCAGGCCGCCTTCAGCCCGACATCCGGCAGGCGCGGACGGTTCTTGAGCGCCTTGGCCATCATGGTCTCGACCTCGGCCTTCTCGTGCGGCAGCAGCGCCAGGCGCGGCGGGCGGGTCAGCGCGGTGCCACGGCCCATGATGTGCTCGCACAGCTTGATGCACTGGACGAGGTCCGGGCGGGCATCGAGATGCAGGAGCGGCATGAACCATTCGTAGAGCGGCATCGCCTCGGCAAAGCGGCCGGCCTTGGCGAGACGGAACAGCGTCTCGCCCTCGCGCGGGAACGCGTTCGACATGCCGGAGACCCAGCCCACGGCACCCATCGCGACGCTCTCGACGATGACGTCGTCGAGGCCCGCGAACAGCACGAAGCGGTCGCCGACCATGTTGCGGGTGTCGATGAAGCGGCGCGTGTCGCCGGAGGAATCCTTGAAGCAGACGACGGTTTCGACGTCGGCGAGCGAGGCCAGGATGTCCGGCGTGACGTCGTTCTTGTAGATCGGCGGATTGTTGTAGAGCATTACCGGCAGGTCAGTCGCGCTGGCGACGGCGCGGAAATGCGCGGCGGTCTCGTGCGGCTTGGAGGAGTAGACCAGGGCCGGCATCACCATCACGCCGTCGATGCCGACACGTGCGGCTTCCTTGGCGGTCTCGACTGCGAAGGCCGTGGTGAATTCGGCGATGCCGCACAGCACGGGCACGCGGCCGGCCGCGACCGACTTCGCCGCCTCCATGATCGCGACCTTCTCCTTGCGCTCCAGCGAGGTGTTCTCGCCGACCGAGCCGCAGACGATCAGGCCGGAGACGCCGTCGCGGATCAGGCCGTCCATGACCTTGGCGGTCGCCTCGATATTGAGCGACAGGTCGTCGTTGAATTGCGTGGTAACGGCCGGGAAGACCCCTTCCCAGGAGATGCGTGGGCTCATTGTTTGGCTCCGATTGAAATTGTGCCGGCGGATCATTCGATCCGCCGGGCATTGACGTGAGGGAGGTGGACGAGGTCAGAGCGTCGCGCCGACCTTGCGCAGCTCGGCGAGCACGGGGGCTTTCGGCAGCCAAATCTTGTCGAACTCGGCGATGACGGCCTCGGTGTCCTTGGCGTCGACCTGGCGGATCGGGATCGGCGCGTTCTTGAAGCTCTCGATCAGCGCCGGCTCGTTGCCGGCGAGCTCGTCGATCTGCGCATCAAGCGTCGTCTTGATCGTCTTGGTGATCAGCTCGCGGTCGGCGGCGGGGAGCGATTGCCAGACGCGGCCCGAGACGACGGCGGCCATCGGCATGAAGACGGCATTCATCTGCAGGATCACCTTCGACACCTTGTCGAAACGCTGATTCCAGGAGAACTCGAGATCGGCTTCGAGGCCGTCGACCTGGCCGTTGGCCATGGCGTCGAACACTTGCGGCGTCGGGATCGGCGTCGGTGCTGCGCCCAGCGAGGAGTAGAAATCGCGATAGACCGGCGTCGGATTGATGCGCAGCTTCATGCCCTTGATGTCGGCGAGCGAATTCAGGTCCTTGGAGGAGAACACGGCGCGCATGCCGGTGATGCCCCAGCCGAGCCCGATGGTCCCGGTCTCCTGCGGCAGCACGTCGAACAGCTTCACCGCCGCTGGATGGCGCACGAACTTTGCGACCGAAGGCGTCGAGCGGACGATGTAGGGCGCATTGATCGCGGCGATGTGCGGCACGCGCGAGCCGAGCTCGGCGGCCTGGATGAAGCCCATGTCGAGCGCGCCGGACTGCAATTGCTGCATCATCGCGGTTTCGTTGCCGAGCTGGCCGGAGTGGAACACGGTCACGGTCAGACGGCCGTTGGTCGCGGCCTTGAGATCCTCGCCGAATTTGAGCGCGGCCTTGTTCCAGGAATGCCCGTTCGGCGTGATCAGGCCGAGGCGGAATTCCTTGGCCTGGGCGAGCGCCAGCGATGGCGCGAACACCGAGGCGGCGGCACTGGCGGCGAGAAAGCGGCGGCGTGAAAGCGGCATGGTCGGGCTCCTTTCGGATGGGCCTATTTGACGAGGATCAGCGAGAGCGACGGGTAGAGCGAGAGCAGCACCAGCAGGAGGCAGGAGATGACGAAGAACGGCAGCGTCACCATGAACATCTTGCCGGGCTTGGCGCCGGTGACGGCGGCCGCGACGAAGAAGCAGAGCCCGACCGGCGGCGACAAAAGGCCGAGCACGAGGTTGATCACCACCACGACTCCGAACTGCCGGGGGTCGATGTGATAGATCTCGGTTGCGACCGGCAGCAGGATCGGCACCGTCATGATCAGGCCGGGAATGCCGTCGATGACCGTGCCGATGATCAGCAGGATGACGTTGCAGATCAGCATGAAGCTGATCGGGCCCTTGGCGGCGGACTGGATCCACCCGGCGGTCTCCTGCGGCACCTTGCCGAAGATCAGCACCCAGGAGAACACGGCGGCGGCAGCGACCAGGAACAGCACGATCGCCGAATAGATCGCGCTGCGCAGCATCATCTGCGGCAGCTGGGAGAACTTGAACTCCCTGGTCCAGTATTTTCCAACGAGCGCTGCGGCGACCGCGCCGACGGCTGCAGACTCCGTGGCGTTGGCGAGGCCACCGAGAATGGTGCCGACGATGACGATCGGGATCAGCAGCGTCGGCGAGGTCCGCAGGATCGTCATGACGCGCTGGCGTGGCGTCTGATAGTCCGCGCGGGGGTAGTTGTACATGTACCCCATCAGCGCGATGACGAGGCAGAACATCACCGTGAGAATGACGCCCGGCACGATGCCGGCGATCAGCATGTCGCTGACCGAGACTTGCGCCAGCACGCTGTAGACCACGAACATCACCGAGGGCGGGATGATCGGGCCGAGCATCCCGCCATAGGCGGTGAGGCCCGCCGCGAAGGTCTTGTCGTAGCCCTTCTTCTCCATCTCCGGCACCATGATCTGGGCCATGATCGCGACCTGCGCGGTTGCGGAGCCCAGGATGGAGGAGATGAACATGTTGGCGAGGATGTTGACGTAGGCGAGCCCGCCCTTGAGCGAGCCGACGAAGGCCATCGCCATGTCGACGATGCGCCTCGTGATGCCGCCGCCGTTCATGATCTCGCCGATCAGGATGAACAGCGGAATGGCGATCAGGCCATAACTGTCGACGCCGCCGAACAGCTGGAGCGGATAGGACTGGAACAGCACCGGGTTGCCCGACGCTGCGATGTAGACCAGGCCGGCGAGGCACAGGCAGAGCCCGATCGGCACGCCGACAAGCATGAACGCCATGAAAGCTGCTGACGTGATCATCAGTTGACCCCATCCAGCTCGGAGAGCTGGAAGCCCTTTGGCGGCGTACGCGGGACCAGCTCGAGATCTTCCAGCAGATTGGCGAGGCCGTGAATGGTCATCGACACCGCGAAGATCGGCAGCGTCAGATACAGCACCCAGGTCGGCCAGTTCAGCGTCTGGGTGTGCTCGGTGTAGAGGAAGTTGAATGTCGCGGCCGCGAGCTTGCGCCCATCGAAGCCGGCGCGGGCAAGCCCGACCGGATCCATCCAGAGCACGCAGGTCACGATCAGAGCGAGGCCGAACACGACGACGAGGCCGGTCGAGGTCACCTTGGCGACCTTCTGGTGCTGCGGCGAAAGACGCTCCGTCAGCATGGTCACCGCGAAATCGAGCCGCAGCCGCGTCATCGCGGAGGCGCCGATGAAGGTCAGCCAGACCACGCAATAGACCGCGGATTCATCAATCCAGTAGATGGGAAAGTGCGAGTAGCGGGTGACGACGTTCACCAGGATCAATCCGGTGAGCAGGTACATCAGGCCCATCAGCGCCAGACGCTCGAAGGCGAGCAAGGCGCTCGACATCCGGACGATCGTCCGCCGGAGGCTGAGCGCGCGCGTGGCCGGCATGGTCTGCTCGATCATGAAAGAGGCCCCAACCCCCGAAAGATTTGTCGTGCGATCCCGAATGTATAATTTATACATTTTGGGAGTCAAACGGAGTTTGCGGTCATTTTGACGGCAGGGCGCGCTCATGCTGGGCACTTCTCTTTTGTGGAGTGCTTGGCTTTTGCCGGACGTCTCAACATGCAAGACAGGGACCGCGTCGACCGAACGAGTCGAGAAGGACAACAGACGATCAGATGAGACAGCCTCTGAAGCATCGCACCTTGTCGGCTGCGATCGTCGACCAACTCCGGCAGGCGATCCTCGACGGCACCTATCCGGCCGGATCGCAACTGCGCCAGGACGCGCTCGGCGAGGCCTATGGCGTCAGCCGCATTCCCGTCCGCGAGGCGCTATTCCAGCTCGAGGCGGAAGGCCTGGTGCGGATCGTTCCGCAGAAGGGCGCCATCGTCTCGGAGCTGTCGCTGGACGAGATCAACGATGTCTTCGACCTGCGCCGAATCCTGGAGCCGCGATTGCTCGCACAGTCGGCGCCGCGTTTCACCGCGGAGGATTTCGAGGAGCTCGACGACATCCATAGGCGGTTCGAGAAGGCGATCAAGGCGAGGAACGTCAGCGAGTGGGGCCAGCTCAACGCCGACTTCCACATGGCGCTCTACGTGCACGCACCGCAGCCGCGCACGCGCGCAATCGTGCTGTCGCTGCTCCAGACCAGCGACCGTTACACGCGTCTGCAGCTCTCCAACACCAAGGCGATGGGCATTGCCGAAAAGGAGCACGCCCAGCTGATCGCGCTCTGCCGCGCGCAAAAGGTCGAGGAGGCGTGCCGGTTTCTGGAGCGGCACATCGAAGCCGTCCGTAAGGATCTGTTGCAGGTCGTGGCGAACGCACCGCGCTCGCGGCGGAAGGAGAATTCGTAGGGCGGGTCAGCTTGCAGATGCGAGAAGCGCAGAACTTGTCGAGTGGGCAAAGGCGCGTAGCGCCGTGCCCCACCATCTCTCCGTGATCGCCGACAGGTGGTGGGCACGCTTCGCTTTGCCCACCCTGCGGCAGTTGTTATCTGTCGCTACCTGCTCCCGTCCGGTCCCATCACGAGGTCCGGCAGCCAGGTCGAAATGCCCGGCACGAAGCACAGCAGCAGCACCGCGAGCATCATCAAGAGCACGAAGGGCAGCGTGCCCCAGATCACCTCGCGCAGGGGAATGTCCGGCGCGACGTTGCGGATGACGAAGATGTTGAGGCCGACGGGCGGGTGGATCAGGCCCATCTCCATCACGATGGTCATGACCACGCCGAACCAGATGATGTCGAAATTGGCGGCGCGGAGCGGCGGCAGGATGATCGGCGCGGTCATCAGGATGATCGACACCGGCGGCAGGAAGAAGCCGAGCACGACGACCATGACGAGGATCGCGAACAGCAGCTCCCATCGCGGCAGATGCATCGCGACAATGGATTCGGCGACCGATTGCGAGATGTGCAGATAGCTCATCACGTAGGAATAGAGCGGCGACATGCCGATGATCATCATCAGCATGGTCGATTCCCGGATCGTCGATTTCATGATGGGCGCAAGGTCGCTCGGGCGCCAGACGCTGTAGATCGCCGCGATCAGCGCCAGTGCGAGCAGGCCGCCGAGGCCCGCGGTCTCCGACGGCGTGGCGTAGCCGCCATAGAGCGCGATCATGACGCCGGTGAGCAGCAGCACGAAGGGGATCACGCGCGGCAGCACGCTGAAGCGTTCGGCCAGCGTGTACTCGTCGCGCGTCAGGATCGCACCTTCGGGCCCGCCGTTCTTGCAGATCGCTTCAGCCGCCTTGTATTCCCGGCGGAATCGGATCACGGCATAGGCGCCGAACAGGGTGACCAGCAAGAGGCCGGGACCGATGCCGGCGAGGAACAGACGCCCCAGCGACTTTTCCGCGGCAACCGCAAACAGGATCATGGTGATGGACGGCGGCAGCAGGATGCCGAGCGTGCCGCCGGCGGCGATGATGCCTGCGGCAAAGCCGCCGGAATAGCCGCGCTTGCGCATCTCGGGGATACCGGCCGAACCGATCGCCGAGCAGGTCGCTGGGCTCGAGCCCGCCATCGCCGCGAACAGCGCGCAGGCGAAGACGTTGGCGACGCCGAGGCCGCCGGGGACGCGATGCAGCCAGGCATGCAGCGCCGAATAGAGATCCTGGCCAGCGCGCGACTTGCCGATCGCGGCGCCCTTCAGGATGAAGAGCGGAATCGACAGCAGCGTGATCGAGGCCATTTCCTCGTACACGTTCTGGGTCACCGTATCGAGCGAGGCCGAGGGCATGTAGATGCCCATGAACACGACCGCGACCGCGCCGAGCGCGAACGCAATCGGCATGCCCGAGAACATCACGAGCAGCGTCGCGATGCCGTAGGCAAGGCCGATACCGAAAACGCTCATGGCCGCTTGGCTCCGGTGAAGGGCAGCGCAAGCTGCACGAGGATCTGGATGCAGAGCAGGCTCATGCCGAGCGCCATCAGCGCATAGGGGATCGCGAGCGGCGGCGACCACATCGAATTCGAGACCTGGCCGTCGACATAGGCCTCATGGGCCAGTGTCCAGGATTTCCAGGCGAAGAAGGCACAGAACAGGAACGTCGCGGCGTCGACGAGCCAGAGCCGGACCTTGTTGGCGAGCGGCGAGAGCAGGCCGACGAAGGCTTCGATGCCGATATGGCCGCGGTTCTGCTGCACATAGGCGGCCGTCATGAAGGTGGCGCCGACCAGCAAGAACACGGCGGCCTCGTCCTGCCAGTAATTGGCGGCCTTGAACAAGGCACGGCTCAGCACGCTGTAGCTCAGGATGGTGCAGGCCGCGACCAGGGCGATCGCGGCGAACACGACGATGATGCTGTTGAGGATGGCGAGACCACGATCGATCGCTGCCGCAAGGCCGTTCCCGGCGGCAGCGCTCGGCAGGTCGTCACGATCCGGAAGCGGACCGTGGCTCATGCCGCAACGTCGGTGGCGAGCTTGAGCAGGTTGGCCGCGGTCGCGGTCTTGGCGCTGTAATCCTTCCACGCGGTGTCGCGCGCGATGTCGCGCCATTTGCCGACGGTGGCGGCATCGAGCGCCGAGACCTTGGCGCCGGCCTTCTCGTAGACCTTGGCGACCTCGACGTCGTCGTCCTGCGCGCCCTTGCGGCCGAAGGCTTCGAGCTCTGTGCCGACCGCGAGCAAGATATCTTGATGGTTCTTCGGCAGCTTGTCGAAGATCGCCTTCGACATCATCAGCGGCTCGAGCATGAACCAGTAGGAGGTGCCGGCGCCTGACGTCAGCGACTTCGCGACCTCTTCGAGGCGGAACGAGATCAGGCTGGTCGAGGAGGTGATGCCGGCATCGCACGCGCCGGTCTGCATCGCCGCGTAGATTTCGTTCGAGGGTACCGACAGCACCGAGGCGCCGGCCGTTTGCAGCACCATGTCCATCTCGCGCGAGCCGCCGCGCACTTTCATGCCCTTGGCATCCTCGGGCGCGACGATCGGCTTGGAGCGGCTGGCAACGCCGCCGGCCTGCCAGACCCAGGTGAGCAGGATGATGCCTTTGTCGGCCAGGAAATCGGTCAGTGCCTTGCCGACGGGCTCCTTCTTCCAGCGCAGGCCCTGATCGTAGGTGGTCACCAGGCCCGGCATCAGGCCGATATTGGTTTCCGGCAACTCGCCGCCGGCATAAGGCATCGGATAGAGCGAGATGTCGAGCGCGCCCTTGCGCATCGCGGAGAACTGCGCGTTGGTCTTGATCAGCGAGGAGTTCGGATAAATTTCCGCGGCGATGTCGCCATTGCTGCGCTTGGCAACTTCAGCAGCGAACATGCGACAGAGTCGGTCGCGGAAATCGCCTTTGTCGATGGTGCCGCCCGGGAATTGATGCGAGATCTTCAGCGTGGTGGCGGCCTGCGCGGTTCCGGTGCCGAAGCGCAGGATGGCGGGTGCGGCGACGGCGGTCGCGATCAGATGGCGGCGCGTAATCATGGTGTGATCCCCTTGGACTGTTCTTGTTGGTGTGATTTGGATCGGGTCTTGTGAGACCGGCGTTCAGGCTCATCCTAGCCGGTCTTTCAGCCGATATTCTCTCATCTGATAGTTCGAGACCGAATGCCCCGGCAAGTGCCGGCCGTGCTGCGCTGCACACTTCCTGGTCCCGCGCGCGAAAGTACGACGGATAGCGGAGGGCTCGCCAAAATTTATCGGCGGCGGCGTAACAACGCCGACTGGCGATCCGTCGAGATCAAATAGCGGCGTCCGTCGCTGACAAACACCATCTCGAAGGGAAGATGAACCATGACCATTCGCACCCGCATCGTGCTCGGCGTCTCGGCTGCCGCTCTTTCGCTTGGCCTCGCATTTGCTCCGGCCGCCTTTGCTCAGGACAAGATGGGCAAGGATGACGGCATGATGAAAAAAGACACGATGTCCAAGGACGGCATGATGAAGAAGGACACCATGTCCAAGGACGACGGCATGAAGAAGGATCACATGTCGAAGGACGGCATGAAGAAAGACGACGGAATGATGAAGAAGAATTGATCCTGCCGCGTCGTCGCGCAGCGCCCGCCTTGAGCGGCCCGCGCACTCGCGAATTCCGGCGGCGGCCTTTAAGACCGCCTCCGGAACGGTGCTTCAGTTCAAGTTCAATTGAACGTGACGAGTGAACTTACTTGCGCTTGGCCTTGCGGGCGGCATAGCGCGCATCGCGCTTGGCCTTTTGCTCGGCTTCGAGGGCAGCCTGTCTCTCGGCGGCTTCCTGGGCCTCGCGCGCGATCCGCGCGGCTTCGGCGGCCTTGGTCTCTTCCTCGAGACGCTTCTGCTCGGCCTTTGCCGCCTCGCGCGCGGCTTTCGCCTCGGCGCGTTTGGCCGCGAGGGCCTCGCGTTCAGCACGGCGTGCGACCACCGCCGGATCGTCAGGTCCCGGTTGCGATTTGAATTTGTTCAAAAGATTTTTGCGGGCTTCCTGTGCCGCCTTTTGCCGGTCTGCGAAGCCGGGTTCCCTGAATCCACTCATCGACGAGCCTTGTCTTCCTCGCTTTCGATCCTACATCGGTGCCTGTTGGTACGTCGGCTGGGCATAGCAGGCGCCACGCGACGCAGAAGCGTGTACATCGGCGCGCGTCGCGAAGCCACCCATAATCGCAGCCGATCAGGTCAACGAAAAATCGCCCCCCGACGATCTCTCGTAGCCCGGAAAAACTGCTGAATTGTGATGTCCCTCATAAGGGAGCACACGGGCGAGGCCTAGCGTCCGCCCGATACGAGACGGAGCACGGGCATGACGATCTCAAGACCAAGCCTGAAGGCGCTCGCAATTGGCTTCGCCCTGGCGAGCGTGGCCGGCGCCGCGCTGCTGCTCGCTCGTCCGCAGCCCATCGAGAGTGCGGTGCTGGGAGCGGATTGGGAATGCACCCGGACCGCATTCGTGCTCACGAGCTGCGCACCGCGGCTTCAGGAGGCAATTCCGGCGGTCGAAACCTCGCGCAAGGATGCGATCCGGCAGACCCGGGGCTGAATTGGACCGGCTGATCGGGTGTGACGCGACGCCGCAGCGGTGATAAAGCCGGCTCGCCAGCGCGACCAGACGGCCATGTCGAAGCCAGAGTCCAGATCCGAACCCGGCGAGCAGCCCAATTCTCCATCGAAGCGCCAGCCCGAGCGCCAGTCCGGCGGCGACCGCCGCGGCGCGATCGCCGGCTTGATCATTGCGATCGTGATCCTCGGGGTTGGCTGGTGGCTCGCCCGGAATCTTACCGCAGCCAGCAAGATGCAGGATTGCCTGATGTCCGGGCGAACCAACTGCAATGTGATCGAGCCGGCTCGCTAGGCGCCCGTCAGCGTGACCCGCAGGGCCGAAAAAATGCCCTGATCTTAATCATTTGTAACGGGACTTAGCCGATCAAGCAGGGCAGTTGTTTCGGCCGGCATCAGCCCGGCGCGCGGCGATTCGTCGATCGCGCCAGGGACCGCGGCCACGAGAGAGCAGGGGGCGAGCACGCATGAGTGCGTCCAAACGCATGAAGATCATCATTCCCGTGATTTCGGCCATGTCGTTGTTCGCGCTGTCGGCGCAGGCGCAAGAGGCGAGACCGCCGAAAGAGGCGGGCCCACCGCCGGCTGCACCGGGTGCTGGCGCGCCGCCGCAGACCAATCAGACTATGCGCAAGGGCCCTCCACCCCAGCAGGCGACTCGACCCGTGCAGCCGGGTAGTCAGCCCCATGCGGGTCCTGGCCCGCGCAATGCCGACGGCCCATCGCCGCGACGCCAGGCGCGCGGTCCTGCCCCGGTGCGGGACTGGGGTGGACACACCTATCGTGGCAATCTCGCCTGGGATGGTGGACGCTGGCGCCACGAAGTCCGCAACGGCCGCTCCGGCTGGTGGTGGGACGTTGGCGGCGTCTGGTATTATTATCCGGAGCGAATGGCTGGTCCGCCTGCCTACATCTCGGAGGACTATATCGACGACGTGCCGGTGGCCTATGCGCCGCCACCTCCGCCCCCGCCACCAGCTGATCCCGGCGCCAGCGCGCTTGGCGGCGCGATCGTCGGCGGCCTGCTGGGCGGTCTGATCTCGGGCAATGCAACAGGGGCTGCCGCAGGCGCGGTTCTCGGCGGCGCGACGGGCGCAATCGCCGGTGCCACCGCTGCATCCCAGCCCGGCTACTACTGGGCGCAGGGCACCTGCTATTACCGCTATCCGAACGGCCAATATGTGCAGGCCGATCCCCGCGCGTGTTACTGACTTTCCAGGCGGGATTGGAGTACGAAGGCGGGCCTAGGCCCGCCTCTTTTCTTTGCACACCGGCGATTGCTTCAGATTAGCGCTGGCGCTCGTTGCCGCCGCACGCAAGCCTGAAAGAAAAATATCGGGATGATTCGCGGAGGACGTGGGACATGCTGGATGCGATCCAGATCAGCATGGCGTTGTGGGCCATGATCGTTTGCGGCGGGATCAAACTCTCGCAGGCGTTGCCTTGTCTGTTCTAGCGCAGGATCCACCTTGCGCCGCTCGCTCGCGGAGACGCTTATCGCCTCGCGCGTCAGGACACGAGCCAGCTGAAGAACGCGATCGTGGCCCAGACCAGACCGCCGATCCAGGCGAGCATCACGATGGCGATGGTCACGAGATAGGCGATGCCGAGCAGATCGGACCTCTGTCGTTGCGTCGGGACGACGATCTCGGCTGCTGCTTTGCGCGTCATGACCTGACTCCACCATGGAGCGTTGAAGCTCTGCTTAGCGGAGATGTCCGGTGCAGGCTGTGATGCAGTTCACAGATACCTCGAACGATGCCTGTGCGACGCGGAGGTCACCCCGCAATCATACGGGCGAAATTGCCATGCGCTTGTCCAGATCGGCCATCTAAAATCGGTCGCATGTGTACCAGCTACGACCCCCGGCATGAAGCCGAAGCCGCAATGAAGCTGGCTGCGGCGTCTGAAGGTGCCGATCGGCAACGACTGATCCAGCTGGCCCTGGCATGGCATCAACTCGTCCGCGACCCGCCCGAGGAGCAAGCGGACCCGCCGGATGCCGCCGGGCGCACCCGCACCAGCGGGTAGGCCGCTCCCCACGAGAAAAACCCCGTGCTCGGGGGACAAGCACGGGGTTCTTCAAAGCCGACCGGGGCTGGCGAGTCGGCACCACTCAAGTCGGCTATCCAACGCTCTGATCGCGCGTTCGTTCCGTATCGATCCGCGGCGCTGAAATCCTGCGGGAGCTTCCCTTGCCCGTGCTCGTGAGTGCATGATCGATCCGGCTGAACCGGTCATTAACGAATGCTCGGCCCTCGATTTTGCGATCGCGATTCGTGCCTTGCGAACGAAGCCGAGTCGGACCGTGAACAAACAACAGCCCCCGAAGGGGGTCGGTGTTTTCAGGCGGCTTCCGTCTTCGGTACAGCGTCGGCATTCACCGACAGTTTGACGACGTCCCCCTCGACGGCACCGACATATTTGGTGTCGATGTAGTGATGATGGTCCTTGTGACCTTCCGGGCTGTCCTTGCGCGTCAGCTTGATGCGGTTGCCCTCGACGCGATCGACGGTGCCGACATGGGCGCCGTCCTTGCCGATGATCTTCATGTGCTCTCTGATGTCAGCCATGCTGTCCTCCTTGCATGGATTCAACAGCGAGGGTGCGTGTTCGTTGCAACGGGCGTGTTGGACCCAAGGCGCTTTCCGCACGTTGACGCTCGTCGGATCTGTCAAGAAGCGCATGGAGACCATTCGAGCCTATTTGGAACGAAAGCACGAGGAACTCAGGCTCTTGAACGACTGCCTGAGAAACCGGCTCGATTTAGCGCGTCCGTGTTCCGTCGACGACGTCGTCAGATCCAAGTTCCAGATCACTGCGGCGCTGAGGGCGGAGCACGAATTGCATGAGTGGAAGGCGACGGAGACAGCGTGGTCGCATACGGCCGATCTCGCCAGCGGGCCGTTCGAGTTCAGTTACGACTACCAGAGGGCCGATCTTACGGTACGCGGTCCTTCGTTCTACGAGTTCGAGGGCGGCCGCGCGAGCACGGCGATCTACACCGCCTCGGGCATGGCCGCGATCTCCGCCGTACTGCTCGCCTCCGCGCGGATCGTGGAGAAGGCCGATATCCTCGTGCTTCCGGGCGCCTACGGCGAGACGCTGGAGCTGATCCGGGCCTTCGTCCCTCATTTGCGGCTCGAGGCTTTGAAGCTGCCGCTCGGCGATGCGTTTGCACCAATAAGTTCGCCGCGTATACTTCTGTTGGATTCCTGCTCCTTCGCCGGCGCCTTCGACGCGGTGCTGCGCTGTGACGGATCTAGCCTCGATCTCCTGATTTTCGATACGACATGCTTCGCCGGCAGGTCAGGCCGCATCCGGCGTGTCCAGAGGTGGGCCCGCCGATACGGAATTCCGCTGGTGTTGGTGAGAAGCCACAACAAGCTCGATTCGCTCGGAGCGGAATATGGCCGGCTCGGCTCGGCCGTTTTCGTGCATTGGAATGCGCATCAGCCGCGGGCAGGGGGCGTTGAATGGAAACGTCTCGCGTCCGAAACCCGAAACGCGGTGCGGCTGCTCGGCGGCGCGGCGTTGCCGGCCCACTTCCCACCCTTCGCCGGCAGTGCGGCGTATTGGGCGCTCACGAAGCGGCGCGTTGCGGCAATCCTGCGCAACGGCCGCAGCACGGCTCGACATTTTGCTGCGAAGCTTCCGGCGCGCTCGGCCGAGCTTCACTTCACCCACGGTCTATACGTGACCCTCCATGGAAGGCGCGTGCTCGACGAGGCGGCAGCGCGGCAGGCTGCCGAGGACATGAGCAGCGCATTGCACCGGGAGGGCTTTCCCATCCGCCACGCCGGCAGCTTCGGCTTCGATTTCGCAGCGACCGAGTGGTTTCACGACGCGACCACGAATCAGTACAGCGTCCGGGTGGCCGTCCCGGATCTTCCGACGGAGCTTTGGAATGATCTGGCCGCGGCGATTGCCGTGTGGTGGCGGATGCATCGGGCGGCAGGTGATGAAGGTTGAATTTTGTTGGTAGCCGAAAGGAGGACGCATCAATCAGTCGACCGCCAGGCAATGCTCCAGGCGTGATTTCTCGTGGCCGCGGCGCGCCCAATCCTGAACGGCAAAGGCAAGGTGATGCTGCCCCATTGCGGTGCCAATGATCGAAGCCTCGGCCAACTTGACGGGCCTCGTGACCACATTGGTGTTCACCACGCCTGCGTCGATTGCCAAATACGACATCGCAACGATCGCGACCGCAGATGCGATCGCCATTCTCGTCAACTCGGATTGCTGCATTAAGAAACCTGTCGGGCGCATCTCGCCCGGCGCTTACATAGGGCTGATCGGCGCCGTTCAAAGGCCGGCGTATGGTTACCCACGCGTTCGTGAAGGGACTGTTGACGGTCAATGGACTGGCGATCCCGGCAGGACTCGAACCTGCAACCCGCGGAGTAGAAATCCGCTACTCTATCCAGTTGAGCTACGGGACCGTCTTGAGCCGGCCGGTTTGGGCGGCTGGCCGTTCATCTAGCATGCCAATATGAAAAATTGGGTCTTTCGCCAAGCCTGAACCGAACCGTTTTCCTCATTGCCGCGACAAAGCGGAACGGTGGGGTGTCAGGGTGCCGGGTTGAGCGGCAGTGGATTGGACGATGGATCACATCGCCGGGACCGCTGAATAGCTTCCGGGACACGGCCGCCGGTCGACTGGTCGGGTAGTGCTGCGCCATCAGGACGGCGTGCGCGGCGGTATCTTGATCGGTCTCCTCTGGGCTTGCCTTTTCATGGCGAATGCGACGATTTGCACCTTTGGTTCCATCGCCTTGAGTCCGTCACCTTTCCGCGCATTTCTTGCGACAAGCGGCGTTCGTCCGCGATTTCCGGGAGTCCATCCATGATCGGTCTTGTTCGCGCCGTCACAATCTGCGCCGCGCTGGCGCTCGGCCTTAACGCGGCGCAGGCCGCCGACAAGGCCTTCAAGCGCGACGATCTCGCCGATTCCGCAATCAAGCTCGAGGCGCAGATCAAGAGCGAGGCGGGGCCGGTCGCCAAGACCAACGCGACGCTGCGCACGGATGCTGACGCCGCCTTCAGGCGCAATGATTACCGCACCGGACTGTCGGTGCTCGGCCAGATTGTGGCCACGACCCCCGACGATGCCGGCAACTGGCTGCGGCTCGCCAAGGTGATCTTCCAGATCTGGCCGAAGAATTCGAGCGAGCAGACCTTCCTGCTGGAGCGCGCTTCGACCGCGGCCTACATCGCTTACATGCGCGCCGGCAATCCGGGCGAGGAGGCGGACGCGCTCGCCGTCCTCGGCAAGTCGCTGGCCGAACGCAAGCTGTGGCGGCCGGCGCTGGATTCGCTGCGGCTGTCGCTCGACCTGCGCGAGGTCGCCGATGTCCGCGGGCAGTACGAGAAGATGCGCGACGAGCACGGCTTCCGGCTGCTCGACTATACCGTGGACTCGGACTCGGCGAGCCCGCGTGCCTGCTTCCAGTTCTCTGAAGAGCTCGCCAAGCGCACCGACTTCGCGCCGTTCCTGGCGCTGGCGGGGCAGGACAAGCCGGCGCTGTCGGCCGAGGGCAAGCAGCTCTGCGTCGATGGGCTGAAGCACGGCGAACGCTACAACATCAACCTGCGCGCCGGCTTGCCCTCCACGGTGAAGGAGGGCCTGCCGAAATCGGCCGAGTTCAACATCTATGTGCGCGATCGCAAGCCCTTCGTGCGCTTCACCAGCCGCGCCTACGTGCTGCCCAGGACCGGCCAGCGCGGCATTCCCGTGGTCAGCGTCAACACGCCCGCGGTCAACATCAACGTCTTCCGCATCGGCGATCGCAACCTGATCAACACGGTGGTCGACAGCGATTTCCAGAAGACGCTGACCAAGTACCAGCTCAGCGATCTCGGCGACGAGCGCGGCGTCAAGGTCTGGTCGGGCGAGCTTTCGACCGCGATGACGCTGAACCAGGACGTCACCACCGCTTTCCCGGTCGACCAGGCGCTCGGCGAGCTCCAGCCCGGCGTCTACGTGATGACTGCCGCGGCCAAGAGCCCCGGTTCGGACGACGACTACCAGCTCGCGACGCAATGGTTCATCGTCTCCGACCTCGGGGTGTCAGCCTATTCCGGCAATGACGGCATCCATGTCTTCGTCAACTCGCTGGCTTCGACCGATCCGGTCGGCAAGGCCGAGGTGCGGCTGGTTGCCCGCAACAACGAGATCCTGGCGACGCGCAAGACCGACGATGCCGGCCACGTGCTGTTCGAGGCCGGCCTTGCGCGCGGCGAGGGCGGCCTGTCGCCGGCGATGCTCACGGTCACGGGCGAGAAGGCGGACTATGCCTTCCTGAGCCTGAAGACCTCCGCCTTTGATCTGTCCGACCGCGGCGTCTCGGGGCGCGCTGTTCCGGCGGGAGCCGACGCCTTCGTCTATGCCGAGCGCGGCGTCTACCGCTCCAGCGAAACCGTCTATCTGACCGCGCTGTTGCGCGATGGCCAGGGCAATGCCGTCACCGGCGGGCCGATGACGCTGGTGGTCGAGCGCCCCGACGGCGTCGAATTCCGCCGCGCCTCGCTGGCGGACCAGGGCGCCGGAGGCCGTACGCTGGCCGTGCCGCTCAATTCGGCCGTTCCGACCGGGACGTGGCGCGTGCGCGCCTTCACCGACCCAAAAGGCTCCTCGGTCGGCGAGACCACCTTCATGGTCGAGGACTACGTGCCCGATAGAATCGAATTCGACTTGTCCGCCAAGGACAAAGTGATCAAGGCCAACGCTCCAGTGGAGCTGAAGGCCGACGGTCATTTCCTCTATGGCGCGCCGGCCTCGGGCCTTGCGCTCGAAGGCGACATGCTGATCGCGCCTGCAAGCGAACGCCCGGGCTTTGCCGGCTACCAGTTCGGCGTCGCCGACGAGGAGACCACCTCGAATGAGCGCACGCCGCTGGAGAATCTCCCCGAGGCCGATGCCAACGGCGTTGCGACCTTCCCGGTCACGCTGGACAAGCAGCCGACCTCGACGCGGCCGCAGGAGGCGCAGATCTTCGTCCGCATGGTCGAGACCGGCGGCCGCGCCGTCGAGCGCAAGATCGTGCTGCCGGTCGCGCCAGCCGCGGCGCAGATCGGCATCAAGCCGCTGTTCGGAGACAAGAACGTCGCCGAGGGGGACAAGGCCGAGTTCGATGTCGTGTTCGTCTCGCCTGAGGGCAAGACGCTGCGCCGCGACGGCCTGCGCTACGAGCTCCTGAAGATGGAGTCGCGCTACCAATGGTATCGCCAGAACAATTACTGGGAGTACGAGCCCGTCAAATCGACCTCGCGCGTCGCCGACGGTGACGTCACGATCGCTGCCGACAAGCCGACGCGGATCTCGCTCACGCCGCAACCCGGCCGCTACCGGCTTGATGTGAAGTCGAACGACGCTGACGGCCCGGTGACCTCGGTGCAGTTCGATGTCGGCTGGTATTCCGACGGCAGCGCCGATACGCCGGACCTGCTGGAGACCTCGATCGACAAGCCGCAATACGCCTCCGGCGACACCATGACGGTGTCGGTCAATGTGCGCAGTGCCGGCAAGCTCACCATCAACGTGCTCGGCGACCGTCTGCTGACGACGCAAACCATCGACGTCAAAGAGGGCACCGCCCAGGTCAAGCTTCCGGTCGGCAAGGACTGGGGCACCGGAGCCTATGTGGTGGCGACGCTGCGCCGCCCGCTCGATGCCGCCGCCCAGCGCATGCCGGGCCGGGCGATCGGTCTGAAATGGTTCGGTATCGACAAGCAGACCCGCACGCTGCAGGTGAAGCTGACGCCGCCGGCGCTGATCCGGCCGAACTCCACGCTGAAGATCCCGGTCAAGTTCGAGGGCCTCAATCCGGGCGAGGACGCTAAAATCGTCATCGCCGCGGTCGATGTCGGCATTCTCAATCTCACCAATTACAAGCCGCCGGCACCGGATGATTACTATCTCGGCCAGCGCCGTCTGAGCGCCGAGATCCGCGATCTCTACGGGCAGCTCATCGACGGCATGTCGGGCACGCGCGGCCAGATCAAGTCCGGCGGCGATGCCGGTGCGGGAGAGCTCCAGGGCTCACCGCCCACGCAGAAGCCGCTCGCGCTCTATTCCGGCATCGTCACGGTCGCTGCCGACGGCACTGCGGAAGTGAGCTTCGACATTCCGGAGTTTGCCGGCACCGCGCGCGTGATGGCCGTGGCATGGACCGCGACCAAGCTCGGCCGCGCCAACACCGATGTCGTGATCCGCGATCCCGTGGTGCTGACGACGACGCTCCCGCGCTTCCTGCTCAACGGCGACCACGGCACGGTCAATCTGGAGATCGACAATGTCGAGGGTCAGGCCGGCGACTACGTCATCGACGTGAAGACCGGCGGCCCGGTGAAGATGACCGGCAATCCCGCCACCGCGGTCAGGCTCGCCGCCAAGCAGCGCAACTCCTTCGCGCTCGCGCTCGATGCGACCGCGGCGGGGCAGGCGACGCTCGACGTCGACATCAAGGGGCCGAATGGCCTGGCGCTGGCGCGGCACTACGCGTTCGACGTCAAGGCAGCGACGCAGGTGCTGGCGCGGCGTTCGATCCGCACGCTGGCGAAGGGCGAGAGCCTGACGCTGACCTCGGACATGTTCAGTGATCTCGTGCCGGGCACCGGCAGCGTCTCGGTCTCGGCGAGCCTGTCGACCGCGCTCGATGCGGCGACGATCCTGAAAGCGCTCGACCGCTATCCCTATGGCTGCTCGGAACAGATCACCAGCCGGGCCATGCCGCTGCTCTATGTCAACGAGCTCGCGGCCGGCGCGCATCTCGCCATGGACACCGAGGTCGACCAGCGCATCCGCGACGCCATCGAACGTCTGTTGGCGCGTCAGGGCTCGAACGGCTCGTTTGGACTGTGGTCCGCGGGCGGCGACGATGCCTGGCTCGACGCGTACGTGACGGACTTCCTCACCCGGGCCCGCGAAAAGGGCTTTGCGGTGCCTGATGTGCTGTTCAAGAACGCGCTCGATCGGATCCGCAACTCCGTCGTCAACGCCAACGAGCCGGAAAAGGACGGTGGGCGCGATCTCGCCTACGGCCTCTACGTGCTCGCGCGTAACGGCGCAGCGCCGATCGGCGATCTCCGCTATCTCGCCGACACCAAGCTCGCCAACCTCGCAACGCCGATTGCGAAGTCGCAGCTTGCGGCGGCGCTCGCTCTGGTCGGCGACCGCAACCGCGCCGAACGGGTCTATGGCGCCGCGCTCGACAGCCTCGCGCCAAAGCCCGTGCTCGAGTTCGGCCGCACCGACTACGGCTCGCAGCTTCGCGATGCCGCAGCTTTGGTCTCGCTCGCCAGCGAAGGCAACGCGCCGAGGACGACGCTGACCCAGGCAGTGTCGCGGGTCGAGACCGCGCGTGGACTCACGCCCTACACCTCTACGCAGGAGAATGCGTGGCTGGTGCTGGCGGCGCGGGCGCTGGCCAAGGAGAACCTGTCCATCGAGGTGGACGGCCAGCCGGTCAAAACTGCGCTCTATCGCAGCTATAAGGCGGACGCGCTGAGCGGCAAGCCGCTGAAGATCACCAACACCGGCGACGCACCGGTGCAGGCGGTGGTCTCGGTGTCGGGCTCTCCGGTCACTCCGGAGCCGGCGGCGTCCAACGGCTTCAAGATCGAGCGCAGCTACTTCACGCTCGACGGCAAGCCCGCCGACGTCAGCAAGGTCAAGCAGAACCAGCGCTTCGCGGTGGTGCTGAAGATCACCGAGGCCAAGCCCGAATACGGTCACATCATGGTGTCCGACTATCTGCCGGCGGGTCTGGAGATCGACAACCCGAAGCTGGTGTCCTCCGGCGACAGCGGCACGCTGGACTGGATCGAGGATGGCGAGGAGCCCGAAGACACCGAGTTCCGTGACGACCGCTTCACTGCGGCCGTGGACCGGGCCTCGGATTCCAAGTCGGTCTTCACCGTCGCCTACGTCGTGCGCGCGGTCTCGCCCGGCAAATACGTGCTGCCGCAAGCCTATGTCGAGGACATGTACAATCCCTCGCGCTATGGTCGCACCGGTACGGGCACCGTCGAGGTGCGGGCGGCGAAGTGAGCCGGGCTCGAATCTGAGTTGAAGTGAATGAGCGCAGCGGAGCCACATCATCAGTCGTCATGCCCGGGCTTGACCCGGGCATCCGCGGCCGCACAGGCGGTGGATGACGGCGTGGATGGCCGGGTCAAGCCCGGCCATGACGAGCGGAGAGGGCAACTCGCCTTTCGCCTCGTCTCCGCCGCCGCTCTCACCCTCATCCTCGCCATCACCGGCTTCGTCGCCTGGGTCTACTCCCTCGGTCCTCTCCCGCTCGAGGAAGCACGCCAGGTCTCCACCACCATCGTCGACCGCAACGGCAAGCTGCTGCGCGCCTATGCCATGGTGGACGGGCGCTGGCGGTTGCCGGTCGATGCCAGGACCAACGTCGATCCGACTTATCTCAAGCTGCTGTTCGCCTATGAGGACCAGCGCTTCTATGCTCATGACGGCATCGATTCGTTGGCGCTGGGGCGCGCGGCGTTGCAGCTCGGGACGCGCGGCCACATCGTCTCGGGCGGCTCGACCATCACCATGCAGCTCGCGCGGCTGATGGAGCCGAGGCGGCAACGTTCGCTCTACGCAAAACTGAGGCAGATGGTGCGTGCGATCGAAATCGAGCGCAGCATGAGCAAGGAGCAGATCCTCGATCTCTATCTGGCGCTCGCACCCTATGGCGGCAATCTCGAAGGCATCCGCGCGGCGTCCATCGCCTATCTCGGCAAAGAGCCGAAGCGCCTGTCGCTGGCGGAAGCCGCGATGCTGGTCGCACTGCCGCAATCGCCGGAGACGCGCCGGCTCGACCGCTACCCTGATGCGGCGCGCAAGGCGCGCGATCGCGTGCTCGACCGCATGGTCGAGGAGCACGTGATCAGTGCCGACGACGCCAAGCAGGCCAAGGCGGTGCCCGTGCCGAAACTGCGCAAGCCGATGCCGATCCTGGCGCCGCACGCCTCCGACACCGCGCTTTCGACAGTCAAGGACAAGCCGGTCATCAAGCTGACGCTCGATGCGAACTTGCAGAAGGTACTGGAGCCGCTGGCGCGCGACCGCGCCGTTGCGCTTGGGCCGAACATCTCGGTCGGCATCATCGTGGTGGACAATGAGAGCGGCGACGTGCTCGCCCGCGTCGGCTCGGCCGATTATTTCGACGAGAGCCGGGCAGGGCAGGTCGACATGACCCGCGCCATCCGCTCGCCGGGCTCGACGCTGAAACCCTTCATCTATGGGCTCGCCTTCGAGGATGGCTTCGTCCATCCGGAGAGCCTGATCGACGATCGGCCGGTCCGCTTCGGCTCCTACGCGCCGGAAAATTTCGACATGACGTTCCAGGGCACGGTGCCGGTGAGGAAGGCGCTGCAATTGTCGCTGAACGTGCCCGCCATCGTGCTGCTCGACCGCGTCGGCTCGAGCCGGCTGGCCTCGCGGCTGCGCCAGGCCGGCGGCAATCTGGTTCTGCCCAAGGACGAGACGCCAGGGCTCGCCATGGGTCTCGGCGGCGTTGGCGTCACGCTCCAGGACCTCGCCCAGCTCTATGTGGGCTTTGCCCGTCTCGGCACCACCAAGCCACTGCGGGAGATCATGGCCGACAAGGATGACCGTGAGCCGCTCCGGCTGCTGGATCAGGTCGCGGCCTGGCAGGTCGGCAACGTGCTGCTGGGAACGCCACCGCCGGAGAACGCCGCCCACAACCGGATCGCGTTCAAGACCGGGACCTCTTACGGCGATCGCGACGCCTGGTCGGTCGGCTTCGACGGCCGTATGACCATCGGCGTCTGGGTCGGGCGTCCGGACGGCGCGCCGGTTCCCGGGCTGATCGGACGTGTCGCCGCCGCACCCATCCTGTTCGACGCCTTTGCCCGCAGCGGCAAGACGCTCGCGCCGTTGCCGAAAGCTCCCCGGGGAACCCTGGTGGCCGGCAACGCCAAGCTGCCGCTGCCCCTGAAGCGGTTCCGCCCGATCGGGGAACTGGTGCGCAACGGAGGCGAGCAGGCGCTGCACATTCAGTTTCCGCTCAACGGCTCGCGGATCGACGTCGATCGATCGGGGGGCCGGGAAAGCGCAGCCATGCCGGTCAAAGTCGCCGGCGGCGTGCTGCCCATGACCGTCATGGTTAACGGCACCGCGCTTGGCGAGATCGACGGCCGCCGTCAGCGGCTGATCGATCCGCCCGGTCCGGGCTTTGCCCGGCTCACCGTGATCGACGCCACGGGCGCCGCGGACACAGTCGTCATTCGAATTCAATGACCCTGCCTTAAGCGGTTGTGGCGATGGCGGTTTCAGCGTAAGCGGAACCAATGGCCGAGACCTACCCAAGCCCCCGTTTTGGAGCCCCGCGCGAGTCGAAATCGCCCGCAAATCCGGGCAGCGGGCTCGTGCGCATGCTCGACATCGTCACGGCCAGCCATGCGCGCGCGGTCGGCTTCCTGGTGCTCTGCGCGCTGCTGCTGTTCCTGCCCGGCTTCTTCACCATCCCGCCGATCGATCGCGACGAAGCGCGCTTCGCCCAGGCCACCAAGCAGATGGTCGAGAGCGGCGACTATGTCGATATCCGCTTCCAGGAGGACGTCCGCTACAAGAAGCCGGTCGGCATCTACTGGTTGCAATCGGCGACCGTCGAAGCCGCGTCGATGCTCAAGCTGCCGAAGGCCGAATTGCGCATCTGGGTCTACCGGCTGCCCTCCCTGATGGGTGCGATCGGCGCCGTTCTCATGACCTATTGGGCCGCCCTCGGCTTCGTCACGCGACGCGCCGCGGTGCTGGCGGCGCTGATGATGTGCGCGTCCGTGCTGCTCGGCGTCGAAGCTCGCCTCGCCAAGACCGATGCCATGCTGCTGTTCTGCGTCGTCGCCGCGATGGGCGCGATGGCGCGGGCCTATTTGTCCTGGCAGCGCGCCGAGGACGAGACGCATCCGCCCTGGAGCTGGCCCGCGATCTTCTGGAGCGCGCTCGCGGTCGGCATCCTGATAAAAGGTCCGCTGATCCTGATGTTCGCGGGCCTCACCATCGTCGCGCTTGCGATCCAGGACCGCGACGCCTCCTGGCTGTGGAAGCTGCGCCCGCTCTGGGGCCTGATGTGGATGCTGGTGCTGGTGCTGCCCTGGTTCGTCGCGATCTTCTGGCGCGCGGGCGATGCCTTCTTCGCCGATTCCGTCGGTGGCGACATGCTGAGCAAGTTAGGGGCCCAGGAATCCCACGGTGCGCCGCCGGGACTCTATCTGGCGCTGTTCTGGATCACGTTCTGGCCGGGCGCACCGCTTGCCGCGATGGCGGCGCCGGCGGTGTGGCGGGCGCGGCGTGAGCCCGGCGCGCAGTTTCTGCTGGCCTGGCTGATCCCGTCCTGGATCGTATTCGAGGCGGTGTTGACCAAGCTACCGCATTACGTGCTGCCGCTGTATCCGGCGATCGCGATCCTTACCGCAGGCGCATTGGAGCGGCGCGTGCTGTCACGCTCCTGGCTGACGCGCGGTTCGGCGTGGTGGTTCGCGATCCCCGCCGCCGCCTCGATCATCGCGGTCGTGGGCGCGGTGATGCTGACGCGGCAGCCGGCCTTCGTGGCCTGGCCGTTCATCGCGGCCGCGCTGATTTTCGGCCTGTTCGCCTGGTGGCTCTACGACAACAATCGCGCCGAGCGCTCGCTGCTCAACGCGCTGGTCGCAGCCCTGATGCTGGCGGTGACGGTCTACGGCATCGTGCTGCCGTCACTGACGCCGCTGTTTCCGAGCATCGAGATCGCGCGCGCGCTTCGCAATGTCACCTGCGTCGGACCGAAGGCGGCTGCGGCTGGTTATCACGAGCCGAGCCTTGTCTTTCTGGTGGGCACTCAGACCTTGCTCACGGATGGCTCTGGTGCGGCGGACTTCCTGCGGCAGGGGAACTGCCGCTTCGCGCTGATCGAGCAGCGCTCGGAGCGCAGCTTCGTGCAGCGCGCCGAGGCGATCGGGCTGCGCTACAAGGTCGGCGCGCGCATCGACGGCTATAATTTCTCGCAAGGGCGCGCGATCTCGATTTCGATCTTCCGGTCGGAAGGCACCCAATAGGATGAGCGTCCCGACCGACACTGCGCCGCGTGGCGGCTATCCCGCGCAGTTGCTCGCCGTGTCCTGGCGCGCCCTGGCGCAGCTCGTCCGCTCGCCATCGCATTCGCGCCGGGCCGAGGCCGCCCGAAGACTGGCACGGCACTCGCTCTGGCTCAGCGCAGCGGGCGCAGCGCTGGTCATCGTGCTGATGGTCGGGTTTGATCAGACCGAGATCCTGCTGATGCCGCCGCGCGGCACACCCAGCCTGTGGCCGATCCGCATCCTCACCGATTTCGGCAAGGACGAGTATGTGCTCTCCGTGCTGGGGGCTGCGCTGGTGGCGCTGGCTTTTGTCGCGGCCGGAATGCACGGAAGCCGCCGCGCGCTGCTGCTCGGCTTCGGCACGCGGTTGCAATTCATGTTTCTGTCGGTTGCCGTGTCGGCGTTCGTCGCTGAGATCCTGAAATATCTCATCGGCCGCGGACGTCCATTTGTCGGCGGCCAGGCCAATCCATTCAACTTCATACCGTTCGAGGGGACGGGCGCCTACGCCAGCTTGCCGTCAGGCCATGCCGTGGCAGCCTTCGCCCTGGCGTTTGCCGTGTCGGCATTGTGGCCGCGCCTGCGCCTGTTCATGTTCACTTACGCAATCGTGATCCTGCTGACGCGCCTGGTGCTGCTCGCGCATCACCCGAGCGACGTCGTGGCTGGCGCCCTGGTCGGCATGGTCGGGGCCATGGCCGTCCGTTACTGGTTTGCGGCCCGAAGGCTCGGCTTTGCCATCCGCGCCGACGGCACCATCGTGCCGCTTTCACGGACGGTTTCGGACCGCCTCAAAAGGGTTGCCCGCGGGGCATCCGCCCCATAAAAGCGGCTGCCTGCCGGGACGCCGGTTCCCTGGGGCAGGTCAATTCCAACCACGAGCCTCGATTTGTCGACGTCCCAGCCTTCGGTTTCAATCGTCGTTCCCGTGCGCAACGAAGCCGACAACATCGCGCCCTTGATCGAGGAGATCACGGCGGCGCTCGATGGCCGCTGGGCCTATGAGATCATCTACGTCAACGACGGCTCAACCGACGCGACTGGTGAGCGGCTTGCCGCCATCATGAAGCAGCGGAGCAATCTGCGTCAGCTCCGCCATGCGAGGTCAGGCGGCCAATCCGCAGCCGTGCGCAGCGGCGTACGCGCGGCGCGCGGGGAAATCGTGGCGACGCTCGACGGCGACGGCCAGAACAATCCGGCCTTCCTGCCGGACCTGATCGCGGCGGTCGAGAAGGGGGCAGGACGCGTCGGTCTCGCTGCCGGCCAACGCGTCGGGCGCAAGGACACCGGCTTCAAGAAATTCCAGTCGCGCGTGGCGAACGGCGTTCGCAATGGCATCCTGAAGGACGGCACGCGCGACACCGGCTGCGGACTGAAGGCGTTCCGGCGCGACGTCTTCCTGATGCTGCCGTATTTCGACGGGCTGCATCGCTTCCTGCCGGCGCTGGTCCGCCGCGAAGGCTACGACATTGCCTATGTCGACGTGATCGACCGGCCGCGGCATTCGGGTGTATCGAACTACGGCTTCTTCGACCGGCTGTGGATCGGCATCATGGATCTCGCCGGCGTGTGGTGGCTGATCCGCCGCAAGAAGCCGACGCCTGAGGTGACCGAGGTGAATGCATGATCATCCAATACGGTCAGGCGCTGAGCAATTATCTCTACGACGTCTTCATCGCCAAGTTCGACTTCTGGCTGGCGTTCGGCCTGGTTGCCCAGCTGTTCTTTACCGCGCGCTTCCTCGTGCAATGGATCGCGAGCGAGCGCGCCGGCAACAGCGTGGTGCCGATGGCATTCTGGTTCTGCTCGATGGGCGGCGGGCTGATGACGCTGGTCTATGGCGTCGTGAAGCGCGAGCCCGTGATCATCCTCGGACAGGCGCTCGCGACCATCATCTATGTCCGCAACATCATGCTGATCGTCAAGAACCGCGGCACCGCCTCGAAGACACTGGACCGCTGATCAAAGGGTTATCGCGGCAACACCGAGGCCGCGCCTGAGGCGGACAGGGCGGCCGTTTCCGCCTCGGTTCTACGATAGGGCTCCCCGGCTGCATCCAGCACGGGATAGGCGACCGAGCAGATATGCGAGTGGATGCGGCGCAGGTCGCGCAGCACGTCGAGATGCAGCGATGTGGTTTCGATGGTTTCGGGGCGGCCCTCGCGCAGGCGGTCGAGATGGCGCTCGACCGCGGCAAGCTCGGTGTTGCGCAGCGCCGTCTTCTCCACCAGCAGCTTGCGCGCCTCGTTGGCGTCGCCCGACATGAAGACGCCAAAGGCGATGCGCAGCGAGTCCATCGTGCGCTTGTGGAACGCGGCGAGTTCCTCGGCCCCTTCCGCCGAGAACTGGAAGCGCCGCTTGATCTTCTTGGTGGCGAGCTCGCTCAGGCTCTTGTCGATGATGTCGCCGATATGTTCGAGGTTGATGGCGAAGGAGATGATCTCCATCGCACGCCGTCCTTCGCTCTCGTCGAGGCTGCCGCGCATCAATTTCGTCACGTAGAGCTTGATGGCCTCGTCGAGACCGTCGACGAGATTGTCCGTCTTCGAAACCTGGTCGACCAGCGCGCGGTCGCCGGTCATCATCGCGGCCATCACCTTGCGCAGCATGACCTCGACGAGGTCGCCCATGCGCAAGGTCTCGCGGGCGGCGTCGGCGAGCGCAAGTGACGGCGTCTCCAGCGCGGTCTCGTCGAGATAGCGCGGCCGGGCCGGATCGGCCTCCTTGACGCGATCGGGCAGCAGCCGGTTCAGCAGGCGCGACATGGGGTCGAGGAGGCCGATGAAGAGCACGGCCGTGCCGACATTGAAGGCGATGTGGAAAGCCGCCGTCATCTTGGCGAGATCGGGCTGCCAGGCGTGCATGTGCGCAGCGATCGCGCCCAGGAAGGGCAGGACGAGCGCAATCCCGACCACGCGGTTGATGAGGTTGCCGACCGGCAGGCGATAGCTTGCGGGGTCGTCGCGCCTGGCGCCCTCGAACACGGGATTGATGGCGCTGCCGAGATTGGCCCCGAGCACCAGTGCGAGGGCCGCATAGGGCGAAATGAACTGCGAATAGGCCAGCGACATGATCAGCAGCACGCTGGCAACGCTCGAATGCACCGCCCAGGTGACGAGGGCGGCGATCACGATGCACAAGACCGGGTCGCCGGTGATGGCCGACATCACGACGCGGACGCCGGGCGCGTTCTCCGCCGGCGCCAGCGTGTCGAGCAGGATGTGCAGCGAGAGCAGCATCAGGCCGAGGCCGATGCAGACACGCCCGACGTCCTTGATCCGGGATCGCGGCCCGGCGCGGAAGGCGACGAGCCCCAGCACGAACAGCACTGGCGCAACGGCGGCGATGTTGAACGACAGCACCTGGACGATCAGCGTCGTGCCGACATTGGCCCCGAGCATGATGGCGAGCGCGGCGGCGAGACTGACGAGCCCCTCGGCCGCGAACGAAGACGTGATCAGCGCCGTTGCCGTGCTGCTCTGGAGCAGCGCGGTGAGCCCGAGGCCGGCGGCGAAGGCGCTGGCGCGGTTGCTGAGCGCCTTGCCGAGCAGGCGCCGCAGGTCGGGGCCGAAGGCGCGCAAGATCCCGCTGTGGACCATGTGCAGGCCCCACAACAACAGCGCAACGCCGCCCATGAGATCGAGCAGAACCAACGTTCCCATGCTCCGAGTCCGGATTGGAGTCGATTGGTGAGGCTAGCGCCAAATACTTGAGGATCAAACCATTTGTTGGCGCATTGGAGTTAACGTTTGCGGCGCGTGCACGTTCCCGCGGCGCGCGATGCCGCGTCCTCGCGCACGATGCCGCGTGAGCAGGCTCACATTGCCGCCTTGAGGGCAGCGAAGCCGCGATCGAGATCGGCTTTGAGATCGTCGGTGCTTTCGAGGCCGATGTGGAGTCGCAGGGTCGGGCCGCCGGGCGCCCACTTGGTCGCGGTGCGATAGGCATCGCAATCGAAGGGAATTGCGAGGCTCTCGAAGCCGCCCCAGGAAAAACCCATGCCGAACAGTTTTAGCGTGTTGAGCATGGTGTCGACAGCCTTCTGCGGGGCGGGCTTCAGCACGATGCTGAACAGGCCCGAGGCGCCGGTGAAGTCGCGCTTCCAGATCGCATGGCCGGGATCGGTCTCTAAGCCCGGATGCAGCACGCGCGCGACCTCGGGACGGCCTGCGAGCCAGCGCGCCATATCGAGCCCGGAGCGATGATGCTGCGCGAGGCGCACCGACAACGTGCGCAGGCCGCGCAGCGCCAGGAAGACGTCGTCGGGACCGGCGCAGACGCCGAGCAGGCGGATGCCTTCGGCAATCTGCGGCCAGGCCTTGGCGTTGGCCGAGATGGTGCCGAACATGATGTCGGAATGACCGCCGATATACTTGGTGGCGGCCTGCATGCTGATGTCGACGCCCTGCTCCAGCGAGCGGTGATAGAGCGGGGTTGCCCAGGTGTTGTCGTCGATGACGAGGGCGCCGCGCGCATGCGCGACGTCGGCGATGGCGCGGATGTCGGGCATCTCGAAGGATTGCGAGCCCGGCGCCTCCACCAGAACGGCGCGGGTGTTGGACTTGAACAGCTTTTCGATGCCGGCGCCGATCAGCGGATCGAAATAGGTGGTCTCGACGCCATAGCGGGTCAGCATGCCGTTGCAGAAATTGCGCGAAGGCCGATAGATGTTGTCGACGACCAGAATATGATCGCCGGCCTTCAGCACCGCGAGCAGGGTGGTGGAGATCGCCGACAGGCCCGACGGCACGATGCCGACGCCGGCGCATTGCGGCCCCTCCAGCGCCATCAGCGTATCCTGGAAAGCCCTGGTCGTCGGAGTGCCGTGGCGGCCATAGGTGAACTCGCCGCGATGGGCGTGCAGGTCCTCGGCGGTCGGATAGAGCACGGTCGAGCCGTGGAACACCGGCGGATTGACGAACCCCTTCTGCGCCTTGGTGTCGCGGCCGGAGGTGACCAGCCGGGTCTCGGCGTGCTGCTCTTGGGGGTGCGAGGAATCCATGCGTCTGCTTTCAAAACCGCGTTTCCACCGGACGCATCGCGCCCGCGGGCCGGCCGAGAGGCCGCTGTCGTTAATAACAGAATACAGAAGAGTCCCGTCAACCCCTTGACCCGGCTCGCCAGTCGTTCTGTGATGCGCAGGTGCTATTCAGTCGCCGCATGTTGAGGGGCCTGCCGCGACCTTCGATCCATTGCCTGAGCGGTCTTTGCGTCACAGCCAAAATGGCGGGCGCCAGCGGCGGGGATGAAGGTATGGCCTCTCGAGATCGGCGAGTGTTCGGCAAGGTTTCCCAGCATGATTCTTGCCAGGCTTCCCTGGCAGAGACGATCCTGAGACAACATTCCTGATCTTGAGACGACCTTGAAAGGCCCGAAGCCCATGAAACGCGTAACCCTGGCTCTCACTCTTGCTCTCGCCGCCGGCCTCGCCGCCCAAGCCGCCGACGCGCAAACGCTCAAGACCGTCAAGGACCGGGGCATGCTGTCCTGCGGCGTCAGCCAAGGCCTGCCGGGCTTCTCGTCGCCCGACGACAAGGGCAATTGGACCGGTATCGACGTCGACGTCTGCCGCGCCATTGCCGGCGCGATCTTCAACGATCCGACCAAGGTCAAGTTCGTGCCGCTGTCCGCCAAGGACCGCTTCACGGCGCTGCAATCGGGCGAGATCGACGTGCTCTCGCGCAACACCACCTGGACCATCTCGCGCGACACTTCTCTCGGCGCCAACTTCACCGGCGTGACCTATTATGACGGGCAGGGCTTCATGGTGAAGAAGTCGCTCAAGGTGAACTCGGCACTCGAGCTCAACAGCGCATCGGTCTGCGTGCAGACCGGCACCACCACCGAGCAGAACCTCGCCGACTACTTCAAGGCCAACAACATGAAGTACGAGGTGATCGCATTCGCCACCAACGACGAGACCGTCAAGGCCTACGAAGCCGGGCGCTGCGACGTCTTCACCACCGACCAGTCGGGCCTGTACGCCAATCGCCTCAAGCTCGCCAATCCCAACGACCATATGGTGCTCCCGGAGATCATCTCGAAGGAGCCGCTCGGCCCGATGGTGCGCCACGGCGACGACCAGTGGTTCGACATCGTGAAATGGACGCTGTTTGCGATGATCACCGCCGAAGAGCTCGGCGTGACCTCGAAGAACGTCGACGAGAAGGCGAAACTGGAAAACCCGGAGCTGAAGCGCGTCCTCGGCAGCGACGGCAATTTCGGCGAGCAGCTCGGCCTGACCAAGGATTGGGTGGTGCGGATCGTGAAGGCGGTCGGCAATTACGGCGAGGTGTTCGACCGCAACGTCGGCGCGGGCTCGCCGCTCGCCATCAATCGGGGTCTCAACAATCTCTGGAACAAGGGTGGTCTTCAGTACGCGCCGCCGATCCGCTGATCACCCCTGATCGGCCGACAGCGGCATGAGCACCGAGGCCCGAAAACCGCCGCTCCAGATCGCGCTGAAGATCCGGCGCATTCTGGGCGGCAAGGCTGGCTGGAACGGCGTTGCCGTCCAGTTTGCCTTCGCGGCGATCCTTGGGTGGATCGGCTACGAGATCGTCTCCAATGCTCGCGCCAACCTCGAAAACCAGCACATCGCTGCCGGCTTCGGCTTCCTCAGGAACAATGCCGGCTTCGACGTCAACCAGACCCTGATCTCCTATACCGGCTCGGACACGTTCCTGCGCGTGTTCGTGGTCGGGCTCTTGAATACGCTCGTGGTCTCGGTGGTGGGCATCGTCTTCGCCACCGTGATCGGCTTCATCGTCGCGCTATGCCGGCTGTCGCCCAATTGGCTGTTGTCGCGTGTCGGCGAGATCTATGTCGAGGTCATCCGCAACCTGCCGCTGCTGTTCCAGATCCTGTTCTGGTACCTCGCCGTTCTCGCTGCCTTGCCCAATCCGCGGCAGAGCATTTCGCTGCTCGGTATTGCCTTTCTCAGTAATCGCGGCCTCGTCGTTCCCAGTCCGATCGGCCAGGGCGGCCTCGGGCCGTTCCTGGCGGTGCTGGCGCTCGGCGTCGTCGCCTCGCTGGTGCTGCGTTTCCATGCGCGGCGCGCGTTGTTTCAGGAAGGGCGGATGATCCGGATCTGGCCCTATGTGCTGGGGGCGCTGTTCGGATTGCCGCTCGCCACCATGCTGGTGTTTGGTCTGCCCTTTACCTTCGAGCTGCCGCAGCTTCGGGGGTTCAACTTCGCCGGCGGCTCACGCATCATCCCGGAATTCGTGGCGCTCACGGTGGCGCTGTCGACCTATACCGCTGCTTTCATTGCCGAGATCGTGCGTGCCGGCATTCTGTCCGTTCACAAGGGGCAGATGGAGGCGGGATCCTCGCTCGGTCTCAGCCGCGGCGCCACGCTCCGCCTGATCGTCGTGCCGCAGGCCATGCGCGTCATCGTACCGCCGCTGACCAATCAATACCTCAACCTCACGAAAAATTCCTCGCTTGCGGTCGCGATCGGCTATCCTGACCTCGTGTCGGTGTTCGCCGGCACGTCGCTGAGCCAGACCGGGCAGGCAATCGAGATCATCGCCATGACGATGGGCGTCTATCTCCTGATCTCGCTCCTCACCAGCGCCGTCATGAGCGTTTACGGTTGGCACGTCAGCCGGAGTCTGGGCGCATGAGCGATGTCATCTCGTCCAGCTTCGTCCGCAGGGACCTGCTCGCCGAGCGTCCCGCGCCGGTGAAGACCACAGGCTTCATCGGCCTGATGCGCACGCGCCTGTTCAACTCGCCGACGAACATCCTGCTGACGATCCTGGGCGCCTTGCTGCTCTGGTTCACCATCGTTCCTTCCGTCAAGTTCCTGATGGTCGATGCGGTCTGGAGCGGTCAGGACCGCACCGCCTGCCTCGCCGAGAACGCCGGCTTTGCGGTCGGCGCCTGCTGGCCCTACATCCAGGCGAAGCTCCCGCAGCTGATCTACGGCTTCTATCCCGAGGCCGAGCGCTGGCGGGTGGATCTGACGCTGTTGCTCGCAGCCGTCCTGCTGTTGCCGCTGCTCGTTCCGCGGCTGCCGGCGAAGGGCCTGAATGCCGGCCTGTTCTTCGCCGCCTTTCCGGTGGTCGCATTCTTCCTGCTGCACGGCGGCGGCATCAAGGGCTTCGGCCTGAGCTGGACGGCCGGCCTGCTGCAACTGTTCGACGAAAGCATCCTCGGTGCCGGGCAGGCGCTGCTCAGCCTGAGCAAGACGTCCGCCGTCGCTCCGCTGCTGTGGGTCGTCGGAAGCCTCGTCGTGCTGCTCGGCACAGCGATCCAATGGCTGATCTTTCCGCTCACTTGGCTGCGCGATTATATTCAGGGCATGGGGCAGCCGGTCTGGGCTGATTTTGCCATCACGGCCGCGATTGTCGGCCTGATCGCATTCGTTCTGGGCGGTGGCGTTCGCACCGGCGGCCGGGCTCTGGCATCGAGCATCGGCACCTTGATTGGCATCGCGATCGTTATCAAGCTGATGGGGCTCGACCACGGGGGATTGCCGATCGTGGCAACCAATCTCTGGGGCGGCCTTTTGGTGACGCTGGTCGTCTCCGTCACCGGCATCGTCACCTCGCTGCCGATTGGCATTGCGCTCGCGCTCGGCCGCCGCTCCACCATTCCGTTGATCCGGATCTTCTCGATCGCCTTCATCGAGTTCTGGCGCGGCGTGCCGCTGATCACCGTGCTGTTCTTCGCGACCTATATGCTGCCCCTGTTCCTGCCCGGCAATTTCACCGTCGACGGTCTGGTCAGGGCGCTGATCGGCATTGCGCTGTTCACGGGCGCCTATCAGGCCGAGAACGTTCGCGGTGGGCTCGCTGCGATACCGCGCGGTCAAGGCGAGGCGGCGGCCGCCCTCGGATTGTCCTGGTGGAAGACGACGTCGCTGATCGTGCTGCCGCAGGCGCTGCGTCACGTCATTCCGAACCTTGTCAACAGCTTCATCTCGCTGTTCAAGGACACCTCGCTGGTTTCGATCGTGGCGCTGTTCGACCTCCTGGGCTCGCTGCGCGCCTCGTTCTCGGATCCAAAATGGTCGACGCCGTCGACCGCGTTCACCGGTTTCGCCTTCGCCGGGATCATCTATTTCATCTTCTGCTTTGGAATGTCGCGCTACTCGCTATTCGTCGAGCACCGTCTCAACGCCCACCGCCGCAACTGATCGAGGCCACCATGTCCGACCCCATCGTCAAGATTTCCGGCCTGAATAAATGGTATGGCGAATTCCACGTCCTGCGCGACATCGACCTCGAGGTCCGGAAGGGCGAGCGCATCGTGATCTGCGGGCCCTCGGGCTCCGGCAAGTCCACGCTGATCCGCTGCATCAATGCGCTGGAGGAATTCCAGGAGGGCGAGATCGTCGTCGACGGCATCGAGCTCGGTCCCAACCTCAAGCATGTCGATGCCGTGCGTCGCGAGGTCGGCATGGTGTTCCAGAGCTTCAATCTGTTCCCGCATCTGACCGTGCTCGACAATTGCACGCTGGCGCCGATCTGGGTCCGAAACATCCCCAAGAGGGATGCCGAGGCAACCGCGATGAAGTTCCTGGAACGGGTCAAGATCCCGCACCAGGCCAACAAGTTTCCGGGGCAGATGTCCGGCGGCCAGCAGCAACGCGTCGCGATTGCCCGGGCCTTGACCATGAACCCGAAGGTGATGCTGTTCGACGAGCCGACCTCGGCGCTCGACCCCGAGATGGTCAAGGAGGTGCTCGACACCATGGTCGACCTCGCCGAGGAGGGCATGACCATGCTGGTCGTCACCCACGAGATGGGCTTTGCCCGCGAGGTCGCCAACCGCGTCGTGTTCATGGACGCCGGCCAGATCATCGAGGCCAACACGCCGAAGGAGTTCTTCGCCGCCCCGCAGCACGCCCGCACGAAGCTGTTCCTGAGCCAGATTCTGCGCTGAGCCTCTGCGCCCCACGGCCTCGTGGTCTGACTGACCGCAAGCTTGGCACCATCCGAATCAGCTCGTCTCTTTTCGGACCATCCTCCGGAGAGAGACCTTGCAGAGCAGTGCCGGCGCGCGCGCATACCAGAATGCGCGACTGGAAAAGAAGCTGAAGAAGCAGGCGGACGCCGTCATGGCCGAGGCGCTCGGACAGGGCAGACTTGCCGAGGCCGAGGTGCTCTGCCGCGAGATCTTGAAGGAAGTCCCCGATCATTTCCACGCCACGCACCTGCTCGGCCTGCGCGCGTTTGACGGCGGGCGGCTCGATGAGGCGGAATTCCTGCTCGAGCGTGAGACCGCGCTCGATCCACGTTCGCCCGACGCGCATGGCAATCTCGGGGCTGTATATTTCGCGCTCGAGAAGTTCAACGATGCACGCTCATGCCAGGAGAAGGCCATTGCGCTGAAGCCGAATTGTCCGATCACCCTGACCAATCTCGGCAATACGCTGCTGCACATCTGCCTCGGCAAAGAGGCGATCGGGCTGCACGAACGCGCGATCAGGCTGAAGCCGGACTATGCCGATGCGTTTTGCAACCGCGGCATGGCAGAATTGATGACAGGCCGGCTCGAGCGCGCCAAAGAGAGCTTCGATCGTGCCCTGTCACTTCAACCACGTCACGCGGAAGCGATCGCCGGCAAGGGCATGGTGAGCCTCGAGCTACGACACTTCGAGGAGGCGGCTGCCGCACTCGACGCAGCGCTCGCGATCAAGCCAGGTTCACCTAGGGTTCTGCTGCAGCGCGGGCGGCTCAATCTGAGTCTGTCCCGGCTGGAGCAGGCGGCCGCGGACCTCGATGCGGCGCTGGCGCAATCGCCGCGGCACGAGCTCGCGCTGTGCTGGAGGGCGCAGATCGACATTCTCGTGGGGAACACGGCGCGGGCGATTGCGGGCGTCAAGACGCTGCTCGAAGTCAATCCGCGATCCGAGATGGGATTGGCGCTTCTGGCGGCTTGCTATGTGAACCAGGGAGACATCGCGATGGCGCTCCAGCATCTCGACGCGGCCCTGGAGATCGCGCCAGACTTTCCGGAGGCTATCGGATACAGGATCTTCGTGCTGGATTATCTGCCGGAGGCCGATTTCGCGGTCCAGCAGGCGGCACGAAGATATTGGTGGGATGCGATCGGCGCCAAGCTCCCGCAAAGGACGCTGTTGCCGCGCCAGCTCGATCCGGACAGGCGGATCGCGATCGGATACGTCGCGTCCGAATTCAGGAACCACTCGGCCGCGTATTCTCTGCTGCCGGTGCTGCGCCATCATGATCACGCCAAGTTCAAGATCATCTGCTATTCCTGCTGGCCGTTGCAGGATGAGATGACGGAGAGATTCAAGCCGCTTGCGGACGTCTGGGTCGATGCCGAGCAGCTTTCGGACGACGAGCTGGCCGATCGTATTCAGGCCGATGGGATCGATATTCTGATCGATGTGTCCGGACATACCACTGGCAGCAGGCTTCAGGTCTTCGCCCGCAAGCCGGCCCCCATCCAGGTCACGGGTTTCGGGCACGCCACGGGGACGGGCCTTCAGACGATGGATCATGTGCTCGCCGACCCGATCTTCATTCCGCAATCGGCGCGGCATCTGCTGGCCGAAAAGGTCTATGATTTGCCCTGTCTGATCACGATCGATCCCATCCTGAACGCGCCGCCTTCGGAGCTTCCCATGCTCCGCAATGGCTATGTGACTTTCGGCGTGTTCAACCGCATCTTCAAGATATCGGACGAGGCCATCAGGGTGGGGTCGAAGGTGATGCGCGCGGTGAGCGGATCGAAGATCATCATCAAGAGCGGGCTGTTCGACGATCCCTTGCTGCGCGACCGTCTGGTCGCGCGGTTCGTGGAACAGGGTATCGCCGAAGAAAACGTCGTCTGCATGGGCTCGTCCCCGCGCTCCGAGCATCTGCGGGCCTTCGCGAGCGTCGACATTTCGCTCGACACGTTCCCGCAAAATGGCGGCATCAGCACCTGGGAATCCCTTTATGCGGGCGTTCCGGTCGTCGCCAAGCTCGGCAACGGCGCTTCTTCGCGCGCCGGCGGGTCGATCGTCGCGGCCGTCGGACTCGGCGACTGGGTCGCAGAGGACGATGAAGGTTATGCTGCGATCGCGTGCAAATATGCGGCGCAGCCTGCCCATCTGGCGAAGCTCCGCGCAGAATTGCCGGCCCGGATCGCAGCTTCGCCCGCCGGCAATGTCGAAATCTACACGCGGAACGTCGAGGCGGGATATCGCCGGTTCTGGCGCGACTATTGTGTCGCGGCATCAGAAACCGGAGACATAGCGTAAGCCTGAGCCGGATTTTGCCCCGAGCACCGGGAAATCCCGGGCGCCCGCGGTCCAGCCGACCGGGCGGCCTAGAGGACGAATCAGCTAGACTCTCCATGCGGGTACCTTCCGGAGAGACATCTTGCAGAGCAGCGGCGCCGGCGCGCGCGCATTCCAGAACGCGCGATTGCAGAAGAAACTGATGAAGCAGGCGGACGCCGTCATCTCCGCCGCGGCGAGCGCCTATGGCCAGCGTCGATACACGGAGACCGAGGCGCTTTGCCGCGAGATCCTGAAAGCGCTGCCGGACCATTTCGATGCCACGCATTTGCTCGGTCTGTGCGCGCATGACGGCGGGCGCCTGGAGGAGGCGCAACGGCTGCTCGAGCGCACGATTGTGCTCGATCCGCGTTCGCACGAGGCCTTCAGCAACCTCGCGACCGTCTACTTCGACCTGAAGAAATTCGAGGATGCGCGCCGATGCCAGGAGAAGGCGATCGCGCTGAAGCCGAACTTTCCGCTGGCTCTTACCAATCTCGGCAATACGTTGCTGCACATGAATCTCCCCGGGCAGGCAATCGAATTGCACGATCGCGCCATCCGCCTGAAGCCGGACTATGCCGATGCCTTCTGCAATCGCGGCATGGCCGAACTGATGATGGGTCAGTTCGAGCGTGCCAGCGAAAGTTTCGATCGCGCCCTGTTGTTTCAGCCGCGTCACGCGGAAGCGATCGCCGGCAAGGGCATGGTGAGCATCGAGCGTCGGCACTACGATGAGGCGGAATCCGCGCTCGCAGCCGGGCTCGCGATCAAGCCCAATTCGGCGCGGATGCTGGCACAGCGCGGACGGCTCAATTTCGACCTGTCGCGCCTGGAGCAGGCGGCCGCCGATTTCGAGGCGGCGCTGGCGCAATCGCCTACGCTCGAGCTGGCTCTACGCGGGAAAGCGCAGGTCAATATCCTGCTGGGAAACACGGCGCAGGCGATCGCGGCCGTCAAGACATTGCTGGAGGAAAATCCGCGATCCGAGATCGGAATGGCGCTGCTGGCGTCGTGCTATGCGAGCCAGGGTGACATTGCGACGGCACTTCAGCATCTCGATGCCGCGCTCGAGCTCAGCCCGGGTTATTCGGACGCGATCGCGCGCAAGATCTTCTTGCTGGATTATCTCTCCGAAGCCGGCTTTGCGGTTCAGCAGGAGGCCCGAAAATCCTGGTGGGATGCGGTCGGCGCCAAATTGCCGCGAAGGACGTTGGCGCCACGCCAGCTCGATCCGGACAAGCGCATCGTGATCGGATACGTTGCATCCGAATTCAGAAACCATTCGGCCGCGCTCACTCTGTTGCCGGTGCTGCGCCATCATGATCACACAAGGTTCGAGATCATCTGCTATTCCTGCTGGCCGTTGCCGGATGAGATGACCGAACGATTCAAGCCTCTGGCGGACGTCTGGGTCGACGCCGGGCAGCTTTCGGACGACGAGCTGGCTGACCGTATCCAGGCGGATAAGGTCGATATCCTGATCGACGTATCGGGGCATACGACCGGCAACAGACTTCATGTTTTTGCTCGCAAGCCCGCGCCGATCCAGGTCACGGGTTTCGGGCACGCCACCGGGACCGGCCTTCAGACCATGGATTACGTGCTCGCGGATTCGGTCTTCATTCCGCAATCGGCCCGACATCTGCTGGTCGAGAAGGTTCACGATCTGCCATGTCTGATCACCATAGAACCCGTGCTGGACGTGCCGCGGTCGGAGCTGCCCATGCTCCGCAACGGCTACGTGACCTTCGGCGTGTTCAACCGCATCTACAAGATATCGGACGAAGCCATCCGGGTGTGGGCAAAGGTGATGCGCGAGGTGAGCGGATCGAAGATCATCATCAAGCACGGACTGCTCGACGATCCCTTGCTGCGCGACAGTCTGGTCGCGCGGTTCGTGGCGCAGGGCATCGCCGCAGAGAATATCACCTGCATGGGCTCGACCTCGCGCCACGAGCATCTGCTGGCCTTCGCGAATGTCGACATTTCGCTCGACACATTCCCGCAAAATGGCGGCATCAGCACCTGGGAATCGCTTTATGCGGGCGTTCCGGTCGTCGCCAAGCTCGGCAACGGCGCCTCCTCGCGTGCCGGCGGCTCGATCGTGGCTGCCGTCGGCCTCAGCGATTGGGTCGCCGACGACGATGAAGGGTATGCCGCGATCGCGTGCAAATATGCGGCGCAGCCGGCCTATCTGGCAAAGCTGCGGGCGGAATTGCCGGCCCAGATCGCAGCTTCGCCCGCCGGCAATATCGAGATCTATACGCAGAAGGTCGAGGCAGGATATCGCCAATTCTGGCGCGACTATTGTGCCGCGGCCTCGGAACGCGGCGACGTCGTGTAGACGCTGAGGACCGGAAAATCGCGGGGGGCGATGCTGGTCCAGTGACCGGCGGGTCGGGCCTGCGAATCAGCTAGACTCGGTCCGGGCGATCTTCCGGAGAGCAACCTTGCAGAGCAGCGGCGCCGGCGCGCGCGCATTTCAGAACGCGCGATTGCAGAAGAAATTGAAGAAGCAGGCGGACGCCGTCATCGCTGCCGCGGCGAGCGCCTATGGCCAGGGCCGATATGCGGAAACCGAGGCGCTCTGCCGTCAGATCCTGCAAGCTGTTCCCGATCATTTCGACGCCACGCACTTGCTCGGCCTGTGTGCGCAGAACGGCCGGCGCCTCGAGGAGGCGCAGCGGCTGCTCGAGCGCGCGATTGCGCTCGATCCTCGTTCGCACGAAGCCCATAGCCATCTCGGGACCGTGCATTTTGATCTCAGGAAGTTCGAGGATGCGCGCCGGTGCCAGGAGAGGGCGATCGCGCTGAAGCCGAACTTTCCGCAGGGGCTGACCAATCTCGGCAATACGCTGCTCCACCTCAATCTCGCGGAGCAGGCGATCGAACTGTACGATCGCGCCATCAAGCTGAAGCCGGACCATGCCGATGCACTCTGCAATCGCGGCCTGGCAGAGCTGGCGCTGCGCCAATTTGACCGCGCCAAACAGAGCTTCGAGCGCGCCCTGGTGTTTCAGCCGCGTCAAGCGGAAGCGCTCATCGGCAAGGGCGTGGTCGATATCGAGCTCAAGCACTACGATGAAGCGGAGGCCGCGCTCGCAGCGGCGCTCGCGATGAGGCCTCATTCGGCCAAGGCCCTGGCCCACCGCGGACGGCTCAATTTCGAGCTATCGCGGTTGGAGCGGGCGTCTGCGGATTTCGATGCAGCGCTCGCGCTTTCGCCCAAGCTGGAGGTCGCCTTGCAGGGAAAGGCGCAAGTCAGCATCCAGCTGGGGAACACGGCCGAGGCGCTTGCGGCCGTCAAGATACTGCTCGCGGAAAATCCGCGCTCCGCGATTGCGATGACGCTGCTGAGCGCCTGTTTCGCCAATCAGGGCGAGATCGCATCCACCATCGCACATCTCGACACCGCCCTGGCGATGGCGCCTGATAATGCGGACCTGATCGCCCGCAAGATTTTCTTTCTGGACTTTCTCTCCGACGCCGATTTCGCGGTCCAGCAGGCCGCGCGCAAACATTGGTGGGACGCGATCGGAGCCAAGTTGCCGCGAAGGACGTTGGCGCCGCGCCAGCTCGATCCGGAAAGGCGGATCGTGATCGGATATGTCGCTGCCGAGTTCTGGTATCACTCGGCGGCGTTCGCCCTTCTACCGGTGCTGCGCCATCATGATCACACGAACTTCGAGATCGTCTGCTATTCATGCTCGCCGCGACGCGACGAGATGACTGCCGAATTCAACTCGTTTGCGGACATCTGGGTCGATGCCTGGCAGCTTTCGGACGACGAACTGGCCGACCGCATCCAGGCGGACAAGATCGATATCCTGATCGACGTGTCAGGGCATTCATCGGGTAACAGGCTTCCTGTCTTCGCACGGAAGCCGGCGCCGATCCAGGTCACGGGTTTTGGTCATGCCACCGGGACAGGTCTTCAGACCATGGACCACGTGCTCGCGGATCCTATCTTCATTCCGCAATCGGCGCGGCATCTGCTGGCCGAAAAGGTCTATGATTTGCCGTGCCTGATCACGATCGATCCCATCGGGGATGTGCCGCCTTCGGAGCTTCCCATGCTCCGCAACGGCTATGTGACCTTCGGCGTATTCAACCGCATCTACAAGATCTCGGACGAGGCCATCCGGGTGTGGGCGAATGTGATGCGCGCGGTGAGCGGATCGAAGATCATCATCAAACATACCCTGCTGGACGATCCCTTGTTGCGCGACAGCCTGGTCGGGCGATTCGTGGCGCAGGGCATTGCCGAGGAGAACGTGATCTGCATGGGCTCGTCCCCGCGCGCCGAGCATCTGCGGGCCTTTGCGAATGTCGACATTTCGCTCGATACGTTTCCGCAAAATGGCGGCATCAGCACCTGGGAATCGCTCTATGCCGGCGTTCCGGTCGTGGCCAAGCTCGGCAACGGCGCCTCGTCGCGCGCCGGCGGCTCGATCGTGGCTGCCGTTGGCCTCAACGATTGGGTCGCTGAGGATGACGAGGGATATGCCGCGATCGCGCGCACATATGCGGCGCAGCCAGCTCATCTGGCGAAGCTGCGTGCGGAATTGCCGGCCCGGATCGCGGCTTCGCCCGCCGGGAATGTCGAAATCTACACGCGGAAGGTCGAGGCGGCATATCGCCAGTTCTGGCGCGACTATTGTGCCGCGGACTCGGAGCGCGGCGAAGTCGCATAATCGGGTCGAAACGCGGGCGCCTCGTGGGCAAGCGTCCCGGACGTGAGCCTTCCCGCGACGATCACACGAACGGCGGCTTGATGTTGCTGCGCTTCTCCAGCCACTCCGGCACCGGCAGGTTCTTGGCGCGCATGAAGTCCGCATTGAACAGCTTCGAGAGATAGCGGCTGCCGGAATCGCACAGCACGGTGACGATGGTTTTGCCGGGCCCGAGCTGCCTTGCAAGTCGCATCGCGCCGACGACATTGATGCCCGTCGAGCCGCCGAGGCACAGGCCTTCGTGCTGGAGCAGATCATAGATCGCCGTGACGGCTTCGGCATCGGGAATCAGATAGGCGTCATCGACCTTGGCGGTCTCGACGATCGCAGTCGCGCGGTTGAGGCCGATGCCCTCGGTGATCGAGCCGCCGGGCGTCGCCTTGGGATCGCCGGTCCTGAAATATTCGTACATGCCGGCGCCATGCGGATCGGCGCAGGCGATGCAGACGTTCTTGCTCTTTTCCTTGAGATAGCGGCTGACGCCGGCCAGCGTGCCGCCGCTGCCGACCGAGCAGACGAAGCCGTCGACCTTGCCGCTGGTCTGCTCCCAGATCTCGGGCCCCGTCGATTCGTAGTGGGCCTTCGCGTTGTCGAGGTTATTCCACTGATCGGCGAACAGCACGCCATTCGGCTCGGTCTTGCGCAGCTCGTCGGCGAGCCTGCGGCCGACATGCTGGTAGTTGTTGGGGTTGGCATAGGGCAGGGCCGGCACCTCGATCAGCTCGGCACCACACAGCTTCAGGAAATCCTTCTTCTCCTGGCTCTGCGTCTCCGGGATCACGATCAAGGTGCGGTAGCCGCGCGCGCTCGCCACGACCGCAAGCCCGATGCCGGTATTGCCGGCGGTGGCTTCCACCACGAGACCGCCGGGCTTGAGCTCGCCACGCTTCTCCGCCTCCAGGATCATCCATTTGCCGGCGCGGTCCTTGACCGACTGGCCCGGATTCATGAACTCGGCCTTGCCGAGAATGGTGCATCCGGTCAGTTCCGAGGCGCGCTTCAGCTTGATCAGCGGGGTGTTGCCGATGGCTTCGACAACGTCGTTGCGAATGGTCATGTCGGGGGAAATCACTGCCAGGGGGTTTTGATCAGGTTTGGCCAGAACCTAGTGCTTGGGAGGCCAAAGGGAAAGGCTTTTGCGTTGCGGCGAACCCTACCGAAACGCCCGTCCAAACAGCGATATGGTTGAGAGGCGGGACCGGCGATGATGCGCTCGGCCGCGAGGCGGGATATCGTAGGACGAAATGGTCGAACTCCGTTAGGACCCGACACGATAACGCTGGTGATGAGCGGTCTTGCGACCATTTCTTGCCACAGCGTTTGGGAGGTCGAAAAGTCTATCGGCAGGATGGACGGCTTCGTTTTCGGCAAATTGACGGTCTTCCGGGGCGGCCCAGATGGCGCAACTGAGCTGAAGCCGCCTGGCGCGGTTGGATCGAAGGGGCCAGCGGCCGGTGTGGCAGCAATATCACATGAAATCTTAGTAAGCTTGCTCACGTTTCCAGATGTTGCGTAGTGAGAGAAGTCCCTGCGAGACAGGCATTTTTTACATTTTTGTCAGTTCGCTCCCGCCTCGTTGGCACGGGCATCTCGCAACTGCGGCACTGTCCCGCCGTTCCGCGCCCGGCTAGTATGATTCTTAGGTTCCGCAGAAAGCATCATAGCTGTGAACGCGTTATCCAAAGCCTCCCGACTGTCCCGCCGCGAATCGGCTAATCCGGCTGCACGGCGGCGGCTCGATCTGCCCGACGGGGGGTGGATGTGACACAGCAAGTTCCAGCGATCGCCTCGCGGCGGTCTCTCGGTTCTGCATTCCGGACGCTGCGCGCGGCGCGATGGATTGCGGTGTTGTGCCTCGCCGCCGGTTCGGGCGCTTGCGTGCTGACCCAGGATCTCCCCGATCCCGCGCTCGACGTACCCACGCAATACAAATATGCCGGCAAACGCGATGCGCCGCCATCGCTGGATTGGTGGCGTGGCTTCCGCTCTGCGGAGCTGACCCAGCTGATGGAGGAGGCGCAGACCGTCAACCTCGACATCGCCGCCGCGGTCGCGCGCATCGTCCAAGCCGACGCCCAGGCACGGCAGGCAGGCGCGGCGCTGCTGCCGAGCGTGTCGACGACCGGATCGGAAACCTACTCGCGCACCTCGGGCTCGAGCGCCTCGGGCCTGTCCATCGGCGGACGCGAGGTCGTCAACTATTCGGCCTCGCTGAGCGCGAGCTACCAGCTCGACTTCTGGGGCCAGAATCGCGACGCGCTGCAAACGGCGGAGGAAACGGCCAACGCCAATCGCTTCGACCGCGACACGGTCGCGCTGACTACGCTCGCCGCCGTCGCCAACGCCTATTTCCAGGTGCTGGCCTCGCAGGATCGCATCAGGACCTCACAGCGCAATATCGCGAGCGCGCAGCGCATCCTCGATGCGGTCAAGGAACGGCGCAGGGCCGGCACCGGCACCGATCTCGACGTTGCCCAGCAGGAGAGCGTGCTCGCGAACCAGAAGGCCTTGGTGCCGCCGTTGCGCCAGACACTCGACCAGAACGCCAACGCGCTGGCTGTTCTGGTATCACGCCCGCCGGAGAGCGTGCGCGTGCTCGGCGGCTCCCTGGATCGGATCGCGATCCCGCGCGTGACGCCCGGCCTGCCGTCCGAGCTTCTGACGCAGCGACCGGACATCCGCCGCCAGGAAGCCCAGCTCGCCTCGGCGACCGCGAACATCGGCAACGCCCGCGCGCAGTTCTTTCCGACCATCCAGCTCACCGGCAATGGCGGCTATCAGAGCTCGGCGCTGGTCTCGCTGTTCCAGCCGCATGCCGCCTTCTTCCAGCTCGTCGGCAGCGCGACACAGCCGATCTTCGACGGCGGCAGGATCCTCGGTAATTTCGAACTCGCGAAGGCCCGGCAGGACGAGCTGCTCCAGACCTACCGCAAGACCATCATCCAGGCCTTTGCCGATGTCGACAATGCGCTGTTCTCGATCAAGCAAACCACGATCAAGCTGCAGTTGCAGCGCGACGTCGTCGCCGCCTCGCGCCGGGCTTTCGATCTCTCCGAACAGCAATTGCGCGCCGGCACTGCCGACATCGTGACCGTGCTCAACACCCAACTGACCCTGTTCCAGGCGGAAGACGCGCTGTCGCAGGCCCAACTCGCACGGCTCCTCGCCATCGTCAGCCTGTACCAGGCGCTCGGCGGCGGTTGGGAGCCGAGGATGGAGAAACCGGTCAATGCTCTTTAAGCCGGAGACGAAGCAAGACGCGAAGGAGGGGACGGCGAAAAGATCGCGCGGCCGCGGCTTCGTCATGACCCTGATCACGCTCGCGATCCTCGGCGGGCTCGGTTATCTCGGCTGGACCGTTGCGCATCAGGAGCAGGCCAACAACCGCAACCAGCGGCCGGATCTGCCGGTGCCCGTGCTGGCGGCGAGCCCACGCATCCAGGACGTGCCGGTTTATCTCGACGGCGTCGGCGCGATTCGCGCGCTCAATACCGTGACCGTCCGCTCGCAGGTCGACGGCAAGCTGATCGCCGTCAACTTCACGGAGGGCCAGGACGTCAGGAAGGGCGACGTGCTCGGCGAGATCGATCCGGCGATTTACCAGGCGCAGTACGACCAGGCGGTGGCCAAGAAGGCGCAGGATCAGGCTCAGCTCGCCAACCAGCGCATCGATCTCGCGCGCTACGAGCAGCTCGCAGCGACCAATGCCGGCTCCAAGCAGCAGGCCGACACCCAGCGCGCGCTGGTGGCGCAGACCGAGGCGCTGATCAAGGCCGACCAGGCCGCGATCGACAATGCCGCGGCAACTCTCAGCTACACCAAGATCGTGGCGCCGATCTCGGGCCGCGCCGGCCTGCGCCAGGTCGACCAGGGCAACATCATCCACGCCTCCGATACCACGGGTCTTGTGGTGATCACGCAATTGCAGCCGATCGCGGTGTGGTTCAGCCTGCCGCAGCAGCAGATCATGCGCGTCAACGCGGCCGCCGCAAAGGGCACGCTGGCGGTCGACGTGTTCGGCAATGACGGCATTACGGTGATCGACACCGGCAAGCTCACCGGCATCGACAACCAGGTCGACCAGACCACCGGCACGCTCAAGCTCAAGGCCGAATTTCCCAACGCCAATTACCAGCTCTGGCCGGGCCAGTTCGTCAATGTCCGTCTCAAGGTCGAGACCTTGACGCAGGCGCTGGTGGTGCCGACCTCTGCGGTGCAGCGCGGCCCGGTCGGGACCTTCAGCTACGTCATCGGCGAGGACAACGTCGTCTCGGCCAAGCCCGTGACGGTGACGCAGCAGAACGAGCATGACGCGGTGATCGCCAGCGGCCTCTCGCCGAGCGACAAGGTCATCACCACGGGCTTTGCCAATTTGTCCGACGGCTCCAAGGTGATCGTGGGCCGCGACGACCAAACCCCATCGGCCGATCTTGCCCCGCGCAAGCGCTCGCGCGCGCCGGACGCGCAGAAAAAGGATGGTGCCAAAGAAGTTCAGAAGGACGGGCAGGGCAAGGACGGTGAGTTCCGTGCCAAGCGCAAGAGCAGCGAAGGCGACCAGAAGGGGCAGACTGGGCTGGCGCCGGGGCCGGGGGCATCGGGAAGTGGAGCCAAGCAGCCATGATCCCGACAACAGCCGCTTGACGCGGCAGGCATAGCCCATGGGTGTCTCCGAACCCTTCATCCGGCGGCCGATCGCGACCTCGCTGCTCGGCATTGCGCTCTTGATCGGCGGGCTGCTCGGATATTTCGCGCTTCCGGTCTCGGCGCTGCCGCAGGTCGATTTCCCGACCGTGCAGGTGACGACGCAGCTGCCGGGCGCGAGTCCGGACGTGATCGCCTCGCTGATCACCGCGCCGCTGGAGCGGCAGCTCGGCCAGATCCCCTCGCTGTCGGCGATGAACTCGACGAGTTCGTTCGGCGTCAGCCAGATCTCGCTCCAGTTCGACCTCAACCGCGATATCGACGGTGCGACGCAGGACGTGCAGGCCGCGATCAACGCGGCGGCCGGCGTGCTGCCCAGGACGCTGCCTTACCCGCCGACCTACGCCAAGGTGAACCCGGCGGATGCGCCGGTGATGACGCTGGCGCTGCGCTCCGACACGATCTCGCTGCGCGCGATGAGCGACATCGCGGACACCATTCTGGCGCAACGTTTGAGCCAGATTTCAGGGGTCGGGCGCGTCTCGGTGCTCGGTGGACTGAAACCGGCCGTGCGCATCCAAGCCGATTTGGCACGCCTCGCAGCCTATGGCATCGCCATGGAGGATCTGCGCACCGCGATCGCCAATGCCAATGTCTCGGGGCCGAAGGGCTCGCTCGACGGCGCGCAGCAATCCTATCTCATCGCGGCCAACGACCAGATCGCCGCCGCTGACGCCTACAAGTCTGTCATTATCGCCTATCGCAACGGCTCGCCCGTCACCATCGGCGATGTCGCTCAGATCGTCGACGGCCTCGAGAACGACCGCACCGGCGGCTGGTACCAAGGCACGCCGGCCGTCATCATCGACATCCAGCGCCAGCCCGGGGCCAACGTCATCGACGTCGTCAGCCAGATCCGCGCAGAGATCCCGAAGCTGCAGCGGGCGATTCCGGCCGGTGTGAACCTCACCATCGTGTCTGACCGCACCGTCACCATCCGCGCCTCGGTGCGCGACGTGCAGTTCACGCTGGTCCTTGCCGTCGTGCTGGTGACGCTGGTGGTGCTGCTGTTCCTGCGCTCGCTGCGTGCCACGCTGATTGCCGGCGTCGCGCTGCCGCTGTCGCTGATCACGAGCTTCGGCATCATGTATTTTGCCGGGTTCAGCCTCGACAATCTGTCGCTGATGGCGCTCACGATCGGCACCGGCTTCGTCGTCGACGATGCCATCGTCATGATCGAGAACATCGTCCGCCACATGGAGAATGGCGAGAGCGCGATGGAAGCCTCGCTGAAAGGCGCCAGCGAGATCGGCTTCACCGTGATCTCGCTGACGGTGTCGCTGATCGCGGTGTTCATCCCGCTGCTGTTCATGTCCGGCCTCGTCGGGCGCATGTTCCGCGAGTTCGCGCTGACACTGACGATCGCGGTCGTGACCTCGGCCGTGGTCTCGCTGACGCTGACGCCGATGATGTGCTCGCGCTTGCTGAAGCACGCCCATGAGGAGCTGGCGGTGCCGGGCCTCGCCGCGATCAGCCGCTTCATCGACCGCACCGTCGACTTTTACCATCGCACGCTGCTCTGGGTGCTGGAGCGCCAGCGCGCTACGCTGGTCGTGACCTTCGCCACGCTGGTCGCAACTCTCGTTCTCTATGTCGTCGCCCCCAAGGGCTTCCTGCCCCTCCAGGACACCGCCTCAATCACGGCGGTGACGGAGGCGGGGCCGGACGTCTCCTTCGCCGAGATGCAGAAGCGGCAGACCGAGGCCGCCGACGCCATCAAGGCCGATCCTGACGTAACAGGCGTGGTCTCGGTGATCGGCGCCGGCTCGGTCAACCCGACCACCAATGTCGGGCGCCTCGTCATGACGCTCAAGCCGCGCGGCGAGCGGCGCGACGATGTCGGCGTAGTCGTGAGCCGGCTGAAGGAGCGCGTCGCCGGCATCCCCGGCATGACCGTCTATTTCCAGCCGGTGCAGGACGTGCAGATCTCGACCCAGTCGAGCCGCTCGCAATACCAGTACACGCTGACCGGCACCGATGCGGCGCTGGTGTCGGAATGGGCGCGCAAGCTCGTCGCCGAGATGCGGCGCGATCCCCTGTTCCGCGACGTCTCCTCCGAGGCGCAGGAGGGCGGCCTGCGGGCGCAGCTCGAGGTCGACCGCACCCGCGCCGGTCAGCTCGGCGTCAGCCTGCAAGGCATCACCGACACGCTGAACGATGCCTTCGCGCAGCGGCAGATCTCGACGATCTACGGCCAGGCCAACCAGTACCGCGTGGTGCTGGAGGCGCTGCCGATGTATCAGCGCGATCCCTCGATCCTCTCCAAGCTCTATCTGCCGGGCGCCGCGAGCAGCGTCGCCGGCACGCCGAGCGCCCAGGTGCCGCTCTCGGCTGTGGCGACGCTGAAGCGCACCACGGCGCCGCTCGCGATCTCGCACCAGGCGCAGTTCCCCTCCGTGTCGCTCAGCTTCAACCTCGCACCGGGCGCGGCCCTCGGCGATGCCGTCGAAGCCGTGAAAGCGATCGAGAGCCGGATCGGCATGCCGGGCAGCATCGTCGGCGTCTATGCCGGTGACGCCGCCGAGTTCGCCAAGGCGCTGGCCGGCCAGCCATGGCTGCTGCTCGCCGCCGTGATCACGATCTACATCGTGTTAGGGGTGCTCTACGAGAGCTACATCCACCCGATCACGATCCTGTCGACGCTGCCCTCGGCCGGCGTCGGCGCGATCCTGGCACTGGTGCTGTGTGGGCAGGACCTGTCGGTGATCGGACTGATCGGCATCATCCTCTTGATGGGCATCGTCAAGAAGAACGCGATCATGATGATCGACTTCGCGCTGGAGGCCGAGCGCGGGCAGGGGATGTCGCCCAACGGAGCGATCGTGCAGGCGTGTCTGTTGCGCTTCCGTCCCATCATGATGACGACGCTGGCGGCGCTGTTCGGCGCGCTGCCGCTGGCGATCGAGAGCGGCACCGGCGCCGAGCTGCGCTTTCCCCTCGGCATCTCCATCATCGGCGGCCTGCTGCTGAGCCAGCTGCTGACGCTCTACACCACGCCCGTGATCTATCTCGCGCTCGACCGCATCAACCGCCGCCTCGAGCAGGCGCTGCCGCCGGCCGAATCCGGCGGTCCGCCGGTCGCCGGCGCGACCGAGGGGATGCAGTGATGGCATCGATCTCGGAGCCCTTCATCCGCCGCCCGGTCGCGACCACGCTGCTCTCGATCGGGTTGTTCCTGCTGGGTGTCGTCGCCTACGAGTTCCTGCCGGTGTCCTCGGTACCGAACGTCGATTTTCCCGCCATCTTCGTCTCCGCGAGCCGCCCTGGCGCCGATCCTTCCGTGATGGCGGCAACGGTCGCCGCGCCGCTGGAGCGGCGCCTGGGTGAGATTGCCGGCATCAATCAGATCACCTCGACCAGTTCGCTCGGCATCAGCAATATTCAGCTGCAATTCAACATCGGCCGCGACATCGATCGCGCCGCACGCGACGTGCAGGCCGCCATCAACGCCTCGCTGGTGGACCTGCCGAGCGATCTGCCGGCGCTGCCGCGCTTCCGCAAGGCCAACACCGCGGGCGCCCCCGTCTACGTGTTGGCGCTGACGTCGAAAACCCTCACCACCAGTGCGATCTATGATGTCGCCGACACCGTGCTGGCGCAACGCATCTCGCAGGTGCCGGGCGTGGGCAACGTCACGATCAGCGGTGCCGATCAACCGGCGGTGCGCATCCAGCTCAATCCGGTCGCGCTGTCGAATGCCGGCATCGCCACCGACGACGTACGGACCGCGATCATCAATGCCAACCCGCTCGGCCCGGTTGGTATCTTCAACGGCGAGCGCCAAAGCGAGACGCTGGCGCTGAACCGCCAGATGCGGACCGCCCAGGAATTCCGCGACATCGTGATCAAGAGCGCGAACGGCAATTTCGTGCGGCTCTCCGACGTCGCCGAGATCGAGGATTCCGTCCGCAATGCCCGCTCGATCGCCTGGTTCAACAAGCAGCCGGCGGTGATCATGCAGATCACCAAGCAGGGCGATGCCAACGTGATCGACACTGTCGACCGCGTCAAGGCGCTGATCCCCGAGCTGAAACAATGGATTCCGGCAGGGGTCGAGATTTCGACCCTGGTCGATCGCACCGGCACGATCCGGGCCAGCGTCGAGGACATGCAGTGGACGCTGCTGGCAACGGCGATCCTGGTGATGGTGGTGGTGTTCGTATTCCTGCGCAGGATCACGCCGACGATCGCGGCCGGCATTTCGGTGCCGCTGGCGCTCGCCGGCACCTGCGCAGGGATGTGGCTCGCCGGTTTCTCGATCGACAATCTGTCGCTGATGGCGCTCGCAATCTCCGTCGGCTTCGTGGTCGACGACGCCATCGTCATGATCGAGAACATGTTCCGCAATCTCGAGCACGGCATGCGGCCTTTCCGAGCAGCGCAGGAGGGAGCGAAGCAGATCGGCTTCACCGTGCTCTCGATCAGCCTGTCGCTGATCGCGGCGTTCACGCCGCTGATCTTCATGGACGGCATCGTCGGCCGCCTGTTGCGCGAATTCTCGCTGACGCTGACCTTTGCGATCGTGGTCTCGACGCTGGTCTCGCTCACGGCCACGCCGATGATCTGCGCCCATTATATCCGGCAGACGACGTCGGGGACGGCCACGCTGTTCGACCGTCTGATCGAGGGATCGCTGTCGCGGATCGTCAATTTCTACGCGCGCAGCTTGCGCACTGTGCTGGAATTCCCGCTGCTGACGCTGCTCGTGTTCTTCGCCACCATCGGGCTGACCGTGACGCTCTACGTCAAGGTGCCCAAGGGCTATTTCCCGACTGACGATTCCGGATTCATCATCGGCGCGACGCGGGCCTCCGCCGACATTTCGTTCCAGTCGATGCTGGGCCTCCAGCAGCAGCTCGCCGACATCGTGATGGCCGATCCGGCCGTCGCCGGCATCGGCTCGGTGCTGGGCGGTGGCGGGCCGGGCCCGGCGACCTCCAACCGCGGCACGATGTTCATCAGCCTGAAGCCGCCGGCCGAGCGGAACCATGTCTCGACCGAGATCGTGATCGATCGCTTGCGGCGCGATCTTTATCGCGTTGCCGGCATCCGTCTCTTCATGTTCGCGGCGCAGGACGTCCGCGCTGGCGGACGGCAGAGCGACTCGAACTACCAATATACGCTGTCGAGCACCGACCTGGATCTGCTGCAGCAATGGGCGCCGATCGTCGCCAAGCGAATGGAGACGGTCGAAGGAATCACCGACGTGTCCGCCGATCGCGATCCCGGCGGATTGCAGCTCACGCTGGCCATCGACCGCCAGAAGGCCTCGCGGCTCGGCGTGCGCGTGCAGGACATCGACAATGCGCTGAACAACGCGTTCGCGCAGCGGCAGATCTCGATCATCTACACCCAGCGAAACCAGTACATGATCGTGCTGGAGACCGATCCGAAATTCCAGGTCGACCCGACCAATCTCGAGCGCATCTATGTGGCGGGCGCCAACGGTGTGCAGGTGCCGTTGTCAGCCGTGGTCCGCGCCCAGCGCGGGCTCGCCTCGCTCGCCGTGTTTCACTCGCAAGGATTCCCCTCGACGACCGTATCCTTCAACACGCTGCCGGACGTGCCGCTCCAGGCCGCGACCCAGAACATCCAGCGTGCGGTCGAGGAGTTGCACATGCCCGAGGGCATCCGCGGCAGCTTCGACGGCAATGCCGGCGATTTCGCCAGGACCAGCGGCCGCCAGCCGCTTCTGATCCTCGGCGCGCTGATCGCGATGTACATCGTTTTAGGGGTGCTCTACGAGAGCCTTGCCCATCCGCTCACGATCATCTCGACGCTGCCCTCGGCCGGGTTAGGTGCGCTGCTCGCCCTGCAGCTGACCAACACGCCTCTGACGGTGATTGCCTTCGTCGGCATCATCCTCTTGATCGGCATCGTCAAGAAGAACGGCATCATGATGGTTGACTTCGCGCTCGACGCCGAGCGCCGGCGCGGGCTGTCCTCGGCGGAGGCGATCTTCGAGGCTTGCCAGGCGCGCTTCCGGCCGATCCTGATGACGACCATGGCGGCGCTGTTCGCCGGCATTCCGCTTGTGGTCGCGACCGGCCCCGGCACGGAGCTGCGCCGCCCGCTCGGCATCACCATCATCGGCGGCCTGTTCGTCTCGCAGATCCTGACCCTCTACACCACGCCCGTGATCTATCTCCTGATCGACCGTCTGCGGCGCCGATCCGAGCCGCGTCCGCTGGCTGCGCCGGCGGAATAGGTTGTTGCAGCGACGCGCGAAGCGTATAGCGGCGACCATGTCGAACCGATCCGAGACGACGGCCGCCGCGCCCGAGGCGATTCCCGAATGCCCGCACTGCCAGAAGCCGATGCCGCTGTGCATCTGCGACAGCGTCACGCCCATTGAAAATCGGCTCTCGCTGCTGATCCTGCAGCACCCGCAGGAGCAGGACAGGGCGCTCGGCACCGCGCGGCTGCTGGCCAGGCATTTCGCCGATGCCACGGTCCGGGTCGGCCTGTCCTGGCCAAGCCTGTCCAAGGCGCTGGGGCGGCCGGTCGAGAATGCCGCTCGCTGGGCCGTGCTCTATCTCGGCTCGGCCCGCGCGGCCGATCTCGAGGCCGAGGGCGAGATCGTGGCGCTAACCCGCAAGGGCGAGGTCGCGGAGAACCAGCGCGCGATCCTCGGCAAGCTCGAAGGCGTCGTGCTGCTCGATGGCACCTGGAGCCAGGCCAAAGCGCTGTGGTGGCGCAATCCCTGGATGCTGAAATGCCAGCGCGTGATCCTCAATCCGGCGCATCCCTCACGCTACGGACGCCTGCGCAAGGAGCCGCGCCGCGACGGGCTCTCGACCATCGAGGCGGCCGCGACGATGCTCGCCGGCCTCGAGCGACGTCCCGACATCGCACAGACACTGCATGGCAGTTTCGAACGGATGCTGGCGCGCTATCGCGAGGTCCAGACCGAGATGCCGGAACTCGTACCCAAGCCGGCGCCCAAGGGCCGCCGGCGCGACTTCCGGCGCGGCAAGCGCGTCTGACTTTGATCCACATCGGCCATCGCCGCCAAAGTCGGACGAAGGCGGTTGCCTAAGCCATTGATCCCCTATATTGGTCCGCGCTTACGGGGCCACGTGGCGGAGTGGTTACGCAACGGTCTGCAAAACCGTGTACACCAGTTCAATTCTGGTCGTGGCCTCCATTACAAGTCTCTGATCTTCCAGGAAAAATGCAAGTTTGCCACAGTGGGCGGCGGAAGCTTGCAGGGCGCGCCTACCGGGTTTGCCCGGGGCTTGGCGGAAACTGGTGATTCAGGCCGATGGCATGGACTTCGCATCTGCGAAGTGACGCATGCCCCATCAACCGAGCGCTGGAGAGCACGTGGGCGAAATCGTCCGATTTGTTCCAAAATCCGAGCTGGAGCGGGCCCGTCTCATTCGTGAGGCGCGCGCGATCTATGACAGCATCTTTCCGCCGGCTGTCCCCGAGCGGGCGCCGCAGGACGGCGAGGAACGCGTCAAGAATTGATCGTGGTTGCGCCGCCGGCGCATCCGTTCACGGCGAGGCGGGCCTCAGCAGGCCGCGTACCAGCCGTCGGGGAAGGGCAGGAGGGGCCAGGCGCCCTCGTTGTCGTTGGCGGCCTTCAGAGTTTCCTTGGGTGTTGCGCCATACGACCACGAACGGGGCACGAATTCCTCCTCCGGCGCGGGCGCGAAGTCCTCAAAGACCATGGCGTCCCGGACAGCATCCAGCAGTAAGTTGAATTCGGCTTCGCTCATCACACCCTCGCAGAACGCGGATGGCGCAATGTCGCAAAGCCGGTTTGTTTCCGGATTGACCGGATCGTTCGCATTTTAACGATGCGGCGACCGGGACCCGATTGGTTAGCGATTCCTGAAAAAAATCCCCGGTAAACCCTACGTCCCGCCACGGCGCAGCCGGTGTGAAAGAGATCACATTCCCCGCGGATTATTCCTCCTACCTCTTCGCTCCATGCCGGCCAATGCAGGCCGGGGTGGGTAGAGCGGGAGACTGGTCATGAAGGCGAGGTTCTTGCGGTTTGCGGGCGTGAAAAGCCGGGCGCGTGGCGCCTCGACCGTCGGGCTGTTCCTGACGCTGTTCGCCTCCACCGTTCATGCCCAGGGAACAGCGGAGCAGCGGCGGGGCTGCACCCCGACGTCTACCGGCTCTGCGCCGGCGATATCCCCAACGTCTGCGCCATTACCGCGTGCCTGCGACCCAACCGGTCGAGCCTCAGCGAGGCCCGCCGTTCCGAGTGCGACCAGGCTGGTGGCTGAGCTGCCCCCGCTGTGGGTTTGTGCGCAGCAAGCGCATCGCACGGGCTCGCGAATCCGCCATGGTCAGCCTGTGGATATGCTGCGGACAAGACTGTGGAGGAGTGCTTGATCTGCTGTGGATGGCTGTCGTGGATGCTTCTTTTCGGCGTCCCACGGCTCGTGGTCCACGAACACATTTTGTGCAGTCGTTTGCCCAAATGCCGGGCGCGCTCCATCCAATTTTTTGTACGCCCGCGGACAAGCTTTTCGCGCCGCGCTCCCGCCGACCTTGCCGGCACCAGCCTCGAAGGGCTCGACCATCCCATGCTGGAGACCGATCACGCCTGGTCGTTCTACGGCTTCGCCTATCCGAACCATCTCGCGGCGCTCGACGCGGACGTCTCGACCGTGCGATGCGCGACGCGTTCCGAAAACTCCGCTGCTTCCTGATGACCGTGCATCGCCTCAGCGAGGACGAGGCGATCTGATATCGGCCGCCGTCGATTTCGGCGAATCCGACCCTTTGTGCCTGTCGGCGCGTATCCCGGATTACGCTGCGCTCCATCGGGCTACAAGACCTTGCGTGCCCGGACAAGGCCTTCGCCGCTTCCAAGACCACCGCGATCCAATCAGCGAATTATTGAACATCGACAGCCAAGACCACCGCGATCCAATCAGCGAATTATTGAACATCGACAGCAATGACGATGCGGAGAGAGTCGGGCGGCGCTACGACTCCGGCACCAAGACCACCTCGTTTCTCGCGGAATGATGTTTGGGACCGCCTAACCGGAGGAGGGGCCATTCCAGGCCCTCAGTCCAGGCCCTCAGTCCAGGCTCTTCCTGGGGCGCGTTGAGGATGAGGACGAATTCGTCCTTTGCAAGCGCAAGCGGCTTTGTTATACGCAGCCGCGCGCGAACGAACGGTTCGCCTTTTCCTCGGTAGCTCAGCGGTAGAGCATCCGACTGTTAATCGGATGGTCGCTGGTTCGAATCCAGCCCGGGGAGCCAAATCTTGCCGTAATTCAATGATTTGCGCTCGCATTCTCATGCGGCATGCAATCTTCTTGTCCTGATATTTGAAGACAGCATCCAAAATCCAGCACGGAATCGCTCTCAAACGGATGTGTGGGCGAGCGCGGTCGCGCCATGCGGACGGCGCCAAATCGACTTAATTCAAATCGAGCATGGTTGCGCCGGACAACAAGGAACTGATTCCCATGTCAGAGATCCAGGTCGACCATTCTTGTGTGGCCCCCTCGATTCTGCCGGCCCGCATTCCTGAGCTCAGCGACGATGAATGCCTCGCCTGTCTGGCGCGGGCGGTCGAGACGCCGGATTCGGCACGGCTGGACGAGGTCGCCGCTCTGATCGGCCGCCTCGCGGTGGCGATCGAATAAGGCTGGTCCGGCCCGCACCGAGAGTTGCGGAAGCCGTGGTCGCTTGAGGCCGACGGCCGTGTTGCCTTTTGACCAAGCATGCTTCAAAGATGCCGCGAATTTTCTCCGCGGCATTGTCCGCATTGCAGGGTCCGCAAATGTCCGGTTTTTCGACCGCGCGCCAAAAAATGGTCGATGGCCAGGTGCGCACCAATGACGTCACCGACCGCCGTATTCTCGACGCCATGCTCACGGTTCCGCGCGAGGCTTTCGTGCCGGCCGGCCGACAGGCACTTGCTTACCTCGATCTCGACCTCGACGTGAGCGAAGGCGCCACCAAACGGTTCCTGATCAAGCCAGCGCTGACTGGCAAGCTGCTTCAGGCCGCTGAAATCGGCGAGGGCGACAACGTGCTGGTTGTCGGCTGTGCGACGGGCTATCTCGCCGCGCTGACCGCCAAGCTCGCGCGGCAGGTCGTCGCGACCGAATGCGATTCGGCCTTGGCCGCGAAGGCTAAGGACGCCTTCACCGCCCTGGGACTTACCAATGTCACCTACAAGGCGGCGGCCTGCACCGACGGGGAACCGGCTGCTGCCCCCTATGATGTGATCGTCCTCAACGGCGCGGCCGAGGTGATGCCGGAAGCTCTGCTCGGGCAGCTGAAGGAGGGCGGGCGTCTGGTGGGGGTGTCGGCCGAATCGAGGCCGCCGCGCGCCACGATCGTGACCCGTACCCACGGTGAATTCGGCCATCGGGCCCTGTTCGATGCCGCAGCCCCGGTCCTTCCCGGGCTGGAACGGGCGGCTGCCTTCGTCTTCTGACGGCCCAAAAGCCGCCCAAATCCCGTTCTGAATCAGAAGTGTGGCCGGGATGCTGCACGTGAAGAGTTTCCACTGAGAACCACCCATAGGTGGTTCCGTCGCGCTTGACCGCGTCCTATGTTGCGGCGGGGCAACGACTCCACTCGTAGACGTAACCCAGCTCGCGGGCACGAGTTGGGCGTTAGAATGAACGGAAATTTTGGGATGCATGGGGTGAAGCTCTTCACCGGAGCTGCGGTTTCGGTCCTGCTGCTGGCGCTGGCCGGGCCGACGCCTGCCTTGGCGGATACGATCGAGGCCGCGCTGGTGCGCGCCTATCAGAACAATCCGCAGCTCAACGCACAGCGTGCCCAGGTGCGCTCGACCGACGAAAACGTGCCGCAGGCGCTGTCCGGATACCGCCCGAAGGTCTCGCTGACGGCGACCGGCGGTTATCAATATCAGGACTTGCAGAGTGGCGTCGGGACTAACTCAGTCTTCGGATCCAGATTCCCTCGCAGTGTTGGAGTCACCGCGACGCAGACGCTCTACAATGGCAACCAGACCGCCAACCGGACCCGTGCGGCGGAGAGTCAGGTGTCCGGTGCCCGCGAAGCGTTGCGCAGCCTCGATCAGACCGTGCTGCTCCAGGCCGCGACCACTTATATGGATTATCTGCGCGACGCCGCCACGCTGGAAGTCCAGCGCAGCAACGTACGCGTGCTCGAGCAGACGTTGAAGCAGACCCGTGACCGCTTCAACGTCGGCGAAGTGACCCGCACTGACGTTGCGCAATCGGAGGCGCAGCTGGCGGCCGGCAAGACGCAGGCGCTCACTGCCGAAGCGAATTTGACCACGACGCGGGCGAACTTCCGGCGGATCATCGGTAACGAGCCGACGAACCTCGCGCCGGGCTCGCCCGTCGATCGGTTCCTGCCTCCGACGCTTGCAGCTTCAATCGAGCTCGCCCTCATCGAGAACCCTAACGTCACGGCGAGCATGTACGGTATCGACGTCAATTATCTGCAGGTGAAAGTCGCCGAAGGTGCGTTGCTGCCGACGGTTTCGCTTCAGGCATCGGCCACGCGGGCCGACGAACAGTCCTTGATTCAGTTGCGCTCGTACACCGCATCGGCGATCGCGCAGCTCTCCGTGCCGATCTATCAGGGCGGCGGCGAATATTCGCTGATCCGCCAATCCAAGGAGAACCTGGCGCAGCAGCGCCTCAATCTGGAGACGACCCGCGATCAGGCTCGTGCCAACGTCGTGCAGGCGTGGGGCCAGTTGCAGGCTGCCAAGGCGCAGGTGCAGTCCGCGCAGGCACAGGTCACCGCCTCAGAGATCGCGCTGAACGGCGTCCGTGAAGAGGCCAAGGCTGGCCAGCGCACCACGCTCGACGTGCTCAATGCGCAGCAGGCGCTGGTCAACGCGCGTGTCGCACTCGTCACCGCACAGCACGATCGCGTGGTTGCGTCCTATTCCGTGCTCAGTGCCGTAGGCCGTCTATCGCCGCAGGTCCTTGGCCTGGCGACCACAACCTACGACCCCAGCGTTCACTATCATCAGGTCCGCGACAGCTGGGCTGGCGTGCGCACGCCCGACGGGCGCTGATTCCCGCAATGATCCGGTCGACCTCGCGAACAGCCGAGGTTGACCGGCGCTTTGCTTGCAATCGTCAAAATCCCTGACATAGCCTTGCCAAGATGATGCGGGTCGATTCGTCCCGCGTTGACGACGTGTGTGTAACGCTTGAGTGCCGGGAGCAGGGGCGCACCGCTGCACGTTGAGCCGTGATCTGGGGACAAGTCGGGCTGCCGCGACGAAAAATCACGGACCTCTCGTCCGGAACCGGCCAATCCTGTCCTGCTTGGTGTAAAACAACGCATGCGAGGGCGTTGATGATGTGGAGTCGGAGATGACGCAGCCTGCAAAGGTCACAGAACCCTCCATGGAGGAGATTCTGGCCTCGATCCGGCGCATCATTGCCGACGATGAGGCAAAGCCGCCGCCGGCTGAGGCCGCCAAGCCCGAGAAGGCTGCGGCGCCGAAGCCGCAGGCCGTGAACGACATCCCGACAGCCAAGGTCGCGCCCGCAAAACCTGCCGCCGAGAAGCCCGCGCCGCCAGAAGCGAAGCCGGCTCCGGCGCCGCCGCCAGCACCTGCGGCGGATGCATCCAACAGCCAGGACGACATCGACGCGCTGCTGGCGGGGCTCGACGCGGCCACGCCTGCGCCCGAGGTCCGCGCTCCCGAACCAGAGCCTGAGCCCGACGTGCTCGAACTGACGGACGACATGGCGGTGGACCCGACACCGGCTCCGCCGCCGCCGAGCTTCCGCAAGGTCGAGCCGCGCGACGATCTCGAGTTCGCCGAATCGCCGTCCCCCCGTCCGACGCCGCCACCGTCCTACGCGCCGGTGGATTTTGACGCCCCGCCGCTGCCGCCGCAGCAGCCAATCCTCGCGCAATCGACCGTCTCCGCGGTCGAATCCGCCTTCAATTCCCTGGCCCATACGGTGCTCAGCAGCAATGCGCGGACGCTGGAGGATCTGGTCAAGGAAATGCTGCGGCCGATGCTGAAGTCCTGGCTCGACGACAACCTGCCGGGCTTGGTTGAACGCATCGTGAAGGCCGAAATCGAGCGGGTCTCGCGCGGCGGCAGATAGGGCCGCGGGTCGCGCGGCCCTGATATAGCCCCGCTTGTACGTCATATTGGCCGCGTCGACCGGGCCGGACAGCCCGTGCGCGCTGACCTTTTCGTTGACTTGTCCGTTGACTTGTCCGTTGACTTGGCCCCCTCGCGCGGCTTTCTAGCACCCCCATGATCGAGAAAAATTACCAGCCCGCCGATATCGAAACCCGCATGTCCGTCGTGTGGGAGGACAGCCTTGCCTTCAAGGCCGGCCGCCCCGACCGTCGCGACGCGGTGCCGTTCACCATCGTGATCCCGCCGCCGAACGTGACGGGCTCGCTGCACATGGGCCACGCCCTCAACAACACGCTGCAGGACATTCTGTGCCGTTTCGAGCGCATGCGCGGCCGCGACGTGCTGTGGCAGCCCGGCACCGATCATGCCGGCATCGCCACCCAGATGGTGGTCGAGCGGCAGCTGATGGAGCGCCAGCAGCCAGGCCGCCGCGAGATGGGCCGCGAGAAGTTTCTGGAGCGGGTCTGGCAGTGGAAGGCCGAGAGCGGCGACACCATCATCAACCAGCTCAAGCGCCTCGGCGCCTCCTGCGACTGGTCGCGCGAGCGCTTCACCATGGACGAAGGCCTGTCGAAGGCCGTCGTCAAGGTGTTCGTCGAGCTGCACCGCGAGGGTCTGATCTACAAGGACAAGCGGCTGGTGAACTGGGATACCAAGCTGCTCACTGCCATCTCCGATCTCGAAGTGCAGCAGGTGGAGGTCAAGGGCAGCCTCTGGTATCTGCGCTATCCGATCGAGGGCAAGACCTTCAGCCCCGAGGATCCCGCGAGCTTCGTCGTTGTCGCCACCACGCGCCCGGAGACCATGCTCGGCGATACCGGCGTTGCCGTGCATCCCGAGGACGAGCGCTATCGGCAGCTGATCGGCAAGAACGTCATCCTGCCGCTGGTCGGCCGCAAGATCAAAATCGTCGCCGACGAATATTCCGATCCGGAGAAGGGCTCGGGCGCTGTGAAGGTGACGCCGGCGCACGACTTCAACGATTTCGAGGTCGGCAATCGCCACGGCCTGCGCCGGATCAGCGTGCTCGACAGGGAAGGCTGTCTCGATCTCATCGACAACGAGGATTACCTGCGCGACCTGCCCGAAGGCGCCGCGCAGTTCGCCGAGGAGTTCCACAAGGTCGATCGCTTCGCCGCGCGCAAGCGTCTCGTCGAGCGGCTGGAATCGTTCGGCTTCGTCGAGCGGATCGAGCCTCACACCCACATGGTGCCGCATGGCGATCGCTCCAACAGCGTGATCGAGCCGTATCTGACCGACCAGTGGTATGTCGACGCCAAGACGCTCGCTAAGCCTGCGATCGCGGCGGTGCGTTCGGGCGAAACGACGTTCGTGCCAAAAAACTGGGAAAAGACCTATTTCGACTGGATGGAGAACATCCAGCCCTGGTGCATCTCGCGTCAGCTCTGGTGGGGTCACCAGATCCCGGCCTGGTATGGTCCTGACGGTAAGGTATTCGTCGCCGAGACCGAGGAAGAGGCCGTCAGCAATGCGCTCGGCTACTACGTCGAGCAGGAGGTCATCACGGCCGAGCAGGGGCGCGAGATGGCGCTCGACCGCAACAAGCGCGAAGGCTTCATCACCCGTGACGAGGACGTTCTCGATACCTGGTTCTCCTCGGCGCTGTGGCCGTTCTCGACTCTCGGCTGGCCCGACGACACGCCCGAAGTGCAGCGCTACTATCCGACCAATGCGCTGGTGACCGGCTTCGACATCATCTTCTTCTGGGTCGCCCGCATGATGATGATGGGCCTGCACTTCATGAAGGAGGTGCCGTTCTCGACTGTCTACATCCACGCCCTCGTCCGCGACGAGAAGGGCGCCAAGATGTCGAAGTCGAAGGGCAACGTCATCGATCCCCTGCATCTGATCGACGAATACGGCGCGGACGCGCTTCGCTTCACGCTGGCCGCGATGGCGGCGCAGGGGCGCGACATCAAGCTCGCCACCAGCCGCGTCGAGGGCTATCGCAACTTTGCGACCAAGCTCTGGAATGCGTGCCGTTTCGCCGAGATGAACCACTGTGCCGTGCCCGATGGCTTCGAGCCGGCGAAGGCGAAGGAGACGCTGAACCGCTGGATCGCGCACGAAACCGCGCACACCACGCGCGAGGTGACCGAGGCGATCGAGGCCTATCGCTTCAACGATGCCGCAGGCAGCATCTACCGCTTCGTCTGGAACGTCTATTGCGACTGGTATGTCGAGCTCGCAAAGCCCGTGCTGCTCGGCCCGGACAGCCCCGCCAAGGACGAGACCCGCGCCATGGTCGCCTGGGCGCGCGACGAGATCCTCAAGCTGTTGCACCCCTTCATGCCCTTCATCACCGAAGAGCTGTGGGAGGTGACGGCCGAGCGCGACGGCCTGCTCGCATTGGCGCCGTGGCCGCTGAAGCCGTCTCAGCCTTCGCCGGAGCAGCTCGCGATGCTCGCCGCGGCCGCCGGGCCGACCGATCCGCTGATCTCGCCGGCCCTGGTCATGCCGATCTTCGACCATGCCGACTTCACCGACCCCAGGGCGGAAGCCGAGATCGGCTGGGTGATCGACCTCATCACCCAGATCCGCTCGGTGCGCGCCGAGATGAACATCCCGCCGGCGACGCTGACGGCGCTCGTGCTTGCCGGCGCCTCGGCCGAGACCCGGGAGCGGGCGCCGCGCTGGACCGACGTCATCAAGCGCATGGCGCGGCTGTCGGAGATCTCCTTCGCCGACCGTGCGCCCGACGGCGCGGTGCAGCTGCTGGTGCGCGGCGAGGTGGCTGCGTTGCCGCTGAAGGGCGTCATCGATGTGGCCGCCGAGCGCGCGCGTCTCGACAAGGAGATCGCGAAGGCGGACGCTGACATCAAGCGTGCCGAATCCAAGCTGGCCAACGAGAAGTTCGTCGCCAACGCGGCCGAGGAGGTCGTCGAGGAGGAGCGTGAAAAGCGCGAGGCCGCGCTGGCGCGCAAGGCCAAGCTGCTCGAGGCACTGGAGCGGCTGAAGCAGGCGTCGTAGCCTACCTCGGAAACGGCTTGCTCAAAAACTTCGAGCCCTTGACGCCATAGCGCCAGGGCAGCTCGACAGCCTTGGTGATGCCGATGCGGATGCCGGCTGCGACCTCCACATCTTCCGTCCGCGCATGCAGCGTGATCGGTGGGCGGTCCAGCGGCAGGGCGTTGTGCGCGATGGTGATGCCGAGCGCTTCGGTCAGCTTGCCCGGGCCCGAGCACAGTGCGTGCACGTCCTGAAGGTGGCGGCGGCGGCGCATCGTCGCAATGCCATGCGTCGGCTCCAGCGCGCGGATCAGCACGGCGCTGGCCGAGCCTTCCTCCTCGCAGACGAAGTTTACGCACCAGTGGATGCCGTAGGAGCGATAGACATAGGCATAGCCGGGCGGGCCGAACATCACCCGGTTCCGCGGCGTCTGGCCATTGTAGGAGTGCGCCGCCGGCTCGGTATGATGATAGGCCTCGACCTCGACGATGATCCCGCCAACGCCGTCGACCAGCATGGTTGCGCCAATCAGGTCGTGGGCGACCTCGCGCACGTTGCGCGCGAAAAAGGCACGCTTGAGGGCCTTGCCAAGCCTGGGTGTGGAAGGTTTCGAGACTGGAGCCATTCGAGGAGAGAATCGCCTGAGAACAGAGCAGGATATTGCCCATATCTGCCATGTTCTCTGAAGTGGTGCGAGCCGGGTTGCGATGCCAGGCCAGACCGACTAGGTAGGACCTGAACAGACCGGACACCCCATGGTCGTTATTGTCGATACCATCTCGAACCCGCTGCGTCCGCGCCACCCTGAAAAGGTGAATCGTCCTGATTCCGCTTCGCCGCCGAAGCCGGACTGGATCCGCGTGCGCGCGCCCAATACCCGCGGCTACGCCGACACCCGCAACATCGTGCGCGCCAACGGCCTGCACACGGTGTGCGAGGAGGCGGGATGCCCGAACATCGGCGAGTGCTGGGACAAGAAGCACGCGACCTTCATGATCATGGGCGACACCTGCACCCGGGCCTGCGCCTTCTGCAACGTCAAGACCGGCCTGCCGAATGCACTGGATGCGGCCGAGCCGCAGAATGTCGCCGAGGCCGTGGCCAAGCTCGGTCTCGCCCACGTCGTCATCACCTCGGTCGACCGCGACGACCTCACTGACGGCGGTGCCGAGCATTTCGCGGAGACGATCCGCGCGATCCGGGCCGCGTGCCCTTCGACCACGATCGAGATCCTGACGCCCGACTTCCTGCGCAAGGAGGGCGCGCTCGAAATCGTGGTCGCGGCCAAGCCGGACGTCTTCAACCACAATCTCGAGACCGTGCCGTCGCGTTATCTCACGGTGCGTCCGGGCGCGCGCTACTTCCACTCGATCCGGCTGTTGCAGCGGGTCAAGGAGCTCGATCCCTCCATCTTCACCAAGTCCGGCATCATGGTCGGCCTCGGCGAAGAGCGCCACGAGGTGCTGCAGGTGATGGACGATCTGCGCTCGGCGGACGTCGATTTCCTCACCGTCGGGCAATATCTCCAGCCGACTCGCAAGCACCACGCGGTGATGCGCTACGTGCCGCCGGACGAGTTCAGCTCTTACGAGAAGGTCGCCTACACCAAGGGGTTCCTGATGGTGTCGGCGAGCCCGCTCACCCGCTCGTCGCATCATGCCGGCGAGGACTTTGCGAGATTGAAGGCCGCGCGGGCCGCGATTGCCCGCTGAACCGATATGCCCCGTTTTTCGAGCAAGCGCCGTGTCAATCACAGCGCACCCGAGATGTTCGATCTGGTCGCCGATATCGAGCGCTACCCGGAATTCGTGCCGCTGTGCAGCGCGCTGAGGGTGCGCCAGCGCATGGCAAAGCCCGACGGCACCGAGGTGCTGGTCGCCGACATGACGGTGTCGTTCAAGCTGGTCAAGGAATCCTTCACCAGCCGGGTGACGCTCGATCGCGCCAATCTGAAGATCCTGGTCGAATATCTGCAAGGTCCTTTCAGCAATCTCGAAAACCGCTGGACGTTCGAGCCCAAGGGCGAGGGCGTCTGCGACGTCGGATTCTTCCTCGCCTACGAATTCAAGAGCCGCATGCTGGCGATGCTGATGGGTTCGATGTTCGACGCCGCCTTCGCGCGGTTTTCCACCGCCTTCGAGAAGCGGGCAGACGCGATCTACGGTCGGCCGAAGCTGGCGCAGTCGCAGTCGTAGAATGGGTAGAGCGAAAGTGCTCTACCGATACTTGTACCCGCGCTACGGGAACATCAGCCCCGCGGCGAACGTGGCGGCCTGCGCTTCACCGCATGCCGGCGCGGCGAGCGGGTCACGCGCGGGCGCAGGCGGCTTGCGGCGGTACGTTGCGGCTTGGCCGCGATCTGCGGTCCGCGGGCGAGGTCCATCAGCATGCGCAGCGCCTCGACCACGGAGCGGGCGCGCACCGCGCTGCGGCCGATCGCGCCGAAACGGTGCTCGCGATGGATGATGCGGCCATCACGCGCGGCGGCGGCGAAGTGCACGAGGCCAACGGGCTTGCCGGGCGTGGCACCGCCGGGGCCGGCAATGCCGGTGATCGCGACGGCGAGATCGACATCAGCGCGCTCCAGCGCGCCGATCGCCATGGCGGTCGCGGTCTCCTTGCTCACCGCGCCGAAATTCGTCAGCGTGCTGGCTTCGACCCCTAACATCGCGCGCTTGGCGTCGTTGGAATAGGTGACGAAGCCGCGGTCGATGACGTCCGAGGAGCCTGGGATATCGGTCAGTGCGCCGGCAACGAGCCCGCCGGTGCAGGATTCAGCGGTCGCGATCGTCAGCTTGCGCATCCGGCACAGATCGAGCAGCGAGCGGGCAATGGCGCGTGCGTCGCTGCCGCCCATGGCCTCACATGCTCCAAGTCTTTTCGTTGAACGGCAGGCGAATGGTGGCGCTCGCGGTGGCCGCGATGCCTTCCTCGCGGCCGGTGAAGCCGAGGCGCTCGCTGGTGGTAGCCTTCACCGCCACGCGCGAAATGTCGACGCCTGAGATCTCGGCAATGCGCGCGCGCATGGTGTCGCGCAAGGGGCCGATCTTGGGCCGCTCGCAGATCAGCGTCACCTCGAGATTGGCGATGCGGCCGCCGCGCTGGGCGACGCGCTCGATAGCGTATTTCAGGAACTGGTCGGAGGAGGCGCCCTTCCATTTCGCATCGCTCGGCGGGAAGTGCGAGCCGATGTCGCCGTCGGCGAGCGCGCCGAGGATGGCGTCGACCAGTGCATGCAGGCCGACATCGCCGTCGGAGTGCGCCAGGAAGCCCTTGCTGTGCGGCACGCGCACGCCGCAGATCATGACGTGGTCGCCTTCGCCGAAGGCGTGCACGTCATAGCCGGTGCCGGTCCTGATGTCGCCCAGCTGGGCAGCCAGGCGCGCCTCTTCGCGCACGAAATCCTCGGGAGTGGTGAGCTTCATATTGGCAACATCGCCTTCAAAGGTTGCAACCGTCAATCCCGCCCATTCGGCAATCGCGGCATCGTCGGTGAAATCCGAGCGCCCGTCCTTCGCGGCGCGACGATGCGCCTCCAGGATGACGTCGAAACGAAAGGATTGCGGCGTCTGTGCGATGCGCAGGCGAGCGCGGTCGGGCGTGTCCTCGACATTGCCGCTCTCACCGGTGATCTTGATGGTGTCGGTGACGGGAACGACGGGAATCGCGGCTCCGGTGCGGCTCGCCGCCTCGATCGCGCGCGAGATCACCCCGTCAGAGACGAAGGGACGCGCTGCGTCGTGGATCAGCACGATATCCGGCTCGTGCTTCGCCAGCGCCTCGAGACCGGCAAGCACCGAAGCCTGCCGCGTCGCGCCGCCATTGGTCGGCGGCTCGTGCTTCAGCCCTGCGACCGCCGCGGCGAACATGGCGGTGTCGTCGGGGTTCACCACCGGCTGCACTGCGAACACATCAGGATGGCGGCTGAAGGCTTCCATGGCGCGATAGATCACAGGCAGGCCGCCAATCTCGCGATATTGCTTCGGCCCGCCGGCGCCGGCGCGCAGGCCGCGTCCAGCCGCCACGAGGACGACAGCGGTGCGTTGTGATTTCGCCATAGGACTCAAATACTCAATTGCCAATGAAAGGGCAGGGGGTGATTTGCCGGCATGCCTCTAGCACGGCAAGCCCGCAAAAAAAGGGGATTTCCCGGGATTGTGGGAAACAGCATTTTGCTGCACTGCACTTGAAAGATTTGCAGAACTGTCTAAACTGTAGGCATGACGCTTGACTGCACAAGAATTGTGCGCAAGATAGATCATGGCAGGCGCAATGACGCCCTGCTCAGTCAACGAGACCCCCGTGACCGGCTCGGCAGTATCAGGCTCTAAGCCGTTGAAAATAGGCGATATTGAAGTCGCCACCCCGGTCTTCCTGGCGCCGATGTCAGGTGTGACTGACTCGCCCGTCCGCCGGCTGGCCGCCGAGCTTGGGGCCGGTCTCGTCGTATCCGAGATGACTGCAAGCGATGAGCTCGCCAATGGCCACTGGATGTCCCGGTTGCGTTGCGAAGCCACGGGAATCGGTCCGCACGTGGTCCAGCTTGCCGGCTGCGAGGCGCACTGGATGGCCGAAGGCGCCCGCATCGCGGAATCCGAGGGCGCCGACATCATCGATATCAACATGGGCTGTCCGGCCCGCCATGTCACCGGCGGCCAGTCCGGCTCGGCCTTGATGCGCGATCTCGACCACGCCGTCAGCCTGATCGACGCGACGGTCGCCGCGGTGAAGGTGCCGGTGACGCTCAAGATGCGGCTCGGCTGGGACGACCGTACGCGCAATGCGCCGGAACTGGCGCGGCGCGCTGAAGCCGCCGGCATCCGGCTCGTCACCGTTCACGGCCGCACCCGCTGCCAATTCTACAAGGGCGAGGCCGATTGGGATGCGATCCGCGCCGTGCGCGAGGCCATCTCCATTCCGCTCGTCGTCAACGGCGACATCACGTCCTATGAAAAGGCGCTCACCGCATTGGAAGCCTCAGGCGCCGACGCCGTGATGATCGGCCGCGGTGCGCAGGGCCAGCCCTGGCTGCCCGGTCAGATCGGCCGCCGCCTGCAGGGCGGGGCTGAGGAAGCTGCCCCCTCGCTCGAAACGCAGCTGCATTATGTCCGCACACTCTATGATGGCGTTTGCGCGCTCTATGGTCTGCGCATCGGTCTCAGGCATGCCCGCAAGCATCTGGGCTGGGCGCTCGATGTCGCAGCGCAGGCGAGCCGTGCGCCGGCCGAGAAGCTGAGATCCTGGCGCCAAAAGATCCTGGTCTCGGAGGATCCGCGCCTCGTTCACAATTCACTGCAAGACGCTTTCGACGACTTCGCATGGAGCGCCGCTGCATGAGCTCAGCCGCTGAACATCGTCGGCCGCTTCAGTCCGACAGCGACGCAATCCTGGATGCGTTGCCGAATCCCGTGCTCATGATCGGGCCGGACGGCAAGATCGTCGCCGCCAATATCGCGACCGAAGCTTTCTTCGAGATCTCGACGCAGTTCTTGAAGCGGCAGTCGTTGAAGGAACTGGTGCCGTTCGGCAGCCCCTTGCTGGCGCTGATCGACCAGGTGCGCTCGTCGAACTCGCCGGTCAACGAATACAAGGTCGATTTGGGTACGCCGCGCATGGGCGGCGATCGCCAGGTCGACCTGCACGTCGCGCCGCTCACCGAGCGTCCGGGCCACATCGTGGTGATGCTGCAGGAACGCACCATCGCCGACAAGATGGATCGACAGCTCACCCATCGCAGCGCCGCGCGCTCGGTGATAGCGCTAGCAGCAATGCTCGCGCATGAGATCAAGAATCCGCTTTCGGGTATTCGCGGCGCGGCGCAGCTCTTGGAGCAGCAGGCCTCGTCCGAGGACCGCATGCTGACGCGCCTGATCTGCGACGAGGCCGACCGCATCGTGACGCTGGTCGACCGCATGGAGGTGTTCGGCGACGAGCGTCCCGTGGTGCGCGGGCCCGTCAACATCCATTCGGTGCTCGACCACGTGAAGCGGCTGGCGCAGTCGGGCTTTGCCCGCAACATCCGCTTCATCGAGGACTACGATCCCTCGCTGCCGCCGGTGCTCGCGAATCAGGACCAGCTGATTCAGGTGTTCCTCAACCTCGTGAAGAACGCCGCAGAAGCCCTGATCGACGTGCCCGACGCCGAGATCCAGCTCACCACCGCGTTCCGCCCCGGCGTGCGCCTGTCAGTGCCTGGTCAAAAATCCCGGGTATCTCTGCCGCTCGAATTCTGCGTGAGGGACAATGGACCAGGCGTGCCCGACGATCTTCTGCCCAATCTGTTCGATCCCTTCGTGACCACCAAGCAGACTGGAAGTGGTCTCGGTTTGGCGCTGGTTGCAAAAATCGTCGGCGATCACGGGGGCATCATCGAATGCGAATCTCAGCCGCGCAAGACCACCTTCCGCGTGCTGATGCCGATGTATTCCACATCGGTCAAACATGCCGATCAAAGCAGTCGCGACGGCTCTGCCGGGAAGTCGTCGCCTGCATCACAGGGGGCAAAATGAGGATCAACGATGCCCGCAGGTAGCATTCTCGTAGCCGATGACGATACCGCCATCCGCACCGTTCTCAATCAGGCACTGTCCCGCGCCGGTTACGAGGTGCGGCTGACCGGCAATGCCGCAACGCTGTGGCGCTGGGTCAGCCAGGGCGAGGGCGATCTCGTCATCACCGACGTGGTGATGCCGGACGAAAACGCCTTCGACCTGTTGCCGCGGATCAAGAAGATGCGGCCGAATTTGCCCGTCATCGTCATGAGCGCGCAGAACACGTTCATGACGGCGATCCGAGCTTCCGAGCGCGGGGCTTACGAATATCTGCCGAAGCCCTTTGACCTCAAGGAGCTGATCGCCATCGTCGGTCGCGCGCTCGCCGAGCCGAAGGAGCGGACCTCGACGCCTGACGAGGATGCCGAGATGGAGGCGATCCCGCTGGTCGGCCGTTCGCCGGCGATGCAGGAAATCTACCGCGTGCTGGCGCGCCTAATGCAGACCGACCTCACCGTGATGATCACGGGCGAGTCCGGCACCGGCAAGGAGCTCGTGGCGCGCGCGCTGCACGATTACGGCAAGCGTCGCAACGGGCCGTTTGTCGCGGTCAACATGGCGGCGATCCCGCGCGATCTCATCGAGTCCGAATTGTTCGGCCACGAGCGCGGAGCCTTCACCGGCGCGAACACCCGCGCCTCCGGCCGGTTCGAGCAGGCCGAAGGCGGCACGCTGTTCCTGGATGAGATCGGCGACATGCCGATGGAGGCGCAGACCCGTCTGCTGCGCGTCCTTCAGCAGGGCGAATACACGACGGTCGGCGGCCGCACCCCGATCAAGACCGACGTGCGCATCGTCGCCGCCTCGAACAAGGACCTGCGCGTCCTGATCCAGCAGGGCCTGTTCCGCGAAGATCTGTTCTTCCGCCTCAACGTCGTCCCGCTGCGGCTGCCGCCTTTGCGCGAGCGCATCGAGGACCTGCCCGATCTCGTGCGTCACTTCTTCACGCTGGCCGAGAAGGACGGCCTGCCGCCGAAGAAGCTGGATGCGCTGGCGCTGGAGCGGCTGAAGCAGCATCGCTGGCCCGGCAACGTGCGCGAGCTGGAAAATCTCGCCCGGCGCCTCGCAGCGCTCTATCCGCAGGACGTGATCACGGCCTCCGTCATCGACGGCGAGCTCGCGCCCCCCTCGGTCAGTCCGGGCGCTGCGGTCCAGCAGGGCGTCGACAATCTCGGCGGCGCCGTGGAAGCGTATCTGTCCTCGCACTTCCAGGGCTTTCCGAACGGTGTGCCGCCGCCCGGCCTCTATCACCGCATCCTCAAGGAGATCGAGGTGCCGCTGCTCACGGCCGCGCTCGCTGCCACCCGCGGCAACCAGATCCGCGCCGCCGACCTGCTCGGTCTCAACCGCAACACGTTGCGGAAGAAGATCCGGGACCTCGACATCCAGGTGTATCGGAGCGGGGGCTGATTCCGCTCAGAGCCGAAGCTGGGCAGACGGCCGCTCTGAAAAAATCCGCTGGGTAGCTCGGTTGCTCGCAGGCGCTGCCGGCTGCTCCAGATCGGCTTGCGTGCTTCGGGGGACCGAGCAGCAACGCGGCGATCGCGAGCTGGATTCACACCTGCGCTGGGACGGCGGAACGCGGAGACCAGCGAGGCGCTGAACGAGCGATTGGCCAGAACCAGCGAGAACAATCCGAGCGCACGGGCTTCCACCTCGGCTATGCCGCGGCCGTGCGCCGCGATGTTGATGCGAGGACGCCGAGGGCACGCTCCACGCAAGTCCGCATTGGTTTGCCCGGCGGTGGCTCAGCTCCCCCTACCAAGGCAGAGCTGAGCCTGTCCGGATCGCGCTGGCCGTTGTGGCTGACGCGCTGAGCAGAAATCCCAATCGGCCTAAATGTTCCGCTTGCGTTCAAATGGGTCGTTCGGCCGCAACGCGCGGCATGACATCTATCTGACCGTTTGGCCGGATGCCGGCATCACGCTGGCGAGATTCACCGGGACCTGCTGAAGGGCGAGGCCGTTGACCAGGAGGTCGGCGGCCACGATCAGCAGAAGAACGGCCGAAACCATCGTCGCGAGAAAGATCCTATCCATGCCGGATCAAGCCGGGACGGCGGGAATCCGTTCCCGGCCGAATGGCATGTCCCTGTGGATTGCGCCGCTCCGCGGGGGGGCAGACGCCGCGGAATTGTCGCAATTCGGCAACAATGTGGTACGAATACATCAGTACCCGCCCGTCGCGGACCCGTTTTCAGCACCACCATTGCCGGAATGACCAGCGCAGACACCTCGGCCGCACACTTTGACACGGCCCCAGCGGAAGAGCCCCGGCGTTGGTCGGTGCGGCGCTGGCTGGCACCCGTTGCCGTGGCGCTGGCGCTGCTGTCGGCCTTCCTGACCTTCCTGGTCCTGACCGGTCTCACCAAGATCGAGCCGACGCCCGAGGTGGTCCGCACGTTCTACCTGATCAATGCGGCCACGATCCTGCTGCTGGTCGGCATCATCATCCGCGAACTCTGGCAGCTGATCCTGGCGCGGCGGCGGGGCAGGGCGGCGGCGCGTCTCCATGTCCAAATCGTCAGCCTGTTCTCGATCGTGGCGGTGCTGCCGGCGGTGCTGGTCGCGGTCGTCGCCAACGTCACCATCGAGCGTGGCCTCGACCGGCTCTTCTCCGGGCCGACCAAGGAGGTGATCCAGAACTCGCTGACGATCGCGCGGGCCTATATGCAGGATCACGCGCAGCTGATCCGTGGCGACATCATCGGCATGGCCAACGACATCGCCCATGCCCGGCCGCTCTACGACCAGGACCGCCGCTCGTTCCGCGAGATGCTGACGGCGAGCGCCGCCTCCCGGAACCTGCCGGGCGCGATGATCATCGACAAGAACACCAACATCCTGGAGTCGGCCGACACCGGCATGCGGCTGGCTTATTCGCCGCCGGCGTCGGACTTTCTCAGCAATGTCAACGAGAACGAGCCCGAGATCGCGGTGCTCCCCGATGCGAGCTTCGTCGCCGCGGTGATCCGCCTGCGCGCCTTCAACGACACCTTCCTCTATGTCGCCCGTCCGCTCGACCCGAATGTCGTCAATCAGCTCAAGCAGACCGAAGTCAGCGTCGCCGAATACGCCCAGATCGAGTCACGCCGGCTCGGCATCCAGGTCGCGTTCGCGCTGATGTTCGCGGTGATCGCGCTGACCATTTTGATGGCCTCGGTGCTGATCGGCCTCAACTTCGCCAATTCGCTGGTCTCGCCGATCCGGCGGCTGATGAACGCGGCGCACACGGTCTCGACCGGCGACCTCCACGTCCAGGTGCCCGTGCACCAGTCGGAAGGCGATCTCGCCCAGCTGGGTGAGACTTTCAACAAGATGACGCAGGAACTGCGCAGCCAGCGCGACGAGCTCGTCAACGCCAGCGATCTCATCGATAGCCGCCGCCGCTTCATCGAGGCCGTGCTGTCCTCGGCGAGCGCCGGCATCATCGGCGTCGATACGTCCGGCAGTGTCGGCATCCTCAACCGCTCCGCCGAGAAGCTGATCGGGCACTCCGAAGCGGAGACCCTCGGCCATCCGCTCTCCGACGTGCTGCCCGAGCTCGACGAGATGATGAAGGCGGCGCGCGAAGGGACCCAGCGTCTGGTGCAGGGCCAGATCACGATCACCCGCGACGGCACCGAGCGCAATCTGTCGGTCCGCGTCAGTGCCGAGAAGAACCAGCCGCACGACAGCTACATCATCACGCTCGACGATATCACCGAGCTCGTCTCGGCCCAGCGCACCTCGGCCTGGGGCGACGTCGCGCGTCGCATCGCGCACGAGATCAAGAACCCGCTGACGCCGATCCAGCTCTCGGCCGAGCGCATCCGCCGCAAGTTCGGCAAGACCATCACCGAGGACAAGGACAAGCAGATCTTCGACCAGTGCACCGACACCATCGTGCGCCAGGTCGACGACATCAGGCGCATGGTCGACGAGTTCTCGCGCTTTGCGCGGATGCCCAAGCCTGTAATGGAAGGCGAGGACGTCGCGGACACCGTGCGGCAAGCCGTGTTCCTGATGAAGGTCGCCCATCCCGAGATCGACATCGAGGCCGCGTTCAAACAGGATCCGCTGCGCGCCCAGTTCGACCGGCGGCTGATCTCGCAGGCGGTCACCAACATCATCAAGAACGCCACCGAGGCGATCGAGCAGGTCCCGCCGGAAGAACTCGGCAAAGGCCGCATCGACGTCGTGGTGTCGCGCGAGGACGAAGACGTGTTGATCGACGTCATCGATAACGGCATCGGCCTGCCCAAGGTCGCGCGCTCGCGCCTGCTCGAGCCGTACGTCACCACGCGCGCCAAGGGCACCGGGCTGGGGCTGGCCATCGTCGGCCGCGTGCTGGAAGACCATGGCGGGCGCATCGAGCTGAAGGACGCCTCCGACTTCCGCGAAGGCCAGCGCGGCGCCTGGATGCGGATGCGCTTTGCCGTCTCGGGGCAACCCGCGAAGTCCGAGATGGTCGAGCAAACGCCGGCGGCCAAGCAAGCGGCCACGGAATCCGTCAAGAGCCAGCAAACCAAAGAGCCGGCTGAAAAGACCAATGATTCAACCAAAATCGAAGCCTCAACAGGCAGCTGACAACACAGGCGCGATCCATGGCAAGTGAAATTCTGATTGTCGATGATGAGGCCGATATTCGGGATCTCGTTGCGGGCATCCTCGAGGACGAGGGCTTCGTGACCCGGACCGCACGCGACAGCGATACGGCGCTCGCCGAGATCGCCAATCGCCGGCCGCATCTCGTGTTTCTCGATATCTGGCTGCAAGGCTCCAAGCTCGACGGCTTGCAGCTCTTGGAGCAGGTCAAGAAGGACAATGCCGATCTGCCCGTCGTGATGATCTCAGGCCACGGCAACATCGAGACCGCGGTCGCCGCGATCAAGCGCGGCGCCTACGATTTCATCGAGAAACCGTTCAAGGCCGACCGGCTGATCCTGGTCGCGACCCGTGCACTGGAGAACTCGCGGCTCAAGCGCGAGGTCAAGGAGCTGAAACAGCTCGCGCCGAGTGCCAGCCAGCTGGTCGGCCGTTCGCCAAGCATGAACCAGCTGCGCCAGACCATCGAGCGCGCCGCCAAAGCCAACAGCCGTATCCTGATCGTCGGCCCCGCTGGCGCCGGCAAGGAACTGACCGCGCGCACGCTGCATACGGCCTCGGGCCGCGCCGACGGTCCTTTCGTGGTGATCAATGCCGCCGCGATCACGCCCGAGCGCATGGAGCACGAGCTGTTCGGCGTCGAGCAGTCCAATGGCGAGCAGCCGCGCAAGCCCGGCGCGCTCGAGGAAGCCCATGGCGGCACGTTGTTCATCGACGAGATCGCGGACATGCCGCGCGAGACCCAGAACAAGATCTTGCGCGTGCTGGTGGAGCAGTCATTCCAGCGCGTCGGCGGCACTGCCAAGGTGCAGGTCGACGTGCGCATCATCTCATCGACCGCGCGCAATCTCGAAGAGGAGATCGCGGCGGGCCGTTTCCGGGAGGATCTCTACCACCGGCTCTCGGTGGTGCCGATCCGCGTGCCGGCGCTGTCGGAGCGGCGCGAGGACATTCCGGAATTGATCGACTACTTCATGGAGCAGATCTCGGCCGGCAGTGGCTTGCCCAAGCGTCAGATCGGGCAGGACGCAATGGCGGTGCTGCAATCGCATGTCTGGCCCGGCAATGTGCGCCAGCTCCGCAACAACGTTGAGAGAGTCATGATTCTGGCGGCAGGCGGACCCGAAGTGATCATCACGGCCGATATGTTGCCGCAGGACGTCGGCTCCATGGTGCCGGCGATGCCGACCAGCAACAATGGCGAGCACATCATGGGCCTGCCGCTGCGCGAAGCGCGCGAAGTGTTCGAGCGCGACTATTTGATTGCGCAGATCAGCCGTTTCTCAGGAAATATTTCTCGCACGGCTGAGTTCGTTGGCATGGAACGGTCGGCGCTGCATCGGAAGTTGAAGGCGCTCGGCGTCGGCTAGCGCCGCGACACTGCAGGCCGCCCTCGGGAATAGGCGAGGAAAATCATCGATTTCCGTAATTTTTCGGGGCAATAGGGCATGGCCTGCCGCGTGAAGCGGCTTGCCTAATATCCCGACCTGTCCTCTAATTGAAACGCTGTTCCTTCCGAGGGGGATCTCATGAGGGACGGCAACCGGGAGAGGCCTCGTCACAAGAGGCCGCAACCGGCGCAATAAAAAGAAACTCAAAGCGAGAAAAAAACAATGGCGGCAGACCGCGCACAAAACCTACAGGACACCTTCCTTAATCACGTTCGCAAAACCAAGACGCCACTGACGATCTTTCTGGTCAACGGAGTGAAGCTCCAGGGCATCGTGACCTGGTTCGACAATTTCTGTTTGCTGCTGCGGCGCGACGGTCATTCGCAGCTTGTCTACAAGCATGCGATCTCGACCATCATGCCCGGCGCTCCGATTCAGCTGTTCGAAGGCGGCGAGGACCAGCCGGCTTGAGAGTGATCTGATTGGAACCCCGGAATTTCAGCGGGGATGCTGACCGTCCGCGGTCAGCGGGGGCTCATACGGGGCGGGTGCTGGTCATCGGCCCCTATTTGCGAGTGCGCGCAGGGAATGCCGACGCGCAAGCGGATGGCTATGTCCTGCGCGACGTTGAGGCCCGCCTCGACGAGGCCGCGGGCCTCGCGCGCGCGATAGATCTCGTCATTGCCGACGCCATCATCGCGCCGGTCAGCCAGATCCGGCCCGCGACCTATATCGGCAAGGGCAAGGTCGAGGAGATCGCCGGACTGATCAAGTCCCTCGAGGTCGAGCTCGTGGTGATGGATTGCGCGCTGTCGCCGATCCAACAGCGCAACCTGGAGAAGGAATGGCACGCCAAGGTGCTCGACCGCACCGGGCTCATCCTGGAAATCTTCGGCCGGCGCGCCAAGACCAGGGAGGGCTCGCTCCAGGTCGAGCTTGCGCATCTCAACTACCAGCGCTCGCGACTGGTGCGCTCCTGGACCCATCTCGAACGCCAGCGCGGCGGTTTCGGCTTCATGGGCGGCCCGGGCGAGACCCAGATCGAGGCCGACCGCCGCCTGATCCAGGAGCGCATTTCCAAGCTCGAGAGCGAGCTGAAGAAGGTGCAGGCGACGCGGCGGCTGCATCGTGCGGGACGCCAGCGCGTGCCGTACCGCGTCGTGGCGCTGGTCGGCTACACCAATGCCGGCAAGTCGACGCTGTTCAACCGCCTGACGCGCGCCGACGTGCAGGCCGCCGACATGCTGTTCGCAACGCTCGATCCGACCCTGCGCGCACTCAATCTGCCGCATGGCGGCAAGGCGATGCTGTCCGACACCGTCGGCTTCATCTCCAACCTGCCGACCCAGCTCGTGGCCGCTTTCCGCGCCACGCTGGAGGAGGTGCTGGAGGCGGACGTCATCCTGCACGTGCGCGACATCTCGCATGAGGACGCCGAGGCGCAGCAGAGCGACGTCGACGCGGTGCTGCGCCAGCTCGGCATCAATCCCGACGATTCCGGCCGCATCATCGAGGTCTGGAACAAGATCGACCGTTTCGACCCCGAGCAGCGCGAAGAGCTGCTCAATATCGCCGCGCGCAGGCCGGAGGATCATCCGGCGATGCTGGTGTCCGCCGTGTCAGGGGAGGGCGTCGACGCACTGCTTGCCGCGATCGAGGAGCGCCTGGCCGCCAAGCGCACCACGCTCGATCTCTCCATCGACGCCGCCGACGGGGCCGGCATCAGCTGGCTGCATCGCAATGCCGAGGTGCTGGCGAAAGAGCTGCACGATGGCCGCTTCGATATGACCGTGCGAGTGGACGAGACCAAGCGGGACATCGTGGTGTCGAGGTTTGATGCCGTGCCGCACGCGATGTGATGCTCGTGAAACTGGTAGTCCGGGATGTCGCTATCAGTCGGCACAGATCATGCGCCCGACGCTTGCCAGTATTTCTACATTTGCAAAGGTTGCGGCAGGCAATTGCAGCCAAAGGCCGGCGATTGCTGTGTGTTCTGCTCATACGGGACAACGCCTTGTCCACGAAAGCAGAGCGAACATCGTTGCTGCTCATAGCGGCAATTCCGTCACCGGATCTCCTCCCGCTTCGCCGCATTCCAAAGCGCGTCCATCTCCGCGAGCGAGGCGTGCTCCAGCGTGCGGCCCTGCGCTTTCAGCGCGCGCTCGATATAGGCGAAGCGGCGTTCGAATTTGGCGTTGGTGGTGCGCAGCGCGGCTTCCGGATCGGCATCAACATGACGAGCGAGGTTGACCAGCGCGAACAGGAGATCGCCGGTTTCTTCCGCCAGCTCCTGTTTGTCGTTACGGTCCAGCGCGGCCTCGATCTCGTCGGTTTCCTCACGAATCTTTTGCAGCACCGCGCGCGGGTCGTTCCAGTCGAAGCCAACGGTGGAGGCTTTGCGCTGCAACTCCATGGCGCGGGTCAGCGCCGGCTGGCCGGCCTTGACGCCTGATAGCAGCGATTTGTGCGTCGTCGTCTCCTCCGGGGGCCGGCGTGCGGCGCGCTCGGCTTTCTCTTCGGCCTTGATGCGGTCCCAGACTTCCTTGACGTGAGAGGAGGCGAGATTGCCGTCCTTGTCGGCGAAGACGTGGGGATGGCGGCGGATCATTTTGCGGGTGATGGCCTCGACCACGTCCCCAAAATCGAACGCGTTCTGCTCCGACGCCATCTGGGCGTGGAACACGACCTGGAGCAGGAGATCGCCGAGCTCCTCTCTGAGATCGTCGAGATCGCCACGGGTGATGGCGTCCACCACCTCATAGGCTTCCTCGATCGTGTAGGGCGCGATCGTCGAAAAATCCTGCTCGAGGTCCCAGGGGCAGCCGGTCACCGGCGTGCGCAGCGCCGCCATGATCTCGATCAGGCGGGAAATGTCGCGGGAAGGGGTCATTGCGGGGCAGTCTCCTAGGCTCCAAGGCCTTATGCCAAAAGCGGGCCGCCGTTCCCAGCGGGGCGCAGCGGAACAGATCGATTTCCACCGATTGGCGGCCCCGTTCCATGGTGCTAAAGCGCGGGCCATGAGTGACGCATCATCCTCCGAAACCGCGCTGGTGCTGTTCTCCGGCGGCCAGGATTCCACCACCTGCCTCACCTGGGCGCTCAGCCGCTTTGCCCGCGTGGAGACGTTGGGGTTCGACTACGGCCAGCGCCATGCCATCGAGCTCGCCTGCCGTGACCGCCTGCTCGACGGCATCAAAGCGCTGCGCGCGGATTGGGCTGCAAAACTCGGCGAGAGCCATACCCTGTCGATTCCGACGCTCGCGGCCGTCTCCGAGACCGCGCTGACACGCGACGTCGCGATCGCGATGGGCGCGGACGGCCTGCCCAATACCTTCGTGCCGGGCCGCAACCTCGTGTTCCTGACCTTCGCCGCGGCGCTGGCCTATCGACGTGGGATCAGCCACATCGTCGGCGGCATGTGCGAGACCGACTATTCCGGCTATCCCGATTGCCGCGACGAGACCATCCGCGCCATGCAGGCGGCGCTCTCACTCGGCATGGCCAAGCAGTTCGAGCTGCATACGCCTCTGATGTGGATCGACAAGGCCGCGACGTGGAAGCTGGCGCATGATCTCGGCGGCGACGGCCTGGTCGATCTCATCCGCGAGCAGTCCCACACCTGCTATCTCGGCGAACGCGGCGCACAGCACGATTGGGGCTATGGCTGCGGCGAGTGCCCGGCGTGCAGCCTGCGGGCGAAGGGATGGCGGGAGTATGTGGCGGGGCGGAAATAGCGCTCCAATCTTCGCTGTCATTCCCCGCGAAGGCGGGGAATCCAGTACGCCGCAGCTTCTCGGTATCCCACGAGCGTCTCTGGAATACTGGATCACCCGCCTTCGCGGGTGATGAGATGACAATGTTGGTTGGGGCGACAGTATCCACGCGACGCGGAGGTGATTACCCCGCAAAATCCTCGTCCCGCAGCTCGATCGGCTTGCCGTGCGGCGTGCGATCGGCCGCATGATCCCAGGCGTCGCGATAGCGATGCAGCGTCTCGATCGAGGCGACGCCCTTGCGCGCGACGAGGCCCTCAAGCGTGGCGAGCCAGTGCAGATAGTACGTCTCGCCCGTATCGGGATCGCCGGCCGCCTGCGCGCACTTGATCTCGTCGGCAAGGGCGGCGGCCCATTCGGGCCAGGTGAACACACCACGCTCGTGGAGCGTCAGCGCCATCGCGAACGCATGCGCCTCCCAGGGCGCGCGGAACACCGGGCCTTCGTCATCGCGCGGAATGCCCGGGATCGCTGCCGTCGCGGCGGCAGCGGCGCTACCACTCATCACACCGGCTCCAGATAGGGTTCGAACGCGTCGATCGAAACCTTCAACGTGGGATCACCATCCTCGCCCCAGAGATCGCGGCCCTCGAAGACGACGGTGTAGAGCCATTGCGGATTCTCGCCGCGCTCCATCGCCGCCGTGTCCGGAAACACATGGCAGCCATGGTTCAACTCGACCACGCCGACATGCCCACGCACGTAGCGCGGCAGCCGCGTATGTGTCGCCGGATGGATGCTCTTGGCGCGCACGCGATCGCCGATGCTGAATTTCGCCGGGGCCGGGGCAGGGCGAGCGAACTTTCCGCGCACCATCACGCGCTCGACGTTGGAGAGATCGAACTTGCCATGCTTGAGCGCCTTTCCTGGCTGCATCGCGTGGCCGGCGGCGACCTCCTCTCTTGTGAGGTAGCCTTTCTCGATCAGCATCTCCTCGAGCCCGAGAAACCATTTCTCGTAATAGGAGCTTGAGAGATAAACATCCGGCGGCAAGGTCTCGCGATAGAAGCGCGACGTGTCGATGTTGAAAGCGCCGGCCGCGCCCATCGCACGCACCATCGCCAGGACACGCGATTCCCAATCCGCGTGGAACATCGGCTCGTTCGGCTCGGGCTCGATCTTGCCGAACCCGTCCATGCCGCCCATGTCGTGCACGCCGTTCACGACGGCGCTCCAGGCCTGCGCGGAAAGCCGGTGCCGATCATGGAGTCGCGGGTAACGAGCTCAGCGAGCTGCTCCTCGCTCCAGCCCTCGGTGCCCTCGGGTCGCATCGGCAGCACCAGGAAGCGCGTCTCGGCGGTGGAATCCCACACCCGGATTTCGATGTCCTTGGGCAGCGCGATGCCGAAATCGGCGAGCACGCCGCGCGGATCCTTCACCGCGCGCGAGCGGTAGGGCGCCGCCTTGTACCAGACCGGCGGCAGCCCCAGCATTTCCCAGGGGTAGCAGGAGCACAGCGTGCACACGACCATGTTGTGACGCTGCGGCGTGTTCTCGACCACGACGAGATGATCGCCGACGCGGCTGACATGGCCGAGCGTGCCGATCGCCTTGCTGCCGTCCTCCAGCAGCGCCTTCCTGAAGGCCGGATCGGTCCAGGCTTTTGCGATGACGCGCGCGCCATTGTGCGGGCCGATCTTGGTCTCATAGGCCTGGATGATGGCATCGAGCGCGGCCGGTTCGACATAGCCTTTTTCGGTGAGGATCGTCTCGAGCGCGCGTACGCGCAGCTCGGTTTCGGACAGCTCGGAATGGTCGTGATCGTGGTCGTGATGATGCTCGCTCATGGCGCGAAGATAATCCCAGAATCCGGGCCTTGTCGAGGCGAAGACTCTGCTAACGTCGCGCCATGGGCTGGGCTGCACGAACCGGAATATACGCCGCAATCGCGGCTCTTGTCGCACCTGCGGCGCAGGATGCGCGCGCGGCGAATGGCGCCTATGCCGTGGATGCCGCCGATATCTCCGAGGTCGGCTCCTGCAAGGTCGAAAGCTGGCTGTCGACTGCTTCCAACACGGATTTCGCAGCAGTTGCCAATCCCTCCTGCGTCGTCGATCCCTTCACGCCGATCGAGCTGAGTATGCAGACCATTCGGGCCCGCAGCGATGGCGACTGGAGCGCGACGCTGGCTCCGAAAGCCAAGACCAACTTCATCCCGACCGGAATCGGGCGCTGGGGATTGTCGGCCTATGGCGGTGGATCATTCGATGCAGCGACCGGCGAGGCGTTGTCCGCCTTTGTGGTCATACCAGCGACCTTTCGCCTGTCCGAGACCATGCGCGTCAACGTCAACGCCGGCTGGCTCTGGGATCGCACCGTCGATCGCCACTACCTGAGCTACGGCATCGGCTTCGACTGGAAGTTCACCGACACGTTGCAGTGGACGATCGAGGCTTACGGCCAGGCCGGCGCGTCCCAGGTCGCGAGCATCGTGCAGCCGCGCTTTCAGACCGGCGTGCGCTACCGGCCAAACGAGATATTCTCCGTCGACGTGATCTACGGCCGCAACATCACCGGCGAGAACGCCAACTGGGTCACCATCGGCACAACGATCAGGTTTCCTGTCGGTGGTAGCGAGCCGGAGCACCGGCGCACCGGGCATTTGTGAGCCTCTCGGAAAATCAGGCACTTAGCGGCAGAACCCGCTTCTGGCCATTGATCGCGCCGCGGACAATCCGTATACGCCGCGATGGGACAAGAGCGGCCCGGCCAACGGACCGCTTGATTTGACGACAATCGAGGGGAGGGCCATGGCCGCTAGCTCGCAGGCGCCTGAGGCGAAGGGATTTCGCTGGAAGCTGATCGCGCCGCTCATGGTGTGGCTGGCGATCTATCTGTGGCCCGTGCCCACGGGGCTCAACGTCAATCAGTGGCACTATTTCGCCGTGTTCGCGGCCGTCATCACCGGGCTCATCCTGGAATCGATGCCGGTCGGCGCGGTCGGGCTGATCGGACTCACCGTCGCCGGCATCAGTGGCTATATCGACCCCGATCCGACCAAATCGCTGCGCTGGATGCTGGCAGGCTTTGCCGAGAGTACGGTCTGGCTGATCGTCGGCGCCTTCGTGTTCTCGATCGGCTATCGCAAGAGCCAACTCGGCCGGCGCATTGCGCTGGTGCTGGTGCAGCGGCTTGGCCGCAACACGCTCGGCCTCGGCTATGCGGTGGCGATGTCCGACTTCGTGCTCGCGCCGGCAACGCCGTCGAACACGGCACGCAGCGGCGGCATCGTCTATCCCATCATCAGCAACATCCCGCGCATCTATGGCTCCGAGCCGGGGCCGACCGCCGGCAAGATCGGCACTTATGTGATGTGGACCGCGTTCGCCGCGACTGCGGTCACGAGCTCACTGTTCTTCACCGCGCTCGCGCCCAATGCGGCGGCGCTGGCGATCGCCAAGAAGACCGTCGGGGTCGAGGTCAGCTGGGGCCAGTGGTTCCTGGGCTTTGCGCCGCTCGGAATCCTCCTGATGGTGCTCGTTCCGCTGCTCAGCTACGTGGTTTGCCGTCCCGAGGTGAAGCGCAGCCCGGAAATCTCCGAATGGGCGGCGAAGGAGCTGACGGCGATGGGACCGATGTCGCGCAACGAGTGGATCATGCTGGCGCTGATCGTGCTCGCGATGTTCCTGTGGATCGCGGGCTCGAGCCCGGACATCCACGTGCCGTTGCTCGGCTCGAACTTCGTCAACGCCACCACCGTCGTCTTCATCGTGATCTCCTTGATGCTGGTCTCCGGGGTGATCGAATTTGCCGACATCGTCGGCGAGAAGAGCGCCTGGGAGGTGTTCTTCTATTTCACCTCGCTGTTGACGCTGGCGTCGGGTCTCAACGAGATCGGCTTCATCAAATGGTTCGCGACCGAATACGCCAAGCCGCTCGCGGGCCTGTCGCCGTCGACCGCGATGATCCTTCTGGTCGCGCTGTTCTTCTGGATCCACTATTTCTTCTCGAGCATCACCTCGCATGCCGCCGCGGTGCTGCCCGTGGTGCTCGCGGTCGGCTCGGGCATCGCGGACCTGCAGGTCACGACGCTTGCCATGCTCTGCATGTATTCGCTCGGCCTGATGGGCGTGATCTCGCCTTACGCAACGGGGCCGGCGCCGATGTATTTCGGCAGCGGCTATATCGGGAAGGGGCAGTTCTGGGCTTTTGGGCTGATCTTCGGGCTGCTTTATTTCGCAGGGCTCCTGCTGATCGTGCTGCCTTGGTTGCGGGTCCACTGAGGAGGGTGGGGAGGGTGCCTCCCGCAGATGAATTTTCTTCGTACGCGAGAGATTGGGAAAACTTCGTCCAACTCCCCGCAAATATCTGATATTGCATGAAAGACCGGAAACGGCGATGGTGCGTGCTGCGGTGCAGCGCGCTCCCCTGAGCCGGCATCTCACTTTCACCCCCGTCGCTCCAGCGACCTGGTTCCCGTATGCCCCTGAGCGGCGCGGGCAAGCGAATTATTGTGCATGAAGGCCGCCTCCATGAACGCTCACCAATCGCTCGCGATCGGAAGACCGATCGAAACGCTTGAAGCGATTTCACCTGCTCCGACCGAGCCGGACGCAATGGTCCGTTTCGAAGCCATCTCAAAAACCTATCCGGCCTATCGCGGCAAGCCCGGCGTCAACGCGCTGCAAGACATCGACTTTGCGATTCCGCGCGGTTCCATCACCGGCGTGATCGGCCGCTCCGGCGCCGGCAAGTCGAGCCTGGTGCGGCTGATCAACGGGCTGGAGAAGCCGACCACGGGCCGCGTGATCGTTGACAACAGGGATATCTCGGCGCTCGCCGGCCGCGAACTACGGTTGGCGCAGCGCTCGATCGGCATGATCTTCCAGCACTTCAACCTGCTGTCCTCGCGCACGGCCGCCGGCAACATCGCGCTGCCGCTCGAGATCGCCGGCTGGACCAAGGCGGACATCAAAGCGCGCGTCGCCGAACTGCTGGCGTTGGTCGGCATCGCCGACAAGCACGATCGCTATCCGTCAGAGCTCTCCGGCGGCCAGAAGCAGCGCGTCGGCATCGCGCGGGCGCTGGCGACCCGACCGAGCGTGCTGCTGTCGGACGAGGCCACCTCGGCGCTCGATCCACAGACCACGCGGGCGATCCTCGATCTGCTCGCGAACATCAACCGCGAGCTCGGCGTGACCATCGTGCTGATTACCCACGAAATGTCCGTGGTGCGCCAGCTCGCCAGGGAAGTGGTGGTGCTCGATGGCGGCCATGTCGTGGAGAGCGGCCATGTCGCGGACATCTTCACCCACCCGAAGCATCCGATCACCCAGTCCTTCCTGGCCGAGGTGATCGGCGACAGCTTGCCCGTGTCGCTGGCGAGCCGGATGGCTTCAGAGCCGTCCGCCGGCGGGCAGGCCGTGATCCGCGTTCAGGTGCGTGGGGCAGGGGCCGGCGATACCGTGGTGGCCCGGCTCGCCCGCGACCTCGGCCTGGACGTCGCGCTGCTGTCGGCCCGCATCGACGAGATCGGCGGCCAGCATGTCGGTTCGCTCACGCTCGGAATTCCCGGTGGCGAGGACGCGGTGACGCGAACGCTCGCCTGGCTCTCTCAACACCAATTCTCGGCGGAGCGTCTCGGCTATGTCGCCTGAACTCATCAATTTGATCATCCAGGCCACGGGCGAAAGCCTGTACATGGTCGGCATCGCAGCGCTGCTCGGCACCGCCTTTGGCCTGCCGCTCGGCGTGTTCCTCGCCACCAGCCGCAAAGGCGAGTTGTTCGCGGCCCCGCTCGTCAATCGCGTGCTCGGCATCGTCGTCAATGCGACGCGGTCCACGCCCTTCATCATCCTCGTCGTCGCCATCATTCCGTTCACCCGCCTCATTGCCGGCACCTCGATCGGATCGACCGCTGCGATCGTGCCGCTGACGATCGCCTCGACGCCGTTCATCGCACGCCTGGTGGAAGCCGCGATCCGCGAGGTTGACGGCGGCCTGATCGAGACCGCGTCCTCGTTCGGCGCTTCGCCGCTTCAGATCGTGTTCAAGGTCCTGATCCCCGAGGCGCTGCCGGGTCTGCTTCTGGCGCTGACGCTCGCCGTGGTCAGTCTGCTCGGCTACTCCGCGATGGTCGGCGCGGTCGGCGGCGGAGGGCTCGGCGATCTCGGTATTCGCTACGGCTATCAGCGCTTCATGCCGGAGATGATGCTCGCCGTCGTGGTCGTGCTGATCGCGTTGGTGCAGCTCGTCCAGAGCGCCGGCGATTATCTGGCACGCCGGGTCAACCGCCGGCTGCGGCATCGCTGAGCCGTTTCCAGATGTTGCGAACAGGCAGAGTCTCGTCTGTCTGGAAACATTCCAAACTCCGAAGCACGCCTGAGCGCATTGGCCGCAGGTGCTGCGCACACGTCTGGAGAAATTCTAACACCGCTCCTATCGCACTCGAAAACCGCCTGAGTTAGGGCAGGGCATCAAAAACGATACCGGCGAAGCCGGCAGTGCGTGGGGTCTCGAAAGACGTGACCGACTTCCAACTTTCTTCGCGTGGATGCACGCGTCGTCGACAGATTCAGGTGCTTTTCCTCGGGGCGGTCAGCACATTCTCTCTCGTCGTTCCCTTCGGTTATGTGAAGGCGCAGACGCAAATTCCCGAAGTCACCGTGGAAGCGCCGGAGCAGCGCGCCCGTCCGGCGGCGCTTGCTTCGTCGCGAAGGGCTGCGGCGACACGCACCGCACGCGCCAATCGTCGCGTTCCGGCGCAGCAGGCTGCGCCAGCCCAGTCGGCGTCATCGAACGGTGTCACGGGCGAACGCGCCAATGGACCGGTGCGCGGTTTCGTCGCGACGCGGAGCGGCACCGCCACCAAGACTGATACGCCGCTGATCGAAACGCCGCAGTCGGTGTCCGTCATCACCACAGATCAGATCAGGAACCAGGGCGCCGTCTCGATCGGCGAGGCCCTGCGCTACACCGCCGGCGTCAGCGGCGACGTCAATGGCGGCTCGGACACCCGCTTCGGCGGCCTCCAGATCCGCGGCTTCGACATGACCATGCCGGGACTCTACGTCGACGGCTTGCGGATTCCCTCCAGCAACTACGTGCATTTCAACGGCCTCGATCCCTATGGCGCCGAGCGCATCGAGGTGCTCAAGGGCCCGTCCTCCGCGATGTATGGCGGCAGCGGCACCGGCGGCATCCTGAACTACGTGACCAAGCTGCCGACGGCGCAGCAGTTCGGCGAGGTCTCGATCTCCGGCGGCAGCTTCAACCGTTATCAGGGTCAGTTCGACGTGGGCGGCCCCGCCAACAAGGAAGGCACCGTGCTGTGGCGCCTGACCGGCGTCGTGCGCGACGGCGAAACCCAGGTCGATTTCAGCAAGGACAACCGCGTCTTCATCGCGCCCGCAATCACCTTCAAGCCGAACGAGGACACCACCATCACCTTGCTCGCCAACTACCAGAAGGATCGGGCAGGGTGGGGCCTTCAGTTCCTGCCGGCCTCCGGCACGGTATGGCCGAACAACGGGCGCACCATTCCGGTCTCGTTCTTCGCAGGCGTGCCGAGCTTCGACGCGTTCAATACCGAGATCGCAACCGCCGGCTACCAGCTCTCGCACGATCTCACCGACTATCTCACGTTCCGGCAGAACCTGCGCTACGCCTATCAGCACAACGAGGAAAAGGTGTTTTACGGCGGCGGCTATACCGACGAGGCCGCGGGGCAGCTCGCGCGTTATGGCAGCTACAGCAACTCCTACATCAACTCCTTTGCGATCGATAATCAGCTCCAGGGCAAGTTCAACACCGGCATTCTCAGCCACACCACATTGGTCGGTGTCGACTACCGCAACACGCGGTTTCGCGACACCGCCTTCGGCGTCACGACGTCGGCGCCCGAGATCAACGTCTTCAATCCGGTCTACAGCTACGACTGGACCATCGGTGCGATGAGCGACAACACCGGCGTCAAGCAGTCGCAGGTGGGCCTCTATGCGCAGGATCAGATCAAGCTCGGCCGGCTCTCGTTCCAGCTCGGCGGCCGTCAGGATTTCGTGACGACGCAGGTCGATAACGGCATCGTCAACACCACGGTCGCGAAGGATGCTTCGGCCTTCACCGGCCGCGCCGCCGTGATGTACAATTTCGACAACGGCGTCGCGCCCTATTTCAGCTACTCGGAATCGTTCCTGCCGGTGCTCGCGACCGGTTTTGGCGGACAGATGCTCAATCCCGAGACGGGCGTCCAGTACGAGGTCGGCGTCAAGTACCAGCCGCTCGGCTGGAACGCACTGTTCACCTTCGCCGCGTTCGACCTGACGCGCGACAACGTCGTCACCTACGTGCCTGCGGCCACCTTTGCCGAACAGACCGGGCAGGTGAAGTCGCGCGGCATCGAGCTCGAAGGCACGATGTCGCTCGCCGACGGCTGGAACCTGCGCGCGGCCTATGCCTATGTCGACGCCATGGTGACGCAGGATCCGGTGAATGTCGGTAAGGCGCCGGTCACCGTGCCGCTCAACCGCGCTTCGCTGTGGAGCGACTACACGCTGCAGAACGGGCCGCTCGCGGGCCTGCAGTTCGGCGGCGGCATCCGCTACGTGGGCGCGACCTGGGGCGATGATGCCAACACCTTCAAGGTGGGAGCCTCGACCGTGCTGGATGCGCTTTTGGCCTACACCCATGACAACTGGCGCCTGTCGCTGAACGTGACCAACCTTGCCGACACGCGCTATGTCGCTGCGTGCTACAGCCTGGCGGGCTGCTTCTATGCCGAGGGGCGCAAGGCGATCGGCAAGCTGACCTATCGCTGGTGAAATCGAAGACGGTCCGGCACTGGGGGGCCGGACCTGCTGGATGAGAGTGGAAGACGATGAGAGCGATATTCGGCAGGCTGCATCGCTGGGCGGGACTGCTCACGGCCGGATTCCTGTTCTTCTCCGGCATCACCGGCGCGATCATCTCATGGGATCACGAGATCGACGACGTCCTGAACAGCCATCTGTTCGACGTCGGCAGCAAAGGCCCGGCGATTCCCTCGATCGAGCTCGCCAACATGATCGAACAGCGCGATCCCCGTGCGCGCGTCGTTTATCTCTTCATGACGCCGGAGCAGGGCCACTCGCTGTGGTTCTTCGTCATGCCGCGTATCGATCCCGCAACCGGCAAGCGTTACCCGCTCGACTACAATCAGGTCTTCCTCGATCCCAACACCGGTGCTGAGCTTGGCCGGCGCTATTGGGGCGCAGTGTGGCCCGTCACGCGCGAGAACTTCGTCTCGTTTCTTTACAAGCTGCACTACACGATGCACATCCCGGAGTTCTGGGGCAGCGACCGCTGGGGCATGCGCGTGCTGGGCGTGATCGCCATCATCTGGACCATCGATTGCTTCGTCGGCTTCTACCTGACGCTGCCCTCGCGCCCGCGCGCCAAGGCCGCGCGGGCGCCTGAAGTCGCACGCCAGCTCGAGCGCGGCTTCTGGGCGCGTTGGGCTCCGGCTTGGACCATCAAGACCTCGGGCAGTGCGTACCGGATCAATTTCGACATCCACCGCGCCTTCAGCCTCTGGACCTGGGGCGTTCTGTTCATCATCGCCTTCACGGCGTTCTCGCTGAACCTCTATTTCGAGGTGTTCTCACCGCTGATGAAGATGGTGTCGAACTACACGCCGACGCCCTATGAGCAGCGGCCGTATCGCGATCTCGACGATCCGATCGAGCCCAAGGTCACCTTCGCCGACATCGCCGCACGCGCCGCTGCCGACGGCAAGGCGCGGGGGTGGACCACCCCGGTCGGTTCGATCAATTACGGCCCCGCCCATGGCGTCTATGCCGCCGCCTTCTTCCACCCCGGCGACGACCACGGCGCCGGCGGTGTCGGCCCGGCGCAGCTCTATTACGACAGCGAGGACGGCCGCCCCATTGGCGAGCGGCTGCCCTGGGTCGGCACCGCCGCCGACATCTTCGTACAGGCGCAGTTTCCGCTGCATTCGGGCCGTATCGTCGGACTGTTCGGCCGCATCCTGATCTCGGTCATGGGCCTCGTGGTGGCGGCGCTCTCGGTGACTGGCGTCGTGATCTGGTGGCGCAAGCGCCGCGCCCGTGTTCGCGTGCGCGAGACCGCCGCGATGCGCCTGACGCGGCAGCAACTCACGCCGGCAGAGTAGGGCACGCGCATTCCGTCAAAGGATGAACCTTCATAGCCGGCACCGGCACAAAGACTGAAGATCGTCCACAGTCTTCCGGAATTGCGATGAGATCGCTTGCCTTGCTCTGCCTGCTCGTCTTCGGGTCCTGCGCACATGCGGCTACACCCGAGCAGCACTATCTCGACCTGCGCGATCGCTACATCGTCAAATTCTCGAAGGCCAAGGAGAGCGAGGACACCTCGAAGCAGCATGACGCGGCGCTCAGAGAGCTCGCCGCTGCGCTGCGCGCACTGGTGGGCCCGGTCACGATCAAGGGGCTTCCGGCCGACGGCAAGTCGAATGTCGACACGCTGTTCAAGGGAGACATCGGCTTCGGTCATCTCGACGGCCTCGGTTTCGCCACCGAAGGCGACAAGCTGCAAGCGGTGGTGACCACGACCGGGCTGCTCGAGCACTGGCTTTCCGAGCACCGCGAGGACGGCATGCCGCAGGAGATCAGCGCGGCGCTCAGGTCGGACCGGTTCTACTATTACGCCATTCAGGACGCCGCCTTCGCGAAATATGCTGACCTGCCCATCACCAAGCCTAGCGGCGCGAGCGCCGCGGTCGCGGTGCTCGGCGTGCGTGGCAATGGCAGCCTCAAGGGGCCGCCCAGCGAGATTGGCGTGGTTGCGGTCCAGGGCGACAAGGTCTTCTACCTTGCCGCAACCGATGCCGTGAAGACCGCCGAGATCCCGCCCTGCGAGAAGATCTGGAAGCAGATGATGGCCAAGAAGACCCCGCAGGACGCTATGGCCCGCGAAGACCAGGCGATGGACGCCTACACCAAGTGCTTTGCCAAGGAAGCGCCGAGCCAGAGCTGGTTCGCGGCCGCCGTCAAGAAGGCGCAGAGCCAGCTGGATCTGCTGCCGCTGCGCTAGAGCCTGGCCGGCCCGACGTGTGGTGTCGGCCACGTGAGAATCAATTTCACGACGAAATCACGCTCGAACGATTACCAAAGCACGGTGCCGCCAGATCAGCGGGCATGGCATCGACTCAGGCTCCTGCGCGCCCTATAAAGGGTTTTTCGCCGTGCCACTTTATCGCGAGTATTTCTGAAGAACAATCATCCCCATATTGGAATCGATGCCGTCGATTGGGAGCATAAGCGGCGATGACACCACAGATCGAGTACGTTCTCGGCGCCACGGTCCTGTCGATCGCGCTTGGTCTGCTGATCGGCTTTGCTTACGCGCGCGGCTACCACGGGATGTTGCTCTCGGCCTCGTTCGTTCACGCCTGCGTCGTCATTGTGCCGCTGACAGCGTTGGTGATGCACACGATCCGCTCGGCCACGGCGTTCGACAACGCCAACCGGGCCATGGGCGAGGGGTTCGCCTTCGCGTTGATCGGCCTTCTGGGCCTCATCCGGTTTCGAACGATCGTCCGCGACACGCGAGAGTTCACCTTCGTCTTCATATCGATCGTGACGGGCGTTGGCATCGGAGGCGGCCAGTTCGTTCTGACCGCCGGCGGATGCGCATTCGTGCTGATCCTCCTGATCGTTTTGGAGCGCATAAAATTCGGCACGCCCCGCGCGCCCTCGCTGCGCGTCAGGGCGACGGGCGCCGAAGATGCATTCGCGCAGTACGAAACCGCCCTGAGCCGCGTTGCCGAACGCGTCAATTCCGTGTCTTTGCGGCACACAGCTGAGCGCGGCACGACCTACGCGTTTGAGATTGTCGCCGGCGCCGGACAAGACATCCCGACCATCGCCGCGGCCGTTCGCGTCGTACCAGGAACGTCGGAGGTCAACGTCGTTCGCCTGCAGCGTGGCAAAGGCCCGGAAGGGGATGGGGATTGATACTTGCGGAAACGTCGGCAAGTCGATCCAGACGACGCGGCCCATCCGGGCTGTGAGGGACCTCGCGTCGCGCCAAGCGGCAGGCCTGGATCGGCCGCCAGAACAGTTCGACCGGTACGGCTACGCGAGCCCGCTACCGCCGCGATTCCACCCACGGCCGCCTTCGCCAAAGATCTCGTACCCGTCCGACGTCACGGCGACTGTGTCCTCGAGCTTGATGAAGCCGCGCTTCGGATGCTTCATCGTGGTCTCGATCGAAACGACCATGCCGGGCTCGAGCGGCAGGCGGGCGTCGGTGTCGTCGTAGGGCACCGGACCCTTGGCGGTCAGGCGAGGGGCCTCGTGGCTGACGAGGCCCATGCCGTGGGCCAGGAACTCGGTGCAGTCACGCTGGGTGATCTGCGCAAGCTGCCGTTCGGCGGCGACATAGATGTCGCCTCCGAAGGCGCCCGGACGGATGGTGGCAAAGGCGGCGCGCTGGACGGCCTCGATCTCGGCCAGGTAATCCTTGAGCTCGGCGTCAGGCTCGCCCAGCACGGCCATCCGGGCGAGGTCGCCGATATAACCCTGATAATTGCCGCCGGAGTCCAGCGACAGCGCCTCACCTTGCTCCCAGCGCTGCGATGATGGCGCTCGGTTGTGGCTGCTGCCGCACGCGAGCAGGCAGTATTCGAAGGTGAGGCCGCGATTGACCTCGGCGAGGCGCAATGCATCCGACAGTTGCCGCTTGGTCGTGCCCCGACCGTGCCCGGCGATCACGGCCAGCATTGATGCGACGACAAGCTCTGACGCCGTCTTGAGCTTCGCCAATTCCTCCACCGACTTGACCGCTCGCAGCCGCTCCAGCACCAGCACCGCGTCCTTGAGCTCGGCGCCGGGCAGGACGTCGGCCAGCGCCTTCCCTGCATCCATCGGCAGGAATGGCATCTCGACCCCGACCCGCCGCAACGACACGCCCGCCTGCCGGATCAGTTCTGCAGCCCGCATGATGGCGTCCACCGAACCGTTGGATTCGGTTCGGACCTGCGGCACCCAGAGCGGCGCGACGGCGCGCTGATGGCTTTCCAGCCGGTGGCCGACATAGACGGATTTCTCGGGCGCACCCTTGGGATAGACCAGCACCGGCAGATAACGGCTAACTCCCAGGGCATCCATATAGTCGAAGAAGATCGCACGCTCGGCGCCCAGCAGGTACTGCACGTTGTGCTTGGAGGTCGCGATCAGGATATCAAGTCCGGCCGCCTCCATGAGACGGTCGAGCTTGGCGGCATCGAATGGAATGGCACGCGAGGCAGCAGCGCGGGCAACGGTCTCTTGCATGACGATCCTCCAAGGGCCGCTGCGGTTCGGTCTGCCGGCACATTCCTGTTCGCAGCCATTCGAATAACGGTCGGATGATCGGTTGGCTCCCAGCCAGGGCAAGGAGGGTCCCGTCTGCGCGCCATATCCAAAATTCGCATAAGGTATATTATGGAATATCTTTATTTCCAATTAGATCAATTGTTTAGACGAAACTCCTGCTACTGTATCTCGGCCTGAGCGCTGTGTTCGGTCCGCCTTCCGACCGCCGTCTCAGCTCTTGCCGGCTACTGTGCATGGGGTTGTTTTGCAGATTCTGCATCCAGCCCCATCTCTCCAAAAGCCGATATTGCCGTGACCTTGCCCGGCTGCAATAAGCGAGGCTTCCGCGAGATCGCAGATGACCTTAAGGCCGACCGTCCGTATAGGTTTGCATCTCAGAACAACAACAAACCTTCCGAGGAAGCAGACCCATGGTCCTTTCAACGCGCTTTTCCCGACGCACGCTTCTCAAGGCCTCCGCCGCGACCGCGGTCCTGGGCGGCCTCGGTGCGCCCCATGTGGCCCGCGCCCAGAGCGCCGAGTTCACCTACAAATACGCCAATAACCTGCCTGACACCCATCCGCTGAACGTGCGCGCCAAGGAGATGGCGGCGGCGATCAAGAGCGAGACGAACGGCAAGTTCGACCTCCAGATCTTCCCGAACAACCAACTCGGGTCCGACACCGACATGCTGAGCCAGATCCGCTCCGGCGGGGTCGAGTTCTTCACGCTGTCAGGCCTGATCCTGTCCACCCTGGTGCCGGCGGCGTCCATCAACGGCATCGGCTTCGCGTTCCCGGACTACGACACGGTCTGGAAGGCCATGGACGGCGACCTCGGCGGCCATGTCCGCGGCGAGATCAAGAAGGCCGGCCTCGAGGTCATGGACAAGATCTGGGACAATGGCTTCCGCCAGACCACGTCCTCGACCAAGCCGATCACCGGCCCTGATGACCTCAAGGGCTTCAAGATCCGCGTGCCGGTGTCGCCGCTGTGGACCTCGATGTTCAAGGCGTTCGACGCAGCGCCCGCCTCGATCAATTTCAGCGAGGTCTATTCCGCGCTGCAGACCAAGATCGTCGAGGGCCAGGAGAACCCGCTGGCGATCATCTCGACCGCGAAGCTCTACGAGGTGCAGAAGTACTGCTCGCTGACCAACCATATGTGGGACGGCTTCTGGTTCCTGGCCAACCGCAGAGCCTGGGAAAAGCTGCCCCAGGACGTGCGCACCATCGTCGCCAAGAACATCAACGCCGCCGCGGTCAAGGAGCGTGAGGACACTGCCAAGCTCAACGCCAACCTGCAGCAGGAGCTCGCGGGCAAGGGCCTGACCTTCAACCAGCCCGCGGTCGGGCCGTTCCGCGACAAGCTGCGCACCGCCGGCTTCTATGCCGAGTGGAAGGGTAAGTATGGCGATCAGGCCTGGGACCTCCTTGAAAAGGCCGTCGGCAAGCTGTCGTAACGTCTTGGGGCCGTCATGGCTCATGTCGAGATCGAGGTGATCGAAGTGACGGGCGAGGCGGCTGTTCAGTCCCCTCGCCGACGTTCGTTGCTGGCGTCACTTGAACGCGCGCTCGGTCTCCTCGTCGAAATCCCGGCGGCGATCCTGGTCGTCGCCGAGATCCTGATCCTGTTTGCCGGCGTGGTCGCGCGCTACGGTCTGCACCGGCCGCTGATCTGGTCGGACGAGCTCGCTTCGATTCTCTTCCTGTGGCTCGCGATGCTGGGCGCGGCGGTCGCATTCCGCCGCTCCGAGCACATGCGCATGACCGCGGTCGTCGCGAGCGCCAGACCCGCGATGCGGGCCTATCTCGATCTGATCGCGATCTCGGCCGCGCTGGCGTTCCTCGCACTGATCGTCTGGCCGTCCTGCGACTATGCCTACGAAGAGAGCTACATCACCACACCGGCGCTGCAGATTTCCAACATGTGGCGCGCGGCCGCGCTGCCGGCCGGCGTCGGCCTGATGGCGGCTTTTGCCGTGCTCCGGCTGCTGCGCGCGGCCGACTACCGAATGGTCGCAGCCGCCGTGCTGTCGGTTGCGGTCGTGATCGGCCTGTTCTGGCTGGCGGAGCCGCTCCTGCGGCCGCTCGGCAATCTCAACCTCGTCATCTTCTTCGTCGGCGTCGCCGGCTTCTGCGTCTTTGCCGGTGTTCCCATTGCGTTCGGGTTTGGGCTGGCGATCTTCGGCTATCTGGCGCTGACCACGCGCACGCCCGTCATGGTGCTGGTCGGGCGCATGGACGAGGGCATGAGCCACCTGATCCTGCTCTCGGTGCCGCTGTTCGTGTTCCTCGGGCTCCTGATCGAGATGACCGGCATGGCGCGGGCGATGGTGGCGTTCCTGGCGAGCCTGCTCGGGCATGTCCGCGGTGGCCTGCATTACGTGCTGGTCGGCGCGATGTACCTGGTCTCCGGCATTTCCGGCGCCAAGGCCGCCGACATGGCCGCAGTTGCGCCCGTGCTGTTTCCCGAGATGAAAGAGCGCGGCGCCAAGCCCGGCGATCTCGTCGCGCTGCTGGCGGCGACGGGAGCCCAGACCGAGACCATCCCGCCGAGCCTCGTGCTGATCACGATCGGCTCCGTCACCGGCGTCTCGATCGCAGCGCTGTTCACAGGCGGCCTGCTGCCCGGTGTCGTGCTCGCGATCACGCTGTGCATGCTGGTGTGGTGGCGCTACCGCCGCGAGGACATGAGCCATGTCCGCCGTGCCACTGCTTCCGAGATCGGCAGGACCTTCATCATCGCCCTGCCCGCGCTCGCGCTGCCCTTCGTGATCCGCTACGCCGTAGTCGAGGGCATCGCGACGGCGACCGAGGTCTCCACCATCGGCATCGTCTATGGCGCTCTCGTCGGCCTCCTCGTCTACCGTCGCTTCGACTGGCGGCGGCTGTTTCCGATGCTGGTCGAGACGGCGGCGCTGTCGGGTGCGATCCTCCTGATCATCGGCACGGCGACCGGCATGGCCTGGGGCCTGACTCAATCCGGCTTCTCGCGTTCGCTGGCCGCCGCCATGACCGGATTGCCGGGCGGGGCCGCGACCTTCATCGCCGTGTCGATCCTGGCCTTCACCATCCTCGGCAGCGTGCTGGAGGGCATACCGGCGATCGTGCTGTTCGGCCCGTTGCTGTTCCCGATCGCACGCGCCGTCGGCGTGCACGAGGTGCACTACGCCATGGTGATCATCCTCGCCATGGGTATCGGGCTATTCGCCCCGCCCTTCGGCGTCGGCTATTATGCCGCCTGCGCCATCGGACGCGTCGATCCGGCCGAAGGCATCGGGCCGATCTGGGGCTATCTGCTGGCGCTGCTGGTGGGATTGATCGTGGTCGCGATCTTCCCCTGGATATCGATCGGATTCCTTTGAGACGCATTTGAGGAGGGTGTCGATGAGTGAGCGGCAGAACCCATACAATATCGGCCTCGACAAGACTCCCGCCAACTACGTGCCCTTGAGCCCGCTGAGCTTCCTCGCGCGCAGTGCCGCGGTCTATCCCGATCACGTCAGCACCGTCTATGAGGGCCGCAGCTTCACCTGGGCAGAGACTCACGAGCGCTGCCGACGCTTTGCCTCTTATCTGGCGGGCAAGGGCATCGGCGTCGGCGACACCGTGGCGGCGATGCTGCCGAACATTCCGGCGATGAACGAGGCGCATTTTGCCGTGCCCATGGCGGGCGCCGTGCTCAACGCCCTCAACATCCGCCTCGATGCGCCCTCGATCGCATTTCAGCTCGATCATGGCGGGGCGAAGATCATCCTGGTCGATCCCGAATTTTCGGGCGTCATCACCGATGCGCTCGCGCAGATGACCGGGCCCAAGCCATTCGTGATCGATGTCGATGATACCGCATTCAAGGGCGGCAAGCGCATCGGCGAAATCGAATATGAGGCGGCTGTCGCGCAAGGCGATCCCGGCTTCAACGCCGTTCTACCGCACGACGAATGGGACGCGATCGCGCTGAGCTACACCTCGGGCACGACGGGAAATCCCAAGGGCGTCGTCACCCATCATCGCGGTGCCTACTTGAATGCGGTCAGCAATATCCTCGCCGGCAACCTCGGCCAGCATCCGGTCTATCTCTGGACGCTGCCGATGTTCCACTGCAACGGCTGGTGCTTCCCCTGGACCATTGCGGCCGCTGCCGGCATCAATGTCTGCCTGCGCAAGGTCGAACCGACCAAGATCTTCGAGCTGATCAGGCAGCACGGCGTCACCCACATGTGCGGCGCGCCGATCGTCTACAACACGCTGATCAACGCACCTGACGCGCCCAAAGGCAATGCAGCCCGCCGCGTCGTCGGCCTGATCGCAGGTGCCGCGCCGCCGGTCGCCGTGCTCGAAGGCGCCGAAAGCATCGGCATCAAGCTGACGCATGTCTACGGCCTGACCGAGGTCTATGGCCCCGCCTCCGTCTGCGCCGAGCAGCCAGGCTGGGACGAGCTTCCGCCCGCAGAGCGCGCGCGCTTGAAGCGCCGGCAGGGCGTGCCCTACCCGCTCGAGGAAGCCGTAACCGTCATCGATCCGCAGACGATGCAGGAGGTGCCGCGCGACGGCGAGACCATCGGCGAGGTCATGTTCCGCGGCAACATCGTGATGAAGGGCTATCTCAAGAACGAGAAGGCAACCAAGGAAGCCTTCGAGGGCGGCTGGTTTCACACCGGCGATCTCGGCGTGCTCGACGAGCACGGCTACGTCATCATCAAGGACCGTTCCAAGGACATCATCATTTCCGGCGGCGAGAACATCTCCTCCGTCGAGGTCGAGGACATCCTCTACAAGCACCCGGCCGTGCTGTTCGCCGCTGTCGTCGCCAAGCCCGATCCGAAATGGGGCGAGGTGCCTTGCGCCTTCGTCGAGCTGAAGGACGGCGCTAGCGCAACCGAGGCCGAGATCATCGCCTTCTGCCGTTCGCAGATGAGCGGCTTCAAGACGCCGAAGGCGGTCGTGTTCGGGCCGATCCCGAAGACGTCCACGGGCAAGATCCAGAAATTCCTGCTGCGTAGCGAAGTCGGCTCGGTGAAGGCGATCTCGGCCTGAGAGCCGTCTGACTTCCGCTCGCACGCACAGCGGCAGCATCGCAAGGCCGCCGGCAAAACCGAGCTGCGGAATCCAGAGCGGAAGCGCGACGACGCCCTGTGCCACATCGTTGAAGCGTCAGGAATCGTAGGTCATCTGCACGGCATAGCGGGTGAAATAGAGAATGAAGGCCGTGGCAATACCGAGCGCCACGATCTCCGCGATCTGCTTGGCCCGCCCATGCAGACGTTCCAGCAGCAGACCAAGCCCAGCGCCTGTCTTTCAGACGTTAGATCAACATGATGGGGCCGACTCAGGCAAGGAGTATGCCGGCGGATGCCGGAATTTCCATCGCAGGTTCAGCGTGTCTCCAGCCGCAGCCCATCGTAGGCCGGCACCACGCCTGCGGGCAGCGACTGCCTGATGACTTCGTAATCGACGTCGGCGGTCATATTCGTGATGACCGCGCGCTTCGGCTTGAAGCGCTCGATCCAGGACAGCGCGTCGTTGATGCTGAAATGGCTGACATGGCCGGTGTAGCGCAGCCCGTCGACGATCCAGAGGTCGAGATTTTCCAGCGCGTCCCAGCTCTCGCGCGGAATGTCGTTGAGATCCGGTGTATAGGCGGCATCCCCGATGCGGTAGCCGAGCGCGGGAATGGCGCCGTGCTGCACCAGGAAGGCCGTCATCGTCACCGCGCCGCCCTTCCCCAGGATGGTCTGGCTCTCGCCCGCCTCGATCGAATGCCGGGTCAGGATCGGCGGATAGTCGCTGCCTTCCGGCGAGATGAAGCAATAGGAGAACCGCGCCATGATGTCCTTGGCGGTGGACTGGTTGAAATAGGTCGGGATGCGCCGGCGCATGTGCATGACGACCGAGCGCAGGTCGTCCATGCCGTGAGTCTGATCGGCGTGCTCATGCGTCAGAAACACCGCGTCGATATGGTCGACATTGGTCGAGAGCAATTGCTCGCGTAAGTCCGGCGAGGTGTCGATCACGATGCGTGTCGTGCCGTGCTCGGACGTGCGTTCGACCAGCAGCGAGCAGCGGCGGCGGCGGTTCTTGGGATTGTTGGGATCACAGGCGCCCCAGCCGAGCGCCGGGCGCGGCACGCCGGCGGAGGAGCCGCAGCCCAGGATCGTCAGCGTCAGCGTCATGTGGCTCCCAGTCTCAAGCTTTCACCTTCGAGAACAGGCGGAAGAAGTTTTCGCTCGTTTGCCGCGAGATCTCGTCAAGCGAGACGCCGCGCGTCTCGGCGAGCACTTTTGCGACCTCGACCACATAAGCGGGTTCGTTGCGTTTGCCCCGGAACTTGCCCGGTGCAAGATAGGGCGAGTCCGTTTCAACCAGGATGCGATCGGATGGCAGTTCGGCCGCGAGCGCGCGCAAGGCTTCCGACTTCTTGAAGGTCAGGATTCCCGTGAAACCGATATAGAGCCCGAGCGACACTGCCTTCAGCGCCAGCTCGCGCCCGCCCGTGTAACAATGCAGCACGGCGCGAAACGATCCCTTGGCCGCCTCGTCTTCCAGAATGCGCGCGCAGTCCTCGTCGGCCTCGCGGGTGTGGATCACCAGCGGCAGGCCGGTCGTGCGGGCAGCGGCGATGTGGGCACGAAAACCCCTCGCCTGCGCCTCCGGCGAGCCGTTGTCGTAGAAATAGTCGAGCCCGGCCTCACCGAGCGCGACGACCTTGGGGTGCTCCGTCAACGCAACAAGCTCGTCCGGCGCGATGCCGTCCTCCTCGTCCGCATTGTGCGGATGGGTACCGACCGAGCAATAGACGTCGTCATAGCGTTCGGCGATCGCGAGCAGGTCCTTCAGCCGCCGCACCCGCGTCGAGATCGTGACCATGCGCGCGACGCCGGCCCCGCGCGCCCGCGACACGATCCCGTCGAGATCTTCCGCAAAGTCGGGAAAATCCAGATGACAGTGACTGTCGATCAGCATCACGCGAACGCCTTCAGGCTGCCGGCTCGACGTAGCGCGGGAACGCGGGCTTCGGCGCCGGCAGCGTCGAACCCGGCGTGATACGCTTGCTTCCGCCGAGCATTGCGAAGCTGCGCTCGCCTTCAGGGATGCCCAGGCTGTCGAGCAGCAATGCGGAGGCGGTCGGCATCGCGGGCTGGGCCAGAATCGCAATCTGGCGCACGACTTCGGCGGTAATGTAGAGCACCGTCTTCTGCCGGGCAGGATCGGTCTTGGCGAGCGCCCACGGCGCCTCGCCCGCAAAATAGCGGTTGGCCTCCGCGACCACGGCCCAGACGGCGTTGAGCCATTGATGAATCTGCTGTGTCGCCATGGCCTCACGTGACGCTGCGATCATGCCGTCGGCCATCGTCAGGATCGCCTTGTCGTTGTCGCTGAACTCGCCGGGCTCCGGCAGCACGCCGCCGAACTGCTTTGCGATCATCGACAGCGAGCGCTGCGCGAGGTTGCCGAGATCGTTGGCGAGATCGGCATTGATACGCGCCACGATGGCCTCGTGGTTATAATTGCCGTCCTGGCCGAACGGTACCTCGCGCAGGAAGAAATAGCGCATCTGATCGACGCCATACTGGTCGGCGAGGTTGAAGGGATCGACGACATTGCCGACCGACTTCGACATCTTCTCGCCCCTGTTGAACAGGAAGCCGTGGGCATAGACCCGTTTCGGCAGCGGGATCCCGGCGGACAGCAGGAAGGCCGGCCAATACACCGCATGGAAGCGGATGATGTCCTTGCCGATGATGTGCACGTCGGCTGGCCAGTAGCGCCAGTTCTTGTCGCTCTCATCGGGGAAGCCGACGCCGGTGATGTAGTTGGTCAGTGCGTCGACCCAGACATACATCACGTGCTCCTGGTCGCCGGGCACTTTCACGCCCCAATCGAAGGTGGTGCGCGAGATCGAGAGATCGCGCAGGCCGCCCTTGACGAAGCTCACCACCTCGTTCTTGCGGGATTCCGGCCCGATGAAATCAGGGTGATCCGCATAGAGCTTGAGCAGCTTGTCCTGATACGCCGAGAGGCGGAAGAAATAGCTCTTCTCCTCGACCCATTCCACCGGCGTGCCCTGCGGCCCGAGGCGCACGCCGTCCTCGTTCACGCGCGTCTCGTCCTCGGCGTAATAGGCCTCGTCACGGACCGAGTACCAGCCCGAATAGGTATCGGCATAGATGTCGCCGTTCGCTTCCATGCGCCGCCAGATCTCCTGGCTGGAGCGGTGATGCTGCTCCTCGGTGGTGCGGATGAAGCGGTCGAACGACACGTTCAGCCGCTCGTCCATCTCCTTGAAGCGGCCCGCATTGCGGGTCGCGAGCGCGGCAGCGGACATGCCTTCACTGGCCGCCGTCTGAACCATCTTCTGACCGTGCTCGTCGGTGCCGGTCAGGAAGAACACGTCCTTGCCGTCGAGCCGCGCAAAGCGCGCCAGCACGTCGGTCGCGATCGCTTCATAGGCGTGACCGATATGCGGGCTGCCGTTGGGATAGGCGATCGCCGTCGTGATGTAGAACACGTTGTCGCGTGCGGGCGCGACCGTGGGCGCGGCGGCCTGCGGAGCCGCGGCGGGGTTCGGCGCACGCGGGGTCTTGGCTTGCGATACTTTGGGCTTCACAGCCGTCGCCGGCGTGATGACAGGAGCCGGTGCGGCGGTCACGGCAGGCGCAGCCGGCTTTTTCGCAACCTTCTTCGCCGGAGCCTTCGGCTTTTTGGCAGAGGATTTTTTCGAAGCCTTCGTGGCGACGACCTGCTTCTTCGCGCCCTTCTTGGCAACCTTCTTTACGGCCTTCGCAGCCCGCTTCGTCGCGCTCTTCTTGGCGGCAGACTTCTTGGTCTTCTTGACGGCTTTGGTCGCGCGCGCCTTCACTGCTTTCCTGGCGGCTTTCTTAACGGCCTTCTTAGCAACCCTCGTCTTGCTGCTCTTACCTTTAGCGGTCTTCTTAGCTCGCGTTGCCACCACGAATTCCTTTATCGGCTTTTCCGAAATTTGGAAACGAACCTGCGTTCGGTCATTGTCTTGAGCATGATCCTTTCGGAAAATTGCTACACACTTTTCCGGATCATGCTCTAGCGCGTTGCGTCCGCCAGCCAGCCGAACACCGAGAAAACCAAGGGCTTTCGTTCCAGATTGTAGGTTTCGGTGTCGCGCGCGGCGCGGACGATCTTTTCCCATACCTCAGCTAGGCGCGCAAGGCGCGGCAGGTTCTGGTTGGCATTGGCCTCATCCGCATGCAGGCGCTCCGCGATCCAGCGGTCGATGCCATCGATGAAGGCGGCAAGCGCGACGCGGTCGCTGGTGCCGAGCGAATCGCCCAGCGTGTGCAATTCGCGCGGATCGACCTGCGGCAGGCGCGCAAGCAGCGCCGCCGTGCGCTGCTGAAGCTTCAGCGCGTCGCCACCGAGCAGCGTCAGCGCCCGCGCGACGCTTCCCTCGGAAGCATCGGCCGCCTCGCGCAGCGCCGGATCGTTCGGATCGAGCTCGGCCGCCGAAGCTGCCGCCCCGATCACATCATCCGTGGCGAGCGGCCGCAGGCGCAGCTTGCGGCAGCGCGACTGGATCGTGGCAAGCACCCGCGCGGGCGCGTGGCTCACCAAAAGGAACAGCGATTGCTGCGGCGGCTCTTCGAGAATTTTCAGGAGCGCGTTCGCCGCGTTTGGATTGAGCTCGTCGACCGTGTCGACGATGCAGACGCGCCAGCCTTCGGCCGCCGCGGTCGAGCCAAAGAACGCGATCGTCTCGCGCGTCTCGTCCACGGTGATCACGGTGCGCATCACGCCGCGATCGTTGGCGGTACGCTCCAGCGTCAGCAGCCCGCCATGCGAGCCGGCCGCCACCTGCCGCGCCACGGCGTCATCGGGATCGATGGCGAGGTCTTCGGCGCGTTGCACGGCGGGGGCCAGCGGCTGAGAATGGGCGAGCACGAAGCGCGCCATGCGATAGGCCAGCGTCGCCTTGCCGATCCCTTGCGGTCCGCCGATCAGCCAGGCATGCGGAATGCGTCCGCTGCGATAGGCCGCAAGCAGCGCGGCCTCGGCCTCGCGATGGCCGAACAGCCGCGATGTCTCGCGCGGATGCGGAATGGCGGTTTCGCGCTCGGCCTGACGCGGGCTCATGCGGAAATCACTGACGCAGGCGTGGGGAGCAGACGCTCGCGCAGCGCGGTCCAGACGCGCCCGGCGACCGTTTCGGGGTCGGAATTGGCATCGATCAGCACGCAGCGCGCGGGATCCTCCGCCGCGATCTTGCGATAGGCCTCGCGCAGGTCCTGGTGGAAGCTGAGCTTCTCGGACTCGAACCTGTCAGGCGTGCCGCTGCCGCGGCGCGCGGCGGCGCGTTGCAGGCCAATCTCGACCGGCAAGTCGAGGATGATGGTGAGATCGGGCTTGAGATCGCCGATGGTGACCCTTTGCATGGCGTTGATCAGGCCCTCGGGTACGCGGCCAAGGCTGCCCTGATAGGCCCGTGTCGAGTCGGCGAAGCGGTCGCAGAGCACCCAGGTGCCCTGATTCAGCGCAGGCTGGATCACGGTGTGGACATGGTCATCGCGCGCGGCGGCAAACAGCAGCGTCTCCGCCTCGGGGCCGAGCAGCTTGCCCATGCCCGACAGCACCAGATGACGCATGATCTCGGCGCCCGGCGAGCCGCCCGGCTCACGCGTGACCCGGACGCGCAGCTTCGCCGCCTTGAGGCGGTCAGCGAGCTTCTTGATCTGGGTCGACTTGCCCGTGCCCTCGCCGCCTTCAAAGGTGATGAAGCGTCCGCGTCCGGACGGCCGCTGTGCCGCGCTCTCACTCATGATCAGAGCTTCTCGGCGCCCGCGCGGAACATGCCGATCACGAGCTCGCTGGCGCCATCGATCGCGCGACGCATGGTCGAGCCGGTTCCGACAGATTCGGCCGCATAGACCGGCGTCTCGACCGCAATGTTGCCGCTGCGCCAAACCTTGACCACGCCGACCTGCTGGCCGGCCTCGACCGGCGCGCGCACCGGGCCGCTATAGACGATGCGCGCAATCAGCTTGTCGCTGCCATTCTTGTGCACCATCACCTTCACCGGCGTCTTCGCCACGAGCTTGACCGAGCGGCTCTCGCCGCCGAACACCTTGGCGTAGCCGACAGGCTGCTCGGCCGCGATCAGCGTGCGGGTCTCGAAATTGCGAAAACCCCATTCAAGCATCTTCTTGGCTTCGGAGGCGCGGTCATCGGCATCCTCGAGACCGTTGACGACCACGATCAATCGCGTGCCGTTCTGCACGGCCGAGCCCACCATGCCATAGCCGCCTTCCTTGGTGTAGCCGGTCTTGAGACCGTCGGCGCCTTCCATCGAATTGAGCAGCGGATTGCGGTTGGGCTGGCGGATCTTGTTCCAGGTGAACTCCTTCTCGCCGAACAGTTTGTAGAACTCGGGGTAGTCCAGAATTATGTGCCGGGCGAGGATTCCGAGCTCGCGCACCGTCATCTTGTTGCCCGAGTCGGGCAAGCCGTTGGAATTGGCGAAGGTCGATCTGGTAAGGCCGAGTTCGCGCGCACGCTTGGTCATGAAATCGGCGGCAAAGATGCGCTCATTGCCCGCCATGGCTTCGGCAAGCGCAATGCAGGCATCATTGCCGCTCTGGATGATCGCGCCGTGAAGGAGATCGTCGACGGAGACCTTGCTGTTGATGGCGGCGAACATGGTGGAGCCGCCCGAGGGCGCCCCGCCCCTGCGCCAGGCATTCTCGCTGATCCGGTACTCGTCGGTCAGCTTGATGTCCCCCTTCTTGATGGCATTGAAGACGACCTCTACCGTCATCAACTTCATCATGCTCGAGGGCGCGCGCAGCTCGTCGGCGTTCTTCTCGAACAGTACGCTGCCTGAGGAGGCTTCGATCAGGATCGAGGTCGGGGCATCGCCATCGAAGCCGGCATCTTCCGCTTTCTTGGCGCCTTGGACACTCTGATTGGCGGCATAGAGAGCCCCACCCCAGCCGATGCACGCCACCAAAACCGTCGCGATCAGCCCGCGCGCCAGCATGCTGGCGGTGGGCCAGTTGCGACGAAGCGAAGGGAGACGAAATGCCATGGCGAAGCCCTGAGAGAGGCGTTCTAACAGCTGGAACAGATGCGAACAACACGCGGTTGGACGCTGTCCCTGAGATTGCACGATTCTCGTCGCGCCCCTATCGTGGCATCTCATGTTTCTCGACCAAACCCCTGAAACAAGGCGGAAAAGCGAATGTCCTCAACTCGGATGATCAAGGCCAATGGGGTCGAGCTGTTCGTTCGCGAAGCCGGCCAAGGTCCGCTGGTGGTGCTGTGCCATGGCTGGCCGGAACTGTCCTACTCCTGGCGCCACCAGATCCCCGCGCTCGCCGGGGCCGGGTTTCACGTCGTCGCCCCCGACATGCGTGGCTACGGCCAGAGCGCAGCGCCGCCTGATGTGAACGCCTACTCGATCTTCGACACGGTCGGCGACGTCGTCGGCCTCGTCCAGGCGCTGGGCGAGACCAAGGCGATGGTGGTCGGCCACGACTGGGGCGCTCCGGTCGCCTGGCATGCGGCGCTGTTCCGTCCCGACATCTTCACCGCCGTCGCGGGCCTGAGTGTTCCGCCGCCCTTTCGCGGTCGCGCCAAACCGCTCGAATTGTTGCGCCAGGGCGGCGTCACCAACTTCTACTGGCAGTATTTCCAGGCGCCCGGCATCGCCGAGGCCGAGCTCGAGCGTGACGTCGCCCGCACCATGCGCATCGTCCTCGGCGGACGGGGCCTCGCCGATCCCACCGCGGCCATGTTCGTGCAGGAGGGCAAGGGCTTCCTCGGCCATGCGGGCGCCGAGGAGCCGCTGCCCGGCTGGCTGAGCGAGGCTGATCTGGCCTACTTCACCGAAAGCTTCCGCAAGTCCGGCTTCCGCGGCGGGCTGAACTGGTACCGCAACATCGACCGCAATTGGGAACTGACCGCGCCCTGGCAGGACGCGCAGATCCACCAGCCGTCCCTCTTTATCGCCGGCTCAAAAGACGCCGTAATCACTGGCCTGATCGGCGCCAAGCGCGTCAACGAGCTCGAACGCGTGCTGCCCAATCTCAAGGGCAAGCTGATCCTCGATGGCGCCGGCCATTGGGTGCAGCAGGAGCGGCCCGACGAGGTGAACGCGGCGCTGGTGAAATTCCTGACGGCGAGCGCGGCTCAGTAGAGCCCGCGGCCGCTCAGGATGCTGCGGGCCTCGGCGGCGCCATCGGCTGACGAGAGAGCGCTCTCGGTCGCATAGCGGCCGTCCTCGTCATAGGACACCGCGCGGGCGTTCTGGAGCGCCCGGCCCCGGCTGCGGCTCGATGCCGACATTTCCGACGTCGCGTTGAGCGAGGCCATGTCGGCCGAGCTGTTGCCGAGATTGTAGGGCCGCCCCTCCGGCAGCGGGACCTCGCCGCGAATGGCACCGCGGGTCGAGGACGGCAGCTCCGGGACGAACGGCTTGGCAGACGCGACCCGCACCATCGACGGCGACGGTGCCGGAACGCCGGTGCGCAAGGTGGCCATCAGCTGGCGGTCGTCGGAGCCTTCAAGCGGCGCCCGGCCGACATATTCGACCCGGACCCTCGCAACGCCATTGCCTTTGAATTCAAGGAGTTCGGCGGCCTTGTTCGAGACATCGATGAGGCGGTTGCCGTGATACGGCCCGCGGTCATTGACGCGGACGATCAGCGACTTGCCGTTCGAGATGTTGGTCACCCGCGCGTAGGACGGCATCGGCAGGGTCGGATGCGCCGCGGTCAGCGAGGCCATGTCGAACACTTCGCCATTGGCGGTCAGGCGGCCATGGAAATCATCGCCGTACCAGGACGCCAAGCCCTCGGCGCGGTAGTTGACGTCCTCCTCGGGCACGTAGGTCTTACCCGCCACGACATAAGGTTTGCCGACGCGGTAGGTGCCGCCGCCCTTCGGGACCGGATCGCCCCAGGCCACCACCCGGGGGCTCGACGACACGCCGTATTTCGGATCGACGCGGCTGGCGAACTTGTTCGAGGAGGCGCAATTGGCCAGCACAACGCAAGTTGCGACCGCCGCAACACCGCGCGCGGCTCGCAAAACCGAATCTGACCGTTGGATCCCCATGCGCCCCAAATACCACTTCGCCGGAGACGTGCCCAACCCGCTTTGGCCACGGGGAGCGCTGTCCGGCCCTCTGTTTCCGAAACGGCCCACCACCGCGTCCGAAGTGGTAAGGATAACGCAACCCGAACACGGCGGAAATGGGGAGCCCACAGCGATCACGTCAGGATGGTAAACGCCACGTTCGCTTCTTCCCGTCGGTCTACGGAGCTGAGGCGCCCTTCTCTGTGCCACTCCTGGAGTGCCACTCCTGGACATTCTGTTGCGCCAAATCCTCACTCCACCCCCATTGTCACGCCGCTCACCGAAATTCTTTTGACTGTGCAAGGCTGCACGCGTTCTCTCGGATGCAAGGGCGGGTTTTGGAATTTGACGATGATCGAGACTGTTTCGGCACTGATGGGTCTAGTAAGCGCGGGGATCTTCCTGGCCCATGCGTTTGAAGGTTACCGCACGAGGGCCTGAAGGCACTCGCGCGGGCGGCAAGCATCACCTCTTTCAAGGCGGCGCGTTCGGACGAGTTTGACCGATCCGACCGCGCATCGAAGACGGGAGCGGCAGGTGTCCCATGCGCAACCATGACCTCGTATCCAATGGCTTCCTGGCCTTGACCGCCGGCGGCTTGGTGCTGCTGTGCTCGAGTCTCGTCGCTCTTGCGTTTGCCTGAGTCACCTCTCTGATCTCCAGCCAAGCCATCGCGACACAGCACACAGCTTCGTCAGTTGACCGCGAGCTCCGGGGACGCGCCGCTCAGCGCAGGCCCAACAGCGAACGGCGATAGAAGCTGTCGCCGGCCTCGCGCAGGCAAACGAAGCTGCCGTCGAAGCCCTGGCCGTAGCGCTTCTGACCCTTGCGGTAGTAGATGCCCTTCCTGAAATCGAGCCAGACCACCCTGTCGTGCGGGCAATGACGCTGCGCCTGAGCCTCGTAGCGAAACGGCGTCAGCGGCGTCGCCGAGACCTCGGCGCCGCCTGCACCAACCAGCATGATGCCCGCGCATGTGACCGCACCGGACCACTTGCCAAAACAGTTTCCAGACACGCCCCACCTCCGGTTCGTCGCCATCGCAAGACCGCCGATCGCGACGGTAGCACGAAACAGCACCGCCCATGGAAGGCGGCAACCGCATCGCGTCTTCCGCCGGCCATCTCTCACTGCTTGTCCGCTTCGAGCTGCGCCAGCGCCTGGTGCAGACACTCCTGAAGCTTCTGAGCGACCTGCTCACGCGCGACGCCTTTGTCTGCGAGATCACCCGACACCTTGCCGACGACATCGTCGATCGTCCGGCTCTCCAGATGATCCGTCACCAGCGCGGTTGCGTAGCGTGCCGCAGCATCGCCGCTGAGCCCGAGCTGGCCTGCGGCCCACAGCCCGAGCAGCTTGTTGGACCGCGCGGTCGCCTTGAACATGAATTCCTCGTCGCGGGCGAATTTGGCCTCAAAGCCCTGCTCGCGCTTGTCGAACGTGGTCATGGTCAGCTCCATCTGATTTCGCTGATGAGGATCGGACCTGCTGGGAGCGAACGTCTCCGCGGTTCACGTCAGTTTAGGATCATTTGAAGCTTCCTCCCGGAAGCCGAACGCCGTCAAGCCTGGCGATGCGCCCCAGGCCGGGTGCACGGGAAGCCCCGCGCCAGTCAATTCGCTCAAGGCTCGGAATGCTTACAACTCGTTAAGCAGATTCAGCGCCGCATGGCGCGGAGACATCGAGAGCTGACGCATGAAGAGAGAGCTGCGGGAGTTTCGACGGCTTGAACGGGTCTGCCTGGAGCAGGCCGCCCTCTCCACCCTGGATCGCGTACGAAGCGGGCTGCCGAAGGTCGCCGACGATTGTCGCGCCGCGGCCGAAGCGATCGAGGCACAATCACCCCGCGGGGCGTTTGCAGAAGCCGTCCAGGCGCTCAAGGTGGCCTGAGGCCAAGGAGCACGTCCAAGGGGCACGTCCAAGGGGCACGTTCAAGGGGCACGTCCAAGCGGCACTGGCCGCCGGAACCCAGTCGGGTGAAGCGATTCAGAGATCGGGCGGCGTGCGCGTTCGCTCAGCCTTTCGCTGCCGCTGCTTCGCGGGCCAGCCGCTCGGCCTTCAGCCGTTCCTTGTTGGCGTAAAACGCCTTCTGCGCCGCTTCATAATCGCGCATGGCCTTCTCCGCCTCGATCCGGCGTGCCGCATCGCGCGCGTGGCGCTGTTCGGGGGTCAGGGGTTTGCGTCGGAAGGAAAGGTCTTCAGTCATGCCAAATCAACGTAGCGGCAAGGAAAAAGTTCCGCTTGGCGAGCTGAGGGGCCCTTGAGCGCAGACGCAATAACTCGCAAAACAACCCCATGCACAGTAGCTAAGTCCTGCTGCGACAACAGCTTTTGCATCCGCGCAAATGGCGGTCGAGCCGTCGGGCCAAACAGTCCGTACTGCCGTCTTCGGAAAATCACCAGGACAGCCGATCGGTCTCACGAAGGTCCTCTTCCGTCAGCCGACGACATCTCCATCTCGATGTCTGCAAGCACAGGCAAATGGTCGGAATAAGCCCTTGCCTCTCGGTCGGTCCAAACGTTCCCAAACCGGCTGTCGGGCGTTGCATAGATCCTGTCGAGCCGTAGAAGGGGCAGACGCGCCGGGAAGGTTCGAAGCCGCGTACGGTTTGGACAGACCTGCGCGAGCACGCGCCGCACCGACTTCACCCAGAACCAGTCGTTGAAGTCGCCGAGGACGACGGTCCTTCCAGGTTTCACCAGGCTCGCCAGAGCCCGAGCCTGCGCATAGCGCTCGTGGACACTGAGGCCGAGATGAGTGGCCACCACGCGCACATCGCCAAAAGGTGTCAGCAGTCCCGTGGCAATCGCTCTGCGTGGTTCCCGCTCCCGATACGATACGTCGACGATCTCGGGCACGCTGGAGAACGGAAAGCGGCTCAGGAGCATCTGACCGTACTCGCCATCCCGAGTGACGATCGACTTGGCGTGAACGCGATGATCGCCGACGACACTCGCCAGCTTCGCAAACGGATCGTCGGACCGCGATCGCGAATCCACCTCCTGAAGCGCCACGACATCCGGCGACCACTTGCGAATGATGCAGCAAACCCCCTCCAGATCAAATGTCGGATTGAGATTGAACGTGCCGTGCACATTCCAGGTCATGAAGCGCATCGGCGCCATCAGCGCCTCCCAGCGAGCCACGTCGCGACGAATTGTGCGCCCGCGCAGATCCCGAGCCAGCCCAGAAATGCCAGGGCCAGCAGCAAAATGTTGCTCCAGGAGGCATTCCTGGCCAGATCCGCGATCTGAGCGCCCAGAACGGCCATGGCGAGAATTCCGGGCATCATGCCCAGCAGAGTTCCAACCAGGAAGTCGCGCAGCGGCAGCGTGCTCGCTCCGGCCACGACATTCACCAACGAGAATGGTGCGACGGGAATCATCCGGATCACGACGACAGCCAGAATGCCCTCGCCCACGACACGTTCCTGGATGCGCCCCGCACGTCGGCCGAGCAACTTCTGGAGGCGTTCTCGGCCAAGTGACCGCCCGATCACAAAAAGAACGAAAGCGCTGAGCAAGACGCCGGCCATTGCGGTGACGAAGCCCAGCCATGGCCCGAGTGCGGCAGCAGTAGCTGCAATGAGCACGAGAACCGGAAACACGACCAGCCCGCCGACGACAAACGCGGTGATCGCGAACAGTGGACCCCAGATGGACTGCGAGTAGGCAGACAGTAGAGCCGAGATATGCGCGGCGTCGGCAAAATCAGTCAATGACGTGTACGACCAAGCCATTCCCAGTCCGAAAAGCCCCACCGCTATCGACGCAATGCCAATTATGGTCTTCGTGCGCCACATGCGCGATGCCGCCCGTTCCAGATGAAGAGGCCGCTCAGGATCCGCCACGGGCTGAACCATTGTGGCCAGCGTACTGGTCAGGACCGAGCACTCCACGTCCCGCAGCGTCTTCGCCCCATCGGCGCTCGCCACGTCGTCCAGCACAGCGAAAAGACGATCCTCGTTTTGCCCTATGATCTGTTCGTCGAGACCACAGAAATGGGCGATCAGGCGGCGGCGGACCGACGCGATGAAATCCCGATGCTCCTCGGTTGCGGCTTCAAAAATCAGGTCACATTCGCTGTCGGCCCCCATCGACCGATTGTTCAGGTTGGCCGAGCCGATCCTCAAGATCCTGTTATCGACGATGATGAGCTTGCTGTGCACCATCACGGCAGCGTCCGTGTCCCCGCTGCGTGAGACCGGGTAGACGAAGCGGATGCGATCCGCGATACCCGCCGTGCCGAAGCAATCGATGAAAGCTCCGCGGCCGTTTTGCATGGCCTGGGATTCCAGCCATGAGGAGTGCAGCTTGGGCGCGACCACCAGTACCCGAAGCGAAGGCACGCGAAGCATCTGCTCCACCAGTTCACGCGCGATCTTGATGGCGCTGGTGAACTGGTTCTCGATGTAAATGAAACTCGTCGCGGACCGGATCGCTGCAATCAACGAGCGTTCGACCTCATTGATGCTCGAGCCTGCAGGACAGACGACCTCGGTCCTGGCGATGCCGACCGGCATATGCTCGGCCTCGATCGGTACATTCGCCGGCCAGCGACTGCTCCTCGGCGCGCGCCGGTCGTGCGCCTTTCCCCCTGCCGCACGCCATCGCCCTTCCGCAATGTCGAGGAGCGAGGCCGCAGCCTCCCCGTCGACCATGCATTGAACATCATGAAAGGGCGGGTATGGCTTACCCTCGGGATCGCAGCGCAATTCGTGAACGGCACGATGCTCGCTCGTGTCCCAGCGCCTGATCGTCAGATCGAGCCCGCCGACGAACGCCAGTGAACCGTCGATACAGACGATCTTCTGGTGTTGCGCCGATCCAAACGGAAGCGTGGCATCCAGATGAAACCGGACGCGGCCATATGTTTCGGCGGTAAATTTCGCTGCAGAGTTCCATTCCCTTTCGGAGGCGTAAAACGAGACGAAGTCCCAGACGAGGATGTCGATCCGCAAGGTCGGGCGGCGATGAACGAGCGCGCGCAGGAAGGCGCCGAGTTGTTCGGGCAAGCCGTCATCTGCGCGCCCGGAAGCGCCGACCAGCCTGGTTTCACTATGGATATCCCATCCGATGATATAGACGAGATCTTGCGCTTCCAGCAGCGCTTGCCGGAGGGCCGCGAAATAAACGGCAGCATCATTCAGAACCGCCACACGCTGCGCTTCACACCGCCGCCAGACGGTGTCGCCGGGCATCAGGGTCGATGAACTCTGAAGCAGGTGGACCTCGCAATTCGCGTTTTCGTCCAAACGCGCCGGACGCTCAAGGGGTTCCACGTCTTCAGTGCGTGCGAATGCCGTTACCTGGTATGCACGCTCTTTGCACCCGCGCTCCTCAAGACATCTGCGATCTTCTCGGGCGCATCGCCGTGAAAATCCACGGAGACCTCGATCGGACCTTCCAGCTTCTGCCGCCCCTCCGGCGCGGGCGACGCCTTGACGTCGCTACCTGCCGGACGGGTCCCCACCGTGTTGGCGCCGCCGGCGGCTTGAACGAACACATCGCTTCGCGGCACGCCGCATTCCTGCACGACATGCTCAACTGCGAGCTCGGCGCCGCGGCGCGTATCGAATTCCCCGATGATCGTACTTTCCACAAGCGCTCTCCATGAATGGGTCGAGAGTGCGAACAACAGGCGAGCCAAGGCCAGGTTCCTGCAAGCTTCGGGATGTGTTTCTCCGTCGTTGGAGCATCGGCTTGGTTGGAGCATCGACTTGGTTGAAGCATCGACTTGGTTGAAGCATCGACTTGGACCACGCGCTGGCGCTTAGAATCGAATGATCCCGAACAGGAACAGAAGTGCGACAGTGACCAGGCCGGAGATCAGCAGCGAGCCGAGACATCCCAGCCGGTTCGAGAAAAAGAAGAACATGCGTGGCCCGCTGTGAAACTTCCTGTCGGGCTAATCTCTGACGTTCGAGGGCGTTCCTGCCCCGCTGTCGTTCGTCGTTATGGCGAGGCGCGCCGGCGCTTCGGACCACAAGGCCTGGCGCGAGGCTGCAGACAAATTCCGCGAGGCCACGGGCAAGGTGGCCGCGGCCCGCACCGCGGACGTCGATGCCGCGCTCATTCTACGCCGTACACGGATATTCCGTGGAGCACTGGTATCACTGATGAGCTGGGCATCTAAGATCAAGGCGCACTGGCACAACAAGCGCCCACGTGGCGATGCCTGGAGATCGACGGGGAGGTTTTCGGCGGCGTGGATGGGAGCGATCCCGAGCCGGTGGTCGCTTCACTCCTGCGGGACCTCCAGCAGATGATGGAAGGCCGCCCAGCCTGAAGTCTCCTCGGCCCGCCGGTTCACGCTGGCGGGCTCAATAATAGCGATAATATCGGCGTCGGGGACCGCGATCGTAGTAGTCACCGCCGTAGTACCCTCGGCCCTGCTGAAACTGCGGGGGTACCGTTCCGTTTGGATAGCATTGTCCATCTCGGATATCGACGTCGGCGCCATGGCCGCAGGGCACCGGATATCTGCCATGGCCGTAGCCGCCCCCGCGATAATAGTACTGCCTCGCGGCCTGTTCTTGAGGAGGAAGGTATCCGTTTGGATAGCACATGCCGTCACGGGCGCTGACGTCCCAGCCGTCGCCGCACGGCGGAGGGTGCCTGGGGACGCCATACTGGACCTGCTGGATGGGCTGGTGAGTCTCCATCGCCGGCAAAGCCTGACCCGTGAGTAGCGCTGCGACGAGCCCGATAATAATCATCCGACAACCTCCACAAGGCGCAGGGTGCTTCAGCCGGTATGAACCCCCCGTGAATGGTTCGGTTCACGCTGGCGGGCCTCTCTGTTTGAGGCGGCATGCGATAAGCCGAACGGCGACGGCGCCAGCAAGATTGCCACGCCCAATGAGGTGAAGACGTCTGGGTCTAAGCCACGGTCGATTGCACGTTCGTTTGTGTACAGCCGCGCCCAATAGAGATAATAAATTGATTTTGCTTAGCTTTTGGCGGAAGGGGTGGGATTCGAACCCACGGTACCCTTGCGGGCACGCCGGTTTTCAAGACCGGTGCCTTAAACCACTCGGCCACCCTTCCTGAGCTTGGAATGGCTGTCGCTTAACCCAGTCGACTGCGCAAGGCAACGCGAAGTTGGGCGCCCTCGCCTCCCAGCTCCTTGTCAGGCAAGCGTCAGCCTGTTGCCTTAGGCTGCACGCCTAGCAATCCCGATACCGGCGACATCTCCCAGGGCGTCGCAGGTTGCGAGGCCCGGGTTGGATTGGTCTCCATGCCCGGGCCTCGTTTTGCTGCTCGCAAACGAAACCGGCGCCCCAGGAGGAGCGCCGCTCGAAGCCGGTTCTGTTACGTGGCATCAGTAGCCGCAGGACGCGCAGCCCATCTGCACCGGGGCGTAGTAGGAATAGCCTGGCGAGACCATCTCGACGCGTTGGCGCGTGGCGTATTGCGGCGGGATGCGTTCGTACTGGACGCTCGGGGGCGCCACCATCACGGTCTGCGGCACCATCACGGTGCGATACTGCGCCGGCGTGCGGTGCGCGACGACGGCGCCGGGCGAGACCATCACGGTCTCGTCGACGGTACGGTATTGCGGCGGCACATATTGCTGCTGATAGCAGGTCGTGCACGACGGCGGCGCATAGCAATTGTAGCAGCCTGCGGAGGCTGCGTCCGTCATGGACATCGCGGCGACGGCAGTGGAAAAAACAACGGCGAGAGTACGAGACATTGCAGTGGTGCCCCAATTGCCCGAAATGGATTTGCGAAGTGTCGCGGGAGTATACGCCGCAAGACCTTGCCTGGCCGAACTTCGTCGGGGCATCCTTAACGCGAACGGCTGATCGCGGCGAACCGGTAAGAACTCATTGACCACGCGCATTGGCGCGCGATGGGCGTCTGCTCCGAAGTCCGCATGACGAGCGAGAGCGTGATCGCTGCTCCGGCAATTCGACATCGCCGCGGTACTCGTTCGAGCGGAAGTTTCTTCCGCCGATGGTCGAGCCTCAACGCCTCGCGGCTCTTTCCAGGAACTCCAGCAGCGAGGGATCGGTCTCCTCGAGTTCGACGAAGCGGCGGCGCAGCTCGTCGGCGATTTCGGCGGTGGCATCCCGCGACCATCCCTCCGCGGTATTGAAGGCCACGATGCGTGTGGGATGCAGATACTGCCCTTCGGCGAGATGTCTGAGCAGGGTCGCGCGATTGGCATCCTCCTCGGCAGTTTCACACCAGGCGCGGCCCAGCCGGCGGCCGAAATCATCGAGCACGAGATAGACGTCCTGGTCTGTCGTAATTTGCGGCACGAGTGATGGAGAATGACTCATGGCTAGCTCCGCTAGTGGCAATCCGGAGCGTTGCGGACGGATCTCGATATGGTGACCGCCTCGGCCGGATTCGGAAAACATGAATTTCGGCGATGTTTCTCAGGATGGCACGATTAAATCGAAAATAAAATAAAAAATAATAAGAATTAAATAGCGAGGTGTGGACAAATGCACTAAGTTGACCGGGCCTGGCGGGCGAGCCCGCGCGTCGGGTGCCCACTTCGCAAACGGCTCCCGCTCCCACCCCCAACAGCCCACGCCCCGGGAAGCGGGGGCCGTTCTTTCCGAATCTTCTCTTCGGCTCCGTGTTTCCTGCAACGGCGCATCCGCGCGCTCGCGTGGAGCCGCGAGCCGTTCCGGAAGACCGTCGATCCAGCCTGTGACGTGCCGATCAGGCGCCTATCTCGAGCGCCGCTTCACCTCGCGCACCGCGCCGCGCGCGGCGCTGGTGGTGAGCGCGGCATAGGCCTGAAGCGCGGTCGAGACGTTGCGCTTGCGGCTCTGCGGCTGCCAGGCGGCATCGCCCTTCGCCTCCTCCGCAGCGCGGCGCTTGGCGAGCTCCTCGTCGGAGACTTCCAGGCTGATGCTGCGGTTCGGGATGTCGATGGCGATTAGGTCGCCGTCGCGCACGAGACCGATGGTGCCGCCTTCGGCAGCTTCCGGCGACAGATGGCCGATCGACAGGCCCGAGGAGCCGCCGGAGAAACGGCCGTCGGTAACGAGCGCACAGGCTTTGCCGAGGCCCATCGATTTCAGATAGCTCGTCGGATACAGCATCTCCTGCATGCCGGGGCCGCCGCGCGGGCCTTCATAGCGCACGACGACGACGTCACCGGCGACGACCTTGCCGCCCAAAATGCCTTCGACCGCGGCGTCCTGGCTCTCGAACACGCGCGCGGGGCCGGAGAATTTCAGGATCGAGGCGTCGACGCCGGCGGTCTTCACGATGCAGCCGTCCTGCGCGAGGTTGCCGTAGAGCACGGCGAGACCGCCGTCCTTGCTGAAGGCATGTTCGAGATCGCGCACGACGCCCTTCTCGCGGTCGGCATCGAGCTCGTCATAGCGGCGCTCCTGGCTGAACGCGACCTGGGTCGGGATGCCGCCGGGCGAGGCGCGATAGAAGGTGCGCACCTGTTCGCTCTTGGTGCGCTTGATGTCCCAGCGCTCCAATGCCTCGTTCATGGTCGGCGCGTGCACGGTCGAGACCGAAGTGTCGATCAGCCCGGCGCGGTCGAGCTCGCCGAGAATGCCCATGATGCCGCCGGCGCGGTGCACGTCCTCGACGTGCACGTCAGCCACTGACGGCGCGACCTTGCAGAGCACGGGCACCCGGCGCGACAGCCGGTCGATGTCGCGCATGGTGAACTCGACCTGGCCTTCATGGGCGGCGGCGAGCAGATGCAGCACGGTGTTGGTCGAGCCGCCCATCGCGATGTCGAGCGTCATGGCGTTCTCGAACGCCTTGAAGTTCGCGATGTTGCGCGGCAGGACCGAAGCATCGTCCTGCTCGTAGTAGCGGCGGACGAGATCGACGATGGTGTGGCCGGCCTCGACGAACAGGCGCTTGCGGTCGGCATGGGTTGCGACCACCGAGCCGTTGCCGGGCAGCGCGAGGCCAAGCGCCTCGGTGAGGCAGTTCATGGAATTGGCGGTGAACATGCCCGAGCAGGAGCCGCAGGTCGGACAGGCCGAGCGCTCGATCACCTTGACGTCGTCGTCGCTGACCTTGGAGTCGGCGGCGGCCACCATGGCGTCGATGAGGTCGACGGCCCTGGTCTTGCCCTCGAGCTTGACCTTGCCGGCCTCCATCGGGCCGCCCGAGACGAACACGGCGGGGATGTTGAGCCGCAGCGCGGCCATCAGCATGCCGGGCGTGATCTTGTCGCAGTTGGAGATGCAGACGAGTCCGTCGGCGCAGTGCGCGTTGGCCATGTACTCGACGCTGTCGGCGATCAACTCGCGAGAGGGCAGGCTGTAGAGCATGCCGTCATGGCCCATGGCGATGCCGTCGTCGACTGCGATGGTGTTGAACTCTTTCGCCACGCCGCCGGCCTGCTCGATCTCGCGCGCCACCAGCTGGCCGAGATCCTTGAGATGGACGTGGCCGGGCACGAACTGGGTGAAGGAGTTGACGACCGCGATGATCGGCTTGCCGAAATCGCCGTCCTTCATGCCCGTCGCACGCCAGAGGCCGCGGGCGCCCGCCATGTTGCGGCCGTGGGTGGTGGTGCGGGAGCGATAGGCTGGCATGGCGGTTTCCGTCCTCGATTGGCTTGGGCCGGGCAGAAAATGAAAGCCGCCTCAGGCCTTTCCGGCCGGATAGCGCACGGACCCGGCGGGCGCAACGGGAACTTGCCGCGAAACGGCCCGGATCGGCCCCGTGCAGGCCTCCCCTGCTCCCGGCGCGTGGGCGCAGGCGGTCTCAGTCGTCATGGGGCTTGTCCCGGGCATCCACGTTCTTGGTTCTGCGCGGCAAAGACGTGGATGGCCGGGACAAGCCCGGCCATGACGGAGCACTTACTGCAGCGTCGGATCGAGCCGGTCGCGCAGCCAGTCGCCGATTACTGACACCGCCAGCGTGGTGACGACGATGGTGGTCGCCGGCGCCAGCATGATCCAGGGTGCCCGGGTGAGGTATTCGCGGCCATAGCCGACCATGTTGCCGAGGCTGGTCATCGGCGGCTGCACGCCGAGACCGAGGAACGACAGGCCGGATTCCGTCAGGATCACCTCTGGGAAGACCAGCGTGGTCGAGACGATCAGGGTGGAGGCGATGTTGGGCAGGATGTGTCGGAGATAGATCCGCGACGGCGTTGCGCCAAGCTGGCGGACGGCGACGGCGTAGCCTTGCGCATTGGCGGAGATCGCAAGGCCGCGCGCGATGCGGGCGTAGCGCTCCCAGCCGAACAGGCCCATCAGGCCGATCAAGAGCGGCAGCGAGTTGCCGAAAAAGGCGAGCACCGCCAGCGCCATGATCAGGAAGGGCATGCTGGCCTGGAAGTCGGACAGCATCAGCACGAGCTGCTCCACCAGCCCTCGGAAATGCGCGGCGAGGAAGCCGAGCGTGGTGCCGACCATCGCCGAGATCGCGGTGGCGCCGAAGGCGATCAGCAGCGAGATGCGGATGGAGACGAGCAACCGCGACAACACGTCCCGGCCGAGCTCGTCGGTACCCAGCCAGTGCGCGGCATTGCCGGGCGCCGAGAGCCGGTTGCGCAGGTCGAGCTGGGTGAAGCCGTAAGGTGCGATCTTCTCCGCGAAAGCCGCAATGACGAGCATCGCCACGATCCAGGAGATCGCGAGCGCAACCGAGACAGGAATCGCCGGCAGGCTGATGCGGCGGCGGACGCTAGATCCTAGTCTTGACGCGTTTTCTTTACGCGAGACGGAATCCACGTCGCTTGAAAACGCCTTGGTGTCCTTCAGCGTCGCGTCGGTCATGCGTGCGCTCCTTTGCTGCGCAGCCGCGGATCGAGGAAGCCGTAGAGGAAGTCGACGACCAGGTTGGACGTCACCATGGTCATGGCAACCAGCAGAAGGATGCATTGCACGACCGCGAGGTCGCGGTTGGCGACCGCGACGACGAGCAGGCGCCCTACTCCCGGCCAGGCAAACACGCTCTCGACCACGACCGCGCCGGCCATCAGCGTACCCACCATGAAGCCGAGAATGGTGACAGTCGGGATCGCCGCGTTCGGCAGCGCATGCGAGGTCACCACCTTGCGCCACGGCACGCCTTTGGCCGAGGCGGTGCGGATGTAGGGTTGGCCCAGCACTTCGAGCATTGCGCTGCGGGTGAAGCGCGCCAGCACAGCAGCTCCGCCGAGGCTCAGCGTTGCGATCGGCAGGATGGCGTGGCGCCAACTGTCTTGCCCGCCTGAGGGCAGCCAGCCGAGCTGCACGGCGAAGACGAGCACCAGCACCAGCGCGAGCACGAAGCTCGGTACCGTGAAACCAGCCACCGCCGTCATCATCACGGCACGGTCGATGCCCGAGCCGCGATGCAGCGCGGCGTAGATGCCGGCGGGAATGCCGAGCGCGACCTTGAAGACGAAGGCCGGCAAGGTCAGCGCCAGCGTCGCCGGAATCCGCTCCAGCACCAGCTCGATCGCGGGCCGGCCGTCGCGCATGGAGCGGCCGAGCTCGCCCCTGGCGATGGCGCCGAAATAGTCGAGATACTGAAACCAGATGGGATCATCGAGGCCCCAGGCCTTGCGAAACGCCGCGAGCACCTCAGGCGGCGCCTCGGGTCCCAGGATCATCAGCGCGGGATCGCCCGAGAGACGCAGCACGACGAACGCGAAGGTGACGACGAGCACGATCGTCAGCGCCGCGCGTCCGATCCGAATGGCGAAATAGCGTCCCATCACGCCGCGTCCCGCGCCGGCGTGCCCGTGACGAGATGGCACGCGACCCGTCTGTCACCGCTGATGGCCGCGAGCGTCGGCACCTCACTCGCACAGCGTGCAATCGCGCGCGGGCAGCGCGGATGGAAGGCGCAGCCTTGCGGGCGCGCCGCCGGGTTCGGCGGATCGCCTGACAGCACGATCCGGCCGGCGCTGCGGCGGCCCGGCGCGGGCGAGGCCGAGACCAGTGCCTCCGTATAGGGGTGCTCGGGGCGCGCAAAGAGATCGTCGGCGCTGCCGATCTCGACGATGCGGCCGAGATACATCACGGCGACGACATTGCTGATCTGCCTGACGACGCGCAGGTCGTGGCTGATGAACAGCAGCGTCAGCGACAGCTGGGCCTGGAGATCGGCGAGCAGGTTCACCACCTGCGCCTGGATCGAGACGTCGAGCGCGCTGACCGGCTCGTCGCAGACGAGAAAATCGGGCTTGGTCGCCAGCGCCCGCGCCAGCACGATACGCTGGCGCTGGCCGCCGGACAGCGCGCCCGGATAGCGCTGCGCCGGTGTCAGCTCGACCGCGCGCAGCAATTCGCGCACGCGCTCCTCGCGCATCGCGGGCGTGCCGAGGCCGTGGATGTCGAGCGGCTCGCGGATCTGCGTTGCGACCGGCAGGCGCCGGTCCAGCGCCCCCAGCGGGTCCTGGAAGATCATCTGCATGCGCGCGCGCTGGGCGCGCCACACGGCTGTTCCCGGCGCGGCCATGGGCTTGCCGCCAAACCGCACCTCGCCGCTATCGGACGGCTCGAGGCCGAGCACGATCCGCCCCGTGGTCGACTTGCCCGAGCCGGACTCTCCGACAAGGCCCAGCGTTTGGCCTCTGGCAATCGTGAGCGACACAGCGTCGACGGCATGCACAGCCGTCGCTCGGCCGAACATTCCGGAGCGCATCGAATAGGTGCGCGAGATCGCGGAGACCTCGACGAGCGGCGCGCTCATTCGGCGGCGATCCCGAGCAGCGCGCGGCGCGAAGCCTCGGCGCGGATGCAGGCGACGCTGCGGTCGTTCGCGATTGGCGCCAGGCTCGGCGCGGCCAGGCCGCACGGTTCGGCTGCCAGCGCGCAGCGCGGCGCGAAAGCGCAGCCGCTTGGCATCTGCGCGGGATCGGGCACCGTTCCAGGAATAGCGGTGAGACGCCGCCGCGGTCCGTCGAGCGGCGGCAGTGCGCCGATCAGGCCCTGCGCGTAGGGATGCACGGGATCGGCGAACAGCTGGTTGCTCGGGGCGTCCTCGACGAGGCGGCCGGCATACATCACCGCGACACGGTCGCAATTCTCCGCGACGACGCCGAGATCGTGGCTGATCAGCACCATCGCCATGCCGAGCTCGCGGCGGACCGTAGAGAGCAGCTCCAGGATCTGGGCCTGGATGGTGGCGTCGAGCGCCGTGGTCGGCTCGTCCGCGATCAGGAGATCGGGATTTCCGGCCAGCGCCATCGCGATCATGATGCGCTGGATCTGCCCGCCGGAGAATTCGTGCGGATAGGCCTCTAACCGCCGCGCCGCATCGGGAATGCCGACGAGTTCGAGCAGCCGCCGTGCTTCCGTCTTCACGGCGCTGCCTTGGAGATCACGATGCAGCGCCAGTGCTTCGCAGAGCTGCTTGCGAATGGTCAGCACCGGATTGAGCGCGCTCGCCGGATCCTGGAAGATCATGGCGATGCGCCCGCCCCTGACATGATCGAGCTCGGCTGCCGGCGCGCCGAGGATCTCTCGTCCCTCGAGCTGCACCGAGCCTGTGACATGCGCATGCCGGGGCAACAGACCGAGCGCGGCCAGCCACGTCACCGACTTGCCGGAGCCGGACTCCCCGACGAGGCCGAGGGCCTCGCCCCTCTGCAAGACAATGTCGACGCCGAGCAGGACCGGCACGCCGTTGAAGGCGACGCGCAAGTCCCGGATGCTGACCAGCGGCGGCACGTCAGGCCTCGAAATTGCCGGCGCGGAAATCCATCGCGAAGGCGGGCGCCGCCTTCCACTTGATCGACTTCGGCTTGGCCGTGAAGGTCGCGTTCTGGTGCAGCACCGTGTAGGCGGGATCTTCGCGCTCGGCGATCTCGAGCATGCGGTGGAATGCCTTCCTGCGGGCGGCGCGGTCGGTCGAGGTCTCCAGGAACTCCGAGAGCTTGTTGAGCTCGACATTGGTCCATTCGCCGATCTGCTGCTGCTGGCCGTTCGGGCCGTGCTGGGCGACCAGCGAGGACACCGGATCGTTGAACGCGGCCGAGTTCGACCAGTCGCGCACGGCGCGGGTCGGCGCACGCTCCATGATCTGCGACCAGTTCTCCTTGGTCTCGATCTGCACGTTGAGCCCGACCGACTTCCACATCTCGACCAGGATCTGCGCGGTCGCGACCTGGTTGGTGTAGTAGTTGTTGAGCAGGCGATAGGGAATCGGATCGCCCTTGTAGCCCGCCTGCTTCAACAGATCCTGCGCGAGCTTGGGATCGTAGGCCGGCACGTTCCAGTCGGCATTGAACATGTCGCCGTAGAATTCCCACTGCAGCCCCTTCGGCACGCGGGTGCGGCCGGCCCACAGGCTGTCGACGATGGCCTGGCGGTCGATCGCGTGGGTGAAGGCACGCCTGACAAGCGGGTTGGCGAGCACGGCGTGGTTCTTGTCGAACACGGTCAGCCGGTGATTGAGGATGGTGCCGCCCTGCACTTCGAACGCGGCGTTCTTCTCGATGCCGGCGATCTGGTCCGGTGGGATGTCGCAGGCGAACTGGTATTCGCCCGACAAGAGACCGTTGATGCGGCTCGCGACTTCAGGCACTTCGAGGAAACGGATGCGCTTGAGCGGCGGGCGGCCGCCCCAATATTCGTCATGCGCTTCGAGGGTCAGCGACACGTCGGGCTTGAGCTCGACGACCCTGTACGGACCCGTCGTGATCGGCTTGCGCGCCCAGTCGAGATAGCTGGCGGACTCTTCCCAGGCGCGGCGGTTCATGATGTCGGAGCCGTAGCGCGACAGCCGGCCCTCGATCGTGACATCGGGCGTCGCGTTGTAGAAGCGCACGGTGTACTTGTCGACGGCATCGACGCGCACGAGGTCGGGCCAGATCCGGCGGGCGACGGCCGGCACATCCGGCGGCAGCTCCTTGCCCGGGCGCGGCGTCGGGATTTTCTCAAAGGCCTGGATGGTGGAGCGGCTCTTGGCCTCGGTCTCGCCGAACATGCGCTCGCGGCTGAAGGTGAAGACGACGTCTTCCGCCGTCAGCTCGTCGCCGTTGTGGAATTTAACGCCCTGTCGCAGTTTCACCTCGACGGTCTGATCGTCGATGCGGTGCCATTCGGTCGCAAGGCCAGGCACGGCTTCCAGATTGCCGCGCCAATTCTTGGAGATCAGGCCTTCCCAGATCGAGGAGAAGAACACGCGCTCGCCGACATTGGATTGCTCGCGCAGCACGTCGAGCACGTTCGCATTGGTAACCTTCTGCACGGCGATCGTCACCGACGGACGGTTGTCGCCTTGCGCGATCGCAAAGCGCGGCAGCAGCAATGTGCCGGCGGCGGCACCACCGGACGTCAGGATGGTGCGACGGGTGAGCTTGCTCATGATGATGACCCCTGCCCTTTCCGATCCGACTATTCAGCGAGACCGAGCGCGGCGAGATGCGCGGCGCCCTTCCGGATGTCGTCGTGGTTACGGAGCTCGAGGATGAGCCGCGGGTTGGACGTCAGCCGGCCAAGGGCGCGGAACACGGCGATCCAGGGGATATTGCCTTCGCCCGGCGCCCAGTGCCGGTCGGCAAAGCCGTCGGTGTCCTGCAGGTGCACATGCGTCAGCATGTCGCCGGCGGTCTCGACGTAATAGTCGACCGGCGGCGCTCCGGTGGAGACATGCGCGTAATTGGCGTGGCCGGTGTCGAGCGAGACGCGGACCTTGCTGCTTTCGAGCGCCTTGGCAAGGCGCACGCGGTCGCGCGGATCCTTGTCCTCGATGTTCTCGATGACGATTTCGCAGCCGATGGTTTCGGCGCGCGCGATCACCTCGGCGAGCGTCGCCTTGACGCGTTCGACGAGATTGCCGCGATTGTCGGGATAGAGATCGAGATTGTTGTGGTCCCAGGTCGTGAACGGCGAATGGATCACCATCTGCGTTGCGCCGAGGAACTCGGCGGCGTCCAGCCCCTGGAGCAGGCGCTTGGTCACCGCCTGACGGATCATGGGATCATGGCTGTCGATCTTGAAGCCCCAGAACGGGCCATGGATGCCGAGCCGGCCGGTGTAACCGGCGAGCATCTGCTTGATCTCGCCGGCGGTCGCGCGCCAGTCGCTCTCGAGCAGATCGGCACGGAAGAAGTCCTGGATTTCCAGATCGCGCTGCCGTTCGAGAAGCCAATCGCGATGCGCGGGGATCGATTTGATGGATAATGCGGCGCCCAACACCGGCTTCGACATGGCATGCTCCCTGGCCGTGATGACGGCAGCAGCGCTAGACCACTTCAATGACAGGCCCGTGAAATGCAGGTTGCGAGGTCCCGATGGGATGTGGACATCCCGTCGGTCGCGCGCTGCAGATCTGCGATGGCGACCGACGCAGAATGAACAGATGGCAAGCGGTATTCATGTCCGTAGTGATCCGGGATGGAATCCTAACCGGCCTTCGCGTACATCGCGCGACATCGATCGGCGGCCACTCCACGGGCATCACCTCCGATCGCGCAACATGGGGTTGGGGGACCACATGGGGCGGGGATTGAAGGCTGGGGCAAGGTGACGAGGTCCGGACTCCTAGGCACTCCGGACCTCGCGCTTTCCATCAGCACGGGGCGTCCCAGCATATGCCTCAGCCCACATGCCTGCCATGAAGCAGCTCGAGATGAGCGTCAGCTCACATCGCATCCTTCAGCGTCAGCCGCGCCATGAACGTCACGCTGATCTTTTCCCCGGCGGATGTCAGATCGTCCCTCCTCCAACGCCGCCCGATCAGTTCGGAACGTTCCGCTCCAGATCCTCGAGCCAAGCGGCCGCACTCGAATCCGACGGCGCGCGCCAGTCGCCGCGCGGCGACAGTGAGCCGCCGGCCGAGACCTTCGGCCCGTTCGGCATGGCCGAGCGCTTGAACTGGCTGAAGGCGAAGAAGCGGCGCAGGAACACTTCCAGCCAGCGGCGGATCTCCGGCAGATCATAGGCCCTGCGCCGGTCGCTCGGAAAAGCCGGCGGCCATTCGCCCTTCTCGGCGTCCTTCCACGCCTGTAGCGCCATGAAGGCGATCTTGGACGGCCGCATGCCGAAGCGCAGCGTATAGAACAGGTTGAAATCCTGCAGCTCGTAAGGCCCAACGGACGCTTCCGTGCTCTGCGGTTTCTCGCCGGGCTGCACCGGCACGAGCTCGGGCGAGATTTCAGCGGCCAGGATCGAGCCAAGCGTCCGGTTGACGTCGTCACTGAACTGCTTCGAGGAGATCACCCAACGGATCAGATGCTGGATCAGCGTCTTCGGCACGCCGGCATTGACGTTGTAGTGCGCCATCTGGTCGCCGACGCCATAGGTGCACCAGCCGAGCGCGAGCTCGGAGAGATCGCCGGTTCCGATGACGATGCCGCCGTGATGGTTGGCAAGCCGGAACAAATAGTCCGTGCGAAGGCCCGCCTGCACGTTCTCGAACGTGACATCATAGACCTTCTCGCCCTTGCCGAAGGGGTGGCCGATGTCCTTCAGCATCTGGGTCGCGGTGGTCCGGATGTCGAGCTCCTGCCAGCTCGTGTGCAGCGCCTGCATCAGCGCCAGAGCGTTGGTCTTGCTCTCGCTGCCGGTGGCAAAGCCGGGCATGGTGTAGGCAAGGATGTTCTCACGCGGCAGGCCGAGCAGGTCGATCGCCTTGGCGGCGACGATCAACGCGTGGGTGGAATCGAGGCCACCGGATACGCCGATCACGACGCGCTTGGTACCGGTCGCGCGCATGCGCTGCACGAGTCCGGCGACCTGGATGTTGTAGGCCTCGTAGCAATCCTGCTCGAGCAGGCTCTCGTCGCTCGGCACGAAAGGGAATCGCTCGACCTTGCGCAGGAAGCCGATATCGGCCGCCGGCGGCTTCAGGGCAAATGTCACCTTGCGGAAAAACGCCTCGCGCTGCCGACGGTTGTCGTCGAACGTTCCCATCAGCGCGCGTTCCTGCCTGAGCAGGTCGAGATCGACATCGGCATATGTGATCTGGCCGCCCTGCCGGAATCGCTCGCCCTCGGCCAGCAGCACGCCATTCTCGTAGATCGAGGTCTGGCCGTCCCAGGCGAGATCGGTGGTGGATTCCCCTGCCCCGGCGGCGGAATAGACGTAGGCCGCGAGGCAGCGCGCCGACGTCGATTGGCACAGCAGCGCGCGCGAGCGGGCCCGGCCGATCGTGATCGGACTGCCCGAAAGATTGATCAGCACGCTTGCGCCCGCGAGTGCGAGCTCGGAGGCCGGCGTCACCGGGATCCACATGTCCTCGCAGATCTCGACGCCGATGGTGAGGCCCGGAACGTCCTCAGCGGCGAACAGGAGATCCACGCCGAACGGCGCGTGCAGGCCGGCGAAGGCGATCGTCTCTCCGGCGATGCCGGCGCCGGAGGCGAAATGCCGTCCCTCGTAGAACTCGCGATAGGTCGGCAGGTAGCTCTTGGGCACCACACCGAGGATGTTGCCGCGGTGAATAACGACGGCGCAATTGTAGATGCGATGACCAAAGCGTAGCGGCGCCCCGACGATCAGCACCGTCATCAGCCCGGCGGAGGCCTCAACAATCGCGGCGAGCCCGCGCTCGACCGCATCGAGCAGCGAATCCTGCTTCACAAGATCTTCGATCGCATAGCCGGACAGGCAGAGCTCAGGAAAAACGGCAACTGCCACCGACTGCTCGTGGCAGGCATCGGCGGCGGCCAGGACAGCCTTGGCGTTGGCCGTGGGATCGGCGACATGGGACGTGGTGACACAGGCCGCCACGCGCGCAAATCCGTGAGCGTAGATCGAATGGAAAGTCATCGAGCGCAGTACCCTTGAATCTCTTCGCTGCCGAAGCCGTCAGCTCCGGACCATATGTAGCCCATCGACAGGGTCCCGTGCGAGCCATCCGCCGTCATGCATACCGGATTTGCAAGACGGCCTGTCCAGCGCTGGCGAGCTCAGGCGCTGCGGGCCAGCACACCGGACAGATCCTCGCGCAGCCATTCGGCGATCCGGGGCCAGGCATGCGCGTGGGTGCGCGCGCCCATGAACAGGCCGAGATGGTTGCTCGGCTCGGAAGCCGCCGCAATGAAGGCCGGCGGCGTGCCGACAAGCCGGGCGGTGGCAAGCGCTTGCGTCGCCGGCACCACTTCGTCGTCGAGCCCGGCGAGCAGGAAGATCGGCGACTTGACGTCCTTCAGACGAACCGGGCGGCCGAGTGCGACGAAATCGTCGCGGGCAATCATGTTCTCCCGGAAAATCCCATTGACGATCTCGAGATAGTAGGTGCCCGGCAGATTGAGCGTCTCGGCATTCCAGCGGTCGAAGCGCGCGAGCAGCGCCGTTCCCTGCTCATCCGAGAGATCCCGCTGCAAGGCCGCTACGATGTCGTCGTCATCAGGCGCTTTGGACCAGAAGCGCAGCATCTCCTCGCCGCTGACATTGCCGCCGCCGCGCGCGACGAGCTGGTCGTAGACCATCCCGGGCGCGTTGCGGGCGAGCCGGGAGAGCGAGGAATCGATCGACAGGTCCACGGGAGCGCCGACCAGGACCAGCCGCCGCACCTTGGCCGGAAAGCGCGCCGCGTAGAGCAGCGACAGCCATCCGCCTTGGCAGAGCCCGACGAGATCGACCGGCGCGCCGATCTCGTCGACGGCGACGTTGAGATCGCCGAGATAGCTGTCGATCGAGAGATAGCGCATGTCTGATGTCGCCGACCGCCAGTCGGTGAGATAGACCCGGTCGATACCGCCATTCTGCAATGACTGCACCACGCTGTGGCCCGGGGCGAAATCGGCGATCAGGGCCCGATGCAGCGCATAGGGCGCGCAGACCAGCGCCGGCTGGCCGGACCGAATCTGCGAGCAATCGCGCAGCTGCATTGTTGCGAGCTCCAATGCAACGCTGTTGGGTGTCGTCCATGCCAGGCTGCTGTCACGCGGCTCCGCGGGTCCACGATCCAGCCACCAGAAGCAGGCGTCCATGGCAAGCTGCGCTGCCGCAAACGGCCACAGCCGCGGATCATCAGCAGCATGCCCTGATCCGCGTGTCTGTTTGGCGGTCTTTTCCACCATGGCTACCTCGATGTCCTCACAGGAAAGCCTCGAGGCTGACGACGGCGATCCCGAGATCCCGAAAGCTTTGATGGGTCGCGGCCACCGAGCCGTCGAGATCGATGCCTCGGCAGGCATCCTCGATGACGGCCACCTCCAACCCCGCCTTGCGCGCATCCTCCGCCGAGAAGCGGACGCAGAAGTCCAGCGCCAGACCGGCGACGAAGACGGTCTTCAGCTCGCGTTCGCGCAAATAACCGAGCAGTCCGGTCGGCGTCCGATGGTCGTTCTCGAACAGCGCCGAATAGGAATCGATGCCACGGCGAAAGCCCTTGCGCACCACGAGGCTCGCCCGGGTCACGTCGAGATCGCGATGAAATTCAGCCCCCGCCGTGCCTTGCACGCAATGCGCTGGCCATAACACCTGCCGGCCGTAGTCGAGCTCGATCGCCTGGAACGGCTGCTTGCCAACATGGTTCGACGCGAACGAGACGTGGTCGCGCGGATGCCAGTCCTGGGTCAGTACTACATTGGTGAATTTTTGGGCGATCCGATTGATGGCGGGGACGACCTTTTCGCCGCTGGGAACGGCAAGCGCTCCACCGGTACAGAAATCGTTCTGTACGTCGATCACCAGCAGCACGTCGCGGTCGGAAATCTTCATCGCAAGGTCCCGTTCGAGCCGCCCGGTGTCGAGCACCGGACGCCCCCTCCCAATGTCGATCTTCCGGCGCAGCTTCGCAACCACAGACCGCGTGCGGCGATACCGCGCTGATGGACGCTGATGGACAAGGTCGTCCAGGATGCAACGGTTTGACCTTATCCGTGTTGACTAGGAACAACCAAGCGAGGATCCTCAGACCGTCCGCGTTTGCGGATCGGATCAGGAACGGAGGCGAAGGTTCCCGAGGGCCGCCAGGGCCGCGGAAGCCGCAGGGCCATGGGCATCGGCAGGACAGGAAAGATTCTTCTCGCCGATATCGGCGGCACCAATGCGCGCTTCGCACTGAGCCTGAGCGATCAGACCGGACCGATCGATATCGATTATGTGAAGGTCGCCGACTTTCCGACCGTCCGCGAAGCCATCGCGGACGTCCTGGCGCGCCGGTCGGGCGGCGATCAGCCCAAAAGAGCAGTGCTGGCGGTGGCGGGTCCCGTCACCAACAACCGCTGCGTCATGACCAACAGCCCCTGGGTCATCGACGGCAACGAGCTGCAGCCCGCGCTCGGCTTCGACAGCGTCCATGTGCTGAACGACTTCGAGGTGGTGGCTTGGTCCCTGCCCGCCTTGCAACCTGCCGACCTCCTCCCGCTGGGCGGAGGCGATGGCTTGCCCGGAGAGCCGTTGCTGGTGGTCGGGCCAGGAACCGGTTTTGGTGTCTCCTGTCTGATTGAACGCCATGGCGCGCGACTGGCCGTCGTCACTGAGGCCGGGCACGCGACCCTGCCGGCTGAGAACGAGCGCGAGGAACGTGTGATTGCGTGCTTGCGCCGACGCCTCGGCCATGTCTCCATCGAGCGTGGCGCACTCTCGGGTTCCGGGCTGCAGAATCTCTACGAAGCGTTGGCTGAGATCGATGGCGTCCAGGTGCCGCATCGCGATGCCGCGGCCATCACCAAATCCGCGCTGGAGGGCAGTTGTCCCGTCAGCCGCGCGACGCTGGAGATGTTTTGCGCCATCCTTGGCTCGGTCGCCGGCAATCTCGCGGTGACCTTCGGAGCCCGCGGTGGCGTCTATATCGCCGGCGGAATCGTGCCGCGCTTTCACGAATTCCTTGCGGCCTCCGCGTTCCGGGCGCGCTTTGAAGCGAAGGGACGCTTCCAGGATTATCTGCGCAACATCCCGACCAGGCTCGTGATCAAGCCTGATGCGAGCTTCGTCGGCCTGAAGATGTTTGCCGACCACACTTCGGATTGACGGGCCGTTCGCTCTTTGCCGCTCACGGGCGACGGTAATTCACAGCAGATTTCTGCGGGCGCCCGGTTCCAGGCAGGAACGCGCTTGCGTACACATCTCAGATGAGAAACAATCTCATCGTGTGTGGCGTAGTTGCGGGGGCGTGACATGCGTAAACAGGATTTCGGTTTCGACTATCACCGCTATCACCGCCTGTTGCGCGAAGCCGACAGCGAAGACAAGCGGTTGGCCCTGATCGAACTCCTGATCGAGGAAAAGGCCCGTGACCGGCTGGCTGCGCAGCGCGCTTCGGATCGCGCGGCCATGACGGCTCACACCATCGCCATGGTGCTGAGGAACGGTCGCAACTGAGGCTTGCAATCCGGTCGCGCCCGCTGAGAACGCGGGATTCGTTTCCGATTCCGTTAACGACGCCTCGCAATCTCATGTCAAACTTTTTGCTCTAAAGGTTCCCTCACCTGATGCAATTCAGGATCAACAAGGGGGGAATGAACATGAGCATGATTTCACTTATCGCGATGCCGGCCGCCGTCGAGACGCGTTTCGCCGATTCGTCCTTCAAGACCATCTTGCTGTTCTGCTGCACGGGCGTGGTCGCCTCGTTCGGTCTGATGGCGCGCGGCATCGACCTCGGCGCCGGCCTGATGTGAGAGCGCGACGAATTCCGTCGTCAAATGGCCGCCCAGAGGGGCGGCCATTTTCGTTGGTGCTCAGTGTTGAGCTTTGTCCGGGGCTCCCGGAAACATCGAATCGATCATCGCCTTGAGCTGATCGATCGCGATCGGCTTGCGCAGGATCGGCCTGCGCCGGAGCAAGGACGGCAGCAGTTCCGGGCCGTAGCCTGTGGCGAACAGAAACGGTTTTCCGCGACGCTCGATCAAGTCGGCGACCGGATCGACGTAGACGCCCATCAAATTGATGTCGAGGATGGCCAGATCGTATTGCGCGGTCATGGCAAAGGCGCTGGCGTCGCGCACATTGTCTGCTTCCGCGACGACGTGGTGGCCGAGTTCCTCCACCATGTCGGCGATCATCATCCGGATCAACGCCTCGTCTTCGACCAGGAAAACGGAGAGTCCGTCCGCCATATCAACCCCGCAGTCAGCCTTGCGAAGCTAACCATAACCGAATTGCGGAGAGGATTCACGAATTCGTGGCGGGCGCGTCAATTCAGATGCGTCCGAGCCGATTCAACTTGATCAATCCAATCCGCGCTCGCGGCTGAGGCGCACCATCTCCTGAATGAAGACCTGCTTCTGCTTGTCGTCGAGGCTCGAATAAAGCGGCTCGGCGGCGTCGGCGACGTTGCGTTGGTCGGCAGCCCGATCAATCAGGAACTGGGCTTCGTTGCGCATCTGCTCGATGATGTCGTCGGGTGGATCCCGCTTGGCGCGCGCAACCCGCAGGTTGAGCCGCTCTGCACCATTATGCCCGAGGTAGTGCATCGCGCTCGCGAAGCCATACCAGTGCTTCTCCTGATCCGCCGTCAGATTCAGCTCGGTCTTGATCCGCTCGATATAGGAATCGCTGTTGGCGACAATCTGCTCGGCCGTCAGCTGCGGCGCGCCGGTCTGGGTGAGGACCGTGACATCCTTGTTGTCTTTATTGCCCTTGTTGTCCTGCGGCGCGTTCTTCGCCTCCTTGCTCGCCTTGGCACCCTTGCCCGCCTTGGCGCTCTTGGCATCCTTGTCCTTGGCCGCCCCCTGCTGCTTGGCGTCCTTGCTGGACTCCTTGGCGGGCGGCGGCTGATTGTTGCCGTTGCTGTTGCCGACGCCGAGCACGCCGGTGAAGACGCCAACCACGCCGCCGATCGCGCCGCCGAGCACGCCACCGACCGGACCTGCCGCCTTGTTCCCGGCCGCGGCGCCTTCCTGAACGCCTTTGACCAAACCTTGAGCATTCGCCACCGCGGCGGCACCGAGCAACAGCGTAAGCACGGCGCCCAGCGCGAGGCATCGCCGCAGGTAAAGCCGCGCTGACGGCGCCGTGTCGGTCATTCTCGTCTCCATCTCTGTTCTGAGTCTTTTCTGACTGGCCTATCGGGGGGAGTCACGGGCCAGCTGCAACTCTATCGTTTCCGCCGGTTCGAGGTCCAGACGCATCCGATCCGCTGTCCACGCCCGAAAAGTCTTTGGCGCGAAGCGGTTATGCAGGCTTATTCGAAACTGCGGCGTAAATGCGCACCGATCCTTCCAGACGGATCGACGCGAAGTGTGCGTCGCAAAAACAACGAGCGCCCTGCCCCTGCGATCCGTCGCCTCGACACGCGTCCGACGTTTTCCGGACACAACGTTAGTTCTAGACGCGGAGCCATTCGGCTTTCTCGACAGACGCGATCAATCATGATCTGATCGCGCTACCAATTTGCCGCGGCATCCGTGAATTGACCACGCGGGCCGACGGCGCAAATAAGAAAATCGAGCAACAAGAACTCAATAAAGAAGTCTCTCAGAGGAAGCTCCAACAACAACACCCAAGCGAGGAAACGAGATGTCACGAAAGACACTGACGCGACGTCAATTTGTGGCTGCCACAGCAATGTCCTCCGCGGCGCTGATCACGGCGCCCTATGTCCGGGGCGCCTACGCTGCCGGCAAACTCTCGATCGGCTTCTGGGACCATTGGGTGCCGGGCGCCAACCAGGCCTCGACCGATCTCGTCAATGAATGGGCGGCGAAGGAGAAGGTCGAAGTCTCCATCGACTACATCACCAGCAACAACAAAAAGATCGAGCTGACCGCCGCCGCCGAAGCCCAGGCGAAATCTGGCCATGACATTCTCCAGATGCCGAGCTGGTGGCCGCAGGCCTACGCCGAGAATCTCGAGCCGCTCAACGACGTCATGGAGCCGCTCCTCAAGCAGAATGGCGAGGTGAACGGCACCGTCAAATATCTCGGACAATCCGGCGGCAAATGGCTCGCGGTGCCCGCGACACCCGGCAGCCAGATCAAAGGCCCCTGCTCCCGCATCGATCTGATGAAGAAGCACGCCGGCATCGACGTGCAGGAGATGTATCCGGTCGGCGCTCCGCCCAAGGCGGAGAACTGGACCATGGAGACCTTCCTGAAGGCGGCCGAGGCTTGCCAGAAGGCCGGCTTTGCCTTCGGCATCGGTCTCGGCGAGACCACCGACAGCGTGGATACCGCCGGCGCGATCTTCCAGTCGTTCGGCGCCGAGCTCGTCAATGCCAAGGGCGATATCACGGTGAAGACCGATCAGGTCCGCCAGGCCATGGAATTCTACAAGAAGCTGATCGCGTTCCTGCCGCCGGATGCGCCGTCATGGGACGACGCTTCGAACAACAAATGGCTGATCTCCGGCCGCGGCGCGATGATCCTCAACCCGCCGAGCGCCTGGGCCGTCGCCAAGCGCGATGCGCCGCAGGTCGCCGAGCAGTGCTGGACGCACGGCTTCCCGTCCGGTCCCAAGGGCCGGTTCGCACCGTACCTGCCCTACTTCTGGGGCGTCTGGAGCTTCGGCAAGAACAAGGAGGCGGCCAAGAGCCTGCTCGTTCACCTGTCCGCGCCATCGTCGATCGAGAAGTTCGTTGCGGTGAGCGGCGGCTACGACCTGCCGGCCTACGCGAACATGACCAAGTTCAAGACCTGGGCGGAGGAAGGCCCGCCGAAGGGAACGCTCTTCCACTATCCGGATCCCTACAAGCATCAGACGCTGTCGATCGCAGCGTCGCCCGCGCCGCCCAAGATCGCGCAACAGATCTACTTCCAGGCGACGCTGACGAAGATGGCGCTGCGCTATGCGCGCGGCGAGAGGTTGGATCAGGCGCTCGCCTGGGCCGAGGGCGAGTGCGAAGGCTTCATGCGGAGCTAAGCCGGGCGTGTGCCAGGGCGGCTCGCGCCACGCGCGTGAGCCGCCAGGGCTCCGTCATCGGATCCGCAAGACCTTGAAGCCGACCGTTATGGCCGGCTCCAAGCTTGGACTGCTTGCAAGAAGACTGACCTTAAGGATTCTGACATGGCCGATGTCGTCGTTGAGCGAGGTCGCGTCGCACGTGCCACGGGCGCGCGCAAGGGAAAGAGCCTGCGCAATGCGCTCGGGCGAAAATCGACGGTTGCGTTCTTCCTGACGCTGCCGCTGATCCTCCTGATCGCGCTGCTGGTGCTCTACCCCGCCTTCTACTCGGTTCACCTCGCGACGCTGAACAAGGCGATGACGAAGTTCGTCGGCCTCGGCAACTTCACCTTCCTGTTCAAGCGCGAGACGTTCTGGATGGTGGTGCAGCAGTCCTGCATCTTCGCGATCACCGCTGTCATTTTCAAGGCGATGATCGGCTTCGTCGTCGCGCATTTCGTCCATAACATCCCGGCCAAGGGCCAGCGCAAATGGCGCGGCATGCTGCTCGTGCCCTGGGTGATCCCGCCGGCGATGAGCACGCTGGCCTGGCTGTGGCTATTCGACCCCTCCTACAGCGCCTTCAACTACACCTTGTCCTTCTTCGGCGTCGGTCCGATTCCCTGGCTCGGCGAAACCTTCTGGGCGCGCTTCTCCGTCATCCTCGTCAACGTCTGGTACGGAGCGCCGTTCTTCATGATCATGTATCTGGCCGCACTCAAATCCGTGCCCGATCAGCTCTACGAGGCCGCGGCCATCGACGGCGCCAATTGGTGGCAGCGGATCTGGTACGTCACGCTGCCGATGATGCGCAACATCATCGCCATCACGACGCTGTTCTCGCTGATCGTCACCTTTGCCAATTTCGACATCGTGCGCATCCTGACCTCAGGCGGCCCGCTGGATACGACCCACCTGTTCGCCACCTGGGCGTTCCAGGTCGGCATCCAGAGCAGCGACATTCCGCTCGGCGCCTGCGTCTCGCTGTTCATGGTGCCGATCCTCGCCGTCGCAGCGATCTTCATCCTGCGCGATGTCACCAAACGCGGAAACGAAGCCTGATGAGCACGGTTGCAATCGACAAGGCCGGCCCCTCCCGCAAGGTCAAGTATGGCAGCATGAGCCGCGACCGTGCCTGGGCGCTGCGCTGGTCCTATTTCTTCCTGGTGCTGTTTGCGATCTTCTTCCTGACACCACCGGTCTACATGCTGATCACCTCGCTCAAGAGCAGCGCGGAGATCTCGGCGGCGACCAACCCCTGGTGGGTATTCCACCCGACGCTGTCGAACTATGTCGAGCTGTTGAGCTCGAACCAGTTTCTGCGCTTCTTCTGGAATTCGTCGATCGTGTCGATCGTGGTCGTCATCATCACGATGGTGATCAGCATTCCCGCGGCCTTTGCCCTGGCCCGGATGAAATTCTGGGGCTCGGCGACGCTGGCCACCGGCGTCTTCCTGACCTACCTGATCCCGGACAGTCTCCTGTTCATCCCGCTGTTCAAGATGCTCGGCGTGGTCCAGGATTATACCGGCATCACGCTGTTGAACCGATGGTATGTGCTGCTGTTCATCTATCCGACGCTGACGGTGCCGTTCTGCACCTGGATCATGATCGGCTATTTCGCCTCGGTCCCGAAGGAGCTCGACGAGGCCGCGCTCATCGACGGCGCCTCCTGGCTGCAGACGCTGACACGCATCTTCATCCCGGTCGCGCTGCCCGGGCTGATCGCAGCGACCATCTTCGCCTTCACGGTGTCCTGGGCCCAATTCCTCTATCCCCTGGTGTTCACGACATCGGTCGACCAGCTGGTGCTGCCGGTCGGTATCACCACCACGCTGATCAAGGGCGATGTGTTCAACTGGGGTCAGATCATGACCGGCGCGCTGCTCGGCGCCGCGCCGCCGCTGATCATCTACGCGTTCCTGATGGACTACTACATTGCCGGCTTGACCGCCGGCGCGACAAAGGGCTGATGACTCATGGCTGACGTTGCTCTGCGGAAAGTAGTTAAGCGTTACGACGATGTCGAAGCCGTGCGAGGCATCGACCTCGACATCGCCGACCATGAGTTCATCGTGCTGGTCGGCCCCTCCGGCTGCGGCAAGTCGACGACGCTGCGGATGATCGCAGGGCTCGAGGACATCAGCGACGGCGACATCATGATCGGCGGCGACGTGGTCAACGACGTGCCGCCGAAGGACCGCGACATCGCCATGGTGTTCCAGAATTACGCGCTCTACCCGCACATGACGGTCGCGGAGAATATGTCGTTCGGTCTGCGCCTGAAGCACTACCCCAAGGCCGAGATCAAGGCCCGCGTGACGGAGGCAGCCCGGCTCCTCGACATCACCGACCTGATCGACCGCAAGCCGAAGCAGCTCTCCGGCGGCCAGCGCCAGCGCGTCGCCATGGGCCGCGCCATCGTGCGCAATCCCAAAGTCTTTCTCTTCGACGAGCCGCTCTCCAATCTCGACGCCAAGCTGCGCGTGCAGATGCGGATCGAGATCAAGAAGGTGCACCAGAAGGTGCGCACCACCACCGTCTACGTCACCCACGACCAGGTCGAGGCGATGACGCTGGCCGACCGCGTGGTGGTGATGAACAAGGGGCGCATCGAGCAGATCGGCACGCCGAACGAGCTCTACCACAAGCCGGCGACGCGCTTCGTCGCAGGCTTCATCGGCTCGCCGGCGATGAATTTCATCCCGTGCCGCCTCGAGGATGTCGGCGGCACGCTCCAGATCCGCCTCACCGACCGTATCGCTTTCCCGCTGCCGCCGGCCCGTGCCGCGCGATACAACGCGTTGCCGCGCACCGACAAGCTGCTGCTCGGCCTCCGGCCCGAGCATCTGACGGAGTCGCACGCGCATCTCGAGCCCGGGGTCGAGACCTTCGAGACCGTGCTCGACGTGACCGAGCCGATGGGAATGGAGACGCTGGTCTATTTCGGGCTCGACGGCACGCCGGTGTGCGGCCGCGTCAATCCCAATGCCGGCGCCAAGGACGGGGCACCCATGCGCCTGGCGATGGACCTCAACAACATGCACCTGCTAAATGAGGAAACCGGCGTCGTGTTGTGACGCCGTGAAGAAACGCTAGCAGGCAGGGAGCGATGGCGACCAACAAGAAGAAGATTTTCGTTACTCAAACTTTGTCGCAAGGGGCGCGCGCCCTCCTCACCCAGCGGGACGATATCGAGCTCGTCGAGTTTTCCAACCTGATCTCCGCGAAGGACTTTGAGGCGCTGCTGAAGAGCCATGCGCCGGTCCATGGGGTGGCGTTAGGTGCCACCGCCTTCGGCGAGACCGAGCTCGAGGCGGCCCGCGACATGAAGGTGGTGACCCGCATCGGCGTCGGCTACGACGCCGTCGACGTGCCCGCGCTCTCCCGCCGCAAGGTGCCGCTGATGGTCGCCGGCAGCGCCAACTCGCCCTCGGTCGCGGAAGCGGCGCTGTTCATGATGCTGACGCTGGCCAAGCGCGCGCAGGAGCTGCATGCCTGCGTCAAGGATGGCACATGGGCCGACCGGCTCGGCATGCTGCCGTTCGACCTCTACGGCAAGACCGTGCTGGTCATCGGGTTCGGCCGCATCGGCAGTCGTACCGCCAGGCGCTGCCTGGCGTTCGAGATGAAGGTGCAGGTCTACGATCCCTATAAGCCCGCCGCCGAAATCAAGGCCGCCGGCTGCGAGCCCATCACTGACCTCGACGCCGCGCTAGCTCACGCCGATTTCGTCACCATCCACTGCCCGAAGACGCCGGAGACCGTCGGCCTGTTCGATGCGGCGCGGATCGGCCGGATGAAGCCGAAATCCTACCTCATCAATACCGCGCGCGGCGGCATCGTGAAGGAAGCGGCGCTCTGCGACGCCCTGGTGTCGGGAAAGCTCGCCGGCGCCGGTATCGACGTGTTCGAGGTGGAGCCGCCGCCGGTCAGCAACGCGCTGTTCGCGCTGTCCAACGTCATCATGGCACCGCATGTGGCCGGCGTCACGGTCGAGGCTGTCCAGCGCATGAGCGAGCAGACCGCGCGCAACATCCTGAGCGTGCTGGACGGCGATCCCATCCGGCAGAACGTGATCAATCAGGACGTGCTGGGCTGAGCGACAGGCGGACGCATGGCGCGGGCGGTCGCATCGCGTCATGAGTGACCTTAACATGTTGCGCGGACCCGGCGGCTGCGAGCGCACGGAAGCCGAGTATCGCAGACTGGCCGTCTTGGCCGGCTTCTCTTTCGCAGGGACGACTGATATCGGCTCGTTCAGCCTCATCAAATCAGGAAGGTCGGTGAGTGAAGCGGACACTGTTGTGCGCACCGCCGCACCTGCATGACAAACTCCGATTTTCCTGGAGGACCATCGGCCCATCCTGATGCCCGCTCCGGGTCACAACCGGGCTTGGGACCATTTAGCGGAGTGGCCGACGGTCTCTGCAGGTTGAAAGGCGATAATGTCCGGCGGCCCCCGACGGGAGGATTCCTTTTTGCTCGCCGGTGTTTCCTCTGTACGGTGGAGAACGGGCATGCAGGGATCACTAGGGAAAAAGATCGGTGAAGGCGCCTTCTCCGAAGCTTACGCCTGGGCGCCCGGTCAGGTGGTGAAGCTGTTCAAGGCCGGCGTCTCTCATCAGCTCGGTCGGCATGAAGCCCGAATGATCCGCGCTGTCCATGCCGCCGGCCTCCCGGTGCCGGCGGTGTTCGGCGAGGTGATCTTGGACGGGCGCTTCGGCATCGTGCTGCAGCGGCTCGACGGACCGACCCTGTGGCAGCTCTCGCGGACCGGCGCGGTGACGTTCGAACGGGCGGGAGCGATTGTCGCCGCGCTTGCCATGTCCGTTCACAAGACGCCCCCGCCGCCGGAGGTCCTCTCCCTGCGCGAGTATATGGAGGCGGAGTTGCGGCACGACGACGGCAAGCTTCCGAAGCACGTCGCCACCGATGTCCTCGCGCTGATCGAGCGCTTGTCGTCCGACGACAGGCTCTGCCATTGCGACCTGAGCCCCGGCAACGTGATCATGACGGCGGAAGGCCCAAAGCTCGTCGACTGGACTTTCGTGATGCGCGCGCCCGCCGCCGTCGACCTCGGGTTCTTGCATGTCATCCTGTCCGAGCTCGCCCCGGAAATCGCTGACAATCCCGAGCGGCCGCGCGCGACCAATGCGGCGGCGCAATCCGAATATGCGCGGCTGGCCGGCACGTCTCTCGCGGAGCTGACGGCGGCAATGGAGCCGTATTTGCCCATCGTCCGCACCTTCGTCGTCCTCGGCAACGTGGTGCCGTCCTTGCGGGAGCGGCTGATCCAACGCATTGAGGCGGGTTTGCGCTCGGAAGACTGAACAGTCTTGGTCGCGCGCGCGAGCCGTTCCTCGAGTAAACGACGCGTAAACGACGTCGTGTCCTTAATGGCATTTTCTGGGTCTTGCGATCCGGGGCACCTGGCGTGATCTGCCCGAGGCATTTGGTCCGCCACGTGCTACAACCGCTTCATCCGCTGGCGGCGGGCTGGTGTCGTCGCATGGTGACACGCTACGACAGGCTTGCCGCCAACTACCCTGCTTTCGTTCAACTGGCGTCAATCAGGCTATGGCTGCGCCTTAATGAGTTCGCGTCCTGGAAAGCATGAGTCCGCGTCCCAGAAAGTGTCCCATTTTGGTGCAGATCGAGCCCCAACTCAGCCTCAATCGAACGCGCGTAATAGGACCGGCCGCGGCGGCAGCGGGACAGACTGGCCGGCCGCGTCGAGCTGGAGGATGACCCTTGGCAGAGATCGACCCGACCGACCACGCGCTGGCGACCATCGCCAGCATTTTGGAGCACCCCGAGCCCGTCCTCGTCGTCCGCGATAGCGCGACCGAGACGGCGGTTGCCGATGAGCAGGCGGTGGCCCAGGAGCAGGTCGTTACCGACGAGCATCCTGTCGTCGAGGAGCAGCCGCTGGTGCCGGAGCACACCGATGCCGATGGCTACAGCAAGGTCGGTCCCGGCCCCATGGTGGCGATCCGTCTCAAATGGACGGTCCATCGCGGCGATGACGGCCAGTATTACGTCCACGAGACCATCGGCGAGCAGTCCGCCCCCGTGGTCAGCGGCCCGATGACGAGCGAGGCCGCTGTGCGTTTCGTCGATGCGCAGGAGGAAGAGGCCAATAAACGCTTCGAGCTGCTCCGCAGCGAGATCGCCGGCCGCAGCTCGCTCGCCGATTACGAGCGCAAGGGCGAAGCGTAAGGCAGCTAGCAGACCAGGTCTCGCTACACCTCTCCCGCAGGGAGAGGCAAACACGGAGCCCTACTTCCGCCCGAGATAATCCTTCTTCACGAGCTCGACGCCGGCGTGCCGTAGCAGGTCGTAGGCCGTGGTGACGTGAAAGAAGAACTGCGGCACGCTGAACGTCAGCAGCAGCGTCCGCCCTGTGAAGGGCAGCTCGGTGCCGTTCTTCAGCCTGAAGAAGACGTTCTGCTCCGCCGCGGCATCGATCTCCGCACGCGGCAAGCTTTCGATGAACTCGATCGACGTTGCGATACGCGCTTGAAGCCCGGCCATATCGTGCTCCAGCGCCGGCAGCGCCACCGGCTCGCGCTGCGCCAGCAGGGCCGGCGCAACGGTAGCGTGGCGGCAGGCCTCACCGACCTGCTGCGCCAGGTCGTACATGTTCGGCGCAAGGCGCATGCCGAGCAGAACCGTCGGGTTGAACTTGCGGGCCTCTGCATAAGCGACGCCCTTGTCGAGCAGCGCGGACAGGTTGCGCAAATAGGGCACGAACAGGCCGACCGAGGCCTCGTACATCGATATCGTCACCTCAAGGATTCCCTTCAATTCTGCCTCGCCCGCGACGGGCATCTGGTCTAAATCCACGTCCGAACGGCTGCACAATGACAGCTCGCGCAGGGGTAGAAAAGAGATGATCGTTCGAATCGTGGCGGCCTTGGCCGTGGTGTTGCTGGCAAACCTTTCGGCGCAAGCGCAGCAGGCGCCCTCGCGTCTCGACGAGATCGTCCAGCGCGGCACGCTGCGCGTCGGCATGACCGGCGACTACAAGCCATTCACCTACCTGGACAAGACGACGCAGCAGTTCAGCGGCTTCGACGTCGACATGGCGCAGGCGCTCGGCAAAGCCCTCGGGGTCAAGGTCGAGTTCGTGCCGACGGCTTGGCCGAAGCTGATGAAGGATTTCGAGGCCGACCAGTTCGACATCGCCATGGGCGGCGTGTCGGTCACGCTCGACCGGCAGAAGAAGGGCTTCTTCTCGACGCCGATCATGCGCGAGGGCAAGACGCCGATCACGCGCTGCGCCGACGTCGGCAAGTACCAGAGCCTCGCCGACATCGACAAGAAGGGCACCCGCATCATCGTCAATCCCGGCGGCACCAACGAGCGCTTTGCGCGTGCCAACATCAAGGATGCCGAGATCACCGTCTTCCCCGACAACACAGCGATCTTCGACGAGATCGCCAAGGGCAACGCCGATCTGATGATGACGGACGCCTCCGAGACACGCTACCAGCAGAAGCAGCACGCCGGCGTGCTGTGCGCGGTGCATCCCGAAAAGCCGTTCGACTTCTCCGAGAAGGCCTATTGGCTGCAGCGCGACATGGCGCTGAAAGCCTTCATCGACCAATGGCTGCACATTTCCATGGAAGATGGCAGCTACAAGAAGATCTACGCGGCCTGGTTCGATTAAGGCCGCGTCCTCCTGTCGCTTGCCCCGCCAAACTTTGGACCGGCCCCAGGCCTATTGAACCCGGAGCCGCCGGAAGACGACTCATACCAACGACAGTGATCTAGATCACTTTTTGCGATGTTGCCGGCGCGTAAGCGTCGGTGCGGGGACGATCTGTTGAGGAGACGGAAATGAGGAAGCTGTTGGCCGCGGCCGCATTCCTTTTGGCGAGCACCGCCGCGCAGGCGCAGTACACCTTCGAATATGGCGGGCGCACCATCCGCATCGATCCGGACCGCGGCACCGTGCAGATCCCCGGCGTGTTTGACAACACCGGCCAGGGCAAGGCCAAGAAGGCCAAGAAGAACGAGCAGGCGCCGAACCAGCAACCGCAACAAGCGACGGTCGAGCCGCAAACGCCGGCGGCGCCAGCTCCGGTTCCCGCCCCGGTCACCCCTCCGCCCGTGGCCGCGCAGCCGCCCGCACCAGCGCCCACTGCCGCAGCAGCGCCGCCACCCGCTCCGCCACCACCAGCTTCACCGACGACCACGACGGCCACTAGCACGCCGGCCGATACGCCCTTGGTGCCGCCGCCGGCACCTGCGCCTGCCACGCAGCAGGCAGCGCCGGCCGCGCCGCCTCCGCCCGCTCCGGCGCCTGCCCCCGCCCCCGTTCAGGCGGCCGCGGCGGCACCCTCTCCGGCAACCGCGCCCACACGCGATCTCAATTCACCGGTCGGCGTCTGGCTCACCGAGGAGAAGGAAGGCAAGGTCCGCATCGAGCAATGCGGCACCAACCTCTGCGGCTACTCGGTCGACAGCAAGTCGAACCAGAACGGCGAGCAGGTTCTGATCAACATGAAACCCGGCAAGGACCAGAAATGGTCCGGCCGCATCCTCGATCCGAACTCGGGCTCGACCTATGATTCGACGATCGCCATGAAGGGCACCGACCAGTTGCGCGTGCAGGGGTGCGCCTTCGGCGGCATGTTCTGCGGCGGCCAGACGTGGACGCGGGTGAACTAGAGCCTCTCGAATTCTCCAGGACCGGGTGATTCCGGGGCACGCGAAGCGTGAACCCGGCATCTCGAGAATTCCGCGTTCGGCGACGCATCGCGTTGGGGCGATGCGTCTTGTCCGGGACACAGCAGCCTTAGCCCAACGCGGCCCCGTATTCCGCGTCGGTGACCGGCTCCAGCCAGGTCGAGTAGACGCCGTCGAGCGCTTCCTGCATGGCGATGTGGCACATGCCGTTGGTCGGTGATGCGCCGTGCCAATGCACTTCGCCCGGCGGAATCCAGATGGTGTCGCCGGGGCGGATCTCGCGGATCGGGCCGCCCTTGGACTGGACGCGGCCGACGCCGGAGATGACGTAGAGCGTCTGCCCGAGCGGATGGTGATGCCAATTGGTGCGTGCGCCCGGCTCGAATGCGACGCGCGAGCAGTTCAGCCGTGCCGGTGCGGGCGCCATGATGACGGGGTCCTGCCACACGGTGCCGGTGAAGTTTTCCTTGGGCGCGCGCCGGGTCGGCCGCGTGCCTGCAACAGTGATTTCCATTGGGATTACCTCGCTGCTTCCCGACTACTTCTTGCTGGCGGCGTAGCGCGCCTTGGTCTCGGCATTCATGGGATAGAGGCCCGGCAGCACGGCGCCGTTGTTCACCTCGTTGACGATCCAGGCCTCCATGCGCTCCTGCTCGACGCCCTCGGCGAGGACGTGGTCGAGCATCGCTTGCGGGATCAGCACGCAGCCGTCCTGGTCAGCGACCACGATGTCGTTCGGAAACACGGCAACGCCGCCGCAACCGATCGGCTCGCCCCAGCCGACGAAGGTCAGGCCCGCGACGGAAGGGGGCGCGGCATAGCCGTCGCACCACACGGGAAGATTGGTGCCGAGCACGCCCTCGACGTCACGCACGACGCCGTCGGTCACGAGCGCGGTGACGCCGCGCTTGACCATGCGCGCGCAGAGGATGTCGCCGAAGATGCCGGCATCGGTGATGCCCATGGCATCGACCACGGCGATGCAGCCCTCCGGCATCGCCTCGATCGCGGTGCGGGTCGAGATCGGCGAGGACCAGGATTCCGGCGTTGCCAGGTCCTCGCGCGCCGGCACGAAGCGCAGCGTGAAAGCCGGTCCGACCAGCCGCGGCAAGCCCGGGCGCAGCGGACGGGCGCCGCGCATCCACACATTGCGCAGCCCCTTCTTCAGCAGGACCGTGGTGATGGTGGCGGTGGTGATGCCGGCGAGGGTCTTGCGGGCTTCGGGGGACAGCGACATGGACGAGAACGAGCTCCGGATAGGCGGGAAAAGAACGCGCGCATCTTGCGAGCCGCAAGCCTTGCGTCAAGGGCCTCGAGGCTGGCAATAACGCAGGGCCGCTGGGCTATTATGCGACGCGATAACAAGGCTTTATCGCTTCCCCTTGCATTAATTTATTGGACTTGCGGGCGCATTTACGCGAAGCAGGGCAAAGCGGAACTCGAACGTCGGGGGCCGCATTCTTCAGAAGCCCGATTTCGACAGCTCCATGGCCGCGACGCTTCCCCCGCCCCGCCTTTTGCCCAGTGGCGACAGCGCCGTCACGGTCGAGTTCAGCCGCACCATCGACGAGGACGCCAACCAGCGCGTGCTGGCGCTGGACAAGGCGCTCGCAGCGAGCCCAATCGACGGCATCACCGAGACGGTACCGACCTATCGCTCGCTGCTGGTGCATTACGATCCCGGCAAGATCGGTTTCGACGCGCTGGGCGAAAAGATCCTCGCGATCGCCACCCAGCCGCTGCCGCCGGTCACCAAGGCGCGCCGCTGGCGCATTCCCGTCGCCTATGGCGGCGAGCATGGCATCGATCTCGAGGATGTCGCGAAGGCGCTGGGCACCACGCCCGACGATATTGTCGCCCGGCATGTCGGCGGCGACTACAAGGTCGCCATGATCGGGTTCACGCCGGGTTGGTCCTATCTCAGTGGCCTCGACAAGTCCCTGCACATGTCGCGGCGGCAAAACCCGCGGCTGCTGACACCCGCCGGGACGATCTCGATCGGCGGCGTCCAGGCCGGCATCCAATGCCTGGCCGCCCCGAGCGGCTGGCACCTCCTGGGCCGTACGCCTGTCAGAACATATCAGCTCCATCGCAATCCGACCTTCCTCACCGAACCCGGTGATCGCGTGACTTTCTTCGCCATCGACCACAAGACGTTCGAGGAGATGGATCGCGCTGCGGAAGCCGGCGAGATCATCGCTGAGCAGGTGGTCGCATGAGCCGGCTCGTCGTCCCCAGCATCGGCCCTGCAAGCTCCGTCCAGGATGGCGGGCGCTTCGGCGCGCAGCGCTATGGCTTGACGGTGAGCGGGGCGATGGACCGGCTGTCGCTTGCGGCGGCGAACACGCTCGTCGGCAACGAGCCTTTCGCGGCCGCCGTCGAGATCGGCCCGTTCGGCGCCTCCTTCACAGCCCGCGACGGCGCCGTGCGCGTGGCGCTATCAGGCGCACCGCGCAATGCGGACGTCGCCGGAAACCCGGTCGCGATGGACACATCGGTGACGCTGAAGGATGGCGAGACGCTGACGCTCGGCTTTGCCCGCGGCGGCGCGTTCACGTATCTGGCAATCGAAGGCGCCATCAAGGGCGAGCCGGTGTTCGGCAGTCTCGCGGTGAATGCGCGCGCCGGCCTCGGCAGCCCCTACCCGCGCCCGCTCCAGGCCGGCGACGAGTTCACGGTCGATGCCGCGAGCGGTGCACCGGAGCTGCGCATCGAGCTGCCGAAGCCGGCGAGCGGCCCGATCCGCGTGGTGCTGGGGCCGCAGGACGACGAGTTCGACGAGGCCAACAAGGCGCTGTTCCTGAACAGCGAGTGGAAGATCTCGGCCACCTCCGACCGCATGGGCTACCGGCTCGAAGGCCCCGCGATCAAGCATCTGCACGGCCACAACATCGTCTCCGACGGCACGGTCAATGGCAGCATTCAGGTGCCCGGCAACGGCGCGCCGATCGCGCTGATGATGGACCGCGGCACCTCCGGTGGCTATCCGAAGATCGCAACGGTGATTACGGCCGATATCGGCCGCCTCGCGCAGACCTCGGCAGGAACCGCGTTCCGCTTCAAGGCCGTCAGCATTTCCGAAGCGCAGGACGAGGCGCGAAAATTCGCGCAGTTGATCCGCAGCCTACCCGATCGCCTGCGCTCCTCCGACACCGTCGCGCTCAACATCGAGGCGCTCAGCGATGCTAACGTGGCGGGCTATGCGGTCAGCGCGGTCGATGCCGGGACGTGGCAAGTCGCGGCGGAGCCGTAAACGGCAACAAGACCAGAGGCGGAGAGCACCCCATGAAGACAGTCGATCTTAATTGCGACCTCGGCGAAGGTTTTGGCGCGTGGGAGATGGGCAACGATGCCGCCATGATCGAGTTGGCGAGCTCGGTCAACGTCGCCTGCGGCTTCCACGCCGGGGACCCCGACATCATGCGCAGGACGGTGGAGCTGGCAAAGGCGCGCGGCGTCTCGGTCGGCGCGCATCCCGGCTACCGCGACCTGCACGGGTTCGGCCGCCACCCGATCGCAGGGCTCAAGGCCTCCGAGATCGAGAACCTCGTCGCCTACCAGATCGGCGCGCTGCAGGCGATCGCGACCGCGGCCGGCCACAAGGTCACCCATGTGAAGGCGCACGGCGCGCTCTCCAATGTCGCCTGCGAGGACGACATGACCGCGAAGGCGATCGCCGCCGGCATCAAGGCGGTCGATCCCAGCCTGATCTTCGTCGTGCTCGCCAATTCGAAACTGGTGAAGGCCGGCGAAGCGGCCAATCTGCCGATGGTGCACGAGGTGTTCGCCGACCGCGCCTACGAGGACGACGGCAATCTGGTCTCGCGCAAGAAGCCGGGCGCGGTGCTGCACGATGCCAAGGCGATCGCCGACCGCGTGGTGCGCATGGTGCAGGACGGCGCGGTGGTCTCGGTGACCGGCAAGGTGATCAAGATGCGCACGGACACGGTCTGCATCCACGGCGACACGCCGGGCGCGGTCGAGATCGCGCGTGGCGTACGTCAGGCGTTGAAGGAAGCCGGGATCGAGGTCGCGCCGTTCAAGCGCGCGTGAGATACGTAAGAAGGGTACAGGGTGGGCGCGGCGCTATGCGCCTTTGCCCACCCGACGAGAGCATCAGAATGGGTGCACCGACAGCGTCCCGAACACGATCGCCGCGATCACCGCAAACGCGCTGTACATCGCAACGTGGTGCATGCTCGCCCCGGTCCGACGCGAGAGCGAACGCGCGTAGAAGTGCAGCCTGGCTTCAGCCGATAGTGCGCGCATGGTCGATCTCCAACGCCCCATTTGCGGGAGTATGAAGGATCAAGCCGGGGGGCAGGCAAGACGGTGGCGGAAATAGCGATGCGCCTTCTCCGAGGAGACAGCATCGCAGCTGTAAATTCTCTTGAAGTGCAGGTTCCGGGAATTTTATTCGTTCAAATCCGAGCCAGTTGGAACCGGCTCGGACGACGGCGGAGTGGCAGTGGTTAGTACACGTCCGCCTGGAAGCGGCCGGTCTTCTTGAGCTCGGCAACGAAACTGACGGCCTCATCCGTCGAACGCGCGCCGAACTGGGCGACGATATCGACCAGCGCGCGCTCGACATCCTTGGCCATGCGCTTGGCATCGCCGCAGATATAGAGATGCGCGCCTTCGGCGAGCCAGGTCCACAGCTCGCGGCCGACCTCGCGCATGCGGTCCTGCACGTAGAACTTCTTCTCGCCGTCGCGCGACCAGGCCAGCGACAGGCGCGTGAGCAGCCCAGAGGTCTTCATCGCGTTGAGCTCCTCCTGGTAGAAGAAATCGCAATCGCTGCGCTGATGACCGAAGAACAGCCAGTTCTTGCCGGGCGCGCCGGTCGCCTTGCGATCGAGCAGGAAGGCGCGGAATGGCGCGATGCCGGTGCCGGGTCCGACCATGATGATCGGCGTCTTCGGGTCTTGCGGCAGGCCGAAATTGTGCGCCTTCTGCACATAGACCTTGAGCTTCTCGCCCTCGGCGATGCGCTCGCCGAGGAAGGTCGAGGCGACGCCGAGGCGCTTGCGCTTGCCGATGACGTAGCGCACCGAGTCGACTGTCAGCGACAGTTTTCCCGGCGTCGCGTTGTGCGAGGACGAGATCGAGTAAAGCCGCGGCTGCAGCGGCTCCAGCGCCTCGACGAACGCCTCCGGATGCGGCCGCGTGCCGGAAAACTTCTGCAGCGCCGCCATCACGTCGAGGGTCGCGGCATCGCCATCGGGATCCTCGCCCTGCGCCAGCGCTCGCGCCTTCTCGCGCTGCGCGCCGCCGGTGATGAAGGAGATCAGCTCGAACAGCGTGTCGGGCGCCGGCGACAGCGAGACGTCATCGATCAGCACCTCGCGCAGCGTCTTGCCGTTCACTTTGGTGGTGTGGGAGGCGCCGAGCAGCGCGATGACCTGGTCGACGAGGCCGATATCGTTGCGCGGGAAGACGCCGAAGGAATCACCAACGACATAGTCGAGCTTGCTCTCGGAGAGATCGAACTCGATGTGATAGGTCTCCTTCTCCGACTTGCCCTTGTTGAGAAGACGGCGCGACAGGAACGTCGCTTGAATCGGATTGTCGCGCGAGCGGCCGGGCTCTGCGATGGTCACGGTCACGGCCGGCGCGGCCACCGCGTCCGTCTTCTCGGGAGCTTTCGCCACGGGCGCCTTGTCGAGCTCCTCGTACAGCGACTTCAGCATCCGCGCGGTTTCCTTGCCGCCGGGAACGCACAGATTGAGCCGCGCTTCGCTGCGGCTCGCGATCGCCTCCGAATAGTCGTGGCAATTGTAGCCGCACTGGCCGCAATCCTGCTGCGCCATCGCTGCCATCATCTTGCGCCGCAGGGGGCGTCCCTCGGCGAGCTTCATCCGCTCGGCGATCGGCATGGTCTGGTCATGCCATGGCGCTTCGCCGTCATCGCCGTCGCCGGCCGCTCCCTGCATGACGGCGGCGCCCTGCTCCGCCGACAGCGGCGCGGCAACGTCCGGCGACAGCAGCCCGGCGAAGAAGCCGTTCAGCCAGGAACGCTGCGCATCGGAGAACGGCGCGCTCGCGGGAATGAGGTCGAGTTTCGGCGGTGGGGTGATCTGGTTCATGCGGACACCTGTGCATCGGCCAGCTTGCGCAGCGTCTCGCCGTCGTGGCGGCGCGCAAAGGACAGGAAGGTTTCATCGGGAGACGAGCGATGGGCGATATAGGCCTTGAGCAGTTTTTCGACCGTCTTCGGTGCGTCCTCGGCCTTGAGGTCGTGATAGACTTCCTGCCCGACGTCGGCATCGGGGCCGAACCCGCCGCCGGTGAAGAGGTGATAGCCCTCGACCGTGTCTTCCTCGCCGACCGGCACACGCGCGCCAATCAGGCCGATATCGCTGATGTAGTGCTGCGCGCAGGAATGGTGACAGCCAGTGACATGGATGTTCACCGGCTTGTCCATCGCGACGCGCGGCTCGCACCAGTCGCCGATCTCGGCGGCGTGGCGCTTGGTATTGGCAGCGGCAAAGCGGCAACCGGCATTGCCCGTGCAGGCGATCAGGCCGGCGCGGATGTGCGAGGCCTCGACTGCGAGCCCGATCTGCTTGATGGCCGCGACGGCAAGCTCGACATTCTCGTCGCGCACGCCTGAAAGCAGGAGGTTCTGCCAGACCGTGAGACGGATCTCGCCGTCGCCGAGATCGCGCGAAACCTTGGCGAGGCCGCGCATCTGATCGGAGGTGAGCTTGCCGAGCGTCAGCGACACGCCGATCCAGTTGAGCCCGTCCTGCTTCTGCTTGTGCACGCCGATATGGGCCAGACGGTCGGCGGCAGGCCGCGGCGCAAACGCCTCTTCCGGCACACGCGTGAACGGCTTCTTCAGCCGCTCTTCGACCAGCTTGAGGAAGCCGTCGTGGCCCACGCTGTCGAGCACGTATTTCAGCCGTGCCTTGTTGCGATTGGTGCGGTCGCCATGATCGATGAACACGCGCACGATGGCGTCGGCGACGGCAGTCGCCTGCTCCGGCTTGACGATGATGCCGGAATATTTTGCAAAATCCTTGTGGCCGGTGATGCCGCCGAGACCGAGCCGGAACCAGATGCTGGGCTCGACGCCGAAACCGTCCTTCACCTCGTACGCGGTGAAGGCGATGTCGTTGGTCTCCTCGAGCACCGCGATCCTGCCGGCGCCGTCGAAGGCGACGTTGAACTTGCGCGGCAGGCCATAGAGCGAGCGGTCGTTGAGGATGTGATAGTGCCACTCGCGCGCATAGGGCCGCGTGTCGATGATTTCCTGCGGATCGATGCCGGCCGTCGGCGTTCCCGTCACGTTGCGGATGTTGTCGGCGCCGGAGCCGCGTGAGCACAGGCCGAGGTCCTGGATGCCTTCGATCATCCTGATCGCGTGCTTCGGCGGGATCTCGCGCAGCTGGAGATTGGCGCGCGTCGTGACGTGGCTGTAGGGACCGCAGAGCTCGTCGGCGAGATCGGCAAGGCCCGACAGCTGCCAGTGCTTCATGATGCCGTTCGGAATGCGCAGGCGGCACATGTAGGAGTCCTGCGTCGGCGCGACATAGAAGATGCCGTAATAGCGCCAGCGGAAATTGTCCGCCGGGCTCGGCGGGGTGTTGTCGCGCGCCTGCTGGCGCAGCCGGGGATAGGCGTCGAAGGGATGCTCCTCGCGCTTGAACTTCTCCTGGTCGGCAAGCTTCTTGCCCGCCGCGATCACCTTGTCCTGCGCCTTGATGTGAACGGCATCGGGACCGGTCGGCTCGGCATTCGTCTTGCCGGTGCCCGTGCCAAGGCCGCGGCCGACCCGGCTGATCTGCAGGCCCGTCGTGAAGCCTTCGAGATAGCGTTTCTGCTCGTCGGTAAAGTCGACTGAGACCGTATCGATTTTCATGGTGTGTAACGAAGCTCCTGCGGCCACCTCGGTGGCATCGACGGAAAATTGCGCGACCCGCGGGAAACTCAGCTGGCTCTGACGCCTGCTTCGCAACCCGACGGTCCGATCAGCTTCGTTGCTGTGGGACTTGGCTCAGCAGGCACCTATGACAAGCTGGCCGCAGTGCAATATTCAAGTTGCGTGCCAGCTTGGCGGGAATCAAAAATCTTGAAATTTCAGAGAGTTAAAAGGAGGCCGAGTGGATCCACGCCTGGGAACTCTCCCGAAATTCGAGCAGCGCGCTCAAACATTAGCCAGGCAGGCGGTATGCTCAAAAACGACGCAACTCCGAATCAGGCCTTCCAGCGCCCGACCCCAAAGGCCTCGAGATGTCCGCGGATATCGGTCGGGTCAAACGCCGGGCCGGCAAAGGCGCCGAACGCTGCGGGAGCTTCGGCCGGCGTGCTGTTGCCGAGCGCCGCGTCGTAGAGATCGGGCCTGAACACCGCCATCGCCGTCTTGACGCCGTCAGGGGTCAGCGCCGTCTGTCCCCACCGCACCATCTGCGCATAGAGCCAGGCGGCCTGGACCGGATCGGGCCGCCCTGCCCCTTCGCGTCCGACCAAAAGGTAGCGGCTGCTTTCGCGGAAAGTGCCATCGGGCGAGATCTTCAGGCGCCCGGTGAGGGTGCGCTGGATGACCTCTGCGTCGACGCCGATCCGTTCCGGCTGCGCCAGGATTTCCGCCGCCTCGGCCCGGTTCTCGGGATGCTCGATGAACTCGGCCGCCTTCACCGCGGCCCGCACCAGGGCTGCGACCACATCCGGATTCTTGTCGGCCCAGGTCTGGCGGACCGCCAGCACCTTCTCCGCTGCTCGGACCAGGATGTCGGAGACGAAATGCAGGATGTGGCCGATGCCGAGGTCGACCGCGATCGAGTTCCAGGGCGCGCCGACGCAGAACGCATCGACATGGCCGTTCTTGAGGCTGTCGACCATATAGGGCGGCGGCAGCACCACGAGGCGCACGTCCTCGTCGGGATCAACGCCCGCCGCGGCCATCCAGAACCGCAGCTGATAATTGTGCGTCGAGAACGGGAAGGTCATTCCGAAGGTCAGCGGCTCGGCGCCTAGCTTGCGCCTGACGGCAACGACCTTCGCCAGCGCCTTCGCGGTCGCCATCGGGTCGAAACGATCGCCCTCGATCTCCTCCATCAGCGCGGCATGGAGCGCCGGCGACACCGTGATTGCGTTGCCGTTGATGCCGAGATTGAAAGGCGCTGCGATCGGCACCTTGACGTGGCCGAGCCCCAGCGAGGACGCGATCGCGACAGGCGCCAAGAGATGCGCCGCGTCGAACAGGCCGATGTTGAGCTTGTCGCGGACGTTGGACCAGGAGACCTCGCGCACCAGCTCGACCTCGAGCCCCTCAGTGGCGGCAAATCCCTTGTCGACCGCGACGATCAGGGCGGCGGCATCGACCAGCGGAATGAACCCGATGCGGAGGGTGGCGGTCATTTCAGCATCTCCGACGCGGTGATGATCGACTGCGCAATCTCGCCGATTTTCTTCTTCTCGCGCATCGCGGTGGAGCGCAGCAGCACATAGGCCTCGTCCTCGGTCAGGCCCTTCACCTTCATCAGGATGCCCTTGGCGCGTTCGATGATCTTGCGGTCCTCGAGCTGCGACTTGGTGCGCTCCAGCTCCTCCTGGAGTTTGGCGAAGGCGTTGAAGCGGGACACGCAGAGGTCGAGGATCGGCTTGATGCGCTCCTTCTTCAGCCCGTCGACGATGTAGGCCGACACCCCCGCCTCGACCGAGGCCTGGATCGAGGCTGAATCGCTCTGGTCGACGAACATCGCGATCGGCCGCTTCACGGCGCGGCTGACCTGGAACATCGCCTCCAGCACGTCGCGGCTGGGGTTCTCCAGATCGATCAGAATGATGTCGGGGTCCACCGCATAAATACGGGCGAGCAGGCTCTGCATCTCGCGGATATGGACGACCTGGGTGAATCCGGCCTCCCGCAAACCCTCCTCCAGGATCGCGGCCCGGATCGGGCTTTCGTCGACGATCACGATTTTGGGCGACTGTTCGGCGCTCATGGCTCACTCACGGCAGGTGATTCATCCATAGCACGCCCGAACGCCCTGCAAAGGGTTGTAATTATGGGCAATTGGGACTAGCTCAGGCCGGTCAATCAGGCAGATCAGATATGGATCAGACGGCTGCGCCCAAGGTCAGCTTCGTGTCGCTCGGGTGTCCCAAGGCATTGGTGGATTCCGAGCGCATCATCACGCGCCTGCGCGCGGAGGGCTATGAGCTCGCCCGCAAGCATGACGGGGCCGATATCGTCATCGTCAACACCTGCGGTTTCCTCGACAGCGCAAAGCAGGAATCGCTCTCGGCGATCGGCGAGGCCATGGCCGAGAACGGCAAGGTGATCGTGACCGGCTGCATGGGCGCTGAACCGGAAGCGATCGAGCAGGCCTATCCCGGCGTGCTCTCCATCACCGGGCCGCAGCAATATGAGAGCGTGCTCGACGCTGTGCACCGCGCGCTGCCGCCGGCGCACAATCCGCATCTCGACCTGGTGCCGCCGCAGGGCATCAAGCTGACGCCGCGGCACTACGCGTATTTGAAGATCTCCGAGGGCTGCAACAACCGCTGCACCTTCTGCATCATCCCGAAGCTGCGCGGCGATCTCGTCTCGCGCCCGGCCAATGACGTGCTGCGCGAGGCCGAACGTCTGGTCGGCGCAGGCGTCAAGGAGCTGCTGGTGATCTCGCAGGACACCTCGGCCTATGGCGTCGACCTGAAATACGCCGAGAGCCCGTGGAAGGACCGCCAGGTCCGCGCCAAGTTCCTCGACCTCGCGCGCGAGCTCGGCGAGCTCGGGGCCTGGGTCCGGCTGCAATATGTCTACCCCTACCCGCATGTCGACGAGGTCATCGCGCTGATGAACGAGGGCAAGGTGCTGCCCTATCTCGACATCCCGTTCCAGCATGCGAGCCCCGAGGTGCTGAAGGCGATGAAGCGCCCGGCGGCGCAGGACAAGACACTGGCGCGGATCAAGCGCTGGCGCGAGGAATGCCCCGATCTCGCTTTGCGCTCGACCTTCATCGTCGGCTTCCCCGGCGAGACCGATTCCGATTTCGCCTATCTGCTCGACTGGCTCGATGAAGCCGAGATCGACCGTGTCGGCTGCTTCAAATACGAGCCGGTGGCGGGCGCCACCTCGAATGCGATCGAGAACCCCGTGCCCGAAGAGGTCAAGCAGGAGCGCTACAACGCGCTGATGGCCAGGCAGCAGAAGATCTCGGCGCGCAGGCTGAAGCGCAAGGTCGGCACGCGCCAGCAGATCATCATCGACGAGGTCGGTCCGACCGTGGCAAAGGGCCGCTCCAAGGCCGATGCGCCAGAGATCGACGGCGCGGTCTATCTCTCCAGCCGCCGCCCCTTGCGTGTCGGCGAGATCGTCACCGCGAAGATCGAGCGCGCGGACGAATACGATCTACACGGCAGCGTCGCGGGATTCTGAGGGGGCGTTTTGGGCTCACCGACGCTTCCACGTCGTCATGGCCGGGGCTTGACCCGGCCATCCACGTCCTCCCCACGCGCAAAGAACGTGGATGCCCGGGACAAGCCCGGGCAACTCCTGTGGGTACGAGAGTCCTAGCTGCTAACGTCGCCCTTCTACAGCCCCGTCACGCCAGCCACTTCGGCACCCAGCGCTCCGGCCTTGGCGCGCGGGCGAGATCGGCCTTCGCTTCGGACAGCAGCGCCGGCTCGCCATCGATGGTCGGGTGCAAATCGTATTCGAAGCTCGGCATGATGCGGCCATCGGCATGGAGGCCGAAATTCATCGCGTACCACAGCCCGAGCTCGGGCTGTGCGCGGCGCATCTCCTCGCGCAGATCGCGCAGCAGGGATTCGATCGAGGCGGCCTCCTCGAAAGGCTGCGGCCCGCGCCTCAGCACGCGCGCCTGATATTGTGCGCCGACGATGGCGATCTCGAAGCGCGTCTGGTCCCATGGCTTCTTGCCATCGGGCAGATGCGCGGCGAGTCGCCAGCCGAGCTCGGCCATCAGGCGGTGATTGGCCCAATATTCCTCGCGCTCCCGCACCCATTGTTCCATGAAGCCCCGGAAGTCGGGCAAATCCGAAGCGTCGCTCTCGGAAGGCGCCGGCTCGCCAATCGGCCGCCGTGCGAGCCACTGCGCAAGCTCGACGGTCTGACACTCGACCTCCTCATCCGGCAGGAGATCGCTCCAGGCCTTGTCGAACTGCTGCGACGTCAGTTTTGCGAGCAAGCCGTCGAGGCTCGGCGCCAGCAATTCGTAATCGCCCTCCGATCCCAGCCCGACGATCGGCGGATTGTCGCGGTCGAGACCGGCGCCATACCAGCCGCCGACGGCCGAACCATCCGGCAGTCGCATGAACAGCGAGAACCTGTCGCGCAACGGACTGCCGTCGACGATCGGCGCGGAATCGGAGAACTGGCCTTGCAAGGAGAAGCGGCCGACGCTGCCCCAGGGGCGCCCCTCGAGCCAGGCGGCAAAATCGACCAGCAGCGGCGGCGCGTCGATGCCCGGCGGAAATGCGCCGCGGATGCTGTCGAGGTCGATCGGGTAAGGCGTGTTGGACAAGGCTGAACTGTCTCGTTGGTCCCGCTACTCTTGGTCTGAGCCGAGTCGCGACCGGTTCGAACCAAATCGCGTGCTTTGATCACAAACGCGCCAGCGATGCGATGGTTGCTGCGCGACGAGCGATGAAACGGCGTGAAACAACCGGTATCGGGAGCAGGCTGCGTGAGCCATGCTGCAGCTATTCGTCACGCGCGACGTCACGACCGGCCTCGTCTGAGTGTTCAAGCTGCTGACCGACCCTTCCACAACATCGCGCTGTATTGGAATTCACCGCTGAAGCTGATGCGCGGCGAGCTGATCGACACGGCGATTGCGGATGCGGATTGGGGCAAAGGCGACAACGAGGAAGCCGCGCATTCGACCTGACCGATGCACGCTCGGCGAGCATCATGCAAAATGCCTGCTTGACAAGTTCTGCTATTCGGCTGTAGGGACGCGCCCCATGATCAACTCTCGGACCAACCTGCGCACCGAAATGCTCCGTCGTCGCTTCCGCGACGATGAGAGGGTGCGCCATGTCCGACGACGCCGCTGAACCACTGAATTCAGCCAGTTTTCGAGAAGGCCGCACCCGCAAGGTGCGGCCTTTCTGCTTTTGCGCCCGCTTTCCACCCGCCTCCAGAGGAGTTCGACATGACCACCGCCACGCATCCGTATGACGCGCTGATGGACATCACCGCACGGCCCAAGGCCGTGTTCGTCCGCGGCGCCGGCTCCTACCTCTGGGACGACAACCGCAAGCGCTATCTCGACTTCGTGCAGGGCTGGGCTGTGAACTGCCTCGGCCACTCGCCGCCCGTGATCGCCGACGCGCTTAGCGCGCAAGCCAAGCGGCTGTTGACGCCGAGCCCGGCCTTCTACAACGAGCCGAGCCTCAAGCTGGCGCAGGCGCTTGTCGAGAACAGTGCGTTCGATCAGGTGTTCTTTGCCAACTCGGGTGCGGAGGCCAATGAAGGCGCGATCAAGCTCGCGCGGAAATATGGCAGCCTGCACAAGGGCGGCGCGTTCGAGATCATCAGCTTCGAAGGCGGCTTCCACGGCAGGACGCTGGCGACGATGTCGGCCTCGGGCAAGAAGGCGTTCGCGCCGCTGTTCGAGCCGAAGGTCGCCGGCTTCAAGAAGGCGAAGCTGAACGACATTGCCTCGGTCGAGAAGCTGATCAACGACAACACCGTCGCGGTGATGCTCGAGCCGATCCAGGGTGAATCCGGCGTGTGGCCCGCGACTGATCAATTCTTGCAGCAGCTGCGCGCGCTGACCGAGGCGCACGGCCTGCTGCTCATCTTTGACGAGATCCAGACCGGCATGGGCCGGACCGGAAAACTCTTCCACTACGAGCACACCGGGATCGCACCCGACATCATGACGCTGGGCAAGGGCATCGGCGGCGGCGTGCCGCTCGCCGCCCTGCTCGCGACCGAACGCGCCTCCTGCTTCGAGCACGGCGACCAGGGCGGCACATTCAACGGCAACCCGATCATGTGCGCGGCGGGTCTTGCGGTGCTCGAGGAGATCAAGAAGCCCGACTTCCTCAAGGCGGTGACCGAGACCGGCCTCTTGCTCGAGAGCGAGTTGCAGAAGGTCTCCGCGCGGCATGGCCTGGGCGGCGTGCGCGGACGCGGGCTGCTGCTCGCGCTCGACCTCAAGCTGCCGATCGCGCCAAGCATCGTCGCGCAGGCGTTCGAAGCCGGCGTGCTGCTGAACGCACCGCAGCTTGACACGCTGCGCTTCATGCCCGCGCTGAACGTCACGAAGGCAGAGATCGCCGAGATGATCGATTGCCTCGACGGGATATTGACCAAGGCCGGCGCGGCACGGAGAGTCGCGTAAGATACGTCCCGTGCCCCGGACGCAACGCAGCGCCCCGTCGGCGGTGCGCTGCAGAGCCGGGGCCCATCTCTCCGCATCGCGCGCTGCATACGGGTCCCGGCTCAGCGCTGCAATGCTCGCGCATTGCAGCTCGTCCGGGACACGAGAGCGGACGGTGACGGAAGACCTAAGGCTTCAAGATCGACGCCCCCGTGGTCTTGCGGCTTTCGAGATCGATATGGGCCTTGGCGGCGTCCTTCAGCGCGTAGGCGTGGTTGATCGGCACGTGCAGCTTGCCGTTGATGACGGCGGCGAACAACGTGTCGGCGCCTTCCAACAGCTCCCTGCGCGTACCGACATAGTCGTTGAGCTTGGGCCGTGTCGCAAACAGCGAGCCGTGATTGTTTAGCTCGGCGATCGCGAACGGCGGCACGGGACCGGAGGCATTGCCGAACGAGACGAACATGCCGCGCGGCTTCAGGCAGGACAGCGAACCCGGGAAGGTCGCCTTGCCGACGCCGTCATAGACGACGTCGCAGCCCTCGTTGCGGCTGATCTGCTTCACGCGCGCAACGAAATCCTCCTCGTTGTAGAGGATGACGTGGTCGCAGCCGTTGGCCTCAGCAAGCTCGGCCTTCTCGCGCGAGCCGACGGTGCCGATGACATGGGCGCCGAGCGCCCGCGCCCATTGACAGGCAAGCAAGCCGATGCCGCCCGCCGCAGCATGGATCAGCACGCGATGGTGCGGCTCGACCTTGAAAGTCTTGTGCAGCAGATACCAGACGGTGAGCCCCTTCAACATCAGCACGGCGCCCTGCTCGTAGGTGATGTGGTCGGGCAGCTTGACCAGCTTCTCCCAGGGGATGTTGCGCTCGCCGGTATAGGCGCCGAGATTGTGGTAGTAGGCGACGCGGTCGCCGGGATGGAAATGCGTGACGCCAGCTCCAACCGCGACAACCTCGCCGGAAGCCTCATTGCCGGCGATGAAGGGCTGCTCCGGCGCCTTATAGAGGCCGGTGCGGTAGTAGACGTCGATGAAGTTGAGGCCCACCGCATGCTGGCGGATGCGCACCTCGCCCGGCCCAGGCGCCGGCACGTCGACGCTCTCATAGACCAGGGCTTCGGGGCCACCGACCTTGTGCACACGGATGGCTTTGGTCATCGCCTGACCTCCTCTTCTCCAGGGCTGAGCGAAAGACATCGCGCCCGCCTTGTCAACTCGACGCCGACGGGAACGACTAGACCGACTGCTTGCTGGTTTTCTTGCGGTTGCGCTTGGCCAGCACGTTGAAGAATTCGACCGCCGCCGAGAACGCAATTGCGAAATAGATGTAGCCGCGTGGAATGTGGAATTTGAATCCGTCCGCAACCAGCGCGACGCCGATCAGCACCAGGAAGGCCAGCGCCAGCATCTTCGTGGTCGGATGTTCCGCGACGAATCGCGACACCGGCCCGGACGAAATGTACATGACCAGGCAGGCGATCACGACGGCCGCGATCATGATCTCGATGTCCTGGGCCATGCCAATCGCGGTGATGATCGAGTCCAGCGAGAACACGATGTCGATGATCACGATCTGGACGATCACCCAGAAGAACGCGTTGCCCGCGGACCCCTCGTCGGCCTCGCCGTCATCGGCTTCGACCTCGCCGTGAATCTCGTGCGTCGCCTTTGCGATCAGGAACAGGCCGCCGCCGATCAGGATGAGATCGCGCCAGGAGAAGTCGTAGCCGGCAAACGAGAACACCGGCACGGTCAGGCCGATCAGCCAGACGAGGACGCTGAGCAGGATGATGCGAAACACGAGTGCCAGCGCGAGCCCGATCTGACGGGCGCGGTGCGCCTGCTGCTCGGGGATGCGCGAGACGATCACCGACAGGAAGATGACGTTGTCGATGCCGAGCACGATCTCGAGCGACGTCAGCGTCAGCAGCGCCGCCCAGGCTTCGGGGCTGGTCAGCAGGTGCATCACGCGAAGGATCTCGCGAGGCGGATCAAGGCATCGCTAAAGGTGATCCAGAGCGCGATGGCGCAGAGCGCGACGGTGACGCCGGTGCCGACGCGAAAATCCATCTCCAGCGTGTAGAGGCCGAGCACCGCCCAGATCGCGATCAGCGACATCGTCAGCCAGCGCAGCCGAACGACGCGGACCGGATGCAGCACATGGAACGGCACGAAGGTCAGCACGACGAGCGCGGCCACCAGCAGCGTCGACCAGAGCGGCGGCCAATGCAGCAGGAACAGGTAGAAGGCCGCCGCATTCCACAGCGCCGGGAAGCCGCGGAAATGATTGTCGTCGGCCTTCATGCGCAGATCGGCGAAATACAATGCGCTGGTGACGATGATGGCGACGCCGAGCAACGGAGCTGCGACCGGCAGCAACAGCCCGCTCGCCACAATCGCATAGGCCGGCACGAACACATAGGTGACGAAGTCGACCACGAGATCGAGCACGTCGCCCGACCAGTTCGGCTGCACGTTCTTGACGTCGAGCCGGCGCGCGATCGGCCCGTCGATCGCGTCGATGATCAGCGCGACGCCGAGCCATTGAAACATCGCCGCCCAGTGCTCGCGCACGGCCTCCAGCATCGCCAAGAGCGCGACCGCCGCACCGAACGCGGTGAAAATGTGCACCGAGAAGGCTGCGGCGCGGATCGCCGGTCTCGGCTTCAGGGAATCCTGCTGCGTGTCCATGGCTTCTGCTATCAGAATGCGACCGGTTTGCACATCCGACATTGCGGCGCACGATCGCACAATTCGTCATAAAATCAGGCAAAATCAGCGGGCTTGAATTTGCCGCGGGGCGTGTCAAATGTCGTTCCATGACAGATGCATCGACACTCCATGACGCGGCCGTGATCGGCGGCGGACCGGCGGGACTTGCGGCGGCCATCGCGCTGGCGCAAGCGGGTGCACGGACCGCGCTGGTGGCCCGGCGCGTGCCCTACGCCGACAATCGCACCACCGCGCTGCTCGGTGCCTCCATCGACCTGCTGGAGATGCTCGACGTCTGGTCGCGCTGCAAGGACAAGGCGGCAGCGCTGGAGGTCATGCGTCTCGTCGACGACACCGGCCGGCTATTCCGCAGCCCCGAGGTCCGCTTCTCCTGTCACGAAATCGGCCTCGATGCGTTCGGCTACAACATCGACAACCGCTCGCTGATGCTGGCGCTGGAGGCGCGCGCGGCTGAGCTGGCCAACCTCGTCCGCTTCGACGACGAGGCCGAAAGCGTCGTCATCGAAGCCGATGACGTCGCGGTGCGCACGGCCTCCGGACAGTTTCTCTCGGCCCGCCTGGTGGTCGGTGCCGACGGCCGGCACTCGCTGTGCCGCGAGGCCGCCGGCATCGCCGTGACGCGGCGCGAGCTGAACCAGACCGCGCTGACCTTCAACGTCGGCCACGCCCGGCCGCATCGCAATGTCTCGACCGAGTTCCACACGCCGCACGGTCCCTGCGTGTTCGTGCCCCTGCCCGGCAACCGCTCCAGCGTCGTCTGGGTCTCGGCGCCTGCGGAGGCCGAACGGCTTCGCGGCTTGAGCGATGAGGAGCTGTCCGCCGCAATCGAGAAGCAGTCGCATTCGATTCTGGGGCGCATGTCGGTCGAGCCCGGCCGTAACCTGTTCCCGCTCGCGATCGAACGTCCAAAATCCTTCGGCCGCGACCGCATCGCGCTGGTCGGCGAAGCCGCCCATGTCGTTCCGCCGATCGGCGCCCAGGGCCTCAATCTCGGCCTGCGCGATGCCGCCGACATGGCACGGCTCGCGGGCGAAGCCATCGCCTCGCGGCAGGATCCCGGCGCCGACGAGGTCCTGAAGCGTTACGAGCGCGCGCGGCGGCCGGACATTTTGAGTCGCACCTTTGCGATCGACATCGCCAACCGCTCACTGCTCAACGACTTCCTGCCGCTCCAGCCGGTCCGCGCCGTCGGCATGCACCTGCTCGGCGCCATCGGCCCGCTCCGGCGGTTTGCGATGCGCGAAGGGCTGACGCCGACGTGGCGGCGGTAGCCCGCGGGCTGACTCGCCAAGGGCGTGCTCGAACACCTCTCCCCGTTGCGGAGAGGTGCACATTCCGGCCCCTCACGGAAACGCCAGCCGCCCGCTCTGGATCGCCCACATCACGCTGGTCAGCGTGACCACGGACGCGAACGTTCCCAGCAGCACCGCCACGGAGGCAGATTCGATCCAGGCGTCGTTCTGTCGGGCGATCACGAACACATTCAGCGCCGGCGGCAGCGAGGCCATCAGGACGGCGGTGGCGGCCCAGGGCTGCGCGAACGGGCCGAACGCCAGCATCAGAGCGAACGCCGTGAGCGGATGGATCAGGAGCTTGACCGCGATCACGCCTGGCACCTCCCACGGCACCCGGTCGAACGGGCGGAGCGCCACCGTCACGCCGAGCACGAACAGCGCGGTCGGCGCGGCTGCGTTCTGGAGGAAGGTGATGGTGCGATCGAGCGCGACCGGCAGCTCGATATGAAGCGCTGCGACGGCCGCGCCAAAGCAGGCCGACATGATCAGCGGATTGAGCACGATCTGCTTCAGCACGACGCCAAAGGCGTGGACGAGCGAGGGATGATCGCGGTCGGAAAGCTCGATCAGGAGCGGCACGATCGTGAACAGGAAGATGCTGTCACAGCAGAAGATCAGCGCCGTCGGCGCCGCCGCCTTCGACCCCAGCACCGCGAGCGCCAAGCCCGGCCCCATATAGCCGATATTGCCGTAGCCGCCGGAGAGGCCGGCGAGCGTCGCTTCGCGCAGCGTCAGCCCGCCGAGCAGCTTGCCGACCATCAGCGCCAGCGTGAACGCTGCAACCGTCGACAGCGTGGTCGCTACCAGGAACGGCGGGTTATTCAATTCCGAAAACGGCGTCTTCGACATGATCGCGAACAGCAGCGCCGGCAGCGACACATAGAGGAGGAAGAAGTTCATCCAGGCGAGGCCCGATTCCGGGAGGGACTTGACCTTGCCGCACGCGAAACCAACGAAGATCAAGCCGAAATAAGGCAGCGCCAGATTGAGGATATCGACCATTGATGAAGTGTTTTCTGAAGTCTTGGGGGCTATCCGCCCCGGAAACGAAGGTTAATTCCAGACCTGGGCACTAGCATCGGCCACAATCCTGGTCTATCGACGGGGGATGATTAAAGCGCGGACCGCGAAATTCCAGATCGGACAGGTCGTTCGCCACCGGATCTTCTCGTTCCGGGGGGTGATCTTCGACATCGATCCGGAATTCAACAACACCGAGGAGTGGTGGCTGTCGATTCCCGAGGAGGTGCGGCCCCACAAGGACCAGCCGTTCTATCACCTGCTCGCGGAGAACGCGGAGTCGGAATACGTCGCCTATGTCTCGGAGCAGAACCTGTTGCCGGACGATTCCGGCGAGCCGGTCCGGCATTCTCAGGTCGCCGAGATCTTCATCAAGGACAAGGCCGGCGGCTATCGCCCGCGCAATCCCTCGCTGAACTGAAATTCGCCGTCAGCAAGCGGCAACAAAAAAGGCGCTCGAACCGAGCGCCTTTTTCATGTTTGGGATGCGATTACTTCTGACCAGCCGCAGATGCGCCCGGCGCGCCACCCTGCTGCTCGAGCTTCTTGCGCTGCTCCTCGGCCTTCTTCTGAAGCTCTTCCTGGAGCTTCTTCTGGGTTTCCTCGAACACCTTGGGATCGGTCGGCGGACCGTCATAGGCCTTCTGGAATTCGCCGGCGAGCGGCAGCGGCAGGGTCAGCGGCGCGCCGTTGGCATTGATCGCCTGGACAACGAGATTCTGGCCCTTCTTCATGTTGTTGATGAGTTCGGGCGTGGCCTCGTAGTCGGACATGCAGCCGTTCTGGAAGCAGATCACATACGGTTGCTGCAGCGGGGGATTGTTGTCCACGATGATGCGGGTGCCATGAACCAGCTGCATGCCGAGCGGCAGCGTCACGCGCAGGATCTTCTTGGGCTCGCCTTCCGGTTCGATGATGACGGCCGCGATGACCGGCTGGCCTGATTCGATGCGGCCGTCTTTGCCGGTGAAGCAGACCTGCTTGGCGTTGGCGTCCTGGCCCTTGAGGCAGAACTTGGTCCAGGGGGCGTAGATCAGCTGGATCTGCTGGTCGGCGGGCTGCGCCGCGCCCTGCTGGGCCGGAGCGCTCTGGGCGGGAGCCTGCTGGGCCTGCGGAGACGCCGCGGGCGCCGGAGCCTTTGGAGCAGCCTTGGGAGCCGCTTTCGGGGCGGCCTTCGGCGCGGCGGGCGCGCCCGGGGCCGGCGCAGGGGTCTGGGCCTCGGCGGCAAACGGAACGGCCAACGCCGTCGCCGTCAACAGGGCGAGAAGTCGCCCGCGCGGCCGGACGGACGCGGCCAAGTAACGAAAATTCATTGCGGAAAACCCTTTCTGAACGGGAAGTGCCCGAACCGCTCCGAAGCGCCGAACCTGGCCGCCTTGGGCGCGGCTCTCTCCCCGTCAATTGAGGCGGATAAGTGACGGGCTCGACGCTCTTGCGCGATTGCCCGCCTTCTTAACGTGGCCGACGAAAAGATCAATGCCGACAACCGTCTTTGACCGGGCTGGTGCCAACGCTCCATCAAATTCCCTGTGATAGGATTCAAGCCCGCCGGTCCCCGAATCACCGTGTGCCGATGTTCATGTTCCTGCGCCTTCTCGAGGGCTCCGGCGTCCGCCTCTGCGCCCTCGCCCTTGCTCTGGCCACCGGACTATCGGCAGGCGCCCGGGCCGAGGAGGCCCATGCCATCGCCATGCACGGCAAGCCGGCGATGCCGGCCGATTTCACCCACATGCCCTACGCCAACCCCGATGCCCCCAAGGGCGGCCGCCTGACCTGGGGTATTCTCGGCACCTTCGACAGCCTCAATCCCTTCATCGTGAAGGGATTGGCGGTGCAGCCGGTCCGCAGCTACGTCGTCGAGAGCCTGCTGGCGCGCGGCCAGGATGAGCCGTTCACGCTGCACGGCCTGCTCGCCAGGACGGTCGAAACCAATGACGAGCGAAGCTTCGTCACGTTCCGCCTCGATCCCCGCGCCCGCTTCTCCGACGGCAAGCAGGTAGCGGCCGAGGACGTGCTGTTCTCCTGGCAATTGCTGCGCGACCACGGCCGCCCCAATCACCGGCAGTACTACGCCAAAGTCGCCAAGGCCGAGGCGCCGGATTCCCTCACCGTCCGTTTCGACCTCACCGGCGCCAACGACCGAGAGCTGCCGCTGATCCTCGGCCTGATGCCGATCCTGCCGAAGCACGCGGTCGATGTCGCGACCTTCGAGGAGACGACGCTGGCGGCGCCGGTCGGCTCCGGTCCCTATCGCGTGACCGCGGTGAAGCCGGGCGCCAGCGTGACGCTCACCCGCAATCCCGATTACTGGGGCCGCGACCTCGCCATCAATCGCGGGCTCTACAATTTCGACGAGATCAGGCTCGATTATTTTCGCGAGGCCAACGGCCAGTTCGAGGCCTTCAAGCGCGGCCTCTACGATTTCCGGGTCGAGAACGAGCCCTTGCGCTGGCACGACGGCTACGATTTTCCGGCCGCCAGAAGCGGCGAGGTGATCCGCGACACCATCAAGCCCGGCGTGCCGCAGCCTTCCGAATTCCTGGTGTTCAACGCGCGACGTCCGATCTTCGCCGACGTCCGCGTGCGGCAGGCCTTGACGCTGCTGTTCGATTTCGAGCTGGTCAATCGCAACTATTTCTTCGGCCTCTATTCGCGTGTGGCCGGCTATTTCGCCGGATCGGAGCTGTCGGCCTATGGCCGCCCTGCGGATGCGCGCGAGCGTGAGCTGCTGAAGCCCTTCGCCGCGCAGATCCCGCGCGACGTCATGGACGGCAGCTACCGCCTGCCGGTCACCGACGGCTCGGGGCGCGATCGCACCACCCTGCGCGCCGCGCTCAAGCTGTTGTCGGAGGCCGGCTACGATCTCGAAGGAACAGTGCTGCGCAATCGCGCGACCAAGGCGCCCTTCACCTTCGAGATCATGGTCACGACCCGCGACCAGGAGCGCATCGCGCTCGCGTTCCAGCGCGACCTCAAGCGTGCCGGCATCGAGCCGAGCGTTCGCTCGGTCGATCCCGTGCAGTTCGACCAGCGCCGGCTCGCTTACGAGTTCGACATGATCCAGAACCGCTGGGACCAGTCGCTGTCGCCCGGCAACGAGCAGTATTTCTATTGGGGCAGCGCCGCCGCCGACAATCCCGGCACTCGCAATTACATGGGCGCCAGGGATCCCGCGGTCGATGCCATGATCGCTGCCCTGCTCGAGGCCCACGAACGTACGGATTTCGTCTCGGCGGTGCGCGCGCTCGACCGCGCCCTGATCGCGGGCTTCTATACGATCCCGCTGTTTAACGTACCGGAGCAATGGATCGCGCGCTGGAATCGGATAGAACGGCCCAAGGCCACCTCGCTCTCGGGCTATTTGCCGGAGACCTGGTGGTCGAAGGGGCCGCCGCAAGCTCAACAAGCAAAGTGACGCCGTGAACCAGCCAGCAATATCGCCGACGCTCGACACGCTGTTTCAGCGCACGCTGACGCGGCAGCCGCACGCAACCGCTCTGCTCGATCCCCTCAACAAGGCGCGCGTCACCGGGCATCAGCCGCGGCGGATGAGCTACGCCGAGGCCGACACGGCCATCGAGGCACTGTCGGCGCATTTCGTCGAATCGGGGCTGCCGGCCAATTCCATCGTTGCGATCCAGTTGCCGAACACGGTCGAGTTCGTGCTCACCGTGCTCGCCGCCCATCGCGCCGGCCTCGTCGTCGCCGTGCTGCCGCTGCTGTGGCGCCATGCGGAACTGACCGCGGCGCTCAACCGCACCGCGGCGCGCGCCATCGTCACCATGAGCACGGTCGACGGCATCGGCCATGCAGACCTCGCGATGCACGCCGCTGCCGAGGCGTTCTCGATCCGTCATGTCTGCGGCTTCGGAGGCAATCTGCCCGAGGGCATGGCTTCGCTCGACGACGTTCTGGCCCGCCCGCCCGGCACCACGCGCGCCGTGATCCAGGACGGCCGCAAGGCGGCGATGATCTCCTTCGACGTCACCGCGGAGGGCTTTCGCCCCGTGCCGCGGCCGCATTTCAGCCTGATTGCCGGTGGCCTCGCGATGTCGCTCGAAGCCGACATCAAGCAAGGCGCAACCGTGATGGCGGCATTCACGCCGATGTCGTTTGCAGGCCTCGCCTCCTCCCTCGCGGTGTGGCTGCTCTCGGGCGGAACGCTGGCGCTGCATCATCCCTTCGACAACGAGGTGCTGGAGCAGCAGATCAACGAGCACGAGTGCGAGGTGCTGATCGCGCCCGCACAGTTCGCGCTGCGCCTCGGCGATGCCGGCCTGGCGGCGCGGATGCCGAGCTTACGCAACGTCATCGGCCTGTGGCGCGCGCCCGAGCAGGTCGCGGCGAGCGATGCCTGGATCGCGCCGCATGCACCGCTGACCGACGTCTATCTGTTCGGCGAGGCCGGATTGTTCGGCGCCCGCCGCGGCGAGGACGGCATGCCGGTGCCGGTGATGCCCGGGCCGCACGGCGCCCCGCGCGAGCAGTCGGGCTCCTCCATCGCCGGCGAGATCCTGCTGACCTCGAAGGGCACGCTCGGCCTGCGCGGGCCGATGGTACCGATCGCAGCTTATGCCCCGCCGCAGCCGGTCGGCGAGACGCTGACGGCGCAGCCGCCGCGCGATTATGTCGACACCGGCTATGCGGCGCGGCTCGACCGTACCAGCGGCGCAATCTGCATCACCGCGCCGCCTTCCGGCATCATGGCGGTCGGCGGCTACCGTTTCCTCTCCAACGATCTCCAGGAATGGGCGCGCCGGCTCGGCCAGGGCGCCCTGCTCACGGCGCTGCCCGACCGCCTCTCCGGGCACCGGCTTGCCGGGCGCGCCCAGGACAATGCCCGCGCCCGCGAGGCGCTCAGCGAGCTCGGGCTTAACCCCCTGATGGTTGAGGCTTTTCGCGACCGCTCCGGGCCTGCTTGAGCACAGTTTCGCCTGTCACATTGACGCAGCATTAAGGCGACCCGACTAGACTGCGCGGCATCTGTTGCGTGATCTCGAGTCTATTGATGTCCCAGGCGGGCCCGATCCTGTTTGTGTCCGATGCCCAGCGCCCGGCCTTCGTGGCGGCGCTGGACGAGGCCCGGCTGTTTCCCGTGGTCGACAGCGATTGGGCCGGCGCGGCGCGCGCGGTCGAAGCGGTGCAGCCGGCCGCGGTTCTCGCCGCGATGCATGCCGGACACGAGCCGCATGTGACGCTCCTCGCAAGGAAGATCGCCGATCAATCGCCTTACGTTCCCTTGGTGGCCCTGGATGCGGCGGGCATGCTGCCGCACAACGCCCTGCCCTTCTCCTCGCGCGGCGGCAATCCCGACCGCCTGATCGCGCGGCTCCGTGCCGCGCTACGCGTGCGCACACTGCATGCAACGGTGCTGCGCCGGCTGCCGGAAGCGAAGGTCACGCTGCCGGCGGGCGATCCCGCACGCGACGCCACCGTGCTGCTGATCGGTCGCGGCGCTGCCTATCCCGCGCTCTCCGTCGCGCTGGGTGAGCGCGTCGGCGTGGTCGGCGCGCTCTCGATCGAGGCCGCCGCCAAACACCTCAACACCCGCGACCTCGACGGCGTTGTGCTCGCCGAAGGTTTCACCGCGCGCGTGACCGATGCCTTCCTCACGGTGCTCGCGGAGGACACCCGCTTCCGCAGCCTGCCCGTGATCGTCACCGCGCACCAGCTGACGCAAACTAACGACCTGCCCAATCTCGAGCTGATCCAGGGCGAGCCGGCCAAGGTCGCCGCCAACGCGCTGCCCTTGATCCGCCAGCACGCGATGGAAGCGCAGCTGAGCCGCACGCTGCGCTCAATCGATGCCGGCGGCTGGCTCGATCCACGCAGCGGCCTGCTCACGACGGAAGCCTTTGCCCGGGATTTTGCCAAGGCAGTGGAGCAGACGCTCGCCCGCGGCGGCGGCCTCTCGGTCGCCCGCTTCGCCTTCGATCCCAATAATTCCCGCGCCCAGCTCGATGCCGCACGTATCCTCAGCCGCCTGATGCGCCAGATGGATTTTGGCGCGGCACAGAAGGACGGCTCCGTCATCGTCGTGTTCGCGGAGACCGACTTCCGCACCGCTCATATGATCGCCCGCCGCCTGTCCGCGGTGATGCGGCACACGTCCAATGGCAAGCACGAGATGCGCAGCGATCCCGTCGTCAGCGTGGACTCGCTATCGCCGTCGGATACGGCAAGGTCACTGCTGGCGCGGCTGTCGGCGGACGCGTCGCGGGCGGCCTCGTAGTTTTCTCGCGCGCTATCGCAACAAGCACCGTCATTGCGAGCGCAGCGAAGCAAATCCAGACTGTCTCTGTGGGAAGATTCTGGATTGCTTCGTCGCAAGGGCTCCACGCAATGACGTGGTGAGACTGGTGCCCTACGCCGCCTTCTTGCTCTCGGCGAGCTGCGCCAGCTGCCGCATGATCTCGGTCGTGCCGGCGAGGCGCTCTTCCGGCGTCTCCCAGTCCTGCAGGAACACCACCTTCATGTCGGGCCGCACCTTGGCGGCCTGGCCATGGCTGCGGATGAAGGTCACGAGGCGGTCGGGATGGGCGAAGGAATTGTCGCGGAAGACGATGACGGCGCCCTTCGGGCCGGCGTCGATCTTCTCGACATTGGCGCGTCGGCAGAACGCCTTGATCGCGGCGACCTTGAAGAGGTAGCGCACCTCGTCCGGCAGCACGCCGAAGCGATCGCGCATCTCGGCGCCGAAGTTCTCGATCTCCTCCTCGGTGTCGAGATCGGCAAGACGCCGGTACAGCGACAGCCGCACCGAGAGGTCGCTGACGTAATCCTCGGGGATGAGCACGGGCATGCCGATGGTGATCTGCGGCGACCAGCGGTCGGCGGCGGGCTCGGAGACGCCGGCCTTGAGATTGACGATCGCCTCCTCCAGCATCGACTGGTAGAGCTCGAAGCCGACCTCCTTGATGTGGCCGGACTGTTCCTCGCCGAGCAGATTGCCGGCGCCGCGGATGTCGAGGTCGTGCGAGGCGAGCTGGAAGCCGGCGCCCAGTGTCTCCAGCGATTGCAGCACGGTGAGCCGGCGCTCGGCCTGCGCGGTGATCTTCTGCTGCGCCGGCAGCGTGAACAGCGCATAGGCGCGCAGCTTGGAGCGGCCGACGCGGCCGCGGAGCTGGTAGAGCTGGGCGAGGCCAAACATGTCGGCGCGGTGCACGATCAACGTGTTGGCGTTGGGGATGTCGAGGCCCGACTCGACAATCGTCGTGGACAGCAGAATGTCGAACTTGCCGTCGTAGAATGCGGTCATGATGTCCTCGATCACGGCGGGCGGCATCTGGCCGTGCGCGACCGCGACCTTCATCTCCGGCACGTTCTTGTCGAGGAAGTCCTTGACCTCGGCGAGGTCGTCGATGCGCGGCACCACGTAGAACGCCTGGCCGCCGCGATAGCGCTCGCGCAAGAGCGCCTCGCGGATCATCAAGGGATCGTGCGGGGCGACGAAGGTGCGCACCGCAAGTCGGTCGACAGGGGGCGAGGCGATGATCGAGAGCTCGCGGACGCCGGTCAGCGCCAGCTGCAGCGTCCGCGGGATCGGCGTCGCCGACAGCGTCAGCACGTGGACCTCGGCACGCAGCGCCTTCAGCCGCTCCTTGTGGCTGACGCCGAAATGCTGCTCCTCGTCGACGATGAGCAGGCCAAGGTCGCGGAATTTGATGGTCTTGCCGAGCAGCGCGTGCGTGCCGACGACGATGTCGACGGAGCCGTCGGCAATGCCCTTCTTCACCTCGTTGAGCTGTTTGGTGGGGATCAGCCGTGAGGCCTGCGCGATGTTGACCGGGAAGCCTTTGAACCGCTCGACGAAGGTCCTGTAGTGCTGGCGCGCCAGCAGCGTGGTCGGCACCACGACCGCGACTTGCTTGCCGTCGAGCGCCACCGCAAAGGCGGCGCGCAGCGCCACCTCGGTCTTGCCGAAGCCGACGTCGCCGCAGATCAGCCGGTCCATGGGGCGGCCCTTTTCGAGATCCTTCAGCGTGGACTCGATGGCCCCTAACTGGTCCTCGGTCTCGTCATAGGGGAAGCGCGCGCAGAACTCGTCGTAGAGGCCCTGCTGCACCGGCAGCTTCGGCGCCTCGTGCAGCATGCGTTCGGCCGCGATCTTGATCAGCTCGCCCGCGATCTCGCGGATGCGGTTCTTCAGTTTTGCCTTGCGGGTCTGCCAGCCCGAACCGCCGAGACGATCGAGCTCGACACTGGTCTGATCGGAGCCGTAGCGCGACAAGAGCTCGATGTTCTCGACCGGGAGGAACAACTTGGTCTCGGCGGCATAATGCAGCTCGAGGCAGTCATGCGGCGCGCCGGCAACATCCAGGGTCTGCAGGCCGATGAAGCGGCCGATGCCGTGCTCGACATGGACGACGATGTCGCCGGCAGCCAGACTCGTCACCTCCGAGATGAAATTGTCGAGCTTGCGGCTCGCCTTGCGCGGCCGCACCAGGCGGTCGCCCAAAATGTCCTGCTCGCTGATGACAGCGATCTCGTCGGTCTCGAAACCGCTTTCGAGGCCGAGCACGGCCAGCATGGTCTCGTTGCGCGGCGTCGCCTGCACCGTGCGCCAGCTGTTGACGCTGGTGGTATGGGCGAGCTTGTGGTCGCGCAGCATCGAGGTCATGCGGTCGCGCGAGCCTTCGGTCCACAGCGCAATCACCACCTTCTTGCGCTGCGCCTGCAGTGCCATGACGTGGCTGACCACGGACTCGAACACGTTGACGCTTGTGTCGTTGCGCTCCGGCGCGAAATCGCGGCCCTTGCGCGCGCCGGCATCGACGACGCCGGTGCCGTCGGTCGGCACCGAGAATTGCGTCAGACGAGCCAACGGGATCTCGCCGAGGCGCCTGGTCCATTCCTCGTCGGTCAGATAGAGCCGGTCGGGCGGCAGCGGCTTGTAGATGGCGCCGCCGCCGGGATGCTCCATCGCCTCGCGGCGGGCCTGGTAGTAGTCGAGGATCTGCTTGAACCGCTCGCGGACGGCGTCCTCGGCCTGCGGCTCGATCGCAACAGTCGCGCCTTGCAGATAATCGAACAGCGTGTCCATCCGGTCCTGGAACAGCGGCAGCCAGTGCTCCATGCCGGGATGGCGGCGGCCTTCGCTGACGGCCTCGTAGAGCGCATCATCACGCTCGGGCGCGCCGAACTCGGCGACATAGCCCATACGGAAACGGCGGATGGTATCGGTGACGAGCTGGAACTCGGAGACCGGCACGAGATCGAGCGAGCGCATGTCGAGCAGCGTGCGCTGGGTCTCGGCATCGAAGGAGCGGATCGATTCCAGGCTGTCGCCGAAGAAGTCGAAGCGGACCGGCTGCTCGAGCCCGGCCGGAAACAGGTCGAGGATGCCGCCGCGCACGGCGTATTCGCCGGGCTCGCGCACGGTAGAGGAACGGTTGTAGCCGTTGTGCTCGAGCCAGGCGACGACGGTGTCCATCGGCACGACGTTGCCCGGTGCGACCGACAGCGCCTGCGCCGCGACGAGCTCGCGTGCGGGCACGCGCTGCACCACGGCGTTCACCGTGGTCAGCACGATCAGTGGCTTGTCGCTGCCGGTGAGCGAGGCCAGCCGCGCCAGCGTGGTCAGGCGCTGCGCGAGGATGCCACCATGCGGCGAGACGCGGTCATAGGGCTGGCAATCCCAGGCCGGAAAGGTCAGCACCGGCAGATCGGGCGCAAAGAATTGCAGTGCGCGTTCGAGCTGCTGCATGCGCCCGCCGTCGCGGCAGACCACCGCGAGGCTGACCGCCGGCTTCTTCGGCCGCGCCGCAATGGCGCGGGCGAGATCGGAGACGACGAGGCCTTCCGCGCCTTCTGCGACATTGGCGAGCGTCAGCGCGTGGCCGGGCGCGAGCAGCTCGGCCGGCGATTTCATCCCCTGCTTCATACGCTACCGTCCGCGATCGGAAACGCCTTGATGCGGGCAAACAGCGCGCCGGTGACGTCAGCCGGCAGCACCTTGTCGCCGGTGATGGCGGCATAGAGATCGGGATCGTTGACTTCGAGCAGGCGCTCGAGCTCACCGAGCTCGGCATCGGACAGATTGCCGATCTCGGCATCGGCGAAGCGGCCGAGGATCAGATCCATCTCGCGCGTGCCGCGATGCCAGCAGCGGAACAAAAGCCGCTTGCGGCGGTCATCAAGGCCGCTGCTCGATCGTGTCGTTCCCGTCATGTCTCAAATCCAGTCAAACGCAGAAAGCCCGGACGTGCCGGGCGGGGGTGATATAGCCACTCGGGGTGGCCATGTCAGCCCTCGATTTGGCATGGGCCGGTGCCGGCGCAGGGCACGAAAAAAGACGTGGATGCCCGGCATAAAGCCGGGCATGACGGGCCGAAACGATCCTGGATTCGTCTCATGCGCCCCAGCCTGCTCAATCCACTGTTTGCTCCCGTGACCAGCCTGCCCGGCGTCGGTCCCAAGCAGGACAAGCTGCTGCAGTACCTGCTCGGCCGGAGCCAGACGCCGCGGCTGGTCGATCTGCTGTTGCATCTGCCGAGCCAGGTCATCGACCGCCGGGCGCGGCCAAAAATCCGCGACGCCGCCGTTGGAACCATGGTGACGCTGGAGGTCACCGTCGATCGCCACCGCCCGCCTCCGCCGCGCAACGTGCGCGCCCCCTATCTGGTGTACGCCAGCGACGACACCGGCGATGTCGTTCTGACCTTCTTCCGCGCCAAGCCGGGCTATGTCGAAAAACTGCTGCCGATGGGCGCGAAGCGCTACGTCTCCGGAACGCTGCAGATGTATGACGGCATCCCGCAGATCGTGCATCCTGATCGCGTGCTCGACGAGGAGGCGATCTCAAAGCTCTCCGGGATCGATCCGGTCTATCCGCTAACCGAAGGGCTCGCGCTCGGCTCGCTCCGCCGCGCGATCGCGCAGGCGCTGCAGAAGCTGCCCGCTCTGCCGGAATGGATCAGTCCCGAGGTGCTGCGCCGTTGCAATTTTCCCCCCGTCGCGGAAGCGCTGACGCGTGTGCACCAACCGGTCGAGCTCACGGACATTTTGCCCGATCATCCGTTCTGGTCACGACTCGCGTTCGATGAGCTTCTGGCCGGGCAGCTCGCGCTCGCGCTGATCCGCGCACAGCTGCGTCGGCCGGCCGGCGTCCGCAATGCCGGCGACGGCCACCTGCGCAACAAGATCATCGACGCCCTGCCCTACGCACTGACGCCCTCCCAGCGTGGCGCCGCGGCCGCTATCGCCGAGGATCTGAAGCAGCCGGTGCGCATGCTGCGCCTGCTCCAGGGCGACGTCGGCTCGGGCAAAACGGTCGTCGCGCTGCTCGCGGCCGCCGCGGTCGCCGAAGTCGGCAAGCAGGCCGCGCTGATGGCGCCGACGGAAATTTTGGCGCGCCAGCACATCAAGACCATCGCTCCGCTCGCCGAGCGCGCCGGCATGCGGGTTGCGATCCTCACCGGCCGCGAGAAGGGCAAGGAGCGGCGCGAGATCATCGCCCAGCTCGCAGAAGGCGAAATCGACCTTCTCGTCGGCACTCACGCGCTGATCCAGGATGACGTGATCTTCCATGATCTCGCGCTTGCCATCGTCGACGAGCAGCACCGTTTTGGCGTGCGCGAGCGCCTCGCGCTCACGTCCAAGGGCGAGGCCGTCGACGTGCTGGTGTTGAGCGCGACGCCGATCCCGCGCACGCTGGTGCTGACCTATTTCGGCGACATGGACATCTCCGAGTTGCGCGAAAAGCCCGCCGGGCGCCAGCCGATCGACACCCGCGCGGTGCCGATGAGCCGCATCAGCGAGGTCATGGAGGGTGTCGGCCGCGCGCTCGAAGCCGGCAAGCTGGTCTACTGGATCTGCCCGCTGGTCGACGAATCCGAGGCCGAAGGCACCGAGCACTTGACCAATGCGACCAAACGATTCGAGAGCCTGCAAAAACGCTTCGGCGAACGTGTCGGGCTCGTCCACGGCCAGATGAAAGGCACGGAAAAGGACCGTGTGATGGGCCGGTTCGCTGCGCATGAGATCGGGCTCCTGGTCGCCACCACCGTGGTCGAGGTCGGCGTCGACGTCCCGGCCGCGACCATCATGGTGATCGAGAATGCCGAGCGCTTTGGCCTCGCCCAGCTGCACCAGCTGCGCGGCCGCATCGGGCGCGGCTCGGAAGCCTCGACCTGCATCCTGCTCTACGATGAGCCGCTCGGCGAGATGTCGAAGGCGCGGCTGAAAGTGATTCGCGAGACCACCGACGGCTTCCGCATCGCCGAGGAGGACCTGAAGCTGCGCGGCGAAGGCGATGTGCTGGGCGTGCGCCAGAGCGGTCTGCCCGGCTACCGCATCGCGCGCCCTGAGGTGCACGGCCAGCTCATCTCCCAGGCCCGCGACGAGGCGTTGCGCATCCTGAAGGATGATCCGAAGCTAAAAGGCGAGCGCGGCGAGGCGCTGCGGTGCTTGCTGTATCTTTATGAACGCGACGAGGCGATCCCGTTGATCGGGGCGGGTTAGTACGGCGTTCCCCAAACAATCTTTACTCGGCGCGCAGTTCATCCAAGTGCTGGATGATAAAGCTACACTTCGTTGCGACGCGAGGCGCGCTGTCTTCGGCCTCATAGGCGCGCAGAGCATGTCCAATTGCTGATCGATCCCCACACCCCTTCAGCTTGGGATCAAGTATAGTCAAAATCCTCGCTTGGCCTTGTCGTGGAATACAGCTTGCCAGCGCATCCAGCGCTACAAGACTGAGCGGACGGCCGCTCTCAAGCCAACTCTGAACTCGGCTCCAATGAAGATCGGAAAGGGATGCAAGCTGCCCCCAGGACGCAGTGACATCCTGGCGCGGGACATGGCTCTCGATCCAATCCAGCACAACGGGCGCGCGAAACCACGACAAGGCTGACATTTGTTTCTCCAGATCTCGGCCGTGGACCGCTTGTAAGGCGTGGATCGTCTGATGAAGTCCCTCGGGAGCCGGCAAGCACTTTGCGGCCGCCTCGGCCCAGACGAACAGCGGTCCATCACGCCCAGCTCTGTTGAATTGCGCGCGCACCCATGGTGCAGCCGGGCTGCCGACGACATTCGCGCACAGTTGGACCATCGTCTCCCACACTTGCCGATTGCCCGCCTCCGCGCGATCCTCAATCGCCGCGAGAATCGTGCTGGTGGCGAATGGCCTGAACGCTTCAAGTTCCTCCTTTCCGAGATGCCACCGCGTGACGCAGAAATCGATCAGGCGCTCAAGCGATCCGGCGCACATTTCCAGTGTGGGCGCATGCTTCTCCTCGGGTACGTCCTCTTCCACGTCCGGTTGGCAGGCTCGTCCGTCCTGATCATAGAAATCGTCATGCAGCAGGAATTTGGTCCAACTATGCAAGGCAGCAAGGTTGAACCACTCGATGGGCCGGAGTGCATAGTGTCGGAGACGATCCGCACATTCGTGACATAGACTATACGGCTGCCGGGGATCATCGTCGCGAACGTCTTCAACAGCCGGTGCTTGGCGACACGCTTGGCAAATCCAATGAACTCCGATTTCCTTAGTCATGAACCCTCGGGGTGATAGGTGCGTGTTTTGGTCGGGTTGGCGGACTATGGGCAAGGCATGGCTCTTTGCCGCCCGACTTCGTAAGCCGCCACTTCGCTTCGATCGCAATGACGATGTGGGTGGAGTTCGGCACACGTCGCACGCTTGAAACGCGACCGGGACGTCCAAGGCTTTCTGGAGTCGGTTTCGGCAGCTCCTGACGACTAGGTCTTCTTCCGAGCGATGCTCGCCGCAAACGCCTTCATCAGCTCCGCATCCGCCGCCTCCCCCTTCGCATCCTCCGCGAGGTGCTCGAACCACCTCGCAAAGCCCTCATAGATCAGGCCCGCCGGATGTTCCGGGCCTAGGAATCCGGAAATCTCCCGCATCTCGGCGACCCAGCGATAGGCCTTCGGGATCATATCCGGCAGCGCGACTTCGAGCCGCGCCAAAATCGCGGGCTGGCTCTGCGCGAGTTCGTCGCGGAGCGCATCCGCGGCGCCTGCTTTCGTCGCCGCAATCACCATGGCCGAGCCGATGCCGGCGAGGCCCTTGACGATGCCGGCGTAGGACATCTTGAGCGCAGAGGCCGCGCCCACCGGGCCTTCGACGATCCGCACGTCGAGGCCGAGATCCTTCAGCACGGCGACGTCCTTGGCGTGCTCGCCCGACATGTAGAAGGCCGGGCTCTTGCCACCTCGCTGCGGCGGAAAGCCGATGATGCCGGCATCGACGAAGGGCGCCTGGGCCGAGCCGATGATCTCCTCGATCCGCTGCACGGTATCGACGTTGACCGCGTTGCAGTCGACCACGACCGGCTTCTTCGCACGCCGGACGATCAGCGACGCAAGGCGTTCGGCCAGCGCGACGGCTTCGCCCGGCGGCACGATCGAGAGGATGACGTCGGCGTCCGCAATCTCATCGTCCTCGGCGCCGACCATGCCGGCGTCTGCCGCCCGTTTCAGCGTCGCCTCGCTCCGGCCCTTCAGCGACGTCAGCACGCGTGCGCCGTTTTCGCTGAGCCGGCGGGCCACGGCACTGCCCATGGCACCGGGGGCGAGGATCGCAATGGTTTTGGACATCGTGCACTCCAGGTCGACTTCCGAGCGGCACGCTCGGCTCAACCCGAGAATAGCAGAGGCCGAATGCGGCCGCGTGGTCGTGGCCATCCCGCGACGGAATGGCCCTACTCCGCCTTCGCAGGCTCGGGTTGGAGCTTGGAGGCATTGGCAATACGCGCGGCGTTCGCCACGCCGGCAAGCGCCGCCGCCTTCTTCGGATCGGGTGCCGAGCCCGGCTGCACCACGCCGGCCGACATGATCAGCGTCGCGGCATCCTCGGCGCTGAGGTCGACCTCGATGATCTTGCTCTTCGGAACATAGAAGAAGAAACCGGTGGTCGGGTTTGGCGAGCACGGCAGGAACACCGAGACGTGCTCCTCCTGTCCCGGCAGGTTGCGTGCGATGTCCTCGTTCGGCGATTGCGAGATCAGCACGATCGACCACATGCCCGGCGAGGGAAATTCGACGAGGCCGACTTTGCGGAAGCTCGAGCCTTTGCCCGAGAACAGCGTCTCGAACACCTGCTTCAGGCCGCGGTAAATGGCACGCACCGCAGGGATCCGGCCCAGGAAGGTCTCGCCGACATCCACCAGCGTGCGGCCGATCAAATTGGCCGCGAGGAAGCCGACCAGCGTCAGCGTGAAGAATGCGACAATCAGCCCCCAGCCGGGGACGCCATAGGGCAGATAGGTTTCCGGCCGATAGGCCAGCGGCACGAACGGCCGCACCACGCCATCGACCCAGGTGACGAACCACCAGACCAGATAGAGGGTGATCGCGATCGGTCCCGTCACCACGAGGCCGGTGAGAAAATAGTTGCGGAAGCGGCCCATCAGGCCGGTATGCGGTTCCGGAACGGGGTCAAGAGGCGCAGGCGCGTCGTCGCGGGGGGTCATTCGGGTTCCAGGTCGGTCGCTTCAAACAAGCTAGGGTCTTCTAGCAGGTTTTGGAAGACTGCGACTGACCGATATCCCGTCTGCCTACTCCACAGTCACTGATTTCGCGAGGTTGCGCGGCTGGTCGACATCGGTCCCCATCACGACAGCCGTGTGATAGGCGAGCAGCTGCACGGGGACGGCATAGACCATCGGCGTGAAGGCCGCTGCCATATCGGGCATGACGATGGTGACGAGGGACTCGACGGTCGCCTCCGCTGCGCCCTTGGCGTCGGTCATCAGGATGATGTTGCCGCCGCGCGCGGCGACTTCCTGCATGTTGGAAACGGTCTTCTCGAACACGCGGTCGTGGGGTGCGATGACGACGACCGGCATGGTCTCGTCGATCAGCGCGATCGGCCCGTGCTTGAGCTCCCCGGCGGCATAGCCTTCGGCATGAATGTAGGAGATCTCCTTCAGCTTCAGCGCGCCTTCGAGCGCCAGCGGGAAGCTGGTGCCGCGACCGAGATAGAGCACGTCGCGCGACTTGGCGATCCGGTGGGCGAGCTTCTCGATCTGGAGCTCGGTGGTGAGCGCGTCTGCCATCAGGCGCGGGACCTCGACGAGGCCATGGACCAGCTCGGTCTCGTCCTCCTCGGACAATTTGCCACGGGCCTTGCCTGCCGCGATCGCAAGGTTTGCCAGCACCATGAGCTGACAGGTGAAGGCCTTGGTTGAAGCAACGCCGATCTCGGGACCGGCCAGCGTCGGCAGCACGATTTCGCTCTCGCGCGCGATCGTCGAGGTCGGCACGTTGACGACGGCGATCGTGTGCACGCCCTCGGCCTTGGCATAGCGCAGCGCCGCCAGGGTGTCGGCGGTCTCGCCCGATTGCGAGATGAAGATGGCGAGGTCGCCCTTGCGCAAGGGCGTCTCGCGGTAGCGGAATTCGGAGGCGACGTCGACCTCGACCGGCACACGCGCGAAGCGCTCGAACCAGTATTTTGCGACGAAACCGGCATAGCTCGCGGTGCCGCACGCCGTGATGTTGATGCGCTGGATGTTCTTGAAGTCGAAGGGGAGCTTGACCGGCAGCGCGACGCGCTCGGTCGCCATATCGACGTAGCGTGCCAGCGTGTGGCCGACCACTTCCGGCTGCTCGTGGATCTCCTTCGCCATGAAGTGGCGATAGTTGGCCTTGTCGACCAGCGAAGTCGAGGCGGCGTGCCTGATCTTATCGCGCTGGACGGTGTAGCCGTCCTTGTCGAAGATCGTTGCGCTCTTGCGGGTCAGCACGACCCAGTCGCCGTCCTCGAGATAGCTGATCGTATCGGTGAACGGCCCGAGCGCGATGGCATCGGAGCCGAGATACATCTCGCCGTCGCCGTAACCGATCGCCAGCGGCGGTCCGTTGCGGGCACCGATCATGAGGTCATTGTCGCCGGCGAAGATGAAGCCGAGCGCGAAGGCGCCGCGTAGGCGCGCCAGCGTCAGCTTGACGGCTTCCACCGGCTTGTTGCCGCGCGCCAGCAGATCGTCGACAAGATGCAGCACGATCTCGGTGTCGGTCTCGGTGTGGAACACCGTGCCCTTCGCCTCGAGCTCCTCGCGCAGCTCGCGAAAATTCTCGATGATGCCGTTGTGCACCACGGCGACATGCTCGGTCGCGTGCGGATGGGCGTTGTTGACGGTCGGCTTGCCGTGGGTGGCCCAGCGGGTATGCCCGATGCCGGTGGTGCCCTTGAGCGGCTCGGCCTCGAGCCGCTTCTCCAGATTCTTCAGCTTGCCCTCGGCGCGGCGACGCTCCAAGTGCTTGCCCTCGAGCGTGGCAACGCCCGCGGAATCGTAACCGCGATATTCGAGACGTTTGAGCGAATCCACCAGTTGCTCTGCAACCGCTTCGCGACCGAGAATGCCGACAATTCCGCACATGCGGATCACTATCCCCCAAATCCGTCGAAAAATCGCCTAAACGACGCGCTCGATTTTTAGCGAAGTTCCCAAGTAACCGGAAACTCAATAATTATTGCTGATTGAGACAGCACGGGGCCCGCGCCCCCTACTTCGCCTGCGTCGAATTGGCAGGCCTTAAACCGCGCGCGTTAACTCGTTGTCAACATGTTTGACCAACGATTCCAGTCAGGAGAACAAGCCCATGAAAGGCTCGTCCGACCGCAAGGGTCTGTCGTCGATGTATCTGCGCGCCAGCGAGACAACGGGCACGCACCTTGCGCATTGGCCGCCGCCCCAGCGCGGCAAGGAAAGCAAGCCGGTCTTCGTCAAGCATGTGCGAGGCGAACCGGCCAAGCGCGCCAAGCCCCGCGGCTGGCGCCTGACCCGCGCCATCTTCTCCGAATTCGCCGACGACGAATAAGGCGGCATAAGAAGACCCCCAAGGTGAGGAGCGCGAAGCGCGTCTCGAATCATGAAGGCCCGCATCTCGCTCGCGGCCATCCTTCGAGACGCCCGCTTCCTGCGGACCCTCAGGATGAGATCGGAGTATGCTGCGACACAATAGAAGCGCCGCTCATTTCTCCGGCTTCTTGCCGCCGGTCTTCATCTCGCGATAGCGAGCGGCGCCGCCTTCGCGGATGGTCTGCTGGTTGCGCTCCAGCGCCATCGCGTCGTCGGGTACATCCTTCGTGATCACGGAGCCCGAGCCGATATAGGCGCCGTTGCCGATTGTCACCGGTGCGACCAGCGAGGAGTTGGTGCCGACGAAGGCGCCCTGCCCGATCACCGTCTTGTGCTTTTTGAATCCGTCATAGTTGCAGGTGATGGTGCCGGCGCCGATGTTGGAATTGGCGCCGACGGTGGCGTCGCCGATGTAGGAGAGATGGTTGACCTTGACGCCGGCCTCCAGCGTCGCCGCCTTCGTCTCCACGAAATTGCCGATGCGAGCGCCGTCGCCGAGCGAGGTGCCGGGCCGCAGCCGCGCATAGGGGCCGATCGACACCTTCTTGCCGAGCTTGGTCTCGACGATATGCGAGAACGAATGGATCACCGTGCCGTCCGCGATCGACACGCCGGGGCCGATTACCACGAACGGCTCGATGGTCACGTCCTTGCCGAACACGGTATCGGCGGACAGATACACCGTCTCCGGCGCGATCAGCGTCACGCCGGCCTCCATCGCCGCTTTGCGCAATCGCGCCTGCATCACGTTTTCTGCTTCGGCAAGCTGTGCCTTGGTGTTGATGCCGCGCACCTCGTCCTCGCTGGTCTCGATCACCACGGCCTCCCATCCCTGCTTGCGGACGATTTCGACCGCGTCCGTCAGATAATATTCGCCCTTGGAATTGGCATTACCGATCTGTCCGAGGATGTCGAGCGCCCGGCGCCCATCGATCGCCATCACGCCGGCGTTGCACAGCTCGATCTTGCGCTCCTCTGCGCTGGCGTCGGCCTGCTCGCGGATCGCGACCAAACGCTCGCCCTCGACGATGAAGCGGCCATAACCGGTGGGATCGGCGGCGCGGAAGCCGAGCGCGGCGATTGCGGCGCCCCTTGCGAGCGGCGCGCGCAGCCGCGCAAAGGTCTCGGCCGAGATCAGCGGCGTGTCGCCGAAGGCAATGAGGAGATCATCCGCGCCTCGCGCGATTGCCTCCCGCGCCGCCAGCACCGCATGCGCGGTGCCAAGGCGTTCGCCCTGCACGAAGGTGAGCGCGTCGGGGCGGATGCGCTTTGCCTCCTCCACGACTGCCTGATGATCGGGGCCGACCACCACCGCCAGCGAGCTGCCGGTTTCTTTGGGCGCCGCAGCGAGCACATGGGCGAGCAGCGTCCGAGAAGCCACGGGATGCAGCACCTTCGGCAGGCTCGATCGCATGCGCGTGCCTTCGCCGGCGGCGAGCACGATCGTGAGACTGGAACGGGCGGTCATCGAAATCCTGACAGATAGTGCCGAATCAATTGGCGCGACGGGCAGCGAGGCCCTCAGAAGCTATCGCCTTGCTACCCCCGCAAACGCCCGGAATTCAAGTGCGGCGCGCTTTTCCTGTTAATGTTCCCTGATTGATTCGGGGAAGCCGGACAGGGCTGGGCGCTTAATATTCATGGCAAAGGATTCCGACCCACTGGCGGATGCCTTCGGCACCAAGGAGACCGGCGGGCTGTTCTCCGGACTTCTGGCCGAGGAAAACGCGCTCGACCGGCGCATGATGTGGCGGCTGGGCTCGTGGGGCGTGGCGGCCGTGGGCGCCGTCGTCCTTGCCGTGATGGCCAACCAGGCCCAGCTCGGCTGGCGACGCGACCAGGTTGCGTCCGTCGATCTCGCGCGCCAGGCCGACCGGCTCCAGATGCTGACGAAGGAGAGCCAGAACGAGGCGCGCCGACTCGCCGCTGCCATCGAGACGCTGAACAGCGACCGCGACCGCCTGTATTCGCGCGTCACCGTCCTCGAGCAAGGGCTCGATTCCGTCACCGGCGCCATTGCCAAGCAAACCGCCACGCCGCTGGGCCTGAAGCCGCAGGACGCAGCGCCAGCACCCAGCGTCGCGCCGGTCGCCTCGACTCCGACACCGGCGGGCGAGAAGCCGCGCACCGAAGCCGCCAAGGATTCTCAGAAGGACACTGCGAAGGAAACGTTGAAAGAGCTGGCGAGCCCACCGCCGCAGACCGCGGCCGCCGCCTCGCTCGTGCAACAGACGCCGGCAATGAACTCCGCGCTGCCGACCATTCCCCTGGTGCCGTCCAAGTCGCTCATGGCGCCGCCGGATCCGGCCGCATCGAAACTGGTTCAACCCGAGGCAGCTGAAAAGCCCGCTGAGAAGAAGGCCGAGCCGGCGTCCGGCGCGGCTGAGGTCGTCGCGGCAGCAACCAAGCCGCCGGACGCAGCCGAGAGCGAATCCGCAGCGATCGCGGTTCAGCAGACGCGCTTTGCGATCGATCTCGGCGGCGCCAACTCGATCGACGGCCTGCGCGCGCTCTGGCGCAGCCTGACCAAGTCCAATCCCGAGATCGCCGCGCTGCGGCCGATCATCATGATCAAGGAAGGCACCACCGGCCTCGGCATGCAGCTCCGCTTGGGGGCCGGCCCCCTGGTCAACGCCGCCGTCGCGGCAAAATTCTGCGCCGGCCTCGCCGAGAGCGACCGCCACTGCGAGACCACCATATTCGACGGCCAGCGCCTGTCGATGCGTGGCGGTCAGGACAAAGCGCAAGAAAAAGCGCAAGAAAAAGGGCAAGAAAAAGCGCAAGAGAAAACTCAAGACAGGGTTCAAGAGAAGAGTTCGGAGAAGAACCAGGACGCGGTCCCGCAAGCCGAAACCGCGCCCCCGCCGAGCGCAAAGCCCGAGAAGCCGCAGCGCCGCCGCAGCTATTCCTCAAAACGCTCGAAGCACGAGGAGCCCGCGCCCGCTCCCGCGGCGCAGCCTGCGCCGGCGCCGGCGAAACCGGAGGCGGCGTCAGCATCCACAGGATCGACGCTGTCGTCGTTCTTCAGGCGCTAGGATGGACTCCGCTTCCACCTGAACGCACGCTGAATGACGGTATCCTGTCGCGCGCGCAGGCGGACTCAATTCTCAGTCCGTCAGGGAAACCAGCCGCCGATTGCCAAGTTGTCCCGGTCGCGAACCGAAGCGGCCGACATGCGAAATCGCTCGTGCCCGCCTCCATGACCAAGGAAGACACAGGTGAAGACATTCATCATCGCAACGGCAGCTGTTCTCGCGGCATCCGCCGGACGGCGCCGACCTGGTCGGCGCCGTTGCCTTATCCGAGCGCATGGCGCGCGCCGCAAGATGATCGGTCAAAGGGATTGTAGCCCGCGCATCGAACAGAAACTTCGGCCTGCCCTGTTGCCTGCCCGCGCCATCCCGACCATATTGCCGCCATGACCAAAAAGCCCTTCCGCCTCACGCCCTACCAGGTGCAGTTCCTGATCGTCGTCGGCTTCGTCTCCGTCGGCTATGCGCTTTATCTGCGCTATCTCGCGATCGAGCTGTCGCAGGTCGCGCTTGCCTGCGACGCCGGCCTTCAGACGCTGATCTGCAAGGGGCGTTCGGTTGCGACCGTGCTGTTCAAGAATTCGGTGTTCGGGATCGTCGCGCTGGTGGTGGCGACGCTGAACCTGATGCGACCGTCGATCGTTCTGCTCACCGTCGGCATCGTCGCCGCCGGTCTCGGCATCGTGCTCTACAATGTCGTGCTGTCGGGCCTGGCGATCGGCCTCTTCATTCTTGGATTTGCTCGGCCCGCGCCCGCCACAGCGTGAGAGCGAACAAGAGATAGATCGCGCAGGTCCACAGCGACTGCCAATTGTCACGGCCTTCGTTGACCAGCACATACGCGGCCGACAACGCCAGCACGCCCGCGAACGCGGCTTCCGCGATCGGACGCTGGCCGATCTGCGGCCGGTTCAGCATCAAAAGCGCGAACGGCACCACCGCCATCGTCAGCGAAGCGTAGGGAAAATCCTTGTAGCGCGGGTCGAACACGAAGCCGAGCGCGGTCGCTGCCGCGATCACCGCCGTCGCCGCGAGCGTGAGGCCGAGTACCGCGGTGAGCTTCGACCATTTCCGGCCCTCGCGCGGGCCGAGCAGATCGAGGAAGGTCGGAAGGCTGCGGCCGATCACCATCGCCTGCGCACAGAAGATCGGCGACAGGATGCCGGCAAGCAACAGCGCGCCCCAGAGCAGCCAGCCGCCGATCCCGTAGCTCTCGTAATACATCTTGTCGGCGCCGATCCCGAGCAGGATGCCGGCAGTCGTCGCCGAGATGCCGACGCCGAGCCAGGACGAGAAGCGTGGCGTCCACGGCCTCCGGCGCAGCGTGATCAGTGCGACGGCGAACACCAGCACGGAAAGGCCCATGCCCGCGCCCATGTACCATTTCCAGTACGGGAAATTGCTGATCGGCTCTCCCGGCGGATATTTCAGGCTCCGGCGCACCGAGTCATACAGGCCCCAATAGCCGCCGACCGTGCCTTCCAGCCTGCGCTTCCACGGCTGGTCGTAGGATTCGATCAGATTGACGCGAAACTTCTGCGCCTTGGCAAGGCTCAGGATTTCCGAGACGACACGCGCCTGGTTGGTTCGCGACGGCAGCGCGCCGTCGCGCATGCGGCCCTCGCTCGGCCAGCCGGTTTCGCCGATCAGGATCTCCTTGCCGGGGAACGCCACCGCCATGCGCTCGCGGATCGCCTCGACATGGGCGGAGGCGAATTTCGCCCTCACGGGGAAATCCTCCCAATAAGGCAGGATGTGGATGGTGACGAAGTCGACGGCGTCGGAGACCTCGCGATTCCTCAGCCAGTATTCCCAGACGTCGGCATAGGTCACGGGCACGCTGACCTGCGTCTTCACCAGGCGGATGATCGAGACGAGATCCGCCGTCGTCATCTCACCGCGCAGCAGCACCTCGTTGCCGACGATGACCGCGGTGATGACGTCGGGGAATTGCTTGGTGAGGCGAATGGCGAGCCCGGCCTGTTCGAAATTCTTGGTGCGGTTGCTGGAGAGCCAGATGCCCTGGAGCACTTTCAACCCGCCGATCTTGGCGGCGATCGCCGGAACCTGATCGAGCCCGTTCTCCATCGAATAGGTGCGAACGCAGTCGGTGATTTGCTTGAGCTGGCGCAGGTCCTGCTCGATCTGGTCGGCTTCGATATGAGTCCATGCGTCCAGCGGCGACTGCTCGCCGCGGAACGGCGCGTAGGAGACGCATTGGACCTTGTCGGCGGGATCGATCGGGGCGCGCGCGAGTGTGATCGGCGTGGCAAGCCACCACCACACGGCAGCGATGGCACCCAACGAAACGAGCAGAAGCGCCAGTGGCGTACGAAGAGAAATCGGTTCCGTCCTCCGCGAAGGGTCCGTCGATTACCTGCTCGCACGCCATCTGCCAAGGGGGTGGTCCAAATGCCGATCCACTCTGCGGATCCGCCCTCCCCCAAAAGGAATCTCGCTGCGGCCGTTCGACCGTGCTCTAGGATTGTGACTTTGCTGGACAAAATTCGAAATACAGGTCATGGACTCGCAAAGACTTTTCCGCCGCATTGGAGACCCATTTGGACGCCATCACCGGCGCGTCCGCGGGATCTGATGCGGACGGCCAGCGGATACATTGGGGAATTCATGCGGCAACGGGTGTTCGAGTCACGAAATGCGGTCCTGCGGCAGTTCGCCGCCACCTTGGCCGTCTCCTCCCTTCTCCTTCTCGCCGGTCTTGGCGGCGTCTCCGCCCAGAGCGGCACACCCACCCCTGACCAGGGCAAGGCGGCTGCCCAGCCCGCCGACGCCGCCGCCAAGGATGCCGCCCAGAACCAGCGCCGCACCGACGAATTCGCCGAAGCGGCCCAGGTCATCAACGGCCCGGCCGGCAACCCCGAATGCGTCTGGCTCGGCCGGCGCGTGGTGCGGCTGATGTGGCGGGATGATCTGGACACCGCGTTTCGCCATCTCGACCTCTACGACCGTTTCGGCTGCCCGGGCGGCCACATCCAGGCCGCGTTCCGCTGCCTGACCCGATTCGGCGGGCAGATCGACCCCAAGGTCGCCGAAACGCTGGACAGCCGCGTGCACGCGTGCTGGATCAATCCGGCCGCCCAGCCGCAGCAGGCGGCGGCCACGGCCTCTCAGCCGGCGGCACCGGCAGCCGGCAATTCGCCGGCACCGCAGCCGGCCGCGAGCCCCTCGCCTGCAGCAAGTCCGACGCCGGCGCCGCAGAAATAGACGAGGGTCGTTTCACCTGCCGTTCAGGAACGATCAGCCATAGACGCGGTTGGCACTGCCGCGCGTCGTTCGAAAAGACCATGCCCTCATAAGGACATGAGGCCATGACAGTTGTGAAACCGCGCGGCAGAGGTATGCTCCCTTTGCCGGGGACACGGTCGGATCTCGGGGTCGGATCCGCTTCCCTGCCACCTCAGCCCCTTTTGGTTTAGCCGCGATGCGCGTTGTCGCCGCCGTTCTGTTGCTTGTGTCCGCGCTTCACGCTGGTCTGTGGGGAGTCCTGCGCGACCAGAAACCCGCGCCCGACTTCAAGGGCCTCCTGCCCAGTGTGTCCTACGCACCGTTCGAAGGCTCGGCCCACCCCGACATCGACAACATTCCGACCGTCGAGAAAATCCGCGCCGACCTGAAGACGCTGTCGACCATGACGCGCGCGATCCGCCTGTATTCGTCCACGGGCGGCGTGGAACTGGTGCCGCCGATCGCCGCCGAGTTCGGCCTCAAGGTCACCGTCGGCGCCTGGATCGACAAGGACAAGGATCGCAACGAGCGCGAGATCAAGGCCGCCATCGAGCTCGCCCGCAAGAACAGCAACGTCGTCGGCGTCGTGGTCGGCAACGAGGTGATCTACCGCGGCGAGCAGAAGGTCGAAGACCTCATCGACATGATCAAGAAGGTGAAGGGCTCGGTCCGCGTGCCCGTCACCACCGGCGAGATCTGGAATATCTGGCGCGACAATCCGGACCTTGCCTCCAACGTCGATTTCATCGCCGCGCACGTTCTGCCCTACTGGGAAAACTTCCGTTCGGACCAGGCGGTCGACCAGGCCGTCGACCGCTACAACCTCCTGCGCAACCTTTTCCCGGGCAAGCGCATCGTGATCGCCGAGTTCGGCTGGCCGAGCCAGGGCTACAATTTGCGTAACGCCGATCCGGGCCCGTTCCAGCAGGCGCTGATCCTGCGCAACTTCGTCACCCGCGCCGAAGCCATCGGCATGGAATACAACATCGTCGAAGCCATCGATCAGCCCTGGAAGTTCTTCGAAGGCGGCGTCGGCCCCTACTGGGGCATCCTCAATGCCAGCCGCGAGCCGAAATTCGCCTGGACCGGCCCGGTGGAAAACCCCGACTATTGGAAGCTGATGGGCATCGCGCTGTTGGTCGGCGTCCTGCTGTCACTGCCGATCCTGCGGATCGAAAAAGCGACCGCGAAGCAGGCCTTCCTGCTCTCGGCGACCGCCAACGGCGTCGGTGCCTGGGCGGCGACCGTGTTCGCGTTCTGGAACAGCCATTACTTCATCTTCGGCTCGGCCTTCGCGCTGACGCTCGGCATGATCCTCCTTGTTCCCCTTGTTCTCATTGCGATGGCGCGCATCGACGAGATCGCGGCCGTCGCCTTCGGCCGGCCGCCGCAGCGGCTGCTCTCCAAGGGCAAGCCGGTCGAGAACGTGCCGGAGAATTACTATCCGAAAGTCTCGATCCACATCCCCGCTTATTTCGAGCCGGTCGACATGCTCAAGCAGACGCTGGATGCGCTGTCGCGGCTGAACTATCCGAACTACGAATGCGTGGTCATCATCAACAACACGCCGGATCCCGCCTTCTGGCAGCCGATCCAGGACCATTGCCGTGCGCTCGGTGAACGCTTCAAGTTCATCAACGCCGAGAAGGTGCAGGGTTTCAAGGCCGGCGCGCTGCGCATTGCGATGGATCGGACCGCGGCGGATGCCGAGATCATCGGCATCCTCGATGCCGACTATGTCGTCGAGCCCGACTGGCTGAACGACCTCGTGCCGGCATTCGCCGACCCGCGCGTCGGCCTCGTGCAGGCGCCGCAGGAGCATCGCGACGGCGATCTGTCGATCATGCACTACATCATGAACGGCGAATATGCCGGCTTCTTCGACATCGGCATGGTCCAGCGCAACGAGGCCAACGCCATCATCGTGCACGGCACCATGTGCCTGATCCGCCGCGCCGCGATGGACATGGCCGGCGGCTGGTCGTCGGACACGATCTGCGAGGATTCCGATCTCGGCCTTGCGATCCAGGAGCTCGGCTGGACCACCCACTACACCAACACCCGCTACGGGGCTGGCCTGTTGCCCGACACCTACGAGGCCTTCAAGAAGCAGCGGCACCGCTGGGCCTATGGCGGCCTCCAGATCGTCAAGAAGCACTGGCGCCGTTTCCTGCCCGGTTCGAGTCGGCTGACGCCCGACCAGAAGCGCGAATATGGCTTGGGCTGGCTCAACTGGCTGGGCGCCGAAAGCCTCGGCGTCGTCGTGGCGCTGCTCAACCTCGTCTGGGTGCCGATCGTCGCCTTTGCCGACATCGCCATCCCCGACAAGATCCTGACGCTGCCGATCATCGGCGCCTTCATCGTCTCGCTGGCCCATTTCCTGTCGATGTACCGCGCCCGCGTCGCGATCAAGCCCGGCCAGATGCTGGGCGCCATGATCGCGGCGATGAGCGTGCAGTGGACGGTGTCGCGCGCGGTGGCGCAGGGCCTGATCACCGAGCACATCGCCTTCGCCCGCACCTCCAAAGGCGGCCTGTCCAGGATGTCGATCGAGTTCCAGGCGTTCTGGGAGGCCGTGATCGGCACCCTGCTGGTGGTCGGTGCCGGCGTGCTGATCGCCTCCAACAGCTTCCGCCAGATCACCGAGATCTACATCTTCGCCGGCGTGCTGGTGCTGCAAAGCCTGCCGTTCCTCGCCGCGGTCGCGATCGCCATCCTCGAGCTCAGCCGGATCAACTCGTTCCAGTTCTGGCGCGACAGCGCCATCCGCACTGCCGAGCTGATCGGCCTGCGCCCGGTCGCCCTGCCGACCCCCGTCGGCACGCCACAACCCGTGCCGAGCGAGGTGCGGCGGGAGCCGACGTGACGGGCGGCTTGTCCATCCTCGCTGTCCGGCGTGGATGACGGCCCGCCAATCAGGTTGAGAATCCCGGCTTAAGCCAACGATTCCGCGAGCAAATCTTCGTCCCTGCCAAGACTTTCGGCAACCACGCCCGCTATTGACCTCAGCGTCCCATCCCCCTACACAGCCCGGACCGAAAGCATGATCCGGAAACGGCCGGTTTTCCCCGCGACGCAAACTTGAAGCGCAGCGGCAAGACATGCTTCTCGAATGTCCGAACACGATGGCGATCTCGTCAAAGCCATCAGCGGCCATGGGAGCGCGTAGCTCAGCCGGTAGAGCACGTGACTTTTAATCACGGGGTCCTGGGTTCGAGCCCCAGCGCGCTCACCAAGCCGGATCAATGAGTTAGTTTAGATCGCAAGCCCACTGAAAAAGCTCTATGTGGGCACCGTGTTGGCAAATCGATTACGCGCGTGCGCAGCGCTCCGAGATATATGCCACTCAGCTCGGCAGTCCTGCCCGTAGCTTCCTTGCACTCGGCATTACGCCTCACCATAGGAACGTCTCCCTTCGGGATGCTTTCCGGAAATGGGACGAGCCGGAGCTGGCGAAGTTGGAGGTGCGGCCATGAAGCGGCACGCCATGAGCAAGCATTTCGGTAATGGCGCCGGCCACGTACTGCGCCAGCACAACAGTGCCGTGCTGCTGTTCAGCTGGCGCGGCAAGCCTGACGGATCGGCCAGCTATGTCGAGCACATCAACCGCTACGTCCGCAATGGCGTGGAATATCCCAGCCTTGCCGCCCTGCTCCGCGCCGTCGAGGCCGAACACGCTTACAAAGAAAACTGATATGCAGCTGCCCCGCAGAACGTCCCTACGCTCTTCTTCATTGGCTCAGATCAAACCCACGATGATCAAAACGCCGATCTCAATCAGTAGGAGCGCACCCGTTGCTGCGGAGACGAGACACAAATCACCTAGTGACAGGTGCATGATTTGCCTCACACTTTGCCCTAGAAGCGGCCTTACATCCTTGGCTGCAAGCAGGGCGGGATAATGGGGCCGCTTCTAGGAGGTCCTTGACGCGTTCGTCCGGCGCCAAGTGATTCTCATTCTAATCCAAATTTAAATCACGTCCAGCATTTAATTTATTTAATTTGGCTTATTGTCTTAATGTTTAATCGAGCCGCATCCGGACGATGCAGGCTGCTGATCACTGCGTGGAGCATCGTGATCGGCCGTACCGTCGGCAGAAGCACTGGAACGACGGACCGGATTGCGAGCGATGGGCGCGGAGCCGCCCTGCGCACGACAGCACCGCCGGATATGGCGACCACACGGCGGCGCTATTCCGTTTCGTCGCTCTGTGAATGCGCTGCCAGTGCTTTCCGCGCCTGCTGTTCGATGACCCTCACCGCCGCGTCGACGACCTGCTCGTGGGCCTCGTCGAGAGATTTGTCCCTCATCCAAGCATACACGTAGACCGCCAAAGCATCCTGCAGTGTCATGGCAGGCTCCTCTCTCGAACAGCGTCGTATGACCGTTCGGAATGATCCTGCTTTACGCACACCAAGGCAATCAGATGGAGCCTTTAAGTCGAGGTTAAGATTGATAGCAGCAATGCAATTCAAATGTACGTCTCCGGTGGCGCTGCCAAGCGTTGCGCGAAGACAGAGCGATGTTCTCAGCGAGTGGTACGGGTTGAGCTCTTGTTCGTGCAGCCTCAACGGTAAAAGGTTACACGTCAGGCCATCGCAACCATCGTGCTTCAACCATCGTGCTTCTTGGAAATTTGTCATCGGTGGCTGTCTTGTCGTACCGACGCCTGCATCCCAACTCACCATTGCAGGTCACATGTGCGGAGAAAGGGAAACCATGCGTGTATTGTCGGTGGCACTCCTCGCGGCGGCTTCGCTCACCCAGGCCAATGCAGAGGTGAAGATGAAGGACCCCAGTCCTTCGTGCAGCTATACGATAGCGAGCGTGGAAACGTACCAGGTGCCCGCGGGCCAGACTCTTTGCTGGCGCGTCCCCCCGCCTTCCTACAGGACGTACACGCTCCTGCGTTGCGATCCGCCATTTCAGGAACTCAATCGGGTGCAACTGGGCGATGGTCGCTGCAACAAGTACGAAGAACGGCAATAGACGGCGGCCGGATGCGCATCCTCGGTGGCGGCTCGCGTCGAGCGAGGCGAAGGAGACCGTTCGCGCGGGTCCAGCTTAGCGCGGATATCTTCTGAGTGCTTCGCTTGACTCGCCTTCAACTCTCCGGAGCCGCGCTCGCAGCCGGCACACTTCCCAGTTGAGTCTTTCGGCCACGCTCGAACGCCGACGAAATTGCCTACTCTTGACCGGACGTCATTGTCCGACGTTCGGCGGCCGCGCCAAGCGCTTCTTTGGCCGATCGGGATTTGCCGATGACGATTTGGACTTCGCACTCCTGCGAATTGCTGCGGCCGGTTTGCCGTCGAGCCTTTGCCGCTCTTGCATTTGCTCGGCCGCGATCACGCGGGAGCGCAAATCTTCAAGCTCGGAACGACCGAAAGCCAGCTCGTCCCCACGCTGCTTTAGGACAGCGGTGCGATCACAAGTGCCCATTGACGCCCCCAAGGCCCGACCGACCGGGAAAACCATGCAAGCGAGAAAACGCGCTGGCGAGGGTACAGTTCCTGCTTGGAAGTGCTGTCCAGGGGTCGCAGCGGCCTGCGCTGCAAAACGGCTCACCGACCCCAATGTCGCGAACGCTTAGAGGGCCAGCTTTACGGGATACGATCGATGGGTCGGGCTATCGCCAATGACGGCCCCGACCGTGGGGGCATTTGGGGTGTGGAGGCCGGGGCCGCTGGAGGTGCTTGGGCCTTTGGGAAAGGCCAAAGCCTCGAAAGACTAGGAAAAATCGGCAATCGCTTCTGTTCGCTTTCGGACATTGGTTGTACAGTTCCGCTTGCGGAGGACGGAGCCAGTTACCGATGAAGGATTATCTGGCCCAGCTTGAGAACTTCGGAACGATGCCGCTGAATGCGCCCTGGTCCGCGATTTGGCGACAGATCCCGCCAAGCGCGAAGTGTTCGACCGGCTTGCGTGCCACCTCACGATCCTGGCTGACCATGTTGAAATGGCGATGCTTGAGCGGAAGACCGGGACTGCCCCGTCGGCCTAAAAGCGTGCCGCCGCTAATCCAGCGGGCCAGGTGAGCGCGGACGCCAGCTGATTTCGTGTCTCCAGCTTTCGGAGCCGCAGATGCGGCTCAAATATGAGCACAGGAACGTTTCGACCCGCGGTGAGTCCTACAGGCGCAATCCATCCCGTATTCCTCGTGGATCGAATGATGGAAAAAGCACTCGCCTATGCCATCTCGGCGGCCCTCGTCGGCTTCGGTCTCCTGATCTTTTTCGCCGGCTTATCCTCCAGTTCGCCAGCCTTATGGACAATCGTCGCGCTGGTCCCGATCACGATCGGGATCGTGAGCGCCTTTGGTCCTGTGTGAACGGATGTGGAAATCAGGCCTTTAGGTCAGCGCGTCTGTATTTTCCGAATCGGCAACTCGTGTTCGCTCTCTCGTAGTTTCAAACTGCGGGTGATGCGCGTGAGCCATTTCGTCTCGATGCTTCTGCTTGCGACAGCCCTGGTCTTGACCTTGTGCTTCGGAGTGGCAGCCTGGCGCCTCTCAGCGGACAAAGAGGCCGACATCACCGCCGCGATTTCACATCAGGACTACGGCTGGAGGTTAAGGCCCAACAATTGACGCTCTTGATTAGGGTGACATTGCAGCGCGGCCGCGATCCGATCGGTTTTCCTGCCAATCCTCAACCCCCTTCGTCGCAAAAGAGCGGCAGATTCCGATAGAGCACCGTAGTCCCCCCGAGATGAACTGCCCGCAGCATCCGCGTAGTGTGCCCTACCCCTGGGCACTTTGGCGATGATCCGTACAGCGCAAGACGGGCCGCCCGTTCTGATCTGCTGCAAGTGCAGACGGCCGATGACGTTCCTGGCCACGCTTCCCGCCATCCTCGATCTGCCCGCGGTACACGCCTTCCAGTGCCGCCCCTGTCTGCGCGTCGACAGCATTCCGCTGGGGTAGGCGTCGTGGAGCAGCGTGGTCCTCCCGGACAGTCCCCGTGGAGCGCGCCTTGCGGACGCATTTGTACTTGCAAGCTTGCAACGCCACCGCGCGGACACTGGCGTTCAGTAGGTAGGTCAGTATTCTTCTAAGCCCGCCAGAACGTCGATCAGCAATCCGAGATGAAACGGATCGATAGTTATCGCGAGGCGCTACGAAGCGGTTCGTCGCTGACGAAGATGTCGCTTTCGCATTCACGCATGCGATTCAGACGGCAGCAATTTTGTGTTCTGGATCGGAGACAACGAGTCGATCTTGGGGAGATGCGGTTCAAGAGCACACTCTGCCGCGCCCTGCTCGCGCCTCAAAATGCTTGCCGGAGCGAGACAGCCGCCGCTTGGGCAGGATAGTCTCCACATCGTCATGGCCGGGCTTGTCCCGGTCATCCGCGCCTTGCCATGCAGCACAAGAACGTGGATGGCCAGGCCTTCGCCTCGCCGAAACGGCTTCAGCCGCGCAGGCGCGACGAGCCCGGGCATCACGACTTCTGATGAAGGTTCAAATGCGATTAGCCTGCCTCACTGGTGGAGAGGCAGCCGAGCCCGCGCCTCAGCTCTCCGGAGCTGACGTCGCAGCCGGCACACTCAGCGGGGCTCCGCCGACCGAAATGGGCCCTACGGGCTTGGACTCCCGAGCCAAGCGCTTCCGCATTGCCGCGGACAATCCATAGCGGGCATTCGCTCGTCGAATGGAGGACGTGACGTCCGACATCATTGCGTTTTGCAGCGAGTCGACCTTCGCGATCAGCGTGGACAGCTGCGAAGATATCTTCTTCACATCGACCCGCTCGTCCGTGATGCTCTGTCGCAGGGACAGCAGCACCATCGAATCCTGCTGCATCAGAGCTGCATTTTGCTGCAAGGCCTGATTGTTCTCCTGCAGCGATGCCGTGTGTTGCTGCTGGGCCGACTGGATCTCCTTCAAGGCGGCGACAACCGGATCCGGCTTCGGCGCGGGCGCTTCGCGGCGTGGAAGCAGCTCAGCCAGGCTGCTGACATTCAGCGGCGGCAAATCGGGCGGCAACGTATAGATGGCCGCGGCGCCGTTGATGGCCAGGGCACATACCGAGAGTGCCAAGACCGATTTCCGCCTGGAGCGCTTGATCGGTGCTGGAGCCTCCAGGGCCGGGGGCTCGTGCGCTGCGGCGGCGGCAGCAAGTGCTACCGCGTCGAGTTCTTCGGCGAAGCTTTGCGTTTCGAAGGTCGTGGTCACGTGCATTGACCCCAGTGAGCGAGCAACAGGAAGCCGCCCCTGGAACGTCCTCGCGACGAGTCCTTGTACGCAGCACCCAACTCCAACTGCCTAAAATTGTGAGCATTTCGGATTAATTTCACGTTAGCGACGCTGCTGGCCGACGGCTCAGCGACCCCGGCCGATTACGGGGTTGATGCGATGCAGGGACGAAGACAGCCGGGAAGCTACCCTGATGGTGCAGTCGCCCCGGCCCTGCGCTCGCGTCGAAACGGATTTTCCGAAGCTGGCAGAATACCCCTGTTTTGCCCGACGGTGCAATTGCTGTGTGCTGGAACTCCGGGGCGAGAGAATGCGGCATGCGCCGTTGGGCCCATCCTGATCACAGACCGACAGCTGTGTCGGCCCGGTGCAGCGATCGCGACCGACTTTTGCGCGATGCGGAAGACATTATGGCAGAAGCACTTAGCTACTGTGCATGGGGTTGTTCTCGCATTTTTGATGCGTCCTACCCCTCATCCAGCAGCTCGAACAACTCCTCCACGCGCTCCAACCACGCCTCCCGCATCGGGCTGTGGTTGAGCGCGACGATCCATTGCGCCGATCCTTTGCCCTTCGCTCGCAGACTATAGACCTGGCTTTATCGGGCTCGAACCGCGCCTGGGCGACACATTCGTTCGTCGCTCGACCTGCGCTTTGGCATCCAGCACCTTGTCTCCAGCTCGTGCGGCTCGCCGGTGACTGATCTGATCCGAAAGACTCGAGCCTCTCCCCGACAGACCGTGTGAACCAGCACCGGTGTTTCCTTGAGCCTGTGTCGCCGGCCGGAATCTGTCTTGGGAGGACGTTGAGCCAGTGGCCAGTTGATCCTCATTGCTCGTGCCGCTCCCAATGGCGCCGATGGGCAGGCCATTTTGGGCGTGACCAGCCCCGGCATTTCTCGCGGCCTGGGCTGCCGCCCGCGACCTCGCGGGCGTGGCGGGCTGAACGTTCGGATTGGCCGGTTCGCTGTTGGTGCCCGGATTTCCGCCGGTGGCGGTATCTTTCGTCCCCATCCCCGGGGGCGCTGAGGGAGCCGCATTGCCTGCACTCGTCCCCATTCCAGAAGGTGCCGACCCGCCAGCGGTATTCGGCCCCGTTCCCATGCCCGCCCCTGCGGACCCGGCATTTGCGCCGCCTGCTTGCGCCAGGACCAACAAACATGAGCTTGCGATAATCGCGACAATGACCGGAGGAATGGCATGGGACATCGGACAATCTCCTGCGCCAAGCCCCCATTAACTATAACGGTGTAACAGGGTTCCCGCCACGAATTGGCAATTGAAAAGGCCCGGCTGGTGAGCGACCTCGAATGCGCGATCCGCGCTGGCGATGACGTCAGGCTGCTGTCGAAGGAGGACGCCAAGGCGCGGGCGCCCTCACCCCTCATCCAGCAGCTCGAACAACTCCTCCACCCGCTCGAATGGCGCATCGCGCATCGGGCTGTGATGAACGACGCGATCGCCGTCGCGTTGCAGTGACTTGCCCCGCGACTTCCGCAAGCGCCCCGGCAGGAACGTTGCAGCCGCGGCCTCAGGCCCGACATCGAGCCGGATGATGCCGCGTCGCTTGCACTCGATCCTGAGCTTCGCCGCAGCGAAGAAGTCGCGGGCGATCTTCGGCAAAGGTCCGAAGCGGCGGGAGGTTTCCTCCTCGAGATCGTCGAGATCATCCTCGCTGCTGCATCGTGCGGCGCGCGCATAGAGCTCGAGCCGCACGGGCTCGGACTGCACGTAGCTCTCGGGGAGCATGTCCCCGACCGGCAGGTTCAGGTCGGGCACCCACACCGCGGCGCGCTCCTCATCGGCCTTCTCCGAAGCCATTTTCAGGAGGTGGCTGTAGAGCACGGGCCCGAACACCTGGACATGGCCCGATTGCTGCTCCGAGAACAGGTCGCCTGCGCCCCTGAGATCGAGGTCGCGCTCGCTGATGGCAAAGCCGGCGCCCGGCCGGCTGAACTCCTCGAGCACGGCGAGCCGCTTCTCGGACTGTCCGGACTCCGTCTCGGTCAGGAGATGGGCGAAGGCGCGGATGCCGCCGCGGCCGACGCGTCCGCGCAGCTGGTGCAGCTGGGCAAGGCCGAACTTTTCCGGCCAGCACACCACGATGGTGTTGGCGCGGGGAATGTCGAGGCCGCTCTCGACGATGTTGGTCGCGAGCAGGACGTCGGCATCGCCTTCGACGAAGCTCATCATGCGATCGTCGATCTCGTCGGCGGGCAGTTTGCCGTGCAGACAGACGATGCGCAGGTCAGGCGCCACCGCTCGCACCCGCGCCAGCATGGGATCGAGATCCTGGATGCGCGGACAGATCAAAAAGCTCTGGCCGTGGCGGCGTTGCTCGCGCAGCAGCGCGGAGGCAATGGCCGCATCCGACAGCGGCGCGATCCGGGTTGCGACCGGAAGCCGGTGCACCGGGGGCGAAGCGATCACGCTGAGATCGCGGAAGCCGGCAAGGCCGGCGGCCAGCGTCCGCGGGATCGGCGTCGCGCTCATCATCAGCACATGGACGTTCTTGGCGAGGCCGGCGAGCTTTGCTTTCTCCGCCGCGCCAAAATGCTGCTCCTCGTCGATGATGACGAGGCCGAGATCGTCGAACTTCACGTCCTTCCCCGTAAGCGCCTGGGTGCCGATCACGACCTTGATCCGGCCGCGGCGCAGTCCCTCCTTGGTCTCCCGCAGCTCCGCGCCCGAGGTCGCACGCGACAGGTTGCCCACCTCGATGCTGAACGGCGCGAAGCGCTTCTGGAACGTCGCGACATGCTGCCGTGCCAACACCGTCGTCGGCACCGCGATCGCCACCTGCTTGCCCGACAGCACCACCGCGGCCGCGGCCCGCAGCGCGACCTCGGTCTTGCCAAAACCGACGTCGCCGCAGATCACCCGGTCCATCGGATGACCGGATGCAAGATCGTCCAGCACGTCGTTGATCGCCTTGGCCTGGTCGATCGTCGTGAAGTAAGGGAAGCGCGCGACGAACTTCTCGTAGGTCGATCCCGGCGGCACCAGCTTTTCGCCGCGCCGCCGGCGGCGTTGGCTGATGTGCTTGGCGAGCACCTTGCCGGCGATCTGGATCTCGCGCTCGGCTTCGGTACGACGCGCCCACCATGTGCTGCCGTCCGCCTTGTCGAGCGCCAGCTTGCCGAGCTCGGTCGCGTAAGGCCACATCAAGGCGAGATCGGGCGGCGGCACCAGAACCGCGTTTTCGCCCGCGAACTTCAGGCGGATCATCTCGCGCATGGCGCCGCCGCCGGTGTTGACGGTCTGCAAGCCGTCGAGCACGGCAAGGCCGCGCTGGAGATGGACGACCACCGTACCCTGCTCGGGCACATCGGCATGGTCGAAGGCCGCGCTCCAGGCGCGCGCCATCGGTTGCGGATGATGGGCGCGGCTGCCGAGCACGTCGGACGCCGTCACCACGACCACAGGCTTCTTTCCTGGCAAGACGAAGCCTGCATCGAGATCGGCCAGCAGCGCCGTCTCGCCGTTCCGCCCGCGCGTCGCCTCGTCCCAGTCCTCGCAGCGCTGCGTCTTGATGCCGCTCATCCGCTCCATCACGCGCAGATCGTCCTCGTGCGCGGCGATGAGGATCAGTCGCGATCCGGCCCGGCGTGTCTCCTCGACGAAGGCCCGCAGCGCCTTCCTGGAGGACGTCAGCTTCGAAAATTCCGGAACGGGCTGGAACGACGCCGTCCGCGGCAGCATCTTCATGCCCTTGGAGAGCTGCTTCCAGTCGCGCCGCCCGAGATATTCGCGCTGGCGCTCGCTGCGCGGCGCGGCCTCCTCGATCGTGTCGAGCCATCCGTCGGCGTGCGAGGGGACGCTTGCATCGGCGATCCATTTGGCACCCGCGCAATAATCGAACAGGCTCGCGCGCTTGCCGCCTTTGCCGGCAAGGCCGAGCCGCTCCGACATGGGATCGACGAGCAGCTCCCTGGTCTCGAAGATGATCCGATGCTCATGCGGGTCGAACGCCACGATCCGTCTGATCGCATGCTGCGAATGCTCGATCCGGAACGGCCCCAGTGCGCCCGCGGGAAATATCTCGAAGGTCTGACCGTGGAACAGCGCTCCGCCTGGATAATCCGGTTCGTCGTCGAGATCGTATCCCAGGGCCGCGAGGCGAGTCTCGAGGTCCCGCTCGGAGAACGTGCCGCCCACCTTCAAGCTCAGGCTCAGGCGCGACAGGCTCGCCGGCGGCGGCAGGCGCTCCATCACCGCTTCCGCGGTCGACACCAGAAACAGGGGTTTCTTGGATCTTGCGAGGCGCCTCAGCACGGAAGCTCTGCGCCCCGCGAGCTCGTGCGACGGCTCCAGCTGATCGAACGGCAGCGTGTTCAATCGCGGAAACACCAGCACCTCGCAGGACGGGTCGAGCGCGTGAATGACGCTGCCCAGCCGCTCCGCCCTGTTCTCGCTCTCGGCGAGAAAGACGATGCCACTGCGTCCAGACTGCTTCCATTGTGCAAGCAGATGGAGGGCCATCATGCCGAGGGGCGACGAAGATGAGATCGTGGCGCGCTGCGATCCTTTGCCCTTCTTCGGCGCCTTCTTGGCCACCCCTGCCTTTTTGGAAAGCCTCACTTGAACCCGCTTCTGGTCTTGAACCGTCGCAAACTGAATGCGAGCCGCCTTCATCTCGAATCGGCAGCTCGCCGCCATGCATATGGGATTTGCCCCGCGAACGCATCCCTCGCAGGCAACGTCCGGGGACGCCATCGCGATCCCGGCAGTAGCAGGCACGAAAAAGCCCCAGCGCTTGGAGCCACGCTGGGGCGTTCGTTTAAAATGAAGCGGTTAAGCAATGACGTCTCCATAGCAGAGGTTTCGCCGCGCGCTTGTGAACTGGTTCACACGCGTACGCCAAACGACCTCAGTGCGAAGGCCTGAGGTCGCCAACCTTTATGGGGAAGGTTTTCTCGCGGCCCGGGGGCTTTTGGGGTTGGGGATGGGCCGGGAGCCAAGAATCTACGCGCGACGCGCAGAGTCGTTCCAAGGGGTCGGGCAGAAAGTCCACCGGCGCGACCTATCGGGAACGGGGTACCGCATGCTTTCCGGTTTGGGCTTGCGCAAGCGGCACGCTAGGATACCTCCTTTGACGGAGGCTCATTTGAAACCATTCATTTTCATCGGCGCCATCGCGCTGCTTGCGACGGCTCCCGCCCATGCACAGACGCTGGTCGATCCCAACAAGGTTGCTCCCGAATATCGCGAGGCAGCCGAGAAGCGCCGGGCCGAGCAGTTGCGCCAGCGTGAATGCGCGCTGAAGGCGGATCTCGAGAAGATACTGCCCAGGGATCGCACCGCCTTCCTCAACCATTGCCTGGACGCGATGGTGGCCAGGCAATAGCGGCTGGCTGACTGTCCCAACCGGTCTTCTGCCGTTGGCCGCGCGTTCTGCCGGCGTCCGGCCGCAAATGCATTCAAGCTTTCTTCAGATATTTCGGATCAGCTGACGATCCATTTTCAAAGTGATTGTTGTCCGCGCATGAGTTCGGTCCAGATTCAGTGCACGCGGTGCAAGAACGTGTTTCGCGATCGCGCCGGGCGGTTGCAGGACGGCTATTCCAGGCAATGTCCGAGTTGCGAAGTGGTGCTGTTCTTCGCCGAGGACTCCCAACATCCCTTCATCAAGCGGGCGATGCGCGATGCGCGCAAGGTCCGCAAGGAGATGCGGGAGGCCGAGGCTGTCAGGCTCGCGGCTCTGGAGCAGCTCGCGACGCGGTCGAGGTCATTCCCTGGGCGGACGCGATCGGCGGAACGCGAGGATTAGCTCAGCTCCGCCGCCGCTTCCTCGGGAACAGGCGGTCGCGGATGTAGCGCGAGGTCGGCGTCAGGCGGATGCCGCGGGGCTTCTGCCAGGCGGCGCGATCGATCTCCTTCTTGTCGCCGATCGCCAGCCTGCCCTTCGCAGACTTGGTGAGGAAGATCGCGTCGCTCATCTTGCGGCCGGAGCGCTTGTTCCTCGCCTTGACTTCCTTCCAGAGGCTGATCCTGCCGAGCTTCAGCTTGGGCAATTCCTCCTTGATCTCCCGCCGCAAGCAGTCTTTCTCCGACTCGCGCGCACGCTTGCGGCCGCCCGGGAACATCCACCGGCCGTCGGACCGGCGTCTGACCAACAATACCTTGCCGCGCCTGACGGCAACCAGCTTGGAAGACTTCGCCATTGCTGCCGTCATCGAAAACAGAATCGAGCCAATCGTAACTTGTCTAGTGGAACAGACAAGTTCGCGGCACACCTTGATCACAGGACGCCAGCCACCGGGGGCCTGGCGTGGCACGGCCGGCAGACCGCGCCGTTCGGGGGCGAGATCAGCCCTTGCCCGCCTCCGCCCGGTCCTCGGTCCTGATCCAGGCCATCATCATTTCCCAGGCCACCGACAGGACGATCGGGCCGATGAACAGGCCGACGATGCCGTGGGCGAGCGTGCCGCCGATCACGCCGACGAAAATCACGATGGTCGGGGTGGTCAGGCCGCGTCCCATGACCAGCGGCTTCAACATGGTGTCGATGAAGCCGACGACGACGAGAAACACGGTGAGGAGCAGCGCCGTGGTGACGTCCTTGGCGGTCCAGATCCAGATGATCACCGGCAGCAGCACGAGGAAAGCACCGATCTGTACGATCGAGAGCAACAGCACGATGAAGGCGAGAAGGCCCGCGCTCGGCACAGAGGCGAGCTTGAAGCCGATGCCGGCGAGCAGCGCCTGCACGATCGCGACGCCGATCACGCCCTGCGCCACGGCGCGGATGGTCGCGCCCGCAAGCGATAGGAAATGCTCGCTCTGTTCCGGCACGATGCGAAACAGGAAGCTGCGGCCGGCGGCGACCAGCCGCGGCCCATGCGGAAACAGGAAGCCGGCCACGAACACGGAGACGAGAAACTGAAGCGTGCCCACGCCGGCATCGCCCGCGAGCGAGAGCAGCGGGCCTGCCAGCGGCTGGAGATACGGCGCCACCTCGCGCACGACCGCCCGAACGTTGGTATAAGCTTGGTCCCAGAGATCGTAGAGCCAGGGGCCGACGAGCGGCCACGCCTTGAGCTGCTCCGGCGCCGACTGGAGCACGAGGTCGCCGGTGCCGAGCTGGTGCGCCAGCTCGCGCACGCCGTCCACCGCGCTGATGCCGAGCCAGGTCGCCGGACCAATGACGATGCCGAGCGTGATCAGGGTCAGGATCGCCGCTGCGGTCTTGGGCCGGCCGCCGAGGATCTTGGCAACCCAGCTGAACGCCGGATAGAACGCGACCGCCAGCACGCCGCTCCAGGCCAGGATCGGTACGAACGGGCGGATGATCAGGAAGGTCCAGATGATCAGCAGGGCGAGCAGGCCGAGCCGGATCACGAGCTGGATGACGTCCTCTCCCGTCAGGAGCTGACGGAGGTTTTTCACGGGCACAGCTTTCCTTGCGGCATGAACGCAACTTCCGGCGCTTGCGAGGCCCTGCCGTTATGCCAGCAACGCATCCTGCGTCAAGGCGACTGGAACTGCCCATGCTCCCGATTGGGAACAGATCGGGGCCATTCCGCATTCCGAGACGATGACGCGCCCTCCCGAAGAGCCTCTTGCACGCGCAGGGACGCACCGCGGCATCCGTTACTCTCTGAGGCCAAACGCCGCGCCCGGCTTTTGGCGCTATACCTATGCGATCAGGGACAAGGTCCGCTCCGGGCGAGTGCAAGGCAGGCTGTCGCTGCTCGCCATCAGACGGGTGCAGATGCTCATCGACCGGGACCTTCGAAGCGCTCGAGGCGGCTGATATGGATGGGCGGCGGATGGCCTCCCCTCCAACCCGGGCTTGGCTAATGGCCATTAACCGGATTTCCCCGCGCCAGTTTACGCTGCTGCAAACGCTGCTGACTACTGTGGATCGAGACCACCGAAACACATTCTGGGCAATGGCCAACAGCATCTGGACGATCGAAGAGTTCACCTGTGCGGGTTGCGGCATGAACTACACCGCGACCAGAGAGGAGCACCGCGAGGCCCACACCGGCAGCTTCAAATGCGGCATCTGTAGCGGCCTGGTGCACGCCTGGTCCGGCAAGCATCATTTCTTCGGCTGGCAAGCCGTGAAGACGAGGCCGCCTGTGTTCGGGAGGCGCTGGGCGGGCGTCGAGTGGTAAGCCGTCCACGGCGTTCGCAGGATCGGCCGAATTGCACCGGCGCCGTTTGGATTCCGTTCACCGATCGCCGCTAAAGCATGATCCGGAAAAGTGCGAAGCGGTTTTCCGGAAAGATCATGCGTAAACAACAAGCTAAAGCGCGATGACGATTCATCCAAATCTCATCGCGCTTTAGATCAGGATGGATCCTCCGCGTCGAACCCATGGCCGATCTCAACGCCGTCCTGACCAGGCTCAACGACCGTCTGCTCCGCCTCGAGGGCGAGCTGTTCGTGCTGCGCTCGCTGGCGCGAGCGACGCTGACGGCGGGCGACGACCATGCGGCACGCATGCGCAAGCTGGTCGAGGCCGCGAAGGTCGCGCTCGACGACGAGGCCAAGCGCCCTCTCGACAGGCCGACCCGCAAATATGTCGATGCGGCAACCGCACTGGTGGAGGAGCTGCTGGTCGAGCCGACTCCGGCGCGACCGCTGTTCACGGTGATTGACGGCGGCCGGCGCGACTGAGCGATAGACGCTCGACTCCTCCAAATCGCAGGGACAAAGCCTCGGGATGGTGTCCCACGGAACGACCCGACGATTGAGACACTGCCGCCCCCAACCATGCATGAACCGGGCGCGGACCAAGACGATGCATCGGCCTCAGATCCCCCGCAACGACGCAGACCTCTAGATTGCCGTGGAATTCTCCGCGTTGAGCCGGCTGAGCCCTGCCTCGATGATCGCGATCTCCTCGTCGATCTTGCCGATCGGCAGGCTGAAATCATAGCCGGACCGGCTCTTCAGATCGACCGCGAGCCGCTGCCTGTGCATCATCAGCTCATCGAGTCCACGGCGGTTCTTCAGACGCACATAGGCGTCCACGATCTGCTCGATTGCACTCGGCATGAGATCCATCCCGGCGAAAAGGCGCGGCGGCGCGCCCACGCCGGCGGACGTCTTCGTGTCGCGGTACGCAATACAAATCCGCGACAGATTCGTCGATACACGAAGCTGGTTGAGATCGTGTTACCGCCCGATGATTTCGCGATGCATGGGCGCAAAGGCCGCCGGCGATCAGCTGAGCGATCGACTGCGCAATCCCAGAGTTCGTCGCAGCCAGCGCCCAGCGCATTGTTGATAACCCACGCAAATGCCGCGCGGGTGGTGACAGGGCATACGGACGTGTTATCGGGAGGATGACGCAGTTGCGAGACGGATCGGACACATATGCGCATTACCCTCGTCGGCTCCCGCCATTTCGGCGTGACCACCCTCAACATGTTGCGGGAGCACAGCGTCGCGGTCGTCCGGGTCGTCGTGGCCGATGCCGAAGATCGCCTCGCCGCGACTGCCAGGGCTGCCGGCATCGAGGTCGTGGTCCAGGCCAATCCGAAACTGGTGGTGGCGTCCGAGATTGCCCCGGATACCGATCTGATCATCACGGCGCACAGCCACGCCCGAATCGGCAAGGACGCGCTCGCCTCCGCCAAGTTCGGCGGGATCGGCTATCACCCCTCACTGCTGCCACGCCATCGCGGCAAGGCCGCGGTGGAATGGACCATCAAGGAAGGCGACCCGATCGCCGGCGGGACCATCTACCATCTCGCCGACCGCATGGACGCAGGCGCGATCGCCGCCCAGGACTGGTGCTTCGTCAAGAAAGGCGAGACCGCACGGGAGCTTTGGGAGCGTGCGCTGGCGCCCCTCGGGCTCAAGCTGCTCGCCGATGTGATCGACTACATCAAGGTGCACAAGGCGCTGCCCGCCAAAGTTCAGGACGAGCAGTTCGCGACCTCCGCGCCAAGCCTTTCCTGACCGAAGCCTTTCCTGAGTCGCCCTGACGTTTACTCTTAACGTGAAGCGACCTTGATTCCACTTCGGAAATTGGGACCAAGAGCGCAAATAAACCATTGTTCCCACAGGAACAATTTTGCCTTTGGCATTGCAACAAATTTCGGTCACATTTCGCCCGAATAAGCGTCAGCATATCGGACACATTCGAGGACGAATTCATGCGTTTTGGTCGCATTGCGGTGTTTTGTGCCGCCTCAGTTTTCGCCGGCACCCTCGCTGCCCCCGCCTTTGCCCAGAACCCCTATGATGGCAACTGGCAGGTCACCATCGTGACCAAGAGCGGTTCGTGCGAACCGACCGCTAGCTCCATGCTGACGGTTGCCGATGGCAAGATCACCGCACCCGGCGCTAACGTTTCCGGCACCATCGGCAGCGGGGGACTTGTGAAAGTTTCGATCAATGGTGCATATGCCAACGGTCAACTCAACGGCAACGCCGGATCGGGGAAGTGGAATGGAGCATCTGCAGGCATACCGTGCAGCGGGCGGTGGGAAGCATCGCGCCAATAAGCCAACTGAGACTCGCGCTGGAAGCCGGCGGCTGCTGATCGCGGCCGCCGTTTTGTTTGCAGCGGGCATCGCCCACACCGAAAGCAAAGCTCAGTCAGGCCCGTTTGCGCCGATGGCAGGCACCTGGAGCGGCGGCGGTACTGTCGTCCTCGACGACGGCTCGACCGAGCGAATCCGCTGCCGGGCCAAGTACGCCCCGATCGGCCCGACCATGGAGATGTCGCTGACCTGTGCCAGCGACGCATACAAGTTTCACCTCTCCGCCAATGTCCGTGCCGAAGGCAGCGCCGTCACCGGCAGCTGGGCCGAAGCCAGCCGCAACATCTCCGGCTCGCTCGAGGGCCGCGGTGGTGGCGGAAACTTCGAGGTGGTCGCCTCGGCCGCCGGCTTCAACGCCAACATCGCGCTGAGAACGAGCGGCAACAAGCAGACCGTCACGATGCGCGCCGACAGCCAATTCCGCGGCGCCAACATCGCGATGACGCGCTGAGCCAGATCACGTTCAAGACCATCGACCCGGCGACCTCGCCGGGTCTTTTTTATGCATTCGGCACGAACGCCGTGACCTCGATCTCGACCTTGGCCCGCTCATCCACGAGACCGCCAATATAAAGCAGCGTCGAGGGCGGGAAATTGCGTCCGAGCGTTTCCTTCCATGCTGCGCCAATGCCAGCAGCGGCCGCTTCATATTCGCTGCGGCTGGTCAGGTACCAGGTCAGACGGACGATGTGCTCGGGGCCCGCGCCGGCCTCGCCCAAGAGCTTGATGATCCGCTTCAGCGCAGTCGCGACCTGCGCAGCCATGTCGGGCGCGTAATTGCCGGCCTCGTCGCCACCGGTTTGGCCGGCCAGAACCACCCACCGGCCCGGCCCCTCAACCACGACGCCATGGGAAAAGCCACGGGGTTTCTTCCATTCGGCCGGCTGCAAGATATGCATGAGCGAGATCTCCCGATTTTTCTCGTTGTTCGCTGATGCATTAACACGCCGACCTGCATTGCTGCATCCGCAGATTTGGCCGTTGCAAACGGCAGCGACGTCGCCGATACCGGCCGTCCCTTCGGAATTTCACCCTTTCGCATCCGCCGCAATGAGCACGACACCGTCCAAAACGATGGCTGCACTGTGGATGGCCGGCTGGCTGTCGCTGATGCTGATCATGGCGGTGGCTGGGCGCGAGACCACGCGCGAGCTGAATGTCTTTCAGATCATGGAAGTGAGGTCGCTGGTCGGCTTCCTGTTGCTCTCGCCGATCATCTCCCGCGCCGGCGGCTTGAAGGTGCTCAAGACATCGCGCCTGCCGCAGCATGTCGGGCGCAATTTGGTGCACTACGTCGCCCAGCTCGGCTGGTTCTTCGCGCTGACGCTGATCCCGATCGGCCAGGTGGTGGCGATCGAGTTCACCATGCCGATCTGGACGGCCATCCTCGCGGCAAGCTTCCTGTCCGAGCGAATGACGCCATGGAAGATCACCGCCATTGTGCTCGGCCTCGTCGGGGTGATCGTGATCGTGCGGCCGGCTACTGGCGAGATCAATCCGGGCCAGCTCATCGCGCTCGGGGCCGCCATGGGATTTGGCGTCTCGATGGCGCTGGTCAAATCGCTGACCCGCACCGAAAGCGCGCTCTCGATCCTGTTCTGGATGCTGGTGGTGCAATCGGTCGCAGGCTTCGTTCCGACGCTGTTCGTCTGGACGTGGCCATCGGTCTATGTCTGGGCCTGGGTCGGCGTGATCGCCATCTGCGGCACATTCTCGCATTATTGCCTCGCCAGCGCGATGCGCTACGCCGACGCGACGATCGTGGTTCCCATGGACTTCCTGCGGGTCCCACTGACCGCGACCGCCGGCTGGTTGCTGTATTCCGAGCGGCTCGACGCCTGGACCGTACTCGGTGCGGCGCTGATCCTTTTCGGCAATCTCCTGAATTTAAAGCCCGCTTCGCCGGTTCCCGCTCGCGCGCAGTGAACCTCGCGCCACCTCGCGCGACAAAACGAAGTGGCCGTGTGATTTGGGTCACGTTGGAGTGTCCCTCCATCGTGCACATTCGGCCACACAGCAGCGGGTTGGTGCAACGGACTGCCGTTTTGGTGGCGCGAAGTCGGGCACTTCGTGTAGCTTCGTTGCCGATTTGTTGCTGCCTGCAATTCGATTCTGGGGATTTCAGAATGCGCTATCTCACCCTCCTCGCTTCGCTGATGTGCATGGCCATGTCGGTCAGTGCCGCCAAGGCTGACCGCCGTGTCGCCTTCGTGGTCGGCAACGGCTCGTACAAGAACGTCGCGCAATTGCCGAACCCGCCAATCGATGCCAAGGCGATGGCGGCGACGCTGCGCAATGTCGGCTTCGAGGTGATCGAAGGCTCCAACCTCAGCCGCGACCAGATGACGGAGAAGCTGCTCGATTTCGGCCGCAAGGCGCAGGGCTCCGACATCGCGCTGTTCTATTATGCCGGGCACGGCATCGCCGTCAGCGGCACCAACTATCTCCTGCCTGTCGATGCCGACATCAAATCGGAGATGGACGTCAAGCTGGGGGCCGCCATCAACATCGACCTGACGCTCGAGCAGACCATGGGCGATGCCAAGGTCAAGCTCGTCTTCCTCGATGCCTGCCGCGACAATCCATTCGCCGCCAAGATCAAGTCGAACTCGGCGACCCGCAGCGTCAACGTCCAGAGCGGTTTGGCCGAGATGAAGTCCGGCGAAGGCACGCTGATCGCGTTCGCGACCGGCCCGGGCCAGACCGCGCTCGACGGCCAGGAGGGCAACAACAGCCCGTTCACCCGTGCACTGATCGACAACATCACCAAGCCCGGCGTCGAGATCCAGCAGGCGATGACGGCGGTGCGCGCCCAGGTCAATGAAGAGACCCGCAAGAGCCAGCTGCCCTGGGGCCACACCAACCTGACCGGCTCGGTCTATCTCAACCAAGCCCCGACGACCCAGGTCGCCAACGCGGCCCCGACCGCTTCCGCGGTCGTGCCGGCGGCGGCCGGGAGCTCGGACGGTGTCGAGCTCGAATATTGGCGCTCGGTGAAGGAGTCCAACAAGCCGGAGGAGCTCAACGCCTATCTCTCCGCCTATCCGAACGGTCAGTTCAAGGCGCTGGCGCTGGCACGGCTCGCGGCGATCAAGAGCGGACCCTCGACCGCGACCCGTACGCTCAACGCCGGCGTCGATCCTGCGACCTTCACCGACGAGGCCACCCAGCTCACCGAGGACCAGATCGGCCTCGACAAGACCCAGCGCCGCGACGTGCAGCGCCGCCTCACCGGCCTCGGCTTCGACACCAAGCAGACCGGCGTGTTCAGCGACGAGACCCGTGCGGTCATCAAGCGCTGGCAGGCAGCGCGCGGCTATCCATCGTCCGGCTACCTCAACAAGCACCAGCACAAGGCCCTGCTCTCGGAGGTCGTGGCCGCTCCGCCCGTTGCGAGCGACAACAGCCAGAAGGCGGCCCGGCGCGCCAGCGCTCCGCCTCCCAGCAGCGCGCCGGCGCCGGCCCCTCAACGCAGCAGCCCCGGCGATGCTGCCGGTGCCGCCTTCGTCGGCGGTGTCGTCGGCGGCATGATGGGCGGCATGTTCCGCCGCTGAAACGAAGCCAAATTGACAACACAAAAGCCCGGCTCGCGCCGGGCTTTTCGTTGGCACGACGGCGTCGCAGCATGCTCCGTCATTGCGAGGAGCCCTTGCGACGAAGCAATCCAGGCTGTCAACCGTGGAAAGATTCTGGATTGCGTCGCTGCGCTCGACGACGATGTTGGCTACGACTTCCCCGCCGCTTTCCGCAGCGCCTCGTTGATACGGTCCTGCCAGCCGGGACCGCCCTCCTGGAAGAACTCCAGCACGTCCTGGTCAATGCGGAGCGTGACCTGCTCCTTGATGCCGGGAACGGCGTTTTGCTTGGGCGGCGCCGCGGCGACCTTCGCCGTCACCTTCTTGAACGCCGCCTCGGCCTCCGTTCTGGCATCGCCAAGCGTACGCGGCCGCCTCGGTTGATCTGCCATGTCCTAGATTCCCTCGAATAGAGCCGTCGAAAGATAGCGCTCGGAGAAGGACGGTACGATCGCCAGGATCGTCTTTCCCGCAGCTTCGGGGCGTTTGCCGATCTGCAGCGCGGCCGCGATCGCCGCGCCCGAGGAGATGCCGCCCGGAATGCCCTCATGCCGCGCCAGCGCGCGCGTAGTCTCGATCGCCGTCGTCGAGTTGATCTTCACGATCTCGTCAATCACGGAACGATCGAGGATGTCGGGGACGAAGCCGGCGCCAATCCCTTGGATCTTGTGCGGGGTATGCTGTCCCCCCGACAGCACCGGGCTCTCCTCCGGCTCGACCGCCACCACACGCAGCGAGGTCTTGCGCGGCTTGAGCACCTGGCCGACGCCGGTGATCGTGCCGCCGGTGCCGACGCCGGCCACGAAGAAATCAATGTTGCCGCCGGTGTCGTTCCAGATCTCCTCCGCGGTGGTGCGGCGGTGCACCTCGGGATTGGCGAGGTTCTTGAACTGCTGCGGCATCACCGAGTTCGGCGTCGTCTTCAACAGCTCCTCGGCGGCCGCTATCGCGCCCTTCATTCCTTGCGCTGCCGGCGTCAGCACCAGCTCGGCGCCGAGAAAAGCCAGCATCTTGCGTCGCTCGATCGACATCGATTCCGGCATCACCAGCTTCAGGCGGTAGCCGCGCGAAGCCGCCACGAATGCGAGCGCAATGCCGGTATTGCCGGAGGTCGGCTCGATCAGCACGGTGTCGGGCTTGACGATGCCCGCCTTCTCCATGGCGATGATCATGGCCGCGCCGATGCGGTCCTTCACGCTTGCCGCGGGATTGAAATATTCAAGTTTTGCCAAAATGGTCGCGTTCACGTCGTGCATGCGCGGCAGTCGCTGCAAGCGCACGATGGGCGTGTTGCCGAAGGCATCGACGATCGAGTCATAGATCCGGCCGCGGCCGGGTTGGTGCGCTGCACCCGTGGTGGACGATGCGTCCATGATGAACTCCTATGGCGACGATCTGTGCTTCTGTCGCGACCATTCTGGCAGTTACAGACAGCTTGCGGCGACACGCAAGCGACAATGCGGCACATGCTAAATACGCTGCATCGCAAAATCACGTGAGCGGCAGCGATCAGAAAACCAACGCATTTGTGTTGCGATCTCGTCAACTGGTTCTGCTTATGTTAGACTTACGTCTCAAAGCAGGGAGGTCACCGCGATGTCAGCAGTTGCTGAAATGTTGTCGACCGTCGCGACCAACCGCGATCCGCGTTGCAGCGAATTGCCCACCTGCCCTGTCTGCGCCGACTCCATGGTCGCCGCCGAAGCATCCGCCTACGTGTCGGACCACGTGATCAGCTATCTCTGGACCTGCGATAATTGCGGCTACGGCTTCGTGACCAAGCACGCCGTGAAGCATCGCTTCACTTGCAACTGATCTAGCGTGGGGCGATGTCGCCCCTCGCCCAGTCCTCGCGCGTGCGCTGATAGAATTCGTCGAACTTTCCGTGTGCGATCGCGTCCCTGACGCCCCGCATCAGGGACTGGTAGTAAGCGACATTGATTTCGGACAGCAGCATCGCCCCCAGCGTTTCGCCCGCCTTGACGAGATGGTGCAGGTAGGCGCGCGCGCAGTTGCGCGTCGACGGCCATGAGCTCTCTTCATCGAGCGGGCGCGGATCGTCGGCGTGGCGCGCATTGCGCAGATTCACCTGGCCGAAGCGCGTGAACGCGACGCCGTGCCGGCCATTGCGGGTCGGCATCACGCAATCGAACATGTCGATGCCGCGCTTCACCGCTTCGAGGATGTCGTCAGGCGTGCCGACGCCCATCAGGTAGCGCGGCCGCTCTCTCGGCAGCAGCGGTGCGGTCTCGTCGATCATCGCCAGCATCACCGCCTGCGGCTCGCCGACGGCAAGACCGCCGATCGCATAGCCGTGGAAGCCGACTGCGACCAGGCCTCTGGCGCTCGCGTGGCGAAGCTGCGGCACGTCGCCGCCCTGCACGATGCCGAACAGCATGTAGCCTGCGGGCGCGCTCTCGAAGGCGCGCTTGCTTCTTTCCGCCCAGCGCAAGGACAATTGCATGGCGCGCTCGATGTCCGCGTGCTCGGCCGGCAGCCGCACGCATTCATCCATCTGCATGGCGATATCGGAGCCGAGCAAACGCTGCACCTCGATCGAGCGCTCCGGCGACAGCTCGACCTTGGCACCGTCAATATGCGAGCGGAACGTGACGGCGTTCTCGCTGACTTTGCGCAGATCCGACAACGACATCACCTGGAAGCCGCCGGAATCGGTCAGCATCGGACCGTTCCAGCCGGTGAACCGCTGCAGGCCGCCGAGCGCCGCGATCCGCTCGGCGCTCGGACGCAGCATCAGATGGTAGGTGTTGCCGAGCACGATATCGGCGCCGGCATCGCGCACCTCGCGCCAGTGCATGCCCTTCATGGCACCGGCGGTGCCGACCGGCATGAAGGCCGGGGTCCGCACCACGCCGTGCGGCGTGGTCAGCCGCCCGGTGCGCGCGGCGCCATCGGTGGCGAGCAACTCAAAGTGATTGGGTACGTCATCGTCGGGATTCATGGCGGTGCTTATTGCTTGTCGGAGGGAGCCGATCAACCCGCAAGGCCGCGCTCGGGGCCCGTTTGTGCTTCAGACCGGGACAGCAAGCAGCGCGAGGATATTGCTTGTCCCTCTTGTCGAACAAAACGATACAGTATAGTTTCGTCATGGGGGCTGGACGAGATGCCGCGGTGAACTTTGCCGGCGGCGCTAGATGCGTGATCGCCAGCCACCGACAATGCCGTATCCTTCGTGTTCGACCGACGCATCCGTCTCCTCGCGTGACCGGATCAGGCAGAGGTGTCAGCCTGGTCGAATTGCTGGTCCTTATGTGCAGCCTTGCGCTCGGCGCCTGCACCTCCCTGCCGCGTACGCCCTACACGGCCGCTGAAGCCAGCGTCTCGCGCGTGCTGGATATCGACGGCCTCAGGCGCTACGCCGACGAGCCAATCACGAAATTCAGCTTTGAGAAGGGCACCAGCGCCGCGACGAAAACCTATCTGGCGCTCTCCGGCGGCGGCGCCGATGGCGCCTATGGCGTCGGGGTGCTCAACGGCTGGACCGCGGCCAAGACCCGCCCCACCTTCTCGGTCGTCTCGGGCGTCAGCACCGGCGGCCTGATCGCGCCCTTCGCGTTTCTCGGCCCGCAATATGACGACACGCTGAAGGAGGTCTATACCAGCGGCATTGCGGAGAGCCTCCTGAACGATCCCAGCATCATGCGCGTGCTGTTCGGATCCGGCCTGTTCGGCAACACAAGGCTGCGCGAGCTCGTGGCGCGCTATGTAGGTCCGGAAATCATGGCGCAGGTCGCGCGCGAGCACGCGAAAGGCCGGAAGCTACTGGTGGTGACGACCGATCTCGACACCCAGCGGACCGCGATCTGGGACATGGGCAAGATCGCCGCTGTTGGAACGCCCGAGGCCTTGAAACTGTTTCGCGACGTGATGGCGGCTTCCGCCAGCATCCCGCTAGTGTTTCCGCCGATCATGATCGATGCCGAAGGCCAGGGCCGCCGGTTTCAGGAGATGCATGTCGACGGCGGCGTGACGGCGCCGGTGCTCACCTTGCCGGAAGCCCTGTTGTTCCAGAGCAGCCGCCTGCCCGGCAATGCAAAGATGGACATCTACATCCTCGTCAACAAGAAGATCGAACGCAACTTCGAGCTCGTCTCCAATGGCACCATCGACGTTGCCTCACGGAGCCTGTCGGCGATCACCCAATCGCAGACGCGGTCGATCATCTTCTCGACTTACGATTTCGCCAAGCGCAACCGACTGGGCTTCCATCTCTCCTACATCGCGCGCGATTACCCGGCGCCGCCGTCGGAAGGGTTCGATACCGTCTATATGCGGGCGCTGTATGAGTACGGATACGAGAAGGCCGCATCCGGGCGGGCCTGGACCTCGACGCTTCCGTAAGCCGGCACGACGGAACGGGGTCGGATCGAGACCGTTGACGATACGGCCAATTCGGCCAGATTCGCGATGACGCCTCGATTGCTGCGCGTTATAGAGCAAAGACGACTGTCAGAAACGCGCAGGAATCATTGGGCATGGGATTGACTGCGACCAGGACGAGACCGGCAGCGCCACGGCGCGAGGTGCCGAAATCGCGCGGCGGCCGGCCGACGAAGTCAGCCGCGATCGAGCGTGATCAGCGGCTGATCGAGGTCGCCACCCGCCTGTTCCTGGACCGCGGCTTCGATGCGACCTCACTCGACGCGGTCGCGGAAGCCGCGCGGGTGAGCAAGCCCACGGTCTATTCCCGCTATGGCGACAAGCGCGGGCTGTTTGCGGCCGTGCTGAGGCGCGAGATCGCGCGCTGGCTCGCGCCGCTCTCGGCGGCGGCGGAGACGCAGCTCTCCAGCGCCTCGAACATCTCGGTCGAGCAGCGGCTGGTCGAGATTGGGCGCGAGATGCTGACCTTCACCTGCGGTCCCGACGCCGTCGCCTTCAGCCGCATGATGACGTCGCAGGCCATCAACTTCCCCGACGTCGCCAAGCTCGGCAAGGAGGAAGGCTGGCTCAAGGCCGTCGCCACCACCGCGCGCTTCTTCGACCATCTGGTGGCGCAAGGTGCGCTCGATGTCGAAGACACCACCATTGCAGCCGAGGTATTCCTCGACGTCGTCGTCGGTCACACCCACCGCATGGCGACGTTCGGGACGGCGCTGGAGCTGAAGGCCGCCGAAAAGCGCATGCGCGCGGCGATCAAGCTGTTCCTGGCCGGCGCGCTGGGGCCCCCCGACCGCGTCCAGGACGCCGCCAAAGTCACGCCACGGCGCCGCTCCTCCCGCTGACAATTCCGTGAGCTTGCGATCTTTCCCCAAAGGGGACCGCGCGGCAGCGTTGACCAAAATAAAACGATACGGTATGGTTTAGTTATAAGCCGGGTACGGATCGCTTTTTCACCAGCCCCAAAGAGGTCCGGACCGCTTCGATCGTCACGGCGGGTATAGCCCGCCGCGGCGCTCCGCGGCCGGCCGATGCCCAAGGCCGGCCGCGAATTCTTTACGATCATCCGGCACACTCGCTGGCCGAGGGTTTCGAGCATGACGACAGCCAAACGATGGACCTCGCAACTGCTTGCGATCGCCTTGCCCGCGCTGCTCATCACCGCGCCGGCGCAGGCAATCGTGACTGCGGGCACGCCGACCGCGCTTCACAGCGAGACAGATGGTGATGCTGAAGCGGACCGCCAGGCGGTCAGCCGCGAAATAGAACGATTCCGCAGCTCGTCGATCACGATCAGCCAGGCCATGGCGATCGCGGAAGCCCGCCATGCCGGCGCCACGACGGCGGATGTGAGCTTCGACGGCGCCTCGGGCGTGCCGGTCTACCGCGTCAAGACCCTGCACAACGACCGGATCTGGCGCCACACCATCAATGCTGCGACGGGCGAGCTGGTCGGCGGGGAGGCCGCCCTCCCCCTCACTGAGCTCGACCACGAGGACCGCAGCAATCTCGCCGCGCTCGGTGCGATCAGGCACCGCCTCGCCGACGCCGTACGCGTCGCCGAGCGCGCAGCCTCGGGCAAGGCCATCAGCGGCGGCTTGGTGCGCGAACGCGGCCGGCTCAATTTTGCGATCGTCGTGATCAGCGGCGACGACCTCAAGGAGGTCATCCTGGAGCCGCCGGCTGCCCGGGCCAAATAGCGACAGGTCCCCGCGCTGCCACGTTCCCGCCGAAAACCCATTGACGGACGCAAGACTCTCCCGCATAAGTCGCCGCCATGTTCACGATCACCAAACGCACGACCAAAACCACCACGGCCTCAGGGGCCCGGGGAGGCGTGCGCACGTAGGTCGTCGACTTAAACGCATCAGCTCTACGGCAAGCCCCGCCCTCGATGGTCCGGGGCTTTTTTGTTGTCTAATTCGCAAATTCAACGGAGGACAAAGTGAGTAACGATCCCGTCGTCGCGATTGTCGGCGTCACCGGTGCGGTGGGCGCCGAATTCATCGCCGCCATGGACAAGCGCGGCTTTCGCATCAGTAAGCTCAAGGCGCTGGCGAGCGCCCGCTCCGCCGGCAAGACGGTGTCGTTCCGCGGCCAGAACGTCGTCATCGAGGAACTGACCGAGCGGTCTTTCGAAGGTGTCGATATCGCCCTGTTCTCCGCCGGCGGCAGCATCTCCAGGAAGTATGCGCCGATCGCGGTCAAGTCGGGCGCGGTCGTGGTCGACAATTCCTCCGCCTTCCGCATGGACCCGAACGTGCCGCTGGTGATTCCCGAGATCAACGCGAACCGCATCCGCGATCACAAGGGCATCATTGCGAACCCGAACTGCGCCGCGATCACCGCGCTGGTGCCGCTGTGGCCGATCCATCAGAAGAACCGGATCAAGCGCGTGATCATCTCGACCTATCAGGCGGCCTCCGGCGCCGGCGCCGCCGCGATGGAGGAGCTCGTCGAGTCCACCCGCGCCAATCTCAACGGGCAGGTCTATACGCCCAAGGTGATGCCGCACCCCTACGCCTTCAATCTCTTCAATCACAACACGGCCGTCGATCCCGAGACCGGCTACAACGACGAAGAGACCAAAGTCATCAAGGAGACCCGCAAGATCTTCGAGGACGACAGCATCGCCGTCGGCGTCACCTGCGTGCGCGTACCGGTGCTGCGCGCCCATTGCGAGGCCATCACCTTCGAATGCGAGCAGCCGATCACCGAAGACCAGGTCCGCGCCATCATGGCGCAGGCGCCCGGAGTGAAGGTCGTCGACGACCGCGCCAAGAACTACTTCCCGATGCCGATCGACGCCTCGGGCCAGGACGACGTGCTGGTCGGCCGCATCCGCAAGGACCTCAGCGACGCTAGCGGGCATTCGATCTCGATGTTCGTGGCGGCGGACCAGCTGCTCAAGGGCGCGGCGCTGAACGCGGTGCAGATCGCGGAGCTCTTGCCGCAGCGGGTGATGGCGTAACGGAGCACGCCCGTCGATCCGTCATCCTGAGGTGCGAACCATGCCGCGCCAGGCGCTGCATGGTGAGCCTCGATGAGCGGCCGAGATGCAGCAGCCGGGCCGTCGCCCTTCGAGGCTCGCCGAAGAGCCGAGCACCTCGGGGTGACGGCGATGGGTTTGCGTTGGTCGCCTACGGCACCGACGGAAACAGCAAACACGCATCCCCGTACGAATAAAACCGGTAACCATTCGCGATCGCATGCGCATAGGCCTGCTTCATGGTCTCCAACCCCGAAAACGCCGACACCAGCATGAACAGTGTCGACTTCGGCAGGTGAAAATTGGTCATCAGGACATCGACGGCGCGGAAGTGATAACCCGGCGTGATGAAGATCGAGGTCTCGGCCGCGAACGGTTGGATCATGCCGTCCTCGCTCGCCGCGCTTTCGAGCAGACGCAATGACGTCGTGCCGACCGCGACGATCCGCCTGCCATTTTTCCGCGCGCTGTTGAGCCGCTCCGCGACCTCGGCCGAGATGGTGCCCCACTCGGCGTGCATCTTGTGGCCCTCGGTGTCCTCGGCCTTGACCGGCAGGAAGGTCCCTGCCCCGACATGCAGCGTCACGCGGTTGATCCCGATGTCGCGCGCGCGCAGCGCCTGCTCCAGCGCGGGCGTGAAATGCAGACCCGCGGTCGGCGCTGCAACTGCGCCCTCGTTGGCCGCGAACATGGTCTGGTAATCCGCAAAATCCTGGTCGTCAGGCGTGCGCTTGGAAGCGATGTAGGGTGGTAGCGGCGGGCTGCCGAGATCGGCGATGGCCTGGTCGAGTGCCGGGCCGTGGAATGAGAACGACAGCGTCACCTCACCCTCTGCCCCCTTGGCCTCGACGTCGGCGTCGAGGTGGCCGAGCAGGCAGACCTTGCCTTCATTACCGAAGCGGATGCGATCGCCGGCAACAAGCTTCTTTGCCGGCTTCACCAGCGCCTGCCAGCGCGAGCCGTCGACGCGCTTGATCAGCGTCGCTTCGATCTTCGGCTCCGTCTCGCGGCCGATGCGGCGGCCCTTCAGCTGCGCCGCGATCACCTTGGTGTCGTTGACGACGAGCTGGTCGCCGGGCTTAAGCCATTGCGGCAGGTCAGAGATGGTCTGGTCGCGCAACGCGCCGTTCTCCACGACCAGCATCTTCGCGGAGTCGCGCGGACTCGCCGGACGCAATGCGATGCGCTCGGCGGGCAGGTCGAAATCGAAGAGATCGGTGCGCATGTGCGGGCCTAGCGCGACACAGCCAGCCCTCATGGTGAGGAGGCGCGTAGCGCCGTCTCGAACCATGAAGGCCGAACTGCAGCAGCGGAGCCTTCATCCTTCGAGACGCGCGTTCCGCGCTCCTCAGGATGAGGGTCGCGTGCTTACTCCTTGTCCGCGGCCATCCGCGCCTTGACGATCTTGTCAGGATTCATCACGGGCTCGCCGCGCTTGATCTTGTCGACGTTCTCCATGCCCTCGGTGACCTTGCCCCAGACCGTGTACTGGTTGTCGAGGAAGCGGGCATCGTCGAAGCAGATGAAGAACTGGCTGTCGCCGGAATCGGGATTGGCGGCGCGGGCCATCGAGGCGGTGCCGCGCACATGCGGCTCCTTGTTGAACTCGGCTTTCAGCTTCTTGCCGGAGCCGCCGGTGCCGGTGCCATGCGGACAGCCGGTCTGGGCCATGAAGCCCTCGATCACGCGGTGAAACACGATGCCGTCATAGAAGCCCTCGCGCACGAGCTCCTTGATGCGCGCGACGTGGTTCGGCGCGAGGTCGGGCCGCATCTCGATGGTGACGGGACCCTGCGTTGTCTCGAGGATCAGGGTGTTTTCGGTGACGCTCATGCTCGTCTCTCTTGTGTTGGAGGTGAAGTCTTCCGGTTGCGGAACTGGATCGCGAATGGACGTCCCGCCGCGGCGCCGGCCATTGCATCGGTAAATGGCACCGGCGTGCAGCGTTGCAACGCCTCCATCACCGCGATCCGGTATTGCAGCCGGTCGTTGTCGGAGGCCTCCGCGGATTCATAGGTAATCCTCGGATGGCCCAGAATGTTTCCGGCCCGGTTAAAGCTCACGACGACGGTGATGTCGAGGGGGCGCGCCTTGGCCGGCGACGGCGGTCTCCAGCAGGTACGCAAGTGCCGGAAGATGTCCTGGATGGTGTTGACCTGCGCGTCCTCCGCGGCCGCACGGGGAACGCCGAGCAGCAGCATCGCGGCAACCAGCAGGAGCTTGCCACCGCGGCGCGCCATGGCCGCTCCTACTTGATGTCGGAGGCGACCTGCACCTTCACCATCTTGTCGGGATCGGTGACGGTGCCGCCGGGCGAGCCGGGGGGCGCCTTCTTCAGCTTGTCGACGACGTCCATGCCCTGCACGACCTCGCCGATCACCGTGTACTGGCCGTCGAGGCTGCCGCCGTCGGCGAACATGATGAAGAACTGCGAGTTGGCGCTGTCGACGCTGTCGCCGCGCCGGGCCATGCCGACGATGCCGCGGGCAAAATGCACCTTGGAGAATTCCTGCTTCAGGTTCGGATATTTCGAGCCGCCGGTGCCGTTGCCGTTCTGGCCGTCGCCCGTCTGCGCCATGAAGCCGTCCATGACACGGTGGAACGGCACGTTGTTGTAGAAGCCCTCGCGCGCGAGCTGCTTGATGCGCTCGGCATGCTGCGGCGCGATGTCGGTCCTGAGCTTGATGACGATGCGGCCTTTGGTGCTGTCGATGACGATGGCATTGGCCTTGTCGAGGTTTGCCGGCAATTGCTGCGCCACCGCCGGCACCGCGAACACAAGCGCGGCAAGAACTGCGAAAATTCGGATCATGACAACTCCGGTCAGGATGAGAAAGGAAGCGGGCCGTTAACCGGCGAATTTGGCCTTGAGCTGTGCCGCGACCTGCGGCGGGACGAAGGCCGAGACATCCCCGCCCATGCCGGCGATCTGGCGCACCAAAGTGGCGGTGATCGGGCGGACCATGGGAGAGGCCGGCAGGAAGACCGTATGCACTTCAGGCGCCATGGCCTCGTTCATGCCGGCGAGCTGCATCTCGTAATCGAGATCGGTGCCGTCGCGCAGGCCCCGGATCATGATGATCGCGCCGTGCTTGCGCGCCGCGGTCACCGACAGATCGTCAAACGTCGTCGCCTCGAGCACGCAGCCGGCCTGGGCCGCGATTGGCCCGCAGACGTCATGGAGCATCTTCAGCCGCTCCTCGGTGGAGAACAGCGGTTTCTTGCCTGGGTGCACGCCGATCGCGACCACCAGCCGGTCGCACAGCGAGACGCTGTGCCGGACCACGTCCAGATGGCCGTTGGTGATGGGGTCGAAGGAACCTGGGTAGAAGGCAATGCGCGACATGGCCCCGTCCTACCGCGCCCGGCCCGGCCCGGCAAGCCGGGCAGGTTCCTTGTCCGTTTCCGGACCTTTTACACGGAAAATGTCTCGCCGGACGTCGGCAATGGCCGTTTTGTTTCGTCCTCGGGCAGCGACGAAACAAAACGGAGCGCGAACGAAACCATTTCCAGCCTCCGCGAAGACGTCCGGAAACTGGCCATGGTTACTAATCCAGCCAACGAATGACGGGCCGCACACTGGGCGAGGCGGCCGCATCACAGGGGACCGTCAATGATCAAGACCATTTCAGCGATCGCAGTCTCTGCGTGTGTTGCCGCAGCCCTCACCCTCCTGCCCGGCTTTGCCCCGACCGTCGAAGCCAGCGTGCCGCAGCCGCTGGCCAAGAGCGACCGGCTCGACATCCGCACCATCGGCCGCGACTGCTCACAGCAGGCCTGGCCGAATTTCGAGGCGTCCTGCCTGCGCCGCGCCGGCAGCAAGGCCGGTGTCCGCGAGGCCCGCCTCGTGACAGCCGACCGCACCCCGTAGTCGGACCTGTAAGTTTCGCGTCAGGAAGCCCCCTCAAGATAAACCCCGTGGATATTTGCGACGTCTCGTCGCAAACTGCATCGTGCTCGCCCCCATCGGAATGACCCGACGGGCGCGTTTCCATCGGGGGAGTTGCCGTTGTCCAGTACGCCCGCAGTCGCCTCCGGCCATCGCCCCGACGCGCTGCCGCTTGCCATGACCATGGGCGCCCTTGGGGTGGTCTACGGCGATATCGGCACCAGTCCCCTCTACGCCCTGAAGGAAGCCGCCAAGGCGGCTGCTCATGGAGGCACGCTGAGTCAGGACGCTGTCCTGGGGGTTGCCTCGCTGATCCTTTGGGCGTTGCTGCTGATCATCTCGCTGAAATACGCGCTGCTGATCCTGCGCGCGGATAACCGCGGCGAAGGGGGCATCGTCGCGCTGCTGGCACTGCTGCATGCCCGCCACGCCCAGCCAGGCACATGGCGCGCCCATCTCCTGGTGGTCGGCCTCATCGGCGCCGCCCTGCTCTATGGCGACGGCGCGATCACGCCGGCGATCTCGGTGCTCAGCGCCATCGAAGGCCTCAAGGTCGACGCCCCCTCGCTGGCGCCCGCCGTGGTGCCCGTGACCGTCGCCATCCTGATCGGGCTGTTCATGATGCAGAAGCAGGGCACCGGCTTCATCGGCCGCATCTTCGGCCCTGTGATGCTGGCCTGGTTCGTCGTGCTTGCCGCGCTTGGCATCCACGGCATCGTCAAGGCGCCGGCGGTGCTGGCGGCGCTCAGCCCGCTCTATGCCTTCGACTTCCTGATCCACCAGGATTTTCACGTCTCCTTCGGAATTCTCGGCGCCGCCTTCCTCGCGGTCACCGGCGGCGAAGCCATGTATGCCGACATGGGGCATTTCGGGCGCTTCCCGATCCGGCTCGCCTGGTTCGCGGTCTGCCTGCCGGCGCTGGTGCTGAATTATTTCGGCCAGGCAGCGCTTCTGATCACCGATCCCGCCATGATCGAGAATCCGTTCTTCCAGCTCTGCCCCGACGCCCTGCACTATGTGCTGGTCGCCTTCTCGGCGGTCGCGACCGTGATCGCCTCGCAGGCGATCATCTCCGGCGTGTTTTCGCTGACACAGCAGTCGATCCAGCTCGGTTTCCTGCCGCGCATGCAGATCCGCCACACCACGAGCGCTGCGATCGGCCAGATCTACGTGCCGCTGGTCAATTGGCTGCTTGCTGCCGCAACGCTCGGGGCGGTGCTGAGCTTCGGCAGCTCGGACGCGCTCGCCGGCGCCTATGGCATCGCAGTGTCGCTGCTGATGGCGATCACCACGTTGCTCGCGGCGCTGGTGGCGATCCAGTGGGGCTATTCGCCCTGGCTGGTGGTTGCCGTGAACGGCGCCTTCTTCGTGATCGACGTGATCTTCTTCTCGGCCAACTCGATCAAGCTGTTCGAGGGCGGCTGGTTTCCGTTGCTGCTCGCGGCCCTCGTTGCGTTCCTGATGCTGACCTGGCGCGGCGGCGTGAAGCTGGTCGAGGCGGCGCGGGCGCGGCTGCGCCAACCCGAGGAGGACCTGATCGAGACCGTCGTGAACCAGTGCAGGGCGAGGCTGCCCGGGACCGCGGTGTTTTTGGCCTCCGCGCCGCGCGGCGTGCCGCTGGCGCTGACCCAGTTCGTCAAGCACAATCGCGTGCTGCACGAACGCGTGCTGCTGGTCACCGTGCTGATCGAGGAATCGCCGCACATTCCCGACGAGGAACGCGCCGAGGTGCTCGAGATCATCCCGGGCATCACCCGCGTGATCCTGCATTACGGCTTCATGCAGAACCCGACGATCTATGAAGGACTGAAGCTCATCTGCCGCCTGGGCAAGCTGCCCGGCATCGACCTCTCCGACATCACCTACTACGTTGGCCGCGAGACCATCATCCCGCGCGAGGACGTCCCGGGAATGTGGGTCTGGCGCGAAGGCGTGTTTGCCTTCCTCCAGCGCAACGCCGAACGCTCCGCCGCGTTCTTCGGCGTGCCGACCAAGCAGGTGGTGGAGTTCGGGACGGAGCTGGAGATTTAGCGGAAGCGCGTAGCCCGAGTGGAGCGGCAAGCGCAATCCGGGTTTCTCGACAAGCGTGAGAGCCCCGGATTGCTGCATGAGGCAGGTGCGAAAATGTCCAGCGATCCGCCTCTGCAGTTGAAACCTCGGCTGACAATCTCGTTCGATCAGGTGCAGTCGATCATCGGTCGGATCTTTCCGCAGGCCTCGGTGCTGGACGTCGCCGAACTGCATGGCGGGGAGATCGGTACCGTCCTGGAGATCATGGCGGCGGATTCGCCTGCTTGCGTCCTCAAGGCCTACCCTGCATCGCTGCAGTGGAAGATGGCAAAGGAGGGTCTACGTTCTGGGCTTCTTCGCGACGTTGACGATGCGCCGAAACGAGAGGGACTGCTCGCGGGCTATGGCAAGATTGAGCGTCCCCTTTGGTGCTGGATGGCACAAATCGGAAAGCGGGAGGCGCTTGCCGATTTGACGAGAGAGCTTTCGACCGCCTCGTAGCCCACCAGCGAGCGCGCCTGGCCCTGGAGGCGTTGGCTTCAGCAAAACCGCGTCCGCTGCGGATCCAATCTGAAATTGCCCGTCGGCGAATTGGAACCAGGTGGATCGGCTTTCGGTTGGTTCCGGCGAGATCAATCCCGGGCTGGTGCTCCCCCATGAACTCTGGCGCCAACGTCACATTCAGCAATTTGCGCGCCGTCGTCATCCTGATCGTGGTCGCCTTCCATTCGGCCCTTCCGTACCTCGCCTCTCAGCCGCCGCATCCGTTCGCCTTCGACGCGTCGCCCTATCGCTGGATCGCGTTTCCGATCATCGACAGCGAGCGCTGGTTTGGGCTGGACCTGTTCTGCGCATGGCAAGACGTCAGCTTGATGTCCCTGATGTTCCTTTTGGCGGGCCTGTTCACCCCGCGTGGCCTGATCCGCAAGGGCGCCGCCGCCTATCTCGCGGATCGCTGGTGGCGAATTGGATTGCCCTTCGTCCTCGCCGTCGTCCTCCTCAGTCCGGTGGCGTACTACGCCTCGTATCTGACGACCGCGACCGACCCGTCGCCTGCGGCATTTTGGCAGCACTGGCGCGCTTTGCCGATGTGGCCCTCGGGCCCGCAATGGTTCTTGTGGCAGCTTCTGCTGCTCAGCGCACTGGCTGCTGCGCTGCATGAGCTCGTGCCATCGTGGCCACGCGCCGCGAGCTTCATCGTCGCCAAATGCGACGATCGTCCCCTGCTCCTCTTCGCAGGCCTGACCAGTCTGTCGGCACTGGCCTATGTCCCGCTCGCGATGATCTTCACCCCCTGGGAATGGACCTTTTTCGGCCCATTGTCTTTCCAGCTAAGCCGCCCGCTGCACTATCTCCTCTATTTCTCCGCGGGGCTCGCCATCGGCAGCTACGGCTCTGATCGCAGCGTCTTCCGCATCGACGGCCCCCTCGCGCACCACTGGCCAACGTGGGTTGCCGCAGCTTTCGCCTGCTTTGCCGTATGGGGCGGGCTGACCGCACTGACCATGCCGGACTGGAATGCCAGTCCGCCGGCGTACCGGATCGCCGCTGCTTTCGCGTTTCCCCCTGCATGCGCGACGGGCGTGATCGCTTTTGTGGCGAGTTCGCTGGCATTGTTGCGTCGCAGGTCGGCGGTCGCCGACAGCCTTTCCACCAATGCCTACGGCATCTACCTCACGCATTACCCGTTCGTGCTGTGGCTGCAATATGCACTGCTCGACACGAGACTGAACGCCGCCGCCAAAGCCGCGTTCGTCCTCATTGTGGCGCTGGCTCTGAGCTGGGCCGCGAGCGGATTCCTGGCCGCAGGCGCGAGACTGCTGGGCCACCGGCATTCCGGATTCCCCGGTAAGGGCGCTATCTCAGATCAACCTCGATGACGGAACGTCCATGTCACTGGTCCCGACGCTCGCGTCCCGCAATCTCTTCCACGACCGCCTGCGCTTTGTCGCGACGCTCGTCGGCATCGTTTTTTCGGTCGTCCTGGTGATGATCCAGATGGGCCTGTTCCTGGGCTTCGGTCGCATGGTGACGACGATGATCGACCATGCATCGGCCGATCTCTGGGTGCTGCCGAAGGGAGCGAAATGCTTCGAGGATCCCTCGCTGCTGGATGCGAAGCTGCGCGACAAGGTCATGTCCGTCGACGGCGTCGCCTCCGTGGTCCCGCTGGTCATCGGCTTCTCGGACTGGCGCCTCGAGAGCGGCGAGATGACACCCATCTTCGTTGTCGGCGCCGATTTGCGTGATGGAAGCCTGAGGCCATGGAACGTGGTCGAGGGTGACGTTCGCGCGCTGTCGCAAAATGGAGCGGTGGTCGTCGACCGCTCCTACTACGATCGCCTCGGCGTCTCAAAAATCGGATCAACGGCCGAGATCCGCGGCCGCCGCGTGAAGGTCGTGGCCTTGACCGACGGCATCCGCTCCTTCACCACCACGCCCTACGTCTTCGTGGACCTGAAAAACGCTCGCACCTACACCGGAACCTTCCCGGATCGCGCCAGCGATCTCCTGGTGCGCCTCAAGCCCGACGCCGATCGCGACACAGTTCTCAAGGCCATTCGCTCTCAAGTTGGTGAGCACGAGGTGCTCACCACCGATGAATTCCGCAGCCGTAGCCGCTCGTTCTGGCTGTTCGGAACGGGCGCCGGCGCTGCGCTATTTGCAGGTGCATTGCTGGGAGTGATCGTCGGCACCGTCATCGTCGCGCAAACGCTCTATTCGAGCACCAAGGATCACCTCAGTGAATTCGCCACCCTGCGGGCAATGGGTTCTTCGAATGGATATATCTACAGGGTCATCATCTATCAGGCGCTCCTCAACGCGATCATCGGCTTCGTCATCGCGGGTGCGATTGGCGCCGTCGTCGTGGAGATGACTGCCAAGAGCGCGCTGCCGATCGTCATCACGCCGTGGCTGATTGCAGCCCTGTTCGTGCTGACGGTCGTGATGTGCGTGGCGTCGGCGATCGGTGCAATCGTGCGCGTGGTGCGGATCGATCCAGCAACGGTATTCATGCGATGAACGAAATCATCATTGAGGCGGCCGGAATCAAGAAGACGCTTGGGCGTGGCGCCGGTGAGGTGAAGGCGCTGCGCGGGATCGACCTGACGCTGCGGCGGGGCGAGTTCACACTGCTGATGGGGCCCTCGGGCAGCGGCAAGACGACGCTGCTGCTCGTGCTCGGATGCATGCTGGCACCAAGCTCGGGTACACTCACCGTGTGCGGCACGCCCACGTCGGGTGTCGACAAGGAGGGACTAGCCCAAATCAGGCGCGACCATATCGGCTTTGTGTTCCAGTCCTATCATCTGTTTCCGACGCTCACTGCAGCGCAGAACGTGCAGCTCGCGCTCGACATCCGTCACGAGCGTGGGCGCAAAGCCGGGAAACGCGCGCGGGAAGCGCTGAACCTGGTTGGTCTGGAGCAGAAGGCCGATACCTTGCCGGGCGAGCTCAGCGGCGGTGAGCAGCAGAGGGTCGCGATCGCGCGAGCCTTCGTCGCCAATCCCTCGGTCATTCTCGCCGACGAGCCGACGGCCGCGCTCGACGGCAATAACGGACGAAGCATCATGCGGATTCTCGCAGACGCCGCACATCAGCGCGAACGCGCCGTGCTCGTCGTGACCCATGATCCGCGAGTCATTCCCTTTGCGGATCGCATCGTCGAGATCGAGGATGGCCTGCTGGTCGACACCGGATCCGGCGAACCCGAACGGCTGCATTTGCCAAAGGCGGCCGCATTCAGGTCGTAAGACCCACGCGAATGAATCAAAAGGACGCACCATGAGCCTGCGCGGGGAAATGCTGCGCCTCGGCATCCGCATGTTCCTGAAACGGCACCGTCGGCCATTCGATGTCGGAACGTGGCGGGCAAACATGCATCGCATGGAGAGGTGGGTGCCTCGCCCGCCACGCAGCACCAAGACAAGCGTCGTACAGGTCGGTCACCTCAGATTGCACCGGATCGCCACCCCGGCGTCGCGCCCGGGGCGCAACATGCTGTATCTTCACGGTGGCGCCTATATTTCGGGCGCGCCGATCTACTATCGGCATTTCACCTGGCGCATTGCCAATGTGACCAAGTCGACGGTCTGGGCGCTTGAATATCGCCTCGCCCCCGAACATCCGTTTCCGGCCGCACTGGACGATGCCGTGGCGGCTTTTCTCTGGCTCGCCGGCGAGACGGCCGATCCAAGCGAACTGTTCGTGATGGGTGATTCAGCCGGTGGAGGATTGGCTCTGTGCCTTCTCATGAGACTGCGTGACGAACGCAAGCCGCTTCCTGCCGCCGCGGTTGCCATGTCGCCCTGGACCGATCTGGCGCTCACCGCGCCCTCGTTGACCGAGAATGCCGCATCAGATCCGATGCTGAACGTGGACGATATTCCGGAATTCGTGCGTTGCTATCTGGCAGGCGCCGACCCGTATAACCCCCGTGCATCGCCGCTCTATGGCGATGCATTCGGCCTTCCGCCGGTGCTGATCCAAGTCGGCAGCGACGAGATCCTGCGCGATGACGCGGTCCGTATGGCCAACAAGCTGAAAAACGGTGATCCGCGGAGCCGCCTGGAGGTCTGGCCGCGCATGCCGCACGTGTTCCAGCTCTTCGTCCCGGTGCTGCCGGAAGCCCATGCGGCCATCGCCCAGATCGGAGAATTCATCTCCAACCTGCGTTGCGATACAACTCCATCGGCTTCCGGGCTCTGAAGCGCGATGAGATCAGGATGAAACGTCATCGCGCTTTGGGTTGCGACTTGAGCATGATCTCTTCGGAAAACCGCTGCGCACTTTTCCGGATCATGCCCTAGGCCCCGCTACCGTTGCTGCTCTCTCCGTTCCCGTTCTCGGCCTCTTCGGTGATGTGCTCGACCGAGACGACGTGCTCGTCCTCGGCGGTATCGAACACGATCACGCCCTGGGTCGAGCGGCCGGCGATGCGGATACCTTCGACCGGGCAGCGGATCAGCTGGCCCTTGTCGGTGACGAGCATGATCTGGTCGGCCTCCTCCACCGGGAAGGACGCCACGAGGTTGCCGTTGCGGTTATTGACGCTCATGGCGACGATGCCTTTGCCGCCGCGGCCCGTGGTGCGGTACTCGTAGGACGAGGTCCGCTTGCCGTAGCCGTTGACCGAGACCGTCAGCACGACCTGCTCGGCCGCCGACATCTCGGCGTAGCGCTCCTGCGGCAGCTGGAAGCTGCCCGAGCTCTCCTCGGCCTCGGCATCCACCGGTGCCTCTTCCGCGGCGGCTTCGCCTGCGACCGCGCGGCGCATCTTCAGGTAGGCCGAGCGCTCGTCCGAGGTGGTCTCGACGTGGCGCAGGATCGCCAGCGAAATCACTTTGTCGCCTTCGCCGAGCGCGATGCCGCGCACGCCCATCGAGGTGCGCCCGGTGAACACGCGCACGTCGGTGACGGGGAAGCGGATGCACTGGCCGCCGGCAGCCGTCAGCAGCACGTCGTCGCGCTCGGTGCAGATCTGAACGTCGACGATCGCCTCGTTGTCGTCGAGCTTCATCGCGATGATGCCGGAGCGGCGGACGTCGACGAAGTCGGACAGCTTGTTGCGCCGGACATTGCCGCCCGTGGTGGCGAACATCACGTCGAGCTGGCCCCAGGTCGATTCATCCTCCGGCAGCGGCATGATTGTGGTGATGCGCTCGCCCTGCTCCAGCGGCAGGATGTTGATCATGGCCTTGCCACGCGCGTTCGGCGCGGCCATCGGCAGCCGCCAGACCTTTTCCTTGTAGACCTGGCCGCGCGAGGAGAAGAACAGCACCGGCGTGTGCGTGGAGGCCACGAACAGGCGGCTGACGAAATCCTCGTCGCGGGTCTGCATGCCCGAACGGCCCTTGCCGCCGCGGCGCTGCGCCCGGTAGGCCGACAGCGGCACGCGCTTGACGTAGCCGGCGTGCGAGACGGTGACGACCATGTCCTCGCGCTGGATCAGGTCCTCGTCCTCGACCTCGCCTTCCTGCTCCATGATCACGGTCTTGCGCGGCGTGGCGAACTCCGCCTTGACCTCGGCAAGCTCGGTCTTGATGATGTCGAGGATGCGCGCGCGTGAGCGCAGGATCTCGAGATATTCGCCGATCTCGCCGGCGAGCTTGGAAAGCTCCTCGCCGATCTCGTCTCGGCCGAGCGCGGTGAGGCGCGCGAGGCGCAGCTCCAGAATCGCCCTCGCCTGCTCCAGCGACAGGCGAATGGTGCCGTCGGCATTGATGCGGTGGCGCGGATCGTCGATCAACGTGATGATGTCCTCGACGTCGCGGGCGGGCCAGTCGCGCGTCATCAGGGTCTCGCGCGCCGCAGCCGGCGTCGGCGAGTGCCGGATCACCTTGATGATCTCGTCAATATTGGCGACCGCGATGGCAAGGCCGACCTGCTCATGCGCGCGCTCGCGCGCCTTGCGCAGCTTGTACTTGGTCCGTCGCGTGACGACCTGCTCGCGGAAGCCGACGAAGATCGTCAGCATGTCCTTCAGGTTCATGGTCTGCGGACGGCCGGAATCGAGCGCGACGGCGTTGACGCCGAAGCTCGTCTGCAGCGGCGTGAACTTGTAGAGCTGGTTCAGCACCACGTCGGGCACGGCATCGCGCTTGAGCTCGACGACGACGCGATAGCCGTCGCGGTCGGACTCGTCGCGCAGGTCGGAGATGCCCTCGATCTTCTTTTCCTTGTAGAGCTCGGCGATGCGCTCGACCATCGTCGCCTTGTTCACCTGATACGGGATCTCGGTGATGACGATCGCCTCGCGTTCTTTCCGGATCGTCTCGAAGGTGACCTTGCCGCGCATCACGATCGAGCCGCGGCCGAGATGGTAGGCGCTGCGGATGCCCTGGCGTCCGAGGATGATACCGCCGGTCGGGAAATCCGGCCCCGGAATGATGTTGTTGAGCTCGTCGATGGTCAGCGACGGATTGTCGATCAGCGCCACACAGGCGTCGATCACCTCGCCGAGATTATGCGGCGGGATGTTGGTGGCCATACCGACCGCGATGCCGCCGGCGCCGTTGACCAGCAGGTTCGGGAACCGCGCGGGCAGAACCACCGGCTCCTTTTCAGAGCCGTCATAGTTGTCCTGGAAGTCGACCGTGTCGTCGTCGATGTCCTCGAGCAGCTTCAGCGCGATCTTGGTCAGACGGGATTCGGTGTAGCGCATCGCCGCCGGCGGATCGCCGTCGACCGAGCCGAAATTGCCCTGCCCGTCGATCAGCGGCGCCCGCATCGAGAAGTCCTGCGCCATGCGCACCAGGGCGTCGTAGATCGCCTGGTCGCCGTGCGGGTGATATTTACCCATGACCTCGCCGACGGCACCGGCAGACTTCTTGTGCTTCTTGTCCGGGGTGTCGCCGCGATTGTTCATCGCGAACAGGATGCGGCGGTGCACCGGCTTCAACCCGTCGCGCGCATCGGGCAGCGCGCGCGCCACGATCACGCTCATGGCGTAATCGAGGTACGACTTCTTCATCTCCTCGTAGATGGAAACGGGGCGAATGTCCGAGGGTTGCGCCGGCTGGTCGCCGGGCTTGTTGTCGTCGTCAGCCAAGGGGAAATCCGGTGAGGTTTTATCTGGGAATCATATAGCGCATCCAGGGTCGGATAACCACCCTTGCAGCCCCCTCGAAAGCGCTTTTTCCGCTTATTTTTCCAATAACTTAAGGCTCCGGACCAGCCCCTGAACCGCTCCCGGAATCGGCCCTTCAGAACCACCCGTCGCGCCTGGCTGATCACGCGAGAAGCCGCCCCGTCGGCCAACTTCGCATGGGCGCAATGCGGACCTCATCCCAAACATGAAGCGGGCCCGGAAAATCCGAGCCCGCCCTATCAAATTAGTAAGAATTGCTGACACGACGCACGCTCAGAACGGGATATCGTCGTCCATGTCGCTGTTGCGGCCACCGCCGGCGGCGACCGGACGGCGCGGAGCGCTGCTGACGGGACCGGAGGAGCCGAAATCGCCGCCCGGCTCGTCGCCGAAGCTGCCGGCTCCTCCGCCGCCACCGCGGCCGTCGAGCATGGTCAGCGTCGAGTTGAAGCCTTGGAGCACGACCTCGGTCGAGTACTTCTCGACGCCGCTCTGGTCGGTCCATTTGCGGGTCTGCAGCGCGCCCTCGATGTAAACCTTCGCGCCCTTCTTCAGGTACTGCTCGGCGACCTTGCAGAGCCCTTCATTGAAGATCACGACGCGATGCCATTCGGTCTTTTCCTTGCGCTCGCCGGTGTTCTTGTCGCGCCAGGTCTCCGAGGTGGCGATGCTCAAATTCGCGATCGGCCGCCCGTCCTGGGTGCGGCGGATTTCAGGATCCTTGCCGAGATTTCCAACCAGAATGACCTTGTTGACGCTTCCCGCCATCGCCGCTCTCCACTCCGAATGCCACTGAATTTCAAAAGGGCGAATCCGCTGCCCGCGTTGCTCTGCGCCCCGTCGAGGCGACCCTATACGCTTGCGGGCACCGGTCAGCCCGGCACCCCCAGGGTTATCCCCACATATAGCATCACCATCGGCTTTGTTCCAGATTTGTTCTTTGCGGCGACGCACCAGAACATTCGGTCGCGTGCCGATAAAAAGACAATTCCTCCGATGGAACCTTTCCGGGTTCCCGTGAACGGCAAAAACCACTTAACATTCATCAAGTTGCAGCCACTTCAGTCGGTCGCCGAGTGTGGCATTTCGGAGACGGACTCTGCTCTTTCCTTAGGCTACGGTTGCCTCGGAATTAGTTCATATGGGCGTCGCGCCTGATCAGCCGCTTTGGGGATTTCGAGAAGCGGACGAAAGTGGGGAGACTGCAATGAATAAGATTCTGTTTAGTGCAATCGGTGCAATGGCGTTGGTCCTGTCGGCTCCTGCAAGCGCGGCGGATCTCGCAGCGCGTCCTTACACCAAGGCTCCGGCGCCGGCGGTCGCTGCCATCTACGACTGGAGCGGCTTCTACATCGGCATCAACGGCGGCGGCGGCACGAGCCACAAGTGCTGGGACTTTGTGACGCCCGTGACGGGCGTTCTGGTCGGTGAAGGCTGCCACAACGCCACGGGCGGCACGGTCGGTGGCCAGGTCGGCTATCGCTGGCAGTCGGCGAACTGGGTGTTCGGCGTCGAGGGCCAGGGCAACTGGGCCGACTTTTCCGGCGACAACATCAGCCCGCTGACTGGCCTGCGCGATCGTTCCAAGATCAACGCTTTCGGTTTGCTCACCGGCCAGGTCGGCTACGCCTGGAATAACGTGCTGCTCTACGTGAAGGGCGGCGGCGCCGTCGTCGGGGATCGCTATCGCACCTACGATCTGGCGACAGGCCTCGAATTCGATCGCGCCAACGAGACCCGTTGGGGGGGCACGGTCGGTGCAGGCATCGAGTTCGGATTCGCGCCGAACTGGTCAGTCGGCTTGGAGTACGACCACATCTTCCTCGGCAACCGCACGATCAACTTCACCGGATCCGGCAATTTCGCCATTGCCCCGCTCGGTGTCGTCACACGGTCCGAGCGCATCAGCCAGGACGTCGATATCGGCCTCATCCGCGTGAACTATCGCTGGGGTGGCCCGGCGATCGCGAGGTACTGATATCTCGCTGAAATTATTCGGAGATCAAAGGCCGGCCTTGCGCCGGCCTTTCTTGTTTCGGCTCGATCGCTTGGAAGTAATAAGTCAGTAACCATCACCTTTTGCGGCTATGTGGCTTTTCGGAGACACAACGTGCGCCTTTGGTGGTGTAGAGATGGCATCAGTTGGGCCGTTGAGTCCGCTGCCCTTCCGTCGCGGAAGGCAACAACAGAAACTGGGACTGGGATTAAGTTGAAAATGAAAAAGGTTTTGCTGGCTTCGGCCTGTTTGTTTGCTCTCGCCGCTCCGGCCTCGGCCGCTGACCTCGCGGCGCGCCCCTACACCAAGGCTCCGGTCGCTCCGGTCGCTGCTGTCTACAACTGGACCGGCTTCTACCTCGGTATCGTCGGCGGCGGCGCGTGGGAAAACGCTTCGGGCGACCCGAAGATGAAGGGTGGCTTCGTCGGTGGCACCGCCGGTTACAACTGGCAGACCGGCAACGTGGTGTTCGGCGTTGAGGCCGATGGCGCCTGGGCCGACGTCAGCGCGACGGCTGCAGGTGTGGTTTTCGTCCCCGGCGTCGGTGGCGTCCCGGCCTCGCTGACCTCGAAGACCGACGCGATGGGCACCGTGCGCGGCCGCATCGGCTGGGCTGTCAACAACGTGCTGTTCTACGGCACCGGTGGTTACGCCTGGATCGACAACAAGCTCACCGCCAGCCTGGGAGCCCTCTCGGTCTCCGACAGCAAGTTCCACTCCGGCTGGACCGTTGGTGCGGGCGTCGAGGCGTTCTTCGCTCCGCAGTGGTCGGTCAAGGGCGAGTACCTCTATCGCAGCCTGGGCGGCGAGACCTACTTCTCGGGCGCCATTCCTACCGGCACGCTCAACTTCCACACCGTGCAGGTCGGCGTGAACTATCACTTCGGCGGCCCGATCGTCGCGAAGTACTGAGCTGCGTCTCTGACGCTACCCGCGTTACGAAAGGCCGGCCTCGCGCCGGCCTTTTTGTTGTTTTCAGGCGCGTAGCAATACGCCAGCCCGCCCCCAGCGTTTTCGCCGAGATGTGGCTCCAGGGAGACACAACCTTTGGCTTCGATGGTCTAAAGTCACGGCGTTACTTGAGTCATAGGGTCCGCTGCTCTTCCGCTCTCCGGAAGGCCGGAATGGAAACGGAACTGGGGAATGGATATGAAGAAGCTTTTGCTGGCTTCGGCCAGTTTGTTCGCGCTCAGCGCGTTGGCACCGGCCTCGGCAGCCGATTTGGCGGCCCGCCCCTACACCAAAGCTCCGCTCGCGCCAGTCGCGATGTACAATTGGAGCGGCTTCTACCTCGGCATCAACGGCGGTGGTGCCTCGAGCCGCAATTGCTGGGATCTCAATGCTGTGCTCGGCGCGCCAATCCCGGTCGTGTCCGAAGGTTGTCACAACGCGACCGGTGGACTCGTCGGTGGTCAGGTCGGCTATCGCTGGCAGGCGGCCAACTGGGTGTTCGGGCTCGAAGCTCAAGGAGACTGGGCCAATCTGAAGGGGTCGAATGCGAGCCCGCTTGCCGCATTCGCGCCGGTCGTCAATCAGACCAAAATCGATGCGATCGGCCTGTTCACCGGCCAGGTCGGCTATGCCTGGAACAACGTGCTCTGGTACGTGAAGGGCGGCGCCGCGGTCACGCACGCCAAATATAACGGCCTTCTGGGCGGCGTGGTCGTCGACAGCGCAAGCGAGACCCGCTGGGGTGGTGCGGTCGGCACCGGCCTCGAATTCGGTTTCGCACCGAACTGGTCCGTTGCCATCGAATACGACCACCTGTTCATGGGCGGCCGCAACCTCAATTTCACTGTGCTTGGCATCAACGACCGGACCGATCGTATCAAGCAGGACGTCGACATGGGCACCGTCCGCCTGAACTACACTTTCGGCGGCCCTGTCGTCGCGAAGTACTGATCGCTGACCGACGTCACATCGCCACGAAAGGCCGGCCTCGCGCCGGCCTTTTTGTTGCGGCGGGCTGTTGAGGTGCAGTTCCGCGCCCGCTTGCTGCCAGATGCCGCCAGCGCGCCAACAATCCGTTGACGATTCGCAAGTCCCACTGGAAATCCTCCGCCGTTCTTCCTACGTTCGCTGCCATACCCATCGGCGCCGATCCCGGTTCCGGGCGAAGCGCGCCTTTGCATTGGCGCGATCGCGCGTCTTTGGATTCCTTGAGGGACCAGCGGGATGGACGAAGTGATCAGGGCGAAGCGCCAACAACAGAACGCGGGCTCCAGCCTGCGCGCAATTACGATCCGCGGCGCACGCGAGCACAACCTCAAGAACATCGACGTCGAGATTCCCCGCGACAAGCTGGTGGTGTTCACCGGCCTCTCCGGCTCCGGCAAATCCTCGCTCGCCTTCGACACCATCTATGCCGAGGGCCAGCGCCGCTACGTCGAGTCGCTGTCGGCCTATGCCCGCCAGTTCCTGGAGATGATGCAGAAGCCCGACGTCGACCAGATCGACGGCCTGTCGCCGGCGATCTCGATCGAGCAGAAGACGACATCGAAGAACCCGCGTTCCACCGTCGGCACGGTGACCGAGATCTACGACTATATGCGCCTGCTCTGGGCCCGCGTCGGCGTGCCCTATTCGCCCGCCACGGGCCTGCCGATCGAAAGCCAGACCGTCTCGCAGATGGTCGACCGTGTGCTGGCGCTGCCCGAAGGCACCCGCCTCTATCTGCTGGCGCCGGTCGTGCGCGGCCGCAAGGGCGAGTACAAGAAAGAGCTCGCCGAATGGCTCAAGAAGGGCTTTCAACGCGTTAAGATCGACGGCACCTTCTACGAGCTGGCGGAAGCCCCAAGCCTCGACAAGAAATTCCCGCACGACATCGACGTCGTGGTCGACCGCATCGTGGTCCGCTCCGACATCGGCCAGCGCCTCGCCGAGAGCTTTGAGACCGCGCTGAAGCTCGCCGAGGGCCTCGCCGTCGTCGAGTTCGCCGATGCGCCCGCAGCCGCGCCCGCCGAAGAGAAAGAGAAAAAGAAGACCGCCAAGATCCACGACAAGAGCGGCCCCGAGCGCATCCTGTTCTCGGAAAAGTTCGCCTGCCCGGTGTCCGGCTTCACCATTCCCGAGATCGAGCCACGCCTGTTCTCCTTCAACAATCCCTACGGCGCCTGCCCCGCCTGCGGCGGCCTCGGCGTCGAGCAGCATGTCGACGAGGATCTCGTCATCCCCGAGAAGGATCTGACGCTGCGCAAGGGCGCGATCGCGCCCTGGGCCAAATCGTCATCGCCCTATTACGTGCAGACGCTGACCGCGCTCGGCAAGCACTACAAGTTCACGCTCGACACCAAGTGGAAGGATCTGCCGAAGAAGACGCAGAACGCGATCCTCTACGGCTCGGGCGAGGACGAGATCAAGTTCTCCTATGAAGACGGGGTGCGTTCCTACGACACTAAGAAACCGTTCGAGGGTGTCATCACCAACATCAACCGCCGCTACCGCGAAACCGAAAGCGAGTGGGCCCGCGAGGAGCTGGCGAAGTACTTCCACGACGTGCCCTGCGAGGGCTGTAATGGCTTCCGCCTGAAGCCCGAGGCGCTTTGCGTCAAGGTCGGCGGCAAGCATATCGGCGAGATCTCGGAGCTGTCGGTGAAGAAGGCCGGCGAGTGGTTCGCGGGCGTGCCCGAGGCGCTGAACAAGCAACAGAACGAGATCGCCGGCCGCATCCTGAAGGAGATTCGCGAGCGCCTCACCTTCCTGCTCGACGTCGGCCTCAACTATCTCACGCTGTCGCGCTCCTCCGGCACGCTGTCCGGCGGCGAGAGCCAGCGCATTCGCCTGGCCTCGCAGATCGGCTCCGGCCTGACGGGCGTGCTCTACGTGCTCGACGAACCCTCGATCGGCCTGCACCAGCGCGACAACGCCCGCCTGCTCGATACGCTGAAGCGGCTGCGCGACCTCGGCAACACCGTGGTCGTGGTCGAGCATGACGAGGACGCCATTCGCCTCGCCGACTACGTGCTCGACATCGGCCCCGGCGCCGGCATGCATGGCGGCAACATCGTCGCCGAAGGCACGCCCGCCGACATCATGCGCAACCCGAAATCGCTCACCGGCAAGTATCTCACCGGCGAGCTCGAGGTCGAGGTGCCGGAGCGGCGTCCGCCGAACCACCGCCGCACCATCAAGGTGGTGAACGCGCGCGGCAATAATCTCAAGAACGTCACGGCGGAGATTCCGCTTGGCCTGTTCACCTGCGTCACCGGCGTCTCCGGCGGCGGCAAGTCGACGCTGCTGATCGACACGCTCTACCGCGCCATCGCCCGCAAGCTGAACAATGCCAGCGAAGGTGCCGCGCCGCACGATCGCATCGAGGGCCTGGAGCACATCGACAAGATCATCGACATCGACCAGTCGCCGATCGGCCGCACCCCGCGCTCCAACCCCGCGACCTACACCGGCGCCTTCACGCCGATCCGCGAATGGTTCGCGGGTCTTCCCGAAGCCAAGGCGCGCGGCTACGAGCCCGGCCGCTTCTCCTTCAACGTCAAGGGCGGCCGCTGCGAGGCCTGCCAGGGCGACGGCGTCATCAAGATCGAGATGCACTTCCTGCCCGATGTCTACGTCACCTGCGACGTCTGCAAGGGCAAGCGCTACAACCGCGAGACGCTGGAGGTGCTGTTCAAGGGCAAGAGCATCGCCGACGTGCTCGACATGACCGTCGAGGAAGCCGCCGAGTTCTTCAAGGCGGTGCCGCGCGTGCGCGAGACATTCCAGACCCTGCACCGCGTCGGCCTCGACTACATCCATGTCGGCCAACAGGCCACCACGCTCTCAGGCGGCGAAGCCCAGCGCGTCAAGCTCGCCAAGGAGCTGTCCAAGCGCGCCACTGGCCGCACGCTCTACATCCTGGACGAGCCGACCACCGGCCTGCACTTCCACGATGTCAAGAAGCTGCTGGAGGTGCTGCACGAGCTGGTCGCGCAGGGCAACACGGTCGTCGTCATCGAGCACAATCTCGAAGTCATCAAGACCGCCGACTGGGTCATCGACCTCGGCCCCGAAGGCGGCGACGGCGGCGGCGAGATCGTCGCCTGGGGCCCGCCGGAAGATATCGTCAAGGCGCCGCGGAGCTATACGGGGAAATTCCTGGCTCCGGTGCTGGAGAAGGCGCGAAAGCCGAAGCGGAGGCGTGCGGCGAGCGAGGCGGCGGAGTGAGGGTCGGTTTGGACTCGGCCAATCTACGCGAAACCAACGGTCTGCAATCAGACAATCATCGGAGACCGGGCTGCCACATCGGGCGGCCCCTTCGCAGATGCGCAAAGTTGTTCAGACGACTACGCTATTAGCCGACACAACCTATGGTTATCTCGCGGGTGATGACTATACTCAATTGGCTTCGCCGCGGAGATGAGATTTGAGCGACGTAATTGATCAGTCAAGCTTTCGTTTCCAATTCAACATCACAATAGAGGAAGATAGATCCTTCCGAAAACTTGTAGGCAAACGTCTAAAGGTGCACTTCGATACGGAAGCCTACCAAGTTCAAGCGCTCAACGTTTGGGCTGTCCTGATGATAGCGGGTCTTCTTGCCGTGGCTCTAGAATGGATCACACCGCAAACACTGTTTGTATTGGTAGTCTGCCTCGTACTTGGGCAGATTCAGGCATTTTTCCTAACATTGCGGATCATCTGACAAATCCAGGACAACCTGTTTGAGGTAGATCGCGTAGCGCAAATGACATGGAACGTCACTCTTGACGATAGCTCGATTGTCGTCAGAACCCCCGGCAGCGAACGCCGGACGTCCTGGCATTCCATCAAGGGCGTGACAGATGCACCGACCATGGTGGGGATATGGTACAATTCAGGGCAAGGCTTTTTCATACCAGCGCGAGCCTTTTCCGATCCCTCCGCACGCGCTGCTTTTGCTGAATGGGCCAGTGAGCGGCTCCGGTCCGCCACCGTTTCCTCGAGCGCCGTCAATTCCGCTTAATGGCGATACCGGGCCGCGCGCGCCCTTAACTCCATGTCGCTCAGGCTCGCGGCATATTCGGCGATATAAGGCACGTCGCGACCGGCGCGCGGCTCTCGTACAGGGGAGGCAGCGATGCACTCATCGGCGAGCCAGAGCATTGGCTTGCCGTCCATGACCGCAGGGTTGATTTCGATCCGCTCGTGTCGCATGGCTGTGCTCGAACTCGCGAATACTAGCACGCGACCTCTCGCTCGTCGGTGAGCTCAAAATCCGCCCCCATGCCCTACGCCCTCGTCATCTTTGACCTCGACGGAACCCTCGCCGACAGCTTCCCCTGGTTCCTGCGCACCATCAACGACGTCGCCGATCGCTTCAATTTTCGCCGCGTCACGCATGAGGAAATCGAAGAGCTCAGGCATGCGTCGAGCCGCGAGATCCTGACCCGGCTCGAGGTGCCATTGTGGAAGCTGCCGGCGATCGCGCGGCATGCGCGGCGGTTGAAGGCGGAGGCAGCTGGCGAGATTTCGCTGTTTGCGGGCGTTGAGACGATGCTGCGGACGCTGGCCGACAACGGCGTGCAGCTCGCGCTGGTCACCTCCGACAGCGAAGCCAATGCGCGCGAGAAGCTCGGCGAGTCCGCCGCACTGTTTTCGCATTTCGACTGCTCGGCGTCACTGTTCGGCAAGGCCGCAAAATTCCGTCGAGTCATCCGGCGCGCGGGTGTTGAGCCTGGCAAGGTCATCTCGATCGGCGATGAGGTCCGCGACATCGAGGCGGCACGCACTGTCGGAATTGCCTGCGGCGCGGTTTGCTGGGGCTACGCGGCCCCGGCGGCGCTGCGAGCTCGGGGGCCCGACCACATGTTCGAGCGGATGAATGAGATCACGGATATCGCTGGCCGCATCCCGGCCAGGATATGATCCGCATTTGCCAAGCAAGGCCCAGGGAGATGGTGATGACGCTCACGGACGCAGCCCGCCTGAACTCCTGACGTCGCCGGTCGGCAGGGTGCGCGTCGTGCTCGATACCGATATCTACAACGAGATCGACAATCAGTTTGTCGCTGGTCCAGATGCTGCTGTCGACTTTTTTTCGGATAGCAAACCACAAGTAGAAAAATCTGTGGTATCGTATGCACTCCCAAGTTTCTTCAGCGACTATTGTGCACGGTGGTATCCCGACAAAAGCCCGGAGAAGCTGAATGTTGGGCCGGTTTGCCGAAATCTTCGCCAAAGAGATATCAGCGCTGATCGACGCGCTCGTGAAAGCCGAGCCGCTAAAGGCGCTATCTGCAAAGATCGTATTCATCGCGACCCTCGTCGCCGAGTCCATCTACACCGACATCTTTGATCGCGTGGCCCTACTCCTTGCTACACGGCTTGCCGAGAGGTTAGCGACGAAACCCCAACAGATCGAAGCTACGCAGAAGCTGGTCGGCCAGATAGGTAGGGAGATCGCCATCGATCGAGGCGCGATTTTTCTGAGCGGCGGGCTCTGCCTCCTGATGACAATCGTGTGTCTCGTCGCCCCCTTGCTGTATCGGTTCGCTTCGCGACGTCGCCTACGCATTTTCGTCTCGTTCAACCGTGTTCGCGGCGATGCCGCAGAACAGTTGCACGTCTTTCTTGAGAGAAAAGGGTTTGCGGTATCCCGGCTCCCGTTTGACGACAAGGCGGAGCATCAAGCTCTTCTACGGAAGATTGTCGAGCTGCTGAAGAAAACCGAGCTCGTGGTTTGCATTCCCGGTCCATCAGATTCATTCGTGGAACACGAAATCCTGGCCGCGACGACGATCGGTCACCCGGTCGTCCTCCTGATATCAGGGGACGACGGCACGATCCCGAACACGGCAGACAAGCGCTACCCGGTCTTTCAGATCGAGGCTCTCGCCGACAACGGTTTCCATCCCCTCGAGATATTTCTCAGCTTCATCGGCGGTGACTTGCAGTCCATGCTGGAAATCTGCAAGCGATCGCTTCGACAGGGAAAGGCGCTATCGTGGGCAATCGCAATGACGTTTCTTCTCGTCACCATGGCGTTGTGGCTCCTGTCAGCATTCCTGGTGTACAGTAAGGCCGCGTCGCTTCAGCCTGAAGCAACCGATCCGTTGCCGATGATGTTGGCTGTCGGCGTCCAAGCATTGGTTTTCACCAGCCTTTGCATTGTCCCCGCGACGTTTTGCGCATTCATCAGCATGCGGATTCTGCTCAGTCTGTATCGACAATTGCGAGCGCAATGGCTGGCGGAGCTTAAGGTCGAGGTCGCTGCGTTCAGTCGCGACGATTGGGCTGACCTGATGCACGACGTATCTTCCGGTCCGGCGATCTACGAGGCAATGCTCCAGCTGGCGCCCCTGGCCCATCATGAAAGAGCTGCCGGCATCGCCTGAGCTTCAGCGAATCCGCCTCCACCCCCTACTCCGTCCTCCGCAAAAACGCCCCGAACGCGCGCGGGCCGTCGCCGGTCTTGACCTCGCCGATCACCTTCAGCTCGACCGCATCGATGATGTCCAGAACGTTGCTCTCCCAGCAGGCGACGATGACGCGCTTGCCGTCGGCGGTCGCGTTGATGCCTTCGGGATAGTCGCCGACATTGATGCGCTTGATCGGCTTCAGTGTCGCAAGGTCGAACACGCTGACAGTGCCGCCATATTGGTCGGTGACGAAGCCGCGGTCCTGCGCCAGCGCCACCGCATAGGGGCGCATGCCGACCGGCACGCGGCCGATCTCTTTGCCTTCGGCGATGTCGATCACCGAGACGTCGTCGGAGCCGACATTGGCGGTGTAGGCGCGCCTGCCATCGGCGTCGATGGTGACGCCGAACGGACGGGTGCCGACCTTGATGGTCGCCTTGCGCTGGCGCGTCGCGGTGTCCACGATCGAGACGCTGTCGTCGTCGCGGTCCGCCGAGAGCAGCAGCTTGCCATCAGGCGTGACGGCGAGGCCCGACGGCGAGGCGCCGACCGCGATGCTGGCGGTGACGCTGCGCGAGGCCGTATCGATCAGCCGAACCGCGGCGACATACCAGTCCGCGACATAGACGGTCTTGCCGTCGGGCGCCACGGCAATGCCGAGCGGCCCGCCGCCGACCTCGACGCGGCCAGCGACCTGGCGCGCGGCGGCGTCCACCACCGTCACGGCCTTGGCATCGGGGCTCGTCACATAGGCAAAGCGTCCGTCCACGCTGACGGCGACGCCGGCCGGCTTGCCGCCGATCGGGATGGTCGCAACGCTGCGCGCGGTCGCAAGGTCTACGACCATCAGATCGTCGCTGAGCTGGTTGGTGACGAACGCCTCCTCGGCGACCGCGCCGCGGGAAGCGGCAAGCCAGAGGCTGGCGGCGAGCGCCGCCAGGACCGGGATACGCACGATCAGCTGCCGCTCTCGATCTTTTTCTTCAGCGCTTCGAGGCCGGTCTTGTAGAGCCCGCTCACCGCAGTCTTGGCGGCTTCGTCGCTCAGCTCCGGTGGCGGATCGTTGTTGGGATAGCCGCGATAGAATGCGCCGGCCCATTCCAGCTTGGACTTGCCATCGGGAGCCGGCGACACGCTGAGAGTCGAAGAATAATTGGTCACCGGCAGCACCTTCACGTCGACTTTGGTGATGCGGTACGAATAACTCATCATGTCGGGCTCGTACTTGTAGAGCTCCTCATCGACGGTTGCCCCGCCGGTCAGCGTCAGCTGGCGCGTTGCGCCGATCTCGTTGCCCCTCTCGCCCGTGGTCTTGGTCACAGGCGGCAGCCAGCTCATGTCCTGGAAGTTGCGGATTGCGGCCCAGACCTTGTCCTGCGGCGCGTTGATCTCGATGGATTCGCGCACCTTCTGCCGCGTCGGCCCATGGGCCCAGACCGGCTCAAAAGCTGCCGTCAGAGCCATCCCCGCCACCGCCAGCGCCGCCACCCCGGCGAGCGCCGTTCCGCTTCTCATCCTCATACCGTTTCCTCACTCCTGATCCTGCGCGACTTGGAACGCGCGCTGAGATCATCGTAACGCATTTTTGGACCGTGGGGAGACCAGTTCGTGGTGCGGCTGTGGCGGGGCTTCTCCGTTCACACCATCTGTTGCGGTGCCCGACGGGCAAAACACGCCAAAGCCGTAAAACCACTGCGCAGGGAAGGCCGGATGTTTGGCTTCACCTGTATGCCGCTGTGCAGCTTCTCGTAGCGCAGTTTTCGCACAGTGGACCGTGGGTGCCCGGCCGGCACCCGGCCTTCCCCATAGGCGTTAAGTTTGTTCTTGAGTGTTGGAATCACACGTGATTCCAAGGCGGGATGGCAGACGAATCGCTTCTGAACGAGGACTGGACGAGAGTGGTTACGCAGCTCGGCGGGGCTGCGCAGCTTGAAATAAGTGCGCGCCAGACGAAGGCTTTCGTGCGGCGGCGCCAAATTCCAGATGCGGTGGCGTTACTTCGGCTGATGCTGGCCTATTGTCTGGGTGAAAGAGGGTTGAGATCGACGGCCGCGTGGGCCGCTTCTGTTGGCCTTGCCGACCTCAGCAGCGTGGCGTTGTTCTATCGCCTGCGTCAATGTGGCGATTGGTTTGCAGTGCTGGTGGAGGGCTTGCTCGCTGCGGCAGCCCCGAAAGCGAGCCGAGGCCGCCTGATCCGCATTATCGATGCGACGACAGTGCCTCAGGCAGGACCGGCTGCGCGCAGGAACAGTGAGCTTTGGCGCGTTCATAGTGCATTCGATCTGCCATATGAGCGCTTTGGTCACTTCGAGCTGACAGATCAGCAAGAAGGCGAAACGTTTGACCGGATACCGGTGGTCAAGAACGAGATCCGCATTGCTGACCGCGCTTATCTACAACCTGACCGCATCGCCGCTGTGCGCGACGCCGGGGCAGACGTTTTGATCCGAGCGGGCTGGAAGAACGCACGTTGGCTTGATGCCAAAGGCCTTCCGTTCGATCTGATGGCCCAATTGCGTGCGGCGAAGGCGCACGGACTGATCGATCGGAGGATTTGGATCAAACGCAAGGACGGTGCGCCTCTGGCTATGCGTCTGGTCGCAGTCAAGAAGCCCGCCGGTGCAGTCGCGGCTTCGCGCCGTAAGGCCCGGCGCGACGCACAAGACGAAAACCGCGTCATCTCCAAAGAAACTCTGGAAGCCGCGGATTGGGTCATTCTGGTCACGTCGCTCGCGCGGGACGAGTTCTCCACCAAGGATGTACTCGCGCTCTATCGACTGCGATGGCGCATCGAACTTGGCTTCAAGCGACTGAAGAGTCTGATTGGTCTCAAGACGCCACCTGGAACCGATCCGCGCTCCGCCAAGCCCTACTTGCTGGCACACCTCTTGATCATCCTGCTGCTCGAGCCGCTTGCCCGCGACTTCGAGGACTCTCCCCGCTGGACGCAGGCCGCCTGACGGCACCTGGCGCTTGGCGTGTTTTGCAACAACTCGTTGCATCCTTGCTACAAGCGATCATTCCACAACCAACCATCCGTTGCTTTCGCCGCAGAAAGCGAGCGCTTGGGCGGCACCTGCGCGAGCCTCCTCGAAAACGTCCGTATCAATCGATGCTCGCGCTACCTTAACGCCTATGCGGCCTTCCCTGCGCCCTCGGCACTTTCGAGGGCGGCAGCTGAAGCAAAGCTCGGGCACGATGTGCCGCGAGAACGGGGAACCGCGTGTGCGATTTAGATTCGAGTATGAAGATGAATTGCACTCTCGTGGCCGGACGCAGCGCAGCGCATCCGCAGCGATGCGCTGCAGAGCCGGGACCCATCTCTTCGGCGTCGTACCGTGTCGCCATTTGGGTCCTGGCTCTGCGCCACAACGCTCGCGCGTTGCGGCTTGTCCGGGACACGACAGGTGAGCGCGGTGTGGCCCTCCACTCCGCCATTGCAAGCGTAGCGAAGCGATCCAGACTGCCGCCGTGGAAAAGATTCTGGATTGCTTCGCTTTGCTCGCAATGACGAGGAAGTGCCCTTGCCTACTCTCCCAGCGTCGCCTCCACGAACCCGCGCGGATCATCGCAGAACTCCCGCATCACCCGGTAATGATCCGTCTGCTCCAAAGTAACCGGCTCAAGGCCGTATTTCCCGAGCCGCAACAGTTGCGCGTTGGGATAGGCCATCAGCAGCGGAGCGTGGGTCGCCATGATCACCTGGCAATTGCCGGAGAGATCCATGCGATGCAGCAGCTTGAGGAAGTCCATCTGCCGTGCCGGCGACAGCGCGGATTCCGGCTCGTCGAAGATGTAAATGCCCTGCTTCTGGCAGCGCTCCTCGAAGAACACCAGAAAACCTTCGCCGTGGGAAAAGGAGAGATAGTCGGGCGCTTCCTGAACGCTCGCACCAAACACGCCTTCCATGGCGTGCGCAGCATCCACCGCCGAGCGGTCCAGATAGCGCGCGATGGAGAAGAACGTCTCGGCACGAAAGAACCAGCCGTCGGTCACCTTTGGCACCCAGGCAGCCCGCAACGCAGAGGACAGTTCATCGCCGCTGATCTCGATGCCGCCGCCGTCGACTTCCTGAAAACCCTTGCGGCCGCCGGTGCTGGCAAAGCCGGCCAGTCCCGCGATGCCCTCGAGAATGGTCGATTTGCCGCTCCCGTTCTCGCCGACGATGATCGTGACCGCGGCGTCGAAGCTCTGGTCGAACTCATCCCTGAACACAGGAAGACAGAACGGATAAGCCTCCCAGTCCTCGACGCGCGAGCGATCGAGCCAGACGCGCCTGAGATAAGGCGCACGCAACGTGGTCTGACGGCGTCGTGTCCGGCTCATGCTCCTGCCCCCTCTCTACTCAAAACCGTAATGGAACATAACAGGAACATCAATCGCACGGAAGCGGCATCTGCGGAAGACAGCAAGCTCCGGTCGAACCTTAACCCAAGGCCTCCAGCACAAGCTCCATCGTCATCAGCACGGGATTGTCGCCCCGGACGAGACGGCCCTCCGCGATACCGCCGGTGTAGTCGATCAGGGCAACATCGACTGCCGCCTCGACCGTGTGAGACGGAACGGACTCGATCGCGCCACACGTTATTGCCAGCTCCGTGGCGAATGGCTCCGTCACGCCACCGTGGGTAAACCGCGCGCCGATGGTCGAGCCGACGCCACCGTGGATCTTTGCGCGGGCAATGCCGTGCGCGTGACAGAACGCTTCGAGACAGCCGGCAAGATCCTGGTTCGGACGGAGCCGCAGCGCAAAGGCGCGGCTCGTCGTTCGCGCGCCGGTGCTTGCAGCCGCAACCGGCCCGAACAGCTTGAAGTTGGTCTCCGGATCCGGCTCGGCGACGAACATCGCACCATCGATGCCGAAAGCCTCGACCTCGAACGGCTCGGCGACGACAGTCTCATCCGGCATCATGTGGCCGCCCCTGGTCCTGCCGTCCGCCTCGGTCCACAGTCCATGGCAATGAAAGAACGGCGCGCCGTCGCGCGTGCCGAGCGTCATGCTGCCGAGCCTCAAGCGCGTCACGCCGTTGGGCCGGTAGGTGTCGCTGTAGAACGCCGCGTTCTCGCCGGTCTTCGACAGTGCCGGCATGACATAGGCGAACGGTCCGAGTGCGCCGCGGCGAAAATTCAGCACGCCGCCGGCAAAACCCTCCGCGGCAAAGCCGCGCCGCGCGGCTTCCAGCAGCGGCAGACCCGCCTGAAGCGTGAAGGAAAAGGCGCGCCCCCTCGTCTCCACCCACTGAATACGTTCGGGAGGCGGCGCTCCAGGCTGCTTGATCCTTCGCATCTCGTCTGCTCAGCCCGCCTGCTTCTTATCCAGATCGAGCAACCCGCGCGCCTCGAGCTCATCGCGCACCATCCGCTTCGGCACCTTGCCGTAGCCGGATTTCGGCAAGGCCTCCCAGAAGAAGAAGCGCTTCGGCATCTTGTAGCGCGGCACCTTCGGCGACAGGAACGCCGCCATCTCCGCCTCGCTCACCGGCTTTGCGCCTTCGCGCGCCACGCAAACGGCAACGCCGACCTCGCCCCAGGTCGCGTCCGGCACGCCGAGCACCGCAACCTCGCCGATCGCGGGGTGCGTCAATATCTTCTCCTCGATCTCGCGCGGATAGATGTTGGAGCCGCCGGAGATATACATGTCGGAGGCGCGCCCGGTGATGTAGACGAAGCCCTCCTCATCCATGTGGCCGAGATCGCCGGTACGGAACCAGCCGTTGCGGAACGCCTTCGCATTGGCTTCCGGATTGTCGTAATAGCCGGCGAACACGGCCGGCCCGATCACGCAGATCTCGCCGCTCTGATTGGCTTTGAGCTCGCGGCCCTCGTCGTCCTGGATCGAGACCTGCATACCGGTGCGCTCGAAACCGCAGGTGCCGATCTTCGTATGCGGGCCATCCTCGAGATCATGCAGCGCGGCCGGCAGCACGGTGATGTTGCCGGTGACCTCGCCAAGGCCGAAATACTGCACGATCACCTTGCCCAGCTTCTTCAGCGCCGCCTTCTGATCCTCCCGATACATCGGCGCGCCGGCATAGATGACATGGCGCAGCGAGGAGTGATCGTATTTGTCGGCGGCGGGATGCTCGACCATCATCTTCAGGATGGTCGGCACCGTGAAGAGATTGCTGACGCGATGCGCCTCGATCAGGCGGAACGCCTCGTTGATGTCGAATTTCTCGGTCGGCAGCAGCACGGTGCGCGCGCCCCGTGCGGTCTGCATCAGCTGATGCACGCCGGCACCATGCGACAAGGGCGCCACCACCAGCGAGGCATCCTGCTCGGTCGTACCGGGCGTCAGATCGGCGAGATGATTGGTGACGACGAAACCCATCTGGCCGTGGGTCAGCACCGCCGCCTTGGAGCGGCCGGTGGTGCCGGAGGTGAAGAAGAACCAGCAGGGATCGTCGTGCTCGACGGCGACATTCTCCACGGTCGCTCCGGTATGCGAGGCGATGGCGTCAGCCACCGAGCGCTCGCCGAACGCGGCCTTGCCGTCGATGCTCCAGGTGAATTCCAGCGCGCCGTCCTTCACCGCCGCAGCGTGCTCGGGGAAATCGACATGGCACAGGAACGCCTTGGCGCCGGAGGCCTGCGCGAGATAGCTGACCTCATCCGGCATCAGACGGAAATTGGTGGGGACCCAGACCGCACCGAGCCGGAACGCGGCGAACATGGAAACGAACATCTCCTCGCCATTCTTGGAATGGACGAGGATACGGTCGCCCTTCGCAATGCCGCGCGCGGCGAGCGCCGCGGCCAGCGCCGAGACCTGCGCATCGATCTGGCGCCAGGTCCAGGACCTGTCGCCCCAGACGAAGCCGGGGCGCGCTCCATGCCGCCGCGCATTCTGGGTCAGCATATAGGCGAGATTCATGACGCGGCGGGACATGCGCAGGGGCTGCATCGGGCTTCCTCTTCGACTGGCGGCACGCGAGCCGCCCGTTCATTGCAGCCCATTTATCGCCAACGCCAGCGCCCCTGCAAGGCCAGCTGCCGCGGACCAGCCCTATGGCTGCTCGAACGCAAAGGACGTCGCCGTGATGGCCTTCGTCTTCCAGCAGGCTTGCGGACCAAATCCGCCGCAGAAGCTGCCATGCAGATCGAAGCGGACGGTGCGCGCCGCGCCGCGCTTCACAGGCGGGACCATGATCTTGTAGCCGCGGACATAGCCGTCAAACACCTCGCGCACGCTGCCATCCGGCAGCATCACCAGGATCTTCATGACGCAGCCGCCGGTTCCGCAAAAGGTCGTTTGGCGATCGCCGCATTTGGTGTCCTGGAAATCCACGATGTAGTCCTCGCGTCCATCGCCGGTCAGATCGATCTTGCGCACGGTGTTTCGCGCGAAGGTTCGCAGCCGCAATCGCAACCGTTCAGGGAATTTTAAACATGATCGGCGCAACCTTCGTCCGTCTCCGCGTACAGAGTGCCGCATCATGGTCAAAGCGCCCGCCCTCCTCCTGTTGTCGCTGGCGCTCGCCGGGTGTGCTATGGCGCCACAGACTCATCTGGCTTCCGATCCTGCCTTCAAGCCTGCGCGCTATGCCTGGGATGGCGCCGGTGAGGATCCCAATCGGCCGCACGCTGCCTCGCAGCCAACGCGGGCCGCTGCCCGTTCGGAGCGCAGCAGATCGCAAGTCGGGCTTCAGTCCTCTTCCAAGGAGTGGTGGCAGGCGCAGGACGCCACAGAGGCCGAACAGGACGCCAGGGTCAACCGCTCCCTGGTCATCTGCCAGGGCTGCCTCCGCCCGCAGCCTCAGGCCGAAGATTCCAGGCTGGCCAGAGCGACCGATTGAACCGAACGGCTTCAGATCGGAAACCACCGACCGGACCGTGCGTTACGACTTCGTGCGCGAGGCTGGCAGCTATGCAGGGGCGACGATATGAGCGACGTCATCAACAACAAAGCCCATCACCGTTATGAGCTCGAGGTGGACGGTCATCTTGCGACCGAGCACTACAAGCTCAACGGCAATGTCATCACATTCGAACATACCGACGTGCCGAAGGAGCTCGGAGGCAAAGGTGTCGGTTCGAAGCTGGTGCAAGGCGCACTCGATCAGGTCCGCGCCGACGGATTGAAGCTGATCCCACAATGCCCGTTCGTGAAGGCGTGGATCGACAAGCACCCGGACTATGCGGATCTCGTGACGCGATGAATGCACAGGCCCGCCGTCAGTAGCCGGCGGGCCTGCCGATATCTACGGCCTATTGTCCATGCTTGAGCATATCCTGGTCGGTCAGATCCCAGTCCTGCCACAGCTGGAGTATGCCGAGCAGCACCACCACCGCACCGAGGCTCGTGTGATAGATGCGGAGAAAGCCCTCACCGGAATAGCCGAGCGCATAAGGCGAGGCGATGAGCCAAAGTCCGACCAGGATCGTCGTCACCTCTTGCCAGCGCTGCAACGCGACATATTCGAGCTGGCTGAGGCCAAACACGACCAGACCGACCGCGACCGCGTTCAGGATGACCATCTCATGTCCGGTCATCGGTTGATCCTGGATGGGAAACCATGGCGAAGCCACGATGACCGCCCCAAGCAGCATCCCGCACCAGTCTTCCCATGTTCGATGAGTATCAAAGAAACCAGAGTCCGACATCGTACCCTCCTACACAAGAGGCATACGTCTGCGGCTGGCGATCATGACACTCCGAATGTCTAGCGACCCTGCCGGCCGCATTCGGGCGTATGTCCTCCGCAGGACGTGGGAACCGAGGTCCGGCTTGCAAGAGCGGTACCGAGGATTATTTGCGCTCGCCGCACCATGCTCGCAAAGCGCGATATCCATACTGCACTGCGGTCGCGGCAGTGCGCGTTTGCATATACCTCCTCTGCGCCAATCTCCCTTGATCTCACTTGGCAAGGATGGCGTCGGCCTCCTAGATCAGGAGACAATCGGCATTTCGGAGGATCCCGCATGGCGGCTTCGGTACGCGACAACAAGGACAGGAGCCGCTTCGAGCTCGATGTCGGCAGCGACATCGCCTTCGCCAACTACCGGCTGACGCCGTCGGCCGTGATCATTACCCACACCGAGACGCCGCGCGCGCTGCGCGGCCGCGGCATCGGCTCCGAGCTGGTCAGGGGCGCGCTGGACCTGATCCGGCGCGACGGCAGGAAGGTGATCGCCGGCTGCGGCTTCGTCGTCGACTATCTCGACAGGCATCCGGAGGATGCGGATCTGATCGCCTGAAAGCGAAGGGGGTCCGCGAGATGGCAGCCCCTTTTTCGCGACCCAGGCGGATCAGTGCTTGATCTCCGGCGGCAGCTTGCCGCCATTGGCGGCGAGCTTGGACATTACCTGCTTGTGCAGCCAGACGTTCATGCTGGCCGAGTCGTTCATATCGCCGCTGTAGCCCAGCTCCTTGGCGAGATCCTTGCGCGCAGCGAGGCTGGAATCGATGTCGAGCGCCTTCATGAGGTCGACGATCGAGGTACGCCATTCCAGCTTCTCGCCCTTATGCGCGGCCGCTGCCTTGTCGACGATCGCCGCCACGTCGACCGCGGCCATGGGCGCTGTGGCCGGCGCCGAAGCGCCCGGCGTCCCTGCGGGCGCGCTGGGCGAAGCCGCGCCACCGGCGGGGGCGGCGGAGACCGGCTGGCTGCCGAAGATCGCGCTCATGATTTTCCCGAAAATGCTCATGTCTGCTCCCCGAAAAGGAATCCGTTGGAAGGGCCTTGAGTGGCACTTATAGACGAAGTTACTGCGTCGCGCCCGCGAAGCTCCGCGAACGACCAGCAGCATCAGCTTATCTGCGGCGAAATGACGACAGAATGACATCGTCGTGGTTGCGCCGCGGCATTGAATTTCACCCGAGCGCGAGGGACAGGACTCGGACTTGGGAGTATGGTTGTCGTTCAGCTCGCGATGTCATCCGGAGTTCGCATCTGGTCGGGATTGCGAGATTTCAGAGAATGGCGGCCGCTTGCGCCGTTTGCTGGCGCCGGGCTCGGCTGCCTGGCAAGGGAGCTAGCGACCATGGCCACACTCTACCAAGGCAATGTCCCCACGATGGCCCAGCGCTCGGATGCGGCTGGGCCAGTGATCCGAACCATCAAATTGTCCGATCTGCACGACGCGCTCAGGCGCGGTTGGGAAGACTTCAAGGCCGTTCCGAGCCACGCCATTATCCTCTGCGTGATCTACCCGGTGCTTGGCCTCGTGCTCGCCCGCGTGGTGATGGGCTATTCGGTGCTGCCGCTGTTGTTTCCGCTGGCTGCCGGCTTCGCGCTGATCGGGCCCTTCGCGGCGCTCGGACTCTACGAGCTCTCAAGCCGGCGCGAGCGCTATGAACCGGCCAGCGCCTGGGATGCCATGGAGGTACCGCGTTCGCCCTCGTTCGGTGCGATGCTCGGCCTCGGTACGGTGCTGCTCGCCCTGTTTGTCACTTGGGTTGCGACCGCGCAGGCGATCTATGTCGCGGCGTTCGGGTACGAGGGCGTCACCGGTTTCTCGGATTTCGCGACGCGCGTGCTGACGACGCAGCAAGGCTGGTGGCTGATCGTGGTCGGCTGCGGCACCGGCTTCCTGTTCGCGCTCGCCGCGCTTTGCATCAGCGTGGTGTCGTTTCCCTTGATGCTCGACCGTCATGCCGGCGCGTTCGAGTCGATGGTGACTTCGCTGCGCGTTGTCGGAAGAAACCCGGTACCGATGGCGGCCTGGGGCCTGGTCGTGGCGGTGCTGCTCGCGCTCGGCACGATACCGGCCTTCCTCGGCCTCGCCGTGGTGATCCCCCTGCTCGGGCACGCCACGTGGCACCTCTACCGCAAGGTGATCGTGTCGGAGCCTGGGGCACGTCCGGTGCCGCCCCCGCCGCATCGTCCGCGCAAGCCGGCCGCCGACTTCCCGGCCAACCTCTTCCCTTGGCGAAACCGGACCGACGCCTAACGACATCGTGACATGCGATCCTGCCTCGGCTCGGGCAGGATCGCGCCCTGTCGCGCGCCTTGCTTTGGCCGCGGTTCCGGCCGAGATTGCGCCCCGCCGGTCAGATCGCTCCACGGAATTCATTTACCCGAATGCCCCCGACGATTTCTCGTCTCGCTCTCGCAGCCTTCGCCCTCTCCGTTTCAATCCTGTCCGCCCAGCCAGCGCTCGCCGCGGTTGCCTGCGGCTCGGGCAATTTCGACGCCTGGCTTGCGGATTTCAAAACCGACGCTGCGGCGAAAGGCATCTCGCAGCAGGCCATCGCTACGGGGCTTGCCGGCGTGACGCTCGATCAGAGCGTGCTCAACCGCGACCGCTCGCAAAAGGTCTTCAGCCAGACCTTCGAGGAGTTTTCCGGCCGCATGGTGCCGCCACGCGTGCAGCGCGGCTCCAACATGATGAAGCAATACGGATCCGTGCTGTCGCGCATCGAGCAGGCCTACGGCGTGCCCGGCGAGGTCTTGGTTGCGATCTGGGGTCTGGAGACCGATTTCGGCGTCAACACCGGCAAGTTCGCAACGATCCGCTCGCTGGCAACGCTTGCCTATGACTGCCGTCGCTCGGAGCAGTTTCGCGCCGAGCTGATGGATGCGCTGCGCATCATCCAGCGCGGCGATCTTGCACCTGCCGACATGAAAGGCGCCTGGGCCGGCGAGCTCGGCCAAACCCAGTTCATGCCGTCGTCCTGGATGAAATACGCCGTCGATTTCGACGGCAATGGCAAGCGTGATCTCCTGCATAACGCGCCTGACGTGCTCGCCTCCACCGCCAATTATCTCGCAAGCTATGGCTGGCAGCGAGGCAAGGATTGGCAGCCAGGCAGTCCGAATTTTGCGGTGCTACAGCAGTGGAACAAGAGCGAGGTCTATTCCAAGACCGTCGCCTATTTCGCAACCCAGCTCGCTCACGCCCCCTGATGCCTCGGACAAGATGAGTAAGGCCGATCGCACGGCGACCGGCCTTCTCTCGGTGCCTTGGCTTCCGGACGTCCCTATTTGCCCGTGGTCGCCTGCATCGCCTTGTTCAGATGCGCGCCGCATGCGGCCATTTTGCCGTTGAGCAGCGCGTCCTGCGCCGCCGCGATTTCCTTCTGGGCGACGAACTTGCTGTCGCCGTCGGCCATGTTCTCGATCGCAGTCTCCGTCTTCTCCAGATTGGCCCCGCTGCAACCGCCCATGGCGTGCTTGGCGGCGTGGGACGGCGCGACCGCGAATGCGGCGGCAGCAATTGCGATAACCCCGAGTAACTTCTTCATGATGTTACTTTCCTTCTCTTGTTCTTGGGCCAGAACCAGCGACATTGCCGGAATCTGCAAGAATGACTTTCCTCTGCTTGCGGCAACTTGCCGCAATAAATTCCCCGCGAGAATTGCGTGATGTTGCGAGCCGCGCAGAGCCGCATGCGAAACTTCTGATTCTCATTACAACTTCGTAATCGGAGCACTCGCTTGACGTGTGCACCGCATCAAAGGGGCGGTCAGTCTCAGTCCGAAGAGGCCAGCGCATCCCCTTGGCTCGCAGTTCCAGGCTCGCCATTAATCTAGCCATTTCGGACTCCACCTCAGAAACAATAGAATCTTTGTTCATTTCATGAGTTCATGCGATTCGCGCATGAGAAACTTGGGCTTACAAGCTGACCCATCGTGTTGCAGATCAAGAGGGAGCAACTTATCTCAAGGTTTTTCGGAGCCGAGATGTCCGAAATAAGCAATTGATTTACATGCATTATATTGCAACGCACGACATGATCCGCCGAACTCATGAGCGACACTGCCGAGAGGTTAATCATTTCTTGCCGACGCTATGCACCTAGCGCCTAGCTGCATCGCAACATCGGAACTTTCGCAGTGCACCACACTCACCTATATTCATTTCAACGATGAGGCCTAAAGGCAAAGGCTGAATCGAACTACAGGAGACTACCAATGCTGCTCTCGCTCATCCGCATGATCCAGGCCTTCCGGGACTATCAGCGCAATGTTGCCGAGCTGTCCCAACTCAGCGATCGCGAACTGGCCGATATCGGCCTCGATCGCTCGGACATCCCGCGCGTTGCCGCCGGTCAGTATCAGGGCTGATACCGTTCAGCCCTCCACCGGACGGACCGATAGCGCCCGCCTTGTGCGGGCGTTGTCGTATCTGGTGGCAGAAAACTCGATCTCGGCGATTCCACTCTCCGCCGAAAAGCGCTACCTGTCCGCCCATGACAGGACCTCATTCCAGTAGTGTGCACGTGATCGGCGCGGGCCTTGCCGGCTCCGAATCCGCCTGGCAGGTCGCCAAAGCCGGTGTGCCCGTAGTGCTGCACGAGATGCGGCCGGACCGCATGACCGAGGCGCACCGCACCGACGGACTCGCCGAACTCGTCTGCTCCAATTCGTTCCGCTCGGACGATGCCGCCAACAACGCTGTCGGCTTGCTTCATGCGGAGATGCGCCGGCTCGACTCGTTGATCATGCGCGCGGCGGACGCCAACCAGGTGCCCGCCGGCGGCGCGCTTGCGGTCGATCGCGACGGCTTCTCGGCGGCCGTGACCGAGGCACTGAATGACCATCCCCTGATCGAGATCGCACGTGGCGAGGTCGCTGGCATGCCGCCGGCCGACTGGAGCAACGTGATCGTTGCAACCGGTCCCCTCACCTCCGCGCCGCTGGCTGACGCCATCCGCGAATTGACCGACGAGAATGCGTTGGCCTTCTTCGATGCGATCGCACCGATCGTTCATCGCGAGTCCATCGATATGTCAGTGGCCTGGTTCCAGTCGCGCTACGACAAGGTCGGCCCCGGCGGCAACGGCGCCGACTACATCAACTGCCCGATGACCAAGGAGCAGTATGACGGCTTCGTCGCCGCGCTGATCGCCGGCGAGAAGACCGAGTTCAAGGAATGGGAAACCAATACCCCCTATTTCGACGGCTGCCTGCCGATCGAGGTGATGGCGGAGCGCGGCCCCGAGACGCTGCGCCACGGTCCCATGAAGCCGGTCGGCCTCACCAATCCGCACGATCCCACGACGAAACCCTACGCGGTCGTGCAGCTGCGCCAGGACAACAAGCTCGGCACGCTCTACAACATCGTCGGCTTCCAGACGAAGCTGAAATACGGCGAGCAGCAGCGCATCTTCCGCACCATTCCCGGACTGGAGAAGGCGGAGTTCGCCCGTCTCGGCGGCCTGCATCGCAACACCTTCCTGAATTCGCCAAAGCTGCTCGATGGCCAGTTGCGCCTGCGCGCGCAGCCGCGGCTGCGCTTCGCCGGGCAGATGACGGGCTGCGAGGGCTATGTGGAGTCCGCCAGCGTCGGCTTGATCGCCGGTCTCTACGCAGCAGCGGACGCGCGCGGTGAGACGCTTGTCAGTCCGCCGGCTACGACGGCGCTCGGATCGCTGCTCGGCCACATCACCGGCGGCCATATCGAGACCATCGAGCCGGGCACGCGCTCGTTCCAGCCGATGAACATCAATTTCGGCCTGTTCCCGCCGCTCGCGACGGTGCCGGCGAAGAAGCCCGACGGCACGCGGCTGCGCGGCAGCGAGAAGACGGTGGCCAAGAAGCAGGCGCTGAGCGCACGAGCGCTCGCCGACCTCGATCGCTGGATCGCCGACCACCTGCGCATTGCCGCCGCCGCGTGAGCTTTCGATGAGCCTCCCCAAAGACGACGCCGCAGTGCTGTCGCCGCGCTGGACCGAAGGTGTGCTGCTCAAGCGCGACGTGTTCTCGACCGTCGAGCGCGGCCGCTTCCGCAGCGAAAGCGGCGAGATCGACGCGGTGCTGCGCCGGCTCGATGAGGTGCCATGGTGGTCGTTCCTGTTGGCACGCCATCTGTTCGCCCGCGAGAAGCATGCGCTGCTGCGCGCCAAAGGCCTCAACGCCGGTCCCGAGCTGCTGTGGGCCGGGCGCCGCGCTCTGGTGCGCGGCTTCGTCGACGGCGTCGCACTGCATCTGGCCAAGCCGCATGGCGATCTCGCCTATTTCCGCTCGGCCAAAGCCGTGCTGCGCCGGCTGCGCCGCGCCGGCATCTGCCACAACGATCTCGCCAAGGAGCAGAACTGGCTGGTCGGCCGCGACGGCAGGGCCTATGTGACCGACTTCCAGCTTGCAGCTTGCTTTAACCGCCGCGGCCGGCTCTATCGCATCCTCGCCTATGAAGACCTGCGGCATCTGCTCAAGCACAAGCGCTCCTACGCGCCGGAGGCGCTGACGCCGCGGGAGCGAAAGATACTGGCGAAGAAGTCGTTCGCCGCGAGCCTGTGGCTTGCCACCGGCAAGAAGGTCTATCGCGCCGTCACCCGCGGCCTGTTCAATTTCACCGACCGCGAGGGTGGCGGCCGCAGGCTCGTCAACGACGCGCCGGTCCTGGCCGAACTGATCCTGCGGAATCCTGCCGTGCGCGATGCCGCCATCGTCGCCTTTGCCGACCGGCGCTCCGGCGTCGGGCTCTATGCCTTCGTCGAAGCCGATCAGGCCGCGCTCGAAGGCCAGCTCCGCAGCGAGCTTGCCGCCGCCAACGGACCGAAGCCACCCGAGCACATCCAGGTCGTGCACGCCCTGCCACGCAACACCAGCGGCAAGCCGCGCACCGAGGTCCTGCAACTCGTCGCCATGAACCAGCTCGACCTGATCGAGCCGATGATGACGAACGAGCAGGACCGGGCCTTCCTCAAGGACATCCTGGAGCAGCGCAAGAACCTTCGCGACCGCTTCAATTTCGAGGCGAACCTGCCGACGAGCTAGCGCGGGGTCTGCGCCTTGAAGCGTCCACATTGGCGGTGGAGAAGCGTACGGACAAGGCTGGGTTGGGAAAGATCATGGGCGCTCGGGGAGCGATAATACATCGTGTGGTTGGCGGGATGATCGCTGGCCTTCTGTTGCTGGCAGGCACGCCCGCGATGGCCGACTCGCCGGCCGAGTTGATCTCGAGCTTCCGTCTCAAGCATGGCGAGATCCGCGTCGTCCGCGATGCCACGCTCGACCGCATTGCCATGGATCAGGCCCGCGCGATGGCGGTGAAGGATGACCTGAGCCACGACGCACTCGGTCCGTTCAACCGCCGTGTCGCACCGGCGGGCGCGGGGCGCGCCGCCGAGAACATCGCCTACGGGTATGACAGTTTCGAGAAGACGTTGGGTCAGTGGATCGACTCGTCCGGGCACCGCAAGAACCTGTTGCTGCACAACGCCTCTCGCGTCGGCCTTGCGAGCGCCAAGAATGCCAGCGGCAAGCGCACCTATTGGGCCATGGTAATCGCCGGCGATTACGAGCCGAAGGGCAAGGGTAAAGGCAAGAAGGACAAGGAGCCGCTGGTTGCCGTGAAGCGCGAGGCTGCTCCGGCAAGCAAGCCCAAATCCAGCAACTGCCACATCAAGCTGCTCAGCCTCTGCATCTGAAACGAGACCGGGCCGTCTTGCTCGCAGTCTTCGACGTGTCAAACTCATGCACGAACGTCCAGGAGGCGGAGGCGCAAGTGATCGACATCGAGCGGATACGTGCTGAGACACCGGCCGCCTCGCGGCTCGTATACCTGCATAATGCCGGTGCGGCCCTGATGCCGGCGCCCGTTGTCGCGGCGATGAAGCAGCATATCGATCTCGAAAGCGATTTCGGCGGTTATGCCGCTGCCGACCGTGAATCCGATCGGCTCGACGCGATCTACGGCTCGGTCGCGCGCCTGCTCAATGCCGCGCCCGATGAGATCGCACTTGTCGAGAACGCGACCGTTGCCTGGCAGATGGCGTTCTACGCGCTGCCGTTCCGCGAGGGCGACCGCATCCTGACCGCCGAGGCGGAATACGCCGCCAACTATGTCGCCTTTCTTCAGGCCGCGAAACGAACCGGCGTGACGATCGACGTCGTGCCGAGCGATTCCGGCGGCGAGCTCGACGTGCACGCGCTCGAACGCATGATCGACGAGCGCGTGAAGCTGATCGCCATCACCTGGGTGCCGACCAATGGCGGGCTGGTCAATCCCGCCGCGGCAATCGGCAAGATCGCACGGGCGCACGGCATTCCCTATCTGCTCGACGCATGCCAGGCGGTCGGACAGATGGCGGTCGACGTCGAAGCCATCGGCTGTGACATGCTGTCGGCGACGGGGCGCAAATTCCTGCGCGGCCCGCGCGGCACGGGCTTTCTCTACGTCCGCCGTGCGCTGCTGCAACGGCTCGAACCGCCGATGATCGACCATTTCGCAGCGCCCTGGGTCTCGCGCGATGAATATCGGCTCCGCGACGATGCGCGCCGTTTCGAGACCTGGGAGAACAATTATGCGGCCCGGCTCGGGCTCGGCGCTGCCATCGATTATGCGCTGGACATCGGCATGGATGCCATCGAGGAGCGCTGCCGGCTGCTCGCGGGCCGCCTGCGCCGCGGCCTTGCGGCCCTTCCCGGCATCACCATTCGCGACCTTGGGCGTTCGCCGGGTGCGATCGTCAGCTTCACGATGGCCGGGCACGGGGCGGACGACATTGTCGCAAGTTCCGCTGCAGCCGGCATCACGATCGGCGCTTCGGATCCATCGAGCACGCGCATCGATGCTGAGCTTCGCTCGCTGCCGCATCTCGTGCGGGCGTCACCGCATTATTACAACACGGAGGCCGAGGTCGATCGGCTGGTCGCGCATCTGGCGGACCTGACGTCACGATAGCAAAAGGAGCCGGCGCGACCGGCCGACGTGACGTCGGCCACGATCGCGCCGCCCTGACATCAAGCTCTTGTCGTCAATGCCGAGAGTTGGTCGGTATCAAAGCGGGCGCGCAAGGCGCTGATGGCTCGCGCATCCGGCGGCCCACTCGCCGTCAACTTGGCCAGTTCCTCGAAATAATGCTCGTGTCCCGGCGGGGAGACGGTCATGAGCACACGCGCGGGCTTCTCGCTCACGTTGGTGATGTTGTGAGCCACGCCCGAAGGAATGAAGAGAAAGGTCCCGGGGGTTGCCCGGACAACCTCATCCCCAACGTGCCATTCACACTCGCCTTCGAGCATGTAGAAGGTCTCTTCCTGAACACGATGCACGTGCCGGCCGGTGGCAAATCCGGCCGGAATCGTCCAGTCGAACATACTCGTGTGCCTGGTGTCCTCGCCGGTCACCAGGAAGCCCATGGGTTTGCCGCGCAGCACAACCCCTTCGGACTCGCCTGGCCTGCGGATCACGTGTTTCACGGTCATGTACCCCTCCATCGCTTGTTGCAGTCGCGATAGTGATCCAGGCCAGCCCGAAAGTGGTGAAGCCGATCGGAAAACGTTGCAAAAAACCTGCGAAATGTGCCCTTCTTCGGCGATGGCCGCGATCCTTGAATTTGGTCCCTTTCGGCTCGATGCCGAGGCGGGAATCCTGTTCCACGGGGCTGAGCCGACGGGACTCGGCCGGCGGGCCGTGCTGCTCCTCGCCCTCCTCGTCCGGCAGGCTGGCGCGCCAGTTTCGAAAGATGCCTTGATCGAGGCGGCCTGGCCCGGCCAGGCCATTGAGGACAGCAATCTGACGGTCCAGATCGCGGCGGTGCGGCGCACGCTGGCTGACATCTCCGGCGATGCACATTGGATCGAAACGTTGCCGCGCCGCGGCTATCGCTATGTCGGCCCCACCGTGACGACGTCCGATCCGGATCGCGCACAGGCAGCGCCGCAAGCGCCGCCGCTGACACTGCCCGACAGGCCGTCGATCGCGGTGCTGCCTTTCACGAACCTAAGCGGCGATGCGGAGCAGGATTATTTCGCCGACGGAATGGTCGACGACATCATCACCGGGTTGTCACGCATCAACTGGCTGTTCGTGATCGCGCGGAATTCCACATTCGCCTACAAGGGCCGTGCGGCGGACGTGAAGCAGGTCGGCCGCGAGCTTGGTGTACGCTACGTCCTGGAAGGCAGCGTCCGCAGGACAGGCACGCTGGTCCGCATCACCGGCCAGTTGATCGATGCGGCGAGCGGAATGCACGTATGGGCCGAGCGATTTGACCGCCGGTCCGAAGACGTCTTCGCCCTCCAGGATGACATTGCATTGTCGACCGTCGGTGCCATCGCGCCCAGCCTGCGGCGTGCCGAGATCAACAGGGTCAAGCGCAAGCGGCCGGACAGCCTGGATGCCTATGATCTCGTCCTGCGCGCCCAGCCGGACGTTGACTCCGGCATGCCCGCCCAGGTCAGCCAGGCGCTCGTGTTGCTTGAGCGTGCGATCGCGCTCGAGCCTGCGTATGCGCTCGCGCACGGCAATGCAGCAATGTGCCATCACTGCTTGTTTCTCCGGGCCGGTCTGCAGCAAGCCAATCGCGAGGCTTCGATCCGCCACGCGCGCTCGGCCATCGTCCACGGCCAGGACGACGCACTTGCGCTCACGCTCGCGGGCTTTTCGGTCGGCATGGACGGGCACGATCGCTCCGCGGCATTCACCGCGTTCGAGGCCGCGCTCGCCATCAGCCCATCATCGGCGCTGACCTACATTCTCGGAAGTGTCGTGCTCGGCTGGGGCGGAGATTCCGACCGCGCCATCGAATGGAGCGAGCAAGGCCTGCGGCTCAGCCCGTTCGATTCCTGGGCTTTCGCCGCATTCGACGCCCAGGCGCTCGGGCACTTCCACCGCGGCCGATATGAGGAGGCGTGCCGCGCCGCTTACCGCTCGGTTCAGGCCAATCCTCGCCACAGCATCACCTATGTGCAATTGGCCGCAGCGCTGGCAAAGCTGGGACGATTGCAGGAGGCGAAGGCAGCGGCCGCGCGGGTGCTGGAGCTACACCCGACCTTCCGCTACGGCCGTCAATTTCAGGGCGTCAACTGCGCGCCGGCGCTGGCCTCCTCGCTGGGCGACGCGCTCCGCGTTGCGGGCCTTCCCGAGTAGCGCTCGGCTCGGCCTCGCGTTGCGCTCAAGCGCACCGCGCGCTCAGTCCGGATGCGCTGAGCCGGGCCATCACCTCGTCGAGATGGGCGGCATCACGGGTCTCGATGACGAGCTGCAGCAGCGTCGCCTTGGCCGGCAGGTCGGAAAAGGTCCGCTGATGCGAGACCTCGATGATGTTCGCACCCGCCTCGGCCAGCAGGGCCGCTACCGCGGCAAGCTGTCCTGGTCTGTCGGGAATATCGAGCGACAATTGCGTCAACCGCCCCTCGCGCGCCAGCTCGCGGGTGAGGACGGAGGCGATCAGCCGCGTGTCGATATTGCCTCCGCTCAGCACCAGGCCGACCTTCTGGCCGACAAAGCGGGACGGATCGGACATCAGCGCGGCAAGGCCGGCGGCGCCGGCGCCCTCGACAACAGTCTTCTCGATCGAGATCAGGGTCGCGACCGCGCGCTCGAGCTCCGCTTCGCTAACGAGCGCAATGTCGTCGACGAGGCGGCGGACGATCTCGGTGGTGATCTTGCCCGGCGATTTCACCGCAATGCCCTCGGCGAGCGTATCGCCGCGCGCCGGCAGATTGCCGTCATGGATGGCGTTGTACATCGAGGGATAGAGCCAGGCCTCGACGCCCAATATCCGCAGCGACGGTTTGATCGATTTCGCGGCAATGGCAATGCCGCTGATCAACCCGCCGCCGCCGATCGGGACGACCAGCGTATCGAGCTCCGGGACCGCCTTGAGCATTTCCAGCCCGATCGTGCCCTGCCCCGCGATCACGAGCGGATCGTCATAGGGATGGACGAAGATCATGCCGTGCGCTTCACCATGGCTGCGCGCAAAGGCGGCCGCCTCTTCCAGCGTCGCGCCCGTGACCACCACCTCGGCGCCGTGATGCCTGGTGTTCTCGATCTTCACCATCGGCGTGCCGATAGGCATGACGATGGTGGCGGGAATGCCGAGCCGCTTGGCGTGGTAGGCGACGCCCTGCGCGTGATTGCCCGCGGACATTGCGATCACGCCCCGCGCGCGCTCTTCCGGCGTCAGCGCGGTCAGCCGGTTGAGCGCGCCGCGCTCCTTGAACGAGGAGGTGAACTGGAGGTTCTCGAATTTGAGCCAGATGTCGCAGCCGCAGATGCTGCTCAGCGTGCGGCTGTAGTTGCAGGGCGTCTCGACGACGGAGCCCTGGATGGTCTCGGCGGCAGCGCGAATGTCTTCCGGTGCGACCGAAAGGCCGCTGACTTCGGAGGACGTGGTTTGGGACAAGTCAGCCATGGGACAGCATAGAGCATTTCGCCGGCCCAGGCGATAAGCCAGCCTCTATTTGGTAAATTCACGTGATCGCGAGGCGCGCCACAGTGTCCAGAGCGTGCGCAGCCGCGACGACGGCTGCAGCGTAAACGGGTTTCGTCCCGGACGCGAGAGGCGCTTGAGATCGGCCTGCGCCTGGCTCAGCGGTAGAAACGCCGGCCGCACGGACGGCGCCACCTGCGCCAGCAGCGACGACGACGCCGTCATATGCTGCCGGGCTTCAGCCGCAAGCTGCTCCAGCACCGCGTGGAGACTGGGTGTCTCCTTGCCGGCGAAGACATCCTGCATGCTGCAATTGTGCCTCTCGAGCACCTGTTGCGGCAAGAACAGCTGCCGGTGCGCGGCATCGCGCGGCAAATTGGCTATGACCTGCACGAGGCCCTGCGCCAGTCCGGCATGACGAGCGAGATGCTCGACCGCCTCCGATCGTGGTCCCATGATCCGGGCAGCGAGATCGAACAGCGCCGATGACGTCGCCGCCAGATACCCCTCCAGCGCGGCCATGGTCGGCATCGGGTCATTGTAGAGATCGAACTGGTGCTCGTCGGCAAGCAACGACAGCGGCTCGACGGGCAGGTCGAAATCGCGGATCGCGCGCAGCAGCTCGGCCGCCACGGGATTGCCCTCAGCGCTGCCATGGACATGGCCCGACAGCATGTCGGTCCACCATTGCAGGCGGATTTCGCCGGGCAATGGCTGGCTCACCTGGTCGCGGACGCGCACGATCTCGACATTGAAGGCATAGAGCGCCAACAACGCGCGGCGCTCGGCGGCAGGCGCGAACAGGGTCGCGGCATAGCGCGGAAAGTCATGGCTACGCACGAGATCGGCGCAGAAGGCAACGGAGTCGGGCGGCGGCGCAGCGCGGCTCATGGCACGGCGATCAGCGCGGCTGCGACGCGCCGCCGTTCGCCGATCATGATGTTGTAGGTGCGCACGGCCGGGCCGGTCTGCATCGCGTCCAACACCACCCTCACCGCCTTGAGCGCCTGGCGGAGCTCCGGCGGGGGCAGCCAGAGCCCGGTTCCGGTGCCCACGAGCAGCGTGTCGATGCTGTTGGCGGCTGCGAACACCCGATCCAGCGAGTAGCGATCGATCTTCTGGGGGTCCGTCACATCCCAGGCCCAGATCGCGTCGGGCAGGCACAGCAGCGATCCTCGATGCGACATGCCGGCAAAGGCGAAGCCGCCCTTGCCATAGGCATCGATCGGCGCCGAGCGCGGGAAGTGCGGAGCGTTGGGATCGCCGGCCATGAGCTTCGTCCGAATGGGCTTACTGCCCCCGCAAACTCCTGCGAGGGCATGAGGTTCGGATCATGCCTTGCTTTTCTTCGCCGGCGTAGCGGAATCGGGCGCATCCTCGCGATGCTCGCCGACGCCGAGATAGATCAGGATCGGCGCCGCAATGAAGATCGAGGTGTAGGTGCCGACCAGCACCACGCCGAACATCATCACCGCGGTGAAGCTGTGGATCGCGTGGCCGCCGAACAGCAGCAGAGCGAGCAGCGCCAGCGTCACTGTGAAGTGAGTGATGATCGAGCGCGACAGCGTCGAGTTGATGGACTCGTTGAGCAGCTGCGGCATCGGCATCTTCTTGTAGCGCCGCAGCATTTCGCGGATACGGTCATAGATGACGACGGTGTCGTTGAGCGAATAGCCGAGGATCGTCAGGAGCGCGGCGATGCTGGTCAGGTCGAAATCGACCTGGCTGATCGACATGAAGCCGATCGTCAGCACGATGTCGTGCACGTTGGCGATCATCGCGCCAAGCGCGAACTGCCATTCGAAGCGGAACCAGAGATAGATCAGGATGCCAACGATGGCGAGCATCAGGCCGAGCATGCCGTAGGCCAGGAGCTCACCAGCGACACGCGGACCGAGCACCTCGGTGCGCTGAATGTCGACGCTGTCGCCGAGCGCGCCTCGAAGCTTCTGCAGGGCCGCCTGCTGTGCGGCGTCGCCACCCGGCTGTTCCGCAACGCGGATCAGCACGTTGTCGGGGCCGCCGAACTGCTGCAACTGAATTTCGCCGAGACCCAGGGCATCGAGCTTGGTGCGCATCGCCGCGATGTCGGCGGTGCCTGACCTCGCCTTCACCTCCAACAGCGTGCCGCCCTTGAAGTCGATACCGAGGTTCAGGCCATGGGTGAAGAACAGCGTGATCGCGACGATCGACAGCGCCGCCGAGATCGGGAAGCTGATGCGGCGGAAGCGCGTGAAGTCGAAATGCGTATCATCGGGGACGATGCGCAGCGACGGTAGGACGCCAAGCGCGGCGACCACGGTGAGGACGGCAATCAAGATGCCAAGCCCGATGAGAATGTAGTGATTCACGGTCTTGGCTCCTAGATCGGCACGCTCTGCGGCCGCCGCCACCGCACCCACCATGCCACGATCAGCCGGGTCAGCGTGAACGCGGTGAACACCGTGGTGATGATGCCGATGCCGAGCGTCACGGCGAAGCCGCGCACCGGGCCGGTGCCGATGTAGAACAGCACCGCGGCGGCAATGAAGGTGGTGATGTTGGAATCGAGGATGGTCGCGAGCGCGCGCTTGAAGCCGGCATCGATCGCCGAGATCGCGTTGCGTCCGCCGCGCAGCTCCTCGCGGATGCGCTCATAGATCAGCACGTTGGAGTCGACCGCGATGCCGACGGTGAGCACGATACCGGCGATGCCGGGCAGCGTCAGCGTGGCGTTGAGCAGCGACAACAGGCCGAAGATCATGGCGACGTTGATGGCCACCGCGATGTTCGCGAACACCCCGAACAGCCGATAGGTTACGAGCATGAACACGATGACGAGGATCGAACCGACATAGGCGGCGAGCTCGCCCTTCTCGATCGAGTCCTGGCCGAGGCCCGGACCGACGGTGCGTTCCTCGACCACCGTGAGCGGCGCCGGCAGCGCGCCGGCGCGCAGGAGAATTGCGAGATCGTTGGCCGATTGCACGGTGAAGTTACCGGAGATCTGGCCTTGGCCGCCGGTGATCGGCTCGCGGATCACGGGCGCCGAGATCACCTTGTTGTCGAGCACGATGGCGAAGGGCAGTCCGACGTTCTCAGTCGTGGCCTGCGAGAACTTGCGGGCGCCCGAGGTGTTGAACTTGAAACTGACGACCGGTTCGCCCGTGCGCTGGTCGAAGCTCGCCTGGGCGTCGGTCAGGTCACCGCCAGCGACCAGCACCTGCTTCTTGACCACGTAGGGCGTCGGCGGCGGCGATGCGCTCATCAGCAGCTCGGATTCCGGCGGCAACCTGCCCGCTTGCGCCTGATCAGGCGGCACGGAGGTGTCGACCATGCGGAATTCCATCTTCGCGGTCTTGCCCAGCAGCTCCTTCAGGCGCGTCGGGTCCTGGAGACCGGGGACCTGCACCAGGATGCGGTCGTTGCCCTGGCGCTGGATCACGGGCTCGACGGTGCCGAGCTCGTTGACGCGGCGTTCGACGATCTGGATCGACTGCTCGATGGTCTTGCGCATGCGGTCGAGCATCGCAGCCTGCGGGATGGACAGGCGGATCACGCCGCTTCCGGCATCAGCCACCTCCAGGTCGCGCTGACCGCTGGATCCCATCAGGCCGCCCAGCGGCTGGGACAGCTCGCGCAGCTTGGCGAGTGCGGCCTGCGCATCGGCTTCCTTGGTGATGCGAACCTCGACTGCGTCGTTGCGCACGGTGACGCCGCCGGTGAAGCCGATCTTGGCATCGCGCAACGTCCGGCGAACGTCGTCGCGGATTTGGTCGAGCCGCTCCTTCTTCACGTAGCTGGAATCGACCTCCAGCAGCAGATAGGAGCCGCCCTGGAGGTCGAGGCCGAGGACGAGCCGACGCTGCGCCCAGGCGGGCCAGGTCTTGACCTGTGCCTCGGGGAAGAAGTTGGGGACCGCGCAGAGGCACACGATCAGCGCCGTCAGGATAATCCCCAGCGCCTTCCACCGCGTGAAATACAACATCGACTGGACCTGTCAGATCAGGAAACTTGAGACTCGCGGTGAAGCGCTCACTTCGCCGCGGTGTCGTCCTTGGCGCTTTCCTTCGAGCTTTCTTTGGCCGGCTCGCCCTTGGCACGCACGCCCGAGATCATCTGGCGCATCTGCCGCACGCGGACGCCGTCCGAAATCTCGAACTCGATCTGGTCGTCATCGACGACCTTGGTGACCTTGCCGACGAGGCCGCCCGAGGTCACGACGGTGTCGCCGCGTCGAATGTTCTTCACGAGTTCGGCGTGATCGCGGACCTTCTTCTGCTGCGGACGCAGAATCAGGAAGTACATGATCACGAAGATCAGGGCGAACGGCAGCAGCGACATCAACATGCTGTTGGTGTCGCCGGCACCCGCGGCCTGGGCATACGCAGGGGTAATCAGCATTCGGACGATCCTCGTGAGAACGGGGGAAGGCCGGTCAGGCCCTCAAGGCGACCGGTTCGGTCAAATTCGCGCGGACTATAGCGGCCATTGCCCCAATTGCAACGCTGCCAGACCGCCCTTTTGGGCCACCTTGCGGCGCGCCATGAGGCCCGATAAGGCTGCGTTCTCAGGAACTTCGGACATGCCCAAAAAACCAAGCAAAAGCCCGGCCGGCAAAGGCCCCCGCACCCCTGCCAGGAAGCCCGCCCGCGTCGCGGCAAAACGCCCCACGGCAGCCCCCAAGGCTATCACCAAGACAGCCCCAGACGTCTCTCAGGAACGCATCGTCCGCGCGCTGGAGACCATTGCGGCGCACCTCTCCGCCCAAGGCAGGCCGGCAGTCGAGGCCGAGTCGTTCAAGCGGGCGGATGCCTACGTCTGGCACCCGGACGGGCGCCTTGCGGCCGTACCGCGGGTCAGCCGTGTGGAGCTGTTCCTCCTGAAGGGCGTCGACCGGATGCGTGACATCCTGATGGAGAATACCGAGCGTTTCGCCAACGGCCTGCCGGCCAATAACGCCCTACTCTGGGGCGCCCGCGGCATGGGCAAGTCGTCGCTGGTGAAGGCAGCGCATGCCAGCATCAACGCGGAGCGCAAACCCGCCGACAAGCTCAAGCTGATCGAGATCCACCGCGAGGACATCGAAAGCCTGCCGGCGCTGATGGAGCAGCTGCGCGCCTCCTCCTTCCGCTTCATCGTGTTCTGCGACGACCTGTCCTTCGACGGCAACGATGCCTCCTACAAGTCGCTCAAGGCCGTGCTCGAAGGCGGCATCGAAGGCCGGCCCGAGAACGTCATCCTCTACGCCACTTCCAATCGCCGCCATCTGCTGGCGCGCGAGATGATCGAGAACGAGCGGTCGACCGCGATCAATCCCGGCGAAGCGGTCGAGGAGAAGGTCTCACTGTCGGATCGTTTCGGCCTCTGGCTCGGCTTTCACCGCTGCAGCCAGGACGAATACCTCGCCATGGTGCGCGGTTATTGCAGCCATTTCGACATCAAGATCGACGACGAGGCGCTGGAACGCGAGGCGCTGGAATGGTCCACGACACGCGGCTCGCGCTCGGGCCGCGTCGCGTGGCAGTTCGTGCAGGAGCTTGCGGGTCGGCTGGGCGTGAAGCTGACGGCGCGGTAACGGGAGCTCTTGCCCCGCCCATAACGGTCATTCCCCGCGAAAGCGGGGAATTCAGTACGCCGCGGCCTATCGGCCAACAGTAAATCTCTGGAATACTGGGTCGCCCGGTCAGGCCGGGCGACGACACCGTTCGTGTGGGGCGGTGCGTAAGCTTCACGCCCCATTCAGGAATTGAAGCGGGTCAACCGGGTTCGATCCCTTGCGGATCTCGAAGTGGAGCTGCGGCGACGCCACCTCCCCGGATTGACCCGACTTGGCAATGACCTGGCCGCGCTTGATGGTATCGCCGCGCTTCACCAACAGCTCACTCGCATGGGCATATGCGGTGACGTAGCCGTTGGAGTGCCGAACCAGGACCAGATTGCCGTAACCTTTCAGCTCGTTGCCGGAATAGGCGACGACGCCGTCTTCAGCCGCCTTGACCGGCGTCCCCTCGGGCACCGCGACATTAATGCCGTCATTGGACTTGCCATTCGTCTTGGCACCGTAGCTCGTGACCACCTTGCCACGGACCGGCCAACGGAAGGTCGGCAGCGCGCCGGTGGCCTCCGCAGCCTTCCCCGGCGTCTCGGCGGGCTTCTCATCGACATTGGCCGTGGCTTGAGCCAGGCGTGCGCTCTGCACGGGCGCGGCGGCAGTGGCCATCTTGGTGGCGGGCGCCGGAGCAGCCGCAACGGGCTGGAGCGTTCCGGCCACTGGAGCAGCCCCGACCGGAGCCGCGGCAGCCGGCGCCGCGACGGCCGCGGTCTTGGCGCCCGGTACGGTCAGCTTGGTGCCGAGCTTGAGTTTTGCAGACGGGTCGAGGCCGTTGGCACGGGCGAGTTCAGCCGCCGAGATGTGGTTCTTGCGGGCGATGCTGGCGAGCGTGTCGCCGGCATTGACGAAGTGGGTGCTCGACGGTGGCGCAACCGCAGCAACCGGCTTCGCCGCGGGCGCCGCCGCGATGGGCGCCGACGCGGGGGCTGCGGCCGTCGCCGGATGGGGGATGATCAGTTGCTGGCCGGGCGAGAGCGCCCGCGGGCCCTTGTAGCCATTGGCGGCAAGGATCGCCTGCGGCGTGACGTGATAGCGCTTGGCGAGCACGTCGAGCGTATCGCTGGTGCCGACGATGATCTTGGTCCCACCGGCCGGCTGGGCGGCCGCAACCGAGCGCGGCGGCACCGTGGCAGTGGTTTCGAGATGCGGCTGTGCCGGAGGCGCATAGGAGCTGACGCCGCGCCCGCCACCGGATACGCCGCCGCCTCCCGCAACCGGATAGGATTGCGGCGCGGACACCGCCGGCGGCGGCAAGGGCTGCGACTGGTAGTAACCGGGCTGTGTCTGCGGCCGCGCATATTGCGGCAGCTCACGCTGCGGCGGCGGCGCCTGCTGCACCGACCCCGTCTGTTCGGAAGCGAAGGGATTGGAGAAATTTGTCTGGGACAGTCGCGACGACATGTCGGCGCTGCACCCTGCAAAGCTGAAGGAGATCAGCGCCAGCACCGCGACCTGCGGCACGCGGCGCGAGTAAAGCAACTCGGCGACAGCGGACATGGTTACTCACTCGTACGCAACAGAACTGGTGTTTTAAGTAAACACGCGTCGAGTAAATAACGGCTTAACCCTCACAATAAGATGTTGGCGGCGCTGCCGATCCGGGATTCTACAGCTCCCGCGCCACGCCGGGCAGTGCCGGCACGAAGCGGACCTCGACGAGTTCCTTGCGCTCGATCCCGGCTTCGGTCCGGATCAGGCGGGTCAACGTCTGCACGCCCTGATGCGGGCCGACGGGGGCGATCAGGATGCCCCCGACCTCCAGCCGCCCGATCAGGTTCTCCGGAATCTGCTCCATTGCGGCGGTGACGATGATGCGGTCGAACGGACCGATGTTGGGGGGCAGATTGAGACCGTCGCCAAGCATCACCTCGACATTGTGACAATCGAGCTTTTCGAGCCGGGCGCGTGCCGTGTCGGCGAGCTTGCGATAGCGCTCGACGGTCAGCACCTGGCCGGCGAGCCGCGACAGCACGGCAGCCTGGTAGCCGGAGCCAGTGCCGATTTCGAGCACCCGGTGCTGCTTCTGAAGCTGGAGCTGCTCGGTCATGTAGGCGACGACGAAAGGCTGGCTGATGGTCTGCCCGCACGCGATCGGCAGCGCGCTGTCGCGATAGGCACCGTCGCGATCGGCCTCGTCGACGAAAAGCTCGCGCGGCACTTCCTCCATTGTCCGCAGCACGGCCTGATCGCTGATGCCCCGACGCCTCAGCGTCAGCTGAAACATCATCTTTTCCGGCGGGTGCTGATGCGAGGTCATTGCTGCTGCTTCGTTGATCTCGTCTGGCGGATTGCCGTACTGCACCGCAAGAATCCGAGGCGCGAATCTTGTTCCGGCTCAGGAACTCATGATAGCCTTTCGGCGCAGCATCTGACCACAACCGGGCTATCAACGCGCTAGGCTATTTGCAGGTTTGGGTTCGCCGAAACGCGCATTGCGTCGCTTATCGTTATCTGCGAACGTTCGCGAGAATGGGCAAGGACTCACCAATGACTGCGACAGGGCTTTCGGGCCGCTCTGTTTTCCTCGTCGAGGACGAGGTCATGATCAGAATGATGGTCGCGGACATGCTGGAGGAGCTCGGCTACAAGGTTGCCGCCGAGGCGGGCGACATCAGCGAGGCCATGCGACTTGCTCAATCCACCGAGTTCGACCTCGCCATTCTGGATGTCAATGTCAACGGCAAGGTCATCTCGCCAGTGGCCGATGTCATCATGGCGAAGGGTTGCCCGTTCATCTTCGCCACTGGCTACGGCTCCTCCGGCTTGCCCGAACAGTACCGCGACCGGCCGGCGCTCCAAAAGCCGTTTCAACTCGAGGCGCTCGGCAAGACCATCGAAGCCGCGCTTCGCGGCGGATAGTTCTATTTCAGCATCGCGCTCAGCTCTTCCGAAAACGCTTCGTCGGTGCGGTCGAGCCTGAGCGGAGTGACTGAGACGTAGCGCTCGCGCAGCGCTGCGAGATCGGTGCCGTCGGCGGGCGTGTCGAGCATCGCGGTGCGTTCGAATCCGATCCAGAAATAAGGGTTGCCGCGGCCGTCCTTGCGCTCGTCGATCCTGAGGAAGCCCAGATTGCGCTTGCCTTGCCGCGTGACGCGGATGCCCAGCACATCCTCCGGCGCGCAGGACGGGAAGTTGATGTTGATGACGGTGTCCTTCGGAACGCCGGCGGCGATTACCTTGCGCAGGATATCGGGCCCGAATTTGCGCGCGGTGTCCCACGGCGGCCGTTCGCGGGTTTCGACACTGAACTCCTGCGACAGTGCGAATGATGGGAGCCCTAAGATGGTGCCCTCCAACGCGCCAGCAATGGTGCCGGAATAGACGACGTCTTCGGCGACGTTGCGACCTTTGTTGACGCCGGACAGCACGACATCGGGCAGCTTGGCACCCAGGATGTGGCGGGCCCCCATGATGACGCAGTCCGTCGGTGTGCCGCGCACGGCAAAGTGCCGCGGGCCGACCTCGCGCAGGCGCAGTGGATCGTTCAGCGACAGCGAATGCGACACGCCGGACTGGTCGAGCTCGGGCGCCACCACCCAGACGTCGTCGGACAAGGCGCGCGCGATCTCCTCCACGACCTTGAGGCCGGGAGCGTGGATGCCGTCGTCATTGGTGCAGAGGATGCGCATGCGGGAGCTACGATTCCTGAAAGCGGTTCTGAGCCGTCTTATCCGGCTAGGGCCGATCAGGCAAACCGGACGATTGCGGTCCGCCGTCAGGTTCCCGATCTGGTCGTGTCAGCGACGGATACGCCATTGCGGCAGGAAGCGCGCCAGGCGGCCTTCCGCACGCAGCCGCATCGCCGGCACGACCGGACTCTCGACGGGAGTTTCGATCACGCCGAGCTCCTTGAGCTGAGCGACGAACGGGTCAGAGTCCGGTGCCTGCGGAAAGCGTTCGCGCGCCACCGTCAACGCCTTGTCGAAGTCAGCAGTATTGACGCCGGGCTTGGAGCGCCGGCTCTGCACGAGATCGTCGTCCCAGAGCCGCGCGATCTCGATGTCGAGGACGCCGCGGAGGCGCTGATCGATGGCCTGAATCCCCGCACCCGTCACGGCCCATTGTCGGCCGATCCAGAAGATATCGCGGTGCAAGGCCATGAGCGGTGAGTTCGCGTTGACGGGCGCCGGCAGGATAGCCGGCCGCCCGATCTACGCAACCCTACTCGCGCGCGATCACCTTCAGCCCGCCCATATAGGGCTGGAGCACGCTGGGGACCGCGATCGAGCCGTCCTCCTGCTGATAGGTCTCCATCACCGCGATCAACGCGCGGCCGACCGCTGTGCCGGAGCCGTTCAGCGTGTGCACGAAGCGCGGCTTGCCGTCGGGCCCGCGCGAGCGCGCATCCATGCGTCGCGCCTGGAAATCGCCGCAGACCGAGCAGCTCGAGATCTCGCGGAACATGCCGCCATCGCCCTGCCCGGGCATCCAGACCTCGATGTCATAGGTTTTCTGCGACGAAAATCCCATATCACCTGCGCAGAGCGTCATCACCCGATAATGCAGGTCGAGCTTCTGCAACACCTGCTCCGCACAGGACAGCATCCGCTCCAGCTCGTCCTTGCTTGTCTCGGGCGTCGTGATCGAGACCAGCTCGACCTTGGTGAACTGGTGCTGGCGGATCATACCTCGGGTGTCACGCCCTGCGGCACCCGCCTCCGCACGGAAGCACGGCGTCAGCGCAGTCAGCCGCATCGGCAGTTGCTTCTCGTCGAGGATGGATTCGCGCACGAGGTTAGTAAGCGACACCTCAGCGGTTGGGATTAGGCCGAGGCGTTCGGTCCTCAAACGCTCATGATCGGGCGAGGCGAGCAGCTCGCCCTTGATCGCCCAGAATTGATCGTCCTCGAATTTCGGCAATTGCCCGGTGCCGAACATCACCTCGTTGCGCACCAGCAGAGGTGGATTGATCTCGGTGTAGCCATGCTCGGTGGTGTGAAGATCGAGCATGAACTGGCCGATCGCGCGTTCGAGCCGCGCCAGCCCCTTCTTCAGCACCACGAAGCGCGCGCCGGACAGCTTTGCCGCCGCCTCGAAATCCATATAGCCGAGCGCGGTGCCGAGATCGTCATGCAGCTTGGGCGCGAAGCCGTAATTGCGCCTGTTGCCGAACACGTGGTGCTGCACGTTGCCGTGCTCGTCGACGCCATCGGGCACTTCGTCGAACGGAATGTTCGGGATCGCCGACAGCTCTTTCGTCAGCTCCTCGTCGGCGGCTTTCGCGGCCGCTTCGAGCTCGGGCATCGTGGTCTTGAGCTCTGCGACCTCAGCCATCAGCTTCGCCGCGCGCGCTTCGTCCTTCGCTTTCTTGGCGTCGCCGATTTCCTTGGAGGCAGCATTGCGCCGCGCCTGCGCCTGCTCCGAGGCCAGAATCGCCGCGCGCCGCCGCTCGTCGATCGCCAGCAGCGAGGCCGACATCGGGTTCAATCCGCGCCGTGCGATGCCGGCGTCGAAGGCTTGCGGATTGTCGCGGATCGATTTGATGTCGTGCATGGCCGTGGTCCTGGGCTTGTTGCAGGCCTGCAAATCATCGATTTGCAGGCCCGCAAATGGCTGGCTTCCCTAGCACTCTGTCATCGCCCGCGAAAGCGGGCGATCCAGTATTCCAGAGACCGGGGTGATTCTCCGAGGGGCTGCCGCGTGCTGGATACCCCGCTTTCGCGGGGAATGACGGCGGAGGGGTTGCGGGGCCCTACTCCGCCGGGTTGGCCGGCGTCGATACGTCGGTGCCGGTGGCTTGCGCCGAGGCTGCAGCCTTCTTCTCCACCATCGCCACCGCGATGATCGAGCCCTCGTACAGCGCCAGCAAGGGGATCGCCAGCGAGCACTGGCTGAGCACGTCGGGCGGCGTCAGCACGGCTGCGATCACGAAGGCGATCACGATGAAATAGCGGCGCTTCTCGCGCAGCATTTTCGAGGTGATGATGCCGATGCGGCCGAGCAGCGTCAGGATCACCGGGAGCTGGAAGGCGATCCCGAAGGCGAAGATCAGCGACATCATCAGCGACAGATATTCGCCGACCTTGGGCAAGAGCTGGATTTGCGCAGTCTCATCGCTGCCGGCCTGCTGCATGCCGAGCGAGAATCGGATCAGCATCGGCAGCACGACGAAATAGACCAGCATCGCGCCCAGCACGAAGAAGAACGGCGTCGCGACCAGATACGGCAGGAAGGCCTGCTTCTCGTGCTTGTAGAGCCCGGGCGCAACGAATTTGTAGATCTGCGTCGCGACGATCGGGAACGAGATGAAGCCGGCGCCGAACAGCGCCAGCTTCAGCTGCGTGATGAAATATTCCAGCAGCGCCGTGTAGATGAACTTGGAGTTCTCGGGCCCCGCGACCCACACGAACGGCCAGACCAGCACGTTGTAGATCTGCTTGGCGAAGAAGAAGCAGAAGATGAAGGCCACGCCAAAGCCGAGCAGCGCCTTGATCAGCCGCGAGCGCAGCTCGATCAGGTGGTCCATCAGCGGGGCTTTGCTGGCCTCGATATCGGCGTCGGTCATGACGCTTTGGCGTCCTTGATCGCCTCGGGTGGCGCGGTGTCCTGCGCGACCGGTGCCTGTTCGATCTCGCGGGTGACCGCGAGCGGCTCGTTCGCATCCGCATGTGCCTCGGCCTCCACAAAAGTCGCGGGCGTCGGCGCTTCCGGAGTAGTCGGGCTAACAGGGGGCTCGACAGCTGTGGTGGCAGGCGTCTCTGCCGGCTTGTCCAGCGCATCGACGCGCAGCGCGTCGCTGACGTCCTTCTGGAGCGAGGTCAACGGATTTAATCCCGTGGCAGCCTCCTTGACCTCGTCAAAGCTCTTCTTGAGGTCGGCCATCTCGGCCTCGCGCATCGCCTCCTGGAACTGACCCTGGAATTCGGCGGCCATCCTGCGCGCCTTGCCCATCCACTGCCCGACCATGCGCAGCACGCCCGGCAGCTCTTTCGGGCCGATGGCGATCAGGGCCACGACCCCGATGAGGACCAGTTCACTCCACCCGATGTCGAACATGAGGTCTTCCGTTCACGCGAAGCCGCAGCCGGCCCAATCCCTTGCGCGCAGGATCGGGGCCGCTACCCGGGTCTCGCGTGCTCTCTGGCTCAGACGGCCTTGCTGCCGACGTCGGATCGTGCCGCGGTCGGCGCAGCATTGTGCTCGATCGACTTGGCCGGCTCGGGCTTCTCGGCGGGCTTGTCGTCGTCCTGCATGCCCTTCTTGAACGCCTTGATGCCCTGCGCCACGTCGCCCATCAGATCCGAAATCTTGCCGCGGCCGAACAGCAGCAGGACCACTGCGATCACCAAGATCCAGTGCCAAATGCTGAGTGAACCCATCCTGCAACCCTCCAAACGCGCATGGCCGGGGACCCGGCCGATCTTCACCGAAACCTAGGCTTGGCAGGGCTCAAAAACAAGGACCAAGGCAGCGCCAATTCGCTGTCGGCGCTACGCAATTTTGCTAGTGTTAACCGGTCGCAGGGCCCCGTCGTCGAACGGGCATCACTCCTCGCTGCCGCTTTCGCTGCCACCCTCGCCGCCGCCATCATTGCCGCCTTCAGGCGTCTCGGGCTCGATCGCAGGCGCCAGCGCAAGATCGAGATCCTCGCCTGGTTCCAGCGGATCCTCGTCCTCGCGCAGAGCAGGGTCATCGGACGGCGTAGGCACGCTAAATCCGGTGGGCAGGCGCGAATCCAGAAGACCCGTGCCCTTCAGCTCTTCCAGGCCCGGCAGGTCGCCGAGCTGTTCCAGCGTGAACTGCGACAGGAACTCCTCGGTGGTTCCGAAGGTGAGCGGACGGCCCGGCGTCTTGCGACGGCCGCGCGGCTTGATCCAGCCGGTCTCCAGCAGCACGTCGAGCGTGCCCTTTGAGGTGACAACACCGCGGATCTCCTCGATCTCGGCCCGCGTCACCGGCTGGTGATAGGCGATGATCGCCAGCACCTCGATCGCGGCGCGCGACAGGCGGCGGGTCTCGGTGCTCTCCCGTGTCATCAGCCAGGCCAGATCGCCGGCGGTGCGGAACGTCCATTTGTTGGCGACGCGGACGAGGTTCACGCCACGTGAGGCATAATCGGCCCGCAATTGCTCGAGCGCGGCCTTGACGTCGACGCCCTCGGGCATGCGCTTGGCCAGCGTGGCGGTATCCAGCGGTTCACTCGAGGCGAACAGCAGCGCCTCCAGCAGCCGCAATTCTTCGGGACGTGCCTGGGATTCGTTCTCCATCGGCTCGGCCTCTTCTACCCGCACTTCAGCCAGGCTTGCCATGGCAGATTCTCCTTCTTGCACTTAAGCGACCGGCGCATCAGGCGCAGGAGCTGCGTCCGGGACCGGTTTTGGGCGCCCTTTCCGGAAATAGATCGGCGCAAATGCCTCTTTCTGGTTCAGCTCGAGCTGACCTTCGCGCACCAATTCGAGCGCGGCGGCAAAGCTCGAGGCAAACACCGTCGCGCGCTGCGTCGGATCGGCGACATGCCGGATCAGGAAGTCGTCGAGCACGCCCCAGTCATCCTGTTCGTTGAGGCTGCCGACCAGCCGCTCCAACGTGGCCCGCGCTTCGGCAAGCGACCACACCGTGCGCTTGGCCAGATGCACGCTCGCCAGCACCCGCGACTGGCGCTGCGCGGCATAGGCAGTGAGCAGGTCGTACAGCGTCGCCGTGTATTTCGGGTGCTTGATCTCGGCGATTTGCTCGGGCTCGCCGCGCGGGAAGATGTCGCGCTGCAATTGCGGCCTGTTCATGAGCCGGTTGGCGGCTTCGCGAATGGCTTCCAGCCGGCGCAGGCGATTGGCGAGCGCCGTCGCCATCTGCTCCGCGCTCGGACCTTCCGCACTCGGCGGCTCCGGCAGCAGCAGGCGCGACTTCAGGAAGGCAAGCCAGGCCGCCATGACCAGGTAGTCGGCGGCAAGCTCGAGCCGGATCTTTCGCGCGGCCTCGATGAAATGGAGATATTGGTCGGCCAGCGCCAGAATCGAGATCTTGGCGAGGTCGACCTTCTGCTGTCGCGCCAGCGCGAGCAAGAGATCGAGCGGACCCTCATAGCCCTCGACGTCCACCACCAACGCCGGCTCACCCTCGGCGAGCTCTGCGGGCCGCCCGGTTTCAAACGATAGGATTTCTGCGGTCATGCCGATGCCGTGTTTGCCCGTGCGATCAATGCGTCCAGTTCGGCGCGCGCGGCCACGCGGTCGAATGGCTGCGGCGGCTTGCGTGCGGCGAGCGCGGCATTCGCCCGCTCCAATGCTCTGCCGGACAGTTCCGGTGTCTGGCCGGCGACGTCGCGCATCTCCTCGATGTTGCCGTTGCAATGCAGGGCCACATCGCAGCCGGCCGCGAAGATGGCGCGGGTCCGTTCGGCGATATTCCCCGACAGCGCGTTCATCGACACGTCATCACTCATTAACAAACCCTGGAACCCGATTGCGCCGCGAATCACGTCAGCAATCATTGTCGCAGATGTCGTCGCCGGATGGACGGGGTCGACTACGCTAAACACAACATGTGCAGTCATGGCCATCGGCAGGTCCGATAGCGGCCTGAACGCCGCGAAATCGGTGCGTTCCAGTTCGTCCCGGGGCGTATCGACGGTCGGCAGCTTGAAATGGGTGTCGGCGGTTGCCCGGCCATGACCGGGAATGTGCTTGAGAACCGGCAGCACACCGCCCTGCTCCAGTCCCTCGGTGACCGCACGGGCAATCGCCGCGACCTTTCGCGGCTCGGTCCCGTAGGCCCGGTTGCCGATGACCGCGTCAGCGCCCGGCACCGGCACGTCAGCTAGCGGCAGGCAATCCACGGTGATGCCGAGTTCGGCAAGATCGGCCGCGATCAGGCGGGCACTGAGGCGTGCGGCAGAAAGGCCGAGCGCCGAATCAGTGTCGTACAAACTCGCGAATACAGCCCCCGGCGGATAGACCGGCCAGTGCGGCGGGCCGAGGCGCTGCACCCGTCCGCCCTCCTGATCAATCAGGACCGGAGCATCGGGCGCATTGGCCACCGCCCGCAATTCCGCAACCAATGCAGCAACTTGCGCTGGCGTCGCGATGTTGCGTTTGAAGAGAATGAAGCCCCATGGGCGTTCGGCACGGATAAACTCCCGCTCGGCGGCGGTCAGTTCCGTTCCGGATACGCCGGTAATGAAGGCCCGCGTGCTCATGACGGCCGATTAACCCTGCCCCGCGAAGGGGTCAAGGAAACGGCCGTTAATTCCTCTGGACGAAGCAGGCAGACAGGCCTGCGGACTTGAGGCTGTTGCAAGCCTGCGTCGCCTCCTCGGCCGAAGCGTAGGGACCCGCGAAGGCGCGGTAGACGATCCCCTTGCCCTTGTCGGTCAGATCGACCCGCTTGATCACCGGCGAACGGGAGCCGAGCACGCTGCCGTACTTGCTCTGGAGCACTCGGTAGGACGCGGCGGCGCTGTCCTCACTTTGCTGCGAGGAGACCTGCACGATGTAGCCGCCGCTGCTGCTGCTGCTGGGCGCGATTTGCGTCGGGTTGGTGGCAGCCATCCGCTGCGGAGGCTCGGCCGTCGCTCCCGATTGCGGCGCGAGCGACAGGGGCTGGTTGACGCTGGCATTGGCCGAGGTCGGCGGATTGCGCGGCGCCGCCGGTGCAGCGGGCGCGGCAATAGGCTTCGGCGCCGTAGCCGTCGGCTTGGCGGCGGCCGATTGCGGCACGGTGCTGTCAGTCTGATCGCCCTTCACGGCCACAGTCCTGATCGGACGCGGCGAATTGTTCGGCAGCGTGCCATTGCTCGGAGTCGGCCCTGCGCTCGGCGGCGGCACGGTAGAGGGCGACACGCTCGCCACCGACGGCGGGTTCGCATTCTGGTTCAGCGGCGGGAACACCACGCGGGGCCCGCCTGCCCTGGCGTTGACGTCGACGGGCGCCTCCTCGCGCGGCACGATCTTTTCCGTGCCGTCACCGCTGACCATGCGATCCGGTACCTTGGCCGCGGAGTCCGTCGGAGCCGGCACGATCTTGGTCGGCGTGTTGTCAGCCTTGATGATCGGCGGCTCGCCGCTGCGAGGCGAGCCGATATAGGTCTTGTAGGCGAACGCCGCACTGGTGCCGACGACGGCAAGTGCGAGAATCGCCGCGACCGTCATCATGCCACCGCGCTGCTTCTTCGGCTCCTCGACTTCGGCCTCGGGATAGTCGCTTTGGTACGCGTAAGGGTCGTCTGGATAAGCCGGCTCGCGTTGATAATCCTGTTCGCCTGTCTCCAGGCGACCGTAGAGCGCATCGTCGTAGCGCGATGGATCAGGCTGCGCATACGGCTCCTGATAAGCCTGCTCCTGGTAAGCTTGGCTATGCTGCTGGTAGGCCTGATCCTGATAACCTTGATCCTGATAGGCCCGCGGCTGCTGAACATCAGGCTCGGGCGCGGCAGCCTTGGCTGAATAGCGATGCAACGGATGAACCGGGCTGACGGAGACGGAATAGTCAGGCTCCGGTGCCGGCTGCGGCTGCACGTTCGCGCGCCGCATCCATGAGGGCGGCCCGGGCGGCGGCGGCGCCTGCTCGGCGTAGTCCTGCTGACCATCTTCCTGGCGGTAATCGTCTTGATGATAGCTCTGGGCGGGCGCTGCCGGCGGGCGGGCAGTCGACTTCCCCTGCGCTGCGAACGGATCAGTCTGTCCGATCAGACGGGCAAGCTCGGCCAAGGGATCATTTTCCGCCTTCCCATAGTGATCGCCGCCGCGACCATAGTCATCGGAAGGAAACGGTCTGTCCTGATATCGTTCGGCCATCGTGATGATGCGTCCCTTCGGGAAAGCCGCGCGCCCCTCGACCAAGGCACGGCCTTCGACCCACAAGGCTTTCAACCAAGTCTAAGCGATCCGGCTTCTGCCGGTTACCCCCGAATTCCTCTTAAGTAGTTCGCCCCAAACTACCGCATCTCGTCCGGAGCATGGACGCCGAGGATGGCGAGGCCCGATGCCAGAACAGAGACGACGCCCTGAACCATCGCCAGCCGCGCCTTTGTAAGATCTGCATCATTATTGATAATGAAGCGTAAATAGGGCAAATCGCGCCCTTTCGTCCAAAGAGCATGAAATTCGCTGGCTAAATCATAGAGATAAAAGGCAATTCGGTGCGGCTCGTGGGCCGCGGCGGCCGCTTCCAGCATGCGCGGATAAATTGCGAGACGCTTGAGAAGATCGAGTTCCACGGAATCCGACAGCCGCTCGACCGCCGACTCAGCGAGCCAGGCAATGCGCTCGCCGGCATCTTCGGGCAGTTCCGGGAACACCTCGGCCCGCGCGTTGCGGAAGATCGAGTGGCCGCGGGCATGGCCATACTGGACGTAGAACACCGGATTGTCGCGCGACTGCTCCATGACCTTGGCGAGGTCGAAGTCGAGCACCGCATCGTTCTTCCGGTAGAGCATCATGAAGCGGACGGCGTCCTGGCCGACCTCATCCACCACCTCACGCAAGGTGACGAAGTCCCCGCTCCGCTTGGACATTTTGACCGGCTCGCCATTGCGCAGCAACTTCACGAGCTGGACGATCTTGACGTCGAGCGATCCCTTGCCCGAGGTCGTCGCCTTCACCGCCGCCTGCATCCGCTTGATGTAGCCGCCATGGTCGGCGCCCCACACGTCGATCATCTCGGCGAAGCCGCGGTCGAACTTGTTCTTGTGATAGGCGATGTCGGAGGCGAAGTAGGTGTAGGAATTGTCCGACTTGATCAGCGGCCGATCGACGTCGTCGCCATAGGCGGTTGCCTTGAACAGCAGCTGCTCGCGGTCTTCCCAATCCTCGACCGGCGCGCCCTTCGGTGGCGGCAGGCGGCCTTCGTAGATGTCGCCCTTGGCCTTCAGGAAGTCGATGGTCCCGGCAACCTTGTCGTTGCCGCCTTCGATCAGCGAGCGCTCGGAGAAAAACACGTCGTGGCGGATATTGAGCGCGGCGAGATCGTCCTTGATCTCATCCATCATCATCGCGATCGCCTTGGCGCGCACGGTCGGCAGCCACTCGGCCTCGGTCATCGCGAGGAGCCTGTCGCCGTGCTCTTTCGCCAGCGCCTGCCCCACAGGCTTGAGGTAGTCGCCCGGATAGAGGCCTTCGGGAATGGCACCGATGTCCTCGCCGAGCGCCTCGCGATACCTTAGGAACGCCGAACGTGCGAGCACGTCAACCTGGGCACCTGCATCGTTGATGTAATATTCGCGCGTGACGTCGTGACCGGCGAACTGGAGCAGGCTGGCCAGCGCGTCGCCGAACACCGCGCCGCGGCAATGGCCGACATGCATCGGCCCCGTCGGATTGGCCGAGACGTATTCGACATTGACCTTGGCGCCGCTGCGGATGCGGCCGTAATCGCCGGCCTCGCGCAGCACTGTCCGCAACGCCTCAGCCCACGCGGCAGGCTTCAGCGTCAAATTGATGAAGCCGGGACCGGCGACGTCGACCCTGGCGATCAGCGCGTCGGTGCGCAGCCGCTCGGCGATCTGCTCGGCGAGATCGCGCGGCTTTGCCTTGGCCTCTTTCGCAAGCACCATCGCAGCATTGGTCGCCATGTCGCCGTGGGAGGCATCGCGCGGCGGCTCGACCACCACGCGGGAGAAATCGATGCCCTCCGGCCAACTGGCGTCCGCCGCAAGCGCGCGGCAGGCGGCGTGCACGCGTGCGAGCACATCGGCGAACAGATGCAGGGATGAGGATGTCTGGGGCATGGGCGCCGCCTAACGCAAATCCGGGGTCGAGTCAAAAAGCCGCTGGTGCTCGGTCAGGGCGAAACGGTCGGTCATTCCGGCAATGAAATTGCCGATCCGGCGGGCCCGGTCGCCCTCATTGTCCGCCTCTGCCCCCAACAGCCATTCCGGCGGCAGCTCGGCAGGGGATTTCAGGTATTTTGCGAACAGGTCGAACAGGATCTGCTCCGCCTCTCCCATCACCCGCATCACCCGCTCGTGGCGGTACATGTGCTGGTACAGGAAGGTCTTGATGGCAGCCTCTTCCTCCGCGACCTCGGCGGGAAACGCGATCAGCGCCCGGCTCTGCTGGCGGACGTCCTGGGCCGATTGCGGCTTGACGGCGGCGAGGTTCTTCTGCGCCTCCGCAAACACCGCCCCGATCAGGTGCGAGATCAGCTCGCGCACCAGCTCGGCGCCGCGCCGGACGTCTTCCAGATCGGGATAATGCGCCGCAGTCTCGGCGATGATCTCCGCAGTCAGCGGCATCACCTTGAGATCGTCGACGTGGAACAGGCCGGCGCGCAGGCCATCATCGATGTCGTGAGCGTCATAGGCGATGTCGTCGGCGATCGCGGCGACCTGCGCTTCCAGCGAGGCAAAGCTCCACAATTCGAGGTCATAGGTCTTGACGTAGTCGGCAATCCCCACGGGAACGCCGTGCTCGCGGTAGCGCCCGATCGGGCCGCCGCTGCGGTCGGTCAGCGGGCCGTTATGCTTGACGATGCCCTCCAGCGATTCCCAGGTCAGGTTGAGTCCGTCGAACTCGGGATAGCGGTGCTCGAGCGAAGTCACGACGCGGAGCGCCTGGGCATTGTGGTCGAAGCCGCCGAACTCCTTCAGGCAGGCGTCCAACGCCCGCTCGCCAGCATGGCCGAACGGTGGGTGGCCGAGATCGTGGGCGAGCGCGAGCGTCTCGGTCAGGTCCTCGTCGAGGCCGAGTTGGCGGGCCAGCGCGCGGGCGATTTGCGCCACCTCCAGCGAATGGGTCAGGCGGGTGCGGTAGTGGTCGCCCTCGTGGAACACGAACACCTGGGTCTTGTACTTCAGGCGGCGGAACGCGGTCGAATGGATCACCCGGTCGCAATCCCGCCGGAACGGGCTGCGGGTCCGGCTCGGGGGCTCGGCGACCAGCCGGCCGCGGCTACGATCGGGGTCGCAGGCATAGGGCGCGCGGGGGGCTGCCATTCCGACGGACACGGCGAATTTAGTCCCTATCCATTTGATTCTGCGTATGGTGGCACTTAACTATGTCAGGCGCGGGATACCAAATGAATTGGGTATGACTGCGGGACTATCGGAGACGAGTGATGACGACTGCCGTGACCATCAGCGACCGGGCCGCACGCCGGATTGGGGAGATCCTCAAAGGCGAAGGTTCTGGCGCGATGCTGCGCATCTCGGTCGAGGGCGGCGGCTGCTCCGGTTTCCAGTACAAGTTCGACATCGACCGCGCGCGGACCGACGACGATCTCGTGATCGAGCAGGACAATGCGGTGGTGCTGGTCGATTCCGCCTCGCAGCCGTTCCTGGCGGGATCGCAGGTCGATTTCGTCGATGACCTGATCGGCGCCTCGTTCCGCGTCAACAATCCCAATGCCACAGCGTCCTGCGGCTGCGGGACGAGCTTCTCGGTCTGAGTGCTTACGCGCCCGTTATCTGCCTTTCCTCGTCCGTCCACTCCACGTCGCCCGGCATCGGCTCCGGCTGAAGCGGCGCGTCCTCGAACGCGAGATGGCCGTCCAGCGCGCGCAGGAGTGCCGCGATCAGCGCGGGCTTGCGCAGCGGCTTGGCAAGGAAGTCCGACATGCCCGCTTCGCGGCAGATCTTGATGTCCTCAGGGAAGGCGTTGGCGGTCAGGGCGATGATCGGCAAGATTTCGAGCCGCCCGCCTTGTGCCCGGATCGCCCGGGTGGCGGCCAGTCCGTCCATATCGGGCATGCGCACGTCCATCAGCACGACATCGTAATTGTCCTGGGATGCCGCTGCGACGGCCTCGGCGCCGCCGGCGACGACGCTCAATTCGACGTCGAAGGAGCCCAGCATCTTGCTGACGACCATGCGGTTCACGGCATCGTCCTCCGCGACCAGCACCTTCAGCGGCCGGTCGAGGCCGGCGATCCGGGCTTTGAGATCGTCGGCTTCGTCGCGCCTGCCCGCCTGATCGGATGCCTGCGCATGGCTCCAGGGCAGCACCAGCGTGAAGCGGAAGGTCGAGCCCTCGCCCAGCGTCGAGGTGACGCCGATGGTGCCGCCCATCTGCTCGATGATGCGCCTGCTGATCGCAAGGCCGAGGCCGGTGCCGCCGAAGCGGCGGCTGATCGAGGCATCGGCCTGGGCGAAGTCGCTGAACAACAGGCCGAGCTTTTCCGGGGCGATGCCGATGCCGCTGTCGGTCACGGTCCATTCGACGGTCGCCAGCAGGTCGCGGCGCGCCCGGCAGATGACTGATATCGTCACCTCGCCCTCGTCGGTGAACTTCACTGCGTTGGACGCGAGGTTGAGCAACACCTGGCGGATGCGCGCGACGTCGCCGCGCAGCGTCGGCGGCAGGGTCGGATCGAGCTCGACCTTGACGGATAGCCCCTTGCCCTTGGCGCTCGCGCGCACCACGGTCGCAACCGTCTCGACCAGCGCCTGCGGGGCGAAGTCGATCACCTCGAACTGGAAGCGGCCGGCCTCGAGCTTGGACAGGTCGAGGATGTCGTTGAGGATGCGCTGGAGATTGTCGCCGGACTCGCGGATCGTGGTGACGGCCTCGCGCTGCTCCGGATCGAGTTTTGTCTCCAGCAGCATGCTGGCAAGTCCGAGCACGCCGTTCATGGGCGTGCGGATCTCGTGGCTCATCACCGCCAGGAAGTCGGACTTGGCGCGGCTCTCGGCCTCGGCCTTTTCCGCGCGCCAACGCTCGGTGACGTCGCGCCCGAAGCCGCGATAGCCGAGGAACTGGCCCTCGCGATCATAGGCCGGCTTTGCCGTGAGCGACCACAGCCGCGCCTCGCCGCCGGCCACGACCTTGAGGTTCATCTCGTGCAGCGGCTCGGCATGCTCCATCAGGCCGATGATGTTGTAGGCTGCGCTCTTGTCCCCGGGGCACAGCATCTCGAGCACGTCGGCGAAATGCGAGCCCCTGAGCAGCGGTAGCGGCAGCTGCGCGACATCCGCGAAGCGTTGGGGCACGTCGATCAGATGCCCGTCGGCATCGGTCTGCCACAGCCAGTCGCTGGCATTCTCCTGAAAATCCTTCAGCAGCAGCGAGATGATCTCGGTTTGGCGCTCGAGTTCGAGCTGGGCCTTGAGGTTGCCAAGGAACAGATTGCCTTGCGAGACGATGTTGCGCGCCATGAAAAACGCGAACAGCAGCAGGAATACCGCGGTCACGAGATACGGACCGGTGCCGCAGAGCAGCAGCGCGCCGGCGCAGGCGACGGTCATGGTGGCGAGGTAGACGAGGCCCGCCCGCGGGAAGGTCGAGAGCGTGAAGGCGCCGCCCGACATCATGCCGACCATCAGGCAGGCCAGGATCAATTGACTGGTCGGCTCGGCGCGGCCGAACAGGACCAGCGGCAGCGTGCTCCAGATCGCGGCGACGAAAAATGCCTGCCGCAGCATTTGCCGCGCCACGCGCGGCGAGGCTTCCTGGGGTGGGCTCTGATGCGACTTGTGCCACGCGCGCACCGCGAGCGAGGCGGTTGCCGCGAGCGTCATGCCCCAGATGGCGAGGAAGTCGTTCCAGCCCCTGGCCCAGAGCAGGATCAGCACGATGGCGGCGTTCAGCATCGTCACCGCCATCGTCACCGGGATCAGCCGCGTCACGGCGTCGATCTGCCTGGCGCGGATGCGCCGCATCTGCCGTTCGCTGAGATCGGCGGTCAGGCCGTCCTCGATCTCGAAGCCGCCGGGCCAATACAGGAACGCGCCGATCACGCCGTCACGCGGCTGAGTTCGTATCATCGACTTGTCCGGCCATCCCATCCAACCTGTTGACGATCAATGGCCCACCGCCTGCTTAGACCGGGTTAATTTTGTGGGAGATTTTGCCGCGTCCTTGACGGGCGCGTTTGCAGTTTGTTCTAACCATGGCCCCTTGTCCGGAGCCTTGCCGACATGCCCATCAGAGTAGCCACCTGGAACGTGAACTCGGTCCGGCAGCGGATCGATCTGCTCCTGACCTGGCTGAGAGAGAGCCAGCCCGACATCGTCTGCCTGCAGGAGATCAAATGCGTCGACGAGGCCTTTCCGCGGCTGGAGATCGAGGCGCTCGGCTACAATGTCGTCACGCATGGGCAGAAGACGTTCAACGGCGTTGCGCTGCTCTCCAAGCTCAGGTTCGACGAGACCAAGTCGGGCCTCGCCGGCGACGACGAGGACGCCCATGCGCGCTTCCTCGAGGGCGTGGTGACGCTAAAGTCTGGCGTGCTGCGCATCGCCTGCCTCTACCTGCCCAATGGCAACCCGGTCGGGACCGACAAATATCCCTACAAGCTCAAATGGATGTCGCGGCTTCTTGATTATTCGAAAGAGCGCCTCAAGGCTGAGGAGCCGCTGATCCTCGCAGGCGACTTCAACGTCATCCCGCATGCCCGCGACGTGCACAATCCGGCCGCCTGGACGGAGGACGCCCTGTTCAAGACGGAGACGCGGGAGAGCTTTCAGTCCCTGCTCGGCCTCGGCCTGACCGATGCCCTGCGGGCCGTGACCGACGAGCCCGGGCTCTACACCTTCTGGGACTATCAGGCGGGGGCCTGGCAGAAGAACCAGGGCCTTCGGATCGACCATCTCTTGCTGTCGCCGCAGGCCACAGACCGGCTCGCCAATGTCGGCATCGACAGTTATGTGCGCGGCTGGGAGAAGCCGTCGGACCACGTGCCGGTGTGGGCGGATCTGGATCTTGAGGCGGCGTGAAGCCGCCTCATCGTGGAGCTATTCCCGGCGGCCCTGCACCCACTGTTCCAGCATTTGCAGGCACATGGCGCGGTCGTCGTCGGAGGCCTTGGCGAAGGCGCGGTTGTAGCTTTCCTTGATCCAGGTCTCCTCGGCGCCTGCGCTGTCGCGCGCCAGGGTCAGCCACATCAGGCCGCGCGCGGCCTGCCGCGGCAGGCGGTCGCCGTTGAACAGCATCTGACCGAGCAGTGCCTGGGCCTGGTGCTGGCCCTTCTGCGCGGCGAGGCCAAGCCAGCGTGCACCGTAACGGAAGTCCTCGCGCGAGGCGTCCGGGGTCTTCAGGTACAGGCGGGCGAGGTCGTACTGCGCGTCCGCGTTGCCGAAATAGGATGCGGCATACGAGAACATCTCCCGCGCGCGGTCAGGATCGGCCTTGATCTTCGAATTCGGAATGCCGGCCAGATAGTAGCGGCCGAGCGCGACGAAGGCATTGGCCACGATCTGCGCCTGCGGCGCCGACGGGCTGTCCTCGGCATGCGCATTGGCGATCCGGCTGAAATATTCGAAGGCACGCAAATCGTCCTGGGCGACGCCGTCGCCGTTGGCGTACATGCGGCCGAGCTTCCACTGTGCGATGGGGTGGCCACCCTCGGCAGCATATTGCAGTGCGCTCAGCGAGGTTTCCTGGGCTGCGACCGCCGGCGGAACCTTGGCGCGCACCGCACCCGCAGCGCCCGGCAGGGTGGTCACGACCGGGATGGTCGCGTCCTTCGGATTGACCGGCGCGCCGTCGAAGGCGAACGCCGGCGCGGCCAGCGCAGCCGCCCCCAACATAAACGCAACTATGGCACGCCTAGATGTCCGCATAGCACTGTTTCTCGTGCGCGCCGCCCGGATGGGTCACTGCCCCTCCGACCGCTGGTCCAACCTGCTGAGCATATTTCCAGAGAGCACCCGACGTGTGGTTAGTCGCGCGAGCGCTCCATTTGGTCTTGCGCTGAGCGAGTTCGGCGTCGCTCAATTTTACGTTAAGGGTACCGGCGACCGCGTCGATCTCGATGATGTCGCCGTCCTCGAGCAGCCCGATCGGGCCGCCGACCGCCGCCTCCGGCCCGACATGGCCGATGCAGAAGCCGCGGGTGGCGCCGGAGAAGCGGCCGTCGGTGATGAGCGCGATCTTGCCGCCCATGCCCTGGCCGGTCAGCGCCGCAGTGGTCTGGAGCATTTCCCGCATGCCGGGACCGCCCTTCGGCCCCTCGTAGCGGATCACGATGACTTCGCCTTCGCGGTAGGTGCGGTTCTGGACCGCCTCGAACGCATCCTCCTCCCGGTCGAAGCACCTGGCCGGACCGGTGAACTGGAGGTTGGACATTCCCGCGACTTTCACGATCGCACCTTCTGGCGCCAAATTGCCCTTCAGACCGACCACACCGCCCGTCACGGTGATGGGTTTGTCTGCCGGGTGCACCACGTCCTGGTGCGGATTCCACTTCACGCTCTTGAGGTTTTCGGCGATCGTGCGGCCCGTGACGGTAAGGCAATCACCGTGCAGGAAGCCGTTGTCGAGCAGCGTCTTCATCAGAAGCGGTATGCCACCTACTTCAAACATGTCTTTGGCGACATAACGGCCGCCCGGCTTCAAATCCGCGACATATGGTGTCTTTTTGAAGATTTCGGCGACGTCGAACAGGTCGAACTTGATGCCGGCCTCGTGAGCGATCGCCGGTAGGTGCAGCGCAGCATTGGTCGAGCCGCCGGAAGCCGCGACCACGGCAGCCGCGTTTTCCAAAGCTTTGCGAGTGACGATGTCGCGCGGCCGGATATTTTGCGCGATCAGGTCCATCACCTTCTCGCCCGCGGTCATGCAGAACGCATCACGGATTTCGTAAGGCGCCGGGGCACCGGCCGAGTACGGCAGCGCGAGTCCGATCGCCTCGGAGACGGTCGCCATGGTGTTGGCGGTGAACTGCGCGCCGCAGGCGCCCGCCGACGGGCAGGCCACGCGCTCGATCTCGTCGAGGTCCTCGTCCGACATGGCGCCGACCGAGTGCTTGCCGACCGCCTCGAACATGTCCTGCACGGTGACCTGCTGCCCGCGGAAGTTGCCGGGCAGGATCGAGCCGCCATAGATGAAGATCGAGGGCACGTTGAGGCGGACCATCGCCATCATCATGCCCGGCAGCGACTTGTCGCAGCCGGCAAGGCCGACCAGCGCGTCATAGGCGTGGCCGCGCACGGTCAGTTCGACCGAATCGGCGATGCATTCGCGTGACGGCAGCGACGAGCGCATGCCGTCATGGCCCATGGCGATGCCGTCGGTGACGGTGATGGTGCAGAATTCGCGCGGGGTGCCGCCGGCCGATGCCACGCCCTTCTTCACCGCCTGGGCCTGGCGCATCAAAGCGATGTTGCAGGGAGCGGCTTCATTCCAGCACGAGGCGACGCCGACGAAGGGCTGGTGGATCTGCTCGGTCGTCAGACCCATGGCGTAGAAATAGGACCGATGCGGCGCGCGCGCAGGACCTTCCGTCACGTGACGGCTCGGCAGCCTCTGCTTATCGGTCTTGGCGTTCATCGCAACCAGTCTTCCCCGGCCAACCCTTTCAGACCCGAAAAATCAGAGCCAAGATTTGAATCGACCTTGGGATTTTCTCGTCGCCTTCGAAGACCGCCGCCGCTACCCTTTAAAACATTAGAGTGATCTTATTCATGTTCGGGTGTGGCCAAAAAGCGGCGGCCATGCGAACCGCCGGCGGTGAGGGTTAAATCCGGGATGGGTGTTGCTCAAGAGGAACAATCGTTACCGGGAAGACACGGAGCTCGCTACCTAAATACCGCAATAGCAATGGCAATCCACAACTCAGGATCTTTCGGAAGGAATAGCACACCAGGCTTGGCCAAGGAGGCGCGCACCAACCGGCAATCGCCTCATAAACTTCAGCACTTTCGAATCGCAGACATGCCTTCGCGTCCTCGCGGCTCAATTCGCCCGAGCTTTGCGTCATCTCTCGCCGCTCTTGTCCAAGAGCAACTGTGGCGAAGTAGCCCGGCGATCGGCCGGCCTCAAGGCTGGCGCTGGCGCGCCCCCGCCTGCGGCGGCTGACGGCCTTGACCCCGTCCGCTCACCGGTCTGTTGGCTTTGCATGCGCTCGGCCGAGGTCCGAGCGCGAGATAGGCGCGCTCGTCAGGCCACCCTGTATTTCTTCGGATCCCACGTCTCGCCGCGCGCGATCATGGTGTTGAGGATGATGATCAGCTTGCGCATGCAGGCGACGATCGCGACCTTTGGCGGCTTGCCCTTGGCAATCAGCCGTTCGTAGAAGGCCTTGAACACCGGATTGTTCAGCGTTGCGGCACCGACACAGGGCATGTAGAGGGCATTTCGCACCCAGCGGCGGCCACCCTTGATGCAGCGTTCACCTCGACGTTTGCCGCTATCATCGTCATAAGGAGCAACGCCCATCAACGCGGCGGCAACTTCGTCGCTCACCTGCCCCAGCTCCGGTAGTCCTCCAAGCAGCGCCATTGCGGTCCCCTCAGCAAAGCCTGGTACGCTCTGGATGATCTCGGCGCGTTTGGCAAAGTCCGGCGTTGTCTTGATCGTCGCCGCGATCGCGGTCTCGAGCGCGGCGATTTCGTCAGCCAGCTTCTTAAGAAGACGCGCGCGAGCCTTCTGAACAAGGGCCGGCGCCTCATGCTCCTTCTGCATTTCCAGGCGAGCCCTGACGTCAAGCAGGCCTTGGCGTCCCTTCACCAGTGCCTTCATCTCCTCGTGAGCGGGATTGTCGACTTGGCTGGGAGCCTCGCCGAATGTCTCGGCGAACCAGGAGATCATCTCCGCGTCGATCTTGTCATTTTTCGCAAGGCGTCCCGCCGATTCCGCAAAGTGGCGAACCCGTTTGGGATCGACGATCCGTACTTCCAGCCCTGCTTGGCGCAACGCCTTGGCCCATACCCGCTCGTAGCCGCCGCTTGCCTCCATCACTGCCTTGCCGACCTGATGCTTGCGAAGCCATGCAATCAAGCTCCGTCGCCCCGCCGCGGTTGTTGGGCAAGTCTTCCGCTCCGTTACGGTCCGAATGCACGCATCAATCTTGTCTTTAGCGACATCGATGCCGACGACAACCAGATCGTCTTGTGTCATCATCCACTCCCTTCCTTGCCTGGTACGGGCTCGCAGCCCTTGCAACTGTTCGGGTTCAGGAAGACACCGGAGCTGTCCCTTGCTCTTTAGCAGGCTCTGTCGCCTTTGGGCGCAACGGGCTCAGTTCCGGCAACGGGCGGTTCTGATCCAACCGCCCGTTGCCACATTCTGGCAGATTTCGGGGACACAAGGGCGCAGGGAAGACCGCATAGGCGTTAAGGTAGCGCGAGCATCGATTGATACGGACGTTTTCGAGGAGGCTCGCGCAGGTGCCGCCCAAGCGCTCGCTTTCTGCGGCGAAAGCAACGAATGGTTGGTTGTGGAATGATCGCTTGTAGCAAGGATGCAACGAGTTGTTGCAAAACACGCCAAGCGCCAGGTGCCGTCAGGCGGCCTGCGTCCAGCGGGGAGAGTCCTCGAAGTCGCGGGCAAGCGGCTCGAGCAGCAGGATGATCAAGAGGTGTGCCAGCAAGTAGGGCTTGGCGGAGCGCGGATCGGTTCCAGGTGGCGTCTTGAGACCAATCAGACTCTTCAGTCGCTTGAAGCCAAGTTCGATGCGCCATCGCAGTCGATAGAGCGCGAGTACATCCTTGGTGGAGAACTCGTCCCGCGCGAGCGACGTGACCAGAATGACCCAATCCGCGGCTTCCAGAGTTTCTTTGGAGATGACGCGGTTTTCGTCTTGTGCGTCGCGCCGGGCTTTACGGCGCGAAGCCGCGACTGCACCGGCGGGCTTCTTGACTGCGACCAGACGCATAGCCAGAGGCGCACCGTCCTTGCGTTTGATCCAAATCCTCCGATCGATCAGTCCGTGCGCCTTCGCCGCACGCAATTGGGCCATCAGATCGAACGGAAGGCCTTTGGCATCAAGCCAACGTGCGTTCTTCCAGCCCGCTCGGATCAAAACGTCTGCCCCGGCGTCGCGCACAGCGGCGATGCGGTCAGGTTGTAGATAAGCGCGGTCAGCAATGCGGATCTCGTTCTTGACCACCGGTATCCGGTCAAACGTTTCGCCTTCTTGCTGATCTGTCAGCTCGAAGTGACCAAAGCGCTCATATGGCAGATCGAATGCACTATGAACGCGCCAAAGCTCACTGTTCCTGCGCGCAGCCGGTCCTGCCTGAGACACTGTCGTCGCATCGATAATGCGGATCAGGCGGCCTCGGCTCGCTTTCGGGGCTGCCGCAGCGAGCAAGCCCTCCACCAGCACTGCAAACCAATCGCCACATTGACGCAGGCGATAGAACAACGCCACGCTGCTGAGGTCGGCAAGGCCAACAGAAGCGGCCCACGCGGCTGTCGATCTCAACCCTCTTTCACCCACAATAGGCCAGCATCAGCCGAAGTAACGCCACCGCATCTGGAATTTGGCGCCGCCGCACGAAAGCCTTCGTCTGGCGCGCACTTATTTCAAGCTGCGCAGCCCCGCCGAGCTGCGTAACCACTCTCGTCCAGTCCTCGTTCAGAAGCGATTCGTCTGCCATCCCGCCTTGGAATCACGTGTGATTCCAACACTCAAGAACAAACTTAACGCCTATGGGGAAGACCGGGTGCTGACTCGCACCCGCGGTCTGCTGCGCGAAAAGCACGCGCAAAGGAGACCGCACAGCAGCATACAGGTGGTGCCAATCACTCGGCCTTCCCTGCGCGATGGTCGGACGGCTTATGCCGCGCTCTCCCGGGAGCCGAATTCCTTCTGGCCTCCCTCACGCTCGCGGAATTCACCGGCAGCCGCGCCGGTTGACGCGACTGCCGCATCCGCAAGCGCTTGACCGTAGCAACGACGGCCAGGACCACACGGTTTTGCCGTACGCACGGCTCGTTGGCGCCACAGGGTTCGACGGCGTTGTGCACGTTGCCACCGAAATGCTGACGCGACGAACCTGACAGCGCCGCTCGTCCGCACGAAGCCTCGGGCTCACGGAGAGCAATCCGCCCTGCCCTTGACATCTCGTACACGACGCTGCTGCGTCCACCGCAAGCCCGGCTCGCGACAATGACGACCTCCATGATCGCCCCTCGAGAATGAGCCGGGATGGGCGATACATACGCCAATTCCGAATTTCGGGAAGTGGAATATTTTCGCGCCCGTGGGTTGACAGAGAAGCGACACAGGCAACGATGGCGTAGAAAGCGCTGAAGCCGATCGTCTGGTTCACGAGCCAGGCACCGGTGACGACGAGCAGCGACCACTGAGCTTGAGGTCGATCGTGCCATCCGCAGGGATTGGCTTCTGCGTTCCCGCCTGATCGTTGTCCATGCGGCGCTCGCACCAAAAGCGGGCGATGGCGTCGAATACAAGGTAATTCTGCCAGATGTTCCAGGTGACGCCTGCACTTGCGGTGTAGCGCGACACCAGCGGCAAGTCGTTGCCTGCCCAGCTGCCTTCGCGGAAGACAGCTCGCATATAGGCCACGCCGGAACGCACCAGCACTGCATCGTTGATGCGATAGGAGACACTGGTCTCCGAGCCATAACGGCGGGTCGGATCGAGATTGGTGTTGTAGAACAGGATCGGATTGACAGTGCAGTCCGCCCGCTCTGATCCACAGCCCGCCCCCGACGTCCCGAGGCGCCGCCGGCCGCTCAGGTCCGCCCGCGCAAACGCTGGGCCCGGGCCCAGGCGACAGCGACATCGTGTGGCGGGACATCGACGCGTTTGACAGGCGTCAATTCGCCGGACGCGGAGACGATCGCGGTCTCCTCGCGGCGGCAGCGCGTGCAGACAAAGCGGACCTCGTGCGGGGACGCAGACCAGCTCGTCCGCTTCACATTGGCCGCCATCGGCCAGGCATCGCAATGCGAGCACGACACCAGAAATCGACCTGGATCGAGCATACCCATTCCATCGGACTCCGCGCCTGCCCGCCCCATTCAATGATTAATTCATGTGAATCGTTCCGGTGTCCAAGCACCGCCAGCCTTTGACCTCGGGTCGCTATCGGTTCCCGCATCCGCAAGCGTCAAGTCTCGTGGGCGAGTGGCGCTGCGACTTCAGCAACCTCTTCGCGCGGTTGCGATCCCTGCAAAGCAGGTGGTTCCGCTCAGCGAGCTCCCTTGAGGGTGCAGGAGGTCGTGCAGGTGACCGTCGTGCCTCGGTCGCACGCCTTGCAGGCGCTGACGCACTGGTTCATGTCGCGTGGATTGTAACTGTAGTTCCGCATCGGACAGGTCGAATTCGTCGTGCCGGTGATGTCCTGCTCCTGATCGCAGGCCGCCGTCATGAGCGCAAATATGACCACTGCAACGAGGCGCATGGGATTGCCCTATCAGGCATGGCAACGACACTCGCGAGGCACGCTGCATTGCAACGAGCCCCGGCCTTCCCACCACGAGCCGTCGCCGATTCAGCGACGCCCGCATGCTTCAAGGATGCGCGCCAAACGTTAAGAACGGATTGCAGACGGCTTAGGCCGCAGCCCTGGTCGCGATCGCTTGCCGCATATCTCCCGCCAGCTGGCGGTACTGCTCCGCGAGCCTCAAATAGAACTCGCGCTTGGTGCTGTCGGTGGCGAGCTTGGCAATCAGCTCGCATTCGGCGGTGAGCGTCTCGAACCGTTCGAGCCTGTCCTCGAGATGTGTCATCGGCGTGTCCCCATAAGACGCCTGAGGGACGTCAAACCTAAGCCCGGGAAATAGGTCACGGCGAACATCGTTATGAACTAGCATCTTTTTTTCCGGCCCGGCATGCCGGACCGGAGGCGTGGCTATTTCTGCTCCAGCCGCCAGGCGCCATCCCAATTGGCATCCGGCGGATTGGCCGCAAACCGGGTGATGCGGCCGAGCATCGCGCGCGACGGGCCATCACCAGGCACCGCCTCGAGTGCCGCGTTGAAGGCGGCACGGGCTTCGTCGAAGCGCCGGGCACGATAGGCGGCGAGACCTTTGGCATAGTGCCTGCGCAGGCTCACTTGCGCATCGGTAAGCGCGCCCGGTTTCGCCATCACCTCGAAGATCGCCTGCGGCGCGCTTTGACCCGCGACCGCCAGACGATCGATCTCGCGCAATTCGAGCCGCGATCCAATCGCATCCGCAGTCGGCTGCGAGATCAGGATGCGGGTGCCGTAGACCTTGTTGACTGCCTCGAGCCGCGCGGCGAGATTCACGGCGTCGCCCATCACGGTGAAGCTCATCATCAGCTCGGAGCCGATGCTGCCGGTCAGGACCTCGCCGGTAGCGATGCCGATGCGCAGATCGCACGGCGCCGGCATGGCGCGGATGCCGAGCAGATCCGGCAGCTGCTTCTGCAGCGCGGGCACCTGGTCGGCCATCTCGACGGCGGCAAGGCCGGCGAGCAGCGCCTGCTCGTCCTCCTCGATGAAGGGCGGGCCCCAATAGGACATGATGGCGTCGCCGATATATTTGTCGATGACGCCGCGATTGCTCCTGATGGGAGCGGACATCACGGTGAAATAGTGGTTCATCACCTTGACGAGGCCGCGCGGGGTCATGCCCTCGCTCATCGAGGTGAAGCCGCTCATGTCGCAGAACATGATGGTCATCACCCGGCGCTCACCGTCGATGGCGACCTCCGGCCGGTCGATCAGACCCTGCACCACCTTCGGGTCGATGTAGCGACCGAAGGTCTCGCGGATACGCTCGTTGCGGCGCAGCTGCTCGATCATGCGGTTGAAGGCCGCGGCGAGCTCGCCGATCTCGTCCTGCGTCGAGACGGTGATGGGCTTGTCGAACCGGCCCGCCTCGACCTCGCGGGTGCCGGCCAGCAGCAGCCGTACCGGGCGCGTGATGCCGCTGCTCACCAGCAGCGCAAAGACAAATCCGACGATCGCCGCGAGCAAGGTCACGATGCCCGAGACGATGATCGCCTGATGCTGGCGGCTGATCACCTGCGATGTCGAGAAGAAGACCTGCGTCAGCATGTCGGAGCGGATCGCATCGATCTTCCGGTTGAACTGGTCGCGCAGCACGTCGATGTGCTCCAGCGTGCCGCGGGCCTCGGTCATCTGCCTCGCGTCGACCTGCTTGAGGAGCTTCGCATGGTCCTCACTCAGGTCGCGGCGCAACTCAGCGACGGCGGTTTCGATGCGGATATCGATACGCCCCAGCGCAGCATTGTCGGAATACGTCCTGGGGTCGTCGATGATCGCGTTGATCAGCTTGCGCGCGGCCTCCGCCTCCTCCTCGATCTTGCGGTCCGAGACCTCGAAATCGCGAACGCGCGCCGCGTAGGCCTCCTCGTCCGACGGTGCCTCCATCCTGGTCATGATCATCCGCCGCAACGCCAGCCCCCGCTCGAGCGAGCGAATATTGGCACGCGCCAGATGGCTGTAGGCCGGGATGTAACGGTTGGTGAGCTCGGCCAGGAGGACGCCGACCTGGCTCGACATCACCATCGACAGGACCGAGGTGACCAGCATCAGGACGATCAATCCGAGGGCGATGCCGACGATCTTGCGCCGGATCGACTGGTTGAAAATCGGCATAGGCGCGGAGGCCAAAAGGACGAGCGAGGGAACTCATACACGGATTTAGCTGTGGGAACACGCGCAATCTGCGCCGTCCTGACGTCCCGCCCAATCGTTAACGAAGATTAAAGACACAACCCCTCTTCCGCCATTTCGGAAGTTCCCCAGTTCCAATCCGTATTTTGCCGCATTGTTGCGACAGCTTGAGGATGCGACACGACGCTGATGCATCGTTGATTCGCAAGCCGCATGTCGTCGCGGACCTTGGTTTGTAGTGGTTTCGCAGGGGGACCATCGAATGAACCAGTGCCTACGCTCGCTCGCGTGTGTCGTTGCCGTGGCCGCGATGGCCTTCCTTCCTACTCAACTGGCGGCGAAGAGCAGTCAAAAATCCTCCGCGCCGAAGAAGGCGCATGAGGCGAAAGCCGGCAAGCACCGCCATGCCTCCGACGGCAAAGCGCGACGCGGCAAGCACGCCGAGGCCAAGCGCAAGCCGAAAAAGACGGTCGACGAGCCCGCGGACAAGCCGGCAGCGCCGCCGCTGACCGGCGATCTCGCCGCGCTGAAGGATGCCATCGATCTCGCGCGCAAGGGCAAGACGGATGACGCGAGCGCAGCGCGCGACCGCATCGCCGACCCCGCCGGACAGAAGCTCGCCGACTGGTTCATGCTGCGCCATTCCGAGAGCACCGCGAATTTCAAGCGTTACGCCGCCTTCCTCGCCGCCAATCCGGACTGGCCAAGCAGCGCGCTCTTGCGCCGGCGCGCGGAGGCGCGGCTGTGGCAGGAGAAGCTTGACGCCGCCACCGTGCACAAGTTCACGATGGACCGGCCGACCAGCGCCAAGGGCAAGTTCGCACTCGCTCGCGTGCTGCTCACCGAAGGCGAGACCGACAGGGCTGCACGGCTCGTGCGCGACGCCTGGCGCATGGACGAATTATCGGAGCGTAGCGAGGAGGACGCCTACGAGGCGTTCCGCGATCTCCTCACGGCGGACGATCATCGGGCCCGCATGGACAAGCGTCTCGGCGCCAAGGACTATGCCGGCGCCAGGCGCGCGGCCAAACGGCTCGGTGAGGATGCGCTCGCGATCGTCAAGGCCTGCGCGGCGGTCACCGGCAAGGCGAGCAAGACCAAGGACTTTCTCGATGACGTCTCCGCCGACGCGCGCCGCGATCTCGGCTACGTGCTGTGCCGCGCTCAATGGCACCTCCAGAAGGACCGCATCGACGACGCTGCCGAGGTGATCCTCGCCGCCGCGCCCGACACCTTGGCGGCCCAGGACACCGACGCCTGGTGGCGCGAGCGTCGCCTGCTCGCGCGCAAGCTGCTCGACCAGGGGAAGTTCAAGACTGCTTATGATGTGGTGCGCACCGCCGCGGTGCCTGATAAGGAAGTCTACCGCATCGACTACCACTTCATGTGCGGCTGGATCGCGCTGCGCTATCTCGACGATCCCAAGACGGCGATGGTGCACTTCGCCGCGATCGACGAAGGTTCGGTCAATCCGATCGCGCTGTCGCGGGCCCATTACTGGCGCGGCCGCGCCGCCGAGGCCATGGGCGCGACGGCCGATGCGCGCATGAGCTATCGGGCGGCGGCGCGCTATCAGACGGCCTATTACGGCCAGCTCGCCCGCGCAAAGCTCGGCCTCGACCGGATCGAGCTGCGTCCGCCCTCGCCTGTGCTGGCCTCGGCCGATACGCAGCCAACGGACGAGCGCGTGCGCGCGGCCGACATGCTCTACGCCATCGGCGAGCGCGACGTGGCGTTCTACTACGCCGAGGATTTTGCCCAGGAGAGCACCGACGTCGTGGCGCTCGAAGCGCTCGCCGAGCTTGCCGGCCGGCGCAACGATGCGCGCGTGATGCTGGAGGTCGGCAAATCGGCGCTGGCGCGCGGGTTCGCGCTCGACCACTACGCCTTCCCGACCATCGGCATCCCCGAGCACAAGCAGGTCGCGCCCGCGATCGAGACCAGCGTGATCTATTCGGTGGCGCGCACCGAGAGCTCGTTCAATCAGCGCGACAAGTCGCCGGCCAATGCCGTCGGATTGATGCAGGTGACGCCGGAAGCCGGCCGCGACACCGCCAAACGGTTCGGCCTCACCTATGACTGGGACAGGATGGTCTCCGATCCCGTCTACAACACGCAGATGGGCGCGGCCGAGCTCAGCGCGCTTCTGTCGGAATATCGCGGCAACCAGATCATGGCCTTTGCCGGCTACAATGCCGGCCGCGGCCGGGTGCGCGAATGGGTGCAGGCGCGCGGCGATCCCAGGGATCCCAATGTCGATCCGGTCGACTGGGTCGAGCGCATTCCGCTGTCGGAGACCCGCAACTACGTCCAGCGCGTGATGGAGAACGTGCAGGTCTACCGCGCAAGGTTCGAGGGCAGCGGCTTGGTCGCCGGCAAGAGCGACCAGCGCGTGGTTACGCACGAGGCCGGTGTAACGGCACCCGCGGCTGCCGCAGCACCCGCTCCCTAGTCGGCGCCGCCGGGGCTGGACGCACCGCCTGCAAGGATAGGGTGCTGCGGCTTCCACGCGAGTGCAGCCGCGCAGCTAGGTGTCACCTCCTCCCATCGTGATCAGATCGCGACCGTCCAAATATGCGCCGGTCAAGGCTCTCGCGAAGGTCCAGGCGTTGATCGTGCAGCTCCAGCACCAGACGGCACTCAGGACCGCCAACGTCTCGATCATGTTGCCGGCTGTGAGCTCGACGTTGCCGGCAGACGGCTCGGTCCGCCGAGGCACCGACCATTGCATCAACAACGTGACGAGCTCGTCGCGCCGGTAGCAATCGTAGTCACAGTAACGGCGCTGCGTCCGCGCATGCCGGACATAGCTGGAGCGGAGCGACCGCGAGCATGTGCTGCACGTGGCCGCGTGCAACGGGGGCTCGTGATTGACCACCACGAACTTCATGACGCCGCTCTCACGCCATCTTTCGCGAGCGCTTCGCAGAACAGCGCATAGCACTGATGGTCGCAGTAAGGCAGCCGGGTCGCGATCTCGCGGAGATAGCCGCCGCTGATCGGCTCGCGGCACTGCATGCACCAGGTCTGCCGGAACGGGGTCCGGCCGTTCACGAGGACGAACGCAAATCTCATGTGGCACCTCCCAAAGCAAAGCAGTAAACGCTGTCGAGCGGAGACAGTGCGGGTGGTGGAGCGCAAAGATGGTTTCGGCCGTCCGGATTATCCCTGTTTCGCTCCACCTTTTGCGGTGGGACCAGAATGTATCTCCCGTCCTCCCGGCGCCGGGCATAGATCTGACCGTCGACGTATTTGATGTCGGTCGGATAACAGTCGGCGCTGTTGCAACAACTGAGGCTCGGATTGTCCGGCATGTGCCAGGTCGAGTAGAATTTTTCGTGCAGCGCCTGGTCCTGGGGCGGGTGCTGGCGATGAGCGGCGCCGTGTTCCGTCTCCTGTGCCTGGACCGCCGCAATGGAGCCGAGGAGAGCCATCGAGCACAAGAGCTTGCATGGGCGGTTCAACGCACGGGCTCCCGGATCAGACCTTCGGAACGACGTCAGCTCTCCAATTCAGCCTTAGGCGACCTGAGCCTGGAACAACCACCGGCGGTCACGTTCGCGGCGTGTGCGGAAGCGATCGACGCACTTCTTGGAGCAGAGCGCGGTACGCCACGAATAGTGGCGGATCAGGCCGAACTTGCCGCCGCACACCGCACAGCCGTTGACCGAAGAGCAGCGCTCGAACTCCGATGGGCGACGCGCAGGAATTACCGATGTATCGCACATTGTTCTCTCCCTCTGTTGCTCTCTCGCTTTTGTCAGTTCGACCTCGCATGGGTCGTAAATTGCCGCGATCGCAGCTGCCTCTCGAGAAATGAACGGCCTCGTGCCCGGTCGCTGCAGGTCGGTGAGAGGCTTCGGCCCCGTAGGTCTGAGCCCGCTACCCGTACGACCGCTGCGATTGGTGGTCGACATTCCCGATGGTCACGAGGCTAGTCCGCCCGGCACGAAGCGCTCAATTGTACGGAAGTAAATCGCCGACATGACTAGGATTGGAGAAGCTATACCTAGGTTTGTCCCGTACTTGCCCGGATGGACTCTCGCACCGCTTTCAACGAGACGGCGCACGGCCCGCGGGCTGCAGCGTCACCGCGAAAAATCTGCCCGGCGCGGCATGCTTGATGCGCCGCAATGGACAAGGTGGTGAGCAGTCCACTCCAACGACCGTCGCGACCGCCCGTCCGACTTTGGCTGGAATTGCTCCTTCGGCGGCAACGTGCTCTACTTGCGTTCACGCAGAGAGCGCCGGGAGCGTCTGCGATGAAGCCGGGCCGGGCAGTAGCGTTCGGGAAGTCAGCCGCGCAATACCTCGTCGGCTGTGTCAGGCACACTGTTACTGCCAAGCCGCGCGTTGAGCCCGGTGACGCCGGTCTGTTGGAAGCGGTCAAGCAGTGGCAGCAAGTCTTCGAGCACAACCCGGTCATGTACTTCATGGTCGACCCGGCCGGAACTGTCATGAACGTGAACACGTTTGGCGCCGCGCAGCTGGGCTATACGCCCGCGGAGTTGATCGGCCGATCGGTGCTGGATGTCTTCTTCGAGGAAGATCGCGCTACTGTCCGCGCGTGCATCGCGCTGTGCCTTGAGACTGTTGATCAGTCACACACCTGGGAAATCCGGAAGGTTCGCAAGGACGGTTCGGTGCTATGGGTGCGCGAGAACGCCAAGACCATGCTGCGGGCGAATGGCGGGCCAATCGTGCTGGTCGCCTGCGAGAACATCACCGAGCGCAAGGAAGCGGAGAATGCGCTGCGACAGAGCGAGGCTTATCTCGCCCAGGCGCAGGAATTGAGCCACACCGGCAGTTTCGGCTGGAAGGCCGCAACCCGCGAGATCACCTGGTCCAAGGAGACCTACCGCATCTTTCAATGCGACGAGGGAACCAAGCCAAAGATCTCGTTCATGCTCGCGCGGATCCATCCGGACGACCGGCTCGCAGTGCAACAGACTACGGCTCGGGCCGCCCGAGAGGGAAAGGATTACGATCACGAATACCGGCTCGTGATGCCCGACGGCTCCATCAAGTACGTCCGGGCGGTGGCTCGGGCCACGCGAGATGCGAGCGGTCAATTGGAATTCGTCGGATCGGTGACCGACATCACGGCGACCAAAGAGGCTGAGCGCCGCCTTCGTGACAGCGAGCAGCGCTTTCGCGATTACGCCGAAACCGCCTCCGACTGGTTCTGGGAAACGGGGCCGGACCATCGGGTTACTCGGATATCGGAACACTCCGATACAAACACCGCCCCCGCCGGCCTGATTGGATTGACGCGTTGGGACATCGCTCCGGACGCAGATCTCGAACCCGAAAAATGGCGACAACATCGGGCGGCGCTCGATGCCCATATCCCGTTCCGCGACTTGGTATATCGCAGCAAAGACCGCAACGGTCAGCCGATCTACGTCCGGACCAGCGGCAAGCCGTTCTTCGACGCCGACGGCACTTTCCTGGGCTATCGTGGCGTCTGCACCGACGTGACCGCGGCCATCCGGGCCGATCAGGCCGAAGACGCACTGCGCAAGGCCCAGGCCGAGCTCGCCCATGTCACACGCGTCACGACACTGGGTGAGCTGACCGCGTCCATTGCCCACGAAATCAATCAGCCGCTCGCCGCCGTGATTGCAAACGCCGACGCCTGCCTCGCCTGGCTGCAGCGCAGTCCACCCGACCTCAAGGCGGCCCGCCGCTCCGTGGAGTGGATCATCGAGGATGGCAAGCGTGCCAGCGACGTGATCCGTCACGTTCGGGCGCTCGCCAAGCGTTCCGATATCGAGATGGCGCCGCTCGACGCCGGCGCGGTCGTGCGCGAGGCTGTGGCGCTCGTTCAGCGCGAGATGGCCAGCCACGCCGTGTCGGTTCGCATGGAGCTGTCGTCGACACTGCCCAGGATCTTTGGCGATCGAATTCAATTGCAGCAGGTCCTGATCAACCTGATCAAGAACGGGATCGAGGCCATGGAAGGCATCGATGACCGCCCGCGCGAGCTGGCGATCCGTTCAGCGACCGACGACAATGGCGCGGTGCTGGTGAGCGTATCCGACTGCGGCGCCGGCATCGACGAACAGGCGATGGACCGCCTGTTCATGCCGTTCTTCACCACGAAGTCCAGCGGCATGGGCATGGGCCTGTCGATCTGCCGCTCGATCATCGAGGCCCATGGCGGGCGACTTTCCGCCATGCCGAACCAGGAGCACGGAGCGACTTTTCAGATCACCCTGCCGCTGCATCGCGAGGACGCATCGTGACCGAGCGCGCGCAATCTTCGCCGCCCGGGGAGGATGGCGATCAGCCGATCGTCTTCATCGTCGACGACGACGCGTCCATGCGCCGCGCGCTCACCAACCTGTTCGAATCGGTGGGCCTCAAGGTCGAAGCATTCGGCTCTGCGCCGCAACTCCTGCAGGCCAAGCCGCCAGACGTCCCCAGTTGCCTCGTGCTCGACATCCGCCTGCCGGGAGTTAGCGGTCTCGACCTGCAGGCCGATCTTGCCAAGGCAAATATCCACACGCCGATCATCTTCATCACCGGCCATGGTGATATTCCGATGACCGTTCGTGCCATGAAGAGCGGCGCGATCGACTTCCTCACCAAGCCGGTTCGCGACCAGGACATTCTGGACGCGGTCCAGGCCGCGATCGAGCGAGACCGCAAGCGACGCGACCTCAACAGGACGGTCTCGACCGTCAGATCGCGCTTCGAGTCATTGTCCTCGCGGGAAAGAGACGTATTGTCGCTGGTGACGTCCGGCCTGATGAACAAGCAAGTGGCCGCCCAGCTCGGTTTGGCGGAAATCACCGTCAAAATTTACCGCGGCCAGATCATGCGGAAAATGGGCGCGAAATCGCTGGCCGACCTGGTGAGAATGAGCGAGGCGCTCGGGATTCGGCCAAACAAATCCGACATACAAACCTAAGTATGAGTTTCCAATGGTGTCTGGCGGGCCCACCCTGAATGTGGCCGCAGCGACGGCAAGCGTATTCCCGGGAAAGGAGCAGACGTCTTGTCAGTCCCCTCGGTCATTTCAGTGCTTGATGATGACCCCTACGTGCGGGCCGCGATCAACAATCTGCTGAAGTCACGCGGTTACAACGTACACACATTCGCTTCCGCCCACGAATTTCTGGCTTCGGCCGACTCGCACGGCACCTCGTGCGTGATTGCGGACGTGCAGATGCCGGTGACGAGTGGAATCGATCTGCTGACGCAGATGCGCGCGCAGGGATCCGCGACGCCCTTCATCCTGATCACGGCGTTCCCGGACGAGAGCGTACGTGTGCGTGCACACAAAGCCGGGGCAACCTGCTTTCTCGACAAGCCGTTCAACGCGTCGGATCTGATGAAATGCCTGGAGGTGGCGCTGGCAGCAGGCGACGAATCCACGCAATGATCGCCTGGCCGTCAGCGCCGAGTTTGGATGACCTGACGACGCGCGCCTCAATCCACCTTGATATTCGCCGCCTTGATCATCGGCCACCATTTTGCGATCTCGGCCTGCTGGCGAGTGCCAAGTGCTTCGGGCGTGAGCTGATCCTTCGGTGTCATCTCCAGGCCCTGGTTTTCGAGCTGCTTCCTCACCGCGGGATCGTTCAGCGCCTCCACGGCCGCGGCGTTGAGCTTGACCACGATCTCTTTCGGCGTCCCCTTCGGCACCCACATGCCGGACCACAGCGTCATGGTGAAGCCTTTGAGGCCCGCCTCCGCCGCGGTCGGGATCTCCGGTGCCGAGGCCAGGCGCTTGTCGTCTGTGATGGCGTAGGCGCGGATGGTGCCGGCGCGGACCTGGTTGATGGAGTTGGAGGTCTGGTCGACGATGATATCGATCTGGCCGGCGATAAGGTCGTTCAGCGCGGGCGCAGTACCGCGATACGGCACGTATTGCAGCTTGATGCCGGAGACGCTCTCGAAATAAACCCCGGCGATGTGGCTGCCGGAGCCTGCACCGGCGGTGCCGGCAGTCGGCGGCGACGGTCGTGATTTCAGCCAGTCCAACAGCTCCTTCAGCGAGGTCGCGGGCACCGCGTTCTTGCTGACCACGATCATCGGATTGCTCGGCAGCAGCACCACCGGCTCGAGGTCGGCGACGAGGTCGTATTTGAGCTTGTAGACGGCACCGTTGGCCACATGGGTGCCGAGGTGGCCGAAGGAGATGGTGTAGCCGTCCGGCGGCGATTGCACGGCGCGGCCGACGCCGATCGAGCCGCCCGCGCCCGTGACGTTCTCGATCACCACCGGCTGCCCCAACGTCACCCGCATCCGCTCGGCAAGCACCCGCGCCATGGCATCCGAAGGCCCACCGGCCGCGAAGGGCACGATGATGGTGATGGGACGGGAGGGATAGTCATCGGCGCGCGCGGCACCGGTCACAGCGAGAACAGCAATCAGTGCAGCCCAGACGGCCTTCTTCATTGTCTTCTCCCCAGCGATGTCGTTTTGTTTTTCTTCCCCTCGCCCCGCTTGCGGGGCGAGGTCGAAGCGAAGCAATTCGGATGAGGGGGTTCAGATCTCACGAAGATCTCATTCGCGGAGACAGGCCCCTCACCCCAACCCTCCCAGCGCGAGCGAAACTCGTCGCGCCCCCGTGAGAACGGGGAGAGGAAGAGGCAAGTCAGAACTGCGAGTAATCGATCGGCTTGTGGCGATCGAGCGTGCGGGTGACCGGCGGCAGCGGATATTTCAGACCGGTGGCACAGTTGAACAGCATCACGCGGTCGGTCTTGCTGACGCGACCATCGGCAAGGCTCTCCTTGTAAGCGGCATAGGTGGCCGCGCCCTCGGGGCACAGCAAAAGCCCCTCCTCGCGAGCAACCTCGCTCAGCGCCGACGAGATCTTGTCGTCGTCGACTGCGATGGCAAAGCCTTTGCTCTCGCGGACTGCACGCAGGATCAGGAAATCGCCGATCGCCTGCGGCACGCGGATGCCCGACGCAATGGTGTGGGCGTCCTCCCAGCGCGTCGCATGCTCGGTGCCGGCCTCGAAAGCCCGCACCATCGGCGCGCAGCCGGAGGCCTGCACCGCGACCATGCGCGGGCGCTTTGAGCCGATGAAGCCGATCTTCTCGAGCTCGTCGAAGGCCTTCCACATGCCGATCAAGCCGGTGCCGCCGCCGGTTGGATAGAAGATCACGTCGGGCACGTCCCAGCCGAGCTGCTCGGCGAGCTCGAGGCCCATCGTCTTCTTGCCCTCGATGCGGTATGGCTCCTTCAGCGTCGAGGTGTCGAACCAGCCGACCTTGGCCTTGCCCTCGCCGACGATCTTGCCGCAATCGTCGATATAGCCATTGACGCGGTAGACGGTCGCGCCCTGCAGCTCGATCTCGCTGACATTCACTTCGGGCGTATCGGCCGGGCAGAAGATCGTCGTCTTGATGCCGCAGCTCGTCGCATAGGCCGCCAGCGCCGCACCGGCATTGCCGTTGGTCGGCATCGCCATGTGCTTGATGCCGAGCGCCTTGCCCATCGACACCGCCATCACCAGGCCACGCGCCTTGAACGAGCCGGTCGGCAGCCGTCCCTCGTCCTTCACGATGATCTCGCCGCCACCGAGTTTTGCGCCGAGCTTGGGCAACCGGATCAAGGGCGTCGTGACTTCGCCGAGCGAGACGATGTCCTTGCATTTGCGCACCGGCAGCAGCTCGCGGTAGCGCCACATGTCGCCGGGCCGCTGGGCAAGCGCGTCTTTCGTCAGCGCCTTCTTCACGCCGGCGAGGTCGTAGCGCACGAGCAGCGGCTTGCCGGCCTTGGAGAGGTTGTGGACCTGGTCGGCCGCGTAATGATCGCCTTCCATCGCGCATTCGAGATGGGTGACGAAGGTCGGGCGTTCGATGGTGAGGTTGTCGTTGTCGTGCATGGGTGGTTTCCTTCTTATTCTGCAAACAGCTCTCTTCGCTCGCAACGACGGCGGTGGCGCTCGGTCAAATATTCAACACCCGTCCGTACGCATCCAGCACGGCTTCCTTCATCATCTCCGACAGGGTCGGATGCGGGAACACCGTGTGCATCAGCTCTTCTTCCGTCGTCTCCAGGTTCATGGCGACCACGTAGCCCTGGATCAGCTCGGTGACCTCGGCGCCGACCATGTGGGCGCCGAGCAGCTGGCCGGTCTTCTTGTCGAAGATCACCTTGACGAGGCCCTGGTCCTCGCCGAGCGCGATCGCCTTGCCATTGCCGACGAAGGGGAAGCGGCCGACGCGGATCTCGCGGCCACTCTCCTTCGCCTTGGCTTCGGTGAGGCCCACGGAGGCCACCTGCGGATGACAATAGGTGCAGCCCGGGATCATGTTCTTGTCCATGGGGTGCGGATGCAGGCCCTTGATCGCCTCGACGCAGATCACGCCCTCATGCTCGGCCTTGTGGGCCAGCATCGGGGGACCTGCGACGTCGCCGATGGCGTAGATGCCTGGGACGTTGGTCTTGCCGTAGCCGTCGATCACGATGCAGCCGCGGTCGGTCTTCACACCGAGCTTTTCGAGGCCGAGATTCTCGATGTTGCCGACGACGCCGACGGCCGAAATCACCCGCTCGAACTCGGTGGTGACGGGCTTGCCCTTACCGTCGTCGATCGTGGCGACGACGCTGTCGGCCTTCTTCTCGAGTTTTGTGACTTTGGTCGAGGACATGATTTTCATGCCCATCTTCTCAAAGCGTTTCCGCGCGAGCCCTGCGATCTCCGCGTCCTCCACGGGCAGGATCTGCGGCAGTACCTCGACCACAGTGACGTCAGAGCCCAACGTGTGGAAGAAGGACGCGAACTCGATGCCGATGGCGCCGGAGCCGACGACCAGCAGCGACTTCGGAATCCGATCCGGTACCATCGCCTCGAAATAGGTCCAGACCAGCTTCTTGTCGGGCTCGAGCCCCGGCAGAACGCGCGGCCGCGCCCCGGTCGCGACGATGATGTGTTTTGCCTGATAGGTCCCCTCGCCCAGAGCGCCCTTCGGGCCCTCGACGTCGGACTTCTTCACGGTGACCTTGCCGGGTGCGTCGATCGAGGCGGCGCCCCAGATCACGCTGACCTTGTTCTTCTTCATCAGGAAGCCGACGCCGTCGTTCAGCCGCTTGGAGACGCCGCGCGAGCGCTGCACCACGGCCTTCGGATCGAACGAGACCTTCTCCGCCGAGAGGCCGTAATCCTTGGCGTGCTGCATGTTGTGATAGATCTCGGCCGAACGCAGCAGCGCCTTGGTCGGGATGCAGCCCCAATTCAGGCAGATGCCGCCGAGATAGGATTTTTCGACGATTGCCGTCTTGAGGCCGAGCTGCGCGGCGCGGATCGCGGTGACATAGCCGCCGGGACCGGAGCCGATGATGATGACGTCGAAGGATGTATCGGCCATGTCGGCTCCCGTTCAACTCAAGAGGTCGTTGCACCGCCGGAGCGGCGTTTTGAAATGATCGACCTGACCAGCCATTCGATGACGCAGATCGAGATCAGGATCGCAAGACCGATGAAGACGATCGGCTGGGCAATGCTGCGCGAGAGCAGCTCGCCGCTGAAGAAGGCGTCGCGCAGAACGCCGGTGCCGAGCGGGCTGACGAGGATGATGATCGACAGCAGCATCGATATCCAGGGCCAGCGCGTCGTCATGCGGCGGCTCTAGACCATCATCATCACGGGGTTTTCGATCAGCTGCTTGAACGCACCGATCAGCTCGGCGCCGAGCGCGCCGTCGATGGCGCGGTGATCGCAGGACAAGGTCACGCTCATCATGTTCGCGATCTCGATCTTGCCCCCGCGCACCACGGGGCGCTCCTCGCTGGTGCCGACCGCAAGGATCGTCGCATGCGGCGGATTGATCACGGCCGTGAAGTGGCTGATGCCGTACATGCCGAGGTTGGAGACGGCGGTGGTGCCGCCCTGGTATTCCTCGGGCTTCAATTTGCGGGAACGCGCGCGCGCGGCAAAGTCCTTCATCTCGTTGGAGATGGTCGACAGCGTCTTGGTCTCGGCCTTGCGGATGATCGGCGTGATCAGGCCGCCGGGCATCGCCACCGCGACGCCGACGTCGGAATGATGGTGCTTGACCATGCCGCTTTCGGTCCAGCTCACATTGCAGTTCGGGATCTTCTGCAGCGCGACCGCCATTGCCTTGATGACGAAATCGTTGACCGAGATCTTGTAGAGCGGCTTCTTCTCCTTGTCCTTGGGAGCAGCCGCATTGATCTCCTCGCGCGCGGTGAGCAGCTTGCCGATGTCGCAGTCGATTGTGAGATAGAAGTGCGGGACGTTCTGGATCGACGCGGTCAAACGTTGGGCAATCGTCCGGCGCATGCCGTCATGCGGCACGATGTCGTAAGAGCCTGGCTCGAACAGCGACAGGATCTGCTTGTCCGACATGGTCGGCGCGATCGCGGGCGCACCCGACGGCGCCGCGGCGGGTGCCTTGAGGCCCTTGCCGGACTTGGCCTGCTCGACGTCGCGCGCGACCACGCGGCCGTGCGGGCCGGTACCGGTGACCATCGCCACGTCGATGCCGGCTTCCTTGGCGAGACGCCGCGCCAGCGGCGATGAGAACACGCGGCCGCCATGGCCATTGCCCTGCACGGCGGCAGCTGCAGCCTGCGGGGTCGGTGCGGCGGCCGGTGCCGGCGCCGCCTTCGGTGCGGCCGGAGCAGGTGCCGGCGCCGGCGCCGCAGCAGGTGCTTCAGCGGCCTTGGGAGGTGCAGCCGAGGCGGTCGGCTTCGCAGCGCCCGCGGCCTTCACATCCTCGCCTTCGCCGGCAAGCACCGCGATCACGTCGTTGACCGGGACGTCCTGCGTGCCTTCGGGCACCAGGATCTTGGCGATCGTGCCCTCGTCGATCGCCTCGACCTCCATGGTCGCCTTGTCGGTCTCGATCTCGGCGATGACGTCACCGGATTTGACCTTGTCGCCCTCCTTCTTCAGCCACTTGGCGAGGTTGCCCTTCTCCATCGTCGGCGAGAGAGCGGGCATCAGGATGTTGATGGGCATGCTGACCTCAAGAAGAACTTTGCAAAACGTCGTTTCCGACAGCGGAGACGAACAGACCAGGTTTAGTTGCCGATGTCGCCCTGCCACAGGCGCTCATTGGCTGGGATGGAACGCCAATTCTTCATCATGGTGATGGAGCGGTCGTCGGCAAGATCGATCCAGGGGATGCCGAACTTGTCGAGGATGTCCTTGGAGCCGGGGAAGGTGACGGATTCGCCGATCACCACCAGCCTGACCTTGAACAGCGCCAGCGCGCCGGCGCACATCGAGCATGGCGACAGCGTGGTGTACATGACGGTATCGTGGAATTTGATCGCACCGGCCTCGCGCAGGCAGCTCATCTCGCCGTGCAGGATCACGTTGTTCTCCTGAACACGGTTGTTGTGGCCGCGGGCGATGATCTTGTTGTCGCGCGTCAGCACCGCGCCGATCGGCAGGCCGCCTTGCGCGATCGAGGCCTCCGCTTCGCGGATCGCCTCCAGCATGAAATCGTAATGATAGGATTCGATCGCCACGGTCAGTGCCCCTTGCCGCGCGGCGTCGTGGTGCCGGTGTCGGTGGGACGCTCGATCTCCGCCTGGAACATGTCGAGGATCCGATTCAGCGCGTCCTCCTCGGTGTATTCACTCTCGCGCGCATAGGCGCGCGCGGCGTGGCGGGCAAGATCGACCAGCAGGAGGCCCCACATGTCGGGCTCCTCGAAGGCGCGTTGGAACGCCATCGACAGCCCGCCGTCCAGCACGAACACGCGCAGGATCTCGACCGCGTCTTCGCGGGTCATGACGTCCGGCGGCAGTGGCTGCTCCCTGGGGCCCGCCATGGTCTACCTATAGCAGACGGCTTTGGCGGCCTCGACGACTTCCGCCGCCGAGGGCAGCGCGAGCTTCTCCAGGTTCGCGGCATAGGGCATCGGCACGTCCTTGCCGGCGACGCGCGCGACCGGCGCATCCAGATAATCGAAGGCGTTCTCCATGATGCGCGCGGCGATCTCGGCGCCGACGCCGCTTTGCGCCCAGCCTTCTTCCACGGTGACGGCGCGGCCGGTCTTCTTCACCGAGTTGATGATGGTCTCGGTGTCCATCGGACGGAGCGTGCGCAGGTCGATCACCTCGGCCTCGATGCCGTCCTTGGCAAGCTCGTCGGCGGCCTTCAGCGCATAGGTCATGCCGTTCGACCAGGAAATGATGGTGACGTGGCTGCCCGAACGCACGATGCGCGCCTTGCCGATCGGGATCACGTAATCGTCGAGCTTGGGCACTTCGCCGGTGTGACCGTAGAGCACCTCGTTCTCGAGGAAGATCACCGGGTTGGGATCGCGGATCGCAGCCTTGAGCAGACCCTTGGCATCGGCGGCCGAATATGGCGCGATCACCTTCAGGCCCGGAATATGCGAGTACCAGGCCGAGTAGTCCTGACTGTGCTGCGCGGCGACGCGCGCGGCGGCACCGTTGGGCCCGCGGAACACGATCGAGCAGCCCATCTGGCCGCCGGACATGTACAGCGTCTTGGCCGCGGAGTTGATGATCTGGTCGATCGCCTGCATGGCGAAGTTGAAGGTCATGAACTCGACGATCGGCTTGAGGCCCGTCATCGCGGCACCGACGCCGACACCGGCAAAACCGTGCTCGGTGATCGGCGTGTCGATCACGCGCCTGGCGCCGAACTCCTGGAGCAATCCCTGGGTGACTTTATAGGCGCCCTGATATTCGGCGACCTCTTCGCCCATCACGAACACATCGGGATCGCGGCGCATCTCCTCGGCCATGGCGTCGCGCAGCGCTTCGCGGATCGTCTGCGTCACCATCTCGGTGCCGGCAGGCACTTCCGGATCGGGCTCGGCGACGGCCTGCGGTGCAGACGGCGCAGCCTTGGGCTGCGGCACTTCGGCCTTGGCCGCCGCAGGCGGCGCCGACTCGGCAGCCTTCTCCTGCTTGGCGGGGGCCGGCGCCTTGGCAAGATCAGCTGCGCTCTCACCGTCGGCGAGGATGGTCGCGATCGGCGTGTTCACCGCGACGTCGGCGGTGCCCTCGGGGATCAGGATCTTGCCGAGCGTGCCCTCATCGGTCGCCTCGACCTCCATCGTCGCCTTGTCGGTCTCGATCTCGGCGATGACGTCGCCGGACTTGATCGTCTCGCCCTCTTTCTTCAGCCATTTGGCGAGGTTGCCCTTCTCCATCGTGGGCGACAACGCGGGCATCAGCACTTGAATTGGCATATCTTCTCCAAAAGAAAGCTTGCGCGCGTTCAGCGGTAAACGTCGGTCCAGAGCTCGGCGGCGTCCGGCTCGGGATCATGCTGGGCGAAATCGGCAGAGGCGTTGACGATGTCGCGCACCTCGGCGTCGATCGCCTTCAGGTCCTGCTCGCTGACCTTGGCCGCCAACAGGCGGTTGCGCACCTGCTCGATCGGATCCTGGTCGTGGCGGACCTTCTCGACCTCCTCGCGCGTGCGATATTTTGCAGGATCGGACATCGAGTGGCCGCGATAACGGTAGGTCTGCATCTCCAGGATGTAGGGCCCCTTGCCGGCGCGGCACCAGGCCGCCGCCTCCTCGCCCGCGGCCTTGACGGCGCGGACGTCCATGCCGTCGACCTGCTTGCCGGGGATGTTGAAGGAGACGCCGCGCTTGGAGAAATCCTGCTGCGCCGAGGCGCGCGAGACCGAGGTGCCCATGGCGTAGCGGTTGTTCTCGATGACGTAGATCACCGGCAGCTTCCAGAGCTCCGCCATATTGAAGCTCTCATAGACCTGGCCCTGGTTGGCCGCGCCGTCGCCGAAATAGGTGACGCTGACATTGCCGTTGCCGCGATAGTGATTGGCGAAGGCGAGACCGGTGCCGAGCGAGACCTGGGCGCCGACGATGCCATGGCCGCCGTAAAAGTGCTTCTCCTTGCTGAACATGTGCATGGAGCCGCCCTTGCCCTTGGAATAGCCGCCGCGGCGGCCCGTGAGCTCGGCCATGACGCCGTTGGCGTCCATGCCGGTGGCGAGCATGTGGCCGTGATCGCGATAGCCGGTGATGACCTGATCGCCCTCTTTCAGGGCCATCTGCATGCCGACCACCACGGCTTCCTGGCCGATATAGAGGTGGCAGAAGCCGCCGATCGCGCCCATACCGTAGAGCTGGCCGGCCTTTTCCTCAAACCGCCGGATCAGGAGCATGTCGCGGAGCGCCTTGAGCTCCTGCTCCCTGGTGAATTCCGGTGGCGAACCGCCGTCGGACTTGTCCTGTGAAGTGCTTGCGGCGGCTTTCTTGGGTGCGGCCATAGGAATTCCGGGTCAGAGAAAACTTTCGCCCTCTCTAACCCAAGTCAAACGCCCTTGGAAAGCACCGCGGCGGCATCGCACGACTTTCATTATGCCGCACTGCAACGTGATCGAAATAATGGAAAATCTTTGGCGCTGATCGGGCAACAAATCTATGCGCGCCAGGGTGCGCGTGCGGATTCGCCTCGATAGCGTCATGGCCGGGCTCGTCCCGGCCATCCACGCCTTGTCCCGCGGCACGAAGGACGTGGACGCCCGGGACAAGCCCGGGCACGACGGCCTCATGCGTGCGGCATTCCCGATCAGAAGAAGCCGAGCTTCTTCGGGCTGTAGCTGACCAGGAGGTTCTTGGTCTGCTGGTAGTGGTCGAGCATCATCTTGTGGGTCTCGCGCCCGACGCCCGACTGCTTGTAGCCGCCGAAGGCCGCATGCGCGGGATAGGCATGGTAGCAGTTGGTCCACACGCGACCCGCCTGGATCTCCCGGCCGAAGCGGTAGCAGCGATTGGCATCGCGGCTCCAGACGCCGGCTCCTAAGCCGTAGAGCGTGTCATTGGCGATCGCGAGTGCCTCCTCATCGGTCTTGAAGGTCGTGACCGAAACCACGGGACCAAAGATCTCCTCCTGGAAGATGCGCATCTTGTTGTGGCCCTCGAACACGGTCGGCTGAACGTAGAAGCCGCCGGCGAGATCGCCGCCGAGCTGGGTGCGTCCGCCACCGGCGAGCACCTTGGCGCCCTCCTGCTTGCCGATGTCGATATAGGAGAGGATCTTGGATAGCTGCTCGCTAGACGCCTGGGCGCCGATCATGGTGGTGGCATCGCGCGGATCGCCCTGCTTGATCGCGGCGACGCGCTTCAGCGCCCGCTCCATGAAGCGGTCATAGATGTCGGCGTGGACCAGCGCCCGGCTGGGACAGGTGCAGACCTCGCCCTGGTTCAGCGCGAACATGACGAAGCCTTCGATCGCCTTGTCGAAGAAGTCGTCGTCTTCCGCCGTGACGTCCTTGAAGAAGATGTTCGGCGATTTGCCGCCGAGCTCCAGCGTGACCGGAATGAGGTTCTGGCTGGCGTATTGCATGATCAGCCGGCCCGTCGTGGTCTCGCCGGTGAACGCGATCTTGGCGATGCGCGGGCTGGACGCCAGCGGCTTGCCGGCCTCGAGGCCAAAACCGTTGACGATGTTGAGCACGCCAGGCGGCAGCAGGTCGGCGATGATCTCGGCCCAGACCATGATCGAGGCCGGGGTCTGCTCGGCGGGCTTGAGCACGACGCAATTGCCGGCAGCGAGCGCCGGCGCGAGCTTCCAGCAGGCCATCAGCAGCGGGAAGTTCCAGGGAATGATCTGGCCGACCACGCCGAGCGGCTCGTGGAAATGATAGGCGATGGTGTCGTGGTCGATCTCGCCGATCGAGCCTTCCTGGGCGCGCACGACGCCCGCGAAATAGCGGAAATGATCGATCGCGAGCGGCAGGTCGGCGGCGCGGGTCTCGCGGATCGGCTTGCCGTTGTCCCAGGTCTCGGCGATGGCGAGACGCTCGAGATTGTCCTCCATCCGGTCGGCGATCTTGTTCAGGATCGCGGCGCGCTCGGCGACGCTGGTGCGGCCCCAGGCGGCCTTGGCGGCATGCGCCGCATCGAGCGCCGCCTCGACGTCCTGCGCGTCGGAGCGCGCGATCTTGCAAACGACCTGGCCGGTCAGCGGCGAGGCGTTGTCGAAATACTTGCCCGAGATCGGCGCGACGAATTTACCGCCGATGAAATTGTCGTAGCGTTCGGCAAAGGGAACTTTGGTGACGCCGAGGAATTCCACCTTGTTCATTGATCACTCCCGATGTTTGCTGTTTGCGCTTGTCGTCGCGTGACCCGCGACTTGCGCCGACGATGATGCGGGAGGCGTTTTCTGTCAGCCCGGGCGGACGCGATCGCGGAGCGGACCTGTCGCAGTTCTGCGACAGTGATGGGCTAGGCATCACCATCGTGTCCCGGACGCGCTGCGCTGCGTCCGGGACACGAGACCTGCGTTTCGAGCAACCGGCTCAACACCGCAATGGCGGCTGAGAAGCAGCGGCTCAGTGGTTCAGCTCGAACCGCTTCAGCTTCCGGTGCAATGTGGCGCGGCTGACGCCGAGAGCCTTGGCGGCTGCCGAGACATTGCCGCCGGCGCGGAGCAGTGCACGCTGCAACACCGCGCGCTGGCCGCCGGCAAGGTGATCGTGCGCGGTATCGCCGCCGAGCAGGTCGGCGGCAGGCATCGGCTGCAAGGCCCGGCCGGGGGCAATTCCGAGCGCCACCCGGGCGGAGCGGGTCGCGCCGATCACGAGATCGTCCGCATCGACCGCAACGAGACCGCCGCAACTTCCGTCCGCAGCTTGCGTCAGCACGATGCGGGCATGGGCAAAGGCCTTTCGAAACAGATCGGCCTCGATACGCTTGGCCGCCTCGCCTGCCGCGAGCGCGATCAGGCTGGCGAAGGCGTCGGTGCGGTCGGCGCGGCAGGAGGACACGTCGAGCACGCCTGCGAGTGCCGCCTCATGGTCGTAGATCGGAACGGCGGTGCAGCTCAGAAGCGTATTGCGGGCAAAGAAATGCTGGTCGCGATCGATCGTCAGCGGACGCTGCTCGACGAGGCAGGTGCCGATGCCATTGGTGCCCTCGTGCTCCTCGCTCCAGAGCGCACGGGTCCACAGCCCCCAAGATTGAAACGTCGCGTCGTCCGCCACCGTGCCGCGGCGATCGACCGGCACGCCATCGCGGTCGGCGAGCAGCACGCAGCAGCCCGCGGCGCCGACCGCCTGATAAAGCCGGTCCATCGCGCCTTGCGCGGCGGCCAGAAGCGGCGCGATGCGCTCGCGCGCCTGGCGCAGCTCGGCTTCGGTCAGCCGCATCGGCGCGGTGCGGCCGCCCGGATCAAGATGATGCAATCTGGAGGAACGGCACCACGAGGCCACGAGCGCGGACCGAGCCGCCTGGCCAGACGCGATGGCGGCCTCGACGCGGGCCGCGTGATGCCGGGGCATTGACCCATTCATCACTGTTTCCTCCGGATGGCAGTCTAGAACGTGCCGGTGCTGCCCGGTTGATCCGCGTCAACTTCGGCAGACGCCACAAAAGCCATGTGCCAGCGACCGTGCTGCCGTCAAGGCGTCCGCCCGGTTCCGGGCTTACGACCTTCGCAGGAGCAAAGAGCACGGGATCGGTTCAGCGGCTTTTCGGTGGCGGTTTCGAAAGCCGCGGATACGCTAAAGCATGATCCGGAAAAGTGCGAAGCGGTTTTCCGGAAAGATCATGCGTAAACAACAAGCTAAAGCGCGATGACGATTCATCCAAATCTCGTCGCGCTTTAGTTCGCCGGGATCATCCGAACGAGATCGCGCGGATTGACATAGTCGAGCTGGAAGCGTGCCCGCTCGTCCAGCATGTCCGGGTCGATCTTCTCGGACCGCAGCAGCGACACCCGCTGCTCGCTCCTGGCGCGCTCACGCTTGAGCTGGGCCAGCTCGCTGGTCAGTGCGATGATCTCCTGATCGAGCTCCTGGCGGGCGTTGAGGCCGTATTTGCCGGTATAGGCGTTGACGCCGAAATAGCCGACGATCGCCGCCGCCATCGCATAGAGGGCAAGACCGGTCAGGATCGATTTCAGGCGGGCGCGGGAGACCATCCCGGGAAGATGGGACAGGTTGGTTAAGGGAGTGCTAATTGCCCCAAGAACGTGGACGGCCGGGACAAGCCCGGCCGTGACGGAGAGAGTGAGTGCTCAGCCCTGATTCTTCGCCACATGCGCGGCGAAAGCATCGATGTACTGCTGCAGCACGGTCTTGAGGGAATCCTTGGTCAGGTTGCCGTCCGCATCGAAGGCGTCGCCGACGCCGTTGAGATAGATTTCCGGCTGCTGGAGAACCGGACCGGAGATGCCCGGCAGGATGTTCTGCAGATGCTTGGCCGCGCTGACGCCGCCGAGTGGCCCCGGCGAGTTGGAGATGATGCCGACCGGCTTGCCGAGCAAGGAGCTCTTGCCATAGGGCCGCGAGGCGACGTCGATGGCGTTCTTGAGAGCGCCCGGGATCGAGCGGTTGTACTCGGGTGTGACGAACAGGACGCCGTTCGACTTCTGGAGCTTCTCGCGGAATGCGAGCCAGTCCGCGGGCGGCGCGCCCTCGAGGTCCTGGTTGAAGAACGAGATGCCCGCCGGCGTGATCACCTCGAGCTTGAGCGAGCCAGGCGCGAGCTTGGCGAGCGCATTGGCGATCTTGAGCGAGAAACCGTCCTTGCGCAGGCTGCCGGCGATCGTGACGATGTTGTAGGCCATTGAGTGTCCTTGAGAGCTTGAGCGGGAATGCCGCGAAAGCACTTAAATCATCAGGGCCAATAGATGCAAGTGCATGAACTGGCTTGATTTGGAAACGCTGTGTTTCTGGAAATTGGTCCCCATTCCGGCGGAAGCGATCCGAAGCAATCGGGCCGCCAAGCGGCGGCCCGACCTTTCGCACCAGGGTTCAACCGCGGTCAGATCGTCGGATTCCACGCCGACGGGATCAGGCGATATTTGGCGCCGTCCTTCTCGACATGGCCGACCGATGGGAAGGTGAAGTGGAAGCCGATCACGGTGGCCTTCTCCGCCGCCGCCATGTCGTAGAACTTGTGGCGCGTCGCCTGCGCCAGCGCGGGATCGGTGTCGAACATCACGTGCCAGTCCGGATTGCGCAGGAAGAATTCCGGGATGTTGGTGACGTCGGACTGAATCAGCACCTTGGCATCGCCAGATGCGACCGCGAAGGAGGTGTGGCCGGGCGTGTGACCCGGCGTCGCGATCGAGGTGATGCCGGGCGCGACCTCCTTGCCCCACTCGTACTTGGTGACCTTGGATTCAAGGCCGGCAAAGGTCTTCTTCACGTTGGCGAAGTAGTTCTTCATCATCGGATTGGACTCGGCCTTGGCGGCGTTGTCCTCGCTGGTCCAGAACTCCCAGTCCTTGCCCGGCACCATGATCTCCGCATTCGGGAAGGCCAGCCCGCCGTCGGCCAAACGGATGCCGTTGGTGTGGTCAGGGTGCAGATGCGACAGCAGCACGATATCGACGTTCTTGGGGTCGACACCGGCGGCCTGCAGGTTTTGCAGCGTGCGGCCGACCGCACCCTTGCTCGGCTCGAGATTGGCGACGCCGTTGCCGGTATCGATCAGCACCAACTTGGAGCCGGTGTTGACGAGCTGCGGGTTGAACGGCACCGTGACCATGCCCTTCGGCATGTAGGCCGCCTCGCCGGCTGCTGCGGCTTCTTCCTTCGGCACGTTGACGACGAACTTGTCCGGCATCGGGAAGGTGCGCGCGCCATCGTTGATCGAAGTGCATTCGAAGCTGCCAACCTTGTAGCGGTAGAAGCCCGGGGCCTGCGTGCCGGCTTGCGGCACTGCGGCATTGGCAACGGTTGGGCGAAGCCCGGTCACGGCAGCCGCACCCATGGCGGCGGCGCCTGCGAGCAGGTGACGACGATTGAGATCGGTCATGGAAATGTCCCTTCTGAGCGCCTAGCGGTTTTCCGCTTCAAATGGCGGCGGAATAATCTCCCGCTTCGCTCAGAAGGCAAGACTTTCCTTCGGTGACGTGCCGTCGCACGTCACCATTATTTGTTTGGGTTGATGAGGAATTTTTCGCCGGTGGCGCGTTTGGCGTACACCGCGACGTTGGCGAGATCGAGCGCCTCGGCAAGCGAAACCACCTTGGTGTAGTGGCTGGCGAACGTGGTCTTCAGCTCGGACGCCACGCGCTGGCGCAGGCGGCCCACCTCGGCCGGACCGATCTTCTGAAGAAACGGCGTGAGCAGCCAGCCGCCCACGCCCCAGCTCAGCCCGAACGAGCGGCTCAGCTCCGTCGGGCGCGTGTCGAGGCTGCCATAGATGTAGACCTGCTTGTACACGTTGGAGCCGTATCGGCTGTATTCCTTCGCAGTCTTGTTGGCTGCAATTTCCATCGCGGTCAGGATCTGGCCCGCCAGCTTGCCGCCGCCGATGGCATCGAAGGCGATGGTGGCGCCGGTCTCGACAAGTGCATTGGTGAGATCGTCCATGAAACCAGGCGCGCTGGAATCCACGACATATTTGGCGCCGATCTTATGCAGGATGTCGGCCTGCTCCTTGCTCCTGACGATGTTGACGAGGCCGATGCCGTCCTTGATGCAGATCTTGTTGAGCATCTGGCCGAGATTGGAGGCGGCGGCCGTGTGCACGAGCGCCTTGTGGTTCTCCCGCCGCATCGTCTCGGTCATGCCGAGCGCAGTCAGCGGATTGACGAACCAGGACGCACCGTCCACGGCCGTGGTGCCCGCCGGCAGCTCCATGACATCGCGGACCTTGAGCACGCGATATTGCGTGTACATCGCACCGCCGATCATCGACACCGTCTTGCCCATCAGCGCTTTCGCGGCATCGGACGATCCGGTCTGGATCACCGTACCGGCGCCCTCGTTGCCGACCGGCAATGACTGATCGAACCTGGCCGCCATCATCCGCATCCCCGCCTCCGGCATCTTGGCGGTGATGACCGGCATCTCCTTCGTGCCGGAGGCCTGGGCGGCCGACATGTCGGCCGGCCCGATCAGAAGTCCGAGATCTGAGGGGTTGATCGGGGAGGCTTCGACGCGAACCACGACCTCATCGTCGGCCGGCTCCGGCGTCGGGACATTCACGAGAGACAATTCCAGCTCGCCACTCTTTTTGAGCAGCGAACGCAACTGCAGTCCGGTCTTGCCGTCGCTCATGTCGATCCTCTCCCTGTCCGTGTTGAAGCGCCGGCTTATGCCAGCGCCTTCAGTGCCGCCTTGCCGCCGTAGAGCGCCTGCTTGCCGAGCTGCTGCTCGATGCGCAGGAGCTGGTTGTATTTGGCGGTGCGGTCAGCGCGCGCAAGGGAGCCGGTCTTGATCTGACCGCAATTGGTGGCGACTGCGAGGTCGGCGATGGTGGAATCCTCGGTCTCGCCGGAGCGGTGCGACATCACCGAGGTGTAGCCGGCCTTGTGCGCCATTTCGACGGCGGCCAGCGTCTCGGTCAGCGTGCCGATCTGGTTGACCTTGATCAGGATCGAGTTGGCGCGCCCGGCCCTGATGCCTTCGGCGAGGCGCTTGACGTTGGTGACGAACAGGTCGTCGCCGACCAGCTGGCACTTCTTGCCGATGAGGTCGGTAAGCTCCTTCCAGCCGTCCATATCGTCTTCCGACATGCCGTCCTCGATGGTCACGATCGGATAGCGCGCGACCAAGTCTGCAAGATACTTCGCCTGCTCCGAGATCGAACGGGTCTTGCCCTCGCCTTCATAGGCATACTTGCCGTCCTTGAAGAACTCGGTCGAGGCGCAGTCGAGGCCGAGCACGATGTCGGAGCCCGCCTTGAAGCCGGCCTTGCCGATCGCGTTCATGACGAAGTCGAGCGCGGCGTCGGCCGACGGCAGGTTCGGGGCAAAGCCGCCCTCGTCGCCGACATTGGTGTTGTGGCCGGCCTTCTTCAATTCGGACTTCAGCGTGTGGAACACCTCCGCGCCGTAACGCAGGCCTTCGGCGAAAGAGGATGCGCCGACCGGAAGGATCATGAACTCCTGGAAGTCGATCGGATTGTCGGCATGCACGCCGCCATTGATGATGTTCATCATCGGCACCGGCAGGAGGCGCGCCGAGGTGCCGCCGACATAACGGTAGAGCGGCATGTCGAGCGAGTTCGCGGCCGCCTTGGCGCAGGCGAGCGAGACGCCGAGGATGGCGTTGGCGCCCAGCCGGCTCTTGTTCGGCGTGCCGTCGAGGTCGATCATGATCTGGTCGATCTGGGCCTGCTGCTCGACATCGAGGCCACTCAGGGCCTCGAAGATCTCCCCGTTGACGGCGCCGACCGCCTTGGTCACGCCCTTGCCGAGATAGCGGGCCTTGTCGCCGTCGCGCAGTTCCACCGCCTCGTGCGCGCCGGTGGTGGATTGCCCGGCTCAGAATTCGCGGCAATTGTCTCGACGGTGATGGTCATCCGCCAGTCCGTTCTGCGGTTAAGTCGCGGTTACCGCGGTCTTGCGAGGCTCTGCTTCGTAATCATCGACCGCCGGTGACCTCTGTTTGGCCGCGGTTTGTGACGGCTCCAGCCTATCGTTTTGTCTGATTCGCGTCGTATCGTCGAAGCGATCAGGAGTGCGCACCGGATCATGTCACCCGAAGTTCGCGGCAGTCACCGCCCTGGTTGGTTTTACAGGCCCGTTCCGGGCCGTCTGTCTGTTTAAAAACTCAGTGCGATCGCCCAACCCAACATTTGGTTTGTTCCCGGCCGGGTATCGGCGAAACCAGTCACGCGAGATGGCCAGTTTCGGGCGGTCAGCCCTCAGCGGACGCCGCGCATGTCGCCATCGAAGCTGGCGATACCTGGTTCTGGCGGCCAATGCTGATCGCGGTCAGCCAGCCGATCAAGGTGCGTATCTTTCGCCTCCCACGGAAGATTCGCGTCACCAATCTTCAGCGTCATTCGGCGGGATAGCCCTGGTTACCAGTTGATTGAGCTCTACCGGCGGCTTATGAAATCGAGGATGGCATTCAAAGCGCCAAAGGGATCGTTCTGGCGCCACTGGCGGCCGCCAAGGCGGTATCGTTTTGCCTCGTGCTGCAGCCGGCGCTCGCCTCTTCAGAGATCGATCTGCCCGGGCTGGCTGGCGCAGCGTCGTCCGTCTGCAGCGCCGATCAGGCGACTCCACGGCGTCAGTCGGATCAGGAGCTTGGATCGATTGGCAGTGGAACCGGCGGGCTCGCCGCCATTGCGATCCGCCAGCCAGCTCGTGCAGAGGCAGCAAGCTGGCGTGACGCTGCTAACACTCGCTGCGGCGCTAAAGAACGAGTTGCCTGGCGGGTTTCGCAACTGCAAAGCCGGCGCTGGTCCACTTTCCCCGAAAGTTGGCGATCTTGCCGGCGACATTCGCTGTCATTACGCCAATGGTTTGATCCGGCGGCACCTGAACTACCAGATTCGGCGCGTTGCGCATCATTGCTGATCAGGTTGATTACGCCAGTTGGCGCTGCTGATGCGTCCTCCGCTCATAAAGATGGCAGTGTGGCGTCTCAATCAGTGCGGTCAGGTGTTACCACAAGGGCCCAATCCATTGTATTTGTCCGCAAAGAATTTGATTTCGATGCCGGATATTTGCGGTTCTCATCTGCCGGTGACCGACAGTTCGCGCATCAGTGATCGACTTCTGCGCCGGAAGGCGCAGCGCCTCAGATGAAATCATCTCAGCTCTATCGCGGCTTTGCCGTCTGCGGCGCCTTTACACGGAACACCACGCTGATGATCGGCGGCACCATCGCCTCGGGGTCAAAGCAGAACAGCTGCGCGCTCAGCGTCTTCGATATCCGTGGCGGCATCAAATCGGCATCCAGCAAGATAATACGCGAACATGTCGATTTCCGGCGGCGTCTTTTCTATCTTGGGCGAGAATCGCACCGTCGGGTGGATCGATCGTCATCGCCGCCCGGCTTTACCAGCTACGCGATCTCCAGAAGGCGCTTCGCGCACCGTGCTTCAGCCTCACCGTCACGGTGCCTGGCTGGCCTGCTCGCTGGGCCGGGCCCAGAGCGTTGGACCGGATCGCCCGTGCTGCCGCATCCAGGGGCGGGCATCCATGCACCGGCGCGTCTGGCGGTTGCGGCGCCTTTGCTTCAGCAGCCGACCTGGGCGAAATTGGCACCACCGCCGATCACTGCATCGCGAGCGAGTTCATCTTCACCGGCGTGTCGCGGTGGAAACCACGGCGGTGTTTGACCGGCCGCAAGAAAGGCCGATGGCGATCGCGTTACGGCGCGAAACATCAATGGGCTCGCTGGCGAAATTCGGGCAGCCAGCGCGATGAAGCCTCCTCGGTGGTTAACACGCTTTACAACGTGATGCTGGCGGCAACCGACCCAGGCGTTCGCGATCGCCTGGCGATCATCTTGCTCTGCCGGTGCTGCAGCGGCGCGGCGGCGCCATCGGCGTTGAGATGCGGGCGCTGTTCCGACCAGCGGTGACGTTACCGGCGATCAGGCAGTCTGGCCGACTCTGAACGCCAGACAGGGCGATGAAACAGAACAAGCCTGGCGGCGTGTCCGGTGAACTGCCAATGTGATTATGACGTTGGATTCGTGAAAGTCGGTGCGATGGCAAAACGCCCCGAATAAGCGTCTGGCGGTTCATCGTTGGCGCCGTGATGACCACCGCTGTGCGATCGAAGCGCGACCTTCTGCCCAACACCAACTGCGGCGCTGGCACCAGCGAAATCGTGGTCGATGAGCCAAGGCGCCCAGCGTTCGATCACCTTCTGCGTGCCGCTGGCCTGATCGCGGCTGGCGTTTCGGCCCAGCCGGCGGTCGCTGCCGCTGCCTGGTGGAAGTGACCGCCACCGGAAAGCTGCCTCCAGGCCAGTGCCACGAGGGTGCGGGTGGCGGTATGCTCAGGCTGACCCGAGGCGCCAAGTCGTAGCCAGAGCAAGCCAGCAAAGGCGCTGAAATCATCAGCCGCGTCTTGCACCGGGCGCGGTCGGCGGCGGCGCGATGATCGACAGATCGTGGAAGAGGTGGCGAAAGCCGACCTGCAGCCAGTGGCGGCGTTCGGTAACCATGCGTCCTCCAACGACGTCCATTGCGCCGGATCGAGCGCGCCGGGCGCCCGCGCTTCAAGCCGCCCTGAGATGGCGCGGTGTCAGCGAAGCCGGGATCGGTGGCTGCCCTCGCCTTCTTCGTACTGCATCGCGCGGGATTCCCCCGGCGCGTCGGGCGCCTTCAGCCTGGCGTCAGGTCCTCAGTTGCGCGGCGCTTTGTTAAGGTCGTTAAGCGCGTGTGATCTGGTCAGGTCGATCGTTGAAAACCTGGCGGCGCCAGCCACTGACGCCGCTGCTCGCCGAGGCCCACGGTAAAACCGCTATGGTGCGGATCCACCACCAGCTGCTGCGCGATGAGTGCGAATGCTGCCGCAATGATCGGGCCGCTACAAAGGCGTCAGATGCGGTTCAGGTGCCCTTACATGCGGATTTTGCTGGTCGAGGATGAAGCGGAAATGGCCGGCGCGCTGGCTTCGGCGCTGAAGCGCTATGACATGGTGGTGGATCATGCTCCGACGCTCGCCGAGGCGGAGGAAGCCATTTCCGCCGACGTCCATGCCGCCGTCCTGCTCGACCGCCAGCTTCCTGACGGCGATGGCCTCGCCTTGATCCCCAAGCTCCGCGCGCGTGCCGACGGCGTGCCCATCATCGTCCTGACTGCGCGCGGGGAGCTCGCCGACCGCATCGCCGGCCTCGACGGCGGCGCCGATGACTATCTGGCAAAACCGTTTGCAGTCGAGGAGCTGCTGGCGCGGCTGCGTGCAGTGCTGCGGCGGCCTGCGGGCCTCTCCCCCGAAATCATCCGTGCCGGCCGCCTCGCGTTCGATGTCGGCCATCGCGAAGCCAGCATCGACGGCGAGCCGTTCGAGTTGCCCCGCCGCGAGCTCCTGGTGCTCGAAGCGTTACTTCGCCGCATGGGCCGGACCGTGCTGCGCTCGGCGCTGGAAGAGGCGGTCTACAATTTCGACGACGAGATCCAGTCCAACGCACTCGACACGCATGTCTCGCGGCTGCGGCGAAAGCTCGCGGAAGCCGACGCGGGTATCGAGATCCACGGCATTCGCGGCGTCGGCTATCTCCTCAAGAAGTTGCCATGAGCAAACACGACGATCCCTATTGCCTACGCTCGCGGCTGAGCTGGCGCCTGCTCTCGCTTCAGGCGGTCATCCTCGTCGCGCTGCTTGCAGTCGTTCTCACCGGTCTTTGCGCCTCCGGCTTCGTGCTGGCGCCGCGCGATGAGGACCGCGTCATCGATGTCGTCCAGCGTGCGCTCACGCGCGATGCGCAAGGTGGATTGGCCTTGCGGCCAACGGCCGAACTGCAGCAGTTGCGCAGCGAGACACCCGACCTCTGGTTCCTGGTACGCGACCGGGAGGGACGCTCCCTCACCGAAGGCGCCGTGCCGGCCGAATTCGCCGCGATCGGCGGAGGTCTCGACCGGATCAGCCAGGCGCGGCTCGGTTGGCAGTTGTTCGAGGACGATCCGCGCAAGCCGGCGGCGCGCATGAAGCGGGTCGACACTGATGCGGGCAACGTGCAGGTCATCACGGCGACACAAGGACGCCTGACCGGCGCCAAGGCGCTGTTCATGACGTCCCTTGCGTTCCTCGGCATCGCCCTGCCCGGCCTGCTCCTGATGGGAACGGCGACGTTCATCGCGACGCCGATGATCGTGCGGCGCGCCTTCGGAGGACTCGATATCGCGGCGGACGAGGCGCGGCGCATCGACATCCACCAACGCGGCGCGCGGCTCCCGGTGGAGCGGATTCCGCTCGAAGTCGTGCCCCTCGTGACCGCGATCAACGACGCGCTGGCCCGGCTCGACCAGGGCTATGCCCGCCACAAGCGCTTCGTCGCGGACGCCGCACATGAGCTGCGCACGCCGATCGCAATCCTGAACACGCGCCTGGAGTCACTTGCCCCTGGGCCGGACAAGAATCGCCTGCTGGAGGATGCGGCGCGGCTGGCGACTCTTGCCGAGCAATTGCTCGATATCCAGCGGCTCGACCGCTGCGGCCATCCCTTCACGCGCGTCAATCTGGTTGCCGTTGCGCAAAGCGTCGCCGCCGACCTAGCGCCGCTGGCGATTGCCGCCGGCTACGAGCTGGCGCTCGATGCGCCCTCGACACCGGTCGAGACGATCGGCGATGCGGCGGCCCTGGAGCGCGCACTGACCAATCTCGTGCAGAATGCGATCCAGCACGGTCCTCGCCGCGGCACGATCGGGATTCGCGTCGGCAGGCCCGCAAATATCGAGGTCACCGATGAAGGCGCCGGCATTCCCGCCGATCAGCGCGAGCAGATCTTCGAGCCGTTCTATCGGCTCGCGCCGCTCGATCGCGGTGCCGGCCTCGGCCTCAACATGGTGCGCGAGATCGTGCAGCTGCATGGCGGCCACGTTTCGGTGCCGGACGGAGCGGAGGGCGGCGCCTGTTTCCGGATGACGTTGCCGCCGGTCCGACAGAGTTGATTCAATCCGCATGCGCCTCTAGCGGCGCAATGCTGTCGCAATGCGCCTCCGCAACACTGCATCCGTCTCACCTGTGATCTCAGCAGGTGCAAACCAAGATGCCGGAGTGCGCATGCCCAACGATTTCCTTTCCTTCTTCCTGTCCTGGATGTCGTCCCCGCGTCGGGTCGGCGCTGTCGCACCATCGAGTGCGGCGCTCGCCGATCTCATCACGCGCGAGATCAGCGCATCGACGGGGCCGATTCTCGAGCTTGGGCCCGGCACCGGCGCCTTCACCTACAAGCTGCTCAAACGCGGCGTGCGGCCGCAGGATCTCACGCTGGTCGAATACGGCTCCGACTTCATGAAGCTCCTGCAACTGCGCTTTCCCGGCGCACGCGTGCTGTGGATGGACGCGGCGCGGCTGACGACCGACCGCCTCTATGACGGCGCCCCCGTCGGCGCGGTCGTGAGCGGCCTGCCGCTGCTCAACATGAGCAGGCGCAAGGTCATCTCGATCCTCAGCGGCGCGTTCAGCTATGTCCGCCCCGGCGGCGCCTTCTACCAGTTCACCTATGGCATGAGCTGCCCGGTACCGCGGCCCGTGCTCGACCGGCTGGGCCTGCGCGCAAGGCTGGTGGATCGCGCCTTGCTGAACGTGCCGCCCGCGGCCGTCTACAGGCTGACGCGGCGACCACAGATGAAGCTGATCACGGGATCGGTTGCGCCTGAACCGTCAGCGCGGGCCCCGTTGGGGCCGATGCATCACGCGCGCGACTATTCCGCCGCGCGCTGAGCCGTCAGACCAGCCGCGACTGCACCACCGCCGCCTGAATGAACGAGGCGAACAGCGGATGCGGCTCGAAGGGGCGCGACTTCAGCTCGGGATGGAACTGGACCCCGATGAACCAGGGATGATCCTCGTACTCGACGATTTCAGGCAGCACGCCGTCGGGCGACAGGCCCGAGAATTTCAGCCCGTGCTGCTCGAGGCGATCCTTGTAGGCGGTGTTGACTTCGTAGCGATGGCGGTGACGCTCGGAGATCTCGGTCGCGCCGCCATAGACCTGCGAGACGCGGCTGCCGCGGTTGAGCGTTGCCGGATAGGCGCCGAGGCGCATCGTGCCGCCGAGGTCGCCGGCCTGCGAGCGCTTCTCGAGCTCGTTGCCGCGCAGCCATTCCGTCATCAGACCGACCAAGGGTTCCTTGGTCGGGCCGAACTCGGTGGAGTTGGCGTCCTCGATGCCGACGAGGTTTCGCGCAGCCTCGATCACCGCCATCTGCATGCCGAAGCAGATGCCGAAATACGGCACGTCGCGCTCACGCGCGAACTGCGCCGCCTTGATCTTGCCTTCGGCGCCGCGCTGACCGAAACCGCCGGGCACCAGGATGCCGTTGACGTGCTCGAGGAACGGCGCCGGATCTTCCTTTTCGAAGATCTCGCTCTCGATCCAGTCGAGGTTGACCTTCACCTTGTTGGCGATGCCGCCATGCGAGAGCGCCTCGATCAGCGACTTATACGCATCCTTCATGCCGGTGTATTTGCCGACGATGGCGATGGTGACGTTGCCCTCGGGGTTGCGGATGCGCTCGTTGATCTCTTGCCAGCTGCGCAGCTCCGGCGGAATCCGCGAGGCGATGCCGAAGGCGGCGAGCACTTCATCGTCGAGGCCCGCATTGTGATAGGCCTCGGGCACCGCATAGATGTTGTCGACGTCGCGCGCCTCGATCACGGCGCTTTCGCGCACGTTGCAGAACAGCCCGAGCTTGCGCCGTTCTTCCTTCGGGATCGCGCGATCGGTGCGGCAGAGCAGGATGTCCGGCTGGATGCCGATCGAGCGCAGCTCCTTGACCGAGTGCTGTGTCGGCTTGGTCTTCAATTCGCCGGCGCTCGGAATGTAGGGCAGCAGCGTCAGATGGATGTAGACGGCGTGATCGCGCGGCAGCTCGTTCTTGAGCTGGCGGATCGCCTCGAAGAACGGCAGGCCCTCGATGTCACCGACGGTGCCGCCGATCTCCACCAGCACGAAGTCGTAGCCGTCATTGCCGTCGAGGACGAATTCCTTGATCGCGTTGGTGACGTGCGGAACCACCTGGATGGTCGCGCCGAGATAATCGCCGCGGCGCTCCTTGGTGATGATGTCCTGGTAGATGCGCCCGGTGGTGATGTTGTCGGCCTTGGTCGCCGGCCGGCCGGTGAAGCGCTCGTAGTGACCGAGATCGAGGTCGGTCTCCGCGCCGTCGTCGGTCACGAACACTTCGCCGTGCTGATACGGCGACATCGTTCCGGGATCGAGGTTGAGATAGGGGTCGAGCTTGCGGAGGCGAACCTTGTAGCCCCGGGCCTGCAACAGAGCACCCAGTGCCGCCGAAGCCAGACCCTTGCCGAGCGAGGAAACCACGCCGCCGGTGATGAATATGTACCGCGCCATGGGACTTAACCTCTAATCCCTCGAATTCGATTCGCCAAAGCGATTCGTATTCCGCCCCAAAGATTTTGCGGGCCTGTGGGTGAGCCAAAACTAAGAGTGGTGACAGTGCCTTGATGGGGATTTTTGATGCAGGACGGTAGCGGCCGCCCTGCATGGCCCCCCTGCTTTATTGCGAGCGCGGTACCTGCGGGCCGCTCGGGGCCGGGGCCTGCTGCTGCTCGTCGGCCTTCTTGAGCGAATCCAGGATGCCGCCCGAGGTTGGCGGCGCGACCGGCGAACCACCGGTTGGCTGGGTCTGCGCCGGCTGGCCGATGATCGACGACGGCTTGCGGTCGTAGCCCGCATACCAGGACAGGAACAGGCTGGTGAGGAAGAACCCGACGGCCAGGATCGCGGTGGTCCGCGTCAGAAGGTTCGCCGTGCCGCGGCTCGACATGAAGCCCGCGCCGCCGCCCATGCCGAGGCCGCCGCCTTCCGACTTCTGGAGCAGCACGGCACCGATCATGACAGCGACGATCATGAGGTGAATGACGATGACAACGGTCTGCATGATATCCTTCCGTCACAAGCGGGCGGCGCCTGACGGCGGCCGATCGCGCTTCGGGGGTTTTCCTGAAGTTGCGCGGTGTTACACGATCGGGAGGGGTATTGCCACCCCCGATCGGGTCGGGATCAACGCATTGGATTAGCTAGGGACAGCCTTTGGCGATCGCAAGGAAATCGGCCGCCTTCAGGCTGGCGCCACCGACCAGCGCGCCGTTGACGTTTTTCACCGCCATCAGCTCGGCCGCATTCGAGGGCTTGACCGAGCCGCCATAGAGGATTCGCATCTTCGCTCCCTCGGCTTTGAACCGGGAGATCAGGAGTTCCCGGATAAAGCCATGAATCTGCTCGACATCCTTGGCTGTGGGGGTCAGCCCGGTGCCGATCGCCCAGACCGGCTCATAGGCCACGACCAGATTGGCTGCGGTCGAGCTGTCAGGCAGAGAACCGTCAAGCTGGCCGCGCACGATGTCCAGGGTCTGGCCGGCGTCCCGCTGGCCTTGCGTCTCGCCGATGCAGACGATCGCCGTCGCCCCGGCGCGCCAGGCGGCCTCGGCCTTCTGCCGGATCAGCGCATCCCCCTCGCCGTGGTCGGCGCGGCGCTCGGAATGGCCGACGATGATGGCGGTTGCGCCCGCATCCACCAGCATTTCGGCGGCAACATCGCCGGTATGGGCACCTGAGGCCTTGGGGTGGCAATCCTGCGCTCCCACCGCGACCTTCCTGCCACGTGCCCTCTCGGCGAACGCCGCAACGAGGGTCCCCGGCGGGCAAACCAACAAGTCGGCCTTGCCGGCCACGTCTGCCGCACCGTCGAGCATGGCGTCGAATTCGGCAGCCTGGGCCTTCAGGCCGTTCATTTTCCAATTGCCGGCGATCAGCGGTCGGATGGCGTCGGTCATGTCAATGTCCAGCAAAATGAGGTTTGTGCATGCGCTAGCAGAGCTGTCGCGGCAGTTCCAGACCTAGAGGCCTTTAACCGCAGGTCTCAAGGGGGACCCGTGGCAAGGTTGCGGGGGGAAAGCCGCCACTTTATGATGATCTATCAATTTGGTGACGCGCTTTTGCGGAATCTGCATTAAGACGCGCTCCCGTTCCCTCCTGACCAGACAAGTTGGACCAAATGCTCCGAGGAATGCGCAAGGCCTCATCGAACTGGCTCGGCAAGACCATTATGGCCGTGGTGATGGGCGTGTTGATCATCAGTTTCGGCATTTGGGGCATCGCCGACATCTTCCGCGGCTTCGGGCAGTCCACGGTCGCCAAGATCGGCCACACCGAGATTTCGCTGAACGAGTTCCGGCAGATCTACACCGACCGCCTGCAGCAGATCAGCCGCCAGTTCGGCCGTCCGCTGACGCCGGACCAGGCGCGGGCCTTCGGCCTCGACCGCCAGGTCCTCCAGCAGACCATCGCGGAAGCCGCCCTCGACGAAGAGGCGCGCCGGCTCGGGCTCGGCCAGTCCGATGACCAGATCCGCCAAGTCATCATGAACGATCCCAACTTCAAGGGCGTCGGCGGCAACTTCGATGCGAACCGCTTCCAGGCCGTGATCCGCAATTTTGGCTACACCGAACCGCGTTATGTCGCCGAGCAGCGCAAGGTGTCGCTTCGCCGCCAGATCACCGGCACGATCGGCGCGGGCATCGAGCCGCCGAAGGCAATGATCGACGTCCTGACGCGGTACCAGAACGAGCAGCGTACCATTGAATTCGTCAAGCTCGACGCTGCACAGGCAGGCACCATCGAGGCGCCCTCGCCCGAAGCCCTGGCCACCTATTTCGAGGATCACAAGGTCCAGTTCCGCGCGCCCGAATACCGCAAGATCGCCTTCGTCGTGATCTCACCGGAAGAGATCGGCAAGTGGACCGAGGTTTCCGACGAGGACGCCAAGAAGGTATTCGAGCAGCGCAAGGACCGGCTTGGCACGCCGGAGAAGCGACAGATCCAGCAGATCGTGTTTCCGAACGTTGCCGAAGCGCAAGCCGCACGCGAGCGCCTCGTCGGCGGGACGTCGTTCGAGGATCTCGGCAAGGAACGCGGGCTGAGCGCCTCCGACGTCGACCTTGGCCTCGTCACCAAGTCTTCGCTCGACCCCGCGGTTGGCGATGCCGCCTTCACGCTTCCGGCCGGTGAGATCAGCCAACCGATCCAGGGCGCTCTCGGCACGTCCATCGTCAGGGTCGACAAGATCGAGCCGGGCAAGGAGGCGGACTACGCCAGCCTCGCCGGCGACATCAAGCGCGAGATCGCGACCGAGCGCGCGCGCGTCAAGGTCGCCGATCTCCGCGACAAGATGGAAGACGAGCGCGGCGGCGGCGCCAGCGTGATCGACGCGGCACAGAAGCTCGGCCTCACCGCCGTGACCATCGACGCCGTCGACCGCTCCGGCCGCGCCCCGAACGGCCAACCGGTCGCCAACATCCCGCAGGGTCTCGACGTGGTGTCGCAGGCCTTCAACACCGATGTCGGCGTCGACAACGACCCGATCTCCTTCAAGGGCGGCTATGTCTGGTACGACGTGCTCGCCATCATGCCCTCGCGCGACCGCAATCTCGACGAGGTCCGCGACCAGGTCGAGGCACGCTGGCGCCAGGACCAGATCGCGACCAAGCTGAAGGCCAAGGCGACCGAGATGGTGCAGAAGCTCGAAGCGGGCGGCAAGCTCGCGGATGAAGCGGCAGCGGCCGGCGCCAAGGTCGAGACCGCGACCGGCTTCAAGCGCGACGATACGCCCGCCGGCGTGCCCGCCACCATCGTGTCGGCCGCGTTCCGTGCCGCCAAGGACGGCGTCGGACAGACGCCCGTGAGCGGCGGCAGCGAGGTGATCGTCTTCCGCGTCACCGACATCGTCGACCCCGCGGTCGACTTTGCCTCCGATGCTGTCAAGAAGCTGAAGGAGAGCCTCGACCGGGCCCAGACCGAGGAGCAGGTCGCATCCTACGTCAACAAGCTTGAAACCGACATCGGGACCACCATTAATCAGGCCGCCTTCGCGCAGGTGACCGGCGCGAACCAGTGAGTTGAAAGCACGCGATGGACGACCTGAAATCTATCATTGGAAAAGTGGCGACCGGCGCCAGCCTGTCGCGTGACGAAGCCGCTTCCGCCTTCGATGCCATGATGAGTGGCGAGGCTACGCCCTCGCAGATGGGCGGCCTCTTGATGGCGCTGCGGGTGCGCGGCGAGACCGTGGACGAGATCACCGGCGCTGTTGCGGCGATGCGCTCCAAGATGCTGACCGTGACGGCGCCGTCCGACGCCGTCGACATCGTCGGCACCGGCGGCGACGGCTCCGGCTCGGTCAACGTCTCGACCTGCGCCGCCTTCATCGTCTCGGGCGCCGGCGTGCCGGTGGCCAAGCACGGCAACCGCGCGCTGTCCTCGCGCTCGGGCGCCGCCGACGTGCTGGCATCGCTTGGGGTGAAGATCGATCTCAAGCCGGAGCAGGTCGGACGCTGCGTGCGCGAATGCGGCATCGGCTTCATGTTCGCCCCCGCCCACCATCCCGCCATGAAGAACGTCGGCCCGACCCGGGTCGAGCTCGCGACCCGCACGATCTTCAACCTGCTTGGGCCCCTGTCCAACCCGGCCGGCGTGAAGCGACAGATGGTCGGCGTGTTTTCAAGGCAATGGGTGCAGCCGCTGGCGCAGGTGCTCAAGAACCTCGGCTCGGAATCCGCCTGGGTGGTGCACGGCTCCGACGGTCTGGACGAGATCACCCTCACCGGCCCGACCTTCGTCTCCGCGCTCCACAATGGCGAGATCCGGAATTTCGAGGTGACGCCGGAGGAAGCCGGGCTCTCGCGTTGCGAGGCCGGTGCGCTCAGGGGCGGCGACGCCGACGCCAATGCGATCGCATTGCAAAGCGTGCTCGACGGCAAGCCGAGCCCCTATCGCGACGTGGCGCTGATCAACGCCGCCGCCGCACTGGTCGTGGCCGGCCGCGCCAAGGACCTCAAGGAAGGCATCGCGATCGGCGCCGCCTCCATCGACAGCGGCGCGGCCAACGCGAAGCTGAAGCACCTGGTCACGGTCTCCAACGGCTGAATTGCGCATGTCCGACATCCTGACCAAGATCGAGACCTACAAGCGCGAGGAGATCGCGGCAGCGAAGCGGACGCGTCCGCTCTCCGCCGTGGAGGCGCAAGCCAAGGCCGCCTCCGCGCCGCGTGGTTTCCTGCGAGCGATCAAGAGCAAGCATGCCGATGGCGACTATGCGTTGATCGCCGAGATCAAGAAGGCCTCGCCCTCCAAGGGTCTCATTCGCGCCGATTTCGACCCGCCGGCACTCGCAAAAGCCTATGAGGCGGGTGGCGCAGCCTGCCTTTCGGTGCTGACCGACACGCCGTCGTTCCAGGGCCATCTCGACTTCATGGTGGCGGCGCGCGCGGCAACGTCACTGCCGGTGCTGCGCAAGGATTTCATGTTCGATACCTATCAGGTGGTCGAGGCGCGCGCGCACGGCGCCGACTGCATCCTGATCATCATGGCGGCGCTCGATGATGCCGCTGCCAGGGATATCGAAGATGCTGCCATCGCCTATGGCATGGACGTGCTGATCGAGATCCACGACCGCGCCGAGCTCGACCGGGCGCTGAAGCTGCGGTCGCCGATGATCGGCGTCAACAACCGCAATCTGCGCACCTTCGAGACCACGCTCGCGACCAGCGAGGCCCTGGCGCCGCTCATCCCCGGCGACCGGCTGATGGTCGGCGAGAGCGGCATCTTCACGCCCGAAGATCTCGCCCGGCTCGAGCGCGTCGGCATGTCGACCTTCCTGGTCGGCGAGAGCCTGATGCGGCAGGCCGACGTCACCGCGGCGACGCGCGCGCTGCTCGCGCGCGAGACGACGGCGCGCGCGACGGGCACGCGCTGACATGGCGCGCAAGCCAGCCAAGAAGCCAGGCACGACGAGGACGGCCAAATCCAACGCCGGTCCCGCGCTCACCCATATCGGCGCCTCCGGCGAGGCGCGGATGGTCGACGTCTCGGACAAGCCCGCGACCGAGCGGCTTGCGGTCGCGGAAGGCCGCGTCGTCATGACCAAGGCAACGCTCGACCTGATCGTTTCCGGCAATGCCAAGAAGGGTGACGTGCTCGGCACCGCGCGCATCGCCGGCATCATGGCCGCCAAGCGCACTTCCGAGCTGATCCCGCTCTGCCATCCCCTCGCGCTGTCGAAGGTGACGGTCGACATCGAGCCGGACGCAAAACTGCCGGGCTGCCTCGTTCGCGCCAGCGTGAAGGTCACGGGCCCGACCGGCGTCGAGATGGAGGCCCTGACCGCAGTCTCGGTTGCCTGCCTGACCATCTACGACATGATCAAGGCGGTCGAACGCGGCGTGCACATAGAAGGCATCCATCTCGTCGAGAAGCTCGGCGGCAAGTCGGGCCATTATCGCGTCTGATCGCAGGCGGCAAGCGCATCCTCGCGCGCTGCCGACAGCAGCGCGCCGCGCCCGGCGCGTGCCGCCACCCGCAATGGAAACGGCGCGAGCGCGTCATTGAGCGCGCACGTGAGATGGTTAAGCACCGGTTGCGTTGCGACGACCGGCAGGGATCGAGACCACGGCACACTCGGGGAATTGCTGCATCTCGCCGTGCCGCGCATCGTTTGCATGTGCGCGCGCCTTCATCCTGCGTTAACCACGCTTCCTAACTTTACCTCCACGCCGTTCCCGTAAACCAACGGATGTGCCCGGGCTCAAGAATTGATCCTGGCGTGTGTACGACAGCGATCGAGATCATGACCAAATTCCGCAACCGCCTCGTCGACCAGGCCGTGCTCACGCGCAGCGGGCCGATCCGCTGGCTGGTGGTGGGCGGGATCTTCCTGATCGCCGCGATCGCCGTTGGCGCAACGCTGATGGCACAGAACTTCCGCGAGCGCGCGCTGCGCAACTCCGGCCGCGAGCTGGAAAACACGGTGCTGCTGCTCGCTCACCATTTCGACCAGCAATTGCAGGATTTCGCGGTCATCCAGAAGGACTTCGTCGACCACGTCCGCACGACCGGAATCACGACCGCGGAAGACTTTCGCAAGCGCCTCTCGGGCGAGGACGTCCACCGGATGCTGCGGTCGAAGATCGAGGCGCTGCCCTATATCGGCGGTGTCAACATCATCGATGCCGAAGGCAATCTGATCAATTCGTCGACGGCATGGCCGGTTCCCGGGGTCAAGATGGCCGACCGCGCCTATTTTCGCTCCTTCAAGTATGATCCCAATGCGCCTGATGTCCTGATCGAGCCGTTGCATAGCCGCATCTCCGGCGCATGGACCATTCTGGTGGCCCGGAAGATCGTCGGGCCAAGCGGCGAGTTCCTCGGTATCGTCGGGCGCGGAATCGAGCCCGCCAACTTCGAAAAATTCTTCGCCTCCGTCGTGCTCGGCGAAGGCGCGACGATCTCGATGCTGCATCGGGACGGCACGCTGCTCGCCCGTTATCCCCATTCCAGCGAATTGATGGGGCGGAATTTCAAAAGCGGCGCGTTCGAGCTCCAGAGGGTGTTCGGGCTCGATCACTTCGCCGGCCGTTTCGTAAGCCCTGTCGACGGAGAGGACCGGCTGATCTCCTCGCGCGCCCTGCCCCATTTCCCGATCCTGATGATGGCCACCACGACGCGCGCGGCGGCCCTGACGGACTGGCGCGAGCAGATCGGCATCCTGATCTCGGTTGCCGCCTCGTCAGCGCTCGCCATCGCAGGCCTGCTGATCGCGATCGTTCGCAAGCTGCTGGAGCAGCACCGCCTTTCGCGCGAGCGGCTCACGCTGGAAAAGCAGCGGCTCGACCGCGCCGTCAACAACATGACCCAAGGCCTGTTGCTGTTCGACGCCGAGCAGCGGCTCGTGGTCTGTAACCAGCGCTACATCGAGATGTATGGATTGTCGGCCGAGATCGTAAAGCCCGGCTCCAGCTTCCACGACACCATCGCCCATTGCAAGGCAACCGGCTCGTTCGCGGGCGACGTCGACGCTTACGTCGCGCTCGTGCTGAAGGACATCCATGTCCGTAATTCAATGGTGATCGACACTTCCGACGGCCGCTCGATCCACATCCTCAACGAACCGCTCGCTGATGGCGGCTGGGTCGCGACCCATGAAGACATCACCGAGCGCCGCCGCATCGAGGAGCGCATCACCCACCTCGCTCATTATGACGCGCTGACGGACCTGCCCAACCGCGCCATGTTTCACGAGCATCTGCGCCATCAGCTGGCTGCGGTCGGCGACGGCGAACAGATCGCGGTGCACTACATCGATATCGACGAATTCAAGAGCGTCAACGACGCGCTCGGCCATCTCGTCGGCGACGAGCTATTGAAATCGGTCGCGGCGAACCTTCGCCGCTGTGCCGGCCCGGCGGACTTCGTGGCGCGACTCGGCGGCGACGAATTCGCCATAGTACAGAGCGCGGCGACGTCGCTGGACCAGGTCAACGAGCTCGTCGCGCGGGTCTTCGAAGCCATCCGCACGCCGTTCGACTGCATGGGCCATCATCTCACCACCGACGCCAGCATCGGCATTGCGCTCGCGCCGGAACACGGAACAATGCTGGACCAGATCCTCAAGAACGCAGACATGGCGATGTACGCGGCCAAGTCGACCGGGCGGCGTACCTTCCGCTTCTTCGAGCCGGACATGGACGCCAAGGTTCGCGAGCGGCGCCAGCTCGAGAGCGACCTGCGCCACGCCATTGCCCAAGGGGGGCGCGAAGGCGGACTCGAGGTGTATTACCAGCCCTGCCTCGGCCTCAAGGACGACCGCATCACCGGCTGCGAAGCGCTGGTGCGCTGGCGCCATCCCGAGCGCGGCATGATCTCGCCGGCCGAATTCATCCCGATCGCCGAGGACACCGGCCTGATCAACGAGATCGGCGAATGGGTGCTGGCGACCGCGTGCCGGGACGCGGCGGGTTGGCCCGACGACATCCGCCTCGCCGTCAACGTCTCGCCGGTGCAGTTCAAGAGCGGCACGCTGGCGCTGAAGATCATGGCCGCGCTCGCCGCGTCGAACCTGCCGGCGAGCCGGCTCGAGCTCGAGATCACCGAGGCGGTCCTGATCCGCGACGACGATGCCGCGCTCGCGATCCTGCACCAGCTTCGTGCCATCGGCGTGCGCATCGCGCTCGACGATTTCGGCACCGGCTACTCATCCCTGAGCTATCTGCACCGCTTCCCCTTCGACAAGATCAAGATCGACCGCTGCTTCGTCGACGACATCGCCCGCCCCGACGGCTCCGCCAGCATCGTCCAGGCCGTCGTCAATCTGGCGGCTGCCCGCCGCATGACCACCACGGCCGAGGGTGTCGAGACCGAGGAGCAGCGGCGCCTGCTTCGCACGCTCGGCTGCGCCGAGATGCAGGGCTATCTGTTCAGCGCCGCCAAGCCGGCCGACAAGATGCTGGAGCTATTCGCGCTGCATCGCAGCCGGCTCGCGCGACGCGAAGGCAGCGAGGGTCGCCGCCGCGAGGCCGGTTAGGTGTTCGAGACCGCGTCCCCAAACGAATTCGCCCGGAAGCGGTGATCCACTCCCGGGCGATCCATATCTGGAGGTCGTCGGATTTAATTCGGAACCGCAGCCTTCGTCGCGCGCTTGGCGGCGACCGCATTCGCGGTGACGCCGTGCAGGAAGTCATAGGCCGCGTGCAGCGCCTTGTCGTCCTTCTCTTCCGGCGGGACATAGGACTGCGATCCAGTCTGCTCGGTGCCGTCGGCGGCCTGCAAATGCCCGCGCATCTGGGATTCAGCCATGGTGTCCATCCGGCCCTTCAGCTCGGGCGGCACGTCCTGGAGGATCTCGATGTCGGGCGCGATGCCCTGGGCCTGGATCGAACGGCCCGACGGCGTGTAGTAGCGCGCCGTGGTCAGCGCCAGCGCGCCATTGCCGGCGCCGAGCGGAATGATGGTCTGCACCGAGCCCTTGCCGAACGAGCGCGTGCCGATCAGCGTCGCGCGCTTGTGGTCGTGAAGCGCGCCAGACACGATCTCCGAGGCCGAGGCCGAGCCGCCATTGATCAGCACCACGAGCGGCTTGCCCTTGGTGAGATCGCCGCCATGCGCGGTGAAGCGCTGGGTCTCTTCCGGATTGCGGCCGCGGGTCGACACGACCTCCCCACGCTGCAGGAAGGCGCTCGACACCGACACGGCCTGGTCGAGCAGCCCGCCCGGATTGTTGCGCAGATCAAGCACGTAGCCGACGAGCTTCTCCTGGGCGACCTGCTTGGAGATCGAGGCGATCGCCTTCTTCAGGCCGTCGGTGGTCTGTTCGTTGAACGAGGTGACGCGGATATAGCCGATGTCGCCGTTCTCGACGTGGAAGCGCACGGGGCGCACATGGATGATCTCGCGCGTGATTGCGACGTCGAGCGGGGCGTCCGCGCCCTTGCGCACGATGGTGAGCTTGGTCTTGGTGTCGACCGGTCCCTTCATCTTGTTGACCGCCTGCTCGAGCGTCATACCCAGCACGGCCTCGCCGTCGATCTTGCTGATGAGGTCGCCGGACATGATGCCGGCCTTCGAGGCCGGCGTATCGTCGATCGGCGAGACGACCTTGACGAGGCCGTCCTCCATCGTGACCTCGATGCCGAGGCCGCCGAACTCGCCGGAGGTGGTCTCCTGCATCTCGGTCCAGGCCTTGGCGTTCATGTAGCGTGAATGCGGATCGAGCGAGGTCACCATGCCGGTGATCGCACCCTCGATCAGCTTGGCATTGTCGGGCTTCTCGACATAGCTGGCCTTGACGCGCTCGAACACCGCGCCGAACAGATTGAGCTGGGAGTAGGCATCATCCGCGCTCGCCGCCGCCCGTGCCGCCCATACTCCGCTGTGCGGGCTGGCTACCAGAAGGGTCAGACACGCTCCAGTGAGCGCGCCCAGGGGGAACAGCAGGGTTTTCCGCATGGATGGGCTAGCCTTTTGCTTGGCGGTTCTCTTGGGGCTGGGGGGCGCCATGCAAATGGCGATCCAGCCCGCTTCTCACAATACCATTCCGGTTTCTTCAAGGCCGGATGCCGCGCTAGCGGCCGCGCCGAAGAAATCCCTTCGCCTTGGCCTAAACTTTTGGCAACGTTCCGAAACTGTTTCGCGCAAAGCGGAAACCGGTCGGCCGCCCGCGCCTCACAGCTATGCGATTTTAGGATGGTTTTGGAGGGCCGGACGCGATAGGCGATGGCGACAAGACTTCAAATTCTCGGGAGGACAACAATGAATGAAGCGCCCCGCATCCGGCCGGAACGGAACGTCGAACTCGGCGCCAGCAACGAGCCGTTCCAGAACCTGCACGAGTTCATCCGGAAGGCGCGCGCCAACCTCAACCAGAATGCCTGGGACTACATCGTCGGAGCGGCCGAGACCGAGACCACGATGCGGCGCAACCGCATGGCGCTTGACGAGATCGCCTTCCGGCCACGCGTGTTGCGCGACGTCCGCAAGGTCGATGGTTCCGTCGAGCAGCTCGGCCGCAGGATGCGCCTGCCGGTGGTGCTCGCCCCGGTCGGCGCGCTCGAGATCTTCGATCCGGATGGCGCGGCAAGCGTCGCGCGCGCCGCCGGCACCTTCGGCGCGGCGCACATGCTGAGCTCGGTGTCCGAGCCCGGCCTGGAGAAGACCGCCGAGGCTGCGCCCGACGCGCTGCGGCTCTATCAGCTCTATGTCCGCGGCGACGATGCCTTCGTCGCCGATGTCGTCAGCCGGGCCGAAAAGAACGCTTATGCCGCCTTCTGCCTGACCGTCGACACCGCGCATTACAGCCGTCGCGAACGTGACATCGCCAAGCGCTATGTGCGCGAGAGCCGCCTGCGCGCCACCGGAGGCGATTTCCAGAAGGGCTTGGAGTGGCGGACCGTCAAGATGATCAAGGACAAGTTCAAGATCCCTCTGATCCTGAAGGGCATCGCCACCGCCGAGGACGCGCAGATCGCGCTCGAGCACGGTGTCGAATGGATCTACGTCTCGAACCATGGCGGCCGCCAGCTCGACCACGGCCGTGGCGCCATGCATGTGCTGCCGGAGATCGTCGATGCCGTGAAGGGCCGCGCCAAGATCATGGTCGACGGCGGCTTTTGCCGCGGCACCGACATCGTCAAGGCAATCGCGGCGGGCGCGGACCTCGTCGGCATCGGCCGGCTGCAGTGCTGGGCGCTGGCGGCCGCCGGCGAAGGCGGCGTCGCGCGAATGCTGGAGCTGCTGGAGGACGAGGCGCTGCGCTGCCTTGGCCTCTTGGGCGCCACCTCATTCGCCGAGATCGATAAATCCTGCCTGCATCCGGCGACCGCCACCAACGCACCCGGCGTGTTCAGCGCGTTCCCGCTGTTCGACCATGAGCCCTATCGCTACTGAGTTGCCGATATTGAAGTGAAAAGGACGCAATGACATCACTCTCTCCCGGCAGCGCCGATGCGCTGCTGTTCGACCTCGGGCGCGTGGTGCTCGACATCGACTTCTCCAAGGCGATCGCCTGCTGGGCGGGACATGCGGGCTGCCGGCCCGAGGCCATCGTCGCGCGCTATGTGCGTGACGAGGCCTACCGGCTGCACGAGATGGGCAAGATCAGCGACGCGGACTATTTCGCCTCGCTGCGTGCCTCGCTCGGAATCGGCATCTCGGACGCGCAGTTCCTGGAAGGCTGGAACGCGATCTTCGCCGGTGAGATGCCAGATATCGCCGAGCTGCTGCCGCGCGCGGCGAAGCAGATGCCGCTCTACGCCTTCTCCAACACCAATCGGCCGCATGTGGACTATTTCTCGAAAGAATACGCCGGCCTGCTCGGCCATTTCCGCGAGCTGTATTTGTCGTCCAGCATCGGACTGCGCAAACCGGACGCGGAGGCTTTCGATCACGTCGTGGCGGCGATCGGGGTGCCGGCGGATCGCATTGTCTTTTTCGACGACCTCGCCGAGAACGTCGAGGGAGCGCGGGCGCGCGGCTTGAAGACCGTGCATGTCACCTCGCCGCGTGACGTCGGAAACGCATTGAAAGCGCTGGGTATCTGAGCCGCGGGAGGCCCGGTTCGTGCTCAGTTCCCGAAACTAAATTGCACGCGATGAGGAACCCAATCACTTTGTGCATTTTTATACAGAGTTCCGGGAACGGAATACCACCCATCGGACTCATGAGTCCGTTGGGACTTCTACATTGGACTGATCGACGTGCTGGGCAAGACCTATCTCACCAAGCAAGCCTCGCTCCTGCTCGAATTCGCCAGAACCACCTCGGATTCTGACCTCTCCGCCAAGCTGATCAGCAAGGCCGCCGACCTGAAATCCCAGGCCGATCCGCTGCCCGACAAGGATCAAGGTCCCAGGGCGCCCGACGTCGCGGACGTCAGTCCGGACGATCCGACGGAGCGTTGACCGATGCTGGCCGTGGCGCTCGTCCTTCTCGTGCTCGCCATGGCCGTCCTCGTGCCGGTCTGCCTCGCCTTCCGGATCATGCCGCGGCGGACTTGAGCCACCTTAGGCATCCGAGTGCTCGCGTTCCCGTGCGGGATGCTGAATCGTGAGAATGACGATTTCGCCAGCCTTTTCGTCCAGCCGGTTGAAGCGATTCAAGGATCGCAACGCGCCTTACGGGCTGTGCTCCCTAACATAATCGGCAATGCTAATCAGATCGTGGGTCGCGCGTTCCGTGAACCTGCGCCTCTTCGCTCGAAGCGGCGGAACGGGGCTTCGACGTCAGGATCAAAGCCAATATCGAACACGCAATCTCGTCCTGGCTATCCGCAGGAAGCCGCCGCACGGCTTGAAGTGCCTTTTCGAGCAGTTTTGTCATCGACAGCCAGTGCGGAAAGGAAGTGTGGCTTTTCGCCGGGTTGAGGAGGTCTTTTGCTTCAGCCCCTCCGCTCGGCTAGAACTTTGCCGACCGAGTCCTTCGATTTGTTCGATTTGTTGCGGGAGTTCGCCGTGGCCCTGATGCCGGTATCCGACGCGCTTGCCGCCGTGCTCGCAGGCACAGAGCCGCTGGCCGAGGAGACGGTCGCCCTCGACGCCGCCTACCATCGCGTGCTCGCGCGGGACGTCGCGGCGCGGCGCACGCAGCCGCCGGAAGCGATGTCGGCGATGGACGGCTATGCCGTGCGCGCGGCAGACGCGGCAACGATCGATTCCAGACTGGCGGTGATCGGCGAAGCCGCAGCGGGCCGTCCGTTCGCGGGAACGGTCGGCGTCGGCGAAGCGGTGCGGATCTTTACCGGCGGCGTTATTCCCGACGGCGCCGATGCGGTCGTGATCCAGGAGGACACGGTCGCCGACGGCAAGCACATCATGATCAAGGAAGCCGCGATTCCCGGACGGCACATTCGTCCCGCCGGCGTCGACTTCCGCGAGGGCGACGTGCTGCTGCGCAAAGGAACCCGTCTCACCGAGCGCGATCTCGCGCTCGCCGCTGCGATGAATCATCCGCAGCTCGCCGTCTGCCGCCGTCCGAGGGTCGCGATCCTTGCCACCGGCGATGAGCTGGTGATGCCGGGCACCGCGCCCGGTCGCGGCCAGATCGTCTATTCCAATGGCTATGCCCTGCACGCGCTCGCCCGCAGCGAGGGCGCCGAGACCATCGATCTCGGCGTTGCCGCCGACACGCTGGAGGCCACTTCCGCCGGCATCCGCCGCGCTCGCGAGAGCGGCGCCGACATCCTGATCACGACCGGTGGCGCATCGGTCGGTGATCACGATCTGGTTCAGCAGGCGCTGAAGGGCGAAGGCATCTCGATGGCGTTCTGGAAGATCGCGATTCGGCCCGGCAAGCCGATGATGCACGGACGGCTCGGCGCCATGCGCGTGATCGGCCTGCCCGGCAATCCCGTGTCATCATACGTGTGCGCCTTCCTGTTCATGGTGCCGCTGATTCGCGCCCTGTCAGGCCGTTCGGTGATTCATCATCGCCGCGAATGCGCCGTGCTGGGCCGCGATCTCGGGGCCAATGACCAGCGCGAGGATTATCTGCGTGCGCGACTGGAACTGCGCGGCGACGGCACGCTCGTCGCCCTTCCCGTCCGCCATCAGGACTCCTCTCTGCTTGCGAATCTCGCTGCGGCACAGGTACTTCTCGTACGCGCGCCGTTCGCGCCGAAGGCCGAGGCCGGCACGCCTTGCGAGGTGCTGCGGCTCCCCGTCTGAGCTGCACGGAACACGCATTCCGCGAGATTTGCCCCGTTCACCGTAAATTAAGCAGTTGCGGAACACATATCGAACATATAGTGTCCGTTCATGATTTGTTTCGAGGATGTAGCGGCTTATCGCTGAATTCATCGTCTCGGAATCGAACGACATCAACCGGGGGACTTTGGTCGAGATGTTGACGCGCAAACAATACGAGCTTCTGCGGTTCATCAGCGAACGTCTGAAGGAAAGCGGCGTGCCGCCGTCTTTCGACGAGATGAAGGATGCGCTCGACCTGCGCTCGAAGTCAGGCATTCATCGCCTGATCACTGCGCTCGAGGAGCGCGGCTTCATCCGCCGCCTGCCCAACCGCGCCCGCGCCATCGAGGTGATCAAGCTGCCCGAACTCCAGGCCGCTGCCGGCAATCGCCGCGGCTTCACGCCGAGCGTCATCGAGGGCAATCTCGGCAAGGTGCGCGCGAGCTCCAGCCCGCCTGTTGACGAGGGCGAGCGTCCCGTCGCGGTGCCCGTGATGGGCCGCATCGCGGCCGGCACGCCGATCGAGGCGTTGCAGACCCGCAGCCACACCATCAGCGTACCGCCCGACATGCTCGGCGCGGGCGAGCACTACGCTCTCGAAGTGCGCGGCGATTCGATGGTCGAGGCCGGCATCCTCGATGGCGACATGGCGCTGATCCAGCGCAACGAGAGCGCCGATACCGGCGACATCGTGGTGGCGCTGATCGATGACGAGGAGGCCACGCTCAAGCGCTTCCGCCGCCGCGGCGCCTCGATCGCACTCGAGCCAGCCAATGCCGCCTACGAGGTCCGCATTCTTCCGCCAAACCGCGTGAAGATTCAGGGCAAGCTGATCGGGCTCTACCGGAAGTACTGAGCGGTCTGCGGTCGTTGGACACCTCTTGGAGCGGATCATTTTCCGCTCTGGCTGGATGGTCTTTCCGGTTCTGCTCAGACTATCCGGTCCTTTTTCCGGTGCGAGATCCTCGGCACGCCGCACGAAGCAACATCGCTTCGCGGCCACAGCTTCGAGGAGACGCCACCCGCCAGATGTTTCATGGACAATCATTGCAGCGCTGATCGCAGCATCAGCGTCGCAGGCCATTGCCACACAGTCGCACCGCCATGTGCGCAAGCAATCGAGCCAGTACGAATTCGCGACGCGCGGAATGTGATGCGCAGCTCTCCGCAATCGAGCCGGCAATAAGCGAGCCGGTCAGCACCCGCGGGGCGCTGACATTGGCGCCGTTCGAATGCACAGGCGTCGGCTTTGTTCCTATCGAATCCGGGAAAGATAATGTGATCGCGGCTCGCGAAGCCCAGCCGCAGATTTGCCCACAACCGAGCAGAACGTTGTATGCTTCACCCTGATAGAGGCCTGCGCCTCCAAGAGAGGTGCGGCTTGCTATCTTCGCATGAGGAGCACCCGATGTGTGACTATAGCCTGCATGCCGTCGCGACGCGCCCTGCCGAAGTCGGCGAGACGATCGTCACGACAACCTTCCGCGGCACCTCGACACGCGGCTTCGCCTCTGAAGCCGATCTCTCCGTCGCGGTCTGCCTGCTGCCGGGAACGGAGCTCGCTTTCGCCGACAACGTTCGTTACGACAACCGCTGGATCTGGACGCGCACCGTCAACTCCCGCGTCGGCAAGTTCGGCAAGATCGATCCGCACATTCCCGATCGCCATCATGACGCGATCGAATTTCCCGACGGCAAGTACGTGCTGGTGACGCAGCTCGTCGAAGGCCAGCGCGCGACCGTGCTGCAACTGCCGGTGACCCAGCCGGTTGGCGAGCGCGAGCACAAGCCGCAGATCGTCGCCGAGACGAGGTCCACGATCACACGCCTGCCGATCGGCTGATCGTCGGCGCGCCCCCGGCCGATTTGTCGAGGGCCAGAACTTGAAATGCCATCGCCGGCTGAGGCCGGCGAGATGGTATGGTTTGCGTCCTGCAGAATCCCGCGCCTCCTCCGCATCGATCCTCAATCGTCAGCCTGCAAGTCGGCCTCCGATGGCGTTGCGTCCCGATTGCGGGGCACGGCCGTCTTCGGCGCAAGGCTGCCGTCGAAATCCCCCTCGCCGGCGCCGGCCGGCAGCCAAGGGCGGCTTGCGCCTCTCGCCCTCACCACCTGCACCGAGAAACCCTCTCCGTTTTGCGTCAGAGCCAGCGCGCCCTGACTGGCAAGGCGCGACCGATCGACCACCATCGCTGCGCAATCGGGCGGCGCGGGCCGCGCCGTCACCACCAACGCAGCGCGGCTGCAATCATCAGCCAGCGCGTCGATGCGCAGAGAAAGCGCGACCAGCCGCCCGTCCGCAAGCGGCGCCACGCAGCCGGACTCGTCACATGACACACCGCTCGCCAACGAGGCGTTGGCGGCATCGCGCGGATCGGCATCGGCGGCTAACCATTCCCTCAGCAGAAAGCCATCCTTGCTCGCGCGGATCACATGCAAACGCCCGTCGCCGCCCCGGACCGCGACGCTCGCGCCATCCCCGGCAATCAGGATATCGGGCTGCCGCACCGACAGTCCCCAGAGGATCGCTACCAGCAGCACCAGGGCGCCGGACAAGCGCAAGGGCGTGCGCAACAGGCCCATCACGATGATCCCGAGGCTGGCCGCGATCAACGGCGCGATTCCGAACGCCGGAATGCGGCCAACTGCGCCCGGTAGGGCCGCCACCCAGCGCGAGACCGCGACCATCCAGTCAATGCCGATCCCCATCAGCCACCAGAACACGCCGTCGAGGCCGAAGGGCGCCGCGAGCAACCCTAAAAGCCCCGCCGGCATCACCAGCGCCGAGACCACCGGCATCGCGCCGAGATTGGCGAGCACGCCGTATGGCGTCACGCGATGGAAGTGGAAAGCGGCATAGGGCGTGGTCGCAAGCCCCGCGATCAACGAAGCCAGCAACAGCATCGCGATCTCGCGGCCGCCCCACAGCGCGATGCGCGCTGTCGTCGAATGATCGGGCGATGCAAGCAGGTTCGGCATGCCGATCTGCACCAGCGCCACCAGCCCGAGCGTCGCGACGAAGGACATCTGGAAGCTGGGATGCACCAGCGCTTCGGGCGCGACCGCGAGCACGATCAGCGCGGCCACAGCGAGGGTTCGGAAGGTGATGGCGCGGCGATCGACCATCACGGCGATCAACACCACCGCGGTCATGAAGAACGATCTCTGTGTCGCGACCTCCGCGCCTGACAGCAGCAGGTAGAACGCTGCCGCCGCCAGCGCAGCGGCCGCCGACCATTTCTTGATGGCGAAGCCGGCCGCCAGTCCCGGGATCAGCGCCAGCAGCGCGCGCACTGCGAAGAAGACGACGCCGGCGACGACCGCCATGTGATAGCCGGAGATCGACAGCACATGGCCGAGCCCCGAGATGAACATGGCGTCGTTGACGGGCGTGCTGATCGCATCGCGCCGTCCCGTGAGCAGCGCGGTCGCAATCGCGCGGTTGTCGCCTTCGAGCGTTGAGCGGATGCGCGCGTCGATCGCATCGCGCAGGCCCTGCATGAAGGCGGCGTAGCGCAGCCGCAAGCCGCCGGCATCCGGCGGCACCGAAGCCGTGATCGCGCCCATCACGAAACCGGAGGCACCAATGCCCTGGAAGAACATATCGCGCGAGAAATCATAGCTGCCAGGTCGCACCGGCGAGATCGGCGGCAACAGCCGCGCCTTCAATTGCACGAAGCTGCCGACTTCAGGCGCCGTGCCCTTGCGCACCGAGAGGCGGACGCGCTCGAGCTTCACGTCGCTGCGTTGCGCCTCCATCGCGCTGACACGCAGTACGAAGCGATCGGTGCGCTCGCGGATGTCGCGTGCTTCCACAAAGCCCGACAGCGACACCGAATAGAGCGGCTTGGCCAAAACGATGTGGGCGATGCGCGCCGTCTTCCAGGTCGCCGTGGCAAAGCCGGCGGCGACCGCCGCGATCACGATCGCGGGCGCAAACAACCGGCTCCGCCGCAGCAGCACGGCGCCAAGCGCGAGAACGGCCGCGGTCGCGACGACCACCCACGGCACCGGCTCATGATCTGCGGCGAAATAAAGCGCGATGCCGCCGCCGAAGGCGACCGGCACCCACGGCAACAGCCGACCAGGCCCGGCCTCGGCGCGGGCCCATTCGCGCAACGTTGCGACGCTAGCCGGCCAGACGCCAAAGCCCGCCGGCGCAAAGCCGCCAGCCGGTGCGGCGCGGCCGACCGGCCACGTCCCCGCAACTCCCTGGGAGCGTACTGGCCGCCCCGGCTCCGCCGTTCCCCTGCACCTTACGATACGCGACGGGTGCGGAGGCTACCGGAACGTGCGGCTGCGCGAATAGCGGTACAGATCAGGAACGAAGTCGGGCGGGCCCTACTTTTCCTCTTCCATGGTCACGGCCACCGACGCCTTGGCGGACAGCCGGACCTTATTGCCTTCGACATCGGCAACGAGCCCCTTGTCGATGAAGTGATGGTGCCCCTTGTGGCTGCCTTCCCCACTGTCCTTCCTAGTCAGCTTGATGCGATTGCCCTCGACGCGGTCGACCGTGCCGACATGGACGCCGTCGGCGCCGATCACTTCCATATGCTCTGCGATGTTCTGCATGGCGGGATCCTCGTTGGACCCACACAACGCCTGAGAGGCCTTTCCGTTCGTTCGTGACAAAATCGCCGAGCGCGGTTGGCGACCCCGTTCCATCTCAGGACTTGCAGGACTTGGGCAGCCCCGGTTCGGTCGATTGAGCCGAAAGTCTCATAAGACGCCAGCCCCGGCGGGACTACACTGCGTCTCCGCCTCCCCGGCAATACGGGCAGGTTGTGATAGCTCGCGGTAACGAAGCGACCGCTGGAGCTCTTTCTCGGGTGGCTCAAGCCTCCCTGAGATTTGGCGCTGCCGACGCAACTCGCAATTCTCGCCTGTGGCGTCGCGCACCAAGCGTAGCGCGCGAGCGAAGGACGCTGAAAAGCGCCGAGAGTAGCGTTTGAATTTGACAGGAGCAGCACATGGCAATTCAAGTACCGAACGATTTTCGCCGCGTGATTGTTGCTGCGTCGGTGGGAAACGTCATCGAATGGTATGATTTCTATATCTTCGGCAGCCTGGCCGCAGTTCTGTCGGTCAAGTTCTTCGAGCAGTCCCACCCGGTTGCAGCCCTCCTCAGCACGATCGCGCTGTTCACTGCAGGATTCCTGATCCGTCCGTTGGGAGCTTTCCTCTTTGGATGGATGGGCGACCGCGTCGGGCGAAAATATACGTTCCTCATCACGCTGAGCGGAATGGGACTGGGTACGGGAGCAATCGGGTTGATCCCGACCTACCAGTCCATCGGTCTGACGGCGGCGTTCCTTTTGTTCGGTCTGCGCATGATTCAGGGTCTGTGCTTGGGCGGCGAATATGGCGGCGCCATCACCTATGTCGCAGAGCATGTTCCGGACGACAAGCGCGGCTACTACACCGGCTGGCTGCAGACCTCTCCGACTCTCGGCATCGTCGTGTCCCTGGCCGTGATCATCCTGACACGGACCTGGTTCGGCAATCAGGCGTTCGACGAATGGGCGTGGCGCGTTCCGTTCCTGGTGTCCTTCCTGCTTGTGGCCATCGCAATCTACATTCGGCTCCAGCTCCAGGAGACGCCGATCTTCCAGGAAATCAGGGCCCGCGGCCAGATGACGACGAATCCGTGGAGGGAGGCCTTCCTCAGTTCGAACATCAAATTCATCGGGATCGCAATCGTGGTCCTGATCGGGCAAGGGGTGGTCTGGTACAGCGGTCAGTTCTGGGCGCTGTACTTCCTTCAGCAGGTCTCGAAGCTGGATCCGCTGACCTCCGCCTATATCGTGGGAGCCGCGCTGCTGATTGCCACACCGAGCCTGATTTTCTTCGGCTGGCTGTCGGATCAGATCGGCCGCAAGCCGGTAATCCTGGGCGGCATGCTGCTGGCCGCAATCACGTACTATCCGCTGTATCTATGGCTGGGAGCAGTCACGCAGCCCGGCAACGTCAACTATCCGACCGCGATCTTCATCATCTTCATCCTCGTTTGCTACGTTGGGATGGTCTATGGGCCGGTCGGCGCGTTCCTGGCGGAATTCTTTCCGGGCAGGATCCGGTATACGTCGGTATCGGTGCCATACCACATCGGCAACGGCTGGGGTGGTGGATTGGTGCCGTTCATCACGTCGGCGGCATTCGCGGCGACCGGGAGCATCGGCTACGCGTTGATCTACCCGATCGCGGTCCCCGCGGTATGCTTCCTGCTCGCGCTGTTCCTGATGCCGGAGACGCGCAAGATCAGCATCTGGCAGCCGATCGAGCCCAGAACCGCATCGTGACGGAATGGTCTTGTGCAGGTCTAGGTGCAGGATCCGCACGGCCTGCACAATGGCCGCATCGGCCTTTCAGCGCGACGACGGCCATTGGAATCCCCGTCGCGCCAAGGCGTTGTCCCTGGCGTGCTCAAATCGAGCCTCGCCTCCGGCCGCCAGCCGATAGCGGTCGGCGGCGAGTTTGGCCGATTGCTCTTTGTCAGCCGGCCGGGTGATGCCAGCGATCGTGCCACCAGGCGCTGAAGTCACGATCGGTCATCAGCTCCCAGCCACTGAGCAAGATCACCAGCAGGCCCGACAATACGCTGCTCGCCGTGGCTGCTACCTGGTCATAGCCAATGGTCCAAGGCACCAGCACCAGCGCCAGTCCCAGCAGCATTTCGCCCCACTCTTCCAGGTAGGACGGGATGACAAAGGCCTCTACGGCAAACAGCATGACGCCGAGCCCAAGCGCGATGGTGATCCAGACAGCCGCCCCGGATAAACCAAGGATAGGGGACGACAGGACCAGCCATACGCCCACCAACAGGCTGGCAGCGTCTTGCCAATGTTGGATGCGCATAATGCTCACCTCCCCTCTCCTACTTATCTGGGGACGCACCGATGAAAAAATCATCCGTCCGGCCTGCATTGTGTGGCCGCGAGGGCGGTCCGGGAGCCGGCGCCAAGCCCGGCCGCGCATCCAGGAGAGGGCCCTTGCGAGTGCGGCGCACCCGGATGCAGACTGACGACGCTAGACAGGTGTCAATGTCGACCGTTCCCGGCGCAGCGGAAGGTCGCGCCCGGAGCAGAGGGAGATGACGCCATGCGAGAAATGGAAATTCACGACTATGCGCGGCAGTTGCTGGAAGCCCATGGCCCCAAGGCCATTGCGGAAGCCGCTCAAAACGCCATCGAACTCGAGCAGAAGGGCGAGCTCGAATTGGCAAGAACCTGGCGGCACATCGAAGATGCGATGAAGCTGATGCGCGGGCCACACCAAAGCTGACAGTCGGCGCAAAGCTTGCCTGACTGCGGCGACAACGCCGAACGTGGACCACAGTCCGTCGCGAGCCGCCAGGTTGCGGCCGAACGGCTACGCGATCTCGGGACGCTGACCTGGGAGCGAAGCCATGGTTGCAAAATGTACGACAGCCGAAGACCTCGTGAAGGCGATCACGGACGAGAACGTCCAGATGATCGATTTGCGGTTCACCGATCTGCCGGGGATGTGGCAACATTTTTCCGTACCGCCGAGCGCGGTGAATGCCGATGCACTCAACGAGGGCCTTGGATTCGATGGCTCATCGATCCGCGGCTTCCAGGAGATCCAGGAAAGCGACATGCTCGTCGTCCCGGATCCGACGACCGCCTTCGTCGACCCCTATAGTCCGGCCAAGACGCTGGTTCTCATCTGCAACATCCGCGACCCCGTGACCGGCCAATCCTATAGCCGGGACGCCCGCTACATCGCCCAGAAGGCCGAAACCTACCTCAAGGGTACCGGGCTTGCCGATACGAGCTATTTCGGCCCGGAGGCCGAGTTCTTCGTCTTCGACGAGGTCCGCTACGGACAGGGCATCAACTTCGCCATGCACGCAATCGACTCCAGCGAAGGCAGCTGGAACACCGCCACGGATGAAGGACCGAATCTCGGCCACAAGCCGCGCCCGAAAGAGGGATACTTTCCCGTTCCTCCGACCGACAGCATGCAGGCGCTACGCACCGAAATGGTGCTGACGATGGAATCTCTGGGGATCCAGATCGAAGCCCATCACCATGAGGTCGCGACCGGCGGCCAGAACGAGATCGACATGCGCTTCACCACGCTGACCCGCATGGCCGACAATTTGATGATCTACAAATACGTGGTCAAGAACACCGCGCATCAGCATGGCAAGACCGCGACATTCATGCCGAAGCCGCTGTTCGAGGACAACGCTTCGGGCATGCACGTTCACCAGTCGCTCTGGAAGGGCGAGACCAACTTGTTCTACGACAAGGGCGACTACGCCGAGCTGAGCCAGCTCGCGCGCTACTATATCGGCGGGCTTTTGAGCCACGCCTGGGCGTTGTGCGGGCTCTGCGCCCCCACCACGAACTCCTACCGGCGCCTGGTGCCGGGTTATGAAGCTCCGATCAATCTCGTCTACTCCCAGCGCAATCGCTCCGCCTGCTGCCGGATTCCGATGTATTCGCCGAATCCGCGCGCAAAGCGCGTCGAATTTCGTTCACCCGATCCGTCCTGCAATCCCTACCTGGCCTTCGCTGCAATGCTGATGGCCGGCCTCGACGGTATCGACAGGCGGATTGACCCTGGCAGCCCGATCGACAAGAATCTCTACGACCTCCCGACTGCCGAGGCGAAGGAGGTGAAGTCCACGCCGGGATCTCTGGACCAGGCGCTCGACGCGCTCGAGCGCGATCACGCATTCATGCTACGCGGGGATGTCTTCACCGCCGACGTGATCGAAACCTGGCTCGATTACAAGCGCAAGAAGGAGATCGACCCGATCCGGCTGCGACCGCATCCTTACGAGTTCCATCTGTATTACGATATCTAGTTTAGGGCATTCTTTCGCTTACCTCTCGTACCAACCGACGAGGGTCGCTTCCGCGATCACGTGCTTGCGCGCCTCTCGCTCGACGTCGCCGCAGGATGCATTGGCCTTTACCGGCAGGCCCTCCGTCGAGAGGGCAAGCAGTCGGAAATGATAGTGATGAGGCCCATGGCCGTGCGGTGGACACGGGCCGCCATAACCCGCCTTCCGAAAATCATTGACGGCTTGCTTCATTCTGGCGTTCTGTGCGGCGTTGATCGCAAATTGCGTGACCTCCGGCGGAATGTCGTACACTGCCCAATGATGCCATTTGCCGGCGGGCGCATCGGGATCATCGCAGAGCAGGACAAGACTCCGCGCCCCCTCCGGCGCGTCGCTCCATTGCAGAGGTGGCGAAAGATTTTCGCCATCACAGGTAAACCGTCGCGGAATTGCGGCACCATCGGCGAAGGCGCTTGAAACGAGTTTCATGGCTCTCTCCTCGATCCGATAGATGTATTCTAGCTCGATCCTGCCCGGTGCGAAATCCATCGCCGTCCCCTAAGATGAGGAGAGATGCATTTGGGACTGTTGCAGCAGAATTGTTGTCATGCGACCGCTTTTCCATCCTAGCCTGGTCAACGGTCGCTACGGCGATCCTACGGTCTATGTCGAAACGCTGTTCGAGAAGCGAAGTCTGCTGTTCGACATTGGAGAGATTGCTTCACTGGCGCCGCGGAAGATCCGACGCGTCGACCAGGTCTTTGTCTCGCATGCGCATATCGATCATTTCGTTGGCTTCGACCATCTGCTGCGTTTGCTCGTCGGGCACGAGAAATCGGTACAGCTGTTCGGTCCGGCCGGCTTAGCCGAGCACGTCTTTCACAAGCTTCAGGCCTATCGCTGGAACCTGGTCGAAAACTATTCCTGCGATCTTGTTTTCGACGTCAGCGAACTTGGAGCGGAAAATTCCACCTTCACCACCCGGTTCCGGCTGAGGAAAGGCTTCGCAGCAGAGCCATCCGTCTCTGGCAACACCATTGCGGGCGTACTCTGCGATGAACCGACCCATCGCGTGTCAGCCGCGATCCTTGAGCATGGCACGCCCTGCCTCGCCTTTGCGCTGCAGGAGGCGGCCCATGTCAACGTATGGAAGAACAGGCTGTCGGAGCGTGGACTACCCGTCGGTCCCTGGTTGCTGTCGCTAAAGAAGGCCGTCGTCGAGCGTCGCGCGGACGATCATTTGATCCGTATCGAAGAAGCGAACAAGTCGGATCGCCTCGTGCCACTCTCAAGCCTGCGCGATCTCGTGACGGTCACTGCCGGCCAGAAAATCGCCTATGTGACCGATGTTGCCGACACGCCGGCCAATCGCACCGCCATCGTGGCGCTGGTTCAGAATGCAGACATCCTCTTCATCGAGGCGGCGTTTGCGGACGCGGACGCCGCAATAGCGAAGGAGCGGGCTCATCTTACCACCACGGCTGCCGGAGAAGTCGCACGGGAAGCCAAGGTCCGCCGCGTCGAGCCTTTTCACTTCTCTCCGCGCTATGCGGGAGAGCAGGAACGGATGCTGGCCGAGGTGATGGCAGCGTTCGAGGCGTCTCCCTGAGACTCGGAGAGGTTGCGCCGATGTTGACCCAGATCTATGAAATCTCTACCCCCGAAGAGGCGTCCGCACTTTCAGTCATTGGCGTCGACCATGTCGGCGTGCTCGTCGGAGAAGGCCAATTTCCACGCGAACTGCCGATCTCAACGGCTTCCAAGATCGGCGCGGCAATTGTACCGCCATCGAAATTCTCGGCACTGTTTCTGACCTGCGATCTCGCCTTGATTGCGTCGTGGGCGCGCGAGCTCAACCCCGCGATCGTCCATTTGGGAGCCAGCGCCGAACTGCTTTCCCCGCAAGATGTTGCTTCCCTCAAGCGCATGTTGCCCGGGATCGTCGTGATGAGAAGCATACCGGTGTTCTCCGAGGAAAGCGTCGCAATTGCCGAGAGCTACGATGGCATCGCAGACTTTCTGCTGCTCGACAGCTATCGGTGCACGGACAGGCAGATCGGCGCGCTCGGCGTGACGCATGATTGGAACATCAGTCGCCGCATCGTGGATGTCGTCCGTGTACCGGTCGTCCTCGCAGGCGGCCTCGGACCGGACAATGTCGCAGGAGCGATCCGAACGGTCCGTCCTGCCGGCGTCGACTCCAAGACGAAAACGGACCAGGACGGTTCGCATGCGAAGGACCTGGAGCGAGTCCGCCGGTTCCACCAGGCGGCTCGGGCAGCGGCTGACAATCGCTTTCCGTCGGCCTAACATGAATTGTGTAGCTCTCTCCCGGAGCGCGGCCATGGAACTCACCGTCGTACCCATCGTCAAGCCGGAGGCGGCCAACTTCATCTTCGGTCAGTCGCATTTCATCAAGACCGTGGAAGATCTCCACGAGGCGCTCGTTGGCACGGTTCCGGGCATCCGATTCGGGCTGGCCTTCTGCGAGGCCTCCGGCAAGCGGCTGGTGCGCTGGTCGGGCAATGACGAAGCGGCCCTCACCCACGCCCGCAACAACGCATTGGCCATTGGCGCCGGCCACACTTTTCTGATCTTCCTGGGCGACGGCTTCTTTCCGGTCAACGTCCTAGCTGCCGTGCGCTCGGTGCCGGAGGTCTGCCGCATCTACTGCGCGACGGCCAACCCCACGCAGGTGATCGTCGCACAAACGGAGCTCGGCCGTGGCGTGCTCGGCGTAGTGGATGGCGCCTCACCGCTGGGTATCGAGACCGACGCCGACATTGCGTGGCGGAAGGACCTCCTGAGGAAGATCGGCTACAAGCTGTAGCGACCGGAGCCGTTGCATCGAGCTTTGCGAAGCCGGCGCACCATTTCGCGATGATGGCGGAAACGATGGCGTCGGCGTCGCTTGCTCAGGTCAGCCCTCAATCTTTCGCGACTTCCTTCGCGAACGTGTCGCGCAGGCCGATGGTGCGCGAGAACACCGGCTTGCCCGGCGTCGAGTCCTTGTCGCGCACGAAATAGCCCTGGCGCTCGAACTGCACCGGCTCGGTCGAATTGCTCTCCGCAACGCAAGCCTCGATCCGCGCATCGGACAGGATCTCCAGCGAATTCGGATTGAGATCGGCTGCGAAATTCGAGGCGTCCGGGCTCGGATTGGAGAACAGCTGGTTGTAGATGCGGATCTCCGCCGGCTTCGACGTCGCCGCCGCCAGCCAGTGCATGGTCGCCTTGACCTTGCGGCCGTCGGGCGCGTTGCCGCCCTTGGTCGCGGGATCATAGGTGCAGCGCAGCTCCACCACTTCGCCCTTGTCGTTCTTGATCACGCCGGTGCACTTGACGAAGTAGGCATAGCGCAGCCGCACCTCGTTGCCCGGCGACAAGCGGAAGAACTTCTTCGGCGGGTTCTCCATGAAGTCGTCCTGCTCGATATAGAGCTCGCGGCCGAACGTGATCTTGCGCGTGCCGACCGACGGATCGTCGGGATGGTTGATCGCCTCGAGCTCCTCGGTCTGCCCTTCCGGATAGTTCTCGATCACGACCTTCAGCGGCCTCAAGACCGCCATGCGGCGCTGCGCCGTGCGGTTCAGCTCCTCGCGGATGCAGAACTCCAGCATGCCGACGTCGACCACGCTGTTGGCTTTGGCGACGCCGATGCGCTTGACGAACTCGCGCAAGGCGGCCGGCGGCACGCCGCGGCGGCGCATTCCCGCGATGGTCGGCATGCGCGGATCGTCCCAGCCCGCGACATGGGCGTCGCGGACAAGCTGGGTCAGCACGCGCTTGGACAGCAGCGTGTAGGTCAGGTTCAGCCGCGCGAATTCGTACTGGTGCGGCTTGGACGGTACCGGCAGCTTCTCGATGAACCAGTCGTAGAGCGGCCGGTGGTCCTCGAACTCCAACGTGCAGATCGAATGCGTGATGCCTTCGATGGCGTCCGACTGGCCGTGGGCGTAGTCGTAGCTCGGATAGATGCACCAGGCGTTGCCGGTGCGCGGGTGGTGCGCATGCAGGATGCGATACAGCACGGGATCGCGCAGATTGATGTTGCCCGCTTCCATATCGATCTTGGCCCGCAGCACACGCGCCCCGTTGGGGAATTCGCCGGCCTTCATCCGCCGGAACAGGTCGAGGTTCTCCTCCACGCTGCGGTCCCGGAACGGCGAGTTCTTGCCCGGCTCGGTCAGCGTGCCGCGCGAGAGGCGGATCTCCTCCTGGGTCTGGTCGTCGACATAGGCGAGCCCGTCGCGGATCAGCTGCTCCGCCCATTCGTACAGACGGTCGAAATAGTCCGAGGCGAAGAACAGGTTCTTGCCCCAGTCATAACCGAGCCAGCGCACGTCGGCCTGGATGGAATCGATATATTCCTGCTCTTCCTTGACCGGGTTGGTATCATCGAAACGCAAATGGCAGCGGCCCGGAAACTCCTGGGCGATGCCGAAGTTGAGTGCGATCGACTTGGCGTGGCCGATATGCAAGTAGCCGTTCGGCTCCGGCGGGAACCGGGTCACGATCTCCTGGTACTTGCCCTGATCGAGATCGGCCTGGATGATGTCACGAATGAAATCGCGCCCAACCTCAGCTGCCACCGGTTCTGTCATTACGAAAATCCTGTAGGGAAATCAGCGGTCCTTCTGCCAAATTCGCGTGGCCGCGCCAAGAGCTTAAGCAAGGCCTGCCAGGTCCGCGTCGGGCTTTAGTTATGTCCCGTTCCTGCTATACACCACCGCCTCCAATGCATAGGCCTTGCCAAGAATGTCCGATTCCGTCGTCACGCGCTTTGCTCCCTCCCCGACCGGCTTTCTCCATATCGGGGGCGCCCGCACGGCGCTGTTCAACTGGCTCTATGCCAAGAAGCACGGCGGCAAGATGCTGCTCCGGATCGAGGATACCGACCGGGAGCGCTCCACGGAGGCTGCGATCGGCGCCATCCTCGACGGGTTGAGGTGGCTCGAGCTCGGCTGGGACGGCGAGGTGATCTACCAGTACAGCCGCGCCGCCCGCCACCGCGAGGTCGCCGAGCAGCTGCTGGCCGACGGTAAGGCCTATCGCTGCTACGCCACGGCCGAGGAGCTCGCCGCCATGCGCGAGAAGGCGCGCGCGGAAGGCCGCACCCGCCTCTATGATGGCATGTGGCGCGACCGGGATCCCGCGACGGCGCCAAGCGACGTGAAGCCCACCATCCGCCTGCGCGCGCCGCAGACCGGCGAGACCGTGATCGAGGACCAGGTCCAGGGCCGCGTGGTCTGGCAGAACGAGAACCTCGACGATCTCGTCCTGCTGCGCGGCGATGGCAACCCGACCTATATGCTCGCGGTGGTCGTCGACGACCACGACATGGGCGTTACCCACGTGATCCGCGGCGACGACCATCTGATCAACGCCGCGCGCCAGAAGCAGATCTACGATGCGATGGGCTGGGCACTGCCGAGCATGTCCCACATCCCCCTGATCCACGGCCCGGACGGCTCGAAACTGTCGAAGCGGCATGGCGCGCTCGGCGTCGATGCCTACCGCGCCATGGGATACCTGCCTGCGGCGCTGCGCAACTACCTGGTCCGGCTCGGCTGGAGCCATGGCGACCAGGAGATCTTCTCGACCGAGGAGATGATCGCGGCGTTCGACCTCGCCAGCGTCGGCCGGGCCGCCGCCCGCTTCGACTTCGCCAAGCTGGAAAGCCTCAACGGCCACTACATCCGCCACACCGACGATCAATCGCTCGTGAAGATGTTCGAGGACGTGCTCGACCATGTGCCCGGACGGAGCGAGCTCAAGGCCAAGTTAAACGACACCACGCGTTCGCAGCTCCTCAAGGCCATGCCGGCCCTGAAGGAGCGCGCCAAGACGCTGATCGAGCTGATCGACGGCGCCCATTTCATCTTTGCCGACCGGCCGCTGGCGCTCGATCCCAAGGCGGAAGCATTGCTGACGCCCGAAAATCGCAAGCTGATCGGCCAGCTTCATTCCGCGCTGGAGAAGGTCGAGACGTGGAGCGGTACGGCAACTGAAGCCGCGCTGCGCGCCTTTGCCGAGGAAAATAGTCTCAAACTCGGCGCGGTCGCCCAGCCGCTCAGGGCGGCGCTCACCGGACGGACGACGTCGCCTGGTATATTTGAGGTTTTGGACGTCCTGGGGCGCCAGGAGAGCCTCGGCCGGCTTAAGGATCAGTCTACGACGTAAGTCGACCATGCGTGCGGCGATCTTGCAGCGCACATAGCAATAATATACCCATCTCCCCCGTACATTCTGGAACATCCGGCCTGCCCCCATGCTCTCCCTGGGGGCCTCCGGCTCCGGCCCGTTTCACCACACATCGGGGACCTCTGATGGACGCAAAACCAAGCCCAAAGACCGCGACGCTGACGGTCGGAAACAAGAATTACGATCTCCCGATCCTCAGCGGTAGCGTCGGGCCTGACGTCATCGATATCGGCAAGCTCTACGGCCAATCCGGCCTGTTCACCTACGATCCGGGCTTCACCTCGACCGCGAGCTGCCAGTCCAAGATCACCTATATCGACGGTGATGCGGGCGTGCTGGAATACCGCGGCTACCCGATCGAGCAGCTCGCCGAGCACGGCGACTTCCTGGAGACCTGCTATCTCCTGCTCTACGGGGATCTGCCGACCGCCGCGCAGAAGAAGGATTTCGACTATCGCGTGATCCATCACACGATGGTGCACGAGCAGATGGCCCGCTTCTTCCAGGGCTTCCGCCGCGACGCCCATCCGATGGCGATCATGGTGGCGGCCGTCGGCGCGCTGGCCGCGTTCTATCACGACTCGACCGACATCAACGATCCCAAGCAGCGCATGGTCGCCTCCATGCGCATGATCGCCAAGATCCCGACGCTGGCCGCGATGGCCTACAAGTATACCGTCGGCCAGCCCTTCGTTTATCCGAAGAACTCGCTGCGCTTTGCCGAGAACTTCCTGAACATGTGCTTCGCGGTGCCCTGCGAGGATTACAAGGTCAGCCCGGTTCTCGCCGACGCGCTGGAGAAGATCTTCATCCTGCACGCCGACCACGAGCAGAACGCCTCGACCTCGACGGTGCGCATCGCCGGCTCCTCGGGCGCCAACCCGTTCGCCTGCATCGCAGCCGGCATCGCCTGCCTGTGGGGCCCGGCGCATGGCGGCGCCAACGAAGCCGCGCTCAACATGCTCTACGAGATCGGCACGGTCGATAAGATCCCCGAGTTCATCGCCAAGGTGAAGGACAAGAACTCGGAAGTCCGCCTCATGGGCTTCGGTCACCGCGTCTACAAGAACTACGATCCGCGCGCCAAGATCATGCAGAAGATGTGTCACGCCGTGCTCAAGGAGACCGGCCATGGCGACGATCCGATGCTGAAGGTGGCGATGGAGCTCGAGAAGATCGCGCTCAGCGACCAGTACTTCATCGATCGCAAGCTCTACCCGAACGTCGACTTCTATTCGGGCATCACGCTGAAGGCGATGGGCTTCCCGGTCTCGATGTTCACCGTGCTGTTCGCGGTCGCCCGCACCGTCGGCTGGATCAGCCAGTGGAGCGAGATGATCGAGGATCCGCATCAGAAGATCGGCCGTCCGCGCCAGCTCTACACCGGCGTCGCCAAGCGCGATTACGTTCCGATCGACAAGCGCTAACAATCGGCCATAACGGCTTCGAAGCGGCGTCATCGAAAGATGGCGCCGTTTTCGTTTGCGGGACCCGTCGATGGTAAAGCGCAGCTGCCCAACCTCACGATTTCCTCGGCAGCTGACGCGGCAACCATGCTGCCGCGCACAACAACAAGTCGGCGCACCGCGCCGGCCACCGCTTGACAGCCGAAGCGCTCCGCGCGCAAATTCTTACACTAAGTAAGAATGACGACAGGGATGGAAATGCCGGAGCAGCCGCGAAGTCGGCGGGAGACGCGCGCTGCCATTTTGACTCATCTGCTTCAGTCGGGCGGCTCGTTTCGTCCGCCTCTGGCCAAGGCCGTGCGCCTGTCGGAAGCGAGCCTGTCGCGCATCCTGTTCGACCTGAAGGCCGAAGGCCTGATCGAGGAAGTGCGGCGCCCTGCTCCTTACGTCGGCGGCCCGACGGGCCTCGTGTCACTCGACGGTGCGGTGGCGCTCGCAGCCGTCGAGCTGAGCGCTCAATGGCTCAGCGTCGGCGTCGGCGGTCTCGCCGGCGAATTGCACTACACGGAGCGTCTGCCACTGCCGAAGGTACCCACGGTCGAAACGGTCGGCCGCGTGTTCGGCGAGGCGATGACATTGCTGCGCGACTGGACACGCCGCCGCCACATCACGCTCTCACAAATCGGCGTCTCCATTCCGGGCCTTGGCCGGCTCACCGTATCCGGCAACCCGATCATCCCCTGCCATGTCGCGCGTCTCAGTGGCATGATCGGCGAGATGTTTGCCGGGGTGCCGCTGGAATTCACCAATTCGGTGGTGGCGCACGCCATCTTTCACCGCTGCCGCACGCAGAACTATCCGTTCAGCGACACGCATCTGTTCGTCCTCGTCAGCCACGGCGTTGCCGGCGCCTGGATGGATGATCCGGCCGAGGCCGATGCCCTGCAACCGATCGAACTCGGCCACATGGTGTTCGGGCCTGAGGGACCGCGCTGCCGCTGCGGCCATCACGGCTGCGTCGAGGCCTATACCTCGCTTCCCGCTCTGGCCGCGCTCCTCGGCATCTCCGAGGCTGAATTGCTCCAGCACGGCAGCGAATGGGTGCACACGATCCCGCTCTCGGCGCGCGTGCGCCAGGAGTTGCGGCGACGCTTGTTCCGGCTTGGCCTTGCGGTCGGCAACACGCTGAACGTCAAGCCATGCGGCGGCGTCGCGATCAGCGGCTGGCCGTCGCTTCTGTCCGAAGAGGATCGGAAGGCGGTGGTCGATGGGATCGACGCCTGCCTGCTGGGCGGACGCAAACTGGCGCGGCTATCCCTCGCCTTCGTGCCGCCCTCGACGGGCAACGATCCGCAAGCCGCACTGGCTTTCGCCGCCTTTTGTCTGGCCAGCCGCGGCGGCATGCCGGCGGCATCGACGGAGGCGGCCTGACATGCGCTGAACCTGCACGTCCCATATGTGCCGAGACTTCACACCGGGAGGAATTGCAATGCCGATCACAACAACAAGGCGCCGTCTGCTCGCTGGATCCGTCGCCACACTCGCCCTGCCGGCATTTGCCCGCGCGCAAGGCGCGGTCAAGCCGCGCCTGACCGCGATCTCGCAATGGTCCGCGGGCAGCGACGGAGCGGCGATCACGGCGCTGGGCAAGAAATTCGAGGAGAAAGGCGGCGTTTGGCAGCACTCGCCCGTCCCCGGCTTCACCACCGAGATGATGAACAAGCTGCGCGCGCAGATCATGGCCGGCGATCCGCCGGCCTGCTCGCAGCTCAAGGGTCCGGAGATTGCGGCCTGGTCGAAGATTGCTCCGACCGTCGATCTCGACGGCGTCGTCGCTGCCGCCGGTTACGAAAAGGTCGTCGCTCCCGATCTTGCGCGATTGCACAAGCCGGCGGGCAAATGGATTGCATTGCCGTTGCAGATCTACAGCACCAACATGCTGTTCCTGTCCAAACGCGCGATGGACAAGGCCAAGGCCGACAAGATCCCCGTCACCTGGGCCGACTTCAATGACCTCGCCGAAAAGATGAAAGCGGGCGGTGTCCCCTATCCCATTGCCAACGGTGGGACCCGCCCCGACGACGGGCAGAAATTCGAGGCCGCGCTCGCGGGCATCAGTCCCACCGCATACCGCGCAGCCATCATGAATCTCGACACGAAAGCTCTCGAGGGACCCGAGATCAAGGCTGCGTTCGCGCAGGTGCGCAAGATCTCCGACTGGATGGACCCCAACGTCGGCGCCCAACATTTTTCGACCAACCTGAAGCGCTTCGTCGACGGCGACATGGGCATGATGATCATGGGCGGCTGGGCGCAGGGCGTGTTGCGCAATGCCGGCTTCAAGTTCGAGGACTTCATGATTGCACCGGGCCCCAGCGACAACAGCAAGCCGGTCTTCCTGTTGAATGCCGATGCTTTCATCTTCTGGCAGCGCAAGGAGCCGGACCTGCAAGCCGGCCAGATGCTGATGGCCCAGCTCGTCATGGATCCGGCGATCCAGACGATGTATTCGCAGATCACCGGATCGATCCCCGTGCGCACCGATGTTGACCTTTCCGGCGAAGGCTGGTCAGAAGGTCAACGGCGGACCGCAGCAGCTCTAAAGGACGCGATCGCCAGCAATCAGGCGGTCCTGAGCCTTGCGCACAACATGGCGCAGGAAAACGGCATGACCGCGGCGATGATCGACGTGATCACGGAGTACGTGAAGAACAAGACGATCAAGCCGGAGCAAGCGGTCACCCGCCTCGCCGAGGCCGTCGAGGGCGCACGTTGACCGATGCCGTCCTGACAAGACCGGGGCGGTCGGCGGCTACCGAATTGGTGCGCCGGCTGCCCGAATATCTCTTGATCTGGGTGCCGCTGCTGCTGTCCGCGGCGCACCTCGTGTCGTTCGCGCTGTGGACGATCTGGATATCGTTCACGCCATCCACTCTGGTCCCGGTCGCGGGCTGGGTCGGCTTGCGCAACTACACGGCGGTCACGGCATCGCGGAACTGGCAGATCGCCTTCGACAATTTGCTGCTGTTTGGCAGCGCTTTCGTGCTGCTGAGCGCAGCGACCGGGCTCATCCTTGCGATCCTGCTCGATCAGCGCATTCGCGGCGAGAACCTGCTGCGCTCCATCTTCCTGTATCCCCTTGCCGTGTCTTTCGTGGTCACGGGCACGGTCTGGAGCTGGCTGCTCAATCCTGGCCTCGGGATCCAGAAGCTGGTCCACGACCTCGGCTGGACCTCCTTCAAGTTCGACTGGCTGATCGACCGCGACATGGCCATCTGGACCATTGTCATTGCTGCGATCTGGCAGTCGTCGGGCTTCGCCATGGCGCTCTTCCTTGCCGGCCTGCGGTCCGTCGACGCCGACATCATCAAGGCCGCTCAGATCGACGGTGCAGGCCCGGTCCGAATCTACCGGCGCATCATTCTGCCGTCGCTCTGGCCGATCACCGTCACCGTCGTCGTGATCCAGTTGCAGTTCGCGATTTCGACGTTCGATCTCGTACGCGCGCTCACCAACGGTGGACCGGGAATCGCGACGCAGCTGCCGGCCCTCGTCGTCTACGACCTCATGTTCCAGCGCAGCCTGCTCGGCCGCGGCGCGGCGGCGGCGGTGCTCATGCTGCTCATTCTTCTCACGGTGCTGTTGCCCTATGCGGCGTGGCGATATGTTCAGCGACGGCGGGCCGCCCATGCGTGATCGCAGCTTCGCACCGAGCCGGATCTTGATCTATCTCGCCGTTTCGCTGGTCGCCGCGGCCTGGCTCGCGCCGCTGGTCGTTGTGGTGCTGAACTCGCTCCGTAGCAACGAGGAGATCGCGCAGGCCTCGATGATCGGTTGGCCGCGGCAATGGGCCTGGAGCAATTACGCCGCAGCCTGGAGCGGCTTCTGCGTCGCCGAGACCTGCGCCGGCATCCGGCCGTACATGCTGAACTCCGCGCTCGTCACGATCCCTGCGACGATTTTCTCGACCATGCTCGGTGCGATCGCCGGCTACGCCGTGTCGCTCTGGCGCTTTCGCGGCGACAACTGGATCTACGGCATCGTGACCCTTGGCCTGTTCCTTCCCCAGCAGATGCGCCTCTTGCCCTGGACCATCGTGCTGCGGGACATCGGTCTCATCAACACGCTGACGGGTCTCGTGCTGATTCACACGATCCAGGGACTCTCCTTCACCACGCTGTTCTGCCGAAACTACTATGTCGCCATTCCCCATGAATTGATTAGGGCCGCGCGCATCGACGGGGCGGGCTTCTTTCGTATCTTCTGGCGCATCATCCTGCCGCTCTCGGGTCCCATCCTGATCGTCACGGTGATCTGGCAGTTCACGCATATCTGGAACGAGTTCCTCTATGGCGTGACATTCACGACGGGCCAGCAGCAGCCCGTCACGGCGGCTCTGATCGCACTATCGGCCGCAGTCGCGGACATCCCGCAGCATGGCGTGCAGAGCGCCGCGGTGATCATCGCGGCGCTGCCCACTTTGTTGATCTATCTCCTCGGCGGCAAGTACTTCGTCCGCGGCCTGACTGCCGGGGCCGTGAAATGATGAGGCCATCATGGCAGCACTGAGCATTCGCGCCCTATCCAAGCGTTACGCCAATCTGGAGGTGCTGAAGGGCATCGATCTCGACATCGAGAGCGGCGAGTTCACCGTACTGGTCGGGCCGTCCGGCTGCGGCAAGTCCACGCTGCTCAACATGGTCGCCGGGCTCGATCGTCCGAGCGCGGGGACGATCGAAATCGGTGGGCGCATCGTCAACGACGTCGCGCCGAAAGACCGCGACATCGCGATGGTGTTTCAGTCCTACGCGCTCTATCCCTCGATGACGGTGCGCCAGAACATCACCTTCGGCATGGAATGCCGGCACGTGCCCAAGGCGGAGCAAGAGAAAGCGGTCGCGAATGTCGCAAAGCTGCTCCAGATCGAGCCGCTGCTCGGCCGCAAGCCGGCGCAATTGTCCGGCGGCCAGCGCCAGCGCGTGGCGATGGGGCGCGCGCTGGTGCGCAATCCCCTGCTCTTCCTGTTCGACGAGCCGCTCTCCAATCTCGACGCCAAGCTGCGCGTCGAGATGCGGATGGAGATCAAGCGCCTGCATCAGCGCATCGGCGCCACCATCGTCTATGTCACCCACGACCAGATCGAGGCGATGACGATGGCGACGCGGATCGCCGTGATGCATCAGGGCAGCGTGCAACAGTTTGCCGACCCCGATACCGTGTACCGCTACCCCGCCAATCTGTTCGTGGCGCGCTTCATGGGCTCGCCGCCGATGAACACCATGCCGGCGCGGCTCGAGGCCGCCAGTGACGGGGCGGTGGTCGTGATCGGCGCGGGACGGCCCGACGAGGTTCGTCTGCGCCTCAGGGGATACGACGCCGCAGCCTCCTTTGTCGGGCGCGAGGTGGTGTTCGGGATCAGACCGGAATGCATTGCCGAGGCCAGCCGCACCTTTTCCAGCGATGCGCCTGTCCGCGTCGACGCGCCGGTGGAGTTGGTCGAGCCGACCGGTGCCGAGACGATGGTGTTGCTGCGGCTCGGGGGCGAGCCTGCGATGGCGCGGATCTCGCCGGATATCCGTCCCGCGCCCGGCACGACCGCCGCCTTCGCGCTCGACACCCGCCGCATTTGCCTGTTCGACCCCGAGACGGAGCGACTGATCGCATGACGAAGACGACCTATTCAGGCCTTGCGGGCCGCGTGGTGTTGATTACCGGAGGAGCCAGTGGCATCGGCGCCGCCTTCGTCCGGGCCTTTGCGGCCCAGGGGGCCCGGGTCGCCTTCTTCGACATCGATACGGACGCCGGCGGAACGCTGGTGCGGGAAGTAGCGGCCTCGTCCGGGACCGCCCCGCTGTTCGTGTCCTGCGATCTCCTCGACATCGATGCCTTGCGCTCCGCGATGGCAGAGGCCCACCGTTCGCTCGGCGATGCCGCCGTTCTCGTCAACAACGCCGCCAACGATCAACGCCAGATTCTCGCCGAGGTGACGCCGGCCGAGTTCGATTGGATGATCGGTGTCAATCTCAAGCACGTCTTCTTTGCCGCACAGGCAGTGGTGCCGCAGATGCGGGCGCGCGGCGGCGGCTCCATCATCAACATGTCGTCGATCGCCTGGATGCGCGGCGCGCCGGCGCTGCCGGTCTATGCCGCGGCGAAAGCGGCGATCGTCGGCTTCACCAACTCGCTGGCGCGGTCGGTCGGCCCCGACCGCATTCGCGTCAACGCGATAGCGCCGGGCATGGTGATCACCGAGCGCCAGCGCCGGCTGTGGTATCCGGACGAGCAGGTCATCGCCGGGATGCGTGCGCGCCAGGCCGTTCCCGACGCGGTGACGCCCGATGACATCGCCAACATGGCACTGTTCCTCGCCTCAGACGAAAGCCGGCGCATCACCAGCCAGTGTTTCCGGGTCGACGCGGGCCTCGGCTAAAGCATGATCCGGAAAAGTGCGAAGCGGTTTTCCGGAAAGTTCATGCGTAAACAACAAGTTAAAGCGCGATGACGATTCATCCAAATCTCATCGCGCTACAGGGCGCGTACCCAACATCGACTCGGGTCCGCTTTTTCGATGGAGCACTAAACAGTCGGCAGGGGGCGCGTCACCTTCGTAGTTGCGAAACGTGGCTCGGAATGGATGATCGTCCATCTGCACCGGTCTCCCTTGCCCACAACGTAGCGCTTAAGGTCTCAACAAGTTAGCGGCTGATGCATGCGATATGAGTACACGTGCTAGCTCGCCCGACGTCCTTTGCGCATCGTCGCGAGCACGATGTCGGCGGCGAGCATGCTCGGCGATTTGTTGCCGGTTGACATGATCTGATCGAGCTTGGCGAATGCCTCGACCTGCTCACGGCGGAGCGGCGAATCCGTCAGCAGCGCAGAGAGCGCCGGCGCCAGCTTCTCCGGCGTGCACTCCTCCTGCAGGAACTCCGGGATGACATCCCTGCCGATCACGAGATTGGCAAGGATCACCGAGGAGACGCGGATCGCGCGGCGCAGGATGAAGGCCTCGATGGCGCCGACGCGATAGGCCGTCACCATCGGAATGCCCGACAATGCGAGCTCGAGCGTCACCGTGCCGGATTTGGCCAGCGCAGCATGCGCGATGCGGAAGGCCGCACGCCTCTCGCTCTCGCCGATCACGATGTGAGGCTTGACCGGCCAATGCGCTATGCCTTCGCGGATGGTGGTTTCGAGATGCGGCATGGTCGGCAGCATCGGCTCGAACGCGCAGCCCTTAGCCTGCAACCGGCCCAGCGTTGCGCCGAACACGTCGAGATGATGCCGGATCTCGCTGCGGCGGCTGCCGGGCAGCACCAGCAGCACCGGGGGCTCACTGTTGCGGCGCTTCTGCTCCTCCGCGTTCGGCCGCAGCGAGCCCAATTGCTCGATCAGGGGATGGCCGACATAGCTGCATGGCGGTCCGCCGAGCTTGCGGTATTCCTCGGGCTCGAACGGCAGCAGGCCGAGCACGTGATCGACATAGCCGAGCATGGTCCGTGCCCGTCCCGGCCGCCATGCCCAGAGCTGCGGCGAGACGTAATCGACGATGGGAATCGCCGGACTGCGCGACCGCACGCGCCGGGCGACGCGGTGGGTGAAGTCCGGGCTGTCGATGATGACGAGCGCGTCGGGCGCAGCCTCGGTCACGGCGTCAGCCGTGTTACGGATCAGCCGCAGGATCTTCGGCAATTGCTGCACCACCGCGGCAAAGCCGACGATCGACAGCTCCTCGATCGGAAACAGCGATTCGAGGCCCTCGCGCGCCATGGTGCGGCCGCCGACGCCGACGAACTGCACGCCATCGCCGAGGCGCTGGCGCAGCACCTTCATCAAGGCGCTGCCGAGCCTGTCGCCGGATTCCTCCGTCGCGATCAGGAAGATCTTGCGCTTGGGATCGCGGTCCAGCATCACGCGGGCAGGCCGATGACGAAGAGATATTTCGCGTCGGCAAGCGCGATCATCGCCTGCGGCTCGGCGGCGATGGTGTTGCCGGCGATGACGGCGATGCCGGCAAGGCCGGCGGCCGCGACGCCCTCGATCGTGCGCGGGCCGATCGTCGGCAGGTCGAAGCGCAGATCCTGGCCGCTCTTCGGCGCCTTCACCAGCACGCCGCGTCCCGTGGCGGCGCGGATGCGCCCCTCCTCGCGCAGGCGCGCCACGCGCGCAAGCAGTGCGTCGGTGCCCTCGATGTCCTCGACCGCGACCACATGACCGTCGATCACGACCGCTGCCTGGCCGATGTCGAACGGACCGAGTGCGGTCAGCACTGCCCGGCCGCGTTCGATGTCACTCTTGCTGGTGCCGCTCGGCCAGGTGCGGCTGATGCAGCCCTCGGGCATCAGCAGATCCGGCGCGACATCCTTGATGCCGACCATGCGGAAGCCGTCCTGCTCGAGGATTCGGCCGACACCCGACAGCAGATGATCGTCGCCGCCGCGGAACGCGCGGATGACATTGCCGAGCAGGCGCAGCGTCTTGACGTCGAAACGGATCTCGGACAGCGAGGGCCGCACCAAGGTGCCGATGAAGATCAGGTCGCGGCAGCCTTCCTGGCGGAACAGCCGCATCGCGCGGCCGAGCTGGCCGACCGATATCCAGCGGTGGCGGAACTGCTCAACCCGCGCCGGATCGCAGGCCCCGCGTAGCGGAAACAGCACCGGCGTGATGCCGCGCGCCGCAAGCGACTCGGCGACCGCGAACGGCATGGCGCCACCGCCGGCGACGATACCGACCGGTGACGAAACTTGCGAAGCCGCCGATGTCGTGCCCGCGGCCATCACAGGATCACTTTGCGATGGCGGGAAGACAGAGCGGGCGCTTGCCCTTGCCGATGAAGTCGAGAATTTCGGCGATCGCGGAGTCTTCGCCCGCGAGCGGCCGCACTGCCTCCAGCCGCTCGGCGAAGGTGCCGGGCCCGTGGAAGAGCTTCTGATAGAACGCGCGCACGGTCGCGAGCCGCTGCTTGGTGAATTTGCGGCGCTTCATGCCGATCAAATTGAGGCTCTCCAGCACCGCATATTGGCCGTTGACCAGTCCATACGGGATGACGTCGTCGCGCACGCCGCACACGCCTCCGACCATGACATAGGGGCCGATGCGCGTGAACTGATGCACGGCGGACAGGCCGCCGATGTAAACGGCGTCGCCGATCTCGCAGTGGCCGCCGAGCGTCGCCGACGTCGCGAAGATCACGTTGTCGCCGACCATGCAGTCATGGCCGACATGGCTGTTGTTCATGAAATAGCCGCCGCTGCCGACGCGGGTCAGCCCTCCACCCTTGATCGTGCCGACATTCATCGTCGCACCTTCCCGGATGGTGCAGCCCGAACCGATCTCGAGCCGGGTCGGCTCGCCCTTGTAACTGAGATCCTGCGGGGCGCCGCCGAGCACTGCGAATGGCGAGATCACGCAGTCATTGCCGAGCGAGGTGTGGCCGATGACGGTGACATGTCCGATCAGCTTGCAGTTCGCGCCGATCACGACGTTCGGGCCGATGATGCAATAGGGTCCGATCTCGGTACCCTCGCCGATCACGGCGCCGTCCGCGACCCGTGCGGTGGGATCAATCTTGCTCATCAAGCCAATCTTACTCGTCAAGAAGGTCTGGTTATGTATTGAAGTCGCTTGGTTTTCGGGTGGTTAGCGCGACTATGCCCGATCTGTCCAGTGACGTATCATCTCGTCCTGTTTCAAGTGCTGGATGAGGCGGCCCTCCCGCCCCCCTCAACACGTTCAGGCGGAGCTTCAACGATCGTGGTCAGGGCCTTCGTCCTTCTGCTCGCGCAGCTCGCGGGCACACCGATCGTGTCCGAGACGGTCGAGACCGACGAACACCGCCTCGTCGATCTCCAGACATTCGAATGCCGGGACATCACCCGCAGCACGGTGCTTCAGCGGGTCTGTTACGATCGCGCGCAGCAGGACCTGATCGTCGCGAGCCACGGCGCCTATGACCGCTATTGCGGCGTGACGGCCGAGACGGTCGAGCGCCTCCTCGGCGCGCCGTCGATGGGCCAGTTCTTCAACCGGAATATCAAGCGCGAGACGACCGCCGGGCGCTACGCGTGCCGGACGCGCGAGCCGGCCCGGAAGGGTTGAGGCCGCTCAATCCGTCAGCATGGCGCCGACATCGGCCTCCGCGACGATCTGGCCGTTGACCTTGGCGTCGCCGTGAAACCACCACATGGCCTTGCGGCGCCCGAGCGAGCGCATGTGATACTCGATGGTGTCGCCGGGCAGCACCGGCTTGCGGAACTTGCACTTGTCGATGGTGAGGAAATAGACCGCGCGCGGCTTCTCCGTGCCTTCGACCGACTTGATGCCGATCACGCCGGCGGTCTGCGCCATCGCCTCGATCATCATGACGCCGGGATAGACCGGGCGCTCGGGGAAATGTCCCTGGAAGGCCGGCTCGTTGAAGGTGACGTTCTTGATGCCGATGCCGCTGTAATCGGCGCGGATGTTGATCACGCGGTCGATCAGCAGCATCGGAAAACGGTGCGGCAGGGTCTGGAGGATCGCGTTGATATCCACCAGCTCGAACTTAACAGGTGATTCCGCCGTCATTCCCGTCCCTCGTCCTTCGGATCGGCCTTGCTGTCGCGTACCAGGCGCTCCACCGCGATGATCTCCTTGAACCATTGTTTGGTCGGCTTGGCGAAATGTCCGCCCCAGCGACCGCCTGGCGGGATGTCGTCCTTGACGGCGCTCATGGCGGTCACCTGAGCCCCATCGCCGATCTTGAGGTGATTGTTGATGCCAACCTTCGCTCCGAGCGCCACGTTGTCGCCGATGGTCAGGCTGCCGGCGAGGCCGATCTGGGCCGCCAGCAGGCAGTGCCGACCGATCGTCACATTGTGGCCGATCTGGACCTGGTTGTCGATTTTGGTCCCCTCGCCGATCACGGTGTCGCGCAAGGACCCCCGGTCGATCGTGGTGTTGGCCCCGACCTCAACGTCGTTCTGGATCAGCACCCGCCCGGTCTGCGGTACCTTCAGATGGCCCTCGGGGCCGAAGAAGATGAAGCCGTAGCCGTCCTGGCCGATGGAGCAGCCGGGATGGATCAGCACGTTGTTGCCGATCAGGGCGCACTGGATCGCCGTGCGGGCGCCGACATTGCAGTCCCGGCCGATCTTCACGCCGGGGCCGATCACCGCTCCGACGCCGATCACGGTGCCGCTGCCGATCTCGACGTCCGGGCCGATCACGGCCAGCGGATCGACGATCACCCCGTCCTCGAGCCGGGCCGAGGGGTCGATGATTGCCGAGGGTGCGATGCCGTCATTGCCGACCCAGGACTGCGGCCGCAGCGCGTCGCCGTGCCACTCCCGAGCGATCCTGACGAAGGCGCGGAATGGCTGCGCCACCCGCAGCACGGCCACATGCGCGGGCACCTCGGCCTCGAAGCGCGGGCTGACCAGACAGGCGCCCGCCTTGGTCGCCCTGAGTTGATCGGCATATTTGAGGTTGTCGAAGAATGCCAGATGCATCGGGCCCGCCTCGTCAAGCGAAGCTAGGCCCGTGATGATGTGGCCGCCCCTCTCGGGGTCGACCAGCTGCGCCTTGGTCAGCGTGGCAATCTCGGCCAATACTGTGGCAGGCGGCTTTGTGAAGAAGGTCGGCTGCGCCATTCCACCCGTCGCGGTCCGGCTTCGGCATGAAGCGGTCAGGCCGCATCATGCCTCATGTCTTGGATTGGCACGATCCCTTTCGGAAACCGGCTCCGGTGATCCGGATCGTGCCGTGCTGATCGAACTAGAACGTGGTGCCGCCGCCGAACCGGAACTCTTGCACGCGGTCGTATTTCCCCTTGGTGATCGGCACGGCGTAGTCGAAGCGCAGCGGACCGAACGGGGACTGCCAGATCAGGCCGACACCCACCGACGAGCGAACCACCTTGCTGTCGTCATAGACGAGGCCGGTACAGGTCCCCGCGCTCGACGGATTGACGGTCGACGGGATACAGCCCGGCACATTGACCTCGTTGGTCGCCGTCCAGCTCGTCGGTCCCTTGTAGTCGTAGAGGCCGCCGGCGTCGGCATAGACCGCGCCCTTCAGACCCACTTCCTTCGGCAGGAACCAGAACGGCATCTGCAGTTCGAGCGAAGCGCCCCAGTATTTGGTGCCGCCAAGCGCGTCCTGCGTACCGAACGGGTTCAGGTCGCGCGGGCCGATGCCGTTCGGGGCAAAGCCGCGGACGAGGTTCGGGCCCATCTGGAAGTGGTCGAGCATGCGCAGATCGCTGCCGATCTTGTTCAGCATGCCGCTCTGCAGGCGGACGAGACCGACGATATCGGACACCAGCGGAGTGTAGTACTTCGCGTCGATGACCGACTTCAGGTAGGAGACGTCGCCGCCGACGCCGGCGAAATCCTGCCGGAAGTCGATGAGCAGACCGTCGGTCGGGTTCTTGTTGTTGTCCAGCGTGTTGTAGGTCAGCGTGTAGCCGAGCGCCGAGGTCAGCGCCTTGCCGGCGGCAAGCTCCTTGCGCACCGGCAGCGAGGCTTCGCCGTCGCTGTAGCAGCCGAGGCCATTGGTCGAGGCCAGGCTGATACCGTTGGCATTGGCAAACGCAGGGCTCGGGTTGAACGCAGCCGAACCGACTACGTTGTTACAGTTCGCCAGGTAGAACGGCAGCGTGATTTCCTGCTGGTAGATCGAATAGCGCACCTGGAGCGCCAGATCTTCACGCAAGGAGAAACCGAGGCGCGGCGAGAAGCCGAGCGTCTTGGTGCCGTAGGAGATGTAGCTGTTGGACAGCTGCTGGCGCTGATAGAGGTCGAGGCCGAGCGCGACGCGGTAGTCGAGCAGATACGGTTCGACGAAGGACAGCGAGTAGCCGCGGGCGTACTGGCCATAGGTCACCGACGCCTTGGCGAACAGGCCGCGGCCGAGCAGATTGCGCTCGGAGACCGAGACTTCGGCCAGCGCGCCGTCGGTGGTGGAGTAACCGCCCGAGATCGAGAAGTCGCCGGTCGATTTCTCTTCCATGTCGACGATCAGGATGACGCGGTCGCTCGACGAGCCCGGCTCGGTCGTGATCTTCACGCTCTTGAAATAGTCGAGGTTCTTCAGGCGCCGCTCGGCACGGTCGACCAGCGCGCGGTTGTAGGCGTCACCTTCCGAGATGTCGAACTCGCGGCGGATCACGTAGTCGCGTGTGCGGGTGTTGCCGCGCAGGTTGATGCGCTCAATATAGGTACGCGGGCCCTCGTCGATGTTGAAAACGACGGACACCGTGTGCGCTTCGAAGTTGCGGTCGCCGCCGGGCCGGACCACGGCGAAGGCGTAGCCGCGGCGCGACGCCTCGATCTGCATCTCCTCGACCGACTTCTCGACCGATTCGACGTTGTAGAGCGAGCCGACATTGACGCGCGAATAGGCGCGCATCGAGGAGGGATCGAAGTTCGGGATGCTGGAGCGGAAGTCGACTGCGCCGACGCGGTATTGCGCGCCTTCCTCGATCTTGAAGGTGACGTTGAAGCCCTTCTTCTCCGGATCGTATTCGGTAAGCGCGGCTACCACCTGGACGTCGGCGAAACCGTTCTTGAGGTAGAAGCGGCGGATCAGGTCGCGGTCGGCCTCGACACGATCGGGGTCATAGATGTCGCCACTGGCAAGGAAGCTCAAAAGATTCGATTCGCGCGTCTTGATGACGTCGCGCAGACGGTAAGACGAGAAGGCGTTGTTGCCGACGAACTCGATCGACTTGACGCCGGTCTTGGCGCCCTCCTCGATCGTGAAGATCAGGTCGACGCGGTTGTTCGGCTGCTCGATGATCTCGGGCGTGACGCGCACGTCATAGCGGCCGGAGCGGCGATAAATTTCGGCGATTCGCAGCGTGTCGGACTGCACCATGGCGCGGGAGAAGGTGCCGCGCGCCTTGGACTGGACCTCAGCGGTGAGCTGCTCGTCCTTGATCTTCTTATTGCCTTCGAAGGCGATGCGGCCGATCACCGGGTTTTCCACCACGGAGACGATGAGCTGGCCGCCGGAACCGCGGTTGATCCTGACGTCCTGGAACAGGCCGGTCTCGATCAACGCCTTGAGGCCGTCGTCGATGGCGGCTTGATCCAGCCGGCCGCCCGGACCGGGCTTGAAATAGGAGCGGATCGTCTCCACCTCGACCCGGCGATTTCCCTCGACGGTAATCGACTGAACGGTCTGAGCGAGCGCAGACGAAGACACCAAAACAGCCCCAACCGGGGCAACCACCGGCGCGCCGAACAAGATCAGGGTTGCGAGCAAGCCCCCCCGGAGTCGCAGTCCAAACTTCATTGCGCAACGCGCCCTTATCATTCCGAGCCAGACCCAACCCCAACGCCGGTCCGGAGATTCCCCAACTTCAGGCCGCTTGTAGCCAATTTCGCCGACGCCGCAAACGGCCGAAAGCGCCGCAATTTCAATTTCATTCCAAGACGTTGCTCAACAGCAACGCCACAAAAAAGCCTCTATCAGGATGCGGCCATCCGCAGGATGTCGTTGTAGGTCGCAAATACCATCAGCATCAGCACCAAGCCGAGCCCGATTCGGAACCCCATTTCCTGAGTCCGCTCGGACAAGGGCCGCCCCCGGACCACTTCGGCCGCGTAGAACATAAGGTGGCCGCCATCGAGCAGCGGGATCGGGAACAGGTTCAACAGGCCGATCGACACCGACAGCACCGCACAGAGATTGATCACGAACTGGAACCCGGCGCTGGCCGCCTGCCCCGACATTTTCGCGATGCCCAGGACGCCGCTGACCTCGTTCGGATTGCCTTGTCCGACGAACAGCGACCCCAGGAACTTGAAGGTGCTGGTAATGATGAACCAGACCTGCTCGCCGCCGATCTTGAGCGCTTCACCGACGCCGACCGGTGCGGTCGAGGCCTCCCCGGCCTGCGATTTGTGCTCGACGCCGAGCACGCCGAGACGGTGGCTGTTGCCGAACGGATCCTTGCGCTCGAGCAGCGCCGGGGTCGCGGTCAGCGAGACGATGGCGCCGTCCCGCTTCACCTGGAATCTAAGCGCCGAACCGGCGTTCATCGCAACGATTCGCTGCATGTCGGCAAAGCTCTCGATCGGCTTGCCGTCGATCTGGACGACGACGTCACCGACCTTGAAGCCGGCCGCTGCTGCCGCCCCCTCGGCAACGACGCCGTCGACACGCGCGATCGTGCTCGGCTTGCCGTAATAGAGCGCCATGCCGGCGAAGATCAGCGCACCCAGGATGAAATTGGCGATCGGTCCTGCCGCGACGATGGCCGCACGCGGGCCGACCTTCTTGTGGTGGAAGCTGCCGGCACGCTCCTCAGCCGTCATGGCCGCGAGCGTCTCGGCCGACGGGGTCGAGGCCTCGCTCTCGTCGCCGAAGAACTTGACGTAGCCGCCGAGCGGGATGGCCGAGATCTTCCAGCGGGTGCCATGGCGGTCGTTGAAACCAACCAGCTCAGGGCCGAACCCGAGCGAAAAGGTCAATACGCGCACGCCTGCCCAGCGCGCGACCAGGAAATGGCCGAGCTCGTGAAAGAACACGACGATGGTCAGGACGAACAGGAAGGGAACCGCGTAGCCGAGGAGCCCATGGCTCAACGTATTGAAACTATGGACGAAAAAGTCGATCATCGAATTCCCTCACCCAGCGCCTTAAGGCCCTGGTCGCGAACCAACTAGGATGCCTTTAAGGCAATTTGAGGCAATAGGGCGGCAGCCCTATTTCGAGCAACATGGTCAACGGAGATTGCATCGTCGGCGGACGTCAGGGGCGCCTGATTCCCGCCCTTGATCCAATCGTCAAGGGTCGCCTCGACCAGCCGGGCAATCGCACCGAACCGGATCTTGCCGGCGATGAAGGCGGCGACCGCGACCTCGTTGGCGGCGTTGTAAACCGTGGTCGCCCCCTTCCCGGTTCGGAGCGAATCGTAAGCCAGCCGTAGTCCGGGGAACCGCTCGAAGTCCGGCGCTTCGAAAGTCAGCTGACCGATCTTGGCAAGGTCGAGCTTGGCCGCCGGCCCCTTGATGCGATCAGGCCAGCCGAGGCAATGCGCGATCGGCGTGCGCATGTCGGGCGCGCCGAGCTGGGCGACCACCGAGCAGTCGGAAAACTCGACCATGCCGTGGATGATCGACTGCGGATGAACGAGAACGTCGATCTCGTCCGGCGAGAGCGCAAACAGATAGGATGCCTCGATCACCTCGAGGCCCTTGTTCATCATCGAGGCGGAATCGATCGTTATCTTCTGGCCCATGCTCCAGTTCGGATGCTTCAGGGCCTGATCGAGCGTCGCCTGCTCGATGTCGGCAGGCTTCCAGGTCCGGAACGGGCCGCCGGAGGCCGTGATGATGACACGGACGAGCTCGTCACGGTTACCTGAGCTCAGCGCCTGGAACAGCGCGTTGTGCTCGGAATCGGCGGGCAGGATGCAGGCACCCGCTTTCGCCGCGCGCTGCATGAAGAAATCGCCGGCGCAAACGAGGCATTCCTTGTTGGCGAGCGCGACATGGGCGCCGCGGTCGACCGCCGCCAGCGCCGGCTTCAGTCCGGCAGCGCCGCTCACGGCCGCCATCACCCAATCGGCCGGACGCGCGCCGGCCTCGATCACCGCGCTTTCGCCGGCGCCGCATTCGGTGCCGGTGCCGGCCAGTGCGGCCTTGAGCTCGGCGAGCTTGGAGGTGTCGGCGATCGCCACAAAGCGCGCGGAGAATTCCCTGGCGAGCTTGGCCAGCGCTGCGACATTGCCGTTCGCCGTCAGCGCTTCGACGCGGTAGCGCTCGGGCGAGGCGCGCAACAGATCCATCGTGCTGTCGCCAATCGAGCCGGTGGCGCCGAGGACCGTGACGCTGCGGACGTCGGACGCAGCAAGCCTGTTGTTACGCAATGGGACCGCGCTCATATCCTCACCAAACCATAAGACCGCTTCCGGCGCTATGCACACCATGGCGGACGAAGCCGATAATCCATGCCGCCAGGATGGCGGCGACAAAACCGTCCAGACGGTCCAGAAGCCCGCCATGACCGGGAATTAAGTGACTGGAATCCTTGACCCCGAAGCGCCGCTTCACGGCGGATTCGAAGAGATCGCCGAGCTGCGAAACCACCGACAGGACGGCGCTGACGAGCAGCAGTGGAACCGCCTTTCCGATCCCGCAGGCGGCAAATCCGGCCGCAACCACAAGGCTCGCCGCAAAGCCGCCGAGCGCTCCGGCCCAGGTCTTTTTCGGACTGACGCGCGGCCACAGCTTCGGCCCGCCGATGCTGCGGCCGGCGAAATAGCCGCCAATATCGGTCGCCCACACCACGAGCAGCACGAACATCAGTGCGGAGAAGCCGTTGACGAGATCCTTCCGCACCAGGATCGAGGCCAGCAGCGCCGCCGATGCATAGGCAAATCCAGTCGCCGCCCAGACGAACTTGCCTCGCGCAATCAGCATCACGATCGCACCGCCGATGCAGCCCGTGATGATGGCGGTCTTCAGCGCACCGAAGGTCACGCAGAATCCCATGGTGGCGATGACGATGGTCCCCGCCCCCGTCAGCGCAACCGAGCTCGCGCCCACCACCGTCAGCCATTCCGCGAACAGCCCGATCGACACCAGGGTGACGAGCAGCGCCCAAAGCCAGCCGCCGGCGTAGGCGAGCGCAACGGCAAGCGGCGCCAGCACCAGTGCTGCGAGGACTCGCAGCACGAGATTGCTCGGGGCGGGCTGAGAGCCCGCCGGTGCGGCGTCGGGTTCGCTCACGAGGCGGTCTTTGCGACCAAGCCGCCGAAACGGCGCTCGCGCCTGGCAAATTCGGCGATCGCGCTCTCGAGTGCCGCCTTGTCGAAGTCGGGCCAGTGGATCGGCACGAACACGAGCTCGCTATAGGCGGCCTGCCACATCAGGAAATTGGACAGGCGCTGCTCGCCGCTGGTGCGGATGATGAGATCGGGGTCGGGAATGTCGGGCGCGTCGAGATGCGCCCCCAGTGTCTCGGCGTCGATCGTGGCAGGATCCCGTCTGCCTTCCGCGACCTCGCGGGCGAGCTTCTGCGCCGCTTTCGCGATCTCCTGCCGCGAGCCGTAGTTGAAGGCGACGACGAGCGTCAGGCGCGTGTTGTCGCGCGTCAGCTCCTCGGCCTCGTTGAGCAGCGCGCAGATATCGCTTTCGAGCCCCTCGCGCTCGCCGATGATGCGAACCTTGACGCCGTCGCGATGCAGGCTCGCCAGATCGTTGCGGATGAAGCGCCGCAGCAGACCGAACAGATCGCCTATCTCGCTCGCCGGGCGCGACCAGTTCTCCGAAGAGAACGAGAAGATGGTGAGATAGCGAATGCCGAGTTCGTGCGAGGCGCGCACCACGCGGCGCAGCGCGTCCACACCGCGGCGATGCCCTTCCGCACGGGGCAAGCCGCGCGCGGCCGCCCAGCGCCCGTTGCCATCCATGATGATGGCGACATGCGCAGGCGCTTCGGACCTATCGGGTCCTTCCGTTGCGGGCGCGGCGGCGTTGGACATGAAGGCGATGCCTTAAACGGTGAGGATTTCTTTTTCCTTGGCGGCCAGCAACTGGTCGATCTCGGAAATGGTGCCGTCGGTCGCCTTCTGCACCTCGTCGGCGTGACGCTTCTGATCGTCCTCCGACATCTCGTGATTCTTCTCGAGCTTCTTGAGCACGTCGAGACCGTCGCGGCGGACATGGCGCGCGGCGACCTTGGCGGCTTCGGCATATTTGTGCGCGACCTTCACCAGCTCCTTGCGCCGCTCCTCGTTGAGCTCGGGAATGCGCAGGCGCAGCACCTGCCCCTCGGTCGCCGGCGACAGGCCGAGATTGGAATCGACGATCGCCTTCTCCACTGCCTTGACCATCGACTTGTCCCAGACCTGCACCGAGATCAGCCGGGGCTCCGGCACACTGACCGTGGCGAGCTGATTGAGTGGCATGTGACTGCCATAAGCCTCGACCTGCACCGGATCGAGCATCGAGGCGGAGGCGCGGCCGGTGCGCAGGCCGCCGAGCTCGTGCTTGAGGGACTGGACGGCGCCTTGCATGCGGCGCTTCACTTCGTTGAGGTCGAAATTACCCGTGGCCATCACGTTTCTCCTTCAAAATCCCGGCGACCGCTCCGCGCCCTTCCCTCGGGGGGCGCCAGACGAGCCGTCAGCCGGCGACGATGGTTCCGTGGCCGACGCCACGCAGAATCGCGCCGATCGAGCCCGGCTCCGCGATCGAGAATACGATGATAGGCAGCGATGTCTCGCGGGCAAGCGCGAAGGCGGTCGCATCCATCACCTTGTAACCACCCGCGATCGCCTGCGAATGCGTCAGGCGGTCGAACCGCGTCGCGGCCGGATCCTTCTTCGGGTCGGCCGAGTAGACCCCGTCGACATTGGTCGCCTTCAGAACCGCCTGTGCGCCGATCTCGGCGGCCCGCAGCACCGCGGTCGTGTCGGTGGTGAAGAACGGATTGCCCGTCCCGCCGCCAAGCAGCACGATCCGGCCTTCGGCGAGGTATTTGTGTGCCGCAGTGCGGGTGAACAGCTCGGAAATCTCGGGCATGACGAAGGCCGACAGCGTCCGTGCCGGCGTGCCCTTGCGCTCGATCGCCGCTTCCAGCGCGAGGCAGTTCATGATGGTGGCGAGCATGCCCATGGTGTCGCCGGTCGTGCGCGACACCCCGCGGGAGGAGACCTCGACGCCACGGACCATGTTGCCGCCGCCGATCACGACCGCAACCTCGGTCCCGAGATTACGGGCCGCGATCAGATCGTCCGCAACCCGGTCGACTGTCGGCTGATCGATGCCAAAGCCTTGCTGCCCCGCGAGATATTCGCCGGACAGCTTGATCACGACGCGACGATAGACCGGATCAGTCATGAGCACTTTCCTTCTCCGGGCGCCGCTTCCGGCGGCACGCCGGAAGGAGGTGTTCCGGCGCTTACTTCTTGCCGCTGGCAGCGGCGACCTCGGCCGCGAAGTCGCTTTCCTGCTTCTCGATTCCCTCGCCGAGAGCATAGCGCACAAAGCCGGCGATCTTCACAGGCCCGCCGACTTTGCCTTCAGCCTCCTTCACCGCCTGCGCCACCGACTTGCCGGTGTCGTGGATGAAGGCCTGCTCGAGCAGGCAGACTTCCTTGTAGTAGGTCTTGAGGCCGGACTCGACGATCTTCTCGATCACGTTCTCGGGCTTGCCCTGCTGACGGTATTTGTCGGCGAGCACGTCCTTCTCGCGCTTGACCACGGCCGGATCGAGGCCCGACGGATCGAGCGCCAGCGGGTTGGCCGCCGCGACATGCATCGCGATCTGACGGCCGAGCGCGGCGAGCTCCTCGGCCTTGCCCGGCGATTCCAGCGCCACGATCACGCCCATCTTGCCGGCGCCTTCGACGACGGCCCCGTGGACGTAGTGAGAAACCAGGCCCTGGCTCACCTCGAGCTGGGCGGCGCGGCGCAGCGTCATGTTCTCGCCGATGGTGGCGATCGCATCATTGATCGCGGTTTCGATCGTGACGTCGCCGACCTTGGCGGCCTTGATCTTCTCGACATCGGCACCGACGTCGAACGCGACCTGGGCGATCATCTTGACCAGGCCCTGGAACTGGCCGTTGCGCGCGACGAAGTCGGTCTCGGAGTTGACCTCGACCACGACGCCCTTGGTGCCCTTGGTGAGTGCGCCGATCAGGCCCTCGGCCGCGACGCGGCCGGACTTCTTGGCGGCCTTGGACAGACCTTTCTTGCGCAGCCAGTCCTGCGCCGCTTCCATGTCGCCGTTGGTCTCCGTGAGCGCGGCTTTGCAGTCCATCATGCCTGCGCCGGTCGACTCGCGCAGGTCCTTGACCATCGCAGCTGTGATCGTTGCCATCGTTGAAAATCCTTTGTGCCTGGCGGTTTGCCGCAGCGCGGCATCGAAGCGCCCCGCCGCGGTCCATCTCAGGGATTCGCGTCAACTGAAATGGTGGCCGGATCCTATCCGGCCAACCCATCGCTCTTTTTGACTATTCCGCTTCCGCGGTCAGCGCCTTGGCCTTGGCCACCCAGGCATCCGCACGGCTCGGCAGACCGACTTCTTCGCCGATCGTGAGCGCGGTGTCGTGGTCGAGCTCGGCGAGCTGCCAGTAGTGGAAGATGCCGAGATCGTTGAACTTCTTCTCGATCGCACCCGACACGCCCGGGAGCTTCTTGAGGTCGTCGGCGGTGCCACGCGGACCCGCAAGGCCCTGGAAGCCGCTCGACGAGGGCGCCGGAAGCTCTTCGGCGACCGGCTCAGCCGAAGCGCCGACGTCGATGCCCGAATCACCCTGGGCGCGCGAGATGCCGTCGATCGCCGCACGCGCAACGAGATCGCAGTACAGCGAAATGGCGCGGCCGGCGTCGTCATTGCCGGGGACCACATAGGTGATGCCCTTGGGGTCCGAATTGGTGTCGACGATCGCGGCGACCGGGATGTTGAGCCGCTGGGCTTCCTGGATCGCGATGTCTTCCTTGTTGGTGTCGATCACGAAGATCAGGTCGGGCAGACCGCCCATGTCCTTGATGCCGCCGAGCGAGCGGTCGAGCTTGTCGCGCTCGCGCTGCAGCGTCAGGCGCTCCTTCTTCGTGTAGGAATTGGCTTCTCCGCTCGAGAGCACGTCGTCGAGGTGACGCAGGCGCTTGATCGAGGCCGAGATCGTCTTCCAGTTGGTCAGCGTGCCGCCGAGCCAGCGCGAATTGACGAAATACTGCGCGCAGCGCTTGGCCGCGTCCGCAACACCGTCCTGCGCCTGGCGCTTGGTGCCGACGAACAGGATGCGGCCGCCCTTGGCCACCGTGTCGCTGACGGCCTGGAGAGCCTGGTGCAGCATCGGCACGGTCTGAGCGAGGTCGACGATGTGGATGTTGTTGCGGGTGCCGAAAATGAACGGAGCCATTTTCGGATTCCAGCGGTGGGCCTGGTGGCCGAAGTGCACGCCAGCTTCGAGCAGCTGACGCATGGTGAAGTCGGGTAGCGCCATCGTTCTAATTCTCCGGTTGGTTCCTCCGGAAACGTGTGAGCAAAACGGAGCGTTCTCGCCCCGGCTGCCACCGGACGGCCTTGTGAGCCATGTTTCCGTGTGAGATGGCGCGCTATATAGCGCCATTTCGGCCAGAAGCAAGGAAATAAGGGCCTTTCGGGGGCGGGTCTCGCCCGCCGAACGCCTGGTCCGTCAACCGCGCGCCGTATCCTAGCATTTCGGCTGGTTCGGCGGGCACTTCTTTGCCGCCGGCGGCGGGGCCGCTGGCCGCGGCGGTGGGGCTGCCGGACGCGGCGGCGGCGGTGCCACAGCCATCCGGGGCGGCGGCGGAGGCGCCGGCCGGGCTGCCGGTGGCGGAGGCGCGGGCCGCGCCATTGGTGGAGGCGCCGGGCGGGCCACCGGCGGGGGCGCAGGCCGTGCGACCGCCACCGGCGGAGCGTTCCGCGTCGGCGGAGGCGATGCGACACGCGGCGGAGGCGGCGGCGCCGCGCGCAGCGCTGCTGCCGGCGGCGGAGGCGTTGGTCGTGCCACGGCCTGCGGCCGCGGCGGTGCAGCAGGCCGGGCGGCCTGCGCCGGAGCAGGCGGTGGCTGATTCGGCGACCTGATCTGCTCGCGCGCGGCCGAAGGCGACGGCGCGCCCGGCCGACCGGCGGCGGCCGAGGACGGGTTGGTCGCCGGCGGCAAGCCGGCCGGCTCGCGCGTCGCGGACTTGGCGCGCTCGGCAGGACCGGTCCCGGGCGGGGTCTGTGCCACTGGCGGCTTCGGCGGCTGGCCGGGCGCAGCGGTCGCGGGAGCGGCCGCCGTTGGCGCACCAGGATGCCCCGGTAGCGTCGTGGCGGGCGCCGCGGCCGTTGGCGCCCCCGGATGCGTCGGCAGCGTCGTGCCGGGTGCGGTTGCCGTCGGCGGCATGGGCCTGCCGCCGGGCAGAGGTCCTGCCCCGGCCGGAGGTGCTGGCGGACCACCACGCGCGCCGGGAACCGGCAGCGTGTTGGCCTGAGGCAACTTGGTCTGTGGCGCGGGCGATGGCGCCGCAGTGGGCGCGACATTCGCCGGTGTCCCGGGAGGTGTCACGGGCCTCGCGGTCGGCTGGATCGTTGCGCTCGGCGGCAGTGGCGCCTTTCCCTGCTGGATCAAGGCGGCGCGCTGCACGACGGCCTGCGGGACAGCGGGACCTGCCGGCGTGGCACGGCCGGCGACGGCCGGTGCCAGGCTCGTCGGCCCGGCCGCGGCGCCCGCAGGCGGCGCGGGCGGCTGGTTGATCACGGTGTTGATGACCGTGGTGTTGTGGATGTTATTGAAGATGATGTTGTTCGGCGGCGGCGCGACATAGACCGGCGGACTATAGAACGCCGGGATCGGCACGAACACCGGCTGCGGCAGCACGAACAGGCCGACCACGGGCAGCGGCGGCGGCAGCACGACGAAATCGGGCGGCGGCGGCGGACAGAAATAGACCGGCGGCGGCGGCGGCGGCACGAAGTCGAACACGGGATCGCTGAAATACAGCACCGGACGATCGACATAGACCACCTCCTCCGGAGGCGGTGGCGGCACGTCGTAGTCGATCATCGCAAAGGTCGGCGGCGGCTCGGCCGGCGCGGTGAGGATCGCCAGGCGTCGGCGCGCATCGGCCGCATGCGGGCCGCGCGGATAGCGGCGCATATACGACCAATAGGCCTCCGGCGTGTCGGTCCGATAGGTCCGTCGCCATGTGATGGCTTCGCGGCGTGCGGCGACGATCGCCATCACGCGCTTGGCGAGCGGATCGCCGGGATAGGCCACGAGAAACTCCTCATAGGCCGCCAGGGTGTCGCGCTCGAGCGCGGCGGCATAGGCATCCTGCACGCCGAGATCGCGGATCGGCTTGCTCCGGATTGCGGCGACCTGGTCGGGCGCAGCCTCCGGCGGCGGCGCATCGGGTCCGCGCTCGAAGAAAGAGAATTGCGCCGATATTTTCTGCTCATTCCAGGGCACCTGCGCGCCCTTGGAGGCCTCGTTGACGCGCAGGCGAACGCGGTCGAACACCTCGGGCAGCGGCAGGCCGCCGGTGCGGATCATCTCGGCGAGCGACTGTGCATAGATTCCGTACGGCCCCTTCTCCTCCGGCGCCACCGTGCCGGGCGCGGCGTTGAAGGCGATCAGCATGTTCGCCTCGGGCTCGACCAGCGCCAGACCGCTCGCGATCGGCTGACCGCCTTCGATAAAGGGCTGCGCGCGGGCCGCGTCGAGCACCACGATATTGGCCTTGAGCGGAATGGACGCGAGCTGGCGCGCATAGTCACTGATGCGCATGGCCTCGGTCGGTATGTCGGTGTCGCGGGTGATGTTGGAATCGACCGGGATGAAATAGTTCTCGCCGGCCAGCTGCACGCCGTAGCCGGCGAGATAGATCATCGCGACGGTGCCCGGTCCCGAAGCCTGGGCCTTCTGAATGAAATCGCGCATGCTCTTGCGCAGCGTGTCGCCGTCGAGATCGCGCGCGCCGACCACATCGAAGCCGGCCGCCTGCAGCGTCTGCGCGATCAGGCCGGCATCATTGGCCGTCGTCGCCAGTGGCGACTTGGCATAGGCGCCGTTGCCGACCACGAGTGCAATGCGCTTTTCCGGCTGCTGCGCGCGCGCCTGATCCGGCGCGGCGGCGGCAAGAGCCACGATCGGCAGCAGAAGGCAGATGAAGGCTCTGAGTGTCCCACGCATGGCTTGCTTGCCCGCTTTTGTTGTTGAGGTGCCACCACGCATGAGGCGCGCAGCCGGCTGAACGGCGGTTGAACGAAAAGCTCGGATTGAGGCGCTGGCGTGGCCGCGCCGCCGCGGGCGTCAGCTCCAGGTCAGCCTCATGTCAGCTCGAAAGGGCGGCCCAGGCTCAGCCCTGGGCAAGCAACTCGACGGTCCCCGTGCTCAGCCGATAGATACCGCCGACCACCTTGAGCTTACCCTGCTCGGCCGCTGCGTTGAGGATCGGAGCAGCCGATCTCAGCTTGGCGACGTTGTCGATGACGTTCTGACGAATGGCGTTGTCGAGCGCGTTCCCGCTTTGCTGGGCCGCGGTCTTCACCGCCGGCGCAATCGCGGCGGCGAGCGTGGGGATGTGCCCCGGCAGCGGCTTGTCGTCCTTCAACGCCTTGATGGTCGCATCGACGGCACCGCAACTGTCATGGCCGAGCACCAGGATCAGGGGCGTGCCGAGCACGGCGACGGCGTACTCCATGCTGGCAACGGTCTCATCGCCGGCAAAATTTCCGGCGACGCGGCACACGAACAGGTCTCCGCGTCCACTATCGAAGGCATATTCGGGCGCGATGCGTGAATCGGCGCAGCTCAAAACCGCTGCGTAAGGATTCTGACCGCCGACCAACGCCTCGCGCTCGTGGCTGAAGTCGTGGCGGCGCGACACGCCCGACACGTAGCGCGCATTGCCTTCCATCAGCCGCTTCAGCGCCGCATCGGGCGACAGCACGTTCTGCGGCTTCGGCGGCGCCTTTGCCTCCTTGGCCAAAGCGGCCCCGCCGAACGCCGCCGCTCCGAGCGCCGAAGCAGCAAGGAGCATCATGGAGCGCCGCGAAGGAGCGAGCGATTGCTGTAGATTTTGGGAGCATTTATCGCACATGGCTGTTGTCCTCCCTGACGACCCGCCGAACGCGATTGTCCGGCACACAACTCATAGCTGCGCCGGACAGGCTTCGATACCACACGGGGGCTTGATAGTTAAGCGTTGGTTTGCGGCGGAGCTGACAACGTCAGAGCTGCTGCACGTCCACCACGCCCGCCACCGCCTTGATCGCGCCGGCGATCTGCGGCGAAACCTTGAAGCGGCCGGGCAGCTTCATCTCCACCTCGGTCTCGAGGTCGAGCATCATCACCAGCGAGACCTCGCCGTCGCCATTCGAGCGCGGTGCGATGCCGGGACTGCCGACCTTCGGCGCGGCGCCGTTCGAAGCGGCCATGTCGGGGCCGGCGAGACGCTTGGCGATGGAGTCCAGCGGCTTGGTGTCGCGCAGGAAGATGCGCAGACCCTTCTGCGTCTTGGCGGCGGCGGCGTCGAGCGGCTCGGCATGCAGCACGCGGGCGCGGACGTCCTCGCCCTGAAGCTCGGCACCGAGCTGCAGCAGCACGGCCGCGCCCGGCTCCAGCACGTCGCGATATTGCGCGAGCCCTTCCGAGAACAGCACGGCCTCGAAATGGCCGGTCGGATCGGACAGGCCCATGATGCCCATCTTGTTGCCGGTCTTGGTGCGCCGCTCCATGCGCGAGACCACGGTGGCGGCGACCTTGCCGGCGGTGGCCCCCGTCTTCACCGCTCGCGAGAACTCGGCCCAGCTCTGCACCCGCAGCCGCTTCAGCACGGTGGCATAATCGTCGAGCGGGTGTCCCGACAGGAAGAAGCCGACCGCGTCGTATTCGCGGCGGAGTTTTTCGGCCGGCAACCACGGCTCGACCTGCGGCAGCATGATGGTCGGCGCGTCCGCCGACATGCCGAACATGTCGTTCTGGCCGATGGTCGCAGCTTCATGCGCCCGCTGGCACGCGGCGAGGATCGCATCCGCACCGGCGAAGACGCGCGCCCGGTTCGGCTCCAGCGCGTCGAAGGCGCCGGCGGCGGCGAGACTTTCGATGATGCGCTTGTTGATCGCGCGCGGCGAGACCCGCGCGGCGAAATCGGCGAGCGAGGTGAACAGGCCGCCTCTGGTGCGCTCCGCGATGATCTGATCGATCGCCTGAATGCCGACGCCCTTGAGCGCGGCGAGCGCGTAGTAGATCGTGTTCTCGCCGACCTCGAAGGTCGCGCCCGAGCGGTTGATGTTCGGCGGCTCGACCTTGATGCCGAGGCGCTGCGCCTCGGAGCGGAATTCGGAGAGCTTGTCGGTGTTGTTGAGATCGAGCGTCATCGACGCTGCGATGAACTCCACCGGATAATGCGCCTTCATATAGGCGGTGTGATAGGACACCAGCGCGTAAGCCGCCGCGTGGCTCTTGTTGAAGCCGTAGTCGGCGAACTTCGCCAACAGCTCGAAGATGGTCTCGGCCTGCCCCTTCGGCACGCCGTTCTTCACCGCGCCCGCGACGAAGATGTCGCGCTGCTTGTCCATCTCGGCGCGGATCTTCTTGCCCATGGCACGGCGAAGCAGATCGGCGTCGCCGAGCGAATAGCCCGACATCACCTGCGCGATCTGCATCACCTGTTCCTGGTAGATGATGACGCCGAAGGTCTCCTTCAGGATGGGCTCCAGCAGGGGGTGCAGATATTCCGGCTCCTCGTCGCCGTGCTTGCGCGCGCAATAGGTCGGGATGTTCGCCATCGGACCCGGGCGATACAGCGCGACCAGCGCGATGATGTCCTCGAAACGGTCGGGGCGCATGTCGATCAGCGCCCGCCGCATGCCCTGACTTTCAACCTGGAACACGCCGACCACGTCGCCGCGCGCCAGCATCTGGTAGCTCTCGGCATCGTCGATCGGCAGCGTGGCGAGATCGACGTGGATGCCGCGCGGCTTGAGCAGCTTGCAGGCGACGTCGAGCACGGTCAGCGTCTTGAGGCCGAGGAAGTCGAACTTCACCAGGCCCGCCGGCTCGACCCATTTCATGTTGAACTGGGTCACCGGCATATCGGATTTGGGATCGCGGTAGAGCGGCACGAGCTCGCTCAAGGGGCGATCGCCAATCACGATGCCGGCGGCATGCGTCGAGGCGTGGCGCGTCAGGCCTTCCAGGCGCTGGGCGATGTCGAAGGCGCGCGCCACAATCGGGTCTTCGTCGCGGAACGCCTGGAGCTTCGGCTCGCTCTCGATCGCCGCAGCCAGCGTCACCGGCGCGGCCGGATTCTGCGGCACCAGCTTGGTCAGCTTGTCGACCTGGCCGTAGGGCATCTGCAGCACGCGGCCGACGTCGCGCAGCACGCCGCGCGCCTGCAGCGTACCGAAGGTGATGATCTGCGCGACCTGGTCGCGGCCGTAGCGCTCCTGGACGTATTTGATCACCTCGCCGCGGCGGTCCTGGCAGAAGTCGATGTCGAAGTCCGGCATCGAGACGCGCTCGGGATTGAGGAAGCGCTCGAACAGCAGGCCGAACTTGATCGGATCGAGGTCGGTGATGGTCAGCGCCCAGGCGACCAGCGAACCGGCGCCGGAGCCGCGGCCCGGCCCGACCGGAATGCCCTGCGACTTCGCCCATTTGATGAAGTCGGACACGATCAGGAAGTAGCCCGCGTATTTCATGCGGGTGATGACGTCGAGCTCGAAGGCGAGCCGCTTGGCATAGGTCTCTTCCGTCGTGCCCTGCGACAGGCCGTGGACCCGCAGGCGCTTGGCGAGCCCCTCCTCCGCCTGGCGCTTCAATTCGGCCGCCTCCAGCGCGGCCGCATCCGAGCTCGACGCGGCGCCGACCGTGAAGAACGGCAATATCGGCTTGCGCGTCAGGGGGCGGAACGAGCAGCGCTCGGCGATCTCCACCGTCGAGCTGAGTGCCTCCGGAATGTCGGCGAACAGCACCGCCATCTCGGCGCGCGTCTTGAAGCGGTGATCCGGCGTGAGCTGCTCGCGCTCGGTCTCGGCGATCAGCCGCCCGCCGGCGATGCACAGCAGCGCATCATGCGCTTCGTAATCGTCGGTCGCCGCGAAATACGGCTCGTTGGTCGCAACCAGCGGCAGCCCCTTGGCGTAGGCGATGTCGATCAAGCCGCCTTCGACGCGCCGCTCCTTTTCGGTGTTGTGGCGCTGCAACTCGATGTAGAGGCGGTCGCCGAACAGGCCGGCCAGACGCTCGCAGCGCGCCGCGGCGAGCTCGCCAAGACCACCGGCGAGCGCCAACGAGATCGGCCCGTCCGGTCCGCCCGTCAGTGCGATCAGCCCCTCGGTTTCGCCCTCGAGCCAGTCGAATTTGATGAACGGAGCATGGCTGTCCGGTGATTCCAGGAACGCGCGCGAGTTCAGCCGCATCAGGCTGCGATAGCCGCGCTCCTGCGCCGCCAGCAACACCACGCGCGACGGCCCGATCGCATTGCGCGCATTGGGATCCTGATCGCCGAAATCGATCGCCAGCTCGCAGCCGACGATCGGCTGAATGCCGGAGCCCGCCATCTTGTCGGAGAACTCCAGCGCACCGAACAGATTGTCGGTATCGGTCAGCGCCAGCGCGGGCTGATGGTCTTTCTTCGCAAGCTCGGCAAGTTTGGCGATCTTGATCGAGCCCTTGAGCAGCGAATAGGCCGAGTGAACGTGAAGGTGAACAAATCCGGCGCTCGGCATGGTCGCGTGACGGCCTCTTGCAGATGGGATAGAGCGGTCGCCGGCGCCCTAGGGCATCATCCACCCGTCCGGCCGACTCGCTTCACAATGGTGGGGTGTCGCGCCGCGAGAGTCCACGCAGGAGCGACCGCTTCGCCCCGTCATCCGGCTTTTCCCCAACATGCCGGAAGCTCAGCGAATCAGAGCTGCGGAATCACCTGCGCCCAGATCGCGATCATCCCGACGAACAGCGTGATGGACGCCAGTGCGGCGGCTTCTTCGACGAAAACCCTGAACATGGCCTGCTCCCTTGTTGGAACGTATGAAGAACATTGTTCTCAGTTTGTTCTAAGGAGTCAAGTGATCCGGGACGTCCCCAGGCTGGATGGTTAACTCGTTGAATGCAAATAACAAAAAGCCCCGGCCGAAGCCGGGGCTTTCGTCAGCCGCTCGCGTGGAGCGTTCTGTCTTAGTAGCGAGCCACCATCGGGCCGCCGAACTTGTAGTTCAGGCGGACGAGGCCCATGTCGACGTCCTGACGGATGCGCTCGGTGCCGGCGAAACCGGCGAAGGTGACGTCCTTGTCGGACAGGAAGATGTGGTTGTACTCGACGCCAACCGACCAGTTCGGCGCAAAGCCGTACTCGAGACCGGCACCGACCGTGCCGCCCCAGCGGGTGTTGCTGGTCGACGCGAGCAATCCGCCGCCGAGGTTAAAGATCTCGTACTTGTCGCTGACCACGGCCGCACCGCCCTTCACATAGATGAGGACGTTGTTCCAGGCATAACCGACCTGGCCGGTGATGAGGCCGAACGCATCCATCTTCGTGCGGTTGCGGGTGGCGAACAGCGCGCTGAGATTATCGCCGGAGAAGTCGGCCCAGTTGCCCTGGCCTTCCACGCCGAACACCCACTGGCCCGACTGCCAGCGATAGCCGATCTGGCCACCAACCGTGCCGCCGGTCGCATCGTGCGAACCTTCACGACCGACGCCCACGAAGTCCCAGGTCACGTGCGACGAACCGCCACCACCGTTGATGCCGATGTAGAAGCCGCTCCAGTCGTAAACAGCAGCGATCGCCGCCGGCGGAGCTTTGGTGTACGGCCGCGCCGCGAGGTCAGCAGCCAGTGCCGGCGCGGCCGCGCTGAGCGCGACGAGGCTGACAGCAGCAAGCAACAAACTCTTCTTCATTTGATTCCCGTTCCAGTTTCTTCAAAGGCCCCCGGGCCGTGACCGTCGTCATAACAGCGATCGACGGAATTGCTGTAACCGCTACGCAACAGTTCGATCGAAAGGACCTTGCTCATTAACGAATGTTTACCGTCACGTGCACGGAAACCCTTTGAAACCAGGGTTTTCACGAGTTCCAATGTCGACTACACGACATACACTGCATGCGTGCGTAACGACGTCGCGCGCACGTTCGCGTGATTGGAGAATCGAAATGCGCAGTCGAGTTCCTCACCCCATTGTCGCCACACTTTCGCTCGCATTGATCACATTTGCACTCGCATCAATTGCAAGCACGCCCGCACGCGCATTCGGCAAGAACCATCCGTTCTGCCTCACTGGTGATGAATGGCCGGGACTGAGCAATTGCAGGTTCGACACCTACCCGCAGTGTCAGGCGAGCGCGTCCGGTCGCGCGCTGACCTGCATCGCCAATCCGTATTTCGTCGGACAAAGCGACGACCCATACGCGTATCAAAATCGCCCGCGCGCGCGGACGCCGGGCTATTTCCTGCCGCGCTGAGATGCGACGCGCCGTACTGATGCTCGCCCTCACCGGCATGCTCCCGGCAAGCGGGTCTGCGCACGCGCAGACCTATGATCCGAGCTATCCGGTCTGCATGCAGATCTACGGCCCCGTCGGCTATTTCGACTGCCGCTACGGCTCACTTGCGCAGTGCCGATATCTCGCCGTTGGGCGCTCAGCGAGTTGCGTCGTGAACCCGTACTTCTCAAAGAAGAAACCAACGCCCTCTCGCCGCGAGCGCACGGCCGTTGACACCGGATGATCGGAACAGTTCGGCTGCAACCAGGCATCCTGTGGCGTAGCGGCTGCGTCTCCTCAGCTTTGCCAGGGCGTGTTGCGGATGCGCGTGCATGCGTTCGGTTTGCGGAAGCTCGGATCGTGATCCTCGATGTAATCGAAATTGACGGTGCCGAACGTCGTCTGCGGCTTCTTCAGCGCCGAGCAGGTCTGCACCTTCAAGAACTCGTTCTTGAAATCGCCGCGCGGAAACGCGGATATCACCTCGTCGCGCTGCTCCGGCGTGTACTCGTCAAATCCAACGCCCACGACATCCACCAGGACGCCTGCGTTTGTGAGCGCGATCTCCGGTTTCATATATTGCGGAATGCCGGGCGTGGTGTGCAGCGCGATTGCTTCCCACACCAGGTCGGCCTGCGGCTCGGCAATGCCGCGCGCCCGCAGAAAGTCGCGCGCGGCGTCGGCACCGTCGACCTCAAACCGCTTGGTCTCGGTGTGGTAGTGATCGACCAGGCCGAGATCGTGAAACAGCGCCGCGACATAGAGCAGCTCGGAATCGAACTTCAGCTTCTGACGCAGTCCCTTGATCGCGCCGAACACGTAGACGCGAACCGAATGGTTGAACAACATCTCGTCCTCGTAACTGCGCACCAGCTCGGCGGCCTCGCGCGCCAATTGGCTGTCGGGAATCTTGACGCCGGAAATCACGCTCGTCATCTTCAGGCTCCTGCTTTCTGTTTCGGCTGATGCCCTTCGCGGTCAGGCTGCATGCTCGAGCGCAGCCTGTGGCGACTTTCGGAAGCTGATCGACATGCGATTGTACGCATTCATCAGGCTGATCGCGATCGTGAGATCGACCAGCTCGCGCTCGCTGAAGACCTTGCGGGCGGCTTGATAGGCTACATCCGGAACGTTGGTCTCGGCGACACGGGTAACAGTCTCGGCCCACGCAAGGGCGGCGCGCTCGCGCGCGTCGAAGAGATTGCCGGCCTCGGCCCATGCCTGGACCAGCGCGAGCTTTTCGATCTTCACGCCGCTCTTCAGCAAGTCGCGCGTGTGCATGTCGAGGCAATAGGCGCAGTTGTTGATCTGCGACACGCGGAGATAGACCAGGGCGACCAGCGTCGCGGGAAGGCCACTCTGCATGACGTAGCCGTAGACGCCGCCCAGTGCCTTCGCGCCTGATGGTGCGATGTGGTTGTAGTTGAGACGTTCACTCATCTGCTTGCTCCTTGATGATCGGAAGGGATGAACGCTCCCCGTTGCCCCCTTTAGGTGCCCCTGCCATGGTCCATAAAGAAGCACCAAGAACGCACAAAAATCGTGTACCATGCAGGCATGACCAAGCCACTGCGTCTGAAGCTCGATCGATCTGCGAAGACGCCGCTGGCCGAGCAGATCCACAGGGGGATCAGGACCGCCATCGAGAGCGGCGTGCTCGCCGCGGGCGCGCGCCTGCCCTCCTGGCAGGATCTGGCCGCCCAGCTCGGCGTCGCGCGCGGCACCGTACGCGTCGCGTACGAAAAGCTCTCATCCGCCCAACTGATCGTCGCGGCCCGCGCCACTGGAACGCATGTCGCGGACCGGCCGTCCTTGCCGGTGCGGCGGGACAAGGCCCCGGCCCCCGGCTCGTTCATGGAGATGTATCAGGAGCTCACGGCCGGGCCGGCGATCTTCCAGATGGGCGTGCCTGCGCAGGAGGCCCTTCCTGCGACGCTGCTGGCGCGGATGCGCGCGCAGGCGGTGCGCGCCGAGGTGAGCGCGCCGGCGATCTACCCTGACCCACGCGGCGAACTGGCGTTGCGGCGCGAGATCGCGGCCAATCTTGCGTTGGCGCGCGGCATCGAATGCGCGCCCTCCCAGATCATCATTACCGGCGGTTTCAGCGGCGGGCTCGGCCTGGCGCTCCGCGTCCTCGGGCTCGAGCAGAAGAAGGCCTGGTTGGAGGAGCCGGGCTTTCCCTTCACCCGGCGCGGTCTCGGGCTTGCGCGATTATCGATCGCGCCGATCCCGGTTGACGCCGACGGTATCGACGTCGATTACGGCCTGAAGCATGCTCCCGATGCGGCGCTGGTCCTCGTGACACCAGGACAGCAGGCGCCGTTCGGATCGACATTGTCGCTCGCGCGGCGCTCCCGCCTGCTCGACTGGGCTGCGCAAAGCAAGGCGTGGGTGATCGAGGATGACTATCTGAGCGAGCTGCAGCTCAGGGGCCGGGCGACGCCGGCGCTGGCATCGCTCGACCGCGCCGGCCGCGTCATTCACATCGGCTCTTTCAGCAAGACCGTGACGCCTGCCCTCCGTCTGGGCTTTGTCGTTGCACCGGCCGCCCTGGCGTCGCGATTTGCCGAAGTTGCGGCGTGCCTCGCGCCGGCGCCTGGACCCGCGGTGCAGCTCGCGATGGCCGATTTCATCAGTGATGGCCATTATCTCCGGCATCTTCGGCGCACGAAGCGGGTCTACGCAGCGCAAGGCGATGCATTGCTGAAATACCTCCGCCCGCGCACTGCAAATGTTGCGATTGCCGGATTGGCGGCGGTCCTGCGGTTGCCGGAGGGAGCGCCCGATCTGGCCATCGCCAGGGAAGCCGCACCGCTTGGGCTGGCGCCCACGCCGCTATCTCTCTGGTATGCGTCGAAGGGATCAGCGCGCCCGGGACTGTTGCTCGGGGTCGCAACGTCTCCGCTCAAGAGGATCGAGGCGTCCTGCGATCGGCTCCTTGAGATCGTCGATCGTCTGGCATGAGCAGGCCGACCTCGGTGGCCTTACCGGCCGGCGTGACGATCAAAGGTCCGTTTCGCGTGGCGATCACGGTGTGCTCGTATTGGACGGTCGGCGTCGCCGGGCGGCTGTCGAGCGTCCACGGATCGTCATCATCCTGCGCCCACTCGGCGCCCATGGAGCGTGTTCAATGCACCTGGATTGAGCTACATGAAACCGGGATTGCGCGGGAGGTAGCTGCCCCAATCTCCGAACTGTCGATTGGACATCAGCAGCATCGGGAAGGTCAAACGCATCCCGTTGTCAATCGCCGCCTTGAGAGCCGGCTCGCTCGCGCCCGGCACGAAGGCCGAAATGGTTGACACATCGCTCCGCGCTGCGAACGACAGCGCAGCCGCAAATGCGGGGCCGACGAGATCTGGCCGGCGGACTGCAAGCGGGCCAATGTGTCCATCCGAGATATAGACATACCCCACGCATTCACGACCGGCGTGAATGGTGAACCCGCTCGTCGTGCTGTCGTTCAGGAGATATCGATGATGCTTCTCTCTGGAAATGCCGAGAGCACTGGCGTCAATGGACGCCAGCTCATCGAACCCGGTCGTCTTGGCGGCGAGAGATTCAAGACGGAGCCGCGGCTCGGCCAACCGCTGCGCCAGGCGGTCACGAGGCACACTGACCATGTAGATCGGAAAGCGCGGGAACAGTCCGTGCCGGATGTAGAGGCCTTGAGACACGTTATTGAACGTGAAGGTGATTAGCGCCTTGATGGATGCTCCGCGCATCTCTGCGTGCGCGAACGTCCGACCGATGAGTTGATCGCCAATGCCGGCGCCCTGGCGATCAGGGGCCACGAACAGCTGCGCCAGAAACCAAAGCCCGCCGCAAACCCAACTCCACGCGAAGCCGACAATTTGTCCGTCGTCATCGGCGACCCATAAACCTTCCGCATCATCGGCGAGCGAGAAGGCCTGAAAACTCGGCGGACGAGAGGATGCCATCTTTCCAAAGCCCCGCCGCTCAGTCAGTTCATTGATGCTGGCGACCACGATCTCGTCGGCTCTCACCAAGTCGTCCATGCGAGCGGGTCGGCACACGATGGCCATTTCTGGAGTCCTTCCCTGGATCAGCGCGGCCCGGCCAACGTCAAGACCGGGGCCGGAGCGTAGCGCCTTGTACGGACATCCTGAACGGGATGAGAACGACGAGATCCTCAGCCGCCAATCAGGCCAGCGGCCGGATGTTCTGGTTCATGCGGAAGAAGTTCGTCGGATCGTACTTCGCCTTGATCCGCTGCAGACGCCGGTAGTTCGGTCCATAGGCGGCAGCGACAGGATCGCCCGTCTCGTCATCATCGAGATAATTGACATAGCGGCCGGAGGCAAAGAAGGGCCGCATGCTTTCGTAGGTCTCGCGCGCCCAGGAGATGCAGCGGCTTGTCTCGCCGGGCTGCGTCCACTGCGCGAGGATCAGGAAGTTGTAGCCCTCCTGCCGATGCGGAAATGCGGTATCCCCCGCAGCGATGCGAACCGCCGCGCCGTGGATGTGTTCGAGCAGGAACTGCCCCATGGGAGTCGGGCAGCGCGCGAAACATTCGATCATGGTCGAAATCGCATCGTCGCTCAGCTCGCTGAGGAAGTTTGATTTCCAATAGTTGAAAGCGCCTTTCGGATAATTGGCGTCGAGCATGCGGTTGAGCTCGCAATAGGGCATCGGCCCGACTGCATCCAGGATTGGTGCCCCGAACTGCTTCAGCGGTCGCATCGCTGCTTCGGCATCCGCCACCGAACCGCAATGGCTGGTGACCAGGGCGGCAACCTCCGTGCCCGATCCGTCGGGCGCATGGGTCAGGGATGCGAACAGCATATGCTCGTCCGTGAGCGAGCGCGTACTGGCCCGGAAGAATTCCAGCACGTCACGGGAGCGCGCGATGGGGTGGATGATCGGACCGCCCGTGATGATCGGCCCGACCCTATGGAGATCATATTCGAGACTGGTGGCGATCCCGAAGTTTCCGCCGCCGCCGCGGACGGCCCAGAACAGATCGGGCTCCTCTTGCTTGCTGGCCCGCAAAACCTTGCCGTCGGCGGTGACGAGCTCGACGGCGCGCAGATTGTCCAGTGCCAGGCCGTACTTGCCCATCAACCAGCCCAGTCCTCCGCCGAGGGTCAAGCCGGCGATGCCGGTGGTCGAGACCACGCCGCCGGTGACCGCAAGGCCGCGGAGTTGCGTTTCGCGATTGAGCTCGCCCCAGGTGACCCCGCCCTGCGCCCATACGGTCTTGCCGACGGCGTCGACCCGGATGCCCTTCATGGGCGAGAGGTCGATCATGATCCCGCCGTCGATGGTTGCGCGCCCTGCCACATTATGACCGCCCCCGCGAACCGCGACTTGAAGACCAAGCTTGGTTGAAAGTGCCACGGCATCCACGACATCGGCGACGCTGCGGCACCTGGCAATCAATGCTGGGCGCTTGTCGACCAGCCCGTTGTGGACCTTTCGCGCCTCCTCGTAGCCCTCGTCCCCTGGCTCGAGGAGCTGTCCTCCGAAGGAGGCGTTGAGATCGGCGGCAGCGCTGGCGACGGATGCGATGGGTGACATGACACGGTCTCCTCAGCTTGACCGCCGTATCCTCAATCGTGGGCTGTCTCGGCGCAAATCCGAAGAATTCAGGTGACGATGAATTGATTTCACCTAGACTGGTGGCATGCACAAGCTGCCGCCGCTGATCGAGCTCCGCGCCTTTGAAGCTGCCGCACGGCATCTGAGCTTCAAGAAGGCGGCGGCAGAACTCGGTGTGACGCCGACGGCGATCAGCCACCAGATCGGGTTGCTCGAGCAGTATTGCGGTCGGGCTCTGTTCCGGCGCAGACCACGGCCTCTTTCGTTGACCGAGGCCGGGGCGCGGCTCTTCCCCGCCATTCGCGGCGGCCTCGAGGGGTTTGCCGCGGCCATTGCGGCCGTCAAGCAGGAACGAGACCAGCAGCCTCTCCGGGTGACGACGACCAACGCTTTCGCCAGCCGCTGGCTCGTGCCCCGCCTGCCCCTGTGGCGGAAGCTGCATCCCGACGTGCCGCTGGAAGTCATCGGCACGGATTCAGTGCTCGATCTGCAGGCCGGAGATGGCGATGTCGCCATTCGCTATGCGACCAGCCGGGCACGGCCGACAGACGGAATCGTCGATGATCTCTTCAGCGATACGTTCTGGCCGGTTTGCAGTCCCAGCTTGCTTGCAACGGAGCGCCTGAAGAGACCGATCGATCTTGCTAACCACGTTCTGATCCACTCCTATTGGTCGCCCGCCGATCGCGAGCCGCCCACGTGGCAGAGATGGCTCGCCGCGGCTCAGCGCAGGTGGCGAGAAGTGCCCCAATTCAAGGACATGCAGCATTTGAGCTTCCGGGAGGAACTGCACGCCATCGAGGCGGTGATCGCCGGACAGGGAGTCGGGATTTTCAGTGACGTGCTCGTGGCACACGACCTCGCAGCTGGGACGCTCGTGAAGGCCTTCAAGTTGAGCTTGCCTGGCTACAGCTTCCATGTGGTCAGTAAGCCAAGCCATCCGCGCGCACGGACCATCCGGGCTTTTTCGCAGTGGTTGCGGTCAGGTCCTTGATCGGCCTCTCAGTACTCCCGAGATGTCCACTCCTGATCAAGCGTTGCGATCCAAACCACCGCAACGTTTCCGCTTGCCGCTCGAAATCAGACGCGCCGGCCACTACGACTCTACGCGCTGCACCCGATGGTCGCAGGCGAGCTACAGATAACGGATGATGTGACTGACGAACCTACTCCGAAACTCCATCGTTTCGCAAAGCGCTCCGGCGAGCGAGGTCCGTCTCCCCTGCCCTGCTCACGAACGCGTGGCCGGTCGCAGCTGCGTCATGGCGACGCCTGATATCGCGAGCAGCCCCCCGACAAGCAACTTCGGCGTCATATGTTCGCCGAGAAACAACACGCTCGATGTCAAGGCGAACACCGGAAGCAGAAGTCCGAATGGCGCGACGCGGCCTATGGAGCAACGGGCAATCAGCCAGAACCAGAGGCCGAACCCGACAATCCCTCCGATGAAGATCGTGTAGGCCAGCGCCAGCCAACCACGGTCATCCGCGGCGACGAGGCTCGTGAGCTGTCCATGTTCAAGGAGCAACGACATCACCAGAACCTGAGGCACCGCAAGCAGCGACGACCACCCCATCAACATCAGCGGTTCAAAAGGGCCATAGCGTTTGATCAAGACATTGGACACCGCAAACGCGAACGCGGCTCCGACCACAAGCAGCAGCGGAAGGGTATTTGCGGACAAGCCGGGTCCCGCGGCCAGCACCGCCACACCGGCGAATGCGATCACGACGCCGGCGGATGTGGCGAGCGACGGCTTTTCCGACAGCAGCGGCCAGGCCAACAGGACGGTGAAAGGCGGGGCGAGTTGGTATGCGACGGCCGACAGGCTTCCCGAGCCGAGCCCAAGGCCAACATAGAAGAGACCGAAATTCAGTCCGCCCAGGAAAAGCGAAATGGCTGCGACGGGACCGAACTGTTGTCGCGCAGGCTGCCCAACGAATGGAACAAGCAGCAGCGCGATGGCCAGAAAGCGCAGCGCGAGGAAGAAGAGCGGCGGAAACTCCGTCACGCCGACCTTGATGACCACGAACTGATAGCCCCAGAGCAACGGAACGGCCACGGCGCAGACGATCTGGATGGCCGACATGGCGCCGTTCTTTTCAAGACTACTCGGTCCAGATATAGGCCTGCGAGCAGCGGAAACGTCCATGGTCTGCCTACCTGATAAAGCGATCGAGCAAAGCGTCGACGGTGGCTTGCGAAATCATCCGTGCCGGAGCCGTTTTACCGACCACCCGCATGCCCTCGACGAAACAGACGATAATGCGGGCGGCACTCGCAGGCTCGACGCCATCGGCCAATCTGCCCGCTGCCTTCGCACGGGACAGGGCATCGACCAAGCGAGCCTCCATGGCTCTGAAAAAGCTCCCGATGCGACGGTCGACCTCGGCATCACGGCCGGCCAGTTCCATGGCTGTGGCGACCAGCAGGCATCCGCGCCGGCCATTGGCCCCGCTGTTGCGCTCGACGTAACCGGCGAAATAGGCCCGCAAGCCGTCGACCGGCTCTCTCTCAGGGGCAAATTCGACGTCCATGCGATCGATGGCATCGGCAATGTAACGATCAAGTGCACGCAGAAAGAGCGAATGCTTGTCGCCGAAGGCGGCGTAAAGGCTGCCGCGCGAGAGCTTGGTCGCTCGAAGAAGGTCCGGGAGCGCCGTGGCGTGATAGCCGCGCGACCAGAACACATTCATCGCGCGTTCGACAGCAGCTTCGGTGTCGAACGTTCGGGGACGGCCACGGGGAATCTGCACGGGAGACTGGCTGCGCATATGTAGATATATAGACCGAATGGTCTTAAATTGGCAAGAGCCCCTTTCGCCGCGGGCGGTACGGCTCCGCGTTCAAATGCTGACGCGAGTTCCCGCGCGCGATCACACCGGCGTATAGATCACGAGCCTCAGCGCGGCGTCGTCGTTGGCCTGAAAACTCGTGTGCTCGAAATGCAGCACGCCCTTGGTCGGATGGGTGATGGTCTTGCGGCCCGACAAGGTGCCGTGCACCTCGTGGGCGCCCCACCATTTGACGAATTCGGGACTACCTTCGCGCAAGCGCGTCAGCAATTCCGCAAAGGCGGGATCGCCGGCCCAGACATCGTGGGTGGCGCGAAACATCGCGACCATGCGCCTTGCGACATCGGCCCAGCCCGCGCCGTAGGATTTTCGCGTCTGCTTGTTGGTCATCATCAACAGCAGCGTGTTGCGATCGTCCTCCGGCAGCCGGCCGAATGCAAAGATCTCTTCTGCGGCTTCATTCCAGGCCAGCACGTCCCAGCGCCGTCCGGTGATGTAGGCCGGATGCGGCAGGCTCTCGACCAGGCGCAGAATGGGCGGCGGCACCACCTCGCGGGTGAACGGACGCCTGTCGCCGTCGCGCGCGAGATCCTTGAGGTGCGCATGCTCGGTCTTGCTGAGCCGCAGCGCGCGGGCCAGCGCATCGATGGTGGTGACCGACGGGCTGACGGTACGGCCCTGTTCGAGGCGGATGTACCAGTCGACCCCAATGCCGGCGAGCTGCGCGACCTCCTCGCGCCGCAGGCCTGTAGTGCGCCGGCGGCGCCCCGCCGGAAGGCCCACGGTCTTCGGCGACAGCTTTTCGCGGCGGGACCTGAGGAAATCGCCGAATTCGACGCGGCGTGGGTCGGCCATCGATGTCGCTCCCGCAATGGAGGGCCCTGGGAATACTAGGATAATACCAGGCCTTCCTGGCCTCTCCAAGGCGGTGCATATCGGCTTCACCCGACTTTGAGGTGAACATCATGAAAGCTGCCGTGCTCAAATCCTTCGGCTCGCCATTGGTGATCGAAGATGTCCCCGAACCGGTGCTCGGCACCGGCGAGGTCATCGTCGATGTCGTCGCCACGCGCGTGCTCTCCTACATGAACGAGGTCTTCAGCGGGGAGCGCAATTACGCACTCGACTTGCCGGTCATCCCGGGCCCCGGCGGCATTGGCCGGGTGCGCGCGATCGGCCCGGACGCGACCAAGCTGGCGACCGGCGACTGGGTGTTCTGTGATCCGACGGTGCGCTCGCGCGATGACGCCGTTGCGCCCGATATCGCCCTGCAAGGGCTGACGGCCGCCGGGCCCGGCGGCATGTCTCTGCAAAAGCACTTTCGCCACGGCTCCTTCGCCGAGCAGATGCGCCTGCCGACCGAGAACGTCAAACGGCTCGGCGCGATCACGCCTGAGGAGGCGACGCGTTGGTGCCCACTGGGCACGCTGCTGGTGCCCTATGGCGGCTTCCTCGCTGCGAACCTTCGTCCTGGCGAGACCGTGCTGGTGAACGGCGCCACCGGCAATTTCGGCAGCGCGGCCGTCTCGGTCGCGCTCGCGATGGGCGCCGCCTGCGTGGTCACGCCTGGCCGCAACGAAAAGATCCTCGCCGACCTGGTCCGCCGCTTCGGCAGCCGCGTGAAGCCGGTCAGGCTCACCGGCAATGAGGACGACGACCGCGAGCGCATGAAGCGCGCTGCATCAGGCCCGATCGACTGCGTGTTCGACATCATGCCGCCCTCGGTGAGCCCGACCGTCGTGCGGGCCGCGGTCATGACGGTGCGCGCATATGGCCGCGTCGTGCTGATGGGCGGCGTCGGCATGGCGGGCGGCGCCGGCCTCGAGCTGCCCTACCCCTGGATCATGCGCAACTGCATCAGCATCCACGGCGTCTGGATGTATCCGCCGGATGCGGCGAGCCGCCTGATCGCGCTGGTGCGCGCCGGGCTGCTGCGGCTCGACGAGTACGAGACCACCGCCTTCGACCTCGAGCATGCCAACGAGGCGGTAGCGCATGCCGCGGCGAATGGCGGACCGTTCAAATTGACCGTGATCCGGCCTTGAGCCCTGAGGCGGCGGCAGAGCGCCGTCGCCGTTTTTTTCGTCAGTCCCGTCAAGCACTTGGCTACTGTGCATGGGGTTGTTTTCGCAGTTTTGAGTTCGACTCGAGCAGCGCGGCGTCGGGAACTCACCGCTCCCTTGGGAGAGGTCGGCGCGTTCGTCCCGCGCGCCGGGTGAGGGTTTACGGTCTTTCGTTGGGCAGTCCCCCTCATCCGATTGGCTGACGCAAATCGACCTCTCCCCGCTGGGGAGAGGTGAACCGAGCCTGCGGCTGACTTGCTTAATCGAGCTCGACCACTTTGCCGTGCGACAGCGAGACGCGCCGGTCCATGCGGCCGGCGAGCTCCATGTTGTGGGTCGCGATCAGCATCGACACCTGGGTCGCCTTGACCAGCTGCATCAGGGCCTGGAACACGTGCTCGGCCGTACCTGGGTCGAGATTGCCGGTCGGCTCGTCCGCAAACAACACGCGTGGCGCGTTGGCGACCGCACGTGCGATCGCGACACGCTGCTGCTCGCCGCCGGACAGCTCGGCCGGGCGATGGGTGATGCGATCGCCAAGGCCGAGATAGCCCAGGATCTCCTTGGCGCGCTTGACGCTCTCGGACTTCTTCAGGCCGCGGATCATCTGCGGCAGCATCACATTCTCGAGCGCCGAGAACTCCGGCAACAGCCGGTGCGACTGGTAGACGAAGCCGATATCGGTGCGGCGGAGCTGCGTGCGCTCGATGTCGGGCAGCTGCGAGGTCGGCGCGCCCGAGACATAGACCTCGCCGGAGTCGGGCGCTTCCAACAGCCCCGCGATGTGCAGCAGCGTCGACTTGCCGGAGCCCGAGGGCGCCACCAGCGCGACCGACTGGCCGGCCCACAGCGCCAGCTTGGCACCGTCGAGGATCGTTAGCGGCACCTCACCCTGCAAGTACTGCCGCTTGATCTCATGGAGATAAATGACCGGTACATCCTCGGCCCCCTGCTGCTGCTCCATCAGCCCCTCACTCATACCGGAGCGCTTCGACGGGATCGAGCCGCGCGGCGCGCCACGACGGATAGAGCGTCGCCAGGAACGACAGCGTCAGCGCCATGACGACAACCGCCGTAGTCTCGCCGATGTCGATCTCTGCGGGCAATTTCGACAGGAAGTAGAGTTCCGGCGAGAACAGCTCGGTGCTGGTCAGCCAGGACAGGAATTGCCTGATCGATTCGATGTTGAGACAGATCACGAGGCCAACGCAGAAGCCGACCAGCGTGCCGACCACGCCGATCGAAGCGCCCGTGATCAGGAAGATCCGCATGATCGATCCTTGCGAGGCGCCCATCGTGCGCAGGATCGCGATATCGCTGCCCTTGTCCTTCACCAGCATGATCAGGCCCGACACGATGTTCAGCGCCGCGACCAGCACGATCATGGTCAGGATCAGGAACATGACGTTGCGCTCGACCTGGAGCGCATTGAAGAAGGTCGAGTTGCGCTGCCGCCAATCGACCAGGAACACCGGCCGGCCCGCAGCCTCCGTCACCGCTTTGCGGAAGGCGTCGATCTTGTCGGGATTGGTGGTGAACACCTCGATGGAGGTCACGTCGTTGCTGCGGTTGAAATAGGCCTGCGCCTCGGCCAGCGGCATGAACACGAAGCCGAGATCGTATTCGGACATGCCGATCTCGAACACGGCGACGATCTTGTACGGCTTGATCCGCGGCGTCGTGCCCATCGGCGTCACCGCGCCCTTCGGCGCCACCAGCGTGATGCTGTCGCCGGCATGCAGCGATAGCTGGTCGGCGAGGCGGCGGCCGATCGCGACGCCCTGCCCGTCGTCGAAGCCTTCGAGCGAGCCCTGCTTGATGTTCTTGGCGATCGAGGTGAGGTTGTTGAGATCGTCGGACCGGATGCCTCGCACCAGAACGCCCGAGGCGTTCCATGGCGATGACGCCAGCGCCTGACCATCCACGACGGGGGCCGCGAGGCGGATGCCCTCGACCTGACTGATGCGCTCGGCGACGTCCTTCCAGTCGGTCAGCGGCGATTCCAGCGGCTGAACGAGGATGTGGCCGTTGAGCCCCAGGATCTTGTCCAGCAGCTCTTTGCGGAAGCCGTTCATCACGGCCATGACGATGATCAGCGTCGCGACGCCCAGCATGATGCCGAGAAAGGAGAACCCGGCGATGACCGAGATGAATCCCTCCTTGCGGCGCGCCCGCAGATAGCGCGCCGACAGCATCCACTCGAATGGCGCAAAAGGCGCGGTTTGCACGGTCTCGGTCATGGTCTCATCCATCGCTCGATAATCCCATGATTCGGGGTCAATTGTGGCCGGATTGGCGGCCGCGATATCGGGCGATGAACAATATTCAGCCGACCAGCCGGGCGACCGCGTCCGCCGGCGACATGGTCTCGCGGGCACCATCGCTGCGCCGCTTGATCTCGACCTTGCCGTCGGCGAGGCCCTTCGGCCCGATCATGATCTGCCAGGGGATTCCGATCAGGTCCGCGGCGGCGAACTTGGCGCCCGCGCGCTGGTCGGTGTCGTCGTAGAGCACGTCGACGCCCTTGGCCGTGAGCTCGGCATAAAGCTTCTCGCAGGCCGCATCGACGGCCGCATCGCCCTGCTTGAGGTTGAGGATCGACGCGCGGAACGGTGCCACCGCCTCCGGCCATTTGATGCCGGCATCGTCGTGGCAGGCCTCGATGATGGCACCGACCAGGCGCGAGACGCCGACACCATAGGAGCCGCCGTGGATCGGCACGTCGACGCCGTCCGGGCCCGCCACCAGCGCCTTCATCGGCTCGGAGTATTTCGTGCCGAAATAGAAGATCTGACCGACCTCGATGCCGCGGGTGTTGACCCGTTTATCCACCGGCACTTCCCGCTCGAAGCGCGCGGCGTCGTGGACGTCCTCAGTCGCCGCATAGAGCGAGGTCCACTGCTTGATGATCGGCGTCAGATCGCGGTCATAATCGACGTCTTCGCCCGGCACCGGCAGGTCCAGCACGTCGCGATTGATGAAGACGCCGGATTCACCTGTCTCTGCCAGCACAATGAACTCGTGGCTGAGATCCCCCCCGATCGGTCCGGTCTCGGCGCGCATCGGAATCGCCTTCAGTCCCATCCGCGCGAAGGTGCGCAAATAGGCGACGAACATCTTGTTGTAGGCGACGCGTGCCGCGGCCTCGTTGAGGTCGAAGGAATAGGCGTCCTTCATCAGGAACTCGCGGCCGCGCATCACGCCGAAGCGCGGGCGCTGCTCGTCGCGGAATTTCCATTGGATATGATAGAGATTCAGCGGCAGGTTCTTGTAGGACTTCACATAGGCGCGGAAGATCTCGGTGATCATTTCCTCATTGGTCGGCCCGTACAGCAGCTCGCGCTTGTGCCGGTCGGCAATGCGCAGCATCTCCGGTCCATAGGCATCATAGCGACCGCTCTCGCGCCAGAGGTCGGCGAGCTGGAGTGTCGGCATCAAAACCTCGATCGCGCCGGACCGGTCCTGCTCCTCGCGCACGATCTGCTCGATCTTCTTGAGCACGCGGAAGCCGAGCGGCAGCCAGGCATAGATGCCGGCGGCCTCCTGCCGGATCATGCCGGCGCGCAGCATCAGGCGATGCGAGACGATCTCCGCCTCTTTCGGATTTTCCTTCAGAATGGGCAGAAAGAAACGCGACAACCGCATGGTAATACTCTGGGAATCAGTGATCGGCTGCAGTGAAACCGGATTGGGAGCAAAAACACAAGACCGGGAATGAGGAAAAGCCGCTAACGCGGCGAAATTCCTTGTCATTTTTCCGTCGACTTCAGGTTCAGCTCGAAGTTCAGCATGCGCCGCAAACTCGGCAAGCTTAGGGCGGCGCCAGCTCGAGCTCGTCCTCCAGCGTGATCTTCTCGAAATCAGTCACAAGCGCATCGATCCGCACGCGCCAGCGTCCGGCGAAAGGAAGCTCTACCTTGCGGACATGCCAGTAGTGGTCCGGCCCGAGCGAGGCACCCTGCTCCATCGGCTCGATGCCGCGCTCGGGCAGGCTCAGAGTGAGTGTCACCTCCTTGGCCTCCAGCAGCGTGCCCCCGCCGGTCATGAGCTGGAGCACGAAATCGTCGATCCCCGCCTTGCCGGGCGAGACCAGCACCTGGAACATCGCCTTGTCGGTATGGATGTGGATCGCCAAGGGCGTCTCGGGAACAAGGGTCCGAGGCGGCGGCGTGAAGCGCCAGCCGGCGACGAGGGCGAAGATGGCAACAGCGATCGCGCCTTCGAACACGATCGAGCGCTTGAGGGCGGCTGCGCGCCCTCTCTCCAGCGCCGGGGTGAAACAGAAGCGGTTGAGCGCTGCGAGTGTGACCAGCAGGAGCACCAGTGCGAGCTTGGCGAGAAGAACGAGACCGTACCAGGTCTCGATCAGCGCCGCGGGCTTTTCGAGCTGGACGATCGCGAGCGCAAGGCCGCTCAATGCGAGGAGGCCGACCATCGGCACGGCGATCCGGGAGAAGCGGTTCACGATCGGCAAGGCCTTGTCCGGCGACATCGACACAAGCGCTGCGAGCGGCGCCAGCGCGCCGATCCAGAACGCGACGCCGACGCCGTGGAGGAAGATCGCCGGACGCATCAACATTTCCGGCGGCGCGGTTGCGGCGTGTCCGGTCATCGCGAGCGACAAGCCGACGCCGATGAATGCGAGGATCGCAAGTGAGCGCGCATAACCGGCGTTGCGCAGGGCCATCAATGCAAACAGCATCGCGGCGATCGCCACCAGCATGGCCGGACCCGCGCTGGTCGCGAACGCGACCTTCCAGGGAGCAGTCGTCGCAACCGCCGGGAGCGGCAATCCGAGCAGATCGAGGCCCAGCGCACCGAGTGAAATGAGGGCGCTCGGCACACCAATGGCGAGCGCGACGCCCGGCGCGACCATGCCCGTGAGCGACCGCGCCATCCATTGCACAAAGAGCGCGCCGCCGACGCCGACGAAAAGCCCGAGATAGAGGCCGATCCGCGTCAGCCAGATCAGAACCTTCAGGCCGGCATCCGCGCTCGCGGGCGGCTGCGTCGCCGTCGGCGTACCGATCGAGAAGATCACGGAGCCCGCGACCGGATGACCGTCCTGCGAAATGACGCGATAGCTGACCACCGCCGTGCCCTGCGGCAGGTCCGGCGGCATCGCGATCGAGATCGCCTCACCCGATGCGCTGACGCGCGCATCGTCCCGCGCCCTGCCCGCGCCGTCGATCAGCCGGATTGCACCTGGCGTAACCGTTTCGTTGAAACGCAGCTCCAGGGCCTTTGGTGCGCTCGCAAGAATGCTGCCGCTTGCGGGCGTCACCGAGATCAGCGCCGCATGGGCCGATGCGCCGGTCGCAAAACCGGCAACGAGGAGCAGCGTCGTGAGCGCGGCGAGCAGGCGCATCAGGGTTTTGGCATGAGCTTCACACCCGGGGCCGGCGACTTGCTCTCATGCGAATGCGGTGCGCCCTCCGCTGGGATTTCGATCCAGCGGCTAATGCCGGATTCGCATTCCTGCACGACGGGGAAATACAGGATCGTGTTCGGCTTGAGCACGTCGGTCAGCATCGTCTGCATGACGAACTCGTCATAGTACCTGTCCGGCAGCTTCCCGCCGGACCATGTCACCTCCTTGACGCCGGAGGAGAGCTTGCTGCCGTGAAAATCGTACTCGCTGGCATATTTGCCCTCGAGCACATCGACAGTCCAGCCAGCCTTCGGCATCGGCTTCACCGCGATCACCCCTTCCGGGATCTGCACGCGGAGCTTCACGGTGGGCGAGCCCGCGCAGCCATGCGGCACGGCGAATACGGCCTTGTAGTACGAGCCGACGGCCGCCTGCTTCGTCTCGAGCGTGACGTGCGCCGCCGCCGGCGATGCGGCGAGCGTGGCAGCGAGGATCAGACAGGATCTCTTCGACATGTTCGGCCTCTTCGAGAAGATCACTTGATCAGGATCGGCGATTCAACGTTGACATGATCGGCCTTCGAGATCGATATCCCGAGGCCCAGCATCCAGCGTCCGGGCGTCAATTGCGCGACCTTCGCGTGCCAGCCGTCCTCGCTATCGCGAGACGCCTGCACGGGTGCGAGCTTCCTGCCTGTCTGCGTATGCACCAGCGTCACCGACACGGCTTCGGCCGAGAGCGGCGTCTCGTCCGTGGTTTCGAGCTGGATGACGATCTCGACCGGGCCAGCTCGGCCCGGCGATACCGTGACATTGGCCATCGCCTTCTCGGTGTGGAGATGTGTGAAGAAGCTGTCGTCGTCGGTCGCCGCTGCAAGCGGCGTGGCGGCTACCGAGAGCAACGCAACCATCGCGAGCGCAAGGCCCGTAAAATTCCGGCGAGTGGTCATGGGAGACTTGATCCTCTGCATCACATCTTCATTCCGGAATGATCAGGCATCTTCTTCATTTCCATGTGACCGGAATGTCCGCCGTCGCCGGGGGCCTGAGCGCCGACGCCCTGCACGTCGAGGGACACCGCGACCTTGCCGGCCTTTTCGAACTGAAGCGTCACCGGCACCTTGTCGCCCTGCTTGAGCGGGCCTTTCAGCTCCTGGAGCATCAAGTGACTGCCGCCGGGAGCAAGCTTCACGGTCTTGCCGGCGTCGATGACAAGCCCTTTGTCGAGCGGACGCATCTTCATCACACCATTGTCCATCGCCATCTCGTGGACCTCGGCCTTGCCGGCGATATCCGCGGAAACGCTGACCAGCCTGTCGGGCGCCGTTCCCTTGTTCTCGATGATCAGATAGCCGCCGGCCACCTTGGCGCCGCCCGGCGTTGCCCGGCTCCAGGCCTGCGAAATGACGAGATCGCCGGCCTTGACGTCGTCGGCCGATGCAACGGCACAACCAGTGAGCAGCAGCGAAATTGTGAGAAGAGCAAGCTTCGTTTTCTTCATGGCGATTCCCTTGTTCATAGTCATTCGGACTCTCCTGATCGCCTCCCGCAGGGCGGATTCGGCGGCAAGTGATGTGCAAGCCTCACCATCGATACCTCATTCCGACGTACACTGCCCTCCCAGTACCCGGCTCGAACAAGGGCGACGTTGCCGTCGCTCGATCAATGATGCTCGCGCTGGCAATGTAGGTCTTGTTGGTGAGATTGCGCCCCTCGATGTAGCCGGACAGCGGGCCGCCATTATCGAACCCTGCCTTCACGCCGAGCAGCGCGTAGGGCTCCGTCGTCAGCGTGTTCATGCTGTCGACGAAATACGCCTGGGGTACCCATTCGACATTGGGACCGAAGTAGAGACCGGTCGGGTGCTTGTAGAGCAGCTCCGCGCGCAAATAGTGGGTCGGGGCTCCCGGCAATTTGTTGTTTCCAAAGGTCGGATCGTTGTCGAAACGGAAGTCATTGAACGTATAGGCGACGTTGAGCCAAATCTTGTCCGGCGCAGATCCGCTCACGAAGATCTCGCGGAAGATTGCGGCCCCCGCCCCCGCCTCGACGCCCTGATGAATGGAGCGGTCTGCGTTGGTCACATTGCAATTGCCGAAGGCGCTGTAGAGGCATAGGAGCTCGTCGCGAATGTTGGCGCGATAGGCGGCGAGCTCCCACGCATAGTCCGGCCGCCTCATGCGCGTTCCGATTTCGTAGGTGGTCGCGATCTGGGGACGGATGCTGGTGAACGGAATCGTCGGAATGCCGGGACCGTTCGCGCTCTCACCGAAGCTCGGCACCTCGGCGCTCCGCGACACATTGGCGAAGGCCTGCCAGCCTGGATCGATTTGCCACAGCAGCCCGCCCTTGGGTGACCATAGATTGAAGCGCGTTGCCCCTGATTGATCTCCATCGCTCAGGAAGCGATCCTGCCGATTGCGGGTTGCGTACAGAAACTGCGTGCCGCCGACGACCGCGACGTTCGGAAGGAAGTAGAAGCTGTCCTCGATATAGACGGAGGCATTTTCCGAGCGATCGATCGACGACGACAGCAGTGCGCCCTTTTGCCCGGCGATGTTGGCGAATTGCTGGTTGTCGATGCTGCCGTTCAATACGTTGACACCAGCGACCAGTCTGTTGCGGAAGCCTCCGATCGTGCGCTCGTCTGTGACCTTCACAAAGCCGCCGTAGTCCTTGTAACGGTAGTCCAGCCACTGGAAAATCGGATGCATCAGATGGCGGTCGACCCCGAAAGCGCCAAATTCAACTTTGGTGTCATCGAACCGCACCGCCGTCTTGTTCGCCAGCCTGACGGTCTCGATGTTGCGCTGCTGATCCATTGCAACGTTTGCCGGCGCGGCAGCCTCCGGATTGGTCAGGGCAGACGTCCTAGTCACAGTACCAGGAATCCGTTGCCGCACCTCATTGGCGTTGAGGTAAAACCGCGTCTCAACGTCCGGGGAGAACTGATAGCCGACATTGCCGCTCAAGCGGTTGCTCGACCCGAAGCTGTGATCGCGAAACCCGTCCGCGGACTGCGTCGAAGCGGTCACGAAACCATCCCAAGGCCCGTTCACGCCTCCTGTGTTCGCCTGAAGGCGCTTGAAGCCAAACCCTCCGACATCGAGCGACACGCCATTCGGCAACGCGTCGCGGCCCGTCGGCGTCACGAAATTGATGGCACCTCCGAGCGAGTTCGCGCCGAACTGGAGCGCGTTCCCGCCTTTGTAGACTTCGACGTATTTGTAGGCCGTCGGATCAATCTCCTGGAAATCGCCATAGCCGTCCGCAGTGTTGATCGGAATGCCGTCCATGTAGAGCTGCACGCCGCGCAGATGGAAATTGCGCGACAGGCCCGAGCCGCGAATCGAAAGACGCGTGTCGTCGCCCCATTTGGGCTGGGCGAACACGCCGGGCACGTAGTCCAGAATGTCCTTGATTGTGTTCGAGGGGGTCGAATTGCGGTAGGCGTCGGCCGATACGAGCGCCACACTGCCCGGCGTCTGGTTGATTTCCGCGAGCGCTTGTTGCGCGGTCAGCACGGTCAGGGCGCCTGGAATGCCCGTCCCCTGAGCGCTCGCGGTCGGCTGCGGAGTCGTGCGCAGGTCCCGCGCAACACGCTCAGGCCGCACTGCATCGCGCTTTGGACGCGGCACTGACACGCGCTTTTCAGAAGGCGCTTCAACCGTCACCGGGGGAAGTTCCGGCCGATTCAGCTGCGCCCGCACAGCCTGTGGAAACGCCAGAATGGATGCGGAGGCAAGTAGAATCGCGCGCGCACGCGCGCTCTGCAAAGAACGAAAACAAGGCATGAGCCAATTCCTGATACCGGCGCACCAGCCGGTCTGTTGCAAGATGCCCGTCGTGCGCCAACAAGCGCACCGGGGCAAAGTTCGTCAGTACGTCAGGAAATTCGAGGCGGTGCGCGGGCCTGGCCGCTCGAGCCCTCATGAAGGGCGACGGCGGGGACCTCAGCGGGACGCCACACCACCCGGCCAGCGTCGCGGGCGGGAATGGCGAGCGCAACCTGCGGCGGCGAATCCAGCGAGGCGCCGGCATGCGCCAGGCAGCACAGCGCACAAGCGCCGACATGCGCGGTCGGCGTGCCCGACTGATCATTCAGACCGCCCTGCTCGCCTACACTGTGGCAGATGACGGCTGCGGACAACGGATCGGACACGGCCTCGCCCGTCGCCCAGCAGGCGGCAATCGGCGCCAGCACCTGCATCACCAGGGCGAGCAGGACCAAGGGCAAGTATTTTTGTAGCCGTGCGCGCATCCGCCGAAACCGTTCGCTCGACCGGCAACTAAACACTGCGGCCGGGGCCGAGTCGAGGTCAGTTCCGCCGCCTTCTTGGCCCAGCGCAGCTTTCTCGAAAGCTGTGGTCGGCGTGTGCCACCGCCGTCGGTCCGGCATTTGAGGCAGGGAGACCCCCCCCGCCTGTCCACAAATTTCTTATATTTGTCATATGGTTATATGGCTAAAAGCTCGATCATTTCGTCAGCTGCTCGAATTTTGAACATTCGTTGCTGAAAATGATGACAAGTGAGAAAAGTTGATCTAGCATCCTCTTGCTCAGGCGCTGACCGTGAGGTCGAGGCCTGGTGGTCCAAGTCTCGGGAGGAGCCCCTGGCGCGCAAAACGCAGCGTCGCCCCGTCAATCAAGAGCAAATCTTAGAATCGGGGATAATAGGGTCGACACAATTTTTGAGCGGGGCCAGGGCCCCGCTCTTTTTTTGCGTGCACGGCCGATGAACGCTTCTTCCGACCACATCGAGCAGTCATCGTAGCCGAGCATTGCGCGCGCGGGGCATTGCGCTCGCGCAGGGATCGACGCGCGCGCGATGCTCGACCTCGCGGTGACGCGCAGCGGACACTCCCGGCTGATGCGACGCCTGTCTCGCGGTTGATTGCAGATTGAGTGCCAACAACTCTTGTGAGAGACTTTCGGACATCGGTCGCGCAAGCAATGACGCGCCGACGACAAAATATATATGGGAGCGAGCGATGTCCGGGACGAAAGATTTCTCGACGACGAGGCGCGATCTTCTACAGGCGGCCGCGACCGCCGGCGCCGGGGCTGCCCTCTTCGGCAGCATGGGCATAAACCCCGCACTTGCGGCCGAAGTCGGACGCAGCGAAAAACCGCTGAAGGCGGCCTTCTCCAACGCGGGCCTCCAGGCCACCTGGTGCGCGCAAGGAAAGCAGGCGGCGGAATTCTGGGGCAAGCTGTTCAACGTCGAAGTGACCTGGTTCGACGGCCAGCTCGATGCGGTCAAGCAGCGCGCCGCGATCGACAACATGGCCTCGCAGAAATGGGACTTCGTCGCGATCCAGGCCTTCGGCATCGGCACCCTGACCCAGCCGGTTCAGAAGATGATCGACGCCGGCACGCCCGTGATCGACATGGACACGCTGATCGCGCCTCTCGATCAGATCAACGTCCACTCCTTCCTCGCTCCCGACAACGAGTTCATGGGCGCCTCGGTAACCCAGGCGCTGTGCAACGCGATGGGCGGCAAGGGCAAGATCATCATGACCCAGGGCGCGCTCGGACATACCGGCGCGCAAGGAAGAGCCAAGGGCTTCAACTCCGTCGTGAAGCAATTTCCGAACATCGAGGTGCTCGACACGCAGCCGGCCGACTGGGACGTCTCCAAGACGGCGCGTCTGTGGGAAACGTACCTGACGAAATATCCGCAGATCGACGCGGCGTTCTTCCACAATGACGACATGGCGCTTGCGGCGGCCAACATCATGAAGGCGCGCGGTCGCACCAACATCCTGATCGGCGGCGTCGACGCCATGCCGCCGGCGATCCAGGCGGTGAGCGAAGGCCGCATGTTCGCGACCGTCCGCAATCCCTCCTGCCGCATCCATGGCGGCGCCATCATTGCAGGCGTATCGGCCGTGGTCGGCGGCGAGAAGAGCGGACAGGGAATCCCGAAGAACGTCGTCACCGACGGCCCGGTCGTGACCAAGGCCAACGCCGCCGGGATGCAGTGGATGCAGGATCACTTCCTGATCTGAGTCTCCAGATCTGAACTTTCATGACTGCGGGACAACAGCCTATCCTGGAACTCGAGGGCATCACGAAGAGCTTCGGCGGCGTCGAAGCGCTTCGTGGTGTCGACTTCGCGCTTTATCCCGGCGAGATCCACGGTCTCGTCGGCGAGAACGGCGCCGGAAAAAGCACGCTGATGAAGATCATCGCCGGCGTGCACACCGAGTTCTCCGGCCGCTTCCTGGTCGACGGCCAGGAGATGCATTTCCGCTCGGCGCGGGATGCGCACGCCGCCGGCATCGCCATGGTGCATCAGGAGCTCAGCGTTGCGCCCGACCTCACGGTCGCGGAGAACGTCTTCCTCGGCAACCAGCCGACCAACGCGCTCGGCCTCGTGCAGTGGCGGCGGATGGCGCGCGAGGCGGGCGAGCAGCTCGCCCGCTTCGGCATCGACGTCGACCCGATGGCGCGGCTCGGCGACCTCCCGATCGGACTGCAGCAACTGATCGAGATCGCCCGCGTGCTGTTCTCCGGCGCCCGCATCGTCATCCTGGACGAGCCGACCTCTGCCCTCTCCCCGCCCGAGGTCGAGCGGCTCTTCGCAACGCTCCGGCGGCTGCGCGAGGAAGGCACTGCAATCGTCTTCATCTCGCATTTCATCGAGGACATCCTGCGCGTGTCCGACACGGTGACCGTGTTCCGCAACGGGCGGAAGGTGGCGGAGACCGCGAGCGCTGCGACCAGCAAGGGCGCGCTGATCGAGGCCATGATCGGCCGCGGCGGCGAGGTGCTCGAGCATAGCTACACTGACGATCTGATGCTGCCGCAGCCGAGCGACAGCAAGGTCGTTCTTAGGGTCGACCAGCTATCGCTGTCCCGCAGCCTTCAGGACGTCTCGTTCGAGGCTCGCGCCGGCGAGGTGCTCGGCATCTACGGCTTCATGGGGTGCGGCCAGCAGGAGCTGTCGCGCATCCTGTTCGGCAAGCTGAGGCCGGACAGCGGCACCCTCGCCGTCGAGGGCGCGCCAACGACCTTCGCCAGCACGGCGGCGGCGCGGCGCGCCGGCGTGGCGCTGGTGCCGGAGAGCCGGCGCGACATGCTGTTTCACCAGGAGCCGGTCTACAAGAACATCTCGATCAGCATTCTCGACCGCATCTCGTCCCTGCTGCTCAAGCCGGCGCAGGAGCGCGACATCGCCAAGCGCCAGGTCGATCAGCTGCAGATCCGGCCGCCCGTGGTCGGCCTCGATCTCGGCATGCTCTCGGGCGGCAACCAGCAGAAGGTCGCGCTGGCGAAATGGCTCACCTACCCACCAAAGCTCCTGGTGCTGTGCGAGCCGACCCGCGGCATGGATGTCGGCGCCAAGAACGACGTCATCAACATCGTTCGCGACCTCCGCGCCAGGGGGCTCGCGATCATCGTGCTGTCGACCGAGCCGGAAACGGTGCTGTCGCTGGCCGACCGCATCCTCGTGCTCAAGCGCGGCGCCTTGGTGCGGGAATTCAGGAACGAGCCGGTCAGCAAGGACCGCCTGCTGGAGGCGGCGTGACGGAGACGCACAATGGCGAGCAGTGAGACGGCTTTTGCGGGAGCTCATCGGGCGCGGGGCCTTGCGCCCTTCCTTCGCTCGCAGATGCGCAACATCGCGCCGTTCCTGACGCTGATCTTCCTCTCCGCCTTCTTCGCCTTCGCCAGCCCCTCCTTCGCGACGCTCGACAATCTCGGCAATATCCTGACGCAGGTGTCGGTCACGGGCATCATCGCCGTCGGCCTCACCTTCGTGATCCTGTGCGCCGAGATCGACCTGTCGATCGCCAGCATCGCCAACGTCACCGGCATTGCGGTCGCCTACTTCACGCTGCAGGAATCCTACGTCAACATCGCCAACATCCCCCTGCCCGGCGCGGTCGCGATCATCCTGTCGATCCTGCTCTGCGCCCTGCTCGGCCTCGTCAATGCGCTGGGGCTGACCGTGATCGGCATCCCCTCCTTCATCATGACGCTGGCGATGATGCAGATCGCCGCCGGCATCTCCGCGCTCTTGGTGCGCGGCCAGATCGCCTACAAGGTGCCGAGCCTGATCACGACGCTCGGTTCGGGCTCGATCGGCGGCATCCCCTGGATCGTCATCGTCGCCGCCATCATGCTGCTCGGCGGCCATCTGGTGCTGACCTACACGCGCTTCGGCCGGTACGTTTACATGGTCGGGGGCAATCGCGAAGCGGCGGAATATTCGGGTCTCAACGTCAAGCTGATCCTCGGTGCGGTCATGGTGATCTCGGCGGTGTGCGCAGGGATCGGCGGCATGCTGGGCGTTGCCCATTTCGGCAGCGCGCAACAGAACGAGTTCGACACCTACCTGCTCGACTCCATCGCCGCCGTCGTCGTCGGCGGCACCAGCCTGTTCGGCGGCCGCGGCGGCATCGGCAACACCATCGTCGGGCTGTTCGTGCTCGGCGTCCTCAACAACGGCCTCGACCACGTCAACATCGACAGCTTCCTGAAAATCCTGATCCGCGGCCTGATCCTCTTGGCCGCGCTGGTCATCAATGTCTACGCGCAGCGCTTGAGGGAGAAAGCGGCGGAGTAGACGGCCGCAAAAACAAAAACTGCGAAAACAACCCCATGCACAGTAGCCGGGGCCAGCGAAATCAATGACTTGCCGGCGGCATCGTAAACTTACGATTTGGCGAAGTCGATTTGACTCGTCGGGCAAAACAGGGGCATGATGTCATCATCGGCAGCCGGCTTCGAAAGGCCGGTGCATCCCCCGTCATTGCGAGCAGAACGGCGATCAGGGATCTACCTAAGGCGCGATGAAATGAGGCTCGATCGCAACGACAGAGGTGCGCTCCCTCTCCCGCTTGCGGGAGAGGGTTGGGGAGAGGGCTGCTTCCGCAATGGGACAATCCCCAAGAGGAGAAAGCCCTCACCCGGCGCTTTGCGCCGACCTCTCCCGCAAGCGAGAGAGGTTGCACCGAGCCCGTGGCAAACGGCTCGACCTAAAGCCATTCCGCTCTATCGCGGGTCAGCGGGTGCGGTCTAACTCCCAGCCTCGCCCTCCGGCGACAACCGCGAAAACCGGAAATTGCAGTGGCTGGCGCCGCCCGCCAGCGTCTGGGTCCGTTCCAGGCGGATGCCTCGCGTGGCGTAGGCGACGAAGTCGAGGCCGCAGATGGTCGGCAGGATCTCTTTGTCGCCGCGGCGCGCCGCGAGCTTGCAGAAGCCGCAGGCCTTGTAGTCGATGCCGAACTCGAAGCTGTCTTTTGGACCCGGCTCGACGAAATCATAGACGAAGTCTTCCGGAAACTCCGCTTGGTGGGCTTTTGTTACGCTTCTTGCCGCCTGCTCGCGCATCAAGGCCTGGTTCTCCCGTGACATGAATTGACGCCCCGCGGCGAGACGCTCGGCTTCGGGTTTCATCAGCAGCTGCGCCTTGTAGGTTTCCCGCTCGATCTCGCCGATCACGGGCACCGGCACGCCGTGGCGACGGAGCACCCGACTGATGGCCATGAAGCCGGTCAGGCGCATGAAGAAGTCACTCATGCGGCTTGCCGCGCCGCCGACATAGGGCATCTGGGTGAGGACGATCTCGAATTCGTCCATCACCTCCTGCCTGAATGCGGCGATATCGGAGACATGCGTGCGCTCGCGGAGCATCGCTTCGGCAAGGTCTAGTCGCTCGCGCAGGCGGCTTCCATGGCTTGCCGGTGCGTCTGGTAGAACGGATGGATCTCAGCCATCGGACACCCGATATGATTGGCTCATTTGCAACTTCGACGGCGCCGCCTCATTCCGCGGCGATCGCCTCGATCTCCAGCAGCCACTTGCCGTCGACGGTCTCGACGACCACGACGGTCAGTGCCGGCTGGTGCTCCCCGAGCATGGCGCGGCGAATGGCGCGGTTGGTAACGACCTGACTGCGATCCGTCAGGAACGTCGTGACCTTGACCAGGTGCTCGACGCCGAGACCTGCCGCGGCGAGCACCTCCCTGACGTTGCGCCAGGCCTGCTCGCATTGCGCCTCGAAGCCGTCGGGCACGGTGCCGTCGGACTTTTCAGGCACCTGGCCGCTGATGAACAGCAGGCGGCGATGCTGCTTCAGCTCGAGGCCCATGCTGTAGCCGCCGGCGGGCGGGTGAACCGTTGCGGGATTGTAGCTGACGATGTGAGCTGGCGACATGGCGTTTCTCCGGATTTGCGGGTCAAGGCTATCCGGCGGCATCACCCTTGTGCAAAGCATCATTGCTGCGGTTCAGCGCAAGGAAATCTATTGCAAGCCCGCGGCCTATCGGTGTCAAAGTGCCGTTGCGATGACCTACGCCCTTCCCCCGCTCAACGCGCTCCGCGCCTTCGAGGCCGCCGCGCGCCATCTCAGCTTCAAGCTGGCCGCGCACGAACTGCACGTCACGCCTGCGGCCGTGGGGCAGCAGGTGAAAGCGCTGGAGGCGCGCCTCGGCGTGCAGCTGTTCGAGCGACTGCACAAGCAGCTCATCCTCACCGAGGCCGGCCAGGCCTATCTGCCCGGAATCTCCGAAGGCTTTCGCCACATCGCCGAGGCGACCTCGCAGTTGAAACCAGCAGGTGCGGTGCTGCTGCAAGTGGGGGTCCACGGCAGTTACGACCTGCGTCGCCTCGAGCTTGCGGCGTTTCGCAGCGCACATGCGGAGATCGGTTTGCGCGTGCTGCAGCCTGCTGGCCTGCACGAGCTCGTCGAGGGGAAGGTCGACGTGCTGATCACCCGCGGGGTGAGCCACCATCCGGGCTATCGCTGCGAACGGATCAATGAAGGATCGGGTCCGGGTGATTGGCTGGTTGCGCCAGAAGGGACCGCGGACTGTCCGGAGATCGTGAGTTTTCGGGCATGGCTGCGCGCCCTGCCCGCGGCGAAGCCGCTCGCAAATCGCCGCCCGCGTCTGGTCGGCGGCGTCGGGAGTTGACGGGGCCAAAGGTTACGGGCCGAGGCCCAGGGCTAGCGTTCAACTCAGCGCATCCGTACCCGTACAAAGAAAAATCGCGATCACCGTCTGGGGCGCGTCCTCATGAACCCGCGCCGCACCTGGAACGCGAATGAGGTCCGCTGTGCTCCCGATAGCCGCGCAGAAGCCGGCCTCACCCGACGTCAGAGTTGGGGCCAGTAGCGGACTCCTGTATTGCGGCAATAGCGTCCGATCCGATCACCTCACCGACGCTGACAAACAGTGCCGGTGCGGCGATTGGGCGTTCGCAGACGCTTATTTTACCTACTCCTTCTTTCGCGCGTGCTCGTCAAATACGCTCAACACGGCGAGAGTCATGGCCTCAATCCCGGTCTCGATTGTTGGTCTCGGTACTGGCGCGAACAAAGGCGAGTGATTGGGCGGGAGCTGCGGGCCTTCGCCCTCGCGGGCGGCGGCCACGCGCTCCGGCTCGTAGACGCCGATTCTGAAGAACATCGAGGGCACGCCAGAGCTGATGAACTCCGAATAATCCTCGCTAGGCGTGACGGGCGGCACGAGCTTGAGCTTATCGCCGAACGCCGCTCTCAGCACCTTCTCCGCGGTGCCAAGCACGCCCGGATCGTTGATCACGGCCTTGGGGCCCTCGGTGATCCTGATCACCGGTTCAGGCGCATTCGACATGGCGGCGATCGCCTTTGCGGTCCGCACGATACCCTCAAGCATCTTGGCGCGCACCTCCGGCTTGAAGCTCCTGATCGTGCCCAGCAGCACCACATCCTCCGGAATGATGTTTGCTCCAGTGCCGCCGTGGATCGAGCCCATGCTGACAACGCCAAATTCGGTCGGGTCCTTTTCGCGGCTGATCACACTCTGAACGTCGACGACGAAGCGTGCGGCCATCATCACCGGGTCGATCGTTGCCTGCGGCACCGCTCCGTGACCGCCGCGGCCGCGGAAGCTGATATAGAGTCCGTCCGAACTCGAGGAGCCTACCCCCACGTTATAGAGTACGCTGCCATAGGCGAACCCGCCATTCGCGTGCAAAGCAAAGCCGAAATCGGGCTTTGGAAATCGCGTGAACAGACCGTCTATCAACATCGCCCTGGCCCCCGCACCGATCTCTTCTGCCGGTTGGGCTACGAACATCAGCGTACCGCGCCAGCGATCTTTCAAGCCGATCAGCGTTTTGGCCGTCCCCACCCAGCTCGCCATGTGAATGTCATGGCCGCAACTGTGGGCCACGAAGGTTTCACGCCCTTGCCAGGTCGTCTTGTCGTGGCTGGCGTAAGCAAGCCCGGTCTTCTCCTCTATTGGCAGCGCATCGAGTTCGGTGCGCACCATGATTGTGGGACCTTCGCCATTCCCGTAGATCGCAACCAGCCCGGTTTTGCCGACGTGCTCCGTCACCTGGAAGTCCAGAGCCCGCATTTCGGCAGCTAACTTGGCTGCCGTCTTCTCCTCCTGAAACGCGATTTCGGGATGGGCGTGAATGTCTTTGTAGAGCGCCTCGAGTTTTGGATACTCTCTCTCGAGTGATCTCGCGATAGCACCCTTCAGCCCGACGACGTCAAGTTCGGCATGGGCCGGAAGCGGCAGCCAATTGCACAGCCCAGCGGACGCTAGTAGTGTTGTGAGAAGTCTAATCATAGCAAATCGCTCCAACTTTGAAGCCAAGTAGTCAGCCTAGAGGGCTTAGGATCGATGTCGCTGTCTCTCGCCACATGTCCGTGCCGGCGTAGGGACTGGTTCCTACAGTTTCGCCCCGACCGACGCATCAGGTCATACTGCCGGGCAGGAAGCAGCGGACGTGCGGATGGCCATCGATGTAGTGCTTCCACACCATCGTCCGTCCAGCGAGGTTGGGTTGCTTGATGAGAGCGCCGTCCGGCACCAAGACCCATTCGCCATCGATGCGAACGCGAAATTGCCCATGATCAGACTCCCAGTCCGGCTCCGAGACCACGTAGGCGTCGGAATCCTCGCAGCACTTCCCGAATTCGCTCTGCAGACTCTCGAACCAAGGCTTGAGCGGGGAATTCGCATAGCGCCCGTCATCTCGCGCAAGCGTCGCAGTCGTGAACAGCTGCAGTAGGGAGACCGTGATTGCCATCCGATTCATCGTTCTCATCGGCGCCTCGGTCATCCTGGAGCATCTCTATCGAACGAGGCCGCTGGCGTCGTCGGGAGGGACCGCACGAACACGAAGCGGGAGCCCACTGGTATTTCCGCATCGGCGCGACCATCCTGGCCGATGAGAATGAGGCCCGCTCCCCCATTCGCGACGGTCAGAATGGTTTCATGACCTGTCGATGTCCGGATTGGTTTCATGCCGACGATGAGGAACTCACCGACGGGCTGGTCCAGATATTGGAGCCTAAGCTGCGGAGCGATTTCAGGCGGAGCAAGCTCGAAGCCCAGTTGCTGCGCGCGTTCGTAGATTTGCCGCAACGAAGCGGTCTCACACTTGAAGCCCAGTTCCGCCGCTGACACCGTCAGAAGCGCTACCACATTTCTGACGGCACTAACTGAAAATGCCGGCAGGGCAACAACCGCCGCAGCCGATTCACCGACGCCGCAACCAATCCCAGCCAGCGCGGTGAGAAGAGCACTCACATCCGGGAAAGTCCCGATGGTTATCGTTTTCCATCGAGCAACGTCCGAAACGGAGGTAACTGTACTCCGTGGAACAGTGGGCATTGTCTTATGTGTCAACTGCAACAGCAACTCATCACGCGCCGAGCATTGGGCGTTGGCGTACTTCGCGGATGCGGGAATGCACACGGTACAGAGAACGAGCCTCGCCACGAACACCCAAGCTACCGAGCGATTTGAATTCGCGGCAATTCCTTCCCCGGCGACGTGGTCGGTTTCGCCGCTCGTCGCGTCCATTGACGCAACCGTTCCCATCATGATGACCTCCCTCGATGCGAGATCGGCATGCCGTGCGTACCGCTCTGCCGCACACCAGGATGCCCCGAGGTCAGACGAAGCGCTTTACAAGCGACTTACATTCTTCTTACGGTCTGCTTACATCGCAAGTCCGCTAGCGGGGCGGTGACCTACCTTGGGGGAGACGGTTTGCTTTACTCTTTTTCGGACTTCACGCTGGAAACGGACCGGCGGGAGCTGCGGCGGGGAGCCGAGCCGATTTCTGTTACGCCACAGGTGTTTGATCTTCTGAACTATCTGATCCGCAACAGGGAGCGTGTGGTCAGCAAGGACGACCTTGTCCGCGAGGTCTGGGGAGGCCGCATCGTCTCGGATGCTGCGCTGACCACCCGCCTGAATGGCGCCCGGAGCGCAATCGGCGACACCGGTGATAAACAGCATTTTATCAAAACATTCCCGCGCAAGGGTTTCCGCTTCGTGGGTGCAGTGCAGGAAGCCAGGAGGCCCCCAAATGAGACGGCGGGCCCAATCAGGCCAACCGGCGACACGCCGCCGCAACTATCTATCGTCGTGCTGCCATTCACGAACCTGAGCGGTGATCGCGAGCAGGACTATTTCGCGGATGGTGTTACCGAGAGTTTGAGCACGGACTTGTCGCGCATCAGTGGTTCATTTGTGATCGCACAGAACAGCGCCATCTCCTACAAGGGTAGAGCGGTCGATGTACGACAAGTCGGCCGCGAATTAAACATTCGCTACGTGCTCGAAGGCTCAGTGCAACGCAGCGGCAAGCGGCTTCGGGTAAGCGTGCAGTTGATTGATGCCGAAAATGGCAACCACCTGTGGGCAGAGCGCTTCGACAAGCCCGTCGCCGACCTCTTTGACATGCAGGACGAAATCGTATCGAGGCTCGCCAATACATTGGGTGCCCAGCTCATCCAGGCTGAGGCACGGCGATCGGAGCGTTCACTGCATCCCGATGCGAGGGATTTGTACTTCCAGGGTCGGGCCTGGCTCATGAAGGGGTTCAGCCCTGAATGCGTAGCGCAAGCGAGGAGCTTCTTCGAACGCTCTCTGGACGTTGATCCCGGCAACGTCGAAGCGATGATCGGCCTAGCAAATGTTGATACGGCGATTGGCTCCAGCTTTGCGACGGATGATGGGCCTGCGCGGTTTGCAGCGGCCGAGGCGATGGCGATTAAGGCATTGTCGATCAGCCCAAACTATACGCCGGCCCACTTGGCTTGGGGTTGGGTCCAGATCTTCACAAGCCGGGCCGCCCAAGGCATGCGTCAATTCGAGCATGCATTGGCGCTGGATTCGAATAAAGCCACCGCTCATGCTGCTCTTGGTTTTGCCAAATTCTATATGGGGCGCGCTGCCGAGACCGAAGGTCATATACTCGAGGCTCTACGTCTCTCCCCTCGCGACGTTGAAGTCTACCTGTGGAGGTGTTATGTGGGCGCGGCCAAGCTACAGCTTGCTTCGGACGTCGAAGCCGTCAGTTGGCTACGACGAAGTACTGAGGCGAACCGCAACTTTCCTCTCGCTCATTTGTTGCTCGCCGCTGCCTTGAGCCTAAGTGGTGCGCTCGATGAGGCGCGAACTGCTGCAAGAACGGGACTTGAGCTCAACTCAGGTTTCACCATCCGTCGCTTTTTGCTCGCTGCTCAACAAAGCGATAATCCAGCTTACCTTGCTGGGTTCGAGCGCGTCTGTGAAGGCTTGCGCCTCGCTGGCGTGCCCGAAGGGTGAGGAGCGCTTCGCAAGACGCGTCCCCCTGCATGAGAGCCCAGATAACCGGGTAGGTGCTGGGCTGGCTGGAAATCGCAAGAATAAGCTGCCGGTGAGGAAAATGTAAGCCGCCGGTCAAGCGCGCCTGCCGATATCGCGGCACCCTCGTGCCCGTGGTCAAACACCATGGGATGAGAGACCGCAATGAGCACGACTCACAGCACGACGTGGCTGGAACAGGCTTTCACATCGACCCGGGGTGTCTCCGGCTTCATCTGGAAATATTGGAATGTCTTTCGGGAGCGCCGCGAACGCAAGAAATTGCGCGCCGCGATGTCCGATTTAAGCGATAGTGAGCTGGCGGATATCGGCACTACGCGCGGCGAAATCGACTACTTCGCCTCGCGAGGCCTGCGATTCGGCGAATGGCTGCGATACCTTCCGACGGCGGACGGCCAGATTGGCCCCATCGATTTGCGCTAAGGATCAAAACGCGAAGACCTCAGGTTGAGCAATCTGGTCCGCACGGGCGCAATTAGCGGACCTTCGCCAGGCGCCGACTTCGTGCGGTAATGCTCCGACTGCACACAAGATGTTGTGCGTGCGCCGCAGAAGCTGACACCTTCGCCTTTTATGAATACACGCCCCTAGTGTAACAGACGCGCCTTCCTCCTTCGGCGCATCAGCCCTCGGCCGGGACGAACGCCGCCTGCCCCGCAATCTCCTCGCTGCGCCAGCACCTCACCGCGTGCCCATCCGCCCGCGTCTCCAGCGACGGCCCCGGCTCGCTCCGGCACGCCGCCTCCGCATATCGGCACCGCGGGCTGAAGGCACATCCGTTCGGCGGGTTGAGCGGGTTGGGCAGGTCGCCGCCCGTCGTCACCAGCGGCGCATGGCGCAAGGGATCGGGGATCGCGGCGATCAGGGCTTGCGTGTAGGGGTGCGCGGGACGTTCGAAGATCTCGCGCCAATGGCCGTTCTCGACGATGCGGCCGAGATACATCACGGCGACGCGGTCGCTCATGTGCTCGACGACGCCGAGATCATGGCTGATCATGATGTAGGACAGGCCGAGCGTGTCCTTCAATTCCAAGAGCAGATTGATGATCTGGGCTCGGATCGAGACATCGAGGGCCGAGACCGGCTCGTCGCAGATGACGATCTTGGGATTGAGGACCAGGGCGCGGGCAATGCCGATGCGCTGGCGCTGGCCGCCGGAGAATTCATGCGGGTAGCGGTCCGCCTGCTCGGGGCGCAAGCCGACGTGCCGCAGCATCGTTGCGACGCGGTCCTCGATCTCGCTTTTCGCGGTCACGCCGTGCACGCGCAGGGGATCTTCGAGCGTGCGACGAACGGTCTGGCGCGGATTGAGCGAGGCGTAGGGATCCTGGAAGACGATCTGGACGGTGCGGGCGAGCGCCTTGCGGTCGCCGGATTGCCTGTTGGTCACGACCTGCCCGTCCAACACGATGCGACCGCGCGTCGGCGTCAGCAGACCGAGGATCGAGAGCGCGACCGTCGACTTGCCGGATCCGGACTCGCCGACGAGGCCGAGGCATTCGCCGCGCTTCAATTCGAGATCGACACCGTCAACCGCACGCAGCAGCCGCCGGCCGCGGCCCAGCAGGCCACCTCCCAGCGGGAAATGAACCGCGAGATCCTCGATGGTGAGAATGAGATCGTCGTCCCGCCTGGCTTCGCCCAGCATGTTCTGCGGCTCATGCATGGTGATGACACCTGACCAAGCCGCCTGCCTCCAGCAAATCAGTCTTGGGCGCGGCTGTCCGACAAATATCGGTCGCCTGCGCACAACGGGGATTGAACCGGCAGCCATCCGGGAAATTCGTGATCGCCGGGACGACGCCCGCGATCTCCTTGAGCCTGCTGCGGCCGAGCGCGGCGCGGCTGCCCAGCCGCGGCAGGGAGTCGACGAGGCCCTGCGTGTAGGGATGGGAGGGCGCGCGGAAGATATCCGCCGAGCTGCGCTCCTCGACGATGCGGCCGGCATACATCACGGCGACGCGGCGGCAGACATTGGCGACGAGGCCGAGATCGTGGCTGATCATCAGGATCGCCGTTCCCCTCTCGGCGCATAGGTTTCGCATCAGCTCGATGATCTCGGCCTGCACGGTAACGTCGAGCGCGGTGGTCGGTTCGTCGGCGATCAGGAGGTCCGGACCGCAGGCGAGTGCGATGGCGATCATCACGCGCTGGCGCATGCCGCCCGAAAGCTGATGCGGGTAATCCTTCACGCGCCGCTCCGGCGCGGGGACGCGGACGCTCGCGAGCGACTCGACCGCCAGCTGGTTGGCTTCCCGCCAGCTCTTGCCCTTGTGCAGCACGAACATCTCGGCGATCTGCCGTCCGACCGGCGAGACCGGGTTCAGCGCCGTCATCGGTTCCTGAAAGATCATGGCGATGCGATTGCCGCGCAGCTGCCGCTGCCTGGCGGCTGAGAGGTTCTGGATCTCCCGCCCCTCGAACCGGATGGCGCCACCGCCGATCGACAGCGGCGACCGCAGCAGGCCGATCAAGGCGAGCGCCGTGATGCTCTTGCCGCAGCCGGATTCGCCGACAAGGCCGAATGTCTCGCCCCGATCGATCCGGAACGAAATGCCTTCGGCCGCCGCAACGCGCCTCGATCCATCATCGAGATCGATGCGGAGATCCTCGACCTCGATCAGCGGCGCCCCTGTCATGTTCGCCGGCTCCGCGATTGGGGATCGAGGATGTCGCGCAGGCCATCGCCGAGCAGGTTGAGGCCGAGCACGGTCAGGAAGATGGCAAGGCCGGGAAAAACCGAGAGCCACGGCGCCGTCGTGATCTGGTCGCGGGCCTCGGACAACATGCTGCCCCAGCTCGGAAAGGGCGGACGGACGCCGAGCCCCAGGAACGACAATGCGGCTTCGGAGAGAACGGCGCTGCCCATGCCGAGCGTGCCGATCACGACGATCGGCCCTAACATGTTCGGCAAGAGCTGCGTGATCATGATGCGCAGATCGCCATAACCGAGCACGGTTGCGGCCTGAACGTAGCCCTGGTTCCGCAGCGACAGCGCCGATGCGCGTGCGAGCCGGCAGGTGAAGGACCAGTTGGTCAGCCCGAGCGCGATCAAGAGGCTGGTCAGACCGGGACCGAGGACCGCCATGATGGCGAGCGCAAAGATCAACGAGGGGATCGCGAGCATGAAATTGGTCAGGGCGTTGACGACATCGTCCCACCAGCCGCCAAAATAGCCGGCGCTCAGACCAAGCCCCACGCCGATGACGCTGTTGATGAGCTGCGAGACGATGCCGACCGTCAGCGAGATGCGGGCGCCGTAGACGACGCGGGAATAGATGTCGCGGCCCTGTCCGTCGGTCCCGAACCACCAGGTCCAGCTCGGAGGCTCCTCCGCATTCAAGAGGTTGGCATCCATGACGGGGTCCGTATGCGCCAGCCAGGGCGCGAGCAAGCCCACCAGGATCGCAAGCGCGAATAACGCGCCGCCGATGACGAGATTGGCGCGGAGCTTCATGCGTATCTGATCCTGGGATCGATCACGCCGTAGAGCACGTCGATCAAGAGATTGATCGCGAGAAAGAACAGCACCACCACGAGAATGGAACCCTGGACGGCGGGAATGTCGCGCTGCAGGACGCTGTCCACGAGCAGCGAGCCGATCCCCGGCCAGGAGAACAGCTTCTCGACCACGACCGCCTGCCCCATCAGCGCGCCGAACTGCAGGCCCATGGTCGTGAGAATGAGGACGAGCGCATTGCGCATCACGTGCCATTTCACGACCCTGGTTTCGCTCATGCCCTTCGAGCGCGCCGTGCGGACGAAGTCCGCGGTCATGATCTCGAGGACCGCGGCGCGCGTTGTCCGCGCCAGCAGCGCCATCGGCGAGACGCCGAGCGTCACGGCCGGCAGGATCAGATATTTGAGGCCGCCATCGCCATAGCCGAAACTCGGCAGCCAGCCGAGCCTCAACGCGAACAGGTACATCAAGAGCAGTCCGAGCCAGAACTTGGCCAATGACAGGCCTGATACCGCCAGGACCATCGAGACGGTGTCGACGAGGCTGCCCGGCCGCAACGCCGCGACGAAGCCGAGCGGGACGCCGAGCAGAACCGCAAATGCCATGGAGGCGAAGATCAGCTGCAGCGTCGGCCATGCCCGCTTGGCGATCATGGTCGTCACCGGCTCGCGGGTCCGGAACGACGCCCCCAAATCACCGGTCGCGAGCCTCGCGACATAGGCGCCGAAGCGCATGTAGACGGGCTGGTCGAGGCCGAGCTGCTTCTTCATGCGCAGCTCGACCTGCGGGTCGCTGTCGTCGCTCATGGACGAGGCGATGCTGCCTGGAACGACGCTGAACAGCACGAACACCAGCAGCACGACGGCGAGCACGGTCGGAATGGTCTGCAGCAGGCGACGGATCAGGAACGAGAGCATCGGCACTTTTCCTCGCTCCCTCCATTGTCTGTCACGATGGGGGGAGCGCGCGTGTCACTTCGCGGGCGAGGTCTCGTCGACCCAGAGCTCCTCCACGTTCTGGTGGGTCAGCTCCGTCGGGTTCTGCTGAATTCCGTGGAGCCATGGCTGCACGGCCATGACCGCCTTGTTGTAGTTGAAGAACCAGACCGGCGCCTCGTCGTAGAGCAGTGCATTGGCCTTTTGCAGCAGCTGGGTGCGCTTCGCAGCGTCATCGGCCTGCCCGGCCTCGTCGAGGATCTTGTCGAATTCGGCATTCTTGAAGTTCATGTAGTTGCAGGCCGGTTGCGGCGTCGACGAGTGGAAGCATTTGAGTGCGGCCAGCGGATCCGGGCCGCTCTGCTGGGAATAGATGAAGGCCTGGTAGTCGCCGGTGCGAACCACCTCCGCCAGCACCGCGGTCTCGACCTGCTTGACCTTGGCCTTGATGCCGACCTTGTCCAGCATTGGAATGACGGCCGAGACGATCGGCAGGCCCCAGCTTTCGTTCTGGCTGGTGGTCCATTCGAACTCGAAGCCGGATGCGTAGCCGGCCTCGGTGAGCAGCTGCTTGGCCTTGGCGGGATCATAGGGATACGGCTTCATGGACTTGTCGTAGGCCGGCGAGGTCAGCGGCAGCCAGCTGGTGGCGCGGTAGGCCTTGCCTTTGACCAGCTTGTTGATGATCAAGTCGGTATCGATCGCGTAGTTGATCGCCTGCCGGACGCGTTTGTCGGCAAACGGTTTGAAGGCGGTGTTCATCCCCATGTAGCGCGTGAAGACCTCCGCGACATCGACGATGGTACCCTTGAGGTTGGCGTCGGACTGGTAGGCGACGTACTGCGCCGGTCCCAGCACCGAGGTGTCGATCTCCTTGTTGCGGAAGGCGACATCGCGCGCGGCGGCCTCGGCCATGATCGACACGATGACCTTGTCGGCATAGGGCTTGCCGGGCTTGTAGAAGCGGTCCCAGCGCTCCAGGACGATGCGCGATCCCGGCACGTGCTCGACGAATTTGAAAGGCCCGAGACCGATCGGCTTCTGGATGAAGCTCTCCTTGGCGCCTTCGTCGGCCGGATAGATCGAGGTCAGCGCGGTGAAGAAATAAAAGCCGGGATCGACCTTGTCGGTCAGCTTCATCTCGATGGTGAAGTCGTCGATCTTCTTCAGGCCGGAGATTTCCTTGGCCTGGCCCTTCTCCACCGCGGCCGCGCCCTCGATCACGCGGACAAAGCGAGCGCCGGGATAGGCCTTGCTGCCGTCCATGATGCGGTTATAGGACCAGATGACGTCGTCGGCGGTCATCTTTCGGCCATTGTGGAAGTAGGCATCGTCGCGCAGCTTGAAGGTGTGCACGAGACCTCCGCCCGAGACCACATCCTCCTTGGCGAGTTCCAGGACCGGCTTTCCTTGCGCGGAATCCCAGATGTAGAGCGACCGGTGCAGCGCCTTGGCGTAGATCTCGTCCTGGGCGCGTTGCGTGGTGTGAATGTCGAGACTTGTGAAGCTCGAGCCATAGGGCGCGGTCATCCGGATGGTTCCGCCCTTGCGCGGCGTCTCGGCCTCCGCCGTGGCAGCGAGCGCCAGCCCCATCCCCGCGACGACCGCAATCATCCTGAACATCATGTGTCCCCCAACAGCGCAGGCGTATTCCGACAAGAGATTTGATCATTCGTCGCCCGTCGAAAGCAAGCTTCGATTTGATGGCAACCGATGCCGGTTTCCGAGGCAGTCCTTCGACCGAGACCCTTCGGGAGACCGGTTGCATGCCCCAAGCCGATTTGACGCGGTGCGTCATTGAACGGCCGGGATCGGTGAACATTTTTCGTGATCAACGCGACCAAGCCCAGGATCGTCATCTGAGCCCCAAGGATCGCGAAAAAAATGAATCGCCGAGCACTAAAGCGCGATGAAATGAGGCTCGATCGCTGCAACGACGGAGGGACTGGGCGCCGGCTTTATTGACGTTCCCGCGACGATCTCTCACCTCGTCATTGCGAGCGCAGCGAAGCAAATCCAGTCTGGCTCCGCGGAAAGATTCTGGATGCTTCGCTGCGCTCGCAATGACGGAGCGTGGGGCGGCTCCGGCTCCTCACCATGCGGCTCTCTCAGCCGGACAGCTCCGGCATCCAGTTCCGCAGTTTCCGCGCGGCGCCCGTCACGTCGGTGACCGTCCGAAATGCCCCCGTCTCCACCATCATCGTGCGCGCCAGCCGCACGGCGCGTGCCTCGGTGGTCGCCCGCATGCGCAAGTCCTCGATCAGCTCGAAATCGATGTTGTGGGCGAGGCCGAAGATGCGGCGGATGATCTTGGCTGCGGCGAAGCCGACCGTATCGGCGAACAGGCGCTGCATGTAGGCCTGCCGCTCGGCCTCCAGGCGCGCGGTGCCCTTCTCGCCGCCGAAGAGTGACACCGGATAGGCGTCACCGGCCGCGCTGCCGCGCCAGAGATCGAGGAATTTGCCGGCGAACCCGGTCCACACGTTTTCGACCGTCTCCAACCCCCAGGCCTCGAATGCGGCCCGATCGCCCGGCGCGCCCTCGTGGCCGGCGGAGGCGAAATAGGCCATCAAGAGGTTGGCAAGCACGGCGCCCACGTCGAACCCCATCGGACCGTAGAATGCGAATTCAGGGTCGATCACCCGCGTCTGGCTGTCCGTGACCATGATCGAGCCCGTGTGGAGGTCGCCATGAATCAGCGCCTCGGGGCTCGCCATGAATTTCAACTTCAGCCGGGAGATCGCGATGTGCAGGTCCATGTCGTCGCGCAGATCGGCGGCGACGCCGTCGAGATATGGCACCGTCCAGCGGTTCTGTTCGGCGATGCGGTAGGGATCGGTGAAGATCAGATCCTCCGTGATCTTGCAGAGTGCGTGGTTGCCGGCGAAGGCGGCTATGCCCTGCTTCTTCTCCGCCGCGGAGAGCGCGAGGTCGGAGGTGAAGAACAAGGTGCGCGCCATGAAGGTGGTGATGTCGTCCGCGAAGCGCGGATATTTGGTTCCCGCGACCAGGCCCCTGCGCATGATGATGTGGGGCTCGAGCAGCTCCATCACCGTCAGCGCCAGCTTTTCGTTGTGATGCAGCAGGGCCGGCACCAGGCCGGGTGCGAGCTCGGCCTGCCGCGACAGAGCGAGATATTCGTAATGGGTCCGCGACAGCGGCAGCGGCCAACTCTCGCCGACGAGGCGAACGTAAGGCAGCGCCTGCTTCACGGCGATGCCGCCACGGGCACCCTTGACGATGAAGACGAGGTTGAGATTGCCGTCGCCGACCTCGGTGATCGCCCAGGATGCGGGATCGCCGCCAAGCCGCACCTTCAGGTCCGGAAGGCCCGCGAGATAATCCCGCAAGGCCGCCTCATGCAGAATCCGATAGTCCCCTGCCCGGTCCCCGGTCATGACGATCCTACCCCATTTGTGTAGGCCGGATCGTTACTCCCGCTCCAGGAAGCTCGAGCCGATCTCGGCCTTTCTTTTGATCGGATCGTAATCACAATAAACGAGGTCCGCCACCAGCGTGTAGCTGGCGCTGACGGTGTATTTGTCTGTTTTGACCGAGTTCAGGCCGATCACCGAGGTGCTCTTGCCCCCGTTCCATTTGAACGGGGTCGAGCTCTTGGCCTGCTCGCAGGCCAGCACGGCCTCGTTGAAGACATAGCCCTCGACGAACGCCTTCAGGGTGCGCACCTGCACCGCCATCTTCCATTCGACATAGCCAACGGCACCAAGACCGGCGACGATCAGCACCAGAAGCGCGACGACGATCCTCTGAAAAGTCATTCGTTACCCCCTCAATTGTGTTTCAATATGCAAACTATCTCCGGCATCGTTGCGAGCGAAGCCAAGCAATCCAGAGTCTTTCCGCGGAGGGATACTGGATTGCTTCGCTTCGCTCGCAACTCGACAGCAATGACGAGCTTGGTCGATATCCTTCGTCTCTTACGCTCTAAAACGGCATTCCCATCAATTTCGACAGGCGCTCGATCGAGAGATAGCCGGCATGATAGGCCGCTACGCCGAGGCCGTAGATCACCGCCGAGATGATCGTGGTCCAGATCAGCTTGCGCCCCATCCGCGTCAGGATCGGCGCGCCGGGATCGGTGCCGGGGGCGCCGACGCCGTCCTCGTGCTGGCTGCGCACGCCGAACGGCAGCGTCAGGAACAGCGCGATCCACCAGATGACGAAGTAGATCGCAAGCGCGGTCGAGATCTGGATGGCCATGGCGCGGCCTTATGCCTGCTCGATCTCGACCAGGGCGCCGGAGAAATCCTTCGGGTGCAGGAACAGCACCGGCTTGCCGTGGGCACCGATCTTCGGCACGCCGTCCCCGAGCACCCTTGCGCCCTCCCTCACCAGCGTGTCGCGCGAGGCGATGATGTCGACGACCTCGTAGCAGACATGATGGATGCCGCCGTCGGGATTGCGCTCGATGAATTTTGCGATCGGCGAGGATTCACCGAGCGGCTCGATGAACTCGATCTTGGTGTTGGGCAGGGTCGCGAACACGGTGGTGACGCCATGCTCGGGCAGCGGCACGGCCTCGGAGATCTGGGCGCCGAATGCCGCACCGTAGATCTTGGCGGCCTTGACTGCGTCCTTGGTCGCGATCGCGACGTGGTTGAGGCGACCCAGCATGGTTCTCTCCCGTTAGACTGTCAGTACATGGACCAGACAGGGGGGCTTTTTGCCCCAATGTTCGTTGATCACAGCCCGGACCGCGCGTCGCACCGGCTCGGCCAGCGCGTCCGGATCGCGGCGGCGCGCCTTCGGCAGCCCCTCGATCGTGGACATCACGGCTTCGAAGACAAGGTCGTCGAAGAGTTCGCCGGCCCGGTTCTTCTCGGGGATGCCGACGAGATCGACCTCGGGCTCGTCGGCGAGCTCGCCCTGCGCGGTCATGGCGATGGCGACGAAGGCGCAGCCGGAGAACGCCATGCGGCGGCGCTCGATCACGGCACGGGACTTGGAGTCCTCCAGGATCGTGCCGTCCTTGTAGAGGCGGCCCGAGGGCACCTCGCCGACGATGCCGGGATCGCCGGGGCCGAGCTTGACGAGATCGCCATTGCGGCAGACCAGCACGCGCGGCACGCCGGCGGCGCGGGCGAGCTTTGCGTGCTCGTGCAGATGCAGCGCCTCGCCGTGGACGGGGATGAGGAGCTGCGGTTTCACCCAGGAGATCAGGTCGCGCAGCTCGTCGCGGCGCGGGTGGCCGGAGACGTGGACCAGGGCGTCGCGGTCGGTGATGATTTCGATGCCCTGGAGCACCAGATTGTTGATGATCGAGCCGACGGCCTTCTCGTTGCCGGGAATGGTGCGCGATGAGAAGATGACGCTGTCGCCGCGGTTCAGGGTGATTTCAGGATGATCGTCGTTGGCGATGCGCGCCAGCGCCGCGCGCGGCTCGCCCTGGCTGCCGGTGCACAGCGCCAGCACCTTGTCCTGGGGCAGGTGACCGTAGACCTCGGGCGAGCGGAAGTTCTGCACGCCCTCGAGATAGCCGGTCTCTCGCGCGACCTGCACCACGCGCTCCATGGCGCGGCCGACCACCACGACCTCGCGGTCGGCGGCCCTCGCGGCGTCGGCGACGGCTTTGACGCGGGCGACGTTGGAGGCGAAGGTCGTGACCGCGACGCGGCCCTTGGCCGCCTTCACGAGGTCGATGATGGTTTTGGCGACCTCGGCTTCCGAGGGCGAGCGGCCGTCGCGCACCGCGTTGGTGGAATCGCCGATCAAGGCGAGCACGCCCTGCTCGCCCAATTCGCGCAGCCGCTTCTCGTCGGTCGGGGGCCCCAGCGTCGGAGTCGGGTCGATCTTCCAGTCGCCGGTGTGCAGCACGATGCCGGCTTCGGTGTGGATCGCAAGCGCGTGGGCTTCCGGAATCGAGTGCGCGACCGGGATGAACTCGACGTTGAACGGGCCGACATCGACGCGGCCGCCCGATGGCACCACCGTGACCGGGATCTCGGGCGCATTGCGCTCGGCGGCGCATTTGGCCTCGAACAGCGCGGCGCTGAATTTCGTCGCGTAGATCGGGCATTTCAGCTTGGGCCAGAGGTCGATGATGGCGCCGAAATGATCCTCATGGGCGTGGGTCAGCACCAGGCCCATCAGGTTCTTGCGCTCCTTCTCCAGGAAGCTGATGTCGGGCATGATCAGGTCGATGCCGGGCAGATGCTCCTCGTCGCCGAAGGAGACGCCGAGATCGACCGCGAGCCAGGCGCGCTGGTGACGGTTGCCGAGGCCGTAGATCGACAGGTTCATGCCGATCTCGCCGACGCCGCCGAGCGGCGCAAACACCAGTTCGTCGGGCCTTGCCATCACGCAGCTCCCACGGAGGCGACGGGGCCGAAGAACACCTCGCCCGCGGCCACCGGCACAAGGCGGCCCTCGGCGGTGCGGACGATCAGGCAGCCGGTGTCGTCGATCGTGTCAAATATGCCTTCCAGCGTCATCGCTCCCGTGTGGATCGCGACCTTCTCGCCGAGGCCGGCCGCGCGGTCCAGCCACAGTTTACGGATATCGGCGAAACCGCGGCCATTGTCCCAGATGCCACGGAACTCGACCCAGGCGTCCGACAAGGCCGTAAACAGCTCCTCCGCGCTGATTTGGACGCCGAGCGTAGCCAGCGACACTGCGGGCGTCGGCGTCCCTTCGGGCGCAGCGACGACGTTGGTGCCGATGCCGACGACGACGGCCAGGCGGTCGCCGATGGCCTCCGCCTCGAGGCCGATGCCGACGAGCTTCTTGCCATTGGCGAGCACGTCATTCGGCCATTTCAGGGCGTAGCGGGGACGGTCAGGACCAAGCCGCAGCGCGGCCTCGAGGCTGACCTTCTCGAGGGCGGCCTCCTCTGCCAGCCCTGCGGCAAACCCGATGGTGGCGGCAACCGCTGGCGCGATGTCCAGGACTTCGAGGACGCTGGCGGCGAGATTGCCCTTCGGGGCGATCCAGGCGCGCTGGCGGCGGCCGCGGCCGGCGGTCTGCTCCGAGGTGACGAACCACATCGGACCGCGTTCGCCGGCCCGCGCGTGCTCGATGGCCTCGGTGTTGGTCGAGCCGGTCCGTTCGAACGCCGCGAGCTTGTAGCCCGCGGCCTGTGCGCGAGGACCGAGCGCGAACGCCATCCTAGAACAGCGACTTTGCCGCGGCGGAGGCGACGCTCACCACGGGACCTGCGAACAGCGCAAACAGGATGTTGAACACGCCCGCGACCGCCAGCACCGTCTTCACCTCGATGCGCACCGGGTCGACCTGGCCGGCCGGCTCGTCGAAGTACATCGTCTTGACGATGGCGAGATAGTAGTAGGCGCCGACCACGCTGGTCAGCACGCCGATCACAGCGAGCGTGAACAGGTTCGCCTTGATGGCGGCGACGAAAACGTACCATTTGGCGAAGAAGCCGGCGAGCGGCGGAATGCCGGCGAGCGAGAACAGCAGCATCGCGAACATGAAGGCGAGCAGCGGGTTGGTGCGCGAGAGGCCAGCGAAATCGCTGATCTGCTCGACGGCCTGGCCGTTACGCTTCATGGCGAGGATAATCGAGAACGAGCCGAGCGTCATCGCGACATAGATCACGATGTACATCAGGACGCCCTGCGCGCCCTCGACCGTGCCCGAGGCCAGGCCGACCAGGGCGAAGCCCATATGGCCGATCGAGGAATAGGCCATCAGGCGCTTGATGTTGCTCTGGCCGATCGCAGCGAAGGAGCCGAGCGCCATCGACGCAATCGACACGAACACCAGGATCTGCTGCCACTGCGAGACGATGCCGGGGAATGCGGTCAGCGTGACGCGGGTGAAGACGGCGAGCGCGGCCACCTTCGGCGCCGAAGCGAAGAAGGCGGTGACCGGCGTCGGCGCGCCCTCGTAGACATCAGGCGTCCACATGTGGAACGGCACGGCCGAGACCTTGAAGCAGAGGCCGACGAGCAGGAAAACGAGGCCGAAGATCAGGCCGATATTCGAGACCGTCGCGGCCGCGGCGATGCCGGTGAAGCTGACGGTACCGGTGAAACCATAGACCAGCGAGGCGCCGTAGAGCAGCATGCCCGAGGACAGCGCGCCCAGCACGAAGTACTTCAGGCCGGCTTCGGTCGACTTGGCGTTGTCGCGGTTCGAGGCGGCCACGACGTAGAGCGCCAGCGACATCAATTCGAGGCCGAGATAGAGCGAGATCAGATCGCCGGCCGAGATCAGCACCATCATGCCGAGCGTCGAGAGCAGCACCAGGATCGAATACTCGAAGATGCGGCGCGACGGGTCGGACAGGAACTCGGTCGACAGGATCAGCGTCACGGCCGAGCCGATCACGGCCAGGATCTTCATGAAGCGGGCGAAGTCGTCGACGATGAAGCTGCCGCCGAAGGTCACCTGCTTGCCCGCAGGCTGCATGTAGACGAGCGCGCCGACCACGATCAGCAGCACCACTGCCAGCGAGGTGACCGTCCTGGTCGTCCCCTGCCCGCGATAGGCCCCGAGCATCAGAAGCGCCATGGCGCCGACCGCGAGCACGAGCTCGGGCAGCGCGGGCGCCAGTTGATAACCTGCAGTCGAAAAGCTCATGGCGATATCCTGACCTGCCCGATCACTGGAGCAGTGCGGCGGCCTTCACGGCCGTCACGGCGGTGTTGTAATTGTTGACGAGTTGCTGGACCGAGGCGGCCGACATGTCGAGCACCGGCTTCGGCCAGACGCCGAACAGGATCGTCAGCGCGATCATCGGAAACAGCGTCAGGCACTCCCGCAAGGTGAGATCCTTCATGCTCATCAGCGACGGCTTGACCAGCGCTCCGAACACGACCTTGCGGTAGAGCCACAGCGCGTACGCCGCCGAAAGGATCACGCCTGATGTGGCGAAGAACGCGGTCGGGATCGAGACCTTGAAGGTGCCGAGCAGCGTCATGAACTCGCCGACGAAGCCGCTCGTGCCAGGCAGACCGACATTGGCCATGGTGAAGACCATGAAGGTCATCGCGTAGAGCGGCATCCGGTTGACGAGGCCGCCATAGGCCGCGATCTGGCGGGTGTGCAGGCGGTCGTAGACGACGCCGACGCAGAGGAACAGCGCGCCGGAGACGATGCCGTGCGAGATCATCTGGAACACGCCGCCGGCGACGCCCTGCATGGTGCCGGCGAAGATGCCCATGGTGACGAAGCCCATATGCGCGACCGACGAGTACGCGATCAGCTTCTTCATGTCCTCCTGCATCAAGGCCACCAGCGAGGTGTAGATGATGGCGATGACCGAGAGCGTGAAGATCAGCGGCGCGAAGTCGTGCGAGGCCAGCGGGAACATCGGCAGCGAGAAGCGCAGGAAGCCGTAGCCGCCCATCTTCAACAGGATCGCGGCGAGGACCACCGAGCCCGCGGTCGGCGCCTCGACATGGGCGTCGGGCAGCCAGGTGTGCACCGGCCACATCGGCATCTTCACCGCAAACGAGGCGAAGAAGGCGAGCCAAGCCCAGGTCTGCAGGGACCGCGGTACGGCGGTGTGCATCAGGGTCGGGATGTCGGTGGTGCCGCCGTTCCAGTACAGCGCCATGATGGCGAGCAACATCAGCACCGAGCCGAGCAGCGTGTAGAGGAAGAACTTGAACGACGCATAGACCCGGCGCGGACCGCCCCAGACGCCGATGATCAGGAACATCGGGATCAGGCCGCCCTCGAAGAACAGGTAGAACAGCACGAGGTCGAGCGCCGAGAAGGTGCCGACCATCAGCGTCTCCAGGATCAGGAACGCCATCATGTATTCGCGGACGCGGCTCGTGATCGCCTTCCAGCTCGCGATGATGCAGAACGGCATCACCGCGGTGGTGAGGATCACGAGCGGCAGCGAGATGCCGTCGACGCCCATATGGTAGGTGATGCCGGTGGCGAGCCAGTTCGCCTTCTCGACGAACTGGAAGTCGGGGTTTGCGGGATCGAAGCGCATGACCAGGATCACCGACACTGCGAAGGTGATCAGCGTGGTCCAGAGCGCGATCCAGCGCGAATTGCGCCTGCTAGCCTCGTCATCGCCGCGGCTCAGATAGACGATCAGCGCGCCGACCAGCGGCAGGAACGTGGTGACCGAAAGAATGGGCCAGGTTGTCATTTACTGGCCTCCAAAGCCGAACATGAACCAGGTGATCAGGCCGGCCGCGCCGATCAGCATGGCGAATGCGTAGTGATAGAGATAGCCGGTCTGGATCTTCACGACGTTGCGGGTGACGTCGAGCACGCGAGCGGAGACGCCGTCGGGTCCGAAGCCGTCGATGATGAAGCCGTCGCCCTTCTTCCAGAGCTGATAGCCGATCCACTTCGCCGGACGGACGAAGATGAAGTCGTAGAGCTCGTCGAAGTACCATTTGTTGAGCAGGAACTGGTACAGCATCGGCTGCGTCTTCGCGAGCTCGACCGGCAGGTAGGGCCGGCGGATGTAGAACAGGTACGAGACGAGGAAGCCCAGCACCATCATCACCGTCGGCAGGAAGGCGATGGTCTCGGGGATGTGGTGCATCTCCTCGATGATGTGCGGGTTCATCTTCACGGACTCGCGGAAGAACTCCTCGATGCCGTGACCGGCGAACAGCTCCTTGAACGGAAGCCCTGCCACGAACGAGCCGACCGCGAGCGCGCCGATCGGGATCAGCATCCAGATCGGAGCCTCATGCGCGGCCTCGTAGTGATGCTCGTCGTGCGGCTCGCCGTGGAACGTCTTGAAGATCAGGCGCCAGGAGTAGAACGAGGTCAGGCCGGCGGCGATGACCGTCATCAGGAACCCATACACCGCGAACGGATTGTGCGAGGCGTAGGCGGACTCGATGATCGCGTCCTTGGAGAAATAACCGGCGGTGAGCGGGAAACCGGTCAGCGCCAAGGTGCCGACCACCATCACCACATAGGTGTAGGGGATCTTCTTCCAGAGGCCGCCCATGTTGCGGATGTCCTGCTCGTGGTGCATCGCGTAGATCACCGAGCCGGAGCCTAGGAACAGCAGCGCCTTGAAGAAGGCGTGCGTGAACAGGTGGAACATGCCGACCGAATAGGCCCCTGCCCCCATCGCGACGAACATGTAGCCGAGCTGCGAACAGGTCGAGTAGGCGACGATGCGCTTGATGTCGTTCTGGACCAGGCCGATCGTGGCCGCGAAGAACGCCGTGGTGGCGCCGAAGAACATCACGACGGCCTGCGCATTCGGGGCGAGCTCGAACAGCGGCGACAGCCGCGCAACCATGAACACGCCGGCGGTGACCATCGTCGCCGCGTGGATCAGCGCCGAGACCGGGGTCGGGCCTTCCATCGCGTCCGGCAGCCAGGTGTGCAGCAGGAACTGCGCCGACTTGCCCATCGCACCCATGAACAGGAGGAGACAGGTAAGGGTCAGCGCGTCGGCGTGCCAGCCGAGGAAGTTGATGGTCTTGCCGGTGAGGCTGGGCGCGGCATGGAAGATGGTCTCGAAATCGGTCGAGCCGGCCAGCATGAAAATCGCGAATATGCCGAGCGCGAAGCCGAAATCGCCGACGCGGTTGACCACGAAGGCCTTGATGGCGGCGGCGTTCGCCGAGGGCCTCTGGTACCAGAATCCGATCAGCAGATAGCTGGCGAGACCCACGCCTTCCCAGCCGAAGAACAGCTGCACGAGATTGTCAGCCGTCACCAGCATCAGCATGGCGAAGGTGAACAGCGAGAGATAGCCGAAGAAGCGCGGCCGGTTCGGGTCCTCATCCATGTAACCGATGGAATAGAGGTGCACGAGCGAAGACACGGTCGTCACCACCACCAGCATCACGGCGGTCAGCGTGTCGACCCGCAGGGCCCACCAGACCTGGAGGTCGCCCGAGAAGATCCAGGGCAGAATCTGGATGCGGGCGTCATGATGCATGAAGCCGACATCGACCAGGGTCATCCAGGACAGTGCGGCCGAGACGAACAGGAGCGCCGTGGTGATCAGCTCGGCACCGCGCGAGCCGGCCGCCGGCGGCTCGTGGTCGTGATGGCCCGGCTCGTCGTGGGTCTCGTGAACGACGCTCCCCTCCTCCTTGATGGAGGCAGCGGAGACGTGGCCGTTATTCGCACCATTACCGTGCGCCTCGTCGTGATGCTCGACGGTGTCGCCTGAGGGATTACGCCCATGCGCGCCCACAAGCGCGATCAGGCCGGCCAGAATGGCGCCCAGCAGAGGCAGGAAAACGATTGCCTGAACCATTTGAGAGCTCAGCCCTTCATCAGATTGACGTCCTCAACCGCGATCGAGCCGCGGTTGCGGAAATAGACCACCAGGATGGCGAGACCGATCGCGGCTTCGGCGGCCGCAACGGTCAACACCAGCAGCGCGAAGACCTGGCCGACGATGTCGCCGAGGAAGGTCGAGAACGCCACGAAATTGATGTTGACCGAGAGCAGGATCAGCTCGATCGACATCAGGATGACGATGATGTTCTTGCGGTTCAGGAAGATGCCGAGGATCCCGAGCGTGAACAGGATCGCGCCGACCGCCAGATAGTGTCCGAGCCCGATCGTCATTTCACCCACTCCGCAGCATCGGCGTCCGAGAGCCCCTGCCCCGACGCTACCTTGCGCATCGCCATCGCCATGTCGGGCGTGCGCGCGTTCTGAACGTTGATGTCCTGCCGCTTGACCTTCGCCTTATGCCGAAGCGTCAGCACGATCGCACCGATCATCGCAACGAGCAGCACCATGCCGGCGAGCTGGAAGTAGTGGATGTACTTCGTATAGAGCACGAGACCGAGCGCCTCGGTGTTCGAGACATTCGTGGGGATCGCCGCCGTGATCGTCTTGGAGACGCCGGGGTTGATGACCCAGAAGCCGACCGTGAGCAGCAGCTCGAACAGGAAGATGCCGCCGATCACGAGGCCGACCGGCAGATACTCGATGAAGCCCTCGCGCAGCTCGAGGAAGTCGACGTCGAGCATCATGATCACGAACAGGAACAGCACCGCGACCGCGCCGACATAGACGACGATCAGCATCATGCCGAGGAACTCGGCACCCATCAGCACGAACAGGCCGGAGGCGTTGACGAAGGCCAGGATCAGGTACAGCACGGAGTGCACGGGATTGCGCGAGACAATCACCATCACGGCCGAAGCGACGCAGACGCCGGCGAAGAGATAGAAGAACAGCGCGGGAAGGATCATGCCCTCACCTCACCGGTACGGCGCGTCGAGCTCGATCGCTTTCGCGATCTCGCGTTCCCAGCGGTCGCCGTTGGCGAGCAGCTTGGCCTTGTCATAATAGAGCTCCTCGCGGGTCTCGGTCGCGAACTCGAAGTTCGGGCCTTCGACGATGGCGTCGACCGGACAGGCCTCCTGGCAGAGGCCGCAATAGATGCACTTCACCATGTCGATGTCGTAGCGCACGGTACGGCGGGTACCGTCGTTGCGGCGCGGGCCGGCCTCGATGGTGATGGCCTGCGCCGGGCAGATCGCCTCGCACAGCTTGCAGGCGATGCAGCGCTCTTCGCCGTTCGGATAGCGGCGCAGCGCGTGCTCGCCGCGGAACCGCGGCGAGATCGGGTTCTTCTCGAACGGATAGTTGATGGTCGGCTTCGGCTGGAAGAAGTAGCGCATGGCGAGGAAGAACGCCGAGACGAATTCCGACAGCAGAAGCGAGCGTGCAGTGGCGTTGACGTTGATACCCATGACGGCCCTCACTTCGGCGCGATGCCGGCGAAATGCAGCACGCCGGCCACCACGACCACCATCACCAGCGACAGCGGCAGGAACACCTTCCAGCCGAGGCGCATCAGTTGGTCGTAGCGGTAGCGCGGCACGATCGCCTTCGCCATCGCGAACAGGAAGAACATGAAGAACAGCTTCAGCGAGAACCAGATGATCCCCGGCACCCAGTTGAAGGGCGGCAGATCGACCGGCGGCAGCCAGCCTCCGAGGAACAGGATCGTCGCCAACGCGCACATCGTGACGATCGCGACATACTCGCCGAGCATGAACAAGAGGTACGGCGTCGAGCCGTATTCGACCATGAAGCCGGCGACGAGCTCGGATTCGGCTTCCACGAGATCGAACGGCGGACGGTTGGTTTCCGCCAGTGCCGAGACGTAGAACACCACGAACATCGGGAACAGCGGCCAGACGTACCAGTTCAGGATGGTGAGCTGCGGCAGCCCGATCAGGCTGGCAAGACCGCGCGCATGCTGGGCCTCGACCACGGCCGTGAGGTTCAGCGTGCCGGCGCAGAGCAGCACCGTGATGATGACGAAGCCGATCGAGACTTCATACGACACCATCTGCGCCGCCGAGCGCAGCGCGGCCAGGAACGGGTATTTCGAATTCGACGACCAGCCGGCCATGATGATGCCGTAGATCGACAGCGACGAGATCGCGAAGATGAAGAGGATGCCGACATTGATGTCGGAGATCACCCAGCCGAGATTGGTCGGAATCACCGCCCAGGCCGCGAGCGCGAGCACGCACGACACCAGCGGCGCCAGCAGGAACACGCCCTTGTTGGCGCCCGCCGGAATGATCGGCTCCTTGAGCACGAACTTCAGGAGGTCGGCGAAGGACTGCAGCAGGCCCCAGGGGCCGACCACGTTCGGGCCGCGGCGGATCTGCACCGCCGCCCAGATCTTGCGGTCGGCGAGCAGGATGTAGGCGATCGCGACCAAGAGGACGACGAGCACCAATACGCTCTGCGCGACCATGATGATCAGCGGCCAGAGGAAGCCGGTCCAGAATGCGCTTTCGAAGAATTCCATCAGATCACGCTCACTCCGCTGCGGTCAGCATTTGCCCGGAGGCGAGGCGCGAGCATTCCGCCATCACGGCGGACGCACGCGCGATTGGGTTGGTCAGGTAGAAGTCCTCGACCAGGGGCTTGAACGGCGCCTTTTCCGGCGAGCCGCCCTTCCCTGCAACCTTCTTGATCTGGTCGGCGGAGCCGGCCTCGATCTGCCCGAGACGGATCAGATGCGGCACGGCCTTGAAGATCGCCTGGCGCAGCGCCGAAAGCGAGTCGTAGCCGAGCTTCTTGCCGAGCGCCTCCGACAGCGCGCGGATGATCGCCCAGTCCTCGCGGGCTTCGCCTGGCGGGAATGCGGCGCGGCCGGTCATCTGCACCCGGCCTTCGGTGTTGACGTAGATCGCTGACTTCTCGGTGTAGGCCGCTGCCGGCAGGATCACGTCGGCGCGATGCGCGCCGCGGTCGCCGTGAGTGCCGATATAGACGACGAAGGTGCCGTCAGGCGCCTTGATCTCGTCGGCCCCGAGCAGGAACAGCAAGTCCAGCGTGCCGAAAGTCGTCATCTGCGCGGCGTTCAGCCCACCCGCCGCGGCGGAGAAGCCGATATCGAGCGCACCGACGCGCGAGGCAGTTTCGTGCAGCACGCCAAAGCCGTTCCAGCCGTCCTTCACCGCCCCGACGTCGATCGCGAGCTTGGCGCTAGCGGCAAGAATGGCCGCGCCATCGTGACGGGCGGCCGCGCCTGCGCCGACCAGGATGATCGGATGCCTGGCGTTCTTCAGCACGTCCACGAAGGAGTGCTTGCCGGCCGCGAGCTCGCCGAGCGTCTCGGTGCCTGCACCGAGATGGTCATAATCATAGGTCAGGTCGGCCTTGGCGCCGATCACGCCGACCTTGAAGCCGCCGGCACGCCAGCGCTTGCGGATGCGGGCGTTGAACACGGCCGCCTCCTTGCGCGGATTGGCGCCGATGATGAGCAGCGCATCGGCCTGCTCGACGCCCGCAAGCGTCGGATTGAAGATGTAGGAGCCGCGGCCGAGCGCGGGATCGAAGGCGTCGCCGCCCTGCACCGCCAGATTGCTCGAGCCGTACTTGGCGAGCAGATCCTTCAGCGCGAACATCTCCTCGACGCCAGCGAGATCGCCGGCGATCGCGCCGATCCGCTTGCCGTCGGTGCGCGCCGCCTTGGCGGCGATGGCGGCGAAGGCCTCGGGCCAGCTCGTTGCACGCAGCTTGCCGGCTTCGCGGATATAGGGACGGTCGAGGCGCTGGGTGCGCAGGCCGTCGACGATGTGACGGGTCTTGTCGGAGATCCATTCCTCGTTCACGGCCTCGTTGATGCGCGGCAGGATGCGCATCACCTCACGGCCGCGGGTATCGACGCGGATCGCCGATCCGAGCCCGTCCATGACGTCGATCGACTGGGTCTTGCCGAGCTCCCAGGGACGCGCCGCGAACGCATAGGGCTTCGAGGTCAGCGCGCCGACCGGACAGATGTCGACGAGATTGCCCTGCAGTTCCGAGGTCAGCGCGTGCTCGAGATAGGTCGTGATCTCCATGTCCTCGCCGCGGCCGGTGGCGCCCATCTCGGGCGCGCCGGCGACTTCCGCCGAGAAGCGGACGCAGCGCGTGCACTGGATGCAGCGGTTCATCGAGGTCTTGACCAGCGCGCCGAGATATTTGTCCTCGACCGCGCGCTTGTTCTCGGCGAAGCGGCTGGTGTCGACACCATAGCCCATGGCCTGGTCCTGCAGGTCGCACTCGCCGCCCTGGTCGCAAATCGGGCAATCCAAGGGATGGTTGATGAGAAGGAATTCCATCACGCCTTCGCGCGCCTTCTTCACCATCGGCGAACGCGTGGAAATCTCCGGCGGCTCGCCCTTGGGGCCAGGACGACAGTCGCGCACGCCCCAGGCGCAGCTCGCAACCGGCTTCGGGCCGCCCTTCACCTCGACTAGGCACATCCGGCAATTGCCGGCGATCGAGAGCCGCTCGTGATAGCAGAAGCGCGGAATCTCGGCGCCGGCCGCCTCGCACGCCTGAAGCAGCGTGTACTCCGGCGGGACGTCGATCTCTTTGCCGTCGATGATGAGCTTGGTCATTCTTCTTACTCCGCCGCGACCATGTTCACGGGATCGCGGACGCCGATATCGTCGACATCGGCCTTATGCGAATACTGGTCGATGCGCGCCTCGATCTCGTGACGGAAGTGCGCGATCAGGCCCTGGATCGGCCAGGCCGCAGCATCGCCGAGCGCGCAGATGGTGTGGCCTTCGACCTGTTTCGTCACTTCAAGCAGCATGTCGATCTCGCGCTTATGGGCGCGGCCTTCGGCCATGCGGGTCAACACGCGCCACATCCAGCCGGTGCCTTCGCGGCACGGGGTGCACTGGCCGCAGCTCTCATGCTTGTAGAAGTACGAAATGCGGGCGATGGCGCGGATCAGATCAGTCGACTTGTCCATCACGATCACGGCCGCAGTGCCGAGACCCGAGCGCAGCTTGCTCAAGCTGTCAAAATCCATCGGCGTGTCGATGATCTGCTCGGCCGGCACCATGCGCACGGACGAGCCGCCGGGGATCACGGCCTTGAGGTTGTCCCAGCCGCCGCGGATGCCGCCGCAATGCTTATCAATCAGCTCACGGAACGGAATGCCCATGGCTTCTTCGACGTTGCAGGGCCGCTCGACATGGCCGGAGATGCAGAACAGTTTCGTGCCGACATTGTTCGGACGGCCGATGCCGGCGAACCAGGCCGCGCCGCGACGCAGGATGTCGGGCGCGACCGCGATCGACTCGACGTTGTTGACGGTGGTCGGGCAGCCGAACAGACCGACGTTTGCCGGGAACGGCGGCTTCAGCCGCGGCTGGCCCTTCTTGCCCTCGAGGCTTTCGAGCAGCGCGGTCTCTTCGCCGCAGATGTAGGCGCCGGCGCCGTGGGCGACATAGAGATCGAATGGCCAGCCGTTGACGTTGTCCTTGCCGATCAGCTTGGCCTCGTAGGCCTGGTCGATCGCGGCCTGGAGGCGCTCACGCTCGCGGATGAACTCGCCGCGGACGTAGATGTAGCAGGCATGCGCGTTCATCGCGAAGCTCGCGATCAGGCAGCCCTCGACCAGCAGATGCGGATCGTGCCGCATGATCTCGCGATCCTTGCAGGTGCCGGGCTCGGACTCGTCGGCGTTGACGACCAGATAGCTCGGTCTTCCGTCGGTCGATTCCTTCGGCATGAAGGACCATTTCAGACCGGTCGGGAAGCCGGCGCCGCCACGACCGCGCAGACCCGACGCCTTCATCTCGTTGATGATCCAGTCGCGGCCCTTGTCGATGATATTCTTGGTGCCATCCCAGGCGCCGCGGCGCCGCGCACCCTCGAGCCCCCAATCGTGGAGGCCGTAGAGGTTCTTGAAGATGCGGTCCTTGTCCTCGAGCATATCAGTGCTTTCCGATCAACGATTGGACTGCTTGTAGGCAAGTCCGGCGGCGCAGACGGCGAAGGTCAGCGCCCAGAGCAGACTGGATTCCAGCGACGCGTTCAGGCTGAGACGCTGCAGCAGGAAAATGAACGTGGCCGCCACCGCGGCATGCATCGCGATGAAGCCCCATCTTTTCATGGCCCCGCTCCCCTGCACTGAAGGCGACGAAAGATCACGCATCAGGTGACCTCCTTCAGCGTGGTCGGTCCGGTGATCGGCGCCGAGAACTGGCGGCCGTTCTGGGGACCGGGCTTGGGCGGATTGCCCGAAGCAAAGCCGTCGAGCACCTTGCCGAAGCTTTCCTTGGTCAGGTCCTCATAGGTGTCCTTGCCGATCAGCACCATCGGCGCGTTCACGCAAGCGCCCAGGCACTCCACCTCTTCCCAGCTGAAATTGCCGTCCTTGGAGAGATGGAAGGGCTCGTGATGGATGCGGTGCTCGCAGACGTGGATCAGGTCCTCGGCGCCGCGCAGGCGGCAGGGCGTGGTGCCGCAGACCTGGACATGGGCTTTCTTGCCCACGGGAGCGAGCTGGAACATCGTGTAGAAGGTCGCGACCTCCAGCACGCGAATATAGGGCATGTCGAGCATGTCGGCGATGACACGGATCGCGGCTTCCGAGACCCAGCCGTTATTCTGTTCCTGCGCGCGCCAGAGGATGGCGATGACGGCGGAAGCCTGGCGTCCGGGCGGATACTTCGCGATCTGCTGCCTGGCGAATGCGAGGTTCTCCTCCGTGAACGCAAAGCTCGCGGGCTGGACTTCCTTCGGTGCTAATCGGCGAACGGACATAGATTCAATCTCTCACTGCATGCGGCGCGCGGTCTTCGCATTCATGGCCTCGATCCTGTCCTGCCAGAATGCGCTTGCGGTGCCGAAAACGTTGTAGCCGACGTGGGTCGAGACCTTGATGCGGTCGAGGATCGACAGCTCGGTCACGGTCTCCATCCGGTTGCTGCGCGGATCGAACACGATCAGCTTCAGCGGGGTCTGTTCGAGGATGAAGCGCGACACGGCGTGAGAGCGGTCGCTGCCGTGCTCCTCGCACATGATGACGCTGTCGGCCTGCAGCAGCCGGACGCCGCCCTTGATCGCCTCGATCTCGACGCCTTCGACGTCCAGCTTGATCAGGTACTTGCCGGTGGCCGCGACCTTGCCGTCGCCGATCAGATCGTCGAGCGCAATGACCGGCACTTCCTCACCGCCCACCGACGGATCGCCGACGATGCTGAAGGCCTCGTGCTTGGTGCCGGAGAGCCGCGCGGTGCCGCGGGCCGCGCCGATCGCGCATTTCATGGTCTCGAAGCGGCCACCGTTGACGCGGGCGTTGTTGGCGAGCTTCGGATAGTTCTGGCCCGACGGCTCGATCGCGATCGCCTTGTGCGCACCGAACGGCTTGCTCGACACCAGCACCGACCAATAGCCGTAATTGGCGCCGCAATCGAGCAGCGTGTAGTCGACGTCGATGGAGTCGGCGAACAGCAGCTCGAGCTCGTCCTCATAATTGTACGAGCGGTTGAGCAGCTTGCTCCAGTAGCCGTCCCCATAGGGGAATTCGAACACCGCGTCGGGGTTGAGCCTGATCGCGATGTTGCGCTCCGGCAGCGTCTTGCGCAGCAGGTTCGCGCAGGCGATGTAGCCCATGTGCGAGAAGTGCGAGGAGATCTTCGATCCCGTCACCAGCGCCAAGGCAGCCGTCCGCTCCCACAGGTTGGCCCCTTCAAGGGCCCCCGAGGCACGGTCAAACTGGATTGGCGCCTGCGCCATCACCGATCGACCTCTCCGAACACGATGTCGAGCGAGCCGAGGATCGCCGAGACGTCGGCAAGCAGATGGCCGCGGCAGATGTGATCCATCGCCTGGAGATGGGCGAAGCCCGGCGCGCGGATCTTGCACTTGTAGGGCTTGTTGGTGCCGTCGGCGACGAGATAGACGCCGAACTCGCCCTTGGGCGCCTCGACCGCGGCATAGACCTCGCCGGCCGGCACGTGGACGCCTTCGGTGTAGAGCTTGAAGTGGTGGATCAAGGCTTCCATCGAGCGCTTCATCTCGCCACGGCGCGGCGGGGCGACCTTGTTATCGGCGACGACGACGGGGCCCTTGCCGTCCGGCGCGTTCAGTTTCTGGATGCACTGCTTCATGATGCGCACGGCCTGGCGCATCTCTTCCATGCGGATCAGATAGCGGTCGTAGCAGTCGCCGTTCTTGCCGATCGGGATGTCGAAATCCATCTCGGCGTAGCACTCATAGGGCTGCGACTTGCGCAGATCCCAGGCCGCGCCCGAGCCGCGCACCATGACGCCCGAGAATCCCCACTCCCAGGCCTCCTTGAGCGGCACCACGCCGATGTCGACGTTGCGCTGCTTGAAGATGCGGTTGGCGGTGAGCAGCCGGTCGAGGTCGTCCACGACCTTCAGGAACGGATCGCACCAGGCCTCGATGTCGTCGATCAGTTTCTGCGGCAGGTCCTGATGCACGCCGCCGATACGGAAATAAGCAGCGTGCATGCGGCTGCCCGAGGCGCGCTCGTAGAACACCATCAGCTTCTCGCGCTCTTCGAAGCCCCACAGCGGCGGGGTCAGCGCGCCGACGTCCATCGCCTGTGTAGTGACGTTGAGCAGATGCGACAGGATGCGGCCGATCTCGCAATAGAGCACGCGGATCAGCTGGCCGCGGCGCGGCACCTCGATGCCCAGCAGCTTTTCGGCGGCGAGGCAGAAGGCGTGCTCCTGGTTCATCGGCGCGACGTAGTCGAGCCGGTCGAAATAAGGGATCGCCTGCAAGTACGTCTTTTGCTCGATCAGCTTCTCGGTGCCGCGATGAAGCAGTCCGATATGCGGATCGACGCGCTCGACCACCTCACCGTCGAGTTCCAGCACCAGGCGCAGCACGCCGTGCGCCGCCGGATGCTGCGGCCCGAAGTTGATGGTGAAGTTGCGGAGATTCTGCGGTTGCTCGTTCATGATCAGCTCTTCGGCCCCGCTTTTTCATCCCCCGGCAGCGGATAGTCCGCCCCCTCCCACGGCGAGAGGAAATCGAACTTGCGGAATTCGTGGTTGAGCCGGACGGGCTCGTAGACCACCCGCTTCTCCTGGTCGTCGTAGCGGACCTCGACGAAGCCGGTGAGCGGGAAATCCTTGCGCAGCGGATGGCCCTCGAAGCCGTAGTCCGTGAGGATGCGGCGCATGTCGGGATGGCCGACGAAGAACACGCCGTAGAGATCGTAGGCCTCGCGCTCGAACCAGTCGGCGCCGGGGAAGACGTCGATCAGCGACGGCACCTGCGTGGTCTCGTCGGCCTGAGCCTTGAGCCGGATCCGCGCGTTCAACGTCGGCGACAGGAAGTGGTAGATCACGTCGAAGCGCTTCTCGCGATCCGGGTAGTCCACCGCCGTGATGTCGGTGATGTTGACGAAACGGCAGTTCGGATCATCGCGGAGGTACTTGACCACCTCGACGATCTTGCTGGCCTCGACATCCACGGTCAGCTGGTTGAAGGCCACCGAGTGACCGGTCGCGGCGCCCGGAAGCGCGCTAACGATCGTCTGCCCCAGGGCGTCGAGCTTGGCGTCGTCCATGACGTAAAACCTTAGCGTTCGATGGTGCCGGTGCGCCGGATCTTCTTCTGCAGCAGCAGCACGCCATAGAGCAGCGCTTCCGCCGTGGGCGGGCAGCCCGGCACGTAGATGTCGATCGGCACGATGCGGTCGCAGCCGCGCACGACCGAGTAGGAATAGTGGTAGTAGCCGCCGCCATTGGCGCAGGAGCCCATCGAGATGACGTAGCGCGGCTCCGGCATCTGGTCGTAGACCTTGCGCAGCGCAGGCGCCATCTTGTTGGTCAGGGTTCCCGCGACGATCATCACGTCGGACTGGCGCGGCGAGGCACGCGGGGCGAAGCCGAAGCGCTCGACATCGTAGCGCGGCATCGACACCTGCATCATCTCGACGGCGCAGCAGGCGAGACCGAAGGTCATCCACATCAGGGAGCCGGTGCGCGCCCAGGTGATGAGATCGTCGGTCGCGGCCACGAAGAAGCCCTTGTCGGACAGCTCGGAATTGACCTCGAGGAAGAATGGATCATTGGCCCCGACCGGCTTTCCGGTCGACGGATCCAGGATGCCCTTCGGGGCCGGCGCGATGACCGGACCGGTGGACGATGCGGGGTTCAATCCCATTCCAGTGCTCCCTTCTTCCATTCATAGGCGAACCCGACCGTCAGCACGGCGAGGAACACCACCATGGACCAGAAGCCGGTCGCGCCAAGCTTGCCGAACGCCACAGCCCAGGGAAACAGGAACGCCACCTCGAGGTCGAAGATGATGAAGAGGATGGCGACCAGATAGAAGCGGACGTCGAACTTCATGCGGGCGTCGTCGAAGGCGTTGAAACCGCACTCATAGGCCGAGAGCTTTTCCGGGTCCGGCTGCTGGAACGCCACGATGAAGGGCGCGATCAGCAGCACGAGACCGATGAGGCCCGCAACGCCTATAAAGACCACGAGTGGAAGATAGTTCTGAAGAATGCCGCTCATTGACGAGCCCTTTTTCCCGCAGCCTCGGGAGAGCCACGGATTCGTCCGATTTGGAATTATTCTGAGCCTTAGCGCAGTGCACCAATGGGCGCAAGACACGCTCGTTTCAGGCCCTTTGCCGCTCCCAGCGCGGCGAAAATCCCGGAATCACCCCGCGGCTGGTATGGAGCAGATCGCCGGCCCCAGCAAGAGCGGTGACGGTTTCGCTGGCCCGCAGTTCCGAGATTGCGGCGCAGGGGTCAAGGCAGCTATCGCCCGCGCTTTGACCGACCAAATGTACACTTTTTCTGACGACACGTGCAGCCCAGGCAACAGCCGGCCGCCGCCGCCTTGACATATTTTGCCGAGGGTCCTTTTTCCAGGGGGTCCCCCCGAGCGGTGCAGCCAAGGAGCCATTGAGGGCGCTGCCGCGATCGGGACAGATGCAACATAGGACACCTATCCACAGCTGCGGACGATCAGAGAGCCATGCGCCACGAAAGGGCCGGGGCTCGTCTGGCGAATGCGTCGGCGGTCAGCTCCGGACCTGACCACGAGCGCGGCAGCGGCGACTTGCTGGTCGCTCGCGCCGCGCTCGGATGAGCTCCGGGCCGGGGGCATGGCCCGTGAGCTCATCGTGACGCCAGATCAGCTGTCTCCAGGCGGAGCCGAAGGACGTTCACGACCCGTCGGTCCAAGTCCCACAGCCTGCCGCCAAGGCCCCGCCCTCGCCTGTCCTCACCATTTGTAGGAGACGCTCGCGGTGACGCGCCGACGGTCGCCATAGAAGCAGGACGTCGGGAACGAACAGCTCGCGACGTAGATCTTGTCGGTCACGTTGATCACGTTGATGGCCGTGCGCCAGTTCTGCCATTCGTAATGAAGGGCGAGATCGCCAAGCACCACCGCGGGAACCTCGAGCGTGTTGGCGGGGTCGGCCCAGGAGGAGCCGACGTAACGGACGCCGCCGCCAAAACCGAATCCTTCGAGCGGACCTACCTTGAAGGTGTAGTCGGCCCACGCCGAGACCAGAAGCTGAGGCGTGTTGGTCGGCGTCTTGCCGACCAGCGACGGATCGAGATCCCTGCTGTTGAAGAGGTGATAGGCGGTGAAGGCGCCGATCAGCTTGAGTTCCTTCGTGGCATTGGCCACCGCTTCGAGCTCGATGCCGCGAGAGGTCACCTCGCCGGTCTGGTTCAGCAAGATCGGCGTGCCCGCGGTCGTCGCCACGTTCTGACGCTTCAGGTCGAACACCGAAGCCGTGAAGTAACCGTCGAACCCCCTCGGCGCGACCTTCACGCCGATCTCGGCCTGTTGTCCGGTCTCCGGCAGGAACAGCTGGTTGCTGGCGTTGAGACCGATGACCGGGTTGTAGCTCGTCGCATAGGAGACGTAGGGCGCGATGCCGTTCTCGAAATTGTAGATCAGCCCGGCTCGCCCGCTGAACTTGCTGTCGTCGCGGCTTGCGACCGTGGCTCCGGTGTCGCGGGCCGCCTGCGTCGTCTCCACCCAGTCGTTGCGACCACTCACCACCAGTGTGAAGTTGCCGAGCTTCATCTGATCCTGGAGATAAGTGCCCGCCTGCTTCTGCGTGATGAGGAAGTTGCGGAACAGCGCGCCCGTGAGCGGAATGTCGAGACCGTAGACGGGATTGAAGACGTTGATCGAAGGGACGGTGCCGAAATTGAAGTTCTGGTAGTCGTCGATCTGATAGCCCCTGAGATCCACTCCGAACAGCATCGTGTGCCGCACCGGTCCCGTGTTGAAGCGATACTCCAGCTGGTTGTCGAGATTGGCCTGGTTCGCGGTGTCCTTTGCGTACCAATTGTAGCGGCCCATCACGGCCGTATTGATGTTCTCCCAACCGTTGCCGATGTAGCCGCGATAAGTCAGGTCGATATGCGCAAACCGCGCGTTCTGCCGAAAGGTGAGGTCGTCAGTGAGATTGCGCTCGAACCGATAGCCGAGCATCTCCTGCTCGCGCGTGAACTTGTCGACACTGGGATCGCCGACGAAGAAGCTGGTCGGAATCTTGCCGAACGGCGCATCGGTCACCGTGCCCTGGTACGGGAGGAAGTTGATGCCGCGGGTGTCCGTCTTCGACGCCGATGCGAGAACCGTGAAGGTTGTGTCGGCATCGGGCTTCCAGGTGAATGACGGTGCGATGAAGTAGTTGTTGTCCGGCGTGAAGGCGACCTGCGTGCCACCGTTCCTGACCTCGCCGACGACGCGGTAGAACAGCTTGCCATCTTGGGGCTGGGTTGCGATCGGCCCGCCGACGTCGAAGCCGACATAGGCGTTGCCGAAATTGTTGACGCCGGTCTCGATGTAGCGGATCGGTTCGGCCGGCGGCATCTTGCTGATGACGTTGACGATGCCGCTCGGGCTCGAACCACCATAGAGCACGGCGGAAGGACCGCGCAGCACCTCGACGCGCTCCATGTTGGATGGTGGCAGACGCCAGCTCGCATAGGAGGTGTAGAACAACTGCATACCGTCGAGGAACAGTCCGACGTCGTCGGACTTGAAGCCGCGGATCAACCACCAATCGTTGCGGGTGTCCGCACCGAAGGTCCCTGCCCGAACGCCGGCGGTGTAGCGCAGCACCTCGTCGAGCTTGTTCGGCTTCTGGCCACGGATCTGCTCGGCGCCGATCACCGAGACCGATTGCGGTGTCTCGATGATCGGCGTGTTGGTCTTGGTGCCGGACGAGCTGCGACCCGCGACATAACCGTTCACCGGGCCAAGCGGTGTCTCGACGAAGCCGAGATTGCGCTGCGGCTGGGGCTTGCTCCTGTCGGCGGTCTGCACCGACGATCGCGTCGCACGGCGCTGTGGGGTCGCAGCAGCACGTCTCCGGGTTTCCGGCGCGGTGACGGTCACCGACGGCAGATTCTGCGCGCCGCTCGGCGCCGAAGACTGTGCGAGCGATGCCTGCGGCATCAAGATCCAAGCGGATGCGGTCGCCAACACGGCCGACCGCAGCATTCCAAGACTGTTCAACGCGCCACCCCAAAGCTGCATGTTCGATGCATCATGCCGCCTGTCCCGGAACGGCATGCGCTTGCGGCGACTTATGTGAGGGCGCGCGATTTCCCTAATTGAAAGCTTCTTAGAAAGTCTCTTAGAAGTGCTTCAATAGTTCCGCGTGCCGCAGCGAGATCAGCGCAAATTCTTCTCGGCCTCGAGCATCTCGGCGGCGATCGCCGTGAGCTGATCGACCTGCCGCAGCAGTGCATGCAGTTCGGCTTCGCTCAGATGCTCCAGCAGACGGCGGTTGCGCTCCTGCGCGCCAACGACGATCGCATCATGCGCAGCGAGACCCGTCGCGGTGAGCGAGATCAGCACCTCGCGGCTGTCCTTCGGATTGGCCGCTTTTGCGATCAGCTTGCGCGACAGCAGATTTGCGAGTGCACGGCTGATCTGTCCCTTGTCCTGGCCGACGGCTTCGGCGAGCCGCGCCACACTCATCGGCGGCCGCCGTCCGAGCGAGGCGACGAGACCGAACTCGACCGAGTTCAATCCAGTCAGCCGCCTGTAGCGCAGGATGGCGCCGCGTTTGAGCAAATTGGCAAGCACCATCAGCCGCGACGACAGCATCGCGGTGATCGGCGCCGCCGGCTCGCTCTCGTCCGTTTTCGATGACGTCGACCCGCCCCTGCTCTCGGTCTGGCCCATGATTCCACCTCTGCCAAGAAAGCCGGGGCGTGCCAAGCCCGGGCCGCTGCGGGCGCAACTAAGCCGCGGCGAGGACCACTCGAAATTGTGGGCCGCGCGCCCACCTCGGCCTCGCCCGTGGTGGTGGGCAGGGTCAACGTCATTCTAAAGGTGTTGTGGCGCGCCGTGCGCTTCCCCGCTCCGGGCCGCGGTCACGACCACGCACTCGGCGCCCTGCTGTTCATCTCGGCCGCCCGCGCGATCCGGGATGGCATCGGCCGGGCGCCCGCCTGACGCCGCTTCCGGCCAACCCCGGCGAAACCAAGCGGGCGCATTAAAGCGCGATGAGATATGAATCGTCATCGCGCTTTAGGTTGTTGTTTACGCATGATCTTTCCGGAAAACCGCTTCGCACTTTTCCGGATCATGCTTTAATGAAACCATTTTGCGGAACCCGCGAAACCATCCGGAAACAGATGGTCCTTAGAAGAAGAGCCATAGACGGCGGTAAAGCCCGTCGGGAGGCTCAGATGAACCACTCTATTCACTCCGCTGATCGTGCGACCCACCTGAAGATCGTGGTGGTGGCGCTGGTGGCCGGCATCGTCGTGGCCGGCTTCGGGATCGCAGCCCGCACTCATGCCGATTACAGCCAGACCGCCCAGTCGACCCATGCGATCAAGGCCGGCAAGCCGGTGGTGGTAACGAGCGCCGGGACGTCGGAGATTCGCTGATACGGCCTCTTCCGAGCCGGCCAATGGCCGCCCCCGGGGGCGGCCTTTTTCGTTTTCCAGAGCAATGCTTAGCCGGGACGCTCTGGGGAAGCGCAACGTCCTTGACTTCACCATGTCCCCCCTTTAAGTCCCCCCTCATTCCGCGCGCGTCCAGCGAACCACGCGGGAGTAGCTCAGTTGGTTAGAGCGCCGGCCTGTCACGCCGGAGGTCGCGGGTTCGAGCCCCGTCTCTCGCGCCATTCAATGGCGGAAGATCAATCACTTAGATCTGGCCGATACGGACCTTTCGACACTCGAGTGTCAGGATGGCCGGCGCCCTGACACTTTTGGTCCGGCTTCGTTCGTACCGGTGCGAATCCGCCGCGGAGCGCTCGCGCGCCGAAAATCACACACGGCCCAAGCCGCTGATGCCCAACAGTCCGCGGCCCCTTTGTTCTCGCTGCGTACACGTGCGACAAGAGGGCCGTGACACCGGGCCCCAAGATCAGCCTCGACGAAAGCCGCAATTCACGTGCAGCAAATGCGGTCACCGCGGCGCCGAAGTCCGGCCGGATTTTCAGCCGCCACGCATGGGCACGGGCTGACGCCACCGGTCTAATCGTCCCAAGTGAGCTTCTGGCAATCGGCGCACTTGTAGATGCGCACAGGCTTGTCATTGCGGGTATTAAGGAGACGTTCCACCCGGCTCAAGCGGCCGTTGCAGTGCGGGCAGGTGCGGAATTGGTCTTCCCCTGTCCCCCGGGGATGAGGCGATGAAGAACCGATGCGAAGCATGGTGATGCTCGTCAGCGAACTCAGGAAGCAAGCTAAAGCAAATCTGCTTCGGATGTTCCGATACCGCGCCGAGCAGGACCGATCGCAGGGAACGAAGGTCACGGGATCAGATTAAGAGTCTCGCCGGCTCGCCGCTTGAGCTGGTGGAGCGGCCCCGGCCTACCCCCACACCACGCCCCGAAGCCGGGGCCGACTCTCCGCCGAAGCGACAGTTTCGGAGTATGCGTATGCGTTCCTCGCCGTCGATTGTGCCGGCCGATCGTCTCGACCGCGACATCTACCTGGTGCTCGAGGATTTCGGCGCATGCGCCGGCAGCGCCTGGCGCGAGACCGACGAGGGCGGCACGGATCTCGAGACCGTGCTGCAGGACCTCATCTCCGGCCAATACGCCTACCCGGTCAGGATCGTCTGCTTCAATGCCGTCGAGGGCTGGTCACGGGATGCGACCCCCGACGTCGCCGACGCGCTAGCCGAGCGCGTCGCCAACACGGACGCCGAGATCAGGCCAGCGCTGCAGGACTTCATCAAAGCCAACGCGAGACGGCGCCTTGACGTGCAGCTCGCGCTGCCCCTGCGCGGCGTCGGCTGATGGCAACCGAAGGCAAGCCTCTCGGCTGGACTGCCCCGGAGAAAGCCAGCTCGCGCGGACGCTGAACAGCCAAATCGGGCGCTCGTTCGCGACAGCGTCGGCACTCATGAACCGCACGAGATCGCGAAGGCAGCTGCGCGAGTTATTGGGACCTGCTTTGCAAGCACTGGGAACCGAGGAGCGGGAGCAAAGTTGGTCTTGCGGATCACGCCTCGAAAACGTGATGCCGACACAAGGCCTCAGCTCGGTGTCAGCCCCGGAGCTGAGGCATTTTGTTGCCTGTGTACATTTTTGTACAAAGCTGCGGAACGCAGTCCGGGTTTCTGACTCATCCCACGGGGCCTTCGATGGGATGAAAACGTGCCGCGTTACACCTCCTTCGCCCGAGAGGCCGCAGCAACGCTGCTGCGAATGGCAAAAACAACAAAGGACCCGCAGGTTGCGTCGGGATTGATCCAGCGGGCGGCCGATCTAAAGGACCGCACTGGGGAGCTTGCCCCTGGTGAAATCGATGCGATGGCGGAAGAACCGCGAAAGCCTCTTACAAGGAACTAAGGCCGCCTCCACGGGCGGCCTCGATCGTCTCTGATCGTCCTTGCCCGCCTAATCGCGGTCGTGATGGTGATGGTGATGGTGTTCGTGGTGCTCGTGCCGGACGCCTCCACCTCCGGAATGCGCAATAGCGTTTGACGTGAGGGAGGTCGAAAGCAGCATAGTTATGGTTGGCGGAGTGACCGCCGCGAACTTTCCGCAAGTCTTCAGAAACTCACGCCGGTCGTCGTCTTCAGCGGGCATAGCGGCCAATCCTCGGGCGATCCAATATTAAACTAGCACGAATTAAATAAATTTAAATACGTTAATAGGTTCCAATTTTTTTCGGTGAAGCTACGGTTCCATGGTATGGTCCCTCGTAGGCGTGCTGAAGGGCGAGACATGGGGATCTACCTACATTTGCAAACCCACGGTATGGCACCGAGAGAAATTGCTTGTATTACAAAGGCTTACGAGCAAACCTTGCGTGCTCTATGTGTTAAAGATCGCGACGATCCCCTCACGGAACTGGTGGCGAAAACAATCATAAAGATCGCCCAAACAGGGCTCAAAGACCCTGCACAGATTTCAGCGCAGGCGATCACGCAACTCGAATTGCGGTAGGCGATCCCGACCGCTTGAAACTGAAACATTCCCGAGATCAGGAGGTTGGTTATTGGGCTTCGGGGCTTCGCAACATGCGAGGCGCGCCATGACCCCTCTCCCGGTGGGCGATGTGTTCCTCACGGTCGCAATCATGGCCGTGACGTTCGTGGTCGAGATCGGCCTTTTCATCCTGATCGGAATGTTCTGAATGGACGCCCATCCCGCTCAGGATAGCGGGTGCCGGATGCCTTAGTTTCGGCTCAAATATTTCAAGATCCCCCGCAACCATCGCCCTCGTTCGGCGTCATGCTTGATTGCGGAGACTTCGCGATGGACGACGACGGCGAGGAACAGCAAGAGCTTGAAGATCAGATCATGCGCTACCGCATGATGGAGCGCGACGTCACCGATCCGCTCGCGCTCGGGCTCCTGCACGACATCGTCGCGGAATTAGAAGCTGCGCTGCAAGCTTCAAACGAGTAGCCGAATTATCAGAAAGACGGTATTGGCCTCAGTAAGAGGCGCGCTTAAGTACCGCCGCGCCGTATAGGAACCCCCGATTATCAAGTGGTGTTGCGTCTCTATGCCTAGAGAGATCGCAATAGCGCTCTGGTCACTTGCCGTTGCCTGCGTGGTGGCGTTCAGTGTGGCCGCAATCGTTTCTCCTCACTAGTCGCCCAAAAGGCCGTCGGTGTCGGCGGCCTCTTTCCGCGCTTGATCCGATCCTCGTCGCCCTCATCGGCATCGCGACCCGCTTCGGTTCAAAATGACAAACCGCTGAAATTCCTCAGACAACAATCCCTCCCCGCCGAAGATCCGTTCGGCGGGTATGGAACGGCACAACTTCTAGGCACTCAAGTGGCTATTGCACGTAGTCCACGTAATCTGCCCGGCCGGTGGGTTCGCCGGGAACTCTCGGCATAGTCAGCCCGCGCCCGAATCGTCTACGCCTGAAAGGACTTAGAGGGACCCCCGCATTCTCGGCTTTTCCAGGGGTTCCCCCGTCAGTGGATAACCCGAGGAGGCCATTCATGGCTAAGAAGGATTCCGCGAAGAAGGATTCGGCGAAGAAGGCAGCCGCTCCCGCCACGATCACGCTCAAGCACCTCGCCGCCGATATTGCGGAGCGCCAGGACCTGTCAAAAAAGCACGCCGAGGCCGTTCTGACCGACATGGTCGACCTGATCGCCAAGCACCTCAAGAAAGGCGACCGTGTCCGTATCGTGGGCCTTGGCATCCTCCAGGTCCGCAAGCGCGCCGCCCGCACCGGCCGCAATCCTGCCACCGGCGAGGCGATTCACATCAAGGCCAGCAGGAAGGTCGCGTTCCGCCCGGTAAAGGAACTGAAAGAGGCGATCTAGCACTTACGATTCATTAGGCCTGACCGGATCTCGTTCTCGCCGCATCATGATCCGCTTTTCTGATATACCGCCTGCTTCCCAAGACCTGCTCCCCAAGACCCGGCGGTTTGACCAGAAATGTCCTCCCTCTCCTTTTCGCATACCGTGACCGAGCGCTTCCTGCGGTACGTCACCATCGATACCCAGTCCGATCCGGAATCCCCCAGCTCGCCCTCGACCGAGAAGCAGAAGAATCTCGGCCGCGTGCTCGCCGCCGAACTGAAGGCGATGGGCGTGGAGGACGCGCATCTCGACGATTTTGGCTATGTCTACGGCACCATCCCGGCCAACACCGAAAAGAAGGTGCCGGTGATCTGCTTCTGCTCGCACATGGACACCTCGCCCGATGTCACCGGCAAGGACGTCAAGCCGCAGGTCGTGAAGAACTATCGCGGCGGCGATATCGTGCTGCCGGGCGACACCAGCCAGGTGATCCGCTTCGCCGAGCACCCCGCGCTGAAGAGCCAGATCGGCAACGACATCATCACCACCGACGGCACCACGCTACTGGGGGCCGACAACAAGGCCGGCGTCGCCGAGATCATGGATGCCGCGCATTTCTTCCTCACCAACCCCGACGTGAAGCACGGCACCATCAAGATCCTGTTCACGCCGGACGAGGAGATCGGCCGCGGCGTCGACAATGTCGACCTGAAGAAGCTGGGCGCCGATTTCGGTTACACCATGGACGGCGAGAGCGCCGGCTGCGTCGAGGACGAGACGTTCTCGGCCGACGGCGCCACCATCACCATCAATGGCGTCAGCGCCCATCCCGGCTATGCCAAGGGCAAGATGGAGCACGCAATCAAGATCGCCGCCGCCATCATCGAGCGCCTGCCGAAGGAAGGCTGCTCGCCGGAGACGACCTCGGGCAAGCAGGGCTTTCTACATCCGATCGGCATCGAGGGCGCGCTGGAGCAGGCGACCCTCTCCTTCATCGTCCGCGACTTCACCGAGGAAGGGCTGAAGGAGAAGGAGGTCCTGCTCGAGACCATCGTCAAGGACGTGATGAAGGACTATCCGCGCTCGACCTACAAGTTCGAGGTGCGCGAGCAGTATCGCAACATGAAGCAGGTGATCGATCGTCACCCGCACGTTCTCGAATACGCCATCGAAGCCATCCGCCGTGCCGGTCTGCGCCCGATGCGCACCGCGATCCGCGGCGGCACCGACGGCTCGCGCCTGTCCTTCATGGGCCTGCCCTGCCCCAACATCTTCGCCGGCGAGCACGCGTTTCATTCGCGGCTCGAATGGGTGAGCCGGCAGGACATGGAAAAGGCCGTGCAGACGATCGTGCATCTGGCCATGATCTGGGAGGAACGGGCCTAGGTCTCATACCGACCAGGCCCGGCCACCGCGCGCGGCCGAGCGAACGATGGCCTCCCACTGCGCCCATCCCGACAACGCGCCGGTGCGGCCGAGCCTAGGAACCGGCCGATGCGCCGGCGGTTACCGCCCGTCCGCCTCGGAATGCCCCGATAGAGCGCCGCTGTGACGCCATGGCCCGACCAGGCGGGGTCGCCGACCTCACCGGAGGAGCACGCGCGTGCAGCACTCGAGCAGACGATGGGCATCCGTGACCTCGCGCAGTTCACGCCGCAGTAAGCGGCGGCTCCCCAGCCCGGCAGGATCAGGGCTATGAAAAAAGTTTCCGCGCACGCCTCGCCCGCTTTCACTTTCGTGCTGACAATGGGCGTGGTCAATCTGTTCGGCGACGTCACTTACGAGGGCGGCGCGAGCATCAATGGTCCCTTCATGGCTTCGCTCGGCGCCAGCGCGGCGGCCGTCAGCATCACAGCCGGTGCGGGTGAGTTTCTCGGCTATTCGCTGCGGCTCGGTGCTGGTTATCTCGCAGACCGCACCGGTCGCTATTGGCTCATCACTTTCGCTGGTTACGTCATCAACCTGTTTGCCGTCCCAGCCATGGCGCTTGCCTGGAATTGGCAGACGGCAGCCGCATTCATTCTAGCTGAGAGAATTGGACGCGCGTTGCGCAAGCCGACGGTCGAGGCGATGCTCTCCTACACGACGGGCGAGCTCGGCAAGGGATGGGTCTACGCCGTCAACACCGCGCTGGACGAGATCGGGGCCACCCTTGGCCCGCTTCTGATCGCCCTGGTCCTGCTCCTGAAAGGAGATTATCGGACCGGTTATGCGCTTCTGCTGATATCCGCCGTATCCGCGCTCCTCGCGCTGGCCGTCGCACGCGTGAATTTCCCATTGCCGTCGCGGCTCGAGCAAGGCCAAACGGCGCCGGCGCGAAGCTTCGCTCGTCCGTACTGGCTGTACATGCTGGCGGGCGCCTTGTTTGCCGCCGGCCTCATGAGCTTCGAGCTGATCTCGTACCATCTGTCAAAATCGAAGATCGCATCCGAGCAGTGGATTCCGGTCTTGCTGGCGGCCTCGACGGCGTTCGGCGTGCTCGCAAGTCTCGCCCTGGGCAGGCTCTACGATCACCTCGGTCTCCCCGTGGTGATCGGCGCGGTGTGCCTCTCCGCCCCGTTCTCACCGCTCGTGTTCCTCGGCGACTTTCAACTGGTGCTCGTCGGCATGCTGTTGTGGGGCGTCGGCTACGCGACGCAAGACACCCTGCTCAAGGCGCTCGTCGCCGAGGTGCTTCCCGAGGGAAAGCGCAACCTGGCGTTCGGCCTGTACTATGCAGGTTATGGGGTTGGGTGGCTGGCCGGAAGCATCGTCACCGGCCTGCTGTACGACCGCTCGATGACGGCGCTGATCGTGTTTTCGATTGCGATGCAGCTATTGGCCTGGCGCGGCGAACGCAAGCGCCACCACCCACCCTGTGATAGCCGGGGAAGTCGGTCGCCTCCACGAACGAGAGCGGCCGACACGATCTTGTGCGAGCGATCCTACGGCACCGGCATCGCGCGCGGATTGCGATGGAAGCGGTTGGCGCTCGCCATCCAGTTCGGCAATGGCTCTCCATCCCGATGCCGTCCACCGGCGACGGCGGCAGCCCATGCCACCGCGGCGCCGACCAGGGTCGCGGCTGCGACCGAGAACGCAACGATGATCGAGTTGCGCCTGGCACGGTTGATGGCCGTCTTTGACTCTGCGATCAGGGTGTCGACCCGCCGTTCGGCGTCAGGTGCCGCAAGGCCCGTCACAGCCGCGACCTGTTGCACGAGGTAGGTCCGGTCGTCCGTGCTGACACCGCTGTGGCTGGACGACGTCATCAGGATCCGTCCCGCTTCCGCGCGCCCTTCCCTCAGATCGGTGTTCGGCGGGCGGCGCGGCGCGCGGAACAGCTTGTCGAGCTCATAGCTCAACAGCGGCTCGGCCGCGGACGTGTTGCTCGCCGAGCTGCGCATCGGCGAACGATCGATCGCAGCAGCGCCAAGAAGAGCCAGCAGAGCTGCGCCCAGGAGCACAGCGAGAGCCCAGGACGTCAGGCCATGCAAGCCGTCGCGCCGCTCGTCATCGTCCTCGATCTTGGCCGGCGCCGGCGCCGGTCGCGTTGTCCGGCCGGCGATATAACCGCCGAAGCCGAAGCTGATGATGGCCTGGATGATCAGATACAGCCCCGAGAGCAGCGCCAGCGCTGCCGAGGCATCGCGCCATGTCGGCGAAGCCGAACTGACGCCAAGGCCGATGGCAACACCAAAGCTCACCAGGATGAACGACATTGCGCCCGCCGCAAGCGCGCCTGCGAACACGGAACTCCACTGTATGGTTCGAGGAGCCTCGCCCGCCATGCCGCCTTCCATGACCTCTTCCCGCATGAGAGTTTCAACCGTCATTGCGGTGCTCTCAGCGCAAGCCGAAGAACGACAGGATCGCCATGATGACGACGATCAAGCCGATCAGATAAATCAGTCCGTCCATTGTCCGTCCTCCTCAGTCTCTCCTGCTCGCTAATCGCGAGGTATGAGGAACGTTCCAAATTGGACGGATCGCCTGGAACGAACGTGGAAGATGCGGGTTATCCGCTCAAGTCCCAAGGATAGAGAATGTGAGCACATGAGGCCTCAGCCGGTTCGTCCGGCTGGGGCCTTTCCGCGTTGCGGCCAGCTTTGCCTGTCCCTGTCCCATGTTAACGACGCAAGGGCCAGGATCATTGATGATGCGACGGGGCGGAACCTCCAGGTCGGGAGAGGCGCGTGGATCGCAGAACGGCATGCCTGCATCAGGCGAATGCATTTCGGGAGAAGGCCCTCGCCGATCCCGAGCACCACGACCAATGGATTGACGAAGCCATCAAATGGCTGGAACAGGCGATGGAAGCGAGCTGTCACGCCGTCATCACCATGGAGGCTGACGACGGCAGCGACGCTCCGGAGCCGGCCCCCACGGTCGGAGCCATGGCCCCGCATCGGCGCGTCATTATCCGCCAGTGATAGGCGCTGGCGACGTATCCACCGGTGCGGCAATTGTTCCAAGGACGTAACAATGTTGCGGGTCGACACTGTTCCCGCGCCCATGCTAGGCCGAGCACAGACCGCAACCAGAGTGACGTCGTGCTCGCAAACCGCCAGCCCTCGGGATCCTGCCGCTCGCGCAACTGGCGCGGGCTGCTGTCCGTGCTGATCGCGGTGGTCTACCTGCTCGCGAGCACGCTGCACGGCTCGCACGACATCGACGTGACCACGCCCGGCGGCGGCTCGGAGATCGCTACGGTCCTTGATGGCCCCCCGGGCCACGGCGACCCTAAGGTCATCGGCAGCCATCACTGCCATGGCTGCTTCTCACTGACGGTGACGCAGCCGGCGCCATTGACTGCATCGGTCACGCTCGCGTCCGCAGCGAGCCCGCAACGTGCACCCAGGCTCGCCGGAATTGTCCTGGATACCGACTCCCCGCCTCCCAAACATACTGCCTGAACGGATTGGTCGGGCGGCCCGCGCCCGTTAGGTTCATCCTTCACAGGTCGGTTTCATGTTTCGCAGGGGAATGGCTGCGCGCCTCGCGTGCGCGGCGGCGTGTCTGATTGCCGAAGTGGCGCTAGCTCCGTCTCACGCCCAGACTTTGACGATGCGCAGCGCGTTGTCGCGCGCGCTGGCGGCGAGCCCGCGGCTGACGGCGGCGGAGCGCGACGTCGGCATCGCCACGGGCCAGCGCATCCAGGCGGGCGCGCTGCTCAATCCGGAACTGTCCTACGAACAGGACGATTCATTCGGCTCCGGCAAATATCGCGGGACGCGATCGGCGGAGACCACGCTGCAGATCAGCCAGGCCTTCGAGCTGTTCGGCAAGCGCGACGCGCGGATTGCAGCCGGGGCGGCTGGGGTCGAGGTCGCGGCGATCCAGCGCAAGGCCGTCAGGCTGGAGGTGCTGTCGGAGACCGCGATCGCCTTCCTCAGCGTGCTCGGCGCACAGCGGCGCATCCAGATCCTCGACGAGCAGATCGCGGCGATCGACCGCCTGACGCCGCTGCTCCGCCGCCGCGTCGAGGCCGGCGCCTCCTCACCGGCCGAGACCGGCCGCGCCGAGGTCGCCTCGGCGCTGGTGAAGGCCGACCGCGAGCGCTTCAAGGCGACGCTGGCGAGTGCCCGGCGCGAGCTCGCGGTGCTGATGGGCGATCCCGCCGCGAAATTCGGCGAAGTCTCCGGCCGGCTCGACACCACGGGCAAGCCGCCGACCTTCCAGTCGGTGGTCGCCGCCATCGATGCCAATCCGCAACTGGTGCGCTGGACCGCCGTTTACGCGCAGCGCAATGCCGAGCTGCTGCTGGCGCGGCTCAAGCCCTATCCAGACGTGCGGATCGCCGCCGGCTGGCGCCATTTCAACGAGACCAATGACGATGCCGTGCGCCTCACTCTCTCGGTGCCGATCCCCGTCTTCGACCAGAACCAGGGCAATATCCTTTCGGCGCAGGAGAGCCTCGCCAAGACGCGCGCCGAGCGCGAGACCAACCGCAACGCGCTGGTCGTGATCGCCGGGCGCGCCTACGACTCGCTGCAGGGCTCACTGCGCGAGCTCGCGGTGCTGCGCGAGATCGCGATCCCGAAGGCCGTCGAAGCGTCCGAGGCGATCTCGCAGGGCTACGGACAGGGCCGCTTCACTCTGCTCGAGGTGCTCGATGCCCAGGCGAGCGTCACCCAGGCGCGGCTGCGCGAGCAGGAGGCGCTGCAGAATTTCCATGCCGGGGTCGCGACCATCGAAGGCCTCGTCGGCAACCCCTTCACGCTGGCGCGGGAGAGCGCACGATGAGGACCTCCTCCACCATTCTCATCGCCATCGTTGCCGCAGCGCTCGGCGCCTACGGCTATTCCCGGCTCGCCCCGGCCAAGCTCGCACACACCGAGCATACCGAGCATTCCGAACAGAAGAAGCCGAACGACCATGTCGAGCAGGACGAGCACGGCGCCGACCGCATCCGCATCTCCGACGTCAAGCTGGCAGCCGCCGGCGTGAGCCTGGCGGAGGCCGCAAGCGCCACACTGACCGACACGCTGTCCTTCAATGGCATCCTGCGCGCCAATCAGGAAACGGTGGTGCAGGTGACGCCGCGCTTTCCGGGCGTCGTCAAATCCATCCTGAAGCGCATCGGCGAGAAGGTCGGCAAGGACGATCTGCTCGCCGCGATCGAGAGCAACCAGAGCCTCACCGTCTACGAGCTCAAGGCGCCGATCGCCGGCACCATCATCGAGCGGCAGATCTCGCTCGGCGAATACGCCTCCGAGCAGAAACCGGCCTTCGTGGTCGCCGATCTCTCGACCATCTGGGTCGATCTGTCGATCTACCGGCAGGACCTCAGGCGCGTCCGCATCAACGACGAGGTGCTGATCGATCCCGACGACGGCCGCGGCGAGATCAAGGGCACCATCTCCTACATGGCGCCGATCGGTTCGAGCGAGACCCAGACCGCGCTAGCGCGGGTGGTGCTGGCCAACGCCGACGGCCGGCTTCGTCCCGGCCTGTTCGTCACGGCGCGGCTGATCCTCGCCGCGCGCAATGTCGCGGTTGCCGTGCGCCGAAGCGCGATCCAGACGCTGGAGAACAAGACCATCGTGTTCGTCCGCGAGGATGGCGACAAGATCGAGGCGCGCCCGGTGGAGCTTGGCGACTCCGATCCGAAATTCGTGGAGATCCGCGCGGGCCTTTCGGCCGGCGAGCGCTACGTCGCCGAGAACAGTTTTGTGGTCAAGGCGGAGATGGGCAAGGGAGACGCCGATCATGATTGACGCCCTCCTCGCCTTCTCGGTCCGCCAGCGCTGGCTCGTGGTCCTGCTCGCCCTCGCGGCCGGTGCCCTTGGCGCCTGGAATTTCACGCGCCTGCCGATCGATGCCGTGCCTGACGTGACCAACGTCCAGGTCCAGATCAACACGCACGCGCCGGGGCTGTCGCCGCTCGAGGCCGAGCAGCGCATCACCTTTCCGCTCGAGACTGCAATGGGCGGCTTGCCCAGGCTCGACTACACCCGCTCGATCTCGCGCTACGGCCTGAGCCAGGTCACCGTCGTGTTCCAGGACGGCACCGACATCTATTTCGCGCGCCAGCTCGTGAACGAGCGCATCCAGCAGGCGAAGGACCAATTGCCTGCAGGCACGGAGGTCGCGATGGGGCCGATCTCGACCGGGCTCGGTGAGATCTACGTCTACTCGGTCGAGGCAAAGGCCGGCGCAAAGTCGCCGGCGGGTGCCGAGTTCACGCCGACGGAGCTGCGCACCATCCAGGACTGGATCATCAAGCCGCAGCTGCGCACCATTCCCGGCGTGATCGAGGTCAACTCGATCGGCGGCTATGAGCGGCAGTTCCATGTGCTGCCGATTCCGGGTCAGCTGATGGGCTACAAGCTCGGCTTCCGCGACATCATGACCGCGCTGGCCGCCAACAATGCCAATGTCGGCGCCGGCTATATCGAGCGCAACGGCGAGCAGTATCTCGTCCGCGCTCCCGGCCAGGTCGCCAATATCGAGGACATCAGGGGCATCGTGATCGGCTCGCGCGGCGGCGTGCCGGTGCGCATCCGCGATGTCGCCGAGGTCAGCGAAGGCAAGGACCTGCGCACCGGTGCTGCGACGGCGAACGGCGGCGAGACGGTGCTCGGCACCGCCATGCTGCTGATCGGCGAGAACAGCCGCACCGTGGCCCAGCGCGTGAAGGCCAGGCTCGCGGAGATCGCCAAATCGCTCCCCGACGGCGTGATCGCGCGCGCCGTCTACGACCGCACGCATCTGGTGGAAGCCACCATCCAGACCGTCGAGAAGAACCTCGGCGAGGGTGCGGCGCTGGTGATCGCGGTGCTGTTCCTGATCCTCGGCAACATCCGCGCCGCGCTGATCACGGCCTGCGTCATCCCCCTCTCCATGCTGTTCACGATCACGGGCATGGTCGAGAGCAAGGTCAGCGCCAATCTGATGAGTCTGGGCGCGATCGATTTCGGCATCATCGTCGACGGCGCGGTCATCATCGTCGAGAACTGCCTGCGGCTGCTTGCCGCCGAGCAGCACCGCCGCGGCCGGCTGCTGACGCTGGACGAACGCCTCCAGACCATCCGCATGGGAAGCGGCGAGGTGATCAAGCCGAGCCTGTTCGGCACGCTCATCATCGCCGTGGTCTATCTTCCGGTCCTCACCCTGTCCGGGACCGAGGGCAAGATGTTCACGCCGATGGCGCTGACCGTGCTGATGGCGCTTGCGGGCGCGGCGCTGCTGTCGGTCACTTTCGTCCCCGCCGCGGTTGCGATTGTCGTCACCGGCAAGGTCGCGGAGACGGAGAACGTCTTCATGCGGGCCGCCAAGCGGCTCTATCTGCCCCTGCTCGACCGCGCGATCCGTTATCGCGGCAGTGTCGCGCTCGGCGCCCTGCTGATCGTCGCCGGCAGCATCATCGTCGCAACGCGCATGGGCGGCGAGTTCATTCCAAGCCTCGATGAAGGCGACATCACCATCGAGACCATCCGGATTCCCGGCACCAGCCTGACCCAGAGTGTCGACATGCAGCTCCGCCTGGAAAAGGCGATCAAGCAGGTGCCGGAGGTCGCGACCATCTTCTCCAAGATCGGCACCGCCGAGATCGCCAACGACCCGATGCCGCCGAATGTCGCCGACACCTATGTCACGCTGAAGCCGCGCGAGGAATGGCCCGACCCGGCCAAGCCGAAGGACGAGGTGGTGGCCGAGCTCGAACGCGCCGCCAACACCTTGCCCGGTAGCGCCTATGGCATGACCCAGCCGATCCAGATGCGCTTCAACGAGCTCATCGCCGGCATCCGCAGCGACGTCGGCGTCAAGATCTTCGGCGACGATCTCGACGTGCTCGCCGGCATCGCCCAGCAGGTCAACGGCGTGGTTCGCGGCATCGAGGGCGCCGCCGACATCAAGACCGAGCAGATCGCCGGCCTGCCGATCCTCACCGTCAAGCTCGACCGCCAGGCGCTGTCGCGCTACGGCCTCAGCCTCAGCGAGGTGCAAAACCTCGTCGAGATCGCGATCGGCGGCAAGCCGGTCGGCAAGCTGTTCGAGGGCGATCGGCGCTTCGACATCGTGGTGCGGCTGCCGGAAAGCCTGCGGGCCGATCCCGATACGATCAAGTCGCTGCCGATCCCGCTGCCGCCAGGCGAGGATATCGCGGCCGTCACGAAAACCGCCTGGCCGGGGGCATCCGGGACGACGCCACGCTACGTGCCGCTCTCCTCCGTTGCGGCAATCGAGATCGCGCCGGGCCCCAACCAGATCAGCCGCGAGAACGGCAAGCGCCGCGTCGTGGTGATGGCCAATGTCCGCGGGCGCGATCTGCGCTCTTTCGTTGCCGAGGCGCAAGCCGCCGTCGCCGAGAAGGTCAAGCTGCCGCCGGGTTACTTCATCGGCTGGGGCGGACAGTTCGAGCAGCTGGTGTCCGCCACCAAACGGCTGACGATCGTGGTGCCGGTGGCGCTGCTTCTGGTGTTCCTGCTGCTGTTCATGGGCATGGGATCGGCGGCGGATGCGGCGCTGGTGTTCTCCGGCGTGCCGCTGGCGCTGACCGGTGGTGTCGCGGCGCTGCTGCTGCGCGACATTCCCCTGTCCATCAGCGCCGGCGTCGGCTTCATCGCGCTATCGGGCGTTGCCGTGCTCAACGGGCTCGTCATCATCGCCTTCATCGAGCGGCTGCGCAGCGAGGGGCGATCCGTCGTGGATGCCGTACGCGAGGGCGCGCTGACGCGGCTGCGTCCGGTGCTGATGACGGCCCTCGTCGCCTCGCTCGGTTTCGTGCCGATGGCGCTCGCCACCGGCGCCGGCGCCGAGGTGCAGCGGCCGCTTGCGACCGTCGTGATCGGCGGCATCATCTCCTCCACGGTGCTCACGCTCTTGGTGCTGCCGGCGCTCTACGTCCTCTTCCGTCGTGACGTGACGCCCGAAGCGCCTACAATGGCGCCTGATTTGACGGCATCCGCGGAGCGCTAGAGGTGGCTGGCCACGATCATCACGGGCATCACCATCATGACCATGCCGGGCATGGCCATGATCGTGGTCACAGCCACGGCCATGTCCATGCCCCCGCCAATTTCGGCAAGGCGTTCGCGATCGGCATCTCGCTCAACACAGCACTGGTCGTGGCCGAAGCGACCTACGGCTATCTCGGCAACTCCACCGCCCTGCTGGCCGACGCCGGCCATAACCTTTCCGACGTGCTCGGCCTGGTGGTGGCCTGGGGCGCCTCGATTGCAGCACGCCGCGCTCCGAGCGGCCGCTTCACTTATGGCCTGCGCGCCTCCACCATCCTCGCGGCGCTTGCCAATGCGGTGTTCCTGCTGGTCGCAACCGGCGCGATCGGCTGGGAGGCGATCCTGCGCCTGCGCCAGCCGGAGCCGGTTGCCGGCGTGACGGTGATGGTGGTCGCCGGCATCGGCATCCTCATCAACGGTTTTAGCGCCATGCTGTTCGCGCGCGGGCGCAAGGACGACATCAACATCGAAGGCGCGTACCTGCACATGGCCGCAGACGCCGCGGTCTCGCTCGGCGTGGTCGTCTCGGCGGCACTGATCGTCTGGACGGGTTGGCTTTGGCTCGATCCCGTCACCAGCCTCGTGATCTGCGCCACCATCCTCTGGAGCACGACGAGCCTCTTGCGCGGCTCGATCGACATGTCCATGGCGGCGGCGCCAAGAGCCATCGACGTGGCGGCAATCAGGGCGTTCCTGCTGGCGCGGCCGGGCGTCTCAGGGATCCACGATCTCCACGTCTGGCCGATCTCGACCACCGAGACGGCGCTGACCTGCCACCTCGTCATGCCCGCCGGCACGGACGACGCATTCCTGATGCAGACGGCGCAACTCCTCAAGTCATCCTTCCGCATCGGCCACACCACGCTTCAGGTCGAGACGCATCCCGACAATGGCTGCGCGCTCGCGCCGGATGATATGGTGTGAGGAACCATCCACGTCGTCATTGCGAGCGCAGCGAAGCAAATCCAGGCTGCCGCCGCGGGAAGATCCAGGATTGCTTCGTCGCCAGCGCAAATTGCTTCGCAATCTTGTCGCGGGCTCCTCGCAATGACGGGTGTGGAGAAAACGGGCCTACGCAGCCCTCGCCGTCACGATCCAGATCGCGCCTTGCAGCACCACGCTTTGCCCCTTCAGGAATGGCGCGAGCGTTTCGCGGATCGAGGCTTTGGCCGCTTCATAGGTCTCGGCCGGATGGCCCTGCAGCGCGCGGCTGGCCGGACCGATCTGCAGCGAGCCGTCGACGGCGGCATCGAGACCGCCGCCGATCGCAATGTCCATCGCGAGATCATGCGGCTCCATTGCCACATCCGCGAAGCCTGCACCCTTCAGGATGCGCGTCACGCGCTCCTCTGACGCAAAGGCGAACGGGCCCGGCTCCTCCGGCCCGACCGGCGGCATCTTCGGCACATGCTTGTAGACCGCCATCAGCGGCGCCATCATCCAGGGATTTTCCTTCGGCTCGCGCCAGCAGACGAAAGCAAGCCGCCCTGTCGGCCTCAGCGCGCGACGCAAATTGATGAAGGACGCAATAGGGTCGGCAAAGAACATTACGCCGAAGCGCGATGCCAGCAGATCGAAGCTCGCCGGCTCGAACGGATGCACCGTCGCATCCGCCAGCACGAACTCGAGCGGCAGGCCCTTTGGCGCAAGAGCCCGCGCCTGCGACAGCATCGGCTCGGACACGTCGAGGCCGAGCGCGAAGCCGTCAGGCGCCACTACCTTCGCGAATGCCACCGTCGTCGCACCGGAGCCGCAGCCGACGTCGATGACACGCTCGCCCGGCTTCGGCTTGGCGCGGTCGATCAGTACATCGGCAATCGGCCCGAGCAGCTTCTCCTGCACCACGTGGCGATCGGCCCAGCGCTGCCCGCTCGGGCCGTTCCAATAGGCGATCTGGTCGGCGTTCTGCTCGTGTCCGCTCGGCTGTTCCATCAGGTCTTTGATCCCTAGCATTGTCGATCCGCCCGTCCCGCAATTACGGGGGATCACCTGGTCGGATCCCCGCCCGGATCGTAGCGCAATTTTCTGCAAGGACCACACAGCCGCTGCTGTCGAGAATTGGCCGCGCTTCCGGCAGGAAGTGCTCGCATTGTGGTCGCATAGCTTTCACCGAATGGCCCCATCAGAAGCAGACGACAACCAGATTTCGTGGATAGCATTTTCAGGTTGCTCACCTTGGAAAGGCATGACCATGCGCAGCATCATGGGCCCCCTCATCATCGCAACCCTCTCCTTCGGGACGCCGACCTTCGTGCAGGCGCAAGGAACATCGTCGCAACCGGGAACAGAATCATCGCCCGCTCAGAGCACCGTCATCCGTCAGATCCAGGTCATCGACATCAAGGACCTGCAACCAGCCGTGCGCTCGAAGGTCGATGAAATCGTCGCACAGACAAGCGATGACGATATTCAGTCGCTCCGGAAAACGATTGATGCAACACCCCAGGCGGCGTCCGCGCTGAAGGCGAAGGGGCTGACTTCGTCGCAGGTCGTTGCGATCAACATTGCCGAAGGTGTCCTGACACTATTTACCAAGACGGCCTGACATTTCCATCGGGAATGACGACGCGCCACTGTGGGGCACGTGACCGCTCCACGGAGCCGTTGGCATGTCCGACCGAGGTTTGCAGCCTTTCGAACGAACCAGCCAGCCGCGACCGAATGGACGCTTGCGCTGATGCCATGCTCCAATTGGTCGCCCGGCATGGCAGCCTGCTTGGCCCCGCAAAGCGAAGACTGGTGGGCGGTCACGGATTCGAACCGCGGACCCTCTCGGTGTAAACGAGGACCCGAGCACAGAAAGCGCTGAAAAAGCAGTAGTTTTGCCACTTCGGAGATCAGAACGATGACCGAACGTGCGCGGAACGAAGCGCGATTTACTATTGAAGCGCTATTGACCGCGAAGACGCGCCTTGCGGCGCCGCTCGCCGATTCAGATTCGCCTCAGGGCAACGGCGTCACCACATAAAGCATAGGCGTTCGCAGCGCCCTCATCGCAGCACCTTCCCACAAACCAAGGAGACCAAGCTCATGATCCGAAAACATCGAATGAAACATAGACTGAAAAGGAAAATAGCAAATGCCACCGCCCAATGTGAAAGGGCGCGGTCACGCCAATGACCACGCCCTTCTAAATTCGCTCTCGCCAGTAAATTCGCTCTCGCCAGAGCATTCACGTCCACAACACCCGACACTTAAGGCCAGCCCTCAGAAATCGCAAGAGGCAGCACAAGCACCAGCCGCAAAAAGTGCGGAGGTGGTGCTGCGATGACAGCGACGCAGAAGCTTCCGCGCCGCTCGCGCACCAAGAAGACCGCCGAGGTCGACGTCACCAAGATAACCAAGCTGATCCGCCTGCTCGCCAGCGACAGGGACGGCGAGGTGCTGGCCACTGTCAGCGCGCTCAAGCGCGCGCTGGCCGCCGTCGGCAAAGACCTCCACGATCTCGCCAATGCCACCGAAACCGGCTTCAAGCCGCCGGCACCACCACCGCACCGCCAAGTGACATGGGGGCCGCCACCACCGCGTCCTGATAATTGGCAGTCAATGGCTTGGTTCGCTTTCCATCGTCGTTTCGACCTGTGCACGGAGGATCGCGGCTTTATCGAAGACTGCTTGCTTGGCACCACCTTCCGGGAAACCGACGACCAGGTCATGACCTGGCATCTGGAGAGATTGCGGAGAATCGTCGCAATCATCCAGGCGAGGTGACCCGCCATGACTATCACCTCAACCCTGCCGGCGCGCATAAGGATGCGCGATGATCCGTGCCGACGCAATCGATCTCACGAGTATCGATCTGGCGCGGTTCGGCATCGTGGCCATCAGCGTCATGAGCAACAACCGTGTCATCCGACACTGGCACGCAAGCCCGTGAGCGCGGCGCCTGAAGCGCCCGCGCGTGCGCACCGGCTCTCAACAGCCTGATCTCTCGAGGAAATACGCGCTTCGGCGCGCGGCGCCGTGGGATTGATGGATCTCCCCCCCGCGGTTGCATCCCCGACCACGGAGACCGGAGTCGTGGAGACAAGGGCGGCGCCTGCGGCGGGCTCTGCCGGGTAGTAATCTCACGAGCGGTGACAAAACGGGACGAATGGGACAAAACCGGGACATGCCCCAGCATGTCCCGAATGTCCCAACCGATGGAGCCTCAACGTGGGTGACGTCGGTTGGGGGGACCGACCGGTGCGATAACATCCCACCACGCAATGGCAATAATTTCAGCTCGTATCGTCTCGAATGTTTTAGTTGAGAGCCGGCGGAAGGTCGCGCCATTTGACCGATCAGAGGGTACGCAGGTAACGGATGATGGCTTGGCGCTCCTTTGCGCTGACTTCACCCGCGAAGTCCATCTTCGTTCCGGGACAAAAGGTGTTTGGTCCTGCAAGGTATTGGTCGAGGCGCTGTTCGGTCCATACGCCTCCCAGCCGGCGCAAACTTAACGAATAATCAGGATAGCTCTCGACCGACGCGACTTGACGGCCGACGATGCCGATCAGATCTGGTCCGATCCGGTTCCCATTGATCAGGTTCGACTGATGGCAGCTGCCACACTTCTCGGCAAAAAGAGCCTCACCTGTAGCGCGCTCCTGCGGACGAAGCGAGATCAACCTCCGATCATCCGTCCATAGTATGAGGCTGCCATCATGGCCCTCGATGAGGTCGCGAATGCGACTTCCGATCGCGATCGGTTCGAGGTATTTGATTTGACCATCGCGTACGCGTGCGCGAAACAGTGTCGTCGCTTTAAGCGAGGCGATCAAAAGATCGCCCTGCCACTGCGAAAACAATCCGCGCTCCACCGCGACCAGGTTAGAAACTCCGATCGAGGGGACCCAAGAAAAGACGGGAGCCTCATAGCCCTCCTGCTCCCCTTCAGGCTCGTTGAGGGGCCATGAGAACGACCCATAATCCGTTCCATAGGTAACATATGGCCAGCCGTAATTTGCGCCCTTGACTAGCCGATTGAGTTCGTCGCCGCCTTGCGGACCATGCTCCGTCGCCCATATCGTCCCAGACCGATCGACGTAGAGGCCCTGCGGATTCCTGTGACCCGACGTGAAAAGTGTGGAGCGGCCATCAGCGATGTTGATGGCCACCGTTTTACCATACGAAGCTGTCGGGTCCTGCGCATAAGCATGAACCGAGGCAAGCCCGTCAAAACCGAAATCACCTATGGCCAACAGTAGCGCTTCCGCATTGAGGAGGGCCAGCCGGCCTCCACCAAAATAACCGACAAACGGAATGCCGCGCCGGCGGTGTTCGCCACGCACTGGCAGACAGGGTGTGGTTTCGTAGAGAGTTCTCCATACGAGACCAGCTTCGCCGCGGAAAATTGCGGCGCGGTTCGACTCAAGCACTGAGACCCGCTCGGTCCAACATTCTTGAGCGACGTTCCAATAAGCGTGCGAGACGAAGATGCGGGTGCTGGCTCCAACCTCCTGAACTAGTAAGCCATACGTTCGGAACCATTCGGTATTGAGAACCTCATTCCCGGTCTCCCGTCTTTGGGCCTCTTCTGCCACCCACTTGGAGCCATCGGTCCAGGGACGTCCGGCAGCAGCGGAGAACGCCGCGCCGTTGATGGGCACCCGGTACGGGAGCGTCTCAATGGTCGGCTGGCCACTTTCCCAGTTAAAGACGTGAAGATGACCGTCTCCAGTCAAGAGGAGATAACGATCGCCAATCCGGGCCAGCGCGCCCCCGTGCACCGCGGATTTCGGGAGAACTGTCGGATAAATATGAACATCCAGATTATAGAACTCGGTTTTGATCAACGTCGACGTGTCCGACACCTCGGTAAATCGCGTCGCGAACGAAGTGGTTGCTGCCACGGCCACGACCCCGCCAAGGAAGGGAGCCAACCAGAGACCCGACCTTCCGACCAAGTACGGCGCCGGAACAAGCAGTAAAGCTGACATGAAGACGCCAAGCGTAATGGCGCGGGAATAATCGGTTTTGGTGAGCAAAAATCCCAGGAATATTGCACCGAAAATAGCCATGGTTGAAACGATGGCCCATCCCAAACCCCATCCACGCAATGAATGGCGGAGCGGGATAGTACAAGCGGCGCTTAGGACAAAGGCCGCGACTAAAGCGCCAAAAGGGTGCGTTTGGGTCGCGGGCAGCCGCCACAATGCGACGCCGAAATTCAAGTGCGGAAACACCAAAAGCACAGCGGTCGAAAGGGCGTACCACAACAACAGATAGCGCCATGACGGTCGTTCGCGCTTACTGTACGTTACTTTGCGGACCCCAAATGCCAATTCCATAGTACTCCTGAGTAATCATTTTGGCGTCGCAAGCACCTCACCACCGCCACTGGAGGAGGTTTGAAGATGCCAAGACAAATTAAATCCGACACCCATTTAATTTTCAATAGATAATTACATTTAATATCGATGGTATTATAGTATGCTTGGGCGTGCCCCTTCAGCCTTCCGATCTCCCACCAAGACGAGCTATCGTCTCGCCGGCCTCGGAAAATCGTCGCGCGAGGCCACAGGCGGCATGTGCCAAGCAAAGCCTTGCGGTCTCCTGATCCTCCTGGTCGGCGAGGAATTCGGGCAGCGAGCCCGCATCGCCCTCCTGCTCCACTGGCGCCGCATCGGGATCGACGAGACGCAGCGGCTCCGGCAACCAGCCCGAGCCATCCAGAAGGCGCTCGGCCTCCTTGGCCATGTCGGCCTTCTTCAGATGGTCGATCAGTTGCGCCGACGACTCGCCCTTGGCTTCTCGCACCGCCTCCAGAATTCGGGGTTTGGTGATCCGGCCGAGATAGTTATCGACGGTTGGTCGCCAGCCAGCCTGAACCATGTCGAGTCCGATCGCGCGCGCCAGCACATCAGCCTGGTCGAGACGGCTGCGGACACCGTGAGCGGAGATGCGCCCCTGATTGTAGCGATTGGCCGGCTCATAGACCGCGTTGACGGCAAATGATGCACAGTGGGCGAACAATGATGCCTGTGCACTACCATCAAGATCCGTCAGCGCATCCCAGAGATCGTTCTCGCTTTTGGGCAACCGCGCCTTCCAGGACTCATGTCGCGCCTCGACAGCTTTGGCCGAGACGCTTTCCCTCAGCCCCGGAGCTTGAGCTGGAAAGTTCGGCGTGCGAAGGCTGATCTCAAGACAGCTTCCGGACGATGCGAACCGGTAAAAGGCTGTCAGCACGAAGTTATGCAGCACCGCCTGAAACGCGACCGCAGGATTTTCTGCCAGCGTATCCCGCAATGCCAGCGTACGATGCGCTGTCAGCTCGGTGATGAGACGGTCCGGCAGAGGCTTGGCCACGTCCTCATTATCCTCTTCGGCATCAGGAGCGCCACCTGCGACTGAGATGATCGTACGCTGGACCGACGTGCTAGGCTCCTGCCCTTCGGTCAACGATGCATCGGCGCCCTGCCCGACATCAGACACAGGAGTGGCCGCCGGCGCCAACGCATACAGCGCCTCCCGCGCCGGATACGGCAGCTACACCACGCCCAGCGGCCGCACCGGCACCTTCTACAGTCCGACGGCAGCGGCCATCGCTCAAAGCAATGCGGCGGCGCAGAATGAAGCAATGATTTCTGCCACTATCGAGACAGGCCACCGCAACATGGCCGTGCTCGAGCAGGCTGTGATCAAGGACAATACGCTTCTGCCCGGCGAATGGTACGGAGGCCAACTGCACCTTGCGCCGCCGACCGATCAGGGCGGAGCTCAAAAGAGCTCCACAATAGTGATCACCGTTGGGCCTGACCGCCATGTCATATTGACATCGTTCAGGGGCCGCCGGGAGTTTAGCTGATGCGACGTTACTCGCCGAAAGCTACGCCGATCTGACCGTCCTTTCGCCAAACAATATGGCAGCGCCAAGAAGTGCCATCCGAGGCTATCGCGAGCACGAAGCTGTCAGGAATCGCTCCGCTTCCGCGGCGCTCTCCAGCTGCGCCGCCGTCCGGAGATAAGTGCGAGCGATGATGGTCAGTGTTTGGCGACGGGCCGCCGTTACCGCGAGTTCAGCCAGTTGTTCTGCCTCGGCAGCCTTGTCGCGGTATCGCTTTGCTTCAGCAATGCATTGATCCGATCGTCCTGCCGAAGCAAGTTCGCCGGTTATTAGGCATACACGACCCCGGCCTTCGGAGGTGGTAATTGCGCTGCTAGTAAGTGAGGTCGAAAGCAAGGCTGTGATCTTCGGAGGTGTTACGCAGGCGAACCTGCCGCAGGATCTTAAAAACTCGCGCCGATCATCTTCTTCTGGAGAGGACATTGCGGCTCCTATGATTTTTTCGAAATGTTTTTTAGTTGATTAGAGAGTTAAGCAGTTCAAACAAGAAATGTAACTATATCCTGTGTCGTATCGGAGACCCGCCGCCGCGGGCAGTGAAATCTTGACGAGGTCCGGTGCTGGTCAATCGCGTTGGTTCTGCGCGATCAGGCCCGCGTCCGGCTTACCCCTCATTGCCGACATCAAGACGCCCGAGCGAATGGCAAGAAGAATCTTCACCCTGCAGGATTGGTCGGAGCAGCCATGTGTTCGGCCTTTTCGCGCGGTACACGTGACCGCTGGCCATAATGCCCTCCGCGGATCAGGTCCCGGTCGAACGCACGCATTCGAGATGCCATGGCCCATGTGGGTTGTCCTGATCGCCGGATCGACCGGCACTGCATTACGTGCTGTTCGTCCTTCCCAACCGTTACGTCACGCCGGATATGCTCGACGCGATCTCGTTTAGGCCGCCAGCGCGGCCGGCTCCTGGTAGCGTTCGTTCCTCGCCATCATCGCCCAAGCCATCCTGGCGAGCTTGTTGGCAAGCGCGATGGCCGCGATCTTGGTGGGCCGCCGGGCCAACAAGCGCGTGAGCCATGGCCGATGATCGGTGCCATGGATCTTGGCGTAGCGGATCACAGGGAGCGCGCCAGCCGTGAACAGGCTACGCAAATAGCGATCGCCCTGCTTGCTGATGCTGCCAAGCTTGTCTTTGCCCCCGCTCGAGCTCTGCTTTGGCACGAGACCAACCCAGGCCGAGAAATCCCGTCCGGATCGGAAGGCTTTAGCATCGGCAATGCTGGCGACCAGCGCTGTTGCCAGCGCCGGACCGACGCCAGGGATCGCGTCCAGCCGCTTGCTCGTCGTGTTTGATCGATGCCAGGCGATGATGCGGCGGTCGAACTCCAGGATCTGAGCCTTCAGCGCGCGCAATTGACCGCCAAGAGCAGCAAGGCACATCCGGGCGACCTCCGGGACTCGGTCTTCGGCTTTATCGGCGACGACTTCCAGCAGTTGCTCGACGCCTCGCCGCCCAACAGGTGCGACAATCCCGAACTCGGCAAGATAGGCGCGGATCGAGTTGATGATCGCGGTCTGCTGGCGGATGAAGAGGTGGCGCGCTCGGTGAAGCATCAGACAGCTCTGTCGCTCGACTGTCTTGGTTGGCACGAACCGCATGTTGGGCCTCGTCACCGCTTCACAGATCGCCTCCGCGTCCGTAGCGTCGTTCTTCTGCCGCTTGACGTAGGGCTTCACATAGGCCCGAGGCATCAATCGCACCGTATGCCCCAACGCCTGCAGTTCACGGGACCAATGGTGCGATGATGCGCAAGCTTCGATCCCCACCAGGCATGGCGGCAAATTCTGGAAAAACGCCAAGACGTGGCGGTGCCTCAACTGACGGCGTACGACCACCTGGCCGGCTGCATCAACGCCGTGCACTTGGAAGACCGACTTCGCAATATCAAGGCCAATCGTCGAAATTGACTGCATAGGCTGCTCCTCCGAATCGTGGGAGCCTCAAAACGGCACCCACTCCTTCTCTCGTGCCGGTGGAGGAGCCGTCCACAGCATCAAGAGCAGAAGTCGAGCCCAGCTCCTCAATTGGCCGATCTAGACCAAGAGCGAATTTCCCAAGCTACGCCGGCCCTTGCCTATTCCACCACGCAATCCGCCTCGACCTCGACGAGCCAATCGGGATCAATGAAGCCAGACACCTGAACAAACGTGCATGCTGGTCGAATGTCACGAAAGAACTCACCATGCGCGCGAGCAGCATCGCGCCAACGGCCGATATTCGTTAGCATGATCCGCGTCCGAATGATGTTCGCCATTGTCGCGCCCGCTTCAGTGACAGCCTTGTCAATGATTTCAAGACAGCGGAACGTTTGCGCATGAACATCGCCTAGTGCCGCAGTGCCACCCGTCGCTAAGATCGGCGCAGTCCCAGAAACGGCGACGAATTGACCGACTCGTACCGCGCGGCTGAAGCCGATCTCAGGCTCAAGATACGATCCCGACGAAATGTGTTTTCTTACCAAGCCGGCCTCCATTAGACTGAAGAGCATACAGTAGGCGTTCTCATCGATGTCGCAGTCTGGTCACGAACGATGGCCCATCCTAGCCGAAGCAGTCTCGGCGATGGGCCCAAGCAGACATACTACGGGCCAATCAGCGACGGCGGTCGCGGAAACTAGCGGGATTTGGGTCCACCCTGATAGCGCCAGGAGGATTCACCGGCCATCGGAGGGGTTGCGGACTGATACACCAACGTTCCGCGATCATAGGCGAACGCCGAATATGGACTGCGCTGCGGGACGGTGGTTCTGGCTTGCGCGGTTTGCTTGGCCTCGTCTGGCCAATAGCTTCTGTCGGAAATCGTCGAACCCGCCTGGGCGCTGGCGGAGAACGCCGCCAGAAGCGTGATTGCGAGAAGGCTTTTCGTCAACATAGTCCCGGCTCCATCATCTTTGCTGAAACGCATGCGTTGCGCTTCTAATGAGGAGTTCGGAGCCAATCGTCCGGCGGTTACAAGCTCACGCCGACGTGAGAGGCACCGATCCGTTAGTTACCAGCGCAGGAGCCGCGGCCCCAGGATTGCGCCCGCGAGCGTGCACAGCACGATCGTGCCGCCATACCAGAGCGCGACGAAGGGCAGCGAGTCGTCGGTGCAGTGAAGCGCATAGCCGATCGCACTCACACCACCTGCGACAAGCCCGCTGAACGCGCCTGTGCGCACCAGGTTGGTCGGAGCCGCCTGCCGCACCGCCCAGATAACGACCGCAAACGGAACGACGGCGATGAACTACACCGCAATAATTGAGGATCCTCCTCGCTCCGGCCTCTGGTCGACTGGCTGGACTACAACGGATACACGGTCGTGACCAAGGCCACGAAGGAGTTTGTCGACTCCTCCGGACGTCGCAAGGCGAAGGGCAACATGGATATCGAGCTCGCGGTCGACGCAATGAGCCTTGCCGAGCAAATCGACGAAATGGTGCTGTTTTCCGGGGACGGCAACTTCCGCTCTCTGGTCGAGGCGGTGCAGCGCCGCGCCGTGCGGGTGACCGTGGTCTCGACCATTTCCAGTCAGCCGCCGATGATGGCCGACGAACTTCGGCGACAAGCCGATCTCTTCATCGACCTTATGGAGTTGCGATCAAAAGTCGGCAGGGACCTCTCGGAGCGGCCACCCTCGCGTGAGCGCGCCGTCCCGCGAACCGCATGACCCCTGTCGGAACTCGTGACGCAGGACGCGAGCCCATGACGACAGCTTTTGGATGGGTCGCCGACTCACTGTTTGGGGGCCGGCTGGCTCGCTTTCGGGGGCAGGACGACAGCACCACGATGATCGTTGGTGGGCGCTCTTTGCCGATCGCCATCACCTTTCATTCGCCCATCGAACAAGAACGGCCGCGTTCCATTTGCGCCTGCAGGGGGGCGAGTTTGCGCTTGTCCGGACTCGGCGTCTTGCGCCTTGGCTGCAGTCGACGCCAGCACTAATACGTCATATGGCTCCTCTTGCAGTGCGAGACCAACGTGCGCCGATACGACTTTGCCTGCATCACCGTTGGGGAAAAACTGGTCTTAAGAGTGGCGGCTACCTGCTCCGACTTCCGGTTCTGGCTATATTGTTGCGGGTAAATCACGCAGCCATCGTGGCCTGGCCATGGAGCTCCATCTCCGGGTGCACGGTTCGTGGCTATCCCAGGACATACCCGGAGCACATTAGTGGATATCGCCATTCTTCAATTCCATGTCGGCTCGATTCGTCTGACGTGAGCTGATTGCAACCAGAGAGCGTCTTCGCGGACGCTGCACTGACCGGGTAATCGGCCATCGCTGGCGCAACGCACTGCTCGACGAAGATTTTTTCACCGTGGCTCGTGCCGACCCAGCCAGACGTGAACTGGAAGCATCAGCGACAGGGAAAATCCGGCGCCAAGGTGGATCCAGCTCGTCCAAGGCCGAACTGCGTCCGATCCGAGATAATAGAGCCCGAACGCGGTCACGATGAGCACGGCGTTAAATGCCGCCATCACCAATCCTGAAACACGGTTCTTGCGGGTCCGCCATGCCCGCAAAACGTGTACGGGAATCAGCGCTCCCAGAAGTAGCAGCGCCAGCATCGCGACACCGCCGTGCACCATCAGCATGGTGGCTGCGAACTGCTGCCAGATTTCGGCACCGGCGACATCCTTCTGCCAGTCGGCCACGAGCCAGCCAGCACCAGTTGCGAACAGGATCGCGACAACAGCGTAAATTGAATAGCGAAACGGTGGTCTAAGCTGCAAGATGCACCGCGTGATGCCACTCGGAGGTGATCTGAACGTCGCCGAGGGCGGAGATCAGTAAAGCGCTTGCCCTGTAATGCTCCAACAGCTCGCCGGCATCAGTGCCCGCGAGCATCACAATCTTTGTCAAGGCGTCCGCCACCATACAAGAGGGTGCACGAACCGTGACGCCATCGATCGAATCGACCAGCCGATCGGTCGAGGGGTCGATGACCGCCGGCCCGCGGGTCTCGGTTTCCCCGAACAAATCGACCCGCCGCGCGGTCGACGCCAGCGCTTCATCGGCGACATCGATACGGCAGATTGATCGGCTTGGATTGCGAGGATTCCGGATGTGGACCGTGCGCGGGTCCGGTCCGAATGCCCGGAGGTCGCCCCCGGCATTCACCAAGCCGCTCGCTATATCAAAGCAGCGCAGCGCGTCCGTCGCGCGGTCAACGGCAAAGCCCTTCGCAATTCCACCAAGATCGATGCTCACGTCGGCAGACCGAAAGCGGACCGCTTGCTCCGGAAGCAGCTCGATCGCATCGACGAATCGTGCCTTTCGCGAGATCGACGGACCGCTTCGCACCGAAGGCAGCAATCCCATCACCACCGGTGCAACGGTGACGTCAAAAGCGCCGCGAGACCGGCGATTCATCTCAAGTGCCGTTTCAAGCACCTCAAAAGTCCAGGTATGCACTCTCGTAGGCCGGATGCTGGCTTCCCGGTTGAGGCGGCTGACGTCACTCTCCGGCTCATGAAAGCTCATCAGCCGATGCACCATGGCGACGGCATCGAATGCGGCGCTGATGGCAGCATCCATCTCGGTTCGAGAGGTGGCCGCGACCTCGATCTCAACAAAAGTGCCGAGAAGCGGTCTGGCCCGGCGGATGTTATCTGACGCGACTGCCATAGGCCCCCAAAATCCTCTTCACGCCTTCCGTGACATGGGTCGATGAGAGCGTTGCGCCCGCGATATTCCTGATATCGCCATTGATCTTCAGTGCACTGGCGCTGGTCTTGCCGACAAATTGCGCCAGCCAGCTCGGGCTCCTGATTTCACCGCCATAGGATTCGCGATATTCGAGGATTTCCACCTTGTGGACAGCACCACTCGGTGTCAGAGCCACCGCATAATCAATGAAGAGATGTTTTCCGACGACCCGATCGAACACGAAGAAGCCGACAGCCTTGCCCCCCGCCTCGGCCTTCCAGACGCGTCCTGTCTGGACCTCGGAGAAGTGCGTTGCCGACGGGAATGCTTCCTTCTGAGCCTCCTCAATCGAGAGGTACCGAACGGCATAGGCGGGAGAAGCGCTCGACACGATCGCCGCGGCCGGCAGGGAATAGCGAACCCATGTCATGACTCGCGGGTCTCCTGTCTGTCGCTGTTCGCACAAGGCGTAACCTGAACATCAATCATTAGAAGAAGAATCCGACACCACCAAGGAACGAATCGGAAAGTGCGCCGGTAACGCTCTTGTCGATCACCCGCTGATACGTTGCCTTCAGCACGACCTTCGGGGACGGAAACACGGCAAAACCGGCTGTGTGATACTGCCGCTGCCCCTGACCGGTCGGCAGATTGTCATCGGTCCCGGCGAAGCCGCTGGTCTGGAGGTTCTGATACGTGTAGCGGTAGAACGGCACTGCCTCCCACTCGCTGTTGAGGACAGTCCCCAGCGGGACATGATAGGCAATCTCGCCGGAGTAACCGTACATCGACTTGCCGACATTGTTGGTCGGATCCGAGTCCTTGTTGGCGCGCAGATTTTCCGGCCGCCCGAACTGGGCGCGGACATATTCACCGCGAAGCTCGAGACCCGTGTTGGGCACCCTGTAGCGGAATTCTGCGTCGAACATCGTTAGGCTCGACCTCCCTAGGAAGTTGCCGAAATCGTCATGCGCGCCGCGCGGCGTTGTGTTCGGCGAGTAGTAGGCGCTGACACTGCCGGCGAAGCCAGGCCAAAATGTCGGCGTGAAATCAAGCCGGCCAGAGACGGCCGTAGCGTTGTTCAATTGCTGGAAGTCGCCCAGCGGCGGCCGGGAGAATCCAAGACCATTCACGCCGTCGATGCCTGCGGCGTCTGGCGTGCCGGGGAGAGGCACCGTCTTGGCTTCCGTCCGATTGTCGAAGGAGTCGCCAAAATCCTCATTGCTGGTGCTGACCATCACCTGATATTTGAGGTCCTCGGTGATAGTCCCGTAGACGCTGGTGGATGGGACCTTCCAGGTCGACGGAATGATGCCGTTGTAGAGCTCGGGCCGGTTAACGCTGTAGAACTGCGTGGGTTCGTGATGTTGATTGATGTAGCCGATCGGCACGAGGTCAACGCCTGGCGAACGCCAGTTGAATTGGTCGATGATTTTGAAGTCGACCCAGATTTGCTCGATCTCGGCAGTACCGTGCAGCTTGTCATCGTTGTCAAACCCTGCACCCGCGTGCTCGAATTCGATTTCCGCGTTGAAGATGATGTTCGGCGTGATCGCATAGGTGGGCAGGAGGACGAATCGGTGCGCGTCAAAACCCTTCTGCCACTGGCCGCCGGCAGCCGGGTTTTGCACGGCGCCAAATTTGATCTCGCCGTATGCTCCGACACTGAGACCCGGCACCGGAGAATCTGCCAGACCCAGAATGGGCTTGTCCGGCGAGGGCGGCAAAGGCGGCAGAGTAGCAAAGTCCTTCGATTTCGAAGTGCCGGGCTTCTCGGACGACTGTGGGTCAGGCATGGCTTGCGCATTCTTCTCGGCGGATGACGCGGCAGCGTTAGCTTTTCTGACCGAGGTAGATTTTGCGGCCGGCGTCTCGCCTGCATTGAGCACCGTGCGATCCTGCTTCTGCTTCAACTCGGCCTCGAGCTGCTGGATGCGCTGCTCCATCTTGTCCAGCTTCTTCAGCAAAGCGTCGTTCGCATCGCCGCCCGCTGCCAAGGCGCCACGGCAGCTCATGATCGATAGCGCAGTCGCCGCAAGCAGCACGGATCGCCGGGCGTAACGACGGTATTGGAATTTTGCTGAAGCCAACCCCGTGCAGCGTTTCATCGACATACAGGCCCCCAATCTGCGGAAGCAAAAATCCGCGTCATATGGGCGCACCTAACACCGTCTAAAAAGACTTTTGGGAGAATTTGGCAATCGATGTGCGGCTGCCGAGCTAGAATAGCTCTATTTTAGAATTAGAATAAGAATAAAGCTGAATGGTAAATCCTCCAGCATAGATTGTGCGTTGCTGCCTTCGGGCCGCCGCTTGAAGATGTTCCTCCATGATCCGCCGTATACGCTCAGTAGATGACGCTCTCGATGCGCCGCTGCAGTTGCAGATGTGCGTCCGAATAATGGTCCTTTAGGGCCGGATCGCGCGGGTGCGCGTCGATTAACGATACCTGCGGGTCGACCCCCGAGAAGTGACGCGGTGGCCGACGTAAAGCGCCTCTTCGATGCTGTGCGTGACCATGACCATGCCGGTCTTCTTCCATAGATCATGAAGAAGCTGCTGCATCCGGCGACGGAGACTCACGTTAAGGGGGACGTGAATATCACTTTCAATCCCATAAAGACCGCAAAGATTATCGTGGACACGGTTGTAGAAGCCAACGCACCGTGGTCGGCAATTATTCGCAGAGGGCAACACTTGCGGCTGATCGACAGCCATGGGCACAAGTGGTCAATACTCTTGACGAGCACCATGGCGCTGGCCGCGCAGAACGTTAGGGACGATCCTGGGCAGACCTGGTTTCACATCGACCCACGCACTTGCGAGATGCTCGGACGCCTCGATAGCAGCCGACGGTCCTATCGCTGGCTGTTCAATGCGCAGCACAGCCTCATTTTCCCCTGCTGCTGCGCTATCGCCCTGCGTGGGACGCAATCGTATGGCTGTTGTCACTGCTGGGAATGATCGTGTCACAATCTTCGCCAGCCAATGACTATGCCGCTGATTGAGGCGTTAGCCCGAAGTCCTCTTCGTGACACGGCTTTGGTGCGCGCGCGACGATGCGCCGAAGATCACCGTCAAACCCCGATCCTGCTGTCGCCTCGATGGTGCCGCTGTGCACGTTGCCGCCGCCAATAGCTTCAAAGCGGATCGATTTCGCGCCTTTGCAACGCGTCGATGAATTCGGGTAGGTGGGTCGGGAGCTTAACCGCGAGGCTGCGCACGCCTACCTCGCCAGGAAACGCAGATGACCGGTACAAGCAAGTCCCGCGACGCGAGGCGTCAGGCACCGCAGAAGGTGCGAGCCTCGGAGCCGCCGCTAGCGTTTCACTGTGCCACTTCATGCTTTGCGGGCTGTGCGATGCTTTGTGGCCGCGCGAATACGCTCACTTACCCTTACCCTTACCCTTATCGTTACCATGCTGGCCGCCCTTGCGCTCACCCTTGTGGGCGCCCTTGTGGCCGCCAGCACCGGGCCCGCTCCCAGACTTGTCGCCCTTGGCGAGGATCACATTTGGCTCCGAGAAGCCTTGGTCGCCACTTCCTGCGGTGCCGCCGGGAGCGATTTGACCTGGCATGATGGCAACGCCAGCAGCTCCCAATTTAGAGTCTCCAACTGGCGCCCGTCCGGCCGTAAACGCCATTACTGTCGTTGGCGCACAAAAAATGATCGTCAGTACCAAAATCGTTCTTCGCATGGCACCCTCCTCTGGAAAACTGATGGGAAACTCCGAATTCACCCCTAAGTTCCCGACACTCAAGGCTCGCACATGATCGCGCCGATCTCCACGCCGACCCCCTTATCTGCGGGCCTCCCGAGGCAGAGGTTGCCCGGTCCAGGCGAGACGGTCTCGCTAAGCCCGAGAGCAGACTTGATCATTGAGGATGCCAGCAATGGGTCCAAAGGCGGCAGTCGTCCCTGCCCTGCTCCAGTCCCTTATGGGCAATCGCGATTCGAGATTTTGGTCGGTTCTGCCGCCCGGTCCGCTGGGCGCGTCTGCACCGACGACTGTTCCCAAATGTGCTGGGAGCTCTTATACGCCGGTTGCGACAACGGTAGGTCGTTGACATGATTGGAAGTCTGTCGCGCGCCATGGAAACTACCCTCATACTGCCTCAGATGACAGTGTTACCGAAGCGTTCCTGAATTGGACGCCGGGAGTCCGAGCAAGCCGCTCGCGAACGCCCTCCAGAGCGCCGTAGCGAGCGGCTTGCGGTGATTCGGCGAAGCAACCTGTTGGGATTAGATACCGAGCACGAAGCTTGGACCGATAGTGTGGTTTCTGTGCAGCTGGCCTTTGATCGCCAATTCTTCACCAATTGCTGCACCGTACGCCGCTGATGGCCGCTGAACCGACCGGGCGCATGCGCTTGCACGGGAGAGAAGATCGACCGCGGACAAGTGCGGAGGCGCGGTGAGCCATTCCTCGATGATGGGAATGTAGGGGTCGAGCATCGATGGCCGACGTGGCACAGGCTTGCGCCGCACATAGCGACGCCGATGAATGCCCCGCTCCTCACTCTATTTCCAACGCTCGCCGAGCTCCGGGCAAAGGCCGCCAAGTCGCTTTGCACCGGCGCGACAGTCATCGCTGGCTTTCCAGCCCGCTGATCAACGCGCTTGCCCAGCTCATTTTGAGCGTCCCGCATCTATGCCAGCAATGCCACCGGATCAAGCATCCGGTAAATCTAACGCAGCCTACGTTTGAACGCCATTGAGATCCGGGTCGACCAATGCTGTTTCGTACGGCGTAGCGGGAGGAAGATAGCGCTTAATCACCTTGGCACCTTCGCGGTGCTTTTCGTTCAGCTTAAACGAGGGCTGGAAGAAATTGACGTGCAGCCGTGCCGCGTCAAACAGACGAGCTAATGAGCGAGCGCCATCAATGCCTTCAAAGCGCCGTAGCCCACCACGCGGCGAACGATAGCACCGTTCTTCTGGTTCAACGGACGCTTGATCGTTCTTCTTGTAGGCCCTGGAACGGGTGACTTCGACACGTGAGAGCGGAAACGACACGACCATGTCGTTCATGAAGGCGCTGTCGTTGTCAAAATCGAGGCCGCAAACGGGCCAGGGAAATTGTTCTGCGCGCGCTCGAGAGCCTCGACCACAAGAGCTGCTTCACTCACGACGAGCGGAAAGCATTCGGCTGCCGAAACAGCCTGTCGTCGGAGGGGCGCGGTTCTCTGCTTTTTGTGGCGACATTGACTCGGACGGGATCGGCGTGTCCCCGTGACGATAGCTATTTGGCTGACGAACGATTGCCCGATGGACTTCCGTCAAACCGCCATCCGGAACTGCCGCCGCATTGCCTCACTAAAAATACTACGGGACAACTTCCCTGTCGTGTCTGGGCGGAGCTGCCGAATCAGTTCGGCGGCGGCTATCGCAGGGAAGATCAGCATGCGCGCGAAGCGCGAGATCACATCAGCGCTGGCGAGCGTTATCGGGCGAGCGGGCGGCTCGACAAGGCACGGATTCTGGACGAGCTGTGCGCCCTTGCGGGATGGCGTCGCAAGCACGCGATCCGAGCACTGTCAGTGGACGGGGCATCGGGATCGGCTGTGCCGCGGCGGCGGGGCCGGACGTACGGAGCTTCCATTCGCATGGCACTGATTGTGCTATGGACGCCTCTGATCGGCTCTGCCGTAAGCGGCTCGTCGCGATGATCCCGTTCTTGCTTTCGGCTCTTGCACGCCACGGCCGATTGAAGCTTTCTGCCGCAGAGCGGTCGGAAGGTGAGCGCGGCGACGAACGATCGCCTGCTGAGCGACGCAAAGATCGCAGCAGCCGGAGGACGCCGACGGCGGCCTCCAGTGCCGTACGGCGGCAAGTCCCGGTGCGTACATTCAATGAGTGGGAATCACCTCGGCCGGGGTACTGCGAAGCGGATCTGGTTGCGCAACGGCGGCATGTCCGTATCCGGCGCCTTCATTCAGACGAAAACAATCGTGGATATCGCAACGGGGTGGGTGTCCAGACCACGCTATTTCGCGTGCGCGCATTTCTCCGACATTCCTGCTACCATCCATCAGATCTGCGCCGGCGCGCCGTGGAGGAAGAGAACTGTGCCGTGGAGGAAGAGAACTGTCATGGGACTTCCTCGAACGCTTCGGCCGTCGCCCGCCATGCCCGTTCTCCATCGGCTCTGGGTTCCATCAGTGCAGGCTATCGGCAATTGTGCGAGCTGCTATGGACGCCGAGGTGGTGGAACCAATTACGGTACCGGGCTTTGCTGCCCAGGCATCAGGGGGACGGACGAATGGACGCAAGTTCGACATTCCGTTCTATATGGAGCGCGGCGGCGTGGATCGCGGCTGGCTCGGTAGCGAGCCTTTTCGCATTAAGTTTGGCCGTGAACGGCGCGACAGAAGATTCCCGATTGCTGGCCGACGCACAGCAGGCATTTAAGCCGTTGCCTAGGGACATGGCGACGCCGGAGTTCCCGGCCGCGCCCGAGCGCGTCGAACTGGGTCGTATGCTCTTCTTCGACTCCCGTGTTTCGGTAGATGGCACGGCGAGCTGCGTTCGCTGTCACGAGCCGTATCTTTATGGGACCGATGGGCTGAAGAGACCTCACGGCGCGCGCGACGCGATCAACCCGCGCAATGCGCCAACCGTACTTAACGCTGCCCTGCAGTTTAACGCACATTGGCGCGGCGATCGGAAAAGCGTCGAGGACCAGGCAACACAAGCGTTGATTGGTCCGACAAGTTTCGGCAATCCCGACTATGACTCCGCGATGAGAAACATAAAGGCGATTCCCGGCTATTCGGAGATGTTCGCCAAGGCATTCCCGGGCGAGCAGGATCCCGTGACGCCGGAGAATTGGGGCAAGGCAATCGGCAGCTACGAGCGCACGCTGGCTACTCCCTCTCGCTTCGATCAGTATCTTTCTGGCGACGCTCAGGCTCTCTCAAGCGCCGAACAGCGCGGGTTGAGAACGTTCCTGGAGACTGGCTGCGCAGCCTGTCACAACGGCCCGGGCGTCGGGGGCAGCATGTTCCAGAAATTTGGGGTTGTGGAAGATTATTGGAAGGAAACCGGAAGCACCGAGATCGACAAGGGCCGCTTCGACGTCACCCATGATGACGCTGACATGTACGTGTTCAAAGTGCCCAGCCTGCGCAATGTTGCAATGACTCCGCCTTATTTCCACGACGGAGCGATCAACACCCTGCCAGAAGCCGTGGGTATTATGGCCAAGGTGCAGCTGGGAAAGGATCTTGCTCTGCAAGATGTTGCGGACATAGTAGCATTTCTGGGAAGCCTCACCGGCCAGTTACCGGATAGTTTTCGCGAAGTGCCTGTGCTGCCCGCTAGCGCTTTCGAAGCGCGGCATCAAACGACCGGACAGAGACGGTGAGCACTGAGCGCGCGAACGCTTGGCTCGATCCGCCAGGCCACCCCCGCGAGAGTAAGCCGTGATTCGAACGATTTTGAGCATGCTGATTTTGATCAGCTGCGTCGGGAGCGCAGCCTGTCAACCTCAGCATAGCAAAGGGTCGAGCGATGCAATTCGCGGCGAGGGTCCGGTTCGGAGCGCTTGTGAGGCTGAGATCGAGAAGTTCTGCCGTGGCGAAGAGCGAGCTGGCCGCTGTCTGCGGGACCAAGACCTGAGTTGTCAGAAGGGTGCAAGGCCGCATTGGCCAGGCGGGGGTCGCAGTCGCGTGACACCAATTAGTCGAAACCATTCCTCAGGTCTTCGGACCGTCCCTATCACCACGCTCAGGTTTCCGCCTGCGCCCAATGCCACGTCCGTGGCGAGGCGCTGTTTCCCTCCCGGCCGACGCAGCGTCCCCCTCGCCCGTCTGCTCGCTGGGCGATCGTTGCCCCATTTCGTTGCCCTGTGGCCGTTCGGCAGGTTCGCTGGAAGCTTTCGAGGTCGGGTCGGCAACAACACGCAGGACGATCACCGAAACAAAACCGCTGAGCACGCCCGCGATCAGATTCGGCACCAGCTTGACGGCGGGAAAGAGGTAAATCTCTGCCCGCGCACCGAGCAGCAGTACGACGACAAATTCGGTCGCGGTGCGGGCGATGGCCGCGAAGAAGCCAAGCACGCAATAGCCGAGCGCCCACGGTGGCCATCGCCGCACCATCGGCTCGCCGATGTCAATGACGAGCCCAGGTGCGACGTGCTTGAATATTTCCAGAACGCCGAACCGCCCGTCGCCCTGAAGGAAACCGATAACGCCCATAATCGAACCCGCCGCAGTCGCACCCCACCGGGACTGCGTCAGGCGCGCGGCAAGAACATACAGCGGAAACAAGAGAAACGTCTTGTGCCCCGACGCGAACGGTAGACCCGGCAGGATCTTGAGCATCTTGAGTGACGCCATGCACAGGGCGAGTCCCGCAATGACGGCGACATCATGAGCAAATTGACGCTCAACCCGCGGATGGACATCGGAAACGTCATGGGTTTCCGCAAGCGCAATGTTCTGTCGGATGATGTCGGCAAACGCGCCAATATCGCCTCGCAAGACCTGCCGCAAAAATGCAAAAACTCCGGGCCTGGATGTGCGGCCGCGTGCGCCGCCCCGCCCGCGCCCGGTGCCGTGCGTGCCTTCGAGCAGAGCGAGAGTCCGGTCGAGCGCCACTACGAACAGGGGCGGTAATCCGAATGCATGCAGGCCATCAATCAGGTCACGGCCGCTCCCTGTCAGGCGCACGACGGCCGATGCCAACAGGATAGTCACGATCTGCAGACACATGAGCACCGCCTTCTCAAGCCCGCTCATGTTGATCGTAAGTGGCCAGCCAATCCACGGAACGGGCCATTCCGTCAGCACCTCGTTTGCAGAAGGGCTCTCGGGCGGCAGCAGGGCATACATGCCAATCAGGAAGACGAACAGCCACTTAAGCCGCCAGGCCATGCGTGTGACATCTCGCAGGCCAACTCGGCAGGCCAGGAGAATGATGGCCTGGATTCCCGCAAGGCCGGGAATGACAAACCAGCGCGCCGGCGCGGTCAGCGAGAGCGCCGGCACAGCGAACGCAACAACTGTCACCGCGAGAAGGTACAAGACCTTCAACACGGCGGTTCTGACAGGGTTGTCGCGCTGTATCTCGGTCACGCCGGACCACCCCTCTGCCGATCCCGCGATGTCGATCGACGACCGGCTGGATCACGCTTGATCGGGATCGCTCTCATGTACGTCTCGTTACTCATCACTCGGCCGGGATGTCTTCCGCTGCACCCGCCTCGGTGTGGGGGCGGGACGTCCGGTGTTCAAAGCTACGCCTTTCGATATGGGGCCGCAGGCGGTCGAGTGCCAAGTACACAACGGGCGTCGTGAACAACGTCAGCACCTGGCTCACCAGTAGCCCACCAATAATTGAGATGCCGAGCGGCTGCCGAAGTCCGGAGCCGACTCCCAGCCCGACCGCCAGCGGCACCGCCCCAAGAATGGCCGCGATGGTCGTCATCAGGATGGGACGAAATCTCAGACTACACGCCTCGAAAATCGCCTGCTCCGGCGAACGGGCGTGTTCGCGCTCAGCCACGAGCGCATAATCGATCAACATGATCGCGTTCTTCTTGACGATGCCAATGAGCAGAATGATTCCGATCACGCCGATCAGATCGAGCGGACGCCCAACCGCCCAGAGCGCCAGGATGGCGCCGCTCCCGGCTGACGGGAGCGTCGACAGGATCGTCACGGGATGGATGGTGCTCTCGTAGAGAATACCGAGCATCACATACACGGCGAAAAGCGCCAAGGCGATCAGCACGGGCTGCGTGGCGAGCGAGTCTGTGAACGCTCGTGCATTGCCTTGAAAGCTGCCGTGGATATGGCTTGGCGGGGCGACTTCGCGCATCACGCGTTTGACGATCTCTGTACCTCGCTGGATCGGTAGGCCGGGCCGCATCGAGAACGTGAGCGTCACGGCCGGAGCTTGCCCTTGATGGGCGACGGCGCTCATTTGGACGCCGTGCTCGATTCGCACGACATTCCCCAGCGGGACCTGCTTACCGCCAGGCCCTGCGACATACAGCTTCGCTAACGAAGACGGGTCTTCCTGCAGCTCCGGTGTGGCCTCAAGGACGACGTGATAGGTATAATGGGGAGCATAGATTGAGGATACAAGACGCTGGCCGAAGGCATCATAGAGAGTCTGGTCGATGTCGTTCGGGGCCACCTGGAGCCGTGCAGCCGAGTCGCGGTCGATGACGAGCATCGTCTGCAACGCGCCTACCTCGAGATCGGTCGTTACGTCGCGAAGATCAGGGAAATCTTTCAGACGCTCCACAAGGCGCCCCGCCCATGTCTCCAATTCAGCCATATCCGGTCCCGTGATGGTGTACTGATATTGTGCCTTTGAGATCCGGCCGCCGACGCGCAACTCCTGCACGGGCACCATATAGAGTGCAACTCCCTGCACCTCGCGCGTCGCTCGGCGCAGGCGTGCGATCACCAGGTCCGTGTCGAGGCCGCGCTCGGCAAGTGGCTTCAAGGCGATAAAGATACGAGCCTGGTTCGAAGTGGTGCCTGATTGACCGGTGTAGCTCCCCACCCTCGCGACAGCCGGATCATTGAGAAGGACACTCATTAGGGCCTGTACCCTCCGCGTCATGGCCTGAAACGAAACGGTCATCGGTGCTTCAGCGATAGCGACAATGGCGCCCGTGTCTTGTTGGGGGAAAAATCCCTTTGGCACCTCGATCCAAAGAACAACGGTGGCGAGGATAGTTGCTCCCATGACGACGAGAGTGGCGTCGCGATGTCGTAGGACGACCCCGAGGGCTGTTTCGTATGCGGCGAGCAGCTTCTCAAAAACGAGCTCAAGCGGAGGTTTCCCCGCTCTATTGCGCGCCTGACCGAGGTAAGCGCCCATGACCGGAATCAATGTCAGGGAAACCACAGCGGAAACCGCAATGGCCAGCGCCAACGTGACGGCAAATTCGCGGAGCAGCCGCCCGATCATCCCCCCCATAAACAAGAGCGGGATCAAGGCGGCGATCAGGGACACACTGATCGAAATTACCGTGAAACTGATCTGGCGCGCAGCTTGGCGTGCCGCCTGCAGCGGCGACTCGCGGCCTCCCATCCGGCGGCTTATCGCCTCAATGACCACGATGGCATCGTCGACAATGAAGCCCGTCGCAACCGTGAGCGCCATCAGGGACAGATTGTCGATGCTGTAACCGAGCAGGTGCATCACGCTGAAGGTGCCGGCGATCGACAGCGGGATGGTAATTGCTGCGGCCAGGGTAGCCCAGAGCCGCCGCAAGAATAGGAATACCGTAGCCGCGATAAGCCCGAGGCTGATCAGGAGGCAGAGCTCTATTTCATGCACGCTGGCGCGGATTGTCTCCGTTCGATCGTTCATCACCGAGAGATCAACAGCCGGCGGGAGCCATGCGTGCAGCGTGGGAAGAAGAGCGCGGATGCGATCCACGGTCTCGATCACGTTGGCGTTGGCCTCCTTGAAGACGAAGACCAGCACGGCGGGCTGATTGTTGAACCACCCCGAGGTGCGGACGTTCTCGACACTGTCGACGACTGAAGCGACGGCATCGAGTCGGATCGGCGTGCCGTGGCGGGTGGCGACGATCACGGACCTGTATTCGTCGGCCCAGCGCATTTGGTCGTTGACGCGAATGACGTAAGAGCCGTCCGTTGCGTCGATACGTCCCTTGGGTCCCGTTGCGTTGATGGCATTCAAGGCGGCCCGTACATCCTCAAGACCGAGTCCCATCGAGGCAATCGCAGCCGGGTTGACCTGCACGCGCACCGCAGGCTTCTCGGAGCCGTTAACCGTGACTTGACCGACGCCCTCTACCTGCGAGAGCTGTTGCGCCAGAATCGTTTCTGCCGCCTCGTAGACCACGCCAGACGGAACCGAGCTGGATGTCAGTGCCAAGATCAGGACCGGCGCTGCCGATGGATTATTCTTGCGCCAGGTTGGTGGGTGCGACATGCCCGCGGGAAGATCGGGTGCTGCCGAGTTGATGGCGGCTTGCACGTCTCGAGCCGCCGCGTTGATCGGGCGACTAAGCTCGAACTGGGCGACGACAGTGGTGATGCCGAGAAGACTCGTGCTGGTGAGCTCAGTAATACCTGCGATCTGTCCGATCCGCCGCTCCAGCGGCGCGGCGACGGCGGTGGCTATCGTTTGCGGCTCGGCCCCCGGAAGCTCCGCCGTTACCATGATGGTCGGATAGTCCACCTGCGGCAGTGATGCCACAGGCAGAAATCGAGACGCCAGTGCACCGCTCAGCAGCAGTGCCAGCATCAGCAGGCTGACGCCGACAGGTCGCCGCAGGCACGTTTCCAGATAGCCCACCATCAACTCCGATCGGTTTGGCTCGTGCTACCTCATTCCGCAGCCCCCAGACTCATTCGCAAGCGATGGCGAAGCAGCGCCCGGACTTGATCGAGCGCAACGTAGATGACCGGAGTCGTGTAGAGGGTCAGGAATTGGCTGAGCAACAAACCACCGATGATCGCAATGCCGAGTGGGCGGCGCAGCTCTGATCCTGGACCGGTTCCGATCGCGAGAGGAATGGATCCAAGAAGGGCCGCCATCGTCGTCATCATGATCGGACGGAAGCGCTTGAGCGAGGCCTCGAAGATCGCCTGCTCCGGGCGCAGCCCACGCGTTCGCTCCGCATCCAAAGCGAAATCGATCATGATGATCGCGTTTTTCTTAACGATCCCGATGAGGAGGATGATAGCGATCACCGCGATCAGCGACAGGTCGTTTCCCGTGATCATGAGCGCAATCAAGGCGCCGATTCCCGCGGAAGGTAAGGTCGACAGGATCGTAATCGGGTGGATGGTGCTTTCGTAGAGCACGCCGAGGACAATGTAGACGGCGAATACAGAAGCGAGGATGAGCCAAACCTCGCTTACGAGCGACGCCCGGAACTCGGCGGCCTCACCGGTGAACGAGCCGATGACGGAATTGGGCATGCCAATCACCGCCTCGGCTTCACGCAAAGTCTGCACTGCCCGTCCGAGTGAGACACCCGGCGCCGGATCGAAGGAGAGCGTGACGGATGAAAAAAGGCCCTGATGTGTAATCGCAAGTGGGGCGTTACCAAGACTCACCGTGGCGAAGCTTTCGAGTGGAACTTGCGCGCCCTGGCTCGATGGCACGTAAAGGCGTCCCAGGTCGGCCGGGTCGAGCTGGAAGTCCGGCGCCACCTCTAATACGACATGATACTGGTTCTGCTGCGTATAGATCGTCGAGACCTGACGCTGGCCAAAGGCATCGTAAAGCGTATCGTCTATCGTCTGCGGAAGCACTCCAAGGCGTCCAGCCTTGTCGCGATCAATGACTACGTCGGCGGCGAGGCCGCCCGTCTGCTGGTCGCTCGCGACGTTGTGAAGCAAGGGAGTCGAGCGAAGTTTTTCAAGCAGCCGCCCTGCCCACTCGGTCAATTCCACGGGGTTCGCGTCGACCATGATGTATTGGTACTGCGTCCGACTGGTGCGCGTGCCAATCTGAATTTCGGGTGCGGGCTGGAGGTAGACCGAAAGGCCTTGCACCTCGACCATGGCGGTACGGAGCCGCGCTGCGATTTCAGCGGCCGTGTCGGTCCGCTGGTCGCGGCGCTTGAGCACGATGGTCATACGCCCGCTGTTCGACGTCGAGTTAACAAGTCCGACGCCCACGAATGAATCGACGCCGCCGACGTCTCGATCGCGACGGGCGATCTCAGCAGCCCTCGCTTGCAGCCGCACCATCTTCTGAAATGAAATTCCGGGCTCCGCATCGGTCGTGGCAACGATGACGCCTGTGTCCTGGACAGGCAAAAAGCCCTTAGGGACCAGCACGTACAGCACGACGGTTGCGACCAAGGTCGCCAATGCGACCGCGAGAGTGGTCGCTTTTTGCCGCATCACCCACGCGAGGCTCCGTTCGTAGAGGACCAGACTCGTCGCGAATGCCCGCTCCGAGGCGCGCAAAAATGCGTTGCTGCGCTGCTCCTGCTCTCGACGCAGGAGGTGACCGCACATCATTGGGGTCAGCGTCAGCGACACGACGGCCGACACAACGATGGTCACCGACAGCGTCAGCGAAAATTCCCGAAACAGCCGGCCGACGATTCCCTGCATAAAGAGGAGCGGGATGAACACCGCAATGATCGAGACCGTCAGGGACATGATGGTGAACCCAATCTGACGTGCGCCCTCATAGGCGGCTTCCAGCGGCGCCTCTCCAGCCTCGATATGGCGCACGATGTTCTCAATCATGACGATCGCGTCATCAACCAGGAAACCGGTCGCGACGGTGAGCGCCATGAGGGAGAGGTTGTCGAGGTTGAACCCCGCCAAGTACATGACGCCGAACGTGCCGATGATCGAAAGCGGGATGGCGACGCTCGGGATGACCGTCGCCCAGAAGCGGCGCAGAAACAAGAAAATCGCGAGCACGACCAACCCGACCGTGAGCATCAGCGTGAATCCGACATCAGCAATGCTGGCCCGGATGGTCTCCGTGCGATCGCTCAGGATCGTCAACCGAACCTCTTGCGGCAGGGCCGCTTGCAGCCGCGGTAGAAGTTCGTGAATCCGGTCAACCGTTTGGATGGTGTTGCTTCCAGGCTGGCGCTGAATGTCAAGGATGACGGCTGGTCGACCCTTGAACCAAGCACCGACTTTCGCGTTCTCGGCCCCGTAAACCGCGCTACCAACGTCGCCGACGCGCACAGGAGCTCCGTTTCGGTACGCAAGGATCACGTTTGTATAGGCCTCAGGTGCCAGGACTTGGTCATTAGCCCCTATCATGAATGATTGGTGGGGGCCGTCGAAGCTGCCCTTGGGCTGATCGACATTCGTGCGGCCCAAGACTGTGCGGACCTGTTCTAGGCTTAGACCATATCCCGCGAGCTGGGCCGGGTTGACTTGGATCCGTACCGCAGGTTTCTGCCCGCCCTGGATCATCACCGCCCCGACACCGGTCACCTCGCTCAGCTTCTGCGCCAGCACCGTATCGGCAAGATCCTGGACCTTCGTGATCGGTTGCGTGTCGGACGTAAGGGCCAGAATGAGGATCGGCTGGTCCGCCGGATTCACCTTTTTGTACACCGGCGGGTATGGAAGGCCGGTTGGCAGCGAAGCTGCTGCGGCGTTGATCGCCGCCTGTACATCCTGCCCGATCGAGTCAATGTCCCGGTCAAGGACGAATTGCATAGTGATCACGCTGATCCCAAACGAACTTGTCGACGTCATCAGCGACAGACCTGCGATCTGTCCCAACTGCTGCTCGAGCGGCGTCGTGACCAGCGATGCAGTTGTGTCCGGGCCCGCCCCGGGAAGCTGTGTCGAGACTTGGACCGTAGGAAAGTCGATCTCGGGCAACGAGGAGATCGGAAGCAATCGAAATCCAAGCGCCCCGGCAACAAGGATCGCGACACTTATCAGTGAGGTCGCGACCGGACGGGCGATGAAGGGCGCGGACACGCTCATGGCGGCCGCCGATGCTGCCCATTCGGCGCTACTTCTGACGGACGCGTTGGCGACGTGACCTGTGGGACAGAGGTGCCGCCTTGGGCGTCAGCCGTCGCCTCAGTCGGAAGCACACTCGCGCCTGGCCGCAGCTGTTCCTGGCTGGTGATAACGACCTTCTGGCCGGGATCGAGGCCGGATTCGACAAGTGCCGCATTGCCATCGATCTGGCCTACTCGGATCGGCCGCATCTCGACCCGGTTTTCGGGATCGACCACATAAACAAACGTGCCGCTTGAATTACGCTGGACGGCCGCTGTCGGCACGACGGTGCCCTCCTTGACAGTATCGAGCCTTACACGAACGTTGACGAACTGCCCCGGCCAAAGTTTGCGCTGGGTATTGGCAAATGTGGCCTTGAGCCTGATCGTGCCGGTCTGAGGATCGATGCGATTATCGAGAACCGCAAGGACCCCCTCTTCCCACAATTTCTTCCCGTCTGCGTCAAGCGCCGCCACCGCGATTTTCCCTTTGGCGAGCGCACGATTCACTGTCTCGAGATGCTGTTGGGGGAGAGAAAAGGCAACAGAGATCGGCTCCAATTGCGTGATAATGACGATTCCACTCGACTCCCGCGCGCGAACGAAATTCCCCGCATCAACGAGCCGCACTCCTGTGCGCCCGGAAATCGGCGCCCGGATGCTGGTGTATTCGAGCTCCAACGCGGCGGCGTCGATGTTCGCCTGATCCGTCTGCAGGGCCGCTTCCAGCTGTCGGACCAGCGTCCGCTGGGTGTCTACAGTCTGCTGCGTCGCAAACTGGCCTAACTTCACGGCGCGATCGAGATCGAGCTTCGCGTTGGCCAGTTGAGCCTCGTCCTTCGCCTTTATGCCTTGGACTTGGCTAAGCTTGGCCTCGTAGGGACGGGGGTCGATCTGGGCCAGCAAATCGCCGGCCTTTACCTCCTGACCTTCGGTGAATTCAACTTTCTGGAGGAGACCGTCGACCCTCGCTCTCACGGTAACAGTATTGAAAGCTTCAACGGTGCCAATGCCGTCAACATTTACCGGCACATCCTGACGGACCACTGGAGCCGTGACGACGTCGACCGGCCCACTAAGGCGACGCCTGCCGCGGCCGCCACCGCCTCCTCCGCCGCCACCTCCACCGCCGCCACGATAGGCACTTGCGACATCCGCATCGTCGCGAGCACGGGTAGCCCCGGCCTGGTCATATGCGTACCACGCGACCGCGGCGACCATGATCAAAAGAACGCCCCCGGCACGGATTGCGTTCAACATGGAGGATCATCCACTTCCGCATAATGTAGGCCTGCTTGGGGGAATTGGCAAAAAAATCGCGATAGGAGCCTGAAGAACCTCCCAAGCGTTATCCCTAGTGATTTTTGAAAGGTTCCGTTTCCATCGAGGAGGTCTCTTATGCGTCGAGCACCCATCATCCTCGCCTCAGGCGTCTTCTTTCTCTGGCTCTGCTTCGGCGGTACCGCGACCGCGTTCAGCCCAGCTCAGCTTGCGCAGCCAGAGGGCTTGCTCACCCAGGCGCAGTACGATCCCGGTTGGCGATGGCGCTACCCTGGCTGGCGTTGGCGGCACGCCTACGCTCGTTCTTACGTTCATCCCGGGTGGCAGCGTTATCCCGGATGGCGATGGCGTCATCCCGGTTGGCGTTGGGGCTATTGACCTAGGGAGGCAGCAGGAACTCATCTGCGGTCTTGCGGCTGAAGCGTTTTGTCCGCCTGCGTTTCTTGGCGAACGGACGGGGTGACGGCCATGTAGAAGGTGCCAGCCACCATTATTGACGCGACCATGCTGGCAAGCGCCTTTTTGGCGGCTGTCGCGTCCGGTGCAAGTGGCAGAAGGGCCGACCAGAGCAGGAGTGACACCGCATAGGCAACGCCAGCAAAAGCAGCGTGTCTCGCAAAAAACTGAAGGCTGGGTTCAAGACCTTCAGTTGAAAATAAAGCGAACGCCGCATAGAGCAGGACGCAGGTGGTCAGCAGCGATAGAGCCTGCAGCGCAAAGCGCCGAACGAAGCTGGTACCTGCTACCCCGAACATCGTCAGGGAGAACCAATGGAACTCTTCGGCCAGAATGACGAAGAGTACGGCCGCCCCACCAATGCGGACCGGGTCCGGTGTTTGGCGAATAGAGGTTTGAATGGCGGCCACCAGGGCTGATCCTGCGGCCCAAGCCATGAAAGCGATAAGCAACAGCGTCGCCGCGATTGCCCAGCCCAGCGAAGAGCCCTTCGCTGGCTTTGCCGCGTTTCCTGGTCCAAAGCCTGCCCCCTGAATTGAAGGACCACTCTCCGCTTTCGGACCGGTGCTTCGGAATCGAGCTTCACTCACTTCGTTGACCTGCTTCGCTTCGTCAAAAATGTCCAAGTCCGACACTGGCCGCCAGCACTGCTTTTCACGGTCCAGGAATAACGACCGCGGTTCGACGGCGCCGGATCGTATGGCCACGATCCAGTCTGACAAATCTGACATGTTCCGCTCGACACCGTCCGCGCCGATCACTCGATAGGCGGTGTTCGCCGGTAGCTCGGGATGGGCACCTGAGCTCATCGAAGCCTGGCCCATTTGTTGTTTCCCCGAATCAATTCGGGAACCTCTTGCGTCTGCAACGTTTGGCTTAGGCAAAAGTTACTCAGGAACGCTGTCGCAACACGAGAACACTCCGGCTGGAGGGTCCGTGCCTAACACCCATGTCAGAATGCCTGAACATGCACGGCAGCAAGCCGTCTCGCCGGCGTCCAAACGTTCGGGCAAGAGGATCCAAAGCGCCTTTTCACTTTTGCTTTGCGCGACCCTGCTCGCCCTTATCTATACGAGCAGTGCGCGACCGGCTCAGGCCCAGCATGCGGATGTGCTCGTCTTCGCCGCGGCCAGCCTGAAAACCGCCCTCGATGAGATCAACGCTCAATGGCACGAGCGTACGGGCAAACAAGCCGCAATCTCCTACGCTGCGAGCTCGTCGCTCGCCAAGCAGATCGAGCTGGGCGCGCCAGCCGATGTCTTCATCTCCGCAGACGAGGATTGGATGAACTACCTCGCCGAACGCAAGCTGCTCAAGCCGGAAACGCGTTCGGATCTCGTCGGCAACCGCCTCGTGCTTATCTCGTCAAAGGGCGCCGATCTCCATGTCAATATCGCGCCCGGGTTTCCCTTATTGTCGCTTCTCGGACAGGGACGCCTCGCAATGGCCAACACGGACGCGGTCCCAGCCGGAAGATACGGCCGGGCGGCGCTACAGGCGCTCGGCGTCTGGGAGTCGGTCAAGGGCCGCATCGCCCAAGCCGAAAACGTCCGCGCCGCGCTGCTGATGGTCTCTCGGGGCGAAGCCCCGCTCGGCATCGTCTATGAATCCGATGCAGCATCGGACCCAAACGTATCGCGCTTGGGAACCTTCCCGGAGAACACGCACCCGCGCATCGCCTATCCAATTGCGGTTACAGCGAGTTCAAAGAAACCGGCCGCCGGGGCCTTCGTCGATATGCTCAAGACGCCGGAGGCGCGCATTGTATTTGAGAAGCAAGGATTCACGTCTCCCAACTGAGGCCAGCCATGTTCACGCTAACGCCCGAGGAGCAAGCCGCCGTCGAACTAAGCATACGGGTTTCTATTTGGGCGACGGTGACGAGCCTGCCGCCAGGACTTGTCGTAGCAATGCTGCTGTCTCGGGGAAACTTCTGGGGCAAGTCGATCTTGAACGGAATTGTGTTTCTGCCCCTTGTCCTTCCTCCCGTGGTCACAGGCTACATCCTGCTTCTCTTGTTTGGGCGACGAGGACCGCTCGGTGCCTTCCTCGCGGACCACCTCGGAATAGTGTTTGCTTTCCGGTGGACCGGCGCAGCGCTTGCTTGCGCGGTCATGGGGTTCCCACTGCTGGTACGCGCGTTGCAGCTGTCCATCGACGCGATTGATCGCGGGCTTGAGGACGCGGCCGGAACGCTCGGCGCCAATCCCGTCTGGGTCTTCGTGACTGTGACCTTGCCGCTCATTTTGCCAGGTATCATCGCTGGCACAATTCTTTCATTCGCACGCGCCATGGGAGAATTCGGCGCGACGATCACCTTCGTTTCAAATATCCCGGGCGAAACCCAGACGCTACCTTCGGCCATCTACACGTTCACACAGGTCCCGGGTGGCGACATTGCCGCATTCCGCCTCACAGTGATTGCGATTGTGGTATCGATGTCCGCTTTGCTCATCTCAGATGCAATCGGCTACTTCGTCGGGCGGCGCATCGGAGTGGAGGGATGATCCAAGTCGACGTTCAGCACCGTCTCGGCTCGTTCGAGCTCAAGGCCCAATTCACGAGTGAGGGGCGGGTTACGGCACTCTTTGGTCAGTCCGGATCCGGCAAGACATCGCTGGTAAACATCATTGGTGGCCTCATCCGACCTGACCGCGCCTTCATCTCGTTGGACGGCGACGTCATCGTCGACACCAAGAACAAGGCGTTTGTGCCAAAGCATCGCCGCCGGATCGGCTATGTTTTCCAAGAGGGGCGGCTGTTCCCACACCTTACCGTGCGCCAGAACCTCCTATATGGCTGGTGGTTCACGCCCGCAGCCAAACGGGTGGACAAGCTTACGCCAATCGTGGAGCTGCTCGGGATCGGCCATTTACTCGATCGTCGTCCTGGCTCGCTTTCCGGCGGCGAGAAACAGCGGGTGGCGATAGGGCGGGCGTTGCTGGCCACACCGCGGCTCCTGCTGATGGACGAGCCGCTCGCTTCACTCGATGAAGCGCGCAAGGCCGAGATTCTTCCCTACCTGGAGCGACTCTACGACGAGACCAAAGTCCCCATTATCTATGTCAGCCATTCGGTGCCGGAAGTTGCGCGTCTGGCGAGTACCATGGTGGTGATGGCGGATGGTCTCGTCTTAGCGAGCGGACCGACCTCGGATATCATGGCGCGCCTGGATCTCGTCTCGTTCACCAACCTTGTGGAGGCGGGAGCTGTCCTCGAAGCAGAGATCCTCGAGCATGACGCGCAATTTGACCTCACCCAATTGGGCCTCGGCGGCGGCCGGCTCTGGGTTCCGCGACTCAACGAACGCACTCCCGGCACCAAGATCCGGGTTCATATCCGCGCTCGCGACGTAATGATCAGCACGCGCCGCCCTGAAGGACTGAGCGCGCTGAACGTATTGCGAGGGGTGGTTGCGGAGCTCGGTCCACAGCGCGGGCCCATCCGGGATCTGCGTCTTGATTGTGGTGGGCAGGCGATCCTCGCCCGCCTGACGCAGCGGTCGGTCGAAACGCTTGCTCTTGCACAGGGTACGCCGGTTTATGCGGTGATCAAGACTGTGGGGTTCGATAGGCAGACGCTGGGGGCCGCGTTTCCGCGGGCCAATGGTGCCGACACGACAGCCATTCCAATTTGAGGGCCGGAACCACTAACCTTCAGGGGGGTTGTTGCGTTCAGCGGAATTGGGATTGCCGGCTGAACGAGCCAACATGGGAGGATGGCCCAATGCCGTGGTGCTTTCAGAAGGCCGCGGCGCTCGTGCTGGTCTTCGTGACGATAGCCCTTGCAGCCGTACCAGCCATTGCACAGGTCCGCGCCACACTGAAAGGCCACGCTCTCGCGCTTGCGTCCATCGACTATTCGCCTGATGGGCGATATGTCGCGACGGGCAGCTACGACAAGACGGCGAAGATTTGGGATGCAAAGACGGGCGCCGAGGTCGCCACGCTCAGCGGGCACGAGGCGATAGTCGAGGCAGTCCGTTTTTCACCCGACGGCAAAATTCTGGCGACAGGCAGTTACGACAGCACGGTAAAGCTTTGGGACTGGGCTTCCGGGCGCGAACTGGCCACGTTCAGGGGCCACACAAACATGATCCGGTCCCTTGCGTTCGCACCCGATGGGAAAACCGTTGCTTCCGGGAGCCACGATAACCTGATCAAACTGTGGAACGTGGCCACCGGAGAGGCGCGGGCTACGCTTCGGCACAATGGCGCGGTCCGCTCATTAGCATTCAGCCATGACAGCAAGATTCTTGCTTCGGGCAGCAACGACTACACCGCCAAGCTGTGGGATGTCGCCACCGGGCAGGAGCTCGCAACGCTCGAAGGCCACGAGCATGGTGTCCGCGGCATTGCCTTCTCGCCTGATGACAAGACGCTTGTCACCGGCAGCATGGACACGACCGTGCGGCTTTGGGACGTCGCGCTGCGCAAACAGAAGGCGGTACTTGAGGGCTCGACAAGCGAGGTTCTGTGCGTCGCGTTTTCACCAGACGGGAAGCTGGTGGCTGCCGGAAGCGTAGACAACTCCCTGCGAATCTGGGACGCCGCAACTGGCGAGGACCTGGTTGTACGATGGAGCGGGGTCGGAGACCGTGTCCGCGGCGTGGCTTTCTCGCCGGATGGCAAGAGGCTCGCAACGGCGGCCATGGATCATCTCGCAAACATTTGGGATGTCGATCAATTGTTGAGATCAGGCATCGAACCCGCCCCCGAGGAGATCGGGCCAACGGGAGAGGAACGGGCATCGCTGAAAGGACACAAGTCGTTCGTGACCGCAGTGGCTTTCACGCCCGACCATCGGATCCTTGCGTCCGCAAGCCACGACAAGACCGTCAAACTGTGGGATGTCGCGACGGGAAGCGAGCTCCGGACCCTTAGAGGCCACAGCGGCGCAGTTGTCACGCTTGCGATCTCGCCTGACGGCAAGATTCTCATGTCCGGATCCTACGACCGGACAGCCAAGCTATGGGAGCTGCCGTCTGGAAAGGAGGTCGCCACGCTCACCGGTCACACGAATATCATCCGCGCTGTGGCTTACGCGCCGGACGGAAAGACCGCGGTCTCCGGAGGGTACGACGAAACCGTCAAGCTCTGGGATGTCAGCAGCCATCGAGAGATCGCCACCCTCACCGGCCACACCGGCGGCGTGAAGGCGTTGGCATACTCCCCGGACAGCCGGATGGTCGCGTCAGGCAGCATCGACGGTACCATAAAGCTTTGGGACGTCTCCTCGGCAAAGGAGCTGGCCACTATCGACGTGCATACTGGGCCGGTCCATTCAGTAACGTTCTCTCCGGATGGCAAGCTACTGGCCTCCGCGGGTGCTAGTCGGGACGTACAGGTTTTCGAAGTAGAGACCCGCAAAGAGTTGGAGCCATTCAAAGGCCACACGGCCTGGGTCCGCTTCTGCGCGTTCTCGCCGGACGGGAGAATGCTCGCATCCGCGGGCCTCGATAACACGGTGCGCCTCTGGGATGTCGCGACCCGCAGGCAAACGGCGGGGCTCAAGGGACATCTTAGGCGCATCCACTTTGTCACGTTCTCGCATGACGGATCGACCGTGGCCACCGCCGCCATGGACGGTACCGTCAAACTCTGGGACACGCCGAGAAAGGAGCCGCCACTCGACGGATCCCGCCTGGCAGCACCAGGACGGTGATCACGAAAAGGCGGCATCGCGACTGGAGACGCCAACATGGAAAACGAATCTTTGGATCGACTGACCTCTGCTCTTGTGGGTGGCAGCGCCACGGACGAAGCGGAGATGGCGCGGCTCGATCGGCAGCCGGTGATCCAGATTTTGCCGGACGCAAACGTCATTAAGATTGGCGGACAAAGCTTCATCGATCGTGGTCGTGAGGCCGTATTTCCGCTGATAGACGAAATCGTCGAAAATCTTCCCAAGCACAAGATGATCATCGGCACTGGAGCCGGCACCCGGGCCCGCCACGCCTACAGCGTTGGGCTCGACCTGGGCATGCCGACCGGAGTGCTGAGCGTGCTCGGGTTCTTCGTGAGTATCCAGAACGCAAAGATGATCCACTATCTCCTCGCGAAACATGGAATTCCATCCATCGAGCCGGCTCAGTTCGCCCAGATGCCACTCTACCTCGCCGAGCGCCAGGCTTGCGTTTGCGTCGGTATGCCCCCGTATGCCTATTGGCAGCCTAACCCGGAGATCGGTCGCATTCCACCGCACCGGACAGACACCGGGTGTTACCTCATCAGCGAGACCCTGGGCACCCGCTCCATGATCTACGTCAAGGACGAAGAAGGCCTCTATACAGCAGACCCAAAAAAAGATCCGAAGGCCAAGTTCATTCCGAGGATTACAGTCGACGAACTCATTGAGCTTGATCTGGCCGACGTGGTCCTGGAGCGGCCCGTGTTCCAACTCATGAAGAATGCCAAAAACCGCCGCTCGGTTCAGGTCATCAACGGGCTGAAGCCTGGCAATCTGACTCGCGCGCTGAACGGCGAGCCTGTTGGAACAGTAATCACCGCTTGAAGCGAGGCAGGACCATGTCTGAACAAATCCATGAAGCCCGAGAACTACCGCTCGACAAGCGCCGTCACGTCCAATCAATGCTCATGCGTGAGAGCCTGCTCGACAAACAGGTTATGTCGTCGACCGAAACCCCGGTCGTGCCGATGCTGCCATTCTGCCACGTCATCAAGATTGGCGGACGCTCCATCATCGACCAAGGGAAGAAAGCCGTCTACCCGCTAGTCGACGCTCTTGCCAAAATACTCGAAAACTTCAAACTGGTGATCGGCACCGGTGGCGGCGTGCGCAGCCGCCATGTGACGTCGATCGGCATGGATCTCGGCCTGCCGACTGGCGTGCTGGCTCAGCTTCGGATCATCGACGCGCTCGGAAATGCGCACCTGCTTGGCACATTGCTGGCGCCATACGGCGTCGTCGCCATTCCACCCGAAATTCTCGGGCATATGCTGCCCTTTTTCATCAGATCGGCGCCAGGCGTGATCTGCAATGGAGATCCCCCGTTCTCAATATGGGAGCAGACACCCCGCTTCGGGCGCATCCCGCCGCATCGGACCGACGCCGGCACTTTCCTGTTAGCCGAATGCTACGGCTGCGCAACCCACACCCTGGTCAAGGACGTGGACGGGCTTTACAACGCCGATCCAAAGCTCAACTCAGATGCCAAGTTGATCAGCGAGATCACGGTCTCTGAACTCAGAGCGCTCAACCTGCCGACGCTGCCCTTTGACCGCGTCCTGATCGATCTCCTCGCCAACGCTCGCCAACTCAAGAAATTCCAGATCATCAACGGGCTCAAGCCCGCGCTGCTAGAGCGAGCGCTGCTCGGTGAACATGTAGGGACACTCGTCCGCAAGGACTGATCAAGCCCAGTGTCCGCAAGCAGAAGCGGCCACCCTCGCGCAAAGCTCCGAATCGGGCTCGAGCAAAAATGAGCCTCACCAAGTTAGTTGCCGGGCATCTGGCAGTGAGACGATAGAAGGCGGGCGTTCCAGATGGCAGCTTCGAGACCAGCGCCGTAGGCAGGCTAATTTAAGGCCCAGAAAGCCAACGGAATGGGCTGTCGATCAATCGTGACCGATGCCCGAGCGCTTGCGAGCAAGCGTCGCACCTTCTCCATTGCGAACCCCTTCATTTTTGTTTTTCACAACCACTCCGTGATTCGCCCAAGTCAAAGCTTCGCAGATCGAAATGAAGAGTCCGGTGTTTGACCGGTTTGATGGTGAGCGTCATCCAGGGACCACGCACTGAGGGCTGATCTGGTCGGCTAAGAATATCTCGCGGAATGGTTTGTCGCGGGGTCGCAATGTCCAAGGATAGTCGTAAGGATAGCGATACGGATAGGCATACGTCTATCCTTGAAGACGGCGCCGACACGCTGCAGCGCATCGAGATCATCACGGGGACGGGCCGGCGTCGGCGCTGGTCGACCGACGCGAAGGCGGCGATTGTTGCGGAGAGTTTTGCGCCGGGGACGAGCGTGTCCGCGGTGGCGCGGCGGCACGATATCAGTCCAAGCCTGTTGTTTCTCTGGCGTCGCCAGGCAACGCAGGCGCAAGTCGCGGAGCGCGGGGACAGAGGCATGCTACCTGGCTTTGTGCCGGCCGCGATCATCGGCTGCGGGAGCAAATTGCCGAGTGGGGAGCAGGCGGCGATCGAGATCGAGGTCGGCGCGGTTCGGATCCGTGTCAGGGGGACAATCGACCGGCGGGCACTGTGCGAGGTGCTGGCGGCAGTCGGGGCGATTGGTCGATGATCGGGCTTCGATCTGGGTTGTCGATCTGGATTGCGACGCAGCCGGTCGATTTCCGCCGCGGCATGGACTCATTGGCGATGCTGGTGAGCGAGGCCTTTGGAGCCGATCCGTTCGACGGCGGACTTTATGTCTTCCGCTCCAAGCGCCGAGATCGCGTGAAGATCCTGACCTGGGATGGGAGCGGCCTTGTCCTTTACTACAAAAGAATCGAGGGACAGTTCACCTGGCCGCCGATCAAGGGAGGCGTCATGCCGCTATCTCATGCTCAGCTCTCGGTGCTGCTCGATGGCTCGGACTGGAAGCGTCTGCCGATGCGAGTTGTGGATCAGCCACTACGAGCTGGTTGATCCTTATTAAGAGTCGTTCGTCACTCATGCGGAGTTGTTGTAGAATCACTCTGCATGAGTGATTTGCCTTTCGATCCAGCATTGCTCCGTCAAACCGTGATAGTGCTATCGTCACGGCTTGCGGCGTTGTCGGCGGAATGCAGCTCGCTTTCGGCCGAGCGTGATGCGGCAATCGCCCAACGCGACGCTGCGATCCAGGAGAACGACAAGCTCCTGATGATCCTGTCCCAGTACAAGCGCACGATCTTCGGTCCCCGCTCCGAGACACTGGATCTCGGACAGCTGTCTCTCTTCACCATCACGGCACAGGGGTTCGTGCCGCCGCCAACGACGACGTGACCGGAGGCAGGCTGCCCGACGGAGCGGAGGACCGTGGAAAGCGACCGGCGCGACGCAACCGTGGGAAGCTTCCGGAGCATTTGCCGCGCATCGATGTCGTGATCGATATGGAGAGCCAGATCTGCCCCTGCTGCGGCGAGCAGCTGCACAAGATCGGGGAGACCGTCAAGGAAGCCTTCGACGTCATTCCGATGCAGTACCGGGTCAAGCGCATTGTGCGCCCGCGGTACGGCTGCCGGGGATGCCGCCAGGGTGTCCTGCAGGCACCCGCGCCGGCCCAGGCGATCGACGGTGGGATGGTGACGGAAGCGTTGCTGGCCCACATCGCGGTGATGAAATACGGGTACCAGCTGCCGCTGTATCGCCAGGAACAGATGTTTGCCGCCCAAGGCATCACGCTCGACCGGCAAACGCTGGCCTCGTGGATGGGCCGCGCCGCCTGGTGGCTGAAGCCGCTTCACACGTTGTTGCGCGACACAGTGATGTCCTACCCGCGGCTGTTTGCCGACGAGACGCCGCTGCCAGTTCTCGATCCCGGCCGTGGCCGGACCAAAGTCTGCCAGTTCTGGGCGATCGCCACCGATGACCGTCCGTGGGGTGGCCCGGCGCCGCCGGCGGTGGTCTACATGTTTGCCGAGGATCGCAAGGCGATCCGCGCCAAGCAGCTGTTCGGGGACTACCACGGCATCCTGCAGGTCGACGGCTATGCCGCCTACAAGGGCCTGATCAAGAACGGCGGCCATCTGGTGCAGCTCGCGTTCTGCTTTGCGCATGCGCGGCGGAAGTTCTGGGACGTTCACGTCGCGACGAAGTCGCCGATTGCCGCGGAAGCGCTGCAACGGATCGCGATGTTCTACGCCATTGAGGATCGCATCCGCGGTCTGCCAGCGGCGCATCGGGCTGCGGTGCGGCAAACCAACACCAAGCCGCTGATCGAGGACTTCAAACCCTGGCTCGAAGCGCGACTGCTGGAAGTCTCGAAGAGGTCCGGTCTGGGCAAAGCCATCCGCTACACCCTCAACCATTGGGACGGCCTGACGCGCTTCATCGATGACGGACGCATCGAAATAGACAGCAATACGGTCGAGCGCAGCATCAAGCCGATAGGCCTGGGAAAGAAGAACTACTTGTTCGCCGGCAATGAAGGCGGCGCCGAGACATGGGCCATTCTCGCCTCGCTCATCAACTCGGCAAAGCTGCAAGACATCGACCCGCGGCACTATCTGACCGATGTTCTCGAGCGCATCGTCTCTGGACGCACCAAGATCAATCAGCTGAACACGCTGCTGCCGTGGAATTGGAAGGCCGAACGCGACGGTTCGGAGGCAAAGCTCGCCGCTTGATCAGTTCGACGGCAAGCCGTCAGGAACTTCCTGCGCATCGCTGGCGTCGTCGTAGATCTCTTCGCGGATCACGCGCAGCGTCACCTCGTGCAGATACACTTGCAGCGCACCCTCCAGCTCGGTGAACTCCGGCAGCAGGACTCGATCGACGAAGCCTCGTGATGCACGGACCATCACCGTGTTGCGTCGCTGCCGGTGATAACGAAACGGCCGCAGCCCATATCGGCGGCAAAGCGCCAGAAAAAGATGCCGAGACCATTGGTCGGGAAGTGAGAATTGCTGTTCGATCGGTGGATCGTGGCGAGCGAGTTCCTCGACCCTAGCTCGCACCCGCTGCAGCGCGGCTTCCGCCGCAAGGCGCTCACCAGCAGTTCCGGCACCTGCGAACAAGGCCTCGATCTTCCGAAGCTTCTCGCGCAGCTGCGACTCGCTGGTCATTCTGATCTCGTTACCCGCTCCGAACCAGGGTCACCCCATCACCGCGCGCCGGCGGCGTCAATCATCCCGACCGCGCTATCCAAAGCATTCCGCGCAAGTCAAGCCCGGGCACCGGTGATACTATCGTGACGCTCACGTTTGATGACAGCGCAATCGACTTTCTTTTTGAGTGCATCGGCTCGAAACATAGTTGGATGATGGTTAGCTTGTGATTACTCCGGGCCGTACGTTTGATCCCGATTTATTTTGGCCCGGTGCGTTGCACTAGGAAGACCGCCCTATGGGCGGTGTTTTTCTGCCTGCCTGGCGACAAGCCAGCAAGCAGGTCCCGTCGGGACCTAAACCGAACGATCTATGAAGTGAAATACGACGGCTAAAGCGGCTGGCAATCCGTGCCGCTGCAGACACGGCACGGCATGGCAAGCGCATTCTCTATTTTATGAGCCGAGCCACGTCGCGCCTATAGATAGGCGGCAGAATTGGTTCCCACGAACCAGAAAGGGCTACTTACCTATTTCTACTGCACTCGTGGCCAAGGGTAGGCTTGTTCTGAGGAGGCTTTGCGGTGCTGGACGAGCCCCAATGGAAATAGCCAGCCATCTATCGAACTCGGATGGACCGGCGGACGTCCCAAGCACACGTCGAACTCTATTCACGCCGGGACAACTAAGGATTGGGAACCGGGTCGGATTTCACCTTGCGTTCATCGCGTTCAACCGCGCCGGGAAGATCAAGGCACTTAGCTGTGGATCTTCATACTGCGGAGGCTTCAATTCATCTTCTCGCGGAGGTCGTTCGCGTACTCCTCGATGATCCGGCGCGCCTCCTCCAAGCGCGTTGGCTTGGTCTCAGGCGAGTCCGGTTCGGAGGGCTTATCCATGCCGGAGGCTTGGAGCTAGAGCGCCGGTCGCCATTGAGCTAGATCAACGTACTTACCGTTCCAGCTCCCTCAATATGCGGTCGCGGTCATCGATGTGAAGGCTCTGCGTATCTCTCATGGTGGCCAGCACGGCCCTCGCGCCTCTAGTATCGTGGTTGTGCCGATCCAGGTCCGCGATCAGCGCTTCCTGCTTGGCAAGAAGGGTCACGCCTTGCGCAATATGGCGTTCCGCAAGCTAAGTGCTCAAGGATAATGGCGCGGTCCATGCCTCAGCCACGACCACCCACTGTTTCATCGAGATCCTTGGCAGACGCCTTTTTCGAAAACACCCGAACTGCGTTCGAGGCAGATCGTGTCGTGCGCGACATCCGCCCTCGAGGGCGCCGGGCACCCGTGCTCCGTATTCACATCATGCGAGGGCTGGTCGCGCAGTTGCACAGCAATTGCACGAGGAGCATGCGGACGGGAGCGGCCCGAATGGACTACCGTCAATGAATCTGCCGGCGCTCTGGATTCGTCCCCGAGCGGAAAGGGCCGCCCAAGACGGCCCCTTCGTTGTTCAGTTACAAGGGCGCACTGCCGAAGCTGAAGCCTATGCTCGGCCCGCCGCCGTAATAGCCGTACCCCAGGTCGTAGTAGCCGGAGCCAGCTTAGTATCCGTAGCTCCGGCTCACGGCAAAACCGTCGTCGCCCCCGTAGTAGCGTTGGACATAGCGCGGACCGCGGGTCCGGAAGCAGCGGCTGTACTCATTGCAGACTAGGCCGATCTCGTCATGTCCGAGCTTGACGAGTTCGTCGACCAGCCGGGTGACAAGCTACACTCACTGTTAAGCTAGAATTCTCCGGCAAGGGTCACGCGAACCGCAGGGCTCAGCCGCATGGATATGGCGGTCAGCGACACCGTCGATCGGCTCGCCAGGCAAGCGTGAGAGGTAAAAGTATTCGATCTGATTGGTCTGTGCGTTGAAGAGATTGAGAACGTCAACTTGAAGCCTTAAGCCGTTGTCGAAGCGGTAGCCGACTCGCGCGTTAAAGATCAAAGCGGCACGCGGTCGAGAGGCGTCACCGTCATTGGGATCGACCGTGATGGTAGCCCCGCGAATATCATTGCTGTGCAATCCATAGCCTGCGTTGCCGTAGAATTCCGTTTTGAACCAGGGACCAAGCACAATACCGGTCTTTGGGCTCGTCACGGCAGCCTGAGTATTACCTGAATTTTCTGGCGCATCGCTTAAAACGTGACCTGCGAAAAAGTCCTCGCGGAGGCCAACTGTGGTTCGCAGCCAATTGGTCCACCTGGTCGTCGAGTCAGTCCAGATGCCAAACATTGCCTTCTTGGACGCGGTCCTCGCGGAGTCGAAAGCAGTGCACGCTGCTCAGTCTTGAAAAGACCGACGTGAATGTCGTCATAGCGGTTTTGGATCCCGGTAAACTTTCCAGGCGCTCTCCCTGCCATTCTTCAAGACGACATCGTCGACCATCTTTACGCTCCCGGCGACCGATCCTATCGCTGGCAACTCAACACGGTCCGCAAAGTTTCCGGTTTTTCCCTTTCTGGCGAAGTCAGCGGAAGAGCACGCGCGTTCAGCACGCTTTGGCTCGGGCCCGTTCGCGTGCCGCGCGGCGGCGCTGCAGGCGCTGGCTTCGGCCGGAGCGCCTTGCGGCAAGAAGCGAAGATGCTTCGGCTGATGCCAGAGGCCCCGCTGCTGCGACAGCGCTCTCCGTGCGCATCTCGGCAGGCCTTGCTTCCATGAATTCGAGCACGGCACGCCCCTTCTCAGTGATGCGCCATCCGCCATTCATACGCTCGACCAAACCTTGCGAAAAGATGTCGAGCTCGGGCACGCCAGCGGCGAGACGCTTGGTCCGCTCGGCCCAGTCGCGCCCGCTCGTGGCCAGAAATGCCATATCGCGCTTGAGGTCCGCCATGACGGCGAATCCATCGGGATAGCTCACCAGGATCTTGAGCACAGTGACCTGGAAGTGCACCCCTCGCCTTGCTCCGCCTATCGCCACATCGTCGGAGTGCCGTGGAGGGCCTCGCGTTAAACCTGCTTCAGCCTCTCGGGCGAGGCGTCGCCGTCGGTAGCCGCTTCCAGAATCCTTGACGCCAAATGGGTGCGCGCCCCGGTTTCGAAGCGCGACAGCTCTTCGCACACCTCATCGAATACGGCGCGCAAGAGCGCGGTCGGGGTCTGTTGCGGTCCAAGCTCGATGCTCTCGAGTGAAACTGCCCCGCGCCGAGCACCCATTGCCCGCTCGCCCGCCGGGGCCAGCGGCGCCACCGGCACTGGTGGGAGCAGCCCACCCGAAGTCAACGAAGGCTGCCTCCAAGGCGCAGCCATTTCCTTTGCCGCCACGCTCCAGCATTCACCACCATCCGCCAGCAAATGGATCTGCCCGCTCGAAGGCGAGACGCCGGTCGGGTGTCCTTTTCTGCAGCTTGGCCGAGCGCTTCGGATGCGGGCGGGCCGCTGCGGAGGCTCGCAGAGACGCCTCTTTCTTCATCTGAGCGGCCGGCGCTACAGGCATTTGCGGCCATGGCTTCTCGCACTTGCTGCCGGGGTTCTTCAGGCGAATCGGCCTGCGTAATTGTCGGCAAATCGGCGCGCGGACGGGTGTCGAACACGATCTTCTCCGGAAGCGTTCGCGCCGCGGCGATCCGAATGATGGTCCTGTCGAGATCGGACGGGCCCGCGCGCTGGACGGGAGCCGGCAGGTACCGATCCGCAACGAAGAGCACCGCCAGCAGTAGCCCGCCGACGAAGACGAAATAACGGATGATCGGCATGACGGCCGCTCTCAAATGAGAAGTCAGTTATCGGCAGGGGCCGGGTTGGGGTGGCGGGCCGCTGCGATCAGCGACCCGCCAGGGAGGCTTAGTCGATCTCCTGGACGACCGTGCGGGTCGACGGATCGACCAGCATCACGCGCTCGCCCGAGTAGACATAGCGGTACTTGGTGAGCGAAGGACCCCAGTCGGCAGGCACCGCCTCTACTTCGACTTCGCGGGGCACGGGCTGACCGACCACGATCTTCTCGCGGGTCTGCACCGGCCGCACTTTGTGCTCGGTAATGTAGGTGCGGATCTTCGTGCGATATTCCGGCTCGATCTGGACGGCGGCCGCGTAACCAGTGCCGGTGGTGGTGACGACCGTCGACTGCGCCATCGCGCCCGTCGAGATCAGCGCAGCCATGCCGTCGTCAGTAGAAGCTTGTCCATGTTGTTCTCCTCGCCGCCAGATGCGGCATGCGAGAACCCGGGAATGATGGCAAGGTTCCGGAACGCGGCAGGATAATTGCCTGATTTCCCGAATCCTAAAGGCGAGAGCGCCGACACGCGCAGCGCGCGGGAAGTTGTCTCGGGTCAAGGACTGGTCGAGCCTAAGCGAAGTCTGCCAAGCACTCGGTGCGCGTTATGGCTTCTGCAACACGGTCGAGAGCGACGAGCCGTCGTTCAAGATCGAGAAGACCTCCCGCGAGGACAGATGCGCGGCGGCTTCCTCGAACGTCTCGCTCACATCCGCCCTGGCACGGCCGATCGCTAGGTTGACGTCGACCGTATCGGGCCGGGCGGCGCGAGGAGGCGGCAGCTGGGCGACGTGAAAGGCCAGCAGCTTGGGGTCTTCGCGAAGCTCCACCAGGGCGGGTTTGATGCCGACCTCCGCCGCCGCACTCAATTCGTTGGCCCGGCGCAGGACCGAAGGCGGCTCTCGGTCTTCTGGGGTGGCAAACAGTTTGCCGGGAGCGGGCCTAGCGGTCAGCGCACCGATAGGGACAGCGAACAGCAGGCCAACGATGACCGGCGACATCCAGAGCAGAAGGGGCAGAGAAACGGCGTAGGCGCTTGCGGCCATCGCAACGCCGCACAAGGTCGGAATGCCGTATTTCCGATATAGTTCCCCGCGCTCCACCGTGCCGTCGTCCCGCCTTTGCGTCTGCCAGCCGGCATCGCGGCCCGCCAGAATCTCGACGACCGCGATCGACTGAAAGATCATCATCACCGGCGCCATCAATGCCGAGACTACGATCTCCGCGAGAACGCCGGCCGAGGCACGCAATGCGCCGCCGAATTGGCGTCGCTCCGAGCGCCTCGTCCAAACAAGGAAGAGGCTGAGCAGCTTCGGCAACAGCAGCAGTCCCATCGTGGCGACGAACACCCAAATGGCCAGCACGGGATCCTGGGCAGGCCAGGTCGGAAACAACGAGAAACCCTTCGGAAAGTACTCCGGGCGCACGAAGCGGGCCTGCAGCGAGATCAGCATCCCCAGCAGCAGGAAGAGCAGCCAAAGCGGCGCCGTCAGATAGGCCCCTATGCCCACTATGAAATGCAAGCGCGACACCCAGTGGATCCCCCGCGCCGGCACCACGGCGAGGTGCTGAAGATTGCCTTGACACCAACGACGGTCGCGCGCCGCGAAGTCAAGCAGCGAGGGTGGCACCTCTTCGTAGCTTCCGCCGAGCGTCGGCAGCATGTAGATGCCCCACCCGGCCCGCCGCATCAGCGCGGCCTCGACGAAATCGTGGCTGAGGATGTGCCCCCCGAACGGCTTGCGCCCCCGAAGCTGCGGCAGCGCCGCCGCTTCCGCGAACGCCTTCACCCGGATGATTGCATTGTGGCCCCAGTAGTTGCCTTCGGACCCGTGCCACCAGGCCACGCCGGCGGCAATCAGCGGTCCGTACAGGCGGCCCGCGAATTGCTGGACGCGGCTGAACAGAGTTCGCGCATTGACGATCATGGGGAGCGTCTGGACGAGGCCGGCGGTCGGATTGGTTTCGAGGGCATGGACCAATTGGACGATGGTCTGTCCGCTCATGAGACTGTCGGCGTCGAGCACGATCATGAACTCGTAGACGGCGCCGAACCGCGTGATCCACTCCGAGATATTGCCGGCTTTCCGGGCCGTGTTGTCGGCTCGATGACGATAGTACAGCCGTGGCGTTCCAATAGCCTGTCGCAAGGCGAGGAGCGCCTTTTCTTCGGCGACCCAGATGTCCGGATCGGTGCTATCGCTCAAGACGTACCAGTCGAACAGCTCCCCGTGAGAGGTCGCGTCCAAGGACTCGATAATCGCGCGAAGCCGCGCCGTCAATCGATGCGGGTCTTCGTTGTAGGTGGGAAGCAGCATTGCGGTGCGGTTCGCGATCAGAGGCGACTCCGCCTCTGCCGCGAAGGCGACCTGACGATGGGCCAGCAGCACGAAGAAGCCGGCAAGCGAGGAGGCGAACGAAAATGCCACCCAAGCGAGCAGGACCAGGAAGAGCGCCAGCACCATGGCTTCGAGAACCGTGACGCCGCCGACCTCCAGCACGCGATACATCTCGTACCCGCCGGCGCCCGTGAGCACCGCTGTCGAGAGCAGGATGACGCCGCGCCGCCAAGCCATCGTGGGTGCGACCGGCGCAGGAACGCGATCGGGTACCCGGCTCTTTCCGAGGTCGCCGGGAGCCATCGGAAGGGGCGACTCGCCCGGCAGAAGGCGTTGCGTCGCGATATCGCCGGCGACCGGCCGCGGAGCTGCGCTCAGGGTGCCCATCGGTAGACCCAGACTTCCGACAAGGGCTTGTCGCCTTCGGTCAGAAACGCCCGCAGTTCGATCGGTTCGCCTTTCACCTGGCATTGGAAGCTGAGCCGCCAGCCACCGGTGTAGGGATTGGGCTGCGTGACGATATTCTTCACCTCGGACTTCTCGGCAGTCACCACGCCTTTAACACCGGCAGGATCGATGCCCTTGAGGTTATCGCCGACCACATCTAGGACGAAGAGGCGGGCGTCCTCGCCTCGCGCCCCTATCCCGCTTCGCGTGAAGCGGGCCAGCGAATGCGGTTTCGGGCTATCGGGTCCCCAGTGCAGCCGATAGGTGTAGTTGTGTTCGCCCTTGGCGTGCAGCGGGTTTTTGGGCCGCCAGAATGCGGCTATGTTGTCGTGGACCTCCTCCTTGGTCGGAATCTCGAACAGCACGACCCCGCCCTCTCCCCAATCCCCGATCGGCTCCATCCAGAGGCTTGGGCGTTTTTCGAAGCTGGATTCGATATCCTGGTAGGCGAAGAAGTTTCTCTCCCGCTGCATCAGGCCGAACCCGCGGGGATTGAGATCCTGAAACGTGCTGATCTGGAGGTCACGGGGGTTGCTCAGAGGCCGCCAGAGGCTTTCGCCCTTGCCGTTGAAGATCGCGAGGCCGTCGGAATCGTGGACGGAGGGGCGGAAATCGTCGATGTCGTTGCGGTCGTTCGGGCCGTAGAGGAACATGCTGGTCATGGGCGCGAGACCGGCCCGCTGCATTTCGACCCGCGGGTAGACCGACATCTCGACGTCGAAGACCGTGGTTTCGCCCGGCCGCACGGTGAAGCGGTAGCTCGCGGCGCAACTTTTGCTGTCGAGCAGAGCATGGATGACCATCGAGGTCGCAGCCGGCGCCGGCCGCTCGAGCCAGAACGCTTTGAACAGCGGAAATTCTTCGCCCTTGGCTTCGCCAGTATCGATCGAAAGTCCGCGCGCGGAGAGCCCGTACGTCTGCCCCTTGGCCACGGCTCGGAAATAACTCGCCCCGAGGAAGACGCAGACCTCATCGTAATAGTCCGGACGGTTCATTGGCGCGTGGATGCGGAAGCCTGCGAACCCAAGATCGACTTCCTCGAACGCCGGGACTTTCTCGCCGAAAGAAAAGTCCGCCTTGCGGTACTTGATTTCGATGGCCTTTCCGCCCGCAACCTCGAAGATGTTCACTCTGTTCTTGTAGAAGAAACCGCGATGGAAGAACTGCGCTTCGAACGGAAGATTCTTGCCACGCCAGAGCGCGCGTTCAGGCAAGAACCGGATCGAACGGTACTGATCGTAGTCGAGGTCCTTCAACCCGCCCGGCAGCTTTTCATCCGGCGCCTCGAACGGCTTGCTCGCGATCATACGGGCCAAGTCCCTCACCGTGGAAGGCCCGAACGAGGTATCGGACGCAGTGGCGAAACAGCTGCGCGAAGCGAGCAGCAGCGCCGGCAGCAACGCCGATCCCTGAACAAGCTGGCGTCGGTTCACGTGCTCTCCTACTCGCTACTGCTGCCGCCATGCAACGGCCACCGCGCCCGCGAGTTCCACTGGATGGCTATCGCTGGCGCAGAGCGCGCGCAAAGGCCCGATCAGCCGCAAAACGGACGGAATTCGGAGAGCCGCGAGCTTCGCTCGTCGCGGCCGCTCTGATGACCTAACGGGCGAGACGATTCTCGACGCGCTTGCGGGAATTGCCGACCTTCCTGACAGCCTTCTTCACCGCCGAGGAGCGCCCGGTCTTCTTTGGTACATAGCGGAGTTCGTACTCCTGCCCTTTCGCGACCAGGCGCGATCCTGCTTGCGTCCGCGCGCGGTCTCATTCTTCGTAGCGGCCATCGGCTCCTCTTTCCGCTTCAGTTGCACCTCGACCAATCTTCGACTCGCCGGACGGGTTCCGACGAGGAGATGATCCGCCGGATGTTGGAGGCCTGCGGGGCAGCAGGCCGGTTGTGCGGCGAGGAGTGCAACAAGCACGCGGAGATGCACGAACATCGCCGTATCTGCGCCGGAGCGTGCCAGTGATGCATGAGCGCCGGTGAAGACGCCGGAGGCGCTATGGCGCACTGAAGGGCTTGCTGACCGCAGCTTTTCCCTTCGGACGAATGGTCAAACGGCGAATCAAAGCGGGCAAAAGGCGTAGACCTCCCGCTTTGCTGGCACCACGGAGCTGGTGCACCGGGATGTAGCCCTTGGCAACCCATCTTCATCGGCAAAAACGATCCGTGGATCGCAATTTTCGGAAGAGTGTGTGGCCGGGATCAGTGTGTCCGGCGTGCCCCCGCGGACGACGAGAGCGGGAGTCGCCGAAGAGAGGCAGATCTCAGACGACAGCTAACGCGGATGCGCCCGCACTCGGACAAGCAAGCCGCGATCCAGCCGTTCGTACGAAGTTTCGCCTTCCGCTGTTGGGCGAGCAGCTGAACGATCCGCGATCCCAATCCGCTTGGGTCCGCTCCCTCGCGGAGGCCGACGCCGTTGTCGGAGACCGACAACTCGATGCCACTTCCGCTCCAGAACGCCACCACGATGTGGCCCGGTCTGTCACAAGGAAAGGCGTACTTCAGCGAGTTCGTGACCAACTCGTTCGTGATCATACCGATCGCGAGTGCATGGTTGTTCGGCAGGTAGACGTCTTCGCAGACCACCTGGAAAGCGATCGGTCCGGACGGAGCCAGGGATTGGAAGACCTTCTCGACGACGTCGTTCACGAAATAGCGCATGTTGACCGATCGAGAATCCTGCCTAGGCGAGAGGTGGTCGTAAACCTCTGCCATCACCTGCAACCGGCGCGCAGTGGCTTCCAGCGCGGCCGCGACTTCCGGCCCGCCGTGCCTTGCCTCCAGCCGGATCATTCCGCCAAGGATCGTGAGGTTGTTCTTAGTCCGGTGCGCCATCTCCTGCAGCAGCACGGCCTTGTCTTGTCCGCCAGCATGACACGCCGCAGTTCAGCGCGCTGGAATTCGGCGACGGTCGCCGTACCGGCTGCAGTAATCGCGAAGAGAGCGTTGGTCGCAAAACAGTCGATGCCGTTGCTGTTGCTGGCGGCATAGCTGAGATAGGCGCCAACGGCGACGGCGATGATCGCTGCGAAAATTCCGGAGCCTCGGTCGAAGATCAGGCCCGACAGAAACACGCCCGGGAGCAGTAGGAAATATCCGGGCGCGCCGGTCTGCATCTGCAACGCTATCTGCAGTACGGCGCAGGCCAGCATGATGCTCGCTGAGATGCCGTATCGAACGGGACTCGGAAGCCAATGCTCTAGAACGAGCGGGTAAAGCCTGTTCATGGATTGAAAAACCGCCTGCCGTGGATAGCCGTTCCTTGCCTGCTGCACCAATTCTACGCAGCGGGCAGCTTGTCCTGCGAGTCCATCGGAACCGTATCCCACGTCAAGGGGTTATTCCAGCGCTGCCCGCGACCGGCCTAGAGTGCCGGGCCAGTTTTGCCGGTAATAGCCAGTGCCAAGTCGTTTTGCCCGATGAGACATTGCACGACCAATTCGGGAGCTTGCGCGCAATGTCAGTGTTGGGCAGGCCGGCGAGAGGCGGGAGCACCAGGTTGTGAAATGGATGCTTGTCGTTCTGGTCGGCGGCGTCACGCCCGTGAATACGGAGCTGGTCTTCGACAAGTTCGTCGACTGCCTCGCTGCCGAGGAGCAGATGCGAAAGCATTATGCAGACGCCTTCGACGCGTGGGATCGATGGGCCGCGGCGAACTTCGAGCGACGGGCCGCTTGGCCCCCGAGACCTCCATCCCGCCAAACTTGGCGTTCCATTTGTAGATGCTGGCATCGCTGACGCCGTGCTTCCGGCACAGATCGGCAACCGACACGCCAGCCTCGTGCTCCTTAAAAATCCCGATGATCTGCTCTTCCGTAAAGCGGTTGCGCTTCATGCTCTGGTCCTCATATGGGCCAGAGCGAACTTCAATCTGGATTAAGTCCAGGGGGCAAGGTCAGCGGGCACTGGCTTTGCGCGCCTCCTCCAAGACCGATGATCCGCAGCGGCGACAGGGATACTGCGCGTACTCGACGTCAGCCCGCCGACGTTTGACCATCAAATCGTGGTGCAGCTAAAATCTAAAGCTTGCATCAGGTCGCACTGATAGTGTGATCCCGTGTGTTCGCTAACCCAACCCAGGCCAGCGGAAGTGCTACAGCACAGAGAGCTGCCATCGGAAAGAAGGCGGCTCCGGGATGCGAGGCATACAGAATGCCGGATAAAAAGGTCAGCGCCACAGTTACCAAACCTGAGCCAAATGCGTAGAAGGCCTGCGCGGTTGCGGCGGCGCTTCTCGGGATCAGATTACCCATTATGCGCATGCACGCGAGATGAAGCAAAGCGAAGGTCACCCCGTGTAGCGGCTGTATCAGCGCAAGCACCAGCGCGGAGGTCGTCAGGCCGGCAACACACCAACGCACGATTCCGGCTCCGGCCGCCAAAACAGCTGCACCGCGGGGGCCCCAACGATCGAGGAATGCCGGACCGATGAGCAAGAACACGAACACTTCCGCAATAACCGCTTCTGACCACAGAAAGCTGATCACCGCAGGGCTTATGCCAGCTTCGGTCCACCGTATCACAGCAAATGCATCGTGCATTGCGTGGCTGCCATAGACCAAAGCTGATACCAGGATTACGGTTCGAAACGGCGGGATCGCAAGTAGTGAACCGACCTCAGGGACGGAAGACCTAGCCGCACGGTGACGTGCGGCCCAATCGGCCACACCAGGTAGCAATGCTGTAGCGCCAGCGGCCGCGATCAGAAGCCCCGCGTTCATCCAGATGATGGCTGAGAAATCGGCGGAGCTAATGAACTGGCCGACTCCGAGGGTCCCCAATATGAAAGCTGCCGAGGCGGAGCCTCTTATCCAGCCGTACTCGAACTGCCTTCCCGCTACCCGAGGCTTAGCCACGTTCACCGATAGCGCATCGGCGATTGACGTCGTGGGAGCAAGAGCAGCGGCCTGAGCTAGCGCGATAAGAAGCAACACGAGGAACGTATGGGCCCAGATCAATGCGGCCGCGGCCGCGGCGGCCAAGGCAGCACAGCTTGCGAGCAGGAAACGCAACGTTCCTATGAAATCGGCAAGAAACGCAACCGAGGGTCCAGAGGCGAGCCGCATGAGCATGGCGGCAGCCAGCAGCATTCCGATCTGCTCGGGGGCCAGGCCTTTCGTTTCAAAAAACTTTGGCCAGAAAGGAGATGCGACGCCGAACGCTGCGTACAGGGCGACGTAGAGGAGAATATAGGCGACTGGTCCAGTAATGCGCACTGGCTTGTGGCCTTGAGATGAGTTTGGCAGGACCTTTTGTGGCACTGCCCTATGAGGTCTTGCCCCACCGGCCGCCAGCCAAATTGAACGGGTGTTGGACCGCCCGGATCGGGTCAGATCGTGGCCTCCTGACGTCGGCGGCCTTCTGTTCGCGAACTAACAATCGTCGTCGAAGTTTATACTGGCGCCGAGTTCCAGCGAAGTGTGAAATATCGCATGCCGACCAACTCCTGTTGCAGTCGCCGTTCAGCCGGTGAGGAGGAGCGGTGCTACCTCGAATCGCTGATCCGGGAGGATTTCGAGCGATGCCATCCCGGTGACACACTGGAAGATCTCAAAAGGCGGGCCGCTTTTTCAAGGGAAGACAAGGGACTGCTGCGGGATTGGATGGCAATAGCTGTTAGACGCGCAGCCGATGACTCGGGCCATAACCATTGATGTGGGTGCTACCCGGGAGCTATTCGATGGCGGCCACGAGGTTAGTCCGATCAGGAAAGACGCAGGCACAGAGGCCGCTGCCAGAAACGCTTTGGCAAGCCACGCTGGATATCGTTCGACAGCTGATCATGATCTCTGTCCTTAGCCTTTCTCGATAGTGATCTGCGACTCAGCCGCCAGACCGGCCAGCGAATCTGCGATTGTTCGGCGCAACGCATCATCTGGAGTATCGGTCGCCTTCCAGACAATAATCCGTGGCGCCTCGCTCCGTCGTGACCAGACCAAGCTGTATTTACGTATGAGGCCGCCCGCTTCTATCGTCTCAAGCGCCTCCGAAAGCGCGTCGTGGAGCTTCAGCTCATAACAAACCTCTTGCCGAGACAGCCGACAGTTGCGGGGGACGGCAATCGTGGTGGTGTCAATGAGCGACAAGGAGTTTTCGCGGCTCAATATTTTGATGGAGGTACAAGCCGGGCGATTGCGGGTGTCAGAGGCCGCCACGGTACTTCAGTTGCAACGGCGACAGGTGTTCCGGCTGCTCCGTTCGCTACGCGAGCATGGAGCGGCAAGCTTAGCCTCCAAGCGTCGTGGCAAGCCCAGCAACAACCGGCTGCCGGCGCCGGTGCGCGAGCTGACGATGTCGCTGGTGAAGGCGCGTTATGCGGATTTCGGTCCGACATTGGCCGTGGAGAAGCTGCGGGAGGTCCATGACTGCCGGGTGTCGCGCGAAACGCTGCGTCAGTGGGTGATTGAAGAAGGCCTGTGGATTGATCGCAAGCGCCGCCTGCCCTCCGTACATCAGCCACGACATCGGCGCGAGCGAACTGGCGAACTGATTCAGGTTGATGGCTCGCGACATTACTGGTTTGAGAACCGCGGCCCGGAATGTTCGCTGATTGCCTACATTGATGACGGTGCCAGTCGGATCATGCACGCTGCGTTCGTGCCGTCGGAATCAACGCTGGACTATCTGCGTGAGACCCGGACGTACGTGGAGCGCCATGGCCGTCCGATCGCCTTTTATTCGGACAAGCATGCCATCTTCCGCGTTAACAACCGCGAGGCCGAAGGCGGTGACGGCATGACGCAATTCGGCCGCGCGCTGCACGAGCTCAACATCGACATCATCTGCGCGAACAGCCCGCAGGCCAAGGGCCGCGTTGAGCGATCGTTTGGGACGCTGCAGGACCGACTGGTCAAAGAACTGCGCTTGGCGGGAATCGCGACGATTGAGCTCGGTAACGAGTTTCTACCGGGGTTTCTGGCGAGCTACAATGCCCGCTTCGGCAAGGTTGCGAAGTCGGACCAGGACGCACATCGCCCGGCTGCCGATCTGACGCCGCTCAGCGACGTGTTTGCCTGGAAGGAGGAACGCACGGTAACCGGCAATTTGACGGTGCAGTACGACAAGATCCTATTCATGTTGGAAGAGAACGAGATCACGCGGGCGCTCGCGCGTCAGCGCGTTACCATTGTCGATTACCCGGACGGCCGGCTGGCGATCCGGCATCGTGGGCGCGACTTGCCGTACCGCACGTTCGACAAGTTGCGGAAGGTCGATCAGGCGGCAATCGTTGAGAACAAGCGGCTGGGTGAAGTGCTGGCGTATATCGCCGAACAGCAGCAACTGCGCGATGAAAGTCGCACTCAGAAAGCGCCCCGGCGCCGTGGCCAGGCTGCTCGGCACATGTTCAAGGCAACATAGTCCCTGCCCTAAGCGTGACGCTGCGCCGAACCATCGGCTTGCCCTTGATGCGGCCACCCTGGAGCATGGTGAACGTGCAACTCCGCCCGTCCTTACCGAGCCGGAAGTGCCGGTTGCCGGTGTAGTTCTTGTCGCTGCGGATCGTCATTGGCCGCAGCCTGGCACGCTTCCAATCCTTGGGTTCGAGCAGGCCTTTCCCCCTGCGTTCCAGGTCCTTCCGACCGTCAAACACCATCCTCCCATCAGGGACCCGCTTGTGCAGGTCCATTCCCTCGAGCGTGGCACAGTGCAGCGCCCAGGCGTCGAGCACACCGCCAGCGAAACGCGACTTCACCAGATCGCGCAGCGGCTTTTGCTTGACGGGGGCGCCGGACGCATCGGCGGCGTTCGCATAGGCCGTCCGCACCGCCGCCGAATAGACGCGGCGGCAATCATCCAGAAAGGCTTGGTCTTCGGCGGAGCACCGATATGGCAGTGAAACGGTCTGCATGCTCTCAGACCGCCCGGCGCGACGGAAAGAGTCAACGCGGTCACGTCACGAGACCCGGGAAAACTCAAGGATTCGTTTGCCGGTCAGGACGTCCGCCGGTGCCTTTGAGCATATCAGGGGCGCACCGGCATTTACGATAATCAGAACCAATCTTGCCGATCCACACGATTTGCCGGTTACGCTGTTTTTTCTCAGCCCATCATGTCGAGGGTCATCTGGCCGCCTTCGTTAACGGGCTTGGGCTCGGAAACCGGCCAATTGTGCAACGGCGTTCCACAATTGGAACTTCAGCCCCGCTTGTAGTCATCCGTAAACCACCGACGTTGACGTCCTTCCATTCGACACCTCCTGGCTCTTCGAGCCTACTACAGGTGTCCATCAATTTGGAGGAAGTTCACGGTTCCACTTGTCGTGCGCGGGCACTTACCTCCGCGCTACCCCTTCAGAAGCCGCAACGCAGCTTCGGATGCCGCCGTAACATAACGGCGGTCGCGATGGACTAGCAGCATTACTATAGCCCCTTCAGACAGGAGTATCAGCTCGCGCGCACGGGCTTCGGGGGCAGGAACCTTTGCCCGCTTGAGAACCTCGCCGAGTTTATTCTCGAGCAGAGCCTTATGGCGGCGTGCAATGACGCGCGCCTGGTGACCAGGAAGATCTGCAAGCTCGATGACAAACCGCGTAAAGCCGGTTCCGGCAAAATCCGGTCGCGCTGACCACACAGCAATGTCGTCGAACATCCTTTGAATAATCTCTTCGGGAGTGCCCGAGAGATGATCGCCAAATGTCTTGAAAGCGGCCAGAGCAAGCTGGTGTTGGGCTTCGAGTACCGCGCCAAGGAGATCGTCCTTGCTTCTGAAGTGATAGTAGAGTGTGCGCTTCGTAACGCGAGCTGCAGCCACAATCTCATCAAGACTAACGCGGGTATAGCCCCGGCGACGAAACTGCACATATGCAGCATCGAGAATGGTTTGCCGTGTCTGTGTTGCTGAGCGCGGCATTCGTTTGCTCCCGCAATGTATACTGGTAAGTGAATTTACAGCATCTCCACAGTCGCGAACAATGCCGCCCCATAAGGATCGAGGAGGCGGTCATGCTTGATAGGCCAACAAAGCAGCAAAACCCCGGGGCGGTCAGCGCGGCACTAGCTGAACTTACTGCGTTGTTCGGCAATCGGCTCGTCACGTCGCTCGCGGTGCGTGAGCAGCATGCCAATATCACGACCTGGCACCCCGTAGCGCCGCCCGATGCTGTGGTGTTTCCCCAAAACACGCATGACGTTCAGCAGATCGTGCGCATATGCGCTGGGCATCGTGTACCGGTCATCCCGTTCGGCACAGGGACGTCGCTGGAAGGCCACACCAATGCGCCGTTCGGCGGAGTCTCAATCGACTTGAAGGACATGAACCGCATCCTTGAGGTACACCCCGCGGATTTCGACTGCGTCGTTGAGCCTGGAGTAACCCGCAAGCGCCTAAATGACGAGTTGCGCGATCGAGGATTGTTCTTTTCGGTGGACCCGGGCGCCGACGCTTCGCTAGGCGGCATGGCCTCGACAGGCGCATCGGGAACAACCACGGTGCGCTACGGTACGATGAAGGACAATGTTGTGTCCTTGAAGGTCGTCTTGCCAAACGGCGAGCTGATGAGCACCGCGCGCCGCGCACGGAAGACTTCTGCAGGTTATGATTTGACAAACTTGATGGTGGGCGCGGAAGGCACGCTCGGGATCATCACAGAACTCACACTCAAGCTGCATGGCATTCCTGAGGCAATATCTGCTGCCGTCTGCCGCTTTCCGTCCGTTGATGCAGCCTGCCGAGCCGCAATCACAGCGATACAGTCGGGCATTCCGATGGCTCGGGTCGAACTACTGGATGAGATGCAGGTGCGTGTATGTAATGCATACTCGAAACTAAACCTTCCAGAGCAGCCGATGCTCTTTCTTGAGTTCCACGGCTCCGAAGCAGGAGTTGCCGAACAGGCGACGCGGTTCGGCGAGTTGGCTAGCGAGTTCGGGAGTGCCGGCTTCGAATGGACGAGGGGGACGGAGGATCGCACTCGGCTCTGGCAGGCGCGCCACGACATGTTCTGGGCGATAGCGTCGTATCGCGCTGGTGCGAAGGTCGTCGTCACCGACGTATGCGTGCCGATCTCGCAACTTGCGGAATGCGTCGCTGCCGCGAGGAAGGAGATTGAGTGTGCCGGATTGATCGCGCCGATCGTCGGCCACGTGGGTGACGGGAATTTTCATGCCAGCCTAATGGTGATGATGGATGACTCAGGCGAAGTCGCCCGCGCCAAGGCTTTCATCGAGCGGCTGGCATCGCTTGCAATCGCCGCGGACGGGACCTGTACCGGCGAACACGGGATCGGCGAGGGCAAGAAGCATTTCCTCCTACCCGAGTATGGGGAAGCCGCGGTCGAGGTAATGCGAACGCTCAAGCACGCGCTCGATCCAGACGACATCATGAATCCCGGAAAGGTCGTTTAAGGCAGGTGTAAAGGGCTCAGTATGCAATTTTGCGAACCGAATTTGCAATCTTTCGACGGCCCGGCCCGCTTTTCACTACCCTAGCCTCGAATGCGGGATCCGAGAATACGGGGCATAAGCCAGGGAGGTGAGCAATGAATGCCGCATCCGATCAGGTTATGGATCTCATATTTGGCCGCTGGCGGAGCCAGACTCTCTCCGCCGGCACGGAACTCGGCATATTCGATCACCTTGATAAACGAGGGGCGAAGACGGCGCACGTGTTGGCCGCCGAGTTGGGCGTCGATCCCGACCTGCTCTACCGCCTGCTCAGGGCGCAGGCGACCATCGGCCTCCTTGAAGAGGATAGCTCACGGGGGTTTGTACTCACCGATAAGGGCGAGCTCCTGCGCTCGGATCACCCCCAATCCCTGAAGCCCATGGCGCGGCTTGAGGAGGGCCCGCAGCACTACGCGCTTTGGAAACACCTCCCCGCCATGGTGAGGGACGGCAAGCAGAATGCATTCATCCGCGAGTTTGGTTGCATGGCGTTTGATTATGCGCGAAAGAACCAGGACTACGCCGAGCGCTTCAAACAGGCGATGACCAGCTACTCGGCGGTGCAGTCCTCCCTGGTTCTGGAGGCTTTGCGTGGCTACGACTTCTCCGGCATCCGCACCTTCTGCGATGTGGCAGGAGGTTATGGACATCTCATGTGCGCGTTGCTCCTGGCCAATCCCGGCCTTCGCGGAACCGTTCTTGATCTGCCCGAAGTGGTGGAGGACGTCCACGAGCTATGGGCGACGAAGCTCGAGCTCCAGCAATGATGCCAGTATGTGGCCGGCGACATGTTCGAAGCCGTGCCCAAGGCCGACGCCTACAGCCTCAAGATGATACTTCACGACTGGAACGATGCGGAGTGCATCAATCTCCTGTCCAACATCCGGAAGGCGGCGACCGCTCCGGCGCGAGTGTTCGTGGTCGAGCACGTCGTGCCCGAACATGACGTGCCGCATTTTTCCAAGCTCTTTGACATTCACATGATGTGCTGGGGCTCCGGCCAGGAGAGGACAGAAGCACAATATTTGTCCCTGTTGGAGCGAGCCGGTTGGACGCCGGCCGGCTCGTATTACCCCGCCAATCGCCAGATGGGAGTCATCACCGGCCTTTGAGAATGAGCCTGCTGCGGAGGATGAGATGAAAATCGAGGGGCGTTGTCACTGCGGATACATTACCTACGAGGCCGACATCGATCCGGACAAGATCCTGGATCTGCCATTGCACCGACTGCCAAGCGTTATCTGTGTTCTCTTTGGCGCACGGCGCTTTCTGGATTGGCTCCGCCATCGCCATCCTGGCCAAGACCTCGAGGCGTTGACGGCAGAGCATGTCCTTGCCGCTGTCGAGTATCGGCTGTCGCTCTCGGCGACCTCAGGCACTCGCACGGCGGCGATCTCTCACATCCGAACGTTTCTCCGCTTTCTGCATTGGGGTGGCCACCACGAGCAGGATCTGGCTCCCGTGGTTCCAAGAACGCCATATTGGCGAATGGCCCATTTACCGCCCCGGCTTTCGTGGGATGATGTTCGCCGCGCCATCGATGCGATCGGCAAGGCGACGCCGATCGACCTTCGCGATCGAGCTGTCCTGTTGTTGCTCGCCACCACAGGCATTCGCAACGGCGAGCTACGCGCTCTTCAGATCAGGGATATCGACTGGCGAGCTGGCGAGGTTTTTGTCCGGCGCACCAAGGGCAAGCGTGACCGAGTGGCCCCGCTCATCGAGGAGACCGGCGCCGCGCTCGCCGACTACATCCTGCGGGCTCGATCGAAGGTCGATAGTCAGCATCTGTTCCTGTCCTTCACGCCGCCCGTGGGACCATTCAAGTACGTGTCGTCTGTTTCGAGGATCGTGCGGAAGCGGTTGCAGCATGGTGGGATCGAGCTCGGTCGCGTCGGAGGCGCACATCTCCTGCGCCACAGTCTAGCTACCCAGCTCGTGGGGCGACGAAGGCCGATCAACGAGGTCGCCAATCTTCTAGGGCACCGGAGCATCAACACAACGGCGCTGTACGTGAATGTCGCGGCCTCGCAGCTCGCTGAGGTCGCACTCCCCTTTCCGGGGCGGCGCCGCATGACCGCCTTCGCCGCATTCCTCGACGACAAGGTCGAGCGCTACATCGAGCTGCGCCGCTCCCTCGGCTACGCCTTCAACAAGCAAGCCGGCACGCTGCGGGCTTTCGTTCGCTACGTCGAGCGATCTCAGCTGGGTGCGCCCGCCACCCGGACGATGGCGCTGGACTTCGTCCTGTCGTTCGGTGGCGCCGCCGACAGCCGCGCGGTCCGTCACGGCGTGCTCCGCCGATTCTACGAGTACCTGGTCGTCTACGACCCCCAGACCGAGGACTTGGAGCGCAAAGCTTTCCCGCGGTCCAGGGCGATTCCGCCGCCGCGCATCCTAAGTGAGGCTGAGCTGACGTCGCTTATCGACGCATGCAGCTTCATTTCGCCGGGGAACCCTCTCAGGGCCGCACGATGGCGACGCTAATCGGATTGTTGGCCAGCACAGGATTACGATCGGGCGAAGTGGTCAGCCTTGTTCGCGGCGACGTCGATCTGACCAGCCGGGTCGTCCTCGTCCGTAAAACCAAGTTCCGTAAAGACCTCCTGATTCCTGTTCACCCAACGACCCAGGCAGCCCTTCGTCGATACGCCCGTGAGCGCGACACCGTGTTTCCCAGGCCCAAAGGGGAGGCCTTCTTCCTCAGCTCGCGAGACTGCCGTCTGTCGGCGACCGGCCTGCAAAGCAACTTCGCTAAGGCCTGCAAGCTCGCGGGTCTTGACAATGGCAAGCCGAACGCACTGCGTGAAAGCTACGCGGGCGTGGCCCATGAGCATCAATGGAATGCGATCAAGAATCTACCCTTCGAGAGTGTGTGAGGGGTGCGCGAGCCCGCGGCTGCGCCAAGGTAAGAGAATTGGAATGAGGCGTGACGTCTTTCTTGACTATATTCGCGCGATGGCCGCGCTATTTGTTTTCTTCGCCCACAAAGGAGACAAATTGCCGGGCGGATCGATTGGCGTAAGCATATTGTTTGTCTGAGTGGCTATCTCATAACAAGAATTTTGATCGACCTCCCAGATCTATCGATCGCCAACATCGCCAGGTTCATCTTCCGAAGATGGATGCGGATATGGCCGCTAATGTGACCATTCTCATTTCTTGGATGACAGAGAGATGGCTCGAGCGTCCGGGGATCAGACTGTCAAAGGCCATTGCTGCGTTCAAGGAACGCGCATGACGTTCTAGCCTGGACGCGGGCGCTCGCTCACACCTCGATCTCTCTAGGCTTTCGCCCCGCTACGGGTTCGGAGTTCGGCGCTGGCATCAAGTTCGCCACCGAAAAGGCTGGGTTGAACGGCACAAAAGCGGGACCTTCGTGCGAATGCTGGCGCCCAGGGAAAACTCGCTGGCTTCTCCTAGCTGACGCCACCGCCTCGCTTCCGAGCATGTTGCTCGAGCTGCTGCTTCAGCAACTGCTGAAGTGGGCTCCAACAAATTTCGCATAGGTCGCGGCTTCGTCCGGCATGACCTGCCGATCCCCATCGGCCCCAATTGATACTGATATGAGCCCAACCAACATGATTGTCCGCTTCCCGCAGGCAACAATCGCAGACGAACGTCGTCTCGGTGCTCATCATCCAACCTCCGGTTCGCTTAGCCGAATAACACAGGCCGGCAACCGACGTTCCCGCAGAGGCAAGTGGGTCAATGCTCGCATCAGCGGTGCCGGACGGCGGTTTCTGCCTCACCGATACCCTTCCCCGTAGTTGCCCCGGCATGATCTGAGCCCTCGGCGTGGTTACCGTGGCCGGCATCATGTCCTCGCCGGTCAACGCCGACCCGCCAATCCTGATCTGCTCACGTTGCCGGCGCCCGATGACGTTCTTGGCGACGCTCCCGGCCATCATCGACCTGCCCCGAGTGCACGCCTTCCAGTGCCGCCCTTGTCAGCGGGTGGAGACGATCCACCTGCCTGCGTGAGGCGTTCGGCGCACTCGCTTTCCACACCCACGACTTGCGGTAGCTCGGCGCCGTTCCACCATACCCGGAATCGATAATTTGACTCCCGCAGCACCGCCATCCTTGGCGGGATGCCTCGCCTGACCGGACGCATCACCCGTACCCATCCCGAAGGCCGCCCGCTGAAGATCACCTTTCGGCGAGATGCGTGAGATGGGCGTGCGCGGGGTCCTAGTCTATTGCGCAGATTACCGGTGCAGCCACAGCTTGGCACTCAATGCTGACTGTTGGCCGGATGGCATGCGGCTGTCAGATCTCGAGCCCCGGTTTGTGTGCGTGGCATGCGGAAGGCGCGGCGCCGATGTTCGGCCGGATTTCAAGAGCGGCACGCCGCCCCTCTCGTTGGCTCGGGCGGCTCCGAGCCGCACATGCCTGCCGCTACCAGGGCAGGTACAGCATGACGAATAGGCCAAGACCACCTAGGACGAATGCCCAGGCAACCGGGCTGATCACTGTCCGGATTTCCATGATGCCCCGAACGCCCTTGAGTCCCATCATTCGTCTTAAAGCGACAAAATTAGGCAGGCTTTGGGCCGAACTCCCGAAGACAGACCGCATGCGCTGCCTGGTGCCAGCGTGCACTGGCGGGCGGCCCGTTACTGCCTTAGCTGGAGCTGCTCCATTCCATCCTCGATTACTCGGAGGTCCTCAAGTAGCGCATCTCGAGACTCAGCCGGGTTGATGCTAGATGTGGAGATCGTGTCCCGTGGCGTGGTGTAGCTGAGTGCGGGTCACCACGTTCGCCGGCATGGGCCGGATCGGTCAGCTGGCGATTGCCGGGAAGCTGACGGCGGGATCATCGCCCAACGGGGCGATGGTTTCCAGTGTCATGTAGCGGCCGCGTTGAACCGTCCACTCGTCGTTCTGTTCGAGCAGGATGGCACCGATCAGGCGAGTGATGGCGTCCTCATTCGGGAAGATGCCAACCACTTCGGTTCGGCGCTTGATCTCGCCGTTGACCCGTTCGAGCGGATTGGTCGAGTGCAGCTTGGCGCGGTGCGCGGCCGGGAAGCTCATATAGGCCAGCACGTCGGTCTCGGCCTCGTCGAGGAAGGCGGCGAGCTTCGGCAGCTTGGGGCGGAGCTGGTCGGCGATGCGCCGCCATTGCGCCCGTGCTGCCTCGGCGTCGTCCTGGGCAAAGGCGGTGGCGATGAAGGCGGAGACGACGCGCCGGCCGCTCTTGCCGGCATGCGCCAGCGCGTTGCGCATGAAGTGCACGCGGCAGCGTTGCCAAGAGGCGTTGAGCACCTTGCTGACGGTCGCCTTGATGCCCTCATGGGCGTCGGAGACGACGAGCTTGACGCCGCGCAGGCCCCGCCGCGCCAGCTTGCGCAGGAACGCCGTCCAGAACGTCTCGGCCTCTGACGGACCGATATCCATGCCGAGCACCTCGCGGCGGCCATCGCTGTTGACTCCCACCGCGATGATCACCGCGACCGAGACGATGCGCCCGTTCTGGCGCACCTTCACGTAGGTCGCGTCGATCCACAGATAGGGCCAGTCGCCCTCGATCGGGCGGTTGAGGAAGGCCTTCACCTTGTCGTCGATCTCGCCGCACAGCCGCGACACCTGGCTCTTGGAGATCCCGCTCATGCCCATCGCCTGCACCAGATCGTCGACCGAGCGGGTGGAGACGCCCTGCACGTAGGCCTCCTGCACCACGGCGGTGAGCGCCTTCTCGGCCATCCGCCGCGGCTCGAGGAAGCCCGGGAAGTAGGAGCCTTTGCGCAGCTTGGGAATGCGCAGCTCGACGGTGCCGGCGCGGGTCTCCCAGCTCCGGTCGCGGTAGCCGTTGCGCTGGACCTGCCGTTCCTGGCTCTTCTCGCCGTACGCGGCCCCGGTCAGGCCCTCGACCTCCAGCTCCATCAGCCGGTGGGCGGCAAAGCCGATCATCTCGCGCAAGAGATCTGCATCGGGGGTCTTCTCTACGAGCGTGCGCAGGTTCATCATGTCGTCGGTCATCGGTGGTTCCTCGAATCAGGTTGGCTGTCGCAATCCAAACCTTACCGACGAATCATCGGTGACCACCCGCAAAGCCGCTCGCTCGCTACGGCGCTATTGAGGGCGCGCTTCGCGAGCGGCTTTGCTAATCAGCTACACCACTCCTCGGGACACGACCGATGTGGACTGTAGCTGTTCGAGCAACTGGCGCCGAAGATCTCGCATATTCTCCAGGGCTTGCCGGTTCTTCAGACGTACATAAGCCGAAACGATCGTTTGAATGCTTGTTGCCAATGAGTAGCTCCAAAAAGAAAATTCTAAAATAGGTTGCATCGTAACCCGTGCAGGAGATCACCCGCAAGCCGCTATCACAACGTGAAGCTCTCGGCCGACCAGGTCGACAAGTGGCCTGATGAGCTCCGGATATCTCAGCTCGAGCCGCGGTTCATCTGCCGCGCATGTGGCAACCGCGGAGCTGAGGTCAGGCCGGATTTCGCGAGCGACAGACCGCCGCAATTCGCGATGTCCAACGCCAGTTAGCGCTGCGTAGATTTCCCCGATGAAGGCCCGCAGGGGCGCCATGCGCAGGGGGGCAGCGAATAGATGATGGGCATCTTCGAAGCCAGAATCGCGCTAAGGCTAGTTCATGAAACTCACCGCCGAACGTCCTTTCGCCGACCCGGAAGCTGCTGCGCGCAAGCTGGTCGAGATCGCGAATAGCATCGAGCCCGTCCAGGACGGCCGCATCTATATCGAGAAGATCAATGCGCCGTTTCTCTACTCGTTGAAGGCCAGCGGTGCGGAGTTCGTCGCCGGGATCAAACGCGCGGTTGAGCGCGGCTGGCTCGAACTGCACGAGAGCGGCACCTATGTGGAGCTCATCAAGAGAAGGGGCCGCGGACTGAGGCGGCCTTATCGCAGGTTGGCTACTAGAAAGCCGAGGCTCGTAATGAGCGTCGCCATGCTCAGCGTAACAGTGACAAGGGCTTGTTCCGCCCGTTTTTCCAGCTCGCGGTCCATCCCTGCCAACGCCGCTCACCACATTCGGTTCACCCGGTGTTCATGAAAATGGCGGCGAGAGACAAGCACTTACGGACCAAGCTGTTCGACGGCTAGGGCGGCGATCTCTCGCGAGAGCTGGGGCCATATTCGGAGGCCTCGGCTTCATCCTATTGCCGGGAGCTGAGGCCTTTTGTGTGCATTTTTATACAAACCCGGGAACCGACTCCGAGCTGTTGCGTCATCCCGACTGGGTAAGTTGGGAATGCCAAGATCGTGTCGCGCTTCAACTATTTCGCTCGAGAGGCTGCAGCGACGCTGCTGCGGATGGCCAGGACGACAAAGGACCCGGCGGTTGCGTCTGGCTTAATTCAGCGCGCAGCCGATCTAAAGGACCGCACCGGAGAGCTTCCCCCTGTTGACATCGACGCACCAACAGCAGAACCGAATAAGCCTCTGAAAAAGAACAAGAACTAAGGCCGCCTGGAAGGGCGGCCTAATTGTCTCGGAAGCCATGCCGCCTAGTCGCGGTCGTGATGGTGATGGTGTTCGTGATGCTCGTGCCGGACGCCTCCACCTCCGGAGTGCGCAATCGCGTTTGAGGTGAGGGAGGTCGACAGCAGCATGGTCATTGCCGGGGGCGTGACTGCGGCAAATTTTCCGCAGGTCTTCAAGAACTCACGCCGGTCTTCATCTTCGGAGAGCATAGCGTCCATCCTCGCTGTTAGGTAGCACAGATTTAAATACTACGAATTAAATAAATTAAAAGAAGTAAATAGGTTCCAGTGAATGTCAAAAAGGCTGCCGTAGCTCAATTTGCGGGCCCAAAAAACGACGGCCCCAGCGTGGCGGCGGCTGGGGCCGTTCGAGCGCTCCGGCTCGCAGGGGGGCTTGCGGCCGGAGCACATCGATAAGCTGTTCGCTTGCCGCTTGTTCCTGATTGGGAAAAGCGCCCGCAGCACCTATTTCCCAAACATGCGTATGGCGTACGAGCTCTGGCTGGCGACCGCCGGCAAGCAGGTCCCGGACGGGCCGGACTGGATCCACGAGGTGAAGCATGACGGCTACCGGATGCTGGTCATTCGGGAGGACAAGCGCGTGCGCCTCCTCTCTCGTAACGGCACCGACTGGACGAAGCGCTATCCCTGGATTGCTGAGGCCGCGCTGAGGAACCGGCAGAAGGACTTTGTGATCGATGGCGAGGCCGTGATCCTCGGTGTGGACGGCATCAGCGACTTCAACGCGCTGCACAGCCGGCAACACGACCACGAGGTGCAGCTATATGCCTTCGATATCCTCGCGATGGGCGGCGATGATTTGCGGTCCCTCCCCCTCCACATGCGCAAAGCAAATCTGCAGCAGCTATTGGCGCGCCGGCCGGACGGAATCAGTGTGGCGCCGTTCGAGCGCGGCGAGATCGGCCCCGACCTGTTTCGGGCAGCCTGCCGAATGGGACTTGAAGGTCTGGTCTCCAAGCATCGCGATCGGCCGTACCGCGGGGGTCGGCAAAAGCACTGGATCAAGGTGAAGAACCGGACCCACCCAGCAATCGGACGGGAGTTATGAACTGAGGCGGCCTTAAGCAAAGCGGGCCCGGTGTGCCTAGGAGGCCGGGCCCATAGCCTCAGCAACGGCTGCACCGTCGTTCGGCTATCAGCCCCTTAAGTGCCAGAGAAGACATTCGTTCCTTCTGGAAATTTAGGACACTTCTGGACGGCACAGAATAAACGACCGCAGGAGCCGCTCTGGAACAGCCCCTGCGGCCGGTGCCGCGACGTTCCGCACGATCGGCAGGGCACGCCAATTTGCTAGCACAGAGGCCCGCCAGCGTGAACCGGCGGGCCTCGGTTTCACCGCCTCAGCCGACGGACGTGGAGCGCCAGCCGCTCGCGGTTGGGCTTCCTGTGCGATCGCCGCCGGCGCTTCATGCCGGACGCTCCTCGCCGTGCCAGAGGCTGTAGTAGCGCTTCTTAAATCGTTCGAGCATCACCGCCGTCTGACGAACGGCGAACATCAGGTGCTCGTCAGTCTCGTCCGGCATCATTTGCACAGCGATCTCGCTCATGCAGAGGCAATCGCAGATATCGCTCTCCAAATCGCGAAAGGCCTCGGCATTGCGCTCGTTTTCATCATCTGCCGAGGCGGGCGGGAATGCGATGATATTGCTCATGCGCCTCTCCGGACGATCGTCTCAATCGCCGCAGCCATAGTTGCCCGCAACTGATAGTGCCAGCCATCCGGCCCGATCGTGTTGGTGTCGGGCCATTCACAACCCTCATCCTCAATCAGGTTGGCAAGGCCGAGCACTGAGACCACACCGGCCAGCGTCGTGGGCTGTGTCGTCGCAAGCTTCCAGCCGATTTCGTTGGTGGCGTGGTAAGCTGCCTCGCACCGCTCGGCTGCCTCCCACGCCTCCTCTGACCTGATGCCGTATCTTTGCTCGGCGACGTCCTTTGCCTCGATCGCCCACGAGTAAAGAACGTCCGCTTGGCGCTTCGCTCTAATCAACCCAAAAGCCGGATCATCGGATTCGATCGGTTCAGCGTCGCTGATGCCGGCAGAAGTGGACAGCACCACCTCGTCAGCGAGATTGGTCATTGACCGGTCATTTCTCGGCATCTCAGCGGCGATGCCGGGGGCGGAAACCTGGGTCGCGCCGATGATCGGAAGTGAAACGATGGAATTCATGACGAAGCTCCTGCGGGTTGTTGAGATCGGCTCTTTGCTGGCCAATGGGGAACGATTTAGGAAGCGAACCACGACCAAATCGTCCTTCCCAGCCACGCCAATGCAGCCGTGATAAAGCCGCAATCAGACTGCCCCAACTGGATGTACGGCGGGCGGCGCCGATTGATCGCAGATAGAGGAATGCGCCCAGCAGCTTGCCGTAGTTTCTCCTGAAGTCTCCATTGAGCTTTGCAATCTTTGACAGCTCGGATGCCTCGATTCCGTCGGCCATTTGCGCTGATCCTCGTTATTAGAGCGTGGGCCGCCAATTGCCGGATGTCTCTGCCAAAGGTGCTTGGCAGGGCATTGGCAGCCGCTGGATCAGGCGGCGGTCTCACGCCGCGGGCTCTTGGCCTGGTTACAGGAGCTGAGACGGTTACCTTGGCTACGGCCAACCTGCCTCCGTACACGCCGTCCGTGTCCCTTTCTGGCGGCCAAATTCAGTTTGGTTGGGGGCTCAATAATGCCAACTGGGGCCCTGGTACCAGCCAAACCGTGACATCGATCGCGAATGTCGGCTCAGGCAACACCCTTACGATTACAACAAGCAATGGCTTCACGCTGCCAACTGTCAATGTCGGCGCACAGGGCGGCACGAGCACGCCTTTTGGGATCATGCAGCCGTCAGCGTTCGTCAACTTCATGATCAAACTGTAGCGGAGTACAGCAATGTCAAACTTCTGGGAGAATGACCCTGTTGCATTGCCCGCTTCCGCGAACTTCTGGCACAAAGATCCGGTGACGGATCCAGCTCTGCTTGCCCAGTTGAACGATAGCAAGCCTCTGTCATGCGGAAGACGGTCTGCAATTCAATTTCTTTAGCCGACCGAAGCTCTTGTCACGCACGTCCACTGCCTCTCCCCGGCCGCCTATCCACCGCAGCCTCTGGCCCCTGCGGCGTCTATCTCGGAGGCTTTAATCCCCGCGAGGCGAGCCATTTTGCGATATCCGTGCAAGTCTGGGCGTCATCGGCTTTGGCCTGCCGGATCCCACGCGCATTTCGCAAAAACAGCAGTCCTGCCGCTCGACCAGCCAGACGAGCGATCTGCAGCAGCCGTGCATTCATCCTCACCGTTGCCCCGCCCCGTCGCAATACATTCCCCCCTCAGACCCTGGAGGAAGAAAGTAGGCTCGGAATGAAACGGTATCATCATTGCTCTTGATGTAGAGTACGTGCGCCAGCTCTCAGTAGCATTCGAAAGCGATGTGAAGCATCAAGCGAATAGAATTTGCGGTTAAGCGAACGCACAGCAAATGAGACCCCCTGAAACTCGAAATGAGTGCGCTTGCCTGCACCCTTCGCGATGAGCAACAAAAAACGGCTCCAGTTGTGGGACTGGAGCCGTCACCTTCCTTAACAGTGCGTGTTTCGGCAATTCCCGGACAGCGATTTCGGTAATTCGCGGACAGCGATTTCAGTAACTCCGGGACAGGGATTCCGCTAAATCGCGGACAGATGCGGGAGGTTGGTTTTCGGGAGCGCCGTTCAGGCAATGTTCTCTCTCAAGCTGAGTTTGAGAGGGGCAATGCCGAGACGGAAGCAAGCGAAACGAACCACTGTGAAGGACCTACGATCGATCCTGAGGCTGACGTACGAGCAGGGCCTGTCGGTGCGGGCAATCTCGGAACGGCTGCAGATCAGCAAGACCTCGGTTGCCACCTACCTGCTGCGGGCGCGCGAAGCGGGCTTGAGCTGGCCGCTGCCGCCGATTTGCGAGAGCGAGGCGGCGTTACAGCGGGCCTTGTTCCGGCGGGTCGGGCGACCGCCGCAGGACTTGAGCGAGCCTGAGTGGCCACGGGTGGCGCAGGAACTCAAGCGCAAGGGCGTGACGCTGACGCTGCTTTGGCAGGAATACCGGACGGCTCATCCCGACGGCTACGGTTACACTTGGTTCTGCGAGAAGTTTGACGCCTATCGGCGGCGGGCGAACCCAACCTTCCGCCACCGCCACGCGGCGGGTGCGGTGATGCAGACCGACTATGCCGGCCCGACGGTGGAGGTGACCGATCCGCAAACCGGCGAGATCCGTCAGGCGCAGATATTTGTCGCGGTGCTCGGGGCCTCGTCGCTGACCTTCGCTATGGCGAGCTTCGGTCAGCGACTGCCAGATTGGATCGAAGGCCAGACCCGGGCGCTGTCGTACTTCGGCGGAGTCCCCAAGGCGATCGTCTGCGACAATCTGAAGGCCGGGGTCGTCAAGGCGTTGTGGTTCGAGCCGACGCTCAACCAAACCTTTGCCGCCATGGCCGAGCACTACGACACGACGATTTTGCCGACCCGCAGCCGCAAGCCGCGCGACAAGGGCAAGGTTGAAGGCGCGGTGCTAATTGTTGAGCGCTGGATTCTGGCACGGCTGCGCCATCGGCGGTTCTTCAACCTGACCGATCTCAATGCCGCGATCGGCGGTTTGCTGGAGGAGCTGAACGATCGGCCGATGCGCCATATCGGCAAATCCCGCCGGCAGCTGTTCGAGGAGATCGAGCGCGAGGCGCTGGCGCGGCTGCCGAGCGAACCGTTCGAATACGCCGAGTGGAAAACGGCGAAGGTCCATCCCGATTATCACGTCGAAGTCGAGAAGACCTTTTACTCGGTGCCGCACCGACTGATCGGCCGTCGGGTGGACGTCCGGCTCACGTATCGAGCCGTCGAGATCTTCCAGGATCACACGCGTGTCGCCAGCCATGTGCGCCGCTCTCAGCGCAGCGGCCATGTCACCGTGAACGAGCACATGCCCAAAGCCCATCAGCGTTACGCCAATATGACACCGGCGAGTTTGATCAAGATGGCAGCGCGGGTCGGCGTCAACGCCGCCACCCTGGTCGAGCGGATGATGCGTGAGCGCCCGCATCCCGAGCAGGGTTATCGCTCCGCCATGGGGATCATCGCCCTGGCGCGGCGCTACGAGCGCAATCGGCTGGAAGCGGCCTGTGAGAGGGCGCTCGCCATCAACGCGATCAATTACTCCTCCGTGAGCGCCATCCTCAAATCCGGGCTGGACCGCGCGAGCCCTGCCGCCGAGCCCATCAAAGCCACGCCCTCCCACGCCAACATCCGTGGCGGCGCCTATTATCAATGAAGGAAAGGAAGATCGTGATGCTGACCCACCCGACCCTCGACCAGATGCAGGCCCTCGGCCTTGCCGGAATGGCGGCCGCCTATCGGCAATTGGCCGAACAGGACAATGCCGCCGATCTCAGCCGCGACGAGTGGCTCGGCCTGATGCTTGATCGCGAAGCCGCCATGCGCGCCGACCGGCGCCTGACCAATCGCCTGGCCGCAGCCAAGCTGCGCTTCGTCGACGCCTGTATCGAAGACGTCGACTTCGCGTCCCGCCGCGGCCTTGACCGGCGCAACACCCTGCAGCTGGCGCAAGGCGCCTGGCTGAAAGCCCATGAGAACTTCATCATCACCGGCCTGACCGGGACTGGCAAGACTTGGCTGGCGTGTGCCTTCGGACGCCAGGCGGCCAGGCTCGATCATTCCGTCCTTTATTTGCGGATGCCGCGCCTGTTCGAAGACCTCGCCATGGCCCGTCTCGATGGTCGCTTCCCGCGCCTCATCGATAAGCTCGCACGTGTCCAGTTACTCATCCTCGACGACTGGGGCACCCACACCCTCAACGACCAGCAGCGCCTCGATCTCCTCGAAATCTTCGAAGAGCGCTACAGGCGCAAATCGACCTTGATTACCGCCCAGCTGCCCGTTGCCCAATGGCACGATATGATCGGCGAGCCGATGGCTTCATGATGCCTCCTTCTTCGAACGCTTGGTGCGTCGTACCCGATTGCGAAGCTGACTGATCTGTTCGTCGGAAAGCTCGATCTGCCATGGCTGACCTTTGGCTAACTGATGACCTGCCAGCAATCCGCGCGCGAGATAATCGAACACCGTCTGTGGGGTTACTCCAAGCTCGGCCGCCGCGCCCTGAATCGAGAAGCTCCCGTCGGGCCAGCGCATCGGGTTCTTGTCCATGCCGTTGATTTTGACGGTGGGAATGCCCCAGCGGGTGCGTAACACCCAGACGTTCTCGCCTTTGAAGGCGCAGCCTCGGGCCGCGACGAAGCCTTCCTGATTGAGTATCGCCGCGATCTCGCCATCCATTTTGTGTTCAGCATTCAACTCGAGGATCCGTCGCCGCAACCGATCAATGTCGATGTAATCGCGGTAGGTGTGAACGCGCCGTTGTACGTGATGCTCGCTGGTTGCGCCGGTCTGCCAGACGATCTTGAGCCACACTTGACCTCGGGTCCGCTTCTGATCAAGAACGACTTCGCGGATGACAAATCGCAGAATGCGCTTGCGATCGGCTGCCGACGTGGTGGCCGTATTCCAAATCCGCGGCAGGTTCTCGCCGAGCGCTTGTAGCCCAGCGCGTTCCGCCGGGCCAATCAGAAGCGGCTCTTGTGCGCACCAACGCGCATGCTGCTGCTCGACCGCCTCGACGACACGCAGCTTCTCTTCCCAAGCCCGCTCAAGTGAGCGCGCCACAAGACGGTTCTCGGGTTCTACGGCGTCATACTGACGCCGAGCGCGCTCGGCCTCGTAGCGGGCGCGCTCCACGCGAAGCGCCCACTGGCGCTCGAGCTGACGGCTCTCCTGCTCCAGTTGGCCCGCCGCCGCGAGTGCGATCTCAATCTGATCCGGCACCAGGGCATCGAGGACCACCCGCTCGACCAGCGCGTCAACCGCCAAGGCCCGGACTTCCTGACACAGTGCACTGCCTTGCTGGTCCCGATCCGAGCGGCAGCAATAGACCGGATAGTCGGCATTCGGGCCCGTGTAGCGCATGCTCATGCGCCGTCCGCAACGGCCGCAGATCGCAATTCCTTGTAACAGGGCTACCCCCTTGCGCGGTACGCCAGAATGTCCTGCCTCATAGCGGAAGACGTTATCTGCCAGTCGCCCCTGGTTGGCCATGAACTCCTCCCAGCTGATATAGCCTGGGTGAGCGGCGTGGAGGCAAACCGCCCAATCCCCGATCGCCACCTTGACCGTTCCCGTCAGCGATCCCGGCCGGCATCGGCTCGGATCCTTTTGCCGGCGGCCATAAACATACGCCCCAGCATAGGCCGGATTTTGAAGGACGCTAAGGACGCGTGCACTATCTGGCGCACGCCAGACGATCTCGTGTGGAGATGGTCCAAGCAGCGGTCGAACCGGCAAGGACAATCCGTTCCTGTCCAAGTAACGCATCACACGGCGAGCGCTCTGCAGTTCCCGGAATTTGGCGAACACGAGATGAAGACGGGCCCGCACCTCCTCATCGGGATTGAGAACAATTGTGCCCGCTCGATCATAGGCGAGCCCGGCTGGCAGCGGCAGCCGCAGCTCGCCCCGCGCCGCCTTCTGGCGTTCCCCTTGGTGAAGGCGCATCCGAAGCTGATGCAACTCCGCCTCGCTCATGATGCCGGACAAGCCCAACAGCAGGCGGTCGTGGTAGGCGCGCGGATCGTAAAGCCGCTCGCCATCCGCAATGAGCACGCCGAACACCGAGCACAGTTCGAGAAGCTGATGCCAGTCCCGGTTATTGCGGGCCAAGCGAGAAGCGTCGAGGCTTACCACAAGACCGGCGTTGCCAAGGCCGATCTCGGCAATGAGCTTCTGGAAACCATGACGATCCACGCCGCCAGCACCGGATTTGCCCAGATCCTCGTCAATGACCTGGACGCGCTCCGGGGCCAACCCAGACCGATGGCACGATCGACGAGGCGGTACTGCAGCTCCGTGCTCTCCTGGTGCTGGCGCACCTGGTTCACGGATGACTGCCGCACGTAGACATAGGCCAACTTGGCTCGGTGCGCAGTCGTGAGCCGCTCGTCAGCGACGTTCAAGCTGATCAGCACGACCCAGTCCCCTTCCGGGCGTGCCGGGAACCGCTTGCATTCGCCGCAGCAGCGTGGCGAGGATTTGAGCGATCTGGGTTTGCGTCGCGGTCGACAGATTCGGCCACAGGCGCGGAATGTCGGCCGTCGGATGGCCGGGTGGATTTGCCAACGTCGGCAGGGGTCGATACGCAACGCGACCTGGAAGCGGTCGGTGGGTCATCGCGAATCACCTTCTCGTCGAGAAGGCTCAGACTCGCGCTCAAATGTTGCATCAATGGGATCAGCGTACGTGCACTGATGCGCGGCAGATCGGCCGCATCCGGGCGGGAAGTGATCGGCGTCTCGGCAAGATCCGTCGACGCGATCCGAACCGCCCGCGGCCGGCCGTCCGGCAGCGCGACAACGACGTAGGCGGGACCGCGCCCCGACCGCTCCTTCAGCACCTCAAGCCGGTGCCCAAACAGAAAATGATGCGGGTCCGTGATCGTGACGTGAGACACGACCCGCTCAAGAATAGGGGTACTCTGACGTGTTCGGCGAGCCAACCATCGCAGATGCTATCCTCGACCGGATCATCCACAACTCCCACCGTATCGCCCTCGAAGGCGACAGCATGCGAAGGAAAAAAGCTGCACGCCCCTTGACCGACGTCGAAAACAGCGAAACGAATACCAACTGACTTCAACAACCAGGCAACCAAAAGCCAGCGCCGCTACGCTGTCCGCGATTTAGCGAAACTGCTGTCCGTCAGTTAGCGAAACTGCTGTCCCGTTTTTGCGAAATGCGCACTTAACAGCGCTTCCGACATTGGGGGGCTTGAGTTTCGGAAGAGCACCTTCATTCTGCGATGCGTTTTTGGATCTCATCAATGCTTTGCACTCATCCAGACAAAAAGTGACGATTGCGCTGTCATTCAAAGCTGTCAAACACCGGACTATCGCCCGTCATTTTATTCTGAGAGACTTTCAATCCGAGACAAACAAACGGCTTGCGAAGAACAAGCCGAAGGAGGTTCGCAGTGGAGAAGGTGCGACGCTTGCGCGCGATGGGTTCGCTGTGCCGTCAAAAGGCCGCGTACAATAGCATGAACAAAGGAACCTCCTCGCGGACGCGGAATGCTGGGAGCACTTGGCTGAGCTTGAGCTGTCGTCCCACTTCCGGGAATGCAACGTCGGTAGCTCGACCAGCTCGCTTGATCTGGGCCAGGTGAGAAAACCATTTCGAAGCAGCGGAATTGCTCGCAGGGGAGCTGCGGACGCAACGCCTCACCGTGGCACGGAGGTCGCACGCGAAACCCGCCCGCCCCGATTCCGTTCAACTCCCGACGGGAGCTATTTACTCAATCCGCGTCGTCATCATCGCCGGCACGTAGTCGGCCGTTCCGCGAGTTGACGGCAACATTCGCGGTTTGGCCATCTTTCGAGCCAATCGCCTCGAAGTACCATCCGTCGCGGACGATCTGCACATTCGACCAGCCGTCCGACTGCAGCTTTTGACGGATCTGATCCTCGGTCACCGGCTTATCTCCCGCGATAAAGATCGCACCCCTGCCCTCCGGTTCGGCGGTAACCATGGCGACACCCACGAGGCCCAGCAACAGCGCGCCGCTGCCTGCCAGAATCCATTTCCTGTTCATCGTCCATCTCCTCTTCTGACGAATCTCCCCGTTGTCATCCTTTCAGTTGCTGCCGGCGGTGACGGTGTAATCCGCGAAATACATGTGGCTGTCGGCCTTTGACCAGAGCCCGATCCGGCCAGAGACCGGTTGGGTCAGCATGTGCTCCAGATAGAGTTTGCCGTCGAGATAGCCTTCCACCTTCGTGCCTTTGACGCGGACCTTGAGGTCATGCCACTGCCGCGTCGCGGTCGGTATATTGCGTACCCATTTGACGGAAGAGCGCTTGCCGTGCTCGAACTTCCACAGCACGATGTTATTCTCCAGACAGTTCGCGCGGACTGTCAGGTAGTCCCCGTTTGGCTTGAGATTGAATAGGATGCCGGCGCCCTGGTCGATGCGACCGGACAACCCTTCAAAGCGCACCGAAATCTCGCCATCGCTGAAATTTTCGATTTTTGGCGCAACCGCGTAGGGATAGTAGGCGTAGGCCTGCACGCGATCGAGAAACTCAGCGTAGCGTTCACCGTAGAGAGCCCGTGCCTTGTCGGCGATACCTGCCGACGATTGCCCCTCCTTCCACTGCCGGCCATCGACAGTGAGCACCTTCTTGCCGCCGTCCTCCTCGATCCTCCAGAAGCCCACCACTGGCACCAGCGACTTTGGTTCCCCACCGACGGTTTCATTCGAGAGGTCAATCTTGATTGGCTCCGCGGCTAAACAGGGCAATGCCGGCACCGCAAAGCCGATTGCCGCGAGGATGATCATTCCGAGTTTCTTGCAGGATCTCATGGCTTAGCTCCTGGATGAACGAGAGGACCTTTGTCTGGAGGGGGCCGGCGAATCCATCGCCAAACGAGCACGATCAGGAGCGGCAATCCGCCGAAGAACCACAGCAGCACCGCGTCTGCACTAACGACCAGGGGATAACCGGGGTACTCTTCGCCGACGCTAGGCGCTGGCGGCTGCGTGCCCGCGAGCGCATATAGTAGCGGCAGTATCTCCCGAGGGCTGGTGGAGCGGCTCACGTCGGTTCGATCACCGTAGGCATATTCGATCTGGCCATAGGTGTCTGATGGATTGACAACGTTTGACCGCTCGCTCGCGAGTACGACGGTGACATCTGGCATGATGCGCTCGAACTTCGCGAGAACGCTCCGTCGAAGATCGATATAGCGGGGGTCCTCAGCCGCGAGATTGACCCTGATGACCAACGGAAGCCGAAGCGTCGCGAGCAAACGTTCGTCTGTACGCGAGAAGGAGTTGCGACGATCCTCGCTGAGATCCACGGACGCCCTGATCTGCGTCGCAACACCGAGTCCCGCCGCGATCACCAGCACGCAGGAGACAGAACGGACGATTTTCGCTCGCACGGGAGTACCAGGCGGAAGCCAGACGATTGTCAGCGCCGCGAGCCCACCAATGACGGCCGTTATGCCGACCACGAGGCCGGCCGAGAGAAGCCCCTGCTCGAACGGACGCAGCGTCTGGGTTAACGACATCTGCGCAAGCCAGGCCGACAGGCCTGAGCGGCCCGCGAGCGTGAAGTCCAGAACCCATGATCCGATCGTGACAGCAAGCGCGATGATAGCGGCAGTGGCCGAATTGTCGGAGACGACCGCGGCGAGCAACCCAATGGCGCCGACCAGAACACCGTAAAGCAAATGACCGAGCAAAAGGTTCAGCGTCTCCGGTGCAGCCAAATGGCCACCCAATATTGCCCACACGGCCAGTGCGGAAAGCGCAGGAATGCTCACCATGAGCCAGGCTGCCAGCACAGCGCAGAATTTTGCTGCAATCAGCGTCGAAGGCCGGTACGGCAATTGGACCAGCAGGCGCAAAGCGCCACTTTCCTTCTCCTGGCCCAGCACGCGGATCGCCACGAAAGGAAATAACAATGTCACCGCCACATAGAATGAGCCGAACGCCGGAACCAGAATGGCATCGAGCGGTGACAGGCTCCGCGCCAGGACTGGCGACTGCAGGGCGGCGGCACTTGATTCGCTGAAGAGCGAGACTGCCTGGACGAAGCTGTATCCGACGAGGGGGCAGACCAGCAGCAACATCGTCCAAAGCGCTCGCCCGGCCGCGATCTCGCGGAGCTCCTTTGCGAGCAGTGGACCGATCGGTGCGGTCGATCGTGCGTATGCCTTACGTGAGCGCAAGGAAGATATCCTCCAGTGAGCCGTTCGGCAGTCCCGTCTGCGCACGCAATTCGGCAAGTCCTCCTGATCCACGTACCCGCCCTGCCGACAGCAGAATAAAGCGATCACAAACCCGTTCGGCGTCCGGCAACTGATGAATTGAGAGGATCAGCGTGCGTCCGCACGCCGTCTGGTGACGCAAAAGACCCATGACGTCGCGCGTCTGCCGCAAATCAAATCCATCAAATGGCTCGTCCATCAGCAACAGGTCATGCGGCGCAAGCAGCCCGATGGTCAGGATGAGGCGTCGGGCATAACCTTTTGACAGGGCGTGCACGCGCTTTCGAAGCACCGGCTGCAACCCGAGCGCGTCGATGGTCGACCTGATCTCTGCGTCTGACCGTCGAAAGACGTTGCCGACAAACGACACGACCTGCAGGGCCGACTGGTCTTGGTACGGACGGACGCCATCAGGCAGGTAGAACAGAACGTCGCGCCGGCGGCCTGCGGGCAGTGGCTCTCCGTGCCAAAAGACGTCGCCTGAATTCACCGGGAGAAGTCCGGCAACGGCTTCCAGCAACGTCGTCTTGCCGGCGCCATTTGGACCGATGATGCCGAGGATTTCGCCCGCGACAGCAGAGAACGACAGCCCCTCGATGGCAGTGCCGTCGTTTCCGTATCGCTTAGTCAGGTTTCTTACGCGCAGCAAAGGCACCGGACGATCTGACGAAGACCTGTCGTTGACGGTTGACATGCTGCGTCCTTCACACAAATCCGGACGCGATGCTTGGGCATGTCGCCTCATGGGGAGATCGCCATCCCCAGGTCCGCGACTTTGCCAAAGCGGGATTGTCTGTCAATTAGGAACCGGCAGAAGCGAGACTCGCGATCTTGGCCGCGTATTCACTTCAGCTTGATCAAGTTCCGGCGTTCAGGCTTCAGTAGCGGCAATCTGACGGCCGATGGCACTCCGTCCTAAAGCTAGCCCGCTACGCATGGTCAGCGGTTCTCGTCACGTTCAGGATGTGCGCGCCAGTCACGACCTACGGTTTGATGGTCCTTGTCCGGCTTGCCAGCGGATTCCTCGTGCTGGGTCGGAGTTCGGTTGGCATCTTCTTCGGCCTTCCAATCGCGCTCGATCTGCACTCTCTCACCACGTGCCCGCTCCTGGCCGCGAGATTGGTCCGATTGTTGCGGCGTACGGTCCGGCTGCACCGGAACCGATTGTGCCTGCTTATCGGTCTTGGATGATCCAGACTCCTCGGCAGATGCGGGAGCCAATGCAAAGGACAACGATATTGCCATTGCTACTGCAAGAACACGCATGATCTCTCTTCCTCCGTTCGATGGAGGTCTAACGGCTTGCTTGGTTTTCGGTTCGGAGGGTTAGCGCGACCGACACGTCCCAGCAATGCTGTGCACCATAACCCGTGCAACCGTTGGCCTGTCGACCTCGGCCCCATTGCGACTTCGCGCTCCGCGCTCACAACGGGTTCATCGCGCCCGAGATCTCTGGTCCGCATGCTGAAACTGGGCTTGTCATCTCTCCAAGGGTCGGCACGTCCCGATCTGAAAAAAAGAGCCATCTGGCAAACTGACGAAACACCGCAAAGGTACCCCTATTGAGCGTTCGCAAAACGCCTTCCTGACGCGAAATGACGGCGTGGCTATTTACCTCCGGCGCAGAGCACTCCCGTTGATGCGATTCTCGCAACACGCAAAGTCCATCGAATTATCAGTGATGAGACACCCTGCTGATCGGCGCGACTGGAGTGGCTAATTCCGGATTGACACATTGCTCTATTCGCCGACGGATGTTTGCCTAGGCGAGCGGCGCCTCGGTCCATCTGGACGAGGGACGCGCGACGGCCTCCGATCACCGGAATCCGGCGCCAGCGTGTTGAGCTGTCGGAGGTCCGCTACGGCTTCAGCAAGAAGCCATTCGCGGAAGGTCGCGATCTTCGGAAGGGCCGCCGTCGCCTCCGGACACACCCAATAGGTCTTGGACAGAGGCAATGACTCAGGGACCGGCAGCACCAGCCGGCCATTGATCAGATCCCATGCTGACAGCGTCGTGCGTGCCAGCGCAATCCCCTGCCCGTTGATCGCCGCGTCGGTCACCATGCTCGCCGCGGTTCAGCACCGGACCGTGAATGACGCCTGCATCCCCACGGCGATATTCCCCTCAATAAAAAAGAGAGGTCCCCCTGCTTCAATCGGCTGACCGTGCTGGTGTTCACGCCCTGGGCTTGGCCGATGACCGACAACCTGAGCGGACCGGCCAGGGATGCTAGGAACAAATTGCGTATTCCGACGAAGTCGGCCGTGGATTCCGAGCGAAGCCGGCGGCCTGTTCCGATTTGAAGCCGGCCAGGGATTCCGATGATCCCGGCCGCCTGCCGAGCGGGCTGACGCCGGGAACGCCAGCGCGCTCCTCGACGCTGAGTGCCAGTCGTAACGACGTGTGTTACGATCACGACGCACCCTAATCTAGAGTTCCGATCGTAACATGCGATGTTACGCGACGTTACGATCCGTCCTAAGTGCTTGTTGTTAAGCCGTAACATCTGTTACGCGCCTATGTTACGAAACATGGTCACGGCATAGGTGCAACCTCGTAACGTAACACGCCCCCTTCTTAGAGGGGGCGTATGTTACGGCTGCAACGCCCCGGGCCTATTCGGTGATCTTTTCGAGGGCCTTCTGGCCCTTGGTGGTGAGGCTGTAGCCGTCGCGCTCCTTCTTCCTGAGGAGCCCGTCGCCCACCATCGCCTGCAGCTTGCGCGAGACCCTGACCTTGTTCGGCCGGCCGTCGTGCATCTTCCAGCCCATTGCAAGCGCCATGATCGCCAGCGACGAGTCCGGCTTGCTGGCAATGATCCGCAGAAGGTCTTCTTCATGCGATCGGCTGACTGCGGCCATCTCTTCCTTGGCCGTCTCGCTCAGCGGCTCGGCGATCACGGTCGGGATCATGCGCCCCTTGCTGTCGACGAGGTCTTGATGCGTCACGGTCCTCAGCATGAACGAGACCTCGTTGAACTCGGGACCGCGAAACTTGCCCTGCCAGTGCACAGAGGCCGCGCTGTCGTCCTTGCGCCCGATCAGGTTGCCGTCGACTTCGGCGAGGAAGGCGCCGCCCCCCCGGGGCTCAAGTTTGTCATCGGTGGCGTTCTTGGGGGGGTGGCAGGCGACCAAGCCGCACGGACCGCCTGGCATCTCACAAAGACTTCGGAGTCGTCGGGCATGGGCAGCCGCCTGCGCATTACTATTCTCATCCTCGCCCTCGAAATAAGCCGCGCTGGTGTCGACCACGATCAACGCAAAGTCGCCGAGTTGCTCCATCTCTTGCCGGATGCGCGCCTGCATCTTCGAGATCTTGAACGTGCCGGCGATGAAGTAGACCTCGATGTCCTGGGGTTCGAAACCCATCCCCACCGCCATGACGATCCGGCGCATTCGGATATCGTCGGGGTTCTCGCCGGCAAAGTACAGGACCTTGCCCTTCTCGACATTGTGCTGGCCGAGCGGCTTGCCGAGCGCGACATGCGCGGCGAGGCGCAGCATGATCGCGGTCTTGCCGGTCCCGGTCTTGGCGGTGAATGAGTAGCAGAAGCGCCGTTGCAAGATCCCATCGAGCAGATAGTCGGGCGGGATGAAGCCCTGCACGAATGCCGCGCTGGATGCGATCCGCGCCTTGGACTGTGGGAAGCCATACGTGAATTCAAGCGACGAGGTGTCGTGAAGGACATTTCGGTCGCGGCGGGCAAGCTTGTCTCCATGAGTTCCGTCCACCAGGAGATACCTTGGGCAGGACACGCCAACTATGCGGCCTCCAAAGGCGGCGTCATGCAGATGATGAGAAGCGTAGCCCAGGAGGTGGCTCCGCTCGCCATCCGCGTCAACGGGATCGCGCCGGGCGCCATTCGCACCCCGATCAATCGGCCGGCCTGGGAGACCAAAGAAGCCTACGAAAGCCTGATGACCCTCGTCCCGTATAAGCGCATAGGCGAGCCCGACGATATTGCCCAGGCGGTGACCTGGCTGGTGTCGGATGCCGCCGACTACGTCACAGGCGCGACCCTGTTCATTGACGGCGGCATGATGCTCTTCCCAGGCTTCGCAACCGGCGGCTAGCGCGCCGACAAATAACGTAGCTCCGGTCACGAGCAGCCATCAGCTCTCGCGTTCCCGCCGAAACGATCAACTACCAAGGAACGAATCAGCGTGAACACGTTGAGTCCGCATGTGTGCCGTGGCGTTGCGTCAGTCTCGTTCGGGAGTATCGCGGGTCGCCGGCGCCCGCAAAACCGCTATTCCAGGTTACATCGAGCCGTGCGATCCCACGCTGCGCGAGAATCCGCCCGGCGGTGAGGGCTGGGTCTACGAAATTAAGGCCGACAGATATCGCGCTCAACTCCATCTCCATGCTGGCGACGTCACAGACTATTCGCGCACGGGGCTCGACTGGACTGAGCAGTTTTCCTCGATTGCAGCTGCAGCCCATAGACTCAAGGCGAAGAGCGCGATCATCGACGGCGAGGCCATCGTCTACGGCAGCGGCGGGCTGCCCGATTTCCAGCAGCTTCGACGCCAGCTCGGGCCCAAGCGCAGCGCGCGTGTGCGCTACCACGCGTTCGACCTCCTCTACCTTGACGGTTACGATCTTCGTGACGCCGCGTATGAGGATCGCAAGCGCCTGCTGCAAGAGCTTCTGAAGGGAGCACCGGAGACATTCATCTACGTCGAGGCTCTTGAGGCCGATGGAGACGAGATCTTCGCTAAGGGCTGCAAGTTCGGCCTGGAAGGTCTCGTCGCCAAACGGCTTGGACGGCCCTACCGCTCAGGCCGGCAGGAGACCTGGATCAAGCTGAAGTGCAAGAAGAGCGAGACCTTCCCGATCGTCGCCTTCGTCGAAAAACTGGGAGCCCGTCCGCGCAAGATCGCCTCGCTCTACGTGGGCCGCCGGGAGAACGGCAGGCTCGTCTACGCCGGTAAGGTCCGGACCGGGTACACGGAGACGAGCGCGCGCGAACTGCGCGAGCGGCTGGATCCGCTAATCCGACGGACATCGCCGCTCGATGTCCGTATCAAGAAGCCGAAGGCGACCTGGGTTGAACCGACGGTGGATATCGAGGTGGAGTATGGCGCGCTGACAGACGACGGCCTGCTCCGCGAAGTAGTCTTCAAAGGGTTTCGGGACGATCTGGCATTGCGGAAGGTGAAAGCCCCCCGGCTGGTGCCATCCTCCGTCGGACGGCCAAAGCTCGACGTGCCCAGAGAAAACATCCTCCAGCTTCTGCCCGACGCGCCCGTCCCCCCCCCAAGGAAGAACTCGCAGATTACTGGAAACGTGTATGGAAGAAGGCGCTGCCGCATCTCGGCCACCGTCCGCTCAAGCTGGTGCGGCACGTGCACGGCACGACCTATTACCACAAGGGGCCGCTTCCGAAGGAGATTCCGGGGCCGTGCATCAGCTTCACATCCAGAAGCGCGAGGGTGGCGAAGGCACGCGCCTCTGGGTCGATAGCCTAGATGGCTTTCTTGGACTGGTTCACATCGGAGCCGCCGAGCTGCACCCGTGGAATTCAACCGTAGAGGACTTCGAGCACGCAGATCGCATCGTGATCGACCTCGATCCCGGCGAGGGCGTCGAATGGAATGCCGTGGCTGAAGCGGCGCTTGAGCTACGCACGCTAATGAGACGCGAAGGGCTCGACACCTGGCCCAAGCTGACCGGTGGCAAAGGAGTTCACCTGATGGCGCCGCTTGAGGCGCCGATGCTGCACGACCAGGCGCATCGGGTCGCGCGAGGGCTTTGCTCTGAGTTCGCGGCACGCGATCCCGGCCGCTACATCCTTTCGGCGCAGGCAAAGCGCAGCAACCGGATCTTCCTAGATTATCTCCGCAACGGACGTGGCACCACCGCGATCGGCACCTATTCGCCGCGGACGCGAAGGATTTCCGATTGCTGCACCCGTAACCCTGGACGCTTATCGAGAAAGTAATCAGGCCGGACGCGTTCACAATCGACAGTCCGTTCCGGGCGAAGAGGAGATCCACATGACGGACGCATTTGACCACTGGATTGAATGGGGCAAAAAGCCCGCCAGGTGAAAAACCCGGCCTTCCGTCCGACATCTACGCCAGCCTGATGTCTATGCCTAAGGAGGACCGCACCGACCGACGGAAGGTCAACGCCGCGGTTGCGCATCAGGCCGAGCTGCGTCGGAACGGCAGGACGGCGTGGCTCTACCTCAATGACTACGATCACGGAACACAGCGGAAGGCTGGCGACGTGGAATGGGCGAAGGTGTTCGCCTCTGAGGACGACGCCACTAAATGGCTCGACCAGCACGACCCTGAGGGCGTTGCGTGGGAGTACGAGATCGAAGGCGGGCAGCGGCAAACGTCAGTTTGGATCTATCTCGCTGATGAGAGCTCCAGGGCAATTGGCGACTCCTCCTGGGCCAAGCTGTTCGCGTCAAAGCAGGCTGCAGAGAAATGGCTTAATCAGACCGCTCGCAACGGCAAGATCTGGGAATACCCGATCGAGGAGTGACGCATGAGCAGTTCCTCGATAGCTCATCTCGTTTGCCGCAGCTCCTGCGCGCGACCGCACACGGGTGGCCGCCTGTATACTGCAGCAGGTTCAAATCGTGGAGGCGCAACCACCGATACCGACATTCGGTTCAAGTTGCGATCTGACTGAGGGATGCCCTGCGTCCCGAACGCAGTGAGCATCTTCTAAGCTATTGATCTTTCTTGCTGTAGCAAGCGTTACCGCCACGTTTTGTTCACGGCCGTTTCACCCAATTCGTTGCGGTGTTCTCGTGCCAGTGCGCTGACGCACGATGCTGCGGCCTTTTCCCATGGACCGACGACGGTCACAGGTCCTTTTCGGCGAGTTCGCGAAACTCGTCAGGAACCGACCGAAAGATGCCTAGCGCCACCGAGCCATAGCCAATGGCATCCGATCCAAAACGATCGCGGATCTTATCGACGGCACGGTCGGCTGCCCAACGCGCCATGCCTATTTTGCTGCCGGGGCGACGGGGTTCATCGTGAAGCCCAAGCGGAAAGTCTAGCTGTAGATCCCAGTCCTCCTCGAGATGCGACACGGAGATCGCGAGGAGCGAAATAGTCCTCTCGTCAGGGTGATCTGCGAGGACGGCGCGCACCAGGTCAATCGCGAGTTCGGCAAGGATCACAGTTGTCGAGATCGGAACGTCTAGCGTCACCGAGCGCGAGGCGGAGTTCAGATTGGCGAAGCGAACACGGACCGTCACGGTACGACCCGGCCTCGCCTTGGCCCGAAGCCGGGTGCCGATTCGATCGGCAAGGTGAAGCAGAGTCGGTCGAAAAAATTGCTCGTTGGCGGGCTTCCTGCCGATCGCCGATTGCGCCCCTACCGAGCGGGCTCGGCGGTGCGCCTTAACTTCCCGTGGATCACGATTCCACGCCAAGGCCGCAAGTTTCTCCCCCGCAGCGGGACCGAGCACCTGCTCGAGCGACCATCCAGGTGTTGTCGCCAACTGCCCGATCGTCAGCACGCGGATCTCGGCCAGCCACGCCTTCGTGGCCGGGCCCACTCCCCACATCAGTTCGACGGGTAAATGGTGAAGGAACTGCAGCTCGGTGTCCGGATCGACAACCACAAGACCATCGGGCTTGGCCACTTGCGACGCAATCTTTGCAAGATGTTTGGTGCGAGCCACGCCGACCGAAATCGGAAGGCCGAGCTCAGCCCGCACGCGTCGGCGGATTGTCCTCGCAATTTCGTCGGGTGGGCCGAAGAGATGGGTACAGCCAGCAACGTCGGCGAAGGCCTCGTCGATGGAAATCCGCTCCACGAGCGGTGTGAAATCGCCGATCACTTTGATGGCGGCATCGCCCAGCCGTTGGTATTCCTTGAAATGCCCGCTCACAAAAATGAGTTGCGGGCAGAGCTCGCGCGCTCGCCATCCCGGCATCCCTCCGCGGACGCCGAAGGCCTTGGCTTCGTAGGAAGCGGCAAGCACAACGCCACCACCGACGGCGACGGGTTTGCCGCGCAATGAGGGATCAAGCAGCTGCTCTACCGAAGCATAGAAGGCATCGAGATCCGCGTGAAGGATCGTGGCTGTCGTTGCCATTCGACCGTTCGCCTGCAATGTTCGAGGAAACTCTCGCCTAGAACATAATGAGAACACGAACGGCGAGTGTCAAGCCGATCAGTAGATTGATCGGTTTGACGGGAGGTATCGCGCCATCGCCCCCAGTAAACGCTTCGCCGACGGCAATTCTTGGACCCCGAAGGCAACAGAGACGGCGCGCATTTTGGATCGCAAAATCCTGGATGCAGGACCGCGCCGACCCGCTCGCGCGTGAACGTGCGTTCGATATCGCTCGTCGGGATCCTCCGCCGGGCGTCTCTCCAGCGAGAGCCACGGATGCGATCGCCGAGGTGCTCGATGGCAACGGCGAGACCTTCCGGGAGTGTTCACAACAGGTCAACTGGGTCCAGCGATGCTCGGCTCAAGCCAGGCGATGCCATCGCTGCGCTTGCCAGGCAAGCCGGGAACCGGCCGGCGAGGACCTACGTTAGAACCCACAATCAGAGGAGTCTTGACGATGGCAGCAGGCGACCTCTCCCCACCTAAAATCGTCTCGCGCGAAGAATGGCTTTCCGCACGCAAGGCATTGTTCGTCGAAGAGAAGGAAATTACGCACAAGCTTGACGAGCTTAGAAAAAAGCGCCGCGAGTTGCCATGGGTAAAGATTGAGAAGCCCTACGTCTTCGAGGGGCCGGATGGCAAGTGCACCCTTGCGGATCTGTTTCAAGGTCGCAGCCAACTTGCCGTCTATCACTTCATGCTGACCCCGGGCTCCGATCACGTCTGCAAAGGGTGCTCATTCGTCGCCGATCATTTCGACGCCGCGCGCAAGCACTTCGATGATGCCGACCTGTCATTTGTCGTGATTTCGCGCGCGCCAATCGAACGAATCGAGCAAGTGAAACGCGCGTTGGGCTGGACCTTTCCGTGGGTCTCATCCTATGGCAGCGACTTCAACTATGATTTCGGCGTGTCATTCAAGAGGGAGGACCTGGCCGCGGGCACAGCCAAGTTCAATTATGATACGATCCCGCTCAAGAGCAGCGAAGATATGATGGGCGCCAGCATCTTTGCCAAAAACGAGACTGGCGAGATCTTCCACACCTACTCAGCCTATTCCCGTGGCATTGAAAATCTGATGGGTGCCTTCATGTGGCTCGATCTCACGCCCAAGGGCCGCCATCAATTCGATGACGGCCACAGCCGGCTTAGTGACGACGGCCGGGACGTTCGTACAATCGGGCGACCTGGCGGCGCGGGGCTTGGCTGTCATTGACAGTTTTTGGCGACGTCACTGGATAGGAGAATTTACGGAGTTGTCCCGTCTGAGGCGTACAAATCCCGCAGAATTTCCGATCCATGTTTGATTTCCGGCTGCCGCCGTCGACTCCTGGAACGGACCAAAACCATCGACGTTACTTTTCGCGATCAGGCATCGGGAGATGGGCGATGCAACTTACGCGGAGGGGCGCATTGGGCTTGGCTCTGGCGGCGTCGTCCGCGGCGGCGCTGCGTGCGGGGGCAGCAGCTGAGGTCAGCGACGATCGGGCCTTGTGACGCTTGATGAGCGCCGTCAGCAGGTACGGTGCCAGGGTGTTTACCGAAAGCGTTGAGGCATGGCCGTCCGGCGTCGCGCCTCGGCTCCGTTCCGTGTAGACGCCGGCGTTGTGGATGACCGCATCCATGCGGCCGATCGCGTTGATTTGATCCGCGATGCCTCGGACCTCGGCGGTGCTGCGGAGGTCGCTCACGACGATCGCGTCGGCTCGCGCCGCGAGCTCGCCGATGCTCGCGGCGCGGTCCGCCGACCGGGCATGCAGCACCACTCGGTGGCCGCCACCGAGAAGCGACTCGGCCGCCGCGCGGCCCAGTCCGTCGGTGGTGCCGGTGATGAAGACATACGCTATTCGATGCTCCTCGCGACCGAGACGTCAACTCCGGCCGAAAGCGTCGCCGGAGCTACTCGCCCTCCGTGGCGGGTTCGTTTGACTCGAGCCACGTCAGCGCGGTCTCGATCTTGGCGAGCAGCGCTTCGATCTCCTTGCGCTCATTCGGTCCAGGATCGCTCGCCAGTTGCTCCAGGAGCTGCTCCTTCTGCGCAAGCAGCTTTGCGACGCTCGACATCGCGCCTCCCCACGTTCTGCGATGGATTTAAGGAACGGAATTGGTGCGCACGCCAGGCTCGCGCCAGCGCGGCTTGCCTCAGAAGATGCCGAGGAGAGCGAACACCCGCGACCTCGCCCAGGAAATCCAAAGTCATGACCGCGACCGCGAGAAACACATCACCTATCGGCATTAGGGGCATGGGCAAGGCCTCGCGTGTCCTGCGCCCCTGTCGTGAACACATGAAGCCATGAAAAAGTTTCGGTTCCGGCCGCCGAGTTCCGGATATAGGGTTAAGCAGGGCAGGCCCTTCAACCGGGGCAGAACATGCGAGTCCTTGAACTGTCATGCTGGTGCGTGACCGCGGCCGGTTTTGGTCGTGATGGTCGCGGTCCTGGCGCTGCTCTGAACTCTGCTCCAGTCGTCGGGCCGCCGTCAGACGGGCCCCGTCCCCGCATTCAGAAGCTGGAGACGGCGGTGACCAGTTGCGCCGCCACCCCTCCTCGACTCTATCGCTCGATGCTCGGCGATCGCGCGAGCGATTTGACTATCTGCAGCGTGTCGGTATTTGACAGGCTTCGAGTGTGCCGAAACTCAAAGGAGAGTTCGTCCTCCTCCCCTGTTGAATTGAGATGAACCCCTCGTATTTGGAAACCGGCGGTGACGAGCATTTTGCGAATTGTCATCCTCGCTCGGACCGTCGCTGGTCGTGACCATCATGTGTGTTGCGCCATGCGGGGGCGGGTGCACAGCGCCCTGCCCTTGTCGGACAGCAGCCGCTCGATCACCGGTTTGGGTTCGATTCCATTGAAAAGTACGGCAGTAATCCGGTGTATTGGCGCCAGCGCCGATGTTGCGGCCAGGCGAAGTGATAGGACATTACTGGGACCTGGTTGGCCGCTACATCCACACCGCCCTCGCTTCTCTCCTCGCAACGACGGTCTAGACATCGCTAATGTCCAAAGCCACCTCGCGCAACGCACGCGCTCGCGGTCGCCGGCGTTGCCTTCGCCGTTCTCACCGACGACTACGATCCCCACACCGAGAGCATCGGACTGCAGACTCGGCGAGGATCCTGCGCGTATTGAAGACGCTGAAGGCGGTGGTTGACAGGAAGCCGGTCCGAGTCATCGTCCCCCGACCAGGAATTCTCGATCAAGAAGCTCGCCGCTGCCGGCGGTGGCAAGTCGGCGCAGATGAAGCCGCCTGAGGCGGAATGCGTTGCCGGCTTCGAGATCGGCGGGATCAGCCCTTTCGGGCAGCGAAACCTCGTGCGCACCGTGGTCGAGCAGAGCGCGCTTGGGCAGGAGCAGGTCTATATCAATGGCGGTCAACGCGGCTTGCGGTTGCGGCTCAACCAGCCGATGCGCGACGTTCTGAAGGCAGTCGTGGCTGGCGTGGTCGCCTGAGCAGGTCGGGGTCGTCAGTGGGACGATTGCGCCGCACAAAAATGTCAGGCCTTGCGCAGCTTATTTTTATTCGCCCGCTCGCGTGTATTGAGACCTGCACAGCCGCATTAGACTATGGTAGGATGCTACATCCGCTGAAAAAAGCGCGTCGAAAACAGGGAGGACGACATGCGGGCGACTGCGTTAAAAGTCCTTGGCTCGCTGGCCGCAGGACTTTTTTTTATGTCGGCTGCCGCGCTGGCCGCTGAACCGCCAAAGGAGATGAAGCTCTACGTCTTCTCTTCGGGGGCGCTCAATCTCGACAAGTCGATCATTCAGAACGGCAGTAGCGGCAAGGTCCAGATCCCCGTCGGCTTCTTCCTGATCCGCCATCCCAAGGGCGACGTCCTGTTCGATTGCGGCAACAACGACCGCATCATCAAGGACCCCGATTATTGGGGCCCGTTCGTCAAGGCGCTTGATCCGGGCCGTTCGCCCGATATCGCCATCGACGCGCAGCTCGCCAAGATCAACGTGAAGCCGTCCGACATCAAATATGTCATCCTCGGCCATTTCCACGTCGATCACGCCGGCAACATCGGCAAGTTCCTGGATTCGACCTTCGTGTTCCAGCGCGACGAGATCAGGAATGCATTCTGGCCGGCGCCGGGCTATGCCACCTTTTTCATCTCCGACGACTTCAACATGCTGCGTAACAGCGTCGGCGGCGGCATGCCAGCCAAGTACAAGACCATCGAGCTCGAGGGTGATCTCGACCTGTTCGGCGACAACAGCGTCTTCATCCACCGGACCGTATCGCACACGCCGGGAAGCCAGATCCTGGTGGTGCGCCTGCCAAAGACGGGCACGGTCGTGCTGACCAGCGACGCCGTCTATCTCCAGGAGAATCTGGACAAGAACATCCTGCCGAGCATCGGCAGCGTCTATGATCCCGTCGGCATGCTCGATGCCTACGCCTGGGTGAAGCGGGTTCGCGACACCGAGGGCGCAGACATCATCTATGCCCACGACCCCGATGTGTTCAAGGCGCACAAGCACTCGCCTGAATTCTACGAGTGATTGGTCGCTGCCGCCGCACGCGCCGTCATCCCGGGCCTTCGCGCCCGGGATTTTGCGCGGTAGGCTTGGGCGGTGTTCGCTAGAGGGGTGTGTAGAGTCTCCATGCTTCGGGCTGTCTCTCCGGTCGTTCTCGCCGAGCGCGTGACAAAGTGGTACGGTCCGCGGCGTGCCGTCGCCGACGTCTCCTTTGCGATCGCGCCGGGCGAGATCGTCGGACTGCTCGGGCCGAATGGCTCCGGCAAGAGCACGATCTTCCGCATGCTTACGGGCTATCTGGTGCCGACCTCGGGACGCCTCGAGGTCGCCGGTCACGACGTGGTGGAAGATTCCCTCGGCGTACGTCGCGTCATCAGCTATGTGCCGGAAGACGCGCCGCTCTACGACCACATGCGGGTCGGCGAGTTCCTGCATTTCATGGCCGGTCTCAAGGGATTGCATGGACCGAAGGCGCGGGCGGCGGTCGACGAGGCCACCGAGCGGCTCGATCTTGCGCGCGTCATGAAGCTGACGACGGGCAAACTGTCGCGCGGCTTCCGCCAGCGCGTCTCGATCGCACAGGCGCTTTTGGGCGATCCAAGAGTTCTGGTGCTGGACGAGCCGACCAGCGGGCTCGATCCGCACCAGGTAATCGCCGTGCGCGACCTGATCCAGTCGCTGGCCGGACGCCACACCGTGCTGCTGGCCTCGCACGTCCTGCCCGAGATCGAGAAGATCGCCTCGCGCGTGATGATCCTGCTCGACGGCGTGCTGTTGACGTCTGACGCACTCAAGCATGTCGCGCAGGACCTGACGTTGCGCCTGTCGGTGGACGCGGCCGAGGATGTCGTGCGTGATGCGACGAAGACAGTTGCCGGCGTGCGCGAGGTCGTCGCAGACGGTGTGGGACGCTTCCTCGTCAGGGCGGAGCGACGTCGCTCGCTTGCGGCCGACCTGGTCTCTGCGCTGGTCGCAGCGCAAATCCAGGTGCGCGAGCTGACCGAAGCGCGTCCCGATCTCGAACGGGTGTTTCTCGATCTCACCCGGCGACCGGAGGTGGCCGCATGAGAAGCTTTGCGGTGCTGCTGGGTAAGGAAACGACGGCGCTGTTCTCCTCGCCGATCGCCTATGTGCTGATGACGGTGTTCCTGCTGATCATGGGCTACAGCTTCACGCTCACGCTGTTCCTCAGCCATCAGCCCAGCATGGTGCACATCTTCTTCCAGATGTTCGTGCTGTTCATGCTGACCGCGCCGCTGGTCACGATGCGGCTGTTCGCCGAGGAACGCAAGCTGAAGACACTGGAGGTTCTCCTGACCGCCCCGGTCTCCGAGTTTGCGATCGTGCTGGCGAAGTTCCTGGCCGCGATGAGCCTGATCATCGTCATGCTCATGCTGTCCGGGGCCTACGCGGCCGCGCTCGCCTGGTTCGGCGATCCTGATTTCGGGCCGATCTATAGTGGCTATTTCGGCCTCTTACTGTTCGGATCGGCGCTGGTCGGCACAGGGCTATTGACCTCGGCAGTGACGGCCAACCAGGTGATCGCGGCGCTGATCTCGCTCAGCATGTTTCTCCTGCTCTGGATCATCGACAATTTCGGTTGGCTTCTGCCGAGCCCCGCGGACACGCTCGTGGTGAACCTGTCGCTCTCGGTGCATTTCCGTCCCTTTGCCGTCGGCTCGATCTATCTGTCCGATGTGGGTTTCTTCCTCAGCGTCACCCTGCTGATGCTGCTGTTGACGGTCCGCGCCCTGGCACGGCGATGAGAGGCGCAAGGCGATGAGCGGATCGGCCAGATCGAACATCGCGCTCCTCATCCCGGCAGCCGGCGCCATCGTCTGCGGAGCGCTCGGCTTCGCCGGGCTCGGCGAGACGGCATCGAACAGCCTCCTGTTCGCCGCCTGCTTTCTCGCCCTGCTCGCGCTATTCATGCTGGCGATTCGGCTTCCCCTGCGCCGCGGGGGCTCGCGCGGGTCGGGCTGGCTCGCGAACGCATCGATCGTTGTCGCCGCGGTGGCGGCCGTGATCGGCGCCAATGTTGCACTCTACCGCCACGACGTGCATTTCGACGTTAGCCGGGAAGCGCGCAATACGCCGCCGCAACAGCTCACCGACGTGATCGCACAATTGCGAACGCCGCTCGCGCTGACCTATTTCTACAATACGAGCGATGCCAACGCGATCGCTCTCCGTGACCTCGTTCAGGCCGCCGCGCGCAACCATCCGCTGCTCGCGTTCCGCGCCATTGATCCCGACAAGGAGCCGGGCCTTGCCCGCGATCTCGGCGTGCGGGCCTACAATACGGCGGTGCTGCAAGCCGAGGACCGCAAGGTCCTGGTCGAAAACGTCATCGATCCCGCTCGCATCGGCTATGCGGCATTGCGCGTGCTGCGCAAGCGCGTGGAGACCGTCTGCTTCGTCACCGGCCACGGCGAGACGTTCCGGCCGCTGCCCTCGCATTTTCATTTCAGCCATGTCGAGACCCTGAAGGGCCACGAGACGCCCGGCGCTAGCGACGTGCTGGAAACGGCGCCCGAAGCGCTAGACCGGTTGCTGCTGGCCCTGAACCAGATCGGCTTTGAGATGCGCGAGCTGGTCACAGCGGCGGGGTCCAGCATTCCGCCCGACTGCTCGGTCGTTGCCGATATCGGCCCGCGTACGGCTTTCACCGCTGACGAGGCGACGCTGCTCGGCGACTATGTCAAAGGCGGGGGCAGGCTTCTGCTGCTGATCGATCCGCTATCGCAGGTCGAGGGTGATTTCGAGCGGCTGCTCCTCAAGCCAGTGGGATTATCGAGCGAGGCTGCGATCGTCATCGATCCCCTCAATCATTTCCGCACCGATGCGGACAAGATCGCCGTGCCCTATTATGCGCCGCATCCGATCACGAAGCGTCTTGCGCTCACCGTGTTTCCGCAGGCGCGGCCGATTGCGGTGGCGCAGCCGCCGTCCGGGATCAGCCTTATCGTGCTGGCCGCGAGCAGCCAGGACAGTTATTTGCGTCCGCCCAAAGCGGTCGTAGCAAGGGACGAGGAAGCGCCGAACGCACGGCGGAGCGCGCAGCCGCTCGCGGTTGCGCTCGAAGGAAGCTGGCCGGGCGCAGCGCCGGGCAAGCACTTCCGTCTTATCGTGGCCGGCACCAGCAAGGTCGCGAGCAACGAATATTTCCCCTACGTCTCCAATGGCGAGCTGTCGCTGGCCATGCTGCGTTGGCTCGCCGAGGATGACGCGATGCCGAGCGTCGCACCGCAGACGCTCAAGCTGCCGGAGATCGTGTTGACCAGCACTCAGATGCGCGACACTTTCATCGTGCTGGAGGTGCTGCTGCCGCTGAGCACCGCGCTGTTCGGCGTTGCGATGTGGTGGAGGCGACGTTGACGGACGAGGTGGCCACGCGCGGGATGACCCGATGGCTGACGCCACTGCTCGCTATGTGCCTGGCGGCGCTGTTGGGTATCCTGATCGCCAGCGGACAATGGCCGGAGCTGCGCAGCAAGGTCGCATTCGCACCGAAGGGTCTCGCGATCATCGCGCCCGGCGACGCGCGGCGGCTGGAGATCCGTTCGGACAGCGGCAGCAGTGTCGTCCTGCTTCGCAAGGGTGGTGCGTGGACGATCGAGGGGGTGGATGGCGCCGTGCCGTCCGAACTTCGATCGCATCTCGAAACGGCGCTGCGGCTTGTCACCGTCAGCGAGCCCGCGCGCGAACTCTCAGCCACGGAACTCACGGCGGCGAGCTTCGCCGCATTCGGCCTTGATCCACCCGCAACTGTTGCCGTGATCGAGACGGCCGATGGCTCGACGACGTCCGTGAACGTGGGCACGCTCAATCCGGCGAGCACCTCTCATTATGTCCGGATCGCCGGACGTCCCGCGGTCTATCTGATGCCGCGCCACGTCGGCGAGGAGTGGCGGGTCACGCTCGACATGGCGCGCCGCCTACGTGGCCCGACCGGGCCGGACGCGGCAAGCCGCGGCAAGAGCCTGTTGCTGCCGGTATCGATGGCGCAGGTCTGGGCGCTCGAGATCGTCTTTGCCGGCAAGCTCACTCGCTTCGAACGCGACGCCGCCGGAAACTGGTTCCGCCATCTCGGCCAGCACAATCATGCCGCCGGCAACGTCGTGCACGTCGCCGATCCCGAACAGGCGCGCATTATCGACGCGGCGCTGCGCGCGTTCGATGCTGCCGCGGTCGAGACCCGCGTCGGACCGGCCGGTCCGTCGCAGCTCGCCCGCTACGGGCTCAACCTGCCGAGCCTGATCCTGCTGGCCTTTGCGCGCGATGCGGCTGCGCCGCTGGCGAGGCTAGAGTTCGGCGCGTCCGCTGACAGTCTCGACCGCTACGCTCGTCTCGCGCCCGATGGCGCGGTGGTCACCGTGGCCGAGTTCGAGATGCGCCGCTTGACGGAGCTGCTCCGCGCGGTCGGAGCGGGATCGTGAGCTTGCTCCGCCTCCTGCTGCTCGGCGTGGTCCTGCTCAGCTTCGGCGAGCCGGCGTGCGCGCATCAGGTCAATCTCTCCACGGCGCGCGTGGCGCTGGCCGCCGACGGCAGCGTGACTGTCGAGGTTGCGCTCAAGGGCAGCGACGTCGACCGGCTCGTCGGCACGAAGATCTATGACGTAAAGGAAGACGCCGTCGATCAGGGCGCGGTCGATGCAGCCGCCGCATTGATCCTTTCCTATCTGCAGACGCATCTCGCCGTGACTGGCGCCGACGGCACGGCCTGCACCGCCGGAACAGCGGCGCTTCTGGCCGACGGCGACGGCGTCATCTATCGCAACAGCTTTGTCTGCGCAGGCGTCGCCGGCGACATCGTCTATCGCTCCACAGCGCTGACCGAGAAGGATCCGAACGCGCGCCAGGTGGTGCTGGTCGCGCAGGGCAAGTCCGAGGCGCAGGCGCTGCTCGATGCCGGCAATACCACCGTCACGCTCTCGGCCCCGGCGCCGCCGCTGGGGTCGACGATGCAGCGCTATCTTCTCACCGGCGTCGAGCACATCTTCCTCGGCTATGATCACATCGCATTCCTGATCGCTGTCGTGCTGTGGGCGCGCCGACTCATTCCGGTGATCAAGATCGTCACGGCCTTCACCATCGCCCATTCGATCACGCTGTCGCTGGCGGCGCTGGAGCTCGTTGTGATCCCGAGCCGCGTCGCGGAGCCAGCGATCGCGGCCTCGATTATGTTCGTCGCCGTTGAGAACTTCTTCTCGCGCGACATAGACAGGCGCTGGCGCGTGGCCTTCCTGTTCGGGCTGATCCATGGCCTCGGCTTTGCTGGCGCGCTTCATGAAGTCGGCCTGCCGAAGAATGCGATCGTGCCGGCGCTTGCCGCCTTCAATATCGGCGTCGAAATCGGCCAGGTCGCGATCGTCGCGATCGTACTCCCGGTGCTCGGCCTGTTCGACCGGCTGATCACGACTGACCGCGCCAAGCCAATGAGGGCGACTGGGCTGGTCTATGCAGTTTCCGCGGTAATCAGCCTGCTCGGCGGCTACTGGCTTTTCGTGCGCATGGTCGAGGCCTGAGGCCTCGCGGATTCATCGTCCCGAGTATTCTGGCGATTGGTGCCCGGCGGCAGCACGGCAGGGAGGCGGGCCCAGCGGATTTGAGCTCGCCCGCGAGGGCGCGGAGACAGCGGGACCAGAAGCCGAGCATCCTGGATCAAGCAGCGTAGTGTTCATGCCGTCCTCGTGTGATCCGCAACATATGCCCGCCCATCAGGTCGAGCACGTCAGAATTAGGTCTGTTTCATCCTGTCAATCGTAGACTCGGGCACCCCTGCGAAATTGTTCGCCAGCAAATAGTTTGGGCTCGACCGCACCCAGCGGTCGAGGTCGATCTCCTCGAACTTGCCATTATCCCACGTCTGTACGCATGCGGGAGAAGGCCGCCCAATTTCCCTGCATGGTCGGATCATCGACCACATATCGACCTTGGTGCTCGAGATATCGAACCGCGCCAACAGCGGTCGTGTCCCGAGGAGTGGTGTAGCTGATTAGCAAAGCCGCTCGCGAAGCGCGCCCTCAATAGCGCCGTAGCGAGCGAGCGGCTTTGCGGGTGGTCACCGATGATCGTCGGTAAGGTTTGGATTGCGACAGCCAACCTGATTCGAGGAACCACCGATGACCGACGACATGATGAACCTGCGCACGCTCGTAGAGAAGACCCCCGATGCAGATCTCTTGCGCGAGATGATCGGCTTTGCCGCCCACCGGCTGATGGAGCTGGAGGTCGAGGGCCTGACCGGGGCCGCGTACGGCGAGAAGAGCCAGGAACGGCAGGTCCAGCGCAACGGCTACCGCGACCGGAGCTGGGAGACCCGCGCCGGCACCGTCGAGCTGCGCATTCCCAAGCTGCGCAAAGGCTCCTACTTCCCGGGCTTCCTCGAGCCGCGGCGGATGGCCGAGAAGGCGCTCACCGCCGTGGTGCAGGAGGCCTACGTGCAGGGCGTCTCCACCCGCTCGGTCGACGATCTGGTGCAGGCGATGGGCATGAGCGGGATCTCCAAGAGCCAGGTGTCGCGGCTGTGCGGCGAGATCGACGACAAGGTGAAGGCCTTCCTCAACCGCCCGATCGAGGGCGACTGGCCCTATCTGTGGATCGACGCGACCTACGTGAAGGTGCGCCAGAACGGGCGCATCGTCTCGGTCGCGGTGATCATCGCGGTGGGAGTCAACAGCGATGGCCGCCGCGAGGTGCTCGGCATGGATATCGGTCCGTCAGAGGCCGAGACGTTCTGGACGGCGTTCCTGCGCAAGCTGGCGCGGCGGGGCCTGCGCGGCGTCAAGCTCGTCGTCTCCGACGCCCATGAGGGCATCAAGGCGACCGTCAGCAAGGTGCTCAACGCCTCTTGGCAACGCTGCCGCGTGCACTTCATGCGCAACGCGCTGGCGCATGCCGGCAAGAGCGGCCGGCGCGTCGTCTCCGCCTTCATCGCCACCGCCTTTGCCCAGGACGACGCCGAGGCAGCACGGGCGCAATGGCGGCGCATCGCCGACCAGCTCCGCCCCAAGCTGCCGAAGCTCGCCGCCTTCCTCGACGAGGCCGAGACCGACGTGCTGGCCTATATGAGCTTCCCGGCCGCGCACCGCGCCAAGCTGCACTCGACCAATCCGCTCGAACGGGTCAACGGCGAGATCAAGCGCCGAACCGAAGTGGTTGGCATCTTCCCGAATGAGGACGCCATCACTCGCCTGATCGGTGCCATCCTGCTCGAACAGAACGACGAGTGGACGGTTCAACGCGGCCGCTACATGACACTGGAAACCATCGCCCCGTTGGGCGATGATCCCGCCGTCAGCTTCCCGGCAATCGCCAGCTGACCGATCCGGCCCATGCCGGCGAACGTGGTGACCCGCACTCAGCTACACCACGCCACGGGACACGATCCCAACAGCGGCCGTACCGTCGCTGTTGGCCCATACCGCGAGGCATCCTGTGTGACGGAGCGTGAACGTCAGACAATCCCCAACCAAACAGCAAACGAGACGCCGACGTCAGCGGAGGCGATTCACTTCGTCAACAAGTCATCCCAAAGCGTTGGTGGCTCGGGAGCTCACCAAGGACCATACGGATATCCGTAATATGCAGGCGCATAGCCGCCATACCCGGGCACGGCATAGGCACCGCAATTGTAATATTCCCCGTAACCGGGCTCAGGGCAGCCACGATCATAATACCATGGCGCATACCCACCGTAGTATCCGTAGCCAGGTCCCCACGCGTATGCGGACGAAGCGAGACCACCGATCACGGCTCCCGCAATTAGTCCGCCGGCCAGAGCGGGGCCAAATCCGCCGCGCCAGCCGCCGCCGTGCCAACCCCTCGTGCGAATCCACCATGGAAACCGGGGCCATGAAAACCACTGCCGCCGAACCCGCCGCGTGCAGAAGCCCCCGTCGGCGCGAGGGCGATGGCGGCGAACAAGATAAGAGCTTTTCTGATCATCGAAACCTCCCTGAGTTCAGGGGACACTTCAACGTAAACGCCATGAAAGAACACCTCCGCGGGTTTTCCGGTAGGTTTGCCGGTTACTGCCGTGGACCAGGGAAGGGCACCACGTCGCCGTCCGCCGCCCGGATCACTTCCTTGGCCATCCGCATCGGGTCGAACCCAAGATTTGCGACCGCCTCGGCCACGCCCTGCCGCTCCAGCTCGGCGACGATCGCCTCAGCCACCTTCATCAGTCTGAGCCACTGCCGGCAATGCCAACGCTTGTTCGAAGCAAAACAGCTCACGACTTGCCCAATCTGCCGAAGCACCGACCTGGAAACGATCGACGATCTCGTGGAATCAGCGCTTCAGCAGGCGCTGGATCGGAAGGGAGGAGATCACATTCATTCGCGATCCCGCGCGTCGATCGGCATTTGCCGGGATGGGGCCATTGCGCGCCCTCCTGCGATACTGAACGAGGGCGGCAATTTGCGCGGCCGTTACGGCTGGCCGGGAACAATTTTCGACTGTTTGCGTTCTGTGGACGCCTCACCTGCCTGCGGACGCCTGCAAGGGTCCAGCAACGCAGGGGCGGCAAGCTCGTACCCATCTTGCTCTTGGAGGATATGGATATGGGACACATTGCAACGCTTTTCCGGCGATCCAACCTGGTCCTCATCCGCTTGGTCCGCACAGTCCGTGGTGCCGACACGGGCCGTTATTTCGCGCAAGCGAAAGCCGATTTGACGAAGTCGCTCTCGAAGTTGCACAGCAAGCTCAGATCCCTTGCGAGCAAGCTGGCCGCTAAAACGACCGCCAGCTCTTCATAAGCTTCGCGCGTGCAATTCGGAAAGAATGGAGCGATCGTCATGTCGGCTATCGCAACCCTGCCGTCTGTCTCCGCAGAGGGGGGCCTCTCTCGCTACCTTGTCGAAATACGGAAATTTCCGCTGCTGACAGCCGCCGAGGAGGCCGCCTGTGCCAAGCGGTGGCGGGATCACGGAGACCGAGAGGCCGCCTACCGTCTGGTCACCAGCCATCTCAGGCTGGCCGCGAAGATCGCCATGCAATATCGCCGCTACGGTCTTCCCATCGCTGACCTCGTTTCAGAAGCCAACTTTGGCTTGATGCAGGCGGTCAAGCGGTTCGACCCGGCCTTGGGCTTCCGGTTGACCACGTATGCGGTCTGGTGGATCAAGGCGTCGGTCCAGGAATATATCCTGCGGTCATGGTCATTGGTGAAAATGGGCACCACGGCTGCCCAGAAAAAACTCTTCTTCAAGCTCGGCCGCCTCAAGAACAGGATCGCAGCCGGTGATGAAGCCGATCTCCGCCCGGACCAGGTCAGCTATATCGCCGAAGAGCTCAAGGTGAGCCCACCGGAAGTGGTCGAGATGAACCAGCGCATCCGCGGGGATGCTTCGCTCAACCTGACGATCAGTGAAGACGAGACGACGGAAGAATGGCAGGACCGACTCCTCGACCCTTCGCCCGATCCGGAGAGTGCCCTGACGAATGCTGACGAGTCTCGGCGTCGGCAGGCTGCGCTGTCAGAGGCACTCAATGCGCTGTCTGCGCGGGAACGCACAATCCTCGAAGCACGATATCTCGCCGATGAGCCGAAGACGCTCGACGACCTCGCGCAACAATTTCGCGTCTCGCGGGAGCGCATCCGCCAGATCGAGCAGCGCGCTTTCGAGCGGGTCAAGCGCGCGGTCCGTGCTCGGATTGCCGATGGTGCTGCTCCGGATCTCGCCGATGCCCAATCCAGGGGTGCACAACTCGCGGCCGGAGGCCAGCCCTTGAAAATCACAGCTGTCAAACTCAGTTGATTTAGCGGCTGGGCCTCTCCAGCCACAGCAGCTAGCACCGGGAGGTGGGAAGAAGGCGTCAGGAGGTTGCGTCCGCTGCACGATCGCGTGCTAGTTAAGTGTTGAGGCCGACGAGAAGTCGCATGGCGGGATCATCACTCCCGACACCGCGAGAAAGAAACCGCAACAGGACGAAGTAGTCGCGGCCGGTCCGGGCGGCCGGGGGTCAATCCGGAAAGCTCACGCCGATCGATATCAAAGTCGGTGATCGCTTCTCTTTGGCAACTGGTCCGGATCGGACATGACGCTCGACGGGACAGAGTAGCTGATCATGATGTCTTGGGCGTGCTGACAGGTGGCGGAAGGGCAAGGAAGGCTGCCTGATCACGGTGAGGAATAGGATTCTTCGGGAGGAAGGAACGATGAGCGCAAAGGAGGTTCGATTTTCGAGTGACGCCCGCGAGAAAATGCTCCACGGCGTCGATGTTCTCGCCAATGCCGTCAAGGTGACACTAGGACCGAAGGGCCGCAACGTCGTGCTTGAAAAGAGCTTCGGCGCCCCCCGGATCACCAAGGACGGGGTGACGGTAGCCAAGGAGATTGAGCTCGAAGACAAGTTCGAGAACATGGGAGCTCAGATGGTTCGCGAGGTCGCATCAAGGACTTCGGACCAGGCGGGCGACGGCACGACGACCGCCACCGTGCTCGCGCACGCGATTGTGCGCGAAGGCGCGAAGGCCGTTGCCGCCGGCATGAACCCCATGGATCTCAAGCGGGGAATTGATCTTGCCGTCGACGCGGTCGTTGAGGAGCTGAAGAAGAACTCGAAGAAGCTCTCCTCCAACGAGGAGATCGCCCAGGTCGCCACCATCTCTGCCAATGGCGACAAGGAGATCGGCCGCTTTTTGGCCGATGCGATGAAAAAGGTCGGAAACGAAGGCGTCATCACCGCCGAAGAAGCCAAATCGCTCGAGACCGAACTCGAGGTCGTCGAGGGGATGCAGTTCGATCGTGGCTATATCTCTCCGTATTTCGTGACCAATACCGAGAAAATGCGGGTCGAGCTCGACGATCCTTACATTTTGATTCACGAAAAGAAGCTCTCGGGTCTCCAGCCCATGCTGCCTTTGCTAGAGGCAGTGGTTCAAAGCGGCAAGCCCCTGCTGATCATCGCCGAAGATGTGGAAGGCGAGGCCCTGGCGACGCTGGTCGTCAACAGGCTGCGCGCCGGATTGAAGATTGCTGCAGTCAAGGCGCCAGGTTTTGGTGACCGTCGCAAGGCTATGCTGCAGGACATCGCGGTCCTTACCGCCGGCAATTTCATCAGCGAAGACCTTGGCACCAAGCTTGAGAAGGTTACGCTTCAAATGCTCGGACGTGCCAAGAAGGTCATGATCGACAAGGACAATACGACGATCGTGAGTGGCGCCGGCAAAAAATCCGAGATTGAAGCACGGGTCAAGCAGATCAAGACCGAGATTGAAGATACCACCTCCGACTATGACCGCGAGAAGCTACAGGAGCGCCTGGCGAAGCTCGCCGGAGGCGTCGCTGTGATCCGGGTGGGCGGCGCGACCGAAGTCGAGGTCAAGGAGCGCAAGGATCGCGTCGACGACGCCATGCATGCAACGCGCGCGGCGGTCGAAGAAGGTATCCTCCCCGGCGGCGGGGTTGCGCTACTGCGCGCGACCTCTGCGCTGTCGAAGCTGAAGCCGGCCAACGAGGATCAGCGGCATGGCGTAGAAACGGTGAAACGGGCAATCACCTGGCCTGCGCGGCAGATTGCGGAGAATGCGGGCGAAGAGGCATCGCTCGTGCTCGGCAAAGTCCTCGAGAACAAGGAGTATGCCTTCGGCTTCGATGCGCAGACCGGAGAGTACGGCAACCTGTTCGCGAAAGGGATCATCGATCCGACCAAGGTCGTCAGGTCGGCGCTGCAGGACGCCGCATCCATCGCAGCTCTGTTGATCACGACCGAGGCGATGGTCGCTGATGCTCCCAAGAAAAAGGATGGGGCCGGCCACGGCGCATCCGCCAGCGCCGGCGAAATGGCCCTTTAGAGGAAACAGCATGCCGATAAGGGCGCTTGTCCAGGAGAGAACACCGCGCACCTTCTTTCTCCCAGGTGGTCTTACGCCCATTTGCTAGTGGATTCGTAAGTGCAGCTGGAAGTCGAATGCTTTATTTTCAACGCCAAGGTTCCTGCCTCGAACGCACGGCTTCTGGTGGCCGCGAGCTCATGACCGCTTGAATGCTGGATCATCCAGCGCTCTTCCGAACGCGGCAAGCATTGCCGCCGCGTCGTGGTCTCCGCGATCATCAAGAACGTGGTGAAGCAGCTCAGCACGCTCCCGGAATGCGGGCAGAAGCGCCGAATCGCGTTCGCACAGAACTCCTGCAATGCAGAGAGCGAGGGCTTCCGTCCCCATTTTGACCTGAGCCAATGAGTCTGCAGTCATATCTCATTCCTCCCGATGGATTTGCCTGGGCGAGAGGCCGCAAGCGGCCTTACGGCCGGTGCAAGTGCGAAAGTCCGCTATTGGTACCAAAATTTTCTCCTAGCAGTTCAGCGATAGCACTTGCCTCTTGAAAGTGCCAAAGACCAACCCAGATCAAAGTACAGAGGGGCGACCGTGATGCCTTCCTCGCCCCGCCAACAAATACTGTGGGGTTCAAACATGATCATGGGATTTGCTGATCCGTTCGACACGCTACTCAACCTTCAACGCTCCCTTGACGCGACCCTGGCCAACGACTGGCTCCAAGATTTGACTGCCAGCCGCGGCCCCTTCCCGCCAATCAACATTTTTCAGCAGGGCGACGACATCCTGGCCATCGTCGAACTGGCGGGTATTAAGAAGGATGACCTGCAAATTCAGGCCAAGGAAAACTCGATACGCATCTTCGGCAGAAAAACGGTCGAATACCCCGGGGAAGTGAGCCTGCACCGGCAGGAACGCGTCTCTGGCGAGTTCGATCGGACGATGTCATTCCCGGTGCAAATCGAGCCGGATGGAATCAAGGCCGAGTATCGGGATGGCATCTTGGCGCTATTCCTTCCGCGTGCGGAAAGTGACAAGCCGCGCACCATCAAGATCGCTTGAACCGCAATGACCAATGACCATCCCTCACTCGCCCAAATCTGCAGCAAGGCGTTCTAGGAGGCACAACATGGCTTCGAAACGGGAACTACAGCTGGCACAAAAGCGCGAGCTGGAGAAGAAGGAAGAGACCACTGTCCCGGCCCGCATATTCGTGCCGAATGCTGACATTTACGAGACGAAGGACGGGCTCAACGTAGTCCTCGAAATGCCCGGAGTCGAAAAGAACAGTGTCGACATCCGGGTCGAGGATGGTGTGCTCAAGGTCGATGGGAAGCTTGACTTCTCCAAGTACCAGGGCCTGCAGCCCCTCTATACCGAGTACAATGTCGGCCACTTTTCAAGGAGCTTCCGCCTTTCAAACAAGATCGACCAAGGCAAGATCGCTGCTGATCTCCAGGACGGCGTGCTCTCGCTCATGCTGCCGTTCGCCGAGAAAGCCAAGCCGCGCTCTATTCAGGTGAATTGAGAGCAAGCCATGGAGCGGCCGCGCGCCGGTGCCTTCCAGCGGCGCGCGGCAGGTGCTGACCATCATCCCTCGAGCCGCCGCGTCGGTCGACCTCGAACTCGTGATCGCCGTCGATGTCTCCTATTCCATGGATCTGGACGAACTTGCCGTGCAGCGCGAAGGTTACGCGCAGGCGATCGTCTCGAAAGAGTTTCTTCAGACGATGAAGAATGGTCCGACCAGCAAGGTGGCCGTGACCTATTTCGAGTGGTCGGCATCGAGCGACCAGAGGATCATCATTCCCTGGCGGGTGATCGACGGCCCGGAATCGGCCGATGCGGTTGCCGACGAAATCATGAAGGCGCCCGTTCGCCGCGGCTCGCGCACCTCGATCTCCGGGGCGATCGCATTCGCGATGCCGCTGTTCGATGAAAATCCCTATCACGGATTGCGGTGGGTCATCGACATTTCCGGCGATGGTCCGAACAATAATGGCGAGCCGGTCGCCGGCGTGCGTGAATCGGCGCTGGCGAAGGGTATTACCATCAACGGCCTGCCGATCATGGTGAAGGAGCCGTCTCAATCGAGCATGGATATCGAGAATCTCGATTGGTATTACGAGGACTGCGTGATCGGTGGACCGGGCTCCTTCGTCGTATCGATCAAGGACCGCGACAAGTTCAAGGAGGCGATCCGGGCCAAGCTCGTGCTTGAGGTGGCGGGCCGGACGCCGGAGCATCGGCTCGTACCGGTCGCGGAGAAAGAGCCGCGGGTGCCCTGCAATATCGGCGAGAAGATGTGGCAGGAGCGCTGGGGACGGTGAAGCCCGCTGAACATCGATCAGAGACTCGACTGCGGAGTTGTCGATGCGGCAGACCCTTGGTCGAGAGCACATGGTGTTGCTAAGGTCGGTAGCCCGTCTCATCCATCGACGGGTGCGTCGCCGAGCGCTCTCCTGCCAATCCGGGATTTTTTTCGACGGTTGACTTCCGCTGTTGTGCCCGCGGGCGAAGTCGCAGGATGTCCGCTGTCACGTTGGCTAACGGATGACGAGGGGACCTGTTCTGCTCAATTTGAGTTTTTCCGCTCGTGACCCTGGGTGCGTGAAAACGACGAGTCAGATGGAGTGGCCCTTCGCGACATATTGCACCGCCACCAGACCTCGGTCGCGAACGGGGCATACCGGAAGTCGACGGACAGCCGAGTGTTGCAGATGGCGACGCTCGTGACCCAGAGGCGACCTGCAAGGGCCAGAGCCATCGGGCCAACGGCACTGCGGCGAAATCGCCCGAGGGTGTGATGCCGAAGGCTGGCACTCCTTTGGGCGCGAGGGCTGTTTGAGACGAAGTTGAACGTCGAGACATCAGTGACCATCATCGAATGAGAATTCCGGCTGCCGCGGCGCATGCCACACGGCTAGACGCGCTCGTCCTTCATCGTTGCCCTCCAGTTGCTTTCGCAGCGATGCGATAGATTGTTTCTGTCAGGGTCGAGGGACAAGCTGTAAGTGATCAGCTGTCCTTTTGCCGAGTTGATCCGAGGTCGAAATAAGTCGTCAAAGATCCCATGTGCACCCGCGGACGCAGCGTTACGCCGTGCCGCCAAACCAACAATCGTGATCCGGCCAACACAATGCCCAGGCTCGATATGTCTGTGCTGGAATCGGCACGGCGCACGATGGCCAAAGCGCACGAAGTCGTGGTACCCCCGCGCGATGCCCGAGCATTTCGCGTGTCACGCGGCCAATTCTTCCGGATCCAGGTCGGTGACCTCAAATCTTTGGAATCCGGACGATCTCTCCGAGCGCTTCTTCAGCGGCAAGACGGGAGCCCTTCACGGAACCCACGTCGGCACTGGCGACCGATTATGGAGCACCAGCCTTTCTCTTAGACTGACCATTAGTCATGACACGCTGAGCTGGTACGGCCGGGATTCGGACGGCGCCCGCATCCACGACGTCATCGGCACGCGCTGTGATCGTATACGAATCTCTTACTGAGTGGCACTGGCTACGATTTTTGGTGGCAGCACCAAGGGCAGTCGCATCGGCGATGTCGCCTTGTCCGTTGCTCCGCCAGTTTTTGCGCCGGGAGCCCTGATCATTTCGGCGACTGCAATTCGACATTGTAGTGCGCGTAGATCCGCGCGAGGGTGCCGTCGGCGAGCAATGTTTCAAGGGCTCCATTGAGCCCCTGCGTGAGCTTCTCGTCTGGGCTGACCATTCCAACAGCGACATTCCAGTTCAAGTCGGGATCGTCTTCGAAAGCAGGAATGCGGCGCACGTGCGCATCGGGATGAACTTGGTTGAACCAACCAATTGCGGCGGGTGTAACCGCCGCGGCGTCGATCTCGTTCTTGGCAAGCGCGTCCATGATTTCATCCTCGAAGACAAACGGTGAGGTCTGCACGCCTCGCTTGCTGAGTGTCATGGAGGCGATCGAGCCGACCTGTACCCCGACACGCTGGCCTGGCCTCAAATCTGCGAGTGACGCTGCCCCGGAGGCGGCGCGCACGGCCAACGCGACCCCGCTGCGCTGATAGGGCCGCGACATGCGCAATCCCACCTCCGCCAGCGCCGCCGGGTGCGCGATCGCATCCATGACGATGTCGCAGTCCGCGCGGCGGTACTGCAAGCTGTTGACCACCCAGTTCTGCTCCAGCGCGACCTTCAACTGCTTCGCCAACTCCCGGGCGATCTCGACCTGGAATCCGGGGTCGACATCGCGCTTGCTGGCAAACGGCAACGCATTGGGGTGTGCGCAAAGCGTGAGCGCGCCGCGTGTACGAATCGCCTCCAGCGAGCGCGCGCCGGCATCGGTGGCTCCGAGCAGGATCAAAAGACTTGCGAAAACGGCCTGGCGCATCTCCGGCCTCATTCCTCCAGACCTCGGATGTAGGCCAGGATCGCCATGATCTGGCTCTCCGAAAAGGCGCCTCCGAAGGCGGGCATGGCACCGGGCTTGCCCTTCTTGATCCGCTCCACGATAAAATCGTCGCTGCGCGCCGTGCCCGCGAGCTTCGGCCCTTTGCCGGCGGCGCGGCCGCCGTTTTCGTGGCAGAAGCCGCACGAGGTCGCGAACATCGTCCCGCCCTCGATATCGGTTTCGCGGGCCGATTGATCCTGCTTGGGAGCCTGGCTCTCCTGCGCGTAGAGGCCGGTGGGCAATGACAACGCAATGCCGGCGATGAGAAGAATCGACTTCAACATTGGCATCTGGACCGCAGAGGCAGGGGCGACTGCGCCCCGCCTCTCCCCCACCATTCTTATTGCTTCAGCGTGAAGACAACGAGCGCACCGGCGTCCTTCGGCATGCTCGTAAAGGGTTCGCCGAAAAGGGCCGGGAACTCGTCCGCCACCATGCCGCCCCAACCGGCCGGCACTGCGATGTATTGCTTGCCGCCGGCGCTGTAGCTGATGATGCCGCCATTGTGACCGACGCCATTGAAATGAGACCACAGTTCCTGTCCGGTCTCCGCATTGTAGGCGCGCAGCACACCACGCGAGTCAGGTACGAACACCAGATTGCCCGCTGTCGCAAGCACGCTCGCCAGCGGAGGCTCGTCGAAATTGACCTCCCATTTCTTCGCACCAGTCACGGGATCACGTGCATCAAGATGACCGCGCGCCGCTCCGTCTGGCGGCGGAACGAGCTTGAAATTCGCGCCGATATTGAGCTGCGCCATCGGCTCGGTGATTGGCGTGGTCTTTATCACGTCCACATCCATGCACCATTCCTGCGCGAGCTTATACCACAGGCCTGTCTTCGGGCTGTAGGCGCCAGAGTTCCAGCTGACGCCGCCGGCGATCGCCGGACAGAGCGGCTCGCTCGCTTTCCCGAGAGACAGATCGCGCCGGCCGATCAGTTCGCCGGTTTTCGAATCGATATCCTTGACGAAGTTGATATTCTTCGCGATCCGCCACACGTTCTGCACCTTCCCATTGGCGCGGTCGTAGACGAACACAAAGCCACCCTTGTTGGGATGCACGACGAGCTTGCGACCGTCGCGGTCGATCATCACGAACTCACCGACCGCAGAGTCGAAGTCCCACGCATCGTGTGGCAGCTCCTGGTGGTAGAACTTCAGCTTGCCGGTATCAGGATCAAGCGCGATGACCGAGGTAGTATAGAGGTTGGTGCCTGGCCGCGGTCCGCTGTTCTTCCAGTCCGTGCCAGACCAGTCGTAAAGCGGTGCAGGATTGGCCGTTCCCCACCAGATGGTGTTGGTTTCAGGATCGTAGGTGCCGGGCATCCATGCGCCACCCCCGCCGGTGCGCCAAGATTCATTGCCCCAGGTGGCCTTGGCGTCTTCGGTGCCGGCGACGGTGAAGAATTCCCATTTCTTCTTGCCCGTCTTGATATCGACTCCGAACAGCGGACCGCGCGAGGTCCATTCGCCGCCCTGGCTGCCGATGATGACGGTGTCCTTCACCACCAGCGGCGCGCCCGTGAAGCCGACCGTGAGCTTCTTTGAGTCGACCAGGCGTGTGTTCCACACCTCCTTGCCAGTTTTCATGTCGAGCGCAATGAGATGCCCGTCGACGGTGCCGACGAAAACCTTGCCGTCGCCAAGCGCGACGCCGCGATTGTATGGTGAGTGCGTCTGCATCGCGACGAGTTCCTCGTCGAGCTGCGGGAAGTGCGACCAGATCATCTTCCCAGTTGCGCCGTCCAGCGCGTAGACGCGACTATAGGAACCCGAATAATACAGCACGCCATCGGCTGCGAGCGGCATCGACTGCAGACCGCGCGTGGAGCGCCCGGGCATATGGATCCAGGCGACTTCAAGGTTTTGAACGTTACCAGCATTGATCTGATCGAGTCCGCTGTAGTGATACGATTTGTAGCCGCCGTGATAGGTCAACCAATCGTTTGGATCCTGCTCGGCCGCCTCGATGCGAGCGGCATTGATCTCTGACGGCGCGATCGCCCAAGCTGGTGATGCAGCAGCCATCGCGGCAAGTGCGGCAACACAGGTAAGGCGCCTGGTACTGACTGTCATTGTTGTCCCTCCCTTATCGTATCGCGGGAACTACATCCAATATGCAGTCTGCTGCGGCCTTTGCCGAAGCGGCCTCATCCGTGCAGCTCGACTCCTGACCTCGGCGAGGGGTGCAGACACCAGTCGGTGATCGCCGCGACCGAATGCATTGCGTTCAGCAGCGCCGTAGCATCACAATGAATTCAACGCTTAAAGTAGTACAAGCGCAAGCGATGTCTTTTTGGCAGCCAGACTGTCCCAAAAGCCATCACCTTTGAGCCGAATGTGTGCGAGGCGCTGCTTCGGAGATGCGCCAACCGGGCGAAGATCGTCGCTCTGTGGCTGATGTTTTTGCCAACGTCTACGCCGAATGGATCGAACTCCTTGCCGGCCGGGGGGCGGAGCGCATGCTGCTCGACGGTGAGCCTGTCGTGCCTGCCGACGATCTGCGGCAGGCGCGCGAACTGGCCCTGCTGTTCTGCAAGAGCGAGGAAGCAATTGATAGTTTTCTCGCGCACTGCGATTTCGTCGCGCGTGACCTGTTGATGCCCTATGGCGATGTCGTGATCGTGCTTTCCACAGCGCTGTGCATCAAGCGCACGCTGGACGGCGCCGAGATCGAGAAAATCATCTCGCACTTCGAGGCGCACAAGTCGTTTGCGGCCGAACGCAGGCGGCGCGCGGACCGGCGCAAGTGCGAGTTGGCAGCCGAGCGCTTTCGAGCGGATCGCGATCACCGTCATGCCGCAACCTTGTCACAGTCTGCACCAGATCGGATGCAGTAATCGGCGACATCTAGATCGAAGGCCGGCGGATGTACCAGTGCCTGATGATCTTGAAGGGCCCCCACGAGCATAGCGTCGGGGCCCTTGCTACATTCATTCGCGCGCAAATGTCGGCCCTCCGACGTGTAGCCGAATTCCCCGAGCAGTCGTTCGCAAAAGGTCTGTGTGTGCTGGCGAGCGAATTCGGGCAACTGTCGGCAGGGCGCGCTCGAGCAGAGGCCATCTAATTTTGGAACTCGGTCCTTCTGGGGGTTGTTTGATCATCCCATCGATGGGAGGAAACCATGACAACTCTACTGTCCATTCCCCACAAGCAGATCCTCGATCGCCGCAACATCATCAAGGGTGCTGCAGCTCTCGCTACAACCGCCGTGAGCGTGAAGGCGGCCTCCGCGGCGACCGCGCCGCCGCTCGGCCAAACGGGTGCTCCAACAACGGCGAGCGAGCCGTTGCCCTTGGGGCCCCTGCCCGGCGGCCGCTATCCGGACTCCCATCTGGAGTCTGCCAAGAAGGGGCCACCATCGTTCGGGCCTCCCGATTTCCCGGCCTTCGCCGGCACTATGGCGGTTGAGCGCGTCGCAACCGGGTTCCGCTGGGCCGAGGGCCCGGTCTACTTCGCGGCCGGGCGTTACGTGCTCTTCAGCGACATTCCCAACAACCGCATCATGCGGTTTTGTGAAGATGACGGTCACGTCAGCGTGTACCGCCAGCCGTCGATGAATTCGAACGGCAATACCATCGATCGCGAAGGACGCCTGATCAGTTGCGAACACAGCGGGCGACGGGTCACACGGACCGAACTCGACGGCTCGATCACCATTATCGCCGACAAGTACAACGGCAAGAGATTGAACTCGCCGAACGATGCCGTTGTCACCTCCGACGGTGCGATCTGGTTCACTGATCCGATCTACGGCATCGGCGGCTATTACGAGGGCATCAAGGCCGAGCCGGAGCAGGAAAAGCACAACGTCTACCGCGTCGATCCGAAGTCGGGCGATATCAAAGTTGTGGTCGATGACTTCGTTGAGCCAAACGGCATTGCGCTCTCGCCCGACGAGAAGAAGCTCTATGTCATCGACACCGGCTTCACCGACGGGCCCAACAATCCGTCGCAGATCCGCTCGTTCGACTTGGATGTGAGCGCCGGGAAGGTGTCGAACAGCAAGGTATTTGCCGACATGCCGAAGCCCAGCATTACGGATGGCGTGCGCACTGACACCGATGGCCGAGTTTGGCTTTCCGTCGGCTGGGGCGACCCGAATGAGGACGGCGTGCGTTGCTATACTCCCGCCGGCGAACTGCTGGGCAAGATCCACATCCCGGAAACAGTCGCCAATCTGTGTTTCGGCGGTCAGCAACGAAACCGGCTATACATCTGCGGCTCGACGTCGCTCTATGCCGTCTACACCAGTGTGCAGGGCTCAATGAAGCCGTAAGGCCAGCGATAATCCAGCCAATCTTAGAAAGAGAGCCGCTCCCGCCGGGGCGGCTCTTAGGTTTTGCGGAGGTCTCGCGCCGGTCAGATTCCAGTCGTCACCATTCTGGCGGACGTGACGCCAATTAGTCGCTCGTTTTCTTTTTTTCTTAACGGCCGCTCCATTTTGCTTTGGCATTAGTTTTGCGAAGGGGAATTGTAAAGGACAAACGTCGACCTTGATGACGGCTCGTTCATGTAGTCCAGATAGCGGGCTTTCAGGCGAAGCCGCTGCGTTGGTGCTGCCGTCATCGTCTTCGGCATTGAACCGAATCGAGTTGGGCGGACGATGGTGTGGCCGGTCCACACAAGCCCGATGGGCGGTCCCGTCGGGCTGTGGGCAAGCCAACGGCGCGGCGTTTCATTGGCGAGCCTTAATGCCAATAGGGCGTATGGAGTCGTCGCGCGAGTTAAGGCGGCGTCCAGTCTCTGGTTCGAAAGACATTTTAGCAGGAGCAATTGCATGACGACCGAACGACCTAGCCTTCCGCCATACGCCGGGTCGATCCGATCTTTGACTTAATCGATCGTCACCGCGAGTTGTCGGCGCACTATGATGCAGCTGTGTCTATTTCGGCGAAGCTAGGGGACGGTACCGAATTTTATGCGCCGACGAAATCAGCAGCGAACAGAGTCAGGCTCTCGCGCTGCATGCGAACGTGCTCCTGCATTCAAAGCCGACCATGATCGCGGGCGTCATCGATTTGAGCCGCTATGTCGCCAGCTTGACCGCGTGGGAGGTGTCTGAGGATGAGGACTGGCATCAATGCTTTTTGGGGGCGCTGGCGGACTCGATCAACGAGATCAGGATGGCGCAGTTGCCCGCGAGATGAGCGGCGCGACCAACGACGGACGCGGGGCTTCGGTCCCGCGTCATAGCTCGCGCTCCATCGCCGGATGGCTGCGGTTCTTCACCTTAATGCTGATTGAACGAACCCGCTACGCGGGAGTGGGGGCAAGCCTGCTGAACTGAGGTGTCCTGTCTGAGAGGATGTTGGTCTTCGCACCACCCCTCTCAAGACAGGAGACCCAGATGGCTACGATGAGCCCTCTTCGGCAGCGCATGATCGAGGACATGACGGTCCGCAATCTGTCGCCGTCGACTCAACAATCCTATATCTATGCGATCGCAAAGTTTAGCCGCCATTTTAGCTACGCCCCGGACCGGTTGAGTTTCGAGCAGGTCCGCGCCTACCAACTGCATCTCATCGGTCAAAAGCGTTCGTGGTCCCACATCAATCAGGTGGCCTGCGCGCTGCGGTTCTTCTACGGCGTCACACTCGGGCAGACGGAGGCATTCGAGCGGATCATCGGTGGCCAGAAGCCCGACAAGCTCCCGCTCGTGCTTAGTGCCGAAGAGATCGAGCGCTTCCTGGACGCGGTTACAGGGGTGCGCAATCGCGTCGTGCTGGCGACGGCTTATGCGGCTGGCTTACGGGTTAGTGAAGTCGTCCGCCTGAAGGTGAGCTCGATCGACAGCAAGCGAATGTTGATCCACATCGAGAACGGCAAGGGCGGCAGGGATCGTTACGCGATGCTTTCTCCGCGACTGCTGGAGATTCTACGTACGTACTGGATGCGAGCCCGGCCGGGACTGTGGCTATTTCCAGGCCAAGACCCAAGTGAACATGTCAGCGTCCGCTGCGTCCAGGCGGCCTGCCGCGCCGCCCGCCGCCGCGCTCGGCTTGCCAAGCCGATTACTGTCCATACGCTCCGGCACTCGTTTGCGACCCATCTCCTGGAAAGCGGGATCGACATTCGCATCATTCAAGTTCTGCTCGGACATGCCGACCTGGGATCGACCGCGCGCTACGCTCAGGTTGCGACCAATCTGCTCGCCCGCACGACCAGCCCATTCGATGGACTCTCCGTTAGGGTGATCCCACCCAACTGAGCTGCGCATATGCGCCCCGTGCTCGAGGTGGCGGACATCCTCCGCCGCCACGGCGGCGCGTTCCGTGCCGCGCAGGGGCCTCGGCTGTCCTCCGATCAGCGCCGTGTGATGGCGGCCATCGAGGCGTGTCGCACAGCGACGCTCGGCGGCCACGTCGAGCGGTGCGACGACTGCGGCCTGGTCCGCGTCGCCTATAACAGCTGTCGCGATCGGCACTGTCCAAAGTGCCAAGCGCTCGCGCGCGCCCAATGGCTCGCCGAGCGCCAGGCCGACCTGCTGCCGGTCCCCTATTTCCATGTCGTCTTCACCGTGCCGGCGCCGGTGGCCGCCATCGCGCTGCAGAACAAGACGGTGGTCTACGACATCCTGCTCAAGGCAGCAGCCGAGACGATCCGTCTCATCAGCGCCGACCCGAAGCATCTCGGTGCCGAGACCGGGATGATCGCCATTCTCCATACCTGGGGCCAGACCCTAACGCATCATCCGCATGCCCATTGCCTCGTGCCAGGCGGCGGGATCGCCCCTGATGGAAGCTGGGTTCATTGTCGCCCCGGCTTCTTCCTTCCCGTTCGCGTCCTGTCACGATTGTATCGTCGGCTGTTCCTGGAGCGCCTGCAGGCGGCGTTCAATGGCACCAAGCTCCAGTTCTTCGGCCATCTCGCGCACCTCGTCGAGCCAGCGGCATTCGCCCGCCATCTAAACGCCCTCCGCAAAGTCGAGTGGGTCGTCTACGCCAAGCGTCCCTTCGGCGGACCAGAACAGGTTCTGGCCTATCTCGGGCGCTACACCCATCGCGTTGCGATCGCCAACGGCCGGCTCCTTACCTGTGACGAGGGCCACGTCCGCTTCCGGTGGAAGGATTATCGCGCTGGCAACAAATCCAAAGTGATGACGCTCGACACTGAGGAGTTCCTTCGTCGCTTTCTGCTCCACATATTGCCGAAGGGGTTTCGCCGCATCCGTCATTTTGGTTTCCTGGCGAACGCCTGCCGCGCCGCCAAACTCGCGCGCATCCGAGCGGCGCTTGAGGCGCCGCAGCCACCTCCGCCTGCCGAAGCTGTCAACTATCGTGAGCGCTGCGCCATCCTGCTTGGTCACCGCCTCGACTTATGCCCCATCTGCGGAGGCCGCATGGTCGAGATTGGGCCTGTGCCGCGTGCGCCAGCGCAGCGACGCGCAGCACCTCGCTGCGACACATCATGACCGACGACCTCGATTTGTTCGCTCCCACTGCACATGCTGCCCTGCCGACGTTCTCCGTCGGAACGATCAAGCACGCTCACAACGCCCGGCGAACGGGCGATAGTCAGCCGCCTGGGCTTGACGCGCCGTTCGACGCTATCGACGGCGGCATCCTTTGCTGCCAACATCAGCGACAATCTGCGGCCACAATCGCTCGCGGGCCCGACATCGGGTCAATCGCGCCTACCGGCGCCTAGATCGAGCCCCCATAGGTCCGCGCTCACAAGACGCGGCTTCGTTCAATCCAGCTTCAAATAGGTCCCGCGCTGGACTTGCGGCGAGATCTGCGACGCGGGACCTATTTGAACCCTCCAGTATTCCGGGCGAAATCGACCACCATTCCGAAATGAAATCGCCCACCATTCCGATTTGAAATCGCCCGCCGTTCCGAGATGAAATCGCCCACTATTCCGGGATGAAATCGCCCGGGGCGAAGCGGCCTCTTCTGGCTCTGATAGGTCCCCTCCTTTCGGCTTTTGGAAGGAGTGGATCGGATGCCGATGGGGAGGCTTGCGATGCGCCATGTGCGCGAGGTGATGAGACTGAAGGCGGCGGGGCTTTCGATCCGGGAGATCGGGCGGCGGGTCGGGGCCGTGCCCTCGACGGTGCGGCTGACGATCCGGCGGTTCGAAGCGGCAGGGCTGAGCTGGCCGCTTGCAGACGAGGTCGCGGATACGGTTCTGGAGGAGCGGCTGTTTGCAGGCGCCGGAGCCAAACCAGGCCAGAGGCGACGCGCGGAGCCGGACTGGGCGGCCATTCACCGCGAGCTCAAGCGCAAGCATGTGACGCTGTCGATCCTCTGGGAGGAATACATCGCCAGCGAGCCGCATGGCTACGCTATAGCCGCTTCTGTGAGCTCTTCAGGGCCTGGGAAAGCCGTCTGTCGGTGACGATGCGCCAATCCCATGCCGCCGGCGACAAGCTGTTCGTGGACTATGCGGGCGACGGCGTGCCGGTGGTCGACCGACTGACCGGCGAGATCCGCAACGCGCAGATCTTTGTCGCAGTGCTGGGCGCCTCGGGCTTCACCTACGCGCAGGCGACCTGGACGCAAGGACTGGCCGACTGGATCAGCGGTCATGTCGGCGCGTTCGAGGCGATCGGCGGCGTGCCGGCGCTGGTCGTACCCGACAATACCAAGACCGCCGTGATCAAGGCGTAGCTGCGGTTGATCTGCGGATCGTAGAAGCACTACGCCGAGATGGCGGCGCATTACGGCACGGCCATTCTGCCGGCGCGACCGCGTCGTCCGCGCGACAAGGCCAAGGTCGAGCAGGCGGTGCTGGTGATCGAACGCTGGCTGATCGGTGGCTTGCGCCACCGCATCTTCCACAGCCTTGCCGAGCTCAATGCAGCGATCGGCGCGATGTTGCACAGGCTCAATGACGAGCGCCCGATCCGCCGGCTCGGCGTGACGCGCCGGCAATTGTTCGACGAGATCGATCGACCGGCGCTGAAGGCCTTGCCGGCGGCCTCTTACCGAGCATGCGACCCTTATCGGCGCCGATGCTGCTAGCCAGATGGTCGATATCATGATTAGGACCGTCATCGGCGAGAAGCACCGTATCGAGCAGATGACCGCAGGCAGAGCATGAGGGAGCAGGTTCCATGAGCAATGCGCCGACGCCGCGCGCAGTGATCTCGGCGGCTGGCATAAAAATGTTCCCCCTTTGAAGTATGTTTGGTGCGCGATTGAAACGCGCACTGCCGCTCGTTGGTTGGAGGGTAATCGAAACTGCTCTCGGAGATCCCCCGTGACCGACGCGGATATGCTCGTCGTGGCCGGATTGGCCGGCTTAGCATGGTGGTCATATGTCTTCCTGCCCCTGGTCTTCTATTTCTAGACCTTGAGGACAGTTTGCTTGATGGATGTCGTGGATCGGCCGGCCACCGCCCCTAGATCAGCGACCAGGGGCCCGCCGGTTCACGCTGGCGGGCCTGCCTCGCAGTCTCAAAGCAAACCGCGTCCCAACGTCGACGCGCCTTGCTTTCTCGTGAAATGCGCGATGCCTCTCCGCGCAGCTGGTCTAGTTGGCTTCCGACGGCTCGTACAATCAGGCAATTCGTCTTCGCCATGGAAAACTCCCTCGGGAATAATGCCAAAAAAGAAACAGTGGACACGATCTCGGTTCCTAAGGATGGTGGCGCTCAAAGAGTGCGCCAATATAGCGAGGCGTCAGGTCCCTTGGCGGCCGGGGGCCAGGTTGAGGGCCAGGGACCGAAGGCGCGGGCCTTCAACTTCGCCCTGTTTTGTGCGTTACCCTTGCACCATGGCCGTAACAGACGCAGAACTCTTCCGTAATGAAGCCAAGGATTGCCTCAACTTGGCGGAGAAGGCGACTAGCACGCTAGACAAGGAAGACTGGCAGCGCCTGGCCGCCGAGTGGCTTAAGCTCGCACAGGAAGCCGAGAGCCGTGGGGGTCGATGGTTTCGCACCTGAAATGTACTGCATCATGAAGTGTCACCAGCCCCATCACGCGCGAGATGATCAGTTTTCGATGTGCTTCACCGTCGAGATCGGCCATCGACCTTCGTGTCCAGCGATCGAGATGCGGAGTCCATGCTCGTCGTCGAGGAAAACGCCGTCAATCGTGCCAGCCTTGCCGTCGGTCAAAACGGCGCCCCTGCCGACCAGTTCCTTCTCGGCAGCGTGCAGTTCTCGCAGGATGTTCATGGCTCGCTTGTCGCCAGTGCTTGATGCGCTCATGCACGCAAACCTGCAGGCGCCAAAGAAGTTTCCCTCGCGTAGAATGCACTAAAGTGGTGCATGTATCTGCATACCCTTTTTCGTTGACCGTGACGTGAGGCGGTGGAATGCTTTGATCGCCGCTCGTGCAGCGGCGCGGCTTTCGCAGGGCCGACCTTCCCAAGGAGACCAACGACTTGTTTACCCGCGTCCGGCCAGCGCGCGGGAAGCAAAACGCTGGCCGTCTTTTTGATGGAAGGAAATTGCGATGCGTTCCACTTCAAAATCAGATCGTCGCGCGAAGCGCACCACCCACATCGCTACGCCTGCCCACGAGGTCGACGAAGCGACGGTACCGAGCTTCGAATTTCGCGATGGCGCGGTTATCTGCACCATGAGACTCGCGACCGCGAAGTCGCGCAGTACTCGATGTCGCTTGCCATGCTGATGAAGACGATGGCCGCAGCGACCGAACTGACGAACGCAAACCTCACCAAGGCGCTGGACGCCATGATGATGGACGCCGAGCGCGTCGCCGCGGCGCGTTGACCGCCTGGCCCGCCGGTTTGCCCGGCGGGCTCAGTCGTTGGAGACGAACCGGTCTTCGAGAAGGCCCGCCGCTTGCAATTCGTCCTGCCACCGATCGGCCGCCTCGTTGAAGACTTCCAGCGCTGCCAATTTCTTGTCGCCGTCATGGATGATCAGATGCTGCTTATGCCAGCCGAGGGGTTGGCCGGCTCGCATGAGCCCCGCTTGAGACTGGTTGATCCAGACTTCCTCAACTGCGATCAAGTTTCTGAAGCATATGAGCAGGCGTTGAGAGCGCAAACACCTGTTTCGGCGGCTGAGCCGGTTCTCTGATTCGTTACTCCTCAGCCAAAACCTTCTCGATTGCCTTGATCACTGCCGGAGCCTGGCTCCTGGTGATGACGATCACCGTATCCTCGTCCTCATCCCAGCGATGCTGACGCCGGATCACCACGTCGCCCCTGGGATTTGAATAGACCGCGATCGCGTCTTGGTGTTGCACCACTACGGCCCCATCATCGTCGTTCCAGCTGAAGTTCACACCGTCATCTTCCATGCCTATTCTCCGTCGAATCGTTCGAGCGGCGATCGTGCCATGCGGACCACCGCACGGGCGCGCGAAAACCGTGTTTATCCGACGTATTCACAACCGCGCGTCGGCCAGCCGTGGGTCGCCACGCGCTGGTCGCGCCGAACACGAAGAGGCCGCCCTAGCGGGCGGCCTCTTTTTCATTACCCGTCGAGGCGCGATGCCTGGTCCGGCCGCGTCACGAGTTGGGAAATGGCCTCGACCAAATGATCCGGTTCGACTGGTTTCCGCAGCAGGGCGCTATAGGGCACCGCTCGATCCTGAAATTCGTTCGCGTGACTTCCGGTGAGATACACAACCGGCAAGTCCGGGTCGATCTGTCTCGCTCTGGTCGCAACTTCCCATCCGGTCATTCTTCCGCGCAGGCCGATGTCCGCGACGAGTGCGCGGTACGCGGCCGCGTTTCCCTTAAGGAGCGTGACCGCCTCCTCGCCTGAAGCGGTGATCGCAGTCTCAAAGCCGCTCTCGCCGAGGACGTCTTCCAGGACGCCCTGCAGCTGCTGATCGTCCTCGACAACCAGGATGACAATCTTGCCTTCTGAAGCCACCCAACGCACTCCTGCTCGACTACATGATGCCGAACCTGGGCAATTAGTTCCCCAGAAAATGCACACGCGCGCTGATCGCGCCAACATCACACAGTACAGGCCCGCCGCTCTGGCGGGCCTTGCGCATTTGTGGGGGGAAACAGGAAACAGCAATCCACCATAATCGAAATGTGAGGTCGCAAACCTTGTAACCAGGCCGAAAACTGCTAAGTCTCGCAGAGCTGCGGATCCGCCATCAGATTTGATGAAAGGTCGTCGAATGAGCCAAGGTACTTGGCGCGTCCGACCGAGCGAGATCGCGCGCACAATCCGGTCCGTTCGGTCTTCCGGTCTCCCGGTCCGCAATATCGAAATCACACCCGACGGCACCGTGCGCATCTTTGTCGGCGACCACGACAAGGTGGTGGTTGGCGATGAGCAGCGCGAGGCGGCGCGCTCATGACGGACGCGCTTGCATTCTCGGACTACTTGCCGGAGGCGGACGTGTTAGCCCGCTGGCCCATGCTAACAGCCAAGGAGCTGCGGCGGGCGCGCAAGAACTCGTTGATCGAGTTCTACGCGTTCCGCGATGGACCTTGCTATACGGCCAGCCAGGTGCAGAACTACGTCGACCGAACCTATTTGAGGAAAGCGCAATGCGCCGCCGATCAGATCCAGCCGTTGGAGCAGCCGGCATCACCGACACCGAGCGTTTCGAGCTTGACGGCTGGTACCTCGATCGTCCCCATCCAGAACGTGGCAACATCATCTATGCCTGCAGGTATGACCCCGGAGCTGGCATCGTCCGCCGCCGCTCTCTTAGGACAGCGGATTGGGAAGAGGCCAAAGTTGCGCTCGCCGCGCTCATCCTCGCAGCGCCGGCAACCAAAGGGGCCGCCGTCCCTGGCCCTGATCAAGTCCTCACCGTCGCAGCCTTAACCAACTATCTCGACGGTCACGCGCAGACCATCCGCTCCACGCCGGATGCCGAGCGCGCCTGCGAGCTCGCGAAGCAATATCTCGAGCACGTCAAGGAGCCGCTCGCCACGGTGTCATTCTGGACACCGGCTCGGCAACTCGGCTTCGCGAAGTGGATACGGGAGACCCTCAAACATACCCCGGCCTCGATCGAGCGCCGCCTCGACGTGCTCTCCGCCGCTTTTCATGAGATGACCGAAGTCAAACTGCGCAAGGACACGTTTGGGCAGGACGTGGAGACCGCGCTAATGACGCATGCGCCGAAGTTCGTCTACAAGCGCGCCCGCATCGCCGAGGAGCTGAAGATCCCACCCTCGAAGCCGCGGCACTCAACGCACAGTCTAGAGGAGGTTGCGGACGTTCTCGACGCTCTCAGGCATGAGCATCTGTTCCGCTACGCGATCATTGCGCTCAACACCTGGGCCCGCCCCGAGGCGATCTTTGACTTCAACCCGACATTCCAGCGCGATCATGGCCTGATCAATCTCAACCCGCCGAACCGGTTGCAGACCAACAAACGAAGAGCAACCATCGTCGAAACCCAGTGCCTCGGTGGTTGGCTCGATCACTGGGCCAGGGCGGACGCGCAGGCGCGTAACGCGGCCCTGCAAGCCGGCGTGAACCCGGCGCCGGACGCCTTGCTGGTGTTCCAGGGCGAGCGGGTCATGAGCCTCAAGAAGGGCTTCCGCACGGCCGTAGAGGCCGCCGGCGTCACGAAGTTCACTCCGGGTTCATTCCGCCACTTCATGGCGACCACGATCCGCCGCACTTGCCGTGGCGTGTCCCGGGAGCAGCGCTCGATCTGGATGGGGCATGCCGTCCGCGAGGGCTCGCGCACCACCGACAACTATGAGGCCTTTGACCCCGAGTACCTCGCCGATGTCGCGTTGGCGATCGACTTCGTCATGCAACAGCTGCAGACGCACTGCCAACGCAGGCTATTTTCTATTGAAGTTCGATTGAATCAGCGAGATCTCGCCAGGATCGGCGCCAAGAAGGAAAAGAAAACGCCGTATAATCAGGGATTTAGTGGTGGGCGGTCACGGATTCGAACCGCGGACCCTCTCGGTGTAAACGAGATGCTCTAACCAGCTGAGCTAACCGCCCCCGGCCGCCTCTTTAGCCTCACAGGCCCCGGACGGGCAAGCGCGGAACTTCATTTCCTGGACCTCAATCCTGCGGCCGCCCCGGCAACAGCGGCACGGCGTCGATCCACACCGCCGCCGACTGGCACCATATCTGCCTGGAGGGCCGTAATCGGTCGCGCTGGCGGATGCTGCCCCAGCGGATGCCCCAATCGTCGGCCTGGTCGCCCTCGCCGCTGGTGAACAGCGGGGAACCGCAGTCGGCACAGAAGTGCTGAAAGCGCATCCGGCCGTTGTCGCCGCGCTTGCCGTAGAGCTTTGGCGTGCCGGCGGTCAGGCGGACATCGGACTTGGCGCAGATCGCGGTCACCCGGAACGGCGAGCCGGTCAACGTCTGGCAGTCGGTGCAGTGGCAGACCGAAACCGCCTCTGGGTCGATCTCGGCCTCGTAGGTGATCTTGCCGCAATGGCATTGCCCGTCGACCTGCATTGCCTCCTCTCCTCGCCACAAACAAAAACGGCGCCCGGAGGCGCCGTTTTATCATCTATCAATGAGCCTTAGTGAGCGGTCAGACCGCCGGCGGCTTCGTCGCCGTCCGGCTTCACCGTCACCTTGGTGTCCTCTTCCCAGACGATCGGCACCGGCTTCTTCACCAGCGCTTTCGCGACGACGTCGTCGAGGCGGGAGACCGGGATGATCTCCATGCCGCCCTTGATCGCATCGGAAATCTCCGTGAGATCCTTGGCGTTGTCCTCGGGGATCAGCACCGTCTTGATGCCGCCGCGGGCCGCAGCCAGCAGCTTCTCCTTGAGGCCACCGATCGGCAGCACGCGACCGCGCAGCGTGATCTCGCCGGTCATCGCGACATCGTGGCGGACCGGGATGCCGGTCATGACCGAGATGATCGCGGTGGCCATCGCCACGCCCGCGGACGGACCGTCCTTCGGCGTCGCGCCTTCCGGCACGTGCACGTGGATGTCGCGCCGGTCGAACAGCGGCGGCTCGACGCCATAGTTGATCGCGCGCGAGCGGACATAGGACGCCGCCGCCGAGATCGATTCCTTCATGACGTCGCGCAAGTTTCCGGTGACCGTCATCTTGCCCTTGCCCGGCATCATGACGCCCTCGATCGTCAGCAACTCGCCGCCGACATCGGTCCAGGCAAGGCCAGTGACGATGCCGACCTGCGGCTCGCTCTCGATCTCGCCGAAGCGGTACTTCGGCACGCCGAGCAGCTCTTCCAGAGTCTTCTCGGTGACCTTGACCGCCTTCTTCTTGGAGATCATCAGCTCCTTCACCGCCTTGCGGGCGAGTGTCGAGAGCTCACGCTCCAGGTTGCGCACGCCCGCTTCGCGGGTGTAGCGGCGGATCAGAAGCAGCAGCGCGTCGTCGTCGATCGAGAACTCTTTGGAGTCCAGGCCGTGCTTGGACACCGCGTTGGGGATCAGATGCTTGCGCGCGATCTCGACCTTCTCGTTCTCGGTGTAGCCCGCGATCCGGATGATCTCCATGCGGTCCATCAGCGGGCCCGGAATATTGAGCGTATTCGCGGTCGTGATGAACATCACGTTGGACAGATCGTAGTCGACCTCGAGATAGTGGTCGTTGAACGTTCCGTTCTGCTCGGGATCGAGGACCTCGAGCAGAGCCGACGACGGATCGCCGCGGAAATCGGCGCCCATCTTGTCGATCTCGTCCAGCAGAAACAGCGGATTGGACGACTTCGCCTTGCGCATCGACTGGATGATCTTGCCGGGCATCGAGCCGATATAGGTGCGGCGGTGACCGCGGATCTCGGCTTCATCGCGCACGCCGCCGAGCGAGACGCGCACGAATTCGCGCCCCGTCGCCTTCGCGATCGACTTGCCGAGCGAGGTCTTGCCGACGCCGGGAGGTCCGACGAGGCACAGGATCGGCCCGGTCAGCTTGTTGGCGCGCGACTGCACCGCGAGATACTCGACGATGCGTTCCTTGACCTTCTCGAGCCCGTAGTGATCGGAGTCCAGGATGGCTTGCGCCTGCTCCAGATCCTTCTTCACCTTGGACTTCTTGTTCCACGGGATCGACAAGAGCCAATCCAGATAGTTGCGCACGACGGTCGCTTCCGCTGACATCGGCGACATCTGGCGCAGCTTCTTCAATTCATGCTGCGCCTTCTCGCGCGCTTCCTTGGAGAGCTTGGTCTTGGAGATCTTCTCTTCGAGATCGGCGAGCTCGTCGCGACCATCGTCGTCGCCGAGTTCCTTCTGGATCGCCTTCATCTGCTCGTTGAGATAGTACTCGCGCTGGGTCTTCTCCATCTGGCGCTTGACGCGCGAGCGGATGCGCTTCTCGACCTGCAGCACCGAGATCTCGCTCTCCATCAGGCCCAGCACCTTCTCCAGGCGCGTGGTGACGGACAGCGTCTCCAGGATGCCCTGGCGATCCGCGATCTTCACGGCGAGATGCGAGGCAACCGTGTCGGCGAGCTTGGCGAAATCGGTGATCGCCTGCACGACGCCGACGACCTCGGCCGAGATCTTCTTGTTGAGCTTCACATAGCTCTCGAAATCGGAGACGACCGAGCGCGCCAGCGCCTCCGCCTCGACCGACTTCGCATCGGTATCGGCGAGCGCAACGGCAGTCGCCTCGTAATAGTCGGCGCGATCGGTGTATTTGGACACGCGCGCACGCTCGAGCCCCTCGACCAGCACCTTCACGGTGCCGTCGGGAAGCTTCAAGAGCTGGAGCACGCTGGCGAGCGTCCCGGTCTCGTAAATGGCATCGGGCGCCGGATCATCGTCGGACGCGTTCTTCTGCGTCGCGAGCATGATCAGCGCGTCGTTCTTCATCACCTCTTCGAGCGCGCGGATCGACTTCTCGCGGCCGACGAAAAGCGGAACGATCATGTGCGGGAAGACGACGATGTCGCGCAGCGGCAGCACCGGATAGGCGTGCGCTTCGCCATGGACGATGGTTGGCCGGGGTTTGGGATTAGTCATGGCCTTTTCCTTTTGCTTTGCCCCCTTGCACGCAGCCCGCTGATCATGCGCAACCACCACAAGGTGCCGAGGTGATCCGCAAGACCGGTCGGTCCTTTTGCGAGTTGGACCGGCTTGTCGGATCGGAACTGAGGCGAATCTTGAAGAGAATTTTCGCTCGCCGCCAACATTAGGTGGCTATCGACCCGGGGGGTGTCAAGTCACTGAAAAACGCGCGCCATCAGGCGCTTACGCACGCACTAAGCGACGCACCACCGACTGCGGAAATACCAGTTCCGCAGCCCACCTCGGGGAGACAATTGGAGCGTTCCAGCGCCGCCAGATCAGGCGCTGGCGTTCTCGACGGCGCGATCGGATCGATCGGCGTAGATGTAGAGCGGACGCGCCGTTCCTTCCACCACTTCGCGGGAAATCACGACTTCTTCCACACCTTCCAGACCCGGCAGGTCGAACATGGTCTCGAGCAGGATCGCCTCGAGGATCGAACGCAGGCCCCGCGCGCCGGTCTTGCGCTCGATCGCCTTGCGGGCGACCGCGCCAAGCGCCTCGTCGGCGAAGGTCAGCTCGATGTTCTCCATCTCGAACAGCCGCTGGTACTGTTTCACCAGCGCGTTCTTCGGCTCCGTGAGGATCTTCTTCAGCGAGGTCTCATCGAGATCCTCGAGCGTCGCCACGACCGGCAGACGGCCGACGAACTCGGGGATGAGGCCGTACTTCAGGAGGTCCTCAGGCTCGACGTGACGGAAGATTTCACCGGTACGGCGATCCTCCGGCGCAAGCACCTGGGCGCCGAAGCCGATCGAGGTCGACCGTCCGCGTGCCGAGATGATCTTCTCGAGGCCGGCGAAAGCGCCGCCGCAGATGAACAGGATATTGGTGGTATCCACCTGCAGGAACTCCTGCTGCGGATGCTTGCGGCCGCCCTGCGGCGGAACCGAAGCCACGGTACCTTCCATGATCTTCAGCAGCGCCTGCTGCACGCCCTCACCCGACACGTCACGCGTGATCGAGGGGTTGTCGGACTTGCGGCTGATCTTGTCGATTTCGTCGATGTAGACGATGCCGCGCTGGGCGCGCTCGACATTGTAGTCGGCGGCCTGGAGCAGCTTCAGGATGATGTTCTCGACGTCCTCGCCGACATAGCCGGCTTCGGTCAGCGTCGTCGCATCTGCCATCGTGAACGGCACGTCCAGGATGCGGGCGAGCGTCTGCGCGAGCAGCGTCTTGCCCGAGCCGGTCGGACCGATCAGCAGAATGTTCGACTTCGCGAGCTCGACGTCGTTGTGCTTGGTCTGGTGGTTGAGGCGCTTGTAGTGGTTGTGCACCGCGACCGAGAGGACCTTCTTCGCATGGCTCTGGCCGATCACGTAATCGTCCAGCACCTTGCAGATTTCCTTCGGCGTCGGAATGCCGTCGCGCGACTTGACCAGCGAGGACTTGTTCTCCTCGCGGATGATGTCCATGCAGAGCTCGACGCACTCGTCGCAGATGAAGACCGTGGGACCCGCGATCAGTTTGCGGACTTCGTGCTGGCTCTTGCCGCAGAACGAGCAATATAGCGTGTTCTTGGAGTCGCTCGTGCCGACCTTACTCATTCATGTCTCCGTCCGCGGTTCGATCCCGTTCCGCTCGATCGCTCCATTCCGACACGACGGCCGGTATGAAGCTTAAGTAGAGCAAATTCCGTACCAAAAAAGACCCTACGCATTACATCCAGTGCGAATCACGGTCACTCGATTCCCCGCGATCATAGCCGATCAATCGTAGCCAACCATGCTGTCACCCGACTATCAAGAATTCGCTAATCGGGGGTCGCCGGCTACCCGTGACAATACCGTGATTTCCGGACTTGGCACGGGCCAAAGTGATCGAAAATCACCCCGGCGTTGCGGGATTGCCACGAAAAACAAGCACGAAAGCGGAACTTCCCGCTTGTCGCAGCGCGCAAAACCGCGTTTTGCGACGCGCACCCGCCGACCCCCGGGATCGCCGTGACGCCCCAGTAATGCTACGGGGCTTTCGCCGGCGCGGGCTCCTCGGCGCGCTTGTCGATGACCTTGTCGACGAGACCGAACTCCTTGGCGTCATTCGCGGTGAGGAATTTGTCGCGTTCCAGCGCATCCTCGATCGACTTGTAGGTCTGGCCAGTGTGCTTCACGTAGATCTCGTTGAGCCGCTTCTTCAGGTTCAGGATTTCCTGAGCATGCAGCATGATGTCGGTGGCCTGCCCCTGGAAGCCGCCGGAGGGCTGGTGCACCATGATGCGCGCGTTCGGCAGCGAGAAGCGCATGTCCTTCTCGCCGGCGGCGAGCAGCAGCGAGCCCATCGAGGCCGCCTGCCCCGTGCACAGCGTCGAGACCGGCGGGCGGATGAACTGCATGGTGTCGTAGATCGCAAGGCCCGATGTCACCACGCCGCCCGGCGAGTTGATGTACATCGAGATTTCCTTCTTCGGATTTTCCGCCTCGAGGAACAGGAGCTGCGCGACGATCAGCGTCGACATGCCGTCCTCGACCGGGCCGGTCACGAAGATGATGCGCTCCTTCAACAGGCGCGAGAAAATGTCGTAGGCGCGCTCGCCACGGTTGGTCTGCTCGACCACCATGGGCACGAGGTTCATGTAAGTTTCAACCGGATCGCGCATGAGTCACCTAGGGTTTTCGGAGACGGACATCGCCGGGCCTGGCTGCCAGTTTGGCTGGATGCGCCGGAGGGGCGGATGGACGTCCCGTGATGCAGGAACTTGATAGAGGTAGAACGCGTAGCGACAGATATAGCCCAATTCGCGCCTGACAAGTGCGGAGCGCATTAAGGCTTAATCCGTGAGGCAGTTGAAGCTGATTCGTAGAATGAGGCCCAGCCGGCCATCTGGCTAGCTGGGCCTCTTTCCTGATCATCCTTAACAGAGGACTGTCCCGGAGCTCCTTTCCGATGGAATCGGAAAGGGGTTCTAGCTTCTATTTTCGACGCGTTTTCTTCGCGCGAAGCGGTATCCACTTCGCTCGAAAACGCTGTGGAGCCTTCAGGCCGCGGTCTTTTCCGCATCGTCGTCCTTGTAGAGGTCCTCGCGCGAGACCTTCTTCTCGGTCACGTTGGCGAGCTCGAGGATGAAATCGACGACCTTGTCCTCGTAGATCGGCGCACGAAGCTGGGCCAGCGCCTGGGCGTTGTTGCGGTAATAGTCCCAGACCTCCTTCTCGCGGCCGGGCATCGAGCGCGCGCGCTCGATCACGGCGCGGCCGACTTCGTCGTCGGTCACGGTGATCTTGTTCTTCTCGCCGATCTCGGAGAGCACGAGGCCAAGCCGCACGCGGCGATCGGCGATCTTGCGGTACTCTTCCTTCGCCTTGTCCTCGGTGGTGTCCTCGTCGGCAAAGGTCTTGCCGGCGGAATCCATCTCGGCCTTGACCGAATTCCACATCAGATTGAACTCCTCGTCGACGAGCGAGGGCGGCGCCTCGAAGCGATGCGCCTCGTCGAGGCGGTCGAGCAGCGCGCGCTTGACGCGCTGGCGAGTCGCGGTGGCGAACTCGGCGGTCAGGCGCTCGCGCGCGGCTTCCTTGAGCTTGTCCAGCGATTCCAGGCCGAGCGACTTGGCGAACTCGTCGTCGATCGCAAGGTCCTGCGGCGCCTCGATCAGGGTCGCAGTGGTCTCGAACTCGGCGGGCTGGCCGACCAACTTGTCGTTCATGTAGTTCTTGGGGAACGACACCTTCAGCGTGCGGGTCTCATTGGCGCCGATGCCGATGAGCTGCTCCTCGAAGCCCGGGATGAAGGTGTTGGAGCCGATCACGACCTGGATGCCCTCGCCGGTGCCGCCCTCGAAGACTTCGCCGTTGATGCTGCCCTTGAAGTTGATGGTGACGCGATCTCCGGAGGCGGCCTTGGCGCCCTCACCCTTGTCGGCATAGGTGCGGTTGGAATCGGCAATGCGCTTGATCGCCTCGTCGACGTCGGCGTCGGAGACATCGGCAACGGGCTTCTCGACCTGGAAGGTCTTGAAGTCGGCGAGCGCGATCGCCGGCACCACCTCGATCGCAACCGTGTAGGTCAGATCGGTCTTGCCGCTCAGCAGCTCCTCGACGTCCTTCTGCTCCGTCGGCATGGTGATCTTCGGCTCGGTCGCGAGACGGAAGCCGCGCTCGGAGAACAGCTGTGTGTTGGTGTCGCGGATGGTCTGGTCGATGGTCTCGGCCATGACCGAGCGGCCGTAGACCTTCTTCAGGTGCGAGACCGGCACCTTGCCCGGACGAAAGCCGTTGATGCGGACCTTGTCCTTGAGGTCGACGAGCTTGGCACCGGCCTTGGCATCGAGATCAGACGCGGGAACGCTGATCTTGAACTCGTGCTTCAAACCTTCCGAGAGGGTTTCTGTGACCTGCATGGCGTCCAATCTTCTTTTCGTTCGGCCCCGGCACGTCGCGCGTCGGGACGCTGTCATTAATCGATCCGGCGCGAGGCAAACGCCTCCACGCCGGTGGTTCATCGGACCGGCTTCAAGGCGGACGATCATCCGCGCGGAAGCAGGTCTCGTAATCCGTGCAAACGCGATAAGCGCTTGGTGCGGGCGGAGGGACTCGAACCCCCACAACTTTCGTCACTGGAACCTAAATCCAGCGCGTCTACCAGTTCCGCCACGCCCGCGTGAATTTGCATCAAGACCGGCCGCGATGCCGCGGGCGGCCGGGCTTATAGCATGTGCCTGACTGTTCGCAGCAAAAAAATGGCCTGATGGAGGCAGGCTTCAAGTAGGCACGATGGCTGGACTTATCCAGCGCGGCGTGGTCGGGATCACGCCATGACAACGCGGATTTTTGCCCCACATCGGCGCCAGGTGTTGGCAGGTCTCGGAGCCTCGGCAGCCGGGCTGATCGGCGGCGGCGCGGGCCCATCCGTGACGACCCAGCTCGCGCTTCAGGCGAGGCCGGCAACGCTCGCTCTGAAACCCGATCAGCCGGCTACACCGATCTGGGAGCTGGCCGCGGTAAGTCATCTCAGGGACGTTCGTCTCAAGCGCGGCGACCGCTGCGAGGTGGTGTTTCGGAACGACCTGCCTGTACCACTTGCGCCGGTCTGGTACGGCCTCAATGGCGCGACCGCGACCGACCCGCTGCGGGGGCGTGCGCCCGCCGCGCCAGATACGGCCGAAACATCAATCATTTCAATACCAAGCGCGGGAACCCTGCTGGCTGACTTCCGTCTCTTCGAGGGCGGCCTGAAGCAGCCGGCGCGCCCGCTCCCGATCATCGCGACCGAGACCAACCGGGTCGCCGTGGACCGCGACGAAATCCTGCTGATCGAGGAATGGCGCCTGCGGCCGGATGGCACCGCGGTCCCGCCAGGCCAGGAGCCAAAGGACACGACACCGCTTTATACCGTCAATGGCCGAACTTCATTCGATCTCTCAGCTTCGGCCGGCGAGCGGCTTCGGCTGCGCTTCATCAACGGCTCCCAACGTACTGTTCTGGCAATCAAATTGGAGAGCCACGAGGTCCGCGTGATGGCCCTGGATGGACAACCAGCCGAGCCGTTCCCCGCGCGCAACGGCGCGGTGGTGCTGGCCCCGGGCGCGCGAGCCGACGCGTTCGTGGATACGGTCACATCGGCCCCATTCCTGCTCCATGACGGCAAGGAGGTGCGCCGGGTCGGAAGCCTCGCCATCACTGGGAGGCTGGAGCGCGCACCGCTGTTGCCGCCGCAACCGCTCCCTTCGAACGACCTCCCCGAAAAGCTCGATCTGAGAGGCGCCCTGCGGTTCGATGTCGCGCTCGGTGCGCCGGACGCCGGTTGGACACGGCCCGCGAACTTCTCCACCGCCTCTGCCCCCGCCTTCCGCGCCAAGACCGGTCGCACCGTCGTGCTGGCCCTCAAGAACCCTGCCCCGACCAGCACCGTGTTCCACCTGCACGGCCACCCCTTCCGCCTGCTCGACAAGCTCGACGACGGCTGGAAGCCCTACTGGCTCGACACGCTCGCGATCGAGGCCGGCCAGACCCAGCGCATCGCCTTCGCGGCGACCTCACCCGGGCGCTGGCTGCTCGAATCCGTGGCGACCGATTGGGCAGCGCCGCGCTTGGTGCGCTGGTATGGGGTGGAGTGAGCGGTCAGTATTCGATGCCCAGCGCATCATAGATCCGCCGGTGCACGGCCGGCAGCGTCTCGGTGAGGTCCTCCGCGATCAGGCCCGGCCCGGCTTCGCTTGCCGCTTCGCCATGCATCCAGACGCCGATGCTCGCGGCCTCGAACGCCGGCACGCCTTGGGCCAACAGGCCTGCGATAATGCCGGACAGCACGTCGCCGGCACCGGCCGTGGCGAGCCAGGGCGGCGCGTTGGCGGCGATGGCGGCGCGGCCATCGGGGGCCGCGACGGTTGTGTCCGGGCCCTTCAGGAGCACGACCGCGCCGGAGCGCTCGGCGGCGGTGCGGACGCGCTCGAGCTTGGAACGGCCGGGATGCTTGTTGCTGAGATCGGAGAACAGGCGCGGAAACTCGCCTTCGTGCGGGGTCAGCACCACTGCACTGTCCCCCGACGACTTGATCCACTCGAACAGGCGCTCGGGTTTCGCCGCAAAGCTCGTCAGCGCATCGGCGTCGAGCACCAGATGCCGCTGCGCCGACAATCCGGTGTGGACCATGTCGCAGGTGCGTTCGCCGACGCCGGCGCCGGGGCCGATCATGCAGGTGGTGTAGCGCTTGTCACCGAGCAGCTCGCCGAACTCGACCGCGGTGTCGACGGGGCGGACCATCACCGCCGTCAGCGCGCTGGCATTGATCGCGAGCGCATCGCGTGGGGTCGCCAGAGTCACAAGGCCGGCGCCAGCGCGCAGGGCGCCGCGCGCGGCGAGCCTTGCCGCCCCCGTCGCGGCGGCATCGCCGGAGACCGCCAGCACATGGCCGCGCGCGTATTTGTGGCCGTCGATACGCGGCACCGGAAAGGCGGCACCCCAGACTTGCGGATCGTTCTCGAAGATCTGTGGCCGGATCTCGTCCAGTACCTCGGCGCCGATGCCGATATCGGCGAGCCGCACGCGGCCGCAATGCATGCGGCCGGGCAGCAGCAGATGCGCCGGCTTCTTGCGGAAGAAGGTGACGGTCTCGGTGGCGTTCACCGCCACGCCCATCACTGCCGCGCTGGTGCCGTTGATGCCGCTCGGCAGGTCGACTGCGAGCACCGGGGCACCGTTGCCGTTGATCGCCTCGATCATTTCACGCGCCTCGCCGTCCACGCCGCGGCTGAGGCCGGCGCCGAACAGCGCATCGATGATCAGCGCCGGCCTTCCGATCGCCTGTGGATTGAATGGCAGTACCGGATGCTTCCAGCCCCGCGCGGCGGAGGCCGCATCGCCCTGGAGCTGGTCGCGCTCGCACATCAGGATCACCGAGACCTCGCGCCCCTGGGCGGCGAGTTCGGCGGCTGCGACGAAACCGTCGCCGCCATTGTTGCCGGGACCGGCGACGATCAGGATCGGCCCCTCCTCCACCAGCGCATGGGCGGCCTCGGCGACCGCCTGGCCCGCGCTCAGCATCAGCTTGAAACCGGGCGTGCCGGCCGCAATGGCGAGCTGGTCGGCCCGCTGCATCTCGGCGTTGGTCAAAACTTCCATGCCACTTCCTAGTACAAACGCCTCTTCAACAGGCATCCTCCTTGCCGATCCGACGGCAGGGACGTCGACTTGCACATATATTGAACCGTTTGCCTATTTCGTAGTCTTCGGTATTTTGTGCAGGTCGGCGCCTCATCCAGAGATGCTCGTTAAAAGACTGATAACGCTCCAATAACCAGGGCATTTGCAACTTGGCATAGACCCTGCTTTCGAGGAAGCCGCTTCGGTTTGTCGTGCTCACTGGCATCTTACAGGGGGTGACCGGCCGTTGTTGCCGGACTGGTCAGGGATCCCGGCATAGAGAAGACAAGATCGTGCGTTGAGAAATGCGCATCCTGACGAAGACGTTGCTATTTGATCGAAAGGCCGGGAGTCGCGCAGTGAAGAAAATTGAAGCCATCATCAAGCCATTCAAGCTCGACGAGGTGAAGGAAGCGCTTCAGGAAGTCGGCCTCCAGGGCATCACCGTCACCGAAGCCAAGGGCTTTGGCCGGCAGAAGGGTCACGCCGAACTTTACCGCGGCGCAGAATACATCGTCGACTTCCTGCCGAAGGTCAAAATCGAGATCGTGATCGGCGACGATCTGGTCGAGCGCGCCATCGATGCGATCCGCCGTGCCGCGCAGACCGGCCGCATCGGCGACGGCAAGATTTTCGTCTCCAACATCGAAGAGGCGATCCGCATCCGAACCGGCGAATCCGGGCTGGACGCTATCTGAGCCGGGTGCTATCCCGCATTTTGCGTCACTCCGACAAGAAATAAGGCTGCTTCGGCGGCCCGATTTCGTTTGTGCGGTCGCGCGCGAACTCGCCAAAAGCGAGAATAATCTCGCTCACCTGGAAACCGACCCGCAGAGCCATAAGGGGTATGCATGAAGACCGCCAAAGACGTCCTGAAATCGATCAAGGACAACGACGTCAAATACGTCGACCTGCGCTTCACCGATCCGCGCGGCAAGTGGCAGCACGTCACGTTCGACGTCAGCATGATCGATGAAGACATCTTCGCCGAAGGCACGATGTTCGACGGCTCCTCGATCGCCGGCTGGAAGGCGATCAACGAGTCCGACATGTGCCTGATGCCCGATCCGGTGACCGCGACGATCGATCCGTTCTTCGCCGAGACGACCATGGTCATCACCTGCGACGTGCTCGAGCCGACCACCGGCGAGCCTTACAACCGCGATCCCCGCGGCATCGCCAAGAAGGCGGAGGCGATGGTGAAGTCGATGGGCGTGGGCGACACCGTGTTCGTCGGCCCGGAAGCCGAGTTCTTCGTGTTTGATGACGTGCGCTTCTCCGCCACCCCCTACAACACCGGTTTCCGTCTCGACTCCTCGGAGCTGCCGACCAACTCCGACACCGAATATGAAGGCGGCAATCTCGGCCACCGCGTCCGCACCAAGGGCGGCTATTTCCCGGTTCCGCCGCAGGACTCCGTGCAGGACATGCGCTCGGAAATGCTCGGGGCCATGGCCAAGATGGGCGTCAAGGTCGAGAAGCATCACCACGAGGTCGCTTCCGCCCAGCACGAGCTCGGCATGAAGTTCGACACGCTGACGCTGATGGCCGACCACATCCAGATCTACAAGTATTGCATCCACCAGGTCGCGCACATCTACGGCAAGACCGCGACCTTCATGCCGAAGCCGGTCTACGGCGACAACGGCTCGGGCATGCACGTGCACCAGTCGATCTGGAAGGATGGCAAGCCGGTGTTCGCCGGCAACAAATACGCTGACCTGTCGGAGACCTGCCTCCACTATATCGGCGGCATCATCAAGCACGCCAAGGCGATCAACGCCTTCACCAACCCCTCGACCAACTCCTACAAGCGTCTGGTCCCGGGCTATGAGGCGCCCGTGCTGCTCGCCTACTCGGCGCGCAACCGCTCGGCCTCCTGCCGCATCCCCTACACCGCCTCGCCGAAGGCCAAGCGTGTCGAGGTGCGCTTCCCCGATCCGCTCGCCAACCCCTATCTCGGCTTCGCCGCGATGCTGATGGCCGGCCTCGACGGCATCAAGAACAAGATCGATCCGGGCCCGGCAATGGACAAGGATCTCTACGACTTGCCGAAGGAAGAGCTGAAGCAGATCCCGACGGTGTGCGGCTCGCTTCGCGAGGCGCTCGAGAACCTCGACAAGGACCGCGCCTTCCTGAAGGCCGGCGGCGTGTTCGACGACGACTTCATCGACGCCTATATCGAGCTGAAGATGACCGAAGTCGAGCGCTTCGAGATGACCCCGCATCCGGTCGAGTTCGACATGTACTATTCGGGGTAAATCGCCCGAACCGGACAAGAGATGCAAAAGGCGCTTCCGAAAGGGGCGCCTTTTCGTTTGCGCCGTTGGGCCTGCAGGCTGGGTTGGCCCCACTGGCGTAACCCACCATGCTTCAGCAAATGTGCGACGAAGTTGGTGGGTTACGCCCAGCAACCATTTGGACGAAGCTGGGTCGTCCGCGGCGCTACCCCCTACGGGTTGTTGGGCCGCGGCATGAGATGGTCGAGCAAGCCGGCCGGCAGCGGAAACACGACGGTCGACGACCGTTCACCGGCGATGTCGTGCAGAGCCGCGAAATAGCGCAGCTGCATGGCCTGAGGCTCCTGCGCGAGGATGCGGCCGGCTTCGACGAGCTTTTCGGCGGCTTGCTCCTCGCCCATCGCATTGATCACCTTGGCCCGCCGCAAGCGCTCCGCCTCTGCCTGTTTGGCAATCGCGCGAACCATGGTTTCGTTGATATCGACGTCCTTGATCTCGATGCCGGTGACCTTGATGCCCCAGACGTCAGTCTGTTTGTCGAGGATCTCCTGGATGTCGGCGTTCAGCCTGTCGCGTTCGGCAAGCATCTCGTCGAGCTCGTGCTTGCCGAGCACCGAACGCAACGTGGTCTGGGCGAGCTGGCTGGTCGCGGCCATGTAATCGCCGACCTTGATGATGGCGCGCTCGGGGTCGACGATTCGAAAGTACAATACGGCGTTGACCTTGACCGACACGTTGTCCCGCGAAATCACGTCCTGCGGCGGAACGACCTGCACCATCACCCTGAGATCGACCTTGACGAGTTGCTGCACGATCGGGACGAGGATGATGAGGCCGGGCCCCTTCACCCCGGTGAAGCGGCCGAGCGTGAAGACGACGCCGCGCTCGTATTCGCGCAGGATTCGAATGGCCTGGGATAGAAATATGACGACCAGCAGCGCGAGCGCCGCATAGGTCAAATATTCCAGCATCATGATGTACCTCCCTCGCCTCTTGGGGCGGACGTGCGCCGTATCAGCAGCGTCAGGTCGATGACGTTGGCGATTTCGACGATGTCTCCAGGCTTGAACGTTTCGGCGCCGCGCGCGCGCCAGCGCTCACCATGGGCGAACACATGACCTTCGTCCCCGTTCCAGTCGAGAATCTCGGCAGGCAAGCCTCGCATGGCCTGCGCACCGACCCGTGCAGGAGCTTTGCGGACACGCCGAAGCGAACCAAGCACGACCAGAGCAACGCCGGCGAACACAGCTGCAGTGATGCCGATCACCCACCACGACAAGCGATAGCCGGGCGCCTCGACCCTGAACAGCATCAGCGCGCCGAGCACGAAGGCGATGATCCCCCCGAGACCGATCACCACCGTCGGATTGAAGGCTTCGATGGTGAGAAGCACCAGTCCGACCAGCATCAGGGCGAGACCGGCATAGTTGATCGGCAGCAAATTGAGTGCATAGAGACCGATCAGCAGGCAGATCGCACCGATGACTCCGGGAGCGACGGCGCCGGGCGACATGAACTCGAAGATCAGACCGTAGATGCCGACCATCAGGAGAATGAAGGCGACGTTGGGATCGGTGATGACCGCCAGGAAGCGGGATATCCGTCCGGGCTCGATGGCTTCGACGACAGCATCTTTCGTCGCGAGGCGTTGTGTCTTGCCGCCTGCAAGCTCCGCCACGCGGCCATCGACCTGCCGCAGCAATTCGGCCTGATCGCGCGCGACGAGATCGATGGCATGTGCCTCGAGCGCGCCGTTGGCAGAGAGTGTCGCAGCCTCACGGACCGCCTTCTCCGCCCAGTCCGCATTGCGGTTGCGCAGCTCGGCGAGGCTGCGGATGAAGGCAACGGCGTCGTTCGTGGCCTTCGCCGTCATCGCGTCCTTCGGCTCATCCTTCTTGTCTTTGCCGTCCTTCTCCGGCGTACCGCTCGGCAGGCCCGGCAGCGGCCCGCCAATCTGGACCGGCGTCGCCGCGCCGATATTGGTGCCGGGCGCCATCGCCGCGATGTGGGTCGCATAGAGGATATAGGTCCCGGCACTCGCCGCGTGGGCGCCGGACGGGGCGACGTAGCCGATGACGGGGACGGGCGAGGCGAGCACATCCGCGATAATCTCGCGCATGCTGGAATTGAGACCGCCGGGCGTATTCATTCTCAGAAGCACGACCTCGGCACGCCGTTCGCCCGCCTTGGCCAAAGCCTCCCGCACATAGCTGGCCGACGCCGGGCCAATTGCCCCGTCGATCGAAACGACCAGGGCAACACGGCTGCTCTCCTCCGCTGAGCTGGGAAGGAGGCAACAAGTCAAAGCCACGGCGGTGATCGCCGCAACGAGGGCCGCCTTCATGGTCTGCACGGCAAGGGCTCCCTTGCAGACCATATGGTGGTCCTCTCGGGAACCTCAATGCTGCGCGTGGAGGCCAACGTCATGATTGTGCAACGCAATGCAAATCGCCACGCAGAATGTCGATGTGATCGGCTGAGTAGAGGCAGCCGCGGACCAGGTCACAGTTGGATTCGCCCAGCGTCAGGCGCGGCTACCGCGCTCAAACATAGAGCTTGCGCCCGCCCGTCAGCCTTCGTTCTGCATCTGACTCCAATTCGTTCTCAAAGAACAAATCAGAGCCGTGAAAATCGGGACGGAGCAATTCCTACTGATTGGTTTATTCCGCGCGAGATTTCGATTGCGCATTGGACAGATGGCGCAATCGTCGCCGGCCTTGCCGTCGCAAGCGCGGCGGAGCTGGTCTTCGGCAGCGACCGTGTTGCCCATCATCGGGATGCAATTCCAGTTTGGAAATCCTGGTGGAGCAAGCGGCCGATCCGTCCGTAGCTCATTTGCGGGCACGGATCTCCGACGGGGACGCGCCGTAGACACGACGAAAGGTCCGATTGAAATATGAGATGTCGTTGAAGCCGGACCGGTGCGCGATGTCGCTGATCGAGCGGCCTGCGAGGCCGACATCCGTCAGCAACTTGTAGGCCGAGGCGAGCCGCTGGTTGAGGACAAACTCGGTAAAGCTCGTACCTTCGGTCTCGAACAGCCGTCGGACATAGGATTTCGAAATGCCCTGCTTGGCAGCCACAGAGTCCAGACTCAGCCCGGGATTGCCGGACTGCGCGCGGATGTGAGCTTTGATGCTCCGCATTCTGGCGGCTGCAAGGCCGCGCGTGTGCGCCATCTCGGCGGCATCCGGCGTGGCTCCCAGCAACAGGGCGCCGAGATCGAGCATGTGGTTCACGACGGCCCGCCGCATTGCGGCGTTCGCGAGCGTCTGTCTCTCATTGACGATGCCGAGATAATCCAGAAAGAGCGACAGCGCTGGATTCTGTTTGTCGAGCGGTCTGCCGATGGCGTCATCGAAGTTGCTGACCAGGGGCGCAATCAGCGCGCGGCTGATCCGCCAAGTGACCACGCGCCTCGTCGTGTAGTTGGTCGCGGTTCCCGGCAATCCATTCGTGGTCAGGGCCGCCTCGCCCGGACCGAGATGCGTCTCGTGGCCATTTTGATTGTGGATGGCCGCACCATCGAGGTTGAACACAATCACGGGATCGTCGTTGTCGATCATCGCTTCGGTGTGGCGACAGAAAATCGGAGAAACGGTCGCGGCCGCGACGGACATCCCAGGCAACGCCCGCAGCTTCATGTCGATCTGAAGCGCCGCGTCGGGCAACGGCTCGATCTCCAGCTTGAGAATTTCACGGCCGTAGATCTGATGAAAGGCTTCGATCCTGTCGCGCTCGGCAAAGGCGGAGCTCGACAGCTCCAATGCGATCAATTCGTCGCCACTATCCAACGCACCGCTCCGTAACAGCAAGATCCCCCGGCGGTCCTTTTGTCGCAGGAAATGGCGCAGCGTTCAAAGGACTTTCATGCAGCCTCCAATTCGGATGCGCTGGCGCTGCATGATGCGACGCGGGCTCCGGACCGACGCGCCTGCCGATGTGGCAAGGCGATCACACTGGATGGCAATCGTCAGACTTGTGTCGATCAGTCCAAGTCGGTGTAGCGCGTGCCCCAAGCCGAACGCGCCGCACTCCCGCTATAGCTCCCTGATGTTGCTCGAAATTGCGCGCCGGTTGCAGAGGGCTCATGGCAATCACGGAAAAAATCATTTCGGCTGCTACACTTGGTCTGGCATTGACGCAGGCGGCATCCGCCGCAGACCTTCCTGTCAAAGCGGCTGCGCTTCCGCCTCCAATTGTCGATTGGAGCGGCGTCTATGTCGGCGTGCATGCCGGCTATGGCGGCGGCATGAACGATTGGTGGATTAACGACCCCCGCGAACCGACCGTCGATTATGCTGCGAACGGCGTGCTCGCCGGCGCTCAAATCGGCATCAACAAGCAGATTGCAAATTTCGTTTTTGGCCTTGAACTGGACGGCTCATGGGCGAACATCCGCGGATCGCAGAGGCTGCGGCTCGGCTTCCCGTTCTTCGGCGACGTGACCAGCACCACCACCTCGAGGATTGACGCGTTGACCACGGTCGCCGGTCGCGCGGGGCTCGCCGCCGATCGCTGGTTCGCCTTCACCAAGTTCGGACTTGCCGGTGCCTGGGAAACGCACACCAGCAACGCCGCGGGCGATTTCGGCTTCGGTGCATTTTCCACCAGCCTCAGCGGACGAGAGTATCGCTGGGCGCCGCTGATCGGATTTGGAGCGGAATACGCGTTGGGAGGAAACTGGTCGGTCAAGGCTGAATACGATTACCTGCATTTCGGCACCCGGCAGGTTGGCATGAGCGGCAGCACCACGTCTGCCGGCGTGACGACTCCGGTCGCGGGAGATGTCCCGATTGCGCAGGATTCCATCCACCTGATCAAGCTGGGGGCGAATTACCGACTTGGTGAGGTCGCGGCCGATCCCAAATATCCGCCGGTCAAGACGGCATCCGGCACGAACTGGACCGGCGGCTTTGTCGGCGTGCAGGCCGGTTATGGTCTTGGTCGCGAGTCGCGCCATCAGGACCCCTCGCCTCTGCCGGGCAGTGGCAGCTTCGATACAAGCGGGTGGCTCGCCGGTTTTGATGGCGGCGTCAACGTGCAGTCCGGCGCGCTGGTCTTCGGCGTCGAAGGTGAATGGATGTGGACCGGCATCCAGGGCAGCCGGTCCTCTGCGTTTCCGCTGTTCGGCGCCGCGGCCACGAATGATCTGAGCACCTCGATCGACTGGCTTGCCATCGCCAGCGGCCGTGCCGGCTTCGTCGTCGGCGATCGCCTGCTCGTCTATGGCAAGGCGGGTGTCGCCATCGCCAATGAGAGCCACGCGTTCAATGGTGCGGCATCCTTCGGGGCCGTCAGCCAGAGCATGGCGGTTCAGGGGAAGATAGTGCACTCAGGCGGCGTGATCGGCGCGGGACTCGAATACGCGCTTGCCGGCAACTGGTCGCTCAAGGGCGAGTACGACTTCATCCGCATGATCAACCAGCATACGAGCCAGAGCGGCAGTTTCAATCAAACCGGCTTCCCCGCGGCAGGGGCCGCCGCCAACAGCTGGATCACGCAGGATCTGCATCTGTTCAAGTTGGGCGTGAACTATCACTTCAATCCGCTGCCCGGGGCCGTGACCGCCCGCTATTGATCGGGAGCGTGAGCTACGCCGCCGCCTTCTGCCGCGTCACCAGCGCTTCGCCAAAGGCCTCGAATAGCTTGCGGTTGATCGGGTTGTGCTGCGGGTCGTACTCCGCATGCCATTGCACGCCGAGCGCAAAGGTCGGGGCCTCGGCAATGCGGATCGCCTCGATGGTGCCGTCCTCGGCGACGCCCTCGATCAGCACGCGCTTGCCGGGATCGAGGATGCCCTGGCCGTGCAACGAATTGACCCTGATCCTCTCGCAACCGAGAATTTTTGCGAAGGCGCCGCCGGGCGTCAGATCGACGTCGTGACGGTCGGCGAACACCACGGTGGGATCGGGATGGATCTCGCCGTTCTCGAGCCGGGGCATGCGGTGGTTCATCCGGCCGGGAAGCTCGCGGATCTCGGGGTGCAGCGACCCGCCGAAGGCGACGTTCATCTCCTGCAGGCCGCGACAGATGCCGAACAGCGGGATGCCGCGGGCGACACAGGCGACCGAAAGGGCTAGCGCGACCTCGTCGCGGTGGATGTCATAGGGCTCGTGCTTCTCGCACGGATCGACGTTGAATCGGGTCGGGTGCACGTTGGCGCGGGCGCCGGTGAGGATGATGCCGTCCACGGTATCGAGCAGCGCCGCGATATCGGTGATGTCAGGGGAGCCCGCGAACATCAGCGGCAAGCCACCGGAGACTTCGGCCACGGCGCGCAGGTTTCGCTCGCCGACCATCTGGACCTGAAATCGATTTTCGACGCGATAGGAATTCCCGATCACGCCGACGACCGGCTTTCTCATCTGTCGTTCCGCGCCTCCTGGTAAGAAGATTCTCCAAACATGCCCTCCGGATGGAACAAATTCAACAGAAGGGATCGCGGGACGGCAATGCTATTTTCGCGCAAATGGCCGGCCCGGCGAGCCCTGGGCAGGCCGGGCGACGGCTACTCCGATCGCTCGCGAAGAGGGCCAGAGGCCCGCAGCAACGACGAGGCGCGCCAAGCCGGCGCACGCCGCTTGATCCCCGGCAGGATTTCGCGAAAGAGTGCGCTGGCGCCGCCTCGCTCGAAAAGGATCTGATGTGACGATTCCCAGAGATGACCGCCCGCGTGCCCGCAGCGACCTGGCTCGGGATCAGGCCTGGGCGATTTCCGTCGGAGGCATCGGCGTCGTACTGTTCACCGCCCTGCTCGCCTTCACCTGGTATTTTGCGGCCACCCTGCTGCTGATCTTCACCGGCATGCTGCTCGGCCTCGGCCTCAACGCGCTGGTCAATGCGCTCGGCCGCCGGGTCAACCTCCCTCACACGTTCCGACTTGCCATCGTCTGTGTCGCGCTCGCTTTGCTCCTCGCAGGCATCGCCTATCTCGGCGGCGCCACGATTGCCGAACAGGCCTCGGTGCTGAGCAAGACCATCAAGTCGCAGATCACCAATGTCAGGTCGTTCCTCGAGAACCACGGCATCGACACCAGCTTCTTCGATCTCGGCAGCACCGCCTCGGACGCCTCGGCCACCCCATCGTCGGACGCGACACCCGCGCCGGCGGCGCCCTCGCGTGGGCCCTTGCCCGGCGCCGGCGCGCTCGCTTCCAGTGGCGGGGCGATCGTGAGCCAGACCCTCAAGCTGCTGCTCGGCACCATTCACGGCGTGGGCAACATCTTCATCGTGCTGTTCCTGGGCCTTGCCTTCGCCGCCCAGCCCAGCGTCTATCATGACGGCCTGCTGTTCCTGGCGCCGGCGAGGCACCGCACGCGCGTCGCTCTGATCATCGACCGCATAGCTGAGACGCTGGAGCGCTGGCTGATCGCCCAGATCGTCGTCATGATTGCGGTCGGTGTCGTGACCTGGATCGGCCTTGCCGTCATCGGCATCCCCGGCGCGTTCATCCTGGGAATCCAGGCGGGCCTGCTCGCCTTCATCCCCACCGTCGGCGCCATCATCGCCGGCGTCGTCGTGGTGCTGGCAAGCCTCGCCTCGGGCTGGATTCCGGCACTATCGGCCTTCCTCCTCTTCATGGGCGTGCATGCCATGGAAAGCTACGTGCTGACACCGATCCTGCAGCGGCAGGCGCTGGACATCCCGCCGGCTACGCTGTTCGCGTTCCAGATCCTGCTCGGCGTCGTGTTCGGCATCTGGGGCCTCGCGCTGGCGCTGCCGCTGGTCGCGATCGCCAAGGTCATGATCGACCATTTCAAGACGTATGAGGCGCCGCCCCTGGCGGAGGCAGCCTGACCCGCTTTACGTGGTGAGCACGGTCTCGGTGTGCTCGACCTCCGGGGCTGCGGCAAAATACTGCCCGACCAGGCCGCGCCATTCGGTGAAATTCTCCGAGCCGCGGAAATCGACGGTGTGGTTCTCCAGCGTCGCCCATTTTACCATCAGCCGGTAGCGCTGCGGCTTCTCCATCGACTTGTGCAGCTCGAAACCGTGAAAGCCCTTGGCGCGGCCGAAGGCGGCCTTGGCCTTGGCGACGGCCGCCTCAAAGTCCTTCTCGCTGCCCGGCTTGACGTCGATTTGCGCGATCTCGGTGATCATCGGTTTCCACCCTTTTGTTGATGGCCGTGTCTACCGCAGACAGCGACAAAGAAAAAGGCGCCGAAACGGCGCCCCGCCCGGCCTGGAAATGCAGGCCTATCGGGCGAACAGCAGGACCGTGCCCGCGACGATCAGTGCACAACCGACGAACAGCGCGAGCGGCCAGTAGCTGCGCCTGTGCGCGTAGCGGCCCTGCGCGCGGCGTTCGGTGATCAGCGCCTTCTCGTATTCATCCGCGGTCGAGAACAGACAGGCGAAACCGCCGCGTGCCGAGGCCGCAGCGGCTTCGAGCGACATCAGGGTGACTTGCGGATTCCGTCGGCGGATCGATTCCATACCGGAATGATATGGGATCGAACGGTAAACAGAGGATTACCGCAAGACGCCGCCGTTCAGGCGGTGGCCGGACGCGCCTGCGATGGACCGGTTCGCGCGGCGCTCTGGCGGCGCCAGTTCTCCAGCGACAGTGGCAGTTCCTCCGCCGCCTCGACACGGTTACGGCCGCCGCGCTTGGCCTGGTAGAGCGCGGTGTCGGCCGAGGCCAGCAGCACCTCCAGCTCGGTACCGGCCGGACCGCCCGCGACGCCGATGCTGACAGTGGTGTCCACCGGGCCTTCATCGACCACGACGCCGGAGGTCTCGAATGCCTCGCGCACGCGCTCGGCGACGAGCACGCCCTCCTCCAACGAGCACGGCAACAGAGCCGCAAACTCCTCGCCGCCGATGCGGCCCGAGAGGTCGGAGATGCGCAAGTTGCTGATCACGACAGTGGAGAACAGTTTCAGCATCTCGTCACCGGCGGGATGGCCGAAGCGGTCGTTGATCGACTTGAAGTGGTCGATGTCGAAGATCATCACGGTCACCGGCCGTCCGGCCTTGGCCTCGCGCTCGATCACGCGCGCACAGGCTTCCGAGAAGCCGCGCCGGTTGAGCATGCCGGTCAGCGGATCGGTCGACGCGGCGGTCCGATGCGCGGTGACGGTGCGTTCCGACACCAGCATGAAGATCACGAACACGGTTCCGACGGCATAGAGTATGAGCTCGACCGCGAATACGGTGACCCAGATGCTCGAGGAGAAGCCGGCATCGTGCGGACGCAGGAAACTGCCGATCAGGATCGGCAGCATCAACACGCAGCCATGCATCGCCGGCATCATGAAGGCCGGCCAGCGTCGTTGCAGGCTCTTGCGCCGTTCGGTCCAGAGCTCGCTCGCGGTCAGCGCCGCATAGACCGAGACGATGCCGGCACCGACGAGCATGCGCAGCATCGATGCTGTGGGATCGAGCAGCGTCGCGGCAGTGACCCAGGCGAGCGCGCCGAGCACGAGGCCGGGCCAGTTCGGCTTGCGGCCGTGGAAGACGCGCGCCGCGTTCCACACCATGCCGCAGGCGACGAAGCCGACGGCATTCAGCGCAAGGTAAAGATGGGCGCCCAGCCTGTCGCCTGCTGCGGTCCACAGCGCGACCGAGGCAGCACCGAGGAGATAGGCGGTGCCCCACCATTTCAGCGCCGGGCTGTTCTCCTGCCTGCCGAAAAACACCATCATGGCGCCGAGCAGTGCGGCGACCATGGTGGCGACCAAATAGAGCGTGATGCTATCGAGCGACATCATGTCGGCCCCCTCTAGAACATAGCAGTTACGCGATCGGCACATCCGATTTGCGCGCCCTTCCAAGTGCGACGCTATGTCCCGCGGGTTCCATTCAGGTTTTCGCGGATCCCTAAGTTTTCGGGAAACACGCCATCAATTTGCATACAAACGAACAACAAAAAGGGCGCTGAAATCGGCGCCCTTTTGCATCTCATTGAAGCCGCTTTCGCGGCAAATGCGACAGAAGCGATTAACGCTTCGAGAACTGGAAGGACCGGCGAGCCTTGGCCTTGCCGTACTTCTTGCGCTCGACCACGCGGGAGTCGCGGGTGAGGAAGCCGCCCTTCTTGAGCACAGAGCGCAGTTCCGGCTCGAAATAGGTGAGCGCCTTGGAGATGCCGTGACGGACCGCGCCGGCCTGGCCGGACAGGCCGCCGCCGGCGACGGTGCAGATCACGTCGTACTGGCCCGAACGCTGGGCCACGGAGAACGGCTGCTCGATCATCATGCGCAGCACGGGACGGGCGAAATAGACCTCGACCTCGCGCGAGTTGACGGTGACCTTGCCGGCGCCCGGCTTGATCCAGACGCGGGCGACCGCGTCCTTGCGCTTGCCGGTGGCATAGGCGCGATTGAACTTGTCGACCTTCTTCTCGTGCTTGGGCGCTTCGGGCGCGGCCGCCGTCTTGAGCTGCGAGAGCTGGTCGAGCGACTGGATGGATTCGGCCATGTTATGCGGCCCTCGTGTTCTTGCGGTTCAACTTGGCGATGTCGATCTTCTCGGGCTGCTGCGCCTCATGCGGATGATCCGGCCCGCCGTAGACGCGGAGGTTGCCCATCTGCACGCGACCGAGCGGACCACGCGGAATCATACGCTCGACGGCCTTTTCGAGCACGCGCTCGGGATGACGACCCTCGAGGATCTGGCGCGCGGTGCGCTCCTTGACGTGGCCGACGTAACCGGTGTGCTTGTAGTAGGTCTTCTGCTCGCGCTTGCGGCCGGTGAGGACCGCATGCTGCGCGTTGATGATGATGACGTTGTCGCCGCAATCAACGTGCGGGGTATAGGTCGGGAGGTGCTTGCCGCGGAGCCGCATGGCGACGATGGTGGCGAGACGGCCGACGACCAGACCCTTGGCGTCGATCAGCACCCACTTCTTCGTCACCTCGGCCGGCTTTGCCGAAAAGGTTTTCATGTCAGAATTTCCGTGAGGGAGACATCGGCGCGAACACCGCACCGGACTGCGCGGGTTTCTAGAGAAGACAGGCGCAACGGTCAATGCCCTGAGATGGAAATTATAACAACGAAATCAATATCTTGAAAATATGGTGCTATGTTACCTGCAAAAACCTCAAACATTTGGAATGGAATAGGTGGAGGTGACATGGGCGATCGGGTCGGCGGATGTGCCCGACAGGAGGTTCACCTCCCCAACTGCCAGGCGCTTGCCGAGCTTGAGCAGCCGAGCCTCGGCCAGCACGTCCTGGCCTGGCTGGCCCTTGCGCAGGAAGTTGATGTTGAGATTGGTCGTGACCGCGAGCCCGATCGGCCCGATCGCGGACAGCAGCACCACGTACATCGCGAAATCCGCGAGCGCCATCAGCGTCGGGCCGGACACGGTTCCACCCGGCCGCAGCATCCTTTCGCTGTAGCGCTGGCGCAAAAGGCTGGTCTGGCCGTCCGCGCTCTCGATCGTGATGTCGTCACCGCTGAAGGCCTGGGGAAACTCGTCACGGAGGAACTGCTCGAGCTCCACTACGCTCATTTTCGCTGACGCCATGTCGTTCCCCACCCTCGCTTCGCTTGCCCTGTTACATTAAGTTATTGGTGTCATCCAATTGCAATCATTTAGCGGAAATCGCGTCAATGTCCGTCCAGGCTGCCCGCGCCCCCTCCCCGCAACCGCCGATCCTGCTGCGCGAGATCGTCGGCAGTGTCGCCGTGCTCACGCTGAACCGACCAGCCGCGCGCAACAGCCTTTCGGAGGCGATGATCGGACAGCTGCATGCGAGCCTCAATGCGATCGCGGAAGACAGGCACATCCGTGCGGCCGTCATCGCAGCCAACGGGCCGGCTTTTTCCGCCGGCCACGACATGAAGGAGCTGACCGCGCGCCGCACCGATCCGGATCGCGGCCGGGCTTATTTTGCGCAGATCATGACGGCGTGCAGCGCCATGATGCAGGCGATTGTGCGCCTGCCCAAGCCCGTGGTCGCTGCCGTCCAAGGCATCGCCACCGCGGCGGGCTGCCAGCTCGTGGCAAGCTGCGATCTGGCGATCGCCTCGGAAGCGGCGAGCTTCGCCACTCCCGGCGTCGACATCGGCCTGTTCTGCTCGACGCCGATGGTGGCGCTGTCGCGCAACGTGCCGCGCAAGCAGGCGATGGAGATGCTGCTGACCGGTGAGCCGATTCCGGCCGCGCGCGCCCGCGAGATCGGCCTCGTCAATCGCGTGGTCGCCGCGGGTACCGAACGCGAGGCCGCGATCGCGTTGGCGCAACAGGTTGCGCTGAAATCCGCGTACACCGTCAAGCTCGGCAAGGAGGCGTTCTATCGCCAGGCCGAGATGAGCCTTGCAGATGCGTATCGCTATGCGGCGGAGGTCATGACCGAGAACATGATGGCGCGCGACGCCGAGGAAGGCATCGGCGCTTTCATCGAGAAGCGCGCGCCGACATGGCGGGATGAGTAACTGTATCTCTTGTGCCGTCGGGGCGATGCGAAGCATCGAACTATGGTGCGCAATTGCGCACGTGAGAATCTCGAGATTCCGGGTCGGCTCTTCGAGCCGCCCGGAATGACGAATGAAGGATGACATGAACCACGACGCCTATCCCGACAATTACATCCGCGGCATCCTCAACAGCGTGAAATCGATCGCGATGGTCGGCGCCTCGCCTGTCAACGTGCGGCCGAGCTATTTCGCGTTCAAATATCTGGCGCAGCGCGGCTACGACATGATTCCCGTCAATCCCGGCCATGTCGGCAAGGACCTGCTCGGCAAGCCTTTCGTCGCCTCGCTGTCGGATATCGGCCGCCCCATCGACATGATCGACATATTCCGCAACTCCAGCCACATCATGCCCGTGGTCGAGGAAGCTCTCACGCTGGACCCGCTGCCGAAGGTGATCTGGATGCAGCTCGGCGCGCGCGACGATGCGGCGGCGGCAAAGGCGGAGTCGGTCGGCATCAAGGTGGTCATGAACCGCTGCCCGAAGATCGAATATGGCCGCTTGTCGTCGGAGATCTCCTGGATGGGCGTGAACTCGCGCACGCTCAGCTCCAAGCGCGCGCCGGCACCGACACAGGGCATGCGGCTGTCCCTCAATCGGATGAGCGTCGGGGGCGGCAACACGGCAGCATCGGATCGCGCCGCGAAAAGCAAGACCGAGCAGAGCTGACGCGATCCGCGAAGGATTCATCTCGCGAACGCGACAATGCGTAGCAAGATCGTTCCGATGTGAAGCGGCGCCTTGACGGCGAGCGCCCCGCCCATCAGCATGCCGCGCGATTTCAGACCACGAGAACAGGACGCCTTATATGAGCGATCGCCTTCCGGGATTTTCGACCCTCGCCGTGCATGCCGGTGCACAGCCCGACCCCACCACCGGCGCGCGCGCGACTCCGATTTATCAAACGACTTCTTTCGTCTTCAACGATGCCGACCACGCCGCCTCGCTGTTCGGTTTGCAGGCGTTCGGCAACATCTATACGCGGATCGGCAATCCGACCAATGCCGTGTTGGAAGAGCGCGTCGCCGCACTCGAAGGCGGCACGGCTGCGCTCGCGGTCGCTTCCGGCCACGCCGCGCAGGTCGTGGTGCTACAGCAATTGCTGCAGCCCGGCGACGAGTTCATCGCCGCGCGAAAACTCTATGGCGGCTCTATCAACCAGTTCACGCATGCATTCAAGAGCTTTGGCTGGAACGTGGTGTGGGCCGATCCCGACGACATTGCGAGCTTCGAGCGCGCGGTAACGCCGCGCACGAAGGCGATCTTCATCGAATCGATCGCCAACCCCGCCGGCAGCATCACCGATATCGAAGCGATCTCGACGGTGGCGCGCAAGGCGGGAGTGCCGCTGATCGTCGATAATACCCTGGCCTCGCCCTATCTGATCCGTCCGATCGACCATGGCGCCGACATCGTCGTGCACTCGCTGACGAAATTTCTGGGCGGCCACGGCAATTCGCTCGGCGGCATCATCGTCGATGCCGGCACCTTCGATTGGTCGACCGGCGGCAAATATCCGATGCTGTCGGAGCCGCGGCCGGAATATCACGGCATCCGCCTACAGGAGACCTTTGGCAACTTCGCCTTCGCGATCGCCTGCCGCGTGCTCGGCCTGCGCGATCTCGGCCCGGCTCTGTCGCCGTTCAACGCCTTCATGATCCTCACCGGCATCGAGACGCTGCCGTTGCGCATGCAGAAGCACTGCGACAATGCCAAGGCCGTCGCCGAATTCCTCGTGGGACATCCGGCGGTGGCCTCGGTCAGCTATGCCGGCCTGCCGAACGACAAGTACAACCAGCTCGCGCGCAAATATGCGCCGAAGGGCGCGGGCGCAGTATTCACCTTCAGCCTGAAGGGCGGCTATGACGCCGGCGTCAGCCTGGTATCGAAACTGCAGTTGTTCTCGCACCTCGCCAATGTCGGCGACACCCGCTCGCTGGTGATCCACCCCGCCTCGACCACGCACAGCCAGCTCGACGACGCCGCCAAGACCAAGTCCGGTGCCGGTCCCGACGTGGTGCGGCTCTCGATCGGCATCGAGGATAAGGAAGACCTGATCGCCGATTTGGAACAGGCGCTGGGGGCTTAAGCTCGCTGTCGTTCCGGGGCGGTGGCGAAGCACCGAACCCGGAACCTCGATATTGTCAGGTCCGCTCGAGATTTCCGGGTTCGCTGCTTCGCACTGCCCCGGAATGACGGTCGCTTCGGCGACCGTCGGTTAACAGTCATTAACCGTATCTGCCGCATAAATCGTCCTTGGATCGCCCCTTTGATTCGGAGCCGACGATGCTGCGCTGGATGGTGCCTGCCCTTGCGGCGATGCTGACCGTTTCAAGCGCGCTCGCCGCCGATCTGCCGGCCAGCCCAAAGCGGCGCGCAGCCGTGCCGCCGCAGGATCCGCCACAGGTCTACGTCGAGACCGATCCGGATGCGCTGATCTCGCCGGCCTATGGCATCGGCAGCTACATCCGCAACCTGCCGGGCACGCCGCTCTTGCCGGGATCCAACACCTTGCCGGGCTATTACGGCCGGCCCTGGAGCTACGATTACCAGGGCCCGTATTACGGCGGGAAGCAGGTCGATTATTTCTGGCGCCTGCCCTATGCGTGCGGCGTCTACGGCTACTGCTGATCGGATCAGCTGGGCTGGCTGACCGGGACCGCACGCGGCTGCGTCTCCGCAGACCGTCCTGACGCGAGCCGTTCAACCTGCATCACCGCAAGTGTGAGCACCAGTATCGCCACTGCCTGGTGCGCGAGCGCCAGTCCGATCGGAACCTGGTTGAGCAGCGTGAGGATGCCGAGCACCGCCTGCAGGCTCACCGCCGCAAGCAGCCACAGCGCACCGCTCGCTGCCGCCCCTGCGCGCGATCGCAGCGCGTCGATCGCATGCAAGGCCGCCAGCACGAACAGCGCATAAGCCGTCATGCGGTGCTCGAACTGCACGGTCAGCACATTGTCGAACATGTTGCGCCACCACGGCGTCTCGAACCACAGCCGCTCGGCCGATGGAATGAACGCGCCGTCGATCTCGGGCCAGGTGTTATAGGCGCGCCCCGCGCGCAGGCCCGCGACCAGCGCACCGAAATAGATCTGCACGAAGGTCACGACGAGCAGCAGCGCGCTCGTGAACCTCAGCCGAGCCGATGCTGTGATTTGCGGCCGCTCCTTGAGCCGCCGCACCGTCCAGACGATCCCGGCGAAGATCAGCAGCGCCAGCAGCAGATGCGTCGCCAGCCGATATTGCGAGACCTCGACCCGCTCGCTCAGGCCCGAGGCAACCATCCACCAGCCGACCGCACCCTGCAGACCGCCGAGGGCGAACAGCAGCCATAGCCGCCGCTTCAATTCACCGGACAGGCCGCCGCGCCACAGGAAGAACAGGAACGGCAAGAGATAGGCGACGCCGATGAAGCGCCCGAGCAGCCGGTGGCTCCACTCCCACCAGAAGATCTCCTTGAACTCGGACAGGCTCATGCCCGCATTGAGCTCGCGATATTGCGGGATCTTCTTGTAGGCCTCGAACGCCTCGGTCCACTGCGCTTCCGACAGCGGCGGAACACTGCCCGTGACCGGCTTCCATTCGACGATCGACAGGCCGGATTCCGTCAGCCGCGTCGCGCCGCCGACCAGCACCATCAGCGCGATCAGCGCGGCCACGGAGATCAGCCACCAGCGCACGGCGCGATGCGGGTTGATTGGAGCGGAAATCGTCGTCATTTCAGGGACAAACCAACCCTTGCAACCAACAGACTTGAACCGGAACGCGTGCCCCTTATAGTCCCCCGCTCCCGCAGCGCAAGTTACGCGAAAGACCGCGACATTCCGCCATGACGATCCGCACCCGCAAGTTCCTCGGCGCCATCCTGCTCCTGATGCTGGCCACGGTCTGGGCCCTGCTCGGCATGGCGGCGGCGCAGATGCCGTGGATCGCGGAGTCCGGCTGGCGGCAGGCGATCTACTATGTCGTGGTGGGCATGGGCTGGGTGCTGCCGGCGATGCCGATCGTGAGCTGGATGCAGCGTCCCGACCGGGTCAAGTCCGCTCGTTAGGCCTTGCCCGTAGTGCTGCCGGTCGGCTTCACCGGCGCAAAGGCAACACCCGACACCAGCACGCGCATCACCCGCAGCGAGCGCACCCGTCCGTCCCAGGAAATGCGCGGCAGCGCGCGCAGATTGGTGCGCCCTTCCGCCTCCACGATGCCCGGGATCGTCGACACCGCGCTGGCAAAGCCGGCCTCCTCCGCCATCACAACGTGGCTGCGCCGAAACGAGGAGCGGTCGCCAAACGGAAAGGCGAAATGCCGGATGTCGCGGCGGAAAGCCGATTCCGCGACCGCTTTGCCCATCGCCATCTCGCGCAGCGCCGCGGCATCCTTCATGTTGGCGAGAACGGGATAGTTGACGGTGGCGCTGCCGATCGTCACCTGCGGATCGGCAGCAAGCTTCGCGAGGTCTTCCCAGTCCATCGACGCCTCGCGCGAGAGCGCAGCGAGGTCGATGCGGTAGCGCGTGCAGAGATCGGCGATCGCGACCGACAAATCCGCCGGCGGCAGCGAGCGAAGCCAGCTCTCCAGATACGAAAACAGCGCCCGCTTCCGGGCATTGTCGGTGACGGTGAAGCGCTGCTCCTTCTCACCCATCATCAGGCTGATGCGGCTCTCGCGCGCGATCACCCGCTCGAGCCCGAGCCACCAGGCCTCGCCGACGCCATCGGGAAAGGCGGTCGGCACATAGATCGTGAAGGGCACGTCGTGACGTGCCAGCACCGGATAGGCGAAGTTGATGACATCCTTGTTGGCGCCGTCGAAGGTCAGCGCCACGAAGCGCCGCTTCTCCGGCAGCATCACGGCACGCCGGCAGACCTCGTCCATGCCGAGGAAATCATACTTCCACCGCTTCAGCGCGCGGATGGCGCGGTCGAGGAACTGCGGCGTGATCTCGTTCGCGCGCAGCGGCTGAAATCCGCGCCGCCGCGGCCGCACATGCATAAAGCGCAGGATGGCGCCGGCACCACGACTGCGCAGCGCCGCCTGACCGCTGAACCAGGTCAGCTCGAGGCGCAGCCGTTCCAGCCATCTGTCGTCGAAAGCCAAAATCCCACCCTTCGTGCGTGCCGGCGGTCCGTCCCTCTCCCATTGTCATTACCCTTTGTTGACCTTTGTTTGCAAAGGTCGGCCACAGGCCGAATTGCGTATTTTCGATTGCTCGACAGGTTTCGCGAATGACCATGGCTGCGGCGATGCAAAGCCGGACGGCAGAAGCACCTGCGCGGTCGAAAGCGAGCCGTATCGCGCAGGTCGATATCGTCACCGATCTCGCCGAGGCCGAGGCGGTCTGGCGTGCCTTCGAGGCGAGCGGCCAGCTCTTCACGCCATATCAGCGCTTCGACCTGCTCAGCCCGTGGCAGCGACTGGTCGGCGCCCGTGAAGGCGCCCGGCCGCTCATCGTGATCGCCCGCGACGCCGATCGCCGGCCGCTCACCCTGCTGCCGCTCTCGCTGCGCCAGAGCCACGGCGTGCGCACGGCCTGCTTCATGGGCGGCAAGCACACGACCTTCAATATGGGCCTGTGGAACGCCGAGTTCGCAGCGCAGGCCGGCCTCGCCGATCTCGACGCGCTGTTTGCGCCGCTGCGTGAGCATGTCGACGTGCTCGCGCTGATGCAGCAGCCCGAGCGCTGGCATGACCAGCAGAACCCATTTGCAGCTCTGCCGCGACAAGGCGCGGTCAACGGCTGTCCGCGGCTGCTGATGGAGCCGGGCGGGCCGAAGGAATCGCGGATCAGCAATTCCCTCCGCCGCCGCCTCAAGAGCAAGGAAAAGAAGCTCCAGTCCCTCACCGGTTATCGCTATCACCTCGCCACGTCGGACGAAGACATCACCCGCCTGCTCGACTGGTTCTTCCGCGTCAAGCCGGTGCGGATGGCAGAGCAAAAGCTTCCGAACGTCTTCGCCGAGCCCGGCGTCGAACAGTTCGTCCGCAGCGCCTGCCTTGCGCCGCGCGGTGAAGGGCACGTCATCGACATCCACGCGCTGGAATGCGATGACGAGGTGATCGCTATCTTCGCCGGCGTCGCCGATGGGGCGCGCTTCTCGATGATGTTCAACACCTACACGATGTCCGAGCACGCCCGCTACAGCCCGGGCCTGATCCTGATGCGTTACATCATCGACCGCTACGGCGAACGTGGCTACCGCTCGCTCGACCTCGGCATCGGTTCGGACGACTACAAACGGATGTTCTGCAAGGACGACGAGGAGATCTTCGACAACTTTGTTCCATTGACGCCGCGCGGAAAACTCGCGGCGATGGCGATGTCCTCATTCAACCGCGGCAAGCGGCTGGTGAAGCAGAACCAGATGCTGTTCGACATGGCCCGCCGGCTGCGGCAGGCGTTCGGGTAGCTCTTTCCGCTTGCACGGCTGCCTTCCCTTCTCCCCTTGTGGCAAGGGAAGAGGAAAGAGAGGTTACGCCGCCACCACGCGTGGCGCTTCGACCGCATCGGAGGCCTGCACCGGCTTGCTCAGCATCGTCACCTCGCTGAAGCCGACTGCTCTCAGCTGCTCGCACATCTGCGTGCGCGCATCCGGTGCCATTGAGGCGTCGGGCACCACGACGGCACGGGCATGCGCCGTCAGCAGTTCGGCCGGAAGGTCGGAGGCGCTGCCGGCGTCGATCAGCACGTGATCGTAGGCGCGCAGCAACGCGTCGATCGCGAGCGCCACGCGCGGTGATTGCAGCAGGCTGCGGTCGAAGCCGGGACGGCCGGCCATGACCAGATGCAGCCGCGAGAGCTTGTCGCGGGTGATGATTTGCGCGAAGGAGGCCTCCCCCTGCATCAGTTCGGCAAGGCCCGGAGCCGACGCATCGACGGATACCGCGGCAACGGTCGGCGAGGACGCGGCGAGATCGACGACGGCGACGCGCGCATCGCGCGAGAGGTGCCGGGCCAGCGTCAACGTCGATAGCGTGATGGCTTCGCCGGGCGCGGTACCGAGCACCGTGACCTTCCTGGCCGCAGCGCCCGCGGCGAGCAACCTGTCCGCCAGACGTTCGATCTCGGCGAATTCGCTGACGTCGATGTCGGTCGCCATCGCCGGCTGCAGCGGCGCGGGATCTGCCAGAGCCGGATCGATCACCGGATCGTTGCCCCTGTCGACGACAGGCTCGACGGCCCGCTGAACGACCAGCGGCTCTTGACGCGCCTGCGCCTGCGCCGGTCCAACCGCCGCCGCGCGCGGCGCGGTCTGGCGCAGCAGCTCACCGGTGACGACGACGCCGGACGACAGCAATAGCGTTGCGATGGTCGCGATCAGCACGATCGGCAGCTTCTTCGGAGAGGCCGGCGTGTTGGAGACAATGGCGCGCGAGATGATGCGGCCATCCGTCGGCGCAGCGTCGATGGTTTCGCGGGTATTGGCCTCGCGGTACTTGGCGAGATAGGTCTCGAGCAGGTCGCGCTGCGCCTTGGCCTCGCGCTCCAGCGCGCGAAGCTGGACGTCCTGGCCGTTGGTCGAGGCCGCCTGCTTCTTGAGCTGCTCCAGGCTCACGGTCAGGCCATCGACTCTGCCGCTGGCGATCCGGGCGTCGTTCTCGAGCGAGCGCGAGATCTTCGCCGCTTCGTCACGAATCTGATTGTCGAGGTCGCCAAGCTGCGCCTTCAGCTCCTTGATCCGCGGGTGATTGCCGAGCAGTGTGGACGACTGTTCGGCGAGCTGCGCTCGCAATGTCACCCTCTGCTCCGAGAGGCGGCGCATCAATTCGGAGTTCACGACCTCGGATGCCTCGATCGGCTTGCCGCTCTGGAGCATCTCGCGGATCAACCGAGCCTTGGACTCCGCGTCGGCCTTCATCGAGCGCGCATTGTTGAGCTGGGTGTTGACCTCGCCCATCTGCTGGTTCGACAGCGTGGTGTTGTTGGTGCCGACGAACAGGCTGGACTTGGAGCGGAAGTCCTCGACCCTGGCCTCGGCCTCGGACACCTTCTTGCGCAAGTTCTCGATCTCGCCGGCCAGCCATTGGCTGGCGTTCTTGGCCTGCTCCTGGCGTACGCCCTGCTGCAGCACGAGATAGCCGTCGGCGATCGAATTGGCGACACGGGCAGCAAGCTCGGGATCGGCGGACTGGAATTCGACCACGATCACGCGCGACTTGTCGACCGCGTAGGCCTGGAGGCGTTCGTAATAGGCATCGAGCACGCGCTCTTCCGGCGTCATCGCGAACGGATCGCGGCCGATACCGATGAGCGCGGCCAGCGACTTCAGAGGTGAGATGCCTTGCAGCACAGGATCGAATTCGGGCCGCTCCGCAAGCTTGTTCTTCTTGATGATCTCGCGCGCGAGATCGCGCGACAGCACCAGCTGCACCTGACTGGTGACGGCCTCGGCGTCGAGCGCCTGCCGCTCCTCGGTGCGATCGCTGTTCGGGCGCAGGAACACGTTCTCGCGGCCGTCGATCAGGATGCGGGCTTCGGACTTGTAGCGCGGCGTGACGAGATTGACGACAGCGAGGGACGCAACGAGCGCCAGCACCGTTGGCACGATGATCCAGCCGCGCTTGCGCGCCAATGCCGCGCCGAGCGCGTGCAGGTCGATGTCGCCGGATTCGACTTGCGCCGGCTTCGCGACGACGGGTGCAGGCTCTGCTTCGACCCCGGCTTCGACCTTCGAGTTGATCTTGGGCGCGTCCGCGGGCTTGAACTTCGAGACAGCCCGCTCGATCACTGCCTTGTTCTTGCCGGCACGCCAGAACGCTAAACGCATCGAACACTCCCGCAGGGCAATGCTGCGACTCTACTTCAACCCGGGCGATTACACTCCATTAAGGTTGCCGCTGGGTTAATCGCGATATCGCGCGCCTCGCACGCGCGCACTGGTCACCATTTGTTAACCACGAGGGCCCTTAATCCCTCTCGTTTATTTCGTGAGAATTGTTCGGCTGTCGCCGTCGAGCTGGTTTTGGATCATGCCTCCCTCTCCCGACCGGCCGCTTCGCATCCTGCACGCCGTGCGTGCTCCGGTCGGCGGCATCTTCCGCCACATCCTCGACGTCGCCAACGGCCAGGTCGATTGCGGCCATCATGTCGGCATCCTCGCCGATAGCCTCACCGGCGGCGAGCGCGCCGACAAGGCGCTGGCCGAGCTCGCGCCGCGGCTGAAGCTCGGCGTGCACCGCATGGCGATCCGCCGCGAGCCGTCACCCGATGACGTCATGGTGTGGCTGCGGATGCGACGCCTGATCGCGAAGCTCAAGCCCGACGTGATGCATGGCCACGGCGCCAAGGCCGGCGCCTTCATCCGCATGCGGCGGCGCACCGACGACACCATCCGCATCTACACCCCGCATGGCGGCTCGCTGCATTATCCGCTCAACACCCTCAAGGGCGAATTCTACGCACGGCTCGAGCGCGCGCTGATGGATGCGACCGACCTGTTCCTGTTCGAGAGCGCGTTCGCCCGCGACACCTATCAGCGCATCGTCGGCACACCCAAGGGCGTGGTCCATTGCGTCTTCAACGGTGTCACGCCCGAGGAGTTCGAGCCCGTCATCGCTGCCGAGGATGCGACCGACCTCTGCTATGTCGGCGAGTTCCGGCACATCAAGGGCGCCGACCTGCTGGTCGATGCGGTGGCACGTCTGCATGAAGGCGGCAAGAAGGTCACGCTGACGCTCGGCGGCGACGGCGAGGAGACGGCGGCGCTGAAAGCGCAGGTCGAGAGGCTCGGCCTCACCGGATCCATCCGCTTCATCGGTCACGTCAAGGCGCGCTACGGCTTCTCCAAGGGGCGGCTGCTGGTCGTTCCCTCTCGCGGCGATTCCATGCCCTATGTCGTGATCGAGGCCGGCGCCGCCGGCATCCCGATGATCGCATCGAAAATCGGCGGCATTCCCGAGATCTTCGGCGCCGACAGCCCCGCTCTGTTCGAGCCGAGCAATCCCGAAGCCATGGCGGAGGCGATCGCCGCCGCACTGGACGATCCGCAAACGACAGCGCAGCGCGCGGCGTCCTTGCGCGAGCGCATCTCGGCGCATTTCTCGCAAGCCGCGATGGTCGAGGGCGTGCTTGCCGGCTATCGCGACGCATTTGTCAACCATTAACCATCCTTAATCCAGCTTTAGAAAATCTTCCGATTTGTTCGATAGTCGAAGCGCCAGGGGATACTTGCCCGGCCGCGCGAGGCCGCGCCGCTTGCTTTTGGAATGGACGTGGACGCCCGTGGAACCGCTCAACGCACGCTCGATGCTCGATGCCGCGACCAGCGCTGCGGCAAAGCCTGCCGACCAGCCCTTTGTGGAGCGCCGTCGCCGGCTCTCGCCTGCGGCGCTCGAAGTCGTCAACCAGAAGGTCGCCCGCGCCTATTCGCCGATCGTGATCGCCGGCTTCGTCCGCCTTGCCGATTTCGTGCTGCTGAGCCTCGTCGGCATCGCGCTCTATGTCGGCTATGTCATGCCGCTCTCCGGCGCCTTCAGCTGGATTTATCCGGCCGAGGTCGTCGCCGTCGCCATCGCCGCCGTGGTCTGCTTCCAGGCCGCCGACATCTATCAGGTGCAGCTGTTCCGCGGCCAACTGCGGCAGATGACGCGGATGATCTCGTCGTGGTCGTTCGTCTTCCTGCTCTTCATCGGCATTTCCTTCTTCGCCAAATACGGCAGCGAAATCTCGCGGCTGTGGCTGGCCGCCTTCTACTTCCTCGGACTCGCCGCGCTGATGGCCGAGCGTCTGGTGCTGCGCACGCTGGTGCGCGGCTGGGCGCGCCAGGGCCGGCTCGACCGCCGCACCATCATCGTCGGCTCCGACAGCAACGGCGAGCAGTTGGTCGAGGCGCTGAAGGCGCAGGAGGATTCCGACATCCACGTGCTCGGCGTGTTCGATGACCGCAACGACAGCCGCGCGCTCGACACCTGCGCCGGCGCGCGCAAGCTCGGCAAGGTCGACGACATCGTCGAGTTCGCCCGTCGCACCCGCGTCGATCTCGTGCTGTTCGCGCTGCCGATCTCGGCGGAGACGCGCATCCTGGAGATGCTCAAGAAGCTCTGGGTGCTGCCGGTCGACATCCGCCTCTCCGCCCACACCAACAAGCTGCGGTTCCGTCCCCGCTCCTATTCCTATCTCGGCGAGGTGCCGACGCTCGACGTGTTCGAAGCGCCGATCACCGACTGGGACCTGGTGATGAAGTGGCTGTTCGACCGCGTCGTCGGCAGTCTCGCGCTGCTCGCCGCCCTGCCGGTGATGGGACTGGTGGCGCTGGCGGTGAAGCTCGACAGCCAGGGCCCGGTGCTGTTCCGCCAGAAGCGCTTCGGCTTCAACAACGAGCGCATCGACGTCTACAAATTCCGTTCGATGTACCACCATCAGGCCGATCCGACCGCGTCGAAGGTCGTGACCAAGAACGATCCGCGCGTCACCCGCGTCGGCCGCTTCATCCGCAAGACCAGCCTGGACGAGCTGCCGCAGCTCTTCAACGTGGTCTTCTCGGGCAATCTCTCCCTGGTCGGCCCGCGGCCGCATGCGGTGCAGGGCAAGCTCCAGAACCGCCTGTTTGACGAGGCCGTCGACGGCTATTTCGCCCGCCACCGCGTCAAGCCCGGCATCACCGGCTGGGCTCAGATCAACGGTTGGCGCGGCGAGATCGATAACGAAGAGAAGATCCAGAAGCGCGTCGAGTTCGACCTCTATTACATCGAGAACTGGTCGGTGCTGCTCGATCTCTACATTCTCCTGAAGACGCCGATCTCGCTGCTGACAAAGAGCGAGAACGCGTATTGATTTTTCGTCATGCCCCGGCTTGACCGGGGCATCCAGTACTCCGCAGCGCCAGTCGTTTCCTACTATGCGCGTCACGGAGTACTGGATCGCCCGGTCAAGCCGGGCGATGACAGCAGTGCTTGTAGCGTAAGAGTTGCGTAAGCGTATGAGCGTGCGATGACGTATGCCGTGACGGCCGGTGGAATGAACGTAGCCGCACCAGCTGCTCCGGGCGTGCTGGCGCTGCAGCGCGCGCTGGTGTGGCTGGTCGGTGCCTGCGGCGCCATCGTCTTCATCGAGCCCAGCCCCTACGAGATCGCGACGCTGCTCGCGACCGTCACCTTCTTCGCCACCGGCCTGCGCCTGAGACTGGTGCTGATGCCGCTGGTGTTGATGCTGGTCCTCCTCAATGTCGGCTACACCATCAGCGCGATCCCGCTGTTCGCGCAGGCGGAGGTGGTGAGCTGGATCGCAACCTCCTGGTACATGGCGGTGACCGTGGTGTTCTTCGCCATGGTCTCCTCGGAGGACACGGCGGCCCGACTCGACATGCTCCGCCGCGGCCTCGTGGTCGGCGCGATGGTCGCCTCGCTGCTAGCCGTCGCCGGCTACTTCCACCTGGTTCCCGGCGGCAACGACCTGCTGACGCTCTACGGACGCGCGCGCGGCACGTTCAAGGACCCCAACGTGCTCGGCGCCTTCCTGATCCTGCCGGCGCTGTTCGCCCTGCAGAGCGTGGTCTCGGACAAGCTGGCCAAGGCGTTCCGCAACGTCATCGCCTTCGGCATCATGTCTCTGGCGATCCTGCTCGCGTTCTCCCGCGCCGCCTGGGGCGGGCTGGTGCTGACCTCCGCCTTCATGCTGGCGCTGATGGTGCTGACCAGCCGCACCAATGCGCAGCGCTCGCGGATCATCATCATGGCGATCGTCGCCGCGGTGCTGGGGCTGGCGCTGATCGCGGTGCTGCTGTCGTTCGATTCCACCGCCGAGATGTTCAAGCAGCGCGCGAGCTTCGACCAGAGCTATGACGAAGGCCGCTTCGGCCGGTTCGGCCGGCACATCCTCGGCGCGGAGATGGCGCTCGACCTGCCGTTCGGCATCGGTCCTTTGCAATTCCATCGCTACTTCCCCGAGGACACCCACAACTCCTACCTGAATGCCTTCATGTCCGGCGGCTGGCTTTCCGGCGTGTGCTATCCCGCGCTGGTCTTCACCACCGTCATCATGGGCTTTCGCCACATCTTCATCCCTGTGCCCTGGCAGCGCGCCTACCTCGCGGTGTTTTCCGCATTCCTCGGCACGGTCGGCGAAAGCTTCGTGATCGATACCGACCACTGGCGGCATTTCTGGATGATGCTGGGCGCGATGTGGGGCATGATCGCGGCTGCGCAGGTCTACAAGACTAGGACTGGCGGGGACGCTTCTTCAACTTGAGATCGGGACGCTTCTCCGGTGGCGTATCGATCAGGCGCTTGAGCGCCTCTGTTGCCGCGAGCACTGCCTTGTAGCCCTCGTTGCAAAAGCGCAACAGCAGGCGCAGCTCCTCATCGGAATAGCCGTTGCAGACCTTCTCCATCGCCTGCTGCATCGGCACGTAGAACTGGCCGAGCTTTGCGATCGTCTCCGGCACGACGGCGATGAAGACCTTGCGACGATCTTTCTCGTCGCGCTCGCGGCGCACCAGCCCTGCCTTTTCGAGCCGGTCGACAACGCCCGTGATTGCGCCCGTCGTGAGGCCCGTGACCTCGGCGAGCCGGCCCGCGGTGACGCGTCCCTCGAGATAGAGGATGTCCATGCATTCCAGGTCGGAATTGGCAATTCCGGCAACGTTGGCAACGGTCTGGCCGTAGAGCACGCCCTGCGCAGACGACCTGCGCATCGCCGCCTCGAGCTCCTGCAACAGCGCCGCGCGCGCCTTCGTCCTTGACAAGGCCGGCCCCTTCTCTTACTAGATATATATCTTAGTCGCTAAGAGATTTAGCGACCGTGATTTCTCCTAGCACCATGGAAACGTCGGGAGCAAGCCATGTCCAACCGTCCCCGCAAGGCCCTGATCATCGGCGCCGGTATCGCCGGGCCCGTTGCCGCCATCCTGCTGCGCCGCGCCGGTATCGAATCCGCGATCTACGAGGCTTGGCCCTATTCGAAAGGCATCGGCGGCGGCCTCCAGATCGCCCCGAACGGCATGCATGTGATGGACGAGATCGGCCTTTCGAACGAGCTGATCAGCCGTGGCTCGGTGGCGGAGTCCTTCGACTTCTATTCGCAGGGCGGCGAGAAGCTGGGCTCGATCAACCGCGACTTGGCGCGGCGCTTCGGCCAGCCGGCCGTCAACATCTCCCGTGCCACGCTGAACGAGATCCTGATCGACAAGGCCTGGTGCGCCTGCGTCTCACTCCATTTCGAGAAACGCCTGATCAAGATCGAGGATCGTGGCGATCAGCCGATCATCGCCTATTTCGCTGACGGCACCACCGCCGAAGGCGATTTCCTGATCGGCGCAGACGGCGTCCACTCGGTCGTGCGCCGCCAGGTCGTGCCTGACGGGCCGCAGCCGTTCGACACCGGCCTGATCGGCTTCGGCGGCTTCGTGCCGCACGCCGTGCTCGACGGCAGGCCGATCGGCCGGCGCGTCGAGACGACGTTCGGCCAGAGCGGATTCTTCGGCTACGGCTATTGCAGCCCGGATCCGACCGACGGCGTGATGTGGTGGAGTACTCAGCCCGCATGTGGCATGGACGCGGCGATGTTCCGCGCGCTCGATCACGCGACGCTGAAGCAGCATCTGCGCGGCTTCCATCGCGGCTGGCACGATCCGATCCCCGCTATCATCGAAGCGGCCGAGAACATCGTGGTCACCGACACGCTCGACGTCGCGACCCTGCCGGCCTGGTCGCGCAAGCGTTCGCTCTTGATCGGCGATGCCGCGCACGCAACCAGCCCACATGCCGGCCAGGGCGCCTCGCTGGCGCTCGAGGACGCGATGCGGCTCGCGCGCTTGATGCAGGAAGGCCAGGAGCTCGGCGCCATCTTCCAGGCCTTCGAGGCCGAGCGCCGCCCACGCACCGAGAAGATCGTCGCGATGGCCCGCCGCAACGGCAACAGCAAGCGCGAGTTCAGCGCCATCGGCGCGTGGATGCGCAATCAGATGCTGAAATGGCTGCTGCCGCTGGGCGCCAAAGGCATGGATTTCATGTACGCGTACGATGCACGGGCGGCGTAGCACCACGAACGGTGCAGTAGGGTGGGCAAAGCGAAGCGTGCCCACCATTGCTGATGCGATCCCAGAGAGATGGTGGGCACGGCGCGTTGCGCCTTTGCCCACCCTTGTTTTAGCGCACCGGACTAGAATGGCCTCGTTCCGTGAGGAATGGCCCAGCTCGGGTGGCCGCCCGAGCTGGGCTGCCGATCGATCGGATCGATGCCCACCGAAGCCTTGAGGGCTGCCTTTCGTAGCAGGATCGCGATCGGTACTTCATCGGGACCCGGATGGTTGAACGAACTTTAGGTTCGCACACACAAGGGAGGGTCGACGAAGATGGCCAAGCGTATCACGATCTGTGCCGGGATCGATACCGGTAAACGTAAGCTCGATGTGGCACTTGATGGCAGTTTGGAGCGGCTTCAGGCCGATAACACGCCGGATGGCTATAAAGTGCTGGTGGAATGGTTGCAGCGCCACAAGGTCAAACGGGTCGGGATCGAGGCGAGCGGCGGCTATGAGCAGGCTGTCGTCGCCGAGTTGCGGCGCCAGCGGTTTGTGGTCGTCGTATTTCAGCCGGCCCAGGTGCGCGCTTATGCCGTGTTCCAGCTGCAGCGCGCCAAGAACGACAAGATCGATGCCGCGCTGATTGCGGCCTGCACCGCCGCGGTCAAGAAGATCCACGCAGCTCCGGATCCCCGCTTGCTGCCATTTGCCGAGCACCTGACGATGATCGACCAGATCACCGAGGACATTGCTCGGCTGAAGAACCGGATCGAGAGCTGCCGCAATATGCGGCTCCAGAAGCTGTGGAAGGAGGATATCGCTCGCCCGGCCAAGCGCGAGAAGGTCGAACTGAAGGCACTGGCCGCCGCAATCCGTGAGCATCGCGATCTTGCCGAGCGGCTCGACTTGATCAACAGCATCGATGGTATCGGGCTAAAGACCGCCATGGTCATTCTGGTGCGGATGCCCGAGATCGGTCAGATCACGCGCGAGCAAGCGGCCGCGCTGGCTGGCATTGCCCCTTACGATGACGACAGCGGCGATCGCACCGGCGTTCGTCACATCGCCGGCGGGCGTGAACGGCTGCGACGTGCGCTCTTTACTGCGGCGCTGCCGGCGTCATTTCGCTGGAATCCGCAGCTCATCACGCTCTATGGAAGGCTGATGGGAGCAGGCAAGGAACACAAGCGCGCATTGATCGCTTGCGCCAGAAAGCTATTAATCTTCGCCAACACAGTGGTCGCCCGCGGCACGCCTTGGCAGACAAAACCGCCCGAGATCGCGAGGGCTCCGGCTACCTGATGGCGTTTCTTTGTTCGGCCGAAGCACCGTTTCTTCGTCCCGACCTGCCGTCACAAAGACGCCGCGCGCCGCGGCCGTCAAAGGCTGGCCGTCGCCCTGGCCTCAACTCCATCTCCGCTGCCGCCAGGCCACGCCTTGACGGCCGCAAGCACGGCGTCATGCTACCCTCAGCGATCGGGCGAATCTAATGGTTGCTACGAGAGCCAACCTACCCTTCCACCCCGAACGTCAGCCCGGCGTGATCGACCAGCCGCTTGATCAGCTTGTGCTGCATCGCTGCGCCCGGCGTCCAGAAACCGGCCGGAACGTCTGCTGCGTCGCGCAGCAGGCAGATCGCGCATTCGGAGATCATCTTCGAGGTCGAGCCGTAACCGGGATCGCGGTCTCCGGTGACGCCGGCGCGGACCATGCGACCGTCGGGAGCAATCGCGACGTAGAGCAGATTGAACAGACCGTTCTCGCGCTCCTCCTTCGACGGCCCCTCGCCTGGCTTCGGTGCGTTCGGACCGGTCTTCTCGGCATTGGCCGCCATCACGCGCTTCGCATTGGCCTCGCCCTTCTCGCCGGGACCGGTCAGGACCATCTCGTCGTAGACGAAGTCCTTCCCGTACGGAAAGCCCATCAGCATGTTGGAGCGATGGACGTTGCGGGTGTTGATCAGCGCCATCATGAACGGAGCGGCCCAGGATTGCAGGTCCTCCTCGTAAGTCGCCCTGTTGCCCTTCGGCTGTTTCGGGCCGGTGAAGCCCGGCGTCAGCGCGAAGTGATCGTTGAGGATGGCGACGAGGCTGAGATCCTTCGCGACGGCGTCGAAGGTCGCTTTCGCGCTCGCCGCGGTGCCACCGGACAGCGTGCCGCGCATGTCGCGCACGCGGCCCTTCACGCGCGGGGCCGGCGCGCCAAACACACGCCTCGCCTCTTCCTGCACGAAGAAAGTGCCGAGCTCGAACGGCACGGAATCATAGCCGCAGGAAAACACGATGCGCGCGCCGCTCGCCTCGGCCGCCGCACCGTACTTGTCGATCATCTGTCGCATCCAGACCGGCTCGCCGCAGAGATCGAAATAGTCCGCACCCGCAGCGACGCAGGCCGCGAGCAGGTCCTCGCCATAGAATTGATAGGGACCGACCGTCGTGATCACCGACTTGGTCTGCGCCACCATCGCCTTCAGCGACGCCGCGTCCGACGCATCCGCCACGATCAGCGGCGTGTCGGCTGGCGCGCCAATGGCGTCGCGCACCGATTTCAGCTTGTCGAGGCTGCGACCCGCCATCGCCCATTTCAGCGCCATGTCGTCCTTGTAATGGGCCGCCAGATATTCGGCGACGAGCTGGCCGGTGAAGCCGGTCGCGCCGTAGACGACGATGTCGAATTTCGCAGAGCTCATGATCGGCCTTTACTTCTTCGCGTAACTCACGCCCATGCCGGCACGGACGTCACTTTGAATGCCATAGGGCGGGATCGGATAGCGCAGGCCGTTCTTGGCCAGCGCCTTCATGCCTTCAATTGCCTTGGCGAGATGCGAAGGCTTCAATGCCATCAGCATCTCCTCGTCCGGCACGCCGCCATAGCGCCGTTCGGCATAGCATGGCAAGGACAGGCTGGGCTCCCCGGTCTTGAGCGCCCGCCCCCAGGAATCCGCGCACGCGGTCTCGCCGACCACGCCCCACTCGAATTTCTTGTAGCCGGTATATTGCAGCCCGTTGATCAGGATGATCATCTGCCCCGGCGTTGCATAGACGAGGCAGATGTCGGGCGGATCGAGCCGGCCGCTCGCCAGCGGACTGACGGCGAGCGCCTGATAGTGTCCGAACGGAACCACGTCCAGCGCCTCCTGGCGCTTGCGCGCATCTTCTGCGGTACCATGCCAGACTCCGACATAGTTCTCGCCGGCGAGCCATTTGTCGTCCTGGGGGCTGAGCCCGATCACGGCGCGGCATTGGCTACCTACGAGATCGTCGGCGGTGATGCCGACGGTCCAGCCGAGGCGCGCCGCCATGCTGACGATCTGATCGGTGGTGTGAATTGCATTCGGGCGGCGGATTTTCGGGATCGCCTCCATCTCTGCGGCCGTCGCGAACAACTTCATGCCGATCACGTTGGTCTTCAGCCGCAGCAAGCTGTTGAGATCGGCGACGAGGCCGGCAAGATCGATCCTGTCTGCACTCTGCTGTTGCATGGCTTCCTCCGCGCCGGCGATCGCGCGCCGTGTTCTTGTCTTGGTGCCCTCGTTCTAGTCCCTGCCCGGTCCTGGAAGCAACTCGCCGGTTCGGCCCATCAGACGGTAGGCCACGAGGCCGATCCACTCGCGGATGGCCACTTCCGTTCGGCCGAGTCCGTCCGCACCCATATTCGTGAAGGAAAACAAATCGTCTCGTCCGCCCATCCGCCAGTCCACCGGATACGCCTCGACGTCAAATCCAGCCTTGCGGAAGATCCCCATCGAGCGCGGCATGTGGAAGGCCGACGTCACCAGCAGCCAGCGCTCGCGCGGCTTTGGTGACACCAATTTCTTGGTGAACATCGCATTCTCCCAGGTGTTGCGGGAGTCACGTTCGAGGATCAGGCGCTCCTTCGGTATGCCGAGGTTCTCCAGGATCGGCGCGGAATAGTCGGCCTCCTTCGCCTCGGTCGAAACCAGGTTCGCGTTGCCTCCCGTGAACACGATGCGCGCGCTCGGATAGCGGCGGGCAAGCTCGGCCGGCGCGAACAGACGATCGGCCGCGTGCGCGACGACCGGCGTGCGATGCGCCGCCGACAGATCGGTGTCGACCGAGCCGCCGAGCACGATGATGCCGTCGGGCGCGCCGCGCGAGGCGTCCCACGCAGGAAAGCGAGACTCCAGCGGATAGATCAACAGATTGCCGAGCGGCGAGAACGCCGCGAGCGCCAGCAGCACCAGCGTGATCACGGCAAGCTTGCGGCCGAGCGCGGCAAAGCGCGTCACCATCAGCACGACAGACAGGATTCCGAGCTCGACCAGGAGATTGATCGGCAGCAGCGCGGTGCCGAGGGTCTTGGAAAGAACGAAAAACAGGGGAGCCTCGCTGAAATCATCTTGCCTGTCTGTGCGGGGCTTGACCGGCCCCGCCATCTTCAGAAATCTTCTTGAAAGAGGATCGATCGCCGGGTCAAGCCCGCGGCCGATGAAACCAACCGGACGCGGCATATGACCCATCATCACCTGCATTCCACCCCCGAAACCTGTCATTGGGGCTTCTTCGAAGCCGCGCTCAAGCCCGTCCTCACCATTGCAAGCGGCGATGAGGTGACGGTCGATACCATCAGCGGCGGTCCGGACGTGCTGCCCGATCGCGACAAATTTCACATTCCGCCGGAAATGCACCAGGTTCATGCCACAAACGAGCGCATGCTGCCGGGCCACATCCTCACCGGCCCGATCGCGGTCGAGGGAGCCGAGCCCGGCGACGTGCTCGCGGTCGAGATCCTCGACGTGCAGCTCCGGCAGGATTGGGGCTGGAACATGATCAAGCCGCTGGCCGGCACCCTGCCCGACGATTTCCACGAGACGCGCTTCCTCAACATCCCACTCGACCGGACGCGGATGGTCGGCCGCATGCCCTGGGGTTTAGACCTGCCGCTCAAACCGTTCTTCGGCGTGATGGGCGTATCGCCGCCACCTAGCTGGGGCCGTATCTCCTCGCTGATCCCGCGCGCAATGGGCGGCAATCTCGACAACAAGGAGCTCGGTGCGGGTGCGACGCTGTATCTGCCGGTGTTCGTGCCAGGTGCGATGTTCTCCTGCGGCGACGGCCATGGCGTGCAGGGCGACGGCGAGGTCTGCGTCACCGCGATCGAGACCGCGCTGCGGGGCCGCTTCCGCCTCACGCTGCGCAAGGACCTCAGGCTCGAGTACCCCCGCGCCGAGACGCCGACGCACTACATGACCATGGCGATGGACCCCGATCTCGACCAATGCGTGGTGCGTGCGCTGCGCGACATGATCGCGCTGCTCGGCGAGACGCGAAATCTATCGCGCGAGGATGCCTACACGCTGTGCAGCCTGGCCGCAGACCTGCGCGTGACCCAGACCGTCAACGGCGCCAAGGGCATCCATTGCATGATCGAAAAGACGATCGTGCACGGCTGAGCCGCCGCGCCCTTCCCCGACCTGCCGACATCGAGCCGCCGCCCGGTCTTCCCTGCGGCGCGCCGCGACGTGTCCGATTCCCAAGCGATTCCAACCAGGTGAGCTGCTGCCCCGGCGCTGATTTGACTTCCACCCCCGAAACTAAATAGAGTCTTAATCGTTACTTTTATGTACCCGAGTAAGAGGCTAGCGTTCGGGCCATGGCCACCGAAAAAGCCGAGACTGACCGCATTCCCGTAACCCTGGCGCTCTCGACCATCGCCTATCTGGAGAAACTGGTGAGACAGGGCACCCACGGCACCAGCGTTCCCGGCGTCGCGCGGACATTGATCGAGGAAGGCATCCGTCTCGCCATCAAGGACGGGCTTCTGTCGATCCGCGACAATGGCAGGACGTGAGCGCGCGCCGGACGTGAGGCGGACGGATCTCCGAGCGGGCGGATGGCCGACATCTGCAACCTGGGATCGCAACACATGCCTGTTCTCTCGCCTGCCTCTTCACGAACTTGGACCGACGAACGCATTGAGCTGTTGAAGCGGCACTTCGACGCCGGCCTCTCCTGCAGCGAGATCGCCGCCGACATCGGCGTCAGCCGCAACGCCGTGATCGGCAAGCTGTCGCGGCTGAATCTGACGCGCGGCCGGACATTCGACGACCGCAAGGTCCAGGACAGAGGCTTGGCGCCGGCGCGGGCGCGCAAGGCCGTGCCGCGGCTGCAATACGAGATGCTCGCCACCATCTATGGCGAGGCCGACGCGCCGGTGGTCGCAGGCCCGATCGACGACGCCAATCGCTGCTCGCTGCTGGAGCTGTCCGAGAACCGCTGCCGATGGCCGATCTCGACGCCGGGCGAAGACGATTTCTGCTTCTGCGGCAACACGACGCCCGACGGCCAGCCCTATTGCGCCGGTCACAGCCGCCTCGCCTACCGGCCGTATGCGCGCGCTCGCGCGATGCGCGGTTGATCTGCAGCATCTCCAAAAACAAAAAACCTCCGGCGGGGCATCACCGGAGGTTTCTGGAGGCTTAGCGTGAAGCTAAGAGCCGCAACTTTCGTATTTGGCCAAAAGCCATATAGCTTAGTAACTCAGGTAAGTAAATAAATTTGAGGCGATCGAACCGCATGGCTCGTCTTCGCGCTTCGCAACGGCTGCCGGATTTTCCGAACGCCCCTCATTGCGGAAAAAAGCCCCGGCGGTTTCCCGCCGGGGCTTCATCAAGGGCTCGATACCCCAAGCTTACCAGTTGCGCTGGGCGCGCAGCAGCAGGCTGTAGGTGTCCTGGTCCTTCAGCTCGTAGGTCGCCGCCGGCTTGGCGACGCCGGTCAGGGCTCCGGTCGTGATCGCGCCCGAATACTTCTGGTCGAGATGGCTGTAGGTGAAGTCGGCCGAGAAGGTCAGGTTCTTCACCGGCGTCCAGCGCGTGATGACGCCGACCTGGCCGATGTTGAAGTCCGGGTTGCAGGTGCCGGTCAGGGTGGCGAACGCGGCGCTGCCGCAGATCAGGCCTTTCGCCGTGCCGCTGTAATTGACCGCAGCCCACGCGCCGTACAGCGCCGTGTTCCAGTACGGATTCCAGTTGTGGGTGTAGGCACCACGGAAACCGTAGGTCTTGGTCAGTTCGAGGCTGCCGCCCGGTGCGAACACCGCATCAGACACGCCGGCGAAGCCGATGCTCTGATAGGCCGCGTTCGAGCTGCCGAACATCGAGTAGCTGGTCGCGGCCAGCTCCTGGAAGTTGTAGCGGCTCGCGCCTTCAGTGTAGACGCCCGAGATGTTGATCACGTCGCCGGCGCCAGTCGGGATGTTCTTGATGCCCAATGCGAGCTGGACGGCCCAGCCCCACTTGTCTTCCGGATGACCGGTGGTTTCAGTGGCGCCGTAGTAAGCGACATGGTTGTCGTGCGCCGCGACCGACGCCTGGAACAGGCCCCAGGCTTGATCGACGCGAACCATCGCGACGAGATCGGGCGAGCGGCTGCCGCCGAGGTCGTTCGAACCGTAGGCACCGCCGAGCACGCCCGTGGTCGACATGCCGGCCGTGTTCCAGATGTTGGTCTGGAAGACCTGCGTCTGGTCCTGCGCCGAGAACGAGGCCGTGATGCCCTGGCCGAAATCGGCCGTGTAGGTGAACTGCGCCACGCCGTTGGTGGTGCCGCTGCCGCCGACCAGCTGGTCGAAATTGTTGCCGGGATAGTTGATCCAGGGCGCGTCGAACTGCGACACCGCCTTACCCATGGTGAATCCGGCGAACTGGATGAAGGCGTAGTAGACGCCGAGCGCGCCACCGGAGATGCCGCCGTCCGTGCCGTTGACGGCGCCGCCGCTCGAGCCGGTGAGGCCGGTGCCGGCCGCGTTGAGGCCGATCGTGCCGCTGTACTGGGTCGCTCCCGTGGCCGAACCGGTGCCGCCATAGTTGCCGGTCGTCCAGGTGAAGACCGCGTCGAAATAGGTGCGGACGACGCCGTACTCGGTCGCGGTGCGGGTGTCGATGTTGAGATCTTCACGCGCGCGCATCGAGTAGTAGTTGGTCAGGCGGTTGTTGGCCGCGAACACGCCGTTGTACTGGGCGCTGTAATTGCCGCCGGCGTTGAGCGCCACTTCGGCACGCAAATAGCCGCCCAGCTTGATGCAGGTGTCGCTGCCCGGGATGTAGTAGAAGCCCGCGCCGTAGAGCGTGCAGATCTTGACGTACTCGACCGCCTTGGCCTTGACCGGAAGATCGGCGGCCTGGGCTCCACCGACGGCGATCAGACCCGCCGCAGTGCCGAGCAAAAGGCTCTTCACCACTTTCATTTAAAACCTCCAAGTTGCTCATTTTACGGAGACCGGACCGTGAGGCCCCCCAAGATCCCCGTCTCTCAAATCCGCTCGGCCGCTTTGCGCTTTCGGCCACACCCGCAATCGAGGCGAGGGACGTGAGCGAACCACCTGCAACGGGACGATCGAGTACCCCCCACCGTCACGCATCAATATGCCTGCGCCGTTTCGCTAATCAAAATAGTTTATTTGATCAGCTTTCTGGTTTCGCTAAACCTGTGCCCGCGGCGCAACACTTCCGCCGAAGCCTATAGCCTGACTTTCTCATCTTTGTAATTTTAGTGACAAAATTACCCTGCTCTGCACTTGCGTCGGGGCAGGCTTGCGTGGACTATGGCATCCCACGATCACCGGCCTGAAAGATCAGTTCACGGGAGTGACGCTGTGTCCGCGACGAGGAAAGAGGGAGCGCGCCTGCGCTCGATCGCCAACCTGGATATCATCAGGCGCTTCACCTGGGAGATATCGTCGATCAACATGTATCTGGAGGAAGTGCGGCAGATCTGGGCGCGGACGCTCGGCATCAGCGGCCCGCAATGGCTGATACTGATGGCGATCTCCGACCTCGACAAGGACGATGGCATCCCGGTCAACGTCGTCTCCAAGCTCCTCCACGTCGATCCGTCCTTCGTCACCACGCAATCCAAGCTGCTCGAGAAGAAAGGCCTGCTGCGCCGCCGCCCCTCGCCGACGGACGCAAGAGTGGTGCGGCTGTCCCTGACCGAGAAGACGCAGAAGCACCTCGCGAGCCTCAACGAACAGTACAAGACGATCAAGGAATTCGTCTTCCAGGAGTTCGACGAGCACGAGCTCACCGAATTCACCACCAAGCTCGCGATGTTGAAGTCGCGCCTCGAGAAGGCCTGCGTCCGCCTCAGCCTCGACTTCTAAGGGAGGTCGTAGCGCTTCAGATTCGCAGAGGCGAACTGAGCCGGGATTCAAGCCAGTCGAAGATGTATTCGTTGGCGAGGCTCGGATTGTCCGCGTGGGCCTGCGCGGCGCCGGTTTCACCGGCGGTGAACACCTTGAGCATGACCTCGGAGCTGCCAAGCCGCGACGTCTGCACGATCTGGCGGGCGCGGTCGGCCTTGAGCCAGCCGTCCTCGCCCAGCGTGATCAGCACCGGACATTCGGCGCTGGAGGCCATCAGCGGCGCATGGGGCACCGGAACGATGCTGACGTCGCTCATCGCAAAGCGGCTGGCGAAGAAGGCCCGCTCGTGCAAGTCCCACAGTCCGCCGTCGCAAACGGCCGCCGCCAGTCGCGGCTCCTGCAACACCGCGCGTGCCACGAAGGACGAGCCCCAGCCATCGGCCACGATGGCGATGCGGCCGACATCGACATCGCTGCGCGTCTCCAGATAGTCCATCACGGCCGGAATTGCGCTTTCGAGATCCCGGCGCCGCAGCAGCACATCGAGATAATCGTCGCGCTGATCGCCGAACAGATCCAGCGCCAGCATTGCAAAGCCACGCTCGCGCGCATGCGGCGCCAGCTTGAACAGAAACTCTTCCTTGCGGTGTCCGGGCTCGCCGATGCAGATCACGGTCGGGGCCGGCCCTCGACCCGAGGGCGCAGGCAGGAAATAGCCTTGCAGCGAATGGTCATCGAGCCAGGGGATCGTCACCACTTCGCCGGGGGGCGTGCGTGCCGACAGATAGCGGCGGGCGCATTCCTGCGTCGCGAGCACCGCGACCCAGCGGCGCTCGTCGGCCGCCTCGAGCGGCATCGCCGCCGCAGCGTAGTAGTTCATCGCGCGCAGCCAGTTGCGCTGCGCGCTCGCCATGTGCCCTTCCGCGAACGCGGCTTCGGCGCGGTGCCGGTTGGCCCGCGCGAGCTTTTTCCATTCACGGTGCCAGGACTGATCGTCGCCACGCTTCAGCTGGCGGGCGATCAGCAGGCATTCTGCGATGGTGGCGCCACCCTCCTGCGCCGCGGTGAGGAGCCGCGTGAATTCAGCGGAGATGTCCTCACGCTCCGGGCAAAAGATCAAATCGTCGGAGAGGCATGCGGGCATCATGGTGAGCTACGCTCTGGTCGTCGCGTTACCCTGATTGACTAAACTATTTCAGTTCAGCAACCAAGCTACCGTGCTTCAAATGAGACTCGCTTGAGATCACCATCGCTTGAACGATCGTCCCTGTCGCATGCCCGATATTCCAATTCATCATACGGCTACCAATTGGCGGGAGCTGGCACGCGAAATCAGCCGCGCACCTCTTGTCATGACGACCATCATACCTACATCTGGGCGCTTCTCTTGAGTGGGTCGGCAGTGCCGACTCACCCGAGCCGCCAGCCCACCTCTTGCGTTAAACTTTCGTAGAAGGCGCGGTCGTAAGCCTGCTCCGGCGTGGCGCGCACCCGCTCGTCGAGATGCTTGGCGTCCTCGCCGACGAGAATACGCCAGCGCTCCGCCTTGACGCCGTCGAGAATGATCTTCGCCGCCTGCGCCGCCGTCGTCGGCGCATCCTCCAGGAAGCTGCGGGCGCGCTCGGCGAACGCCGCCTGGATGTCGTCGTCCGACATCTTGTCGGCATCCGGCACGCCGGCCGCGGCCATGCGCTTGCGGGTCAGCGCCACCTCGTCGTCGCTGAGCCGCTCCGAGCCGTCGCCCGTCTGCACCTTGCGCGAATTGGAGACTATCGAGGTGCCGATGTGACCGGGCATCACCACCGAGCATTTGACGTGCGGGGCATGCAGGCGAAGATCGTTGATCAGCGCTTCGGTAAATCCTTTCACGGCGAACTTGGCCGAGCTGTAGGCTGTGTGCGCCTGGTTCATGCCGATCGAGGCCCAGAAGCCGTTGACGCTCGCGGTGTTGACGATGTGGGCCTCGTCCGCCGCCACCAGCATCGGCAGGAAGGTGCGCACGCCGAGATAGACGCCGCCCCAGCAGATGTTGAAGGTGCGCTCCCACTGCTCGCGCGTGTTGGTGAACAGGCTGCCGCCGCCGCCGATGCCGGCATTGTTGAACAGGAGATGGATCTTGTCCGTCTTCTGCTGCTCCGCGAGCTCGTCGCGAAAGCGCTTCAGATGATCCTCGATCGCGACGTCGGCGACATGCGTCGTGACGCGCAGGCCCTGCGGCAGCCTGTCGACCTCGCACAACCGCTTGGTCTCGGCCATCGCCGCTTCCGAGACGTCGCACATCGCGACGTTGCAGCCTTCGGCGACGAGCTGCCGCGCGAGCTCGCGCCCCATCCCCGTGCCGCCGCCGGTGATGACCGCGATCTTTCCAGCAAAATCCTTCATCGGACTTCGGTCCCTCCCCTTGTCGGTATGTTTCTTCGTCGCAGCGCCATTTAGCGAGGCGCGCGCAAAACTGTAGCAGCGCCGCATCCGCGGGTAAAAGCGGATCGGCGATGCCATTCGGCATCAGTTATTTCGGCACACGGATTATCGGCCACTCCAGTGCGGTCACCACGCGGAGCGCGCGGTCGGCGTCTCAAGGCGCACCGCCATAACCCGAAGCCGGACAAATGCGGGAACCACGGGGGAATGGACGCTGGGTTTGAGTCGGCCAAGCCAGCGTGTTGTTTGCGTGTAACAGGCTCTGGCACTCCGCTTGCATCCTCTTCGTGGTCAGAAACAACCAATGAGGTGACAGGAATGTTCGTGACCGTCGTAGCGGTGCTCTGCCGGCTAGGTGCGTCTGCCTCGGGCGCTTGCGTCGAGGAAATCGTGACCGACAGCAACATGACGCCCGAGATTTCGATGATGCAGTGTGCGGTCGGTGCACAGGCCCCCTTAGCGAAATGGATGGGCGAGCATCCGATCTATCACGCCAACTGGCGCCTCGAGCGCTACAAATGCGTGCCAGGTCACTACGAGATCAAGGGCCGCGCCTGAAGGCCCGCAAAAAACGGATAGCAAGACGACGAGGAAACGCCCCGGGGATCGCCTTATCCCTCCACGCGGGCGCCGCCAGCGCCGGACCGTTCGCGGCAACGCGCTCTGTGACGATGATCACGCCACATTCCTACCCAATCTCACGCAGGATGATTGCACGCGCCCGCCGTCCTTCCGGCGTCGGCATCAACGCATAATTATGCGGCTGGCCGCGCAAAAGATGCAGCTCGACCGACACGCCCACCGTCCGCGCCCGCTCCGCGAGATCGACGCTGTCAGGGTAGAGCAGATCGCGCGTCCCCGAGAAGATCGTCATCGGCGCCAGCGCGCGGAAGGCGCCGTTGAGCGGACTGACGAAGGGATGGCCGACATCGAGCTCGCCGGCATAGAGCCGTCCCGCCTCGACGATCCCCGGAATGTCCTGGATCGGATCGCGCGCAGCGATCGCAACCTGCTCCACGCGGCTGACCGACGCATCGGCCGCGGGCGAGATCAGCACCAGACGGCTCGGCTGCCGATGGCCGCGATCGCGCAGCCACTGGCAGGCCGCGAGCGCGAGCCCTGCGCCGGCGGAATTGCCGACCACCGTGACCTTTGCGGACCCTGCGTCTTCCAGCAGCATGCGCAGCAGCTCGGCCGTCGTCGGCACGACGTCCTTCGCAGTCGCGCGCGGCGCCAGCGGATAGATCGGCACGACGCAGCAAACGCGCGCCTGCCGAGTCATCTGTCCGACGAAGCATCAATGAGCCGGCACGATCTCATTGATGAAGCCGCCGCCATGCAGGAACATGACGTAGTTGCACCCCTCATGGCCCGACGACGGTGCCGTGTAATAGACCGGCCAGCCGCCCATCTTCGTCAGCGTCGCCTCGACGCCGCGGCCGAGCCCCGTCGGCTCGAACGTTACAGGCTCCAATGCGAGCTTCCGCACGTGGGCCTGCACGGCTTCGGCTGATGCCAGCTGCTTCTTGAACGGAAGAAGGCGCAGCAGCAGGTTGAAGGCGCGGCTTTGCAGGCTTGGCGCGGGATCGCGCCGGGCCGGTGGACTGAACACGCAACCACCCGGGCAAAACTGCAAGGCCGACACGATCCTGGCAACGCTCATGGCCATATCCCCATCTGGCGCGTTCGCGGCGGCGACAAACAGGCTTGCCGACCCGCCGCCGCTTGCCGCTATAATGCGAGCATTCACTCGCTTTTCCTACTCGCATTCAGATCACAAGGCCGTGGCCCGCAAACCGCCCACAAAACCCCGGAAAAATGCCTCGCAGGAGCGATCCCGCGCCACCGTCGACGCGCTGGTCGAGGCGACTGCTCGCATTCTGGTCAAGGAAGGTTTTGAGAAAGCCAGCACCAACCGCATCGCCGAGATCGCCGGCGTCAGCGTCGGCTCGCTCTATCAATACTTCCCGAGCAAGGAGGCGCTCGTCGCCGCCGTGATCGACCGCCACAACGAGGAGATCATGGGCCTCGTCCGCACCGCGCTCCTTGAAGTCGCCGACATGCCGATCGAGCAAGCCGTGCGAAAACTCGTCACCGTCGCAATCGAAGCCCACCGCATCAACCCGAAACTCCACCGCGTCCTCGCCGAGCAGATCCCCCGCACCGGCCAGCTGAAGGACGTCGAAGCCTTCAACCGCGAAGTCCACACCTTGGTGCGCACCTATCTCGGAAGCCGCCGCAAGGAGATGCGCAAGATCGATCCGGGCCTAGCGACGTTCATCTGCGTCAGCACGATCGAGGCCGTCGCGCACAACACGGTGCTGAACCACGCCGAGATGCTGTCGGAGAAGAGGGTGAAGGTCCTGGTGGACGAGACGACGCGGATGGTGGTGGGGTATTTGGCCGTAAGCTCAAACCCAGAGCTGCGCGCCGCCGCAAAACCAGCGCTTGGCTAGCCCCTACCTGGCAACTGCCGATTTTGGAGTTGATAGCGTAAGCTCGATGGCATCATAGGACGAATATTCAAGATGCTCTCCCAGACCTCCCCTTGGAGGATCGCGATCGCACGCTGACGGCAGATCATGACAAGAGGCACCAATACAGTGCTGATCCTGCCAACCCACTTGCCATTCGCTCGATCCGAAATTGGAGCATCAATGCATCGGCTCCCCAGGCAGCGGGGTCGGTTGGTTTTCTACGCATGCAGCCTTCGCAAGACTTTGATGCTTCGTTAGCTGATCGCATCGTTGGCTCGGCCTCAAGCTAGCGGGCTTCTGCTCGCGCTTGGTGTAGCGATGATCTCGATCCCTAGAAGAACCCCTCCGACGATGTCGACGGACCTCATAGCTCGCCCCGTCTCGAACTACGCGAAGTCAAAGTCCGCGGGCTATTTCGTCGTGTCACTTGGCGTCGCTGAACACCCTGGGGCTACCGAGGTGCCGATTGAATAGCAGCTGGGTGGGGTGCGAAACACGCTTTTGGTTGTCTCCGATTGTGGGTTCAGTAAGCCCGAGAGAACTGCCAACGCTGCCATAGCCCCGATGGCAGCAAGCGCGATCTTGTCAGGCCTAGTGAAAACTGTGCGGCACCGGAGCCCGCCTGGTGCAATGTGCTTCAATTAACGCAACTCTGAGTTTCAATAAGATTATCATATGTTTATTCCGGTTCCATCGCAAGTGGCGGTCGTTCGGAGCGGTAGTGCTCGCAGCCAGAAGGGCCCGCCAGATGCGTTAGTTGATCGAGCCGTACAGTGCCCTGTCGCGGCGGCTTACGGAGTCGATGCCGTCCGTTGTCATGTTTGGGATGTAGGCTGGGACTTGGTGCCCCGGCGCGGGTCTCGACGACGCGCGTGGTGTCGATCTCGTGGACTCTCCGCCTTTGGCCTCCTAGCCGAAGAGAACGCGGAGCGAACGGATTGCGTAAACCGCCTGTAAACGGGCGGCCCGCTGCAAACGGGCCGTCTCGAGACGAGATCGAAAGTATTTGGAAAAATGGTCGGAGCGAGAGGATTTGAACCTCCGACCCCTAGTCTCCCAGTTATAAACGACTAGTTTTATAGCCATTCCTGGCGTTGGACGGAATGCAAAAAACATCTGTAAATCAAATGCCATCCAACCAATGACCACTTGCCTTTTTCGCATCGATAGCCAGACTGCTGGCTATATACTGGCTATAAATCTGGTGGGGCATGGCAACGATCAGGATTACGACCGACAGCGTGGCGGCGCTGATGAAGGCGGCTGTTCCGAACAAGACGACCTACTATTTTGACGACGACCTAGCCGGTTTCGGGCTCTACCGGACGACTACCGGAACCGGCACCTACTTCGCCGAATTTCGGCCCGTGGCTGGTGGATCCAAAAAACGATTGAAGCTGGGGCGCGTTGGCACGCTGAAGCCCAATGAGGCCCGTGAGGCGGCTCGCAAGGCGATTGCTAACGCGGCGCTGGGCAAAGACCTCGCTCAAAATCGGAGCGACGAGCGGGCCAGCCTGACCGTTAAAGTGCTGGTCTCGAAATACATCGACGAATACGTGCAGGAGCACAAGAAGGCGTCAACGGCCAACCTCTATCGCATGTTGCTCAAAAAGCACGTTGAGCCACGGCTGGGCACGACAAAGGCAGCGGTGCTGACAAGGGTAGATGTACAGCGTGCACACGCCCTAATGACACGGGAGGCCCGCGTATCGGCTAATCGGGCCATCAAGCTGGTGTCTGCGGCCTACGGCTGGGGCTCGCGCCATGGGCATGTGCCTGAAGGCATGAACCCGGCCTCTGGCGCGAAACTGAACGAAGAGGAAGGCCGCGAACGCTATCTAACCACCGCCGAGCTGCTGGCAATCGGCAACGCCATGATAGAGGCCGAGACTGTTGGCCTGCCGGTGGATGCCGGCAACGCCAAGCACGCGCCTGTTGGGCAGCTTGTGAAGATGTCACCTTACGCAACCGCCGCGGTCAGACTGCTCATGCTCACGGGCGCTCGATTGCGGGAGATTCTGCACCTGCGCTGGGATGAAGTTGATCTGGAGCGCGGCGTTCTACGCCTTCCCGACTCTAAGACCGGCAAGAAGACGATTTACCTGCCGGCTGCCGCCGTCGACATCATCAAGTCCCTTACCAAGCTGGGCGCATTTGTGATTGCGGGTGAGTCGGCGGGAACCAAAAATGAGAAGCCGCGCGCAGACCTGAAGCGCCCATGGACAGCCATTTGTAAGCGAGCTGGCGTGACCGGCGTCAGGATCCACGACCTGCGGCACAGCTTTGCCAGCGTCGGAATTGGCGACCAGATGGGCCTGCCTGTTATTGGCACCCTGCTCGGTCACGCCGACCCTAGCACCACACAGCGATACGCCCACCTGGCAGACGAAGCCGCACGACGCGCGGTGGAGGCCATCGGCGGCAAGATCGCGGCTGCGCTGAGCGGGAAATAGAAAGCGCCCCTGGGGTGGAAAGCCGTAAAATTCAGGGTGAAATAGGCGGATTAATGCTCCACCAGCCCTACGGACTGAGACGACCTCAACCTAACCGTAAGCCAAGCAACGGGGACATGCTTCGATGGAAGAGTTTACGGCCTACTTGTTTGGACCTACCGGACATGTCGTGCAACGCGTAAGGCTCATTTGCGCAGACGAGGAAGCCGCCAAAGAACGAGCGCGGCAACTAGCCGAGATCGACTCCGTCGAGCTTTGGCAGAGCACGCGTAAGATCGCCAGCTACCCAGCACGCGGTCACTGAGGCTCTCAGACGTGGAATCCGACGATAAACCGGATGGCGAAGAAGGAGCCAGTGGCGACAATAGCCGTTGCACTAATCGCGAAAACGACTCTCCAAGTCTCGTCCAATCGTCGCCTCATACAATCGGCCACCTGGCCCCAGGATCCGGCCGGGGGACATGATGATGCTGGGCTTTGCGGACGGGCTCTTGCCTCATAGGACTGAGGCCGTCACCCTGAATATAAGCAGATTCTGGAGCTACCCTTCCATCGTTTGCCGATTATTCCAGGATGTGTGTCCAGATTCACACGGGGTTTGCTGACAAAAGAGAAGGCCGCAGGCGCCGCTTTGGTGCGACCCCTGCGGCCGGCGGCTCGACGTTCCGCACGATCGCCACGGCACGCCACTTAGCTAACACGGAAGGCCCGGCAGCGTGAACCGGCGGGCCGAAGACGAATGACTCGCTGGCGACGCGTTAGAGCGGCAAAGACTGGACCGGCCTCATGGCCGGGGGCCAGCCAGTTGGTCTACCTCATTTTGTCGGTCGCTAAAGGCGTGTTATACAGGCGGCGTAGTAACCGGTCTGCTGTACTGATCGGTGCTACCGCGCGTAGGAACGCGACTGCATTGGGAAACGGGTCGGCACCTTGTGTCGGCCCGTTTTTCGTTGGTAAACGATGTTAAACCAGCCGCACTGGCCTGCGGGCCGCCCCGATCTTGACGACGTATCCACCCTCGACAGCGTAGCACCCCGCGTCATCGCCAGCGGCATTGCGCCAATCGCAACTATCAGGCACCAGGCGAAATCCGATGTCGGACAGGAAGTCTTCTGCTTCCTTTAGCGTCTCGAATGTCTGGCCGACGGCAGTCTCAGCCAGCGACAGGCGTGCTGCATCTTCGCTCAGGCTGTTATAGATCTTGTCCAGCCATTCAGGCTCATACGGCAGCTCGTCGAGCAGCAATAAGGCCTTCTTGCTGAGTTCGCGCCAGTCCGCGGCGGGAGCTTCGAGAATTCTCTCGGCAATTCCGCATGCGGTCTGGGTCATCTCTTCGATGACTATATCTGGAAGCGGGCCACGGGTCAGATTGCGCAACTTCTCGTGGGTGTAGAGAAACTGAGAGAGCGTGGTGGGTCGTTCGGCGGTCTGCATTAGGCTGTCATCCAAGTGGTGATATTTACACCATTTACCATAATAACGTCACCGGTTTGATGTCAACCATTTTTGGTGATATTTTCACCATATGAACCCAGAACAATGCCGGATGGCCCGCGCGGCCTTAAAGTGGAGCACTCAGAAGTTGGCCGAGATGGCCAGTGTGGGCGCGAACACGATCAATCGTTTTGAGGACGGCCAGGACGCACGCCTAAGCAGCGTGGACAAGATGAAGCGCGCCCTCGAATCCGCAGGCGTCATCTTCTTGGGCGATGGTCAATCTATCGACGGCGGGCCGGGCGTCCGTCTCGCAAAAAATCTGTGACGATCTTGGCACGCTCCATTGTCGAGCCGCACTCAATCGCAAGCATTGAGCTGTGACGACGATTCGAAGGTGAAGGCATGGCCAGCGACCGGACTCGACGCAACCGCCCTCGCCGCCGACAAATACCTCAACGTCAAACAGGTGCGTGAACGTTATGGCAGCGTGTCGAACACAATGACTGTTCCGCCGCATGCGCGATGCGGACTTTCCACAACCAACATCGCGCCTTGGAGGGCGCACCAGATTTTGGTTATTGTCGGAATTGCTGACGTGGGGCGGAGCAAACTGACTGCTGATATCGCCCGTCATTATCGGCCAGCGACACGATGACCGACATTTCCGAACACGCTCCCCTCCGGCTACGCAAGGCTGCCGAGATCGCGTTTCCTGGTGGCGGCATGACCGCAAGCGGCCTGCGCCGTGAAGCTATCCGAGGGCGGCTTGTCGTCGAGCGAATAGCTGGCAAGGACTACACCACACTCGCGGCCATCGCGAAGATGCGCGAGTTGTGTCGCGTGCCGGCGAAAAACGACATGATCGTTGGTCGCCTGAACTCGCCGCCGGAATCCCCAGACGTTGAAGACCGCAGCAGTCTGCTTGTGAAGTTAGAGGTGCGGCGAAATGGTCCTCTCAGACTTCGTGAACGCCTGCGCTCGGATTGCGCAGAGGCAGACAAGGCGAATAAGGCGCGACCGATTTCCAAGAGAGAAAGGGATGCTCTGAAGCTGTGTTTCGAGGTGCGCGGGATGTCGATCACCCTAGACAAACATTGGCCGAGAACAGCGCTTTGGCTCGTGCTCCACGGCTTAATTCAGGCAACGGGCCACGATCTGCATGGAAATAGGATTTATCGGATCACCCCTGAAGGTGAAGCGGCTTGGCTCGCAATTGCTAACCGAGAGCGCGTGGATTTTTAGCGCATGACCTCAGAAGACGAAAAGGGCGACACCCCAATCACCGTCGGCACGCTGGAATGGTGCCTCGACAGGCTAGCGTATGCCATGCATCGCGCGCCGGGTGGCGAGGTCTATCTTCCGATCTTCGAGCGGCTAGAATCTGAGCTAGCCGTGGCGAAAGCAAAGGAAGCTATCCTGGAGCGAGTGCGTGTTCGGGCCGCGCGCTTTATGCAGGAGCACTCTATTAAGAAGTAGCGCACTACGTCTCGACTGACGCGCGGAATTTTTCCGCATTCTCCGCGGCAAGAGCCAGAGCACGCGAGAGCTTCAATGCCTGATCCGCAGTGAGCTCGAAATGAACTCCGACAACGCTCGCGATGACAACCGTGATCTCGTCGTCGATTTGCTCGACGCAGACTGCGGCCGACTCATTGAGTTCGATCTCGGCGATCCGGCCCGGGAAATCATACTGCTCTTCATCCGCCATCACTGCACTCCATGCTTCTGTGACAGGGTATCAGACATCCTTGGATCAATCAAAATCCTAGTTGCTATACCCAGCCCGTTCGCCCTATGGTCGCGCCGGGTCTGGGGAGTCATTTCATGAAGATATTTTTCGCGGCGCTAGCGCTGCTCGGCGCCGTTAACTGCCAGGCTCAGTCCGTACAGGCTCAGTCCGTAATGGACGGTTCGGACAAGGGCCTCTCATCAAACGACCGTGCTGGCCTGATGAAGATACTACGAGCTAACTTGGCTGACCCGTTCGGGAGCCAATTGATGGAGCTCACAAGCCCCGCAGCGGGGACGGTGTGCGGGTCATACAACGCTAAGAATACCGCGGGCGGTTTTGTGGGATTCCGCCCCTTCCTTGCTAAGATGGACGACAGTTCGTTCACTGTCGTGCTTCCGCAGATTCAAGTAAACGAGCGATCGAGCCCCGAGTTGCTGCAAGCCGCACTTGATAGAGCAAGGCAAAATCTCTCGGCTTTGAAATCGTTGGAATCTACTTGTGCTCAGAGGTGAGCCGAGAAGATGCAACGCGGTCTGGCCTCGAGGGGCGAAGTTGCATACGTCCACGGATGCGTTCTGCTGCCGCTCACGCGGTGTCAAAAGTAATACAACGACGTCCTCGCCCGCACCCTGCAGAAAGACGGCGCTTGACCGGCCTTTGACGCTGCCGATCATCGCGGTTGAAATGCTACTCCCTCAAACTATAAATTGTTTCAACTGGGGATTCTCATGCCAACCTATCTTGCTTCCTACGATTTGAGAGAAACAAATCCGGATCCGCACGCCGCTTTCCTGAAGCAGGCTGCTGCTTATAACTGGAAACCCTGGGTGCTCGGCTCGAACAACATTTGGTACCGACTTCCGAACACAACGCTCCAAGGAACATTCGCAAATATGGAGGCAGCCGAGACGGCGCTGCAGGGGACGCGTGCAGCCACTGAAAGGGAGATGGGACGGACCGTAACCATGAGCAAATGGATTATTGCCGAATACGGAAACGCTCGATTCAACTCTGATGATAGGCGGAATGCTTGATTAGGTTACCACAAAGAATATTGGTTCAGATATCCTGAGCGCGCCGCTACTGCCGACGTTTTTAAGGCCGAGAGCGCCTGTATGATGGTCGACCACTTGTTAGCCCAGGTCGCGCATCTGATTGGTTACAGACCATAGTCCACCCTCACCCTAAGGTGCCGAGCCTACCGGTCAAATGATTCACTTCAGTGACGGTGCCTTGCTAGGTATCTGCCCTGTCTTATCCATGGTTGTGGCTCCCGGACCATTCTGACTCGAAGGAAGCGGCACGAACGAAACCACGCTAACGGCGAGCAAGAGCAGGGCCGCCAATATGCCACCTATCCAGGCCGCAATTTTGAAGCCGGCTTCTGCTTCAGCAGCGGGCTTCGTAACCATCACTGAATACTCGGCTTCGGGCAGGAAACGATAAAGCCTCTCTCGCCACTGCACGCGCAACTCGCGCTGGATCCGGACAAACTGGTATCCGCTGGCAATCACCGAGCCCACGTATGCGAAAAGTACGATTCCGAGAATCAAAATAGCGGCTAGAATAACTGGGCTGTTAATCGAAATGGTCAACCGCGCCGCGATGACGCCGACCCCGGCGAAAAGAGCGCCTGCAACTGCGGTCGCTAGTTGCCGCGTGGCATCAGAGAGCTTTGTTGTTTCATCGGTGACGGCCTTTCTCAGGTCGGCCATAGCTTTAAGCGAGTCTAGGCTAAGCTTGTGAAGCCCCAATTGAAGGGCAATCTTGGCCCCCTCTAAGGATGGCGAGGAACCTCTTTCGAACAAGAGAGAAGCATCATTGTTCGGCACGTTGGTTCTAGCTAACTCAGCTGCAAGGAGACCATGGCGAGTTTCCGCATCCCGCTCCGACTCGTAGATCCACCGAGCAGCCGCTTGCACAGCTTCAAAGCCGTCTGGTGACATCGTTGCCACCGAGTCCGTGGATACCGTATACCGAGAGACCGGCGGACCTCGGAACATCAGGGTGCCATCGGGTTCGATCTCATTCGTCAGTGAGACGAACAACGCGGCAGCAGACAAGTTTATCCATACCCGAGCGGCACTGTCGTTCCAAGGCGCTTGCGCGCCTTCCTTTAACAGCCACTGCCCCAAGTTGTCAGGCACGCGAGATAACGTGCTACTATCGCGAACAAATTTTCGGGGGCTGCTGGGGATTGGATTTGAGATAAACTCAGTTGCGTCGCCCCAAGGGGCATACCGTACATGATGGCTTTCGAATGCGGTCTCTAGGCGGGCTACCCAAAGTACTGTTCGCTCTGGGGGCCGCGAAAGCCAATCGGCCAATGCAACGTTGGTTACGACCGAGCTAGCTTGGCTGGGAATGCCGTCCTTGGTGATCGTGACCTTGAATGGGCTGAAATCTTCTGAAACATCGTGAAGACCGATGGCTGCTTCAGTGGCGTCCTCGATCGCAAATTTCCACGAGACGTCGAGCGCGCTCTTCGCGAGAGACTTTGCGTCCTGCGCAGACAGGCCTACGACAGCCAGCAGCTCGTCCGTCTCGGTGATAAAAGCACGTTTTTGCGCTGCCCAATCATCAAGCGTCTGGGCGAGATTTTTCAGGGAGTGTTCCATCTTCCACCAGGTGCTCAGACGTTCGGATCGTAATGGTCCACCCTCCGGAACCATTTGGCTGGCGTGACACGGCGCGATTTTCCTGCTCGCCAGGATATATGAGCAAGACGCCTTCCTTCGTCTGCACTTTCCGACGTGGGGCCCTCCGAAGAGATTCTGGATCTGGCTTAAAAGTGACTCCAGCTAGCTTTTTGTCTTTCAGTTGCCTCGACAGAACCTTCTCAATTTCTGCCCTAACGTCCTCGTTGGGTCTTCCAGCGGCGACGAACAGCGCTTCGCGGATGCTTTCATCGTCTACGTTTTCCCTTCCTCGCAGGAAGTCCTTGGTGGCGGAGACCGCTGAAGGTACGTCCTGATCTGGAAGTTGCATTCTACATTTTTGTAGTGTGCCCCGGATGACCTCGTTCAGCCTCTCACTTAGTTCTTTGGTGTCGCGGTCGCGGACAACCTCTAAGAATTTCTGAAAGTAGTCGGTCAGGTCTGGCGCGTCACCCATACGATCAATGGCCGATACGCCGCTTTCGACGACACCATTCTTGACGCGCACCAAGCAAGACTTCTGGATCGCTCGCTTTTCTCGCACAAAAGCATGGACAATCTGTCGAAGTGCGTTTCGACCCTTGTGAGCGTACAGCTCAATTGCTTGGCGATAGTCGTATTTGATCAGACTGTAAAACAGCACCTGGGGGTCGTCTGTTTCGAGTTCAAACACGAAAAAGGCGCCGTCCCGGCTACTCCCAACATGGTCATTAGAAAATCGGCGAGAGAGTTCCTGCGCCCCCTCCTCAAAGCTTATTTCCTGACTTCCGATCTGCTGAAGTAGCGCCTTAGTGGTCGACTTGTTCTCGAACCGATGAACACCGCTCGACGCCGCATCTTGAATTCTAGCCAAAAAGAAATCTATGTGTTCAACGCCATCCATGACTGGCTGCGGCTCGAATTCCTCCTTACCGCCAACGACGTGCACAATCATCTGTCGTATGCGAAGAGAAGCGATCTCATCGTCTGTGAGAAAGCTCATTCAGTCCCCCCTTAATTGCCGCGGGAGAACCTGCTATCTTTCGGCGCAAACGTCAATTGCACGTTCATCAGAACCTTACCTATCGTTGTAGACGGAGCACACATGCGCAGCGAGGAACAGAACTGATTCGGCTTTTCTGCCCCCTCCTCGGGCATCGGCCTCACCGGCTTGCCCGTCATGGAGGGCAGCTGTGTACCAGCGCTGAGCAACCCCACCGGGCGTATGACGATTGTAAGTACCTTTGGCAGTCAGCGACACTAAACAGCGCGCCGAAGAATCAGGCCGGGACATGCCCGGCCTGATTTGAGCTATGAGCCCGGTTTTGGCAAAAAGTGGATGAATAAATTATCGAGGCGATCCCCGAGCCGGTTGATCGCCGCGGTAATCTCGGCCATGGCATCTCGTGAGACGTACTCGGCCGCAACGTGCTCTTTGTGAGAGGCAAGTTCTTTTTCCAGCCCACTGGCTTTAACGGACGCCGCAGAGGCTAATATTTCGGCCGCCTTGGTGCTGGCCTCGGCCTGAGCCAGCCGAGTCGCCAACCTCCAAATCCAGCCAACCACCGCAAGCACAACGGCGACGATAACGCCTGCCAGCGCTTCCCAACCCATCACTTCCATCCCTTCCGCAGATCGCCATACCAGGCCAGAAACCGCTTGCCGCAGCGCTGCTCGACAACCAGCCGCACGCGATCCTGCTTCCAGAGGGATTCAACCTCCGCGACGGTCAGGACCTTCCGCGGCACTTTGACGGGGCCATCCCGGAAGCACGCCTGAATATCTGCCGGGACAGATGGCAAGCTGCCGGACACCGTTGCGCTGGGCTGTGGGGCACACGCACCCAATGCCAGCGCCGTCAGTAGAACTACGTACTTCACTTGATATCCCCCACCCTCTTGGCTGCGTCTTCCGGCAGACATGCGGCATCATTTGCTGGCGTCTGCGCGGCCAGCGCCCTTAGCCTGTCTATCGTGGCTGCATCGGCCGTAGCGCGGGCAGCGTCCGCGTCGTTGGCCTTGGTCAGGGCCTCAATGCGCCCCTTCAGCAGGCCAACCTCGCGGGCGTTCTGCTCGGCCTGCGCCCTACTGTAGGCATTGTGGTCAATCTGCTGGTATGCGAGGCCGGCGATGAGGACGGCTCCGGCCGCGACAGCCACCTTCCAGTTTTTGGCGAACCACGCGATGGCGCCTAAGGCCAATACGGCCATGACAACAGCAATAATCAGCGCAAAGTTGGAGGCGATGTAGGATAAAGCCCAGATCATTTGAAAATCCACTTGTGCCAACGCGGTACGTCCGCAACAACGGGGCACTGTTTGCCTTCGCTCATGGCCTGGTAGCGGCCAGCGCCAAAGCAGAAATACGGATCCACGTCGAACTCGGCTTTGGTAATCGGCTTAGGCATTGGCAATGCTGGCGACTTGGCTGGCGGGGTTTCGCCCTTTAAATCTGCCTTGGACTTCGCCGGTAACGCATCGGCCGCAGCCTTAATGGTCTCCTCGCTGCTGGCCTTGGGCTTCTGGTCCACACCAGAGAAGCACATCCTCTGATCATCGCGGCGCCGGTTAATCAGACCCTTGACCACCTTACCCTGCGCGCGGATGTACCAGCCTGTGTAGACCAGCTTGCCGTCAATGATCTTGGAAGTGAGCAGAGCCGCACACGCGCCGCGAAAGTCGCCAGCGTTAATCTTGGCCACCATGGGCGAACGACAAACAGCCGCCGTTCCAGCGTTATACGACGTGGTAATCATCGCCGCGCGCACGCTATCTGGCACGTCGACCTTGATGCATTCTCCAATGCGAGCATCGTACTCGCGAAGCCGCATGGCGAGGCGGTCGGACCAAAACTTTTCGTCGTGAGTCTCGCCGCACTTGACGCCTTCGGTTTCACCATAGCCGCCAGTGCACGGCCTGCCTGTGCCAATGGTGTCAACCTTTACTGTCGGCCAGTAGCCCTCGGATTTCTTGACGGCAGGCAACACCATGGCGAGAGCGGCAGCGCTGGCGACCGTGATTGCTGTTTTTTTGACTGTCACGCGCCACCTCCGATGTCAGCGGGAGGCACTTGCTTAACCAGCCTCAGAAAGCCAATCAGGCCATAGCCAGCACAGCTCAAACCGAGGAAAAACCACGGGTTGAATACGTCAACGAAAGCGGCCAGTCCCAGCACGGCGCCGGTCAGGACGAACATGAAAAGGCTGGCGCGCACCGACCAAAGCCGATGCAGATCGGTGCGCCAATTATCAATGAGCGTGGGCGCGCGGCTGCGCACCCATGAAATGGGGGACATTTGCGATCCTTTGTGGTGGAGCTTCTGGGTGGCGGAGAGGCGATTCAGCCGCCGGATCAAATGGCGGCGTCTGTCAAGTCGCTATGGCGTACTTGCACGGGACGGGTAGACGCAAAAGGTTCCGGAATTAGCCCGGACCACGCCTATCAAGATTATTGACGGAATGATCGCGCGAGCACCGGTTGCGGCCGCTAGGCTGCAAACATGGCGAAACGCAACCGTCAAAAGAAGGCGCTTACGAAGGGCAAAAAGAAGATCAGGCGGATGCGCTGACCTGGAGGTCGTCCCTCTCAGCTTACACGCGTCGCCTGGATCGTCCCGCTGCAGGAATAGGACGCGCCGCTGTAGGTGGCCTGCGCGTTGAGATAGTAGGGCGTCGAACCGGCAGTCGTTACCCGGATTCTGCGTGACGAGTGAACAATCGACATATCTGCGCCGCTCGGCATCCGGGTGTGATAGCCCTCTCCAACGACACCGGAAACGGTGGAGGCATTTGCGGTGCTTATAACCGTGGTCCAGTCGCTGGATGTCGTAGCACCGGGACCATTGAATGCGTTGACCATCTCCAAGTCCCAGACTCCAGCGGTCGGCGTGATACTCGCAACATTGGCGGCCGTCGCGGATGTCAGCGAAGCGCTTCCGGTCGCGGAAATCCTCTCACCGATCTTGCCGGCAGCCGGTTGCGTCGTTCCGGTCGTGCCGGGCAATTGGCCGACTGTAGCCGTGACGATGCTTTCGGTCAGCCCGAGGTTCGCACGAGCTGTCGCCACATTCGCTAGATCGGAAAGATTGTTCGCACTCGACAAGTCCCCCGCGCCAGGCTGACCAACGATATTAAGATTCCAAGCCGTCCCCGTGCCGCTGCCGCTCGTCTTGTCGCTGGTAATTGTCAGCGTGGTGCCGCTATAAGTCGCAACGCCTTCCACCCACCCCGCCGTTCCGGCTGTCGCCGTGGCCCGCACGCGTGCGCCGTTCTGGTAGGCAAGCCCTGATTGCGTGGTGAACGCTTTTGAGCCGGTGCCGATCGTGAGCGACGTGGTCGATGTGCCGCCGTAACTGGCGCCGTTCGTGCCGTTGGTTCCGTCCGTTCCTTTCTGCGCAACGAGACCCCATTTTCCCGCTGCAAGATCGGTCGCGAACGTGCCTGATGTGTGCGACACAAGGCACATATAGGACGATCCGCCATTCGTCACGTAGCTTGCCGGCGGCCCAGCGACATAGGCGGTTGCAGTGAGCCAGGCCGCCACTGGCAATAGCGGCGTCGCGCCAGTATCGCCCTTGCTCGCCAGCAATTGCCAATAGGTCGTGTTCGGCGCCGTGTGACCAGCGCTCGGCGTGTCGTTGATGTAGATGTAGGACGAACCCGATGTCGTCTGCACGTCACCATAGGCATAGGTCCTGGCGTTGTCATAGGCGCCCGTGAGCTGGAACGCCTTGTAAACGCCGAGATAGGTCCAGACGCCCGCCGACTTGACCCACATTTTTCCCGTGGTCGGTTGGAACGCATATTGCCCGTCATCACCGAGCGAAGGATCTGGAACGGTTGCGGCGGCGTCGACGAAGACGAAAAAGCCAGACGTATTGAGCGCACCGACCAACTTGTCGACATCGCGCGCGTAGGTCTCACCAACGATGCGCTGTTGCGACACCTTCCAGACGACATATGAGGCGCCGCTGAGCGTCGAGCCCGGCCAAGGCGTGATCGTCAGATGCGTGTCGTCGACCACGTCGGTGATCTGCGCAAGGAAATGACCGCTTTGAAAAAGATCGCCCGGCTTGACGTTGCCGGTCGTATTCCAAAGGGGGCCGCTGCCAGTGACAGCAGTGCTGTCGGCCGCAACCGAGGCCGTCCCCGTCGAATAACTTGAAAGCGCCGTCACTTACAAAATCTCCTGCGCGTAATCCATGGAATGTGAATTGATGCCATTGCGATCGAGAATTGCATCCACTTCCGACGCAGTCTTGGCCGCCCTGAGTTGCACGATGACCGCTCGGCGGGCGTTCTCGCGCTGCATCATCACGTCTGGCTTGGCAACAATCAGCCGAGCTAGGTCAGCCGTCGATAGTCCCTCGATGGCCGCCGCTTGCACGAAGCCTTCGGAGGGTGCCGCGCCTTCGATCACAGCTTGCGCGAGAGTCCGCTTTCGATCGTGCGCTAGATCCTGTGGCGTCACCATGAACGCAATGTTGATGCGCCGCTCGGCCTTCTTGACGACTTGGTCCAGCGGATTAAGCCTGATCTTCATGCCACCACCTCGATCGTCAGAATTTCCGTTTGGTACGGAAACGCAGGCTCGATGACGACCGTATAGGTGCCGACGTGATCGGCAGAAAACTCAATCACACCGTCGTTGACCTGCTCCTGATGCACAAGCTTGCCTGCAAACAAGACCGACACGGTTGCCGCGGCCGGATTGAGGGTAAACGTCAGCGCGTCAGTACCATTCGCCCTAATCGGGAGATTAACGCCGTCGATCGCAATGCGCGGCCTCATCACGATATCGCCCGCCTTAACGTAGAACGTGTGCATACCGTCAGCGTCGTCACTATCGAACAGCACGTTAGGAATACCGGCATTGGTGTAGCGCTCGGCTAGCTCTTCAAGAGACACCTGCGCCTGAATGATGCATTGCGTGATCCTGCCATCTGCGTCATAGACCGCGAGCATATGTCTCCTATCCTGCCGGGCGTTTGAAAAGCGTGTAGTAGAGCCGCGAGGCTTGACTTCCGAACTTCGCGCGAAACTTCAGGTAGGACGTGCCTACCTCGGCGTACCACCATTGATCGGTGCCATTGCCGCGAAACATGGTGCAGGTGTTGGCATAAGTCGTCGTAGGCACGCCGCCACTGAGAGTCTTGAAGTGGCCGATGAAGAGCGGGATTTCTGCCAGCGTTTCACCAAAGCTTACGGTAGCGCCGCCGTCATTGATGTCATCGATCGTGCCCCGAAGATATGGTACGAGACCAGACCATCGCGAATCGAAACAGGTCTGAGTGATGTCGGCAGTTGTGACGTCGTAGCCGGGAAGACTGACGGTCATCGCAGCACTCGCGCCGCCCTTGATCAGCACTCGCGGCGTCGTCAATTGATGCCCCGCTGAAACACGAGATAGTCATAGTAAAAGGTGAAGCCCGACGCGTTGCTGTTGCTGAAGGTCAACCGGTCAGACCTGAACAGACAACCGCCGATGCATTCGATCTGCGCCGTCGTTCCGATCATGCTGAGGTCGTGCGGATATTGACCGACACCGCTCTGGGCAACTCCAAACTGCACATAAGGACGCTTGGTGGGCACAGTTATCGGCAGCATCACATCGACATTGAACCCGGCGGCAACCGCAACGCGGCCCGATATGATGATCTGTTCACACTTGAAATCCGGCCGAAGCAGAAAATTCGCCGCTGGACCCGATGCAGTCACATCAACGCCAGGAACAGACAACCAGATACCGTATTGATTGAACGCCGCGTGATAGCCGGCGAGAAAACGGTTCGCCATCTACCAGTTCTGCCATGCGATATAGTAGAGACCCGCATACGTGCTGCCGAACATCGACGATACGACATAGACGTGATCGTCGAGGATCTGGAATTTGTCTGGGAAAATACCGAGATAGAACGACGTGCGCTGGTAAGCTACCGATGCGGCGTCGCGCATACAGATCGATTTGTTGTAGATAGGGCCGAGACTGTTTGATCCATAAGCGATGATATCGACCGCTGGCACGCCAGCATACGTCGTCGTGAAGTTGATCGTCGCCCCATAGTTGAACGCGAAGCTCGGGATAAGACCGATCTCCAGTGGACGTCCCGTGGCCAATCGCGAGTCAAGCGCAAGATACTTGTAGTCGACCGCTGGCGGACTGGCGGCATCATAGCCAGGCTTAGACACCGTGACGCGGTCTGGGCTGATATAAATTCGCGTAGTCATTCCGAAATTGTCAATGTGCCTGCATTGAGATTGAACACGACCTTGCCGCTAAGGCCGCTCAAGGTTCCAGTGGTCACGGTACCAAGGCTGGTGATCGATCCGTCCTGGATAATGTCTCCGGTGATGCCGATCTTGCCGACGCCGCCCGCAGTCACGACGGCAAAGACTGGTGTAGGGGCGCCGCCGGCAATGGAAGGCGCAGAAATTTGAAACTTGTCGATCGCCACGTTAAACGCAGACGTCCCACTGCCACCATTGAGGAGCTCAAATCCGACTGCGTTACCGTTCACGTCAAGCGTGACGACGTAGGAAGCCGCAGCATATCCGTCGAACGTCGCAATTGCACTGGCGGTTTGACTGACAAATGCGGTCGTCGAACCGAATGTAGCTGTCGCCGCAGTGGAGAAAGTTGCGAACGCAGTCTGAGTATCGACAGCTACCGTTCTGACATCATCAATTTGAGCCAGAGCGTCATCAGATCTGGCAGCAAGCTGTGACCGGACCTCCTTCTTATCGAGCCAGGTTCGCGACGTGGCATTGGATGTGACGGCTGATATCTCCTGCCTGATCTTATCCAACTCAGTGCTGAATTGATCCTGTAGGGTTGTCAGCTGGTACTTGACGCCAGCCACCACGGACGCGAGCGCGACCGTCCCTGGAGCCACCTCGATCGTCGGTGCGGCAACGTCAGCGGTCGCATACGGCCCGCGCAGCTTGCCTGTGGTGATAGCCTGAACGCGCAATCGCAGCGCGGAAAGCGTGACAACCTCCTGGAGTTTGTTGTCGGCGCCTTCGTACACCTGCGCCCAAGTCTGCCCTCCATCATACGAGACATCAGCAACGTAATACTCCGCGCCCGCAGCCGGAAACCAACTCGCACTCAGCTTCGGCTCGGCGATTCCCTGCCCGAATGACGCAACCAGGCCGACAATCAACGGAACCCGTGCGTCTGATGGGAACTGCGACGACGGAAGAACAGGTGGATCACCTAGCTCGGTGGTGTGCACGCGCTCGTCGTCGACCACAAGCGAGAGCGTGCAGCGGTCACCGCTCGGAGCACCGTTGAGTACGACGCAAAGCTTGGACTCGCTCGTGCCGGTGCCCAACTCGAACGATGGATACTCAGCGCCGTCTTCACGCGAGAGTACTGCGGATAACGTAGTCGACTGCGCTGTCTCTGCTGCAGACAGGCTGCCGGAATCTAACACAGCATGCGCCGCATCTACGCCCTGCGTACAGGCTACTGGCCCGAAGAACTTGCCATTCGGCTGGCGCAAGCGGATGTAGAAAGGGGCAGCATCCCAAGTCGGCGCTGGGTTGAGCGTCAGCGTGCGACCTGATACATCAATAACTGCACCGCCATACCCATAGTTCTGAGGCAATTCAGATTGAATGCGCAGAACCGAACCGAAGGTAATCGCCCTGCCCTCGTATTCGACATCGATCTGAACGTTCTCGCGACGATAAAGCGCTTGCAGGTAATAGAAGGCGCACTCCCGGTACGCCTGGTCACGGTTGACGATGCCGTCAATCCGCTTCACTTCAGCATTTTCCGAGATGAATATCTCGCTGTCAGGCGGATATTGCACTTGCGCCGGCAACCAAGTGTTCTCGTCGACATATTCGACGACCACCGCGTCGGGGTCCTCATCACCGAGCATGGTGAATGAGACCTGCGTCGAGTCCCGCACAATCTCGCGATCGGTCAGGAGCATGGTCGGCACGTCCCGCCATTCGTCGCGCACGATCGAGACCGTGTCACCGAGCCAGAAGTGTCGTGAGCGCGATGGCGTCAGGATCTTGTCCAGCATCTCCGGGACCGCAACCGCGGTCGAAACGCGGTAATCGAACGTATCGCCGCGTGCAACACAACCCGCAGCGTGGGCGACCACGGCGCTGAAATCAACCTTGGCGATTGACAATCCCGCCCCGTATTGCCCATTAGTGACGGCGTCATAGAAGGCCCACGACGGGCTACGTGTTGCCCGCGTCTCGAATGCCGAACCGGTCCACACCGGCAGCTTGCGTGTGCCGAGCACGCCGAACTTATAGGAGCCCTGCGTGGACTGCGATGCCTTGAGTCGAATCGCGACCGTCGAGACGTCGGGGAATGAATTACTTCCCCTCAGAAAGGACCGTAGGCCCGCCCAGACGACTGTGTTCTGCCCCCATATAGCGCTATTGTCTCCGTTACCGTTCAGATCGAGCGCCTTGCCCCATCGGTAGAGCCGAACCGTGTACCGCCCTGGCGTTACATCGACCTTGATCGTGTCGCGAACCGGGGCTTTCGATGTGTACGTTCTTGCGACGTCGAAAAGCTGAGAGAATGGGCCTATTAGTGCGCCGGCATCATCAACCGGTGCATACTCCGCCGTAAGTCGAAGCGGCGGCCCTGTAATTACGTTGCCGCTGCCACCGCCATCAGAATCGTGCTGGATGGCGAAGCAGCCTGCCGGGAGCACAATATCGATAGCGAGTGATTGAGCCTGAGTGCCCGAAGGATTGGCGACAAAAGGCCCAAGAGCTGCGCCAGGCCCAGCATCAGCCTGACTGGACGGATTCCATCCTCCCGTTCCATCCGGCAATTGCTGCCCCGACACTTCTTCCGACTGGTCTACATTTGTCGGGAAAAGCGTGACAGCCGCGCCAGGTTCGTAGAACGCCACCTGCGCGCCGGGGAACGATGCCGAGATGCCACCAGCAGGGGTCCAGAATATGGTATCGTCGAGATAGAGTGCCTCGTATTCCATGCTGCCCATCGTCGTCGACAACAGCACGTTGAGGTATTGATCGTTGCCGACGAACTCGCCCCATGGCGTCGCCGCGAAATCAGGATAGGTCTTGAGTCGCCCATACCAAACCGGCAGGGGCTGACCGAGCTTTGCAGTATTCCCCTGCGCTTGGGCTGTATAGATCTGATCCTGCGTCGAAGTCGGACTATTGGTCGCCCCCTGCTTTGGCGCGACCAAGGCATTGATTAGCAGCGATCCACCGATGCCAATTGCGGCCGTGGTGGCATAGGCAGCCAGGCCAGTAAGGCCAATTGCACCAGGCACCCACAGCGCGAACGCCGAGACCGCAATCAAGGCTGTCAGACCGATGATTTGTTTGGCCGTGTTGTTGCCACCGCCAAGCGGATAGGACACGAACCGCACATTGTCATTCGCAGCGATGCGACGTCGCGACCAGCTCTTGCGCAGCACCGCCTCGCCGTTGATCTCAAGGACCGTGGGCAAGCCCTTTCTGAACTGCCAGCCATATTGCCGGTCTCGCTTAGCCCAGCCCGCCCTTCGCAGAAACGCTGCGACAGTCTCGCGTGGACGCGGCTCAGCGCGCGCGACCTCAAGGCCGGGCATGACGAGATGCAGCACCGGCCGGCGCGCAGCATCAGCGCGGCGCTCGCGACGCGAACGGGGGCGGTCGCCCAGAGGCGGTGACGATTTGATAGGATGTTGCATGATAGTTCTTAGGCCGGATTGAGCAGGAGCGAGGCCAAATGTCCGAGAAATTCCAATTCAGCGCCGACCTAACGATTGAACAGACACGCGCGGCGATGATGACATTTCTGACGTGCTACCAGCAGGCCGTCATTAACATCTCGAAGACGCAAGGCCCGTCAGCCGCGGCCGATTTCCATCGATCGATCATAGCTGCAGTCAAGAATGCTGACATCTCCATGCCGCTCGACGACGAAGCGAAGACGTTTCAATTCGTGGTTACGATGCTCGAGAACATCGTCAGCACCTAGCGGAACGACGAACACCGGCACTTTGATAGTGAATTTCGTTTGATTGCAGGTGCACATCGAACTACTCCATCGGCTCGTAGAACGTCAGCCGCTTCCAGCCCATCTGGCGCAGAGCCAGAGGCGTTTCGCAGGCGACACCGGTCTTGCTGTCGCAATGAATCACGCGGCCCTCAGGCTTAAGCCAGACGCCGATATGTGCCGGAAAACGCGCATGCGCCATCAGCACCATGGCCCCATCTGCGGCTGTCACCAGGCCTCCAGGGCCTTCCACAACAGGCTGCCAGCGCTCACGCTCGGGATGCCTGTCGAACTCGGCCAGCACCCAACGCCGCGAGAAGTCGGATGGAACGGATATCCCGGGCAGTTCGCGACCGAACAGCTCGCGCTGGACGTGGCGGGCAAAATCCCAACAGTTTCGCGCCTGCCAGGCCCAGGGCTCGCCGATCAGAGGCGTGAGGAATTCGGCGCGTGTCACGGCAGCAGGCTCGGGAACTGCACATAATCGTAATTCTTAGTGATGCGCGGAAACCGCTTGTTCTGCAGGTTCTTCACCACCACCGTGCCGCTCATCGACGCGCCCACCACTTTGACCCCGCGCAGTTCGAATTCCACCGGGCCGTAAGCCGGCTCGTTTAAGTCGCTGCCGAGATACTCGCGATAGAGGACGGTGATGTATTCCCGCACGCCCTGCGCGGCTCGTATCTTCGGGATCAACTCGCGATTGACGTTGTCGATCTTAATGGTGGTCGATGGCGGCTGGCCTTCGCGCTGCTCGGGGTAATCGGCCTCAAACGGACACGCAATGAAGGTGACGGTCTCGCCGCTGTTGCGCGGAGCGCCGATCTCAATGCCGAACTCCATATCATCGCCGACGTTGGCGACAATGCGAGCGGGTTCATCAAACGACGATTGCCAAATTTCCAACGTGTAATAGACACGTGCGCTCGGAGGGCAAGAGGCGTATGCCTCCTGCAACGCTTCGCTGTGGGTCGGCATCAGATGTCGTAAACTCGAAGGGTCATGGAGACGTCAATTACACCGCTGCTTACAAATTGCTCTTGCGGCATGCCATCCTTGGTGAATTGGCAAACTTTGTTGTAGCAGCCATCGCTAAGAAACACGTTTGCAGTAAATCGTGCGGTCGCGTTGTTTAGCGTCGTCTTCCACCAAGTGGTGAATGTCTGAAACTGCGCGAAGGTCATTCGCACGCGCAGCGGAAGCGTGCCGACATTGTCTCCGGGACGCGTGCGCAAGCGCACGTTGCCGCCTTCCATATCTGTAGCAACAGGAGGGAGAAGCCGCTGAACCGGCTGGAAGTCATCCAGCCTCGGGACACTCGGGACACCCGCGGGCCATGTTGGCATTGTCATGCTTTACGACCCCATGAACTGTTTGACGCCGTACTGATTTGACAGCACTCGACGTCCTGTGCCGCTCGACATGGAATCGCCAACCGCCTGATCGACCATTTTGCGGATAGAAATCATCGTGCCGCCGTTGGGCGTTTTCTGCGCCGTCACCTGATTATCGCCGTAGTTGTTAATGGTGATTTCTCCACCGCCATCGCCGTGCCCCATGGTCGTGGGAACTGATGGCATGCCGACGTATCCACCACTGCCGTACCCCCTTTGCAGCCGCGTGAGGTTTCCAACACCAATGCGATTTACGGCGTCTTGGTCGAAAACGAATTCGCCCTTGTGGACGATACCGGCTGGTTGGTACTTGCCTCCCGGGCCTGTATAGCCACCCCCGTCAAAGCCGGGGCCGAAGAAGGCGCCTCCAGTGTTGTTTGCTAGCGTGCTGGCGGATGCAGCCTGCGCAGACGCTCCAGCCGATTCGCCGATCCCCAGCGAACTAAACCCGCCGCCTATCGACTTGATTAGTGGTGCAACGATATAGAGCTTGATGATCATCTGCTCGATATCTTTGATGATCGCGGCTGCCATCGACGAAAATCCGTCCTTAGCAGTCTTCGTTCCCGAAACGATGTCTGTAAGTCCAGACGTTAGATCATTCGACAGGGCAGACGAAATCCCCTTTAGGGCGTCGGCAACACGCATGGTTGCGGCGAGTCCATCATTCATGAACTCAGGCCACGCGTTGCCATGTAACTGTCTTTGCACGGATGCAACCTGCTGGTCCACGTCGGATAAAAATGCAGTCTGGACACTGAAGTTCGCGTTGTCTTGCGCAGTCAACTGCGCGGCCACTTGCACCCTCTTCGCGGCCTCGGCATTGTTCTTTACAAGCTGCTGATACTCAGCCTCGTTGAACGCCGTGCGGGTCTGTGATGCAGTTTGCTCGAGCTGTTGGCGCGCGGCAAGGTTGGCGCGCAACAGGGATTGCTGCTCGACGGATTTGCCGACTAGCGTGATATCCAATTGAGCGGTATCGATAGCCTGCCTGGACGATAGGATTTGCGCGCGTGCCTGCTCGGACAGCGCCGTAGTTGCCTGCTTAATGGCGATGGCGCGCGCGCCCTCCGCAAGGGTAGCGGCCTTGGTGTTGTCTTGGTATTGCCTTAGCGAAGCGTTGTAAGTTTCCTGATACGCCACGTCGCCCTTAGCGCTTGGCGAGAACGCAGTGATGCTTTGAAGCTGGATCTTCTGTGCATCCAAGGCCTGCTGATAGTCGGTTTTGAACGATATAACAGCAGTTTGGGCCTTTTTAATTGCCACAGAAATCTGCTCAAACGTCAGCCCCAACTGCCTGAGTGTTTCCCCAGCACCTTCACTACTGGACAACTGATCAAACAGCCCAGTCATAACCTTAAGCTGGTTGTTCAGTGTTTCCTGTTGCGCGATCTCAGGAGTCAGATTCCGAATAGTGCTCTGCTGTACAAATGATTGCTGAGCAGCCTGAGCGCGCGCGGATGCGCTCGCCATATTTTCGTAAGCGCGCGATAGTTTGTCGACCACGGCCTGCTGGTCCGCAATCGCCCTAATGTTGTTTCCGAAGACGCCGAGGCCAGTTTCAAAATTCAGCGTGTTCCCGCCAGTGGACTTTAGTTCGTCAAGCTTGTTTTTTGCCTCGCTCAACTGTTCTTCAAGAGATCTGCCCAAGCCGAGAGTTTTGGCAAAAAACTGCCCCACTGAGTCAAACGCATTTGACGCGGCGTTGCCGATAGCGGTCCAACCCTTGGCCGCGGCAGACTCGACGTTGGCGAAGTCTTCAACGCTGCTTTTGACCGAATTGATTAGTACTTGGCTTGCTTGAAATTGCTTGTTCTGGGCAACAAGGTTTGTGATGTTTTGCTTGGTAGCGGCATCAAGGAACCCTAGGCGCTGATTTAGCTGGTCCGCCCCGGCTACAGGATCCGAAAACGCCTTAGCGAGCAGCTCTGTCGCGCCTTTAGCGTCTGTGCCAAACGCGATGGCAATGTCGTGCCCCATCTTGACGATGGGCAGAATATCCTCGCTGGCAACCTTCCCAGTCGCTGCCAGAGCAGACGCAAGGTCGCGGGCCTCGGCCACAGACAGGCCGAAGGCGGACGCGCCTGCTCCGGCAGCCGAATTGATACTTCCAGCAGTGGCCCCCGACGCGCGGCCGGCGCCAAGCAATGACGTCTGGACCTTCTCCTGTGCAGAAAGATACTTGTTAACGGCGAGAGCAGCGCCACCGACGCTGGCGGCAATGCCGGCGAACGTCAGAACGCTCGTCGAAAGAAGACCAGCTAGTGGCTTGGCTGCGTCTTTGAAGGCGCCGCCCAACCCGCCAGGCCCAGAGGCTGCAAACGAAAGATGGTTCAGTTGCCCCGTCAGCGCTTGCGACGGCGGAATGCCTAGCGCCAACTGCTCAACGAGGCTTCGAACCGAGTGCTGCGCAGCCATGGCTTGCGCAGACAGCCCGGTATGCGACGACGTCAACCCTTTAACGCCAGTCTGTGCCGATGTGTACCTATCGTTCAGGTCATCAATGGCCGCGGCTTGCTCAGCGCTGGTGATCGCACCAACCTTGGCTGCCTTGTTAATTCCATCAAGCTCGGTCTCGTACTGCTTGCTAAGAGCAAACAACGGATTGTACTTTGCGCGCAGGATGTCTAGTTGCGCGCCATATGCCTCCACGTCGGCGGCGCGGCTCTTCATGCTGGTATTTATACCAGTCAACGCATTGATCTGCTGTTGCAGCTTGGTGGCGCTGATGCCAACACCATCCATCGCCGCACCAGTGCGGGTGAATGCCGTCTCGATGCCGCGCGTCGAGCTATTAACCGTGCCAAGAAGCCGGTTAATAGCTCGATCAATCTGTGAGGTATCAGCAGAGATCGATATTACAAGCTGGTCGGTATCGTCAGCCATTCACCCATCCGGGCCAGTATACACTAGCCGTACTTGGCCTTGAGCTCCTCCAAGCGCTCTCTGCTTAGAGTCTCACCATCTGATTTCTTGACGCCGTTAGCGTCGCACCAAAACTCAACAGCAACCATGAATTCGGTGAGCGTCGAAGCCCAGAACTCAGATGGACTCCATCGCAACCTGACGGACGCGAATCCTAGGTATTCCCGCCAAGGGAATCGCTCGCCTCTGCCTTCTCCCTGGCGGCTTGATCGTTTCCCGGCACCTTCTCCGCGTGATGGGCGAAAACGGCCATAATGGCGTCAACACACTTCGGGAGATCGGCGAGGGTCATTCCTTTAATGGCCTTGGCAGCGTCGCCCCGAACCGCCAGGAGCTCTACGGCGGCCATAACCGCGTTGATCTCGGCTCCAGCCAGCTTGCTATACATCTCAACGAAACTGCTTGCCCCAAGGCGAGAAGAAAGCGCAGCCAGCCTCCCCATCTCGGCGGCAACAACAATCTCCGTGCCGCCGATTGAAAGGGGCTTCTCGCCCCTTTCCTCGTTATACGCGATCGACATTAAGCCTCCGCGGTGAACGTCAACAGCGAGGCGTCGAGAGGCGTCCACTTCGCAGAGAACTCAAGGGGGTTCTCCATGTCGCCACTCCATTCAAAGTCCGAAATAAAGAACGGGCCTTCGAAGGTGCCGTAGCCAGGTACGATAACCTGATAGTTGATGTTGATGGCCTGAGTGCGAGCGGCATCGGCGATGGCCTTGCCGGCCGCGTTGCTGTCGAAGAGACCGTTGCCAGAGAACTCAATTGTCTGGCGGCCGGGACGCGCCGTCGCCACGATCGGCTCAGATGGATCATCGCAGTTCGGAACGGTGGTATCAATGGACGCGTTCGACATCTTGAACGAGCGGGTCTTGATACCGCAAACAAACGAGAACACTTCCGGCGAAGCGCCGTCGCCACGCTTAATCACAAGCTCTCTGGCGTTCTGCTGACTCATAGATTAGGACTCCTCTGCCCCAAAGTGATTGACTGTCAATGAGACAACGCCATGAATTGACGTGCCATCTTCGTCGTTGAAAACGCGGGTACTGCTTACAACCACGGACGCATATGACTGACCCGAAACAGCCAAATTCTTCAGGTGAAGCGCGTCACGAATTCTAGAAATGATCTGCTTAGCGGGCACAAAGCTGCCTGGATTTGTCCAAACATGCACGTTGACCAATTCCTGTAAGCCATTGCGGCCTACAACGTCATTTGCTATGCCCGACCCGTCCTGTACCTCTACATACGGGAGCGGCGTGTTCTGCGGCGCGGGGGCGAATATCCCACCAGAAGCCAACGCTGGCGAAAGAGAGTTTAGGGTGGTGTAAATTGCCGTCTGAAGCTCTACCGATCCATCAGACACGATTCTTCAGACCCTTGTTGATTGCGTTGGCGATTCGGCGCCTGATGCGCTGCCGCATCTCTTGGTACGTATTGAAAATGTGTGGGTGCGGAGCCGTGCCGGGATGGTCTACCTGCTGAGTAACCACCTTATTGCCGTCTTTGGCGGTGAACACCAAGGCTGGCTTGTTCTTCGCCTTGATGGTGTGCTGGCGAGTGCCGAACTCAAGAAATCGCCAAATGAAGTCTGCGACGATGCCCCAAGCGTTCTTATCTTTGGTGGCTTTTATGCCGATGACTTTGGACGTCAGGTCATTTCGGCCCGCGAGCGGAACGGCTTGAATACTGTTTCTGTAGTCGCCGGACTTTGACGGTGCTCGAGCCTGGATTGCGGAGGCTAGTTCTTTTGCACCAAGCTCAATGGCTGCTGATGCGGCCGCGGCGGCGTTTGGGGCCAACCCGGCCAGCCGTCGCTCAATTATCGCGCGGCTTCGCGCCTGGTACTTCGCGCTTATCGGCATCACCCTCCCTCGCCTTCGGCAGCACCGTTCGGATTGCCGCAAAGGCCGCCTTACGCAGTTTGATGCAGGTGTCACAGCCCATTTTCGGTCCCATCCGTCTCAACGATGTATTCCAGCATATCGTTGCGCTGGTCGGGGTTCGCGTGGCTGCGCACGTTGTAAGTAACTTCGTCCAGCACCACCCTGTAGGTGTCATTTATCAGCCTGGTTGCCGTGCTGGACCTCACCCTCAGAACACCAGCCTGATTATCGGCAATGCGGCCCTCTTGGAGCCTCTCTCTCGCGCGCTCGGGCGAGAACTGCGCCCAGACCGTGATGTAATCCAGCCAGCTTTGCGTTTGGCCGCCCGCGCCATCTGGCGTGGTGACCAGAGAGCGGAACGTTGCCCGTTTGTTGAGAGTGCCGGCTTGCATTTTCTATCGAGATATCAATCGCTTGGCGTGCTGGTTACTAACCGCAAACACATGGCTTTAGGAACAAGGGCCACGTGCCGTTGACGGCGAGCGGGTTTGTTGGAAAACGGTCCGGAAAGACTAGCGGAGAATCAGATGCAGCATGAACGCATGAGCCAACTGGCCGACGTGATCGAGGACGGTCTGCAGGGATCAGCCAAGCAGCCGTTGACATGGGGATGATTTTCTGCCGACCGATTGGCTTCTGGTCGTCGAGGCACTGCGCAATGACGCCGATCGCCGCGAGAAACAGGCGCTAGGTCGTCTCACTCCCTGAGGGAGCGAACGACTACATCGCCATCAGCGCAGTAGCGATCCCCGCCGCAGCGCGGCGCCCAAGGAACTCATGACCGGCGTTGCTTGGATGAATCCCGTCCGTGTCAATGTAGACATCGGAATTGCCACTGCCGTTCGTGGCTCCGACAAAACCAGTGCCGAACACCCATGAGCCGACGGTATCGGCGGATACGGGAACGAAGGCGCAAAGCGGGTCATTGAACTGCGTCACCGCTGCCGAGACGGCACTCTCAACGGTCAGGATAGCCGCCGAGGGGCCGGTCGCCTTCGGCCACGGACCAAGCACCACAATGGGCACATTGGCGAGAGAAGCGCGGATCGTTTGCAGGTAGAGCAGCACTTCGGCCTGAATACCGCTCAGGCCCGTATCGTTGGTGCCGTAGGCGATAACAACCAGATCGGGGCTTGCGCCCGTGATGTCGCTGACATGGCTGCGTGCCGTCCAAGTCGTTCCTGGATTGAGGAAGCCGGTTCCGGTCAGAGCTGAGTGCCAGGGATCATCGATACCAAGAAGATAGGCCGCGATGCTCGCCCAATCGCTATCACCGTAGGTCGCGCCCGTTCCCGAGGTGTAGCTGTCGCCCGCAAAGACGGCCCGCACACGCTCCTTGCGTGGCCGAGAAACGCGGCTCAAGGCATCGACGCCGACGCGGCTAAACCACCCGCCAGAGACAGGATGGAAGCGATACGAGCGCAGCGATCGCACGCCGCTCCAGTCAAGAACAAGCTGTTGCTCGCCGCCGCCGGCCGCCGTCGCGTTGCCCGTCTTGGAAAGAAACTGCCCGTTGACCTCGACGCGCCAAGTCCCCTGCGCACCGCGCACCATAATCTTGGGCGCATCACTATCAAACTCCAGCACCAGTTGGTTGGAGACTGCACCCGTGTTCGACTGCGTCGCGGAGACCTGATAGCCATGCACGCCGGTTGCGACGAGGCCGAAATCCAGCGCGTTGCCGCCCAACAGATTGAAGGCGGGGACCGTCCCAGCTACCGAGTCTTGCGGCTGGAAGAACGTTGCCAGCGTGGCATCAAAGGCCGTGGTGATGGTCGGAAGTGTGCCGGCTACGGCAGCATCAACCGGATTGGAAATCCTTGCCTTCGCAATGGCTCTCTTGAGCTTTTCGAGCTTGATGCGTTTGGTGGAGACGAGTTCAACCATTTCAGTTCCTCACAAGTTCGACGACGGGAGTGCTGTTCTCAGTGACGCGGACGCCGTTTTCCGTGACAAATTCCCAGTGCCAGCCAGCGGGCGCGGCAGAGGATGCGTATGAGGAAGCTGAAGCACTCCCAAGGAGAGTGAGCAGGCGCCGAGACGTATTTGGGTTAGTCGACACGGTTAGACGATGAATCCATAGAGCCAGATCTGGCGCGCAACGGCGGCTGCAGTGAACGTCCCTGCATTGACCAGCTCAACGAACAGGCTGCTGCCGGACAGTTCGAAGTCCTGTGAATCCGTGAACTGCGTCTTCACATAGCAGGTGCCACCAGCCGCGACGGGCGCACCGAGAGCGAGCGAGCCGCGGTAAGCCGATAGGTCTCCGGAGGCGCGAGCCCAGGCGGTGTTGTTCGCACGAGCGCTCGGCGGGGTGACACTATAGGTGTGAGCCGTATACGCCCCCTCGCCTGAGATGACGGCGCTGGCATCGATCTTGACGATCGAACTCAGCATGCGAATGAGCGAGCCTGGAGGGACTAGCCTACCGAGCCGATCGGCAAAAACAAACTCCTTCGCCGTATCGATGATGTTGCCAGCTGTGTAGGACGCCGCAGACGGCGTAAAACTGGCGCTCGCCTTGACGAAAGTGCCGTTTATGAAGCTGAACTCAGCCATCAGAGCGTGATGCCCGGAGCCTGGATATTGAGCAGAAGCTGAGTGGTGCTGGTAGCAACACCTAGGACAACCACGTCACCTCCCGTGGTGATATCCGCCTGCGGACAAATGCCGCCAGGCGTGGTCGACTGGCAATACGTGGTGCCCTTTACGAGCGTGCCGCCCACCGTAACCGGGCCGCCCTTCTGGATGGTCAGCGGCTGGCCTGCAGCGGCGCTGTTCAGCGCGACGCCACGGCAGGTCTTGGCACCTGCCGCGTTGGAATCTGACAGCTTGTACGTATTGGTGGTGCTGTCCAGATAGACGTACTGGCCCGCAGTGATGGCCACGCCAGCGGTCATGGTCTCACGCGGCGAGCCACCATCACCGATGACGTTAGCTGCGGTAATTGCGATGTCAGCCATCTGAAAAAATCCTTAGGTTATGAAATGTAAGGGGGTCTGTCGGCTGGTGCTGAATCGGGGCCAGCCTGGTCCCCATCCGTAGGGGCGCCGTTATCGCCAGCGACCATTCCCTCAATCGTGCTACGCAGTTCAGAAGCATACTGCTCAAGGTGCCCGACGTTGGCCTTGGCCGCACCGTGCGCCTCGTCAATCTGGTCCAGGACCGCATCGTACCGTTTGCCGGTCTCCGCGATGTCGGACTCGGTCTTTTTGGCTCGCGCCAGCCTGCTCTTGAGGCCAGCCAATTCCATCGGGCGCCTGATTTCCATTTCCGTGCCTAATAGGTCAGGGTGTCGTTCTAGAATGGCGAGCCGCAGCTTAAGATGCGCGATCGCAACAAGAGCCGTTATGCGATCCACACGTCACGCGCCTCGGCGGTAATTCGCCAAAAGGCTATCAACTGTCGACCAGCCAGCGATCCAAAGAGCGCCAGGCACAGCGCGCGCCGCCGCGGCAATGTCAGCCGGCTCGCGGTTAGCGTACATGCCACCTATGAGCAGTAGAATTGCATTCTTTATCGCATCAGGCGCAGCGGCGTATCCGACAACGGCGGTAACCGTGATGCGCGAGCCAATCTGGGTGGCCGGCCACTGCTGAGCGAATTTCAGAACGATCGCAGCCTCTAGACCGTCTGCACGCAACTCGTAAACGTCGGTACTGAGCGTCTGAACTGCACCAGTGGCGTCAATGTATGTCACGCTAGACACCGACTGCACTGGCGCCTCGGGCAGAAACTCAAAATCAGAGAATCTGTCACACTTGAGGATGACGGTCTGCGTTGCGAGCCGCGTATTGCAGTATTTCTCAACGTAACCAGTGGCACCAGCAATCATAAGCTGGACGTCGGTCTCGTCATCGGCCGCGTCGATGCGCAGACGCAGCTTCACCTCATCAATCGTGACGGGCGCTTCAGTAGCGGCAACGGTAACGCTGGCCGGATACCACATGGATTAAACTGCCTTGCGGGGACGACCACGGCGGCGGATTTCAAGAGCTGGCTCGACGGCAATAGCGCGCTCAATTAGCTCGCCAGTAACAGGCACGGCGTACTCAGACGCGATAAGACGCATGGCCTCCTCACCAGAGAAGCGATCGGTTTCGTCGCCGGGTTGAAGGTCGAACCCAGGCCCGGCGACACTTGTGGTCATGCGCAGAAGCATTACGCGGTGATACCGGCCGCCTTAAGCGCCGCGTCAGCAGCCCGGATCCACGTAACGATCGCGTCGGCCTGAGCCTGCGAGTATCCGTAGGGGCTGGTGTTCGTTGCGGCAGTGGCAGCAGGAGGCGTCAAAGCTGCCGCCTGCGTGCCGCTGTTCGGCACGATCTGACCACCCGTCTCAATCTTGATCTTGCCGCCGTTGGCAATGACGAGAGTGTTGCCACCATCCGTCTCGTACACCTTGGTGGTGTAGGTATTATCAGCCATCAAACTCTCCTCAGAAGGATGGGGCGGCGATTAGGCCGCCCCATATTAGGCTACGGCTGAACGAGATACTTGACAGCAGCGGTGTCGAGCAGCTCACCGTCAAACCGGATCAGTCCGGCAATGCCGAGATCCGGCCAGAACCGCTCGCGAAGAACGCCAATGACAGGTGCGCCAACCTTGCGCACCCAATACTTGCCGAAGTCGCCGAACAGCACGGTCTTATTGCCGGTGGCAATGGTCGCCATAGCCTGGTTGATGCTGTAATTGTAACCAAGCAACGTACCGGGGACACCGGCCTTCACGTCGCCCATGGTCCAGATGTACTTGCCGTCGCCGTCCTTCAGCTTGCGGAGGGCCGCCAGCGTCAGGTCGTTAAACATGAAGCGGACCTTCGGCGACTGGCGATAGGCCGGATCGATCGCGTGGACCAAGTCAATAATTTCGTCGTAGACGATAGCGGTGGCCGATGCAGCGGTCTTGCCGGCGCTAGCGGCAGTCACGATGCCATTCGGCGCCGAGGAACCGGTGCCGGTCGTGAGCTGTGAGTTCGACAGGCGGCCGAGGCGCTCGCCAAGCAAATCGGCAAGCAGAGCTTCCATGTTGAAGATAGAATCCTGCGCCAGCTGCCAGGAGAACTTAACAAACTTCGTATTGAAGTCGTAAGCCTCAAGCTGCTTCTGGGCGAAGACCGCATCAGCCGAACCGTCGTCGGTAAGAGCGGTGCCTTCCGTGCCCTGCACACCGGTTTTCGACGTGTCGTCAACAGTCGGAATCGGCAGTGGATTGCCGGACGAAGTGTTCATCTCGCTGACGATGGAGCCGTCATACATCGGACCCCACATCTTCATCGACCGAACGAGCATGTCCTGCAGCTCGGTAGGAACGGTATAACCGCCGGCCGAGTTGGTGCCGCCAGTCTGGATACGCTTTTCCATGTCCTGAACAACGCCAGCACGCAGAACGGCGCGCTCTTCCGGCCCAAGCACAGTGATGTCAGCGCCGCCAGCAAGAAATTTAAAGAACACCTGGCGATACTCAGGTTTATCGCCCTCTTCCGCGCCGCGGCCTTCATCCTCGCCACCGGAAATCGGACGCTTGGCCTTGCGAGCAGCCGCTGCACGCTCCTCGGCAGCCTTCTCGGCCGCAGCAACGCGCTCTTCGCGCTCGATCTGCTTCTCGACCTTGTCGAACTCGGCCATAATGTCGTCATGACGTTTTTCGAGTTCGGCCGTGCGCGACTCGTCGGTGTTCTTGCCAACTTCATCAAGCGCTGCGCGAGCCTGCGTCAACAGCGTGCCGCGCTTTTCCTGGAGTTCAGTAAGGGTAGGCATGTAAATGTATCCTCAATTAAAATGCCGCTCTGCGGCTGTGACAAATGGCAGGACGTCGTGCGTCCGCCCTCCGGCTGCGCCGGGTGACTACGGTGCGTCCTGCCGGATGCCCCGAATTCGCTGTTCAAACCTCGCGCGCTTCTCCGCGATGCGCTTCTTGGCAGCAGCGTCATTGGCGGCACGCTTTTCCAATTCCTTGCGCGCCGCCTCTAGTGAGCGCGCTGCGAGGGTAGTGTCCGGATAGGCCGGGACCGCCGTAGCGGTCACTTCGTAGAGCTCGGCCTCAAGAACCGTGCGCTTGGGGATTTCCCCAGTGTCATCCCATTCCTGCTTTGTGGCCCGGAAACCAAAGCTCATTCCTGTAACATCGCCACGCTCGACCAACTCCCAAAGGTCGTTGCCATCCGTGGTGTTCGGTACGTCGATCTCAACCTTCAGGCCGCGATCATCTTCGCTGAGGCGCAGGGTTTTGGATTTCGTCCTGCCGATTACACGAGCGTAATCGTGCGCAACCAAAGCCAGCACGTCACCACCGATGGCCGTTGAGAACGCGCCAGGCGCAATTCGCTCAATAAAATAATCGCCGATCGTGGTGTCGCTGTTGAATACAGCGGCGTAGCCGACAAGCGTCCGCTTATCATCAGTGGCCCGCGCCTCTACGCCAAGCCGGCCGTAACGCCGCTCAATCTCAGTCATGCTGCTTTGGGTTCCTTGGGAGCATTGCCCGCGACCGAGCCTTGCTTGTTGTCATTCGTCGGCGTTGGCACGACAGGCTGTGTGCCTAGCGGCACAGTGGCGCCCTGAATTAGAAGCTTGTCAGCCTCGCTGCCCTTCGCAGGCAGGTTCTCCAGCGCGCGCACTTCGTCTGGCGTGCGAATAGCGTTCTGGATTGCGGTCGCATAACCGGTCATCCGGCTGGCGAAGTCGCCACGAAGTAGTCCATCAAGATTGTGCTCGACATAGCGGTTGTTGTTGCCGCGGCCAAACAGCTTCAGGTTAAGCTCGCCCTCAAACGCCTCCGACCACTGGCCGATTAGGTGTTTGACCAAATGGAGGTCCTGCTGCTCAGCGTTGCTGAACGTCGCCCGCGTCAGGTCCTGCAGGAACACCGGAGGCAATTGATACGCTCGCGCGATTTCCTCGATCTGGAACCGCCGCGCATCGGTCATCTGACCCTTCTCAGGATCAAACCCGACTGGCTTCAGTTCATAGCCGGAGGGAACAGGAAAAACAGCGTCGTTCTTTGACTTGGCCGCATCAATGGCGCGCTTGATGTCTGCCTGCGCGCGCTTGATGGCCTCGGCGCCAGCCGGCAATGGACCAACCAGGGCCAATGGAGGGACGCCACCGCCAGCAAAGAAGTTGCTGGCATAATCGTTCATAGCAAGGGCGAGTTGAATGGCCTTAGAAGCAAGAACGATCGGGCCGTAGTGCCGAACACCACATGGGCGCAGCATAAACGGCAGGTCGATAATGTCCTCTGACGGATAGTCCTTGCCGTCAAAACTATAGACTAGCTTCAGCCCCGAGCGACGAATGGTCGTCTTGTAGGGGTTCATCGGCCAAATAGCCTCGATCCCCTGAGGAGCACGCTCAATCCACGCTAGCCCGCGGCCACCCGTAAAGACTTGCTGCCAAAAATACTGCCGAAACTTGAAGCTATCCATTTCGTCGTTCGGCGCGTCATGGATAACAGACTCAAGTTTGCCGCTGACCTTCTTCGGCCCGTCCTTCGTGTCTCGATACGCATGAAGTGGCAGAGCAGCCATCGTGCGAGAGAGAAAAGCAACCGCAGCAGCAACAGCAGGCACAGTAAGTGCACTATCGACCGTGACATGCGGCAGATTCGCTTGGTTTAAGCCAAAAAACGCCAGAAAATCCGGAGAACTAACCGGAATCGTCGGGTTTTGGATGTTTCTGGCCTCGCTTTTATTCGCCCTGTCAAAAGGCCACATCAATTAAGCGCCAATCTGTGCGAGCGAGAAGCTCGGATCATCCCATGGAGAAGCTACGCGACCACCGTCTCCAGCCCCGTCAACTGCGGCACCGACCGCCATGCAGAGCGCTACAGCAGCGTCAATGCGCCTGTGGGACTTGTCTTTGACGAGGTACTTGTTGCCGAGCGGATCTGGCGTGCTGAATGTCGCCGCCATAAGTGCGGTCATGAGAACCGGGCTGCTGCGCAGCCTAATGCGCCCATCAATTATGAGCGATTCCAGTTCGCGAATTGAGCCCGGCATCCACAAACCACCAGGCTCTGGAAGTCCTTCGGCCCTCGCCTTCTCAACGAGCTCTTCGCTGGGCTTGTTACGCCGGTTTCCACCCTGAGGGTGGTCTCGGTAAGTCAGCTCCAAGCCAATCTTGCCGCACTCTTCCTGAAACTCGGCGAAAGCGTAGTTATCGTAAGCGACGGCCTTGATATCAAACTTCTTACTGGCCTGCTGCACATCGTACGCAACGTAATCGTATCGAATGCGCTCGCCGGGAATAGCGTGAAGGTACCCGTCCTTCACCCACTGCAGGTATGGCGCCTTATCCTCGGCCGCGCGCTGCCTCAACGTATCCGCCGGGGTGAATGGCTCAACCCAGGCATCAAACGTCGGAGCCAAGAAAACGCTGCCGTCAGGCCGCTTGACCTCTTTGTGGCCGGTTGGCGTCACATACGCCACCGCAGTCATATCCTTGTGCGAAGAAAGGTCGACCCCAAGAAAAACTGGCTTGCCCTTATGCTGCTCCAGATCAAAGTCAGTCATTACGGACTCGACCGTCTTGCGCGGCATCCAGGCCGTATGGGCATCTGTCCATACGCAAAAGTAAAGTCTGAGCACGCCAGGCGCGTCGCTCGGAAAGTTCTTTGCGAACGCAACCTGCGACGCGATGTATTCCTTGCTGACCGTGATACCCAACAACGGGTTGGTCTTAATCCAGCAGGACGGATCCTCTAGCGGGTCATCGTCCTTGTCGAGCGCGCAGACATAAGAGAAATATTCGTCCGAACCGTCCCATGTTTCGCCGACGTACTCGTAAACTTCGTCTGGCGTCTGGGTGCCTGCTGCCACATTGCAGGCCATCTCATGCTCTTTCCAACACACTGACAGCCGATCACTGCCAGAGTTGGTAATCATCACCAGAAGCGGCTGCCTGCGGAACTTAAAACCCGCCTCCAGCATACGCATAATCTCGGGCCCGGGATGCTCGTGCACCTCATCGCAGAGCGCGAAATGAGGCCGCAAACCCGAACCGGTCTTGCCGGCTTCGCGAGACATCGGCCGAAAGAACGACTGCGACCTGTGATGCGCGATATTGTATTCCCGCGCGAACCCGCCGCTGAACTTCACACGACGCGCCAAATCCGGAGACTGCCGGACCATCTTGCAAGCGTCGCGGAATAGAATGCCAGCCTGGTCTTTGGTGGCCGCCGCAGCATATATTTGCGCGCCGGCCTCGCTATCCGCGATCAGACCATACAGCCCAATGCCACCGACCAAAGGCGACTTACCGCACCCCTTGCCGGCCTCAATGTAGGCCCGCCGAAACCGCCTGGTACCGTCTGCTCGCTTCCATCCGAACAACGAACCGAGAATGAATACCTGCATCGGCTGCAGGACGAATGGCTGATTATCAAATTGGCCTTCGCTGAGCTTCAGCTTCTCTTCAAAGAAGCGGAATACCCGAGCAGCTGCATCATCATCCCAAAATATTCCACGCTTGGCAGCGTGGGCCAGATCGCTGAAATGACGACGGCAGGCATTTCGTACATGAGGGCCAGCGACAACAATTCCATCAAGTACCGCCTGTGCGTAAGCCGAAACCCGAGCTAGCGCCGGGTTAGTCGAGGAGATCGTCTTCTTCCTCGTCATTATCGGGCAACGTTACCTTGCTTGCATCGGACGGTGTGGCGCCCATCGATCCAAGGCATTGCCGCAACAGATTGAGGGTCTGGACGCCGCACTCCTCGCCGGCCATAAGCCTGGCTCTAATGATCGTTGCGATCTCGACAACGCCACGATGCGACGCGTTGAGCCACGGAATTTCTCGTTGGAATGTCCGCCAGGCCAACCGCTGTTCGCCGCCCATCCACTCGGGTGGATCGCCAAGCTCGGCGTCTGTGTGCGGCTCTTTTCGGTTCTTAAAGCGACCAGCGTTTATCTTGTCGCGCGCTTCAAGCTTCGCCTTGGCCTTCGGAATTCGCGGCCTAGCCACGATTTAGACCCAACATTTGAATTGCAGATGCGTGTGAAACGGGGGGCCGCCGGTAGTTATTTGCGAACGTAAGCAAGTTTCAATACACCCCCGCACAGGGCAATTTTATTGCTATACCATGGAGATATCGAAATAAAGTTGCCGATGTGTGACGCACATTGTTATATTATTGCTTTGGCATGTGGTATACATTAAACCGGCCACCCATTGTGGCCAAACGTCACCACCACCTGCCCCAAGTCCTCGCGCTGGCCTTCGCTATCGTGGTGCGGCTTACACAAGGACTCGAATGGGCCTGACCAGAACCGCTCTACATCGCCCTTATGGCCACCGTGAGCATGGTGCACAACGGTAGCCACCTCAACCACATCCATTGCCAGACATCGTTGACACAGTGGCTGCTCGGCCAGCTGCGCCTCTCTAAGCCTGCGCCACCGAGCCGTGCTGTAAAGCTTGCGGTACTCAGCGGCTTGGGCAGAGCGCTGGTCGGTCACACCACCAATGTTTGCTCATCACTGGGAACAAACACTAAACGCCAACCGGCTTGCTCAAGTGCATCAATGATATCCTCCGCTGCGCTGTCCGGGTCATCATGGTCCCATAGCTCCTCAGCGATAACGTCGACTGGCTTGCGAGCGTGGAGCATGGCGCCGGGAAGATAATGCTGCTGTGCTAACGCGCAGCAGCAGGGAATTGAGTGGCGAGCGAAGCGTGCTGAGCGGCCTCTCAAATGGCACAATGCCTCAAATTACTTCATGCCGACGTGACGTAGCTCGCCAAAGGGATTTTTGCCCCTCACTCAACCAAGGTCCCGAGACGCCATTTAGGCGGCATCAGGCCGCAACTTTTTTCAATTCCTCTATCTCTTTGTCCACAGCCCTGGCGGCCCATTCCTCACCACCCTTGTTGTCGTTGTGCCCATGAGCCACCGCGATCTCACGCAACGTCATGCCAGCAAGTGCCATTTCAAGCTTATCGCCGATCTTGACCGCATTGGCGTCCATGGTCGCAATCATTGTCATCTCGGCCGCGTCTGGCGCACCAACAAACGATCCTTCCGTAGCAGTGCCACCGGAATCTGGCTTACCAGCCAGGAAGTCGACCTTCCAGGCAATGCCTACCTTGCGGCGCGCAATCGTCGCAAAAGGGTTGGCGTCGGCGCATTGTTCCAACGTGCGCCCGCCATCTACGCCAAGCGCAACAATCTCCTCCCTGAGCTTTGATGGCACCGCAAATCCTGCCATGGCTGCGGCCGGCCGGTCGAACAACTCGCCAAGGCTTGGATATCGCGTGTCTGGTGCCATGGATGGCGGGATAGTACCAGCGCCCCGCAATGACATGAGCCACGAGCCGTGCGCACTGTTGTTCGCGGATAGCTCGCGCGATGTCTTGCGCCTGCCGCCCTTCGGCTGCCTATACCCCTCGCGCGGCCTTAGCCAAAGTTCTTTGCCCTCCTTGTTTATTGCTGGCGTACCGTCTTCGGCCGCTACGCGATATTCAATCAGCCTACCCTTGTCGTTGAACCGCAGCCCGATCTCGCCATTTGGATCAGGCTTGCCGTCCTTAACACGAATGCTGGCGCGGCGGATTTCCTCCTCGGTAGGCCGCATTATCAATTCGCTATCGACGCCCATGCCATCCGGTGGCGGCAGGTTGTCGTTAGCAACGGCGTTACGGGCGACGACTAGCCTAGCCAGGAACGCGGCGTCATCCTTGCGGCCGAGGCGGGCAAGGCGGGCGAATAGCCGCCCGGTATTTGTTTTGGTCGTAGCGTTCACCAGGTCTCCTCTGGTCTTCGTGTGGGGAAATTCCGGTTGCGCACCGGTGGGCGTACGCAGGTATGTCGCCCCCGTGCTGGCGGCGGGGCGCTGCTGTGGGCGCGCGCCGTAAATCCTGTCGCGAGGAAATCGGCCCCACGACTAAACGGATCAATAACTTGCTAGCGAAAACAGCTGGGAAGGAAATCACCTAGATTCTAGTGTAGATAGGTGCGCCGACTTGCTAAACGCCAGCCACAAACAAATCTGGTGGCACGCGCCGAAAAGCAGCGGTCGCTACACTATATCGGGTGCTGGTAAAGCCAACTGCATTCAGCGGGTGATCCATCTCGCCAGACATTCGCGACCGGAAGGATTAGAGTTCTGAGTTTCAGGAAAAATGTGCGCGAGTGCTCTAGCTCTAAACTACTAACAGTCGCGCACAGCACGAGGTGTGCGAGTCCCCCTAAGGGTGGTACTCGCGCACTCGCGCAAGTGCAAAAACGGAAAATACTCGCGCACTCGCGCAGGTACTCGCGCAGATACTCGCGCAGGTCATTCCGGCCTCGGGCGGACCACATTTGCCTTGTGGCGGCGGTGGTCCTCCTCCTGCTTGACCACCAAGGTTCCGTCTGCAATCAAACCCCCAATGATCTTCGCGGCCTGATCGCGGCCATCCTTGCTCTCTCGGTTGAGGCCAAGTGCGTCCATCACGTGAAACCCAGCCCAGCTGCTGGAGTTTCTCGCGAATGCGGAAGTTTGGTTCTTCAGCCTCACCAGGATCTTCTCCAGTTGTTCGGCCGTTACCTCGCTGGCGGCCTTCTCCGCCGTCGCCTCCTTTGAAGGAAACTTCCATGGTGTGACCACACCGACGTGGTCCTGTGGCTTGCTGATGCCGTCGCCGTTGCCAAGGCCCACGCCTTCAAGACGACGCCACTCCAAGCGAGAATCCTGCTTTGTCATGTTGGCCTTGGCGATGGCTATGTGAAAGTGCTCAGCAACGTCCCGCTCGGGCACTCCAGCGAGATTGGCCTGCTCCCTTGACATCCTGTTGAGAACCCGCACGCTACGAGCAGCGCCGATCAACGACCCGGCGCCGCGAACGTCATCGATCGTTGCCTCCTCGCCATTTAGCTTGCGCGTGTGTGCAACGAGATCGACTGAGCAGTTGGCTCTGTCCGCTATTTTGGCCCATAGCTTGGCGACCCTGTCGATCGCGCCGTTATCATTTTCGTTCACCTGGTGGGTGGACACGAACGGATCGACAATCATAACGTCGATTTCGTTGTCCTTGATCTGCTTAACCACAGCCTCAACAACAGGTTCGTTAATTTTGATTCCGGCCTTCCTGTCCTCAATCAAGACAACAAGCTCACGCTCCCGCCCAACGTCAAGGAACAGCCTATCGCCGATATCTTCCACGGTGAGCTTGTAGTGTAGGCGCGCGGCCTCGATGCGCCGGACCATTTCGTCGCGCGGGTCCTCACCATTAAACAGCCATGCCCGGAGCCGTCTCGGAAGCAGCCCGCCTTCCGGAGACAGAAGCGGCTTGCTCGAAACCATGGAAAGAGCCTCAACGATGCTGTTGGACGTCTTGCCCAAGCCGCCTGGGCTGACGGTCACCGAGACATATTTGCGAATGTAATGGTTTCCGAATAGCCACTCGCGACGCGGGATTGTCGATGGGTCGGCAGGGACGTATGGCGTAGCAATGAACACCACCTCTTTGGTGGTGACGTCGGCTCCGCCTTCCCCATCCGTATCAGCGCCAGCTTCGTTGTCGTTCGCGCCCTTCAGCCCACCAGCCAGCTTCGCCGCTGCCTCGCGCTTCTCTTCGCGCCTTGCAACCTCCTTCCCCCACACCCGCTCGAAGTCGGTACGCGCGCGTTGCTCGTTGGCATAGCGGTCGAGCCAGTTGCCCTTAGCCGCCAAGAACAACGCCGCGGCCTCTTCCGCCCCATGCCCGTCGAAGTTCAACTGCTCGATGACAGCCCTTGCATGCTTTGATCGGTCGTCAACGTCGTTGGCAGCCAGTAGAGCGGCTGCCTTCTCGGACACCGTGACACCATCAACTTCAGGCAACTCGCCGAGCTCAACAGGTTTCGCCTCGCGCTCGGGTGCAACCGCCCACGGCGCCAGAGCCGCGCGGAACTCGTCAACGCTGACCAAGTCGCCGTGCCATTCTTGCGCATAATGCACTGACGCGGGCTCAGGCGACCGTCCGCGCTTCAGCTTCGCAGCGTTAGGCCAATTCTTCGTTCCGGGAATGCGCCAGATATGTGCGATATCCTTCGTGCCACTGTCTGAACTTGTCGCGCGCTGCAGAGCAGCGGCCAGCGGGTTAGCCTCCTCTGGAGTCAGTGGCTTGTCGAACAGCCACGCAGGCTGTTGGTTACCCGGAGACGTTTCGAGGACGTAGCTGGGTGGGCACGGCAGTTCTCCCGTTTTGCCGGTGTCGTGGTCCATGTCGGCGACCAGACCAAGCACAGCAATAACGTCATCCTTCCCGCCGCGCTCGCCGCGACCGAGACCTCTACGCATGACTTGCAAGCCAACATAGACGTTGGTGCCAGTCGTATCTTGGTGGGCGGCGATGGCGGCAACCATGCCAACGACGTCGCCGATCCTGTGGTGCGTTACGGTTCCCTTGCCCTTGTCAGCCACGTTGTAGGCAGAAACCCCGAGCACGCCGTCAATGCCTTTGGCCAGACCGTGCAGCATTTCGCAGTGAGCGCGGACGGAATCGGTAAAAGTAGGCTCACGAAGTGAGGCGTTCATTCTGCGACAATCCTGCTACAGTCAGTTGAGCAATCTGGTTGGCTACATCGCGGTCGAACGCACATGTGCGCCCACGTTCATTTTCGGGACCGAATGCGCGGAACGAACCGTCGTCGGAGCGCGACACCCGGACGCCATAGATTCTGACGCCTGGCGATGGTTCTATATCGACGTGCGCAATAGCGCCCGCACCCGGTCGCGCCGGGCGCAGCCCGATAATTTTCATCTCGAAGACTCTTGGTGGTTGGATCAGTGGTTGCACCCGGCAAAGGGCCAGTCGTGCGGGAGAAAGCGCCGGCTACCTACGTGGCAGCCGAACGCTTTTCTCGTGACGCCTTCCGCACCGCGCGATCAACGATCGCGATGACGCTGTCGCTGTCGCTTGCGCTGTCTTGTTGACACTGCACAGCATTGCCCGCTCGCGCCCAGGCGCGACGAATGGCGTCATCGTATCCCTCGCTGCCGGCTCCGGAGTCTCCATCATGCTGACCAGTAATGCGGTTACGATACGAGAGGACACCGTGGCAAAACCCCAAGCCGCCGCCGTCGTGCACGATGGCCTCGCCCCAGCCGTGCCCACCATCGGGACCGCAGTACTCTCCGAGCCATCCGAATGCGGGGCAGCCCCAATTCTTGACCTCCCACAGCGGCTCCGCGCCGACGATCAGGATATCGGTTTCATTACCAGCGTGAATGGCCCCGCGCGAAACTCGACCAAACAGTGCTTCATCGGCCTGGCGAATATCGATTACCTCGACAAGGACGCGCTGCCTGACACCTCGCAGAACGAGGTCGGCCGTCCATCGCTCGAAGTCCGAGCGCACATATATCCACCTCCACCCCATCAAATCGAAGAATGCGGCCCACCTGGCCTCTAAGGGCGAACGGAAATTGATCTCGGCATCGGTGGGTGTGCGGTTGAACGAGCCCGAGGCGATCATGCCGCCTCCACGCTTTGTTTGTTGTCGTTGCCCGCGGTGCACGTCCGCGCCCAACGATCCAGTTCATCAGTACTGTAAACGACTGCCTTGCCGAAACGCATAAAGGCGGGACCGTTAGTCCCGTAGCAGCGTGCCTTATCCAAAAAAGATTTCGAGACTCCGAGGTAGTCGGCCGCTTCCTGTGCTCTAACGTTCGCCAATGATTGCCTCCGTGTGTTGGCGTTGGAGGCAAATGGATATCAAATCAATTTAGAACAAATAGGGTACAAACCGTCATTGCAATCGATTTGAAACAGAACGTTACTTGCAACCGAGCTTTGCCGCACCGGCACTTAGCAGAGGCACTTGGATCCATAAGTCTCCAGCCGCCCGCCCTTTGGCTACATAGTGGCTATAAATTTTATAGCCACCCCTTTTGACTTCCGGCTAAGTCTTTGATTTTGTTGGTCGGAGCGAGAGGATTTGAACCTCCGACCCCTAGTCTCCCAGACTAGTGCGCTAACCGGGCTGCGCCACGCTCCGAATGTCGTTCCATTAGCTAGGATCGCCGCTTTGCGCAAGGCGACGTCACACCATTTTGGTGTATCCGCCCAAACCGTCCCGGAACTGCCCGCAAAGCCGGCGGGAAGCAGCTCTTCACCCGTCCTTCAGCGCCTGATCCAGCATCTCCTTGGCTGCGACGAGATCGGCAAGTGCCCGACCCAAGCGCTCCCGGTCCACCGCGCTGGGGCCGGCGGGTGCGGCGGCGGCGCCGCCCTTGCGGAAGGTGGTGAGGATCTCCTCGTCGTCGATCTCGGTGAAGCGGAAGTCGATGCCTTCCTCCTCATCGCCCTGGAAGTCGTCATCGTCGGTGTCGGTGATGCCCTTGATGGGCGCCTCGTCCTCGGGCTCCATCAGGCTCTGCCCGATGGCGTCCTCGATGGCTCCGAACGAGACTGCTGCCGCGCTGTCGGCGAGGCCCTGCACCGATTTGACGCCGTGCTCTTTCAGGATCCGCTGCACCCCGCGGATGGTGTAGCCCTCGCCGTAGAGCAGCCGGCGGATGCCCTTCAGCAGGTCGACATCGTCGGGGCGGTAATAGCGGCGTCCGCCGCTGCGCTTCATCGGCTTGATCTGGGAGAAGCGGGTCTCCCAGAACCGCAGCACGTGCTGCGGAATGTCGAGTTCCTGCGCTACTTCGCTGATGGTTCGGAACGCATCCGGCGCCTTGTCCAAATGCCAGTCCTTTCCGAAAGGCGGTTACGCCTCTTCCTGTTGTGCCTTGGTGGCGTCGCCGTTGGTGCGGTGCTGGGCATTGATCCGCTGCTTCAGGATCGCCGAGGGCTTGAACACCATGACGCGGCGCGGCGAGATCGGCACCTCGGTGCCAGTCTTCGGGTTACGGCCGATACGCTGACCCTTCTTGCGCACCATGAAGGAACCGAACGATGACAATTTCACCGTCTCACCCTTCTCCAGGCAGTCGGTGATCTCCTTCAGCACGAGTTCCACGAAGGCGGACGACTCCGTGCGCGACAGACCTACCTTCTGGTAGACGGCTTCGCAAAGATCAACTCGCGTTACGGTTTTGCTGGTCTCGGTCATCGCCCTGCCCCACCTCACGGCGAACAATTGTTGTCTGAAATTATGAGGTTACGATACGACGGTCAACAGCGCTCATCAATGCCGACGCATTCATAATCGGCGCTGATTCCGGCAAAATTTTATCTGATGTGGCTTACCAGCGCACCAGCGCGGAACCCCAGGTGAAGCCGCCGCCCATGGCTTCCAGCAGGACCAGATCGCCCTTCTTGATGCGGCCGTCCTTGCGAGCCACCGACAGCGCCAGCGGGATCGAAGCCGCCGAGGTGTTGCCGTGGCGGTCCACCGTCAGCACCACCTTCTCCGGCGCGATATGCAGCTTGTGCGCGGAGGCATCGATGATCCGCTTGTTGGCCTGGTGCGGCACGAACCAGTCGATGCTGTCGGCATTGAGCCCGGTCGCGTTGAAGGCATCGACGATGACATCGGTGATCATGCCGACCGCATGCTTGAAGACCTCGCGGCCTTCCATGCGCAGATGGCCGACGGTCTGGGTCGAGGACGGCCCGCCGTCGACGAACAGCTTGGCCTTGTGGCGGCCGTCGGAGCGCAAGTGAGTGGTCAGGACGCCGCGATCGGTCGCGGCATTGCCCGGCTGCTCCTGCGCTTCCAGCACCACGGCGCCGGCGCCGTCGCCGAACAGCACGCAGGTGCCGCGATCGTTCCAGTCGAGGATGCGCGAGAAGGTCTCCGCACCGATCACCAGCGCGCGCTTGTAGGCGCCGGTACGCAGGAAGTTGTCGGCGGTAGCGAGCGCGAATACGAAGCCCGAGCACACCGCCTGGAGATCGAAGGCCGCGCCATGGTTGATGCCGAGCCCGTGCTGCACGGCGACCGCCGTCGCGGGGAAGGTGTTGTCCGGCGTCGAGGTCGCGAGCACGATGAGCTCGATCGATTGCGCGTCCACGCCGCCATCAGTGAGCGCGGCCTGGGCCGCCTTGATCGCGAGGTGCGAGGTGAACTCGCCCTCGGCCGCGATGTGCCGCTCGCGAATGCCGGTGCGCTGGACGATCCACTCGTCGGAGGTGTCGATACGCGCCGCCAACTGGGCGTTGGTCACCACCTGCTCCGGCAAGTAAGAGCCGCAGCCGAGCACGACCGAACGAATTTGAGTCACGAAACAGCCTCCTGCGCGGCCTGCACGGAACTGAGTGCACCACCCTCGCGGTTGAGCATCTGATTGATCTTGTTCAGGAGATCGTAGTGAGCCATCTCATAGCCAACATCGATCGCATAGGCAAAGCCTTCGGCGTTGGTTCCGCCATGGCTCTTGACCACCACCCCGTTCAGTCCCAGCAGCACGCCGCCATTGGACTTGTTGGGGTCCATCTTGTCGCGGAGGACCTGGAAGGCGCTGCGGGCGAACACATAGCCGAGCTTGGAGAGCCAGCTCCGCCGCATCTCGTTACGGAGCAATTCCGCCATCTGCCGCGCGGTTCCCTCGGCGGCCTTGAGCGCGATGTTGCCGCTGAAACCTTCAGTGACGATCACGTCGGCCAGCCCCTTGCCGATGCCGTCGCCCTCGACGAAGCCGATATAGTCGAGCTCCGGCAGGTTCCTCGCCCGCAGGATCTCGCTGGCCTCGCGGATCTCCTCGTGGCCCTTGATCTCCTCGGCGCCGATATTGAGCAGCCCGACCGTCGGCCGCGTCTTGTTGAACAGCACGCTCGCCTTGGCCGCGCCCATCACCGCCATCGAGACCAGGTGGTGGGCATCGCCGCCGAGGGTGGCGCCGAGGTCGAGCACGACGGATTCGCCGCGCATGGTCGGCCAGATCGCGGAGATGGCCGGCCGGTCGATGCCCGGCAGCGTCCGCAGATGGAAGCGCGCCATCGCCATCAGCGCGCCGGTATTGCCGGCGGAGATCGCGACATCCACCTCGCCCTTCTTGACCGCATCGATCGCGAGCCACATCGAGGAGGTCTTGCGGCCGCGCCGCAGCGCCTGGCTCGGCTTGTCCTCCATGCTGACGGCGACGTCGGTATGGACAATCTTGGAGGCGGCTTTCAGCTTCGGGTGCTTATCGAGCTCGGGCTCGATCCTGGCGCGGTCGCCGACCAGCAGAAACTCGGTATCGCGATGCCTGCCCAGCGAGATGGCGGCGCCCGGAATGACCACGGCGGGGCCGACATCGCCTCCCATGGCGTCCAGCGCGATGCGAACCTTGCTTGGCATAAAAGTCCTGGAAACCTGGTCTGGTGCGGTCTGTGCTAGCGGGGCCGCAAAATGGGTTCGCCACGGACATGGCGATCGGCCAAGCGCCACGCCGCACCCGGACCGGGGCGCGACAATAGCGTTTTGTGCCCCCGAAACAACCTCTTGCCCCCAGCCTTTTGCATTCGGGACGATCCGGCCGCGAACACCGTATTTCGCAGGAAACGCATTGAAATCAGAAAGATAAGAGGTTCTTTCAAACCATCAAGGCAAATGGCTCGGGTCCGATCGCAAGGCGGCCGCAAGCGCAAATGCCCTACTGGCCCTTCTTCTTGTCCTGCAGTGCCTTCAGCGCCGCGAAGGGATGGTCCTCGGGATCGGGCGCGGTGACCTCCGTCTCGAACACGGCCCCCTCCTTGCGCGGATAGGGATCGATCGCCAGGAACAGGGCATCGGTGGCGAGGCGGCCGAGGTCGATGATGCCGCCAGCGATCGGCTCGGGCGGGTCGGCGACCTCAGACGGCGCGCCATCCTGTCCCTCCTCGATCAGGTCGGCCAGGCGGCGCGCCTCGGCTTCGGGGGCGAACATCAGGTCCACCTCCTCCTCGATCTCGCTCTCGATCGGATCGAGCGTGACGACGCAGGTCTGGCCGATCCGGCCGCGAACGAGCCCCGTGACCTGGACCCGCCCGCCGCTTTTCGGCACGACATCGAAGCTGGCATGGGCGGACAGGATCTCGCGGAGGCCTGCGACCTCCGCCATGGCCCGTCGCTCGGCCGCCGAGGCCTCCAGCTCGCGATGCAGCCCGGCGTCGGGGATCTGCGCAACGATGACGGGCGCCCGCCAGGGATCGGGCTCGGATCCGGCATTCGGTCGGCTCATGGCGTGACATCCTCAGGGAGTGCTGGAGGAAACTTGAAGGCGGCGCGCAGCAGCGCAGCCTCCTCGGTCCGGCCAAGATCGGCCTCACTGGCCCGCGCATAGGCCGCAAGCCGCTGCGCCTGGTCGAAGCCGGTCCCATTCAAGATATTCTTGCAGATCGCCGATGCCAGCGCCTCGCCGCCGGCCTCCATGGCCTGGTCATAGGCCTGGACGCGGCCGTAGAAGGCCTCGCCGAAGGCCCGCATCCGCTTCGGCACGGTCTGATCGCCCACCCCCATCTCGCGCAGATTGTCATCCATATCCTCGCAGAAGCGGTCGAACAGCGCCTGGGACAGGTCGGTGGCGCCCTGGGCCGTGCGCAGGCGGCGCAGCAGCAGCCAGAGATGCAGCAGCAACAGGTCGAAACGCCCGTTAACCGTATCGGGCACGCCCAAGTCGCGGTAAAATATGGGTTCTCGCGCCTGCGTCACGATCATGCCATAGATGGCTTCAATGGTGTCCGATGGGGTTCGCCGGGGTTTCCTGAAGTGATTGAACGGCCAAAGCATTGTGGTTTCCGCAAGCGGGCGCGCGCGTGTTGCATTCAGACGCCCAGCCCGGTACTTCAGCGCCTCGCGCGACGCAAGGGGACGGAATCAGTTCCACTATGACGACAACGAACGAGACCAGCCTGCGCGCGGACAAGCGGCGCGGCCTTCACGCATGCTGGCACGGCTTGCGCATGCTCGCGGCTACGGCCGTGGTCGGCCTGGCCCTTGCGGGCTGCACCGGTGAACAGTTCCAGAAGGGCTACATCCTGCCGCCCGGCGCGCTCGAGCAGATTCCGATCGGTGCGAGCCAGGACCAGGTGCTGATCGTGATGGGCACGCCCTCCACCGTCGCGACCCTCGACGGTGAAGTGTTCTATTACATCTCGCAGCGCTCGGAGCGCCCGGTCGCCTTCATGAACCAGAGGGTGGTCGATCAGCGCGTGATCGCGATCTATTTCGACAAGAACCGGCGCGTGCGCCGGCTTGCGAATTACGGCCTCCAGGACGGCAAGATCTTCGACTTCATCAGCCGCACCACGCCGACCTCGGGTCAGGAGATGAGCTACCTCGCTCCGCTGTTCAAGCTGCTCAGCTTCAACTGAGGCTTCGCGATATTTTCGAGCGAGGTGGATATCGGTTCGCGTCATCGTGCGCGCACCAATTCCGCTGCAAGGTAAATGGCTCGATCTCTGCGGCTTCGTGCCACCCTCCGCGCGGCGCTTGCCGTCGCGCGCGACTTGCGGCCGCACGAGCGGTTCCGTACCGTCCCAGCAAAGCAAGAAGCAGGGAGCGGATTCGTGCCCAATAAAACTCAGAACACATTTCAGAACACTTTCTTGTCCCGCCGTCGCGTGCTCGCCGGCGCTGCCGGCCTTTCGGCCGCAGCGATCCTGCCGCGATCGAGCCTCGCCGACTGGAAGCCCACCGAAAACGTCCGCCTCATCGTGCCGGCTGCGGCCGGCGGCTCGACCGACGTGATGGGCCGGCTCCTTGCAGCACATCTGCAAACCGCCTGGGGCCAGTCGGCGGTCGTGGAAAACCGCTCCGGCGGCGGCGGCACGATCGGCACGGCTGAGGCCGTGCGCGCCAAGCCGGATGGACACACCATCCTGATCGGCAACCCGGGGCCGAACGCGATCGCCTACAGCATCTTCAAGAACCTCACCTACAAGCCGGACCAGCTGCAGCCGGTGTCGAACATGATCCGGATCCCGAACATCGTCTCGGCGCATCCGAAGACCGGCATCAAGTCGGTCCCCGAGCTGATCGCGTACCTGAAGGCCAATCCGGACAAGCTCAGCTACGCCTCCTCCGGCGTCGGCCAGAGCCCCCACCTCACCGGCGCCTGGTTCCTCCAGCTCACCGGCCTGAAGATGACACACATCCCATTCCGCGGCGCCGGACCCGCGCTGCAAGCGGCGCTCGCCGGCGACATCCAGATCCTGTTCGACAATCTCTATCCGAGCCTGCCTCAGGTGCAGAACGGCACGCTCAACGGCCTCTGCGTCACCACGACCGAGCGCAGCGACCTCGCGCCGAACCTGCCGACCATGCGCGAGAGCGCGCCGGAATTGGCGAACTTCGACGTCTCGTCCTGGTTCTCCGTGTTCCTGCCGAAGGGGGTCTCACCCGAGGTGCTCAACGCGCTCAATCTCCAGGTCAAGGCGATGCTGGAGCGCGACGACATCAAGAAGCAGATCGCCGCGATGGGCGCCCGCGCCGACTACGGCACCCCGCAGCAGTTCGCCGCCTTCGTGGAGGCCGAGACGAAGAAGTTCGCCGGCATCATCCAGAAGGAAGGCCTGCAGATGGATGTGCAATAGCGTTCACGCGAGCGCTGCTGCCTCCTTCGTCATTGCGCAATGACGAGGTGAGAGCATCCAACCCATCAAACAAAACCCCGCGGCTCGCGCCGCGGGGTTTCGTCTTTCCGGCTTCCGCCGCTCAGTGCGCCAAAATCGCCAGCAGCAGCAAGGCGACGATGTTGGTGATCTTGATCATCGGGTTCACCGCAGGTCCCGCCGTGTCCTTGTAGGGATCGCCGACGGTGTCGCCGGTCACCGCCGACTTGTGGGCATCAGAGCCCTTGCCGCCGAAATGACCGTCCTCGATGTACTTCTTGGCGTTGTCCCACGCGCCGCCGCCCGAGGTCATGGAGATCGCGACGAACAGGCCCGTCACGATCACGCCGAGCAGCATGGCGCCGACGGCGGAGAACGCGGCCGACTTGCCGGCCGCGCCGCCGCCCGCGATCGCATAGATCACGAAGTAGACGACGATCGGCGACAGCACCGGCAGCAGCGAGGGGATGATCATCTCCTTGATCGCAGCGCGGGTGAGGAGGTCAACCGCCTTGCCGTAGTCCGGCTTGTCGGTGCCCTGCATGATGCCCGGCTTCTCGCGGAACTGACGGCGCACCTCCTCGACGATCGCGCCGGCCGCACGGCCGACTGCGGTCATGCCCAGCGCGCCGAACAGATACGGCAACAGGCCGCCGAACAAGAGGCCCACGACCACATAGGGGTTGTTGAGCGAGAAGTCCGGATTGACGCCGGCGAAGTAGGCGTGCTGCGCGCTGTCCGCTACGAAGAACTTGAGGTCCTGGTTGTAGGCCGCGAACAGCACGAGGGCACCGAGACCGGCGGAGCCGATCGCGTAACCCTTGGTCACTGCCTTGGTGGTGTTGCCGACCGCATCGAGCGCGTCGGTCGACTTGCGCACCTCCTTCGGCAGGCCCGCCATTTCTGCGATGCCACCGGCATTGTCGGTGACGGGGCCGAAGGCGTCGAGCGCGACGATCATGCCGGCCAGTGCCAGCATGGTGGCAGTCGCGATCGCGATGCCGAACAGGCCGGCGAGGCTATAGGTGACGAGGATACCGGCGATGATCACGATCGCGGGCAGCGCGGTCGCTTCCATCGAGACGGCGAGACCCTGGATCACGTTGGTGCCATGGCCGGTGACCGAGGCCTGCGCAATCGACTTCACCGGACGGTAGTCGGTGCCGGTGTAGTATTCGGTGATCCAGATGATCAGCGCGGTAACGACGAGGCCGACCACGCCGCACTCGAACAGCGCCATGCCCGTGTAATCGACGCCCTCGAGCTTGCCGAAGCCGATCAGGTAGTAGATCACCAGCGCGATGCCGATCAGCGACAGGATGCCGGTCGCGATCAGGCCCTTGTAGAGCGCGCCCATGATCGACTGGCTCGGCCCGAGCTTGACGAAGAAGGTGCCGATGATCGAGGTGATGATGCAGATGCCGCCGATCGCGAGCGGCAGCGTCATCATGTTGGCGAGGATCGGCGTCTTGGCGAAGAAGATCGCCGCCAGGACCATGGTGGCGACCGCGGTCACCGCATAGGTCTCGAACAGGTCGGCGGCCATGCCGGCGCAGTCGCCGACATTGTCGCCGACGTTGTCGGCGATGGTCGCCGGGTTGCGCGGATCGTCCTCGGGAATGCCGGCCTCGACCTTACCGACGAGGTCGCCGCCGACGTCAGCACCCTTGGTGAAGATGCCGCCGCCGAGACGGGCGAAGATCGAGATCAGCGAGGCACCGAAGCCGAGCGCCACCATGGCGTCGACGACGGTGCGGCTATCGGGCGCGAGCTTCAGCGAGTGGACCAGGAAGCCGAAATAGAGGGTCACGCCCAACAGCGCGAGACCGGCAACCAGAAGTCCGGTGATGGCGCCCGCCTTGAAGGCGAGCTCGAGGCCGCCGGCAAGCGACGTCGTCGCAGCCTGGGCGGTGCGCACATTGGCGCGGACCGAGACGTTCATGCCGATGAAGCCGGCCGCTCCCGACAGGACCGCGCCGATGGCAAAACCGATCGCGACATAGACCCCGAGGAAATAGGCAAGGAGCACGAAGATGACGATGCCGACGAGACCGATCGTGGTGTACTGGCGCCGCAGATACGCCTGTGCGCCTTCGCGCACTGCGCCCGCGATCTCCTGCATGCGCGGCGACCCCGCATCCGCGCCCAACACCGAAGACGTCGCCCAAATCGCGTAGACGACGGAAAGCACTCCGCAGAGCACTATCAACCATAATGCTGTCATGTGATTTTTGCCTCAGATCCTTGATGTACCCCCGGCGCCTTTTGTTGTCCGTCGTGCGGTGCGGCGCCTTGATTTTGAACAAAGCCGCCCCCTTGCCCTGAGGGGCGGCTCCAGTCGGTTGCGAGCTTGCCAAAATCAAATTGAGGGTGCAACGCCGGATAAGGCCGAAATCGCCGATCTCGGCAGGTATTTAGGACCAAGTGCTGCGAACTAAGATGCCGGTTTGGCGCAATTCCTAGAAGTGGCTGTAGGACAGCCGCGTCAAGAGCAGTTCCTGGCCCTGCCCGTCCAGGAAGCGCGGCCGCTCGTGCCCCTCCACGATCGTACCGATCGCGGTCACGGCAACGCCCATGGCTTGCCCCGCCGCAATCAGCGCGTCGCTTTGCGCGGGCGGAACGGTGCACAGCACCTCGTAGTCATCGCCCCCCGCGAGCAGCGTCTCGACGCGAACGACGTTGCCGGCGAGCAGGCCGGCTGCCGCGGCCGAGAGTGGCACGCTTGTCACATCGACCGAAGCCGAAACCTCGGACGCTGCACAGAGTTTGGTCAGGTCACCAGCGAGGCCGTCGGAAACGTCCATCGCGGCGGTCGCATGATCGCGCACCGCTCGCGCCAGCACGTTGCGCGGCTGCGGCACCCGATAGCGTGAGATGAGAAAATCCCGTGCAGCGGGATCGGATGTCAGCGCGCCGGCAGCGGCGCCGCCTCTGAGCACGTCCAGGCCAAGCGCGGCATCGCCGATCGTCCCTGTCACCAGGATGCGGTCGCCCGGCCTTGCGCCGGTACGGCCGATCATCCGCCCCCGAGGCACACGGCCGAAGGCTGTGATCGAGATCATCTGCGGACCCGGCGTCGACACCGTGTCGCCGCCGAGCAGAGGACAAGCGAAATTCTTTGCGTCCTCGCCCAGCGCGTCCGCAAAAGGACGGAGCCAGGCATCCTCCTTGCTGCGCAATGCCAGCGTCAGCACGAAACCTGCCGGCAACGCGCCCTTGGCGGCGAGATCGGACAGGTTCACCCGCAGCGCCTTGCGCGCGATGGTGTCAGGCGGATCGCTGGCAAGATAATGCACGCCCTCGACGACGGCGTCGGTGGTGACGACGATGTCCTCGCCGGATGAGGGCAGCACCGCAGCGTCATCGACCAGCCCGAACGCGCCGGGGTCAGTCGCCAGCGGCTTGAAATAGCGCGCGATGAGGGAGTCTTCGCCGGAAGCTTTGTTCTTGTCCTGCGTCACGATAGCAGACCCGTCATTCTGAGGTGCGAGCCCTTGCGAGCCTCGAAGGATGGCCGGCCGAGGTGTTGCCTCAGCGGCACGCCGCCGCCCTTCGAGGCCTCCGCTTCGCTCCGGCACCTCAGGTGACGGCTACGGCGGAAGTCATCGCCTCAATTACCCCCGCCCGAACTCGTCACCACGAAACTGGCGGCCGATCTGGTCGAGCACGGCGTTGACCATGCCCGTCTCCTCGCGGTCGACGAAAGCATTGGCGACGTCGACATATTCGGAGACCACGACGCGGCCCGGCACGTCCTTGCGGTGCTGGAGCTCGTAGGCACCCGCGCGCAGCACCGCGCGCAGGATGGCTTCGATCCGCTTCAAGGGCCAGCCCTTCGACAACGCCTCGTCGATCAGCGGATCGAGCTTCTTCTGGTCGCGCACGACGCCGGAGACGACGTCGCGGAAGAACGCGGCTTCAGCCGGCAGGTACGTGTCGCCCTCGACCTCGTTGCCCAGCCAATGGCTCTCGAACTCGGCGAAGATATCGTTGATGCCGGCGCCGGCGATGTCCATCTGGTACAGCGCCTGCACGGCGGCGAGCCGCGCCGCGCCGCGCCGGTTTGCTTTCTTCTCTGGAGTGCCAGCCGGCTTCTTGCTGTTGTCGGCCATGGCTTCAGGCCCGTGCCAGGCGGCGTTTGATGCGCAGCATCGCCAGCGCCGCGCGCGCGGCGTCGCCACCCTTGTTGAACTCGCTGGCGCGCGCCCGCGCCCAGGCCTGGTCCTCATTGTTGACGGTGAGGATGCCGTTGCCGAGCGGCAGCTTTCGCGTCACGGCGAGGTCCATCAGCGCGCGCGAGGATTCCTGCGACACGATCTCGAAATGAATGGTGTCGCCGCGGATCACGCAGCCAAGCGCGATCACCGCGTCATAGGGCTTGCCGTTCGCCGCCGCGGCATCGACCGCGATCGCGACTGCCGCCGGGATCTCCAGCGCACCGGGAACCGTGATGACGTCATGCGTCAGGCCGGCTGCCTTCAGCTCGGCCACCGCGCCTTCGAGCAGCGCGTCCTGGAGATCGTCATAGAACCGCGCCTCGACTACGAGCGCGCGCGCGCCGGAAATGTCGGTCTGGTCCTTCAGGGGTGCGCGCCGCGCGTCTGCCATCGTTCAATCCGTTCTACTGGGTCGGCGCGTTATGTAGTCGCCGCAGGCGGGTAAGCCAAGTTCAAAAGGGCACCGTCATTCCGGGGCGGCTCGAAGAGCCGAACCCGAAATGACAGCAAGCGCCGGTCACTTCATTTCCGTCAGCCGCGCCGCGTAGCGGGCCATCAGGTCAACCTCGATGTTGACCTCGTCGCCCGCCTTCCAGCCGCCGATGGTCGTGACATCAAGCGTGTGCGGGATGATCAGCACCGAAAAGGTCACGTCTGCAACCGTATTGATCGTGAGCGACACGCCGTCGAGCGTGATCGAGCCCTTGGTGGCGATGTACCGCGCCAGCTCCCGCGTCGTCGAGAGCACGAAGCGCGCCATATCAGGCAGGTCCTCGCGGCTGACGATGGTGGCGATCCCGTCGGCATGGCCGGCGACGATGTGGCCGCCGAGTTCGTCACCGATCTTCAGCGCGCGCTCGAGATTGAGCTTCGTCCCCACCTTCCAGTGCTTGGCGGTCGTCAGCGCCAGCGTCTCGGCCGCGGTATCGACGTCGAACCAGGTCCTTTGCTTAGAGTCCCTGCCGTCGGCAACGCCCGAGGCAACCACGGTCAGGCAGACGCCGTTGCAGGCGATCGAGGCACCGTCGGCGATGGTGCTCTGATCGTAGCGGCAGGCGATGCGCAGGCGGTGCAGCTGCCCCTGCGCCGTTGGCGTGAAGCTGACGATCTCGCCGATATCGGTGACAATGCCGGTGAACATTACGCGCGCTCGTAGATGGTGAGAGTATCCTTGCCGAAGGTCTCGCTAGCATGAACCTTGTAGGCCTGCGACTGCGTGATTTTCGACAGGGGCAATGCATCGAGCGCATCGACGCCGCCTTCGCCCACCGCTTCCGTGCCGCGGAACAGCCAGATCTCGTCGACGAGATCGGCCGCCATGAACGAAGCCGCAACACGGCTACCCCCCTCGACCATCAGCCGCGTGATGCCCTTCTCGGCCAGCGCATGCAGCACGGCCGGAAGATCGAGCCCGGACGCACCGCCCCGAGGCACGCGCAACATTTGCGCACCGGCCGCGCCAAGCCGCATGGCAGCAGCAGCCTCGGCGAGCTCGGAACCAACCACCCAGAGCGGCGTCTCGCGCGCGGATCGCACGAGCCGGCTCGATGCGGGAATGCGCAGGCTCTGATCGAGCACGATACGCACCGGCGAGCGCGCCGCCATGCCAGGCAGCCGGCAGGTGAGAAGCGGATCGTCCGCCAGCACCGTGCCGATCCCGACCAGAATGGCATCGCTCTGCGCGCGCAAGAGGTGCACGCGATCGCGCACGGCCTCGCCCGTGATCGCGACCGGCTTGCCGCCTGCCGCACCGATCTTGCCGTCAGGCGAGATCGCGAGCTTCAAGATCACATGCGGGCGCCTGTCGCGGATGCGACGGAAATGGCCGGCATGATCGAACGCGGCCTCCGCCGCGCACAAACCGACATCCACATTGATGCCGGCCGCGCGCAGGCGCGCATGGCCCTGGCCTGCGACTTCAGGATTGGGATCCTCGATCGCCGCGACCACACGCTTGATTCCCGCTGCAATCACCGCGTCGGCGCAAGGGGGCGACTTGCCGAAATGCGAGCACGGCTCCAGCGTGACGTAGAGAGTGGCGCCCCGCGCGGCCTCGCCCGCGCGCCTTAGCGCTTCAGGCTCGCCATGCGGCCGTCCTCCGGGCTGCGTCCAGCCGCGGCCGATGATGATCCCGTCCTTGACGATGACGGCGCCCACGGCCGGATTGGGCCAGGTCCGCCCCTGCCCGCGCTTACCCAGCGCCAGCGCCAGCTGCATGAAGCGCCGATCGGCATCCCTGGCCTCGCGCGCCTTCTGCGCGAACTGATCCTCCAGGATGCGGAAGATCATTTGCGGATCGCGGCGAGCCGCGCTTCCTCCTCACCGGAGAGCTCGCCGAGCACGTCGGCGAAATCCTTGGCCTCGCGGAAATTGCGGTAGACGGAGGCAAAGCGCACATAGGCGACGTCGTCGAGCGTGCGCAGATGCTCCATCACGGTCTCGCCGATCACCTCCGAGGAGATCTCGGCCTCGCCCCCGGTCTCGAGCTCGCGCACGATGGTGGAGACCATCTTCTCCACCCTTTCAGGCTCGACCTGCCGCTTGCGCAACGAAATCTGCACCGAGCGCATCAGCTTGTCGCGGTCGAACGGCACGCGGCGGCCGTTGCGCTTGATCACCGTGAGTTCGCGCAGCTGCACGCGCTCGAAGGTGGTGAAGCGGAAATTGCAGGCGACGCACACGCGCCGCCTGCGGATCACGGACGAGTCCTCGGTCGGACGCGAGTCCTTTACCTGCGTATCGAGACTGTTGCAGTTCGGGCAGCGCATCCGCTTGGCCTTGCCTTACTGGTAGATCGGGAACCGATCGGTGAGCGCCTTGACTCGTTCCTTGATCGCAGCTTCCACCAGCGGCGCCTTGCCGTCGGAGGACTGCGCGATCGCGTTGAGGACCTCGGCGATCATGCCGGCGACCTGCTGGAATTCGGCGACACCGAAGCCGCGCGTGGTCGCAGCCGGCGTGCCGAGCCGCAGGCCCGAGGTGACGAACGGCTTTTCGGGATCGAACGGAATGCCGTTCTTGTTGCAGGTGATGGCGGCGCGGACCAGCGCCTTCTCCGAGACGTTGCCCTTCAGGCCCTTCGGCCTGAGGTCGACCAGCATCAGATGGTTGTCGGTGCCGCCGGAGACGATGTCGAACCCGTGGCTCTTCATCGCCTCGGCCAGCGCCTTGGCGTTCTCGACGACGTTCTTGGCATAGACCTTGAAGTCCGGACGCAGCGCCTCGCCGAAGGCGACCGCCTTCGCCGCGATCACATGCATGAGGGGACCGCCCTGGAGGCCCGGGAAAATCGCCCCGTTGAGCTTCTTGGTCAGCGTCTCGTCATTCCACAGCATCAGGCCGCCGCGCGGACCGCGCAGGGACTTGTGCGTCGTGGTGGTGGTGACGTGGGCATAGGGCACCGGCGAAGCATGTACGCCGCCGGCGACGAGGCCGGCGAAGTGCGCCATGTCGACCAGGAGATAGGCGCCGACGCTGTCGGCGATCTCGCGGAAACGCTTGAAGTCCCAGGCGCGCGAATAGGCCGACCCACCGGCGACGATCAGCTTCGGCTTGACCTCTTCGGCCTGCTTGGCCACCGCATCCATGTCGATGATCTGGTCCTCGCGGCGCACGGTGTAGTGCGCGGCCTTGAACCACTTGCCGCTCATGTTGACGGGCGAGCCGTGGGTGAGATGGCCGCCGGCGGCGAGATCGAGACCCATGAAGGTGTCGCCGGGCTGAAGCAGCGCCAGAAACACCGCCTGGTTCATCTGGCTGCCGGAGTTCGGCTGCACGTTGGCGAAGTTGGCACCGAACAGCTTCTTGGCGCGATCGATCGCGAGGTTCTCGGCGACGTCGACCCACTCACAACCGCCGTAGTACCGCGCGCCCGGATAACCCTCCGCGTACTTGTTGGTCATCACCGAACCCTGCGCTTCCAGCACGGCCCGGCTGACGATGTTCTCGGAAGCGATCAGCTCGACCTCATGGCGCTGCCGGCCGAGCTCGCCCTTGATGGCGGCGGCGATTTCCGGATCGGCCTTCTCGAGCGAGGCGGTGAAAAACGAATCGGGCGCGGAGGCGGTTTTGGGTGCGGTCATCTTGCGAATATCTCCACCGCCGCAGCCTTTTGGCGGGCTACGGGCGTGTCTGGTGTGGCGGTCGGAAGCACGCGCGATCTACCACATCGCCCGCAACAGGCCAAGCATTTGCGGGTGGGGCCTGATATTTATGCAAGATATGGGGGATTGGAGGTTCTCATCCCGAGATCGGTTCCGGGGAGCCGCTCCTCGGGGACCAGGGCCGCTTTGGCCTCATTCCTCGCAAACGGCAACCCGGCGGAGCCGGCGTCGTTTCACAGCCCGGTATACCCCGCCTTGACCGGGTCCACGCTGCCGTCGAGCTGGCGCAAATAGGTCAGACCGCAGACCGTCAATCTGTGCGGGTCCGTCTCGCCCGCTTCCATCAGGGTATTGAGGTAGTTCGTCACCTTTTCCCGCGCCTCCTCACTCGCCGCCGCGGTGCGGTTGGCGAGCAGGTCATAGGTCTGCATGATGCGGTCGACGGCGGCTTCCATGGCACCCTCTGGTTTGTCGCTAATTTGGGAGTCTTGATCAGGCAACCGCTCTGGCCTCGGTCTGCTGGAACTTGGCGATTGCCTTGTTCGCCAGCCTGATCTTGTTGAATTCGCCTTGCTGGAGCAGCTTCACGATGAGGCCGAGCAGGCGTTCGTCGGTGACCAGCGAGTCGGGGATGGCGCCCGAACGGCGAAGGAAGTTCGCGGCAATGGCGTAGGCCTTGCTCACGAGTTCTACGTTCGTGGCCTGAAGCCCGCGCTCGACCAGCATCGACGTTTCTCCGATCCGAAGGAGATAAGCGCCCGGCCCGGAACTGGTTCCTCGTGCCCGGGACATTTTTTCGCAGGTGCAAAATATGGAACGCGCCGGTCCGAAATCCGGGCCGGCGCGCTTGGGGGAAGTCAGGCACGTTCGGGAGGCTTGCCGGTCTTGTTGCGGGCCGGCTTGGCCTTGATCCCTTGGAGACTCAGAGGCGATAGAGGATCTGGTCGGTCCAGAACCGCTCGAGGCGGTGCAGCGACTTGTTGAGCGTCGCAAACTCGTCGCCGGAGATGCCGCCGACCTGCTCGACCGTCTTGACGTGCTTCTGGTAGAGCGCCTCGACGATACGGCGGACTTCCTGGCCCTGCGGGGTCAGGCGGATGCGCACCGAGCGGCGATCGACGCGCGAGCGCTGATGATCGAGGAAGCCGAGCTCGACGAGCTTCTTCAGATTGTAGGAGACGTTGGAGCCGAGATAGTAACCGCGCGTGCGCAGCTCGCCCGCGGTCAGCTCCTTGTCGCCGATGTTGTAGAGCAAGAGCGCCTGCACCGAGTTGATGTCCGCACGGCCGCGGCGATCGAATTCATCCTTGATGACGTCGAGGAGCCGGCGATGCAGCCGCTCCACCAGAGTCAAAGCTTCCAGATAGAGCGACTGCACCGAGCCCTGCTGGCCGGAGACGCGCTCTGCGGTATCTGCCGCAGTTGCGACGGCTTTCATCATGACACTTCCCCTGTTGTCGTTTTTATCGACACTTATTCGACGAAACTTGTGTCCCGTCTGATAGGTGCAACTTAAGGGGCGCGTTTGAAGATCGGCTTAAATAAGAGAATAAAGAGATCATGAATTTAAGACAGTGAATTGCGGATTAAGCCTGTGCCACAAGCACTTTTCGCAACCGTCTGTTGACCTTCGCAAGGTCCTGTTCACCCTCCGTCCGCCGTTGTTGTCGCATTCCAGAACAGCCCCGCCCCGTTTCGAAACGAGCGCGTAACAGCTGTGGCGGAACCGGCTGGTCAATGAAAACTTACCGCAAATTTTAGGCAACCAACGGTCAACCAAGCGCAACACTCTCATGTCCCGGACAGGATGCAGCGCGCAGCGATGCATCGCGGAGCCGGGACCCATATGTTGCAAGATGGGACCGCGGTGAGATGGGGCCCGGCTCTGCAGCGCATCACGTCGCAAGAGCGCCACGCTGCATTGCGTCCAGGGCACGAGACCGTTGTGCGAGCGGCGAGGCCGGCTACGGCGGCCGTTCGCGCGCGGCCATCCAGGCGAGCGCCAGATACGCGGCAAGCATGAAGACCTCGACGCCGACCACGGCGAGGCTGCCGCCGTAGATTCCCGGGAACATCAACTCGATCACCGCCATCGACACCACGGTCGTCAGCCACACCACCGCGCCCCAGGGCGTCGCGAGCCACAGGCCGACGGCGGCGACAAGCTCGATCACGGCGAAGTAGACGGTCGCGGCCTGCCAGGCCATCGACTGGTTCTCGAATGCCTCATCCTCGCCGCCGACAAAGCCAGTCACCTGCGCCCAGTGATAAAGGCCCTTGAGGATCGAGAGCAGCGCCATCACCCGCAGGAACAGCACGAGCCGGCGGGTCCAGACATTGTCGTCGGACTCTGAGCGCTCCGATGAGATCGCCGCCACCGACAATGCGCTCTCTCTGGCATTGTCTCGGGCGCCGTCCCTGGCGCTGTCGCGGGTCGCATCGCGGGTGGAGATCTCGGACATGGCCCCTTCTGGCTGCTTCGCCCCACAAAATCAATCGGCTGCCATCCCTTGCGGCAGGTCAAGCCGCGGTGACGGGAACCATGCGAGCTGGTATAAGAATAATTCCAGCCGGAGGAAGAGTAATGGCGATCAAATACGGACGTCCGATCGAATTGCGCGAGGTTTCGCGCAAGGATGGCGGAGCGGCCTCCCCTGCTCTCGATCTGACCGTCCGCCCGCGCCGCAACCGCAAGGCGGAATGGGCCCGGCGGATGGTGCGCGAGAACGTCCTCACCACCGACGATCTGATCTGGCCGCTGTTCCTGATCGACGGCCACAACAAGCGCGAGCAGGTTGCCTCGATGCCGGGCGTCGACCGCCTCAGCGTCGATCAGGCCGTGCGCGAGGCCGAGCGCGCGATGAAGCTGACGATCCCCTGCATCGCGCTGTTTCCCTACACCGATCCCTCCCTGCGCGACGAGGAAGGCTCGGAAGCCACCAATCCGAACAACCTGGTCTGCCAGGCCGTGCGCGCGATCAAGAAGGAGTTTCCGGAGATCGGAATCCTCTGCGACGTCGCGCTCGATCCCTTCACCAGTCACGGCCATGACGGCCTGATCTCTGACGGCAAAATTTTGAACGACGAGACGGTCGCCGTGCTGGTGCGTCAGGCGCTGGTGCAGTCCGAAGCCGGCTGCGACATCATCGCGCCTTCCGACATGATGGACGGCCGCGTCGCCGCGATCCGCGAGGGGCTGGACCGCGCCGGCCTGCTCGACGTCCAGATCATGGCCTATGCGGCCAAATACGCCTCCGCCTTCTATGGCCCGTTCCGCGACGCCATCGGCTCGGCCAAGACGCTCACCGGCGACAAGCGCACCTACCAGATGGACAGCGCCAACACCGATGAAGCCCTGCGCGAGGTCGAGCTCGATATCGCCGAGGGCGCCGACATGGTGATGGTGAAGCCCGGCATGCCCTATCTCGACGTGGTCCGCCGCGTGAAGGACACGTTTGCAATGCCGACCTTCGCCTACCAGGTCTCCGGCGAATACGCGATGATCGCGGCGGCCGCGAACAACGGCTGGCTCGACGGCGAGCGCGCGATGATGGAGAGCCTTTTGGCGTTCAAGCGCGCCGGCGCCGACGGCGTGCTGAGCTATTTTGCGCCCAAGGCGGCGGAGAAGCTGCGCGCGCAGGGGTAAGGTCGTGCCCCGGACGCAATGCAGCACGCCCTTGGCGATGCGAAGCATGGTCCAGTTGCGGCGTGATGCGTTGCAGAGCCCGGGCCCATTTCTTCTCCGCGATCTCACTTGTGACCTCTAAAGCGCGATGAGATTTGGATGAATCGTCATCGCGCTTTAGCTTGTTGTTTACGCATGATCTTTCCGGAAAACCGCTTCGCACTTTTCCGGATCATGCTTTAGGTCCTGGTTCTGCGCGCCGCTTTGCGGCGCTTGTCCGGGACATGAGGGCGGAGTTGCTCGCGCACCCTACCGCTGCAACACTCAACCCGCTTGCGCGTTCGGCTGAGGTCCGCATAACAGACGCAGCGCCTCGCGTTGCTCGCGCGACAGCACGGTAATTGGATAGATCGGCTCACGCGTCTCCCGCTTGAAGAACGGGTGCGGCCAGGTCTTCCCCCGCAGCTTCCATGCCAGCACCTTGCCGATGGCGCGCAAGATGAGAGAAAGATTAAGCCCGGTCGAGCCCGCCGGTGGCTCACCGACCGCGTACTTGCCGAGAATGGCGCCGGTCGGCGCTCCGGCGACATCGTCGACCGCCGGCGTGCCGCCCTCGAACGCCTGCGCGATGATGCCGACAAAGGGAACGCTGGGCGAAAGCGTGTTGCCGACCGGCGTGTTGCAGCAGCTTGCATACCACCGGTAGAGACCTTTCGCGGTCAGCCGCACCCCCGCGATCCGGCTCTGACCCTGCACAAACGAGAGCGTCGATGGCGCGACCTGGATAATGTCGCTGCCGCCCTTCGCGTTCAACAGATCGGCGCGGCCGAGCTGGTGTGCGAAAGCCTGGCAGTCGTCGCAGTAGCAGACCACGCGATTGACCGTCCGCGGCGACACGCCCGTGACCACGGCGCGGACCCCGCCACAGCTGCAACGTAATTCGACCTGACCACCCATGAAATCTTCCTGTGAGGGCTCAGCCCGCCCCAGCATGGTGCAAATCACGCGCCGCGCAAGCGCCTGCGGCCGCCGAATCGCCGGAATATTTTGCGGTATTGATAGACCAACAGCCTTGGCGCGTGGCCGGACTGTTCCCATCTGCTGCCGGTGAGAGATCCGAAAGCGAAAGAGAAGCTCATGTCTTATTCGGGTTCGCCAAATGACAGCGGCACTTGGCGCAATGATGGTGCCATGCAACCGCACGCCTACGATCCCGATCTGCATCCGGAACTGTTCCGCGGGGTCGCGACACGGCGGGTGTTTGCCTTCCTGATCGACATGATCGTGATCTCTGTGCCGGTCATCCTCGGCTACCTCTTCATTGCGTTGTTCGGCCTGGTGACGCTCGGCCTCGGCTGGGCACTGTTCTGGCTGGCTTGGCCCGCCTCGGTGATCTGGGCGATCGTGTATTACGGCGCCTGCATCGGCGGTCCGTCCTCGGCGACGATCGGCATGCGCGTGATGGATCTGGAACTGCGCACCTGGTACGGCGCACCAGGCTATTTCGTGCTCGGCGCCACGCACGCCGTGCTGTTCTGGGTGACCGTCTCGTTCCTGTCGCCCTTCGTGGTGCTGGTCGGCCTGTTCAACGGCCGCCGCCGCCTGCTGCACGATTTCGTGCTGGGAACCGTCGTGATCAACAATTCCATCCGCGCGCCGGTGTCGCAGGCCGCCAGGTCCTGGTGAGGAGCTGGCAACCTGTGCCTGCTAGGATGACGAGCGTGTCCTGCCGCGCAGGCCGATTGACCGGGAGCTTTGGTAGCGCGATGCTGAGATCTTGTTCGGAGGCCCACGACGTCCCTTGACCCAGCACTCTCGCGATACCCCGCAATTTTACCTCACGGCGCCATCCCCGTGCCCCTATCTGCCGGGCCGCCATGAGCGGAAGGTGTTCACGCACCTTGTCGGAGATCGTGCGGGCGACCTCAACGACCTCCTGACCCATGGCGGCTTCCGCCGCAGCCAGTCGATTGCCTATCGTCCTGCCTGCGACCAGTGCCGCGCCTGCGTCTCGGTCCGGGTCATCGCCAACGAGTTCCGGCCCTCTCGCAGCTTCCGCAAGGTGATGGCGCGCAATGCCGACATCATCGGCGAGCAGCGCAGCGCGGTGCCGACCTCCGAGCAATATTCGGTGTTCCGCGCCTATCTCGACGCCCGCCACCGCCATGGCGGCATGGCCGACATGACCGTGCTCGACTACGCCATGATGGTCGAGGACAGCCATGTCGAGACCCGCATCATCGAATACCGCAAGCGCGGTCCCGACAGCGGCCTCACCGGCCGTGGCGAGGAGCTGATCGCGGTGGCGCTCACGGACGTGCTCAGCGATGGCCTCTCGATGGTCTATTCGTTCTTCGATCCGGGCCAGGTCAGCCGCTCGATGGGCACCTTCATGATCCTCGACCACATCGCGCGCGCGCGACGTCAGGGCCTGCCCTACGTCTATCTCGGCTACTGGATCGAAGGCTCCAAGAAGATGGACTACAAGGCCCGCTTCCTGCCGCAGCAGCGGCTCGCGCCCTCAGGCTGGCTGCGCATCGATGCGCAGGGCGATACAGCATCCGAGCCGCAGGACTAGGCGCCTCACACTCTCCGTCATGCCCCGGCTTGACCTGGCTTGACCGGGGCATCCAGTACGGTACGGCGCGGCGTCCCGAGTCAATTACAGCCGTCTCTGGAATACTGGATCGCCCGGTTGAACCGGACGATGACAGCTACCCAATGGCTAGCATCACCCGAAAAACGTATCCGCCAGCAGCTTCACGTTCAGCACCACGATCACGCCCGCGACGATCCAGGCAATTGCGGCGACGGATACCGGTATCGCGAACTGGCCCATCTTGCGGCGGTCGGAGACGAAGCGGACCAGCGGGATGACGGCGAAGGGCAGCTGCATCGACAGCACGACCTGGCTGAACACCAGCAGATCGGCCGTGCCGCGCTCGCCGTAGATCGCCGTGACGATGATCACGGGAACAATGGCGATGCCGCGTGTGAGCAGGCGACGCGCCCAGCTCGGCAGGCGCAGATCGAGGAAGCCTTCCATCACGATCTGGCCGGCGAGGGTCGCGGTCACCGTCGAGTTGAGGCCCGAAGCGAGCAGCGCCACCGCGAACAGCGTCGAGGCGATGCCGAGGCCGAGCAGCGGCGACAAGAGCTCGAACGCCTGTCCGATCTCGGCGACATCGGAATGGCCACTTCTGTGGAAGGTCGCAGCCGCCACGACCAGGATCGCGGCGTTGATGAACAGCGCCAGCATCAGGGCGACGGTGGAGTCCGTCGTTGCCCATTTGATCGCTTCGCGCCGACCACTGTCATTGCGTTCATAAGCGCGCGTCTGCACGATCGAGGAATGCAGGTAGAGATTATGCGGCATCACCGTCGCGCCGATGATGCCGATCGCGATGTAGAGCATGTCGGAATTGGTGAAGATCTCGCTCTTCGGCACGAAGCCGCGCAGAACCTCCGCCACCGGCGGGGCCGCCGCCGCGATCTGGACCACGAAGCAGACCGCGATCACCGCGAGCAGCGCAATGACGAACGCCTCGAGGAATCGAAAGCCACGGTTCATCAGGAGCAGCAGCAGGAAGGCGTCGAGTGCGGCGAGAAGCGCGCCGCCGATCAGGGGAATGCCGAACAGGAGTTTGAGCGCGATCGCCGTACCGATCACCTCGGCGAGATCGCAGGCGATGATCGCCGCCTCGCAGGCGAGCCAGAGCAGGAAGTTCACCACCGGCGAATAGGTCGCGCGGCAGGCCTGCGCGAGGTCGCGGTCGGTGACGATGCCGAGCCGCGCCGCCAGCGACTGCAGCAGGATCGCCATCAAATTCGAGAGCAGGATGACCGAGAGCAGCGTGTAGCCGAACTTCGACCCGCCGGCGAGGTCGGTCGCCCAATTGCCGGGATCCATGTACCCGACCGAGACGAGATAGCCCGGACCGACGAAGGCGAGCAGCCGCCGCAACCAGTGCCCGGCGACCGGAATGGCGACGGTGGAATTGACCTCCGCGAGGCTCTTGGTGGTGGGCGCGTCAGCGCGCCAGCCGGCGACGTCTTGGGACGAGGTTTGGGTCAGGTCGGGCGATCGCGCATCCATAAGAGGAGAATACCGAAGTTCGATCTTATTGCAACTCATTTGCAACTGCATCTAGCCGCAGCGGTTCCGGTCCGGCCATTATCCGCTGCCCTGTCGGGAAGCGGGTGGGTTTGGCCGTCCCTGGGAGCGGATATTGGCAGCAACTCGACTTTGCAGGATATGCGCCATGTCAACGCCGTCTCGCCTCCCCGACACCTTCAACCGCCTCGCCTGGTCGAATCTCGCGGCGCAGTCGGCCGAGCAGATCGCGCTCGCCGCAGCGCCCATTGTGGCCGTGCTGACGCTGGGTGTTGCCGAAGGTCAGACCGGCCTGCTCCAGACCGCGCTCACCCTGCCCTTCGTCCTGTTCGCCATTCCCGCCGGCGTGCTCGCCGATCGCATCTCCCGCCGCTGGCTGATGGCGGGTGCCGAGGCGCTGCGGGCGGCTGCGCTCGCCGCCATCGTGCTGCTGCTGGTGCTGGGGGCCCTCAACTTGCCGCTGCTGGCCCTGCTCGGCTTTGCGGCCGTGTGCGGCACCGTCGTCTACAGCGTGGCGGCGCCGGCGCTGGTTCCCTCGCTGGTGAGCTCCGACTTGTTGCCGGCGGCGAATGCGCGGATCGAGCTCGCGCGCACCATCGCCTTCGCCAGCGGCCCTGCACTCGGCGGTGCGCTGGTGGGATGGTGGGGCGCAAGCCCAGCCTTCGGCTTTGCCGCGGCGCTCTCGGCCATCGCGGTGGTGCTGCTCTCCGGCATCTACGAGCCCGCGCGCGCGCCGGCGCCGCGCCGTCATCCGCTGCAGGAGATCCGCGAAGGCGCGGCCTTCGTATTTCACCATCCACTGCTGCGGCCGGTATTCATCACCCAGTTCATCTTCAACACCGGCTGGTTCCTGCAGATCGCGGTGTTCGTGCCCTACGCCGTGCGCCATCTCGGCCTGACGGCCGCCGGCGTCGGCACGGTGCTGACGATGTATGGCGTCGGCATGGTGATCGGCGCGCTGGTCGCCACGCGCGTGATGAAGCGCATCGCGTTCGGCCTCGTGGTCGGACTCGGCCCCGTCACCGGCTTCGTCGCCGCATTGGTGATGGCGCTGACGGTGCTGCTCCCCTCGCCCTGGCTCGCAGCCTTGAGCTTCTTCCTGCTCGGCGCCGGGCCGATCCTGTGGGTGATCTCGACCACGACCCTGCGCCAGTCGGTGACACCGCCGCGGCTGCTTGGCCGCGTCTCCGCCATCAACATCATGAGCTACGGCGCCCGCCCGCTCGGCTCGGCATTAGGGGCAATCGTCGGCGGCCTCTGGAGCGCGGAAGCGTGCCTTTATCTCGCCGCAGCCGTCTTCGGCATGCAGGCTTTGGTGATCCTGCTGTCACCGGCAGTGGCGCTGGATCGGCAGCCGGCCATGGTGGGGGATGAAGCGGCGCTGGAGCAGCCGGCCTAACCCGCCAGATAGCGCTCATAGCTCCCCGCCACCGGCTCGCTCGCCTCAACCTCTGGATCGAGCGTGTAGAGATCCTGCGCGCGGCCGATGCCGCGCAGCGCGTAGCGGCCGGTGGAGACGAGATAGCGGCGGCCGGCGGCATCGAGGCCCTTGTAGAACTCGGATGAGGCCAGCAGCTCGCGGTCGACCGAGCGGCTCATCGAGGCGATGCGGCTGACCTCGTTGACGGTCGGGCCGACCACCGTGAAATCGAGCCGGTCCTGGCTGCCGATATTGCCGTAGAAGACCTCGCCGACATGCAGGCCGATATAGGCTGACGTGGTCGGGCGGCCCTCCGCCGCCCGCCGCTTGTTCAGCGCGGCGACGTTCTTGCGGAAGAGATGCTCGGCCCGTAATGCGGCCCGTCGCGCATCCGCCATGTCCTCGCCCCAGAACATCGCGAGCACGCCATCGCCGATCAGCTTCAGCACGTCGCCGCCGGCCTCGTGGATCGGATCGATCACGGCCTGCGCATAGTCGTTGAGGAACGGAATGATCTCGTCGGGACCGATGCTCTCGCTGATGCCGGTGGAGCCGCGCAGGTCCGAATACCACAGCACGGCGTTGATCCGCTCGGTGACCCCGCGCGAGATGCGCCCGCGCAAGACCTGCTCGGAGGCGTCGCGGCCGAGATAGACGCGGCCGAGCGTGCGGGCGATGTCGACCTGCTGCGCCGATTTGATCGCGAGCCCCAGCACCGGCACGAGATCGCGCAGCGCTTCCAGCTCCGATGGCGTGAAGCCGTCCTCGCGCCGGGTGGTCCAGTAGGAGTAGAGACAGTCCATCTGCCCCAGCGCGCCGCTTTCGCCGAAGCGATGGACGAAGGCGAGGAAATGCCGATGGCCCTTCTCGGCGAGGTCGCCGATCTGCGAGAAATCGAGCGTGGCTGCGTCGGCGAGATCGATCACCATCTCGTCCTCGCCATGCTCGAGCAAATGATAGAACACCGACCGCCGCCAGTTCTTGTTCGGATCCCCCTCGGCCGTCGAACCGTATTCGAACATGTCGCTCTCGTTGCTCGACCGGTCGGTCCAGCGAAAGCCGCGGCCCTCGTAGATCGGGTGCAACGTGTCGATGAAGACCAGCCCGCGCGACAGGTCGAGCCCTTCGGCGCAGCAGCGCTCGCAGAAGCCGCGGAGCAGTTCGGGTTCAGGCAGGCCCGTAAGCCCCTGGCTGGTGACCCAGTTCATCAGTGAGAGACGCGAAGTGACTTGCATGCGCCATTATGGCGTGCATTCGTGACCGGCGAAAGGCGCGAGGGCCCGACATGCGCGGCAGGCTCGCGCCCCTTGCAGATCGAATATGTCGCGGGCGCGGTTGACGCACTCGCCACGCGGGCGGCAAATGCCGGCGATGAAGACTTTGTCGGCCAGAATCGGAGGCACGCGCCGATGACCCAGCGCCAGCTTCCGATCATCCTGGCGCTCGGCACCACCGAGACTCTGGCCTGGGCCTCGAGCTACTATTTGCCGGCGCTGCTCGCTGATCCCATGGCACGCGACCTCGGCGTCTCCTCCAACTGGATCTTCGGTGCGTTTTCGGCCGCACTGGTGATCTCGGCAATGCTCGGCCCGCGCATCGGGCGGCAGATCGATCTCGTCGGCGGCCGTCAGGTGCTGTCGGCCTCGAACCTGACCATTGCCGCCGGCCTCGTGCTCCTCGGGCTCTCGCAATCGATCGCGGTGATGGCGATCGCCTGGCTCGTGCTCGGCATCGGCATGGCAATGGGACTCTACGACGCCGCCTTCGCCGCCTTGGGGCGCATCTACGGCATCGAGGCGCGCAGGGCCATCACCGGCATCACGCTGATGGCGGGCTTCGCCTCCACCGTCGGCTGGCCGCTCACCGCCTGGGGCATCGCCCATATCGGCTGGCGCGACACCTGTTTCGCCTGGGCCGCGGCCAACATCCTGATCGGCCTGCCCCTCAACTTCTTCATGCTGCCGGCGATCAAGGGCGCCAAGCAGGCGGCGGCCACGGCCGAGAAGCCGCATTTGCCGCTCGACCGCACCATGCTGCTGCTCGCCTTCATCTTCGCCGCGGTCTGGACCGTCACCGGCGCCATGGCCGCGCATTTCCCGCGCATCCTGGAGACCACGGGCGCAACGCCGGCCGAGGCCATCGCGGCCGGCGCACTGATCGGCCCGGCACAGGTTGGTGCGCGCATGCTAGAGGCCGGCTTCCTCAGCCGCTTCCATCCGCTGTGGTCGACGCGGCTCGCCAGCCTCACCCACCCGATCGGAGCCGTGATCGTCGCGATCTTCGGCGGCGCCGCGGCGAGCGCCTTCGCGTTGTTCCACGGCTCCGGCAACGGCATCTTGACGATCGCGCGAGGCACGCTGCCGCTGTCGATCTTCGGCCCGAAAGATTTCGGCTACCGCCTCGGCATCATCGGCGCCCCGGCGCGGATGGCGCAGGCCGTGGCGCCGCTCGCCTTCGGCCTGCTCATCGACCTCATGGGCGCCAAGGTGCTGATCGTCTCGTCTGCGCTCAGCCTCTCGGCGCTTGTGGCGCTGTTCCTGATCCGCCCCGTGTCGCGGCCTGATTGACGGCACAGCCGCTTTCGCGCACAAGCGAGCCATGAGCAACGATGCCGGCCCGCCCCGCACATTCAAAGGCCTCCTGCGCTGGGCGACCACGCCGCCGCAGGCCTGGGGCGTCTATCTCCTCGCGGTCCTCCTGGTCTGGCTGCTCTCGTTCTATGCCGGCACGCTGAAGCCGAAGAAGACGCCGGACGCGAATCCGCCGACGTTGACCGCGCCGAAAGGCTGATCCGCCTCAGTCGTAAAACTCCGGCGCCATCTTCTGGCCGTCGCGCTGGGCCTTGTCGTGGTTGATCCAGAGCTGCGCCTTCTCCTTGGCGAGCGTGTCGGCGATCTTCTGCATCGAGGCCGCGCTCTGGTCCTTGTCGACGTTCATGCTGGGCACGCGGCGGTTGTCCCAATTGTCCTTGAAGTGCACGGCATCGCCAGACAGCAGAACCGCGCCGGTTTTCGGCAGTTTCACCAGCAGCGACTGGTGACCCGGCGTGTGACCCGGCGTCGATAGGATGGTCAGGCTGCCGTCGCCGAAGACATCCTTGTCGCCCGTGAGCAACTCGACCGGATGCGACGGCTTGAAGCGCGGCGCGTTGTCGGCGCCGGGCCAGTCGTATTCGGCCTTCTGCACATAGAGCATGGCCTGCGGGAACAGCTCGACATTGCCGATATGATCCGGATGCGTATGCGAGACGGCCATCGCCCGGACGTCATCGGGCTTGAGGCCAAGCTGCTCGAGCTGCGCTTGCAACGTCTTCGGCCGACGCCAGGTCACGGCTTTGGGATCGGCGGGCACGAGACCGTTCGGCATCGCGGCGACGGAATCGGCAATGCCGGTGTCCCACAGGAACCAGCCTTTGACATGCTTGATCAGATAGCAGGTGTCGACGAAATCCATCGTCTTGCCTTCGTTCAGGCCCGGCGTCCACCGCGAGATGTCACCGGCGGTACCCTCTCCGCAATTCAGCACATAGAGCTTTTCAACGCCGGCCTTTTCCGATTGCGCCAGCGCCCCGGGGCTGGAAAGAGCGAGTGCGGCGATGGCGACCGCGAACGCGATCCTGTGCATCATTGTTCCTCCCGTACAGGGCTGCGACCGAGGATCAACCCCGGCCGCTCAGCAGAATTCCGCGCTCCGTCAATGCAGGCAGGTCTCGACCTCGACCGTGATGTGGCTGAGGCCCTTCAGCCCCGCGAGCCGCCGCTTGTAGACGGCCGGCTGCTTCGGCTTGTCCGACACCACCGAGAGCAGCACGGCACAATGGCCGGGGCCGACCCGCCAGAGATGCAGGTCAGTCACGCGATCGTCGCCGACTTCCATGCGGGCCCGGATCACCCGCTCCAGCTTCTCGTCGGCGCGCACGTCGAGCAGCACCGCACCCGATGACTTGATGAGGCCGAACGCCCAGCTCGCGATCACGACGCTGCCGATCAGGCCCACGGCCGGATCGGCCCAGACCCAGCCCGAATACATAGCGACGGCGAGCGCTGCGATCGCCAGCACCGAGGTCGCGGCATCGGTCATGACGTGGACATAGGCCGCGCGAAGGTTGTTGTCGTGGTGATGGTGATGATGGCCATGATGATCATGGTCGTGGTCATGATCGTCGTGGTCATCATGCGCATGGCTGTGGCCATGCGCGTGATGATGATGATCATGGCTATCGCGCAGCAGCCACACACTCGCGAGATTGACGCACAAGCCGAGGGCGGCCACCGCCATGGCCTCGCCATAGACGATCGGCACCGGCGTGAACAGGCGCAGCACGCTTTCATAGGCGATCTCGACCGCGATCAGGCCGAGGATGATGGCGCTGGCGAAGGCGGCAAGATCCCCGAACTTGCCGGTGCCGAAGGTGAAATGCGCATTGCCCAGGTGCCGCCGCGCGAAGCGATAGGCGAAGGCGGCAATGCCGAGCGCCGCCGCATGCGTGCCCATGTGCCAGCCGTCGGCCAGCAGCGCCATCGAGCCGAACAGCGAGCCGGCAACGATCTCGCCGACCATCATGACCAGCGTCAGCACGACCACGAACCAGGTGCGCCGTTCGTTCTCGTCGTGCTTCTCGCCCAGGAAGGCGTGGTCATGGGTCCATTGTTCGATGGAATGGGAATGCATCGAATTCTCCCGAAGATTCACGATCTGTCGGCGTGCAATATAGACGGTGGGAACCAATTTTCTAAGCTCCAATCGTCCCGCGGATTGACAGTGCTTCTTAGTTTCGCTGTAATCTGTCTCATGGGGATTTGAGCGATCTCCCCACGAGGCGACAGGCCCAAGCATCGCGTCCCGTTCGTTTCTTGCGAGGACGCATCATGTCTACATTCACGACCATCTCATCTGACAAAATGGCACGGCTGATCGGCACGGCCAACGCGCCTGTCCTGATCGACGTGCGCACCGAGGAGGATTTCGCCGCCGACCGGCGGCTGATCCCCGGCTCCATCAGGCTCAGCCACGACAATGTGACGGACTGGGGCGGCACATTCGCCGGCCGCCGCGCCGTCGTCTCCTGCTTCCGCGGCGAAAAGCTCGCGCAGGGCACGGCGGCCTGGCTCCGTCAGCTCGGCGTGAGGGCCGAGACGCTGGAGGGCGGCTTCGAGGGCTGGAAGGCGGCCAAGCTGCCGCTGCTCGACACCCGCAAGCTGCCGCCGCGCGATGCCAGGGGGCGTACCGTCTGGGTCACGCGGGCGCGGCCGAAGGTCGATCGCATCGCCTGCCCCTGGCTGATCCGCCGCTTCGTCGATCCCAACGCGATGTTCCTGTATGTGGCGCCGTCCGAGGTGGTCGGGGTGGGGGAGCGGTTCAATGCGGCCCCCTTCGACATCGAGAATGTGTTCTGGAGTCACCGGGGCGAGCTCTGCACCTTCGACGTGATGATCGAGGAGTTCGGGATCGCCACGCCGCCGCTGCTCCGCCTCGCGACACTGGTGCGCGGTGCCGACACCGCGCGGCCCGAGCTCGCGCCGGAGGCGCCCGGCCTGCTCGCAGCCTCGCTCGGGCTGTCGCGCATGTTCGACGACGACCTCGAACAGCTCGAGGCCGGCATGTTGCTCTACGATGCCTTCTACCGCTGGTGCCGCGACGCGACCACCGAGACCCACAACTGGCCGACCAACAAGGTGAAGGCGTAATGGATACCCGCAACGTGCAAGCAGGAGCTGACGCCGGCCACGGCGTCAGCTTCAACGAGGCCTTTCGCGTCTGGCTCCGCGTCGCCTGCCTCAGTTTTGGCGGGCCCGCGGGCCAGATCGCTGTGATGCACCGTATCCTGGTCGAGGAGAAGAATTGGATCTCCGAGGGGCGTTTCCTGCATGCGCTGAATTACTGCATGCTGCTGCCGGGACCTGAGGCGCAGCAGCTCGCAACCTATGTCGGCTGGCTGATGCATCGCACGGCCGGCGGGCTGATGGCGGGCGGACTGTTCATCCTGCCCGGCATCATCGCCATCATGGGTCTGAGTTACATCTACGCCGCCTTCGGCAATGTCAGCTTCGTCGAGGCGCTGTTCTTCGGACTCAAGGCCGCGGTCCTGGCCATCGTCGTCGAAGCTGTCGTGCGCGTCGGCAAGCGTGCGCTGAAGAACCGCATCATGATCGCGCTCGCGGCTGCGGCCTTCATCGCGATCTTCTTCTTCGCGGTCCCCTTCCCGATCATCATCATCGCCGCCGGCCTCATCGGCTATGCCGGCGCGCGGAGCGGCCGTCCGGAGTTCGCGCCGGCCGGTCACGGCCATGGCGGCAGCGGCGCCGCGATCGACAGCATGCTCGGCGAGGCCGTGCCCGATCACGTCCGCCCCAACACCGCACGCACGATCCGCCTCAGTGCGCTGTGGCTCGCGCTCTGGCTGGTGCCCGTGATCGCGCTGCTGGTGGCCTTGGGCCAAGCCAATGTGTTCAGCCAGATCGCGCTGTTCTTCTCCAAAATGTCGCTCGTCACCTTCGGCGGCGCCTACGCGGTGCTGGCCTACGTCGCCCAGCAGGCGGTCGAGCACTATCACTGGCTCAAGCCGCAGGAGATGCTCGACGGCCTCGGCATGGCCGAGACCACGCCGGGGCCGCTGATCATGGTGCTGCAGTTCGTGGGCTTCATGGCGGCCTATCGCGATCCCGGCGGCCTCTCGCCGATGCTAGCGGCAACTTTCGGCGGCCTGCTCGCGACCTGGGTCACCTTCACGCCCTGCTTCCTCTGGATCTTCGTCGGCGCCCCCTACATCGAGCGCCTGCGCGGCAACACGGGATTGGCCGGTGCATTGAGTGCGATCACCGCCGCCGTCGTCGGCGTGATTCTGAACCTCTCGATCTGGTTTGCCCTGCACACGCTGTTCCGCGAGACCGTGCCGCTGCACGCGTTTCCGTTCGCGTTCGACCGTCCGGTGCTGACCAGCGTCGACATCCCCGCGCTGCTGCTGTCGATTGCGGCGGCAACCGCGATCTTCCGGTTCAAGCTGGGGATGCTCACCGTGCTGGCGGGAAGCTGCGCGGCGGGAGTGGCGCTGCGGATGGTGGGGGTGATCTAGCGGCGAAGGAGTCATAGGTTCGTCGCGTCCGGTTTGCTGTCGGAAGGCGACATCAAAGCCCACAGGGCTGCATGGCGGCTTGGAGCCGACAAGCGACCTCATACTTGTTTCAGCTCGATGACAAGTCTGGGAAGCATCCTACCGGGTATTGAGCCGGAAGGAGAAAAGCCACAATCTTTGGCACCCATTCGTCGATAGAAAGGTGCGGCCTCTGGGTCGGCTTCGATCACCAAACGACGAGCACCCATCGACTTTGCTTGACTGGAGGCCCAGCGGAGCAGCCTTGTTCCTACGCCGCCGCGAAGCATCATCGGCTCGACGAACAGCTTCAATAAATCGGCCTCGCTTCCATTTATCTTGACTTGGGCAACGCCGACAATTTTGCCGCTCTCTTCCGCCACCGCGATTGAGCTTGATTGCAGTTCACACGCTTTAATGGTGAGCTCGCTGCGACAGGCTCTCATGAAGTCGTCGCCATAGCCCCACACAGCTTTCGACCTCATGCACAAAGCCGAGAGCATTGGCAGCTCTTCGACTGTCGGCGATCGGAGAACAGACGACACGAGACTTGGCTCCGTGGACTGGCCTCGAATAACATATCAAGTCGCTCGTGTGTCATATAGGTCATCAGCGTTGCTTTAACTACGGACCGGTCACTTCCCATCTACCCCGTCCTCAAGGGCAATCGCATTTGACCGGTTTCCCCCTGCAGCCATCCTTCGAGACGCCTGCTTTGGGCGGGCTCCTCAGGATGAGGGCGGAGCGTGCGGCAGCAGTTTCAACGGGCACTCACGCCAATTAGCCTCATCCTGAGGAGGCGCGTAAACGCCGTTTCGAAGGACGAGGCGCGCGCTGAGGCCGCCCGCCCGTCGGGCAACGCAGCCGACCAATTCCGCCACATCGCTTGTCAAGCCTCACCTGGCAAAATATTCCACTTTACCGAAATTCGGATTTGTCGTACATGCAAAGACACCCTGGCCCGAGACAAGGGGCGGATCGCGATCGTCACGAACCGCGGGCCGGGCAGCGATGGACGCGACGGCGTCGGGCGTAGAAGACATTGCAGGGCGGGACACCGTGAGCAATTGCCTTTCCGCGCGAACGACACGGCGCCGACAGCGTCTTCGCATGGCTTCGGGGGCGAGCACACGCCACCCCTCGGATTCCCAGCGAGGACGTGCGCGGACGGAGAAGTCGTGTGGTCCTGACGCCCGGGGTCTGTGCGTCAAGTCCTGCGGTGATGCCTGCAGCCCAACCGGGTCCGCACATCAGTGATCCGCAAGGCGACGGGGGCAATAGTGCATCGCTCCCCGAGGAGCAACTGTGTTGAAGTAGCCCGGCGATCGGCCGGCCTCAAGGCTGGCGCTGGCGCGCCACCGCCTCCGGCGGCTTCCGGCCTTGACCCCGTCCGCTCGCCGGTCTTCAGGGCGTGCAAGCGCTCGGCGGAAGCCGAGCGGAGTTGCTCACTTCGTACCGGCCGGCGTCCCATTTCTCGCCGCGTGCGATCATGACGTTCAGGATCACGATCAGCTTGCGCATGCAGGCGGTGAGCGCAACCTTCGGCTCCTTGCCTTTGGCGATCAGGCGATCGTAAAAGGCCTTGAGCACGGGGTTATGCCGGGTCGCGGCTCCCATGGACGCCATGTAGAAGACGTTGCGGACCTTGCGGCGTCCGCCCTGGATATGACGGACGCCCCGACGTTTGCCGCTGTCGTCGTCATAAGGCGCAGCACCCAGCAGGGCCGCGGCCACTTTGTTGCCTATCTGGCCGAGTTCCGGCATCGCCCCGATCAGTCCGGCGGATGTGCCCCCGGCAAGACCTGGTACGCTCTCGATGATCTCGGCGAGTTCGGCAAAACGCGGTGTGGTCTTGATCAGGGCTGCGATCGCTGCTTCCAGCTTGGCAATTTCGGCGGCGAGCCGCTTCAGCAGGCGATTTTGCATCTTCTGCACGACGTCAGGAGTGGAATGCTCCGTCCTGTTTCGCAAGCTCGTCTGCACGTCAATCAGAGCCTGGCGCGCACTCACGATCTGCGCCAGCTTCTCGCGTGCCGCATCGTAGGCTTGCCCCCTTGCCTCAATGAAGGTCTCGGCGAACCAGGCAATCATCTCCGCATCGATCGGATCGTTCTTGGCGAGCTGTCCAGCCGATTTGGCGAAGTTGCGCACCCGCTTTGGATCCACCACCAAGCCTTCGATACCATCCTGGCGTAGCACCTTGGCCCACTCCCGCTCATAACCACCGGAAGCCTCCATGGCGGCTTTGCCGACCTTGTGCTTGCGAAGCCAGCGGATCAGCGCTCGCCGACCTTCTGGGCTGCTCGCGAACGTCTGCCGTTGTGACAATGAGCGAATGCACACATCCACCTTGTCCTTGGCCACGTCGATGCCAGCGACAAGGACGTCGTTTTGTGCCATCATCTACTCCCTTCCTTGCTCGGTTCGGGCTCGAAGCCCATGCAACTGTTCGGGTTGAGGAAGACCACCGGATCTGTCCCTCGCTCCCCGACAGGCTCAAGGCCTTTGAGCACGAACGGGCTCAGATCCAGCGACGGGCGGTTTTGCGAGAACCGCCCGTTCGCACATTCTGGCAGATTTTCTGGACACAAGAGCACGAAGGACACCGTTAAAACCAATCGCGCAGGGAAGGCCGCATAGGCGTTAAGTTTGTTCTTGAGTGTTGGAATCACACGTGATTCCAAGGCGGGATGGCAGACGAATCGCTTCTGAACGAGGACTGGACGAGAGTGGTTACGCAGCTCGGCGGGGCTGCGCAGCTTGAAATAAGTGCGCGCCAGACGAAGGCTTTCGTGCGGCGGCGCCAAATTCCAGATGCGGTGGCGTTACTTCGGCTGATGCTGGCCTATTGTCTGGGTGAAAGAGGGTTGAGATCGACAGCCGCGTGGGCCGCTTCTGTTGGCCTTGCCGACCTCAGCAGCGTGGCGTTGTTCTATCGCCTGCGTCAATGTGGCGATTGGTTTGCAGTGCTGGTGGAGGGCTTGCTCGCTGCGGCAGCCCCGAAAGCGAGCCGAGGCCGCCTGATCCGCATTATCGATGCGACGACAGTGCCTCAGGCAGGACCGGCTGCGCGCAGGAACAGTGAGCTTTGGCGCGTTCATAGTGCATTCGATCTGCCATATGAGCGCTTTGGTCACTTCGAGCTGACAGATCAGCAAGAAGGCGAAACGTTTGACCGGATACCGGTGGTCAAGAACGAGATCCGCATTGCTGACCGCGCTTATCTACAACCTGACCGCATCGCCGCTGTGCGCGACGCCGGGGCAGACGTTTTGATCCGAGCGGGCTGGAAGAACGCACGTTGGCTTGATGCCAAAGGCCTTGCGTTCGATCTGATGGCCCAATTGCGTGCGGCGAAGGCGCACGGACTGATCGATCGGAGGATTTGGATCAAACGCAAGGACGGTGCGCCTCTGGCTATGCGTCTGGTCGCAGTCAAGAAGCCCGCCGGTGCAGTCGCGGCTTCGCGCCGTAAAGCCCGGCGCGACGCACAAGACGAAAACCGCGTCATCTCCAAAGAAACTCTGGAAGCCGCGGATTGGGTCATTCTGGTCACGTCGCTCGCGCGGGACGAGTTCTCCACCAAGGATGTACTCGCGCTCTATCGACTGCGATGGCGCATCGAACTTGGCTTCAAGCGACTGAAGAGTCTGATTGGTCTCAAGACGCCACCTGGAACCGATCCGCGCTCCGCCAAGCCCTACTTGCTGGCACACCTCTTGATCATCCTGCTGCTCGAGCCGCTTGCCCGCGACTTCGAGGACTCTCCCCGCTGGACGCAGGCCGCCTGACGGCACCTGGCGCTTGGCGTGTTTTGCAACAACTCGTTGCATCCTTGCTACAAGCGATCATTCCACAACCAACCATCCGTTGCTTTCGCCGCAGAAAGCGAGCGCTTGGGCGGCACCTGCGCGAGCCTCCTCGAAAACGTCCGTATCAATCGATGCTCGCGCTACCTTAACGCCTATGGGGAAGGCCGGGCGATCCGGCAACACCTGTGGTCCACCCCGTGTGCATTTTTCGTAGCGCACGGACTTGCGGGTGCCAGCCGGCGCCCGGCCTTCCCTGCGCCCTTGTCTTTGCGAGGGCGGCACACGGAGCAAAACTCGGGCGAGCTGCGCCGCGAGAAGGCGAACGTTTGTCTGCTGTTTGAAGAGTGTAGCGAGCGATGGCCTCGCCCCTTGCTCCGTCATTGCGAGGAGCCCTTGCGACGAAGCAATCCAGAATCCCTCCGCGAAAAGATTCTGGATTGCTTCGCTGCGCTCGCAATGACGGTGTTGTGCTATAGCTTGCGCCTCACGCGATTCTGCTATCGCATCATCATTCGCGCGATCGCTTCCCCGATCACCACCGTCGTGAAATGGGTGTTGGCCCGGCAGTCGGACGGCATGATCGAGGCGTCGGCGACGCGCAGGCCGCTGATCCCTTTCACGGTGCCATCGGGATTGACCACGCCGTCGGCATCGCCAACGCCGCTCATGCGGCAGCTGCCGGCGGCGTGCTGGATGTCGCCGGTCTCTCGCCGCAGCACCGCGTCGAGTTCGTGGTCTGGCAGGCTGGCGGCCTTCGGCAGCGTCAGGTCCGTGTCGGCGAGCCGGATCCAATCGGCGATGTTGACGAGCGCCGGCTGCGAGGTGATCACGGCGAGGCGCTTCACCGCATCCATCATCCGCAACATGTCGCGGGGATCAGCCAACATGTTCTCCTCGACGACAGGATCGATCGCAGGATCAGTCGAGACGAGCTTCAGCGTCCCACGCGAATACGCGTTGAACAGCCCTGCGCCGATCGCCCCGGGGTTACCGATGCCACGGTGATTGAACGCGATCAGGATCATGTCGCGCTTGCCGCCATCGGCGAGGCCCGAGGAATAGGTCACGCAGCAATTGGTGTGGCGCGTATCGGGATCGGTGGGACGAAGCTCCTCCCGCAGCTGGATCGTGGCGCGAAACAGCGGGTGATCGAAGAAGTGGCGGCCGACCGGCAGGTCGCGCGCGACCGCAATCCCCATCGCCTTCAACTCTTGCGCTGGTCCGATGCCCGAGCGCAGCAGGATCGCAGGACTGTGAATGGCGCCGGCGCACAGCACGATCTGGCGCGCGCTGATGTCGTGGGTGCCCTGCCCCTCGATATGAACGCGGAGTCCGGTTGCCCTTCCGTCGCTGATCAGCACGCGATCGACCAGCGCGTGCCCGCGGATCTCCAGATTGGCGCGACCGCGCGCGGGCTCGAGATAGCCCTCATTGGTGGTGATGCGGCGACTGTCGCGGCTGTTGATGGGATAGCAGGCGACGCCCTCGCCATCAGGACCGTTGAGGTCCGCGCACCAGGGATAGCCGCTCGCCAGCGCCGCGTCGCGCAGGCCGCGATCGATCGGGCCCCATGTCTCCGGCGGCGCGCGGTAGACCGGCAACGGCCCGCCGCGTCCGTGGCCGTCGGCATCGCCGAACTCCAGATCGTCCTCGATCACCGAGAAGAGCGGCATCACCTCCCTGGCCGACCAGCCGGTGCAGCCATTGGCCGCCCATTCGTCGAAGGCATCCGCAACGCCGCGGATTGCAATCTGGCCGTTCATCATCGACGAGCCGCCCAACCCCTTGCCCCGCCAATAGAAGCGCGGCTCCTGCCCAGCCACACGGCGCGTCAGCAGATCGGGCCATTGCCATTTCTCCTGGTATTCGCGCCTGTGGATGATCGGGATCGGGTTCGGCGTCCTCACCTCCCAGGGCGCATCATCAGCGCGCCAGTCGCGCCCCGCTTCGAGCAGCAGGACGCGCCGTGCCGGATCCTCGGAGAGCCGTGCCGCAACAGCAGCACCGGCGGAGCCGCCGCCGACAACAATGACATCGTACATCGCGTTATTTCTCAATGTTCCAGAACACCGGGATGGCGGACGGTATCAGACCGCGCAAAGTCGCGCGATAGGCGGCCGGCTGAGCGAACTGGCCCCACGGAATTGCGGGCGCCTGATCGTACATGACGGCCTGGATCTCGCCCGCGATCTTCTTGCGGTCCGCCTCGGCCGGCGCCTTGGCGAAGGCTTCCATCAGAGGGGTGATGCGCGCATCGCACTGCCAGCCGGTGAAATCGGCGCAGTTGAAGGCGACCATGACGTTGGTCAGCGGCGAGCCCAGATCAAAGCCGCCGGCGTGAACGCCATAGACGCTCCAGCCCTCCTTCTTGGCACGGCGCGCCAGCACGCTCGCCCAGTCCATCACCTGCAGATCGACGTTGAACCCGGCAGCCTTCAACCTCTCGGCCAGCACCTGCGCCGAGACGCGCGGGGCTTCGAGATCGTTGGCCTCCATGACGATCACAGGCTCGCCGGCGTATTTGGTCGCCTTCAGCGCAGCCTTCGCCGCTTCGATCGAGGGCTTTGCCGCCGCTTCCGTGCCGGCCTTGTTTTCATAGGTGGTACCGCAGGTGAAGAACGTCGCGCACGGCGTGGCGTATTTGGCGTCCAAGCCGAGTGCATCCAGCACTTCGCGCTGGTCCACCAGCTTCCACAGCACGCGGCGGATCTCGGGATCGTCGAACGGTTTCGATGCGGCATTGAGGCGATAGGCGCCCGCGAACATGTTGCCGCCGGTGAAATTGACCACTTTGACCCGCGAGTTCTTCTCCAGCTGCGGCAACAGATCGAACGGCGCGTATTGCATGAAATCGACTTCGCCGGCCTGCAGCGCGGAGGCCGCCGTCGCGCCATCGGGAATGACGCGGATCTCCAGCGTATCGATGTTGACGCGCTTGCCGCCGGCGAGGAAGTCAGCGGGTTCGGGACGCGGCACATAGTCGGCGAATTTCTTCAGGATCATGCGGTCGCCGGTGCGGTGCTCGGCCTTGCTGTAGACGAACGGACCGGAGCCGATGATCTCGGTGATCCGCTGGTCGCCAGGCGTTTTCGCGATGCGCTCGGGCATCATGAAGGCGACCGGGCTGACCGGATTGCCGAGCGCGTCGATGACGAGCCCGGACGGCTCCTTCAGCGTCAGCACGAAGGTTTTCGCATCGGTCGGCTCGAGCGAGGCCGTGATCGCGAAAATGCGACGGCCGAGTGCGCTGCGGGTGCCCCAGCGACGTAGCGAGGCCACGCAATCGACAGATGTGACCGGCTGGCCGTCATGCCATTTCAAACCGTCGCGCAGCGTGAACGTGTAGGTCAAGCCATCGGGCGAGACTTTCCAGTCCTGCACCATCTGCGGTTTGATGTCGCCCTTGGAATCCTTCGCAAACAGCGTGTCGAACACCATGTAGCCGAACGTGCGCGAAATATAGGCCGTGGAGAAATGCGGATCGAGTGTGACGATTTCCGCCTCGAGCACCGCGACCAGATTGCCCACCGCATGCGCGGGCGCAGCCGCCAGCGCGAGACCGAACAGCGCCGCAATGAAAGCCTTCAGTTTGAACATTGGGATGTGTTTGCCTTTTCACCAGCCGTTTGCAGTCGCCAGGAAAAAGCAATGTTCGTGCCCGCACGTATGCACTCGGGACTATCTGCTACGCGTTTGCGGGGTACTCAATGTCAGTTGGAGAGCAGCGCCATCGCCTCTCGTCATTGCGAGCGCAGCGAAGCAATCCATACGCTCGCGATGACGATGTGGAGACAGGTGCGCGCCACACTCTCGCTGTCGTCGCCCGGCTCGACCGGGCGACCGAGTATTCCAGCGACAGCGACGCATACGGAGAAGCCGCGGCGTACTGGATGCCCGGTCGAGCCGGGGCATGACACCGTTGGTGAGAGCCGCCCTACCCGATTACCCGGCCGAACTTGTTCGACTTCGGGAAACCCTTCGGCGGCAGGCGGCCGGCATCACCGCGATTGCCCTGCCACTCGGCAAGCTCCTTCATGCTCGCGGAGAATTCGCGGCCCGCGGAGTCCTTCCAGGTTAGGCCTGCCTTGGCGTCGAAGACAGCGACGTCGGAGAGGCCGCCGTCCTTGTACTTCTGCAACCGCGTCCCGCGGCCGCGCGCCATCTCGGACACCTGCTCAAGCGGGAAGACCAGCATCTTGCGGTTCTCGCCGATGACGGCGACGGTGTCGCCGACCACTTCGGTGATCGCGCGCGCCTCGTTCGGCATGTCGACGTTGAGGACCTGCTTGCCCTTCTTGGTGGTGCCGACGCAATCGTCCTCGTTGACGACGAAGCCCTGGCCCTCGTGGCTCGCGACCAGGAACTTGCGCCCGCCCTTGTGAACGAACAGCGCGACGGGTGCCGCCTCCTGCTCGAGGTCGATGAACAGGCGGATCGGCTCGCCGTGACCGCGCCCGCCCGGCAGCTTGGCGACATCGAGCGAGTAGAACTTGCCGTTGGTGGCGAACAGCAAGAGCTTCGAGGTCGTCTCGGCGAAGAAGGCGAAGCCGAGCTTGTCGTCCTGCTTGAAGGCGAGGCCCGAGAGATCCTCGACATGTCCCTTCATGGTACGGATCCAGCCCTTGTCGGAGACGACGACGGTGACCGGCTCACGCTCGACGAAGGCCTCCTCGATCGCGGCGAGGTCGTGCTCGGGCGCGTCGGCAAAGGTGGTGCGGCGCTTGCCGAGCGGCGTCTTCGGTCCGAACATGTCGCGGACCTTGCCGACCTGCTCGCCGACCTTCTTCCACTGCTCGGCTTCGGAGGCGAGCACCGCGTTGATGCCCTTGAGCTCGGCGCGGAGGTTCTTGTCCTCGGTGCGGATCTCCATCTCCTCGAGCTTGCGCAAGGAGCGCAGGCGCATGTTGAGGATGGCTTCCGCCTGAACCTCGGTGAGCTTGAACGCCTTCATCAGCTCGGGCTTCGGCTCATCCTCGGTGCGGATGATCTTGATCACCTTGTCGATGTTCAGATAGGCGATCAGGAAGCCACCGAGCACTTCCAATCGGTGCTCGATCTGCGCCTTGCGGTAGTTGCTGCGCCGGATCAGCACGTCGCGCAGATGGTCGAGCCATTCGCGCAACGCTTCGGCAAGGCCGACCACCTTGGGGATGCGGCCCTTGACCAGCACGTTGAGGTTCAGCGGAATCTTGCTTTCGAGCTCGGTCAGGCGGAACAGCGATTCCATCATCAGCGCCGGGTCGACGTTCTTCGACTTCGGCTCGATGACGAGGCGAACGTCCTCGGCAGATTCGTCGCGGACCTCGCCTACCAACGGCAACTTCTTCTGGTCGAGCAGCTCGGCGATCTTCTCGACCATCCGCGACTTCTGCACCAGATACGGAATCTCGGTGACGACGACGACCCAGGTACCGCGTGCGCCCTCTTCCTGCTGCCACCTGGCGCGAACACGGAACGAGCCGCGGCCGGTCGTGTAGGCTTCGGCGATGGCCTGCTTGGAATCGACGCAGATGCCGCCGGTCGGGAAATCCGGGCCCTTGACCCACTTCAACAACGCCTTGGATTTCGCGTCGGGCTTCTCGATCAGATGCAGCGCCGCATCGCAAAGCTCGGCGGCGTTGTGCGGCGGAATCGAGGTCGCCATGCCGACCGCGATGCCCTGCGCGCCGTTGGCGAGCAGGTTCGGAAAACCGCCGGGCAGCACGACGGGCTCTTTCGACTGGCCGTCGTAATTGGCGCGGAATTCAACGCCGTCCTCGTCGATGCCTTCGAGCAGAAGCCGCGCGACGTCGGTCATGCGCGCTTCGGTGTAGCGGTAGGCGGCCGGATTATCGCCGTCGATATTGCCGAAGTTTCCCTGGCCGTCGACCAGCGGATAGCGCGAGGAGAAATCCTGCGCGAGACGGACCATGGCGTCGTAGATCGCCTGGTCGCCGTGCGGATGGAACGAGCCCATCACATCGCCGACGATCTTTGCCGACTTCTTGAAGCCCGTACCGGGGTCGAGGCGGAGCAGCCGCATGCCGTAGAGGATGCGCCGGTGCACCGGCTTCAGGCCATCGCGCGCGTCCGGCAGCGCACGGTGCATGATGGTCGACAGCGCATAGGCGAGATAGCGCTCTTCGAGCGCATCACGCAGCGGCACCTCATGGATTTCGGCCGGTTCTTCCGGCGGAACGATTCGTTTTCCCATGCCGCCCGGTTAAACCGTGGGAGCGAATCGGGCAAGGATCGAGTGGTCCCCTGTGGGTGGCCTACTGGCCCGCCCAGCCGGCCGTGAACGTCTGGGTCTTGGCTTGACCCGGCGCTTGGGCAGGCGCCGGCGCATTGGTCAAGCAGCGGCGGGCCGCCTCGATCTCGGCCTCAGTCGCACCATGGGACCGTGCCCATGTCTCTGCGGCGGCAGCGGAATATTTCGCCACATAATATCGGACGAGCGTGCAGGACGCCCGGCGAAATACGCCAGGTTGCTGCTCGCCGGCAACTGCATCGGGCGCAAACGCAAGCAGCGCCGCGGACAAGGCGAAGCCCCTGATCAACATTTAGGCTGTCCCCCCTGTGTGGAACCCGAAAGCGAACTCGACTGGTCCGATTTGGTTCCGCAGGACCGCCCGCAAAGCAGCAATGCAGAATCGCGATGACTCATGGCGCGAAAATCGCCGCTCTCGCCTGCTGTCGCATCAAGGCATTGATGAAGCCGGCCCGCGCATCGGAATGGCCCTGCCCGCGCGGCTCCAGCACGTGGCGCAGCAGGAACAGGCCGGTCAGCCGGAAGCCGTCCTGGAGATCCTGCTCGGTGAGATCGCTCGCGGTCTCGCCATGCCGCAGGAACGGCGGCAGACGCAACAGCCGATCGCGCCACGGCTCGCCAGCGCCGCGCGACACCGCGCCGCCGGATTTCGGCGAGACATAGATCAGGTCCGTGGTCTCCCCGGTCACCGCGCAGTTGTCCAGCGCCAGTCCGAAACCCAGCTCGGCGAGCATCGCCAGCTCGAAATGGATCAAATGCACGGCGGCGCTGCCGATATCGTCGAAATCATCCAGCGAATGTTCGAGCAGCGCAAAGATGTCTTCGTGCGGATCGCGCTCCGGCAAGAGCCGCGCGATCGAGGCGAGATGGGTGACGCCATAGACGCCGTGGGACGAGGCCAGCAGCGTCGCCGCGCGCAGCTTCAATCCCTCGATCGTATAGGTCCCGAGATGCTCGTCGAGCCGTGCCCGCCACACTGCACTGACGCTGTTTCCGGGTTGCAGCAGCGGCCGCATCCGCGAGCTGGCCCCGCCGCGCACGAGGCCCAGATGCCGGCCGTGCGCGCGCGTCAACAACTCGACGATGGCGCTAGACTCGCCATGCCGCCGCACCCCCAGCACGATGCCTTCGTCGGTCCATTCCATGAGGGAATATTACAGGATTCCGGTGCCTCTCGCACGCACTCGTGCCCCGGACAAAACGCGGCGCGCAAGCAACGTGTTGCCGAGCCGGGGCCCATCTCTCCGCGCGCTCCCCGTGTCCCGGCTCTGCGGCGCAGCGCTGACGCGCTGCACCTTGTCCGGGACACGGGGCTTCACGCGTTGAACCAGCCCTGAGCGTCGCCGGTGAAGGAGAAGTACAGGCCCATGGTCGTCAGCGCGCAGGAGACGATCTCGATGGCGCTGTCGAGCTCCATGCCCTTCTCGCCGATGATCTGTCCGAGCGAGATCACCGACAGCACGAGCGCTGCCGCCAGCACCCAGCGCGGCCAGTTCTTGCGCCAGCGCGCCGCGAGCCAGACGAAATGGACCAGCAGCAGAATCATGCCGCCGGCGAGCAGCGTCGCCGTCATGATCATCTGCTCGGTCACCTCGGCATTCGGCGTACGGTCCTGCACGGCAACCGAAAGGGCATCCAGCATCAACGACGCATAGAGCAGCGCTTCGAAGCGCCTGACATTGCTGGGCACGCTCATCGGAAACCGATCTTGTCTTGGTTATTCCTTGGGGAAGTCCAGGCCCATCTCGCGGTAGCGATCTGGATCGTCGCCCCAGTTCTCGCGCACCTTGACGAACAGGAACAGATGCACCGGCACGTCCAGGATCTGCATCAGCTCTTTCCGCGAATCCGCGCCGATCGACTTGATGGTGGCGCCGCCCTTGCCGAGCACGATCTTGCGCTGGCTTTCGCGCTCGACGAAGATCGTCTGCTCGATGCGCACCGACTTGTCCTTGCGCTCCTCCCACTTGTCGGTCTCGACCGTGGACTGGTAAGGCAACTCCTGATGCAGCTTTTGATAGATCTTCTCGCGCGTGATCTCGGCCGCCAGCTGCCGCATCGGTGCGTCCGACATCTGGTCCTCGGGATAGAGGAACGGGCCCGGCGGCACCATGTCCGCGAGCGTCTTGCGGATGTCGTCGACGCCGTCGCCTGAGATCGCCGAGATCATGAACGTCCGCGCGAACTTCATGCGCTCGTTGGCGGCCTGGGCCAGCGCCAGCAGCTTCTCGCGCTGGACGAGATCGACCTTGTTGATGACCAGGATCTTCTCGTGATTGACGCTGGCTGCCTTGGCGAGGATCGCCTCGGCCTCCTCGTCGATCCCGGTTTTGGCGTCCAGCAGTACGCAGACGAGGTCGGCGTCATGCGCTCCGCTCCATGCGGTCGAGACCATCGCGCGGTCGAGCCGGCGCTTCGGTGAGAAGATGCCGGGCGTGTCGACCAGGATGATTTGCGCGTTGTTCTCGATGACGATGCCGCGGATCAACGCGCGCGTGGTCTGCACCTTGCGCGAGACGATCGTGACCTTGGCCCCGACCAGCGCGTTGACCAGCGTGGACTTGCCGACGTTCGGTGCGCCGATCAGTGCGACGAAGCCGCAGCGCGTCGGAGTGGGCGCCTCGCCGCTTGCTTCAGCCGTCATTGCCGCCGCCAACGCCTTCGCGTTCGATCATCACTGAAGCTGCCACCTTCTCGGCCGCGCGCTTGCTGCCGCCGATGCCCTCGGCCGGCGCCAGCCCCGGCAGATCGACCGCGACACGGAACTGCGGATCGTGATGCGGGCCGGTGCGCTCGACCTCGCGGTAAACAGGGGTCGGCAGCCCCTTGCCCTGCGCCCATTCCTGCAGCACGGTCTTGGGATCGCGCAAGGGACGGCGCGGCTTGTGCATCCGCTCGGTCCAGTTGCGCTTGACGAATTCGGCTGCTGCCGCATGGCCGCCGTCGAGGTAGATGGCACCGATCACGGCCTCGCAAATGTCGCCCAGCACCGACTTGCGCAGGCGCGCGTCGGCGCTGGGACCGACCGAGCCCAGCTTGATGTCGTCGAGCAGACCGAGCGACTTGGCGACGTCGGCGCAGCTTTCCTTGCGCACGAGCTCGGCAAGACGCTTGGACAGCTCACCTTCATCGGCGTTCGGGAAGGCATGATAGAGCATGTCGGAGACGACGAGCCCGAGCACGTGATCGCCGAGGAATTCCAGCCGCTGATAGCTGTCGCCGCGCTTGCGCCTGGACTTCAATGCCGAGACATGCGTGATCGCCTGCATCAAGAGGTTCGAGTCCGTGAAGCTGTGGCCGATGCGCGCCTCGAGCGCCGCATTCGCATCCATGCCCTTGGCCTTGCTGCTCCGCGCCCGCTTCTTCTTCGCAGTTGTCTTGTTTGCAGGCGTTTTGGCCGCAGCTTCCCCTTCGGGGCCCGCTTGCGCCTCGATCGGCTGGGTCGCGATGTCCTTGGCTTCGTCTTTCATCGGACGATTTTGAAGAAGCGATTCCAGCGCACCGCCCACGGCCAGCGCCAGAACGTCCAGGCATGCTCGCCTTCAGCGATGGAGAAGAAGATCATCTGGGCGCGGCCGATCAAATTCTCCTTTGGCACGTAGCCGACCTGGCCGAGGAAGCGGCTGTCGGTGGAGTTGTCGCGGTTGTCGCCCATCATGAAGAAGTGACCGGGCGGCACCGTGTAGACGTTGGTGTTGTCCATGTAGCCGTTGTCGGCGCAGTCCAGCGTCTCGTAGGACACGCCGTTCGGCAGCGTCTCCTTCCAGCGCTTCACCCGGGAGATGCCGCCGCCTTCCGAGCCGCAGGGGTCCTCGCCGACATATTCGCTCATGCGCTGCCGTTCGACGGGCGTGTCGTTGATGTAGAGCAGCCCGTCCCGCATCTGGATGCGGTCGCCGGGAAGACCGATCACGCGCTTGATGTAGTCGGTGGAATCGTCCTTCGGAAGGCGAAACACGACGATGTCGCCGCGGTTCGGATCCGAGCCCCAGATCCGCCCCGAGAACAGCGGCGGCGAGAGCGGAATCGAATAGTGGCTGTAGCCGTAGGAATATTTCGAGACGAACAGGTAGTCGCCGACCAGCAACGTCGCCTTCATCGAGCCGGAGGGAATATTGAAGGGCTGAAACAGGAAGGTGCGGATCACCAGCGCGATCAGGAGAGCGTGAATGACGACCCGGATCGTTTCACCGACGCCGCTCTCAGATTTCGTTCCTGAAGTCACGCTCATTGCTCTCTCAATTCCGGCCGCCGGTCACAGAGCGCCCTCCTGGCGCGAACAGCCCATTGCTTCGCGGCCCATGGAGATTGTCCTGATTCTGATAGTGAGGGCCAATTCCGGCGTAAAGCCGAATCCGCCCAAGCTGATTTGCGTTGGCGGACTTTTAGACTGTTGTCGGAGGCCACGCAATCAAGGATCGCATCAAAACTGAATAAGACATTGATTTTACGTACGAATTATAAAATTGAACGGAGGGCGTCAGAGCTTCGCCAGGGGGACGGCGGAAATGATGACAAAGGCCTGCGCCAGCGGCCAGTCGTCGGTGATCGAAACGTCGATCCGCGCCTCGAACCCCTCCGGCGTCAGAGCCTGGAGCCGGGCCAAGGCGCCGCCGGTCAGTTGCATGGTCGGCCGCCCGCCCGGCAGGTTGACCACCCCCATGTCGCGCCACCACACCCCGCGCCTGATGCCAGTGCCGAGCGCCTTGGAGCAGGCCTCCTTGGCGGCGAAGCGTTTGGCGTAGGTCGCCACCACCATCTTGTCATTCTTGGCGCGGCGTTCCGCCTTGGCCCGCTCGGCCGCAGTGAAGATCCGGTCGAGGAAGCGCTCGCCATGGCGCTCGATCACCTTGGCAACGCGGGTGATGTCGATCAGGTCGGAGCCGATGCCGATGATCATGCCCGGCTCCGGCCGCGGTCCATCGCCGCGCGCATCCTGCGCACGGTCTCGGCCAGGCCCACGAACAGCGCTTCGCCGATCATGTAGTAGCCGATATTGAGCTCCATGATCTCAGGAAGGGCCGCGATCGTCTCTGCCGTCGCATAGTCCAGCCCGTGCCCGGCGTGGACCTCGAGCCCCGCATCCTTGGCGAGCCTTGCCCCGGCCACGATCCGCTGCCATTCGGCCTCGGCCTTGTCGGTGTGGCCGTCGACGACGGCGTCGCACCAGGCGCCGGTGTGGATCTCGATCACGGGCGCGCGCAGCCGTGCCGCCATCTCGATCTGGGCGGGATCCGCGGCGATGAACAGCGAGACCCGGATGCCGGCATCGTTCAGCCGTGCGATATAGGGCCTGAGCGCGTTGTGCTGACCGACCGCATCCAACCCACCTTCGGTCGTCACCTCCTGGCGCCGCTCCGGCACGAGGCACACCGCGTGCGGCTTGGTGGCGAGCGAGATCCGCATCATGTCGTCAGTCGCGGCCATCTCGAAATTGAGGGGCTTGGAGATCTCCGCCTTCAGCCGCGCCATGTCCTCGTCGCGGATATGCCGGCGATCTTCGCGCAGATGAGCGGTAATGCCGTCGGCGCCGGCCTCGATCGCGAGCAGCGCCGCACGCACCGGATCGGGATTGCGGCCGCCGCGCGCGTTACGCAGGGTTGCGACATGGTCGACATTGATGCCGAGGCGGAGCGGAGGTGCGGGCATTTCAGAACTCACGAAGCGACATTTCCCTCTCGTCATGCGCGGGCTCGACCCGCCTGCGGGGCCGAAGCCCCTTCGGCGCGGCGAAGGCCCGCGTATCCCTCTTCTTGAAGAGATGGGTTGCCGGGTCAAGCCCGGCAACGACCAGCATCATCCATTAACACGTTCGACACGGGCGACGACCGCCTTCGCGCGCAGCTGGGCCAGGATCGCGCTCAGGTGCTTCAGGTCGTAGACTTCGAGATCGATCGTCGTCTCCGTGAAGTCAGGCGAGCGGCGCTGCATGCTGATGTTGTCGATGTTGCCGTCGTGCTCGGCGATCACGGTCGCGATCTGCGCCAATGCGCCGGGTTCGTTGACGTTCTCCACCTTGATGCGGGCCGGGAAGCGCTGCGGCGCGGAATCCTCGATGTCCCAGCGGACGTCGAGCCAGCGCTCCGGCTCCTCCTCGAAATCCTTCAGGGCCGGCGCCTGGATCGGATAGATCGTGATGCCCTCGCCCGGCGTGACGATGCCGACGATGCGATCCCCGGGCACGGCGCCGCCGTTCGGAGCGAACTTCACCGGAAGGTCGGAATTGATGCCGCGGATCGGGATCGCAACCGGGCTGCGCGGTTCCAAGGATTTCTCCTTGAGCTTGGCGGCCAGCCCCTTCTTGCCGCCGTAGCGCGCGATCCGCTCCTCCTTGTAGTCCGGGTACATCGCACGCGCGACGTGGGACGCCTTGATCTCGCCGCGGCCCACCGCCGCCATGACGTCCTCGATCGAGGTGCGCGCGAGCCGCGGCAGCGCGCCCTTGAGCTTGTCGTCGGCGTATTCGATCTTGGCGCGCTCGAACAGGCGCTCGACGATGCGCCGGCCGAGGCCGACATATTGATCGCGCACCGCGGTGCGCGTGGCGCGGCGGATCGCGGCACGCGCCTTGCCGGTGACGGCGAGCGTTTCCCAGGCCGACGGCGGCGCGGATTGCGCTTCCGAAGTCAGCACCTCGACCTCATCGCCGTTCTGGAGCTCCGAGGACAGTGGCGCGAACTTGCCGTTGATCTTGCAGCCGACCGCGCTGTTGCCGACGTCGGTGTGCACCGCATAGGCGAAGTCGATCACGTTGGCGTGGCGCGGCAGCGCGATCAGCTTGCCCTTGGGGGTGAAGCAGAACACCTGGTCGTGGAACAGCTCGAGCTTGGTGTGCTCGAGGAATTCCTCGGGATTGGCGCTCTCGGAGAGAATTCCGATGGTGTGGCGCAGCCAGGCGAACGCGTTGGACTCGCGCTTGAGGAATTCGGTCGGCGAGCCCACGCCTTCCTTGTAGAAGACGTGCGCGGCAATGCCGCGCTCGGCGATCTGGTCCATCGCCTCGGTGCGGATCTGGAGCTCGACGCGCTGGTTACCGGGGCCGATCACCGTGGTGTGGATCGAGCGGTAGTCGTTCTGCTTCGGCGTCGAGATGTAGTCCTTGAAGCGTCCCGGCACGACCGGCCAGGTGGTGTGGACGATCCCGAGCGCGCGATAACAGGCCTCGATGTCGCTGACGACGAGGCGAAAGCCGAAGATGTCGGACAATTGCTCGAAACCGACCGATTTGCGCTCCATCTTGGTCCAGATCGAGAAGGGCTTCTTGCGGCGGCCATAGACCCGCGCCCCGAGGCCCCTGTGGCGCAGATTGTTGGAGAGCTGGTCCTCGATCTCGCCGATCAGATTGCGGTTGCGCTCGGCGAGTGCGTCGAGCCGCTGCATCACGACCGAATAGGCTTCGGGATCGAGGGTGCGGAAGGACAGATCCTCCAGCTCCTCGCGCATTTCCTGCATGCCCATGCGCCCCGCCAGCGGCGCGTAGATGTCGAGCGTCTCCTCGGCGATGCGCCGGCGCGATTCCGTCGGCACGAAGTCCAGCGTGCGCATGTTGTGCAGGCGATCGGCGAGCTTGACCAGAAGCACGCGGACATCATCGGCGATCGCCAGCAGCAATTTGCGCAGGTTCTCGGCCTGCTTGGCCTCCCGCGAGACCAGCTCGAGCCGCTTCAGCTTGGTCAGGCCCTCGACCAGCGCGCCGATTTCGGGTCCGAAGATCTGGTCGATCTCGGCCCGCGTCGCCTCGGTGTCCTCGATCGTATCGTGGAGCAGCGCGGCCACGATGGTGGCGTCGTCGAGCTTCAGGTCGGTGAGAATCGCCGCCACTTCGAGCGGATGCGAGAAATAGGGGTCGCCCGAGGCACGGGTCTGCGAACCATGCGCCTTCATGGCGTAGACATAGGCGCGATTCAGCAGGTCTTCGTTGGTGTTGGGATTGTAGGATCTGACCCGTTCGACGAGGTCATACTGACGCATCATGCGCGCGCGGGGGCGGGCCGGGCGCGCGACCGGCGCAGTCGGGGCTACGGCAACCGATTCGGTTGCAGCCTGCATCTGCGTGGATCTGCGACGCCGATATACCATTCCGTCCTGCCTTCAAACGGGCCCTGACCCGGCCCGTTGTATACATCCTCGCCCCGATCGCGCTTGTGTCCGATCTATTCGTTGACCGGGCGCAGCGCCAACCGGCAACGCTATGGTAACCACGAAAAGGTCAACAAAAGCAAAGGCCCGAACGACGGTTCGGGCCTTTGATAAGATCACAAGAAGTCGATGATCGCGACTGAGGAATTACTCGTCTTCCTCGGGCTGCTCCTCGGGCGGAGCGAGGCCTTCCAGGCCCTTCAGAAGCTCCTCCTCGGTCATGCGCTCCACGGCGACCTCGGTGTCGTCCGCATCGACGCTGGCACCTGCGGAACCGATCAGCGGCACGGTATCCGGCTCGGGCTCATCCACCTCGACGAACTTCTGGAGCGAGTGCACCAGCTCCTCGCGGAGGTCCTCCGGCGAAATCGTCGTCTCGGCAATTTCGCGCAAGGACACAACAGGGTTCTTGTCGTTATCGCGGTCAACCGTTAGTTGTGACCCGGACGAGATCATGCGGGCACGGTGGGCAGCCAGCAGGACCAAGTCAAACCGGTTGTCGACCTTGTCGATACAATCTTCTACGGTGACGCGAGCCATGGACTGTCGCTCCGTTGTGGGTGGGACGAAAAGATGTGGATGATTGGGGCTAGTTATAGGGGCCGGGACGGTTTCGCAAGGCCAATTTGTAATTTGGCCTCGCCAAACGGCTCTGCTAACCCCACATTGGGGCTGGGACGGGTGGTTTTCCCCGGGCTGCCAACAGGGGCGGCCCCGAGTGTATGCGAGTCCGCCATAACTATACCTTGATTGCCCCGACTTCTCCGGATTTGCGGTTTCGACGGGTCTCAGCGCCACTTTAGAACCGCGCGGCTTGCTGTCCCCGCGCCAACAAAAAACGATCAATCTCGAACACTACGCGAGCAACTGAATGTCACCTTCTCCTACCAACAAGATCGCGCTCTTCATCGATGGGGCCAATCTGTACGCGACGGCGAAAACTCTGGGCTTCGACATCGACTACAAGCGCCTGCTGAAGGAGTTTCAGAGCCGCGGGACATTGTTGCGGGCGTTCTACTACACGGCCATCATCGAAGACCAGGAATACTCCTCGATCCGCCCGTTGATCGACTGGCTGGACTACAACGGCTACACCGTCGTCACCAAGGCGACCAAGGAATTCATCGACGCCTCCGGCCGCCGCAAGGTGAAGGGCAACATGGACATCGAGCTCGCGGTGGACGCCATGGAGCTCGCCGAGCACATCGACCAGATGGTGCTGTTCTCGGGCGACGGCGACTTCCGCTCCCTGGTCGAGGCGGTGCAGCGCCGCGGCGTACGGGTCACGGTGATCTCCACCATCGCCAGCCAGCCGCCGATGATCGCCGACGAGCTGCGCCGCCAGGCCGACGTCTTCACCGACCTCGTCGAGCTGCAATCCAAACTCGGCCGCGATCCGTCCGAACGCCCCGCCCCGCGTGACCGCGGCGAGCGTGGCGAACGCCACCACGCCCCGCAATTCCTCCAGCGCGCAACGACGATGGCGCCGAGGGGCGATGACGACTTCGAGGAGTGAGGCGGCCCGGTCAAACCGCCAGCCTCTCACCGTCCCCGACCGTGACTGTCCGCTCTGTCCGCGCCTGGTCGCCTTTCGCGAGGCGAACCGCGCGCGTGAGCCATCCTGGCACAATGCGCCGGTTGCGTCCTTCGGCGACATCAAGGCGCGCCTTTTGATCGTGGGCCTCGCGCCGGGAATGCAGGGCGCCAACCGCACGGGACGGCCGTTCACCGGCGATTATGCCGGCGACCTGCTCTACGCCACGCTGGTCGAATACGGCTTTGCCAGGGGCACCTATCAGGCGCGGCCCGACGATGGCCTGACGCTGGTGGACTGCCGGATCGCGAACGCGGTGCATTGCGTGCCGCCGCAGAACAAGCCGCTGCCGTCCGAGATCAACACCTGCCGCCAGTTTCTTGCGGCGAATCTGGCAACGATGCCGAACCTGCGCGCGATCGTCGCGCTCGGGCGGATTGCGCACGACAGCGTGCTCAAGCCGCTGAATCTGAAGGGTTCGCAAGCCCCCTTCGGCCATGGCGCGGTGCATCAGGCCGGCGCGTTCAAGCTGTACGACAGCTATCATTGCTCGCGCTACAACACCAACACTGGCGTGCTGACGCCGGACATGTTCCGGAGCGTGTTCGCGAGGATCAAGGCCGACCTCGACTAGGCCTCATGCTGGCCTGCCGGTCGTGGTTCACCTCTCCCCAACGGAGAGATGCGCCCTCGGCATGCGCCGGCTCAACCAAAACTCATCCGACCTTTGCGGACGATCCGTTGGCCGGATTGGCCTTCAGCCAATCGAGCACATCGCCGGCGTTCCGGTCGGGCGGGAACACCGGATAGAACACATGCGTGATCCTGGCGTCGTCGATGATCAGCGCCAGGCGCTTGATCAACGTCAGGCCTGCGACCTCCATGGTCGGCAAATTCAAGGCGCGCGTCAGCGCCAGCTTCTCGTCCGAGAGCACCGGGAACGGCAGATGCAGGCGCGAGGCCATCTCGGTCTGGTAGTCGTTGCTCTGGGTCGAGAGGCCAAACACATGGGCGGCGCCCGCGGCCTTCAGCTCGGCGAATAGATCGCGGAACGCGCAAGTCTGCGGCGTGCAGCCGCGCGCTCCCGGAATCATATCCCAATCGTCCACCAGCGCGATCTTGCCGGGCTCGCCGGTACGCGGATAGGCGAACACCACGGTCCGGCCACGCAGCGCCGACAGCGTCACCGACCGGTCGTCGGTCGCGAGCAGGCCGATCGGGGGCAGCGTCATGCCAGTCAGATGCGCGGCACCGCCGTCATCGGTGGGCGCCGGAATCTGGCTCCAGTCGACCTCGAGTAGGTTCCGCTGGTTCATCGCATTATCCCCTCGCCCGCATCAGCCGGCCCTTCTCGCGACTCCAGTCGCGCTTCTTCTCGCTCTCGCGCTTGTCGTGCAGCTTCTTGCCCTTGGCAACCGCGAGCTGCAATTTGGCGCGACCGCGCTCGTTGAAGTAAAGCTTGAGCGGGATCAGCGTCATGCCCTCGCGGTCGACCGCCCCCATCAGCTTGTTGATTTGCCGGCGATGCAGCAGCAGCTTTCGCGGCCGCTTGGGCTCGTGATTGAAGCGATTGCCCTGGAGATATTCGGGAATGGTGGCGTTGATCAGCCAGATCTCGCCGTCCTTTGAATCGGCGTAGGATTCCGCGATCGTGCTTTTGCCGCTGCGGATCGACTTGACCTCGGTGCCGGTCAGCGCAATGCCCGCCTCGACCGTGTCTTCGATCGCATAGTTGAAGCGGGCCTTGCGATTCTCCGCCATGACCTTGATCGGACGTTCGTTCTTATCGGCCATGATGCGTTAACCTGATCGAGATGGGCGCGGATTCTAACAGTTCGGATGAAGCGCGCGCGTCACTTCTTGAGGAGATCGCGGATCTCGGTCAGGAGTTCGACTTCGGCCGAGGGCTTTGGCGGCGCGGCCGGAGCGGCCTCGTCCTTGCGCTTCAGGGTGTTCATGGCGCGGATCACCAGGAACAGCACGAACGCGATGATGATGAAGTTGATCGTCAGCGTGAGGAAGCTGCCCCAAGCCAGCACGGCGCCTTGCTTTTTCGCATCGGCTAAGTTGGTGGCTGTGACCTTCGCCGACAAGGGGGTGAAGTAGTTCGAGAAGTCGAGCCCGCCGGTGACGGCACCGATGATCGGCATGATCACGTCGCCGACCAGCGAGTTGACGATGGCGCCGAACGCCGCGCCGATGATGACGCCGACCGCGAGGTCGACGACATTGCCCTTCATCGCGAACTCGCGGAACTCCTTCAGCATCCGTGCGCCCTTCTCCTCGACGCTCATGAAAGACCCCCCGGCGTGCTAAGGCGTCAGTTGATCAGTCCGGCGTGAACCATCGCGCTGCGCACGGCAACGCGGGTCGGCTCGGAAACCGGAACCATCGGCAGCCGCAACGTCTCGTCCAGCTTGCCGAGCAGCGACATCGCGTACTTGATCGGCGCCGGGTTGCTCTCGATGAAGAGGTTGTTGTGCAGCGGCATCAGCTTGTCGTGGATGGCGAGCGCCGACTTGGTGTCACCCTTCTGCCAGGCGGCGTGGAACTCCGAGCACAGGCGCGGCGCCACGTTCGAGGTCACCGAGATGCAGCCATGGCCGCCATGGGCCATGTAGCCGATGATGGTGGCGTCCTCGCCCGAAAGCTGGTTGAAATCCTCGCCCATCGCCGCGCGCTGCTGCGACACGCGAACCATGCTGGCTGTGGCATCCTTCACGCCGGCGATGTTCTTCAGCTCCCACAGCCGCTTCATGGTGTCGACCGACATGTCGATCACCGAGCGCGGCGGAATGTTGTAGATGATGATCGGAATCCCGATCGCATCGTTGATCGCCTTGAAGTGCTGGTACATCCCCTCCTGGGTCGGCTTGTTGTAATAGGGCGTGACGATCAACACGGCGTCTGCGCCCGCCTTCTCGGCGTGCTGGGAGAGTTCGATCGCCTCCTTGGTCGAGTTGGAGCCGGCTCCCGCGATGACGGGCACGCGGCCTTTGGCCTCAGCGATGCACCATTCGACGACCTTCTTGTGCTCGTCATGGCTGAGCGTCGGGCTCTCGCCGGTGGTGCCGACCGGAACGAGGCCGTTCGTCCCCTCGGAAATCTGCCAGTTGACCAGGGAGCGGAAAGCCGCCTCGTCCAGCGAGCCGTTCTTGAACGGGGTGACCAAGGCGGTGAACGATCCCCGGAATTTCGTCTTGGCTGCCATGGACTTCCTCCGTACGCGGCAATCTTGAGAGCAAGCCCCATACATATCGGGTCTATCCCGGCGGTAAAAGGGCCGCCTCGGTGCGAGGCTGCGTTTAGGCCGCGATTTTGCCGCGGTGATGGTGCAAATCGGACCGAGGTAAGCGGGCGTTGGTATTTTCTCCGCATATTCAATCAAATTCAGCTAGGTCTTGAGCCACTTCACTGATTCGGGGCGACCAAACGCCGTGACCTCCTTTGCTCGTGCCACATGGCGATCCCTAGGTCTGGCCGTGTGCCTGATGGCCGGGCTGTCGGTGGGCTGCGCCGCGCTCGCCAAGTCCAATGAGTCCAATGAGATGGCCGCGGAGGCCAAGGATACCGCGAAGCCAGCCGCCAAGGACGCGGCGAAGGAGCCCGTCAAGGGATCAGCCAAGGCCTCAGCCAAGGGAACCGGCAAGGACGCAGCGAAGAGCGCGGGCAAGAGTGCGGCTGGCGCCCCGGCCAAGGACGCAGCAAAGAATCCTGCCAAGGATGCTGCTGGTAAGGAACCTGCGAAAGACAAGTCGAAACCCGCCGCAGCAGTCTCCTCGCCAAAGTCACAGCCGACCGCGAACGGGTCGCCGGCCAAAACCGCATCACCCAAAACCGCACCGCCTAAGACCGCACCGCCCAAGACCGCACCGCCCAAGACCGAGCCGGCGGTGACGGCCACCGTCAGACCCACCGCCCCTGTCACCGCCAAGCCGGTTACAGCTCCCGTCCTGGCTCCTGCGACGCGCCAGCATGCGGCGCCGCGCAAGCCGGTCATCCCGGCCGCCGTCGCTGCGACGTCGTCGACGTCGCAAGCGGACAAGGACACGCTGGAGAGCGTCATCGAGCTCGTGCGCAAGCGCAAGGCCGGTGACGCCACCAATGCGGCCACCGGCATATCGGATCCGGTCGCGCGAAAGCTCGCCGAATGGATCATCCTGCGCAGCGAGGATAACGGCGCGAGCGTGGAACGCTATCGCGCCTTCCTCTCCGCCAATCCGAGCTGGCCGTCGCAGACTTTCCTGCGCCGGCGCCTCGAGGCCGCGATGTGGGACGACAGGCGCGACGATTCGGTCGCGTGGTCATGGTTCGAGAACGAGTCTCCGATCTCCGCCAAGGGCCGCTTCATGCTCGCCAAGGCGATGCTGGGGCGCGGTGACCGCGCCAATGCCGAGCGGCTGGTGCGCGAGGCCTGGCGCAGCGATCCGATGTCGGAGGAGACCGAGAACAACGCGCTCGACCAGTTCGGCGCTCTGCTTACGCCGGGCGATCAGAAGGCGCGGATGGACACCCTGCTCTACGGCAGCGAGACCGAGGCGGCGCTGCGCGCCGCAAAGCGGCTCGGCGCCGGCTATGTCGCGCTCGCCAAGGCCCGCATCGCCGCGGTCAAGAAGGCGCCGAACGCGCGGGCACTGCTCGACGCGGTGCCGCGCGAGCTGCACAGCGATCCCGGCTTCATCTTCAGCAAGATCCAGCTCTTGCGCCGGGAGGAGAAGTTCGCCGAGGCCGCCCAGCTGATGCTGTCCGCGCCCAAGGATCCGGGTCGCCTCCACAATCTCGACGAATGGTGGATCGAGCGGCGCCTGTTGGCGCGCAAGATGATCGACACCGAGGAATTCCGCAGTGCCTATCTGATCGCGCGCGACGCCGCCCTGCCCTCGCGCGACATCTACAAGACCGAGCAGGAGTTCACCGCCGGGTGGATCGCGCTGCGCTTCCTCAACGACCCCGCGACCGCCGCCCAGCATTTTGCCCGCATCGGCGTCGGCAGCGTCAACCCGACCACGCTGGCGCGCGCCGGCTATTGGCAGGGCCGTGCCGCGGAGGCGATGGGCCGCCAGCAGGAGGCGCGCAACGCCTATGCCCGCGCGGCCGAGCAGTCGACCAGCTATTACGGCCAGCTCGCGCGGGCAAAACTCGGCCTGCCGCAGATCGAGCTCAACAGCCAGCCGCGCGGGCGCGGCGCCGAGCGGCTGGAGATCGTGCGCGCCGCGCAACTGCTCTACGAGCTCGACGAACGCGAGCTCGCGGTGCCCATGCTCGCCGACATGGGTGAGAACGGCGATCCCGAGGCGCTTGCCGGCCTTGGCGAGCTCACCCAGCGCTACAGCGATGCGCGCGGCATGTTGCTGGTCGGCAAGGCCGCGCTCAATCGCGGCCTGCCGTTCGACTTCTACGCCTACCCCGTCAATGGCATTCCGCATTTCACGCCGATCGGCCCCGAGGTCGAGCGCAGCATCGTCTACGCCATTGCCCGGCAGGAGAGCGCGTTCAATCCGTCGGTGGTCTCGCCGGCCCAGGCCTACGGGCTGATGCAGGTGACGCCGGATGCCGCGCGCTATGTCTGCAAGCGGCACGGCGCGACCTACGACCTGGGACGGCTGAAGAACGATTCGGTCTACAACGCCACGCTCGGCTCGGCCGAGCTCGGCGGACTGCTAGAGGATTATCGCGGCTCCTACATCATGACCTTCGCCGCCTACAATGCCGGCCGCGGCAGTGTGAAGAAGTGGATCGAACGCTACGGCGATCCGCGCGACCCCAAGGTCGACGCTGTCGATTGGGTCGAGCTGATTCCATTCTCCGAGACGCGCAACTACGTGCAGCGGATCATGGAGAACCTGCAAGTCTACCGCGCCCGCTTCGGCGGCGGCACGCGCCTGCAGATCGAAGCCGATCTGCGCCGCGGCGTCGGAAGCGTGGAATAGCCGATCTCCGCTCTCGCTTCGCAGGCCGGCGCATCGGGGAACGAGCGCCGTCCCGGTCAGGACCCGAGCAGGCGAAGCATCTCGATTGATCGACCACTACCCTCGGGCGTCCTCCCGACTCGCGGCTCAAGCGCGGCGGCGACTGCGGTCAGATCGGGAAGTTCGGCGGTGGCCCGTCTCTCGACAATGAGACGGCGGTCCACTCCTGCTGCAAGGCCCGACCCGCAGTACGGTCGCACGGCCGAGCCGGCCGACGCGGCAGCCCTCCCCGGCGTATTCTCGCTCGGGACTTATGGCGCGGATCCCCCTCCCACACAACCCGCATCGGGTCGCACCGAACCATCGATGGAGGGGAGCAGCGCGAGCTCGGCACTTGGCGCAAGACCGTGGGCATCCGACGCCAGAAAGAAAAGCCCCGGCGGTTTCCCGCCGGGGCTCTCTGTCAGGTCATTAGACCGAACTTACCAGTTGCGCTGAGCGCGGAGCAGCAGGGTGATGCTGTCCTGATCCTTCAGCTCGTACACAGCGGCCGGCTTGGCCGACGTGCCGGACGGGCCGATCGGGCCAACCGTGCCGGAATACTTCTGGTCAAGATGGGTCCAGTTCAGGTCGGCCGAGAACGTCAGGTTCTTGACCGGAGTCCAGCGGGTGATGATACCGACCTGGCCGATCGCGAAGTCGGGGTTGCAGCTCGTCACACCAGCGAGAGCCGCTCCCGTGACGAACACGCCACCGACGCCGCAGAGCGTGGTCTTGGCGAGCGTGCCGAACTGGGCCTGAGCGTAAGCACCGTAGAGCGCGGTGTTCCAGTACGGATCCCAGTTATGGGTATACGCACCACGGAAGCCCCAGGTCTTGACCGTCTCCTGCGAGCTGCCGGTGACGTACACCGTGTCAGGAGCATTGGCGAAGCCGACGCTCTGGTAGGCAATGCCCGAGCTGCCGAACATCTGATAGGAGCTGCCCGCCAGGTTCTGGAAGTTGTAGCGGGTCGCACCGTCGGTGTAGACGCCCTGGATGTTGATCGTGTCACCCGCGCCGGTCGGGATGTTCTTGATCGAGAGGGCGAGCTGAACCGCCCAACCCCACTTGTCGTCGGGGTGGCCAGTCAGCTCGGTCGCGCCGTAATAGCCAACGTGGTTGTCATGCGCAGCGACCGACGCCTGGAACAGGCCCCAGGCCTGGTCGACGCGGACCATACCGACAAGGTTCGGCGAACGCGAGCCGCCGATGGCATTGGTGCCGTAGGAGCCAGCGAGGATGCCGGCCGCAGTCGCGCCGGTCATGTTGAGGTTGCCGGCCTGATAATAGGCCGTCGCGTCTTCCGCCGAGAACGCCGCCGTCACGCCCTGACCGAAGTCAGCGGTGTAGGTGAACTGGTTGACACCAGTGACCGTGCCGCTGCCGCCGACGAGGCTGTCGATGTTGTTGCCGGGATAGTTGGTCCAGGGCGCGTCGAACTGCGACACGGCCTTACCCATGGTGAAGCCGGCGAACTGGATGAAGGCGTAGTACACGCCGAGCGAACCGCCCGAGGTACCGCCGTCAGTCGGGTTGATCGTCGTTCCGCCGACGAGACCCGTACCGGCAGCGTTGAGCGCAACGCCGCTCGTATACTGGGTGCCGCCAGTTCCCGAGCCGGTGGCGACAAAGCCGCCCGTGGTCCAGGAGAACGTCGCATCGAAGAAGGTGCGGACGACGCCGTATTCGGTGGCCGTGCGCGTGTCGATGTTGAGATCTTCACGAGCGCGCATGGTGTAGTAGTTGCTCAGGCGATTGTGCGCACCGGCGGGAGAGCCGTTGGCAATGCCGTAGATGCTGTTGGTGCCCAGCCCGACTTCAGCGCGCAGATAACCACCCAGCTTGATGCAAGTGTCAGTGCCCGGGATATAGTAGAAGCCCGCACCGTACAGCGAGCAGATCTTCACGTATTCGACCGCCTTGGCCTTCACGGGGAGATCGGCTGCCTGCGCTCCGCCCACGGCGATCAGACCCGCCGCTGAGCCGAGCAAAAGGCTCTTAACCAACTTCATGTTAAACCTCCAAGTTGCTCTTCAGGGAAGGTCACTGACCGGACGGCCAATTCCCCAACCCCCTCTAAATCACCGCTTTTGGCCCCTTCGCGCCTTCGGACACACCCGCATGAACGCGAGGGACTTAAGCGAACGACCTAAACGGGACGACCTCGGGATGCCCCCCTCCGTCGCTCAGTCACAATTACCGAAGGTCCTTGCACACACAACAAGAGAACGCTCCGAAACGGGCCGATGAGGCGTGTTTTCCGACGGGTGTTGCACAAATAACACGCAGATGTGATCAAGTCGCCCTCGTAACACATTGTTTATATTTATATTTTTTGAGCGGTTCCATTTGCCATCAAAGTTCCGCACATGAGGCACCGCAGCCGAGACCTCGGCCTGGAGCGGCTTTGATGCGCTGGAATCGTAGAATCAGAAGGAGACTCAATGGGCAGGCATCGCCCGCCTCCGCGCCTCCAGTTTGACACAAGCGCGGTCACAACAACGCCCGAGCCGCGCGGCAAACACTCTTAATCGAGTTATCGAGGCGGAGATGATTGGGAACGGACCGGCAGCTCGGCGGTCAAGACGCAGGGATGCCGACGTTCCATGGGACCCCGCTCACGTATCATTGAATTTCCTAGCAAATTCAGCTTCTGACACGAGCAAGCAGGCTTCTCCATGCGGAACATCCTTGCGCCTTGTGTCAGATGTTCCAGCTTTGGGGCCTGTTCTTTACGGCGTCACCCGCGCGAACAGACCCGTTTGTTTCGAAAGTCACTGGGAATATTCGAGCGAAAACACACGCTTCCAAATTGACCGCCCCAAGTAATTAGAGGCATAAGGCTCGCACCGGAGAGGTGGCCGAGTGGCTGAAGGCAACGCTTTGCTAAAGCGTCATACGGTCTCAAGCTGTATCGAGGGTTCGAATCCCTCCCTCTCCGCCACCCAGCAGCTGTGTCCGGCCCGGAGACATGGGTAACGAAACGTACCTAAGAGATGGGTGACAACCTCGTGCCGATCGGGTTGTCGCGGGGTTTCAAAGTCATCTGCTCCAAGTTCGCTTAGTTGAGGCCGATGGCCTGCAATCTGCTGCATTTCAGCGTGACGCATTCATGGCACGGCTATTTTTGCTCGGCTCGCGCTGTCGCCGTCAACCACGCGCGTGCCGCGCCCTTCGGGCTTCGGGGGTTGACCGCGACAGCGGAGCCAAGCAAGTGGCCCTCCATGCCAAGAATGCACAAGAGCGCGTCTCCGTCAGGGCGCCGTGGTCGTGGCGGAGACATCAGTGATGGGCCTCGGACCGAACGGGTTGTCGCTTTCCACGGCATCCACACCTCCCGCAGAACAAAAGCGGAAAGTGTAACCCATGTGCCCGGTACGTTCTGTCACCTATGTCTCGGGCCGCTCAAGCAGAATCATCCGAGGTCTTCTGCGTTCTCTCAGCTGAAGCGGGCGTGACGCCGGCGCGAAAGCCCGGCGCAAGGATGAGCACGGCGAGCCCAGCTCGATTCGCGTGCTCCTTAATATATGTGTGCACGCACCTAGACGACGGATCGCCCTATCCGCCAATGCGAGGGCGAGATCAGCATAGGCTCGTCAGCCCAAACATTGAACCAGACGCCGCCCTTACGCCGGCATGGAAAGGGCCAGGGCACAATTCCCGTCTTGTGCAGACGCCCGAGTTCCAGATCGCACTCGCCGGGAGCGATCTGAATCGGCAGCCATTGTTCATTCGTAGCCGGGTTGCTCATGCCGTCGGACTTTAGGCGGCGGCACCGGGGAGAAACTTGCTTCAGCGCAACCGGGCCCACCCGTGCGAACACGGGTCAGAGGCGATTCTCGTCTCAGTGCGCGCAGACCCAGGCCCTCGCCTCGCGCTGCGCAACCGAGATCTCGGCGTCCGACATCTGCCCGGCGACTTCCTGGCGCAGCGCTACGGCGTCCTTGCGGCCTTTCAACGCGGCGAGGTTGAACCATTTGTGCGCGGCGACGAGATCGACGATCCCGGAGCGGCCGCTCGCCCAATAGATCCCGCGCTCGAACAGCACGTCCGACAGCGCGCTCGCGTCGACCGGCGTTGCCGTCTCCAGATCGAAAGTACCCTGAAACATCACGCATCCCCTTTGTTCTTATGCCGGTCCCGTTCCCCGAGCGCGGCTTCCGTCCACAAAGCTGTTCAACTCATCCCCATGCCGTTTGCCGGCTTGTTGGAGGCGATGATGGCGGGCAAATTTGAATGGCAGTTTAAGTATCGCGATGAAGCAGACGTAAACGCGAGCGGGCGAGGCCGGCGAGAGGAATTCGAGAAGCCCCTGATTTGCCGGCACTTCTGCAATTCGTCAGCTTCGGTTTACCGCGGGATTTTGGGAGAACGATAACCATTGCGCGCGGACGGATGTGCGGCGTGGCGTACTGCGTGCAGCTCATCGTCGTCAGCCGCGCAGGCGGGTGACCCAGTATTCCAGAGACAGAAGTCATCCCCCGAGAAGCCGCGGCGTACTGGATCGCCCGGTCGAAGCCGGACACAGCGAATGGGGATCCCTGCGTGCGAACAATGGAATCAGGGCCCCAGCCCTCGCCTGCTCCAAGGCAGAACACCGACGTCGGCGCGGACGCGTCGCGGTCAGATCAACAATGTCGGGGGGAATGGAATGCCGGCAATGCCCCGGCTTCGAGAGAACGAGGGCGTCGGCGAACACGTCAGGACCAGATTCCACTTTGGCCCGAAGGCCTCTCGTGAAATTGCGGAGCCCCCAAGAAGGAGAACCGCACCGAACGAAGAAAACTCGTTTCTTCTGCCGGACCGCGAAAGAGAACAGCCCGACCGTTGACCTGATGTCTCGCCGACACCCTCTATCGTCGACCAGAACCTCCAGGAGGCGCTGATGACGTGCCGGCTATCTGGAGCCGGCAACTTCAGAAGCGAAGTTACTTCTTCTTCGCGACCTTGCGGGTCTTCTTCGCAGTCTTCTTCACTGCGCTCTTCGCCTTCTTCGCCTTCTTCGCCTTCTTCGCTTTCTTGGCCATGTTGCCCTCCGATGTGTGAGATGGCTTTAATCGCTGCGTGCACTCGGGGATCGAATGCACTTCATCCCGAATACACCAACACGAAGAAAAAAACAGCTTCTCGCTTAAAGAAGTGTTGACGCAGCAAGGCGCGTGCGCTTGGCGGGCGCGACGCAGGCGCTTCGCATCATGTGCGATTGCGATCGAGCAGAGTGATCGCATCGTCGCCGTTCGCGAACGACGCGATTGCACAAAAACACTATGCCGCAAGTATTTTTTCGCACGCGCGCATCGCGTGCGATCGACGCGACGGCGCGCATCGACAATCGCGCGATCGTGTCGCGAAAGCGTTTCGCGGACTCTGAGTCGCGAATTTTGGCAACGAAAATATTTTCATGCTTAACGGCGCGAGCGCTCGCCGAAGCGTCCGCAAGGCGCCGTTTTGGGCGAATCGCGTGACGGCGATTCGGTCGCGCCACCGCTGTCGATCGGGATGAAGTTTGCCGTTCGAGGATGCGCGCGAGCGGCGCACCGAGAGCCGAAAGCGAGGTGACGAAACGGTCCGTCACCTCGTTCGAACGTGTGAGGATCAGACGCCGAGCTTGGCCTTGAGCAGCTCGTTGACGCTCTGCGGGTTGGCCTTGCCGCCGGACGCCTTCATCACCTGGCCGACGAACCAGCCGAGCGACTGCGGCTTGTCCTTGACCTGCGCCGCCTTGTCGGGATTGGCCGCGATGATGTCGTCGACCACCTTCTCGATCGCCGAGAGGTCGGTGACCTGCTTCATGCCGCGGCTTTCCACCAGCGCGCGGGGATCGCCGCCTTCCTGCCAGACGATCTCGAACAGATCCTTGGCGATCTTGCCCGAGATCGTGCCCTCGCCGATCAGATCGATGATCGCAGCGAGCTGCTCGGCGTTGACTGGAGAGTCCGCGATATCCCGGCCTTCCTTGTTGAGACGGCCGAACAGCTCGTTGATCACCCAGTTGGCCGCCATCTTGCCGTCGCGCGCGCGGTTGGCAAGCCTGTCGAGCACGGTCTCGTAGAACACCGCACTCTCGCGCTCGGCGACGAGCACGCTCGCATCATAGGCCGAGAGGCCGAAATCGGCGACGAAGCGCGTCTTCTTCTGGTCCGGCAGCTCCGGGAGTTCAGCCTTCAGCTCGTCGACGAACGCCTGGCTGAACTCCAGCGGCAACAGGTCGGGATCGGGGAAGTAGCGATAGTCGTGCGCCTCTTCCTTGGACCGCATCGAGCGTGTCTCGCCCTTGTTGGGATCGTAGAGCCGCGTCTCCTGCTCGATCTCGCCACCATCCTCGATGATCTCGATCTGGCGTCGCGCCTCGTACTCGATCGCCTGGCCGATGAAGTTGATCGAGTTCATGTTCTTGATCTCGCAGCGGGTGCCGAGCGGCCCGCCCGGCTTGCGCACCGACACGTTGACGTCTGCGCGCAAGGATCCCTTCTCCATGTCGCCGTCGCAGGTGCCGAGATAGCGCAGGATCGAGCGCAGCTTGGTCACATAGGCCTTGGCCTGCTCGGCATCCCGGATGTCGGGCTTGGAGACGATCTCCATCAGCGCGACGCCGCAGCGGTTGAGGTCGACATTGGACATGGTCGGTGACCGATCGTGCAGCAACTTGCCGGCGTCCTGCTCCAGATGCAGCCGCTCGATGCCGATCGTGACGCTGCGGCCGCCGTCGAGCTCGACCAGCACCTCGCCCTCGCCGACGACCGGCGATTTGTACTGGCTGATCTGGTAGCCCTGCGGCGAGTCCGGATAGAAATAGTTCTTGCGGTCGAACACCGAGCGCAGATTGATCTTGGCGTTGAGGCCGAGACCGGTCCGGACAGCCTGCCTGACGCATTCCTCGTTGATGACAGGCAGCATCCCCGGCATCGCGGCGTCGACCAGCGATACGTGGCTGTTCGGCTCGCCGCCGAATGCGGTGGACGCGCCCGAGAACAATTTTGCGTTCGACGTCACCTGGGCATGGATCTCCATGCCGATGACCATCTCCCAATCGCCGGTGGCGCCTTTGAGAAGCTTGTGCGTGGCCGTGCTCATGTCTTGCTCCCGAGCAGCGTGGCAGCGATCCGCTCCCACTCCGCTTTCAATGAATCCTTCGCTACGGGCTGGCCGGCCTGGCGGTACCAGTAGCCGGCATTGCCGAGATCGCCTTCGACGCGGTGCAGATAGGCGTGCACCCAGGCGGCCTCACGGCTGCTTTCATCCTGAACGATCTTGTGGGCGCGGTCCCAGTCGCCCTTGGCGGCCCACCAGAGACCTCTAAGCGGCGCGTTCAGGCTAGGCGCGGGCACCGCGCCGTCGAGGCTCGCGATGAAGGCCGCGACATTCACCACCACCTCTCGGGCACGAAGCGGCCGGCGGCCTGCTCGATCACCTCGCCGAGCGAGAACAGCGTCTCCTCGTCGAACGGCCGACCGATCAGTTGCAGGCCGAGCGGCAGGCCCTGCGCGTCCTTGCCGGCGGGCACGGCGATGCCGGGCAGGCCCGCCATGTTCACGGTCACCGTGAAGATGTCGTTGAGGTACATCTCGACCGGATCGGCGCCGCCCTTCTCGCCGATGCCGAAAGCCGCCGACGGCGTCGCCGGGGTGAGGATCGCATCGACGCCCCTCGCGAAGCAGTCCTCAAAATCCTTCTTGATCAGCGTGCGCACTTTTTGCGCGCGCAGATAATAGGCATCGTAATAGCCGGCCGAGAGCACATAGGTGCCGATCATGACACGGCGCTTCACCTCCGCGCCAAAACCCTCGGCACGGGTGTTCTCGTAGAGCTCGATGATGTTTCTGCCCTGCTCGCGCAGGCCGTAGCGCACGCCGTCATAGCGCGCGAGGTTGGAGGAGGCCTCCGCCGGCGCCACGATATAATAGGCCGGCAGCGCATATTTCGTGTGCGGCAGCGACACCTCGACGAGCTCGGCGCCGGCGCTCCTCAGCCAGTCCGCACCCGATTGCCAAAGCTTCTCGATCTCCGCCGGCATGCCGTCGAGACGGTACTCCCGGGGAATACCGATCTTCATGCCCTTCACGGACTTGCCGATCGCCGCCTCGTAGTCCGGCACGGGAATGTCGACCGAGGTCGTGTCCTTCGGATCGTGGCCGGCCATCGAACGCAGCAGCATCGCGGCATCGCGCACGCTGCGCGCGATCGGACCGGCCTGGTCGAGCGAGGAAGCAAAGGCGACGATGCCCCAGCGCGAGCAGCGGCCATAGGTCGGCTTGATGCCGACCGTCGCGGTGAACGCCGCCGGCTGGCGGATCGAGCCGCCGGTATCGGTCGCAGTCGCGCCCATGCAGAGCAGTGCCGCCACGGCCGAGGCCGAGCCGCCGGACGAGCCGCCGGGCACCAGCGTGGCGTTGCTGCCGTCGCGCCGCCAGGGATTGCCGACGGGCCCGAAGCAGGAGGTCTCGTTCGACGAGCCCATCGCGAACTCGTCATTGTTGAGCTTGCCGAGCATCACGGCACCATCGCGCCAGAGCTGCGAGGTGACGGTCGACTCATACGTCGGCACGAAATTGCCGAGGATTTTCGAGCACGCCGTGGTGCGCACGCCCTTGGTCGCGAACAGATCCTTGATGCCGAGCGGGATGCCGGCGAGCGGGCCGGCGTCACCCTTGGCGATCTTGCCATCGGCCTCCCGTGCCATCGCGCGGGCCTGGTCGGGCGTCTCCATCACGAAGGCGTTGAGCACGCGCGCGGCTTCGATCGCGGAAAGATGCGCGTCGGTCAGCTCGAGCGACGTGAAAGTCTTGTCGGCGAGGCCCTTGCGGGCCTCGGCGAGCGTCAGCGATGTCAAATCGGTCATTTATTGATCGGGCTGCAGAAGAACGGAGACAGGGTCTTGTCGTTGGCCGGGTCGTCTTTTTTGGCAGCGGCTTTCGCGGCAGCCTCGATCTCGTCGAGCACGGCATTGACGGCGACATTGGGATCGGCAGCCTTGCCCTGCCGCTCCATGTTGTCGAGGTAATTCATGTAGGCCTGATAGGCCTTTTCATCGTCGCAAAGCAGGCACATCGGACCACGTCCTAAGAGTTACTCTACGACCTTGGGCACCAGGAAGAAGTGACCTTCGGTCGCGGGCGCGTTGGCAACGATATCGTCGGCGATCTCGCCGTCATTGACCACGTCCTGCCGCTTCTTCATCTGCATCGGGGTGACCGAAGTCATCGGCTCCACGCCCTCGACATTGACTTCCGAGAGCTGCTCGACAAAGGCGAGCATGGCGTTGAGCTCGCCCTGCAGATGCGGAACCTCCTCCTCGGACACCGCAATGCGCGCCAGATGCGCGATGCGGCGGACGGTAGCGGCGTCAACGGACATTATATAAGGCCTCTCACGGCAAAACCTATGTGCCGTATAGCAGAGGCCGCTTTTGCGCCGCAACCGGCGCTTCCCCCTATCCGGCGAGGGCCTTCATGCGCCCGAGCGCCGATTTGGCGAGATCCCGGGTCAATTCGGCGGCGGGCACCTCGCGGCCCAGCGCAATCGCCTGTCCCGCCCAGAGATTGGTGAAATCCACCCTGCCCTGCTTTTCGGCAGCGGCCTTCAGCGGCCCCAGCGCGGTCGCGGCATGGGGAAAAGGCGGCGCATCCGGCGAGACCGGGCCGGCCTCACGCATCAGGCGGTTCTGCACGCCGCGCGCCGGACGGCCCGTCATGACATTGGTGATGACGGTGGAATCGTCCCGCGCTTCAGCGAGCGCCTTGCGGCCGCCCGCGCTGACCTTGGATTCCGGACAGCGCAGGTAAGCGCTGCCGATCTGCACGCCGGAGGCACCGAGCGCAAAGGCTGCGGCAATGCCGCGTCCATCGGCAATGCCACCGCAGGCGATCACCGGCACCTTCACGGCATCGACGACCTGCGGCACCAGCGCGAAGGTGCCGGGCTGCTCGGCGATGTTGTCGGTCAGGAACATGCCGCGATGCCCCCCCGCCTCGGCGCCTTGCGCGATCACGGCGTCGACGCCGTGCTGCTCGAGCCAGACCGCTTCCTTCACGGTCGTGGCGGACGAGATGACGAGACAGCCGGCCGCCTTGACGCGCCTCAGCAGCGCTTGCTCCGGCAGGCCGAAATGGAAGCTGACGACCTCCGGCTTCAGCTCCTCGACCACTTCACAGAACGCCGCATCGAAAGGCGCGCGGTTTGCAGCATTGATCGGTGCCGAGGGATCGAGACCATGCTCGGTGTAATAGCCCGCCAACCGTTGCTTCCAGCGCGCTTCGGCCTCCGCCGTGAGCTCGACCGGTGTATGGCAGAAGAAGTTCATGTTGACCGGTGCCTTCACGCGCTGGCGGATGAGACCGACCTGCTCGCGCGCCTTCTCTGCCGAGATCATTGCGCAGGGCAGCGACCCCAGCGCCCCGCCTTGCGCAGCCGCAACCACCAGCTCCGCATCCATCACGCCAGCCATCGGCGCCAGCACGATCGGGAATTCGGTCTTGAAGAGGTCGATCAGTCGACGGTCAGGCCACATGGTTCTTGCCTCGTATTCGCTTTCCCATCTCCCCTTGAGAGGGTGGATCGCCGCGCAGCGGCGAGACGGGTGAAGGGTGTGTCTCCGCGGACGCAGACCTCTTCGGATTTGAATTTATTCTCCGCGGACAAAGCCCCTCATCCGGCGCTGCGCGCCACCTTCTCCCACAAGGGAGGAAGAGAAGGCATCGGTCACCGAATTTCGTTTTCCTTCGAGCAGCTGCTCGGCCTCGACCGCGATCCGCTCGACGATCTCGGCTGCGGGCGGAATATCATGGATCAGGCCAACGGCTTCGCCGGCAAACACGGCTGCAACCTCGAAATTGCCCGCGGCCTTCGCCGCAGCATATTCAACGGCGACCTCACTGGCGCGTTGCATGAGCTCGACCTCGCGACCCGTCCAGCGTTTGATGTGATCATTGACCAACGTTCGCGCGGTGAACGGCGCCGGCCAGAACAGCTCCCGCGACCAGTCGGCGATGACGCCGCGCACCGTCTCATTGCCGTCGGCATCGCGAATGCGCTGCTTCGCCTTCTCGGCGCCATTCGCCTCCACGCTCGCATAGAAGCGCGTACCAATCAGCACGCCGGATGCCCCCAGCATCATCATTGCTGCGAGGCCCCGGCCATCGGCGATCCCACCGGCCGCGACAACCGGCACGCGCCTGGCCGCGAGATCGACGATGGCAGGCACGATATCGACCGTGGTGCGCGAGGCGCCGTGGCCACCCGCCTCCGTCCCTTGCGCGATCAGGATCTCGGCGCCGGCATCGAGCGCTTGCTTCGCCATGTCCTCGCTCTGCACCTGGCAGATCAGCCGCACGCCGCTCGCCTTGATGCGCAACGCGAACGGCGCGGGATCGCCGAACGAGAGCATGATCGCTTGCGGGCGAGCGTCGAGCGCGATGTCGAGCAGCTCGGGCTGTTTGGCGAGGCTCCAGGTGATGAAGCCGATCCCGAACGGCGCAAAACCCTTCAGCTCGGCAGCCTCAGCCTGAAGCCGGGCCCGGTCGCCGTAACCGCCACCCAGGATGCCGAATCCACCCGCCTCGCTGACGGCGCGGGTCAGCCGGGTGCCGGCGATCGTGTCCATGGGCGCCGACAGGATCGGATGCTTGATCCGAAGCAGCTCCGTGAGCGGCGTTGTGATTGGCATGAATCCTCCCACTCTGGACAGCGAGACTAGGCGCAGCTAGCATTCGCGAAAAATGAATTGTTGCGAATGCTGCCATCTCCAAAGCGGAACGACGCCATGGAACTCAGCGACATCAAGACCTTCGCCGCCGTCGCCCGCACCGGCGGCATCACCCGCGCCGCCGAAGAGCTCAACACCGTGCAATCGAACGTGACCCAGCGCGTGAAGGCGCTGGAGGCGGAGATCGGCACGCCGCTGTTCGAGCGCCACAGCCGCGGCATGACGCTGACAGGCGCCGGCAAGCGCCTCCTCCCCTACGCGCAAAAGATGGCGGCGCTGTCGCGCGAAGCCTTGCTCGCCGCGCGTGACGACGGCGAGCCAAAGGGACCGCTCGCCATCGGCTCGATGGAGACAACGGCAGCGGTGCGGCTGCCGCCGCTGCTGGCCGATTTCCACCGCCGCTTTCCCGCGGTGCGACTTTCCTTGCGCACCGCGCCGACCGCCGACCTCGTCACTGGCGTGCTCGACGGCACGCTCGACGGCGCCTTCGTCGCGGGGCCCATCACGCATGACGACCTCACCGCGACGAGCGCCTTCCGCGAGGAGCTGGTGCTGGTCAGCGCGCGGCGCTGGGCTTCGCTCGCCGAGCTGCGCGCCGGCACGCCGGAGTCCGGCCCGACCGCACTGGTATTCCGCACCGGCTGTACCTACCGCCAACGGCTCGAACAGGTGTTCGTCGAGTTCGGCTGGCCGTCGGCCGCACGCTTCGAGCTCGGCACGCTCGACGGCATGATCGGCTGCGTCGCCGCGGACATGGGTGTGACGCTGCTGCCGCGCGCGGTTGTCGAGCGCAGTGCGATGCACGGCAGCGTGTCGATCCACACGCTGAGCCCTTCGTACGCACGCGCGGAGACGCTCTTCATCCAGCGCAGCGCCGGACATCAATATAGCGCGCTTCAAGGCTTCGCCGCCTGCCTGAAGAAAGACGACGACGTCATCGCGGCCTGACGCGAGCGCAGACGTTCCACGACACGAAATTCGCCGTCACAAATTTGTCGTACTCACAGTGCGCGCAGCCGATGCTGCGTTCAGCCGTCGCATCACAGCGCTCGAAAAGTTTTGAAGCGCGTGAGTATTCTACGTTAGGATGAGAGACTGGCCAGCGCGAAACCGTAACGAAGCCAAAACATCGGGAGGACTATCGATGCGCAATACACTCGTGTTGTGCTGTGTCGCCGCGTTGTCGGCGATGTCAGGAACTGCAAGCGCTCAGGACTGGACCAAATCGAAATGGGGGCCGAACGACGAGATCGGCGCCGCCAATTACATGACGCCCGAGCTCGTGGTGAAGGCGGCATCGCTGGTGAAGACCGGCAAGACCTATGCCCTCGGCATTCCCGTCACACCGCAAACGCCGGCCTATCCTCCGCGCAGCTTCAAGATCACCGTGGTCCAGCCGGGACAGGCCGGCAGCCCGGGCCTCGGTCCCAACAAGGCCACCTACAATGACGATATCCTCGACACCTGGGTCGGCATCGGCAGCCAGCTAGACGGCCTCGGCCATCTCGGCGTCGAGCACGTCTACTACAACGGCAACAAGCTCGCCGATTTCGCCGATCCGACCGGGCTGAAGAAGCTCGGCATCGAAAAGGTGCCGCCGATGGTCACGCGCGGCGTGCTGCTCGACATGGCGGCCTATTTCAAGACCGACGTGGTGAAGGAAGGTACCGCCTTCAACATCAAGGAGATCGAGGAAGCCGCCAAACAGCAGAACGTCGAGATCCGCCAGGGCGACGTCGTCATCTTCCACACCGGCTGGCTCAGCCTGATCGGCAAGGACGACAAGCGCTACTCGGCCGGCGAGCCCGGTCTCGGCGTCGAGGGCGCGAAGTACCTCACCAGCAAGGGCGTCGTCGCGATCGGTGCCGACACCTGGGCGCTCGAGGTGCTGCCGTTCGAATCCAAGAACGTGTTCGAGGTGCACCAGATCCTGCTCGCGATGAACGGCACCTACATCCTCGAAAACATGGACACCGCCGCGCTCGCCCGAGACAAGGGCTACGAATTCCTGTTCGTGCTGGGACAGCCGCGCTGGACCGGCGGCGTGCAGGCGATGATCAACCCGATCGCGATCCGCTGACATCCCACACGGCTCCGTCGCAACAGCCCCGGGTGAGGGTCTTGCAGTGTCTCGAGAGAGTACACCGCTCCCTCACCCGAATGCTGCGCCGGTCCCGCCGCTCGAACCTAGCACTACTTTGGCAGATTGTTGATTTTGGCGCGTTTTATAGGATTCCCGAATCAATTTTTCAATGATTCATGGGTGGTCGGCTCTTGGAGGGCTGACCATGCTGGGATGGGAAGACGAACTCGAACGCTGGCTGATGCCGTTCTTGGACCGACTGGGTCATAAGACCCGGCAGCGGATGTGTCCTCTGTATGTTGCGGGATTGATCGGTCCCGGCGATCGTAAGAGCGTTCAGCCGATGGCGGAACGCCTTGCCACCAGCACCTACGACCAGTTGCACCATTTCATTGCGGACGGTGTCTGGGACGCGACGCCGCTGGAGACAGAGTTGCTCAACCAGGCGGACCGACTTGTCGGCGGCAGGGATGCGGTGCTGGTTATTGATGACACCTCACTTCCCAAGAAGGGTGAGCGCTCGGTCGGTGTTGCGGCTCAATACGCCTCGGCTCTCGGTAAAACGGCAAATTGCCAAACACTGGTGTCTTTGACGCTTGCGCGCGGCGAAGTACCCGTGATGGTCGCGTTACGTCTCTTTCTGCCTGACAGTTGGACAAGCGACGAATCTCGTTTGAAGCGCGCTCGCGTGCCAGTCGAACATCGAACGCCACGGTCCAAGCCGGAGATTGCTTTGGCCGAGATTGACCGCGCGATAGCAGCCAACGTGCGCTTTGGATATGTGCTGGCGGATGCAGGATACGGCCTCAGCGCACCGTTTCGACAAGGGCTAACAGAGCGCGGGCTGGTCTGGGCTGTCGGAATCCCGCGGCACCTGAAAGTGTATCCGGTCGATGTGAAGCTCATTTGGCCGATTACCAAAGCCCGCGGGAAACCACGAAAGCACCACGTGCCCGATATCTTATCAATTGCGGCCGAGCAAATGCTGGCCGGCGCCAAATGGAAAACCGTGAGTTGGCGTAGCGGGACGAAAGGTCGGCTTAAAGCCCAATTTGCTGCGGTCCGTGTCCGGACCGCCGACGGCCCTCCGCAGCGGATATGGGATAAAGGTCAGCAGCATCTCCCAGGCGACGAAGCCTGGCTCATTGGCGAGCAACGTGCGTCCGGGGAGAAGAAATACTATCTGGCCAATCTTCCGGCGGCGACGGATCTGCGCACGCTGGCCGCCACCATCAAGGCACGGTGGATTTGTGAGCAGGCGCATCAGCAGTTGAAGGAGGAACTTGGACTTGATCACTTCGAAGGGCGATCATGGCAAGGTCTTCATCGCCACGCCCTGATGACAATGATTGCCTACGCCTTCCTGCAACATCGTCGCCTCGCACACGCGGGGCGGAAAAAGAATCTACGGGCCTCCGCCTCAGCCAACCATGCCAGCCGTACGTCACGCCATCGTCGATCTCATCCTTCGGCCGCAGTCTCAGCATTGCCCATATTGCCGAAGGCAAATCCGTGAAAAACAGCGGCGAAAACACAATCTGCCAAAGTAGTGCTAGGCTCTAGATCCGAATGTCCTCATAGGATTCGATCCGCCGCGGGCCGACCGAGGTTGCCTCGTGCGAGTCCGCGTCGGCGAGATTGCCGAAGTCGAGCTTGGTCAATTTCGTCAGATCCGCGATCGAGACCTGGAACACGCTGACGTCTGCTTCGGACATCCGCTCGAGCAGATCCGCCTCCTGGATGCGGTCTATCTCCATAACCTGCTTTCGCTGGCTCATCAGGAACGCCGCCGCTTTGAGCGCGTCGCCATCCTCGTTGCGCCGGATCAGGATCTTCCAGAAATATTTCGGGATTTGAACCCCGCCAAAGCTCGGATCCTTGTGCGGCCGGCCGGCCGGATCGGGCAGATCGGATCCGTCGGCATCCGGTCCGTCGAACACCGGGCCGTTCATGACGATGCCCTTCTCCTCGCCTTCGAGCAGGACATCACGCGTGTAGTCCTCCAGTCCTGCCCAGAGCTGCTTGCCCTGATTGAACGAGAAGAACTGCGGCGAGCAGTTGGTGAAATGGAAGGAATCGTCGCCATGCTGCTTGGCTGCGGCGACGGTGTCGCCCCAGGTTGCATCCAGACGGCGTACGAGATGACCGCGGTCGAACGGATTCTTGCTGCGGTCCGCCTCGAAGGTGGCCTGCTTGCGGTAGAACTCATCGCCGATCTGGACGTCGTCGTCGATGCGCGGATCGCGCAACCAGGAATCACCTTCCCGCTTGCCGACGTCCTGCTGCTTGCCGCCATCGATATTGACGCAACTGAAGAAGGCGAGCCTGCGCTCTTTGTTCATGACGACGCTGTAGTTGAAATATTTCAGCTCGGACTGCTTGGAGCTTCCCTTCAGCATCGCGATCCGGGACTTGAGAGCGGACGGAATCTTCGGCAACGGCACCGAGAACTTGCCGGTGCCCAGGAAATTCGCCTTGTATCCGGGACGCGATTTCAGCGTGCTCTGATCGATATGCACGGCCTCCATCGGCAAGCCGTTCTTCGCGCTGATGTTGGGCAACAAGCCCGCCGGTGGGGCGATCAACGGCTTGCCGCCATTGTGCATGCCGCCGTTCGGTGCTCCGCCGTTGCCTCCCGGCGGGCCCTGCACGGGCGCCGGCGGAGGCATCGGAATTTCCGTCCTGAACATCGGCAACGGCACGCGGATCGGAACCACGAGCGAGGTCCCGTCGAGGGATTGCTCGACCCAGGCATTGGCACCGAAAGCAGGCGCGGGGGCCGGCGGCCGGACTTTCGCGACCTCGTCCCGGATCGGCGGCTCCTCCTCATCGAGCACCGGCCTGATCAAGGGATGAGAACCAATCGCAACTTTGAGATCGGCGACGATCGCGCTGATCCGGATGCCTTCATTGGCGATCCAGTCGATCGAGGATTCGTCCATCGTCGGCTTCCACACCTTGCCGTCCTTGGTCAGGGTGCGGCCCTGCGCATCCTTCCGAGGAACGCCACTGTGGTGCAGCGCGACCACCTGCCAGAAGCGGTTGAACGCCGGCGATCCCGATGATCCGGCCGTCGTATCGGTGTTGTACCAGAGGAAGTCGCCGACATATTTGAGCAGCTTGTTCTCGCGGACGCAGACCTGCTTCATCTGACCGCTGGGATGCTGGATGATGGTGAGGTACTCGCCGGGGTCTGCCTTGCCGGGCGCGCCGCTCAGCGGCAGCCATCCCCAATCCTCGAGCCCCTCGTTGCCTGACAGCGAGGTCGGCGCCACCGCAACGACCGAGAAATCCAGCCTGTCGTTGGTGTAGAAGAATTTGCCCGGCTCGAATCCGAACCGCACCGGCACACGCTCCTGTCCCGAAACATCCAATTCATAGTTGAAATCGGCAATCGAATTGGCCGCCTCGGCCGGCGTACCGAAGACATGATGGTTCGTCAGCAGCAGGCCGGGTCCGATCAGAAAGCCCGAGCCATAGCCGAGCAGGTTCGACTTGAGATCCCTGAGTTGAATGCGGCAGACCGGGCGCGAGGCGGCCGTTCCCTTGGCCAGGTAATTGATGCTGTCGAGATCATTGCCCTGGAGAATTCGCTCCAGGCCGATCTCGGCCGCCTGCACGTCCTGCGTCTCGGCCAGGAGCTGGCGCTGGCGCTGGCGTATCTTTTCGACGGTCATCTCGATCGGCCCGTCGCCCAATTTACGGTTCAGGGCATCGGGTGAGAACTCGGCTTGCTTGAATCGCCTTTCTGAGCCCGCGATCAGGCTTGGCTTGATGAGCATCATGACCTCTCAAAATACTGGGCGAATATTGGACATGGTCGGCGCCTGAAAATCTGCGCCAAGGTTGCAGCGCGGTTCGGACCGCAGGTCGCTGCCGATCGTTCTGAAAATCGGGGCACCGCCCCTACTACTTTAGGCCTATATATTTATTCCACAACAACCAGAGCGTCAATCAACGTGCGCTGCTGAGGACGCGACATCATGCCATGGTCTGCGGCGCCGTCCGTGTGACATTTGCCACAAATGATCGCTGCATTTGTCCGCCACCGTTCTCATGCGCTTCTTCCGATCGCCTTCAGCTGCCATCGTCGCAGCGCCACGATGGACCAGATCGCCTCGACCAGGCCGAACGGCCAGGCCCTGGAGGAAACCGTAAGCCGAGCCGAGCGCGCAGGATGCGGCGAACAGCAGCACGAACCAGTGGCTGCGATCCTCCAGGGCATAAGTGACCAGCATTGCCGTGACGGCGAACAGGCCGAATAATGTCAGCGCATCCATGTTCCGGGTTCACTCCGCAGCGTGACGCGTGATATGCGCTAACGCCATGCCGGCTCTTATCCTGCCTCTCGTCGAAGCTGCAACCCATTGGCCCGCGCGCGGCGCGCTGGTCGGGCTCGATCTCGGCACCAAGACCATCGGTGTTGCCGTGTCCGACCCCGATCGTCGGCTTGCGACCGGCGTCGAGACCATCTCCCGCAAGGCGTTCAAGCAGGATGCCGCCCGCCTGCTCGCGATCGCGGCCGAGCGCAAGGCGGCCGGATTCGTGCTCGGCCTGCCCATCAACATGGACGGCAGCGAGGGCCCGCGCGCGCAATCCACCCGCGCCTTCGCGCGCAACCTTGCCGGCCTGACCGCGCTTCCCATCGGTCTCTGGGACGAGCGCCTCTCGACCGCGGCGGTCGAGCGCGAGCTGATCGGCATGGACGTCAGCCGTGCGAAGCGCGCCGAGGTGATCGACGAGCATGCCGCGATCTTCATCCTGCAAGGCGCGCTCGACCGCCTCGCCAATCTTCGCGCCAGCCCGGGGATCGATTGATCCATGGCCGTCGTCGTCGCGGCGCTGCTGCCGGTCTTCATCCTCATCGTGCTCGGCATCGTGCTGAAGCGCAGCCTGATGCGGCTCGACACGCAGTGGCACGGGCTGGAGCGGCTGACTTATTTCGTGCTGTTCCCGATGCTGCTGATCCAGACGCTGGTGAAGGCGGATCTCTCCAAGGTGCCGGTCGCCGGCGTCGGCGGCGCGCTGCTGCTGTCGGCGCTCGGGATGTCGCTGCTGTGCCTCGCGCTGCGCCCTGCCCTTTCGCGGCTCGATATCGACGGCCCCGCCTTCACCTCGATCTTCCAGGGCGCGACGCGCTGGCAGACCTTCGTCGGGCTGTCGGTGGCCGCCAACATGTTCGGCGACGTCGGGCTGGCGCTCGCTTCGGTGGCGATGGTCGCGATCATTCCGCTGGTCAACGTGTTCAGCGTCGCGGTGCTCGCCCATTACGCATCGCCCGAGAAGCAATCCGGCCGCGCCATCGTCATGACCTTGGTGCGCAATCCCCTGATCTGGGCCTGCGCGATCGGCCTCTTCATCAATGTCACCCGCTTGCCGCTGCCAAAGCTCTGGCATGAGGTTGCCGACGCGCTCAGCCGTTCCTCGCTCGCGATCGGCCTGCTCGTCACCGGCGCGGGGCTGCATCTCGAAGGCCTGCTGCGTCCGAGCGCCGCCGCTGCGATCGGCGTCGCCTTCAAGCTGGTACTGATGCCCGCACTCGCCCTCGCGCTTGCCGTCTGGTTCGGCCTGTCGGGCGAGAGCCTGGCGATCGTTGCGATCTGCTCGGCGGTGCCGACCTCGTCGAGCGCCTATGTCCTCGCACGCCAGATGGGCGGCGACGCGCCGCTGCTGGCGCAGATCATCACGCTACAGACGATGCTGGCGGCGATCACGATGCCGATGGCGATCGCGCTGGTGGCTTGAGGCGAACGACCGAACGCCGACCGATCGTACTCGTTCCGACCGAGCGGCTCCGCCCGCGCGGATGCCGCCGTTTCTGTCTTACGGAGGTGCCGGGGGCAACTGGAGATTCTGAGCGATATCGGCATATTTTTGTGCGCTCAACTGATAGTAATCGCGGTTCATTTTCGCGATCTCATACAGGGATTGCGCGATCGTCTTGATGTCGACCGGCTCCTTCCTGGAGCATTCGAGTATGTTCTTCAGCAGGTCGTTCCAGCTGACCTCATCCTTCATGGTCTTGGTCAGAGGCGCCACGCCGCGAGCATCCATCGGCTTCGAAAGCCCGCGTATATTGCTCTGTATTTCTAGACTTCGCAGTTCGTCCCGTATTTTCAAGACAACGCTACGGACTTTTACGGCTTCAACTTGCGACGAATTCACGTATCCCAACAGTTCGTCATACAATTGATCAATCAGCTTTCGTCGTGCGTACCAAGTGATGTTGATCATGTTGTAGACCGCAAGTTCCTCCTTGTTTGTGGTGTCATGGATTCCGAAGATCGGAATGTCGATCGGCGCTGCAGTGAAGTAGAACTTCAATCGACTCGCGCCGTCGATCTCCTCGTAGCGCCGAAGTGTGAGCCGGAACAGGTCGTCAGAACCGGTGGGACGAATGAAACATCCCAAGGGCGCCTTCTTCTTGCAGGCGCTCCTCAGCATCCGCGCGAGTTCAGGCTCGTAGATGTCGCGATCGACCCAATCGGAGGACAAATCCTTCCAGTTCCAAGCGCCCGTTGACACATCCTTCCCGAACAGCGCCTCCCAACCCTGGGTTCCCATGAATAGCGCATCCGCTGGCAGATTCTCCAGCTCCAGGCAGTCTTCATTCTGTTCCGTGCGGCTCAATTCGATTGAGAAGTTTGGCACGAGATCAAAATTGATCGCGGTGACGTGCGTATAGTCGAACCATCTGCAGATGTCGGTGGCAGTCTTGCGCAAGAACGCCGTATCAATACCTGGGTAAATATCTCTTTCGACGTATAATTGCTCCAGGAAATCGTAAACCTGATCCGACGATATCGGCACCGATATGTACTGGCTCAGCGCTCTTGGCTTGCTAACGCTCGGATCGTGAAACACGACAATGGATCTTTTTTCGTCTTTGCTCAGAGCCGTTTGGAATTGGCCAGCCTCGAGCAGACAGTATCCCCAATCCTGATCCTCGCCAGTGTAGAGCAGCAGAAAGAGATCCGCACTCTGGATCGCTGCTGTGATCTCCGGACTGAGTTCTCTTCCCTTCTGAAAATCCTCCGCAAGGACGATCTTGATTTTGTTGCCAGAGTACGAGGCAATCAAATTTCCGATACGGCGAGCCGCCTCACTATCCTTCGGCATCTTGTGGCTGATGAAAATCGTTAAATCGGACATGGCCCCTCCAATCGTAGCGCGTGGGACAAAGCTCGAAAATCAAAATAAAAAGTTGGGCGGGGGCCGTGTGTCGCGTGCGACGGCGCCCCCTAGCTAATTTCCGCATTCAAGCCGACAAGGGGATGCGTGACAAGCCTCTTCTACCTTGGGATGCCCGATAGAGCCGGGAACTTGCAAGGCAGCGGACGGCAACACCAATCTGACCCGCTGAGACACCGCGGGTCTTTCGGAGCCGCCGCAGTTGGGGAAGCGGCAGGCGAGCGCTCAGCCCCCCACCCACATCGTCAGCACCACCGCGGTCAGATTGTTCAGCGCATGGAGCACGATGGTGAGCCACAGCGAGCCGGCGCGATAGCGCATGTAGCCGAACCACAGGCCGATGGTGAAGACCTCGGCGAGGAAGTAGATGTCGTATTGCAGGTGCACGATTGTCCAGACCAGCGACGACAAGAGGATCGCGCCGGGCACGCGCAGGAAGCTCGCGGACCAGCCGCGATAGAGAAAGCCTCGCGCCAGAATCTCTTCCGACATCGGCGCGGCCACGCTGAAGGCGAACAGAAGCAACAGCGCAGCGCCCTTGTCGCGTCCCGATTTCAACAGATCGGTCATGAAGCCCGGTGTCGCCTCGCGGCCGAGTGCGCGCGACATCGTCTCCCAGACCAGCACGATCAGGATGAGGCCGACGGCGCCGAGCAGCAGCTGCTTCCAGGACGTCCAATGCAGCGCGAGATAGTCGACAAAGGAGGCCTTCTTGATGCGGATCGCGAGCCAGACCGCAAGAAGCGTTGCCGGCAGGCCCATGATGACCGAGAGCGCGAGCGTCTGGGGCTCATGGCCGACGAGCTGGAGCGAGGCGAGGTCCATGGGGAGGCCACGCTGCGCCGCCAGCAGAACGACGGCGCCGATCTGGCCGACGAACATCGCGACGAAGATGAAGAGGCCCCACAGCGCCGTACCCCAGAACTTCCAGACAGGTGGCGCGTGCTCTGCTCGCGTCATGACGAGAGGCGGATGGTCGGGATTGAGGGTGTCCATCAGGAGGCTTTCGTTGGAACGCGCAAACTAACGAGCGATCGTCATGCCCGGGCTTGTCCCGGGCATCCACGTTCTTCTTGCCACGCAGCAAGACGTGGATGGCTGGGTCAGGCCCGGCCATGACGCTGTGGAGAGACCGCGGCCGCTCACGGCAGCGCCCGCTCCAGCAGCGCGCGCTCGTCGGCGCTGTCGAGTTCGACCGCACCGTACATGCTGGCGTGATTGGCCGCGAGACGCGTCGCCGCGAACAGTTCGGCATTGTGCGGTGACACGCCGTTGAGCGCTGCGGCCGCAGCGAGCAACGCCAACGTCTCGACGGCAAGCCGCGCGACGCGCTCGCCGTCGGCGCGCCAAAAAATCCTGCCGATGAACGCGACCGCCTCCCCGGCCCCCGGCAGGCTCTTCGTGTCGGCCGCAAGCGATTGCAGCACGGTCATCGCCGCCTCCGGCTCGCGCGAGAGCGCGCGGAGCACGTCGAGGCACATCACGTTGCCCGAACCTTCCCAGATCGCATTGACAGGGGACTCGCGATAGTGGCGCGCCAGAATGCCGTCCTCGACATAGCCGTTGCCGCCGAGGCACTCCATCGCCTCGTAGAGAAATGGCGGCGCGCTCTTGCAGGTCCAGTATTTGATCGCGGGCGTGAGGAGCCGCATATAGGCGGCTTCCGCCGCATCGTGCGGCGTTCGGTCGAAGGCGCGGCAGAGCCGCATCACGAGCGCTGTACTCGCCTCGACATGCAGCGCCATGTCCGACAGCACGGCCTGCATCAGCGGCTGATCGGCCAGATGCTTCTGGAACACGCTGCGGTGACGGGCGTGATGCAGCGCATGCGCCAGCCCCGAGCGCATCAGGCCGACGGAGGCGATCGCGCAATCCTGCCGCGTCAGCTGCACCATCTGGATGATGGTGCGGATGCCCTTGCCCTCCTCACCGACCGCTTGCGCATAGGCGCCGACGAACTCGACTTCGGACGAGGCATTGGAACGGTTGCCGAGCTTGTCCTTCAGCCTCTGGAACTGGATGGCATTGACCGAGCCATCCGGCGCGAAGCGTGGCATGAAGAAGCAGGTCAGCCCCCCCTCCGCCTGCGCCAGCACCAGGAACGCATCGCACATCGGTGCCGACATGAACCATTTATGGCCGGTGATGCGATAGCCGTCCCCGTCGCGCACGGCGCGCGTCATGTTGGCGCGCACGTCGGTGCCGCCCTGCTTCTCGGTCATGCCCATGCCGAGCGTCATGCCGCGCTTTTCCCACCAGGGCGCGAAGCTGGGATCGTAGCTCTTCGTCGACAAAACCGGCATCACGCGCGCGAGCAGATCGGGTTGCATCGCCAGGGCACCGACGGAGGCGCGCGTCATCGTGATTGGGCAGAGGTGGCCGGTCTCGACCTGGGCTGCCATGTAGAACTTTGCGGCACGAATGACCTCGGCGCCATCGCCCGCCGGCTTGCCATCTGCGGTCCAGGTGGAATTGTGCACGCCGGCATGCGCGCTGTGCGCCATCAGCTCGTGATACGAGGGGTGAAACTCGACCTGGTCGCGGCGATGGCCCTTCGAATCAAAGGCGCGCAGCTTCGGCGTGTTCTCGTTGGCGAGGCGCCCGCGATCGGCCATCGCGGCCGAGCCCCAGTGCTTGCCGAACGCTGACAGCTCGCGCTCCGCCGCCGCGCCGCCATTGGCCTTGACCGCCTCGACCAGCGGCCGATCCGTGGCGAACAGGTCGACGTCCTCGAACGGCGGTGACTGGTTGAGGACCTCGTGCGTCGCAAATGTGGGCTGGGTCATTGTGCTTCCATCGAATCTATCTCGGCTCGGGCAGTGCCACCTCTCGCAACGGGAGAGGTCGCGCCGGAGGCGCGGGCGAGGGGCTACGCTCTATCGAGGGACCTGATCCCCTCACCCGGCGCTTCGCGCCGACCTCTCCCCTTGGGGCCCCTTGGGAGAGGTAACCCTGCCCGCGGCGGCTTCCGTTTCAATCGAACTCTACCTCGTACGCGGCTGGATCGGGAAATCATAGGCCGGCCCGCCCGCCCCCGGCAGGGAAAAATGCCACCACTCCTTCGAATAGTTCACAAAGCCTTGCCTCGCCATCGCCGCGACCAGCCGCTTGCGCCAGGCGCGCTGCTCCGGATTGATCGACGGTGCCGCAGTGTGCCCCTTCGCATCGGTACAGTCGTAGCCTGTGCCCATGTCGACGCTGCCCTCCGGCGCGCGTATCTCGGCCGGCGCCGTGCAATCGGCGTAGGTCTTTGACGGATCATATTTTGCGGAATTGTCGGCCTTGAGATCGACCAGAGTGAGATCGAGCGCTGCACCCGTGGAATGCTGCGAGCGGCTCGCAATATAGCCGAGGCGGAACAGCTCGGTCTTCGGAATCCCGGGGTTGTAGCGCCGCTCAGCCGCCGTCTCGTGACCGTTCTGCGACCACTTCACCATGTCGAGCGAGGCGCGCGCCGGCCGGTAGCAGTCGAACATCTTCAGCGACAGATTCTGTGCGGCTAGCTCCGCTTGCACCGCCTTCAGCCGCAGCCCCACCTCCCGTTTCACCACGCATTCACCGGCATTGTAACCAGCGAGCGGACGGCCCACGAAATTGTTCGCCGTGGCGTATCGGATGTCCTGGATGATGCCGGGATCGATGTCGCGCAGGTAAACGAAGCCGCCGGGGAGCGATTGGGCGTGGGCCGTGCTGATTGGCACCGCGGCCAGGAACGCCGTCAGAATTCTTTTCACGAAATGCCCCACGATCGTCATGCCCGGGCTTGTCCCGGCCATCCACGTTCTATTGCGTCAAATGCGATAGAAGATCGTGGATGCCCGGGACAAGCCCGGGCATGACGGAGAAGGTGGCGGCAGGCCAGGCCACAGCGACCAAACCGACAGATCAGGGGATAACTCGCCTCCCGCCGTTTGCCCCTTGCTCCCCCCGCCATCCCCGCCTATAGCTCTGCTTTTAATGACATCGAAATCGACCTTCGTCCTCGGCCACCGGCATTTGCTGGGCATCGAGGGCCTTTCCGCGGCCGACATCAGCGGCCTCCTCGACCTGTCCGAAGAATATGTCGAGCTCAACCGCCAGGTTGACAAGAAGCGCACCGTCCTGCGGGGACGGACGCAGGTGAACCTTTTCTTCGAGGCCTCCACCCGGACCCAATCCTCGTTCGAGCTCGCCGGCAAGCGGCTGGGCGCCGACGTCATGAACATGTCGGTGTCCTCGTCCTCGATCCGCAAGGGCGAGACCCTGATCGACACCGCCGTGACGCTGAACGCGATGCACCCCGACATCCTGGTGGTCCGCCATCACGCCTCCGGCGCGGTGGAACTGCTGGCGCGCAAGGTCGACGGTTCCGTGATCAATGCCGGCGACGGCGCGCATGAGCATCCGACCCAGGCGCTGCTCGATGCCCTCACCATCCGCCGCAACAAGGGCCGGATCGAGGGCCTGGTGGTCGCGATCTGCGGCGATGTGCTGCATTCGCGCGTCGCCCGCTCCAACATCATCCTGCTCAACACCATGGGCGCCCGCGTCCGCGTCGTCGGCCCGTCCACGCTGCTGCCAACGGGCATCGAGCGGATGGGCGTCGAGGTCGCGCGCGACATGCGCGAAGGTCTCGAAGGCGCCGACATCGTCATGATGCTGCGGCTGCAGCGCGAGCGCATGAACGGCTCCTTCGTGCCTTCCTCGTCGGAATATTTCCATTATTTCGGGCTCGACCAGAAGAAGCTCGCCTACGCCAAGCCGGACGCGCTCGTGATGCATCCAGGTCCCATGAACCGCGGCGTGGAGATCGACTCGATCGTGGCCGACGGCGCCCAGTCCCTGATCCGCGAACAGGTGGAGATGGGCGTCGCGGTGCGCATGGCCGTGCTGGAAGCGCTCGCCCGCAACCTGCCGAACGCGTGATGCCGATGTTGACCGACCGCCGCCCCATCCTGCTCGCCAACGCCCGCGTCGTCGATCCCTCCAGGGAGTTCGACGGCATTGGTGACGTTCTCATTGCCGACGGCACCATCCGCGAGACCCGCCGCGGCATCGGCGCGGCCGGTGTCCCCGAGGGCACCGACATCATCAATTGCTCCGGCAAGATCGTGGCGCCGGGCCTGATCGACATGCGCGCTTTCGTCGGCGAACCCGGCCTCAGCCACCGCGAGACCTTTGCCTCGGCGAGCCAGGCCGCGGCGACCGGCGGCATCACCACCATCATCTGCCAGCCCGCCACCTTGCCCGTCATCGACAATTCGGCGACCGTCGATTTCGTGATGCGCCGCGCCCGCGACACCGCGATCGTCAACATTCAGCCGATGGCCGCGCTCACCAAGGGCATGCAGGGCGAGGAGATGACCGAGTTCGGCCTCCTGAAGGCGGCCGGCGCTGTCGCCTTCAGCGACGGCGACAAGAGCGTCACCAACGCCCAGGTGATGCGCCGCGCGCTGACCTATGCCCGCGACTTCGACGCACTGATCGTGCATCACACCGAGGATCCCAACCTGGTCGGCGAAGGCGTGATGAACGAGGGCGAGTTCGCGACCCGGCTCGGCCTGATGGGCATCCCGAATGCCGCCGAAGCCGTGATGCTGGAGCGCGACCTGCGCCTCGTCGCCCTCACCGGCGGCCGCTACCACGCGGCTTCGCTGACCTGCATCGACTCTCTCGATATCCTCCAGCGCGCTCGCGACGCCGGACTCGCGGTCAGCGCCTCGGTCTCGATCAACCATCTGGCGCTGAACGAGAACGACATCGGTCCTTACCGTTCGTTCCTGAAGCTGTCGCCGCCGCTGCGCACCGAGGCCGACCGCCGTGCGGTGGTGGCGGCGCTCGCCTCCGGCCTGCTCGACGTCATCATGTCGGACCACAATCCGCAGGACGTCGAGGTCAAGCGCCTGCCGTTCGCGGAAGCCGCACCCGGCGCCGTCGGCCTCGAGACCATGCTGCCGGCCGGCTTGCGGCTGGTGCATAATGGCGAGATGGAACTGAAGACGCTGATCCGTGCGATGTCGACCCGGCCGGCCGAGTTGCTCGGGCTGCCAGGCGGAACCCTGCGCGCGGGCAGCCCGGCGGACGTCATCGTAATCGATCCCGATACGCCCTGGGTGGTCGATCCCGCCGACCTCAAATCGCCCTGCAAGAACACCCCGTTCGACGAGGCCCGCTTTACAGGCCGCGTGGTGCGCACCATTGTCGGCGGCCGCACGGTCTATGAGCATGTCTGACGTGCGAGATCGTTCGACACGGAGATCCAGCCATGGCGCTTGAAGCATTTTTGCCGGTCGCCTTCGTCACCGGCTATCTCCTCGGCTCGATTCCATTCGGCCTGATTCTGACCAGGCTCGCCGGCACGCAGGATATTCGCTCGATCGGCTCCGGCAGCATCGGCGCGACCAATGTGCTGCGCACGGGACGCAAGAGCCTTGCCGCGGGCACCCTGCTGTTCGACGCGCTCAAGGGCACCGTGGCCGTGGTGATCTGTGGCTACATCGCCGGGCCAAATGCTGCGATGGTGGCCGGGCTCGGCGCGTTCCTCGGCCATCTCTTCCCGGTCTGGTTGAAATTCAGAGGGGGCAAGGGCGTGGCGGTCTATATCGGCATCCTGCTCGGCCTGTTCTGGCCCGGCGCCGTCGTGTTCTGCCTGCTCTGGCTGGCGACCGCCTTCACCACCCGCTACTCTTCACTCTCGGCGCTGGTGGCGGCGTTCATCACGCCGATGTTCCTGTGGTGGTTCGGTCACCTCGCATTGTCGGCACTGGCAGCAGTGCTGACGCTGCTCTTGTTCTACGCGCATCGCGAGAACATCAAGCGCTTGCAGGCCGGCAGGGAAAGCCGGATCGGCGAGAAGGCTTGAGGGCCGGAAAAAGTACGGATACCGCCGCACCCCTTCCGCACTATATGCCAAATTCTGTTCGCAACTTGGCTGCGACTCACGTCAGGCTGTAGCGAACGGGTTTCACGCCTGTCATCCTGACCCAGAAAAAGGCGTTACGCGGTTGCTCAGAATGAGCGAGAAGATTGTCGGCGTGCAGGATGGGGTTGGTTCGTCAGGTGTGACCGGCACCGCGGCAAGCCGGCTGCTTTCGGCGACCAACATCTGGTCCGATGCGCCGCCGCAAGCGGCTGCCGCTGTTTCACCGCCAACGCCGCAGCCTGAGCCCGTCGCGCGAGCCGCCGCTCCGCCCGATATCGTGGTCACCAAGGCTGTACCGGCCGCGCCTGCACAGGCGCGTTCAGACCAATGGCCGCCGCGAAAACTTTCGCTGGCGCTGCAGGGCGGCGGCACCTTTGCCGCCTTCACCTGGGGCGTGCTGGAGCGGCTGCTGGAAGAACCAGACATCGCGATCGACACCATCAGCGGCGCCAGCGCCGGCGCCATCAATGCACTGCTGCTCGCGTGCGGCTTGGCCGAAGGCGGCCGCGAAGGCGCGCGGTCGCGGCTGAACCGGTTCTGGGTCCGGCTGATGCACGAGGCCTCGTTCCGCTCGCTGATGCTGATCGGCGGCTTTTCCCCCGCGGGAAGCTCGGTCGCATTCGGCCCGACGCTGCGCTCCGGACAGTTCGATCCGTTCGACCTCGATCCGCTACGGCAGGCGCTGTCGCGCGACATCGATTTTGCCGCACTGCGCGACCCGAGGTGCCCAAGACTCATGATTGCGGCGACGCGGATCCGCGACGGCCAGCAGCAGATCTTCCGCAACGACGCCATCACCGCCGACGTCGCGCTGGCCTCGACCTGCCCGCCCCTGGTTCACTGCGCCATCGAGGTCGATGGCGAGGCTTATTGGGACGGCGGCTTCGGCGGCAACCCGCCGCTGCTGCGGCTGGCGCAGGAGACCACGACGTCCGATGTCCTGCTGGTGCAGGTCACGCCGACGCGCGACAGCTACGTGCCGATCACGCTTGCCGCAATCGACCGCCGGCTCGACCAGATCGCAGCCAACGCCGCGCTCAATGCCGAGATCGCAGCGATCGAATGGGCAAAGACCCATGCCGCGCCGTCGCTGCGGCTCTCCAGGATCGCGGCTGAAGATTCCGTCGACGGCCTGGCGCAGCGCTCTTCGACCGATCTCGGCCGCGGCTTCATTCGCCTCTTGCACCGGAGCGGCCGCGAGGCCGCCGAGCGCTGGCTCGGGCAAGGTACCGCTGGCAATGCAACATCACCTGCATCCGATCAGCGCATCGCTCCAGTGGAGCCCGCACTGGTCTAGAGTATGACCAAGTGTGAGACTGCCTGCGGTCTTGGTTCACCTCCGGGTGAGGGGCCGCAGCATTCAGTGAGACCATAACCCTGTCATCCGTGAAGAGCGGCTAAGCGATTGAGCTGGAATCGCATTTGTGGTTGCGGGGTGTTTTAGGATTGCAGGGTTTTGATGCTTCGGGCATCGGAACCTTGCAATTTCATTTTCAGGATTCCGTCGATCGCCAGACATGATTCGGTGGCCGCATCGGAGGTGGCGATGCGACCGAAGAAGCACAGGACGACGGGATCGGGCGATCTGTTCCGGGCCAGGCTGGACCAGATCATCAACATGAAGCACGAGCTGGTTCAGCTCGCTGGCAAGGTCGATTGGGACTGGATCGACGGCGAGATCGCGCCGCTCTACAGCGAGAACGGCCGGCCCGGCATCGCGACCCGCTTCGTGATCGGGCTGCTGCTGCTCAAGCACATTTACGGCCTGTCCGATGAGGGGGTCTGCGAGCGCTGGGTCCACGACCCATATTTCCAGTACTTCACCGGCGAAGAGTTCTTCCAGCACGCCTTCCCGCACGAGCGCTCGGACCTGAGCCACTGGCGCAAGCGGCTCGGCGACAAGCTGGAACTGCTGCTGGCCGAGAGCCTGCGGGTGGCGCACGAGGCCGGCGCGTTACGCGGCCAAGACCTCAAGCGGGTCACAGTCGATACCACGGTGCAGCCAAAGGCCATCACCTTCCCGACCGATGCCAAGCTGCTGCACGCGGCGATCAAGGGGCTCAACCGTCTGGCGAGGAAGCACGGGATCAGGCTGCGGCAGTCCTATCTTCGCATTGCCAAGACCGCGGCCATGATGGCTTCCCGCTACGCCCATGCCAAGCAATTCAAACGGCATCAGCGGCAGTTGCGCATCCTGCGCAGCCGGTTGGGCCGGATCATCCGCGATATCCGCCGCAAGATCGAAGCTCAGGCCGTGCTCGAGAACGCCTTCGCCCTGCCGCTCAGCCGGGCCGCGCAGATCCGCTCGCAGCAGCAGCGCCAGCGCGGCTGGAAGCTGTATTCCTTCCATGCTCCGGAGGTCGAGTGCATCGGCAAGGGCAAAGCAGCCGCGCCTTACGAGTTCGGTGTCAAAGCCTCCATCGTCACCAACAACCGCCGTGCTCCCGGCGGCCTGTTCGTGCTGCACGCCAGGGCGCTACCCGATAACCCGTACGACGGTCACACCCTGCGGGACGTCATCGACCGCACCGAGACACTCACCGGCTGTCCGATCGAGCGGGCCTATGTCGACAAGGGATACCGCGGCCATGACGCGCAGAACCCGCGCCGTGTCTTCATCTCCGGCCAGAAGCGCGGCGTCTTCGGTATCATCAAGCGCGAGCTGCGCCGCCGCTCCGCCATCGAACCCGTCATCGGACACCTGAAGGCCGATGGTCACCTCGGCCGCTGCTACCTCAAAGGCCGCGCCGGCGATGCCGCCAACGTCATCCTCTCTGCCGTCGGTCACAACTTCCGCCGCATCCTCGCCTGGCTGAGGGTTCTTTGGTGCCTCTTCCTGGCCACCCTCATCGCAGCCATCAGCGACCGCTCACCGCTGCAATCGGCTTCTTAACGGACGACTAACCCTCACCCGCCGCGACTCGTCCGGCGCTAGCCTGATTTCGCCAGCGCCTCCTCCAGGAACCAGGCCACCGCGAGTGCGAGCGGATCATTGCCGAAGCGCGCGATCACCTGCACGCCGATCGGCAGGCCCCCGGCCTTCAGCACCGGTACGTTGACGCAAGGATTGCCCATCAGCGTCCAGAGCCGGTTGTAGCGGGGGTCGCCGGTGCTGGCGAGCTCCTTGGCCGGCGCGGTGCCCGGCGCCGAATAGGTCAGGAGCACGTCGACGCCCTCGAACAATTCGCCGAGTTCGCGGCGGCCGCGACGGCTGATGCGGCGCGCCTCGTCATATTCCTTCGGCGTCAGCCCGACGGTCGCATCGAGACTGGCGCGCAGCATCGGCGCGATCTCGTCGTGACGCTCTGAAAACTCCCAGGCGAGTGCGCGATGCGCCTCAAAGTCCTGGATGATCGGGTGGATGCGCCAGGCCTCCTTGATGGCCTCGGGCAGATCGATGGTCTGCACGCTGGCACCGGCGCGCATCGCCGCCTTGATCGCAGCTTGCAGCCCCTCCTCGGCCGCCGCCTCGACGGCGCCCGCAAACTCCTGCCTGACCACGCCGATGCGCGGCGACTTCGCCGGAGTGATGCCCGAGAATTCGCGGCGCGCGGTCATCGCCAAGAGCCCGCGCGCAAGATCCTCTGCCCGGGCGCCGAACAGGCCGACCGTATCGAGCGCCCATGAATAGCACTTCACGCCGACCGTCGGCAGCATCCGGAACGACGGCTTGATCGCGGCCGTCCCGCAATAGGCGGCGGGCCGGATCACCGAGCCGCCGGTCTGGGTGCCCAGCGCCAGCGGGATCATGCCGGCGCCGACGGCCGCCGCCGAGCCCGAGGACGAGCCGCCTGGCGAATGAGCCAGATTGTGCGGATTGCGCGTCGGGGTCGGATCGCGCGAGGCGAACGCGGTCGTGGTGGTCTTGCCGATGATGGTGGCCCCTGCCCGCTTCAGCATCATCACGACAGGTGCGTCAGCGCGCGGCCGCCAGCCGCGATAGATCTCCGAGCCCATCTCGGTCGGCATATCAGCGGTGTCGATGATGTCCTTGATGCCGACCGCGATGCCGCGCAGCGGCCCGGTGCTTTGCGCGCTCGCCGACTTGTCATGACGGACGAAGGCCTGGACGTCCTTCTCCTTTGCCTCGATCGCGGCATGCGATTGCGCGATGGCGGCCTCGGGCGAAAGCTCCCCCGCTTCGATGCGGCGCTGGAGGTCGGCAAGTGAGATCATGGCAAAACCCTTCTTATTGCCACCGCTTTTAGCATCGCGACCAAGCCGCGCAAGCGCACGTCCCTGTTGCGCAACGCCCTCAGGTTGTTTCATGCTGTCCCTGCAAGGAGACACCGTGGACGCCATCAACAGAAGCGTGGAGCTGACCGAGGCTGAGCGGATCGATCGCCTGCGGCTGATCCGCTCCGACAACGTCGGGCCGCGCACCTTCCGCTCGCTGGTCGATCATTTCGGCAGCCCGCGCGCCGCTCTGGAGCGTTTGCCCGATCTGGCACGCCGTGGCGGTGCGCAGCGATCGGGGCGCATCTGCAGCGCGGACGACGCGAAGGCCGAGCTCGCCGCCAGCCGCAAATTCGGCATCGCCTGGCTTGCGCCCGGCGAGGACGGCTATCCGGCGCGGCTCGCAACACTCGATGATGCGCCGCCGCTGCTTGCCGTGCGCGGCGACACAAAAAGCTTGATGAGGCCGATGATCGCGATCGTCGGCTCGCGCAATGCGTCTGGTGCCGGCTTGAAATTCGCCGGCCAGCTCGCGCGTGCGCTCGGCGAAGCCGGCTTTGTCGTCATCTCGGGGCTGGCGCGCGGCGTCGACCAGGCTGCGCACCGAACCAGCATCGAGAGCGGTACGATCGCAGTGCTCGCCGGCGGCCATGACTGCATCTACCCGCCCGAGCACGGCGACCTGCTCGCCGCGATCCTGGATCACGCGGGCGCCGCGATCTCCGAAATGCCGCTCGGCCACGAGCCGCGCGCCCGCGACTTCCCCCGCCGTAACCGCCTGATCTCGGGCGCTTCGCTCGGCGTCGTCGTGGTGGAAGCGGCCCACCGCTCGGGCTCGCTGATCACCGCGCGCATGGCGGCCGAACAGGGCCGCGAGGTGTTCGCGGTGCCGGGCTCGCCGCTCGATCCGCGCGCCGCCGGCACCAACGACCTGATCAAGCAGGGCGCAACGCTCGTCACGGAAGCCGCCGACATCATCAATGCGGTGCAGCCGATCATGGAGGGCTCGTACCTTACCTCCCCTGGAGGGAGGGAAAAATCGACCTCGCAGCATGAGCAGAGCGCTTGAGCAGAGTGCTTACCCCCTTGATTCTCCGCTTCACCCGTCGTTGCGCTCGTCGAAGCGCGCTCGTGCTGCCGCGATCTGCTCCTGATGCGCGATCGCCCATTCTCCGAGCGCCTTCACCGGCTGCTGGAGGCCGTGGCCGAGATCGGTCAGCTCATAATCCACGCGCGGGGGTATGGTCGGGAAGATCGTGCGCGTGACGAGGCCGTCGCGCTCGAGGCCACGCAGCGTCAGGGTCAGCATGCGCTGCGAGATGCCGTTGATCATGCGCTTGAGCTCATTGAAGCGCTTTGGCCCGTCGCTCAGCATCATGATGACGAACACGCTCCATTTGTCGCCAACGCGGGACAGCACGGAAGCGACCCCGCGACAGTCTGCATGGTTGGGGTCTGGCCTTTGATCCGGCCTTTGATCCGGACCTGGAACCAGCCTCGGCGAGGCAGGCAAATCGGTGTTCTCAGGTTTCAATAATGTGCTCATGGCTCAAAAAAGTGCGTTCTTGCGGGGATTTCAACAGTCACTCATGTAGCGCTGGTTACAAACCTATACCAGGGTGACCCCAAATGAAACTGCTCCATATCGACTCCAGCGTACTCGGCCCCCACTCCGTCAGCCGGCAGGTTTCCGCCGCCATCGTCGACCGGTTCCGGCAGGCGACGCCCTCGCTTGACGTCGTCTATCGCGACCTGACCCAGACGCCGCTTGCCCATCTCTCCGGCTCGCATCTCGCGGCCGCGCAGGGCGCCCCGGCGCCGGCGGAACTCGGACCGGACCTTGCCGCAAGCGCGGCGGCGCTGGAAGAGTTCCTGGCCGCCGAAATCGTCGTCATCGGTGCGCCGATGTACAACTTCACGATTCCGAGCCAGCTCAAGGCCTGGATCGACCGCATTCTGGTTGCGGGGAAGACTTTTAAATACGGCGCGGCCGGGCCGGAGGGCCTTGCCGGTGGCAAGCGCGTGATCGTCGCGATCTCGCGCGGCGGCTATTATGGCGCGGGCTCGCCCGCTGCAGCCCTGGAGCACCTCGAAAGCTATCTGCGAGGCGTATTCGGCTTCATGGGCATCCACAATGCCGAGTTCATCATCGCCGACGGCATCCAGGTCGGACCGGATCATCGCGAGAAGGCGCTCGCCGGCGCGCTTCAGGCAGCCACCAGCCTGCACGCGGCCTGACGCCGTGCTGAAATCAGCCGCCGCCGGATTGCGCGGCGGCTGACGGCTGCACGATCTGAGACGCTAAAACCAGACGCCCTGCATGCCCAGGATCACGGCAAGGAGGGAAACGAGCAGGCCGATCCCGGAGAACAACGCGATGGCGACGAACTCGGCCGTGTCGGAACGCTTGGCCGGAATGGCGGATCTTTCGGTGAAAACGCGCGGTGATGAAATCGATGAAAAAATGCGGGCTGCCTTCGCCATAACCGACTCCCTTAAAAATGAGTCTTCTGCCCCCTTGCCCGTAAAAGTGTCTTCGCGGTCTGGATGAAGGTTCAACGCCTCACGCAAAGGTTCAGGAAATACGTCTTCCAAGATGCGGGAACCGGCCGGCGCAACCAACCTGGTCGTGCCGGCCGATTCAATTTGCACTCGACTTGTTCAGCCGCGGTAGATCGGCGCGCCGCTCGGGGACGCCACTGCGCCGCCGTCGACGAAGATTTCCTGCCCCTGCACGTGCGCGGAATCATCGGAGGCGAGGAACAGCACCGTCTTCGCAACATGGTCCGTTTCACCGATGCGGCCCAGCGGCGTCGATAGCGCAATCCGCGTCTCGAACGCTTTCTCGGCTTCGGGCGTCGCGGTCGCGGGCCCCCAGATCGGCGTGCGGATCGCGCCGGGCGCCACGACATTGACGCGGATGCCGCGCGGCGACAGCTCCGAGGCCATGATCCTCGCCATCGCCCGCACGCCCGCCTTCGCTGCGCCGTAAGCGGAGTAACCGGGAATGCCGAGCACGGAGATCACGGAGCCGTTGAGGATGATCGAGGCATTGTCGTTGATGTAAGGCAACGCGGACTGCACGGTGAAGAACACGCCGGTCAGATTGGTGCTGATCACCTTCTCGAAGACCTCGAGCGTGGCCGAACCGAGCGGCGTGCCGCCGGCGATGCCGGCATTGGCGAACACGATGTCGAACTTGCCGAACTTTTCCGCACCCTGCTTGATCGCGGCTTCCGTCGCCCCGATGTCCGTGGCGTCGGCCGGCAGCGCGAGCGCGTTCGGCCCGAGCTCCTTTGCGGCCGCCGCCAGCGTCTCCTTGTTGCGCCCGGTGATCACCACCTTGGCGCCCTCCGCCACGAACAGTTTTGCCGTCGCCAGCCCGATGCCGCTATTGCCGCCGGTGATCAGGGCCGTCTTGTCCTTCAGTCTCACGCTCGCCTCCAGTAGTTGCATGATGAAACTAAGTTGCCATCTAGGCCATTCGGTTCTATGATGCAACCACACAAGCGCGTGATCGGCGCTGGCGCCGTGCGAACGCGACAGGACAGAGGACGATGGTGAAACGAACGAGCTTCGAGAGCGATGCCTGCCCGATCGCGCGCTCGCTGGACGCGCTCGGCGACTGGTGGTCGCTCTTGATCATCCGCGAAGCGCTGTTCGGCCTGCGCCGCTTCGGCGAATTCCAGAGCAAGCTCGGCATGGCCAAGAACATTTTGTCGGCCCGGCTGCGCGCGCTGGTCGATCACGGCATCCTGGCAACCGCCCCCGCCTCCGACGGCAGCGCATATCAAGAGTATGTGCTGACGCCGAAGGGACGCGGCACCTTCCCGATCCTGGTCGCGCTCCGGCAATGGAGCGAGGAGTTCGACGACCACCCCGAAGAGATCGCGACGATCCTGGTCGATCGCGAGAAGGGCCGCCCGGTGAAGAAGCTCGAAATGCGCGCCGAGGACGGCCGCCTGCTCAGCCCGGCGGACACGATGGTGAAACCGCGGCCGGCACTGCGCCGGCGGTCAGTGGGATGACGGTGCGCTGCCACGACACCGTCATTGCGAGCGCAGCGAAGCAATCCAGTCTTTCCGCCGAGACCGTCTGGATTGCTTCAGCGTACTCTTATCGGTCACCGTCACACTGAGGCGCTCGCCCCTTCGGCGAGCCTCGAAGGGTGACGGCCCGGCTGGCACCTCGGCCGTTCATTCTTCGAGGCTTCCGGCGCGATGCCTGGCATCGCGCCACTCGCGCACAAGGATGACAGGGCGATATTGGCCGGACTGCTCACGACAGCTTGCGCTTGGTCCGCAGCCGCAGATGCTCATCGGCCTCGAGTTGCGTCATCCCCAGGAGATGATGCAGCACATCGAGCTTGTGGCGCTCGGCGAGCTTGCGCAAGACAGCCACCTGCTCGGCGATGAAGGCGACCGCCTCATCTGCCCCGCCCTCTCCCGGTTCCTCGTGACGCGAGCCCACCCGCGCGCCTGATCCGGTGCGCGCCCGTTTCTTTCCTGGCCTAGTCACCAGACCCCACCCGAATCCATGCCCCGCGGAAACATTACGTCGACATGCACCGCAACTCCAAGGTGGTATTTTGCAACTTTCTCGATATGAAATTTTGCCCACTCCAGCGGGTTTCAACAGCCCCCGATTTGACAGGGGCCGGCTCACCACCCATGTTCGGGTCGAAACGGCCGACCCGAGTCCTTTCGTTTTCGGCCCCAGATTTTCCCGTAAGACACTGGAACTAAATGAATATCGTCATTGTGGAGTCGCCGGCGAAAGCCAAGACGATCAACAAATATTTGGGCTCGTCCTATGAGGTTCTGGCCTCGTTCGGCCATGTCCGCGATCTCCCGGCGAAGAACGGTTCCGTCGACCCCGACGCCAATTTCAAGATGATCTGGGAGGTCGACCCCAAGGCGGCCGGCCGGCTCAACGAGATCGCCAAGTCGCTGAAGGGTGCTGACCGCCTGATTCTCGCCACCGACCCTGATCGCGAGGGCGAGGCCATCTCCTGGCACGTGCTGGAGGTGATGAAGGAAAAGCGCGCGCTGAAGGATCAGAAGATCGAGCGGGTGGTGTTCAACGCCATCACCAAGCAGGCGGTCTCGGACGCGATGAAGCATCCGCGCCAGATCGACGGCGCGCTGGTCGACGCCTATATGGCGCGCCGCGCCCTCGACTATCTGGTCGGCTTCACCCTCTCCCCGGTGCTGTGGCGCAAGCTGCCCGGCGCCCGCTCGGCCGGGCGCGTGCAGTCGGTGGCGCTACGCCTCGTCTGCGACCGCGAGCTCGAGATCGAGAAGTTCGTGCCGCGGGAATATTGGTCGCTGATCGCGACCCTGCTCACGCCGCGCGGCGAAGCCTTCGAGGCCCGCCTCGTCGGCGCCGACGGCAAGAAGATCCAGCGCCTCGACATCGGCACCGGCGCGGAAGCCGAGGATTTCAAGAAGGCGCTTGAGCTGGCGACCTACGCCGTCACGGCGGTCGATGCAAAACCCGCCCGGCGCAATCCGCAGGCGCCCTTCACCACCTCGACGCTGCAGCAGGAGGCCAGCCGCAAATACGGTTTTGCGCCGGCGCACACCATGCGCATCGCCCAGCGCCTCTATGAGGGCATCGACATCGGCGGCGAGACCACCGGACTCATTACTTATATGCGTACCGACGGCGTGCAGATCGCGCCCGAGGCGATCACCCAGGCCCGCAAGGTGATCGGCGAGGATTACGGCAACGCCTATGTGCCGGATGCGCCGCGCCAGTACCAGGCCAAGGCCAAGAACGCCCAGGAAGCGCACGAGGCGATCCGCCCGACCGATCTCTCGCGCCGCCCCGACAGCATGAGCCGCAAGCTCGATGCCGATCAGGCGAAGCTTTATGAGCTGATCTGGAAGCGCACCATCGCGAGCCAGATGGAATCGGCCGAGCTCGAGCGCACCACGGTGGACATCACGGCGAAGGCCGGCGGCCGGACGCTGGAGCTGCGCGCCACCGGCCAGGTCGTGAAGTTCGACGGCTTCCTCGCGCTCTACCAGGAAGGCCGCGACGACGAGGAGGACGAGGATGCACGCCGCCTGCCCGCGATGAGCCAGGGCGAGGCCGTGAAACGGCAGAGCCTCTCCGTCACCCAGCACTTCACCGAGCCGCCGCCGCGCTTCTCCGAGGCTTCCCTGGTCAAGCGCATGGAAGAGCTCGGCATCGGCCGGCCCTCGACCTATGCCTCGATCCTCCAGGTCCTGAAGGACCGCGGCTACGTGAAGCTGGAGAAGAAGCGCCTGCATGGCGAGGACAAGGGCCGCGTCGTGATCGCGTTCCTGGAGAGCTTCTTCAGCCGCTACGTCGAATACGACTTCACCGCCGCGCTCGAAGAACAGCTCGACCGTATCTCCAACAACGAGATCTCCTGGCAGCAGGTGCTGAAGGATTTCTGGCGCGACTTCATCGGCGCCGTCGACGACATCAAGGATCTGCGCGTCGCGCAGGTGCTCGACGTTCTCGACGAGATGCTGGGGCCGCACATCTATCCGCCCCGCGCCGATGGCGGCGATGTCAGGCAGTGCCCGAACTGCGGCACCGGCCGGCTGAACCTCAAGGCCGGCAAGTTCGGTGCCTTCGTCGGCTGCTCGAACTATCCGGAATGCCGCTACACCCGCCAGCTCGCCGCCGATGGCGAGGCTGCCGCCGACCGCTCGCTGGGCCAGGACCCCGACACCGGTCGGGATGTCTGGCTCAAGGCGGGCCGGTTCGGCCCCTACATCCAGCTCGGCGAGCAGAAGGATTACGAGGAAGGCGAAAAGCCGAAGCGCGCAGGCATTCCGAAGGGCACCTCGCCCAGCGATGTCGACCTCGAGCTCGCGCTGAAGCTGTTGTCGCTGCCGCGCGAGATCGGCAAGCATCCGGAGACGGGTCTGCCGATCACCGCCGGGCTCGGCCGCTTCGGGCCGTTCGTGAAGCACGACAAGACCTATGCGAGTCTCGAAGCCGGCGACGAGGTCTTCGACATCGGCCTCAACCGCGCGGTGACGCTGATCGCGGAAAAAGCCGCCAAGGGCCCGAGCCGCCGCTTCGGCGCCGATCCCGGCAAGGCGCTCGGTGATCATCCCTCGCTCGGCACCATAACCGTGAAGAGCGGGCGCTATGGACCCTACGTCACCGCCGGTGGCGTCAACGCGACGATCCCGAGCGAGATCGAGAAGGACGCGATCACGCTGCCGCAGGCGATCGCGCTGATCGACGAGCGCGCGGCCAAGGGCGGCGGCAAGACCAAGGCAACGAAGGCAGCCAAGCCTGCCAAGGCCAAGAAAGCTGCGGAGAAAGCTGCGGAGAAGGCTGCGAACAGCGAGGACGCCGCGCCAAAGCCGAAGAAACCGGCCGCGAAGAAAGCCGCGGCCAAATCGAAAACCGAATCCACCAGCAAGGCGCGCGCCGCCGTGTCGTCGACGGCAAAGACGTCGCCGACCAAGGCAACCGCCAGCAAGGCTCCGGCCAAGAAGAGTGCCGGCAAGAATTAGAGGTTAAGTGAAACGCAAGAATGACCATGGCTTTCCCGATCGGAACGCCATCGTCGCCTTCATCAAGGCAAATCCAGGAAAGGTCGGCACTCGCGAAATTGCGCGCGAGTTCGGCCTGAAGAACGCCGATCGCGCCGAGCTCAGGCGCATGCTGCGCGAGCTCGCCGACGACGGCATCATCAAGAAGAAGCGCCACAAGGTCTCGGAGCCGGACGCGCTGCCGCCCATCCTGCTCGCCGACATCACCGGCCGTGACAGCGACGGCGAGCTGATCGCCTCCCCCGCCGAATGGGACGAGGTCGAGAGCGGCGAGCCGCCAAAGATCCTCATCGAAATGCCGCGCCGGCCCAAGCCAGGCACCGCCGCCGGCGTCGGCGACCGCGCACTGCTACGCGTCGAGCGCACCGACGAGACAGAAGGCCCCGCCTATCGCGGCCGCATCATCAAGGTCATCGACAAGGCCAAGAGCCGCATCCTCGGCGTGTTCCGCAGCCTTCCCGAAGGCGGCGGGCGGCTCGTCCCCGTCGACAAAAAGTTCGCCGACCGCGAGCTGAACATCGCGAAGACCGACACCCAGGGCGCGCAGGACGGCGACCTCGTCAGCGTCGACATCGTCCGCTCGCGCGGCTTTGGCCTCGCCTCAGGTCGCGTGAAAGAGAAGCTCGGCTCGGTCAAATCCGAGAAGGCGATCAGCCTGATCGCGATCTACGCCCACGACATCCCGCTGCAATTCTCCTCCGCCGCGATGCGCGATGCGGAAGCCGCGGAGCCCGCCAATCTGAAGGGACGCGAGGACTGGCGCGACGTCCCGCTCGTGACCATCGATCCGCCGGATGCGAAGGATCACGACGACGCGGTGCATGCGCAGGCCGATGACGATCCCAACAACAAGGGCGGCTTCATCGTCAACGTCGCCATTGCCGATGTCAGCTTCTACGTCCGCCCGGGCACCGCGCTCGACCGGGACGCGCTCGACCGCGGCAACTCGGTCTACTTTCCCGACCGCGTCGTGCCGATGTTGCCCGAGCGCATCTCCAACAATCTCTGCTCGCTGGTGCCGGGCGAGCCGCGCGGCGCGCTCGCGGTGCGGATGGTGATCGGCCCGGACGGGCGGAAACGCTCGCACAGCTTCCACCGCATCCTGATGCGTTCGGCGGCGAAGCTGCACTACGCGCAGGCGCAGGCTGCGATCGAGGGTCGGCCCGATGACACCACCGGCCCGCTGCTCGATCCGATCCTGAAGCCGCTCTACGCCGCCTATGCTTGCGTCAAGCGCGCCCGCGACGAGCGCGATCCGCTCAATCTCGACCTGCCCGAGCGCAAGATTCTCCTGAAGAGCGACGGCACGGTCGACCGCGTCGTCATCCCCGAAAGGCTCGATGCGCACAAGCTGATCGAGGAGTTCATGATCCTCGCCAATGTCGCCGCGGCCGAGATGCTGGAGAAGAAATCGCTGCCGCTGATCTACCGCGTGCATGACGAGCCGACCTTGGAGAAGGTCCACGCGCTCGCGGAGTTCCTGGATACGCTGGACGTCCCCTTCGCCAAATCGGGCGCGCTGCGTCCGACGATGTTCAACCGCGTGCTGGCCCAGCTCGAAGGCCACGACTATTACCCGCTGGTCAGCGAGGTGGTGCTGCGGGCCCAGGCGCAGGCGGAATATTCCGCGGAGAACTACGGTCATTTCGGCCTGAACCTGCGCCGCTATGCGCATTTCACCTCGCCGATCCGCCGCTATGCCGATCTCGTCGTGCACCGCGCCCTGGTCCGCGCGCTCGGCCTCGGCGAAGGCGCCCTGCCCGACAGCGAGACGCCGGAAAGTCTCGGCGAAGTCGCCGCGCATATTTCGCTGACCGAGCGGCGGGCGATGAAGGCGGAGCGCGAGACCGTGGATCGCCTGATCGCCCATCACCTCGCCGACCGCATCGGCGCCAGTTTCCAGGGCCGCGTCTCCGGCGTCACCCGCGCCGGCCTGTTCGTGAAGCTCAGCGAGACCGGCGCCGACGGATTGATCCCGATCCGATCCCTCGGCACGGAATATTTCAACTATGACGAGAGCCGTCACGCGCTGGTCGGCACGCGCAGCGGCACCATGTACCAGCTCGGTGATGTAGTCGACGTCCGCTTGGTCGAAGCAGCCCCAATCGCCGGCGCGTTGCGCTTCGAGCTGCTGTCGTCACAGAGCGAGGGCGGCCCACGCGAGCGCCGGCCGTTCCGTCCGCAGCGCAAATCATCAAAGGCTCGTCCCGGACGCAGCCCAGAGCAAAAACGCAAGCCGGAGAAGCAGAAGTCCGGCAAGGAGAGGAACGCCAAAGGAAAGAACAAGGGAAGAGGCAAGAAGGGCAAGGCATGGTGACCACGAGCACGGCCCCAAAAATCTGGACGCGCGAAAGCGGTCTCGTCGAGAAGCGCGACGTGTGGGCGGCCATGAAGCGCGGCTTTCGCGGCCGCTGTCCGCGCTGCGGCGAGGGCAAGTTGTTCCGCGCCTTCCTGAAGACTGCCGACGATTGCGCCAAATGCGGTCTCGATTTCACGCCGCATCGCGCCGACGATCTGCCCGCCTATCTCGTCATCGTCATCGTCGGTCACATCGTGGTGCCGGCCATCCTCTGGATCGAGACCAATTATTCGACGCCGGTCTGGCTCAGCTTCGCTGCCTATCTACCCTTCACCTTCGTCGCCTCGCTCGCGCTGTTGCAGCCCGTCAAGGGAGCTGTGGTCGGCTTGCAATGGGCTCTGCGCATGCACGGGTTTGACGAGAACCCTCCGGATGGTATTCCGCCAGTGTAAGCAAAATAAGCAAGAACAGTTCGGGTGAGGACATGACGGATATTGCGCAAATTGCGGAGAAGGCCAGGGTTCACGAGGAGAAGGAAGCCGACCACCATCCCTATTTCCGCCCGAGGGATGCGGCGACGCTGATCCTGGTCGATCGCAGCGGCGCCGTGCCGAAAGTGCTGGTCGGCAAGCGCCATGACAAGGTGGTGTTCATGCCGGGAAAATTCGTCTTTCCCGGCGGCCGAGTCGACAAGGCCGATCATCGCGTGCCGTGTGCGGCGCCCATCACCGCGGAGTTGGAGGCCAATCTCGCCAAGGGCAGCCCGAAGACACCGGCCTCGCGCGCGAAGTCGCTGGCGATTGCCGCGATCCGCGAAGCTTGCGAGGAGACCGGTCTTTGCCTCGGCCGCAAGGCGGAAGGAAAGTTGGCAAAGCTCGAGGGTCCCTGGAAGCCGTTCGCGGATGCGGGCCTGTTGCCTGATCCCTCCGGCCTGTTCCTGATCGCGCGCGCGATCACTCCGCCCGGCCGCGTCAAGCGCTTCGACACGCGCTTCTTCACCGCCGATGCTTCCGCGATCACCCATCGCGTCGAAGGCGTGATCCATGCCGATGCCGAGCTGGTCGAATTGGTCTGGGTCGAGCTCGGCTCGAAGCCGCTCGCCGATCTGCACCCGATGACGCGCAACGTGCTCAACGAGCTCCACACCCGCCTTGCCACCGGTCCGCTCCGCCACGACGCACCGGTGCCGTTCTTCCATTTCTACGGCGGCAAGATGCAGAAGGATATTTTGAGCTGACATGACGGATGTCGCCGCACTTCGGCGCGCCGTCATCAGCACCCCTCTGGCGTGATGAGCACACTCAACGCCGCACCTCTGAAGGGACGGTCTTCGCGGCCGCCCTGTCCGTGGCCGATTGCCCAATGCCGGGGCCACGACAGCTGTTCCAGCCCCCGCGCCGTCGCGGAGGTGAAGGACGACCAGCGCGTGCAGTCGTGCCGGCGGTACAAGAGACCGCCGGGGCCCATATCAGGGTAGATCGTGGCGTAGATATCGAAACCCTCGCCCGGCGGAAGATCAGGTCCGAACCAATAGGTCGGGCTTCGCCCTGGCTGACCACCCACGATGGCCGTCAGGGTTTGCCGCGGTCCCCGAAGCCCCAGCCAGAACGGGGCGATCGAACCAGGTTCGAAAGCCGTGAAAATCGTCTGAGCCGTTGCGACGTCGGCTGCAGCGCTTTGCCCCGCAAGCCTCAGCTCGATCCGGCGTCCGCTCTTCACTTGTCCTTTGAACGGTGCTTCGACATCTCCGAGCCGCAACTCTCTCCACCCGGCGGGATCGGGCAGCGGCCATTGCAGCCTCTCCCTGACGACGCCATCGATATCGAGCACCTGATAGCGCAGGCCTTCCTCGTCGAGCGCGGCCTGAACGCAATGCAGATACTCGACGCCCTCGGGCATCCTGTGCGCCGTCCCTGCGCCCGCCGTGCAAATCTGCAGGACACCACGATGCGCCTGGACATCGAACGCCAGGATGTGGCTGCACAGATAAGCCAGCACATTCTCCTTCACTAGAATGTCCCAAAACGGGCGGCCGTATTCGTGGCCGATCTCGCGCTGATACGTCCCGGTAAAGCCGTTGATGGAAAACACCGGATGATGGCCCAGGACGAGCTTATGTCGGGCATCACCGTGGTCTCTGAGCGTCGCTTCCAGCCAGGCCAGCTCGACATGGCCCTCACCTCCAAGGCCGCTCCAGAGCGTGTTGACGAACACCATCAGAAGGTCGCCGCGCCGTACGTAGTAAGAGAGTCCGGCTTGGTCGGGCGGCCCATTGTCCGGCAGGTCCAGCACTGCGCGAAACACCGCCTCGCTCATCGCGTCGTAGGTCGTGTGGTTGCCGGTGGTGTGCCAGATCGGAATAGCCGCACGGTCGAGCCACGCCATTTCCGTGTCCAGCCAGTAACGCCACTGCGCACGCAGAGCGTCCGGGTCCGGCGTGAGTCCGATGATCTCATCGCCCGGAAAGAGAATGAAATCAGGCTGCGGCTTCAGGCGCTGCACGACTGCATTGACCGAAGCGAAGGTCCTTTCGTGCAAGGCACCGGGCACGCCCGAACAGGAGTCGCCGTACAAGAGAAACTGGTGGCCCTTGCCGCGCGGCAGAAGCGCGGGAATGGGATTATTCACAGAGGTCATGGCCTTCCATCGCGCTGTTCGGCCACGAGGATGACAATTTCCGGAGCGGGTCGCAACCAGGCCTTGATCAGCTCTCATCCGGCTCGGAGCCGACATAGTCGCGCGCCGGCAGCTTAAGGATGCGGCCGAGCTCGTTTGCGAGCTTGTCCGCCTCCTCGCTGGTGAAGGTCTGAAGCGTGATCGGCTCGGTGCCCTTGTTGCCGCAGAGATTGACGTCGTCGGTGGTCAGATCCGTATCATAGTCGTCGGTGATGCTGATGAAGTGATAGTCGGCGAGATCGCGCGATGAGCGGATATTCAACAGGCCGAATTGTCTGGTGATTACGATCTGGCGACCCAGGGCATGGGCCGGTCGATGCGAATCATGCCGCCATCCACTGTCATTGTGCCTGCAATGTCGGGGCTCCTCACAGGTTTTGGCTTGGTTGGGGCGAAGGGCGGATTGGTGCGATGAGGCGCGTCCGACGCCTTGCGACCGGCCCCGCTCCGCCGCGATGCGCCGGTACCGTTCTTCCATTTTCCATTGCGGCAAGATACGACGAGATGTGCTAGGTGAAGGGCGCTTGAACGACTGGAGGATCGGATGACGCGGTTCGTAAGGCCTCTGCTCGCTTCCGTGGCGTTGTGCGGCCTGCTCTCGCCGCCTGCCCATGCGGAGCTCGACGTCGCCAAATTGAAGCAAACCATCGAGACTTCCTTCGAGAGCCAGTATCCGAAGCTCGACGCGCTCTACAAGGACATCCACGCCCATCCCGAGATTGCTTTCCAGGAGGAGAAGACCGCGGCGAAACTGGCCGCCGAGATGCGTGCGATTGGTTTTGAGGTCACCGAGCACGTCGGCAAGACCGGCCTTGTTGCCCTCTACAGGAACGGCGACGGTCCCACCATCATGGTTCGTACCGAGCTCGATGCGCTGCCGATGGAGGAGAAGACCGGCCTGCCCTATGCCAGCCGTGACAAGCAGATCTGGCAGGGCCGCGAGACGTTCGTCGCCCATAGCTGCGGCCATGACATCCACATGGCGAGCTGGGTCGGCACGGCGAAAACCCTGGTCGGCATCAAGGACCAGTGGCACGGTACGCTGATGTTCATTGCGCAGCCCGCCGAGGAAGAGGTCGCGGGCGCAAGAGCGATGATCGCCGATGGCCTGTTCACCCGCTTTCCGAAGCCCGATGCGGGATTTGCCCTGCACGACGGCAGTGGAGCCTACGGCTCCGTGACCTACAGGGTCGGGGTCGGATCGTCGAATGTCGACGGGCTCTTTATCAAATTTGTCGGCCGCGGTGGCCATGGCGCGATACCGCAGGCGACCATCGATCCCGTGATGATGGCATCCCGCTTCGTCGTCGACGTGCAGAGCGTGATCAGCCGCGAGAAGGACCCGACCGAATTCGGCCTTGTTACCATCGGCGCGATCCATGCCGGCACCGCCGGCAACATCATTCCCGACGAGGCCAGGGTGATCGGCACGATCCGCAGCTTCAAGCCGCAGGTGCGCGCGAGGATGCTAGCCGGGATCGAGCGGACGGCGAAGGCGGTGGCGGCGATGGCGGATGCGCCGGCGCCCGAAATCCATCTCGACGAGGGTACCAAGGCGGTGGTGAACGATGCTGCTGTCGTCGGCCAGGCCGAGCGGGTGCTGAAAGCGGCCTTCGGCGACAAGTTCAACGTCAGCCCTGCGAACACGACCAGCGAAGACTATTCGGAATATGTCAACGCCGGCGTGCCTTCGATGTTCTTCAACATCGGCGTTTATGAGCCCGACCGCGTCGCCGCCGCGCGTAACGGCAGCGCTCCGCCACTTCCCGGCAACCACTCGCCGCAATTTGCCCCGGTGCCGAAACCGACCATCCAGACCGGTGTCACCGCGATGACGCTCGCCGTGCTGAGCGCCTTCGATCAAAGGGCCCAGGGGCAGTAGTTTCTCTCAGGGTCTACGGCTTGATGGATTCTCAGATGCGCAATTGCGCGTCGTAGCTCGCCGCGACGCGGCGCCCCGGAATGACGCGAACGTGCTGAGAGTTGATCGAAAAACAAAAAATTCTTCCCGCCTCCCCCAATGGCGCAGTTCCCAGGCGTGCCTATGTCTTTGCGAACGACACCCAGAACGGATACGGGGCGATGGCACAACGGCAACTCAAGCTTGGCGCGTTCATGCGCCCGATCTCTATCCACACCGGCGCCTGGCGCTATCCCGGGGCCTGGCCCGACGCCAATTTCAACTTCGGCCACATCAAGCAGCTGATCCAAAAGCTCGAGGCCGGCAAGTTCGACGCCTTCTTCATGGCCGATCACCTCGCCGTGCTGAACATGCCGATCAACGCGCTCAAGCGCAGCCACACCGTGACCTCGTTCGAGCCGTTCACGCTGCTGTCGGCGCTCTCGGCGGTCACCGACCGCATCGGCCTGATCGCGACGGGCTCGACCACCTTCGACGAGCCTTATCACGTCGCGCGCCGCTTCGCCTCGCTCGACCATCTCAGCGGCGGCCGCGCAGGCTGGAACATCGTCACCACCTCGAACCCGGACGCGGCGCTGAATTTCGGCCTCGACGACCACATGGAGCACGCCGAGCGCTACAAGCGCGCCCGCGAGTTCTACGACGTCGTCACTGGCCTCTGGGATTCCTTCGCCGACGATGCCTTCGTGCGCGACGTCGAGAGCGGCCTGTTCTTCGATCCCGCGAAGATGCACGTGCTCGATCACAAGGGCAGATACTTCAAAGTGCGCGGTCCCCTCAACATCGCCCGCCCCGTGCAGGGCTGGCCGGTGATCGTGCAGGCTGGTGCCTCCGAAGACGGCAAGCAGCTCGCCGCCGAAACGGCTGAAGCCGTGTTCACCGGCGGCGGCAGCCTCGCCGACGGACAGAAGCTGTATGCCGACATCAAGGGCCGTATGGAAAAGGTCGGCCGCGATCCGGAGCACCTCAAGATCCTGCCCGGAGCCTTCGTCGTGGTCGGCGACAGCGTCGATGAAGCCAAGGAAAAGCGCGCGCTCCTCGACAGCCGCGTGCATTACGACAGCGCCATCGCCTCGCTCTCCGTCATCCTCGGCACCGATGCCTCCGGCTTCGATCCTGACGGCCCCCTCCCCGAGATCCCCGAGACCAATGCCAGCAAGAGCGGCCGCCAACGCATGATCGATCTCGCCGCCCGTGAGAAGCTCACCGTGCGTCAGCTCGCCCAGCGCGTCGGCGGCTATGGCGGGCTGTCCTTCGTCGGCACCGCCAAAACGATCGCCGACCAGATGGAGGAATGGCTGGTCGGGCGCGGTTCCGACGGCTTCAACATCATGTTCCCGTTCCTCCCCGCCGGCCTCGACGATTTCGTCGACAAGGTCGTCCCGGAGCTGCAGCGGCGCGGGATTTTCCGCAAAGAGTATGAAGGGGCCACTTTGAGGGAGAATCTGGGCCTGCCGCGGCCGAAAAACCGCTTCTTCGAGGCCTGATCGGGCCGATTTGAGCGGTTTTCCGGGCGTAAAACCTTGACATCAGGCGGTTTCTGGCTAGGTTGCCGGCCAACGCGGGCCGATTGGCCGGCTCGAGATTCCCCAATTCTCTGAGGTTCAGAACATGGCCAAAGCGGTCACCATCAAGGTCAAGCTCGTGTCCTCGGCCGACACCGGCTTCTATTACGTCGCCAAGAAGAATTCGCGCACCATGACCGACAAGCTGGTCAAGAAGAAGTACGATCCGGTCGCGCGCAAGCACGTCGAATTCCGCGAAGCCAAGATCAAGTAAGATCGGCGAAGCGTTGAAGTTTTGCGGGGCCCTTGCGGGCCCCGTTTTCTTTTGGCGGCCCCTGAGGTTTCAGCGGCCCTCGAAGGGCGGCGGTTTGATATCAGGCCCAGCCGCTCCGCTTCGAGCGCTGCGCTGCGTCCGGGGCACGAGAACGAATTGACGTGCTCCACTTTCTCCTGACCGCCATGGCCAATCGATTGGGCAGTGGTCGCCTCAATCTTCGATTGCGCAACCACAAATGTCGATGCGCCGAAACAGGTGGCCAAGCCGCACGTGTCGGAACGGGGAGCAAACACGATGGCGCCGCGTCTGCGCATACAACAACCTGAAGCGCGATGGCGATTGATCCAATCTCATCGTGTCTTGCCCTATCCGGCTAGGGCGGAATGACTTCAGGTTGAATCGATTGCCGCGGCTCGTTCACCTCTCCCGCAAGCGGCCCATCACGAACCAACCAACGCGGCGTCCGCTCGAACCTCGCAAGCTGACGATAGCAAGCGCACGCTCGCCTTACGCCGTCCGCAATACCGGCGGCTGCGACCGCCTGACCAGCGCGAACGCCACCTGCACGATGCCGCCGGCAAGGCCGAGCGCCACGCCGATTCGCCAGGCCATGGTGTAGGAGCCGAGCGCGTCGTAGAGCAGCCCGCCTCCATAGGCACCGAGGAAGCTGCCGATCTGGTGGCTCATGAAGGCGAGGCCCTGGATCATCGCCTGCCAGCGCAAGCCGAACATCTCGGCGACCGCGCCGGCGACCAGCGGGCCGACGCCCATCCACAAGAAGCCCATGATGGCGCCGAACAGCAGCGTCGAGAACGGCGTCGCCGGCAGCATGAAATACCCGGCGAGCGCCAGCGAGCGCAGGATGTAGATGCCGCCAAGCAGCGCCAGCTTGTTCCAGCGCTGGCCCGCCCAGCCGAAGAACAGCGAGCCGAGCACGTTGAAGCCGCCGATCATGCCGAGCGTCTGCGCGCTCAGCATCGGATCGAGGCCGCAGATCGCAAGATAGGACGGCAGATGCGTGGTCAGGAAGACGAGTTGCATGCCGCAGACGAGATAGGCGCAGGTCATCACGACGAAGGACACGTTGCCGAACGCGGTTTTCGCAGCCGTCGCGGCCGTGGCATCGTCGATCTCGTCGGCCGCCGGCTTGGGCAGCGGGATCTGGTCGACGCGCCCGGCGTACCATGCGGCGGGGATCATCAGCACCGACATGATGACGAAACCGGCCAGCCCGATGCGCCAGCCAAAGCCCTCGTTGAGCATCTGCCCGATCGGCGCCGACAGCAGCGCGCCGAGCGAGCCCGCGCCGGAGACGATGCCGAGCACCGTGGAGCGCACCGTCTCGGGGACCGCGCGCGCCGCGACCGACATCGCGATCGCCGCTGCGGTGCAGGCCAGCGACGTCCCGATCAGCACGCCGGCGCCGATCATGATGCTGATCATGCCGTGCGCGGTCGCCATCAGCGCGAGGCCCACGATGTACATCAGCGCGCCCACGATCATGATCGGACGGAAGCCGTAGCGCACCGTCATCGCGCCGGCGAGCGGCTGGAGGAAGCCCCAGGCAAGGTTTTGCACGGCCAGCGCCAGCGTGAAATCCGAGATCGAAATGTGAATGTCATGCGTCAGCGGCTGCATGAAGATGCCGAGCGACTGCCGCAGCCCCATGCTCAGCGTCAGCATGATCGAGGCGCCGATCAGGATCGGCAATGTCGGACGCAGGACCTGCAACAGGGGCATTCTTCTTCTCCCTTTTGGGCGCGGCACGCGTGCCGACGTCTGCTTTTGCCGTTGATTTTGGTTACACAGACCTGTTTACTTAGGCTATGAACGCCGGATGCTGTCAAGCGAACAGGACGCGCGCCACCGCATGGCTCCCCCGCCCAAACCACAGACGATGAAAGAGCGGATCCTCGAGACCGCCGACAAGCTGTTCTATCTGAAAGGCATTCGCGCGATCGGCGTCGACACCATCGCGGCCGAGATCGGCATCTCCAAGCGCACGCTCTACAACCATTTCCCGTCCAAGGACGCCCTGATCGCGGCGTACCTCGAGCGCCGCTTCGTAAGCGCACGCCCTTCCGACAAGCCGCCAGCCGAGCAGATCCTCGCCACCTTCGATTCGCTGGAGCGGCGCTTTGCGGCCAAGGATTTTCGCGGCTGCCCGTTCGTCAACGCGGTCGCCGAGCTCGGCCCCGCCGACCGCGCCGTGAAGAAGATCGCCATCGCCTTCAAGGAAAGCCGCCGCCTCTGGTTTCGCGAGCGGTTGACCGAGCTCGGCGTTCGCGACGCTGAGGCGCTCGCGACGCAGCTCGTGCTGCTGGTCGACGGCTCCATCGCGCAGGACCTCGTGCGTGATGACCCCGCGATGGCAAGGGCCGCGAAGGAAGCTGCGAAGGTGCTGTTGCGGAATGCGGGGGTGGATGTGGGCGGCGATGCGGTGAAGCAGGTGAAGGGGCGCAAGCGCGCGCCACAATGATCACTGCCACCGCCCTATTCGGTGTCATCACCCGCGAAGGCGGGTGATCCAGTATTCCGAGACAGCGAGGCTGGAACCGAGACGCCGCGGCGTACTGGATTCCCCGCCTTTCGCGGGGAATGACAGCGGCGTTTGTGGCACCGCCGCGACCCTACCAATATGCTCCTGTTTTGCCCGACGGGTCAAATGACGCTGCCGCCGACGCAAGCCATCGCGCCACCTGCGTAACCCATTGATCCGGCTCGCGCCGGCTACTGTGCATGGGGTTGTTTTCGCAAACTTTGCGGGCGGCCGCTCACGCCGCGTGCGACACCACGCGATTGCGGCCGTCGTGCTTGGCGCGGTAGAGCGCGGTGTCGGCGCGCTTGAGGACGTCGGCGACCGCCTCGCCCTTCTGCTCCAGCGTGGTCAGGCCGATCGAGATCGTGACCTCGATGCGCTTGGCCCCTTTGTGGATCGCGAACGGCTCGCCCGCGATCGAGCGGCGCAGGCGCTCGGCGACCATGCCGGCGACGTGGAGATCGGTCTCGGGCATCACGATGACGAACTCCTCGCCGCCGTAGCGGCAGGCCAGATCAATGCCGCGGATCGACTTGCGCACGCGCACCGCGAACTCGCGCAGCACGTCGTCGCCGGCATCGTGGCCGTAATTGTCGTTGATCGACTTGAAGTAGTCGATGTCCAGGATCATCAGCGCCAGCGGCTTGCCGCGGGTCGCGGCCTGCTCGGCGAGCGTTGCCAGATGGCTCTCCATGTAGCGGCGATTGTGCAGGCCGGTGAGCGCATCGGTGATCGCCATCTCGATCGAGTTCTGCACGTTGTCGCGCAGATGGTCGGTGTAACGGCGGCGGCGGATCTGGGTGCGGGCGCGCGCCAGGAGCTCGGTCTTGTCGATGGGGCGCAGCAAATAGTCGTTGACGCCGATCTCCAGGCCCCGGAGCAGCCGCGTCGAGTTCTCGGGGTCGGCGATCGCCAGGATCGGCACGTGGCGCGTGCGCTCCAGCGAGCGCGCCTGGCTGCAGAGCCTGAGGCCATCGAAATTGTTGAGGTCGAGCGAGACGATCAGGAGATCGTAATTGCCCTCTGCGGCGTGGAACAGCGCCTCAGTCGGATTCGGCTCGACGTCGATGGTGTGCTCGGCGGCGAGGATCGTCGCCAGCCGCTCGTACGAGGACTCGCGGTCGTCGACCAGGAGGATGCGGCCGCCCTTGCCGGTATCGGCGACGGCGCTGCGCTCGGGCGCCTGCATGCCGATCTCGAGCGACGTGATGGCGCGCATGCGCAGCTCATCCGTCATCATCTTCAGCCGCGTCAGCGAGCGCACGCGCGCGATCAGCACGACATCAGAGACGGGCTTGGTGAGGAAATCGTCGGCGCCCGCTTCCAGCCCGCGATTGCGGTCGGCGGGACTGTCGAGCGCGGTAACCATCACGACCGGGATGTGATGCGTGGCCGGATCGGTCTTGAGGCGGCGGCAAACTTCGAAACCGTCCATGTCCGGCATCATCACGTCGAGCAGGATGATGTCGCATTCGGCGCGGTGGCAGATCGCCAGCGCCTCGGTGCCGTTCGAGGCGGTCATCACGTCGAAATATTCGGCGGAGAGGCGGGCCTCTAACAGCTTGACGTTGGCGGGGACGTCGTCGACGACCAGGATACGCGCGGACACTGTGAACTCACTTCCTATCCGATGAAACGCCGGACCGTCTCAATGAATTTCCCGACCGAGATCGGTTTGGATAAATAAGCTTCGCAGCCGCCCTCGCGGATGCGCTCTTCGTCGCCCTTCATCGCGAAGGCCGTGACCGCGACGACGGGAATGGTACGCAGCTCCGGATCGTCCTTGATCCAGCGCGTCACCTCGAGCCCGGAGACCTGCGGCAATTGGATATCCATCAGCACGAGGTCGGGCCGCATCTTGCGAACGAGGTCGAGCGCCTCGTAGCCGTTGCTGGTGCCTGTGGTCTGGTAGCCGTGCGCCTCCAACAGGTCGCGGAAGAGCTTCATGTTGAGCTCGTTGTCTTCCACGATCAGGACGGTCTTAGCCATCCCGCCCTCCTGATTGGTCCGAAGGACCGGTACATGTGACGCCTCAGACGCCGCTTCCCGGCGTTTCGAAAACTGGATTCAAACTAGCCTCAGATTCGCTTGAGTTTCGTTAAACCCGAGGGCCGACTTTCTGCAGTGTGGTTTCCAGTTGCTTGTCTGGGGCCGGAAGACTTGAGGACGAGACTCGGGCATGATGATTCCAAATTAGAGACCGAAAGTTAACGGAAAGGCAAACCGTCCCCGTGAAAAAGCCTGTTCACAACCCCCGCGAAGTCGCTGAAATCGTTGCGATTCAGGCCCTGTCCTTCATCGCCGGCGAGCCCGAGCGGCTGGGCCTGTTCCTGGCCGAGACGGGGGTCGGTCCGGAGACCCTCCGCAATGCCGCCGCGGACCCGAACTTCCTGCTCAGCGTGCTCGATTTCGTGCTGCGCGACGATGCCACGGTGAAGGCCTTTGCCAGCTCCGCGGAACTGCATCCGACCAACGTCGCCGCAGCGCGGCAGGTCCTCGGCGACGCGCTCGGCGACCCCTCCTGGGAGCGCGACGTGCCGTGAGCGACCCAGAGGCGGCCGGGCCCCGCTGCTTCTGCCGGGATTGTCTGGCCGACCTGGATATGGGGGTGCGACGCTGTTCCGCCTGCGGATCCCCTCGCCTCGTCCGCCACCGCGCACTGGCAGGCCTGAGCATCGCCCATATCGACTGCGACGCCTTCTACGCAGCGGTCGAGAAGCGCGACAACCCTGAAATCGCCGACAAGCCCGTCATCATCGGCGGGGGGAAACGCGGCGTGGTATCGGCCGCCTGCTACATCGCGCGCACCTATGGCGTGCGCTCGGCCATGCCGATGTTCAGGGCGTTGGAGGCCTGCCCGCATGCGACCGTGATCCGCCCGGATATGGCGAAATATGTCCGGGTCGGCCGCGCGGTGCGGCAGGCCATGCAGGCGCTGACGCCTCTGGTCGAGCCGCTCTCGATCGATGAGGCCTTCCTCGATCTCTCCGGCACTGAACGGGTGCACGGCATGATCCCGGCAAAGGTGCTGGCTCGCTTTGCCGGCGACGTCGAGCGCGACATCGGCATCACCGTCTCGGTCGGCCTGTCCTGCAACAAGTTCCTGGCCAAGATCGCCTCCGATCTCGACAAGCCCCGTGGCTTTGCCGCGCTCGATCGGGAGGAAGCGCGTTCGATGCTGGCGGAAAAGCCGGTCGGCTTCATCTTCGGCGTCGGCCCCGCCACGCAGGAACGCCTCGTGCAGCGCAGCTTCCGCGTCATCGCCGACCTGCAGAAGGCCGACGAGATCGAGATGATGCGGCAGTTTCCGAGCGACGGCCGCAGGCTGTGGCGGCTCGCGCGCGGCATCGACGACCGTCGCGTCGAGCCTGATCGCGGCGCCAAGACCATTTCCAGCGAGACCACCTTCGAGACCGACATCCGCGATTTCGCAACGCTGGAGAAGATCTTGTGGCGGCTGTGCGAGAAAACGTCGTCGCGGCTCAAGAACAGCGAGCTTGCCGGCTCGACCGTCACGCTGAAGCTGAAGACCGCCGATTTTCGCCAGCGCACCCGCTCGCAGTCGATCGCAGCGCCGACGCAGCTTGCCGCAAAGATCTTCTCGATCTGCCGCGAGATGCTGGCGAAAGAGATCGACGGCACCGCCTTCCGCCTGATGGGCGCCGGCGTCAGCGCGCTGCGCGAGGGATCAACGAGCGACGACACCGACATGCTCGACCGCCGCGCCGCTCACGCCGAACGTGCGGTCGACAGCCTGCGCAAGAAGTTCGGCAGCACCGCGGTGATCCGCGGCATTGCGTATGAAGGGCCGGAGAAGGCGCAGGAGTGATCTAGTCTGCTTTAGTCAGTCGCGTTCGAAGATCCGTGCACCCGGATAGGCGCGCCGGGCATACTGAACGACCAACTGTCGATCCTGGGTTTCCAGGAACGGCGTTCGGATCTGACAAGACCCGACGATGAGGTGCCACAAGCCGTTGAGCTTCCGAATGACGACGTTCATTTGAGCCTCTTCGCAGTGACCCGAGCGGACTCGAATTGTAAGAATCTGCCGCCGTCGCTCAATTGTACCAGCGTAAGGTCAGCGCATGAGAAGGATTAGAGGAGATATACAAAGGTATGTTGCTTGTGACTTCTACAGCCCCTGGCGCAGATAGCTTCGCAGGCGCTCAAACGATCTCGGGACTGGCACCGTGACAGGCGAACGCGATCTCGACGCACTGCTGACTAGCATGAAGCCGGAGATCCTGGACGGCATCTTCGTGTTTTGCACGCTTGCACCGGGTGCGAGCATTCCAGCCACCATTCACCCGATGCTGACGTTCCGGGAGCGCGAAGGAACAACGCTGGTGATCCTGCACGAGGAGGCCGAACGCGCCGGACTACGCCATGAATTTCCATCGCGCCTGATCACCTTGTCAGTTCACTCCGCGCTCGATGCGGTGGGCTTCCTGGCTGCAATCACGACGCGTCTGGCCGAAGCCGGCATCAGCGTGAACGCCGTGTCGGCCTTTCATCACGATCTCTCTTCGTGCCTGCCGACCTGGCCGATAAAGCGATGGTGCTGCTACGAGAGATGTCAGAAGCGAAGCATTCGTAGCCCGGATTACGCTGGCAGCGCAATCCGGGCTACGGAGTCAATCCGCGACGGCCACCGCCTCGATCTCGATCAGCCACTCCGGTGCAGCGAGCGCGGAGACGCCAACGAGCGTCGATGCCGGCGGCTCCATGCCTTCGAAGAAGGCGGAGCGAGCCTTGCCGATGACTGGACGCAACTCCGGCTTGTAGTTCACCACGAAAGTCGTGATCTTGACGATATTCGCATAGCTCGCGCCGGCCGCCTTCAACGCGAGGCCGAGATTCTGCATCACCTGCGTCGTCTGCGCCGCGATATCGCCCTCGCCGACGATCCGCCCCTCCTCGTCCACAGACACCTGGCCGGAGATGTAGATCGTGCGCGCACCCGTGGCAGTGACGACGTGGGAATAAGCGGGATTGTGATGCAGTCCGCTGGGGCGGAGATGGTCGAGCTTGGGCATCGGGTTGCCTCCCTGAGTTCCGTGGTTGTCGAGCGTAGCTGGGGAGTAAGCGGAGAGCCAGCCCCGTCATTGCGAGGAGCGAAGCGAGGAAGCACCCCAAAATCTTCCCGCGGACGGACTCTGGATTGCTTCGCGGAGCCTGTCATCGGGCCGCGCTTCGCGCGGACCCGTTGGATTGACGGAAGAGAGACTGCCCCTCAATTACAGGGCTTGCTGTCCTTCACGTCGAACTTGCCCATCGCGCCGGAGATGACGAAATCGTTGTAATCGAGCACGAGCTGGCGCGAGACGCCGTTCTCGTAGAGCTCGAACGACATCGCGTAGACCGGGGTCTGCTCGCCCTCCTTCTGCTGGGCGTCGCGGTCGAAATAGCTGACGGTGACAGGCCAACGCTTCAGCGACTTCATATGCTCGTCCGAGATCGACGGATCGGACGGCGTGGCGCGGTCGGCGGGGATCGGCTGGCCGATCACGGTCAGCGTGTTGTAGACCTTCTGGCCGTCGTCGGAGCCGTCATAGACGGAGAGCTCGAGCAGCGACTTGCCCTCCTTGGCTGCGGCGATGATGCGCTGGATCTGCTCGGTCGGGAATACGATCTTGCCGTCGAGGGTGAAGGTCTTCGGTGCCGGCAGCTTCAGCTTCACATTGATATGGTCGCCGTCGCGCTCGGCCGAGCCGTCGACGCGGCCGGCATCCGCCTCGTTCATGCGCGTTTCGATCTTGAAGCGGTAGCTCTTTCCCGCGGCGTCCTCCCAGGAATTGGAGCGGAGGTCGCTGAGCGTGACCTTGCCCTCGCCGCTGTCGAGCTCGGAGACCTGACGGAACTCGGAGGTGTAGCCCTCGCAGGCGCTGCCCGTGAAGTTGTAAAGAATCCGGCCGCGTGCGCTGTTGACCGAATTGGAGCGCGATTTGACGAGGCTGAGGTCATAGAGCGCCTGGTGCGCGAGAAACGGACCGTTGGCGGCCAGAGCCCCGCCACCAAGGCCGACACTGGCCGCGGCGAGCGCCATCACACCGAGCGAAGTCCGGAAAAGGTGCACCATGTCTGTTCCCTGAGGAAAGCGCAGATTCGACATTTTAATGACCGTTCCATTGCGTCGCAACTGAGGCCATTTCACGTAAAGTTGCGGCACTCGCGCTGAACCTGCTGCTCCGCCTCAACAAAACGCAGCCCCGGTCTGGTTGGGTTGCTTGCATGTGGCGGCACGATGGGCGAAACAGGTCGCGCCCGGCGTTCTAACGGACGCGCCGGGGGCAATGATTTTTGGACAACGAGGTCGGACATGGTGGGCACGGTCGAGCAGAAACTGGCGGAACAGGGCATCAGGCTACATGAGGCTCCCACCCCCGTCGCCAACTACGTCCCGTTCGTGCGCACCGGCAACTTGCTGTTCGTCTCCGGCCAGGTCTGCTTCGACCCCGCCGGCAAGCTGATCGCCAAGGGCAAGCTCGGCGCGGGCGTCTCCATCGAAGACGGTGCGGCCGCCGCGCGCGGCTGCGCCGTCAACCTGCTGGCCCAGGTCAAGGCAGCGCTCGGCGATCTCGACAAGGTCGTGCGCGTGGTGCGCCTCGGCGGCTTCATCAACTCGGCGCCGGACTTCCTGGACGGGCCGAAGGTGCTCAACGGCGCCTCCGACCTGATGGTTGCCGCCTTCGGCGACAAGGGCCGCCATGCCCGGACCACCGTCGGGGTCGCCTCGCTGCCTGCGGATGCGGCGGTCGAGGTCGAAGGCGTGTTCGAGGTCGCCTGACGCGCATGCGCGCTCCCGATTGGCTGACAGCCCGGCCGGTCGCCCATCGCGGCCTGCATGACATTTCGCGCGGCATCGTCGAGAACATGCCGGGCGCGGTGCAGGCTGCGATCACAGGCAATTTCTCGGTCGAGGTCGACATCCAGCTCTCCGCCGACGGCGAGGCCATGGTGCATCACGACCATGCGCTCGGCCGCCTCACGGAGGCCACCGGCGAGGTCATCTCGAAAACCGCCGCGGAGCTGAAAGCCCTCAAATTCAAGGACACGGACGAGCGAATGATGTCGCTGTCCGACCTCTGCGCCCTCGTCGCCGGCCGCGTGCCGCTGGTGATCGAGGTGAAGAGCCACTTTGGCGGTGACCGCAAGTTGGTGAAGCGAATGGCGGAGGTGCTGGCGTCCTATGATGGCCCGGCGGTCGGCATGTCCTTCGATCCCGACCAGGTGCTCGCGCTGCGCGAGCTGTTGCCCGACCGCCCGCGCGGCATCGTCGCGCAGCGGACCTATGAGGACGAGTACTGGGCCAAGCTCACGCAGAAGCAGCGCGACAGCATGCTCTACCTGCGGCACGGCTTGCAGACCCAGCCGCACTTCGTCGCCTTCAAGGTCGACCACCTCCCGGCCCCCGCCCCCTGGATCGCCCGCAACGTCTTCGGCTGCGCCCTGCTCGGCTGGACCGTGCGCACGCCAGAGCAGAGGACCCGGGTTGGGCGCTATGCGGACCAGATGATCTTCGAGGGGTTCGTGCCATAGGGCGCCCCTCCCTCCTCGTCATTGTGAGGAGCACTTGCGACGAAGCAATCCAGGATCCCTTCGCGGAAACAGTCTGGATTTGCTTCGCGGAGCCTGTCATCGGGCGCTTCGCGCGGACCCGTTGGCTCGCAATGACGGCGGTGGCGACCGCCCGACCTGTGTTCCCGCCCCTTGAAGTCGCTGCTGCAATGCACGATCTTGGGCGCAATGGCATCATCCGAAATTACGCTCGAGGCCGTACCGTCCATTGGCGACATCTCGCCCGAGGATTGGGACGCCTGCGCCAACCCCGGCAAGACCTTTAACGAGAAGCCTTGCAACGGTCATGGCGCGGGAACCTCATCCGCTCCTCCAGGCGATTCTCTCGGGCTCTCAAGACCCGCCTATAACCCGTTCGTCTCGCACGCGTTTCTTTCCGCGGCCGAGAAATCGGGTTCGGCAACGATCCGCACCGGCTGGGGGCCGCGCCACCTCGTGGCCAAGCTCGACGGCCGCGTCGCCGGCGTTGTGCCCTGCTATTTGAAATCGCACTCGCAAGGCGAATACGTCTTCGACCGCGGCTGGGCGGATGCCTATGAGCGCGCCGGCGGACGCTATTATCCGAAGCTTCAGGTCTCAGTTCCCTTCACCCCGGCAACGGGACCGCGGCTGCTGGTTCGCGACGGTGTCGACCGCGAGCGCATCACAGACGCGCTGGCGAGCGGGCTGGTGGCGCTGTGCGGCGTCAGCAAAGCCTCATCCGTGCATGTTACCTTCGCGCGCGAGGACGAATGGAAGCTGCTCGCCGAGCACGGCTTCCTCCAGCGCACCGACCAGCAGTTCCACTGGCACAACGAGGGTTTTACGAGCTTCGACGATTTCCTGGCGACGCTGAACTCCCGCCACCGCAAGTCGATCAAGCGCGAGCGGCGCGATGCGCTGGCCGCCGGCATCACGATCCACTGGCTCACGGGAAAAGACATCACCGAGGATGCGTGGGACGCCTTCTTCGAATTCTACATGGAGACCGGCTCGCGTAAATGGGGCCGCCCCTATCTCACGCGCGAGTTCTTCTCGCTGATCGGCGAAACCATGAGCGAGGATGTGCTGCTGGTGATGGCCCGCCGCAACAATCGCTGGATCGCGGGCGCCATCAACTTCATCGGCTCGGACACGCTGTTCGGCCGCAACTGGGGCGCGGTCGAGCATCATCCGTTCTTGCATTTCGAGGTCTGCTATTATCAGGCGATCGACTTCGCAATCAGACACGGCCTGAAGCATGTTGAGGCCGGCGCGCAGGGCGAGCACAAGATCGCGCGCGGCTACCTGCCGCGCACCACCCATTCCGCCCATTTCATCGCCGATCCCGGACTGCGCCGCGCCATCGATGATTACCTCAAGCGCGAGCGCGCCTATGTCGCGGAGGCCGGGCGTGAGCTCGCCGAGCTCGGTCCGTTCCGCAAAGGCGGCGACGAGGCGCCTTGACGCCTCGCCGCTGCTGGTGACAGTAAGCGCAAAATCTCGAGGAGCCGCCGAGGAGCCATCATGACCGCCTACGACGCCAACAACATCTTCGCAAAGATCCTGCGCGGCGAACTGCCCTGCTACAAGGTGTACGAGGACGAGCACGTCTTCGCCTTCCTCGACATCATGCCGCGCGTACCCGGTCACACGCTGGTGATCCCGAAGGTCGCTGCCCGCAACATCCTCGACATCAAACCGGACGACTACGCCCATGTCGCCCGCGGTGCGCACAGGATCGCCGCCGCGGCGATGAAGGCGTTCGAGGCCGACGGCATCACCGTGCAGCAGTTCAACGAGCCTGCCGGCGGACAGGTGGTGTTTCATCTCCACATGCACGTGATGCCGCGCCACGACGGCGTCGCCATGCTGCCGCCGGCGAGCCGCAAGGAAGACGACAAGGTGCTGCGAGAGCACGCGGCGAAGCTGACCGCGGCGCTGAAGGCGGGGTAGGCGGCGCCGCATCCATCGTCATTGCGAGCCAACGGGTCCGCGCCAAGCGCGGCCCGATGACAGGCCCCGTGAAGCAATCCAGAATCCCTCCACGGAGGCAGTCTGGATTGCTTCGTCGCAAGAGCTCCTCGCAATGACGGGATTAGAGCGGAGCGCTCCTCACTCGGTCTCGAAATCGCCCTTCTGCGGCGCAGCCAGCGGCGTGAACTCGCAACGATCCGGCTTGATATCGATCAGCGGCGTATTGTCGATACAGTCGAGCCCGCGCACCAGGATCGCGTTGCCCTCGATACCGACCAGCTTCACGATCGAGGTGCCGATCGGATTGGGCCGCACCGGCGAGCGCAGCGAGAACGTGCCGCGCGTTTTCTCGTTGTTCTTCGGGCTCTGCAGGATGATGTCCCGGCGCGACTTGTCGAGCCAATAGAGCACTTCGAGATTGCTGTAGAAATCGACGCCCTTGATGGCCGGCACGAACGGCTCGAAGATCTCGAGGCGGCATATCGGGCCGTCCTGACGCCCCTGCCGCGGCGTCTCCAGCCGCGATGTCCAGGGCGTGCGGATACGGCCGATGAAGACGAGTCCGGCATCTTGCGTCGGCGGCAGCTCGATAGCGACCTCGCCCTCGCGGAGCTCCTGTTCGCGAACCATATGTCCATCCCTACTGTTCGCCGGCGGTTTTAGCCCAACCACCACTTGCCGGCCAGCATGAAGACTTCGCCCGTGACCACACCCGCAAAGATCGAACGGCGCGTCAGCAGGAAGACGACGAGCCCGGCGCCGACCGCACCATAGCGCAGGATATCGGGTACGCTCGCAAGCGCCCCGGGCGGCTCGACCACGATCTGTGCGATGACGCCGGCCAGGATCGCGGTGGCGACCGCCCTCACCCAGACCAATAGCTCGGAGCCCTCGTCGATGCCGCCGCCGAACCACAGGCCCAGCATGCGCCAGATCTGGTTGGGAACGACGCCGGCGACGAACAGCACGGCGAGCGCGTGCCAGTCCCCGATCGCTTGCGCAAGACTCACGCGCGCACCTCCCGCCACCAATGCACACCATAGGCGATCGTGCCCGCCACCGTGCCGCTCACGAGGATGTCGAGACCCGAGTTCATCTTCGCCGCCAGCGGATAAAGCAGTATCCCGAGTGTCAGCGCCACGACATCAGCAACCTCGCGGCTGTTGCGTGCGGTCGAGAACAGGAACGAAAGCGGTGTGAGCAGCAGGATCGCCGCACCAAGCGTCTGCGTCAGGTTGGCGGCGAGGAAATAGCCGACCGTATTGGCGGTGAGGCACACCGAGACCAGGCCGCAGCCGAGCCCGTGGACGAAGGCGATCCGCCGCTCGCGCGGCACCTGCGGCAGGAAGCGATGACACTCGACCCACAGCGTCACCGCGGTGAGGTGCGCGGCGAAGATCAGCTCGCGCCGTTTCGTCTTCGGCGTGCGCATCAGCGGCAGCACCGAGACCACCATCGGAAACAGGCGGATGGCGCTGACGGTCACCGCGATCGCCGACTGGACGATGGTGGCGCCCGAGCCGAGCGTGGTGATCAAGATGATCTGCGCCGGCCCCGCCCAGACGAACAGCGTCGAGCAGAGCGCCCAGATCAGGCTGAAATGGGTGTCATGAGCCAGCGCGCCGATGCCGAGATAGGTCACGAACAGGACGACGGTGAGGATCGTCTGCGTGATCGAGCGCAATCCCCACGCAAAGGCGCGCCACGGGCTTTGCCATTGAGGGGAATCGAGCGGAGGAAGCGCCACGGGAGTTTTGGCCGGGTGAGGAATCGTGCCCGCATAACGGGCAGTACGGCGGTCTGCGTCAAGGAAGTCCGCGGCGGGGCTGGCATGCGTGAAACACCCACCGCGGTCATTCCGGGGCGCGCCTTGGCGCGAACCCGGAATCCATTGCGCCACAGAGATCGCTGCACGATGGATTCCGAAGCTCTTCGTCGCGCGCCGGAATGACGGGAGTGCCTACCCCCTCACACCCCTATTCCTCAGAACGAAGCAGGCGCCACCCGCCTTGCGGATGCGGTTGCACAGATCATCCGCCTCGGCCCGGGTATCCGCACCAATGCGCACCTGGTAGAACGCACGCGTGCCGCGGCTGCGCATCACCGAGCTCAGCAGGCTCGGATCACGCTCGCCGATCACGGCGCTCAGTTTCGTGACGGCCCGGGAATACATCGCCAACGCCTTGTTGCGGTCGAAGCCGGCCGCGAGCTGCACCCCCCAGACCTTTGCGGCGGCAAGCTCCACATGCTGCTCGAGCTCGGCGACGAACGGGTTGGGAGCACGCTTGAGCAACGCCATCAGATCACGGCAGCTCGTCGGCGGCGAACTCGGCGGTCCCTTGCCGGTGCTGCCCGCCTTGGCCCAGGCATCGACGCTGGTGCCGGTGATTGCGTAAACGTAGTTGCGGGTTTGCTCCGGCATTCCGCCGGTGCCATCGAGCCATTCCTGCACCCGGCGCGGCCCCGCATTGTAGGCAGCGGCCGCCAGGCCGAGATTGCCGAACTGGTTGCGCAGCTCGTTCAGAAACTCCGCCGATTTCGGCAACGCCTGCACCGGATTGAAGGGATCGAGCAGTCCGCGCTCGCTCGCGGTGCCCGGCATGAACTGCGCGATCCCCTGCGCGTGCTCGCCGCTGCGCGTCATGGGCCCGACCGCATCGGCGTGGAAGCGGCTTTCCTGCCAGATCACGCGGGCGAAGAACTCCAGCGGCAGGTCGTTGTCGCGTGCCGCCGCCTCCACGATCAAGCAGATCGACTCCCGCGTGTCACTCTCGCGGGCGTCATTCGGCTTTTCCACCGGCTTCGCTGGTCCCTCGGCCTTCGCAGGTACGTCGGGAGGCGACGTCTCCTCTGCGAGCGCCGGCGACAGCACGAGGGCCAGGCACAAGACAGCGATAACCCGAGCTATTCGCATGGCATCGTCGCAATCGGATAAATCGGACCTTGACTTGGAACCCCAGCCAACTAGCAACATACGGCAGTATCAACGCAGGTCCCGCCTGATGGTGACAATCTTTTTTGATCTCGACGGAACGCTGACCGACCCTAAGCCCGGGATCACTCGCTCGATCCAGTATGCGTTGGAGCGGCTCGGGGTTTCGGTGCCGAGCGAGGACGAACTGACCTGGTGCATCGGCCCTCCGCTGCTTGCGAGCCTGAGAAAACTCACCGGAACCGATGAGCTCGCCGACCGCGCGCTCCTGCTCTATCGCGAGCGCTTCAGCGATATCGGCCTGTTCGAGAACGAGGCTTACAGCGGAATTGCGGACACATTGTCATCGCTCGCAGCGACACGTCAGCGCATGTTCGTCGCGACCAGCAAGCCCGCCGTCTACGCCACGCGCATCGTCGATCATTTCGGACTGAAACCGTATTTCGAGCGCGTGTTCGGCTCCGAGCTCGACGGCACGCGCGTCGACAAGCGCGACCTGCTCCGCTATGCGCTGGACGAGACGAAGGTCGATGCGAACAACGCGATCATGATCGGCGACCGCAGCCATGACGTGGTCGGCGCCCGCACCAACGGCATGACCGCCATCGGCGTGCTCTACGGCTATGGCAGCGAGGCCGAGCTGCGGGATGCCGGCGCGCACCACATCTGCGCGGCGCATCCGGACTTGCTCGGTCATTGCATAACCTAGTCGATCAGGCGCCGGCGGTGTTCACGGCCGCCAGCATCCCCGTCTTTGGGTGACAGTTCAGATATTCGAAGAATTGTTCGTCGGCGGCGGCTGCCACTGTCACCTCGTGATAGAGCCGCAGCTTGGCTGACGCCCCGAGCAGCTGCGGCATTGAGATCTCGTTCCAGTCAGCTATCACCACGAGCCTTCGCTTCGAGCGAAGGCAATGCTCGCCAATTCCAGATTGTCTTGCCTGGCGGCCTGGATCAGGCTGGCGCACATGAGGACTCACCACACCATAGGCGGATCGGAGCTGTTGCTGGGTGTGATCGCACTCCGGCTCGCGGTGCTGGTCCTGGTGGGCTGGAGCCTGACGCTCCTGCCGCGGCAAACGCGTGACAGCGAACCAGCGTGCTTCCCTGGGCCCGCAACAAGGCTCGAAGCTCAATCCTTGGTGAAGACACCCGGCTCGCACGTTGCCAATGCAGCATTCGACGACATGCGCCTGCACGATTAGGCCGCTCTCAGGCAAGGCCGCTATGTGCGCACGTGATAGGACGCGGCGCCTGCTTGCGGTATCCTTTGGCACCGAGCCGCAGTGATCAATCAGCGGCCAGCCAAGGAGCCAATCGATGGAATACCGACGCTTGGGCCGGTCGGGCCTCATGGTGCCCGCGTTGAGTCTCGGCACCGGCACCTTCGGTGGCGTCGGCCGCCTCGCTGCTTGGGGCACGACGGACGCGACCGAAGCGCGGCGCCTTCTGGACATCTGTCTCGAGGCCGGCGTATCGATGTTCGACACAGCGAATGTCTATTCGCTCGGCGAGTCCGAGCGGGTGCTCGGCGAAGCCATCAAGGGTCGCCGCGACAAGGTCCTGATCTCGACCAAGGCGTCGTTCCGCTTCGGTGACGGCCCTAACGACATCGGCTCGTCGCGCCAGCACCTGCTCGCCGCCATCGACGGTTCGCTGAGCCGGCTCGGCACCGACCATATCGACCTGTTCCAGCTCCATGGCTTCGACGCCTTCACCCCGCCCGAAGAGGTGCTCGCCACCCTCGACGTGCTCGTGCGCGCCGGCAAGATCCGCTATGTCGGCGTCTCGAATTTCTCGGGCTGGCACCTGATGAAGTCGCTCGGCGTTGCCGACAAGCACGGCTTCCCGCGCTACGTCGCCAACCAGACCTACTATTCACTGATCGGACGCGACTACGAATGGGAGCTGATGCCGCTCGGCCTCGACCAGGGCCTCGGCGCGGTGGTCTGGTCGCCGCTTGGATGGGGACGCCTCACCGGCAAGATCCGGCGTGGTCAGCCGAAGCCGCAGGTCAGCCGGCTGCCCAAGACCGCCGAGTTTGGCCCGCCCGTGCCGGACGAGCACGTCTACCGTGTCGTCGATGCAATCGACGAGATCGCCAAGGAGACGGGCAAGAGCGTCTCGCAGATCGCGCTCAACTGGCTACTCCAGCGCCCCACAGTCTCGACGCTGATCATCGGCGCGCGCAACGAAACCCAGCTGCGCGAAAATCTCGGCGCGGTCGGCTGGTCCTTGACCAAGGACCAGGTCGCAAAGCTCGATGCCGCCAGCCAGGTGACGCTGCCCTATCCCTATTGGCACCAGCGCACGACCTTCATCGACCGTAATCCGCCGGCGGTGTAGGACACTTGAGCTGCATCAAGCCCGCTTGCGTCGGCCGTGGCACCCTGCGGCCCTCGCTTGGCTGCCGATGCGCCGATTTGCCATGAAGGCCCTGTTCATGGTGCTTAATCTCAACCGCACCGAATTGACGCGGATCGACCGCGATCGCACCATCCTGGTCTTCTCGACGGCGGTGACACTCGGGCTCATTGCCCTCTATGTCTGGGGCAAGGCGACCGCGCGCTGGTAATTGCGGCTCCGGAACTATCGCGGTCCTGCCCTGTTGGCGCAATACTCGGCCACCTGGCAGAGTTCGATTCGCGAAACCAGACGCCGCTCACAATGTCGACAGTCACCATCGAGCAGGCGGATGGCCTGCCGCTGCCGCAGCGTCGATGGGCCATCCTCACCATTGCGCTCGGCATCACCATGTCCGTGATCGATGGCGCCATCGCCAATGTGGCGCTGCCGACGATCGCGGCCGACCTCGATGCCAGCCCTGCCTTCTCGATCTGGATCGTCAACGGCTATCAGCTCGCGATCACCATCTCGCTGCTGCCGCTGGCCTCGCTCGGCGAGATCGTCGGCTATCGGCGTGTCTATCTGGCGGGACTTGCGCTGTTCACCGTTGCCTCCGCACTTTGCGCCATCGCGCACTCGCTGCCGCTGCTGACCGTCGCGCGCGTCATACAGGGTTTTGGCGCGGCCGGCATCATGAGCGTCAACACCGCGCTGGTGCGCTTCACCTATCCGCATGCGCTGCTTGGGCGTGGCATCGCGCGCAACGCGCTCGTCGTGGCGGTCTCGGCCGCGATCGGGCCGACCTTGGCCTCGGGTATCCTGGCAGTGGGAAGCTGGCCTTGGCTGTTCGCGATCAACGTGCCGATCGGTGCAGTTGCAGTTGCGCTCGGCGCCCGCTGCCTGCCGCACACGCGCCTGGCGGCGCATTCATTCGACTGGCAGAGCGCGGGCCTGAGCGCCGTCACCTTCGGCGTCGGCATTTTCGCCGTCGACAGCGTCGGCCATGGCGAGCCGCTCCTCACCTGCATGATCGAATTCGCCGTCGCCGCGATCGCGGGCGCTGCCCTGATCTGGCGCGAGACGCATATGGCTGTGCCGCTGCTGCCGATCGATCTCCTGCGCATCCCGATCTTCGCCCTGTCGATCGCGACCTCGGTCGCCTCGTTCTGCGCCCAGATGCTCGCCTTCGTCGCGATCCCGTTCTACCTCCAAAGTCGGTTCGGCTATTCAGCCGTGCATATGGGCCTTCTGATCACGCCCTGGCCGATCACGGTGACGTTCGCCGCCCCGCTCGCCGGGCGCCTCGTCGAGCATTATCCGGCCGGCTTGCTCGGCGGCATTGGCCTTTTGCTGTTCGCAGGCGGGCTCGCCTCGCTGGCGATGCTGCCGGCCGAGCCCAGCGCCGTCGATGTCGTCTGGCGCATGGCCCTCGCCGGCTTTGGCTTCGGCCTGTTCCAGACGCCGAACAACCGCACCATGATCGCCGCCGCCCCGCGTCAGCGCTCCGGCGGCGCCAGCGGCATGCTCGGCACCGCCCGCCTGCTCGGCCAAACCACCGGCGCGGCGCTGGTCGCACTGTTGCTCGGCCGCTACCCGCAGGAGGGCACCAGGATCGCGCTGCTCGCCGGCGTCGGTTTTGCCCTGTGCGGCGCGCTGCTCAGCATGCTGCGCTTGTCACCCGCGGGCGCGCGCGGCGCCGAGCATGTCCGGGTTCAGGAAGGACAGCGGATGAAAGGGGAATGAGCGCGCCACGGCCGCCTTCTCGGTATCTCCCACACAACCTGTGCGTGGTTTAACCATTTGGACGCCTGACGTATTGCCCTCTCGCTCCGGTTGCGCTCCACTCGCCGCGGGACAAGGGGCATTTCATGCGTTCATTTGGAATAGTGGCGCTCAGCGTCATGCTTGGCGGCTGCGCGTCCGTTACGCGCGGTACGACGGAAAACATCAGCATCTCATCGACACCTTCGGGCGTGGAAGCCGTGGTCAGCGGAATGGAGGTTCCGACCACCTGCACGACGCCCTGCTCCGTGGTCGTCAAGCGAAACGCCGACATTTCGATCACCTTCCAGAAGGAAGGGTATGAGCCGCAAGTCGTGCCGCTCAGCCGGGACGTCCAGACCAGCGGGGCCGCCGGATTCGCGGGCAATCTTCTGCTGGGCGGCGTCGTTGGCATGGGCGTCGACGCCGCGACCGGGGCTGCGACCGATCACAAGCCCAATCCGGTCATCGTGACGATGCAGCCGTCGGCCCCTGCCCGCGCGCGGCCCGCCGCTCCGAGAAAGCCGAGGCCGCCGGCGGCAGCGCCAGAGGCCGGAACGTAGGGCCAACTGCGACCCAAAATAAAAGGCCGGCTCTTCAGCCGGCCTTTTCGATTTCACCACACGCCGATCAAACCTTGACCAGCGGCCCCTTGGAGGTCGGCCCCTTCGAGCCGCCAGGACCGCCCGGCTTCGACTTGCCCGGCGGGCGCTTGCGGGCGCCCGGGAGCTTCTCCTGCTTCGGCGTAACCGGACCCTCAACGAACTCGAATCCGATCTTCTCCTTGCTCTCGTCGGCCTCGTCCTTGACCAGAACGACGCGAACGTGGCCGCCGCCCTTCAGCTTGCCGAACAGCACCTCGTCGGCCAGCGGCTTCTTGATGTGCTCCTGGATCACGCGGGCCATGGGACGTGCGCCCATCTGCTCGTCATAGCCGTGCTGGATCAGCCAGGCCTTGGCCTCTTCGGACAGCTCGATTGTGACGTCGCGGTCGCCGAGCTGCGCCTCGAGCTGAAGCACGAACTTCTCCACGACCGTGCCAATCACCTCGACGCTGAGATGGCCGAACGAGACGATGGCATCGAGACGATTGCGGAATTCCGGCGCGAACTGCCGGTTGATCGCCTCGTGGTCGTCGCCTTCGCGCTTGGAGCGGGTGAACCCGAACGCCTGCTTGGCGAGATCCGCTGCGCCCGCATTGGTGGTCATGATCAGGATCACGTTGCGGAAGTTGACCTGCTTGCCGTTGTGGTCGGTGAGCCGGCCGTGATCCATGATCTGGAGCAGCACGTTGTAGAGGTCCGGATGCGCCTTCTCGATTTCATCGAGCAGCACCACGCAATGCGGATGCTGGTCGACGCCATCGGTGAGCAGGCCGCCCTGGTCGAAGCCGACATAGCCGGGAGGCGCGCCGATCAGGCGCGACACGGTATGCCGCTCCATATATTCGGACATGTCGAAGCGCAGCAGCTCGACGCCCAGCGCGGCCGCGAGTTGCTTGGCAACCTCGGTCTTGCCGACGCCGGTGGGTCCGGAGAACAGGTAGCAGCCGATCGGCTTCTCCGGCTCGCGCAGGCCCGCGCGTGCCAGCTTGATCGAGGCGGCGAGCGACTCGATCGCCTTGTCCTGGCCGAACACGGTGCGCTTCAGGGTCTGCTCGAGATGCTTGAGCACCTCGGCATCATCCTTCGACACGCTCTTCGGCGGAATCCGCGCCATCGAGGCGATCGTGGTCTCGATCTCCTTGATGCCGATGGTCTTCTTGCGCTTGTTCTCGGCAACCAGCATCTGCGCCGCACCGGACTCGTCGATCACGTCGATCGCCTTGTCGGGCAGCTTGCGGTCGTGGATGTACCGCGAGGAGAGCTGCACGGCGGCCTCGATCGCCTCATTGGTGTACTTCAGCCGGTGGTAGTCCTCGAAATACGGCTTGAGGCCCTTGAGGATCGCGATGGCATCCTCGACCGTCGGCTCGTTGATGTCGATCTTCTGGAAGCGCCGCACCAGAGCGCGGTCCTTCTCGAAGTGCTGACGATATTCCTTATAGGTCGTCGAGCCCATGCAGCGGATCGTGCCCGAGGCAAGCGCCGGCTTGAGCAGGTTGGAAGCGTCCATCGCCCCGCCCGACGTCGCGCCCGCACCGATCACGGTGTGGATCTCGTCGATGAACAGGATCGCATTGGGATGCGCCTCGAGCTCCTTGAGCACCTGCTTCAAGCGTTCCTCGAAGTCGCCGCGATAGCGCGTGCCGGCGAGCAGCGTGCCCATATCCAGCGAGAACACGGTCGCGGCCGCCAACACTTCCGGCACCTCGCTGTCGACGATGCGCTTGGCAAGGCCTTCCGCGATCGCGGTCTTGCCGACGCCGGCCTCGCCGACGAACAGCGGATTGTTCTTCTGCCGGCGGCACAGCACCTGGATCGCGCGGTTGATCTCGGAGTTGCGTCCGATCACCGGGTCGATCTTGCCGTCGCGCGCCTTCTTGTTGAGGTTGACGCAATAGGTCTCGAGCGCCTCGCCCTTCTTCTTGGCATCCTCGTTGCCCTTGGTCTCGGTCTCCTCGTCGACGCCGCGCACAGGACGCGCCTCGGAGACGCCGGGCCGCTTGGCGATGCCATGGCTGATGTAATTGACCGCGTCATACCGCGTCATGTCCTGCTCTTGCAGGAAGTAAGCGGCATGGCTCTCGCGTTCGGCGAAGATCGCGATCAGCACGTTGGCGCCGGTCACCTCTTCGCGACCCGACGACTGCACATGGATCACCGCGCGCTGGATCACGCGTTGGAAGCCGGCGGTCGGCTTGGCGTCGTCGGCGCCATCCGTCACCAGGTTCTCGAATTCGGTCTCAAGATAGTTGACGAGGCTCGTACGGAGCTTGTCGAGATCGACGCTACAGGCGCGCATGACGGCGGCTGCATCGGAGTCGTCGATCAAGGAGAGCAAAAGATGCTCGAGCGTCGCGTATTGGTGATGACGCTCGTTTGCGATCGCCAGCGCACGATGCAGGGATTGTTCAAGGCTTTGGGAAAAAGTCGGCATTCGCGTCCTCTATGGCCCCCACCATCATGATCGCCATCGCCCGGTCAGGCAACAACAACCTTCGTCACATATAGTTATACAAGATCGCGGCAAAAGACCGGTTCCGCGACTCGGCGGCTGCGCACCCCGGAATATTCTCGATGCAAAACCCGTTCCGATTTGGGCGGGATTGGCGAGGGCGTGGATTTCCGTAGTTTGCCGGTTACAAGCGGCGTCGCGCGCGCCACACGGCGGTCACACTGCTACTTACACTTCGAACGCGCCGTGACCTATTTCTTCTCCATCACGCATTGCAGCGGATGCTGGTGCTTGCGGGCGAAGTCCATCACCTGCGTCACCTTGGTCTCGGCAATCTCGTAGGTGAACACGCCGCACTCCCCGATCCCATGATGGTGGACGTGCAGCATGATCTTGGTCGCAGCCTCGACGTCCTTGTTGAAGAACTTCTCCAGCACGTGGACGACGAATTCCATTGGCGTGTAGTCGTCGTTCAGGATCAGCACGCGGTACAGATTCGGCCGCTTGGTCTTGGGCTTGACCTTGGTGATGACCGACGTGTTCGGCCCGGACGGGCCGCCCGCACGGTTGTCATCATTGCTCATCCGGAGAGCGTGGGCGGCGGCGGACAGGTCGAGTCTGGAAGTCAGTTGCGGCATGGCACAGGCGTTCAAATTCCCCACGGAAGCGAAAGACGGTCCGCCGCACCGCTCCGCACCCGGAGCCTCGCACAGGCGCGCCGCCCTATTGGATCGCCGCTTCCAACCGGTCCGGTCGAAGCCGGATCGCTCGCAAGCAATATGGGCCCCCTCCCGCCTCGCCGCAAGCGTGCCACCTGGTCGATGCGGCTCGCGGCGGTCCCGATTCCCGGTCCGGGCGATCCCCACCAAGGTTAATCAATCCGGACCGATTTGACAAAAATTTCCGGCCGGCCTGTTTAGAACGCGTTGACCAGGAACCCAGCCGCGGTGCAGGGCGCGACCTTTTGGTCCGTGGTCCCTCCGGCTTTGCAGCGTGCAATTTACCGGCGATTCAACGATGTGGCGCAAAATCCGGCAAAGTCACAGATTTCGGGGTCGCCATGTGTCGCTCGTCCGTCGTCATCCGCATTGGTCGACAGCTCGCCCGTTTTGCCGGAGCCGAGCAAGGCAATATCGCCGTGATCTTCGCCATCGCGCTCGTCCCGGTGTTGACCTTCATAGGCGCCGCCATCGATTACAGCCGGGCCGCCAACGCCCGTACCGCGATGCAGGCGGCGCTGGACTCCACTGCTCTGATGCTCTCCAAGGACCTGTCGGCGGGCACAATCACGACATCCCAAATCAGCTCAAAGGCACAGAGCTACTTCACCGGCCTGTACACCAATACAAGCGCTCAATCCCTCTCGATCTCCGCGACCTACACCGCCGCCAGCAGCAGTAGCAATGCGACGGTCCAGGTCACCGGATCCGGATCCATCCCGACCGAATTCATGAAGATCGCCGGATTTCCGAACCTCGGTTTCGGCGCGACCGCGACCAGCACTTGGGGAGCCAACCTGCTCCGCGTCGCACTGGTGCTCGACAACACCGGATCGATGGCCAACTACAACAAGCTCGCCTCGTTGCAGAACGCCGCCAAGAGCCTCGTGACCCAATTGTCTAATCTCGCCGTCAACCCCGGCGACGTCTACATTTCCGTCATTCCGTTCGAGATCGATGTCAATGTCGGCACGTCCAACGTCAATGCGAGCTGGCTGCGCTGGGACCAGTGGGACCCCACGAATTATCCGAACTCGTCGTATCCCTGGCAGACCTATTGCAGCGGCGGCTACTGGATGACTTATGCCCAATGCGTGGGGCACGGCTACACTTGGAATCACACGCCTACGATCGACAAGACACTGTGGAACGGATGCGTGACCGACCGCGACAAGAGCTCCAACTACGATGTCACCTCGACCGCGCCCTCCTCTCTCGCCACCTCCTTCTACGCGGATCAGGATCAATCGTGCCCGACAGCCCAGATCCTCCCCCTGACCTACAACTGGACTGCGGTCAACAACACGATCAACTCGATGACCGCGCGCGGTGCAACCAACCAAACCATCGGCCTGCAGTGGGGCTGGTTCTCGCTGCTCCAGCAGTCTCCCCTCAATGCACCGGCGGAATCGATCACCGGCAACACCTACCAGCACATCATTGTGCTGTTCACTGACGGCCTGAACACCGGCAACCGCTGGTACGGTGACTTCTCTAGTACGAGCACACAGGTCGATGCCCGCATGAGCACCTTGTGCACGAACATCAAGAATTCAGGCGTCACCATCTACACCGTGCAGATCGATACGGATGGCGCTGGCCAATCGGCGGTCCTGCCGGCCTGCGCGAGCGACTCAAGCAAGTTTTTCATGCTGACGAGCTCCAGCCAGATCGCATCCGCTTTCAGTCAGATCGGAACCTCCATCTCCAAGCTCCACGTCTCGCGCTGACGCGGAAGTGGAGCCACTCACAAAAAAAGCCCGGCTGTTCAGCCGGGCTTTTCGCTTCCAGGATTTCCCGGAGAGTTTAGTGAGCGGCCGGGGTGAACTTCGACACAATCGTCTCGACCGGCTTGAACGCCTGCTTGGCGAGGTCGTTGTAGAGGCCGGCGATCTTCTGCGATTCCGCAACGAAGGTCTCGTAGGCGGAACGGGCAAAATCGGTCTGTGCTTCCATGGCCTTGTCCAGCGACTTCACGCCGGAAAGCTTCTCGACAAAGGACTTGGTGTCTTCGAACGACTTCTTCGTATAGTCGCCATAGGCGCTCGCGATCGCCTGGAGGCCGTGCTGCACCGAGGTCGCGGAGGCAACGCACTGCTCGAACTGCTCTTTCCCGTAGTTCTGAAAGTCTTCAACCTTGAACATCTCGGAATCCTTTTCCCTGGCTCACGTCGGGAAGCCCCGGCTCCCTGACTTCGCCCAAAATTAGTGCAACGCACAAAAAAGTCAACAATCTTGTGCATCGCACAAAATTCGATGCAAATCGCAGAAATTCCCGGGGTTTCCCGCAAGGGTTCCTTAAGCTTTTGGAAACCGCGGCCCCCTACCCTGATTCCCTGGACGTGTTCACTTCCGCAAGCGGCCAAAAGCCGTTTGAGAACATCACCTTGGCCAGAACAGCGGCTCGGGTCCAACGTCCCCCGCGGCGAACACCAGCGGAGGGACAGCCTGAGCAGGTAATGATCCCGGGTTTATTGGGCACAATTTCGCCTCACGGGCCGGTGATCAAGTCAGAAACGGGGACGGGGTTCCATGCTTCGTAAAAACTTGTCTTCCTCGCGCTTGGCGCGGGTTGGCGTTTTCGGGCTTCTTACGGTCACCACCGCAGTCATCTTCACCACCGATGCTGCCGAAGCGCGGCGCCATCGCCGACACTACGCGCACCACCGGGTCCAGCGCGATGTGTCCGAGAGCTCCAGCCCGAAATTCGCGTCCATCATCATCGACGGCAATTCCGGCGCGGTGCTGCAGGCGACAAGTCCTGACGGGATTCGCCATCCGGCCTCGCTGACCAAGATCATGACGCTCTATCTGCTGTTCGAGCGCCTGGAATCCGGCAAGATGAAACTCGACACTGAGATGCCGGTGTCCCAGCACGCTGCCGACCAGGATCCGACCAAGCTGAATCTGCGTGCCGGCCAGACCATTCGCGTTGAGGACGCGATCAAGGGCCTCGTCACCCGTTCAGCCAACGATGCAGCCGTGGTGATCGCAGAAGCGATCGCCGGTAACGAGGACGACTTCGCCCAGATGATGACGCGCAAGGCGCGCTCGCTCGGCATGTCGCGGACGGTCTACCGCAACGCCAATGGCCTTCCCAACGACGAGCAGGTCACGACCGCACGCGACCAGGCTACGCTGGGTCGCGCCATCCAGGAGCGCTTCCCGCGCTACTATCGCTATTTCGCGACCTCGACCTTCAATTGGCGGGGACAGTCGATCCGCAACCACAACCACCTGCTCGGCAGCGTCGAGGGCGTGGACGGCATCAAGACCGGCTACACCCGCGCCTCAGGCTTCAACCTCGTTACCTCGATGCGCCGGGGCAACCGCCACCTGATCGGCGTTGTGCTCGGCGGCCGTAGCGGCGGTTCGCGCGACGCCATCATGCGCAACCTGCTCGCCGAGAATCTCGAGAAGGGTGCAACCGTCCACACCGTCGCCGCAGTCACGGAGCGCAACGGCGCCGAGGCCAATACCGACGTCGCCGATGCATCGGATGCTCCCCGCTCCGCGCCGCAGGTCCAGGCCGCTGTAGCGCCTGCTCCCGAGGCTGCCCCGTCACGCCTTGCCGCGCGTCTGTCGACGCTGGCCGCCGCGACTGCCGCCATGCCGCCCGCTCAGCCCAAACCCGAAGTTCGGCCGACGGAGTCCAAGGTCGAACCTGCGCCGCTCACCAATGGTGTGATCTCGAGCCAGCCGCTCTCCATCATCCCCGGCTCGTCCGAGCCGATGAAGCCGGTTCGGGTCAAGACGGTTCAGGTCAAGGCCGGCGCCGTGAAGGTCGCCTCTGCGGCCCCGGCTCAGGTCGCGCCGCCGGTCACCAGCACCATCCCGCCGCGTTCGGACGTCGCGGAAACCTCCGGCGCCATCGTCGCCAGGGCAGACCTCATCAACAAGCCGGAGGCGGTGAGCCAGCCGGAAGCGCCGAAGGCCGAGATTGCCCGCACCGAACTGCCTCGGCAGCCGGCCGGCTTCGGCACCGGCAACGGCATTCTCGGGGTGCTGCCGGCCGCGGCGCCCGCTCCCGCCGCTCCGAAGCTCGCGTCCGCCGAGCCGCCGTCGCAGCCGATCCAGATGAGCGCCACCACCAGGCCAGCCGTCACCCACAGCGGCTGGATCGTCCAGGTCGGCGCGCTCGATAGCGAGAACGAAGCTCAGCAGCGCATCGATGCCGCCCGCAACTCGGCGCGCGGCTTGCTCAGCAAGGCCGACCCGTTCACCGAGCCCGTTGTCGCCAAGGACAATCGCAAGCTCTACCGCGCCCGCTTCGCCGGGCTCGAGCGCGACCAGGCCGAAGCAGTCTGCCGCACCTTGAAGCGTGCCGAGATCTCCTGCATCACCGTTCGCAACTGATCTCCTTCCTCCGTTGCAGACCAAATGCCCGCGCCTTGCGCGGGCATTTTCATTTTGGGCTGCGGTGATGCCGAAGCGGTTTCACGACAAGGCTGTTCCACGACAACCTCTCGTCAAGGATTTACGGTTAAAACTTTGCTTGAGGGGATCGACCACGCCGACACAGGCGGGCGACGGCGACACAGAGCAAACGGAGCTCACGCGGTACGGGCGTTTGTGGCGTGGTGCCGGAGTTAGCCGTTATGCGTGCGAAGCAGAGTATCCTTGGCCTCGTTTACCCGGGCAGCGAGATACGTCGAGCCCCCTTGGTCGGGATGGAGTTTCTTCATCAGGGCCTTGTGGGCCCGGCTGATGTCGTCGCGCCCCGCGCCCGGCTGCAGGCCAAGGATCTGATAGGCTTCCTCCGCCGTCATTTTGCTGCTCGCCGCCGTGCGGCGCTGCCGCCCTGCCGCATCGCCCTGCGCGTTCTGACGCCAAGCGGGAAACCGGCGGTCCAGATAGCTTTCAAGTAAGGCCACGCTCTCGGCGTCGAAGGTCGGGACCATCGCCAGCAGGCCGGCGAGATCGAACTCATCGAGACTGCGCCCGGCGTGAGGCCCCGCGACGATCTGGCCGGAAAGCTGGCCAGAGTCGTGGTCGAGCCGCATGTCCAGGAATGGCGAGCGCACCCGCGAGGCCTGCCCGGACGGGCGCGTCGCGCCGCCGCCGAACAGCCCTCCGACATTGCCGAAGCCGGCATTCGCCAACGGCGTCCAGCCGAGCAACCCGGCGCCAAATATTCCGAGGGGGATCGCAACCGCCAGCTCGCCGCGCAAGCCCGTGAAGGCTGCGACCGCCAGCGCCAGCACGCCGCCGCCGAACTTGATGGTGCGCGCCAGCACCGCCGGATTGGCGGAGCGGAACATCTGGAGCAGCAGGTAAAGCGTGATAACAGCGACAGCGCCGGCAAGCAGGGTCATGGCCGGAATATAGTCGTCCTCTCGTCAAAAAGCATGGCGTTCACTGCCGCCGGCCAGGCCGCTATTTCAGCTGGCTGATCAGCTTCGCCGCGCCGCTCACGCTTCCAGCCAATTTCAGCAACGCCTCACGTCCGCCGGCGGCATAGGCCGCAGCTGCCCGCAACAGCTCGCGCAGCTGCGCCGCCGCACCGGGATCGAACCGGCACCAGGCACCGCCAGTCAGGCGCGCGATCTCGCGGAAGGCCCGCTCGGCGACGGCGTCATGACCTTCCTGAAACACGAACACCGGCACCTTGAGCATGCCGAGTTCGCCGGCTTTGGCGCAGAGCTGGTCGATTTCTTCCTCCATGGCATCGCCGACGAAGACCACGGCCCGCACGCCGGATGCGACCGCCTCGCGCCGGGCCTCGCTCAGTACCTTGCCAATCTGGGTGTCGCCGCCGCGGCAATCGATCTTGCTCATCAGCGCCGCCAGCTTGGCGCTGTCGGAGATCCAACCCGTGGCCCGGCACTCGTTGAAGCCGCGATAATAGACCAGCCGGATGTCGAGACTGCCGAGCGCCGCGGCCTCGCGAAACATGTCGGCCTGGAGCGCGCAGGCCATGTCCCAGGTCGGCTGCCGGCTCATCGTCGCATCCAGCGCAAAGATCAGCCGTCCCTTCGCGCCCGGTGCATGCGGTGACAGGGCCCGCGCCTTGGCGACGAAGGCGGCGATGTCTTCCGCGGTTGAGGTCCCCGCTTGCGGTAGCGCGCCGTCTGCTTGCGCCGAGACGGCATCGCGACCGCGCGGTTTGATGGGTTCGCCCGACATCGCTTGCACCTTGCGTGAACGGCTAATGTGGTCAGCGCATGCGGCCCGGTCAATGCGCAAAGCCTCCGCGGGCGGGCGCCGGCGGAGGCTTACAGTCGAGCGGCGATGTCAGCTCTTGTACGTCAGCCCTTGTACGTCAGCTCTTGGCAGGCGCCATCAGGGCGACCGGACCAGGCTCGAGGACCTTGGGCGGGGCCGATTGCGTGTCGACCGGCGCCACCTCGCTGTCCGTCGCGTTCAGGAACTTGTCGAGCATGCTCTGGATCGAGCTCTTGGCCGCATCCGGACCGGTGTCGCGCATGTCGTTGTGCTGGAATTCGGTCTTCACGACCTGGATGCCCGCCTTCTCGCATTCCTCGTCGGTCGGGAGCACGCCTGCGTCCGTCTTGAACTGTGGATCCTGCGAGCGGAACGAGAGGATCTTGAACTTGCCGGCGGTGACGAAGGGCACGCGCAGATTGTCGAGCGTGACGACCTTCTTGACTTCGTCCGGATACTGCTTGGCGAAGTACATCGTGATGTCGCCGCCCATGGAGTGGCCGACCATGGTCACCTTGTCATAGTCGGCGTTGGGCTGAACCTTCTTCATCTCCTGCATGGCGAGATGGATGTTGGCGACGCCGCGCAGGATCTGCGGCAGCCGGCCGACGTAGAGTTCGCCGGGCTTGGTCACCATCGGAGGATCGGTCGGCAAATCATGCTGCGGGCTCACGACCATGTAGCCGCGCGCGGCGAAGATGTTGGCGAGGAAGCCGTACTCGGTGTTCTTGACGGTGTTGCCGTGGTTGATCACGGCGACCGGCAGCGTGATCATGCCGGCATTGGCCTGCAGTTCCTTGTCGCGGCGCACCGCGATGTCTACGGGCACCGGGCGGTTGTCGCGCGAGGCATCGTAGAAGGTGATGGTCTCGTGCTTGATCGCCCACTTGCTCGCCGTGAAATAGGCGATGCCGCAGAGGGCACTGACCGAAACCAGAACGGCAATTCCACGCTTCATTTTCGTCCTCAGCCTCAGGCTTTGCGGCCTGAATCCCTGTTGAAAATCGTGTTCTTCCGGGGCTCTTCGGCCCCTGGTCGCCTATTCCCTAATATATGTCACAGGAGCGTGACAGGAAGGCTAAATATTGTGAGCCCGCAGCCCTTTCATTGTGCGTCGCACACGGTTTGTGAGCACCCCATCCTCATACCGCTACGTCAGGGTGCAGGTCACCGTTCGACGCAACCGGTCTCGATTCGGTTCGATTTCGCAGTAGATGCAGGATAGAACGCGCCGGACGCGGGCCGGGTTCCCGCGACAGGTATTACCCGGAACGGCTGGAACTGGCGCGATACCGAGGCGTCAGGCGCCGAGGATGTCGTGGACCTCAAGCGGCTTGTCGACCTGGCTGAACCACTCGGCCCGGTTGGCGGCGCGGCGGCGGCCGCGCTCGTCGAGCGGCAGCTTGAGCTGGCGGAGCAGGCTCGTCACCTCTTCCCGCGCGGTGAGATGGCCGAGATTGGGCCGCATGCCGAGCGTGGCCTCATCGATCTCATCGAGGGCGGTCAGGCCGCGCGGAAAAAATTCGCGGTACACGACACGCTCGGCGAAGCCATCGACGTAGCGGAACCCGAGCCGCAGCGACAAATCCTTCAACCCCTCGGCGACGAGTTGCTTGTTGCGGGAGCCGAGCATGGAGAGGCGGTTGCGCACGACGATCCAGTCGGTGGTCGCGCCATCGACCTGGCGGCGCTTGCGCCTGACGTCGCGTACCATCTCGGCATAGTGACTCTCGCCCGTCACCGCGTAGCTCGCGGGATCGACGGTGCCGAGCACATCGAAATCGAGGAAGCTGTCGTTGATCGGCGTCACCAGGGTGTCGGCCATCGAATGGGCAAGCCGCATCAGATAGCTGTCGGTACCGGGCGTATCGATGACGATGAAGTCGAAGCTGCTCTCGACTGCCGAGACCGCCTCCATGAACTGCTGGAACTCGGAAGTCTCGTTCTCGGCAATCTGCATGGTCTCGCCGAGCTTGATGCAGCGATGCACCGGCAGTTCGAGGTCGAGCTTGGTGCGACGGGCCCAGGCGGCGCGGTTGTCGATATAGCGGGTGAAGCTTCGCTGGCGGCAGTCGAGGTCGATGGTGGCGACCCGCTGGCCGGCCTTCAGGAGCGCAACAGCAATGTGCAAGGCGGTGGTCGATTTGCCGGAGCCGCCCTTCTCGTTGCCGAGCACGACCACATGCGCCGCGCCGGATTGGCCTTGGCTAGCCTGCACAAGCATAGCGATCCTCAACACCCTGACGAATATCTTCGAGTTGGTCGCCTCTGCGGTCAAGTGAAATGCGTGACAGGTAATGCAAATCGCAGCGCGCCCTGCTTCATCATGAATCGCGCGCCATCTTTCATCTGCGATCCGGCCCACAATGTCGCAAACGTGCTGCGCCACCGTGCGCGGGATGCTGTGCCGCATCCGGATGCATGGCGTCCACGAGCGCCGCTTGTTAAGGTTAGCCTGCTGGCGCTGCGCCCGCGCCTTTCGTCGCTTCCCAATCCGTCGAGTCCTGATGTCAGCAAGCCCATTGATCGCCCGCACGGTCCCCACCCTGCGACGCGCCATCGACAATCTCCGCAAGCGAAAGGCCACGATCGCGCTGGTCCCGACCATGGGGGCCCTTCACGACGGGCATGTGTCGCTGGTTCGTCTTGCCAAGCGGCGCGCCACTCGCGTCGTGGTGTCGATCTTCGTCAACCCCACTCAGTTTGCCCCGACCGAGGATTTTGGTGCCTACCCGCGAACCTGGAAGGCCGATATCGCCAGGCTCGTCGCCGAGGAGGTCGATATCGTCTGGCACCCGGGCGTCGCAGCCATGTATCCGGAGGGCTTTGCCACCCGCATCGTGCCGGAAGGGCCGGCGCTGGCCGGGCTCGAGGACCGCTTCCGACCGCACTTCTTCGGCGGTGTCGCCACCGTCGTCGGCAAGCTGTTCACGCAGTGCCGGCCTGATGTGGCGATCTTCGGCGAAAAGGACTTTCAGCAGTTGCGGGTGGTGATGCAGATGGCGCGCGACCTCGACCTCGGCGTCAAGGTGATCGGCTCCCGCACCGTGCGCGAGCGCGACGGGCTCGCGATGTCCTCGCGCAACGTCTACCTCTCGCCCGAGGAGCGCCAGACCGCCACCGTCCTCTACCGCGCCATGAAAGAGAGCGCCGCGCGCATCCGTGCCGGCGATTCGATCGCGCCTGCGATGGGAGGCGGCGCCGAGATGATCAAGGCGGCAGGCTTGGCGCTCGACTATTACGAGGTCCGCCATGCCGAGACGCTGGCACCGGTCACCTCGCGCAAGGACGGCCCCCTGCGGATCCTGGTCGCGGCCAGGCTCGGCACCACCCGGCTGATCGACAATATCGCTGTTTAGAGCAGCCCGAGGTCACGCAGCTGGCGCCGCATCGGCTCCGGCATCGCCGCAATCGAGCCGGCCGCAGACTTGCCGAGATCGGCCGGCGCGGAATCATCGGTCAGATAGCGCCAGCCCTGGAACGGGCGCATCGGCCGCGGCGAGACCGAGATCACCTTCGGCTGCATCACGATCCGGCAGCGCCCGATGCCGTCCTTGTCGCGGAACGGCTCGATGCCGATGATCTTCTCGCGCGCGGCGATCTCGCCCTTGATCACCCAATAGAGCGAACCTCCGGCGAGGATTTCGGCGTCGCGCTTCGGCACCATGCGGGTGATGTGGATGTGACGTTGCGGCAGACCCTTCTTCTTGGCGGTCCGCATCCGTTCGGCCACCCACTCCTTCAATTCCTTGACGGAGTCGCAGCCGACGGCGAGCTTGATCAGATGGAGTGGCATGCCCAAGCATTAGCCGGGCAGCCACGCATTGGGAATGCCGATCTATTCATTATCCGCAGCCGGAGCAGCGGCCGATGCCGGCGGCGGTGCGAGCGGAACCGGTGCGGCTGCCGGCGCACGCGCAGCTTTTGGCGCCGGCGGCTTCTTCGCGGCCGGCGCTGCGGCCTGTGCCGAGGTCGCGGCCGGCGCACGCGGTGCCGCCGCTGCGTTTGCGGCCGGCGTCGCCTGGCGGGTCGCCGCGGGCGACGGTTCCGGATTCATGATGCTCACCGGTGGCGTCGACGAAGCGCTCGGGAACTCTGCATTGGTCGGCTTGCCCGTCGGCACCGATGGCGGCATCCCGGCGAGTGCAGCGGTGACCGGCATCGCTGTCGCTGCTGCAGGCGTGTTCCAGGTCGGCGCATAGCGCGCGACCAGCGTGTCATAGAGATGGGAGTCCATGTTGGCCGCGACCTGCCGCTGGTCGGCCAGCGAGCGGAACGCGGCGCAATCGACCTGCGTGCAGCCGTCGCGCATCATCAGCACATGCGCGACAAGGCCGTAGCGATCACGCTCCAGCGACTTGCGCAGCACCTTCATGTCGATTGTCAGACTCTTCTCGGCCGCGGCGGCGTCGCCGAGCGCGGTCAGCCGGTCGATCCTGGCGGCAGTGTAGGAGACCGCCGCAGCCGCTGCGTCAGGCGCACCGAACAGCGCCTTCTCGCAACCAGCGGCGACGACATCGCCGGCGAGATCGTCGAGACAGGACAGCGCCGGCAGGCTCGCGGTCACCGCACCTTGCGCGCGCGCTTCGGCTGGAGCGGACTGCGCTTCCGGTCCATAGACGCGCACGGTGGCGGCCCCCGCGATCGCGATCGATAACAGCGTGATGACGGTCAGCGCACCATTGGCGACCGATCTGTCGGCGCGCAGCAGCGTGATCAGGAGGATCAATCCGAAGAATCCGGCAGCCGCCAGCGTCATCCACATCGGGAGGGCCGGCGAACGCCAGATTTGGTCAAGCGAACTGGCCCATGCCCAGTTCATGCGCGACGTCCCCTCACGCGAGCAAAGAGCGAATGGTCAAGCGAGCACCGCGTGTCGGCAACTGCCCCCGCTCACCTTGTGAAGGTGAAGCAGGCCTTTTGACGGCGGCAGAATGCAATTCCCCGGGGTCGCCAATGCGCTGACGGCGTCACAGCCTTCAGGAGAGCGCGAGCTGGCTTTCCTTGGCAACGCGCTCGAAAGCTTCGGTCGAGCTCTTGATCCGGTACTGGCAATCGTCGCCTTCGGTCGGCAGCAGGCGGATGACCTCATAGGCGCCGCTGGCGGCCGGACGCGCAACATTGCTAGCCGTGAACAGGACGCGCGTTCCCACGGGGAATTTGTGCTTCAACACCCTCTCCATTACTCAAACAGCGCCTGCCTCGCCCAGTGTCCCACTGCGATGGCTGGCCGGAAACCCGGGCCGCTATATAGCACGCGGCCGGTCGTTTTGGCCAGCACCATGCCAGCATGGCGAGCACACAAATTTTGCAGTTTTTTCAGAATGATAGAGATGGAACCAGCGGACCGATGATACCGCCGGGGTCGCTGGTTCAGGGGGCGTGTGGCAGGCCGGTCGCAGCTCCGAGTGAGGCGTTGCTCTGGTCGATTTCCGGATCATGAGAGCCGCCGGCCGACACGCGGTCGGCCGCACCCACCAGAGCTGCGATCAGGCGTCCTCGAATTTCGCGATGACAAGCGTCTCAGCCAGCCCGTCGCGCGTCCATTCCTGGAATGCCGGCAGCGCCATCATCGTTTCCATGTAGGCCCTGGTGTCCGGCGCCACCTCGATCGCATAGGTGCGGAAGCGGTGCACGACCGGCGCATACATGGCGTCCGCCGCGCCGAAGCGGCCGAACAGGAACGGCCCCTTCGCGCCATAGCGGGCGCGGCATTCGCGCCAGATCTCCTCGATCCGAGCGATGTTCGCCTTGGCGTCCGCCGACAGCGTCACGGGGCGGATCGGCCGATGCAGGTTCATGCCGCACTCGTTGCGCAGAGCGGCGAAGCCGGAATGCATCTCGGCGCACACCGAACGGGCATGCGCGCGCGCAGCGACATCGTCCGGCCACAGCTTCACTTCCGGGTAGCGCTCGGCGATGTATTCGATGATGGCAAGCGAATCCCACACCGTGATGTCGCCATCGACCAGCACCGGCACCTTGCCGGCGCGGCTGAAGGACAGGATCTGCTCCTTGTCCGCGGGATTGTCGGTGTAGAGCGGGATCAGCGTCTCCACGAACGGGATGTCGTTGGCGCGGAGCGCGAGCCAGGGCCGCATCGACCATGACGAGTAGTTCTTGTTGCCGATCGCGAGTTTCAGCGCAGCCATGTCACCAGTCCTTCCCGAGACGTCCTAGAGCGAGCTGCTTTTAACGCCATCGCCTGCCGCCAATCAATCGTTGCTGCGCCCCGTCATGCGTGGCAATCGTTGCGGTCCTTGCGAGGAGAAAGACATGAGCAGGCATTGGGTCGACATCGCTGCCGTCGGCTTCTTCATCATCGAATGGCTGATTTATGCCCTGACGCTGGAGCACTCGGCCTATGGCCGCGACAGCCTGTCGGCGCGCATGAACGGCTATCGCGAGGTCTGGGTACGCCGGCTGCTCGACCGCGACACGCGCATGGTCGACATGCAGATCATGGCCTCGCTCCAGAACGGCACCGCCTTCTTCGCCTCCACCAGCCTGTTCGCGCTCGGCGGCGCGCTGGCGCTGCTGCACGCCACCAACGACGCGATCACGATCCTGAGCAAGCTGCCGATCGACCTCAGCACCTCGCCCGCGCTGTGGGAGCTCAAATGCGTCGGCCTCGTGCTGATCTGCGTCTACGCCTTCTTCAAATTCGCCTGGGCCTATCGCCTGTTCAACTATGTCGCGATCCTGTTCGGCGGCATGCCGCCGGCCAACCGGCGCGACACGCCGGAGGCCGAAGCCCACGTCATCCGCACCTCGCGCCTGTTCGAATCCGCCGGCCGCCATTTCAATCGCGGCCAGCGCGCCTTCTTCTTCGCGCTCGGCTATCTCGGCTGGTTCGTCAGCCCATGGGTGCTGTTCGTCACCACCGCAGCCGTGGTGGTCGTGACCTGGCGCAGGCAGTTCGCGTCGAGCGCGTGGGCCGCGATGGCGCCGGAGGTCAACCTTGATGAGGGGATGAAGCGCAGTCATTGATCTCTCGTGTCCCGGACAGGCTGCAACGCGCGAAGCGTTGCGGCGCAGAGCCGGGACCCCGAGCAACACGGCACGGGCGCGGCGACATGGGCCCCGGCTCTGCAGCGCACGCTGAAGGAGCGCTGCGCTGCGTCCGGGGCACGCGAGAGGCGTGTGGTCCACGCTCTCTCCTCCTCGTCATTGCGAGGAGCCCTTGCGACGAAGATTCCATGGGGAGTGGATAGCGACCAGGTCTGAGGCCAGACTGAGGGTTGCTGAATCCATTCAACCTGGAGACGACGATGTTGCTCGATCATCCTTCCGACGGACTGGCCGCTATCCGCACGCAGTTTGGCGCAATTTTTGTGTCATTGGAACTAAGCCGTTCGACATGGCTGGTCACTTCGCTGTCGCCCTGCAAGGGCGAGAAGATGTCCAAACGCAGCATGAAGGCCGGCGACCTTTCGGAACTGTTGAAGCTGTTTGCGGAGCTGAAGCGCAAGGCGCAGGCGCGAACGGGTGAGAGCTATCCGATCATCGCGATCCAGGAGGCGGGGCTGGACGGGTTCTGGCTTCACCGCGCCCTGCAGCAGGAAGGCATCGAGAGCCACGTAGTCGATCCGGCCTCGATTGCGACGCCGCGCCGGCGCCGGCGGGCCAAGACGGACCGGCTGGATGGCGAGACGCTGTTGCCGACGCTGCTGGCCTACAAGCGCGGCGAGGTACGGGTCTGCGCCATGGTCGTTGCGCCCTCTCCGGCAGAGGAGGACCGCCGTAGGCTGTGCCGCGAGCGAGAGACCTTGATCGCGGAGCGGATCGAGCATGTGAACCGGATCAAGGGTCTTCTGTTCGCGCAAGGGATCTTCGACTACGCGCCGCTGCGGCGAGACCGGCGGAAGCGGCTGGAGGCCTTGCGGACGGGCGACGGGCGCGCCTTGCTGGCGCATCTGAAGGCGCAGATCAGCCGCGAACTCGACCGGCTCGAACTGCTGCTCGACCAGATCACGGCGGTGGAGCGCGAGCAGGATGCGTTGCTGGCCGCGAGCAAGGCGGCGGGGAGAAGACCGTATCGAACCCGGTGGCAATGCTGCTCGAACTGAAGAGCCTGGGCCCGAACTTCACGGCCGTTCTCTGGTCGGAGGCCTTTTACCGGCAGTTCGCCAACCGCCGCCAGATTGCATCCTATGCCGGCCTTGCAGCCACGCCATGGCGCAGTGGCGGCATCGAGCGCGAGCAAGGCGTGTCGAAGGCTGGCAATCCGCGCCTGAGAACCACGATGATCCAGCTCGCCTGGCTCTGGGTACGCCACCAGCCTCAATCGGCTTTGACCCAGTGGTTCAAGGTGCACAGCCAACGCGGCCGCAAGCGCGCGATCGTGGCGCTCGCGCGCAAGCTGCTCGTGGCCCTCTGGAAGTACGTGACCGCGGGCGTGGTGATCGAGGGAGCCGAGATAAAGGCCGCCGCCTGACACCACGCTCCTCAGCCTCAAAGCCAATCCGCCGAGATTGATCAGCCTCGGCCGATCCGGGTGGACGAACCGATGGATTGCATGGCTTCAAACGCCGTAACGCCCGCTGCCCCGACTGCCAAAGCCTGATGGCGTGCTCGCTCGAGTCAAGGCCAAGTCGCTTCGCGACGGCCCTCCGGGCCGACCTTGACTCGATCTGCGCGCGCCATCCCACGTGCTCCACGGTCGGGACGAAGAGCTGGCCTGCAATCGAACAAAGAGCTGAACAAACCGCCTTGACACACCAAATCCCCATGTGAGCAATCCAGAATCCCGCCGCGGAATTTGCGTGATGGGATTGACAGAGGGCGACACAGGCACGATGGCGGGAGCGCTACGACCCAAAATCCTTCGGGCTGAACGGCAGGTCCAGCACCTTCCATTCCCCATACAAATTGGCCGGCAGCATCTTGTAGGGCTGGCAGTTCTGGAGCGCGCTCATTGCAGACTTGACGATGGCCACGCCTTTCGCGGACGGCGGCGCTTCGATCAGGATGGGCTCGCGCGCCAGCGTGCCGTCGGTGGCGAACACCGCGCGCAGCTTGACATGGACGTTGTCGCTCGGCGCGACCCCGGCGGGCAGCTTTGCGCAACTTCGCAAATGACGACGGAGTGCCGCGATGACTTCGGCCGGCAACCTGGCCGCGATCGAATCCTTGGCGTCGCCGCCATCGTCCTTGGGGGCATCCTTCGGCTCGGGCGGCAGCTCGGGCGGCAGGCCCAGCATGACCCCGTATTTGACTGTGACGTCGGGCTGGGGCGCCTGATAGGCCGGCGGCGCAGCCTGCTGCTGCGGCATCGCCTGAGGCGGCGTTTGCGGCGTCGGCTGAGAGTGCTGCTGCGGCTGCGGTTGCACGTTGGCCTCGTGCTGCTTCGACGCCTGTGCGGGTTGCGGCTGCTTCTGCTGTGGCTCGGGCGAGGCGTGCGGTGACGACGATGGTGCCGCAGTCTGCTGCTCGGCCGCAGACTTCAACGCTGTGTCCGCCTTGTCGTTGAGATCGAGCTTGGGCAGCTTCAGGTCGGGAAGCGGCTCGGGCGGCTTCTCCTTCGCCGCTTCCTTCTCCTCGGCCTTGGCTTCCTCCTGCTTCACCTGCTCCGGCGTGACGATGTCGACCGTGACAGTCTCGGACGGCGCGGCGTGAAACGGATGGACCTCGCTGATCAAAACGATCAGCGCCACCAGCGTCAGATGCGCGATCGCCGAGGCCGCAATGTCCGTCCGTATGATCTTCCGCAGTTCCATCGACCGATCTTGGGTTGCCGTCGCGGTCCTAGCATACCGCGGGTCCCTCTCAATCCCATTTCGGCGCGAAGCCAAAGTCGGTCAGGCGTCCCTTCGGGGTGGCGAGCGCGGCGATCCGGCTCATCTCCTCCTCCGACAGCTCGAAATCGAAGATCTCGATGTTTTCCGACAGGCGCTCGACGCGCGAGGTGCGCGGGATCGCAGCGACATTCTGTTGCACCAGCCAGCGCAGGCAGACCTGCGCCGGCGTCTTGCGGTGGATGCGCCCGATCTCGGCAAGCCTCTGGTCGGTCTTGATGCGGCCCTTGGCGATCGGGCTGTAGGCGACCAGCGCGAGGCCGTGCTGGTCGCAGGCCGCCCTCACCTTCGCCTGGTCGAGATAAGGATGATACTCGACCTGGTTGCAGACGAGCGGCTCCGGCGAGGCCGCCACCGCCTGCTCGATCAGCGCCACCGTGAAATTGGAGACACCGATGTGGCGCGTCAGGCCCATCGTCTTTGCATGCGACAGCGCTCCAAGCGTCTCCGCCAGCGGCACGTGGGGATTGGGCCAGTGCAGCAGCAGCAGATCGACGGAGGGAAGCCGCAGGCGTGCGAGGCTCTCCTTGACCGAGCGTTCGAGATCGTGGGGCGCGAAATGGTTGGTCCAGACCTTCATCGTGAGGAACACTTCATCGCGACGCACGCCGGAGGCGCGCAAGCCATCGCCGACCTCGCGCTCATTGTCGTAGGCCTGCGCGGTGTCGAGGTGGCGATAGCCGAGCCGCAGCGCCTGCTCGACCACGCGCGCGCAGGTGCGCCCTTCAAGCTCCCAGGTCCCGAGCCCGATCGCCGGAATCCTTGCACCATTGGCCTCTACGAACAGCATGAGGAATCCCCTCTGTTGCGGCAGCCCCGTCGACATTATGGACCTCGTCCGGGATGGTTGCCAACGGACGTCAGTGCTATCGGGACGGATGTTCAGGGCAATGCTAACCGGAGGTTCGCGCGAGGCTTCAGGCCTTGACGTCACGCCTTGGCGAGCGCCTGGAACACGGTATCGGGCGCATGCGCGATCACCGCGAGCAGCGCGCGGGCCGGCCCCCGAGGAGCACGCTTGCCCTGCTCCCAGTTGCGGATGGTCTCGACGGGAACGCCGAGCTTGGCCGCGAACTCCATCTGGGTCAGGCAGGCGCGGCGGCGCAAATCGCGCACCGCGAGCGAAGAGGTGTCGGCCGGCGCGGCATTGGCCGCAAGCTCGACCGCCGACGGCTGGACCGGAAACTCCTGTCCGTCCCGCAATTCAACGACCCGTCCGTCCGCCTTCAGCCGCAACCGCATGTCCAGTCCCCCAAGCGCAGCGATGATGCGGCAGGTCGCTTAAGTTCGGATTAAAGATTGTCTCGTGCCCCCAAACGCTGCGCAGCCAGGACACGAGAGTGAGGATGCCCCCGCTGCCTCCTCCGTCATTGCGAGGAGCCCTTGCGACGAAGCTCGCAATGACGTGGTGAGAGCCTGGGGTCCCAAACCGGCCCTACTTCAACCCGAACCAGAGCGTCGCGATGCCGAGGAAGGAGAAGAAGCCGACCACATCGGTCACGGTGGTCACGAACGTGCCCGACGCCACCGCGGGGTCCGCCCGCACGCGCTCCAGCGCCATCGGGATCAGGATGCCGCCGAGCGCGCCGGCGACGAGGTTGCAGATGATGGCGAGCCCGATGACGATGCCGAGGCCCGGGATCTTGAACCAGGCCACCGCGGCAATGCCCGTGATCACGGCGAAGGCGAGCCCGTTGACGAGGCCGACCAGCGACTCGCGCAGCACCACGCGCCAGGCATTGGAGGAGCCGAGCTCGCGCGTCGCCAGTGCCCGCACCGCGACCGTCATGGTCTGGGTCGCCGCATTGCCGCCCTGGCTCGCCACGATCGGCGCCAGCACCGCGAGCGCCACCATCTTCTCGAGCTGCCCCTCGAACAGGCCGAGCACGGAGGACGCCAGGAACGCGGTGGCGAGGTTCACCAGCAGCCAGTTGAAGCGGCCGCGCGCAATCGTGAGGACGGTGTCCGACAGCTCTTCGTCGCTGGTGACACCGCCGAGCGCCTTGAGGTCCTCTTCCGCCTCCTCCTCGATGACGTCGACGACGTCGTCGACGGTGATGACGCCGACGAGGCGGTCCTGGGTGTCGAGCACGGGTGCGGCGACGAGATTGTACTTGCCGAACATGCGCGCCACCTCTTCCTGGTCCTCCAGGACGGAAACGCGGCGGCGGTCCTCGTCAGTGAGTTCGGTCAACGCCACCGGCCGGCGCGTGCGCAAGAGCACATCGAGCGGCACGGCGCCCTGCCAGTGCTGGTCCTTGTCGACGACGTAGATTTCGTAAAAGCGGTCGGGCAGATCCGGCGTCTCGCGCATATAGTCGATCGCCTGGCCCACGGTGAAATCCTGGGGCACCGCGATGAACTCGGTCTGCATGCGGCGGCCGGCGGAGTTCTCCGGATACAGCAGGCTGCGCTCGAGCGCGACGCGCTCCTTGAGCGGCAGCTTTTCGAGGATTTCCTCCTGCTCCGCGGCGTCGAGGGTTTCCAGGAGTTCGACCGCATCGTCGGATTCGAGCTCGCGGACACCCTCGGCGACCGTCTCCGGCGGCAGCTCCTCGAGGATCTCCTCGCGCACGGTCTCGTCGACCTCGTTCAGCGCGGAGAAGTCGAAATCACGGCCGGTGAGTTCGACGAGGCGGACGCGGGCGTCGGGCTGCAATGCCCCGATCAAATCGCCGAGATCGGCCTCGTGCAGCTCCGCGACGCAGGCGCGCAGCGCCGCACTGTCGCCGGCCTCGATCGCATGGGCAATTTCCTCGACGAATTCGTGACGAATTTCGCCGTCTTCATTGCGCATCGGCACGTGGTCGAGTACCGAATCCGAAGCGGTAGGGGCAACGTCCATATGTTCGTCCATGGCGCGCCTCGCCGTTTGACAGGTGGAACGAGTGATCTGGGCTGACGATCAGGCAATACCCACAAGGCAACTCCGAGCGCAATGACAAAGATGCTCCAACTGAGGTGGACCTCGATGATGGCGGGTGCGCTCGTCGTCGGCATCGTCTCGACGGATGCCGCCGAGTGCCCGCGCAAGGACGCGCTCGGTACCTCGCGCATCCTCAGCGTCGACGCCAAGACCTATCCGCGCGTCGGCTTGAAGAGCTTTCCGCAGACGCTGCCGCTGGCCGATCACGAGGTCGTGCTGACCTTCGACGACGGCCCCTACCCGCCGACGACATCGAAGGTGCTGGCGGCGCTGGCGCAGGAGTGCGTGCGCGCAACCTTCTTCCTGATTGGTCTGCACGCCACCGAACACCCCGAGATGGTCAAGCGGATCGCGCGCGAAGGCCACACCATCGGCCACCACACCTTCTCGCATCCGTTCATGGCGCGGATCCCGTTCGACAAGGCCAGGAGCGAGATCGACCGCGGCATCGCGGCCGACGAGATGGCGCTGCACGGGGTGTCGACGACGACACCATCGACGCCGTTCTTCCGCTTCCCCTATTTCGAGGGGACGCAAGCGCAGCTCGACCTGCTCCAGTCGCGCGGCATCGTCGTGTTCGGCGCCGATCTTTGGGCCAGCGACTGGAACGAGATGACGCCGGAACAGGAGTTGAAGCTCGTCACGGAGCGCCTCGCGGCTAGCGGCAAGGGTATCATCCTCTTCCACGACCCCAAGGCGCGCACGGCGGCGATCATGCCGGCCTTTCTGCGGTATCTGAGAGAGAACGGCTTTCGCGTGGTTCATGTCGTGGCGGCCGGCGCGCCGCCGAAGAATGCCGATGCGCGCTGATCCCGGAATGTCACGCCGGCGCAAAATGGGGTGATTTTGGCCCTATTAACACTCTGTTCATGCTACGCCGTGCAAACATGGAGGGGACGTGCGCCTGAACCGTTTCGGTGCAGCTCCGACCTAGAATGGCGGCAATCGCTTATGAGGGCAGACCGGGTTCATGATCGGAAGTAGCGTTGTAGTTCGGACGCGATCGTGGATCGTCCTCTGTCTGGGATTGCTGACCGTGGGCGCGCCGGCAGCTTATGCAGCCGACTGCCCCGGTCACCCGGACGCGCTCGGGACGTCCCGCACCCTCGTGGTCGATCCGCGCGAGCATCCGCGCATCGGCACCATGCAGTACCGCGAGACGCTGCCGCTGAAGGACCATGAGGTCGTCCTGACCTTCGACGATGGTCCATTGCCGAAATATTCCAACCAGGTCCTCAAGATCCTCGCCGACGAGTGCATCAAGGCGACCTTCTTCATCATCGGCAACCAGGCCAAGGCCAATCCGGAAGGCGTGCGCAAGCTGGTCGCGGCGGGCCACACCGTCGGCACCCACAGCATGGACCATCCGCTGACCTTCGACCGGATGCCGATCGAAAAGGCCGAGGCCGAGATCAACGGCGGCATCGAATCGACCTCGGCCGCGATGACCGATCCGTCCCAGCTCGCCCCGTTCTTCCGCATTCCCGGCCTGATGCGCGCCGAGGGCGTCGAGAACCTTCTGATCTCGCGCGGCATCCAGGTGTGGAGCGCCGACTTTCCGGCCGACGACTGGCGGCACGTATCGTCCGACCGCGTCTACCAGCTCGCGATCCAGCGGCTGGAGGCCAAGGGCAAGGGCATTTTGCTGCTGCACGACATCCAGGCCCGCACCGTGGCGGCGCTGCCGAAGATCATCCGCGACCTCAAGGCGCGCGGCTATCGCATCGTCCATGTGGTGCCCGCGACCGCCGAGCGGCCGGCGACGCCGACCACGGCGGTGGAATGGCTGCTGCATCCGCCGACCGAAACGACGCCGATCGCACGCTGGCCGCGCGTGCCGAATTTCGTATTCACGCAGACCCGGATGCTGCCGGCGCCCGCGCTGGCCGATCTCAATGCGCAGACCGAGCATCAGCCGCTGCTGCCGCGCCGGACCAAGGGGCAGATGGATATCGCATCCACCCTGCCCGTGCCCGACCGCGATCTGTTCGCAATTCCGGAGGGCTCGGTCGAGGTGCTGCTGTCGACGACCTTGTCGCGGCGTGCCGCAACCCGGCTGGCGATGGCAGCCGAGCCACCTCATGCGGCCAGGGGCAAGGCAGCACAGGGCAAAGCAGCAAAGGGCAAGGCAGCCAAGCTGCAAGGACGGCGTACGGCGCATACAGCGTCGGCGGCACCGGATCATGCCGCGCAGCCCATCGACATTGCACCCAAGGGGACTGCAGCCAAGGTGACTGCAGCCAAGGGGATTGCGGCCAAGGGGATTGCGGTCAAGGACGCGGCCTCCAAGCGCGCTACGCCCCGCCCGACCCGCGTCGCCAGCCTGAAGAAGCGCGTTTAAGCCCTCACTGCCGCATGATGGCGGCGACGCAGAGCAGCACGATCAGCGCCAGGAAAAACAGGTCCATATAGGACTTGAGCTCGCCGTCGCGCCGCAGCCGCGCAACGTCGGCGACGACCTGCTTGCGCGCCGTGGTTCCGCCCGAACCGTCATTGATCGGAGCCTGGAGGCGCTTGGTCTCGGCCTCCAGCTTCTCGATCTTCTGGAAGAAATAGAATGCGCGCAGCGTCGAGGCCGCGCGCATGGCGGCATAGACCAGCACCAGGATCGCGATGATCGCCCGGTTCTGATATTTCTCCATGAAGTTCAGGCTGAAATAGACCATCGCCATGAAGGCGAAGTTGGTGAAGAAGCGATAGACGAAGCTGAGAAAGACCATGCGCGCTCGAGCCTTGAGGGGTAGCGCAATCGGATCGTTGCGCGTACGGGATCAGGGGCCAAACCGGAACAGCCGGCCTGGATGCCGTGCAGGCCCGTCTACGCCAAGTTTATTTCGACAGAGATACGATCGCCCCGCACCCGCCGCCTTTTAGCCACACGCGGCCATAATGCAAGCCGGAGCACGTCGCCGGTCCATGGCGGCGCCGGCGGCCGCAACGGCTCAATGGCGATTTGGCCGAAGTCGCGATAGACTTGGGAGCTGCCGCCACATCTGGGGTCTGCCGATGTCGAAAAAGGGAATCACGGGCCACGATGACTGGGTGCTGACCGAGGCGCTCGCGACCGCCCTGGTCGCGCTGGAGCAGCTCGAGCCGAAGCACCGGCCGAACGCCCATATGGAGGACATCCGCAAGCTGCTCGCGAACGGCAAGGAGCCGGCGGCGGTGAGCCTGCACCTGGCGCAGGCCAAATGCCGCCTGTTTCCCGAGCTCGACCCGCTGGAGATCTACCGGGAATACGGCATCGGCGAGGAGTATGGCTAAAGCGCGATGAGATTTGGATGAATCGTCATCGCGCTTAAGCTTGTTGTTTACGCATGATCTTTCCGGAAAACCGCTTCGCACTTTTCCGGATCATGCTTTAGGGCCCGCCCGCGACCGATCCCGCGATCACCATGACCAGCGCGCCAACGTCGATCTTGCCGTTGACGGTCAGCTCCTCCGAGCGGTTTCCATCGTTCGCGCCCTGGACCTTGAGCGATTGCGGCCGGTCGGCGGCCTGACGCTGCAACTCGCCGACGATCGCTTCCTTGAGCTTTTCTTCCAGCATGGGCCCCTCCTCACGCCGCCATTGCGCGGCACGATTGCGCGCAGGAGCGGCAGATCGCGACGCATTCGTCCATGCCGCCGATCCGCGCGCAATCCTCGGCGCATTCGCCGCAGATTTCGGCGCACTCAGCGCATGTATGCTTGTGGTGCGGCGTGTTTATCAGCATGAAATGCGCGGCGGTCCGGCACATCTCCGCGCAGGCCATCATCAGGCGGAAGTGTTCTGGCTCGACGTGCTTGCCGCCTGTCTCGAGGCAGTGGTTCATCGCCGTGCCGAGGCATGTCTGGTAGCAGCTCATGCAGAGTTCGATGCAGCGGGTCATCTCTTCGGATCGGGCCATCCGTTCTCTCCCAAGTTGCGCGTCCATGCCGCCCCTGCTCAACTCAACCAAGGCGACGCTTTCATCGTTCCTGCCCTCCCCCCGATTGTGACGACCTGGAACCACATGATGCGGCTCTAGCCGAAACGCCGCGCCCGCGCCGCCCGGTAGCGGGCATCGGTCTGCGGCTTGATGAACAGCGCCGCCACGCTCGGATGGCGCCTGCGGATCTCGGTCTCGATCGAAACGACGCACTGCTCGATATCGTCGGCGCGCTTGTCGTCGGCGAACTCGATGCTCAAGGCCACCACGACCTCGGCCGGCGATAGCTGCACCGTCAGGAGGCCGTTGGCCCTGAGCACGCCGGGCGAGCGCCTTGCCACCTCTAGGATGGAGCGCGCAAGCTCCGGATCTGCAGGCTCGCCGATCAGAAGGCTCTTGCTTTCGCGCGCGAGCGCGACGGACGCGGTCGCCAGCAACAGCCCGATCAGGATCGAACCAACCCCGTCCCAGACCGGCTGGTCCAGCCATACGGCAGCTGCAGTGGCCGCGGCGGCGATCGCGATACCGAGCAGCGCCGCGCTGTCCTCGAGCAGCACCATGAAAGCCGGAGGATCCTTGCTGCGGACGAAAGCCTGATAGTAACCAAACCGCTCGGCGTCCGACCTGAAGCGCCGCAGGGCAATCAGCCAGGAGCCGCCTTCGAACAGGAATGACAGGCCGAGCACCACGAAGCTGACGATGGGATCTTCGATCGGCTCGGGCGCGGCGACGTGCAGAATGCCCTGAAACAGCGAGACGCCGGCGCCCAGCGCGAAGATGAGCAGCGCAACGATGAAGCTCCAGAAATACAGCTCCCGGCCGTAGCCAAGCGGATGGGATTCGTCGGGTGGACGGGCCGCGCGCCGGTAGCCATAGAGCAGCAGGATCTCGTTGGTCGTATCGACGAGCGAATGCACCGCCTCGCTCGTCATCGCCGAACTTCCCGTCCATGCGGCGGCGCCGATCTTCGTGACCGCGACGAGGACATTGCCGAGCAGCGCCGCATAGACAGAGGTCTTCGTGGATGATCCTGCCGCCATGTTCGCCAATGTCCGATACTCCGCTTCTCACGCCAATCGCGCCGGCACGCTGTTGTGGATGGTGCAGGCGGCAATTGCGGCGTGGCCGAACGAGACCGAGATCTGGTGCAGGTCGGTGACGACGTCGCCGATGCCGTAGAGCCCGCGGATCGACGTGCGCTGATGGTCGTCGACCTTCAGATAACCCTCAACGGTATGCTCGGCACCCAGCGCCATCGCGAGCTGGGAGCGCACCTCAGCGCCCATCGCGGGATAGATCATGTCGAATTGCGCCGTGCGGCCGTCGGCGAAGACCGCTTCGATGCCATCGCCTCTCCGCTGCAAACGCAGATCGGGCGCACGCACGACCTCCACGCCCGCCTCGGCCAGCCGTGACGTTGCGGCCCGATCGTCATCCGGCTCGGTTGCGAGCAGCGTCACGTCGCGCGAATAGCCGCGCAGGAACAGCGCCTTGCCCGCAGCACGCGCCAGCGGGCCGATGACGCCGATGCGGCGGCCGGTCGCCTCGAAGGCGTCGCAGATCGGGCAGTAGCGCAAGAGCCCATCCGCGACGGCGGCGCGCCATTCGTCGAACGGCGGATGGGTATCGACGATCCCGCAGGCGAGGACGACGGTGGCGGCTGCATGCGCGCCGCCATTCCAGCTCGCCAGAAAACCACGATCGTGTCGTTGCAAGTCGGTGACCTCGGCGTCCACGCGCGTGACGGCGAGCTCGTCCAGCTGGGCCGACATCCTTTCGATCAGCTCCGTGCCGGACAGGCCGTGGACGAAGCCCGGGACATTGCGACTGCGCGGGATCAGCGCCGCCCGGCTCGCGCCAGTGTCCACGACGCAGACGCGGCGGCGGAAGCGCGCCAGATAGATCGCGGCCATCAGCCCGGCCGGGCCGCCTCCGACGATCAGGCATTCAAGCGGCGGCGCGCCGGTCATTTGGGTTTGGGGTCCACAAGACCGGCACCGGGATCGCCGAAACGCCCGCTCCTTGCCAGCCGGACTGCGTTGCCGAGCGCACGCGCCGCATTCTGCACCTCGTGCTGGAATTCGCTGTCCTCATCGAGATCGCGATGCGAGGTGGCGTATGGCTCCCTATAGCCGACATAGCCGTCGAGCTCGGCGTAGCGGCCCGCCGAGATCAGCTGCATGTCGGTCAACCAATCCGACAACGCCCGGCGCACGCCCGCGGCGCCGACCGCATCTCCGTGAACGACGACGCCGAAGTGACGGCCGGCGAGATGGCGCGGATAGGACCAGCCCTTCAGCTCCAGCGCCTTGGCCTCAGCGGCATTCTTGCCGTGGGTCGCAGTCGGATCGGGATTGCCGCCATCGGCGCAGACCATGCGGTCCATCATCGCCTTGAGCCCGGTGGGCACATGATACCAGTTCACCGGCGCCACGATCAGGATGCCGTGGGCCGCAACCCAGAGCGGATAGATCTCGTTCATCCAGTCGCCAGTCTGCCCCAGTGAATAGTTCGGATAGCAGCTGCACGGCCAGTGGCAGAGCGGCATGGCGGTGCCGACACAGGTCTTGCAGGGATGAATGGTCTTGCCGAACTCCGAGGCGAGGCGCGACAGATCGAGGATGTCGACGGCAAATCCCATCTCGACGAGGACGGGCTCGGCCAGCTTGACCAGCCGCCAGGTCTTGGACATCTCGCCGGGACAGGTGTGCTCGCTGCGGGTCGAGCCGTTGATGAGGAGAATGCGCGGCGTCTCGTCGGCATCGTCGTGCCGCCGCTGCGCCTCCAGGATTTTTGCGCGCGCATCGAGCCAGTCGACGGCAAGATCGTAGTCGGGATCGGAGAAGCCTGGGCCCGCCTTCCGCGTCAACGGCGCCTTGCGCGAATGGCTGTAGGCGTCCCAGGCCGCAGCGGTGATCGTATCGAGCTCCCGTCCGAGCGGGGCAAAGGCGGGATCGACGAACTGACGCTTGTAGCGGCGCTCGAACTCCTCGCGCGACAGCTTGACGGGTGGCATCCCCTTGCGAACGTCGGCGTCCGTCATGCTGGCTCCTGGCGAGGTCGATATCATTCGACCAACCCGGCGCGCAGCGCGGGGTTCCCAGGGCTCTACCCGCGAGCAGGCTCCTGCGGCACGTCGAATTGCGCGATCCGCCGGTCGAGCCGCCACAGCTCGATGCGATGGACCAGCACGAGCGCGGCCGCTTCGCGCTTGGCCTGCTCATCATCGTCGCAGACCAGATTGATGCATCCGAACACGTGCCCATCAGGATCGATCTGAAACGCGCGGTAATGCTTGATGCTCCCCATCATGTTTGTCCTCGTCTTGGGGAGACGGGCGCGCTCAACCAGTCTGTCAGGTTCGAGGTGACTTCGTTCTGTTTGGCGCGTTGCAGCAGCATCTCACGTTCCCTGCCCGGCGGCAGGGTGCGGGCGCGCTCGCGGGCGTTTTCGGCGAAGGCGGCCAGCCGCTCCTGGAGCGATTGGGTCTGTTTCCTGCGGTTACGTTTGGCGGTCATTTGCACTGTCGCGGATAATCGGTTGGAAGGAAATCAGCCCCGGCGGGGGATCTGGCGCCGGGGCCCAAATTCTATTGCCACTCAATTCGCTTACCGGCTGGGGCGGCCCAGCCCGGCAACGTTTGTAGCTTCCGCCGCAACAGCCGGTTCCGGCATTTCAATAAGTTAACGCTGCATGAGTTCGCGCGAGCGAGATCCGGACCGCGCCGGAACCGAAATGTCAACGCGCATATTCAAAGACGACTTGAAGGCGGATCATCATGGCAGACAATCTATTCGGGCGGCTGCAGGCCCGGCGACCGCAGCCACTCGCTCATCTGAGACCCTGTTTCCGCCTGGCGCGCCTTGCGCAACATCTCGTCGCGCGCGGCGCCGGGCGGAAGCGTGCTCGCTTGTTGGCGCAGTCGCTCCGCCTCGGCGGCGAGCCGCGCCTCCAGAGTCTCTATATGCTTGAACCGATGTCGCGTCGTCATCAGGCGTTCTCCCTGGTGCACGAGGTCGAGCGCGCCGTTGCGTTCTGACGTCTGGCGGGTGCCGAGCCGCGCAGCCTGGCAGACGGTCAACGTTGTGGGGGAGGAACGGTTGCCCGTTTCTGCGAAAAGACCGGAGCTATGGTTCCTCGTTGTCCCGGCGCGCCTTGATCTCCGAGCGAAGCATGGCGCTGTCCATGATGGCCAAACGCAAATCGTTCACGGTTTCGCCGTAGTGACCCGCAGCCTGTCTGTGCTGCTCCCGAAGGGCGCGGCTCTCCTCGATAGCACGTCTAGCGCGGGCAAACAGGGAATCAGGCATCAGCCATGATGCAACAGAGTTCAACGGCACTCTCTTGCATAGGTTACTCATATTGCGCCAATCGCTCAAAGAGCCTCGCTCATTAACTTGGATCAAGCCTTCACAACCCCTCTCGGACGGTTTCTCAACCTATGATCGATGTCCGGAACGGGAATTGACCGGCAGATCCCCGATTTCCTTGGCCGAAACGCCGCGGCAGGTGTATGGTCAGTTCATCACCGGCTAACGCCCCGCCCGTAGGCGCCGGTGGCTGAGAGACGTAGGGTGCTCCCGCCTGCATGATCATCCGGGGAGCGCCCGATGGCGAAGCAGTCTCACTATCCTTTGGCGTCCGACGAGAAGCACGCGGAGCAGGTTCGCAAGGCCATCCGTGAATCGTGGGAGGTATTGACGCTTCCCCGACCGGATACGTTTCTCGGCCGACGAACTCACGAGCCTTTTCCAAGCGAACAAGGTGAGGGTGCGCAGGACAGACAGCCCCGCAGACCGCGATGATCGCAAGGGGGCCGCTCCGGCGACGTTCCGGCGGGATGTCACCGACGAAGCGGGTCCCGATAACGAAGGCCGGCTTCATCGCGTCGCTTCAGTCTCCTCGATAGAGCTGCAGATAGCTCGGCGAGTATAGCGCCGCGTTCTTGAGCGCATCGAGGTCTGGGATGGTCAGCATCCGCTCGCGCAGGATGATGAGCCCCGACGCGCGCAGCTCCTGAAGAGTCCGATTGAGGTGAACGACGGACAAGCCCGTGGCATCCGCGAGATCCATTTGCGTCACCGGCATGACGCAGGAATTGCCGTCGACCATCCCCACGACGCGAAGCCGCTCGAACGTTTCGCAGAACAGATGGGCGACGCGCTCAACCGCCACGCGACGGCCGAGATTGATCGCCCATTCGCGTTGAATGGCGATGTTGACGAGGGTCTCGCACCAGAACGCCTCCGCGAGCGAACGGTCGCCTGCCATCAGGCTCTCGAAGCGCGCGCGCTTGATCTCGCTGTAGACCACAGGCGTCATCGTCGCGATGGAATGATCCATCACCGGGAGCAGGAACGCATGCGCATCGCAACTCTCGCCCGGGAAGATGAAATTGACGATTTGGCGTCGCCCATCCTCGAGCGTCTTGTAGCGACAGAGCCAGCCGGACAGGACGACGCGGACGCTATCGACAGGGTCGCCCTCGGAGATCAGGTCCTCGCCCGCTCCGGCACGTTGGAGGCCTTCGAGCATGGCATATTCGAGCGATGCGCGGGCCTCGGTCGACAACGGCCTCAGCGCGCTCAGCCGGCGAATGACCGGCTGCAATGCGCTGCGATCGACCGTCGACAACGGCATCAGGCCGCCACCACGGGTGTGTGGAAGGCGCGCTTGCTCAGCGGGACGGTGATTGTGCATTGCAGCCCCGCAGGGTTGAATATCATCTTGGTTTGGCCCTTGAACTCGAATGCCAGCGTACGCTCCAGAAGATCGGTACCAAATCCTTTTCGAGGCCTCGGGGTCACGGGCGGCCCGCCGCGCTCCCGCCATTCGAACACCAGCTCCGCGGGCTCAACGCTCTCATCGACGCGCCAGGTCACTTCAATGTGACCGGTCGGCTGGCTCAGGGCGCCGTATTTGAGCGCATTGGTCGCGAGCTCGTGGATCGCGAGTGCGAAGGTTTCCGCCGCCTTGGGCTGGAAGCGCACCGTCGGCCCGGAGACCCGCATCTGCTCGCCTTCGCGGGCATCGTAGGCAAGCAGCTCCTCGATCACGAGATATTCGAGATCGACGCCGCCTTCGGGATCTCGGGTCACCAGCGCCTGGGTGCGGGCAAAAGCGTTGAGACGACCATCGAGATGAGAGGCGTATTCCTCCACGGTAGAGCTCGTTTCCGCCGAGCGGCGGGCGATCGACCGCACCACACCGAGCGTGTTGCGAACGCGGTGCTGGAGCTCGGCCAGCAGCAGGCGCTGGCGCTCCTCGGCGCGAGTGATCGCGGTGACGTCAATGAAGGTGATGACGACGCCCGCGATGAAATTGTCGATGCTGCGGTAAGGCAGGATACGCACGATGTAACGGGTGCCGCTGTCAGGCGCGGTCAGCTCGCGCTCGACGCTCGCCAGCGTGCGCAGCACGCGGCGGACGTCGTCATAGAGCTCCTCGATCGGGATGCGCGCCTTGATATGGCTGATCGGCCGGCCCGTATCGGTTTCGACGAGATGCAGCAGGTGCGTGATCGCGGGCGTGAAGTTCATCACGCGCAAATCATTGTCGAGGAATACAGTCGCGATCTGCGTGCTCTCGAGGAAATTCTTGAGGTCGCTGGTGGCGCGCGTCAATTCCTGAACACGGTGGGCCAGCTCGCCGTTGACGGTGGTCAGCTCCTCGTTGACCGACTGCAATTCCTCACGCGAGGTCTCCAGCTCCTCGTTAGCCGACTGAAGCTCCTCGTTGAGCGACTGGTATTCCTCGTTCGAGGATTTCAGCTCCTCGTTGGTGCTCTCCAGTTCCTCGATGGTCGCCTGAAGGCGCTCGCGCGTGGCGCGCAGATCGGTTTCGAGGCGCTCGACATGCTCAGTGCGTACCAGCGCGTTGGGGTTGCCCTGATCGGCCTCGATCATTCGGACCGGGCCGTCCTTGAACAGCACGACGAAATTTCGGTGACCGCCCGCGCCGTCCTGGACCGGCTCGACCGTGATGTCGACCACGACACGGTGACCGTTCACCCCGAGTTGCACCTGCTCGGCATGGACGGGCTCGTTGGTCTCGACAGCGCGGCTGAGCGCGGTGCGCAGTTCGAGGCGCAGATCGCGGTGCACGAGCTGAAGCAGGTCGAGCGAGGCGGCACCCGCCGTCGGCTCGATATAGCGGCCGGTGCGCCCCGAGAAGTGCAAAATCTGGAAATTGTCATCGGTGATGACGTAGGCCGGCGCATAGCGCTCTGCGATGCGCTGGGCGCGCCGCTCCAGCCCGACGTCGGGACCGAACGAGCGCGGCGCCGGCACTTCGGCCGGCACCCTGCCCGCCACCGTCGTGATCGGAAATTCCGGCGGCAGCCGCGTTCCGGTTTCCAGCTTCTTGAAGATGCGCGCCCGTCGGTCGACCGGCGCGAACAGCTTCGGGTGCCGCGTCACGTTCTCGGAATTTCCGAGAAACAGATAGCGGTCCGGCAGCAACGCGAAGTGGAACAGCGGGATCACCCGGTTCTGCAGCTCGGCATTGAGATAGATCAGCAGATTGCGGCAGGAGACGAGGTCGAGCTTGGAGAACGGCGCGTCCTTGATGACGTTGTGCTGCGAGAAGATGCACATCTCGCGCAGCTCCTTCACCACGCAATAGGTGTCGCCCTCGCGCACGAACCAGCGCGCCAGGCGCTCGCTCGTCACCTCTGCCTCGATATTGGTACGGTAGCGCCCCACCCGTGCGGTCGCCAGCGCCCGTCCGTCGATGTCGGTGGCGAAGATCTGCACCTGCGGCGCGGATTCCATCCGCGCCATATGCTCGCGCAGGAGGATGCCGATCGAATAGGCCTCCTCGCCGGTGGCGCAGCCGAGCACCCAGACGCGCACCTGCTGCCCCGCACCCTTGCCCTCGAAGATCTTCGGGATGACTTGGGTCTCCAGCACCTCGAATTCGCGTTTGTCGCGGAAGAATTCGGTGACCCCGATCAAGAGATCATTGAAGAGGTGCTGGGCCTCGTCCTTGTCGTTCCGCAAGTAATCGACATAGGCAGCGATGTCGTCGATCTGGACCACTTGCATGCGCCGCTGCACGCGGCGCAGGAAGGTGTTCTGCTTGTAGCCGTGGAAATCATTGCCGGTCTTGTTGCGCAGGATGTCGGCAATGCGCGACAGCGACGACGCGGCCGCTGCGAGCACCTCATCGAAGCCCTGCTTCTCTTCCAGACGCCTGAGATGACGGGCATAGACCTGGATGTGCTCGGGAATATCTTCCGGCGGCAGCACATAGTCGGCGATGGCGGCGGGCGTGTTGCCGTTGCGCAGATGCTCAGCCTCGTCCTGGCTCGCTACCCTTTCGGCGATGGCGAGGCCGCCGTGATCTTTGAGCGTCGCCGTGCCGAGCGTGCCGTCACCGCCGGTGCCGGCAAGAATGACGCCGATCGATTGCTCGGAGCGTTCCTCGGCCAGCGAGACCAGGAAGCTGTCGATCGTGGCCCGCTCGCCGGGCGCCTGTTCGGCCTTGCGAATCGCGAACCGGTTGTTCTGGATCGTGGTAATCATCGCCGGCGGGCACAGATAGACCATGCCGCCTTCGATCGCGTGGCCGTCGCCGATATCGGCGACCTTGCCGCCATTGGACGCACGCACGATTCCGCGCAGCCGTTGCTCGTCAAAACTCTCGTGGTGCTGAAGCGCCAGCACGATGGCCTGATCGGCGCCTAAGCTCAGCTTGGCAAAGAAGCGCTCGATGCTGTCCAGCGCACCGGGCGAGGCGCCCACTCCTATGATCAGCGGAGTCTTGATCTGGCGCTCTCCTTGGACCGGCTGGTCGCCGACGTCATGCATGGCTCTGATGGCTCTCGTTCGCTCGCCGGGACCAACAGGCGCCCGGCTCCTGCAAATAACAGAAATCAATATTATCCCAATAGATCAAACGCAAAAATGTCCCGAAGCGTTCAGCGTTGTCAGCTCCGGCCGAAAGGTCCATGCTCGCCAGCACTGCGAAGGAACCCGCGATGCCCATCTCCGAGGAGCTCGCCGGCCTGATCAGGCGGGCCGAGCGTGCGACCGCGGAAGCCCGCCGCTTGCTGGCCGAGAACGAGCGCTGGCGCCGGTATACGGAGCGTCAGCTCGATACCATGTTCGAGCTCAGCGCGGAGTTCAGGAGAGCTGCCGTCCTTTCCCCAACTACCCCGCCGCGACCTCCTGCCGGAGATACTCGACCCGCTGCTCGATCAAAACGCGGTGGCGCTCCCATTCCACCAGGGTCTGCCTGAGTAGGCTGACCAGTCGTTCCGCCTGGCGCGTGTCGTGTCCGCCCGCCATCAGCTCGCGCACCCGATCCTCCTGATCGCGGATGCGCCTCCAGCCCTCCTCGATGTCTCTATCGGCCTTCACCAGGAGGCTCTGCTCGATGTTGAGTTGCGCGGTGCGTTCGGCAAGGGAGATGGCCATGGCAGAGCCTTCAGGCCTCCGGTTTGCCCACGGGAGGATCAAGGGACTTTAGCACAACGCGCCGGATCATGTTGGCATATTCGCGATATTCGCGTGCCCGAGCCTCGTACATCTCGGCGACGGCAGCCCGGCCGCTGCGCCGGCCGTCGGCTGCCATGCGCTGCACCAGCTCCGCGCGCTCCTCGATGATGCGCAGCGCCACGCGCAGGGCTTCGTCGACGCGCCCCTCCTGCTCCTTGGCGAGAGCATCGGCGGTGAAGCCGTGACCCACCTGGCAGCGGAAGCGCATCGGTCGCGCTTCCTTGACTTCCGAAAGCACGCCGCCGCAGGCCGGGCAAGTCAGCCCGACAGGGTCCGCAATTGCGCTGAGATTGTCGCTGCCTACACGCTCCCCAGCCGCGATCTCGACCTCGAGCCTGATCTCGGGGGGGACCGGCAGCGCGGCTCCGGCCGGCTCCCTGACGAGCTCGGACAGCACGTCGCCCATGGTGGCGCCGGAAACGCAGAGATCGACTGTAGTCGCTTCCATTGCGCGCCGCGGCATCTCGTCCGAGATTGCGTCCGCGGGATCCTGCACCACGGCCATCCCGCCGCAGCGCTTGATGGCGTTGAGACCGGCCGCGCCGTCGGACAACAGGCCGCTGAGGAGCACGCCGACCACGCGCGGGCCGTGATAGAGGGCGGCAGAGCGGAACAGGGCATCGATCGCCGGCCGCACCATGTTCTCGCGCGGCCCTCGGCCGAGGACAACGCGATCTCCAGCGAGCAGCAAATGATGGTCCGGCGCACCCAGATAGACGTGACCAGGCTCGATTTTCATGCCGTTCTCGGCCTGCCGGACCGGAAGTGGGCCGGCACTGCTGGCAACCGTCGAGAGGATGCCGATGCCCTGCGCCGGAATGTGCAGCACGACGAAGACGGCAGCCGGCAAATCCGCAGGCAGACGGCCCAAAATCTGCTTCAGCGGCGCGGTCGCCCCGGCCGAGCCCCCGATCACGATGATGTCGCGGTTTCCCATGGAACCCACCTTCGATTGCATCGTTTGCACCAAAGTGGGTCCCGGTCTTATGTTCCTATCCGCCTGGAGGGATTGCTGGAGGGGATCATGTCCAGTTCTCACGCATCGTCTCGTCAGCGCGCGCCCCTGACTGGGCGCCGTATCCTCGTGGTCGAAGACGAATATTTTCTCGCAGACGACATCGGACATGCGCTGCGAAAGCTGGGCGCCGAGGTTGCAGGTCCGGTGGGGGACATTGAGGACGCGATGGCAATGCTGCAGGGGGCCGGCGTACTCGACGGCGCCGTGCTCGACGTCAACATTCGGACGGAGCTGATTTTTCCGGTCGCCAGGGAACTCAGGGCGCGCGGCGTGCCCTTCGTGTTCACCACCGGCTACGACAGATTCAGCATCGCGCCGGAATTCCACGACGTGCCGCTCTGGGAAAAGCCGATCGATGTCGCAGCCATGGCGCGGACTCTGGCGGGACTCATCGGCGATCGGCGGGCATGACACGCAACGCAGCGCATCCTTCCCCACTTCTCGCAGTGGAGTGTGACGTTCAATGATCTACCTACCTGATACCGCCCTCGATGAGCAGATGCTCAGCCAATCGCGTGAGCTGGTGCGCGAGGGCATGGCGCTGCTGCGCAGCACCGACCATCTCGTGAGCGCCCAGCGCCTGCGCGATGAGCTGGAGGAAGAGCGCCGCAAGCCGCCGCGCCGGGACCGCAAATCGGGGAAGGCCCGCTGATCTGCGCCGCGCAGCCGATCGAATCAGAACAGATGTGCGACAGCAAGCCAGGCGGTCACCGCCAGGCACAGGACAATCGCGGCGTAAGGTAGCGCGACGCGCAAGACGGCAAGCTCCCCCAATTCAGCTGATCATCATCCAGACAATTGCCACCATCATCACGAGAAAACCCGTGACCGCAGTCGCGACAAAGGCTTGTTCGATGCGATCCATCGCCATCGCAGCCCCCCTCTTGTTTCAGCCCGTACAATTTGACGGTTTCGGGGCCGCTGTGCATTAGGCTATGTGAATCGGCGGGCGCCTTTGTTGTCGGCCCGCAACACGGTTCGCGCCACTCCGTGACTACGACCTCGCGGTGCCCGGCTCCGCCATCTTGCGATGCTGCCTGGCCAGCATCTCGTTCGGCGTGACGCTCGCAACCGTGGTCTGAATCTTGTTCTTCAGTCCGGTGACGATGTCGGCGTCGCCGCGCATCATCGCATCGAAGCCGGCCCTGGCGACACCGTAGGCGCCGTCCTTCTTCTCGGTGCCGACCTTGGTATCCATCATGTCGGCGCGGCGGAAGAACTCGGTTTCGGTCGCACCTGGCATCAGGCAGGTGACGGTGACACCGCTGTCGCGCAACTCCTCGCGCAGCGCGAACGAGAATGAATCCAGGAACGCCTTACTCGCATTGTAGGCGGCCTGGAAACTGCCCGGCATGAAGCCGGCGATCGAGCCGGTGATCAGGATGCGGCCGGCATTGCGGCGGAGCATCTCATTGCCGACGCGGTGGATCAGATACAGCGTGCCTGTGATGTTGGTGTCGATGAGGTGCTTCACCCTGGCAAAGTCCTGGTCGAGGAAGGCTTTGCCGAGGCCGATGCCGGCATTGGCCAGCAGCGCATCGATCGGCCGGTCGCCGAGCGCGGCGCAGAGCTTGTCCACGCCCTCGGTGGTGGCGAGATCCGCCTCGACCGGCTCGACGCTGCCGCCGAGCCGGCGCAGATCGACGGCCACCTGCTCGATCGCGGCCTCGTCCGCCGCGATGACGAGGTTGAAGCCTGCCTGCGCACAGCACCTGGCGAGTTCCAGACCGATACCGGTTGAGGCGCCTGTGACGACGGCGAGTTGATTGGCGGGCATGCGGCAAATCCTCGGATTTGGACCCTTGGGGAATTGAGGTGATGACGCTCAATCGCCGCCCTGCTCCCGCGTTCCTATTTGCGCAGTGCGAAGAATTTGCGCGGGGCGATTAGCAACCATCGTTCCTTCCTGGACTTAGATGCCAAGTGATTCAAGCGGGAGGACGGACGATGAAGGCGCTGGTCTGGCACGGCAAGGAGGACATAAGGTGCGACACCGTCACTGACCCGGAGATCCAGGATCCACGCGACGCCATCATCAAGGTCACGAGCTGCGCCATCTGCGGCTCCGATCTGCACCTCTTCCACAATTTCATTCCGGGCATGTTGCCCGGCGACATCATGGGCCACGAGACCATGGGCGAAGTGGTCGAGGTCGGCTCGGGCGTCGACGGCAAGCTCAGGAAGGGCGACCGCATCGTCGTGCCCTTCACGATCATTTGCGGCGAATGCGAACAGTGCAAGCGCGGCAATTATTCGGTGTGCGAAACCACCAACCGCAAGCGTCATCTGGCCGATAAGGTGTTCGGGCACACGACAGCCGGCTTGTTTGGCTATACGCATCTGACCGGTGGCTATCCCGGCGGCCAAGCCGAATATCTCCGCGTACCCTTTGCCGACGCCACCCACATCAAGGTGCCCCCAGGCATTCCCGACGAGCAATTGCTGTTCCTCAGCGACATCTTCCCGACCGGCTGGCAGGCCGCCGTGCAATGCGACATCGAGCCGACCGACACGGTCGCGATCTGGGGCTGTGGTCCGGTCGGGCAGATGGCGATCCGCAGCGCCATCCTGCTCGGCGCCAACCAGGTGATCGCGATCGACTGCCTGCCCGAGCGGCTCAGCATGGCGGAAGCCGGCGGTGCCACCACGATCAACTTCGAGACCGAGAGCGTGGTGGAGCGTCTGAACGAGCTCACCGACGGCAAGGGACCGGAAAAGTGCATCGACTGCGCCGGCATGGAAGCTCACGTGATGCCGTCCCGGCCAGACACCGTGCTCGACCGCGCCAAGCAGATGGTGATGCTGGAAAGCGACCGGCCGCACGTGCTGCGCGAGATGATCTATGTCTGCCGGCCCGGCGGCATCATCTCCGTCGCGGGCGTCTATAGCGGCCTCTCCGACAACATGCCGATGGGCGCCTTCATGAACAAGGGCCTGACGATGCGCACCGGCCAGACCCACGTCAACCGCTGGACCGACGACCTGCTCCGCCGCATCGAAGAGGGCGAGATCGACCCGTCCTTCGTCATCACCCACACCGTCCCGCTCGCCCAAGGCCCGGAGATGTACCAGGTGTTCCGCGACAAGCGCGATTCCTGCGTCAAGGTCGTGCTGAAGCCCTGAAGGAGCAGGCTTATGTTTCATTTCTCCAACATCGTCCGCACCAAGGGTGATCCGAAGATCGTCGAAGGCGGCCCGAGCCTGAAACAGCCCGCGGACCAGCTCGCGCGTGCACTCGGCTGGTTCAGCATCGGGCTTGGCGTCGTCGAACTTTTCGCGCCAAGGCGCGTCACGGAAACGTTGGGCATGGAAGGCCGTGAGACGATGGTCCGCGCCTTCGGCGTGCGCGAAATCCTCGCAGGCATCATGTCGCTGTCGATCGACAAGAACGCCGGCCTGTGGGCCCGCTTCGGCGGCGACGGCCTCGATGCCGCGGCGCTGCTCTCAGGGCTGACGTCGAATAATCCCAAGAAGGGCAACATCGCGCTGGCGCTGCTGATGGTCGGCGGCATCGCCATGCTGGACTACCGCGCCGCACAGGACACCAAGCCGCGGCGACCGCCGCGCAACGCACGGCGCAAGCTCTATCCCAACCGCAGCGGTTTCCCCAAGGGCATCGAGAGCGTCCGGACTGCGGCTCGGCAGATCACATCGCATGCTGGGCATAACGAGGTGATGCAAGGTGATGAGCGTCGAGTCCCGTGACGAAGCCGCGTGGTGGGAATCCGCCGTCATCTACGAGATCGCGCTGATCTCCTTCCAGGACTCGAACGGCGACGGCAAGGGCGACCTCGCCGGACTGATGTCGCGCATCGATTACCTGAAGTGGCTCGGGATCGATGCGGTGTGGCTGACGCCGATCTACAAGAGCCCCTTCCGCGATCTCGGCTACGACATCTCCGACTATTGCTCGATCGAGCCCGCCTTCGGCAGCCTCGACGCGTTCGATCGCCTCCTCGAAGCGCTGCACGCCGCAGGCATCCGGCTCATCCTCGATCTCGTTCCCAATCACACCGCGAACGATCATGCATGGTTCGTCGAAAGCTCGAGCTCGCGCAACAGCGCCAAGGCGGATTGGTACATCTGGGCCGATCCTGCCGAGAATGGCGGGCCGCCCAACAACTGGCTGAGCCGGTTCGGCGGCAGCGGGTGGGAATGGTGCGAGGCACGGCGGCAATATTACTATCATTCCTTTCTGGTCGAGCAGCCCGACCTCAACTGGCGCAATCCGCAGGTGCGTGCCGCGATCGCCACTTCCATGCGGTTCTGGCTCGACCGCGGCGTGGACGGCTTTCGCGTCGATGCCAGCGCGGTGCTGATCAAGGACCACCTGCTGCGCGACAATCCGCCGAACCCGCAAGCCAAGAGCAAGCCGCCACCGCAGCGGCAGACGCCGGTGTTTACCGACGACCGGCCCGAAACGATGGATTGCATCGAGTTCATCCGCGAGGTGATCGACGCCTATCCGGGACGAATGCTCTGCGGCGAAGTCCAGGGCAAGACCGACCGCATCGGCCACTTCTACGGCAACGGCCGGCCGCGCCTGCATTTGCCGCTCAATTTCGCCCTGCTCGATTCCAAGTGGGATGCGCTGTCGCTGCAAGCGACGATCGACGCCTATTTCAATGCGATCCCTGAACATGTCTGGCCGGTCTGGGTGATCGGCGGCCACGACAAGCAGCGGATCGCGAGCAAGATCGGCGAGGCGCAGATGCGCGTGATGGCGATGCTGCTGATGACGCTGCGCGGGACGCCTTTCTTCTTCATGGGCGACGAGATCGGCCGCAAGCGCGTTCCCATTCCGCCGGACCGCGTCCACGATCCCTTCGAGAAGCTCGTGCCCGGATACGGGCTGTGCCGCGATCCCGAACGCGCACCGATGCGATGGGATGACAGCCCGGGCGGCGGCTTCACCACGGGCAGCCCATGGCTGCCGCTGGAGCCGCCCGAGGGCGCGGCCAACATCGCCGGCCAGCAGCGCGACGAACGTTCGGTCCTGGCGCTGTTTCGCACGCTGATGGCGCTGCGGCGCGACCATGCCGGGCTGCGGCGGGGCGGTTACGCGCCGCTGCGCTCCCAGAACGACGTCCTGGCCTACAAGAGGATGGATGGCCGTAACGAATTTCTGGTCGCGCTCAACATCGCGGCCGAACCGCGGAATTTCCACTGGCAAGGCCGCGGCCGCCTCTTGCTGTCGACGCAGCTGGACCGGCGACCCGAGCCCTTGCCGGATGCTTCCATCCTGCTCCGGGGCAACGAAGGCGTGATCATCGCGATTGAGCCCCGGTGACGGCCCGAAGGAACCATCCGCCTCTCGAAGCGTCTCATCAACGCTTCCGGCGTCCCCCCGTCGCCGGAGGCAATTTGGACGGAACCGCAGCCCCGGCGCTCACGCCCCCTTCGGGCGCCGGGGAAGCGGCGCGAGCCCTTAAGGAAGGACATATCGGAGGCAGCTCATGGGCAAGACCAAAGGTCTTCAGCACCGGATCGCCGGCAGGACCAAGCAGGCCGTCGGCGAGATCATCGGCGACCAGGATCTGCACGATGACGGCAAGGCGCAAGCCGAGCGCGGGCGCGACGAACAGGACAAGCCGAGCGAGCTCAATCCGCTGAAGAAGCTCAAGCAGCTGACGTGAACGCAGAGCCGCGACCAGCGCTTGCCAGCGGGGCGCGGCGCATCACCGGCGGGCGGCGACGCTCGCGCTGGATCGCCGCCGCCGAGCTCGGCCTGATCAGCAGCACTTTCTCCACCATCGTCAGCCAGCTCTTCGCCGCCCGCATCGGCCGCGATGCCGCGGTCGACTGGATGACGGTCGCCGCCATTCCGGCGCGCGATTGGGCGATCAGCAGCGAGCCATCCTGGAGCACGATCCTGGCCGGGATCGCCTTTCACCAATGGGCGGATTTTTCCTGGGCGTTGGTCTTCTTCGGCGTGCTCGGGCGCTGGACTGCCGACTTGCGGCCGGCCACGATCCTGCTGCTGGCGCTGCCCTGGGCCGTATTCTCATCCAGCGTGGAATGGTTCGCGCTGGTGCCGCTGTTTCCGTTCTGGCAGCCGCTGTTCACGCTACAGGAGCCCTACTGGATCGGGCTGCTGGTGCATGGCTCCTCGGCCGTGATGTATCCCCTGTTCGCCCGCCTGCGCTGGAGGCGCGGGCATGCGCCGGGACGCGACGTGCGGTTCACCAACGCGTGGACCACCGGCGCGCTGGCCGTGATTGCAGTGCTCGGGGCGATCGCTTTGTTCGGCGGCCATGGATACGAGCTGCCATGGATGGGCCGCGACAGGGATCAAGATCAGGCTTACATCCGGCATATGAGCACGCACCACGCCCAGGGGATTGAGCTGGCGCGGACGGCTGCCGAACGCGCGCAGGATCCGCATCTGCGAAAGCTCGCGATGCTGATGGTCGCGAGCCAGACCGGCGAGAACCGGATCTTCGAGAATTGGTGGCTGAGCTGGTTCGACACGGAGATGCCCGATTGCAGCACGGAGGAGCGTGCGGCGATGCCGGGCTTCCTGACGCCGGCCGAGATGCGACAGGTCAAGACCGCGCCGCCGGACCAGTTCGACAAATTGTTCGTCGAGACGATGGGCAAGCATCACCGCGGTGCTGTCAGGATGGCCGATCAGATGTGGCACAGCCGCGGCGATCTGCGCCTGCGCATCATGGCGCAAGCCATTCGCCACGAGCAGCAGGGCGAGATCGCGCTGATGCACGGCGCGAGCGGCCTCGCCGCCGTCACCACCGCCGTCCGTAACATGCTCGGCGACAACGTCAATTGAGCGCGAGGAACCTTGGTTCGGCGTCTCGATTGAGGATCGTAGGTTCCTGAATTCAAGCGATCAGATGCAACGGATGGCCGGCGTTGTTCTCCTTGGTCTTGCAACCGCTTTGGCGGGATGCCAGCGGGAAGAGCGGCAGTTGCGGCTCGATCCGCCGATCGCCGATGCGCTCGACAGGGTAGCGCTGATGCCGAACCGCATCAGCGGTGCGCCGCCGGACGTCTATTTCGTGCTCGGCAAGCCCTATGAGGTCAACGCCTACAATCTCAGCCAGGGCAAGCGGCTCTATGCGTGGTTCGGCTGCAGGAGCTGCCATGGCGACGGCCAGGGCGGCAGCGGCCCCGGCTTCCTCGACGGCTGGTGGTACTACGGCCCCGAGATGGTCTCGATCTTCGCCTCGATCCGTGATGGGCGGCCGCACGGCATGCCCGCGTTCGGCAACAAGATGACGACGGATCAGATCTGGCAGCTCGCCGGCTATGTGCAGACGATCGGCTCCTACCAAGGCAAGACCGCCGCACCGAGCCGCAACGACGAGAAGCAGACCCGGCCCGCGGAGAACCGCGCGCCGGCAAAGCTGTTGTTCGATGAAGGTCCCTCGCCCGTCCATCCGGACCAGGGACCGACACCGTGATCCGCGCCGCCCGCAAAGCCTGTTCGAGCGCAATGCTCGCCGCGCCGCTGGCCGGCTGCGGCGGCAACTGGCAATCCGCGCTCGACGTCTACGGCACCTCGGCGATCAGCCTGAAGCACCTCATCATCCTGATCGTCGCGGTCTGCTCCCTGGTCTGGATGCTGGTGCTGATCGCGCTGATCGCCGCGTTGTGGCGAAGCCGTGATGCGCGGCCGGTGTCGCCCGAACCCGGACGCGAGCGACGCATGACCATTGCCGTCACCGGTGCCGTCGTCGCCACCGTTCTCATCATCGGGACCTTCACCGTCATGAGCTTCGTCGCCACGCGCGCGCTCACCGTCGCAGGACAGGACGATCTGACGATCCGCGTGCGCGGCCTGCAATGGTGGTGGGGTCTCGAATATATCGGCCCCGATCCGTCGAGCCGGTTCGAGACCGCCAACGAGATCCACATTCCCGTCGGTCGCAAGGTGCGCCTCAAGCTCGAAGGTCTCGACGTGATCCATTCGTTCTGGGTCCCGAGCCTCGCCGGCAAGCAGGATCTCGTTCCCGGCCGTCCGAACGAGCTCACCATCCGCGCCGAGCACGCCGGCATCTACCGTGGTCAATGCGCCGAGTTCTGCGGCATGCAGCACGCCCATATGTCGCTGCTGGTGATTGCCGAACCGCAGGACGATTTCGACAAATGGACGGCAACACAGCGGCAGACTGCGGCGCAACCGGCCGACGAGCAAACCGCCGCCGGCCTGCAGACCTTCCTGGCAAAGCCCTGTGCGGCCTGCCACACCATTCGTGGCACCGCGGCGGTCGGCACCACCGGCCCTGATCTCACCCATGTCGGCAACCGCCGCACCATCGCCGCCGGCCTGTTCGAGACCACACGGGGCTCGCTCGCGGCCTGGATCGCCGATCCCCAGACCATCAAGCCCGGCAACAACATGCCGATGGTGCCGCTGACGCCCGACGAGCTGCGTGCGGTGTCCGCATATCTGGCGAGCCTGAAATGAAGCCGTCCGCCGCGGCCCCAGAGCAGCGCGACATCGATGTCGAGCGCGCGCAGCTGACCGACGCGCTGGCGGAAACGTGGAAGACCCCGTCCGGCCTCTGGGGCGCGCTTGCGACCGTCGACCACAAGATCATCGGCCGCCGTTACATCTTCACCGCCTTCGTCTTCCTCGCCCTTGGCGGCGTGCTCGCTGCATTGATGCGAATTCAGCTCGCGCAGCCCGAGGCGCGCTTGCTCGGACCCGATCGCTACAACCAGATCTTCACGATGCACGGTGCGAATATGATGTTCCTGTTTGCCGTGCCCGTGATGGAAGCGGTCGCGGTCTATCTGGCGCCGCTGATGGTCGGTACCCGCAACATCGCCTTCCCGCGCCTGAACGCCTTCTCCTATTGGATCTATCTCGCCGGCGGCGCACTGCTCTGGATCGCGTTCGCGCTCGACATGGGGCCCGACGTCGGCTGGTTTGCCTATGTGCCGCTGTCGGGCCCGCAATACGGCACCGGCAAGCGTGCCGACATCTGGGCGCAGATGATCACCTTTACCGAGATCTCCGCGCTCGCGGTCGCGGTCGAGCTCGTCGTCACCATCTTCAAGCAGCGTGCGCCGGGCATGACGCTCGACCGCATCCCGGTCTTCGTCTGGGCCATGCTGGTGACGTCGTTCCTCGTCATCATGGCCATGCCGGCAATCGTGCTCGCAAGCACCAGCCTGATCCTCGACCGCCTCGTCGGCACGCACTTCTACAATCCGGCCGAGGGCGGCGACGTGCTGCTCTGGCAGCATCTGTTCTGGTTCTTCGGCCACCCCGAGGTCTACATCATCTTTCTGCCCGCCGTCGGCATGGTTTCGACCATGATCGAGCCGTTCGCGAGGCGCCCGGCCTTCGGCTATCTCGGCCTCGTGATGGCGCTGATCGCCACCGGCATCCTCGCTTTCGGGCTGTGGGTGCATCATATGTTCGTGGCGGGGCTGCCGCGGCTCGGCGACAGCTTCTTCACAGCCTCCAGCATGGCGATTGCGATCCCCGCCGGCATCCAGATCTTCTGCTGGCTTGCGACGCTGTGGGACGGCAGGCCGGTATTCAAGAGCCCGCTGCTCTTCATCATCGGCTTCATCATCACCTTCGTCATCGGCGGCTTGACCGGCGTGATGGTCGCGTCCGTGCCGTTCGACACGCAGGTGCACGACACCTATTTCGTCGTCGCGCATTTTCACTACGTGCTGATTGGCGGCGCCGTGTTTCCCTTGCTTGGCGCCGTCCACTACTGGTTTCCCAAGCTGACCGGACGCATGATGAGCGAAGCGCTCGGCCAGTGGTCGTTCTGGCTGATCTTCGTTGGCTTCAACGCGACGTTCTTTCCCATGCACATCCTCGGGCTCGAGGGCATGCCGCGCCGCATCTACACCTATCAGCCCGACTTGCCCTGGCACGGGCTCAACCTGTTCGTCAGCGTCAGTGCAGTGATCCTCACGGCCGGTTTCCTGCTGTTCTTCATCAATGTCATGCGGAGCGCACGCTTCGGAGAGATTGCGCTGGACAATCCCTGGGATGCGCCGACGCTGGAATGGGCGACGACATCGCCTCCGCCGAGCTACAATTTCGCCATGATACCGGTCGTCGGCAGCCTGCATCCGGTGTGGGACGACCGCGACGGCCTCCCCGTCGCCGATGGCTTGCGCACCGATCGTCGCGAACTGATCGTGACCACGCTGGCAACCGCCGAACCGCAGGCGCGCGAAGCCTCGCCGCAGAATTCCATCTGGCCGCTGTGGGCCGCGATTGCGACCACGATCATGTTGATCTGGTCGATCTTCTCGCCCTGGGCCGTCGTCTGGGGCTCCATCCCGGCCGCGGTCGCGCTGATCGGCTGGTTCTGGCCCAAGGGTACGCCGGAGGACGAGTCATGAGAGAGAAGATCGTGCTCGATCTCGGCAAATTGCCGCTGCACGGAATGGGTACCGCGAGCGTCACCTGGTGGGGCACGCTCGCCTTCATGCTGATCGAAGGCACCGGCTTCGCGCTCGTGATCGCCGTCTATCTCTACCTGATGAGCCTGGCGACGGCCTGGCCGATCAACACGCCGCCGCCCGATCTGCTTCCCGGCACGCTCGTGACGTTGATCCTGCTAACCAGTCTCATCCCCAACATCCTGCTCTCGCGCTGGGCCGAGCAGCAGGACCTGCGCAAGGTGCGGATCGGAATGGTGATGATGTCGATGATCGGCACCCTCCCGCTGATCGTGCGCATCTTCGAATTCCCCGCCCTCAAGGTGAGCTGGGACAGCAACGCCTACGGCTCAGTGGTGTGGACCCTGCTCGGCCTCCACACCACCCACATCATCACCGATCTCGTCGACACGCTGGTGCTGGCGGCGCTAGTATTCACGCGGCACGGCCGGAGCCCGAGAAGGTTCGGCGACGTCCAGGACAACGCCATGTATTGGAACTTTGTCGTCGCGACCTGGCTTCCGATTTATGGCTGCATCTATTGGTTGGCACGGCTATGAACGCGTCAAAGCTCCTCACCCATCTCTCGATCTGGGCGGGACTCTGGTTCGCGCCGCTGGTCTGGGCGGCGAACATGCAGCTCGGGCAGATCCTGCCCTATGTCGATTGCCGCTCGCAGTCTCACGCCTCAGCCATCACCTCGTTCATCGGTGCGGCGCTCACGACGGCATCGGCCCTCTCATCATGGCTGTCTCCACGGCGGGTGATCGGCAAAACCGACGGACATCATGGCAATGCCGATTTCGGCAGCACAGTGAGTACACTCTCCGCGGGCCTCTTCACTTTCGCCCTGCTGATGCAGGGCCTCGCTGCAATGGTGTTGACGGGATGCGAAAAATAGCCTTCGCCGCGATCGCTTGGTCGATGCCGCATTCGATCTACGCGCATGGGTCGGCGCTGCAGGCTGCAGCACCAGGCTGGACGTTCGATCCTTGGATCATCGTACCGCTCACGCTTTTCGGCCTGATGTACGGCATCGGCAGGCTTGTGCTGGCACGGAAAGGCCGCCAACGCATCGCGCAGGATATCATCTGCGGCGCCGGCTGGCTGACGCTGGCTGCCGCGCTGGTATCGCCGCTGCATTGGCTCGGAGAACGCCTCCTCTCGTTCCACATGATCGAGCACGAAATCCTGATGGCCGTGGCGGCACCGCTGCTAGTGCTCGCAAGGCCAGTCGGACCGTTGCTTTGGTCCCTGCCGCAGCGCACGCGGCTCGCGATCGGCTGGGCGATGCGGCATCCCTACATCACGCGGCTGTGGAGCCTGCTGAGCGCTGGCCGCAACGCCACGCTGTTGCATGGGATCGCGATCTGGACCTGGCACGCACCGGCGCTGTTCGATGCCGCGGTCGAGAACATTCTCCTGCACCGAGTGCAGCATCTGAGCTTCTTTCTGACCGCGATCCTGTTCTGGTGGTCGGTGTTCCGGCGCAGCCAAATCGGCAGCGCTGCCTGGCACGTCTTCGTCACCATGCTGCACACGAGCGTTCTCGGTGCGCTGATGGCACTTGCCCCGCACCTCCTGTACCGGCAGCAAGCCGATGCCGCAGCGGCCTGGGGCTTGACGCCGCTCGAGGACCAGCAACTGGCTGGCATCATCATGTGGGTGCCGGCGGGAACGATCTATGCCGGCTCGGCGCTCGCGCTGATCGCGCTCTGGATTTGCCGGTCCGGTAGGGAGCGAGCCGATGCGCTTCACGCTCTCTAGTTGGGCGGCGCTGGCAATCGGAGTGGCGAGCCTTCTCCTCGCCGCGGCGGTCGCGGTCGGCTTCGCGCGCAGCGACCGTCAGCGAAATGAAAGCATCGCCCGCGCCATGACGGGGGGTGATCCGACCCGCGCACCGGCGATGATCCGCCGCTACGGCTGCGTGGGGTGCCATACCATTCCAGGCATTCCCGGCGGCGACGGCAAAGTCGGTGCTTCGCTCGCCGATCTCAGGACGCGCGTCTACATCGCCGGTGTTGCGACCAACACGCCGGACAATCTGGTCCAGTGGATCGTGACACCACAAGCCTTCTCGCCCCGCACGGCAATGCCCGCGACCGGCATCAGTGAGGCCGAAGCGCGTGACGTCGCGGCCTACCTCTATGCGCAATGAGATGTTCAGGGATTGGGCGTCGGCCGTGCCGGCAATGATTTCACGAAGGTGGCAATCGCCTCACGATCGCTTTCGGGCAGCATCGCCATGTTGGTCACGACTCCGGCCATGGACGAACCGACCCGGCCATGATTCGGCGTGATCCCCGTCTTCAGCATCGCCGCCAATTGCGCTTCCGACCAGTCGCGGAGGCGCGCGGCCGTGATGTTGGGATAGAAACCGGTACCGACGGGGTCCGGTCCGCCAGCATAGCGAGTGCTTGCCTCGATGCCGCCGAGCATGTCGCGGGAGGAGTGGCACTCGGCGCAATGGGCAAGCGCCTCGCTCAGATAGCGGCCACGATTCCATCTTTCGTCCTGCGCCGGATCCGGCGCAATCGGGCCGGGCTTGAAGTACAGCATCTTCCAGAATCCGACGAAACGGCGAATGCCGAATAGCGGATTGAGCTCATGGTCCGGGGGACGCCCCTTCACCGCAGGCAGCGTGCGCAAATAGGCCATCAAGTCCCGCACGTCATCAGGACGCATATGCGTGAAGCTTGCATAGGGAAAGACCGGATAATAGTGGCTTCCGTCCGGAGACACGCCGCGCAGTAGCGCATTGGCAAGGTCGTTGGCGGTCCAGTCTCCGATACCGTCGATCCGGTCCATCGAAATGTTGGGCGCACGAAAAGTTCCATAAGGGGACGCCAGAGCAAGTCCACCACCAAGGTGCAAACGATCGGACTGGCCCGGCGATGCATGGCAGGAGGCGCAATCGCCGGCCGCAAAGACGAGCTTGCCATGCTCGACGTCGCCACCCGAGTCGGATACGGCGCCCACCCCGTCCGAGCCGAAGCGCTCCGGCGCGGTGATGAACCATACCCCCACAGCGGCTGCGCACGCGATGAGGATTGCCGACACCAGCCAGAAGCGCCCGCGCATTCGCTTTCAGTTTCCTCCACCTGACCACCGTCCAGTAACGGAGACGAACCGCGCCTGTTCCTGCTCGACAGACGCCGCGGCACTCAGATCAATAGGAACAATGAACGATACGGCACGTCGATATCCGGGCGCTTCGCTGTATCGCCCGGCGCGCCGGAGTAAACGTATCAAAGGTTAATGCCTCCTACCGTCCTTCTCAGTCAAAGTCGGGGACTGGGGCGGTCGGCCATCGGACATCACATGCAGGCAGGATTTGCTTTCTCGAAACTCGCCGATCGCCTGACGAGCCTCGCCGAATTGCCTCCCGACGATCTCGATCTGCTTGCGGACATGCCGAGCAGCATTGCGCATTTCGGCGCGCATCAGACGGTCCTGCGGCACGGCGACGAGGCTGGGCAATGTTGCCTGCTGCTCCAGGGCTATCTGTCCTGGCAGAATCACGAAAGCGCAGACGGTCAGATCACCGCGCTCTGCGTTCCCGGCGACATCGCCAACCTGCACACCCTCTATCGTCCGCGCATCGACGGCAATCTGGTCGCGCTCGGCCCCGCGATCGTCGCGCTTGTGCCGCACCGCTTCTTCCGCGAAGTCACGGCGCGTTCACCGGCGATGTCACATGCGATGCTGCTGATGCTGCTTGCCGACCACGCCATCCAGCGCAATTGGACGGTGAATCTCGGCAGCCGGGACGCATTGACGCGCGTGGCACATCTGCTCTGCGAGATCACCGTCCGGCTGCAAATCGTCGGGCTCGCCAGGGATTTCAGGTTGTCCTCGCCCTTTACCCAGTCCGACCTCGCCGCCGCCTGTAGCATCTCCGCGGTGCATGCCAACCGCACCATCCAGGAGCTGCGCCGCTGCAATCTGCTGCAATGGCAGGGCAAGACCTTGACGATCACGGATTGGCCGGGCCTGGTCCGGCTCGCCGGCTTCGACCCGGCCTATCTGAGCATTCGATCCGGCGCGAACGATGCGCGGCCGCCATACGTGAGGTCGGCGACGGCCGACGTCGCGGTCGCTTGACCGACCTCAGGCAGGGCTATCGCACATGACTCGTTGCGGCGGCCTGCGCGCAAGCCTCGTCCTTCGAGACGGCGCTTACGCGCCTCCTCAGGATGAGGCTAGTCCGCGTCGGGAGCCCGCATAAAGCGGGCGTCTCGAAGATGGCCGCAGAAGCACTCTCAAACGCGATAGCCCTGCACCTCGAGAGGCGCCGAGGCGCACTACTCACCTTGGAGACTGCAGCTCGCGCACCTACTCCCGCCAGAACTCGGCCAGCTCTTCCGCCGTCACCAGATCGACCTGGCCGTGGAAGCGGGTCCGATACATCGTCATGAGCGCATCGTGCCCGACATCGGATGAGCTGCACAGCGCATCCTCCACGATGACGACCCTGAAGCCGAGATCGACGGCGCTCAGGACCGTCGAGAGCACGCAGACGTCCGTCTCTGCGCCTGAAATCACGACGGTACCGACGTTCTTTTCGACCAGCAGGCTCGCCAGACCGGGGTTGCTGAACGCTGAATAGGCCGGCTTATCGATAACGGCGGCCGGCGGCACGAACCGGTTCAAGGCCGGCACGAGCTCGAGAGCGGATGGCGGCAGATGCCTGCGGGTCGCTTGGTGCCAGCGGTGAAAATAGCTCCGCCACTGCCCCGGGCGATCCTCTGGATCCTGCGGCGTGATGAAGCGGGTGAAGATCGTTCTCGCCGGACGGCGCGAAACGACCGAGACGATCGTCGGCAGGACGCGCTCCATCCAGGGCGTCGCCCAAAGGCCGCCGGGAGCGAAAATGTTCTGCATGTCGATGCACAAGTGAACGGCATCGCTGATGTCGGCAACATCCGACGTACCGTCCCTCATCGTGCTCGCCCCCTGAACATGCGGCTTCATCCACCATTCACAACGCCGAAATCGAGGCCTCTCCGGCATCGATGATCTCGGGCGGAACATCCTTGAACAGGCGTACCGGGATGGACTTGGCGGCGGGGACCTTGCTGCCTTCCGCGTAGTGCCAGAGCGGAACGAGCACGTTGCACTCGGGGTAATAAGCCGCAATGCTCCTGCGCGGAATGCCGTAGGGGACGACCTGGAGCTCGCTCAAGCTGCGCGCGACCCCGTCGTCCGCCTCCGTCACCAGCGTGACGGTATCTCCGGATTTCAGCCCGTCGCTTTCCATGTCGGCGGGATTCATGAACACGACATAGCGGCTGCCCTTGATGCCGCGAAAGCGATCGTCTTCCGTATAGATCGTCGTGTTGAACTGTCCGTCGGCGCGCATCGTCATCAACTCATAGATGCCGTCGCTTTCGCGCGGCGGCGCGAAGGCCGACTTCGGAACGGTGAAGTTCGCCTTGCCGCTCGGGGTCTTCCACTTCCGCTCGCGAGCCGCCAGCGGCCGCGGAAAGCCGCCAGGCTCGAACATGCGCGTGTTGAAGTCCTTGAACTGATCAGGATACGTGTGCTCGATGGCATCGCGAACGCGCGAGTAATCGGCGGTCCAGGCATCCCAATCGATCTTGGGATTGGCCTTCAATGTCGCCTTTGCGAGCGATGCGATGACAGCCGGCTCCGACAGGAGCTGTTCGGCCACCGGCCGGCGCTGGCCACGCGAGCCGTGAATACAGGCGGTGGAATCCTCCATCGACACGGCCTGCGGACCACTTGCCTGCCGGTCGATCTCGATCCGGCCGAGACACGGCAGGAGATAAGTGATCTCGCCGGGCACAATATGGGTGCGGTTGAGCTTGGTCGCGATCTGCACCGACAGGCGCAGGTCGGACCACGCGGGCTCCATCAACGATCGCTCGGGCACGGCACGCAGGAAATTGCCGCCAAGGCTGACAAAGCCGCGCACTCTGCCCTTCAGAATGCCCTCGCAAGAGTCGACGGTGGACAGGCCGTCCCATCGCGGCGGCTCGAACCCGTAGAGCTCTGCTAGCTTGTCGAGCGGCACAAGTTTGGTCTTCTCGGAGATACCGACGGTGCGCTGGCCCTGGACATTGGAGTGGCCTCGGATCGGCGAGATCCCAGCACCAGGTTTGCCGATATTGCCGCGGAGCAGCAACAGGTTGACGATCATCTTGGTCGTCTCGACCCCGTGCTTGTGCTGGGTGATGCCCATGCCGTAATTGGCGATCACGGCGTTGGCAGCCATGTAAGTGTTCGCGGCCTCGCGCAAGGCCATCCGGGAGAGTCCCGAGGCCCGCTCGATCTCTTCCCAGCCCTGGGTGCGGCAGAACGCAGCGAATTCCTCGAAGCCGGACGTGTGCTGGTCAATGAACGCAGCATCGACGATGCGCGGACTCCCATTGGCCCGGGCGAGGTCGTCCGCCTCGATCACCCATTTGCAGATCCCGGTGATGGCGGCGGCGTCACCGCCGACCCGTACCTGATAATATTGCGAGCTGATGCGCGTGCCACCCGCGATCATCTGAACGGGATTTTGCGGATTGACGAAGCGCTCCAGGCCGCGCTCTCGGAGCGGATTGAAGGTCACGATCGGGACACCCCGTTGCGCCGCCTCCTGCAGCGGATGCAGCATGCGCGGCGCGTTGGTGGTGGTATTGTGTCCGAAGAAAAAGATGCAATCGGTAGCCTCGAAGTCCTGCAGCAGAACGGTGCCGACCGGAACTCCGATCACCTCCGGCAGTGCCACCGACGTGCTCTCGTGGCACATGTTCGAACTGTCGGGGAAATTGTTGGTGCCGTACATGCGACCGAACAATTGATACATGTAGCTCGCTTCGAGCGAGGCGCGGCCGGACGTGTACATCACGACCGAGCGCGGATCGAGCCGGTTCAGCTCAGTGCCGATGTGCCGGAAAGCCTCGTCCCAATCGACCGGCAGGTATTTGTCGCTGGCCCGGTCGTAACGCATCGGCATCGTCAGGCGCCCCTGCTCCTCCAGCTGGTGATCGGACCAGGTTCGCAGCTCGGTCAGCGTATGCTGCGCAAAGAACTCCGGAGTCACTGTCTTCCGTGTGATCTCCCAGGCAGTCGCCTTGGCGCCGTTCTCGCAGAACTCGAACGGACGCGGCTTGGCCGGTTTGGCCCAGGAGCAGCTGACGCACATGTATCCATCGGGCTTGTTCTGCTTGAGCAGTATCTCGCTGCCGAGGATCGCAACCTCTTCCTGCGTGAGAACATGGGCAAGGGCGTTGAGCGAGCCCCATCCGCCGGCCGGAGCATCATACTTCTCGACCTTCGCCTTCTGTCGCATGATGCTTCCTTCGATTGCAGGCCCCGCACTCAAACCCGAGACACCATTGCAGGTTCCTAAGCGCCCGGAACCTTGCGCGGGCTCGCGCGTCATGACCCGACGCAGGACGAGTATCCATGCACGGCTCTCAATCTGGCGCACGCGATCGCGCATCGACACCCACGGCCTCGGTCACAATGCAGCGGCTCACGTCGAGTGGCATGCATGATGCGCGTATCGTGGCAGAGGAATGTCCGGTGGCACTCGTCTACGACGGCACGACCGTCGCGGTCCTGATGGCCACTCCCACCGACCTGACCGACCTGGCCCAGGGGTTCAGTCTGACCGAAGGGATCATTCGCGACATCGGCGAGATCGCGGAACTCAGTGTCGTTTCCGGTCCCGACGGAATCGAGCTGCGTCTGTGGCTGCGACCGGACGCGGGGCGCCGGCTGAAGGAACGACGGCGGCGGCTCGTCGGCCCAACCGGGTGCGGGCTGTGCGGCATCGACAGCCTGCGGGAAGCGGGCCGGATCGTTCAGCCCGTCGAGCACTGGGTGTGCCTCACCTCCGAACAGATCGGCACTGCGATCGCGGCGCTCAGCGACACGCAAGTCCTCAATCACAGGACTCATGCCACCCATGCCGCGGGTTTTTTCGAGCCCGACAGAGGAGCCATGCTGGTCCGCGAGGATGTGGGCCGCCACAACGCGCTCGACAAACTTGCGGGCGCTCTGGCCATGGAAGGGAGATCCGGATGCACGGGCGCCGTGATCCTCACCAGCCGGATATCCGTCGAGATGGTGCAAAAAACGGCAGCTATCGGCGCCGGAATCGTCGTCGGCATGTCAGCGCCAACCGCGCTTGCAGTCCGAACGGCCGAGGCCAGTGGCATCACGCTTGTCGGTATCGCGCGGGGAAACGAGTTCGAGATCTTCAGCCATCCAACGCGGGTGTCTTCGCTCACCGCCGCGGAGCGGCCCTGACCGCGCCGCGTCGAGCCGGATTGCGACGCCGTTCAGGTCCGGGCTCGGCATCTCCTCGATCTCCTCCTTGGTCTAACGGCCTCATGACGGACCGGATCGCGATCGCGGAGTCTCCGCCACTTCTCGAAACCGGCCACGATCGACCACATTGAGCGCGATGACGGCAGCCTGGTGATCACCCCTTTCATCCCAGCCCGCCGCTTGGAGCTCCGGCATGGCTCCATCAGGGATCGGGGTCGCTACGCGACATTCACCGGGCGAGGAACGTCGGACCGGCGCTCGAGTTGGTTCGGGAGTAGCGCTGATCGGCGCTTCCTGCGCAGCGCGCGCCTGGGATAATCCCTGAAGCTCGTGTGCGCGTGCGCATCCCGGAGAAGCGCGCACAACCATCCAGGGGAACCTGGTATGACCCTTTCACCGGCTGCCGTGCAGATTCGCGAAAGGACCAATCGCGAGTTGATCGATCTCCTGCGCGAAGCGGGCGAGCATCTGCCGGCCGCCGAACGGGACGACTTCTCCTCGTTCTTCGACCGGTTCGGCGAGGCCAAAATCGTAATGCTCGGCGAATCTACGCACGGCACATCCGAGTTCTATCGCGCACGTGCCAGCATCACCCGGCAGTTGATCGAGCATCACGGTTTCAACATCGTCGCGGTCGAGGCCGATTGGCCGGATGCCACGACGATCGATCATCTCGTGCGGCAACTGCCGTCCGAACAGCCGCTGGAGCGGCCGTTCGAACGCTTTCCGACCTGGATGTGGCGAAACATCGAGGTGAAGCAGTTCGTGGACTACCTGCGCATCCACAACGATGCCTGCCGCGCGGAGCGGAAGGTCCAGTTCCGGGGACTCGACGTCTACAGCCTGAGGAGCTCCATTGCCGCCGTCATCGCCTATCTCGAGCGCGTCGACCCGGAGCGCGCCCGCGCGGCGCGCGAACGCTATTCCTGCCTCACGCCTTGGCAGGCCGACCCCGCCGGGTACGGTCATGCCGTCATGTTCGGACGAGACACATGTGAGGACGAGGTGGTCGCGCAATTGCGCGAGCTATTGGCGCAGCGCCTCTCCTATGCCGAACGCGATGGCGAGGCGTTCTTCAACGCCGCACAGAATGCGCGGATCGTGCGCGCGGCCGAGCAGTACTATCGCATCATGTATCGCGGTTCTACCGAGTCATGGAACCTGCGCGACCGTCATATGTTCGACACGCTGCAATATCTGATGCAGCAACGGGGGCCGCAGGCCAAGGCCGTAGTCTGGGCTCACAACTCGCACATCGGCAACGCCGCGGCAACTTCGATGGGCTGGGCCGGCGAATTCAACATCGGCGAGCTCGCGCGCAACAGCTATGGCGACGAGGCCGCGCTGATCGGCTTCGGCACCGATCGCGGTACGGTGGCTGCGGCGACCGATTGGGGCGGCGAGATGGAGATCAAGTCGGTTCGGCCCGCGCGCGAAGACAGCTATGAGTACCTGTTCCACCGCACGGGTCTGGCGCGTTCGCTGACCGACTTTCGGCCCCCCGGCCGGGGCGAGCTGCGCGACCGACTGACCGGCCCCAGGCTCGAGCGCGCCATTGGCGTCGTCTACCGGCCCGAGACGGAGCGCCTCAGCCACTATTTCGAGGCGGTGCTACCCGATCAGTTCGATGCCTTCGTCTGGTTCGAGGAAACCAATGCAGTGACGGCGCTTGCGACACGGGCCGCATCGGGCGCCGCAGAAACGTATCCCTTCGGGTTTTGATCATGGCAAGCGCGCGCGACGAGCTCGGCGAAGTGGTTGTCGGTCCGCACCGTCTCGCCGGCATTTTGGGCCTGCCGCAAGGCGCGATCGCCATCGTGATTTTTGCCCACGGCAGCGGCAGTGGCCGCCTCAGTCCGCGCAACAACCAGGTCGCTGCGGCGCTGCGTGAAGCGGGCTTCGCCACGCTGCTGCTCGATCTGCTCAGCCCGGAGGAGGAGCGCGATCGAGGCCACGTGTTCGACATCCCGCTATTGGCATCGCGACTCACGGAGGCCGCGGACTGGACCCGCGACAGGCCGGAGCTCGCAGCGCTTCCGATCGGCTATTTCGGCGCGAGCACGGGTGCTGCGGCTGCGCTGGTCGCGGCTGCCGGCCGACCGGACGTCGCGGCGGTGGTTTCGCGCGGCGGCCGCCCGGACCTGGCTGGCGAGGCGCTGCACGCCGTCACCGCGCCGACCCTGTTGATCGTCGGCGGCGCCGATCTGCCGGTGATCCCGCTCAACCGTTCAGCCTTTGCGGAGCTGTCCTGCGCAAAGGACCTCGTGATCGTGCCGGAGGCGACGCACCTGTTCGAAGAGCCTGGTGCGCTCGAACAGGTGACGCAACACGCCATCCGCTGGTTCCGCCGGTTTCTGCCTTCGCGGCGCTCGGACGCCGTAACGGATGATCATTTGGTTTTTGCCGACCGGCGAGACGCCGGCCGCCGGCTGGCCTCGGCGCTGACGAAGTTCAGAGACAGCGGCGCGATCGTGCTTGCCCTGCCGCGCGGTGGCGTGCCCGTCGCGTTCGAGATTGCGCGAGCGCTGCACGCCCAACTGGACGTCGTGCTGGTGCGCAAGATCGGGGCGCCGGGACACGAGGAACTCGGGCTCGGCGCGGTCGTCGATGGCGCTCATCCGCAGGTCGTGCTCAATGAGGAGATCCTGCGCGAGATCCAGCCGAGCACGGCCTACTTAGAGGCCGAGACCGCCCGCCAGCTCGCCGAAATCGAACGCCGCCGGCAGCTTTACCGCGACGGCGAACCGCCGCCGGAGATTGCCGGGCGCACCACGATCGTCGTCGACGACGGGATCGCGACGGGCGGAACGGTGAAAGCCGCGCTCAGGGCGCTGGCAAGGTCGAAGCCCGGCCATCTCGTACTTGCAGTGCCGCTGGCTCCCCGCGACTCGCTTGCCGATCTCAGTGCGGAGGTGGACGAGATCATCTGTCTCGTCAGCCCCGATCCGTTCTTTGCGGTGGGCATGCATTACAGGGATTTCGGCCAAACCTCGGATCAGGAAGTCACTGAGCTCCTGCGCCGCTCGAAGGCCACAGGAAGCGCTTAGTTGCCGCATCTCCGACGCGAGCGTCGCCGAATGCGGGCTCGATCAAGCGCTTGCCACCTACCGGGCCAGTACGAGAGAGAGTATCGCCAGAATCACGGCGCCGATGAGCCCCGCCAGGAAGATTGCTCTTCTCGCTGGCGTGCGAAGAATGATCTCTCCGCCCCTCGCCTTCTCCGCCGGATAGGGGTCCTTTGGCGGAGGGGGCGGCTCTGCTGGGCCTTCACGGTCGGCAAATGCAGATGGCGGAGTTCGGCGTGAACTTTCCTGGCGGCGCGTGGGCTCCGCCCGGTCCAACCAGGAACGGACTGTTCGCGGACGATAGAAGAAACCTTTGGCTCAGCTTGTCGTTGGGCGGAAGGTGGCGCTTACCGATCTCGGTCGTTGCGAGGCCAGGATGCCCTGCGAGGCATTTCAGAGGCGACCAAGAAGGAAGGTCGCCACATGCGGAGCAACTAACAAGCTGCCGCAGCCGCAATGTACTCAGTAGGCGATTTCGGCGAGCCAAGGCGCACCATCTCCTTGAGAGCACAGCTTTGCAAGACACGACAGCCGGCGATCGAAGCAGAGAGCCAGACAACGGAAGAGCTATGAAAATGGACTTGGCGTTACGAAAACTGATTCACGCCCACCTTCGAACATCTGCGATCAGCATGGTCGCACTAGCGGCCCTGACGGTTAGTACCGCGCCTGCCGAGCCGAAGTCGGATGGAGCGCCCAATACTTTCGCTGAGATCGCTGAGAGAGTTCAGCCGGCGGTCATTGGTGTCATCTCGAAATCTGCCGAACCTGAGCAAATTGTGCCAGATCTGCCGTTCAGCGATATGCCAGATGAAGATACCCCCGACGCGCAGGCCTCGAAACCCTCCGAAAAAGACCCGAACGTACGCGAAACGATTGCAATCGGATCGGGCTTCTTCATCTCTCCGGACGGCTACGCCGTGACCAACAGCCATGTCGTCAAGGACAACGGTACTGCCGAGATCCGCACGACCGACAAGAAAACCTACTCGGCAAAGGTGATCGGGAGGGACCCGCTCAGTGATCTGGCCCTCATCAAGGTCGACGGCCGCACCGACTTTGGCTACGTGAAGGTGGCGGAACAATCACCACGCGTCGGTGACTGGGTGCTCACCGCGGGCAATCCATTCGGGCTTGGTGGAACAGTCACGGCGGGCATCGTCTCGGCCCGCGAACGCGAAATCGAGAATGGTCCGACCGACGGCTTCCTTCAGATTGACGCACCGATCAACAGCGGCGATTCGGGCGGGCCAACTCTCGACACCAACGGCGATGTCATTGGCGTGAACAGTATGATCCTTTCTCTATCGGGTGGCTGGGCGGGCGTTGCATTTGCCATCCCAGCCGAAACGGTCAGGAGCGTGATACCCCAACTGAAGGAGAAGGGTACCGTAACACGCGGGTCGATAGGGGTCGAAGTCCAATCAGTGACCCCCGAGATCTCCGACAGCCTCGGTGCCGACGATCTTCACGGTGCGATCGTGACAAACGTTCAAACCAATGGTTCCGCGGCGAAGGCCGGCTTGCGAAGCGGCGACGTCATCACGAAGGTAGAAGGAGATGCGGTCAGGAGCGCCTCCGAATTGACAAAGAAGATCCACGCTATGGCACCCGGCTCCTCAGCTCAGCTCGCGATGGTTCGCGCCGGAAAGCAAAGTATATTGAGCGTGACCTTGGACCAGCTCCCACGCGAGCCGCGGCAGCGTCCACCTATAAATCCGGAGTAGTAGCCAACGTCCGCTGGAAAAGGCCTGGACCAGGAGACTTGGGCGACCAGGAGACTTGGGCAACCAGGAGACTTGGGCTGAGTTGCCATTCAAGCCCGTATCGAGCCGGGCCACGCGATGATTTGCCCTGACATCACAAGGCCGTTGCGCCCGCTGTCCTTGGCGGCGTAAAGCGCCTTATCCGCAGCCGCTATTAATGACGCGCAATCCGCCCTGTCGGTCAGCGCCACATGTGTTGCGCCGCCAATGCTCACAGTGACTTGCTTGGACGGCGGGTTGAGCGCGTGGAGGATGCCGAGTTCGTGGATCGCTTGCCGAATTTGCTCGCCGACCTGCTGGCAACCGCCTGCATCGGTGTTCGGTAACAGCAAGGCGAATTCCTCGCCACCATAACGCGCCGCCAGATCTGCCGGGCGTCTGGCGTACTCGCCCAGGACCCTGGCGATCGAGCGAAGACACGCGTCGCCGGCTTGATGGCCGTACTGATCGTTGAAGCTCTTGAAATGATCGACGTCGATCAGCAATAGCGATAAAGGCGTTCCGTCGCGCCTGGCCCGATCCCATTCCGCCGTCAGCCGCTCGTCGAAGTGCCTGCGATTTGCCAACGCCGTCAGGCCATCCGAAGTCGCGAGAGCCGACAGCTTATCCTCCAGGTCCTTATGCTCGGTCATGTCGCGCGAGATCGCCACTACGCCGTCGATGTCTGCACTCTGCTGATTCCTGGTGACGCGCAGCGCAGTTTCGATCCAGACCTCACTTCTCTCGCGATGACGGGTGCGATATGCAATTCTCGCCTCTTCGGCTTCGCCCTTCATCAGCGCGGAGATCGTTTGCTCAACACGTGCCAAGTCCGCGGGATTGATCCCGGCGAGAATTGACGTGTTCACCAACTCATTCGGAGCCCAGCCAAGAACCCGAGCGCTGGATGGCGACGCATAGAGGATCCGCCTGTCGATCGCGATGCGCATCACCATATCACCCGACTCCTCTGCAAGGAGGCGAAAATCTGCCTCCTTGGCGACCAGGGCTGCGGCCATCTTTTGCCGCTGGTGCAATTGATGCACCAGCAGGAGCCCTGCAACCGCCAGCCCTCCTGTCAGTCCCAGGACTGCAGCCATGCGCCCCAGAGCGGATCTGCGCCAGGGAGCCAAGACGTCCTCTTCGGATTCCGTGGCAACCACGAGAACAGGGTAGCGGGTGCTCCGTTGATAAAAGCTCAGGCGCCGAACCCCGTCGAGAGGCGAGGTGAAGTAGTAGGCGCCCGCAGCCGGCCGCTCGTGGAGGTTCCTGAACAGCGGTGCACCAGACAGATCGCGGCCCGTGTATCCGTTGTCGGGGCTGCGTGCGAGCACAATGCCATCAGCAGCAGCCAGCGCGATCGAACCATTCGGGCCGACGTCGAATCCGGCATAAAACTGCAGAAAAAAGTCAACGTCGATCGTCGTAAGGGCGACCCCCGCAAAACTGCCGTCGGGGTGATTGAAGCGCCTTGACGCGGTGATGATCCATTGCCCGCCCGATCGGCTCTTCACCGGATGTCCAATGAAGGTTCTCCGGTCATCCACGGCGCGATGATGCTGGAAATACTCCCTATCGCTGTTGTTGAGACCGGCGAAGTCCAGAGGCTCGCTGGTTGCGAGCCAGCGTCCGGTCTCGTCATAGATGAACACCGCCCGAATTCGATTCGCTGCCTTGCGCCGGGAAAGAAAGGCCTGAATCTTGGCAATTGCCGCAGGACCGGTTCCCTCGAGTTCGAGCTGGCCAACCAGAACATTGAGAACGGTGTCCGTGAGCTCGAAGGTGTCGTCCGCGTGTTGCGTCAGCGATCGGGCCAGATTGGCCATGTCCGTTTCGGAGTTCTTTAGCGTCGCTTGTCGCGAGGACCACTCCCGCCAGCCACTGAGTGCGACAATCGCCGCGCAGGCGACCGCCACAAATACGGATGCCCAGAACGTCAGACGCCCTTGGCGAACATCGCGGCGGTGATCGGCCAAGAGATATTCCCTCCACTCCTGAAACCCAAGACGAGTCGGGCTATGACGGGTTTGCCCATTTTCGGTTGAGGTTTGTGGCAGAACGTAGAAGGCGGCTGACCGCATCGCCGCCGACCGGCTAAGGCCAGGTTCTGGTGAAACCTGTCGGATGCAGGTTTCGAACTCCAGCGAGATGTGCCAGATCGCCGATCCGCGGTTGAGGCCGGATGACGAGGTTCTCGGCCGGCAGACGCTCAGCCGACGAAGACGCTGCGCCACTTGTCTCAATCCGGGGCAACGGCGCGGCCATTGACCAGATGCTCTTGAGCATCGTCGTGTTCACCGACCAAGCAACAGCGCTGGTCTCTTTCAGGCGGCCAACGGTGAAGAGCTTGCGAATCAACAGGTCTCGTTCAAGCGACTGTGGCAACCTGAACTGCAGTCCGACGAAGTGATCTCGTTGCTGCACGCTCGTCGCCTCGATCCAGCCCACCTGCATGATGTGTACGCGCAGCGGTTCTCCGTTGCGCGGGCACTCGAGACCGGAATCGAGCAAGACGCCCGCGCCGGAAAGGGAGATGTTGCTGATGCGCCCGGAAAGCAGTTCGCCAGCGTCGGTATGGATCACGACCGGTTCGTCGACTTCGAAGCGCTCCTCGGAACGCCCCATCCGCGCCTGTAGCGAGGTCATGCAGACGAAGAAGAGCACGACGATGTTCACGACGGACCAGAAGGCGACCATCGGTAAAGCGGCAGGATGATCGATGATCCGCCATTCCGGGATGGTGTTCAGAACGAGGCCGACAACCGTCAACGCCATCAGGGCCGCCGATAGCCAGAAGATATCTGCAGCATAAGTCGTGCGGCGCGCGGCGGCTCCCTTCGGCGTCACCCTGAATGCATGCCCTTTCGGCTTGACGAGTGTCCCGAGTACAGTCGGCAGAATCTTGAAGCTCTGGATAGTCGCCGACACCTGAGCAGCGAGCGGAAAGTGCGCGTGGGGCGCGAACCAGGAAATACCGCCGTTGAGCGCCAGGATCGCGGGAAACAAGTAATAGAAGACCGATTCAGGGGTGACCTCGACGACAGGCGCAAGGCCAGTCCACATGAAGACGATCGGAACCACCACGACCATGAGCGCCCGCAAGCCCAGTGAGAGCCAATGAGTCGGAAAGAAGAGGAGCCGATGCATCAGGCTCAGTCCGGGGCCGAGCGGCCCGGCGGCGAGATACAGGGTCTGGATCGCGCCGCGCGCCCAGCGTTGCCGTTGCACGAAAAACGCGCCAAGGCTTTCCGGCGCAAGGCCAATTGCCAGCGGTTCGCAAAGATAACGGGTGACGTACCCTTTGCGCAGCAGGACCAGCGTCAGCAGGATGTCTTCGGTGATGGACTGGGTCGGCAAGCAATCGCCGACCGTACGGAGGGCTGCACGACGGGTGACGGAGTTGGACCCACAACAGAAGGCACCATCCCAGCCGTCGCGCGCAGGCATGATGCAATCGAAGAAGAATCGTTGTTCGTCCGGCAGTCGCCGGTGCAGACCGAGATTCGCCTGCATCGGGTCCTCGTTGTAGAAGGCGTGCGGGCTCTGAACGATTGCGATCTTTGGATCGGCGAAGAAGCCCATTGTGCGCATCAGGAAATTGCGCTGCGGCACGAAGTCCGCGTCAAAGATCGCAAAGAAATCGCCATGCGTCATCGTCAGCGCATGATTGATATTACCGGCCTTCGCATTCAAATTGTCGGAACGAGTGAGATAACCGGCCCCCTTGCGTTCGCAGAGTTCCTTGAGCCAGGGCCTGCGACCGTCATCCAGGACCCAGACCTGGAAGTTGGGATAGTCCAGACATAGTGCGCCCGTGATGGTCTTTTCCAACACATCGAGCGGCTCGTCATAGGTGGGAATGAAGACGTCGACCGAGGGCAGTTCATCCTGCAGCAGGCCGCGAAGCCGGCGTTCGTGCTGATCTGCCTCGCTGCGTCGATCGGTCCTGCGTAGGAAGGTCAGGTAGAGAATAAACTGATCCGTGAAGGTCAGGAGCTCAACGAAGAGACAGAACCAGATCCAGCCGACCTGATACCAGCTCCCGCTTGCCGGCAGCACCGTTGTGAAGACACGCCATTCGAGATAGCGGGCAACGACGAGCCATACCGCGATGAAGACCGCTATACGCGCCCATGGGCGCGCGACCGCAAAGGTCGGCGCCAACAGGTACATCGCCGCAAAGACGCCCAGCATTGGCGCGAACAGCTGAGAGAGAGGCAGAATCATGGCCTGCACGGCAGTTCTCGCTCACAGGGATGATTGGTCGAGGTCCAGCCGAGCAGTCAGCCATTTCAGCTTCGAGCTGACCAAGTGAAGCAGGCCATCGGCTCTGCGCTCGAAGCGAACTTCGGCCAATCGTCCGATATCGCAGGAGCCGTTGTGGTCGGCCGCCGTCTCGTTGGGCGGCAACGAGATCTCGACGGTAATATTGCCGGGATCCGGCCGCTGCACCCGAGCCGCGAGCAGTCGATCATCGGCGTATGCCGCCGAGCCGCGAACTTGCCGGACCTGGCCGGTCTTCCAATCCCGACTCCCGATCAGGCGGACAGCCGCCGCATCTCCGGCCTTGATCTTCTCGAAATCGCGCTCGGGCAGTTCAACGACGATGAAGCGGCGCTCGCAATCTGCAAAATCAAAGACCGATTGCCCTTCCGTGACCATCGAGCCTGGACTGGCCGCGACCGACCAGACCACATGGGCTGCGGGCAACGATAGATCGTAGTGTTGAAGGCGATCAAGTCGAGCGCGCTCCTCTGCGATTTCAGCGGCCAGCTGCGCGGAACGCGAGCTGTTTTGCAGCAGGTCCGTCTCGAGCTCCTGGCGGCGGAGAACAAGCCGCTCGCGCTGCTGCTGAGAATAAGGCACGTCATTGGCATCGCTGCGAAGATAAATGCCCTTCTCGGCCGCCGCCAACTCGGTCTTGAAGCGCTGCAGGCGCTCATCGGCCATCTGACACCGCGTTGCAGTTGCTTCCTGAGACGCTTGGGCCTCGGCCGAACGGATCTGTGAGCTGATGCCGAGCTTAACGAGCCTCTCCATCCGGCCCGCGACATCGTTCCGCTGCCGCGCCTCGGCGAGACAGCCACCTCTTTCAGCCTCCGTTTCTCCGATCTCGTGACTGAGGCGCGCCATCGCCCCCAAACGATAGTCCTCACTGCGCTCGCCGAGCTTGCGATCGAGCTCGGCGATTTCCTCAAGTTGCCGACGTGCGAGCTCGGCGCGTTTGGTGGACACGGCAAGCTGCTGATCGAGGTCCATGAGGTGCCGACGATCCGGCGAACGCGCCTCGACCAGCGACACCACCCGGGCGCGCTGGAAATATTCACCTTTGCGTGGAAGATCAGGCGCGAGCTGACCCGCGATCGGTGCAGTCACTCGCATGAGCTCGGCGTTGACGAAGGCGGAGGGAGCGATTCGGTAGGTCACATACGGCAGCAGGGCCCATCCGCTCAGAGCGATGATGCCGAGCGCCAGGGATCGCCTGACGGTTCGGCTACGAATGAAGCGTTCGACATGCAAGCGGACCACGACTGAACCTCCAATAGGCTTTGGTCGCTGCGCCTGCCCCGGCGAAGCAAACCAATCGCCGCCGCTCGCCCAGCATTTCCGCGAAGTCTGCGTCTGAGGCGCCAGTCAATCCGCTGTCATTTGCCGGCATCGGATTTCGTCGCGTCGCAAACTCGTCGTCGCAACCGAGAGAAGTGTATCGAGCTTTCACCACATGAGGTTAATCCGTGTCAAAACCGGATGATTACGGCCCGCACAGAAATCACGATGCCAACTTATCCCGGCTTGAAAGACGCATTGGCGGCAATCTCCTCCGCGAAGCAGCCTTGCAATCGGTCGAGACTGATCATCGCGCGCGCTTTGATGCGACCGTCTGCGAAGAGGATGCCGCACACGCCGGCTGCACCGCTCAGCTCATCGTCCAGCAACGGCGCGCTTTAGCGCTTTTCGGAGGCGCGCCTTCCGAGCGCGTCACCACATTGGGCGAACGCAGAGGATAGACGTTGTCGCTATAGTGGCGGGTGCAAACGTCCGGGCCGCGATCGAGCAGCAGCCGTGCACAGTCCCCGCGATCTTGCGAGGCCGCATGTGCCGTTCGCCGCGCCCAGGTCAGGATGCGAATCCCGCCGACCCGTTGGCGCGGCGCCCCCCACCGCGGAGACCGTGATGGCGTTGCTCTGCGCGCATCCGTTCGCAAAATCACAGCCGCACGTTGCGAGTTCGGGTCCGGTGAGTTGTCCGCGATGAGAGCCGGCCGATGTCTAGGGTTGGCGAGGCCACTGCCTCACGCGCAAATCGTGATTTTCCCGGCGCGCAGTTGGTCCACCGAAGACACGACCAGGCAAAGGGACTAACGCGCGATCGAGATATGCAGGATCAAGAAGCGGGGATGCGCCCAAATGCGATTCTATTCGCGGTCTGGAGCAATAGACTGGGAAGAGAAGCCGCGAAATCTTTTGTAAAACAGAGGCTTATGCCCTTGGTGCGCTCGGAGGGACTCGAACCCCCACGGTGTTACCCACTGCCACCTCAAGGCAGCGCGTCTACCAGTTCCGCCACGAGCGCTAAGGGATGCCGGCTTGAGGTTTTGAGGCCGGCCGGATCAGCGGCGCCGATCTAACAAATCCATCATGGGGATACAAGCCTACAAAAGCCCTGAATTCCACAAGCTTGGCAGGAAAAACGCCGCCCTCCCCAGGAGATCGGCCGCTCCCGCGTGCCCCCGGGGCCCTACCTGGTCCCCGGCGAGCGCGGCAGCATCTGCTTGACCTCGACCGCGATGCGGTTGCGGTCGACCAGCACGACGCCGGAGGCGACCGGCAGATTATTGGCGAGCACCTTGACCTCGTCGGCCTCTGTTGCATCCAGCTCGATGATGGCGCCGCGGGAAAGACGTAATACTTGATGGATCGGCATGGTGGTCGTCCCGAGGACGACCATGAGATCCACGGTGACTTTATCGAGAGTGGGCACTGTCAGGACCGCTGCTACATGAGACTGGCATTTGCTCCCGAGATGATCACCACGTTATGGTTAGCCAATGGTTAATTCCCCTGAAAGCCCCCGCCAAAACCAACGGCAAGAGCTCGATCTGACGTCGCTTTCCGCCTCAGGCGGTGAGCCCGTCCAATGGCTCATCTCGGAAGCTCCGGTGCCCTATCCGGACGCGGTGGCCGCGATGGAGGCCCGGGTCGCCGCGATCGCGGCGGGCGAGTCCCCGGAATTGGTCTGGCTGCTCGAACACCCCCCGCTCTACACCTCGGGCACCTCGGGCAAGGAGTCCGACCTGCTCGATGCCCGTTTCCCGACCTTCGCAACCGGGCGCGGCGGGCAGCTCACCTATCACGGGCCGGGTCAGCGGGTGGCCTATGTCATGCTGGACCTCAAGCGGCGCCGGCCCGACGTCCGGGCCTATGTCGCAGGTCTGGAGGAGCTGATCCTGCGCACACTCGCCGCCTTCAACGTCCGCGGCGAGCGGCGCGAGGACCGGGTTGGTGTCTGGGTCAGGCGGCCCGACAAGGGGACGGATCACGAGGACAAGATTGCAGCGATCGGCGTCCGCCTCAAGCGCTGGGTCTCGTTCCACGGCATCGCCATCAATGTCGAGCCCGAGCTGTCGCATTTCTCGGGCATCGTGCCCTGCGGCGTCGCCGATCCCCGCTACGGCGTCACCTCGCTGGTCGATCTCGGCCAGCTCGTGACCATGGCCGATGTCGACATCGCGTTGAGGCAGGCGTTCGAAGAGCTGTTCGGACCGACCACGGCTCTGGTGCCCGAGGCCGCCGTCTAGCGGACACGCAGCAGGCCGTTCTCCGCAGACGTGGAATCGGCTACGCTCAATTCCGGCGCCGCCCACGCCTCCCCCCTCCGCCGGGAAAGCAGACTTCATGCCGGGCGAATTGATCATCGGACCGACTGTTCGAGCGCTGGGCATAAGGAGGGATTGCGATCATGCTCGGAATGGGAGGTTCTCACGATGAGACTGTCTGCGCCCATCTATCATCTCAAGCGCAAGGCGAAGCGCCTGTCCCGCGAGGAAGGCATTCCACTCCACGACGCACTTGACCGCATCGCCACCACGGAAGGGTTTTCCGCCTGGAGCCTGCTCGCGGCGAAAGCCGCGGCGGAGACGCCGGCCGGCAAGCTGTTTTCTCAATTCCGGCCGGGTGACCTTGTGCTGGTCGCTGCGCGCCCCGGTCATGGCAAAACCCTGATGAGTCTCGAACTTGCGGTGGAGGCCATGAGATCAGGCAGCCACGCGGCGTTCTTCTCGCTCGAATACACAGAAGGAGACGTTCTGGACCGCTTGCGGGCGATCGGCGTCGATCCCGCGCAATTCGACAATTTATTCGAGGTGGATTGCTCCGACGAGATCAGCGCCGAATACGTCGTCAAGCGGATGGCTCCGGTCCCACGCGGCACATTCGTCGTGATCGACTATCTGCAACTGCTCGACCAGAGGCGCGAAAATCCTGACCTCTCCGTTCAGGTACGTGCGCTGAAATCGTTCGCACGTGACAAGGGACTGATCGTGGTTTTCATCTCGCAGATCGATCGATCCTACGATCCCTCGACCAAGCCCTGTCCTGATCTCAGCGATGTCAGGTTGCCGAACCCGCTGGACCTGAAGCTGTTCGACAAGACGTGCTTCCTCAATAATTCCGAGGTTCGGTTCCGCGCAGCGAGCTGACGATCGCAACCGGCCGCGGGTGAGATTGCTCACCCGCGGCTTTCGGATCACGCCGCCTGCAGCGCAACCTCGAGCTTGCCGGCGATGTAGCGCCGCTCCTGGGTGAGGCCGCCGAAACCGTAGGCGTCGCCCTTGACCTCGTCGACATGCAGGTAAGTCTCGGGATGCAGCGGTCCCAGAATCTCGGCCATGCGCTCGAACATGGCGGCGAGATAGGCCGCCTTCTCGTCCTTGGTGTTGGTGCCTTCGGTGACGTGGATGTCGATCCAGTAGCTCGCAAGCTTCTGCTCGGCGAGCGACTGGCCGCCGGCGAACCAGTCGCCCGCATCCACGGACTTCACGATGATGGCGGTGACCTTGGGATCCTTGTGCAGGATCTTTGCGGTGAGCTCGGACACAGCATTCGCGATGTCGGCCTTCAGGGAGGGCGACTGACGAGACGAAGTGTAGGAGACGGTGATCAGCGGCATGGTGGTTCTCCTCGAGATGCCGCACCAATTGCGCGGCGTTGGTGAGAAGCTAGACCCGGGCTCATCATTTTGGTATCTTATCTATTCTGATATCAGTGATAACTATCTATAATGAATGCCATGCTCGATATCGCCACCGTCCAGGCGTTCCTGCTGGTCGCCGATCTCCAGAGCTTTACCCGTGCCGCCGAAGTGCTCGGCACGACGCAGGCGGCTGTCAGCCTCAAGCTGCAGCGGCTGGAGACGTTGCTGGGCAAACGCCTCGTCGAACGTTCTCCGCGCGCGGTCAGGCTCACCGCCGAGGGCGCGGCCTTCCTCGATCGCGCCCGCGCGCTGATGACGGCGCATGACCGCGCGCTCTCGGGCGAAGCGCCGCCCCCGCGATCGCTCTCGCTCGGCATCTCCGATCACGCGGCGGGAGCCGAACTGGTACCGCTACTCGAACGGCTGCACGCGATGTCGCCCAATCTCACTCTCGCCGTCACCATCGGCTTCTCGCGCGAGATGCAGGATGCCTACGACGCCGGCGAGCTGGATGCGGTGATCGTGCGTCAGGAAGGCAGCCGCCGCGGCGGCGAGAAGCTGGCTGAGGACGAGTTTTGCTGGTTTGCCTCACGACGCTTCACTCTGCCGAAAGGCGAGCCCCTGCCGCTCGCGACCCTCGCTCCCCCCTGCGGCGTTCGCGCCATCGCCGTGCGCGCGCTCGACAAGGCCGGTATCGCCTGGCGCGAGCGCTTCGTCGGTGGCGGCGTCACTGCGGTGGTCGCGGCAGCCCTTGCCGGTCTTGCGATCGCACCGCTGGCGCGGCGCATTGCGCCCCCCGGCCTGATCGACATCGGGCCCGCGCACAAGCTGCCGAAACTCGGCAGCTCGAAGGTAATGCTGCATTCGAAGATCAGCGATCCCGCCAAGCTGGCGGCGCTACGCGCGGTGGCGGCAACGTTCCGAAGCGCCGGCGCTTGAGTCCGCCTAACCCCCACAAGATCGCCTCGAACGCGCTCCCGTCGTCTCGTGACGAAACACGAAGCCGCGGCTCAGAGCGCCTTGTTGGGCGGCACGCGCTGGCCGCCCAGCAGCAGCTCATCGGCAAAGCCGCCACGGCCCAGCCGGTGCAGGCGGCGGGCGGGCTCTTCGGTCAATTCTTGCATTAATAACTGGGGATCGGCGCCGTGGCGTTGACGGTGCGCCCCTGCATACCCATCCTGACACTTGCCTAAAAATGTCCCATAGAACTGGAACAAACCCTCCGGCTGCGGCGTTTGTCCCTGTCGAGGCGGGGTCCGGGATGACCGAAAAGTTCAGTCAACAGAGAGACTTGTTCGAGAGCGAGCGCAGTTTCCGGCTGTTGGTTGAGGGGGTTGCCGACTACGCCCTCTACATGCTCGACCCCAAGGGGATCATCACCAGCTGGAACATCGGCGGCGAACGCATCAAGGGCTACTCGCCCGAGGAGATCCTCGGCCAGCATTTCTCGCGCTTCTACACCGAGGCCGACCGTGTCAATGGCAAGCCGGCGCGGGCGCTCCGTATCGCGCGGGAAAAGGGCCGATACGAGGAGGAAGGCTGGCGCGTCCGAAAGGACGGCACGTTCTTCTGGGCCAGTGTGGTGATCGACCCGATCTACGAGGACGGCGCGCTGATCGGCTTCGCCAAGATCACGCGCGACATCACTGAGCGTCGCAATTCCGAACTCAAGCTCGAAGCGATGCACAAGCAGCTGGCCGAGTCGCAGAAATTCGATGCGCTCGGACAACTCACCGGCGGGGTTGCCCACGACTTCAACAATCTTCTGATGATCATCAGCGGCAGCCTTCACATCCTGAAGAAGAGCGCCGGCGACGACGCCAAGCTCAAGCGCGCCGTCTCCGCAATCGAGACCGCGACCAGACGCGGCGCCGCGCTGACGAACCAGCTCCTCACCTTCGCGCGGCGGCAGAGCGTCAACCCGCAGGCGATCGATTTTGCCGAACGCGTCGCGGCCATCCGCGAGGTGCTCGACGCCGGCGTGGGCAGTTCCGTGCGTCTCGCCTTCGACATTCACTCCGACACGTGGCCGATCAAGGCCGACGTCTCCGAGCTCGAGACCGCGCTGCTCAACCTTGTCATCAACGCCCGCGACGCGATGCCGGACGGTGGCACGGTGACGATCGGGGCGCGCAATGTCGTGCTGAACGAGCCGCACCTCGCCGGCGACTTCGTCGCTATCGACGTCACCGATACCGGCATTGGAATTCCTTCCGACGTTCTCGGCAAGATCTTCGAGCCGTTCTTCACGACCAAGCCGATCGGAAAAGGCACCGGCCTCGGCCTTTCGCAGGTGCACGGCTTCGCCCACCAGGCCGGCGGCACGGTGAAGGTCGCAAGCGAGCTCGGCAAGGGCACCACATTCACCATCGTGCTGCCGCGCGGCACGGATGCGCCGTCGCGCAAGACATCGGCAACGACATTCCGCGGCAGCGGCACGGTGCTGCTGGTCGAGGACAATCCCGACGTCGCATCCGTCAGCACCGGCCTTCTGGAGCAGCTCGGCTACCACGTGCGCCGGGTCGCCGATGCCGAAGCGGCGCTGCTCGAGATCGAGAACAACGGCGTCGACTTCGTGTTCTCGGACATCGTCATGCCCGGCAAGATGGATGGGCTCAGCCTCGCCCGTCGCCTCCGCCAGATCCGCCCCGGCCTGCCGATCCTGCTTGCCACCGGTTACAGCGACGTCGCCGCCGGCGTCCGCGGCGATTTCCCGATCCTGCGCAAGCCCTACGAGATCCACGAGCTGAGCGAGGCAATCGCCAAGCTGCCAAGGTGAACGTTCACCTCGAGAGCTCGAGGGACAAGCCCGGGCAGGACGATCTCTTGTGAGCTCTCACACCGTCGGCAGCACCGAGAATGCTTCCCCTGCCCGGCGCAAATTCAGCTCATCCGCGCCTGCCGTTTCGCTGGTGACGCTGTCGACGCGCGAGGACGGCGGGCCGTGGCGGCACAGCGCGACCATATCGGCAACGTGCTTCGGCGCGCCGGCGAACAGCGCTTCCACGCTGCCGTCGCGGCGGTTACGCACCCAGCCTTCGAGGCCGCTCGTTGTCGCCTGATACTCGACCCAAGCCCGGTAGCCGACGCCCTGCACGCGCCCGCGGATCACGACCTGGAGGATAGCGCGGCTCACTTGTTCGGTCCCAAGTTCTGTTCCAGGACATCGGCGCTGCGCGCCTTGACGGCGCTCTCGCGCATGACGCGGGCCATCAGCTCCGACGATGCCAGGCCCTTGAGGCTTTTCGGCGCCATGCCCTCGCGCAACGCCTTCTGCGTCTCGTAGACCGCCTGCGTCGCGGCGGCGATCGGCGCATGGCCCTGGAGCGCGATGCGCACGCGCTGGCTCGCAAGGTAATCGAGCCCGTTCAGTTCCTCCGGCGCGCCGCCGAGCACGATCGGCAGGCGCGTGGCGGATGCGATGGTCTCGAGCTCGGTACGCGATTTGATGCCGGTGAAGAACAGCGCATCGACACCGGTGGCCTCATAGGCCTCGGCGCGGCGAACCGCGTCCTCGATCGAGGTGATCGCGGCAGCGCCCGTGCGGCCCATGATGACGAGCGTGGGATCGCTGCGGCCGTCGAGCGCCGCCTTCATCTTGCCGACGCCTTCCTCGAGCGGGATCAGCTGCGTCTTCGTCTCCCCGAACGCAGCCGGGAGCAGCGTGTCCTCGATGGTGAGGCCGGCGGCACCGGCCGTCTCCAGCTCCTGCACCGTGCGGCGCACGTTGAGCGCATTGCCGTAGCCGTGATCGGCATCGACCAGAACGGGGAGCGCCGAGGCGCGCGACATCCGCCGCATCTGCTCGGCAAGCTCGGTGAGCGTGATCAGCGTGACATCGGGGTCGCCGAGCACGGCGAGCGAGGCCACCGATCCCCCGAACATGCCGAGCGGAAAGCCGAGATCCTCCGCGATACGGATCGAGATGGCGTCGTAGACGGAGCCGGGATGGACGCACGTCCCGCCCGACAGGATCGATCGCAGTTTCTCGCGGCGGGAACGAAAGGCCATGGTTGCCTCGCTTTCAATTCCTCATCCTGAGGAGCGCGCTCTTGCGCGCGTCTCGAAGGATGAAGGCCCGGCTGTTGGCCTCGCCCTCGAGACGCCGCGCAGGCGCGGCTCCTCAGGGTGAGGGTCTCCTGTTGTGCCTGAAGCGATTACGCAAACTCCAAGATCAGCGCGTCCACCGCGAGCGTCGCGCCGGCGCCGGCGTGGATCTTCTTCACGGTGCCGTCCTGCTCGGCGCGCAGCACGTTCTGCATCTTCATGGCCTCGACCACCGCCAGCGTCTCGCCGGCCTTGACCTCCTGCCCTTCGCTGACCGCGATCGAGACCACGAGGCCGGGCATCGGGCAGAGCAGCTTCTTGCCGGTGTCGGAGGCCGTCGTCACCGGCATCAGCCGCGCGGAGGCCGCCTCAGCCTCGGTCCAGACATAGACCGGCACCTCGACACCCTGATGTGCGAGGCGGATGCCGTTGGCGATCGGCCGCGCCTGCACGGCGACGAACTGACCGTCGATGGTGCCCTGCCAGACCGGATCGCCCGGCTTCCATGGCGAGTGCAACAGATGCGCGTTGCCGGCCTTGCCGTCGGGATCGATGAAGCGGATCGCGATCGCCTCGCCCTCGCGCGCCACCTCGAGCAGGATCTCCTGGCGATCGAGCCAGACCGCGCGACGCCGCTCGCGCTGCACGACGCGCCCACCCATTTGGCCCGAGATCTGCCGCTTGCGCTCCCCCAGCACGTGATCGATGGCGGCGCCGACCGCGGCGATCCGCCGCGCGACCTCGCCTTCGGGCACGCGCACCGCAAACCCCTTGGGGAACTCCTCGGCGATGAAGCCGGTCGAGAGCCGTCCCTCGCGCCAGCGCGGATGATGCATCAGCGCCGACAGGAACGGGATGTTGTGCCTGATGCCGTCGACATAGAACGAATCCAGAGCGGTCGACTGCGCCTCGATCGCGGCCGCGCGCGACGGCGCATGCGTGACGAGCTTTGCGATCATCGGATCGTAATGGATCGAGATCTCGCCGCCCTCCTGCACGCCGGTATCGTTGCGGATGGTGATGCCGTCCTTGCTGGCTTCCGCCGGCGGGCGATATTTCACGAGCCGCCCGATCGAAGGCAGGAAGCTGCGGAACGGATCCTCGGCATAGAGGCGCGATTCCACCGCCCAGCCGGTGAGCGTGACGTCCTTCTGCGCGATGGCGAGCTTCTCGCCGGCGGCGACGCGGATCATCTGCTCGACGAGATCGATGCCGGTGACGAGCTCGGTGACGGGATGCTCGACCTGGAGTCGCGTGTTCATCTCCAGGAAATAGAAGCTCTTGTCTTGCCCGGCGACGAACTCGACGGTGCCGGCGGAGTCGTAGTTCACGGCCTTCGCCAGTGCGACCGCTTGCTCACCCATCTTGCGGCGGGTCTCCTCGTCGAGCAGCGGCGATGGCGCCTCCTCGATGACCTTCTGGTTGCGGCGCTGGATCGAGCATTCGCGCTCGCCGAGATGGATCACGTTGCCGTGCTTGTCGCCCAGCACCTGGATCTCGATGTGGCGGGGATCGACGATGAATTTTTCGACGAAGACGCGGTCGTCGCCGAACGACGCCTTGGCCTCGGCCTTGGCGAGGTTGAAACCCTCGGCGACCTCCGCCTTCGAATGCGCAATGCGCATGCCCTTGCCGCCGCCGCCGGCGGACGCCTTGATCATCACGGGATAGCCGATCTCGTCGGCGATGCGAACCGCGTGCTTGTCATCCTCGATGACGCCGAGATAGCCGGGCACGGTCGAGACCTTGGCCTTGGCGGCGGCCTTCTTGGATTCGATCTTGTCGCCCATCGCGGCGATGGCGCCCGGGTTCGGGCCGATGAAGACGACGCCGGCCGCTTCCAGCGCGCGCGGAAACGCCTCGCGCTCGGACAGGAAACCGTAGCCGGGATGCACGGCCTCGGCCCCCGTCTTGCGGCAGGCGTCCACGATCTTCTCGATCACCAGATAGCTCTCGGCGGCGGCGGCAGGGCCGATCAGCACGGCCTCGTCGGCCATCTCGACATGGAGGGCATCGCGGTCGGCCTCGGAATAGACCGCAACCGTCTGAATTCCCATCTTGCGGGCAGTCTTGATGACCCGGCAGGCGATTTCGCCGCGATTGGCGATCAGAATGCGCTTGAACATGCTTTCCTTGAGTCTCGACCTTGGGCGGGACCCTTCCCTGGCCGTTGGGACCTATGGGACGGGCCGTGTGGCTCCCGTGGTACATCAAAATCGGCCGGAGGCAACGGTCTAAATCCGGGGCTTCTGGCGTGCCAGCGCAAGACCGAAATGGGCGCGGCGAGCCCTAGGGACGCCGTGCAGCTTCCCGAGGCTTGCCCGCCTTGGCCGCATCCCGGACCAGGCCATGAACGAAGCCGAGCTTGGCGACCACCGCGGGCGACAGGATGAAGGGATAGAGGTCGCGCAGGCCCATGGCGCGGTTGACGCTGTTCATGGCGAAGGTGAAGGGCAGCCATGCGCCGACCAGCGCCTCGACGTCCCTCGCCTCGTAAGGGTTGAAGCGGATGCGCGCCGTCAACTCCCCGTCGCGGTCGACCTTGGGGCGCACCTCCATGCCGAACTCGGCGGCCATTTCCAGGGTGTCGACGATGTGGAGGTAGTGCGCCCAGGTCTCGGCGAAATCCTCCCAGGGATGCGTCGTGGCGTAGGCCGAGACGTAGCTCTGCTGCCAGTCCGGGGGCGGGCCTTCGGCATAGTGACGCTGCAGGGCCTGGCCGTAATCGGCCGCATCGTCGCCGAACACGGCGCGGCACTGGTCGAGCTTGCCGCCATCGCGCACCAGCACGTCCCAGAAATAGTGGCCGACCTCGTGGCGGAAATGCCCGAGCAGTGTCCGGTAGGGCTCGCCCATCTCGAGCCGGCGTCGCTCGCGCTCGATGTCGTCAGCCTCGGTCAGCGCGATCGTGATCAGGCCGTTGTCATGGCCGGTCATGACCTTTTCGCCGCTGTGTGGATCGTCGGCGAGGAAGTTGAAGATCAGCCCATGCTCGGGATTGTCCTGCCGGGTCTGGAGCGGCAGCTTCCAGCGGATCAGGGAATAGAATAGACGGTGCTTGGCCACCTCCAGCTCGCGCCATCCGGCGAGTTGCGCCGGATCCGAGAGGTTCGGCACGGTCCCATTGTGGCGGCAGGCGCGGCAATAGCCGATGGTATCGCCTGGGTCTGTCAGCCAGTTGCAGGCGTCGTACTCGGCATTCCGGCACAGCATCCGGCCTTCGCCTTTGTCGGCCAGTGTCCTCCAGGCGTCTCCGTCGAGTTCGATCGCCGACATCGTCTCCTTCTCCGGCAGGAAGGCGACCCGATGGCCACAGCGTTCGCAAGCGCGGTTCTCGAAATAGAGGACATTGCCGCAAGCCTGGCAGACAAAGAGCTTCAAGATTTTGGCCTTTCGGAAAGGGAGCCTCGTGGACGAGAGTTGGCGCGCCTCGCAGATACGCGCGCAGGGGGCGCGCCGTTCCAATCTCAGGAACAAAATAGCCGGCGGAGGCGTTCGTTCATACCCGTCGTAACCCGCGCCCGTCCCTGCATATTTCCGTCTGAGCGATGGCCATCACGCTCCGTCTGTGTGAATATCGGTCCGGCACGTGCGCACCCGCATGACAACGGCCGACGCCTTGAACGATCCCTTGCCCGAAACCATTGCTGCCGAAAGGCTGCGCCAGCACCTCGAAGACGTCGCGCGCGAGCGCGACAACGCCTATCGCGCGCTGCAGGAGCGCGAGGCCGAGCTCGCGCTCATCCAGCGCATCGGCAAGGTGGGCGGCGTCGAGGTCGACTTCCGCGAAGGATTCAAGAACCGCCGTTCGCCCGAATATCTGATGATCCATGGCCTGCCCCCAGAGGCCGCGGACGAGACGCACGAGGACTGGGTCAACCGCATCCATCCTGATGACCGCGACGCGGCGGTGAAGCACTTCTTCGAGGCGCTTTCCGGGACCAGCGAGGATTACACCGCCGAATACCGCATCATCCGCCCCAGCGACGGCGAGACCCGCTGGATCCGCGTCGTCGCCAAGATCGAGCGCGACAAGGACGGCCGCGCCATCCGCCTCGTCGGCGCCCACATCGACATCACCGACCAAGCGCTGGCGCGCGAGACGCTGCGCGAAAGCGAGGAGCGATTCCGGCTGATCGCCGACAGCGCGCCGGTGCCGATCTGGGTGACCAAGCTCGACCGCAAGCGGTCCTTCGCCAACCAGGCCTATGTCGATTTCCTCGGCCTGCCCTACGATCAAGCCATCGATTTCGACTGGCGCAAGGTGCTGCATCCCGACGACCTGCCGCACGTGCTGCAGCAATCCGTCCAGGGTGAGGCCTCGCTGAAGCCGTTCGTGCTGGAAGCGCGCTACAAGAACGCCAGCGGCGAATGGCGCTGGCTTCGATCGGAATCGCAGCCGCGCTGGGACCCCACCGGCAAGCATATCGGCTTCATTGGCGTCGCTCACGACATCACCGTCGCCAAGCAGGCCGAGATCGAGCTCAGGCAGCTCAACGAGACGCTGGAACAGCGCATCGCCCAGCGCACCGCCGAGCTCGAAGCCAACCAGGCGCGGCTGCGCGCGATCCTGGAGACCAGCAATCAGTATCAGGGCCTGGTCAATCTCAGGGGCGAACTGCTTTACGCCAACAAGACGGCACTCGACGGCATCAAGGCGAATTCCGCGGACGTGATTGGAAAACCATTTTGGGATACGCCCTGGTTCAGCGCGACGAAGGGCATGAGCACGCTGGTGCGCGAGGCTTTCCACACCGTACTCAAGGGCGAAGCGGTCCGCCTGGAGATGCGCCTGCGGCTGCCGATCGGCGAGCGCGATTTCGATTTCGGCATGCGCCCCGTGCTCGACCGCCACGGCAACATCACCGGTGCGGTGCCGGAGGCCGTCGACATCACCGAGCGTCGCCTCGGCGAGGAAGCGTTGCGTCAGTCGCAGAAGATGGAGGCGATCGGCCAGCTCACCGGCGGCGTCGCGCACGACTTCAACAACCTGCTCACCATCATCCGCTCGGCGACGGATTTCCTGCGCCGCCGCGAGCTGCCGGAAGAGCGCCGCCGCCGCTATGTCGATGCCATCTCCGAGACGGTCGAGCGCGCCTCCAAGCTGACCGCGCAGCTCCTGGCCTTCGCGCGGCGGCAGCCGCTGAAGCCGCAGATCTTCAACGTCGGCAGCCAGGTCGAGGGTGTGGCGCAGCTGGTCCGGCCGCTGGTCGGCGGAAGCATCGAGATTGCGGTGGAGGTTCAGGATGCCGACTGTTTCACGGTCGCCGACATCGCCCAGTTCGAGGCCGCGCTGATCAATCTCGCCATTAACGCCCGCGACGCCATGAATGGCGAAGGCCGCCTCAGCATCGCCGTGCGCAAGGTCCGGGGGATTCCGAGCCTGCGTGCACAAGCGGCGCGCGGCGGCGACTACGTCGCCATTTCGGTCACCGACACCGGCAGCGGCATCGCGCCGGAACATCTCGACCTGATCTTCGAACCGTTCTTCACCACCAAGGAGGTCGGCAAGGGCACCGGCCTCGGTCTCAGCCAGGCCTTCGGCTTCGCAAAGCAGTCCGAAGGCGACATCGCGGTGACGAGCATGCCAGGTCGAGGCGCGACCTTCACCATCTATCTGCCGCAGGCACAAAGCCCCGCCACCGACAAGGAAGCGGCGGCACTGACCAGCGAGGCTGCGACCACCGGGCGCGGCTACCGCGTGCTCGTGGTCGAGGACAATGACGATGTCGGCCAGTTCTCGACAGAGCTTCTGGAAGATCTCGGCTATGTCGTCCGCCGCGTCGCCAACGCCAATGCGGCGCTCGCGATCCTCAATGAGGACGAATTCGCCGTCGACCTCGTGTTCTCCGACGTCATCATGCCCGGCATGAACGGCGTCGAGCTCGCCGCAATCATCCGCGAGCGCTATCCGGGCCTGCCCGTGGTGCTCACCAGCGGCTACAGCAACGTGCTCGCCGAAAGCGCCCATCGCGGCTTCGAGCTGATCCAGAAGCCGTATTCCGTGGAATCGCTATCACGCATCCTGCGCAAGGCGATCACGGAGAAGTTGTCGGTGGCGCGGTGAATGTGATAGCGCACGACTCCGGCCACAAACTCCGTCATTGCGAGCGCAGCGAAGCAATCCAGACTGCCTCCGCGGCGAGACCCTGGATTGCTTCGCTACGCTCGCAATGACGGCGCGGGCGCGCCGTCCTGAAGCAATGGATATCGATAACATGAAACCTGCCCTCCTCTCCGCCTGGCAGACCTGGGCGCTGCTGTCCGCCTGCTTTGCGGCGCTGACTGCGATCTTCGCCAAGGTCGGCGTCGAGAACATCAACCCGGATCTCGCCACCTTCATCCGCACCATCGTGGTGCTGCTCGCCTTCTCGGTGCTGCTGTTCTTCACCGGACAATTCGTCGTGCCCTCGGCAGTCTCGCCGAAGACCTGGGTATTCCTGGTATTGTCAGGACTGGCAACCGGCGCCTCATGGCTGTGTTACTTCCGCGCGCTCAAGCTTGGGCCTGCAACGCTGGTGGCGCCGATCGACAAGCTCAGCGTCGTGCTGGTCGCCCTGTTCGCCTTCGCCTTTCTCGGTGAGCGGCCGACGGCGCAGGGCTGGGCCGGCATCGCCATGATCGGCGCCGGCGCGGTGCTGTTGGCAGTCAAATTTTGAGGTACTGATCGGGCGGATAGGTCCCAGGATGCAGCGATGGGCTCTCTTCGAATCCGACTGCTGGCTCTGTGGATCATGCTGGTCGTCTCCGGCATTGCGACCGGCTATCTGCTGTTCGAATCGTTCCAGCAGACCGCCAATGCACGCCTCGCACGGTCCGAGGAGCTGGTTGCCCGGGCCTGCCGCGATCTCGCCGACCGCTATCAATTCTTCGTCGCGGGTTGGAGCGGCGGGCCGATCGACGATCGACTCAAGAGCGAACTGACCGCCGTGACCCGGACCGCTCTCGCCGGCGCGGCCGGCATAGAAGGCGGCATCTGGCAAGCGAACGTCGGCTCGCTGGGCTATGCATTTCCGACCTATGAGGGAACCGGCCCGAAAACCGACCTGCCGTCGGCCGAGCAAAACACCATTGGTCAGGTCAACGCCGAGGCATTGCGTTCCGGACACCCTGCATCGATCCGGCAAGCCGGCCGATCGCAGGTCCTCATCGTGCATGCGTGCCCGTTGCGCGGGCCGCTGCAAGGGGTCACCGGCTGGACCATGACGCGCGTCTTTACCGCCCAGGGACCTGCTTATAATCAATTGCTGGCCGGACTCGTCGTTCTGGCACTGACGATCTTCGGATCGGCCGTCTGGCTCGCCCGGCTGCTCTACACTTGGTCGCGCAACATCGCGCTGATCGAGCGCGCCCTTGACGACCGGCGGGATGGTGTCGTCGATCTGCCGAAGCTTGCGCGCACAGGCACGCCCGAGCTCGATCGGCTTGTGGATGCACTGAACGCGACTGGTGAGCGTCTCTCGCTCGAGCGCCGGCGCGCCGCAAGCGCGGAGCGGCTTGCCGCGCTCGGCCGCCTGTCGGCCGGCCTTGCACATGAGATTCGCAATCCGATCGCCGCAATGCGCCTGAAGGCGGAGAACGCGCTCGCCGTTGCCGACGGCTCACGCAGCAACGCGGCTCTCGGGACCATCCTGCAACAGGTTGACCGGCTCGACATCCTGTTGCGGGATCTGCTGGATATGACCCAGGCGCACGAACCGAAACTTGCGGAGGTGGATCTCGCATCTTTCATCGACAACGCCGTGGACGCCCATCGCGAGCTCGCGGCCGCCAAGGACCTGATCCTGACTGCGGGAACCGAGGGCGCATGCTCGGAGTTGCCGAGGTTCGACCCCTTCCAGATGCAGCGCGCGTTGGACAATCTCATTCTAAACGCCATCCAGAATTGTCCACCCGGCGGCTCCGTGGCGGTCGAAGCCCGTCGTCGGGATGGCCGCCTGATCCTGCGGGTTGCCGACACCGGCACCGGCATTTCCAACGAGCTGCGCGAACGCCTCTTCGAGCCATTTGTCACCGGCCGCGCCGACGGGACCGGCCTCGGCCTCGCCATCGTGCGCGAGATCGCGCGAAATCATGACGGCGAAGCACGGCACGTAGCGACCCCGCGCGGCGCGACGTTCGAGATCGAGGTGCCATGGCGACCGTGCTGATTGTCGATGACGATGCCGCGCTGCGCGACGGTCTGGCCGAAGCGTTGACCGATCTCGGCCATACCGCTCGCCTGGCGGCGTCCGGCCGGGAGGGCCTGGCCGCGCTCGGCGACGATATCGACGCCGTGCTGCTCGATCTGCGCATGCCAGGCGGCATGGACGGGATCGAGGTGCTGCGCCGGATCCGGTCGGCCCATAATGCGCCACCGGTCGTGGTGTTGACCGCCTTTGCCAGCGCCGCGAACACGATCGAGGCCATGAGGCTCGGCGCCTTCGACCATCTCAGCAAGCCAATCGGACGAGACGATCTGAGCGACTTGCTGAACCGCCTCCCCAAACGCTCGCATTCGATCGTAGAGCCCGCGCCGGATGCGGGTGACGGTCTGATCGGATCAAGCGAGGCGATCCGCCAGGTTCAGAAAGCAATCGGGCTTGCGGCCGACAGCGATGCGACCGTCCTGATTCACGGCGAGACGGGCAGCGGCAAGGAGCTGGTGGCGCGCGCACTCCATACCTACGGCAAACGCAAGGATGGTCCGTTCATCGCGGTCAATTGCGCCGCCATTCCCGAGGACCTGCTCGAGAGCGAACTGTTCGGTCATGTGAAGGGCTCCTTCACGGGCGCGACTGCGGACAGGACCGGCGCGTTCCGCGATGCCGCCAACGGCACCCTGTTCCTCGATGAGATCGGCGACATGCCGCTCGCCATGCAGGCGAAGATCCTGCGCGCCCTCCAGGAGCAACTCGTTACTCCCGTGGGCGGCAAGCCGGTGCGCACCACCGCGCGCATCGTCACCGCGACGCATCGCGATCTGGCCAAGCTCGTCGCGGCGAAGGAGTTTCGCGAGGACCTCTACTACCGGCTCAACGTGGTGCCGATTGCGATTCCGCCGCTGCGGGAGCGCGCTGCGGATATCCTTCCTCTGGCCGAGCACTTCCTTGCTCGCGTTGCCGTCCCAAGCGGACGGCACAAGCAGCTCACCGCCGCGGCGGTCGCGAAGTTGCAGCGGCATGGCTGGCCCGGCAACGTCCGCGAGCTTCGCAATGTGATCGAGCGGGCCTACATCCTGACCCGCTCCGACGTGATCGGGAGCGACGACATCGACACCAGCCGTGCCGGCGTGCTGCCGGCAGATTCTCCTCCTGATGCGGACCTTCCGGCCGCAGTCGCGCAGCTCGAGAAGATGATGATTCTGCGCGCGCTGGATGCGTGCGGCGGCAACCGGACGGAAGCCGCGCGGCGGCTCGGCATCAACCGCCAGCTCCTCTACACCAAGATGCAGCGCTACGGGATTGCTGTCGAGGCGTCAGAAAACCTGACGGGCCGTGTCAGCAAAGACGACGAATAATCCCGGCGTCATCGCGACAACTCCTTTGAGATCAACGACCTCGCGACTGGCACACCGCTTGCCAAAGCTTGGCCAAGCGACATCGTCGCGAAATCGAAAGGAGTTGTTCCATGAAGACAGCACGCATGCGATGGCGGCTCCGTGCACTGCTCGCCAGCACGGCGATCGGCCTCAGTGCGGCCGCCTACGCGCAGAGCACGGGCCCCGTCTGGGATTCCTCGCAGCTTCCGGAGTCACGCGGCACCGTCAAGCAATACACGCTGACGCCGCGCGGCGACGTCGATGGCGTCATCCTGACCGATGGCACCGAGGTGAAGCTGCCGCCGCACCTGACGGCACAAACGGTGTTCTCGATCCGCCCGGGCGACCAGGTCTCGATTCGCGGCTTGCGGGCTCGTGCGGTGGCCTTGGTCGATGCCGCATCGATCACCAATGTCACCACCGGCCGCAGCGTCGTCGACAGCGGCCCGCCTGACCGACGCGATCGCAGTCAGGACCAGCCGATCAGTGGCAGGATCGCCGCGCCGCTGCACGGCAAGCGCGGCGAAGTCAACGGCGCGCTGCTCGAGGACGGCACCGTGCTGCGCCTCCCCCCGCCAGAGGCAGAGCGTTTGCAGGACTGGCTGCGGCAGGGTCAGCCCGTCTCGGTGCGCGGCGCTATTCTCGATACGCCACTCGGCAGAGTGGTCGACGTGCGGGCGATCGGAAGCTCGCCGGAGCAGATGAGCGAGCTTGCCGGCGCCCGGCCGCCTCGCGGTCCTGCGGATGGACCCGACCGGCGCGCACCGCCTCCGCCCGGCTTTGGTCCTCCACCTCCTCCACCTCCGCGCAGCTAGCGTGTCCATTCAACCAACCGAGAAAGGAAAGCACCATGCATTGGATCGATCCCGCCTGCCTGCCCGAGGTCGAGGGCATCTTCGAGCGCTTCATCCTTAATCCCCACGGGGAGGTCGATGGCTTCATCATGAAGCCGGACGGGCGGACCGCAATCCTGGTCCACGCGCCACCGCACCTGGAGAGCGAGCTGACACGCCATCTTTCATCCGGCGACGCCGTTCGCGTTCGCGGCGTGCGGCCGCGCAGGGCCGATCTGCTCGCAGCCGTCGCCATCACGTCGTCGGGTGGACGACAGATCATCGACGAGGGCCCGGAGCCCGACCGCAAACGTCCAAAGCTCAAGCATCAGCCGATGACCGCCGAAGGCAGCGTACGGATGTCTCTGTTCGGCCCGAAGGGCGAGCTTCGCGGCGCACTGCTTTCCGACGGCGTCGTTCTCCGCATCGGGCCCAAGGAAGCCGAGAGCGCCGCACCGCTGCTCGCGCCGGGTGCAAAAGTCGCCGCGCGCGGTGATGGAGCAGAGACCCGACATGGCCGGGTGATCGAGGTGCTGGAGATCGGACCAGGCCTGCATGCGCTGAAGCCTGTCAAGAAGCCGAAACCCAAAGACAAGCCCAAACCCGACGCCGAGGCCCGTGCGGTCTGAGCAGGGCGCTCGCGGCGAGGACGAAACGTGCCGCATTTGACTGGAGGCTGTCGTGTCCACACATGCAGATCGCAGACGCGCCAGCCGCGCGCTGGATGCGGCCAACTTCTTCCTCGCCGACGTCCGCGATGGTCTCGGTCCCTATCTTGCCGTCTATCTCCTCACGGAGCAGCGGTGGGACGAGGCCCGCATCGGTATGGTGATGTCGGTCGCCGCGCTCGCCGGCATCCTCGCGCAGACGCCGGCGGGGGCGCTGATCGATTCAACCAAGGCCAAGCGTCCGGTGATGGCCGTCGCATCCATTCTGGTGACGGTCGCCTCACTGATGCTGCCACTCTTTCCATGCTTTGTGCCGGTCGCCCTCTCGCAAAGTATAGCGCATGCGGCCAGCGTGATTTTCCCGCCGGCCCTCGCCGCCGTGTCGCTCGGTACAGTCGGCCACCACGCCTTCACCGCGCGGATCGGACGCAACGAGACGTTCAATCATGCGGGCAATGCCGTGGCGGCGGCGATCGCGGGTATCGGGGCCTACCATTTCGGCCCGAACGTCGTCTTCTACCTGCTCGGCGCCATGGCGACCGCGAGCCTCGTCAGCATCCTTGCGATCCCTGAAGGCGCCATCGACCACGACCTGGCCCGCGGGCTGCACGATGCGGTTGCGGGCAGCGAGCGCGAACAGCCATCAGGTCTCGGCGTGCTCCTGACCTGTCGCCCCCTTCTCGTCTTCGCGATCTGTGTGGTTCTGTTTCACCTCTCCAACGCCGCCATGTTGCCGCTGGTTGGGCAAAAGCTCGCTCTTCAGGACAAGAACATCGGCACCAGCCTGATGTCGGCCTGCATCGTCGCGGCGCAAATTGTGATGGTGCCGTTCGCGATGTTGGTCGGCGCCAGGGCCGACAATTGGGGGCACAAGCGCTTCTTCCTCGCCGCATTGCTGATCCTGCCTGTTCGGGGGGCGCTTTACACGCTCTCTGACAATCCGTTCTGGCTCGTCGGCGTGCAGCTTCTCGACGGCATCGGCGCCGGTATCTTCGGCGCGATCTTCCCCGTCATCGTGGCCGACCTCATGCGCAACACCGGCCGCTTCAACGTGGCGCAGGGCGCGGTCATCACCGCCCAGAGCATTGGAGCTGCGCTCTCGACAACGCTCGCCGGCTTCGTCGTGGTCGGTGCGGGCTACGATGCGGCCTTCATTGCGCTCGGCACGGTCTCGGCGATCGGCGCCCTCATCTGTGTCCTCGCCTTGCCCGAGACGCGGCATGGCACCTTGCGGCCGCAGGGAGAAGACAGCGGCTCCAGCATCGGCTATCGCTGCCGAATGATCCCGTTCCGCATTGAGGACTGAACGTGCCATCTGACGCCATCTGGGCCTGGAGCATCATCGTAGCCGCGACCGCAGGCGTCATCATCCGCCCGTTTCGCATGCCCGAGGCGATCTGGGCCGTCATCGGCGCCGCCGTGCTGGTGGTGCTTGGCTTCCTGCCCTGGGATGACGCGCTCGTCGGCATCGAGAAGGGCCTCGACGTTTATCTCTTTCTGATCGGCATGATGCTGATCGCCGAGCTGGCGCGGCTCGAAGGCCTGTTCGATTATCTTGCCGCGTTCGCGGTCGGGCATGCGCGCGGCTCGCCGCAGCGGCTGTTCTTGTTGATCTATCTGGTCGGGACATTCGTGACGGTGCTGCTCTCGAACGACGCAACCGCGATCGTGTTGACGCCCGCCGTCTATGCCGCGACGCGCGCGGCCGGCGCCAAGCCACTCCCCTACCTCTTCGTCTGTGCCTTCATTGCCAATGCCGCAAGCTTCGTGCTGCCGATCTCCAATCCGGCCAACCTCGTCGTGTTCGGCAAGAACATGCCGCATCTGGGGACCTGGCTGCGGCAGTTCGCTCTGCCGTCGCTCGCCTCGATTGTTCTCACCTACGTCGCACTACGCCTTGCCCTGCGTCGCGAGCTGAGGGACGAGACCATCGAGACGCGGGTGCCTCATCCCAAACTCAGCCGCGGCGGCCTGTTGACGGCCTACAGCATCGGCGCCATCGGTATCGTGCTGATCTGGGCCTCGGCCCTCGACCTGCAATTGGGGCTGCCGACCTTCATCTGCGGCGTGGCGACGGCAGCGATCGTGCTGCTGATCAGCCGGCAATCGCCTTTGCCCTTGCTGCACGGTGTCTCCTGGAGCGTGCTGCCGCTGGTCGGCGGGCTCTTCGTCATGGTGGAAGCGCTGGTGAAAACCGGCGTGATCGCCCAGCTGAGCGCGCTGCTGCACCAAGCTGTGGCGCAGTCCGCGACGGAGGCTGCCTGGAGCGTCGGCATTGCCACCGCGCTGGCCGACAACGTCGCCAACAATCTGCCGGTCGGCCTCGTCGCCGGCTCGGTGGCCGCCAGCGATCACCTGCCCGCATCCGTCGTCAGCGCCATCCTGATCGGCGTCGATCTCGGCCCCAATCTGTCGGTGACCGGCTCGCTCGCCACCATCCTTTGGCTGGTCGCGCTCCGGCGCGAGAAGATCGAGGTCGGCGCCTGGCCTTTCCTCAAGCTCGGTCTGCTGGTGACGCCGCCTGCTCTGATCGCGGCCTTGGCGGCCGCGATCGGGTAGCATTCTCTCCTAGTCGTTCTCGTAGCCGTAGACTTCCGGCAGAATGAAGATCGCGGCGAGCAATCCGATCAGCGGGAAGACTGCGACGAACAGCGTGGCGTTGGCCTGCCCGATCGCCGCGAACAGCGACGGGAACAGGAAGATCGCCAGGAATGACGGCAGCTTCACGAACATGTAGGCGAAGCCGCTGGCGGTGCCGCGATATTTCGGCTTGGCGACCATGGTCGGGATCGTCATGCAGTTCGAGGCGTCCCAGTAATGGCCCCACAGCATCGCGGCGGCCGCGAACGGCAGCAGCATCTTGTTGTCGGTGTAGAGCGCGAAGGCCGCGACGAGCAGCGATACCAGCACGATCGAGAAACCGGCGATCGAGATGCCGCGATGGCCGATCTTCGGCGTCAGCAAGGGTCCGACCCAGCCCGACAGCGCCGCGAAGGCAAATAGCGCCATCGTCACCAGATTGTTGCCGAGAATTGACGAAACGCCGACCATCGCGAACAGCACCGGCAGGTAGAACGCGAAGGTCGAAAACTCGCTTGCTTGCATGAAGCAGGCGATCCAGCCGTAGACCGTCGCGCGCCAGCGGATCGGATCCTTCTTGAGGTCGGCGAGGAAGGCGCCAGTCGAGACCTTCGGCACCACAACATCTTGGTCCGGCAGCATGTCGAGATTGTCGTTGAACATCTCGCGCGCGACCTGCTTGGCCTCGCGATAGCGGCCCTTCTGCACCAGCCAGACCGCCGTCTCCGGCACGTCATGGCGCATGATGAGGATGATCAGCGCCGGCACCGCGCCGAGGCCGAGCGTGACGCGCCACAGCATCTCGTGGTTCATGTCGACCAGGAGGAAGATCACGATGACGCCGATGGTCAGGACCTCGCCGACCGCAAACATGAACTGCCAGCGGTTGCCCATGACCTCGCGCTCGCCCTTGGCCATGGATTCCATGATGTAGGTGTATCCGGTCGAGATGTCCGAGCCCAAGGGAATGCCGAGCAGGAAGCGGATGACCACCAGCCAAGCAACGTTCGGCACGAAGGCCTGCGCCAGCGCCAGCACGATGAACATCACCATCGTCACCAGGAACATCACGCGGCGGCCGATCTTGTCGGACAGCCAACCGCCGAGCAGCGCACCGATCAGGGCGCCGCCTTGCGTGCCGGCCGCGGCAAGGCCGAGCATCAGCGGATCGGGATTGTACTGCTCCTTGATGAAGATCAGCACGAAGGCGATCGAATAGAGGTCCCAGGCCTCGACCAGGATCGAGGCCATCATCAGCCAGCCGACCTTGTTGCCCTTGGGACTGTAGTTCGTGATGAGGTAGCGGACCGCGGCTTCGCTCGCGGTCGGTTTTGCCATCGCCATCGTTGCCATTCTTCTTCCTTTCTTCAGAACTCTCTACGCGCCGAGCAGCGGCTCGATGCTGCAATCGAGCAGGCGCGGATCGATCCCCGCTTCCATGCCCGTGAACATCTCGCCCATGTAGTCGATCAGGGCATCGCTCGCCTTCACCGCGTCCTCGACGCGGCGGTTGGCGACGGCTGCGAGAATGGCGAGATGATGATCGATCGTGCCCGATAGATCGGCCTGCCCCGGCATGAAGCGATGGTGGATGTAGCCGATGCGGCGATACAGCGTGTGCAGCGGCCGCAGCGTATGCACCAGGAACGGCTCGCCCGCGGCCTCCAGCACCAACGCATCGATCCGACGGTCGAGGCTGTTGAATTCGTCGAGGGTCAGGCTGGCGCGGCGCTCGCGCAACAGGCGCTCGATGTGCAGCGCCTGATTGCGATGCGACAGGCTGGCGCGATCGGCCGCAAGGCGGATCACGAAGCGCTCCATGTCGCGGCGTAACGCCAGCAGCATGCGCTCGCGCGCCAGGTCGATCGGGGCGATGTGCAGGCCATGACGAGGCCGGATGATGATGAGAGTGTCGGCCGAGAGACGATTGACGGCGTGATGCACCGGCGTGCGGCCGAAGCCCGTGATCTGCTGCAATTCCAGCATCGTCAGGAACTGGCCGGGCTTGAGCTCGCAATGCACCAGGAGCTCTTCGATCCTCTGATAGGCCAACTCGAAAAAGTTGAGACGGTTGCTCCGGGAGGGCCTGCCTCCGCCGTCATCCTCGTTTCTCACCACCTCGAGCGCGCGCTTGCGCCGTGCCATGTCGTCCTCCCGTAAACCCGCGTTCTCGTGCAGGTGCGCCTTGGCAGGTGGCGCCTTGTTGGTGACGTCCTAAAACATGTTGTGATATATTACAAGCGGGCGTAAAGACTGCGGCCGGGCGCGCCGCGATTGGCCGCGCGGAAATGACAATAAACGGGCGGGCTATGCCCCCGACGGGAGGACTGTTGCCGTGAAGATCACGTCGATCGAGACCCTGCGCACCGAGGAATTCTCCAACGTCATCTGGGTCCGCATCCACACCGACACGGGTGTGATCGGGCTCGGCGAAACATTCTACGGCGCCGGCGCGGTCGAGGCGCAGATCCACGACACCTTTGCCGGCCGCCTGCTCGGCCGCAATCCGCTGCACATCGAAGCGATCCATCGCGACATGCTGAACCTGCCGATGGCGCAGTCCTCCACCGGCGTCGAGTATCGCGCGGCCTCCGCCATCGACATCGCGCTGTGGGATTTGTTCGGCAAGGTCTGCAATCAGCCGGTTCACCAGATGCTCGGCGGCCTCTGCCGCGACAAGCAGCGCATCTACAACACCTGCGCCGGCACGCAATATGTCCGCTCCACCAATATCAGCCCGGTTGCGAACTGGAATCTCGGTGCTTCCAAGGGACCTTATGAGGATCTCGACGGCTTCATGAATCGTGCCGATGCGCTGGCCGAAAGCCTCCTGGAAAGCGGCATCTCCGCGATGAAGATCTGGCCGTTCGATCCGGCGGCACAGGAAAACAAGGGCCTCTACATCACCGCAGCGCAGATGAAGCAGGCGATCGAGCCGTTCGAGAAGATCCGCAAAGCGGTCGGCGACAAGATGGAGATCATGGTCGAGCTCCACTCGCTGTGGAATCTGCCGACCGCCAAGCAGATCGCGCGCGCGCTCGAGCCGTACAAGCCGACCTGGTACGAAGACCCGATCCGGATGAACTCGCCGCAGGCGCTGGCCGAATATGCCCGCTCGACCGACGTCTGGGTCTGCGCCAGCGAGACGCTGGGCTCGCGCTTCCCCTACAAGGACATGCTCGACCGCGACGCCATGCATGTGGTGATGGCTGATCTGTGCTGGACCGGCGGCCTCACCGAGGGCCGCAAGATCGCGGCGATGGCCGAGACCTATCACCGGCCTTTTGCTCCTCATGACTGTATTGGCCCGATCGGCTTCATCGCCGCCATCCACATGTCTTTCAGCCAGCCCAACACCTTGATCCAGGAATCGGTGCGCGCCTTCTACAAGGGCTGGTACAATGAGCTCGTCACCACGATGCCTGTGATCAAGGACGGTTACGTCTATCCGATGGAAGGACCGGGTCTCGGCGCCGACCTCCTGCCCGCCGTATTCGAGCGCTCCGATCTCATCGTGCGCCGCTCCAACGTCTAAGGATTCCTCGAGATGAGCACTTCCCTCTTCGACCTTTCCGGCCGCACCGCGCTCGTGACCGGCTCCTCCCGCGGCCTCGGCCGTGCCATTGCCGAGGGCATGGCCAGGGCCGGCGCCAGGATCATCGTCAACGGCGTCGATGCCAAGCGTGTCGAGCAGGCCGTCGCCGAGTTCCGTGCCGCCGGACATCAGGCCGAGGGCGCCGCCTTCAACGTCACCGACGAGCCGGCGATCGTCGCGGCCTTCAACGACTTCGACAAGAAGGGCATCATGGTCGACATCGTCGTCAACAATGCCGGCATCCAGCACCGCAAGCCGCTCGTCGAGTTCAGCACCGACGAATGGCGCAAGGTGATCGAGACCAATCTCACCAGCGCCTTCGTGATCGGCCGCGAGGCGGCCAAGCGCATGATCCCGCGCAAGCGCGGCAAGATCATCAATATCGGCTCGCTCGGCAGCGAGCTCGCGCGCCCCACCATCGCGCCCTACACCGCGGCCAAGGGCGGCATCAAGAACCTGACCCGCTCGATGGCGGTGGAATGGGCCCAGCACGGCATCCAGGCCAATGCGATCGGCCCCGGCTACATGCTGACCGACATGAACGAGGCGCTGGTCAACAATACCGATTTCAACAATTGGCTGATGGGCCGCATTCCCTCCAAGCGCTGGGGCAAGCCGGACGAACTGGTGGGCGCCGCGATCTTCCTGGCGTCCGACGCTTCCACCTACGTCAACGGCCAGATCATTTATGTCGATGGCGGCATGATCGCCGCGATGTGACCGCGAACAAGGAGCAAGCCATGCGCGCCGTCGTCATCCATGCCCCGAAGGACCTGCGGATCGACAACTACCCCGATCCGACGCCCGGCCCCGGCGAGGTCCGCGTCAAGATCGCCAATGGCGGCATCTGCGGCTCTGACCTGCACTACTACCATCATGGCGGTTTCGGCGTCGTGCGCATCCGAGAGCCGATGGCGCTGGGGCATGAGATCGCGGGCGTTGTCGCCGCGGTTGGTGACGGCGTCAGCGCTGTGAAGGCTGGCACCCGCGTCGCGGTCAATCCGAGCAGGCCTTGCGGGGCGTGCCTGCATTGCCAGGAAGGCATGCGCAACCAGTGCCTCGACATGCGCTTCCTCGGCAGCGCGATGCGCTTTCCCCATGTGCAGGGCGGCTTTCGCGAATTCATCACGGTCGATGCGGCGCAGGCCGTGCCGATCGCGGACAAGCTCTCGCTGGCGGAAGCCGCGGTCGCCGAACCGCTTGCGGTGTGCCTGCACGCCGGCAGGCAGGCCGGTCCCCTGCTGGGCAGGCGCGTGCTGATCACTGGCTGCGGTCCGATCGGCGCGCTGATGATTTTGGTGTCGCGTTTCGGCGGCGCATCCGAGATCGTGGTGACTGACGTCGCCGACGCGCCGCTTGCCGTCGCGAGAAGACTCGGTGCGACCCACGCCATCAACGTCGCGACCAACGCCGCCGCACTCGATCCCTGGCGCGCCGGCAAGGGCGTGTTCGACACGCTGTTCGAGGCCTCCGGCAACCAGGCAGCGCTCCGCACCGCGCTCGACGTGCTCAGGCCCGGATGGACGCTGGTGCAGCTCGGTCTCGGCGGCGAGATGACGCTGCCGATCAACTCCATCGTCGCCAAGGAACTGCAGCTCCGCGGCACCTTCCGTTTCGATCCCGAGTTCGAGCTGGCGGTGCGCCTGATGGGCGAAGGGCTGATCGACGTCAAGCCGCTGATCACGGCGACCATGCCGTTCGAGAACGCGGTCGCCGCGTTCGAGCTCGCCAGCGACCGCTCGCAATCGATGAAGGTGCAGCTGACGTTCTGAAGTGCGACGACGGCGGTTTACCTCTCCCGTAGGGAGAGGTAATGCAAGCACCGCACACGATAGGCGCTACTGGCTATCGATCAGCCGTTCGCTCACCAGCCGCACCGCCCCGCGCTTCCAGGAATAGTCCGCGCCCATGCGCAGGCCGCTGTCGCCGCGCGCCAGCACCGCGCCGGTCCTGGCATCGCGAAGCTGGAAGCCGAGCGTGTATTCGGTGCGGCTGACGCGGCGCACCACGCCGATCAGTGACTGATCCGCACCGAGCTTCTGCGCAATGGAGGCCTCGCACCCGCCGCAATCGCGCAAAGCGCCCGCCTTCCCCGCCTCTCCGCCGATATCGACGATCCGGTAGCGGCCGGATTGGCCGAGCGCCTCGCGCACACCGCCGGTGACCTCGGCCAGGTGCGAGGCGTCTGAACCGGCTGACGCGCCCGCTGAGGCGGCGGTCATGTCCTCGAGCTCGAAATCGAACACTGCAAGCGCGGCCGGCGCAGGCATGCCCAGCGCCGCGATGACCTCGCGGGACACGAAGACCTCGGCGCGCCTCCATGATTCATCATTGTCGCCGCGGAAGCTGTAGAGCTTGTCCATCACGAGCTTCTTGGCGCCAACGTCGATCACGGCGACCTTCGCCCACTGCACCAGCGTGCTCGTCTTCTGGATACCGCCGATCACCTTGAACGCCGCTCCGTTCTGGGCGGACGGCACCAGCCGATAACGCCCACCCTCGCTGATATCTCGTCTGAGCGCGGCCATGAACGCCACTAGCCGCCGCTCGTGGGCGGCAGTCTGGTTGGTCGGCTCGGCCGACGTATCGGTATAGCTGAAATCGTCCACGGCTACGCCAATGGCGCCCTCGGCATCGGCCCGCGCATAAGAGAGGACGAGCAGCAGAAAGGCGGAGAGGATCGGCCGGAAGCGGTGCATGGACGGACCTCATGGGATGGAGCACCCCGCAAATCTGGACGGGTCGCCCGACACCGTGCAGCCGTGACCGTCCCGACGAAGGCCGGGAAAATTTCACGACATTGCACCGCGGTAAGGCTGGAACGCTTCCCGCCGCTGGCGTTCTGCCGTTTAATGAGGGCGCGACAAACCCGTTCGCACCAAGGTGCAAGCCGATGTGGAATCGCCCGAGGTTCGATCTCAAGGTCCGTCTGACGCTGCGCGTGGCCGCGATATCGGCCGCCTGCTTCGCCGCGATCTCCGCCTATTTCCTTGTTTCAGCCGATAGCGCTGCGCATGCGCGCATCGACGGGATCGCCGCCATCGTGGCGAAGACACTCGAGCTGCAACAGGGCAAGATCCAGTGGGTGGCGAGCCCCCGCTCGGACTTTCCGAACCTCGACCCGGTTTCGGCCCATGTGATGACGCCGGGCCTGTGTCTTGGCTTCCGTAGCCCGAGCGGCGACATGCTGCAGCGCTTCTGCAGTGGCGCGCCTGCCCCGGCGAGCCCGCCGCCGCACGCCTTCGCCGCCTTCTATCGCAGCCTGTTCGACCCCGGCCGCGAGGCGGCGCGGCCGGTGATCGTGCGCGGCACCAAGCTCGGCGAGACCGTGGTCTCGGTCGATCCGGCCGTGCAGACGGCCGAGGCCTGGCACGAGGCCGGCCGTCTGATGATCGCGCTTGCGATCGCACTGCCGCTGCTCTGCGGGCTGATCTATGCCGCACTGGCCCGCGCCCTCCGCCCCACCCGCATGATCGGCAACGGCCTCGAGCGGATCGCCGCCGGTGACCTCACGACGCGGCTGCCGCCCTTCGATCTCGCCGAGCTCTCCGCCATCCGCGACGTCTTCAACCACCTCGCAGAAAGCCTCGACACCGCGCTTGCAGAACGCAACGAGTTGACGCGTAAATTGATCGCGCTCCAGGACGAGGAGCGCCGCCATCTCGCGCGTGAGCTGCACGACGAGTTCGGGCAATCGCTCGCTGCGATCCGGGCGCTGGCCGCGTCCGCCCGCCAGACTGCGGCACAGGACTGTCCCGGCCTGCTGGGCGAATGCGACAGCATTGCCCGCACCGCGACCGGCATGATGGAGACGCTGCGCGGCGCACTATTCCGATTGAGGCCCCCCGATGTCGACGAGCTCGGGCTCGTTGCCAGCCTCGAAGGCCTTGTGTCGGGGTGGAACGGCCGCAGCCGCGGCCAGACCCGCTTCGATATCCGGTTCGACGGCGCCTTCGAGAGCGTGCCCGCCTCCGTCAGCGCCAATCTCTATCGCATCGTGCAGGAGGCGCTCACCAATGCGGCCAAGCACGCCGGTGCCACGAAGGTCAGTCTGCATCTGACGATGTCCGAAAGCCAGATCGCGCTCGCGGTCGAGGACGACGGCCGGCCGAACGAGGCTGCCGTCAAATCCGGCATGGGCCTGCTCGGCATGCGCGAGCGCGTCGCCGCGCTTTGCGGCCGGCTGAGCTTCGAGACCGGCCCTGACGGCTCGGCGCTGCGCGTGTTCATTCCGCTCGCGGCCGCCGATCGGCAGGCGCTGGAGCACGCGGCATGAGCGCGACTGAAGCGACCATCCTGCTGGTCGACGACCATTCCGTCGTCCGCGAGGGCTATCGCTCCGTGCTGCAGAAGCAGCCGGGATTGCGCGTCGTCGCCGAGGCGGCCGACGGTGCGGAGGCCTATCGTCTGTACAAATCCGAGGCGCCCGACCTCGTCATCATGGACCTCAGCATGCCCGGCATCGGCGGCATCGAGGCCGTCAGGCGGATCAGGCAGTGGGACAAGGCGGCGCGCATCCTCATCTTCACCATGCATGAGAATGCCGGCTTTGCCGTGCAGGCGATCCGCGCCGGTGCAAGGGGCTACGTCACCAAGACCAGTCCGCCCGAGACGCTCGTGCGCGCGGTGAAGGACGTGCTCGCCGGCAAGATCGCCATCAGTCCCGACATCGACCACGAGCTCGCGCTCAGCCGCATCAGCGGCGAGAGCTCGGCCGCCGACGTGCTGACGCCGCGCGAATTCGAAGTGCTGCGGCTGCTGCTCGCCGAGAACACGACGGAGGAGATCGCCGAGACGCTGCATGTCAGCCCGAAGACGGTGGCGAACCTGCATTCCCTGATCAAGGACAAGCTCGGCGTCGGCTCCGACATCGAGCTGGTCCGGCTCGCGCTGCGCCAGGGATTGCTGACGCAGGTCGATCTCGGCGAGGCCTGAGCCGTGCTGCCGCAGATCATTCGCGTGCGATCACCGAATCCAGCCATGCGCAATTCAGAGGTGGCACGCGCGGGTCGGCGACGCGCACGCCGCGCGCGGCCGCATCGAGTCGCATGTCGCGCAATCGCTTGCGCTGCTCTTCGGGCACATGGAGCCGCTCGTGGCCCCACAGGGAGGGCCCATCAAAGGTCTCGTGCGGCTGCCAGGTCTCGGGATTGATGACGCGTCCGCCCCAGCCGTATTCGATGAAGAAGCCGGACGGCGTATTTACGTAGAACGAGGTCATGTGGTCATTGGTGTGCCGACCCAGCGTGTAGGCGATGCGCCCCTCGTCCATTTGCGCGAGGTCGTAGCCCTGCCCGACATCATCGAGGCTGCCGAGCTCGACCATGAAGTGATGCATCGCCTTCCGTCCCGAGCCGACCATCGCAAAGGAGTGGTGGCGGCCATTAACGTGGAAGAAATAAAGCCCGTAAGGCTTCAGCCCAAAATCGGACACGTGAAAGCCGAGCACGTCGCGATAGAACGGCAACAGCGGCTCGACGTCCTCGACGTTGAGCACGACATGCCCCATGCCAAGCGCTCCGGTGCGGAAACCCGAGATCGGCCGGCCCGGCCTAAACGGCTCGCTCGCAAGCTCCGGCCGGCAAAAGGCTTCCAGCCGGTTGTCGGCGGGATCGGCAAACGCGATCAGCTCGGCGACATGCCGCTCGTCGGCGAGCGCGCGCGAGCCGCGCGCGACCTTGACGCCGTGGCTTTCCAGCCGGCCCGCCAACCGATCCAGTTCAGCGGTCGACGGCACCTCCCAGCCCATCACGGCCAGCCCCGCATCGCTGCTGCCGTCGACGATCAGCCGCTGCTTGCGGTCGTCCATGCGGAAGGCGCGCATCCTGCCGCCGCGATCGACCTGCTGCATGCCGAGCAGCCCGGTCGCCATCCGGCTCCATTGGTCGAGCTGCGACGAGTTGATCCCGATATAGCCGAGCGCGGTGATTTCCATCGACGTTCTCCCAAGGGCATCGCACCCGCTGCACTGCGGCGAGCTTGATACCGGCCGCGCACGATCCTACGGTAACGTCCCCGCAATCGCTTCGCGCTCGAAGACGATAATCGCGCAGCCGTGCGCCACAAGGGAGGAAATACAAGGTGTCCAAGGTGCGGACGCGGAACGGCCAGCCGCGGCAATCCGAGGGCGTCCGCGCCTTCAAGCGCGGGCTCGACGTGCTGCACGAGGTCAACCGCTCCGGCGGCATCCGCGCCGGCGACGTTGCCCGCGCGCTCGACCTGCCCCGACCCACCGTCTACCGCCTGCTCGAAACCCTGGAGGAACTCGGGTATATCGCCCGCAGCGCCAGCGATGACCGATTTCGAGTCACCCGGCGCGCGCTGAGCCTCGGCGACGGCTATGATCCCGGAGTGGTGATCTGCCAGGCGGCGGCACCTTATCTCGCCGATCTTAGCAAGAAACTGGTCTGGCCGGTCGATCTCTCCACCTATGAGAACGCGGCGATGGTCGTGCAGGAGACCACGCATTCGCGCAGCCCGCTCTCGATCGATCGCGGCATGATCGGCAAGCGCCTGCCGATGCTGCGCACGTCTGCGGGCCGCGCCTATCTCGCCGCGTGCCCTGCGCGCGAACGCGATCTCATCATCAATCACCTCCGCCGCATCGATGAGGCCGACGACCGCCCCTTCCTCGACCAGGGCCGGCTCGACCGCATGATCGCCGAGACTGCCGCGCGAGGTTACGCAATCCGCAGCGAGGGCGAATACAATCCCAAGACGGCTTCGATTGCCGTTGCCATCGTGCGGGACGGCAGCGTATTCGGCTGCATCTCAATCATCTGGATCCGCTCGGCGCTGGGGATCGAGGAAGCGGTCGCGCAGTTCGCGAGCCAGCTGCTGGAAACGGCGTCCGCCATCCCTGTCGCGGGATAGAGGCCGTCCGCTGGGCGGACAGTTGGCGCGCCGGCGTTGAAGGTCCGGCCCTGCTTGGGGAAGAGATACCCCATGCAAGATAAATCCGCCCCTGAAGAGTTTGACGTCGTCATCGTCGGCCGCGGCCCGGTGGGCGCCACGCTCGCCAACCTGCTCGGCCTGTGCGGCGTGCGGACGCTGGTGCTGGAGCGCGAGGCGCGCACCTATCATTTGCCGCGCGCGGTGCATTTCGATGATGAATGCATGCGCGTGTTCCAGACCATCGGGCTTGCCGATGCGATCCTGCCGCATGTCATTCTCAGTCCCGGCATGCTCTTTCTCGATGCAGCCGGCCGCATGCTGCTGGATTGGTCCCGTCCGCAGACGCTGACGCCGATGGGCTGGCATCTCAGCTACCGCTTCCACCAGCCCGATCTGGAGGACGTGCTGATCGCCGGCCTCGCCCGCTGGCCGCACGTCACCTTGCGCAGCCGCTGCGACGTGTTCGCGCTGGACCAGGACGCGGCCGGCGTGCGCGTTCGCTACGAGGACCTCTCCAACGGGAGGCTCAGCGATATCCGCGCCGGTTACGTGATCGGCTGCGACGGCGCCCGTTCTCTCGTTCGCCGCTTCATCGGCTCGGGGATGGACGATCTCGGCTTCCACGAGCGCTGGCTCGTGATCGACGTCCTGCTCAAGCGGACGCGCGATGACCTCGGCGACTACAGCCTCCAGCATTGCGATCCCCGGCGGCCGGCAACCTACGTGCGCGGCACCGGCACGCGACGGCGCTGGGAGATCACCGTGCTCCCGCATGAGGATTCCCAGGAGGTGGCGCAGCCGGCAAAGGTCTGGGAGCTGCTGTCGCGCTGGGTCACCCCCGACGATGCCGAACTCGAGCGCGCCGCGGTCTACACGTTTCATTCCGTCATCGCTCAGCAATGGCGCAACGACCGGCTGCTGCTTGCCGGCGATTCCGCGCACCAGACCCCGCCCTTCCTCGGCCAGGGCATGTGCGCCGGCATCCGCGATGCCGCCAACCTCGCCTGGAAGCTCGCCGGCGTCATCCGCGGCGAAGCGAGCTCCGATCTCCTCGACACCTATCAGAGCGAACGGCTGCCGCACGTGCGCGAGTTCATCGAGCTCGCCATTCGCCTCGGCGGTGTCATCAACACCAAGGCGATCGAGGCCGGCCTTGCAGCCGGACAAGCGCGCGAGAACGCGCCGGTCAGGCTGGAAGTGAAGAAGCCGCTGCTCGGCCCCGGACTCGCTTTCGGCGACCTGCCGCTCGCCGGACATCTCGCACCGCAATTCATGCTCGGCGACGAGCGCCGCAGCGACGACCGGACCGGCTACCATCATGTGTTGCTTGTCGAGACCGCGGCCGCACTGCCGTCGCACCTGGCGCTGTCGCAGGCCGGGATCGAGATCCTCACCAGTGACGATGCCGAAGGCATCGGACCCTGGCTGCGCGAACGCGGCATCATCGCCGCACTGGTTCGTCCCGACCGCTACATCCGCGGCACCGCCCGCAACGAGACCGAGCTCGAGCGGCTCGCCGCCGCGGTCATTCCTGAAACCCAAATTCCTTCAGCCCAGACGCCGTCCGCGGCCTGATCGAACCCACAAGGACATCTCATGAAGCTGCTCTCATTCATCGCCGACGGACGCGCCTCCTTCGGAGCCCTCAAGGACAATGGCGTCGTCGATCTCGGCGCCCGCATGCCGGCCTGCAGCACGCTGCGGCAGCTGCTCGAAGCCGGACGCCTCGCCGAGGCGGCAAGGCTGGCCGTCTCCGTGGCGCCCGATCATTCGCTCGACAAGATCAGCTTCGCGCCGGTGATCCCCGATCCCGGCAAGATCATCTGCGTTGGCCTCAACTATCGCGATCACGTGGCCGAGACCGGCCGTACCATCACCGAAAAGCCGGCCCTGTTTGCCCGCTTCGCCTGTAGCCAGGTCGGCCATTTCCAGCCCATTGTGAAGCCGAAAGTGAGCGACGACTTCGACTATGAAGGCGAACTCGCGCTCGTGATCGGCAAGGCGGGCCGTCACATTCCGGCCGACCGCGCGTTCGACTACGTCGCCGGCTATTCCTGCTACAACGAAGGCAGCATCCGCGACTGGCAGCGCCACACCAGTCAATTCCTCGCCGGCAAGACCTTTGCCGACAGCGGCAGTTTCGGTCCGTGGCTGGTGACGACGGACGAGATTCCCGATCCTTCAAAGCTCACCCTGCAGACCCGGCTGAACGGCAACGTCGTGCAGGACACCACGACGGATCTCCTGATCACCGCCATCCCCGAGCTGATCGCCTACATCTCCACCATCTGCCCACTCTTGCCCGGCGACGTCATTGTTACGGGCACGCCGGGCGGTGTCGGCGCCAAGCGCACACCGCCGCTGTGGATGCGCCCCGGCGACACGGTCGAAGTCGAGATTTCCGGCATCGGCACCTTGCGCAACACGGTGATCGCCGAACCAGCTCGACCGTCAACACCGATCAATCAACGATAGACTTAAGGAAACGCCATGGGCACGACCCGCACCACCTCCCCCGCAATCCTGCTGATTACACTCGCTCTCGCGGGCTCCGCTGCGCGGGCCGAGATCAAGGGCGACGCCATCCGCATCGGCGTCCTCACCGACATGAACGGCGTGTTCGCGACCGCCATGGGCCCGGGCTCGGTCGAAGCGGCGCGGATGGCCGCGGAGGAGTTCGGCGGCAAGATCAAGGGCAAGCCAATCGAGATTTTGCAGGCCGATCACCAGAACAAGCCGGATCTCGCCGCATCCCTCGCGCGCAAGTGGTTCAGCGACGGGGTTCAGGCAATCGCCGATGGCGGCAGCTCCGGCGCGGCACTTGCGGTGCAAGAGCTGGTGCGCGGCAACGGCAAGATATTCCTCGTCTCCGGCGCCGGCGCGAACCAGCTGACTGACGAAGCGTGCGCCCCAACCAGCGTGCAATGGACCCAGGACGCCTATTCCACGGCGACCGCCGTGGTCTCCGGCATCATGCAGACCAGCAAGGAGCCCTGGTTCTTCATCACCGGCGACTACGCCTTCGGCCATTCGATCGAGGCGACCGCGCGCGACCGCATCGCCGCGCTCGGCGGCAAGGTCGCCGGCAGCGTCAAAGCGCAGCTCGGCACGCCCGATTACAGCTCATTCCTGCTCCAGGCACAGTCGTCGGGCGCCAAGATCCTGGCCATCAACGTTGCCGGCGATAACGCAACCGCGATCAAGCAGGCCGAGGAGTTCGGGCTCGCCGATCAAGGCATGAAGATTGTGCCGATGTCGTTCCAGAACGTTGACATCGAGGCCGTGGGCCTGAAGGCCACGCGCGGTGATCTCATCGTCACCTCGTTCTTCGAGGATGTCTCGCCGGCAGCCCGGAAATTCTCCGATGCGTTCTATGCTCGCCGCAAGGCGATGCCGTCGCAGATCCAGGCCGGCGTCTATTCCGCCGTGCGCCACTATCTGCAAGCCGTGAAGGACATCGATTCCGACGAGGGCCCTGTCGTGATGGCCAAAATGAGGGCGATGCCGGTATCTGACGCCTACACCACTAACGGCCGCATTCGCGAGGACCAACGCATGGTGCACGATCTCTATCTGGTGCAGGTCAAGACTCCGGAGGAATCCAGGGGCCCGTGGGACTTCGTCAAGCTGGTCGCGACGATCCCGCCGGACCAAGCCTTTCGTCCGCTCGATCGTAGCAAATGCAGCCTGGTCGGCAAGTAAAGCGTTTTCAAGCGCAGTGGATGCCGGTTCGCGTCAAGAAAACGCGTCAAACACGAATCTGACCGTCAGGCGAGATAACGCGCCAGATAGCCTTCCATGGCATAGAGTGCGCAGAGCGCGAGGCTCGACCAGACGGCGGCGCTGAAATAGAGGAACATCCAGGTCAGCTCGCCCTTCCAATGCGCGATGTCGTGGGTCACCACCCAACGTGTCGCGACGTCGTGCAGGCCTTCGACGAGCCCGAGGAATTTGTTGCCCTCTTGATGCCCTGCCCGCCAGCGGCTGAGATACATCGGCACGTCGACGGTGACGAGGAAGGCGAGAAAGCAGGCAATCCCGACGATGCCAGCGATCAGCGCCCAGCGCACCACGCCCTGGAATTCCGGCATCAGGCGGCACAGAGCGATGCCGGCGAGGAAGAAGGTCACCGCCCACAGCGAATTCTCGATCGCGTTGTAGAGATAATTGGTGGTGACCACAGCGTACCAGGAGAAGCACTCGGCGATGATGATGATGGGCACGATCACGAGCGCGATGTTCACCGCCGTCTCCGCGCCGGTCATGGTGCCGAGCTGATGCAGGATGATCGCCCATTGCGCGGCGAAGCACACCTCGGCCACGGTCGCAACCGAGCGTCCGACGAAGACGCTGGAGAGCCAGGTGTCGAACAGGCAGATGCGCTGCACGTCGGCGCGCGGCAGCACCGAACGGAAGGCGCAGCCGAACACATAGCCGGCGCACAGCAGGAACATCAGCCCGATATCCGAGCCGCCACTGAGGCTGGCCGAAGGTGTCGGGTAGAACTCGCGATAGAGCATGAACCAGACGAGAATATTGGCGCTGCTCACAAGCGTGAGGGATCCCCACCACCACGCGAGGGGATTTGACCGCGCCTGCCACTGCAACATGAACCGCTCCGCAAAATCATCGACCTGACATGCCGTCGTAATAATCCTGTCACAAGACGACATGCAATCACGACAACAATTTGTGTGGTCGGTCGGTCAAGCGCGTCCTCCAGCGGAATGGTGAAATGCAAGCCTCTGTCCACTTTTCGGACAATCTATGCGTCTTCTGCGAATTTATTGGACAAGAATGACCTGCCAGTCCGATAATTAGGAATGGTCCCGACTGACTCATCCAAGCCGCGACGTCCGCTCTCCTCCGCCGCCGCAGTGCTGGCGGAGAGCACCGATGACGCCGCTTTCGCCACCACGCTGGCAAAAGGGCTCGTCGTGCTCGAGGCCTTCGAGGCGGGGAGCACGCTGCTCGGCAACATGGAGCTCTCGACGCTGACGGGCATCCCGCGGCCGACGGTGGCGCGGCTGACCCACACGCTGGCCGAGCTTGGCTACCTCCGCTACGACGCCGAGCGGGCGAAGTACCGCGTCGGTGCGCGGGCGCTGCGGATGGCGTACCCTCTGCTTGCCGGAATGCAATTCCGCCAAGTGGCGCGGCCCATGATGCAGGAGCTGGCGCACAGCGTTCGCGGCACGGTCTCGATCGGCCTGCTCGACGCCACCTCGATGATCTATGTCGAGACCGCGCGCTCCGGCGATGTCGGCCCGCACGTGCCCGACATCGGCATGCCCATTCCGATCGTGATGACCGCCATGGGTCGCGCAGCGGCGGCGACCTTGCCGCCGGCCGATGCAGACCGGCTGGAACGGAACATCGCCGCCGAAGACGCCGGGCTATGGTCGGCCTTTCGCGACAAATACCGCGCCGGGATTGCACAATGCAAAAGCCGCGGCTTCTGCTCCTGCTTGGGCGAGTACATGGCTTCGATCCATGCGGTCGCTGCGCCGCTGTTTCATGTGCGCGAATCGAAGCAGTCGTTCTCGATCAATTGCGGCATCCCCGCGTTCCGGCTGCAGCCAGGACAACTCGAGGGCGAGATCGGTCCGCGCATCGCGGCGCTCGCTGACGGTATCCGCACCATCGTCGGGCAGGAGGGACCGGCGGTTGAGACACGCAAGCAAAGCAAGAGGACATGAACCTTGGGGTTCATTGTCTTCCGGCACGGCGGCCGCCGCTGCGGATGAAGTCGTCGCGTTCGCCGACATGGCGCTGATATTCGGAGATCGCGCGGTTGGCCATGCGGATCCGGTTCGTCTGCCCCTCCTCGACCATCCTCGTGATACGCTGCGCCAGGAACACGCAGGCCTCGAATTCGTCGCAGATGGCGCCCGTACGCACGAGAAAGTCCCAGGCGATCTCGTAAGCCTGCTCCGCGGCGGGATTGCGGTAGTCGCTGAACATGATGTGCGTCATCATCGGCAAAGCCGGAGGGCCACGATCGTTCCTACCGGCGGCGCGGGACGGACTCCGGCGCCAGTGTTCCGATTTTCGGACCGGGCGATCTGACGACATTGCCGCGCCTTCACATCGGCAAGCGCAGGAACGGTTGGCGACGCGCGTGATTGGTCCGTCTTGAACCTCACGGAGAAACGACATGCGCAAGACGATTCTGACAATCATCACAGCTGCGATACTAGCCGCGGCTTCGGGCGGAGCATTCGCGCAAGGTGCGGGCGGCGCCGGCGGCGGAGCCGGTGGCGGCGCCGGTGCGGGCGCAGGTGCGGCTGGAGGCGCAGGTGCAGGTGCAGGTAGCGCCGGCGCCGCAGGAGCCGGAACCGGCGCATCCTCGGGTGATGGTGGCGCCGGAACTTCAGGAACTGGCGGCGGTGGCGACATCAGCCATGTTGAGCGCGGCGGACAAGGCGCTTCCAGCCCTAGGGGCATGCGCAACGAGATGACTCCGCCGTCTAGCGGCAACGTCCCTCGGCGCTAGCCGCACCATCGACAGGCTGCATCGAACGTCGATCACGACCGAAGGCCGCGCGCGAATGCGGCCCCGGCGAATCCTCTCCGCCGGAGCCGCATCCATTTTTCGAGCTGCTGAAGGATGAATCTTGAGCGCGTTCAGGGTGGTCATCCGTCGTTCGGGGATGATGCGAAGCGGCGATCCCCCGAACGATCAGCTCGTCTCATCCCTTCATCCCCGCCACATACGCCGCCAGCTTATCCAGCGTCTGGTAGCCGTATTCGACGGCACCGAAGCCGATCATGCCGTCGCGCTGCTCGTTGCTCGAGGCCAGCTGGCGCATCATCAGCACGGTCTTGCCGTTGCTCTGCTCGGCAAAGGTGACGGTGAAGCGGAACATGCCGGGATCGTCATCCTGGTCGAGGCCATGATCCATCTCCATCAGCGACGGCCGCTCGATGCGGCGGAAGCGCATGCGGTTCGGATAGACCGTGCCATCGGGACCGATCATGTTGAAGCGCCAGACGCCGCCGACGCGCACGTCGATCTCGAAGGTCTCGACCTTGAATCCCTTCGGACCGAACCATTGCGGCAGATGCTTCGGGTCGGACCACGCCTCGAACACCAGATCGCGCGGCGCGTCGATCACGCGCGACATCACGATCTCGCGGTCGAGCGACCATTGCGACAGAGCGGGATTGGCAGAACTCGTCATTATCAGGAACCTTTCCGTTTGGTTGTTCGGGACGGCCGCTTGGCGCCCGCCCTCTCCTTCTTGAGCTTCATCACGTAGTCCTCGAACCGGTCGAGCCGCGCCTCCCAGACCGCGCGCTGCTGCTGGAACCAATCCTCCGCGCCGACAAGCGCATCCGGGCTGAGGCGACAGGTGCGCACGCGGCCGGATTTCTCCGACAAAACGAGCCCGCTCGTCTCCAGCGCGTGGATGTGCTTCATGAAGCTCGGCAGCGCCATGTCGAAGGGATCAGCGAGTTCGCCGACCGACGCCTCGCCCGCACACAGCCGCATCACGATCGCCCGCCGCGTGGGGTCGGCGAGCGCTGCGAAAATCCGGTCGAGGCGGGAGGATTGGTTAGCCATGGAGCTAACTATAGAGCGGGTTCGCGCCGTGTCAAACAATTGTTAGCTCGTGAGCTAAGTAATTTCAGCCCACGCTGCGGAACCCACAACGCGCAATCGTGAATTGGGACGCGGGGCATTTCCCGTTAAAGACAGGCTCGGGGCGTATGATCGTTCGTCGAGACACGTGCCGCCTATTGTCACTCAACCGTATCATCTCACTCGCCGGGCTCTCGCCCGGGCTGCGCTCGTTCCATTGGCGATCGCGTTGGGCGGGTCGCACCGCGCCTTCGCGGATTCCGACATGATCGCGCAGATGCGCGACATCGTCGCGAACGAGTTGGCGCCGACCGCAACGCCGGACCATGCAGGCGGGCTCGCCGCCGCTCTTTATGCCGGCCGCCATTTCGAGTTCTTCACCTATGGCTTTGCCGATGATGCCGCCAAACGACCGGTGACGCCGGATACGCTGTTCAATCTCGCCTCATTGCGAAAGCCGTTCGAGGCGACACTCGTGGCGCTCGGCACGCTGCGCGGCGAACTGCGCCTTGACGATCGCCTGCCGAAATACCTTCCCGAGCTGACCGGCGAGTACATCCGCCGCGTCACTGTCGGCGAGCTCGTCGCACACACCTCGGGGCTGCTGCTGCCGACCGACCATCCGCCATGGCCGAACGAGCAGTACGATCGCGCGCAGTTCATCGGGATGCTGAACGCGTTCGCACCGGCCCCCGGCGTCGCCCCCGGCCGACAGCGCGTCTACACCCATGCCGGCTACGTTCTGCTTCAACTCGTGCTCGAGCGCCGCTATGGCATGCCGATCGCGCCCCTGTTCCAACAGCGTATCCTCGGACCGCTCGGCATGACCGCAACCTGCGTCCCCGAACGCGGCGAGGACAATCGCGCCATCATGGACGCGGACTGGATGCAGCGTGCGGTCCAGGGCTATTCGGATCAAGGCATGGCGATCGGTCCGATCGGCGACCAGCAGAGCTATTTCGACTTCCCCGGCACCGGCCAGATGTTCTCCTCGGCGCGCGACCTCGCGACATTCGTAGCGGCCTGCGTCGATGGCCGAGCGATCGATCCGCATCTGCGCGAAGCACTGCGGCTGGCGCAGCGTGAGGCTTTTCGCGTCGACGACAGGTTCGGGCAAGCGATGGCCTGGGAGACGGTGCGCCTGCCCGGTGTCACCGTCGTCGACAAGCCTGGCGGCCTCAACAATGCCTCCGGCTATATCGGTCTCGTGCCGGCGCGGCGGATCGGCATCGTCCTGCTCGCCAATCGCGGCGAGTACCCGCACGAGATCGCGCGCTACAAGATCCTGCCCGCGCTGGCGCAGCTGATCGCGCCGCACGGCGGCTGAGCGTCAAAACGGAAAGCCCGGCCGAGCCGGGGCTTGCCACGCCAGGTCCGGAACGGGATGAAGCTCAGTACCTGGCGACGACGGGTCCACCGAACTTGTGATTCACGCCGACGCGCACGATGTTCGACTTGATGTCGACCGAGTGGGTGTAGACGTTCCCGGGGTATGATGTCACACCCGCGACCAGATTGGTGCTGTTCAGGGTACTGCGGCCGAGATCGACATAGAGATATTCGGCCTTGAGCGACCAGCCGCCGCCGAAGGCATATTCGGTGCCGACGCCCGCGGTCCAGCCGACGCGTGTATCGCGGATCGCCCTAGATTCCGTCGCTGGCCGCGAAGGTGTCGGTGAGGTTGAAATTGCCCTTCACCTCGGCGGCCGCGCCAATGCGATTCGAAGTTGCGTATGTCAGACCGAGCGTGTCAGTCCGCCGTCAACGCGGATGTTCTGGCCAGTGATGTAGGCTGCGCCGTCGGACGCCAGGAACGAGATCGTCGCCGCGATCTCCTCGACCTTGCCGTAGCGCTTCATCGGCACGCTGTCGCGCCGCGCGTCCTGCTGCGGCAGGCTGTCGATCCAGCCCGGCAGGACATTGTTCATGCGAATATTGTCCGCGGCGTAGGTGTCGGTGAATATCTTGGTGAAAGCGGCAAGACCGGCGCGGAACACCGCTGAGGTCGGGAACATCGCGCTCGGCTCGAACGCCCAGGCCGTCGAGATGTTGATGATGGCGCCGCCCTTCTGCGCCTGCATCAGTGGCGTCACCAGCCGGGTCGGACGGATCACGTTCAGCAGATACGTGTCGAGTCCGGTGTGCCACTGCTCGTCGGTGATCTCGGTGATGGGCGCACGCGGCCCGTGCCCGGCGCTGTTGACGAGCACGTCGATCCGTCCCCACTTCGCCATCGCAGCGTCGACGAGGCGCTTCAGATCGTCGTTCGACTGGTTCGAGCCGGTGACGCCGATGCCGCCGAGCTCGGCAGCCAATGCCTCGCCCTTGCCCGAGGACGACAGAATCGCGACGCGAAACCCGTCCGCTGCCAGCCGTCGCGCAGCCCCCGCCCCCATGCCGCTGCCGCCGGCGGTAACGAGCGCAACCTTCTCTGCTGCCATGATCAATCATCCCCGTGTTGAGGCGAGCCGCAGGCCCCGCCTATCATGAGGCCTTCTACCGCCGGACTTGCCGTCAGGTCCATCGCCGAGAGCGTTCGTCATGAGCGATTTGCAGATCCGCAATTTGCGCCCCGAGAAGATCACAATCGCCATCGACTGGGCCGCGGCAGAGGGCTGGAATCCAGGCCTTGCCGACGCCGCCTGCTTCGCGATACCCGATGCGCAAGGCTTCTTCGTCGGCGAGATCGACGGCGAGCCGGTCGCGACCGTCTCCTGTGTCAATTACGGCGACCGCTTCGCCTTCCTCGGCTTCTACATCGTGCGCGAGCCCTTTCGCGGTGCGGGCCATGGCCTGCGCATCTGGAACGCGGCGATCGCGCATGCGGGCACGCGCGTCATCGGGCTCGATGGTGTCGTCGCGCAGCAGGAGAATTACAGAAAGTCCGGCTTCCAGCTGGCTTACGCCAATATCCGCTATGGCGGCGTCGTGACCGCGCCACCGAGATCGTCTGCCGAGGTCGTCGGCCTCGACGAGATCCCGTTTGCCATTGTTGAAGCCGATGACGCCACCGTCTTCCCGGCCAGGCGCAGCGCCTTCCTGCGCGCCTGGATCAACACACCCGGTCACGTCGGCCGCGCGTTGCTGCGCGATGGCAGGCTCGCCGCGTGGGGCCTCATTCGTCCGTGCCGGACGGGCTGCAAGATCGGCCCGCTCGTCGCCGACGATCGCGCGGCCGCGGAGGCGGTCGTGCAGGCTCTGCTGGGAAGCGCAGGCGGCGGCGAGGTCTTCCTCGATGTCCCCGCCGTCAATCCTGGCGCCGTCGCGCTCGCCGAGCAGCTCGGCCTCAAGCCGGTATTCGAGACGGCACGGATGTACACGGGGCCGATCCCGCCGCTGCGCATCGACCGCATCTTCGGCGTGACCAGCTTCGAGCTGGGCTAAGGCATGATCCGGAAAAGTGCGAAGCGGTTTTCCGGAAAGATCATGCGTAAACAACAAGCTAAAGCGCGATGACGATTCATCCAAATCTCATCGCGCTTTAGCTGAGCGGAACCCGCCGCTCAGTAGCAGCGCATGATGTTGACGGTGTGCTCGCTGCCGCCGCGGCCGGGCACCGTCACCTGCTCCGTCGGGCAGCTCGGTACATAGGGCCGGTCGGACGGCACGACGTTCGGCGGATAGCGGTGCGTCCAGTCCCAGGGAACATCGTAGGTGTAGGTGTAACGCACGTCGGTGGAGAGCGGCTGGCCGGCATCGACGAAGGGCTGGCTGTAAGAAGCAGCGCCGTCGTAGAAGAATCCGCCGCCGCCCGGCCAATAGACCCAGGGCGCGCTGCGGCGGTGGAACCGGGCGCCCGACCCGATCGGCGGACGTGTTGCAGCCGGCGGCGCGGCGGTCACGACGCCGGGCGCCGCGGCGCCAGCCGGTCTGGCAAAACTGTCGCTGGAGCTAAGGAGCAGCGCGGCTGCGCTGAGCGAGGCGAACAACGCCCCATGTGATCTGACAATCATGATACGCACCACACTCGTTCGGCTTTGCGATAGCGGCTCCCCGCGAGAGGCTAGGCCGGGCTGTCGCCCACCCGCAAACGTATAATTAATTATTGGTTAAGGCACGCGGTTAACTGGAAGCAACGTGCAGCAGAATGCCCGGAATTCGCGTCTCATTTCAGCCACTTCGTTCCGCGGCAGGCGCTTCATATCCAGTTGATCGGAGTTGATCGCTCACCGGCCCATACTGCCGGAACGCTCCCGCAGTGCAACCGTTGGCCTCAACACAAGCAAGGAGCATCTCCAATGCAGAACAAGTCAAAACTCCTCTGCCTGATCGCGGCATCGCTCATCGCGGGCACCGCGGCCGCCTCGGCGCAGGGCTACGACTGGTATGGACCGCGCGCGGGCTGGGACCGCACGGCCCCTTACGAACCGGTTCAACCGCGCGCGTACTATCCTGACGTCGCGAGGCCCTACGGTGCGTTCAATGGCACCAACCATTCAACCCCGAGCTCGACGCAGGGCGATGTCGGCCCTGACGGCAACAACAACGGCACGCTGACCGGCAGCTATCGCTGGTAAGATCGTCTGCCTCGAAGGCCCACCGCCCGCAATGGATGGTGGGCTTTCGTGCGTCAGCGGTCCTGCTGCTTGCGCAGCCGGCCGCACCTTATCGAACAGCCCGGCCACAATCCCTTGCGTTGACCGTCGGGCAAAACACGCGAGCCATGGGTCAACGCACCCGGCCAAAAATATTCCGCTTTACCGAAATTCGGAAACGACGTATGTCTCGCCGCAATCCGGCCCAAGGAAGAGGGGCGTATCGCGATCGTCACGAACGCGGGCCGGACGGCGGTGGACGTGGGTTGCACCGGCGCGAAGGGTTTTGCAGGGCGGGCAACCGTGAGCGAAGACCTCGCGCCAACGACGGGTGCGGTTCGCGTACGGCAAAATCGTGTGGTCCTGGCGCCCGGGGTCTGTGCGCCAAGTGTTGCGGTGATGTGGCGGCCCGACCGGGCACGTGCATCAGCCATCCGCAAGGCGACGGGGGCAATAGTGCATCGCTCCCCGAGGAGCAACTGTGTTGAAGTAGCCCGGCGATCGGCCGGCCTCAAGGCTGGCGCTGGCGCGCCACCGCCTCCGGCGGCTTCCGGCCTTGACCCCGTCCGCTCGCCGGTCTTCAGGGCGTGCAAGCGCTCGGCGGAAGCCGAGCGGAGTTGCTCACTTCGTACCGGCCGGCGTCCCATTTCTCGCCGCGTGCGATCATGACGTTCAGGATCACGATCAGCTTGCGCATGCAGGCGGTGAGCGCAACCTTCGGCTCCTTGCCTTTGGCGATCAGGCGATCGTAAAAGGCCTTGAGCACGGGGTTATGCCGGGTCGCGGCTCCCATGGACGCCATGTAGAAGACGTTGCGGACCTTGCGGCGTCCGCCCTGGATATGACGGACGCCCCGACGTTTGCCGCTGTCGTCGTCATAAGGCGCAGCACCCAGCAGGGCCGCGGCCACTTTGTTGCCTATCTGGCCGAGTTCCGGCATCGCCCCGATCAGTCCGGCGGATGTGCCCCCGGCAAGACCTGGTACGCTCTCGATGATCTCGGCGAGTTCGGCAAAACGCGGTGTGGTCTTGATCAGGGCTGCGATCGCTGCTTCCAGCTTGGCAATTTCGGCGGCGAGCCGCTTCAGCAGGCGATTTTGCATCTTCTGCACGACGTCAGGAGTGGAATGCTCCGTCCTGTTTCGCAAGCTCGTCTGCACGTCAATCAGAGCCTGGCGCGCACTCACGATCTGCGCCAGCTTCTCGCGTGCCGCATCGTAGGCTTGCCCCCTTGCCTCAATGAAGGTCTCGGCGAACCAGGCAATCATCTCCGCATCGATCGGATCGTTCTTGGCGAGCTGTCCAGCCGATTTGGCGAAGTTGCGCACCCGCTTTGGATCCACCACCAAGCCTTCGATACCATCCTGGCGTAGCACCTTGGCCCACTCCCGCTCATAACCACCGGAAGCCTCCATGGCGGCTTTGCCGACCTTGTGCTTGCGAAGCCAGCGGATCAGCGCTCGCCGACCTTCTGGGCTGCTCGCGAACGTCTGCCGTTGTGACAATGAGCGAATGCACACATCCACCTTGTCCTTGGCCACGTCGATGCCAGCGACAAGGACGTCGTTTTGTGCCATCATCTACTCTCTTCCTTGCTCGGTTCGGGCTCGAAGCCCATGCAACTGTTCGGGTTGAGGAAGACCACCGGATCTGTCCCTCGCTCCCCGACAGGCTCAAGGCCTTTGAGCACGAACGGGCTCAGATCCAGCGACGGGCGGTTTTGCGAGAACCGCCCGTTCGCACATTCTGGCAGATTTTCTGGACACAAGAGCACGACATAAGCCGTCAAACCACTGCGCAGGGAAGGCCGGGATGTCTCCGGTTGCCCTGTTTCTCCGCCGTGCATGAAGCATACGCAATCTGCTCTTGGCATGGCGGTCGATGGGAGCCAACCGGCTCCCGGTCTTCCCTGCGCCCTTGTGTCCCCGAAATCTGCCAGAATGTGGCAACGGGCGGTTGGATCAGAACCGCCCGTTGCCGGAACTGAGCCCGTTGCGCCCAAAGGCGACAGAGCCTGCTAAAGAGCAAGGGACAGCTCCGGTGTCTTCCTGAACCCGAACAGTTGCAAGGGCTGCGAGCCCGTACCAGGCAAGGAAGGGAGTGGATGATGACACAAGACGATCTGGTTGTCGTCGGCATCGATGTCGCTAAAGACAAGATTGATGCGTGCATTCGGACCGTAACGGAACGGAAGACTTGCCCAACAACCGCGGCGGGGCGACGGAGCTTGATTGCATGGCTTCGCAAGCATCAGGTCGGCAAGGCAGTGATGGAGGCAAGCGGCGGCTACGAGCGGGTATGGGCCAAGGCGTTGCGCCAAGCAGGGCTGGAAGTACGGATCGTCGATCCCAAACGGGTTCGCCACTTTGCGGAATCGGCGGGACGCCTTGCGAAAAATGACAAGATCGACGCGGAGATGATCTCCTGGTTCGCCGAGACATTCGGCGAGGCTCCCAGCCAAGTCGACAATCCCGCTCACGAGGAGATGAAGGCACTGGTGAAGGGACGCCAAGGCCTGCTTGACGTCAGGGCTCGCCTGGAAATGCAGAAGGAGCATGAGGCGCCGGCCCTTGTTCAGAAGGCTCGCGCGCGTCTTCTTAAGAAGCTGGCTGACGAAATCGCCGCGCTCGAGACCGCGATCGCGGCGACGATCAAGACAACGCCGGACTTTGCCAAACGCGCCGAGATCATCCAGAGCGTACCAGGCTTTGCTGAGGGGACCGCAATGGCGCTGCTTGGAGGACTACCGGAGCTGGGGCAGGTGAGCGACGAAGTTGCCGCCGCGTTGATGGGCGTTGCTCCTTATGACGATGATAGCGGCAAACGTCGAGGTGAACGCTGCATCAAGGGTGGCCGCCGCTGGGTGCGAAATGCCCTCTACATGCCCTGTGTCGGTGCCGCAACGCTGAACAATCCGGTGTTCAAGGCCTTCTACGAACGGCTGATTGCCAAGGGCAAGCCGCCAAAGGTCGCGATCGTCGCCTGCATGCGCAAGCTGATCATCATCCTCAACACCATGATCGCGCGCGGCGAGACGTGGGATCCGAAGAAATACAGGGTGGCCTGACGAGCGCGCCTATCTCGCGCTCGGACCTCGGCCGAGCGCATGCAAAGCCAACAGACCGGTGAGCGGACGGGGTCAAGGCCGTCAGCCGCCGCAGGCGGGGGCGCGCCAGCGCCAGCCTTGAGGCCGGCCGATCGCCGGGCTACTTCGCCACAGTTGCTCTTTCAATTGAGGGTGAGGCGACGAAGCAAAGCTCGGGCGAGATGAGCCGCGAGGATGCGAAGGCGTGTCTACAATTCAGATGCCGGCCGCAGAGCGACGCCGGCGCCACTTGCTCCGTCATTGCGCGGAGCGAAGCAATGCAGAGTCTTTTCGCGGATGCATTTCTGGATTGCTCCGCTCGCAATGACGATGTTGAGGCAGCCGTTCGCGAAGATTCAGGCCTCGTGCCCCGGACGCAGCGCAGCGCCCCTCTAGCGCTGCACTGCAGAGCCGGAGCCCATGCTGCAGCAAATGCCGCGGCCTGCTGGGTCCCGGCTCTGCGCCGCGACGCTTGCGCGCTGCAGCGCGTCTGGGACACCAGATCAACGTCATCCCCTCCCAGCCCTATTGCATCCCCAACAGGGCTTGTAACAAAACCGTCATGCAGCGAAACTAAACGAAGCTGGGAGCCGCGATCGCGGCCGAGCCGCCTCATCGCAGGGAGAGATTTGATGCGCCGTTCACTGGTGTTGCTGTCCGCCGGGCTGACGGTCCTGTCCACCGGACTTGCCTCGGCCCAGAACAACACGCCCCGCAATTTGATCCTGTTCATTCCGGACGGCCTGCGCGCGCTGAAGGTGACGCCGGAGACGGCCCCTGCAATGGCCGAGGTCCGCGACAAGGGCGTCAACTTCAAGAACCCGCACTCCCTCTTCCCGACCTTCACCATGGCCAACGGCTCGGCAATGTCGACCGGCCACTATCTCGGCGACACCGGCGTGTTCTCCAACACGATCTGGACCGGCTACACCTCGGCGCCGGCCGGCGACACCGTGGTCCCGTTCATCGAGAACGATGCCGTGCTCGGTGACATCGACGAGCATTTTAGGGGCGACTACCTCAACGAAGAGACCATCCTGAAGATGGCCCGCGACAAGGGCTTCAGCACCGCCGCGATCGGCAAGGTCGGCCCGACCTACCAGTTCGACCACACCGACAAGCCCGAGAAGGCGGGCCTGCATTCGGTCGTGTTCGACGATTCCACCGGCGGCAAGAATGGTGTGGCGCTGTCGGATGAGGTGAAGGACGCGCTGACCAAGGCCGGCCTGCCGCTCGCCACGCCGCCGCGCGGCGACAATTCCAAGGCGGGAGATGCCAAGACGCCGGGCACCACGGTCGCCAACGTCGCGCAGCAGGCTTATTTCGCCGACGTCGCCACCAAGGTGGTGCTGCCGATGTTCAAGGCGCGCAACAAGCCGTTCGTGCTGGTGTTCTGGTCGCGCGACCCGGACGGCACCCAGCACAACCAGGGCGACAGCCTCAACCAGATCATGCCCGGCATCAACGGCCCGAGCTCGATGGCGAGTATCAAGAACGCCGACAACAACCTCGCCACGATCCGCAAGGCGCTGGACGAGCTCGGGCTCGCCGCCAGCACCAACATCATGATCCAGGCCGACCACGGCTTCTCGACCATATCCAAGGAAAGCAAGACCAGCCCCTCGGCCAAGATCAGCTATGACGACACGCCGAAGGACTTTCTGCCGATGGGCTTTTTGGCGCTCGACCTCGCCAAGGCGCTCGACCTGCCCCTGTTCGATCCCAACGACAAGAACGCGAAGATCGAGGGCAACAAGCATCCCAAGGCCGGCAACGGCGTGCTCGGCAAGGATCCGGAGAAGCCCGATCTCGTCGTCGCCACCAATGGCGGCTCCGACCTGATCTACCTCCCCAACATGGACAAGAAGCTCGCCGCGAAGACCATCAAGGCGCTGCTCGAGCAGGACTACGTCTCCGGCCTGTTCGTCGAGGACTCGCTCGGCCGCTTCCCCGGGACGCTGCCGCTGTCGAGCATCAATCTGCGTGGCAAGGCGGCGACGCCGACGCCGTCGATCGTCGTCAACTTCCGCTCCTATGCCAGCGATTGCGGCGAGGCGCCGACCAACTGCTCGGTCCAGGTGGCCGACACCGTGCTGCGCCAGGGCCAGGGCATGCATGGCAGCTTCAGCCGGGGCGACACCATGAACTTCATGGCCGCGATCGGGCCGGACTTCAAAGCTGGCTATGTCGACGAGATTCCGGTCAGCAATGCCGACGTCGGCATGACGGCCGCCCAGCTCATGGGCCTGCGCGGCTCGCATAATGGTGGCCTGATCGGCCGCGTGATGTCGGAGGCCATGCCCAACGGCATCGTACCGAAGGCCTATGTTGGCACGCTGAAGTCCAAGCCCGCCGAGGGCGGCCTGATGACCGTGCTGAACTTCCAGCGCGTCGGCAGCCAGCGCTATTTCGATGCCGCCGGTTTTCCCGGGCGCACGCTGGGACTCGAGCCTGCCGCCGTCAAACAAAAAACGGCGGGGAAATGACCCCGCCGTTCCCGCGCGTCATCGAGTGACGCACAAGATCTTACATGCCCAGTCTCTTACATCCCGATGTCGAACACGTTCGGCAATTGGCCCGCCAGAGGCAGCGCGGTGGCGCCCAGGAAGGTCGCCACCATCGCCATGAGGCGCCGGTTGCTCTGGCGCTTGCCGCGCATCTGGCGGGCAATCCACTCCAGCATCTCGCTGTTGACCTTGGAGGCATAGGACGGCGCCCAGCTCTCGATCTCGGTGTCGGCGGACAGCGCAACGCTGCGCGGCGGCACCTTCAGGCCCGAGGCGCTGGCGGCATAATGGGCAACAGCCTTGGCGAGCAGGTCGTCGAACCGGCCACCGTCAGTCCGTTCGGTCGCGGCCTCGTTGATCTCGAACAGAACTTCGGCCTCGGCGCGGCTGACGGGCTGGTCGTTGACGGCGGTCGCGGTCAGGATACGCATGCACCAGGCGGCGTCGTCGGCATCGAGCGAACGGGAGAAATGTACCCTTCCCTTGGTCGTTGGGCCTTCGCCCGTGATCACGCCGTCGCGCACAATGCTCAGCGCATGGGCCGCGGTGTCGCGGCAGGACGGTTCGAGAGACGACGACTCGGTAGGCTTAGGCGCAGCGGCAGACATAGTGCACTTCCAGACTTCTTCTGATCGGCCAGCATTTTCATACCGGCGTAAAGGGGTGGTTAACGATTCGATATGGGGATCGCGACTTCTCTAGATGGTTGCCAATTGGTCGCGGTCAGGACCAATTTGGTTCTAGGACGCGCCGGGCGGGCGTGATGGAAGTGATAAAAGGCATTATCGGGGCAATCGAGTCCCGTGCGGCTCCCGTGGAGATGTTTCGTCGCAGGCGCCGCTGTAACAGAAAGGTGCTAGGAAATCGGCCGTTCAAAGATGGAGTTCACATTTTACTTGAGCCGGTTCACTTGGCGTTCACTTGGCCTCGCCAAGCCATTATACTGGGTACGACGGCCAGACATTAATTCACAAGCAAATTCAATATGATGAGGTAGAACCATGACACTTCCGATCGGCGCCACCGCCCCCGACTTCGAAGCCGAGACTACCGAAGGGAAGATCAAGTTCCATGACTGGATCGGCAACAGCTGGGCACTCTTGTTCTCGCACCCGAAGGACTTCACGCCGGTTTGTACGACTGAGCTTGGCGCTCTCGCCAAATTGAAGCCGGAGTTCGACAAGCGCGGCGTCAAGCTGATGGGCCTCTCGGTCGATCCGGTCGACCGTCATTCCAAATGGTCGGAGGACATCAAGGAGACCCAAGGCGCAGCGCCGAACTATCCGATGATCGGCGACACCGATTTCAACGTCTCCAAGCTCTACGGCATGCTGCCCGCCTCGACCTCGGGCGATCCCCTCACCCGCACGCCGGCCGACAACCAGACCGTCCGCAACGTCTTCGTCATCGGGCCGGACAAGAAGATCAAGCTGGTGCTGGTCTACCCGATGACCACCGGGCGGAACTTCCAGGAGATCCTGCGCGCCATCGACTCGCTGCAGCTCACCGCCAAGCATCGCGTCGCGACGCCGGCCGACTGGACCCAGGGCGAAGACGTCATCATTGCGGGCTCGGTCTCCAATGACGAGGCCAAGACGATCTACCCGCAGGGCTGGAAGGAGCCGAAGCCCTACATTCGCATCGTGCCGCAGCCGAAGTGACTTTTGGCGGTCGCGTATAACGGCCGCCAAAGTCATCCCGGGATGGTCCGAAGGACCAGACCTCAGGTGCGCAATCGCGCACCGGGGGATCTCGAGATTCCGGGTTCGGTCCTACGGACCGCCCCGGAATGACCGGGCTGAATTGCGCCGCGTACAAGCGGTCGAGGAAGCTCTCCACCAAGGCCTTCAAATGCAGGCTCTCGGCCGGCCCCCCGTAATTCCTGGCAATCGGCTTACGGCCGCATAAACGGCCGTTCGCATTGCCGCAATACTTTCCCAAACGTAAACGAGGACCCCCCTGAAGGCTTACCTGCGAAGCCGGCGGGCGCGCCCGGAGACGGCTCCGGAGACCCTACCCTCGTCGCTTCGCTGCGCGCCGGCCCGGATGGTGCTTGCCCTTGGGATCGCGGAATTCACTGCGATGGCCGCGCCGGTCCTCGGCGTTGAAGCGCTTCCGCTTTTCCGGTGAGCCGAACTGCTTGATCACCCGTTTGCCGTTGACCTTCTTGATCACGTAGCCGCCCTCGGTCATCGTGAAAGGCGCCTTGAGCGACCCCATATGATCGAACTTGGTGCCGCGGGGATGTTCGAAGGGCTCGAACCAGGACGGATAGACGAAGTTCGACATCGGAAAGCCGCTGACGATGAACGACTCCTCCTCCACGGCGTCGCAAACCTCGTAGGCATATTGGGTGTGCCGGGTCTTGTCGGCCCACAGATTGGCCATGGGGTCGAGCACCATCTCGAACAGCTCGTGCGATGCGGCGAGGCTGACCGGCTCGTCCTCGCCGAGCGTCTTCAGGAATATCTTCGATATCGGCTGTCCCTGATGCGTCAGCTCGTGCCGGCCGAGGAAGTTCTCGTGGGTGGCGTCGTCGAAATAGACCAGCTGCCAGTCCGTCGGCTTCGGCTTGCGGGTGACGTCGAGATCGACGGGATAGCCCCACACGGGGAGGAAATGCTCGTCGTAGCATTTCTGGAGCGCCGCCGTGAGCCTTCCCATCATTCGGTCGCTCATCATCTCCTCTGCGTAGTTGATACAGGCAATCCGGACCGGCTTCATAGACCTGCCGAGCAGTGCACGCCGTGCTTTCGTCATGGACATCACCGTGCTGAAAAGAAATGGGTTGAATGCTCCACTCTAGCACGCAATGGTCAACACACGTCAGGGGTGTGAGTGCTGGAAACTGCTATGAGCGTCGATTGACCACAAAGACCGCTGCGGCACAGAGCGCCATTCCGGCAATGGCAATCGCGTCGAGCTTTTCGCCGAACAGCAGATAGGCCATCAGCGCCGTCACGGGCGGCACCAGGTAGAACAGGCTCGCGACCGAGGTTGCGGCGGCATGGCGGATCAGCCAGTACAATAGCCCGATAGAGCCAATCGAGAGCGCCACGGCGAGCCAGGCGAGCGCCAGCACGAATTCCCGCGTCCAGTGCACCACGCGATCTTCGAACAGGAAGGCGCCGATTGCGAAGAAGATGGTGACGGATAGGTATTGCACGAGATTGCCAGCGCGCCAGTCGATGTGATTGCAGTAACGGCGCTGGTAGAGCGTGCCGAGCGTGATGCTGATCAGGGAGACCACCGAGGCGAGCCAACCGAGCCCGGCCTCGCCGGTCATCGGACGGTTGTGCAGGATCAGCACGACGCCGCCGAGTCCGAGCACGAGGCCAGCCCATTGCACCGGCGTCACCTTCTCGCCAAGCCACCGATTGGCGATGGTCGAAGTCAGGATCGGCTGCAGGCCCGGAATCAGGGCCGAAAGGCCGGCTGGAATCGAATGCGCGATCGCAATCGCGGTGCCGCCGAGATAGAAGCCGTGGACCAGGATGCCGGCGACCGCGCTGTGTGCAATGCCGGCGCGATCAGGCCATTTCGGCCGCGCGATGGCTGCGATGATCGCCATCAAGCCGACCACGATCGCCATGCGGATGGCGAGATAGGTCAACGGATCGGCGTTGTTGACGACGTATTTGGTGCCGATGAAGCCGGTACTCCAGAGCAGCACGAACAGGATCGGCGCGGCGCGGGCGGTCAGGGCTTCTTGATTATGATTCATTGCCGCCCTCATTGCCTCACCGGCGGCTATGCGGCAATGCGAATTTCGTCCTGATGATGCTGCGCTGCGACGGACGACAGCGGCCTAGCTCAGCCGTTCACCACTCTTCCGGACAGGGATTGACGATCCTCCAGAGTTCGACGCCGTTCTTGATCTTCTTCATGTCGGTGGTGAGCCCGCCATTGCGACGAATCCAGTCCTTCACCGTGTCGGGGTAGTAGGACATGAGATCGGAGGTGCCCTCGGCGCTGGTGACCTTGATGCCGAAGGTGAAGGCCTTGTCGTAATAGGCCTGATGGAAGCCGAGGCTGGCGCGCGGCGTCACGCAGATCTTGTTCATCGGCACGATGCCGAGCACGAGCGTGCAGGCCGAATTGCAGATGCCGTCGATGATGACGCGCTCGCCCTTCTCGCGCACGCGCTTGTACTTGGCCTTGTACTCCTCGACGTAGCCGCCATGGTCGCGGGTAATGTGCAGCTCGGCGCGTGCTGGCGCGGCAGCGGCGAGGCAGAGCAACAGCAGGCTCAGAAGCGTGATGTGCATGGCGAGGTGACGGCGATGGCCTTCAGGAATGGATCGGCTCGAAGGACCCCTCAATATGATCCCTGGCGCCGACGACAGGATTCTCAACCGAATAGTCTTTGGTCATACTTGTGTGGGGAATTCGTTAAGCATCCCGAAAAGGCCAAAAATGGGCAGCTTTCGACCGCATGTCCGGCAACTCTGTCACACCTGTCCGGAAATCTGCGGGACTGGTCATGATTTCGGGCCTTCGGAGCGGTGCCTGACTGCCCGAAATTGCTATATATAAATGACTGACTTATTCGAGCGGGTTCCGGAGAATCGAGATGAGCAAGTTGACGCTTGTAGCCGCGGTTGCGGCCCTGACGGCTGCAGTCCTGGCCCCTGGCCTCGCGGAGGCACGCGGACATCACCGGTACCACCGCTCCTACGCCAACCCGCTGCCCTACCCGATCAGCTATCTGCACAATTACGGACCCGGCATCACCCCCGGCACCTTCGCCTATTACGACGGTCCGTCGACCAACCACTGCTACCGCGGCGCGGCCGCCTATATCGGCCAGGACGGCCGGCGGCACCCCTGCTACTGAGGCGCCGCGCGTCCCTTCCGCGGGCGTCCCTATTTCGCGGCGCCAGACCGCAGCAATTGCTTCTCGATCTCGTAGACCGGCAGCTTGACGAGGTCCTTGCTGATCTCGCCCTGAAGCGCTTTGCGCACCAGATCCGAATAGTCGGCGCGGATCATGCCGAGCGCGCGCGGTGAGGCGACCAAGGTCAGGGCCTTGGTCTCGCCGGAGCTGACCGCAGTATCGAGCCGGCCGGCCAATCCCCGCAAGAAGGCGCGCTCGGCCTCGTCGTGCCAATCGGTCTGCTCGACCGAGCTGCGCGACCCGCCGGCCGCCGGGTGCACCCGGCCTGGCGCATCGCTGCCTTGCGCGGCGGTCGAGGGGTTGGACTGCTCGTGCACTTCTCTGGTGTGGAGGTTCGGAAACATCTCGTCGCCGAGGTTTTCCAGAATGAGCGCCTTGCGCCCGTCGCACACGACCAGCCAGTCACCCTTTTCCATTCTCATCTTGTCCATCACAACTTCTCCTTGACGCTTGCAGACGCCGCATCCGGCCTCAGAGCTGTTCTCCGAATTCCTCGAAGGACTTGCCGAACTGCGTCATCGCCTCTTCCAAATAGTCGGCGGGCATTGGCGTGCCGATCGGGTAGGAGGCAGTGCGCTGGTTGTGCGCCTGCGCGGCCTGAGCGCGCAGTTCGCGCCAATCGGAGAGATCGCCGTCGCCGCGGCCGAGCCATGTCAGCGCATCCAGCTCACCTTGCTCGGCAGCAGGCACTACGCCGCCGCCAGGTCGGCAACACTTAGAGCCAAGGCAAACTTGCGAATTGCGCAAGATCAAGGTCTAAGAGACCGCCTGGCCCTGCAGCCTACGCCAGCTGGCGGGCTGGGATCAGGGCCGACCAGCTGGCTGAAGGTTTGTTCATCAGTATTACATTTCGGTTCCGCCACAATTTGAGCAGAACAGCTTCGATAGTCTGCATCGTGCAAGCGGAGGAAGACATCATGAATTTCAAGACTGGCCTCGTCGCCGCGTCCCTGTTCGGCGGCCTCGCGGCAACGTCGGCGGCATCCGCCATGCCCATCGCGCCTGCACCTGCCAGACCGCAGGCCTCCGGCGTCGAGCAGGTCCGCATGGTCTGCGACGCCTGGGGACAGTGCTGGTGGCGCCCGAACTACTATGGGTATTACGGGCCACGGCCATATTACGGCCCGCGGTATTATGGGCCGCGCTATTACGGTCCGCGCTATTATGGCCATTACGGCTATCGCCGCTGGTGACGTTTGAAGGGGCCCGCTGGGCCCCTTCGCTTTTGCGAGTCCTGCGGCCGCCACCGGCCTGGAGCCCTCAGATCTGATCTAGATCAAAGATGAGATCAGCCGACACTGTCGTTCCAAAATAACGAAGCGTGCGAGCGCGCGATCAAGCTCGTGCAGGGCATCGACGACTACGTCGCGACCTATCCGACGGCTCCGATCCATACGGCCGATCTCGCCCGCGAGTTTGACGTTTCAATCCGGACTGTCGGCGGCTACGTTTCGTTACCCATGTCTCCGGGCCGGACAATTGAGCGGCCCGAGACATAGGTGACAGAACGTACCGGGCACATGGGTTACACTTTCCGCTTTTGTTCTGCGGGAGGTGTGGATGCCGTGGAAAGCGAGTTCGGTAATGGAGGAGCGCCTTCGCTTTGTCGCCCGCCTGTTGGACGGGGAAGCCATGACGGATGTCTGCCGGGAGTTCGGCATCTCCCGTAAGACCGGCTACAAGATTTTCGATCGCTACAAGGAACATGGCCTGGAGGCGCTGAGCGACCGCTCCAGGCGGCCGGTTCGCTACGCCAATCAACTGCCGGCCCAGATCGAGACGCTGATTGTCCAGCTCAAGGCCGAGAAGCCGCATTGGGGGGCCCGCAAGATCCGCGAACTCCTGGTGCGACGGCTCGACGGCGATGTCCGGGTGCCGGCCAAAAGCACCATTCATGCGGTGCTCGATCGCCACGGCCTGGTCAGGCGGGGCGGCGGGCCGCGCCATCGCGCGCGCGGCACGTCGCTATCGCAAGGGACTGCCCCGAACGATGTCTGGTGCGCCGACTTCAAAGGCGAGTTCAAGCTTGGCAACAGCCATTACTGCTTCCCGCTGACCGTCAGCGATCATGCCGCGCGCTTCCTGCTGCTGTGCGAGGCGCTCGACTCCACGCGCGAGGAGCCTGCCATGACCGCCTTCGAGCGCCTGTTCCGCGAGCGCGGCCTGCCGCTTGCCATTCGGTCCGACAATGGCGTGCCGTTTGCCAGTCCCAATGCCTTGTTCAATCTTTCCAAGCTCTCGGTATGGTGGCTCCGCCTCGGTATCGCCATCGAGCGCATCAAGCCAGGTCATCCGCAACAAAATGGCCGGCACGAGCGCATGCACCTCACCCTCAAGAAGGAGGCCACCAGGCCGCCTGGCTTCAACAGCCTGCAACAGCAGGAGCGCTTCGATGCCTTCGTGCACGAGTTCAATACCGAGCGCCCCCACGAGGCGCTCGGCATGAAGTGCCCTGCCGAGGTCTACACGGCCTCAGCGCGGGCCTATGCCGGCCTGCCGGAGTTGAGCTATCCCTTCCACGACCGCGACGTCGTCGTCACTGCCTGCGGCCGCCTCTGCCTGCATCGCAAGAGGATCAACATCTCAACCGTCCTGGCTGGCCAGAAGCTCGGCATCAAGGAGGTCGACGAGGGCATCTGGCTCGTCAGCTTCATGCATTACGATCTCGGCTATTTCGATCTCGAACGAAGACCTTGCAACCTCTCGACAACCCGTTCGGTCCGAGGCCCATCACCGATGTCCCCGCCACGACCACGGCGCCCTGACGGAGACGCGCTCTTGTGCATTCTTGGCATGGAAGGCCACTTGCTTGGCTCCGCTGTCGCGGTCAACCCCCGAAGCCCGAAGGGGCGCGGCACGCGCGGGGTTGACGGCGATAGCGCGAGCCGAGCAAAAATAGCCGTGCCATGAATGCGTCACGCTGAAATGCAGCAGATTGCAGGCCATCTCAATTTGAAGCGAACTTGGAGCAGATGACTTTGAAACCCCGCGACAACCCGATCGGCACGAGGTTGTCACCCATCTCTTAGGTACGTTTCGTTACCCATGTCTCCGGGCCGGACACAATTGAGGACTGGCGCGCTCGGAAGGATTCGAACCTCCGACCCTCGGAATCGAAATCCGCCCAGTCGCTGAGCATCGCCAACGATCATTCTGAACTTTCCCGATCCGTTCACGCATTGACGGGATTGGGGAAATTCCAGCGTTCAGAACAGGAGCAAAGCGATGAGCGACAACAGTTCGATCTCTGAGATGGCAGCCGCAAAGCCCGATGAGGCTCCAAAGATCAACCACGTCCTGCTGCAGAACGTCCAGATATTCCGGGAAGGGGACAAGGCCTATGTCGCGTTTCATGGGATGACTGAGCGCATCTGTATGCCGCTCGAGATGTTGGGGTGGCTGCACCAGGAGCTGGATCGTTTGGCAATTGCCCTCGCCGGAACGCTCGACCCGCTCCAGAAAGCAAATATAGCCACCCCGAAGACGTGGCGGACTGCAAGCACACAGGAGGGCCTGCCGACGCTCGTGATTGATCACGGGCTACCTTCGCAACAGGCCTTCGCCATGGATCCCGATGTCGCGGTGGAGTTGGGCGAGCAATTGGCGGCGATCGGTGCTCAGGGCTTAAGGCCGATCCATACCCACTAGATCACTCGGGAACGCTCAAACGAGGACGGGTACGCGGGACGGCGAGACGCCCGCGAGAGCTTTGGTAGTTGTTGTGAGCGTCGGCATGATCTGCGACCGGCAATCCCGGACACGCCATCTTGGCTGCGGTAGAGGCCGCCGTTACTGACTAACAGGACACCCGCAGAGGGGAATTAGGACACTAAGCCCAGGGATGTTTTTGTGAGCGATTGAGTCCGCTGGGTTGAAGAAGTCCGAAGTTCGTGCCTATTTGGTGTGGGTCGGGACGGTATTTCTAGCTTCACTTTCGGAGAGGCTTCTTTTCAGTCTGATATCGTGCCCAGTGTTTTGGATCACGATTCGGTATGCTTCTCCCGGTAACCACGCCTCTGGTGAGATTCCCTCATCTTCGCCCTCCATGGGTTGGCGGCGAAACTGTCTACGTCTGCGGCCGATATGGGCATCTGAACGGAACAGAACTTGAAGGCGGTCACGCAAAAGCTCGCAAGACGTTCTACCAAAAAGCGAAATTCGCTTGTGATTACGAGTCTGCGGACCGGATTGTCGAAGCCATGCTTTCTGACCGGGTTTTGGATCGCCTTATCGATGATCTAACGCCGTATATGGCTAATGGAGTTCCCCTGATCTGTGCGGTTCCCCACCCCCCATTCGATGATGCGCAGGGGGATGGTGCCGATTTGGTCGGCAGACGCAAAGTTCGAAATGCCCTGCCGCTCCAGTACATGGCTAGATTGAGCGTCGAGTTAGGCGCGGACATGGATCAGGAGATCGTTCAAAAAGGCAGAGTAAGCCGCACGAAATTAAAGCATTTTCCACGATTTCTGTGGCAGCCTTGCTTTGATGGTGCGGTGCGCCAAGATGCTGCCTATATCCTCGTTGATGATGTCTTAACGACTGGTGGAACGCTTGCGGCTCTTCGCAGTCATATCATTCGAAATGGTGGCAAGGTGGCTGCCGTTACGACTTTGGCGCATGGTCTTGGCGAGTGGCGCCCCCTTGCACTTCTGGCCGCGACATGGCACGAATTGCAGGCGCATTTTGGTGTCGATTTTAACGCATTTTGGAGAAAGGAGATTGGTCATGACGCGACATGCCTTACTGAAGCCGAAGGCCACATCCTTCTCAAATGGCGTACAGGTGAGCCTGGACCCTGGGACACCCCACTTCAACGACTCCGAGATCGCCTCGCTGCGGCGGCAGCTAAAAACGAATAGTGAAGAGGCCCGAAAGGTCGCGCTGCAAAGGGGAGCGAGGCTCAACCCAAGGGTAGCTGCGATCAAAGGTCAGTAGAAGACAAAGGCCCCTCGATGGGGCCTTTTCGTTTCATGCCGTGTACCCATCGATTACGGTGAAGCTCACTCAGACCGGTCGATTCGGCTCCAGCGGCAGCACCGGATCAATCAGGTCCCAATCGTCCCGCCCTGGACCGAATGAGGCCTACCGCCCTTGCCCTAGGCTGCGCATTCCGACGAAGTCGGCCGCGGATTCCGAGCGAAGCCGGCCGCCTGTACCGATTGAAGCCGGCCAGGGATTCCGATGATCCCGGCCGCCTACCGAGGCGGGCTCTCGCGACGACGTCGTCATCAGGTCAGTTGGCGGGCTCGTCGTCAAGCGTCTGACGCTTGGCGGCGGCTTTGCGTAGGCTCTCGCCCTTGAGGGTGAGCCTGTGGGCGTTGTGCACGAGGCGATCGAGGATAGCGTCGGCAATGGTTGGGTTGCCGATGAGCTCGTGCCAATGCTCGACCGGGAGCTGGCTTGTCACCACGGTCGAGCCGCGGCCATGGCGATCCTCCATCATCTCCAAGAGGTCGCGTTGCTGCTCGGCAGTCATCGGGGCAAGTCCCCAGTCGTCGAGGACCAGAAGCTCGACGCGCGCCAAGGTCCTGAGGAGGCGAGCATGGCGGCCGTCGCCCCGCGCGAGGGTGAGCGCCTCGAACAGCCGCGGCAGCCGTTGATAGAGCACGGAGCGGTTATCCCGGCAGGCCTTGTGGCCCAAGGCGCAAGCGATCCAGCTCTTGCCGACGCCGGTTGGGCCGATGATGAGCAGGTTCTGATGCCGGTCGATCCATTCGCCGGCGACGAGCTTTTGGAACAGCGGCTTGTCGAGCCCGCGCGGCGCCTTCATGTCGATGTCCTCGACGACGGCGTTCTGCCGGAGGCTGGCGAACCGCAACCGAGCGATGAGCCGCTTGTTCTCGCGTTCGGTCGCCTCACGGTCGACCAGCAGTGCGAGGCGCTCCTCGAAGGCCAGCGTGGCGATGTCGGGCTGTCGCTGCTGTTCGTCGAGGGCCTTCGCCATGCCGTTAAGCCCGAGTGCGACGAGGCGGTTGTGGGTTGGATGTGTCAACATCGTCTCTCCTTTCTTCAGTGGTAGTAATCGGTGCCGCGGATATTGCCGTGGCGGATCGGTGGGTCGTCCGGCGGCCTCTCGTTTGCGTAAGCGCGATCGAGCCCGTGCTGCAGGATCGACTTGATCGAGCCGTAGGAGGTCGCGCCGATGTCGTTACCGCGCCGGCAGGCGGCCTCGATGCGGGCCGCGCCGTAACTGCGCGCGAGCCGCAGAATGCCGAGACAAGCCCGGAAGCCCTGCTCGGGATGTGGCTTGGCTTTCATGATCGCCTCGAGGAGAGCGATCGTGGCGGGGCCGATCTTGGCGGCTTCTCGTTTGATCCGTGCTGGCGTCCATTCGGCATAGCGCCGGTGCGCGCTCGGCATGTGCTCCGGGATCGTGGTGTGGCGATGGGGCACGTCAGAGCGGGCGTGGCTGGCGACCCGGACTCCCTTGTGCAGGATCTCGATCGTCCGGTCGGTAATGCGCGCCTCAAGCTCTTCGCGGATCAGACGCGAAGGCACCGAGTAGTAGTGACCGGCGATCTCGACGTGATAGTCCGGCGCGACGCGGCACTTCTTCCATTCGGCGTACTGATACGGCAGCGGCGGCAAGGCTTTGAGCGCCGTCTTGTCGATCTGTGCGAACAACTCGTTGCGGCTCACACCGAGCTTGCGCATGATCCTGGCGTTGAGGTCGGCAACCGCCTCGCGGATGGCCGCGTTGAGCTCGTCAAGCGAGAAGAAGCGCCGGTTGCGCAGCCGCGCCAGCACGAACCGCTGGACGATTTGCACCGCCACTTCCACCTTCGCCTTGTCGCGCGGCTTCCTCGGACGCGCGGGCAGGTGTCAAGCGACGTCCGGATTTAACCCCGTAGCGACGTGAAGAAGTGACCCCCTTGTTGTTTTGGTGGATGTGGCAAGCCGCTCGCGGAGCGCGCCCCCATAGCGCCGTAGCGAGCGAGCGGCTTGCTTCACGGCTTTTTCTCCGATTTAGCTTCTGGCGCGGCGGCCTTCTGCAAAAGCCCGCTACGACGCTTTTCTTTCAAGCGGTAGCTGTCGCCGCGGATTGTGATCACGTGACTGTGGTGTAACAGGCGATCAAGGATCGCGGTGGCGACCACAGGGTCGCCGAAGACTGAGCCCCACTCGCCGACGCTGCGGTTGCTGGTGAGCAGGATCGCGCCTCTCTCGTAACGGCGGCTGACGAGCTGGAAGAAGAGATGTGCGGCATTGGGCTCAAAGGGCAGATAGCCGAGTTCGTCGATGATCAGGAGCTTTGGCTTGGCAAATTGCGCGAGCCGCTCGTCAAGCCTGCCTTCGCTGTGTCCTTTGGCGAGTTGCGCAACGACCGTCGTGGCTGCGACGAACTGCACGGAATGCCCAGCCAGGATCGCTTCACGCCCCAGCGCGACCGCCAGGTGCGTCTTGCCAACGCCAGGCGGCCCAAGCAGCAGCACGTTCTCGCCATTGGCAATCCAGCGCGCACCGGCAAGCTCACGTACCTGCTTGGGGTCTAGGGACGGCTGGGCCGAGAAGTCGAAGCCGGAGAGATCGCGAACGAACGGGAAGCGAGCGAGTTTGAGGGTCATCTCGATGCGCCGCTCGTCCTTGCGGGCGATCTCGCGCTCGCACAGTAGCACCAGGGTCTCGCGCAGGCTCAGCTCTTGTCGGCCGGCCTCGTCCAATAGCCCATCCAACTGGTCGCGGACGGCGGTCAGCTTCAGGCGGGTCAGCATATCGCTCAGGCGATCGGGGACAGCGGCGCGCATCAGAAGCCCCCTCCGACGATTGCCTCATACTCGCCGAGCGGCCGCAGCAGCGCCGGCGAGTGCGGCGCAACGGACGATCCTGCGAGCGCGGCAGCTCGGTTCGATCTAAAGCCAGTCAGGCCCGCAAAATGCTCGGGGTCGACGACGCGGCGGCGACGACCGGCACAAATCGGATGGACGGCCACCTCATGGATCCCATGGTGGATGCGCACCAGCCCGTCGGCGATCATCACTCGCACCATCTCGCCGATTAGCCGCCAGGGCACCGAGTAGGCGTTGCCATCGATCTCGACGGCACAGTCGGCCTGCACACGGCGGATCACTTCACGTGCAGCCTGGAAGGGCGGCCTCCCAACGATGGGCTTGAGTGCCTGCGCTTCCGCCCGCCTGAACCGCTCGATCGGAGGCTCGCCGGTCGTGCCATGCTGGCGCAGGTCGGCGACCTCCCGCGTCCAAGCCTCAAGATGCGCCTCAAGGGCGTCCCAGCTCGGGAAGGCGCGGCCCGCGATCGCGTTTCGTTTTACGTAACCAACGCCGTTCTCGGTCTTGCCCTTGGTCCGGGCTCGGTATGGCGCGCAGGCACGGGGCCGGAAGCCCCAGTGCTTGGCAAATGCGCTCAGCTTGTCGTTGAAGACCACTGTGCGCGTGATGGCGTCATGCTCTACGACCAAGGCACGGGCATTGTCGAACAGCACTTCTTCGGGCACGCCGCCGAACTTCATGAACGCGCTTTCCAGGCCGTCGAACCAGTTCTCTTGCCGTTCGTTGCGGAAGGCTCTGACATGATGCCGGCGCGAGTAGCCCAACGTGGCGACGAACAGGTAGACGCGAACCTTGGCGCCGCCGATCTCAACCAGCCGTTCACCAAAATCGATTTGCAGTTGCTTGCCAGGCGCTGTCTCGAACCGCACCGTCGCGCGCGCTTCCGCCGCAAGCTCCTGGCGATAGCGCTGTACCGCCCGCTCAACTGTGCGCAGGCAGACAACGATGCCTTTCTCGGCTGCCAACTCCTGGCGGATCACGTCAGCATTGCCGCGGTGCTGCCGCAGACGCTCCTTGAGCCAGCTCTCCTGGCCCTCAAGTGCCTTTTTGCGCTGCGGTTGCCGATAAGGTGTCCAGCCGCCGGCCGCGATGTACTCCTTCACCGTGTTGCGGCTGATCCCGAGCTCCCGGGCAATCCGTTTGCTACCCCACCCCAGCTCGTTGAGCCGGAGTATCGCCGAAACCTCGTCCGGCTCCAGCATGGCCTCCCTCCGCGGATCTTTGAACCGCAGAGGACCTGAACTGAGTCGCTGCATAAAACCCCCGTTTTGATCGTGTCGCGAGGGGGTCAATTCCTCGTGTCGTCAGGGGGGCAATTTCCCATGTCGCCCGACAGGCAGGATCGCAGTGCGGTAATGCTCGGCCAGTTCCTGGTAGGTGCGATTGATGCCCGGTTCATAGCGGCAGGTGGCGGTGACGCCGGCCTTCAGATTGTCGCAGACGATCGCCTTCGGCACGCCGCCGATCATGCGCAGGGCATTGACATGTAACCCGATCCAGTCGGCCAGCCCTTCCGACCAGCGCGCCTCGGCAAAGGTGTAGTTGGATGCTCCCAGCACCGCGACGAAGACATGGGCCAGCCGCTGCGCGCCGGTCGCGGCATCGAACACCGGCACGGTATCGCCCGCGAAGTCGACGAACAGCTTCTCTCCGGGCCCGTGCACCTGCCGCATGGTCGGCGAGATCGTCTCGCTCCATTTCCGGTAGAGATCGCAGAACCGGCTGTAGCCATAGCCGTCGGCGTGCTCGGCGCGATATTCCTCCCACAGCAGGAGCAGCGTCACACCGCGCCGCTTCAGCTCCCGGTGCACCGCCGTCCAGTCGGGCAACGGCCGCGCAGGTTTCTCCTCGAACGTCGGCGGTGTGAACAGCCGGCGCTCGAGCTCGCCGTCGTCCATCCTCCGGCACCGGCCAGGTGATGCCGATCACCGCAGCCCGCCGCAGATACTCGCCAACCGTCGATCGGCTGATGCCGACGGTGACCGCGATCTGCCGTTCGCTCACGCCAAGGGCGTGCCGCAGTCTCAAGACTTCTCGAACCTTCCGCATCGGCGCTCTCTCGGCGGGCATCAGACCTCCCCTTGCTTGACCGCAAAGGAGGGCTGGTCCGCGATTCGGTCGCCGTCTTCGAGAGCGTCAGGCTGGTCTCAACAGGGTGGCCGGCTTCGATCGGAATGGGTGGCCGACTTCCGTCGGAATCGGTGGCCGGATTGCCTCGGAATCAGTGGCCGGCTTGCATCGGATTACGCACCCTAGGCCCAAGTCCTAGCGGCTTGCCTCCGACCGCCATCCTCGGAATCAATTGGAACGTGCCGCACCGCTTACCTGCTTGGTCATGCCCCGCCGACGCCATGGGCCCACCCACCCCGACGGCCGGCCGATGAAGATCACGTTTGGCCAGATGCGGGCGATGGGCTTGCGCGGCATCCTGGTCTACTGCCACTGCGGCCACCATGTCGCCTTGGACGGTGCCCCGTGGCCCGACGAGGTGCGGCTGTCGGACATTGAGCCCCACTTCGTATGTCAGGGCTGTGGCGCCCGCGGCGCCGACGTCCGGCCTGACTTTGAGCGAGGTAATCCGAAGTTGGCAATCACGGGCCACCGATCCGAGAGCGATGAAAGATGACGAAGTTCGCTGTCCCACGTGCCTATGCAGATCCCGAAGCCGCCGCCCGGCAGCTCGTCCAGCTAGCCGCCAGCATCGAGCCCGTCCAGGACGGTCGCATTCATATCGAGAAGATCAACGCGCCGTTTCTCTACACACTCAAAGCCAGCGGAGCCGAGTTTGGCGTCGGCATCAAGCACGCGGTCGAACGCGGCTGGCTGATGATCCACGAGAGCGCGACGTACGTGAAGCTACTGACGTGACTGCTCTCGCGGCATCTTCACTATTGCCGCCCTTTTGCTTTTGGGTCATTCATCGTGGCGCCGGGGTTAGCCGACCTGGGACTGCTTGACGCACCTTGGCCGGTAGTGAGAGCCGACGAGTCGGTCTGGCCACCCCCTCCGGCACTGGCTCCGCCGGTTCCGCCTGCTCCGCCGTCTCCGCTTCCACCAGCGCCCGCGCCGGCACCCGCGCCGGCGCCCGCTCCGGCACCCGCGCCGCCCGCACCACCTGCCCCGCCCCCAGCTCCGCCTTGCGCCGAGGCGGCGGCAATCGATCCGAACACCAACGCGGCTGCTAAGGCAATCGTAGCGATTTTCATGTTGGTACCTCCTTGCTGAAGTTTGCAGAAACTGAACGTCGCAAGGATCGTTCCTAAGGCGCGGTATGTGTGCTGCACTTTTGCGGTCGAGGCGATCATCGATAGGTGCCTTGAAGCCACCAGAGCTCGGCCACTTAGGATCTGCGATCGTCAAGTCACCGGTCGGGCCGCTTCCTTGACGGCCTGGCCCGTGGTTGCCACGCCGGCGGCGTAGGCTGCTCCCGCGCCAAGAAGAAGGGCGCAGAAGCTTGCAAACATCGCGTAGGCGAAGTGCTTCCGGGCTGCATCAATTTGAGCGGGCGTTGCAGCTGTCGTTGTCGCGCCCACGGTTTCCCGTCCCGTATTGTGCGTCCAGTACGCGACGCGCGTGCTGGCGGAATATGACGGCCCGACGAGGTTGCTGGCGATGCTGGTCGCCGAAGCCGGCAACATCGCCGCCGCAGCGACCACCACCACGGTTGCGACCGCCCAGGCGGCCATCGCATGCCCGACCCGACCGAGGCCAGTCTGATCCGGCGAATTGGCTGCCGCAATGGCCCCACCTAGAAATGCGGCGATGATCCCAGAGACCGCCCACCACACGAATGCGGCCCAGCCTGCGCCGGCAGGCGCCGATGAAGCAGTGGGAATGTCGATTGCAAGCAGACCGATGCCGAACCCCAACATAGTCAGCAGGATCTGGACAACCAACGAAGTGAACACGCCGGCCAGTACGGCTGACCATGTCCAGGCGAAAAACATATTGGGAAGGGTGCGTGTAGCCATGGCGGACTCCTCGTGCTGCCGGTTCCAACGCGCGGTTAAATCGTCCGTTCCTGTTGCAGGAACTCCCGATGGGTTCTGGATTTGTGTTCTAAGTAACAACAGGAGGATGTGCGCCATGACGTTTGGCAGAGGAGCCTTATTGTGGCTGCTCGGTATTCCTCTTCCGGTGATCCTGCTGCTTGCACTGTTCTGGCGCTAGCTCGCAATCGATCGGAGAAAATGCCGCGAAGCCGATTAGTCGGCTGACAATGCCGCAAGATGAAGTAGGCCAGCCAGGCCGCCCGGCTGGACGCTGTGGGCGGGCCGTTTGTCTGTGAGATTTGCGGCCACCGCGCGCCGGCAGCGAGTTTAGACGGTACCCCACAATAAAGGCGGCCTCAGCTGGGCGGCTGAGGCCGTTGGGGTCCGCTCCGGCGTCGGGGGGGGGGGGTTACTTGGATAGGCCGGAGCAAAGAAGCAATTCGCCAGACTGCCGCTTGTTCCTGCCTCGTAAACGCGGCGCGGCCCGCTAACTGGTCGAACTCGCGAAGAGCATCGAGCCCGTTCAGGACAGCCGCATCCATATCGAGAAGATCAACGCTCCGTCCCTCTACACGCTTAAGGCCACCGGCGAGGAGTTTGGCGCCAGCATCAGGTATGCCGTCGAACGCGGCTGGCTCGAGTTGCACGAGAGCGGCACCTATGTCCGGCTTTCCCAAAAAACAGAGACCGCCAACTGAGGCGGCCTCCGCGTATTCTTATGCTCTTAGCGCTTGAGCTTACCGGGCGCGTAGCCCGAGGCGCCGGGATGGCCAGCTACCGATCCATTCAAGCGCATCTGATGGCCGGGAGAATAACCCGATGCGCCATGATACCCGGAAACGGGACCATTGCTCTGAAACGAATGACCCGGCGAGAAGCTGGAGGCGCCGCCACCAAACCCTCCTCCTGGGCCGCGCGCATGGGCCGCCGATGTGACAGCGACCAATGCAGCCGCGACTACGAACACGCTTTTCATTGCCACCCCTTTTTCTCCTTTTGATCCGCCGTTCGACTATTCGACGGCTGTCCCAGATCGGGAAAAACTAGAAATGGGCTGACGTGTTCAAAATAAGTCGCCGCAATGTCCTCAAAATGAAGGAGACAGTTAGCTACCTCTTGAGCGGCTAGTGAGAAGACACGATGGCCGCTAAACCGAATGCCAGTATACAAGCGGCGGCCAATGACCAGAGGGCAATCGCAATCTGCTTAGGCATGGCGATCTCCAGTTCGCCCTAGGTTCAGGCGTTCCTGGCTCGGCTCTCGACCCGACGCGGCAGCAGTTGCTGCAGGCGTTTTTCGAGCATGACCTTTCTCTTGATAAGGATGCGCGCCAGCTTCGCGTCGACGACTTCCCGCAATGACCACAGCTCTTTGGCGGATAGGCGCCGCAATTCGTGTTTTTGCTCCATGGTTGTCTCCACAATCGGATGACACACGCTGCAACTAACATGCAGGTTAATAGTTCCAGGGACGGAACCCCTCCGGGAGTCGCGGCTTGAAACCTAAAAAATCACATATGAAGGAACGTTCAGAAAGGAACTGATTTCTCCCCGTGGACCCTCCTCCTGACAGACAGCGCGACGAGGCCTCGGCTCTCCTCCCTCAGAGCTGGGGCCTTTTCGTCGGCAGGTGAGGGACTCGGTCAGATTTTTCAGGGCTGTTCCATTGAACCTTTGCTTCGAGCCGCCGGACGAACCCTCAATCGGGGGGAAGCCGGAGCTAAAGGTTTCCCATGCGCACGATCCTAACTGCATTCGCGGCCGTTACCTTCCTCGGTGCTGCAACGACCTTGCTGTGGTCCTACCCGCCGTCGACCAAGCTTCATGTCGCCAGCATAGCCATTGGTCACTGCAAGAATTTCCACAGCCTGGCCGGAGTAAAAGCGCCCGAGCTACTGCCCGACTAAGCAAGGGGACAAGGCTTCCGCCTGGCGGAATCCCCGCGGCCCTTTCCGGAGATTTTGCCGGCATGGAATGGCGGGCTCGCCCTTGCACCGCCCCTGCTCACGCCCGGAGCCGTTTGGATTCGCTTTTTCCGGCGTCTGCGCCTATTTCGTCGTCATGCGGATGGCTTACGAGCTTTGTTTGGCGACGGCCGGCAAGCAGGTCCCCGACGGGCCGGACTGGATTCACGAAGTGAAGCACGACGGCTACCGGATGCTGGTCATCCGGGAGAATGAGCGCGTGCGCCTGCTGTCTCGCAATGGTAGCAACTGGACGAACCGCTATCCTTGGATTGCCGAGGCCGCGCTCAAGAACCGGCAGAAGCACTTCGTTATTGATGGCGAGGCTGTAATCCTCGGCGTCGACGGCATCTCCGATTTTAACGCGCTGCACTCTCGCAAGCACGACCCCGAGGTGCAACTCTACGCCTTCGACATCCTCACAATGGGGAACGACGATCTGCGGTCGCTGCCCCTCCACATGCGCAAGGCCAAGCTGGAGAAGCTACTGGCACGCCGGCCCGATGGGATTTCTGTGGCGCCCTTCGAGCGCGGCGAAATTGGGCCGGACCTCTTCCGGGCAGCCTGCCGGATGGGACTTGAGGGGCTAGTCTCCAAGCATCGCGATCGGCCATACCGCGGCGGCCGGCAAAAGTTCTGGATCAAGGTCAAGAACCGCAGCCACCCCGCGATGGAGCGCGAGCTTTGACGCGCCGTCCTGCTGGGGCCGGAAAACTCGAAATAGGAGGAACAAACAGGGCGCGCAGGAATCGTTAATCGGTCAGCCGACATCCTCTTAGTGTGCAGGACCCATGCGTTACGTGGCATATGCAATCGATCTCTGGGGCGTCGCCCATGCGACCTATGAGCTGGAGTGCGGCTGCGATGATGATGCTAAGCGTCGAGCTGTGAAATTCCTCGACGCGCACCCGGTGATCGAGGTTTGGAGCGGCCCTCGACGGATCGCAAGATTTACCGCCGATACCACGGGCGGGGCGCCGGCTACGGCGGAAGCCAACCAGCGCCGAAGAACCGGGTAGGACTTTGCTTCCTACCTGATATCCTCCCAAGCAGCGGCCGATCCGGCCCCCCGCCCTAACTTTCCTATCGATCTTGAAACCAGATCAGGCCTCTCTAAATCTTGCGCCGGAGGGGGCTCCTCCAACCTCTTTTGGAAAGGATTGCCTGTAACCGTCGAGGACGACGATGATGACACTCGAAGAAAAGCTCGCCCGCTTGCGCACCCACCGCAACAACATTCACCGCTACCACCGGCTGCTCAAGACCCGCCTTTCCGATCTGGAGCGCGAGTACATCGAAAGCCGTCTCTCCGAGGAGCGAGCGGCGCTGGCAAGCCTCGCGCGCACGCCGTTCCCCATTCCTTTCAAAATGCCACCACCAGAGCAGCAGCCCCAGACCTTCAAGCCTGAGGTGGCTTGAGCTTGCCGGTGCGCATCAGGAGGTCGCTCCCGTGCGACAGCGGCCCATTAACGGCGTCGAGCCGGAAAGAACGGAGGATGACATTACGCGTGAGCTGCTCGGCCCGCGGGGCGTTCCGGGCGCTCCCGACCCCGCTCGCATGGTCCCGCAGGTCGAGAAGAACACGCCAAAGTACATAAGGTGGACCCCAAGCTCCGGCAATGAGCCGGGCGCCAGAAACCGAAACCTTGTTGACCTGGTCAAGTGCGGAGAGGTGGAGCAGCCAGGGACCAAGCACCACTATTCCGAATTGCGGGACGCCTTTGATGGCGGTGGAAAGATGCAGAACGCTCAGAAGTACATCAACATCGCCGCTCTAATCGCGCTCGCTGGTTGGTTTGGTCTCTGTTTCAAGATGGGCTGGTACTGATGGAATGGCTTGCGCCCGGCGTAGACCACATCGCCCCCAGCCTGGAGGTCTTCGGTTCGAAAACGAGCTGGGACCGAGCGCTCTGCCGCTGTCTAGATCGGCAAACGCTGTTTCATCCCGCAAAACCATCCCTTGTGCATTCAAATTTGTAAATCGGACGCAAAATGAAGGCCCCAGTCCAGGGGACAAACTGGGGCCTAGTCGGACTCCACGCACGCAAAGACGGATCATAGAACCCGCTGCGGGAGCGCTCGTTCCTAAAAGGCGTGCGGCCAGCGAGCGTCATCCTAAGCGCCGGTGGTGAGGGGATCATGATGGCTATCCGCCCGCCGAAAAAGACCACCAACTGAGGCGGCATTACTCGTTCGGCCCCTCCTGGAACGGTTCTTGAGTCTTGCGGCCCAGGAAGGTGTCCGGCATGGGCTGAACAAGGCCCGCTAGCGTTAACCGGCGAGCCTCAGCGCGTCTACATCGGGGCCTTGTCCCAAATGCTGCGGGTCGCCCGATCCGCTAGGGTTGTTGCCCCGTCATCGTAGACCGGCGCGTCAAGGGACCATGGCGTCTTGATGTCGCCATAAGCCTTCGAAGGATTCTCGCGGTTATAGTCTGCGATGAATTGCTTGATGTTGGCCTTCGCCTTGGTGATGCCGAAAGGTTTTCCGCGATATCGGCGCATGGCGTGGGCCTCGTAAATGGCGCCGATGATCTGGATTTTGATCTTCAGGGGCATGCGCGGCGGCAGCAGCGACATGATCTCGTTGTATCGCTTCTGCTGCACGGTCCTCTTATTCGCCGCGCCGGCCCGAGTCTTCGCGCCCGAGGCCCACACATGGTGCACCTTGGCAAATTCAGGCACTTTGCGAACGGTGCGATAGAATGCCGTCGTGTCGGGTAGGATTTTCTTGATCGCTGCGAGGTTTCGGCCGCGCTTCATCGCGTCGGTCAACTCTGCGAGCTTCTGCGGCGAAGGTAGCGGCCCCGTCTCCATCTGGCGCATGTGCTCGCATTTCTTGCACTGGCGCTGGGTGTAGCCGCGATACCGGCGCACCCGGATGTTGTCGGCAGACAGCTCGTGCCCGCGCGCGCAGTGCGTCATCGCTCTCCGACGAAAAACACCGAGCTTCTCCAGCTTCCGCTTTTTGCCTGCCTCGGCGTTGCGCTCGACCAGAGCCTTCGCCCTCGCGGCCCTTTCCGGGAACAGCTTGCAGTGAGAGTGATACCCCTCATAGGAGGCGCCCGGCATCAGCGCATCCTTCAAAGGAAGACCACTCTCCAGCCGCTGCATGACGGTGTCAGCGTTCGCCATTCCCTTTGGTTCGCTCGGCGAGCGGCCCCTGCGAGATGCGTAAACGTTGGAGAGAAGCTGTTCACATGGTGCAGCACTCGCACACTGAGCGCTTGTCTGTTGTTGGATGTTCATAGCCAAGCCTTTCTCGTTGAGGTGATGTCGGTCCAATCACCGACGCCCCGATGGAGAGCCTGAGTCGGGGCTTGTCGGTGGTGCCGCACGTCATCAGAATGGCGCAGTTGCAGAGGACAGGTTGATGAGTCGCGAGGGCCGAGAGCCCCGCAGCTCATCCCATCAGCGTGTTTGTCCAGTCCCGCATGCCCACCTGCTCCAGAAGGCCTTCCCAGTCGGCAATGCCGGATTCGGTCGGGTCTTCCTCAAGGTCGCTACGGTTACCTGACGCCCAGCGCTCTTGGCTGTGGTTATGGTCGAGACTTCCTAGGGACGGCTCGAGATCGCTGTCGTCGCACTCGGCATCGTCGCAGCTGCCTGCCGACCACCTGGTTTGATCTGGCCCGCGATCAACTGAGCCAAGAGAGGGCTCACGCTCTTCCGGCTCCCGCTCGTCGTCGTCCTCCAGTTCGGTCATGACATAGGGGTCCGACTGATCGAGGAATTGGATCAGCCGCGATATTTCATCCCGGGCTTCGCGCCGAAGCCTCTGGAGCGTAGATATCGCCGCCCGGCGGCGTCGCTCTTGAGCAATCAGGTTTGCGTTCAGCATGACCGCACTCCCGATGGCGTGACGACTAGGCCAAGACGCTGGGCATTTCTGCGAATTGTAATGGAGTCTGCGGGCGCACGGGACACAATTCCCCCTTGCCTCGCGATGGTTACCGCGTTGCTCATTTGGTCTCTCAATTGGGATTGGTGGAAAGTCAGCAGGCGACCGAACGGAAGTCCCGCCCTCGCTCGGCCGCCGAGGTTAGTGGCTAAGGTTGCGTCACCTCCTTTCCGGCCGCCCAACCGAACAGTTGGGGCCACATGGGATCGAAGTGATCGCAAAGTGTCTGAAATGCTTCGCGTGCCGCACTCTCGATCAATTGGATCTGGAGACGCGGCCAAACCGCCGTCTCCTGCACTTGGGGCGTCCAATGGCTGGACATGAAGCCCTTGCGCACCTCTTCAATCGTCTCGTGGAAATACTCCTCACACTGTCCGACCGTGCCGAAGCGGAGCGCGATGATGCCAATCTCCCGCTGTTGCTCGGGGGTAAGGCAATCCCACGCCTTGCCAGCGTCGAAAGATGCCAATTCATGAAAGGTGGGCAAACGATCAGAGAGCGGAATGGCGGTCGCTTCCTGGGTGGTGTCTGCTGTCTTCATCTTTACTGTCTCCCGTTGGATGTTGATGGTTGATCCGGCACCCCAAAGAGCGATTCGGCGCCGGTCGTTCTTTTCCAGCAGGACCTCGATCTTGCCCCTAGGGGTTCGGCTCCCGGTACTCACAGCAATTACGACCTCTCCCGAGCCAACGATGTCTCCACGGAGCAGATGGCGAGCGGGAACCTTCATTTTGGACAGCATTGCCGTGTCCCGCTAGAACGCGGAGCGGCGGACGCCATCGGCGGGAGCGCCGAAGGCGGAAACCAGCGAGGTTTCGACGTGGAGGCCGTTGCGCTGGCGCCAAGCGGTCATTTGTTGGGCTACGTGATCGCGGTACTGCTTCGCAGCTTCGCGGAGATAGCGAGGAGCGGTCGAGCCGAAGGTCCGCATTGCCTCGCGACGCACCAGCGCCTCGTAGACATCGCGGTTGAGCTTGCCTGTCTGGGAATCCGTGAGGTTCGCTACGGTGAGGATTGCTGAAGGCATAGCTCCGCCGTTCACCAGGAGGGTGTTGTTCGTCATGTTGGGTTGCCTTCTGGAATCAGCCGTGCAATACCTGAGGTATTAAATCAACAGCGCATGCCAGTCAATACCTGAGGTATTAAACTTGTGGACCTGACAAGTGAGCAAGTTCGAGCAGCGAGGATGTTGCTACGGTGGGAGCAGAAGGATCTTGCCGAGGCTTCTGGCGTGTCGCTGCCGAGCATAAAGCGTTTGGAGACTCAACCTGGCGCCCTAGGCGCGCAGGAGCGCACTATTGAGGCCCTGGTCGCTGCCCTCGAAAAGGCCGGCGTGGAGTTCATCCCAGAGAATGGCGGCGGGGCCGGGGTGAGATTGGCTAAGCGAGCGAAGCATAAGTAAAGCCGGTTCTCGTTCTCGCCAAGTTGGTTGGTGGGGGCGCGCGACGCCTACCATGGGTTGCTCGGGATGGTGGTGGGTGGTAGACCTCCTCAATGGGCTGGGGAATCTCATCGTGGTGCTAAAGCTGTTCAGTCGGCCGCCGGAAAGTTCGCTCCTCCGGGCAGTCAAAGAATCCTTACGTCCGTTCGAAGTCGAGGATGTTTGTAACTGTGTTCACATTATCACCCAGTGTCTTGGTCCTGGGTTTGCGCCCATTTCCGTTTGGGTATGGCCGAATGAGTCCTACTATCTAGCATGCGACGGGGGCGTCGCATTCAGGAACTATCGTCTCGGCAAAAACGCAGAAATGGCTAAGCAACTCATCGAGCAGGTAACTACCGACTTCGGAGTAGAACTTTCGCCTCACGACGTGCACGGATATCAAATCCAACGCTTAGCTCCCGATATAGATCACCTACGAACTTCAATCGTATGCGTCGCGAACGCCACCATGATCAGCATGCGCTCGCTCCTGCACCTATCCCCCTGACTATGCGAAGTGTCCAAATGAAAAGACTATTGAGGAACCGCGCCGTCATTGCCCTGCTGATCCTTGTCATTGTTCTTGGCGCTTTGCTGCTTTTGTCAGACGACGCGGTAACTTCGCGTTTCAACTACAAATTCTTCTGATCATGCGCGCTTTGCGGGCAGCGACTGGATTGATTGTCTTCCTGTGCGCTGCGGAAGCACTCTTTTTCGCCTTCGGCTTCATTTCGATGCACAACGGCAACAAGTATCTCTTGTACGACCTCGAGCGGCTCCGATCGGGGATCAAAGCGAATTTGGAGGGAGAGCGGAATGGCTCCATCACCGGATGGCCGCAAGCTGGCCAATTCCCGCTCAGGTCACATCCCTCGATTGAACTACCTGTCTGCGGGTCGGCATGGGGCGGCTCTTTCACCTACTCCGATGACGTGTCGGACGCCGAGGCGTGGCCCCACGTCTTGTCCGTTGCCCTGGGTTGTCAGGTCGACAATCGAGGCGTGGACGGCTTCGGCGTCGATCAAACCCTGCTTCACTACAAAGAGCATACCGGAGACGAGCGGTTTGTGATCCTTGGACTGGTTGAGCCAATGATCACAGTCAATCAGGTTTCCTCTTGGACTTTCGTCTCGCTCGGTCTCGACAAGCAGCCTCGTGCCAATAAGCCCTTTTTCACTTTGAACGCTGACCGACTGCAACTGATACTCCGTCCTACGGCAGACCCAACTGCGATTGAGCAGCACTATGCCAAGGATGAGGCTTCGAAAGACTGGAGCGTCTTTGAATTTCCATATTCCTGGAGCGTCAGCCGAGCGATCTACCGAAAATTCACGCGCGTGCCATTCAGCAATGTCAGCCCTGCAAGTCCAAGCGCTGCCCCGCAGCGCCAACTGGCTGCGCTGTTGATTGCTGAAATGGCGCGACTTGCGCGAGATCGGAATCAGCGGTTCGTCTTATTGGTCATCCCACGACCAGAAGACGTGCTTAATCCTCATCTTCTTTTCCGGAATGTCTTGGACAGCCTGCCGGCGCCTATTCCTGAACTCTGCACGATAGATCCGGCAGATGAACTTCGTACGATCGCGCTGAAGACGCCAAGCGGGGTCATGACAAAGAGCGGTCACTACTCGGCGGCCGGGAATGCTGCGATCGCGACAGCTGCGGCGCGCGGTCTAAGAGCCTGTGGATTGGCCTCATGACTGAACGTGTCGCCTCCCTGGACTTCCTGCGAGGCTCAGCGGCCTTCGCGGTCGCGGTGCCGCACTTCTACATGCACTTTTACCCGGACAGCACATTCGGCGAGACGATCTCGATCCTAGGAGTCGAAGTCTTTTTTGTCCTGAGCGGCTTCGTGTTGGCGCCGCAGATCTTCGAATTTTGTATTTCAAAGCCGAGCTTGCGGAATTACGGCATCTTCTTGGTGCGCCGATGGATGCGCACCGTTCCGCCCTACCTGATCGCGCTGATCTTGTTCTCGGTCAGCACACATCAGCTATTCAGTGCCGACTTTTTCAGGTACTTACTTTATCTGCAGAACTTGACGGGCCAGCACAACGCTCACGACTACTTCTCCATTGCATGGAGCTTGTCCGTCGAAGAGTGGTTTTACCTCTCCTTTCCTGCAGTATGCTTGTTTATCGCATATGTTGTGCCCGGCAAGCTGAGGCCGGCGCTGATCGCTGCTTCCATCTACATTTTGGCTGTATGCGCCGCCCGCATGCTGTGGGCTGACAATTCGCAATGGGGTTCTGCCGTTCGCCGAGTGGTGGTCTTCCGTGTCGATGCGATTGCCTGGGGCTTCCTGCTCGCGATTGCGATGCCATCTCTTAGGAAGGTCAGGCTGCCGCTCGTGCTGTTTCTCTGCGTTTCGGCCGCGAGCTTTGCCGTCTGGCTGACATCTCTTGCGGCGAAAGAGCCCTCGTTTGCGATGGAGACTGCATTCCCGTTCTACGCGCCTGCTTTGGGCGCCGCTGCAATTTTGTTTGCGTTCAAACTGGAAGCCGCGTTCCGCAATCCCACCCTCTCCCGCATTGGCGTCTTTCTCGGTCGCATATCTTATTCGACATACCTGTTTCATCTGCTGGTACTGTCCGCGATCGTCCCCTTGAGCAATCGGCTGCCCATGTCGATTCTGCTCATGGCTTACCTCGTCGTGACCGCTGGCATCGCTGCATTGATGTATCAGGCGGTTGAAGCGCCGATACTAGCGGCCCGTCCGCGTTTTCGAGACAAGGAAAGGGCTCTCTCATTATCGCGTCCGGTCGCTCTCGCGGAGCTTGGAGGTGAGCGTGGCCGGCCTTAATCGACTGGATTAAGGGCGATATCGGTATACCGAGATCGCTCGAAAGCTCCTGCGCGAAAGTCTTTGAAGCCCGGACTGGGCCGACCGACTTGCTTACTCCTTGAAAATCAAATCATACGACGCTACATTGTAGCCACTGCTGATCGCGATCAGTGCGCTGCCACCCAGCTCGCCAGCCAGTCTTCCCCTCTCGCGGAGTGGGATCCGCTGGAAGATTTTGGAGAGCACATGGGTCGCCCTACTCCTCCCCATTCCATCTCGAGCCTGCGCTTTAGCGAGTTGCTGCGCGTTCGCTGCCCCGCGTCCCTTCCGGCGGCCATAGAGCGCGGCGCCACCAAAAACCTCATGACCGCAAGCGAATACGTTCGCAGATCGGTAGTCGACCGCCTCAAGGCGGACGGCATCTCTCTTAGCGTGGAGAGTTGAGTCATGAGCTGGAACGGAAGTGGCACTTTCAATCGTTCGTTCAGCTGGCAGGCCGACAAAGCCGCTGGACTTAATATCAGCTCCTCGCGCATGGATTCCGATACAAACGATCTTGCATCCAATGGCTTTGGAAACTGTTTGACCCGGGACGGGCAGGGCTCGGCGTCAGCCAACTTGCCCATGAACGGCTTCCGCCACACCGGAGTGGCGAACGGCAGCGCGCGCACGGACTATGCCGCTCTTGGGCAGCTGCAGGATGGCTTGACCAACTGGACGATCGCGGGCGGTAGCAGTGATGCGATCACTGCTACGTATACGCCGGCATTGACCACTCTCGTCGAAGGCCAACTTTGCTTCGTCCGCGCCATCGCGGCGAACGCGACGACTACTCCGACTTTCTCCCCGAATGGTCTCACGGCACATACAATCACAAAGGCTGGCGGTCAGCCCCTCGCCGTCGGTGATATTGCGGGCAATCGCTACGAAATGATCCTCCGGTACAACTCGACTGGGGTTAATCAGTGGGAGCTCATGAACCCATCAAACGTGGCCGCGTTGCAGGGTACGGCCACGACCGGAGACATCAAGCCAACCTTCAAAGCGTCGGCTGATCCCGGCTGGCTGATGCTGAACGATAGCACTATGGGCTCGGCTGCATCGGGAGCGAGTTCCAGCTCGGACGCGAATCAAGCGCTTTTTATCGTTCTATTCAACAACATCAGCGACACCAGCTGCCCGCTACTAACATCGACAGGATCCGCGACGACGCGTGCCGCCCAGGGCACTGCGGCGGCAGCATGGGCTGCCAATTGCCGTATGACTCTTCCCAAGGCGCTTGGCCGGGCATTGGCCGCGGCCGGATCTGGCAGCGGGCTTACGGCACGTGCCCTTGGCTCAACTACTGGAAACGAAACTGCGACTTTGGCGACAGCGAACCTCCCGCCCTACACTCCCTCAGTTTCGCTTTCTGGTGGGCAGATCCAACTTGGCTGGGCCACCAACAACGCGAATTGGGGCGGCGGCAGCAATCAAACCGTGACGGCGCTCGCGAACGTCGGAACGGGCAACACGCTCACGATTACAACGAGCAATGGCTTTACTTTGCCGACTGTCAACGTTGGAGCACAAGGCGGCACAAGCACGCCATTCGGGCTCATGCAACCGACGTTCTTCACCAATTTCATGATCAAGTTGTGACAGAGTACAGCGATGCCAAACTTCTGGGAGAATGACCCTGTTGCATTGCCCGCTTCCGCGAATTTCTGGCACGGAGATCCGGTCACGGATCCAGCTTTGCTTGCACAGTTGAACGATAGCAAACTCGTCACCGATCCAGAGCTTTTAGCGAAACTCAACGAAGAGCCTTCGATCGCGGCAGATGTCGGCAAAGGCGGCTTAGCGGGAATTGGCCGGGGAGCAGTCGGCTCTCTTGGAGTGGCGGGTGACCTGCGGCACGCCGCCTCCGCTGCAGCTGACTATATCGGGAGCAAGATCGGCTATTCGCCCGACGAGGTGAGGTCCGTCAAGGACACTCTCCACAAAGCCGCGCAATGGACGTTGCCATCAGCAGTGCTTTCCAACGCCCCCTCCTCCGAAGACATAAGCCACTTCGTTGGTGGCGAACGGGGGGCGCGAAATCCGGTTGGCCAGGCGCTCGACTACAAGCCTAAGACTGCAGCGGGCAAACTGGCTTATACGGCCGGCGAATTTGCTCCAGGGCTGCTGGGTGGTGGCGAGGGCCTCATGGCAAGGCTAGCCACGCGGGTTGCCATTCCGGCGGCCGCCAGCGAGGCTGCCGGAGCCGCCACTGCAGGGACTGCTGCGGAGCCGTACGCGCGCCTGGCGGCCTCTCTGATGTCCCCTGCAGTGACTTCAATGAGCCGTCGAGTCATCACGCCCCTACCCGCCTCCGCCGAGCGAAATGCTCTCGTCGACACGCTCCGGAACGAAGGCATCAATCTAACGGCGGGACAGGCAACCGGAAGCAAGCCGTTGCAGTGGGCCGAAAGCGCCCTCAGCGACCTTCCTGGAGCGGGTGGCGGCGCGGCGCATAGAATGACGGCCCAGGGAGAGCAATTCACGAGTGCGGCTCTAAGGCGTGCTGGTGAGCAAGCCGAGCGCGCTACCCCCGAGGTCATCAACAACGCCTTTGATCGCATTGGCAGCCAGTTCGAGGCGATTGGGAGGCGCAACAACGTGGTTCCGGATGGTCAGTTGGTGCAGGATCTCCGGACGGCTCGCAATGAGTATCAGAACCTCGTCGGCCCCCACGCACGCGCACCCGTCATCGACAACACGATTGCCGACATCGCTGACCAGATGCAGCGAAATGGCGGCGTTCTGACGGGTGAGCAGTACAACGCCCTGACCTCGCGGCTCGCCCGACAGGCCCGTGATATGGCCGACCCCCAGTTACGGAATGCCCTGCATGGCATTCGAGATTCGCTGGATGACGCCTTCGAGCGGTCACTCACCCGGGCTGGCAACACCCAGGACGCCGCAGCCCTCCGTGAGGCGCGGAATCAATATCGAAACCTAATGGTGCTCGAGAGGGCCGCCACGGGTGCTGGGTCGGCGACAGCCGAAGGTCTGATCAGCCCTTCGCAGCTCCGCAATGCGGTAGTCCAGCAGGACCGTCGCGGCTATGCCCGAGGCCGGGGCGACTTCTCCGACGTTGCTAGGGCGGCAGAAGCGATCATGAGGCCGCTCCCGCAGTCCGGGACGGCGCCCCGGCAGTATGTCCAGCACGTCGTGAGTCTACTAGGCGCGGGTCTGGGAGGCGCTACGGCCGGATTTCCGGGAGCGGCGGCGGGCCTCGCCGCACCTGTGCTCGCCGGACGGCTCCTGATGTCACGTCCCGTGCAAGGTTACCTGTCCAACCAGGTGCTCGGTCAGGCAGGACCAGAGAGCAGGGTCTCTCGGCTCGCCCGGACGCTTGCCGCCACTCGCGCCGCTTCGCTGCCGCCACCTGCACAAGATCAATTAGCCCCGTAAGGGCGACGGTGACCAGTAGCGCGGCAATGAACGCCAGAATGGACGCCAAGTAAAAATTTGGCGTCCACTGCCAGTGAATGTTCGAGGCCACGACCAGAAACGCGACGCTTCCTTGAAGCACCTTCCACATGGCCCCTCCGGCGACGCAGCGGCCCCCATCGGGCGATTGCCTCAGGGGTAATCTCTGCATCCAAAACACTGATTTCACAACGATCTATGGAGTAAAATAGTGATCGGTAGACCCCCTGGCTCCCAAAACAAGGATAAACCATTCCGGGACGCAATCCGCATGGAGGCTTCCTTGGCTGAGGCTGGAGAGGAAACGCCAGCCAAAGAGGGCTCACTGCGTTGGATCGCCCGCCAGTTGCTCATCCGGGCTGGCACCGAGACGGCAGCCGCCAAAGAGGTCGCTGACAGACTTGACGGGAAGCCGTCGCAGGCGATCCAGCACAGCGGATCGGTCGCTGATTTCGATCTCACCAAACTGAGCGACGAGGAGCTCGAGCGTCTTGAGATAATCTTGCGCGCCGCGTCGGCCACAGCCGGGGCTGAAGATCCGCTCAATGGCTAAGGTGCAGAGCTCGGGGCCACTCCTGAGGGATTTGAAGCTCATCGAACTCGGCGCAGCGCGGACGATAGCTGAGCGGCTACTGGCGCAGCTTGAGGCGCCGACAGTGGATGCTGCTGCTCTGGAGCGCCTTGCAAGCCTCATCAGGTATCACGGAGAGGAGCACACCACGCTCGTCATCCGCACGATCATCGAGTCAGATGAAAATGAGCTCGCGCTGATCGAGCCGGTGATCAGTGCCGTCTCGCAGCTGATGACGGTGCGCCCCAATTGGCCCGACAAGGGCCTGGCCTGGATCGAGGCTTTCGACTCGCTTCCACTGCTTCAAATCGTAGAGACGATGCGGAGCCTGAGCTTGTTCAAAGAAAGCTCACTCGCCACCTATCTGACGACTATCCTGCATAACAAGCTAATGCCGGTTTTCGAGTCGCCGCGGGTCCCCTCAAAGCCAAAGCGATCCTACCGACGACGCCAGGCGGGAGAGCCACCGCCTAAACGGGTACGGATTAGAAAGAAAGCCAACGCCTTCGGGCCAAGAAGTCCGAAGAGGAGTGCTGCACTTTAGACCTATTCATCCTTGGCGATTGGTTGCGCCGTCTCGCGACTTTCGTATTCTCGTACCTTCTGTTGGAGCTCTCTCACTCGCGCGACAAGCCGTTGCTTGGGTGCTATACGGATTTCGTGAACTTTTTTTAGGAACTGCGTCATTGGTTCGACAGCGTCAACAATGCTCTCCGCGAAGCTGACCGTTTCGGCAAAGCTCATCCTTTTCTTCTTTACCCACTTTTTCCGTGAATCGGCTTTGTACGGCTCCAAGCTTGGCAAAAAGTCATCTGTGTTAAACTCCGTGATGTCCACCGGGACATCCAAGATATCCTTTCCTGAGCTAACACCGTGGTGTGCAAGCCTAACTCGAACATCATTCAAGGCGAACAACAGCTTACTTATTCTATCCCAGTCACGGCCGAGACCTCGAAACCGCTCATCCACGCGGATGATCTCGCCGATAACTTCCAACATCTTTGCAAAAGGAAAATTGTAGAAGATCACACCTCCAATTTCACTTTCCACGTCAATAATCGCCGAAGCGATCTCTACAACTATCCCCTCTAAAGACGACCACGTCGTGATCGCAAACCCGATCGCTGCATGCAGTGACTTCTGGACCTTGTCCGCCGTATCAGCGATCTCCGCCCTCGTCTGCTCTATTTCGCGAATAGCCGCGAGGTCTTCCTCGTCGAAGGGACCTCCCTGTTCGATCAGACTGCGAATGGTCTCGAGCGCTTTCTCGTCAGACATTAGTGCACCTGTTTTAAAATGGGGGATACTCTACCGTCGGGCAGTTTGTCATTATTGACCGCTTGGCAGGGGGTCTCCGAGAGCCCATACTTTCGGCCTGCTTGCGGGGGCTTGCATGAATGAATTGATAGGCAGCGGGCTGCTCTTGGCCGGTATCGCAGTCCTTCTGGTCATCGGCCGGCTGAAGGGATCGAAGCCTGCCAGCGCGGCGCCGATCGCAGTGCCCCCTCCCCTGCCAATTGTGGAATCGGACTCCCTGATTTTCGATCAACTCGAGCGTTTCGCGGAAGCGGAGCGAATTGAGGATCAGCGGAAGCGGCGCACTCGGATCTGGCTCAGGCCCGTGGGTTTCGTGACTCGGCTCATGACCTACGCTGCTCTGCTCCTTCTCCTGTACATAAATTGCCCCGATGATATCTCACATAGACCGCTCGGCAGCCTTACGCTTTCAGAAATCATCAAGACGGCCTTTTTCATTGGTGCAGGGCTCGTCCTGGTGCGTGCACTATTCAATCCGGTCGACGACGAAACCGTGAGGGATGCTTGGGGCTGGCTTGGTGTGTGGGCCGCGGCCGCGCTCGGCTGCGCCGTTCTGTACTTTCGGTCTCATTAGTTGAAAGAGCTGCCGTTACTTCAGCCAAACAGTCTCCTCGCCCAAGAGCACGGCTGATGATCCTCCACCTATGCCTGATGGGGCTGGAATGATTTCAGCAGTCTTGGAGGCCGCCTCGATCAGATCAAGGGCGGCGGCGGCCGCCAGATCTGACCCTACATCCCCAACTGTCTTCTTCAGCAAAATCTGGAAATAGGCACCGGTCAAATACATCCGGCCGTGACCAAAAAGCACGTGCTGCTCGAGATAGGACACCTCCCCAAAGGGAAGAATGACACGCTCACTCGCCGGGCCCAAATTGGTCCCTTTTACCGTCGTTGCTGCCGTGACCGGCGTCGGTTGGAGAAGAAAGCCGCCCTCAATGGTGAGATCGATTCCGAATGCGATAACGCTGCTGGTGTGACTTGCCGGATCGTAGCTCGCGATGATGATTTGTGCGATCCGGCTTCCAGCAAAGCCGCTTAACTTTCCTGCGGCGAGATAGGGGCTGATATCGGCGAAAATAGCATCGGCAAATCTCTGCCCGTTGAAGTCCGCTACGGGCGTGTTCTCCGCGTTTAGGTACGAGAGTGTTGATCGGCCGAAGTCAATCGGCGCCGGCATCTTTGCCAGGTGCTCACACAGGTCGTGGCCGGAAAGATCGGGCATGTCCTGCAAGGTGATGAGCCCGGTGACAACGACCGCCGTGCGCGCGGGCCGGGTTGGGAGCAGGATCTTGTTTATCCCGTCGCAGAACGTTCCTTTCGGCGTTTGTCGCATATCAGCAGCAATGACGAGGCCGCTGCTCGACGGCACCAGGACCGCCAGCGTCCCACCCATACCTTGAAAATTGCCGTCGTGCTCGAATTTCATGCTGCACCATACCTTCATCAAAGTATCGAAATAGACCCGCGCCGCTCAACCGCTTGCCGGCGCGCGCGAATCTCGGGATTTGGCGCATGTTTCCTATGAGAGACAACACAGATCTACGTCGGGGCAAGACCTGACGAGCCGGTCGGCAGCTCAGGGCGCCCCCCGAATGCGCGATGTCTCATTCGGCGAGCAGCGCATGCCGGTTTTATTGATGCCTTAGCTCAAAAAGGTATCGATACCAAGGACTTGGCCGCGCGCATCAGAAACCCGATCAAAGCCCGCCTTTTATGGCCTGACAAAATTCAGGATCAATTGCGAGCGCGCGCGAGGCGAAACGACAGTCGCGGCAACTGGTTGAGAGCTAAACTCCGTCAGCCGGCGGTGCCATCCGGAGCAATTATGTCACTCAGGATGGCCGCTGATAAAACAGACCAGAAACAGCGCGGTAAACCCTTTCAGCTTTCATTCATGCACGCTTAGAGTCCCGCGTACGAAGCGGCGTTCTCGTCGTGCAGCTGCGCCTCCTCGATGTAGCCGGCCGTCGTGTCGTATTTCCGATGTCGGAGCTGCTTCTGAATGAGGTGACCCGGCGCCTTGTTGCGGGCCGCCGAGGTGGCGAGGCCGCGGCGGAGTGAATGCCCGGCGAATTTCTTGGCGACAGCCTCAGCGTCGGACTGGGAAGCGCCGCTGGCGAGCTCGCCCGCGATCGCAGCACGCTTCACGATGAGCGCGATGGAATGAGCGCAGAGCGGATCCTCACTCATGCGGCCGTGCCGATCGATCGAGCGGAAAGCCGGCCCCGCGGTGATCCCTGATGCTTCGAGCCAGGCACGCCAAGCGCGTACGGGGCAGGTCGACCGGTGCATGCCCGGCGGAATACCGATTGCCTGCCCCTCACCTTCTTGGTCGCCTTTGGATCGGACCAAATGGATTGTGAGCCCGTCGGGGCCCTCCTCAATCCAATCCGCGCCCGGGCGCGCCAGCACCTCGATCGCGGCGAGCTCGTTCCGGCGCAGACCTCCTGCAAACCCGATCAGGAGCAGCGCCCGGTCGCGTACGCCTGTCAGCCCAGACGGCACGGCGCCGAGCGCGCGACGCAGTTGGGCTGGCATCAGCGGTGATTTCTTGGCGGGCGGCCGACCATGCGCGCGCCGGATGCCCTTCCACACTGACCGGAACGGCTCAGCACTGGTATCGAGCGCCAGCCCGAAGTGGCGCAGGCGGCTCTTGATGGCCGCCAATCGGCGGCGTTGAGTCGACACTGTCACCTTGCCCGCCGTGTCGACAAGGAAAGCCAGCACGATGCCTGCATCCGCGGCGTGCGACGCTACGCCCTGCCGCCCGCACCACTCCTCAAAGACCGCCCAATCCGACGCATAGGCGCTCCTGGTGTTCTCCGCCTGCGCCTGATCGGCATAGCCCTTCGCCTTGGCAGCGATCTCGACAGCAGTGGCGGGGAGCGCGGAATTGAGGACGGCGGGAACCGGCGACATGGCTGGCTTTCAATAATTTCTGTTATGGTGAGCCAGAATGTACATGCAAGAATGCATGCATGCAAGCGTGTTTACAGGAGGGGGGTCGCAGGCATATCTTGACCGGAATGATCCACGCGCAGGAGCGAACCCGTGTCCCCAAAGAAGCCCGTCCGACCTGCAGCCAAGAAGGTCGCCCTGTCGAAGGCGCAACGCCACATGCAGGTCAGGCTCGCCGAGGAGAGCTGGAAAGCCCTCAGGATGCTCTCGATCGAAACCGGCCGGCCAACGCAAGGCCTCGCCTTGGAGGCCCTCACGGACCTGATGCGCAAGCACGGAAAGCAAGTCGAAATTACCGGGCCAGACACTGACGAATAGCCCGATTCACCTCTCGCGCGGCTAGGTCGACGGACCGAAAACCTGGCGCACACCAGGCTGCCGCGCGAGGCCGCAGTGTGCTCGCGCCGGTGCAGCGTATGAACGATTTCATTGAAGAGTGGTGGTCGCTGCCCATGGCAATCGCCTGGGTGATCACGGGGGACGTTAGTTTTGTGCGCTCTTTGAAGGGCCGCACAGATCTCGGCGCTGATCTCGCCATTGCAGACTATTGCCACGATCACAAGCTTGCTGACAGCTATTCCGGCGAGATGCCGTCGTCTCCATCGGCACAGAGCCGTCTCCAGCACGAGATTAATTCGGGCAACATTAAGAGCACAGGCGAGTTGTCACCTGGGAATGGTCCAGCGATCGAGATCGCAGCACACGAGCTCGCTCGTCTTGAGATTGAGGGCGATAGACTGGTCGGAAAGGGCCGCGCATATGCTGAGGTTTTGGTTTTGGCTCAGGACATCCAGAGGGCCTTTCCAGCCATGGCAAACACGGGAGCGATCATCGATCGCGCACAGCCCGATCGCGAAGCGCTGAACGATCAGCACTTCTTCCATGTCATTCCGACAGAGGACGATGACAGCGCGCCCGGGCGCGTTCGGCGAGCAATGAGGCTGGAGTGGCCGCAACGGAAAATACCCAAAGGTCTGTCCTGGAAAGAAATAGCAGACCGCGTTGGCCCTCGATTGCGAACCATGGGCGTCAATAAGCTTCCGAAGGAAGACTCTATCCGACGAGCGCTAGGCCTAAAGAAGTAATTCGGGCGCATCCCGCCTTTTCGGCACTCCCTCCGGCAAATCCGGCGAATCCGGCGAATCCGGCAAATCGTTTCTCGAGTTCAGGACCTGGTCCACTATCGCCGTCATTCGCTGGCGACCGCTTACGGTCGCCCAGCTTTTGACGGAGGATAGCTGCATGTCGGACCGCATTTCCTACAGCGTGCAAGAAGTCGCCGAGTTGACTGGCGTAGGTCTCACGAAGCTGCGGGAAGAGATTCAGGCCAATCGCCTTGTCGCTCGAAAGCTGGGCAAACGCACTCTCATCACAGCGAGTGATCTCGCCGCGTGGGCCCATGGCCTACCGCGGTTCGAGACGAGGGCGGCCGCCGCGTAACTCTGTCGACCTTAACTCAGTATCCCTTCAACAGAAACCCGGCCGTTGGCGCGGCCGGGTCATGCAAAGAGATGGAATTAGACTTGAGCAACGCAGAAATAACGATTCACCGGGCGGGTGACAATACCGCCGAGCAAATTTATCGACTCAACCCGCATGAATGCTTACGGGCCCGTGTGCTGAGCCAGGGCCGGCGCCCCGTTATCAGGATCGAACGCTGCAAAATCACTGGAACGGGCCTTGCCCCGACCGGTGTAAAATTTGAGATCGGCCTGCACAGGGCATCTGCATTGGCACAGCTGATCCTTGACGCAGCCACCATGAACGTCCTCTCCGAACAAGGAGTTGACGCATGAGCCGAACGACCCACCGAAAGAAGTCTGCGATCGTGCCTCCCGCCGATTGGCGCGTGGCTGTGATGCACGCTCCGACGCTGTCGCGCGCAGGCCGCTTCATCTCTCGCCGGTTTGGGCACCATCCGCACACGGCGGAGGTGATCGCCCATCTCGCCGGTCTCGGTGAACGGGAGATGAGGCAATGAGCGTTCATCTGGCGCCAGACGGGGATATGAACGAACAAAAGGCAGAACTAACGCTCTTGCCTCCTCAGGACGAGATTGTAGCCTATTTCAACGATGGTAGCGATCTCATCCTTCGGCAAAAGTGCCGGCCTGATGACGACCAAGTTATCTGCGTACACAAAGATCTAATTTCTCAATTCATCGATCGACTCACGGAATTGGCCGGTATTCCCTCGTTCGGAGGCCCAGAGCGATGAAGCGGGTGGATCCGGAACAGTTGGTGCGAGATATCTGGAATCTCGCGTGCGGGCCGTATCCCGATAAGCCAGGCGCGAAAGAACGCGGCGGCACTTCCGAGGAGTCTGCAAATAGAATTGCACCGCTTGCGGCTGATTTGCGCGGAAGATTCGCCAAGTTCTTTTTCGAGACACATCCGCGAGCGTGGACGGCGGATGAATGCGCAGAGAGGTTCGGGGTTAGTCCTCTTTCCGCTCGCCCGCGAATTTCCGAGCTCCGAAACGCCGGCCTGATCAAGCCTAGCGGTGAGCGACGACGCAATCGGGCGTCCACGCATTTCGCTGCCGCTTGGATCGCCACGGATTTGTTGGTCGGACCAACCTCCACAGCGGACAAGAGTGGGGTTAACCCCTGCCTTACCCCAGACGCCTCCCTTGACGGAGGCGCCACATGACCCGCTTTGCCGAGTGGCAACCGATCTATGCTCGTCATGGGCTTCCCACCTTTCCGGTTCGCATTGACGGCGCCCTGAAGAAGCCAATGGCCAAGAACTACTTGAGCGCCGGCCGGCCATACAGCGATCGCTTGGCCAAGCGCTTTCCGGATGCGAATGCGTTCGGTTTTGCCCTTGGATCAAGGACCAAAATCACGGTCCTTGATTGCGACTCCAATGACGAACGGGTGCTTGCCGATGCAATGGCTCGGCATGGCAAGTCGCCGCTTATCGTTCGTTCCGGATCGGGCAACTACCAGGCCTGGTTTCGCCACAACGGTGAGCGTCGCCATATTCGCCCCGATCCGGCTCGTCCGATCGATGTTCTCGGAAGTGGCTTTGTGGTGGCGCCACCGAGCCAAGGGGCCAAATCGGACTATCAGATCATCGCCGGCACGCTTGATGATCTCGATCGTTTGCCGCGGTTGCAAAACTTCGTCGCGCAGAGCGATGTACGCGACCCAGTGATCCCTATTGGTCAGCGAAATGATGCGCTTTTCCGCCACTGTATGCAGCAGGCTAGAGCCTGCGACGACTTTGAGGCTCTCCATGACGTCGCCGAGACATTCGCAGCACAGTGCGAGCAGTCGCATGCGGCTCCGATGTCGGCGGACGAGGTGAGAAAGACAGCACTTTCAGCATGGAGCTACACGCAGCAAGGACGGAATTGGGTAGGCGGTCGCCATCACGACTTCGATCGCGCAGTCTTCCCGCCTTCAAATCTCGCCGCAGATCCGTTCCTCTACACGCTGCTTTGCTGGCTCCGCGACCACGACGCGTCTGGACGCTCGCTTATGGTTGCCGATGCCCTGGCCGAGGTCTTGGGTTGGTCGAAACACCAATTGAGAGAAGCGAGACGCCGCGCCCTCGAGGGAGGCTGGATCGTGCTGGTCGAGCCTCCTACGCGGTGCCGCGCGGCAAGGTTCACCTGGGGAGCGTCATCGATCCGATATGGCCTCTGTAATTCGGAGGCCATCCTCTCAGATGGTCCAAGGCTGGGAAGGGAGAGTGTTTATAGTCAGGTCCGGAATCCGGAGGCCATTCACTGCCCTGTGAACCATGAGCCTGCGGAGGTGGCGGCATGAGCGGGCTCAACTGGAATAAGCGGCGTCCAATTTATGAACCCTGGTATGCCCGCCTCGACCGCGATCCGTTTGCGCGTGATGCCTCGAAGATCATCCGACATGGCGTGCAGCCCTCCGCAGCGAAACCGGCAAAGCCGGCGCGGCCGAAGCAGCCCGCCAAAACCGCCATCAAACCGTTTTTGATGGCCACTGGCGCATTCGCCGGAAAGCCGAAACTTCGCACGTCCGACGCTGTGAAAGCGCGCGAGGCGCTTGCACGCGTGGCTGAGGCCAGGATCTGGTGCGATGGGGGCTGCGCGCCGACAAATCCTGGCACAGTCGGCATGGGCGCCGTCATCCTTGCCGAGGGAATCCGGGTCGAGCTGTTCGGCGGCGGCTGGCGCGGCACGAATAACGCAGCCGAATTGGCGGCCGCAATCCTGGCTCTGGAGGCGCTTCCATACGGATGCCCCGCGACCGTGGTTGCGGACTCGCAGTATTTGGTCAATGGCATGCTCAAATGGCGGCACGGCTGGCGCCAGCGCGATTTCAAGCGCGATGGAGGTGACATTCCGAACGCCGATCGATGGCGCAAGCTGGATGCACTCGCCCAAAGAGGCTCCTTGAAGTGGGTCTGGCAACGCGGCCATTGCGGCGAACCAGGCAATGAATTGGCTGATCGCTTAGCGGCATTAGGCCGGGGATGCGCATGACGAATCCTTCAGCACATCAGTCTGGCGGTAGGCGTCCTGCATCAATCCCAGCTGGATCTTGGCCGCGCCGCATGTCGGCGGACCTGGCCGCTGGATACGTGGGGGAGAAGACGGTCGGGGACTTCCTGAAGCGCGTCGGAAAGGATTATCCTTTGCCGCGCATAGCAGAAGGGCGTAGGCGACTATGGCTGATCGACGATCTGGATCGGGCGATAGCGCCGGACAGCGCGCACGGCGACCTCGCAGAGGATTTGTGAGCGTGGAGCTTCCGCGGCACGTCATTCCTAAGCGCCTCGCGAGCGGCGCGACGGCCTATTATTACAATGTGCCGACGAAGTACCGGGCGCTGAAGTGCCCGGTCCAGAACGAACCGCTCGGCGCCGACTTCGCGAAGATGCAGGAGCGGGCCAAGACTCTGAACGGTCAGTTCGATGAGTGGGACCAGGCGCGCAAAGGGCTGCCGGTCTCTGGCGCTCCGATGATGCCGAAATACGGCACGGTCGACTGGCTGTTCCGGGAATACAAGATCAGCGACGCGTACCTGAAGAAGGTCGCCGTTAGGTCGCGTTCGGACTACGAATGGGCGATGGACCAGATCTGCAACGTCGTCACCAAGAAGGGCGACAGGGTTGGCGATCGGCTGGTCAAGACCATCACCCCGCGCGCCGCAGACAAGCTCTACGGCTATTTCCTCGCCAGCAAGGGCAAGAAGCTGCCGGAGGGGCAGAAGCGGCAGCGCACGGCTGAGAAGATGATCGGACTGTGCCGCAAGGCCTGGCGCGTCGTTCACCGGCTATTCCCGCACGAGTTCGACGCCAAGGTGCCGAATCCGTGGCTTGGTGTGACGCTTGAGGTGAGGGCCAAGGCCAAGAAGCAGGCCGTCACCAGAGATGAGGTCTACGCCTTCGCCTGGGGCGCGATTGATGCCGGCTACCCAGAAGCGGCCGCCACGGCAGTTATCTGCTTCGAATGGCTCCAGCGGCCGGAGAACGTGGTCGCCGGGCATATGAAGTGGTCGGACTACCGGGCGCCGGGCGCGCCATCGATCATCATGGTCGAGCACCACAAGACCGGCACGGTCGCCCCTCACCCGCTGGAGGAAGCCGGCCCCGACGGCCCCGTGCGGTTCTACGCGGAGGCTGAGGACGTGCTGGCGAAGCTGCCCCGGCTGGGCGTGCCCATGATCCTGCGCGACCTCGGGGACGGCCTGGCGAAGCCTTGGATCTACAGTTCCCTCAACCATGTCGTGGTGCGGCTTCGCGGCAAGATCGAAGGCGTCCCGGCGCACTTCACCTTGGACGCCTGTCGGCATGGCGGGATGACCGAACTCGAAGAGGCGGAGCTGACGGACGGCCAGGGCCGCGCCCTGTCCACCCACAAGACCCAGAAGGCCTATGAGGGGTACGCCAAGCGGACGGCCAAGCGCATGCTCTCGGCCACCCGGAAGCGCTACGCTCATCGGATCGCGAACGAAACGGCGACAGCTATTCAGAATGCCGCATCTGACGGCGTTCAGAATGAAAACAGCGAGGTCGCCAAAAGTGCTTAATCTTCAGGATGATAGTTGGCGCGCTCGGAAGGATTCGAACCTCCGACCCTCGGAATCGAAATCCGATGCTCTATCCAGCTGAGCTACGAGCGCCCTGGCCCGGCAACGGGCCACCGAGATTCGTCCGACCGGCGCTGGCGACGAACCAGCGCACCGGACGGCGTTCGGATCGGTTCGAATTAGCAGAGTGGCCGGCCAATAAAAAGCCCTTCCCGCCTCCATCGAGGTGGGTCGACGACGCCGTCACCAGGTGGTGTTGAAGAGGCCGAAATGCGGTTGCTGAGCGACCAGCATCATGGGACGACCGGGCTGCGGCGCCGGACGCGCCCTGACGATCTTGCGCCTGGGCTGAGCGTGCACCGGAGAAGCTTGAGCCTGAGAAACCCGCGTCTTGGCCGACATCTCGGCCAACGCCGGCGACAGACCCTCCTGTACCGGCGGCTGGGGCGCAGCCGCAACAGCGGCGGTCCTTGCCGCGGGTGCGGCAATCGTCGGCTGGCTGGTGTCGAGCACGACGCGCTCAGGCAGATGACGGTCGGACCGGATTCGGATCAGAGGCTGCTCGTTGCTTGCGGTCGCGACGGCTTGCGCTACGGGCGCCGCCGGGAAAACGAAATCCGCCATGAACAGCAGTGCGAGCAAGGCTCCACCGACAAAAATGAAATACCTAAAGATGGGCATCGGCCGCGCTCCGCCCCCCGCATCCCCGCGTGGGCTCTCTCCGCCTCAACAGGCGATCCTTCAATTGGTTCCTGGCCCCAGCCGTTCGGTTCAAATGGCGATGCATGGTTTTTCGGCCAAGGACCACGAGGGTAACTTTTCCGCTACCGGAACACGCCGCAGTTAAGCGCGACGTGCTGCAACCAGCGAACATTTCGCTTGATCGGCATTCACGTTAACGAAGCCGATGGGGATATGCACAAATGTCTTGCGGCTCTTCATGCTGACCGGATCCACCAGCACGCGGCTCCGGTCGGTAAGATGACTGCCGTCCCGCCGCGTAAAGGCGCAGACGACCTCGATATCTTTTACGGCATAGTCATTGTCGTTTCGCAGCGTGAACGTCACCAGGACTTTGGAGCCAAGGCCGCCGCGGCGCCAAGTCTGCGATGAAATCCTGAGACGACCGAGTTCTGCTGCGACCGGTACCTGAGCTTCGGACGCCGGCGACGCCACTGCGGACGTATCGCCTGCGGGAGCGGTCTCAACAGCCGCCAGTTCCGGCCTCGCCGGCTCGGCACTGTTGCCTTTGGAAAGAGGCAGCAGCATCCAGATGCCGCAGCCGACGATAATTGCCGCCAGCAGCCACAGAAGGCTACGGCCGAACGAGACGCTCGCGATCGTTACGGCTCGCGCCAGTCGTTCGCCGGCCCTCGCGAAGCGCCCCAATCCGATCCGGTCGAGCCTGGCACTCATGGTTGCATCACCGATCGCGGCCGAACGCCATCAACGACGGACCCGGTCACTGCTTACCTTAATCCGGCGGACGAATTAAGGTTCCCGCGCTTCATGCGAGTCGGCAAGGCCATAGCGACCATCGGCCGTGGCCACTAACATACGCCGCAACATCGAACGACCCGGCTGGGAGAATACGAAATGCCATTCGCCGTTACTTGGGATCACGTCCATCTGCGCAGCCCCGATCCGGAGACCACGGCGGCCTGGCTCCGGGATATCCTCGGTGGTGAAATCGTGCGCGCGCCAGGCCGGCTCGAGGTGAACCTCGGCGGCGCCAGGATCTTCTTGGCGTCGCTGGACGGCGATAATGCCGTCAACCCGCCACCTCCACATCCGCATCACGGTCTCGACCATTTTGGTCTGACGGTGAAGGACATCGACGCCGTCGCCGCCGAGATCAAGGCCAGGGGCGTCACATTCACACGCGAGCCGACGACCATCCGGCCGGGCGTGCGCATCTGCTTCATCCGTGGCCCCGAAGGCATCTCCATCGAGCTGCTCGAGCGCGACAAGAAATACACCTGACGTGACGCGGCGTGGGCCGTCTCAGGCATGCCACCGGGGCGACGTGAGCCCCCGGCGGCTAAGTCATGCTACCGGGCATAAAGCAGCGGATGGTGACGCCCATGTAGCCGTAGATCGGCCAGACCATGGTGCGCCCCACCCGGTTCGGCTCGGAGATCACGGCCTCTTCGGGCACGTCGACCCAGACGAGCTCCTGCTGCTGACCATCGAGCGCGTAGCCATAGCGCGGGATGCGGACGCGATAGTGTCCATTCTTGCTGTCCCAGTCGGAGTCCTGGAGCGCCGAGCCGTCGGCATCGGAGCAGCAAGGTCCCTTGCCGCTGCGCAGACTGTCGAACCATGCCTTCAATTCGGCATTGGTGTTGACGAACTGCCCACGGTCGCGCGCGTGCCCAAACGGGGCCGCGAGCGCAATCAAGGCCAAGGTGGACGTCAGCCTCGTCAAGTTTCGTCGGCGTATCGCACCGCCAATCCGCCGTTGCTCGCTCCTGCAATTCGTGGGAAGCGCACTGTACAGACGCGGCTCATCGCCGCCGGAATCGATCCAGTTGGTCACGTTCGTCTTGCTCCAGCACCCCGCGGCCAGTGCAACAATGGTTATGCATTTCGCGGGCCAACTCTGATTCGTAACGGCGGCCCTCGCCTCACCATCAGAGGGCCATGACGACCTCACGCACAAGCCGGGACAACTACGGCTCGCGCTGCAGGCTCTCGCAACCGACCGGCAAACTGCCGCGTTGCGCGAGGGGATCGGCTTTGGCATAAAAAGCGGACCGGTGACGCCGTTGGGCGATGGCGGCCGGCCTACGGGACGTTATGAAGAACGGCCTCTATTCAATTCACGTGACCTTGCTCGATGGTCGAGTCGGCAAGGGCAGCGGCGTGATTCTCTTCCGGGACGGCAAGATTCTTGGCGGCGATGCCTACCTCTATTACACCGGCAGCTACACGGTGAAGGACAACAACACCTTCAAAGGCGAGATGCTGGTGCAACGGCACACGTCGCCTCGGGGCGACGACAATCCGCTGTTCGGCGGCCCTGCTCCGGTCGGCATCGGCGTCAGCGGCACCCATACGGATACGCGCGCGGAGATGACGGGCACGGCGCTGGTCGGCAAGGCCAGCCTGATTTTCGGCGCGACGCTGCACAAGCTCGCCGACGTCGACTGATTATTCCGCCGCCTGTTCGAGCGGCGCTACGCGCGGCAGGATGATCTGGATACGGGTGCCGCCGCCCGGTTCGGAAACGAGATCGAGTCGCCCGCCGAGCCGATTGGTGACGATGCTGTAGACGATGTGCAGGCCGAGGCCGGTGCCGCCCTGGTCGCGCCGTGTCGTGAAGAACGGATCAAAGGCGCGGCGGCGGACATCGAGCGACATGCCGCAACCATTGTCAGAGAAGATGATCTCGACATTGTCCTTGCCGGACTCGCGCACCTGGATGTCGATGGTCCCCGGCCGACCGTCCGGGAAGGCGTGCGCGACCGAATTGAGGAACAGATTGGTCAGCACCTGGCCGTACGGACCGGGATAGCTGTTCATGGTCAGGTCCGGCTGACACTCGACATTGAGCGTCAGATTGTGTTTGCGCAGGCCCGGCCGCAGGCTCATCACCACCTGCTCGGTGAGGTCGCCGAGATCGAAGGTGCGCTGATCCGAATAATTGCGATCGGCGGCGACCTGCTTGAACGACTGGATCAGCTCAGCGGCGCGGTTGAGATTGGAGACGAGCTGCGAGGACGCATCGCGGCTGGTGTTGAGGAAGTCGTTGAGCGTGGAGCGCCGAAGCTCGCCGCGCTCGACTTCGGCAGTGAATATCGCGGTCTTGCGCTCCAGCGCGGAGGCGACCGTGAGGCTGATGCCGACGGGATTGTTGACCTCGTGGGCGACACCGGCGACGAGCCGCCCAAGCGCGGCGAGCTTCTCCGCCTCGATCAGCGAGGCCTGCGTCTCGCGCAGATTGCGCAGCGCGGTTTCGGCGGCTTCCTTGGCCTTGCGCATCTCCTGCTCGCCGCGTTTGCGCTCGCCGATGTCGAGCGCAACGGTCACGATCCGCTCGATCTCGCCCTCGGCATCGAGCAGCGGCAGCTTGTTGACCAGCCATTGCCGCATGTTGCCGGAGGCATCCTGGTACTCCTCCTCGTAGAAGCCGAGCCCTTTGCGCAGCTTGAGCACCCTCTTGTCGTTCTCGTCGGACTTGGCCGCACCATAGCGCGCCATCAGGTCGGCTGTGGTCCGGCCGAGCGCGTCACCGGGCTCGATGCCGAAGATGCCCGCCATGTAGCGGTTCATCAGCACGTAGCGCAGATTGCGATCCTTGACGTTGATCACCGCGGGCACGGTGTCGATAACCTGCTGGAGCAGGCGCCGGCCTTCGGCGATGGCGTCTTCCGCGCGTTTCTGGTCGGTGATGTCGCGCAGCGTACCCTCGTAGCGGACGATGTTGCCCTGCTCGTCGCGCACGCCCGTGGCGCTGTCGGAGAGCCAGAGGATGTTGCCGCTGCGCTGGCGCACCTGATACTCGAATTCGCGGACCATGCCGTCGCGCGCCATCAGCCGCTGGTATTCGGCGCGCGCCTCGGGATGGACATAGACCGTGTGGGCGATGTCGTTGATGCTGTCGATAAGGTGCTGCGGGCTGTCATAGCCCATCATTCGCGCCAGGGCCGGATTGGCGTTGAGGAGGTCACCGGCCGGCGTCGTCACATAGATGCCGTCGACCGAGCCCTCGAACAGTTTTCGGTAGCTCTCCTCGGCGAGACGCTGCTCGGTGAGCGCGCGCACGGCCGCTTCGCGCGCCGTGTCGGCCTCCTCCAGCGCGCGGCGGAACACTTCGGCCGCCCGTGCGATGTCGCCGATCTCGTTTTCGAGATCGGCGGACGGAATTGACGTGTCTTTCCGGCCGGCCGCAAGCGCGCGAATGGATCGCGCGATCTGGGCGAGCGGACGCACCGTCCTGCGCACAACGAACAACGCAGCGCCGATGCCGATCAGCACGCCGACCGTACCGAGGACGATGCTCTGCCATCGCGCCTCCGTCAGCGTGCGGGCAAAATCGCGCGACAGCACGTGCCCGCGGCGGGCGCTGACCTCGCGCAACAATTCGGTGACGCGACCGATCAGCCGGCCCTCGGTGCCGAGCACCTCGCGGTCGATATCGGCGATCTGACGCTCGCGGACGGCGACCGCCATGATCGCCTCGGCATAATCATTCACCGCCACCTTGAGCTTGGGATCGGTGATATCCATCGCGCGCATGCCCTGTGCGGCCTGCTCGGCCGCCGACGGGTTACGCGCGAGCAATCCGAGCGCGATCCGGCTCTGCGCCTCTGACAGGCGCGAGGCCAGCTCGCGGTCCGCGGTGGCTGCGACCGCCGCGTCGAACCGGTCGCGCAGCGGCGGCAGGCCGGCGAGCAGCTGGCCGCGGCGGTCGATCAGCGTCGAGATCCGCTCGAGGCCGTTGCGATAGGTCGCAAGCCGCTCGGTGACCCCGTCGATCATGTCCTGCTGCTCGGGTGCGAGCTCGATGCGGGTCTTCTTCAGGATGTCACTCAGCGTCGAGGCCGCCTCGCCCACCTGCTGGAACTGGATGCCGGCGCCGGGATCTGTGACGAAATCGCGCGCGGCGAGCCGCAGCTCGTTCATGCGGCGGTCGATGTCCTCGGCGAGGTCGCCGACGCTCTGCAGCCGCTGCAACTCGGCGAAGGTCGTGTCGATGTGCCGGATCGCGATCACGCTCGCGGTCGAGGTGACGATGATCACCGCCAGCACCAACAGAAAGCTGCCGAAGGTGAGCTGACCGATGGAGAGCGAGAATGTTCGCCTTTTCTCAGGGAGCGGCGTCAATTCGGCGGACATTGGTGGTTTGAGGACCGGGCTACTGGAGACCCAATATACGACGTATTGCCGCCCGGGGGGAACATGGCTCGGGACGCGGAATATCCTTAATATCGGGGCCGCCGCCCTCTTCAGCCTCTGCCTTACGACAGTTTGACGCCGGCTGCCCTGCGGGCCGGGATGGTCATGGCGGCGACGCCCACGACGACGCAGGCCGAGCCGGTCCAGGCGGTCCGGCTCAAGGTCTCGCCGAGGAAGGCGACGCTGATGGCGACCCCGATGGGCACCCGCAAGTAAGCCTGCACGGTGGTGCCGACCGAGCCCAGGGTCTGGATCAGGCGGAAGTAGATCGCGAACGCTGCTGCGGTCGAGAACACCGCGAGCGCGGACAGCGCCAGCACTGAGCTCAGCGAAGGCGACAGCATCCAGGGTTGCTCGACGACCAGCGCGGCCTCGCAGGCACCAATAGTTCGTTGCGTGTCGAAGTGTCTTAGCCGACCGCGCCGACCTCGAACACCTCGCCATCATAGCCGGCCTCGCGGGGGATCCGGAGCTGGCGGCCGGTGTCGGTCTTGGTCATGATCGGCATCACCGTGACGATCGACAGGCCGCGGGCGTGCTCCAGCGCCGCGCTCACGTTCGGCTGCTTGGCGAGGCGGATCAAATTGCGTGTGGTTGGAAACGGCAGCTTGAAGCGGCCGCTCTCGCCACCCGCCACCGCCTCGCGCGGCGAGACCCAGATCGAATCGGTGGATTCGCGCCCGTCGTGGGCACCGAGCTGGTCCGGCGGTGCGGCGGCCAGGAAGAACCAGGTGTCGAAACGCTTCGGCATGCCTTCCGGCGTGATCCAGTGCGCGTAAGGCACGAGCGTGTCGAGCGCGAGCTGGAGGCCATTGTCCGCGAGGATGCTGAGGAAGCTGATCTTGTGCTCGTTGAGCGCAACGCGGTGCGCATCGGCGATCTCGCCGGCGCGCTTGGCATCGATTGGCGTGCCCGTGTCCTTGGACCGCGCCAAGAGGATGCCGCTTTCCTCAAACGTCTCGCGGATCGCGGCGATCCGAAAACCGCGGTCCGCTTCGCTCAATCCCTCGCCGCCCGAATAGAGGTCGGAGCGGGCGACGATCTCCTTGTCGCCAGCATCGACGCTGCCGCCGGGAAACACCAGCGCGCCCGAGTTGAACTCGATCTGATGATGGCGAACCATCATGAAGACCTCGATTTCCTGTGCCGCGCCGTCGCGCAGCAGGAGGATCGTCGATGCCGGACGTGATGTTGATGTCTCGGCCATTCAACTAACCTGCGGCGCTGGATTGCGGGCCGAGATTGGCGCGTTTGTCGACACGGGCAACGCGCGACAGCAGGTACTCGACCTCGGCCTTTGCCGCCGCCGTGATGGTCGCGCCGGGCTTGCGCTGGGCGCTGGAGGCGATGACGCCGCGCTTCTGCAGCACGTATTTGCGCACAGCAAGGCCGGCGCCGGGCTGCTGTTCGTAGCGGATCAGCGGCAGGTGCGCGTCGAACAGATCGTGCGCAGTATCGCGCTTGCCTTGCTTCGACAGGCGCACGACGTCGATGAGAAGCTCGGGAAAGGCGTAACCAGTCATGGCGCCGTCGGCGCCGCGCTCCATCTCGAAATCCAGGAACAGGCCGCCATTGCCGCAGAGGATCGAGAGCGGGCGAAGCGAGCCGTCCTTCTGGAAATTGCGGACCGCCGAGATCTTCTCCAGGCCCGGCCAGTCCTCGTGCTTGAGCATCACGCAGTTCGGATTGTCCATGACGATCTTGCGGATCACGGCAGGCGTGAACACCACCGAGAGCGTCAGCGGATAGTCCTGGAGCACCCAGGGCACGTCGGGGCCGATCGCTTCCGCCGCCTGCTTGAAATAGCCGACGATCTGATCGTCGGTGCGAAGCGAGAGCGGCGGCGCGATCATCACGCCGGCCGCGCCGGCATCCATCGAGGCCTTCGCCAGCGAGCGCATGGTGGCAAAGCCCGGCGCGGAGACGCCGACGATCACCTGCATCTTCTTGGCACGCTTGACGAAGCGCACGGCCACCTGCTCGGCCTCGGCGGCATCGAGCTTGGGGGCCTCACCCATGATGCCGAGCACCGTGACGCCGTCGCAGCCGACCTCCTCGTAGAAGTCGGTCAGGCGGTCGATCGAGCGCTCGTCGATCCGGCCATCGTCGTGGAACGGCGTCGGCGCGATTGCGAAGGTGCCCTTGGCATCGGCGGTGAGTTTCATCTAGTGCCTCTTTCATCTGTCGTCATTCCGGGGCGGCTCGCAGAGCCGAACCCTGGTGCGCAATTGCGCACCTTAGTTCGTGCTTCGCACGCCCCGGAATGACAGAAAAGCTAAAACCGCCTCGCCCCCATCTTGATCTGCTCCTCGGAGAAGAAGATCTCCTTGGCATGATCGACGATGTCCTGGGCCTTCCAGCCCGAGTGCGGCGGCTTCCAGCCTTCCATTTCCATCATCCGCATTTCACGCACGCCGCGCGGCCCGGACACGCCCAGCACCTTGCCGGTCTGGTCGCCCGACAAGTCGCTGACCATGTATAGCACGGCCGGCGCGATGCCGTCCGGCCCCAGCGCCGCGCCGGGGTTCTCCTTATAGCGGGGCAGGTCTGCGGTCATACGGGTCAGGGCGCCCGGGGCCAGCGTCCAGATCCGGATGTTGTACTTCCGGCCCTCGATCGCCAGCACGTTGGACAGGCCCCAGATGCCACCCTTGGCCGCGCCGTAATTGGTCTGGCCGAAATTGCCGATCAGCCCTGATGTCGAGGAGGTGTTGACGATGACGCCGCCGCCATTTTCCCGCATCCAGCGAAACACCGGCAGGGTGCAACAAAAGGTGCCCTTGAGGTGGACCTTGATGACCTTGTCCCAGTCGGCCTCCGAGGCTTTTGCGAAGGTCTGGTCGCGCAAAATGCCGGCGTTGTTGACCAGGATGTCGGCGCGGCCAAAGTGCTTGATGGCATCGTCGAACACCGACTGGCCGCCCTCCATGGTGGAGATGTCGGCGCCATTGGCAACCGCCTTGCCGCCGTCGGCCTTGATCGCGTCCACCACCTTCTGGGCCATCGAGGTGTCGGCGCCGGAGCCGTCGCGGGGCCCGCCGAGGTCGTTGACGACGATGGAGGCCCCTTCCCGCGCAAACAGTTTTGCGTAGGCCTCACCGAGCCCGCCGCCCGCGCCGGTGATCAGCGCAACCTTGCCGTCGAGTAGTCCCATGGTGGCTTCTCCCTGTTTGTTGTTCTTCGTGTCCCGGACGCGATGCAGCGTGAAACGCTGCGTCGCAGAGCCGGGACCCAGTTTGTTGGTCGCAGCCTATGGGCCCCGGCTCTGCACGCACTGCCAAGGAGCGCTGCGCTGCTTCCGGGGCACGAGAGCGGCTAACCCAGCACCGTCTTGCCGTTCTTGATCACGGTGACGCTGCGCGACTTCACCTTGGCTTCGAACGAGATCACGTTGCCGTCTTTCCAGAGATCCATGGTCACGGTCTCGCCGGGATAGACCGGCGAAGAGAACCGCGCGACGTGCTGGCGGAAGGCAGAAGGGTCGTAGTCGGCATAGGTCTGGAGCACGCCGCGGCAGGTGATGCCGTAGGTGCACATGCCGTGCAGGATCGGGCGCGGGAAGCCGGCCTTCTTCGCAAACTCCGGATCTGAATGCAGCGGGTTACGGTCGCCGCAGAGGCGATAGACGAGTGCCTGATCCGGACGCGTCGTGATGTCGATGGTCTTGTCCGGGCTGCGCGACGGGATCCTGTGCGGATCGGGCTGGGTCAAGTTCGGGCCACCGAAGCCGCCGTCGCCGCGCGCGAAACGCGAAGCAACGAGCGTCGCGAGCTTCTCGCCCTTCTCGTTCTTCAGCACGGTTTGATGGCTGATGACGACGCCCTTGTCCTTGCCCTTGTCGTAGACCTCGAGCACGGAGGAGTCGGCAGTGATGTTGGCGGCGACCGGCAGCGGCTGGTGGAAGGTGATGTCGCGCTCGCCGTCCACCACCATGACGCGGTTGAGGTTCATCTCGCCAGGGCCCGAACCCCAGGCAGCGACGGAGGCGAACGTCGGCACCACCTTCAGCGGCCGCGGCGTCAGCGTGCCCTCGTTGACGAAGGCGAGCTCCTTCTCGTCCATGGGATCGGCGCCGAGTCCGATGCCGTAGGCATAGAGCATGACCTCGCGGTCGGTGTAGGCATATTTCTGGCCGAGGTTTTTCAGGCCTTTGAGTTCTTCGTATCTGGCGGACATTTTCTCTGGTTTCCTCTGGTTCTCATCCTCATGGTGAGGAGGCGCTCTTGCGCCGTCTCGAACCATGAGGATGCCCGAAACGCTTCTTTGTCGTGGCCATCCTTCGAGACGCTTTGCTTCGCAAGCTCCTCAGGATGAGGACCGTCCTATGCCACCGTGAAGAAAGGCAGCGGTGCGCCATCCGTTGGCTTGAACACCACCTTCACCTTCTGGCCGATCTTGAGCTTCTCGAGATCGCAGTCGACGAAATTGGTCTGCACCGATGGCCCCTCCTTCAGCGTGACGTAGCCGATGGCGTAAGGCCCGGTCGGCGACTTCCGCATCAGGCTGTAGGTGTAGATCGTGCCCTCACCGGACGCCTGCTCCCACACCGTCTTGTCGGAGTAGCAGAACGGGCAGATCGAGCGCGGGAAGTAATGCGCTTCGCCGCAGGCGGTGCAGCGCTTGATCATGAACTTGCCCTCTTTCGCCGCGTCCCAGAACGCGGCGGTTTCGGGGTTCGTCACGGGGGCCGGATACTTTTTCACTTCGCTCATCACACGCGCTCCAGAATGGCCGTCGAGGCGGCATGGCGAACGCCCAAAAGGCCGCCGGTGCCGTGGGCGATGGCGAGATCGCAGTTCTTGACCTGCACCTTCGGATGCGCCTCGCCGCGCAGCTGCCGCACAGCCTCGAGGATCTTGGTCATGCCGCCGCGGTTGACCGGATGGTTGCTGCAGAGGCCGCCGCCATCGGTGTTGAACGGCAGCTTGCCGACACCCGAGATCAGGTTCCCGTCGGCGACGAACTTGCCGCCCTCGCCCTTCTTGCAGAAGCCGAGGTCCTCGAGCTGCATCAGCACCGTGATGGTGAAGCTGTCGTAGATCGAGGCGTATTTGATGTCCTTCGGCGTGATCCCGGCTTCCTCGAACGCACGCGGGCCGGACCAGACGCCCGCGGAGTAAGTGAGATCGAGATCCTTGCCGCCGCGCGGGCCCTTCATGGCTTCGCCATGACCGATCAACCTGACCAGCGGCTTCTTCAGGCTCTTCGCGATCTCCGGCGTGGTCACGATCAGCGCACCGCCGCCGTCGGAAACGACGCAGCAATCCATGCGATGCAGGGGATCGGAGATCATTGGCGAGTTCAGCACGTCCTCGACCCTGACGACGTCCTTGAGCATCGCATGCGGATTGTATTGCGCGTGATGCGAGGCTGCGACCTTGATCCAGGCGAGCTGCTCCGAGGTGGTGCCATAGTCGTGCATATGACGCATGGCACACATGCCGTAAGCATTGTGCGTCGTTGCGCCGTAGGCAGACTCGAAATCGACCTCGGCTCCGGCGGCGCGCGGCGGCATCACGCCGGTGCGCGGCTTGCCGGCCAACGTGATCAGCGCGATCGAGCACTTGCCCGCCGCGATCGCCTCCGCCGCATGGCCGAGATGGATGATGTAGGAGCAGCCGCCGGTCTCGGTGGAATCGACGTGGCGGAGCTTCTTGGTGTTCAGGCCGAGATAATCGACCATCGGCCAGGCGCCGCCGGGCGCATCGCCCGCGCAGAAATAGCCGTCGACATCGTCCTTGCTTATCCCGGCATCCTCGATCGCTCCCTTGGCGACCTCGGCGTGGAGCTGGGCGGTGGATTTGTCCGGCGCATGCCGGGTCGGGTGTTCGTAGATCCCGGCAATGTAGGCTTTGCCCTTGATGGTCAAAACAGAGTCTCCGCTCGCGTTTCTTCTTGGCTCTTTTTTCTGAACCGCGGTGGCCTGATTGGCAAGCGTGGAAATATTCCGTCGCGCGAGAGGGCAGCGGGTCGGCGCAACTGGGGCACATCCGAAATCCGGGCCCCGGATGGGAGGCGAACCTGCGTGCCGCGTCGTCATTGCGAGGAGCCCGCGACAAATTGCGAAGCAATTTTGCGGTGGCGACGAAGCAATCCAGAGTCCCTCCGCGGAAGGATTCTGGATTGCTTCGCTGCGCTCGCCATGACGGAGTTCGCGGATCGCTCTTTCCCCTCACAGCTCAATCGCAGACACACGCCCGCAGCCTCGCGGCTCACGTCGCCCGAGTTTTGCTCCCGTCTTGCTCCCCCTCCAAACAGAGGGCGCAGGGAAGACCGCATAGGCGTTAAGGTAGCGCGAGCATCGATTGATACGGACGTTTTCGAGGAGGCTCGCGCAGGTGCCGCCCAAGCGCTCGCTTTCTGCGGCGAAAGCAACGGATGGTTGGTTGTGGAATGATCGCTTGTAGCAAGGATGCAACGAGTTGTTGCAAAACACGCCAAGCGCCAGGTGCCGTCAGGCGGCCTGCGTCCAGCGGGGAGAGTCCTCGAAGTCGCGGGCAAGCGGCTCGAGCAGCAGGATGATCAAGAGGTGTGCCAGCAAGTAGGGCTTGGCGGAGCGCGGATCGGTTCCAGGTGGCGTCTTGAGACCAATCAGACTCTTCAGTCGCTTGAAGCCAAGTTCGATGCGCCATCGCAGTCGATAGAGCGCGAGTACATCCTTGGTGGAGAACTCGTCCCGCGCGAGCGACGTGACCAGAATGACCCAATCCGCGGCTTCCAGAGTTTCTTTGGAGATGACGCGGTTTTCGTCTTGTGCGTCGCGCCGGGCTTTACGGCGCGAAGCCGCGACTGCACCGGCGGGCTTCTTGACTGCGACCAGACGCATAGCCAGAGGCGCACCGTCCTTGCGTTTGATCCAAATCCTCCGATCGATCAGTCCGTGCGCCTTCGCCGCACGCAATTGGGCCATCAGATCGAACGCAAGGCCTTTGGCATCAAGCCAACGTGCGTTCTTCCAGCCCGCTCGGATCAAAACGTCTGCCCCGGCGTCGCGCACAGCGGCGATGCGGTCAGGTTGTAGATAAGCGCGGTCAGCAATGCGGATCTCGTTCTTGACCACCGGTATCCGGTCAAACGTTTCGCCTTCTTGCTGATCTGTCAGCTCGAAGTGACCAAAGCGCTCATATGGCAGATCGAATGCACTATGAACGCGCCAAAGCTCACTGTTCCTGCGCGCAGCCGGTCCTGCCTGAGGCACTGTCGTCGCATCGATAATGCGGATCAGGCGGCCTCGGCTCGCTTTCGGGGCTGCCGCAGCGAGCAAGCCCTCCACCAGCACTGCAAACCAATCGCCACATTGACGCAGGCGATAGAACAACGCCACGCTGCTGAGGTCGGCAAGGCCAACAGAAGCGGCCCACGCGGCTGTCGATCTCAACCCTCTTTCACCCAGACAATAGGCCAGCATCAGCCGAAGTAACGCCACCGCATCTGGAATTTGGCGCCGCCGCACGAAAGCCTTCGTCTGGCGCGCACTTATTTCAAGCTGCGCAGCCCCGCCGAGCTGCGTAACCACTCTCGTCCAGTCCTCGTTCAGAAGCGATTCGTCTGCCATCCCGCCTTGGAATCACGTGTGATTCCAACACTCAAGAACAAACTTAACGCCTATGGGGAAGACCGGGTGCCGGCCGGGCACCCACGGTCCGCTGTGCGCGAATGCGCGAAGAACAGATGCACAGCGGCATACAGGTGAAGCCAAACATCCGGCCTTCCCTGCGCAGTGGCTTTACGGCTTATGTCATGCTCTTGTGTCCAGAAAATCTGCCAGAATGTGCGAACGGGCGGTTCTCGCAAAACCGCCCGTCGCTGGATCTGAGCCCGTTCGTGCTCAAAGGCCTTGAGCCTGTCGGGGAGCGAGGGACAGATCCGGTGGTCTTCCTCAACCCGAACAGTTGCATGGGCTTCGAGCCCGAACCGAGCAAGGAAGGGAGTAGATGATGGCACAAAACGACGTCCTTGTCGCTGGCATCGACGTGGCCAAGGACAAGGTGGATGTGTGCATTCGCTCATTGTCACAACGGCAGACGTTCGCGAGCAGCCCAGAAGGTCGGCGAGCGCTGATCCGCTGGCTTCGCAAGCACAAGGTCGGCAAAGCCGCCATGGAGGCTTCCGGTGGTTATGAGCGGGAGTGGGCCAAGGTGCTACGCCAGGATGGTATCGAAGGCTTGGTGGTGGATCCAAAGCGGGTGCGCAACTTCGCCAAATCGGCTGGACAGCTCGCCAAGAACGATCCGATCGATGCGGAGATGATTGCCTGGTTCGCCGAGACCTTCATTGAGGCAAGGGGGCAAGCCTACGATGCGGCACGCGAGAAGCTGGCGCAGATCGTGAGTGCGCGCCAGGCTCTGATTGACGTGCAGACGAGCTTGCGAAACAGGACGGAGCATTCCACTCCTGACGTCGTGCAGAAGATGCAAAATCGCCTGCTGAAGCGGCTCGCCGCCGAAATTGCCAAGCTGGAAGCAGCGATCGCAGCCCTGATCAAGACCACACCGCGTTTTGCCGAACTCGCCGAGATCATCGAGAGCGTACCAGGTCTTGCCGGGGGCACATCCGCCGGACTGATCGGGGCGATGCCGGAACTCGGCCAGATAGGCAACAAAGTGGCCGCGGCCCTGCTGGGTGCTGCGCCTTATACGACGACGACAGCGGCAAACGTCGGGGCGTCCGTCATATCCAGGGCGGACGCCGCAAGGTCCGCAACGTCTTCTACATGGCGTCCATGGGAGCCGCGACCCGGCATAACCCCGTGCTCAAGGCCTTTTACGATCGCCTGATCGCCAAAGGCAAGGAGCCGAAGGTTGCGCTCACCGCCTGCATGCGCAAGCTCATCGTGATCCTGAACGTCATGATCGCACGCGGCGAGAAATGGGACGCCGGCCGGTACGAAGTGAGCAACTCCGCTCGGCTTCCGCCGAGCGCTTGCACGCCCTGAAGACCGGCGAGCGGACGGGGTCAAGGCCGGAAGCCGCCGGAGGCGGTGGCGCGCCAGCGCCAGCCTTGAGGCCGGCCGATCGCCGGGCTACTTCAACACAGTTGCTCCCCGGGGAGCGATGCACTATTGCCCCCGTCGCCTTGCGAGCGATCGCAAGACTTGACGCACAGACCCCGGGCGTCAGGACCACACGATTTTGCCGTACGCGAGACCGCGCCCGTCGTGCCGCGAGACAATTGCTCGCGTGACGCAGTCCACGTCCACCGCCGCTCACCCCGCGTTTCGTGACGATCGCGATACGCCCCTCTGACCGGGATGAGGTGAGCGAGGGTTACGACAATTCCGAATTTCGGTAAAGTGGAATATTTTTGCGGTTACGATTGACCTACGGTATGGGTGTTTTGCCCGGCGGGCAGCACAAGGCATGGTGTCGCAGGGTGGGCAAAACGGAAGCGTGCCCACGTCTTCTTCGTGATCAATGGCAGGTGGCGGGCACGGCGCTTGCGCCTTTGCCCACCCTGCGAGACCTTCCTACTCCGCCGCGATCTGCCGAGGCGCCGGCGGCGGGTTTGCGAGATCGGCGGCGAGCTGGGCGTAGCGGGCCTTGGCGTCGTTCACCGCCTTCTCCTTCACCGGGCCGTAGCCGCGGATGCGGTCGGGCAATGAGAGCAGTTCGACCGCGGTATCGATCGTGACCGGCGACAACAGGCCGAGCACAGTGGCGACGTCCTTCTCGTAGCCGGCGATCAGATCGCGCTCGAGCTTGCGGTCGGCGCTGCGGCCGAAAATGTCGAACGGCGTGCCGCGCAGGAATTTGAACCTTGCCAGCACGCGGAAGACGTTCAGCATCCATGGGCCGAAGGCGCGCTTCTTCGGGCGGCCGAGCGCGTCGACGCCGGACGCCAGGATCGGCGGCGCCAGGTTGAAGCTGAACTTGAAATCGCCCTCGAACTGGTCGCGGAGCTGCTGCTCGAAGGCGCCGTCGGTGAAGAGGCGCGCGACCTCGTATTCGTCCTTGTAGGCCAGCAGCTTGGCGTAGTTCACCGCGACCGCACGCGGCAGCGCATCGCCGTAACCGCCCTTCGCGGCGGCGTCGCGGACCTGACCGACCAGCTTGCGATAGCGCTTGGCGAGACGGGTATTCTGGTAGGCGGTGAGATGCTTGGCGCGATGCTCGATCACCTCGTCCAGCGTCATGGCATCCAGCGTCTTCGGCGCAGCCACCTCGTCCGTTCCCTTCAGTATGTCGGCAAGACGCTTGGGATCGGCAACCGCGAGGCGGCCGAGGCGGAAGGCTTCCTTGTTCATCTTGATCGAGACGCCGTTGACCTCGATCGCCTGCTCGATCGCTTCCGCAGAGAGCGGCAAGAGACCCTTCTGATAGGCATAGCCCATCATCATCATGTTAGTGGCGATGGCATCACCGAGCAGCTGCTCGGCCGGCTTGGTGAAGTCGAAGAAGACGGAATCCTTGTGCAGCGCCGTCTCCAGCACCGCATTGAGCTTGCGGGTCTGGAAGTTGAAATCGCGATTGAGGATGAAATCGGCGGTGGGGATGACGTGGCTGTTGATGATGCCGCGGGTGCGGCTGGTGTCGCAGAGCGTGATGGTGTCCTTGGCGACCGCCACCACCTCGTCGGCCGCGAGCACGAGATCGGCGGTGCCGGTGACGATGCGCGAGCAGGTGACTTCCGCCGGATGATCCGACAGGCGGACATGGCTGAGCACCGCCCCGCCCTTTTGCGCGAGGCCCGACATGTCCAGGATCATCGAGGCCTTGCCCTCGATATGCGCGGCCATGCCGAGCAGCGCGCCGATGGTGAGCACGCCGGTGCCGCCGACACCGCCGACCGCGATGTTATAGGGCTTGTCGAGTGTCGGGCGCGATGTCGGCTCGGGCAGCTCGCCGATCTCAACGAGTTCGGCGGGCGCGCGGTGGCGCGGCGCGCCGCCATCGATGGTGACGAAAGACGGACAGAATCCTTTCAGGCAGGAATAGTCCTTGTTGCAGGATGACTGGTTGATGGCGCGCTTGCGGCCGAACTCGGTCTCCAGCGGCTCGACCGAGATGCAGTTCGACTGCACCGAACAGTCGCCGCAGCCTTCGCAGACGGCCGGATTGATCATGACGCGCCGCGCCGGGTCCTCCATCAGCCCGCGTTTGCGGCGACGGCGCTTCTCGGCGGCACAGGTCTGCACGAACACGATCGCGGAGGTGCCCTTGAACTCGCGGCACATCTTCATGACGTTGTCGAGCTCGTCGCGGTGATACTTCTTGACGCCGGGCGCGATGGTATCGGCCGGATAAGCGTCCGGGTTTTCGGAGACCAGATAGAGCTCGCGGATGCCTTCGGCATAGAGCTGCTGGGTGATCTGCTGCGGCGAGAGATCGCCGTCGTGGCGCTGGCCGCCGGTCATGGCCACAGCGTCGTTGTAGAGGATCTTGTAGGTGATGTTGGCCTTGGAGGCGATCGCCTGGCGGATGGCGAGAATGCCCGAATGGAAATAGGTGCCGTCACCAAGATTAGCGAAAATGTGATTCTCGTTGGTGAAGGGTGCGATGCCGACCCAGGGCACGCCCTCCCCGCCCATATGGGTGAACGTCTCCGTCGAGCGGTCCATCCACAGCGCCATGAAATGGCAGCCGATGCCGGCGAGCGCGCGGCTGCCTTCGGGAACTTTCGTCGATGTATTGTGGGGGCAGCCGGAGCAGAAATACGGGGTCCGGGAGACGGGTGCGACCGCCTGCATTTGCGTGGCCTGACGGCCGTTGAACCAGTCGGCCTTGGCGCGGAGCATCTCCGCGATCTCGGGATTGAGATTAAGCCGGAGCAGTCGCTCGGTGAGCGAGGTCGCGAGCGAGGCGACGCTGAGCTCGGCGGCGAAGGTCAGGAAACGCTTGTCGTGCTCGTCCATCTTGCCGACGATGCGCGGGCGAACGTCGTCGCGCCAGTTGAACAGCTCCTGCTTGACCTGGTTCTCGACGATCTCGCGGCGTTCCTCGACGATGAAGATCTCCTCGAGCCCGACCGCGAACTGGCGCACGCCTTCCGGCTCCAGCGGCCAGGGCATGCCGATCTTGTAGAGGCGAAGGCCGATTTTGGCGGCGACCTCCTCGGTGATCCCGAGCTCGCGCAGCGCCTGCCGCACGTCCTCGTAGCTCTTGCCGGATGCCATGATGCCGAAACGCGCGTTCGGCGAGTCCATGGTGACGCGGTTGACCTTGTTGGCGCGGGCAAAGGCGATCGCGGCAAAGCCCTTGTAGTCCTGCAGGCGGCGGTCCTGCTCGAAGCGGTCGTCGGGCCAGCGCAGATTGAGGCCACCGGGCGGCAACTCGAAATCGGTGGGGATGATGAAGGGCTTCATCTCGTCGGTGAGGTCGATCTCGGCGGTGGTCTCCACCGTCTCCGTAATCACCTTCATGCCGACCCAGCAGCCGGAATAGCGCGACATCGCGATGCCGAGCAGGCCCATCTCGATCATCTCGTGGATGCTCGACGGATAGAGATAGGGCATCAGTGCCGAGATGAAGGCATGGTCGGACTGATGCGGGACGGTGGAGGATTTCGCGCCGTGGTCGTCGCCGGCAAGGCAGAGCACGCCGCCGTTCTTGGCCGAGCCCGCGGCATTGCCGTGGCGGAACACGTCGCCGCAGCGGTCGACGCCAGGACCCTTGCCGTACCAGATGCCGACCACACCGTCATACTTGGCGCCCGGCGAGAGGTTGAGCTGCTGCGAGCCCCAGACGGCGGTTGCGGCGAGGTCCTCGTTCACGCCTGGCTGGAACTTGATATTGTACTGCTCGAGATGCTTGCGGGCGGCGAAGAGTTGCTGGTCGTAGCCGCCGAGCGGCGAGCCGCGATAGCCGGAGATGAAGCCGGCGGTGTTGAGGCCATTGGCGCGATCGCGCCGGATCTGGGCCATCGGCAGGCGCACCAGGGCCTGGATGCCCGTGGTGAAGACGTGTCCGGTCTGCTGGGTGTATTTTTGATCGAGACTGATCGGACCCTGGTTGATGCCCATGCTGTCCTCTTTAACCGCCCTGTTCAGGTCTTTGTCACTTAGCGTCGCTTAAGCCGTTGCATCCCCGTTGTTTTTAGCTAGGGCGCGCCGACCACTTCCGCCACTCTATGTCGGATATTTCACGATCCGCATCACAAATCTGGACCAAAGGGAGCCTCGGGTAAAAATCGCAATTTCGTGGCCTGAAACACGCTGAGCATTTTCAATTTGTGTCACCATACCCCCGCCGTCGCGAAATGAATTGATGCTCCTTTCACGCAGGTGGGGTCGATTGGTCGCAGGAGAGGCTTTCGATGCGGACGATTCTGGCTGGCTTGGCTCTTGCGGTTTTGGCGTTGTGCAGTGCGATTGGAAGCGCGGCCCGTGCCGCCGAGCCGTCGCCAGAGCTGATCGCCTATGGCAAGGCGCTGGTCGAGGCCGGCGGCTGCGCGGGCTGCCACACCGCTGATCCGGCAAGGCCCTTCGCGGGCGGCAAGCGCATCGACACCCCCTTCGGCGCGATCTATGCGCCGAACCTGACGCCGGACCGCGATGCCGGGATCGGCGCCTGGACGGATGCCGACTTCACCCGCGCCATGCGCTATGGCATCGCGCCGGATGGATCGAACTATTATCCGGCCTTCCCCTACCCTTACTTCACGCGGATGACCAAGGACGACACGCTGGCGGTCCGCGCCTATCTCGGCACGCTCGCACCGGTGGCGAGCGGCAACAAGCCACCGGAGCTGCGCTGGCCGTTCGGCTACCGCGGCCTGATGCGGATCTGGAACGCCATTTATTTCAAGCCCGGTCTGTTCGAGCCGGATCAGAGCCAGAGCGCGGCGTGGAACAGAGGCGGCTATCTCGTCACCGGTCTCGGCCATTGCGGCGCATGCCATACGCCGAAGAACTATTTTGGCGCCGACAAGCAGGCCCAGGCGCTCTCGGGCAACGAGGTCGGCGGCTGGTACGCGCCAAGGCTCGATGGCGCTGCGCGCACCGGGCTGAAATCCTGGAGCGAAGCTGATATCGCGGAGTATCTGCAAAGCGGACGCAACGCGAAAAGCCATGCCGGCGGCCCGATGGCCGAGGTGATCGTCAATTCCACGGCGAAGATGAGCGATGCCGATATTCGTGCGATCGCGCTGTATCTGAAAAGCCTGCCGCCGGCGCGACGCGAGACGATCGTGACGCCGCCGGACGAAGCCGAGATGAAGGCCGGCCAGGCGGTCTACGCAAAGCTCTGCATCGCCTGCCACGAGGCCGACGGCACGGGCAGCCCGCGAATCTATCCGCCGCTGCCGGGCAATGCGCTGCTGCAATCGATCAATCCGTCCTCGACCCTGCGCATCATCCTCGACGGCGCCCACACCGTGACGACGCCGCGTGCGCCGAACACCGGCGAGATGCCGGGCTATGCCAATCTGTCCAACGGCGAGATCGCCGCGGTGGCGAACTACATCCGCAATTCCTGGGGCAATGCCGCGCCGCTGGTGACGCCGTCGCAGGTAGCGAAGGCAAGGAAGGAGGAGTAGCTCGCCGCTGCCGCCCCGACGACATGGATGGAGCTACCGCTCCTCGTTGTCCGTGAACACGAACTTCGGCATCTCCCATTTGTAGCGCACCGCGAGCAGGCGGAAGCTGATGCCGAGGACGAAGGTCAGGATGGTCCAGAGCTCCGCGTTGAGCTGCAGGCCGAACGCGGTCGCATAGAACAGCCCCGTCACCACCGAGACGCTGGCGTAGAGCTCGGAGCGAAACAGCAGCGGCACGTCGTTGCAGAGCACGTCGCGGAGCACGCCGCCGGCGCAGCCCGTCACCATGCCGGAGACGATGACGATGGGCAGCGTCGCATCCATCTGCCAGGCAACGTCGCAGCCCGCCATGGTGAAGATCACGAGACCGATCGCGTCGAGCACGATGAAGGCGACCTTCAGCCGGTGCACGAGACGCGCGATCAGAATGGTGACGAAGGCGGCGCCGCCGGCGAGCGCGAGATAAATGGGGTTGGCGACCCAGGCCAGCGGATAATGTCCGAGGAAGAGATCGCGCAGCGTGCCGCCGCCAAGCGCGGTGATGCAGCCGAGGAAGCAGACGCCTAACCAATCCATGCTGCGACGCCCGGCAGCGAGCGCAGCCGTCATGCCCTGTGCGGCCACCGCAACCAGCAACAGGAAATGCAGCACGGTATCGGTCGGCGGCAGGCTCCACATCGCCCTGTTCCCCTCCTCGCAATGGAACTCACGCGCGGGATTCCCGACGGAACAGGTTCCCGATTCCCGAGAGTAGAGCAACATACGACGAAAGCATTGGGTGGCGCGGAACAGAAGCTCGCAGCTGAGGGTTGTCCCGAAGTCATAACCCGAGGAGAACCAATCGATGGCTGACGACCGTTTTCCCAACGATCCGTACCGCCCGAACCTCGCCGACGATGAGTATTCTCGCGCGGTGCGCCGGGATGCCGACCTGCAGGCCGATCCCGAGCTCGGCGAAGGCCCTGCCTCCAGCGGCAAGATCGCGCTGTTTGCGGTGGCGGTCGCCCTGGTGCTGGGCGCCGTGTTCTACGGCTTGAACAACACCACCACCAACAACCAGGCGGGCAATACCCCGTCAACGCAGACTGCGCAGCAGGCGCCGTCCGCCAATCCGGCCGCCCCTCCCGGCATGCGTGACGTGACGCCGCGGAGCAACACCGAGCCGGGCGTGACCACGGGTGCTGCGCCGAGCAAGCCCGCCCCGGATACGCAGACTCCGTCTGACGGCGCGAAGTAGCAGCCGCAAGCTGGAGCGGCGGGACCTCACATCCCGCCGCTTTTCGTTTTCGTAGCTATGCGCTTGCCTAAAGCGCGATGAGATTTGGATGAATCGTCATCGCGCTTTAGCTTGTTGTTTACGCATGATCTTTCCGGAAAACCGCTTCGCACTTTTCCGGATCATGCTTTAGCTGAACATCTTGTTGAGCTCACCGCCGGGATAGCCGCTGCCGAGCTCTGCGAACGTGCCCTTCTCCGCCATCTCCTTTGCCGCGCGCATGAAGCCGCCCCAGGCAGCGCGGGCGAGCGAGCCGCCGACGCTGATGCGCCGGACGCCGAGATCTCCGGCCTCCCGCAGCGACAGGCCGGACGCGCCGATCAGAAGGTTGAACGGCTTTGGATGCACCGCCTTCACCACCGCGACGATGTCCTCGCGGCTCTTCAGGCCCGGCGCGTACAGACAGTCAGCGCCGGCATCGGCATAAGCGGTCAGGCGGTCGATGACGAGCTTGAGATCGGTCACGCCCCAGAGATAGGCTTCGCAGCGGCCGACCAGCAGCGTGCCGCTGTCACCGATCGCCTCGCGCGAGGCCTTGATGCGCTCGACCGCGAGCGCGCGATCATAGAGCGGCTTGTCCTTGTCGCCGGTGGAATCCTCGATCGACAGGCCCGCGACGCCGGTGCGCACACAGCGCTCGACATTGTCGGCAACCTTATCCGGCTCGACCGCAAAGCCGCCCTCGAAATCGGCGTTCACGGGGATGTCGACGGCCGAACTCAATGCTGCCAGATGCTGACAGACGTCCTCGACGCTGACGTGATTGTCCGCCTTGCCGATGGTCCAGGCAAAGCCCGCGCTCGATGACGCAATCGCCTTGAAACCGAGATGCTGCAACGCTTTCGCGCTGCCGACATCGACCGGATTGGGCAAAATGAAGCAGCCGCTCTCGTGCATCTTCCTGAACGTCGCGCGCTTGTCAGCGGTCGTCACATGCATGTTTCTCTCCCTTGTTGGCCGCGCAGACATAGGCGCGCGGTTTCAAGTCCGCTAGTGCGCATCGTGCACGGCGCGGCTGTCCTTCGGGGCCTGCTCGCGGTCGGTCATGCTGTAGTCTCGGATCACGCTGGCGATGCGCAAATGATAATCCGCGAAGATTTGCGCGCGGCCTTTTGCCTGGGTGCGGCGGTGCTCCATGGTGTTGCGCCAGGCCGCCACCGCTGCCTCGTCCCGCCAGAACGACACCGACAAGATCTTGCCCTTCTCGGTCAGGCTCTCGAAGCGCTCGACCGAGATGAAGCCGTCGATGGTCTGCAGCAGCGGCTTCAGATCGGCCGCCAGGTCGAAATAGTCCTGGCGGTGTTCCGGCTTGGGCCAGACCTCGAAGATTACGGCGATCATGGGCGTCTCCTGCTGTTGGTCGGCTACAATACCACCTTGCGCAGGAAGGTGCGCTCTTCGGCGAGGATGAATTTGTTCTCCTCGGCGAAATGGAAGTTCGCCATGCCCTCGGCGTCCTGTCGCAGCCGCGCGCGATAGGCTTCATAGGCGGCCAGGCTCTCGAAGGTGATCAGCGCGAAGGCGATGTTGTTGGTGCCCTCATGGGGCATGAAATAGCCGATCAGGTCACCGCCGCATTTCGGGATGATGGTGAGCCAGCGCTTCGCATATTCCTCGAACTGCGAGCGCTTGAAGGGATCGAGCTGGTAACGGATGAAGACGGTGACGGGCATGCGGGATCTCCTCTGTTTCCACATCGTCATTGCGAGCGCAGCGAAGCAAATCCAGGAATCCCTCCGCGGAAAGGGTTCTGGATTGCTTCGTCGCAAGAGCTCCTCGCAATGACGACTTGGTGAGAGGCTACGCCCTTGCCTGACCACAATGCTTCGGCTACCATCGAAGCATGAAATCAGGCCCCGACATCGCCATGGTCGCCTCCCTGGTCGGCGACCCCGCCCGCGCCAATATGCTCACCGCGCTGATGAATGGCCGCGCGCTCACTGCCAGCGAGCTGGCACAGGAGGCCGGCATCACACCGCAGACCGCGAGCTCGCATCTCTCGAAGCTCGAGGCCGGCGGCCTCGTCGAGCCGGAGAAGCAGGGCCGGCACCGCTATTATCGCCTCACCGACGACGACGTCGCCGGGGTGCTCGAGGGACTTGCCGGCCTCGCCGCGCGGACCGGCCACATGCGCGTGCGCACCGGACCGAAGGATCCTGCGCTGCGTCGCGCGCGGATCTGCTACGACCACCTCGCCGGCGATCTCGGCGTGCAGATGCTGGACTCCCTGCGCCAGCGGCAGCTGGTCAGGCAGAGGAAACAGGACATCGAACTCACGACTGAGGGCGAGCGCTTCCTTGCCAAACATCTGCAGATCTCACCCGACATGCTCAGCCACCCACGCCGCCCGGTGTGCAAGGCCTGCCTCGACTGGAGCGAGCGGCGTCACCATCTCGCCGGGACGCTGGGCGCGGCCCTGATGCAGCGCTTCGCCGAGCTGAAATGGGCCTGCCGCGATGCCACGCCCGGCAGCCGCGTGGTGAATTTCACCCGCACCGGCGAGAAGCAGTTCGCCGCGTTGTTCGGGAATGGGAAGGACTGATCACGCACTCCACCTGTGATCGCACATTTGCGTGTGATTGGATGATCTCGTTATGGCCCGGCTTGACCCGGCCATCCACGTCTTTATGGCCACCGTCATTCCGGGATGGTCCGAAGGACCAGACCCGGAATCTCGAGGTTCTCAGGTGCGCAATTGCGCACCTGAGTTCGCTGCTTCGCATCGCCCCGGAACGACGTTGCCAAACACGGGATTTCGAATGAACCGCCTCCTCCCAGCCGCGCTCGCTGCCGCCCTCGTTACAATCCCACCCCCAACACACGCCGCCGATACCGCGCCGCGCGAACCCTATGGCATCGCGCTCGAAGGCTTTGCCTATCCCTACCCCGTGCACCTCTTGCCTGTCGTCAACGACGGCGAGCAGCTCAGCATGGCCTATATGGACGTGGCGGCCGCCCAGCCGAACGGCCGCACTGTCGTGCTGCTGCATGGGCGCAATTTTCCGTCGAGCTATTGGGCACCCGTGATCAGGATGCTGAGCGAGGCCGGCTTTCGTGTCGTGGTGCCGGACCAGGTCGGCTTCGGCAAATCCTCCAAGCCGCAGAGCGAGCTGCATTTCGACAATCTGGCGCGCAACACCATTTCGCTGCTCGACCATCTCAAGATCGACAAGGCCGAGATCGTCGCGCATTCGCTCGGCGGCATGCTGGGCGTGCGCATCGCCCGCGCCTATCCGGATCGCCTCGCCCATCTGGTGCTGACCGCGCCGATTGGCCTCGAGGACTACCGCCTCTACGTGCCGCCGACGCCGACCGAAAAGATGATGGAGACCGAGGACAAGCTCACCGCCGACGGCTATCGCAAGCAGCTCCAGACCAATTACGCGATCAAGCTGCCGCCTGAGGCGATCACGCCGTTCATCGATGCCCGCTTCAACATCAAGGGCAGTCCCGATTATCCGCGCTGGCTGCGCGCCTTCGTCTCGTCCGGCCAGATGATTTATCGAGAGCCGGTGGCGCACGAGATCCCGCTCATCGCGTTGCCGACGCTGTTCATCATGGGGGCCGACGATCACAACGCGCCGGGCCGACCACTCGCGCCGGAGGCGCTGCGGGCCAAGATGGGGCAGAACGCCGAACTGGCGAAGGCGCTGGCGGCGAAGATGCCGAATGCGCGGGCCGAAGTCATTCCCGACACCGGCCATCTCGTCTTCCTGGAGGCGCCGGAGACGTACAGGGAGGTGGTGCTGGGCTTTCTCGGCCGCTAGCGCCACATGCGTATCGTCTGAGGCAGGATGCGTGGAACGTTCATGCCGCATTCAGATCGTGATTGGCAGGCTTGGCTCGCGACGTGTTGGCAGGTCCCTGATTTAACGTGTCGAATCGTGTCTCTTGATTCATCCTGCGCTGCAAGCGCCCCTAAGCCTGACCTCAAGGACAAGAAGGAAGATCCAATGAAATACCTGTTTGCGGCCGTCATGCTCGCCAGTGCGGTCGTCGGTTTCAGCGAGGCGGCCAGCGCCGCCGGCGGTTGCGGCCCGGGCTGGTATCGCGGCCCCTATGGCGGCGGCTGCCGTCCGATGCGCGGCGCGGTCGTCGTTCGCCCCGCCCCCGTGGTGGTCGCCCCGGCGCCGGTCGTCGTTGTGCCTCGCGCGCGCGTGTGCCCCTACGGCTTCCGCTGGTACGCCGGCCGCTGCCGCCCGATCTGATCTCGTCCATTTGCGTTGCGGAGTGGCCGCGCGGCGAAAGCTTGCGCGGCCATTTCCTTTAGATTGCTCCCGACGATTCCATCCGCCGTGGAACTGGAGCGCCTTGGAACCAAAACGGGGATCGCCAGCTGCGATCCCCGTTCAATTTCCGCCGTGGGGCGAACTTACCAGTAGTGGCGGCGGTGCCAGCGCCGGTGATGCCGGCGCCAATGACGGCGGCGCCAGCCCCAATGGTGGCCGCGCCCATGCCAGTGCACCTGCTCAGGCGTCAGCTTGGCGGCTTCCTCGCTGGTCGTGACGGCAGGATGAACGTCGGGACTGCCTTGCGGCGTGCGGGCGGCATTACCAAGCGGCTGCGGTGACAACGGCGCGGCCTGCGCGGCGGTCGCGGCGAAGGCGGCGGCGCCCGCCGTCATCCCCAATGCAAGTTTCAAAAAGTTCCGGCGCTCCATGACTTCTTCCTCTTGGATCATCGTAAGAGTGATGCACAAGGAGTGTCGCGATGACGACATGAACCGAAGCTGAATCGCATATTCAGATTCACGATGAAGCCGAGAGGCGAAGCGCCCGGATTACGCTTGCGCCTCATCCGGGCTACAGGATCTCGTCGCGAACTCCTGCGCCAGCACCAACGTCTCGCGCGAGCGCTTCACGTCGGGCCAGTCGCGGTTGAAGTCGGCAACGAGCCTTTGTAGCGCATCACCTTGCAGCATCGCATTCAGCTTGGCCTCGTCATCGAACTGATACATCGCCTGGTGCAGGGAAGGATCGTCCAGGCTCCAGAAGCGCCAGGCCTTGGCTATGCCGAACGCCTTCGCTGCATCGGGCAGATGTTCCGTCTCGTACCATCGGTCGAAGGCGGCGCGCTTGTCGGGATCGGTGATGATGGCGCGGACGATGAAGAACGCTGACGGCATCGGGTTTCCTCCCATTGTTTGCGGCGAGACTAGCCGCTTCGGCAGCCGGGTACAAAAAAAGCTGGCGCCCATGTCGGAACGCGTGTTCTTCGTACGACCTTGCTTCGAACTACGACATGGAGATGCGGCATGGCCGACCTCACGCTGACCACCTTCGACTGGGTTCCCGAGATGCCCAGGGGTTTCGTGCGCGACCTCCGCGTGCGCTGGGCACTGGAAGAAGCCGCCCTGCCCTATCGCGTCGCCAGCGTGCCGTTCGGCGATCGCGGCGCGGCGCATCTTTCGCACCAGCCCTTCGGCCAGGTACCGTGGCTGACCGACGGCGACCTCTCGATCTTCGAGAGTGGCGCGATCCTGCTGCATCTCGGCGAACTCAGCGAGACGTTGCTGCCAGCAGATCCGCGCGGCCGCAACGAGGCGACGAAGTGGGTGTTCGCGGCGCTCAATTCAGTGGAGATGCCCAGCCTGCCCTGGACCATGTACAAATTCATGGGCATTGACGACGGTTCGCCTGCCGTGAAGTTCGTAGACGACTTCTTAAAGCTCCGCCTCAAGCACCTCGAGCCGGTGCTGGCTGCCCGCGAATGGCTGGCGGGCCCCTTCTCCATCGCCGACATCCTGATGGCAGACGTGCTCCGGGTGGTCGATCGCTTTGAGGGACTGGCGAACAGCCCAGCCTGCCGCGCCTACGTGACGCGCGCCACGGCGCGGCCGGCGTTCGTCAAGGCGCGCGCCGACCAGATCGCTCATTTCGCGGCGGCGGATAAGGCGCGAGGCTCGTGAAGGCGCCTCACACCAGCTTGAGCGGCGTATCGGCGACCACACGAAGATCGATGCTGCCGATCAACGCTGAACGCCGCGCCTCGGCGGCACCGATGGCGTCTTCCGTCTGCCGCAACGTGCTGATGTTCGAGCCGAGCGAGACGATCCCACCAAGAACCAACGCGATCGAGCCGAGCGCCGCGGTCTGACCGAAGCCAAACAGGCCGAGGATCGTAACGAGCAGCAGCGCCGCCCCGCCACCGATGGCAATCTTGGACGCCAGGATGTATTTGCGGCACCGGTCGGCGATCTCGGCGAGCGCCTCGATCCGATCTTCGATCTGTGAAATTTCATCGGTCAGATCGTCTTCGGTCATTGGATTTCAAGATTAGGAGCTCGATTGCGGATGGAGCGTCGTCGCTAGGTCATTCTCAGCCAGGCAGCTTGCCCCCAACCGTCCATTCGAGGCACCATGCGGTTTTGTACATAAAAGCGCCTGTGACCTCCTCACAACGGCAAATTGTCGTGCTTCTTCGCCGGCATTTCCGTTTTCTTGTCCTTCAGCATCGCCAATGCCCTTGCGATCCGCTTCCTCGTCGAGTGCGGCATGATGACGTCGTCGATGTAGCCGCGCTCGGCCGCGATGAACGGCGACAGGAAGCGGTCCTCGTATTCCTTGGTTCTTGCGGCAATCTTGTCGGGATCGCCGAGGTCGCTGCGAAAGATGATCTCGACCGCGCCCTTGGCGCCCATCACCGCGATCTGGGCGGTCGGCCAGGCGTAGTTCATGTCGGCGCCGATCTCCTTGGAGGCCATGACGTCGAAGGCGCCGCCATAGGCCTTGCGGGTGATGATGGTGACCAGCGGCACGGTGCACTGCGAGTACGCGAACAAGAGCTTGGCGCCATGCTTGATCAGGCCGCCATATTCTTGGCTCGTGCCCGGCAGGAAGCCCGGCACGTCGACGAAGGTGACGATCGGGATGTTGAAGGCATCGCAGAAGCGGACGAAGCGCGCGGCTTTCCGCGAGGCGTCGCTGTCGAGCACGCCGGCCAGCACCATCGGCTGGTTGGCGACGAAGCCGACGGTGCGCCCCGCAATGCGGCCGAAGCCGGTGACGATGTTCTTGGCGAAGGCTTCCGCGATCTCGAAGAAATCGCCCTCGTCCACGACCTTCAGGATCAGCTCCTTCATGTCGTAAGGCTTGTTCGGATTATCGGGAATCAGCGTGTCCAAGGACATGTCGACCCGCTCGATGGAGTCGAAGCTCGGCCATTCCGGCACGCCGTCGGTGTTGTTGGACGGCAGGAAATCGATCAGGCGCCGCATCTGCAGCAGCGTCTCGACGTCATTCTCGAAGGCGCCGTCCGCGATCGAGGAGCGCGTGGCGTGCACCGAGGCGCCGCCGAGCTCTTCGGCGGTGACGACCTCATTGGTCACGGTCTTCACCACGTCGGGGCCGGTGACGAACATGTAAGAGGTGTTCTTCACCATGAAGATGAAGTCGGTCATCGCCGGCGAATAGACGTCGCCGCCGGCGCAGGGGCCCATGATGACGGAGATCTGCGGGATCACGCCCGAGGCCAGCACGTTGCGGCGGAACACGTAGGAATAGCCGGCGAGCGCGGCAACGCCTTCCTGGATGCGGGCGCCGCCGGCGTCATAGAGGCCGATGATGGGCGCCCTCGCCTTCATCGCCATGTCCTGGAGCTTCGTGATCTTCAGCGCGTGGGTCTCGGACAGCGAGCCGCCGAACACGGTAAAGTCCTTGGCGAAGACGAAGGTCTTGCGGCCGTTGACGGTGCCCCAGCCGGTGACGACGCCATCGCCCGGCACCTTGGTCTTCTCCATGCCGAACTCGGTGGAGCGGTGCTCGACGAACATGTCGAACTCCTCGAACGATCCCTTGTCGAGCAAAAGCTCGATGCGCTCGCGCGCCGTCAGCTTGCCGCGGGCGTGCTGCGCCTCGATGCGCTTCTCCCCGCCGCCGAGCTTGGCGCCGGCACGACGATCTTCAAGGGCGTCCAGAATGTGTTTCATTTGCTCCCGCCAGGTCTTAAGTGATGCGGGGTTCTAACACGGCATTTTGCGGGCCGGAAAGCCGCTTTCGCGGTCGCAGGGCTGCCCTGCCGTAGCGGGAAAGCGCAAGGAATTACAGAGTTTTGGCACGAAGAGGCGGACCATGGATGAGGGCGTAGCCGAGACCGGCACGGCGACCGGCGGCGTCAGGCTGCTCTTGCGGCTGGAGGGGCTGACGCTGTTTGCAGGCATGACCCTGCTCTACGCCGCCTGGGGCGGCTCCTGGATGCTCTACCTGCTGCTCTTCCTGGCGCCGGACTTGTGCTTCCTCGCCTACCTGTCGGACGCGAGGTTCGGCGCGATCGTCTACAACGCTGCCCACAGCTACATGGCGCCGGTTACGCTGATGACGCTGGGCTTCGGCCTTGCCTCGCCCCTCACCTTGTCCATCGCCTTGATCTGGCTCGCCCATATCGGCATCGACCGGGCGCTGGGCTATGGCCTGAAATATTCGGCCGGCTTCGGCTTCACCCATCTCGGGCGGATCGGACGGCAGGACAGGACCTGACCTCTCGGTCTTGGCGGCGGACGGGACGGCAATTTTGCCACGGCTTTCCGTTGACCGGATCAGCCGATTCAGGCTTGCTGCAACTCGCGGACAGGCGCCGAATGTAGCGTGAGCTCAGTCGGTACGGCGGCGGTCATCGCGCCCGACTGGCCCCTTTTGGCATTCACACATGTCCGCGACGGTCGTCCCCCTGCCGCCGAACAGCGCGTCCGAAACCATCGACTTCCTGCGGAGAATGGCCAGCATGGTGTCAGGGCGCAACGGCGAGAAGCTGCTGCGCGCAGCGAGCCTGATCCAATCGCTGTCACAGCGGGCAATGTCGGCGGAGCGGCTGTTTCACGAGGCGCAGCAAGAAAGCAGACGCCATGCGGAGCTGCATGAGGCCGCCGAGCTCGCCTCCGATGCCATGATCGGGCAGATCGAGACGATGCGGACGCAGCTCACGGAGGTGACCAGCGCTGCCGCCGCCGAGCGCACCGCATTCGATGACGAGCGCGGCAAGCTGCTCTGTCTGATGCAGGATGCGGAAAGCCATATCCGCAGGCTCACCGCCGAGCTGGAGGCGCTGCGCGCCTCCGTCGACGGCTTCAACGACACCGTCGTCTCCGTGCCGATCGAAGTGCTGCGGCAGGCGCGCACGCAATTCGATTACCTCTCGAACGGCTTTGCCGGCAGAGGCGATGTCATCTCGCAGGCGATGAGCGAGATCGGCGGATTTGCGATCGACCAGGCGCTGACGGCGAAGAAGACGGCCGACTCGGCCTGAGGCGGATGCGCGCGGGCCCCTCACCATGAGGAGCCAGCACGTTCCCGCAGGGCAAAAGATCTCATCAGGAAGTCCGCCCAGGCATCATTGTCCCCTTTCCCGGTCGCGAGGCCAACCCGGCAGCCTCGGCGAAACCGGCGGACCTCCAAGAACCGTTGTCCGGTTCGCGCGTTGGAACGGTCAAATCCCTACGATGGAGATCCGCAAATGACAGGATATGGTATTGCGCGGGCAGGCCTACTCATGACGGCGCTGTGCCTTCCTTGTAGGGCTGATGCAGCCCAGGCTGCGGCATCTCCGTTTGTCGCCATGGCCGGCACATGGTCGGGCGGCGGCACGCTGAGCACGACCGATGGCGGGCAAGAGCGCCTGCGCTGCCGCGCAGCCTACAACGTCGCCGCAAGCGGCACCGAGCTTCGGCTCAATCTGAGATGCGCCAGCGAAAGCTACAATTTCGATCTCACGGGCGATGTCGAATATCGCGGCGGCGCCATTTCCGGCTCATGGAGCGAAGCCACGCGCAACGCATCCGGCACGATCTCGGGGCGCGCGGTCGGAGACCATGTCGACGCAGCCGCGCGCGGCAACAACTTTTCGGCCAATCTGTCGCTGACGACGCGGGGAAGCCGCCAGAGCATCTCGATCCGCCCACAGGGCACCAATGTCACGGGAGTTTCGTTGGCGCTCAATCGGCGCTAGATCGCGCCAATCTCGGCGAGACACGCCTGCGTCAGCGGCATTCGCTCGGCGATGAGCCGCTGCTCGCGGCAATCCATGTTGAGCGCGAATACGGTGTGCGCCTCGCCCTTCTCGGCCCAGCCGACCATCCAGCCCAATGACGGCTCACCGCGCTCGGCCCCCAGCAATCCGGACTTGGCGCGGATGACGCTGTCGCCGACCTTGGTCACCGGCAGGATGTCGGCGACGAGATCCTGGCTGCGCTTGCTGATCGGCAGCGCACGGCGGCGCAGCCGATCGACGAAATCGATCTGTTCAACCGGATCGATGCGCAGAGCACCCGTGAGCCAGAACTGGTCGATGCCGCCGCCGATGTCGCGATTGCCGTAGTCGAACTCGTCGATATATTTTTGCATACGCTCCTGGCCGATGCGGCGCGCGATCTCCTGATAGACCGGCACCGCGCTGACCGCGATCGCGCTGCGCAGCGTGTGATCCTTGTTCCAGGCCTCGATCGGACGCTTGACGCCGTCCCAGGGAAATACGTCCTTGTCGGGATCGGCGACGACACCGGTCTCCAGCGCGATCAGCGAGTTCGGAATCTTGAAGGTCGAGGCCGGCAACTTGCCCTCGCCCGAGCGCTCCTTGTCGCTGGCGACGATCAGATAGTCCTCGACCTTGTAGCCGACGAAGGTGCCTGACGTACCGAGATCGGTGAAGCGTCTTGCAAGTGTGTCGCGGATTTCGTTGCGCGGCGGCGCGACATGAGCGCGCGCAGGTAGCGGCAGGATCGCGGTTGCGGCGAGGAGGCCGAGGGTGGAGCGGCGGGTGAGCAAGGGCGGTGTCCATTGAGCCATGAAAGGGACGGCTACAATGCCGCCGATATCTGGTCAAACGATGACAGCGTGCTAGCGTCCCCGGCCCGACAGCCGCAGCACGAACACCAGCACCTCGGCGACGGCTTTGTAGAGATCCGGCGGAATCTCCTCACCGAGCTCGACCTTGGACAGCGCGCCGGCCAGAATTTCGTTCTCCTCGATCGGGATGTCGTGCGCTTTGGCGATCTCGACGATCTTTTCGCCGATCGTGCCCCTGCCCTTGGCGACGACGACAGGCGCGCCAGAACCCTTCTCGTAATGCAGCGCGATCGCGAGCCTGGATGGATCGCTCATGTCGCTCGATCCAGGAAGTGGCCGGCGCGGGCCGGCGCCGGTTGCGGCGGCGCGCCGTCGCGGACCACGATATCACCGGGGTTGAGCTCGGCCCTCGTCAATGCCCGGCTGAGCTCACCGACGCCCGCACGGAGCTGCTGCGCCGTTGCCGGCCGCTCCGCCCACATCCGCACGAAGGTCTTGTCGCCGTTCAGCGTGATCAGCGCATGCACGGGCCCCGCCGGCTCGACATTAAGCGAAAAGCGCGCGCGCCAGGCGCGCTTGGCGGGATCGGCGGGCTCGTTGCCCCCATCGCGCGAGATCTCGAACTGCGCCATCGCGGTGCCCTGCGGGGTTGCGAAGGGAATCTCGAAATTCCACTGCGGCACGGCCGGATCGATGCGATGCCCGCTGGCATCGGTGCGATCGGGAAGCGAGGCAACTTGCAACAGCGTCTGCCGCGCGATCGCGGCATCGGTATCGTCGAGCAGGCGATGCACGATGGCAGCGAGCGGCGTATCCGGCGCGAGCGATGGCGCGGCGATGGACTGCGGCGCGGGCAATGCACCGCGGAATGGCGGCGGCGGCGCGTGTGCGGCCTCGAGGATATCGCCATCCGGCACGGCCTTGTTGGCTCCCGGCGCGTTGCCGGTCAGGCGCGGCAGGTTTTGCGCAACCTCTTGCAGAAGGCTCGCGGCAAGACCTGCGGACATGGTCCGTGTCGCCGCCTGCGAAACGCCACCTGCGATGTCGGCGAGCACGGCAGCCGCGGGATTGGCGCTGCGCGGCACTTGCGGCTGTTGGGCGAGTTCGGTTGCTGGCGATGCGGCCTGCGCCGGCTCACCTGCTGCCGCCGGTGCGGCGCCGGCCTGCGGTGTCCCCGCGGCGCCAGTCGGAACCAAGGTGCCCTGCGTCGGCGGCACCGCGGTCTCAATCGTGGCCAGTGCCTGGCGCAGCACCAGCAGCGCCGCTTTCAAATCGGGCATTGTGCCAGACGACGGCGTCGCGCCCGCGGCGAGCGAAGCCTCCAGGAAAAGCCCTGATTTCTGGAAGGCCGATTCGATATCGCCGCCACCGAGGCCGGTGTCGAGCGGCGTCTGCTGCGCCAGCACGTCCAGCACCGCCTGCTTCAACCCCGGGGGCAGATGACTGCCGGTGACGACGGAGGCCAGATTGGCAAACAGCGGCGCCTGGCTGCCCTGCCTGGTGACGGCCTCGGCCGAAGCCACCGTGACGGCGACCTGCTCCGAAGGCGTCAGCGTGCTGCGTGCTGCGCCAGCCGATGGCGCAAGCGGCGGGCTCTCCACCAGCGAGGCCGCACGCGGCGTCAGCGTGACCAGGTCGGCGGACGCCTCGCCTGCCCCGCCCACGATGGCGAGGCGGATGGTACCGTCCTGCTGCGACACCGCCAGCTGGAGATTCTGCCCGGGCGACAGCGCGACTTCCGACATCACCTCGAGCGATAGATTTGCGATCGCGATCCGCACCAGATTATCGGCGAGGACGCTGACCACCCTGGCATCGACGACACTGCCGGCTTGAATGACAAGATCAGGTGTCGCCGCGTCAGCCAAGGGGCTTGCGGCGCTGACGGGAACGATGGAGGTGACCGGCGTCGGCATTTCAAGAGCCTTGGGGAGCGCCGGCTACCCTAACGCTGCGTCGTAAACCTCTCGTTAAGGACCTGTGGGCGGTCTTACGGCCGCCAGCACCGCCACGGCCGCCTCGAAATCCCTGAGGCGGACGGCCCGACGTTCAGCTGCTTCCTCGTCCACGCCCCATTGCTCGGCGTTCCAGTCCTCATCGACATGGGCGGCGGCCCAGACCTGGCCGGCGTCCCGCGCGCCATGGGCGAGCGCCAGCGCCAGCAGCGCCGAGCCGGTCAGGGTGGTCACCACGTGGAGCGCGGCGACCGACCAGGCATCCTGCGGCAGCGCGGCGCGTGCGGCCCGAACGGCCTCCTCCGGCTGCTTCACATGCATGATGCCCTCGGACAGGATGAAATGCGCGCCCAGCGTCTCCGCGGCCCAGAACAGCACGGGATCCCAGTGCGCGGCCTCGCGGGCGACCAGTCCCTCGGGATGGCCGGCACGATAGAACAGCAGGTCAGACTCGAAATATTTTGCGAGGTCGGCGCTGACGAGCTCGACGCGGTCGACGACTCCCTCCACCACACTGTTGGCTATCCGCGTCAGCGGCATGGCCAGGGGATCGATCGTCTCGCCCTGGGCTGCCCATTCGGCGGCGACTACATCCGCGAGCTCGCGCGAAGGGATCACCACCTGACGACCGGACGGCGTGCGGATCGGCTTGCCGTCGAGCACAACGACATACCCGCCCTCGGCCTCGCTCACGCCCGCCTCCTGGTAGAAGCGCTTGCGCTGCGGCGGACGTGCCGATTGGCGTGCCGCCTCGCGCGGATCGGTCGGGGATTGCCCCGCAGCTTCATCGAACAATTCGCGCATGTCGGTGTTTCGATCCCTTGTCGTCAACCAAGTTACCAGTGCCGTCGTGGCTTCGCCACGATGACGATGGAGCTGCTAGTTCGCGCAACTGCGCGCATAAGTGCCGCGATCGGCCGGGCCCAGTCCTGCGGCTGCAGCGTCGTCGAGGCACTTCGAGACGCGATCGCTGAACGAATTACGCGGAAGCGGCCGATCGTTGTAACTCGGCGGCGCATCGAGCCGCGGAACCTTCGGCGCCTCGATCTTCGGCGGCGGTGGCGACGAAGGCGGCGGAACGACCTGCGAGGGGGCCGGCAACACATATTGTGCCTGAGCCCCATGCCCCATGAGCAGCGCGATCGAAGCCATGAGACAGATCGAGAGCCGTTTCATGGGCCATATGTTGTGCTGCGACCGCTCCCGTTCAACTCAGCTATTCTTCAGGCGCGTTTTCGATCGGATCAAATCTGGCTGCGTCAAGCCCGAGCAGGTTCCACGACTGCTGCATGTGTGGCGGCAACGGCGCGGTGGCGTCGATCACGCCGCCGCGCGGATGCGGAATGACGATGCGCCGCGCCAAGAGATGCAGCCGGTTTTGCAAACCACCCGGCAGCTGCCAGTTCTCGATATTGAAATATTTGGGATCGCCAACGATGGGATGGCCGATATGAGCCATGTGGGCGCGCAGCTGGTGGGTGCGGCCGGTCACCGGCTTCAACGAGACCCAGGTCAGCTTGTTGCCGGCGGTCTCGACCACCGCATAATAGGTCACCGCGTGGCTTGCGCCTTCATCGCCATGCTGGGCGATGCGCATGATGGTGTCCTCCTCGCCCTCCTCTTTCGCCAGGAAGGTCGAGATGCGGCCCTGCTTGGGCTTGGGCAGACCGGGCACCAGAGCCCAATAGACCTTTCGCGCCGAGCGCGAGCGGAACGCGCCGGTCAGATGCGAGGCGGCAAAGCGCGTCTTGGCGATCAGGAGACAGCCCGACGTCTCCCGGTCGATGCGGTGCACGAGGCGCGGCTTCTGGCCCTTGGCGTCGCGCATCACCTCCAGCATCTGGTCGATGTGGCGTGTCATGCCCGAGCCGCCCTGCACCGCAAGGCCGGCAGGCTTGTTCAGGACGAGGACGTCGTCGTCCTCCCAGATCGTCATCTCCTTCAGCGCCTTGAGCGTCTTCTGCGCAGCTTCCGAAAGCTCGCCGACCACCTTCGGCGCGTCGAGCTTCAACGGAGGAATGCGGACGCTCTGTCCCTCCTCCAGACGGTCCTTGCTGTCGACGCGCTTGCCGTCGACGCGCAGCTCGCCTTTGCGGACGACGCGTTGGATGTGGGAGAACGACAGGCCGGGAAAGCGCGCTTCGAGGAAGCGATCGACGCGCATGTTGTTCTCGTCCGCCGTCACGGTGACGGTCTGCACCTTGGTCGGCAGCAATGCTTCGACCGGTTTTGCCGGCGCAGCTTTTTCCAACATAACTTTGGGCGTACGCCGCTCGGCGTGCTCGCCCGCAAAGCGGGGTGGCTTGCTGCCGGGCTTGCCGCCCGGACGCGACCCCACCTTCTTCGCGCCGCGCGTCTGATGCGGACGCGCGTCCTCACGCTCGTCACGCGAACGGGGCCTTGGATTCATTCTTTTGATGCGGCGGCTCATGATTGCCTGCCTAGCCTAAAAGCGGCCTTTCGTCACGACGAAATGGTCGCCTCTAGCGCGAGCCGCCCCGCTCCTTGCGCAGCTTGGCCCAGTAATCCAGCCGCTTGCGGATCTCGCGCTCGAAGCCGCGCTCGGGCGGGTCGTAGAAGGTCTGGCGGCCAAGGGCTTCCGGGAAGTAGTCCTGGCCTGAGAAGGCATCCGGGGCGTCGTGGTCGTATTCGTAACCGGTGCCGTAACCTTCCGACTTCATCAGCTTGGTCGGGGAATTGAGGATGTGCTTTGGCGGCAGCAGCGAGCCGGCCTGCTTGGCAACTTGCATCGCGGTGCCGAAAGCGGTGTAGACGGCGTTCGATTTCGGCGCGGTGGCGAGGTAGACGACAGCCTGCGCAATCGCGAGCTCGCCTTCGGGATGGCCGAGAAAGTCGAAGGCGTCCTTGGCGGCATTGGCGATGACGAGCGCCTGCGGATCTGCAAGTCCGATGTCCTCGACCGCCATGCGCACGACGCGGCGGGCCAGGAACAGCGGATCCTCGCCGGCATCCAGCATGCGCGCAAGATAATACAACGCGGCGTCGGGATCGGAGCCGCGCACCGACTTATGCAGTGCCGAAATCAGGTTGTAATGGCCGTCGGCCGACTTGTCGTAGATCGGCGCACGGCGCTGCAGGATCTCCTGCAACTGCGCGGCATTGAAAATCTCGTCCGCTCGCGCCGAACGCCAGACCTCTTCGGCAAGCGTCAGCGAGGCGCGGCCATCGCCGTCAGCCATCCGCACCAGCACCGCACGCGCCTCGGCATCGAGCGGCAGCTTCTTGCCCTCGACCGCTTCAGCATGCGCGAACAATTTTTCGATCGCAGCAGCATCGAGCGAGCGAAACACCAGCACGCGTGCACGGGACAGAAGCGCCGCGTTGAGTTCGAAGGATGGATTCTCGGTGGTGGCGCCGACCAAGACGACGGTGCCGTCTTCCATCACGGGCAAGAACGAATCCTGCTGGGCGCGGTTGAAGCGATGCACCTCGTCGACGAAGAGCAGCGTGCCCTTGCCCATCTCGCGGCGGGCGCGCGCGGCATCGAAGGCCTTCTTCAAATCGGCGACGCCGGAGAACACCGCCGAAATCTGCTCGAAATGCAAATCCGTCGCGTCCGCCAGCAGCCGCGCCACCGTGGTCTTACCGGTACCCGGCGGGCCCCAGAAGATCAGCGAGCCGAGCGTGCGCGTCTCCAGCATGCGCGTCAGCGCACCGTCGGGGCCGAGGATGTGGTCCTGGCCGACGACCTCCGACAATGTGCGCGGACGTAGCCGGTCCGGCAGCGGATGCGGAGCCTCGTGGTCGAGCCCTGCCGCGGCAAAGAGAGTCGGCGTCTGCTGTGGTCGCTTCGGACTCATCCGCCCAGCGTGACGTTGATCTGCTGGCCGCCGCGCACCAGCGTGATGCGCCAGAGCCGCGGCCGCTCGCCTGCGGCCTTCTCGAGGTCGCCGGTCCTGCCGATCTTCTGGTTGTTGACGGCGAGGATGATGTCACCCTTCTGGAAGCCGACACTTGCGGCCGCGGTATCGCCGCCGATATCGGTGATCACCACGCCTTCGGTGTCGGCATCCAGATGCAGCTCGTCAGCGACCGCCGGCGTGATGGTCGCAATCTTCGCGCCCTGGAACGGCGACCGCGCGGTGATGACGAGCTCGTTGCGCCCGGTGTCGGGTGCGGTCTCCAACGCCACGGTCAGCTTGACCGGCTTGCTGCCGCGCTGCACGTCGATTTGCGCGGTGCCACCGAGCGGACGGGTGGCGAAGCGGTAGTCGAAAGCGTTGGGATCATCCACGGTCTGGCCGTCGATCCCGGTGATGAGGTCGGAGGACTTCAAGCCGGCCTTCGCCGCGGGGCCATTCGGCACCACGCTTGCGACCAGTGCACCGGTCGGCGAGCGCAGGCCGAGGCTTTCGGCGATCTCCGGTGTCACCGCTTGCAATTTTGCCCCGAGCCATGGCCGCTTCACCGCTTTGCCGCCGCTCTTGGCGGAGGCGACGACGACGCGCACCATGTTGGCGGGAATCGCAAAGCCGATGCCTTGCGAGCCGCCGGAGCGCGAATAGATCGCCGTGTTGATGCCGGCGAGCCTGCCGCTCATGTCGACCAGGGCGCCGCCGGAATTGCCGGGATTGATCGGCGCATCGGTCTGGATGAAGAACTGGTAGTCGGTGATGCCGACCTGCGTGCGCGCGAGCGCCGAGATGATGCCGTGGGTCACGGTCTGCCCGACGCCGAAAGGATTGCCGATCGCGAGCACGACGTCGCCGACGAGCAATTCGTCGGAATTGGTGAAGTCGAGGGTCGGGAATTTCTCCTTGGTGTCCTTCAGGCGCAGCACGGCGAGATCGGTGCGGGAATCCTTGAGCAGGATCTCGGCCTCGAACTCGCGCTTGTCCGACAGCGACACCTTGACCTGGTCCGCGCCCTCGATGACGTGCACGTTGGTGACGACGAGGCCGGAGGCATCGACGATCACGCCGGAACCGAGCGAGCGCTGCATCTGCTCGGGCTGCTGGCCCGGCACGCCGAAGAAGCGGCGAAAGATCGGGTCGTCCAGCAGCGGATTGCGGTTCTGCACCACCTTGGCGGCATAGACGTTGACGACCGCCGGCTGCACCCGCTGCACGATCGGCGCATAGGACAGCCGCAGCTCGGCCGGGGACGACGGGACGCGGCGGTCCTGCGCTGAGGCCGGATTGAAATGGGCCGAAAAGGCCATGCACAATGCGGTGACGGCGGCAGTCCAGGTCGATCGAAACATTCCTACCTCTTGGAAAAGACGCCGGAATATAGGCGCGTTCGCCCCTCAATAGAAGGGCGCCGGACGGCAATATTCGCCCCCTTTTTCCGGTGTGTCCGGCCTGCAAGCCCAGTGTGCGAATCGGCAATTTGGCCAGACTGTCCATTGGCATGATGCGCATCATCCAGCATTGTGGTGAGAAGCGGATTCGGTTGCAGCGAATTAACACCAGTGGGAACCCACGCAACCGGGCGCAGCGTCGCGGGGCAGTCATCGATCACACCTAGGCTCTCCGTTCGCGACTTGGGAAGTGACTTGGGAAGTGACTTGGGAAGTGACTTGGGAAGTGACTTGGGAAATGACTTGGGAAGTGACTTGGCAAGTGACTTGGGGAAGTTCGTCAAACGATGGAGGCGTAACGTGAGCAGGACAAGAATTGCAGCCACGGCGATTGGTCTCGCCGGCGTGCTGGCGGCCTCGCAGGCCCAGGCCCAATCGGCAAGCAGCAGCGAGCAGGAAATTGCGCTGCTGAAGCAGCAGCTGAAGCTGCTGGAGCAGAAGCTCGACAAGCTACAAAGCCAGACCGCGGCAAACACCGCCGCGACAGCGAAGGCCAGGGCCGAGGCGAAGGCCGAAGCACGTTCCGAGGCGAAGGCGGTCGTCGCCAACGCCAACGCGGCAATCCCGCTCAAGGGACCGGCGCATCCGTCAGGGGTCGTGGTGACGATGCCGAACAACCGGCCGACCATCTGCACCGCCGATGAGGCCAACTGCGTTGCCATCACCAGCCGCGTGCACTGGGATGTCGGCGGCTACGACTACCGTCCAAACACGGCAGCTACCGTGCCGCAAAAGCTCGACAGCGGCGAGAACGTCCGCCGCGCACGCATCGGCGTCACCGGCAAATTCCTCAATGACTGGAATTTTGCGCTGATCTACGACTTCGGCGGCTCCTCCGACGGATTCGGCGGCGCCGCGCCGGGATCGCTGCCGGGCGGCGGCGTCTCCGGCGTCGAGAACGCCTATCTCAGCTACACGGGCCTGAAGCCGTTCGGCGGACGGATGGCGATCGAGGCAGGCATCATGGACCTGCCCTACACCCTGGACGAGGCCACGAGCTCCAACGACATCATGTTCATGGAGCGCGCCTCGCCCGGCGTGATCGCGACCAATATCGCCGCCGGCGACTTCCGCTCCGCAGCCGGTGCGCGCTGGTTCAACGATCAGCTCTGGATCGGCGGCTATGTCACGGGACCATCGACCGGTGCGATCCATTCCGCCTCGAGCGCTGCCCCCGCGGGCACGAGCGAGCAATATGGCGCCGTGGCGCGTGTCGCCGGCAATCCCGTTAGCGGCAAGGACTATTCGGTCCATATCGGCGCCGACGCGCAATGGCTGATCCAACCGCCGCGTAACTTGATCGCCAACACCCAGACGGTCACGCTCAGCGATCGTCCGGAGTTGCGTCTCGACCCGAGCACGCTGATCTCCACCGGCGCCATCGCCAATGCCTCAGGCGCCCAGGTCTACAGCGTCGAGGCGGCGGCGACCTACGGGCCGTTCATTGTCCAGGGCGAGTATTTCTGGTACAATGTGGATCGCACCGCCAACACCGGTGTGCCTCTCGTCGGCGCACCGAGCCTGAAATTCCAGGGCGGCTATGCGCAGGCCGGCTACGTGCTGACGGGCGAAGGCCGGACCTACAATGCGGCGAACGCGGCCTATAACGGCGTCAAGCCGGCGCATCCGTTCTCGCTCGACGGTGGCGGCTGGGGTGCATGGGAGATCGCGGGACGCTTCTCGACGGTCGACCTCAACAATCAGTTGGGAACCGCGACCGGCGTCGCCGGCGGCCGGCAGACCGTCTACACGCTCGCGCTCAACTGGTACGTCAACGGCAATGTGCGCTTCATGCTCGACTATTTGCACGGAACGGTGTCGCGACAGGCCTCGCCGCTCTCGACCGCCGATGTCGGCTCGAAGTTCGACGCGGTGGCGATGCGCACGCAGTTCGCGTTCTGAGACTCTACACCTCTCCCATTGGGAGAAGTCGCGCCGAAGGCGCAGGTGAGGGGTTACGTCGCATCGGAGACGACGGTACCCCCTCACCCGAATTGCTTCGCAATTCGACCTCTCCCCGCTGGGGAGAGGTGAAGAACGACGGCGCCGTTCAACCAGTTACGCCGCGCGCTTCTTCTTCACGACCGGCGGCGGCGGCGCGCAGGACAGCCGCTCCTGATGGCTCTCGCCCCAGGCCTTCAGGATGTCGATGACAGGCTTGAGGCTCTCACCCAGCTCCGACAGGCAATACTCCACGCGCGGCGGCACCTCGGCATAGACCTTGCGGATGACGAGATTGTCCTCCTCCAGCGCGCGAAGCTGTTTTGTCAGCATGCGCTGGGTGATGCCGGGCATCCGGCGGCGCAATTCACCGAAGCGCTGGGTTCCGCTCTGCAGGTGATAGAGGATTACGCCCTTCCACTTGCCGTCGATCAGGTCCAGAGTCGCCTCGACGGAGCAGCCGGGACGACGAGCAAAATTGCGCCGTTTCATGCGTGATTTCCCAATAGTATCCAAACAGGGACTATATCCCCAAATTTACAGTACTTGCCAAATTGAGGCCAGGGCGACAGTTAGAGCGGCGGGCGAACACGCCATCTGATGGAGACAAGCCATGAAGGCCGTCGGCTACAAGAAATCGCTTCCGATCGAGGACGCGGATTCACTGATCGATTTCGAGACCGCAAAGCCTGAGCCCAAGGGGCGCGACATTCGCGTCGCCGTGAAGGCGATCTCGGCCAATCCGGTGGATTACAAGGTGCGCAAGCGCGCCGCCCCGCCCGAGGGCGAGACGAAGATCCTCGGCTATGACGCGGCCGGCGTGGTCGATGCCGTCGGCCCCGACGTGACGTTCTTCAAGCCGGGTGACGAGGTGTTTTATGCCGGCTCGATCCTGCGCCAGGGCACCAACGCCGAGTTCCACCTGGTCGACGAGCGCATCGTCGGCAACAAGCCGAAGTCGCTCTCGTTCGCGCAGGCAGCAGCCCTTCCCCTCACCTCCATCACAGCGTGGGAATTGCTGTTCGACCGTCTCGGCGCCGTGCCCGGCAAAAGCGTCGATCCGCGCACGCTCTTGATCACGGGCGGAGCCGGCGGCGTCGGCTCGATCCTGATCCAGCTCGCGCGCCGCCTCACCGGATTGACCGTGCTCGCCACCGCAACGCGGCCTGAATCGCAAAAATGGTGCCTCGATCTCGGCGCCCATGCAGTGATCGACCACGGCAAACCGATGAAGGAGCAGATTGAGAAGCTCAAGCTGCCGCCGGTCGCGCTGGTCGCAAGCCTCACCTTCACCGATCAGCACTATAAGGCGATCGCCGATTTGATGGCGCCGCAGGGACGGTTCGGCCTGATCGACGATCCGCCCGAGTTCACCATGAGCACGTTCAAGGGCAAGGCGATCTCGGTGCACTGGGAATCGATGTTCACGCGCTCCTCGTTCCAGACGCCCGACATGATCGCGCAGCATCATCTGCTCAACGATGTCGCCGACCTCATCGACAAGGGCGTGTTGCGCACCACGCTCGACCAGACCTTTGGCACCATCAACGCCGCCAACCTCAAGCGCGCGCACGCGCTGCTCGAGAGCGGCAAGTCACGCGGCAAGATCGTGCTGGAGGGGTGGTAGGCGAAGACCTCGTAGGGCAGTGGTGGGCTACGCCGAGTGATGAGTTAGCCATGCGAACGCGCAAAGCGCAGCTCGCCTGGCGTAACCCGCCTCTTCTGCTTCCGCGGAAACACACGCCGAGCAGATGCACCTCGCGCATCTGCCCGGCTACCCAGCTACGAACCTGTCTCTACAAGGTGGCTGGCCCCGCCCTCTCCTACTTTGCCTGGGCTGCGGTCTGGAGCGCCTTCCAGTCGAATTTTTCAGCGAGCGCCAGCCCTTCCTCCTCACTGAGGCCGTCGAAGGAGAAATTGAACAATGCGTCCTTGCCGAGCGCCACGATGAGCGTGCCGGATTTCTGCGGGGTGTTATAGTTCTTGAGCACCTGCATGCCATGCATGGTTGCCGACATGACGTGACCGTCAGGCGTCTGGATATTCATTCCGCTCTGGATCGGCGCCAGCGCGCCGGTGGCCGCCTGCCCAACCATGATTGCGGCCTGGACTCGCGCTGAGCCGCGCGTGTAGTCGCGCGTCGCGGTGGTCATGCTGGCCTCCGACATCTGCATCGACATGCCGTCCGCCTTGCCGCCTTCCCATCCGGCAAGATCGATCAGGAGCGGCAGGAGCCGCTGAAACGGTTGGTCTGCACGCGAGGGCGAAAGCGGCCACAGGATCGTCAGGGCAAGAAAAAAACCGAAAAGCTTAAATCGCGACTGAAGCATTCTCTTCTCCCGGTTGGGCTACCGGGCGAGCATAGCAACGCTTCATTGCGCGAGAAAGTTCTCACGCCGGCGGCACACCCTCGACGAACATCAGACGCCGCTCCAGCGCCGTCCGCCGCAGCTTCAGCGCCTCGGCATATTCCGGCGAGGTGTACCATTCCTTCAACCTCGTCATCGAGGCGAATTCGACGATGACGATGGCCTTCGGCGGCAGGTTGCCTTCGGCAAGCTCGGCCCTCGCGCCGCGGACGAGATAACGTCCGCCGTACTGCGCGATGGTCTTGGCGGCGAGCGCGCGATAGGCCTCGAATCCGTCGGGGTCGCGCATCTCGACTTCGGAAATCACATAGGCCGCCATGCGCCACCTCAGGCGATCGTGTTGACGATGCCGCCCTCGGCGCGCAGCGCTGCGCCGTTGGTTGCGGACGCTTCCTTGGACGCGACATAGACAACCATGTTGGCGATCTCGTCGACGCTGGCAAAACGCTGGATCAGAGAGCTCGGACGATGCTGTTTGACGAAATTGGCCGCGGCCTCGTCCACGGACTGCCCGTTTTGCTTCGCGAGGTCCTTCACGAATGTCTCGACGCCTTCGGACATGGTCGGGCCCGGCAGCACGGAGTTGACGGTGACGCCGGTGCCGCGAGTGAGCTGCGCGAGGCCGCGCGCAACTGAAAGCTGGGCCGTCTTGGTCATGCCGTAGTGGATCATCTCGACGGGAATGTTGAGGCCGGACTCGGAAGAGATGAAGACGATGCGGCCCCAGTTGCGCTTGAGCATGCCCTTCATGTAAGCCCGCGACAGCCGCACGCCGCTCATCACGTTGACCTCGAAGAAGCGGCTCCAGTCCTCGTCGGGGATGTCGAAAAATTCCTTCGGCTCGAAGATGCCCGCGTTGTTGATGAGGATGTCGACCTCGGGCAGAGCGGCCACCAGCGCCTGGCACCCCGCAGCAGTGGAGACGTCCGCGGCGATGCCGCGGATCTTGGCGCCCGTCGCTTCCAGCTTGCGTACGGCTGCATCGACCTTGTCCTGGCCGCGCCCGTTGATGACGACGCTCGCACCCGAGGCGGCAAGGCCCTTGGCGATGGCATGGCCGATGCCGGCGGTCGAGCCGGTCACCAGCGCTGTTTTTCCGGAAAGGTCGATGTTCATGCACTATCTCCATCAGATCGATGACGGGGATATCGGACGCGGCGGATCGGGATGCAATCGGTGCTCACCAAGCAGTGAGGGCCCGCGCTCTTCCTGCGCCCCTTGGACGCCGCGCATCGCTGCTGGAACGATTGTTGCTTGGCCATTCCGAGATTCTCCTGCTCACATGGAAACGGAAGCAACGCGATGAAAAGAACGGCTTTAACGGTTGTGCTCGGGGTGGCCGGTTTGATTGCTGGCAATGCGCCCGCACCGGCTCAGGCGGTCTATCCGGAAAAGTCGTTGCAATTGATCGTCCCCTTCCCGCCGGGCGGCGCCTCGGACGTGGTCGCGCGCATCATCGGCGGCGAGCTGGAGACGCGGCTCGGCAAGCCCGTGATCATCATGAACCGTCCCGGCGGCGGCACCACGATCGCGGCGAAGGAAGTCGCGCGCTCGGCGCCTGATGGATATACCCTGTTCTTCAGCTCGAACTCGAGCTTCACGCTGCCGGCCGCCGTGAAGGAAAGCGTGCCTTACGACGCGGCCAAGGATTTCGAGCCGCTCGGCCAGGTCGGCAAGATCACGCTGGTGCTGGTCACCTACAAGGACAACCCGATCAAGGACGTGGCTGCGCTGGTTACCGAAGCGAAGGCCAATCCCGACAAGCTGTCGCTGGCATCGTTCGGCGTCGCGACCGTGTCACATTTTGCCGGCGAGCTGTTCAAATCGGCCGCCGGAATCAAGATGGTCCACCTGCCCTACAAGGGCAGCGCGCCGGCGATGAACGACCTGATCGGAAAACACATCCAGTATCACGTCGACACTGTCATCGCGGTCAAGCCACAGATCGACGCCGGCACGGTCAAGGTGCTCGCCGTGTTCTCGGCCAAACGCACGCCGTTCCTGCCCGACGTACCAACGCTCGCCGAGCTCGGCTATGGCAATATCGACTTCGCGTCATGGGGCGCCGTCGTCACTCCCAAGGGCCTGCCGCCGGCCGTTCACGACAAGCTGTCGGCAGCCCTGGAGGAGACGATCAACAGCCCGTCCGTGACCGAGCGCTTCACCAAGGTCGGCTTCGAGCCGGGCTTCACGCGCTACAGCGATTGGGCGGCAGCCATCGGCAAGGAGACCGCCGAAATGAAGGACATCGCGCAAAAGGCGGGGATCAAGGAGGAATAGTCCTGCGGATCCGCACAATTCCGGGAACAAAAAACGGCGCCCGAGGGCGCCGTTTTCAGTACATATCTGCAGAAACAGCTTACGCCGCCTCGGCTGCCTTCTCCTGCACCGGACCGGAATCCTGGCCCTTGGCGTCGACGTCGCGATCGACGAACTCGATCACGGCCATCGCGGCGTTGTCGCCGTAGCGGAAGCCGGCCTTGATGATGCGGGTGTAGCCGCCCTGGCGGTCCTTGTAGCGGGTCGCGAGCGTATCGAAGAGCTTCCTGACCATGTCGACGTCGCGCAGCTCCGCGATCGCCTGGCGGCGCAGCGACAGGCCGCCCTTCTTGCCGAGGGTGACGAGCTTCTCGACGATCGGGCGGAGCTCCTTGGCCTTGGGCAGCGTGGTGACGATCTGCTCGTGCTTGATCAGCGCGGCCGCCATGTTGGCGAACATCGCGCGGCGGTGCTCGGCCGTGCGGTTGAGCTTCCGATGAACCTTGCCGTGACGCATGTGTGTAGTCCTTACGTTAAAACTGCCGCGACGGTTCGTCGGACATGTTGCTCAGGTGGGCTGCCTGCGTTCGCCCGCGAAAGCGCGACGCGCTTTCGCTTTCTTGGTTGAGCATGATCCCTATCGGAAAACCGCTTCGCACTTTTCCGGGACTATGCTCTCAGTCATTCCGGGGCGGCTCGCAGAGCCGAACCCGGAATCTCGAGTTCCGGGTTCGATGCTCCGCATCGCCCCGGAACGACGAATGCTCAGTAGTGATCCTCGAAGCGCTTGGCGAGCTCGTCGATGTTCTCCGGCGGCCAGCCCGGCACTTCCATGCCGAGATGCAGACCCATCTGGGCCAGCACTTCCTTGATCTCGTTCAGCGACTTGCGGCCGAAGTTCGGGGTGCGGAGCATTTCCGCCTCGCTCTTCTGCACGAGGTCGCCGATGTAGACGATGTTGTCGTTCTTCAGGCAGTTGGCCGAACGCACCGACAGCTCGAGCTCGTCCACCTTCTTGAGGAAGGCCGGGTTGAAGGCGAGGTCCGGGATGATCTCCTGGGCGACTTCCTTGCGCGGCTCTTCGAAGTTGACGAACACGTTGAGCTGGTCCTGCAGGATGCGCGCGGCGTAGGCCACGGAATCATCCGGCGTGATCGCGCCGTTGGTCTCGATCGTCATCGTCAGCTTGTCGTAGTCGAGGATCTGGCCCTCGCGGGTGTTCTCGACCTTGTAGGAGACCTTGCGGACCGGCGAGTACAGGCTGTCGACCGGGATCAGGCCGATCGGCGCGTCCTCGGGACGGTTGCGCTCGGCGGGCACGTAGCCCTTGCCGGTCGAGACCGTGAACTCCATGCGGATCTCGGCGCCCTCGTCGAGGGTGCAGATCTGCAGATCGGGGTTAAGCACGACCACATCGCCGACGGTCTGGATATCGCCGGCGGTGACGACGCCCGGGCCCTGCTTCTTCACGACCATACGCTTGGGGCCTTCGCCCTGCATCTTGATCGAGATGTCCTTGATGTTGAGCACGATGTCGGTGACGTCCTCACGGACGCCCGCGATCGAGGAGAACTCGTGCAGCACGCCGTCGATGTGCACCGACTGCACCGCCGCGCCCTGGAGCGAGGAGAGCAGGATGCGGCGCAGCGCGTTGCCGAGGGTTTGGCCGAAACCACGCTCGAGCGGCTCGGCGACGATGGTCGCGAAACGCGAGGGATCGCTGCCGGGCGTGACCTGGAGCTTGTTCGGCCGAATCAGTTCTTGCCAATTTTTCTGGATCGTCACTGTTTCACCCATACAGGCCAGTCAATTTGATCGTTCAAATACTGGCGTTGGAGAAAGGCCGCGGGTCACTCCCGCGGCTTCTTAGTAAAGTCATTGCGGGCGCCGATGGGCCCGCAACTTGGTATCAAACGCGCCGGCGCTTACGGGGACGGCAACCGTTGTGCGGGATCGTGGTCACGTCGCGGATCGAGGTGACGGTGAAGCCTGCGGCCTGGAGCGCGCGGAGCGCTGACTCGCGGCCCGAACCGGGGCCGGCGACTTCGACTTCCAGCGTGCGCATGCCGTGCTCCTGCGCCTTCTTGGAGACGTCCTCGGCGGCGACCTGCGCGGCGTACGGCGTCGACTTGCGCGAGCCCTTGAAACCCATCGTACCGGCCGACGACCAGGCAATCGTGTTGCCCTGCGCGTCGGTGATGGTGATGGTCGTGTTGTTGAACGACGAGTTCACATGCGCGACGCCGGAGGCGATGTTCTTGCGCTCACGACGACGAACGCGGGTGGCTTCCTTGCCCATTGAGTCCCTTTCCTGAAGATCTCAAACGCCGCCGTAATGCCAGCGGCTACACCTGTGGAACGAAAAGCGCGTGGCGAACGGGTCATCCCCTTCCGCCACACGCCGCGACTGGATTCGAAAACTTACTTCTTCTTGCCGGCGATGGCCTTGGCCGGGCCCTTGCGCGTACGCGCATTGGTGTGGGTGCGCTGACCGCGCACCGGCAGACCGCGACGATGACGCAGGCCGCGATAGCAGCCGAGGTCCATCAGACGCTTGATGTTGATGCCGACCTCACGACGCAGGTCGCCCTCGACGAGATAGTCACGGTCGATGACTTCGCGGATCTGGAGCACTTCGGCGTCGCTGAGCTGATTGACGCGACGATCCTCGGGGATCTTCACCTTCTCCATGATGTCACCGGCGATCTTCGGGCCGATGCCATGGATGTACTGGAGCGCGATCAGCACGCGCTTGTTGGTGGGAATGTTCACGCCGGCAATACGGGCCACGGCCTTCTCTCCTGTTGCCGACCCCTCGTCAGGAATCGGGCTTTAAGTGCTTGCTCTCTCGGGCAGGTGTTCACAAACGCGAACACGACGCCCACCCCCGGTCTTCCTGGGGCCCGGCATCGTCTGAAACTATCCGACTTGGATGCGGGGCTTATTAGGGGATTCCGGGGGCTTTCGTCAACCGCTGCTAGCGCTTGGCTCGCTTTTTCGTGACCTTTTTTGCAGCCTTTTTGGCCCCTTTTTTGACGGCCTTCTTGGCCGTCCTTTGGGCTGCCATTTTGACCGTTTTCGTGGTCGCCTTCTTGGCCTTCCCGGCCTTTTTGACCGACTTTTTGACGGTTTTAGCCGCTCTGGTGGCCTTTTTGCCTGCCTTCGGCGACTTTTTGGCCGATTTCTTCGCCGTCTTGGTCTTTTTGGCCGGTCCCGACTTGGCTGCGCTTCGGGCATGCGTCTTGGGCTCGACCGCGCCCAGCGCCAGGAGCTGGCGGTGGATGGCGCGGGTGACCTCGTCGATGGCCATCATGCCGTCGATGGTCGAGAGCTTCCGACGCTCGGAATAGTAGTGAATCAGTGGTTCCGTCTGGCTGCGGTAGCTGGCAAGCCGTTTGGTCAGGACCTCCGGGGTGTCGTCGAGCCGGACCTCCTCGCCGCGCTCCCGCATCTGGGCAACGCGAGTTTCGACGCGGCTCAGCAGCGCGCTCTCATTGACACGGAGCTCGATCACGGCGTCGAGCTTGAGATGCTTGCGCTTGAGCAGCTCGTCCAACGCCTCGGCCTGCGGCACGGTGCGCGGGAAACCATCGAGGATGAAACCGTTCTTGGCGTCTGGCTGGTCGATGCGGTCGGAGATGATTCCCACCACGACATCGTCGGGCACGAGGCCACCGCTGGCCATGATCTCCTTGGCTTTCAGCCCGACAGGCGTCCCGGCCGCAACCGCGGCACGCAGCATCTCGCCGGTCGAGAGCTGGATGATGCCATAGCGCCGCACCAAGAGCTGCGCCTGGGTCCCCTTGCCCGACCCCGGCGGTCCCAGAAGTATAATTCTCATCGGCGTACGCCCCCCCGGATTGGTGAGCGATACGTCGCGCACCTGCGTTTGAAGATCAAGGACAGTGCAAACCACAATCGGCTGCGCACCGCTACCCATATCATAGGGGAGCGAACGCCCGGACGCCAAGAAGGCCTTGGAAACCAGTGATTGCGTCGCAGTAGGAGCTGCTCTGCCGATGCAACCGGGTGGCTCGCTGGTCGCATCCGGTCGCACCGTGCGCTCTTCGCGCGGCGAATCGGCGGCGCAGTAGCGCCGCCTTCAGGCGAGGCCGCGGTTAGCGGCGGCGACCGCGCAGCTTGGACTTGCGGATCAGGCCTTCGTACTGATGGGCCAGCAGATAGCCCTGCACCTGCGCCACCGTATCCATGGTGACACTGACCACGATCAGCAGCGAGGTGCCGCCGAAGTAGAACGGCACCGAGGCGTAGGAGATCAGGATCTCCGGGATCAAGCAGACGATGGCGAGATAGATCGCGCCGAGCACGGTGATGCGCGACAGCACGTAATCGATATATTCGGCGGTGCGCTCGCCGGGACGGATGCCCGGAATGAAGCCGCCATGTTTCTTCAGATTGTCCGCGGTCTCGGTCGGGTTGAACACGATCGCGGTGTAGAAGAAGGCGAAGAACACGATCAGCGCGAGATACAGGATCAGGAACAGCGGACGGCCATGGCCGAGCTGGGTGGTGATCCACTGGAACCATTCCGGCCCGCTGCCCGCGTTGAAATTCGCAACCGTGGTCGGCAGCAAGAGCAGCGAGGATGCGAAGATCGGGGGGATCACGCCCGAGGTGTTGAGCTTGAGAGGCAGATGCGAGGACTGGCCCTCGAACATCTTGTTACCGACCTGGCGCTTCGGATACTGGATCAGGAGCCGGCGCTGGGCGCGCTCCATGAACACGATGAAGCCGATCACGGCGACAGCCATGACGATGACGACCAGGATCAGCCCGGTCGACATCGCGCCCTGACGGCCGAGCTCGAGCATGTTGGCGAGCGCCGCGGGCAGCTCGGCGACGATGCCGGCGAGAATGATCAGCGAAATGCCATTGCCGATGCCGCGCGAGGTGATCTGCTCGCCCAGCCACATCAGGAACATGGTGCCGCCGGTCAGGGTAATCGCCGTGGACAGGCGGAAGAACATGCCGGGGTCGCTGACCACGTTGCCGGCGCCTTCGAGACCCACCGCGATGCCATAGGACTGGAACGCAGCCAGGATGACGGTCAGGTAGCGGGTGTACTGGTTGAGCGTCTTGCGGCCGGCCTCGCCTTCCTTCTTCAGCGCCTCGAGCTGCGGCGAGACGGTGGTCAGGAGCTGGATGATGATCGAGGCCGAGATGTACGGCATGATGTTCAGCGCGAAGATCGCCATGCGGTGGATGCCGCCGCCGGCGAACATGTTGAACATGCCGAGGATGCCGCCCGCCTGGGAGCGGAACACCTGCTCCCAGATGTTGGGATCGATGCCCGGCAGCGGGATGTAGGTCCCGAGCCGATAAACGAGCAGCGCACCCAGGGTGAACCAGATGCGCTTCTTCAGTTCGTCGGCCTTGGCAAACGCGCCGAAATTGAGATTGGCTGCCAGTTGTTCCGCTGCAGAGACCATCTTGGACTTTCTCCCGCCGCCTGTTGCGCCGTCATGCCCGCGGCCGGGCTAGTTTAGCGGACGCCGGACATTATCTGGGGCTCGGCTTCGATAAGTCCACGTCCCGCATGCGTAAAGGCCCGCGCGCCGCGGGCCGATGACGCAGTTGTTACGCCGCCTCGCCTTCTTCCTTGGGCTGGGCGAGGATCTTCACCGAGCCGCCGGCCTTCTCGACCGCCGCGATAGCGGTCTTGCTCGCGCCGTGCACCTCGATGTTGAGCTTGGACTTGAGCTCGCCGCGGCCGAGCAGCCGCAGGCCGCCCTTGGCGCGACGCAGCACGCCACCCTTCACCAGGGCTTCGACGTTGACGACGCTGCCGGCGTCGATCTTCTTGGCATCGACCGCTTCCTGGAGCCGGTCGAGATTGATCTCGGCGAACTCGACGCGGAAGATGTTGTTGAAGCCGCGCTTGGGCAGACGGCGATGCATCGGCATCTGGCCGCCTTCGAAACCCTTGATGCGCACGCCCGAACGCGCGGTCTGGCCCTTGCCGCCGCGGCCGGACTGCTTGCCCTTGCCGGAACCGATGCCGCGGCCGACGCGCATACGCTTTTTGCGCGAGCCGGCGTTGTCGGCGATATCGCTGAGCTTCATCGCCCTTCTCCTTGTGTCTTGCGCACGATCTTCACCGAAAACCGCTTCCCGCTTTCCGGGATCGTGCGCCTTTGCTTACTTCTCGTCGACGATGCGGACGAGATGGTGAACCTTCTCGATCATGCCGCGGACCGCCGGAGTGTCCGGCAATTCGCTGGTACGGCCGATCTTGTTGAGCTTGAGCCCGATCAGCGTCGAGCGCTGCGAGTGATGGCGGCGAATCGCGCTGCCGATCTGCTCGACCTTGATCGTCTTTGCGGCCTTGGCCATGTGGATCTACTCCGAAAAGCTTCCGTTAGTCGGCAGCCGCCTCGGCGTCGCCGCCGATACGACGGGACTGGAGGGTGGACACCTTGATGTTGCGGCGGGCTGCGACCGAACGCGGCGAATCCTGATGCTTCAGCGCGTCGAAGGTCGCGCGCACCATGTTGTACGGGTTCGACGAGCCGATCGACTTCGCCACCACGTCCTGGACGCCGAGCGTCTCGAACACGGCGCGCATCGGGCCACCGGCGATGATGCCGGTACCGGCCGGAGCTGCACGCAGGTAGACACGGCCCGCGCCATGACGACCGGCAATGTCGTGATGGAGCGTGCGGCCCTCGCGCAGCGACACGCGCGTCAGGTTGCGCTTGGCGGACTCGGTCGCCTTGCGGATCGCCTCAGGCACTTCGCGCGCCTTGCCGTGACCGAAGCCGGCGCGGCCCTTCTGGTCGCCGATCACGACCAGCGCTGCGAAACCGAAGCGCTTGCCGCCCTTGACGACCTTGGCCACGCGGTTGATGTGGACGAGCTTGTCGACGAACTCGCTGTCGCGCTCCTCGCGCTCCCTGCGTTCACGTCCGCCGCCGCGTTGATCGCGTCCACCACGTTGTTCGCGTTCAGCTGCCATGGTTTTTCCAATCCTTCAGAGGCTTACGCCCCAATCCTCAAATTCTGTTAGAAGCTCAGCCCACTCTCACGCGCCGCGTCGGCCAGAGCCTTGACGCGCCCGTGATAGAGATAGCCGCCGCGATCGAACACGACTTCCTTGACGCCCTTCTCGACCGCGCGCTCGGCCAGCAACTTGCCGACTGCTTTCGCTGCATCGATGTCCGCACCGGTCTTGCCGCCGTCGCGCATCGACTTCTCGAGCGACGAGGCAGAGGCCAGCGTCTCGCCCCTCAGGTCGTCGATGACCTGGGCGTAGATGTGCTTGGACGAGCGGAACACCGACAGACGCGGACGGCCGCCGGCGGAACGGCGCAGCTTCAGCCGCACACTCCGCTTGCGCCGGGCATTCGTAACCTTGGCTTTCGACATGACCGGCTCCGTTACTTCTTCTTGCCTTCCTTGCGGAAGATGAATTCGCCCACGTACTTCACGCCCTTGCCCTTGTAGGGCTCCGGCGGACGGTAGGCGCGGATCTCGGCGGCGACCTGACCGACGCGCTGGACGTCGCTGCCCGCCACCGTGATCTCGGTCGGCTTCGGCACGGTGATCGTGATCCCCTCGGGGATCGGATAGATCACGTCATGGCTGTAGCCGAGCGCGAGCTGGAGGTTCTTGCCCTGCATCGCGGCACGATAGCCGACGCCGGTGATCTCGAGCTTCTTCTCGAAACCCTTGGTGACGCCTTCGACCAGATTCGCGACCTGGGCGCGAGCGGTGCCGTACAGCGCCCGCGCGCGGTTGGTCTCGGCCCGCGGCTTGACGTTGATCTGGCCGTTCTCGAGCTTCACCTCGACGTCGTCGTGGACGATGAACTGAAGCTGGCCCTTCGGCCCCTTCATCTTGACGGTCTGGCCGTCGACGGTCGCGGTAACGCCCGACGGCACCGTCACAGGCTTCTTGCCAACACGTGACATGGATCGAAAATCCTTCTCAGAACACCGTGAAGAGGACTTCACCGCCCACATTCGCGTCGCGCGCGCTGTGGTCGGCCATGATCCCCTTCGGCGTCGACAACACCGAAATGCCGAGTCCATTGTTCACCCGCGGCAGGTTCTTCACCGAGGCGTAGACGCGGCGCCCGGGCTTGGAAACGCGTTCAATCTCGCGGATGACGGGCTCGCCGTCGAAATACTTCAGCTCGATCTCGATCTCGCTGCGGCCCGAGGAATGCTCGAGCGTGGCGTAGCCGCGGATGTAGCCCTCGGCCTTCAGAACCTCGAGCACGTTCTCGCGCATCTTCGAGCCAGGCGTGGAGACCTTGGTCTTCGAACGCAACTGCGCATTGCGGATACGGGTGATCAGATCGCTGATTGGATCGTGCGTAGACATCTAAACGACCCTCCTTACCAGCTGGACTTCACGAGGCCCGGGACCATGCCCTTGGAGCCAAGGTCGCGCAGCGCGATACGGGACAGCTTGTTCTTGCGGTAGTTCGAGCGCGGACGGCCCGACAATTCGCAACGCATGCGGATGCGGGTCGCCGACGAATTGCGCGGCATTTCCGCCAGCTTCAGGGTCGCGGCGAACCGCTCCTCCATCGGCAGCGTCTTGTCGGCGATGATCGCCTTCAACCGCTCGCGCTTGGCGGCGGCGTTCTTCACCATCCGCTTGCGCCGGTTGTTCTTCTCGACTGAACTCTTCTTTGCCATGCTTGGCTCCTGGGTATCCGCGTTTGAGAGGCTCTAGGTCAGCGTCTCACTGCCGGAACGGGAAATTGAAAGCGGTCAACAAGGCCCTCGCCTCTTCGTCGGTCTTGGCCGTGGTGCAGACGGTGATGTCCATACCGCGAGCTTCCGCGACCTTGTCGAAGTCGATCTCGGGGAAAATGATGTGCTCCTTGATGCCGAGCGAATAGTTGCCACGGCCGTCGAAGCTCTTCGGGTTCAGACCGCGGAAGTCGCGGACGCGTGGCAGCGCGACATTCACCAGGCGATCGATGAACTCGTACATGCGGGCCTTGCGCAGCGTGACCTTGCAGCCGATCGGCTGGTTCTCACGCAGCTTGAAGGTCGCGATCGCGATGCGCGAATAGGTCACGATCGCCTTCTGGCCGGCGATCTGGGTCAATTCGGCAGCGGCGGTCTCGGCCTTCTTGCGGTCGTTGACCGAATCGCCGACGCCCATGTTCAGCACGACCTTGTCCAGCCGCGGAACCTGCATGACGTTCTGGTAACCGAACTTCTCGGTCAGAGCCGTACGGATCTTCGCGTCATATTCCGCGCGCAGGCGCGGTGTGTAAGCGGCCTCAGCCATCGATCTCAGCTCCCGAGCTCTTGGCGATGCGAACCTTCTTGCCGTCCGCCAGAATCTTGAATCCGATGCGGGTCGGCTTTCCGTCCTTGCCGACATACGCGATGTTGGACAGGTGGATCGGCGCCTCTTTCGAGATGATGCCGCCCTCCTGGGCCTGCGTCTGCTTCTGGTGACGCTTGACCATGTTGATGCCGCGCACCAGCGCGGTGCCGGCGTCGGGACGAACCTCGAACACTTCGCCGGTGCGGCCCTTGTCGCGGCCGGTCAGCACGACGACCTTGTCGCCCTTGCGGATCTTCGCAGCCATCACAGCACCTCCGGCGCGAGCGAGATGATCTTCATGTGGTTCTTGGCGCGCAGCTCGCGCGGCACGGGCCCGAAGATACGGGTGCCGACCGGCTCGGACTGGTTGTTGATCAGGACGGCGGCGTTGCGGTCGAAGCGGATGACCGAACCGTCGGCGCGGCGGATGTCCTTGCGGACGCGCACCACGACGGCCTTCATCACGTCGCCCTTCTTCACCTTGCCACGCGGGATAGCTTCCTTGATCGAAACGACGATGATGTCGCCGATCGTTGCGTAGCGGCGCTTGGAGCCCCCAAGCACCTTGATACACATGACACGGCGTGCGCCAGAATTGTCGGCCACGTCGAGGTTGGTCTGCATCTGAATCATTGATGCACCTCGTCCTCTTTCTCTTTGCGCCAGCCCAGCCGGCGCTCAACATTTCCCTGAAGTCAGTCGGCTAGAGCCAACAGATCAGGCGCTTTTCTTGTGTTCGCCCCGGATCACGACCCAGCGCTTCAACTTCGAAATCGGCTTCGTTTCCTCGATCCACACCATGTCGCCCGGCTTGAACTGGTTGCTCTCGTCGTGCGCGTGGTAGTTCTTCGAACGGCGGATCGTCTTCTTGTAGATCGGGTGCGTGAAGCGGCGATCGACGCGCACCACGATGGTCTTGGCTTGCTTGTCGCTGACGACCACGCCCTGCAAAGTACGTTTCGGCATCTTCGTAAGCCTCTTACTTCTTCTTCGCGCGCGTCTGCGCGGCGACGGTCTTGATCCGGGCGATGTCACGGCGAGCCTCGCGCAGGCGCGAGGTGTTCTCGAGCTGCCCGGTGGCGCGCTGGAAGCGCAGGTTGAAGCGCTCCTTCTTCAGGTTCAGGATGGCATCATCCTGCTGATCGGGGCTCATCGCACGGATGTCTTCGATCTTCATCTGGGCCATGGCCATTACTCCGCAATGCGCTCGACGAAGCGCGTCTTGATCGGCAGCTTGGCGGCCGCCAGGGTCAGCGCTTCACGCGCCGTCTGGGTGTTGACGCCGTGAATCTCGAACAGCACCCGGCCCGGCTTGACGCGCGCGACCCACAATTCCGGCGAACCCTTACCGGAGCCCATGCGGACTTCGGCCGGCTTCTTGGACACCGGAACGTCGGGGAACACGCGGATCCAGACGCGGCCGGCGCGCTTCATGTGACGGGTCAGCGCGCGACGGGCGGCTTCGATCTGACGCGCGGTGACGCGCTCAGGCTCGGTCGCCTTCAGGCCGAACTGGCCGAACGCCAACGTCGCGCCCGAAGACGCAACGCCGTGGATGCGGCCCTTATGCGCCTTCCGGAACTTCGTTTTCTTAGGTTGCATCATGGCTTTAAGCCCTCAAATTCTCAGGTCAGCTCAGGCTGCAGCCGCGTCGCGGCGCTGCCGGCCGCCACCACCGCTACCAGTGCCCTCGCCTTCGGCCATTCTCTTGTCCTGGGCCATCGGATCGTGCTCGAGGATCTCGCCCTTGAAGATCCAGACCTTGACGCCGCAGGTGCCGAAGGTCGTGAACGCGGTCGCAACGCCGTAGTCGATGTCGGCGCGCAGCGTGTGCAGCGGCACGCGACCTTCGCGGTACCACTCCATGCGCGCGATTTCCGCACCGCCGAGACGTCCCGAGCAGTTGATGCGGATGCCCTCCGCGCCGAGGCGCATCGCCGACTGCACGGCGCGCTTCATGGCACGGCGGAACGCCACGCGGCGCTCGAGCTGCTGCGCGATCGACTCCGCCACCAGCGTCGCATCGAGCTCCGGCTTGCGGATCTCGACGATGTTGATGACGACGTCGGACGAGGTGATGTCCGCGACCTTCTTGCGCAGCTTGTCGATGTCCGCACCCTTCTTGCCGATCACCACACCCGGACGGGCCGAGTGGATGGTGACGCGGCACTTCTTGTGCGGACGCTCGATCACGATGCGGGCAACGGCAGCCTGCTTGAGCTCCTTGTGCAGGATCTCACGGATCTTGACGTCCTCGTGCAACAGCTTGCCGTATTCCTGCTTGCCGGCGAACCAGCGGGAATCCCAGGTCCGGTTGATGCCGAGACGCAGACCGATCGGATTGATCTTTTGACCCATCGTGTTCTCCTGCGCCCTTAAGCGGCGGCTTCAGCTTCGACCTGACGAACGATGATCGTCAGCTGCGAAAATGGTTTGTAGACACGGCCCGAGCGGCCGCGGCCACGAGCGGCAAAGCGCTTCATCACGAGGCCGTTGCCGACGAAGGCCTGCGCAACGACGAGATCGTCGACGTCGAGGTCGTGGTTGTTCTCGGCGTTGGCGATAGCCGATTCCAGGCACTTCTTCACGTCGACCGCGATCCGCTTGCGCGAAAACTGCAGGTCGGCGAGCGCAGCAGACGCCTTCCGGCCGCGAATGAGCTGGGCGACCAGGTTGAGCTTCTGCGGGCTCACCCGCAGCATCCGGGCGACCGCCTTGGCCTCGTTGTCGGCGAGGCTCCGTTCGCGCTTAGGTTTGCTCATCGTTTAATCCTCAAGCCTTCTTGGCTTTCTTGTCGCCGGAGTGGCCATGGAAGGTCCGGGTCGGCGAGAACTCGCCGAACTTGTGACCGACCATTTCCTCGTTGACGGCCACCGGCACGTGCTTCTGACCGTTGTAGACGCCGAAGGTCAGGCCGACGAACTGCGGCAGGATCGTCGAGCGACGGCTCCAGATCTTGATGACGTCGTGACGGCCGGACGCACGGGCGGCATCTGCCTTCTTGAGCAGAGAACCCTCGACGAACGGGCCTTTCCAGACTGAACGAACCATGTCCGGCGTTCCTTACTTCTTCCGCTTGTGGCGGCTTAGGAGAATGAATTTGTTGGTCGACTTGTTGGTACGGGTCTTCTTGCCCTTGGTCGGCTTGCCCCACGGAGTGACCGGGTGACGACCGCCCGAGGTGCGACCTTCACCACCGCCGTGCGGATGGTCGATCGGGTTCATCGCGACACCGCGGTTGTGCGGCCTGCGGCCCATCCAACGCTTGCGACCGGCCTTGCCGATCGAGGTGTTCATGTGATCCGGGTTCGACACCGCGCCGATCGTGCCGCGGCAACGGCCGTGCACCAGGCGCTGCTCGCCCGAGTTCAGGCGGATGATCACGTAATCCTGGTCGCGACCGACGAGCTGGGCGTAGGTGCCGGCGGAACGGGCGAGCTGGCCGCCCTTCCCGATCTTGACCTCGATGTTGTGGATGATCGTGCCGACCGGCATGTTGCCGAGCGGCATGACGTTGCCCGGCTTCACGTCGACATAGTTGCCGGCAATGATGGTGTCACCCACGGCCAGGCGCTGCGGCGCCAGGATGTAGGCCTGCTCGCCGTCCTGATACTTGATCAGCGCAATGAAGCCGGTGCGGTTCGGATCATACTCCAGCCGCTCGACGGTCGCGGGGACGTCGACCTTCTCGCGCTTGAAGTCGACGGTGCGCAGCGTCTGCTTGTGACCACCGCCGCGGAAACGCACGGTGATGCGACCAGTGTTGTTGCGGCCGCCCGAGGACTTCTTGCCCTCGGTGAGCGCCTTGAGCGGCTTGCCCTTGTAGAGGGCCGAACGATCGACCATGACCAGCTGGCGCTGGCCTGGCGTCGTGGGATTGAATGTCTTCAGTGCCATCGTCGTACGACCTTACAGACCGGTGGTGACGTCGATCCGGTGACCCTCTTCGAGAGTCACGATCGCGCGTTTGCTGTTCGACTGCGAGCCGATGGTGCCGCGGAAGGCCTTGACCTTGCCCTTGCGGACCAGCGTGTTGACGCTCTTGACCTTGACGTCGAACAGCTTCTCGATCGCTTCCTTGATCTGCGGCTTGGTCGCCTTGGCGGCCACCTTGAAAAGCACTTTGTTGTGCTCCGAAGCGATCGTCGCCTTTTCGGTCACGACCGGCGACAGGATCACGTCGTAGTGGCGAGGCTCGATGTTCTTGCTCATTTGAAGCGCGCCTCCAGCGCATCGATGGCGGCCTTGGTCAGAACGAGTTTCTGACGGCGCAGGATGTCATAGACGTTGATGCCCTGGATCGGCAGCACGTCCATGTTCGGGATATTGCGAGCCGCGGCGGCGAAACCGTTGTTGAGCTCGGCGCCGTCGATGATCAGCGCATTGGTGAGCCCGAGGCCCGAGAAGTGGCCGAGCAACGCCTTGGTCTTGGCGGTCTCGAGCGCGGCCTTCTCGATCACGACGAGATCGCCGTCCTTGGCCTTGGCCGAGAGCGCATGCTTGAGCGCCAGGGCGCGGACCTTCTTCGGCAGGTCGGTGGCGTGCGAACGCACCACCGGACCGAAGGCACGGCCGCCGCCGCGGAACTGCGGCACGCGGGCCGAGCCGTGACGAGCACCGCCGGTGCCCTTCTGCTTGTACATCTTCTTGCCGGTGCGCCAGATCTCGGCGCGGCCCTTGGCCTTGTGCGTGCCGGCCTGGCGCTTGTTGAGCTGCCACTGCACGCAGCGCGCGATGATGTCCTCGCGCGGCTCGAGGCCGAAAATGGCGTCGGAGAGCTGGACCGAGCCGGCTTCCTTACCTTCGAGGGTGGTGACCTTCAATTCCATCTCACGCCTCCTGCGTAGCCGGAGCGGCTTCCGCGTCGCCAGCAACCTTGAACTTGCCGGGCTTCGGAGCTTCCTTCGGCAGCGGCTTCTTGACGGCATCGCGCACGCGGATCCAACCGCCCTTGGAGCCCGGAACGGCGCCTTCGACGAGGATCAGGCCCCGCTCGACATCGGTCTGGACGACGCGAAGGTTGAGCGTGGTGATGCGATCGACACCCATGTGGCCGGGCATCTTCTTGTTCTTCCAGGTCTTGCCGGGGTCCTGACGGCCACCGGTCGAACCGATCGAGCGGTGCGAGATCGACACACCGTGCGTGGCGCGCAGACCGCCGAAGTTCCAGCGCTTCATGCCGCCGGCGAAGCCCTTACCGACCGAGGTGCCCGTGACGTCGACGAACTGGCCGACGACGAAGTGGTCGGCCTGGATCTCGGCGCCGACCGGGATCATGGCATCCGCAGAGACGCGGAATTCCTCGACCCGGCGCTTCGGCTCGACCTTGGCGACCGCGAACTGGCCGCGCTCGGCCTTGGGCATGTAAACGGTCTTGCGGCTGCCCGAACCGAGCTGGAGCGCGACGTAACCGTTCTTCTCTTCGGTGCGGTGGCCTACGACCTGGCAATTGCCGAGCTTCAGCACGGTCACGGGGATATGTTCGCCAGCCTCCGTGAAGACCCGCGTCATCCCGACCTTTTGTGCGATCACTCCGGAGCGCATCGGCTTGCTTCCTGTTCTCTTTGTCCGCTTTTGGCGAACGGGATCCAAAATCTTAGAGCTTGATCTCGACGTCGACACCGGCGGCCAAGTCGAGCTTCATCAAAGCATCGACGGTCTGCGGGGTCGGATCGACGATGTCGAGCAGGCGCTTGTGAGTGCGCATCTCGAACTGTTCGCGGCTCTTCTTGTCGACGTGGGGCGAACGGTTGACGGTGAACTTCTCGATGCGGGTGGGCAGCGGAATCGGTCCGCGGACCTGCGCGCCGGTGCGCTTCGCCGTGTTCACGATCTCACGGGTCGACGTATCGAGGATACGATGGTCGAACGCCTTGAGACGGATACGAATATTTTGGCCGTTCATTGCCGTGGTCTCTCTTCAGTGGGTGGCGAATAGCGAATAGCGAATGTCACCATTCGCTACTCGCCGTCCCTTTTCTCGTAATTACTCGATGATCGAGGCGACGACGCCGGCGCCGACGGTGCGGCCGCCTTCGCGGATCGCGAAGCGGAGCTTCTCTTCCATCGCGATCGGCACGATCAGGTGCACTTCCATCGCGATGTTGTCGCCCGGCATCACCATCTCGGTGCCTTCCGGCAGGTGCACGACACCGGTCACGTCGGTGGTGCGGAAGTAGAACTGCGGACGGTAGTTGGTGAAGAACGGGGTGTGGCGACCGCCCTCTTCCTTGGTGAGGATGTAGGCCTCAGCCTTGAACTTGGTGTGCGGCTTGACCGAACCCGGCTTGGCCAGAACCTGGCCGCGCTCGACGTCCTCGCGCTTGGTGCCGCGGAGCAGCGCGCCGATGTTGTCGCCGGCCTGGCCCTGATCGAGCAGCTTGCGGAACATTTCGACGCCGGTGACGGTGGTCTTCTGGGTCGCACGCAGACCGACGATCTCGATTTCCTCGCCGACCTTGACGACGCCGCGCTCGACACGGCCGGTCACGACGGTGCCGCGGCCCGAGATCGAGAACACGTCTTCAACCGGCATCAGGAACGGCTGGTCGATCGGACGCTCCGGCTGCGGAATGTACTCGTCGACGTTGCGCATCAGCTCGAGGATGGCGTCGTGGCCGAGCTTCTTGTCGGAGTCTTCGAGAGCGGCAAGCGCCGAACCCTTGATGATCGGGATCTTGTCGCCGGGGAATTCGTACTTGGAGAGCAGCTCGCGGACTTCGAGCTCGACGAGCTCGAGCAGCTCCGGGTCGTCGACCATGTCGCACTTGTTGAGGAACACGACGAGCGCGGGCACGCCGACCTGGCGGGCGAGCAGGATGTGCTCGCGGGTCTGCGGCATCGGGCCGTCAGCGGCCGACACGACCAGGATCGCACCGTCCATCTGGGCGGCGCCGGTGATCATGTTCTTGACGTAGTCGGCGTGGCCGGGGCAGTCGACGTGGGCGTAGTGGCGGTTCGTGGTCTCGTACTCGACGTGCGCGGTCGAGATGGTGATGCCGCGCGCCTTCTCTTCCGGCGCCTTGTCGATCTGATCGTACGCGGTGAACGTCGCACCGCCGGTCTCGGCGAGGATCTTGGTGATCGCCGCGGTCAGCGACGTCTTGCCATGGTCGACGTGACCGATGGTGCCGATGTTGCAGTGCGGCTTGGTACGTTCAAACTTTGCTTTGGCCATTTGACTCTCCGTTCAATCGTCGGCTTGAGACCGACGATAATCAGGCAAACTTCTTCTGGACTTCTGCCGACACGTTGGCCGGCGCTTCTGCGTAGTGGTCGAACTGCATGGTGAAGGTCGCGCGACCCTGGCTCATGGAGCGCAGGTTGTTCACGTAACCGAACATGTTCATGAGCGGCACCATCGCATTGATGACGTTGGCGTTGCCGCGCATGTCCTGCCCCTGGATCTGACCGCGCCGGGAATTCAGGTCGCCGATGACCGAGCCGGTGTAGTCTTCCGGGGTCACAACTTCGACCTTCATGATCGGCTCGAGCAGGACGGACTTGCCCATCTGCAGCGCTTCGCGGAAGCAGGCACGCGAAGCGATTTCGAAGGCGAGCGCCGACGAGTCGACGTCGTGATACTTGCCGTCGACGAGCTGCACCTTGACGTCGACCACGGGGAAGCCCGCGACCACGCCGGACGACAGCACGCTCTCCAGGCCCTTCTCGACGCCGGGGATGTATTCCTTCGGCACCGCACCGCCGACGATCTTCGATTCGAACTCGAAGCCCTTGCCGGGCTCGTTCGGCTCGACGATGAACGACACGGCCGCGAACTGGCCGGTACCGCCGGTCTGCTTCTTGTGGGTGTAGCTGTGCTCCACCCGCTTGGTGATGCGCTCGCGGAACGCCACCTGCGGCGCGCCGATGTTGGCGTCGACCTTGTAGGTGCGCTTGAGGATGTCGACCTTGATGTCGAGATGGAGTTCGCCCATGCCCTTGAGGATGGTCTGGCCGGACTCATGGTCGGTCGACACGCGGAAGGACGGATCCTCCGCCGCGAGCTTGGCCAGCGCCACGCCCAGCTTCTCCTGGTCGGCCTTGGACTTCGGCTCGATCGCGATCTCGATGACCGGCTCGGGGAATTCCATCTTCTCGAGGATGACCTGATGGTCGGGATCGCACAGCGTGTCACCGGTGCGCGCTTCCTTCAGGCCGGCCAGCGCGACGATGTCGCCGGCATAGGCTTCCTTGATGTCCTCGCGGTTGTTTGCATGCATCAACAGCATGCGCCCGATCCGTTCCTTCTTCTCGCGGGTCGAGTTCACGACGCCGGTGCCGCTCTGCAGAATGCCGGAATAGATGCGGCAGAAGGTGATGGTGCCGACGAACGGGTCGTCCATGATCTTGAACGCGAGCAGCGCCAGCGGCTCCTTGTCGTCCGCCTTGCGCACGACTTCGTTGCCCTTGTCGTCCGTGCCCTTGATCGCGGGCACGTCGAGCGGCGACGGCAGATAGTCGACGACGGCGTCGAGCAGCGGCTGCACGCCCTTGTTCTTAAAGGCCGAGCCGCACAGCACGGGATAGAACGCGCCGGTCAGCACCGCCTTGCGGATCAGGCGTTTCAGCGTCGCCTCGTCCGGCTCCTTGCCGTCGAGATAGGCGGCCATGGCGTCGTCGTCGAGCTCGACGGCGGCTTCCACCATCTTCTCGCGGTATTCCTTGGCCTGGTCGACGAGATCTTCCGGAATATCGACATAATCGAACTTCGCACCGAGCGATTCATCGTTCCAGACGACGCCCTTCATCTTCACGAGATCGACGAGACCCTTGAAGTTGTTCTCGGCACCGATCGGGAGCTGGATCGCGACGGGCTTGGCACCCAGACGGTCAACGATGTCGGACAGGCACTTGAAGAAGTCCGCACCGATCTTGTCCATCTTGTTGGCGAAGACGATACGCGGAACCTTGTACTTGTCGCCCTGGCGCCAGACGGTCTCGGTCTGGGGCTCGACGCCCTGGTTGGAGTCGAGCACGCAGACGGCGCCGTCGAGCACGCGCAGAGAACGCTCGACTTCGATGGTGAAGTCGACGTGGCCGGGCGTGTCGATGATGTTCAGGCGCTTGCCGTTCCAGAAGGCGGTGGTCGCAGCCGAGGTGATCGTGATGCCACGCTCCTGCTCCTGCTCCATCCAGTCCATCGTCGCGGCACCTTCGTGCACTTCGCCGATCTTGTGGCTCTTGCCGGTGTAATAGAGGATGCGCTCGGTCGTCGTGGTCTTGCCGGCGTCGATATGCGCCATGATACCGAAGTTACGGTAGTCCTCGATGGCATGTTGGCGGGGCATGGGGTGTTCCTTGCGAGTCCGTTTGTTTCGCCGTTACCAGCGATAATGCGAGAAGGCGCGGTTGGCTTCCGCCATGCGGTGCACGTCTTCGCGCTTCTTGACGGCGTTCCCCCGGTTGTTCGATGCGTCCAAGAGCTCCGCCGAGAGCCGCTCGGTCATCGTCTTCTCATTGCGCTCGCGCGCGGCCGCGATCAGCCAGCGGATGCCCAGGGCCTGCCGGCGGGTCGAGCGAACCTCGACCGGAACCTGATAGGTCGCGCCGCCGACGCGGCGGGAGCGCACCTCGATCGTCGGCATGACGTTCTCGAGCGCCTGCTCGAACACGCCGAGCGGGTTCTGCTTGGTCTTGGACTCGATGATGCCGAACGCGCCGTAGACGATACCTTCGGCGACCGACTTCTTTCCGGCGTACATCACCGAGTTCATGAACTTCGTGACGATGATGTTCCCGAACTTCGGATCCGGGAGAACTTCGCGCTTTTCCGCAGAGTGGCGACGAGACATAGGCTTGGTTCCCGCTTACTTCGGACGCTTGGCGCCGTACTTCGAACGGCGCTGCTTACGGTTCTTGACGCCCTGGGTATCCAGAACGCCGCGGAGGATGTGGTAGCGCACGCCGGGCAAGTCCTTGACGCGGCCGCCGCGGATCATGACCACCGAGTGCTCCTGGAGGTTATGACCCTCGCCGGGGATGTAGCCGATCACCTCGAAGCCGTTGGTCAGGCGCACCTTGGCAACCTTACGAAGCGCCGAGTTCGGCTTCTTCGGGGTCGTGGTGTAGACGCGCGTGCAAACACCACGCTTCTGCGGCGATTGCTGCAGCGCCGGCACCTTCTTGCGCGACTTCTGCACTTCCCGCGGTTGAGCGATCAGCTGGTTGATCGTCGGCATTCTGGCCTTCACCCTTTTTCTGCCGCGGCCCCTCTCGGGTCCGCTGTCTTGCCGCGGCCCGTCACCGGGTCCGCAAATTCTGTTCGAGCCACCCGCCCGAGGGGCCACCTTGCGCGAAATAACCCACGCAAAGCGAAATTGCGCCAACCGCTCCATCAACGAGCGGAAAGCGCTTCGACGCCACAGAGGACCGCAGTAGTGAGGCCGTTCAGCGTAACGCCGCGGCCCGCGCACTGAGGTCATGCATCCGAATTCGATCTCAAGAGAACATGCTCAAGAGAACTAAAGTCGCACTGGCATTGCCTAGCTATGATCGACAGCGTTTGAGCGGCATTCGTCGAGGTTGGTGCCCGCCTTTACGACCCCTTATGGATCTAGTCCTTGGGGATCAACGGGTGGCCCGTTCCGACGCTGGCGATGCTCACCGCCTGTCGTTAAGTGAGGCGCTTTCTATAAGTGAGAATCGGTCAAGTCAAGGTGAAACGACAGTCACAAAGCGCCTCACGTGCCTGCAGAAATAGCCTCCTGGCCGCCTCCGCGCACCCGTCCGACATGGGAACGAAGAGTCCGATCTGCTAGGCTCGAAAGAGGATTATACCCGGATTAAATATAGTTTTATTATCAAACAGAGGGCTTTTTTCTGCCCATACACAGATCTGACGGCTGGCGAACAGGCTTTCCAGCATTCCCGGCGTGCCGCGTTGGGCGGTCTCGCGGGGATTTCGATGGGAGTGGTCGATCCGCGGGGGCCGATCCCCCAAACCGCTTGTCGAAAAAAGTTGGCGGCTCCACGTCGGCCGAACGCCTTGCGCAACAGAATCAATGAGTCGGTGCTGGACCACACGCGCTTGGGAGACGAGACATGGATCGGCCAAGCCGGCTCCCTTGGAGCCGAACGCCTCCGGTCACTCCTCCTCGTCCTCGTCGTCCTCGTCGCTGTCGTCGTCGGCGTGAGCCGACACGCCATGCGGCTGGTGGATCTGATCGTTCCACAGCTTGCGATAGGTGCCGTTCTTGGCGAGCAGCTCGGCATGGGAGCCGCGCTCGATCGCCCTGCCCCCTGAAATCACGATGATCTCGTCCATCTCGACCACCGACGCGAGGCGGTGGGTCGACCAAATCATGGTGCGGCCCTTGGCGAGCTTCAGCAGCGTGCGGTTGATCGCGGCTTCCGTGGTCTGGTCGAGGGCCGAGGTGGCTTCGTCCAGCAGCAGAACGGATGGGTTACGGATGATCGCACGCGCGATCGCGATGCGCTGGCGCTGGCCACCCGACAGCGTGTCTCCGCGCTCGCCGACCTGCGTGTCGTATTGCTGCGGCAGGCTCATGATGTAGCGGTGGATCTCGGCCTTCTTGGCCGCCTCCTCCACCTCTTCGTCGGTCGCCCCCTCCTTGCCGAGCCGGATGTTCTCGCGGATCGACATGTTGAACAGCATATTCTCCTGGAACACCACCGCCATGCTCCGACGCAGCGAATCCAACGTCACCTTGCGGACATCGACGCCGTCGATGGTGACGCGGCCTTCATTGGGCACGTAGAGCCGCAGAATCAGATTGAGCAGCGTGCTCTTGCCGGAGCCTGAGGGGCCGACGATGGCGATGCGCTTGCCGGCCTTGAGCTTGAGGCTGAGATTGTCCAGTACCGGTGTCTGACTGCCCTCGTACTGGAAGGTGACGTGATCGAAAGTAATGTCGTTGGTGATGCGCGGCAGATCGGGCGCGCCGGGGCGATCGGCACCGCGGGTCGGCTCGTCCAGCAGCTCCTGGATGTGGCGGATCGCGGCGGCCGAGGAGATCGACACCGGGATGAAGTGCATCACGTGGGCGATGTTGTAGGAGACCTCCCAGAACGCGCTCTCGAAGGTGACGAAGGTGCCGATGGTGATCTGGCCCTTGGTCGCCAGATAGGCGCCGATCGCGAGCACCACGAGGTGCAGGAGCAGCACCGAGACGGTGACCGTCCGCTCCACCATGGTCGACAGGAACGCGGCCGAGGCGATCTTGTTGCGGGTCTCGTCGTTGCGCAAGGTGAAGAAGCCGAACATCTTGCGTTGCAGGCTGAACGCCTTGATCACGGCCTGCGCCGCCACGTTCTCCTGCACCATTCCGAGCAGCGCGCTCTCGTTGAGCTTCTGCTCGTAATTGGCCTGCACCGCTTTCGGCGTGAGGATGCGCGGGCCAATCAGCGTGATCGGGAACACCAGAAGCGCGACCACCGCGAGCTGCCAGTTCAGGAACAGCATCAGGATGATGCCGGCGATCAACTCCAGGAACGGCAGCGCGGCGCTGTTGGCAAAGGTCTTGACCGAGCCTTCGAAGGCCGAGAGGTCGACCGAGAAGCGTGACAGGATCTCGCCGCGCTTGGTGCGGCCGAAATAGGCCGCCGGCAGGTCCTGGACGTGCTCGAACAGGCGCTTGCGGACATCGGAGATGATGCAGGCGGCAAGCCGCGCGTCCCAGCGCTCGTACCAGACCGCAACGATCGAAGTGAAGATGCCGGCGACGGCGAGCGCGCCGAGTATCTTATAGAGCGCCTGAAAATCCTCCTCGCCGAGTGCGTCGTCGATCAGGAACTTGAGGCTGAGCGGCATGATGACGTTGAACAACGTCTCGACCACGACGCCGAATGCGACGAACGACAGCATCCGCTTGTAGTTGGAGAGATAGGGTTTGACGAACCCGACGATGGTCGCGAGCGCGCCGGCGGCTTCCCGCGCGGTAAAGACGACGAGGTCCTCGTCCTCGTCGTCGAGCTCCAGCTCGTCATCCTCCTGATCCTCGTCGTCTTCGAGGTCCGGCTTGGCGAGGGCAAGCTTGTCGTCGAGCTCGGCCGCCTCTTCCGCGGCGAGCTTCTGTTTGTCGGGCGGGAGGGGCTTGGACGCCATGAAACCAACCGATGCTGACGGCCGGCCTGACCGCAGAGAGAACCAGAAAATAGCGGCAACCGCTATTGCACCGATTCTATGCGATCAGGATGAATTCGGCAAAACAATTGGCGAATCCGACCTGCCCCGCGGCTAGTCCTCGTCCTCGACTTTATCGAAGAACGAATAGCGCAAGGAGTCCGCGTCCGCATACCACTGCCCCGGCCCCTTGTTGGCGGCGAGCGTCGCCTCCCAGAGCGCATCGGTACAATCCTTGCGGTGCATCGAAAGCTCGAAACCGTTGCCGAAGAACAGTTCGGACCATTCCCACCAGGTGCCGAGCTTCTTGACCCCACGCAGGAGGTCGTAGCGGTCGATCAATGCCGGCGCCATGTCCGAGGTGATCGAGCCGAACACGAGGCCGGTCTTGACCACGCGGTTGAGCTCGCGGATGGCGCGGGTCACCTGCTTCGGGGAGACGTGGCAGAGGCTGGTCTCGAAGACGAAGTCGAACGTGCCGTCCTTGAACGGCAGGTCGGTGATTGATCCGAGCTTGTTGTACTTCTTCAGCGCTTTCGGCGTCTTGGCATGGATGGCCCGATTGTTCTCGATTCCCCAAGCGTCGATGCCGCGATCGCGCAGCGCGCCGACCAGCTCGCCGCTGGCGGAGCCCGCGACCAGCAGCTTGGCCCCCGCAGCCTTGCCCCAGACGATGTCGATCAGCCTGGCGAGGTAATCGGGATCGGTGAAGTGCCGCCACGCTTCGTGATAGGGGCCGAGGCCGCGATAGTTCTCGAAATAATCGCGATCGATCTTGTTCGAGAGCGGCTCGTTCTGCTGCGCGCGTTCGCGGCGCAGGCGCATCATCTCGGTCAGGATGATGTCGGTCGCCGCGTCCGAGGAGTCGAGCAGGCCGTTCAGCGTCGAATCGAACAGATAGTCGCCGACCACCACGATGCCGGGATGCTCCTTCGGCTCGGGCCGGTGATTGGTCATGACGTCGCGCACGGGCAAGCCGCCCGGCAGCGCATTCACCGACGACAGCCAACGGTGGATCTTGCCTTCCATGAAATGCAAACGCGCATCGCCGAGGGAAGCCGGCAGCGATTTCAGGGCGGCATCGATCAGCTCCTGATCCGACAGATTGGCAAAAGCCAGCGCGTCGGAGCCGGGAATGAGCCAGTTCAGAACGCCATGCTTGCCGACGTCGTGGCGCGCGCCCTCGTTGTAAACGCAGCAGCCGCCGAAGGCCTCCGACATGAACCAGGCGCCCGGAATCTTCTCGCCCCAGAACGGCTCGTCGAACAGGATCGAGACGCGCAGATAATGCGCGGGGCGGTCGAAATAGGCGACGTGCTTGACCATCGACTTGCGCAGCTGCTCGCCCTCCCAGCCGAGGGTGGCGAGCCAGGAATGCGGCAGGCAGACCAGCACGAGATCGAAGTCGCGGGTCTCCGGTCCCTTGCCGTTCATCATCTTGAGCTGATAGCGGCCGGTCGGCGCCTTGCCGACGGTGAGCACGCGGTGATTGAGCTGGATGTCGGCATTGACCTCCGACTGCAGGCACTCGATCAGCTGCTCGTTGCCATTCTGGATGGAATAGAGGCCGATATAGCCGTCGACATCCATCAGATAGTTCTTCAGCGCGTTGAGACCGTTGGTGTTGTGGCTCTCGGTCGCGATGTCGGAGCGCGCCATCACCTTGAAGAAACGCTTTGCCGTGTCGTCCTCGACCTCCTCGTCGAGCACCTGCTCGGCGGTCTTGTAGGCCCAGGGATTCTCGTTGTCGTGCGCGCCGACGCCCTCGTAATATTCGATCGGCGACATCACCTCGGTACAGCGCTTGCGGAACGCCTCGATCGCGGCCGCGGTCTTGGCGCCGTACTTGCGGCGCATGCCCGGCACGTCATTGAGGAGCTCGCCGCCGAAATGCACCTGCTCGGCGTCCATGGGAATGGTCTGGAGGCCGAAATGCTGGATCAGCTCGCGCAGCGGATCGGGGCCGGTCATCGAGTAATCGTAGATCTCGGCAACGCCGGCCTCGTACATGGCGGGCGCCGAATCGAATTTGCGCGTGACGATCTTGCCGCCGAGCCGGTCGGAGGCCTCGTAGATGGTGACGCGGCAGAGATCGCCGAGTTTGCGCTTCAGATACCAGGCGCTCATCAGCCCGCCGGGGCCGCCGCCTACGATTGCGAGATCAAGCATGAGAGTTCCGTGGTCTTCGGCCCCTGCCCCGTCGCGGGACCACCGGGCTAAGCTCTCCTAGCAGAAGCGCTTTTGCGGCTGAAGGAAAGATGAACAAAGATTTTCCCGCATCGCAGCAGGCGAAGGAAACAGCAAAAAAAGGCCGGCAAAAGCCGGCCTTTTCATTGTCCCCAGTATTCCTACGGATGAATCATCATTCCGCAGGCGGCAGCGCCATCGGCTCCGCTTCCGGCGCGGGCGACACGACGGCCGCCTGCTTCTCGCGCTCATCCAGGATCAGCTTGTCGCGCTTCATGGCGACTTCGCGGATCTTGGCCATGGAGGCGCCGGTACCCGCCGGGATCAGCCGGCCGACGATGACGTTCTCCTTGAGGCCTTCGAGCGGATCGATCTTGCCGTTGACCGCCGCCTCTGTGAGGACGCGGGTGGTCTCCTGGAACGATGCCGCCGAGAAGAAGGACCGGGTCTGGAGGCTCGCCTTGGTGATGCCGAGCAGGACCGGCGTTCCCGTGGCGGGCTTCTTGCCCTCTTCCTTGGCCTTCGCGTTCAGCGCGTCGAACTCGATCTTGTCGACCTGCTCGCCGGAGATCATGTCCGTATCGCCCTGATCGGTGATTTCCACCTTCTGGAGCATCTGACGGACAATCACCTCGATGTGCTTGTCGTTGATGAGCACGCCCTGCAGCCGGTAGACCTCCTGGATCTCGTTGACCAGATAGGCCGCGAGTTCCTCGATGCCCTTCACCGCAAGGATGTCGTGCGGCGCCGGGTTGCCTTCCACGATGAAGTCGCCCTTTTCGACGACGTCGCCGTCCTGAAGGTGGATGTGCTTGCCCTTCGGGATCAGGTACTCGCGCGGCTCGTCGGTCTTGTCCATCGGCTCGATCGAGATGCGACGCTTGTTCTTGTAGTCGCGCCCGAACCGGATGGTGCCCGCGATTTCGGCGATGATCGCCGCATCCTTCGGGCGCCGAGCCTCGAACAGTTCCGCCACCCGCGGCAGACCGCCGGTGATGTCACGCGTCTTGGCGCTTTCGGTCGAGACACGGGCGAGGATATCGCCCGGCTGGACCTTGGCTCCGATATCGACCGAGAGAATGGCGTCGACCGACAGCATGTAGCGGGCATCGCCGCCACGGGCGAGCTTGAGCACCTTGCCGTCCTTGCCCTTGACCACGATGGCCGGACGCAGGTCCGAGCCGCCGCGCGTCGAGCGCCAGTCGATGACCACGCGCTTGGCGATACCCGTGGCTTCGTCGAGCGTTTCCGAGATCGACTGACCCTCGACCAGATCCTCGAAGCCGATGGTTCCCTCGACTTCGGTGAGCAGCGGACGGGTGTAGGGATCCCACTCCACGATACGCTGGCCGCGCTTGACCATGTCGCCCTCGTCGACGTGCAGGCGCGAACCGTACTGGATACGGTGCGTCGCACGCTCGGTGCCGTCGGCATCGACGATCGCAACGACCATGTTGCGCACCATCGCGATCAGGTGACCTTCGCTGTTGCGGGCGATGGACTTGTTCCTGATCACGATCTTGCCGTCGAAGTTGGCTTCGACGAAAGACTGCTCGTTGAGCTGCGCCGCACCGCCGATATGGAAGGTGCGCATGGTGAGCTGGGTGCCCGGCTCGCCGATCGACTGCGCCGCGATGACGCCGACCGCTTCGCCGTGATTGACCGGCGTGCCGCGGGCGAGGTCGCGGCCGTAGCACTTGCCGCAGATGCCGTTGACGAGTTCGCAGGTCAGCGCCGAGCGGATCTTCACCTCCTGGATGCCGGCCTGATGGATGGCATCCACGTGGCTTTCTTCCATCAGCGTGTCGCGCTTGACGATCACCTTACCCGAGCCGTCACGCACGTCTTCGCAGGCCGTGCGTCCGAGGATGCGCGAGCCGAGCGAGGCGACCACGGTGCCGGCGTCGACGATGGCGCGCATCTTGATGCCGAGCTTGGTGCCGCAGTCACTCTGCGTGATGATGCAGTCCTGCGCCACGTCGACGAGACGACGGGTCAGGTAGCCGGAGTTCGCGGTCTTCAACGCGGTGTCCGCGAGGCCCTTGCGGGCGCCGTGGGTCGAGTTGAAGTACTCGAGCACCGAGAGGCCTTCCTTGAAGTTCGAGATGATCGGCGTCTCGATGATCTCGCCCGACGGCTTGGCCATCAGGCCGCGCATGCCGGCGAGCTGGCGCATCTGGGCCGGCGAACCGCGGGCACCGGAGTGAGCCATCATGTAGATCGAATTGATGTCGGCGTCGGCTCCGCTCGCCGTCTTCTTGGTGGCGGAGATCTCCTTCATCATCGCCTTGGCGATTTCTTCCGTGGCCTTCGACCAGGCATCGACGACCTTGTTGTACTTCTCGCCGTGGGTGATCAGACCGTCGTTGTACTGCTGCTCGAAATCCTTCGCCAGCGTACGAGTGGTGTCGACGATCTTCCACTTGCCGTGCGGCACGACCATGTCGTCCTTGCCGAACGAAATGCCGGCCTTGAACGCATTGTAGAAGCCGAGCGCCATGATGCGGTCGCAGAAGATCACCGTCTCCTTCTGGCCGCAGTGGCGGTAGACCTGGTCGATGACGCCCGAGATCTCGCGCTTCGTCATCAGCTTGTTGATGATCTCGTACGAGATCCGCGGATTCTTCGGCAGCAGGTTGCCGAGCATGACGCGGCCGGCGGTGGTCTCGATCCAGCGCTTGGAGACCTTGCCGGTCTCATCCATGCCTTCCCACCGGTACTTGATCTTGGTGTGGAGGTGGATGACCTTCGCATGCAGCGCGTGCTCGAGCTCGGCCATGTCGCCGAACACCTTGCCTTCGCCGGGCAGGCCTTCGCGCATGATCGAGACGTAGTACAGACCGAGCACGATGTCCTGCGACGGCACGATGATCGGCTGGCCGTTCGCCGGATGCAGGATGTTGTTGGTCGACATCATCAGGACGCGCGCTTCCAGCTGCGCCTCGAGCGACAGCGGGACGTGCACGGCCATCTGGTCGCCGTCGAAGTCGGCGTTGAACGCGGAGCAGACCAGCGGGTGAAGCTGGATCGCCTTGCCCTCGATCAGCACGGGCTCGAACGCCTGGATGCCGAGGCGATGCAGCGTCGGCGCGCGGTTGAGCAGCACCGGATGCTCGCGGATCACCTCGTCCAGGATGTCCCAGACCTCGGGTCGCTCCTTCTCGACCAGCTTCTTGGCCTGCTTCACGGTGGTGGACAGGCCCTTGGCGTCGAGCCGCGAATAGATGAACGGCTTGAACAACTCGAGCGCCATCTTCTTCGGCAGGCCGCACTGATGCAGGCGCAGCTCGGGACCAACCACGATCACCGAACGGCCCGAATAGTCGACGCGCTTGCCGAGCAGGTTCTGGCGGAAGCGGCCCTGCTTGCCCTTGAGCATGTCGGCGAGCGACTTCAGCGGGCGCTTGTTGGCACCGGTGATGACGCGGCCGCGCCGGCCGTTGTCGAACAGCGCATCGACCGCCTCCTGAAGCATGCGCTTCTCGTTGCGGATGATGATGTCGGGCGCGCGCAGCTCCATCAGCCGCTTCAGGCGGTTGTTGCGGTTGATGACGCGGCGGTAGAGGTCGTTCAGGTCCGACGTCGCGAAGCGGCCGCCGTCGAGCGGCACCAGCGGACGCAGGTCCGGCGGGATCACCGGGACCACGGTCATGATCATCCATTCCGGCTTGTTGCCGGAGTGGCGGAACGCTTCCACGATCTTCAGGCGCTTGGCGAGCTTCTTGTGCTTGATGTCGGAGTCGGTCTCCTGCATCTCGGCACGCAGCGAGGCTTCGAGCTTCTCGAGGTCCATGCCCTTGAGCAGCTCGCGGATCGCCTCGGCACCGATCATGGCGGTGAAGGAATCCTGGCCGTACTCGTCCTGCGCCTTCAGATACTCGTCTTCCGACAGGAGCTGGCGGTCCTTCAGCGCGGTGAGGCCCGGCTCGAGCACGACGTAGTATTCGAAGTAGAGGATCCGCTCGAGATCCTTCAGCGTCATGTCGAGCAGGAGGCCGATGCGCGAGGGCAGCGACTTCAGGAACCAGATGTGGGCGACGGGGGCTGCGAGCTCGATATGGCCCATGCGCTCGCGCCGGACGCGCGACAGCGTGACCTCGACCGAGCACTTCTCGCAGATGATGCCCTTGTACTTCATGCGCTTGTACTTGCCGCACAAGCACTCGTAATCCTTGATCGGCCCGAAGATGCGGGCGCAGAACAGACCGTCGCGCTCGGGCTTGAAGGTCCGGTAGTTGATGGTCTCGGGCTTTTTGATCTCGCCGTAGGACCAGGACAGAATCTTCTCGGGGGACGCGATCGAGATCCGGATCTGGTCGAAGACCTGAGCCGGCGTCGTCGGGTTGAAGAGATTCATAACTTCTTGGTTCATCGTCTTCTCCTCGCGTGCCGGTCGCCTCCGGCCGCAAATTCGAAAATCACTCAAGCGGGGCGCCCTGCCCTCAAGGCCTCGGGAGGGGCGCCAATGCCCGGCCGTGAAGGCCGGGCATGACAGGTCGAATTACTCGGCCGCTTCCGACGTCGGCGCCGGTCCCATCTTGGAGTTGTGCAGGTCGACGTTGAGGCCGAGCGAGCGCATTTCCTTGACCAGCACGTTGAACGATTCCGGAATACCGGCCTCGAACGTGTCGTCGCCGCGCACGATCGCCTCGTACACCTTGGTGCGGCCGGCGACGTCGTCCGACTTCACCGTCAGCATCTCCTGGAGCGTGTACGCCGCGCCGTAAGCCTCGAGCGCCCACACCTCCATTTCGCCGAAGCGCTGACCGCCGAACTGCGCCTTGCCGCCCAGCGGCTGCTGGGTGACGAGCGAGTACGGACCGATCGAACGCGCATGGATCTTGTCGTCGACGAGATGGTGCAGCTTGAGCATGTAGATGTAGCCCACCGTCACCTTGCGATCGAACGGATCGCCGGTGCGGCCGTCATAGACGGTCGACTGCCCCGAAGCATCGAGACCGGCAAGCTTCAGCATCTCCTCGATATCGGCTTCCTTGGCACCGTCGAACACCGGCGTCGCGATCGGCACGCCGCGGCTGAGGTTATGGCCGAGTTCGAGCAGCTCGTTGTCGTTGAGCGACTTGATCGTCTCGTCCTCGCCGTAGACTCTCTTCAAGGTTTCCTTCAGCGGCTTGATGTCCTGCTTCGACAAATAGGCATCGACCGTCTGGCCGATACGCTTGCCGAGACCGGCGCAGGCCCAGCCGAGATGGGTCTCGAGGATCTGTCCGACGTTCATGCGCGAGGGCACGCCGAGCGGATTGAGCACGATGTCGGCATGCGTGCCGTCTTCGAGGAACGGCATGTCCTCGATCGGCACGATCTTCGACACCACGCCCTTGTTGCCGTGGCGGCCGGCCATCTTGTCGCCGGGCTGGATCTTGCGCTTCACCGCGACGAAGACCTTGACCATCTTCATCACGCCGGGCGGCAATTCGTCGCCGCGCTGAAGCTTCTCGACCTTGTCGAGGAAGCGCTGTTCCAGCCCCTTCTTCGACTCGTCGTACTGCTTTCGCATGGCCTCGATCTCGGCCATCAGCTTGTCGTTGGGCGAAGCGAACAGCCACCACTGCGACTTCGGGTACTCCTCGAGCACCGCACGGGTGATCTTGGTGTCCTTCTTGAAGCCCTTCGGACCCGCAATGCCCTGCCGCCCCTCGAGCAGCTCGGCAAGACGGTTGTAGACGTTGCGGTCCAGGATCGCCTGCTCGTCGTCGCGGTCCTTGGCGAGGCGCTCGATCTCTTCCCGCTCGATCGCCAGCGCACGCTCGTCCTTGTCGACGCCGTGACGGTTGAACACGCGCACTTCCACGATCGTGCCCTGCACGCCCGGAGGAACGCGCAGCGAGGTGTCGCGGACGTCGGAGGCCTTCTCGCCGAAGATGGCGCGCAGGAGCTTCTCTTCCGGCGTCATCGGGCTTTCGCCCTTCGGCGTGATCTTGCCGACGAGGATGTCACCGGCGCGCACTTCCGCACCGATGTAGACGATACCGGCTTCGTCGAGGTTCTTCAGCGCTTCTTCCGAGACGTTCGGAATGTCGCGGGTGATTTCCTCAGGTCCGAGCTTGGTGTCGCGGGCCATCACCTCGAACTCCTCGATGTGGATCGAGGTGAAGACGTCTTCCTTCACGATCCGCTCGGAGAGCAGGATCGAGTCTTCGAAGTTGTAGCCGTTCCACGGCATGAACGCGACCAGCACGTTCCGGCCGAGCGCGAGCTCGCCGAGATCGGTCGACGGACCGTCGGCGATGATGTCGCCCTTCTTGACGATGTCGCCGACCTTCACCAGCGGACGCTGGTTGATGCAGGTCGACTGGTTTGAGCGCTGGTACTTCATCAGACGGTAGATATCGACGCCCGACTTGGTCGGATCGAGATCTTCCGTGGCGCGGATGACGACGCGGGTGGCGTCGATCTGGTCGATCACGCCCGAGCGGCGCGCCGCGATCGCGGCGCCGGAGTCACGGGCAACGACGCCCTCCATGCCGGTGCCGACGAACGGCGCCTCGGCGCGGACCAGCGGCACCGCCTGGCGCTGCATGTTCGAGCCCATCAGCGCGCGGTTGGCGTCGTCGTTCTCGAGGAACGGGATCAGCGCCGCGGCGACCGAAACGAGCTGCTTCGGCGACACGTCCATGTAGTCGACCTTGTCGGGCGTCATCGGCACGACGTCGCGCGTCCCGCTCGAGCGGCAGACCACGAGGTCTTCGGTGAAGCGGCCCTTGGCGTCGACCGGCACGTTGGCCTGGGCCACGGAATAGCGCCCTTCCTCCATCGCCGACAGGTACACGACCTCGTCGGTGACACGACCATCCTTGACCTTCCGATACGGCGTCTCGACGAAGCCGTACTTGTTCACGCGCGCGAAGGTCGCGAGCGAGTTGATCAGGCCGATGTTCGGACCTTCCGGCGTCTCAATCGGGCAGATGCGGCCGTAATGCGTCGGATGCACGTCGCGCACCTCGAAGCCGGCGCGCTCGCGGGTCAGACCGCCCGGTCCAAGCGCCGAGAGACGGCGCTTGTGGGTGATCTCGCTGAGCGGGTTGGTCTGGTCCATGAACTGCGAGAGCTGCGAGGAGCCGAAGAACTCGCGCACGGCGGCAGCCGCAGGCTTCGCGTTGATCAGGTCCTGCGGCATGACCGTGTCGATGTCGACCGAGGACATGCGCTCCTTGATCGCGCGCTCCATGCGCAGCAGGCCGATGCGGTACTGGTTCTCCATGAGCTCGCCGACCGAACGCACACGGCGGTTGCCGAGATGGTCGATGTCGTCGATCTCGCCCTTGCCGTCGCGCAGATCCACCAGCGTCTTGATGACGGAGAGGATGTCCTCCTTGCGCAGCGTGCGCTGGGTGTCCGGCGCATCGAGGTCGAGGCGCATGTTCATCTTGACGCGGCCGACCGCGGAGAGGTCGTAGCGCTCGGCGTCGAAGAACAGCGACTGGAACATGGCCTGGGCCGATTCCAGCGTCGGCGGCTCGCCCGGACGCATGACGCGGTAGATGTCGAACAGCGCGTCCTCACGCGTCATGTTCTTGTCGGCCGCGAGCGTGTTGCGAATGTAGGGACCGACATTGACGTGGTCGATGTCGAGCAGCGGCAGCTCCTTGTAGCCCTGCTCGTTGAGAGCCTTCATCAGCTTGTCGGTGATCTCCTCGCCGGCTTCGGCGTGGATCTCGCCGGTCTTCGGATTGACGAGGTCCTCGGCGACGTAGTTGCCGACCAGCTCCTCGTCCGCCATGCGCAGCGCCTTCAGCCCCTTCTCCTGGAGCTGGCGGGCGGCGCGGACGGTGAGCTTCTTGCCGGCCTCGAGCACGACCTTGCCGGTGTCGGCATCGATCAGGTCGTTGACGGTCGAGTAGCCGCGGAAACGGTTGGCGTCGAACGGAACGCGCCAGCCTTCCTTGGTCCGCTTGTAGAGGATCTTCTTGTAGAACGTGGACAGGATCGCTTCGCCGTCGAGGCCGAGCGCGAACATCAGCGACGTCACCGGAATCTTGCGGCGACGGTCGATACGCGCATAGACGATGTCCTTGGCGTCGAACTCGATGTCGAGCCAGGAGCCGCGATACGGGATGACGCGCGCTGCGAACAGCAGCTTGCCCGAGGAATGGGTCTTGCCCTTGTCGTGATCGAAGAACACGCCGGGCGACCGGTGCATCTGCGAGACGATGACGCGCTCGGTGCCATTGACGATGAAGGTGCCGTTCATCGTCATGAGCGGGATGTCGCCCATGTAGACGTCCTGCTCCTTGATGTCCTTCACCGACTTGGCGCCGGTTTCCTCGTCGATATCGAACACGATGAGGCGCAGCGTCACCTTGAGGGGTGCGGCGAAGGTCATGCCGCGCTGGCGGCACTCGTCGACGTCGTATTTCGGCTGCTCGAACTCGTAGCGGACGAATTCCAGCATCGAGGTGCCCGAGAAGTCGGAGATCGGAAACACCGAGCGGAACACCGCCTGCAGACCCTCGTCGAGACGGCCGCCCGGGGGTTCGTCGACCATCAGGAACTGGTCATAGGACGCCTTCTGAACCTCGATGAGGTTCGGCATCTCGGCGACTTCCTTGATGTGTCCGAAGAACTTGCGAACGCGTTTGCGACCGGTGAATGTCTGCTGCGCCATCGTGGCCTCTCATTTTCGTCGCCCGCTCTGGGCGCGCCGTCCGGAACGCGGCTGCCACCGCTTTCCGGGTTGAATTTTCGAACCCGTCTTGGGGGCCAGAGACGCAGCTTCAGGTGCGAATGTCCTGAATCCGTTCTTCAGACCTTCAAAACGCAAAACGACGCGCGGGGCGCAGATGCGCGCCCGCCCGTCACAACGATCGTCTTCACGGACTGCAAAAGCCCGAAATAGCCTGCTCTCCCAACGGCTTACAGGGAAATCCGGCATCCCTGCCCACCGCGCTTTCGTGCTGCCGACCCGATATGGGGCGACAATAGTGCAGATTCGAGGGTCAAACCCTCAAATCCCCACACTTTTTCGTGTTCGGCCTGCGTAGGGTCGTTCCGTCGCATGCCTTTTGCATTCGGCCCCTGTCTTTCAGGTCGTCATGGCCGGGCTTGACCCGGCCATCCACGATCTTCGGACGAGATCCCGGGCCTCGCTTCGCGAGCCCGGGATTTCGCTGAAGTAACTTGCGTTACTTCAGCTCGACCTTCGCGCCAGCCTTCTCGAGCTGGGCCTTGATCTTGTCGGCTTCTTCCTTGTTCACGCCTTCCTTCAGCGGCTTCGGAGCACCCTCGACGAGGTCCTTTGCTTCCTTCAGGCCGAGACCGGTGATGGCGCGGACTTCCTTGATGACCTCGATCTTCTTGTCGCCGGCGCTGGCGAGAACGACCGTGAACTCGGTCTTCTCTTCCGCCGGAGCGGCAGCGCCGCCGCCAGCACCCGCCGGGCCGGCCACGGCGACAGCCGCGGCAGCCGAAACGCCCCACTTCTCTTCGAGGAGCTTCGCGAGTTCAGCAGCTTCGAGCACGGTGAGGCTCGAGAGGTCGTCAACGATCTTCTGCAAGTCAGCCATTGTTCAGTTTCCTTGAGTGTAAGTCTGGTTCGGGTTTGAGTTTTGCGAAGGGCGTCAGGCCGCTTCGCCCTTTGAGGCATGAGCCTGGATGACGCGCGCGAGCTTGCCCGCGGGAGCGTTGGCGAGCTGGGCCAGCTTGGTCGCCGGGGCCACGATGAGGCCGACGATCTTGCCGCGCAGTTCGTCAAGCGACGGCAGCGAGGCAAGCGCCTTCACGCCGTCGACATTCAGGACGGTCTTCCCCATCGATCCGCCGACGATGACGAACCTTTCGTTCGCCTTGGCGAATTCGATGGCGACCTTCGGCGCCGCTACCGGATCGTTCGAAGTGGCGATCACGGTCGGTCCCTTCAGCATGGGACCGATGGCAACGACGTCAGTGCCTTCAAGAGCAATTTTGGCGAGACGGTTCTTCGAGACCTTCACCGCAGCGCCCGCCTGCTTCATCTGCTGGCGCAGCTTCTGCATCTGGGCGACGGTGAGGCCGGAATATTGAGCAACGACCGCGACGCTCGTGGTCTTGAAGACCTCATTGAGCTGTTCGACCGCTTCTTTTTTTGCCGCTCGTTCCACAGCAAGCTCTCTCCGGTTGGCGGTCATCGCGAGAAGCGGGACCGCCGGGTTGCACCCATCGTCCCGCCCAAACCTGAACCTCCGGGTCAAAAACCCATCAGACACGCCGGGCAAGACGACAATTCAAAGCCTGCCCTCCGGGAGCCCGTTAGAGGCCCACGGCGTGTCGAGGTCCGAACCAGACCCTTTTCGCGAAGCCAGCCCTTAAAGCTGGGTGCGAAGTGAAATCCGGTCTTCACCCGTCTATGCAGGCCATGCGATTAAGCCGTTGAGAAATCGAAATTTCCCGCGGGCGCCTGCAGTCTTGGACAGGACAAGGTCAGCCGGCGAACCGTCCGACCTCTGCCCGCACCCCAGCCAACCGACGGGTTTTCCTTCCTTTTCCGGCAAATCCTTGCGGACGTCCTGAAAAGGAATGATCTCCTGCCGTGTCGGGTTTTCGGAATGCGTGCACGGACGCGCCAGCCGAGGCCGGCACGTCCGGAGGCGGTTCTTTAACCGCTCCGGGCCTGCTTGCCAAGAGCAAAATTCACACCAGTTCCAAGCTATTGCCGACAGGGCTTGGGATGGCCCAACAGGGACCGATTCAGGCCGATTTGACGGCGTAAGGCAGCGGCTTGCCCTCGAAAAACGCCGCCAGGTTCGCCAGCACACAATTCTGCATGGCAACGTGCGAGTCCAGGGTGTGGCCGCCGATATGGGGGCGAACACGACGTTCGGGAGCGCGGTCAGCGCGTCGGGCGCGTGCGGTTCCTTCTCGAAGACGTCGAGGCCGGCCCCCGCGATGGTCTTGTCGGTGAGCGCCGCGACCAGGGCCTTCTCGTCGACGACGGAGCCGCGGGAGATGTTGACGACGTAGCCGTCCGCGCCGATTCGCCTGAGGATATCGGCGTTGACGACATGTTGGGTCTCGGCCCCTGCCCGCACCGCGATCATCAGCACGCTGCACCAGTCGGCCAGCGCCTCCAGCGACGGGAAATATTGATAGGGCAGATCGTATTTGGTGCGACTGTAGTAGCCGACCTCGCTCTCGAAAGCGACGCAGCGCGCGGCGATCTTGCGTCCGATCTCGCCCATGCCATAGACGCCGATGCGGCGGCCGGGCATGCCGGCCTGGGGACGCATCATCGGCGATTGTTTCGAGGCCGCCCAGTCGCCGCTGCGGACATACTGGTCGGCCACCAAAATCCGCCGCGTCGTCGCCAGCATCAGGGTCATCGCAATGTCAGCGACGGAAGCCGCATTTGCGCCCGGACTGTGGCCGACCGCGATATTGCGGGCGGCGGCGGCCTTCAGGTCGACGCCGTCATAGCCGGTGCCGTAGCAGACGATGACGCCGAGCTTTGGAAACAGGTCCATCGCCTCTGCCCCCAGCGGCGAGCCGCCCGCGGTCAGCAGCGCACGGATGCCGCCGAGCACGTCGGCCGGAAACACCTCCCGCGCCGGCTTGCCGCCGGTGTCGAGCAGTTCGAACCGCTCGGCGAAACGCACCATCATCGACTTGGGAAAGCGCGAGTAGATCAGGACCTTGTCAGCCATTGTTCTTGTTTCCAGTCAACGCCACCACAAACGACGAGGGGCGGAATCGGTCGCCCAATTCCGCCCCCCGCCTCATGCAATTTTCAAACTTCAGCCGAGAATGGTCCCCGGCTCGACCTTCACGCCGGGGCCCATCGTCGAGGACACCGCAACGCGCTGGATGTAGGTGCCCTTGGAACCGGCCGGCTTCGCCTTGGAGACGGCGTCCGCGAGAGCCTTGATGTTCTCGACCAGCTTCTCCTCGGAGAACGAGGCCTTGCCGACACCGGCCTGCAGAATGCCGGCCTTCTCGACCCGGAACTCGACCGAGCCGCCCTTGGCACCCTTCACCGCACCTGTGACGTCCATGGTCACGGTGCCGATCTTCGGGTTCGGCATCAGGCCGCGCGGGCCGAGCACCTTACCGAGGCGGCCGACCAGCGGCATCATGTCGGGGGTGGCGATGCAGCGGTCGAAATCGATCGTGCCGTTCTGCACCTTCTCGACCAGGTCCTCGGCGCCGACGACGTCGGCACCCGCAGCCTTGGCCTCATCGGCCTTGGCGCCGCGGGCGAACACGCCGACGCGGAGCGTACGGCCGGTGCCGTTCGGCAGGGTCACGACGCCGCGGACCATCTGGTCGGCGTGACGCGGATCGACGCCGAGATTGATGGCGACCTCGATGGTCTCGTCGAACTTCGCTTTCGCGCGCTCCTTGACCATCTTGATGGCGTCCGCGAGCGGGTAAAGCTTTTCGCGGTCAATGCCTTCGCGGGCTTTGTTCAAACGCTTTCCGATTGCCATGGCCGCTTACCCCGCAACTTCCAGACCCATCGAACGGGCGGAGCCCTCGACCATCTTCATGGCCGATTCGATGGTGTCGCAATTCAAGTCCTTCATCTTCTTCTCGGCGATCTCGCGCACCTGCGCCTTGGTCACCTTGCCGGCCTTGTCACGGCCCGGCGCCTTCGAGCCGGACTGGATCTTGGCCGCCTGCTTGAGGAAGTAGGACATCGGCGGCGTCTTCATCTCGAAGGTGAAGGAACGGTCCGCATAGATGGTGATGATCACCGGGATCGGGGTGTTCTTCTCTTCCTTCTGGGTCTGGGCGTTGAACGCCTTGCAGAACTCCATGATGTTGAGACCGCGCTGACCGAGCGCGGGACCGATCGGGGGCGAAGGATTCGCCGCACCGGCCGGGACCTGAAGCTTCAGGTATCCGGTCACTTTCTTTGCCATGTATCACTCCTGTTGTGCCGGCGATTGCCGGCGGTTTCAGGTTCGTGGTCTGGGTCGGATGCGGCTGGCAACCGCCCTCTCCCTCCCACGGCCTCTCTTTGCGCGAAGCCTTTCGGCCTCACGCGTTACCCGGTCAGACCTTCTCGACCTGACCGAATTCCAGCTCGACCGGCGTCGCGCGGCCGAAGATCGACACCGCGACCTTCACGCGCGAGCGCGCCTCATCGATTTCCTCGACCACACCCGAGAACGAGGCGAACGGGCCGTCGGCCACGCGCACGTTCTCGCCGATCTCGAACGACACCGACGCCTTCGGCCGTTCCACGCCTTCCTGCACCTGGTGCAGGATGCGCATGGCCTCGGCTTCCGAGATCGGCATCGGCTTGTTTTCCGCGCCGAGGAAGCCGGTGACCTTCGGCGTGTTCTTGATCAGATGGAACGCCTCGTCGGTCAACTTCATCTTCACCAGCACGTAACCCGGGAAGAACTTGCGCTCGGCGTCGATCTTGCGGCCGCGGCGCACTTCCGTGACCTTCTCGGTCGGAACCAGCACCAGCTCGAACAAATCCTCGAGCCCACGCTGCTTGGCCTGCTCGCGGATCGATTCGGCGACCTTCTTCTCGAAGTTCGAATAGGCGTGGACGATGTACCAGCGCTTGTCGGACACTTGAGCGGTTGCTGTTGCCATCAGTGAATGCCCAGGACGAAGGTGATGAGGTAGCGGATGATCTGGTCGGCGGCGAAGAAGAAGATCGAGGCCAGCGCGACCATGACGAACACCATGATGGTGGTGATCGTCGTCTCGCGGCGGGTCGGCCAAGTGACCTTGGCAGTCTCCGAGCGCACTTCCTGCAAGAACTTGAACGGGCTGACTGCCATCGTCTAGGGTCCAGCGTCCGTCGACAGACGCGAATGAATTTCAGGGATCCGAACAGCCGACGTTGGCCCAGCCCTCTGTCTCGAAGGATGAGCCGGAAACCGGGCTCGATTGTTCGGGGATTTCAAAGCCGCGCCGGAGATCCGCGTCTAACGGGCCGGCTGCGAGTGCGGGGTATCTACTGCGGATGGGGCCAAAGGTCAAGATATAGAGAGTTCGTGCGGGCAAGCCGCCTTCCCCCGGACGGCCGTGCAGAGACCATGTGGATCAAGGGGTTATCCACCGCCCGCAAGGCGCCGGGGAGACCATCGGCAGCCCGGCACAGTCAGTCGGCCCGATCCACCATGGAAATGCCAGGCAGCGGCACCACGAACTTTCCACCTTCGGCGAAATAGCGAGCGTGCTTTGCCCGGATCGGGTCGACATAGCGCCAGGCGAAGACCACGACGAAGGCGGGCTTGCGCTCGTAAAGGGCGGCCGGAGGCAGAATCGGAATGTCGTAACCCGGGCCGGCCATCACGTTCCCCTTTTTTGGGTCGTCGTCCACCAGGAAGTCGATCTTGTTCTCCAGGCCGAACTGCGGAAGCAGGGTCGTGGTGCCGACCGAGACGCCGTAGCCGGCGACCAGCTGACCACGCGCATGGGCGGCATCCGCCATCGCGACCAGCTCGTCGCGGATGGCAGCGATCCTCTTCACATAGGGCGCATAATAGGCCGGCTGATCGACACCGAGCCGGTCCTCCTCCGCGATGAAGCGCGCGACCTCCGCGGACGGCTTCTTCGCACCGCCGGCGCGCTGGACCGTCACGCGGATCGAGCCGCCCTTGGTCCAGATGTGCTGGACGTCGATCACTTCCATGCCAAGCCGGGCGAAGAAGCGCGTCAGCGGCTTGATGTTAAAATAGGACAGATGCTCGTGATAGACGGTGTCGAGCAGGTTCTTCTCGGTGACATCGACGCCGTATTGCGTTTCGAACACGAACAATCCGTCCGGCGCAAGCACGTCGCGAACCCCGATCACCAGCGGATCGAGATTGTCGACATTGGCGATCATGTTGTTGGCGATCACGACGCTCGCCGCACCATGGCTCTGCAGGATGCGGTGCCCGATCGCATCGGTGAAGAAATCGCCGATAGTCTCGATTCCCGCTTCCGTCGCGCGCCGCGCGATGTCGACTGCAGGATCGACACCCAGCACACGCATGCCGCGCTCCTTGAAGAAGCCGAGCAGCGATCCGTCGTTGCTGCCGAGCTCGACGACCAGCGAACCCGGCGCGATGCCGAAGCGGCTGACGACGTCGTTGGCATAGCCTGCGAAATGCTCCCGCAGGCCGAGCGAGAGCGAGGTTGTATAGACGTAGTTGCGGTACTGGATCTCCGGATTGCCGACATGGAGAATCTGGAGATGGCCGCAGTCCCTGCACAGATGCAGCGCCATCGGTACCGCAGCCCGGAAGACGGGATCGTCGACGCTGGCGTTCGGCACCTGGAAGTTCGGCGTGCCAATGGGCATGCCTGCCATCGGGACGACCAGCTCTTGCTTGTCCGAATGACACAGGCGGCAGGTATGGCGGACGTAGAACAGGTTTTTCATCGTGGGACCGAAAAATGAGATGCGCGAGCGAGTGAGATAATCCCACCCTGTGAAGACCAGATCGGCAATGGGCTCAAGCGGGTCATGGGTGGCTCGAGGCTTCCTTACCCAGTTCGTAGCTGGGAGCTTCCTGCGCCGCCTGGGCCGCTTTGTCCGCCGAATACGAGCCACGCTCCGGACTGGCGAGCCAGATGACACCGCCGACGAGCCCGATGATCACGCTGATGGCCCCCAGCAGGAGCGACACTGACAGCGCCTCCTCGGACGGCACACCCGCCAGGCCGAGGCAGGCGACCATCGCCCCCTCACGCACGCCCCAGCCGCTGATTGAGATCGGAACGGCCGTCAACAGCACAACCGGCGGAATCAGGATGCCCGCGTCCAGGATCGAAAGCTGCGCTCCGACACCGCGCGCCAAGGCGTAGCAAGCCGCAGCGGTCACGAGATGGATGAGGAGCGCCGATCCGAAAAGCAGCGCGCGGCTCTCGGACTGCAGGAGAAGAAACCTGACCAGCGTTCCGAACCGGACGAAGCTTGCGATCGCGGGAAGCGCGATGAGGCGTTTCGGCAGACGACCGAGCGTCAACAGGATCACGGTGCCGGCGACGCCCGCCAGCGTCAGTCCGCCAATGGCCAGGATCGCGGCCTGATTGGACACGCGGGACAGCAGAAACGGCAATCCGGCCGCCATCAGCACGACCAGCCCGATCAACGCGGTGAAGCGGTCTGCCGCAACGCCCTTGACCGCCTGCGGCCACTGCACGCCACGCTGGCGCAGCAGCCACATCCGCACCGCGTCTCCGCCGACCGATGAGGGCAACACCTGATTGAACCAGAGGCTGATCATGAGGATCCGCCAGCCCGCGCGCCAGTCGAGCGACACGCCGAGCGCGCGCATGATCAGCTCCCACCGTCCGTTGAGCACGAAGGTCTGAAAGAAGATCAGCGCAAGCGCGGCGCCGAACAGGACGGGATCGACCGAGACAAGATGATTGCGCAACTGGCGCAGGTCGAGACCACGCGCGATGTAGACCAGCACGGCAATCGAGAGCAGCAGCTTCACCGAAAACAGGGCCGCATGCTTGAATCGCGACTGCATCAGATGCCCGCCTCAGGACGCCGGATATTCCGCACGACCGATGACGAGGTCGATCGCGGCCATCATCCAGAACTGGTGCGTGGTCTCGACGATGTTGTAGCTGCGGCTGTCGACCCAGAAATTGACGTCACCGAGATTGCGCAGCGGATTGTCCGCATTCATGCCCGACAGCGTGATCACGTCGAGCTTCATCGCGCGCGCCTGCGTAACCGCGTTGAGGATGTTCTTCGAGCGCCCCGACGAGCTGATCGCGACGAGGCAATCGCCGGTACGGGCATTGAGCCGCACGGCATGTGCGATCCAGTCCTCGAACCCGTAATCGTTGGCAAGGCACGACATCATGCTCGCATCGCTGAAGCAGAGTGCAGGCACCGATGCATTCTTCGCCAGATCGATCGCCAGATGCGAGGCGATGCCGGCCGAGCCGCCATTGCCGATGAAGATGACGCGACCGCCATGCTCGCGCGCGCGCAACCAGGACGCGCGTGTGGCGGAGATCCTGGCAAAAATACCGTCATCGACGGCCGTCGCGCGATGCAGGCGCCCGACGTAATCGTCGAGGAAGGCCTTGTGATCTGGATCGACGGTCTCGGCAGGCATGGGCTGGCGGCTCGATTGCAACATGATCGGGTGATACCGGCTATTACCGAGGATTGCAAAGGTATAATACTTGCAAAGTTTGCGAGCGGCTGGTAGTCGGCTTTCGGGTTTCACTCAACATTGGCGGGCCTGTTTCGCTGGGCATTCGCGTCACGGATGTTCCCCATGAAATGCATCGTTACTGGCGGCGCCGGTTTCATTGGAAGTCACCTCGTCGATCGCCTGCTCGTTGACGGTCACGAAGTCACAGCGCTCGACAATTTCGTGATCGGACGCGCCGAAAATCTGGCCGCGCATGCCGGTTCGGATCGGTTGAAGGTTGTGCGGGCGGACGTCACCGACCTCGACGCGATCAAACCGTATTTCCACGGCGTGGATTGGGTCTTCCATCTCGCCGCGCTGGCCGACATCGTTCCCTCGATCGAGTCGCCGATCCCCTATCATCGCGCCAATGTCGACGGCACGGTCAACGTTCTCGAAGCCGCGCGGCACGCGGGAGCGAGCCGCTTCGTCTATGCGGCGTCCTCGTCCTGCTACGGCATTCCCGACGTCTATCCGACGCCGGAGAGCGCCGAGATCCGGCCGATGTATCCCTACGCGCTCACCAAGAATCTCGGCGAGCAGTGCGTCATGCATTGGTGCCAGGTCTACAAGCTGCCTGCCGTGGCGCTGCGCCTGTTCAACGTGTTCGGACCGCGCCATCGCACCACCGGCACCTACGGTGCCGTGTTCGGCGTGTTCATGGCGCAGAAGCTCGCAGGCAAGCCCTTCACGGTGGTCGGCGATGGCGAGCAGACCCGCGACTTCACCTTCGTCAGCGATGTCGCCGATGCCTTCGTGACCGCTGCGCGCTCCGATGTCTCGCACGAGATATTCAACGTCGGCTCGGACAACACCTACAGCGTCAACCGGCTGGTCGAGCTGCTCGGCGGCGACAAGGTCCACATTCCCAAGCGCCCCGGCGAGCCCGACTGCACCTACGCCGACATCAGCAAGATCAAGCGTATCCTGAAATGGACGCCGAAGGTGAAGTTCGAGGACGGCGTCGCGACGATGTTGAAATCGATGGACCAGTACAAGGACGCTCCGCTGTGGACGGTGGACAAGATCGCCGATGCAACCAAGGATTGGTTCAAATATCTCGGTGACGACAACGCCACGCCGCAGAAGGCAAGCCGTTGAGCAGGTTCGTTCAGTCCCGACATTTGCCGCCAGCCGATCATTTCCGGGCCGGCCATCTGAGACCTACCGTCGCTTTGGGTACTTCACATGGATAATGCTGCGACAGACAAGCCGACCGGCCATCCTGCACCGCACGAGAAGATCAAGACGATCGAGGAGCTGGGCGAGATTGCGCGCGCCGCGCAGGCAAAGGGGCTGACCGTCGCGCTCTGCCACGGCGTGTTCGATCTGGTGCACCTCGGCCACGTCCGGCACATCCTGGCGGCGCGCAACGAGGCCGATGTGGTCATCGTGACCATCACCGCGGACCGTTTCGTCAACAAGGGTCCGGGGCGGCCGATCTTTCCCGAAAACATGCGCGCCGAGATGCTGGCCGCGCTCGGCACGGTCGACTGGGTTGGCATCAACCGGACCTCCAGCGCCGAGCCGGTCCTCGATACCGTACGCCCCGACATCTATGTGAAGGGCTCGGACTACGAAAACCCTGAAGATGACGTCACCGGCAAGATCGCCACTGAGCGAGAGGCCGTCGAGCGCCATGGCGGCCGCATCGTCTTCACGCGCGACGTGACCTTCAGCTCCTCGTCGCTGCTGAACCGCTACTTCGACATCTACGACCCCCCTCTGCGCGACTACCTTCAGAAGGTGCGCGAAGGCGGCGGCGCCGAGCGCCTCCTGAAGCTGATCGACAAGATCCAGGACATGCACGTCGTGCTGGTCGGCGATACCATCATCGACGAATACCAGTACGTCACGGCGCTCGGAAAGGCCTCCAAGGAGAACATCGTCGCCACCCTGCTCAAGAACGGCGAGCAATTTGCCGGCGGCGTCATCGCGGCGGCCAATCACGTCGCAAGCTTCTGCAAATCGGTCGAGATCGTCACCACGCTCGGTGGCAACGACTACCCTGAAGAGTTCATTCGCGCGCATGTCCGCCCGAATGTCACGCTCACGCCGATCCGCGTTCAGGGCCGTCCGACGACCCGCAAATTGCGGTACGTCGAGATGGGCTACCTGCACAAGCTGTTCGAAGTCTACACGATGGACGACACGCCGCTCGACGAGACCGCGCGCAAGGAGATCGACCGCGTCACGGCGGAGCGCGTGCGCGGCGCGGACGTGGTCATCGTCACCGATTTCGGTCACGGCATGATCGCATCCAGCACGATCGACACGTTGATCAAGAATTCCAAGTTCCTGGCGGTCAACGCCCAGAGCAACAGCGGCAACCACGGCTACAACCTGATCACGAAGTATCCGCGAGCCGACTACATCTGCATCGACGCGCCGGAAGCCCGGCTGGCCGCCACCGACAAGTTCAACGACATCGCTTCGGTGATCGAGGACGGCCTGCACCGCAAGGTCGATTGCGACAACATGATCATCACGCACGGCTCCTTCGGCTGCTACCCCTTTTCGTCGAAGACCGGCGTCGCGCGCGTGCCCGCTTTCACCAAGACCGTCGTCGACACAGTCGGCGCCGGCGATGCCTTCCTGACGATTACGGCGCCGCTGGTGGCGGCCGGCGGCAACATCGAGGACGTCGCCTTCATCGGCAATGCGGCGGGCGCGATCAAGGTCGGCATTGTCGGTCACCGCAACTCGGTCGAAAAGGCCCCGCTGGTCAAATTCGTCACCGCATTGTTGAAATAGCGCAAAAGAAAAATTCCGGAGAGCGACAGTGATTGGTCAGAAATGGAATGTGATGGTCACCGGTGGCGCCGGCTATGTCGGCAGCGTGCTGGTTCCTCAGCTGCTGGCGGCGGGCCACAACGTCACCGTGCTCGATCTGTTCATGTATGGCGAGGACGTCTTCAACGCCGTTCGCGACAATCCGAACCTGCGCCTGATCAAGGGCGACATTCGCGATGAGGCCGCGGTCAACGAGGCCCTGCGCGGCAACAACGCTGTGATCCACCTCGCCTGCATCTCCAACGACCCTTCGTTCGAATTGGATCCGGCACTCGGCAAATCCATCAACTACGATTGCTTCCGTCCGATGGTGCGCGCCGCGAAGAAAGCCGGCATCAAGCGCTTCATCTACGCATCGTCCTCCAGCGTCTATGGCATCAAGGATGAGGCCGAGGTGACCGAGGAATTGTCCTGTGAGCCGCTCACGGACTACTCGAAATTCAAGGCGATGTGCGAGACCGATCTTGCCGATGAGGCCGCGTCGGGCTTCGTCACCTGCACGGTTCGTCCCGCCACGGTCTGCGGCTATGCTCCGCGGCAGCGGCTCGACGTCGTCGTCAACATCCTGACCAACCTCGCGGTCAACACCGGCCGCATCCGCGTGTTCGGCGGAACGCAGAAGCGGCCCAACCTGCACATCGAGGACATGTCCGCGGCCTACCTGTTCCTGCTGCAGCAGGATGACGCGAAGATCGACGGCAAGACCTACAACATCGGCTACGAAAACCACTCGCTGATGAAGATCGCCGACATCGTCAAATCGGTGGTCGGAAACAATGTCGACGTGGCGGTCGAGCCGACCGACGATCTCCGGTCCTATCACGTCTCCTCGGAGAAGATCCGCCGCGAGCTCGGATTTGCGCCGACGCACACCATCGAACAGGCCGTGTCCGGCCTCGTCGATGCCTTCAAGGCCGGCCGTCTGCCGAACTCGCTCAACGATCCCCGGTATTTCAACATCAAGATGATGCAGAACATCAGCCTGAAGTGAGCGGCGTGCGGATCGGCATCGATTTCGACAATACGATCATCTGCTACGACAAGGTCTTCGCCGCCGTCGCGCGCGAGCGTGGACTGGTGCCGGAGAGCTGGGACGGGCTAAAGACCGACGTACGAGACTATCTGCGATCCCGCGCCGGCGGCGAGCTCGACTGGCAAGCGCTGCAAGGCTTCGTCTACGGCAAGGGAATTGGCGGCGCCGAGATTTATCCTGGCGTTCGCGAGTTCCTCGCTGCGTGCCGCAACGCCGGCGCGAGCGTCTACATCGTCAGCCACAAGACGCAGTTCGGCCATCAGGATCCTGACCGCGTCGACTTGCGCGAGGCCGCGCGCGGCTGGCTGAGGGGTGCGGGTCTCATCGGCGCAGCCGATGCGACGCTGGCCGTGAGCGACATTTATTTCGAGGATACGCTGGCGGCCAAGGTCGAGCGGCTCGCGAGCCTGCAGCTCGATATCTTCATTGACGATCTCGTCGATGTCTTCGAGCAGCCGCATTTTCCAAAAACTACGCGATCGATCCTGTTCACGCAGTCGCGGCCTCCCCATCCCAAGCATTGCGAGCCGATCGCGACCTGGGCCGATATCCACCGCGGAGTGTTCGCGGCATGAGCGAGCCCGAGCTGAGCGCGCAGGATGCGATGGCAATCGGCAGCCGCCTGGCCAGTGCAGCGGTCGCGGCCGCCCAACCGGCGCGGTCCGGCGGCAACAACCGGGTGTTTCGGCTGGAAATGGCGGAAGGACCGCCCCTCGCCCTCAAGCACTATCCATCCGACGGGCGCGATCGCCTGGGACAGGAATATGACGCGCTCTCGTTTCTGTCGCGCCACGGCATCACGTCGACGCCGCGCCCCATCGCGAAAGATCCGGCAGCATTCTGCGCACTGTATCAATGGTTCGATGGTGACGCCGCGGTCCTGCATCCCCGGCATGAGGATGCCGACCAGCTGGCCGATTTCCTGATCGAGCTGCAAAGGCTGCGCAACGCTGAAGGTGCTGAGACTTTGCGGAACGCGTCAGCAAGCGTCTTTTCGCCCGAGGCAGCCATCGCCCAGTACGAGCAACGCCTGGACGCGTTGAGGCGGGCCTCGGATGATCATCCGGATCTGCGCGCGTTTATGGACGGCAGCCTGGTTCCCAGCACTGCCATCGCAATCCGGCAGCTGCGTCGACGCTATGCGGAACTTGGCCTTGATCCCGCAGCGGACCTCGCGCCCGCCCATCGCGCATTGAGCCCATCGGATTTCGGATTGCACAACGCGTTGCGCGCCGGCGATGGCAGGCTGCGATTCATCGACTTCGAATATTTCGGCTGGGACGATCCGGTCAAGCTCGTGTCCGACACCGCGATCCATCCCGGCAGCAATCTACCCGCGGCCGGTGCCAACCGACTGATCGAACGGCTCTCGCGCGCGTTCGAAGCTGGGGATGACGCGTTTGCGATCCGCCGTGACGTACTGTATCCTGTGTTCGGGGCGATTTGGTGCCTGATTGTCCTGAATGCCTATTTGCCGGAAAGCCGCTCCCGGCGCGCCCTGGCTGCGCAAGGTGGCGATCTGACGGTCCGCCTTGCCGGCCAGCTCGAAAAAGCCCGCCGGCTCCACCAAACGATTTGCCAACGTGATCCAGATCTCACCCCACGCTGAAGCCGCTCTCACCTGCACGCTGGACGAGCGCAGCCTTTATTTGCGCCGCCTGGTGCTCGGTTCTGTGCGTTCCGCGGGACGCGGCCATGTCGGACCTGCCCTGTCGCTGATCGAGATGGTCCGCGTGCTCTACGACGACGTGCTGCGGATCGATCCGAACAATCCGCGCGATCCCGATCGCGACCGTGCCATCCTCAGCAAGGGACACGGTTGTCTGGCGCTCTATGCGCTCTTGGCCGATCGCGGCTTCTTCCCGCTTGCGGAGCTGGTAGGCTTTTGCGGGCCCGACAGCATTCTGGGCGGGCATCCCGAATACGGCATGGTGCCGGGCGTCGAGGCCTCGACCGGCGCGCTCGGCCATGGCCTGTCGATCGGTGTCGGCCTCGCGCTCGCCGCGCGCATGCGCGAGCGCAGCTACCGGACCTTCGTGCTGCTCGGCGACGGCGAGATCAACGAGGGATCGGTGTGGGAAGCCGCCATGGGTGCGGCCAAGCACGGCCTCGACAATCTCGTCGCGATGATCGACTACAACAAGCTCCAGAGCTACGGACCGACGGATTACGTCCTGCCGCTCGAACCCCTCGCGGACAAGTGGCGCAGCTTCGGCTTCGCCGTGCAGGAGATCAACGGCCACGACGTCGGCGCGTTGCGCACCGTCCTGAAGCAGGTCCCGGCCGTTCCAGGCAAACCCACCGCGATCATCTGCCATACCGTCAAGGGCAAGGGTCTGCCGGCCGCAGAATCCAACGCCGACTGGCATCACAAGAACAAGCTGACCGACAGCGAGCTCGACGCCATCCGCGTCGCCGTCGGCGATTTTTGATCGGCTCCCCATGCGCAACACCGCGATGAACATGGTCCACAAGCTTGCCGCGCGCGACGAGCGGGTGCTTTACATCGGCTCCGATCCCGGCGCCGGCACGCTGCGCGCGATGAGCAAGGAGTTTCCCAAGCGCCATCTGATCGAGGGCATTTCGGAAGCGCACATCATCGGCATGTCGGCCGGTCTGGCGATGGAAGGCTTCGTGCCCTACGTCAACACCATTGCGACCTTCCTCACCCGCCGCTGCTACGAGCAGGTGGCGGTCGACCTCTGCCTGCACAACCTGCCGGTGCGGCTGATCGCAAATGGCGGCGGGCTCGTCTACGCGCCGCTCGGTCCCACCCACCAGGCGATCGAGGACATCGCCATCATGCGGGCACTGCCGAACATGACGGTGATCTGCCCGTGCGACGCCGACGAGGCCGCGCGCATGATGGAGCAGACGCTGCACTGGAAGGGCCCGATCTACATCCGGCTCGGCAAGGGCGGTGACGCGATCGTCTCCAAGGCCGAGCACGGCTTCGAGATCGGCAAGGCCATCCTGATGCGCCCGCCGGGCGACGTCCTCATGGTGACCACCGGCATCATGCTCCAGCGCGCCCTCGCGGCCGCCGACATGCTGGCCGCGCAAGGCATTCGTGCCGGCATCCTGCACATGCATACGGTGAAGCCGCTCGATACGGCGGCACTTCTGCAGGCGATCCGCGGCACCAAGCTGGTGGCGACGTTGGAGGAGCACGTGCCCTCCGGCGGCCTCGGCAGTGCCGTCGCAGAGGCGCTGATCGACAAGCTCGGCTCCGGCTTCCCCGCGATGCTGCGGCTGTCGCTGCCGGACCGCTTCATGCACAATTACGGCTCGCAGGACTCGCTGCTGAAGAAGCACGGGCTCTCCGCCAACGCGATCGCGACCTCGGTCGAGCATGCGCTCGCGGCGTCGCGCACCTCTCCTCAACTTCATTCCATCTGACGGGCCACATGTACGACGTTCGATATTCCTATCTGCTCGAGCAATTCGCCGATCCCGCACCGATCCTGGCCGAAATCGGCCGCTTGGTCGCGACCGGTGATTTCACCCTTGGCAAGCCTGTCGCCGAATTCGAGAAGCGCTTTGCCGAGTTGATCGGCGTGCGTCACGCCATTGGCGTGGGATCAGGCACAGACGCGCTCAAGCTGCCGCTCAAGGCGCTCGGCATCGGCCATGGCGACGAGGTCATCACCGCCGCCAACACCTTCATCGCCACCGTCGGCGCGATCGCGGAAACCGGCGCCACCCCGGTGCTTGTCGACTGCGATGATTCCTTCTGCATGAACGTCGACCAGGTCGAGGCCGCGATCACTGAGAAGACCAAGGCCATCATGCCGGTCCAGTTGACCGGCGAGGTCACCGACATGGGCAAGCTGATGCCCATCGCGCAGCGCCACAACCTGCCTGTAGTCGAGGACGCCTGCCAGGGCATCTTGTCGGAGTTTGCGGGCAAGCGGTCCGGCACCCATGGCATCGCGGCCGGCTTCTCTCTGCATCCGCTCAAGAACCTCAACGTCTGGGGCGATGCCGGCGTCGTCGTCACCAATGACGACGGCATGAACGAGAAGCTCCGCCTGATCCGCAATCACGGCATGAAGAACCGCGACGAGATCGCGATCCTCGGCTGCAATTCGCGACTCGATTCCCTTCAGGCGGTGGTCGGCAACTGGCTGATCGGCCAGACCAGCGAGATCACGCGGCGCCGGATCGAGAATGCGGCCTACTACGATGCGGGTCTCGCCGGCCTGCCCGGCCTGCGCGTCCCGCCGCGGCGGCCCAACGTGAAGCACGTCTATCATCTCTACATGGTGTTCGCCGAGCGCCGCGACGAACTCTACAAGTACTGCCTGGACAACGGCATCGAGGCCAAGATCCACTATCCGATCCCGCTGTATCAGCAGGAAGGCCTCAAGCATCTCGGCTACGCCCCCGGCACCTTCCCGGTCACCGACCGCCACGCCAAGGAAGTCATCAGCTTCCCCGTCGACCAACATCTGACGCGCGCCCAGCAGGACCGGGTCATCGAAACCGTTCGGAAATTCTGCCATGGACGCTGACACCGGCCGCCGGCGCATCGGTTACGTCAATCTTCCCGCGCAATTCGAGGAGGAGCGCGGCGAGATCATGCAGGCGGTCGAGGGCGTATTCCAGCGCGGCGACTTCATCGGCGGGGCGGCGGTCGGAAAGCTCGAGGAGGAACTGTCGGCCTATCTCGGCTCGCCGCATGTCGTGACGCTGAATTCCGGCACCGACGCGCTGATCCTCGCCATGCGGGCGCTCGACATCGGCCCCGGCGACGAAGTCATCACCCCTCCGAATTCGTTCGTGGCATCGACCGCCGCGATCATCGCGGTCGGCGCCACGCCGGTGTTTGCCGACGTGCTGCCGGACCAGAACGTCGATCCAGCCGCAGTCGAGGCCGCCATCACTCCGCGAACTAAGGCGATCATGCCGGTGCACCTGACCGGGCGCATGGCCGACATGACCCCGCTGATGGCGATCGCGGCCAAGCATGCCCTTGCCGTGATCGAGGACAGCGCCCAGGCGATCGGCTCGACCTATGACGGCCGGATGAGCGGCACCATCGGCACGTTCGGCTGCTTCTCCGCCCACCCCTTGAAGAATCTCAATGCCGCCGGCGATGCCGGCTTCCTCGTCACCGCCGACGGCGATCTCGCCGCCAGAATCCGCCGGCTGCGCAATCACGGCCTGATCAACCGCAGCGACGTCCAGGAATGGGGCATCGTGTCACGGCTCGACACGCTCCAGGCCGAGGTGCTGCGGATCCGCCTGCGCCACCTGCCGTCGGTGATCGAACGCCGGCGGCGCAACGCCGCGCAATACCGCGCCGAGCTCGCCGGCCTACCGCTGTTCGTTCCGCCCTGCCGCAACATCGAGTTCAACACCTTCCACACCTTCGTCGTGCAGACCGATCGTCGCAACGACTTCCAGAAATATCTTGCCGAAAAGGGTATTGAGACCGCGATCCACTATCCGGTTCCAATCCACCTGCAGCCGGCGGCGGCGCATCTTGGTCATGGCCGCGGCGCGTTCCCGGTGACGGAACGGCAGGCAGACCAGATCCTCACCCTCCCCATCAACCAGTTCCTCTCGGCTTCCGACATCAGCTATATTTGCGCGACCGCCCGGGAGTATTTTGCATGACGGACACGGACTTCCTGCACGCCGACGAGCAGGCGCTGGCGCAGCGCTTCATCGACGACGGCTTCGTCACCACGCCGGCCGACGATCGCGCCGGGCTCGACCGGATCCAGCGCCGTGCCGCCGAGCTCGCGGCGGACTATCTGAAGCTGCCGCACAGCAACGATCCGTATGCGATGCTCGACACTATCCACACGCGCGTGAGCGTAGACGATCTCAACGGACTGCGGCTGCACGTCTTCACCGGCCTCAACGCCGAGCCCTGGTTCCGGCCGACCTACTTTCGTCTCGCGCGTTCGACGATCGAGACCATCGTCGGCAACGAGCTCTGCATGCAGCGCCGCGTCAATCTCAGCATCCAGCTCCCCGGCGACAGCTCGTCTCTGCTCGCCACCCATTCCGACGTCTGGTCCGGCGACTCGCCGTTCGAGGTCGTGGTGTGGGTGCCGCTGGTCGATGTCCATCGCACCAAATCGATGTATCTGCTGCCGCCGTCCGTCAACGGTGAGATGCAGGAGCGGATGGCCAGCCTGCGCAGTGCCGAAGAGCTGTACAAGACCATCAAGCCGCACGCGAGCTTCATCGAGATTCCCTACGGTCACGTCATGCTGTTCAACCAGACCCTGATGCACGGCAATCGCGTCAACGAGGAAGCCGGCACGCGCTGGAGCATGAACTGCCGCTTCAAGAGCATCATGTCGCCCTATGCGGACAAGCGCTTCGGCGAGTTCTTCGAGCCGATCCTGCTGCGCCCCGCGACAAGGGTCGGCATGCAATACAAGCTGCCGGGAGGCTTCCATGGCTGAGCGGGCCGGTCATCGCGGCTATATCGGCGCCCGGCCGCTGAACGGCAGCCGCACCCCGCAGCACGTCCAGAACATCGTGATCCGCGACTATGCGCGGCGCAAGAACCTGCACTATCTGCTGAGCGCCGCCGAGCACACCATGCCGGGCAGCTACATGGTGCTCGAGGACATCCTGGACGAGCTGCCGCAGCTGCGCGGCCTGATTCTCTACAGCATCTTCATGCTGCCGCCCGACGAGGCACGACGGCGGCAGATTTACGACCGCGTGCTGCGCGAGGGCTGCGACCTCCATGCTGCGGTTGAGGAGATCACGCTGGCGTCGCCGAAAGATATCCAGGCCGTCGAGGACATTCTGCTCGTCAGCAAGTTCGCAACCATCCTGTGACGATGCAGCGGACCGATTGATGGCCGAGATCAACCTGCTCCAGCCGATGCACGCATCGACCAAGCGGAACTACGTTCAGCGGGTCGTTGAGCACGACAAGGCTGAATCCGCCACCGTCGCGCGGCAATGGGGACGCGACTACTGGGACGGCGACCGGCGCTACGGCTACGGCGGCTATCGCTACGACGGACGGTGGCGCCCGCTGGCGCAGACTCTGATCGACCGCTACGGCATCAGGCCGGGCATGAGCGTGCTCGACGTTGGTTGCGGCAAGGGCTACCTGCTCTACGAGTTCACCCAACTCGTGCCCGACCTAAGGATCGCCGGCATCGACATCTCCGAGTACGGCATCGCCAACGCCAAGGAAGAGGTGCGGCCGTATTTAAGGGTCGGCAGCGCCGTCGAGCTCCCCTATCCCGATCACAGCTTCGATCTCGTCGTGTCGCTCGGCGTGCTGCACAATCTTGCGCTCGAGGACGTGTTCCGCGCGGTGCCCGAGATCGAACGCGTCGGACGCGGCACCTCGAAATATCTGATGGTCGAATCCTTCCGCAACGAGCGCGAGAAGGCGAACCTCCTCTACTGGCAGCTCACCTGCCTGAGCTTCCATGGTCCAGAAACATGGGCCTGGATCTACGACAAATGCGGGTACCGGGGCGACCATGGGTTCATCTTCTTCGAATGAAGCAGGCCTGCGCCGGCCGGCCTCTTTGCGCGCGCAGAATCCGGAAGTGTATTATTCGGATGACCCCATCGTCACCGCGGACGACGCCACGATCGCGGAGCTGAAGCGCATCGCCGCCGGCAATCCGCGTCTGCGCAGCCGGCTGTGCACGCACCCCGACCCGTTGTCCGGCCTGCATGAGATGCTGATCGTGCATCACCGCGAAGCCTATGTGCGGCCGCACAAGCATTTCGGCAAGCCGGAGTCCTTTCATCTGATCGAGGGCACCGCGCGGATCGTCATCTTCGAGGACGACGGCCGAATTCGAGATGTGCTCGACATGGCGCCCTACGGTCAGGGCAAGCTGTGCTACTACCGGATGCCCGAGGAAGTGTTTCACTCGATCCTGATCACGTCGGAATGGCTGGTGTTTCATGAAACCACCTCCGGCCCGTTCGATCCCTCCCGCACGGCATTCCCCGACTGGGCGCCGGACGGCAGCGACGCAGCGGCGGTCCGAGGCTACCTGGCCGAAGTCGACGCTCTTGCGGCCGCGTATCAAGGCAGATCGCCCCTGGCGTAGACGGTCGCGATGAACATCCAGAACGAACGCGCGCCATCGGACGCCGTCTACCTGTGGGTCGCCGGAATTCTTGCCCTTGCTGCAAGCGCCCCGGCGCTGTTTGCCCGGCAGATATTCGGCGACGACTGGACGGTTTACTACATCTACTGGACTGAAGGCGCGGCGAGCGTCGCCCGCCTGATGTGGCAGGCCGCCCATGGCGGCTATGCGATCCCGATGGAGCTTTTCGTAGCACTCGGTTCGGATACGCCGAGCCTCGCCGCACGGATCACCGGGCTGACGTGCCATTTGCTGAGTGGCCTGCTGCTCTATCGGGCCTTGGGGCTGTCCGCCTATACCCGCCCCGTCGCGGCGCTGACCGCCGCACTCTTCCTGCTGACTCCGTTCTATGTCATCCGGCTGACTTTCAACGCGATCTACGATTTCTTTCTGGTCTTCTATCTCCTGTCGCTCGTGCTCATGGAGGCGCGATCGCGGGCGCTTCGATGGATCGCGCCGCTCTGTCTGTTCTTCTCGCTCTCGCTGGAGACCTTGATCGCGCTCGAGCCGTTGCGTTTGCTGGTCGCCTGGCGTGCGGGCGAACGGTGGACGGCATGGCTCGCGCGGCTCGTCCCATTCTGGCTGATGATCGTAGCGGTTGTCGTGCTGCGAGTGACGATCATGGGAAAAAGCGGCCATTACGCCGAGCAATATGCTCCGGTACACGATATCAATGTCGTCGCCGCCGCGTTCGTCACGCATCTGCGCGCATTTCCCCGCGCTGTGGCCTACGCCTTCGACTACGCTGCAGCGATGTTCGGCCGCGGAGTCTTTGCTGCGCTCATGCTGACGGTGATTGCCGTTTGCGGGCGCCTGTCGCGGACCAAATCTCCCTTCACCTCTGCAAGATCCCTTCTGCTGCTCCTGCTGGGGACCGTAATCACAGTGCTCGGCGCCGTTCCCTATGCGCTGGTCGGCATCTACGGGGATGTGACGCGCGGCGAGTCGAGGCTGCTGTTTCCCTCGCAGTTCGGCGTTCTGCTGCTCCTGGCGACAGCGATTCAGCTGGTTCCGAGCGCGCGGCTCAGGGCGGCGCTCGCGGGCTCCGTCATCGCCGTGTTCGCGTTGTCGATGGCCCACGATGCAAAATGGCTGCTATATGACGGCCTCGTCACCACGGATCTGACGCGCCAGGTGCGGGCGGCCCTGCTTGCCGACCCTGAGCCGAAGGTTGTCGAGATCAAGATCATCCCCGCCAGTTGGACTCTGCTCTTCAGACAGCGCTGTCTCGGCGCGGCCGATATGAACGCTGCGCAGATGATCCTGCGAGATGGGCAGCGCCAGCCGTCATTTGCCTATACCGACAACTGCGGCGATTTCACCAATCCAGCTTTTGTGCCGGCGGGCCGCTGCCCGGTGTCTTACATCGACGACAGCCAGCCCTGCCCGGCGCGACGTGAAACGTGGCAGTATCAGGCCACACCGGGCATCCCGCCGCTTGATGAAATGGGCCTGCTCGAACTGCTGGCGTCGGAGCGCCGCACCGCTTCGTCCACAACAGGAGGCCGCGGCCAACTGACCCGGACTGCGGACGGTCGGCAGGTGCCGCTGCCGCGGAGCGAGTACCGTCCTCCCTGTAGCCGGGCTGGGGTACGGCCTCTGCTCTGGTTGCTGGCAATGCCCGCTCCGGCCTGCGACTAGCGCCTTGGCGCCAGCCACAGCCCGAGCGAATCTCCCCCCGTTATTTCTTCAAATAGAGGTCAAGGTCTTTTCCGCTCTCCGCAAGGCGATACTGCTTGCTGAGAACATCCTTGATCCTCGCCTCCGCCCAAGCGTAGCCCAACGAGGAGCCGCGATCGATAAACAGCTTGTCCGCATTGGCCAGGCTCATATCGAGGTGATGCAGGTCAAAGACCGAGATGGACGGAACGAAGTAGTATTTGGGAGCCCGTTCCGCCTCCAGCAAGAATACCCAGTCAATTCGCGAGATAAGGGCCGCACGCTCATCTGGACCGACATGTTTCTTGATCAGGTCGAGATCCTGTTGGGGCGCGTAATACTCATCGCCTTTCCATTGCGTGAGTGGAAAGGGATGCACCGTATTCAGCGCGATGCTGGGGTAGCGCAGATACGACTGCATGCCGTGCGGAATCGTCGGCTGTTTCGGATCAAAGACGAAGCAGACGTAGATCGCCGTCAGTGCAAACGCAGCTGAGCATGCGGAGCGTCGCCCTGCGCTTCCCCAGTGAGGAACGACATATCTCTCGATGAACTGCCGAAGCCACCAGGCCGACACGATCAGATGGGGCAGCGAATTTTGATGCCAAACCGCGAGAAGCGAACGGTTCACCCATTTGAAGGTCAGGAAACATCCAATGATCGCGAGGAACAGGATGGCGGCGCGATCCGGTGAAGGACGCTCCGCACCCAGAATGAACGACCGGGACAAGACGGCGATCGTCGCAACCGCAAGGCCGGGAGCCAGCAGGTTGCTGATCAATCCCCAGTTCAGGCCCCAATCGATGAACTCGAGCCCCCACATCGCCTTTCCATACAGGAGGATCGGCTCAAAAAGATCGGCATGAAAGGCGAAGCCCAAGGCATTCCTGCCATAGGCTGCCGCGGAGATTCCGTAGAACGCAATCAGGGCCGATACCGTGACGATACTCGCGAGCCTGAACCGCCCGGGGATGCGGGCAAATACGACGAAGAAGGAGATCGCACCCGAAACAGTGATGGCGATTCCGGTTTCAAACATGATGCAAAGGGATGCCCCCATGACGACGCCGAGGAGACATGCCGACAGTGCATCGGGCCTTCTATAGAGCCGGACGAAAAGTCCGACAGCGATCATCAACAACGGAAATCGGATCGGCCAGGCCGACGGACCAAACAGCGAATTGCCCTCGGTCTGGAAGTTGAGAAAGAATGCCGTGACCGTAATCGCCGCGCCCCAGAAGACCGACTGGAACAGCCAGGAGATCAGCAGAAACGCGGAAATGTAGAACAGCGTCGTCACGGTGCAGATCGTCCAGACGTAGTTCTCCAGCGTATGCAGAAGCGATGGAGTGAGCAGATGGAAAAACAGCGGTCCTGTCAGCAGCGAGTAGTGTGACGTGTAGTCAGCGCCGAGGCTCAAGGATGGAATGAACCTATAGAGCGCCGGTCCGATCATATAGGACACGATGTGCTGCTCGGGTCCGATGCGCGCCGCCATCGAGGTGATGGAGTGCGGGAACATCAGTACCGTCAGGATCGCGGCAAACACCACCAAGAACAGCAGCCGTCGAATCGTCCACAGCGTCCAATTCTCATCCGCAAGCAGTTGTGGCGCTCGGTACGATCGGGTCGTCGGCAGGTAGTGCGGATGCAGCACCCCTGCCGCCAGGACGATCGTGGCAAGCAGTAGCGGCAGCCATGCGATATGTTGGCGAAGCGGCTGATAGCCGAGGTGCAGGAGCGGAATGCCGATTGCGATGCAAGCCAGGCTGATCGCTAGCCGGGACTGCCGCCTGAAATAGCCGAGCCAGATGGCGGCCAGGACAGGCCCGATCACGATCCAGCCGGTCAGCAGGTATTTTTCGAAGAACTTGATCTTGATTCGATCCGGCTCCAGCTCGAGAGACGTCACCAGCGACTTGTCGATGGCGTTGAAGTACCTGACGCCCAGCGGATCGGAGAGGGACATTGGCCACGAGAACAGCGCGAGGAAAAATAGTGCAAAAGCCATCGCCACGACCAGATCGTTCAGTTCGTTGTCGTGCTGCCGTCCTAGCTTCATGGAAACCTCGTGGGTGACATGACCCAACTAGTGCTGTGGGGAGGTCGAGACTGCGTCTGGTTACTCAGGTGGTCGGAAAGAACGGCGAAGCCCTGCGCCGCTGCTTTGACAGACGAAAGACATGGCAGGCGCCTCGCTTGTCAAACCAAATGTTCATCGCTGGTCCACGGGAAAGCAACTTGAGTACATCTGCACGAACGGTCGCATCGCGCGGCGCTAATGCGCGACCGGCAAGAATCGCTGCCTATCGGAAATCTGCTGGGGCAGCCTGGCGACTGGGCTGCGGCGGCACTGCGTCCTGATATACGGATTGTCTAGGAGTTACAATCGCTTGAGCGCGGCGTTCGTGGCGCTTTGCCCAGTAGATGCGTATCGGGCCGAAGCCGCCTTCGCAACGGCTTCTTAACGCTTGCAAGACGTCTGCCCGGCTGGTAGTTGCTGCCTTTCCGGCACCTTCAGCTGGTGTGCCTGTCCGATCGGGGCATGGGGCTTGAGATGCTTCGTTACCAGCCGCATCAACTCCATCGAAAGTCATCGTGTCTGAACCCGTGAGCAAGAACTGCCGGCTTTGCCATGCCAACGACCTGCGACCGGTCATCGATCTCGGCCTGATGCCGATCGCGCATCGTCTGCTGCACAGCAGGGACGAGCGCGAGGAACGATTTCCATTCGAGGTGCTGGCCTGCGGTGCGTGTGGCCTTCCGCAGATCGTCGAGCCGATCGATCCCGATATTCTCTATCGCCAGTTCAACTACAATTTCAGCAGTTGGAAGCCAGAGCCGCATCAGCCCGATGAGCTCGACACCATCGCGCAGTTTACGAGACATCACTCGGTTTTCGAGATCGGCTGCAACGATGGCCTGTTCATGGGCAAGCTTCGCGAGCGCGGCGCGAAGGTTCTGTTTGGCGTGGAGCCCAACCCGGTCTCCGGCAAGATCGCCAGCGAGCGCGGCATCACCGTGTATTCCGAGATGATCAGTCCGGCCCTGTGCCGCGACGCCGTGGCAAAAGCCGGCAAATTCGATCTCGTCATTGCGCGGCAGGTGCTAGAGCACATCGTCGATTTCGAGAACTTCTTCGAGTGCGTCAAGCTCGCTCTGAAAGAGGATGGTCTGCTGTTCATCGACGTTCCGGACTTCGCGCCGGGATCGTCGGTCGGAGATCTCTCGGTGCTCTGGGAGGAGCATGTCAGCTACTTCACGGAAGCCACCTTGCTCGCCCTGCTGGCGCGCCACGGCTTCGAAACCGTCTCGATGAAGAAGTACAATTTCAGCGGCGGCACCCTCGCGGTTGCCGCGCGCCGCAAGCAAGGCGAGATCGCCGCGCCGACACCGTCGCCTGGGGTTGGCGAGAAGTTCGCGCAGCTCGCCCGCGAATACGGAGCACGCCTTCGGCCCGCCCTCGCAAAGTTTCGGGCACGCGGCACTCAGGTCGCGATCTACGGAGCCGGCTGCCGCGCCTGCACCTTCACCAATGCCCACGAATTGGCAGACCTGATCGACCTCTCGGTCGACGACCAGACTGAGCGTCAAGGGCTCTTTCTGCCGGGAACCCGTATTCCGATCCGGTCGCCTGAGGAGTTGCGGGACCGCACTGAGCCGCTGATCTGCCTGCTCGCGGTCAACCAGGAGAACGAGACCAAGGTCAGCACCCGCCTCCGCGAAGCGCTGAAGCGTCCGCTGAATATCGTTTCGGTCTTTGCTCCATCCGACATCTGGCGTGAGCTGGATCGGCTCGAGGCCGCAGCAGCAGGCTAGGCGTAATGGCTGACGCGAAGCTGTTTCAATACTACCAGCGCCAGAGCATTCTGCCGACGTTCGGCAACTTCAAGTCTGCGGCTGAACTGAACGCTTATGCCGCCCAACGGCGTGCGCTGTTCCTGGACAAGCTGTCGTTGCCTCCCCGGTTGTTTCGCGATGCCGAGGTGCTCGAGTTCGGCCCCGACTCCGGCGAGAACGCGATGGTGTTTGCCGGCTGGGGCGCGAAGATGACGTTGGCGGAGCCCAACCAGCAGGCGCATGAGAAGATACGCGCCTACTTCGATCACTTTGGACTGTCGGATCAGCTTCGCGAACTCGTTCTGGCCGATGTCGAGGGATTTCGCGGTCAGCGCCGCTTCGATCTCGTGGATGCGGAAGGTTTCATCTATACCGTACAGCCGACCGAGACCTGGCTGCGCATCGTCCACGACCTGCTCAATCCCGACGGTTACGCCGTAGTCTCCTACTATGAACGCTATGGCGGGTTTTTCGAGCTCGCGCTCAAGGCGATCCATGCGGCCGCCAAGGCGTTGACCGGCCTTCCTCCGGAGGACAGCGCAAAGCGTCTGTTCGACGCGAAATGGAACAGCATTCCCCATACCCGCCGGTTCGAATCCTGGTTGATGGACGTCCTCGAGAATCCGTTCGTCCGTTACCGCTATTTTATCGACGCTGCGACGCTGCGCACCTCCGCCAATGCGCTCGGTTTCGACGTCCACGCGGCGTGGCCCTCTTATGACGACACGCTGGCGGTCTACTGGCACAAGAAGATATTGTCCGATGATGAGAAGCTGCGCCGCGCAGAGCAGCATCTTCGTCGCAGCCGTCTCAGCTTTCTCGGCGGACAGAAGCTGTATTTGGTCGGACCGATCGAGGCTGTCGATACGATCTGTGCCACGATCGAGCGGCTGGCCGTTGAGATCGACCGATTGATCGACGATCCGCTTGGCGAAGGTCTGGCGAGAATCATATCCGATCTGGACGCGCTCCGCAGCGCTATCAGGACCACAGACGTCCTGGCTGACGACATCGCCGACGTCGCCTCGTTCCAGGCGACGCTCGATAGCTTCTTGCGGATATTCGAGGCGATCGGACGCCGGGACAGCGACGGCCTGGCCGCTCTCACCCGGTCGGACGAACCTTTCATCAAGATGTGGGGGCAGCCGGCGCATTTCCTGGTCATGCGCAAGCGCCTCGGGCCGTCACAGGATGTGTAGAAATTGACGCCGGGGATTGGCATCATCGGCATGGGCATGGTGGGCCAAATGTGCCACCTCGCCAATTTCATTTCCAATCCCGCCTGCCAGGTGGTTGCCGTCGCCGACCTGCGACCTGATTTGGCCGCGGCCGCCGCCGCAAAGTTCGCGGTTTCGCGCGTCTATCGTACGCACCGGGAATTGCTCGACGACGATGCCGTGTCCGCCGTCGTCGTGGTGACGAGGCGACGCGCCACTGGTCCCATCGTCCTCGACGCGCTCAACAGCGGTCGCCATGTGCTCTCGGAAAAGCCGATGGCATATACGACCGCTCAAGCCGCGGCCCTCGTTGAGGCCGCCCGAAAGCACGACCTGATCTACAGCGTCGGCTACATGAAGCGTCATGACGCCGGCGTTGCGCGGGCGCGTTCGCTGCTGGCGCGGCTTCGGGCGGATGGATCGCTCGGACTCATCATCGGAGCTCGCGCATGGTGTCTCGGTGGCCTCACCGGTGCCTCGGCCGACAACTTTGTCATGACCACGGAAACCCGTCCTGAGGGGCTTGAGCTTTGGCCGGATGGGCCCGACTGGATGCCGGCGGCGATGCGGCCGCGCTATGATACGTTTTTGAACGTGTTCAGCCACATCATCAATCTCGCGCGCCATGTGCTGGGCAGTTCCCCCACATTGCACGCGATGCCGACGGCAACCGCGCCGGAAACCGGCATGGCGCTCGACTTCGCCGGCATTCCCTGCGTCTTCGAGTTCGCCAACAAGGTCTCCGGTCCATGGCGGGAGGGACTGGCGGTTGAGTTCGAGCGTGGCGCCGTAACAATCGAATTGCCGGCGCCCTTTGCCGAAGAGGAGGCCTTGGTCACCCTCGATCAGGACGGTCAACGCTCGCAAATGGCACGTGGACGAAGCTGGGCATTTCGCCGGCAAGCCGAAGCATTCGTCTCGGACCTGATCGGACATACATCACCATCTGCCTCCGGCGAGGACTCATCCATCGATATCGCGCTGGCCGAGGCGCACTGGAAACGCGGTCTTTAGCATGAATATCGTACCGGGCCCGGCGCAAGCCGTCGCGATATGCCTCAGTGCTGCACTTCCATTGTTGTTGCTCGCCGTGGCCCGTGCCACGAGCGTACGCGGCGCCGGTCGGACCTTTCGGATCGGCGTGAGCCTCGCAACAGCCTTGTTTGTCCTCGCCAGCCTAGTCCTTCCCGGTGAGCGGCACTTCGATGATGTCCTCGCCGGCGCCTTCCTGCTGGCCACGGGCATCTTGCTGTCCTACGTATTCTGGAGCCTGCTCGCCTGGGGCTTTACCCTGACCTTGCTGACGTCGCTGGTTCAGGCCGGCCGCCCAATGACGTCGGACGAATGGGCTACCGCTTATATGCGGGGCGGCAATCTCGGCACGTTCGCCCGTAATCGGCTGAAGCTGCTGCTCGGCTCCGGAATGGTTGCTTCAAGCGACGGCAAGCTCGTGGCGACAGCCAAAGGCACGATGGTCGCTGGCATCGTCAGACTCATTCGTTTCGTCACGGGACTCGGACACGCGCCATGATGTCGTTTGTCTGGGGAGCCATCGGGATCATCGTGTTCATCGTCGTTGCGCCCGCCATGCAATGGATGGCGCGACGCGCGGCACGGCCGTTGTCGCCCACGATCGTCCTGGCGATCGCCGCCGTCCTCTCACATGTCACCAGCATAATCCTCGGCGCCATGACGGTCCCGCAATTTCAGTATTGGAACGCCGCTTCGATCTTCAGCTTCGGCGTGATGAGCTACGTCTTTGCCTTCGGCGCCGTCTACAAGTCGGTTTCGCTTGAGATCATGCTCGATATAGCCGAGCGACCCGGGCGCGAATCGTCCCTCGTGGAGGTGGTGGAGCATCGGATTCCGGATGTGTTCCTTGGCAGGACCAAGATACTGGTCGAGTCCGGCCTTGCCGAGTACATCGGCCCGACCTTTGCCCCCACTGCGGCGGGCCGGAAATTGGCCGGCAGGATCACGCGACTCCGCCGCCTTTTCGCCATTGGCGATACCGGTCTGTATGATTTTTCGGACTAGTTGCGCAGAACACACACATCGCCGGTTTCGTACCGGGTCGTGTTGTTCGCTCGGCTCTGATGACCTAAAGTTTCGCTAGAGTTCCAGTTGTACAGGGTAGCCAGCACCGGCGACATTGCGATGACACCTTCCAGGGCGGCAAGAAAGCTTACGATCGTCATCCCTGCACTGAACGAACAGGACAAGATCGCCGACACCATCGACGGCGTGCTGCCGCTCGCCCGCGAGCTGCTCGACGATTTCGAGATCTTCCTGATCGACGACGGCAGCACCGACGCCACCGGTGCGATCATGGACGAGTTCGCGGCCGGCGAGCCGCGCATCATCGTGCATCACAACGCCGTGCGGCGGGGCGTCGGCGCCGGCTTCGAATATGCGCTGTCGCGCGCGAAATTCGATGCCATCACGCTGATTCCCGGCGATCACGCCTTCCAGAACGAGGGTATTGCCCGGATGTTCAAGGCGGCGGGCGCCGCGGACATCGTCATCACCTATCGCGACAACCAGTCCGACCGCTCCGTCAACCGCTCCATCCAGTCGCATTCGCTGCGGTTCATCCTGAACTGCCTGTTCGGCTTCTGGCTCTCCGACTACCACAGCATGATCGTCTACCCCGTGAAATGGCTGCGCCAGATCGCGGTCAAGGCCGACGGCTACGGCTATCAGATCTGTGCGCTGATCTCCCTGCTCCAGCTCGGCCTCACCCACGTCCAGGTCCCCGTGAGCCTGAATGCGGAGCTGAAGGGATCGTCCCGCGCGCTGCGGCTGCGCACCTATTTCGAGCTTGGCGGGACCATCGTGTCGCTGCTCCGCCGCGTTCCCATCCGGAACGTCGATCTCAGCCAGATTCCCGCCGACGCGGAGCAGAGCCCGGCGCGCTAAACGGCGCTCCGCGGATCTCAGCGTAGGGTATCCGGCGTTCGTGCTCGCCTTTTGGCGGTTGGTACGGGACGCCTTGTCCCTATCCCGCCAGCGTCCAATCTAAGTGATTGATTTTACTGGCAGGAGTGGCAGGGCTCGAACCTGCGACCCCCGGTTTTGGAGACCGGTGCTCTACCAATTGAGCTACACTCCTATAGACCCAGCGTCGCCGCGGATCAGGGGCGCTTTCAAGCACAGAGAGCGGCCGGTTTGCAAGGGTGAACCGCGCCGGCTTCGCTTGTTTGTGTCCGGCTTTCCGGGCCACAGTCCATTGGCCATAACGAAAAACAATCGGGAGTGCCCATGACCGTTACAGCGACCGCCACAGCCGCCCAACAGGCACCGATCGCGCTTCACACCCCGCCTTTGCCGGAGGCCCGCCCCGAGACGCTCGGGCTGTCGCGCCCCCGTCTCCAGGCCATGTCCGATGCCTTCAGCCGCGAGATCGACAAGGGAACCGTTCCCGGGGTCACCGTGCTGGTGGCGAGGGGCGGCCAAATCGGCTGGTTCGAGGCGCTCGGCAAGCAGGGCCCGGCGGGCGCGGCGCCGATGGCGCGCGATTCGATCTTCCGCATCTTCTCGATGACCAAGCCGATCGTCTCGGTCGGCATCATGGCGCTGGTCGAGGACGGCCAGCTCCTGCTCAGCGACGCGGTCGCAAAATTCATCCCGGAGTTCGCGAGCCAGCAGGTCGGCGTCGTCAAGGACGGCAAGTTGGAGCTGGTGCCGCCGACGCGGCCCATGACCGTGCAGGACCTGCTCCGCCACACCTCCGGCCTCACCTACGAGCACCAGGGCGACGGCCCTGTGCACAAGCTCTACCAGGAATCCCGCGTCCGCAGCCGCAAGATCACCAATGCCGAGCATGCCGCACTGGTGGCGAGCTTTCCGCTGGTCTGCCAGCCCGGCGCGGAGTTCAACTACAGTCGCTCCACCGACATCCTTGGCCGCATCATCGAGGTCGTCATCGGCAAAACGCTCGGCACGTTCCTCACCGAGCGCGTGCTCGCGCCGCTCCAGATGGCCGAGACCGGCTTCTCGACCGCCGCGGCCAATGCCGGGCGTATTGCCGAGCCATTCGCGACCGACCCCTGGACCGGCGACAAGGTCGCGCTGTTCAACATGCTCGAGCAGCCGGTGATGGAGTCCGGCGGCGGCGGCCTGGTCTCGACCACGATGGACTATGCCCGCTTCTGCCTGATGCTGCGCAATGGCGGCACGCTCGACGGCAACAGGATCATCGGCCGCAAGACGCTGGAGCTGATGGCGTCCGATCATCTCGGGCCGCATGTTGTGACGAATGGCACGCTGCTGTCGCCCGGCCACGGCTTCGGTCTCGGCTTTGCCGTGCGCCGCGAGGCCGGCATTGCCCCCTTCCCTGGCAGCGTCGGCCAGTATTTCTGGAGCGGCATTGCCGGCACGTTCTTCTGGATCGATCCGAAGGAGGATCTGTTCGCGGTCTTCATGAGCCAGGGCCCGGGCCAGCGCGACTACACGCGAACCCTGGTGCGGGATCTGGTTTACGCGGCGGTGGAGTGAGGTCCGCGCTTAGGGTTCTGCGCTCTATCGCCTCAACTGATCGTCGCGCCGCCGTCGATCACCATGGTCTGGCCGGTCATGAAGTCGCCGGCCTTCGAGCCCAGGAACACGGCCGCGCCCGCGATCTCGTCGGGGATGCCGATACGCAGCAGCGGCGAGCGTGAGGTCGAAGCCTTCAGGTTCTCCGGATTGTCCCACAGAGCTTTCGCGAAATCGGTCTTGATGAGGCCGGGCGCGATACAGTTCACGCGGATATTGTGCTTGCCGTATTCGCAGGCGAGATTGCGCGCGAGCTGCATGTCGGCGGCCTTCGAGATCGCGTAAGCACCGAGGATGGTCGAGCCCTTGAGGCCGCCGATCGAGGAGACGATGATGATCGAGCCGTCCTTGCGCTCGATCATCTGCGGCACCACCATCGAGATCAGCCAATTGTTGGCAACGATGTTGTTGTCGAGGATCTTCCTGAACTGATCGTCGGAGATGCCGGCGAGCGGACCGTAATACGGATTCGACGCCGCATTGCAGACCAGCACGTCGATCTTGCCGAAGGCGCGGTTGCTCTCGTCGACGAGGTTTTGCAAATTCTCTTTCGACGAGATGTTCGCGGCGATCGCAACGGCGGTGCCCTTGCCGAATCTGTCGTTGATGCTCTTCGCCACCTGCTCGCACACGTCGGCCTTGCGCGAGGAGATCACCACCTTGGCGCCGTGCTCGGCCATGCGCTCGGCGATCGCGAGCCCGATGCCGCGCGTCGATCCCGTGATGACGGCGACTTTCCCCTTCATGTCGAACAAGGTCATGTTTCTCTCCCAGATTGACTTTCGTATTCAGTGTCAGGCGAGCTTCTTGACTTCCGGTCCTGCCGGCTGATGCATCGCCGCGTGCGCGTCATCTGCGATCCAGGGCTGCTGGTTGACCATCGGCAGCCGCCAGACCGTGCGTTCGGGACTGGCAAAATAGTCCAGCCGCGTCACCGAGCAATTGTCGATGTCGAACGAGAGCCCCCGCTCCGGCTGGCCGTCGAGCGCAAGCCCGAGTGCCGCCTTGATGGTGCCGCCATGCGCGACCGCGATGATGTCCTGCCCTGCCGCCTCGTTGTTGATCCGCTCGATGGTGCGGCGCGTGCGGTTGTAGAGATCCATGAAGCTTTCGCCGCCTGGCGCGGGCTCGTTGATATCGGCGAACCAACTGGCGCCGACGGGACGGCTCGCGATGAATTCAGCGCGGTTCATGCCCTGCCAGCGGCCGAGATTCTGCTCGGCAAGATCCGCTTCCCACTTCATCGACGCAGGCCTTGGAAAACCGGTGGCCCAGATCGCCTCGGCGGTCTGATGAGTGCGCATCAGATTGCTCGAATACCAGACCGCCTTACGTGGCAGCACCTTGGCAACAGCGTTGAACACATAGGTGTCGCTGGTATCGCAGGCGATGTCGGACTGGCCGTAGATGTTGCCGCCGTCATTGCGCACTGGCGCGTGCCGGACCCACCACCATCGTGTTATGACCACATTCGGCCTGTCTGCACCAGCCATCGAAACCCTTCCATCCCGTGTGATGTCGCTGTACGTCAGTAACGAACGTGTCTCAAGACACTTTACCGTTTGAAATCTTGTTTGAAATTCCGTCGCGCGGCAAGGGCCGCGTGCGAGCAAAGGGAGAAGCGCATGGGCCGCCTGCAAGGCAAATCCGTCATCATCACCGGCGCCGGCAGCGGCATCGGCCGCGCCGCTGCGCTGCTGTTCACCAAGGAAGGCGCCAGGCTGATTGCGGTCGATCGTACCGAGGCGGTGAAGGAGACCGTCGAGGAGGTGAAGAAGGCCGGCGGCGTTGCGGAAGCCATGGTGGCGGATGCCGGCTCCGAGGCCGACGTCATCGCCGTGATCGACAAAGCGGTGAAGACGCATGGCCGGCTCGACGTGATCTGGGCCAATGCCGGCATCTCCGGCGGCCTCGTTCCGCTCGCCGAGCAGACAGTGGAGCACTGGCAGGAGATTTTGCGCGTCAATCTGATCGGGCCGTTCCTGGCGGTGAAATACGCGATGCCGCACATGGTCAAGCAGCAGTCCGGCGCGATCGTGCTGACCGCGTCCGTCGCGGGCCTCAAGGCCGGCGCCAGCGGGCATCCCTATGCGGCGAGCAAGGCCGGCGTGATCAGCCTGGTGCAGACCACGGCCTATTCGCTCACCGGCACCGGCGTGCGCATCAACGCGGTGTGCCCGGGCCTGATCGAAACCGGCATGACGAAGCCGATCTTCGACCGCGCCAAGGAGCGCGGCACCCAAGACAAGATCGGCCAACTCAATCCGCTGAAGCGTGCCGGCCAGCCGCACGAGCTCGCCGCGATGGGGTTGTTTTTGGCGAGCGACGAAGCGTCCTATGTGAACGGCCAGGCGTTCCCCGTCGACGGAGGCTTGACGGCATCGATGCCGTATACGGGGAAGCCGGTTTAGTTCGTACACTTTTGTGTCCCGGACGCGCTGCAGCGCGCAAGCGTTGCGGCGCCGAGCCGGGACCCAGCAGGCCGCGGCATTTGCTGCAGCATGGGCCCCGGCTCTGCAGCGCATCGCTAGAGGAGCGCTGCGCTGCGTCCGGGGCACGAGGCCTGAATCTTCGCGCACGGCTGCCTCAACATCGTCATTGCGAGCGGAGCGAAGCAAATCCAGAAATGCATCCGCGAAAAGACTCTGGATTTGCTTCGCTGCGCGCAATGACGGAGCAAGTGGCGCCGGCGTCGCTCTGCGGCCGGCATCTGAATTGCAGACACGCCTTCGCATCCTCGCGGCTCATCTCGCCCGAGCTTTGCTTCGTCGCCTCACCCTCAATTGAAAGAGCAACTGTGGCGAAGTAGCCCGGCGATCGGCCGGCCTCAAGGCTGGCGCTGGCGCGCCCCGCCTGCGGCGGCTGACGGCCTTGACCCCGTCCGCTCACCGGTCTGTTGGCTTTGCATGCGCTCGGCCGAGGTCCGAGCGCGAGATAGGCGCGCTCGTCAGGCCACCCTGTATTTCTTCGGATCCCACGTCTCGCCGCGCGCGATCATGGTGTTGAGGATGATGATCAGCTTGCGCATGCAGGCGACGATCGCGACCTTTGGCGGCTTGCCCTTGGCAATCAGCCGTTCGTAGAAGGCCTTGAACACCGGATTGTTCAGCGTTGCGGCACCGACACAGGGCATGTAGAGGGCATTTCGCACCCAGCGGCGGCCACCCTTGATGCAGCGTTCACCTCGACGTTTGCCGCTATCATCGTCATAAGGAGCAACGCCCATCAACGCGGCGGCAACTTCGTCGCTCACCTGCCCCAGCTCCGGTAGTCCTCCAAGCAGCGCCATTGCGGTCCCCTCAGCAAAGCCTGGTACGCTCTGGATGATCTCGGCGCGTTTGGCAAAGTCCGGCGTTGTCTTGATCGTCGCCGCGATCGCGGTCTCGAGCGCGGCGATTTCGTCAGCCAGCTTCTTAAGAAGACGCGCGCGAGCCTCTGAACAAGGGCCGGCGCCTCATGCTCCTTCTGCATTTCCAGGCGAGCCCTGACGTCAAGCAGGCCTTGGCGTCCCTTCACCAGTGCCTTCATCTCCTCGTGAGCGGGATTGTCGACTTGGCTGGGAGCCTCGCCGAATGTCTCGGCGAACCAGGAGATCATCTCCGCGTCGATCTTGTCATTTTTCGCAAGGCGTCCCGCCGATTCCGCAAAGTGGCGAACCCGTTTGGGATCGACGATCCGTACTTCCAGCCCTGCTTGGCGCAACGCCTTGGCCCATACCCGCTCGTAGCCGCCGCTTGCCTCCATCACTGCCTTGCCGACCTGATGCTTGCGAAGCCATGCAATCAAGCTCCGTCGCCCCGCCGCGGTTGTTGGGCAAGTCTTCCGCTCCGTTACGGTCCGAATGCACGCATCAATCTTGTCTTTAGCGACATCGATGCCGACGACAACCAGATCGTCTTGTGTCATCATCCACTCCCTTCCTTGCCTGGTACGGGCTCGCAGCCCTTGCAACTGTTCGGGTTCAGGAAGACACCGGAGCTGTCCCTTGCTCTTTAGCAGGCTCTGTCGCCTTTGGGCGCAACGGGCTCAGTTCCGGCAACGGGCGGTTCTGATCCAACCGCCCGTTGCCACATTCTGGCAGATTTCGGGGACACAAGGGCGCAGGGAAGACCGCATAGGCGTTAAGTTTGTTCTTGAGTGTTGGAATCACACGTGATTCCAAGGCGGGATGGCAGACGAATCGCTTCTGAACGAGGACTGGACGAGAGTGGTTACGCAGCTCGGCGGGGCTGCGCAGCTTGAAATAAGTGCGCGCCAGACGAAGGCTTTCGTGCGGCGGCGCCAAATTCCAGATGCGGTGGCGTTACTTCGGCTGATGCTGGCCTATTGTCTGGGTGAAAGAGGGTTGAGATCGACAGCCGCGTGGGCCGCTTCTGTTGGCCTTGCCGACCTCAGCAGCGTGGCGTTGTTCTATCGCCTGCGTCAATGTGGCGATTGGTTTGCAGTGCTGGTGGAGGGCTTGCTCGCTGCGGCAGCCCCGAAAGCGAGCCGAGGCCGCCTGATCCGCATTATCGATGCGACGACAGTGCCTCAGGCAGGACCGGCTGCGCGCAGGAACAGTGAGCTTTGGCGCGTTCATAGTGCATTCGATCTGCCATATGAGCGCTTTGGTCACTTCGAGCTGACAGATCAGCAAGAAGGCGAAACGTTTGACCGGATACCGGTGGTCAAGAACGAGATCCGCATTGCTGACCGCGCTTATCTACAACCTGACCGCATCGCCGCTGTGCGCGACGCCGGGGCAGACGTTTTGATCCGAGCGGGCTGGAAGAACGCACGTTGGCTTGATGCCAAAGGCCTTCCGTTCGATCTGATGGCCCAATTGCGTGCGGCGAAGGCGCACGGACTGATCGATCGGAGGATTTGGATCAAACGCAAGGACGGTGCGCCTCTGGCTATGCGTCTGGTCGCAGTCAAGAAGCCCGCCGGTGCAGTCGCGGCTTCGCGCCGTAAAGCCCGGCGCGACGCACAAGACGAAAACCGCGTCATCTCCAAAGAAACTCTGGAAGCCGCGGATTGGGTCATTCTGGTCACGTCGCTCGCGCGGGACGAGTTCTCCACCAAGGATGTACTCGCGCTCTATCGACTGCGATGGCGCATCGAACTTGGCTTCAAGCGACTGAAGAGTCTGATTGGTCTCAAGACGCCACCTGGAACCGATCCGCGCTCCGCCAAGCCCTACTTGCTGGCACACCTCTTGATCATCCTGCTGCTCGAGCCGCTTGCCCGCGACTTCGAGGACTCTCCCCGCTGGACGCAGGCCGCCTGACGGCACCTGGCGCTTGGCGTGTTTTGCAACAACTCGTTGCATCCTTGCTACAAGCGATCATTCCACAACCAACCATCCGTTGCTTTCGCCGCAGAAAGCGAGCGCTTGGGCGGCACCTGCGCGAGCCTCCTCGAAAACGTCCGTATCAATCGATGCTCGCGCTACCTTAACGCCTATGGGGAAGACCGGGAGCCGGTTGGCTCCCATCGACCGCCATGCCAAGAGCAGATTGCGTATGCTTCATGCACGGCGGAGAAACAGGGCAACCGGAGACATCCCGGCCTTCCCTGCGCAGTGGTTTGACGGCTTATGTCGTGCTCTCCTCGGGGAGCGATGCACTATTGCCCCCGTCGCCTTGCGGATGGCTGATGCACGTGCCCGGTCGGGCCGCCACATCACCGCAACACTTGGCGCACAGACCCCGGGCGCCAGGACCACACGATTTTGCCGTACGCGAACCGCACCCGTCGTTGGCGCGAGGTCTTCGCTCACGGTTGCCCGCCCCGCAAAACCCTTCGCGCCGGTGCAACCCACGTCCACCGCCGCCCGGCCCGCGTTCGTGACGATCGCGATACGCCCCTCTTCCTTGGGCCGGATTGCGGCGAGACATACGCCGTTTCCGAATTTCGGTAAAGCGGAATGTTTTTGGCCGGGTGCGTTGACCCACCGCTCGCGTGTTTTGCCCCACGGTCAACGCAAGGGATTGTGGCCCGGATCGAGAGCTGCGGAATTTCCATCGCATCCGCAGATGCAGCGGCCCCGGATTGCGCTGCGCTCCATCCCCGGGCTACGGATCTGTGTTGATTTGCCCGACCGGCCATCACGTTGGTATGGTTCCTGCAGGCAACTCAGCCTCCATTTCCTGACCAGACCGAGACAATGCAGAGCTCAAGACCCGATCGCATCCGCAAACTGCTTGCCGACCTCGTCGGCTTCGACACCATCAGCGACCGCACCAACCTGCCCCTGATTGCCCATATCGAGAGCTACCTCGCCGCATTCGGCATCAAGAGTGAGCGCATCGTCGACGCGACCGGGCAGAAGGCCTCGCTCTGGGTCACGATCGGGCCGGACGACCGGCGGGGCTTCGTGCTGTCGGGCCATACCGACGTCGTTCCCGTCGTCGGCCAGGACTGGAGCCATGATCCGTTCAAGCTCGTCGAGCGCGACGGCAAGCTCTACGGCCGCGGCACCACCGACATGAAGGGTTTCGTCGCGGTGTGCCTTGCCATGGTGCCGGAGATGGTGGAGGCGAGGCTCAAGACGCCGATTCATCTGGCGATCTCCTATGACGAGGAGATCGGCTGCGTCGGCGTGCGGCCGATGCTGCGTGAGGTCGCGAAGAAGCAGGTCAAGCCGCTCGGCGCCTTCATCGGTGAGCCGACCCAGATGCAGGTCATCATCGGCCATAAGGGCAAGCACGGCGTGCGCGCCACGTTCCGTGGGCTCGCCCGTCATTCCTCGATCGCGCCCGATGGGGTGAATGCGATCGAATATGCCGCCGAGTTGATCGTCGAGATCCGCCGCCGCGCCGTAGCGCTCGCGGCCGCGCGGTCAACCGACAGCCTCTACGACGTTCCGCACTCGACGCTGCTCACCAGCATCGTGCATGGCGGCGCGGCGCTTAACATCGTGCCCGACACTTGCACGGTGGAGTTCGAATGCCGCGGCATCGGCATCACCGAATCGCGCGAGGTCACGGATGCGATCGTCGCCTGGGCCAAGGCCGAACTCGAGCCGACGATGAAGGCGAAGAATGCCGAGTGCGGCATCACGTTCGAAGAGATCCTCGACTACCCCGCGCTCGACACCGCCGCCGACGCCCCGATCGTCACCCTCGCCAAGAGCCTTGCGGGCCGCAATGACCATGCCAAGGTCGCCTTCGGCACCGAAGCCAGCCTGTTCGCCAGCATGGCCGATGTCCCCGCGGTGGTGATCGGCCCGGGCTCGATCGCGCAGGCGCATACGCCTGATGAGTTTGTGGAGATGGCCGAACTGGAGAAATGTGCGGGGTTTGTGGAGAAGCTGATCGCACATTGCGCGAAGAGCTAGGCGACAACCGGCAAACCCATGGCAGGGAAAGTTCGACCACAACTGAAGTCGCTCTTCAGTCCGGATGCCGATCCGATTGATCAATTCATGCCGGACGGACTGTTCGGCATTTTGATCATGGCGATGATTGGACCTGGACAGCTTGGGTGAAGAGTCGTTCGACTTCATGCTCTGCACTCCGGACTGGTTCGCTTCGCATATGAAGAGCGACATCGTCGAAGGGAGGCACTACTTCTTCGTCAAGGATTTCAATTACGCGGAACTAAAAAGGTTTGTAGAAGACTATTGCGTCAAATGCTCTGCAAACACATGGCGTGAGGTGGCCCAGAAGCTGGCTCGGCTCGGGAAATGGGAGTTTGAGGACTACGCGGAATACAAGCCTCCTCCAGTGGAGTGGTGAAGGCAGTGCGGTAGGGTGCGAGCATACGCAGTGGCTCGAAGAAAAGGCGGACAGAATGAGCCTCACCACAGCTGTCATGCCCCGGCTTGACCGGGGCATCCAGTACGCCGCGGCTTCTCGATTCAAGCACTGGCGTCTCTTGAATACTGGATTGCCCGCTTTCGCGGGCAATGACAGCGAGCATGTTGAAACGGCGGCGCTCCACAAGACAAAAGGGGGCTGGCTCCCAGCCGCGCCTTTGTTATCCCTACACCGCGCCCGCCTTCTGCGCGTACTCCCACGATGCCTTTGACAGCGGCACGGTGCGCTTGGCGGATTCGAGCGCCTTGGCGTTGGCGGCGGTGCCGTCGCGGACGCGGCCGGCGATGCCTTGGGTGATGCCGGCAAGACGGAACAGATTGTAGGCGAAGTACCAGTTGAGATCAGGCACCGTCATCTTTGTGACGTTGCAATAGATCTGCGCCGCCTCTTCCAGCCTCGGGATGTTGAGCGCCTCGAGGTCGGCGCCTTCCAGGCCCGGCATGATCCACTGCATCAACAAATAGGTGAAGTCGGCCATGGGATCGCCGAGCGTCGACAGCTCCCAATCCAGCACGGCCTGCACGCGCGGTTCCGTCGCGTGGAAAATCATGTTGTCGAGACGGTAGTCGCCATGGACGATCGAGACGCGCGCCTGCTCCGGCACGGTTCTCGGCAGCCATTCGGCGACCTTCTCGAACTCGGGAATGTGCTGGGTCTCGGACGCCCGGTACTGCTTGGTCCAGCGGTCGATCTGGCGTGCAAAGTAATTGCCCGACTTGCCGAAGTCGCCAAGGCCGATGGCATTGGGATCGAACATGTGGAGTTTCGCCAGCGTCTCGATCTTGCTGGTGAAGATCTTGCGCCGTGCATCGCGATCCTGGCTCGGCAGTGTCGGATCCCAGAACACCCGGCCCTCCTCCATCGACATGATGTAGAAGGCCGCGCCAATGACGCTGTCGTCCTGGCACAGCGCATAGGCGCGCGCGACCGGAAAGCCCTGCTTACCAAGGGCTGCAATGACACGGTATTCGCGATCGACCGCATGCGCCGACGGCAGCAGCTTGCCGAACGGCTTGCGGCGCATCACGTAGGAGCGCTTCGGCGTGTTGAGGCGATAGGTCGGGTTGGACTGGCCGCCCTTGAACTGGAGCACGACCAGCGGGCCTTCAAAACCCTCGACATGCTCGCGCATCCACGCTTCCAGGCGCAACTCGTCGAAACGATGCCGCTCCTCGACCGGCTTGGTGCCCGAGAATTCTTCGTCCTTTCTGACGCCGTCCGCCACGATGACGCTCCCTCTTCAGTCCTGACCTTGTGCAGGTCGAGCATGATCCTAATCGGTAACCGCTGACGCACTTGCGTCAAGCGGTCATTCCGAATGGGACCATGCCCTGTCGTTTCTTCAAGTCGGGAGCGCCGCCTGGCTCTCCCTCTTAGTGACTGGTAGAGTTTGCATACTTCCGAAGTTCGAGCCTGGCAATGGCGCGGTTGTGCACCTCGTCCGGTCCGTCGGCGAGACGGAGCGTGCGGATGTGGGCGTAGTCCTTGGCAAGGCCGGCTTCATCCGAGACGCCGGCGCCACCGAAGGCCTGGATCGCCTCGTCGATGATCTTCAGCGCCATGTTGGGCGCTGCGACCTTGATCATGGCGATCTCGGCCTGCGCGGTCTTGTTGCCGACCTTGTCCATCATGTCGGCTGCCTTGAGGCACAGAAGACGCGTCATCTCGATGTTGGTGCGAGCTTCACCGATGCGCTGCTCCCAAACGCTGTGCTCGACGATCTTCTTGCCGAACGCGGTGCGCGAGGCGAGCCGCTTCACCATCTTCTCCAGCGCCTCCTCGGCCTTGCCGATGGTGCGCATGCAGTGATGGATACGGCCCGGACCGAGACGGCCCTGCGCGATCTCGAAGCCGCGGCCTTCGCCGAGCAGGATGTTCTCCTTCGGCACCCGTACGTTCTCGAGCAGCACCTGGGCGTGGCCGTGCGGCGCGTCGTCGAAGCCGAACACCGGCAGCATCTTCTCGACCTTGATACCTGGCGTGTCGAGCGGAACCAGGATCTGCGACTGCTGCTGGTGCTTGGCCGCCTTGAAATCGGTCTTGCCCATCAGGATCGCGATCTTGCAGCGGGGATCGCCGACGCCGGACGACCACCATTTGCGGCCGTTGATGACGTAATGGTCACCATCGCGCTCGATGCGGGTCTCGATGTTGGTGGCGTCGGACGAGGCGACCGCCGGTTCCGTCATCAGGAAGGCGGAGCGGATCTCACCATCCATCAGCGGACGCAGCCATTTCCGCTTCTGTTCCTTGGTGCCGTAGCGGATGAACACTTCCATGTTGCCGGTGTCGGGCGCGGAACAGTTGAACACTTCCGAGGCCCAGGTGATGCGGCCCATCTCTTCCGACAGCAGCGCATATTCGAGATTGGTCAGTCCCGCGCCGCGGAATTCGTCGTCCTCGTGCTCGGACGGCGGCATGAACATGTTCCAGAGACCCTCGGCCTTGGCCTTCTTCTTAAGGTCTTCCAGGATCGGAATGACCTTCCAGCGGTCGCCGCTCTTGTCCTGCTGATCGTAAATCGGCACCGCCGGGCGCACGTGCTTGGCCATGAAGGACCGCACGCGGTCGAGCCATTCCTTCTGCTTGGGGGACATGTCGAAGTCCATGGGACGCTCCTCGCTTCTCTCTCGCTGGTACTTTTGCGCCGGACTGTCCTCCCGCCGTGCGCGGCCCGCAAGCGCGAATACGCGAACTGCGGGGCGCACCGGAACCCATCGCAATTGCAAATGAGTCCCGATCGCGGATTGACTTTCCCGGCCTTCAAACGATAGTTTCATACAAATGTTTGAATTGCAACTCCCTCGCTCACGGCGTCATTCCGGGGCAGCCCGCAGGGCTGAACCCGGAATCTCGAAATGTGGCGAGAGATTCCGGGTTCGACGCTGGCGCGTCGCCCCGGAATGACGGGACAAAGGTCATGGCCAGCGATCATACGAGGTCTGCCATTCTCGCCGCCGCCGAAAGGCTCTATGCCGACCGCGGCTTCGGCGACGTGACGTTGCGCGACATCGTCGCGGAGGCCGGCGTCAACCTCGCCGCGGTGAACTATCATTTCGGCTCGAAGGACGAACTGATCGCGGAATTATTCGTCACTCGTTCGGTTCAGACCAACCGCGAGCGCCTGCGCGAATTGAAGGCGGCGGAGGAGCAAGGCGGCGGCCGCGCGCCGATCGAAGTGATCCTGCGCGCGCTGGTGGGGCCGACCTTGCGCGGCTGCCTGGGGCCGGAGAACCAGCGCTCGACCGCCGCGCGCTTCATGATCCGCGCCTCGATCGAATCCGTGCCGCCGATCCGCCGCATCAAGAACCGCGAGATCGACCATTTGCGCAAATTCGCCGCCTCGATGCGCAGGTCCCTGCCCGAGCGCAGCGAGGTCGATATCTATTGGGGCCTCAACTTCGCACTCGCCATGGCGCACCACACCATCCGCGAGAGCGAGCGGCTGATCAAATTGTCGGAAGGCAAATGCGATCTCGACGACGTCGAGGACGTGGTCGGGCGCGTCGTCAGCGTCGCGACGATGGCGCTGACGGCGGCGAAGGTCGAAGCCAAACCGCGCGCGCTGGCGCGGGATGCGCGTTAGCTGTCATGGCCGGGCTTTTCACGGCCATCCACGTCTTGCCACGCAGCACAAAGAACGTGGATCCCCGGGACGAGCCCGGGCATGACGACCTCTGCTACATGCTCGAAGTGTAGCCGTAACGGCGGGCTACGCCCGCTGCGGCATCTCCTCGGCCTCTTCCTTGGCGAGCAGCAGCAGCATCTCGATGCCCATCTCGCCTTCCTGCGGCGATCGGATGAACTTTATCTCGTCGGCGCTCTGCCGCAATGCGGCAATGATGGCGACGGCCTGATTGGCGGTGGCCGCCTCGGTCGCTAGAATGGCCTTCTGGTCCTTCGCCTGGAACCCGATCGTGTAGGACATTCGCTTCCCTCCCGAACTCAAGTGGAAGTATCGAACCAGAGTCGGACGCAAAGCGGAAGCCTGTGCGACTACGGACCGGGACAATCTGGGGATTGCGGCAAGCTTCAGGCAAGTTCCAGCATCGCGCGCGCGTCCTGCGGCACAAGTCTTCTCAGCCTCCCCAGGAGGGCCCTCCAGGGCACGGTGATAGCGTCAGACAATCCCCTGCTGCTTCAGCTGCTCGATCTTGCCAGCATCGTAGCCGAGCTTGCCACTGAGCACCTCCTGGGTGTGCTCCCCGAGTAGTGGCGGCGCGCGGTAATCCTTGATCGGGGTCTCCGACAAAGTCAGCGCGTTGCGGACCAGCGACAGATCGGGCTCGAAGGGATGATTGACCTTGACCCGCATGCCGCGCGACTGCACGTGCGGATCGGAAAACACCTGCTCGAAATTGTTGATCGGACCTGACGGCACGCCCGCCTCCTCCAGCTTCTCCAGCCAGTAGGCCACCGGCTGCTTGAGGAACAAGCCGGCGAAGATCGCCATGATCTCCTTGCCGTGCACGACGCGGTCGTTGTTCTTGACGAAGCGCGGATCGTTCGCGAGCTCGGGCTCGCCGAGCACGGCGCAGGTGCGCTGGAACTGGCCGTCATTGCCGACCACCAGCATCAACTCGCCGTCGGCGCAGCGGAACACGCCGGCCGGCATGCCGCCATTGCCCCAGGTGCCGCGGCGCGGCGGCGTCTTGCCGTTGACGAGATAGATCTGCAGCCAATGCGACAAGGATGCGATGACGGTGTCGAACAGGCAGACGTCGATGTGCTGTCCCTGCCCGCCATTGGCGTCGCGATGGTAGAGCGCCGAGAGAATCCCGATCGACGCGTTCATGCCGGTCATGTAGTCGACGATCGAGGGGCCGACCTTCATCGGGCCCTCGCCGGGTTCGCCGTCGATATGGCCGGTGACGCTCATCAAGCCACCCATCGCCTGCAGGATGGCGTCATAGCCGGCACGCGGCGCATAGGGACCGGTCTGGCCGAAGCCGGTCACCGAGCAATAGATGATGCGGGGATTGATCGCTTTGATGGTCTCGTAGTCCAGGCCGTAGCGCTTGAGATCACCGACCTTGTAGTTCTCCATGAAGACGTCGGCGTCCTTGGCGAGCTCGCGGATGATCGCCTGCCCTTCCGGCTTGGCGATGTTGACCGTGACCGACTTCTTGTTGCGGTTGGCGCAGAGATAGAACGAATTGTTGTTGTTGGCCTTGCCCTCGGGGTCGGTCAGGTAAGGCGGGCCGAAGGCGCGTGCGTCGTCGCCGGTGCCCGGCCGCTCGATCTTGATCACCTCCGCGCCGAGATCCCCCAGCATCTGGGCCGACAGGGGCCCGGCGAGCACACGGGTGAGGTCAAGAATCTTGATGCCTGAGAGCGGCAAGGCCGACATGTCGATTTCCTCCGCGGAACTGATCTTGGAGCTGATTTTGGCGCGGCGGCGAGATCGCAGGGCCGCGCTCCCTGCGGATACACCATTTTCGCGCCCTGAGCACTGCACTGACGGCATACGGCCATCTGTTGCCGGGCGAGCGGCGCCGATTGCTGCTCGCAACTTTCCGCGCCGCGAAGATCGCCTTAGACCGCCACCGCCGCGATCGCGCGCGGCCGCCGCCGCCCGAGCAGGACCAGGATCAGCACCGTTGCGCAGGAGAAGACGAAGGTGAGACCGAGTGCGCCGCGGCTGCCGAACTGCGTCAGCAGCGCGACGAGCACGGGCGGCGAGATCGCCGAGGCAGATTGAGCGGCAGCGCGATCATCGACATCGCCTTGGCGAACTCGGCCTGGTCGTAGAACACCAGCGGAATCGTCGCCCGCGCCACCGCCATCGCGCCGCTGCCGGCGCCATAGAGCAGGATGAAGACGGCGACTGCCCAGGTGGCGCCCTCGCTCAGCATCAAGAGCAGCATGGCGACCGGCAAGGCCGTGCCGGCGACGAGCCCGGTCGTGATGCCGTCCCAGCGCCCGCCGCCCAGGAAATCCAGCCCGCGGGCGCTGACCTGGATCACGCCGAGCATCGAGCCGAAGGCCAGAGCCTGCGCCGGCGCCAACCCCTCCGCCCGCAACAGCTCGATCATGACGGCGCTGATGCCGAAATTGACGAAGGCGTTGAGCGTGATCACGGCGGCGACGAGGATGAAGGTGCTGCGCGGAATCGCCGGCGCATCGGAGCGCCTGTCCGGCGCGCTGCCATCGTCCGTCGCGACGCTGCGCCGGGGCGCCGCGAACGCATAGAGCGGCAGCGAAATGAAGATCAGCATGGCGGCATAGACGAGACACGTGCCGCGCCAGCCGAGATGACCGCTCAGGAACGAGGTGGTCGGCCAGAAGATGCTGCTGGAGAGGCCCGTCACCAGCATCAGCGCGCCGATCGCGCTCTTGGCCTGCTTTCCCGCGGCCTCGTTTAGCATGATATAGGCGCCGGTCGAGAGCGTGGCGCTGCCGGCGAGTCCAAGCACGATCCAGGCGGCGAAGTAGAGCACCGGCTCGCGCGCGAGCGACAGCAGCACGAAGCCGGGCGCGGTGACGATCGTGCCGACCATCATGACCTTGCGTGCGCCGTGCCGCGCAAAGAACTTGCCGAGCCAGGGCGCGCACAGCCCCATCGAGACGTAGAGAACGGACGTCCCCGCGAACACCGCCGGCAGGCTCATGCCGAGATCTGCGGCAAGGTCGCGGCCGACGATGGCGGGCAGCCCGATCGTCCCCCATCCAATCAGTTGCGTGACCGCGAGCACCACCAGGATGCCGATGAGCCCGCTGTCAGCCTTCAAGAATCGCATTCCAACCGTCGCCTGCCCGGCAGGCGCCGATCACGCCTGTGCATCTGCTTTACCTGCAGACTCGGCGCACGGGAACGCCGGCCGCCGAATGGCAGGAGGCAGCTGGGGGCATGTCGGGCGGTGGATGGTCGTCCCTACCCCGCGATTCCGAGCAAGGATCGCGCCTCGGCTGCGGTCGCAACGCGCCGGCCGTGCCGCGCGACCGCCTCGGCGGCGATGGCGACCAGTTCCGCGTTGCTGGCGGCGAGGCGCGTCTTGTCGATCCGGATATTGTCCTCGAGCCCGGTGCGAACCGCGTCGGCGCCGCGCGCGAGCGCCCAGCCCATCACCTCGGCTTGATGGCGGCCAATTCCGGCTGCGGTCCAGGTCGCTTTCGGAATCAGCCGCCTGAGCTGTCCGAGCAGAATGTCGAGCACATGCTCGTCTGCGGGCATGGCATTCTTGACACCCATGACGAACTGCACGTGCGGACGCGCGTCGATGAAGCCGGCCTCGATCAAGCGCCGGGCGCCATGCAGATGCGACAGATCGAAGATCTCGATTTCCGGCCGGATGCCGTTCGCCTTCATGCCGGTGGCGAGCGTTTCGACCAGCGCGGCGCTGTTCTCGTAGACGATGGTCGGAAAGTTCACCGATCCCGTGGAGAGCGAGGCCATGTCGGGCTTGAGGTAGAGCGACGATCCGCGCGCCGAGGGATCGCGCCCTCGCCCGCCGGTCGAGAACTGAACGATCATTCCCGGACAATGCTTTTTGATGCCCTCCTGCACCAGCGCAAAGCGCTCGGGGTCGGAGGACGGCGTCTCGTCATCATTTCGAACATGGATATGGGCGAGCGTGGCGCCGGCCTCGAAGGCTTGCTGCGTCGACTCGATCTGTTCGGACGGCAGGATCGGCACCGCCGGATTGTCCTTCTTGCGCGGAACGGAGCCGGTGATAGCGACTGCAACGACGACGGGGTTCATCCCTGGACCTCATGATGATCGCGCTCGCGCGCCCAAAGCCGAATAGACGTACCGTAAGGAGCCCTGCCGCTGCAAACGTCATCGATCGCAGCGGCGGGCTTGTTTGCGTTCCAAATCAGGTGGGAATTGCGGCCGCACCGTTCGCCGCCTCCGCACGCTGCCGCTCATAATCGGCCCGCGCCATCGGAACGGCCTCGGGATTGCCGAGATCGTCGATCTTGATCCGATAGGTTTCGCGGGCCGTCACCGCCGCGAGCGCCGCGATGACCGTGATGCCGAAGGCGATCGCGCCGACCGTCAAGGGAATGTTGGCCGAGCCCGGAGGCGCCACGGTCGCGAACAGAGCAGGAAGTAATGCAGTGATGGTCGTGCCGATATTCTGCGAGATCGCCATCGCCGAGACCCGTGTGCGGGTCGGAAACAGCTCCGGATAGAAGCTCGGGAAGATCGCGTTGTAGCCCTGATAGACGACGCCCCACATCAAGAGCGACAGCAGGATCGCGAGCGGCACGTTCCGGATGCTGATGGCATACAGATAGCCGAACGCGAGCAGGCCCGAGAGCAACGCGCCCACGATGATCGGAGGTTTGCGGCCGACCTTGTCGGAGAGATGGCCGACGAAGGGAATGATGAATACGGCCAGCATGTTGCCGAGCACCGGGATCCACAGATAAACGTCCTTGGCAAAGCCGATGCCATAGGCCGGCTGCACCGCGTAGGCCGCACCGAAGATGGTCGCGACCACGGGAATGACGTTCATCAGCGCCATGCAGATCACCCTCAGCATGTCGGGCCAGCTCAACCTGATGGCCTGGACGATCGGAGCGCGCGGCGTTTCTCCCCGTTTCTCCTCTCGGGCAAAGGCAGGCGTTTCGTCGACCTCGCGGCGAATGATGTAGCCGGCGACGATGACGAAGAAGCTGAGCAGGAACGGGATCCGCCAGCCCCAGCTGTTGAAGGCCTCGGTCGGCATATAGGCCGCCAGCGGCAGGAAAACCGCGGCCGCGAGGATTTGTCCGGCTTGCACGCCCTGAAGCGCGAAGCTCGCATAGAAGCCGCGTCGGCCGAACGGCGCATGCTCCAGGATCATCGAGCTGGCGCCGGAGATTTCACCGGCCACGGCAAATCCCTGCACGAGACGCAGCATGACGAGCAGGATCGGCGCCAGGATGCCGGCCTGCTGATAGGTCGGCAGCAAACCGACGGCCATCGTCGAGATGCCCATCAGGAACATGCAGAGGATGAGAACGGTCTTGCGGCCATGCGTGTCGCCCCAATGTCCGAGCACGAAGGCCCCGATCGGCCGCGCCACGTATCCGACGCCATAGGTCGCAAGCGATGCGACGATCGCAACGGTGGGATTGTCCGACGGGAAGAAGATCTGCGGGAAGATCAGCGATGCCGCCGTGGCGTAGATGAAGAAGTCATAGTATTCGAGAGCCGAGCCGATCCAGCCGCTTGCTGCAGCCTTCCTCGACTGACTCCTGTCATGGATCGCGCGCGTGGTGGCCATCATAAAATTCCTCCCGATCTGGCTTGTTCGTTGACGTCCCGTTGGCGGGCTTCGTTGGACAATTGGACAGCAATCTCCCGGCGCTCTGCGGAGCACCGCGAGCGCTTGGCACTGCCGGTCGGTGTCTTGGGTGAGGACGACAATAGGCTTTCGCCGGGGTAACACAATTACCCAGTTATGCGATAAACCTAACATGATGTTATGGCGGTGGCGGACGCGCCGGCGGCAGCGATGGGGGCGCAAAGTGGCGTCGTCCTCGGCGATGGCATCGAAGCCGGCCGCTGGCGCCGTGGTCGCGATCGGGATCGCCTGCCGGGCGCGGGCGGCTGATCGTGTGATCACGACAGCCGCCGAGCGGCGTCACGCGGTGTGGCCGGGATCGATATGCTTCGGGGTCTTCTTGTCGCGCTGGGGCGTCATCTTGGCCGGATCAGGCGCGTCCGGCACGCCGCGCGGTCCGAGCTGGTCGCGCTGGATGTCGTCCTCGGAGCGGGATGGCTCGACACCGTTGGGCTCACGGGGTTTCGTCATCGCGGCCTCCTTCTCTCGAACGCCATGTCTGCGGCGGGCTCTACACGCCGAGCGCGTTGTCGCCGGCTTCGCGGCCGGGCACGCTGACATGGACTTCGTGTCCCTCACGGAGGGCCAGGGATGCCGCGGCCACCGCCGACTCGAATGCAGCTTCTTTGGTGGCGTATCTGCTCTTGACGTCGCCGTCATGCAGCACGCCCCATTCGTCCTGCACCGGCACGATGGCGTATTGAGCCAGACCCATTGTCCTACTCCTGATGATTTGCCGTTCAAAAAATCGCCTGGGCTCTCAACGCGGTGCCGGGCTTAACGTTGCGTCAGCTGCGGATGCGCCGCACTCACCCGCCAGACCGTGTTGCCGCTGTCGTCGGCGACCAGCAGCGCGCCGGTCTTGTCGATGGCGACGCCGACGGGGCGGCCGCGCGCCTGGTTCTTATCGTTTAGGAAGCCGGTGACGACGTCTTGCGCGGGACCGCTCGGCTTGCCGTCCGTGAACGGCACGAACACGACCTTGTAGCCGTTGAGCACCTGCCTGTTCCAGCTGCCGTGCTCACCGACAAAGGCGCCGCCGCGATAGTTGGCCGGAAGACTGGTGCCGGTGTTGAAGGCGAGCCCGAGCGGGGCGACATGTGAGCTCAGAGCGTAATCCGGCACGATCGCCTTGGCGACGAGATCCGGCCGCTCCGGCTTGACGCGCGGATCGACGTGCTGGCCGAAATAGCTGTAGGGCCAGCCGTAGAAGCCGCCCTCCTTCACCGAGGTCATGTAGTCGGGCACGAGATCGGGACCGACCTCGTCGCGCTCGTTCACCACCGTCCACAATGCACCGGTCTGCGGCTCGAAGCTGAGGCCGTTGGGATTGCGCAGGCCGCTTGCGAACACGCGCCAGCGGCCGCTGGCACGATCGACCTCGAGGATCGCAGCGCGGTTGTGTTCGGCTTCCATGCCATTCTCGGTGATGTTGCTGTTGGAGCCGACGCCGGCATAGAGCTTCGAGCCGTCGGGGCTGGCGACCAGGCTCTTGGTCCAGTGATGATTGATCGGACCACCCGGCAGCGGTGTCAGCACCGTGCCGGCCGCAGTGATCTTCGTATCGCCTTCCCTGTACGGATACCTGACGATGGCATCGGTGTCGGCAACGTAGAGCTCGTTGCCGACCAGCGCGACGCCGAAGGGCGAGTTGAGATGGTCGAGGAAGACGCTTTGCGTCTCCGGCACACCGTCGCCATTGCTGTCGCGCAGCAGTGTGATCCGATTGCTCTCGCCGCTGTCGCCGCCGGAGGTCGCCCAGGACTCGACGAAGCCCATCACGATCTCCTTGGGACGCTTGATCGGGGCGCCCTTCGGCGCCTTGGATTCCACCACCAGCACGTCGCCATTGGGAAGAACGTAAAGCGAGCGCGGGTGCTGCAAGCCCGTGGCGAAGGCCTTGGCCTGCAAGTCCTGCGCAACGGTCGGCGTCTCGTCCTTCTTCCAGCCGACGATGCGCGCGATATGAATCGGCGGCAGCAGATATTGCTGGATCTCGGGCAGCACCGGATTGGCGCCGATTTGCGCCTTCGGATCACCGCTCCCGTCGTTGCAGCCGGCAAGACACAGCAAGGAGGAGCAGAGCAGCGCGCGGGCAATCGAGGTTCTCATCGCACAACTCCCACGCCGTGACGGTACACCATGGCCCAGCCGAGCCAGCCCGTGACGGGCAGGATCAGGACGGTGAGGACCGAAAGAACCAGCCCGACCGGCCAAACCGAGGTCCAGGCGTCGCGGGTGTGGATCAGCGCGTTGAAGATCGCCAGGATCAGCGCCACGGCGTTGCCGATCAGATGCGGCCAGGCCGGGGTCTGCGCCCGCACCAGCCGGTTTCCGAGGAAGTCCATCAGGCCCGCGATCGCCGCCAGCACGCCGAAGATGACGCCGACGAGCAGAAGCCAGGCCGAAAAATCCGCCCACATGATCTCGGCGCTGACGACATAGGCGATGTCGGTCAGCAGCGCCCCGATGAAGCACACGATCGGGATCGGCACCAGCATCGGATGGATCGGATGACCCGCGATCTGCGCGGTCGAGCGCACGCGCACGTCGTCTTGCACGGTTGGCCTCGCGTGACTTTCGCCCCGCCCGGCCGGCCAACTCGCGCCTGCAGTGATGGTTCCTCAGACCCGACCTTCCCCGGATCCGCGGAGGCTGACACATCGGGTCACCGCTCGATCGTTCCGGTTCGCCGGATCTTCTTCTGCAGGAGGACGAGCCCATAAAGCAGGGCTTCAGCCGTCGGAGGACAGCCGGGCACATAGATGTCGACCGGCACGATGCGATCACAGCCGCGCACGACCGAGTACGAATAGTGATAGTAGCCGCCCCCGTTTGCGCACGATCCCATCGAGATGACGTAGCGCGGCTCCGGCATCTGGTCATAGACCTTGCGCAAGGCTGGTGCCATTTTGTTGCAGAGCGTACCCGAGACGATCATGACATCGGACTGCCTTGGCGATGCGCGAGGAGCCGCGCCAAACCGCTCGATGTCGTATCGTGGCATCGATACCTGCATCTGCTCGATCGCACAGCACGCAAGGCCAAACGTCATCCACATCAGAGAACCCGATCGCGCCCATGTGATGAGGTCGTCGAGCGGGGCGACGAAGTAGCCACGGTCACCGAGATGGTCCTGGACATTGTCGAGGGCAGCGTTTTCGAGATGGTTCATGGCGATATCGCCTTGCAAGCCCTTCCCGATGCGGCAAGCACAGCTCCGTCGCGCTGTTCCTAATTTCTTCGCTGATTCCTCGGCCCCGAGCTCAAATGTCGTTTGCACCCCGGAACAGTCTCGCGGATAGGCGGTTGACCGCCAAATTCGGAACCCGGGTCATCCCAATCCAAGCCATGGACACGAACATCATGAAGATCGAAAACTTCAAAGACCTGTATATCGCCGAGCTGCAGGAACTCGTCAGCATGGAGGACCAGCTGAGCGATGCACTCAAACGAATGGCCGAGATGGCGGTGCATCCCTCCCTGAAACTTGCTCTGGCCGAGCATCAGCGAGAGACGGAGCAACAAGGTCAACGGCTTCAGAAAATCCTGCGGCGGCATGGCGCAGATGCGCGCGTGCACACCGATCAGGCCGTGGAATCGTTGATCGAGGAGACTGCGAAGATGATGAAGATGGTGACGCAGGATGACTTGCGCGACGCCGCGATGATCGCATCGGCCCAGAAGCTGGAACATTACGAGATTGCCGCCTACGGCAGCGCAGCCGCCCTTGCCGGGCAGCTCGAGTTGAGGGAGGACCAGAACATCCTGCACGAAAGCCTGGAGGAGGAGAAGGCGACCGACGTCATGCTGACGACACTCGCGAAGGACGAGGTCAATCTCGACGCTCTTGCAGCCTGACTGGAACGTCGCCGATGACCCCTCGCTGACGGCCACTCGAGTTCGGTGGGAGGGCCCCGGCCTGCCCTAGATGCGGCGGTACTTAAGCGCAGTCTTTGTACCCGCAATCACGCGTGAAACGGATAGTTGCGCTTGGTTTCTCGTCGCGGAACCTTGGACCCTACGCAAATCCCAACGGGCCCCATCATCCCTAAAGCGAGGTCTTCAAAACAAGGAGTCTTCAAAACAAGGACCCCGCCGGTTACCGGGGTAACCTGGCGGGGCTTGTGACGAATCTTTGATTTGGTTTATCCGCAGCTTTCGCTCTGGCCTCGCCATTCATCGATCGTCACTGAACTACCAACCGATGACCTCCATGGACGTTCCGGACGACGGCTATTTTTAATGTTTCTGATCCTCCGTACTGGCGCTGGAGCGCAAGGCGCTGAGCGGAGGAAGGCCGGATCTCGGAGAGGAATGGAACAGGGAGCCGCACTTACCCTTCAGGTGTGAAGCTGCACGGTGACTACCTCGACACCCGCATCCTAAACACAGAAACAGAGCTGAGCACATATTCAGCAGCCATGAACAGTCTGCTCGATCGCATTGCTGACGAGCACGGCCTGATCAGCGCTCGCGCGGCTTCATGGGACGCCCCGTCTTCTCGGGCTTCTTTCTCGGCCTCGCGCGGCCGACTTCGTCCCCTGCGCGAGCACGGTGCCTTGTGGCAGCACAAGCTCGGCGACCTGGATGCCGAGCGCGAACGCGATCTTGTGCAACGAACGCCACCCCTCTCCGCCGCCATCGCTCGCCAGCGCTGCGCTTTTGGGCAAGCGAGCGACGGCGGCTCCGAGGGGATGGCTCGGCCGGACCCCATGATCAATTTTGCTGAACTTGACACACAGAACTCTCGATGGATCACCGCAGTCTCAAGTGATCTGAACTAGCAACCGACTTTAATAGCCAAATGACTATGTTTCAGCCGTTTTCAGTGATCCGGCACCCCCTAAGCGCGAAGCGGACGAAGAAATTGGCACCACGATGCTCAGGCCCATCAAGGGGATGCACGCCCCCCCTCTCCGCCGCCGTCGCTCGCCAGCGAACACGCCGGTGAGAACGTCGGGAATGGTCTTCTTCAAGTCCGGATGATCATCGGAGACGACGAACTCGACGCCATGCAGGCCGCGGGCCTTCAGGCCTTCCAAAACACCTTCCAGCTCGATCGGCTCTCCCGGTTGGCGAGCTCAACCGCGAGCACCTGGCGCCGTCCCTCCCAGTCGACCCTAGGGGAATCGCATATGGTGCTGGCAGGGTGTTGCCAAGCGGTTGGAACTGGATTCTTTGGGTGTCTCTCGATTCCAGAGGGAGACCTGAATGCGCAAGCTCAAGCGCCTGTTTCGACCGCTCAAGGACCCGCGCGCCAGCAACACCCGACATGATCTTGTGGAGATCCTCGTCATCGCCTTGGCGGCGACGCTGGCTGGCGCCAAGACCTGCACCGAGTTCGAGTTCTTTGGCCAAGGCCGCGAGGAGCTGTTGCGGCGCTTCCTGGAGCTCAGGCACGGCATTCCGAGCCACGATACGTTCAGCAACGTCTTCCGTGCGCTGGATCCGAAGGGGCTGGAAGCGGTTTTGCGCAAATTCAGCAAGAGCTTCGGCATCAAGGGGGTGGTCAGCATCGACGGCAAGGCGCTGCGCGGGGCCTACACGCGGGGCCGGCAGGCCACGCCGCTGCATATGGTCAATGTCTGGGCCGCAGGCACTCGCATGGCGCTGGCCCAGAGAAAGGCTCCCAACCGCAACGAGGTTGCCGGGGCTCTCGAAGTTCTCGCGCTGCTCGATCTGGACGGGGCTCTTGTCACCGCCGACGCCTTGCATTGCCGGCCCGATACCGCGCAGGCCATCCTCGATCGGAAGGGGCACTACGTGTTGGCCATCAAGAGTAACCGTGGCCGGCTCTTCAAGGCCGCCAAGACGTTGGTCGATACAGCCCGAAAGCCCGCGCGAGCGAGTCAACGAAGAGCCACTGCCCACGGTCGCGCCGAGCGCCGGCAGGCCATCGTCGCGCCGGCTCCTCAGTTGGCGAAGCAATACGACTTCCCCGCTATCGCCGCAGTCGGTCGCATCGACAGCTGGCGCGCAAACTCTGGCAAGACCGCCAAGCATACGGTCCGATACTTCCTCGCCTCGCGCCTGCTGTCGGCCAAAAAGCTGCTCGAGGTCGTGCGTGCTCACTGGAGCATCGAGAACAACCTGCACTGGGTTCTCGACGTTCTGTTCGACGAAGATGCCTGCCGCAGCCGCAAAGATCACGCCGCCGAAAATCTCGCCCTCATCCGCAAGCTGGCCATCAATACCCTGCAGGCAACGCCCGGTCCTGCCCGCATCAGCCACAAAATGCTCCAAGCCAGATGGAATAATGACTTCCTTCTCTCCGCCCTCGCCCATATGCGATAGCCCTACAGTCGACCCCGATCGCGATCAGCGTCGAGCTTGCGCAACTGCCTCTCCGCCCTCTCCCGCTCTTCCTCCGTCTTCGCCTCATCGACATGCGACTGAAGCCGGGCCTGTCCCCGGCCCGACGACTGTTATCTTTCTGCTAGAGCGCGACGAATGAAGCGCCGAGCGCGCTAATCATCAGACGAAAATTCTGATAATCTAAATCGCTCGGAGTCAAAAGTGCACGCGTCTCATAGACTTCGGGATTTTTGGAGTCCGACCTGCGCCCGAAGTATCCACAATTGGGTTGTGAAGAGCGATTGACTGCCGTCGGAACCGCATGCAACGCATTGAATCATTGAATCATCGATGATTTTTACGGCGCAACCGGAGCGAGTGAAAGGAATCAAACCCTCGTATTCAGCTTGGAAGTCACAAAAATTCGCAATCCGCGCAAGGCCGATTCCGACATTTTGCAGCCCTCCGGACGCTTGAGATCACAAGGGAATTTCCCGTTGTCGGAATGGTCGTGCGAGTTTCCCGAACGGTCTCCTAGTCTATGGAAATCCATGAAGTACGGGTGGCAACGTGTCTCGCGAATTGAGCACAGCTCATCCGGCTCAGCCGGTCGCCGCGGAACGATTGTTTGGCAGGCAAGCTGTTAGGCCTCGGACCAGACCAGGCGACGCCAAACCCGAGGCCTTCCGACTACCAGATGGAGGCCATCGTGGCCTACCTGGAGGAGTCGCGAGCCGGCCAGTCTCGCTGAGCGAGTATGAGGTCTACCCTCAGTTTCCAAATGAATCGAAGGCCACGAAGCGGAGGTATTTATCCTCATGATTCACCACGTTGCATCTAGCTGGAGATGGATCGAGCCTCCGATTGGCGGAATCGAAATCTTTTTGATTACCTCATATTCTCCGCATCCGGCCCAAACCGCTCCCATTTTTCCCCGTCGAACCGGATGAGTTGCTCCTGTTTAATCGGCGCAAAGTCCGTCGGTGACGTGTTGATCGTTATTCCCGGGAGAAGCATGTCGAGCTTCAGATCCTTGAGGCTGGCAGCTTTTTTCATAACGTTCTCTCGCGTGAGATCGTCGCCGCACATCTTGAGCACCTCCGCCAGGGTCTGCGCGACCGAATACCCATAGACCGTGTTGGAATCGGCTTTGTCAGTTCCGGGCATGTATTCGTTCATGAAGGCAAGCCCGTGCCGGTAGCCCTCGTCGCCGCTCCAGGCCGGATCGAGCGGATTCTTCAAATATGCGGTCGAGATCACGCCCTTGGCGTTGTCGAGCCCGGCAGGTTTCAAGACAGCGGCCACCGACGTGGAGACGTTGTTCAGGATGTGCAGCGGCCGCCATTGCAGCTCACCCGTCTTGCGAATGGCCTGCGCGGCAAATTTCGGCGACGTCACGTCGAAAAAAACGTTCGCGCCGGATGCCTTCAATTGCGACATCTGGGGATCGACGGTCGGGTCCGTGATCTCATAGGACAATCTGGTTGTGGGCTCGAATTTGCCGCCTAGCCCCGCAACGAAGCCCTTGACGTAGTCCCGTCCGGAGTCGTCGTTCTGCCAAAGTATCCCTATCTTTGCATCGGAAAGCGTTTGAGCGACATACCGACCATAAATTCGTCCTTCGGCTTGGTAGCTTGGCTGCCAGCCCATCGTCCAGGGAAAGTGCGCCGGGTCGTTCCATCGCTCCGCACCACTGGCCACGAACAATTGCGGCACCTTCTTGCCGTTGAGGTACTTCTGCACAGCGGCATTGTGTGCCGTGCCGAGGATGTTGAAGGTCAGCAGAACCTCATCGCTCTCCACCAGCTTGCGGACTTGCTCGACGGCTTTCGGCGGACTGTAGGCATGATCGTACGAGATGAAGTTGATCTTTCGACCGTTGATGCCTCCGTTCTTGTTGATCATCTCGAAGTACGCCGCCTCGACTTTCCCAATCACGGAATAAGCCGATCCCGGCCCGCTATAGGGCATCAGGTTGCCGACCTTGATTTCGGTATCGCTGGCGCCGGGATCATATTGCTTCTGCGCGGACGCGGCCGAAGAAAGGAGAGCGACGCTCAAGGCGACGAACGTCGAGGAGCAGGCATATCTCATTGTCAAATCCTCTTCGCGGAGCCGATCAGACGAGTCCGAGTTCTTGCAGGAGAGCATTGCGGTCGGCATCGAGCTCTGGCGCAGGCCGATAGTTTGCGAATTGTTCGCCGGCGAACCGGATGGGACAGGCCGCGGTTTTCAACACCATGCCCCCCGGAGCCTCCAATGAGACGAACATGTCGCGCGCGTTGAGCTGCGGATCACGCAGTACGCCGGCAATGTCGTTCATTGGTCCACAGGGAATCCCGGCTTGCGTCAGGATGGGGAGCCATTCCTCGGCGGTTCTGGTTGCCAGCGCCTCTTCGATCCGCGCGGCGAGGGCACGATGATGTTCGCATCGCGACGAATTCGAGAGGAATCGCGGATCGGCTTTGACGTCCCGCATCTGCAGCACATCGCAAAGATCTCTGAACTTCCGGTCGTTGCCGGCGGCGATGATGAGATGCCCGACCTTGCTCTTGAAGACGCCAAATGGCGTGATAGAGGGGTGTCTGGAGCCGATGGGCCCCGGAACGACTTGCTCGACTTGATAGCGGACAAGGGCATTCTCGAGCAGAGAGATCTGCGTATCGAGCATGGAAATATCGACGTGCTTACCGCGACCGGTGCGGGCACGCTCGATCAACGCCGCCTGGACCCCGATCACCGCATGAGTGCCCGCGGCGATGTCGCCGATCGATACTCCGACGCGCGTCGGCGGGCCTCCCTCCTCGCCCGTCAAGCTCATGACACCGCCCATGGCCTGCACGACCATGTCGTAAGCCGGCAGTTCGCGGTAGGGCCCCGTCTGACCAAAGCCCGATATCGACGCCAGAACCAGCCGGGGAAAGCGCGAGCTGAGCGCCTCCCAGCCGTAGCCGAAACGGTCCATGGTACCGGGCGTAAAATTTTCCGCGAGGACATCGGCGTCCAGCAATAGTCGCTCGAATATCGCGCGGTCGGCAGCATCCTTGAGGCTCAGTGCGATCGATTCCTTGCTTCGATTGATCGAGAAGAAATAGCCCGAGCTTGGCAAGCCATCGGCGTTCGAGATGAACGGGCCGATGTGCCGCGCATCGTCACCGATGCCCGGCATCTCGACCTTTATGACCCGCGCGCCGAGATCCGCGAGCATCATGGTGCAATACGGTCCGGCCAACACGCGGGTGAGATCGATCACGATCAACCCAGCGAGTGGCCCCTTTGACCGCGGCTTCAGCGTGGACGCCGGTGGCGAGTGAGGTCCGGTCATCGGCCGTCCAGGTCGGCGCCGAAGCGCGGGGGGCGCTTTTCGGCGAAAGCCGCGCTGCCCTCGCGCAGCTCGGCGCCCACGAGGCTCTCACCGTAACGCTGATCGGCAGCAGCACGATCGAACGAGTTTCCGGCGATCTCGTTGATGGCGCGTTTCATGCCACGCATGGCGGCCGGCGCATTGGCAGCGAGAACAGAGGCGAGCTCCTTCACGCGCGCATCGAGGCTGCCCGCAGGAACGGCTTCATCCAGATAGCCTATGCGCAGCATCTCGGCCGCGTCCAGTTTCAGGCCCGTGAGGAACAGCTTCTTTGTCGCCGCTACGCCGAGGCGCGACGCAAAGCGCATGAGACCGCTGCTGTAATAGTGAAGCCCGAGGCGCGCGGCCGGCATGAACATCTCGCAATCATCCACGCCGATCCTGAAGTCGCAGGCGAGCGCAAGATCAGTTGCGCCGCCATAGACTCCGCCGTTCAGCCTGCAGATGGTCGGTATCGCCAGAGTTTCGAGCTGATCGACGACGTTCTCAAAACCGGAAGCATGAACATCTTCCTTAGACGAGGTTCGCGCAGCGATGTCTCCGAGGTCGTATCCGGCGCTGAACGCGCGTCCTTCGCCGGTCAGGATGAGAACTCTCGCACCTGCCTTCTCAATGCTGGCGAAGTGGCCCGACAACACGGCGAGATCGGCTGCGGTGATCTTGTTCATCTGCCGCGGGCGATCGAGCTGGATCGTCGCGATAGGCCCATCCGTCTTCAGCAAAGGGGTGCCGCTCAAATTCACGGAAGTCATCGGCGTTTCCTGTTGTCCTCGTTCTGTGCCCGGATTATATGTATTTTTTTAAATGGTCTACGTATACATAAAGGCATAAGCGTATACATAAGGGCAAGCCAATGCGGGTTCGTGTCTCCGATGAGCTTTGTCGACGGATCGAAAGCGATATCGCCGAGGGACGGCTGGTCCCGGGCGACAAGCTGGACGAGCAGAGCCTCGCCAGACGCTTTTCGGTCTCGCGGACGCCAGCGCGGGAAGCGCTGCTTCGCTTGGCCAATGAGGGTCTCGTCAAGTTCAGGTCGCGCCAAGGCGCAACCATCGCGAGCATGACACCTCAGCGAGCGATCGGCATGGTAGAAATTCTCACTGCGCTCGAAGCGGAGGCTGCCGGTCTGGCGGCGCGCCGAATGACTGTCGCCGAACGAACCGGCCTGCGTGAGATACACGAACAATGCGCATCAGCCGTGCACACCGGCAACACGGCGCGCTACGTCGAACTCAACACCGCATTTCACCAAGCCATCTACGCTGGCGCACGCAACACGCCCTTGGCCGATCTCGTGACTGAAACCCGCCTTCGGATGCGGTTCTTCCGGCATCAGAGCTTGTCGCGACCAGCCCGCCTCGCGGCATCATTCGGCGAGCACGCTCTGATAGTCAGGGCGATTGAAACAGGGAGCGAAAGCGAAGCACAGCAATCGATGCGCGCTCACATCATCGTCGGAGGCAACCTCTTTGCCGACATGGTCGCTTCCATCAAGTCCGAGTGACGGTTCCGCGCCCCGCGCCGTGAAAAGGTCATCGATAAACGATGGTGCATCTTCATCACGATGATGAGGAGAAGCAGGACGCAAAAATGAAGCGGATCAAGCAGGCGGCCCAAAAGTGAACCCTTGTCGGAATGAAAACCAACAAGCTCACTAAGTAACTGAAATCATTGGAGCGGGTGAAGGGAATCGAACCCTCGTATTCAGCTTGGAAGGGTGTCGAACTCTCAGTATTTTCAATGCTCGTTCGGACAAAATGCAGCTTCGGACGCCTTTGAACCCCAATAACTTTCCCGGCCTGTCCGAACCCGCCGAATGCAGGCCCGCTCGACCCAACTCTCTGGAAATTGCCCAAACCATGCAGCGCAATTCGTAGTATACTTGCCGTCCTTTGCATAGCGCGGGCCGCGAGCGATGCGTATTTTAAGAATTGTTGCAGTAGCCATAGGGATAATTGCCGCCCTCACCTTCGGGCTGCCGATTTTTTTTCATTTCTACCGGCCATTTCCGAACCTCGCCGCCGGAATTTCTTCGCTCAGCACTGATGCAGAGGCGCGCTCTGAGTTCACCAGACGGTTGAGGCAGAAATTTCCAGTAGGATCACCGGACGCGATATTGAAAGCCGAACTTGATCGGGAGGGGTGGGGCCCAATCTACATAGATAATATCAACGACCGGAGACCTCCTGATCAGTACGTAAGGTTCAAGCGTCACATGAGCCTGCTCTTCGTGGAGGTCGCTACCGTTGCGTGGAAATCAGATGACAATGGCAACTTGATCGAAATCAGCGGCCGTTATTTTAGGGATGCTTTCTTCAAGCAAGGTTAGCTTGTCCGAACGGAAAGCGAGCTGCCCTACAAGTTCTTGAAAACATTGGAGCGGGTGAAGGGAATCGAACCCTCGTATTCAGCTTGGAAGGCTGCTGCTCTACCATTGAGCTACACCCGCGTCGGGCGATCCCCTAACACGGCTCGGCGGCGGTCTCAACTGCCCGGACGGCGCCTTTCCGGGCTTTGCGAAGACGGCTGGTTCCGACTTGGCCGCCCCGCCCCTTAACAGCGGCGGGATCGCCGCCTATGTTGAAGACTTCCTTAACCAACGAAAGGAGGTGATCCAGTGTCTTATCTCAAGCGCTGTCACCTCGCTGGGATCGCCCGCTGAGCTTTGGCTGAAGCTTGGCATCGGGGCGCTCTCGGCCCTGGACCAGCGAGCAAGAAATCGGGCGCGACGGGGCCTCCCCGCCGCGCCTTTTCTTCGCGATTTCCTTGAAGCCGGATCGCCGGGTCAGCCGGCGCGAAGCCGCTCGCGCAGTGCGACGGCGGCGATCAGCATGCCGACGCACCAGGCGACGGCCGCGCGGTGCGGCTCGCCGCCGAGCAGCACCGTGAAGAGGCTCGCCAGAAGGCACGGCGCAATGGCCTTGCCGGTCCGGCTCATCAGCGCGACCAGGAACGGCGTCGCCGCGATCGCCATTTGCAGGGCGCTCATTTTGACGACCGGCGCGTCGAAAGGCTTCAGAAGCCGCAGATGTTGAACGCGCGCGGCCGTTTGCCGCGCCGGCTCTCCGCGATGCGCTCGCCGCCGTTCTCGGCCGAGCTGCCTTAATAGCGGTGATGGCCCGCCTCGTCGTGCAAATCGGCCGGCTGCGACTGTGCCGCCCGCCGCGCATCCCAGATGATCTTGATGGTGTGACCCGACATTGCCGCCTCCAGCCAAAGCTTTGTTGTTCGTGGTCCATCAGTCGCGACCAGTTCCGGCGGCGTTCACATGGCAAGGCCGCAATCGGGTTTCAGGACGGTTTCGCTGCTTGCCGGCCACGCAATATTTTGCTTCGGGATTGTCGGCACGGGCTGCCGGGCCGCGTCCTTGGAACTTGCGCAGAAAGAAACGAGGTGATGATGCTGTACGCCATCCTGGCCTATCACGTGGAAGACGAAGTCCTGTCCTGGACGCCGGAGCAGGACGCCGCGGTCGTGGCCAAAGTCATCGAGGTTCAAGCACCTCTTCGGGCCAGCGGACAGTTTGGGCCGGCGGCCCGCCTGGATGAAACCCGAAAGGCCCGCACCCTGCGGGGCCCCGGCGCGGGCATGGTGCTGGACGGGCCGTTTGCCGAGACCAAGGAGCAGCTTCTGGGCTTCCACCTGATGCAATGCGCCACCGAGGATGAGGCGATCGCGGCGGCGCGGAAGCTGCGTGCGGTCAATCCGACGGCCGTCTACGAAATCCGCCCGGTCAAGCTCTACGTGCCGGCCGATGGGTTCGGCGCGACATCCGGTTGAGTCCTACGCCTCCAGCCCTGTCCGCCCCGCATAGAAGCGCTGGATCACGAGCCCGCCGAACGCAATGAACCACACAAAGGGGGCGACCTGGGGCGCGAACGCCGCAACGATCGTGCCCGGGATGAACACCAGAAGTGGAAACAGCGAGGCCATGATCTCGTGGCGCCAGCCGCCCAGGATCGTCCACCACATCCAGGCGTTGAGGCCGGCAATCGCGGTCAGATGCAAGCCGTAGAGCACGGCGACGGCGCTGCTCATGGCGTAATTGGTATAGAGGCCGTTGGTCACCGGCAGCAGCACGATCGAGAGCAGGAAAAACAGATTGAGGATCACCATGCCGCGGCTGCCGACCGGCTGGCGCGCCAGCCGGCGGTGATGACTGATCCAGAACACGCCGGCGATGATGAAGCTGAGCGCGAAGCCGGCGAGCTTGCCGGAATAGACATGGGCAAGATCGCTCCAGCCGGGAGCGCTGGTGAACACCGCAGCCTTGGGCAGGTCGTAGGCGAGCAGCGTCATGGCGACACCGAAGATGGTGTTGCTGAGCGATTCCAGCCGCCGCATCTCGAACTGGTCGGGCTTGAGCTCGGTCATAGCGGACGCGTTTCTCGGGCTGGAACTCGGGGCCGCCCCTTCCCCCTAAATCCTAAACCCGGTTTCGTCCAGCCGCATTGCGATTCGCGCCGGGATCGCCGACTCTCATCCTTTCACCGGGGCGATTCGTGGCGACATATCTGGACACGCTCAATGCGGAGCAGCGCCGCGCCGTCGAGCATGGCGTGGCTGAAGGCGCGACCGTGGGCGCCCCCCTGCTCGTCATCGCCGGCGCCGGCTCCGGGAAGACCAACACGCTGGCCCACCGCGTTGCGCATCTGATCGTCGCAGGCAGCGATCCCCGCCGCATCCTGCTGATGACATTTTCCCGCCGCGCGGCGGCGGAGATGGCCGGCCGCGTCGAGCGTATCGCCCGCAAGGTGCTGGGTGAGAACAACGCCGCGATCATGCGCGATGCGCTCACCTGGGCCGGCACCTTCCACGGCATCGGCGCGCGGCTCCTGCGCGAATATGCCGAGCGGATCGGCGTCGATCCCGCCTTCACCATCCATGACCGCGAGGACTCTGCCGACCTGATGAACCTGGTGCGGCACGAGCGCGGGCTGTCGAAGACCGAGAGCCGCTTTCCCGCCAAGGGCACCTGCCTGTCGATCTATTCCCGCTGCGTCAATGGCGAGATGGAAATCGAGAAGGTGCTCGGCCAGCACTATCCCTGGTGCGCGGGCTGGGCCGCCGAGCTGAAGGGCTTGTTTGCCGCTTATGTCGAGGCCAAGCAGGCCCAGCACGTGCTCGATTACGACGACCTCCTGCTCTACTGGTCGCAGATGATGAGCGATGCGCTGATTGCGGAAGAGATCGGCGGGCGCTTCGATCACGTGCTGGTCGACGAATATCAGGACACCAACCGCCTGCAATCCTCGATCCTCTTGGCGCTGAAGCCCGACGGGCGCGGCCTCACCGTCGTCGGCGACGACGCGCAGTCGATCTATTCGTTCCGCGCCGCCACCGTGCGCAACATCCTGGAGTTCCCGCAGAGCTTCTCGCCACGCGCGGAGATGATCACGCTCGACCGCAATTACCGCTCGACACAAGCGGTGCTGTCAGCGGCGAACGGCGTCATCGGCCTGGCGCGTGAGCGCTTCACCAAGAATCTCTGGACCGACCGCATTTCGGGTCAGAAGCCGCAGCTCGTCACCGTGCACGACGAGGCCGATCAGGCGCGCTACATCGTCGAGGCGGTGCTGGCGAACCGCGAGCAAGGCGCGCTGCTCAAGCACCAGGCGGTGCTGTTCCGCACCTCGTCGCATTCGGGCCCGCTGGAGATCGAGCTGACCCGCCGCAACATCCCGTTCGTCAAGTTCGGCGGGCTGAAATTCCTCGACGCCGCCCATCTCAAGGACGTGCTGGCGCTGTTGCGCTTCGCCGAAAACCCGCGCGACCGCGTCGCCGGCTTTCGCCTCCTGCATCTGTTGCCGGGCATCGGCCCCGCGACGGCGCAGCGCGTGCTCGACCAGATGGCGGAGAGCACCGACCCGCTTGCCGCGCTCGGCCGGCTCCCGGTGCCGGCGCGCACCGGCCCCGACTGGACCGACTTCGTCCGCACCGTCGAAAACCTGCGCTATTCGGAATGGCCTGCCGATCTCGAACGCGTGCGGCTCTGGTACGAGCCGCATCTCGATCGCATCCACGAGGATGCCGAGACGCGCCGCGCCGACCTGATGCAGCTCGAGCAGATCGCCGGCGGCTATGCCTCGCGCGAGAAGTTTTTGACCGAACTCACGCTGGATCCGCCCGATGCGACCAGCGACAAATCCGGACCGCCCCTGCGCGACGAGGATTATCTGATCCTCTCCACCATCCATTCCGCCAAGGGCCAGGAGTGGAAATCGGTGTTCGTGCTCAACGTCGTCGACGGCTGCATGCCCTCCGATCTCGGTGCCGGCACCAGCGCCGAGCTCGAGGAGGAACGCCGCCTGCTCTATGTCGCGATGACGCGCGCCAAGGACGATCTCCACCTCGTGGTGCCGCAACGCTTCTTCGTCCACGGCCAGGCCGCCAAGGGCGACCGCCACGTCTACGCCTCGCGCACCCGCTTCATCCCGAAGCAGCTGGTCTATCTGTTCGAGCGCACCGCCTGGCCGAAAGCCGCGGCGGGCGCAGCGCGCACTGCCGCGCAGGGGCCGAAGATCGACATCGGGGCGAAGATGCGGGGGATGTGGCGGTAGTTGGCGTCTTGTTGTGACGCGTTTTCTTTACGCGAACCGGTATCCACTTCGCTCCAAAAGGCTTTAGGCTTTCAGCCTGTCGAACTGGACCTTCCCCGCCTTCACCACTAGCGGGATATGCTCGCCCTGACCGAGCAGGCAGGCGACATCGCGCAGCGGATTGCCGTCGACCACCAGCAGGTCCGCGATAGCCTCCGGCATGATGCGACCGAGCTTGCTCTCCATGCCGAGCACCTCGGCACCGATCACCGTCGCGCTGGCGATGACGGCGCGCGGGCCGAGGATTTCGGCGCGAATGCGGAATTCATCGCTCTGCAGGCGTTGCGACGGCCCGAGCAAATCGCTGCCGAAGCCCATCTTCACGCCGGCGTCGCGATAGATCGCGAGCGAGCGCAGGCCGGCGTCGCGGACATCGGCGATCTTGGCCACGCTCTCGGGTGGCAGGCCGTATTGGGCGCCCTCGTTGGCGAGCGCCTCATAGGTGACGAGCGTCGGCACCACATAGGCCCCCTTTTCGGCCATCAGGTGCGCGGTCGGCGCATCGACCAAATTGCCGTGTTCGATGGTGCGCACGCCGCAGCGCACCGCGCGCTCGATCGCGGCAGCGGTATAGGCGTGGGCGAGCACATAGGTCTGTCGCCCGCGTGCCTCCTCGACGATCGCGCGGATCTCGTCCTCGGAGTAACCAAAGGCGCCAACCGGATCGGTCGGCGACGCCACCCCGCCGGAGGCCATGATCTTGATCTGGTCGGCCCCCATCTGGAGCTCTTCGCGCGCGGCCTTGCGTACGCCGTCGACGCCGTCGGCCACGCGCGCCAGCGCGCCGACCCGCACGCAGCAGGGACAGGGCGCGTCACTCGCAAGGTAATCCGAGCGTGCCCGCATGTCGCCGTGGCCGCCGGTCTGGCTGAGCGCGCGACCGGAGACGAACAGCCGCGGTCCATCGGTCAGGCCGGTCTCGATCGCCTGCTTCAGCGCGTGGCCGGCGCCGCCTGCGTCGCGAACCGTGGTGAAGCCACGCCGCAGCATGCCGCGCAAGAGCAGCGTCGAGCGCAGCGTCACCAGCACGTTCGGCATGTGCACCTGTTGCGCCAGATTGAGCTCGACCGCGATCGCGTGAACATGCAGATCGATCAGCCCCGGCATCAGCGTCTTGCCGTTCAAATCGATGGTGCGATCGGCGGTGGCCTGGATCGGCCGGTCGGAGATCTCCCTGATCAGATTGTCCTCGACCAGCACATGATGCCCCTCCAGCAAGTCCGGCTGGAGCGGATCGAGCAGTGCGGCGTTCTTGAAGAGGATGCTTGTCATCGCGACGGTCCTGTCAGAGATCGGCCGGCGAGAGCAGTGCCGGCAAGGTAAGCTGGGCAAAGGGAAGGCACGCAGCCACATCATCTTCGCCGTACCAGCCCGCCTCGTGAAGCAGATTGAGCGAGCCGAGCGTGCGCCCGCGCCAGCGCACGGGCATGTTGAGCACGCTCTCGCAGCCGAGCGAAGCGATCAGCTCATGATCGGAGAAGACGGTGCGCAGATCGTCATGAGTACGGCCGATATAGGCTTCGCCGCGATCGAGCACGGCCTCGGTCCACGGTCCGGGCGTGAGCCGCTTGCGTCCGCCGGTCGGGTACGGGCTCGGGAGATTGGAATAGACCCGCGCCGCTTCACCGGTGCTGCCGTCATAGGTGAGGATCGTGAACAGCTTGTGCCCGATCGCCGACTTCACGGCCTGGTCCAGCGCCACGTACAGCGCATCCGGCTGATCCATCCTGCCCTGCGCCGCCGCGACGGCGCAGAGCCAGGGATCGGCCTTCAGTTTCGTCCGCGTCATGCGACTTCGCCCGCCGCAATCTCCTCCAGCGAGCGACCGCGCGTCGGCACGCCCATCAGCACGACGGTGACAGCCCCGAGCAGCAGCACGGTGGTGGTGACGCCGAACACGCCGGCAAAGCCGAAGGTCGGATAGAGATAGCCGACCAGGATCGGCGAGACGATCGCGCCGATGCGGCCGATTGCGGAAGCGAGCCCGGCACCCGTGGTCCTGACCGGGGTCGGGAAGACTTCCGCGGTATAGGCATAGACGCCCGCATAAGTGCCGTTCATGAACAGCGACAGGAAGATTCCCGCCGCCATGATCTGCTGGTCGCTCTGCGCGAAGGCGAGCCCGAGCGCGCTGGCGCCGCCGAGCACCATGTAGGTCGCGATCGTCGCCTGCCGGCCAATGCGCTCGTTGAAATACGCCGCGCTGAAATAGCCGGGAATCTGCGCGCAATAGATCGCGATTGAATAGGCGAAGCTCTTGGTGATGCTCATGCCGTTCTGGACCAGGAGACCGGGGATCCAGACGAAGAAGGAATAATAGCTGAAGGTGATCGCCAGCCACATGATCCAGGTCATGATGGTGATGCGCGCCTGCCGGCCCGTCAGAAGCGCGGCGAAATTGGCGAGCAGAGTCCCGCCTGTCCCCGCCGGCGCTGTTGCTTCCACCACCGGCTGCGGCAGGACATGACCCTCGCGCGCAAAGCCCGCCTCGATCCGGTCCAGCAGGGCCTCCGCTTCCTTGCCCCTGCCCCGGCTTTCGAGCCAGCGCGGCGATTCCGGCAGCGACTTGCGCCACCACAGCAGCATGACGACCGGCACCGCGGTGATCACCAGTACGATACGCCAGCCGTTGTCGGAGGTGGGAACGATGAAGTAGCCGAGCAAGGCTGCGGCGACGAAACCGAAGGAGAAGAAGCCGGCCAGCGCGCCGGTGAAGCTGCCGCGATAGCGGCGCGCAACGAACTCCGCGAGATAAGGCGCGATGATCGCGCTCTCCGCGCCGGTGCCCATGCCGGCCACGACACGCGCGGCGAAAAAGGACGGCCATGTGTCGACCACCGCGCTCACGATCGACGCCGCGCAATACAGCGCCAGCGCCGACATCATCACCGCACGTCGGCCGATCAAATCGCCCAGCGTGCCGGCCAGCAACGCGCCGAACAGGAAGCCGATGTAAGTGCTGCTGCCGAGCACGCCGATCTGCACGCTCGACAGATTCCACGCCGTGCGCAGCACCGGCAGGATGAAGGCCAGCACCGCCGCGTCCATCGCGTCGAACATGTAGCCGAGCCCGCCCATCAGCAGCAGATGCGTGTGGAAACGTGCGAACGGAAGGCGCTCGATGCGCGCCGATATCATCGACATGAAAGTCCCCCTCTGATGTCACGGGCCCGGCGCGCCGCTCGGGAGGGAACCATAGACAAAGTGACATTATCGTCATAATTTATAATCATGATCTAATATATCACTAAGGTGAATGTCCTTGTCGTTCCGCGCGCTCGACCTCAACCTGCTGAAAGTCTTCGAGGCGCTGATGACCGAGGGCAGCGTCACGCGCGCCGCGAATGCGCTGCGGATGACCCAGCCCGCCGTCAGCAATGCGCTCGCGCGGCTGCGCGACGCGCTCGGCGATCCCCTGTTCGTGCGAGCCGGCACCGGTATCCGCCCGACCCAGCGCGCCGTAGTGCTGTGGGAGCCGATCGGCGAGGCACTGGAAAGCCTCCGTGGAGCGCTCGACGAGCAGGTGTTCGATCCCGCCCGCGCACAGACGGAATTCAGCCTGTCGATGTCGGACTACGTCTCCTCGCTGGTGATGCCGAACCTGCTCGACCATCTCGGCAGGGTTTCCCCAAAGTCGCGCGTCCACACTGTGCCCAATACCGTCGTCGAGATCGCCGACCAGCTCGAGGACAACAGAGTCGATTGCGTGCTCAGCGTCTATGTCAACGAGGCGCAGCAGCCGGCTGCCATTCGCTCGCGCTCGCTGTGGACCGTCGACTATGCCTGCTTCATGAGGCGCGGCCATCCGCTTGCTGCCCAGAAACGGCTGAGCACGCGAACCTTCCTGAACGCGGGACATGTCGACGTGAGCCTTGCGGGCAAGACCATGCCGTCTTACGACCTCTTCCTTGCCTCGCGGGGGCTGTCGCGCAACCTGGTCGCCACCGTCAATCACTACAGCGCCGCCTACGAGGTCGTGCGCCAGTCCGACCTGATCGCCGTGCTGCCGAGCGACCTGCGCTCGCAATCGAGGCATGCGCCGTTCCTGCATGCGATGCCGCTGCCCCTCAAAGCGCCGCCGCGCATCGTCAGCCTGTTCTGGCACCAGCGCAACGACACCGTGCCGGCGCAGCGCTGGCTGCGCGAAACCCTGGTCGAGATGTTCGCCAGATCCGATTGAGCCCGCCGGTTCGATGAAGAACCGGAAACGATGGCTTTCCTGGAGCAGCATTGTCGAAGCGGTCTTCACCCCCTAGCTCCACCGGAATCATTCCCTCCCACACGACGGCGCCTTCGCGCCCCACAGAGACCTCATCGATGACCGCACCGCTCGAATTCGGACTGGATACCTTTGGCGATGTCACCAGAGCCGGCTCCGGCGGCCTGCTTCCGCATGCGCAGGTGATCCGCAACGTCGTCGACGAAGCGGTGCTGGCCGACGAGCTCGGGCTCGACTTCATCGGCCTCGGCGAGCATCACCGCGCCGATTTCGCGATCTCCTCACCGGAAACCGTGCTCGCGGCGATCGCATCGCGCACCAGGCGCATCCATCTCGGCTCGGCCGTGACGGTGCTGTCTTCGGACGATCCCATTCGCGTCTTCCAGCGTTTTGCAACACTGGACGCGCTCTCGAACGGACGTGCCGAGGTGATCCTCGGCCGCGGCTCCTTCACCGAATCCTTCCCGCTGTTCGGCTTCGACCTGCGCAAATATGAAGAGCTGTTCGAGGAGAAGCTCGATCTGTTCGCCGCGCTGTTGTCGCAGAAGCCGGTCACCTGGGAAGGCAAGCTGCGTCCGCCGCTGCGGGAGAAGCTGGTCTATCCGCCGGTCGAGAACGGCACGCTCAAAACCTGGATCGGCGTCGGCGGCAGTCCGCAATCGGTGGTGCGCGCCGCGCATTACGATCTGCCCCTGATGCTCGCGATCATCGGCGGCGATCCCGCGCGCTTTGCGCCTTACGTCGATCTCTATCACCGCGCCTTCAAGGAGTTTGGCCGCACTGTGCAGCCGATCGGCGTGCATTCGCCGGGCTATGTCGCCGAGACCGATGCGCAGGCGCGCGAGGAGCTGTGGCCCGATTACAAGGCCATGCGCGACCGTATCGGCAAGGAGCGCGGCTGGCTGCCGATGGGACGCGACGAATTCGTCAACGAGGCCGAGCATGGATCGCTCTATGTCGGCTCGCCGGAAACGGTGGCGCGCAAGATCGCGAAGACCGCAAAGGCGCTCGGGATTTCGCGATTTCAGCTGAAGTACTCGGCGGGACCATTGCCGCACGAGAAGCTGATGCGGAGCATCGAGCTTTATGGACGGAAGGTGGTGCCGATGGTGCGGGAGATGATGGGGTAGCGGTTGAGACAGCCTCAGTCCGTCTTCGCCCTACGGGCTTCGCCGGACACCACGCTTCGCCTATCGGGTATCACGTGGCTGCGCCACGCCTAGCCCGAAGGGCGAAGCATGGTGGGGGAGGCAGGACTCGAACCTGCGAAGCCATGAGGCGGCTGATTTACAGTCAGCTCCCTTTGCCACTCGGGACACTCCCCCGCTCGACGGCAGCACAATCGGGCCGGACCTTGCCGGCGGACCGAAGACGGCCATGGAACGTGAAGGCCGCGACAACCCGGATCGGGGCGCGACCGGGCGCGTTTATGGGCGAAGCGGTGGGGCAAAGTCAACCGAGGCAAGCAGCTAAAATCGCCCCCTCAGGCACCGAAATTGCCATATTCCGGAACCCGTGACAGAAGCGAACCCATGAAGGATCGAAAATTCGGCCCCAAGGGGGCTCGCGGCGGCGCTAAGCCCTTCAGCCGGCCCGGAAAATCACCCGGCCGGCCGGCTTGGCGCGAGCGTGATTCGCAAGCAGATGGCCCCATCATTCTCTATGGCTGGCACACCGTCACCATGGCACTCGCCAACCCTCGGCGCCGAATCCGCAAGCTGACGCTGACCGAGAACGCCGCAAGACGACTTGCGGAAGAGAACATCCAGATCCGTGTGGCGCCCGAGATCGTGCGGCCCCAGGAGATCGATCGGCTGCTGTCGCCCGACGCCGTGCACCAGGGGCTCTTGGCCGAGGCCGATCCCCTGCCCTCGCCCGATATCGAGACCTTGACGCAGGAGGGCATGGTGCTGGTGCTCGACCAGATCACCGACCCCCACAATGTCGGCGCCATCCTGCGCTCGGCCGCAGCCTTCGCGGTGAAGGCGATCGTCACCACCGCGCGGCACAGCCCGGAAGCGACCGGCGTGCTGGCCAAGGCCGCCTCCGGCGCGCTCGAGCTGGTGCCGATTGTCACGGTGCAAAACCTCGCTCGTGCGCTGACGGCGCTGAACGAGCGCGGCTTCCAGACCGTCGGCCTCGACAGCGAAGGCAGCGAGGATATCGGCGACGTCGCGCTGCGCGAGCCGCTTGCACTGGTGTTGGGAGCCGAAGGCAAGGGCCTCAGGCAATTGACCCGCGAGACCTGCAGCGTCGTCGCACGGCTCGACATGCCCGGCGAGATCAAGAGCCTCAACGTCTCGAACGCCGCGGCGCTCGCGCTCTATGTCGGCGCCAGCCGGCTCGGTTTGATGAAGCGCCAATAGAACAAAACGCCCGTCCGCATTGCGCAGACGGGCGTCACGTTGGCTCTAACCGATCAGAGATCAGTAATAGCGGCGCAGCACGCGGTGACCGCCATAATAGTACGGCGCGTGGCGATGGGCATAGCCGTAACGCGGAGCATGGCCGTAGTGCACGCGCGGCAGATAGCCGTAGCGCGGGCCATAGCCGTAGCGATACGGACGGAAGTACGGGCGGCGATAGGGATAAGCGGCCGGCGGCGCCACCGTAGCAGCACGATAGCCATAGCCATGACCGTAGCCGTAATTGGCAGGCGCGACGACGGCGTCCTCACGGTAGGTCGGATACGGCGCGAAGGCACCCGGACCGGTATAGGTCGGGCCTTGGTTGACGTAATAATACTGCGTGGTCGGCTCGACGAGACGCTCATAGGCGCCATAGCCATAGCCGTAGCCATACCCGCCGCAGCCGGTGTTGCAGCCGGTATAGACCGGTGCAATCGGCGCGCACGTGGTGAAGCCGCAGGCCGCGGCGGGCGCGGTGGCGGCAAACATCACGGCAGCTGCCGCGACCAGTCCCGAAATCATCTGACGCATTACTCTCTCCTGTTGATTTCCGTTTTTTGGATTTTCACGTTTCTCAACCCGGCGGCTTGCCGGGTATCTCCGTATGCGGCCGCAGCCGAGGGGGCCGAGGACGGTCGTTGATCTCGGGCGCATAGATCACGGGCGGCGGATCGACGGGCACGTCCATCTGCGGCGGCAAGGGCGCGGACGACGCGCCCCAACTCTGGTGGTAGCTCTCGGCGGGCGCCGGCAATTTGCGGTTCGCGGGCGGCTCGACCTCGAGCCGGCCGTAGCCCGGCCGCAGACCCAGCGTCGGATAATAGTGGCCGACGTGGTCGGGCTGCCGCTCGGCGATGTAGCGTCCACCATAGATTGTGGGCTGTACTTGCTGGTTCTTGCCGAGGCCCCAGACACCTTCGACCACGCTATAGGACGCGTCGATGTTGTTGATGATGATCGGCACGCCGGGACGGCCCGGGACGACGATCTCGAAGCCGCCGGCCAACGCCGTCGCAGGCATTCCGATCAGAAAGGCGGCGAGCGCGACAGCGCGCATGAGGAGACCCCGGTTATCCGGGTACAACCTAACCGATCGCGGCGCCGAGAGGGTTAAGGCCAGCTCACCAAATTCCGGTAAGCCTAACGTGCAAGGATTGCGCGACACTCAATGCTGAAGAGCGAACTAGCGAAGCGTTAACGGCGCGGGATTCCGCCGCCGGAACGGCGCCTTTGTGCTCACATCCGTTTGACTGTTCGCCGGCGAAAATCCCACGGTTGCACCGGAACGTCCTGCGCCGTCAGCGTTTAGTTCCCGTCAACAAAATGGGAGCGAAGAACCATGAACATCAAGCTTCTCGGGGCCACCGCGATTGCAGCGACCATGCTGGCAGGCTCTGCCATGGCGCAGGCGGTCGTCACCAATCCGGGCCGCTGCTCGGCGCAATTCCCCAACGCCAATTGCCAGAACCTCGGCCCCGGAAATCCGTACACCGATAGCGGATACCGTCATCGCCGCATGTCCTATCGTCAGACCCGGGCCGACTGGAATAACGATTGGAACAGGAGCCGCACCGGCTTCTGGCCCACCGACGTCGCGGCCGGCGTCGCCGGCGCCGCGATCGGCACTGCCGGCGCGATTGCCACCGCCCCGTTCCGCGCCTGGGACAATTCCTACGCCTATGACCGCGGTTGGGACAATCGCGGCTGGGACACCCGCACCTACGCCCAGCGCAACGGCTTCGTCTGTACGCCCGGCACTTACTTCAAGGGCGAAGACGGCCGCCGGCACATGTGCCAGTAAGGCGGTTTGAGCCGAACGCCACAGATTGGGCGGCGACACGGATCAGGCGGCTCCTCCTCGGGGCCGCCTGATTTCATGCCTGCGACCACGATCGCGGGTTCTGGCACTTTCCAATCAAGTCTGGTATTGCGGCGCGCACGGGCAGACGGCTCCAGGTAGGCCGAGCCCCGCCCCGCATCTTGGGTGTCGCCGGCTTAGCTCAGCGGTAGAGCAGCGGTTTTGTAAACCGAAGGTCGGGGGTTCAATCCCCTCAGCCGGCACCATTGGTTTAGCTCCGCGACCGCAGATCGAAACCTGTCAATGGCCACGGCCCCTTTCGGCGACCACCGGAAGAACTAAATCATCGGTTTGGCGTTATCATCCTCCTGCTATAGAGCCGTCTCGCGGAGGTCTAGCGATGGACCCGAATGATCGGGTAGCCTTAGCCCTATCCGCTGTCGCCTTGGCCATCGCCATTGTGGTTGCATCGACAGTCACGTTGGAGCGCGTCAATACCCGTACGGCCAGCAACGGCGCTCCTCCCGGAACGGTAGGACTCGCCAGGCCCCACCCGCCGCTGGACCGTGCTCCCGGTGAACCGATACAGACAACAGGAACGCCATCCAACGCAAGGCAGCGCCCCTGACCGAACGCCGGCCGCGACCGGCACGAGCAGTCGATGCCTGTGCCTCAGCTTGAACGCTGCGCGCGCTGCCCTGTTCGAAGTGCGCGACGCCGGCGCCACCGATCTCGACCCAGGCGTGTTTCGATTGGTCGAACACCGATCTGACGGGCGCCGGAAAATCCGGACCCGCGATGGCGCCGACGGCAATGCCGATCGTGTCGGGCAGATTGTCGGCCTTCCAGCACACCGTCGAGCCACAGCCAGCGCAGAAATAGAAGCGAACCCCATCGCCGCTTGCGGCGACGCGAGCGTACTGCCGCGCCCCAAAGGTTGTTGATCAGCTCGACGACGTCGCCGATGCGGGTGGCGGCGACCGAGAGCTCGCTGACGCGCTCGGTCGTGGTGCGCGCCTGGGTGACGGCTTCGCCCGCCATCCGCGCCGATGCCTGCACCTGGCGGCTGATCTCGTTCACCAAGGAGGACAGCTCCTCCGTCGCGGTCGCAACCGACTGGACGTTGCCGGTGGCTTCACCCGAAGCCGCGACGATGACGGAGGTCGGCATGTCGCGGCGGCGCTGCTCGGCGGCCTGCTTCTCCGTTTCGATCTGCGCGGCCTCGAGACGGCCTCGGTTGCCTCGGTGAGGACCGCGTCTGTTTTCGCCCGGCCCGGAACTGGCTCCGCCACCAGCCGTTATTGGCCCATGCGGATCCGGGAAGAAAACCGAAACATGATTCTACTAGCGACGGTGACGCTGTGCTGCAGCGCCTTGGCTGGCACATTGGCGCTGTTCGAGCCGGTGCTGGGACCGGCGCCTGAAAAGCGTGTCGCCGAGGGAGCCGTGATCGACATTACCCGGACATCGATTCAGGCCCCAGTTCGAGTGGTCGGCGCGCCGTTCGAGCCCAACGTCAATCCGCGCGAACGGTAGCGCTCACCGCGGCGAGACCTTCGCGCCCTCCTCGGGCGGGCCGTGGGCACGTGCCAATTCTTCCACGAACGCGATCACCTCCGCCCGCTTGTCGGGCGGCAGCGACAGGAACGCGCGGATGAGCCTCAGCCCCTCCATTTCGTCCGACCGTTCTTCTGCAGCGACCATTCGGTCAATGTCTGACGACCGGGAAAATTATGCAATCCCTTTGCGAACCTCCTTGATTCGATGCAGCCGCTTTGCTGGAATAAGCGTGGCTGAGGTGGATCATGAAATGGATCAGCGAGCGCGACGCACTGATCGCGCAGACACTGGCCTTCGTCCAATCGGTGACCGGCAGGAAGGATGACACCCTTCAGCCGGAGAACCCTGCGGTTGGCTCGACCGCCGCGGTGGAGATCGTCGCCGTGGAGGCGGTCGCCCGCGAGTTCGAACCGCCGCCAGCCCCCCCTCCGTCCCGACCCGCACCTGTCCCGCTGCCGCGGGCAAACGGTGATTTCCGCACCGAGATGCAGGCCCGCATCGCCAATTTCCGCAAGCATCAGGAGCGCTTCGAGCGCGAGCGTGAGGAATATTATGCGGCGACGCTGACCAAACTGCGTGCCGCCATCCGCGACCCCGGCGGCCCCCCGCCCAAAAAATAAGGTCGCCCCGTCAGGGACCTACAGCCAGGACCAGACCACCCAGAGATTGGTCGCGCAGGCGCCGAACAGCGCTAGCGTGAGGGGCAGGAGCATGTGCCCACAGGATGTCTTCAGGTCGCTCGTCATGGCGGAAAACATCCGCTGATTCCGGCCAACGAGTCCCAGGGATTCTTTTTTCCGGGATTCAGGACTCGTTAAGGACTCAGGGACGGCGGTAACCGATCACGGCGCCGTGATCGAACCGCGGGCCGGAACCCCTTACCGGGCAAGCTCGTTAACTGGGTTTGTTGGAGCGGGAAGAATGCCCTACGCCCTGTTCTGCAACGACGCCCAGATCAGCAAGGCCTATCCGAGCGAGTCCGACGTCTGGAAGCTCGCGCAACGGAGCGGTCTCGTCGTGGACGTGATGGCGGACGACGAGCGGCCGGGACCGCGCCGGGTGCTCGACAACGACTACGAGATCGCGCCTTGCCAGGCAGCTCAGGGCGAGGACCCCGCCAAGAACAAGGCTGAGGCCGACCAGGAGTCGCGGATGGAGTTCGAGCTGAACTCCTGAGCTCCGGCACGAAACCGGATCGCAGCTCAGGGCGTGTCAGGGCGTGGCGGCCGCAAGCGAGGCCTGCTCGCCTGGCATGGCGACGCAGGCCTTGCGGCGATGCAGCCCACGGATGGAGCCGGTAACCTTCAACACCTGGCCCGACGGACAGGAAGCGTTCTTGACGAAGGCGACCTCATAAGGTGCCAGCATCAGAGGCTCGGATTTGAGGATTGTCTGTGCAGAGCACGGCAGGCCGAAGAAGCACGAGAGCACCACTGCCGACATCAAGATACGCATGTCCGTCGTCCCACCAGCCCGGTAAATCTCATATAACGCGTTCCGGAGCGCGAGTTCCGTAAATCGCAAAGATTATTTTTGCTTTACGTCGGCTCCGTGACGCGCGTGAGAAGGCGCGTCAGCATCGTTTGCAAGCAAATGACGCGCCAGATGGTTTACGCAAGGAAGCAAGCCGCCGGAAGACCGGCAAACGAAAGGCCGGCGGAGCCGGCCTTTGTCGGGTTTTGGATCGTCGCTGGGCCGCTCACTAGCGGGAGCCGGCCGGGCCGCCCCAGCCGAAGCGATAGTTCACACCGACCTTGACGGCATGGTCGTCCTCCCGGCCACGAACGCCGACGATGTCGGCCGGACCAGAGGTGAAGGTGGTGCTGCCGAAATTGTAATACTGGTACTCGGCCTTGGCCGACCAGTTCGGCGCGAACATGTATTCGAGGCCGGCGCCGACGGTATAGCCGTCCTTGCTGTTGCCGGTGGTGGTGAAGGCCTGCGGCACCCCGGCGATGTTCACGCCAAGGCCATTATTGCGCCAGGCGTAACCGCCCTTGGCGTAAAGCAGCGTCGGTCCCCAGGTGTAGCCGATGCGACCGGTCACCGACCCGATCTGGTCGGTGTTGGACGTGACCTGCGTGCCCAGCGGGAAGGTGACACCGTTGTTGTTGGTCGGCAGCCAGGAATATTGAGCCTCGACGCCTACCACCCAGTTGGGCGCGAACTGGTAGTCGAAGCCGCCCTGCACGCCGCCCATGAAGCGGGCGTCGCTCGACTGGAAGCTGCTGTCGCCGGCAAACGCGCCGCCGACATGGCCGCCGATGTAGAAACCGGTCCAGTTGTAGATGACCTGCGGCGGCGTATAGGCCGGAGCCTTGGTATAGGTGCGCGGCTGCATGTCCGCGGCGGCCGCCGGTGCGGCCAGCGCCAGCAGAGCTGCTGCACCGAGCAAAATCGACTTCATGATCATCCCCGTTCTTTCATCTACGACACTCGGGAAACAACGTGGCGTGAATTGGGTTGCTTCGCGGCGATGCCGGAACGTTGATCGTTCGTTACTGTGACGGCTTTGCAACGAGAGTATTTTGTTCCACCACGTCGACTGCGCAAGGCCGCCGCAACGATTTGTCGCAAGACAAACCACCCCGTTCAAAGCTCGCCGAAACGTGATCCAGCGGCTCGGCCGCTTCTGTCTAACACCAGACGATGAAGGCGGGCTTTGCGCTACCGCGTCATCTTTTCCAGTTCCGGAAAGGGAGCGTAAACCGCACCAGTGCAGAGATCGCTGGTCCGGTCGACCACGCGATCCGCTCGGCCGTTGACGAAGATCACGGCACGCTCACGCATGGCCTTGTAGCTGCCATCGCTCTCGCGCGGGGTGAAGTGCAGGCAGCTCACATAGAACTGCCGGCCGCCGACCTCGCGTTGCACCGGCTCGGCCATGCTGGCATCGCGCACGCCGACCGGATTGTTGAGATACGCTTTCATCAAAGCCACCGTGTCGCTGCGGAAATTGTCGGGAAACGGCTGCGGCCCGCCCGCCTGTGTCCCATCCAGCAGGGTTGGACGGTCACCGTCATTGCCGAAACATGCCGCAAGCACCAGCGGCAACGCCAGGATCACCGCACATCTCGCCAATCGCCCCACCGGCCCCGCTCTCCGCTCGATCAGATTCGGAGACGTTCTAGCCCCAAGCCTGCGCGAAGGGAATTCGCTTGCAGCGGAGCAAACAGCGCACCGGCCCGCTGCCGGCACCTCGGGCTTTCGCGCAAGGTGTGGCGAACGGACCGGGCCTGACGTCCGCGCGCGGCAGCGGGCAATGCCAGGGATGCCGCCGCGCGGGATCAGTCGTCAGTTGCGCTTGTCCGACGTTGCCGGCTTGGTCACGTCCGGCTGCGCCTTCTGCGACGCCTTGGCCGAGACCTGCTTGTGGTGATGGCGATGCTTGCGCACGGTCTTGTGCTCGTCGGTGGTGACCGCGGCATTGGCGTTCATCGCCTTCGACTTGGTATCCACCTTGGCATCGGCCTTTGCATCGGGCGCCTTGACGCCGGTGTCCGGTTTCGCAGCGGTGGTCGCCGCCTTGGTCTGGCCCTGATCCGCCTTGATCACCGGGGCTGTCGTAGTGGTCTTGCCGGCTTCAGCTGCGAAGGCAGGGGCTGCGATCACGGAAGCTGCGAGCAAGGCTGCAGAAATCGTCTTCAACATGGTGGTCTCCTCTTGCAAGGATCTTGAGGCGGCGCCCTCTCGTCACCCCTTCGATCGTGGGTCGGAGCCTAGGCGTGGCGCGCTGAACCCAGTCTGAAGCCCCTTGCAGGCTTCCGTTCATCTCGATGACAAGTTTGTCATCCGCGGCTGGGCGAACAGCGCGACTTGGGTAATAGAACTTGGCGAATAGAACTTGGCGAATAGATCGTGCGAAGCGGGAATGTTTCCGCCCGATGGGTGTTCCGGTCTTTGGGCAATCGTGTAGGATCGCCACGTTCCATACGGGAGACTTTTAGATGCGCAAACTCTCAACGCTTGTTGTGCCGGGCTTGGTCGCCATGACGTTGGCGGCTGCGCCGGTGCTGTCCAGCGCCTACGCCGCTGGCAGCGACGAGCCGTCCTCACCGCCGAAATCGGACTCCTCGTCCAAGAAGGGCAAGAAGAAGAGCTCTTCCGTTAGCGATCCCAAATTCCTGGCTGCCTATCGCACCGCCTACGCCGCGGTCTACGACAAGCACGATTACACGGGCGCGATCGACCAGCTGAAGTCGCTGGGGCGCGACGACGTCGCCGACGTCGCCAACCTGATCGGCTATTCCTATCGCAAGCTCGGCGACTACCAGTCGTCGAAGGTCTATTACGAGCTGGCGCTGAAGGACGATCCGAACCACGTGCGCACCTGGCAGTATTACGGCCTCTGGCAGCTCGAGCAGGGCAACCGCGAACAGGCGCAGTATCATCTGAACAAGATCGCCTCGCTCGCCGGCACCGACAGCTCTGAATATCGCTCGCTTGCCGCAGCGCTCGACAAGCCGACCGGCGCGACGCTGGTCTACTGAGACCAATCGCATCTTCTGACGAAGCGGACGGGCACAACCTCAGGGTTGTGCCCGTTCTGCATTTTCGGCTAGCCTCGCGCACCCAATCCTCCCTCGCAAATTGGTTTCGCAATGGACACGTGGCTGCGATCCGCGATCGACTACATCGGCTCCTGGATCGAATTCCAACTGACGACAATCCAGCAGCCGGGCGTCATCGTGGCCTTCGCCCATCGCGGCGAGGTCGTCGCCGAGCATGCATTCGGCCTCGCCAATCTCGACACCGGCGAGAAGCTCACGCCGCGCCACCGCTTCCGCATCGCCTCCCATTCCAAGAGCTTCACCTCGGCCGGCATCATGAAGCTGCGCGAGCAGCGCAAGATCCGGCTCGACGACATGGTCGGCCAATATGTCGGCGGCCTGCATCCGCGCGTCGCCGAGACGACGATCGCGCAAGTGCTCTCGCACAGCGCGGGGCTGACGCGCGACGGCGCCGATTCCGGCCAGTTCATCGACAGCCGCCCCTATCTCGATGCCAACGAGCTGCTCGCGGAATTGAAGCAGGCCACCGCAATCGAGCCCGGCACCCGCTTCAAATATTCCAATCACGGCTTTGGGCTGATCGGCCTCGTGATCGAGGCCGTGACCAAGGAGCCCTACCCGGTCTGGATCAAGCGCGAGATCATCGAACCCGCGGGCTTACGCGAAACCGAGCCAAATACGCCGCTTGCCAAGGGCACGCCGTTCGCGTGCGGTCATACGCGCAAAGTGCCGCTGGGCGAGCGGGGCGTGATCCCCGGCGACAATCCCGCACATGCGATGGCATCCGCCGCAGGCTTCGTCGCCACCGCCGCCGACACCGCCCGCTTCTTCGCGCAGCTGGCACCCAATGCGAGGAAGAGCGTGCTGTCGGTCGCGAGCCGCCGCGAGATGACGCGACACCATTGGCGCATCCCGCAGAGCTTCGAGGCCTACTATGGCTTGGGCGTCAATGCCGGCAAAACCGACGGCTGGGACTGGTTCGGCCATGGCGGCGGTTTCCAGGGCTACATCTCCCGGACCTGCGCCATTCCCGCCTGCGAGCTTTCGATCAGCATCCTCAGCAACTCCATCGACGGCGCGGCCCCGTTCTGGATGGATGGCGCGATGCAGATCCTGCGTGTCTTCCAGACCCGCGGCGCGCCCGACCGGCGCGTGCGCGACTGGACCGGCCGATGGTGGACGATCTGGGGCGCGACCGATCTCGTGCCCGCGGGCAACCGCGTGCTCGTCGCCAATCCGCAGTTCAACAATCCGTTCATGGATGCCGCCGAGATCGAAGTCACCGGCCGCGACAAGGGCAAGCTCGCCTGGGCTGCCGGCTATTCCAGCCATGGCGAGCCGGTGCGCCGGATCCGTGACAAGCGCGGCAAGATCAGCGACATCTGGATCGCTGGCGCGAATGTGAAGCCGGAAAACGCCGTGGCACGCGAGATCGCGCGCCGGTATCCGCCGCGCAAGCGAAGGCCTACTCCCTGATCAGCGTCTCGACCTCGCTACGGAACGCCTGCCGCGATCCGTCGCGCGAATAGAACATGTGGCCGCCGGGATAGACGACGAACTTCACGCGCTGCGTCACGAAGGCCGGCAGCTGATCGAGCACTCGCTTCGTTCCGAAATAGGGCGTGGCGAGGTCGAACAGGCCGTGCGCGACCAGCACGTTCAGCTTCGCATCGGTGGCGAGGATCTGGCGCAGCTCGGAGACCGATTGCGGCGGGTTGATGCCGCGGCCGAAATCCCAGTGGCCTTCCACGGTGCCGTTCAGGACTTCATAGGAGCCGTCCGGCCGCCAGTTGAGCTTGCGCGTCAGGACGTCGACGGCCGCACTCGTCAGCGGCGCCTGTAGCGCGTCGCCCGAGGGATCGCCGAAGCGCGAGCTGCCGGAATCCGGATAGGGATCGAAGCCGCGGACCGAGCCGTCGTAGCGCCCCGTCACCTTGCCGTTCTTGCGGTCGAGCTCGCGGCGAAATTCACCGACGTCGAAGCGCCCGGCGAGCCTGCGGCTGACCGCCTGGTCGATCCCGGTGAGCTCGGCGACCCTGTCGGCGAGACGATTGGTTGCCTCCTTGTCCGCCTCGCCCTTGACGAGATCGGTCAGGAATTCGCCGCGCGCGTAAGCCTCGACGTCGGCGAGGTCGGCGCGCTTGACCGGTCCCTTGGCTTCGCGCGCCACTGCGACATAGCTCGGCAGCGTCGCCACATATTGCAGGAGGCTCGTGCCGGTGAACTCGCGGAAATCCAAGAGCGGCGACACCATGATCAGTCCCCTGACGCCGATACCGTGCTGAAGCTGCAGCTGGCGCACGACCTTCGGCCCGCGAATGCCGCCATAGCTCTCGCCCGCGACGTATTTCGGCGAGGTCAGCCGGTCGTGCTTTTCGAGCCAGCGCCGGATCACGAGCGCGATCGAATTGACGTCGCCGTCGACGGAGTAGAAGGATTTGCGCGCGTCCTCGCCGCTCGCGACGAAGCGGCTGTAGCCGGTGCTGACGGGATCGATGAAGACGAGATCGGTGAAGTCGAGCCAGGTTTCCGCGTTCGGTTTCACTTCGGGCGAGGCCGAGGGCGACAGGGCCTCGCCATCGAGCGGCAGCCGCCACGGACCGGCCGTGCCGAACTGGAGCCACGCCGAGGACGCGCCGGGCCCGCCATTGAACAGGAACGTCACCGGGCGCGTCGCGCGGTCGGCACCGTCGAGCTCATAGGAGGTGACGGCGATGTCGGCCAGCGGCTCGCCCTTGCCATCGAACACGCGGATCGAACCGGCGGTCGCGGCGAAATTGAGGGTCCGGCCGGGCAGATCGAGCGTCTGCTTCGTGGTCGAATCCGGCGGCAGACGGTGTAGCTCGGCGGTCGATGACGATGTCTGCGATGCGCTCTGCGCGCCGCCACCGCGCCCGCCCTTCTGTTGTCCGGCCGGCGATGCCGTATCGGAGCGCGGCTGCGGCGGATCATCCGCGTGCGCAAAGTCCGCGAGCGCGAAAGCCGCGACCGCCAGCACCAGACTCGCGTGACGGAGCACCGGCAAGTTCGTGACCATGATCGTTCTCCCTGCCCGGCCCTGACAGCCGGTGAGAACGGAAAGCTTAGCGCGGAATTGCGACGGTTTGGGGGATCATTGGTCTGGAGGGGCCTGAAGAAGCCGGCCAGGTTCAAATCGCCCGGTTCTGTGCTTAAATCCGGTTGCACAGTCCCTGTTAGGTTTGGCGGGCGGTCATCCTCGACAATGGATGCTTAGGTCGTATAGACGAGCCCGGCGGAACTTTTCTCCAGCAAGGCGGCCCTGCCGAGAAGCCATGACCAAGCCCTCGCGATACGACCGGATCGCCTTCGTCGCCAGCCCGAGTAACGAGGCGCAGGTCGCCTTCGGCCAGCTCACCAGGGACTATGGCAATTGCGACCCCAAGGAGGCCGACGTCGTCGTCGCACTCGGCGGCGATGGCTTGATGCTCCAGACGCTGCACCAGCACATGCACACGGGGAAGCCGATCTACGGCATGCACCGCGGCACCGTCGGCTTCCTGATGAACGAGTATTCGACGCACGATCTGCGCGCGCGGCTCGAGGCGGCCCATGAATCCGAGATCAATCCGCTGCTGATGCGCGCGACCGATGTCAATGACCACGTCCATCTGCACCACGCCATCAACGAGGTCGCCCTGTTCCGGCAGACCTACCAGGCGGCGCGGCTGCGTATCCTGATCGACGAGCGCGAGCGCATGTCCGAGCTGATTGCGGATGGCATCATGGTGGCGACGCCGGCCGGCTCGACCGCCTACAATCTCTCCGCCCAGGGACCGATCCTGCCGATCAACGCCGCGTTGCTGGCGCTGACACCCATCAGCGCCTTCCGCCCGCGCCGCTGGCGCGGTGCGCTGCTGCCCAACACGGCCTATGTCGTGATCGAGGTGCTGGAGGGCGACAAGCGGCCCGTGGCAGCCGTCGCCGACCACGACGAGGTGCGCGACGTCCGCCGCGTCGAGGTGCTGTCCGACAGGACGATCGCGATGCGGATGCTGTTCGACCCCGGCCACAGCCTGGAAGAGCGCATCCTGCGCGAGCAGTTCGGCTATTGAGCCCGACAGCGCGTCATTGCTCGCAAGGCTGAATCGCGTCCAGGCCGCTCGCCATGGCGGGATCACTGAGCAGGCCGAAATCCCTGACGACGGGGTGAAGCTCTTCGTCTCCGACGTCATCAGGTAGATCGTGACGGGCAGCGTGGCCTGCGGCGCCGCATTGGTGCGACCTGCTCGACCATCGAGGCGCGCAACGCCTCGAAACGCGTGGCATCCTCTGGCAACCCTTCGTTAACCGCCAGCGCGATATGGTTAACGAAAGTTGACCGCTTTGGCCCAGGCGTCATGTTCCGCATCGATTTCAACAAGCTGCGCTTCCTCGTCTGCGACGACAATCCGCACATGCGCCGCATCCTGCGGACGCTGCTGCATTCCTTCGGCGCGCGCGAGGTCTATGAAGCCGAGGACGGCGCCACGGCGCTCGAAATGTACAGTCATTACGTGCCCGACATCGTCATCACCGATTGGGCAATGCCGATCTTCGACGGGCTCGAGCTCGCGCAGATGATCCGGCAGCCGGAATCCAAGGGCAACCCTTACGCGCCGATCATCATGCTGACGGGCCATTCCGAGAAGCGCCGCGTCACGGTCGCGCGCGATGCCGGTGTCACCGAATTCCTGGCCAAGCCGATCTCGGCCAAGGGACTCTATCAACGCATCCTCAACGTGGTCGCCAATCCCCGCCCCTTCATCAAGACCAAGACCTATTTCGGTCCGGACCGGCGCCGCAACACCAACTCCGCCTATATGGGTCCCGAGCGCCGCGTCGGCGAAAAGCACGAGGTGCTGCAGCAGCCCTCACTGCTCGACAAGGCCCGCTCCACCATCTAGCGCAACGTCCTTCAGACGAGGCAGGTATCATGGCGAAGAACAGCGCAAAGGACATCGAGGTCAAGGCCTTCGCCACGCATCAAATCATCACGCAGCCCAACCCGCTGCGCAAGGTCCTGCGCCGCGTCGAAGCAAAGGACATGGACGATCCGGTCGGCCGCGCCGAGCAGGCGCTCGCAAGCCTGGCCGGTGAGTTCAAGGACTGGATGGCGATCGAGGTCGAGAGACTGTCGGCCGCCTGGACTGCCGTGCAGAAGCATGGCTTCACCAAGGAACTGCGCGACGAGCTGTTTCACGCCGCACACGACATCAAGGGCGATGCGGCGACTTTCGGCTTTCCTTCGGCAGCGGGAATCGCCGAGAGCCTGTGCCGCGTCATCGAGCACGCGCCTGATCTGGAAAAGGTGCCGGCCGAGCTGTTCACGCACCACATCAACGCCATTCTCGCCATCGTGCACGAGAACACCAGGCTCGACAGGATCAGCGTCTCCGCCGAGCTCAGCCGCCGCCTGCGCAAGGTCGCCGACGACTATCTCACCCAGGTCAACCGCGACCGCCCCGAGCATCTCGAGGTGATCCTGGCCCCGACCATCGCGCCGGTGGATTGAAGCCTCTCTCCCCTCGTCATTGCGAGCGCAGCGAAGCAAATCCGGACTGTCCCCGCGGCGGGATTCTGGATTTGCTTCGCTGCGCTCGCAATGACGGAGTTTGCGGATCCGGCTACGCTGCAATCAGATCGTCGTATACCGGATCGATCGAATCATCCGCGACCAGCTCGTCGCAGAACAGCCGCGCCTCTTCGCGCGCGGATTCGGTGGCGAAGCGGCGCAGCAGGACCATCAGCGGCTCGGTGGCGCCCCGATCGGTCTCGCAATGGGTGAGCACGCGCTCGACCATGCGCCGGCGCAGCCGCACCGCGCCGTCGTCGCTATCGACGAAGCCCTGCTCGTGGCAGGCATCGAGCGCGATCTGGAATGCCGCAAACGTCGCCTCGGGAAGGCCGGCGCGGCGCAGCAGCGCGTGCAGGCTGTTGCCACCGCGGTCGTGCAGCAGCGCGGTGACGCGTGCCAGCGGTAGGTCGGCAAGCTCGGCGAGAGCCGCATCGAACAAATCGAGATTGCTCGACAGCAGTGCGCGCAGGATCAGCCCCGCGGTCAGCTGGCCAGTGATGCGCAAATGCCGGACCAGGTCTTGCATGTCCTCGCCGCGCGAGCGCGCCGCGATGTTCATGGTGGAGCGGTCGCGTGCCTCGATCGTGATGCGGTCCGCGCGGTCGGCGCTCAGCCAGTTCCGCGCCACGACGAATTGCGCCAGCGTCTCCGAGAGCTTTGCCACCAGCGCGGCACGCGTTGCGGCCGGAAGATCCTCCAGCACCAGCATCGCCTCGCGGATTGCTGCGAGATGGCCGTGACGCTCGACGATGCGGTGCCAGGAGAACGGAGCCAGCTCCGCGTGGGGATTTTCGATCAGCTCCAGTGCGGCAGCCGCGCAGCCGACTTCGGCGATCGCGGCGCAGACCGATACCGGCAATGCGATGCGGCGGGCCACCGCACATTGTACCTCCTCGTTGCCGGTCGCGACGATATCGACGAGATCGGCGTCGATCAGCAGCGGAGAATGTTCGAGCACGGGCAGCGCAACGCTCGGCTGATCTGCCGACAAGGCCCGCACGATTGCGGCGGGCGCATCAAGGCTGCGGGCAAAGGCCTGGGCCATCGCCTGCCGCACCAGCGGCGAGGGATCGTCGAGCAGCATCAGAAGCGCGCCTTCGGCGGCGATGCGGTCGTCTGCAGAAAGGTCCGAGATCAGCCAGGCCCGCGCCAACGCCCGCGTTGCCTCGGCCCGCTCGCCGGCGGGCGCCGTCCTGATCCAATGAATGAACTGCCGAACAATCATGCTGCTTCCGGCTTACACAACAAACGAAAATGGTGACGGCTCGTCACTTGCAACACAAAATAAACCACGACGCTTAACAAAGCGTTCACCATAACTGGCTGGTTTTATTGATGATTTGTTAAGGGAACAAAGGCGCCCGCGAGCCGTGCCCCCGGGACGCTGCGCAGCATGCAAGTAATGCGCTGCTGAGCCGGGGTGCCCAGAGTTCAGAGAGCGGAGCTTGTTGCGCGGGTCCCGGCTCTGCCAGCAGCGTTTCACGCTGCAGCGCGTTCGGGACACGAGCGCGGACACTAGCTCGAGAACGTACCGCTGCGATCGCTGAAGAGATCGAGCGGCTGCGGCGGCCGCACATCCGGCGTCACTGATGCGACTGACGTAAGAGAGGCATTGTTGCCCCACAATTTCTGCACCGTCGCCGAGACCGGCTGCGTGGCGTCGCCGGGCTGATAGATCGAACGAAACACCGGCGTGCTCGGGACGTTGTCCGCGACGGAGCTTGGCGAAGTCGCACTGACGGGCGTCACGACGCGTGTGTTCGGGAAGGTCTGAAGATAGACGGCGTTGTCGATCACCGGTGCAGTCGGCTGCACGCCGTTCGCGCTCGCGACCTCAGTTGTCGACGGCGTGCCGCCATACATCGCCATCGCGCTGCGCGTGACTTTCGAATTCGCTGCACTGGCGTAACGTGCGTCGAGCACCGAGTAGACCTCGGAGACACTGCGGGCGCGGCCGTCCCTGGCGTAGAAGATCGAGCGGTTGGCGGCAGCCGCGTTGGGAAACAGCCGCGCGCCGACCGCTTGGGGATTGTCCTCGGCATTGGCGATCAGTTTTGCGGCCCCGCCGACGCCCATGAAATGCGCCATGTAGAGCTCGCTGTCGCTTGGCCTGCGGCCAAGCAGACCGGTGAGCTTGAAACTATTCGACTGCGTCAGCGCTGCCGCCATGGTGGATGCGGCCTCCGGGTCATCGCGCAGCTTCATGATCGACCGCTTCATGACGGGGTCGCTGACGGTATAGGTGCCCGACGATGTCTTGGTGATGGCGTCGGCGAAGCTGCCATAGCCGAGCTGGGCGCCCGCCTCCTTCACGGTGCCGAGCCAGGTCTGGTCGATGAACTGATAGAGCCCGTGCGCGGACGAGGTGGTGGCGCCTGCCGTCGGGTCGAAATCCGATTCCATCTTGGCGGTGGTCAGCATGTACTGGAAGCTGACGCCGGAGATATTCGAGGCCTGCTTGATCGCGCCGGCGACGCGCGCCCGCGACGGATCGAGTCCGGCCGCCTGCGTGGCACTGGAATTGTCGATCGACATGATGAAGTGCCCGCCCCGTGCGGCGTTGCGGCACCGGCAATTCGGCGCCCGTCCTCACCGTGGGACAGGTATGGTTAATGCGGGGTTAATTGCACCGAATGGTCATTCCGGGGCGCGCGAGACGGTGCGAACCCGGAATGACGGACGTCACTTCTTATAGACCGCGTCGGGATCAAACAGCCGCTTGGCGTCCGTGAAGACCAGCTTCGCTCCCCCGCCCTCGGCCTCGACCTTGCGGTAGAAGCACGACCGCCGCCCGGTGTGGCAGGCCGCGCCGATCTGCTCGACGCGGATCCAGATCGCATCCTGATCGCAATCGGTGCGCATCTCGATGACGCGCTGGGTCTGACCTGAGGTCTCACCTTTTCGCCACAAGGCATTGCGCGAGCGGCTGAAGTACCAGGCCTCGCCGGTCGCAATCGTCTTGCGCAGCGCCTCCTCGTTCATGTGCGCGACCATCAGCACGTCGCCGGTGGCGACGTCGGTCGCGACGCAGGTCACGAGGCCGCTGGCGTCGAACCTGGGCAGGAAGGCAAGACCTTCCTCGATCTCATGGGAGTGAACGGACACGGGACCCTCGCGCGAGCATGATCCGGAAAAGTGTGAAGCGGTATTCCGGAAAGATCATGCTCAAAAAATAAAGCCTCGCGAGGTCAGCGCGTCGTGCCTCGCACCAGGGACAGGAAACGGGCCTGCTCCGCCGGATTGTCGCGGAACATGCCGGTGAAGCGGCTGGTGAAGGTGGAGGCGCCATGCTTGGCGACGCCACGTACCGACATGCAGGTATGCTCGGCCTCGATCAGCACCGCAACGCCGCGGGGCTTGAGGATCTCGTCGATGGCCGCGGCGATCTGCGCGGTCAGGTGCTCCTGGGTCTGGAGCCTGCGGGCGAAGATGTCGGTCAGGCGGGCGAGCTTGGACAGGCCGACCACGCGTTCCACCGGCGTGTAGGCGATATGCGCCTTGCCGTAGAACGGCATCATGTGATGCTCGCACTGCGAGGTGAACTCGATGTCGCGCACCAGCACGAAATCGTCATAGCCAGCGGTCTCGCCAAAGGTGCGGTCGAGCACCTCCGCCGGGCACTGGTGATAGCCCTGATAGAGTTCGTCGAAAGCCTCGACGACGCGGCGCGGCGTGTCGAGCAGGCCTTCGCGCTGGGGGTTCTCGCCGATATAGGCGAGCAGTGTCTTCACCGCCGCTTCCGCCTCGGCGCGCGCGGGGCGCGGCTGGTCGGCGCGGACGGCGGCTTCGAGGAATTCGGCAGGGTCAAGCTCGGCCGGGCGGCTCTCGGGCTGCCGGTCGGAGGGCTTGTTGGGGCGGATGGATTTGATTGCAGCGTCCATTTCGACTCCGTTCGACGGCCTTACGGCCGGAGTGTCACCGGCAGACGGGGCGGCCAAGCCGCCGGACGCCTGAAGAGAACAATTGAAGCCGGTGGAAAATATCCTCACCACTAACGTCGGCCGCGTGGGTCTGCCCCCCGCTGGACTATTTTTCCGCCGGTTCCGCCCCTATATAGGACCGTGGACGCCGCCCGCCAAGGCCGATCGGGTGGGGAAGTGCTGGACTCCATCACATGCTGAACGACATCTACAACAAGCGGATCATCGAACTGGCCGGGAATATTCCGCGCCTCGGACGGTTGTCGGACCCGGACGCCTCCGCAACCGCCCACTCGAAGCTGTGCGGCTCGACCGTGAAGGTCGATCTCAAGATGAGCGGGGACACCGTCACCGACTTCGCCCATGACGTGAAGGCGTGCGCCTTGGGCCAGGCCTCTTCATCCATCATGGCAAGTCACGTGGTCGGCTCGACTGCGAGCGAGCTCCGTGAGTTACGCGAAACCGTTCGTAAGATGCTGAAGGAGAATGGCGCGCCTCCTGAAGGCAAATGGGAAGAGATCAAGTTCCTCGAGCCGGTCCGCGACTACAAGGCGCGCCATGCCTCGACGCTTCTCACCTTCGATGCCGTGGTTGATGCCATCGGTCAGATCGAGGCGAAGATCAAGGCCAAGCCCAAGCAGCCGGCCGCAGCGCAGGGCTGAAACCCCTCTCCGTCATTCCGGGGCGATGCGCGGCATCGAACCGGGAATCCCGAGATTGCAGCGCGAGATTCCGGGTTCGCGCTACGCGCGCCCCGGAATGACTGCCAGAACTTAAGAGCTTACTTCTGCGCCGCCGTAGCCGGCGTCGCCGCGCTGCCGGTCGGCACCAGGGCTTCCGCCGTCTTGGTCGACTTGGCAGGCTGCGCCTGCTGCGGTTCCGCGCCGAACCTGGCCTGCGTCTTCGGTGAAAGCTCCGCCATTGCCGGCGCTGAGATGTCCACATGCGGAAGCACATCCGCCACGAGATCGGTCGTGACCAGATTTGTGAGCTTGAGCTCGCCGGCATCGAGCTCGTGCAGGTCTTCCCAAGGCGGAACGCTGAGCGCAAGCGACAGCAAATCGCCGGCGCCGCCCATGTCGAAGGTGTATTTGGCGAGGCGGCCGATGTCGCGTTCCACGATCATCAGGTCCTGCGCGCTGTAGCTCGCCGCCTTGGCATCGTCGGCCCGGTCGCCCATCCAGATCTGATGGACGCGAACATGGGCGGCTTCCGGCACGTAACGCTTCTGGCCGGCCAGCAGCAGGAACACGCACATGGATTCGCAATAGGCTTCCGGCGCGACCGTCGGGCGAGCCGACTGCCCGCCGCGGAGGCTTACGCCGACCGTGGTCAAGAGCCCGAGATTGCGGAAGCGGCGGCCGAGCGTGATCGCGTCATTGACGGAACCGCCGCTGGAGTCGAGCACCACGGTCGCGCCGCCGAGCTGGCGTCCACGCGAAAACTCTTCGAATGCTTTTGGCGTATCGGCAGTGATGATGCCGACTGCACTGATCCAGCCGCGACAGTTGGGCTCGCAGGCGACCCAGCTGAACTTCATCGGCAGCTTGCGCTCCTCGAGGGCAGCGCCAGCTCGAGCCGACGATCCGAATGTCGCGACGGCGCCAGCCAACGCGATTCCGCAGACGGCGGTTCCCACCAGCAACCAGCCGCGAAGATCAAGGGAGTTCAGAAGTCTCAATCTGGTTCCTTCCCCAAGCCCCAAAGGTCCCTAAACAATCCCCGGTAGCGCCCTCTGAGTCCATCATACAGGCGTATGTTTCTACACATGGGCGTCACGAAAATGGTATCCGTGCGAATACAGATCGTCCACAGATACTTGCTGCACTGCTCCCAAAAAGCACGCAAAATATGGCGCGCAAACAACAGCTTACGGTTCCCTGCGCCGGAACCGTGCAACACCTCGATCAACATCGCAGCAAAACGCACATGAAGCATTCAGCCTGCGAGCATTGTTCCGGTTCCATCGAAGGCGTGCTCCGGCTGCCGCGCAGATTCGGCCGCGCGCTGATCTGGCTGTATCGCCACACGCTGTCGCCCCTGGTCGGTTACAACTGCCGGCATTTGCCGACCTGCTCGGTCTATGGCGATGAGGCGATCGAACGGTTCGGGCTCTGGGCCGGCGGCTGGATGACGCTCGCGCGCCTGCTCCGCTGCAATCCGTTCGGCACATCCGGCATCGACAACGTGCCCCTCACCGCGCCGCACGGCGCACGCTGGTATCTGCCGTGGCGGTACGGCCGCTGGCGCGGGGTCAATGCATCCTGACGTTTGCGCGGTGCTTTGTGCATCGCTGCCCTGACCGGAACCGGAACTTTCTGCTCGCGTTGTTTTGATGCTCCCACGGGAGGAAACAACAATGCGCTGGAAAATCAGCCCTCATTTTCACTTCAAGCCTGGTCCGAATTTCAGTCACAGGGGACACGATCCCAGAACCATCGACCTGCTCGCCATCATCGCCCTGCTCGCGCTCGTCCTCGGCTCAGGCTGGTATCTGGCGAGGAGCCTTGCGACACAGCCAAGCGCGACGACGTTCATCGTGCCGAGCCAGAGCGTGCATTGGTAGCTCAGAGGTCCAGCACCAGCCGCTCGGCGTCCGAGCCCGCCACGCAAACCATGAGATAGCGCTCGCGCTCATAGGGCGAAAGGATGCGGTCGCGGTGCACCGGCTGGCCCTCGATCCATCCAACCTTGCAGGCGCCACAGATGCCGCCGCAGCAAGACGCCGCGACGTCGATGCCGCCCTCCTGCAATGCGGCGAGGATGGTCTGGCCGGCCCGCACGTGAATCTCGGCGCCCGAGCGCGCCAGTGACAGGGTGAACGGTTTGGCGTCGGGATCGATGACGGGTGACGGTGCGGTGAACCGCTCGATGTGGACACTCGCCGCGGGCCACGCTGCGGTCACCCGCTCGAAACTCTCGATCATGCTTTCCGGGCCGCAGCAGGCGACCACGGTCTCAGACCCGCCCTCTCCGACGAGCGCGGCGAGATCGGGACGCCCGGTCCGGGATGTCCGATGCACGATGATGCGCCCCTGTTCGACCAGCGAGCCGAGTTGCGCGGCGAGCGGAACCTCCTCACGCACGATCAGATGCAGCGTGAACTCGGCTTGCTGTGTCCGTTCGAGATGCCTCGCCATGGACAAGAACGGCGTCACGCCGATGCCGCCGGCCAGGAACACATAACGCGCGATGTGAGCTTGCGGCTCGATGCCGCCGCGCGGCAACGACACGCCGATGACGTCGCCCATGCCGACTTCGTCATGCAGCGCCCGCGAACCGCCGCGTCCATCCGCTTCGCGCTTGACCGCTATGGCATAGCGCGTGTTTTCCGCGGGCTCGTTGCACAGCGAATAGGTGCGGACCAGCCCGTTCGGCAGATGCAGATCGATATGCGCACCGGGCTTGAACGGCGGCAATTCCCATCGGTCAGGATCGGCCAGCGTGAACAGCTTGACACCTGCCCCAGCCTCCTCGATGCCGGTAACGACCGTCTTGACTGTCGTGATCGGGCGCGCGCTCATGCCGCATTCCGCACGATGTCGCCGACCCTGACGATGCCGCCTCGCAGGATCTTGCAGTTGAGGCCGGAGCGATTGATCAAGGGGTCGAAGATCGCCTTGCCAGTGATCTCCTCGATATGCCGGCACGGCACCGACAGGCGCGTCGCTTCCAGCAGGGTCTCGCCCAGCCAGAACCGGCGGCCGACGAGATGATTGAGGGGCACACCCTCCACCGTGACGTTACGCCGATGCTCCTCTGGGCCGAGCGCGATCCCCGCGTCGCGCTTCAGCGCGACCAGCGTCTCGAGTTCGAACAGCGTGACCTGCCGGCCTTCTTCCGGCTTGTGCGAGTAAAAACCCTCTTCTTTGCCGATCATGTAGCGGTCGCCCTCGATCCCCTTGCCGGCGACGAGGGTGAGGGTCTCGGCTGCACGCATCGGCAGGAACGCGCGCGGGGCAAGATGGAGGAAGCGCACCACGCCGGTCCAACCGAGCTGTGCTGCACCCTGCGCCGGACCGGCGCTCATTGTATCGAGCATGACAAATCCTTTGAGAAGGTGTGGCGCCGCCGGCAGCGGCGCCGCGGGGATCAGGTCAGTTCCTTGTTCGCCATCTCCGGCGCGAACGTGGTCGCGATCGCGGTGATGGCGGCGCAGGCGATCAGCAGCAGCGAGACCGGCCAGGTTGCTCCACCACTCCAGGCCATCAGAGAGGCTGCGATCAACGGCGTCAATCCGCCGCTCAGCGCTGCACCGACCTGGAACCCCAGAGAAGCGCCGCTGTAACGCAGACGCGCGGTGAACAGCTCGGAGTACCAGGGCGCGCCGATGCCGAACATGACCATCTGACCGAAGGTGATCGCGACCACGATGGTGCACACAACGATGGCCGGATCGCGGGTGTCGAGCAGCCAGAACAGAGGGAAGGCAAACAGCGCCGAGAACAGGCAGCTCGCATAGAACATAGTCTTGCGGCCGACGAGGTCGGACAGCCAGCCGAACAGCGGGATGGCAAGCAGCGCGACCAGCGACGCGGCGAACGCCCCGTTCAGCACCACCGCGCGCGGCAAGCCGAGATTGGCGGTGGCGTAGGACATCACGAACACGCCGCCAATGCTGGCATAGGCGATTTCAGAGATCTTCAGACCGACCGCGGTAAAGAATGGCCGCCGGTGATGCCTGAAGATCTCGAGCAGTGGCAGGCTTGCGACTTCCTTTTTGGCCTGGACCTGACGGAAGGCCGCTGTCTCTTCCATGTTGAGGCGGATGTAGAGACCGACGCCGACTAGCAGGATCGAGATCAGGAAGGGGATGCGCCAGCCATAGGCCATGAAGTCGCTTTCCGGCAGGCTCGCCACCAGCGCGAACATGCCGATCGCGGCCAGATTGCCGATGGGATTGCCGACCTGCACCATGCTGCCGAGCAGGCCGCGGCGGTGCGTCGGGCAATTCTCCACCACCATCAGCACGGCGCCGCCCCATTCGCCGCCGAGGCCGATACCCTGGAGAAAGCGCAATCCGATCAGCAGCACCGGCGCTGCAATACCGATCTGCTGATAGGTCGGAAGCAAGCCAATCAAGAAGGTGCCGAGGCCCATCACCATGATCGTGATCGCGAGCATCGCCTTGCGGCCAACCCTGTCGCCGTAATGGCCAAAGATCGCAGCCCCAAGCGGCCGCGCCAGAAATCCGACGGCATAAGTGCCGAAGGCCGCGATGGTGGCGAGCGTGGCGTTACCGGCGGCGAAGAACACCTTGTTGAACACCAGCGCGGTTGCCGTGCCGTAAATGAGGAAGTCGTACCATTCGACCGCGGTGCCGATCACGCTCGACCACACGATCCGCCGCAAGCTCGCCGCCTCGTCCGGCGCTACGTTCAGGGTTACGTCGTCTGCTACGGTCATCGATCTCTCCAAAAGGTACCGGCGCCTGGGAAAAGCAGTTGGTTCGGTCCGTGGCGCCCATCGGCGGTCACGACGGTAAAGATCGATCATGTTTACTAATAGAAATCAACGCAACGAAACGCGGCAAATGCCGACGATCGCGGCAAAGTCGACGAATTGCACTTATATTCGGCTAGTTTCCGCGATATGCCAGTTCATCTGCTCATATTATCTGCGCCTCTGCCTGAAATTTCCGCCCATACGTTTTCCTTTGGAATACACATGCCGCCGACCGGCGGGGCGCCTTGCCGGCCGCCGGGCTGGCAGTCCGGCGCCATCTGTTGCAAAAAGGCCTGAACTGTTCTGGAGATTCATGCGTGCTTGACATCAGCAAAGCCACGGCGGTCGGGGCCAACATCCGCGCGGCGCGGATCGCCAAGGGCCTGACGCTGGACCAGCTTGCGAAAAAGAGCGATCTCACGCGAGGCTACATTTCGCTGGTCGAGCGCAATCTCAAGATCCCCTCGCTTGCCGCTCTGCTTCGGATGGCCGCCGCCCTCGAGGTCAATGTCGCGAACTTCTTCGACCCGAACGCCGAGCCGGCGCCGCGCTACACGCTGTTCCGCCGCCAGGACGGCAATGTGCCGCTGTTCCAGGACACGTTTGGCGTGGTCCCGCTGGCGACCGGTCGCACCCGCAAGATGATGGAGCCATTTCTACTGAGCCCACCGCACAAGGCGGCGACGCGCGCCTCGCATGCGGGCGAGGAGCTGCTGTTCGTCATCAACGGCAAGATCGCGATCAAGCTCGACGGCGAAGAGCTCGTCCTCGGCAAGGGAGATTGCCTGTATTTTTCAGGCGAGACGCCGCATGAGGTCAGAAGCCTCGGCCGGCAGAAAGCCGAAGTGCTGGTCGTCGTAGCCCAGATCTCGTGAGGCCCGACCTCTGCCAAGAGCCTAACGGAACCAGAAAAAAAGTCCCTGTGACGGCGGGATCGACTCCGGCGGCCGCAGCCGCTTCGGGCGCGACGGCCTTGGCGCCGGCTCGGCGGCCGAAGTGCTCTCCGCCGCCGGCGCGCTCTCGGTGCCCGGCACCTTCACCGCCAGCAGCAAATTCGTTTCGTGCATCCGCCAGCGATAGCCGACGCCAAAATCGATCGGCTGGGCACGCGTGAACAACTCGGCGTAGCGCTCCTGGTAGCGGCCGGGGAATTCGTCGATGGGGCCGAGATAGCGGCCGAACGGGAAGAACCGCCATTGCCGCGCGTTGTAGTTCGCGAGCGGAATGCCGGAATCGTCCTGGATGATGGTGGCACTGTTGGCGAGCAACCAGTCTCGCACGACGGTGAAATTGTCGGAATGCAGCAGATAGGACGCGCTCTTGAGCAAACTGTTGCCGGGGCCGAGCGTCTGGCAAAATTTCAGGAATCCGGTCGCGCGCGCACCGGAATTGGAAAGATCGGTCGAGAAATAATACAGCGTGCGCGTTTCGCCATCACTGCCCGCAAAGCTGATGCGGACGCCGCGGGTCGCGTTCGGCCCCGGATTGTCACCTCCCGCATGCATCCCGCCCTTGTTGTCGAGCGCGATCATCTCGACATTGCGGATGGTCTTGCCGGAGCGGGCGAGGAAGACATAGAGGATCGGCAAGGTGCCGTTGACCTGGTCGGCGTGCAGGTCGACCTTCATCTGCTTGGTGATGAAGAAAGAGAAGCTCAGGATCGAGCCGAGCGAGCGTTCGACATTGTAGAGCGCGGCGCCGACCGAACCGCGCGGCAGCCGCGTCAGATCGGGCACCGCACCGACCGGCTCGAGCGCTCCGAGCACGTAGGTGCCGGCCTTTGAATAGAAGGCATTGGCGTAGAGGAAATCCGGCCCGCTGAACATGTAGAACATGGTCGGCCGCGGCGCGGCGAGATTGACGTCGGCCCAACTGCGGATCTTCGAGAGCTGCCTCTGCTCGAGCTGAGCGAAGGCCCCGTCGAAGAATTTTGCGTGACGCTGCCAGCCTGGATCCTTCGTGAGCGGCACCAGCGGCGACTCCGCCGAAGGCTGCATGCCTGCAAGGAAGCGCGCGGTGTCGTCGAAAGTGACCTCTGCGGCATGCGTACACGACACGGCCGCAGCCAGGAGGGCGAAAGCAACGGCCGCAATTCTCAGGGGTCGGACCATGTCTATTCGGGATGTGGTGAAGCGATAGCGGCGACCGGCCGCCTGCGGAAGACACCATAAATCAACAGGCCGGAGAGCATGACGAGCATCCCCGACAGCGACTGCACCGGCCGCTCGGTCAAGAGGTAGTACATCATGAACGCGGTCACGAGCAGGAAAACGAGCGGCGTGAACGGGTATCCCCAGGCGCGATAGGGCCGCGGCAGATCGGGATCGGTGATGCGCAGCTTGATGACGCCGGCGACCGTGAAGAACGAGCAGAACAACAGCGCGAACTGGATGAAGTCGAGCACCGCCTCGAAGCTGCGCGTGAACAGCAGCAGCGTCGCGACCGCGAGCTGGAACAGGATGGCGTAGGCCGGAGCACCGCTGACCGATCGCTTCGAGAAGACGCGCAAGGCGGGAATGTCCTCCCCCATCGTCATCATCACGCGCGGGCCGATCCACATCATGGCGCTGATCGAGGAGATCAGGCCGACGCAGATCATGGCTCCGACGATCCGGCCGCCGAGGCTGCCGAAGATCGCGCTGCCGGCGACACTGGCGACGTCGAGCTGGCCGGCAAGCGCACCGACCGGCGTGGAATAGAGAAACACCGCATTCAGTGCGACATACAGCACGAGCACGATCAGCGTGCCCGCGAGCAGCGCGCGCGGCAGGCTCAGCTGCGGCGTGCTCATCTCGCCGATGATGTAGGTCGCGGCATTCCAGCCCGAGAACGAATACATCACGAAGACGAGGCCGATTGCGAAAGGCGCGCTGACGATGTGGGCGAGGTCGCCCGGCTGCGGCGTGAAGGCGATCGGCTGCGGCACGCCGATGACGAAGCCGGCGACCAGGAAGGCGACGATCAGCACGACCTTGAGGATGGTCGAGATCAGCTGGAAGGTCGAGGAGTGCCTGACGCCGGTCAGCTGCACGATCGAGACCAGCCACACCACGCCGATGGCGAGCGGGATCGGCGGCAGATCGGGCACGACCGATTTGGCATATTCGCCGAACGCCATTGCGGCGAGCGCGACGGGCGCTGCAAAGCCGACCGTCGCCGACACCCAGCCGGCGAGAAAGCCGAAAGCCGGATGATAGGTGCGGCCGAGGAGGTTGTACTCGCCGCTCGAGCGCGGAAACATCGCGCCCAGCTCGCTATAGGCGAACGCTCCGCACAGCGCGACGATGCCGCCGACTGTCCAGAGCAGCAAAATCGAGAAGCCGGACGGGATGTCCTTGACCTGGAAACCGAGGCTGGTGAAGACGCCGACCCCGATCATGTCGGCCACAACGATGGCGGTTGCGACCGGAACGGAGACCCCGGCCCCGCTCCCGGTCAGCCGGCTAGTCCAGGCTGCGGTTCCCGCATCTGAGGCCGTCATCGGGGTCCTTCATCTCAGGCATCTCGCCTCGTGGGCCCATCGTGCAGTTTGGCCCAGTCAATTCAAGCAGGGTTAACAAGGGTTAAATGAGGCAAACGTTAGCAGGTACCAAAACACCGACTAAGCACGCTTTGGGACGATGACGCTGGATTTGCCCGGAATTTCCCATTCCCCTTCCCCACAATCAGGACACGATTGCGTGGTCCTTTTTGAGCGTTCCGGATGTGGGGAAGTTTCTCCGGACGCTTAACGCCGCCTAAATGCCAGTCGGCGCAATTGTCATAGAGTATGCCGACGGACTGATGTCGTGGCTTGGGGTCATGGGTGGATGTTCGGGGCCGTTCCGACATTAGGGGCTGACTTTCGTGCCGATCGGATGCGGTCCGGTCGGCACGGTCGTGCGCTCCGGGTCGGTCTGATCTCAGGCTTGGTGCCGTTGGCGCTGGCACTGGTTCAATGCGGCAAGGCGCCCGATCCCGCTGCGCTGGCGGCGAACTCGCAGGCGAATGTCCAGGTCGTCGCCAAAACCAACTCGCAAACTTCGCGCGTGGCAAGCGGCGACACGTTCGAGGACCGCTTTCCGGCCCCGCAGTTTGGGGAGCGCTTTCCCTCGGCAAGTGAGAGCTTCCTGCAACGGCAGATGTCGGACTTCTCGCCCAAGCGCGCTGTCCAGCAACAACCGCGGGAGCAATCACCCTACAAGGTGGCGTCGCTCGAGCCGCAAGTCCCCTACAAGCGCCCCGGCCGCGAGGACCTGACGACGCTGGTCAGCATGAAGTCGTCAGCCTTTCCCTATTTCGGCAACAACCCCGCCTCCGACGCGCCCTTCCTCAACATCTCCAAGGGCGACCGTCGCGGTCATCGCAGCTATTCCGGACCCGTCTACTGGCAGGACGAGACCTATAGTGACAGCCGCGTGCTGGTGCACGTGCCCGAGCATTTCGACGTGCGCAAGCCGGGCGTGATCGTGGTGTTCTTCCACGGCAATGGCGCGACGCTCGAGCGCGACGTGCGCGACCGCCAGTTGGTGCCCAAGCAGATCACCGATTCCGGGGCCAATGCTGTGCTCCTTGCGCCGCAAATGGCCGTCGATGCCGCCGATTCCAGCGCCGGCAAGTTCTGGCAACCGGGCGGATTCAAGCGCTTCATGGCGGAATCGGCCGACCATCTCGCCCGCCTCACCGGCGATCCCAACAGCGCGCGCGCCTTCGCCAACATGCCGATCGTGATCGTCGGCTATAGCGGCGGCTTCCTGCCGACGGCCTGGAGCCTGGAGGTCGGCGGCATCAGCGACCGCGTCCGCGGCGTGGTGCTGCTCGACGCCGTCTACGGCGAAATGGACAAGTTCGCCTCCTGGATCGAGAGCCACCGTTCCGGCTTCTTCGTCAGCTCCTACACCCGCTACACGGCGCGGCGCGACCGCGAGCTCATGAGCATGCTCAGGCAGAAGGGCATCAGCGTCGCCGAGGACATGGATGGACCGCTACAGCCCGGCAGCGTGGTGTTCGTGGAGACTGGCGAGGGCATCACCCATCGCGACTATGTGACCCGCGCCTGGACGCGAGACCCGCTCAAGGACGTGCTGGTGAAGATGTCGGCGACGCCATCGCTCGCGCTCACGCGCGTCGCCGCCACCAATCCATCCGTATCGAGCCGCTAGGCCGATAGTGAGCCTTGGCCTGATAAGTTGAATATTAGTTCTTGGGCAGCTTCGGAATGCTCTCGGCAAAGCCGTTGAAGCAGGCCAGCCGCTCGTCCTCTTCCTTGAAGAAGCGGCAATCGGCGTAGCCCTTGGCCTTCGCCGGCTTCGGCTTCGGGGCCGGCGGGATCACGGCGTCGTAGCAGTTGAGGCGATCCTTGGTGCCGTCGTCGATATCGAGGCAGGCCTGGAGCCGAACGGCGACCGATTGCGGCTTGCCCTTCGCTGCCGCGGCAGGCTTGGCCGCGGCCTCCTTGGTCCCCTTGGGCTTGACCTGCACCAGCGGCTTGTCCCCCACCATCGGTGGCTTCTCGGTTTGCGCAAATGCGGAGGCTGAATAAAGCACCGCGGCAACCGCCAAAATCATCCTCATCTCGGTCAACTCTCTTTGATCCCCATGAACGGCCTTCTAGCGCTCCCGCGCGCCGTTTGCCAAGCGCCTTGCGTAGACGAAACGCGGCGTTCAGGCGGTTGCGGCAGCCGCCGGCCGGGGCCGGGTCAGCACCACCAGCATCAGTGCCAGCACGACGAAGCCGACCGCGACGAAGCCGAGCGCATGCAGGAGCTCGTGGGCAAACAGCAGCCCGCCGACGGCAGAGCCCACCGCCTGGCCGATATAAAGGACCGAGGTATTGAGCGCGACGGTCGCCGAGGCCAGCGGCGGCGCGGCCGCGACCAGCCGCACCTGTTGCATCGAATTGGTCGAGGCGAAGCCAAGGCCCCAAATCGCGACCCCGCCCGCCATCAAGACGAGCGAGCCGGCGCCGAGCGTCCAGCCGGTCATCCCGGCAAGCAACAGGCAGGTGAACAGCAGCGAGGTGCGATAGGGCCCCGAAGTGTCGACGATGCGGGTCGCGACGACAACGCCGAGGAAGCCGCAGACGCCATAAAGCGCGAACACCATGCCGATCGCATCGGGACCGGCGCCGGTGAGCTTGTTGAGCAGCGGGCCCATGTAGGTGAACACGACGAATTGTCCCGACATTTGCAGCATCGTGATCGCAAGCAGCAGCAGGATCGTCCTGCTCCGGCCGACGGCGGCCCACGTCTTCAGATCCACTGGTGCGCCCTTCAGGCCCGCCGGCAGTCGCAGCAACAGCAGCAGGAAGCTGATACAGCCGAGCGCGCCGATGCCGCCATAGGCCGCGCGCCAGCCATAGCGACTGGCGATGAAAGTGATCAGCGGCAGGCCGATGGCGGCTGCCAACGACCAGCCGAGGAAAATGTACGCAATGGTGCTACCGCGTCGCTCCGCTGGCACGATCAGCGCTGCCGTGCCGGCGGCCTGCGGCGTATAGAGTGCGCCGACCGCGAGCATCACGAGACGAATGATCAGGAGGCTGATGTAGTCGGTTGCGAAGGCCGAGGCGAGATTGCCGGCGGCGAGCACCGCCAGCGTCGTCGCAAGCAGCGTTCGCCGTTCGATACGGCTGGTGAGCCAGGCCGTCAGCGGCGAGCCGATGCACAGGGTGACGGCACCGAAGGTGATCAGGAGGCCGGCCGCATGGACGCTGACGTCGAGCCCCGTCGCCAATTCCGGCAGCATGCCCGCCGGCGCCAAAACCGAGCAGCCGGTGACGAGATTGCCGAGCATCAGGGCGGTGGGGGCGAAACGGCCAGCGGCTGGGGCATTTTCCATGCAATCGCATGTAGCGGCGGCATGTGACGAGTTAAAGGGCACGGCACCAAATAGTTGGCCCACCGCCCCGGCTTTTGCGCGCCACTTTCTTGGAAATGCCGGATTGCACAGGCCGAATCGCCTGATATATCGCTCGTTCCCGCTTACCTGCGCTCGTTCGCAGGAGTGAGCCTCAGGAGAAAGCAATGACCGACCAGCCCAAATCCGAGTCCGGCTTCCAGTACAGCCTGTCCAATCTGAAGCCCGTGACCCCCGCTCCCAAGATCACCCTCACCTTCCCCGACGGCGCGAAGCGCCAGTTCGACAAGGGCATCACGGGTCTCGACATCGCCAAGGGCATCTCGCCGTCGCTGGCCAAGCGCACGGTTGCGATGGCACTCGACGGCGCGCTCGCCGATCTCAACGATCCCATCGAGAATGATGCGAAGATCGAGCTGGTTGGCCGCGACGATCCGCGCGCGCTCGAATTGATCCGCCACGACTGCGCGCACGTGCTGGCGGAAGCCGTGCAGACGCTGTGGCCGGGCACCCAGGTCACCATCGGTCCGGTGATCGAGAACGGTTTCTACTACGACTTCTTCCGCAACGAGCCGTTCACGCCGGAAGACTTTGCCGCGATCGAGAAGAAGATGCGCGAGATCATCGCGCGCGACAAACCCTTCACCAAAGAGGTTTGGGATCGCGAAAAGACAAAGCAGGTGTTCCGCGACAAGGGCGAGGCATTCAAGGTCGAGCTGGTCGACGCCATTCCCGGCAACGAGCCGATCAAGATCTACTACCAGGGCGACTGGTTCGACCTCTGCCGCGGCCCGCACATGACCTCGACCGGGAAGGTCGGCAATGCCTTCAAGCTGATGAAGGTGGCCGGCGCCTATTGGCGTGGCGACAGCAACAACCCGATGCTGACCCGCATCTACGGCACGGCCTTCGCCAAGCAGGAGGACCTCGACGCTTATCTGAAGCAGATCGAGGAAGCCGAGAAGCGCGACCATCGCAGGCTCGGGCGCGAGCTCGACCTCTTCCACTTCCAGGAGGAAGGTCCGGGCGTCGTGTTCTGGCACCCGAAGGGCTGGACCATCTTCCAGCAGCTGATCGCCTATATGCGCCGTCGCCTGACCGGCGACTACAACGAGGTCAACGCGCCGCAGATCCTCGACAAGGTCTTGTGGGAGACCTCGGGCCATTGGGGCTGGTACCGCGAGAACATGTTCGCGGCGCAGTCGGCCGGCGACGAGGCCGAGGACAAGCGCTGGTTTGCGCTGAAGCCGATGAACTGCCCGGGCCACGTGCAGATCTTCAAGCATGGCCTGAAGAGCTACCGCGACCTGCCGCTGCGCCTCGCCGAGTTCGGCGTGGTGCATCGCTACGAGCCCTCCGGCGCCATGCACGGCCTGATGCGCGTGCGCGGCTTCACCCAGGATGATGCACACATCTTCTGCACCGAGGACCAGCTCGCCGAGGAGTGCCTGAAGATCAACGATCTCATCCTGTCGACCTACGCGGATTTCGGCTTCACCGGCGACCTCACGGTGAAGCTGTCGACCCGCCCCGACAAGCGCGTCGGCACCGATGCGATGTGGGATCACGCCGAACGCGTGATGGCGACCGTGCTGCGCGAGATCCAGTCGCAGAACAATCACATCAAGACCGAGATCAACCCGGGCGAAGGTGCGTTCTACGGGCCGAAGTTCGAATATGTGCTGCGCGACGCCATCGGCCGCGACTGGCAGTGCGGCACCACGCAGGTCGACTTCAACCTGCCGGAGCGGTTCGGCGCGTTCTACATCGACCATGACGGCGGCAAGAAACCGCCCGTGATGGTGCACCGCGCGATCTGCGGCTCGATGGAGCGCTACATCGGCATCCTGATCGAGCACTATGCCGGCAACTTCCCGCTCTGGCTCTCGCCGGTGCAGGCAGTGGTCACCACCATCACCTCGGAAGGCGATGAGTACGCCAAGGTGGTGCTGGAACAGGCGCGGCGCGCCGGGCTTCGGGTCGAGATCGACCTGCGCAACGAAAAGATCAACTACAAGGTCCGCGAGCACTCGCTGGCCAAGATCCCGGCCCTGCTCGTGGTCGGCAAGAAGGAGGCCGAGACGCATTCGGTCTCGGTTCGCCGCCTCGGCAGCGACGGGCAGAAGGTGATGTCGACGGCCGAGGCGATCGCCGCCCTGGTCGACGAGGCGACCCCGCCCGACGTCAAGCGGGCACGGGGCATCGTCTGATCCCTGAAATCGATCTAAACTCGCTTCCGGTTGCGGGCGTGCATGCCTATCTCGGCATGGCACGCCCGTCGACCCGTTGAAGAGGATATCGCAGTGCCCGACGCCATCGAACTCCTGAAGACACGCCGCTCGGTCAAGCCGCGCGAGATGACCGGACCCGGCCCGTCGGCGGCCGAGCTCGAGACGATCCTCACCATCGGCGCGCGCGTACCCGACCACGGCAAGCTCGCGCCCTGGCGTTTCATCATCTTCGAGGGCGATGCCCGCCAGCGCGCCGGCGAAGTCATCGCGAGGGTCTTTGCCCGCAAGAATCCCGGCGCGCCGGCCGCCGACGTCGAGACCGAGCGCAAGCGCCTCATGGATGCGCCGCTGGTGATCGGCATCGTCAGCTTCACCAGGCCGCACCCCAAGGTGCCGGCCTTCGAGCAGGAATTGTCGGCGGGCGCCAGCGCCATGAACATCGTCACGGCCGCCACCGCGCTCGGCTACGGCGCCTGCTGGCTGACCGGCTGGTTCGCCTTCGATCGTGACGTGCTTGACGGTCTCGGCCTCAAGCCGGACGAGAAGCTTGCCGGCTTCGTCCATATCGGCACGCCGACCAAACCGAGCGAGGACCGTCCGCGACCGTGCCTTTCGGAAAAGGTCACGCGTTTTTAATCGAAGGCTTGTTGACGGTCTGAAGATCCTGCGGCTTTGATCCCGCCGAGGGAGGAAGCCCGGATGAGACGGCGTGAATTTCTTGTCGCGGCTGCGATGCTCGCCGGCTCGATGATGCGAGGCCGTGCTGCCGATATTCCCGCCCCCTCGTCCGAGGGTCTCGACCGCATCACGGCGTATTTCGACAACGAAGTGGGAAGCGGCCGACTGCCGGGCGCGGTGATCCTGGTCCAGCAGCACGGCAAGCCGGTCTATCTGAAGTGCTTCGGCGTGCGCGACACCAGAACCGGCCTCGCCATGACGCCGGACACGATCTTTGCGATCCACTCGATGACCAAGCCGATCACGTGCCTTGGCGCGATGATGCTGATCGACGAAGGCAAGCTTGCGCTCACCGACCCCGTCTCGAAATACATCCCGCTCTTTGCCGAGACCAAGGTGGGCCTCGAGGTCACCGAACCCGACGGCAAGCTCGAGCTTGACCTCGTGCCACCGGTCCGTCCCGTCAACATCGAGGATCTGCTGCGGCACACCTCGGGCATCAGCTACGATTATATCGGCGGCAAATGGGTCGAGCAGGCCTACAAGGCCGCCAATATTTTCGAGGGTCAGTTCAACAACAGGGAATTCGCCGATCGCATCGCAAAGCTGCCGTTGGCGCGGCAGCCGGGAACGCTGTGGCGATACGGCCATTCCACCGACGTGCTCGGCGCCGTCATCGAGATCATCGCGGGCCAGACGCTGTATGAATTCCTGAAGGCACGCATCCTCGATCCGCTCGGCATGAGCAGCACCAAATTCGCGCTCGCGACGGAGGACGAGCTTGCGCGGATGGCGCGGCCGCTGCCGAACGATTTCATCCTGCTCGCCGGCGAGCGGGAGCGGCTCGATCATCCCGAATGGCAGTCCGGCGGCGGTGGCCTGCTTTCGACCATCACCGACTATCAGCGTTTCGCGCAGATGCTGCTCAACGGCGGCGAGTTCGCAGGCAGGCGCTATCTCAGCCCGGCCGCGTTCAAGGCCATGACGACCGATCACATCGGGCCGGGCTCCGGTGTCGGGCGCGACTATTTCTACTTCCCGGGCGACGGCTTCGGCTATGGCTACGGCCTTGCGGTTCGGACCGATCCCGGCAATGCGAAACCACCGCCGCCGGGCTCGCTCGGCGAATTGAAATGGGACTCAGGGAGCGGCACCTATTTCGGCGTCGATCCCAAGCTCGACATGGTCTACCTCATGATGCAGCAGACCCAGAACGAGCGCAGCCGCATCACACCCGCGTTCAAGGCGCTGGTCTACGACTGTTACCCGTCCGCACTACGCCGCCCGTGAGGTGCGCTGAGCGAAATCGGCCAGGAGCTTTCCGATCTCGGCTGCCGGCCGCGCAGCGCTGAACAGAAATCCCTGCACCTCGTTGCAGCCTTCGGCGCGCAGCCAGTCGAGCTGATCCTCGGTCTCCACGCCCTCCGCGGTCGTGGTGATGTTGAGGCTGCGGCCAAGCCCGGAGATCGCGCGCACGATCGCACTGCAGTCGGGCCGCTGCGCCAGATCCTTGACGAAGGAGCGGTCGATCTTGATCTTGTCGAAGGGAAAGCTGCGGAGATAGCTGAGGCTGGAATAGCCGGTGCCGAAATCATCCATCGAAATGCCGACGCCGAGTTCGCGCAACTGGTGCAGGATGGCGAGATTGGCATCCGTCTCGGCCAGAAAGACCGATTCGGTGATCTCGAGCTCGAGCCGCTTCGGCGACAGGCCGGACTGCGCCAGGGCCGAAATCACCACCTGAACCAGGTTGCGGCTGCGGAATTGCGCCGGCGACAAATTGACCGCGACCTTGACGTCGACAGGCCATTTGACCGCCTCGGCGCAGGCTTCGCGCAGCACCCAATCGCCGAGCTGGATGATGAAGCCAATATCCTCGGCAACAGGGATGAACTCCGCCGGCGAGATCATGCCCTTGTCCGGATGACGCCAGCGCAGCAGCGACTCGAAGCCGGAGATGCGGTCGGAGGCGATCGACACCAGCGGCTGATAGTGCAGCTCGAACTCGCCATTGGCGAACGCGCGGCGCAGATCGAGCTCCATGTCGCGGCGCCTCTGCGCCTGGAGGTCCATCTCACGCGCGAAGAAGTGGTGCACGCCACCGCCCTCGGATTTCGCCCGGTACAGCGCCATGTCGGCATTGCGCATCAACTCTTCCGGTGTCGTGCCGTCGCCGGGCGACAGCGCGATGCCGATGCTGGCGCCGATCACCATCTCCTGCCCGTCGAGATCATAAGGCGCCTTCAGCATGTCGATCAGCAGGCTCGCGCAGGCGCTGGCCTCGTTCGGCGAAACGTCGGCCGCCAGGATCACGGCGAACTCGTCGCCACCAAGCCGCGCCGCCAGATTGGCGCCGCGGACCGCTGCGGTCAGGCGTTCGGCGACCTGCTTCAGCAGGCGGTCGCCCACCGGATGGCCGAAGGAATCGTTGATGTTCTTGAACAGGTCGAGATCGATGTAGAGCACGCCGACCCGTTTTCCGCCGGCCTGGCCCAGCGCCTGCTTCAGGCGCTCCTGGAAGTGTGCGCGGTTCGGCAGATCGGTGAGCCCGTCATGGTGCGCCATATAGGCGATGCGGGCCTCGGCCTTGCGCCGTTCGGTGATGTCGACCACCGCAACCAGGTAGCCGTCGCGATCATCGAAGGCGACGCGGCGGCCGAAGGTGAGCACCTCGATCTCGCTGCCGTCGGCGCGCAAATGCCGCCAGTTGCGCGAGGAGTGATAGGCATCGCCGACGCGCTCCAGCGCCTCGGCGTGGCTGTCCCACTCGTCCTCCGGCCAGATCTCGTGCAGCTTCATGCGCAGGAAAGTGGCGCGGCTGTAGCCGTAATGCTGGACCGCGGCGTCGTTGACGCTGAGGAACTGCTTGGTCTGAGCGTCGAACACCCACATCGGCATCGGGTTGTTGTCGAACAGCAGACGGAACGAGGCATCGCGCCGCTTCAACGCGGTGACATCGGAGATCGTCAGCGAGACCACGTCGGCGAAAGCGGTGGCGCTGAGCCTGAGATAGCGCCCCTCGCTCTCGATCTCGAGCTGCTCGCCGCGGCCGCCCGAAACGGCCTTGAGCAGGAATTCCATCACCTCTGGCGAGGCCAGGAGTGTGCTGCCCTCGCCGATCCGCCGCCACAACAGGCTTCCGCTCGCAACCTTCAACAGCTCGCCCGCGCTTCTGTTGTGATGCACGACCTGAAGATCGAACGGCCTGCCGCCCGCATCGCGCAGCGTCGCCAGCGAGACCACCGCGTCGTCGGTCGAGGAAAAGATGGCGTCGAGGAGATTGTATTGCGCGCCGCGCTCGTTGACATAGACGCCAACCAGCGTCGCGCCCCAGCGCGAGGACGTCGGCAGCGCCAGCAAATCGTAGGTCCTGACCATGCCGTCGCGCACGCAATGCGCGCTCGCCTGGTGCGGCCGTCCGGTCGCAAGCGCGCTCGCCGCCGCTTCCGACAGCGCCGTGGCACAGTCCGGCGAGAGCTCGGCGACGGGAATGTCCCAGCGCTCCTCGCCGAGCCATTTCTGCACGTAGCGGCCGCTGCGCGACAGCTCGAGCGCACCGTCGTGCTTCAACAGCGCGATGTGGTCGGCGAGCCGCCCGAGGCTGCCGAGCATCACGTCCTCGTAGCGCGGCAGCCGCTCGCCCGGCTTCAAAGCCGCGCGCCATTTGCGCTGAAGCACCGGGATGTCGTCGAACATTTCGGCGGCCGGTTTCCCCGACGTCTTCTTCGCGGCAGTCATCGTGATCCCCAACGCGCTTTCCGGGCGCATCCAATGCAGGCGCGCTTAACGACTTGTAAAAAGCGCGCAGGCGCGGGGTCCGTTCGGCAATTATGACAGTTTTAAGTCAGGTGTTGGTTAGTGCGCGTTAGAGACTATGACGGTTGTGCAAAGGCGATGCCCTCGTGTCCCAGACGCGCTGCAGCGCGCAAGCGTTGCGGCGCAGAGCCGGGACCCAGCAGGCCGCGGCATTTGCTGCAGCATGGGCCCCGGCTCTGCAGTGCAGCGCTAGAGGAGCGCTGCGCTGCGTCCGGGGCACGAGGCCTGAATCTTCGCGCACAGCTGCCTCAACATCGTCATTGCGAGCGGAGCGAAGCAATCCAGAAATGCATCCGCGGAAAGACTCTGGATTGCTTCGCTCCGCGCAATGACGGAGCAAGTGGCGCCGGCGTCGCTCTGCGGCCGGCATCTGAATTGCAGACACGCCTTCGCATCCTCGCGGCTCATCTCGCCCGAGCTTTGCTTGTCGCCTCACCCTCAATTGAAAGAGCAACTGTGGCGAAGTAGCCCGGCGATCGGCCGGCCTCAAGGCTGGCGCTGGCGCGCCCCCGCCTGCGGCGGCTGACGGCCTTGACCCCGTCCGCTCACCGGTCTGTTGGCTTTGCTCGCGCTCGGCCGAGGTCCGAGCGCGAGATAGGCGCGCTCGTCAGGCCACCCTGTATTTCTTCGGATCCCACGTCTCGCCGCGCGCGATCATGGTGTTGAGGATGATGATCAGCTTGCGCATGCAGGCGACGATCGCGACCTTTGGCGGCTTGCCCTTGGCAATCAGCCGTTCGTAGAAGGCCTTGAACACCGGATTGTTCAGCGTTGCGGCACCGACACAGGGCATGTAGAGGGCATTTCGCACCCAGCGGCGGCCACCCTTGATGCAGCGTTCACCTCGACGTTTGCCGCTATCGTCGTCATAAGGAGCAACGCCCATCAACGCGGCGGCAACTTCGTCGCTCACCTGCCCCAGCTCCGGTAGTCCTCCAAGCAGCGCCATTGCGGTCCCCTCAGCAAAGCCTGGTACGCTCTGGATGATCTCGGCGCGTTTGGCAAAGTCCGGCGTTGTCTTGATCGTCGCCGCGATCGCGGTCTCGAGCGCGGCAATTTCGTCAGCCAGCTTCTTAAGAAGACGCGCGCGAGCCTTCTGAACAAGGGCCGGCGCCTCATGCTCCTTCTGCATTTCCAGGCGAGCCCTGACGTCAAGCAGGCCTTGGCGTCCCTTCACCAGTGCCTTCATCTCCTCGTGAGCGGGATTGTCGACTTGGCTGGGAGCCTCGCCGAATGTCTCGGCGAACCAGGAGATCATCTCCGCGTCGATCTTGTCATTTTTCGCAAGGCGTCCCGCCGATTCCGCAAAGTGGCGAACCCGTTTGGGATCGACGATCCGTACTTCCAGCCCTGCTTGGCGCAACGCCTTGGCCCATACCCGCTCGTAGCCGCCGCTTGCCTCCATCACTGCCTTGCCGACCTGATGCTTGCGAAGCCATGCAATCAAGCTCCGTCGCCCCGCCGCGGTTGTTGGGCAAGTCTTCCGCTCCGTTACGGTCCGAATGCACGCATCAATCTTGTCTTTAGCGACATCGATGCCGACGACAACCAGATCGTCTTGTGTCATCATCCACTCCCTTCCTTGCCTGGTACGGGCTCGCAGCCCTTGCAACTGTTCGGGTTCAGGAAGACACCGGAGCTGTCCCTTGCTCTTTAGCAGGCTCTGTCGCCTTTGGGCGCAACGGGCTCAGTTCCGGCAACGGGCGGTTCTGATCCAACCGCCCGTTGCCACATTCTGGCAGATTTCGGGGACACAAGGGCGCAGGGAAGACCGCATAGGCGTTAAGGTAGCGCGAGCATCGATTGATACGGACGTTTTCGAGGAGGCTCGCGCAGGTGCCGCCCAAGCGCTCGCTTTCTGCGGCGAAAGCAACGGATGGTTGGTTGTGGAATGATCGCTTGTAGCAAGGATGCAACGAGTTGTTGCAAAACACGCCAAGCGCCAGGTGCCGTCAGGCGGCCTGCGTCCAGCGGGGAGAGTCCTCGAAGTCGCGGGCAAGCGGCTCGAGCAGCAGGATGATCAAGAGGTGTGCCAGCAAGTAGGGCTTGGCGGAGCGCGGATCGGTTCCAGGTGGCGTCTTGAGACCAATCAGACTCTTCAGTCGCTTGAAGCCAAGTTCGATGCGCCATCGCAGTCGATAGAGCGCGAGTACATCCTTGGTGGAGAACTCGTCCCGCGCGAGCGACGTGACCAGAATGACCCAATCCGCGGCTTCCAGAGTTTCTTTGGAGATGACGCGGTTTTCGTCTTGTGCGTCGCGCCGGGCTTTACGGCGCGAAGCCGCGACTGCACCGGCGGGCTTCTTGACTGCGACCAGACGCATAGCCAGAGGCGCACCGTCCTTGCGTTTGATCCAAATCCTCCGATCGATCAGTCCGTGCGCCTTCGGCGCACGCAATTGGGCCATCAGATCGAACGCAAGGCCTTTGGCATCAAGCCAACGTGCGTTCTTCCAGCCCGCTCGGATCAAAACGTCTGCCCCGGCGTCGCGCACAGCGGCGATGCGGTCAGGTTGTAGATAAGCGCGGTCAGCAATGCGGATCTCGTTCTTGACCACCGGTATCCGGTCAAACGTTTCGCCTTCTTGCTGATCTGTCAGCTCGAAGTGACCAAAGCGCTCATATGGCAGATCGAATGCACTATGAACGCGCCAAAGCTCACTGTTCCTGCGCGCAGCCGGTCCTGCCTGAGGCACTGTCGTCGCATCGATAATGCGGATCAGGCGGCCTCGGCTCGCTTTCGGGGCTGCCGCAGCGAGCAAGCCCTCCACCAGCACTGCAAACCAATCGCCACATTGACGCAGGCGATAGAACAACGCCACGCTGCTGAGGTCGGCAAGGCCAACAGAAGCGGCCCACGCGGCTGTCGATCTCAACCCTCTTTCACCCAGACAATAGGCCAGCATCAGCCGAAGTAACGACACCGCATCTGGAATTTGGCGCCGCCGCACGAAAGCCTTCGTCTGGCGCGCACTTATTTCAAGCTGCGCAGCCCCGCCGAGCTGCGTAACCACTCTCGTCCAGTCCTCGTTCAGAAGCGATTCGTCTGCCATCCCGCCTTGGAATCACGTGTGATTCCAACACTCAAGAACAAACTTAACGCCTATGGGGAAGACCGGGAGCCGGTTGGCTCCCATCGACCGCCATGCCAAGAGCAGATTGCGTATGCTTCATGCACGGCGGAGAAACAGGGCAACCGGAGACATCCCGGCCTTCCCTGCGCAGTGGTTTGACGGCTTATGTCGTGCTCTCCTCGGGGAGCGATGCACGATCGTGTCCCGTGGCGTGGTGTAGCTGAGTGCGGGTCACCACGTTCGCCGGCATGGGCCGGATCGGTCAGCTGGCGATTGCCGGGAAGCTGACGGCGGGATCATCGCCCAACGGGGCGATGGTTTCCAGTGTCATGTAGCGGCCGCGTTGAACCGTCCACTCGTCGTTCTGTTCGAGCAGGATGGCACCGATCAGGCGAGTGATGGCGTCCTCATTCGGGAAGATGCCAACCACTTCGGTTCGGCGCTTGATCTCGCCGTTGACCCGTTCGAGCGGATTGGTCGAGTGCAGCTTGGCGCGGTGCGCGGCCGGGAAGCTCATATAGGCCAGCACGTCGGTCTCGGCCTCGTCGAGGAAGGCGGCGAGCTTCGGCAGCTTGGGGCGGAGCTGGTCGGCGATGCGCCGCCATTGCGCCCGTGCTGCCTCGGCGTCGTCCTGGGCAAAGGCGGTGGCGATGAAGGCGGAGACGACGCGCCGGCCGCTCTTGCCGGCATGCGCCAGCGCGTTGCGCATGAAGTGCACGCGGCAGCGTTGCCAAGAGGCGTTGAGCACCTTGCTGACGGTCGCCTTGATGCCCTCATGGGCGTCGGAGACGACGAGCTTGACGCCGCGCAGGCCCCGCCGCGCCAGCTTGCGCAGGAACGCCGTCCAGAACGTCTCGGCCTCTGACGGACCGATATCCATGCCGAGCACCTCGCGGCGGCCATCGCTGTTGACTCCCACCGCGATGATCACCGCGACCGAGACGATGCGCCCGTTCTGGCGCACCTTCACGTAGGTCGCGTCGATCCACAGATAGGGCCAGTCGCCCTCGATCGGGCGGTTGAGGAAGGCCTTCACCTTGTCGTCGATCTCGCCGCACAGCCGCGACGCCTGGCTCTTGGAGATCCCGCTCATGCCCATCGCCTGCACCAGATCGTCGACCGAGCGGGTGGAGACGCCCTGCACGTAGGCCTCCTGCACCACGGCGGTGAGCGCCTTCTCGGCCATCCGCCGCGGCTCGAGGAAGCCCGGGAAGTAGGAGCCTTTGCGCAGCTTGGGAATGCGCAGCTCGACGGTGCCGGCGCGGGTCTCCCAGCTCCGGTCGCGGTAGCCGTTGCGCTGGACCTGCCGTTCCTGGCTCTTCTCGCCGTACGCGGCCCCGGTCAGGCCCTCGACCTCCAGCTCCATCAGCCGGTGGGCGGCAAAGCCGATCATCTCGCGCAAGAGATCTGCATCGGGGGTCTTCTCTACGAGCGTGCGCAGGTTCATCATGTCGTCGGTCATCGGTGGTTCCTCGAATCAGGTTGGCTGTCGCAATCCAAACCTTACCGACGAATCATCGGTGACCACCCGCAAAGCCGCTCGCTCGCTACGGCGCTATTGAGGGCGCGCTTCGCGAGCGGCTTTGCTAATCAGCTACACCACTCCTCGGGACACGACCCGATGCACTATTGCCCCCGTCGCCTTGCGGATGGCTGATGCACGTGCCCGGTCAGGCCGCCACATCACCGCAACACTTGGCGCACAGACCCCGGGCGCCAGGACCACACGATTTTGCCGTACGCGAACCGCACCCGTCGTTGGCGCGAGGTCTTCGCTCACGGTTGCCCGCCCTGCAAAACCCTTCGCGCCGGTGCAACCCACGTCCACCGCCGCCCGGCCCGCGTTCGTGACGATCGCGATACGCCCCTCTTCCTTGGGCCGGATTGCGGCGAGACATACGCCGTTTCCGAATTTCGGTAAAGCGGAATATTTTTGGCCGGGTGGGTTGACCCACCGCTCGCGTGTTTTGCCCGACGGTCAACGCAAGGGATGTGGCCGGGATCGAGCGCAGCGGAATCCGGGAATCCATCCAAGCGGACAAACCAGCCGCGGATCGCGCTGCGCTCCATCGGGGCTACGGACGCCGCTGATCCTCGCTGGAGGCCGCTGACCGGTTGCGCAAATAGGCCTGGGACAACAGGAAGAACAACGCGCGCTCGCCTTGATATTTGGCGGACGGACGCGTGCGCTCGAAACCGTCGGCAAATATCTTGCCGGACTGGTCGCACACCTGCCACCGCCAGCCAAACCGCTTGCGCCTGGTGAGGATCACTTCGAACATGCCGACGAGCCTGGTCCCCTGCTCCGTGCCGGTCTCGCAAGGCATGCGCCTGCTCCGGCCTTCCCCGTTAGACGGACGCCCGACATATAGCGCAGCAGAATGGAAAGAGAATAAGATTTGATTGCAGCAAATGCGTATCTTCCACCGGTCGTGGGCGGCAGGCGCGCCGCTGCTGGAATAAGGCGATGCCGCCGGTGTTTGTTGGCCCCAAGCTGGTAGCGCTGCCAAGATAAGACAGAACACAGCGGTTGAAGAGCAGTTGCTTGGCAGAACCCATACCGGAAGCGGCGGTATTAGGAGATGCACACCCATGCGCGCGATGAGAATTCTTGTGCCGAACGTCTCGCTGCGGGCGGCTTAGCGCGCGACCACCTCGACTTCGCCGTCGACGCCGTTGACGACGTTGAAACCGCGCTCGTAGACCTTGCCTTCGTTCTTGGCGATGGCGCGGTATTCGCCTTCGGAGAGCACGACGCGCGGGAAAGCACCGATCGATTCCTTGATGACGTCGCCGCCCGGAGTCAGCACCGACCAGGCCGTGTTGGCGAGCGCCTCGCCGCCCCTGTCGCTGACCAGCTTGAGCGTGATGACGGCGGCGCGATGGGTGATGGTGACGTCGGTGAGCTTGCCGGCCTGAACGCGAATGTCGGAGCGCACCACGGAATTGGCGTCGCCATAGTTGGAGACGATATAGTAGGTGCCTTCCGGGATCAGCACAACATCGCCGGCGGCGACATTCGGCACCAACGCAGCGCGATCGCCGGACTCGAACTGGCTGCCCTTGTAGATCGCGAACGAGATCTGGTTCTGTGGAATGCGGCTGGTGCCGACCCGGCCCTCGATGCGCAGACCGCCGGCCGGCAGCACGAAGGATTGGCGGTCGGTCTCGGCCTTCAGGCTGACGGTGCGCACCGCGCTGACGAGGCCGAAGGCGACGTGGACGACGTAGTTGCCCGGCGGCAGCACGATGTTCGGCGCGGCGTTGCGATCCTCACGGAGCAGCTTGAAGGTGCCGTTCTCGTCGGGACGGTCGGCGAACACGCGCCAGACCAGGCCGCTGGTAATGGGGGCCGAGTCCTTGCCGTATTTCGCCGTGAGCGACAGCACACCCTGCCCTGGCACGGCCGCATTCAGCGGCGCGGCCGGTGGCACGGTCGTGACTGCGGGCGGCGGCATGCTGGGCGTAGCGGGCTGCATCAGCGTCGGCGGCAGGCTCGGGACTCCGGCGCCCGGCCCGGAGGGCGGTGCCAGGCTGACGGCGCCGCCGGGGTCGGGCACCGATGCCGGCGGCACCGGCGGCGGACGATCGGAGAAAAGCTGCGCCTGCGCAGCATTTTGGCCCGAGGTCACGAGGCACGCGGCAAGGATCAGCGCCGGCAGCAGCCTGCCGCTGCGCCGCCATCCGATGATGCCGTCACCCCCGCGTGTCATGTTCCCTGCTTTTCACCGAAAACGCGGCAAATTCAAGCCTCTGAAACCCCAAGAAATACGGCCTCTGCTACGGCCCCTTCTTTCCCTGGAACTGGGTTGACGCCTGCGTGATTATTCCTGCAGCAACCGTCCATTGCCATACTCCTGCCCTGTGCGCTTCCCAAAGCGACATAAACCATGCTTCGCCCGCGAGATGGCGAAGTCCAGGAACGGTCCCTAGTCTGGTGGTTGGTTGGGGCTGGCCCGGCGTAGGAGAGTTTCGGTGCTGGACATCTTGAAAGGTCGGAGCGCGAACGGCTCGAACGGCGAGAAAATTGGTCTCGGCAGCATCCGCCGGCCGATCGTTGGCCTCGCGCTCGGCGGCGGCGCGGCGCGCGGCTTTGCCCATATCGGCATCCTGAAGACCTTGCTCAGCAACGGCATCGTGCCCGACGTCGTGGTCGGAACGTCAATTGGCGCCGTGGTCGGCGGGGCCTATGCGACCGGCCAGCTCGACACGTTCGAAGAATGGGGCCGCAGCCTGCAAGGCATGCGCAACATCCTCGGCTATCTCGACATCCGCCTCAACGGCTCGGGCCTGATTGGCGGCGAGAAGCTGGCCACCCGGCTGGAAGAGGCGATCGGCCAGACCCTGATCGAAGACCTGCCGATCAAATTCGCGACCGTCGCGACCGAAGTCCGTACCGGCCATGAGATTTGGCTGACCCGCGGCCGCGTGGTCGACGCGATGCGCGCCTCCTATGCCCTGCCCGGCATCTTCTCGCCCGTCCTGATCGGCGACCGCTGGCTGGTCGACGGCGCGCTGGTCAATCCGGTACCGGTCTCGGCCGCGCGCGCGCTCGGCGCCGAAATCGTCATCGCGGCAAACCTTTCCAGCGACATCTTCACCCATTCCACGACGATCTATTCGCACGGCGCGATGCCCACACCGGTCGCGCCGGTGGCCGAGGAGACGACCGCCAAACGGCGTTTCCCGCGGCTGTTCTCGCCCGAGAAGACCATGAAACGTGAGTTCTTCGGCGGCGGCGGACGCCCCGGCATCTCCTCGGTGATGGTGGATGCCTTCAACATCATGCAGGACCGCATCACCCGCGCCCGCCTCGCCGGCGATCCGCCCGACATGCTGATCACGCCCCGGGTCGGCCAGTTCGGCTGGTTCGACTTCCACCGCGCCGACGATCTGATCGCGCACGGCGTACGCGCGGCAGAGCGCGCGTTGGACTCGATCCAGGAAGCGATCCATGTGCTGGCGCCGCCGCCCGAGGGCGCCGCGCCCAAAGCCACCGAGTAAGGCCGCTCAGTAACGCCGGTCAGGCGGTCTTGATGTAGTCGCGCAGGGCTTCCTGTTCGGCCTCGTATTCCTGGACGCGGCGCTTGACGATGTCGCCGATCGAGATCAGGCCGACGACCTTGCCGTTCTCGATCACGGGCAGATGGCGAAACTTGCCTGTCGTCATCATCTCCATGAGCTCGGCGACCGTGTCGGTCTCCTTGCAGGTGACCACCTTGCGGGTCATCACCTCCGAGACCGGCGCCTCCAGCACGCCGGCGCCGCGTTCGCCGAGCACGCGCACAATGTCGCGCTCCGACAGGATGCCCTCGAGCCGGCTCTGGTTCATCACCAGCACTGCGCCGATTTTCTTCTCACCGAGCAGCTTGATCGCGGCCGCCAGCCTGACGTCGGGCTCGACGCTCACGATCTGGTGGCCCTTGGTGTTCAGAATGGAACGTACCGTCATTGTCGCCTCCCTGAATCGGAGCCGTCCGCCTTGCGGCGGTCCGAACTTGATCTGCGAGTCTTCAACTAACAGTTTTGGCGCGGGTTTCACGCTCGCGCGCTTGTCGAAACGTTGCCCCTATGGGCTTGTCGCTCCGGAACATTCTTCCCGGGAATGATGGATGAATTCGGGCCGCGCTGCAAGTACAGCTTCAAGCACGGTCAGAAACGTCCCGTGATGACGCATCCGCAGCATCGCTTCGCACGCGCGGCACCGGATCGAACAGCGCGAACAGCAACAGGCCGGCGAAGAAGCCGCCGATATGCGCTTGCCATGCGACGCTGGTGGTTTCGGCATCGATGCCGATCGCGCCGACGCCGAAGATGATGTTGACGCCGAACCACACGGCGAGGAAGCCGACCACCCGCCCGTCGCGCAGCGCACGCGACAGCGGCAGCGCAGGAACCTTCGCGGCGGTATCGGCATCCGATCGGCTGAACGACAAGAAGCTGCCGCGGGCGAAGGCGAAGCGGATCGCGGCAGCCATCGCGCCCGACACCGAGGCCGAAGCGCCGATCATCGGCGCCACCGCATGCTCATGGGTCACGAGATGGGCGAGCGCGCCGGCCGCCGCCGTCACCGCCAGGAAGACGAAGAACCTGACCGCGCCGAAGCGCCGCGCCAGCGCGCTGCCGAACGGCAGCAGCCACAGCACGTTGAAGCCGAGATGGGTGAGATTGGCATGCAGCAGCGAATAGGTGACGAAAGTCCAGACCTTCGCTCCCGCCCCGCCCGGAATCTGCAAATTGAGCAGCGAGGAATCGTAGCGCTTCGGAATGAAGCCGAAGACGTCGATGGTCCAGTTCTCGAGCTCCGGCGGCAGCAGCACCCGCAGATGGATCAGCGCCAGCAGGGCGATATAGGCGGTCAGCGCCGCCGGCAGCGTCAAGATCGGCTCGCGCGGAGCCTCCTCAGCGGCGGCCGGCATGTTCGGTGACGAATCTTGCGGGGAATCCAAGGCGGCTTCGCTTTCGGGCAATCGGAGCGACAGCTTGGAGATAGTCGCCTTTACCGCCCCTGCGCAAGTGCACAAAAGGACAAGCTGCGAGATGTCCGGCCCGATCCGTCGCTGGGTCTCGGCTCTGCGCAGCAACGCTATGCGTTGCAGCGCGTCCGGGACACGAAGGGTTTAAAAAGGAAAAGGCAGGGCCCTGGGAAAGCCCTGCCTGTCCGTGTCGGTCTTCCGGTGGCCGGAGAGATAAGGCTATCCCCACCCCTCCCCGCGATCGTGACCAAGCTGTTTGACGCCCCTAAGTACAGGCCCCGCCGAGAACCTGGAGAAAGCGGCGAGGCTTGCGACCGCGGTCACCATAGCAGGCGCGCGGCCGACACCAAGCGCATAGTTAATTTAACGTTAACGACGCAAAAGCTGGCATAAGAGGCCCGAAAACGCGCGCGCGGCATGGACGCTGCAAATCCCCTCCTGCACAACAACAGAAGGGATCGCGGGTGCACTGAAGCGGGACAGGTTTGTCCCTTCGAGGTTACACCCCGGGCGAGCGTTCAGTCATGAAACATCCGTCGAGCCGCACGTTCTTCGCGTATTGGGACAAGAAGCGCGGCACTGCGCGGGCCCCTGACCGGGCCGACATCGACCCGGCCGCGGTCCGAGGCCTGCTCGGCGACATCTTCGTGCTGTCCTGTGAGCCGAGCCTCGGCTTCCCGTTTCGCGTCGCCGGCACGCGCGTCTGCGCGCTGGCAGGGCGCGACCTCAAGGATCAGAGCTTTGCGGCGCTATTCGCTGATGCGAGCCGAGGCGAGATCGAGGAGATTACGACGATCGTCGCCGACGAGACGCTGGGTGCGATCGCCGGCATCACCGCGGCGCGCGAGGACGGCAGCAAGGCGCATCTCGAACTGCTGCTGCTCCCCTTCAACGCCCGTCCGCACACACCAGTGAGCGTGACCGGCGTGCTCGCGCCGTTCGACGACGAATGCGGCACGCTTTCCGTCTTCACCCTCACCTCCTGGCGCTATCTGCACCAGCCCGAGAAGCTCTTGCCGCGCGCCATCCGGAAATTGCAGGTCGCACGCGGGCTGATGGTGTATGAGGGGCTGAGATAGCCTCCGCGGCCCGATGCGCGGCATCGCGCCAGCGGAACTGAATAAACTGGTCTAACCAGACGGAACGACGGACCGACATGAGCAAGACGCACTGGCGTCCCGCGCACACCTGCGACTTGCCTGCCATCAGCGCGATTGCGGCACGCATCCACCCCTGCGCTGCCTGAGCGCGCCGAGGTGCTCGCGGAGAAGATGCGGCTCTACCCGGATGGCTGCCGCGTGCTCGGCGCAGATGAAGGCATCGTCGGCTACGGACTGACGCATCCCTGGATGCAATACCGGATTCCGCCGCTCGACAGCTTCCTGCACGAATTGCCCGATCGCGCGGATTGCCTCCACCTGCACGACCTCGCCGTATTGTCCGGCTTTCGCGGCGGCGTTGCACGCGATTATGTTGCCGAGATCGAGCGGCTGGCGCGCGCGTCGCACATCGCGACGCTGGCGCTGGTCTCGGTCTACGCCACGCGGCCGCTGTGGGAACGTGTCGGCTTTCGGGCCGTCACTGCGGATGCGGAACTGCGTACAAAGCTCGAATCGTACGGCGAAGGCACGACATACATGCTGCGCGACCTCGCCGCGACGTGACGTCCCTTCCCGGTCGGCTCACGTGGGCGTGAAGCCGCTCCCTCGAACCGGGCCGGATCAGCCTCCGTCGAAGGTATGTGCGAGCCGTTCCGGTCTCGCCGAACCGAGGCTGGAGAATGTCCATGAAACTCACATTGTCGAAAGTTGCTTTCCTTGCATGCGTTGCAACGGCCGCGCTCACCGCGACCGGTGCCAATGCGGCGCAGGTCCGATCTTACGGCTGCGAATTTGCCTTGTTCGAAAGCTGCGGCAGCGTCGTCGAAATGACGAACCCGGGCCGTGCACGCCGCGTCGTTCGCCTCACCGACGATACCTCGCCGACCTACATGAAGCAGACTGACCCGCGCTACAGTTCGTCGATGCGCGATGCCGGCGGTGGTGGTGGCGGCGGTGGTGGTGGCGGTGGCGGCGGTGGCGGCGGCGGCCGCTGAACTCACACCCGACTTTCAGATGATGTCGCCGGTGCAATCCGGCGGCATCGCTCCTGTCAGCGCGGAACGACAGAAGCTCAACCGCGACGCTTCTTCTTGGCCTTCTTTCCCGATGCACCCTTCACCCGCCAGGGCGTGACCGACGGCTCCGCGTGGCCCGGCCTGTCCTTGTGCTTCTTCTTCCCGAAGGAAGGAGCATCGGCGAATTTCGGCACGCGCTCACCATGAGCCCTGCTGCGTGGCTTGGCTCCACTTGCCTCGCGCGGGCGATCGTGGCGCCGTTCACGATGATCGCCGGCCTCGCGCTGCAAGGCGTGAGGGTGCGCCTCCGAATCTTCCTGCCGGCGGGGCACGTCCGCCATCGGCTCGATGCGAATGCTGTCTTCCTTGTCCGGACGCTTGATCTTGGTGGCGAACGAATCTGCGACCCGCTCGGAGATCTCGAACTCGGTCGTGGTATCCATGATCTTGATGGCGCCGATGTCGCGCTTGTCGATGCCGCCGCGGCGGCAGATCATCGGCAGCAGCCAGCGTGCCTCGGCATTCTTGCGCCGCCCGATCGCGGCGCGGAACCAGACGCTGCCCTCCGTCATGGCGTGTTTCGACGAGGCTTTCCCCGGCTTCGATCGCGCCTTGACGCGATCGTCGCCGCCTTCAAATCTGTCACGCCCGCGCTCCTCGCGCAGCTTACCGCTTCGCTCGCCGGGATCGATGATGTCCTCGGGCGCCGGCAGCCGCGCGCGATACAGCCGCGCGAGCGCGGCGGCGATGTCCTCGGGCGACCGCTCGGCCAATAGCGCATGCGCGAGAGCGAGGTCGTCGGCAGTCGTCTCCTCGGTGAACAGCACGTCCTTCATGCGCTCGTGATCGAGCTTGCGGATTTCGTCCGCCTGCGGCGCCGTGCCCCAGGCCGCATCGATGCCCGAGAGATCGAGCAGCAGTTCCGCGCGCCGCCGACGTGCGGGCGGCACCAGGAGGACGCTCGTCCCCTTGCGGCCCGCGCGTCCCGTGCGACCGGAGCGGTGCTGCATGACCTCGGCGTCGTTGGGCAGATCGGCATGAATGACGAGGTCGAGGCTCGGCAGGTCGATGCCGCGGGCAGCGACGTCGGTCGCGACGCAGACGCGGGCCCGTCCGTCCCGCAGCGACTGCAGCGCCAGCGTCCGCTCGTTCTGCGTCAGTTCGCCCGATAGCGCGACCACAGAGAAACCGCGTTCCAACAGCGCGGCCTGCAGATGCCTGACGGCATCGCGCGTGCTGCAAAACACCAGCGCGCTCGGCGCCTCGTAAAAGCGCAAGACGTTGACGACGGCGTGCTCGACGTCGGCGGGCGCGACGCGGATCGCGCGATACTCGATATCGGCGTGACCACCCTCGTCACCGGCGACCTCGATCCGGAACGCATCGCGCTGATATCGCCGCGCAAGCGCGACGATGCCGCGCGGAAAGGTCGCCGAGAACAGCAGGGTGCGGCGCGTCTCCGGCGTGGTCTCGAGGATGAACTCCATGTCCTCGCGAAAGCCGAGATTGAGCATCTCGTCGGCCTCGTCGAGCACGACGGCGGCGAGTTGGGAGATGTCGAGGCGGCCGCGGCGCAGATGATCGCACAGCCGCCCGGGCGTGCCGACGACGATGTGCGCACCGGCGGCCAGCTCGCGCTGCTCGCGCCGCGGGTCCATGCCGCCGACACAGGAGACGACGCGCCCGCCGGCATGCCCGTAGAGCCAGGCGAGCTCGCGCTGAACCTGAAGCGCGAGCTCGCGGGTCGGCGCCACAATCAGGGCGAGCGGCGCGGCCGCAGGTCCGAACTGCTCGGCGTCATCGAGGAGATTCTTGGCGATCGCCAATCCGTAGGCGACGGTCTTGCCGGAGCCGGTCTGGGCCGACACCAGGAGGTCGCGGCTGGTCGCTTCGTGGGCGAGCACGGCGAGCTGGACGGGGGTCAGTGAATCATAGTTCCGCTCGGCCAAAGCGCGGGCGAGCGGCGGGGTCAGGGCCGGAAAAGACACGGGATGGAGAACCTTGGTTGATTCAGGCGCGGAACGGTGATCCTGCGGACCTGAGCTGCGTGCGCGGCAAACGGCCCGGCCGCACGCTGATTTGATCTGGGCGCTCTTTACGCCAAAGGGTCGGAAATCACCATGCCTATGATGCATGGCTTGATGGAGAGCACCGCGCCGGAAGGTTGCAGCGGATTTTTACGGCCACCTCCATTAACCTGAGACCCACCGGATCGGATGGGAATGACCAAGTGACGCCGTCCGTCAAACGCACCTGCGGCCATCGGCTGATCCTAGATGAGTCCTGCGACCCGGCAGAGCTAAGTTCAGATAAAACAGAATAGGGAGCACGACGATGCGGTTGGCAGTCATTTCCGATATCCACGGCAATCTTGCTGCGCTTGAGGCGGTGCTGGCCGACATCAAGGCGCGGGGCGTCGACCGTACGGTCAACCTCGGCGATTGCGTCACCAGCCCGCTGTGGCCGAGAGAAACCTTCGAAGCCCTCCAGTCGCTGGCGTTGCCGACCGTGCGCGGAAACCATGATCGCTGGATTGAGGAGTTTCCGGACGACAAGCTCTCGCCGGCAGGCCTGTTTGCGCGTCGCGCACTGACTGCGGAGCAACGGCGCGCGCTCCACAGCCTGCCTCCCCAAATTCGGCTGGACGAAGGGATCCTGGCCTGCCATGGCACGCCCGAAGACGATACGGCGTGCCTGATGGAGGAAACGCTCGACGACGGCCGCTTTGTGCCGGCACGCCGCGAAGTTCTGGCGACGCGCCTTGCGAGCGAGCCGACGGCGCGCGTGGTGCTGTGTGGCCATAGCCACCGCCAAGCCGTCATTCACGGTCCGCGCGAGTGTCTGGTCCTCAATCCCGGAAGCGTCGGATGCCCGGTCTTCGCGGACATTCCCTTTGCCGCGAAACTGGAACACCGCTCGCCTCACGCCCGGTATGCGATCATCACGAAGGGAAAAAGGGGCTGGCAAGTCGAACTTCTCGCCCTCGAATACGACTGGGAGGCCGCCTCGGCACGCGCGCTCGCCAACAACCGCCCGGAATGGGCGCAGGCGATGTTGTCCGGATACGTCAAATAGAAGCCGGCTGTCGTGAGATCTCCGAATCCACGCCACAGGGCAGGATCGACCGCGCGTACGGCCTTGTCGCGCCCGCCACGCGCCCCCAAATCGTGCCCCAAGCGGGAGCAACGGGTGAAACATGGCCGACAGCATATCGCTTGCCGACAAACTGGCGACCTTTGGGGACTATTGGTCGCCGCGCACAATCACGACCTTCAACGATTGCGACGTGATGGTGGTGAAGGTGAAGGGCGAGTTCACCTGGCACAAGCACGACGACACCGACGATTTCTTCCTGGTCCTGAAGGGCCATCTGGACATCGAAATGCGGGATCGCACGGTGACGCTCGGTCCGGGCGAGCTCTATGTCGTGCCCAAAGGCGTCGAGCATCGCCCAGTGGCCCGCGAGGAGGTTCATCTCATGCTGATCGAACCGACCGGCACGCCAAATACGGGCGACACGGCGACCGCCGCTGCGCGCAAGCTCGCATAGCGAGCAACGCCGTTGTCTCTGGTCTAGTCCCTCGAGGTCTCCAGCCTGCTGAAGCTGCCGACCAGCTTGGCTTTTGCCCGCGCAACAGTGTCCTTGGCAGCGCGGGCCAAGGCTCGGACGGCGCGCCAGGCTTCGGTCGCCTGCAGCCACGCCTTCATCGCCGCGACCTTCCCGTAGGTCCAGGCGAAGGCCGGAATCCGCATCAGCTTGTCCCGCGTGAGATGGAACAGGCGCTCCACCAGCACGAGCTTGAGCAGCTCGCCGATGATGAAAGTCACCGCACCGGTCACGAACTGCCCCGTTGCAGCGAGGTAGGCAGCGACCGGTTTGATCGGTTCGAGAATGATGACGGGCACGGAAAATAAGGCGAGTGACGGATAAGGCGGAAGCGCCCTGATCCAGGCGCGCAACCGCCGGAATTCGAAATGCCGCCCAATCCAGCGGGCGATGGGCCGTGCCACGGCCATGAAGACCGCATCCACCAGGAGGTAGACCGCAGCCAGGATGTAAGTGACGGGTTTCAGGATTCGCTTCACGATACCTCTCCCGCGAACTGAAAGCCGGAACTGGGGCCTAAGTTTCACCTCGACGTGAATAACTTGCGAATTCCTGGTGGAACTTTTTGGGCGAAGGGCGCCCCAACTGCGCTCTTCCTTCTCCCTTTGTGGAAGAAGGTGGGATAGGCGGCCTTCGGCCGCCGTTCCTGAGAACGCCGAGGCGAAGCTTCGGCTGTGGCGCCGGACGAGGGGTATCTCTGGGAACAACGACCGAAACTCACGCGCGGAGAGATATGCCTCACCCGTCTCGCCGCTTTGCGGCGAGCCACCCTCTCCCACAAGGGCCCACAAGGGGAGAGGGTGAAGTCAGACCAACGTCCTCATATCTCCGCATAGACCTCCAGAAGATTGCCGTCGGGATCGCGAAAGAACAGCGTGCGGTGGCCGAAAGACTGGTTCGTCGGTGGCGACAGCAGCGCCACGCCATGCCGCGCGAGTTCATTGGCGCATTGATCGACCTCGGCCACGGAAACCCTAAAGGCCAGCTGCAGCGAGGCGCTGCCCGCCGGAATCGGCGCATCGGCGGCGGTGCGGCTCGGTCTTGCCAGCGCCAGCGTGTTGCTGCCGAGGCCGTACTCGATCCAGTTCGGCGACAGCTCGCGCGAGAGCGGAAAGGCGAGGACGTCCTCGTAGAAGCGCCGCATCGCGGCCATGTCGCGCACGAAGATGACGGTGTAGTCGATTGCGCGGATGGAGTTGAAGGGGGAGCGCCGGGCCGGTTCGGGTGTCTTTTCGTCGGTCATTTCGTCACTCGTTCCAGGCTCCGACTTGTAGCCCGCATGGAGCAAAGCGGAATGCGGGACCAGGCGTCCCCGTATTATGGTCCGCTCCATCCCGGGCTACGGATTTATCTATCGCAGCAGGCCGCCACCATAACGCAGCTCATAAAGCGGTGTACCATCGTGCCGCGCAATTGTCTCGATGCCGTGAAACCGATGGCGCGCGGTGCTCGAGCTGCTTCGAGCCGGTGAGCAGCGGCGTGGGCGATGGTCGCGTCGTCGTCGAGGCCCGCATAAGTGCGTCTCTTGGCCTCGACCAGGAATGCCGCGAGATCGGGCGGGATGAACGGCATCGCCTATTCCACCAGCTCCGGCCACGGCACGATGGTCGACTTCACCGTCTTCATCGCCATCGCGTCCTTCACCGCCTGCGCGACGCCCGATTCCGTGAACGGATAGATCGTCTGCATCTTCAGCCACGGATATTTGTCACGCGTGCGATAGAGCATGTCGACGCCGAGCGGCAGGTCGTTGCCGGTGAAGCCCCAGGATCCCAGCACGTTGAGGTCCTTGGTGCAGATGCGATGCCAGGAGGTCTCGATCGAGCCGGCGTCGGTGAACTGGCCCATCTCGACATAGGTGCCGCCATCGCGCAACATCTCGATGCCTTCGGGGCCCGCCGAGGGATGTCCCGAGCAGTCCATCACGAGGTCGGCGCCGAAGCCGCCGACGATGTCGCGCACGCGCGCGATGCGCTCCTGCGGTGATTTCAGCTCCTCGATGTTGACCGTCGCCGCCGCGCCGAATTCGCGGGCGAGCTTGAGCCGCGGCTCCTCCGGCGCGCCGACGCAGATGACGCGCCCTGCCCCCATCTCCTTTGCGGCCGCGACCGCGAGAATGCCGATCGGGCCCGAGCCCTGGATCACCACGGTGTCGCCCCAGCTGAACCCGCCTGCGCGGGTCGCGCGATTGAAGGCGCGGATGCAGGAGGTGAGCGGCTCCGACAGCGCCCCCAAACGCAGCGACATGTCATCGGGCAGCTTGTAGATCTTAGTGCCCGGCAACATGTCGAGATCGACATAGACATATTCGGCCCAGCCGCCCCACAGATGCGGCGCCTTGTCGAAGCCGAGATAGCGGCCGTAATAAACCGGCGTCAGGCATTTGTTGGCGGTTTGTGGATAATGGATGCAGTAATAGCAGCGTCCGCACGGCATCAGCGGCGGGATCATTACTTTTGAGCCGACCTTGAGCGGTTTGCTCATGAAGTCCTCGGTGAATTCATCGCCGCATTCGACGATGACGCCGCCAAGCTCGTGGCCGAGCGTGAACGGCCAGGGCAGCGGCTTCGGCCAATGCCCTTTGAGAATATGCAGATCGGTGCCGCAGACCCCGCAGGCGCCGACCTTGATCAGCGCAGCCTTGCGGCCGACCTTCGGCCACGGCACGGTTTTGATGACGGGCTCCGAGCCCGGCCCTGCGTGGGTGCAGACGCGGATTTGCTCCATGGTGTGTCCTCGCTGCCCGTTTGTTATGATTGGTTGTGCGGGCTGATGGGAAGCGTATGTGAGATGCGCGGCCATGCCAAGGTGGTGCGGCAACGCGTAGCCCGCATGGAGCAACGCGGGATGCGGGGACAGCGGCCCCGGATTACGCAGCTCCATCCGGATCTACAAGGATCACGCCGATGCTGCGCGATTATAGGTCCGACGATGCGGATGCGATCGTGCGCGTTGCTCTCGCGGCGTTCGCACAATTCGAGCATGACTATTCCGACTGGCCGCTGTTTACGGCCAATGTCGCGAAGATGCCGCTACTTGCCAAGACCGGCGAGATCATCGTTGCCGAAAACGGCGATCAGATCGTCGGCGCCGTGGCCTATGTCGGCCCACAAGCGCCGAAGCCGGCATTCTTCGATCCGTCCTGGCCAATCATCCGCATGCTGGTGGTCGATCCTTCCGCGCGCGGCAAGGGCATCGGCCGGCAATTGACCGAAGAATGTCTGCGCCGCGCCGAGCGCGATCAGTCCCCGGTCATCGCACTGCATACGACGACGATCATGACGGTTGCGCTGCCGATGTATCTGCGCATGGGGTTTGAGAAGGTGCATGAGGCGCCGGATATCTCCGGCGTGCCGTATGCGGTTTACGTGAAGTCGCTCGGGTAGTCTGGTGGCCCGCATGGCGCGCAGCGTAATGCGGAGACAGCGGCCCCGGATTTCGCTTTCGGTCCATCCAGGCTATGGCGCTGATCGGCCTGATCGACGGCGATCCGGCCGGCCCGATCATGAGCGGGGCCGCCCGCGTGCTGGGTGCGACTGTATTGGCCTGCCCGCCCTTGCTGTGGCTTTTCGAGCGCATTGTGTCTGTCCGTTACCGCCGCGCCCGATCCTAACGCGGCATTAACCCTATGCACTTTAGGGTCGTGCCGGACTCCGCCCGGGCGGGGGGTCGGGTGTTGGAAATGGCGTTGGCGAACAAAAAATTTCTTCCTGCCACCGAGGAGCGCAGGCGCTTCCAGCGGGTGAAGGTGCACCTGCTCGGCCGCTACATGCTGCCGGACCGCCGGGAATTCCCCTGCCAGGTGATCAACATGTCGCCGGGCGGCCTTGCTTTGCTCGCCCCCGGCATCGGCAATGTCGGCGACCGCGTGGTTGCCTATCTCGACCATATCGGCCGCGTCGAGGGCAAGATCACCCGCATCATCGACAACGGCTTTGCCATGACGATCGGGGCGACGCCGCGTAAGCGCGACAAGCTCGCGGCCCAGCTGACCTGGCTCGCCAACCGCGACATCCTCAATCTGCCTGAGGATCGCCGTCACGAGCGTATCGTGCCGCGCAACCCGATCGCGGTGCTGACGCTCGAGGACGGCACCAAGATGACCTGCCGCATCATCGACCTCTCGCTGTCGGGCGCGGCCATCGCCGCGGAGAACCGGCCGCCGCTGAAATCGACGGTTCTGCTCGGCCGGGTCCAGGGCCGCGTGGTCCGAAACCTCGAAGACGGCTTTGCGCTGGAGTTCATGCACGAGCAGCCGGCCGAGACACTCGAAGAGAGCGTTACCGCGCGGTAAAACGCAAGGACGCGAAAACTTCGGCATTTCCAGGCTCGAAGGCGGCCTCCGCGATGCGGACGCCGCCTTTTTCATGTCTTGCGGCAAGCCGCCCCGCGGTTAACGCGTGGGTTGTAGATGCCCGCAAACAACGCTTCCGCCGGCGTTTCCCCGTTAATGGATAAAATTTGAATCAATTGCAGTCATATCGAATTTTATTTGAATTCGATTCAAGTATAGATCGAATTCGCCGCGCCTTTTACTTGCATTCGTCTCGACTTGACTTGGTTGACTTAGCGGCAACTCAAAAGCTCCGTGCCAAACGTGGTCCCAACAAGAAACGGGGGCCGCAATGTTTGACTTCAAGGGACAGGGGAAGAGGCTGGCGATTGTCGCCATGCTCTTCGGGATCAGCGCGGCAGCGCAGGCCGGCGAAGGCCGTCTGCTCTACGCGAGCCTCGGCGACACCACGCGTGCACCGATCGGCTGGGTCGAGTTCTGCGCGGACAATGCTGCCCAGTGCCAGGGTGCGCCGATGCAGCCGCGCGACATTGTGATGTCACAGGCCGCGTGGCGCGACCTCGTCAAGGTCAATCGCTGGGTCAACGAGACCATCAAGCCTTTGACCGACCAGGAGCACTGGGGCGTGATCGAGAGGTGGTCGCTGCCGACCGACGGCTACGGCGACTGTGAAGACTACGTGCTGTTGAAGCGCAAGATGCTGATGGATGCCGGATGGCCGCGCCAGGCCCTGCTCATCACCGTGGTGCGCGATAAGAAGGGCGAAGGCCACGCGGTGCTGACGGTGAAGACCGACAAGGGCGAGTTCATTCTCGACAACCAGAACGAGAACGTCGTCGCCTGGACGGAGACCGGCTACCGCTTCGTCAAGCGCCAGTCGCAGAGCGATCCCAACGTGTGGGTCTCGCTGGGCGATACCAAGCCGGCGGTCTCCACCGCCAGCGCGAAGGATCAGTAGGAACGAGACAACGAGTTACGCGGCCCGGTCACATCCCCACCCCTCCCCGTCCCAGACCGGTTCGCGCGCGGCCAGCCATCCCCCAATGGCTGGCCGCAACTTTTTCGGGGGGATGACCACTCACTCTGCGGCTTCAAGATTGGCGGGCTTGTCGGCCTCGCCCAGCGGCGACACTGCGGGGCCGTTGAGCGCGGTGCCGTCGGGCGCAAACTGCGATCCGTGACACGGGCAATCCCAACACTGTTCGAGTGAATTCCAGTGCACGACGCAGCCGAGATGGGTGCAGCTTGCCGAATGCAAGTGCAATTGCCCGTTCCGGTCGCGGCACGCAGCGATCTTCTTCAGGCCGCTGCGGACGAGGCGCCCCTCGCCCGGCCGCAAATGTTCGACGCTCGCGATCTCACTCGCGGTGAGATATTCCGCGAAATTCTTCAGCGGCGTGATGTTCTCGCTGATGAACTCGCCGATGTTCTTGTGGATCTTCCGCGTCGGAGCGTAGACCTCTTCCCACGGGCTCGCGCCAATCGTGATCAGATCCGTCACCAACAAGCCGGCAACGAGCCCGTTCGTGATCCCCTGCCCTGAATCGCCGCTGACGACGTAGAGATGCTCTTCGCCGGGACTGCGGCCGATGAAGCCGGCGAAATCGATCGGCTCCAGCACCTGGCCGGACCACCGATGAGTGACCTCGCGCAGGTCCGGCAATCGCTCGCGCCCCCAGCGTTCGAGCGCATCAAGGCGTTGTGCGCCGTCGTTCGCTTCGCCCGACTTATGGTCTTCGCCGCCGATGATCACGAGATGCTCGTCGGTGGAGAACGGCTGGAGTCGGACATAGTGATAGGGATCGAGCGTATCCCAATAGAGCGCGTCCTCCAGCGCTCCGGCCGCGATCTTCGCGGCGAGCGCATAGGTGCGGTAAGGCGCCTGCTTGGTGTGGATCGCGACCTGCACATTGACGGGCGAGTTCGTCGCGACCACCACGTCGGCGGCGTGGACCTCGTGGCCTGAGGCGGTCGTCACGACCATGTCGCCTTGGCGTTGACGGATGCTCTCGACACAGGTGTCGGCGTAGAGCCTGGCGCCCCGGCGCTCCAGTGCGCTCGCGAGACCAGCGAGATATTTGGTGGGATGCAGGCGCGCCTGGCGCGGAAAACGCAGCGAACGCATCTGGCCGTTGGCATGGAACGGGGTCGGCTCGACGTAATTTTCGACGGGAATCCCCAGCCTGAGACAGCAATCCAATTCCTCGTCCAGCTCGGATGCTGGCGTTTCGGGCGCCTGCACCCAGTAACCGTCCACGCGTTGAAAATCGCAATCGATGTGCTCGATGCGCTGAATGGCCTCGGCGCGATCGATCGCGGTCACGACGCTCTGATAGTAGTGGCGGGCACAGTCGGGGCCTCGCACCCTCAACAACTCGTCGTAACCGTCGTCGAGCGCCGTCGCCAGGTGTGCGGTGGTACGCGCCGTCATCCCGCTGCCGATGCCGCCGCGGTCCAGCACCACGACCGAACGTCCGTGGCTGGCAAGCTCATAGGCGACCGATAATCCGGAAATTCCGGAGCCGACAACGGCGACGTCCGCTCCCACGGTCCCGGATAGCGCCGGCGCGTCTGCGACCGAGATATCCATCCAAGGCGATCGGGTGTGCTCGTCCCGTACGTTCATGGCAGTTCTCCTCGGAAGAACAAACGATGTGGTACGATCAGGGTTCCTGTCGCCGGCCGGCGAGCGGAACGTGACCGTGCTCACCTCATCGATTAGGAACCTTCATCGTGCTCGCGCATGAAACCGCATGAAAACTCCATCACCCGGAATGCGCAGGGCGCTGCGTCAGGCTCAGTTGTACGGGCACCTGCTCGTCCGCAATGACAGGCTGTATCATCCGGGAGGCAATCATCCGATCTGCTCCATACAGCTTGCACGAGAGATGGTCAGGTCAGGATGGATGACCAAGCACGACGGCGAATACGAAATCACGCCTGACGGGCAGCTCGCCGCTGAAAGCGAACTCAGCCGCTGATGCGGCGTCGCGGGCGCGACCGCAACCCCGCGCGGTACCGGTCAGGCGCCGAGCACATCCGCCAGCCGCAGCTCGTCGGCGGCGGGATCCTTCAGGAACAGCTCCGCCTCGATCTCGTTCAGGTGCGACAGCATCAAGGCCCCCGCGCGCGCCTTGTCGCGCTTGCGGATCGCGGCGACGATTCCCGCGTGATGATCGGTGCCGCAGGCCGGCGTGTCGTGGCGGCGGTAGAGCAGGATGATGAGCGAGGAGCGCGCGATCAGCTCCTTCAGAAAGCCGAGATAGATGCCGTGGCCGCTCATCTCGGCGACGAGACGATGAAACTCGCCGGAGAGCCGCACCGAGGCGCGCGCATCGCCGCGCAATTCCGCTTCGCGCTCCTCGGCAAGATGCTGGCCGAGGCGATCGAGCCAGGCCGGCGAAACGGCATCGATCGCGCGGTCCACGATGGTAGGCTCGATCAGGCGGCGCGCCTCGAACACTTCGCGGGCATCGGCGGGCGTCGGCCGCGCGACGAAGGCGCCGCGGTTCTTCTCGATGTTGACGATGCCCTCATGTGCGAGCTGCTGCAGCGCGGTGCGCACCAGCGTACGGCTCGCGCCGTAGATCTCGCCGATCTCGTCCTCACCGAGCTTGGTGCCGGGCAGCAGGCGATGTTCGAGGATCGCCGCGGTCACGCCCTCCCGGATACGGCTGACGCGATCGCTCGCATCTGGCGCATCGGGTTTTTGGCGGGTCTTGGCGGCCATGGGGGGCGGGAGCTCGATCGACAGGCGTTCGGCCTCGAATGTTAGTCGACGAGCTGTATCCAATCACAGGCGAAACTTTATACAATCTTCGCCCGTTTTGTGTGCAGATGACTGCGCAGGTGGTGGCCAGCCAACCGGGGGCCGGAACTGACCTAACGATCTGACTCCGCTGCACAGTTTTGGAAATTCGCACAGCCGCGGGCTGTTGGCACGGACCTTGCGGAGAGAGGCGAGACGCATCGCCCCTCCTCGGACACGCCATGGCCACTCCCGCCGCTCTCGAACTGGTCGCCGTCACCAAGCGCTACGACACCACGCTGGCGGTCGATAACGTCAATCTGAAGATTCCGGCCGGCACCTATTGCTGCCTGCTCGGCCCCTCCGGCTGCGGCAAGACCTCGACCCTGCGCATGATCGCCGGCCACGAGGCGGTCAGCGCGGGCGACATCATCCTGGGCGCGCAGAACGTCACCGACCTCGAGCCCGCCAAGCGCGGCACCGCGATGATGTTCCAGTCCTATGCGCTGTTTCCGCACCTCTCCGTGCTCGACAACGTCGCATTCGCTTTGAAGATGCGCGGCATCGACAAGCCGACGCGGCACAAGCGCGCCGGTGAATTGCTCGAGCTGGTCGCGATGAGCCAATATGCGGGCCGTCTGCCGGCGCAGCTCTCCGGCGGTCAGCAGCAGCGCGTCGCCCTCGCCCGCGCGCTGATCACCGAGCCGCAGATCCTGTTGCTCGACGAGCCGCTGTCGGCGCTCGATCCTTTCCTGCGGGTGAAGATGCGCGGCGAGCTGAAGCGGCTGCAGCGCGAGCTCGGGATCAGCTTCATCCAGGTCACCCACGGCCAGGAAGAGGCGATGGCGCTCGCCGACCACATCGTTGTGATGAATCACGGCCGGATCGAGCAGCAGGGCACGGCGCGCGAGATCTTCCACCATCCCCGCACCGAATTCGTGGCGCGCTTCATCGGCGGCCACAACGTGATCAGCGACGCCGGCAATCTCATCGCCGTGCGCGCCGATCAGCTCGGCATCGTGCCGTTGGCCGACGGCGCCTTCGGTGCGCCGGCGCTGCTGACGCAGACCGAGTACCAGGGCTCCTATATCGCCGTCTCGCTCACGCTCGACGACGGCACCGCCCTGTTCTCCCATGTTCCCGAGGCCACCTTCGACGTCCACCCGTTCCGTCCGGGCGATCGCGTGCTGGCCACCTGGGATCCCGCCAAGGCGCAACGCCTGCAATAGCGCCGATCGATCACTGGAATGCGCAACAGAGGAGTGACTGACATGAGCGAGACCACCAGGACGACCGGCGTCAGCCGCCGCACGCTACTCAAGGGCACCGCGGGTCTCGCGGGCCTTGCCGCCGGCTCCGGTGCGATCACCGGCTTTCCCTACGTGAAATCGGCCGACGCGAAGGTGCTGCGCTATCTCGGCACCGCCGTGAACGAGGGCGACGACATCTCCAAGCAGTGCCTGAAGGACACCGGCATCAAGATCGAATACATCACCGCGACCACCGACGACGTCACCAAGCGCGTGATGACCCAGCCGAACTCCTTCGACGTGCTGGACACCGAATATTTCTCGCTGAAGAAGCTGGTGCCGTCGGGCAACATCCTCGCGCTCGACGCCAAGAAGATCAAGGAGTTCGACAACATCACGCCCGTCTTCACCAAAGGCGAGACGCCCGGCGGCAAGAAGATCGGCGGCCAGGGCACGGCACCCTGGAAGGTGCTCTATCTGGAAGGCAAGGACTCCAAGAAGTTCGCGACGTCGGCGACCGAATTCGTGACGCTGATCCCGACCGTCTACAACGCCGACACGCTCGGCATCCGCCCCGACCTGATCAAGCGGCCGATCAGCTCCTGGTCCGAGCTGCTCAATCCCGAATTCAAAGGCAAGGCCTCGATCCTCAATATCCCCTCGATCGGCATCATGGATGCCGCCATGGTCGTGGAAGCCTCCGGCAAGTACAAATATGCCGACAAGGGCAACATGACCAAGGAGGAGATCGATCTCACCATGAAGGTGATGACCGACGCCAAGAAAGCCGGCCAGTTCCGCGCCTTCTGGAAGGACTTCAATGAGAGCGTCAACCTGATGGCTTCGGGCGAAACCGTCATCCAGTCGATGTGGTCGCCGGCCGTCACTAAGGTCCGCTCGATGGGCATCCCCTGCACCTTCCAGCCGCTCAAGGAAGGCTACCGCTCCTGGGCCTCCGGCTTCTGCGTCTCCAAGGGCGTGTCGGGCGCGAAGCTCGACTGGGCCTACGAGTTCGTCAACTGGTTCCTGTCCGGCTATGCCGGCGCCTATCTCAACCGCCAGGGCTATTACTCCGCAGTGCTCTCCACCGCGAAGGCACACATGGAGCCCTACGAGTGGGCGTACTGGATGGAAGGCAAGCCGGCCGAGAAGGACATCAAGGCGCCCGACGGCTCGCTCTTGGAAAAGGCCGGCGCGGTGCGCGACGGCGGCTCCTACGAAGACCGCATGGGTGCGGTCGCCTGCTGGAACGCCGTGATGGACGAGAACGACTACATGGTCCGCAAGTGGAACGAGTTCATCGCGGCGTAATGGACATGTCGGAAGAAGTCCTGCAAGAGGCTACCCCGGGCTTGCTCCCGGGGTCGGGCACAGCGCGCGCCGCAAAGCCGACGCGCCTGTCGCCGTCATTCATCTCCTGGCTCCAGGCCGGGCCGATGATGCTGGTGTTTCTCGCCTTCTTCCTCATTCCGCTCGTCTTCGTCGTCATCGTCTCGTTCTGGGACTACAACGAATATCAGCTGCTGCCGGCTTTCTCCGGCCGCGGCTACACCGATACGTTCGAGGGCTGCATCGCGCAGCTTCCCGACCTCTGCACGATCGGCAAGACCTATGTGATGACGCTGAAGCTCTGCTTCATGGTCTGGGCCATCACCCTCTTCCTCGGCTTCTGGGTCGCCTACTTCCTCGCCTTCCACGTCAAGTCCAAGACCTGGCAGATGGGCTTGTCGCTGCTCTGCACGATCCCGTTCTGGACCTCCAACGTGATCCGCATGATCGCCTGGATCCCGTTGCTCGGACGCAACGGCCTCGTGAACTCCGGCCTGATGAAGATGGGACTGATCAACCATCCCTTGGAATGGCTCCTGTTCTCCGAATTCTCCGTGGTGCTGGCGCTGGTGCACCTCTTCACCTTCTTCATGGTGGTGCCGATCTTCAACTCGATGGTGCGCATCGACAAGTCTCTGATCGAGGCGGCCTATGACGCCGGCGCCACCGGCTTCCAGACCCTCGTCAACGTCATCATCCCGCTGGCGAAGCCCGGCATCGTGATCGGCTCGATCTTCGTCATCACCATCGTGATGGGCGACTTCATCACCATCGGCGTGATGGGCGGCCAGCAGATCGCGGCGGCCGGCAAGATCATCGAGACGCGGGTGAATGCGCTGCAATTTCCCGCCGCCGCGGCCAACGCCGTGATCCTGCTCGCGATCACCTTCCTGATCATCACCATGATGTCGCGCATCGTCGACATCAAGAAGGAGCTCTAACGCATGAAGGAAGGACGTCCGCGCTCTTTCTACGTGCTCGCGATCTTCTTCGCGGCCTATGTGCTGTTTCTCTATGGGCCAATGATCGCGATCTACGTGCTGTCGTTCCAGGGACCGCAAGGCGGCCTCACCTTCCCGATGAACGGCGTGTCGACCTTCTGGATCGCAAAACTGTTCCAGGGCACCGGCATCGTCGATCTCGGTGCAGCCTTCCGCCGCTCGCTGCTGCTTGGGGTGATCGTGATGATCGTCACCGTCGTGCTGTCGGTCGCGGCCGGCATGGCTTTCCGCAGAAAATTCAAGGCACAGAGCATCCTGTTCTATTCGGCGATTGCGAGCCTCATCGTGCCCTCGATCATCACCTCGCTCGGCATCTCGCTCGAATTCCGCATCATCGACGATCTGATCAAGGCGCATTGGAACGAGAATTTCGAGACCTCGATGGGCCTGCTCACCTCGGGGCTGGGCGCACATCTGACCTGGACGCTGCCGTTCGGCCTGCTGATCATGTTTGCGATCTTCAACCGATTCGATCCGCGCCTAGAGGAAGCCGCGCGCGATCTCGGGGCGACGCCGTGGCAGACCTTCCGACACGTCGTGCTGCCGATCATCCTGCCCTCGGTGATCGGCATCGGCCTGTTCGGCTTCACGCTGTCCTGGGACGAGCTCGCGCGCTCCAGCCAGGCGATCGGCGCGGTCAATACATTGCCGCTGGATCTGCAGGGCCTCACCACTACGGTGACCAACCCCGACATCTACGCGCTCGGCACCGTGATCTCGGCAGTGTCATTCGCGGTGATCACGCTTGCGCTCGGCACCATCCACATGCTCAACAAGCGGCAGGCGGCCAAGGGTTCGGACGCCGGCAAAGGGCTCGTCTGACGAGGGACTTGTCTGATCACGATGCGACTGCACGTCGTCAATCCCAACACCACCGCGTCGATGACCGCGAAGATCGCCGCTGCGGCGCGCAGCGTTGCCCTCCCCGGCACCGTGATCGACGCGCGTCAGCCGACGATGGGCCCAGTCTCGATCGAGGGGTTTTACGATGAGGCCTTCGCTGTTCCCGGCATGCTCGGCTGTATCCGCGAGGCCGACCGCGATGGCGCGGAGGCGCACATCATCGCCTGTTTCGACGACACCGGCTTAGATGCGGCGCGTGCGGTGGCGAAGGCACCGGTGATCGGCATTGGTGAAGCCGGTTTCCACATCGCGAGCCTGATCGCCGCGCGTTTTGCCGTCGTGACGACGCTCGGCGTCTCCATCGTGCCGATCGAGCATAACTTAAGGAAATACGGCCTTTCTGATCGCTGCGCCCGGGTCCGCGCCGCCGAGGTGCCGGTGCTGGCGCTCGAGCAGCGCAACACCGATGCGCTCGGCAAGATCTCTGCGGAGATCACGGCTGCGATCCGCGACGACCGCGCGGAAGCCATCGTGCTCGGCTGCGCCGGCATGGCCGATCTCGCCAGCGAGCTCGCCGAAACACACGGCCTACCTGTCGTCGACGGCGTCGCTGCCGCGGTGACGTTGGCGGAATCACTGGTGCGGCTGGGACTGAAGACATCCCGCCTCGGCCCCTACGCAGCGCCGCGCGCGAAGAGCTATTCCGGGCCCTTTTCGCAGTTTCAGCCTTGATCCTGCGCCTTACGGTGCCCTGGAGCCCGCAAGGCCCGCTGATCACTGGTTTTTTGGCTCTCAGCCTCTTTTTGGTCCCATTCCTTGCCGAAACGTAGCGTTTTCGGGACGCCCCCGGTGACCCCTCTGAGTTGCCGGTCTTCGCCACTCGCCAAGTTTCTGTTGGGTTTTGTCAGCGATGATCGATCTCGCCCAGGACACACCGTCCAACCCCCTCCTTCGTCTTGGCGCCCAGCCCATCGCGCTGACCGCTGCAGCCCTGTTGCTCCTGATCGCGGGGGTGACTTCAATCGGGATCTGGCGTGCCTATACCGGCGCCGCCCCCGAGACCGACCGGGTGGTGGCATCGCGACAGCTCCAGGCCCGCACGGTCCAGGCATCCGAGCAGCTGGTTGAGAAAACCAAAGGGCTCGAAGCAACCCAGCAGGAATCAATCGACCAGCTTCAGGTGGTGCAGGACCAGCTCCAGACGATGAAGCGGCTGATGGCGGCGCAACAGGCCGACACCAAGCGCCTGTCCGAGCAGGTCGCAAGCCTGAACGAATCCATTGACGGCCTGCGGCAGTCCTTTGCCAGTGCACGGTCGACCGAGGTCGAAACGCCATCGGTTACCCGCAGGAAACCTACCCGATCCCGCGTCCACGCCAGCGCACGCAAGAACTCGCGCGGCTGACCTGATCAGGGCGCGACGGGAACTTTATTTTCGCCACTTGTGAACTGGATCACATTCGCTCGTATGATTCCGCGCGATGCTCGCGGTTACCGGATGGCGTGAGCCGATTTCAATATCCGGGGCTGGCAAGGTCGTTGACGGTATACTGCGTCAACGGCCTTGTTCTTTAGCAGGCGTACCGCCTCACTCGCAGACGTCGACCCGACGGTACCGCCATCCCGATGGCCTCATGACACGCTTCCGTGCGACATAGCAGCCGCCATAACCGTCGTCGTAGCCGGCGCCATAATAGTAGGGATCACCGTAGTAGGGGTAGCCGTAGCCGTAATAGCTCCCGTAGTAGCCGGCACCGACGAAACCCGCCCCGATCGCGAACCCTGGCCAGAAGCCGCCGCCATGCCAATGCCGGTGCCCCCAACCGCCCCCACCATGGAAACCACCGCCATGGAAGCCTCCACCATGCCCGAAACCGCCCCGCGCCTCGGCCACTTGCGGCGCTGACAGCCCGACTGCCGCGGCGGTCAGCGCCGCCGTCACCATCTTGCGTAACATTACTCGATCCTCCGCGCGGATACGCGCTTCAAAGCAGGATCAAGCTAACGTCACCCAGGCATTCCGGACAGCCACACTGTCTCACTTCCGCGCGAGCATTCAGCAGCCGCGGCAGATGCTGTTCATTTTCTTGTCGAGCCGCCGGTTCTCGGCGTTGACGGTGGCATCAGTCTCCCCACCTGTGCCGGCGCCGGTGGTGACTCCGGATCCCGGACCGGATGATTGAGCCGTACCCAGGCTGTTGGTCCCGGGCGGCGGAGCGGGCGAGTTGCCAACGCCTCCGGTCGATCCCATCGAACCTCCGGTCGTTCCCACCGAGCCTCCGCTCGATCCGGCAGAGCCGCCGGTCGCTTGCGCCAATGAGACGGCCGGCACCGCCGCGAGTGCGAGGATCATGATCGTGGTCTTGATTGAGCCGGTTGCGGACGGTCTGGCCATTGCAAATGCTCCTTTGCCGGTCAACGGCCGCGATCAAGACCTGTTCCGGAACAAATGCCGTCACAGCTTGAAAGCGAGGGAGGCAAATCACGATGACCGACCGCGATCCCTTTGGCGAGCGCAAGATGTCCGGTCTCGTCGTGACGGTGCAGATGCGGCACCTCGCTCTTGATCCGCGAACTGCTTCACGATTAAAGGACGCGCCGGTATTTTTACCGTACCGAGCCCTGCCTGGAGGCGGGCCGCGCCGGCACGTTCTCAGCCGATCCGCTTCAAGCCTTGCTTGAAGCGCGGACCGTTGGCGACGTAAAACCTCGCCGCACTTCCCATCTTCTGCACCTGAGCGTCGTCGAGCGTGCGGATCACGCGCGCCGGCGAGCCGATGATCAGCGAGCGCTCGGGGAACTCCTTGCCCTCGGTGATGACGGAGCCGGCGCCGACGATGCTGTTGCGGCCGATCCTTGCCCCGTTCATCACGATCGAGCCCATGCCGATCAGCGCGCCCTCCTCGATGGTGCAGCCGTGCAGGATGACGTTGTGGCCGACCGTGCAGTTCCTGCCGATGACAAGCGGAAAGCCGAGATCGGTGTGGCAGGTCGAGCCGTCCTGCACGTTGGCGCCCTCGCCGATCTCGATCCACTCATTGTCGCCGCGCAGCACCGCGCCGAACCAGACGCTCGCGCCCGGCTTCAGGCGCACCCGGCCGATCACGGTGGCGGTCTCGGCGATGAAATAATTGCCGTCGGCGGGAAGGTCGGGCGCCTGCCCATCGAGCTCGTAGATCGCCATGGAGGTCTCCTGTCGCGTTGACCACTGGCATAGCCAAACGGCAGCCTGGACGCAAAGGGCCGGCCGCGATCAAGACGCGGGCATCAGACCAGGAGGCCGGCCGCGCGCAGCGTCATCAGAAAGAAGGTGCCGCTCATCATGCTCCAGAACCCGGCGATGAGGGTCGCCATCATCACGAATTCGACGCGGCGGCTTTCCACGCGCATGCCGCGCAGCGTGTTGCGCATGATGATGAAGGGCGCGGCGAACACCAGGAACGGAACCGCCGCAAAGGTTTTCGGCGCCACACCGTCCTGCAACAGGCCGAAGCCGGCGGGCCGCTGCGCGAGCGCCTGGTATCCGTTCACGAGCGCGCCCGCGAGCGCAAAACCGATGCAGATCGAGAAGAAAGTGTTGAGAGCTTCAGGTGTCATCGGAACGGTCCGCCCTTACGCAACGCGAGGTGCCATCCTGTGACAAAAAGTGCCGGTTAACGCTACATTATCCTTAAGGGAAGGTTAACGCGACCGGCCGGTCCGCGCAGAGCCGTCCCCGCTTCCCGCAGCCGCGAACGCTGCGCGAACTCGCCGTCGCGTGGCATATTCGGCGCTGATTCGTCGGCCATCGGCCGACCTCCGGCTCGACTTGCGCGATTCATGACGGTGTTCTCGGTAGCTCCCCTCAGGTCCCCCCGCACGCGCCCCCGGGCGCATGTCGTCCCCGTCGCGCTCGCCGGCACTGCCGCGGCATGCGCGGTCGCGCTCGTCGCCTACCTGTTGTGGCCGACCTGGGGCAGCCGGGGCGCGGACGCCCCGGACAAGCTGCCGGTGAGCGTCGGCGGCACGCTGTTCAACCTGCCGGTGACCGCGATCCGCATGAAGATCCAGCGGCACTCGGGGCCGCAGGAACGCATCGATCTCGACTTCCTCTACCCCTCGCTGGAGCCGCCCGGCGCGCCCAGGCACGTCACTGCCGACACGGCGGAAGCGGCGGTGCAATCGATCGACCGCATCTTCCTGTCGATCGCGGCCCATCACGAGGCGCTCTCGCCCGAGCAGCGAACCGCAACGATCTATCCGCGCTATCTCGACCAGGCCGCGGCGATGCCTGTGGACGGCCTGACGATGCGGATGTTCCGCACCGACACGCCCTACGGCAGCGAGGACCTCTATTCCGCTGCAAGCCCCGCGCTGACGGCGCGCTGTACCCGCGATGCGGCCACCCCGGGCATGTGCCTCTCGGAGCGCCGCGTCGGCGGCGCCGACCTCACCTTCCGCTTTCCCCGCAGCTGGCTGTCGCAATGGCGCGACGTGGCGGAGGCGATGGACAGGCTGACGGCGCAGTTGCGCGGGCCACGGGGCTGAGCGGGGGCCTTCCAAAACAAAAAGTTCGAAAACAACCCCATGCATAGTAGCCAAGTGCCTGGCACGACTTCGTATTTTTCGAACAAGACTTGATCCGTCGGGCAAAACGGGAGCATGATGCCATCATGCGCTTCCTGAAGCCGCCGGGGTTGGCTCTAACAGACACGTGCGCGAACTAGGCAGCGCATCGATCGCGACATTCGCCTCTTTGAAGAGATCAAGCGCGCTCATGGGCGTTGCAGCGCGTCCGGGACACGATAGCGCCGCACACGGCAAAGGTTTCTTCGCCCGCAACGGCGGCGTAGCGACAACTACTCCTGATCGACGAGATCGTCCTCGAGGATCGCCATCTGGAACTGGAACGAACGATCGTCGTCCTCGTCGTCGACGAACAGCACGCCGATGAATTCCTCGCCGATATAGACTTCGGCGGAATCGTCCTTCTTCGGCCGCGGCACGACGCGAATCTTGGGATTGCCGAATACGCGCTTCAGATACGCGTCGAGCTTTCTCACTTCCTTGACGTCCACGGCAGTCTCCAATCGAAAATGGGTTGGCGGGGTTTACGACGAGACGCGGCGAACCGCCAGCATGAATTGCCAAAGAAATTTGGGACGGAAAGGGCCGGAAAACCGGCCCCGTTCCGGTCGAGCGGAGATTAAAGTCCCATGGCGTTGATCATTTGATCCATCGTGCGCGACGGCTCGGCGCAGCCGGCTTCGCCGACGATCTTGGCGGGCACTCCTGCAACCGTGACGTTGTGCGGCACCGGCTTGACCACGACCGAGCCGGCAGCGATGCGGGCGCAATGGCCGATCTCGATATTGCCGAGGATCTTCGCGCCGGCGCCGATCAAGACGCCATGGCGGATCTTGGGATGACGGTCCTCGTTCTCCTTGCCGGTGCCGCCGAGGGTGACGCCGTGCAGGATCGAGACGTCATCTTCGATGACGGCCGTCTCGCCGCAGACGAAACCGGTGGCGTGGTCGAGGAAGATGCCGCGGCCGATGCGCGCGGCGGGATTGATGTCGGTCTGGAACACCGCCGACGATCGGCTCTGAAGGTAGTATGCGAAATCCTTACGGCCCTTGAGATAGAGCCAGTGCGCAAGGCGATGGGTCTGGATGGCGTGAAAGCCCTTGAAGTAGAGCAAGGGATCGATGAAGCGCGAGGTTGCGGGATCGCGGTCGTAGACGGCAACGAGATCGGCGCGGAAGGCGTTGCCGATATCAGGGTCGTCGCGCAGCGCCTCGATATAAGCCTGGCGCACGAGGTCGCCCGACAGTGCGGAGTGATCGAGCCGGTCGGCGACGCGGTGGACCACCGAATCTTCCAGGCGGCCATGATGCAGCACCGCCGAATAGATGAAGGTCGCAAGCTCCGGCTCGCGACGGACGATGTCCTCCGCTTCGCTCCGGATCCGGTCCCAGATCGGATCGAGCGATGCGAGCTTTCCTCCCGGATTGACCTGATGCACTGCCATGGGAATTTGCTCTCTCGAATGGGCGTCTTTTGCGGGCTGTATAGCACAGTCTAGGCGACAAAGTCCTGACGGGCTTGCCTGAGAGTGAACAGCACCTCGCCCCACGGGGGCACGCCAAGGCTTTGAAACACAACAATTTCTTCTGACGCCCCGAAGTGCAAGGTCGGCTCAAAGTGGTCAGAGTTTTGCCAAATTCAAGCGGGGCGGCGTCAAACTATTGGTGAATTCTCTCTGAGCCTTTATTGCGGTCATGTCCGAGCGAGGACGGGAGCGGATTTGAGCATCACCACCGAACAATTGCGCGCGCGCGCCGCTGATACGTTTTGGCTGCGGCTGGCGACGGTGGCCCTGCCCCTCCTGATGATCGCGCCGGCGGTCTGGAACGGCTATCCGCTGTTGCAATGGGATACCGGCGGCTATCTGGCGCGCTGGTATGAGGGCTATCTCGTGCCCAGCCGCTCCACGGTGTTCGGCCTCTATCTGCATTATGGCGAGGGTTTCGGCTTCTGGATCAATCTCGCCGTCCAGTCCCTGGCGACGCTGTGGCTGCTGCAGCTCACACTTCGTGTCCTCTCGATGATGCAGACCTTCCGCTTCGTCGCGATCAGCCTCGGCCTGATCCTGTCGACCGCGCTGCCCTGGCTTGCGAGCATGCTGCTGACCGACATCTTTGCCGGGCTCTCGGTCCTGTCGCTGTTCCTGCTGGTCGTCGGCGCCGGCAGGACATCGACGCGGGAAAAGGTCGCGCTGTTCGCCTTCACCTCCTTTGCCGCGGCGACCCACAGCGCCACGCTCGGCGTGCTGCTCGGCCTGTGCGTCGCCGGATTGATGGTGCGGCCGTTCATGGGCAAACGCCTGCCGCTTGCCGGACTAGCGCAGGCGAGCCTCTCCATCGTTGCCGGCGGCCTGATGCTGGTGTCGGCCAATTGCGCACTGTCCGGCAAGCTGGCCTGGACTCCCGGCGGTTACGGCGTCGCCTTCGGCCGCATGATGCAGGACGGCATCGTCGCACAATATCTCAACGACCATTGCCTGCGCGAACGTTACAAGCTCTGCCCCTATCGCAACGAGCTCCCGGCGACCGCCGACGAGTTCCTGTGGGGCAAGAGCATGTTCAACACGCTCGGCCGGTTCGATGGGCTCAACGAGGAGATGGGCTACATCGTCGTGCATTCGCTCGCGGATTATCCGGCCTGGCAGGCCGGCGCGGCGTTGCGCGCGATGGGCCAGCAATTGCTGCATGTGGCGACCGGCGAAGGCATCAATGGCTGGATCCCGCACACCTACGGCATCATCGAGCGCTACATCCCCGCGCAGGTCGCTCCGATGCGGGCGGCGCGGCAGCAGCACTGGGACATCAACTTCGATGACGTCAACTGGCTGCATGTCCCCGTCGCGCTGGCCTCGATGCTGGCGCTGGTTCTGCTGCTCGCAGATGCGCTGGCGAAACGCCGGCTGGACGATCTGACGCTGCTGGCGGCGACGGTGACGCTGGCGCTACTCGGCAACGCGTTCATCTGCGGCGTGATCTCCGGCCCGCACGACCGCTACGGCGCGCGGATGGTGTGGGTGGCGACGTTCGTGGTGCTGATGGCCGCGGCGCGGCGGCTGGGCGAGGACGTCAAAGCGCGATGAGATTGGGATGACGAGTCATCGCGCTTGGTTTCGTCCGAGCAGCGATTGCTATTGACTTGGCGTTCAGCAGCCTATCCGCCTCGGCAAAGAACGAGAGTCCAATGACAGCCCGTGGCGAACTCCAGGCGCTCTTGCACGTTTGCTCGTAACTCGCTGCTGACATCCCCTATTTTCTGCGCGACCTCCCTGAGGGAGTGGGGAGGGAGCGGACGTGGTGCAACGCACAGAAAATCAATCTTGAGTCGCGGCCGCTGATCGGGCTTAATTTTCGCGATCTGCGATTTCCGCCGATCGGAAAACGGGGAATTGCGATGAAGATGATAATCGGACTGCTGTTTGCATTTCTTTTGGCCGTACCCGCTAAGGCGCAGGACTCTCCATTCCGTAAGGAGCTGAAGCGCGCTGATCTCTCAGGCACAAACATGGAAGTCATCACCAGCATTTCTGAGATCAAACCGGGTGACGTCTCAACCCTCCACATTCACCACGGAGAGGAGTCATTCTACGTCTTAGAGGGCGGCACGATCGAACTTCCCGATGGGAAGCAAGTGCCGTTCCCAACCGGTATAGCTGCCGTTAACGTCCGCGAAGTGCCCCACGGAGCTTTCAAGGTCGTCGGCGACAAAACCGTGAAGCTTCTCACGGTGCATATCGTCGACAAAGGTAAGCCTCTCTACGACAAACCTCCTGCGAAATAGATCGACCCGCGGGAGACCGCATTGTGCGGGCGGTCTCTCCGCTCCCCTGAGAGGAGTCAGGGCGAGTGAACGTCGGCTTTTGGCCCTTTGCGAGCGGATGGCCCCTTGTGATGGGACATTTCAGGACAACCCGACCGCCTCAGACAGCATTGCCTCAGCCGCGGCGTGAGAGGAAATCGAGCACGCCGATCTTGTAGACCTTGTCGCCGACCGCACGCATGTGATCGCGATTGGGAATATCGAGCACTTCCGAACCAGGGATGATCGCGCCGAGCGCGCTGGCACTTCCTGCGACGTCGTCGGCGCTGCCGACCGCGATCAGCACCGGCACCTCGATGCGCGCGGCCTCGTCCCTGGTCATGAGCTCGCGCGTGCCGCGCAGGCAGGCGGCGAGCGCACGGCGATCGGAGCGCGTCTGATCGGCAAAAGCGCGAAAGGTGCGGCCGACGGGATCGGTGACGTCGTCGAGCGAGGGTGCTTCCAGCGCCTTGGCGACGTTCTCGCCGGGTCCGGTGCCCTCGATCAGGCCGCCGATGCCGATGCCGCCGAGGATCGCCGAGCGCAGGCGCTGCGGCTCGTTGAGGGAGAGCCACGCCGTCATCCGCCCGCCCATCGAATAGCCCATGATGTCGGCCTGCGGGATGGCGAGGTGGTCCATCAGCGCGAGCACGTCGCCGGCCATCGCGGGAATCGAGTACTGCCCGGGCTCGTAGAGCTTTGCGCTTTCGCCGTGGCCGCGATTATCGAGCGCAATCACGCGGCGGCCGTTCTTGCGCAGCTCCGAAACCCAGGTCGGATAGACCCAGTTCACGTTCTTGCTGGAGGCAAAACCGTGCACCAGGATGATCGGATCGCCCTCGCCTTCATCGAGATAGGCAATTTCAATGGCGCCGTTGTGGAAGCTCGGCATCAATCAGTTCCGGAGGTTTCGAGGGGGAAAGCTCGATCTTAGAGCACGATCCGGAAAAGTGTGCAGCGGTTTTTCCTCGCGGCAAACGCGGACCGCGCTTGCGCAGAGATCATGCTCAAACAATAGCCCGGAATGCGCCGACGATTTACCCCAATTTCGTCGCGCTTTAGGCCTCGAGAGCCGCACGTTCCAGCGCGGCTTCGGCTGCGATCTGCGCGCGGCGGAGCCGCCGCGCGCGCCGGCGATCGCACCAGGCCTGGGTCAGGCGCTCGGTGGTCGCCTTGATGGAGGAGAGAAGACCGAACAGCGTCAGTGCCGCACCGAGCAGCCAGAGCGTCAGATCGAACGCGCCGCCGATCAGCAGCAGCGCGCCGCGGCCGAGCAGCTTCAGAATCGCGCGGGTCTTGCCGCCCTGCGCTTCCGCAAGCCGCGCCGCGCGCGCGACGTCCTTCGGTCCTTCGGCGATCCGCAGCGTGTCCATCGCGCCGCGCGTGCCGGTCTTTTCGGCGACGCGCGTGACATCCTTGCCGAGCCGGACCAACGCGCCGGCCTTCTCGGCCCGGAACGCGGCCTTGATCGCGCTCACGGTCTGACCCGGCCGCAGCACCGAGCCTGATGCCACCGCGTTCCGGAGCGCCGGCGTGTCGACGACCTCGCGCGCAGACCGGCCGGCCCATGCGGCGAGCCCCTCGCCGAGCCGTCCGACCTTCCGTGCATCCTTCACCAGCGTCAGTCCGGCGCGCACCGGCGCGGTACCGCCGACGGACACGTAGGTTGCCGCCGTCACCGCAAGGCCGGCCGCGGCAAGGGAGAGCACGAGGCGGTCGGTGTCCTCGCCCATGGCCAGATGCTTGCCCTCGCGCACCACGTCCCTGACGTCGCCGATCACGAACAGATCGCCGGCCACCGTTCCCGACAGGCTCGCGACATCGTCCGCGTTGCCGGTGACGAGACCGGTGGCGAAGCGCTTGGCGAAATGCGCGGTGGAATTCGCCGATTTCACGGCGTCCTCGACGCGGCTCAGGAGGTCGTCGGGGAGCGCGATGTTGCGGTCACGCGCCAGCGCGACGAAACTGTCGGCGAGATCGGCATCGCCTGATGCAAGCGCGGCCTCGATATTGTCCTGGACCAGGTGGTCGTTCTGCCTCAGCAGTGCACCGAGCTTCAGCTCCGAGAGCGCGGCCGGATCATCCTGGGCAGAGAGGATCGCGCCTGCCTCACGGGCGTGCGGCGCGACCTGCGCGAGCATGAAGCTGCAAGCCGCGATACCGGTCAACGCTGTGCTGATTCGCAGCCACTTCATGCGGAAAGCCTGGACACTCTCGGATCGCTCGTGCCTGATGACTCGTCTTTCGTCACAAATTGCACGCGTCCCCAGACATAGTGTGCCAAAATTGCGACACAACGTCCCCGACGAAAGAAGGGCTTCTCTCTGGCCTCAAGATTGTGTCGAATTTGCATGAGCAAACGAGCATGGGGCAATTGCAAGCTTTCGGTTCCGCTGGACTAGCAATCATCTGCACCCGCCAGTATGGTCCGCGGCGCCTTAAAGATGCCGCGTCAGTCGTTGATTGTGTCTGCCGCCATTGCCACTCCAGGATGAGTTACGATGTCCGACCATGTCGTCCCGCACTTCCATAACGATGCCGGTGTCCCCGTCATCGAGATCGGCTCGCAAGAGTTCATGTGCGTCGGCGCCAATCCTCCGTTCGATCATCCGCACGTGTTCCTCGACCTCGGCAACGACAACGAGATCATCTGCCCCTACTGCTCGACGCTGTACCGCTTCGCGGCCGACCTGAAGCCGGGCGAAGCCCGCCCGCCGGAATGCGTCCTGAAGGACAAGGTGGCCTGACCGCCTCCGTCGGTCTGGGGTGGCGCTCTCCCGAACGATTGTCATCGCCGGCGCCGGCATGGGTGGCCTGACGGCCGCGCTTGCGCTCGCCGCCCGCGGCTTCCGCATCGTCGTGCTGGAAAAGGCCGAGCGCCTCGAGGAAGTCGGCGCCGGCCTGCAACTCTCTCCCAATGCCAGCCGCGTGCTGGTCGAGCTCGGCCTCACCGACCGCCTCAAGTTGCGCGCGGTGATCCCCGAGGCGGTCTCGATCATGAGCGCGCGCGCCGGCGGCGAGCTGCTGCGCATGCCGCTCGGTGAAGCAGCCTCCGCGCGGGCCGGCGCCCCCTACTGGGTGGTGCACCGTGCCGACCTGCAATCGGCACTCGCCGGCGCTGTTGCCGATCATCCCGATATCGACCTGAAGCTGGGTGCGGTCTTCGAGGACGTCGCGCCCCACGCCAAGGGACTGACCGTCGTCCACCGCAGCGGCACGATCCGCCGCAGCGATCTTGCCAGCGCCCTGATCGGCGCCGACGGCATCTGGTCGACGGTACGCCAGCATCTGTTTCCTGAGGTGCAGCCGCGCTTCTCCGGGTTGATCGCCTGGCGCGGCACGCTCGAGGCCACGCAGCTGCCCAAGGAGTATACCGCACGCCGGGTGCAGCTCTGGATGGGGGCGAACGCTCATCTGGTCGCCTATCCGATCGCAGGCGGACGCCAGATCAACGTGGTCGCGGTGCTGCCCGGCACCTGGAACCGGCCGGGCTGGGGCACGCCCGGCGATCCGCGCGAGGTGATGGACGCGTTCGCGGCGTCACGCTGGCCGCCGGCGGCGCGGATGATGCTCGCCCCGGTCGACAGCTGGCGGAAATGGGCGCTGTTCGGCGTACCCGATGGTTGCCCCTGGAGCAAAGGTCCGGTGGCGCTGCTCGGCGATGCCGTGCATGCGATGCTGCCTTTTGCAGCCCAAGGCGCCGGCATGGCGATCGAGGATGCTGCCGTGCTGGCGCGGCTTTTGAGCCTCGAGGCCGCCGAGAGCACCGCGGGCATCACCGCCGCGCTCAAACAATATGGAGCTGCGCGCCGGGCCCGCGTGCGGCGGGTGCAGCGGACCGCACGGCAGCAGGGCCGGATCTATCACTTCAGTGGGCCGCTCGCGTTCGCACGCGATCTGGCGATCCGCGCGCTCGGCCCGGAGCGCATGTTGGCGCGGCAGGATTGGATCTACAACTGGCGGCCTTGATGCGAAGCGCCGCCGGCGCGATGCGTCAACGGGCCGCTTTCCCGGATTTCGATGCCGGCTTGGCGGTGGCTGCGGGCGACGTCGCAGGCAGTGTCGCCTCAGGCGGCGTCTCCCGGCACTTGTTGCGGCGCCAGGCGTCCTCGGCCAATTGCGCCTGCCCGCGCACCGCGACGTAGTCGTTGCGATAAGCGAGCTCGGACACGACGGCCCCGCCGGCCCCGGTCTGCGCCTTGTCCATCAGTCTCTGCAAATCGGCGGTGCGATTGGCGAGATTCTTGCGCTCGGTCTCGAGCTGCTTGCAATCGTACAATTCGTATTTGGCGGGATCGGCAAAGGCTGGTGCGATCGTCTCGCTCATGCCGGCGCAGCCGGACAGCGCGACGCCAGCTGCAAGCAGCGCGATGAGCGCGCAAAAGCCGCGCAGCGAAGAGCAAGACGAAACAGCCATGCCGGATGAATAGCCCCCGTGGATTGAGAATGCCTAAAGCAGCAACAGATGTCCGGATTGAGGCTTTGCCTTGTGCGCCCGGCTCGCTTAAGGAAGAACCGTCCCCTCGGCTATGCACCGCGCCAATTCCAGACGGCCGGGAAGGACTTAAATATTTGATCTCGTTGGATCAAGCGGGCATGGCGGAATTGGTAGACGCAAGGGACTTAAAATCCCTCGGTGCGCAAGCGCTGTGCCGGTTCGACCCCGGCTGCCCGCACCACGAGAGCTGACGGTGCCACCTCGGCAAGAAATACAGCACTGTCAGAACGGGACAGAGGACCAGCTCGAAGGCCTTCACGATGCCGAGTAACCCGGCCTGAGGCACGAGCGAAAACCATCATCCTTGCACGCTCCCTCACCGGTTTTTTGACCGCCCCTGCCCCGCCTGCCAGCCATCCCGAAACATGGGTTGTGCGACGCAGCATCAGCGCTAGATAAGTCGCTCGATTGCAGGGGTGAGTTTCTTGTCTGACGTCAATGCCGACGATTGGGTGTCCTCCGGACACCGCCCGATGGGTTTTCCAGAATTCGTCATCGTGATCGCGTCCATCATGGCGCTCAATCCGCTCGCGATGGACATGATGCTGCCGGCGCTGCCCAATATCGGCGCCGCCTTCAAGATTCCCGTCGCGAACCATCTCCAGTTGGTGCTGTCGACTTTCCTGATCGGCTTCGGCGCCGGCCAGTTCGTCATGGGTCCCCTGTCGGACCGTTTCGGACGCCGGCCGGTGCTGCTCGGCGGCATGGCGGTCTATGCGGTGGCGAGCGTGCTGGCGGTCGCGGCGCCCTCGTTCGAGACGCTGCTGTTGGCGCGTGCGCTGCAGGGGCTCGGCACCTCGGCGACGCGCGTGATCGCGACCTCGATGGTGCGCGACTGCTATGTCGGCCGCCGCATGGCGAGCGTGATGTCGCTCGCGATGATGGTGTTCATCGCGGTGCCCGTGGTCGCCCCCTCGTTCGGACAGGCGGTGCTGCTGGTGACGGCTTGGCGCGGCATCTTCGTGGTGCTGATGCTCTACGGCCTGCTCGCGCTCGCATGGTGCGTGCTGCGGCTGCCTGAAACCCTTCCCGAGTCCGAGCGCAGGTCGCTGGCGCCCGCCGACGTGCTCGCAGCCTTCCGCCAGACCGTGACCCATCGCCAGACGATCGGCTATGCGACGGCGGCCGGAAGCGTGATCGGCGCACTGTTCGCTTACGTCTTCTGCGCCCAGCAGGTCTTCACCGGCATCTATCATCTCGGCCACTACTTCCCGCTCGCTTTCGCGGCGATCGCCGCCGGCACTGCCATCGCCGGCTTTCTCAATGCGAGGCTGGTCGGGCGGCTCGGCATGCGCGTGATCTCGCACGGGGCGCTGACGCTCTACGCCGTGGTGGCCGGCGTGATGCTGCTGACGGAAAGCCTCGGCGTGCTGCCGCTCGCCTTGTTCATGGCGCTCTCCGCTTTGATGATGTTCTCGTTCGGCATGATGGTCGCCAACTTCACCGCGCTCGCGATGGAGCCGCAGGGACACATCGCCGGCACCGCCTCCTCGCTTTACGGCTCGATCACGACGCTGATCGGAATCGTGGTCGGCATGGCGATCGGGCAGAGCTTCGACGGCACGCTGCTGCCCTTCTCGGTCGGCTTCTTCCTGTCGACCCTCGCTGCGCTCGCGATCGTGCTGGTGGTCGAGAAGGGCCGATTGTTCAGGCCGCATCATCGTCCCGTCGGCTGAGGAACCACGCGGCGGCCTCGATGTTGTCCTGCAGCAATGCCAGAGGATGCTGCAATGGAACTGGAACACCGCGAAGAGCGCGGCGAGGTAGAACGGCAGAAGACGGAACGTTCCGAACCGCGCGCTGAGCAGGCCACGTTCACCACGCCGCTTGCGAGCGAGGGGCTCGAGCAGGTGCGCGACAGCCACTGCTGAGCACGCCGCCTATTCGGTGCCCCGCCGGCTGGCGCTGAAATCATCCGCAGCGCTGGCCGGCACCGGGCTTCCCTGCGGCAGCGCCATCAGCACGATCACGTCCCGAGACAAACCAGGCTGGCCCCACAGGGAAGCGCGCACGGTGAACTCGCGCCTGACGAAATGTCCACCGCGGGCGGACACCCATTCCATCCAGCGGCTACAATATTCCTGCCCGCGAAAACAGAGTGCGGCCCAGCCGCGGTCCAGCGTCGTCTGGTGCGGCAGACCCCAAGTGTATTGGTACTCGAACGGCCGCGCGTAATGCGGATGGTCGGGACTGTAGAACGCCGTCGCGAAGGCAAGCGCGTCGTCGCCGCTGACCGCACTCAGCGGCTCACCGGTCTGCTCGCGCCACTCGCGCGCCAACTCGCCGGCCGCCTGCGCGTAAAAGTTCCGTCCCTCTTCATAGCCGTGCTTGTTGCGATAGATGGCATGGATCGGCGCCGCGATCAGGACGGCGGCAAGCGCAGCGCCGGCAACGATCACCGTGAGGTTCACGGTGTGGAAACGCTCGATCGGATAGCTCGTGCCGCAGACCACGAGAACGGCGAACAGGAATAGCCCCTGCAAGGCCCACAGCGACGGCAGATCGGTGCCCCACACAAGCGACGTCAGCACCGGCAGCACGATCGTACCGATCGTGACGTAGAACAGTAACCGCAAGCCCGGGCTCATGGCCGCGAAGTCGGCCGGAAACTGCTTCAAGCGCGTTCCCGCGATCAGCACCCAGAGCAAGGCCGATAGGCTCATCGCGGCGGCCAACCCCAGCACAAAGTTTCTCGCCTCGCCGAGTGAGCTCGAGACGTTGCCGTTGGCATGCGCCAGTGCGTAGGTGAAGGTCGACGCGCCCGTGGTCGCGAGCCAGTAGAGGTGGGGCGACAGCGCCGCGAGCCCGACGACGACCGAGATCCATGGCGAAGCGGAGCTGAAATAGGCGCGCCGCGCCGGGTGCGCCAGCGCGGCAAACGCGAAGCTCACGACGAGAAAGATCGAATAATATTTGCCGACCATCGCCAGCGCGGTCGTGCATCCCGCCGCGATAGCCCACGGCCAAGCGCGCGTCTCGAACGCGCGCAGAAAGCACCAGGTCGCCAGCGGCCAGATCGCCAGCAGCACCGAATTGGCATTGAAGCGCTGGGCATGAAATTGGTAGGCCGGCGTCAGCATCAGGAGCAGGAGCACCAGGATCCGCTTGTGTCCGGTCACGAACTGCCGCGAGATCAGATCGACGAAGAACAGCGCGAGCCCGGCATTGGCCATCGCCATCAATTGCAACGACCAGTCGCTGAGCGGAAACACCGAGGTCCACGCCGCCGTCACCCACCCCATCAACGGCGGATGCTTGTGATAGCCGAAAGCGAAATTGCGGCCCAGCGTCCAGGCTTCGAGCGTATCGGGATGAAGGCCCCCGCCGGCATAGGCGATAGCGAGATAGAGGGTCCAGACCACGACAAAGCAGGCGATGAGAAGCGGCACGGCCCAGCCAGCCTCGACGGCGTCGAGCCAGCGCAGGAAGGGCCGGCGCCAGGGCGCCGGCGCGCGATCGGACCGTTCGGCCATCGCCTGGAATGCAAAATCGATCGGCACGGGAAGCAAATCTGAAAAAATGATACGCGAAGACGCAGCATCTATTTCAGCTTGGAAACAAATAGCAACGATCAGCAATTGAAAAAGTTAAAGGGCGTCGCCTTTCAACGAGCGCAAGGCCATCAAACGGCAACGGCGCCGCTGATGACAGCGGCGCCGTGCGAGGGTCCGGCCGAAGGCCGCGAGAGGGGTTCTCGCCCTATTCCGACTTGTCGATGTTCCAGAACAGCGGCGTCGCCGGACCGTCGAGCACGCCGGTCAGCGATTTGCGCCAGCCGCTCGGCAGCAGGTACTGCCCGAGCGGGATATAGATCACCTGCTCATAGGCTTCCTTCTGGATGTCGGCCGCGATCTTCTTCTGCTCGTCGAGCGAGGCTGCGCGGACGAACGCATCCTTGAGCTGCTCGATCTTGGCATCCTCCGCCCAGCCGAACCAGCCGCCCTTCTTGCCCTGGCCGCCGATCGAGAGATTGGCGATCGGGTTGGAGACGTCGGCCGCGACCCAGTTGGTGAAGAACATGTTCCAGCCGCCCTCCTTCGGCGGCTTCTGGCTGGCGCGACGGCTCACCACGGTCTGCCAATCGGTCGCCTGCAGGTCGATCTTGAAGCCGGCCTCGCGCAGCAGCTGGGCCGCAACGATCGGCTGCGCCTTCAGCGTCGTGACGTCGCCAGGTGCCATGATCACGACCGGCGTGCCGTCATAGCCGGATTCGGCGAGCGCCTTCTTCGCTTCGGCCATGCCGTTGCCCTTCACGAGGGTCTCGGCACCGACCTCGGTTGCGAGCGGCGTGTCGCACACGAAGAAGGCACCACAGATCTTCTGATATTTCGGGTTTCCGACCAGCGCGTCGAGAACGTCCTTCTGGTTCATCGCCAGCAAGGCAGCGCGGCGCACCTTCACGTTGTCGAACGGCGGATAGAGGAAGTTCATGCGGCCGAGGGTCTGGAAACCGAACTTATTGGAGACCTCGATCGTGAGCTCCTTGTTCGCTTCCAGCACCGGCAGCATGTCGTATGGCAGATTTTCCATGAAATCGATGTCGCCCGACTGCAGCGCGTTCACCGCGGTCTGCGAGTCCGGCATGGTGATCCACTCGACGCGGTCCACCTTCACCACCTTGCCGCCGGAGGTCCAGCTCGCCGGCTCCTTGCGCGGCACGTAGTCGGTGTTCTTGACATAGACCGCCTTCACGCCGGGCTGGAATTCGCCCTGCACGAACTTGAAGGGACCCGAGCCGATCTGCTCGGGGATCTGCTTGTCCGGCGGCGTCTCGGCGAGACGCTTCGGCATCATGAACGCGACGCGCGAGGACGGCTTGCCGATGGAGTCGAGGACGAGGCCGTAGGGTTCCTTCAGCTTCAGCGTGATGGTCTTGGCGTCGGTCGCCTCGAGGCTCGCGGTGAAGTCCATGAGCTTCTGGCCCATGCCGTCGACCGCAGCCCAGCGCTTCAGCGAGGCGACGCAGTCCTCCGCCGTCACCGGCGCACCGTCATGCCACTTCAGGCCATCGCGCAGGGTGAAGGTGTAGGTGAGCTTGTCATCGGAGATCTTCCAGTCCGCCATCTGCGGCTGGATCTTGAAATTCGAATCCGGGGCGACCAGCGTGTCGTAGACCATGTAGCCATGGTCACGCGTGATGTAGGCCGTGGTGAAGATCGGGTCGATGATGCGCAGATCCGAATGCATCACCGCCGTGAGGGTCTTGCCGGCCGCCAGCACTGGCGAAGCCAGCGCAGTCGAAAGCGCGACGACCGTCAGCGCAAGTTTGGAGGCGAATGCGCGAGGCCCCCGGCGCGTGAAGTGGAACATAGAGGGTTCTCCTGACGTGAAACTGTTCAAAGGCAGGTTATTGGTTGAGCATGCGGTTCGTTCGTTGGGCGAACTAACCTCATGCAATGCCTTTATCTTTTCGAGACTTGCAGACAGTGTTGAGCGCGTCAATCCGGTTTCGTCGCAAGCCCTCGCGGCGCGCGCACGGGCTCCACAAAGATCAGTTTGGCTCTACAACGCTCTCCGCTGTCCTGCCCCGCGCCGATGCAATGCGCGTTCCATCTTCGCAGCTTGAGAGACATTGAGATGAATCCAGCCAATCTTCCCTTCGATTCCGAGGCCATGCTCGAGGGCCTGCGCACCTGGGTGGAATGTGAGAGCCCAACCTGGGACGCGAACGCAGTGAACCGCATGCTCGATATCGCAGCGCGGGACATGGCGATCATGGGTGCGACGATCGAGCGCATCGCCGGCCGCCAGGGCTTTGGCGGCGTCATCCGCGCGCGCTTTCCCCATCCGAAGCAGGGCGAGCCGGGAATCCTGATCGCCGGACACATGGATACCGTTCACCCCATCGGCACCATCGAGAAGCTGAAATGGCGGCGCGAGGGCAACAAATGCTACGGCCCCGGCATCTACGACATGAAGGGCGGCAACTATCTCTCGCTGGAAGCAATCCGCCAGCTGGCGCGCGCCTCGTTCACGACGCCGCTGCCGATCACCGTGCTGTTCACGCCGGATGAGGAAGTCGGCACGCCCTCCACGCGCGACATCATCGAGGCCGAAGCCGCACGCAACAAATACGTGCTGGTGCCGGAGCCCGGCCGCGCCGACAACGGCGTCACCACCGGACGTTACGCCATCGCACGCTTCAATCTCGAAGCGACGGGACGGCCGAGCCACGCCGGCGCGACGCTGTCGTCGGGACGTTCGGCGATCCGCGAGATGGCGCGGCAGATCCTCGCGATCGACGCGATGACGACGGAGGATTGCACCTTCTCGGTCGGCGTTGTCCACGGCGGACAATGGGTCAATTGCGTTGCCACGACAGCCACCGGCGAAGCGCTGTCGATGGCCAAGCGCCAGGCCGATCTCGACCGCGGGGTCGAGCGGATGCTGGCACTGTCGGGCACCAACAACGACGTCACGTTCAAGGTGACGCGCGGCGTGACGCGGCCGGTCTGGGAGCCGGATGCCGGCACCATGGCGCTGTACGAAAAGGCGCGCGGCATCGCCAAATCCCTCGGCGCGGAATTACCGCATGCAAGCTCCGGCGGCGGCTCCGACGGCAACTTCACCGGCGCGATGGGAATCCCAACGCTCGACGGCCTCGGCGTGCGCGGCGGCAATGGCCACACGCTGGAGGAGTTCATCGAGGTCGACAGCCTGGTCGAGCGCGGCCGCCTGATGGCGGGACTGCTGGCGACGTTGGAATAACGGCGCAGCGACGACGCAGGCTTCGCACTGCACAATGCATTGGCAATCGCGGTCGAAATTTAGCCTTGTCCAAAAATGAGGCGTATCGTACTGCTCGGCTTGTCCACGCGACGATGCGGGAGAGATCGCGACGAAGGTTTCAGCTTTAGTTGCGGCGCCGACGGAGCAACCGCCCCGGAAACTCTCAGGCAAAAGGACCGTTTCGTCAGGACAATCTGGAGAGAGACGGCACGATTGAAGTCGATCGTGATGTCCACCGAAGGGGATAGTCCGCTGCAAGAACCGCAGCGGATCAAGCTCTCAGGTACCGTGACAGATGGGGCGCCGCCAACGGCCTTTGGCCGGCGGTCAGCCTATCCTAACTCACGGGAGCCCCGAAACCATGACCCATATCGCCATCATCGGCGCCGGCATCACCGGCGTGACGACTGCCTATGCCCTGCTCGAACGCGGCTTTGCGGTGACGGTGCTCGACAAGCACCGTTACGCCGCGATGGAGACATCCTTCGCCAATGGTGGACAACTCTCCGCCAGCAATGCCGAAGTGTGGAACAGCACCGCGACGATCTTGAAAGGCCTGCGCTGGATGTTCCGGCGCGACGCGCCGCTGCTGATGAATCCGCGGCCGAACTGGCACAAATATTCGTGGATGAGCGAGTTCGTCGCCAATATCGGCAACTACCGCGCCAACAGCATCGAGACCACGCGGCTGGCGATCGAAGCGCGCAGGCATTTGTTCGACATTGCTGCGCGCGAAGGCATCGACTTCGACCTCGAACGCCGCGGCATCCTCCACATCTATCACGACAAGAAGGGCTTTGAATCCGGCCTGCGCGTCAACGCGCTGCTGAAGGAAGGCGGCCTCGATCGCCGCCCGGTGACGGCGGAGGAAATCCGCAACATCGAGCCGACGCTGCGCAAGGATTATTACGGCGGCTTCTTCACGCCGTCGGATGCGACCGGCGATATCCACAAATTCACGCGCGGGCTGGCAGAGGCCTGCAAGCGTCGCGGCGCGACCTTCGTCCACGAAGCCAACATTGATTCCATCGCGCAAGCCGGCGGCGGCTTTGTCCTCGGCTGGGCTGATCTGTCCGCAAGCGACGCTCGCGGTATGTTGAAAGCGGATGGCGTCGTGGTCTGCGCCGGTGTTGCCAGCCGTCACTTCGCGGCGATGCTCGGCGAGCGCGTCAACGTCTATCCTGTGAAGGGCTACTCGATCACCGTGCAGCTCGACACCGCCGAGAGCCGCAACGCCACCCCGACCGTGAGCCTGCTCGACGAGGCCGCCAAGATCGTCACCAGCCGGCTCGGGGCCGATCGCTTTCGCGTCGCCGGCACCGCCGAGTTATACGATTTCAATCGCGACATCCGCGCCGATCGCGTGCAGCCGCTGGTCGATTGGGTGCGCAGCAACTTCCCCGCCATCGAGACGTCGCGGGTCATTCCCTGGGCTGGCTTGCGGCCGATGATGCCGAACATGATGCCGGTGGTGCGCGCAGGACGGATACCGGGCGTGTTCTTCAACACCGGCCACGGCCATCTCGGCTGGACTCTGTCGGCGGCGACGGCGCAGATGATTGCCCAGACCATCGACGGCTGGCGCGGGCTCAATGCGCCGCCGACCGTGCCTTCACTTAGGGGTGAGCATGAACTGCGACATGCATCCTGAGTGGCCGATGCCGGGGACATGCCGGCCTCTTGCTACAGCGCAGCCCTTGGCACACAATTTGCCCCAAGAGGATGGCGTCTCCGGGCAGCCTTTTCAGTCCAAGTGATAGGCATGATAGACACGACAGAATTCCCGGGCGCCTCGAGGCGCCACAAGTTCCGCAGCCGGAGATAGGTGCATGCTGGGTTATCTTATTCGCCGCGTTCTGGCCGCGGTGCCCGTGATGGGCGTCGTCGCTCTGTTCGTGTTCCTGCTGCTGCGGCTGACGCCCGGCGATCCCGCCGCGATCCTCGCCGGCGACAACGCGACGCCGGAACGGCTCGAGCGCATCCGCGCCTCGCTCGGCCTCAACGAGCCGCTGATCGTGCAGTTCATCACCTGGGTGAACAAGCTGCTGCACGGCGACCTCGGAACCTCGCTGATCTCCAACCTGCCGGTGATGAAGATGATCGGCCAGCGCGTCGAGCCGTCGATCTCGATCGCGCTGTCGACCATCGTCCTCGCCGTGATCGTCGCAGTGCCGCTGGGCGTGATCGCGGCGTGGAAGCACGGCACCTGGATCGACCGTTTCGTGATGGGCCTGTCGGTCCTGGGCTTCTCGGTCCCGGTGTTCGTGGTCGGATATGTCCTGATCGAGATCTTCGCGATCGATTTGCGCTGGGTGCCGGTGCAGGGCTTCCGCAGCATCTCGAACGGCTTCGGGCCGTTCTTCGAGCGTATCATCCTGCCGACCTGCGCATTGTCCTTCATCTACATCGCGTTGATCGCGCGCATGACGCGCGCGGCGATGCTCGACGTGCTCGGCGAGGATTACGTGCGAACGGCGCGTGCGAAAGGCATCAACGAGGTTGCCGTGATGATGCGGCATGCGCTGCGCAACGCCGCCGTGCCGGTGATCACCGTGATCGGCACCGGCTTTGCGCTGCTGATCTCCGGTGTCGTCGTCACCGAGAGCGTGTTCAACATCCCCGGCATCGGCCGCCTCACCGTCGATGCGGTGCTGGCGCGCGACTATCCGGTGATCCAGGCGATGATCCTGCTGACGTCGCTGATCTATGTCGTCGTCAATCTCCTCATCGACGTCGCCTACACCCTGCTCGATCCCCGGATCCGGTACTGAGGCAAGGATAAGAACACACATGTCGGTCGATACCCTTCCCCAGTCGTCCATTCCGATCACGTCGCCACTGCGGCCGCGCTTCGGATTCCTCACCTCGACGCCGATCATCGCCACGGCGACGGTCCTGCTCGCCCTGATCGTGGTGGTCTCGATCGTCGCCCCGCTGATCGCGCCGCATGATCCGATCCAGCTCGCGCCGTCGCAGCGACTGAAGCCGTCCTCGGCGCAATTCCTGCTCGGCACCGACGCTTACGGACGCGACCTGTTGTCGCGCGTGATCTATGGCGGCCGCATCTCGCTTCTGATCGGCATCGGTTCGGCGATCCTGTCGATCGCCATCGGGCTCGCGATCGGCCTCGTCTCCGGCTTCTTCAAGCTGATCGATTCCGTCCTGATGCGCGTGATGGACGGCCTGATGGCGATGCCGAGCATCCTGCTCGCGATCGCCGTGGTCTCGCTCTCCGGCGCCAGCCTCTGGACCGTGCTGATCGCGATCACCATTCCCGAGATCCCGCGCGTGGCGCGCCTGGTCCGCTCCGTCGTGCTGTCGGCGCGCGAGGAGCCTTACGTCGAGGCCGCGATCTCGGTCGGCTCGAGCCTGCCGAAGATCATGTGGCGGCATCTGATGCCGAACACGATCGCGCCGCTGATCGTCCAGGGCACCTATGTCTGCGCAAGCGCGATCCTCACCGAGGCGATCCTCTCCTTCCTCGGCGCCGGCATCTCGCCGGAGACGCCGACCTGGGGCAACATCATGGCCGAGGGTCGCCAGTACTTCCAGATCAAGCCGTCGTTGATCTTCTGGCCGGGCCTCTTGCTCTCGATCGCCATCCTCAGCATCAACCTGATCGGCGACGCCGCGCGTGACGCCCTCGATCCCCGCATGAAGCAGCGGGAGGGCAAATGATTTGTTTCCCCGGCCCATCCCCTTGTTCCGTCATTGCGAGCGAAGCGAAGCAATCCAGTCTGCTTCGGCGGAAGGATTCTGGATTGCTTCGTCGCCAGCGCAAAATTGCTCTGCAATCTTGTCGCGGGCTCCTCGCAATGACGACGGAGTGACCTGATGACCAAACTCGTTCTCGACATCAACAATCTCGTCGTCTCCGTCGGCAAGAAGCCGAAGGGCGCCAACATCATCGATGGCATCTCGATCCAGGTGCGCGAGCGCGAGACGCTGTGTCTCGTCGGCGAAAGCGGCTCGGGCAAGTCGGTGACCTCGCTCACCACGATGGGCCTGCTGCCGAAGGGGACGCTGGTTCCCACCGGCGGCAGCATCAAGCTGGTCGGCGAAGAGCTGCTCACCGCGACCGACCGCCGCCTGCGCCAGCTCCGCGCCACACAGATGGCCATGATCTTCCAGGAGCCGATGACCGCGCTCAATCCGGTGGTGCCGGTCGGCCGCCAGATCGACGAGGTGCTGCGCGCCCATACCGATCTCGATGCCAAAGCGCGCAAGAAGCGCATCCTCGACATGATGGAGCAGGTTCGCCTGCCCCAGGTCGAGCGCATCTTCGCCTCCTATCCGCACCGCCTCTCCGGCGGCCAGCGCCAGCGCATCATGATCGCGATGGCGCTGGTGCTGGAGCCGAAGCTCCTCATTGCCGACGAGCCGACCACCGCGCTCGACGTCACCACGCAGAAGCAGATCCTGACCCTGATCCGCGACCTCCAGCGCGATCACGGCACCGCCGTGCTGTTCATCACCCACGACATGGGCGTGGTCGCCGAGATCGCCGACCGCGTCGCGGTGATGCGGCAAGGCCGCCTCGTGGAGACCGGCCCGCTCGAGACCGTGCTGCGCAACCCGACCATGGAGTATACCCGCAACCTGCTGGCTTCAGTGCCGAGCCTGGTGCCGCGACAACCGCGCGAGGAGACCCGCGAGCCGATCGTGCTGGAAGCCAACGAGCTCAGCAAGATCTACAAGGAGCGCGCCTTCTTCGGCAAAGGCCGCGAGGTCGTCGCCGCCGACAAGGTCACGCTGACCTTGCGCAAGGGCCGCACCCTCGGCATCGTCGGCGAAAGCGGCTCGGGCAAGTCGACGGTCGCCCGCTGCATCGTCCGCCTGATCGATCCGACCTCGGGCGGCGTGCGCCTTGCCGGCCGCGAGATCGCCGACATCTCGCGCCGCCTGCTGCAGCCGCACCGGCAGAAGATCCAGATCGTGTTCCAGGATCCCTACCGCTCGCTCAATCCTCGCGTCACCGTCGGAGAGAGCATCGCGGAAGGCCCGATCAATTACGGCGTGGCGCACCCTGACGCGATGAAGCGGGCGCGAGAGCTGCTCGAGCTCGTTGGCCTGCCAGCCGATGCGGTGTCGCGTTACCCGCACCAGTTCTCCGGCGGCCAGCGCCAGCGCATTGCGATCGCCCGGGCGCTCGCGCTCGATCCGGATGTGCTGGTCGCGGACGAAGCGGTCTCCGCGCTCGACGTCTCGGTACAGGCGCAGGTGCTGGAACTGCTCGACGAGATCCAGAAGCGGCTCGGCATCGCCATCCTGTTCATCACCCACGATCTGCGCGTCGCCGCGCAGATCTGCGACGAGGTGGTGGTGATGCAGCACGGCCGCGTCGTCGAGCAGGGACCGGCCGCCGAAGTGCTGACGCATCCGAAGGAGGCCTACACCAAGGCCCTGCTGGATGCGGCACCGGGGCGTAACTGGGACTTCGCCAATTTCCGGCCGGTGGCGGAAGGCGTGGGGGCTACGGCGTAGCTCTCTCCCCTCGTCATTGCGCGCGTAGCGAAGCAATCCAGAATCCCTCCTTGGAAAGACTCTGGATTGCTCACATGGGGATTTGGTGTGTCAAGGCGGTTTGTTCAGCTCTTTGTTCGATTGCAGGCCAGCTCTTCGTCCCGACCGTGGAGCACGTAGGATGGCGCGCGCAGATCGAGTCAAGGTCGGCCCGTAGGGCCGTCGCGAAGCGACTTGGCCTTGACTCGAGCGAGCACGCCATCAGGCTTTGGCAGTCGGGGCAGCGGGCGGATAACTCCTTTTCGTCAGGCGATCCAAGGGTCGAGCCGGTTTTTGCAATCTGGTTTGCTTGCCAGATCAAACTCACATTCGGTCGCCGCGCGGCGGCGGCTGCACCAACATTCCGCTTGCGGCGGGCAGGCTCGAGAGGACGAGACCATTCTTCGTTACGGCGTTTGAAGCCATGCAATCCATCGGTTCGTCCACCCGGATCGGCCGAGGCTGATCAATCTCGGCGGATTGGCTTTGAGGCTGAGGAGCGTGGTGTCAGGCGGCGGCCTTTATCTCGGCTCCCTCGATCACCACGCCCGCGGTCACGTACTTCCAGAGGGCCACGAGCAGCTTGCGCGCGAGCGCCACGATCGCGCGCTTGCGGCCGCGTTGGCTGTGCACCTTGAACCACTGGGTCAAAGCCGATTGAGGCTGGTGGCGTACCCAGAGCCAGGCGAGCTGGATCATCGTGGTTCTCAGGCGCGGATTGCCAGCCTTCGACACGCCTTGCTCGCGCTCGATGCCGCCACTGCGCCATGGCGTGGCTGCAAGGCCGGCATAGGATGCAATCTGGCGGGCGTTGGCGAACTGCCGGTAAAAGGCCTCCGACCAGAGAACGGCCGTGAAGTTCGGGCCCAGGCTCTTCAGTTCGAGCAGCATTGCCACCGGGTTCGATACGGTCTTCTCCCCCGCCGCCTTGCTCGCGGCCAGCAACGCATCCTGCTCGCGCTCCACCGCCGTGATCTGGTCGAGCAGCAGTTCGAGCCGGTCGAGTTCGCGGCTGATCTGCGCCTTCAGATGCGCCAGCAAGGCGCGCCCGTCGCCCGTCCGCAAGGCCTCCAGCCGCTTCCGCCGGTCTCGCCGCAGCGGCGCGTAGTCGAAGATCCCTTGCGCGAACAGAAGACCCTTGATCCGGTTCACATGCTCGATCCGCTCCGCGATCAAGGTCTCTCGCTCGCGGCACAGCCTACGGCGGTCCTCCTCTGCCGGAGAGGGCGCAACGACCATGGCGCAGACCCGTACCTCGCCGCGCTTGTAGGCCAGCAGCGTCCGCAACAGCGTCTCGCCATCCAGCCGGTCCGTCTTGGCCCGCCGGCGCCGGCGCGGCGTCGCAATCGAGGCCGGATCGACTACGTGGCTCTCGATGCCTTCCTGCTGCAGGGCGCGGTGAAGCCAGAACCCGTCCAGCCCCGCCTCCTGGATCGCGATGATCGGATAGCTCTCACCCGTTCGCGCCTGCGCCTTGCGCTTCAGCTCCGCAAACAGCTTCAACAGTTCCGAAAGGTCGCCGGCCTTCATGCTGCGTTTGGACATCTTCTCGCCCTTGCAGGGCGACAGCGAAGTGACCAGCCATGTCGAACGGCTCAGTTCCAATGACACAAAAATTGCGCCAAACTGCGTGCGGATAGCGGCCAGTCCGTCGGAAGGATGATCGAGCAACATCGTCGTCTCCAGGTTGAATGGATTCAGCAACCCTCAGTCTGGCCTCAGACCTGGTCGCTATCCACTCCCCATGGAATCTTCGCTACGCTCGCAATGACGGTGTGCGCGGCACACATTCCCAAAACAGCTTGACCCTATGCGCGGCGCGATTGCTTCCCGCCTTGCCCTCGGCTGCGGGCCAAGGCTAACGTCGCGCACTTTCCAATGCTGGACTTGAATTGATGACACGCATCGCCGTCGGCGGCTTCCTGCACGAGACCAACACCTTCGCTCCGACCAAGGCGACCTTCGCGGATTTCCAGCATGGCGGCGGCTGGCCGGCGATGACTGAAGGTGCCGACGTCTTGAAGGTGATGCGCCGCATCAATGTCGGCCTTGCCGGCTTCGTCGACAGCGCCGAGGCGAACGGCTGGGAACTCATCCCGACCATCGCCTGCGGGGCGAGCCCCTCGGCCCATGTCACCAAGGACGCCTTCGAGCGCATCGTGAAGGTGATGGTCGACGGCATCGCAGCCGCGGGCCCGATCGATGCGGTCTATCTCGACCTGCATGGTGCGATGGTCACGGAGCATCTCGACGACGGTGAAGGCGAGATCCTGGCGCGTGTGCGCCGGGTCATCGGCGAGGATGTTCCGCTGGTCACCAGCCTCGATCTCCATGCCAACGTCACGCCCGAGATGATCGCGCATGCCGATGCGCTGATCGCCTACCGCACCTATCCCCACGTCGACATGGCCGAGACCGGCCGTGCCTGCGCAAAGCATCTGACGCTGCTGCTGGGGACGAAGCAACGCTACGCAAAGGCTTTCCGGCAATTGCCCTTCCTGATCCCGATCAGCTGGCAATGCACCAACGACCAGCCCACCAAAGGCATTTACGAACAACTCGCCGCATTGGAGGGCGACGCCGTTCCGACGCTCTCCTTCGCCCCCGGCTTCCCTGCCGCCGATTTCCACCATTGCGGTCCAAGCGTATTCGCCTATGGCAAGACGCAAGCCGATGCCGACCGCGCAGCGGATGCGATGGTGAAGCTGATCGAAGGCCACGAGGACGATTTCGACGGCAAGATCTGGACGCCCGACGATGGCGTGCGCCATGCGATGGAGCTTTCCAAGAACGCGAGCAAGCCGATCATCATCGCCGACACCCAGGACAATCCCGGCGCCGGCGGCGATTCCGACACCACGGGCATGCTGCGCGCGCTGGTGCGCAACAAGGCGAGCGCCGCGACCGGCGCAATTTACGATCCGGTCTCGGCGAAGGCCGCGCACGAAGCCGGCATCGGCGCCACCGTGACGCTGTCACTCGGCGGCAAGTCGGGGATTCCCGGCGACGAGCCCTATCGCGAGACCTTTGTGGTCGAACAGCTCTCCGACGGCCGCTTCATCGCGCCCGGCCCCTACTATGGCGGCCGCGAGATGGAGATGGGTCCCTCCGCAGCCTTGCGCATCGGCGATGTCCGCGTGGTCGTCTCCTCGCACAAGGCCCAGCTCGCCGACCAGGCGATGTATCGCTATGTCGGCATCGAGCCGACACGAGAGAAGATCCTCGTCAACAAGAGTTCGGTGCATTTCCGTGCCGATTTCGAGCCGATCGCGGAGGCGCTGATGATCTGCGCCGCGCCCGGCGCGATGCCGGCCGACACTGCTTCCCTGCCCTGGACGCGCCTGCGGCCGGGCATCCGCATCAAGCCGAACGGCCCCATTTTCAATCCTCCTTCACGCTAACCGGACAGGACACATGCCCACGATCGACCGCATCGACGGCTATGCCGACGAACTCACTGCCATCAGGCGCGACCTTCACGCCCATCCGGAGATCGGCTTCGAGGAGGTGCGCACCTCGGGCATCGTGGCCGACAAGCTGAAGAGCTGGGGCATCGAGGTGCATCGCGGTCTCGGCGGCACCGGCGTGATCGGTGTCATCAAGGGCAAGGGTTCGGGCACCAAGCGCATCGGCCTGCGCGCCGACATGGACGCGCTGCCGATGGAGGAGAACACCAATCTGAAATGGAGCTCGAAGATCCCCGGCCGCTTCCACGGCTGCGGCCATGACGGCCACACCACCATGCTGCTCGGCACCGCGCGCTATCTCGCCGAGACCCGGAACTTCGACGGCACCGTGCACCTGATCTTCCAGCCGGCCGAGGAAGGTCTCGGCGGCGCCCGCGCGATGATCAAGGACGGCCTGTTCGAAAAATTCCCCTGCGACGAGCTCTATGGCCTGCACAACGCGCCCGACCTCAACCACGGCGAGATCGCGATCCTGCCCGGGCCGGCCATGGCCAGCGCCGACTTCTTCGACCTCCGCATCACCGGCTATGGCGCGCATGGCGCGATGCCCGAGCGCTCCAAGGACGCCGTGATCATCGCGACCACGCTGGCGCAGGCAATCCAGACCATCGTCAGCCGCAACGTCGAGCCGCTGCAGGCTGCCGTCATCTCGATCACGCAGATTCACGCGGGTTCCGCCTACAACGTCATCCCCGGCGAAGCCCATCTCTGCGGCACCATCCGCACCTTCTCGGATGAAGTCCGCGCCCTGGTCGCTGAACGCATCCGCGCGATCTGTGCCGGCATCGCGGCTGCGTTCCAGTGCACGATCGAAGCCGACATCCGCGACACGTTTGGCGTCCTGGTCAACCAGGTCGAGCAGTCCAAGGTGGTCGAGGAGGTTGCGCGCACGATCGTCGATCCCGCCAACGTGATCACCCGCGCCCAGCCGAAGATGGGCAGCGAGGATTTCGCCGACATGCTGCAGACCGTGCCCGGCGCCTATTTCTGGGTCGGCCATGACGGCTCTGTGCCCGTGCACAATCCCGGCTTCGTGCTCGACGACAAGATCCTGCCGATCGGCGCGAGCATGTTCGCCCGCATCATCGAGACGCGCATGCCGGTAGGTGGCAATGCATAAAAAGAGTGCCGAAGAGGCGGTCACCTCGCTGCACGATCTGTCCGCGGTCGATCTGATCGCGGGCTATCGCGCAAAACAGTTCTCGCCGAGCGAGGTGCTGGAGGACGTGCTCGCGCATGTCGCTGCGTGGGAACCGCATCTGAGGGCGCTCTATGCATTCGACCCCGACGCCGCGCGTGAGGCCGCAAATGCCTCGACCGCGCGCTGGTCCGGCGGCGAGCCCTCCGGCGCGCTCGACGGCGTGCCTGTCACGGTGAAAGACAACATCGCAACCAAGGGTGTGCCGGTGCCGCTCGGCGCGGCCAGCGTCAAGCTCGTGCCGGCCGAGAAGGACGCGCCACCCGCCGCGCGGCTGCGCGAAGCCGGCGCGATCATCTTCGCCAAAACCACCATGCCCGATTACGGCATGCTGTCGTCGGGCCTCTCAAGCTTCCATGCGCTCGCGCGCAACCCCTGGGACCTCAGCAAGAACCCCGGCGGCTCCAGCGCCGGTGCTGGCGCCGCTGCCGCGGCCGGGTACGGTCCCTTGCATCTCGGCACCGATATCGGCGGCTCGGTCCGCCTGCCCGCCGCTTGGTGTGGCCTCGTCGGCCTGAAGCCGAGCTTCGGCCGCGTGCCGATCGATCCCACCTATATCGGCCGCGTTACAGGTCCCATGACCCGCACCGTCGATGATTGCGCGCTCATGATGAGCGCGATTGCAAAGCCCGACCGGCGCGACGGCATGAGCCTGCCGGCCGAGCCGCTGAACTGGAAGGGATTGGAGAAGTCCCCGCGAAAGGCGCGTATCGGCCTGATGCTCGATCCCGGCTGCGGCCTGGCGCTGGAGAAGCCGGTGCGCGAGGTCGCGGTGAAGGCGGCAAAGGCATTCGAATCCGCGGGCGCGGTCGTGACGGCAGTCGACGGCATTCTCACCCGCGAGATGCTCGACGGCCTCGACAATTTCTGGCGCGCGCGGATGTGGGACGATCTGTCGAAGCTGACGCCGGCCGAGCAGGCAAAGGTGCTGCCCTACATTTTCAAATGGGGCGAGTCCGGCGCGAAGCTCTCGGGCGTCGACGTCATCCGCGGCTTCAACCAGACCATGGCGATCCGCGCGGCGGCGTCAAAACTGTTCTGCGAGCTCGACTACGTGATCTCGCCGACCGCTCCGAACGTGAACTTTCCGGCGGAGTGGGCCTCGCCGACCAATGATCCCATGAAGCCGTTCGAGCACATCGCCTATACCGTGCCATGGAATATGTCGGAGAATCCAGCGGTCTCGATCAATGGCGGCTTCGACGCCAAGGGTTTTCCCATCGGCGTGCAGATCGTCGGCCGCCGCTTCGACGACATCGGCGTGCTCGGCATGGCCAAGGCTTTTGAAGGTCTGCGCGGCCCGCAGCGCCCCTGGCCCAAGCCGCCGGCACAGTAGACTCGCATTCCAGCGTCTCAGCACAAATCGTCATGCGCGGGCTCGACCCGCGCATCCATCCTCTCCAAAAAAGATGGATTGCCGGGTCAAGCCCGGCAATGACAGAATTGATTCAAGAATGACAAGGAAGGAAACCACCATGGCGTATGAGACGATCAAGTATGAGGTCGCCGAGCAGATCCTCACCATCACGCTGAACCGGCCCGACAAGCTCAACGCCTTCAACGCGCAGATGCAGGCAGAGTTGATCGATGCGTTCGACGCCGCCGACAAGGACGACAACGTCCGCGCCATCATCGTCACCGGCGCGGGCCGCGGATTTTGCGCGGGCGCCGATCTTTCGTCCGGCGCCGACACGTTCGATCGCGACGCACGGCGGGGGCCGGTGAAGCGGTTCGCCGACGGCAAGGTCGATTACAGCGATCCGCAGGTGCGCGACGGCGGCGGCCAGGTCACCTTGCGCATCTTCAAGTGCCTGAAGCCCGTGATCGCCGCGGTGAACGGGCCCGCCGTCGGCATCGGCGTCACCATGCAGCTTGCGATGGACATCCGCATCGCCTCCGAGGCCGCACGCTTCGGCTTCGTGTTCTCCCAGCGCGGCATCGTGCCGGAGGCCGCCTCGAGCTGGTTCCTGCCGCGCATCGTCGGCATCTCGCAGGCGCTGGAATGGTGCTATTCGGGCCGCGTCTTCCCCGCCCAGGAAGCGCTTGCGGGGCGCCTCGTCAGCAAGGTGGTCCCGCCGGACGATCTGCTGCCGACCGCACGTGCGCTGGCAAAGGAGTTCGCCGCCAAGACCGCGCCGGTGTCGGTGGCGCTGATCCGCCAGATGATGTGGCGCATGATGGGCGCCGACGATCCCATGGAAGCCCACAAGGTCGACAGCCGCGGCATCTATGCCCGCGGCCGCTCGGACGACGTGAAGGAAGGCGTGGTGTCGTTCCTGGAGAAGCGTCCGGCGCAGTTCAAGAACAAGGTGTCGACGGACATGCCGGACTATTTCCCGTGGTGGACGGAGCGGGAGTATAAGTGAGGCTCTAGAGATGGTGGGCGCGGCGCAAGAGCGCCTTTGCCCACCTGCGGCAGCGTCACTCCATCACCAGCGCCACGCGCCCGATCGCCTTGCGGTCGATCAACAACCGCATCGCCTTCGCGTAATCCTGCAGCGGTAGGCGGTGTGAGACGTTCGGGCGCAGCTTGCCCTCGTCCGCCCATCGCAAGAGCGCCTTCAGGCGCACTTCTCCGAGCGCGGGATCTCTCCGTGCCGCCTCGCCGGCGCGCACGCCGAGCACGCTGGCGCCCTTGATCAGCAGCAGATTGGTCTTGGCCGAACCGATGCCGCCGGTGAAACCGATCACCAGGAGCCGCGCGCCCCAGGCGATGCAACGCATCGAGTCCTCAAAGACCTGGCCGCCGACGGGATCGAACACGACATCGGCCCCGCGGCCGTCGGTGATGCGCTTGACCACGTCGCGAAACGGCTCGCGGTCGTAGCGGATCAGGTGATCGGCGCCACGCGATTTCGCGACAGCAAGCTTTTCGTCACTGGAGGCGGTGGCGATCACGGTCGCGCCCAGCATCTTGCCGATCTCGACGGCGGCAAGGCCGACGCCGCCAGCGGCGCCATGCACCAGCAGCACCTCACCCGGCGCGACCCGGCCGCGGTCGATCAGCGCGTGATAGGCGGTGCCGTGGCCCGCGAGATAGGTTGCGGCCTCGGCGTAGTCGAACGTGGAAGGCATCGGCGTGAGCTGGGCCGGCGTCACCACAGCTTCGTCGGTGAAGGCACCATGGCGCATCTTGACGATGACCTTGTCGCCGACGGTGACGCCCTTCGCCTCCGCGCCCACCTCGGTGACATCGCCGGCGGCTTCCATGCCGGGCGTGAACGGCAGCTCCGGCTTGAGCTGATATTCGCCGGCGGCCATCAGCACGTCAGGAAAATTCAATCCGGCGGCGCGGATGGCGACGCGGACCTCGCCCGGCTTCAGCGCGCGCGACGGAAACTCTTCCAGCAGCAAATGCTCGGGCGCGCCGAGTTCACGGCAGATGACGGCGCGTACCATCAGGCTGCGCTCGCCCTGCGGCGCAGCAGCGCCTCGCGGATCAGCGGCAGGCGGTCGTTGCCGAAATACATGTCGGTCTTGCCGACGAAGATGGTCGGCGAGCCGAAGCCGCCGCGCGCGACCACCTCCTCAGTATTGGCCTTGAGCTGATCCTTGATGCTCTGTTCCGAAATGCCGGCGAAGAATCTCTGTTCGTCGAGACCTACCTTCCTGCAGATCCCGGCGAGCACCGCGTCCTGCGAGATATCCTCGTCCGCGCCCCAATAGGTCTCGAACACGGCGGTCGCAAACGGCAGCATGTCCTTGCCCAGCCAGATGCAGCCGCGCATCGCCTTGACGCTGTTCACCGGAAACACCGTCGGCGGCATCTTGATCGACAGGCCGGCCGAGCGCGCCCAGTCATTGAGATCCTTCAGCATGTAGCGCGCCTTCAGCGGCACCGGCTTCTCCCGCTGCGCATAGACGCTCGGATTGACCGTGTTGAAGATGCCGCCGACCAGGATCGGCCGCCAGACGATCTCCGCCCCGAGCTCCTTCGCGAGCGGCTGGATGTTGTGGAAGGCGAGATAGGTCCAGGGGCTGGAGCAGTCGAAGAAGAATTCGATCATGGCGTTTCCGATCCGGCGTCGCGGGTTTCAGGACGACTTTTGTTGTTCTGTACCTCGACGTTAAGTCATGGCAGGAAGGGGCGCAACACAACCTGCCGGGAGGGCCGCCATGCTGTTTCCAACCACGATCGCCGGCTCCTTGCCGAAGCCGGAATGGCTCGCCGAGCCGAACATGCTCTGGGCGCCCTGGAAGTCACAGGGCGAAGAGCTCCTGCGCGCCAAGCGCGATGCGACGCTGATCTGGCTGAAGATCCAGGAGGACGCCGGCATCGACATCGTCACCGAGGGCGAGCAGGCGCGTCAGCATTTCGTCCACGGCTTCCTGGAGAAGATCGAAGGCATCGATTTCGCCCACAAGGTCGAGATGGGCATCCGCAAGGACCGCTACAAGGCGATGGTCCCGCAGGTCGTCGCCCCGCTCCGCCTCAAGGGCCGCGTCCATGACTTCGAGGCGCGCGTGGCGCGCACGCACACGAAGAAGCAGTTGAAATTCACCCTGCCCGGGCCAATGACCATCATCGACACCATTGCCGATCGCTATTATGGCGACCGCGTGAAGATGGCCTTTGCCTTCGCCGAGCTGCTCAACGAGGAGGCCAAGGCATTGCAGGCCGACGGCGTCGATCTCGTGCAGTTCGACGAGCCCGCCTTCAACGTCTACATGGACGAGGTCAACGATTGGGGCATCAAGGCGCTGGAGCGCGCTGCGCAGGGGCTGACCTGCGCCACCGCCGTGCACATCTGCTACGGCTACGGCATCAAGGCCAACACCGACTGGAAGGAAACGCTCGGCACGCAATGGCGGCAGTATGAGCAGATCTTCCCGGCGATCGACGCGAGCCCGATCCAGCAGGTCGCGATCGAATGCCGCAATTCGAAGGTGCCGCTCGAGCTGCTGGCACTGCTCGAGACCAAGATCGTGCAAGCCGGCGTGATCGACGTCGCCAGCGACACTGTGGAGACTGCCGAGGACGTCATGAAGGTGATCGAGGCGGTGTCGAAATTCGTGCCCAAGAGCAACATCATCGCCACCACCAATTGCGGCATGGCGCCGATGCGGCGGGAGATCGCTGAAGCAAAGCTGGCAGCGCTCGGTGCGGGTGCTGCGCTGGCGCGCGAGAAGCTGGGCTGATGGCGGCGATCCGCTAGTCCCTCGGCTGGTCCAGAGCCGTCGGATGCAGTGCCGGCTGATATCCGGCGCCGAGCGCCCGCAGTGTGGACGGGGGCGTCAGCAGCATCGGGCTCTCCAGCTCGTGCGCGGCACGGGCATAGCCGGCTGGCGACCATAGCAGCGGCCGGCCCTTCATCATCAGAAAGCTCTGCTCACCCTGCTGCAGCATCGCGCCATCGGGCAATTCCGCGAGCGGCCCCGGCAGCGCGTGCAGGCGTTTGCGGCCACGATCCAGACGTTCCAGATGCAGCCGGGCGTCCATCGCCTTTGCGCTCACTTTGCTCACCCCATTTCCCCCCTCCCATGCCGCGCGGAAGCGGTTGGCATCATCGCGGCGGCAGAAGAAGCAGGGACGGTGTCCGGCTGCAAAGGCGGTGGCTTCGTCGAGAAAGAACAGCTCGGTCCAGCTCCGCCGTGCCATCACCGGGCGCCGCCAGCCGCGGAATTCGCAGAGGCATGTGATCCAGGCCGGTGTCGACCAGCGCTTCTTCAGAAGCGTCTTGGTCGCGGGATCGTGGATGATGCCGCGGTTGCCGGTGAACATGCCCCGGTGCGGCGTGGCGATGATGTCGCCGGTCGGAGTGACGCGGTTTTGCAGGGGCATGGGTGCCTCCGCGCGTCATTGCGAAGAAACCCGCGACAAAATTGCGAAGCAATTTTGCGCTGGCGACGAAGATTCCATGGGGAGTGGATAGGCCAGACTGAGGGTTGCTGAATCCATTCAACCTGGAGACGACGATGTTGCTCGATCATCCTTCCGACGGACTGGCCGCTATCCGCACGCAGTTTGGCGCAATTTTTGTGTCATTGGAACTGAGCCGTTCGACATGGCTGGTCACTTCGCTGTCGCCCTGCAAGGGCGAGAAGATGTCCAAACGCAGCATGAAGGCCGGCGAGCTTTCGGAACTGTTGAAGCTGTTTGCGGAGCTGAAGCGCAAGGCGCAGGCGCGAACGGGTGAGAGCTATCCGCTCATCGCGATCCAGGAGGCGGGGCTGGACGGGTTCTGGCTTCACCGCGCCCTGCAGCAGGAAGGCATCGAGAGCCACGTAGTCGATCCGGCCTCGATTGCGACGCCGCGCCGGCGCCGGCGGGCCAAGACGGACCGGCTGGATGGCGAGACGCTGTTGCGGACGCTGCTGGCCTACAAGCGCGGCGAGGTACGGGTCTGCGCCATGGTCGTTGCGCCCTCTCCGGCAGAGGAGGACCGCCGTAGGCTGTGCCGCGAGCGAGAGACCTTGATCGCGGAGCGGATCGAGCATGTGAACCGAATCAAGGGTCTTCTGTTCGCGCAAGGGATCTTCGACTACGCGCCGCTGCGGCGAGACCGGCGGAAGCGGCTGGAGGCCTTGCGGACGGGCGACGGGCGCGCCTTGCTGGCGCATCTGAAGGCGCAGATCAGCCGCGAACTCGACCGGCTCGAACTGCTGCTCGACCAGATCACGGCGGTGGAGCGCGAGCAGGAGCGTTGCTGGCCGCGAGCAAGGCGGCGGGGGAGAAGACCGTATCGAACCCGGTGGCAATGCTGCTCGAACTGAAGAGCCTGGGCCCGAACTTCACGGCCGTTCTCTGGTCGGAGGCCTTTTACCGGCAGTTCGCCAACCGCCGCCAGATTGCATCCTATGCCGGCCTTGCAGCCACGCCATGGCGCAGTGGCGGCATCGAGCGCGAGCAAGGCGTGTCGAAGGCTGGCAATCCGCGCCTGAGAACCACGATGATCCAGCTCGCCTGGCTCTGGGTACGCCACCAGCCTCAATCGGCTTTGACCCAGTGGTTCAAGGTGCACAGCCAACGCGGCCGCAAGCGCGCGATCGTGGCGCTCGCGCGCAAGCTGCTCGTGGCCCTCTGGAAGTACGTGACCGCGGGCGTGGTGATCGAGGGAGCCGAGATAAAGGCCGCCGCCTGACACCACGCTCCTCAGCCTCAAAGCCAATCCGCCGAGATTGATCAGCCTCGGCCGATCCGGGTGGACGAACCGATGGATTGCATGGCTTCAAACGCCGTAACGAAGAATGGTCTCGTCCTCTCGAGCCTGCCCGCCGCAAGCGGAATGTTGGTGCAGCCGCCGCCGCGCGGCGACCGAATGTGAGTTTGATCTGGCAAGCAAACCAGATTGCAAAAACCGGCTCGACCCTTGGATCGCCTGACGAAAAGGAGTTATCCGCCCGCTGCCCCGACTGCCAAAGCCTGATGGCGTGCTCGCTCGAGTCAAGGCCAAGTCGCTTCGCGACGGCCCTACGGGCCGACCTTGACTCGATCTGCGCGCGCCATCCTACGTGCTCCACGGTCGGGACGAAGAGCTGGCCTGCAATCGAACAAAGAGCTGAACAAACCGCCTTGACACACCAAATCCCCATGTGAGCAATCCAGACTGTTTCCGCGGATACATCTCTGGATTGCTTCGCGGAGCCTGTCATCGGGCCGCGCTTGGCGCGGACCCGTTGGCTCGCAATGACGGGGACGGTCACGCCGCCCCGTCACGAAGCGGCGGATGGTAGGACAGCGCGGTGTCCCAGGGGAAGAAGATCCAGGTGTCCTGCGACACTTCCGTGATGAAAGTGTCGACCAGCGGGCGGCCCTTCGGCTTGGCGTAGACGGTGGCGAAATGCGCATCGGGCAGCATCTCACGCACCAGCTTGCCGGTCTTGCCGGTGTCGACGAGATCGTCGACGATGAGCAGCCCCCTGCCGGTGCCGCCGCCGAGCTTCATCGCCGCCTCGGAAATGCCCTTGAGGACCTGCAGCTCGCCCTGCTTGGTGTGGTCGTAGCTCGCAATGCAAACCGTATCGATGACGCGCACCCCGAGTTCGCGCGCCACGATCGCAGCAGGCACCAGGCCGCCGCGGGTGATTGCGATCACCGCATGGAACGGACCAACTTCGTTGAGCCGCCAGGTCAGCGCCCGGCAATCCCGGTGGAACTGGTCCCACGAGACCGGGAAGGCCTTGCCCGCCCGCTCCTGCGCGCTCAGTTCCGGTGCTTCACCAGCCATTGTCATCTCCTGCTTCGTCTGCCGGCAAAGTCCCTGCTAGCGGGTGACGTTCAATCCCGCCAGCATTTCCTTCACGGCGGCCATCGCCGCGGCCAGCTTCGCCGGATCGCGCGAGCGCACCACCAGATTGGTGTTGGGCTTCTGCTCCTCGTCCATGAACGGATAGCTGCCGATTATCGTTTCGGGATGGGCGGCCGCGATTGCCCGCAACGGACTCCCGATGTCGCCCTCCCGGGCGTTCGCGCGAACCGATTCGGAGAGCATGCGCACGCCGGATTTCAGCTTGGGCGAGACGATGTCCATCATCGCCTGCATGATCGATGGCACGCCGGCCATCACGATGACGTTGCCGATCTTGAAGCCGGGAGCGAGGATGGTTGCGCTCTGGATCAGTTCGGCGCCGTCGGGAATGCGGGCCATGCGCAGGCGGGCCTCATTGAGGTCCTGCTCGCTCCAGCGCTCGCGGAAACGCGCAACCACCTCCGGATGATGATCGATGCCGACGCCGAATGCCTTGGCAACGCTGTCGGCTGTGATGTCGTCATGGGTCGGCCCGATGCCGCCCGTCGTGAAGACATAGGTGTAGCGATGCCGGAGTGCGTCCAGGGCGGCGATGATGTCGGCCTCGTCGTCGGAGACGATCCGGACCTCCTTCAGGTCGATGCCGATATTGGTCAGGTATTCGGCGATGAAGCCGATGTTCTTGTCCTTGGTCCGGCCGGACAGGATTTCGTCCCCAATGACCAGAATGCCCGCCGTGACGATCTCGCTCATGCCTTAAGTCCCTCACCTGTGACGCCGACTCTGCCGAGGTAACGCGTTGAAGTCACGCGGTTTTGCTGCTGAAATAAGCAGTCCTCAGCCATTTTTTCAGGCAAGCCGCCGGCCATCCCCGGCAAATGCCCCTTCTCCATGCTTATCGCGCTGGCCCGGCCCTTGCTACCTCCTACGGAAGTCATGCACTCTCACGGCATGGCCACAGGACGTTGCGGTCTTCAGCAAGGCCCAAGCGACCTGACCGATGGTGCAAGGCCTGGGGGAGAACAGTCGGAATCCATGGCAGTCGCGTTTGACGAAATGAATATTCCCGGCGGGGACCTTCGCCCCGCCTATCAGGAGCTGGCGCGCTGGCTCAAGGAGACGCCTCCCGAGGCCCTCGAATATCGGCGCCAGGAAGCCGAGCTCCTGTTCCGTCGGATCGGCATTACCTTTGCGGTCTACGGCGATTCCGAGTCCACCGAGCGCCTGATCCCCTTCGACGTGATCCCGCGAATCATGTCCGGCAAGGAATGGGCGCTGCTGGAGAAGGGCCTGAAGCAGCGGGTGCGCGCGCTCAACATGTTCCTGCGCGACATCTATCATGGCCGCGACATCCTTCGCGCCGAGGTCGTGCCCGACGATTTGATCTTCCAGAACCCGGTGTTCCGCCCCGAGATGAACGGCCAGCACGTGCCGCACGATGTCTACGTGCACATTGCCGGCATCGACATCGTCCGGGTCGATGCCGAGGACTTCATCGTGCTGGAGGACAACGCCCGCACGCCGTCGGGCGTGTCCTACATGCTGGAAAACCGCGAGATCATGATGCGGCTGTTTCCGGATCTGTTCGCCCGCCACAAGGTGGCGCCGGTCGAACGCTATCCGGACGAACTGCTCGCGGCGCTGCGCTCGGTCGCGCCGCAAAGCGCATCCGGCGAGCCGACCGTCGCCCTGCTCACGCCGGGCGTCTACAACTCGGCCTATTATGAGCACTCGTTCCTCGCCGACAAGCTCGGTATCGAGCTGGTCGAGGGCGGCGACCTCATCGTCAAGAACAACGAAGTGTTCATGCGGACGACGGAAGGGCTGAAGCGGGTCGACGTGATCTATCGCCGTGTCGACGACGATTTCCTCGATCCTCTCACCTTCCGCCCCGATTCCGTGCTCGGCGTGCCCGGGCTGATGTCGGCCTACGCCGCCGGCAACATCACGCTCGCCAACGCCGTCGGCACCGGCATCGCCGACGACAAGGCGATCTACTCCTACATGCCTGACATCGTGAAATTCTATCTCGGCGAGGAGCCGATCCTGAAGAACGTGCCGACCTGGCGCTGCCGCGAGCCGAAGGACCTCGCTTATGTGCTGGACAATCTGGGCGAGCTCGTCGTCAAGGAGGTGCATGGCTCCGGCGGCTACGGCATGCTGATCGGGCCCGCCGCGACCAAAGCGACCATCGAGGCATTCCGTGACAAGCTCAAGCGCGAGCCGGAAGGTTTCATCGCGCAGCCGACGCTGGCGCTGTCGACCTGCCCGACCTGCACCGCATCCGGCCTCGCCCCGCGCCACGTCGATCTTCGCCCCTTCGTGCTCACGGGCAGCAAGAGCACCACGATCGTGCCGGGCGGCCTCACCCGCGTCGCGCTGAAGGAGGGCTCCCTGGTGGTGAATTCGAGCCAGGGCGGCGGCACCAAGGACACCTGGATTCTGGACGAGTAGAGAGATGCTGTCGCGTACCGCCGAAAACCTCTATTGGCTCGCCCGCTACGTCGAACGGGCCGAATATCTCGCGCGCACCATCGATGCGACGCTGCGCGTCACCGCGCTTCCCGCCGCCTATATCGGCAAGACCAACGAATGGGACTCGGCGCTGCTCACCGCCGGCGTCGCCGCCAGCTTCTATCAGGCCTATGAGGAAGCCAACGAGCACAACGTCGTCGAGTATCTCTCGTTCTCGCCGAACAACCCGTCCTCGATCAGAAACTGCATCGAAGCGGCGCGGCTGAACTCTCGCTCGGTGCGCACGGCGCTGACCAGCGAGATGTGGGACACCATCAATTCGGCCTGGATCGAGCTGCAGGCCGTTTGGAGCAAGGGCACCTCGACGCGCGAGGACCTCGCCAAATTCCTCCGCTTCGTGCAGGAGACCTCGTTGCGGTTCGACGGCTCGGCCTACCGGACCATGCTGCGCAACGATGCCTATTGGTTCTCGCGGATGGGTGTGCATCTGGAACGCGCCGACAACACCGCGCGCATTCTCGACGTGAAATATCATGTGCTGTTGCCCGAGGAGGAGCACGTCGGCGGCCCGCTCGACTTCTACCAGTGGAGCTCGATCCTGCGCTCGGTCTCGGCGCTGACCGCCTATCACTGGGTCTATCGCGAGACGTTGAAGCCGTGGCTGATCGCGGATCTCTTGATCCTCAACGACACGCTGCCGCGCTCGCTCGCCAGCTGCTACGGCAACCTCGTGCGCAACCTCGACCAGATCGGCGTCGCCTATGGCCGCCAGGGCCCGGCCCAGCGCCACGCCCGCGGCATCCGCAACCGGCTGGAACACAGCAACATGAACGACATTTTCCAGCATGGCGTGCATGAATTCATTCAGGAATTCATCGCGGACAATTCCAGGCTGGGCGAAATCATTACGAAGCAGTATTTGATCTGATGTCCCCCGACTGACGAAATGGGATACCGTCATGGCCGGGCAAAAGCGCGAAGCGCGTCTTCGCGCTAGATGTCCCGGCCGTCCACCGTTCTTGCTTTCACGCGACGAGGAAGAACGTGGATGCCCGGGACAAGCCCGGGCATGACGAGCTTCTTCGCCGGAGCAGTCGGGCTAACCACTAACTGCACGGTCCACCATGCGCCTGCGAATCCAGCACACCACGACCTATCGCTACGAGCCGCCGGTCACGGGCGTGATCCAGATCCTGCGCATGACGCCGGGCAGCCATGATGGGCAGTACGTCGCGGAATGGCAGATCGACGTCTCCACCGACACCAAGCTCGACATGCATGAGGATGCGTTCGGCAACGTCATACACGTGCTGTCCTGCGGACCTGTCGCCGACATCCAGATCACCGCCGAGGGGCTGATCGAGACCCACGACACCGGCGGCGTGCTGCGCGGCACTGACGAGCGCTTCCCGGCCGGCATGTTCCTGCGCTCCACCGACCTCACCTCCGTCAATCCGGCGATGACGGCGGTCGCGCGCCAGTTGCGGAGCGAAGCCGAGAGCGACACGCTGGGCTTCCTGCACACGCTGATGACGCAAATCGCCGATCACATGACGTTCGACCAGGACCACACCAACAGCGGCACGTCCGCGGCGGAGGCATTCGCGCTCAAGCGCGGTGTCTGCCAGGATTACGCGCACATCTTCATCGCCTGCGCCCGCGCCGGCGGCGTGCCCGCGCGCTTCGTCTCCGGGCATTTCTTGCGTGCAGACGACATGGTGCATCAGGACGCCGGGCACGCCTGGGCGGAGGCTTACGTGCCCGATCTCGGCTGGGTCGGGTTCGATCCCGCCAACAGCATCTGCGCCACCGACGCCCATGTCCGCGTTGCGATCGGGCTCGACTATCTCGGCGCAGCCCCGGTGCGTGGCACCCGCTATGGCGGTGGCACGGAAACGCTGGCGGTGGCCGTGAAGGTCGAGCAGGCCGGTCGCGGCGGGCAGTCGCAATCGCAGCGACAGAGCTAGCTGCGTCACCGCCTGCAATCGGGGGTTGGACCGGCCCCTGAAATTGGCTAGTACTTGCGCGCAAACGCTCGCGTCGAGGACTGGAAATGACCTATTGCTGCGGAATCTTGGTTCGGGATGGTCTGGTGATGATCGCCGATACCCGCACCAATGCCGGCCTCGACAACGTCTCGACCTTCCGCAAGCTGCATATCTTCTCCAAGCCCGGCGAGCGCATCATGGCGATCGCCAGCGCCGGCAACCTCGCGATCAGCCAGTCGGTGCTCTCCACCCTGACCGAAGGCCTGGAGGACCCCAACACGGGCGAGGTCGAGACGCTGATGAACGCGCCGACCATGTTCCAGGCCGCCCAGCGCATTGGCCGGGCGATCCGGGCGGTGCATGCGACCGAAGGGCCGGCGCTGAAATCGGAGGACGTGTCGTTCGACGTCTCCTTCCTCTTCGGCGGCCAGATCAAGGGCGCGCGCATGCGCCTGTTCATGGTCTACACCGCCGGCAATTTCATCGAGTGCACGACCGACACGCCCTACCTGCAGATCGGCGAGCACAAATACGGCAAGCCGGTGCTCGACCGCGCCATGCATTACGACGTCGAGCTGTACGAGGCGCTGAAGACCGGCCTCATCTCGATGGACTCGACCATGCGCTCGAACCTCGGCGTCGGCCTGCCGATCGACGTGCTGGTGGTGCGGAACGATGCCTGTGAGGCCGATCTCAATCACCGCATCGAGGCGGGCGAGCCCTATTTCCACGATTTGCGCTCGCGCTGGTCGGCGGCGCTGCGCGCCGCGCACCAGAACATTCCGCGGCCGCCCTACAAGAACGAAAAAGAATCCAAAACCTGACAGCTCAAGAGAAAAGGCAGGAAACGATGAGTGAAGCGAAAAAGATCGCAGTGGTGACGGGCGCCGGCACCGGGGTCGGGCGCGCGGCGTCGCTGGCGCTGATGAACACCGGCTTCACCGTGGTGCTCGTAGGGCGCCGGCTCGACATGCTCGAGGAGACCGCGAAGCTCGGCCCCGCGGGGAAGAGCCTGTGCGTCACCGCCGACATGACCAAGCCGGAGCAGATCGCCGCGCTGTTCGACAAGGTGAAGACGACCTATGGCCGCCTCGACGTGCTCTTCAACAATGCCGGCATGGGCGCGCCGGCGGTGAACTTCGAGGATCTCAGCCTCGAGCAGTGGCAGGCGGTGGTGAACACCAACCTCACCGGCCCGTTCCTGTGCACTCAGCACGCCTTCCGCATCATGAAGGACCAGACCCCGCGCGGCGGCCGCATCATCAACAACGGCTCGATCTCGGCGCATGCGCCGCGGCCGTTCTCGGCGGCCTACACCTCGACCAAGCACGCGATCACCGGCCTCACCAAGGCCTCCAACCTCGACGGCCGCATGTACGACATCGCGGTCGGCCAGATCGACATCGGCAATGCGGCGACGCCGATGACCGACCGAATGGTCAACGGCCCCGGCGTGCTTCAGCCTGATGGCACCACCAAGCACGAGCCGCGCATGGACGCGAAAGCGGTCGGCGATGCCGTGGCCTACATGGCCAGCCTGCCGCTCGACGCCAACGTGCTGACCATGACGGTGATGGCGACCAAGATGCCGTTCGTGGGGCGGGGTTGAACAAAAAGCGCGAGAACAACCCCATGCACAGTAGGCGTCAAGTGGCGCCTGCTGCTGCCTGGCTACAGGGTGGTGGGAGTTAAGTCCGCGAGCCATCTCCACAATCGTCATTGCGAGCGCAGCGAAGCAATCCGGGCTGCCACTGCGGCAAGATTCTGGATTGCTTCGTCGCAAGAGCTCCTCGCAATGACGTGGAGGAGCGTTGCCCTATTCCAAACTCTCCACCTTTCGCAGGCTCGGAAACAGCTTCATCCAGAGCAGCGCCACCGCGACGGTGGCAACGCCGCCGAGCACGGCGGCGGGCATGGCGCCGAACAGCGCGGCCGTGAGGCCACTCTCGAATTGGCCGAGCTGGTTCGAGGCGTTGATGAAGAGGAAATTCACCGCACCGACCCGGCCGCGCATCTCATCGGGTGTGGACAGCTGCACAAGCGAGAAGCGTATCACGACGCTGATCGTATCGGCCGCACCGAGCACGGCGAGCGACAGCACCGACAGCCACATCCACGGCGACAGCGCGAACACGATCGTGGCGAGGCCGAATACGATCACCGCCTGGAACATGCGTAAGCCCACATGCCGCGAGATGGCGTGGCGCGCCAGCACCACGGTCATCAGGAGCGCACCGACCGCGGGCGCGGCACGCAGCACGCCGAGTCCGACCGGGCCGGCCTGAAGAATATCGCGGGCATAGATCGGCAACAGCGCGGTGACGCCGCCGAACAGCACGGCGAACAGGTCCAGCGAGATGGTGCCGAGAATCGCGGGGTTGCCGCGGATGAAGCGGACGCCGGCAAAGATATTGTCCGAGTTCGTCCCCTCCTTTGCGATCGCCTGCTGACGCGGCCGGATGAAGCCGGTCAAAATCATCCCCACAACCCAGAACAGTACCATCACGGCATAAGCGAGATGCGGGGCGACCGCATATGCGAATCCGCCGAGCGCCGGCCCCGTGATGGTCGCGACCTGCGCTGCGCCGCTGGAGATGGCCGTGGCGCGCTGCAGCGACCCTTGCGGCGCGATCAACGGCAACAACGCCGCCGTGGTCGGGCTCTCGAACGCGCCTGCAATGCCGAGCACGAAGGTCGCGATGAAGATCTGCACCTCGCCGACCGCGCCGAGATAGGTGATGGTTGCGAGATAGAGCGCGGTCGCGGCTTCCACGAGCTGGCAGAGCTGGACCACGCGCTTGCGCTCGTAGCGGTCGGTGTCCAGCGACGAACACCAGCAGCGCCGTGGGCAGGAACTGCACGAGGCCGACCATGCCGAGGTCGAACGCCGAGCCGGTGAGATCGTAGACCTGCCAGCCGATCGCGACCGCCGCGATCTGGCTGGAAAAGCGCGACAGGCTGCGGGAGAGCAGGAAGAACAGGAAGGCGCGGTGGCCGAGCAGCGCGCCGGCGCTGACCGGCAGATTGTCGGATATTGGCTGCTCTGGCATCGTCGCTTCGGTCACCTCGGACGGTCCGGTCCTGATCCTGATGGGCCCGCGTGGCCCAGGCTTGCCCGCTTGTCAACAACGAGCCGCTTCCGTGGCCCCGGCATTGCCTTTGCAATGCACACGCGGCCATAATCATTGAGGGTTTGGGGACATCATGCTTCGGTTGCAATCGGCACTCGGCATTTTCGCATTGCTCCTGATCGCTTTCGCGCTGGCGGAGAATCGCCGCGCGGTCTCGCTGCGTCAGGCGGCAATCGGCCTCGCCGCGACCTTCGTCACCGCGGTCGTGCTGCTGAAGCTGCCGGTCGTAGCGCATGCGTTCGGCGCGATCAACGACGCGGTCGGCGCGATCTCGGCGGCCTCGCGCGCCGGCTCCGCCTTCGTGTTCGGCTATGTCGGCGGCGGCCCCCTGCCGTTCGATCTGAAGGTGCCGGGCGCGGACTTCATCCTGGCGTTCCAGGCATTGCCGATCGTGCTGGTCATGAGCGTGCTGACGACACTGCTGTTCTATTGGCGCGTGCTGCCACCGATCGTGCGCGGCATGGCCTGGCTGCTCGAACGCACGTTGGGGGTCGGCGGCGCCGTGGGCCTCTCGACCGCCGCCAACATCTTCCTCGGCATGGTCGAGGCACCGTTGTTCGTGCGGCCGTATCTGGCACAGATGACCCGCAGCGAATTATTCGTGGTGATGACCGGAGGCATGGCCGGCATCGCCGGCACGGTGCTGGTGCTCTATGCGACGCTCCTTGCCCCGCTCATCCCCGACGCGGCCGCGCACTTCGTCATCGCCTCGGTGCTGGGCGCGCCGGCCGCGATCCTTGTCAGCCTGATCATGGTGCCCGAGACATCCGACAAGCGTACCGGCGGTGCACTGGAAGATCCCGAGATGAACGTGTCCAGCACGATGGACGCCATCGTCAAGGGCACCACCGGCGGCCTCGAATTGTTGCTCAATATCGTCGCCATGCTCCTGGTGCTGGTGGCGCTGGTCTATCTGGTCAATGCCATGCTTGGCCTCTTGCCTGATATCGGCGGTGCCGCGATCTCGCTGCAGCGGCTGCTTGGCCTCGTCATGGCACCAGTATGCTGGTTGATGGGGCTGCCATGGGATCAGGCGATCACCGCCGGCAGCCTGATGGGCACCAAGACCGTGCTCAATGAATTGATCGCCTATGTCGACTTCACCAAGCTGCCAGCCAACGCGCTCGATCCGCGCTCGCGCCTGATCATGCTCTACGCGATGTGCGGCTTCGCCAACTTCGCCAGCCTCGGCATCATGATCGGCGGCCTCGGCGTGATGGCCCCGGAGCGGCGCGAGGAGATCAACGCGCTGGGGCTGAAGTCGATCGTATCGGGGACGCTGACCACGTGCTTGATGGGGGCGATGGTGGGGGTGTTGAGTTAAGACACCCGTCGTGAGCCGTAGAGCCCGGATTGCGCGCAGCGCAATCCGGGGCCATCTTCTCCACGGAGAAACTTTCCCGGATCTTGCTTGCGCCGCATCCGGGCTACAAGCCCGCGGGCAAGCCCTTACGCCTTCAACTCCACCGTCCTGAACTCCGCCGGCAGGATCACCTCCAGCAGCTCCACGTCGTCCGAATAGTCCAGGATCATGTGCTTGATTTTCGGCGGCTGGGTCCAGGCGCTGCCTTGCTTCATCAAGGTCTCGCCCTGCCCGTCCATATAGGTCTTCACCCAGCCCTTGAGCACGTAGACCATCTGGAATTCGACGTCGTGATAATGGAGCTTGGAGACCTCGGCCGGGTTGCAGGGGCCTTGCAAGCGGATCACATGCGCCTGCGCGAGGCCGTGGGTCGCCTCGGCGATGCCGAGATCGCGGTATCTGGCATAGGCACGCAGGCCGTCGGCCTTGAAGTCTTCCTCGCGGTGATGGCTGATGGCGATGCGCTGCTTCGGCCGCACGGCCTTCTTCGGAGCGACGGTGCGCGCCTTCGCCTTCACTGCCTTTCGTGCCGAGGATCGCGCCGCTGCCTTGGTCCCGCTCCGCTTCTTCACTGCGGTCTTCATTGCGGGCCTCGATGCCTTCTGCTTGGCCATTGTCTGCCTCCCTGTTCCGAGCCGCGCCCGTCGCACGAGTGTGACCCGAAGGGCAGATTACCCAGTCCTGGGCGAGGCAGCAATTGCGGAGCTGCGGCCGGTCCGCGATCGGTCGTAGCTTGTCCCAAGCTGTCGTGGCGAGCGAGCATCGTCTCGTCTTCGTTCTCTCCCTGAATTAGTCTCGGCAGGAGATCTGGGGGAATTGATTCATGGGCAGCAGCGTCGGTCAGCGTGCATTTCAGAATGCCCGGCTCCAGAAACGGCAAAAGGCCGAAGTGCTGCCATTGCTCGGGCAAGCGCTCGAGTTGCACAAGAAGGGACGCCTCCCCGAGGCCAAGGCTGCCTATCGCCAACTTCTGCAGTTCGCGCCCAACCAATTCATCGCCCTGCATATGCTCGGCGCCTTGGAGTCTGATGCCAGGAACTATGACCAGGCCGAAATCCTGCTGCGCCGGGCCGTTGCCGCAGACCCGCGATCTGCCGAAGCCCACATGAGCTTGGGCGTGGCGTTGAACGGGCTGAAACGTCACGACGAGGCCCGCGAGAGCTATCGAAAGGCTCTCGCCTTGCGGCCCAGCTACGCCCTCGCCCTGTCCAATCTCGGTAACGCGAGCGCGGCCCTTGATCTGCACCAAGAAGCGCTCGAGAGCTACGATCAGGCGCTCGCAATTGACGCAAACCTGGCCGAAGCCCACAACGGCCGAGGCTCTGCGCTCTGCCGTCTGCGCAACTATGACGAGGCTCTCGCAAGCCTGAACCGCGCGCTCTCGATCAAGCCTGACTATGCCGCGGCGCTGGCGAACCGCGCCGTTGCACTCCGGGAGCTTCAGCGATTTGACGAAGCCATGGCGGATTGCAATCGGGCAATCGCCCTCGCACCCGACGACGTGAATGGGTGGCTCTGGCGCGCCAACGTCTTGCTCCAGACCCAGCAAATTGCCCAAGCATTGCTCGATTGCGAGAAAGCTCTCGCGATTGCGCCCGATTCTGATCAAGCTCACTTCGTATTGGGCCTCTGTCTCGCCGGAATTGGCAGGGTCGACGAAGCGTTCGCCAGCTTCGACAGGGCCCTCGATATCCGGCCTGACCTTCAGAGCGCGATCTCCAGCAAGATATTCACGCTCGATTTTGTGGCGGACGCCAGCGTCGAACGGCATCAGCAAGCGCGTCGGTGTGGTGGGAGCGGATCGGGGCCAAAATCGCTTCAGAAGCGGCAGCACCGCATGACAACAGCCGCGACCCGGACCGGCGCCTGGTGCTTGGCTACGTCTCGTCGGACTTCAACGCGCATTCGGCCGCGTTCATTTTCAAGCCGGTCCTGCAACACCATGACCGGGCACAGTTCGAGATCGTGTGCTACTCGTGTTCGTCGAAAGTGGACGGGACGACAAGCGAATTTCAGGGGCTCGCCGATCGCTGGCGTGACGCCTCGCAATGGACCGACGATCGCCTCGCTGCACAGATTCGCGCCGATGGCGTCGATATCCTGATCGATCTGTCCGGCCACACCAGAGGAAACCGCCTCGGCGTATTTGCGCGCAAGCCGGCACCGATCCAGGCGCACGGCTGGGGCCACGGCACCGGCACCGGGCTGCCGACGATCGATTATCTGTTCTCGGATCCTGTCGCGATTCCTTTGGCGGTTCGGCATCTGTTTGCGGAGACCGTCGTCGACCTGCCGTGCTTTGTGACGCTGACGCCGCTGCCGGCCGGGATTGCGCGAGCGGAGACGCCTGCGATTTCGAACGGTTTCATCACGTTCGGTGTCTTCAACCGCATCAGCAAAATCTCCGACGAGGCCGCGGCAGTCTGGTCCAGGATCCTCGAGCGGGTGCCGGGCTCGCGACTGCTGATCAAGGATGTTGCGCTCGACGATCAACTCGTCCGCGACAAGCTGCTGGCGCGATTTGCGGCTTGCCGATTGCCGGCCGAACGCGTCGATCTGCTCGGAGCGACCTCGCGGCACGAACATCTGGCATCGTTCAATCGCATCGATATTGCACTCGACCCGTTCCCACAGAACGGCGGCGTCAGCACATGGGAAGCCCTGCAGAGTCGCCGACAGCGAGGATGCGTATGTCGAGATTGCAGCCGGCCGCGCGGCGCGGGTCGCCGAGCTCGATCAACTGCGCCGCGAGCTGCCCGAACAGATCAGCGCTGCGGCCGCCGGCAACCCTGTCTCATATGCGCGAGCCGTGGACGACGCCTATCGCGCGATGTGGACACGCTATTGCAAGGGCGGCGTCTGAGCTCTGCTCAATGCAGCCGGAACACGCCGTCGACGGCGCGCAGCTCGGCGGGCTTGATCAGCTTGGAATGCGCCACCGTGACCGAATGCACGGGGCCATCGAGCTTCTCCTGCCAGAACGCCAGGAAATCGGTCAGCGCCGGAAATTTCGGAAACATGTCGTAGTTCTGCCAGACATAGGTCTGGAGCAACGAGGGATGATCCGGCATCCGATAGAGAATCTGTGCCGTCGTCAGCCCGTAGCCCAGCATCTGTTTCCGGAAGTCCTCGGAAACGCCCCCAACGCGCAGTCCCATGCCAAACCTCCTTTGCAGGAGCGCATGCAGGGGGTGGCTTGATCCGTGCCCCGGGAGCCACCCGGAAACGATGCGCTCACATGAGAGATATGTGACGCAAACCGACAATCCATCTCAAGCCCAAAAGTTTAACAAGCTGTTGAAATTCAATGCGTTAGCAGCAGACATGACTCCGTGCTAATACGGTCTCGGGTGTCGGTTAACGATGCCAAAGAGATTCTGGCAGTCCGTGCTTTCGGGTGCTAATTTTTCTGCTACAAACCCTTGCCCCCGCAAAATTCCTGTCCTATTTCACCCTCGCTCGTGCTAGCACTCGCGGGCAACGACTGCTAACAATATCAAAATCCTCAACTCGTGCAATTACTTAGGAGGACTGCATGAAATTCCGTCCGCTTCACGACCGCGTCGTGGTCAAGCGCATCGACGCAGAAGAGAAGACCGCCGGCGGCATCATCATTCCCGACACTGCCAAGGAAAAGCCCTCGCAGGGCGAGGTCGTCGCCATCGGCCCGGGCGGCCGCGACGAGTCCGGCAAGCTGATCCCGATCGACCTGAAGGTCGGCGACCGCGTGCTGTTCGGCAAGTGGTCCGGCACCGAGGTCAAGATCGACGGTCAGGACCTGCTGATCATGAAGGAGAGCGACGTGATGGGCGTTCTCGAGGTCACCGAGTCCAAGAAGAAGGCGGCCTAAGGGCCCTCTCCTCCCTCCAGTCAAACATCCTCAAGGAAAAATCCAGATGGCAGCCAAAGAAGTCAAATTCTCGGTTGAAGCGCGCGACAAGATGCTGCGCGGTGTCGACGTTCTCGCCAACGCGGTGAAGGTCACGCTCGGTCCGAAGGGCCGTAACGTCGTGCTCGACAAGTCGTTCGGCGCTCCCCGCATCACCAAGGACGGCGTCACCGTCGCCAAGGAGATCGAGCTCGACGACAAGTTCGAGAACATGGGCGCCCAGATGGTGCGCGAAGTCGCCTCCAAGTCCGCTGACGCGGCCGGCGACGGCACCACCACCGCCACCGTGCTCGCCCAGGCGATCGTGAAGGAAGGCGCGAAGTCCGTTGCCGCCGGCATGAACCCGATGGACCTCAAGCGCGGTATCGACCTCGCGGTCGAGGCCGTCGTGGCCGACCTCGAGAAGAACTCGAAGAAGGTCACCTCGAACGACGAGATCGCCCAGGTCGGCACTATATCGGCCAACGGCGATGCCGAGATCGGCAAGTTCCTCGCCGACGCCATGAAGAAGGTCGGCAACGAGGGTGTCATCACCGTCGAGGAAGCCAAGTCGCTCGAGACCGAGCTCGACGTCGTCGAGGGCATGCAGTTCGACCGCGGCTACATCTCGCCCTACTTCGTCACCAACGCCGACAAGATGCGCGTTGAGATGGACGACGCCTACATCCTCATCAACGAGAAGAAGCTCTCCTCGCTGAACGAGCTGCTGCCGCTGCTCGAGGCCGTGGTGCAGACCGGCAAGCCGCTGGTCATCGTCGCCGAGGACGTGGAAGGCGAGGCCCTCGCCACCCTCGTCGTGAACCGCCTGCGTGGCGGCCTGAAGGTCGCGGCCGTCAAGGCTCCGGGCTTCGGCGATCGCCGCAAGGCCATGCTGCAGGACATCGCGATCCTGACCGGCGGCCAGGCGATCTCGGAAGACCTCGGCATCAAGCTCGAGAACGTCACGCTCAACATGCTCGGTCGCGCCAAGAAGGTGATGATCGACAAGGAGAACACCACGATCGTCAACGGCGCCGGCAAGAAGGCCGACATCGAGGCGCGCGTGGCCCAGATCAAGGCGCAGATCGAGGAGACCACCTCGGACTACGACCGTGAGAAGCTCCAGGAGCGTCTCGCCAAGCTCGCTGGCGGCGTCGCGGTGATCCGCGTCGGCGGCGCGACCGAGGTCGAGGTGAAGGAGCGCAAGGATCGCGTTGATGACGCGATGCATGCGACCCGCGCGGCGGTCGAGGAAGGCATCGTCCCCGGCGGCGGCGTCGCCCTGCTGCGTGCCTCCGAGCAGCTCAAGGGCCTGCGCACCAAGAACGACGACCAGAAGACCGGCGTCGAGATCGTGCGCAAGGCGCTGTCGGCTCCCGCTCGCCAGATCGCGATCAATGCCGGTGAAGACGGTTCGGTGATCGTCGGCAAGATCCTGGAGAACAAGGCCTACAATTACGGCTTCGACTCCCAGACCGGCGAATATGCCGACCTCGTCAAGAAGGGCATCATCGACCCGACCAAGGTGGTCCGCACCGCGATCCAGAACGCTGCCTCGGTGGCCGCGCTCCTGATCACCACGGAAGCCATGGTCGCCGAGCTGCCCAAGAAGGGCGGCGCCGGCCCGGCGATGCCCCCCGGCGGCGGCATGGGCGGCATGGACTTCTGATCCAGCACCCTCGAGAACTACGAAACCCCGGCAGCGATGCCGGGGTTTTTGTTTGCAATAACTTCTCTCCACCCGTCATTCCGGGCTCGCGCCCAAGTGGGCCTTCTAAAGCATGATCCGGAAAGCAATCGCCTTCCGCTCCCGCGATTGCGCCGTCGACGGCCGGATGGTGTCCTGAACAATCGTCATCGCCTTCTGCTCAGCCTGCAACCGGCATGACGTTACGCAACCTTTGCGCCAGTGAAAACCCTGTTCAGGATTGGTCGCGCCGGCGCGCTCGCGCGTTCACGACAGGCGAACCCTGTGGGGGCCGATCGCAACCCGATGCGCCGTCAGCGGCGCGAGGTCTCCTGGAAACAGGCCCTCACCCAGTCGATCGTCACGCGGGTTGCGGCATCGCGCTTGAGATGGTTTTGCACGAGCAGCCAGACGTCGCGCCGCTTCGGCAGCAGCGTGGCGCGCAGGCGGCGGTCGCCGCGCAGGTCGGCGCAGACATATTCCGGCAACACACCGGCGGCCTGGTGGGCGCGGATCAGATTGCGGATGACGCGGACGTTATCGGCGACGCAGCGCGCGCGGGCCTTCCTGGTGCGCAGGAATTGCATCTCGGGAATGGCGCCGAGCTCGTCGGGATAGACGCACAGCATCGGCTCGCCCTCGGTCGTAACCGGCTCGAAAAAATACAGCTTGATGTCGCCGAGCCTTGAGATCGCGAAGTCGCCCTTGTCGGGCTTGCGCAAGCGGATGGCCAGATCAGCCTCCCAGCGCGAGAACCTGACGTTCTCGCTCGAGGTGAGGAATTGCAGCGTCAGGCCGGGATGGGTCCGCAGGAAGTCGCCCGCACGCGGCGACAGCACTTCTTCTGCAACTGTGTTGGTGGAGGCGATGCGCAGGCGGCCGACCGGACCTTCCAGGCTCTCGCTGAGGCGGCCGATCTCGGCCGCATGCGAGGCCATCGCCTCGACATGCGCCAGCACCGCTTCGCATTGCCGCGTCGGCCTGCGGACGCCGTCGGCGGCCTCGAACAGACGCAAGCCGAGCGCACGCTCGATGCGCGACAGCCGACGCCCGACCGTCGTCTCGTCGATACGCAGCTTTGCGCTGGCGCCGGCATAGGTGCCTTCGTCCCTGACGGCGGCGATGATGCGCAGATCGTCCCAGTTCATGGCTTGAGGCTACATCGCCGCCCGATGGCCTGCAATCTCGCAGCCTCCCGCTGCAATATTCCTGCATATCGGCAGGCATTCCCGGGGCTATGTTTGTTGCGCCTTCTACCCCGGGAGATTTCCAAGACCATGACCGCAAAGACCCTGCTCCAGCTCGCCGGCGCCGACCTCAGCCCGCCGCGCCTCGGCGACGCCGCGCTGGTGCTGATCGATATCCAGAACGAATATCTCGCGGGCCCCCTCGCCTTGCCCGACGCCAAGCCCGCGATCGCACGTGCGGCTGCGCTCCTGGCACAGGCCCGCGAGGCTGGTGCCGCGATCATCCACATCGCCCATCGCGGCAAGGCCGGCAGCCTGTTCGATCGCGCCGCCGACCGCGGCGCCATCGTCGTCCAGCTGAGCCCCCGCGCCAGCGAGCCCGTGATCGAGAAGGAGCTGCCGAATGCCTTTGCCGGCACCGATTTGCAGGCGCGCCTTGTCGCGACCGGACGCAAGAACATCGTGCTGGCCGGCTTCATGACGCATATGTGCGTCAGCTCCACGGCGCGGGCCGCGCTCGACCTCGGCTTTCGCACCACGATCGATGCCGATGCCTGCGCCACGCGCGACCTGCCGGACGGGCGCGGCGGCACGCTGGACGCCCGAACCATCCACGAGGTTGCGCTCGCCGAGCTGTCCGATCGCTTCGCGATCATCGCCCGCGGCGATGCGCTGAAGTAACGGAGCAACGCGATGCTGCAACTCTATTTCTCGCCGATGGCCTGCTCGCTCGCGAGCCGGATCGCGCTGATGGAGGCTGGCCTCGATGCGCAGTACCATCAGGTGCACCTCTTGACCAAGACGATCGTGGACGACGGCAGCGATTTTCACGGCGTGGCGGCGAAGGGCGCTGTGCCGGTGCTGGTGCTGGAGAATGGCGAACGGCTGACCGAGAGCGCGGCGGTGCTGCAATACATTGCCGATCTGAAGCCCGAGACGCGCCTTGCGCCGCCGCTCGGCGATCCCGACCGCTACAGGCTCCAGGAATGGCTGAGCTTCGTCGGCGCCGAGATCCACAAGGCGTTCCTGTTTCCGACCTTCTGGTACAAGGACGACGGCTCGCTCGCCAAGCCGCGAGCACGGATCGCGCAGACCTTGTCGGTGCCGGCAGCGCATCTGGCGGACCGCGAATTCCTCGTCGGCAACCGCTTCACCGTCGCGGACGCCCACCTCGCCTGGGCCCTGCTGCTGCTTCGGCCTGCCGGCGTCGACATTGCGCAGTGGCCATCGTTGTCAGCCTATCTCGAACGCATGCAGGCGCGGCCTCGCGTGCGGGAGGCGGTTGCGACCGAGATGGCGCTGCGCAAGCAGATGACCGCTTGAGCGCAGGTCAGTCCACCCGCGCCAGCACCGCGAGCTTGCGGATGCCCTTGTTGCGGTAGGCATCGAGGAACGCGTAATAGTCCTTGAACGACACGCAGCCGTTGGAGTCGCCGTTCGGCCCGAGCATGAAGGTGTGCGCGAGCAGACCGTCGCGGCCGTAGATCGCGCTCTCGCCCCCGATCGGGGTCAGGCGCAGCGCCGGCACGCCGTGGAACAGCGCCTCGCGCGGCTTCAGCGTGTAGATGTGCGGCGGCGTCACGCCGCGCATGCGGATTTTCGAGGAGCGCGGATCGTCGAGATTGGAGCCGAGGCCGGAATGCGCCTCGAGCTTGGTGCCGTCGGGCAGGTACACCGTCTTGGCGGTGATGTCGTAGACCGCGGTGTCGCGCTCATAGGGCGGCGCGCCGCCGAACATCGGGTTCTGCTCCTTGGGCGCGATGGACGCGGTCACGCTGGCATCGGCCGAGGCGTAGGCGAGCAGCCCGCCGGACGGCTCACGCTTGCCCCAGAGCTTCTCGACCATCGACTGGCGCGGAGCAGTGATCGACATCACCGCGGCCTTGGCGCGGTCGGCGAAGGATTTCGGCTTCGCCTCGGGCGCCGGCACGATCTCGGCCGGGTCGGCCGAGGCCAGCTGCATCTGGGCATCCGGTGCGCGCCTGGCCTTGTCCGCAGGCTTCTCAGCGGTCTTGTCAGCAATCTTGGCTGCCGGCTTCAGCGCTTCCGCGACCTTGGCGATGACGCTCTGCTTCGGGGCGTCCTTCGGCGTGTCCTTGGCCACGGCAACCTCCGTTGCCGGCGCGGCGCTCGCCGCATTCGACGGCACACCCTGCGTCGCAGCGGCGGCAAAGCGCTCGTTGAACATCTCGCGCGAGATGGGAGCTGCGACCTGGAGCCGGTCGGGCAGCAGCGCGAAGGTTTCCTCAATGGCCTCGCGGGCCTCGCGCAGCGCCACCTTGGGTGCGCGCTTGATCACGGGCTCGTCGTAGCCGATGCTGCCGACAGTCGGATAGACGCTCGCGCCAAAGACGTTGCTGTAGATGGTCCAGCCGGCGCCCATCACGACACAGCCGATCGCCGCGGCGCCAAGCCAATTGGACGTGGTCGTTTTCCGGGAAGATTTCCGCGAATAATTCTTGGACTTCCGTGCCGCGTTACTCTGCGCAGCGATACTCGTACTCATTCGCCTTGCGTCCAGGACGGTGTCACTCAGTCCCCCTTCGAAGTGCCGCTGGTCACGATCCGGGAACAGCATCTCGCAGAGGGTCGGAGCGTCATTAAGGCGACTTTTAGTTAAATGCGGATTAAGTTCGGGCGGATGTGGGGCAACTCGTCAACGCTGTCCCGTTTTGAGAAAAAAGCCCGCAGAACTACGGACTTAGACGCGTCTGTTAACCATGTTTCTCGACCGGTTTGCGCCAACTGTTCGACGCTTGCCGCCGCATCCATGACGCACTCAACAACGCCGTTTTCGTGACCCTCAAATTAGCACTGAGCGTAGCGCGGAAGCGTTGCGCAAGGCTGGTGGACGGCCCTGCGTCCGCTGGCCGATTGCGGCAACAGCGCCGTGACTGAAAGTTGATCGTTTCGGTTCTGGACATCGCCGCCACGAGAAAATAGCTGCCACCTCGGCACTTTTCAGCAGCCTCTGCGCGTGATACGGTACCGTATCGTCCCGCCTTGAACTGTGCCGAGCACGCAAACGGAGCTGGCATGAGAGGGATAGCGCGCGCAGGGTTTTTCGCCCTGGCAGGGTCGCTTCTGTTGGTTGGATCTGCGACTGCACAGCTTGCGGCCAATGCGGGCTGCACGGCGTCGCCCTCGGCCGCTGGGACGCAGACCTGGCGCTGCGACAACGGCATCACCATCGTTGCGGAAAGTGGCGCCAAGTTTGAACTTAAGGACGCCAACCGCGACGGACATATAGATTCCGTGGCGTTGAGCAACAAGGCCCTGCTGATCGAGGTGCGCAAGAAGCCGCGGCGCAACCCCTTCAAGGTGCTGACGCCGCAAGCGATTGCCGCAGTGCGCGGCACGAAATGGGCAGTCGATGTCGCTGACGCCAAGACCTCCGTGTTCGTCGCCGACGGTGGGGTCGGCGTGACCCGCCGGGCTCGTGGACGCGGCGTCGTGCTTGGACCCGGCGAAGGCGTCGACGTCGAGGCAACCGGCCCGTTGACCATCAAGACATGGGGTCAGCCGCGCGTCGACGCGCTCATGGCAAGACTCGGGCAATAGGTCGGGGTCGCCAAGACTATTTGGACAATACGAGATTGCAAGACGACCGCATGCGCAGCCGACGCGTTCAGATCCTGGTGGCACTCGTCCTCACCGCGCTGTGGGGCGCGGGCATCTATGCCGCGCACGCCAACGGCCATCTGCGCTTTCTCGATCGCCTCGAAGCCACGCTGACCGACTGGCGGACGCAGGCCCGCGGCGTGCAGCGTCCGCCCGATGTCGTCACTATCGTCGCGATCGACGACACCGTCGTGAAGCGCGGTGGCAGCTATCCGCTGCCGCGCGCCGATCTTGCCCGCGTCGTAGACACCATCGTGCAGTTCAAGCCGAAGGTTGTCGCGATCGATCTCCTGCTCGTCGACCGCAGCGCCGCGATCGGCGATGCCACGCTGGCCAACACGCTCGCCACCGGTCCCATGGTGCTCGCCGCCGCGGCGATCTTCCCCTCCGCCAGCGAGACCGTGGCACCCAGCGAAGGCCCCCTGGCCGTGTTGCCCGAGGCCGAACGCTTCTTGCAGCCATTGCCCGCATTCGCCGATCACGCCGAGGTCGGCGTCGTCAATGTCGCGACGGGACAATCGGGCTCACCGCTCGCGGTGCCGATGCTGTTCCGGACGCGCGACAAGGTCGAGCTGTCGTTCCCTTTGCGTGTCGCCGCCCGTGCGCTCGACCAACCGCTGACGGTCGCGCCCGACCGTCTCATGCTGGGCAATCGCGCGGTGCCGACCGACAGCGACTTCGCGTTGCCGATCACCTATTACGGCCCGCGTCGGACGATCCGTACCGTCAGCGCACAGAGCATCTTCGACGGCACGCTCGATCGGGCGGCGATCGAGAACCGGATCGTCGTGATCGGCGCCTCGGTCGCCGGCGGCGGCGATTTCTATCCCACGCCGTTCGATTCCCTCATGCCCGGCGTCGAAGTGATCTCGACTGCGATCACGCATCTCGTCGCCGGCGATGCCGTCGTGCGCGACCGCAGGGTCCGTATTGCCGACGCGCTCTCCGCGACCCTTCTGCCGATGCTGCTGGTCGGCCTGCTCGCCTGGCGGCGTAGCGCGCTCGGCATCATGGCGGCGGCCGCGATGATGATCGCCTGGGCCGGACTCAATCTGTTCGCGTTCACGCATGGCGTCTGGCTGAACGCCGCGACCACGCTCGCCGCGGCAGTGCCGCCGGTGACGGTCTTTGCCGGCGTGCAGCTGTGGGCCGGAGGCCGCCGCACGCAATATTTCGCCGCCAAGAGCAGGTCGCTTGCGCAATTCCAGGCGCCGGCACTGCAGGAGTGGCTGGCGCGCGATCCGGACTTCCTGTCAAAGCCCGTCCGGCAGGATGCCGCCGTGGTCTTCGTCGATCTCTCCGGCTTCACCGGTTTGAGCGAGCGGATTGATCCGGACGAACTCAGGGATCTTCTGAAGGCGTTTCATGCACTGATCGACAAGGCCGCGATCGATTGCGGCGGCATGATCACCGGCTTCCTCGGCGATGGCGCCATGATCCTGTTCGGGTTGCCGCGCGCGATGCCCGACGACGCGGCGCGCGCGCTGAAATGCGCGATCGACCTGCATCGCGGTCTCGAACGCTGGATCGCCTCGCTGCCGCCGGCAGTCGCAGGTCAGCTCGGCTTCAAGATCGGCGCGCATTGCGGCCCGATCGTCGCCTCGCGGCTCGGCGAAAGCCATCAGCACATCACGGCGACAGGCGACACCGTCAACGTCGCAAGCCGGCTGATGGAGGTTGCCGCCCAGAATGATGCGCGGCTCGCACTGAGCGATACGATGCTGGATGCGGCCGACTTCCACGGTGCTCCCGACGGCGTCCTGTCAGGCCCCCTGCTGGCCCATGTCCGCGGCCGTTCTGGTGTCGTGACCGTCTGGTTCTGGCGCGATCAGAGCGGGCCAGGCCACGAGGCTGCCAAGGCCGAGATGATCGGCTGAAGTCCGCTACCGCGCCTCAGGCGGCGGCGAGCGATCCAGCACCTCATCCTTGGCGCCTTCGAGCAGATCGATGCCGTAGGTCTCGACCACGAGCGGCCCGCGCTTGCGCTGCAACTGCGCAACTTGCGTCACCGTTGCAAAGCGCTCGATGAGGACGGGATGCCCGTCCGCGCGCAGCTCGTCGACATAGAGCAGCTTGCCGGCGAGCAGCTTGGGATCCGGCTCGCCCATGTTGACCCAGCGGATGCGCTGGCTCTGCTGTGCCACACAGGTGCCGCGCGGCAGGTAGAACGCGAGCCAGCTCGTGGTGCCGTAGTCCTGTGCGAGCACACAGGTCGCACCGACGCGCACGCGCACCGCTTCGATCTCTGCTGCGAGCTCGCGCCAGCCGACACCGACGCTGCGCACGGTGGCATCGCGACGATAGCCCGACAGCCAGCCGGTATTTGCCTGAACGACCAGCGCTGCAAACATCACGATGCCGACCGGCGCGGCCCAACGCAGGCAGAAGTCGACGAGGCGCCGCTGGCGCGGCTTCCACTGCGCAAGGTTGGCAGCGGCGGCCGCGGCCACGACGAAGGGCGGATAGACCGGCGCGAACCAGTTGGCCTCGACGCGGGCATGCAGCGAGTGCCAGACGAAATAGGCGACGATGGTCCAGAACATCGTCTCGATCAGCACGCGCGAGGCCAGCGCGCCGGCGCGCTGCCAGGTCAGCGCGTGCAGGCCCATGGCGCCGAGGATGAAGACCAACGGCGTTGCGAACGCGATCTGCGTCGGAATCAGCTCTGCGATGAAGACCGGGCGGAAGTCCTCGATCTTCGCGCGCCCGAGCTGCTTTGCGAACGAGACCCATTGATGGTCCGCATTCCAAAGGATCACCGGCGAGAACAGCGCCAAGGCGACCAGGCCGCCGAGATACGGCCAGGGCGAGAGAAACCAGCGCCTGAGTTTCGGCACGGAAGCGAGCCAGATCAGGATCGCCGGCCCGAAGAACATCGCTGTGTATTTCGAGAGCAGCGCCGCGCCGACCGCGACACCGGCCGCGAGCCACCATGCGCCCCGGCCGGTCTCCAGCACCTTGGCGAGGAAGAACAGCACGAAGCTGGAGGCGACCAGCAGCGGCGCATCGGGCGTCACGATCAGCGTGCCGACGGAGGCCAGCAGCGTCACGTTGAGCAGGATGGCGCTGGTTGCAGCCACGCGCGCGCCGCCGAACAGGATTGCGGCGGAACGATAGACCGCGTAGCTCATCGGCAGTGCGAGCAGGATCGAGACGAGGCGGACGCCGAGCTCGGTATCGCCCGCGATCAGGGTGCCGGCGCGGATCACATAGGCGACCATTGGCGGGTGGTCGTAGTAACCCCCGGCCAGGTTCCTCGACCACATCCAATAATAGGCTTCGTCGAAGGTGATCGGCGTGAAGGCGGCCGCGACGAGCCGCAGGGCCACCAGCGCGAGGATCGTCAGCGCGGTGTTGCGGACGATCCGCGCGTCAGCTCCGCCCATCACGCGCTATTTCTTGCGCCAGACGAACAGTCCGGACATCGCGTAATTCCACACCACGCCCATCAGCGCGCCGGCCATGCCGGCCAGCCACCAGATCGGTTCCTGATCGTACACCGAGAATGCGACGCCGACATTGGCGAGCAGGCCGACGCTGCACACGATGTAGAAGGCGATCAGGCCGCGCAGCAGCGCAAAGCCCTTCAGTCGCTGATCGCGATAGGTGAGGAAGTTGTTGAGGATGAAATTGCTGGTCATGGCGACGATGGCGCCGGCGGCCTGCGCCTCCGCGAACGGCGCCTTGAACAGCTGAAGTGCGATGAACAGCGTGGTCAAGTGCACCACGAGACCGATGCCGCCGACCATCGCGAACAGGATGAAACGCAGCGAGACGATGTCGTTGGTCAGCTTGGCGAAGACGAGACCGAGGAAGTCGAGCGCGACCATGGAATCGAGCTTGCTCTCGCCGTGCTGGCGGGCGCCGAAGGTGTAGGGAATCTCGACCGCCCGCAAGCTGCCGTGCGCAGTCGCGACGACATCGAGCAGGATCTTGAAGCCGTGCACGGAGAGCTTTGGCGCGAGCTGCTCGAAACGGTCGCGGCGGATCATGAAGAAGCCGCTCATGGGGTCGGCAATCTCGACCCGCAACATCTTCTTGGCGACCTCGGTTGCGAGCGCACTGGCGCCGGCGCGCTGCTTATTGAAACCTTCGCTCTTGTAGCCCTCGATGTAGCGGCTGCCGACCACGAGGTCGGCCTGATCGCTTGCGAGCAGCAACAGCATTTTGGGCAGTTGCGTCTCGTCGTGCTGGAGGTCGGCGTCGATCACGGCCACATAGGGAGCGCTCGAGGCGAGGATGCCCTCGATGCACGCGCCCGACAGACCGCGGCGGCCGATACGGCGGACACAGCGCACGCGGCTGTCGCGCTGCGCCAGCGCGCGCACGACGTCCCAGGTGCCGTCGGGTGAATTGTCATCGACGAACACGACCTCCCAGGCGACGTTGGCGAGGGTCGCCTCCAGGCGCCGGTACAGCACCGTGACGTTGTCGCGCTCATTGAAGGTGGGGACGATGACCGACAGTTCCGGCCCCTCTTGAGCCTGGATGTCGACGCCCGGTCTGATCGCTTCATTCATGACGGCAGCGTATATCCGCCGCGTCCTGCGCTGCCAAGCCGGGGTCTCTGGGGAACGGCCCAAAAATGGGCCCAAAATGCCAACGACCCCGGAATGGCGGACCGCGCGTACATCCGGCGCAGGCCTGAGCTATTCCAAGGTCGTCCCAACGACGGAGTTCTTCGCTCAACGTCGCCGTTAGAGGCTACATGGGGACGGCAAAAGCGCTTCGCAAGGGGGTGGAAACCCCATTTTTCGCGCCCTATTGGTTGGGGACTTCCCGGATGATCGGCCCGCGCGGCGCGGGCGCGGCGGGTGCTGGCGGTGCAGCCGCCGGGGCCGGCTCGACCTTCGCCGGCTTGGGCGGCTTGCCGTACTGGCCGATCGGCCCGAACACGACGGCAACCGCAAGCACGATCGCCGCGACGATCGCCCCCAGAACGCCACCCACCGACTCAGACGACATGGAAACCCATCCCTGCTCCAGATGGGCCCACTGATACCATGGATGAGCGCGCGGCCGGAAGAGCTGCCAGCCAGCCTTGGTGACTTGCTACTTCTGGGGCGGCCGGTGCTTGACGAAGGCGATCACGATGTCCTTCTGCGCCGCCTCCACCGCCCTGTTGGCGGTAGCGAGATGGGCGCCGGCATCGATATCCGGATACTGCGTGGTGAGATAATCGAGCAGCGCCACGCGGTAATATTGCCGCTCCGATGGACAGGCGCCCGCAACCGAGCGGCCGAAATCCTGCTCCGACAGGCCCTGATTGGAGTCGCGCGAATATTCCCGCGCCAGGCAATGCCAGTAATCGTCGCGGCCCTGCTGGGCGAGCTTCTGTGCACTTTTCGCGTCGTCGTCATCTGCCAAGGCAGAACACGTCATGGCAGCAGATGTCATCGTGATGAGTGCGGCTCCCACCAACAGCATCCGCATTGTTGTTCTCCTTCTTCGCGGGTCCGGGCGCGAGCTTAGACGGGACGGGCCAACTGGCCAATCACATCTGGTTTGATTAGGATGAAGCCCTCCTCCCCCGACGATGCGAGATCCTCCCGTGGCCAAAGCAAAAACCGCGTCCAAAAAAACCGGCAACATCTTCATCGGCATCGGCGGCTGGACCTTCGAACCCTGGCGCGGCGTGTTCTATCCGGAGAAGCTCGCGCAGGCGAAGGAGCTGTCCTATGCCGCCTCGAAGCTGACCTCGATCGAGATCAACGGCACCTATTACGGCTCGCAGAAGCCGGAGAGCTTTCGCAAATGGGCGAGCGAGGTGCCTGATGATTTCGTGTTCTCGGTGAAGGGACCGCGCTTCGCCACCAACCGCCGCGTGCTCGCCGAGGCCGGCGATTCCATCAAGCGGTTCTATGATTCCGGCGTGCTGGAACTCGGTGACCATCTCGGGCCGGTGCTGTGGCAGTTCGCGCCGACGAAGAAGTTCGACGGCGCCGATTTCGGCAAGTTCCTGGAGCTGTTGCCGCGCAAGCTCGACGGGCGCGCGCTGCGCCACGTCGTCGAGGTCCGCCATGACAGCTTTTGCACGCCTGACTTCATCGCACTGATCCGCGAGTTCGAGACGCCCGTGGTGTTCGCCGAGCATGGCAAATATCCCGCCATCGCCGATGTCGCCGGCGATTTCGTCTATGCGCGGCTTCAGAAAGGCAATGACGAGATCAAGACCTGCTATCCGCCGAAGCAGCTCGATGCCTGGGCGGAGCGCTTCAAGGATTGGGCTGCGGGCGGTGAACCGGATGACCTGCCGAAGGTTGACAAGGCCAAGCCGAAGAAGGCGCCGCGTGACGTGTTCGCCTATGTCATCCACGAGGGCAAGGTGCGCGCACCTCACGGCGCCATGGAACTGATCGCGCGAGTGAGCTGAGGATGGTTCATGGCAAAGGCGAAGAAGCTCTTCACCATCGGCTATGAGCAGACGCCGCCCAAGGCCGTGCTGGACGAGCTGGAAGCTGCGGGCGTCAAGCTCGTGGTCGACGTGCGCGCGGTGACGTCGTCGCGCCGGCCGGGCTTTTCCAAGAAGCAGCTATCCGCCGGGCTCGATGAGCGCGGCATCGCCTATGTCCATCTCGCCGCGCTCGGCACGCCCAAGGAAGGTCGCCTCGCCGCCCGCAGCGGGCAATATGACGTGCTGGAGACGATCTATTCGAAGCACCTGAAGACGCCGCAGGCGAAAGAAGAGATGGACGAGCTGTCGGCGCTCGTAAACAAGGCCGGCCCGGTGTGCCTGCTCTGCTACGAACGCGACCACACCCACTGCCACCGCCGGATGATCGCGGAGATCATCGAGGAGCGCGATGGGGTGACGGTGAAGAATTTGGTTGGGAGGCAGGTGTAGCCCACCCGTCATTGCGAGGCGTCCCTCTTGGCGCGAGCCCGGAATCCATTCCTCCACCAACACTGCGGCCAGATGGATTCCGGGCTCGCGCTACGCGCGCCCCGGAATGACGAGTTACCCCTCTCCCGCCAACCTGAACGTTCCCTCCATCATCTGCACGCAGCTGCCGCCCACATGCGCCGACACGATCTTGCCGTCCTGCTTGCGCACGCGAGTCAGGAGAATGCTCGGCCGGCCCATGTCAAAGCCCTGGCCGACCGTGAGCTTCAACTCACCGTCGCGCGTGGGATCGAGATCGGCGAACAGTGCGGCTGCCGCGACCGTCGCGCTGCCGGTGGCGGGGTCTTCGGCGAGGCCGCCGGCGCCGCGCATGAACATCCGCGCCTGCCGCTGGCTAGGCGCCTCCGCCGCGGGCACATCGCGCGTGTAGAACCACACCGAGCGGGCGCCGTCGCGCGGCAAGACCCTGCCGAACGCGGCTGCGTCGGGCCTGGCACGCTTGAGCGCTTCGCGCGAATGCACCTCAGCCACGAGGAACGGCGTTCCGACGCCGACGACTTGCGGCGCATGGTGATCGGTCCTGATGTCATCAGCCGTCAAGGAGATGCAAGCCGCAACGTCAGCGGCTGAAACCTCCGCCAGTCGCGACAGCGGCTGCGGCGCGGTGAGCTCGGTACTGACCACCCGACCCTGCTCGCGCACGATGTCAACCGGGACCAGCCCCGCCTTCTGCTCGAACAGCAGGCGCGGCTTCGGCTCCTTCGCCAGGCTCGCTAGCACGAAGGAAGTGCCGACATTGGGATGGCCCGCGAACGGCATTTCCTGCACCGGCGTGAAGATGCGCACCTCGGCGTCGTTGGCCTTGTCGCGCGGCGGCAGCACGAACGTCGTCTCGGAATAGTTGAACTCGGTCGCGATCGCCTGCATCTGCGCGGCCGTCAGCCCGCCGGCATCGAGCACCACGGCGAGCTGGTTGCCGCCGAAGGCGCGGTCGGTGAACACGTCGACGGTGATGTAGCGGCGCTGCATCGTCACTTCCCCATGCAAGTCGCGGCCGACGGGCCGCATCACGCAGCAGTCTACAAGCCGAAAACATCGCTCGTCATGCCCCTAAATTCGGAGCAATCGGAGCAATCGCGGAAGAGATTCAGAAGCGAAAGAGCGGCCGTGGCGCCGCGAGCACTTGCGCACGCTCGCTCTTGTCGACGACTAGCAGATCGAGAAATTCCCGGTTCTTCGCGTAAGTCTGCGTCGCCTCGAATTGCGTGTGCGGCCAGTCGCTGCCCCACAATAGGCGATTGAGGCCGTAAGCGCCGCGCAGCAGCGGAAAGGCTTGCTTCGCGAAGTCTTCGCCGGCCGCACCGTTGCGATAGGGCGCCGAGATCTTGACCCAGACGTTCTTCGTCGCTCCCAGCTTCAGTACCGACTGGAAACCGGGATCGCCGACGCCGAGGTTCGGGTCCGGCAACGTGTAGTGATCGAGCACGTCGGTGACGCCGTGATCGAGCAGCTGTGGCGCGAGCACGGCAAGATCGGAGGCGTTGCGCTGGACCTCGACCTGCCACCCCATCGCTCTCACGCTTCCGAGCAGCGCCTTCCACTCGCCGGCGGCGAGATCCGGCAAGGGCTGGCCGACGAGATTGAGCCGAATGCCGACGACGCCGGCGCGATCGAGCACACGCAACTCGTCCGTCGTCGCCGCGGGATCGACCACGGCGATGCCGCGCAGGCGACCGCTCGCCTGCTTCAGGCAATCGACCAGATAGGAATTGTCGGTGCCGAGAAAGCTCGGCTGCACCAGCACGCCATTGCTCATGCCGCTCCGGTCGAGCTGCTCCAGATAGAGCGCCAGCGGCGCGTCGTAGCCGGGCGCATAGCGCCGGCCCGGCGCGAGCTGGAGACCTCGGTGGAAGACGTGGGCATGGCTATCGATCGTCGGCAAGGCCGCCTCACTCCTGGCTGTGGTGGCGGCCGTTGCGGCGAGCGATCCGAGGCCCGCACCAAACTGGCGGCGTGTGAGGCCGCGCGAGACGAACGTCATGGCACTTGCTCCCCATCTGCACGTCAGGCGCGCGTCGCGGCGGTCTGTTCGAAGACTTTGCCGCGCGTCTCCGGCAGCAGCAGTACCGCGATCAGGACCAGCGAATAGGCAAAGGCCGCATCGATGCCGATTGCAGGCCCAAGCCCGTTATGTTCGCTGAGGAAGCCGACAAGGAAGGGGAACGCGGCGGAGACGATGCGGCCGAAATTGTAGCAGAAGCCGACACCGGTGCCGCGCACGCCGGCCGGATAAAGCTCGCTGAACAGCGCCGCCATGCTGGCGGGAATGCCGGCGGAGAAGAAGCCGAGCGGAAAGCCGAGCACCAGCATCTGCCCATCTGTCAGCGGCGCGAAGATGTAGATCAGCACCGTGACGATGCAGGAGGTGGCAAAGAACGCGACATTGGCCCGGCGCCCGATGCGATCGCTGATGATGCCGCTGGTCACGCAGCCGCAGAAGAAGGCGACGATGATCACGGCGAGATAGCCGCTGGAGCCAAGCACCGACAGATGCCGGACTTCGCGCAAGTACGTCGGCAGGAAGGTTGTCAGCGCGGCATAACCGCCATGGGCTCCGATGCCGAACAGGCCGCCGATCAGGGTGGAGCGCAGCACGTCGCGGTGGAAGATGCCCGAGAGCGTTGCGAAGAACGGCGTCTTCTCGGCCGCGGCCGCGCGCGGCGGCTCCTTCAGACCGCGGCGGATGAAGATAATCAGGAGCGCGGGCAACAGGCCGAGCGCAAACAGGAGCCGCCAGGCGATGTCGGCCGGCGCATAGGTGAAGACCATCGCCGAGAGCAGCACGGCGGCGCCCCATCCCACCGCCCAGGCGCTCTGCACCGAGCCGAGCGCCTTGCCGCGATGCTCGGGCCGGATGATCTCGGCCATCAGCACCGCGCCGCAGGCCCATTCGGCGCCGAAGCCGAGGCCCTGAATCCCCTTCAAGACCAGGAGCTGGGTGTAGGTCATCGCGAAGGCGCAGGCGAAGGTCGCAAGCGCAAAGGTGGCCACCGTGATCTGCAGCGCCTTGACGCGGCCGAAGCGATCGCCGAGCGCACCGCCGAACCAGCCGCCGAACGCGCCGAAGAACAGCGTGATGGAGCCGAGCAGACCGGCGTCGGCCTTGCTGATGCCGAACGCGGCGATCAGCGCCGGGATGGCAAGACCGAACATCTGGACGTCGAGCGCATCGAGCGCCCAGCCGCCAAAGCTTGCCCAGAACGTGCGCCGCTCCAGCGGCGAGCTTTCGCTGTACCAGTTCGACATGTTTCCTACCCCTGTACTCGTTATTGCTTGATGACGTAGAAAGGCCGCTTCAGCGGATCTCGACGTGATAGCGGAAGCGGTCGGCCGGCCCGCGCGACCTGCGCCATTCGATCGGTCGGCGCTCGAGGTCGAGCGCGAGGCGCTCGATCACGATCAGCGGGGCATGAGGCGCGAGCCTGAGTAGGCGCGCCTGCATTTCGTTGGCGGTCTCGACAGTGAGGATCTCCTCGGCCGAAACCACGACCTCGCCGCAGCGCTCCTCGTAGAGCGGATACAGGAGGTCGCCGAATTCGGCGGTGTCGATCTCGAGGATCTTGGCGAAACGTGATTGCTGCAGCCAGATCTCCTCTGCGAGCAGCGGCACGTCGTCGATCAGGCGCAGGCGCGAGAGGCTGATCACCGGCTCGCCGACCGGGATGCGTAGCGCGGATGCGACCGCCGATGTCGCCGGCACGCTCTTGCGGCGGATGATCCGGCTCTTCGGCACGCGCCGCTCGCCGCTCTCGGACTGGAAGCGGAAGAAGCGGAACAGCGATGAATTGAACCGCGCGCGGCGCACGAAGGTGCCGCGGCCCTGCTGCCGCTCGAGCACGCCGTCGCTGACGAGCTGATCGATCGCCTTGCGCACGGTGCCGATGGCAACGCCGTAATGCGCAGCCAGCTCGGCTTCCGAAGGGATCGGCTCGCCCGGCCGCCACTCATTGCGGTTGATGCGCGCCGCGAGGTCGTCGCGCAGGCGCTGGTAGCGTGGCAGGCGGTCGTCGAGCGGCGTTGAATTCATTTAGTCATATAGATGACTAGATGAAGCGCAAGTCAAGGCGGCAAGCCTGCCGTCGCCCGCCCGACACGGGCTGGCAGAACCTCGCCAGCCCGGCCTCATCTGATGCGAGCCCTAGTTCGGGGACGCGTAGGCCGTGTTGGGCAGGCAGGGCGGCTGCTTGCAGGGATCAGATGCAAACGCACCCTCTGCCGGAGCCCTGACGCAGTCTGTCGTGACGTGAGTTGCGGCGTGCCGCGCCGTGACGTTGCGCGCGGCTGCGGCTTCGGTTTGAAGGATCGCGGTGGCGATCAGCGCGGCCGCAACAAGGGTCGATCGGGTCATTGGCTTTCTCCGGATAACGAATGAAAGCCGAGACGTTTCGGCTTCCACCGTGCAGGACCCGAAAACTAGCAGGGATATTTCATCACGCGTCGTCAACGCAGCGCGACGGCGCTTCAACGACGCGCGACTCACATTTGAAGGCGGGCTAGCCGAGCTGAAACACCGGCACTTTCTGCCCGTAGCCGCGCACCTCGACTTCGCCGAGCGCGACGGCATCGCTACCGTCTGCGCCCAGCGCCTCGCGCACGGACGCGGAGATCAGCAGCTGCGAGCCGAACTCCTTGTTCAGCGCCTCCAAGCGCGAGGCGAAGTTCACGGTATCGCCGATGACGGTGTATTCCTTGCGCCGGGGCGAGCCGATATTGCCGGCGACGACCTCGCCGAAATGGATGCCGATGCCGATGCGAAGCGGCCAGCTGCCCTCCGCGTTGATGCGATCCATTGCCATCAGCATCTCGCGGCCGGCGGCGACCGCGCGGTGCGCGGCGTCGGAGGCCTCCAGCGGCGCGCCGAACAGCGCGAGGAAACCGTCACCGAGAAACTTGTTCACGATGCCGCCCTGACGGTCGAGGATGTCGACCAGCACGGCGAAGGCGCCGTCGAGCCGATCGACCACCTCTTGCGGCGTGCGCGATTGCGCGCCGGCCGTGAAGCCGCGGAAATCGACGAACATCACCGCGACGCGGCGGACGTCGCCGCTTGTGCTCGTTCCCGTCGCCATCAGCTGCTCCACCACCTGCGGAGAAACGTGCTGGCCGAACAGATTGGTCACCCGGTCGCGCGCGGTGGCCGCCGCGATGCTGGCGGCAAATTGCCGCCGCAGCTGCGCGCCCACGGCGCCGGCCAGCACCCCGCAGATCAGGATGATGATGCTGCGCACGGCATGGAAATAGATCAGGGGTTCGTCGGCCTCCCCCGCCGAGTTGTAGTACAGCGCGATCGCCAGAAGCCCGGCTGCGGCTACAAAACCCGTGAAAGTGGAGAGCCAGAAATCGAGCCGCAGAGTGGAGAGGATGACGAAAATGAAGTACATCAGAGGCACGGCGAATCCGAGCGCCTGGCTCGCGCCCATGGTCCGGATTTGCAGGATGAGCATCACCGTCGGTAGCGACGTCTCGATCAGCGTGCCGATATAGCGCCTGATCACCGGCACGTCGCGATCGAGGCGGAGGTTCTTCCTGATCTGGGTATGGACCCAAACCTCGAACAGGATGAAGCCGACGAGAAGGCCGTAGACCTCGATCAGCCCTTTCGTTCCGCGCCAAACCCGGTTCACCACGGCGGGATCAATCAAGTAGATCGCGGTGAGGAACAACATCATGACGCAGCCCGTCATGATGAGGGCGCGCACCCGCAACAGCTCGGTGCGCAGCACCTCCCGCGTCAGCTCGCGCTCGAAGTCCTCCGATAGCACGGTATGATGCCGCGCCTTCCTGCTCGCAAACCTGACCATTTCACCCCCTGGTCATTCCGGGGCGCGAAGCAGTCGCGAGCCCGGAATCTGGAGATTCTCAGGTGCGCAACTGCGCACCATAATTCGATACTAGCGCATCGCCCCGGGATGACATCAAGGCCAGTTTGCCTCAATCCAGCGTGCGGCGGAAGCGCGTCACGGCGATGGTCATGGCGAGCAGCATCAGGGCCGTCAGCGCCAGCGTATCGAAGCGCAAATTCTGCATGGTCGCGCCCTTCAGCATGATGGCGCGGACGATGCGCAGATAATGGGTCAGCGGCAGGCATTCGCCGACATACTGCGCCCAGGTCGGCATGCCCGCGAACGGGAACATGAATCCGGACAGAAGAATGCTCGGCAGGAAGAACATCATCGACATCTGCATGGCCTGGAGCTGGTTCTGCACCACCGTCGAGATCGTATAGCCGATCGACAGATTGGTGGTGATGAACAGCGTCGAGAGCAGCGCCAGCAGGACGAGGTTTCCGAGCACGGGCACGCCGAACAGACCGACGCCGATGCCGATGATCAGGAAGGCCTGGACGAAGCCGACCAGCACGTAAGGCACGATCTTGCCGAACATCACCTCGACCGGCTTGATCGGCATCGACAACAGGCTCTCCATGGTGCCGCGCTCGATCTCGCGCGTGACCGACAGTGCGGTGAAGATCAGCATGGTCATGGTCAAAATGGTACCGACCAGGCCCGGCACGATGTTGAGGCTGGAGGCCGCGGCCGGATTGTAGCGGGCATGCGCGCGGATCTCGAACGGCATCTCCGGAGGATCGCCGATGAAGAGATCGTGCTTGAGCGCGGTCTGCACGACCATGCCGAGCGAGCCGAGCGCCGCGCTCGCCGCAACCGGATCGGTGGCATCGGCGGCGACCAGCAGCGCCGGCCTGTCGCCGCGCCGCACCGCCCGCTCGAAGCCGCGCGGGATCTCGACGCCGAACAGCACCTTGCCGGATTTCAGCAGGTTGTCGAAATCGTCGACGTCGTGCACTTCGTAGAGAAAGCGGAAGTAGGCTGTGTTCTCCAGGGCCTTCAGAATCGAGCGGGTGAGATCAGAATCCTCCTGGAGCAGCACGGCACTCGGCAGATGATGCGGCGTGGTGTTGATGGCATAGCCGAACAGCATGAGCTGCATCACAGGCAACATCACGATCATCGCGAAGGAAACGCGGTCGCGCCTGAGTTGGATGAACTCCTTGATCAGCATCGCATAGGAGCGCCGCAGGAAGCCGAAGCGCTCGCGAATTTCCCGGGCTGGAGCTGGAAGATCAACCACGCTCATTGGAAATTATCCTTGGAGCGCCCCATCAGCTCGATAAACACGTCTTCGAGCGAGGGTTGCGACTTCTGCCAGTGCAGCCCACCCTTCTTGCGCCAAGACGCGATGCTGTCTTCGAGCGCCGCGACGTCGCGGCCGGAGACGTGCAGCGAGGTGCCGAACGGCGCCACCATGTCCACGCCCGGCTTGCCGGTGAGCGCGGCCCCGAGCCCGTTCAAATCCTCGCCCGTGACGGTGTAGGTCGTGAGCGCCGACTTCGCGATCACCTCCTCCACGGTGCCGTGCGTCAGGAGATGACCGTAGGCGATGTAAGCGATCTCGTGGCAGCGCTCGGCCTCGTCCATGTAGTGGGTCGAGACCAGCACCGTGAGACCGTCGGCGGCGAGTGCGTGGATCTCGTTCCAGAAATCGCGCCGCGCCTTGGGATCGACGCCGGCGGTCGGCTCGTCGAGCAGCAACAATTGTGGGTTGGGCAGCGTGCAGGCCCCGAGTGCCAGCCGCTGCTTCCAGCCGCCGGAGAGCTCGCCCGCAAGCTGCTCCTCGCGCCCCGAGAGCCCGAGCCGCGTGATCATGTCACGTGCGGCGCCGCGCGCATCAGCGAGGCCATAGAGCCGCGCGACGAATTCGAGGTTCTCGCGCACCGAGAGGTCCTGGTACAAGCTGAAGCGCTGGGTCATGTAGCCGACCTGGCGCTTGATCTTCTCGGCATCGCGGCGGATGTCGTAGCCGAGGCAGGTGCCCTCGCCGCTGTCCGGCGTGAGCAGCCCGCAAATAATGCGGATGGTCGTGGTCTTGCCCGAGCCGTTGGGTCCGAGGAAGCCGTAGATCGAGCCGCGCTTCACCTGCATCGACAGATCGTGCACGACCTCGCGGCCGCCGAACGATTTGGTCAGGCCCTTGACGTCGATGGCGATGCCGTTGCCGTTGCTCATCGCTTGTCCGCCACCGGGGTCTTTGGATTGAGATGGACATCGATCGGCTGTCCGACCCGCAAGGCGTCAGGCCGCGAGGGCCGCGCCTGGATCAGGTAGACCAGCTTGTTGCGCTCATCGAGGCTGTAGATGACGGGCGGAGTGTATTCCGCCGAGGTCGCGATGAAATAGATCTTTGCGGTGAGATCGGCGACGCAATTGTCGCACGAGACACGCACCGTATCCCCGATCGCAAGCTTGGACAGCTCGGTCTCCGGCACGAAGAAGCGCAGCTTCATGTTGCCCGGCGGCATGATCGAGAGCACCGGCCGCTGCGCCGCGACCATCTCGCCCTCGCGGAAATAGATCTGCTGGATGGTGCCGGCGACCGGCGCGAAGCCCTTGCGCCGCGCCAAGCGCGTCTCCGACGTCGCCACCCGCGCTTGCGCCACCCGCAAAGCCGAAACGGCGGAGTCCAGATTGGCCTGCGTACCCGCGCCGGTCTTGCTCAGTGAGGCGGCACGGTCATAGGTCTGCTGTGCATTCGCCAGCGTCGCCTTGTTCTGGTTGAGATCGGCAAGCTGGAGATCATCATCGACGGAATAGAGGTGATCGCCGACCTTGACCTCGTCGCCCTCGCGGACATTGAGCTTGATCACCCGGCCGGCTTCGTCCGGGCTGACGAAGATCATGTCGGCCTCGACCCAGCCCTGGAAGCCGGGATCGCGCTGCTCGTTGCAGCCGGCCAGCCCGGCCGCGAGAACGATCGTCAATGCAAGACTGAAAATTGCTTGCGACGACCTCATGTCGTCCTCCGTTCGCCAAAAATCAAATCGAGATGAACGCGCAGCATCTCCCGCGCATCGAGCGGCGCATGCCGCGCAAACAGGCTCTGCCAGATCACCGCGATCATCGCAGGCGCGACCAGAATCTGCGGATAGCGAGCAAGATCCTTTTCGCGGATCTCGCCGCGGGCAATACCGAGCTCGATCAGCGCGCGCATGGCGGCGATCCCACGCGAGACCACCTCGCGGTAATAGAAGTCGGCGACCGAGGGAAAGCGCGGCCCCTCTGCCACGATCAGGCGCACCAGATCGCCGCGCCTCGTGCCGATCACCTCCTTCAGGAAGTTACCGGCGAACGCCTCGATCAGGTCGCGCACCGAGCCCGCCGGCGGCGGCAGCGTAGTCAATCGCGCGACCACGGGGACGATGACGATGCGCACCAGCTCCTCGAACATCGATTCCTTGTCCTTGAAGTGCAGGTAGATCGTGCCCTTTGCCACGCCGGCACGCTTGGCAATGTCGTCAAGGCGCGTCGCCGCAAACCCGCGCGCGATGAATTCGTCCATCGCCGCTTCCACGATCGCCGCACGCCGCTCCGCCGCGCGCGCGGCGCGGTTCGAGGCAGGCGCCGCGTCGGGGCCAGCAGCCTCAGGGCCGTTCGCGTGGGAGGCCGCAGAGGGCAAGGCGGCTTTGGTCGGCTTCTTCGTCATTCGACATTTATGACTGACTGGTCAGTCATAGTCAAGTCTGCAAAAGGCGCTCCCCCGCTTCGCAGAGAAATTAGTATTGACTAATGCATTAGTAATCGCTAATTTGAGGCCATGATCCAAGCCACTCCAAACCCCGTCACCATCGTGATGCGCGTCCTCGCCGATCCCACCCGCCGCGCCGTGTTCGAGCGCCTGTTCGAGAGCAAGGAGATCAGCGTCGCCGAGCTGACGCGCGGCAGCGGCGTCACTCAGGGCGCGATTTCGCAGCACCTGAAGTCTCTCAAGCAGGCCGGCCTCGTCGCCGAGCGTGCAGAGGGCCGCAATGTCTATTACCGCGCCGCGCCGCAGGGACTCGAGCCGCTGGTGACCTGGATGGATCACTACGGCGTCTTCTGGCGCGAGCGCTTCCAGAACCTGCGTGACCTGTTGAAGGAGATCGATCCGTGAGTACTGCCGCGTCGAAAGCCGAAACAAAGGACATCGTCATCGACGAGGTGCTCCCTCATGCACCGGAGACGATCTGGAAGGCGCTGACCAGCGCGCAATTGATCGCGCGCTGGCTGATGCAGCCGACCGGCTTTGAAGCCGTCGAAGGCAAAGCCTTCACGTTCCAGACGACCCCAGGCGGCAACTGGGACGGCGTGATCCATTGCCGGGTTCTCGAGGTCGTGGCTTTCAGGCGTCTCGTCTATGTCTGGAAAGGCGGCCATGAGCTCAACACCGGTTACGGCGCGCCGCTCGACACCGTCGTGACGTGGTCCCTCACCCCGGTCGAAGCCGGCACGCGGCTCCGCCTGGTCCATGCGGGCTTCGTCCTGCCCAGGAACGAGTCGGCCTACACAATCATGAGCGGCGGCTGGAAGAAGGTCGTCCGTCAGCTCGACGAGATCAGCGGCGAAAAGTGAGTGGGAGATATCACGATGGACAAGCCCTATACCGGCGGCTGCGCCTGCGGCGCGATCCGCTATTCGATTGTCGGTGAGCCGCTGTTCAGCAATCACTGCCAGTGCCGGGACTGCCAGCGGGAGAGCGGCAGCGGCCACGGCTCCTTCGCGACCTTCGCGCGCGCCGGCGTCACGCTGAGCGGCGAGGCGACGCACTGGGACATGGTCGGCGACAGCGGCAACGTGAAGACGCGCGGCTTCTGTCCGCAGTGCGGCCTGCCCGTCTATATGACCTTCGCCGCGATGCCCGACATCTTCACCATCCGCGCCGCGAGCCTCGACGAGCCCGCCCGCTACAAGCCGCAGGCGGTGACCTACGCAGCGCGCGGGCATGGCTGGGATCGTCTCGACCCGGACTTGCCGAAGTTCGAGGGGATGCCGCCGGGGTGAGCAGCGAGGGAGTGACGACCGACGCCGGAAATCACCGCCCATTCGCCGGGCTTGGCCTCTAGCGGCAACTCGCCGCGCACCCTTGATTAGAGACAAACCGCTACGCAAGCGCTCGCGCCATCGTGACATGGCAATGGCGGCGCCGCGGCCGCCTCAGCCATGGAACCTGAGGCCGTCGACGATCTTGTCGATCACCTTGCGCTCGGCACGAACGGCGAGACCGACGAGATTGAGCTCGTTTCGCGCCACCGCCCTCACCGCCTCGCGGTTGGCGGCGTCATGCGTGGTCTTGAACATGTCTTCAGTGTAGACGGCCGGCTTGACGTTGCGTGTGAGCGCACGGTCGAGCGCGCGCGACAAGGCAGGACCGTCGGCGCCGTAGATCAGGATCGGCTGGCCAATCAGCGCGTGATATGCCGTGCCCGAGGCGTCCTCATAGGGCTCGCCGACGCATTCGGGAAACGCAGCCGCGATGCCGCTGGTGAGAAAGGCCGCAACGTTGAGCTTCTGCCAGGCCTGAAGATCAGTGCGGATCACGACGGCGATCTTGGTGTCGAACTGCATGCATGTCTCCACAAATTGTCATTCCGGGATGCGCCTTAAAGCGCAGACCCGGAATCTGGAGATTATCGCACGAGATTCCGGGTTCGTCGCTGCGCGAGGTCCCGGAATGACGGAGCAGAAAATCAACCCTTGGCGTCGCAGGCCCAGGCGCGGATCACGCATTCCTTGCCGCCGTATTTATAGCATTCGCGTGTGGCGGCATTGAGCGAGGCGGAGATCTTGGGCTTGACGGCATAGCCGTAAGCGCCGCAAGGGTTTGTCATATCGACCGACATCGCCGCGCACGCACGCTTCATCGTCACCGTCGTGCAATCGCCCTTGCACTGCTTCTGCGCCGCGGCGCGCGCCTCGTGCTCGGCGCTGTAGTCATAGGCCTGGCCATAGGCACCACACTTGCCGACGGCGAATGCACCGGCCGCATGGGCTTCGGTAATGTAACGGGCGCCGGAAACACAAACCGACAGCGCAAAGAAAAACATCGCGCAACGGCGCGCGACGACATTCGAAGCCATGGAAAACCCCTCCCCCCAAGGCAGGTGGAGAACTCTAAGCGGCGGTCGTTTCCAGATGGTGAACGGGGAGTTGAAAACGGAAGGCTAGGAGCTGCGGTAGAGTGCGCAAAAGCGCGAAGCGCCGTGCCCACCATTTATCTCCACCGAAATCGAAAAGGGTGGGCACGCTTCGCTTTGCCACTCCTACGCTCCTACGACAGGTCATCCCCGTCGGGCCGCTTCCAGCGCCTGCGGCGTGTCGATGTCGAGGAAGGCGCTCTCGCCATCAACCGGCACTTCGGCGACTGCCTCCGCATGCTTGGCGATCAAATGCCTCGCGCCGACGTCGCCGTCGAGCGTCATCAACTCCTTGAAGAAGCGGCGCGACCACAGCACGGGATTGCCGCGGCGGCCTTCGCTGACGGGCACGACGATGAGATTGCCGCGGTCCGGCGCAAAACCGTCGATGAGACGATCGATCAGCCCTGCATCGATCAGCGGCATGTCGCCGAGGCACACCACCGCGCCGTCGCAGCTCTCGGGCACGGCGGCGACGCCGGCCTTGACCGAGCCGGCGATGCCGCCGGCGAAATCCGGATTACGGACGAACTTCACCTTCAACCCTTGCAGCGCCTGCTCGACCAGCTCGGCCTGGTGACCGGTGACGACGATCACTTCGGATGCTTTGGAGGCCAGCGCCTGCTCGGTCGCGAGGCGCACCAGCTTTTTGCCGTCGAGCTCGGCGAGCAGCTTGTTCGGTCCGCCCATCCGCGTCGAGCGGCCCGCCGCGAGCACGATGGCCGCGACCTGACTGTTGCCCTCGGTCTCGGGCTTGGCGCGCGGCTGCGGCCGCGTCACGATCTCCATCAGGAGACCGCCGACACCCATGCCCATCAGCTCGGACCGCGTCACCTTGATGCCGGCGAGCAGCCGCATCAACACCCAGTCGAACCCGTTCTCGACCGGCGAGCGCGCGCAGCCTGGCGCGCCGAGCACCGGCACATTGCCGGCGCGGGCGATCAGCAACAGATTGCCGGGATCGACCGGCATGCCGAAATGCTCGATCTCGCCGCCGATGCCGGTGACAGCCGCCGGAATCACGTCGCGGCGATCGGCGATCGCGGATGCACCGAATACGATCACGAGCTCCGCGCCCAGGCCCAGCACCTCATTGATCGCTGCCGACAGCGCCTGCTCCTCGTGCGGGACACGCCGCTCGCCAACGATGCTGGCGCCGGCCGGCGCGAGCCGCTCGGCGGTGACGCGCAGGGTTTTGTCGATCACCTTGGAGGAGAGGCCCGGCAGCAGCGTCGAGACCACGCCGACGCGCTTGATCACGTAAGGCGCGACCTTCAGCACGTCCTTGCCGGCGGCCTGCACGGCGGCATCGCGCAAACGTCCCTCGACGCCGAACGGGATGATCTTGACGGTGCCGACCATCTCGCCCTCGACCACCGGCTTGAAAGCGGTGAGCGTGGCAAAGGTGATGGCCTCGTCGACATTGTTGATGCGGTCGACCGCGGCGCGGTCGACCACCAGCACGCCCGGCCGCGCGGCGAACAGATTGGCACGGCCGGTGAAGGCGCGCTCGACATGGATGCCCTCGCCGCCGACCGCAAGCGCGATGCTCGCGGCCGCAACGTCCTCGGAGACGTCGCCCTCCTCCATGCGCACCACGACGATGTCCTTGATGCCGACGCGCTCCAGCGCTTCGACCTCGGCCGGACCGATCGTCGTGCCCTTCTTCAGCACCAGCGGTCCCTGACGCAGGGTGTGGACGGTCACCCCGCCGATCGCATCCCTGGGGCTCGCTGGTCCGAACTTCATGCCGCTTGTTCTCTCTCTTTGGGAGGCAGGCGGAGCACCGCCGTAATCTCGGCCATGATCGCGACCGCGATCTCGGATGGCGAGACCGCGCCGATCGCAAGACCAATGGGCGCGTGGATGCGCGCGATGTCGCTTTCCTTCGCGCCCTGCGCCCGCAACCGATCGGCCCGCTTGGCATGCGTTTTCCGCGAGCCGAGCGCGCCGATGTAGAAGCAGTTGCGCTCGAAGGCGTGCAGCAGCGCGGGGTCGTCGATCTTGGGATCGTGCGTCACCGCGACGAACGCCGTATAGGCGTCGACATTGAGCGGCGGCAGCGCGGTGTCGGGCCATTCGGCGATCAGGGGAATGTCGGGAAAGCGCTCAGGGCTCGCAAAGGCCGTGCGGGGATCGACGACGGTGACGTCATAGCCGAGCGAGCGCGCCAGCGGCGCCAATGCCTGGCTGATATGAACCGCACCGACGATCACGAGCTTTGCGGTCGGCGCGTAGACATTCAGGAACAGCTTCCTGCCGCCGGCCTCGACATTGGCGCTCTTGCCCATGCGAAGCTGCTTCTCCAGTTCGGCCCCTAGCGGGTCCTTGGCAAAGTCTGCGGCCTTCACCAGACGCTGCTCACCGGTCTCGGTGTCGGTGACGAGGATCACGGGCCGGCGCGCGGCGCGCTCGGCGTTGAGTTCGTGCAGGATTGCGAGCTTCACGGCTAGCCAACCTTCTCGACGAAGACTCGGATGGTGCCGCCGCAGGACAGCCCGACATTCCAGGCGGTCTCATCGGCGACGCCGAACTCAAGCATTTTCGGCTTGCCGCTCTCGATCACGTCCATAGCCTCGGTGACCACGGCGCCTTCGACGCAGCCGCCGGAGACGGAGCCGAGGAAGGTGCCCTCGTCATTGATGACGAGGCTAGAGCCCGCCGGGCGCGGGGCCGAGCCCCAGGTCTCGACGACGGTGGCGAGCGCGACGCCACGGCCGGCCTTCTGCCAGTCCTCCGCCGCCTTCAGAATGTCCTCGTCGCGATCAAGCATGGGGCGCCTCTCAAGCTGCGGAGCGGATCAGGCTGCGGTGATGCGGCGGCAGCGGCTGGGAGAGCGTCGTGATCAGCTCCTGGATCGAACTCAAATTATGTACCGGGCGGAATTCGTCAACGTGGGGAAGCATCATTTTGATGCCCTGGGCCTTGGCCTCGAAGCCGCCGAACCGCAGCAGCGGGTTGAGCCAGATCAGCCGCCGGCAGGACCGGTGCAGCCGGTCCATCTCGAAGGCGAGCTTGGAATCGGCCTCCCGCTCCAGCCCGTCGGAGATCAAGAGCACGATGGCACCCTGGCTCAGCACGCGCCGGGCCCACAATTTGTTGAAGTTGTGCAGCGAGGCCGAGATCCGCGTACCGCCTGCCCAGTCCTCGACTGCGGCCGAGCAACTCGCCAGCGCCTCGTCGGGGTCGCGCTGGCGCAGCGCGCGGGTAACGTTGGTCAGCCGCGTGCCGAACAGGAACACCGAGACGCGTTTTCGTGCATCGGTGATGGCATGCAGGAAATGCAGGAACAGGCGGGTGTACTCACTCATCGAGCCCGAGATATCGAGCAGCGCAACGATCGGCGCCGGCTTCTCGATCCGCCCGAGGTGATGGATGTCGATGATGTCGCCGCCGGTCCGCAAGGAGGCGCGCAGCGTGCGGCGCAGGTCGAGACGCAGGCCCCGCGGATCGGGTCGTTGCCGGCGCGTCAGCAGCTCGGCCTGCGGCAGGTGCATCCGCTCGATGGCGTGCAGCGCCTCGGTGATCTCCGCCGCGGTCATCTGCGCAAAATCCTTTTTCTGAAGGATTTCCTTGTCGGAGACCGACAGGCGCAGGTCCTGCTCCTGGTGCTGCGGCGTCTCGGTCATGCGCGGCTGCGACATCGCCTCCTGGACGCGACGGGCGCCGGCCTGCGGCTTTTTCTTGGCCTGCTCCGGAAGCGGCACCGAATCCAGCATGTGCTTCCACTCTTCGGAGGCCCGGAAGAACAGGTTGAAGGCTTGGCTGAAAATCAGCGCATGCTCGTGGCGCTTGACGAAGATCGCCTCCAGCGTGGTGAAGACATCGGACCGGTTGCCGATGTCGATCACCTGCAGGGCGCTCATGGCATCGATGACGGCGCCCGGACCGACCGGCATGCCGGCCGCACGCAGCGCGCGGGCGAAGCCGACGATGTTGTCGGCGAATTGCCCTGTCTGCTCAGGGGCAAGGTGGTTGATGGCCATGGTCTATCCCCGCTCTGTCATTCCGGGGCGTCGCGAAACGACGAACCCGGAATCCGGAGGTTGTGGCATGAGATTTCGGGTTCGCGCTTCGCGCGCCCCGGAATGACGCCTAATCGCTCGTCGCTTCCTTCAGCACCTTCTGCAAGGTATCGCCCTGCATGCGGGTGATGTCGTCCTGGTACTTGAGCAGAGCGCCCAGCGTGTCGCCGACCACTTGCGGGGTGAGCGAGCGGGCATCCAACTCCGACAGCGCGGTGGCCCAGTCGATGGTCTCGGCGACCCCAGGCGACTTGTAGAAGTCCTGGCTGCGCAGTGCCTGGACGAAGCGCACCACCTGCTGCGACAGCTTTGCGGAGATGCCGGGCACGCGCGTCTTGACGATCGCAAGCTCGCGCTCGGCGGCAGGATAATCCACCCAGTGATAGAGACAGCGCCGCTTCAGCGCGTCGTGGATCTCGCGGGTGCGGTTGGAGGTGATGATGACGATCGGCGGGTACGGCGCCTTCACGGTGCCGAATTCGGGGATGGTCACCTGGAAGTCACTGAGGATTTCGAGCAGGTAGGCTTCGAACGCCTCGTCGGCGCGGTCGAGCTCGTCGATCAACAGCACCGGCGGGCCCGCGACATCGGGCTCCAGCGCCTGGAGCAGCGGCCGCTTGATCATGTAGCGATCGGCGAAGATGTCGCTCGAAAGCTGCTCGCGATCGGTGTCGCCGGCGGCTTCCGCCATCCGGATCGCGATCATCTGCGCCGCGCTGTTCCACTCGTAGACCGCGGAGGAGACGTCGAGGCCTTCGTAGCACTGCAGGCGGATCAGCTTCCGCCCCAACGCCACCGAGAGCACCTTCGCGATCTCGGTCTTGCCGACTCCGGCCTCGCCTTCCAGGAACAGCGGCCGGCCCATCCGCAGCGACAGATACGTCACCGTCGCCAGCGATCGCTCAGCAAGATAGCCGCGCGACGTCAGGAGTTCGAGCATCGCATCGACCGATGCCGGCAGGGCCGCTAGAGTCATGAAAGGCCAGTCTCGTTTACGCCCTCACCGGGCAAGCCTTGGGCCAATGAGTGAGGCCCATCATTCCTTGGCATTGGCGGCGTCGACGGCGCGCCGCGTCAGAACACCAATGAGATGTGCGCGGTATTCGGCGCTGCCGTGGATATCGCTGTTGAGGCCTTCCGCCGGCACCGTGATGCCTTCCAGCGCCTTCGAGGCGAAGCGCTTCTTCAGGGCCTCCTCGAATGCGGTGACACGGAACACGCCTTCAGACCCGGCGCCGGTGACGGCAACACGCACGTCCGAAGGACGCCGCGCCACGAACACGCCGACCAGCGCGTAGCGCGAGGCCTGGTTGCGGAATTTGATATAGGCCGCTTTCTTCGGCAGCGGGAACGTCACCTTGGTGATGATCTCGTCGGCTTCCAGCGCCGTCGTGAACAGGCCCTGGAAGAACTCTTCCGGCTTGAGGCGGCGCTTGTTGGTGACGATGGTGGCCCCGAGCGCGAGCACCGCGGCCGGATAGTCGGCGGTCGGATCGTTGTTGGCGAGCGAGCCGCCGATCGTGCCCTTGTGACGCACGGCGGGATCGCCGATTCCGCCGGCAAGGTTCGCCAGCGCGGGGATCGCCTCACCGACGATCGCGGAGGTCGCGACGTCGGCGTGCTTGGCGGTGGCGCCGATCACGAGCGAGCGGCCCTTCATCTCGATCGTGTTGAGCCCCTCGATGTGGGAGAGATCGACCAGATGCGGCGGGCTTGCGAGGCGCTGCTTCATGACGGGAATCAGCGTGTGGCCGCCGGCGATCACCTTGGCGTCTTCGTTCTTCACCAGGAGGTTGGCCGCCTGGCGAACGGTCCCAGGGCGATGATATTTGAATTCGTACATCTGAATGTCCTGATCGCGGGATGCGCGTTACGCGAGATCGGATTTCGCCATGGCCTTGGCGCCGGCGGAGATCGAAGCGACGATGTTCTGATAGCCGGTGCAGCGGCAGAGATTGCCTTCGAGCTCCTCGCGAATTGTATGGTCGTCGAGCTCGTGGCCCTTGCGGTGCACGATGTCGATCGCAGTCATGATCATGCCGGGCGTGCAGAAGCCGCATTGCAGGCCGTGGTGCTCGCGGAACGCCTCCTGCATCGGATGCAGCGGCGCGCCGTCGGCGGCCAGTCCCTCGATCGTCTTGACCTCGTGACCATCGGCCATCACCGCGAGCGTGGTGCAGGACTTCACGGCCTTGCCGTCGAGATGCACGACACAGGCGCCGCACTGCGAGGTGTCGCAGCCGACATGGGTGCCGGTCAGCCGCAGATTCTCGCGCAGGAACTGCACCAGAAGCGTGCGGGGATCGACATTGGCCGTCACAGGATTGCCGTTCACGATGAGGGAGATTTTTGCCATAAGCACTCTCTATCAGCGCCCCAACGGGTCCCGTCGAAGCCGTTCTTATAATTATTCCAACCCATCATATGGGCCATTGTCGCCTGGGGCAACATCACCCCGGACGCAAGCCGCCATGCCGAAAGGCGATAGGTTTCAGCCCTGTACCGCCTTGGCGAAGTTCGCGAAAAATTCGTCGGCGAGTTTCTTGGCGGTGCCGTTGATGAGGCGTTGGCCGAGCTGCGCCAACTTGCCGCCGATCTGCGCCTCGACGTCGTAGGAGAGCAGCGTGCCGCCGTCCTTCTCGGCGAGCTTGACCGCCGCGCCGCCCTTGGCGAATCCGGCCACCCCGCCCTCGCCCTCACCGGAGATCTTGTAGCCGTTCGGCGGGTCGAGGTCGGACAGCATGACCTTGCCCTTGAAGCGCGCCGACACCGGGCCGACCTTCATTTTTGCCGTCGCGCGAAAGCCGCCGTCGTCAGTCTTCTCGAGCTCCTCGCAGCCGGGGATGCAGGCTTTCAGGACCTCGGGATCGTTGAGCTTGGCCCACACGGCTTCGCGCGGCGCTGCAAGGTGGACTTCGCCGTTCATCGTCATGGCCATGAGGTGCCTCCCGGATCGCGCAACTATAGTGCTGATCAAGTAACGCAGGGACGCGGCAAAGGAAAGGGCGGCGCCAGGTCACGTGCAATGCATATTCGCAACTGCAAAAAGACGTGTACTGGCGGTAGGGGATTGGCACAGCCGGGCCATGATGATTAGGTCGCGCGCAAGATGAGCACATCTCTTTCCCCCCTGCTCGCGCCGATGCTGTCGAGCTCCGCCATGCGCGCGATCTGCGACGATCGGTCTACCCTGCAGAACATGCTCGATTTCGAGGCAGCCTTGGCACGTGCCGAGGCTGCCACCGCCGTGATTCCGGCATCTGCCGTCGGCCCGATCGAGGCCGCGTGCAAGGCCGATTCCTTCGACGTGGCCGCACTGGCCGAGGCCGCGACGCGATCGGGCAATCTCGCGATTCCCCTGGTCAAGGCGCTGACCGCCGATGTCGGCAAGAAAGACGCGGAGGCCGCACGCTACGTGCATTGGGGCGCGACCAGCCAGGACGTCATCGACACCGCAACCATGCTCACGCTTCGCGCCGGTATCGTGGCGCTGGACGCCGACCTCAGCCGCGCCATCAGGGGCTTTGCCGCACTGGCGCGCAGCCATCGCAACACCGCGATGGTGGCGCGGACCTGGCTCCAGCACGCGCTGCCGATGCCGTTCGGGCTGAAGGCGGCGGAATACGCGTCAAGCCTCGCCCGTGCGCGCTGCCGCCTGCGGCGACTCTCCCGCGAGGGCCTCGCGCTGCAATTCGGAGGTGCCGCCGGCACGCTCGCCGCGCTCGGCGACAACGGGCTCGCGGTGGCCGAACGGCTGGCGCAAGAGCTCGATCTGCCGCTGCCCGAGGCGCCCTGGCATACCCATCGCGACCGCATCGCCGAGGCTGCATCCTGCTTGGCAATCCTTGCCGGCAGCTGCGGCAAGATCGCACGCGATGTCTCGCTGCTGATGCAGACCGACGTCGCCGAAGCGTTCGAGCCCGCCGGCGAAGGCCGCGGCGGCTCATCGACCATGCCGCACAAGCGCAACCCGGTCGCCGCTGCGAGCGCGCTCGGCGCGGCCACGATGGCGCCGCAGCTCGCCGCGACAATTTTCGCCGCGCAGGTGCAAGACCATGAACGCAGCGCCGGCCCGTGGCACGCGGAATGGCCGACGCTGCCGCAATTGTTGCTGGTTACCTCTGGCGCGCTGGCCGCCATCGTCGACATCGCCGAGGGTCTCGAGGTCGATGCGGCGCGCATGCGCAGCAATCTCGATGCGACGCACGGGCTGATCATGGCCGAGGCGGTCACCTTTGCGCTCGCCGAGAAGCTCGGCAAGAGCGCCGCACATCATCTGGTCGAGGCCGCCAGCAAGCGCGCGGTCGCCGAGAAGAAGCATCTGCGCGAGGTGCTGTCAGGCGATTCGCAGGTCACCGCACATCTGCCGCCGGAAAAAATTGCGGCATTGTTCGAGCCGATGGCCTATCAAGGAGCGTCGCAGGCGCTGATCGACCGGCTGCTGGATTCATTGGATCTCTCCTGATGTCATTGCCGGGCTTGACCGGGCAATCCATCATCCTGGATAGATCCACTTTTTAGATGGATACGCGGGTCAAGCCCGCGCATGACGAGGAGCATGCCATGCCCATGATAGATGCCGACGGTTGCCTGCTCAACGTCTCCGTTGAAGGCCGCGATGGCGGCCCGACCCTGATGCTCTCCAACTCGCTCGGCTGCACGCTGCAGATGTGGGAGCCGCAGATGAAGGCACTCACGCAGATGTTCCGCGTCATCCGATACGATCGCCGCGGTCATGGCAAGTCCAACGTTCCGCCCGGCCCCTACACGATGGAGCGATTCGGCCGCGACGTGCTCGCGATCCTCGACGACCTCAACATCGAGAAGGTGCATTGGTGCGGCCTGTCGATGGGCGGCATGGTCGGGCAATGGCTGGGCGCCAACGCCCCTGAAAGGTTCGGCAAGCTCATCCTCGCCAACACCTCCTGCTATTACGCAGAGCCGACCAAATGGCTGGAGCGCATCGACGCCGTGAAGAAGGGCGGAATCGCAGCGGTGGCCGATGCCGTGATCGCTGGCTGGCTCACCCAGGACTTCCGCGAGCGCGAGCCGGAGATCACTGCGAAGATGAAATCGATGCTGCTGGCCTCTCCCGTCGAGGGCTATCTCGCCTGCTGCGAGGCCCTTTCAACGCTCGACCAGCGCGCGCTGCTGCCGAAGATCAAGAGCCCGACGCTGGTGATCGCCGGCCGCCACGACATGGCGACGCCGATCTCGGCGGCCGAGCTGATCCGCGCGAACATTCCCGGCGCCAGCATGACCATCATCGACGCCGCGCACATTTCCAACGTCGAGCAGCCGCACGCATTCACGGATGCGGTGGTGGGCTTTTTGACGCAGCGCTAGCCACAGCCGTCATTGCGAGCGCAGCGAAGCAATCCAGAAAATCCCTCCGCGGTGACAGACTGGATTGCTTCGCTGCGCTCGCAATGACGAAAAAGGAGGACGCCATGGACGACCAGAAGCGCCGCGATGCCGGCATGAACGTGCGCCGCAAAGTGCTGGGCAATGCCTGGGTCGACAAGTCGATCGCGAACCGCAATGCCTTCAACACCGATTTCCAGGACCTGATCACGCGCTATGCCTGGGGCGAGATCTGGACCCGGCTGCATTTCGACGAGCGCACGCGACGGGTGCTGGTGATCGGCACCATGGTCGCGCTCGGACAATGGGACGAATTCCGCCTGCACGTGCGTGCGGCGCTCGCCGAGGGCGGCTTCACGCCCGACGATATCAAGGAGATCCTGCTCCAGCAGGCGATTTATTGCGGCGTGCCGGCGGTGAACCACGCCGTCAAGGAAGCCTCAGCGATTGTGCAGGAGCTCGGCCTGCTCAAGACCTAGCGGTGCGGCAATCTCTGCCGTCTTGGGCCCGGCCGCCGGCTTCTCGATCACCACCACGATGGCGGCACCGAGCAAAAGCAGCAGCTCGGTCGCGTGCAGCCGGAGCGCGGCCATCTCGCCGACCTTCGAGGCCATCACCATGCTGGCGAACGAGATCAGGCTGCCGATCGCCAGCGCAATGCCGAGCGCCTCGTCGCTGCCGCCGTTCTTGCGGGTTCGGGCGACGCAGAGCTGCGCGAGGTGGATCGCGAAAAACGCCACCACCGTCAGCCGTCCGAGCGCCAACAGCCAGGCGGCACGCACCGTATCCATCCCCGCCATCTGCAGATGGTCGCTCAGGAAGAGCGCCACGGCGACGCTCGGCCGCTCGTAGAGGCCGTGCACCGGTGCAACGAAGATGTTGAAGGCGACCAGGGCCCAGGCCGGGATGAAATAAGCCGCCAGCAGCGCGCCGTTGACCGAACCGATCCGCCAATTCCTGAACATGCCGCTTCCCGCTTGGTTTGCCGAGGCCTTCGACGGAAGGCAGCGGCTTTGCCGGAGCTAACTCGCATCGGACTGTGGCGGCAATTTAAACCCTTTGTTTACCTTAACTGCCCTCCATGGCCTCCCTCATTCCGGGGCAATGCGCAGCATTGAAATCTCGAGATTCCGGGTTCGGCTCTTCGAGCCGCCCCGGAATGAGGGAGTAAGGCGCAAAAAAGGCCCCGCCTCTCGGCAGGGCCTCCTTCACGCCTGGGCTCCCAGGCTCGTTATTCCTGACCGCGCTGGCCGCCCTGCTGCTGGCCGGGACGATCGCCCTGGCGCATCGGATCCTGCTGCTGCTGTCCGGGTTTGTGGCCGCCACCCTGCTGCTGTTGCGGGTTGCGCTGCCCGGGGTTCTGACTCTGCTGACCCGGATTCTGGTTCTGCTGCTTCGTCATTCGGGGAAACTCCCTTGTTGGACGTCAGGGCAAGATAACGGCCAGCACTCACTTTGGTTGCCCCGGAACCGGTTCCGTTCACGTCCGGAACCCGAGCAAAATGATCTCTGTACAAGCCTTTGTACCGAGACTTGGCCAGTTGCGGCCGCCAGTTCCCTCCTGTTACAAAACGGGAAGAACGCTCAAGGGCTGCCGGGGCCCAAGAACTCTGCAAGAGCTCCCTTTGAGCCGCGACAAGTTTGGGTAACGGCAGCTTATGGATTATTTCGCCCAGCAGCTCATCAATGGCCTCGTGCTCGGCTCGATCTACGGCCTGATCGCGATCGGCTACACGATGGTCTACGGCATCGTCGGCATGATCAACTTCGCCCATGGCGACATCTTCATGATCGGCGGCTTCATCGCCCTCATCACCTTCCTGATCCTGATCTCGCTCGGCCTCACGGCCATTCCCGTGATCCTGCTCGTCGTGCTGCTCGTGTCGATGGCGATCACGGCACTCTATGGCTGGACCATCGAGCGCATCGCATACCGGCCGCTGCGTCATTCCTTCCGCCTCGCCCCGATGCTGTCGGCGATCGGCATGTCGTTCGTTCTGACCAATTATTCGCAAGTTGCGCAAGGCGCCCGCGTCAAGCCGATCCCGCCCTTCATCACCGGCGGCTACACATTGCATGAGAGCCCGGATGGGTTCGTGATCCAGCTCTCCAACATCCAGATCATGGTGGTCATCACCACCATCGTGCTGCTGGTGATCTTCAATTGGCTGGTCTCGCGCACCCGGCTCGGGCGCGACATGCGCGCCTGCGAGCAGGACCAGACCATGGCGGCGCTGCTCGGCGTCGACGTCGACCGCACCATCTCCATGACTTTCGTGATCGGCGCCGCCCTCGCTGCGGTCGCGGGCCTGATGTACCTGCTCTATTACGGCCTTGTCGATTTCTTCATGGGCTTCGTCGCCGGCATCAAGGCCTTCACCGCGGCCGTGCTCGGCGGCATCGGCTCGCTGCCGGGGGCCATGCTCGGGGGGCTCGCGATCGGCCTGATCGAGACGTTCTGGTCGGCCTATTTCTCGGTCGAATACAAGGACGTCGCGGCGTTCTCGATCCTGATCGTCGTGCTGATCTTCATGCCGACCGGCCTGCTCGGCCGTCCCGAAGTCGAAAAAGTCTGACGGACCGGCCGCGTGACAGCTCCCTCGACCAATACGGCCAAACCTGCAACGGGCATCCTCGCCCTCCTCAAAACCGCCTTCATCAACGCCCTCGTCGCGCTGGTGCTGTTCTCGCTGATGGTCGGCATCCGCACCGAGGCAGGTTCCTCCGGCCAGCTCACCTACTGGACCCGATTCGGCGAGCTCGCCTCCCTGGTCGCGATCGTGTTCGGCGGCTCGATCATGATCGAGCTGCTGCGGCAATGGATCGGTCCGACCGGCGCCGAGAAGCTGGTGCCGCCAGCACTGCAGAGCGGCATGTCCTTGATCGGCCGCTATCTCACGCCGGCGCTGCTGATCTTCACGCTGCTGGTGCCCGTGATCTTCTATGACCAGCGCTACATCCTCGATCTCGCGATCCTCGTGCTCACCTATGTGATGCTGGGCTGGGGCTTGAACGTCGTGGTCGGGCTCGCCGGCCTGCTCGATCTCGGCTACGTCGCCTTTTATGCGGTCGGTGCCTATTCCTACGGACTGCTCGCCACCAATTTCGGCTGGTCGTTCTGGATCTGCCTGCCGCTCGCCGGCATCCTCGCCGCGTTCTGGGGCGTGCTGCTCGGCTTCCCCGTGCTGCGCCTGCGCGGCGACTATCTCGCCATCGTGACGCTCGCCTTCGGCGAGATCATCCGCCTCGTCATCATCAACTGGCAGGAGCTCACCGGCGGCCCGAACGGCGTCTCCGGCATTCCCCGCCCCACCTTCTTCGGCATCCCGCTCGACAACAGCGATGAAGGGTTTGCCGCCAGGCTCGGCATCGAGTACTCGCCGACCCACCGCATCGTCTTCCTGTTCTACCTGATCCTGGCGCTTGCGCTCCTCACCAACTGGGTGACGATCCGCCTGCGCCGCCTGCCAATCGGGCGGGCATGGGAGGCCTTGCGCGAGGACGAGGTCGCCTGCCGCGCGCTCGGCATCAACACCACGACCACCAAGCTCACGGCGTTCGCGACCGGCGCCATGTTCGGCGGCTTCGCCGGTGCGTTCTTCGCCACCCGCCAGGGCTTCATCAGCCCGGAATCCTTCACTTTCCAGGAATCGGCGCTGGTGCTCGCGATCGTCGTTCTCGGCGGCATGGGCTCGCAGCTCGGCGTCGCACTTGCCGCGCTCGCCATGATCGGCGGCTTCGAGCTGTTCCGCGGCCTCGAGACCTATCGCATGCTCGTGTTCGGCATGGCGATGGTGCTGATCATGATCTGGCGGCCGCGCGGCCTGATCGGCCATCGCGCGCCGACGGTGTTTCTGACCAAGGCGCAGGCGATCTCCTCCGACCTCGTCAAGGAAGGGCACGGATGAACGGCGACAAGATCCTCACCGTCGACCGGCTCACCATGCGCTTCGGCGGCATCGTCGCCGTGCAGGACCTCTCCTTCGACGCCGAGCGGAAGAAGATCACCGCCCTGATCGGGCCGAACGGCGCCGGCAAGACCACGGTCTTCAACTGCATCACCGGTTTTTACAAGCCGAGCGCCGGCGCCATTCGCCTCGCCCATGACGACGGCAGAGTGATCGCGCTGGAGCGGCTGAACGATTTCCGCATCGCGAAGCAGGCCAAGGTGGCGCGCACGTTCCAGAACATCCGCCTGTTTCCCGGCATGACCGCGCTGGAGAACCTGATGGTGGCGCAGCACAACGCGCTGATGCGCGCCTCCGGCTTCACCTTGCTCGGCCTTGTCGGCGCCCCCGGCTACCGCGACGCCGAAAAGCGCGCGATCGATCTCGCCACCGACTGGCTCAGGCGGGTCAACCTGCTCGACCGCGCCGACGACGCCGCCGGCAATTTCGCCTATGGCGACCAGCGCCGGTTGGAAATCGCGCGCGCAATGTGCACCGAGCCCGCACTGTTGTGCCTGGACGAACCCGCGGCCGGCCTCAATGCGCGCGAGAGCGCGGCCTTGAGCGAGCTCCTGCTCTCGATCCGGAACGAGCTCGGCACCTCGATCCTGCTGATCGAGCACGACATGTCGGTGGTGATGGAGATCTCCGACCACATCGTGGTGATGGACCATGGCGTGAAGATCGCGGAAGGCACGCCGCGCGAGGTCCGCGACGATCCCAAGGTGATCGCCGCCTATCTCGGCGCCGACGAGGAAGAGGCCGTAGCCGTGATGGAGAGTGGGACGTGACATCGGCGCCCACTCCCCTGCTCGCGATCCGGGGCCTTCGCGCCGCCTACGGCAAGATCGAGGCGCTGAAGGGCGTCGATGTCGAGATCAATGCCGGCGAGATCGTAGCCCTGATCGGCGCCAACGGCGCCGGCAAGTCGACGCTGATGATGACGATCTTCGGCAAGCCGCGCGCCCGCGCCGGCCAGATCCTCTTCGAAGGCCGCGACATCACCGACGTGCCCACGCACGAGATTGCGCATTTGCGCATCGCGCAATCGCCGGAAGGCCGCCGCATCTTCCCGCGCATGAGCGTTGCGGAGAACCTTCAGATGGGGGCGGACTCCACCGAATGCAGCGATGCCGAACGCGAGGCGATGCTGCAACGCGTGTTCACGCTGTTTCCGCGGCTGAAGGAACGCTATGCCCAGCGCGGTGGAACCCTGTCCGGCGGCGAGCAGCAGATGCTGGCAATCGGCCGCGCGCTGATGAGTCGCCCCCGCCTGCTCCTGCTCGACGAACCCTCGCTCGGGCTGGCACCGCTGATCGCACGCCAGATTTTCGATGCGATCCGCACCCTGAACCGGCAGGACGGCCTGACCGTCCTGATCGTCGAGCAGAACGCCAACCATGCGCTCAAGCTCGCCCATCGCGGCTATGTCATGGTCAATGGCCTGATCACGCTGGCGGGGACCGGCGCCGAGCTGCTGCAGCGCCCCGAGATTCGCGCCGCCTATCTGGAAGGCGGCCGGCACGGCTGAGTCCGGCCATCTGCAGCGCAATGTGGCGAGATATCTCCGCCAATGCCCGTATTTTGCCGGTGACTTCTCCTCGGATTCATTCAAGAATGGCGGCGGTTTGAACCGGGCATTCCCGGCAACTTCCACAGGCGACCACCCGCGAGGTATCTCATGAAATCACTGAAGCTCATCGGTCTGGCATTCGGCGCATCGATCGCGCTGTCGAGCGCGGCATTCGCGCAGGATGTCACCGTCGCAGTCGCAGGCCCGATGACGGGCGGCGAGTCCGCCTTCGGCCGCCAGATGAAGAACGGCGCCGAGATGGCCGTGGCCGATATCAATGCCGCCGGCGGCCTCAACGGCAAGAAGCTCGCGCTCTCCATCGAAGACGACGCTTGCGACCCCAAGCAGGCGCGCTCGATCGCCGAAAAGATCGCCGGCGCGAAAATCCCGTTCGTGGCCGGGCACTACTGCTCGTCATCGTCGATCCCGGCCTCGGAAGCCTATGCCGACGGCAACGTGCTCCAGATCACGCCGGCCTCGACCAACCCGCTGTTCACCGAGCGCAAGCTCTGGAACGTGGCTCGCGTCTGCGGCCGTGACGATCAGCAGGGCCTGATCGCCGCGCAGTACATCGCCAAGAACTTCAAGGGCAAGAACATCGCCATCCTCAACGACAAGACCACCTACGGCAAGGGTCTTGCCGACGAGACCAAGAAGGCACTCAACAAGGCCGGCATCACCGAGAAGATGTACGAGTCCTACAACAAGGGCGACAAGGACTTCAACGCGATCGTCTCGCGCCTGAAGCGCGACAACATCGACCTCGTCTATGTCGGCGGCTATCATCAGGAGAGCGGCCTGATCCTGCGCCAGATGCGCGACCAGGGCCTCAAGACCGTGCTGATGGCCGGCGACGCACTCGCCGACAAGGAGTACGCCTCCATCACCGGCCCTGCCGGCGAGGGCACGCTGTTCACCTTCGGCCCCGACCCGCGCAACAAGCCGACCGCGAAGAAGATCGTCGAGGCTTTCAAGGCCAAGGGCATCGATCCCGAGGGCTACACGCTCTACACCTACGCAGCGATGCAGGTGTGGTCGCAGGCGGCCAAGAAGGCGGGCACCACCGACGCCAAGAAGGTCATGGCGGCGATGAAGGCCGGCAAGTGGGACACCGTGATCGGCCCGATCGAGTATGACGCCAAGGGCGACATCAAGCAGATCGACTACGTCGTCTACAAGTGGGACGCCAAGGGCGGCTACGCCGAGATCGCGGGCAGCGGCACCTAGCCGCCGGCCTGGACCTCAATCCCCTCAATCATCACCGCGCCCCGGGCTTACCCCGGGGCGTTTCTTCTTGCGGCAGGGATCAGACGACTGCGGGCAGCTCGCCGGCCGCGGCCTGGGCCTTCCGCAATGCTTGCAGGAGATCGTTCGGCCGAAACGGCTTTTGCAGGCAGACTACGTTGGCGAGGAGGGGCGATTGGTCCATGAAATCGAGCGCCGTCATCCCGGACACCGCAATGACGGGAAGCGCCGGCGCGCTTTCGCGCAGGCTGGCAATGACGTCGACGCCGCTGGCGTCGCCGAGGAAGATGTCGACGATCGCCGCGTCGAAGGAGCTTTCCGCGAAGGCCTTCAGTCCGGCTGCGCCGCTCTCGGCCTCCTCGACCTCGAAACGATTGACCCGAAGCACCATCGCCATCATCGTGCGGACGCCCTTCTGGTCATCGATGATGAGAACGCGAGGCATTGGGAACAACCCCCGATGTTGATCAAATCGCCTGATCCAGCCTGGAACCCGCCGCGGCAGAGTGGCATTATGGCACCGTCCCAGTAAAGCGCGTCTTACCTGCCCTAATTCCGTGTTCCCACCGAAATTAAGTAAGCTGTAACCTTTGGTTGAGTCGTAACCGGGTTCCTTCACAAGCTGCGTCCAGAACCCGCTACCATGACGGAACTGCCGACCGAATGAGACCAGCGGAGATGCTCAAGACCCTGCTCAAGACGGACCCGCGAGAGGTGGACGTGCCTGCGACGATCGACCGAAGCACATTTCTTTCGACCCTGCCGGCCACTTCGACCGACCGCAGCGCAGCATTGACGATTGTCGGCGTGTCTTCCCTCCTGTTCGTAGCGGCCGCGCCGTTCGCCGGTACCCCGCTGCAGCCGGTCCCGGCCTTCGTTGCGAGTTATCAATCGGCGCTTGCCGTAAGCGACATCGTCACGGCAGTGCTGCTGCTGTCGCAATTTGCGGTCATGCGGACCCGCGCACTGCTGTGGCTCGCGACCGGCTATCTCTTCACCGCCGCTGCCGCCCTGGTTCACGCCCTCACCTTCCCCGGACTGTTCGCACCAAGCGGGCTCTTTGGCGCGGGCCGGCAGACCACGGTCTGGCTCTACATGATCTGGCATGCCGGTTTTCCGTTGTGCGTGATGGGTTACGCCTGGCTGAAGGACAAGGACGGTGGTCCGCAGATTCGCGGTCCGGCAAGCAGTGCGATTTCAGCCAGCGTGCTCGGCGTCATCGCCGCGATCGCCGTCTTCGCCTGGATCGTGACTGCACAGCACGATCTGTTGCCGGTCCTGTTGCGCGACGGTCACTACACGGCGACCATGATTGGGGTCGTGTCCTTCGTGTGGTCGCTCAGCTTCGCCGCGCTGGTCTCGCTCTGGTTCCGCAGGCCGCATACGGTGATCGACGTCTGGCTCATGGTGGTCATGTGCGCCTGGCTGTTCGACATCGCGCTGTCGGCGATCGTCAACGTCGCGCGCTTCGATCTCGGCTTCTACGCCGGCCGGCTCTACGGCCTCGCCGCGGCGACCTTGGTGCTCGCGGTGCTTCTCATCGAGAACGTCCGCCTTCAGGCGCATACGGTCGGCCTCGTCGGGAGGCTGCGCCAGCAATCGGCCTCGGAACGCGATTACTACGGCAAGCGCCTCGCGCTGTACGGCGCAGTGGTCGAGTCGTCCAATGACGCCATCATCACGAAAACGCTCGACGGTATCATCACCGGCTGGAACAAGGCCGCCGAACATCTGTTCGGCTATTCCGCAGCGGAGGCGGTCGGCAAGCCGATCGACATCATCGTGCCGCCGGATCGCAAGAGCGAAGTCAGGAGCATTCTCAACCGGGTCGCCAGCAACGAATCGATCGCCCAGCACGAGACGGTTCGTCTCCGGAAAGACGGCCGCCCGCTCGACGTCGTTCTGAACATTTCACCGCTGCGGACCGACACGGGAGAGATCATCGGCGTCTCCAAGATCGCCCATGACATCACCGAAGAGAAACAGGCGAGAGAGAAGCTGCGCCGCGAAACCGAAGAGCGCCAGCGCATCTTCGAGACATCGCAGGACCTGATCCTGGTCACCGACGGCTATGGCAATTTCGTCCAGGTCAGCCCGAGCGTGAAGAACATCCTCGGCTACAGCCCCGAGGACATGGTCGGGCACAGCGCGACCGAGTTCATCCACCCCGACGATCTCGAGAAGACCCGGAACGAGATGCGCGCAGCCCGTCGTGGCGCGGTCAAGCGCAGTTTCGAGGCGCGCTACTACCACTACGATGGTCACGAGGTCACGCTGAACTGGATGGGCACCTGGTCGGAGCCGGTGAAGCGCCACTACTTCATCGGCCGTGACCTCACCGACAAGCAGGCCGCCGAAGCGCAGCTCCGGCAGGTCCAGAAGATGGACTCCATCGGCCAGTTGACCGGCGGCGTCGCCCACGACTTCAACAACGTGCTGACCGTCATCACGGGCACGATCGGCATCCTCAGCGACGCGGTCGCCGACCGGCCCGAGCTTGCCGCCATCACCAAGCTGATCGACGATGCCGCCGAGCGCGGCGCGCAGCTGACCAAGCACCTGCTCGCCTTCGCGCGCAAGCAGCCGCTGCAGCCGCGCGAGATCGACGTCAACGCGCTGGTGCTCGAAGCCGCCAAGCTGCTGCATCCCACCCTCGGCGAGCAGATCGCCATCATGCCGCAGCTCACCGAGGATGCCTGGCCGACGCTGGTCGATCCGGGCCAGCTGTCCACCGCGATCCTCAATCTCGCGCTGAATGCGCGCGACGCCATGCCGGACGGCGGCACCCTGGTGCTGGAGACCCGCAACATCTTCCTCGACGACGGCTATGCCAGCATGAATCTCGATGTCGTGGCCGGCAATTACGTGATGATCGCGGTCAGCGATACCGGCAGCGGAATCCCTGCGGAGCTGATCGACCGGGTCTTTGATCCCTTCTTCACCACCAAGGAGGTCGGTAAGGGCACTGGCCTCGGCCTCAGCATGGTGTTCGGCTTCGTCAAGCAGTCGGGCGGCCACATCAAGATCTACAGCGAGGAAGGGCACGGCACGAGCGTGAAGATCTACCTGCCGCGCTCGACCGGAGTGCAGGAGACCGAGTTCGAGGCGCTCCAGAACGCGCCCATCACCGGCGGCAATGAGAAGATCCTGATCGTCGAGGACGACGCGCTGGTGCGGCAGTATGTCGTGACGCAGGTCAAGAGCCTCGGCTATACCGCGCTCGAGGCCGCCAACGGCGCCGAGGCGCTCAAGATCATCGACAGCGACGAGACCATCGACCTGCTCTTCACCGACGTCATCATGCCCGGCAACATGAACGGCCGCCAGCTTGCTGACGAAGCGGCCCGGCGCCGCCCCGACCTGAAGACGTTGTTCACCTCGGGCTACACCGAAAACGCCATCGTCCATCACGGCCGGCTGGATTCCGGCGTGCTGCTATTGGCAAAACCGTACCGCAAGTCCGAGCTGGCCAAGATGCTGAGGACCGCGCTCGCCAGTTGAGCCTGCGGCATCGCTGCGCTATCGCAGATCGCGAATTGCTCTCAACGACGAGGGTCGCCTTGAAGAACCTTCTCACCGATATCGCCGGCGTCCGGGTCGGCCATGCCGAAGATGCGAAAGTCGCTTCCGGCGCGACCGCGATCATCTTCGATTCTCCCGCGATCGCCGCGATCGACGTTCGCGGCGGCGGCCCCGGCACACGCGAGGATGCGCTGCTCGATCTCGCCAACACGGTCGAGCGCGTCGACGCGATCGCGCTGTCGGGCGGCTCCGCCTTTGGCCTCGATACTGGCGGCGGCGTACAGGCATGGCTCGCCGAGCAGGGCCGCGGCTTCAGGGTTCGCGAAGCGCTGATCCCGATCGTGCCGGGGGCGATCCTGTTCGACCTGCTCAATGCCGGTGACAAGGCCTGGGGACGCTTCTCGCCCTATCGCGACCTCGGCTACGCCGCGGCGGCCACCGCCACCAGCGCGGACTTCGCGCTCGGCAGCGTCGGCGCCGGCTTCGGCGCCACCACGGCAACGTTCAAGGGCGGGCTCGGCTCGGCCTCGGCCGTGACGCCTGACGGCGTGAAGGTCGCGGCGATCGTCGCCGTCAACGCGGTCGGCACTGTCACCGTCGGCGACGGGCCGTGGTTCTGGGCGGCACCGTTCGAGGTGGGCGGCGAATTCGGCGGACGCGGCCTGCCGGACAAGTTCACCGACGACATGCTGCGCATGCGCATCAAGGGCGGTCCCGCGGCGACCGCGCGCGAAAACACCACCATCGGCGCCGTCGTCACCGACGCGGTGCTGACCAAACCCCAGGCCAAGCGGCTGGCAATGATCGCGCACACCGGCTTTGCCCGCGCGATCTATCCGGTGCATGCGCCGACCGACGGTGACGTGCTGTTTGCCGCCGCCACGTGCGAAAAGCCGATCGAACCGCTGGCCGGCCTCACCGAGCTCGGCACGATCGCAGCCAATGTGGTCGCACGCGCCATCGCCCGCGGTGTCTACAGCGCGACGGCGTTGCCGTTCCCCGGTGCGCAGCCGGCGTGGAGGGACAGGTTCGGCTAGCGCCCCACATCGGGTGTCATCGCCCGGCGACCGGGCGATTCCAGAGACGGTTGTGATTGAACCGGAAGGCCGCGGCGTACTGGATGCCCCGGTCAAGCCTGGTCAAGCCGGGGCATGACAGCGTCATTTGCCGAGGGAGAGCGCTCTTCGTTCACACGCTCATCGACGTCGAAGAGGACGCGGTCGCGGAGGCGGCCTGCGCCTGGCGCTGCATCATCTGCCCGAACCAGTCATAAGGCGAATTGCCGCCGCCGTTCGCCTTCGAGCTGCTGGAGGCGCCCGGCACCGTGGTCGACATCTTGAAGCCGTCGGCATAGGTGACGGTGGTGGTGGTCGAGCCGTCGGCGTTGGTCGTCGTGGTCGAGGTCGATCCGCCGCTCGACGACGAGGAATCCGAGCCGCTGCCGGAGGCGTCGCCCGCGCCATGGGCGTGGTGACCGCGATGACCGCTCTTCAGCGCCTTCGACATCTCATCCAGACTGACGCTGCCGTCCGCATTCGAATCCAGCTTCGAGAACACGTCGTCGGCCTGCGCCAGATTGGTGCCGCCGGCGCCGAGCGCATCCTCGAATTCCGACTTGGTGATGCTGCCGTCGCCGTCGGTATCGATTTGCGAGAACAGGTGCCTCAGCGCGGCATCCCGGCCGTTCGACGCCGAGGATGCCGAATTCGACGAGACCGAGCCGTCCGCCGACTGGCTCTGCGCAGCAAACAACGCGTTCATCGTCTCCGGCGAGATCTGCGGATATTTGCCCGCATTGACCGGCGAGCTCGCCCCGCCCGTCGTGCTGCTGCCGCTGTCGATCGCGAACGGGTTGAGCGGCGCGCTCTGCGAAGATCCCGTCTTCTGCGTCGACGACGACGATTTCGAGTTGGTCAGCGACTGGATCGCATCGAGCGCGCTCGATACGGCACCAAGGGCGAACAACATTGCACAACTCCAACCGATGCGGCATGCCGCGGCCAATGTTCTGTCAGGTCAGATCAGCAAGCGACGTGCCAGCGCGAAAAGCTCAATGAAATCCGCATTCACCACGCTTTGCAGGCCGCGGGAACGTCGGCAATTCATGCCGCCGGCGGCAGAAATTTCCGCCCACAGGAAGCCCGCCCCTCCTGCATTGCCCGCCACGGAGGCCCATGTTAGGCGAGGCCATTCGTCGTCCGTCCGCCACGGGAAAAACGCGCCATGACCCAAGCCTTCGCCCCCCGCCCCCTGGCCATCGCGCCCTCGATCCTGGCCTCGGACTTTTCGAAGCTCGGCGAGGAGGTCCGCGCGGTCGACGCCGCCGGCGCCGACTGGATCCATCTCGACGTGATGGACGGGCATTTCGTTCCCAACATCTCCTATGGTCCCGACGTCATCAAGGCGATGCGCCCGCACACCAAGAAGATCTTCGACGCGCATCTGATGATCTCGCCCTGCGATCCCTATCTCGAGGCCTTCGCGAAAGCCGGCTGCGACCACATCACCGTACATGCCGAGGCAGGTCCCCACCTGCACCGTTCGCTCCAGGCCATCCGCGCGCTCGGCAAGAAGGCCGGCGTCTCGCTCAATCCGGCAACGCCGATCAGCGCGCTCGAATACGTCCTTGACCTCGTCGACCTCGTGCTGGTCATGTCGGTCAATCCCGGCTTCGGTGGCCAGGCCTTCATCCCCTCTGCGATCGGCAAGATCCGCGACATCCGCGCGATGACGGCGGGCCGTCCGATCGACATCGAGGTCGACGGCGGCGTCGGCCCCGATGTTGCGGGCGCGCTCGCCGCGGCCGGCGCCAACGCCTTCGTCGCCGGCACTTCGGTGTTCAGGGGCGGCACGCTGGAATCCTACAAGACCAACATCGCCGCGATCCGCAACGCGGCGCTGGGGGCCCGCGGCGAAGCGATTTGATCTGGATCGAGCGACACAGCGGATGCAGATGACCCGTGGCATTTGCGGGTGCTGCAGCGCGCAAAGGTTAAAATTGCAATCCTGATCCGTACTCATCCGGACTTCACTGATTCGCGCAAATCATCGCAAGTGATCCTGCCTGCTTTTGACGGGAGCACATCATGACGACGACCCTGATTTGGACTGCCGTAGCGTTGTGGTTCGGGTTCAATGCAGCGATTGCAGCTCGCAGCCTCTACGTGGCGCGACCGGTAAAGGCCGCATCCTTTGCCCGCATCATCCACCTTCATCGCCGCCGGGGATGATGCCATGCAGCTTGCACCTGTGAAGCGTTAGCCGAAGCGCAGGTGCCGCATTCCACGCCGCCCGCATCCCAGCCTCGATTTTATTTCTTCGGCCGACCTCGCCACGCAGGCCGACACTCAGAATCCTTTTTCCCGGACCGTCCCATGAAACCGCATTGCCCGAACTGCCTGAAGGAAATGACCAAGGGGTCCGCGTCGCACACCCTGTTCAGTTGCGAGCCCTGCCGCGAGATCATCCAGTATTTTGGCAGCGCGGATCACGGCGATCCCGGCCCGCAATTCTTCTGGCCAATCCGCCGCAAGCAAGCGGCCTGATCCACGCGCAGGACGTCAGACGGCCTAACCCGCCATTTCTGACCCGCCAGCGTCCCCAGCCATCCGCGGCGGCCGCACCACGGTGACGGTGCAGGTCGCCTCCGAGGCCACCTTGGCGGAGACGCTGCCGAGCAGCGTGCGCCTGAACGAGCTCTGCCGCGCGCCGATGATGACGTGGTCGACCTGGTTCGCCTCGGCGAACTCCAGGATCGCGGCGGCGGGATCGATGGCTTCCAGCACATGAACCGACAGCCGGCTCTCGTCCAGCTTGAGCGGCGTCGCCCAATGCCGGAGCGCGACCAGGCGGTCGATATGCTTGTTGGAGCCCTGCTCGTCGAGCGTCCGATCGATCGCGATGCGGTTCAGCTTGAGCACGTTGAGGCAGGCAAGCCGCGCCGAGGGCAGCGTGGCGAGAATGCGCTCGGTCGTCACGCGCAGAGCCTCGTTCAGCTCCGGTGTGCCTTCCACCGTATCGAGCGCCACGGCGAGGATTGGGCTCGACGCGATCTGCGCCGCGACGTCCGATTTCGCACGCGGCTGCATAACGCCCTGATTGAAGCGGCGCCGCCACACAACGCCTAAGGGGTCACGGTTCAGCCGCTCCGCGCGCGCGGTGAGCTTGACCTGGTCCGGATGGGCGAGATCGAAAGCGAGTTGGGATGCCGTCGGATAGCGCCACACCGGCTCGATCTCCAGACAGCGCAGCACGACTTCCTGGAGCCAGGGCGGATAGTCGGCGCGAAGCGCGCGCGGCGGATGCGGATCGCGCCACAGCCGGCGCCGCATCGCGCGCAAGGTCTCGCCCTCACCGAACGGACGCTCGCCCGTGGTGAAGAAATAGAGCAGCACGCCGAGCGAGAACAGGTCGCTGCGCGGGTCGTCGCGCACCCCGAGCAGCCGCTCAGGCGCCATATAGGGCGCGGTGCCGTAAGGCAGGCGGAACTCCTCCTGCAACAGATCAGGCAGATGGTTATGATGCGAGAGGCCGTAGTCGATCAGCACCGCCTCGCCGCTCTCGCGGAACATGATGCTGCTCGGCTTGATGTCGTGATGGATCACGTTCTGCCGGTGCAGGTCGGCGAGCGCGGTCGCGATCTTCGCAACGAGCTGCCGCGCCTCGTCATACGGCAGCGGCAGGTCGGGCAGCCGCTTGTAGAGCGTGGTCCCGGAGATGCGCTCGATCACGACATAGGCCTGGTGCGCGAAATCGCCGGTGCCGAAACACGCAGGCACATGTGGCCCGGCGAGCCGCGGCAGAATCATCATCTCCATCTCGAAGGAGACGATCGCGGCGGGGTCCTCGCCCTCAGACACCCGCGGGATCTTCATCAGCAAGGGCACGTCGATGCCGGGATGGGTGACGGTCCACAGCGTCGCCATGCCGCCGGCATGCACGCATTCGCCGATCGTGTAACCGTCGATCACCGCGCCTGACCTGACCAGGGGTTTCGGCATCGGCCTCTAGCGTCCCTGCGATAGCCGGTCGGCCAGCCAGTGCGGCAGGCCGTTCTGGCGGATCCGGCTCGCGGCCGTCTCGATATCATAGGGCGCGCGGCAATAGGTGATCTGGCACGACACCGTGTCGAACAGCACGAAGGCCGCCGACGGATCGCCGTCGCGGGGCTGGCCGACCGAGCCGAGCACCGCCAGCCATTGCCGTCCACGCAGCAGCGGCACCGAGACATCGGTCTTGGGCACGAGGCTCGACATCTTCGCCGTCACCGACATCGAATAGAGCGCCGGACGGTGGATGTGGCCGCAGAAGGTGACATGGGCGGGCGTCGAGATCAGGCTCTTGGCCGCATCCGCCGTCGAGCGCACGTAATGCCAGCGCTGCGGGCTGGAGGCCTCCGAGTGCACGAACAGGCGATCGCCGTCCGCTACCTGCATCGGCAATTCGGCCAGGAATCGCCGCTGGGCGGCGTCGAGGCGGCCGCGGGTCCATTCGATCGCAATCTGCGCCTCCGCGTTCATGGTCTCGGCCGAGGAATTGACCGCCTGGTCGTGATTGCCGCGCACCGCGATGGCGCCCTGCGCAACCAGCTCCATCGCCGTATCCACCACCCATTCCGGATCGGCACCATAGCCGACGAAATCGCCGAGCAAGACGAACCGCTCCGCCCCCTTGGCGCGGGCAAGCTTCAGGCAGGCCTCGAACGCCTGCCGGTTACCGTGGATATCCGAGAAGACAGCGAGAAGCACGCACCCTCCACCCTCAAATTCTTATTGGAAGCCGATAAGGCCAAAGAGGGAGGTCAAGAAGATGCGCCAGCACTGGGCCGTTTACCAGCGCTGCCCTGCATTGATGGTGAAAGGCCTACTGCTCGTCCTTCGGCGGCATCCGGGGTGGCGGCAGCGGCGTGAAGACGGCGCCTTGCGCACCGGCGGGCGGGGCATTGAACTCGCCGGTCGAGGAATCGCCGCCGCTGGTCTCCAGAATGGTCTTCGGCGTCACATATTCCCGGACCATGTCGATCAGGCTGCCGTCGCCGCCGCCGAAATCCGCCGCGCGCCCGCCTTGCGGATGACCCGCCGCGATCTCGTTCTCCGCGGCGTGGGTCTTGTCGGCCAGCCGGTCATCGTAGGGCACCCGAAAGGCGCGCGGGATGCCGCTCGGGCGATTGTCCTCGTCCAACGCCTCGACCCAAAGATAGATCGAGCCGGGATCGCCCTGAAGCGAATGCGGCTCGACGATGCGCGCCTTCAGCAGCTTGAAGGTGACAGGCAGCCGGTCGGAGCTGGCCCAGCCGAGCAGCCCGCGCATTTCAGTGAAGCTGACGACGTAGAACGCGCTGGTCACGACCACGGCGACCGCCTTCAACGACCAGTGGAGCCGCGCATAGACCAACACGACCAGCAGCAGCGCGCCGATGACGGCATAAGCGACCGACAGCGTCAGGATGACCGTTTGCGGATTACTCACGGCGCACCCTCACAGCGTTCCTGCTCACACCGGTCTTGGGGTCGACGTCGGCGCCGTTGCGCCAGCTGCTGCGGAACGTCTCCAGCAGCGATTTCGGCCGCTGATCGACATTTACGACCTTGCCTTCCGCATCGATGCGGAATCTGACCGCGGTCTTCTCGTCGCCGGTGTGGTCCAGCGTGAACTTGTTGTCGAAGATCACCTGCGCGGTCGGATTGAGCTTCTGCACCTTCACATTGGCCGTCACGGGCTCGCCCGTGGTGGCGACGAAATGCGAGACGTTGACGGTGTATTCGCCGGCGAGGATGCCGCGCACCGTGACGATCTCCTCGCGGATCGGCGAGGCGATCTTCTTGCCGGCGACCATGATGAAGTCGTTGGCCCCGCCGCGGTCGTCGCGGTCGAGCGTGAGGAAGCCGGCCTCGCGGTGGCGATACCAGGCGATGTTGCCCGCGGGATCCTGCACGAACAGGTCGAGATCGTCGGGGTGATTGTCCGGCCAGTCCAGCGTGATCATGAACTCCGCCTTGGAGTCGATCTTGCCGTCCTTGGCATCCGGGGACACCGCGAGCAACGCCAGGAAAAACAGGAACGCGATCACCTGCAGCGCCTTGAACAGCATCACGCCCAGAGGATCGAACGCCTCCTCACGCGGATAGAGGCCGAAATCATCGATCATGACCGCGCACCAGAACCCTTGCGCTCCAGCACCGGCGTCACGTACGTCTCGGTCAGCACCACCGCGTCCGAGAACACCCGCTGGGTCGCGGCGTCCAGCATGTAGTACTGGATGCGGACCAGGATCGAGCCGACGAGGCCCGCGAGCGTCGTGTACATCGCAACCGCCATGCCGTCGCTCATCAAGCCCATCGAGGAGCGCATCGCGACCTTGTCGGCGGCATCCAGCCCTGCGATCGGCGCCAGCATGATGATGAAGCCGATGATGGTGCCGAGCAGGCCGAGCTTCATCAGCGTGTCCGAGACGAAGGCCCCGAATCCGTTGGAGCCGCGCAAGCGATCGGCGAGCGTCCGCAGCAGCAGCGTCTGATCGACCGGGCGATAGTCCTGGGCAGCAGCCTTCGTCAAGAGGCTCTCGATGTGATCGCGCACCAAACCGCGTGGTAGCCCCGCCGCGCTCGCATCGAGCGCCTTGCTGCCACCGGTCGCCGACAGCACCGCGCGGCAACGCCGCGCGGCCGCCCCTTCGCGCGCGATCGCCCGCGTCCGCAGGAAGCAGTGGCCGCAGGTGACGACATAGAGCACCGCGATGACGCTCGAGATGTAGGTGCGGTCCGAAGTCAACATCAGATGGATCAGGCCGAAGCGCCACAACAGCACGACGGCGAAGATCGACAGTCCGGTGAAGATCATCCAGAACAGCAGCGCGCTGCGCTCGGATGGATCGGCAGCCTGGCTCGGGATTGGTCCAATCGTCATCGAACTCATGCTGCACCGCTCCTCGCTCGCAACGATTGGCCTGTAAAGATTCCTGCCCGATTAGATCAAAGACGCCGCGCCCGGTCCAAAGACCCATGCCCAATCCGGCTCGGGAAATTTGCCCGAGCTGCAGCCCGGGCGTTCCCTGCAATTGGCAAGGCGCGGCGGCGTTGTTAGGCTGACCTTACCAAACGTCGGGGATGATCGCATGCGCCTCGTGCTTCAGCTTGTCGCCCGTCTGCTGCTCATCGTCGTGCTCTGCCTCGGAGCTGCAACCGTGTGGGCCACGTTCGACGCCTATCGCAGCGTCGATCGGGCGACTGCGGCCTCGGCGCAGCGGGTCGCGCAGGCGCTCCAGGCGCTGTATTGGCGTGAGCTTTTGTTGCGCAGCAGCAGAGCGCGCGAGCACCTTTTGCCGGTTCCAGATTGGCGCACGCTGGAGACGATGAAGCTGATCTCGCCCGGCGTCTGCGTCGAGTTCCAGCCGGCCGCCGCGTTCGAGAAGCCGCTCTGCGGCCAGAGCGAGGGGCTGGGCAAGACGCCGCCGCGCTGGTTCGCCGCCATTGTACCCACCTTCCTCGGCAGCCACGCCGAGGTGGTACGGCCCGTCAGCCCGCGCGCGGCGGCCGCCGGGACGGTGGTGGCGACGCCGGACGGCGCCGCGGCCATCTCGCTGGCGTGGGAGTACATCCTCAACGTGATCGACGTCGCGCTGTTGATGGCGGCGGCAATCGCGCTGCTGGCCTCGCTCGCGATCGCACATGCGCTGGCGCCGGCGCGTGCGATCGTCACTGCATTGCAGCGCATGGCGCGCGGACAGTATCGCACCAAGCTGCCGCGCTTCCGCTCGATGGAGCTGGCGATGATCGGCAACGCCGTCGGCGAGCTCGGCGGCCGGCTGGAGGAAGCCACCGAACAGCGCGCCGCGCTGACGCGGCGCTTGATCGAGATCCGCGAGGACGAACGCCGCGCGCTCGCCCGCGAGCTGCACGACGAGTTCGGGCAGAATCTCTCCGCCATCCTCGCCTTCGCCAACACAATCGAAACAGCCAGCACGAGGGACAACGGCGACACCGGGATCGCGCAGGATGCGCGCATGATCTCGCAGGCCACGCATCATCTGATGGCTTCGCTTCGCGATGCACTGAAGCGGCTGCGCAATCCGCTGCCCGAGGAGCTCGGGCTCGAGGCCAGCCTCGTCAATCTCGTCGACAGCTGGCGCTCGCACAGCGCGGCACGGCCGACGATCCGGCTCGATCTCAGGGGCGACCTCACCGACATCAGCGGCCCGGCCGCCACCACGGCCTATCGTGTCGCGCAGGAATGCCTGACCAACGCGCTGCGCCACAGTGCAGCGCACGAGATCAGTCTGCGCATCGAACGGCATGCCGGCGAGGACGGTGCGCTGCTGATCCGCGTCGAGGACGACGGCGGCGGCGATGCGGAGCGCGTCGCGCAATCGGCCGGTTTCGGCCTGACCGGCATCCGCGAGCGCGTCACGGCCGCCGGCGGATCGCTGTCGATCATGCCTGCGCGCGGCGGCCTCAGCGTTGCCGCCACCATCCCGCTCGCTGCGTGAGGCCGGAATGAGCGAGGTTGCAGCAACAGGCATTTCCGTGCTGCTGGTCGACGACCACCCGATCGTGCGGCAAGGCTATCGGCGCGTGTTGGAGAGCCAGGGCGATCTGCACGTCGTGGCGGAAGCCGACAACGCCGCGGAGGCCTACGGCGCGTTCAAGGCGCATGATCCTGATGTGGTCGTACTCGATATCTCGATGCCCGGCGCGAGCGGGCTCGAGGCGATCCGCAACATCCGCGCGCGCAGCCCACGAGCGCGGATTCTGGTCTTCACCATGCACAACGAGGCTGTGCTGGTGAAGGCAGCCTTCGGCGCGGGCGCGAGCGGCTTCGTCACCAAGAGCAGCGAACCCTCAGCCGTGGTGCACGCCATCCGCAGCGTGGCGCGCGGCGAGCGCGCCATGAGCGACGACATCGCGCATGTCCTCGCCGCGGACAGCCTGTCGCCAACCGGCTCGGTGCTGGACCAGCTGGGTGAGCGCGAGATCGAGATCCTGCGCCAGTTCGCCGGCGGCGCCACCACCGAGCAGATCGCGACCCATCTCAATCTCAGCGTCAAGACCGTGCAGAACTATCACTATCTGATCAAGTCGAAGACCGGCGCGCGCACGGATGCGCAGCTCGTGCGGCTCGCCGCAACCTGTGGGTTAACGAGGATCTAGCAGCGGAGCTGACGGATTCCGCGAGCGAGGTGGCGCTCGTAAATCTGCTGAGTGGGATGGAACGGAGGCTATCCAGCCCCGGTTAGTAGTGGAGTGGAGGAGTAAATCGCCATGCGTAAGGATCATCACAGGGTCGTCGACCACCCCCCGATCATCACAGTGGGCGAGCTCATCGACGAACTTTGCCGTCTGCCGGACACAGCCGTCGTCCACTTCCGCTGCCCCATGCTCGATCAGGAGCTCACATTCTACCGCCTTCGAAAGCGGTCAAAGGACGCCGTCGAAATCGCAGTCAATGCATATCCGGATAGTCCGCCGGTCGTGCCATCGTCCGATCCTGCCTTCCACGCGCGAAGACATTCGGTTTCCTCGCCCTCGCTTCGCGATGGCGCCGCTCTCCACAAGACGAAAGGTTGATTGGCCGCACCTGGGACTGAATGGGTCCTGCGGATCTAGGCCGCCTTCAGCCCGCGCAGCAAAAGCGCCAGCGTCGCATCGACGCGCGCGGAGAGATCGGCATCCTTCCATTCGTCGGCATGGGCCGGATGGTGGAAGCGAACGGTGGCATCGAAGATGGCGCGCGCGGTCGCCTTCACGTCGCCCACGGCGAATTCCTCCCGCTTCACGCCGTCGGTCAGGATCGCCGCGATCTGGTCGATCATGGTGTCCTTGTGGCATTTGACGGCCGCACAGGCCTCGCGCGCCAGCGTCAGATAGGTCTGGAACATCTCGGGGTCATCGAGCACGCGCGAACGTTTGGCGGCGAACAGCGTGCGCAACCAGCGGTCGAGCCTGTCAGGCGCCGGGCCGTGCTCCTCGGCGATCGCGCGTAGCGGCGCGTCGATGCGGTCGAGCCAGCGCTTGGCAACGGCCTCGCGCAGCGAGGCCTTGCTGGGGAAATGGCGATAGACGCTGCCGTGGCTCACATCGAGCGCACGGGCAACGTCGACCACTGTGGCCTTGGCAAGTCCGTAACGCCTGAGCACGTCCTCGGTGACTTCGAGGATCCGCTCCGGCGTCAAGACAACGGCTTCATTCATGCCAGCACCATGTTCCCGGTTGGGGCTCAGTTACCCGGCACTGGGGCTGCTTCCGAAGCGCCCTGGCCGGTCGTTCGGAAAGCCTATGCCTTAATGAGGCAGTTTTGCAGCTTGCGCCGCGATCTGTCGCGCCACCAGCAAATTGAGCCAATGCCCAATCACGCCGGTGAAATTGAGGATTTCGGTCGTCATTGTCTTAAGTCTCCATTCGTCCACGGTCCCCGTTCTTCAATCTGCCCTCCGATCCGAGCTTGGTTCGGATGTCGGGCTTCCCGGGGCTGTCGCGGGACGCCCAATCGGAGCGTCCGGAAACGGATATACACGTCTCGCTGACAGATTTCAATATCTGTCAGTCAATGATCCGTGATTGACCGCTGATTTCTCCGGCCCGCCCGGCCAAGCCGCGGGGCAACCGCCGCCAGCCGGCTTGGGGCACTACTTCGGCACTCAGCTGCCTGCCCGGTCCAGTCATCCCCCGCTACCTTGCCTCAGCCGTTTGTTTCGCCCTGCCCGCTCTGTTAAATCACGGCGTAAAAAGCATTTTGGCCGGCAAAGCCCCCTTGGGTCGCCGGCCTACCTAGCTGGAGCCGTCAGATGATTCCCCGCTATACCCGCCCGGAAATGGCCTCGATCTGGGAGCCGCAGACCCGGTTCAAGATCTGGTTCGAGATCGAGGCGCATGCGGCGGACGCCCTGGCCGAGCTCGGGACCATCCCAAAGGAGGCCGCCAAAACGGTCTGGGCCAAGGCCAAGGACGCCGTCTTCGACGTGGCCCGCATCGACGAGATCGAGCGCGAGACCAAGCACGACGTCATCGCCTTCCTCACCCACCTCGCCGAGATCGTCGGCCCCGAGGCGCGCTTCGTGCACCAGGGCATGACCTCCTCCGACGTGCTCGACACCTGCCTCAACGTTCAGCTCACCCGCGCCGCCGATCTGCTGCTTGCTGACCTCGACAAGGTGCTGGCCGCGCTGAAGAAGCGCGCCTTCGAGCATAAGATGACGCCGACCATCGGCCGCAGCCATGGCATCCATGCCGAGCCCGTCACCTTCGGCCTCAAGCTCGCTTACGCCTATGCCGAATTCACCCGCGCCAAGGAGCGCCTGATCGCGGCGCGCAAGGAAGTCGCGACCTGCGCCATCTCCGGTGCCGTCGGCACCTTCGCGCAGATCGACCCGCGCGTCGAAGAGCACGTCGCCAAGGCCATGGGGCTCGTGCCCGAGCCGATCTCGACCCAGGTGATCCCGCGCGACCGTCACGCGATGTATTTCTCGACGCTCGGCGTGATCGCCTCCTCGATCGAGCGCGTTGCCGTGGAAATCCGCCACATGCAGCGCACCGAGGTGCTGGAGGCCGAGGAGTTCTTCTCCGAAGGACAGAAGGGCTCCTCCGCGATGCCGCACAAGCGCAACCCGGTGCTGTCGGAGAACCTCACCGGCCTCTCCCGCATGGTGCGCGCCTATGTGACGCCGGCGCTGGAGAACGTCGTTCTCTGGCACGAGCGCGACATTTCGCACTCCTCGGCCGAGCGCATGATGGGCCCGGACGCGACCGTGACGCTCGACTTCGCGCTGGTGCGCCTCGCCGGCTTGATCGACAAGCTCTTGGTGTACCCCGCCAACATGCAGAAGAACCTCGACCGCCTCGGCGGCCTCGTGCATTCGCAGCGCGTGCTGCTGGCCCTGACCCAGAAGGGCGCCAGCCGCGAGGACGCCTACAAGCTCGTGCAGCGCAACGCCATGCCGGTCTGGCGCGGCGAAGGCGACTTCCTCCAGCTCCTGAAGAAGGACGCTGAGGTGAAGAAATATCTCACCGACGCCGAGATCGAGGAGCAGTTCGACCTCGGCTATCACCTCAAGCACGTCGACACGATCTTCAAGCGGGTGTTCGGGGAGAGCTGAATTCCTGTCATTCCGGGGCGATGCGGAGCATCGAACCCGGAAATCTCGAGATTCCGGGTTCACGCTTCGCGTGTCCCGGAATGACGCCAAGGCCCACAAAACACGGATTCCCCATGCCCATCGTCAATCGCGTCGCCGCCCTCTCCGACGAAATGGCCACCTGGCGCCATGACTTCCACGAGAACCCCGAGCTGCTTTACGAAGTCCACCGCACCGCCGGCATCGTCGCCGACAAGCTGCGCGAGTTCGGCTGCGACGAAGTGGTGACGGGCATCGGCCGCACCGGCGTGGTCGGCGTGATCCGCGGCCGCAAGTCCGCCTCCGGCAAGACGATCGGTTTGCGCGCTGACATGGACGCACTGCCGATCATGGAGACCTCGGGCGTGCCTTATGCCTCCAAGGTGCCTGGCAAGATGCACGCCTGCGGTCATGACGGCCACACCGCGATGCTGCTCGGCGCCGCAAAGTACCTGACCGAGACGCGCAATTTCGATGGCACGGCGGTGATGATCTTCCAGCCCGCTGAGGAAGGCGGCGGCGGCGGCAAGGCCATGGTCGAAGACGGGTTGATGACGCGCTGGAACATCCAGGAGGTCTACGGCATGCACAACATGCCGAACCTCCCCGAGGGCCATTTCGCCACCACGCCTGGCCCAATGCTCGCCTCATCCGACAACATCCAGATCACCGTTCGCGGCAAGGGCGGACACGCCGGCGCGGGGCCGCACAAGTCGGTCGACAGCGTGCTGATCGGCTCGCAGATCGTGGGTGCGCTACAGTCGATCGTCGCGCGCAACGTCGACCCGCTGAAGTCCGCGGTGATCTCGATCACGCAATTCCATTCCGGCACGGCCTTCAACATCATCCCGGAGGTCGCCGAACTCGCCGGCACCGTGCGCACGCTCGACCCTGAAGTGCGCGACCTCGTCGAGCGCCGCATCGGCGAAGTCGCCGACAGCATCGCCCGTGCCTATGGCGGCTCGGCCGAGACGAAGTACACGCGGATGTATCCGGTGACGATGAACCATGCCCGCGAGGCCGGCCTTGCCGCCGACGTCGCCCGCGACATCGTCGGCGCCGACCGTGTCAATGACAAGTTCATCCCGATGATGGGCGCCGAGGACTTCTCGTTCATGCTGGAAGCACGTCCCGGCGCGATGGTGCTGGTCGGCATGGGCGACGGCAACGAATGCCACCACCCGGCCTACGTCTTCAACGACAACATTTTGGGCCACGGCGCCTCGTTCTGGGCCCGTCTGGTCGAGACGCGAATGCCGGCGGGATAGGACCGCACGCTGCGCTCGTAGATCCTCCGGGTGAGTTGGCGGTCGCAAACTCAACTTACCCCTGACCACCTGTCACCCGTAGGATCTACAATTCACGCAAGCACCTACGCCTGCACCACCTCGTGCCGCATCACGAACGGTGCGAGCAGCGTATGCACCTCGCTCGCAACCGCCTCGCGTTGATCCGCTTGCAGACCAGCGAGCGTCACGGTCGCGATCGAGCCGTGGCTGCCGTGCGGACCGACCTTCACCTTGCAGTCGATGCCGCGCTCGACCAGCGGCGCCAGCACCTTGGTGAACACGCGCTCGGCCGCGTCCCAACGCAGCTGCGGCTTGAACACCTTGCCGACGCCCGTCACCGGCATCGGATCGATCGGAATGACCTGCACCGGGACGGCGGCGCGCTCCGGCGTGCGCTCGCGCACCCATGCTTCGAGCTCGCCCGGCTCGACCTTGGCGCCGGGCTTCAATTGCACGTATCCCACCGGCAATTCGCCGGCATAGGCGTCGGGCTGGCCGACCACGGCGGCGAAGCCGACGGCGGGATGTCTGAACATGATCTCCTCGATCGGCGCCGGATCGATGTTGTGGCCGCCGCGGATCACGAGATCCTTGGCGCGGCCGGTGATCCAGAGATAGCCGTCCGCATCCAGGCGGCCGAGATCGCCGGAATTGACCCAGAGCCCGTCGACGAAGGCGCCCTTGTTGTGCTCGTCGTTGAGATAGCCGCCGAACACGCCGGGCCCGGCCATGATGACGACGCCGATCTCGTCCGGCTTGCAGTCGCGGATCAGGCGTCCCTCGGCGTCGAGCTGCACGATGCGCACCCGCGCGTAAGGCATGGGAAGACCGACCGAGCCGAGCCGGATCGGCCGGCCGGGATAGGCGAGCGTGTGCACGCTCGAGGTCTCGGTCATGCCGTAGACCTCAATCACCGGTAGCTTAAGTTTCTCCTGAATCGCCGAGCCGACCGCGACCGGAATCGCCGAGCCGCCCCCTGCCGCATATTTCAGGCTCGAGATATCCGCATTCCCCGGCGGCACCGCGAGGGTCGCGGCGAGCACCGTCGGCACGCTCGACAGCGCCTCGGGCTTGAAGCGCTCGACGAGCTGCCAGATGTTCTTCACCGCATTCGGGTTGCGCCAGCCGCTCGGCGACAGCACGACCAGCGAGCCGCCGCTCGACAGCGTCAGCAGCACTTGCGTCAGCGATCCACCGACGTGAAACAGCGGCATGCCGAACAGCAGGTTTGCACCCGGCCTCGCCTTCAGCAGCAGATTGAGGGCCCAGGCCTGATAGACCTGGTTGGCGTGGGTGTGCCGCACCAGCTTCGGCGTGCCGGTGGTGCCGCCGGTGTGGAAATAGGCGGCGATGTCGCTGCCGTGGATCTGCCGTCCGCTGACGAGCCGGTCCGACGGCTGCTGCTTGATGAGGTCGCTGAAGGAAAAGATGCCATTGGCCGGATCGCCGCCGCCGAATACTTGCACGACTGCCTTCAGATGCCTCAGCTGCGGGCGGATCTGCTCGACCTTCTGCCAGATGTCGGTGCCCGGCATCGGTCCGAGCGCCACCAGGATCTTGGTGTTCGCGGCCTCCAGGATCTCGGCGATCTGGTGCGGCTCGAGCAGCGGATTGACGGGGTTGGCGATGCCGGCAGCCTCCGCGCCGAACAGAGTGACGAAGGCGTCCGGCACCAGCGGCAGCATGAAGCTGATGACGTCGCCCTTCTCGGCGCCGAGCGCGTGAAACATATTGGCCGCCTGCGTGACGCGCGCGATGAAATCGCGATACGTGACCGCGACCGGCGTGTCGGCGGGATCGGCATTTTGCAGGAACTGGATCGCCGCGCCGTCGGGGTTGCGCTCAGCACCAAGCCTGATGGCGTCATAGGTGCTCTCGGCCGCGACGCGGTCGGCATAGGGAACCTGCTCGAACGCCCGGACCTCCTCGTCCGTCAAAAGATCCGGATAGTCGTTGCCGATCAACCGATCGAGCGCGTGGATACCCGCCATGAAATTCCGTCCTCCCTCAGATGCATGTCCCCGCCCCGTATCTTTTGACATCTTGGTTCGGCGAGGCCGGCCGATGACCGGCCGAGCCGGACCAGAATGATGGATCATTTGGCGTTCGTCCATTGCCTACCGGCTGTGGCGTGAATTCGTTCGCCAGCGCCCTGCCGCAAGACTTGAGGTCATGATGACGAAGCCCTGCGGATCCGCATCATTCGGCTGATCGCCGTGTTCGCGATGGTGTCCGCAATCGCTCTGCCCTCTGCCACTCTCGATGCCGACACCCAGCTCGACAAGGTGCGCGTCAAGGTCGCGGCCTTCATCACCGACAAGATGGAGAAGCTGGGTGGATCACGCATCGTCTTCGCCCTGGAAGAGGCCAACAGCGTCGCCATGCTGCTGCGCGCCGGCTCGCTGCCGGGACGCTCCGGCCTCGTCGAGCAGCAGGTCGTGCAACCCGCGGCCAAGCCGTAAGCGAAGCTCGCCCCGCGCCCCCGCCGCATCGCTCGTCCAGGCCGGATCCGCGACACCGAAGCCCGCACGGCGGCCCCCGAATCACGGCAGCGCCGGTGGCCCGACGCGCAACCAACGGGCAATTGCCGAAACGCCCGATCAGGCTAGAATTTGCCTCTTGCGGCATGACGGCCGGAAGCGTCATTCAAGCGGTCGTCATTCGATTTCGGTTATACGAGTGCCGACCAGGACTGAAGGCCTTATGTGGGGTTAGTACCATGCCGTCCGGCAGCGCAGACGTTTCGTCGATCCTCGACCGCATTCTCGATGCGGCCACGGATAACCTCAGGATCGCGAAGATCCTGGTCCAGATGGGGCTCGATCCTAACAACGTCACCTATGATGCGATCTTCAATCGCCTGCTGGAGATCTTCGTCCACAACATCACGCTGGCCAATCTGTTCGCCGCGGTCGGTGCGGTCTTCTTCGTCGCCACGCTCCTGATGCGGACCATGGTGCCGCTGCGCGTCGCCAACATGGTCGGCTGTGCGTTCTTCGCCATGTTCGGCGCGCTCTCGGCCAACGTCTCGACGTTCCTGCTTTATCTCTTGCTGCTCCCGATCAACGCTCTTCGCCTGAGGCAGATGCTCAAGCTGGTCAAGAAGGCGCGCCATGCCGCCGAGGGCGACATGTCGATCGAGTGGCTCAAGCCGTTCATGACCGAACGCAAATACCGCTGCGGCGATACGCTGTTCAAACTGGGCGACCCGGCCAAGGAGATGCTGCTCACGGTGACCGGCAAATTCCTGGTCAAGGAGATCAACGTCGAGATCCTGCCGGGCGCGCTGATGGGCGAGCTCGGCTTCCTGACGCCGGACAACCGGCGCACCGGTACGATCGAATGCATCGAGGATGGCCAGGTGCTGACGATCACCTATGACAGGCTGCTCGAGATCTACTTCCAGGATCCGCAGTTCGGCTATTACTTCCTGGTGCTGACCAGCCAGCGCCTGCTGCAAAACATCGATCGCCTGCAGAAGCAGCTGGCAGCGGAGCGCGCGGCCACCGCGAACAGGATTGCGTGATCGCTGCTGCTCAGCTCAAGAGCAGCGCCATGCCGGGATCGCCCTTCTCCATCGCGCGGCGGTATGCCGGGCGGGCGCCGATGCGGCTGAGATATTTGACCACATTCGGACAGCGCGCGAGATCATAGGGCTGGAAATAGCGCATCGTGGTCAGCGAGAACACCGTCATGATGTCGGCCGTGGTGAAGGCGCTGCCCGCCAGATATTCGGACTCGCGAAGCCGTGCGTTGAGAAGATCGTAGGCACGGTCGAGGCGTCCCTTCATCGCGAGCAGGGTCGGGTTGTCCTTGGCGAGATCGAGCCGGCTTAGGATCATCATCCGCCCCATGCCGGGCTGCAAGGTGCCGTTCGCGAAATGAAGCCAATACAGAAACTGCGCGAAGGCGGGATCATCGGGACCGAGCACGAGCCGGCGGTTGCCGTATTTTGCAACGATGTAGTCGACGACGGCGCCGGATTCCGCAAGCACCAGCTCGCCGTCGGTGATGACCGGCGCCGTGCCGGCCGGATGCAGCGCCTTGTACTCCGCCGGCGCCAGCATGGTCGTCTCATCGCGCGTGTATCGCTTCATCTCATAAGGAATTTCGAGCTCCTCGCAGAGCCAGACAATGCGTTCGGATTGCGATTTACCGAGGTGGTGGACTGTGAGCATGTTGCTTCCCCGCGGGATTGCCTGCCGGCGAGACGCCGTCTTGTTCCGCGGCTTGGGTGAGGTGTCAACCTGCGAGCGGATGCCCCCTTGCCGCTTTGACCCGTGATGCCAGCCTCGCGCCGCAAAATCGCCCTAAAAACCGAATGGTAACCATGGCGGGCTAGGGTAATGACGTGACCAATTCTCCGACCATCCTGGTGTTCGATTCCGGCCTTGGCGGGCTGACGGTGCTGCGTGAGGTCGTGGCGGCGCGCTCCGACGCGCATTACGTCTACGTCGCCGACGACGCCTTTTTTCCCTATGGCCACCACAGCGAAGACGAGATCATCGCCCGCGTCGTACCGCTGATGGGGGAGCTGATCGGCACCCATGATCCAGACCTCGTCGTCATCGCCTGCAACACGGCGTCCACCCTGGTCCTGTCTCACTTGCGCGCGGCTTATTCCCTGCCCTTCGTCGGCACGGTGCCGGCGATCAAGCCGGCCTGCGCGCAGTCCAGGACCCGCCGCGTCTCGGTGCTCGGCACCAAGGGCACGGTGAAACGCGAATACACCAAGGCACTGATCCGCGATTTCGCGCAAGGATGCGAGGTGACGCTGGTCGGCTCGCCCGAGCTGGCCTCGCTCGCCGAGGCCGCGCTTGGCGGCACCCCGATCAGCGACGGTGCCATCCTCGCCGAGCTCGCCCCCTGCTTCGTCGGCGATGCCGAGGACGCCGGCGCGCGCACCGACACCGTGGTGCTCGCCTGCACGCATTATCCGCTGCTGCTCGATCGGCTGAAGAGGCTGGCACCCTGGCCGGTCGACTGGATCGATCCGGCGCCCGCGATCGCCCGCCGCGTATCCGACCTGCTCGGTACTCCCAGCTGCGGCATCGCGCAGTCCGGCGCCGAGATGATTTTTACCTCGAACCGCGTGCATGGCCTCAGCGCCACGCTGACGCCGTTCTTCGGCGGACGCGCGGTCGCCTGACCTTGTGCTCCGGTTAACCTTGCGCCCCGGCGGCGCGCTGCTAGGCTCCGTCGTCATCTCTGCGCAGGTCATCACATGTCGGTCCCCGCAAAGCCGCTCAATCGCCTCCGCCAAATGTGGAGCGAGGGCCGTCCCGCCTTCGGCGCGATCGCGACCATCCCGAGCGTGCAGATGGTGCAGATCATGGCGCGCTCGCTCGACTGGATCATCGTCGATCTCGAACATGGCCCGATCGGGCTCACCGAAGCGCATGCGATGATCGCGGCGACGACGGGCACGCCATGCACGCCGTTGGTACGGATCGCCGCGAACGAGCCGTGGCTCGCGAAAGCTCCGATGGACATCGGCGCGTTCGGCATCAACTTCCCGATGATCACCAACCGCGCCGAAGCCGAGAAGGCGGTACGCAGCGTACGCTACCCGCCACGCGGCGACCGGCTCTGGGGGCCCTTCCACGCACCGTTCCGCTGGGGCCAGTCGATGCCGGATTACATGGCCAGCGCCGACGACGAGATGATCTGCATGGTCACGATCGAGCATGTCGAGGCCGTCAACCGCATCGACGAGATCATGGCGACACCAGGCATCGACGTCGCCGTGATCGGCCCCGGCGATCTCGCCACCTCCATCAACAAGCGCGGCCAGATGGACGATCCGGAATTGCTGGAGCTGGTCGCGCGCGCCGAGGCCGGCATCCTCCGAAGCGGCGTGCCGATCGGCGGCGTGGCGCGTACCGCCGACCAGGCCAATGCCCTGATCGACCGTGGCTACCGCGCGATCGCGCTCGGCTTCGACTGGTCACTGTTCCAGCGCGGCATCATGGCGGCTTTCGATGGGATCAGGCGCTGAACAAGCCGATTGACGCATTGCCGGGACCTGCTGCGCCGCCGGGATCGCCCAATCAAGAGCTAAATCATTGACATCGTTTATTTTTACGCCGTCATCAAGACCAGACTGGCGATGTCCTGATGCGGCGAACCGACCGGCCCCAAGCGGGTTGGTTCGTGCTAGAGCGAGCGGGCGGGCCCCCCGCTCGCCGCACATATTTTGATCTTTAATCCCTGGGAACCGGAGACCAATGCGCGGGACGCCCAAGACTATTTCACCGTGGCGCCGTCTGATCTGCGACCTCATGCATGCATCGATGGGCGTGCCCTTCGTTTCGCTATCCCGTTCGCTCTATATCCGTCCTGTGCTGGAGGCGCGCGCAAGCGCAACGTCGCCCGCCGGGTGGGCCGCGATATTCGTCAAGGCTTTCGCCCTGGTTGCACGGGACGAACCGATCCTGCGCACCGTTTACACCAAATGGCCTTGGCCAGCCCTCTACGAGCTGCCGAAGAGCGTGGCGACGGTCGCGATCGCTCGGATCGAGAATGGCGAGGAATGCGTGCTGCCTCAGCGAATCGCCGCTCCTGAGGCCCTTTCGCTGGCAGCGGTCGATGCGGAAATCCGACGCGGCAAGACAGCCCCGGTCGCTGATGTCCCGATGTTCCGCAAGATCATGCGGGCCACCCGCCTGCCGCTGCCGCTGCGGCGCCTGTCCTGGGCCATCGGCCTGAATTTCGGCCGCCAGCGCGGCAACTGGTTCGGTAGCTTCGCGGTGAGCTCGGTGGCCGCCTATGGCGGCGGCGAGCTCCACCCCATCACACCGGGCCCCTTTATCGTCAGCTATGGGCTCGTCGAGCCGGATCAGACGATCCATGTCGTGATCCGCTGGGACCACCGGGTCACCGACGCCGCCCCGATCGCGAGGGTCCTGACCCGGCTGGAACAGGTCCTGAACACTGAAATCGCTGCCGAATTGCAGGCAGCCGTCCCCAAGCCCGTCTGGGCGGTGAGGGGCTGATTCCGGGGCCGATCGCATTGACAGCCAGCCCCAAACTCTCCTAAAAGCCGCCTGCTCGCGGGCCGATTTCGGCCCGCGAAGCGTTTCGCGACCCGTGGTCAAATCCCTTAAGCTTTGGGGATCGGACCTGTCGGTGCCGGGATCATCCCGTCACACAGGAGGGCGCGTTTCCTCAAACCATGCAACCGAAGAGGACGCGATGACTAAGCGCAGTGAGGCGAAGTACAAGATCGATCGCCGTATGGGCCAGAACATCTGGGGCCGCCCGAAGAGCCCCGTGAACCGCCGCGAGTACGGCCCCGGCCAGCACGGTCAGCGTCGCAAGGGCAAGCTCTCCGACTTCGGTGTGCAGCTCCGCGCCAAGCAGAAGCTGAAGGGCTATTACGCCAACATCAGCGAGCGCCAGTTCCATGGCATCTATGTCGAGGCGAGCCGCCTCAAGGGCGACACCGGCGAGAACCTGATCGGCCTGCTCGAGCGCCGTCTCGACGCGGTCGTGTACCGCGCCAAGTTCGTCTCGACGATCTTCGCCGCCCGCCAGTTCATCAACCACGGCCACGTCAAGGTGAACGGCCGCAAGGTCAACATCTCGAGCTATCAGCTCAAGGTCGGCGACGTGGTCGAGGTCAAGGAATCCTCCAAGCAGCTCGCGCATGTGCTCGAAGCCAGCCAGCTTCCCGAGCGCGAAGTCCCCGACTATCTCGAAGTCGACCAGGGCAAGATGACCGCGAAGTACACCCGCATCCCCGGCCTCTCCGACGTGCCGTTCCCGGTGCAGATGGAGCCGCATCTGGTCGTCGAATTCTATTCGCGCTAAGAACTGAATATCGAAAGGCCCCGGTTCGCCGGGGCCTTTTTACTTAAGAGCCACACTTCAGTGGCCGTCATGCTTCAGGAGGCGTCACATGCTCTACACCCCTCCCCCTCTCGATCCCAAGGCGCCGCCGGTGCGCATCAATCTGCTCTCGGACACGCAGACCAAGCCGACGGCGGCGATGCGCGAGGCGATGGCGCGCGCCGAGGTCGGCGACGAGCAGGTCGGCGACGATCCGACCGTGAACGCGCTGTGCGAGCGCGTCGCGGATCTGCTCGGCAAGGAAGCTGCCGTCTACATGCCCTCGGGCACGATGTGCAACGTCACCGCGACGCTGGTGCATTGCCGCCCCGGCGACGAGATCCTCGCGCACGAAACCGCGCACATCATCGCGCGCGAAGGCGGCGCGCATGCTGCGATCGGCGGCTTCCAGGTCACCCAGCTCAAGGGCCCCGATGGCCAGTTCACGCCGGAGACTCTTCGCAAGGCGCTGCACCCGCGCACGCGTTACCAGCCGCCACAGACCGTCGTCAGCGTCGAGCAGACCGCCAATATCGGCGGCGGCACGATCTGGAAGAAGGCGGTGCTCGACGAGATCGTCGCGATCGCGAAGCAGCACGGCCTCGTCACTCACATGGACGGCGCGCGCCTGCTCAATGCGACCGTGGCGAGCGGCATCTCCCCGCGCGACATGACCGCGGGATGGGATTCGGCCTGGATCGATTTCTCGAAGGGCCTGGGTGCGCCGATCGGCGGCGTGCTCGCGGGCTCGCGCGCCTTCATCGACGCGGTGTGGCAATGGAAGCAGCGCCTCGGCGGCTCGATGCGGCAGGCCGGTGTCTGCGCGGCAGCCTGCATCTACGCGCTTGATCATCACGTCGAACGCCTGGCCGACGACCACGCCAATGCACGCGCGCTCGCCCGCGGACTATCGCAGATCGCAGGAATCGAGGTGCAGGAGCCCGAGACCAATCTCGTCTTCTTCAAACCGGACGGCGCCGGCATTCCCGGCGACAAAATGGTCTCAGCCCTGCGCCAGCGCGGCGTCACGCTGGCGATGATGGACGGCCGCATTCGCGCGTGCACCCATCTGGATGTCGATGCGAGCCAGATCGAAGAGACGATCGGATACGTGCGAGAAATCGTGCGGGGAGCGGAGGTTCCGTAGCCGAGGTGAGCTCCCGTCGCCCGGAGGAGCGCAACGTAATCCGGGACAGTCTTTCATCGGTGAGAACCCCGGATTGCGCTGCCGCTCCATCCGGGCTTCCGGAGGCGACCGCTTCACCGTCCCATCGCCTGATAAATCAGCGTCTTTAGGTCGAGTTGAATTCGGCCACGCTGCGAGGGCGTCTGCACCATGAAGATCCCGAACAGATCGTCTTCGGGATCGATGAAGAAGAACGTGCCCCCGACGCCGTCCCAGCGGTATTCGCCCAGTGGCCATGACGTCCCGACGGCACAGAGGTGCGCACCGCGAAGCCAAGGCCGAAGCCGGAACTGCCGCCCGGATAATAGTTCTGGTCGCGTGCGATTCCAGTCTCCGGGCCGATATGGTCCGACGCCATCAGCGCAACCGTCTCGGCTTTGAGATAGCGCCTGCCGTCAAAGGTGCCGCCATTCAGCAGCATCTGCGCGAAGCGGGCGTAGTCGCCCACCGTGCCGACCATGCCGGCTCCGCCTGATTCCCATTTCACCGGTTTCCTGATGTCGCGGATTTCGGTCGTCGGGCTGATCCTGCGATCCTCCGGCATCGGTTCGGCGATACGTGCAAACTTGGCGGGATCGGCAACGTAGAACGCAGTCTCGCTCATGCCGAGCGGGTCGAGCAGCCGCTCCTTCTCGAACTGGAGCAGCGCCTTGCCCGAGATCACCTCGACGACGCGGCCGAGCACATCGGTGGCAAAGCCGTAATCCCACACCGTGCCTGGCTGCTCGGCGAGCGGCAGCGTGGCGATCTTCGCGACGAAGTCGGCGTTGGAAAGATCGCTGTTGAAGAGGTCGGCCGCAGCAAACAGCTCGCGCACCGGCCCACCGCCGTAAAAGCCGTAAGGCAGCCCCGCGGTGTGGCGCAAAAGGTCCTTGATCGTGACTGGGCGTTCCTGCGGCGCGAGCGTCAGCGAAACCTTGCCGTCCCCTGCTTTCGTCTCGATGCCCACCTTCATGCCGGCAAAGGCCGGAATGTATTTGGACACGGGATCGTCGAGCGAAAGCCTAGCCTCTTCGACCAGCATCATCGCCACGACTGATGTGATCGGCTTCGACATCGAATAGAGACGGAAGATCGTATCCGCGCCCATCGATATCTCGGTGGCCACGTCGCGAACGCCGAAATTCTCGTAATAGATCGGCTTGCCGCGTTGCTGGAGCAGCAGGATGGCACCGGGGATCTTGCCGGTCGCGACCTCGCTCCGGATGTAGTCGGAAACCTTCGCCAATCCTTCCGTGGAGAGTGTGCGGACTGCGCGTCGCTCGGAGTCGGCCTGCGCACCGACGACCCCGACGAGAACAACGAGCGCCGCGATGAACCCGCGGCGCGCGCGCATGTCATTTCTCCATGGCTTCATAAACCAACTGCTTCAATGTTCGCTGCACGCGCTGGCGCTCGGTCGGGGTCTGCTCCAGCAGCACGAAGAACATGTCCTGTTTGGGGTCGATCACGAAATAGCAGCCGGAGGCGCCATCCCATTTCAGCTCGCCGAGATCGCCGGGCGGCGGCGGCTTGGCGTTGCCGGGATCGGTGCGCACCGCGAGCCCGAGGCCGAACCCAAAACCGTCGCCGGGGAAGTAGAAATAATCACGATCGACGCCGGAGCCGGGGCCGACTTGATCGGTCACCATCAGCTTGAACGTCTCGGGCTTGAGAATGGTCTTGCCCTCGAGAGTGCCGCCATTGAGCAGCATCTGCGCAAAGCGCCGATAGTCCGCCATGGTCGTCACCATGCCGCCGCTGGCGAACTGGATTTTCTTGCTCACCGTCGGGTCGTTGATCCGGCCGACGCGGAAATCGGCGTCGTTCGGCAACGGCTGCGCCAGAAGCTTCTGCTTCTCGGGGTCCGTGACGAAAAAGCCGGTATCGACCATGCCGAGAGGATCGAGCAGCTTCTCGCGCATGATGTCGATCAGCGGCTTGCCGGCGGCGACCTCCATCACACGTGCCAGCACATCGGTGGAGTGGCCGTATTGCCAGAGCGCGCCCGGCTGGTTGTGCAGCGGCAGCTTGGCGATGCGTTCGGCGAACTCGGCCAGATCGAAATCGCCGGCATAGATGTTGGCCTCGCGATAGGCGTTGCGGACCAGGCTGTCGCCGTAGAAGCCGTAGGTGATGCCGGAGGTGTGCGTCATCAGATCGTGCACGGTCATCGCCCGCTTCGGCGGCACCAGCTCGAGCGACTTGGTGCCGTCCTCGGCCTTCTTCTCGACGCCGACCTTCACATTGGCGAAGGACGGAATGTATTTCGAGACAGGATCGTCCAGCTTGATCTTGCCGTCCTCGACCAATTGCATCGCGACCACCGCGGTGATTGCCTTGGTCATCGAGAACAGGCGGAAGATCGTCTTGTCCGTGATCGGGGCCTTGCTGACCACGTCCTGTACGCCGAAGACTTCGTGGTAGACCGGCTTGCCATGCTGCTGGATCAGCACGTTTGCACCGGCGATCTTGCCGGTCGCGACCTCGTTCTTGAAGAACTCGCTGATCCTGCCGAGCTTCTCCTGATTGAAATGCGCGCCGGCCGGAATCTCGTAGGTGCCCTCCGCCCGCGCCATCGAGATCGCGCCAAGCGACACCAGCGCGCCGCAGGCTAGCGCGCGCAGTCCAGATCGTGAAATCATACGCCCTCCCCGGAACATGGTCCGGCGGAGTGTACCGGCCAGCTCAACCGGCACAAGGTCCGCTGTGTCGCGCAAGCGCATCAGCATGGAGCTTGGCGCTCGGTTCGGAGAAGCAGCAGAACACCACGCAAGCGACGGTTGGCGCTAAAGCGAGCCCTTCGATCGTCGTGCGCACGGCGATATCGGCCGCCCGGGCGGCAGGGAAGCGATAAATGCCGGTCGAGATCGCGGGGAAGGCCACCGAGGTCAGCTTGTGCTTGCCGCACAGCTCCATCGACCGACGATAGCAAGAGGCAAGCAGGTCGTCCTCGCCCTGGGTGCCTCCGTTCCAGACCGGCCCGACGGTGTGGATCACATGGGCGGCCTTGAGTCGGTACCCCTTGGTGATCTTGGCGTCGCCGGTCTTGCAGCCGTGGAGCATGCGGCATTCAGCAAGAAGCTCGGGCCCGGCCGCCCGATGGATCGCACCATCGACGGCGCCCCCGCCGAGGAGTGACCTGTTTGCGGCGTTGACGATGGCGTCAACGCCGAGTGTCGTGATGTCAGCAACGATAACCTCAAGCTCGGCGCTGCCAATCCGGCGCGTCGGCAGGGTCACGTGTCAGGCCGCGACGACGACGCCCTTTTCGGAGAAGAGCTGCTGCAACTCGCCGGCCTGGAACATCTCGCGGACGATGTCGCAACCGCCGATGAATTCGCCCTTCACGTAGAGCTGCGGGATGGTCGGCCAGTTCGAGTATTCCTTGATACCGTTGCGCAACTCGGCGGATTCCAGGACGTTGAGGCCCTTATAGCCGACACCGATATGGTCGAGGATCTGGACGACCTGGCCGGAGAAACCGCACTGCGGAAATTGCGGCGTACCCTTCATGAAAAGAACCACGTCGTTCGACTTCACTTCATTGTCGATGAATTCCGCGATGCTCATATCCGTGTCCTTCTGGGGCAGAGCCCTCACCAATTGCTTCGGGCCGGCTCAGCCGTTTTAACCCGATACCTGCCTATATATGTAGCCCAAACCGTTGTGCATCCAAAGTAAAATGGCGGCGACGGGCCCCTGGCGGCGGTGCAGCGCCCAACAGGTCCATAGGCTGATGACATCAATATCATCGCCGGAGAGGACTTTCATACCGTAACGGAGCCCCTATTTAGGACGAACCTTGGTTTTGGAACCGGGCAACGCCAACGACGTTCTCTTGTCCTGTCTGGAGAAAAACGTGACGAAACCAGCCTCCGCTACGGCCGCACCCTCGCTTTCGTCACGGTCCTCGGGCAACCTCGCCCAGCGGCTTGGGGACGCCTTTCTCGCCGTCCGCAATGAGACCGAACGGCGGGCAGCGCCGCTGTCGCCGGAGGACCAGCAGATCCAGTCCATGCCCGATGCCAGCCCCACCAAATGGCACCGGGCCCATACCACCTGGTTCTGGGAGCAATTCCTGCTCGGCGAGCACGCCGTGGGCTACCGGCCCTTCCACCCCGATTTCGCGTTCCTGTTCAATTCCTATTACGTCAGCGCCGGCCCGCGACATGCCCGCAATCATCGCGGCGACATCACCCGTCCCAGCGCGGACGAGGTCGGCGCCTACCGCAGATATGTCGATGCTGCCGTCGTCAAATTCTTCCGCGAAGCGAGCGCGGACAAGCTCCGAGCCTTGGCGCCTCTGGTCGAGGTCGGACTCAACCACGAGCAGCAGCATCAAGAATTGATGTTCACCGACATCCTGCATGCCTTTGCGCAGAACCCGATCTACCCGTCCTATGACCCGGACTGGCGCTTCCCGGCCGCAACGCGCAGCGGCGATGACTGGCTGACGCTCAACGAAGGCATACACACCGTCGGCCATGTCGATGACGGCTTCCATTTCGACAATGAGAAGCCGGCGCACCGCGCCCTCGTCGGTCCGGTCAAGATCGCCCGCAATCTGGTCACCAATGCGGAGTGGCTCGACTTCATGCAGGATGGCGGCTACCGGACCGCAACCCTCTGGCTGATGGACGGCTTTGCCGCGGCCAGCAAGGAAGACTGGCAGGCCCCGGGCTACTGGCGCGAAGTCGATGGTGCATGGCAGGTGATGACGCTCGCGGGCCTCAAGCCGGTCGATCCCGACGCGCCGGTCTGCCATGTCAGCTACTATGAGGCCGACGCGTTCGCGCGCTGGTCCGGCAAACACCTGCCGACCGAGATGGAATGGGAGGTCGCGGCCCGCGCTGGCCAGCTCAACGACGCCTTCGGCATCGTCTGGCAATGGACCCGCAGTTCTTACTCACCCTACCCCGGCTACCGCGCCGTCGAAGGCGCGCTCGGCGAGTACAACGGCAAGTTCATGGTCAACCAGCTGGTGCTGCGCGGCTCCTCGCTTGCAACTCCGCAAGGCCACAGCCGTATCACCTATCGTAATTTCTTCTATCCGCACCACCGCTGGCAGTTCAGCGGAGTGCGGCTCGCCTATTACGACTAGTTCTCATCCGACGACAAATGCGCGCCGGACAGCGCGTTCAGGAGAGCATCATGAATGTGCACGCCAGCGCTCTGGCCGAGGCCCATCTCCCCGACGAGCAGACCACTGCCTTTGCCCGCGAGGCCATCGAGGACCTCTCGCGCCAGCCGAAAAAACTGTCGCCGAAATATTTCTACGACGCGACGGGATCGGAATTGTTCGAGGCGATCACGCACCTGCCGGAATATTACCCGACGCGCACCGAGCTATCGATCCTGAAGGAGCGCGGCAGCGAGATCGCAAAAATCATTCCGGAGCACGCGGCACTGGTCGAGTTCGGCGCGGGTGCAACAACAAAGGTCCGCCTGCTGCTGGGTCAGTGCAAATTCGCAGCCTACGTGCCCGTCGACATCTCGGGCGACTTCCTGGCGGCGCAGGCGAACGGGCTGAAGCGGGATTTTCCCTCACTCGGCATCTATCCGGTGGCCGCCGACTTCACCGCGCCATTTGAGTTGCCCAAGCAGGTCGCGTCCATGCTGAAGGTCGGCTTCTTCCCGGGCTCCACCATCGGCAATTTCGAGCCGCAGGAAGCGCAGGCCTTCCTGAAGAGCGCCCGCGAGATCCTCGGCCCGGGCGCGCAGATGATCATCGGCGCCGATCTCGAGAAGAACGAGCGCGTGCTGCACGACGCCTACAACGATTCCGCCGGCGTCACCGCGCGCTTCAACCTCAATGTGCTGGTGCGCATCAACCGTGAGCTCGGCGGCAATTTCGATCTCTCCGCCTTCACTCATCGCGCGATCTACAATCGCGAGCGGCACCGCATCGAGATGCACCTGATCAGCAGGAAGAGCCAGACCGTGCGCCTGCTCGGCACCAGCTTCTCGTTCCGCCCCGGCGAGAGCATCCACACCGAGAACAGCTACAAATACAGCCTCGAGCGCTTCGCCGCGCTGGCGCAGGGCGCGGGTTGGCGCGTGCGCGAAAGCTGGACGGATGCAGCCAAAATGTTCTCGGTGCACGCGCTGGAAGTCGCTGAGTGAGCGCTCCGAGACATCCTTCGAGACGCCCGCCCTTGGCGGGCTCCTCAGGATGAGGACGGAGTGCGCGGCAGCAGTATCAAGGAGCACCACGTCCCGTTAGCCTCGCCCTGAGGAGACCGCTCCGCGGTCGTTTCGAAGGACGAGGCGCTTGCTCAGAGGCCGCTCAAGAGTCAATGCTCCTCGGCCCCTTCCGCCACCGACCCCAGTGACACCGACTCCCACACCGCCACGACGATCATGATCACGGTCGTTGCGACCGACAGCCAGAGCGGCGACAGATCGGCGGCGAACCACCACAGCGCCAGCAGCAGGATGATGCCGATGCCGTGCGAGAGCTGCAGGAAGCCGCGGATCGTGTGCTTGAACAGGATGGTGCCGACCAGGAACACCAGCGGGCCGCCGATCGTGCTCACGACCGTGCGGATGTCGGAATGGCCGGTCGGATGCTTCAGCACGAGCTCGTCCGAGACCGCGGTCAGGATGATGCCGGCGACGATCGGCATGTGCAGATAGGTGTAGGCGAGCCGCGCCAGGCGGCCGGATTCGGCTGACTTGGAGATCCGCTCGGAGCCCGCCTCCGCGCCCTTGTGGAAATAGATCCACCACATCGCGATGGCGCCGACCAGCGCCGCGACGAAAGCGAGAATATTGCCCGCGGTCCACTCCAGTTCAGCGAAGGTCGCGCCGTTGACGACGATGGCTTCACCGAGCGCGATGATGACGAACAGCGCGCAGCGCTCGGCCATGTGGCCGCCTTCGACGGCCCACGCCTCGACCGAGGAGAATCCAAGTTTCGGGACCCAGAAGCGTGCCGCCGGCGAGATGTATTCCCAGGTCACCGCCGCGATCCACAGCCATAGACGCGTGTCGCCCTCGGACAGACCGCCTGCGATCCACAGCACCGCGGAGATCGACAGCCAGGTCAGGATGCGGATCGCGTTGTGCCGCACGGCCGTTCGATGCCGCGGCGTTGCGAACAGCCAGAACGCGGTACGTCCGACCTGCATGGTCGCATAGGCAATGGCAAACCACAGGCCGCGCCCCTCGAAGGCGGTCGGAATCGTCGTCGACAGCACGAGACCACCCAGCATCATCGCAAAGAGCAGGAGGCGGACCGGCGTCAGCTCGGGATTGAGCCAGTTGGTGACCCAGGCGGTGTAGACCCACACCCACCACACCGCGAGAAAGAGCACCACGACATGCACCGCGCCGAGCGGCGTGAAATGGTGCAGCAACGTGTGCGAGATTTGCGTGACGGCAAAGACGAAGACGAGGTCGAAGAACAGCTCGACAAAGGTGACGCGGCTGTGCTGGTTCGGCACGATGACGCGAAACATCGCGCCGCGCGGGTTGTCCGCAGCCATCATCGTCCCCGTGGCGCGATCAGGTCAGCTGCCGGGTACACCGGTTTGCAGCGCCAGCGCGTGCAGGACGCCGCCCATCTGGCCGCGCAGGGACTGGTAGACGATCTGGTGCTGCTGGACGCGCGACTTGCCGCGGAAGGATTCCGAGATTACGGTCGCGGCATAGTGATCGCCGTCGCCGGCGAGGTCACGGATGGTCACCTCGGCATCGGGGATCGCTGCCTTGATCATCGCCTCGATATCGTGGGCGTCCATGGGCATTCGGGTCTTGCTCCTTCTGGTCTAAGCGTTCGAATCACGGCCAGTGGTCCCCTCGCCGGCAGGCTCAAACTTAGCGTGAACGGCCTTCTAGGTCACGTCTTCCGACACTATATCCGTGATCCCACCAGGAGAAAGGCACGACAAAGTGCCGTGCGCGGCAGATTGATCGAAAAGGCGTGAAATCATGAAGCTTCCAGGGCCCGACCACCCCATCACCATCACCCCAAATCCCCGGCGCGTCCGCGTCACGGCGGGCGACATCGTGATCGCCGAGACCAGCAAGGCGCTGACCCTAAAGGAGGCCAAATATCCGGCGGTGCAATATGTGCCGCGAGAGGACACCAACATGGCCCTGCTGGAGCGTACCGACCGCATCACCCACTGCCCGTACAAGGGCGACGCGAACTATTACAGCGTCAAGGCCGACGGCAAGACGCTGGACAACGCGATCTGGACCTACGAGACGCCCTTTCCCGCGATGACCGAGATTTCCGGCCATCTCGCCTTCTATCCGGACAAGGTGAAGATCGAGGAAGTGGGGTAGTTCTGGTGATGGTCATTCCGGGGCGGTCCGCAGGACCGAACCCGGAACTCGAGATTCCGGGTTCGATGCTTCGCTGACGACGGCGCTACGCCCTGAAGATCGTGAGCCCCAGGATCAGCAACACCAGGAAGATCACGACAAAGACGTAGAACAGGAAGCGGGCGATGTCGGCGGAGGCGGCCGAGATGCCGGTGAAGCCGAGCACGCCGGCCACGATCGAGACAAGTAGGAAGATCAGCGCCCATTTCAGGATGGTCATCACCAGCTCCGAACTGCCGCTTTCTTGCGGCCCTCGCCGTTTTCGGCGGATGCTAACTTCGCTGCGCGGAACTGGTTCCTAGAGGTCGTCGGGGCTGACCTTCCAAATAAACTGTCCTTGCTGAATCGAGTTCCCGGCGGCACAGTCCAGCCGGGATCAGGATCGGGGCGGCCACGATGACGATGTCACATTCAGCGACGATCGGCGCAGAGGTGCATGCCGCGCCGAAGAGCAAGGCGCGCAATTTGGCGATTGATCGCGCCCGCACCTTCCTGACTCTGGTGGTGCTGCTGCATCACGCGGTGATCCCCTATACTTATTTCGGTCATACCGATCCGAAGTATTTCTTCGGCTTCGACATGATCGTGCTCGCCACCGATAGTTTCTTCATGGCGATGTTCTTCTTCCTGTCGGGACTGTTCGCCTGGTCTGGCATCGCCCGGAAGGGAGCGCGGAGCTATTTGGCAGATCGCCTGCTGCGGCTTGGCTTACCCTTCGCGGTCTGTGCCCTTACGGTCATTCCGCTCGCCTACTACGCGATCTCCCTGCGGCAGCATCCCGAGATCGGCTTTTCGGAATTCTGGTGGAATATGGTCACGAAGGGCCCGTGGCCGAGCGGGCCGATTTGGTTCCTTTGGGTCTTGTTCGCCTTCGACCTGGTTGCCTGCCTGCTGCACCGGCTGTCACCCAATCTGCTCGATCCGATCAATCGCCTTTCGCTACATGGTCGCCGTCGTCCCGCCGTGTTCTTCGCGGTCATGCTAGCCGTCACCGCGGCGTTCTACATTCCCGGGCGGGTTCACTTCGGACCAAGCAGTTGGTTCGAGTTCGGGCCATTCTCGGTCCAGCACGGGCGCGTGATGCTCTACGCGACCTACTTCTTTTTCGGTGCCGGCATCGGCGTTGCGCAAATGGATCGCGGGCTGCTCGCTGTCGACGGCCGCATGGCAAAGGTCAGTTGGGACTGGATGGTACTGGCGATCGTTCCGTATTGCCTGTTGTGGGGGCTGATCTTCATCAAGCGCGAAATACTGGGCAACCCGTCGCCGTTACCGGACTGGTATGAAGCGCTCTATGCCATCTGCTTCACTGTCTTCAGCGTGGCCATCATGTTTCTGATCCTGGCCTTTTTCCAGAGGTTCAAGCAATCAGGCTCAGCCAGGCTGCTCGATCCAATGCAGGGCGACGCGTTCGGCATGTTCCTGGTGCACTATCCGATTGCACTGTGGCTGCAATACTGGCTGTTCGACTATGACCTGCCGGCGATCGTCAAGGCCACGATCGGGTTTGTACTGACTGTCGCGGCGAGCTGGGCGCTGACGCGAGCGTTGCGGCAGATCCCGGGCGCGTCGCAGGTGTTGTGAGGCCAGGCCTCTCCACTCGTCATTGCGAGGAGCCCTTGCGACGAAGCAATCCAGACTGCCGCCGAGGAGACAGCCTGGATTGCTCACATGGGGATTTGGTGTGTCAAGGCGGTTTGTTCAGCTCTTTGTTCGATTGCAGGCCAGCTCTTCGTCCCGACCGTGGAGCACGTAGGATGGCGCGCGCAGATCGAGTCAAGGTCGGCCCGTAGGGCCGTCGCGAAGCGACTTGGCCTTGACTCGAGCGAGCACGCCATCAGGCTTTGGCAGTCGGGGCAGCGGGCGGATAACTCCTTTTCGTCAGGCGATCCAAGGGTCGAGCCGGTTTTTGCAATCTGGTTTGCTTGCCAGATCAAACTCACATTCGGTCGCCGCGCGGCGGCGGCTGCACCAACATTCCGCTTGCGGCGGGCAGGCTCGAGAGGACGAGACCATTCTTCGTTACGGCGTTTGAAGCCATGCAATCCATCGGTTCGTCCACCCGGATCGGCCGAGGCTGATCAATCTCGGCGGATTGGCTTTGAGGCTGAGGAGCGTGGTGTCAGGCGGCGGCCTTTATCTCGGCTCCCTCGATCACCACGCCCGCGGTCACGTACTTCCAGAGGGCCACGAGCAGCTTGCGCGCGAGCGCCACGATCGCGCGCTTGCGGCCGCGTTGGCTGTGCACCTTGAACCACTGGGTCAAAGCCGATTGAGGCTGGTGGCGTACCCAGAGCCAGGCGAGCTGGATCATCGTGGTTCTCAGGCGCGGATTGCCAGCCTTCGACACGCCTTGCTCGCGCTCGATGCCGCCACTGCGCCATGGCGTGGCTGCAAGGCCGGCATAGGATGCAATCTGGCGGCGGTTGGCGAACTGCCGGTAAAAGGCCTCCGACCAGAGAACGGCCGTGAAGTTCGGGCCCAGGCTCTTCAGTTCGAGCAGCATTGCCACCGGGTTCGATACGGTCTTCTCCCCCGCCGCCTTGCTCGCGGCCAGCAACGCATCCTGCTCGCGCTCCACCGCCGTGATCTGGTCGAGCAGCAGTTCGAGCCGGTCGAGTTCGCGGCTGATCTGCGCCTTCAGATGCGCCAGCAAGGCGCGCCCGTCGCCCGTCCGCAAGGCCTCCAGCCGCTTCCGCCGGTCTCGCCGCAGCGGCGCGTAGTCGAAGATCCCTTGCGCGAACAGAAGACCCTTGATCCGGTTCACATGCTCGATCCGCTCCGCGATCAAGGTCTCTCGCTCGCGGCACAGCCTACGGCGGTCCTCCTCTGCCGGAGAGGGCGCAACGACCATGGCGCAGACCCGTACCTCGCCGCGCTTGTAGGCCAGCAGCGTCCGCAACAGCGTCTCGCCATCCAGCCGGTCCGTCTTGGCCCGCCGGCGCCGGCGCGGCGTCGCAATCGAGGCCGGATCGACTACGTGGCTCTCGATGCCTTCCTGCTGCAGGGCGCGGTGAAGCCAGAACCCGTCCAGCCCCGCCTCCTGGATCGCGATGATCGGATAGCTCTCACCCGTTCGCGCCTGCGCCTTGCGCTTCAGCTCCGCAAACAGCTTCAACAGTTCCGAAAGGTCGCCGGCCTTCATGCTGCGTTTGGACATCTTCTCGCCCTTGCAGGGCGACAGCGAAGTGACCAGCCATGTCGAACGGCTTAGTTCCAATGACACAAAAATTGCGCCAAACTGCGTGCGGATAGCGGCCAGTCCGTCGGAAGGATGATCGAGCAACATCGTCGTCTCCAGGTTGAATGGATTCAGCAACCCTCAGTCTGGCCTCAGACCTGGTCGCTATCCACTCCCCATGGAATCTTCGCGGAGCCTGTCATCGGGCCGCGCTTCGCGCGGACCCGTTGGCTCGCAATGACGGAGGTCGTGGCAGCGCCTCACGCCGCCTTTCCGCCCATATACTCCGGCAGCCAACGCTCGAACGAGGCCCGCAGCACGTCGATCGCAACAGGCGCCTCGCCTGCGATCGCAATCGCATCGCCGCCGGTGGTGCCGATCCGCACGCACGGCACCTCGCAGCCGCGCATCTTGGCGAGCACGCGGCCGGCTTCCGTTTCCGGAACGGTGACGAGATAGCGCGCCTGGTCCTCGCCGAACCAATAGGCTTGCGGCACCAGCGCACTCGGCGCCGCCAGCAGTTTGGCGCCGATGCCGCTCGCCATCGCCATCTCGGCGAGCGCAATCAGCAGACCGCCGTCGGAGAGGTCGTGCACGGCGGTCGCGGTGCCCGCATGGATCATGCCGCGCACGCAATCGCCGTTGCGTTTTTCGGCGGCGAGATCGACCGGCGGCGGCGCGCCCTCCTCGCGGCCGCAGATGTCGCGCAGGTAAACCGACTGGCCGAGCCAGCCATGGGTCTCACCGACCAGCAGGATCGCCTCGCCTTCGGCCTTGAAGGCGAGCGAAGCAGACTTGGTGAAATCGTCGAGCAGACCAACGCCGCCGATCGAGGGCGTCGGCAGGATCGCGCGGCCATTGGTCTCGTTGTAGAGCGAGACGTTTCCGGACACGACGGGGAAATCGAGCGTGCGGCAGGCTTCCGAGATGCCCTTCAGACAGCCGACGAACTGGCCCATGATCTCGGGCCTTTCAGGATTGCCGAAGTTGAGATTGTCGGTGATCGCGAGCGGCTTGCCGCCGACCGCGGTGATGTTGCGCCAGGCTTCGGCGACGGCCTGCTTGCCGCCCTCGAACGGATCGGCCTCGCAATAGCGCGGCGTGACGTCGACGGTCAGCGCGAGGCCCTTCGGCCCGTCCTGTACGCGCACGACGGCGGCATCGCCGCCGGGGCGCTGCATGGTGTTGCCAAGGATGACGTGGTCGTACTGCTCCCAGACCCAGCGCTTGGAGCACATGTCGGGCGTGCCGATCAGCTTCTCGAGCGCGGCACCAAGCGTCATCGGTGCCGGCACGTCGCGGGCATGCACGATCGGCAGCGCGGCGGAGGGGACATGCGGCCGGTCATAGACCGGAGCCTCGTCGCCGAGCTCCTTGATGGGCAGGTCGGCCATGACGTCGCCGCCATGCTTGACCACGAAGCGCTTGCTCGGCGTGGTGTAGCCGACCACCGCGAAATCGAGGCCCCACTTGGTGAAGATCGCCTCGGCTTCCTTCTCCTTCTCGGGCTTGAGCACCATGAGCATGCGCTCCTGGCTCTCCGAGAGCATCATCTCGTAGGCGCTCATGCCGGTCTCGCGGGTCGGCACCGCATCGAGATCGAGGTCGACGCCGAGATCGCCCTTGGCGCCCATCTCCACCGCCGAGCAGGTCAGGCCCGCTGCGCCCATGTCCTGGATCGCGATGACGCAGCCCTTCTCCATGATCTCGAGACAGGCCTCGAGCAGCAGCTTCTCGGCGAAGGGATCGCCGACCTGCACGGTCGGGCGCTTCTCCTCGGACTTGTCGTCGAACTCGGCCGAGGCCATCGAGGCGCCATGGATGCCGTCGCGCCCCGTCTTGGAGCCGAGATAGACGATCGGCATGTTCACGCCTGAGGCGGCCGCATAGAAAATCTTGTCGGCGTCGGCGAGGCCGACAGCCATGGCATTGACCAGGATGTTGCCGTCGTAGCGGGTGTGAAAGCGCACCTGGCCACCCACGGTCGGCACGCCGAAGGAATTGCCGTAGCCGCCGACGCCCGCCACGACGCCGGAGACGAGATGCCGCGTCTTCGGGTGCTCGGGCGCGCCGAAGCTGAGCGCATTGAGGCAGGCAATGGGGCGCGCGCCCATGGTGAAGACGTCGCGCAGGATGCCGCCGACACCGGTGGTCGCACCCTGATAGGGCTCGATGTAGCTCGGGTGGTTATGGCTCTCCATCTTGAAGACCACGGCCTGACCATCGCCGATGTCGATCACGCCGGCGTTCTCGCCGGGGCCCTGGATCACCCAAGGCGCTTTTGTCGGCAGGCCGCGCAAATGGATGCGCGAGGACTTGTACGAGCAGTGCTCGTTCCACATCGCCGAGAAGATGCCGAGCTCGGTGAAGGTCGGCTCCCGCCCGATCAGCTTCAGGATGCGCTCATACTCGTCGGGCTTGAGCCCGTGGGCGGCAACCAGTTCGGGGGTGATCTTGGGTTCATTCTTCATGGATTCGAGGCTTTCGGCGGCGGTTGGCCGTTCTTAGGAACATCGGGGGCTCACGAAAAGCCCTTTATGACGCATTTTCCCGCTGTCCCACGTTTTGCGCCGGGGGCCCCGCGGGAACGGGAATTGCACGGCGCGAACGGATCGGATTTAAGGGCTAAAGACCCGCAATTGAAGGCCTATTTCCTTGCACGAATTGACCAAAGCGCCCCCGCCCCGCCGCCCCGACCTCCATGTCGCGACAGAGGGGGAATTCAAGGGCTGGCGGACCTGGATTCGCGACAGTTTTGAGTCCCATGTCGGACCCTTCTGGCACCGGATCGAGCCGGACGGCAGCGTCCGCTGCGCCTTCCGGGTCGAGAAGAAGCACCTCAATGGCTCCGGCAACGTCCATGGCGGCTGCTACATGGCCTTTGCGGACTATTCCCTGTTTGCGATCGCCACCCACGTCCTGGATGGACGGGCCGTGACGACCAATTTTGCCTGCGAATTCCTCGACGCGGCCCGGGAGGGTGAGCTGGTCGAATGCACCGGCGAGGTCAGCCGGGCCGGCGGTTCGCTGATTTTTCTGCGTGGCAGGATGATGTCCGGCGACAGGCAGCTGTTCACCTTTTCCGGCACGATCAAGCGGGTGAAGCGGAAGGCGCAACCTCAGCCAAACGCATAGCTCGGCGCCTTCCTTTTTGCCGCCCCCTCGCCCACAGTTGCCTAAGCGCTTTCGCGCCGGGGAGCAGACATAAGGTGCCGCAGAGCACATCCGAGACGGGTCGCATGACGGCGTCCGGATCAGCGCCATTGTCGTCGATCGCCGCCACCGGCGCGCGCAACTGGCGCGACTATGCACTGCTGCTCGCGCTGGCCTGCTGCTGGAGCTCGACCTATCCGCTGGCCAAGCTGGCGTTGGATACGATCCCACCCATCACCTTCATCTCGGCACGCTCGCTGATCGCGGCCGCCTTCCTGTTCGCCACCCTGTGGATGCGCGGGGTCAGGATCCCGACCCACGCGAAGGCCTGGAAGCTGTTCGCGACCCAGCAATTGATCAACTCGACCTTCCCGTTCCTGATCATCACCTGGTCGCAGCAATATGTGCCGGCCTCGAATACGGTGGTGCTGGCCTCGACGACGCCGATCTTCGCCTTCCTGATCACCTCCCTGATCACGCGGCACGAGCCGGCGACGCTGCTGAAGCTCGTTGGCGCGATCCTCGGCCTCGCCGGCACCCTCGCCATTGTCGGCCTCGATGCGCTGCGCGGCTTCGGTAGCGAGATCGTGGCAGAGATCGCAATCCTCCTCGCCACCGTCTCCTTTGCCTGCGCGACCATCTTCGGCCTGAGGCTGTCCGAGTACGACCCGATGGTGGTTGCGGCCGGCTCCCTGCTGTTCGGCGGCCTCGTGCTGCTGCCTCCCTCGCTGATCATCGACCAGCCCTGGACTTTGCATCCGACGCCGACGGCCATCATCGCCACCATTGTCATGGGCATCGTGTCGAGCGCGCTAGGGCTGATGCTGTTCTACGTCTGCCTCGGCCGGCTCGGCACGCTGACCACCAACGCGCAAGGCTATTTGCGCATCCCGATCGGCGTCGGCCTCTCCGTGCTGCTGCTCGGCGAGAGCGTGCCGTCGAACCTGGCGCTGGGGTTGTTGTTGGTCATGGCTGGCGTTGCGGCCATGACGGTGCCGGCGGAGAAGCTTAAGCTGCGGTAGTGGAATGAGATTTGGTTGCATCGATGCGAGCAGATAGCTCGGTTCACCTCTCCCCGCCGGGGAGAGGCGAGGAACCCGCTCCGCTCACCCCGAAATCGGCTTCCCCCGATCGATAGCCATTCGGCTGGGCCTGCGCAGATATGGCGCGCGGCGCATCTGGATCAGCAGCTCGTTGAAGACGATGTCCAAACACAGCTATTGCTTGGCGTCGTCCGCCAGCATCTTCCGGTACTTCTCGACGTCGCGCGTGACGAGCTGCTGCAGCAACTCCGGCGTATGCTCGTTGTCGTCAGGTGCGACAGTCGACAGATCGGCAAATCGCTTCTTCACCGCGTCGGTTTCCACAGCCGTGCGCGCCGCGGCATTCAGCTTGGCGATCACGGCCGGCGGCGTGCCCTTGGGCGCGAACAGGCCGTTCCAGCCCTGTGCCTCGAACTCGGGCAGGCCCGCTTCCGCCGAGGTCGGCAGCTCCGGCAACGTGGCGAGGCGAACGGTCGAGCCGACCACCAGCCCCTTCACCAACTTCTCGTTGATCGCCTGCGAGACCGAGGCGGCCGCATCGCAGACGCCGTCGATCTGGCTGCCGACGGCATCGGTGAGTGCGGGCGCGGCGCCGCGATACCCGACCAGCGTCGCGTCGATCCCGGCGGCGCTGACGAAGCTCTTGCAGATCAGATAGTTGGAGGAGCCGACGCCGGCATGGCCGAGATTGATCTTGCCGGGATTGGCCTTGGCGTAGGCGATGAACTCGTTGAGGTCCTTTGCCGGAAAGTCCTTGCGCAGCGCGATGATGCCGAAGGTCTTCGCCACCATGGCGATCGGAACGAAGGATTCCGGCGTGAACGGCAATTTTGGATAGATCGTATAGGTCGCCGCATTGGTGCCGGCGTTGCCGATCGCGATGGTATAGCCGTCGGGCTCGGCGCGGGAGGCACGCGCCAGTGCGGTCGAGCCGCCGGCACCTGCAACGTTCTCGATCACGATGGTCTGGCCGAGCGCAATGCCCATCTGCTCGGCGACCGCGCGCGCGATCACGTCCGAGGTGCCGCCGGCCGCGAACGGCACGATCATGGTGACCGGGCGCTTGGGATAGTCCTGGGCGGATGCGCAAGTCGCGATCGAAAATGTCGCGAACGCCAGCGTCGCGATCGCGGCGAGAGCACGCTTCACCACAAGCGAGATCACGCCGCTTTTTCCAGATGCTGGGCGAGGCCGGCGAACAGGCCGCGGCCATCAGTGCACCCCATGATGTCTTCGACGTGGTTCTCGGGATGCGGCATCATGCCGAGCACGTTGCCCTTGTCGTTGATGATGCCGGCGATGGAATGCGCCGCGCCGTTGATGTTGGCGGCCTCATCGACCACGCCATCGGCGGAGCAATAGCGATAGAGCACGCGCCCCTCGCCTTCGAGCCGCTTGATGGTCTCCTCGTCCGCCTCGTAATTGCCCTCGCCATGGGCGACCGGCACCCGGATCACCTGGCCGGCGTTGTAACCGCGGGTGAACGGGGTATCGGACCGCTCGACGCGCAGATGCACATCCCTGCAGATAAACTTCAGCCGCGCATTGCGCATCAGCACGCCCGGCAGAAGGCCGGATTCGCAGAGGATCTGGAAACCGTTGCAGACACCGAGCACGAGCCCGCCCTTGGCCGCATAGTCGCGCACCGCATCCATCACCGGCGCCCGCGCGGCGATAGCGCCGCAGCGCAGATAGTCGCCATAGGAGAAGCCGCCGGGCACGACCACGAGATCCGTGCCCGGCGGCAATGACGTCTCGGCGTGCCAGACCATCGCCGGCTCACTGCCGGAGATCAGCCTCAATGCGCGCGCCATGTCGCGCTCGCGGTTGATTCCGGGAAAGACGAGGATGGCGGCTTTCATGGCAGGGTTCCGACGGTGGTGGGAATCGGGCTGGCCAAAGGGCCAATTCGTGAAGAGACATAACCATTTGACGGGAATTTTACCAGTGCTAGCGTTGCGGAACGCCTTTGTACACAGGCCATGGCCGGTCGGATTTGGCCGCTCGAATTGCCCGGGATTGAAGTCATGAACGTCGCGTCGCTGTCCACATCCCGTTCCGAACCGGTGTCCACCGAGGGCGTCGTCGCCGCCGGCGCCTATGTCGACGGCCGCCGCATCGCCAACATCGCCATCAGCGAGGCCTCGAGCTGGCGGGCCAAGCCCGGCCACGTGGTCTGGATCGGGCTGCACGAGCCTGACATGGCGCTGCTCGGCGCGGTGCAGAAGCAGTTCGACCTGCACGAGCTCGCCATCGAGGACGCCAACCACGCCCATCAGCGGCCCAAGATCGAGCAATATGGCGAGGCGCTGTTCATCGTCGCGCGCACGGCGCAATTGATCGAGGGCCGGATCGCCTTCGGCGAGACCCACATCTTCGTCGGCGACGGCTATCTGGTCTCGGTGCGCCACGGCGCCTCGACCTCTTACGCGCCGGTGCGCGAACGCTGCGAGAGCTGCCCGCGCGCGCTCGCGCGCGGCGAGGACTACATCCTCTACGCCATCCTCGATTTCATCGTCGACAATTACTCGCCCGTGCTGGAAAGCATTCACGAGGAGATCGAGGAGATCGAGGACGACGTGCTCACGCATGCGATCACCAAGACGCAGATCGAGCGGCTCTACATGCTGCGGCGTGACCTGTTGCGGCTCCGCAACGCAATCGGGCCGCTGGTGGAGGTCTGCCGCCGTCTCGAGCACGATGAGCTGTCGATGGTGCGCGCGACGATGCAGCCCCTGTTCCGCGACGTCACCGACCATGTCCGCAACATCCAGGAGCGCATCGATTCCATGCGCGAGGTGCTGGCCTTCGCCTTCGAGGCGAGCCTGCTGGTCGGCCAGGCACACGAGACCGCGGTGTCCAAGAAGCTCGCCTCCTGGCTCGCGATCACCGCCATCCCGACCGCACTCGCCGGCATTTACGGCATGAACTTCAAGCACATGCCGGAGCTGCAATGGGAGTACGGCTATTACATTCTGCTCGGCGTGATGCTGACGGCGTGCGGCGCGCTCTACTGGCGTTTTCGGCGCGCCGGATGGCTGTGAGCTGCGAAAGCCGCTCGGCAATAACTTCGTACCCCGGGTTGAGCGCAGCGCAATCCGGGCTACGACCAAGTCCGGCCTAAAGCATGATCCGGAAAAGTGCGAAGCGGTTTTCCGGAAAGATCATGCGTAAACAACAAGCTAAAGCGCGATGACGATTCATCCAAATCTCATCGCGCTTTAGCCGATCAGTTCGACCCGATAATTCTCGATCACGGTATTCGCCAGCAGCTTGTCGGCCGCTTCCTTCAGCGCCGCCTCCGCCTTGGCCTTGTCGGCGCCGGCGAGCTCGATGTCGAACACCTTGCCCTGGCGAACGCTGGCGACGCCGTCGACGCCGAGCGACTTCAGCGCGCCTTCGATGGCCTTGCCCTGCGGATCGAGGATGCCCGTCTTCAGGGTAACGGTAACACGTGCCTTCACGTCAAATCCTCTCTCAGCTCTTCACCAGCACCGGGCCGGAGCCCGCCGGACGCTCGTTCTCCATGAGGATGCCGAGACGTTTTGCAACTTCGGTATAGGCCTCGAGCAGGCCGCCGAGATCCCTGCGGAAACGGTCCTTGTCGAGCTTCTCGTTCGACTTGATGTCCCACAGACGGCAGCTATCCGGCGAGATCTCGTCGGCAACGATGATCCGCATCATCTCGTTCTCGAACAGGCGCCCGCACTCCATCTTGAAGTCGACGAGGCGGATGCCGATGCCGAGGAAGAGGCCGGTGAGGAAATCGTTGACGCGGATGGCGAGCGCCATGATGTCGTCGATTTCCTGCGGCGTCGCCCAGCCGAAGGCAGTGATGTGCTCTTCCGACACCATGGGGTCGTTGAGCTGGTCGTTCTTGTAGTAGAATTCGATGATCGAGCGCGGCAGCTGCGTGCCCTCCTCGATGCCGAGGCGCTGCGACAGCGAGCCGGCGGCAACGTTCCGCACCACCACCTCCAGCGGCACGATCTCGACCTCGCGAATCAACTGCTCGCGCATATTGAGACGGCGGATGAAATGGGTCGGCACCCCGATGTCATTGAGGTGCTGAAACAGGTACTCCGAGATCCGGTTGTTGAGGACACCCTTGCCCTCGATCACCTGATGCTTTTTGGCATTGAACGCGGTGGCGTCGTCCTTGAAGTGCTGGATCAGGGTACCGGGCTCCGGGCCTTCGTAGAGAACCTTTGCCTTGCCTTCATAAATGCGACGCCGACGGCTCATGGGGATGTACCGTGTTTTGTTGAAATCCATGAATTTGGTGTGCTCCGGTTGACGAGGATTACGACCCACAGCGGAGCTGCCGTGAACGGCCGGGAACCCATTCATAACCCTTGGAAACAGAACGGGAACCAAACCTTTAGGCAACCTATCCGATTGGCTGTCCCAGCACAATCGATCCGGCCGTCCGGCACCAACTTATACCGTCTTGCCTGCGGCTTAACGGCTCGTTGTTTTGCCGATTCTTGCTCTCTATCTAGGCATGCAGCCGGGTCGCCGCAACGAGGGCCGCCGGGTCCAGTCAGTAGGGAATTGAAAAAGGCATGAGCGAGTTCGACAAACGCCAGGAAGGTTTCGAGAAGAAGTTCGCCTTGGACGAGGAGCAGAAATTCAAGGCGGAGGCCCGCCGCAACCGGCTGCTCGGCCTGTGGGCAGCCGAAGAGCTCGGCATCACCGGTGACGCCGCCACCGCCTATGCCAAGGAGGTGGTCGCGGCCGATTTCGAGGAGGCCGGCGATGCCGACGTCCTGCGCAAGATCACGGCCGATTTCGCCGCCAAGAACGTCGCCGTCACCGAGCAGACGATTCGCGCCAAGATGAACGAGCTGCTCGCGGTGGCGGCCGCCGAGGTGAAGGCGGGGAAATAATCGATTCAGCCGACACGCCGGCGCGCAATGTCCTTGCGCGCCGGCGATTTCTTTCTGGGCCTGGCCGAGACATCCAGCCCGCCATAGGTGCGGCGGATGGTTTCGAGCAGGCGCTCTGCGGCAGCGCTCAGAAAGCCGCCGCGGCGTGTGACAAGGACGATGTCCTGGTCGGCGGCAAGGTCGCCCACGGCAATCGTCGCGATCGAGGCGGCACGCAGTTCCTCCGCCAAATGGCTTCGCGCCAATAGTGCAAGACCAAAGCCCGACTCCACCAGCCGCTTCTGCGCGGTCAGGCTGTCCACGGCCGTCCATTCCACGTCGCCGAGCCCTTGCGTGAGAAACAGCGCGAACACGTGCGCCGCGGCGACCTCGCGACGCCCGCGAGTCTCCGGGAATGCGATCCAGCGTTCGCCGCGAAGCTCGGCGAGGTGTTTCACGCGGCGCCCGGCCAGAGGATGATCGGGCGCACAGACCACCTGCAGCGCCTCACGCAGCACCAACTCGCCGTCGAGGTCGCCGGAGCGGTCGGTGTTGTAGCGCAGGCCGATCGTGGCTTCGCCGCGCCGGATGAGACCGCTGACCTCGGCGCTGGTCGCCGTCCGCAAGCTCAGTGTGACGGCCGGGTTCTCCCTGGCAAACCGCTTCATGATGGTCGAGAGGCGGCCGTCGGCAAGCGTGCCGGTCACGGCCAGCGAAACCGGCCCCGAATTCTGCTTGGTCAATGCGCGTACCGCCTGCTCGGCGTCCTGCGCGGCGGCAACCGCGCGTTCGGCATAGGGGATCAGCACGCGCCCGGCATCGCTGAGCCGGGTGCGGCCTGCCACCCGCTCGAACAGCGGCACGCCGAGCTCCTGCTCCAAGAGAGCGATTCGGCGGGAAATCGCCGGCTGCGAGCGATGCAGGAATTTTGCGGCATTCGAAATCCCGCCCCTGCGATGAATGGTCAGAAAGGTGTTGAGGGCGTCGCTGTCCATCCCAACCTCATGCAAAAAGCTGATGGTGCTGGAAATAATAACAAATTTGGCGGATGACGAGAATGCGCCTAAGGCTGTCCAGACCGACAGCACGGAGGTGAACCATGACGAGCCAATTAGACAAGGCGACCGCATTTCGCGCGCTGCATGCGCGACCGGGGGCCTTCATCATTCCCAATCCATGGGATGCCGGTACGGCCAAGCTGCTCGCGGCGATGGGCTTCGAGGCCTTGGCGACCACGAGCCTCGGGGTGGCGAACACGCTCGGCAGCGGCGGCGTCAGTCTCGACGTCATCCTCGCCAACGCCCGCGCGATCGTCGAAGCCACCGACTTGCCGGTCAGCGTGGACCTCGAGAATTGCGGCGCGGACGAGCCGAAGCGCGCGGCCGAAGCGATACGGCGTGCCGCCGAGGCCGGCGCGGTCGGGGGCTCGATCGAGGATTTCAGCGGCGACCGCGATCGCCCGATCTACGACTTTTCCCAAGCCGTCGAGCGCGTCCAGGCCGCCGTGGAAGTGGCGCGCGCGCTGCCAATTCCGTTCACGCTGACGGCGCGGGCCGAGAACTTCCTGCATGGCCGCAGGGACATCGACGACACGATCCGCCGCCTGCAGGCCTTCGAGGCCGCAGGCGCCGATGTCCTGTATGCGCCCGGCCTTTACGATCTCGCCACGATCCGGACGTTCGTCTCCTCGCTCGGCAAGCCGTTCAACCACGTGATGGGTTTTGCCGACCCGACGCTGACGCTCGCGCAATTGTCGGCAGCCGGCGTCAAGCGCATCAGCGTCGGCGGAGCCATGTCACGCTATGCGCTGGCCGCGTTCCTGAAGAGCGCACGCGAGATGAAGGAGAACGGCTCCTTCACCTATGTTCGCGAGATGGCACCTATCAAGGAGCTGCGCGACGCTTTCGCGTCGATCAGTCCTCCTTGAAGCCGTACTCCGGCACGTTGCCGCTGGCGCCGTAATATTTGTACGGCAGGAACTTGCCGCTCATCGTGATCTTGACGCGGTCGCCCTTGGGATTGGCGACACGTTCGAGCGCCATGTCGAAATCGATCGCCGACATGATGCCGTCGCCGAATTCTTCCTCGATCAGCGCTTTCCAGGCCGGACCGTTCACCATCACCATCTCATAGAAGCGGTAGATCAGGGGATCGGTCGGCGGCATCGGCGTGCCGGTGCCGCGCATCGGCACCTCGTTGAGCATGGCGGTCTCGGCCTTGGAGAGGCCGAACAGTTCGCCGGCGTTCGCCGCCTGCGGCTTTGTCAGCTTCATCTGGCCCATGATCGCGCCGACGATCAGCACCTCGGAATAGCCGCCGATCTTCTCGCAGACGTACTTCCAGCTCCAGCCCTTCTCGCGCTTGATGTCGAGCAGCTTCTCGGTGAGGTCTTCGCGTTTCATGTCAGGGTCTCCTTGGTTTATGCGTCATGCCCGGGCTTGTCCCGGGCATCCACGTTCTTGGTCGCAACTCAGGACGACGTGGATGGCCGCGACAAGCCCGGCCATGACGTCTCCCGTGACGGCTCCGGTCTGGCATCGGATGCGATCGAAAGCCCGGGCTTGCCGATGTGCACCATCGGCACGTTGCGTGGATCGTGATCCGGCGTCTCGGCGGCGAAGGTCTTGCTGCGCGTCACCAGGAAATCGATGATGTGGTTGCGCAAGGCATAGTAGAGCGGATGGCGGTGCAGCTCGGTGCGGCCGCGATCCCTGGGCAGCGGGTTCTCGACGATCTCGGCCAGCACCGCGCCGGGACCGTTGGTCATCAGGAAAATCTTGTCGGCGAGGTAGATCGCCTCGTCGACGTCATGGGTGATCATGAACGCGGTCTGCCCGGTCTCGAGGCAAATGCGCCGCACCTCGTCCTGCAGCGTACCGCGCGTCAGCGCATCCAGCGCCGAGAACGGCTCGTCCATCAGCATCATCTTCGGCGTGATCGACAGCGCCCGCGCGATGCCGACGCGCTGCTTCATTCCGCCCGAGAGCTCCGACGGATGCTTGTGCTCGGAGCCGGTGAGCCCGACGAGATCGATGAAGGTCTGCGCATGTGCTTTCACCTTGGCGCGATCCCAGCTGCGCCATTTCGAGCTCACGGCATAGGCGACGTTGCCGAGCACGGTGCGCCAGGGCAGAAGGGCATGGCTCTGGAAGATCACCGCGCGGTCGAGGCTGGTGCCCGAGATTGCCTGCCCGTCGACGATGACGGCGCCTTCGCTCGGCGCATCGAGGCCGGCGAGGATGTTGAGCACCGTGGTCTTGCCGCAGCCGGAATGGCCGATCACGCAACAAAACTCGCCGCGCGCCATCGACAGCCACAAGTTCTCGAACACTGTCGTCATCGCGCCACCCGCGCCGGGATAGCGCTTTGCGATGCCTTCGATGGAGATGAATTTATCGGTCACAACCTTTACTCCGGAAACGTGACCATGCGCGTGAAGCGCGCGAGGATCTGGTCCAGCAGCATGCCGACGATCCCGATCAGCAGGATCGCGATGATGACGTTGGTGATCGAGAGGTTATTCCACTCGTTCCAGACGAAATAGCCGATGCCGGTGCCGCCGACGAGCATCTCGGCCGCGACGATGACGAGCCAGGCGATGCCGATCGAAATGCGCATGCCGGTCAGGATCGTCGGCGCCGCCGCGGGAAGGATCACGGTGAAAGCGCGCCTGATCGTGCCGACCTCGAGCGTCCGTGCCACGTTGACCCACTCCTTGCGCACGCTGGCAACGCCGAACACCGTGTTGAGCAGCATCGGCCAGATCGAGCAGATGAAGATGACGAAGACCGCCGAGATCGAGGAATCCTTGATGGTGTAGAGCGCCAGCGGCATCCAGGCCAGCGGCGAGATCGGCTTCAAGACCTGGATGAAGGGATCGAGCGCCTTGCTGAGCAGCGGCGACATGCCGATGAGGAAGCCGAGCGGGATTGCGACGATCACCGCCAGCAGATAGCCGGTGCCGACGCGCCCAATGGAATAGGCAAGCTGGATGCCGAGCCCCTTGTCGTTCGGCCCGTTGTCATAGAACGGCCGCTTCAAATGCTCCCAGAGCTTGGCGCCGACATCGAGCGGCCCGGGCATTGCCGATTTGCCCTGCGTCGCCGTCAGGCCCATCAGCTTGGCGTATTCCGGGCTCATCGTCGCCACCGGCGCCGTAGAGCGCGTGGCGAGATGCCAGATGCCGAGAAAAGCGGCGAGCAGCACAATGGAGACGAGGCCCGCGCGAAGGCGAAGTGAGGTGGTCATCGCCTCACCTCACGACGCCTTCCTGATCTTGAAGCTCGCGACGTAGTCCTCCGGCTTCGTCGGATCGAACGTCTTGCCCATCACCGCGAACGACTTGTAGCTGCTGGCCGGCGGCGTGAGCCCCATCTCCGTCATCAGCTTCTTGGTATCGGTCGCCAGATACACCTGCTCGGCGACCGCCTTGTAGTCGACATCGCCCTTGATCTGGCCCCAGCGCTTCATCTGCGTCAGCATCCACACCGCGAAGGACTGCCAGGGGAACGGATCGAAGTCGACGCGCTTGGCGTCGGTCTTCACGCCGCCGAGGCCATCGGCATAGGTGCCGGTCAGGACCTGCTCCAGCACCGTGACCGGCGCGTTGATGTAGTTGGCCGGCGCGATGGCTTCGGCGATCTGCTTGCGGTTCTCCGCCTTCGAGGCATAGACGGTGGCATCGACGATGGCGCGCGTCAGCGCGGCAAAGCTGTTCGGCGCCGTGGTGATGAACTCGCGGCTGGCGGCGAAGCTGCAGCAGGGATGGCCGTCCCAGATCTCCTTGGAGAGCAGGTGCATAAAGCCGACGCCGTCATAGATTGCGCGCTGGCAGACATTGTCGGGCGCGAGGAAGCCGTCGATGTTGTCGGCGCGGAGGTTGGCGACCATCTCCGGCGGCGGCACCGAGCGCAGTTGCACGTCGGTGTCAGGGTCGAGGCCGGCTTCCGCGAGATAATAGCGCAGCAGGTAGTTGTGCATGGAATAGTCGAAGGGGATCGCGAACTTCAGGCCCTTCCAGTCCTTCGGATCGCGCTTATCCTTGTGCTTGGTCGCCAGCACGATGCCCTGCCCGTTGATGTTCTCGATCGCGGGCACGGCGAACGGAATGGCATTGGCACCGAGGCCAAGCGAGATCGCGATCGGCATCGGCGCCAGCATGTGCGCGGCGTCGTATTCCTTGTTGATGGTCTTGTCGCGGATCACCGCCCAGCCGGCGGTCTTGACCACTTCGACATTGAGGCCGTGCTTGGAATAGAAGCCCAGCGGCGCCGCCATGATGATGGGTGTCGCGCAGGTGATCGGGATGAAGCCGACCTTGAGATCCTTTTTCTCGGGCGCGCCGGCTTGCGCGAAAACCTCGGTCGCCGTCTTGATCGGAAAGAATTGCGACAATGCAGCGAGCGCAGTGGATGCACCGACCGACTTCAGGAACGCGCGTCGCGCCACATCCTGCGGAAACATCGCGCGCATCACCGCAGAAGCGACCACGCCCTCGTAGCGCTTCTCTTCGCTCTCGAACGGATCGCAACGCAGCGCCGTCGCCTGCTCGTGCTCTTCCGCAGAACGATGCTGGCCACAGGCGCAGCCGGCTCCAAGCTTGCGATCGGGATCAAACGGATTGTCGAACGTGAACATCGGCCCTCCTGCGCGTCATTGCGAAGAGCATTACGCAAGGAGCATGCCAAGGCCTTCAGCCCAGCCATTCCCTTGATAAGGCACCACTTTCAGTCACGCTAGGCCACTACGAAAAGTCGTGATAAACGAGATTTCGTAGTTCAATTACGAGATTTCGCAATGGCAACGACGCCAATGCCCATCCACGATGATGTGGCCGCCGCCAACGACCCGCGCATCGCGGCATTCGAATCCTCCGTCGAGGCGACACTGCTGGTCGATCCCTATGGCGACCAGATCGTCGACGCCAATCCCGCCGCCTGCGCCCTGCTCGGCTACGACCGCGCGCTGTTGCGGCAGACCAGGGCCAGCACGCTCCACGCCGGCGAACTCCCCGCCCTCACCGTCTTCACCCAGGCCGTGCTGCACAAGGACGCCTATTGGACCACGGCTCTCACCCCCCGGCATGCGACGGGGCAAAATCTCCAGCTCGAATATGCCGGCTGCCTGCTGCCGCATGACGGCCGTACGCTGCTGCTGCTGACGCTGACCGATCTCCAAGCGCGCCGCCGCCGCAATGTCGATGCGGCCGCCGAAGACCACATGCGCGGCGGCATTGCGACCTGGCAGCGGGTCGAGCGCGTATTCCAGGACATCGAGCGCGAGAACCAGCTGATCCTGCGCGCCGCCGGCGAAGGCATCTATGGCGTGAACGCGGAAGGCAAGACCACCTTCGTCAATCCCGCAGCCGAACGCATGCTGGGTTGGACCGCCGAAGAGCTGGTCGGCAAGGAGATCCATCCGATCGTTCACCACACCCATCACGACGGCCGGCACTATCACAACCATGATTGCCCGATCTATGCGGCGTTCCGCGACGGCGCCGTGCATCAGGTCGACGGCGAGGTTTTCTGGCGCAAGGACGGCTCGCCCGCCTGGGTCGAATACACCTCCACCCCGATCCGCGACCGCGGCGTCGTGGTCGGCGCCGTCGTGGTGTTTCGCGACGTCAGCCAGCGCCGCGAAGCCGACGAGAAGCTGCACGCCGCGCTCGCCGAAGTCGACCGTCTACGCGAGCGGCTGGAGCTGGAGAACGCCTACCTCCAGGAAGAAATCCGCATCGAGACCAATCCGCGCGGGATCATCGGTCAAAGTGAGGCGATCCAGAAGACGCTGCGCCAGGTGAAGCTGGTGGCGCCGACGACGGCGGCGGTGATGATCACCGGCGAATCCGGCACCGGCAAGGAGCTGATCGCGCGCGCCATCCACGAGGACTCCACCCGCAGCGACCGGCCGCTGATCCGCGTCAACTGCGCCGCCATCCCGCGCGAGTTGTTCGAGAGCGAGTTCTTCGGCCATGTCCGCGGCGCCTTCACCGGCGCAACCCGCGACCGTATCGGCCGCTTCGAGCTCGCCGATGGCGGCACGCTGTTCCTCGACGAGGTCGGCGAGATTCCGCTCGAACTGCAAGGCAAGCTGCTGCGCGTGTTGCAGGAAGGCCATTTCGAGCGTGTCGGCGAGGCGCGCACCCGCGCCGTCGACGTTCGTGTCATCGCCGCGACCAACCGCGACCTCAAGCAGGAGGTCCAGCGCGGCCGTTTCCGCGAGGACCTCTATTTCCGCCTCAACGTGTTTCCGATCGAGACGGTGCCCCTGCGCGAACGGCGCGAGGACATTCCGCTGCTCGCCCAGCATTTCTTGACGCGCGAGAGCAAGGCTCTGAAATCGAACTTGCGCCTCTCCGAGGGCGATGCGCGGCGGCTCGCCCGTTACGACTGGCCCGGCAACGTGCGCGAATTGCAGAACGTGATCGAGCGCGCCGCGATCCTGTCGCAGAACGGCCGCCTGCGCATCGATCTGCCGGATAGTTCAGGCGCACAAGCGCCGAGCGGTGCCGCCCGCCAGAAAGCCGACGCGCGGCCTGCGATCATGACGTCATCCGAAATGCGCGAGCACGAGCGCGCCAACATCCTGGCTGCGCTCGAGGCCTGCGCTGGAAAAGTGTTCGGCCCCGGCGGCGCAGCCGAGATGCTCGACATCAAGCCGACCACGCTGGCCTCGCGGATCAAGGCGCTGGGAATCGCGCCTCGTCCGCGGGCCATGTGATCGCGCGCTCACGCCGCCTTGGTGGTGACGTCCGTTGCAATCGGCAGACCCTGCTCGATCGGCAGCGAGGGATCGCGCGACCATTCGTTCCAGGAGCCGAAATACATCCGCACGTCCTTCACGCCGGCGTTCTTCAGCGCCAGGAACGTGTTCGAGGCGCGCGCGCCCTTGAAGCAGTAGAGGTAGACCGGCGTCGCTTGCGAGATGCCGACGGTGGCGCATTCCGCGAGAATCTCGTCCTTGGACTTGAAGCGCGGGCCTTCGGCGGTCGGCTTCATCATGCGGTACCATTCCAACCACACCGCGCCGGGGATGCGGCCCTTGCGCGGGCAGAAGTCCTTGCCGTAGGGAGACGAGCTGTCGCCGATCCACTCGTCGACGTCACGCACGTCGAGGATCGCGATGCCGGGCTTGCCGACTGCGGCCAGCATGGTCTTGGCATCGATCAGGATATCGCCGGCTTCGGGGACGATCGCAAACGTGGCTTTTGCCGGCGTCGACACGTCCTTCGTCACCGGGAAGCCTGCGGCCGACCACGCATCGAAGCCGCCGTGCAGCACCTTCACCTTGGGATAGCCGAGCATAGTGAGAAGGTAATAGCCGCGGCATGACTGGCCGAAGCCCGAGTTCATCGACTGCTCATAGATCACCGCCGTCTCGTTACCGGACAGCCCAGCCGCACCGAACGCATCGGCGAATTTCGTTTTGAGTTCGGTGATGCCCTCGGGCGTCGAGGTCGCGAGAAAGGTGAAGATCTCGTGCACGTTCACGGCACCCGGCAGGTGCCCGGCGCCGTAGGCATCGGGATTGCGGGTGTCGATCACGACACACGGCTCTAGCTTCAAGAGATCGGCAAGTTCGCTGGCAGAGATCAGAACGTCCGTCATTGGCAGCCTCTCCGTTGAGGTTGGGTGGTCTTCCGGGGTGGACTCGTGAAACTCAGGACTCGGCGAGCATCTTGCGCAGCTGCTTGGTGGCCGGCGTGACGATCGCGACGAAATAGGCCTCGCGCAGGCGCCGCTGCGCGCGGTGACTCCTCAGATAGCCGCGCGCGCCACAATGCAGCATCGCCGCATGCGCCGCCGCGACGCTCGCTTCGCCGGCGCGAAGCCGGAGCGCGATCACCTTGCGCCAGTAGGTCTCCTCTTCGTTGTAGGGATCGCGCGCCAGCGCCATGGTCTCGGCCTCGAGCTCGGCGGCAAGCTCGCGGAAGTGCACCGGCTGCTGCGGCAGATAGCGGTTGATGTGGCCGAGCGGGTTATCCACCTCGTCCATGATGTTGATGCAATCCTTGATGACGCCGAGCGCCATGCCGGCCTGGAGCAGGATGAACCCGGCGCGGATCTTCTTGACGAAGGGTGCAGCGGGATCGGCGAGGATCAGCTCATCAGGAACAAAAGCCTCGCGGAACTGCACGCCATAAGTGCCGGTGCCGTCCATCGCGAGGAACGGCTTGCACGGCGTCAGCGTGATCGCGGGGTCGGAGCAATCGGCCAGGAACATGACAGTGCCCTGGTCGTCCTCGCGCTCAAAGATGGTGCCGAAATAATGATCTGGGCCGAGATTGGAGACCCAGGGCAACGCACCGCGCACGATGTAGCCGCCCTCGACCTTGCGGCCCTTCAGCTTCAACTTCTCGATGCCGAAGAAGCTCTTCATGGGATTGGAGAGCCCGGTGCCGCCGAGCACGCGACCGGTCGAGAAGGCATCGCCGAAGCGCTTTGCGAGATTCACATTGGTGGAATTCGCCGCGTACCAGACCAGCGTGTTCTGGCACCACGCCATGAAGGCCGTCGCCCCGCAGACCTGGCCAATCTCGGCCATCGCCTGAATGGCACAGCGCAGGTCCGCCGGCCCTTCGTGCGGCACGTGGCTGCCCCAGGCCCCGACCGCGCCGAACTTGCGCAGCACCCCGGCCGGATAGACCGATCCGTCGTCGATGCCGGCGGCCAGCGGCGCGAGCTCTTCGCGCGCGATCCGCGCCACCTCGCCCGCAATGGACGGTGCGGGCTGATCCAGAAATTCGGCCCGCGATAAAGCCAGTGAACCCATGATCGTCTCCCGCACCTTGTCCTGATTGCCGTCTGCTAGATGCCGACCTCGAGATTGACTGGCCGGGTGAAGGTGTTGGCGACCGGCGACCATTTCTTCACATGGGCGACCAGCGCGTTGATCTCGTCCGGCGAGATGCCCTCGCATTCCATGTCGACCTTGACCCTCACATCGGTGAAGCCGACCGGCTTGTCGGAGGTGTCGCCCGTGCCCCAGACCGCAGTGATGTTGAGATCGCCTTCGAGCTCGAGCTCGAGCTTGTTGACGATCCAGCCGCGGTGCACGGCATTGGCGTGCAGGCCGACCGCAAGGCACGAGCCGAGCGCGGCGAGCGAGGCTTCCGACGGATTGGGCGCGGTGTCGTCGCCCAAGAGGCCCGGCGGCTCGTCGACGATGTAGGGCGGCAGGTTGCGGATGTAGTTGGCGTGGCGGAATTTGCCTTCCGCGATGGTCTTGCACTTCAAGGTCTTGATGACCTTCGGGTTTGCCTTGCCATTGGCAATCAGTTGCTCGAGCCCGTTCTTGTCGATGGGCGCGAGGCAACCCGTCAGCACGGTCTTTTGAACGACGGCAGTCATCAATCTTCTCCCTGGCAGAAGTGGAAACCGTAGGATACCGAACGGTCTGTTTCCTTGCATGGAGCGTGCCAGACGGAGCCAAAAACGAAATGCGAAGCATTGGAGCCGCTTAAGGCTTGCTGCCTGCGGATTGATCAGATCTCCCCTGCTCAAGGGCGGAGCAGATGCGTGAGCGGATGCGAATCTTTTCGGCGCGGAACAGATGCGGCTTGCTGATGTGATGCAGCTGCGATTAAGTTGCAGCTCATGGCAAAGCAGCTCATGGCAAAGACGTCATCGAAGAAGAATTCAAGCTCACCGCATGCCGGTGCCGGCGACGACGAATCCGCGCGCGGACGCCTGCTCAATGCCGCGACGCATCTGTTCTGCAAGAACGGCATCAACGCCACCGGCATCGATGCGATCATCGAAGAGGCCGGCACCGCGAAGACGACGCTCTATAAGTTGTTCGGCTCCAAGACCAATCTCGTCAACGCCGTGCTGGAGAGCGAAGGCAAGCAGTGGCGCGAATGGTTCATCGGCGCCATGGAGCAAGGCGGCGGCGATGCGCAGGCGAAACTCACGCGCATCTTCCCCGCGCTGAAGAGCTGGTTCGCCGAAGAGCGCTTCTACGGCTGTCCCTTCATCAACGCCGTCGGCGAGCATGACAAGGACGCCAAGCAGTTCCGCAACATCGCGCTAAAGCACAAGAAGATCGTGCTCGGCCACATCGAGAAGCTCGCCGCCGAGCTCGGCTCCGCCGAGCCCGCGGTTCTGGCGCACCAGCTCGGACTCATCATCGACGGCGCCATCGTCGCGGCCATGATCTCGCGCGACCCGGGCGTGGCCGATACGGCCGCACTCACGGCGGGTCCCCTGCTCGGCCAGGCGAAGGCGAAGAAGAAGCGCGTAGCGGAGCAGCTGGAGGCGGTGTAAACGCTCAGGTCTCGTAGCCCGCATGTAGCGCAGCGGAATGCGCGACACTGTCCCGGATTGCGCTTCGCGCATCCGGGCTACGCTCCCAGGGTGGGCAAAGACGCAAAAGCCCCGTGCCCACCAATCCATCGCAGCTCCGTTGATCGACAGGTGGGTACGCTTCCGCTTTGCCCACTCTGCGAGACCCCGCCCATTCGATCAGCGGCTCGCTCGCAGCGCGGCAAGCTCGACGTCGGCGGCCGGCTTCTCGATAAAGGTCCTCGGGCAATCGGCAGCCGCCTGCTCGAACAGTTTCAACGCCTCTTCCCTGGAGCCGCTCTGCAAGGCGCGCTCGGCAATATAGAAATTCGCCTCGCAGACCTGCCCCTTCTTCTTCACCGGGTTGGCGTCCTCCGCCGCGGCGCGCACTTGCTCGGACGTCGTCGTGCCAAGGAAGAGATTGACGACCGGCGCTGGCCATTTCGCCGCGTCGAGATCCTTTGCAGCCTCGCTCAGCCGGCTCGGCTGGTCACTGCGCCTGGCAACAATTTCGCGCCACAAAACCGGGTAGGCATTCCTGGGATCGAGCTGGATCGCCTGATCGAGGTCGGCCAAGGATTTGGCGAATGAAGCAATCTGCCAATAGACCCTTGCACGATGAAAATAGGCGCGGCTGGATGGTTTGATCCAGTGCGGCCAACGCGAGCTCTCTGTTACCCTTTGCGGAGTAAACTCGACCGCGGCACAATTGGCCGCCGCCGGTTTGCGGGCTGATCTCGACCGCACGATCGCAGTCAGCCATGGCCCGATCCGGATCCCCGTTCCGGACGTAAGAGAGACCCCGTTCGACATGCGCTATGACATTGTCCGGATGAATCAGAAGGGCCTGATCATAATCGGCAATGGCACGGACGAAGTCGCGTCTCGCCGAATAGACGTGAGCACGTCCGATATAGGCGTAGGTATTCTTCGGATCGAGCTCGATTACCTTGGCGTAATCAAGCAGCGCAGCCTCGGGCTCTCGCTTTTGGATCAGCGCAGAAGCCCTCGCGATGCGGGAGTTCAGATTGCCCGGATCGCGCTCAATGATCTCGTTATAGTCCGCTAGCGCAAGGTCGATCTCGCCCCTCTGGCGGTAGAACATGGCGCGACGGAAGCGCGCCATGACCACATCTTGCTGCATGCCCGTCCCCGCCGCCTGAATGATGGCGGTGCAGCCGGCGATCCTGTCATCGACGCTGAAATTTCCGACCGCGTTGCACTTGGAGGTCAAGGGCATTTCCGCGCGGGCGCCGGATATCTCGAACAAGGCAGTCAGCGCCAAAACACCGAAGCCTGCTGCCGCACAAATGAGTGTGCGGCCCACCATTCCAAACATGCAGTCCCCATCTCAATTCCCGGGGACTTCATAGCAACCGATTGCGCGTCTGCACAGCCCTTGGTTGCGGCGCCGGCGCGAAACCTACGCTCCCTGCTCCATCATCCCGGCAAGCCGCACCAGCTCCGTCTCGAGATCCCGCTCCACATCCACTGCCCGGATGTCGAGCACCCGATAATCCCGCGCCTCGAGCCAGGCCCGCCGTCCCGCGCGGTCGGCCGCGATCGCCTCGCCCTCGCCGGGATTGACCAACTCGATCGCGATCCGGTGCGGGAAGGAGACGAAGTCCGGGATGTGGCGGCCGACGGGGGTCTGGCGCTTGAATTGGCCGGCGAAGCGGCGGTCGCGGGTCAGGGCCTGCCAGAGCAGCCGCTCGGCGTCGGTCGGGTTGCGGCGAAGCAGGCGGGCAAGGCCGCGCACCGTCGAGGCGCTGTCGGACGCACCGCCGCCCTGCCCGTGCTCGGCCAGCAGCGCGCGCAGGCGCGTGGCCTGCTCGCCGTCGAGCACGCCGCCCTTGGCCGGACCCTTGCGGCCCTCGGCGATCGCCATGATCACGCCGTGCAGGGTGTGCATGTCCTGCTTGGTCGGCTCCATCCGCGTGAAGATGTTGCGCAGGTTCACCAGCATGGTGTCGCGCTTCTCGGCCGGCCGCAAAAACTCGACCTTGTCGAGCTCGCGCAGGAGATTGTCGAAGAAGGCCTGCATCTGGTGCTGGGAGGCGCGCTCGGATCTTTCAGGCATGGCGTGCGGCAGCGCGCCCGAGGTCGCCTGCTTGAACCATTCATAGCCGACCAGCAGCACCGCCTGGGCGAGATTGAGCGAGGCAAAGCCCGGATTGACCGGGAAGGTGATGATACGGTTGGAGAGCCCGACCTCCTCATTGGTCAGCCCCCAGCGCTCGCGGCCGAACAGAATGCCGGCCCTGCCGCCGGTCGCGAGGTGCCCAGCGATCTCGCTAGCTGCGGCCTCCGGCCCGACCACAGGCTTGGCCTGGTCGTGGGCGCGAGCGGTGGTGGCGAACAGGAGGTCGAGGTCGGCGACCGCCTCTTCCACCGTGCCGAACAATTCGACCTTTTCCAGAATGTGGTCGGCGCCCGCGGCGGAGCGCTGGGCAGCGATGTTGGGCCAGCCGTCCCTGGGATTGACGATGCGAAGCCGGCTCAGGGCAAAGTTGCCCATGGCGCGTGCGGCCATGCCGATGTTTTCGCCGAGCTGCGGCTCGACCAGGATGACGATGGGACCGTCGAGGGAAAGGCCCGCCTTGCTCTTGTCAGTCCCCGACATCTCGCTTCGCTTTCACACTGTCTCTCAAGGCCTTGGCAAGGCCACCTGAGGAATTAATTCAAGCGGTCCCCAGGACCGGGCCGCCCTCGCGGTCTGTCGTTTGCCTGTCCTGACAAAATTCTCAAGGGAAATAACGGGTTGGATTCGACTTTTGAATCTCGTCTGAAACCTCGCCCCTGCCCGCCGCCCCCGCTCCCCACCTGGGGAAGCTGGATGAGCTAAAAGTGCATAATCCCTTGGCTTTCGCCCGCTGCTATCAGGTGCTAAGAGGCGGCGGATATTCCCGTGGCGCAACAAATGCGCCGTTCCCAAGAGGCTTCTCCGATCATGGCAAAAATCAAGGTATCCAATCCCGTCGTCGAGCTCGATGGCGACGAGATGACCCGGATCATCTGGCAGTACATCAAGGACAAGTTGATCAACCCGTTCCTGGATGTCGAGCTGCTCTATTTCGACCTGGGCATGGAGTACCGCGACCACACCAACGATCAGGTCACGATCGACGCCGCCGAGGCGATCAAGAAGGTCGGTGTCGGCGTCAAGTGCGCCACCATCACCCCCGATGAAGCCCGGGTGAAGGAGTTCAATCTCAAGCAGATGTGGAAGTCGCCGAACGGCACCATCCGCAACATCCTCGGCGGCGTGATCTTCCGCGAGCCGATCATCTGCAAGAACGTGCCGCGCCTGGTTCCCGGCTGGACCAAGCCGATCATCATCGGCCGCCACGCCTATGGCGACCAGTACCGCGCCACCGACATCAAGTTCCCGGGCAAGGGTACCCTCTCGTTGAAGTTCGTCGGCGAGGACGGCACCGTGATCGAGAAGGAAGTGTTCAAGGCCCCCGGCGCCGGCGTCGCCATGGAGATGTACAATCTCGACGACTCCATCATCGACTTCGCCCGCGCCTCCTTCAACTACGGCCTGCTCCGCAATTACCCGGTTTACCTGTCGACCAAGAACACCATCCTCAAGGTCTACGACGGGCGCTTCAAGGACATCTTCCAGGACATCTTCGACCGCGAGTTCAAGAAGGAATTCGACGCCAAGGGCCTCACTTACGAGCACCGCCTGATCGACGACATGGTCGCCTCGGCGCTGAAATGGTCCGGCGGCTATGTCTGGGCCTGTAAGAACTACGACGGCGACGTGCAGTCCGACACGGTCGCGCAGGGCTACGGCTCGCTCGGCCTGATGACCTCGGTGCTGCTCACCCCCGACGGCAAGACTGTGGAGGCCGAAGCCGCCCACGGCACGGTGACCCGCCATTACCGCGAGCACCAGAAGGGCAAGGAGACTTCGACCAACTCGATCGCCTCGATCTTCGCCTGGACCCGTGGCCTCGCCCACCGCGCCAAGCTCGACAACAACCCCGAGCTTGCCAAGTTCGCGGCCACGCTGGAGAAGGTCTGCGTCGACACCGTCGAGGCCGGTTACATGACCAAGGACCTCGCGCTCCTGGTCGGCGCCGACCAGCGCTGGCTCTCGACCACCGGCTTCCTCGATAAGGTCGCCGAGAACCTGACCAAGGCGCTGGCGGCGTAAGCCGCCTGCACGCTGTCATTGCGAGCGAAGCGAAGCAATCCAGGATCCCTCCGGGGAAACAGTCTGGATTGCTCACATGGGGATTTGGTGTGTCAAGGCGGTTTGTTCAGCTCTTTGTTCGATTGCAGGCCAGCTCTTCGTCCCGACCGTGGAGCACGTAGGATGGCGCGCGCAGATCGAGTCAAGGTCGGCCCGTAGGGCCGTCGCGAAGCGACTTGGCCTTGACTCGAGCGAGCACGCCATCAGGCTTTGGCAGTCGGGGCAGCGGGCGGATAACTCCTTTTCGTCAGGCGATCCAAGGGTCGAGCCGGTTTTTGCAATCTGGTTTGCTTGCCAGATCAAACTCACATTCGGTCGCCGCGCGGCGGCGGCTGCACCAACATTCCGCTTGCGGCGGGCAGGCTCGAGAGGACGAGACCATTCTTCGTTACGGCGTTTGAAGCCATGCAATCCATCGGTTCGTCCACCCGGATCGGCCGAGGCTGATCAATCTCGGCGGATTGGCTTTGAGGCTGAGGAGCGTGGTGTCAGGCGGCGGCCTTTATCTCGGCTCCCTCGATCACCACGCCCGCGGTCACGTACTTCCAGAGGGCCACGAGCAGCTTGCGCGCGAGCGCCACGATCGCGCGCTTGCGGCCGCGTTGGCTGTGCACCTTGAACCACTGGGTCAAAGCCGATTGAGGCTGGTGGCGTACCCAGAGCCAGGCGAGCTGGATCATCGTGGTTCTCAGGCGCGGATTGCCAGCCTTCGACACGCCTTGCTCGCGCTCGATGCCGCCACTGCGCCATGGCGTGGCTGCAAGGCCGGCATAGGATGCAATCTGGCGGCGGTTGGCGAACTGCCGGTAAAAGGCCTCCGACCAGAGAACGGCCGTGAAGTTCGGGCCCAGGCTCTTCAGTTCGAGCAGCATTGCCACCGGGTTCGATACGGTCTTCTCCCCGCCGCCTTGCTCGCGGCCAGCAACGCATCCTGCTCGCGCTCCACCGCCGTGATCTGGTCGAGCAGCAGTTCGAGCCGGTCGAGTTCGCGGCTGATCTGCGCCTTCAGATGCGCCAGCAAGGCGCGCCCGTCGCCCGTCCGCAAGGCCTCCAGCCGCTTCCGCCGGTCTCGCCGCAGCGGCGCGTAGTCGAAGATCCCTTGCGCGAACAGAAGACCCTTGATCCGGTTCACATGCTCGATCCGCTCCGCGATCAAGGTCTCTCGCTCGCGGCACAGCCTACGGCGGTCCTCCTCTGCCGGAGAGGGCGCAACGACCATGGCGCAGACCCGTACCTCGCCGCGCTTGTAGGCCAGCAGCGTCCGCAACAGCGTCTCGCCATCCAGCCGGTCCGTCTTGGCCCGCCGGCGCCGGCGCGGCGTCGCAATCGAGGCCGGATCGACTACGTGGCTCTCGATGCCTTCCTGCTGCAGGGCGCGGTGAAGCCAGAACCCGTCCAGCCCCGCCTCCTGGATCGCGATGATCGGATAGCTCTCACCCGTTCGCGCCTGCGCCTTGCGCTTCAGCTCCGCAAACAGCTTCAACAGTTCCGAAAGGTCGCCGGCCTTCATGCTGCGTTTGGACATCTTCTCGCCCTTGCAGGGCGACAGCGAAGTGACCAGCCATGTCGAACGGCTTAGTTCCAATGACACAAAAATTGCGCCAAACTGCGTGCGGATAGCGGCCAGTCCGTCGGAAGGATGATCGAGCAACATCGTCGTCTCCAGGTTGAATGGATTCAGCAACCCTCAGTCTGGCCTCAGACCTGGTCGCTATCCACTCCCCATGGAATCTTCGTCGCTTCAGCGACAAGATTGCCTTGCAATCTTGTCGCGCGCTCCTCGCAATGACGGACGCTGGCGAGCATCGCCGTTCTCAGCTGATAGGAATGCAGCGAAGCTATTCGCTGCGTCCCCCGCCTTCCTTCTCCGCCTGCGCCAGCTCGGCGAGCGCGAGATCGCCGCTGTCGGCGAGCCTTGCCTTGGCAGTGGTGTGGACGTGGGCGGCAAGCGTCGGCATGCGCGCGATCAGGGCGTGAAAATCCTGGGCATCGAGCACCAGCAGGCGCGTCTTGCGCGTCGCCGTCACCGTGCCGCTGCGTTTGGTTTTGTGCAGCAGCGCGATCTCGCCGAAGAAGGTGCCGTCGGATAGCCGCACATGCTGGCTCGGCAGCGCGATCTCGACCTCGCCGGCGGTAATGAAATACATCGACGACGCCGGATCGCCCCGTCGCACCAGAATCTCGCCCTGCTCGATGGTGCGCGCCCGCAAGAGCCGCATGATGTCGGCGATCTCCGCGGCCGCCAGATGCGAGAACAGCGGCACCCGCGCCAGCATGCCCCAGGTGACGACGAAATCGCGCCGCTTCACCTCTTCCGCGAATGCGGTCGAGATGATCGCGACCGGCAGCGCGATCATGGCGAAGCCCGAGATGATGGCGAAGGTGGAGATGAACTTGCCGAGCGGCGTCAGCGGCACGACGTCACCGTAGCCGACGGTGCCGAGCGTTACGATCGCCCACCACATCGCCTGCGGGATGGTGCCGAGCTTGTCCGGCTGCACGTCGCGCTCGATGGCATAGAGCAGCGAGGCGAAAGTCAGCACCGCGCCGATCAGGATGACGATGCAGCCGATCAGCGCCCGCCGCTCGGCATGCACCGCGGCGAGCAGCGAGCGCATCGCCGGCGAATAACGGATCAGCTTGAAGAACGGCAGCACGCCGAGGGCTGCCAGCGTCGCGTGCCGGCCGGTCGCGAGCACGATTGCCGCTGGCAGGAACGCCATGAGATCGATGATGCCGAGCGCAGAAAAGGCATAGCCTAGGCGGTCGGACAGCGCCGATCCTCTGCCTTGGGTATGCCCCGCCACCGTCCACAGCCGCGCCGCATATTCCAGCGCGAACACGAGCACGGACAGGATGGAGATGCCTGCGAACAGCGCGCCAAACCGGGCGTCGAGCTCCGGCGCCGAGGCGAGGATCATCGCGGCTACATTGAGCACGACGACGCCGATGATCAGCTGGATGAAGCGCGACCCGACCGAATAGGCCAGCGGATCGTGCTCCAGCAATTCGTAGAGGCGATCCCGTAAGTTCGGATCGCGAAGCCCACGTCCTCGCGGAACGGTGGACATGGGGCTTTAAGCGCCCGCCATCGCTTTTTCGATCGCCGACAGCGCCGCGGCCGCCTTGGCCCCATCGGGGCCGCCGGCCTGGGCCATGTCGGGCCGGCCACCGCCGCCCTTGCCGCCGAGCGCTTCGGACGCGATGCGCACGAGGTTCACGGCGTTGAAGCGCGCGGTGAGGTCTTGCGTGACGCCGACCACGACACCGGCCTTGCCGTCCTCGGTGACGCCGACGATGGCGACGACCCCCGAGCCGAGCTGCTTCTTGCCGTCATCGGCAAGGCTCTTGAGATCCTTCATCTCGAGGCCCTCGACGGCGCGCGCCATCAGCTTGACGTCGCCGACCTCGCGCACGCTCGCGGCAGCGCCATTGCTGCCGGCGGCAGCGCCACCGCCCATCGCCAGCTTCTTGCGGGCGTCGGAGAGCTCGCGCTCCAGCTTCTTGCGCTCCTCCATCAGCGCGGCGATGCGCGCCGGCACGTCGTCGAGGGAGGTGCGCAGCTCGTTCGCCGCGGTCTTCGCCAGCGCCATGGTCTCGTTGGCGTGCCTGCGCGCATAATTGCCGGTCAGCGCCTCGATGCGGCGCACGCCGGAGGCGACCGCGCTCTCGCTGGTCAGCGTGATCAGGCCGATGTCGCCGGTGCGCCTCACATGAGTGCCGCCGCAGAGCTCGACCGACCAGCCGAGGGCGTTGGCGCCGCGCTCGCGCGCGGTCTTGCCCATCGAGACGACGCGGACCTCGTCACCATACTTTTCGCCGAACAGCGCGCGCGCTCCCGCCTCCCGCGCCTCGTCGACGCCCATCACGCGAGTGGTGACCTCGTCGTTCTCCAGCACCACGTCATTGGCGATATCCTCGACCCGAGCGAGCTCCTCGGCCGTGATCGGCTTCGGATGCACGAAGTCGAAGCGCAGCCGGTCGGGTGCGACCAGCGAGCCGCGCTGGGCGATGTGGTCGCCGAGCACCTGGCGCAGCGCCTCGTGGATCAGATGCGTCGCCGAGTGATGCGCGCGGATCGAGGAGCGGCGCGAATGATCGACCTCGAGCTGCAGCGCAGCGCCGAGCTTCAGCTCTCCACTCTCGACCGCGCCGATGTGAACGAAGAGATCGCCGAGCTTCTTCTGCGTGTCGATGACGCGGAATTTGAGGCCGCCCTCGCCCGTCAGCACGCCGGTGTCGCCGACCTGACCACCGGACTCCGCATAGAACGGCGTCTGGTTGAGCACGATCGAACCCGTCTCGCCGGCTTTGATGCTGGCAACTTCCTGGCCGTCCTTGACCAGGGCGGAGACGACGCCCTCGGCGCTCTCGGTCTCGTAGCCCAGAAATTCGGTGGCGCCGAGCTTCTCACGCAGCGGGAACCAGATTGCCTCGGAAGCCGCTTCACCAGACCCCTTCCAGGACTCGCGCGCCTTGGCCTTCTGGCGCTCCATGGCGTCGTTGAACGAAGCCTGGTCGACGCCGATGCCGCGCGACTTCAGCGCGTCCTGCGTCAGATCGAGCGGGAAGCCATAGGTGTCGTACAGCGTGAAGGCGACGTCGCCGTCGAACATGTCGCCCTTTTTCAGACCTGCGCTCTTCTCGTCGAGGATGGCCAAGCCGCGCGACAGCGTCTTGCGGAAGCGCGTCTCTTCCAGCCGCAGCGTTTCCTCGATCAGCTTCTCCGCGCGCATCAGCTCGGGGTAAGCCTGGCCCATCTCGCGCACCAGCGCCCAGACCAGCCGGTGCATCAAGGGCTCTTTCGCACCCAGCAGCTGCGCATGGCGCATCGCACGCCGCATGATCCGGCGCAGCACGTAGCCTCGGCCCTCGTTCGAAGGCAGCACGCCGTCGGAGACGAGGAAGGCCGAGGAGCGCAAGTGGTCGGCGATGACGCGGAACGAGGCCGCATTCTGCTCGGTCGGTCCGCTGCCCAGCGCGGACGCGGTCGCGTCGATCAGGTTACGGAACAGGTCGGTCTCGAACACGCTCTCGACGCCCTGGAGGATGCAGGCCATGCGCTCCAGGCCCATGCCGGTGTCGATCGACGGACGCGGCAGATCCACGCGTTCCTCCTTCGTCACCTGCTCGTATTGCATGAACACGAGATTCCAGAATTCGAGGAAGCGATCGCCGTCCTCCTCCGGCGAGCCCGGAGGCCCGCCCCAGATGTGCTCGCCGCGGTCGATGAAGATCTCCGAGCAAGGGCCGCACGGCCCGGTGTCGCCCATCGCCCAGAAATTGTCCGAAGTCGGGATACGGATGATGCGGTCGTCGGCGAAGCCCGCGATCTTCTTCCACAGGCCCGCCGCCTCATCGTCGGTGTGATAGACCGTGACGAGCAGCTTGTCCTTCTTCAGCCCGAACTCGGAGGTGATCAGCTTCCAGGCGAGCTCGATCGCGCGCTCCTTGAAATAGTCGCCGAACGAGAAATTGCCGAGCATCTCGAAGAAGGTGAGATGGCGCGCGGTGTAGCCGACATTGTCGAGGTCGTTGTGCTTGCCGCCGGCGCGCACGCATTTCTGCGAGGTGGTGGCGCGCTGATAGGGGCGCTTCTCGACGCCGGTGAAGACGTTCTTGAACTGCACCATGCCGGCATTGGTGAACATCAAGGTCGGGTCGTTGCGCGGCACGAGTGGCGAGGACGGCACGACCTCGTGGCCGTTCTCGGCAAAGAAGTTCAGAAAGGTCGACCTGATCTCGTTGACGCCGCTCATGTTCATCCAATCGGGTATGCTTGGGTCCGCTGCCGCCGTCCAAACCGGAAATTAAGGCTGATATCTGCGGGCCAAAGCGCTTTTAGACAAGGCCAGCTTCGCTGTCCAGAAACTGTGCAAGGAGATCAGAGGGTTGCCGCAGGCGCGCAATCCCGTTGAAAGGCACAGAAGTCGCGTTGACAGGCTTGGCCGGCCTGTGGTCTCTACCCATCTGTATCGTACGGCCACGTCGGGAGAGACCGGCACTGGTGCCGGCGCCGAAGGAGCAACCGCCCCGGAAACTCTCAGGCAAAAGGACCGCGTGGCTTTGACAGCATCTGGAAAGAGGCGCCGACGGGCATAAGACCCGGACTGCGTCCGCCGACGGGATAATACTCTCAGGCACAGCGACAGATGGGGCTTCGACCGGTGTCCATCGGGGAATCCTCCCCGGGAACCGCCGAGGGCCCCTTAGATGCTAGCGAATAACCAAGACTCCCTGAAACGTACACCCCTCCACAGCCTCCATGTGTCCCTGGGCGGCAAGATGGTGCCGTTCGCGGGCTATGACATGCCCGTGCAGTACCCCGCGGGCGTCCTGAAGGAGCACCTTCATACCCGGGCCTCCGCCGGCCTGTTCGACGTCTCCCATATGGGCCAGATCGCGCTCCGGCCGAAGTCGGGCAAGCTCGAGGACGCCGCCCGCGCGCTGGAGCGGCTGGTGCCGCAGGATATCGTGGCTATCGCCGCGGGGCGGCAGCGCTATGCCCAGTTCACCAATGACGATGGCGGCATTCTCGACGATCTGATGGTCGCCAATTTCGGCGATCACCTGTTCCTGGTCGTCAACGCCGCCTGCAAGGACGCGGACGAGGCGCATATGCGCGCGCATCTCGCGGACGACTGCATCATCGATTCGCTGGAAGGCCGCGCGCTGATTGCGCTGCAGGGCCCGAAGGCGGAAACGGTGCTGGCGAAATTCTGTGCAGAGGCCCCGGCGATGAAGTTCATGGACGCCGGTCCGCATGAGGTTGCCGGCATCAAGTGCTTCGTCTCGCGTTCCGGCTACACCGGCGAGGACGGTTTTGAGATCTCGGTGCCCGCCGCCGATGCCGAACACCTCGCCAAGATGCTGCTGGACAATCCGGACGTGCTGCCGATCGGCCTGGGCGCCCGCGACAGCCTGCGGCTGGAAGCCGGGCTCTGCCTGTACGGCCACGACATCGACACCACGACGACGCCGGTCGAGGCCGCGCTGGAATGGTCGGTGCAGAAGAGCCGCCGCAGCGGCGGGATGCGCGCCGGCGGTTTTCCCGGCGCAGAGAAGATCCTCGCCCATTTCGATGGCGGCGCGTCCCGCCGCCGCGTCGGACTGCTCGCCCTGGGCCGCGCCCCGGTGCGCGAGGGCGCGCTGCTGTTTGCGGATAGCGCGGGCGGCGAGCCCATCGGACAAGTCACCTCGGGCGGTTTCGGCCCGAGCCTGAGCGCGCCGGTCGCGATGGGCTACGTGCCTGCGAGCCTCGCCGCGCTCGGCACAAAACTCTTCGCCGAGGTGCGCGGCCAGCTTCTGCCGCTCACCGTCGCCGCCATGCCCTTCGTGAAAAACACCTACAAACGCTGAGGACGAGACAATGACCACGACGCTGTACACTTCCGACCACGAATGGCTCGCCATCGACGGCGATACCGCCACGGTCGGCATCACCGATTACGCGCAGCAGCAGCTCGGCGACGTCGTGTTCGTCGAACTGCCCAAGGTCGGCCGCGCGCTGAAGAAGGCCGAAGCCGCCGCCGTCGTGGAATCGGTGAAGGCCGCCTCCGACGTCTACGCACCTGTTACCGGCGAAGTGCTCGAGACCAACGAGGCGCTGGCCGCCGAACCGGCGCTGGTGAACTCGGACGCGCAAGGCGCGGCCTGGTTCTTCAAGATCAGGATCGCCGACAAAAGCGAGCTCGGCGGCCTCATGGATGAAGCCGCCTACAAGGCGCATACGGCGTGAGATGACGAGAACTCTAACCTCATTCTCAGTGTCATCACCCGCGAAGGCGGGTGATCCAGTACGCCGCGGCCCATCGGCCCTAGCCGAAACGCCTGCGTTTACTGGATGCCCCGCCTTCGCGGGGCATGACAGCAACTCCTAGCGAGGACCCATGATGACCGCGCACCGCAAATCCAATGGCGACACCGCCGCCAGTTTCGTTCGCCGCCACATCGGCCCCTCAGTGCGCGATGTCACCGCAATGCTCGAAACGCTCGGCGCCAAGAGCGTCGATGCGCTGATGGCGGAGACGCTGCCGGCCTCGATCCGGCAGGCATCGCCGCTCGATCTCGGCAAGGCGCTCAGCGAAACCGAGGCGATCGCGCATATGGCCGAGCTCGCAGCCCAGAACCAGGTCTTCACCTCGCTGATCGGCCAGGGCTATTCCGGCACCATCCTGCCTGCGGTGATCCAGCGCAACATCCTGGAGAACCCGGCCTGGTACACGGCCTATACGCCCTACCAGCCCGAGATCAGCCAGGGCCGGCTGGAGGCGCTGTTCAACTTCCAGACCATGATCTGCGACCTCACCGGGCTCGACGTCGCCAACGCCTCGCTGCTCGATGAAGCGACCGCGGCGGCCGAGGCGATGGCGCTGGCCGAGCGGCACTCGCAGGTGAAGGCAAAAGCTTTCTTCGTCGACAAGGACGTGCATCCGCAGACGCTGGCGGTGATGCGCACCCGCGCCGAGCCGCTCGGCTGGAATCTGGTGGTCGGTGATCCCCTCACCGATCTCGACAAATCAGACGTGCTCGGCGCGCTGCTGCAATATCCGGGTTCTTCCGGCGCGTTGCGCGACCTCAGGCCCGCGATCGCGTCGTTGAAGGCCAGGGGCGCGCTCGCGATCGTTGCCGCCGACCTGCTGGCACTGACGCTGCTCGCCTCGCCCGGCGAGCTCGGTGCCGACATCGCGATCGGCTCTGCCCAGCGCTTTGGCGTGCCGATGGGTTATGGCGGGCCGCACGCGGCCTATATGGCGGTGCGCGATGCGCTGAAGCGCTCGCTGCCCGGCCGTATCGTCGGCCTCTCCGTGGATTCGCGCGGGGCACCTGCCTATCGTCTCGCGCTGCAGACCCGCGAGCAGCACATCCGCCGCGAGAAGGCGACTTCCAACATCTGCACCGCGCAGGTGCTGCTGGCCGTCATCGCTTCGATGTATGCGGTCTATCACGGCCCCGAAGGCTTGATGCAGATCGCACGCAACGTGCATCGCCGCACCGCCGTGCTCGCGGCCGGCCTGCGCAAGCTCGGCTTCGCGCCGCAATCCGACAGCTTCTTCGATACGGTGACGGTCGATGCCGGCGGCAAGCGCGACGAGATCATCGCGCGCGCGACCGCTGAGAAGATCAATCTCGGCCTCGGCCATGGCACCTTGCGCATCGCCCTCGACGAGACCACGACGCCCGCGACCGTGGAAGCAGTCTGGCGCGCTTTCGGCGGCACGCTCGCCTATGCCGAGATCGATGCAGCGACACGCGAGGCGCTGCCGGACGGCTTGAAGCGCACGACCGCGTTCCTCACCCATCCCGTCTTCCACGCGCATCGCTCGGAGACCGAGATGCTGCGCTACATGCGCAAGCTCAGTGACCGCGACCTCGCGCTCGACCGCGCCATGATCCCGCTCGGATCCTGCACCATGAAGCTGAACGCGACCACCGAGATGATGCCGCTGACCTGGCCTGAATTCGGCAGCCTGCATCCGTTCGTCCCGCGCGAGCAGGCGGCCGGCTATCACGCGCTGTTCGCGCGGCTGGAAAAATGGCTGTGCGACATCACCGGCTACGACGCGATCTCGCTGCAGCCGAATTCGGGCGCGCAGGGCGAATATGCCGGCCTGCTCGCGATCCGCGCCTATCACGCGGCGCGCGGGGAAAGCCACCGCAAGATCTGTCTGATCCCCTCCTCCGCTCACGGCACCAATCCCGCCTCGGCCGCGATGGTCGGCATGGAGGTGGTGGTGGTCGCCTGCGAGAAGAACGGTGACGTCGACGTCAATGACCTCCGCGCCAAGGCGGAGAAGCATTCCAACGATCTCGCCGCTGTGATGATCACCTATCCCTCGACGCATGGCGTGTTCGAGGAGCATATCCGCGAGATCTGCGACATCGTGCACGGCCATGGCGGCCAGGTATATCTCGATGGCGCCAATCTCAATGCGCAGGTCGGCCTGTCGCGGCCCGGCGATTACGGCGCCGATGTCAGCCATCTCAACCTGCACAAGACCTTCTGCATCCCGCATGGCGGCGGTGGCCCCGGCATGGGCCCGATCGGCGTCAAGGCGCATCTCGCCCCGTTCCTGCCCGGCCACCCGGCAACGAACGGCGCCGCCCCGGTCGGTCCGGTCTCGGCTGCGCCGTTCGGCTCGGCCTCGATCCTCACCATCTCCTATATCTACATCCTGATGATGGGCGGCGAAGGGCTGAAACGCGCCACCGAGATCGCGATCCTCAACGCCAATTACATCGCAGCGTGCCTCGATCCGCATTTCGCGGTGCTCTACAAGAATGCGAGGGGCCGCGTCGCGCATGAGTGCATCGTGGATCCGCGTCCGCTGAAGACGACGTCTGGTGTTACGGTGGACGACATCGCAAAGCGCCTGATCGATTACGGCTTCCACGCCCCGACCATGAGCTTCCCGGTGCCGGGCACGCTGATGATCGAGCCGACCGAGTCGGAATCCAAGGCCGAGCTCGACCGCTTTTGCGATGCCATGATCGCGATCCGGAAAGAAATCGCCGAGGTCGAGGCCGGCCGCTTCAAAATCGAGGCTTCGCCCTTGCGCCACGCCCCGCACACCGTGCACGACATCGCCGACGACGATTGGAAGCGTGCCTATACCCGCAGCGAAGGCTGCTTCCCGGATGGCATCTCGCGCACCGACAAATATTGGTGCCCCGTGGGCCGCGTCGACAACGTCTACGGCGATCGTAACCTGGTGTGCTCCTGCCCGCCGGTGAGCGACTACGCGGAAGCTGCGGAGTAGGACGCGACGGCGGTCTCGTAGCAACCATTAGATTCGCCCGATCGCTGAGGGTAGCATGACGCCGTGCTTGCGGCCGTCAAGGCGTGGCCTGGCGGCAGCGGAGATGGAGTTGAGGCCAGGGCGACGGCCAGCCTTTGACGGCCGCGGCGCGCGGCGTCTTTGTGACGGCAGGTCGGGACGAAGAAACGGTGCTTCGGCCGAACAAAGAAACGCCATCAGGTAGCCGGAGCCCTCGCGATCTCGGGCGGTTTTGTCTGCCAAGGCGTGCCGCGGGCGACCACTGTGTTGGCGAAGATTAATAGCTTTCTGGCGCAAGCGATCAATGCGCGCTTGTGTTCCTTGCCTGCTCCCATCAGCCTTCCATAGAGCGTGATGAGCTGCGGATTCCAGCGAAATGACGCCGGCAGCGCCGCAGTAAAGAGCGCACGTCGCAGCCGTTCACGCCCGCCGGCGATGTGACGAACGCCGGTGCGATCGCCGCTGTCGTCATCGTAAGGGGCAATGCCAGCCAGCGCGGCCGCTTGCTCGCGCGTGATCTGACCGATCTCGGGCATCCGCACCAGAATGACCATGGCGGTCTTTAGCCCGATACCATCGATGCTGTTGATCAAGTCGAGCCGCTCGGCAAGATCGCGATGCTCACGGATTGCGGCGGCCAGTGCCTTCAGTTCGACCTTCTCGCGCTTGGCCAGGCGAGCGATATCCTCCTTCCACAGCTTCTGGAGCCGCATATTGCGGCAGCTCTCGATCCGGTTCTTCAGCCGAGCAATGTCCTCGGTGATCTGGTCGATCATCGTCAGGTGCTCGGCAAATGGCAGCAAGCGGGGATCCGGAGCTGCGTGGATCTTCTTGACCGCGGCGGTGCAGGCCGCAATCAGCGCGGCATCGATCTTGTCGTTCTTGGCGCGCTGCAGCTGGAACACGGCATAAGCGCGCACCTGGGCCGGCTGAAATACGACGACCACAAACCGCTGGCGCCGCAACTCGGCGACGACAGCCTGCTCATAGCCGCCGCTCGCCTCGATCCCGACCCGTTTGACCTTGTGGCGCTGCAACCATTCCACCAGCACTTTATAGCCATCCGGCGTGTTATCGGCCTGAAGCCGCTCCAAACTGCCATCAAGTGCCACATCGAGCTTACGTTTACCGGTATCGATCCCGGCACAGATCGTGATACGCTTGGCCATCTTCGTCGACCCTCCCTTGTGTGTGCGAACCTAAAGTTCGTTCAACCATCCGGGTCCCGATGAAGTACCGATCGCGATCCTGCTACGAAAGGCAGCCCTCAAGGCTTCGGTGGGCATCGATCCGATCGATCGGCAGCCCAGCTCGGGCGGCCACCCGAGCTGGGCCATTCCTCACGGAACGAGGCCATTCTAGTCCGGTGCGCTAAAACAAGGGTGGGCAAAGCGCAAGCGTGCCCACCACCTTTCGCCGCGTTAGACGATGGTGGGCACGGCGCAAGTGCGCCTTTGCCTGCCCTACGGCATCGAATGCGCCGCTAGGGCGCAATCAACAATCGGCTTTCGCGATCCCATCGCCAGAGCTTTTCGTTGGTGAGCTCCGTCCCGCCCCACCAGCGATAGATTCGGTTGTGGCGCCACATATCGTCCTCGCGCGCAAAGATGGAGCGCCCGAGTTCAGTCAGCGTGACCTTCCACTCGCTCCTGCCGAAGTAACGATCCTCATTGTCGAACGCCGGATCGCCTAACATGACCGGCGGCGCCGAATACGCCCCCAGTTCCAGCAAGGCATCGCGCGCGTCGTTTTCGTCGAACACATCGCGCATCCACCACGCCTCGGTGACACGCCTTGGGTCCGTGTGCCCATCGTTCACGAAGTCCAGGATATCCATTTCGCTCGCACCTAGGCCCGTCACACTGTCCGGAAGCTCTTCAAGCAACGCGATGAGTGCCGGCCGAAGTCTCGGCAGGATCGTCAGATCCGTCATCAGAAGATCGAAACAGGGCTTTGGCGTTTCAGCCCGATAGGCTTGCCAGGCGCGGCTTGCCGTCACCAAATGGGTCTCGGTCACCTCGAAGGCCGGCAGCTTCCACTTTGCGACGGATTCTGGAGCATAGTGCGCAACATGATCGTCCGTGTGCACTAGGCTCAGCTTCGTCGTGATTTCTTTGTACGGGCGAAGTAGGTCCAGCAACCAGACCAGCACCAGCTGATCGTTAGGGCGAGAATCGACCCATATTTCAATTGAATCGAACTTGGCGCACAGCTCGAAGAAACCGATATCGCGCGTGCCGAAACCGTCGAGCGAACCACGACAGGAATCATCGAGCCAATGATCGCCGGAATTGCCGTGCTTTGCCGAACGGCGCTCCAGCCCCATCAAGAGCTGTTCCTCGGGAGGCAATTTCCTCCACACGAAGCGTAGATAGAATCCAAGCACGACATTCGCGAGGCGCGACTGGCGAAGCACGTCTTCGTCAAGATGGTTCGTGGATAAGATCAAATGGGACACGGACGCCTCTCAAAATTGATGCGCAATTCACGAAGACTGAGAGCCACGCGCACCCACCTTAGCGACGCGCGATCAACGAGCGAGTCTCAGGATCCCACCGCCAAAGCTTTTCGTTGGTGAGTTCCGTCCCACCCCACCAGCGATGGATCGGGTTGTGCTGGAGGAAATCCGCCTCTCCTGCCAGCACCGCATTCCCGAGATCCGTAAGTGACAGGCGGGATTGCTTGTACCGGGCGTGACGGACAGCATCGTTGTGCATGTCGAGCGTAAACGGCCCCTCCTCCAGCCCGGATACGGCCGGCACCGGACAGCGCGCGAGCCCGTCGAGCAGCGCGCCCACCTCCCAATAGTCGAAGACACGACGCTCGTTGCGCTTGTGATGTCCCGGAAAGACGTCGAAGGGCTGCAGGCCGCCCCCGGGCGATGAGCTGGAGTATCCGCAGCTCCGTGGCTCCAAGGCCCGAAGCCGGGCGCGGCAGCTCTTCGAGAAGAGCTGTCCTGTCAGGAGCAAGGTTAGGCAGCCAGCTCAAATTCGTGAGATTGCACCAGCTTTGCGGGGTCGGCGCACAATAGGCCCGCCATGCACGGCTGGCCGATTTGAGTTGGAGAGGTGTGATCCGGACGACCGGCGGGTAGGATTCCCTTCGCGGTGGGTCGACGTCCCCGACGCCCAAGAACAGAGCGCGGACGACAAAGGCGGGATTCGCATCGCGTCGGCGGCACCAATGATCGAGCAGCCAGAGCAGGATTAATTGGCCATTTGGCCCTGGTCCCCGCCAAAACTCAACCGAGTCGTATTCTCCCAGCAGTTCGATGAATCCTCGATCCTTCGCACCTCCTCGAGGCGCCAGGGCGGCGTATCGTCAAGCCAATGAAGCCCGTGCGACTGCGTCGTGCGTGGCGCGAAAAACGCATCAAGCTCCGCATCAGACGGCAATTGTCCCCAAACGAGCCGGCGCTCGATCGCGATCACGAGGCCGGCGATGCCGGCTCGTTGAATGGCGCCGGCGATGGACGAGTCTGTCGTGACAATGAGTCGTGTCATGACGCTGCCCTCTCCCCGATGGTCCTACTTTTTCCCCGGAAGAGAATCCCAGCGCAGCGTGAGAAGCGCGCCGAGCCCGGCGAGCGAACTGATTCCCAACAGAACGATTGCCATCAGCATCGAATATTTGCGCGTGCGCTTGGCGTGCCGCGTTTGAACAACAAGCATGACCTGCCCCATTTACTCATGAACTGACGCTAGCAAGCGTTGACCGAGCCTAGTGTTGGTCAACGTGACGATGCAACCTGAGAATGTATCGGGGACTAGAACTGCAAAACGAAACGGGCACCGAAGACGTCGGCAACTCAACGTCCTCAGCGCCCGCTCCTCGCGAAAAACTTTCGCGTTAGGTCCTACTCCTCCGCCGGCTCCTCGCCATCGGCGTCACGCTCCGGCGTACCGGCGAGAATCTGCTCGGCGATCAGGCCGGAGTTCTGGCGGATCGCGGTCTCGATCTTGGCGGTGATGTCGGGGTTGCCCTTCAAAAACGCCTTGGCGTTCTCGCGGCCCTGGCCGAGGCGCTGGCTGTCATAGGAGAACCAGGCGCCGGACTTCTCCACGATGCCGGCCTTGACGCCGAGATCGAGGATCTCGCCCATCTTGGAGACGCCCTCGCCGTACATGATGTCGAACTCGACCTGCTTGAACGGCGGCGCCAGCTTGTTCTTGACCACCTTGACGCGGGTGGTGTTGCCGACCACCTCGTCGCGCTCCTTGATCGCGCCGATGCGGCGGATGTCGAGACGGACGGAGGCGTAGAATTTCAGCGCATTGCCGCCGGTCGTGGTTTCCGGCGAGCCATACATCACGCCGATCTTCATGCGGATCTGGTTGATGAAGATCACCATGGTGTTGGACTTGTTGATGGAGGCCGTCAGCTTGCGCAGCGCCTGGCTCATCAGGCGGGCCTGCAGGCCCGGCAGCGCATCGCCCATCTCGCCCTCGAGCTCGGCCTTCGGCACCAGCGCCGCGACCGAATCGACCACCATCACGTCGACTGCGCCGGAGCGCACTAAGGTGTCGCAGATCTCCAGCGCCTGCTCACCGGTGTCGGGCTGCGAGATCAGGAGCTCGTCGATGTTGACGCCCAGCTTGCGGGCATAGACCGGATCGAGCGCGTGCTCGGCGTCGATGAAGGCGCAGATGCCGCCCTTCTTCTGAGCTTCCGCCACCGTATGCAGCGCCAGCGTGGTCTTGCCGGAAGATTCCGGCCCGTAGATCTCGACGATGCGCCCCTTGGGCAGGCCGCCGATACCGAGCGCGATATCGAGCCCGAGCGAGCCGGAGGACACCGCCTCGATGTCCATGGACCGGTCGTTCTTGCCGAGCTTCATCACCGAGCCCTTACCGAACTGGCGCTCGATCTGAGAGAGCGCGGCGGCCAGAGCTTTACTCTTGTCCATGGAAGATCCTTCGACGATACGCAGGGCAGTTGCGGACATTGGGTCGTGCTCCTTATGGCGAGGATTCGCTAGGGGGACAAACGATTGAGAGGCGGGCCGGCGATAAAAACAATGTACCCCATTTGTTCCAGGTTCGCAATATGTTCTTTTGCGATCTTGACTCGGAAACTCTGATGCTGCCTGCAAAACAGACGAGAATATTGAACGTCTTGCAAATCTGACGGATGGGCTAACCTCTCACAACGAGTCCAGAGAGACTGGCGCATAACGGACTTTCCTAATCCGCCTCTGCGGGTGTCGGATATCGAACAGACTATTCCGGAGCTATCAGCCAGAGTGACAGTATCCGGGATTTTGCGATTCCCTCCCGGGGCTGGACCAACGTCGCCCGCCGTATTGCAAGCGGGCGACGTTGTTGCTGTGGGGGTGTCCTAGTCTGCCCTCGCGGGTGCCCTAATTAGGACAGTACCCGATTGGGCCCCCCCTCAATGCCACCGACGGCGCTCGATCCGTGACCCGCATCAAGAACGCGCGGCCGGCGTGTCGTCATCTTTCCGTAATCCTACGGCACCGAACCTTTTCGCGGTCTCCGGCTTCTGGGGGATGGGACCGCAACTCTGGGGATCGTAACCATGACCGACGACAACACGCACAATGATGCGATCAGGCGCAATCCGCTGCTGGAGGCAGCGCGCGAGGAGATGGTGAAGTTCGAGCGCAAGGAAAACGAATTCCGCAAGAAGGACCGTGAAGAGCGCGCCGCCGAGCTCCATCTTCCCCTGAACGAGATCAAGATCCACTAGGCTCCGCCAGGACCGGCCTCCGGAGCGCCCCGCCCCGCGGTGGGGCGGCAGGCGGCCGGTCCAAGGGGGATCGCCAGATCTCGATCCGGCCTCGCGCGTCGGGCTGCATGGTCGAAAAGACGGGCGCGCGGACACTTAAGGTATCTAAATACTACCAGCAAGCTATTGGCAGATCAAGGAAATTTCCCAGCACCCTACTGTGCATGGGGTTGTTTTCCAATTTTTTGAAAGTCGCGCTGTGCCCACCGCCGTCCATTGGAAGGCACGGCCTCCATTCCACGGCGGGCGTACCCCTCTACAGCACCGCGAGCAGCACCAGGCCGATGACCAGCACGACGAAGCCAGCCGCCGTCGCGGCGGCGAATGACCGCTCTACGTTATCCATGATGCCACCCCGTTTTCGGCGCGCCACGTTTCCCCCATGGCTGCGCCGAACGGATCAGATCTTGCCGATGCGTGTGTCCGCAGTGGTGCGAGCGGATGTCGAAATTGGGACCGGTGCGGGGCCTGTCTGCGGCCTTTCGATCGCGACCTTCACGGCGGCCGATCCGGCCAGCCGCCAGACGAGGCCAGATCCGGACGCGCCGCCTGTCAGGCTGCCGTAAGCTGAACCGGCTAGGGTCGCCCAGCTATGGTGTTGCAGCCCAGCACCTCAGCCTCCAATAACTCTCTGCCCCGCTTGGCTCTCCCCAGGCGGGGCCTTTTCATGCCAGCCGGCGGCGCGCGGGTCTCGCTCCTCCCGGGTCAGGCGCAGCGAGAAGGCGCGGATCGCGGGCGCGGCCAGCAGCACGACCGGCAGCATCGCGGCCCATGCGATCAGCCACGACACCATCCAGTGCCGAACGAAGATCATCGGGCTGCCTGCAGGAAAGCTGGCGATGCCCGCCGCGATCAGCGAGGTCAGTCCGGACTGGATGACTCCGAAAACGAAATGAGAATAGCGGCGGGGAATGCCGAGCATGAGGCGTCCACGGTTGCTTGCCGTGATCAGGCAAGCAAGGCACATGCCGTCACCTCGAGCGGCTCTGGAACGCCACCTTGCAGGCACGCCCTGCCCGGCGCCCGCATGCTTTTGGACGGATTTCAGGAACTCTGTTCATGGTCGGAGAACCACGGAATACCAGCGCCCGCCGGCTGTGCTTCGCGGCTTGCGGCAGATTTTGCTTGTCTCTGGAATATTGTGACTATTGTGACGCCCAACGTGTTTGCAGGCATGGAAGGTGATCGTGGGAGGCGACCATGAATCACGGGGGCGTCGAGTTCACCGTGGCCAAGACAGCGATTCCCGGAGTCTGGCAGTGGCAGTTCCGCATCGGCGAGCAGGTCGAGACCGGCAGGACCGAGACGAAGATTGACCTGCTGGCGATTCGGCGCGTGCAGCTGCGCATCGATCGGGAGCTGAAGGCGATCGCGCGAAACACGGCCTCAACCGGCCGGGAGAGATCGGCAATGCTCCCAAGCGAAGCAGCGCGCCACGCGGTTTTCTGAGGTTTGTCCGTAGCCACCCGGAATTGATCTGACGGTGGTTTGGGATTGCACTGTACGCGCCCAGGGCCTTGGGGGCGAGGCACCATGTGCGCGATCGGTGCCAGCCATGCCGCTCTATTTCTTCCGAATCCGCAACGGCCGTCATTCCGGTTGCGCCGAGCAGGCGACGGAGTTTGCCGATCGTAATGCGGCCTGGAAAGAGATGACGAGTGTCTGCGCCGACATGAGCGCCGGCATTGCCCGCAAGCTCCAGGAAAATTCCGAATGGCACATGGAGCTGCTGGACGAGGCCAAGGAGCCGGTGTTCCGGATCCGCATCGTTGCCGAAACCTTCGACTAGCAAGGCCTTTCGGATCAGGCCCGCGTCAGTCCGCGCTGGGCAGCCGCCGCATGGTGAACTCGATATCGCCGCCGGGCAGCTCGCGCCAGGTCTCGACCGCGCTCATATAGCCGGCCTTGGGGTAGCGGGCAAAGAAGGCCTGCGCCCTTTCCCGCGCCTCAGCACGCGGCAGCGTGAAGGTCTCGCGCAGATAGCCGTCGCCGGCCGTCTGGCCCGGCTTGCCGGCCATCTTGCGCCGGCGCGCCATCCGCTCGGCGAGATCCCGCGGACGATCGGCCATGTCATGCCCTCCTCTACGCGCTACGCTCAGCCACATGTAGGGCGTGGGCCGGATCAAGAGGAGTCCTGTCCGAAAGGCGTGTGTCGCCCCCCGAATGGCGCGTACGGTCAGTTGGCCGCCGTGCCGCCCTTGGTCTTCTTCGGCGCGCTGGTTGCGGCCGACGCCTTCGGTGGCGCCGGCTGCTTCGGCGGATCGGAGCGCATGCCGCCCCAGGGATCGTTGGACGCTTTGGAATCCGGAATCTTCTTCAGGGTTTCCTTGTAGGCCTTTTCACGCTCGGCTTCGGCAGCCTTCTCCTCGGGGGTCTTGCCCGGGCCTTCCTGCAGCAAATTGAGATTGGGCATTTGCGCGTAGGCAGGTCCCGCCAGCACGGCCAGCACCGCGGCCAAACGGAAAAGCTTCATCGTCAACTCCTTGATCATCCATGAGGCGCGGACCGTCCCGCGCCGTGTCATCCTTGTCGCAGCCCGGTCGCGATCCGGAGCCGCTCGAGGCCGCGTGGGCACGCTAGAGCCGATCCGATCTGCACGATTTGGGCGCATGCAGCCAGTCGTCCCAGATCGGACCGCATTTGGTGCACCCGCTCAGCGCGAGACCGAGCGTGGCCATGCAAAAGACGAGGACGCACCGACGCAACATCATCCACCCGTACCCAAGCGAGGCATCATACCGGGCCAAGTCAGGCATTTTCAAGCCGAGGGGGCCGGCGCGACTTTGCCGCGCCGATGGGCGCACAATGAGGCTAAACATCCGGCAACACAGGAGAGCGCGACAGCAATGCAAATGCAGCCAGAAGCCGAGTTCGGCCTCGCCGACGCCCGACGCATCCTCGGCGAGGTTTTTGCGCCCTGGGTCCAGGACCTCAACCTCGCGGTCGAGCGCATCGAGCACGCGCAGCCGGCAGACGTAGCGGACTGGCAACCGGGGGCGCTGCTGCGCATGCCGTTTTCGGAGCGACTGTGCCGGAACGGCGGCGTGGTCTGCGGCCAGCCCCTGATGGCGCTCGCCGACACCGCGATGGTGATCGCGATCCTCGCCGCCAATCGCGGCTACCGCCCCATGACCACGGTCGACCAGACCACGCATTTCATGCGCGCGGTCGCTTCAACGGACGTGCTGGCGGACGCGCGCGTGGTGCGGCTCGGGCGCACCATGAGCTTTGGCCGTGTTACGCTGCTCTCCGCCGCCGACAACAAGCCGGTCGCGATGGTGTCGAGCGCGTTCGCGATGCTGCCGGGGTGAACGCGATCTGAAAAATGAGAGAACCGCGGAAGCGCAAAACGCAGCGCGGCTCTCGATGCAATCATGTCGGGACAGGAAGCATTCGCGATGTGAACGAGCGTTCGCATCACATGCACAACACGATCATGATTGCGTGGTACGACGAGAGCGGCGCCAGCGCAGACTTGCGATCACGAGCGTGATGATCGCGAGCGTGATCAATGATGAACCCGCAACGAATCGTCCGCCTGGACGATCGATCGTACGCGACCAGAGCGACGGGGCCTCGCCTGCGCGCGCCAGACGGAACGCCACCACGCTGTCGCCGATCGAGGTGCCTGCCTCGGAATGGCCGCCGGCGCCGATCGCGACATATTGCTCGCCCTTCCAGAAATAGGTCATGGGATTGGCGACGCCCGGCACTGGCAGCCGGCCCTGCCACAGCTCCTTGCCGCTGCGCGCATCGAAGGCGCGCAAGTAAGCGTCCATCGCGCCGGTGAAGACGAGCCCGCCGGCGGTGACCGCCAGCCCGTTGACGAGCGGCGCACCCCAGGGCAGCGGCAGCCCGAGCGGCGCCAGATCCTCGGTGGTGCCGACGGTCGAACGCCAGAGGATCTTTCCGGCCCTCAGATCGACCGCGACCATCTCACCCCAGGGCGGCTTGTTGCAGAGCAGCCCGAGCGGCGACATCACCACTGCACGCGACATCGCGAAGGGCGCGCCACGCTGCTGGCCAAAATCGTGACCGGGCGGCGGATTGAATCCGGCCGCCTCAGCGCGCGGGATCAGCCTGATGAGATGAGCGGCGCGGCTGGTGTTGGCATAGAGGATCTGATTGACCGGGTCGAAGGCCGCGCTGCCCCAGTTCACACCTCCGCCGGTGAATGGAAATTCCAGCGTGCCCTGCACCGAGGGCGGCGTGTACAGACCCTCGTTGCGTGCTTCCGCGAATTGACGTTCGCATGACGAACGGCCGAGGCCCGGCAATAGCGAGAGCGCATCATCGGGCGAGATCGTCTGCGACATCAGTGCCGGCACATGCGTCGGGAATGGCTGCGTCGGCGACAGCACCTCGCCTTCCGCGCCGCCCTGCGGCACCGCGCGCTCTTCGACCGGCCAGACCGGCTTGCCGGTGTCGCGGTCGAGCACGAAGACAAAGCCCTGCTTGGTCGGCTGGATCACGACATCGCGCTGCCCCTCGCCGGTGTCGACGCGCGTGAGCGTCGGTTGCGCCGCCAGATCGTAATCCCAGACGTCGTGATGCACGGTCTGGAACGCCCACACCAGCTCGCCGGTCTCGATGCGCAACGCGATCACCGAATTGGCATGCTCATTGTTGCCCCGCCGCCTGCCGCCCCAAAAGTCCGGTGACGGCGAGGTCGTCGGCAGAAAAACGAGCCCGCGCGTCTCGTCGACCGACATCGGCGCCCAGACGTTGGCGTGGCCGGCTTCAATGCCGTCGCGCTGGAGCGGTTCAAAGGTCCAGCGCGGCTCACCGCTGCGCGCATCGAACGCGCGCACGACGCCGCTCGGCGCGTCGACACGGCGGTTGTCGCCGATCGCGGAGCCGACCACAACGATACCGCGGCCGGTGGCCGGTGGCGAGGTGATCTGGAATTCGCCAGGCCATTCCAGCTGCATGTCGATCTCGAGCTTGATCTCACCGCCCTTGCCGAAATCAGTACAGGGAATTCCCGTCTTCGCATCGAGCGCAATGAGGCGGACATCGTTGGTGCCCATGAAGATGCGCGACCGGCAGGCGGCATTCGCAGGCGCCTGATCATCGACCCAGTAGGTGACACCGCGGCAGACATAACGATTGGCAGGACGCTGATTGGTCGCAATCTTGGGATCGAAACGCCATTTCTGCGCACCCGTGCCGGGATCGAGCGCGATCACCTCGTTGAAGGGGGAGCAGAAGATGAGGCTGTCCTCGACGAACAGCGGCGTCGCCTGGAATTTGGTCCGCCGCATCAGTTCAGGCGGGCGCGCGGTGAGATCGCCGGTGTGAAATTCGAAGGCGCGGACGAACTGCCCGACATTGTCCGGCGTGATCTCCCGCAATTGCGAGAAGCGCGAGCCGCCGATATCGCCGCCCCAACTCTCCCAGGCGGAGCACGGCCGCACTACAGACAACAGAAGTGCGAGCGCGGCCGAACCCCACAGGCAGGTCCGCAACATCCACATCACTTCATTTCGGCTTCCTGGAGGGTTCGCTTGGGCGGGCGCCGCCCCACGGGTCGTACTTGTCCTTGGGCTCCGGAATGCGCTCGAGCGCGGCCTTGTAGGCTTTTTCGTCGATCTTGGGCGTGGTGTCCGCCGGCTTGGCTCCGTCGCTGGGCTGGCGCCGGCCCTGCGCCTGCACCGAAGCCGCTGTCAGTGCCAAGACCACGGCCGCGATGACCAGAATCCTCATTGGTGCAATCCCCCTCATCTGGGGCACAAACTAGCCGGCAATCGCGGAATAGCAATGCCGCGGGCTCCAAGGCTTCAGCAAATCTTGATCGGCAGGGACTTCGCCGGATCGCATTCGTGCCTATGTGTTGGCCCGCAGGGGGCCTCCACGGATGTTGCGGATTGTTGTTCATGCGGCGCTGCTCGCCGGCGCCCTTGCGCTCGCTGGCTGCGGCTTTGCCGACAGCCGCGCGCCGGTGCCGGAGTTCATGCGCATGAAAGAGGCGGAGCAGCCGCCGCCCGAGGCGCCTCCCGACGTCAAGCGCGTGGTGCGCGAGCAGATCGACGTCGTCTTTCTCGCAACGTCCTATCCGCGCGAGGTGCACGTCGCGCCGCCCCATCGTGAGGTGCGAGGACCGGGCTGGACGGCCTGCGTCCGCGCGCAGCTCACCTCCGCGACCGGCTCGCCGCTCGGCGCTCAGACCTACATCGTGACCATCAACGGCGGGAAGGTCGTGGACCGCCGGCGGGCGGAAGCCGACGACATCTGCGGGACCGAGACGTACGAGCCGATCTAGGAACCTGCCCTTGACGATGCGGTTCCGGGAAAAACCAGCGTCCTGGCCGGGAACGATCACCGCCTGCCCTTCTTGTTACCGCCGAGGGCAGATTCGAGGAGGACATGATGAGGACGTTGACTGTTGCGCTATTGGCGGGCGTGGGTGCCTTGGCAGCCGCCTCGGGGGCGAAGGCTTCCGATATCTATACCAGCAGCGAATACACCAATCCCGATCTCGTCCAGCAGGTGCGGCTGGTCTGTGACGATGCCGGCAATTGCTATCGCAGTCGCCGCGGCGGGCGCGTGATCGTACGCGACTCCTACGCGACGATGCCGCGCGACCGTTACTACGAGCGCCGCACCTACCGCGATTGGGACGACGGTCCGCGCGGCGGTGTCGGCATTCGCGCACCGGGCGTCAGCGTGGGCGTCGGTGTCGGCGACGATCGCTGGTAGTCGCTCCAAGATGAATGATGAGCGGGACCGGGCGGATTCGCCCGGTCCTGTTCACGTGCGCGGTCTGACCAGCGTCAGGCGGGCACAGCGTGCTGCTGGAACTGCTCGTAGGCCGCGATCGCGTCGGCGGCATACAGCGATGGCCCGCCGCCCATGTAGACGACCATGCCGAGCGTCTCCTCGATCTCTTGGCGCGTCGCACCGAGCCTGACGAGCTAGCTCTTGTCGTTCAGGTTTCTAGCGGATCGGCCGGCGTGACGAAGCGAGACACTGGCGGCAGGTGAGCAATGAAACGGGCCAGCACCATGCCGCCGCACATCGCCGCAACGAAGATGACCGCGGAGAGCGATCCGAATCCGAGCGCGGTCAGCGCCGGTCCCGGACAGAAGCCCACCAATCCCCAGCCGACGCCGAAGATCGCGGGACCTGCGACGATCCTGGGATCGATGTCTCGCCGTGTCGGCAGATAAAATCGATCGGCGAAGAACGGGCGCGCGAGCTTCAGGACGCGGCTGAAGCCGATGAAGGTCACAGCCACCGCGCCTGCCATCACGAAGGCGAGGCTCGCATCCCATGTCCCCGCCGGAATGCCGCCGATGTCCAGGAAGTTCAGCACCTTGGCCGGGTTCGACATGCCGGAGACGATGAGGCCGACACCGAAGATCAGCCCGATCGCGAATTGAACGAGGATTACCATCGCGATCAGCTCCAGTGCCGCATCACGAAGACGGTCGCCATGCCGGCCGCCATGAAGGTCATGGTCGCGACCAGCGAGCGTACCGACAGCCGCGACAAGCCGCAAACGCCGTGTCCCGAGGTGCAGCCGCTGCCCCACACCGAACCGAAGCCCGTCAGCAATCCGCCAACGATCAGGACGGCCGGCCCCGCCGCGATGGTCTGCGCCGGCAGGTCTCCGGTGACGAGCCGCACCAGCACGGGCGCGGCGACGAGACCGGCGACGAAGGCGAGGCGTCCGGCGAATTCGCGGTCCTCATAGGGCGGAAACAGTCGAGCCGCGATGCCGCTGACCCCGGCAATCCGCCCCGTAGCCCACATCAGCAGAACGGCGGCGAGGCCGATCATCGCGCCGCCCAGAAGTGAGGCCAGCGGTGTGAAAGGTGTGGCGATCATCTAGATCCTCCGGGTCGAGAAGCGATCCTGCGCATCAATCGTCCAACTGCCGATCTGCCAGCCGGACGCCAACGAGACATTAATATTACCACTCGAATTGAAGCAGCGTCCCAACTGTATTTTCCATTCTTTGCGCTAAGCATGACTAGGCAGCACGGGCTTGGTCCGCGTGCTTGGGGACAACGGGACGTGGTCGACACCGCGCAGCAGGCGACGATCCATCCGGCATCGGCAAGGCACGCCGGAGCCGCGCCCGCGCGCATCCCGCTTGCCGCAGTCGATACCGGCCAATGGCGCGCGCTTGCACAGCGCGCGATCGAGCCCAACGGATATTACCTGCCCGCCTGGGAGCTCGCCGTCAGCGCAACCGCGGGCGGCCGCACGGATGCCTCGGCGCTGCCTGCATTCGACGGATCTTCGACCCGGCTGATCGGCTTGATGCCGGTGATCTCGCTTTGGCGCGCCTGGAAGATTCCCCTGCCCGCGCTGGTGAGCGCGCATCCCTATGGCACGCTGTGCAGCCCGCTGCTCGACCGCGACGCTCCGCTGGAGGCGGCCACGCATCTGTTGCAGCAGGCGCGCGAGGCCGGCGCGCATGCGCTCGTGCTGAACGACGTCGCGCTCGACGGCGCTGCGATGAAGGCGCTCGAGCAGATCCTGAACCGCGACGGCCTGAAGCCGAGAATCCTCAGCTCCTATATCCGTGCCAGCCTCGATGCGACGCAGGATGGCGAAACGCTGTTACGAGACGCGCTCGGCGCCAAGAAGCTCAAGGAGCTGCGCCGCCAGCACCATCGCCTGGAAGAGCACGGCCCCGTCGCGTTCGAGGTTGCGCGCAGCTCCGGCGAGATCGGACGGGCGCTCGAAAATTTCCTGCAGCTCGAAGCCAGCGGCTGGAAGGGCAAGCGCGGTACCGCGCTGGTCCAGCACGCGGGCGATGCGACCTTCATCCGTCGCGCCGTGCCGGCGCTGGCAGAAACCGCGCAGTGCGAGATCGTCACGCTTCGCGCCGGCACGACGCCGGTCGCCAGCGGCATCGTGCTGCGCCATCAGGACCGCGCCTTCTTCTTCAAGCTCGGCATCGACGAGCGCTTCGCGAAATATTCGCCGGGCGTGCAGCTCACGCTCGACCTCACCCGCCATCTCTGCGCCGATCCCGCCATCGCCAGCGCGGACTCGACGGCAAGCGCCGACCACCCCATGATCAACCCGATCTGGCGCGGACGCTTCGCGATCGGCGACGTGCTGATCCCGCTGCGGCGGCACGATCCGGTGGTGACGCTCATTCATGCGGCGCTGCTCGGCCTAAACGCCGCGCACCAGACCGCGCGACGCGTGGTCCGTCGGCTCCGCAAATAGCCAAAACTACTCCGCCGCCTGCGCGTTGATCTCTTCCGAGACCTGACGGATGGCGCGGGCGAGCAGGTTCGGATCCTGAGCGCCGGAGACGGCGTATTTCTGCGCGAACACGTAAGTCGGCACGCCGGAGATGCCCTTCTCGGCGGCTTCCTGCGCGTCCGCCGAAACGCGTGCGACGTCCTCGTCGGTGGCAAGGCGCTTACGCACAACCTCCGCGCCGAGACCGATATCAGCGGCCGCCTGCACCAGCACGTTGACGTCGGTGAGATCGCCGCCGTCGCGGAAATAGAGCTCCATCAGGCGCTGCTTCATCTCGGGCGCCTTTCCGATCGCGTCCGCCCATAGGATCAGGCGATGGCAGTCGATCGTGTTGGGCTGGCGCGCCACCAGCTCGGGCTTGTAGACGAGGCCCTCCTCGCCCGCGGCCGCAACGACGCGTCCGGCAATGCCCTTATAGGCTTCGACCGAGCCGAACTTCTTCCTGAGATACTCCTCGCGGCTGATGCCTTCGCGCGGCACCCAGGGATTGAGGAAGAACGGACGGAAGTTGAGCTTGACCGGAACGTCGGGCACCAGCGCCAGCGCGCTCTCGATGCGGTGCTTACCGATGTAGCACCAGGGGCACACCACGTCGGAGACGACGTCGATCTGCAGCGGCTTCAGCGTGCTCATGTCAGGCGCCTCCTTGGCGGTAAAGGTTGGCCCAAACATAAGCCGAACCCGTGCCGAGGCAAGGGCGCCGGATGAGGGCGCTACGTCATGGCTGCCGCGATCTGCTTCAGCCGCTCGGCGGTGCGCTCGTCCGCTGGAAAGAACGTCTCCAGCGCCAGCTCCGAGAGCGTGATATCCACGGGCGTGCCGAACACCATGGTGGTGGAGAAGAAACTTAGTATCTCCCCGCCAAGACGCAGCTTGAATGGAATGGCGACATTGTCGCTCGACAGCGGAGCCGAACGCGCCGGGACGGGATAGCTCTTCAAGTCGTTGTAGAGCTTGATCAGCTCCGGGTCGGCCGTGGCCTCGCATTGGCGGTGCAGCCGCTCCAGCAGATGCCCGCACCATTCGGCGAGGTTGACCGTGCGCGGCGCCAACGCCTCGGGATGGAAGGCGAGCCGCAGCACGTTAAAGGGCTGCCCGAGCAGATGCTGCGGGATGCCGTCGAGCAGCGGCGCCACCATGCGGTTGGCGGAGACGAGGTTCCAGTGCCTGTCCACCGCAAGCGCGGGATTGGGCTCATGCGCTTTCAAGACGAGGTCGATCGCCTGACGGGCTGATTTCAAGGCGGGATCCTCCAGCGGTCGCTGCGGGAAGGCCGGCGCGTAACCGGCCGCGACCAGCAGCACGTTGCGTTCGCGCAGGGGCACGTCGAGGCGTTCGGCCAGCCTGAGCACCATGTCGCGCGAGGGCGCGGCCCGGCCGGTCTCGACGAAGCTCAGATGCCGCGCCGAGATCTCGGCTTCGCCCGCGAGATCCAGCTGGCTCATGCGGCGGCGCTGCCGCCATTCGCGCAGGTGATCGCCGATATGGATCGGCTGGCTGCGTTCGGTCCGTGCCGTGGATGCATGTGCGTTCATGACCGAAAACCTAACATGCGGATTTCGGTCCTTCCATTACCCACGAGGTAATCGAAATGGGGCGCCGGCGCGCGCATCCTGGGTCGCAACAGGAGAGACCCATGATCGCGCTGCTGCTCTATCGGACCGTCGCAGACCACGTCTTGCCCTGGGCCATGGCGTTCGCAGCCCGGATGCTGGCGCGCAGCCTCAACATGCCCGAGCCGCTGGTGCATTCGACCGGTGACTATGTCCTCGCGCAGGTCATCGCTTTCGAGCACGGCGTCGGAAAGAGCCTCTGCCCATTCCGCCTCGCCCGCCTGCTCCGCGCATGGTGGCGCGGACGGCACTGAATTCCACCCCAGCCCAAAGGAGACCTACGATGATCGACGCATCCATCTTCCTGCGCCGTGCCCTGCTCGCCGACGCCATCTTCAGCGGCGTTGCCGCTCTCGGCTTCGCCTTCGGCGCGAGCGCGGTCGCAATGCTGTTCAATCTGCCCGAAGCGCTGCTGCGCGAGACCGGCCTGTTCCTGATCGCCTACACCGCCCTGGTGGGCTGGCTCGCCTCGCGGGCCACAGTGGCGAAACCTCTCATCCTGCTGGTCGTGATCGGCAACGGGGCCTGGACGGTCGGCAGCATCGCGCTGCTGCTCTCTGGCGCGGTGTCGCCGAACCTTGCGGGCGCGCTAGTGGTCGTGGCGCAGGCGATCGCGACCGGCGTGTTTGCGGAGCTGCAATTTTTGGGATTGCGGAAGAGCGCGGATGTGGTGGCGGCGTGAGACCCCGCTCGTCCCCTCATCACGCGCTGCCGTCGCCCGGCTCGACCGGGCGACGACAGTATTCCAGAGGCCGTAGTCATACGCGGAGAAGCCGCGGCGTACTGGATGCCCTGGTCCCGTGTCCGCCAAGGCTACGCCGGGCCACAAAGGTGCTCGGCACGCCGGAGCTTTAGCGAAGGCGGCAAGCCGGGGCATGACAGCGGAGCTAGAAGTGCAAGCGCGGGCTACCCCCGCGCGCGGCCGTTGGGCTTGCCGACGGCGTGGCCGTTGAGCTTCTTCTTTTTCGCCGTTTTTGTCGACGCCTTCTTGGTCGCCTTACGCTCGGTGCGAGCCTTCACCTTGGCCCGTTCGGCCCGCGCTTCGGCGCGGAGCTTCTTGCGCTTCTTCTCGCAGGAGTCGCACTTGCAGCCGATCGGCTTCAGATAGGCTTTGAAATAGTCGGTGCCGTAATCGTAGTTGATCTCGTCGCCCGGTTCGATGTTCTTGATGGCGCGGATATAGACCTTGCGCTCGCGTGGGCGGACGTCGGACTCGGCGTTGGGCCGGCAGGAATGATTGATGTAGCGGGCGAGGTTCTTGCGCACGGAGCCGTCGATGGTCCAGCGCCCGTTGAGCTCGAACAGATATTTGTTCTCGATCTCGTCCTGCTCGGGAATCCGCGAGTCCAGGATTGGTCCGAAATAGCGGATGATCCGGGTGCCCTTCTTGATCGGCTTGGTGGCGAAGAGGCCGAGCCCGGTCTTGGAGCGGCCGACGCGATAAGGTTTGTTGGAGGTGACTGGCATGATCAAGGGAATGAGAACGCGAACAAGGCCGGATCGGCTTAAAGCGAAGCCGCTCTTCTAGAACGATTCCGCGCCGCTGTCAGGTATATCCTGTCATTGTTTGAACCTTGCCCACAATCAAGACGTCTGATGGTACCGAGTTCCCGCTGCATCGAAAGCCGCATATGAACCGCATTGTCAGCACCGGCTTGGCTGTCTTGATGACTTGCGTCGGCCTAAACGGCGCCGGCGCCCAATCCGCGGGCAGCACCTACACCTCGACGGCACCAAAAGATTGCCGCCAAATCGGCAAGCCCAGCACGCTCGACGGCAGCACCATGCGGGTGTGTCCGGGCAAGGACGGTCTGACGGTGCTGATTGCCGAGGATGATCTTCGCGAGACCGTGTCGGTCGGCCGCAATCGCAAGCAAGCCGCCGAGGAACCGGCGGCCAAGACCTGGTTCGCGCCGTTCAATTCGTCCGAGACCACCGTCGAATGGCGCGCGGCCGGCGCAAAGCCGTTTGCGATGATCCAGCGTTGGCACATCGCCGACAACGCCGATCCCGATAAGGAGGGAAGACCGAACACCAAGGCCATGCTGGTCGTGACACGGCTACCACCGGGCCCGGTCTGCCACGTCGCCTATGTCGATGCCGCCGCCAATGCTGATGCCAACGAGCTCGCGCGCAAGGCGGCCGACGAACTGGCGCGCAGCTTCACATGCGGCAAGGACGAGGTGATGATCATCGGCACGCGTGGCCGCGCGGTCGAGCTGGCGACCATGCACTAAGCGAGCAGCGGCCCTACGTCGGAAATTTCGCGGCGACCGTCGACTTCAAGATCGCCTCCAGAAGCTGCTCCGCCGTGGTGCCTGCCGGCAGCCGCTGCAAAATATCCTCGAGCCGGCCGTCGAGCAGCAGCATGGTGAAGCCATGCACCATCGACCAGGCCCGCGCGATCGCGGCGCCCTGCTCCAGCGTCAGCGTATCGCCGCTGATCCGCTCCTGCCGCATGGTGGCGATGGCATTCGCAAGCCCGGCGAAAGAGGCTTCGGCCGCCTCGTGCAGCGACGGCCTGGAATAATCGAGGCGCTCGGTGCGGAACATGATGCCGTACATGCCGGGATGGGCCTGCGCGTAGGCGACATAGGCTTTCGGCCGCGCCAGCGCGCGTTCCAGCGGCGTGGTCGCGGTGTCACAGGCCGACGCCATCGCCGCGTTGAATTGGCGGAAGCCGACCGCCGCAAGCTCGCTGAGCAGACCGGTGAGATCGCCGAAATGGTGCGTCGGTGCGGCATGCGAGACGCCCGCCTCGCGTGCCACCGCGCGCAAGGTCAGGCCGGCAAGCCCATCGCGCTCGAGCACGCGTTCGGCGGCCAGGAGCAGCGCTTCGCGCAGGGCGCCGTGATGATACGGCGTCTCGGTTTTCGCGCTCGTCGCGCGGCGTGGCGGATGCGATGCCGCGGTCGAGATCGTTCTTCTGGGGGTACGCGAGCTTCGCGCCGTTTCGCTCTTGGTGTCGGTCTTGGCCATTTGCAAGCTATATGACGCAATATTGACAGTGTAAAGATTTCACTTGACGGACGCCGCGATCGGCTCTATTCGATCTTTACGATGTAAAGATAGGAGGGATCGCCGTGCAGCACGACGCCATCACCGAGCGCCGCAACAATATCGCGCCGATCCCGTTCGAGGCTGACGCACCATTCCTCAAGATCGTCGGCGAATTGCCCCGAGAGCTGAACGGCACGCTCTATCGCAACGGCCCCAATCCGCAGTTCGATTCGCCCGGCGCGCACTGGTTTGTCGGTGACGGCATGCTGCACGCCTTCCATATCGAGAACGGACGTGCGAGCTATCGCAACCGCTGGGTCCGCACGCCGAAATGGCTCGCCGAGCACGACGCCGGCCGCGCGCTGTTCGGCGGCTTCGGCCGCAAGCTGCCGGACGCCCCTGCCAACCTCACGGACGGCGGCGTCGCCAACACCAACATCCTCTTCCATGCCGGCAAGCTGCTGGCGCTGGAAGAAGCGCATCTGCCGACCGAGATCGAGCCGGGCACGCTGGCGACGCGCGGCTATCACAACTATCTGGGCCGCGTCGCCGGCAGTTTTACCGCGCATCCGAAGATCGACCCCCTCACCGGTGAGCTCGTGTTCTTCGGCTACAACGCCGCAGGTCCGCTGACGCCCGCTCTCTCCTACGGATCGATCGACGCCTCCGGCAAGGCGACGCGCTTCGAGCGGTTCGAGGCCCCCTATGCCAGCATGGTGCACGACTTCATCGTCACCGCGAACCATGTGCTGTTTCCCATCCTGCCCATCACCGGCAGCATGGAGCGCGCGATGAGCGGACGCCCGCCCTATGCCTGGGAGCCGGACAAGGGTGCCTATGTCGGGGTGATGAAGCGCAGCGGCACGGCCAAGGACATCGTCTGGTTTCGTGCGGAGGCCTGCTACGTGTTCCACGTCATGAATGCGTGGGAGGACGGCGACCGCATCGTCGCTGACGTCATGCAATTCGAGGAGGCGCCGCTGTTTCCGCATCCCGACGGCCGGCCGACAGATCCGGAAAAATCGCGCGCGCGCCACTGCCGCTGGACCTTCGATCTCTCAGGCAATACCGACCGTTTCCAGCAAACATATCTCGACGATCTCACCGGCGAATTCCCGCGTATCGACGATCGTCGCGCCGGGCTGAAGAGCCGTCACGGCTGGTACGCCTGCGCCAATCCGAAGCTGCCGATGTTCGGCGCGCTCTCAGGCATCGTTCATGTCGACGGCAATGGCAGGCGGCTCGGCCACTATCTGCTGCCGGCCGGCGACACCATCTCCGAGCCGGTGTTCGTCGAGCGGTCGAAAGATGCGGCCGAGGGCGATGGCTGGCTGCTCGCGGTGATCTGGCGCGCGCGGGAAAACCGCAGCGACCTCGCCGTGTTCAATGCCACCGACATCGAGGCTGGCCCCGCCGCCTTGGTGCAGCTCGGCCACCGCGTGCCCGACGGCTTCCACGGCAATTGGGTGGGAGCCGGGTAGCTCCCGTCATTCCGTGGCGCGCCAATTGCCGCGAGCCCGGGATTCATTTCGCGACACGTGTTGCTGCCCGATGGATGCTCGCGCTGACGCGCGCGCTGGAATGACGAAAGAGGACTTTTCCATGCACATGCCCTCGATCTTCGCAGACTGCCTTGCCGTCCTCGCCTTGACCGGCGCTGCACTCGCCTTTCAGATGATCCGGTTGCGGCGGAGCCGCCATGTCGTCTTCAACGGCGGCGTCCTGCTCTGCCTTGGCCTCTTGGCCGCCGCCGCGCTGCCACTCCTGTCGCGCCTGCCCTGGGCGGAATTGGCCGACGAAGTGTCCGACCAAGCCGTTGCAGCACTTCATCTCTTGGAAGTTACCTATGTTATTTTGACACTGTAAAGATTTCGCTTGACCCGGCTTCGCCTCTGAATTATTGATCTTTACATCGTAAAGATTGGCATGACCGAGGCGCCCATGACGATTTTCCTGATCCTCGCGCCCTACGGCGCCTTCACTTTCCTGACGCTGGTGACCTCGGCCATGATCAGCGTGTTCGCGGCCAGCGCGATCTGTCTTGTCACCGTCGCGATCGATGTGGTGCGCGGCCGCTCCGTGAAGATCCTCGCGGTAGGCTCGGCCGTCATGTTCGCCGCGATCGGCCTCTCCCTCGCGCTGTTCGACCCGGCAATCGACACGCTCCGCATCAAGCTGTTGGTCGACATCGGCATCTTCCTGATCTCGCTCGGCTCGATGCTGGTCCGCCATCCCTTCACGCTGCAATATGCGCTCGAATCGGTACCGGCCGAGACGGCGGCAATGCCCGGCTTTCTCCGCGCCAATTATATCATCACCGGCGCGTGGACCGCGGCCGCGCTGTTGATGGCGGCCGCCAATCTCGTGCTGCTCTACGTCCCCGGCCTGCCGCTCTGGTCGAGCCTTGCGGTCGCCTTCGCCGCCCGCAACAGTGCGATCTACTTCACAAAGTGGTATCCCGAGTATCGCCAGATCAAGTACGGTACGCCCGCCCGCGCTCTTCCCGACGCCCGCTGAACAGGATCGATGATGAAGGACGTATTCGCCCGCCTCGCCTCCGACTTCCTCTCCGCTATCGTCTTCCTGGCCGTCTATCTCATCACCGACAACGTCATCCTGGCGACGTCGGTGGCGATCGCCGGAGCGATCGCGCAGGTGATCTACGCCCGCGTCAAGGGGCAGCCGCTCAACTACATGACCTATGCGAGCCTCGCGCTCGTCGTCGTGCTGGGCACGGTCACGCTGCTGACCAACGATCCGCGCTTCATGCTGGCAAAACCCTCGATCGCGCATTTCGCGATCGGCCTCATCATGCTCAAGCGCGGCTGGATGCTGCGCTACATGCCGCCGATCGTCGCCGATACAGTTCCGGAATATGTCACGGCTGCAGGCTACGTCTGGGCGGGGCTGATGTTCGTGATCGGCGTCGGCATGATCGTGGTCGCCTCCACGGGCGATCTGAAGCTGTGGGCGTTCTACATCACGGTGGTTGCCGGCGGCGCCAAGATCCTGGCCTTCGCCGTGCAGTATGTGGTGCTGCGGCTCGTCGTCACCAGCCGGCGGCGCGCCGCCGCCCGCGCCTAAATGCCCTATCGCAGGGTTGGGCAGGAACTGCGAGTTGAGCTATAGGCTCGCTCAGGACGGCCGTGGATGGTCGCGGACCGCCGAAATTTGCTCGGGAGACGGGAATGGCCGTAGACGGCAACTGGAATCTGACCATGACGACGCCGATGGGCGAGCGCCAGGCGACGCTGAGCCTGACCGCTGCGGACGGCACACTCACGGGCACGCAGGGCGCGGAAGGTAATACGGCCGAGATCTTCGACGGCACCGTCTCTGGCAACAACGTCTCCTGGAAGGTCTCGATCACCAACCCGATGCCGCTGACGCTCGAATTCACCGGCACGGTCTCCGGCGACAGCATCAGCGGCGAGATGGGCATCGGTCCGATGGGCAGCTTCCCGTTCACGGGCGCGCGGGCCTAAAGCATGATCCGGAAAAGTGCGAAGCGGTTTTCCGGAAAGATCATGCGTAAACAACAAGCTAAAGCGCGATGACGATTCATCCAAATTTCATCGCGCTTTAACGCCGCGCGCCCCATGATGCGCCCGCTCCGTCTCATCGCCGCGGCGGTGCTGTCTGTCGCGGCACAAGCCGCGCGCGCCGATGACACCGAACCGGCGTGGCGCGCAAGTGCGCTCGCCATGGTGCCGGCAGGCTATATCGCAGGCACCGCCTACCGAACCGAGGGTTCGACCGGTTATCTCGCCGTCTATCCCGCGACATCGAACGATCCGAAGACACCGGCGAGCGTGTTCGCGGCGCGCCAGGCCCTCGTCGTCACGCTCACACCCGACGCTACACGCGCGGTGTCAGCCGAGATCAAGCCGCGCAACGATCGCGATGACGACGACAGCGATTTCGCAAAGCTGCACGCCGAGCTCGCCGGCAGGCGCACGACGCTCCCTGATGGCACCGAGCCCTGCAGTCTCGGCGCCTGGTCCATCGACAAGGATCCCAACGGCCTCAACGTGCGCGCCGAGCCGTCAGCGACGGCGCGTGTGCTCGGCACTCTGCCGCCGCCCTACCGGCTGAAGCTTGGCGGCGCCGAGAACACTCCCGACGGCGGCTGGCTCACCGAATTCCGCATCATCGGTTTCAAGGGCGGCTGGTTTCTGATCGAAGGCGCGAGGCCCCCGGGCAAGGACTACGAGGACGAGAAGCGATATCCGCGCAGTGCGCCAAAGCCCTATGCCGGACGCGGCTGGGTCGCGTCGAACAAGGTCGGGGCGAATTACGCCAATGGCTACACGCGCGCGGGCGGGCTGTTCCAGGCGCCTTTCATCGATGCCAAATGGACGCCAGCACAACGCGAACTCGGCGGACCGATTGATGGCGACGGCGGACCGAAACGCATCTTGGCCTGCAGCGGCTTCTGGGGTCTCGTCGAGAGCCACGATGGCGTCCGCGGCTGGTGGCGCGCGCTGTGCTCGAATCAAGTCACGAATTGCAGTTAAAGCGCGATGAGATTTGGATGAATCGTCATCGCGCTTTAGCTTGTTGTTTACGCATGATCTTTCCGGAAAACCGCTTCGCACTTTTCCGGATCATGCTTTAGAACGTCGCAGCTTCCTGCCGTCATGGCCGGGCTTATCCCGGCCATCGACGTCTTCTTCGCCGCACCAGGAACGTGATGCCCGGGACAAGCCCGGGCATGACGATTGTTAGGGCACGGGCATCATCGTCCGCACACGAGCGCGGATGGAGCAGCTAGCCCAAATTCAACTCTTTGAAGAAGTCGTTGCCCTTGTCGTCGATGATGATGAACGCGGGGAAGTCGACGACTTCGATGCGCCAGATCGCTTCCATGCCGAGCTCGGGATATTCGAGCACCTCGACCTTCTTGATGCAGTGCTCGGCGAGGTTCGCCGCGGCGCCGCCGATCGAGCCGAGATAGAAGCCGCCGTATTTCTTGCAGGCCTCGCGCACGGCCGGCGCGCGGTTGCCCTTGGCCACCATCACCATCGAGCCGCCCGCGGCCTGGAACTGGTCGACGAAGGAATCCATGCGGCCCGCGGTGGTCGGACCGAACGCGCCGGAGGCGTAGCCCTCGGGCGTCTTGGCGGGACCAGCGTAATAGACCGGATGGTTCTTGAAATAATCCGGCAGCGGCTCGCCCTTCTCCAGCCGCTCGCGCAGCTTGGCATGGGCGCTATCGCGCGCGACGATCATGGTGCCGGTCATCGAGACCCGCGTCTTGATCGGATATTTCGAGAACGTCGCCAGGATGTCCTTCATCGGCTGGTTGAGATCGATCTTGACGACCTCGCCGCCGAGCGACTCTTCGACCTGTGGCAGATATTGCGCCGGGTTGTGCTCGAGCTCCTCGAGATAGACGCCGTCCTTGGTGATCTTGCCGAGCACCTGGCGGTCGGCCGAGCACGACACGCCAAGCCCGATCGGCAGCGAAGCGCCGTGCCTGGGCATGCGGATCACGCGGACGTCATGGCAGAAGTATTTGCCGCCGAACTGCGCGCCGACGCCGAGCGACTGCGTCATCTTGTGGATTTCCTTCTCCATCTCGATGTCGCGGAAGGCGTTGCCATCAGGCGAGCCGTGGGTCGGCAGAGCATCGAGATAGCGGGCGGAGGCGAGCTTCACCGTCTTCATGCAGAGCTCGGCCGAGGTGCCGCCGATCACGATGGCGAGATGATAGGGTGGGCACGCCGCGGTGCCCAGCGTCAGGATCTTTTCCTTGAGGAAAGCGAGCAGCCGGTCCTTGGTCAGCACCGAGGGCGTCGCCTGGAACAGAAAGCTCTTGTTGGCGGAGCCGCCGCCCTTCGCCATGAACATGAACTTGTAGGCGTCGTCGCCCTCGGCGTAGATCTCGCACTGCGCCGGCATGTTGTTGGCGGTGTTCTTCTCCTCATACATCGAAAGCGGCGCGACCTGCGAATAGCGCAGATTGCGGCGCAGATACGCATCGCGCGCGCCTTCGGACAGCGCCGCCTCGTCGTCGCCGTCGGTGATGACGTTGCAGCCCTTCTTGCCCATGATGATCGCGGTGCCGGTGTCCTGGCACATCGGCAGCACGCCGCCGGCGGCGATATTGGCGTTCTTCAAAAAGTCCAGCGCGACGAACTTGTCGTTCGGGCTCGCCTCGCTGTCCTCCAGGATCGAGCGGAGCTGCTTCAGATGGCCGGGCCGCAGATAATGGTTGATGTCGCCAAATGCCGCTTCCGACAGCGCCCGCAGCGCCTCGCGCGACACCACCAACATGTCCTTGCCGAGGACCTTCTCGACCCTGACTCCCTCGGACGAGATCTTCTTGTAGGGTGTCTCGTCCTTGCCCAGCGGGAACAGCGGGGTGTGCTTGTAGGGCGGAACAGGCTTGGACTGGTCGGGGAAAGCGGTGGGAGCGTTCATGGGGCAAATCTCGGGGTTTTGCGGCCCTGGCGGGCCTCTCAGCATAGAAGCGTTCTAAGCTTTTTTGCCGCAAAGGGAAGCGCCCGGGAAGCCCGCCCGGCTCATGGGGACCCCTGGATTTCACGATCCCTCGCCACCTGGTCTGACTGATCGACCGCGTAGGGAGCCTCCACAAGCTCCCGCGTCCCTTCAAGCAGACCCGGACGACCTATGTTGGGCAGGCCTGAAGCGGCAAGACACTCGATCCTCGCCCCGATGCTATACGGGCGGCTGCAATGGGATTGCCCTGGGAAATCCAGTCAATGATCTCATCGAGATCACGAGCCGCCGACGCGTGACTGACGACCTTCATTCGCCCGGGTGCTGCTTGAAGTACTACTTGAGGCGCTCCTTGAACTCCTCGAGCGTGAGCCGTCGCGCATTCGGAATCCGACCGACGGCGGCGAACCTCCTCGACCTGCTCGTCGGTTAGCCGATAGACGCTGTAGTCCTGCGACTCCATGAGCATCAGAATCTTCGCTGCGTCCTCCTGGCGTTCGGGCGGCCAGGTCAGAACGCGGTCCAGGATTGCCTTTACCTGCTCCTTGCTCATGTGTTCTTTATGTCACGCACCTGCCAGCAAGGAAGACCCTGCCCTTGCGCTTCGCACCCGGCGACGCTTGAATGCGCGCCCTAAGGGGCTTTTCATCATGATTTTGAAACTGAACGTCCGCGGCGCGATCCTGGTCGCCGCCGCCATCACCGGTCTTGTGACCCTCTCCTCGCCTGCGCACGCCGATCGCTGTGACGACAGCGCCAAGGAGCTGGCGAACCAGATCGACCGCCTCAAGGTGAATTTCCGCGCCGCCAACATCGTCTATCTTTCGCACCCGGCCGCCAAGGAGCTGTCGGTGGGCTGCCGTGGCGACAAGTATTCGATCGAGCTCTATGCCAAGAGTGATCGCAAGCCGAAGCCGGAGTTCTATGCGCTGGTCGGATCGATGGCGGCGATCGTCTTCACCGTGACCAAGGACGACACCACGACGGGCGGGACGCGCTGCCTGAAGCGGATGGGCCTATTGCGCGGCGACAAGATCAACATGCGCTATCGGCGACTCAACATGGAATGCACGCGCACCAAGACGGAGGCGTCCATCGCCATCACGCGCGGCAAGGACGAATAGGACACTCGCCTTCTCTTCGGCCACGCGCTCGCGACGCGAGGCATCGCCTCGCCGGCCGCCACACACTCGGTCATTGCGAGCGCAGCGAAGCAATCCAGAATCTTTCCGCCGAGGGACTCTGGATTGCTTCGCTTCGCTCGCAATGACGAGGAGAGAGCCGTTGTCCTCTCCGATCGTATGCTTGCGGAAGCAAAACGGATCCCATGCCCGATCCCTCGCATTTTAACGATTGCCTTGAAGGAAATTTCGCTCATCGCAGGACACGCTCGATTGTATTCATGTGTGAGGATTTGCGGATGAAGGTTTCCACCGTTGCACCGCCGCCGATCGCGATCGTGGTGCCGAGCTACGACACGACCAAGCAGCAGGACGATCAGACCAAGGTCAAGGACGAGGATCCGACCTTTAAGCCGCAGCCGCCCGCGCCGCTGCCGCCGGGTCAGGGCACGCGGATCGATCAACTCGCCTGATCAGGCTTGCCAAAGCCGAAGCGGCCGATCCGGTCGATCGGCCGTTGCGCGCGTCTCGGCCGCATCTTTGCCGGATAGCCGGACCAATATCATGCGCGCCCGAGCCTTGGGAGCTGCGCATGATCGCACGTCTCTTGCTGCAGAACACGATCTTCAGTCGCGATGGGCGCGCTGTTGTTCGGGGCCGCCGGCACGCTGGATTGGCCTTCGGCGTGGGCGTTCCTCATTACCTCGCTCTGCTCGGTCCGCTTTGCGGCTGGTGGCTCTACCGGCTGGATCCGGCATTGTTGGCGGAGCGTCTGCGTCCGGTCATCCAGAGGGACCAGCCTCCGGCCGACAAGGCCTTCATCACCGCGTTCATCGTCGCGATGCTGGCCTGGCTGATCGTGATGGGGCTGGACCGGCGTTCGCTCGCATCCGAGATGCCGCTTGCCTTGCTGATTCTCGGCTTCCTGCTGTTCCTGCTCTGCGCGCTGTTCACCATGTGGGTCTTCCGCGAGAACTCGTTCGCCGCGCCCGTGGTGAAGCTGCAAGCCGACCGCGCGCAGCGCGTGATCTCGACCGGTCCCTACGCCTGTGTCCGCCATCCCATGTACAGCGGCATGGTCCTGTTCTTCGCCGGCCTGCCGCTGCTGCTGGGCTCGTGGTGGGGACTTGCGATGATGCCGCTCTTCATCGCCTTGCTCGCCGTCCGCATCCTGATCGAGGAGCGCACGCTGCGCGAGGGCCTGCCGGGCTACACCGATTATGCGGCGCGGGTGCACTATCGCCTCATCCCCGGCGTCTGGTGAGCGCACCTCATGGTCCGCACGAAAGCGGCTAATGATCCAGCTCGCGATAGCGCCGGAAGATGCCCTGCTCGTTGAAGGGAATGCGGCGCTCGCTTTCGAGATAGGCCTTGATGTTCGGCCGCGCGGCAATGCGGTCGTGCAGACCCACAAGACCTGGGACATCGGATTCGAACGCCTTCATGCGCTTGGGGAAGGCATAGCGCAGTCCATCGACGATCTGGAATAGCGAGAGGTCGACGTAGGTCAGGCGGCGACCGGTGACATAGGTGCCGCCGCCCCCGGCGAGAAGCTGCTCGAAATAGCCGAGATATTTCGGCACGCGCTCGCCCCAGAACTCGGCCGTGCGCTTCTTCGCCGGCGCCTTCTGATCCTCATAATAGAGCGAGGGCCCGAGCGGATGATGGGTGTCGTGGATCTCGACGACGAGATCGGTGATGGTGAGCTGAAGCTGGTGCACCCAGAGCCTGCCGGCTTCCGTCTTCGGCGCAAGCCCATGGCGGGCGCCGAGATAGAGCAGGATGTTGGCGGTCTGCCCGATGACGAGCTTGCCCGCTTTCAAGAACGGCGGCGCGAAAGGCGGCGTGCCCTTCTGCGCATCCATCATCTTCATCATCGCAGCCGTTCCGCGCGGGCCGCGCGCGACGTCGACGTAAGCGGCCCCCGCCTCCTCCAGCGCCAACCGCACATATTCGCCGCGGCCCTGAATCTCAGGCCAGTAGTAGAGCTCGTATTTCATGGAAGTGGTCCGTGAGCGTGGAGCGACGGACCAATCTAGCACGCAGCCGACGCGTGGCGAGAGTGGTGACCTCAAATGAAAAGGGCGCCGTGCCTGAGCACGACGCCCCTCCTTGCTAGATCGCTTGCGATCAGTTGGTTTGCTGGATCGCCGACAATTCCCAGCCGGTGCCCGGCCGGCGGGCGAAGGTCCAGATCTCGGTCGCCTCGCCCGGCTGCTCGCTGCCAGCAACGATCGCGCCGGTGTTGCGGTCGATCGTCTTGTCGGTGAGTGCGAAGCGCAGCGCCACCGTGGCGTAGTCGGTCTCGCCTTCGCGCCAGGCTTCCGCGAGGTCGCCCTGCAACAATTTCACGTTGGTAACCTTGTTGACGACGTTGCGCGCGCGGTTCTGCGCAAGATCCTGCTCGAAATACGAGACCATTTCCGGCGTCGCGAGCGTGTGCAGCTTGGCCACATCCTCGTTCGACCAGGCGGTCTGGATCTCGCCGAGCAGGCGCTCGAACGCCTCGTAATCATCCGGCTTGATCTCGAGCGGGGCGTTGTTGGCGCCGAACCCGAAGCCGCCAAGGCCACCGGCGAGGCCGCTGCGATAGTTCGTCTGCGGTCCGGGCGCTGCGCCGGCGTCAGCATTGGCATAGGCCGCCCGCGGGGCGTGACGACGCTGCCACCAGGACATTGCCAGCCGCACCACGAGCACCACCAGCGCGATCTGGATGATCAGGCCGAGGATCGAGGACAGGCCGCCGAGGCCACCGAACAGGCCGCCGCCGAACAGCATGCCGAGCAGGCCGGCACCGAGGAAGCCGGCCGCAAGGCCGCCCAGGAAGCCGCCGCCGCGGCCGAACAGGCCGCCGCGCGCCGGCGCGGAAGCAGCCGAATTCATGCCCGCACCCGGCTGGGTGTAGGTGCGGTTGAACTGCGAGGTCGAGCCCGGTGCGGTCGTGGTCGACGGCGGTGCCGAGTAGGTGCGCGAACCGCGCGAACCCGACGACATGCCGCCACCGACGCGCGCGTCGGCGGACGAGATCGCCAGCGCGGTCGGCAGCGCAAGCGCCAGCACGACGGCGATCATCTTGAAGAGATTGCGGGAGCGTAGCGAGAAAGTCATGTGCGTTTCCCAAATCCCCGGCATGGGGACGTGCGCCTAAGATGGGCAGACTTCCCGAAAAGTGAAGCCGGTTTCGGAACTTATGGCTGCGGCCCTCAGTCGCGGGGATGTGGCAAAAGCCCATATTTCGCGGGGGTTTGGCCGGGGGCGCGAGGGAACGGTGGTCGAGGGATACCGGCGGCTATACGGCCGGAATTCCGCTTTTTCCTCGTCATTGGAGGCATGGCTCTCTCGCCACGTCATTGCGAGGAGCAATTGCGACGAAGCAAATCCAGACTGCCACCGCGGAACGATTCTGGATTGCTGCGCTGTGCTCGCAATGACTGAGAATGCGGAAGCGGCGCGCCGCCCCTCGCCTCACCCCTGCTTCGTCATCGTCTCCTTCACCGCCGCCACGAGCTGGCTCAGTGTGAAGGGCTTGGGCAGGAAGTCGAACTGCTGGCCTTCGGGCAGGCTCTTCTCGAAGGCGTCCTCGGCATAGCCGGAGACGAAGATGAACTTGATGTCGGGGTTCTTTTCCCGCATCGCCTTCAGCAGCGTCGGGCCGTCCATCTCGGGCATGACGACGTCGGAGACGACGAGATCGATCGCCCCGCTCTGCTCCTCCAGCACCTCCATGGCCTCGACGCCGTTCTCGGCCTCGACCACGGTGTAGCCGCGCGAGCGCAGGCCGCGGGCGTTCAAGGCGCGCAGGCCCTCTTCGTCCTCGACCAGCAGGATGGTGCCTTGCCCGGTGAGGTCGGTGCGCGGCTTGGCCTCCGTCGGCGCAGGCGCTGCTTCCTTCGCGGCACCATTGGTCGTGCTGGCCACAGCCGCGGGCTGCTCGACCTGCACCTCCGGTTCGGCGAGATGGCGCGGCAGGAAGATGTGGAACGAGGTGCCCTGCCCCGGCTCGGAATCGACGTAGATGAAGCCGCCGGTCTGCTTGACGATGCCGTAGACGGTGGAGAGCCCGAGGCCGGTGCCTTTACCCACTTCCTTCGTCGAGAAGAACGGCTCGAAGATCTTATCGCGGATGTCGGCGGGAATGCCGGTGCCGGTGTCGGCGACCTCGATCCGGACATAGTCCGCAGCCGGCATGCCCTTGTAGGCGAGCTTGCCTGCCTCGTCGGTGGTGACGTTGGCGGTGCGGATGATCAGCTTGCCGCCACCGGGCATGGCGTCGCGCGCGTTCACCGCGAGGTTGACGATCACCTGCTCGAACTGGGAGACGTCGACCTTCACCGGCCAGAGGTCGCGGCCATGGACGAGGTCGAGCTTGACCTTCTCGCCGATCAGCCGGCGCAGCAGCATGGTGAGATCGGAAAGCGCGTCGCCGAGATCGAGCACCTGCGGCCGCAGCGTCTGCCGCCGCGAGAATGCCAGCAGCTGCCGCACCAAGGTCGCGGCCCGCGTCGCGTTCTGCTTGATCTGCATGATGTCCTGGAACGAGGGGTCGGTCGGCTTATGCGCGTTCAGCAGGAAGTCGTTCGCCATCATGATGGCGGACAGCACGTTGTTGAAGTCGTGGGCGATGCCGCCGGCGAGCTGGCCGACCGTCTCCATCTTCTGGGACTGGTTGATCTGGTTCTCCAACGCGCGCCGCTCGGTGGTCTCGAGCATGTGCACGATGGCGGCTTCCGCCTCGTTCTCGGCGGCATCCACCGGCGTGACGAAGAACTGGCCCCAGCGCTCCTTGGTCCCCTCCAGCGCCACCTCGACCGGCGCGATGTCGGCCTGGCCTTCCGCGGCCTGGTTGATGGCCGCGATCAAGAGGTGCCGGTCGCGCGAATTGACCGCGCGGAAGATCGACTTCGAGGCGCTGTCCAGCCCCAGCGCCTGACCGAGCTTGGCGTAGCGCGCGTTGGCGCGCACGACGTTGCCGGCGCGGTCGACGGTCGCGATCGCCATCGGCGTATGGTCGAAGAAGCGCATGAAGCGGACTTCGGCGGCGCGGTCGGGATCGCTGCGCTCGTCGCGGGCGCGGCTGATCACGAGCGTGCGCGACGGCCCCGGCGCGCCGTCGGCGCCGAAGGCGAGCTTGTGATAGAGCCGCACCGGCATGGTCTTGCCGGTGCGCATGCGCAGGTCGATGTCGAAGACCTCGGTCTTCACTTCGCCCGGCACCGCCACGATCGAGGTCAGCAGTGAGGCGCCGTCGCCGGAGACGATATCGGTCAACTTCAATCCGCCCGAGCCGATCTCGGCGAGGTCGTAGTCGAGCCAGTTCGCCAGCGTCGCATTGACGTAGGCGAGCTCGCCGGCCGGATTGACCGAGAAGAAGCCGCACGGCGCGTGATCGAGATATTCGATCGCGTGCTGCAGCTCCTGGAACACGTCCTCCTGGCGCTCGCGGTCGCGGGTGATGTCGGCGATCGACCACACCGCATATTTCGCCTCGCGCTTGCCGGTGCCGAGGGGGCGCACGCGCATGCGCAGCCAGCGGCCCTGGCTGCCGTCGTGGCCGGAGATGCGTACCTCTTCCTGCTGGCGCTTGCCCTCGCGGGCGGCCTTGAGCAGGCGGAACACGGCTTCGGAGACGTCGGGGTTGCCGATGAAGACGCGCTCCACGGGCCGCACGTCCTGCGGGCCGCTGGCGCCGGTCAGCGTCAGATAGGCCGCGTTGGAATAGACCACGTGTCCGCGCGCGTCGGTGACGGCGAGCCCGTCAAATGCGTGATCGGAGATGCGGGCGATGATCGGGTCGTCGAGATTACGGTCGGCGAAGCGGATGATGCCGGCGGCAAAGGCGAACAGGTTGAACAGGCCGACCATCGCCAGCACGGCGAGGATGCCGAGGATATAGGGCTGCGCCTGCGCGCGCCCGAGCGTCATCAGCCCGACGGCGACCGCGACGAGGCCTGCGGCCACCAGCAGCACCAACGCGATGCTGCCCGAGCGCGGCGACGGCTCTTGCGTCGCAACGGGCTCGCGTGTGAGGTCATGGTCGGTCTCAGCAGTCATCTCGAGCTGGCGCAGCCTGTCGGCAGAGAATCAACGCGTCACGGGGCGCGTGGGGTCCTCCCTGCCTGAATCGGACCCTGAGGTGCAAGGGCAGCAGGGGCGAAAGGTACGCTGATTCCCAGATTACGGCCATTTCCGGTACTTTTCGGGTCTTTTACCCCCGCCCGCCGCCGAATCCGCGCTTCAGCCGCATGACATAGCCGATGACTTCGGCGACGGCATGATAGTGCTCGGTCGGGATTTCCTGGTCGATGTCGACCGTGGCGTAGAGCGCGCGCGCCAGCGCCACGTTCTCGACGATCGGAATGTCGTGTTCGCGCGCGATCTCCCGGATCTTGAAGGCGAGGTTGTCGACGCCCTTGGCGACGCAGATCGGCGCGGTCATGCCGCGCTCGTAGGACAGCGCCACCGAATAGTGGGTCGGGTTGGTGATGATCACGGACGCCTTGGGAACCGCCGCCATCATGCGCTTCTTGGCGCGCTGCTGCCGCAGCTGCCTGATCTTGCCCTTGATGTGCGGGTCGCCTTCGGACTGCTTGAACTCCTCCTTGATCTCCTGAAGCGACATCTTCTGCCGCTGGAACCAGCTGCGGTACTGGAAGAAATAGTCGGCGATGGCGACGATCGCGAGCGCCGCGACCACCGCGCCGAGCAGATGAATGGTCATGCTGGTGCTGGCGCCGAGCATGGCCGCCGGATCGAGCCTGACCATCGCCTCCATGCGATGCCGCTCCGGCCACAGGATCATGGTCATGACCACGCTGAGGGCGACCAGCTTGCCGATGCCTTTGAGAAAATTGGCGGCCGCCTGCTTGCCGAAGATGCGCTTGAAGCCGGCGCCGGGCGAAATCTTGCTGAATTTGGGTTTGAGGGACTCGGCCGACCACACCAGACGGTGCTGCAGCATGTTGCCGGCAATGGCCGCCAGCACCAGCATCAACAGGGGCACGCCGATCGCGGCAAGGACGGCGAACTCGATCTGCTGGGTCAGCGCGAGCAGGGCCTTCCCGTCGGTCTTGATCATCCAGGAATTGGCGAGCAGGTTGCGCATCGGTGTCAGCAGCCCGCTGCCGACCGAGCCCGAGAAGGTCGAGACGACGAGTGTGCCGCCCGCCATCATGAACCAGGTGTTGATCTCCTGGCTCTTGGCGACGTCGCCGCGTTCGAGCGCATCGTCGAGGCGCTTTTGCGTCGGGTCTTCTGTTTGACTTTCGGGATCGTTGTCGTCCGCCATCGATCGACCCCTGTCACTTGAGCGGCATCATCTGGTGCATGACACCGATGAAATAGTCGAGAAAGGTGCCCATCATCGCGGTGAGCACCACGGCGAGCACCAGGAAGCCTGCGAAGATCGACAGCGGCACGCCGACGAAATAGACCTGCATCTGCGGCATCAGCCGCGCCAGCACACCGAGCCCGATGTTGAAGACGAGGCCGAACACCAGAAACGGTCCCGAGAGCTGCAGGCCGAGGCGAACGGCGGCCGCGAAGGCGCGCGTTGCCAGCGAGGCGACGTCGCCGCTCGATACGGTCTCGCCCGGCGAGAAGATCGTATAGCTGTCGTTCAGTGCGGCGATCACCAGATGGTGGCTGTCGGTCGCGAACAGCAGCGTCACCCCCAGCATGGTCAGGAAGTTGCCCACCAGCACGCCCTGCTGTCCCTGCGTCGGATCGACCGAAGTGACGAAGCCGAGCCCCATCTGCTGCGCGATCACCGATCCCGCAACCTGGAGCGCCGACAACGTCACGCGCGCGGTCGCCCCCAGCACGATACCGATCGCGATCTCATGCAGCATCAGCACCAGCAGCGGCGCCAGCGACCCCATGTCGACATGATAGGCATTGCGATGCAGCGGCAGGATGATCAGCGTGAGCAGCAGCGCGATCGAGAGCTTGATCCGCGTCGGGATGTTGGTCTCGCCGAGGCCGGGCAGCAGCATCACCATTGCGCCGACCCGGGCGAAGGCGAGCATGAAGGAAGCGGCGAGCGCCGGCAGCAGCGAGACGTCGATGCGCATAGTTCACGCATTGTGCCTCAGCCGCCGATGATTCGCGACGAGATCCGCAGCATGTGGGCGTGGAGCGAGTCGGCCATGAATGGCAGCGCCAACAGCATCGTGGCGAAGATGGCCAGGATCTTCGGCACGTAGATCAGCGTCTGCTCCTGGATCTGCGTCAGCGCCTGGAACAGCGACACGACGACGCCGACCACGAGACCGACCACCATCAGCGGCGAGGACACGATCACGATGGTCCAGATCGCATCGCGTGCGACGTCGAGGGTCTCGGGTCCGGTCATGGTCAGAATTCCTTGTTCAATCTTCATCCCGCCACCACGGCGAGGAACGAACGCTCCCTCCTCGTCATTGCGAGCGAAGCGAAGCAATCCAGACTGCCACCGCGGAAAGATTCTGGATTGCTTCGCTGCGCTCGCGATGACGCCTGGGGCGAGCGCCAGCGCGAAAAATCAGATCGGCATCTTCATGATGTCTTCATAGGCTGCGATCACGCGGTCGCGGACCGAGACCAGCGTGGACACCGCGACGTCGGTGTCTGCGACCGCCGTCACCACGTCCATCACATTGGCCTTGCCGGCTGCCATCGCCACCGTCTGCGCGTCGGATTTGCGGCCGGACTCCATGACGCTGCCGACGGCGTCCTTCAGCAGCGAAGCAAAGGATTGCCCACTCGGCTCGCTGCCCTTGCCGGCGCCGCTGTTCTCCAGCACGCGGGCGAGATTGGCGTAAGCATTGGCGGCGATTGTCGGTGATGCCATGGCTTAAGGTGTCCTGTTCAGCTCTTGAGGATGTCGAGCGTGCGCTGGATCATCCGGCGCGTCGCACTGATGATGTTCAGATTGGCCTCGTAGGACCGCTGCGCGTCGCGCATGTCGGTCATCTCGACCACCGAGTTCACGTTGGGATACTTGACGTTGCCGCCCGCATCCGCCGCAGGGTTGTTCGGCTCGTATTTGACGCGGAAGGCGGACTGGTCGGGCTTGATTCTGCCGAGCGTGACGACCTGCGCGTCGAGCGTGCGGTCGAGCGCGGAGGAGAAGGTCGGAACCTTGCGCCGATAGGGATCGCCGCCGGCGGTCTGCGCCGTCGAATCCGCGTTCGCGATGTTTTCCGAGATCACCCGCATGCGCCCGGCCTGCGCACGCAGGCCGGAGGTCGCGATCGCCATCGAGCGGGCAAAGTCGCTGCTGTCATTCGCCATGATCTGCCTCCGCTAGCTCTGCTGTTCCCGGATCATGCGCTAGCCCTTGCCAATCGCTGTCTTGAGCAGATGCAGGCTCTTCGAATAGAGCGAGGTCGCCGCCGCGTAGTCCATCTGGTTGCTGGCGGCCTTCATCATCTCCTCCTCGAGATTGACGGCGTTTCCCGCAGGGCGCGTCTCGAAGCCGGCATTCTTGTTCTGGTCGAAGCCCGAGGCCGCGCCTGATGGTTTCATGTGCGAGGCGCTGGTGACGGTCAGCGCCAGGGGGCCCATCGAGCCCGTTACGGCGCCGGTCTTGTCGAGCTTCGGCTCGACCAGGTCGCGCGGCCGGAACTTGGGCGTATCGGAGTTGGAGACGTTCTCGGCCAGGACGCGCTGGCGCTCCTGGTGCCACTGCATCTTGGTACGAAGCGCCGACAGCACCGGGAGGTCGTTGATGGACATCGTCGCGGCTCCTTCCGCCCCTTGCGGACCTTGAGGTCCGAAGCTAGGCAGAATTTGCCGCCTGTATGGTTAACAGCTGGTTAAGGACGCTCGTGACGCATGTCCCCAAGCGAGGCACGATCTTGCGGACCCGTGATTCTACGCCCCGAAAAGTGGCATTAACCCAACCGTTTGGCGGCGCATGGACTGGGCAAGAAGTCGTTTTGGATCGGGCGATTCATGGGTTATTAAGAGTTGGGGACGGCAAAACTTGCCGTGGAACGTTAACTAATCGCAGTTTGGGGCATCGTCCGCCGTGGTTGGCGAATCTGACCATCGGCACGAGAAAAGCGCCATTTGTCGGGGACAAGTATGCAAGGCAGCCCTATCACCTTCATCGTCGCGTTCATCGTCGTTCTGGCGTTGATCGGCGTCGCTGCATGGCTGGTTCGTCGATTCGGCAGCAGCCGGCTGGGCGCCAACACACAGCGCGGCCGGATGCCCCGCCTCGCCGTGATCGACGCAGCCGCGGTCGATGGCCGCCGCCGTCTGGTGCTGGTCCGGCGTGACAATGTCGAGCACCTGCTGATGATCGGCGGCCCCACGGACATCGTGGTCGAGCCCAATATCGTTCGCGCCGCGCCCAGCCGCGACCAGCTCCCGCAACGTCCGAGCGCCGCCGAACCGCCGCGCCTCGCCCCCATGCCCGATGCCGGCGGCTGGGCGGATGAAGCACCGCGCCCCGAACTGCTCGATCATCCCGAGCCGCAAATGCCCGAGCCGCCGCCGCGGCCCGCGCGCCCATCCTTCGCCGACGAGGTGCGCCGGCCTGCTCCTGCACTGGCCGAGCGCCGCAGCGAGCCGCCCCTGGGGGGCTTTACGCCCGAGCCGGTCGCGCCACGTCCGGATCGCGAACCACGGCCCGAGCCGCTGCCGCCGCGCATCCCCCGCGGCGAGCCGCCGCTGATGCCGCGCCCGCCGCGCGGGAACGAGCCGACGAAGATGCCGCCCGTGCGCGCCGAGCGCGCCGCTGCACCACCGCCTCCTCCGCCCGTGCCGCAGGCTCCGGCCGTTCCGCCGACGGCACCTGCCGCTACGCCCTCGAGCGCCGAGCAGAACCTCGCCGAGATGGCGCAGCGGTTGGAGGCTGCGCTGCGCCGCCCGGCCGGCGAAACGGTCGCGCCTCCGGTTGCACCGGAACCGCCGCCCGCTCCCCCGCGCGCCGCACGCAACGAGCCGCCGGCGCCGCCGGCCCCGCCTGCAAAGCCGGCCGCGGAAAAGACCAGCTTTGAAAATCTCGAAGACGAGATGGCCTCCCTGCTCGGCCGTCCGAAGCCGTCTTCGTGAAATTGCCGGCCCTCCCGCGTAGAGTTCTTTTCCTTTCTGTCCTGTTCAGCGCGGCCTCGCTCGCGATGCCGGCGCATGCCCAGGACATCAGCATCAATCTTGGCGGCGGCGCTGGCGGCGGCGTCACCGAACGCGCGATCCAGCTGATCGCGCTGCTCACGGTGCTGTCGATCGCGCCGTCGATCCTGATCATGATGACGTCGTTCACGCGCATCGTGGTGGTGCTGTCACTGTTGCGCACCGCGATGGGCACCGCGACTGCGCCGCCGAACTCGGTGATCATTGCGCTGGCGATGTTCCTCACCTTCTTCGTGATGGGACCGGTGCTGCAAAAGTCCTACGACGAGGGCATCCGTCCGCTCGTCGCCAGCCAGATCGGCGTCGAGGATGCGCTCCAGCGCGCCTCCGTCCCCTTGCGCGGCTTCATGCAGAAGAACGTGCGCGAGAAGGACCTCAAGCTGTTTCTGGATCTCTCCGGCGAGGCACCGCCAGCCACGCCCGACGATCTCGCCTTACGCATTCTCGTCCCCGCCTTCATGATCTCCGAGCTGAAGCGCGCCTTCGAGATCGGCTTCCTCTTGTTCCTGCCCTTCCTGATCATCGATCTCGTCGTCGCCTCGGTACTGATGTCGATGGGCATGATGATGCTGCCGCCGGCGACGATCTCGCTGCCTTTCAAGCTGATCTTCTTCGTGCTGGTCGACGGCTGGTCGCTGGTGGCGGGAAGTCTGGTGCAGAGCTACGGGGGGTGAGGCGCAAACCCAGATAGGCCGCGGCTCCTTCTACCCCTAAGTGAAATTGACACCGGCGCACGCCTCGGTAACATCGTGGCGTGGGCGCGGGTTCGCTGGATGGAAATCGAGTTTCCCTTAGAGTTTTTACTATATGTAAGGGTATCCAACGATCCCTTCGAGGAACTGCGATGACCGAATCTGGGAGTGAGGAGCAGGTTTTACAGAGGGAGATCGCACGCTTAGAGTCGGAGGGATACGACGTATTCGTGCATCCCCGCGCTCCACTGGTTCCTGACTTTCTCGGAGACTTCGTTCCCGATGCTGTCGCAACTGGAAACGGAAAGAAAATCGTTCTTGAGGTCGCTAGACCATCGACGCGACAGAGCGAACGTCTGAAAGACGTTGCCGCTCGCTTCGCTCAACAGCGAGAGTGGGAGTTGAAGGTGCTGTTTGTTGCCCCCACATCTTTGGGTACAACGCTTCCGGTGCAGTCGCGTCAGGCAATCGAAGGTGCTCTGAGTGAGATCGAAAGGCTGCGCGACATAGACGCCTTGCGTGCCGCCTTCTTGCTTGCATGGGCAACGTTCGAGGCCGAAGGCAGGGCGTCGGTCGAAGGTCGCTTCGACCGTCCGCAGACGCCTAGCCGCCTCGTCGAAGTTCTAGGTCAAGAGGGGCTATTGACCCCTACCGACGCCGACCAAATGAGGCTGCTCTCAGAAAAGCGCAATCGGCTCATACATGGCGATCTCGGTACCGATATTGGCGCTGAAGATCTGGAAAGGCTCATCGGCATTCTGAGACAGCTTTCCGCTACCGGCACGCCTGAGCACAGCAATTGATGGCCTTAGGACCCGCCCCTGCCCCTTCAAGTCATACTGCTCGCTGAGGTGGTCGCCGATCTGGACCAGCATGGCGACGCTTTCGGCCGTGACGGACGATCAAGATGGCGAAGCTGTCCGGGCCATCGACATGGGCCTTCAATTCGGCCCGTGCCATGGCGATGAGTTCGGCTTCGGTCTTGGCAGGCTTGCTCATATCGTCCCTCTCGCGGCATGAAGATGCTTTGGGTTGCCGCCTGACGGGCACCTGTCGAGAGATCCAGAGGTAGCAGGGTTCCTACCGCGTCGTCTTGATCTGCCGCACGACGGGGATCGTGGGCAGCGAGCCGGTGTGGTCGGACTCGTCCTTGGCCTGCGGCGTGCCGGGTCCGCGCGCCGTGGCGTCGGGGAAGCGCTGCTTCATCTCGCGCAGGAAGCCGTCGAGCGTGTCGACGCTGGCGGCGAGCTTGGCGATCTCGGCGAATTCGGCGCTGGAGGCAGCGGCCGGCTTGCTGGCGATATCGAAGGCGAGACGGTCGGCGCTCTCGCTCATCAGCGGCGCGTATTTCTCGCGGAAGCGCGACAGGCCGATAGAGTCGTCGGCGAGCGCGTAGCCGACGGCCGCGCGAATGATATCGCTCTTCTCGACCGCATTGAGCGGCTTGAAATCGCGGAAACGCTCGCCGTAATAGAGCTCGATCTGCTCGGCGGACTCGCGCCAGCGCCGCGCGGCCCAGAAGATGTCGGAGCGGAGGCGCAGCACTTCGCGCCCGGAGACGTTGGAGACGATGTCGAGCGCGAGATCGTGACGGCCGACGTCGCTCTGCGCACGCGCCTCGAGCAGCAGGCGCTGCTGCCGGAGCTCGCCGGAGAGATCGCTGATGCGGCTCGCGCGCAGCGCGGTGATCGCCATGTCAGGCTTGCGATTGGCGAGATAGACCATGGCAAGGCGCGCGGCGACCTGCGCGCGCGCCGCGCCTTCAAGGCGATGATCGACCTGGTACTGCAGCAGCTCTGCGGCCTGGTCGAGCAGATCGATCGAGGCGAGGCGGTCGGCGAGCCGGCGGATCAGCTCGTCGCCGCGACGGCCGATCGGCGTCAATTCGCGGAACTCGTAGAACATCCCGAGCGCCTCGACCGGCGGCAGCTCGTCCCCCTTCGGCCCCAGGAATATCTGCGTGAACAGGTCGGACGCGAGATCCTGCGCCAGGCGCGAGGCTTCGGCGTTCGGCTGGAGCCTGGTCGCAGTGCGCGCCGCCATGAGCGCATCCCGGTAACGCCCGTTCTCGGCATACAACTGCGACAGCATCTGCAGCGTCTTGACCTCGATCGCGTCGCCGCGCCAGGTCATTGACAGCGTCTCGAGCTCGCGCAGGGCCTCTTCCTTGCCGATCTCGTCGCGCTTCTGGCGCAGCGCGACCTCGAGCTGCTTGGCCTCGGCCGCAGCCGGACGGTCGTTCGAGGCGACCGCGAACTTGTAGTCGTCGAGCGCGTCCTTGTCGTGGCCAAGCGCCTCGGCGAGCCGGCCGCGCAGTACGGCGAAGGCCGGAGCAGCCTCAGGCGGGATGCCGACAACCTCGAGCTCGCTGCGGCGCTTGGAGGCGCCGGCATAGTCCTTCACCTCGAGCGATGCACGCATCGCGTCCATCGTCACGATGCGCTGGATGTCGAGCGGCAGGGAGGCGATGGCGAATTCGACGTTCTTGAACTTCTCGCGCGCGTCCGCCCACTTGCCCTGCCGCGCATAGGCGAGCGCCTTCCAGAGCTGGGAATCGTGGCTGTTGCCGATCACGGGATTGGCGAGGTCCTTCAAGCCCTGCGCCGGGCGGCCGATCAGGATGCTCGCGATCGCATGCATGATCAGCGCACCGCTCTCCTCCTTGTTCAGGGGATCGGTCAGCATCACGTCGGTCACGGCCTTCGCTTCGTGATACATGGCACGCGACATGTAGAACTGCGCGAGGTCGAGCCGCGGCAGCGAGCGCAGCGCGGGCTCGACCGCTGCGATCGCCGTCATCAGCTCGCTCTGGCGCGCCATGAAGTTTTCCGACTGGCCCTTGCGCCAGCCTTCGGGGCTGAACACCGGGCGCACCGCGGTCGGCGCCCGCTCGGCCGAGATGTCGACCGGCGACAGCGTCAGCCCGCCCTTCTTGCCGAGGATCACCTTGTCGGAGCCGACCTCGACGCCGACCTCATCGGAGTTCGGCCGGATCGCGATGCCGTGCGCGGATTCCAGCAGCGAGAGATCGACGAGGTCCTGCCGCTTGATGAAGCCGCGTACCGGCCGCTGCGCAGTGACGACATAGAGCGTATCGCCGGCATCGGGATCGGTGAGCTTGTGCAGGAGGCCCGGATTGGCGAAGGGGATCGCGATATTGGCGAGCGCCGGATCGGTGATGTTGCGCGACATCATCAACGGCAGCGGCGTCGCCTGGATCTTGTCGGCGAGCGTCAACATCCAATTGGTCTCCTTGCCGACCTCCTCGCTCGTCAGCGAGTAGACCAGCGGCCGCGTGAGGCGGATGCGCACCGCTTGCCCCTTGTCGAGCGGGATACGGCCGACCTCGCCGATCATGGCGCCGCCCTTGCTGCGGATCGCCTCGACATCGATGGGCTTCGGCGTGTCGAACACCAACCAGACAGTATCGCCGCGGCGGAACGCCGCCGCCGGCGTTGCCACCTGAAGCGGGAACGTCACGCGCAAGCCGTCGCTCTCGCGGCGCGCATCGACGCTGGCGACGACCTGCTGCGCAGCGGCGGGCGTCTCGCTGGGGGGTGCCTTCGGGGATTCCTTGACCGGCTCCTTCGCCGCTTCGTTCACGGCCTGCTTGGGCGCTTCGGCAACCACAGGCTTGGCAGGCGCGGCCGGGGCTGCGGCAGCCGCCGCCGCGGGCGTTGGGACTTCCTTGGGTGTCTCCTTGGGCACTTCCGCAACGTGCGCAGCCTCAGTCGCGCGCGCCGGCCTCGGCGCTTCGGCGACCGGCATTACGGCGGGCGCGTCCGGCTTCGCCTCGGGCTTTACGTCAATCTTGGCTTCGCGTGCGATCGTGTCCGATGTGGGCGGCGCGATCTCGCGATGGACATCCTTCGGCTTCTCGGCCGCCGGGTTTTCCGGCACAGGCGCGGGTCCCTGACCGGCGGGCTTCATCTGCGCGATCGCCGCCTCCGGCGTCGCGGCCGACTTGCCCTTGTCGGGTTGGAAGGAGACGTCGACGACATAGTTCTTCTCGTCGCGGAACGAATGCACGTCGGAATCGCCGATCAGCGCGATCTCGACATTGGTCTGGTCGATGTCGGCCTTCTGCTTGATCGAGGCGACGTTCGGCGGCGCCGCGACCACCGCGTCCGCCAGGTCGAAATTGAGGTTGGCGTTGAAGACGAGCGTGAGCTTCTGCTCGTTGAGCACGGAGGAGACGCCGACGCCATCGGGCATCTCGAACGCGAAGCGCACGAAGGTCGGCTGCACCGAGGCACGCACACGGATCTGCGGACGTTTCTTGGCCTCGGCGGCGGCGCGCTGGGCGCGTAGCGCGCGCTCGGCCACGCGTGCGCGCTCGGCGAGTTCCTTGACCACGTCCATGGGCAGGCTCGGCGGCGGGCCCTTCCAGCCCTCGGGCAAGAGGTCGACGAAGGTGCGCTCGCCGGCGTTCATGGTGTTGACGGTGACACGCCGCGCCAGCGACAGACGGATGGCGCCGCCATCAGGGTCGCGGCGCGCGGAGTTGACGTAGTCGGGCGCGCCTTCCGGAACGCGATCGACAGGAACGTCGACGGGCCGGTCGAAGCGGATGATGAGGATGGAGCCTGCGGTCGTCACCTCGGAGGGAACGTCCTCGCCGAGCTTGATGACCAGACGGGCAAAGCCGCCGCCGGCGGAAAAGGTCGCCTCGCCCCTGATCGGATCGGCCGCTCGGGCCGGCGCCGCTAGGCCAATCAGGGAACAGGCCGCCAGCAAGGTCGCCCCGCGGACATGTCGCGACAGGCCCCGTGCCAATGCGCGGGCTCGCGACACAAATCCAGCGGCAGCCTCTCGCGCCATTGGCGGCATTTCTTCCAGTTCGGCGGTCATGCCGGCAATGGCGCCGGCGGTGCCGTCGACTGTAGGTCCCGCCAATTAAGGACTTGTTAATGCTATATCTTGATTTGCGCTGCGGGCAGCGCGCCGTGCCGGATCGAGCGGGAGACGATCCGCAACTTTCGGATTTGAGACGCAGTGGATTAAGGAGTTGTTAGCACCTGCAAGCGGTGCCGGTCGCGGCTCGTCAATCCCTTTGCGCAGCACGTGCAGCTCTCCGCCATGTGTTGATCTGATCGTGTGACGCCCTCAAGCCGAGTGCGTCTTCAATGTTGCTCCCCGGTGCCTTCGGGCGCCGGGGAACTCGCTTCGTCGAGACAAGATTCATGATCGTGGCCCTCGTCGCCTTCCGGCGGCGCTGCATGCTGGTGGCTTAGCGCGGATGTCCATGCGGAGGTCATCGCCGCTATGAGCAGCCGGTTGACGGCCTCGATGACTCGTTCTGCGGCGGACGAGTAATTCATGGCCTCCTCCTGCGCTGCCGATTGCGAATGGCCGAAAGCGTAGGATGGTGCCGTGAGCGCCACTGTACGCCACTTCACAGTTGCGCGCGTCAACTCATCGCAGTCTCAGAGGATGCCGCCTGCCTCAGCTACATCCGCCACGGGAGTCTGATCTGCCGCCTTGACGAGTTGCCGAGCACGCGCACTCACAACCTTCGGGGCGTTGCGGTTCGCGCGCGACTCTGAATCAGATGTGAACTCGGCGATGCGAATCGCATTGGTTAGCTTTGGGGGTAATCAATGAGCGGAGAAGCCGGTTGCATTGTGTGTAGCAGGGCAAGAGCGGTCATAGCGATCGTTCCCATCGCCAGAGGATATGCCCTGAAAACATATGAATGCTCTTGTTGCCATAGCACCCTGCAGCTCGTGACGCGCATCACAAAGGCGGCGCTGATCAAGCAGCAGCTCGATATCCTCCCTCGCGTGGACAAGCAGCTGCGTCCGCCTGTTCGCAAGGTGCAACAGGCCTTCGCGACCTAGGCGCACGAACCGTCCCGCTGGGCCGAGGCGAGCGACCACGCGATAACGCGCGGGTCGCAAGGGCGCGCTTCGCCTCGCGGCCTCAATTCGGCTTTTGCGTCGGCTTGCCATCGATCTTGGGAAGATCGCCGGCCGAGGCCGACTGATCGCCGCCGCCATTGGCACGTCGGGCCATCTCGACGGTGAGCCGCTCGGCGGCCTCCGGCGACATCAGCCCCAAGATGTCCGACATCTTTCGCGGCGCGATCGCCGAGGCGATCTCGATCAGCACGCCCATCTCCAGCCGGTCGAACACCCGCGCGGCGTCCTTGGGCTTCATGCCCTCGTACATGGTCACGAGGCCCTTCATACGCTGGGCTTCGGCCGCCTTCTGCTCGGCCTGCGTCGCGGAGATGCGGGTTTCCACGGCCTTCATCTCCTCGACCTTGGTCTCGATGCGCTTCTCGGCCGACTTGAGCAGACTTTCGCGAATGTCGATCTCGCGCTGGCGCGCCTCGATCTCCTGCCGCCGCGCCTGCAACCGTTCCAGGATCGCACGCTCCGAGGCCGAGACCTGCGGCTGGCCTTCCTCCACCTTGACCACCATGCCATCGGGCTTGGTCTCCGGCGCGGCGGGCTTGGGCGCCTCCTTTGGCGCGCCATGGGTCGATCCGGTGATATCCGGATCCTCGCGGCCGGTCGGGAAATTCAGATTCTCCTGCGCCCAGGATTTCTTGGTCTGGTTCGGCTTGTAGTCGAAGACATAGCCGCCGTTGATCACGAGGCCCGCCACCTTCAGCGTGGCAAGACCTGCGACGGCAACCAGGACGACCGGAATGACGCGGATATTACGGAAGGACTTCATACCCAGGCTTCATGCGGCAAGGCCGTTGGATCGTCGGCGCTCGGAGAAGGCTTCGGCCGCAGCCGCCACCGCCTTCGCCGACGAGGGTTTTGCTGTAGGCGTGGCGACCGTTTCCGGGTTCGTCACGGGACGCGCGGCAATCGCGATCTTGGACAGGCGCCGCACCACGTTGTCGGCTTCGCCGAGCTGCTTGTAGAGCTGGTCCGACATCTGGGTCGCCGCCGCGAGCTGGCTGCCCAGGTTCTCGTTGACGTCGCGCACGGCGAGCTTCAGCCCGCCGATCGCGCGCTCGGCGATCTCGGTCGCGGTGATGAGCTCGCCGATGACCGCCTTCAGCGAATGCTCGTCCGCCTTCAGCCGCGTCAGCCGCTTGTTGAGCATGACGCAGTAGACGATCGTCAGCATCAGCAGGATAGCCACCAGCGTCTCGATTGCCATTCCCAGGGAGTGGTTCATGGGGCCTCCATCATCTTGTTCTGCTCGTCCACCTTCTCGAACATCGCAAGTGTCGTACTTGGCTTGCGCAAGGGTTTCGTCACACGGATGGCGACGCGGTCGCCGACCCGGCCCATCCGTCCCTCGGTCAGCGTGACGTCGCCGCAGCGCACGGTGACGTTGGCGTCGGCACGCATCTCCAGCGGCAGCGTGTCGCCGACCTTGAGCCGCATCAGCTGCTTGAGCGGAATGTCGGCCTCGTAGAGCACGGCGTCGACGGCGATCTCGGCCTGCACGATCTCGGTGGCGAAATGGCCCTCCCAGACCGGGTCGCGGCCGAATTTTTCGCCCATGAACATCTGGAGCAGGACGCCCCGGATCGGCTCGATGGTTGCGTAAGGCAGCAACAGCTCGATATTGCCGCCCCGGTCTTCCATGTCGATGCGCAGGCGAACCAGGATCGCGGCGTTGGCGGGACGGCTGATCGCGGCGAAACGCGGGTTGGTCTCGAGCCGGTCGATCGTGAAGGTCACCGGCGACAGCGGCCGGAACGCCTGCTCGGCATCGGACAGCACCACCTCGACCAGCCGCTTGACCAGCTCGGTCTCGATCGTGGTGTAGGGCCGGCCCTCGATGCGCAGCTGGCTGGTGCCGCGGCGGCCGCCGAGCAGCACGTCGATCATCGAATAGATCAGGTTGGAATCGACCGTCGCCATGCCGAAGTTCTCCCACTCCTCGGCCTTGAAGACGGTGAGGACGGCGGGCAGCGGGATCGAGTTCATGTAGTCGCCGAAACGCACCGAGGTGATGCGGTCGAGCGACACTTCGACGTTGTCGGAGGTGAAGTTGCGCAAGGACGTCGTCATCAGCCGCACCAGGCGGTCGAAGACGATTTCGAGCATCGGCAGACGCTCGTAGGAGACCATCGCCGAATCGATGATCGCGCGAATGCCGGAATGGTCGTCGAGATTGACGTCGCCGACGGTGAAGCCGAGGAGATTGTCGATCTCCTCCTGCGACAGCACCCGCTCGCCGGAATTCTTGCCATTGCCGAGATCGCGACTGCCGTCCTCGACCATGGCCGCCCATTGCAGGGCCATGGTCTCCGACAGCTCGTTCTCGGCGGCAGCCTTTGCCGCCTCGGCGGGATCCTCGGAATCGAGCGAGGCCTCCCACTGGGCGGCGATTGCATCCTGGTCGACTTGGTCGTTGCCCGCCATGATCCCTAGTCCGTCATGCTCACTGGACCACGACTTCCTTGAACAGCACCGCGCTGACCTGGATCGGGGCGACCGCCGCGTTGACGCGCTTGGTCAGCTCCTCCTTGAGGCGGAAGATGCCGGCGGAACCGTTGAGGTCGGAGGGGCGCAGTTCGCGCACATAGGTCTGGAAGATGTCGGTGACGCGCGGCATCGTCGGCTTGATCGCCTCGATCTGCTTCTCTTCCTTCAGCTCCAGCACGATCTTCAGCCGCAGATATTGCACGCGCTCGCCCGGCGCGCCGGCGAGGTTGACCATCATGTCGGGGACGTCGACGAAGGCCGGCGGCTTCGGCGGAGGCGCGGCCTCGGCATGATGCTCGTCATCGCCGTGACGGAAGAAGAGGAACCAGGTCGCGGCACCGCCGCCGAGGACGGCGAGCACGCCGACGACCATGATGATGAGCTTGAGCTTGTTCTTCGGCGGAGCAGCTTCCGCGCCGTCGGCGGCTGCGCCGCCTTCCTCATTCTCTGCCATGGTTGCCGCGCTCGTTCATCTCTCAAAGGGGTCGAAAGAGCGAAGCCTCCTGGCAGACAGTGACGCGATACAAATGCCCCAGCGCAATGCGCTCCTCTGATGCGCAAACGCTACGGTAATAATGGTTAACGGAATCTTTCGATTGGGCCTCAGCTAGGAAAAATCTGCCGGGCAAACATGGCTAACAGAACCTTTCTGCCGCCCTCCCGCGCCCTCGAAAAATCAATAAGTATTTGAAATTATGTCATTTTCTTAGTTGGCACGGCTTTCGCTGAGAGAGGGTCGAGACCTCACGGTTTGGGAGAACCTGACGGTCTCGGTCACGGGGTCCGCCAAGGCGCTTGGGAGAGCGAAATGGCAGATCTCACTCAGGGGAGATTTCCGATGCAGAACGCGCTTCTGATCGGCTTGTCACGGCAGATGACGTTGGAGCGGCAGATGGATGTCATCGCCAACAACGTCGCCAACGCCAACACCAACGGCTTCAAGGCCGACCATTCGCTGTTCGAGGAGTACCTCAACTCGAACGCGCGTGAGGACAATTTCATCGGTTCCGACCGCCGGGTCTCCTATGTGCAGGACCGCGGCACCTTCCGCGACGTCGGCCAGGGGCCGATGGAGCCGACCAACAACCCGCTCGACATGGCAATCGACGGCAACGCGTTTTTCGCGGTGCAGGCTGGCGGCACCGAGCGCTACACCCGCGACGGCAAATTCTCGCTCAACAGCACCGGCCAGCTGGTCACCTCCGACGGCAACCTCGTGCTCGGCACCGGCGGCCCGATCACCTTCCAGCCGACCGACCACGACATCAACATCGCGCCCGATGGCACCATCACGGTGCTCGAGGGCACGGCCAGGACCGACTCGATCCGCGGCAAGATCCGCATGGTCTCGTTCGACGATCCGGCCAAGCTGACCAAGCTCGGCGCCAACCTCTATGACGCCGGCTCGGCGGTCCAGCAGGCCGACACCAAGTCCAACGTGCGCCAAGGCTACATCGAGAAGTCGAACGTGAATTCGGTCGGCGAGATGACCCGCATGGTCGAGGTGATGCGCAGCTACACCGCCATCGCCAGCCTGCTGCAGCAGCAGAGCGACCTCCACAAATCGGCGATCGAGAAGCTCGCCGACGTTCCGGCCTGATTGGGAGAGAACTGACATGCAGGCGCTTCACACCGCAGCGACCGGAATGGCGGCACAGGAACTCAACGTTCAGGTGATCTCCAACAACATCGCCAACCTCCGCACCACCGGCTTCAAGAAGCAGACCGCGGCGTTCCAGGACCTGATCTACGAGCACGTGCGCCGCGTCGGCGCGCAGGCCTCGGACCAGGGCACCATCCTGCCCGTCGGCGTCGACATCGGCGGCGGCGTCAAGACCGTCGGCACGCCCCGCAGCATGACGCAAGGTACGCTGTCGCAGACCGGCAACGATCTCGACCTCGCGATCTCGGGTGAAGGCTTCTTCAAGATCCTGATGCCGGACGGCACCTTCCAGTACACCCGCGACGGCACCTTCCAGATGGACAATCAGGGCCGTGTCGTCACCGCGCAGGGCAACCCGGTGCAGCCGACCATCACGATCCCGCAGAACGCCTCGGGCCTGACCGTCAACGAGCAAGGCCAGGTCTCGGTCACGCTGTCGGGCTCGTCGACCTCCTCGATCATCGGCACGATCAACGTGACCCGCTTCATCAACAAGGCGGGGCTGCAGCCGGTCGGCAGCAATCAGTTCACCGAGACGCCGTCCTCGGGTCCGCCGCAGGACGGCACCGCCAACACCGAAGGCTACGGCAAGATCACGCAAGGAAGTCTGGAGCAGGCCAATGTCGACGTCGTCTCGGAGATGAGCGACCTGATCGCCGCCCAGCGCGCTTACGAGATGAATGCCAAGGTGATCAGCGCCGCCGACCAGATGATGCAATCGACCACGGCGCTGTTCCGCTGAGGTGATGACGATGATCCGTGCCACCCTCGCCACCATCTCCGCCCTTCTCGCGCTGGCATTGCCGGCAGCGGCCGCCGACGATTTCATCGCCGCGCCGACGCTGCGCGCAAGCGTCACCGTGACCTCGGACGTGGTGCGGATCGGCGATCTCATCGACAACGCCGGATCCGCCGCGCTGATCCCGGTCTACCGCTCGCCCGATCTCGGCACCACCGGCACGCTGACGGTCGGCCAAGTGCTATCGGCGTTGCGGGCAAAACAGGTGATCGGCGTCATGACCGGCGACATCAAGGAGGTCCAGGTCACCCGCCTCGCCCGCACCCTCGCGAGCAAGGATATCGAGACCGCGGTCGCCGCCACGCTCGAGCGCCGCTTCGGCCTCGGAGAAGCCGCCAACATCACGGTCACGTTCGACCGCGGCGTCGCCGACATGCGGCTGGAGGCCTCCAACACCGGCGCGCTGCAGCCGGTCGCAACCCGCTACGACGCCCGCAGCGGCCGTTTCGATATCGCCTTCGAGATCGCCAACGACGGCAATCCCGCGCCGACCAAGCTGCGCTTCACCGGCACCGCGATCGAGACGGTGGAAGTGGCCGTGCTGACCCGCGACGTCGACCGCGCCGAGCTTCTGAAATCCTCCGACCTTTCGTTGGAGCGCCGGCCGAAGGCCGAGGTCGCCGGCGAGCCCGCCGCGCGCGACCGCAGCATCGGCATGCAGCTGCGCCGGCCGATGCGGGCAGGCACGCCGATCCGCGTCGCCGACATCGTCAAGCCCGACTTCGTGGTGCGCGATCAGGCCGTCACCATCATCTACCAGGTGCCCGGCCTCTATCTCACCACGCGCGGCAAGGCGATCGAGAGCGGCGCCGAGGGCGACACCGTCAGCGTGCTCAATATGCAGTCCAAGCGCACGCTGACCGGCATCGTCACCGGCCGCGGCCAGGTCACGGTTCAGGGCGCCAGCCAGTCCGCACCGACGGCGCCGGCGGTCGAGCAGACCTCGTCGATCAAGCGTGACGAGGCGCCTGCCCCCGTCGACACCGCAGCCCTCGTCCGGAACCTGATTCAGAGCCCCGCGCCGCCGGCTCAAGTCGCACAAGCCCAGATCCCGCAAGTTCGCCTCTCGCAAGCTCCAGCCAAATCAGAGTAAGTCATGTCCACGTTCAGTTCGGCTTCCCATCTTCGTCGCATCGCGATCTCTGCCCTGCTGCTGGCGACTTGCGCATTGGGCGGCTGCTCCTCGATCGACCGCCTGTCGCAGATCGGCGAGCAGCCGAAGCTGTCGGCAATCGATAATCCGACGACGCAACCCGGCTACAAGCCGGTGCAGATGCCGATGCCGAAGCCGGAAGTCGCCTCCTACAATCCGAACTCGCTGTGGCGCAACGGCAGCCGCGCCTTCTTCAAGGACCAGCGCGCCCGCCAGGTCGGCGACCTCCTGACCGTGACCGTGAACATCACCGACAAGGCCAACATCGAGAACGACACCTCGCGCAGCCGCACCAACAAGGAAGATTCGGGAATCTCCGACTTCATCGGCGCCAAGACCATCACGCAGGCCAACAAGATCCTGCCCGGCCGCATCCTGACCGCCGACTCGACCTCGTCGAGCGAGGGCAAGGGCAGCGTCGACCGCAAGGAAGCCCTGCAGACCAACGTCGCTGCGGTGGTGACCCAGGTGCTGCCGAACGGCAACCTTGTCGTCGAAGGCAAGCAGGAGATCCGCGTCAACTTCGAAATTCGCGAGCTGATCGTCGCCGGCATCGTGCGTCCTGAGGACATCCAGAGCGACAACACCATCGATTCCACCAAGATCGCGCAGGCCCGCATCGCCTATGGCGGCCGCGGCCAGATCACCGACGTGCAGCAGCCGCGCTACGGCCAGCAGGTCATGGACGTGCTGCTGCCCTTCTAAGCCTCTTTAAGAGCTCCCACATCGTGTTCGCGAACCTAGGCGCGAACGTCGGTGTACGACGCGGCCTCCGGTAGCTCCCCTGCCGGAGGCCGCACGCATTTTGCTGCCAGCAACTGTGAACACTCGACTTCGCGGCCAGTTACGTACTCAAGCGCCGCCCCGATCTCCGTCATTGCGAGCGAAGCGGAGCAATCCAGACTATCTCCGCGCAAAAAGACTCTGGATTGCATCGTCGCGAAGGGCGCCTCGCAATGACGGCGGAGAGAGGTCAGTTGAACTCCGCCTCCACCGTGCCCAGCCCATCCAGCTCCATCCGCACCTTGTCGCCGGCCTTCAGCCACAGCGTCTTCACCAGGCTGCCGGTGAGCACGAGCTGTCCCGCGTGCAGCCCCTTGCCCTCGGCGGCGAGATGGTTGGCGAGCCAGGCGAGTGCGTTGTGGGGATGGCCGAGCACGTCGGCGCCGGTGCCATGGCTGACCTCCTCGCCATTGAGGATGGCGCGGCCCTTGACGGCCTTCAGGTCCGGCACCGACGAGCGCGGAACCGAGGGACCCAGCACGCAGCCGGCGGCGAAGAAATCGTCGGCGATCAAGGTCGGCGCGCCCATCGTCTCCCACTGCACGTAGCGGTCGTCGACGATCTCGATCGCGGGGTGGTAGGCCTCGACGGCCTCGCCGACCCATTCGGCCGTGAACGGCGCCTCACCGGCGGCGAGGTCCCGCTGCAGCCGCACCGCGATCTCGCATTCGACGCCGAGCCGGACATAATTGGAGGCGGCGAGCTTGGCGCCGCTGTCATGGACGCCCTTCTGGAACACGCCGCCGCCGCAAGGGTGCGGGATGCCGATATACTCCTGCATCACCTGGCTGGTGCAGCCGATCTTGTAGCCGATCAGCGGGCCGACATGCGGCAGCAGGAGATCGTGCAGCGCGCGCTGCACCTGATAGCCCTCCGCTTCATCAACCGGAGGACGCTCCAGCGCCGCGAGCGGCGCACGATTGCGGCGCGCCAACGCGATCGCCTTTGCGGATGCGAGAATCCTGCCCATCGACGCCGCCTCCCACGCTACACAGTCGAAGGCGGCACTTCAGCATCCCCGCTCCGCCCTGACAAGCGCGCCCGGCCCGGGGACAACCGCCTCCTGGCCGCGTTTAAGGAAATATTGAATGGGTGGAGGCTTTATGAAGCCGCGCCACCGGAGCTATCGCAACATGCGCGCGAGACGTGATTACGGCGATGCTGATGCAGCTGGATCAAAGTCTCAACTCCGGAGTCGATCTCGTTGATGCGACTCGCAAAATCGCCCGCACCCGAAGTGAAGGCTGTTTCTCATCCGAACTCACGTGAGCTCGGAGCAACCGGGCCTAGGCCGTTGATCGCGATTCATTTTTGGCGATCGCACCCACCTGCTCACACGCGTGGGAAGCGATAGGCAAACGCCGATCACGGCGCCAAGCGGCGCCTTGCGTCCCAAAAACAAAGAGCCGCAACTCTGCGGCTCGGGCTCTATTCGTCGCGATAAACCTTCTCGCGTTTCTCGTGGCGCTCCTGCGCTTCCACCGAGAGCGTCGCGATGGGCCGGGCCTCGAGCCGCTTCAACGAGATCGGCTCCCCGGTTTCCTCGCAATAGCCGTAGGTGTTGTCCTCGATGCGCTGGAGCGCGGCGTCGATCTTGGCGATCAACTTGCGCTGGCGGTCGCGGGCGCGGAGTTCGATGGCGCGGTCGGTTTCGGACGATGCCCGATCGGCGAGATCGGGGTGGTTCACGTTCTCCTCCTGCAACGCTTGCAGGGTGAGCTTGGACTCTTTGAGGATCTCATCCTTCCAGGCGAGGAGCTTCAAACGGAAGTACTCCTTCTGCCGGTCGTTCATGAAAGGCTCTTTGTCGGTCGGTCGGTAGTTTTTCAACTTTTCCAAGGGCGGCCTATCTTTTTAAGCAACGACTCGCGAACGGAACGAGGTCCGTTGAGCCGGGCCTTATATAGTGGCCTCCGGTGACAGACAATATTTCCCTGATGGTCCCGCGATCGCCCCCAAGCCCTTGCACAGGAAGGTTTATCCTGGAGGGCTTCGGGGGGCCTGCGGGCTCAGTAGCCGACCGTGAAGCGCTGCCTCAGATGCGCCGGCCGCTCGATCTCGTCGGCGAGTGCAATTGCGTAGTCCGCGAAGGTGATCCAGCTTTTCCCGTTCGCATCTGCGAGAAGCTGATCGGTCCCGAGCCGGAACTTGCCGGTCCGCTCCCCCTCGATGAAGAGGGCCGAGGGCGAGATGAAGGTCCAGTTCAGGTCCTTTTCCTGCCGCAGCAGGTCGAGGAAGTCGGACCCCTTTTCGGCCTCCGCCTTGTACTGCGCCGGAAAACCGGGGGTTGTGACCAGCTTCACGCCTGGCGCGACCTCCAGGCTGCCGGCACCGCCGACAACGACATAGCGTCCCACCTTGGACTCCTTCGCCGCACCGATCAGCTTGAGCGCATCGCTGGCCAGGAAGTGCACGGAACTGATGGCGACGTCGTGCCCCGCCCACAGCCGGGCCAGGCCCGCCTGGTCGAGCACGTCACCCTTGGTGGGCGTCACGTTCGGCAGTGCGGCAATCTTCTCCGGGTTCCGGGCGATGGCCGTGACCGTATGGCCGCGGCGGGACAGTTCCTTGGTGATCTCTGACCCGGCCCGACCCGAGGCACCGGCGACTGCGATTTTCATGGAAGGTTCCTTTGCCTGACTTTCGGTAACTAGTGGAAACTAGATATCGTAAAGAATGCTGGTGTTAAGAGAGCACTTTGTGCTTACCTGATTACGCAGGAGTAACCGGCAGGCAACCGCAAGGATTCAGAGGACCCGACGATGAAACCCGATGTCTATGCAGCGAACTGTCCGACGCGCCAGATCCTCGATCGCGTCGGCGACAAATGGGCGGTGCTGATCCTGCTGTTGCTGCGCGAGGAGCCGATGCGCTTCAATCAGTTGCGGCGCACGATCGAGGGCATCTCGCAGAAGATGCTGAGCCAGGTTCTCAAATCGCTTGAACGCGACGGCCTGATCAAGCGCCATGCCATCGCGACCGTGCCTGTGACGGTGGAGTACTCCATCACGCAGCTCGGGCTGACGCTGGCGGCGGCGGTCGATCCCTTACGCGATTGGGCCGAGCAGAATCTGAAAGACGTGCTCGCCGCTCAGCGTCGCTACGACGCGCAGCAGAAGGAGGAAGCGGCGTAAGTGCGCGAAGAACTCCTGAGGGAGTCCCGTCATCCTGAGGCGCGAGTGGCGCGATGCAAAGCATCGCGCCGGGAGATGTACGGCCGAGGTGCCGCGCCGAACACTGATGTCCTCGCGCAAGCGGAGGGACCGTCGCCTTCGAGGCCTCCGCTACGCTCCGGCGCCTCAGGGTAACGGATCACTATCAAGCCCGCCCGGCCTTCGCCAGTTCGACCTCGACGCGCAGCTCGATCTCGGACAGCACCGCATCCAGACCGGCATCACCCGAAGACGATTTCAAGTTCGCAGCAGCATCGCGCAGGCGCATCACGGTCGAGGCGTCGAGATTGCCGGACAACAGCCCCATCTTCAGATCGTCGAGCACGTCGAGCGCGGTCCTGCCCCGGGCAACCGAGCGCTTGCGGCGCTCGACCGGATCTTCCTCGACGCCCTGCAGTGCCAGCAGCGCATCGATGTTGGCGGCTGCCTTCGGTGCCGCAGCGCTCCGCGTCTCCTGCGCCGAGGAGGTATCCGGCAGCACGAAGGTGCCGGAGCCGGTTCGCCTGGCCTGGCTGGCCGGCGTTCCAAGCGTGGTGCCGTTCGGTCCGTAGATGCGCATCGGAGGGAATCCGGGTGATCGATGCGCCACATTCGCCGTTTTATGGTTAACGGCGCGTAAACGGCCCGGCAAAATCTGCCGACAGGCGGCAGTTTCGCTCCTCACGGACAACGCCCACTGGCACCGGTCGAAACAGATTATTCAACCTATTCAATCGGCTAACCCCACTGCCGCGCGTTGGCACAGCGCTCGCAAGGACAGCGTCGGACCAGCTCGTCATGGGAGTGTCGCAGAGGGTCCTTTCGATTTGAGAGGCCTCGGGGAGCAGAGGATGCCAGGCGTTCGTTGGGTGAGGATTGTTGGGATGGCCTGCGCCGCGCTGTCAGCGCTGGTGCTCACGGTCACGTCAGCGGCCGCGAGCTCGCGCATCAAGGATCTCGCCAATATCGAGGGCGTGCGGCAGAACCAGCTCATCGGCTATGGCCTCGTCGTCGGCCTCAACGGTACCGGCGACACCCTCAACAACATCCCTTTCACCAAGCAATCGCTGCAAGCGATGCTCGAGCGCATGGGCGTCAACATTCGCGGCGCCACCATCCGCACCGGCAACGTCGCCGCCGTGATGGTGACAGGCAACCTGCCGCCTTTCGCCACCCAGGGCACGCGCATGGACGTCACCGTCTCCGCGCTCGGCGACGCCAAGAATCTCCAGGGCGGCACCCTGCTCGTCACGCCCCTGTTAGGTGCCGACGGCAATGTCTATGCCGTGGCGCAGGGCTCGCTCGCGATCTCCGGTTTCCAGGCCGAGGGCGAGGCCGCCAAGATCGTGCGCGGCGTCCCGACCGTCGGACGCATCGCCAACGGTGCCATCATCGAGCGCGAGATCGAGTTCGCGCTCAATCGACTGCCGAATGTCCGCCTGGCGCTGCGCAATGCCGACTTCACGACCGCCAAGCGCATCGCAGCCGCGGTCAACGACTATCTCGGCGTCAAGACCGCCGAGCCGATCGATCCTTCGACGGTGCAGCTGTCGATCCCGCCGGAGTTCAAGGGCAACGTCGTCGCCTTTCTCACCGAGATCGAGCAGCTCCAGGTCGATCCCGATCTCGCCGCCAAGATCGTCATCGACGAACGGAGCGGCATCATCGTGATGGGCCGCGACGTGCGCGTCGCCACCGTCGCGGTGGCGCAGGGCAACCTCACCGTCACGATCTCCGAGAGCCCGCAGGTCAGCCAGCCCAACCCGCTGTCGCGCGGCCGCACCGTGGTCGCGCCGCGCAGCAGCGTCACCGTCAGCGAAGACGGCAAGAAGTTGGCGCTCGTCAAGGACGGCGTCTCGCTCCAGCAGCTCGTCGACGGCCTCAACGGTCTCGGCATCGGTCCCCGTGACATGATCAGCATCCTCCAGGCCATCAAGGCCGCCGGCGCGATCGAAGCCGACATCGAGGTGATGTGATGCAGACCGGCGCGATCAATACCCCGCACCTCACGACCTACTCCCCGGTCTTCTCCGTCGAGAGCCGCAACGGCCGGCCGGACTTCGAGCTCGCCGCCGCGCTGCAAAAGGTCTCGCCGCAGCAACAGGCCAAGGCGCAGAAGACCGCCACCGATTTCGAGGCGATGTTCCTCAACAGCATGTTCTCGCAGATGACCTCGGGCGTGAAGGGCGAGGGCCCGTTCGGCGATACCCCCGGCACCGGCGTGTGGCGCTCGATGCTGACCGAGCAATACTCGAAGAACTTCGCCAAGGCCGGCGGCGTCGGCGTCGCCACCGAGGTCTACCGCACCCTCATCCTGCAGCAGGCCAAAACGATCCGCACGGCATAAGGTCAAACGAGATGAACCATTTCAACGCCTCACGTCAGCCGATGCCTGGCCAGCGTCCGAACATCGCACCCGGCAGCACCGAGGCGCGCAAGCTCGCCGAAGACCTGATGGACGCAATGAGCGCCCTGCTCGGACTGATCGAGCGCGAGACCGAGCTGGTTCGCGCCGGCCAGGTCCGCGAGGCGATGACGCTGGAGAGCAAGAAGCAGGAGTTGTCGCGCAATTACGTGGGCGCCGTCAGCCAGTTGAAGGCGAACCAGACCCAGCTCGCGAAATCCGCGCCGGAGCTGCTTTCGACGCTGCACCGCCACCACGATGCGTTTCGCGCGATGCTCCAGGTCAATCTCACCGTGCTCGCGACCGCGCATGCGGTCTCCGAAAGCGTCGTGCGCGGCGTCAATGCCGAGATCCAGAAGCGCAACGTGCCGAACACGTATACGGCCGCCGGACGCCGCGCAGCGCCGGGTCCGCGCCACATCACCCCGCTCGCAGTCAGCCGCTCGCTCTGAGCGCGCACGGGAACAAGCGACAATTTTAGGAAAAACCGCGCGGCGATGTCGTCGCGCGGTTAGGCACGTTTGCTTACCGGGTCTTCAAACCTGGTGTTCCATGGTTGCGCTATTAGAGGGGTTGGGATTTGACTCAAGCAAGGCAACCAGGAGGCTGCCATGAGTACAGATTTCAGCATCAGGCCGGTGGGGATTCCGGCGCCCACGCAGATTGTACCGACGTCCAATGCGGCGGCGAATGAAGCTGTGCAAACGGATCTTCCGGTGAGCCAGACGGTCGCCGCGGCCGATACGAGCGCGCCGGTACGCAATGCTTTGCCGAACCACGACAACATCTCACGCCAGGTCGTGTTCGATCAGGCGGCCGCCTCCTTCGTCTTCCAGGTCGTCAACGACAAGACCGACACGGTGGTGAACCAATTCCCGGACGAGGCGATGCTGCGCCGTCGCGCCTATTTCCATGCACTGGACATGAAATCCGAGCCTTCGCGACCGCTCAGCACGGACGTCAGCGCCTGATTGCCGGGGATCGCGCGCCGCAACGGCATCAGCCAGGCCGGCCGCAAGATCGGTGACGTTGATCTGCGCCCTCACCGGCATCCGTCAGCGTGAACCTGGTCGGCGGCCGAAATGCTCGACCACGACAATCCTCCGTCACGGCCGTCCGGACAGACCCGCGGCGATGTTGCGGTTGATCTCGATCAGCGGGCGGAAGTGGTCGAACTGCGGGCTCATCTGCAGCGCGGCGGTCTGGCTCAGCACGAACACGCTGATGTTGGCGATCTTCTGCCGGACGTCGATCGGCTGCGGATTGGTGTCACGCATCGCCTCGCTCAAGAAGATGGTCCAGAGCTTGCGGTTGAACATCAGGGCCTGCATGGTCTGCTCGCTGAGCGGATCGGCGTTGTTCACCGCGTCCTGGAGCTTGTTGGCGGCCTTGAGCAGGGTCTGCGCCTCGATGTCGCGAGGAGATGCGGTGGTCGTTGCAACACGCGCATAAGCCGAGGCAGCGGAATTCGACATCAATCACCTTGGACGTTACCTAGCGCTTTGGAAGCGCTCAAGGATTTCTTTCCCAACCCTAGGGAGCACCGCTTAAGATTTGCTTACGTGTGTGCTTGGAAGGACTCCGGACAATTACGGGGCGCGGAGCTCTTCGTCAGCGCAAACGCTAGATGCATGCACGCACGCTGTAAACTCGCCTCGCGTGATGCGCGTCGATCTCGGCCAATCCAGTCTTAGCGATCTCCCTCAAAAGAACGGCGGAGCGTTAGCCCCGCCGCGACATCTCGAGCGGCGAACTTGCGCTCTCGAAACTAGCGGAGCAGCTGCAGCACGCTCTGTTGCGACTGGTTGGCCAGCGACAGCGCGGATACCGCGATCGACTGTCGAGTCGACAGCGCCTGGCTGTTGGCCGCTTCCTCGTTGGTGTCGGCGAGCGTCAGGTTGGATGAACCGGTCTGCAGCACGTTGATCAGGTTCTTGGAGAAGTCCTGACGCACCTGCACGATCGAGAGATTCGAGCCGAGAGAGGATCCTTCGGAGCGCAGCCTGCTCGAGGCGGCATTGAGGCTGGCCAGCACCTTGTTGGTGGCGCCGTTGTCGATGAAGTCGACACCGTTGACGAGGTTGCTGAGGCCGAGGCCGGCCGCATTGAACACCACGCCGTTGATGCTCAGCGTGGAGCTGCCGGTCTCGTTGAAGACGAGCTTCAGCGTGTCGCCGTTGAGCAGGTTGACGCCGTTGAAGGAGGAGTCCTGCGACGTCGTGTCGATCTGGGCCAGAATGTTGTTGAACTGGTTGACCAGGTTGGAGCGCGCGGTCTGCGCCACGGGATCCTGGACCGGCGGCTGCGCAGTGGTGAAGGCCAGAACGCCGGTGATGGTGCCGCCGACGACGCCGCCCGCTGTCGTCGAGCCCAGCGTCGAGGAGGCGTATTCGTTGACGGTGGTGACCGTGAGCACGCCGTTGGCGTCGATCGTCGCCGTCAGATGGTTGGCCTGAAGCTGGGCGTTGAGCTGGTCCAACGTCTTGACCGTGCCGTTGGTGCCGTCGCCGAAAGTGACGTTGACAGGCGTGCCGCCGTTGAAGGAGGTGAAGGTGAGCGTCTTGCCGCTGATGCCGCCGACGCCGGAGGTGCGGGCCGCGGTGAAGGCGGTCGCCGTTCCCGTGTTGCCGCTGAGGCCGAAGGCGCTGAGCGCATTGCCGGTGCCGGTGATCGATAGGTCGGCGTTGATGCCGGTGGAGAGCGCAAGCTGACCGCTGCTGTTGACCGATGACGGGATCTGGCCAGCAGTGGTCGACAGCGTCGCCGCGCCGTTGAAGATGCTGGCCGTCTTGACCCCGGTCGCAAGGTCGACCGCGTTGAGCAGGTCGGTCAGCGTCGCGCTCTGGATGTAGACGGTCGAGTTGCCGTTGCCGTCCGTGACGATGTTGCCGCTGACGCCGCCCGACGTGACGCTCGCCGCCGATTGCGGCGTCTGCGCGTTCTTGAAGGTGATGGTGTGGCCATCGATGTTCAGCGTCGAGCCGTCCTGAACGAGCGTCCCGAGCGAACCCGCAGTGGTCGACCGGGCTGCGGTGACGTTGGCATTGCCAGCGCCGGTTGCGGACGTCAGACCGAGCGCCTTGAGGAAGTCGGCCTTACCCGTGACGCTCAGATCGGCGCCGGTCGAGCTCTTCAGCGTGACCTGGCCGCCCGTGATGGATGATGCCACCTGAAGCGTGCCGACGGGACCGGCCGAACCGCTGACCGAGATGGTCGCGGCGCCCGCGCTGATGGTCGCGCTCTTGACGCCGCTGGCCAGATCGATCGCGCTCAACAGGTCGTTGACGGTGCCGGTGGGAGCGGCGGCCGTCCCCATGTAGACGATCGAGTTGCCGTTGCCGTCGGTGGCGATGTGGCCGCTGGCATTCAGGCCCCAGCCGGTCGGCTGCGTCGCGGGCGCCGCGCCGGTCCGGAAAGTGATGGTCTTGCCGTTCACGGTGATCGAATCGCCGTCGGCCGGGGACGAACCGAGGGTGCTGGCGGCCGCGGTGCCGATCAGCGTCGCGGTGCCGGTCAGTGCAGTGGTGCCGTCGGCCGCGTTGACGGCAGTGCCGGTCAGCGTGCCCGCGGTCGAGCCCAACGATGCACCGAGTGTGGCGGCGGCCGTCACCGGCGTCACGCCACCGGGGGCGCCGGTGTAGAGCACATTGCTGTTGGCGGTCGCGCTCGCATAGGAGGTCGTGCCGCGCAGATCGGCTGGCGTCGCGCCGGGAATCGTGGTCGAGACGTTGGACTTGGTGGAGTAGCCGACCGTGGTCTGCAGTGCCTGGTTGGCGATCGATTTCGCGCTGTCGATCAGCTTTTGCAGCGAGGTGATGCCGGTGTTGGCGGCCTGGAGCACCTGCACACCGTTGTTGATGCCGTCGAGCAGGTTGCTGATGTCGCTCGCCCGGTTGTCCAACCCCTGCGCCGTGAAGAAGTTGGTGGGATTGTCGAGCGCCGTATTGACCTTCTTGCCGGTCGACAGCCGCTCCTGCGTCGTGGCCAGCAAGTCGGCCGTCGACTGCAGCGACAACAGGTTCTGGCGAACGGACGCCGAGAGAACGATGTTGGACATTGGCGAGTCTTCCTCTTGAACCGGATACGAATCGGCCGCGCGGTCTGCAAAGCGGGGCTTTTGTCCAGTTCTAGGAGGTGTCCTTTAAAGTATGGTTAACGCCGGTTTAAGCGATAGGGTTAACGGCCGGTGAACGCCCCCTGCCCGTTTTCGAACGCAAAAAGGAGCGGCGGGGCAAAATGGCCCCGCCGCCCTCGGTTTTTATCTACGATTTCAGTCGTTTATTAGCGGAGCAGCTGGAGCACGCTCTGCTGCGACTGGTTGGCCAGCGACAGCGCGGACACCGCGATCGACTGACGGGTCGACAGCGCCTGGCTGTTGGCCGCCTCGACGTTGGTGTCGGCCAGGGTCAGGTTGGACGAGCCGGTCTGCAGCACGTTGATGAGGTTCTTGTTGAAGTCCTGACGGATCTGCACCACCGAGAGGTTCGAACCGAGGCTCGATGCCTCCGAGCGCAGCGTGCTCGAGGCGGCGTTCAGATTGGTCAGCACCCTGTTGGCGGCGGCATTGTCGATGAAGTCGACGCCAATCGTGAGCGCGGCGAGACCGAGACCCTTGGAGTTGTAGGTCACGCCGGTGATGCTCAGGCTCGACTTGGCGGTCTCGTCGAACACCAGCTTGAGCTGGTCGCCGTTCAGGAGGTTGACGCCGTTGAACGAGGAGTCCTGCGCCGTCGTGTCGATCTGGTTCAGGATGTTGTTGTACTGGTTGACCAGATTTGCCCGGGCCGTCTGGGCTACTGCGTCCTGAACGGGGGTGGAAGCCGTCGAGAAGGTCAGCGCGCTCGTCAGCGTGCCGCCGATCGCACCGCCTGCGGTCGTCGAGCCGAGCGTCGAGGATGCGTAGTCGTTGGAGGCGGTGATGGTCAGCAGGCCGTTGGCGTCGATCGTCGCGGACAGGTTGTTGGCCTGAAGCTTCGCATTGAGCTGATCGAGCGTCTTGATCGTGCCGTTGGTGCCGTCGCCGAAGGTGACGTTGACCGCCGTGCCGCCGTTGAAGGAGGTGAAGGTCAAGGTCTTGCCGCTGATGCCGCCGATGCCGGAGGTGCGGGCGGCGGAGAACGCGGTGGCGTTTCCGGTGTTGCCCGACAGTCCAAACACCGCCAGTGCATTGCCGGTCCCGGTGATCGAGAGGTCGGCGTTGATACCGGTCGAGAGCTGGAGCTGGCCGCTGGTATTGATCGACGACTTGCTGACGCCGGTTGCAGTGTTCAGCGTCGCAGTGCCGTTGGCTGCGATCGACGCGGTCTGCACGCCGCTCGCAAGGTCGATGGCGTTGAGCACGTCGGCGACGCTGCCGGCCTGCAGGTAGACCGTCGAGTTGCCGTTGCCGTCGGTGATCACGTTGCCGCTCTTGCCGTAGCCGGTCGGAATGGCCGGCGCACCCGTCGAGCCGGGGACCGGCGCGTTCTTGAAGGTGATGACGTGGCCGTCGACGTTCAGCGTCGAGCCGTCCGAGATCAACGCTCCGAGCGAGGTCGAGCTCGTCGTGCGGTTGACGCTTAGTGACGCATTGCCGCCGCCCGTTGCGCTGGTGAGGCCCAGAGCCTTCAGGAAGTCGGCCTTGCCGGTCAGGGACAGATCCGCACCGGTCGAGCTGTTGATCGTCGTGATACCGGCAGCACTGCTCGAAGCCGTCTGGCCGACGCTGGTGGCGATCGTCGCCAAGCCGCTTGCGATCACGGACGTCTTCACGCCGCTGGCGAGATCGATCGCGGTCAGGAGGTCGCTGACCGTCGCCGCCGGTGTGGCGGTGGTGCCGAGATAGACGGTGGTGTTGCCGTTGCCGTCGGTCACGAGATTGCCGCTGACGCCCGAGCCGGCGGGAACGGCGGCTGCCGCCGGCGCTGCGCCGGCGCGGAAGGTGATGGTCTTGCCGTTGACGGTCAGCGTGTCGCCGTCCGCCGGGGACGAGCCGACCACGCCCGCACCGCCGGCGGTGCCGATCAGGGTCGCGGTGCCGGTCAGGTTGGTGGTGCCGTCGGCCGCCTTCACCGCCGTCGTGTTCGCGAAGCTGCCCGCGGTGGCGCCGAGAGTGGTGGTGCCCGTCGCAGCGGTGATACCGCCCGCCGTACCGTTATACAGCACGTTGCTGAACGCGTTCGCGCTGGCATAGGAGGTGGTGCCGCGCAGGTCGGCCGCCGTCGCACCCGAAATCGTGGTGGAGACGTTGGACTTGGTGGAGTAGCCGACCGTGGTCTGCAGCGCCTGGTTGGCGATCGACTTGGCGCTGTCGATCAGCTTCTGCAGCGAGGTCAGGCCGGTGTTGGCGGCCTGCAGCACCTGCACGCCGTTGGCGATGCCGTCGAGCAGATTGTTGATGTCGCTGGCGCGGTTGTCGAGCGACTGGGCCGTGAAATAGTTGGTGGGATTGTCGAGGGCCGAGTTGACGCTCTTGCCGGTCGACAGACGGCTCTGTGTGGTCGCGAGGAGATCGGCGGTGGACTGGAGAGAGAGCAGGTTCTGACGAACCGACGCAGAGAGAACGATACCGGACATGACTCTTACCCTTCTGGCTTACGCGTCTTCGTTCGATCGCTTCGGATCGAGTGACGGGCGCAGCCTGCGCGGACATGGCTAACAAAGGATGAAACGAGTTTCGCCGGCATAAGCGGCGGTTCACCATAAGCGCGTGAAAGGCGCGTAAGGCATCGGCAATCAGCCTGAAATCATTGGCGTTTCTGTGCGCTTACGCTCCATTAACCATAACCGCTGGTTACTTTTTCGGAAGGGTCGCCTGCCCTCGCGAAACATCGAGCGACGAATAAAAAAACGGCGGGGCCGAAGCCCCGCCGCTGGATCTTGCTTGCGATGTGGTCCGCTTGTCAGCGGAGCAGCTGGAGCACGCTCTGCTGCGACTGGTTGGCCAGCGACAGCGCGGAGACCGCGATCGACTGGCGGGTCGACAGCGCCTGGCTGTTGGCCGCCTCGACGTTGGTGTCGGCCAGGGTCAGGTTGGACGAGCCGGTCTGCAGCACGTTGATCAGGTTCTTGTTGAAGTCCTGACGAACCTGCACGATGGTCAGGTTCGAGCCCAGAGCCGAAGCTTCCGAGCGCAGCGTGCTCGAGGCGGCGTTCAGGTTGGTCAGCACCTTGTTGGTGGCGGCGTTGTCGATGAAGTCGACACCGCTGGTCAGCGCAGCAAGGCCGAGACCCTTGGAGTTGTAGGTCACGCCGGTGATGCTCAGGCTCGACTTGGCGGTCTCGTCGAACACCAGCTTGAGCTGGTCGCCGTTCAAGAGATTGACGCCGTTGAACGAGGAGTCCTGCGCCGTCGAGTCGATCTGCTGGAGGATGTTGTTGTACTGGTTGACCAGATTGGCACGCGCCGTCTGCGCAACCGTATCCTGGACGGGGGTGGAAGCCGTCGAGAAGGTCAGCGCGCTCGTCAGCGTACCGCCGATCGCACCACCCGCGGCGCTCGATCCGATGGTCGAGGACGCGTAGTCGTTGGTGGTCGAGATCGTCAGCAGGCCGTTGGCGTCGATCGTCGCGGACAGGTTGTTGGCCTGAAGCTTCGCATTGAGCTGATCGAGCGTCTTGACCGTGCCGTTGGTGCCGTCGCCGAAGGTGACGTTGACCGCCGTGCCGCCGTTGAAGGAGGTGAAGGTCAAGGTCTTGCCGCTGATGCCGCCGACGCCGGAGGTACGGGCCGCGGTGAACGCGGTCGCAGTCCCGGTGTTGCCGGCAAGGCCGAGTGCATTCAGCGCATTGCCGGTGCCGGTGATCGACAGGTCGGCATTGACGCCGGTCGACAGCTTGAGCTGACCCGAGGCATTGACCGAGGAAGCGATCTGGCCCGAGGCGGCCGCAAACGTCGCCGTGCCGTTGGCCGCGATCGTCGCAGTCTGCACGCCGCTCGCAAGGTCGATGGCGTTGAGCACGTCGGTCACGCTGCCGGCCTGCAGGTAGACCGTCGAGTTGCCGTTGCCGTCGGTGACCACGTTGCCGCTCTTGCCGTAGCCGGTCGGAATGGCCGGCGCACCCGTCGAGCCGGGAACCGGCGCGTTCTTGAAGGTGATGACGTGGCCGTCGACGTTCAGCGTCGAGCCGTCCGAGATCAACGCTCCGAGCGAGGTCGAGCTCGTCGTGCGGTTGACGCTCAGCGTCGCATTGCCGCCGCCCGTTGCACTGGTGAGGCCCAGGGCCTTCAGGAAGTCGGCCTTGCCGGTCAGGGACAGATCCGCACCGGTCGAGCTGTTGATCGTCGTGATACCGGCAGCGCTGCTCGAAGCCGTCTGGCCGACGCTGGTGGAGATCGTCGCGGCACCGTTGGAGATGACCGAGGTCTTCACGCCGCTGGCGAGATCGATCGCGGTCAGGAGGTCGCTGACCGTCGCCGCCGGTGTGGCGGTGGTGCCGAGATAGACGGTGGTGTTGCCGTTGCCGTCGGTCACGAGGTTGCCGCTGACGCCCGAACCAGTCGGGGCCGAGGCTGCCGCCGGTGCAGACCCGGCGCGGAAGGTGATGGTCTTGCCGTTGACGGTCAGCGTGTCGCCGTCCGCCGGGGACGAGCCGACCACGCCCGCACCGCCGGCGGTGCCGATCAGGGTCGCGGTGCCGGTCAGGTTGGTGGTGCCGTCGGCCGCCTTCACCGCCGTCGTGTTCGCGAAGGTGCCCGCGGTGGCGCCGATGGTCGTGCTGCCCGTCGCGGCGGTGGTGCCGCCCGCAGCGCCGCTATAGAGCACGTTGCTCAGCGCGGTCGCGCTGGCATAGGAGGTGGTGCCGCGCAGGTCCGAAGCCGTCGCCCCCGAAATCGTGGCGGAGACGTTGGACTTGGTGGAGTAGCCGACCGTGGTCTGCAGCGCCTGGTTGGCGATCGACTTGGCGCTGTCGATCAGCTTCTGCAGCGAGGTGATGCCGGTGTTGGCGGCCTGCAGCACCTGCACGCCGTTGGCGATGCCGTCGAGCAGGTTGTTGATGTCGCTGGCGCGGTTGTCGAGCGACTGGGCGGTGAAGAAGTTGGTGGGGTTGTCGAGGGCCGAGTTGACGCTCTTGCCGGTCGACAGACGGCTCTGCGTCGTGGCGAGGAGATCGGCGGTGGACTGGAGGGAGAGCAGGTTCTGACGAACCGACGCGGAGAGAACGATACCGGACATTGAGTGTTACCCTTCTGGTACGCAACGCAACAAAACTTCGATTAGGATTAATCGATGCCCGGACGGTGAACGCAGACGGCTAACAAAGCATAAAGCGCGTCGCGCCAAACCTTGCGCGGATTCACCATATGGCGGCGTCGCGCTCAATCGAGCTCACGTATATCGCTCTGATAAGACGAGGCTTTCTCGCCCAATGCGGAGGCATTTGCCACTCGTCAACCATAACTAAGAGTACGCAATTGGCTGCATCCAAATACGCTGTCCCCTCTTAGCGAGCGGCACTCGGATGCCGATGCACAAACAAAACGGCGGGGCCGAAGCCCCGCCGCCGGATCTTGCTTGCGATGTGGTCCGCTTGTCAGCGGAGCAGCTGGAGCACGCTCTGCTGCGACTGGTTGGCCAGCGACAGCGCGGAGACCGCGATCGACTGGCGGGTCGACAGCGCCTGGCTGTTGGCCGCTTCGACGTTGGTGTCGGCCAGGGTCAGGTTGGACGAACCGGTCTGCAGCACGTTGATCAGGCTCTTGTTGAAGTCCTGACGAACCTGCACCACCGAAAGGTTCGAACCGAGGCTCGAAGCTTCCGAACGCAGCGTGCTCGAGGCGGCGTTCAGGTTGGTCAGCACCTTGTTGGTGGCGGCGTTGTCGATGAAGTCGACACCGCTGGTCAGCGCAGCAAGGCCGAGACCCTTGGAGTTGTAGGTCACGCCGGTGATGTTCAGGCTCGACTTGCCGGTCTCGTCGAACACCAGCTTGAGCTGGTCGCCGTTCAAGAGGTTGACGCCGTTGAACGAGGAGTCCTGCGCCGTCGTGTCGATCTGGTTCAGGATGTTGTTGTACTGGTTGACCAGATTGGCCCGGGCCGTCTGCGCAACCGTGTCCTGGACGGGGGTGGAAGCCGTCGAGAAGGTCAGCGCGCTCGTCAGCGTACCGCCGATCGCACCACCCGCGGCGCTCGATCCGATGGTCGAGGACGCGTAGTCGTTGGTGGTCGAGATCGTCAGCAGGCCGTTGGCGTCGATCGTCGCGGACAGGTTGTTGGCCTGAAGCTTCGCATTGAGCTGATCGAGCGTCTTGACCGTGCCGTTGGTGCCGTCGCCGAAGGTGACGTTGACCGCCGTGCCGCCGTTGAAGGAGGTGAAGGTCAAGGTCTTGCCGCTGATGCCGCCGACGCCGGAGGTACGGGCCGCGGTGAACGCGGTCGCAGTCCCGGTGTTGCCGGCAAGGCCGAGCGCATTCAGCGCATTGCCGGTGCCGGTGATCGACAGGTCGGCATTGACGCCGGTCGACAGCTTGAGCTGACCCGAGGCATTGACCGAGGAAGCGATCTGGCCCGAGGCGGCCGCAAACGTCGCCGTGCCGTTGGCCGCGATCGTCGCAGTCTGCACGCCGCTCGCAAGGTCGATGGCGTTGAGCACGTCGGTCACGCTGCCGGCCTGCAGGTAGACCGTCGAGTTGCCGTTGCCGTCGGTGACCACGTTGCCGCTCTTGCCGTAGCCGGTCGGAATGGCCGGCGCACCCGTCGAGCCGGGAACCGGCGCGTTCTTGAAGGTGATGACGTGGCCGTCGACGTTCAGCGTCGAGCCGTCCGAGATCAACGCTCCGAGCGAGGTCGAGCTCGTCGTGCGGTTGACGCTCAGCGTCGCATTGCCGCCGCCCGTTGCACTGGTGAGGCCCAGGGCCTTCAGGAAGTCGGCCTTGCCGGTCAGGGACAGATCCGCACCGGTCGAGCTGTTGATCGTCGTGATACCGGCAGCGCTGCTCGAAGCCGTCTGGCCGACGCTGGTGGAGATCGTCGCGGCACCGTTGGAGATGACCGAGGTCTTCACGCCGCTGGCGAGATCGATCGCGGTCAGGAGGTCGCTGACCGTCGCCGCCGGTGTGGCGGTGGTGCCGAGATAGACGGTGGTGTTGCCGTTGCCGTCGGTCACGAGGTTGCCGCTGACGCCCGAACCAGTCGGGGCCGAGGCTGCCGCCGGTGCAGACCCGGCGCGGAAGGTGATGGTCTTGCCGTTGACGGTCAGCGTGTCGCCGTCCGCCGGGGACGAGCCGACCACGCCCGCACCGCCGGCGGTGCCGATCAGGGTCGCGGTGCCGGTCAGGTTGGTGGTGCCGTCGGCCGCCTTCACCGCCGTCGTGTTCGCGAAGGTGCCCGCGGTGGCGCCGATGGTCGTGCTGCCCGTCGCGGCGGTGGTGCCGCCCGCAGCGCCGCTATAGAGCACGTTGCTCAGCGCGGTCGCGCTGGCATAGGAGGTGGTGCCGCGCAGGTCCGAAGCCGTCGCCCCCGAAATCGTGGCGGAGACGTTGGACTTGGTGGAGTAGCCGACCGTGGTCTGCAGCGCCTGGTTGGCGATCGACTTGGCGCTGTCGATCAGCTTCTGCAGCGAGGTGATGCCGGTGTTGGCGGCCTGCAGCACCTGCACGCCGTTGGCGATGCCGTCGAGCAGGTTGTTGATGTCGCTGGCGCGGTTGTCGAGCGACTGGGCGGTGAAGAAGTTGGTGGGGTTGTCGAGGGCCGAGTTGACGCTCTTGCCGGTCGACAGACGGCTCTGCGTCGTGGCGAGGAGATCGGCGGTGGACTGGAGGGAGAGCAGGTTCTGACGAACCGACGCGGAGAGAACGATACCGGACATGACTCTGTTACCTTTCTGGTAAACGACGCTACTGTTACGCGTCTGCTGAGATCGCGATGACCCAGCGACCGGCGGACCGTGGCGCTGAGACCTCTAACGAAACATGAAATGAACTCCGTGCTTTTGCCGGGGCCTGCGTGATTCGGGCGAGGCAGCTGCGCGCATCGCCGCACTGCCGCACGCATATGACATTGACAAAGCTGAGCTTTTTGGCGGGAATGCCGGTGATTTACAGCTCGTTAACTAATTGCAAGCGAGAATCAGGCCTTGATGAGCCGCAACGAACGCTCGGTTACGAAAGCGTTGATGGAGAACAGGCATGGCCCTCAAGGTCGAGCTCAGACCGCACGAACGCATCATCGTCGGTAACTGCGTGATTACCAACACGGACCAGCGCGCTCGCCTCTTGATCGACGGCGACAACGTGCCGATCCTGCGCGAGCGCGACATCCTCACGCCGGAGACTGCCAATACGCCCGCCAAGCTCGTCTATCTGGCGGTCCAGCTCATGTACATCTCGCCGGATCCGCAGACCCAGCACGGCACCTATTTCAACCTGGTGCGCGACATCGTCACCGCGGTGCCGAGCTCCTGGCCGATCATCGAAGGCATCAACAACAACATCCTGAACGGCGACCTCTACCGGGCGCTGAAGGACGCCCGCAAGCTGATTGCCTATGAAGAGAAGCTGCGAGATCAGTACGCGGCCGCGCATCCGAAGGCGGACGCGGACAAGACCGACGTGAGCTCCGCCGCCTGACCACACGCCTTCGCGCGAACGACAACGCGCCCCGGATCGCCTCCGGGGCCGTTGTTCGTTTCAGGCATGCATCAATGCTACTGCGCCGCGAGCGGCGGCGCCTCGATCTCGATCAGTCCGCCGCTGCTCCGCCGTCCGCCGAACTCCAGCACGGCCGCAATCAGCGCATCGATGTCCGCCTTCTCGGTGCGGTGATTGACGATCGCTGCGCGGATCGCAAACCTGCCGTCCAGCGTCGTGCTCGACGGCGCGGCGAGCCCGGACTCCTGGACATCGGCGACGATCTCGCGATTGACCGCATCATCGGCACGGTAGCGGAAGCAGACGATATTGAGATTGACCGGCGCCAGCAATTCCAGCCGCGGCTCGGCCAGCACGCGCGCCTCGAGATACTTTGCCAGCGCGCAGCTTCGCGCGATCACCGCACCGAGCCGATCGGTGCCGAACGTCTTCAGCGTGAACCACGTCTTCAGTGCACGAAAGCCGCGCGACAGATCGGGGCCGAGATCGCAGGGCCAGACCGCGCCCGCTGCAAGCCCCCTCGCCTCGCGGCGCAGATAGGCCGCCGGCTGCGCAAAGGCCTGCCGATGCTGCTCGCCGTCGCGGACCAGCAGGAAGCCTGCGTCGTAAGGCACCTGCCCCCATTTGTGAAAATCGAGCGCGATGGAATCCGCGAGCTCGATGCCGCCGAGCAGATGCGCAAGCTCGGGGGACAGGATCGCGAGCGCGCCGAAAGCTCCGTCGACGTGAAACCAGATTCCTTCCTCGCGGCACAGCTCAGCAATTGCCCTGAGGTCGTCGATCGCACCGATATCGACCGTACCAGCGGACGCGACCACCAGGAACGGCCTGAAGCCGACCTCGCGATCAACGGCGATCTGCGCACGCAGCGCGGCAACGTCGATGCGATGATCGGCATCGACAGCGATCTTGCGCAGCGCATCGGTGCCGAGCCCGGCAATGTCCATCGCCCTCGATATGCAGCCATGCGCGGCCTGCGACGTGTAGGCCGTGAGCAGCGCACCGTCATTGCCGATGCCGTGCTGCCGCGCCAGCGTGCCGAGCGCAGCCGTGCGCGCCACCAGCACCGCCATCAGATTGGCCATGGACGTGCCCGTGACGAAGATGCCGCTCGCGCTGTCCGGAAAGAGAAACAGGCGGCGCATCCAGTCGACGATCTGGCGCTCGACCTCGATCGGCATGTGGTCGCGCCCGCCGAGATTGGCGTTGAGGCCTGCCGCAAGCATTTCCGCGAGCATGCCGACCGCGGTTCCGCCGCCATGCACCCAGCCCATGAAGCCTGGATGGACGTTGCCGGTCGCATAGGGCGCGACATGCTCGGCGAACTCGCGGTAGACCTCGGCGAGCTCGCTCGCCTCGCGCGGCACGTCGGCCTTGAATGCCGCACGAGCGTCGTCGGGGATCGGGCGCCAGACGGGGCGCGATCGAACGTTGGCAATGCCGTCGATGGTCTCGTCCAGCATGCGATGGGCCAGCGCGCGAAATTCGCTCCAATCCTGCGGATCGAGCGAGGTGCTCGTGACGGAGCCTTGCGTGCCCCGGATGATCTCGTTCATGCTGCGCTCTCCTTGCCCGAATTTGCATGCCGCGACAGCATCGTCGTGAACGCGGCAAAGATCTTGCGCATCTGCGGCGGCTTGTAAGGAAACACGACGGGCGAATCCATGTTGTGCACGACGGCGGTGTTGTCGGCCTCGAACACCAGCAACTCGCGCTTTTCGTTCTCGGCGCAATCGACGATGAAATAGTCGAGCCCGACGCGCCGGCTCATCTCTTCGAGCGCGCTTCCATGGCGCAAGGCGAAGGCGTGGTCGAAGTCGCGCATGAAGACGGCTTCCTCCGCGCGCTTCTCCTCGCTGAGCACCATGTAGGCGTTGAGATACCAGATGTCCCAGCGATCGGCGATCGCCATGTGGCAGGCGTAAGGCTTGCCGTCGACCATGGCGAGACGATACTTGCGATAGAGCCCGTCGGGGCTCACATAGTCGACGAAGCGTGCGACGAAGAAGTCCTGTTCTGTCCGTCCGGCGAGATAGGCCGCGAGCGCCGCCGCATGATCGAGCTTTGCGAGGCCGACGCCGGCGTGCGAGCCGCGCGGCCGCGCGATGATCGGAAAGTGCAGTTCGCCTGCGATGTCCTCGCAGGCGATCTGACCTCGCGAAAGATCCGACAATTGCGCGCGCGTTGCGTGGATGGTCGCGGGAATGTCCAGACCCGGCACACCAGCCAGCAGCCGATACAGCTTGTCGCGATCGAGATTGCCGATCCGATCGGGGCGGTTGAGCAGCGGCCGCGGCCAGTGCGGCGCGGCTTTTTCGATCAGCGCGAGCGCTTCGCGGCATTCCTCCGAATCGGACGCGACCACGATGGCAACGTCGTGCTCGGGCAAGGTTTCCGGCAGGCCGACGCCCTTGACCACATAAAGGGTCAATAGCTCGACGTCGGAGCCTTCGAGCAGGAAATCGATCGGTGTGTTGCCGCCCATGTCGATGTCGGCTGCCAGCGCGAGCAGGCGCAAGCCCGGCTTCGGAGCGGCGCTGGGCGTCCGGAACAATTGATGGAAGGTCAGCACCTCGGACTGGATCGCAAGCCCCCGATCCTTGTCGCCCAGAAGCTGGGTGATCAACGACAGATCCAGCCCTTCGCCCGCGAGCGCCGTCCCTGCCGCGATCCGTGCCACGAGCTGGTTGCGCAACGGATGCAGATCGACGCCCTCGAAGGCCTGGCGCGTCAGCCGCGCAAAGCCGACGCGGTCGGCATAGTTCGCCGCGGTCAGAGCGATCGGCGCGGAAGCTGGATGCTGCATCTCACACCTCGAACGCGGAGCTCACCGCGAAGCAGCCGCTCATCCCGGACCGCTCACGCCGCGGCATCGGCCACCGCCGCGGGCGCCGGCGCGAATTGCGAGGCGATGTCGCCGCGGAACACCGACGGCCCGACGTGATCGAGCGAGCTCTGAATGTCGGCCCAGATCTCGCCGCCGATGTCGGTCCAGCGCTTGCAGAAGGCGAAATCCTCGGAGAGATACGTGCCGGTCGCCGGATCGATCATGCACTCGAACAGCGCGAAACGGTTCTGGCTCGCCGCAAGCGTGTCATGCGAATGCTCGCGAAAGAATTGCAGGCCGGCGTAGTTGGGATGGCGGCACATCGCCTCGAGCACGTGACGCCGGATCATCAGGAAGCCCGTGCCCGCATAACGCACGCGGGTAAAGCCGTTGACCACGACGATGCGGTCGGGATCCTCGATCTCGAGCACGTAGTCGAGCGAGGCGGCGGGCACGTCGGCCCGACCTGACTGTATTGCACGCGCGGCCTTGTCCCAGTTGACCCGCTTGATCGGATAGCAGCCGGCGACGACGTCAGCGCCGCATTCGATCAGCCGGAACACCTGCTCCGGCTTGAAGCCGATGTCGGCATCGATGAACAGGAAATGCGTTGCCTTGGGGTCGTCCAGGAACATCGCGACCAGGTTGGCCCGCGCCCTCGTGATCAGCGCATCGCCGTCGCGCAAATGTACCTTGAGCTCGAGATTGGACATGCCGTGCACGGCGCGCTGCAGCGCGAAGATCGAGCTCGCGTAGATGCTCGACACCTGCCCGCCGAAGCAAGGCGTGGCCACCACCAATTGCATCTTGTCCGACATCGATCGCTCCGCCCCCTGCAATCCTCACCAAGAGGTAAACAGGCATGGTTAACGACGTCTTAACGTGTCCCCTTACAGGAACTTGACGAGCGAGAGCTGCGCGAGGTTCGAGGTCACCTGGTAGGACGCCTGCAGCGCGTTCTGAAGCGCCAGGATCTCGCTCGCCACCTGGTCGGGCGAAGCCGATTCCGCCTGGTCGATGATGGTCTGCAGCTGCGCCTTGGCCTGGGTCTGGCGCGTGGTCGCGTCCTTCATCGTGTTCTGGGCCATCGCGATGTCGGTCTGGATGTCCTCGATGCGCTGCTGGCCGGGCTGCTGGGTCAGCGCCTGCGTCACCCGCAGGCTCAACGCCGAGACCTGCCCGCCGGAATACTGCCCACCAGGCGTCGTCGAAAACGTCCCGAACACCGCGATCGCCTGCAATTGCCGGCGGATCGCATCCTCGTTCGCCTGGGCGCCATACTGCACCGTGACGGCATCGTCGACCCGCGCCATCGCTGTCGAGCGCGGCGAGCCGGGCCCGTCATTGCCGAGGTACCATTTCACGGTGGTCGCCGACCCGTTCGCCAGCGTGGTCGCCGAGCTCGCAGGCGAGGAGCCGACGCGCAATGGCGGCTGCGTGGCGGTGACGGGCGTCGAACTGAAACCGAGCGCACTCAGCGCGCCGGTGTTCGACGTCGTGATGTTGAGGCTCGCCGCATCGTCGGTGGTGATCGTGATCGAGCCGCCATGGACCGTCGAGGGCTTCGACGTCCCGGTGATCTGGTCGATCCTGCCGAGCAGGGTCTGGATGCTGTCGGTGACGTTGAGCTGGTTGCCGGTCGCGCCCGAGGCCACGAAGGTCAGCGTGGTGCCGTTGACGGTGATGGTGTCGCCGGCGACGAAGCCCGGCGAGATCGAGTCCGAGGGGCTCGTACCGGACAGCGCCGTTGCACCGCTGATCGGTGCCGATGGGACCGCCTGGTTGGTCTTGGGCGTGCCGATCGCGGAGCTGGCGGTGTTGAAGAAATTGTCGCCGGCAGTCATGGCCGACGCAGCCACAAGCGAGGTGTTGGCGAGCTTCTGGATCGCGGTGTTCAGCGCGGTGTTGAGGTTCGCCGCGGTGTTGTTCGGATTGACGGGGGTGCTCGCATCGATCGCGAAGCTGCCGACCGGCGTTGGCGTCGCCGAGGACGCGGTCAGATCGATCTGCTCGGTGGTGCCGTCCGGCAGCGTGAACTGGACACTCAGCTTGTCGCCGTTGTTCGGATTGACGCCGTTGAGATCGACCGAGAACGATACCGGCGAGCCGCTCGGGCCTGTCACGGTCGCGCCCGTCAGCGTCGAGGACACCGCCTTGATCTTGAGCCCGAACGGCGAGCCCGCGACGTCCTCGGACACCTGCACCGAGCTCGGCGTCGGCTGCGTCTGCACCAGCCGGCCCATGCCGTTCGCCCCTAAGTCGGCGGCCTGGCGCTCCGCCATCACGGTCTTGAAGCCGGCCTGCGTCGTGGTGCCGTTGATGATGTCGCCGGCATCGGCGACCGGCTGCGTGTTGACCGCCGTTCCCGAGAACAAATAGCGGTTGCCGGACTGCGTGTTCAGCACGCCGACCATCGAGCCGAACTGGGCCGCGGCCGTGTTCTGCGCGACCGTCTGGCCGTTGACGTTGAGGTCCTGCGCCGTGCTGGCCGAGCCGGTCTGCGTGTTGGTGCGGATCGTCGTCAAGGACTGCAGCGCTGTATTGGCGAGGTTTATGCTGACGTTGACGTTGGTGATCGTATCGGTATAGGCGGCGATGTTGGAGAGCTGCGTGCGCCCGGCGATCGCAAAGCCCTCGTTGGTGCCCATGCCGGAATAGTTCTGCGACAGCTTGCCCGTCGAAAGCTGCGTCGACAGGTCGGTGAGCTGCTGATTGATGTTGCGGATCTGCGCGCCGAGAACCGACGAGGAGTAGTTGATGCTGCTGATCGACATCTTTCAGAGCCCTGTTCCTTGTTACATTTGAGCCTGGAGCAACGTGTTCATCATGCTCTGCACCACCGACATGACGTGGGCGTTGGCGGCATAGGCATTCTGAAGCTGGATCAGGTTCGACATCTCCGAGTCCAGATTGACTTTGGAGGTCGAGTCGAACTTGGCCTGGAGCGTCGAGACCACGACGCTCTGGCCCTGCTGGAGCTGCGTCGCCTGGGTCGCGGCATTGGCCTGGACGCTCAGGAACTGCTGGAGGAAGTTCGAGACGCTGCCGGTGAAAGGCTGGCTCGCCGAGCCGAGGCCGCTCTGCGGCGAATAAGAGAACACCGCACTGGTGAGCTGCGAATAGAGATAGTCCGAACGCGTGGTGTCGCCCGCGGGCGTCACCGGCGAGGTGTTATAGACCGACAGCCGGGTCGGATCGGAAACCAGCTGGGTGTTCACGGCGATGCGCCCGGCAAGGCCTGTCATCTGCGAACCCGATGCCGTGATCGCGCCGGTGTAGAGCGCCTGGCCGCCATCGGTGAACAGCGGCAGCTGCGGATTGCCCGAGGTCAGCGACGAGATCGTCTTGGTGGTCGAGGCCGAATTGACCTTGGCAAGGCCGGTGTTGTCGTCGGTCACCCGCAGCGTCGTGGCGGTCGCCGGCGATGGCGCGGCGGAGAACGACAGATGCGCGCCTGACAAGGCGGTGTTGAGCGCAGCGGCGATCGCTCCCATGCCGCCGGAGAAGTTGACGCCGATCCGCATCGGGTTGGCGTTCGTCGCGTTCTGGAGCGGCAGCGCGGCCGGGTCGGTCACGTTGACGAGCGTGATCTGGCGCTGGGTGTTGGTCGCGGTGTCGGTGTAGGTGATGTTGACCGTATTGCCCGGCTGCGCGCCGGCAAGATCGAGATCGAATCCAGCCGGCGGACCCGAGACCGTGCTGCCGGCCGCGGTCTTGTCGGACAGCGCGCTCGCCATCGTCGCGGCGAGCTGGTCGACCTGGTTCTGCGCCTGCACCAGCGTCTGGTCGCGCAGCTTCAGGTCGGCGGCGATCTGGCCGGAGGACACCACGTTGTTGGCGACGACGTCGACCTGCGAGCCATTCGGCAGCTTGATGTTGAACGCGCCGACGCCGGACTTGGCCGGATCGATGTTGTAGAGCGAGGTCGCCGACAATGCGCCCGCGGAGGCGAAGGAGAATTCCGAGGCGAGCCCGGCGCCGACCAGCTGAATGCCGGTCGTGGTGTAGATGTTGGCCTGGTTCGAGTTATCGGTGGTGACGCGGACGTCGACATATTTCGACAAGGTGTTGATGGCCTGGTCACGCTGATCCATCAGCGTCGCGGCCGAGGGGTCGTTGGCCGACAGGCCCTGGAGCTTGGTGTTGATGTCGGCGATCTGCTTCATCGCCGCGTTGGCAGCCTGCGCCGAAGTGGAAAGATCCTGCTCGACATTGGAGCGCAGCGACTGGATGCCCTTGGTCGTGACGTTGAGCTGCTGCGCCAGCGCCTGCGCCGCGCCGAGCGCGACGGTCTGCGCTGACGAAGCACCCGAGCTGGTCGACAACGCCTGGAGCGCCGTGGTGAATTTGTTCAGCGCGCTTTCGAGCGTGCCGTCGTTGCCGGGTGTGCCGTAGACATTCTGAAGCTGCTTCAGGATGTTGGCCATCTGGTCGGCGTAACCGCTGCCGCCGGTTTCGGTCCGCAGCTGGTTCAGCACATAGCTGTCGAGCTCGCGGCTGACGCCGGCCGTCATCGCCGTCGAGCCGAAATCGCCGGTGGTGACCTCGATCTGGTTCGGGGTCTGGACGACGTAACCCGGCGTCTGCGAGTTCGCGACGTTCGAGGAGACGATCGAGAGCGCGGCCTGGTTGGCACGCAGGCCGCTCATCGCACTGGCAAGGGCTGAACTCAAACCCATATCACTGACCCGCCTTTGGTTACGTCACGCGCCGATCAGCGCAACACGTTCAAGAGGTCCTGCACCATCGAATTCGCGGTCGTGATCACCTTGGTGTTGGCCGAATAGGCCTGCTGGGTCACGATCAGCTTGGTGAACTCGTCGGCGATATCGGTGTTGGAGCCTTCCAGCGACGAGCCGCTGATGGTGCCCGAGGCGCCGTCGATGGCAGGTCCCGACTGTTCGGTCGCAGCGTAAGCGCCGCCGTCGAGGGCCTTCAGGTAGTTGGTGCCGTTGAAGTGCGACAGCTGCACCTGCGCGAGATCGAGGTTCTGGCCGTTGGAGAAGGTGCCGACCACAAGGCCGTTGTTGTTGACGGCGACCGAGCGGAGCTGACCGGCGGCATAGCCGTTCTGGGTGATGGTGTTGATGGTCACCGCGCCGCTGGTGCTGGCGTATTGCGTCAGCCCGCCCGAGGAGATGTTGAAGGCGACCGAGCCGAGCGACTGGCCGCTGACGGTGACATTGTTGATGGTGATGCCCGAGCCGCTCGGCGAGGTCAGCGAGCCGTCGGCCGCGAAGGTGAAGGTCTGACCGGTGTTGACCCAGCCGACGGTCGTGCCGGTCGCGTTCGGGTCGGTCTGGTAGAACAGGTTCCAGCTATCGGAATGACCCGCGCCCAGCGAGGCGCTGTCGGTCTTGGCCCAGCGCAATTGCAGGTTCACCGGCGTGCCCGCGGCATTGTAGGCCGTCACCGCGCCGCCGCTGATCGATTCCTTGGTGAAGGTGGCGATGTCGTTGCCGATCACGCCGCCGGTGCCGGCCGTGCCGCCACCGTCGCGATTCTTGGTGATCGTCGAGGTGAAGCCGAGCGCCGAGAAGGCAGCGCTGTTGGAGCTGGACACCGTCAGGTTCGAAACGGTGCCGGTGTTGAGCGTGATCACGCCGCCGCTGCTGACCGACGACCCCGAGGCGCCGGAGAGCGCGTCGATCTTACCGAGCAGGGTCGTGATGTTGTCGGTGACGTTGATCTGGTTCGGGCCCGAAGCGCCCGAGCTCATGAAGGTCAGCGTCTGACCATTGACGGTGATGGTATCGCCGGCGGAGAAGCCGGATGTGAGCACCTGGGCGCCGCCGGCTGTCGCAGTGCCACTCAGCACCGTCGCGCCCGAAATCGCGGGCGAGGACAGCACATTGCCGCCGCGCGTCACGCTGCTGATGCCGAGAGCGGTGGCCGCCGTGCCGCTGCCGATCGCCACGTCGGTGCCGGTGCCGGTCGAGATCTGGATATTGCCACTCACCGAGAGCGAAGCGGTGACGCCGGCGCCGCCGGCAGTCTGGATCGCGTTCAGGATGTTGGCCACCGTGGCCGTGGTGCCTGCGCCGAGACCGATCGTAGTGTTGTTGCCGACGGTCGTCACCGTGGTGCCGCCGTTGAACGTGATGGTGTTGCCGTTGATGGTGAGCGTCTGACCGCTCAATGCGGTCAGAATGCTGGAGGCAAGATGGGTGCCGGCGGTATTGTCAAGGGAGGTGGTTGTCGAGGCCACCGCCGACGAATTGTTCTGGAGTGCAACCGTGCCCGTGCCCGTCGTCGAAGAGTAAGCCGAGCGGACGTTGCCGGTTGCAGCCGCGCCTGACACCGTTGCGTTGGCATAGGGCGCCGGCGGCGTGCCGACCGGCAGCGGGTTGGCCGCGAAATCGGAAGGGTTCAGTCCGCCGGCCGCCAGCAGCGTGCCGCTCGACGCGGTCGTTTTCGCCACGGTGTTCGGCTGGGTCGGCAGGTTTGCCGCGTACTGGATCGAGGTGGTCGCCTGCGCCGGAATGAAGTTGTTCTGGAATTGCAGGACGTTCGCCACGCTGCCGGTCGGATTGCCGGTCTTCGGGTCCACCGTGACGCCCATCAAGTAATAGCCGGCGCCGTTGACCAGGTTGCCGTTTGCATTGAGCTGGAAGTCGCCGCGCCGGGTGTAATAGGTGACGCTGTTGAACACCGGCTGGTTGTCGACGATGCTGGTTGCTTTCTGGATCGAGAAGAAGCCGTCGCCGGTGATCGCCATGTTGGTGGCGACGGTGGACGAGGAGATCGTGCCTTGCGTGGTGATGGTCGCCTTGGCGTTGGCCGTCACGCCGCCCGCGACCTGCTTGCTCGGCACCGCGGCGTCCGGAATGAGATCGACGAAGCTGGTGCCGATGCCCTTGTAACCGGTGGTGGATGAGTTCGCGATGTTGCCGGAAATGTTCTGCAGCGCGTAGGACTGCGCCTGCAGGCCACCCACCGAGGTGTTCATTGCATCGAAGATACCCATAACTTTGTCTCCAAATCCGGTCTCGGCGGCCGGTCGACCATGGCCGCAGTCGGAAGAGACAGTCGCAAGGGCTATGCCAATGCGGGTATTTTCAGGAAATCAATGACTTAATGAAAAAGCCCCGGCCTGACGACCGGGGCACATTTGCCGGGACCGGCAACAATTGCCGGGAGAAATTGTCGTTCCGGAGCGATGCGAAGCATCGAATCCGGAATGACTCCGGCGAACCTACGTCGCCGACGCCGCAGCCGGGTGGAAGACCAGCCCGAAACCGTCGATGCAGTAGCGCAAGCCCGTCGGCTTCGGACCGTCGTCGAAGACATGGCCGAGATGGCCGCCGCAGCGCCGGCAATGCACCTCGGTGCGCACCATGCCGTAGGTGCGGTCCTCGGTCTTGCCGACATTGCCCTCGATCGGCGCATAGAAGCTCGGCCAGCCCGTGCCGCTCTCGAACTTGGTCTCGGACGAAAACAGCGGCAGGTCGCAGCCGGCGCAGGCGAAGATGCCCTTGCGGTGCTCCTTCAAGAGCGGGCTGGAGCCGGGCCGCTCGGTGCCGTGATTGCGCAGGATCTCATATTGCTGCGGCGTGAGCTGGGCGCGCCATTCGGCTTCCGTCTTCACGATCTCGAACTTTTCCGCGGCCTTCTCGCCAGCCTCGGCGGGGGATGCCCTCAGCCAGCGGAAGGCCGAAAGACCAAACAGGCCGGCGACAGTCGTTAGCAGGATGCGGCGGTCAAACATCTCATTCTCCGTGCGGGAGGAGTCCACGCCCTGAGATACGGGCTTCCGACGACCGACGTTACACGTCCGGGTGGGATTTTTCTCAGGCTTGTTGCGAGACGCCGACTTCGTGCGAGACCGGTTCCGTGCCCTGCTCTGCGTCTTGAGCCGCAGGTTTCGGCGGTGGGACCGGCTGCGGCCGAACGCCGGGCGGGGGACGGCGCGGTCCGGTGCCGGCGGCCCGGTTGGCTTCAGCGAGGCGCGCCTCGCGTTCCCTGTCCTTGATACTGGCACGCTCGCGATAGCGGGCGAGCAAGCCCGCGGCGGCGGACCCCGCCCTGCCCCAGATCCCGACCAGCTGGCCGGCGACGCGCCCTGTGGTGCCGCCGGCCCAGACCAGTTCGAACGGTGAGAACAGCTTCCAGCGGTCATCGCCCCATAAAATGCTGCGCGCGATCATCTGCCCGGCCATGGCGGAGGTGTTCATGCCCTGGCGGCCGAACCCGCTCGCCACCCACAGGCCTTTGCGCAGCTGACCGATCTGCGGCATGCCGTGCACGGTCTGGCCGGTGGCGCCGCCGAACATCTCGGTGATCTCGACATTGCCGAGCTCGGGAAAAATCGTGCGGATCCGCCGCCTGACAGCGCCGGCGAAGCGCTGCGGACGCGCCGCCCAGGTGGTCTCCGGGCTTTCCCACATCAGCCGGTCGCCATCGACGATCCGGAAGTGGTCGACGCCGTCCGAGTCCATCACGGATCCCTTGAACGCGATCATCTCATGCAGGCGCTCGCCGAGCGGCGCAGTGATGCCGGCATAGCGCCAGACCGGCAGCAGCGTTTCCGACAGGCGCTTCAAGGGCGCGCCGAGATGGATGTTGCCGGCGAGCACGATGTGGGTCGCGCGCAGCCGCGCCGAGGGCGTGACGATGCGCTTGCGGATGCCGGAATGATCGATGCTGACCACCGGCGTCTCCTCGAAGATGAGGGCGCCGGCCCGCCGCGCCAGCGCCGCAAGGCCGTGCACATATTTCCGGCCGTCGACCTGGAACGCTCTGGGGTAGTACACGCCGTGGAAGTAGCGATCGGTCTTCAGCGTCTCGCGGACCCGATCGACCTGCCAGCCCTCGACCTCGGTATCGAAATCCTCGTGCAGCATCTGCAACCGGCTGATCAGGCGGTCGCCCGCATCGACGTTGGAGACCTCCAGCACGCCGTCGCTGGGGGCGATCCCCGGCATGTTCTCCTCGGTGGCATTGGCGCGGACGAATTCGGCCCCCTCCTTCGACAGCGCCCACAATTCGCGGGCGTCTTCGAAACCGATGCGCTCGATCAGGTCCGCGAGCGGCAGGGCAAAGCCCGGCATCACGGTGCCGAGCTGGTTGCCGGAGGCGTTCCAGCCGACATGCCGGCCCTCGAGCACTGCGACACTGGCTCCGAGCCGGGCGGCTTCCAGCGCGATGGAAAGCCCGGCAAGCCCCGCCCCGATCACACAAATGTCGGCATCGAGATCGAACGACAGCCGCACGCGGTCGCGAAAGCCGGCTTCTTCCTGGGACACGCTTGTGAAAGTCTCGCTCATGCAGTTTTCTTAGAGCATGATCCGGAAAAGTGTGCAGCGGTTTTCTATGGCGGCAAACCCGGAAATCGGGTTTGCGGCGAGATCAAGCTCAAAACGAAAAATTAAAGCGCGATGAGGGTTTGCCCTGATCTCATCGCGCTTTAAAGGACTGTGCGGGCGCTTGTCACCTTGTCCGCAACAGGCGCCTGTAGATTATCCTGGACGTGTAACGATTCGAGAATGCCATGCGCCGTTTGATGCTGCTGCGTCACGCCAAGACCGAGACCGACGCACCGAGCGGCCGAGACCAGGACCGCCGGCTCGACGACCGCGGCCACAGGGATGCCGCGCAGATGGGCGACTGGATCGCCTGCCATCCACCCTTCCCCGATACCGTGCTGGTCTCGCACGCCGTGCGGGCCAGGCAGACCTGGGACATCGCCTGGGAGGCGATGAAGGACCGCGTCCCGGCGCCGCAGGTCGAAATCTTGCCGGAACTGTATGGCGCCGATCCCGCGCAGATCCTGGACTCCATTCGCATTGCAACCGCCCCGGCCGATCCGAAGCGATTGCTGCTGATCGGGCACAATCCCGGCATGCACGAGATCGCCCTGATGCTGATCGGAGGCGGCGATCCTGATGGCGCCGAGGCGCTCGCCAACAACCTACCCACCGCGGGGCTTGCGATCTTCGACTTTGACGTCAAGGATTGGGAGGACGTGGCCTACCGCCGCGGCAAGCTGGTGCTGTTCGTCAGCCCCAAGCTGCTCCGATCGGCCTGAGACGCGCGGGCGCCGTCTCGACCGGTTGGTCAGCTTGGTTCATAGGGAGGCGCAGATGTTCAAGTCCATCCTCGTGCCCATCGACCTCGCCGATACCGATCTCGCCAAGCCGGCGATCGCGACCGCAGCGACATTGTCGCAGACCTGGAGCAGCACGGTGCGCCTGCTCAACGTATTGCCGATGACGCCGGTGATGCTGGCCGAATACGTGCCGGCCGATTTCGACGAGCAGCAGCGCCAGACCTCGGAAGAAGCCCTCGCCATCGTCGCACGCGAATCCGGCATCGAGCCTTCCCGCATCTCCAGCGTAGTGCGCCAGGGCGGCATCTATCACGAAATCCTGGAGGAAGCCGCACACATGAAGGCCGACCTGATCGTCATGACCTCGCACCGGCCGGCGATGCGCACCTACTTCCTCGGCTCGAATGCCGGACACGTCGTGCGTTACGCCAAATGCTCGGTGCTGGTGGTGCGGCACTGAGCGTCGGCGGGCGCCAGGGCGCGCCGTCATAACTCAGGCGCTTGGTTCGAGTGCTCCAGATGTCCGCTCATTCCCCAGATCCGGAAGTGGCCTGCCGAGACTGCAGCGTGCTTACGCAACGGAAATAGACTCCGCACGCTGGCTCGCCCCGGATTTGGCACTCGTGTGCGTCTGATCCAAGCCAGGCCCCAGATCGTTGCACAGCCCGGATGGAGCGGAGAGTGCAATCCGATGCTTTCGCGAGCGGTGGGTCAACGCGCGCAGTAGCAATCAGCCCCTCATCTCGGAGCAATGTCGTGAAGCAGTTCTGGCGGAAATGGACCTACGAGGCCCCGCTCGCAATCGGCGATGCGCTGTGGGGACAGCTCGTGCCGCGAATTCCGGATGTCGCTTCGCTTCAATCTGCTACGAGGCCTTGTGTTGCCTGACGGGCAAAACGCGCGAGCGGTGGGTCAACGCGTCATTCCACAACCAACCATCCGTTGCTTTCGCCGCAGAAAGCGAGCGCTTGGGCGGCACCTGCGCGAGCCTCCTCGAATACGTCCGTATCAATCGATGCTCGCGCTACCTTAACGCCTATGCGGTCTTCCCTGCGCCCTTGTGTCCCGGAAATCTGTCAGAATGTGCAAACGGGCGGTTGGATCAGAACCGCCCGTTGCTGGAACTGAGCCCGTTGCGCCCAAAGGCGACCAGAGCCTGTGCGAGAGCGAGGGACAGCTCCGGTGTCTTCCTCAACCCGAACAGTTGCAGGGGCTTCTAGCCCGAACCGAGCAAGGAAGGGAGTGGATGATGGCACAAAATGATGTTGTTGTCATGGGTATCGACGTTGCCAAGGACAAGGTGGATGTGTGCATTCGTTCGTTGGGAGCGAGGCAAGTCTTCCCAAGCGCCACCCAGGGCCACCGCAAGCTGGTCGCTTGGCTTCGCAAGCACCAAGTGGGCAAGGCGGTGATGGAAGCGAGTGGCGGCTATGAGCGCGTCTGGGCCAAGGTGCTGCGCGAGGCCGGCATTGAGGTTCGGATCGTCGATCCCAAGCGGGTCCGCAGTTTTGCGCTGTCGGCCGGACGGCTGGCCAAGAACGATACGATCGATGCGGAGATGATCGCCTGGTTCGCCGAGACGTTCAACGATGCACCGAGCCAGACCTACGATGCGGCACGTGAGGAGTTGCAGGCGTTGGTGAAGGCGCGCCTGGATCTGATCGATTCCAGGATACGCCTGGTTGGCCAAACCGAACATGCTGCGCCGGGATTGGCTCAGAAAACGCATGCCCGCATCTTGAAGAGCCTGGCCAGCGAGATTGCCAAGCTCGAGGCTGCCATCCGCGCCCAAATCAAGTCCACGCCGGATTTTGCCGAGCGCGTCGAGATCATCGAGAGCGTGCCGGGTTTTGCCGAGACGAGCGCCGCAAACCTCGTCGCAGGCATGCCGGAGCTTGGCGAGGTGAGCAACCAGATCGCCGCGGCCTTGATCGGCGTTGCTCCCTATGACGATGACAGCGGAAAGCGACGCGGCGAGCGCCACATCAAAGGAGGCCGCCGCTGGGTCCGCAATGCCATCTACATGCCCTGTGTCGGCGCAGCCACGCTGAATAACCCCGTTCTGAAGGCCTCTATCGGCGCCTGATTGCCAAGGGAAAAGAACCGAAGGTTGCCATCATCGCCTGCATGCGCAAGCTGATCGTCATCCTCAACACGATGATCGCACGACGGCAGAAGTGGGATCCCAGCCGCTACGCGCTGAACTGAACGAGCGCATCTCGTCGCGCTCGGTACTCCACCGAGCGCATGCAAAGCCAACAGACCGGTGAGCGGACGGGGGCAAGGCCGTCAGCCGCCGCAGGCGGGGGCGCGCCAGCGCCAGCCTTGAGGCCGGCCGATCGCCGAAGGCATCAAGGCAAAGCTCGGGCGAGATGAGCCGCGAGGATGCATATGCATGTCTGCGGCGACACGCTCGCTGCCATCGCCCGGTTTAACCGGGCGATCCAGTACTCCGAGACAGCAGTGATTGAGCCGACTCACAAATACCGCGACAGCTCGGTCTTGAACTGCCCGTAAACAGCATCCTCGATCTGGCTGCGCGTGATGCCGATGTCGCGCAGGGCGCGGTCGTCGAGCTCGTTCAGCGTCTTGACGGCAGAGCGGCGCTCGAGACGGTTGAACAACGCAGAGACGCTATGGGTGAGCGCAGTGAAAAATCCGCTCATTGAGGATGGGCGTAAACTCCGCCCGGCAGTTTGCGAGATCGTGGTCATTTTTCTTCTCCGGCCTGTTGTCCCGCGCGGCGAAGCAGGTGCCGTTGGCGCGGACGCTGTCAGCGCCTGCACCTCATTTGCCGTCGGATTGCTCTCGCTCCCCTCGGCTCAATCGCGGAACTTGATGGAACTTAAATGCTCCAGTACACTCCTCGGAGCAAGTAAAACATTGCTCTCGGTGCAATAATGTCCAAGTTCGAGTACGTGAAGCTTGCCGATGCCATTGCGGCCGATATCACTAACGGCACGTTAAGACCCGGCGATCGGCTGCCGCCCCAGCGCAATTTTGCCTATGACCGCGGGATCGCGGTCTCGACCGCGAGCCGGGTTTACACCGAATTGCTCCGCCGCGGGCTAGTGGTCGGCGAGGTCGGGCGCGGCACGTTCATCTCCGGCGACGTCAGGCGTGAGGTCGAAACCACGAGCGAGCCGGCCGATGCGCGCATCAATCTCGAGGTCAATTATCCGCTGTTGCCGCAGCAATGGGCGATGATCGCCAAGAGCCTCGCGGGGCTCGAGCGCATCGACGCGCTCGAATCCGCGCTGCGCGTTTCGACCAGCACCGGCACCAAGAGCGCGCGCGTCGCTGCCGCCGCCTATCTCGCGCGCAAGGATTTTGCGCCTCAGGCCGAGCAGATCTTCTTCACCGCCAACGGCAAGCAATCGCTCGCGGCCGCGCTTGCGGCGCTCGTTCCGACCGGTGGCCGCTGCGGTGTCGAAGCGCTGACCTATCCTTACGTCAAGAGCATCGCCGCGCGGCTCGGTGTGACGCTCGTCCCGATTCCGATGGACGAATTCGGCGCGCGTCCCGATGCCATCCAGAAGGCGCATCGCGAGGCGCACCTGTCGGCGCTGTATCTCCAGCCCATCATCCAGAATCCGCTCGGCGTCACCATGAACGCGACGCGGCGCGCCGACATCATGCGCGTCGCCGAGAAGCTCGATCTCACCATCATCGAGGACGCCGTCTACGGCTTCCTCGCCGACGACACACCGCTGGCCGCACTCGGGCCCGACCGCTGCATCGTGATCGACAGCCTGTCCAAGAAGGTCGCGCCGGGCCTTGCGCTCGGCATTCTCGTCGCACCGCCTCACTTGCGCGAAGGTGTGATGAGCGCGGTCCGCACCGGTGGCTGGATCGCCTCCGGCCATGCGCTGGCGGCCGGGCAACGGCTGATGGCCGACGGCACCGTCGCCGAGCTGACGCGTCTGAAACGCATCGATGCGGCGCGGCGCCAGCAGACCGCGGCGAGGCTGCTCGCCGGCTACCAGCTCGCCGCCGATCCGCGGTCCTATCATCTCTGGCTGACGCTGCCGCCGCACTGGCGCTCGCAGACCTTCGTCGCCGCAGCCGCAAGGCGCGGCATCGCGCTGACGCCGTCCTCGACCTTCGCGATCGCGCATGGACATGCACCGAACGCCGTACGGCTTGCGCTTGCTCCGCCCTCACCCGAGCAGCTCGATTCCGGCCTGCGCACCATCGTCTCGCTGCTCGGCACCAAGGAAGAGGATTTTGATTCGACGGAGTAGCGATCGGTCTACGGCAGCAAGGACCGGGGCAATTGATCGAAACTGTAGCTCCGCGGCTGGTTGCGCCGGACGAAGCCACCGATCTGCCAGGCGAACAGCGCGGCAAAGCCGACAATGAACAGCGCGCCCGCGAACTCGCCGATCATCAGGGCGCTGATCAGCAGCCCCGTCATGGCCAGCGTCAGCACCGACAGGAACGCCAGCACCGCCGCATAGGTCGTGCGACCGAGGCCTGCGGTCAATTCCGCGCGGCTGCCCGCTTTCGCCATCCGCGCATGGAGCTCGATGAGAAAATCGCGAAAGCCATTGTCCTGCGGCGCCATCAGGGCCGCGGTCTGCCAGCTCGTCGACAGGATCGCGACGCGGCCGCCGCCGTCGCGGCTGATATCGGCGCGAAAGCGGTGCTGCTGCATCGAGACCGGCCGGAACGACAGCCGGATCGCCGAGATCTCGTCGTAGCGCCACAGGCCGGAGCGTCCGGCGACGTGCCAGGACAGCCCCTGCTCCGTCAGCTCGAATCGATGCGCCGAGCCGATCAGCGAGGCCTTGTAGGCGTAGCTCGTGGCCGAACCAGCTTCAGCTCGCTGCATATCGATCATGATCCCATTCGCGATCGGCTTGCGCGATCGCCCTTGCCCATCCTACAAGCGAGGCATGGCTGAGACGACCTATTTTCCGCGCCACCTGATTCTCGGCGCCGCAATGATCTCCGGCGTGCTGCTGGCGCTCGCGGTGCACATGCTAGGCGCGCGCTACGGTCTCGACCTCGGCGGGCTCTGGCGCTCCGACACGCATGAGTTCATCCCCGCGGGCGCGGCGATCGCCTGGTGGCTGATCGCCACGGTCGGCTTCTCCGGCGGCTATTTCACGGCGAGCCTGATGCAGAGCGCCGTTTCCGGACAGATCCCGCAACGGATGCGGCAATTCCTGATCGCGGTCGGCGTGCTCTTGCTTGCGGGAGCGGGCCAGGCGGCCTCGGCGCCGAGCCCGATCCCGACCGTCTCGGGCGTGCTCGCCGGGCTCGCCGCCCTGTGCCTCGGTGCCGTGATGGCGTTCTGCGGCGCGCATTTCGCGCTGCGCCGCGGCTAACACGATTGCCGCCTAGCTTCACCTCTCCCGTAGGGAGAGGTCGGATCGCATCATAAGATGCGATCCGGGTGAGAGGTTACAGTGGCACTGAACGCTGCGGCCCCTCACCCGGATTGCTCAGGCGCGCAATTGCGCGCCATAGCAATCCGACCTCTCCCCGCTGGGTAGAGGTGAAGCTAGGGCGGCGGACCGCGCTCAAGCCGATGCGCGCAGCCGCGGGCGGTCCAGCATCATCGCCACATCGGACGCCGGCCGCGGCTTGCTGAACAGATAACCCTGCGCCTGGGTGCAGCCTTCGCGCCGGAGCAGCTCGAGCTGCACGTCGTTCTCGACGCCTTCCGCCGTGGTGATGATGCCGAGGCTGCGGCCGAGGCCGGTCACCGCACGGATGATCGCCATGGAATCCTCGCGCGTCGCCAGCTCCGACACGAAGGAGCGGTCGATCTTGATCTTGTCGAACGGGAAGCTGCGCAGATAGCTCAGCGAGGAATAGCCGGTGCCGAAATCGTCGAGCGAGATCCGCACGCCCATGGCGCGCAGCTCGTGCAGGGTCGTCAGCGTTGCCTCGCCGTTCTGGAGCAGCACCGATTCGGTGATCTCGAGCTCGAGACGGCGCGCATCAAGCCCCGAAGCGGTCAGCGCTTCGGTCACGGACGTGATCAGGTGCGGGCTCTTGAACTGCACCGGCGACAAATTGACGGCGACATCGACATCGTCGGGCCAGGTGGCTGCGTCGGTGCAGGCGGAGCGCAACACGAACTCGCCGAGCTGAACGATGAGCCCGGTCTCCTCGGCGAGCGGAATGAAGCTGATGGGTGCGATCAGCCCGCGCTGCGGATGGTGCCAGCGCAACAGCGCCTCGAAAGCAACGACGCGACCGCTGGCGACGTCGCGGATCGGCTGATAATAGACCTGAAACTCGTCGCGTTGCAGCGCCGCGCGCAGATCCATTTCCAGCAGGCGCCGGGCTTGCGCGCGCGCATCCATGCCGGTCTCGAAGAAGCGATAGGTGCCGCGGCCGTCCGCCTTGGCGCGATAGAGCGCAAGGTCTGCGTTCTTCAACAGCTCATCCGGATTGCTGCCGTCCTGCGGCGACAGCGAGATGCCGATCGAGACGCCGATCACGATCTGATGGTCGTCTATCTCGTAGGGTGCCGAGATGACCTCGACGAGGCGCCCGGCGAGGGACCTCGCAGCGGTCTCCTCGGAACGTCCGATCTGGACCACCGCGAACTCGTCGCCACCGAGCCGCGCCACGGTGTCGTTCTCGCCGACGGTGGCCTTGAGCCTGCGGCCGACCTCCTTGAGCAGCGCATCGCCGATGGGATGGCCGAGCGAGTCGTTGATGTCCTTGAAGTGATCGAGATCGAGACAAAGCACGGCGAGCTGGTCGCCCGACTTGGTGCGACGCAGGCCCTGCTCGAGCTCCTCGTGGAACAGCACCCGGTTCGGCAGGCTGGTCAGCGCATCGTGGCGGGCCATGTGTGAGATCTTGGCCTGCGCCTCCAGCCATTCGGTGATGTCCTCGAAGGTGGCCACCCAGCCGCCGCCCTGCATCGGCTGGTTGACGACCCGGATCGAACGGCCCGACCGATTGACGATTTCGGTCGTGGTGCGGCCCTCGCGCGCGTCGGCGACGAGACGTGCGAAGAATTCATCGGCATTGCCCTGCCACTCGCCCTTGGCCTGCTCTTCCCGCAGCACGTCGACCAGCAGGCGACCGGTCAATGCAATGTCGGTGCGGCGGAGCATCGCGGCATAGCGCTCGTTGAACAGGATGATCTTGCCGTCCGCATCGAACATGCACAGTCCCTGCGACATGTTCTCCAGCGCGCTGTCCAACACGATCTGCTGGCGGCCCAGCTCGCCCTTGGCGCGGCGGTCGAGCAGCGCTGCTACCAGTGCGATCACGATGATCGCAGCCGCAGCACTCGCGGTGAAAACCGACAGCGATGTCGGCGGGATCGACAGTCCGCTGATCGCCAATGCCGGATCCGGCGTCAATTGCACTGCGCCCATAGCCGTGAAATGATGCGAGACGATGGCCAGCGTCAGCAGCACAGTGGCGCCGAGCGCGCCGGACAAGCTGTCGCGTCGTCCAGCGACATGGAGTGCGAGTGCACCGAAGACGAGCCCAAGCAGGATCGACGCGGCCACGGTGCCGGTTGCCCAGCTGACGCGCGCAGGGATCTCGAGGGCCATCATGCCGGTGTAGTGCATCGCCGCCACGCCGCCTCCGACAATCGCCCCTCCGAGTGCAACGAGGCTGGGTCGCATGGTCGAAACCGCAACACTCAAGCCGACAAATGTGACGGCGATGGCGAAGATCAGCGATAGCAGCGTCACCGGCACGTTATAGGCGCCGACGGCACCCGGGCCGTACGCCAGCATGGCGATGAAATGCGTCGCCCAGATGCCGCAGCCGGCAACGACTGCGTCGAGCGTTAACCATACCAGGCGCCCCGATCCTCGCGTCGCGCGCGCCCGGTGAAACAGGCTGATTGCAGCCGAACTGGCGAGCAGGCAAACCGCGCCGCCAAGCGCGACCAGTCGCCAGTCGTGTTCATCCGTCAGACAGTAAAGCACCTGGTACATGAGCTTTCCCCAAACCTGCCATTACCAGAGCGGGCAAGTGGTGGATTTTGGGTAACGGAGGAGGACTGGCTTGCCGGATGGTGAACAGGCGCTTCCAGAATCAACCGTTCGTTGCGGTCCGAATGTCCTTCGCTGTCGTCTTTTCAACGGGGGATGGGCTCTGCCTGGATAGTCAATCTTCACGCGCGCAGGCCAGCCGCGCCGGCTGCACAGGGAACGGCGCATGATTGCTTCGAGTTGGGTGCCGTGAACCTACATCCAGGGGTCATGCATGGCGACGAAGCACACCTCCATTCCATCACGCGCCGAGTCGGAGTTCAGCAGGACCGCGACCCTTGCAACCGTCGCCGCCCTGATCGCGGTGCTGTTTGCCGGCAGCACCGTGGTGACGCCCCTCTATGTGATATACGAGCGGCAGTTCGGCTTCGCGCAGGTCACCCTGACGCTGATCTACGCGGCCTATGTGATCGGCAATCTGGCAGCGCTGCTGGTGTTCGGGCGCATCTCCGACCAGATCGGCCGCCGCCGGACGGCCGCAATCGCAACGGCCATCGCCATCATCGGCGCGCTGGTGTTCCTGTTCGCGCACGGCATCGCGGCGCTCTATGTGGGGCGGGTGCTGAGCGGGTTGGCGATCGGGATCGGTGCGGGAACCGGCACGGCGTGGCTTTCGGAGTTGATCGACGAGACGGACAAATCCCGCGCCACCGTCGTCGCGACGTCCGCAAACTTCGCTGGCCTCGGTATCGGTGCGGTGATCGCGGGCCTGCTCGCCGACTACGCACCACATCCGTTGCGGACCCCTTTCATTGCCTATCTTGCGGCTCTCATGATGACGGTCATCCTGATCGCCTTTGCCGGCGAAACCGTTCCCCGGCCTCTCGATGCGCTCAGGCAGGTCTCGCTCCGTCCGCGCGCAGCCGTGCCCACCGCCATTCGCGCGGCGTTCGTCGCACCGGCGGTGACTGGCTTCGGCGCGATGGCTCTGGTGGCGTTCTTTGCCGCGCTGGTGCCGAGTGTGCTCGCCAACGAGCTGCACGAGACCAGCCACGCCATCGCGGGGGCCGTCTTCCTCGAGCTCGCTGCGACGGTTGCCATCGTCATCGCGCTGACGCGGCCGCTGCCGAGCCGGACGGCCATGCTGTGCTCGCTGGGCCTCATGCTCCCGAGCGTGTCATTGATCGTCGCCGCACAGTTCCAAGGCTCGCTCGCCCTGATGATCGCCGCGACCGCGCTATGCGGCGTCGCGGTGGGACTGGGTTATCGCGGCAGCCTGCAGGTGGTGAACCAGATCGCGCCGGAGGATCGTCGCGCGGAAGTGGTCTCGGCCTATTTCATCTGCGGCTTTCTCGGCAACGCCCTGCCGGTGATCGGCATCGGCGTGATCTCGACCCTGGCAAGCCCGCGTGTTGCGAGCCTGGTCTTCGCCGCGATGATCGCGGCCTTTGCCGTGATCGCGCTCGGCTTCGGCCTCAGATATTCGGATCGCTGAATCGAGAACGCCGCGCTGACGGCGCGGCGTTGCCGATATCGTTCCGCTACATTCGCCTCAGCTCGCCGCGCGCAGATTCACCTTGCTCTCCGCAAGCGCCGTCAGCTTCTTGTCGGTCGCCTTCTCTTCCTCGAGCGTCTTGGCCAGCACAGCCGCGCAGTCATTGCGGCCGAGCTGCTTGGCCCAGGCGATCAGGCTGCCGTAGCGGGCGATCTCGTAATGTTCGGCGGCCTGCGCCGCATTGATCAGGGCCGCATCCAGCACCGCCTGGTCCGCAACCTCACCCGCGGTCTCGTCGGCTTCCTCGATGATGCCGTCGATGGCCGGGCAGTCGACCGCCTTCACGGCGACGCCGTGCATCTTGAATACTTCCTCGAGCCGGGTGACGTGCTGATTGGTTTCCTCTAGGTGCGTCAAAAAGCCCTGTTTCAGCTGCGGATCGGTGGCCCTGCTTGCCATCTTCGGCAGCGCCTTGGTGAGCTGCTGCTCGGCATAATAGATGTCCTGGAGCTGATGCACGAACAGATCGTTCATGGTCTTGATGTCCTTTGTGAACAGTCCCATCGTTCCGGTCCTCTCGGTTTTGGGAACACGGAGGCGTCGGCTTGCATGAAAAGCCGCATATTCCGCCATGTTCGATTGCTGATCGAGCCTAACGAGCACGCGGTATCGACGTTCCAAAAAGGCCGATGACCACTTGCGCTGGAACAATGCGGACGGCGCCAAGATTTGAAATCATGCTGGCACACTAAGCGCGCGAGCGGAGCCGGTTTCACGACTCATATGCTTAAGGCGCACCCGATGTGAACCGCGTATGACAAAAGTGGCCGGTCCAACGCAGAACCTAATGTTGTCAAGGGCTGCACAAGCCGCTGTTTTTGCCTTAAATGAGCTGGATCATGCCTAGCGATCGATGCTTGCCTTTGGCCGTGATCGCGCCTGACCGGCCAATGCCTGGCCCGGTCGTCTTTGCCCCCGCCGGGAGGATGAATGCACGGACTGCTGCCCGCGCTGAAGCGCGGCTTCAAAAGATGGATCGGCTGGCGACGGCTCGGAATTGCCGCGAGCGTCTTCATCATCGCCTTCGCGATCACAACGCTGGTGCGGACCCTCAAGGGCATCGATACCGGGGTCATCCTGACCGCATTGACCGAGATTCCGCGCGGCAGTATCGGGCTGGCGGCGATCTGCGTCTTCTTTGCGTTCTGCACGCTGACCTTCTACGACTTTTTTGCGCTGCGAACGATCGGCAAGAAGCACGTGCCCTATCGCATCGCGGCGCTGTCCAGCTTCACGTCCTATTCGATCGGCCACAACATCGGCGCCACCGTCTTCACCGGCGGGGCAATCCGCTTCCGGATCTATTCGGACTACGGGCTGAACGCGATCGACGTCGCGAAGATCTGCTTCCTGTCGGGCCTGACCTTCTGGCTCGGTAACATCTTCGTGCTCTCGATCGGCATGGCCATCCATCCGGATGCCGCCTCCGCGATGGACCAGCTGCCCGCGCCGCTCAACCGCCTGATCGCGCTCGGCGGCCTCGCCTCGATCGGCGCCTATCTGGTCTGGCTCTGCATGGGCGAAAAGCGGCGCGAGCTCGGCCAGAAGGGCTGGAAGGTGGTGCTGCCATCGGCGCCGCTGACATTGGTGCAGATCCTGATCGGCGTGGTCGATCTCGGCTTCTGCGCCACCGCCATGTACCTCTTGATGCCGGCCAACCCGCCGATCGACTTCATGTCGCTCGCCGTCGTGTTCATTCTGGCGACCCTGATCGGCTTTGCCAGCCACGCGCCCGGCTCGATTGGCGTGTTCGATGCAGCCATGCTGGTGGCGCTGCCGGAATTCGGCCGCGAACAGCTGCTGGCGACGCTGCTGGTGTTCCGTCTTCTCTATTTCGTGATCCCGTTCGCCCTTGCCATCTCCATCATGGGCGCGCGCGAGCTCTGGATGAACGTGGTCAGGCCGTGGCAGGAACGACGGCGGCTGGCGGAGGCCTGCGCGCAGGCCAACCTGCCCAAGCAGGTGACGACCATGGAACGTGAGCGGTCGCTGCGCCAAGTCGCCAAGCGCTAGGTCTCCCCTGAGACAAAGGTTGCAGGCGGGTGAGCAATGCTCTCTTATTTCCGCCTCAACTTTGCCGTTGAAGACGCGGGCCATGTTCCGATCATCGCTTAAAACCCTCTCCGCAGGCGCCCTGCTGCTTGTCGGGTTGCTGACGATTTTGCCCCCCGAGCCCGCTGCCGCACAGGACGGTGCCCTGCAAATCACCTGGGAGGTACGTAACCGCTTCCGGCTGTTCCGTGAGGAGCGCGACTTCCTGCTCCATGTCGAAAACGCGCGTAACCGCAGCATCCTTGCCGCCGAGCAGTCACTGGAGCTCCAGAGCGAGGGCCGTGGCTGGGCCCGCAACATGGTCAACCGCCTGTGCATCGACCTCCAGGGCCGGGTCAACCAGCCTTGCACCCGCGACAACGTCAAAGAGAACTACATTACACCGATCGACCATCCGGTGACGGTACGCCTGACCGGCGCGGTACCGGTCGGCGCCATCTGCACCTGGTCGTTCGATGATGGCGATGGACCGCAAGCCTCGACCTTCGATTGCGCCGAGCCGATCAATTTGCGCGTCCGCTACGGCAAGCCGACGGTCGCGACCGTCGACGTCTCAGCCGGCTCCGATCCGACCCAGCGGGTCCAGACCGAGATTCAGGTCCGCGACATCTTCGTCGCTGGCCTAGGGGATAGCATCGCCTCCGGCGAAGGCAATCCGGATCGGCCGCTGGCACTGGCAGATGAAGGATTTTGCTTCCGCTCCTATCTCGGCACTGCAGGCGCGCAGTATTACCGGCCGAGCCGCCATGGCTTCAAGGGCGGTCGCGCCTGTGAGGCGCCGGATACGCTCGCCAACTGGCAACGCTACAGCGCGCTCTGGTTCAACGCACCTTGCCATCGCTCGCTCTACAGCTATCAGGCGCGTACCGCGCTGGCGCTCGCCGTGCGCTATACCCACATCGCCGTGACCTTCCTGCCGCTCGCCTGCACCGGCGCCAGCATTGGCGACGGGCTGCTCGGCTCACAGCGCGCCCGCGAATGCCCGCCCGGCAAGACCGGTGTCTGCAACACCAGCGTGAACGCGCAGCTCGCCGAGCTGCGCGAAGCGCTCACCGCGGCAAAGAAACGCCAGCCCGACCGCACGCTCGATCTCGTGCTGCTGTCGGTCGGCGCCAACGACGTCTATTTCTCCGGCCTCGTCGCCGACGTCATCGTCGACACTGCGACCGAGCGCACGTTGTTCCGCCGCTCCGGCGTGATGGCCAGCGTCGATGATTCCCGCGATGCGCTGCAGCGCGAGCTGCCGCAGAACTTCGTCAAGTTGCGCGAGGCGCTGAAGCCGCTCGTCGGCGGCGACCTCTCGCATGTGGTCTATGTCTCCTATGCCAATCCTGCGCTCGCCGACGGCGGCGTGCCCTGCCGCGGCGGCCGCGCCGGCTTCGACATCCATCCCTCCTTCAACGCCGACCCGCAGCGCCTCGCCCGCGTCTCCACCTTCGTCGACACGGAATTCCTGCCGCAGCTGAAGGGACTTGCCACCTGCACCCGCGGCGCGCTGTGCCGCGATCCCGAATCCGACCGCATGACCTTCGTCGACGCGCACCAGGCCGCGTTCGCCGACCACGGCTTCTGCGCCCATTCCGGCAGCGATCCCGAATTCGACCGCAGCTGCTTTGCCGAGAACGGCCAGAGCTTCAATCCTGATATCGTCAGCGCAGCGAGCCAGCCGATGCTGTGCGGTCGCGGCGCCTCGGAATATCGCGCCTACCTGCCCCGCGCGCGCTGGATCCGCGATGCCAACGACAGCTATTTTGCTGCGATGACCTATCCGCAGGGCCTGCCCGCGGCGAGCCAGCCGACCGACATCCACGACGCGACCTGGGGCGTGCTGTCCGCCGTTTATGGCGGCGCCGTGCATCCGAGCGCCGAAGGCCACGCCGCGATGGCGGATGCGGCACTGCCGGCTGCAAGCGCCGTGCTCGGGCTCGACGCGGTGCCTCCCAACGTGACGCGAGGATTTCTGCCTCAGCTGCTGCCGAGCGCGCAGCAGTAGCACGACGCTCCTTCCACTTACTCGGTGTCATCGCCCGACTTGATGTTCAGCCCGGGGACATGACCGACGGGTGTTCGGGGACATAGCCGACACATCATAGTGCAGGGATTTGGCAGTAAAGGAGGCCAAGTCCATGCCCTGGCGAGAGGTGTCGGTGATGGATCAGCGGCGGGAGTTCGTGCGGCTTGCGATGCAGGAGGGGGCGAACCGGCGGGAGCTCTGCCGGCGGTTCAATATCCATCCCGACACGGGCTACAAATGGCTTGCACGATGGCAAGCGGATCAGAATGTCGACGACCGCTCGCGCCGACCGCATGCGAGCCCGGGACAGACCGATTGCGAGCTTGAGGCACGTATTCTCGCGGTACGCGATGCCCATCCGGCATGGGGAGCTCGCAAGATAGCTCACTGCCTGGAGCGCAATGGCTTGCGTTCGCCAGCAGTCTCAACAGTTCATCAGATGTTGCGTCGGTCTGGCCGCATCAAGCCTCCGATCGGCGGCCCGACGGCAAGCCAGCGTTTCGAGATGCCGGCCCCCAATCTGTTGTGGCAGATGGACTTCAAAGGCTGGGTTCGGCTCGGCAATGATACCCAGTGCCATCCTCTGACGGTGGTGGATGACCACTCCCGCTATGATCTGTGCCTGCAGGCCTGTGCCGATCAACGCACAGATACCGTGCGCCGCCGCTTGGAGAAGACCTTTCGCCACTACGGGCTCCCGGAGGCTTTCTTCGTCGACAATGGTTCGCCCTGGGGTGATCCTTCCGGCGAGCGATGGACACGGTTCTCGGTGTGGCTGCTCAAGCTTGGCGTCGCCGTCATCCACAGCCGCCCATATCACCCGCAAAGCCGCGGCAAGAATGAACGATTCCACCGCACCCTCGCGGCTGAGGTGTTCGCACTGCGACAGTTCCGCGATCTCGCAGAGACGCAGCGTGCCTTCGACGCCTGGCGGGAAGTCTACAACTTCGAACGGCCACACGAGGCGCTCGGACAACAGGTCCCGGCCAGTCGATATCGGCCCAGCCAGCGAGCAATGCCCGATCGATTGCCACAGGTCGAATACGACAGCCATGAGATCGTGCGCCGCGTCTCCACGACCAAAGCCTATGTCAGCTTCAAGGGACGTCTTTGGAAAGTGCCACAGGCCTTCCGTGGCGAGCGCCTCGCCATCCGCCCCTCGGCAAACGATGCGCAATACGGGATCTTCTTTGCCGCCCACCAAGTCGCTATCATCGACTTGGCGAGCGGAGAATGTGTCGGCTATGTCCCCGAACACCCGTCGGTCATGTCCCCGGGCTGAACACTTGATCGGGCGATCTGGTACGCCGTGACAGCAGTGATTGAATCGAGAGGCCGCGGCGTACTGGATTCCCCGCTTTTGCGGGGAATGACAGCGGTATGCGGAGCACGAGCTCGCGCATCATCAATGCTTGCGCGTTCGCCATCACCACGAACGTCCCCTCACCTGCCGTTCCATCAATCCAAAAACGGCATCGATCGATACTCCCTTGAACTTGGACACCCCGCCGCGCGCACCTCTAGGACTCGGGTCGAGGAAACATTTCGACTTCGAGGAGGCGCGTGATGAGCGCAGTGGTGTCCGCAGCGGACGTGAGTAGGTCTCGCGTCAGGCTGTTCATCGTGACCATGTTGTTCCTGGTCACCACCGTGAATTATGCCGACCGCGCTACGCTCTCGATCGCGGGTCCCGCGCTCTCGAAAGAGCTGAATCTCGATCCCGTCGCCATGGGCTGGATCTTCTCGGCCTTCGGCTGGTCCTATGTCGTGGCGCAGGTGCCGGGCGGCTGGCTGCTCGACCGCTACGGCTCGCGCCTCGTCTATGCCTTCAGCATCATCATCTGGTCGCTGTTCACGCTGATGCAGGGCTGGGTCGGCTTCCTCAGCGCCGGCGCTGCCATCGTCGTGCTGTTTGCGCTTCGCCTGCTTGTCGGCATTGCGGAGGCGCCTTCCTTCCCGGCGAATGCGCGCATCGTCGCGGCCTGGTTTCCCGGCAATGAACGCGGCACCGCATCCGCCTTCTTCAACTCCGGCCAGTACTTCGCCACTGTGATCTTCGCGCCGCTGATGGGCTGGATCGCGCACACCTACGGCTGGCGCTTCGTGTTCTTCGTGATGGGCGCGCTCGGCATCGTCATGGGCCTCGTCTGGCTCAGGACCATCTATGGCCCGAAGGAGCACCCTTCGATCAACGAGGCTGAGTTCGACTACATCAGGGAAGGTGGCGCGCTGGTCGATCTCGACGCGCCCAAGGATGATCGGCTGCGCGCGCGTGCGCCCGAGGCCGGCTCCGGCTGGGACCACATCCGCCAGCTGCTTTCCAATCGCATGATGCTCGGCGTCTATCTCGGCCAGTACTGCATCAACACGCTGACCTATTTCTTCCTGACCTGGTTTCCGGTCTATCTCGTCAAGGAACGCGGGCTGTCGGTCCTGCAAGCGGGCTTCGTCGCGACGCTACCCGCTCTGTGCGGCTTCATCGGCGGCGTGCTCGGCGGCATCATCTCGGACGCGATCCTGCGCCGGACCGGCTCGCTGACCATGGCGCGCAAGATCCCGATCGTGGGCGGCATGCTGCTGTCGATGTCGATCATCGCCTGCAACTATGTCGAGGGACAGGCGCTGGTGGTCGGCTTCATGGCGCTCGCCTTCTTCGGCAAGGGCATCGGCGCGCTCGGCTGGGCGGTCGTCTCCGACACCTCGCCGAAGGAAGCCGGCGGCATCTCCGGCGGCCTGTTCAATACCTTCGGCAACCTGTCCTCGATCACCACGCCGATCGTGATCGGCTACATCCTGGCCGCGACCGGCTCGTTCAACGGCGCGCTGGTGTTCGTCGGCCTCAACGCGCTAGTGGCCGCCTTCGCCTATCTCGTCATCGTCGGCAAGATCGAGCGGGTGACGCTGAAACGTTCCTCCTGAGGGCTCCCATGGGAGCTTGACCAGGCAACTCAACGGCGGCTTCACGGCCGCCGTCTTTGTTTTGGGGATGATCGATGCTAGAAGTGCCGGCGAAACGCCCTATTCATCTAAGGCATGTATCGATGTTCGACCTCAACCAGCTCCGCTGTTTCGTCACGGTGGCGGAGGAACTGCATTTCGGCCGCGCCGCCGCGCGGCTGAACATGACCCAGCCGCCGCTGTCCCGGCAGATCCAGGTGCTCGAGCACATCATCGACGCGCCGCTCTTGGAGCGTACCAGCCGCTCGGTGCGCCTGACACCTGCGGGACGCAGCTTCCTGCCGGAGGCGCGGCGCATCCTCAAGCTTGCGGAAAGCGCCTCGCAAGTTGCCCGCCGCATCGCGCTCGGCAAGACCGGCTCGCTCAAGATCGGCTTCACCGCGGCCGCCGCCTACGGCTTCCTGCCCGAGCTCGTCGCCGCCTGCCGTGCCAAGCTGCCCGAGGTGGACTTCTCGCTGAAGGAGATGGTGTCGGGCGACCAGTTCGAGGCGCTGACCTCGGGCCAGATCGACGCCGGCCTGCTCAGGCCGCCGATCGCGCGGCCCGAGCTGACCAGCCGCCGCGTCGTCGCCGAGCCCCTGCTCGCCGCGATCCCGAAGAAGCATCCGCTCGCCAACGCCGACGGCATCACCATCAAGGATTTCGACGACCAGCCCTTCGTGATGTATTCGCCCTATGAGAGCCGCTACTTCCACGATCTGCTGGTGGCTCTCTTCACCCGGGCCGACGTGCTGCCGCGCTACGTCCAGCATCTCAGCCAGATCCACTCCATCCTCGCCATGGTGCGCGCCGGCCTCGGCCTTGCCATCGTGCCGGCCGCAGCCGCGAGCCTGAAGATCTCCGACGTGCGGCTGCGCCCGCTGAAGCTGCGCACCCGCGTTCCCGTCGAGCTCTTCATGGTCTGGCGCCGCGACGACGAGAATCCGCTGCTGTCGGCCCTGGTCAAAATCGCCGGCGAATTGTCCTCCGCGGAGCTGACGGAGGATTGATGCTCAATCTGCATCGGTCGATATAGGCTTTGGCTTGGACGCGCATCGAACGGTCTCCTAAACCACGGCGCATGGACGCGCAGGCTTGCGTCCTCCACAACACGCACGAAAGGGAGCAGCGCCCGTGAGCAAGATGACCCCGCAGGAGATGGCCCAGAAGATCGGATCGGGCCTCCTGTCCTTCCCCGTCACGCCGTTCAGGGCGGACTACTCCTTCGACGAGGCGACCTACCGCGCCAACATGGACTGGCTCTGCGGCTACGACGTTGCCGGACTGTTCGCCGCCGGCGGCACCGGTGAGTTCTTCTCGCTGACCCCGACCGAGGTTCCGCAGATCGTGAAGATCGCCGTCGAGGAGACCAAGGGCCGCGTGCCCGTGCTCGCCGGCACCGGCTACGGCACCGCAATCGCCCGCGAGATCGCGATCGGTGCCGAGAAGGCTGGCGCCGACGGCCTGCTGCTGCTGCCGCCTTACCTCACCCATTCCGAGCAGGACGGCCTTGCCGCCCATGTCGAGGCGGTCTGCGCCTCCGTTAAGATCGGCGTCATCGTCTACAACCGTGACAACGCCATCCTCCAGCCCGATACGCTCGCGCGCCTCGCCGAGCGCTGCCCGAACCTCGTCGGCTACAAGGACGGCATCGGCGACATCGAGCTGATGACGCGCGTCTACACCAAGCTCGGCGATCGCCTCACCTATATCGGCGGCCTGCCGACCGCGGAGACTTTCGCGCTGCCCTATCTCGACATGGGCGTGACGACCTATTCCTCGGCCGTGTTCAACTTCGTGCCGGAGTTCGCCACCAATTTCTACGCCGCGGTGCGCAAGCGCGACCATGAGACGATCCACGCCGGCCTGAAGAACTTCATCCTGCCGCTGATCGCGATCCGCAATCGCAAGAAGGGCTATGCAGTCTCGATCATCAAGGCCGGCATGAAGGTGATCGGCCGCGATTCCGGCCCGGTCCGTCCGCCGCTGACCGACCTCACGGAGCAGGAGATCGCCGAACTGACCGCGCTGGTGAAGAAGCTGCCCGCCGCACGATCGTCACAACAGGCTGCAGAATAACAAGACGACAGGGAGGAGCGTGCGATGGCCCGGACTGAGATTTCTGGTGCACCGGTCGTCACATCGATGCAGGTGATCCCGGTTGCGGGCCGCGACAGCATGCTCCTCAACCTCAGCGGCGCGCATGCGCCCTTCTTCACCCGCAACATCGTCATCCTCACCGACAATGCCGGCCACACCGGCGTCGGCGAGGTGCCGGGCGGGCAGAAGATCTGGCAGACACTCCAGGACGCGCGCGATCTCGTGATCGGCAAGACCGTCGGGGCGATGAACAACATCCTCGCCGACGTCCGTACCGCCTTTGCCGACCGCGACGCCGGGGGCCGCGGCAAGCAGACGTTTGACCTGCGGGTGATGATCCACGCGGTCACCGCGATCGAATCCGCGCTACTCGACTTGCTCGGCCAGCATCTCGGGCTGCCGGTCGCCGCGCTACTCGGCGAAGGCCAGCAGCGCACAAGCGTCGAGACGCTCGGCTATCTCTTCTTCGTCGGTGATCGCCGCAAGTCCCGCCTGCCCTATGTGGAAGGCGAGACCGGCGGGGCGGAATGGTTCAACCTCCGCCATCAGGAGGCGATGACGCCGGAGACGGTGGTGCGCCTCGCCGAGGCCACCCACGACCATTACGGCTTTGCCGATTTCAAGCTCAAGGGTGGCGTGCTCCGCGGCGAGCAGGAGATCGAGGCCGTCACTGCCATCGCAAAGCGCTTTCCGAACGCGCGCGTCACGCTCGACCCCAACGGCGCCTGGTCGCTGGATGAGGCGATCAGCCTCTGCAAGGACATGCACGGCATCCTCGCCTATGCCGAGGATCCCTGCGGCGCCGAGGCCGGCTTCTCCGGCCGCGAGATCATGGCCGAGTTCCGCCGCGCCACCGGCCTGCCGACCGCAACCAACATGATCGCCACCGACTGGCGGCAGCTCTCCCACGCGGTGCGCTTAGGGGCGGTGGACATTCCGCTCGCCGATCCCCATTTCTGGACCATGCAAGGCTCGGTGCGCGTCGCCCAGACCTGCCGTGACAACGGCCTGACCTGGGGCTCGCACTCCAACAACCATTTCGACATTTCACTCGCCATGTTCACCCATGTCGGCGCAGCCGCGCCCGGCAAGGTCACCGCGATCGACACCCACTGGATCTGGCAGGACGGCCAGGCCCTGACCAGAGAGCCGCTGCAGATCAAGGGCGGCCAAATTGCGGTCCCGGACAGGCCGGGCCTGGGTATCGAAATCGACAGGGCCGCTATCGACGCCGCGCATGAGCTCTACAAGCAGCATGGACTTGCCGCCCGCGATGACGCTATTGCCATGCAGGACCTGATCCCCGGCTGGACCTTCGACGACAAGCGTCCCTGCCTCGTTCGTTAAAATACTCTGGAGGAAACGATGACTGCGATCCTGAAGAACTTCATCGGCGGCGAATGGGTCGACGGCTCCGGCATCACGAAGAACATCAACCCCTCCAACACCAACGATCTCGTCGGCGAATATGCCAAAGCCGACAAGGCGCAGACCGAGAAGGCGATCGCCGCCGCAAAGGCTGCCTTCCCCGCCTGGTCGCGCTCGACGCCGCAGGAGCGCTATGACGCGCTGAACAAGATCTCCGCCGAGATCCTCGCCCGCAAGGAAGAGCTCGGCCGCCTGCTCGCCCGCGAGGAAGGCAAGACGCTGCCCGAGGGGATCGGCGAGGTCGCCCGCGCCGGCCAGATCTTCGCGTTCTTCGCCGGCGAAGCGCTACGCCTGATCGGCGAGAAGGGCGCCTCGGTCCGTCCCGGCCTCGACGTCGAGCTCACCCGCGAGCCGGTCGGCGTCGTCGGCATGATCACGCCCTGGAATTTCCCGATCGCGATCCCCGCCTGGAAGATCGCGCCGGCGCTGTGCTACGGCAACACGGTCGTGTTCAAGCCGGCCGAGCTGGTGCCGGGCTCCGGACATGCACTCGCCGAAATCATCACCCGTTCCGGCGTTCCCGCCGGCGTGTTCAACCTCGTGGTCGGCTCCGGCTCGGTGGTCGGCCAGACCCTGCTCGAGCACCCCGATGTGGCCGCGATCTCCTTCACCGGGTCGGTGCAGACGGGGCGCAAGATCGCGCAGGCCTGCGTGCTCTCGAACCCGATGAAGAAATTCCAGCTCGAGATGGGCGGCAAGAATCCCCTGGTCGTGCTCGACGACGCCGACCTCAAGACCGCCGTCGAGGTCGCCGTCAACGGCGCCTATTTCTCGACCGGCCAGCGCTGCACCGCCTCCTCGCGCCTGATCGTCACCGAAGGCATCCACGACCGCTTCGTCGCGGCGATGGCCGAGCGGTTGAAGGGGCTGTCGGTGGACGATGCGCTCAAGACCGGCGTGCATATCGGCCCCGTCGTCGACCAGAGCCAGCTCGACCAGGATCTCCGCTACATCAAGATCGGCCAGGACGAGGGCGCCAAGCTCGCCTTCGGCGGCGAGCTGCTCAAGCGCGAGAACCCCGGTCATTACCTGCAGCCGGCGCTGTTCACCGAAGCCAACAACAACATGCGCATCGCGCGTGAGGAAATTTTTGGTCCGGTCGCCGCCGTCATTCGTGCGAAGAACTACGAGGAAGCGCTCGCGATCTCCAACGACACCGAGTTCGGCCTCGCCTCCGGCATCTGCACCACCAGCCTGAAATACGCCTCGCACTACAAGCGCAACAGCGAGTCCGGCATGGTGATGGTCAATCTGCCGACCGCCGGCGTCGACTATCACGTGCCGTTCGGCGGACGGAAGGGCTCGAGCTACGGGGCCCGCGAGCAGGGCTCCTACGCGCGCGAGTTCTACACCACGGTGAAGACGGCCTACACGAATCCGGGTTGACGAGTGATGTCGTGCCGCGGCGCAGGTGTCCACCTCTCCCCTCCGGGGAGAGGTGAACGAAAACACGGTTTCTTCCGTTCTTGAGGCAAGCGAAGATGGACCAGGACGTCGCAGCGAAAGAGCAGCCCCGCTACATCAAGCTCAACGAGCGCGACAACGTCGCGATCGTGGTCAATGATTTCGGGCTTCCCGCCGGTTCGCGCTTTGCATCGGGACTGACGCTGCGCGCCTTCGTGCCGCAAGGGCACAAGACCGCGCTGGTCGATATCGCGGAAGGCGCGCCGATCATCCGTTATGGCGAGATCATCGGCTACGCGCTGTCGCCGATCCTGGCCGGCGAGTGGGTGGACGAGGCCCGCATCCGCATGCCGGAGGCCCCTGCCCTCGACAAGCTGGAAATCTCGACCGCCGTCCCCGCACCGCTGCCGCCGCTCGAAGGCTTCACCTTCGAGGGCTATCGCAATCCGGACGGCTCGGTCGGCACCAAGAACATCCTCGGCATCTCCTCCTCCGTGCAATGCGTCAAGGGCACGATGGAATATGCGGTCAAGCGCATCCGCGCCGAGCTGCTGCCGAAATATCCGAACGTCGATGACGTCGTGCCGTTGACCCATGCCTACGGCTGCGGCGTCGCCATCACCGCGCCCGACGCGGTCGTGCCGATCCGCACCCTGCAGAACCTCGCGCTCAACCCGAATTTCGGCGGCGAGATTTTGGTCGTCGGCCTCGGTTGCGAGAAGCTCGCGCCCGAGCGGCTGGTGCCGGCAGGCATCAACGACGCCATCGTGCGCATGCAGGACGAAGCCTTCGACGGCTTTGGCGCGATCGTCGATGCGATCATGACCCAGGCCGAAGCCCGCCTGAAGGTGCTCAACACGCGCAAGCGCGAGACCTGCCCGGCCTCCGATCTCGTCATCGGCCTGCAATGCGGCGGTAGCGATGCCTTCTCCGGCGTCACCGCGAATCCCGCCGTCGGCTTCGCCGCGGACCTGCTGGTGCGCGCCGGCGCGACCGTGATGTTCTCGGAAGTCACCGAAGTGCGCGACGCCATCCAGCTGCTGACGCGACGCGCCATCAACGAGGATGTCGGCCGCGCGCTGGTGCGTGAGATGGCCTGGTACGATTCCTACCTCGCCCGCGGCGGCGCCGACCGCAGCGCCAACACCACGCCCGGCAACAAGAAGGGCGGCCTTGCCAACATCGTCGAGAAGTCGCTCGGCTCGATCGTGAAGTCCGGCTCCTCCGCCATCGCCGGCGTGCTCTCGCCCGGCGAGAAGGCGACGCAGAAGGGCATGCTGTTCGCAGCAACACCGGCAAGCGACTTCATCTGCGGCACGCTCCAGCTCGCCTCCGGCATGACCCTGCAGGTGTTCACCACCGGTCGCGGCACGCCCTATGGCCTCGCCGCCGCGCCCGTCATCAAGGTCGCGACCCGCAGCGAGCTCGCGCGGCGCTGGAAAGACCTGATCGATTTTGATTCAGGCAGCATCGCCACCGGCGAGAAGACCATCGAGGAATGCGGCTGGGATCTGTTCCGCCTGATCCTCGATGTCGCCTCCGGCCGCGTCAAGCCGTGGTCGGACCGCTGGGGCATCCACAATGATCTCACGCTGTTCAACCCCGCGCCGGTGACGTGAGGGGCTCGAACCACCGACCTCCTGTTCCACAGACAGGCGCTCTTACCCCTTGCGCTTTCCCGCGGCCGCCGCCCCGGTCAAATCTCCGCAGCTTGATCTGCAAGAGCGTTAGGCAGGGTGCATCGGCGCTTCCGCGAAACCGTCCGGAAACATTGGCGCGCAGACCGGAATGACACGCGGGTCTAAGTCATGCTGCCCGGCATGAAGCAGCGTACGCGCGGATGGCCGTCGACATAGTGCTTCCAGACCATGGTGCGGCCGATCTTGTTCGGCACGGTGATCACCGCACCGTCGGGCACCACGACCCATTCGTCGTCGATGCGCACGCGGTAGTGGCCGCGATCGGATTCCCAATCGACGTCGGCGATGACATAGCCGTCGGCGTCGGAGCAGCACTGTCCGTATTCGCTATGCAGACTCTCGAACCAGGGTTTTAATGGCGAGTTGGCGTAGCGGCCGTCATCGCGCGCCAGCGCCGATGTGGCCAATAGCGCCATCAATCCCAGCAGCGTGGCGGCACACGATATTGCTTTCATGGTGTCTCCGCGGTCGAAGTGATCGCCGCGAGGCAAACGCTGCCGTCCGCCCTCCGCGTGGTGCGCGGCAGGCGTGGAGACGGCGACTCGCTCCCCCAGCAGCTTTGCCGGCAGCCATGCAAATCCGGCGCCAGCGCGCATTCCGGGGAACTACTGGAGCGGGTCCGGCGCGTGTTCGCCTTTCGGCGAACGTGGCCGCACGGGCCGTGCAATGACGTTGAGAAGCTGGCACGTCCTGGATTCCCAGCCTAAGCGGGAAGAGGACGCACCGAAGCTACGAGTGCTGAGGCGGCGCGCCTACTGCTTCGCAGGGGCCATCATCGCGCCGCCCTTCTTCGCCGCGGGTGCCGGCGGTTTCGCGGCTGCAGCCTGCGCGGGCAGGTATTTTGCGACGATGGCAGGATCCACCTGGGCAATGTAGGCATCGGGTAGGCGCGTCCAGGTCTCGTCCTTGCCGAGCAGCGCGATGCCGAGATAGCCGCGCAGCGTCAGGGTCTGGCCGTCGGGGCTGACCCGCATATTGGCCTTCCAGATCTGGCCGTCGCGCGGATTGAGCACGTTGCCCCCTTCGTACTTCAATCCTTCGCGCTTCATGTTGCGGACGAAGGAGATGCCGAGCACCGGCGCGTTCTTGCGATCGTCGGTGCACTTGGAGCAGACTTCGTTCGGATTGTCGGTTGGCCGCGGGAAGGTCTTGGCGATCACACCTTCGAACACGCCGTTGTGGTCGATGAAGAGGAACCATCCGACCGTCTTGCCGTCTTCGACCTTCTGCCAGAGGCCCGCCGCCGTGGGCTCGGTGGTCTGTGCCGCACACGGCGTCACCGTCGCGAGCGACAATGCGAGCGCGAGGAAGGAGAGCTGCCTAAAGCTGGAGAAATTCCGCATTAGATCACCTTGTTATTCCACGACCGGAATGGCCGCAGACTACGGCGATTTCGCGAACGGTTCCAGCACCAGAAACATGGGGCATCGCCTCCCCGCTGCGTTCCGTCAGTTGACACCGAGCTTCTTTTGCAGGCTGGAGGACGAGGTCGTGTACTGGAACACGAGCCGCTTCTCCGGATAGACATAACGATGGGCTTTTTGCGACATCAGCGCGCCCTCGTGGAAGCCGCACAGGATCAGCTTGATCTTGCCGGGATACGTGTTGATATCGCCGATGGCGAAGATGCCTGATACGTTGGTTTCGAACGCGGATGTCTCGACCGGCACGAGGTTGTTCTCCAGCGCAATGCCCCAATTCGCGACCGGGCCGAGCTTCATGGTCAGCCCGAAGAACGGCAGCATGGCCTCGCAGGCAATCTCGCTCAAGCTGTTGTCGTTGCCCTTGACGGTCGCGCCGGTGAGCTTGCCGTCAGCGCCGGAGAGCGCGGTGACTTGGCCGAGCCGCAGATCCATCTTGCCGCCAGCGACGAGCGCGCGCATCTGCTCGACGCTGTGGGGCGCGGCGCGAAACTCGTCGCGCCGATGCAGAAGCGTGATGCGCTTGGCCAGCGGATGCAGATTGAGCGTCCAGTCTAGCGCGGAATCGCCGCCGCCGACGATCAGCACGTTCTTGTCGCGGAACGTCTCCATCTTGCGCACGGCATAATGCACCGACGTGCCTTCATAGGCCTCGATGCCCGGCACCGGCGGACGCTTGGGCTGGAATGAGCCGCCGCCGGCCGCGATCACCACCACCTTGCACTCGAACACCTTGCCGGTGTCGGTGGTGCAGCGAAAGGCGGGATCGCCGATCTTCTCCACGGTCTCGACCATCTCGCCGAGATGGAAGGTCGGATGAAACGGCTTGATCTGCTCCATCAGCGCGTCGGTGAGCCCCTGCCCCGAAACCTGCGGAATGCCGGGAATGTCGTAGATCGGTTTTTCCGGATAGAGCTCGGCACACTGGCCGCCGACCTTGTCGAGGATGTCGACGAAATGCGCCTTCATGTCGAGAAGGCCGAGCTCGAAGGCGGCGAACAGACCGCAGGGGCCGGCGCCAATAATCAGCACATCGGTTTTGATCACGTCGCTCATGTCGTCTCTTTATCGATCGTTATCGGTTGGACGGAGCCCTTTGGGCTGAGGTGACTCTGCCTGTCTAGCCAACGGGGATGGAACAGGGAAGGCATAAAAGCGGGATCGCCCCGCAGTCGCGCCCACTTGCCGGGCCAAAATAACTGGGCTGTAACGAGGATGGATATGACGGAGATCAATCGGTGAACGCGCCAGCCCGCCCCGACACGACGCCGCGCCTTGAGGACTATCCCTACCGCCTCAGCGACAACGTCCGCTTCGGCGATCTCGATCCAAACCAGCACGTCAACAACGCGGTCTACGCCACCTATTTCGAGACGGGCCGTGTCACGCTGATGAAGCTTCCCGAATACGGGCTGACCCCGCCAGGCCTCGCCTGGATCATGGTGCGACTCGACATGCATTTTCGTGCCGAGCTGCACTGGCCGAACACGATCGAGCTCGGCCTCGGGGTGGTGAAGCTCGGACGAACGTCGGTGACCTTCGAGCAGGTCGTGTTCTCGCAAGGAAAGTGCATCGCGTCGGCGACGTCGGTCGGCGTCTTGCTCGATGAGGCGACGCGACGCCCCGCGCCGCTGACTGCAGAGGTGATCGAGAAGCTCAGACCCTGGCACAAGCGCGGCATCGAGGTCGCGCCGCCGAGCATCTAGTTTGTTTGGAGACGATCAGGCCTGGCGTTCCGGCGTCGCCACGACGAGACCGTCGAGCTCGTCGGAAACCTTGATCTGGCAAGACAGGCGCGAATTCGGGCGCACGTCGAAACCGAAATCGAGCATGTCCTCCTCCATCGGCGTCGGGCTGCCCACCTTCTCACGCCACGCTTCGTCGACATAGACATGGCAGGTCGCACAGGCGCAGGCGCCGCCGCATTCGGCCTCGATGCCGGGAATGCTGTTGCGGATCGCGGCTTCCATCACGGTTGCGCCGTTCTCGATTTCCACCGTGCGGGTTTCGCCCTTGTGGTCGACAAAGTGAATCTTGGCCATATCTGCTCGTGCTGCCGCGGTGCTGGGAAGGAAGGAGGGTCCGGGCTGTCCTATAACGGGTCGGTCAGCCCGGCGCCATAGCGTTTTGATGCGAAATGAATCCCATCTTGCGGGAAGAAAACGCGTCAAAACAAATGACTAGAGCGCGGCTTTGACCGTATCGGCCTACGGCTTCAGGATCGCCTCGATGGCGGCGCGGACCTCCGTCACCGCCTGTTTCAGCGCGGCGAGGGCATCGGGCCGGCCACGGCCGGTCCTGATCGCGGTCTCCAGGCTGGCTGCGGCATCGGCCACCGCAAAGGCGCCGATTCCTCGCGCCGAACCCTTGAGCTTGTGCGCGAGCGCGCCGGTCTCGGCCGGCATCGCAGCCATCGCCGCCAGCAGGCGGACCGCCTGCTCGGCGAACATCGCCAACACTTCCTGTTCCAGTTCAGTGTCGCCGAGCGTCATCCGAGACAGGTGATCGAGATCCAGCGGGCTATCGATGGGTGCAAGCGGGGGCGACGGCATCCAATCCATCCGTTGCAGTTCAGGCGTCATGGCGCAGGCCCCGGCATCGCGCGGCGGCCGCCGGTCCGGCGGTCAGGTTCCCCTCACCCAAGCATGAAAATGGTTAACGAAATGTTTGGGCTATTTGACGTAGATCTGCCTGTTTATTGACAACAAGTTGCCGCAATCGACCGAGTCCGGTGGAGAATTGCATTTATTGCTAAGGCGTTACGCCACGATCCTGTTAACGATGATTAAGAATGTCTTAATCGCGGGCATTTCATTCGCGACGCTCTGCAAATAGGATGTTGCAGAAATTGGCGGACAAGCCGTCCGGGTGGGGACGGCTCGGGGATCCGCGCAAGCGGCATGATCCGGTCTGTGGGCTTGCGCCGCGCGCAGGGCTCGCGGGGGGACGCGTACACGTAACGAGGGCTCGGACTGAACATGGCGAACACTCCGAAAAAGGTCAAAGACCCCACAGAAGTCGCGCTTTCTGCGATCCAGGAAGCCCTCAACATCAGCGACACGGCTGCGGACACCAGCCGCAACGTCTCCGTGCGCAACGAAGCGGCGCCCCCGGTGCCGCCGCCTGCCCCTCCGATCTTCGATGAGCCGAGCTTCGAGCCGCGCCCGGCCGCCAACGAGGGGGCGACCGTGTTCGACCCGGTCGAGGAGCCGCGCCCCTCGCGCCGCGCCGCCAATGACGACCGCGAGACCATCGGCCAGCTGCTCCAGGCGCTGCAGAAGGGCCGCCCTGCCCGCAGCGTCTACACCTTCGCCACCATCTTCGCCGGCATCTGGCTCGCCGCCTGCGCCGCGCTGACCGTCGGCTTCCTGCCCTCGATCCAGGCCGCCATGGGCCAGAGCGGCGGCGTGCTCGTCATCGCCGGTCTCGTCGCGATGTTCTTCGCGCCGATCATGCTGTTCTACTTCCTGGCGAGCCTCGTCTGGCGCGGCCAGGAAATGCGCATGATCGCGCAGGCGATGGCGCAGGTCGCGATCCGCTTCTCCGAACCGGAAGGCTCGGCCTCCGATTCCATGGTCACCGTCGGCCAGGCCATCCGTCGCGAGGTCGCGGCGATGGGCGACGGCATCGAACGCGCGATTGCGCGCGCCGGCGAGCTCGAGACGCTGGTCGCCAACGAGGTCGCAGCGCTGGAACGCGCCTATTCCGACAACGAGGTGCGCATCCGCGCCCTGCTCCAGGACATCGCGCATCAGCGCGACAATCTGGTCGGCCAGGCCGAGCAGGTCCGCAGCGCCATCTCCGGCGTGCAGATCGACCTGCGCCACGACATCGCGCTGATCTCGGACGCGATCGCCTCCCGTGTCGACGAGGTCGCCAAGTCCATCACCGGCGCGCTCGAAGAGCGCGGTGCCCACATCACCCAGGCGCTGAGCAATGCCGGTGACAACATGATCCTGGCGCTCGGCGAGCGCGGCGGCGACCTGCTCGACCGCCTCGAGGAAGCCAGCAACGAGACCACGCGCGCCGTGCTCGACGCCAGCGAGCGGCTGACCACCAGCCTCAACTTCAAGACCGGCCACGTCCACGACGAGTTCGTCGATCTCGCCGACCGCGTCCATGAGATGCTGAACGAGCGCATCGACCGCATCACCGGCGAATTCGAGCAGCGTTCCGCCGCGATCGTCGACGGCATCTCCGAGCGCACCGAGCAGGTGCACGATTCCCTGAAGAACTCGTCGGACTCGCTGCTGCTCGAGCTCGAGCTGCGTTCCAACGACATCTCCGCCAAGATCGACGACGCCGGCAACCGCCTCGCCGGCCAGATCATGACGAGCGGCGACAAGGCGAGCGAGGCGCTCGACGCCACCGTCAACGCCCTGGTCGCCAAGGTCGTCAGCCAGACCGAGACCGCACACGACTCGCTGTCGCTGCAGATGAGCGCCTTCGACGAGCTGGTGAGGAACCAGGGCACCGAGCTGGTCGAGAAGTTCGCCCGCGACTCCGGCACGCTGGGCGCGCTGATCACGCGCCACATCTCCGAGTTCGACCGCACCGTGAAGACCTTCGGCGGCGAGATCGTCGAGCGCATGGGCCAGCGCACGCAGGACATCGCCGAGACGCTGAGGACCTATGTCGACAATTTCGACACCCGCTTCACGGCGAACGGCGGCCAGATCACGGCGGTGCTCGACCAGCGCCTCGTGCAGTTCGAGACCACGATCGGCGAACGCGTCGCCAACCTCGACACCTCGCTGAACGGCAAGATCGCGAGCCTCGACGGCACGATCGAAGGCCACATCAGGACCTTCGACGAGCAGCTCGTCGGCCGCGTCGCCGCACTCGAACAGTCGTTCGACACCCGCGCGAAGTCCATGACCGAAACCATCGACGGGCGCATCAACACGCTGGCGACATCGCTGACCGACGGTGCCGCGCAGGCGATCCAGTCGATCGACTCCCGCCTCACCCACCTCACGACCTCGCTGACCGATGGCGCATCGCAGACCATCCAGTCGATCGACACCCGGCTGACGCACCTCACGACGACGCTCACCGGCGGCGCGTCGCAGGCGCTCGAATCCATCGACTCCCGCCTCACCTATCTGACCACCGCCGTGACCAACGGCGCCTCGCAGGCCGTGCAGTCGATCGACACGCGCCTCACGCTGCTGACCTCGACGCTCACGGACGGCACCGCGCAGGCGATCGAGGCGGTCGACCGCCGCATTACCGGCGTCACCGAGATCATCGACGGCCGCAGCACGCATCTGACCGACACGGTCACGGCGCGCTTCCAGGACATCCAGCAGGCCATCGAGACCAAGATCGGCTCCGTCGCCAGCGACATCGACGTGCGCGTGGCGCAGTTCGAGGACCTGCTCGGCTCGCGCGTCGAGGCCGTCGCCGGCCGCATCGAGAGCAGCGGACGCCAGGCCAGCGAGGACATGATGTCCCGCGCCGAGATGATCTCGACCGCGATCCGTTCGCATGTCGAGGACGCCGAGCGCTCGCTCACCAACCTCGTCGTCAACACCAGCGAGACCATCCAGACCGGCGCGCGCGCGGCCCAGCAGTCGCTGCTGACGGTCTCCTCCGACGTCAACGCCCAGCTCAAGATGACCTCGGCCGAGGTCGAGCAGGCGCTGACCGCGGTCGGCACCGGTGCGGCGAACTCGATCCTGACCAGTGCCCGCGAAGCCCAGTCGACGCTCGTCGCCGCATCGGGCGAGGCCTCCAACCAGATCAAGGGGCTCGCGGCCGACGTCGAACGCACGCTGTCGGCGGCCGGCTCCGCCACTGCGGCCTCCATCCTGGCCGGCGCCCGCGAGGTGCAGACCACCCTCGTCACGGCGTCCTCGGATGCGGCGAGCCAGGTCAAGGCGCTCACCGCCGACGTGCAGCGTTCGCTGTCGCTGGCCGGCACCACCACGGCGGAATCGATCACTGCCGGCGCCCGCGATGCGCAGAACGCGCTGATCGCGGCCTCGACCGAGACCGCCAACCAGATCAAGGCGCTGTCCTCGGACGTGCAGCGCTCGCTTACGATGGCGGGCACCACCACGGCGGAATCGATCACCGCCGGCGCCCGCGACGCGCAGAACGCGCTGATCGCGGCCTCGACCGAGACCGCCAACCAGATCAAGGCGCTGTCCTCGGACGTGCAGCGCTCGCTTACGATGGCGGGCACCTCGACGGCCGAGACCATCATGAGCGGCGCCCGCGAGGCCCAGAGCACGCTGGTCACGGCGTCCTCGGATGCGGCGAGCCAGGTCAAGTCGCTCGCGGCCGAAGTACATCGTTCGCTCTCGCAGGTGGGCCAGACGACGGCCGAGACGATCACCACCAGCGCGCGCGACGCCCAGAGCACCCTGCTCGCGGTCTCGGCCGAACAGACCAGCCAGGTCCGTTCGCTCGCGGCCGAGATGCAGCGCGCGCTGGCGACCGCCGGCGGCGCCACCATCGAGGCGCTCACCAGCGGTGTCCGCGAGGCCCAGGGCTCGCTGATCTCCGCCTCGAGCGATGCGGCGAGCCAGATCAAGTCGCTGACGACGGACATCGAGCGCACGCTGACCGCGGTCGGCGCCGACACCGCCTCGACCATCCTCAACAGCGCGCGCGAGGCGCAGATCTCGCTGACCTCGACCTCGGCCGACGCCGCGAGCCAGATCCGCACGATCTCGACCGAGATCGAGCGCACGCTGAGCGCGGCCACCGCCAACGCGACCAACGACATCCAGACCAGCGCGCTCAACGCCCAGAACGCGCTGATCTCCGCCTCCAACGAGGCGAGCTCGCGGGTCAAGACGAGCTCGGCCGACGTCGAGCGCTCGGTGCTCGCCGCCACCTCCAGCTTCGGCCAGGCCATGACCGGCAAGACTGACGAGATCGTCACCTACGTGCAGCAGCAGGCCGACCGCCTGTCGAACATGATCGACGCCAAGCGCGGCGCGCTGGTCGATGCCATCGGCTCGAAGACCAACCAGCTCACCCTCGACATCGACCGCGTCACCTCCGACGCGTTGAAGTCGATCGAGACGCGCGGCAACGCCTTCTCGCAGACCATGATGGGCAACGGCTCGGAAGTCGCCCGCACCATCAACGCGGCGAGCGAGATCGCCACCAGCGCGGTCGGCAAGTCGCTGAAGGACCTCGAGCAGGCCTCGCGTTCGGCGATCGACCAGTCGCGCCAGGTCTCGATCGCGGCCGTCACGGAGATGCAGGAGACCAGCAAGATCCTGCGCACCGACACGGTCGCCCTGTTCGAGCGCCTGCGCGAAGGCAACATCCTGCTGCAGGAGGTGCTGACCGGTGCGCACGACAACCTCAACTCGCTGGAGCGGGCGCTGGTGACGCGCGTCGCCGACTTCGTCTCGGCGATGAACGACGTCACCTCGCGCAACGGCGCCGCGACTCAGAACCTGGAAGAGCAGCTCAACGTCTTCAACAGCAAGACCACGAAGGCGCTCCAGGATCTCGGCGAGCTGTCGACCCAGTTCGACAAGCACGGCAAGGCGCTGGTCGAGGCCGCGCAGGTCGTCGAGCAGAGCAACAAGAACACCACCGCCTCGCTCGCCGAGCGCAAGCAGGCACTGGAATCGCTCGTCACCACGATCGACCTGCGCACGGCCGATCTCGACCAGCGGCTGTCGCGCTTCACCGGCCTCCTCGATGAATCGCTGGCGGCCGCCGAAGAGCGCGCCCGCGACATCGCCCGCGTCGTCGCCGAGACCGCCGGCGCAGGCTCCGCCGCGATCACCCGCCAGTTCGAGGCGGTGCGCGCGGCGTCCGAGGAGGAGCACCGCCAGACCATCGAGGCGATGCACGACATCTACCGCCAGACCACGGACGAGGCGGATGCGATGTTCAAGCAGTCGACCGAGAAGTTCACCAACCTCGTCGGCAGCATGAAGCAGATGGCTCTCGAGATGCACAATGAGCTCGAAGCCACCCGCAACGAGCTGCGCCGCGGCGTGCTCGAGATGCCGCAGGAGGCTGCCGAGAGCACGGCCCAGATGCGCAAGGTGATCGTCGACCAGATCGAGGCGCTCGCCGAGCTCAACCGCATCGTGGCCCAGCATGGCCGCGGGCTCGACGTCACTACGGCGGGCCGCGCCAGCATCCATCGCCAGGAAGAGCCGGTGCTGGCTGCCGCCGTCGGCGGCCGGGCTCCCGAGACCCGCATGCGCGACACCGGCAGCGCCTCGACGCTGCCGCCGCCGGACCTCGGCATGCCGGCCGCGCGCCGCACCGAAGCGCCGCCGGTCGCACCTGGCGGTAGCGACCAGGGCCGCGACGGCTGGCTGTCGGACCTGCTCAACCGCACGGACGCCAATCACGGCGCCCCGACCGGTCGTGAGGCTCTGCGCGGCCGCAATGCCGCCGCGCCGCAGCCGCAGGCACCGCAAGATGGCAGCAATCCGCTGGAATCGCTGTCGCTCGACATCGGCCGGCTGATGGACCGCAACCTCGCCGCCGAGATGTGGGACCGCTATCAGCGCGGCGAGAACAAGGCCTTCACCAAGCGCCTGTACACGCCCGCCGGCCAGAAGGCCTTCGACGAGGTCGCCCGCAAGTACCGCGCCGACCGCAACTTCAAGGGCACGGTCGACCGCTACGTCGCCGAGTTCGAGCGCCTGCTCGACGAAGTCGCCCGCGACGGCCGCGGCCCGCAGGAGCTGCGCAGCCACCTGATCTCGGAGACGGGGCTGGTGTACACGCTGCTGGCGCACGCGGCGGGACGATTGGGATAAGCAGCAGAATTCCAAGACAACAGAATGAAGACGGAGGCCTCACGGCCTCCGTCTTGTTTTGCGGGAGGGATCTCAGGTGCCGTTGGGCTGACCGAATGACAGCCGCTCGGCCACGACCGCGGCCTGGGTGCGCGAGCCGACGCCGAGCTTGCGCAGGATCGTCGAGACGTGGCCCTTCACGGTCTGCTCGGCGATGTCGAGTTCGCCCGCGATCTGCTTGTTGAGCTTGCCTTCGACGATCATTGCGAGAATGCGCAGCTGCTGCGCCGACAGCGAAGCCATTCTTGCGGCAAGCTCGACGTCGGCGCTCTGGATCGAGCCGCGCCCGCCGACATTGGGCGGCATCCAGATTTCACCGGCGAGTATTTTCGTGATCGCATCCGCCATCTCGGGCAGGCCGAGCGATTTCGGGATGTAGCCGGATGCGCCGTAGGCAATCGCACGGCGGATCGTGGCGGCGTCCTGCCGTGCCGAGATGATCGCCACCGGCACGGTCGGGAACTGCGCCGACAGGATGAACAGCGCGGCAAACCCTTGAATGCCCGGCATGGTCAGATCCCAGAGGATCAGGTCGATCTCGTCGGACTGGGCGGTCAGGACGCCGATCGCCTCGTCCAGCGACTGGCAGGCGATGATGTCGAGATCCGGCAGCACGCTCGACAAGGCGCTCCGCAACGCCGCCTGCACCAGCGGATGATCGTCGCCGATCAGGATGCGCATCGTCAGGAAGTCTCCAGTTTCGTCTCGAACTGCCGGTTCAGGGCTTCGCTGCCGAGGAAGCGCCGCAGAGCGGCCGGCTTGATCGGCTTCGTCAGGATCTCGCAGCCGCGCGCCCTTGCCTCCTCGCGCACGGCCTCGCTGCGATCGGCTGTGACGATCAGCGCACGGACGTCGCGCCCCGACTTCTGCCTGAGATCGTCGAGAAAGTCCAAGCCGCTGCGACCATCGTCGAGGTGGTAATCGAGCAGCACGAGGTGCGGTGGATGGGCCGCGGCCGCCGCCATCGCTCCATCGGCGTCCGTGGCGACAAGCACATGGTGCCCCCACCCACCGAGCAATGCCGTCAAGCCGTCGAGAATGGCCGCCTCATTGTCGAGGCACAGGATCGTCAGCGTGCGCTCCGCGACCGCGGGCGGCGCATCTGCCACCTTGCGCTGAAGCGGCGTTCCCGCTCCGCGCGCCAGCGGCACCGTGACGGCGAAGCACGAGCCGTGTCCGGGCCGCGATCGGACGTCGACGGGATGGCCCAGGAGCCGCGAGATACGATCCACGATCGCAAGACCGAGACCCAGGCCCTTCTCCGATCCGGGGGTCAGACGCTGGAACTCCTCGAAGATCCGCGTCCGATCCTCCGCCGCGATCCCGACGCCGGTGTCCCAGACCTCGATGCGCAGATCGCCGCCGCGCCGCCGGCAGCCGAGCAGGATGCGTCCCCTGGGCGTGTAGCGGAGCGCGTTCGACAACAGGTTCTGCAAGATGCGACGCAGGAGATGCGGATCGCTGCGCACGGCGACACGACAATCGACGACGTTGAGGACGAGCCCGCGTTCGTGCGCCATCGCGGAGAACTCGACGTTCAACTGCACGAGCAGATCCGCGATCGGAAAATCAAACGCCTCGGCGCGAACGGCGCCGGCATCGTAGGAGGAGATGTCGAGCAGCCTGTCCAGCACGTGCTCGGTCGAGCGCAGCGCCGTGATCGCGCTGCTCGCCAGGTTGCGCTCCTTGTCGACGTCGCCGGATCGCGATGCGGCATGCAGGCTTTCGTCGAGCGCGGACAGGAACAGCCGGGCCGCATTCAGCGGTTGCAGCAGATCGTGGCTGGCCGCCGCCAGGAAGCGGGTCTTGCCGAGATTGGCCTGCTCGGCTTCCGCCTTCGCCAGCTCGAGCGCCTCGGTCCGCTCCCGGACGCGCAGCTCGAGCCCCTCGTTGGCCCGGCGCAGGGCTTCCGCGGCGCGATGACGCTCGGTGACGTCGGTGTAGGTCGATACGTAGCCGCCCTCGGCGACGCGATCATAGACGATCTCGAGCACCGTGCCGTCCGGCCGCTTGCGCTCGTACAGATACGGCCAGCTCTGGGTGGCGACGTCACGATTGACAAGGAGCGCGGCGAATTCGGACGCGGCATATTCGCCGCGCTCGACGTTGAAGGCAATGAGGTCCGCCAGCGGAAGACCGACGCGCACGAAATCCGGCGGCAGGTCCAGGAGCGCGATGAAACGGCCGTTCCAGGCCGTGATGTTGAAATCGGCATCGAAGGCGCAAATGCCCTGCGGCACGCTTTCGAGCGTGCTCTGCAAAAGGTTGCGGTTGAAGCGCAGCGCCTCCGAGGCTTCGTCGAGCATCGCCATCGCCGCCCGCCGCGACAGCGAGTGCCCCTCCAGGGATGCGGCGATCACCACGCGCGCCGATGCAGCACCGATGGCACCGGCAAGCAGATTCTCCGTGAAGCGGATCGAGTCGAGATCGACGAGCCCCGACGGATCGAGGCGCGGCCCGGTGCCGGCGCTACGCGCCGCGAGATAGTTGTCGAAGGCCGCTGCGCCGCGCTGCGCGCCGACAAAACGCAACGCCAGCGCGCGGAGATCGTCGAGCCGGACCACCACGCGGGAGGACAGCGTCGGGATCTTTTCGCGGATGACGCCATCGGCGAATGCGGCCGCCTGGTTGCGCTCGACGGTCGACTGCCGCCCCAGCGCCGAGATCATCAGGAAGCAGACGAGATTGGCGCCGAGGCTCCAGAGCGTGGCGTGCGAGATCGGATCGATCCCTTCGAGACCCAGCAATGCGTTCGGCTTGAGCCAGGCGAGCTTCCACGGCCCCTGGCGGACGATCTCCTCGATCGCCGGCCAGAGCGGCGCGGCCGAGGGAAGCAGCAGCGTATAGGCCCAGATGGAAAAGCCGACCGCGATTCCGATCGAGGCACCGGCCTTGTTGGCCCGCGGCCAGAACAGCCCTCCGACGAACGCCGGACCGAATTGCGCGACCGCGACGAACGACAGGAGTCCGATCAAGGTCAGCGGATAGGACTGATTGACCAGGCGGTGCATCAGATAGGCGAGCAGCAGGATGCCAACAATCGAGAGCCGGCGTACCGCCACCAGCACCGAGGTCATCGGCCGGCTCTGCGCACGCAGGCCGAAGACGCGCGAGCGCAACAGCAGCGGCATGATGACGTCGTTGCAGAGCATGGTGCTGAGCGCGACCGACGTCATGATCACCATGCCGGTGGCGGCCGAGAGCCCGCCCAGGAACGCGATCAGGCTGATGGTGCCCGCATCCGCCGCGATCGGCAGCGAGATGACGTAAGTGTCGGGGTCCATCATCGCGCCGAACCTCGCAAGCCCTGCCGCGGCGATCGGCAGGATCAGCAAGCTGAACAGCGCAAGGTAACTCGGGTAGAGCCATGCCGCTGTGCGCGTGTGCGCCGGCGCCTCGTTCTCGACGACGGCGACATGGAAGGCCTGCGGCAGACACAGGAAAGCGATGCCCGAGATGACGATCGTCGCAGGCCACACCGGCTGCGTCGGATCGAAGCTGAGGATCCCCGCCAGTTGCGGCTCCGATTGAAACTGCGACAGCAGGGCGGCGGGACCGCCAGACAGGCCGAACAGCACGAACAGCGCGACGATCAGGAATGCGAGCAGCTTGACGACGCTCTCGAAGGCGATCGCGAGCATCAGGCCGCGATGATGCTCGCTGGCATGGACATGCCGGACGCCGAACACGATCGCGAACAGCGCCATCGAGGCGGCGACGCCGAAGGCGGAGTCCTGCCAGAATCGCAGTGCTTCGCCTCCGGCGCGCTCGGGCTGGAGGATCAGATAGTCAAAGCTCTTGCCGACAGCCTTGAGCTGAAGCGCGATATAGGGAAGCACGCCGAGCAGCGATGCCAGCGTCACGAAGGCCGCCAGCGCCTGGCTCTTGCCGTAGCGCGCGGCGATGAAGTCGGCGATCGAGGTGACGTTCTGCGCCTTCGCGATCGCGATCACCTTCGACAGGAGCCGTTGGCCGAACAGCAGCACCAGGGTCGGGCCGATATAGATCGTGGCAAAGTCCAGCCCGCTGGTGGCGGCCCGTCCGACCGATCCGTAGAAGCTCCAGGAGGTGTTGTAGACCGCAAGCGTCAGGCAATAGCTGATCGCGGCCACCCAGGAGTTTGGCGACACCAGCGGTCCACCGGCGCTCCGCCGATCGCCCCACCAGGCCACCAGGAACAACGTGGTCACATAGCCCGCAGCGACCGCAAGAACGAACCACGCCTGCAAGACATCCTCACCCGAGATCGTCTGATCGGCCGGCGATGAGCGGGGCCGGATCGCGGGCGGATACTATAGCGTTTTCAATCGCATGAAAGGCTATTTCGCTCCGAAGAAGCGGCGGCCGGAGGATCGTCGGCCGCCGCTTGAGGGTCACTTCAGGCCGCCTCGCGGGACAGCCGCTCCTGCGGCACGCGCTTGACCGCCAGGTTGACCACGACGGCAACCGCGATGTTCAGCGCGAGCGCCAGGACGCCGGTGTAGATCGCGACTTTGCCGGCGCCGAAGTCGATGCTGTGCAGCGGCTTCAGCCCGTCCGACCAGGCGAGCCATGAGCCGCCTGCAAGGCCGACGGCCCAGCCGGCCAGAAGCGCCGTGCTCGAGAACCAGTTCAGATAGAGGCCGAACACCAGCGCCGGCAGCGTCTGGAGGATCCAGAGCCCTCCGAGCAGTTGCAGGTCGAGCGCGAACTGCGTCGGCATCAGGAGAATGGCGAGCAGCGCGCCGACCTTCACCAGCATGGAGGTGATCTTGGCGACCTTCGCCTCACCCGCCGGCGTCACCTTCGGATCGACCCACACCTTCCAGAAGTTGCGGGTGAACAGGTTGGCGGCGCCGATGCTCATGACGGCCGCCGGCACCAGCGCGCCGATCGCGATCGCGGCGAAGGCAAAGCCCGCGAACCAGCTCGGGAACAGGGTCTTGAAAAGCTCAGGCACGACGTCGTTGTTGCTCGCGAGCTTCAACCCGGCCGCATGGCCCATGTAGCCCAGCAGCGCGAGGAGACCGAGCAGCAGCGTGTAGGCCGGCAGCAGCATCGCATTCTTGCGGATGGTATTGCCGCCCGAGGACGCGAAGATGCCGGTCAGCGTGTGCGGATACATGAAGGCCGCGAGCGCCGAGCCCAGCGCCAGCGACGCATAGGGCACGATCTGCGCGGGCGACAGCAGGATACCGCCCGAGCCCTTTGCGGCAAAAGCCGCATCCGCCGCGGTGAAGATCGCGCCATAGCCGCCGAGCTTGGAGGGCACGATCGCGATCGCAGCGATCACCACGATGTAGATCATGATGTCCTTGACGAAGGCGATCAGCGCCGGCGCGCGCAGCCCCGACGAGTAGGTGTAGAGCGCGAGCACCAGGAAGGCGAGAACGAGCGGCACCTCGCCGTGAAGCCCGAGCGCCTTGATCGCGACCTCCATGCCGATGAGCTGGAGCGCGATATAGGGCATTGTCGCCAGCACGCCCGTCGCCGCAACCGCGAGCTCGAGGCCGCGCGAGCCGTAGGCACCGCGCACCACGTCGCCGGCGGTGACATAGCCGCGCTCCTTGGCGACCTTCCAGAGCACCGGCATCACCGCGAACACGAAGGGATAGACGATGATGGTGTAGGGCAGCGCGAAGAAGCCGTAGGCGCCGACCGCATAGACCAGCGCGGGAACCGCGATCACGGTGTAGGCGGTGTAGAAATCGCCGCCGACCAGGAACCAGGTGATCCAGGTCCCGAACTTGCGGCCGCCCAGGCCCCACTCGTCGAGATGAGCGAGCGTTTCCGGCTTGCGCCAGCGCGAAGCGACGAAACCCATGCCGGTAACGAGAACGAAGAGAGCGATGAATACGGCGAACGCCGCGCTATCGACATCAGTCAGCACGGCGCACGCTCCTGTAGACGATGTAGGTGAGTAGCGAGGTCAGCGGCACCCAGGCGAGCTGATACCAATAGAAGAACGGGAAGCCGAATAGATGGGGCTCCCGGACATTGTAGAACGGCACGATCATCAGGCCGATGAACGGCAACAACAGCAACAGGCGTACCACGCGCTCTCCTCCCCTGTGAGTGAAGTCGACGCGCCTTTTCGTGGACGCGCCTTGAGCGCGGTATAGCTGACAACGAGGGACGGCCCCTCCCCCTACCTTGGCTCGGCCCGACCCCCATACTTTCGTACTGGCGCAGCGGCCCCACATCTGCGCAGCAGCGTTGCGCGCTGCAGCGCGTCCGGGACACGAGACCCACGATGACGAACGCACAGGATGCGCGAACGCGTCCGCCTGCTACCGCCTGCGCTCGGCCGCCGCCGGCTTCGGCGGTTCGGGCGGCGGGGCGGGTTGCGATGAGTTGCTGGCGCCGAACAGCACGCGGGTCGGGTTGCGGTCGAAATTGTTCACGGCGCGGCTGATGTCGCCGAGGGTGCGGCGCCCGTCGGCCATCAGCGCGCCGGAGCGCTTGTCGAAATCCTCGGCGAGTTCGCGGATCGACTTCACCGCCTGGAACAGCTCGCCGCCATCCCTGCCGCCCGCCAGCGTGTTGAGGCCGAGCATGAGATTGTCGGCCTTGAGCATGACGCCGTCGACCTTGGCCATCACGTCGTCGATCTTCTCGGAGTTGCGGGCGAGCGAGTTGGTGAAGGTCTCCAGATTCTTCAGCGAGTTCTTCACCGTTTCCTGATTGTCGGCGACGATCTTGTTGATGTTCTGCAGCGTGGCGCGGATCGCCTCGGTGACGTCCTGGAGCTTGTTGGGGTCGGCGGTCAGCGTCGGGATGCCGTCCTGGTCGAGCGGCGGCGGTGCCGCGGCCTCGTCGCCGCCCTTGAGCGAGATTGCGGCGACGCCCGTGAGGCCCTGGAATTCGAGGCCGACCAGGGTGTCCTTGCGGATCGGGGCGTTGTTCTCGATCATGGCGAGTGCGACAACCCGCCGCGGGTTGTCCAGCTTCACCGAGACCACCTCGCCCACCCGGATACCGTTGAAGTTGACGCTGCCGCCGTTGCGCAGGCCCGCTGCGGGCCCCTCGAACACGACGCGCAGGGGGCTGCGCTGCTTGGTGGTGTGCAGCGACTGAAACCACAGCACGAAGCCGATCGCCGCGGCGATCACCGCCAGCGTGAACGAGCCGATCAATACGTAATTCGCCCGCGTTTCCATCAGGTGCTCCGGCTACGACCCAGCTCTCAACCCAGCCACTTAACCCATGACCGCGCGGGCGCGCTTGCCATGGAAATATTGCCTCAGCCAGGGATGCTGCGAGGCCTGCATGTCGGCGATCGACCCTGCCGCAATGATCTTACCGTTCCCTAAAACGGCGATGCGGTCACACGCTGTGTAAAGGCTGTCGAGATCGTGGGTTACCATGAAAACCGTCAGTCCCAAAGTGCGCTGGAGGGTCCGGACCAGCTCGTCGAAATCGCCGGCGCCGATCGGGTCGAGGCCCGACGTCGGCTCGTCCAGGAACACGAGATCGGGATCGAGTGACAGCGCGCGGGCGAGCGCCACGCGCTTGATCATGCCGCCGGAGAGCTCGGACGGGAAACGCTCGGCGACTTCGGGCTTGAGCCCGACCATGGTCAGCTTGGCCATGGTGATCTCATCCATCAGCCGCTGCGAGACGCGCAAGTATTCGCGCATCGGAAACTGGATGTTCTGCCGCACCGTCAGCGAGGAGAACAGCGCGCCCTGCTGAAACAGCACGCCCCAGCGCCGCTCCACGTTGCGCCGCTGCGACGTGCTGGAGGAATCGAGGTCGACGCCGAACACTTCGATGCTGCCCGCGACCTTCGGCACCAGACCGATGATGGTCCGCGTCAAAACGGACTTGCCCGCGCCCGAGGGGCCGACAAATCCCAAAATCTCGCCGCGCTTGACGTCGAGGTTGAGCCCGTCGAGCACACGTGTTGCGCCGAACTGGACGGTGATGTCGCGGACGCGGATGATGGGGTTTTGAATTTCGCCTGCCATCGTCACATCCCGATCGAGGCGAAGAAGATGGCGAACACGCCGTCCATGACGATGACGAAGAAGATGCCCTTCACGACCGACGCCGTGGTGTGTTGTCCCAGCGATTCCGCGCTGCCCTGCACGGCGAGCCCTTCGACGCAGGCGACGATGCCGATCACGGCGGCCATCACCGGCGCCTTGACGATGCCGACGATGAAATGATCGATCGAGATGGCGTCGCGCAGGCGCAACAGGAAGGCCTCCGGCTGCACGCCACCATAGAGCCAGGCAACCAGACCGCCGCCATAGAGCGCGGCCATCGCGCCGAGGAAGGCAAGGATCGGCAGCGCCAGCACCAGCGCCATCATGCGCGGCAGCACCAGGACCTCGATCGGATCGAAGCCCATGGTACGCAGCGCGTCGATCTCCTCGCGCATCTTCATCGAGCCGAGCTCGGCGGTGTAGGCGCTGCCGGAGCGGCCCGCGACCATGATCGCGACCAGGAGCACGCCGATCTCGCGCAGCACCAACACGCCGAGCATGTCGACGACGAAGATGTCGGCGCCGAAGCGGCGGAAATGGAAGATGCCCTGTTGCGCGATGATGCAGCCGATCAGGAAGGTGATCAGCACGATGATCGGCACCGCGCGCCAGCAGACCTGCTCCATGTGATGCACGGTCGAGGTCAGGCGGAACGAGCGCGGATGGATCAGGACGCGAAAGCCCGCAGCGAGCACCGCGCCGAGCATGTCGACGAGGCCTGCCACCGTGCCGGCGAGGCCGGCCACCGCCCGGCCGATCTGCTCCAGCATGCCGGTGATGGTGATGGGGCTGCGGTCGATCACGGGGGTCGCCCGCACCCGCCGCACCTCGTCGACCAGGCTCGAATAATTGGCGGAGAGCCCGGCGATCTGCGGCTCGACCGCGCCCGTGGTCAGGCTGCGGCGCAGCCGCTCGATCAGCCAGGCTCCGAACGTGTCGAGCTTGGCGATCTCGGACACGTCGATGAAGATGCTTTGCGGACTGCCGCCGAGCTTCTCGGCGTCGGCCACCATCCGTTCCAGGACCGGCGCAAAGCTCGCGGTCCAGGTTCCGGTGGCGCGGAGTGCCAGCGCGTTGCCCTTCGCAATCCGCTCCAGCTTCGGATCGCTACTCAAGACGTCCGCTCCCGTGCCGGGGCGGAGAAAATCAGATGGTTGCGCACGCGCCCTTACCCAGAGAAGGTATCCCCAAGTGGTTAATGTTAGTTGCTAGAGGTAACTAGCAGGTTCAGATTTCGCCAGAGTTCAAAATGACTTCCAGCAAACTTGTGGCTCTGGCGGCGCGAATCGAGCGCTTCCCGATCGCCGGCAGCTTTACCATCAGCCGGGGGGCGAAAACCGAGGCCGTGACGGTCGTCGCGGAGGTCAGCCGCGGCGGCCTGACCGGCCGCGGCGAGTGCGTGCCCTATCCCCGTTACGGCGAGACGCCCGAGGCGACGCTCGCCGCCATCCAGGCCATGCAGGGGGCCGTAGCGGGCGGGCTGACGCGGCAGGCCCTCCAGGCCGCCATGCCGCCCGGTGCGGCCCGCAATGCCCTTGATTGCGCCCTGATCGACCTGGAGGCCAAGGCGGCCGGCCTGCGCGCCTGGAACCTGCTGGATCGCCCCGTGCCGGGCGAGCGCACCACGGCCTACACGATCTCGTTAGGTGCCCCCGAGGCCATGGCCGCCGCGACCGCCAAAGCGGCGCACCGGCCGCTGCTCAAGATCAAGCTCGGCGGCGACGGCGATCCCCAACGCATCGCCGCCGTGCGCAGGGCCGCCCCCGAATCCCAGCTGATCGTCGATGCCAATGAAGCGTGGACCGAAGCCAATCTGGAGCACAACCTCGCCGCCTGCGCCGCCGCCGGCGTCACCCTGGTGGAGCAGCCGCTGCCATCAGGCAAGGACGAGGCGCTGGCGCGGATCAAGCGGCCGCTCGCGGTCTGCGCCGACGAGAGCGTGCATGACCGCTCCTCGCTGGCACCGCTGCGCGAACGCTACGACGCCGTGAACATCAAGCTCGACAAGACCGGCGGTCTCACCGAGGCGCTGGCCATGGCCGATGCCGCGCAGGCGCTCGGCTTCGAGATCATGATCGGCTGCATGGTCGCGACCTCGTTGTCGATGGCCCCCGCCATGCTGGTGACGCCGCAGGCGCGCTTCGTCGATCTCGACGGCCCGCTTCTGCTCGCGCGCGACCGCGACCACGGCCTGCGTTATGACGGCAGCCTGGTCTATCCGCCGGACGCCTCGCTCTGGGGATGAGCCGAGAATCGGTGCCGCGCCGACCAGATCACCAGCGCGCCGGCCGCGGCCATCGCCGCCATGACGTAGTACAGGCCATCGCCGATGCGGGCGTAGATCGCGCCTGACGCGATCGAGGTCGCAGCGCCCAAGAGCCCGTTGCAGGCGGCATAATAGCCCTGCCCCCGCGCGATCTGATGCGGGGGCACGCGCTGCACCAGCAGATTCATGGTGCCGACGATGGTCATGCCGAAGGTGAGGCCGTGGCCGAGCTGCACGATCGCGAGCAGCGCGAGCGGCGGCTCGTTGGCGGTGACGGTCCAGCGCAGCACGGCGGCCAGGCCCCCGATCGCCATCATGGTGGAGGGATGCAGCGAGAAGCGCGGCGACAGCGCGAACACGACGATCTCGGCGATCACGCCCAGTGTCCACAGGCCCGCGATGGTCAGCCCGCTGATGCCATGGAGCTGCCAGTTGATGGCCGAGAAGGTGTAATAGGCGACGTGGCTGCCCTGGATCAGCGCGGCCGAGGCGATGATGGCCCAGAAGCCGGCATCGCGCAGCAGCGCCGTGTTGGCGCGCGCTTCGGCGCTCTTGCGCCTGATGTCGTCGAGCGGCTGAAGCAACAGGCTGGCAAGGATCGCAACGACCGCCCAGGCCACGATGACCCAGATCAGATCGCGCGCCGCGATGACGTCGACGAGATAGCCGCAGGCGAGCGAACCCGCGGCGAAGGCCGCCGAGCCCCACAGCCGCAAGGGCCCGTAGTCGAGCCCATAACGGGCAACGCCGCGCAGCGCATAGGCATCGGTCAGCGGCATCGTCGGCGTCCACAGCACGCAGGTCAGCGCATAGATCAGGAACAGCGCCAGCGGCTGCTGTTGTAGTCCAACCGCTGTGAAGCCGATCGCGGTCGCCAGCACCGACACCATCATGGCGGCGCGAATGGCCCGTCGCTTTTCGGCAAACGCCGTGACCTGCGGCAGCGTGGTGAAGCGCGTGATCGCCGGCAGCGTGTTGATGAGACCGATCCAGGCCGCGTCCACGCCGATCGCCTTCAGCCAGACCGGAAAGAACGGCAGATGCGTGCCCGAAACCGCGAAGACCGCCGAATAGAACAGCGCGAGGCTCACGGCAAATCGCCGCTTCTTCGCTGCCGCGATGGGGATTTGTGATTCGGGCTGCATCAAACCAATTGCGATTCGGTCGATATCGTGGTGATCGTTACAGTAACGCGCACTGATTTGCGCGACGAGATTGTCATGGCCAACGAAGCATTCGCCCTCTCGCCCATGTCTGCCCGCGCGGCCGAGCCGAACGAGCAGGATTACGACGCGATCCGCGAAGCTTTCATGGAGACCGCGCGCGGCCGCTGGTTCCTCGGCGAATATGCCAAGCGCAACCGCAATGCGGACACCCGCATGGTGCTGGACGCGGTCGCGAAAATCGAAGAAACCCTTGCGGCACAGCGGCAACCCGTTGTCGAGGACCGCCTGCCGGAGGCGCTGGTCGAGATCCGCCGCGCCATCCGCGAGGCCGAGACGATCGCAATCGCGGCATTCGATCCCGCCGCGATCGAGGCGAGCCTCGCGCCGATCCCGCGCGGGGTTCGCATCATCAAGGAGATCTCCTGGCGCTGGCGCGAGATCGGCGCCGACGGGCGAATCTGCGACCTCATTGATTCGCAGCTCGCCTCGATCGAGGCCGCCTGCGGACAGATTTCGACCCTCGACCCTCGCGCCGAGCTCAAGGCTGCGTTCGATCTGCTGAGGGAGCGGATCGAGCAGACCGAGGGCGGCGCAGCGTCGCAGGCAGAGCATCCCTCGCCGGCGCCGGGGCAGTCAGCGCCCTCCGCCGTGGCGGAAGCTGCGCCTGCGCAAGCCGCGCCCGCCGCGATGGCGAGCGAAGCTCCCGTGGCCTTTACGGAGGCGCTGCAGGACGTCGCGGCCGCTGGCGAGGCCGAAGCAGCGCTTGAGAAAGCCGGCAGCGCGGAAGCATTCGCAGTGGCCGAGCAGGCCATGGATGCGACCATCGCGCCGGACATCGCTGGAAGCGAGCGAGCGCCGGACGAGGTCGCGGTTGGAGACGTCGCTCTTGAAGAGCCCGCCGCCGTCCTGGAGGTCACGGACGAGTTCTCGCTCGACGCCGCCGCGGAAGCCGAGGACGAAGCCATCCTCGAGGCCATCGCGCTGGAGATGGCGGCGCCCGATCCTCAGTTCGACGAGATCATCGAGCCGGTCGAGATGGCCGGCGCAACTCCGCGGCCGATGGCTGCGGAGCCCGTTGCGGTCGAGCTTCCGGAGGCGGTCGTACCGGACCCCGTCGCCGCCGCGATCGCGGAAGAGCCCGCAGCGGACGCACCGATTGCGAGGGACTCGCTCGCGCGCCTCACCGACGCCATCGCGGAAGCCGCCGCCGAAGTGATGGAGCAGCAGGCCCCAGCCATGGCGGCGACGGCAACGTTCGCCGCAGGGCCGACCGCGACGCTGCCGATGCCCTCGCCCCTGCCCACGTCTTCCCCCGAGCCCTCGCTCGGCGCCACCATCCTCGCCAGCGGCATCTTGCAAAAGCCCCGCACCGCCGCCAACGACCCGCTCGCGCCGATCCGCCGCATGACCCAGGCCGAGAAGATCGCGTTCTTCTCGTAAGAGACTACGCTCTCTCCACACCGTCATTGCGAGCGCAGCGAAGCAAATCCAGACTGCCGCCGCGGAAAGATACTGGATTGCTTCGCTACGCTCGCAATGACGAGCCTGGCAATTCCGTCATCCCCGCGAGAACGGCTTCGCCGTTGCGCGGGGTAACGGTGGTGGATGAGTACTCACGATGACGGCGATCAGCCACTCACCCGCAATTCCACACCGCACCGATCGGCGTGCGCGTCCAGCACGGGCCAAAGCTGCCGCCATTGTAGCGGCCGCCGCCGAAGCCAGGGCGGCCGAAATAGTGCCACTCGCCATCCCAGCGGTAATACTGGGGAACCGGGTCGATGTACCAATGGCGGCGGTCGCTGCGCGCGAGACGCCGCATCGCGTCCTTCTGCTTGTAGAGCGGAATGCTGTTGCTCAGCGGCTGGCGATAGCCCGGCAGGAAGCCGTAGCCCTTCCAGACCGGCTTGGGACGCTTTTGCACGGGCTCAGCGGGCGCGACGGCGGGCAGCAGCGACAGGATGACAGCAACGAAGAGACACACAAGGCGAGACATGGATCGACCATAGACAGGCGGATGCGAGAAGGCCACTCAAATTCGAGTGCGAGGCTTTTCGCCGCCTCGATCAATATCCCGCACACGCAGCCATGCCGGCTTTCGCGGAATCGTTATGCGTTGGCTCGCGGCGATCGGGCGGCTGGACCGATCTGATGACGTCCCCCGGCTGATCGCGCCCATCCGAAACGCGGGAAGCCCGACCATCGTGCTAGAATTGATCCGACCTGTCAGCACTGCGTTGCTGTACTGTCTGCTTCGCTATTCGTGGTGCCCTGTCGGAAGGAGCACACATGTCCACGGCGATCTCGACGCTCGGCGGGGTAGGTCTCTTCCTGCTCGGCATGACCGTGATGACGGAGGGCCTGAAGACACTGGCCGGCTCTGCGCTACGCACGGTGCTCGGCAAGGCTGCATCGACGCCGCTGGTTGGCTCGTTCTGGGGGGCCTTGGTCACACTGCTGGTGCAGTCCTCAAGCGCAACGACCATGACGACGATCGGGCTCGTCAGCGCCGGCCTCTTGACCTTCCAGCAAGGGTTGAGCCTCGTCTTCGGCGCGAATATCGGCACCACCGGGACCGGCTGGCTGGTCGCGCTGATCGGCGTCCGCGTCTCGCTCACGGCCGCGGCGCTGCCGATGATCTTCGTCGGCGCGCTGACCAAGCTTCTCGGCAGCGGACGAATCTCCGGGGTCGGCGCCGCGCTCGCCGGCTTCGGACTTGTGCTGTTCGGCTTGACGACCCTGCAGCAGGGCATGGGCGGGCTGGCTGAACGATTGCACCCGGCGGATCTGCCCGCAGTCCTCGGCAGTCCCGGGGTGTCATGGTGGTCGGGCCTCTTCGGCGTGCTGGCACTGGTCGTGATCGGATTGGTCATGACCGCGCTGATGCAATCGTCGACGGCCGCGATCGCGGTGACCCTGTCCGCCTATTTCGCGGGCGCGATCGGGTTGGACCAGGCCTGCGCCCTGATCATCGGCCAGAACATCGGAACAGCGACGAGTTCCGCCCTGGCCGCAATCGGCGCGAGCCCGACCGCGAAGCGGCTGGCCATCGCCTACGTTCTTTTCAAGCTGATTGCCGCACTCATCGCTTTGGTTGCTTTTCCCATAGTAACGCCCATGCTGCTGCGCGCCTCTGACACGATCGACGGCGTCACCCTGCTGGCCGGCTACCACACGGCCTTCAACGTCGTCGGCGTCGCGGTCCTGCTGCCCCTGATCAACCCGTTCACGCGACTGGCCGAACGAATTCTGCCCGAGCGCGGCTCGCCGCTGACGCGATGTCTCGATCCTTCGGCGCTTGGGACCCCGATCGTGGCGGTGGAAGCGGTACGGCGCACGATCGCGCGCGTGCTCTTGACGGTGTGCAGTTCGGTCGAGGCGAAACTTGCCCGCCGCGCTGGATCGATACGCCTGGGGAAGGACGCTGTATCCGTAGAGGAGGCGGCCGATGCCGTGCGCCAGGCACAAATATTCCTGTCGGATGTAGCTGGACCGCCTGAGACCGACGACGAGCAACAGCGTCTGACGAGCACGCTGCTCGCCCTCGACCACGCGTCCCGGCTGACGGACCTCGCAAGTGAAGGAAACAATTTCGCTTCGGTGGCAGGCGGACCGGAGGACATCCGCGCCGGAGAGCTATGTGCCGAAATCATGCGAAGCGCGGCTGCGATTGCGCGCGGCGTGGCGGCGCCGCCCCGCGCCGACGGATCGCCGCACTCCGTACCCGCCTCGCGTGCCGGCGACGCCATGGCCGGTCCGCGCGCCGCCCCGCCCGACGAGGCGATCGCCGAGCTCGAGCGTTGTACGACACAGCTCGCCGAAATGCTGCGCGCCCATCGCAGTGCGACGCTCGGTGCGGTGGCCAATGGGACCCTGACCGCCGACGCCGCCCTGCTTCGTGTCGAGGCGGTGCGAAACCTCGAAGCCCTATCGCAGCACGCCTGGCGCTCGGCGGTTCATCTGGTGGGACAGGGCTAGCGCGGAGATATGTTCAAACAGCCTGAAGCGCGATGACCGTTCGCACCACTCATCGCGATTCAGATCACGCCCTTCCTGATCAGGAAGCAGCCATAGCCCCTGCTGTCGCCGACCTGCACCACGCCAACTCGGCCGCTGCCGCGCGATAGAAATCCGGACGCGAGAGCTTGCCGGGCGTGACCGCGCGCCCGGCGGCGCGCGCGATCTCCGCCAGCACCGCGCGCTGCACCTCGGGCACGCGATCGGGATCGTCCACCGGCATCATCACGCGCACCGGATCCGGATCGAAGTCGTCGAGCGGATAGACCGACATGATGGCGCGGATGGCGGTCTCCATGTTCATGCCCGGCAGCTGGATCAGGCGCTGCGACGTCGTGCCCTGCGCGATGCGGGTCGCGGGGTGATTGGCGTCGACGAAAACGAGGTCGTCGCCGTGGCCCATGGAGGCGAGCAGCCAGAGCAAGTCGGGCGTCAGGAGCGGATCGATCGATTTCAGCATGTGACGGACTATCCTCCCCAATCAGTCGAGAACCATAGCAGGTTCCGAGCGTGATTCAGATCACTTAAGGCCACCATGGTGACAGGGATCACGGACCGCAAGCTCGAACGCGGCCAAGCTTCCTCGCGACCAATCTCGCATCGAGATGAGTGCCAGAGGAGCACGCCATGTTCCGCCTAAAGCCTTTCCTGATGACTGCGGGTCTCCTGGGAAGCCTATTCGGTTTCGCCTGCGGGCCCGTGTCCGCGCAAGTCGCACCGGCCCAGCCGGCTCCCACCGCCCTGCAAGGCCCGGAGCAGCGGGTGGCGCTGGTGATCGGCAATGCGCGTTACCAGAACGCGACGCAACTTGCGAACCCCGACGATGATGCGCAATCGATGGCGCAGTTCCTGAACTCCGCCGGCTTCGAAGTGGTCGCCGCGACCGATCTGACCCAGAACGACATGATCCGCGTGGTCCAGGACTTTTCCGCGAAGGTCGCCTCACGCGGTCCGAACACGGTGGCGATGATCTATTACGCCGGCCACGGCGTGCAGCTCGCCGGAGAGAACTATCTCGTTCCGGTCGATGCGAAGGTCTCCAGCCCGACCGAGCTCGTCAACAATTCGGTGCGCCTCGTCGACGTGATGTCGACGCTGGAGACGATCCCGAGCCGCATGCGCATCGTCATCCTCGATGCCTGCCGCAACAACCCCTTCCCTCAAGTCAACGACGCCGGCCGCGGCCTTGCCATCGTCGATGCGCCGAACGGCTCGATCGTCGGCTACTCGACCGCGCCGGGCGCCGAAGCGCTCGACGGCACCAATGGTCACAGCCCTTATACGCAGGCGTTCCTGAACATCGCTCGCGAACCCAACGTGCCGATCGAGCAGCTGTTCAAGCGCGTGCGCCTGCAGGTCAATCAGGCCACCAGCGGCGCGCAGATCCCGTGGGAGAGCTCGTCGCTGACGAGCGACTTCACCTTCTTCGGTGACACCGCGGTTGCGGCCAACCGTGCGCCGGTGAATGCACCCGTGGTGCAGATGGCCTCCAACCTGCCGAGCCGCTCGACCCGCCAGGCCTATGACTACGTCGTGTCCGAGGGCCGGCCGGAGTACTATCAGGAGTTCATCCGGATGTATCCGCACGACCCGCTGTGCGACCACATCCGCTGGCTGCTCAATAACCTCCTGATCTCGCAGGCCTGGCACATGGCAGTGCTCGCCAACTCGCCGCTCGGCTATAAGAACTTCTATGACAGCTACGGCAACAGCCCCTACGCGCAGGTCGCGCTGAAGCTCGAGGCCCAGCCGAAGCAGATCCCCCTGATGCAGCCGACCAAGTTCCTGGCGCCGCAGAACATTGCCCCGGTCTTCAAGATGGGCAATCTCGGCCAGCCCAAATACATGCCGCTGATGCAGGGCAATGGTGGCGCGCAGATCAGTGGAAATCTGCCGGTCGTGCAGAAGCCGGTCGACGGCAACGTCATCGGCAAGCTCGGCAATGGCGGCCAGATCGTCAATCTGCCGGCGCCGACCAACACGACCAACGGCAAGGTCGGCATCGGCAAGATCGTGACCCTGCCCGCGACCAACGACAAGCCGGGCGCCGGCAACGGCACCCCGGGCAAGATCGTGAGCATGCCCGTGAATGTCGGCAAAGGCGGCACGAAGGTCGACGTGAAGCCAGTCAATGTTCAGACGCAGAACCAGCCGATCCGCGTCATCACCGGCATCGTGAAGCCGGTGAACAAGGTGCAGGTGCAGAACAACGTACAGACCAATCGTCCGCAGCTCAACACGATGCCGAACCGCATGGCCAACAGCAGCAACAACTTCCGGCAGTCGATGAACCAGGCGCCGAGCATGAATGACGGCGGCAACCGTCGCGGCGGATTCATGCACTGATTGCGCAAGGCGCGCATGAGAAAGGGGGCAGAGCGGCGACGCTCTGCCCCTTCTTAACGTGGGGAGTAGACATCAGGTCTGGTCGCCAAGGGCTAAAGCGCGATGAGATTTGGATGAATCGTCATCGCGCTTTAGCTTGTTGTTTACGCATGATCTTTCCGGAAAACCGCTTCGCACTTTTCCGGATCATGCTTTAGCTGCCCACCTCTCCCGTACGGAGAGGTCGGATCGCATCGACAGATGCGATCCGGATGAGGGGATCTGGTCTCACTGGATGCCGCGGCCCCTCACCCGGATTGCTCAGGCGCGCAATTGCGCGCCATAGCAATCCGACTTCTCCCCGTCGGGGAGAGGTGGACCGAGCTCCCTCGGTCCGTTCAGTCAGAAATCAGGCCACCAGCTCGGCGAACAGATCCGCATCGACATTGCCGCCGGAGAGCACGATGACGACGTTCTTCCCAGAGACATCGAGCCGGCCCGCGAGTAGCGCGGCGAGGCCGACGGCGCCGCCGGGCTCCACCACCAGCTTCAGCTCGCGATAGGCGAACGCCACGGCCGCGCCGACTTCCTTGTCCGAAGCCGTGACGCCGCGCGCCAGGAGCTTGCTGTTGATCGCAAAGGTCATCTCGCCCGGCATCAGGGCCATCAGCGCATCGCAGATTGTGCGCCCCGCCGGCGGGTGCGGCTCGCGATGGCCGGCGGTCAGCGAAATGCCGTGATCGTCGAATGCCTCGGGCTCGGCCACCACGATCTCGGCTGACGGATAGCGCGCCTTCACCGCCGTGGCGACGCCCGCGATCAGGCCGCCGCCGGAGGCCGGCGCCACCACGACGTCGGGGCTGAGGCCGAGCGTTGCCATGTCTTCCGCAATCTCGCGGCCGGCGGTGCCCTGCCCTGCGATCACGAAGGGATCGTCATAGGGTTTAACAAGTGTTGCGCCGCGTTTCTCGGCGATGCCGCGCGAGATCGCCTCGCGGTCGTCCTTGTCGCGATCGTAAAGCACGACCTCGGCGCCGTAGGATTTGGTGCGCTCGCGCTTTGACAACGGCGCATCCGCGGGCATCACGATGGTCGCCTGCATATCGAGAATTTTTGCCGCGGCCGCCACGCCCTGGGCGTGGTTGCCGGAGGAGAACGCGACGACGCCGCCGGCACGCTTGTCCTGCGGAATCGAGAACACCTTGTTGAACGCGCCACGGAACTTGAAGGAGCCGGTCCGCTGGAGCATCTCCGGCTTCAGGAACACCTTTGCGCCAACGCGCTCGTTGAGCACGGGGAAGGACAACAGCGGGGTGCGGATGGCGTAAGGCGCGATCACGCGCGCCGCGGCATCGATGTCGGCAGGGCCGACCGGAAGGGCCTGTTCGGTCATGGCGGAATGTTATCGCGGCCGGTCAGGCCCGGGCAAGACACCTCCGCGAGAGGATTTTCTCCGCAGCGTTTTCGAGCGAAGTGGCTACCGGTTCGCGTGAAGAAAACGCGTCAAAACAAGAATCTAGAGCCAATTCGATCCATCGGATCGAAATAGCTCTAGGCGACCTGGCGCGGCTGTTCCGCGCCGGTCCGGCCGGGCAGCACCGCGCCGACCGCCAGGATGCTGTCGATGAAGACCCGCGCCGAGGCTTCCCAGGTGTAATTGGCGGCAAACGCGACGCAGTCCTGCCGGGAGATGTCGAGTGCGGCGAAGCAGGCATTGCGCAGATCATGATCGAGCGCGCCGACCGGCGCGTCGCCGATCACGTCGCGCGGCCCCTTCACGGGGAAGGCCGCAACCGGCAGGCCGCTCGCCAGCGCTTCCAGCAGGACCAGGCCGAAAGTGTCGGTCTTGCTGGGGAACACGAACACGTCGGCGGCCGCATAGATATCCGCCAGTTCCTCGCCATGCTTCTCGCCGAGGAAGATCGCATCGGGATAGGCCTCTTCCAGCGAGGCGCGCGCCGGGCCGTCGCCGACGACCACCTTGGTGCCGGGCAGGTCGAGGTCCAGGAACGCCTCGAGATTCTTCTCCACCGCGACCCGCCCCACCGACAGGAATACGGGCGCCGGCAGGCAGAGATCAATGACGCGGGGATGGAACAGCCTTGTGTCCACGCCGCGCGGCCACAGCACGACGTTGTCGAAACCGCGCCCGGTCAATTCGCGCGCGAGCGCAGGGGTCGCCGCCATCACGGCGCGGCTGGGGCTGTGGAAACGGCGCAGCGCCCGCCAGATCAGCGAACCCGGCACCGGCACGCGGGCGCGGACATATTCGGGAAAGCGGGTGTGGAAACTGGTGGTGAACGGCAGCCTGCGCTGGCGGCAATAGCGGCGGACCATCAGACCGATCGGCCCCTCGGTCGCAATATGGATGCTGTCGGGCCGCGCCTCTTCGATCAGCCGCGCGATCCGCGCCGGACGCGGCATGGCGAGGCGCAAATCGCGATAGCTCGGCATCGCGAAGGTGCGGAATGATTGCGGCGTCAGGAACGAGAATTCGACGCCAACACCTTCAACGCGAAGCGCCTTGGCGGCGTCAGCAAGCTTGGTCAGCGTCCGAACCACACCGTTGACTTGCGGGTGCCAGGCGTCGGTCGCGACCAGGATGCGCATCAGGCCGCCCTTGCCGCGACCTGTGGCACCGGCACCGGCTTCCGCAACTGATCCGCCCAGGTGATGATCTCGAAATGGCCATCATCATGTTCGACGAGGGCCGTGCAGCTCTCGACCCAGTCGCCGCAATTCATGTAGCGGATGCCGGCCTCGTCGCGGATGACGGCGTAGTGGATGTGGCCGCAGATCACGCCATCGGCCTCATGGCGCCGTGCCTCGGCGGCGAGTGCCTGCTCGAACGCGCCGATATAATTGACGGCGTTCTTGACCTTCTGCTTGGCCCATTGCGACAGCGACCAATAGGGCACGCCGAACATGCGCCGGAAGAAGTTGACGAAGCGATTCATCTGGATCGCGAAGTCGTAGGCCTTGTCGCCGAGATGGGCGAGCCAGCGCGCGTTCTGCACCACGAGATCGAAGATGTCGCCGTGGATGACGAGATAACGCTTGCCGTCCACGCCGGTGTGGACGGTGTTCTCGACCACGTCGATGCCGCCGAAATGCGTGCCGTAATAATTGCGCAGGAACTCGTCGTGATTGCCGGGAATGTAGATGATCTTGGCACCCTTGCGCGCCTTGCGCAGAAGCTTCTGGACGAGGTCGTTGTGCGATTGCGGCCAGTGCCAGCTCGATTTCAGCGCCCAGCCGTCGACGATGTCGCCGACGAGATAGATGGTGTCGGCATCATGATAGCGCAGGAAGTCGAGCAGAAGATCGGCTTGAGAACCGCGGGCTCCGAGATGGACATCGGAGATGAACAGCGTGCGAAAGCGCCGCTCGGGGCTCTCGTCACTCACATCGTAACTTCCCATGCGCCAGCCTGTAACAATGTCCCGTGACAGGGGGATGACCGATTGAACCTTGAGGCACCTCAGATACGAATCAAACTTCGCCTCGCCCTGCCCCGCGAATATCAGTCGCATGCGACAATCAGGCGACATGGCGCCGCAGGCGGTGCCGGCAGCAATCCTGTCCTCCCCTGGAGCCCCGGAGTGGGAGGGTGAACTAGCCCCACGCGAGCCGCGCTAAACCGATGAACGGGCGCGCTTCCGCGGGCCCCAGCGTCAGTAGAACTTGTGGAAATGATGGATCGGCGCGTGGCCGTGCCCGACGCTGAAGCGGTCGGCGGCGCCGATCGCGGCGCTGATCCAGGCCTTGGCGTTGCGCACGGCGTTTTCCAGGCCCTCGCCCTTGGCCAGCCCCGCGGCGATGGCTGAGGACAACGAACAGCCCGTCCCATGGGTGTTCTTGGTGGGGAGGCGCGGCGCGGCGAGCGCGATCGTGGTGTCGGCACCGACCAGATAATCGATGCTCTCCGCGCCCTCCCCATGGCCGCCCTTGACCAGGACGGCGCGGCAGCCGAGCGACAGCAGGCGGCGGCCCTGGCTTTCGATCTCGGCCTCGCTTGCGGCCATCGGCTCGTCGAGCAGGGCCGCGGCTTCCGGCAGGTTCGGCGTGATCACGGTGGCCAGCGGTATCAGCTTGGTGCGCAGGGCGTCGACGGCCTCGGAGGCCAGCAGGCGGTCGCCGGACGTTGCCACCATCACGGGATCGAGCACGACGTGCCGGAACGCCCAGCGCGACAGCGCGGCCGCGATCGCATCTATGCTGGCGGCCTGGGCCACCATGCCGATCTTCACCGCGCCGACTTCGAGATCGGAGAACACCGCGTCCATCTGTGCGGTGACGAACTCGGCCGGCGCCGCGTGAATGCCGGTGACGCCGCGCGTGTTCTGCGCCGTCAGCGCCGTGATCACGGATGCGCCGTAGACGCCGAGCGCGGCGAAGGTCTTCAGGTCCGCCTGGATGCCGGCGCCGCCGCTCGAATCGGAGCCGGCGATGGTGAGTGCGACCGGGGTCGTCATCGCCGGATACATTTGCTTGAGGACGCCGCCATGGCCTCTCCTAGCGCGCCCATGGAACAGCAGCAAGCGTTGCCGATTCGCAAACCCGTCGCGCAGCGCGCGAATCAGTCGGGCAAGGCGCGGCCAGGAGCCCGCAATCATGCGGGCTTGAAAAATGCAACCTTGCCGCTCCCTTGGTATAGTCTCTAACCTTAGCGTGCTTCGCCGGTTGCGTGAGACACAGGTGGTGGAACTGTCCAGCGACACCGACGTTGCAGGCCGCCGCGGCCCGCAAACCACCTGGAACAGAACCTTGGGGTGGAACGATGTGGGCCTTCTTCGAACGTCTCCTCGACTCGTCCATGCTTTCGCCGCACGGCATCTGCCTGTTATGGGAGCCGGAGCTGATCGGGCTTCACGTCGTTTCCGACGCCTGCATCGCCGCCGCTTATTTCTCGATCCCCTTTGCCCTTGCCATCCTCGTCACCAAGCGGCGCGACCTCAAGTTCGGCTGGGTCTATTGGGCGTTTGCGATCTTCATCATGGCCTGCGGCCTGACCCATGTGCTGTCGATCTATACGCTCTGGGTTCCGGTCTACGGCATCGAGGGCCTCGTCAAGGCAGCCACGGCGGTCGCGTCGGTCCTCACCGCCGCTGCGCTCTGGCCGCTATTGCCGAAGATCCTGACGATCCCCTCGCCATTCGAGCTGCGGCAGGTCCAGGCCGCGCTCGAGGAGGAGGAAATCAAGAGCCGGGACGCCACGCTGCTGCTGCAACAGGTCCGGGACGCCCAGCGCGCGATGCGCGAGAGCGTTGCGCGCCTGACCGCGATCGTCGAGACCGCGGTCGACGGCGTCTTCCTGTTCGATGCGCAGGACCGCATCCTGCTGTTCAATCCGGCCTGCGAGCGCATGTTCGGCTACCGTGCCGACGAGGTGATGAACCGCAACGTCGGCATGCTGATGCCCGACGCTGATGCGGCACCCGCCGGCCAGGCGAGGCATTTCGCGACCGGCGGCGAGGCCATCGGCCTGCGCAAGGACGGCTCGACCTTTCCGGTGGACCTGTCGGTGGGCCAGGCGCGACAGGACGGCGAGTTGATCTTCGTCGGCATCGTCCACGACCTGACCGCGCGCAAGCTGACCGAGCAGCAGCTTCAGCAGGCGCAGAAGATGGAGACGGTCGGCCAGCTCTCCGGCGGCATCGCGCACGACTTCAACAACCTCCTGACCGTCATCATCGGCAATGCCGAGCACCTGAGCGAGCAGCTCAAGGAGAGGCCCGATCTCAGGCGCTTTGCCGACGACATCTGCCAGTCGGGCGAACGGGGAGCCGAGCTGACGCAGCGACTGCTCGCCTTCAGCCGCCGCCAGCTGCTCCAACCTCAGACGATCGATTGCCGGAGCCTGCTCGACTCCATGTTCAAGCTGCTCAAGCGCACCTTGCGCGAGGACATCGAGATCAGGACGACCTCCGGGCCCGGCACGATCCTGGCCTTTGCCGACCGCGCCCAGCTCGAATCCGCCGTGCTGAACCTCGCGCTCAACGCGCAGGATGCCATGCCATCGGGAGGACATCTGACGCTGAGCACGGAGTTGGCTGCGATCGACGACGACTATCGAGCCCTTCACCCTGAAGTCGCACCCGGTGCCTACGCGTTGATCTCGGTCACCGACGACGGCGAAGGCATGACGGCTGATGTCACCGCACGCGTCTTCGAGCCGTTCTTCACCACCAAAGAGGTCGGCAAGGGCTCCGGTCTCGGCCTCAGCATGGTCTATGGCTTTGCAAAGCAATCGGGCGGCCACGTCGCGATCTACAGCGAGGCGGGCCTTGGCACCACGGTCAGGATCTACCTGCCGCGCGCCAACGCCGGACAATCACAGCCCGATCTTCCCGACAGCGAGGCCGCGGCGCCGCGAGGCTACGAGACGATCCTGATCGTCGAGGACGATCCGTTCGTCCGCTCCTCCGTCATTCGCAGGGTGGAGGCGCTCGGATATCGCGTCATTGCCGCGGTCAAGGGCAAGGATGCCTTGCAGCAGCTGCGGAGCGATCCCAGCATCGACTTGCTGTTCACCGATGTCGTGATGCCCGGCGGCATGAGCGGCTGGGAGCTCGCCGATCAGGCGAGGCGCGTTCGTCCCGGTCTGCCGGTCCTGTTCACCTCGGGCTACGCGCTGGAGACCCTGGTCGAGCAGGGCCGCGCGCAGGCGCAAGCAATCGTGCTGACCAAGCCCTATCGCAAGGCCGAGCTCGCCGAGCGGCTCAGGGATGCGTTGGCAGCAGCAGTGGTCACGTCCTAAAGCCTGATCTGGACCCGGAGGGCCGCGTTAGCGCAAAGTTCGCAGCGGTTCTCCGAAAAGATCATGCTCAAACAACACCGGAAGCGCGATGACGAGCTGGCTCGGTCGCTTCGCGCTTCAGCGCCGCAGCCGAATGCACCCCGGACGCCCGCAAGTTTGCTTGCTAAATCCGGCTGGTTTTGGCCTATTAGCCGCCAGATACGCTTTCGGAGTGCCCGCGATGGTTCCTTTCTTCGTTCAGATCAAATGCAAGCTCGGCCAGTCCTATACGGTGGCCAATGCGCTTGCCGAAGCCGAGATCGCCTCCGAGATCTACTCCACGGCCGGCCAATACGACCTCCTGGTGAAGTTCTACGTCGACAAGGACACCGATATCGGCCATTTCGTGAATGAGAAGGTGCAGGTGCTGCCGGGCATCCAGGACACCCTCACCATCATCACCTTCAAGGCGTTCGGCACGGGCTAAAGCATGATCCGGAAAAGTGCGAAGCGGTTTTCCGGAAAGATCATGCGTAAACAACAAGCTAAAGCGCGATGACGATTCATCCAAATCTCATCGCGCTTTAGTCTTCTGCAGCGCTTGCTTGTCGGCCACGCCGCTCCGCAGCAAAGCGGCGCGTGGTTCATTTCGCCCGACGGGAGAGGTCGGAGCGCATCGAAGATGCGATCCGGGTGAGGGCTCCAGGTCTCAGTGGGCGCTACAGCCGCTCACCCGGATTGCTGCGCAATCCGACCTCTCCCCGTCGGGGAGAGGTGAACACGGACCGCCGCGACGACGTTCGTACCTTAGCTGCCCTGCTTGCGTTTCGGTGGCGTCGGCCCATCCACCGGCGGCAGCGATTTGAGGTACTCCGCCATCGCCGCGAGATCTCCGTCAGATAATTGCGAGGTGTTCTTGATCACGCGCGTCATCGCGCCGCCGACACTGTCGCCATCGGGCAATTCACCCGTCTTGAGGAAATAGGCGAGATCCTTCGCACTCCACTCGCCAAGGTGCTTCTGGGTGATGTTCGGGACCCAGCCCTCGCCTTCCGGATTGGGACCGCCGGCAAATTGTTGGCCGGCGATGATGCCGCCCAGCACATTGCGCGGGCTGTGGCATTCGGCACAATGGCCAAAGCTGTTGACGAGATAGGCGCCGCGCTTCCATTCCCGCGACTTGCTGCCATCGGCAATGAAAGGCTTTTCGTCCAGAAACAGGAATTTCCAGATCCCGATATTGCGCCGGATGTTGAAGGGAAGACCGACGTCGTGGTCACGCACCTTGCCCGCAACAGCCGGCAGCGTTTTCAGATAAGCAAAGAGATCGAGCACGTCCTCGCGCCTGGCGTGCTGATAGGAGATATAGGGAAACGCCGGAAAGTAATGCTGTCCGGCCGGCGAGACCCCGTGCATCACCGCATTGACGAAATCGGCGTCGGTCCATTTGCCGATACCATCGTTCGGATCAGGCGAGATGTTCGGCGCGTAGAACGTTCCGAACGGCGATTTGATCGCGACGCCACCTCCGAGCCTGAGACGATCGGGCTGGTTGGGAACGGCATGGCAGGACGCGCAACCGCCGGCGTTGAACATCACCTCCCCGTTGGCGAGATCGGGCACATGGGCCGGTGAATTGCCCACCGCCGCCACCCCCGGCGCGCTGAGCCACCAATAGATGCCGGAAGCAGCCATCGTGGCGAGCAGCGCCAGCAGAATTGTTCGTTGCAACATGCGCACCATTCACTCGTTGCGGCGAACTTATGACCGATCTCGTCACGGCTCCAGCCACGAAGAATTTAGCCCGCCTTGGCCGGAGACGGGAATAAACTGAAATGCCGGCTGTTGGAAGTTTGCCAGCCCGAACGGGTTCAACAGGGAGAATGCCATGAACAAGACCGTCATCGCCGTGTTCGCGCTCGGTGCCGTCGCTTTTGCCGGGCCGGCCTATGCCGAAAAGCTGAAAGCAACGCTCGACGGCAAGTCCGAGGTGCCCGCAACGACCACCAGCGGCACCGGAACGGCCGATCTGAACTATGATGCCGCCAGCAAGAAGCTGTCTTGGACCGTCACCTATTCCGGCCTCTCCGGCCCCGCCACCGCGGCGCACTTCCATGGGCCTGCCGAAGCCGGCAAGAACGCCGGCGTGGCGGTTGCCATCCCGAATGCCGCCTCGAGCCCGGTCAAGGGCGAAGCGACGCTCACGGACGCGCAGGCCGCCGATCTGCTCGGCGGCAAGTACTACATCAACATCCACACCGCGGCGAACCCGGGCGGCGAGATCCGCGGTCAGGTGACGAAGTAAGCGTCAAGGCTGCTTCGTCATGGAAAGGCCGGGTGCGACGGAGGGCGCGCCCGGCCTTTTCGATTCCGGAGGCGCTCAAGCCGCGTTCAGCGCCTGCGTGAGATCGGCGATCAGGTCCGACGGGTTCTCGATGCCGATCGACAGCCGGATCGTGGAATCGAGGACGCCGATTTTGCGGCGGATGTCGGCTGGAACGCCGGAATGGGTCATGGTTGCGGGCAGGCTCGCGAGCGATTCCGTTCCGCCGAGGCTCACTGCAAGCTTGAGGATCTGCAGCGCGTTGAGGAATCTGACCGCCGCCTCCTTGCCGCCGGCGATGTCGAACGAGAACGTGGATCCGGCACCGAAACACTGCCTCGCAAACGCGCGCCCGGCCGGTGACGCTTCCTCGAGATGACCGAGATAGTGGACCTTGGCGACCTTGGGATGACCGCGCAAGAAGTCCGCCACGAGGCGCGCATTGTCGTTGGCCTTCTCCATGCGCAGGCTCAGCGTCTCGAGCGAACGGTTGATCATCCAGCAGGAATGCGGATCGAGCTGAGTGCCGATCGCGCCCCGCAGCGCCTTGATGCCCTTCATGACAGCCTTCGAGCCGAGCGCGGCCCCCGCGATCAGATCGGAATGACCACCGACATATTTGGTCAGCGAATACAGCGAGAGGTCCGCACCGTGCTCGATCGGCCGCTGAAACACCGGTCCGAGCAGCGTGTTGTCGCAGGCGATGATCGGTGTGTGTCCCTGCGCCTTTCCGATCGCGTCGGCAACACGGCGGATCATCGCGATGTCGACTAGGCCGTTGGTCGGATTGGCGGGCGTCTCGATCAGGATCATCGAAACCCGTCCCTTGCCCATGGCCTGCTCCGACGCCTGCTTGACTGCCGTCTCGTCGATACCGTCGGCAAAGCCGACGGCGCCGATCGACAGACGCGCAAGCGTGTTCGTCAGCAGGGTTTCCGTCCCGCCATAGAGCGGCTGGGAATGCAGAATCACGTCGCCGGGGCGAACAAAGGCCAGGATCGTGGTTGCGATGGCCGCCATGCCGGATGAGAACAGCGCACAACTTTCGGTGCGCTCGTAGATCGCCAGCCTGTCCTCGACGATTTCGCTGTTGGGATGATTGAAGCGCGAATAGACGAGGCCTGCGCCCATGCCTTCCGGCGGCTCGCGCCGGCCGGCGACGTAATCGAAGAAGTCCTGCCCGTCCTCGGCCGTCCTGAACACGAAGGTGGAGGTCAGGAACACCGGCGGCTTGATGGCGCCTTCCGACAATTGTGGATCATAGCCATAGGTCAGCATCAGCGTTTCCGGATGCAGCATATGGTTGCCGATATGGGTCTTGGACGGGAAGGGTTTTGCCATGGCCTGTCTCGCTGTCTTGATGCAGGTGCTCGCCGCGGTTGGAACCTCCTGATCTCATGAGGCAGTCGGGAAGAGATGCGCCGACTCGCACCAACGCCGCGGCCATTGACTCAAAGATAGCTGTTCGGACCGCGATCCGTCAGACCTTGCGAACGGAAAAAGGCGGTTGCTTGCGCAACCGCCCTTCGATTCCGGTAGTTCGGATGACGACGAGTCTCGCCGTCAGCCGTTCTTCACGCGATAGGTTTCGTGGCAGCCGCCGCATTCCTTGCCGATCGCGGGCAGATTCGCTTTGAGCGAGTCGAGATCCTTGATCTTGCTCTTGGCTTCGCCGACGATCTTGCCGAAGCTCGCGATCTTCGCATCGAAGCCGGCCTTGTCCTCCCAGATCTTCGGCGAGGTCGAGTAGTCACCGTCGAGCTTCACGCCCTTGGCGCTGGCCGGAAACAGGTTCGGCAGCTTCCTGGCGGTATCCTCGAACTGCGCCAGCGCGCTGTTCACCGTGGCCTGGTCGTAGGGCTTCTCGCCCTTGACCATCGCCGACATCGCGCCGGCGTTCTTGCCATTGCCCTTCATCAGGGTCTGGACCTCCTTGATGGAATCCGGGTCCGCCCAAACCGCCCCCATACCGAGCAGCAGCGCGCCCCCGACAACCAACACTCGCTTCATTCGCAAAACCCCTTTTCATGATGCAGGATCGTGCCGACCCTTCGATGGCCAACACCGATTGGCAGATTTCATTCCATCCAGAACGCGACGACAGATCGTCGCGCTCTGCATGATCGTTGAGGATGATGTCCCCGCAAACGCGTTCTGCGTTTGCCCCGCAAAACGCGTTCCGCGTTTGCTTGGGGGAATCACAGGCTATGGCGGCGGTGATGCTCGTTGATCGCGATCCACACCCGCTCCGGCGTTGCCGGCATGTCGATATGGTCGATCTTGTATTCGCGCCAGAGCGCGTCGACGATGGCGTTGACGACGGCCGGACAGGAGCCGATCGCGCCGGCCTCGCCGGCCCCCTTCACGCCCATCGGATTGGTCTTGCAGGGGACGTTGTGGGTCTCGAACACGAAGGCCGGCCCGTCCGCCGCGCGCGGCAGCGCGTAGTCCATGTAGGTGGCGGTGATGAGCTGGCCGTCGGCGGCGCCATACACCACTTGCTCCATCAGCGCCTGGCCGATGCCTTGCATGGCGCCGCCATGCACCTGCCCCGCCAGCAGCAGCGGATTGAGCGTCTTGCCGAAATCGTCGACGATCACGTAGTTGACGATTCTGATGATGCCGGTGGCCGGATCGATCTCGACCTCCGCCAGATGCGTGCCGTTGGGATAGGTGCCGTCGGCGCTGGCGAAGGTCGCGCTGCCGTTCAGCTTCGCCGGATCGGCGCCGGGGCGCTTGGCGAGATCGGCGAAGGAGATCGAGCGGTCGGTGCCGGCGATCCGGATCACGCCGTCGGTGATCTCGAGGTCGCCGGCGCTCGCTTCCAGCGCCTGCGCTGCAAGCTCCTTCAGCTTCTTGCCGAGATCGCCCGCAGCGCGCTCCACGCAGACGCCACCGGTGGGAATCGAGGCCGAGCCACCGGTGCCGAGGCCCGTCGCGATCTCATTGGTGTCACCCTGGTGGATATGCACGCGCTCCGGCGGCAGACCGAACTGCTCCGCGACGATCTGCGCATAGGCGGTCTGATGGCCCTGCCCGCTCGATTGCGTGCCGATCAGGACGGTGACATCGCCATTGGGATCGAGGCGGACATTGGCCGTCTCCTCACCCATCACGCCGCAGATCTCGACATAGCTTGCGAGCCCAATGCCGCGGATCAGCCCCTGCTTCTTGGCCGCCTTGGCACGCTTGGGAAACTCCTTCCACTCGGCGATCTCCATCGCGCGCTTCAGATGCGCGGCGAAGTCGCCGGAATCATAGACCTTGCCCGTGGCCGTCTTGTACGGCAGCGCCTTGGGCGGGATGAAATTCTTGCGGCGGATGGCGTCCGGCGTCATATCGAGTTTTCGCGCGCAGGCATCGACGAGACGCTCGATCACATAGGCCGCCTCGGGCCGCCCGGCGCCACGATAGGCGTCCACCGGAACGCTGTGGGTGAAGATGGTGCGCACTCGGCAATGGAAGGCCTGGATGTCGTAGAGGCCCGGCAGCATGCCGGCGCCGCCATGCGGGATGTAAGGCCCGAAGGTCGAGAGATACGCGCCCATGTCGCCCATCAGGTCGCAATCCATCGCGAGGAATTTACCGTCCTCGGCCAGCGCCATCTTTGCGGTGGTGACGTTGTCGCGGCCCTGCGCATCGCCCATGAAATGCTCGGAGCGATCGGCCGCCCATTTCACCGCCTTCTTCAGTTTTCGCGCGGCCACCGCCATCAAAGCGTATTCCCGGTAGGGAAACAGCTTCGTGCCGAAGCCGCCGCCGACGTCGGGGCAGATCACCCGCATCTTGTCGGTGGGGATGTTGAGCACGTTCTGGCACAGGATGTCGCGCAGGCGATGGCTGCCCTGGCTGCCGACCGTCAGCGTCAGATGGTCGCGCTTGGCGTCGTATTCGCACACCGCCGCGCGCGTCTCCATGAAGCTCGCGACCACGCGCGGATTGACGATCGAGATTTCGGCGACCGCATGTGCCTTGGCAAAGGCAGCTTCCGTCGCCGCCTTATCACCGATCGAGACGTCGAACAGCACGTTGCCTGGCTTGTCCGGCCAGACCTGCGGCGCGCCCTTCTTCACGGCGTTGACGACGCCGGTCACCGCCGGCAGCGGGCTCCATTTGACCTCGATCGCCTCGATCGCATCCCGGGCCTGGTCGATGGTCTCGGCGACCACGAAGGCGATGGCATCGCCGACGTGGCGCACCTCGTCCTTGGCGAGGATCGGGTAAGGCGGGCCGGTGAACGGATCGGTCTCGAGATTGAACAGGCAGGGCAGATTGCCGAGGTCCTTGACGTCGTCGGCAGTCAGGATCAGCGCGACGCCGGGCAGGCCGCGGGCGCGGCTCACGTCGATCGTGTATTTGGCATGCGCATGCGGTGAGCGCAGCACCAGGCAGCGCAGCGCGGCCTGCGGCGCGTAATCGTCGGTATAGCGGCCCTTGCCGCGGATGAGCGCGTCATCCTCCTTGCGCAGCACGCTTTGGCCAACGCCGAACTTGATGGGAGCCGCCATTGTCTTTTCCCGTTCTCATGGTTGTTTTGCGAGCCATATTGCCGTGGAAAAAGTGGCAAGGCAAACAGGTTTAGGCGGGCACACTGGTGGCAGGCCGGGAAAGCACCGCGCACCCGTCACCACGGCGTCTAGATTGCACCGCGAAGCAGGACCTCACCTCCATACTTGAGGAGCCCGCCAAAAGCGGGCCTCTCGAAGGATCAGCAACGAAGACGCAGCCCACCAGGCCTCCTGACAAGTTACATGCCACCGCGCCTCCACGGATCCATCGCGCGATCTCTCAGCCTGTCGAGAGCCCTTGCAGACGTGAAGTAGTCGATCTCGGCTCGCGTCAAGCCGATATCCATCAGCGCCCTGTCACTCAGATCGTGCAAGTTGACTCGTGGGCTCTGGCGCCGCTCCTGAAAGGCGCGCCAGTATCGACCGAGCAGGCTCAAGACGATGGAGAAGTCGAGGCGAAGCCGTGCGGCATCGACCTCCGGCTCGCTTGCGCTGTTCGTCAATTGTGGTGGCATCGGATGCTCCTGCTGTTGAGCCGGCAAGGAGCGTGGCCACGAAAAAGGCCCCGTCCGATGCCGGCGGGGCCTGGTGGAAAAGATGTCGTCGTCGAATTCCTAGCGCACGACTCCTTCCACGGCCCAGCCGAAGCGGGTCATGTGGTTGAAGTTGACTTTGCGCGAGCATTTAATCATGGGGCGCTGTTAGCACGACAATCGCACAAAATCAAGAGATGTGCGGAGGTCGACTGCATCCTGGAGGCGAGCACCCTGCTCGCCTAAAGCGCGATGAGATTTGGATGAATCGTCATCGCGCTTTAGCTTGTTGTTTACGCATGATCTTTCCGGAAAACCGCTTCGCACTTTTCCGGATCATGCTTTAGCCGCGCACCAGCGAGACCAGCCAGCTGCGGCCGAACAGAGCGAGCATCGCGAGCGCATAGACGATCGTGCCGCCGACGGCGAGCAGGAGCAGCGTCACTTCGTCCCGGAAGGGCATCGTGCCCAGCCAAGAACCGCTGAAGCGTGCGATCAGCCAGAACGCGGCGGCGAGAATGATTCCGGTCAGCAGGAATTTGCCGAGCGACATCAGCCAGGCGCGGTCCAGAACGAGAAAGCCGCGCCGCACGGCGAAGAACAGCACCAGCAAGAGATTGGTCCAGACGCCGACGGCGGTTGCCAGCGCGAGGCCGATCTGGGCCAGCGATCCCATCAAGGCGACCTTCAGCGCGACGTTGACGGCAATGCCCGTAAGCGAGGCGCGGACCGGCGTTGCGGTGTCCTTGCGGGCATAGAAGGTCGCGACCGCACTGCGGATCAGCACGAAGGGGATCAGGCCGATGGCATAGGCCGCGAGCGTGGCGCCGGCGGCCGCGGCATCGGCCTTGGAGAACGCGCCGCGGGCGAACAGCGCGCGCATGATCGCGTCGGGCACGGTGATGAAGGCCGCGACGAACGGCACCGAGAACAGCAGCGTGAAATCGAAAGCGCGGCGCTGCGCCTTCATCGCGCCATCATGGTCGTTGGCCGTGATGCGCCGCGACATTTCCGGCAGCAGCACCGTGCCGATGGCGATGCCGATGACACCGATCGGCAGCTGATTGAGTCGGTCGGCATAATAGAGCGCCGACAGCGCGCCGGCGGGCAGGAAGGTCGCGATGATGGTGTCGGCGAACAGCGCGACCTGCGTGCCCATCGAGCCCAGCGTCGCAGGTCCCAGCGCTTTGAAAAAGCCGCGCACGTCTTCGTCGAGTTTCAAGGGCGCAAAGCGCGGCAGGCCGCCATGCCGCGCGAGATCGCCGGCGAGCAGGAAATATTGCAGGAAGCCGGAGATCAGGACTCCCCATGCGGCGGCATGGCCCGCGGTTGGAAACCAGACGGCAACCGCCAGCGTCATCATCATCGCGACATTGAGGAAGATCGAGGCCGCCGCGGCGCTGGCAAAGCGCTGCATCACGTTGAGCATGCCGCCATAGAGCGTGACCAGCGTGATCAACAGGAGATAGGGAAAGGTGATCCGGGTCAGCTCGATCGCGAGCTTACGCTGCTCGGCATCCTCACTGAAGCCGGGCGCCAAAATGCTCATGGCCTGCGGCATGAACAGCCAGGCGAGAATCAGCAGCACCACCTGCGAGGCCAAGAGCAGCGTGAAGATGCGGTCGGCGAACAAGTGTGCCGCCGCCTCGCCCCTCTCGCCATGGACATGGGCATAGGCCGGCACCCAGGCGGCGTTGAAGGCGCCCTCGGCGAAGATCGCGCGGAAATGATTGGGCAGCCGCAGCGCCACGAAGAAGGCGTCGGCCACCGGACCGGCGCCGAGGATCGCCGCGAGCATGATGTCGCGGGCAAATCCCGTCAGCCGCGAGAGCAGCGTGTAACCACCGACCGTGAAGATGCGTCCGAGCATGCGGACTCTTCTAGAGGCTTATCGGGCAGCCGATAAGGCTTTGAAGTCCGATGTGATCAAAAAAGACGGCTGCTCGGGGCTGATCACGTCTCCCGTAGGGAGAGGTGAAGAAATCAGCCCGCGAGCGCGCCGCGGACGGCGGCGATGATTCGCTCCTGGTCGGCTTCGGTCAAATAGGCGTGCATCGGCAGGCTGATGACGTCCTGCGACAGGCTCTCACAAGCAGGCAGGCCGCCCTCGGCGACCGGGTAGTGCTTGTAGGCGGTCTGCTGATGCATCGACTTGCCGTAGTAGATCGCGGTCGGCACGCCCTGGGTCTTCAGCGCGGCGGCAAAGCCGTCGCGGTCGGTGCCTTTGGGCAGGCGGATCGTGTACTGCGCCCAGACCGAGGTGTTGCCGGGCGCAAGGCGCGGCACGGTGACAACGTTGGACAGGCCGCGCGCATAGCGTTCCGCAACCCGGTTGCGGGCGGCGATCTCGTCGTCGAAGATCTTCAGCTTCTCGATCAGGACAGCGGCCTGCATGGTGTCGAGCCGGCCGGTCAGGCCAAGGCGGACGTTGTCGTATTTGTCGACGCCCTGCCCGTGCACGCGGATGCTGCGCAGCGTGGCCGCGAGCTCGTCGTCATCGGTGAAGATCGCGCCGCCGTCGCCGAAGCAGCCGAGCGGCTTGGCCGGGAAGAAGCTGGTCGCCGTGGCGTGTCCGAGCGTGCCGAGCTTGCGGCCCTTGTAGCTCGCGCCAAAGCCTTGCGCGGCGTCGTCGAGCACGAACAGGCCTTCGGCGCTGGCGATCTCGGCAATGGCGTCGTGATCGGCGGGCTGGCCGAACAGGTCGACCGGAATCACCGCAACCGGCTTGAGGCCGGCTTTCCGGGCGGTCGCGATGCCGCGCTTGAGCGACTCCGGGCTCATGTTGAATGTGGCTTCGTCGACATCGACATAGACAGGTGTCGCGCCGGTCCGCGCCACCGGCGAGGCGGTCGCGATGAAGGTGAAGGACGGACACAGCACGGCATCGCCGGGTCCGACATTCTTGGCCATCATCACCATCAGGATCGCGTCGGTACCGCTGGCGCAGCCGATGACATGCTTGGCGCCTGAGTAGGCCGCGAGCTGCTTCTCGAGCTCGAAAACCTCGGGACCATTGACGAACTGGCAGTGGTCCATCACCCGCTTGACGGCGGCATCGAGCGAGGCGCCGAGCCGGCGACGCTGCGAGGCGACGTCGATGAAGGGAATGGGTTCGGAACGCAGATGCTGGTTCATGACGCCTTCTTGAGTGGTCGACATGGAGAAGAGAGATCAGCCGGCAACGCGGCGCGGAGCCTTGCGGGCGGGCGCCGCGGCGGCGGGGCGCGACCGTGTTTCCAGGCACTGCGTCGCGATCTCGAGGCTGGCGACGCCTTCGTCGCCGGTCACTGCCGGCGTCTCGCCGTTACGCACCGCCTTCAAGAACGCGAGCAGCTCGGCGCGGAGCGGCTCATCATGGCCGACCGGCAGGTGCCGCATCGAGTAGCTGCCATCCGGCTTGAAGCCGAAGCACTCGGTGACCTGGCGCGTGAGCAGATCGCCCATCACGTATTTGTCGCGCGTGGCGACCGTGACGCTGCGCGCCTTGAACGGTGTCAGCCAGTTGGTGTTGATGTGGGCAAGCACGCCGCTCTCGGTGCGGAACTGCAACAGCGCGATGTCCTCGCGCTCGGCGACCGCGCTCGACAATTGCGGCTGCACCTCGACGATGTCGGATTCGGTGAACCAGCGGATCAGGTCGATGTCGTGCACGGCAAGGTCGATGACGACGCCGACATTGGACATCCGCGGCGGGAACGGGCCGACGCGGGTGATCGCGATGGAGAGAATGTCCTCGCCTGCGATCGCCTGCTTGACGGCGGCGACCGCCGGGTTGAAACGCTCGACATGGCCGATCATCAGCGTCACGCCGGCTTTTTGCGCGGCGGCGACGATCTCGCGCCCCTCCTCCACCGTCGACGCGATCGGCTTCTCGACCAGCACGTGGATGTTCTTGGCGATGCAGGCGAGCGCGACCTCGTGATGTAAATGGGTCGGCGCCGCGACGGTGACGGCATCGACGCCCTCGGCGAAGAGCTGGTCGAGCGTCTCGAAGCTTGCGCAATTGGCAAGTTCCGTGGCCCGCGCGCGATGCGCCGGCGAGGGATCGACGACGCCGACGAGGCTGACGCCGGGAAGACCGCTGAGCACGCGCGCATGGTTGCTGCCCATCACACCGGCACCAATGACGCCGACGCGCAAGCCGGCCTTTACCGGTGCAGACCCTTTGGAACTCATCTGAGCAAACCCCGATTCAACCCAAATCCCCGGGCCGCTTCTAGCACGGACGCCACATTTGTGGCGAATGCCGCCCCCGCGGGCCGGGACACGATTTGATTCAAAAAGTTACACGTTCCCCGGGCCTTAAGCCGAAAAAGATACCGCTTCTCGGCCCGGGTCGCGTGATTCGGAGTTTGCTGGTTACGACCTTTGATAGTCGTCTTCAATCCGTATGATGTCGTCTTCCCCGAGATAAGAGCCGGTCTGGACCTCGATCAGTTCCAGCTGGATCTTGCCGGGATTCTCCATCCGGTGGACCGCGCCCATCGGGATGTAGATCGACTCGTTCTCATGCACCGTCTTGACGGTTTCGTCGACGGTGACCTGGGCCGTGCCGCGCACCACGATCCAATGCTCGGCGCGATGGTGATGCTTCTGCAGCGACAGCCGTCCGCCCGGCTTCACCACGATGCGCTTGACCTGGTGGCGCTCGCCATTGTCGACGGACTGATAGCTGCCCCAGGGCCGGTGCACCTTCAGATGCTCCTCGGTCACCTTCGGCGCGACCGCCTTCAGCTTCGTCACCAGACGCTTCAGTCCGTTGGCATCCTTCTGGCGCGAGACCAGAACCGCGTCCGCGGTCGCGACCACGACGAGATCGTCGACGCCTTCGAGCGCGACCAGCGCGGAATCGGTGGTGACGTTGCAGTTGCGGGAATCCTCGAACACGGCGGTGCCGTGCGCCGCATTGCCCAGCGCGTCCTTCTCCGAGAGCTCCCACACCGCGTGCCAGGAGCCGACGTCGGACCAGCCGCACGACACCGGCACCACGGCGGCGCGCGAGGTCTTTTCCATCACCGCATAGTCGATCGAGATCGCTTTCGCCGCACCGAACGCTTCGGGCTCCAGCGTGACGAAGCCAAGATCGCGGCCGGCATTGTTGACGGCACCGGTGACGGCGTCGACGCTTGCCGCATCGACCCTGCGATATTCGTCGAGCAGCACAGCGGCCGGGAACATGAAGTTGCCGCTGTTCCAGAGATAGCCCGAATTGACGTAGTCGGATGCCTTCACCGCGTCCGGCTTCTCGACGAAGCGCGCCACCGCATGCACCTCGCCGGAGATCGCCTCGCCCGGATTGATGTAGCCGTATTCGGTCGCCGGCCGCTCCGGCTTGACGCCGAAGGTGACGATGCGCCCGGCGCTCGCAGCCGTGAGGCCTTCGCGGCACGCCGCGACGAAGGCGGCATTGTCCTGCACCACGTGGTCGGCGGCGAGCGCGAGCACGATCGCTTCACTGGCGCGGTTCTGCGCGAACACCGCGCCGGCGGCGATCGCGGGGCCGGAATCGCGCCGCATCGGCTCGAGGATCACGTCGGCCTCGATGCCGATCTCGGCGAGCTGCTCAAGCACCATGAAGCGGTAGGCCGCATTGGTGATGACAACAGGACGATCGAACAGCGAGGGATCGGACACGCGCAGCAGCGTGTCCTGGAAGGTCGAGCGTGTGCCGAACAGCGGCAGGAATTGCTTGGGCCGCACCTCGCGCGAAGCGGGCCACAGCCGCGTGCCGGCACCGCCGCACATGATCAGGGGGATTATGCGTTTGTCCATCGTGATCTCAAACCTTGAAGTAGTCCCGATACCAGGTGACGAAATTATGGACCCCATGCTCGATCGGCGTTGACGGTGCAAAGCCGGTGTCGCGCATCAAGTCCTCGACATCCGCGAACGTTTCCAGCACATCTCCCGGCTGCATCGGCAGCAATTCTTTGATCGCCGTCCGGCCCAGCTCCCGCTCCAGAAGACCGACGACGTGCATCAGTTCCTCCGGATGGTGATTGCCGACATTGTAGAGCTTAAACGGCGCATTTGCGGCAGCCGGATCGTCCGCAGGCACGAGATCGATCAGCTTGGATACGACACGGGTCACGTCATCGATATAGGTGAAGTCCCGGCGCATCTTTCCATGGTTAAAGAGCCGGATGGGCTTGCCGGCCATGATGGCGTTCACGAACAGAAACATGGCCATGTCGGGCCGGCCCCACGGCCCGTAAATGGTAAAGAAGCGCAGCCCCGTGACCGGCAGGCGATAGAGATGGCTGTAGGACTGCGCCATCACCTCGTTCGCCTTCTTCGTCGCTGCATAGAAGCTCACGGGATGATCGGTACGGTCCGCGACCGCAAATGGCAGTTTTGTGTTGGCTCCGTAAACGGAGGATGACGAGGCGTAGACGAGATGACGACAGTCGTTGTTGCGGCAGCCCTCCAGCACGTTGAGAAAGCCCACGAGATTGGAATCGACGTAAGTCTGCGGCTGCTCGATCGAGTAGCGCACACCCGCTTGCGCCGCGAGATGCACGACTTTGGCAAAACGATGTTGCGCAAACAGCGCCGCCATCGTCTCGCGGTCGGCGAGGTCGGCCTCGACGAAGGAGAAGCCGGGTGCGTCCCTGAGCAGCGCAAGGCGCGCTTTTTTCAGCGCCGGATCGTAATAGCTGTTGAGATTGTCGAGCCCGACGACGGCGCGGCCTTCGCCCAGGAGCTGCCGGGCGACATGAAAGCCGATGAAGCCGGCCGCGCCGGTAACCAAAATCGCCTGATCTGTCATCCTGTTCCCTAGGATCCGTGCCGACCCTGTTTAGCCGCCACGTTGACGGGGTCGCAATAGGCTCGCCGCTCCTGACGAGAACTCCTCGCAGCGTCCTTAACGACGGCTATTGCAAGATCGGCGCCAAAACCATACCAAAGCGGCCGAATTCGGCGCCTCGCGTCGGGTTGCCTCAAATCTTCGCAAACCCTGTCCATGCGGGCGAGATGCGCCGAATCCTGTTGTCGACGGCCAAAATCCTGATCTCCGCGGCCCTGCTCTATCTGGCGCTGCGCAAGATCGACCTGTCCGAACTGTTTTCGCGCTTCACCGTGACCAGCCTGTTCTGGATCGGCGTCGCGATCGCGGTCACGTTCCTGCAGATCTTCATCGGCGCGCTGCGCTGGCGCGAGATCAGCGCCGTCTGCAGCGCGCCGCTCGAGCTCGGCCGCGCCATGCGCTACAACGTGATCGGCTCGTTCTTCAACCAGACGCTGCCGTCGGCGATCGGCGGCGACGCGGTCCGGCTGTGGCTGGTCGCGCGCGCCGGCGCCGGCTGGCGTGCGGCGACCTACTCGATCTTCGTCGACCGCGCGATCGGCCTCATCGCGCTCGCGATCGTGATCGTCGCAAGCCTGCCCTGGAGCTACACCCTCATCACCGATCCACACGGGCGCTCCGCGCTGCTGCTCGTCGATCTCCTCGCGCTCGCCGGCGGTGTCGGCTTCCTGATCTTCGGCGCGCTGAAATGGCGCTGGCTGAAGACCTGGTGGGGGACCCATCACATTCACGCCTGTGCCGTGATCGCCAATCGCGTCATCTTCAGCCGTACACGCGGGCCGATCATCGCAATCCTGTCGATCCTCGTCCACGTGCTCGCCGTCGTCATCGCCTGGTGCGTCGTGCAGTCGATTGCGGCCCCGGTTCGCTTCAGCGACGTCTTTCTGCTCGTGCCGCCGGTGATGCTGATCACGATGATGCCGATCTCGATCGCCGGCTGGGGCGTGCGTGAGGCCACGATGGGCCTTGCGTTCGGCTTCGCCGGGCTTGCCGCCAATGAAGGTGTCAACGTCTCGCTGCTGTTCGGCGCCGTGTTCTTCATTGTCGGCGCATTCGGCGGCCTCGTCTGGATCCTCAGCGCGGAGAAAGCCGCGCAAGGATCGGCCCCAATCGGAGTGCCGGAGTGAGCTCGGCCGCCGATGCGCCCACCGGCGCGCTCGTGCTGCTTGCCGTTGCGCTCGCCGCGCTGATCTCGGCGCTCGTCACCTGGACCAGCCGCCCCCTGCTCCAGCGCTACGCGCTGGCCCGGCCGAACGCGCGGTCCTCGCATCGCGTCCCGACCCCGCAGGGAGCGGGCATCGCCGTGATCGCCGCGACGCTGATCGTCGCCTCGCTCTGGGGGGCCACGACCAACGTCGCGATCCCGCCGGCGCTGGTCGCCGCGACGGTCGTGATCGCATTGGTCGGCTTCGCCGACGACATCGTATCGCTGCCGGTGCTGGTGCGGCTGGTGCTGCAGGCTGCCTGCGTCGGCGCAGTGGTGTTCACCTCGCCCGAGACCGCGCGCATCGCGCCGGCGCTGCCGCTTCCGCTGGAGCGCGGCCTCATCGTCCTTGCCGGTGTCTGGTTCGTGAACCTCGTCAACTTCATGGACGGGCTCGACCTGATGACGGTGGCGGAAGTCGTGCCGGTCACCGCCGCGCTGCTGCTGCTGGGAATGCTCGGGGATCTCTCATGGCCGGCCGTGCTGATCGCCGCCGCGCTGTGCGGCGCCACGCTCGGCTTTGCGCCGTTCAACCGTCCCGTCGCAAAAGTCTTCCTGGGCGATGTCGGCAGCCTGCCGATCGGCCTCTTGCTCGGCTGGTGCCTGCTGGAGCTCGCGTTTCGCGGACAGACGGCCGCGGCGCTGCTGCTGCCGGCCTATTACCTCGCCGATTCCACCATCACGCTATTTCGACGCATCGCGCGGCGCGAGCCGTTCTGGTCGGCGCACCGCACGCATTTCTACCAGCGCGCCACTGACAATGGCTTCACGGTGCGGCAGGTGATCTGTGAGGTCTTCCTGCTCAACCTCGTCCTGGTAGGGCTCGCCATCCTCACCATCCGCGCCGCCGCGCCGGCGATCACCACGTTCGCAGTCGTTGCCGGCGCGCTCGCGGTCGCATTCGTGCTGCGCCGCTTCTCCCGGCCTCAGCGCTGCTGATCCGGCACCGCCAGGCGCAATCCCTCCTCGAGGGTGACCTGCGGCTGCCAGCCGGTTGCGATCGCCTTCGAGATGTCGAGCTCGAGCGAGCCGATCAGGCCGTCATGCATATCCTGGCGCCCCGTCACGCGGAGAACCGCGCTGAGCAGGCTTGGCGGTATGCCGAACAGCCGGGCGCTCTTGCCGGCAGCTCTCGCCAGGCACCTGACGAATTCAGGCGTCGAGACCTGCTCCCGGTCGGCCAGCAGGAAGATCTCGAATTTGCTCGCGGGGTCGGAATGGCCGAGCCGGTGCAGGATGAACGACGACAGGTTCTGCACGGAAAGAAAGTTGCGGCGATTGCGGATCGCGCCAAACGGCAGCGGCAGCCCCCGCCTGACCGCACGCATCAGCAGCGCAAAATTTCCCTTGGCGCCCGCACCATAGATCAGCGGCGGCCTGATCACCGAGATTCTCATGTCGCTGTCGTGCGCCAGCGCACTCAAGCCCGCTTCGGCCGCCGCCTTGGACGTGGCGTACAGGCCGCGCGGGGTCGGGACATCGCACTCGCGGAACGGCGCACGACCGTCATTGCTGCGGCCATGCACCAGAACGGTGCTGATGAAGATGAAATGGCGCACGCCGGCGACGGCTGCGCAGCGCGCCAGACGCAGTGTGCCCTCGACATTGACGTTGCGGTAGAGCTCGACCGCGCCCTCGTCGTTCTTGTGATGCACGCGCGCGGCGAGATGGATGACGGCGTCAACGCCTTCAAGCGCGGCCTGCCAGTCGGTCTCCGGGCCGACCGACGCGATCACGACCTCTCCGTCCGTGCCTTCCGGGCGGCGCACGGTGCGGCGAATCGACCAGCCCTCGCGTGTCAGCGCGCACACGACATGACGGCCGATGAAGCCACTCGCTCCCGTCACCAGCGCGACCGGCTTTGTCTCGCTCATTGTTGCTCCGACACAAGAGCTTTGCGCAACAATCCGTCGATCGGCACGATCACGCCGCGGTCGACCCGAATTCGGGAACGGCATCCTTCAGGATGGTTCTGATGGTCGTGCGGTCGTCGCGCGCGATCGCCTGCTCCAGCGCCGCGATCCATTTGCGCAGCGTCTGCATCGGCGGTTCGTTCGGCTGCGCGGCCATGATCCCGGCGACGCCGATCTCGCGGGTCGGTTCCTCCGACGCGAACAGGATCTCGTGCAGGCGTTCGCCCGGCCGCATGCCGGTGAACACGATCTCGATGTCGTAGCCGGGCTCGAGACCGGAGAGGCGGATCATGCGCTCGGCGAGATCGACGATCTTCACCGGCTGTCCCATGTTGAGCACGTAGACCGAGACATCCGGCCGCGCCGGTCCGAGCGCGTGCGTCGCCGCCGTGATGACGAGATCGCAAGCCTCGCGGATGGTCATGAAGTAACGGACCATTTCGGGATGGGTGACGGTGACGGGGCCGCCGGCCTCGATCTGGGCCTTGAACTTCGGCACGACCGAGCCGTTCGAGGCCAGCACGTTGCCGAAGCGGACCGAGATGAGCCGCATCGGCGGCTTGACGCCACCGCTGGCCGCAAGATCGTGGTCGAGCGCCTGGCAATACATCTCGGCGAAGCGCTTGGTCAGACCGAGCATCGATACCGGCTCGATCGCCTTGTCGGTCGAGATCATCACCATCGCTTCCGCGCCGGCGGCAAGCGCCGCATCGGCGACGTTGATGGAGCCGAAGATGTTGGTCTTGACCCCCTCGCTCCAGTCACGCTCGAGGATGGGCACGTGCTTGAGAGCCGCGGCATGGAACACGATGTCCGGCCTGAATTCGGCCATCAGGCGCGTGATGCGCTCGCGGTCGCGGATGTCGGCGATCCGCCCTTCGATGGTGGCGACGGAGGCGCGCGCAGCGAGCGTCTCCGTGACTGCGTAGAGCGCCGGCTCGGAATTCTCCAAGATCAGCAGACGCGCCGCGCCAAAGGCGACGACGCGCTCGCAGATCTCGGATCCGATCGAGCCGCCGCCCCCGGTGACGATCACCGCCTTGCCCTTGATCAGCGCTTCTAGGCGCGCATAGTCGATCTTCTCGCTCGGCCGCAACAGGAGGTCCTCGACGGCAACCGCGGTGAGCCGCGGCACCTCGCCGCTCTCCAGCGAGGGCATGCGGCTCACGATCACACCTAGCTTGCGTGCCCGCATCAGGATCGATTCCGGATGGGCTTCCGGCTCGAACGCCGACGGTGTCATCACGATACGGGCGATCGCCTTGTTGCGCTTGGAAAAATCGGTAATGACGTCTTCGATGTCATCGATGCCGCCCAGCACCGGCACGTTGCGGATGAGTTGGCCCAGATCGGCGCGCGAGGGCGACAATATGCCGACCGGCCAGATCCGCTTGATCGCCCCACTCTCGATCCCGCGCAGCAGCACCTCCGCATCCGCGGTGCGGCCGATCAGCAGCGACGGCGCGGCGCCATCGGTCCGCGCATGACGCCGCACCCGCGTATAGCGGAAATAGCGATACGCCATGCGCAGCGCGCTGAGGAACGAGATCTCCAGGAACCAATAGAGGACGATCGTTACCTTGCCGAGGAAGAAAGCGCCACGGACATTGGGGGCGACGAAGATATAGTCGAGCACGAGCAGGCCGACCGTCAGCACGGTCGCCGCGCGAATGATGTTCAGCGCGTCCGGCAGTGAGATGAACCGCCATTTCGTCGTGGTCAGGTTCAGGACGAAGAACACGACCACGCTGAAGGCGAGGAAATAGGGCAGGATCTGGAACAGCAGCGGCAAGCGTTCGAAGAACCCTTCGCCGCCCTCGAAGCGCAGATAGAAGGCGGCAAAAAGCGCTGCCGTGGTCGCCAGCAGGTCGTGGAGCGCAATCAGGAAATTGCGCGAGGTGAGATGCGAAAGACGCGTCATCCGCCGACCGATGAAAACCCAGTTAGATGCAACCTGACCGCGCTGATAGCTCATCTGGACAAGACTTGCCAGCCGCGCGACCGCTCAGGAACCGGCTTCCCTCATCTTCGCCTCGACCTGTTGTGCTCGGATCACCATGCCGCCGGCGACGCCGACCCCGATGACGTACATCCAGCCTTCATGGAAGTCGAACAGATGGGAATTGAACAGCGAGGTGAAGACGTTCTGCACCACGACCAGGAGCCCGATCCAGTTGGCAAGCCCGTCGCCGCGAAACAAGCGCAGATGCAATATCCAGATCGCGTAGAGAATGGCGATGCCGATCACGCCCCATTGCACGGCAACGTTCAGCGTCTGATTATGCGGGTTGCCGATCACCTCGGCAGATGCCTGGTACTGACCGGCGGGCGTCGCGACGCGTTCGAACAATCCGCGGGTCGAGCCGGTGCCGTGCCCTTTGATCGGCGCCTCCGCGAAGAAGCCGAGCGACTTGCGCCAGAATTCGAGCCGCAGGCCCGCCGAGGTCGGTTCGCCCTTTTCCATGTAGCGCGTGTAGTCGTCGGAAAACCTCTCGGCGGTATGGCGCAAATACGGCGAGGCCTGCCAGGCGAGAACGGCGCCGACGAGCAACGCGGCGGAGATGAGCGCGATACTACGCCATCTGAGGTGAAGCAGCGCGAACACGCCGAACATGATCGGAATGGTGACGAGCGCGGTGCGTGAAACCACCACGAACGCCATGTTGATGAAGAAGGTCAGCGCCAGTGCCGTCAGCAGCCCGGCGAACCAGTAGCGCTTCTCGCGCAGCAGCATCACGATCGGATAGGCGAGCGCGACGGCGCAGAGGGCGAATTCCTGGCTCTGGTCGATGTAGTTCTTGACGAAAATGCCGCGCTCCATGGGGTCGGTCTTGAGCGCGAGGTTCGGATAGAAGGCAACCAGCCAGGACATCACCGACAACAGGGCGCAGGACACCAGGAAGGCGACGAAGACCCACTGGCTGCGCGGCGAACGCTCGAAATGATAGAGCAGGACGGGCAGCACGAGCAGCTTGACGGTCGGATTGACCGCATAGAAGCGCGCGCCCCAGGCCGCATCCGACCACAGCGTTCCAACCAGCGCGAGCAGCACCAGCGCGATCGGCGCCGCACAGATCGGACGCTTCAGCGATTGCAGGAAGGCGCCGAAGTCGAGGAACGGCACCACGCAGAGCAGCATCAGCGCGTTGAAGATTCCCGCAAGCGACGTCGACCAGGGCAGCGAGGCCGCGGTCAGGATCGCAAACAGATCGACTGTGTCGCGCCAGGCCGTCGGACTGCGCAGGCGTCGCCGCAACATATGGCCGGGGGTCTCCCGGGCGAGTACCGTCACTTGTCCCCTCCCCGCGCGCGATGAACCAGCGCCGTCGTGCTGAAGCCCTGGAGAATGTCGACCAGCACGACCGTTCCGCCCGCGGCTTCGACCACCTCGTGGCCGACAACCTGCTCGCGGGTGTAGTCGCCGCCCTTCACCAGCACGCCGGGCTTGATCCTGGTGATCAGGTCGATCGGCGTGTCTTCCGCGAAGATGACGACGAGATCGACGGCTTCCAGCGCGGCGAGCACCTCGGCACGCGCGCGCTCGTCCTGCACCGGACGATCGGCGCCCTTCAGCCGCCGCACCGAAGCGTCGCTGTTGAGCCCCACGATCAGCCGATCACAGGCGGCACGCGCCGCCGTCAGCACCTTGACGTGACCGGGATGGAGTATGTCGAAACAGCCATTGGTGAAGCCGACGCGCTGCCCTTGCCTCCTCCATTCGGCGAGCTGCGCATCGAGCGCGGCCGGATCGAGCACGATCTTCTCCTCCGCCGCGAGAGTGGCATGCGGCAGGATCTTTCGTCGCAGCTCGGCCGCGCTCACGCTGGCGGTGCCCTGCTTGCCGACGGCGACGGCGGCGGCGGCATTGGCCACGCGCAGCGCCGTGTCCCAGTCCGCGCCGGCCGCAAGCGACACCGCAAGCGCAGCGGCGACGGTGTCACCTGCGCCGGACACGTCGCGCACCTTCACCGGGAAAGCCGGAACGTGAACGGCCCCGCCCTGCCGCGGCACCAGCGTCATGCCGTGCTCGCCCTGCGTCACCAGGATCGCGTCGCAATCGGCGAGCCGCATCACATCCTCGCTGGCCTCGACGATGCTCTGCACCGTCTCGGCGCGGCTGCGGGTCGCTTCCGAAAATTCCCTGCGGTTGGGGGTGAGCAGCGTAGCGCCGCGATAGATCGCCCAGTTCAGGCTCTTGGGATCGACGATCACGCGCTTGCCGAGCTTTCGCGCGGCATCGATGGTGTGGCGGATCACGCGCGCCGTCAGCACGCCCTTGGCGTAATCCGACAGCAGCACGATATCGGCGCGCGCGATCTGCGGCAGGATGGCGTCGATCAATTTCGTTTCGACGTCATCGGACGCAGGCAGCGCCTGCTCCCAATCCGCGCGCAGCATGTGCGTCGAAAAATGCTCGGAGACGAAACGGACTTTGCGCGTGGTCGGCCGCGAGGGGTCGCACACCAGCACGCTTTCGATGCCGGCTTGGTCATCGATCGCCGCCTTGAGCCGCTTGCCCGCATCGTCCTCGCCGACGAGGCCGACGAAGATACAGCGCGCGCCGAGCGAAGCGACGTTGCGCGCGACGTTGCCGGCGCCACCGACGTGGATCTCGCTGCGCTGGGCGGCGATCACGGGCGCCGGCGCTTCCGGCGAGATCCGCGACACCTCGCCATAGACGAACTCATCCAGCATGATGTCGCCGATGCACAGCACCGTGCGGCCTGAGATGGCTTGCGCGAGGGCATCGAAATCGAGAATGGGCGTCGGCATGGTCTGAAGGGCCTCAACGAAAGCGATCGGGCCGGTCGAGATAATCCCCGACATAGGCCTTCACCGCGTCCTCGAGCATCGTGAAGCCGCCGTTATAGCCGGCGCGGAGCAGACGATCGACCTCGCTCTGGGTGAAATACTGGTAGCTGTCGCGAATCTGCTCGGGCATGTCGATGTATTCGATGTTGGACCTGGTGCCGAGCGCCGCATAGGCAGCCAGCATGAGGTCCTTGAAGCTGCGCGCCTTGCCGGTGCCGACGTTGAACAGGCCGGACACCGACGGCGTCGCGAGCAGCCACAGGACGACGCGCACCACGTCGTCGACATAGATGAAATCGCGGCGCTGGTCGCCGTCCGCGATGCCCTCGCGATGCGACTTGAACAGCTGCACGACGCGGCCCGCCCTGATGTCGTCGAAGCGCCGCGCCAGCACGCTCATCATCGAGCCCTTGTGATACTCGTTCGGGCCGAACACGTTGAAGAATTTCAGGCCGGCCCATTGCGGCGGCAGCCGATCGCCGCGCGCGACGCGCTCGGCGACGGCGAGATCGAACAGGTGCTTGCTCCAGCCGTAGAGATTCATCGGCCGCAATTTCTTCAACGCCGGCAGCGAGGCGTCGTCGTCGAAGCCTGCCGTGCCGTCGCCATAGGTCGCCGCCGAGGACGCGTAGATGAACGGCACCGCGTTCATCGTGCACCAGTCCAGAAGGCGCATCGACAGGCGGAAATTGGTCTCGATGACGAGGTCGCCGTCGATCGCCGTGGTCGCGGAAATCGCCCCGAGATGGATCATGGCCTCCAACTTGCGGCCCTTCAGCCAGCCCTCCAGCTCGGCCGGGGGAACGATATCCACAAGCTGCCGCTTGGCCAGGTTGCGCCACTTGCCCTCGGTGCCGAGCAGGTCGCAGACCACGACGTCGCTGCGACCGGCCTCGTTCAGCGCGGCCACGACATTCGATCCGATAAAACCGGCCCCGCCGGTCACCAGCAACATTCCACCTACCTGCCCGATTTTTCTTAAGGTCCGACCCTGCCGTAGCGCATCATCCGCCAAAGTGTAAGCATTTTGGGCAGCCGCTTTTGCACTCGCGCTCTGCCTGCTTTACGTCCCGCCCCAGAGCGGCTAACCGAACCGCCACATCAGCTCGCCTTCGGCCCTATTAACGAATGAACAAAGATTCGCAACTTAGTGGACATGCAGATCGGGACGATACGCGCCCGATCCTGATCATTCCCTACATGTGGATCGGCGATTTCGTCCGGAATCACACCGTGGTGCGGGTCCTGAAGGAGCGGTGGCCGAACCGGCCGGTCGATCTGCTGACCACATCCCTGTGCGCGCCGCTGATCGATTACATGCCAGGCGTCCGGCAGGGGATCGTCTGGGACCTTCCGCGCAGCCGGCTGGCCGTGGGCCGGCAGTTCGGTCTGGCAAAACTGCTTCGAAAGCGGAACTACGGCACCGCCCTGGTGCTGCCCCGGACCTGGAAGGCGGCTATCGCGCCGGCGCTGGCCGGCATCCCCGAACGAGTCGGCTTCGTCGGCGAGTTCCGCTTCGGGCTGATCAATCGGTGGCGCTGGGGCGAGAAGAAGCTGCCCCGCTTCATCGACAAGAACGCCGCCCTCGCCCAGCCCGACGGCACCCCCTTGCCGGCGGAATGGCCGGTGCCGCAACTGCGCGTCCCGGCTGAAGAGATCGTCCGCTGGCGCCAGGCCAATGGCCTCAGCGCCGGCGCCGCGGTGGCGCTCGCCCCAGGCTCGGTCGGCGTCTCAAAGCGCTGGACCTACTATCCCGAGGCCGCCCGCCTGCTGGTCGAGCGCGGGCTCGAGGTCTGGGTGGTCGGCGGCCCCGCCGAAAAGAGCCTTGCCCAGGAGATCGTCGCCGCGGGCGGCCCCAAGGTGCGGGACCTCACCGGCAACGATCTGCGCAACGGCGTCCTCGCCATGGCGGCGGCGGGCGTTGCGATCTCCAACGATTCCGGCCTGATGCACATCGCCGCCGCGCTCGGCACGCCCACCATGGGCATCTTCGGCCCGACCAGCCCCTACCTCTGGGCCCCGCTGAACGGCCTCGCGGCAACGGTGGTGCAGGACAAGAGCGCGCTCGCCTGCCAGCCCTGCCAGAGCACGATCTGCAAGATGAACGACCACCGCTGCATGCGGGATATCGCAGCGAGCGAGGTGGTGGGGATTGCGCAGAGGGTGCTGGGTGAGGCGGGGGCGAAGGTTACGACCTGAGACGATCGGGGCTCGCGCCGATGATGGCATCCTGCCACTGTTTTGCCCGACGAGTCAAAGCGCCTGTTCGAAAAAACCGCAATCGATCTGACTGTCAGCCAAGTTCTTGATTTTGCTGGCCCCGGCTACTGTGCATGGGGTTGTTTTCGCAGTTTTTGCTTCGCAGCCCCGAGAGCTGTGCTCAGAGCAGCGGCCGATAGACCGCGCCGATGCGCGCCGCCTCGGCATCGAGGCTGAATCGTTCGAGCACCCGCGCGCGCCCGCGCGCGCCCATGGCCGTCGCAGCAGCCACATCGCGCATCAGTGGCTCCAGCGCGGCGACCAGTGCGTCGGCATCTCCCGTCGGAATCAGCACGCCGCTCACCCCATCCTCCACCACGAGCTCGGCAGCGCCGGCGCGTGCGGCGACCAGCGCGCTCCCCGCCGCCATCGCCTCGATCAGCGTCAGGCCGAAGCCTTCGTTGCGTGAGGTGAAGGCGTAGATCGTCAGCCGCTGATACCAGCGCTGCACCGCTTCGATCGGCAATTCGCCGGTGATGACGATGCGCGATTGCAGGCCCGCAGCTTCGATGCGCTTCTTCAGGTCGTTCGCGAAGGCCGTCTGCTCGGGTGTGACCTGCCCGACGATGACGGCGGTGAAATCGGGATAGCGCGGCAGCAAGCGGCACATCGCATCGACGAACACGTCGGTGCCCTTCTGCGCCCGCACGCGGCCGAAGCAGCCGATGGCGTAGCGGCCCGGCAGGCCGCTTTCGGCAAAGGCAGCAGCGCGATCGGCCGGCGGCGCGTAGACGTCGGTGTCGACGCCGTGCGGGATCACCGTCGCCCTCACCTTCAGGAACGAGGCCGAGAGATCTGACGTCGCGATGATCGCGTCCATGCGCCGGATCAGCCAGCGCGTGATCCAGCTGTGATGCCGCTGCGCCGCGGAGGTGAACACGAGCCTCAGCGGCCAGCCGAGCGCGCGCAGCACGACACCGGCGATCATCTCGTTGTTGCGGCGTGCATGCCAGATCACGGGTCGCTTGCGGCCCCACAGCTTCAGGAAATCGGCAACGCTCAGCCGCGCGATCCCCTCCGGCGCGTCCGAGCCGAACCATGCGGCGCGAAACAGCCTTGCCAGGCGCGGCGCCACCATCCGGTTGGTCGCGGTGACCCCGGAATAACGCCTGTGCAGATTTGGCACGATCACTTCCAGATCGCCGAGGAAATTCGCCACGTCACACTCCGTTTCGGAAAGTCCCTATACGCAACATTAAGCATAGTGACCAGTTCAGGTCCGCCGATACCCCCTCTTCACCACGCAAGCGCTAGCCTTGCGCGTTGATCGAAGACGGGTGAGATCATGACTGTGCTAGTCACCGGCGGCGCCGGCTACATCGGAAGTCATACGGTCCTGGCGCTGGCGGAAGCCGGCGAGGACGTCGTCGTGATCGACGATCTCTCCACCGGATTCTCCGCTTACTTGCCCGAAGGCGTTCCGCTGTTCATCGGCGATGCCGGTGATGAAAACCTGCTCGAAGGCGTGATCGCCCAGCACGACATCGAGAGCATCATCCATTTCGCAGGCTCGGTTGTCGTGCCGGATTCGATGCGTGATCCGCTCGGCTACTACCGCAACAATTTCACGACCGCGCGCAACCTGCTCAACGTGGCGGTCAAGCGCGGCATTGGCCGCTTCATCTTTTCCTCGACCGCCGCCGTCTACGGCAATCCGGACCAGATGCCGGTGCCCGAGCACGCGCCGACGCGGCCGCTGTCGCCCTACGGCTCGTCGAAGCTGATGACCGAGATCATGCTGCACGACGTCGCCGCCGCCTACGGCATGCAATACGTGACGTTGCGTTACTTCAATGTCGCCGGCGCCGATCCGCAGGCGCGCATCGGCCTTGCCACCGTCGGCGCCACGCACCTGCTCAAGATCGCGGTGGAGGCCGCCACCGGCCAGCGCGCCAAGATCGACGTGTTCGGCACCGACTATCCGACCCCGGACGGCAGCTGCATCCGCGACTTCATCCACGTCACCGACCTGTCGCAGGCCCATCGCTCGGCGCTGGCCTATTTGCGCAATGGCGGCGCCTCGACCACGCTGAATTGCGGCTATGGCCGCGGCTATTCGGTGTTGGAGACCATCGACGCGGTGCGCCGGGTTTCGGGCCGCAGCTTCGCCGTGCAATACGCCCCACGCCGGCCCGGTGACATCATGACCATGGTCGCCGACACCGGCCGCATCCGCAGCCTGCTCGACTGGCGGCCGCAATACGACGACCTAGAGACGATCGCAGCCCATGCGCTGGCCTGGGAGGACAAGCTGTTCCGCGAGCGCCACGGCGAGCTCCGCCACGCCGCCTCGGCCTAGAATCGTCCCAAGCGCAAGCCCTCAATTGGGCTTGAAAAACCCGGCTCGAGCGGGCACAGAGGCCCATCGATCCCTGACGCGCGGGCAGGCTTTGTCCTGCGCGGTCAATGGACACCGGATGGCCCAGTTTCCAAAGAAAATCACCGACGATCCCTACGCGGCAGCGGTCTTGATTCGCCGCCTGATCATGGAACAGGGGATCGCCTACTGGCGGCGCTATCTCGTTGCCTTCGCGCTGATGGCGCTGGCCGCCGGCGCGACCGCATGCGCGACCTATGTGCTCGGCCAGGTCATCAACCAGGCCTATGTCGACAAGAACATCCCGGGCATCGCGATGTTCTCAGGGATCACGGTGCTCCTGCTCTTCATCAAGGGCGTGGCAACCTACGGCCACATGGTGATCCTGACCAAGATCAGCAACGCGATCCTCGCCACCAACCAGCGCCAGCTGTTCGCAAAACTGATGCGCGAAAGCGTCGGCTTCTTCTCCGAGCGGCATTCGTCCGAGTTCCTGGCGCGGCTGACCGCCGGCGCAAAATCGATCACCGACGTGCTGAATATGCTGGTCAACGCCATCGGGCGCGATTTCTTGATGCTGCTCGCCATGATCGGCGTGATGGTGTGGCAGGACCCGCTGATGTCGTTCATCGGGCTCGTCGCGGTGCCGCCGGCGATGCTGGTGCTGCGCAAGCTGGTCAAGCGCATCAAGGGCCTCGCCTTCAACCAGTTCACCGGCACCGCCGACATCATGGAGACGATGCAGGAATCGCTGCAGGGCATCCGCACCGTCAAGGCCTTCACACTTGAAGAGACCATGCAGAAGCGCATCGACGAGAACATCGCGATCGTCGAGCGCAATGCCAACAAGATGGCCCGCGTCGCCAACCGCTCCAACCCGCTGATGGAAATGCTCGGCGGCTTCGCCGTCGCCGGCTGTCTGATGTATGGCGGCTACGCCGTGGTCGCGCTCAACGCCACTCCGGGCGCGTTCTTCTCCTTCATGACCGCCTTCCTGATGGCAACCGAGCCCGCCAAGCGGCTGGCGCGACTCAATATCGACCTCAATAGCCAGTTGGTCGGCGCGCGCATGCTGCTCGAGGTCGTCGACAGCCCCGCGAGCGAGCAGTCCGACGACGACAAGCCGGCGCTGAAGCTCTCCGACGCGCGGATCGAGCTGCGCGACGTCAGCTTCGCCTATCGTTCGGGCGAGACCGTGCTCAACCGCATGAGCTTCATTGCCGAGCCGGGCAAGGTGACTGCGCTGGTCGGCCCCTCCGGCGGCGGCAAGTCGACCGTGCTGGCGCTGCTTTTGCGCTTCTACGAGGTGACGCAGGGCGACATCGTGATCGACGGCCAGTCGATCGCCTCGGTCTCGCGCAAATCGCTGCGCGCGCAGACCGCCTATGTCGGCCAGGACGTCTACCTGTTCCGCGACACCATCCGGAGCAACATCGCCTTCGGCAAGCCGGGCGCCAGCGAGGACGAGATCATCGAGGCGGCAAAGGCGGCCTGCGCGCATGATTTCATCATGGGCTTTCCGCTCGGCTACGACACGCCCGTCGGCGAGCACGGCACGCAGCTCTCCGGCGGCCAGCGCCAGCGCATTGCGGTCGCGCGAGCGCTACTCAAGAACGCGCCGATCATCCTCTTGGACGAAGCCACCGCCGCGCTCGATTCCGAATCCGAGCGGCAGGTGCAGGAGGCGATCGAACATCTCTGCCGGAACCGCACCACCATCGTGATCGCGCACCGCCTGCACACCATCATGCACGCAGACAACATCCTGGTGGTCGAGGGCGGCGAGATCGTCGAGCAGGGCCGCCATGACGAGCTGCTCCGCCGCGGCGGCCGCTACGCCTCGTTCTTCCGGCTGCAACATCGGGACGCCGGCGCACTGGCGCCGATCAGCGCAACCGCATAGAGTTCCTTGTCAACCTCAAGAGCCGCGAGACCGCCTCATGAACGCCGCCTCCTACGTCATCCCGCTTCCGCCCCAGGCTTCGCTTCCCGTCGTCGGCGAGAGCGGTCGTTATCCGGTGCGCCGCATCTGGTGCGTCGGCCGCAACTATCTGGAGCACATCCGTGAGATGGGCAATGACGAGCGCGCGCCGCCGTTCTTCTTCGCTAAGCATGCCGACATGCTGGTGCCGGACGGCGCCACCATCCCCTATCCGCCGCTGACCAAGGATTTGCATCACGAGGTCGAGCTGATTGTCGCGATGAAGAGCGGCGGGCTCAACATCCCGGCCGAGAAGGCACTCGATCACGTCTACGGCTACGCCGTCGGCATCGACCTCACCCGCCGCGACCTCCAGATCGCCTCGCGCAAGAAGGAGCGTCCCTGGGAGATCGGCAAGTCGTTCGATTATTCGGCGCCCTGCTCCGCGATTCAGCCGGCCTCCAAGATCGGCCATCCCGCCAAGGGCAAGATCTGGCTGACGGTCAACGGCAAGGAAGCCCAGAAGGGCGATCTCACCGAGCTGATCTGGAACGTGCCCGAGATCATCTGGCAGCTCTCGCAGCAGGTGAAGCTCGCCGCCGGCGACATCATCATGACGGGCACCCCGGCCGGCGTGTCGCAGCTCCAGGTGGGCGACAAGCTCGAATGCGGCGTCGACGGCGTCGGCACGCTGAAGGTCGCGATCGGCCAGCCGGAATAGGCTGAGCTCGAGATCACAGAAAGGCGAAGCCCCGGACGTCGCGCCCGGGGCTTTTTTGCGGCCTCAAGCTCGCCGCTGATGCGCGCCCGCCGCGTTGATGTCCTTCCCGGTGTAATCGGTCATCATCGCGGTCGCGGCCAGCGTCATGACAGCGCAGATCGCGATGTAGATCGCGATCGGGGTCGCCGAGTGGAACGTGCCGAACAGCCATGTTGCGATCAGCGGCGCCGGGCCGCCGGCGATCACGGATGCAAGTTGATAGCCGAGTGAGGAGCCGCTGTAGCGCAAGCGTCCGGTAAAGCTCTCGGCAATCAAGGCGGCCTGCGGGCCGTACTGCATGTCGTGCGGGATCAGCGACAGGATGATCGCGAGGAAGATGATGACTGACGATCCGGTGTTGAGCATCGCGAAATAGATGAAGCCGAAGATGCCCGTCACGGCAGCGCCGATCATATACATGTTCTTGCGGCCGATCTGATCGGAGATATGTCCGCACAACGGGATCGAGACGAACGACAGCACCGAAGCCGAGAGCACCGCAGTCAGCAGGAAGTCGCGCGAAACGTGCAGGGTACCGATGCCGTAGGAGAAGACGAAGGCGGTGAAGATGTAGAACGGCGCCTGCTCCGACATCCGCGCGAAGGCCGAGAGCAGAATCTCCTTCGGATACTCCCGGATCACGGTCAGCATCGGGGTGCGGTCGACCTGTCGTTCGGCCACGAGCTTTGAGAACACAGGCGTTTCGAGAATGCCGAGCCGGATATAGAGGCCGACGCCGACCAGGATGATGCTGAGCGCGAACGGAATGCGCCAGCCCCACGCCAGGAACTGATCGCCCGCCATCTGGCTGAACGCCAGCACGGCGAGGTTGGCGAGGAATAGGCCACAGGGCACGCCGAATTGCGGCCATGAGGCGATCAATCCTCGCGATCGGTCGTTGCGGGCCCATTCCATCGACATCAGCACGGAGCCGCCCCACTCGCCGCCGACGCCGACGCCCTGAATGAATCGCAGCACGGTCAGGATCACGGCACCCCAGATGCCGATGCTCGCATAGGTCGGGACTATGGCCACCGCGGCGGTCGCTAGTCCCATCAAGAGCAGCGTCGCAATCAGCGTGGATTTGCGCCCAATGCGGTCGCCATAATGGCCAAAGATTGCTGCGCCAATGGGTCGCGCGACGAAGCCGACTGCGTAGATCGCGAACGCCTCCAGCGTGCCAACCCAGGGGTCGGACTTTGGAAAGAACAGCTTTGCGAAAACCAGCCCCGTGACGGTGCTGTAGAGGAAGAAATCATACCATTCGATCGCGGTCCCTACCGTGGACGCGATGACCGCGCGACGAAGCTGGCGCTGATGCTCGGATGCAGTAAGTCGGGTGGCATCAAGGTCGAGTGTTGCCATGGGAGCGTTTCCCTCGAACAGCCCCCCGGTTGCGCGTTTTCACCGGTTGTTTGCTGAGGAACAAACGAGCTTGGGTTCCAAGGGTTCCCCGCCGAGCTGGAACGAGAAGCTAGAACTTTAGTTGGCCTACAAAGCCGGCCGCGCCCGCTGCCGGGATGGCCTGGCTCTACCAGGCCTTCACCGGCCGATTGGCGTGGCTTGCCTGCGGCACGCCGCGATTGAGCGACATGTGCGAATGCACGCACAGCCATCCATCGCCGTTTCTTGCAAACACCATCGTCGCCCGGCCCGGCCGCGGAAACGCGCTGCCATCAGGGTGATAGCCGGTGCTCGTCCACGGCGCGATCACGGTCGCCATCGCTCCGTCTGGTGATGCCAGAACAGAGGTCTGATCGAGGACGAAACGGAAGTCACTCGTCTTGGGCCAGACGTTGTCCCATTGCGTCGAGACCCATTGATCGAGGCCGGGGATGACATCGTTATGCGTGCCGAAGGCGAGCACATCCGGATGGAAGAGCGGCCTCGCCGAGGCGTAGTCGACCTCGCGGACATAGCCCGCGAAGATTTCCAGCCACTGGCGGAAGAACTGCGTGATCTCCGCGTTAGCAATCGGCAAGAGCGCCATCGCGGACCATTCACCGCAGCGCCGACAGCACGATCAGCCCGAGGATCAGCGCCGTCAGCGAGTATTTGAGCGTGTAGTAGACGTTGCGGTTCCACTCCTTGACCTTGCGGCTGGCGAGATGGATCTCATAGAGCTTGCCGAACACCTTGTTGAGCACGCCGACATTCTCGCCGTCGACGTTCTGCGTCGCAGACGCCTTGACGATGTGATGGCTGACCCAGCGGTTGATCGCGGTCATGAAGCCGAACTTCATCGGACGCTCGACGTCGCAGAACAGGATGATGCGGTTGACGTCGGTCGCATTCTCCGCGCTGTGGATGAAGGTCTCGTCGAACATGAAGGCCTCGCCGTCGCGCCAGACGCATTCGACACCGTCGACGAGGATGCGGCACTTGTTCGAGTTCGGCGTGACCAGGCCGAGGTGATAGCGCAGCGAGCCCGCGAAGGGATCGCGGTGCGCGCCGAGCTTGCCGCCCGGCGGCAGCATCGCGAACATCGCGCCATGCACGCTGGGGATCGAATTGAGCAGCTCCACTGTCTTCGGGCACAGCGTGCGCGCCGAGGGCAGGAAGTCGTCGTACCATTTCAGGTAAAACCGCTTCCAGCCGCTCTTGAAGAAGGAATAGAAACCCCAGTCGTTGTTCTTGGCGGCGGCGCGGATGAAGCCCTCGTCGAACAGGCGCACGGCCTCGTCGCGGATGGTCTCCCAGTTCTCACTCAGGGGCTTCAGCTCGGGAAACTGATCGACCGAGATCACCGGCTTGTTGGGCACCGCCGAGCCTGCATACATCAGGACGTTGTACGGCGCGAGATAGGTCGAATGGTCGCCGAGCTGGCGCGCGAAGCGCAGCCGCTGCTTGCCGCGGAAATGAACGTAGATCGTCGACGCCGCAAGCACATAAAGAATGACAAGTTGCGGCGCAAAAAGCTGTTTCAGCATTTCCCCAATCCCGAGTGACCCAGCCGGGGTGTCGTGTAGCCCGGCCGGGCCGCACCGGCAAGATATCACCGGTGGGTTGCAATCACGCGCGAGAGAGCAAGGGGATGGAACTTGGGCCGAAACCGCCCGAATCAGGCCCGTGATAACGCCTGGAGCCCCTTGAAGGTCAGACGTTTGGGGTCGGTGACGCCGGCGAGGTAGAGACGGCGGATGAAGGCGATGACGGCGTCGCGGTCACAATCGGTCAGCGCGACGACGGCGTCGACCGCGATTCTCTGGGCTTCCATTGGGCTCACCTCGGCCTTGCGAGTAACCCGGCCGGGAGAGGCTAGGACTCATCCGTTAATCCGGCGTTAACCGTCGGGCGGGATGGCTGATTCAGACGGCGGCCGAATACGCAAGAAACATTCGCGCGCGCGGGACGCACCACCCGCCCCAACCACGGCAATATCCTGATTCCGATGCCGCTATTCGGCGCCGGACGTTCTCGCATTGCGTGTCAATGATTTTAGCAGTTCGGCCTGCTGTCGCACCAACTCACACTGCTTTCGCGCATGCGAGCTCGACAACTCGACCCACTGCGAGAGCGTTCTCACGCGGCTCAACTCGCGCGTATACTGCAGGGTAGCGCCTGCATTCACTTTCATCAATTCGAGCACGACAGCGTGACACTCGGCTGCAGCTCCGTCCAGGACGTCGCTTTCCGGGCTGGCAATATCCTTCGTATATTCGAACACATGCACGCCCAGCTTCATTGTCTCGAGGGCCCGCGTCTGCATCTCTTTGGCGATCTCCACGGCAAGAGCGGAGGTGCTGCTGGCATTTTGGAATTGCGTCGAAGCCAACTCCACCTTCGTAGATGCGCAAGTCGCGACGTTGTCGGTTGCCGCCGGAACGGTCGTCTCTGCAGGCACCATTCGCGCAGGTGTCTTTCGAGCAGGTGTCTTTCGAGCAGGCCGCTTGGCTGCCCGCTCGCTCCGGAGTTCATCGCCTCGTGGGACGGCGACCGGATCGGGCGGTATCTCCAAGAGGCTCTCGTCGATGCTACGGCTCGCCGCCGCAGTCAGGTCCACCAGCGACCGACGTCTGGCGCGTGCGCCATCAGCAGGCTGTCTCGACTGCGCCTTGCCCATGATGATTCGACTCCGTGAAGATGTGCTCCGAAATCCACCGCCACAGCCCAACGATCTCGTCCGGCGCAAACTCCGTGACGCCCAAGCCTACCCCGAGCGCGTCCTGGTGATCGTTGCGCTGTCCAATGAAGGGAAGCGCAAGCACGCCCAGCGAGTTGAGCGAAGTGGCAGCTTCACTCAGCCGGCACCCCCGTGTGGGCGTCTGATTGAGGATGAAGGCAAACCGGCGGTTACCCCTGCGAATGGCCAACAGCGTAGGGATGGCAGCTTCGATATCGGCCGGGCTCGGACGCGCCGGAATGAGACAGAAGTCGGCATTGGTGATGGCGCGCAGCGCCAAGGCATTATTCGTGGCGGCCGTGTCGATGATTGCGAGCCCAATCCCTTCGGCCCGTAGCCGAGAAAGCGCCGGCTCGATCTCCGCCGGATCGGCAACGCACTCGACACGGGGAAAGCAATTCTCGCGACGCTGTTTCCATTTCGAGATGGTGCCCTGCGCGTCGGCCTCAATGAGAGCGACGCGCTCTTCGCGTTCCATAGCGGCCACTGCAAGCCCAACGGCCAGCGTACTCTTGCCGCTTCCGCCTTTTTGCGTGACCAGAGCAAGCACGTGCACGTCCCGCGCTCCCATCAATGCCAGCGACGCGGAACTCAGGCGCTGTCGGAAGTAAATTGCATGCGACGCAGCAATACTACTTCAAGTCGCCGTTCGCCTCAAGCGATCGGCGGGTTCCTCCGGCAATATACGGAGATCAGGAATACCTCATCACGCCGTCGTCGATCCGGCCGAAGCGCAAGGAGAGGATGTCGAGCGCGTAATTTTGGTAGAGCCGCCACGGCCGCTTCGAGCCTTGCTTCGGCATCTTGGCGATCGAGCGCTGCACGTAGCCAGAGGTGAAATCGAGCGAGGGCTGCGCGGTGATGGTTGGATCGTCATTGTGCGGCATGCATTGCCGGAAATTGTGCCGGTCCATATAGTTGATGAGCCGGCAGACATATTCGCAGGTGAGATCGCATTTCAGGGTCCAGGACGCGTTGGTGTAGCCGAAGGCAGAGGCCATGTTCGGCACGTCGGCATACATCATGCCCTTGTAGGTCAGCGTTTTGGCGAAATCGACGGCGCGGCCATCGACGCTGACCTCGAGGCCGCCGACGACCTGGAGCACCAGCCCGGTCGCCGTCACGATGATGTCGGCGGCAAGCTCGCGGCCGTTCTTCAGGCGGATGCCAGCGCGCGTAAACGTGTCGATCTCATCGGTGACGACGGAGGCGCGCTGCTCGCGGATCGCCTTGAACAGATCGCCGTCCGGCACGAGGCAGAGCCGCTGGTCCCAGGGATTGTAGCGCGGCGTAAAATGGGTGGCGACATCGTAGTCGGGGCCCAGCGCGATTCTCACGCCCTTGAGGATGAGGTCCTTCACCTTGGCAGGTCGGCGCCGGCTGAGCTGGAAGAAGAACATCCCCCACATCACGTTGCGCCAGCGGATCAGATGATAAGCAAGGCGCGTCGGGAGATTGCGTCGCAATTTGTTGGCAACGGGATCCTGGGCCGGACGCGACACCACATAGGTCGGCGAGCGCTGCAGCATGGTGACCTGCGCCGCCTTCTTGGCGAGCTCCGGCACCAGCGTCACCGCTGTGGCGCCCGAGCCGATCACGACGACGCGCTTACCCGCGTAATCGATATCCTCGGTCCATTTCTGCGGATGCACAATGCGGCCGGCGAAATCCGCCACGCCCTTGAACTCCGGCGTATAGCCCGCCTCGTATTTATAATAGCCAGAGCACATGAATAGGAAATTGCAAGTGAAGCGCACGAGCTCGGTCGCGCCCTCGCCCGAGATGCGCTCAGCTTCCACCGTCCAGCGCGCGTCTGGTGTCGACCACGCCGCGCGCTTGACGCGATGAAGATACCGGATGTGCTTGTCGATGCCGTTCTCGACCGCGGTCTCGCGCACATAGTTCAGGATTTGCGGCCCGTCGGCGATGGCCTTCGGGTCGGTCCACGGCTTGAAGGAATAGCCCAGCGTGAACATGTCGCTGTCGGAGCGAATACCGGGATAGCGGAACAGGTCCCAGGTGCCGCCGATGCAGTCCCGTCCCTCCAGGATGACGTAGCTCTTGGCCGGGCATTTGGTCTGTAAATGATAGCCCGCGCCGATGCCGGACAGGCCGGCACCGACGATCAGCACGTCGAAATGTTCTTGAGACATCGTCTCTCCCGCCGTCGTCATGCCCCGGCTTGACCTGGCGTCACCGGGGCATCCAGTATTCCAGAGACGCCGCGACTTATCACGTCTGCCGCAGCGTACTGGATCGCCCGGTCAAGTGTTCAGCCCGGGGACATGACCGACGGGTGTTCGGGGACATAGCCGACACATTCTCCGCTCGCCAAGTCGATGATAGCGACTTGGTGGGCGGCAAAGAAGATCCCGTATTGCGCATCGTTTGCCGAGGGGCGGATGGCGAGGCGCTCGCCACGGAAGGCCTGTGGCACTTTCCAAAGACGTCCCTTGAAGCTGACATAGGCTTTGGTCGTGGAGACGCGGCGCACGATCTCATGGCTGTCGTATTCGACCTGTGGCAATCGATCGGGCATTGCTCGCTGGCTGGGCCGATATCGACTGGCCGGGACCTGTTGTCCGAGCGCCTCGTGTGGCCGTTCGAAGTTGTAGACTTCCCGCCAGGCGTCGAAGGCACGCTGCGTCTCTGCGAGATCGCGGAACTGTCGCAGTGCGAACACCTCAGCCGCGAGGGTGCGGTGGAATCGTTCATTCTTGCCGCGGCTTTGCGGGTGATATGGGCGGCTGTGGATGACGGCGACGCCAAGCTTGAGCAGCCACACCGAGAACCGTGTCCATCGCTCGCCGGAAGGATCACCCCAGGGCGAACCATTGTCGACGAAGAAAGCCTCCGGGAGCCCGTAGTGGCGAAAGGTCTTCTCCAAGCGGCGGCGCACGGTATCTGTGCGTTGATCGGCACAGGCCTGCAGGCACAGATCATAGCGGGAGTGGTCATCCACCACCGTCAGAGGATGGCACTGGGTATCATTGCCGAGCCGAACCCAGCCTTTGAAGTCCATCTGCCACAACAGATTGGGGGCCGGCATCTCGAAACGCTGGCTTGCCGTCGGGCCGCCGATCGGAGGCTTGATGCGGCCAGACCGACGCAACATCTGATGAACTGTTGAGACTGCTGGCGAACGCAAGCCATTGCGCTCCAGGCAGTGAGCTATCTTGCGAGCTCCCCATGCCGGATGGGCATCGCGTACCGCGAGAATACGTGCCTCAAGCTCGCAATCGGTCTGTCCCGGGCTCGCATGCGGTCGGCGCGAGCGGTCGTCGACATTCTGATCCGCTTGCCATCGTGCAAGCCATTTGTAGCCCGTGTCGGGATGGATATTGAACCGCGCAGAGCTCCCGCCGGTTCGCCCCCTCCTGCATCGCAAGCCGCACGAACTCCCGCCGCTGATCCATCACCGACACCTCTCGCCAGGGCATGGACTTGGCCTCCTTTACTGCCAAATCCCTGCACTATGATGTGTCGGCTATGTCCCCGAACACCCGTCGGTCATGTCCCCGGGCTGAACATCAAGCCGGGCGATGACAGTGGGGTTGTGGCGGGGCCCTGTCAATCTCGTTGCGAGCAGAAACTCGCAACGTCCGTAGCCTGCACTTAGCCGAAATCAGTACCGGTAGTGGTCCGACTTGTACGGACCTTCCACCTTCACGCCGATGTAGTCGGCCTGGTCCTTGCGGAGCTCGGTGAGCTTGACGCCGATCTTGGCGAGGTGCAGGCGGGCGACCTTTTCGTCGAGGGTCTTGGGCAGCACGTAGACCTTCTTCTGATATTTCCCGTCCTTGTTGTTGGCGAACAGCTCGATCTGCGCCAGCGTCTGGTTGGTGAAGGATGCCGACATCACGAAGGACGGATGGCCCATCGCGTTGCCGAGGTTCACGAGACGGCCTTCCGACAGCATGATGATGCGGTGCTTGTCGGGGAACTCGATCTCGTCGACCTGCGGCTTGATGTTGGTCCACTTCAGATTGCGGAGCGCCGCGATCTGGATCTCGTTATCGAAGTGGCCGATGTTGCACACGATGGCGCGATCCTTCATCGCACGCATGTGCTCGATGGTGATGATGTCCTTGTTGCCGGTCGCGGTGACGAAGATGTCGGCGCGGGGCGCGGCGTCTTCCATTGTCACGACCTCATAGCCTTCCATCGCGGCCTGCAGCGCGCAGATCGGATCGACTTCGGAGACCATCACGCGGCAACCCGCCTGGCGCAGCGAGGCCGCCGAGCCCTTACCGACGTCGCCGAAGCCCGCGACCATCGCGACCTTGCCCGACAGCATCACGTCGGTACCGCGACGAATGCCGTCGACCAGCGATTCCCGACAGCCATAGAGGTTGTCGAACTTCGACTTGGTGACGCTGTCGTTGACGTTGATGGCGGGGAACAGCAGCGTGCCCTTATTGGCCATCTCGTAGAGGCGATGCACACCCGTGGTGGTCTCTTCCGAGACGCCCTTGATGTTCTTGGCGATCTCGCCGAAATAGCCCTTCGGCTTCTCCTTCAGCAGGCGCTTGATCAGCGCGTAGAAGATCTCCTCTTCCTCGGAAGCTGGCTTGTCGAGGAACGCGGTGTCGCCGTTTTCGGCACGGACGCCGGCATGCACCAGCATGGTGGCGTCGCCGCCGTCATCGAGGATCATGTTCGGCGTGCCGCCGCCATGCCAGTCGAACAGCTTCGCGGTGTAGTCCCAGTATTCCGTGAGCGTCTCGCCCTTGACGGCGAAGACGGGAATGCCGGCGGCGGCGATCGCGGCCGCAGCGTGGTCCTGGGTCGAATAGATGTTGCAGGAGACCCAGCGGATGTCGGCGCCGAGGGCTGCGAGCGTCTCGATCAGCACCGCGGTCTGGATCGTCATGTGCAGGGAGCCGGCGATGCGCGCGCCCTTCAGCGGCTGCTTCGGGCCGAACTCCTCGCGGGTGGCCATCAGACCGGGCATTTCGGTCTCGGCGAGCGAGATTTCCTTGCGGCCGAAATCGGCGAGCGAAATGTCCTTGACGATGTAGTCGGTGAAGCCGGGCTTCGCGTTCATAGGGGGTTCCTGTTTGTTGGCTCGTCATTCCGGGGCGCTCGTAAAACGAGCGAACCCGGAATCTGGAGGATCAAGATTCCGGGTTCGCCGCCGCGGCGGCGCCCCGGAATGACGCAAGAAAACTAGAGCGCGCGCTTGAGCTGCTCGACGAGATCGGTCTTCTCCCAGGAGAAGCCGCCCTCGTTGTCGGGCGTGCGGCCGAAATGACCGTAGGCTGCGGTGCGCGCGTAGATCGGTCGGTTGAGGTCGAGATGGGTGCGGATGCCGCGGGGCGTCAGATCCATCGCCTTGGCGGCGGCCTTCTCGAGCTGGTCTTCCGACACCTTACCGGTGCCGTGCGTGTCGATGTAGATGGACAGCGGACGTGCCACACCGATGGCGTAAGCGAGCTGGAGCGTGCAGCGGTCGGCAAGACCGGCCGCGACGATGTTCTTGGCGACGTAGCGCGCGGCATAGGCCGCAGAGCGGTCGACCTTGGTCGGATCCTTGCCGGAGAACGCGCCGCCGCCATGCGGGGCCGCGCCGCCATAGGTATCGACGATGATCTTGCGGCCGGTCAGGCCGGAATCGCCATCGGGACCACCGATGTAGAACTTGCCGGTCGGGTTGATGTGCCAGATCGTCTTCGGCGTGATCCAGTCCTTCGGCAGCGCCTCGCGCACATAGGGCTCGACGATGTCGCGCACCTGCTTGGAGGTGAGGTCCTCGATCAGGTGCTGGTGCGACACCACGATCTCGCGCACGCCAACCGGCTTGCCGTTCTCGTACTGCACGGTGACCTGGCTCTTGGAATCCGGACCGAGCACCTTCTCCTTGCCGGAGTGTCGGGCTTCGGAGATCAGCCGCAGGATCTTGTGAGCGTAGAAGATCGGCGCAGGCATCAAATCCGGCGTCTCATTGGTGGCGTAACCGAACATGATGCCCTGGTCGCCTGCGCCTTCTTCCTTGACCTCGCCCGGCTGAAGTGCGTCGACGCCCTGGGCGATGTCCGCCGACTGCGGATGCAGCAGGATCTCGATATCGCAGGTCTTCCAGTGGAAGCCCTCCTGCTCGTAGCCAATGTCCTTGATCGCGCCGCGGACGACGCTCTCGATCTGCTCGTTGGTCACCGATTTCGGACCGCGGGTCTCACCGGCGATCACCACCTTATTGGTGGTCGCCAGCGTCTCGCAGGCGGCGCGGATGGCCCAAGGATCGATGCCCGCCTTCGGCCCTTCACGATAGAACAGGTCGACGATCTCATCGGAGATCCGGTCACAGACCTTGTCCGGATGGCCCTCGGACACGGACTCGCTGGTGAAGAGATAGGACGCGCGCATCAGTAACCCCTTGTTCCGCCGCTAGCCGGCGGGCTTTTGCGATGTTTACTTTTGATGATGTCAATCACGCCGACGCGAGATGACGTAGGATTCGTCGAGAAACCAGAGCCCATTGTACTTTCGCAGCACGTCCCTGGCGGCATCCAGAGTGCGGCCGTTTTGAGTCATTTCCGTCAACCGGTCGTCCTCAATCTGAGCGACATACACTGCCGCATTCCACGCTGCAAAGGCCGTAGAGGTTCCGATGGTGCCGGTGACCTCGTTGGGCAGCGCTTCCATATCATACCTGAAGATCGAACGGTTATCCGCATACGCATTAAAATTTAAGTCGCGGCCCACCGATCCAAGTTCATACTTAACTGCACGCAGTAGCTCATGGCGGCTGACCGAGAAAGGATTTTCTCCGGGCCAGATCGCCTGGATCATTTCCATACCGGGATCATGGCCGTGGGAGTGGATTCCGATCAGCCTGCCGCCCGGCCGAAGCGCCCGCGCCAGGGGTGCAATGATCCGCTTGGCCCGGAAATTGACCGAGGACAGGGCCCGGTAGGGCTGGGACGCGATGACGAGGTCGAAATTGGCTTCGGCCTGGCCCGGCCGCGGAATGGTCGAATCCAACAGGAATCTGTGGTCCTCGCGATAGAGCACGAGGACGACGGGCCGCTCGTAGAGCGGCATAGCCGTGCGTGGGCTGATCGCAGCGCGCCAGTTCTGCTCCAAGAACGGCCTCAGCTCCACGATCTGCTGCTCGAATTCGCCCGACGAAGCGCCGCGCAGCGGCACCTCGTGCCAGACGGTGGCAGCCGCCGCCGCAGGCGATGCAGGGGTGAGCCATGGCGCCTCCGCGTAAAACATGTTGGTGAAGACGAACACCGACGCCGGATGCTCGAAAATGCGGTCCGGCACCTTCTCCAGCGTCAGCCGCAGATCCTCCAGGCTGAGCTCCTTGCCGGCGACATAGAACGGCATGTGTGGAAAACGCTGGTGCGTTGCGCGCAGCACCCGCGCCAGCACCGTGCCGTCGCCGACACCCGCGTCGAACAGACGCAGGGCCGGCGGGCGCGGGTGGATGGATGAAAGCTCCAACGCAACCCGGTCCGCGATCACCCGCTTTTCGCTACAGGTGTGAACGAACAGCAGATATTTCTGACGGTTCTCGAAGAAGCGGAAATTGCCGCGCGGATCGCGCTTTTCCGGCGGCACCTGAAGTCCCCGCGGCGGCGGCACGCCGCCGGCCATCGATGCGGCCATATAGGCCTGGATCCGCTCCAGCGTGTCGATGGTGATGCGCTTTCCTTCGCGCAGGCGATGCACCAGCTTCCCATCGTTCACCGCGCGCCGGCCGAAGGTCGATTCCGCCATGTCAGCCTTGCGGCAGAACTCGGTGATCTGGCTCAGGATTTCGTCGTTCTTCATAAGTGGGAAGCGGTGGGCAGCTGGGTTGGGTCCCACCTCTTAGCAAATTCTGCCCACTCAGGGAATAGCGGATCGAGGCGCCGCGTTTCCCTGGGCGCGCCAGGGCGGGCGGAGCGGTGAACCCCTACGCACTCTTGGGCAACAAACAAGCGCTTCTCCTCACGGGACCATCGCCATGCGCCGTCTGCTCGTCGCACTCTGCCTGCTCACCGTCGCGCCGGGAGCCCTGCCCGCCTTCGGACAGGCGCGTAGTCAGCTCGGCCCGCTCTGCACTACCGAGACCACGCCGGCGGACCAGATGGTCGACGCCTGCACCAAGATCATCGCGCTGAAAGTCTTCAAGGGTGAACAACTCGCCACCGTCTATTTCTGGCGTGCGGTGGGCTGGAATAAGAAGGGCGACTACGCAAAGGTCATCGCTGATACCACGGAAGCCATCCGGCTCAAGCCGAGCCAGGCTGTCTACAACCTCAGGGGATCTGCCTATTTCGACAAGGGCGACTACGACATCGCGATCGCCGATTTCGACGACGCGCTGAAGCTCGGCCCGCCCAGCGGCATCATCTTCCACAATCGCGGCAACGCCTGGCGGGGCAAGCGCGACTACACCAAGGCGATCGCCGACTACGACATGGCGATCAAGTCAGATCCGAGATCGGCGTTCTCGTTCCAGAACCGAGGCATCTCGAAGGAAGCCCTCGGCGATCTCGACGGTGCACTCGCCGACGTCAACCAGGCGATCCGGCTTGATCCCTCGCTGCCGCAGCCGCTGATCACCCGTACCTCGATCTGGCGGGCCAAGGGCGATTTCGATCGCGCCATCGCCGACGGCAGCGAAGCGATCCAGCTCGCCAAGGAGAAGCCGCCGGTCAACATCATGACGCCGCCGAACAGCGTGCTGATATCGGGCTACACCCATCGCGCGCTGGCCTATGAGGCCAAAGGCGACTACGCACGCGCGCGCGACGACTACAAGGCGACGCTGGCTATCGTTGCGTCCGATGCCGGCAGCAAGGCTAGCCAGGCAACAGCAAAGGTTCGGCTGGCGCTGGTGACGGACGCCGCCGCGCCGATCCCGCGCGATACGCCCTCCCCTGCGACGCAGCCGGCGGCATCCCCTACCCCGCTGCAGACCGGCTCAGCACCGATTCCGTCGCCAGCTCCGGCCGTCCGCGGCGCACGCATGGCGCTGATCATCGGCAACGGCGCCTATGCGCACGTCAAGGCGCTGCCCAATCCGCCCAACGATGCGCGTGCGGTCGCGAAGAGCCTGCGCGACATCGGCTTCAGCGTGTCCGAGGGCGTCGATCTCGATCGCGCCGCGATGCAGAAGATGACGCGCGACTTTCTGCGCGAGGCGGCGCGGGCGCAGGTGGCGGTGGTCTACTATGCCGGCCATGGCGTGCAGGTCGACGGCCGCAACTATCTCATTCCCGTCGACGTCGCGCTCAAGCCGGGCGCGAACATGACGGAGGCGATGATCGACATGGACACGATCATGGCCGGCCTCGACGACCAGGTCCGCACCAACATTCTGATCTTCGATGCCTGCCGCAACAACCCGATGGCGCAGCAGGTCGCAACTGCCGGAAATAATCGCGGCATCGAGGGCGCCTCGGGCCTCGCCGCGCCAACGAGTCTCGGCACCGGTGCGACTTTAGGGGCCGGCACGCTGATCGCATTCGCGACCGCGCCGGGCCAGGTCGCGCTCGACGGCGAAGGCGCCAACTCGCCGTTCTCCGCCGCCCTCTCGCGTCATATCGGCACCCCCGGGCTGGAGGTGCAGCAGATGCTGACGCGGGTGCGGGCCGAGGTGGTCTCGACCACGAAGAACAAGCAGGTGCCGTGGTCGAATTCGTCGTTGCTGGGCGAGGTCTATCTGGCGGAGAAGTGAGATGGCCTCGTGCCCAGACGCAGCGCAGCGCTTCTTCAGCGGTGCGCTGCCGAGCCGAGGCCCATCTCTCCGCCACTCGGCTCGTTGCGTTCTGGATCGCGGCTCTGCGCAGCAACGCAAGAGCGTTGCAGCGCGTCCGGGACACAAGCGAGGTCGGCGGCGGGGCCTAGTTACCCCACACTTCCTTGGCGATTTCCACCGCCAAGCTCAGCTTGGCCCACTGCTCCTCCTCGGAGAGGATGTTGCCCTCCTCGGTCGAGGCGAAGCCGCATTGCGGGGACAATGCGAGCTGCTCCAAGGGAGCGAACTTGGCGGCTTCTTGCAGGCGGCGCTTGATGTCGTCCTTCTTCTCGAGCTCGCCGAACTTCGAAGTGATGACGCCGACCACGACGACCTTGTTGCCCTTGGGCAGGAAGCGCAGCGGTTCGAAACCGCCGGCTCGGTCGCTGTCGTACTCCAGGAAGTAGCCGTCGTAATTGGTGCCGGCGAGCAGGGTCTCGGCCACCGGCTCGTAGCCGCCCGAGGAGATCCAGGTCGAGCGGAAATTGCCGCGGCAGACGTGCGTCGTCACCACCATGTCGGCGGGCTTCTCCGCCAGGGCGTAGTTGATGATGCGGGCATAGATCTGCTGCAGGCCGTCCGGATTGTCGCCGCGCTCGCGCGCCTTCTGCAATTCATCCTGCGAGCAGAGATAGGCCCAGACGGTGTCGTCGAACTGTAGATAGCGACAGCCGGCGTCGTAGAACGCCTTCACCGCTTTGCGGTAGGTCCTACCGAGATCTTCGTAGAAGGCATCGAGGTCGGGATAGACGTCCTTCGAGATCGACTTCCGGCCGCCGCGGAAGTGCAGCACGGCCGGTGACGGGATCGTCATCTTGGCGGTGACGTGGGCCTGGTCGGCGACCTTCTTCAGGAAGCGGAAGTGATCCAGCATCGGGTGGTCATCGGGGAAGTCGAGCTTGCCGATGACGCGGACCGCATCGTGACGGGTCTGCACGCCCGTGAACTGGATGCCGGTGTCGGGGTGGAACAGCTCGCAGCCGGTGAGCTTGGCCAGGAAGTCGAAATGCCACCAGGAGCGGCGGAATTCGCCGTCCGTCGCGAGCTTGAGCCCAATCGAGGCCTGCTTGTGCACGACCTTCTCGATCTCCAAGTCCTCGATCTTGCGCAGATCGTCAGCCGAGATCTCGCCCTTCTCCAGTTTTGCACGGGCTTCCTTGATCTTGGCGGGGCGCAAAAGGCTGCCGACCTCGTCGGCACGGAAGGGGGCTTTGGTTCGCTGCATGTATTACTCCCTGCAAATTTTAGTGTGCCGCCGCCCCTGCCACTCCGAGATGGCGCTCCAGGACCGAGGGGTCCGCCTTCAGCGCAGCGCTCGGAGCGTCGTGGACGATCGTTCCGCGCTCCAATATCACAACGCGGTCCGCGAGCCCCAGAATCTTTTGGGCATTCTGCTCGACGATGATCGAGCAGATGCCTCCTGCCCGGGTGATGGTCCCGATCGCCTTCAGAAGCTCATCGACGATGATGGGGGCGAGGCCTTCGGTGGGCTCGTCCAGCAGCAGGACCTTCGGGTTGAGGGTGAGCGCGCGGCCGATCGCCAGCATTTGTTGCTCGCCGCCGGAGAGCTGGTTGCCAAAGTTGCTCCGCCGCTCCTTCAGCCGCGGAAACATCTCGTAGACCTTCTCCACCGTCCAGGGACCGGGTTGCGCCACCGCGGTCATGTTCTCTTCCACCGTGAGCGAGCGGAAGATGTTGCGCTCCTGCGGCACCCAACCGATGCCGGCGCGCGCCCGCTGGTCGGGCCGCATGGCCGTGACGTCGGTGCCGGCGAGCGTGATGCTGCCTGCGAAGCGGCGGGTGACGCCGACGATGGAGTTGATCAGCGTGGTCTTTCCGGTGCCGTTGCGCCCGAGCAGCGCGAGCACTTGCCCCTGCGCGAGGCGGAGCGTCATCTTCGGCAGCACCACGGCCTCGCCGTAGCCGGCGCGAAGTGAATCGATCGCGAGCAGGTCAGACATTGACCGCCTCCTCGCCGAGATAGACGGCCTTCACTTGCGGATCGCGCGCGACCTGCTCGGGAGGGCCTTCGGTCAGCAGCGCGCCCGAGACCAGCACCGAGATGCGATCGGCGAAGGAGAACACGAGGTCCATGTCGTGCTCGATCAAGAGCACGGTGACCTCGCGCGGCAGCGCGCCGACGACGGCGAGAATGTCGTGGCGCTCGCTCTCGGGCACGCCGGCGGCGGGCTCGTCGAGCAGCAGCACGCGTGGCTTGGCAGCAATGGCGACGGCAATCTCGAGCAGGCGCTGCTTGCCGTAAGGAAGCGTCACGGTCTGCTCGTTCATGACGTCGAGCAGATGGAAGCGCGTGAGCAACTCGGCGATCTCGCCGTTGACGTCGCCGCGCGTCCCCATCCGCCGCCACCAGTCGCCGCCATGGCCGAGGCGCTCTGAGACCGCAAGACCAATGGTCTCGAGCGGGGTCAGGTCGGGATAGAGCTGGTTGATCTGGAAGGTGCGCGACAGGCCGCGCAGCACGCGCTTGTGCACGGGCAAATCGGTGATGTCCTGGCCTTCGAGCAGAATGCGGCCCGAGTTCGGCTTCAGCACACCGGTGAGTTGGTTGATCACGGTAGTCTTGCCGGCGCCGTTGGGGCCGATCAACGCATGGCGGGCGCCCTGCTCGACCTTCAGGGAGAGATCGCGGGTGACCCGCAGGCCGCCGAACTGTTTTTCGAGATTCCGGGTCTCGAGCGCGATGGTCATGTGTCGCTCTCCGGGACGGCGACGACGGCTTTACGTCCCGCAACCTGCCTGATGATCAGGTTCGGCACATAGAGCACCCAGCGATGCAGGCGCTGGCGGCCGACCAGCACGATCACGACCAGCACGAGGCCGATCCAGAACTGCCAGTATTGCGGGGTGATCGTCGAGAACAATTCCTGCAGCATGCGGAACACCACCGCACCGATCACCCCGCCATAGAGATAGCCGGTGCCGCCGATGACGAGCACCAGCATCAGGTCTGCGGAACGCTCGAAGGCAAACACGTCGAGCGAGGCGATCGCGGTGGTCTGGGTGAACAGCGCCCCCGCAACGCCGGCATAGAACGCCGCCAGCGTGTAGATCGCGATCAGGCGGCGGTTGACGGGGATACCGATGGCCGCGGCACGCAACGGATTGTTCTTGATCGCGCGCAGCGACAGGCCGAACGGGGAATGGACGACACGGCGGGCGAGTAGGAACAGCACGAACAGCACAGCCAGCGAATAGAAGAAGCCGGCCTTGCCGAACATGTCGAACGGGATCTGGCCGAAAATCGGCTGCATCTCGATGCCCTGCAGGCCATCGGTGCCGCCGGTGACATTGGAGAAGCGTTCGGCGAGCGCCTCCAGCAGCAGCGCAATGCCGAGCGTCACCATCAGACGCGTCAGATCGACGCCGCGGATTACCAGGAAGCTGGTGCCGAAACCGAGCACCATCGCGGCAAGGCCCGCGACGACGAGCGCGAGCACGGGCTCGTTGATGATCCCGTGCAGCGCAAGCAGCCCCGCGGCATAGGCGCCGACGCCGAAGAAGGCGGCATGGCCGAGCGAGACGATGCCGGCATAGCCGAGGATCAGATCGAGCGACATCGCAAACAGCGCCAGGCGCAGGATGTCGGTCATGATCAGATAGCGCGACGGAAACAGAAAGCCACAGGCCAGCACGATGAGCCAGAAGGCGACTTCGCCGTAGTGCCAGCGCGCCTGGCGCTGGGCGTGGTACCCGACGTCGGAAGCAGCGGTCATCGGCGAACTCAACGGGCGGCCGTGCGGCCGAACAGGCCGTTCGGGCGCCAGATCAGAATCACGATCATCATGGTGTAGATCACGAAGGGTCCCATCTTCGGCACGTAATATTTGCCGGCGACGTCGCCGATGCCGAGCAGCAGCGACGCCAGGAACGGGCCTGTTATTGAGGAGGAGCCGCCGACGGTGACCACGATCAGGAAGTAGATCATGAACTTCAGCGGGAAATATGGGTCGAGGCCGAGGATTTCGGCGCTCAACGCGCCGCCGAGGCCGGCAAGCCCGCAACCAAACGCAAAGGTGAAGGCGAACACTTGCGGCACGTTGATGCCGAGACCGCTGGCGGCGCGGGGATCGTCGACCGCGGCGCGCAGACGGCTGCCGAAGCGGGTCTTGGCCAGCACCATCTGCAGGCCGATGGTCAGCAGGCCGCAGATCACGATGATCATCAGCCGGTAGCGGCCGATGCCGATGCCGAACACGTCGAACTGGCCCTGGAGTGCGGCGGGTAAATTGATGAAGACGCGCGAGGAGCCCTGGATGTAGTCGACCGCCGCCACCGACATGAAGGTCAGGCCGATGGTGAACAGCACCTGGTCGAGATGGCTGCGGGTATAGAGATGCCGGTAGAGCGAGCGCTCCAGTACGATGCCGATCGCGGCGGCCGAGACGAAGGCGAGCGGCAGCGCGGCGAAGAACGGCCAGCCCATCCGGTTGACCAGCACCATGCAGACATAGCCGCCGGCCATCGCGAAGGCGCCGTGGGCAAGATTGACGAAGTTCATCAGGCCGAGCGTGACCGCGAGCCCGCAGGCGAGCACGAACAACAGCATGCCATAGGCAACGCCATCGAACAGGTTGGTGAGGATTGCGGTCATCGATGACAGTCGTTGTCGAGAAAATATTACTCCAAGCGGAGTAGGCTACTGTGCTCCCTCTCCCGCTTGCGGGAGAGGGCTGGGGAGAGGGCATCTGCGCAACGGGACAATCCCCGTATTGAGAGAACCCTCACCCGGCGCTGCGCGCCGACCTCTCCCGCAAGCGGGAGAGGTTTAGAAGAGCGCGTCACTTCTTGGTCTTGCCGAGATCCTTGACGGCCTCGAAGGTCGCGAACTCGACATTGTAGAGCTCGCCGTCGACCTTCTCGACCTTGCGAATGTAGATGTTCTGCACGATGTCGCGGGTCTCGGGGTCGATCGAGATCGGGCCGCGCGGGCTCTCCCATTTCTGGCCCTTCATCGCCTCGATCAGCTTGTCGCCGTTGGTGTCGCCACCCGTCTTCTTCAGCGCCTCATAGATCAGGTGGATGCCGTCATAGCCGCTCACGGCCATGAAGCCCGGACGATTGCCGAAGGCCTTCTTGTAGGCCGCGACGAAATCCTTGTTCATCTGCGAGGGATGCGCCGCGGAATAGAGGTGCGCGGTGACCGTGCCGAGCACGGCATCACCCATGTTGTTGAGCAAATCGTCATCAGTGACGTCGCCGGGTCCGATCACCTTGATGCCGGCCTTATCGAGGCCGCGCTCGGCATATTGCTTCATGAAGTTGCCGCCCTGGCCCGCGGGCACGAACACGAAGATCGCGTCGGGCTTGGCATCCTTCATGCGCTGGAGGAACGGCGCGAAGTCGGGATTTTGCAAGGGCACCTTGACCTCTTCGACCACCTCGCCCCCGCCGGCGGTGAAATGCTGCTTGAAGAAGTTCAGCGCGTCATTGCCGGGCGCATAATCCGAGGTCAGCGTCGCCACCTTCTTGATGCCGTTCTTCACGGCCCAGTCGCCGATGATGGTCGAGGACTGCGCCAGCGTGAAGCTGGTGCGCACGATGTAGGGGGAGCGCTCCGTGATGATGGAGGTGCCGGCCGCCATTACGACTTCCGGGATCTTGGCCTGCGTCGCCAGCGGCGCGGCGGCAAGGGCTGCCGGCGTCACGCCGAAGCCGGCGATGAAGTTGACCTTGTCGTTGACGATCAACTCCTGCGCGGCGGTCTTGGTCTTGTCAGGAATCGCGGCATCGTCCTTGAGGATGATCTCGACCTTCTTGCCGGCGACGGTGTCGCCCTTCTGCTGCATGTAGAGCTTGATCGCGTTCTCGATCTGCTTGCCGGTCGAGGCCTGGCCGCCAGTCATTGGCAGGATCAGGCCGACCTTGATGCTGTCCTCGGCCTTGGCGGAGGCGACGGCCGCAAGGGCTGCGATGACGGCCGCTGCTGCGGCTCGTGGAAAAATCTTGCGTTCGAACATCGGATGTCCCTCCCCTTCATTCCTGACCTGTTGTGCGCCGGACCGCGTGCCCGGTCCTTGCCGCGCTTGACTCACGGATAAGCCATGCCGCGCGGCCACATGGCGTCCTCTGCAACCCCGTTGTCAATCGGACGTTGGGCGACCATTCGGCGCAAGCCGCGTGATCCGCCTCAACGACGGCAGGAGATTTGTACATTTGTACAAATAACATGGTCCTGTCAACGAAGAAGCCCTTGTCGGGTGATGCCCCGAAGAAGCCCTTATCGGGTGATGCCCCATTTTACGAAGGCCCGCGCAACTCGTTGATGGAAGATTCCGCCTCTCATTTGCAGAATCCGGACATCTCACGTGCTTCGCGGCGAGACATCCGGCGGCTCTCACCGAATGAGCACGAGTGAATACGTGATGTATACCGTATCAGCTAGACTGAACGCCTCAAGCCCCGCAATATGCCTACCATAATACCTTTTTGTATACAGAGGCGCCAATCTTGGAATAAACCAATTTTACATATTGAAAGTTATAGTTCGCCGCTGACGCCCATCCGGCGCCCCCCTTATTCGCGCCCGATCGGCACGACCTAGAAGATGTCCATGCGTTCCTGTTCGCTTTCGATCGCTGCTGCAGTCGCCCTGCTCGCGTCCAACCTTGCAGGCTGCGGCACGGTCAACGAGAAGCTCTCGGCCGGCATGGGCGACTACGTCCCGCAATGGGCCGGCGGCCTGCCGGCCGATGCGCCGCCGCGACCGGGCACACCGCAATATGATGCCTACATGAAGGAACGCGAACGCAAGCGGCTGATGCCGGCGGCCGATCGCGAGAAAGAAGAGCAGGCCCAGAAGGGGGCGACGGCAACGACGTCGGCTGGCGCGGTGCGCTGATGGATACCTGTCATTCCGGGGCGCCTCACAGGCGAACCCGGCACCTCGAGGTTCTCTGGTGCGCAATTGCGCACCATCGTTCGCGCTTCGCGCGTCCCGGAACGACAGTACCCTAATCCACGAACACCACCGTCTTGCGGCCGTTGAGGATGACGCGATCATCGAGATGGTAGCGGATGGCCCGTGCCAGCACGCGGCGCTCGATGTCGCGGCCCTTGCGGACCAGATCTTCCGGCGTGTCGCGATGGCTGATGCGCTCGACGTCCTGGTCGATGATCGGGCCCTCGTCGAGGTCGCGCGTGACGTAATGCGCGGTGGCGCCAATCAGCTTCACCCCGCGCTCATGCGCCTGGTGATAGGGTTTTGCGCCTTTGAAGCCAGGCAGGAACGAGTGGTGAATGTTGATGCAGCGCCCCGACAGCTTTGCCGAGAGATCGTCCGACAGGATCTGCATGTAGCGGGCGAGCACCACCAGATCGGTCTTCGTCTCGCCGACGAGATCCATGATCTGCGCCTCCTGCTCGCGCTTGGTCTCCTTGGTGACAGGCAGGTGGTGGAAGGGGATACCGCCGAAATCGAGCCCGGCATAGACCTCGCGCGGATGGTTGGAGACGATCGCGGTCGGTATCATCGGCAATTCGCCGGTGCGCCAGCGATAGAGGATGTCGACCAGACAGTGGTCGGATTTCGACACCAGCAGCATCACCTTGCGATGCGCAGCCCGGTCGCGCATCTGCCACTCCATGCCGAAACGCTCGGCGATCGCGGCAAAGCCGGTCTGGAGCGCCGACAATTCCACGGCAAGATCGGCCGCCGTGAACACCACCCGCATGAAGAACTTCTCGGTCTCGACGTCGTCAAACTGCTGGGCGTCGAGGATGTTCTGTCCGTTGTGGGCAAGGAACGTCGACACCGCGGAGACGATGCCGGGGCGATCCGGACAGGACAGGGTCAGGACATATTGATGATCGGGCATATTGATGAACAGGCTTGGCTCTTGATGAAGCTTTGTGCAACGGAACTATCCGCGATTTGCGCCCTGCTCTAGCACCGCCCCCGCCCTTGCGCCAATCCCAAGACTTGCTTCGACATGAAGCGCGGAGTCAGGATGAACGGACGATTGCGATTGTCTGACCGGAGCATACCCATGGCCGACCGCTTGAACGGCTACCGCATCTTGATCCTGGAAACGCGGGAGGAGGCGCAGTTTTCGAAGCTTCTGCTCGAGCAAGGCGCCGAGGTCGTGCAGTGCCCGATGTTCACCATCCGTGATGCGCCGGATCCGGCTCCGGTCGAGGCTTGGATTCGCCGTGCCATCGACAAGCCGTTTGACGATCTCGTGCTGATGACGGGCGAAGGCCTGCGTCGCATCATGAAGCTTGCCCGCGCCCGCGAGCTCGACGCCGCCCTTGTCGCGGCGCTCGCCAGAGCGCGCAAATTCACCCGGGGCCCGAAGCCGGGCAAGGCGCTGCGCGAGATCGGTCTCGAAGCGCAGCAGACCACCGAGAAGCCGACCACGGAGGGCGTGATCGAGATGCTGGCCAAACTCGACCTGAAGGGGCATCGCCTCGGCCTCCAGCTTTATCCGGACAAGGACCACAGCGCCTTGACCGGTGCGCTTGCGGCGCAAGGCGCCGAGGTCGATACCGTGCTGCCCTACGTCTACGATTCCAAGGCCGCTGATGCCAACATCGTCGCCGCCATCGACGACATGGCGGAGGGGCGAATCGATTCGCTCGCGCTGACCAATCTCGGCCAGGTCCGCCGCCTGATCGAGGCCGCAAAAGCACATGGCAGCGAAGCGAAACTGCGTGCAGGTCTCGAACGGACGTTGATCGCCTCGGTGGGGCCGGCGGTCTCCGGTGAGCTCGCCGCGCACGGTCTGCGCACGGACGTCTCGCCGGCAGATGAAGCGTATTTCATGCGTCCGCTGATCTCGGCGATGGCTGCGGCACTCGCCGAGAAACGACCGAGCGCGGCGGGTTAATCGCCAAGATACCTAGCCCGCCACCTGCGAGGCGGCCGACAGCAACTCCTGCGGGCTCGGCGCTCCGAACATGCGCTGGCCGCCGTTCGGAACCTCGGTGAACGTCCAGCGCACGATCCCTTCCCGGTCGAGCAGGAACTGGCCAAACAGCTGCCCCGTGCCGGTTGCCGCCATGCGCTGGTCGGCTTCGGTCATCTCGTAACCGTCCTTCTTGTTGAGGTACTCCGCGGCTGCCGGCCGGTTCATCGGGCTGGGCAATTCGCCGGGCATGTCCACTTGCATGCTCATGACCACGTCCATGCCGACCTTGCGTGGCCACTCGGTTTCGTTCTCCGTGAACTCGAGATTGGGCAGGCCAAATGCGCGGTGCGAGACCCGATCAGGGTCGGACGCGGCCAGCAGATTGGGCAATGGATGATAGCGGAAATAGAGCCGCGCCCGGTCGATCGGTGTGTTGACGACCGTGAGACTTTCGATCCCCTTCCCGCGCAGCACGCCATCAAGCTGCGCTTGCGCCGCGATATGGCGCCGGCAGAATGGGCAGTGCAGGCCGCGAAACAGGCCGACGAGTATCGGGCTATGCCCGCGATAATCCTCGAGCGCGATCTTTCCTTCGCGTGTGATGGCCTCCAGGACGATGTTCGGTGCGCGATCACCCGGCTGAAGTGGTCCACCAACATGACTTTCGGACATGGTTGAACTCCCTCACATTGGCTAGTCAAGGAACGGCAGTACGATCAGCCCTGCGGGATCGAGCCCGTGCCGGGCGCAGACATCGTGGGCAAGCGCGAAATATCGCTCCGCCTCGGGCATGTCGCCTCGATCAAGGTTCAGCGTCGCAAGACCATCATAGCATGGAAACAGCTGCTGCGGCTCGCCGGTCTCGCTCGCCACCTCGATGGCCTCGTTGTAGCAGCGCGCGGCCATGTCGGGGCGGAAATGGCACTGATGGATTTGCCCGAGCACGATCAGGGGTACCGGGAGATGCTCGCGCTGATCGAGCGCGCGGTCGATCTCGATCGCCTTTTCGGCAGCCGGCACCCCCTCCTCGGTACATCTGTCCGTGAAGGTGCAACAGGCAACGGCAAGATTGGCAAGAAGGCGCGCCTGGAAGCCGAGATCGCCGATACGATTGGCGACATCGAGGCCGCGTCGGCAAACCGCCATGGCTTGCGCCGGGTCGATGATCGTGTAGAGCACGCCAAGATTGGTGTAGCCGCGGCACGCCACGTTGAGGAGGCCAGCGGCCTCGGCGGCCGCGACACTTTGCTCCACCTCTTTCACCGCCTCCTGGTGTCGCCCAAGCCGCGCCAGCGCAACTCCCTTGGTGTTGAGCGCCTCCGCAATAGCGCCCGCCGCCTCGAACCCGGCTTGCTCGTCCGCATCGGTCGGCACCGATTGCGCGTAGCCGAGCGCGTCGTCCGCCCACCGCGCGGCGCCGACGTGATCGCCCACACGGAAAGCAAGACGGCCGCGCTCTTGCTGGAGATGAGCCCACTCCAGGAGGTGTGCCCACTCGATCGGCGCGTCGGTCCCGCCAAGCCGTTCAGCCGCCTCGGCATAATGCATCTCTGCCTTGACGCGCTTGCCGGCGTCCCACAACAATCGACCGAGCTTGCGAAGAATGCGCGCCTCGCCGATGCGGTCCCCTGCCGTGCGGTGTTCCTCCAGCGCACTCTGATAGTGCTCCTCGGCGGTGCTTCGGCGGCCAGTCACGCAACAGAGGTCCGCGACGCGCTCGTATAGGATCAGGCGTTCCGGCTCCTGTTCGCCGGAGGTCGACAGCACGGCGAGGGATTGCTGATAGAAACGGAGGGCATCGTCGTTGGCATAGCTCGCACGTGCGCGATCGCCGGCCGCGCGTAAATAGCGCGCGCCTCTCGACTTGCTCGCGCTCAGACTGAAGTGATGTCCGAGCAATATGAGATCTTCGAGCTGCTCGGGTTCTTTGCCGTAGAGCCGCTCCAGCGCGGCACCAATCCGTCCATGGAGTTCGACCCGACGCTGCAAAAGCAGATTTTGATAGATCACGTCCTGAAGCATGGTCTGGGTGAAGCGATAGGTCCGCAGCGACATCGAGTTCGAGCCCGCGACCTCCTCGATGATCTCGGCGTCGCACAGAAGTTCGAGCCCTGCCTCGACCCTTGCCGGCTCGTTTGCCGCCGCACCTAAAACAGACGCATCAAAGCGCGGACCGATCACCGCAGCCTCCTGGGCCACCTGGCGCACCTGATGCGGCAAGCGGTCGAGGCGCGCCAGCAACAACGCCTGTATGCTTGCTGGGATATCGGCGGCGGCTTCATCCGATTTCAACCGCCACTGCGCACCATCACGCTCCAGGGCCCCGCCTTCGATGAGGCCGCGGATGATCTCCTCAAGGAAAAGCGGATTGCCGCCTGCGCGATCGAGGATTCGGGTGAACAAACGTCCCGGCGGTTCCCGCCAGCCATGACTGAAATACGCCGAAAGCAGCCTTCGTCCGTCAGCATCGTCAAGCGGAGACAGCCGAATGGTCGTGTGACTGATCCTGCTCGAACCGAACTGATCCACCTGCACCGGCCGATGTGTAAACAGCAGCATCAGCCGTGTCCGCTCCAGCCGGTCCATCAGGAACCGCAACGCTTCAAGCGACACCGCGTCGGCCCAATGCAGATCCTCGACGATGATCAGAAGTGGCGACAAGGCGAGGCGGCGTTCGAAGATGGTACGGATCGCGAAAAAGATCTGCCGCCGGAGCTGTTCCGGTTCGACATGCCTGAGCACAGCGTTGGGATCGCCAAGGCCAAGAACGTGCAAGTAGAGAGGCATCAGGCGATCGGCCTCCTCGGCCGCGAGGCCAAGCTCCAATAGCGCTTCTGCAACCTTCGACTCTGCCTCTGCGACGCCGGCCTTCTTTGCGATGCCATAGGCGCTACGCAGCACGGCGGCGAGTGCTCCGTAGGATTGTTCGCCGAGCGGCGAGCAAACCGCCTGTCGGATCGCTACGCCTGCGAAGCGATCCTCATCGCGGATACGGGCGACGAATTCGTTCACCAGCCGCGTTTTCCCGATGCCCGCTTCGCCAACCAGCCGTACCAGTTGAGCCGCACCGCCGCAGGCGCGATCAAGGCTGCCGATCACGCGCGCAAGCTCGGCGTCGCGCCCGATCAGTGGTGCATCGAGCCCCAGCGTGTCGAGGCCACGTGCCGTGCGGGGCGTATCGAGCGGTCCCTTTAGACGATGGACCAGCACGCCGCCCATCTTGCCCTTGAGCGAGATCTCGCCGAGCGAGTCATAGGAGAACGCATGTCGCGTCTGACGGTGGGTCAACGGCCCGACCAGCACCTCGTCCGGAGACGCCATCGACTGCAATCGCTGCGCCGTATTCACGGTATCGCCGGTCACCGAATAGGATTTGGCAACGCCCACGCCTAACCCACCCGCGACGACATGGCCGGTGTTGATGCCGACATGGAGCTGCAACGGTGAACCGGCGTAGGCCCTCGCGCGCTCGCTGAGGCGCGCTGTTCGGCTGATCATGTCGAGGGCAGCGCGGACCGCCCGCTCGGGGTCGTCCTCGTGCGCAGCCGGCGCACCAAACAGCGCGAGCATCGCATCGCCGATGAACTTGTCCACGAAGCCGCCGAAGCTCTGCACCGCGGCCGTCAGCTCCTCGAACAACTGGTTCTGAAGCGTCTGCATGACCTCTGGGTCGAGCCGCTCGCTCATCGCAGTGAAGCCGCTGAGGTCGGCAAACAGCACGGTGATGGTGCGGCGGTTTGCTTCGCTATCGACATTGTCCGACGGCGGTCGAAATTCGCCTTGAGCCGCCTGCAGGAGCGGTGGCGAAGACGATCTGAGTGTCGCCGGGCTCGTCTGCGCCGATGCCTGTCCGCCGTCATTGCTGGACCCGCTGACGAGAGAGCCGCATTTCGGGCAGTAGACAAAATCCGGTGCGCATGGAAAGCCGCAGCCGGGGCACGCGTTCGGCTGCTTCATGCCGCACTTCGGGCAGAAGGCAAAGCCGCTCTGAACCTCGAAACCACAACCCGAGCAGTTCATGGCTCAAGTCCTCGCGGAAGCCGCGATGGCGCAATCTGCTGGCCCTACCAAATGGGTCCCAGGATGCAGACCAGCATGGGCTTTGCGCGCCGGAAGAGCAAGCGGCGGCAACCTACATCTCAGTATGGGCGGCGAAGCAATGCTGCGGGCGCTCTGGCGCACCGCACGTCGTCGGCAAAGCATGGTGGCATGCGGTAGCGTCAATTGACAGGGCGTTCGCCGGGGCTACCCTCCCAAACAGAAGAACAAATGAATAAGGGCAGGGAATCGCCGTGAAACCCGTCGTCGCATCTTGAGCACATCCGCAGAACCTTCCGCGCTCGCGCCATTTCGCATCCGCAACTATCGCTTCCAGTGGCCGTCCGACCTGCTCACCTCCTGGGCCTTCGAGGTCGAGACGCTGGTGCTCGGCTGGTACATCATCGTAGAGACCGGCTCGGTGCTGCTGCTCACCGTGCTCGCTTCACTCCAGTTCGTCGGAACACTGGTCGCGCCCGTGTTCGGCATGATCGGCGATCGCATGGGTCATCGCGATCTCCTGGTCGTGATGCGTCTCGCCTATACGGCACTCTCTTCGACCATCATGGTCCTGGCGCTGAGCGGTCATTTGTCCCCGCTCAGCGTCATGGTGATCGTCGCGATCATGGGCCTGATTCGTCCCTCCGATCTCGGCGTCCGGGGCGCGCTGCTGGCCGAGATCATGCCGCCCGAGCAACTGGTGGGCGCCATCAGCGTTGCGCGCACAACCCAGGACAGCGCCCGCATCGCCGGAGCACTGACGGGCGCCGGGCTGTTCGCGCTTCTTGGCATTGGCCTCGTGTATGTGGCGATCGCCGGTCTCTACCTCGCGGCTGCGCTTCTGATGCTCTGCCTGACACGGCCGAAAAGGCCTGTCGCCACGAGCGATCTCCCGGCGGACAGTGACGCCGTTTCGAGATTGCTGGGCGATCTGAAGGAAGGCATCGTCTATGCCTGGAATGGCCCGGGAATGCGCGCGGCGCTGTGCGTCGCGTTCCTGGCCAATCTTACCGCATTTCCCTTCACGGGCGGATTGTTGCCCTACATCGCGCGGGAGATCTTTCATACCGACCAGACCGGCCTTGGTTATCTCTCGGCGAGTTTCGCCGTTGGCTCTCTGATCGGCTCCATCACGCTAAGCCTGGTCAGTGGCGTGCGCATTGCCCGGCTTCTGATCGGCGCGACGCTGGCCTGGTACGCCATGCTGCTGGTGTTCGTCGAGATCAGGGCCTTACCGGTGGCCATGGCCTGCCTCGTTCTCGCCGGCATCGCCCAGAGCATGTCGATGATCTCGGCTGCCGTGATCCTGATGCGCACCGCGAGCGCACATCTGCGCGGCCGCGTCATGGGGGTGCGCATGATGGTGATCTACGGCTTGCCGATCGGGCTGCTCGCAGCCGGCAGCCTGATCGACATCATCGGCTATTCCGCGACGGGGTCGCTCTATGCGGTCGCAGGGTTCGTCGCGATGATGGCGATCGCGGTGCGCTGGCGCGCCGACCTCTGGCCAGTACATGCCCCCGCCAATGCGCGGTGACGAATATCCGCACTAATCCCCGTACCCGCGCAGCCGCTCGATATCGAGGATGGTGACACCGCCATATTCCAGCCGCAGCAGCCCCTCCTTCTCCAGTCGGTTCAGCGCGCGGTTCGCATTCTGGCGGGACATGCCGGAGAGTGCGCCGATCTCCTCCTGGGTGATCTCCAGGTGCGCGGTCGATTCCGGATAGAGGATCGGATTGAACAGCGAAGCGATGCTGCGGGCGAGGCGCGCGGTGGCATCGAGCGTCCGGTTGACCTCGAGCATACCGATGAACTGGCCGAGCCGCTCGTTGAGCTGGCGCACCAGGAAGCGGTTGAAGCCGACGCTGTTCTCGAACAGCCACATGAAGGCGCTGCGTTCCATCAGTGCGACGCGGCTGTCGCGCAGCGCGACAACGTCATAACGGCGCGGCTCGTTCTTGAGCACGCTGCCCTCGCCGAACCAGGCCCCCGCCGTCAGCCCCGCAAGGCTGGTCTCCTTGCCGTCGCGCGAGACCCCGCCCATACGGGCAAGGCCGCTCACCATGCCGGCCCAATAGGCAAAAATATCGCCGCGCATGAACACGCTCTCGCCGGTGCCGTAGGACCGCTCCGTGATTCCGGCACGCGCGACCTCGATCTCCGCTTGTGTGAGCTCCCGCGACCAGGCGGCGACGCGCTTCAGATGATCTTCTGAAATCATGATCTCGCGGCCAGCCGCACCGTTTCGTCACTCCGCCTTCTGTTGCAGTGCAACATGATGGTTTCGACCGCCATTCGACCAAAGATGAAAGCCGCTGCCGCCCGAAAAACTTTGTCGCAGAATTGTCAGCCGGGAGACATTTCAAAATAGCGCTTTCCCCTATTGAGGACCACCTCGGGCGATGCGGCTTTTGATCCCAAACGGGGAACGAGAGCGGTGCGGCTCCGGTCGAGACCATCTGTTGCATGGCCTCGCCGCGACCGCCGTACTAGGATCGCCCGACAGAACGGACGAAGAGCGCCGCTAAAATGCGCCATGACCGGGAGGGATTCGTTGGTGGCTACCAGTCTCGAAGTGCGCGGCGTGTCCTTGCGATTCGGCGGCGTCAGAGCGCTGACCGATGTCGGCTTCGCCATCAGGGAAGGCGAGCTGTTCTCGATCATCGGTCCCAACGGCGCCGGCAAGACCTCGATCGTGAACTGTATTTCCGGCCGCTACAAGCCGACCGAAGGCCAGCTGTTCTATCAGGGCCGCGACATCACCGGTTTGACGCCGAATGCACGCGCTTCGCTCGGCATCGGCCGTACCTTCCAGAACCTGGCGCTGTTCCACCATATGAGCGTGCTCGACAACATCATGGTCGGCCGCCATCACCTCTTGAAGAACAACTTTCTCACGGGCTCGCTGTACTGGCTCACCGGCGCGCGCAGGGAGGAGCTCGAGCACCGTCGCAAGGTCGAGGAGATCATCGACTTCCTCGATCTGCAGTCGGTGCGGAAGGCGACTGCGGGCACCCTCTCCTACGGCCTGCGCAAGCGCGTCGAGCTCGCCCGCGCCATGGCGCTGGAGCCGCGCCTCATTCTTCTCGACGAGCCCATGGCCGGCATGAACTTCGAGGAGAAGGAGGACATGGCCCGCTACATCGTCGACCTCAACGAGGAGTTCGGGATGACGGTGGTGATGATCGAGCACGACATGGGCGTGGTGATGGACATCTCCCATCGCGTCATGGTGCTTGATTTCGGCAAGAAGATCGCCGAGGGCGATCCGGCGACCGTGCTCGCCGATCCGCACGTCAAGCGCGCCTATCTCGGCGAAGAGGACGAGGTGCTGATCGATCCCGACGATGCTCCTCAGGCGCAGGAGAGCGCGGCATGATGGATTATGCGGGCCGCCTCGCGCAGGCCGACACCTACCCGAAGATGCTCCGGCTCAATGCCAGGGAGCACGGCAACGACATCGCACTGCGCGAGAAGGATCTCGGGCTGTGGCGCATCTTCACCTGGAACGACTACCAGGCACGGGTGCGCGATTTCGCGCTTGGCCTGGTCGAGCTCGGCCTTGGTCGCGGTGACGTCATCGGCATCATCGGCGACAACCGGCCGGACTGGGTCGCGGCGGAAGTCGCAACGCATGCGATCGGCGGCCTCAGCCTCGGGCTCTATCGCGACGTGCTGGATGAAGAGGCCTCCTATCTGCTGAATTATGGTGAAGCACAGCTGGTCTTCGCCGAGGACGAGGAGCAGGTCGACAAGCTGCTCACCCTCGCCGAGCGCGTGCCGAAGCTGAAGCACATCATCTATTCCGATCCGCGCGGGATGCGGAAATACGACGATCCCAGGCTGATGTCGGCCGAGAAATTTGCTGAGCTCGGCCGGGCCCGTGCAGCGCGCGAACCGGAGCTTTACGACAGGCTGGTCGATGCCACCAAGGGAGAGGACGTCGCGATCCTCTGCACGACATCGGGCACCACCTCGCATCCCAAACTTGCGATGCTCGCAGCCGGCCGCGTGCTCGGCCATTGCGCGACCTATCTCGCCTTCGATCCGAAGGGACCGGATGACGAATACGTCTCGGTGCTGCCGCTGCCCTGGATCATGGAGCAGGTCTACGTGCTCGGCAAAGGCCTCTTGTGCCGGATGAAGATCAACTTCGTCGAAGAGCCGGACACGATGATGAACGATCTGCGCGAGATCGCGCCGACCTTCGTGCTGTTCGCACCCCGCGTCTGGGAATCCATTGCTGCCGACGTCCGCGCCAAGGTGATGGATGCAACGCCCTTCAAGCAGCGGCTGTTCGATGTCGGCATGAAGAGCGGGCTCGCCGCACTCGAACAGGGCAAGCGCTCCGGCTTTGCCGACGCGATCCTGTTCCGCGCGCTGCGCGATCGCCTCGGCTTTACCCGCCTGCGGTCGGCCGCGACCGGCGGTGCGGCGCTCGGCCCCGATACGTTCAAGTTCTTCCAGGCCATGGGCGTGCCGCTGCGCACGCTCTACGGCCAGACAGAGCTCTTGGGCGCCTACACGCTGCACCCCGAGGGCAAGGTCGACCCTGACACCACTGGCGTGCCGATGGCCGACAGCATCGAAATCCGCATCGACAATGCCGACGTCCACGGCGTCGGTGAGATCGTGGTGCGCCATCCCAACATGTTCCTCGGCTATTACAAGAATCCCGAGGCCAGCGTCGCCGACATCAAGGACGGCTGGATGTGCTCGGGCGATGCCGGCTATTTCAACGGCGACGGGCAGCTCGTTGTGATCGACCGCATCAAGGACCTCGCCGAGACCTCGCGCGGCGAGCGCTTCTCCCCGCAGTTCATCGAGAACAAGCTGAAGTTCTCGCCGTATATCGCGGAAGCCGTGGTGCTGGGCGCCGGCCGCGACGCGCTCGCGGCGATGATCTGCATCCGCTATTCCATCATCTCGAAATGGGCGGAGAAGAACCGCCTCTCCTTCACCACCTACAGCGACCTCGCCTCGCGGCCCGAAGTCTATGCGCTGCTGCAGAAGGAGGTCGAGACCGTCAACGCCACGCTGCCGCCGGCCCAACGCATCTCGCGCTTCCTTCTGCTCTACAAGGAGCTCGATGCCGACGATGGCGAGCTTACCCGCACGAGAAAGGTCCGCCGCGGCGTCATCAACGAGAAGTACGAAGGCATCATCGACGCGATCTACCGCGGCGTTTCCGACATCCCCGTCGATACCGTGATCCGCTTCCAGGACGGCACCACGCAGCGCGTGCGAACGACGCTGCGCGTCGTGGATCTGGGCGGACAGAGGCACATGGCGGAGGCTGCGGAGTGAACTTCGTTTCAATCACGAGCGTGATTCGGATTGCTGCGCCCTCTCCCCTTGTGGGAGAGGGCGTCTCCGCCGGGAGCCGCGGCCTCACTCGGGTGAGGGGTGCTCTCTCCACGCCTCCCCGGCCGAGACACCCCCTCACCCGTCTTCGCTTCGCGAAGCCACCCTCTCCCGCGAGGGGAGAGGGTACACCGTCATCGCTTTTGCATTTTGCGCGGGCCGCGACATGAACACCGCCTTTCTCATCCAGCTTCTGGTCAACGGCCTCGTGGTCGGTACGCTCTATGGCGTGGTCGCGATGTCGTTCGTGCTGATCTACAAAGCGACTCAGGTCGTCAATTTCGCGCAAGGCGAGCTGCTACTGGTCGGCGCCTGGGTGTGCTGGGCATTGCTCGCCAAATACCAGGTGCCATTCTGGATCGGCATGCCGATCACGCTGGTGTTCATGTTCGTGTTCGGCATCGCGGTCCAGGTCCTGATCCTGCGGCCGATGATCGGCGAGCCCATCATCTCCGTGATCATGGTGACGATCGGCCTGTCCACCGTGCTCCAGGCGACGCTGAAGTGGATGTTCGGAGTCAACCCGCAACCGTTCCCGCGCGTGTTCGAAAGCCAGTCGGTCAGCCTGTTCGGTCTCCAGATCCAGACAGTCTATGTCATGAGTCTTGTGGTGTCCGTCGCCATGATGATCGGCATGGCCTGGTTCTTCCGCGCCTCGAAATACGGCCTCGCCATGCGCGCCACCGCGTTCAACCAACAGGTCGCGCAGTCGCTCGGCATCTCCGTGAAGAGCGTGTTCGCGATGGCTTGGGCGATCTCGGCGACGGTGTCGGCCGTCGCCGGAGTCGTCGTTGCGGTCGTGAACGGCGTGTCCTCGGGCCTTGCCGCGTACGGCATCAAGGTATTTCCGGCGGCGATCCTCGGCGGGCTCGATTCCGTCGGCGGCGCCGTACTCGGCGGCATCATCATCGGACTGCTCGAGAATGTCGCCCAATATATCGACAGCCAGTACCTGCACTGGGGCAATCTCTACGAGATCGCGCCGTTTTACGTCCTTATCATAGTGCTGATGATCAAGCCTTACGGCCTGTTCGGCACCCACGACATCGAGCGGATCTGACCCATGGCCGGCCCTGCCCTCATCCCTGCTGGTGATTTCCGCACCTCCTATGCGGCGGACACCACGATCTTCCCGACCACGACCAGCCGCAACTTCGCCATCGCCGGCGTTCTGCTGCTCTGCCTCGCGCCGCAATTCTTCAGCGGCTACTGGCTGAGCATTTTGATCCAGATCGGCATCTTCTCGATCGCGGCGCTCGGTCTCAACATCCTGGTCGGCTTCACCGGCCAGATTTCGATCGGGCACGCCGCTTTCTTTCTGCTCGGCGCCTTCACCTCGGCCTACATCTCCAACAACGCCCCGATCCCGGTATTCTTCGCGATCCCCCTTGCCGGCGTCATCACCGCGCTGGTCGGGCTGATCTTCGGTATCCCCGCGGCGCGGCTGAAAGGTCTTTACCTGGTCATCGCGACCCTTGCAGCACAATACATCCTCCTCGACTTCTTCTCCCGCGCCGAATGGTTTTCCGGCGGATCGGTGCCGGCGAGCGCCGAACCGTTTTCGATCTTCGGCTACACGCTGCGGGGTGACAGACAGTATTTCTACGTCGTGCTGGCCTATGTGCTCGCGAGCTACATCCTCGTCACCAACCTGATGCGCACGCGCGACGGCCGCGCGCTGGTGGCCATACGCGACCATTATCTCTCAGCCGAGATCATGGGCATCAATCTCACCAAGTACCGCACGCTGTCGTTTGGCCTCGCCGCCTTCTTCGCCGGCATCGCCGGCGCGCTCTACGCGCACTATCAGCTCGTGGTCTCCCAGGAGGGTTTCGGCATCGAGCGCTCGATCTTGTTCCTGGCCATGATCATCATCGGCGGCACCGGTTCGATCATGGGCACGCTGATGGGCACCGCCTTCGTGGTGCTGCTGCCGGAGTCGATGGAATTCCTCAGCCTGTATTTGAAGGGTGGCGCGATCGACAAAGCGCTGTCGCTGAACAACAACATCACATTCCTGCGCGAGATCGCGATCGGGGTGATCATCATCGCGTTCCTGATGTTCGAGCCCGACGGCCTCGCGCATCGCTGGCGGCAGATCAAGGCGTACTGGAAACTCTACCCGTTCTCGCATTGAGCGCGGGCAACGCAGTTAAACAATAAACAGGAGGAACCGACCCATGACGATGAAGACCTTTTTGAGCACCGCATCGCTCGCGCTGGCGATCGCCGCATTCTCGGCAAGCGCACAGGCGCAGATCGCGATCGGGCATCTCGCGGATTATTCCGGCGGCACCTCTGACGTCGGCACGCCGTATGGCCAGGCCGTCGCCGACACCTTCGCCTGGGTCAACAAGAACGGCGGCATCGGCGGCAAGCAGGTCAACCTCGACACCAACGATTACGGCTACCAGGTGCCCCGCGCGATCGCGCTCTACAAGAAGTGGTCGGCACCGGACAGCAAGGTCGCGGCGATCATGGGCTGGGGTACCGCCGACACCGAGGCGCTGACCGGCTTCCTCGCCCAGGACAAGATCCCCGACATGTCCGGCTCCTATGCCGCCGCCCTCACCGATCCCGAAGGTGTCAGCGGCAAGGCCAAGCCTGCTCCCTACAATTTTTTCTACGGCCCGAGCTATTCGGACGCGCTGCGCGCGATGCTGATGTGGGCAGCCGAGGACTGGAAGGCCAAAGGCAAGCCCGGCAAGCCCAAATTCGTGCACATGGGAGCCAACCATCCCTATCCGAACGCACCGAAGGCCGCCGGTGAAGCCATGGCGCAGGAGCTCGGGTTCGAGGTGCTGCCGCCGCTGGTGTTTGCGCTCGCGCCCGGTGACTACAGTGCGCAGTGCCTGAGCCTGAAGTCCTCGGGCGCCAACTACGCCTATCTCGGCAACACCGCCGCCTCCAACATCTCAGTGATGAAGGCCTGCAAGACCGCCGGCGTCGATATCCAGTTCCTCGGCAATGTCTGGGGTATGGACGAGAACGCCGCCAAGACCGCCGGCGATGCCGCCAATGGTGTGATCTTCCCGCTGCGCACCGCGGTGAGCTGGGGCGGCGATGCGCCCGGCATGAAGACGGTGATGGAGATCTCGAAGATGTCCGACCCCACCGGCAAAGTCTATCGTCCCGTGCACTACGTCGCGGCCGTCTGCTCGGCGCTGTACATGAAGGAGGCGATCGACTGGGCCGCCAAGAATGGTGGCGCCAACGGCGAGAACGTCGCCAAAGGCTTCTACCAGAAGAAGGATTGGGTGCCGGCCGGAATGGAAGGCGTCTGCAATCCCTCGACCTGGACCGACAAGGACCACCGCGGCACGCTGAAGGTCGATCTCTATCGCACCAAGGTCTCCGGCGCGACCGACGGCGACCTCAACGACCTCATGGCCAAGGGGACGATCAAGCTCGAGAAGGTCAAGACCGTCGAGCTGCCGCGCAAGCCGGAATTGCTTGGGTGGTGAGTCCGGCTTCTACCAAACGAACACTGTCATCCCCCGCGAAGGCGGGGGATCCAGTACGCCGCGGCTTCACGATGAATCTCCGGCGCCTCTGGAATACTGGGTCACCCGCCTTCGCGGGTGACAACAGCGGAGAATGAAGTCGCATGTCCCAAATCATTGAAGCAACCCGCTCAACTCCTACCGTTGTGGCACCCGCGCCCCTCCTCGCCGTGTGCAACATCGAGGTCGTCTATGACGACGTCATCCTGGTGCTGCGCGGCCTCAGCCTCGACGTGCCCAAGGGCGCGATCGTGGCGCTGCTGGGGGCCAACGGCGCCGGCAAGTCGACGACGCTGAAGGCAATCTCGGGGCTGCTCAAGACCGAAGACGGCGAGGTGACGCGCGGCGAGATCCTGTTCGAAGGCGAGCGGATCAACGGCATCGACCCCGACAAGATCGTCCGCCGCGGCATCTTCCAGGTGATGGAGGGCCGGCGCATCGTCGCCGACATGACGTCGCTGGAGAACCTCAAGCTCGGCGCCTTCACCCGCAGGGACCGCGAGATCGATGCCGATCTCGAGATGGTCTTCAATTACTTCCCGCGCCTGAAGGAGCGCACTGGCCTTGCCGGCTATCTCTCCGGCGGTGAGCAGCAGATGCTCGCGATCGGCCGCGCCCTGATGGCGCGCCCGAAGATGATTTTGATGGACGAGCCTTCGATGGGCCTGTCGCCGCTGCTGGTCAAGGAAGTGTTCTCGATCATCCAGAAGATCAACCGCGATCTCGGCGTCACCATCCTCTTGGTCGAGCAGAACGCACGCGCTGCGCTCTCGGTGGCAAGCCACGGCTACATCATGGAACAAGGCAAGGTCGTGCTCGATGGCAGCGCCGACGAATTGCGCGACAACGAGGATGTCAAGGAATTCTACCTCGGCGGCGCCGGCGACCAGCGAAAGAGCTTCAAGAATCTCAAGAGCTTCAAGCGGCGCAAGCGGTGGCTGTGATCCGCAAGAGCCTAGCCCAGCACCTGCTCCGCTTCCGTGACTGCGCAGAGAACATGATAGAACGAAGAGGCAGGAATGGTGTCGATCAGCGATTTGCCGTCGCGATCGAACTGGTCGTACCAGCCGCCCTTCACGGGATGGCTGAGATAATGCCGTTCGAGCCGCACCAGCGCCGCGCGCGCCTCATCCGCCGCCCCCGCCTCGCCGGACTCGGCTTGCGCGATCCACGCCTTCGCGATCTCGGTCTGCGGCCACAGCCGGCGCGTGCCGCGGCGGATGTTGCCGCTCGCATCGCCCTCGTCGATCAGGCAGCCCGTCGCCCCGTCGCAATAGCGCAGCGCGGTCGCCAGCAGCTCCGCGCGCCGCTGCCCGGTCGGACAACCCGTCATGCGCTCAAATCCCTTCAGCAGCCAGACCCATTCCGCCTGGTGGCCCGGCTCGACGCTGACCGGCTCGATCTTCGACCAGTCCTCCTCGAAATACTCCGACAACACGTGCTTCTGCTTGTCGTAGAGATTGGCCAGGAACAGTGCGAAGAATTCTCCGGCACGGTTCTGGAACGACAGATCGTGGGTCGCCTCGAAGCACGCGATCATCGCCTCGAACAGATGCATGTGCGGGTTCTGCCGGCGCGGCAGCGAGACCGGAAGGCCTTCGTGAACGCCACCATGCGGCGAGCGCAGATGGCCGTCGAGGAAGGCGAGCAGCGCATCGATCTCGGCGCGGACCTGCGCATCCTGGTCGAGCGCATAGACGCTGGCGAGCGCAAACAGGATGAATGCGTGGTCATAGGCATCGCGCCGGGCATCCAGCACCGATCCTTCCGGCGTCAGCCGGTGCACATAGCCGGGCCGGCCATCGGGCGATTTCGCTCTGCCCAGCAGATGCTCCAGCCCCTTCAGCGCGATGGTGCGTCCGTCAGGATACCAGCCCATCTGTGCCGCCTTGGCGTAGCACCAGATCTGGCGGGCCTGCACAAACACGCGCCGGGGCGCGGCCGCATCCGCTGCGCCATCGCGGTGCAGCCGGTCGATGAAGCCGCCCGCGGCGTGATCCCAGCCGATCGTCGACCACAGCGGCAGCGCCTCGTCGATCATGCGGCGCTTCAGGCGCACGACGACGTTCGACGCCTCGTCCGCCGCAATGATTCCTTCGTCCGCCATCGGGTCCCCTTCAAGCCTCGCCAATGGCGGTCTGATAGCCATGCCGGTGGCGGCGCGCAACGGATGCCAACACGGAAAAAATAGCCATGACCGCCCATTACGACGCGCGCGAGACGCGTGAGCAAGCCGCGCGCGAGGCCGACCTGTTCGCCCGCCTCCCGGAAGTGCTGCGAGCCGCCATGGCCGCCCCGGCCTATGCCGAGCGGCTCAAAGGGTTCGATCCCGCCGCCGTGACCTCCAGGGCGGCTCTGGCAGGCCTGCCGCTGTTGCGCAAGTCGGAACTGCCCGCCATGCACAAGGCGTCTGCGCCCTTCGGAGGCTTCGTCGCGGCAGCTCCCGGCTCGTTCGCGCGCCTCTTCACCTCCCCCGGCCCGATCTTCGAGCCGGAAGGGCGGCAGGCCGATCCCTGGCGCGGCGCGAGGGCGCTGTTCGCGGCCGGGTTCCGTCCCGATGACGTCGTCCTCAATACCTTCAGCTACCATCTCACCCCCGGGGGGTTCATCTTCGATGCGTCGGCGCGCGCGCTCGGCTGCGCGGTGATCCCGGCTGGCCCGGGCAATACGGAACAACAATTCGAGCTGATCGAGGCCTACCGGCCGGTCGGCTATAGCGGCACGCCGGACTTCCTGAAGATCCTGCTCGACGCCGCCGCAAGCTCGGGTCGCGACGTCTCCTCGATCAAGCGCGCGCTCGTTTCGGGCGCGGCCTTCCCGCCTTCGCTCCAGGCAGAGATCAAGGCGCGCGGAATCGACGCCTATCAGGCCTTCGGCACCGCCGATCTCGGCATTGTCGCGTTCGAGACCGAGGCGCGCGAAGGCATGGTCGTGAATGAGGACCTGATCCTGGAGATCGTCAAGCCCGGTACCGGAGATCCGGTAGCGCCGGGCGACGTCGGCGAGATCGTCGTCACCTCGCTCGACCCGCACCATCCCTGGATCCGGCTCGCGCTCGGCGATCTCACCGCGGCCTTGCCCGGCACGAGCCCCTGCGGGCGCACCAATATGCGCATCAAGGGCTGGATGGGCCGCGCCGACCAGACCACCAAGGTCAAGGGCATGTTCGTCCGTCCCGAGCAGATCGCCGAGATCGGCAAGCGTCATTCCGCGCTCGGCAGACTACGCCTCGTCGTCACACGAGAGGGCGAGACCGACGCAATGACGCTGAAAGCGGAAACGGCGGCGGCGAGCGAGGCGCTACGCGAAGAGATCGCAGGCACCTTGCGCGCCGTGACGAAACTCGGCGGCACCGTCGAGCTGGTCAACCCCGGCGTACTGCCCAACGACGGCAAGGTGATCGCGGACGAGCGGTAATCTCAGATCGACTTCGATAGTCGTTAATTGCCGAGATAGAGCACGTCCAGGCCCGAGCAGAATACGTATGTAACGCCTTCAGCGGAGCGTTCACCGTCGGCTGCTCGTTGGTGTTGAGGCTGGTGTTGATCAGAACCGGCAGAGGGGTCGCCTTCGCTAACTCGCCGATCAGGCCAGCGCCACACCTGCGTCATGCGGCACCGGCGGCACGTAGAGACGCTTCACGGAGGGCTCGGCCGCGATCTCCATGTTCATCTTGCAGGTTCAGTCCGACGCCGCCGGCGATGCAGACGTCGCCGCAGCCGGTCTCTTGAATCGGAGTGCGGATCAACCTCGGTGGTGACGATCTCGAGCTGCTTCCGGCCGCTCGCGGCGATGTCGGTCAGGCGCTGGTCGAGCGGTTGGCCGCGCAGCCGCCGCGGACCCAAAATCTCCTCCATCCTCACAGAGATGATGGTCGTAGAGTTCGATCTTCGGGCTGTGGCCGAACTGATATTTGAAATATTCGGTGAGAGGCTGCGCGTAATTCGTGAAGGTCTTCAGCGGCGAGCAGATCCAGTCGACATCGCGCATGGTGATGCCGGCTTGCTTGAGGCAGAATCCGATCGCGCCACGCGGCAGCTTGCCGCGCGCATGGTGCGCCAGCGTGAATCGCTCCTCCTCCGCGGCTGCGACCAACTCGCCGTCGCGCAGCAGAACCGCCGCACCGTCGTGATGCCCGTGCTTGATCCCCGAGCTGATTCCAATCACCTACATGTCGCGTAGACCGCTTGCGGAGCCTTCTATAGAAACCGCTGCCAATGTAAATCGGCTACGGGCCGACCGGAGTGCGTGGCGGCAGCCATATTGGCGCGATGCACCCGGCGCAGGAACCTTGCATCGTCCCTGCGGCTCCCGTATTACCAACCCCTGCTACGATATGGCCTGGAATTGGCCCTTCCTGGACCCCAAAACGTGCTTGAACGAACCCTCGTCACCATCGCCGAGACCGAGACCATTGAGGAAGCCTTCCGGCGCCTGAATGCGAACATGCTCGGAATCCTGTTCGCGCAGGACGCAAGCGGACGAATCGTCGGCGCCGTGACGGACGGTGACATCCGTAGACGCATGCTGACCGGCATCACGATCCAGGACCGGGTTGCGTCGTGCATCAATCGCAACTTCGTCTGGGCGCCGACCGGCGGACCGCGCGAGCAGATCCTCAAGCTGCTCGACCAGCGTGTGCACGTGGTGCCGATCCTCGATGGCGAGGGACGGCTGGTCGACGTATTCAGCCGCGAGCTGTTCAACCTCTCGGAAGAGAGCGAGGTGTTCGCCCGCGCCCGCTCGCCGGTGCGGATCAGCTTCTCCGGTGGCGGCACCGACCTGACGCATTACTTCGTGGCGAATGACGGAGGCGCGGTCATCAGCGCCACGATCAAGATGTACGCACACGCGACGTTGCGGCGCCGGAGCGATCCCAGCATCCGGATCTACTCGCACGACTTCCGCCGCACGGTCGAGGCCGACAATCTCGCAGAGCTCGGAACGGGCGGAGATCTCGCGCTGATCAAGTCGGTCGTGCGTCTGATCAAGCCGACTTACGGCTTCGAGCTCGAGGTGTCAGCCGACTTCCCGGTCGGTTCCGGTCTCGGCGGCTCCGCGGTGGTCTCGTCCGCGATCATCGGCTGCTTCAACGAATTCCGCGGGGATCAGTGGGACCGCCACGAAATCGCGGAGATGGCCTTCCAGGCCGAGCGGCTGATGCTCAACATTCCCGGGGGCTGGCAGGATCAGTACGCCACCGTGTTCGGCGGCTTCAATCACATGGAGTTCTTCTCCGACCAGAACACCATCGTGCCGCTTCGCCTCGATCCCAACATCATCGCCGAGCTCGAGGAGAGCCTGGTGCTCTGCTACACCGGCTCCGGCCGCGATTCCGGTGCCATTCACCGCGACCAGAAGGCTCAGCACGAGACCAGCGACGCCGTCGCCGCGGCTGCCAAGCAGAAGGAAGTGACACGCGACATAAGGCGGCATCTGCTGCGCGGCCAGCTCCTCGAATGCGGCCGGTTGATCGACGAGGCCTGGCACGCCAAGCGGAAGCTGAGCTCGAAGATCTCCTCGGACGCGATCGACGCGATCTACGATTTTGCCAAACAGCATGGCGCGGTCGGCGGCAAGCTGCTCGGCGCCGGCGGCGGCGGTTACTTCATGTTCTTCGTACGTCCGTTCGAGCGCTACCAGCTCATCGCGGCACTGGAACAGCAGGGGCATAGCTGCTCGCGCATCATGTTCGAGGAGAACGGTCTGCGGACGTGGAAGTCGCGCGTGCCCACGCAGCTCGCCTGACGCATAAGAGACGAGAATGTTGATGACATCGCCCAAACCTTCTGCTCCGATCCGCATCGGCCACCGTCTTCTGGGCGACGATGAACCCTGTTACGTCATCGCCGAAATCGGCAACAACCATAATGGCGATTTCGACCGCGCCATCGCACTGGTCGACGCCGCAGTCGCGGCCGGCGCGGATTGCGCCAAATTCCAGATGCGCAAGCTCGACGAGGTCTATCGCGCCTCGAGCCTGTCCGGGAAAGACGACGACCTCGCCGTCGAATATACGCTCGATCTCCTGCGCCGCTTCGAGCTGCCGACGGCAGAGCAGAAGAAGATCGCGGAGTACTGCGCAGCGAAGGGCATCCAGTATCTCTGCACACCCTGGGACGCCAAGAGCGTTGCCGTGCTCGAAGGCTTCGGCGTAGAGGCCTACAAGGTCGCCTCGGCCGACCTCACCAATCTGCCGCTGCTCGCTCGCCTCACCACGACCGGCAAGACGCTGATCGTCTCGACCGGCATGAGCACGACCGACGAGATCAAGGCCGCGGCGAAATTCCTCGACGACCGCAATGCCAGCTACGCGCTCCTGCACTGTCAGAGCACCTATCCGGCAGCGCTCCACAACATCCATTTGCGTTTCATGGAGACGCTGCGCGAGATCCATCCGGTCGTCGGCTATTCAGGTCACGAGCGCGGCATTGCCGTTTCGACCGCCGCCGTCGCGCTCGGCGCCGTCATCATCGAACGCCACATCACGCTCGACCGCGAGATGGAGGGTCCCGACCATGCCGCGAGCCTGGAGCCGGAGGAATTCAAGGCACTCGTCTCCGGCATCCGCGAGGTCGAGGCGGCGCGCGGCGAGAAGCTTGCTGAACGCGCGCTGAGCCAGGGTGAGCTGATCAACCGCGAAAACCTCGCCAAGAGCCTGGTGGCCGCGCGCGACCTATCGGCCGGCACCGTGATCTCCGAGACCGACATCGCGGTGAAGAGTCCGGGTCAAGGCTTGTCGCCTCTGAAGATGCCGGCGCTGCTCGGCCGCAAGCTGACGCGGACGATGGCAGCCGACGACTATTTCTTCCAGAGCGACCTCGACGAAGGCGTCGCCAAGGCACGGCGCTACCGTTTCGACCGGCCCTGGGGCGTGCCGGTGCGCTATCACGATACCGAACGCTTCCTGGAGATCTGCGAACCCGACATCATCGAATTCCATCTCAGCTACAGCGACATGGAGCGCGATCCCGCAGCGTATCTGTCCGGCACCTATGATCTCGGCTTCGTCGTGCATGCGCCGGAGCTGTTTGCCGGCTCCAAGCTGATGGACCTCGCAACTCCCGACGAAGCGCTGCGGCGCTATTCGCTGGAGCAGACGCAGGCGGTGATCGACATCACCCGCGGCCTGAAGAAGTTCTTTCCCAAGACCAAGCGTCCGCCGATCGTCGCCAATATCGGCGGCTTCACCATGGACGAGCCGCTGCCGCCGGAGGAGAAAGCCGAGCGCTACCGTATCTTTGCGCAGAGCTTGACCGAGCTCGACATGGACGGAGTCGAGCTGACGCCGCAGACCATGGCCCCGTTTCCCTGGCATTTCGGCGGCCAGCGCCACCAGAATATCTTCATCTTCCCGGAGGAATCGGCGGCCTTCTGCGCCAAGCATGATCTGCGCATGTGCGTCGATATCTCCCATACCAAGCTCGCCGCCAATCATTTCGGCTTCGACTTCGCGCAAGGGCTCGCCCAGCTCGGGCCACACACCGCGCATCTGCATTTCGGCGACGCTAAGGGACTCGACGGCGAAGGTCTGCAGATCGGCGAAGGCGAGATCGATTTCGACGAGATCGGACAGGTGCTGCGCAAGCATGCGCCGACGGCATCGTTCATTCCTGAAATATGGCAGGGCCACAAGAACATGGGCGAAGGCTTCTGGATCGCGCTCGAGCGTCTCGAGGGACACATCTGATGGCGCGCAAGACACTGGCCGTGATCGCCGCGCGTGGCGGCTCCAAGGGCATCCCGCACAAGAACCTGCTCGATCTCTGCGGCAAGCCGCTGATCGCCTGGACGGTCGAGCAGGCGCGCGCCGCACGCGGCGTCGACGTGGTGGCGGTCTCGTCGGACAGCGACAATATCCTCGCCGCGGCCGAGGCCGCCGGAGCCGTCGGCGTGCGGCGTCCTGACGACATTTCGGGTGACCTCGCTTCCTCCGAATCCGCCTGGCTGCATGCCCTTGATGCGACCGAGGCGCGGTTGGGACGGTTCGAGCGCATCGTCGCGCTTCAGGCCACATCGCCGATCCGCGAGCCCAGCGATATCGAGAAGGCGCTTGCGACCTTCGATCGTGACCATCTCGACAGCCTGCTCTCGGTCTGCGAGGTCGAGGATTACTTCAATTGGCGGATCGGCGCGAGCGGCCCGGAGCCGATCAACTACGACTATCGCAACCGCCGCATGCGGCAGCAGATCGAGAAGCGCTACCTCGAGAACGGCTCGTTCTACGTCCTGATCCCGTCCCTCCTGCGCGAGCAGAACAATCGTCTCGGCGGCAAGATCGGCTTCCACGTGATGGAGCGTCACAAGATGTTCCAGATCGATCGTCCCGAGGATGTCAAGCTTTGCGCCGCCATCATGCGCAGTTACGGCTATGCCTGATCTCAGCGCCTTCTCTCTCGCAGGCAAGATCGCGGTAGTCACCGGCGCCTCGCGCGGCATTGGCGCGGCGATCGCGAGCGGCCTGCAGGATGCGGGTGCCACCGTGTTCGGCCTCAGCCGGTCTGGGACCGCGCCGCAGGGCGTCATCGCGATTGCCTGCGATCTCTCCGACGACGGCGCGATCGAAAGCGCGTTCGGCACCATCGCGGCAAAAGGCGAACGGATCGACGCACTCGTGAATGCCGCAGGCATCAGCCTTCCCGCCCAAGGCAGCGAAAGCGAGCTCGCGCGCTTCCGCGCCACGGTCGCAACCGACCTCACCGGCGTCTATGCCACCATCCTCGCCGCCTATCCGCTCCTGAAGAACGCGGGCTCGGCGGCGATCGTCAACGTCACCAGCATCAATTCTGTCCGCGGCTTTCCCGGCAATCCCGGCTATGTGGCAGCGAAAGCGGGTCTTGCCGGGCTGACGCGCGCGCTGGCCGCCGACTACGCACCGGACGGCATCCGCGTCAACGCGTTGGCGCCGGGTTACATCGCGACCGAGATGACCGCGAAGAGTTATGCCGATCCTGCCATGCACGAGGCGAGACGTCGCCACACCATGCTCGGCCGCTGGGGACAACCCGCCGACATGGTCGGCGCCGCCATTTTCCTGGCATCGGAAGCCTCCGCCTATGTGACCGGCCAGGAAATCTTCGTCGATGGCGGCTGGATCGCCAAGGGCCTCGCCATCAGCTCGGATAGCAAGTCGTGACCGCAACATTAGAACGCATCGGCTTCATGCAGGGGCGCCTGTCGGCACTGGTCGACGGCAAGATTCAGGCGTTCCCGTGGGATGAATGGCGCGAGGAATTTCCCCGCGCCAAGGCGCTTGGCCTGACGCGGATGGAATGGACGATCGATCAGGAGCGCCTGCGCGAGAACCCGCTGACGACCGAGCCGGGACAACGGGAGATTCTGACGCTGGCGCACGAGAACGGCGTGCGCATCCCGAGCCTGACCGGCGACTGCTTCATGCAGGCGCCGTTCTGGAAGGTCGATGCCGTCGTGCGCGATGCTCTCGTCAACGATCTCGATCTCCTGATTGCCGCCTGCAGCCGGATCGGCATCGAGTTCATCGTGGTCCCGCTGGTCGACAACGGCAGGATCGAGCGCGAGAGCGAGAGCGACACGCTCAAGCGGGTGCTGATTGCCCGCCGCGAACAGCTTATTAGACAGAACGTCAAGATCGTCTTCGAATCCGACCTGCCGCCACGCGATCTCGCCCGCTTCATGGAGGCGTTTCCGGCAGACGTCTTCGGCATCAACTACGACAGCGGCAACAGCGCCTCGCTCGGCTACGACAGCGCCGAGGAGATTGACGCCTACGCGCCTCGCATTCTCAATGTGCATGTGAAAGACCGCGTTCTCGGCGGCACCACCGTGCCGCTCGGCGCCGGCAACGCCGATCTCGCCAAGACGATCCGGCTGATCGAGCGCTCCGGCTACAGGGGACCCTACATCCTGCAAACCGCGCGTGCCGCCGACGGCGACCATGCCGGCGCGCTCGCCCGATATCGCGACATGACGGTCGGTTGGATCGAGGACGCGGCCCGATGAAGCTCGAACTGGAAGGCCGAGTCGCTCTCGTCACCGGCGCCAGCCGCGGCATCGGCCTTGCCATTGCCGCTGCACTTGCCGCCGAGGGAACAAAGGTCGCGCTGGCTGCACGCGGCTCGAATGCGCTGAACGCGGCGCGCGCGACCGTCGGCGGACAGAGCTCGATCCATATCGCCGACGTCACCGATCCGGCTGCCGCCGCGACACTGATCCAGGACGTCGAGCGGCAGTGGGGCCGCCTCGACATTCTCGTCTGCAACGTCGGCAGCGGCACCTCCGTCCCGCCAGGCGAGGAAACCGCAGCGGAATGGTCGCGGGTGATGGACCTCAATCTCTTCGCCACGACGAACACGATCGAGGCGGCACGGCCGCTGCTGGCACGCGGCAGCGGCGACCGGTCCATCGTCTGCATCTCCTCGATTGCGGGCATGGCCGCACTCGGCGCGCCCGTCACTTACTACGCTGCGAAAGCCGCACTGAACGCGACGGTGCGCGGATTGGCGCGGCCGCTGGCGCTCGATGGCATCCGCATCAATGCAGTCGCGCCTGGCAATATTCTCGCCGCCGACGGCACCTGGGCGCGCAAGCTCGCCGAGAACAGGGCCGCGGTCGAAGACATGCTTGCGCGGGAGGTGGCACTGCGCCGGCTGGGCAAGCCGGAAGAGGTCGCTGATCTCGTCGCATTCCTCGCCTCACCGCGCGCGGCATTCATCACCGGCAGCGTCATGGTCGCCGACGGCGGCCAATTGCGCAGCTGAACAGGAGCTCCCGATGGCAAGCCCCTCCTCCCGCTATGATCTCGCCGGACGCACCGCGCTCGTGACCGGCGCTGGCGGCCTGCTCGGGCGGCAGCATGTCGCCGCACTTTCCGAGGCCGGCGCACGCGTCGTCGTCACCGACGTGGGGCTCGCGCAGGCCGAAGCCGCCGTCGCCGCGCTCAAGCAGAACGCGCCGTCCGCCGACCTGATCGCGCTTGCGATCGACGTCACCACGCTTGATTCGGTGCGTGCTGCACACGAGCAACTTTGCGGCCGCGGTATCTCCGTCGATATCCTCGTCAACAACGCGGCGATCGACCCCAAGGTGACCTCCACACCCGGCGTGATGCATTCCTCCCGCTTCGAGGCGTTTCCGGTGCCGCAATGGCAGACCGAGATCGCCGTGGGCCTGACCGGCGCGATGTTGTGCGCGCAGGTGTTCGGCGGCGCGATGGCATCGCGTGGCCGCGGCGTGATCCTCAACATCGCCTCCGATCTGGGCGTGATCGCGCCGGACCAGCGGCTCTACCGCCAGCCGCAGGTGACGCGCGAGGAGGAACAGCCGGTGAAGCCGGTGACCTACTCCGTGATCAAGCACGGCTTGATTGGGCTGACGAAATATCTGGCGACGTACTGGGCCGATCACGGCGTCCGCGTCAACGCGATCTCGCCGGGCGGCGTCTTCAACAACCAGGATCCGGCCTTCGTGGAACGCCTCACCCGCCTGATCCCGATGGGCCGCATGGCCGAGGTGGACGAATATCGCGCCGCCGTGCAATTCCTGTGCTCGGATGCCTCGAGCTACATGACAGGACAGAATCTCGTCATGGATGGGGGGCGGAGCGTGTGGTAGCCCGAGTGACGATGGCAAGACCGCGTCGCTGCACCTGCGGCCCTTCGGAAATCGGCTCGCCACAAGCCCCATCAGGGCCCCCGAAGTTCAAGCAGTCTCTGCGGCCGTGCGGCAATCGGAAAAGCGGCACTCTTCTCGATATGCGTGCTCGCGATTCGGTCCCGAGAATTCTTGCGCTGCCCCGGCGGCTCCCGTATGACCGAATCCGGCTACCTGACCTGGTACCCGCCGGAACATCGGCCCTTCCTGGACCTAGACTGTGTTCAACGACCGTCCGCCAGCATCGCTCATCACGGCGTCGATTCACATCGAGGAACTGACGTGCGCTGGCAGACAAAGGCGCGAGCCTTCTCGGTCCTGTCGAACATTCCCTTTGGTGAAAACATTCACTACGCCCTGCAGCGCTACGTCACACGACGGCTGCCGCGGCCCGAGAAGCAGGTCAAATCCGTCTATGCACTTGCACAGCGGCTGCTAGGCGTGCACGAAGCGTACAGCCAGCGGCCGCTACGGGATTCGACTTGCTTCGAGTTCGGCGCCGGGCGCGATCTGATCATTCCGCTCGCCTTCAGCGTGCATGGAGCCCAGCGCTTCATCACCGTAGATATCGAGCGCTTGGCCAAGCTGGAGCTGATCCGCTCCAATGCGGCAATCATTTCCCGACTCAGCGGCACTAGCCACCCAGACATCGTTTCCTTCGATGACCTCGAACGGTCGTGGCGGATCGACTATCGCGCTCCAGCCGATGCGCGGGCGACGGGCCTGCCGGCCGGTTCGATCGACTGCGCGGTTTCGGTCGAAACGCTTGAACACATTCCCAAGAGCGCCATCGCGGCCATCTTGAAGGAGCTGCGGCGCATCATGCGACCTGACGGGCTGATCCTCATGCAAATCGACTATGGCGACCACTTTAAGGGCTTCGATCCGTCGATCAGCTCGTTCAACTTCCTGACTTATTCGGAAGAGGATTGGCTGCCCTTCCAGTCGCGCTTCCAATACGTCAATCGCTTGCGCCACAGCGAATATCTGGAGCTATTTGGAGAGGCCGGGTTCGAGCTGCTCAGCGAACAGCCCGATCGCCAGCCGCCGGAGCGGTACATCCTGGAGCGATTGGCACCATGCTTCAGAGGCTTCTCCGAAGAGGATCTGTTCACGCTAGAGCATGATGTTTTTATACGGAAACATAGCCTGAGTTTTTGAAGTAGTTGGTGCACTCCTCCTTGGAGAAGAGATCGAGGAGTTCACCAACCTTTCTCCAGGTTGCCTCCACGTCACGGGGCTCGGCAGCTCGCATGAGATGTTTGAGTTTGGCGAAGACCTGCTCGATCGGATTGAGGTCCGGGCTGTAGGGCGGCAAGAAGATGCGGTGGGCGCCTCTGGCGCGGATGGCTTGGCGAGCCGCTTTGCCCTTGTGGCTGCCAAGATTGTCGAGAACGACGATCTCACCCGGTGCGAGGGTGGGTGCCAACACCTTCTCGACGTACAGCGTGAAGAGCTCACCATTGATGGGACCATCAATCACCCAAGGCGCGCTGATCCGATCGTGACGCAGCGCCGCGATGAAGGTCATTGTCTTCCAATGGCCGAAAGGTGCAGAGGCTTGGAGGCGCTGCCCGCAAGGCCCCCAGCCGCGCAGTGGTGCCATATTGGTTTTGATCCACGTCTCGTCGATAAACACCAACCGCGCGACGTCGATCCTGCCTTGATGTGCTTTCCAGCGGGTCCGCTTACGGGCGACGTCGGGACGATCCTGCTCGGCTGGTAGAATCGTTTTTTTTGAAGCTGAGCCCTTCGGTGTGAACAAAAGTCCACACCGCCCGCACGTCTGTCTTGATCCCGCGTGCAGCCAGTTCCTGCGTCAGCTTGCGCAAAGTGAATGGCCCCGAGCGAATGCGTTTGCGCAGCCAGTCGGCGTTGGCATCCGACAGAACCCGCTTCTTGTGGCCGCCGATTTGGCCAGGTGACAGGCCTCCGGTATCCCGTCTCAGATTCTTCCACTTCGTCACGCAGGAGGCGCTGATCTGGAGCGCCTCGGCAATCGAACGAACTGTTTCTCCCGCGTCAGCTCGCGCCAAAGCCCGTTCCCGGATGTCTTCCGAATAGGGTCGCGTCATCCATGCCGGCCTCCGCCCTCCGGCATGGATGTTGAATCAGAAATCGCTCCCGGTGGGAATCCCGATTCCAGCCAAAAACAACATGCTCTAAGCTCTCTGATCGTCGGCCGTCCGGCCGGCCCGTCGAACGGAAACTGAAGATCGCCATTCGCCCGTTGCGTGGCCGAAGCCTTCAGCATCAATCCACATGCCGTAACGAGTCAGAACTGCCGGTTGTGCCCGGGCAGTCACGGACGCCAAGCCGCAGAACGGCGAAACCAACGAAACCAAAGAGGCCTGTCGGCCAGCACCCACGGGAGAATGGGCCGGCCCGACCTCTGCGCCCGCTCCTCAACAATGATTGCCGCGAACAGCGCAGCAATCTTCACCCAATATGTCGGCGTCGCGACAAAGTTCAGCATGCCGCCAATGTACATCACGTAGATGCCGTACAGCACGTAGAAAGATAGAGCCGCCGTCAGATATCGTTCGGCAACGACCGACCGGATCATGACAGCGGAGAGGAGCGCAGTGAGCCAACCGGCCCCCAGCAGAAATATCCAGCCGAGTTCAGGACCAAACAGCTCGAAGAAAATTTCGGGAAACCCGCCTGCGAACTGAAAACCGCCTGTAATGTGTTCCGTCGTCCGCGGCTCACCGATGGTCTCGGACATCAGGAACTGCGGGGTCGTGTTTCGTCCCGCGACGATGGGGCGGTCGAACAGGAAATCGAAGGCGTGGCGCGCGTCCCAATCTCCGTTGACCAGGACGCGTTGATAGGATGCCCATCCAATCTCCGACGGCTGCACCAGAACGCGCTCGATGAAAGCGCCCAGCGCAGCCTGACCTTCGAACCCTCGGACCCTGGTCAGATTCCAATAGAGCGCGAATGCGATCATCGCGACCGTCAGCGCAATGCCGCCCGCGCCGGCCAGCACGATGCGGCGGTCGGCAATCCGGGGCATCAAGCTGAATATGCTCGCGCTCCCGAGATCTCGCGCCTGAGCGAGCAACACCGCGGAAAATGGTATGACAAAGAACGCGCAGGATCGGTAGAAAGGCGAGAAGCGGCCGCCGACGAGAAACATGTAAAAGATGAGGACGGCCAGCAAACCCACAAAGCGGTAGTCGTATCGTTGACGTCGTAATCGCTCGGCGACAAACATGGTCCCCCACCAGAAGCACAGCATGTCGCCTCGCTCGATCACTAGGCGATGGAGGAAATTGGCTTGTTCATTGAAGGTCCAACGCTCGATCTTGGCAAATAGCGGAATGACGCCTCCCTGAATCAGAGCACCGAAAAGCAAGATCAAGAAGAGGATGGACGCGTAGAACGTGACGTCCGAAAGGGTCAATTGAGATTGGGTCGCAGGCACTCCCGGAGTTGGAGCCGACCGCGCCCATTCGTCGAGCGTCCTCGAATTGAAGACCCAGAGGAAAGGAAGAAGCGTCAGAAAATACGTAATCGACTGGAACACCGTCATGACGCCGGGTCCAAGGAACATCGCAAACTGGGACGAGAACACGGGCCCCGAGAGATCGATATAGAGCGACGAAATCGTCCGCCATGCGAAGGTAAACAAAAGGAAGGCAAGACAAACGAAGATCGTCGGCCTGAACAGCCCCAGCCAAACGATGAACAGCAGTATGGAGGCTCCAGCCAGAAGGGTCATTGCCGAAGTCCTACCCGAGACGCGCCGGCCGCCTCAGAAAGAAGGTCAATAGACTGATGAAAAAGAGAATGCCCAAGCCCGCCAGGATGGCTCTTTGCACGAGATTGACTTCCCTCGGCCCTTCAATGACGGGAGACAATCCGTCCCGTGGACCCGTCATCCTCACGGCGCGTTCGAGATAAGCCAGTAGAGCGATGCGCGTATCGACGTTGAGCATCCTTTCGACAGAAGCCCCTGGGCTCTCCGCGAAGGCGGCCCCGGTGGCAATCCCGTCCGGCCGAGCCGGCGTGAAGTCCGTCTTGCTCTTCTTCAACGCATCGTCGAGCAGCACTTTCGCATCCTGCAGGCGCGCGCGCACCGAATGCAACAACTCCATTCTCGGGTCGAACAATCTCTGGTGTGCAGCCTGGATCGCAAGAACAGCCTGTCGAAGCAGGGTCACCGCCTCCTCCTTCGAGGCGCAACTCGCCTCCAGATAGATCGACGAATCGCCATCGACGATCCCGCGCAATGAGGCACCGGCGAACGCCCCCCGAGAGTCGGGAAGCGCCTTCCGAGCATCGGACAGAACAGCGCTTTGAAATTGGACCGCTCCGATTCGTGTCACCAGGTCACGGGTGCTCTCTATGGGTTCAACAGCTGCTCCAGCGAGCCCGAGAATACCTTCAAGGGTAGGCACTTTGCCAATCGCGATGGTCGAGGTCGCGGTCCAGGATTCCACCTTCCGCCCGACGGCAAGGGAACCAAGAGCAGCCAACAAGATCGCCCCGATCACGAGCGAAAGAACCCAATGTGTCCGCACTGCTTTGGCAGCAATATGGAACCATCTCGCGAGCTGCAGAAACTCTGGAGCTCGCGACGTACGCTCGGCCATGGGCATGTGACTCTTGTCCCCAGTACCCCCACAATATCTCTGGGAGTCCAATCATTATCATACTGAACCATCCATGGTTGATCAATCGGCCCATAAGCAAAGGGCTCTCGATCAACGATCACGCATGATGGCCCGCTGCCCTCCGCCGGCCGGTTCATTCAACAAGAGGCTCCACGACTTCTCCCTTGCTCGTTGCTTCCGGGCGTCGCCGCGCGTAAACAGAGCGCACAACAGTTCCTGTCGCGGCAAGCAGCGCGCCATTGACAGCCGTTGGTGCGAGGTCTTTGTCTCTTGGTGTTGCGTCCTCCAGGCCTTTACCGACGATCGACCGACGCTGGGAGAAGATCCGGCCGCCACAGCTTAATTCAACGAGAAGCCAGAACCTTGAGACAGACACTTGCTGCTCACCTTCGACTGAGGTGCCGAGGGGGAGAGGCGTCATGCTGAGACAGGCCGTGATCCTCGTCGGCGGACTCGGCACCCGCCTCGGCGAACGCACCAAAACGGTTCCAAAGCCGATGCTCGACATCGGCGGGCGGCCGTTCCTCGACACGCTGATCGACGAACTGGTCCGCTACGGTATATTCGATGAAATCGTCCTGCTTGCCGGCCACAAGGCGGAGATCGTCGAGACGCACTACGCCGCGGCCGGCAAGGGACCGACGCGCATCGTGGTGTCGCGCGAGACCGAGCCGCTCGGTACCGGCGGTGCGCTCGTGCATGCGCGCGACCTGCTGCACGATCGTTTCCTGCTTCTCAACGGCGACTCGCTGTTTGACTTCAACCTGCTGGATCTGATCGCGCGTGCGCAGGGCGGTCGCGTTCACATGGCGCTGCGCGACGGTGTGATCGGAGACCGCTACGGCCGCGTCGTGCTCGACGGCGATGCGGTGCGCGACTTCATCGCTCCGGGTGCGGGCGCCACGGGACCGGTCAATGCCGGCATCTACGTCGTCGACAAGTCCGTTCTCGCCGACATCGCGAAGCTTCCCGCCTCGCTCGAGCAGGACCTGTTCCCCGGCCTTGCTTTGCGCGGCGAGCTGCGCGGCACGGCCTATCGCGGCTATTTCATCGACATCGGCATCCCCGATGATTTCGCGCGCGCCGATCGCGAGCTGCGCGAGAAGCTGCGGCGTCCAGCCGTGTTCTTCGACCGCGACGGCGTGCTCAACCATGATTCCGGCTACACGTTCGAGACGCACAAGCTTCAATGGATCGAGGGCGCATGCGAGGCGGTGAAGGCCGTCAATGACGCCGGCTATTTCGCCTTCGTCATCACCAATCAATCCGGCGTCGCACGCGGCTACTACGAGGAGCATCATGTGGTCGCGCTGCACCGCTGGATGGCGGACCAGATGGCGCTGATCGGTGCCCATATCGATGCTTTCGAATATTGCCCCGACCACCCCGACGGAACCGTCGCACGCTATTGCCGCATCAGCGATCGCCGCAAGCCGGGGCCGGGCATGATCACCGACCTCGCGCAGCGCTTTCCGGTCGACATGACGCGCAGCATGGTGATCGGCGACAAGCCAAGTGACATCGAGGCCGCGCAGGCTGCCGGCCTCCCCGGCCATTTGTTCGAGGGCGGCAATCTCGAGGCGTTCGTGAGACAGCGCCTGAACCCGGCCGGCAAGGCTTAGGTAGGCTTACAAAAACTGCTGCATCCCCGGGCATTTGGCAGCTTTCGGACCGCTGCTCTGTTGCGCGCAACGGCCAGTGTGCTATAGCGCCATCTTGTTGCGAATACTGGCTTAATCGCCTTTTGGGGTCCGGCATGGCAGATCTGAGGGACGCCCGCGTCCTCGTTACCGGCAGCGACGGCTTCATCGGTTCGCATGTCGTCGAGGAGCTGGTGAAAGCCGGGGCCCGCGTCAAGGCGGTCGTCTACTACAACTCCTTCAATTCCTGGGGCTGGCTGGATACGGTTCCCGCCGACATCATGAAGTCCGTGGAGGTGGTCGCCGGCGACATCCGCGATCCGCATTTCATGATCGCAGCCGCCAGCGGCTGCACCGACGTGCTGCACCTGGCAGCGCTGATCGCGATCCCCTTCTCCTATGTCGCGCCGGATTCCTACGTCGAGACCAATGTGCGCGGCACCGTCAACGTGCTCCAGGCGGCGCGCACGGCCGGCGTGCGGCGCTTCGTGCAGACCTCGACCAGCGAGGTCTACGGCACCGCGCAGACCGTCCCGATCAAAGAGAGCCATCCGCTGGTTGGCCAATCGCCCTACTCGGCCTCGAAGATCGCATCCGACCAGATGGCGCTGTCGTTCCAGGCGTCGTTCGACATGCCTGTCGTCGTCATCAGGCCGTTCAACACCTATGGACCACGGCAATCGGCGCGCGCTGTCATCCCGACCATCATCAGCCAGATCGCGACCGGTAAGCGCAGGATCCGTCTCGGCGCCGTCAGCCCGACCCGCGACTTCTCCTTCGTCACCGACACCGCGCGCGGCCTGATCGCAGGTCTCACCGCGCCGGCCGAACAATGCGTCGGCCAGACCATCAATCTCGGCAGCGGTTTCGAGATCTCGGTCGGGGCGACGGTCGAGATGATCGCAGACGTGATGGGCCTCGAGATCGAGATCGAGACCGATGAGGCGCGCCTGCGTCCGGCCAACAGCGAGGTCGAGCGGCTCTGGGCCGACAATTCCAAGGCACGCCAGCAGCTCGGCTGGAGCCCGGAGTTCGGCGGGATCGACGGCATGCGCCAGGGCATTGTGAAGACGGTGAACTGGTTCACCAATCCCGCCAATCTCGGCCGCTACAAGGCGGACGTCTACAATGTCTGACGCAACGGTGGGAACGACCTCAACCAGATCCGACATCTCCACGCGCCCGTTCGATCCGAAGGCCGTGGTCGATGCGGTCCGGCGCGCCGCGGGCACGCCCAACGGCATCCTCGGCCTGCACGAGCCGGTGTTCGCAGGAAACGAGATCGCCTATCTCGAAGAATGCATCAAGAGCACCTTCGTCTCCTCGGTCGGCCCGTTCGTCGACCGCTTCGAGCGCATGCTCGAGGAGGTGACGGGCGCAAGACGCGCGGTCGCCGTCGTCAACGGCACGGCGGCGCTGCACGCCTGCTTCAGGCTCGCCGGCGTCGAGCCCGGCGATGAGGTGATGTCGCCGGCACTGACCTTCATCGCGACCACCAACGCGATCGCCTATTGCGGGGCGGTGCCGCATTTTATCGACAGCTCGCTCACGACGCTCGGCATGGACCCGCGCGCCCTCGCCGCGCGGCTCGAGGCGATTGCGGAACGAACGCCCAAGGGCACGATCAATCGCGAGACCGGACGCCGCATCGCCGCGATCTCGCCGATGCACACGTTCGGGCATCCCGTCGAGCTCGACGAGATCGCCGTGGTCGCGAGCGACTGGGGGATTGCGCTGGTGGAGGATGCCGCGGAATCGCTCGGCTCCACCTACAAGGGCCACGCCGTCGGATCGCAGGCGCGGCTCGCTGCGTTGAGCTTCAACGGCAACAAGATCGTCACCACCGGCGGCGGCGGCGCCATCCTCACCAATGACGAGGAGCTGGGACGCCGCGCCAAACATCTCACCACCACCGCGAAGCTGCCGCACAAATGGGCCTTCGTGCACGACGAGATCGGCTTCAATTACCGCCTGCCCAACCTGAACGCCGCACTCGGCTGCGCTCAACTCGAGCAGCTCGACGACTTCCTGGCGAGCAAGCGCCGGTTGGCGGCGGCTTATGAGCGCGTCTTTGCGGATGTACCCGGCGTGCGCTTCTCGCGCGAGCCCGAGGGCACCACGAGCAATTACTGGCTGAACGCGATCCTGCTCGACGAGGCGTATGCCAGGCGGCGCGACGACGTGCTCACGGCGCTGAACGAAGCCGGCTTCGGCGCGCGCCCGGCCTGGACCCTGATGCACCACCTGCCGATGTTCGCGCAGAGCCCGCGCGGCGATCTCGCCACCGCCGAATCGATCGAGCGCCGCCTGATCAACCTGCCGAGCAGCGCCAGCATCAGGGCCCGCGATGAATAACGTGCCGCGAAAAATCTGTTTCGTGACCGGCAGCCGGGCCGATTTCGGGCTGCTGATCTGGCCGATGCGCGCGATCCGCGAGACATCAGGCCTGACGCTCCAGCTCGTCGCCACTGGCATGCATCTCGCGCCGGAGTTCGGCTACACCTTCAACACCATCCGGGACGAGGGATTCGATGTCGACGAGCGCGTCGAGACGCTGCTCGCCAGCGACACCGGCGCGGGCGTCGCGAAATCGGTCGGGCTCGGCGTGATCGGATTTGCCGATGCCTTCGCACGGCTGCAACCCGATCTTGTGGTCCTGCTCGGCGACCGTTTCGAGATGTTCGCAGCCGCGCAGGCCGCGATGTTCATGCGGCTGCCAATGGCGCATCTGTTCGGCGGCGACGTCACCGAAGGCGCGGTCGACGAATCGATCCGCCACGCCATCAGCAAGATGTCGCATCTGCATTTCACCAGCAATCAGGGCTCGACACGGCGGTTGATGCAGCTTGGTGAGCATCCATCCCGTATCCATACCATCGGTTCGGTCGGCATCGACGGCATCAAACATCTCGATCTGATCGATCGCAACGAAGTTGGCGATGCGATCGGGATGCCGCTCGGCGAACGCAATGCTCTCATCACGTTTCATCCCGTTACGGTCGAAGCCGGGCGGTCAGTGGCCGAGCTGGACGAGTTGTTCGCGGCGCTGTCGACGCTCGATCCCGCCTTTCGCCTCATCTTCACGCTCGCCAATGCCGATGCCGAGGGGCGCGCGCTCAACGACCGGACCAAGGCCTTCGCGGCCAGCCGGCCGAATACGATCGCGGTCGCCTCGCTCGGCCAGCTTCGCTATCTCAGCCTGATGAGCCAGGTCGACGTCGTGATCGGCAACTCGTCGAGCGGGATCCTCGAAGCGCCGTCGTTCGGCGTGCCCACGGTCGACGTCGGCGACCGCCAGAAGGGGCGGGAGCGGGCGGCCTCGGTGTTTCACGCTGCGCCCGAACGGGGTGCGATTGGTGCAGCGATTTCGCAGGCACTTCAGCGTGGCCGCAAGGACACCATCAATCCGTATGGCGACGGCGAATCCAGCCGGCGGTTTGCCGACATCATCGCCGGCATCCCGGATTTCAGGCAGCTTCTCGCCAAGGGCTTCTACGAACTTCCCGCAAGCGGAGCGCGGCCATGACGACGCACACGCTGATCATCGCGGAAGCCGGCGTCAATCACGACGGCAGCCTGGACAAGGCGCTGGCCCTGGTCGATGCGGCCGCCGATGCGGGTGCCGACATCGTCAAGTTCCAGACCTTCAATGCGAAGGCGCTGGCGGGCGGAGCAGCGAAAAAGGCCGACTATCAGCAGCGTACGACCGACGCTGCCGAGAGCCAGCTCGCCATGCTGAAGCGGCTGGAACTGCCGCAGGCCGCGCATCACACGCTGATTGCGCGCGCCAGAGAGCGCGGCATCGAATTCCTGTCGACGCCATTCGATGACGCCTCCCTCAGCTTCCTGCTGTCGCTCAAGCTGCCGCGCATCAAGATCGGCTCGGGTGATCTCACCAATGCGCCGTTGCTCCATGCAGCGGCAAGAGCTGGCGCGATGCTGATCCTGTCGACCGGCATGGCAACGCTCGGCGAGATCGAAGAGGCGCTGGGGGTGCTCGCCCACGGCTATGGCCAATCCAATGACCCGCCTGGCATCGCCGCTTTCCGCGTCGCGTGGCGCGATCCGGCGGCTCGCGCCGCGCTGGCGCGGCACGTCAGCTTGCTCCATTGCACGACCGAATATCCCTGCCCCATCGCCGATGTGAATCTCGCCGCGATGGCGACGATGCGATCCGCCTTCCAGCTGCCGGTCGGCTATTCCGATCACACCGACGGATTCGAGATTTCGGTCGCCGCGGTCGCGCTCGGCGCGGCCATCATCGAGAAGCACCTGACGCTGGATCGCAATGCGCCCGGTCCCGATCACGCGGCCTCGCTCGAGCCTGGTGATTTCAAGCGGATGGTCAGCGCCATCCGCAGCGTCGAGGCCGCGCTCGGCGATGGCGTGAAGACGCCGAAAGAGTCCGAGGTCAGGAACGTGCCGGTGGCGCGCAAGAGCATCGTGGCGGCACGCGCGCTGAAGGCCGGCGAGATCATCGGCCCGGCCGATATCACGGCCAAGCGGCCGGGCGCGGGGCGCCCGCCGATCGAGTATTGGTCCCTGATCGGAACCGCGGCGCCGCGGGCGCTCGAACCCGACGATCAGGTTTAACGACGAGGCTTTGCAGGAATCCCGCGCAGCACGGACCCGGGCGGCCATGACCCCGTGACGACCGAGCCCATCGCCACCAGCGTATCGTTGCCGATGGAAATGTGATCGCGGACGCGGCTGCCGAGACCGACAAAGCAATTGTCGCCGATCTCCGCGCCGCCGCCGACCACCGTTCCCGGAGAGAGATGCGTGTAGTGTCCTACGCGCACATCGTGCTCGACGACTGCGCCCGAATTGATGATGCAGTGATGGCCGATCATGCTTCGCGCATTGACGATCGCTCCCGGCATGATGACGCTGCCCGCGCCGATCGTTGCTGACGGCGAGACAAACGCGCGGGGGTGAATCACCGACGCCCAGCGCTTGAGCTGCAGCCGGCCGATCATCTGCCGGCGCGCCGGCCCCACCTGCATCGTCCCGATCCCGACCACGAAGGCGGCGTCCGGATACCTGGGCGCAACGTCATCGGTTCCGAGATAGCGCGCATCGCCCAATGTTCCCGGCTGGCGATCGAGGAAACCGAGCACGTTGAACTGGCCCGACAGGACGGCGGCCTCATAGACCATGAAGGCATGCTCGCCGCCGCCGATGATGATCAGATCGTCCATCGCGATTCCCCTAGCGCGCCCCGATCTTAGCGACCGCGGCGCGTTCCCACAAACCGCCGGACCGGACCGAAAACGCGAGAATTAACAAGGGCTACGCAGGATCCCATGGCGGGGTTGACGCCGCCTCTCGCAGCCGCGATATAGCAGGCTCAGCGGTGGGCCACCCCCAATATCTGGCGTATGCGAGGCAGATTGCCATGAAATCCTGGCGCAAAGCCGTCGTCGGTACCCAGGCGACCGTGGGCGACGCCATTGCCGCGATCGAGAGCGGAAGCATCCAGATTGCGCTGGTGCTCGACGACCAGAACCGGTTGCTCGGCGCGGTCACCGACGGCGACGTCAGACGCGGACTGCTGCGCGGCATCGCCCTCACCGGACTTGCGACCGACATCATGAACCGGACGCCGGTATCGGCCCCTGCCACCTTGCCGCGCGAGGATCGCCTGCATTTGATGCGGCAGAGGTCGATCAAGCAGCTCCCTCTTGTCGACGAGGGCGGCCATCTCGTCGTGGTCGAGACGCTCGATGAGCTGCTCGAACCGCGTCATTATCCGAACCCCGTACTGATCATGGCGGGCGGCCTCGGCGAGCGCCTGGGCGCGCTCACACGCGACGTGCCGAAGCCGATGCTCAATGTCGGCGGGCGGCCACTGCTCGAGACGATCGTTCGCAACGTCGTGCAGCAGGGTTTTCGCAACATCTTCATTTCGGTCAACTACAAGGCCGAGACGATCAAGGACTACTTTGCCGATGGCACCGCCTTCGGCGCCAACATCCAGTACGTGCACGAGACCGAACGGCTGGGCACCGCCGGTGCGCTCGGGCTGTTTTCGACACCGCCGGATCTGCCGATGATCGTCACCAACGGCGACATCCTCACCACGATCAACTACGGCGCGCTTCTCGACTTCCACAACGGAACGCCGGCGGAAGCGACGATGGCCGTTCGCGAGCACAAGGTGCACGTCCCCTATGGCGTGGTTTCGACGTCGGAGGGCTTTCTCCAGACCATTCGCGAGAAGCCGACCGAGAGCTGGTTCGTCAGCGCAGGCATCTATGTGATCGGCAGGTCCGTCTTCAGCCATGTCAGGCCCGGCATCAGCATCGACATGCCTGCCGTGCTGGAGCGCGTGATCGCCGGCAGGGGACGGGTCGCGGTCTATCCCATTCGCGAGTACTGGCTCGACATCGGCCGCCTCGAGGATTTCGAGCAGGCGCATGCGGAGTTTCACGAGGTCTTCCCGTGACCTCGACAACCGCACTCGTGGTCGGCCTCGGCTCGATCGGCACAAGGCATGCGCGCGTCCTACGCGAGCTCGGCGTTCGGGTCGCGACGGTCAGCCGGCGCGAAGGCGCCGATTACGGATCGATCGCGCAGGCTCTGGCGGCGGCGCATCCGGACTACGTGGTGATCGCCACCGAGACGGCGCGCCATGCGGACAATCTGCAAGAGCTCGCGCAGAGCGGCTTCCACGGCAAAGTCCTTGTCGAAAAGCCGCTATTCGCAACACCTGCATCACCCCCGAAATATCCGTTTGCCCATGTCAGCGTCGGATACAATCTCCGCTTTCACCCCGTGATGACGGCGCTGGCCGAAAGACTGCGCGGGCGAGACGTGATCACGGTCGGCGCCTATGTCGGCCAGGACATCAGGGACTGGCGGCCGGACCGCGATCACCGCGCGACCGCATCCGCCACCGCTGATGCCGGAGGCGGCGTGCTGCGGGATCTCAGCCACGAACTGGACTACCTCTTGTGGCTGTTCGGGCCATGGCATCGCGTCGCCGCGCTCGGCGGCGCCTCCGGCGCTCGCGACATCGACGTCGACGACCACCTCGATCTGCTGCTCGATATGCAGCGGGCACCATCGGTCCACGTCCATATGGACTATCTCGACCGTCAGGGCGTCCGCCGCATTCGCGTCAATGTCGACGACGACACTATCGAGGCAGATTTCGTCGGCGGCCGTCTCACGATCAACGGCAAGGCAACGGAGATCCCCAGCGAGCGCGACCAGAGCTACCGCGACATGCATGTCGCGGCAATGCGTGGCGCGAGCCCGGTCTGCTCGCTGCCAGAGGCCCTTGGCGTCATGCATCTGATCGACGCTAGCGAGCGCGCGTTGCGCACCAAGACCTGGGTGTCGCCGTGAGTCTTCTCTGCACCATCTGCGCGCGAGGCGGCTCGAAAGGGGTCGTCGGCAAGAACGCGCGCGATCTCCTCGGCAGGCCCGTGCTCGCCTGGAGCATCGCGCAGGCGCGCGAGACCGGCCTGTTCGATGCGATCGCCTTCAGCAGCGATTCGGACGCCCTGCTCGATGCGGCGGTGAAGGCGGGCGCCGACATTGCGGTCAAGCGCCCGGGCGAGATGGCGACCGATACCGCGCCGAAGCTGCCGGCGATCCGGCATTGCCTCGAGCAGGCGATTGCGCAAACGGGCAAGACGCCGGAGATCTTCGTCGATCTCGACGTCACCTCGCCACTCAGGCTGGCCTCCGACATCAGCGGGGCGGTGGCGCTGCTGCGCGAGAGCGGCGCGCGCAATGTCATTACCGGGGCGCCGGCGCGACGGTCGCCATATTTCAATCTTGTCGAGCAGCGGACCGACGGCAGCGTTGGCCTCTCCAAACCCACCAATCCGCCGGTCACGCGACGCCAGGATGCGCCACGCTGCTTCGACATGAACGCGTCGATCTACGTCTGGCGCGTCGCGCCGTTCCTGGAGCAGCCCGCGGTGTTCTATCCGGACACGCGTCTGTTCGAAATGCCGGAAGAGCGTTCGATCGACATCGATTCCGATCTCGATTTTACGTTGGTGGAACTGTTGCTCCGCCAGCGACTGCCGGCCTGAGGAGGCGCAAGCGATGACCACGAGCTTCAAGGCTCTGTTCGATCTGACCGGGCGTACTGCCGCCGTCACCGGCGGGTGCGGCATCCTCGGACGTCGCTTTGCCGAGGGGCTTGCCGAGTTCGGCGCCAATGTCGCGATCGTCGATCTCGATCAGGCCGCGACCGATGCTGCGGCGACCGACGTCGTCTCACGCCATGCCGTCCGCGCCAGAGGCTACGGTTGCGACATCACCGATCCTGATGCGGTGCGCAATACGGCCGATGCGATCGAAGCCGATCTCGGACCGGTCTCGATCCTGCTCAACAACGCCGCGAGCAAGACCCGCGATGTGGACGCCTTCTTCGCACCCGTCGAGACGTTTTCGCAGGACACCTGGCGCGAGATCATGGCGGTCAATCTCGACGGCATGTTCAATGTCGCGCAGGTGTTCGGCGGCCGGATGGCCGAGCGCGGCTACGGCGCCATCGTGCAAACCGCCTCGATCTACGGACTGATGGCACCCGACCAGCGCATCTACGAAGGCTCCGAATATCTCGGCCGCGCCATCAACACGCCCGCGGTCTACACGGCGTCCAAAGCCGGCGTCATCGGCCTGACCAAGCACCTCGCGACGTACTGGGCAGCGAAAGGCGTTCGCGTCAATACGCTCACCCCAGGCGGGGTGGAGAGCGGGCAAAACGAGACCTTCAAGGCGCGCTATGGCGCCCGTATCCCGCTCGGCCGCATGGCTCGCGCGGACGAGATGGTAGGGACCATGCTGTTTCTGGTGTCCGACGCTGCGTCCTACGTGACTGGGCAGAACATCGCCGTCGACGGCGGACTGAGCGCCTGGTAACGAAACCCCAATGATCAAGCGCCTGATCCAGAACACGGTGATTTCGGCGCTTGCCTTCGGCGTGGCCGCTTTGCTCGGGCTGGCGGTCATTCCACTGATCATTCGAACCTGGGGAGTGACCGAGTTCGGCCTCATCGTGATCTCTCGGCTGCTGCTGCCCAGCGGAATGATGGCGGTGCTGGACCTCGGTCTGTCCGAGGTTGCCACGCAAGTCGTCGCGCGCGCGAGAGAGCATCGCAATTGGGAGCAGGCGGGCCGCCAGATCGTTTTTCTCGGTGTGGCCTCCATCGCGCTCACCTTGATCCTGAGCGCGACCATCTGGCTCGCGACGCCGCTGCTCGTCATCGTGATGAAGGTTGACGCCGCGCATCTGGAGGCTTTCACTCGGATCATGCATTATACGGCGCTCGCGAATTTGATCTTCGTTCCGGCGCTGGTGTGGGAAGGCATCGTAAAAGGTTTTGAGCGCTACAACCTGCTCCGCTTGGCGGAGGTCACGTCCACGACGGCCTATGTCGGCCTGACATTCGCGGCCTCGTGGATGGCGGCAGGCTTTGAAGTGGTAGCATATGTCTATCTCGTCACGCTCGCCGCCCGCGCTATCGTGATCGGGATCGCGGCGTTGGTGGCCTTGCGGCGCAAACACGTGCGATTGCTGCCGTGGACCACGGACATCCGGCAGGACCTCCTGCATCGCTGCCTGCTGCTCCTGCAAGGCAAACTGATGGGCGGCGTCGCCGGCCCGCTTCAGCCGTTCCTGGTTGGACTGCTGTTCGGCCCCAAAGCTGTCGGCACCTACGACGCCCTGGTGCGCTTGTCGCGGGTCTCCAAAGTCGTTGTGAGCCTCCTGACGTCCGCCTTGCTTCCGGTCGCCAGCCGCCTCGACGAGCGTGGCAGCGCGTCATCGTTCCAGCGCCTCGGTGACCTCGGCCTCGTCATGATGCCGATGTTCGTGGTGCCGCCCCTTGCAGCAACCGCGATTCTCTCCCCCGAGATCATGAGCATCTGGATAGGTCCACTCCTGGCGCCCTACGCGTTCTGGATGGGCCTGAGCTTCCTGGTTCCGATCTGCGCGCAATACGTGGCGATCGGCAGCCTGATCTTCCTGACGCGGCCCGAGGTACAGTCCCGGCTCAACCGGCTGATGGCCATTCAGCTTCTGGTCTGGGCGGCGGTCTCCGCCGCGACGTTGCATTTGTTCGCGGAACGCGCCCTGATACTTGGCCAGGTCATCGGAAGCATCGCCATGCTGCCCTTGCAGCTGAGGGAGTTGCGCAGTGCACTCGAGCTCGATCGCAATCAGTTCGCGAAGGTGATCGGAACCCAGTTCGCAATCCTTCTCCTGGCAAGCGTTTTTCTAGCAACAATTGCAGGTTACATTCGGTTCGACAGCGTGCTAAAGCTCGCGCTCGGTTCCATGGTTTTCTGTCTGGTGACCTGGGTGCTCCAGTACTTTCTGGTCCTCGAGAAGCGGCACCGGACTGTATTTCCTGCAGTCGGACAACTGATGGGACTGACGTCCAAAAGCAGCTGAATGAACATCCACGCGACAGACACGACAGCCGTCATCACAGGTTTCGCTCCGGCGTCATTGTCGGACAAGGCTACGACTTATGCCATCGACGCGGCAAGGAGCATTGGCCGTCTCGTCATGCGCCGTGTGAAGCGCACTGCCGACGTCGTCGATTCCGAGTACAATCTGACGCATTGGCAGCGAATGCTGTCCGAAAAGGCCTGGACGAAGGCCGCCAGCATCGACGAGTTCCTGATACCGAAGAATCCCGCGCGGGGTCTTCGCAAGGTGGACAATCAGATTTGCAGGGTCGCGGCCGACGACTACTATCGCTATCGCGCCGGAGCCCTCGGCGATCTGCTCGCGCGGCACACAGGTGGCGCCACGGAGATCATCGAACTCGGCGCAGGCTGCGGCATCAATCTGCTTTCCCTTCACCTCAATCACCCCGACTGGAAGCTGCGCGGGTTCGACATCGCGCCGAACGGAATCGCCGCGGGTCGCGAGATCGCAGCGCATTATGACCTGTCGGACCGGATATCGCTCGACCGGATCGACCTGACCGACGGCAGCGACCCAAACTACGCAGCGATCAGGGACAAGGTCGTTTTCACCTACTTTTGCATCGAGCAGATTCCTTATGGCGTGCGCAAGGTGGTGGACAACATCATTGCTGCGAGGCCGAAGCGCGTCATCAACATCGAGCCGACGACGGAGCTGCTGAATCTCTCGAGCGCGCGAGATATCGTCAGCTACCTCTATATCCGTTCGGTCGACTACCAGACGCAGCTGTTCTCGACGCTCGACGATTACGAGCGAGAGGGCCGGGTCCGCATCCTGGCGCGTGAACGGATGCCGTTCGCGCCGACGATCCACAATGATGGTTTTTTGTATTGCTGGGAGCCCACATGACAACCATCGGCACCACGACTGATCGACCTGCTCCGAAGAAGCAGAAGGTCAACCAGTTTCGCCGCCTGTTGTGGCACTTCAACCGGACAGATCTCGGCTGGGTCACCAAGGCAGCCTTGACGACCCTGCAGCCGGGCGCCCGCGCCAAACGTGTCGCCCTGCTCGATCAGCTTCCGTCGAAAGCGGAATGGAGCGAGGCAAGCCGGAAGCTAGACAAGGACGGCTACGCGGATGTCTCCTCGCTGATGGACCGCAACCTCGCGGAAGCCGTCGCGACGGTCGCGGACAACAAGGTCAGCCGGCTGAAGGAACTCTCCGACAAGCAGCAGCTCGGCCACAAGTCATTCTGGGTCAGCCTGCTGGATGAGGACCTCGTCAACGGCGCCTTTGCGACCGACCATCCTTTCGTGCGCTACGCCCTGCAGCCGGCCGCGCTGCGCATCATCGGCGACTTCATGCACGACCTACCGCAATTGTCGGACGTGCTGCTGACATTGTCGCAACCGACGCCGAACCAGGCGCTCAGCTATTCCCAGCTCTGGCATCTCGATCATGACGACAAGCGTGTCTGCAAGCTCTTCATCTATCTGACCGACGTGCAGAACACCGCCGACGGTCCGTTCACCTTCATTCCGGCCGGGCCGTCGAAGCCCTTCCGCAACACGCTGAAAAGCCACATGAGCGACGCGCAGGTGTTCGCCAAGACCGGCCCCGACGCCGTCAAGGAGATGATCGCGCCCCGCCTGTCGTCCTTCATCGTCAACACCGCCCGCTGCCTGCACATGGGGAGCCGGATCCAGTCGGATCACAGCCGCCTGCTGTATACGGCAACTTATATCCAGCAACCGCGCATCTATCCCGAACCGCCGGCGCGGTTCCGCGCGGTCGGCGCCCTGACCGACCTCGAGCGCACCGTGATGCGGCTCTGATACGGACCTGCCGGGAGCTCACATCTTGCGCATAGGCCTGGTGGTCGATCACCCCAAGCGTGACCTGCCGGGCGCAGTCATGCTCGGCTATCAACTCGCGCGCCGCGGCGTCTCGGTCGTGCTGGTGCCGATGTACGAGCAGGCCGTCGACGTGCCGCGGCTCGGACTCGATGCGCTGGTCGTCAACTATGCGCGCCCGGCCAATCTCGATCTGATGCGCAGCTTCGCCAAGGCAGGCCTTGCGCTTTACGTCCTCGATACCGAAGGCGGCGTGCTTGCAGAAAAGGGCGGCAACTCGCCGCCGGCGATGGCCGCACACGTCAGGAGCAGCGGTTACGCCGATATCCTCTCGGGCTATTTCTTCTGGGGCAGCCGGCTCCACGACGCCTTCCTGGCGGCGGGAACCATGAAACCGGAGCAGCTTCATCTCACCGGATGCCCGCGTTTCGATTTTGCGGCGCCACGCTGGCGCACGCTGCTTGACAGCGAGCCGCGCGGTTATCTGCTCGTCAACGCCAACTTCCCGCTGGTCAATTCACGCTTTACCGGCAAGCCGGGCGGCGAGCGCGAGGCGATGGTGCGGGCCGGCTGGGATGGCGCCTATGTCGACCGCTTCATCGCGGACCTGAAGCAGGTCTTCACCAACTACCTCGCCGAGATCGACCGGCTCGCCGGCGCGCGGCCCGACCGCACCATTCTCGTGCGTCCGCATCCTTTCGAGAGCGAAGACGTTTATCGCAACGCGCTCGCGCGCCATGCCAATGTCGTGATCGACGGCACCGGCAGCGTGCTCGACCGCATCCGCAATGCGGCCACGGTCGTCCATCTCAATTGCGGCACCGCGGTCGAATCGGTCCTGCTCGGAAAGCTTCCGCTCCAGCTCGAATATCTGAACACGCCGGTCACCGCCGGCCACGCCGCGCTGCCCGCGCGCGTGAGCCGCTCGGTCAATTCGTTCGACGAGCTGCTCGGCGCGATCGATCACATCGAGCGCGAGACCGAGACCTTCGACTTCGCGCGCGTCCACGCCGCCGATATCGAGGCCTTCTTTCATCTCAACGACGGACAGGCTGCCGAACGGGTCGCCGATGTGTTGACCGGCGCAAGCAGTTCGCGCCGGCCTTACGTCTCGTTGCTGGCGACCGTGAAGGGCACGCGCGACAAGCCGAGCCTCGGCCAGGTCGTCAAGGGCACGGCCAGTGCCGTGCTCGGGTCGGCCGTCACCGAACGGCTGCGCAGCCGGTTCAACCCCGCGCGGCGCGACAAGCGGATCGAACCGGTCTTCGTCAGGACGCTGCTGCAGCGTATCGCAACTCATGACCGCGCGACCCCGTCGCAATTCATCGCGCGGCGCGCGCACTGCGCGACGACGGGCTTGCCGCTCGCGAGCATTGCCATCGAACCCGCCCGATAGACCATGGCCTCATCTGCAAGAACCATCCTCATCACCACGCTCGCCGAATACCAGACGCGGTTCTGGATTCCGGTCGCGCAGCGGCTGCGCGCAGCCGGCGACGACGTCGAGCTGCTCGCCTTCGACGATCGCAGCGCCGAGATGTCGGCCGCCGAAGGCGTGCCGGTCACCAACATGTACCGCGAGGGCCTCAAGACCGGCTCCTCGCCCGACGATCGCGGCGCATTCGATGCGCGCGTCGCCGCCTACGGGCTGGACGGGACCAATTTCCTGTTCAGCCATGAGCGCTTCACCTTCGGCATCCGCGATACGGCCGCGCTGCGGCGGCGCTTCATGATCTATGCCAATGCGATGGAGACGGTGCTCGATCGGCTGGAGCGGCAAGACAAGCGCGCCGAGCTGGTGCAGGAGCTCGGCGGCTTTCTCTCGGTGCTCGCGAGCTTCTACGCCGCAAGGCGCCGCAACATCCGCAACTGGTTCATCGAGCCTTCGTTCTTTCGCGGCCGCATGTACTTCACGCCCGACACGCTCGGCGCGCCCGACGTGATGCCGACGCCGGCGGACGCCGTCTCGCCTGAAGTGCGCGCCTATCTCGACGACACGCTGACGCAGCGGGCGATCGTCATCCCCAAGAAGGACCAGCATCATTATTCGGCGGCCTTCAAGAAGGTCGTGAACCTGCGCAACGCCAACCGTCTCGTCGAAAAGCTCTGGGACCAGTTCGCGCTCGGCAAGCACCAGGAGTTCGGACACAATCTGCGCCATGCGCGGGTGCACGCCGCGATGGCGCTCAATGCGACGCGGCTGCGCAAGCTCTACAGGCCGATCCCCGAGGCGCCCTTCGTCTACTATCCGTTTCACGTTCCGGCCGACATGGCGCTGACGCTGCGCTCGCCCGACTATCTGGACCAGGTCGCGACCGTCGACTTCCTGCTGCGGACGATCCCGGACTCGCATGTGCTGGTTGTGAAGGAACACCCGGCCCAGATCGGCGCGATCTCTGCCGACCGCCTGTTCGAGCTGGCGCGCCGGTTCGACAATTTCGTGCTGCTGGCGCCGCAGACCAACAATTACACCGTGCTCAATCGCGCCGATGCCGTCATCTCCGTCAACAGCAAGTCGGGTGCCGAAGCGCTGCTGCTCGGCAAGCCGGTCGTGGTGATGGGCGATGCGTTCTATCGCTCCTGCCCGCTGGTCCATGCGGTCGATCGTCTGGCCGATGTACCCGCACGGTTGCGCGAGGCGCTCTCCGCCGGGCCGTTCGATCCGGCCAAGGGCGCGCCGTATTTCGAGTCGGCCTGGCGGCGGTCTTATCCGGGCGAGCTCTATGTCAGCGATCCCAAACTGCTCGACACGTTTGCGGCCTCCTTGCGTGCCGCAATCGCTGAGCCGGCCCGCGTGAACTGAACGGACCCATCATGCCGCTCGTTTCGATCATCACACCATCCTGGAACGTCGAAGGCCTGATCGAGGAGACGATCCGTTCGGTACAGAGCCAGACCTTCACAGATTGGGAGCTTTTGATCGCCGACGACTGCTCGACCGACAAGACGCCGGAGATCATCGCTGACATCGGCGCGCGCGATCCGCGTGTCAAGTTGATCCGGCAGGCCAGGAATGGCGGCCCGGCGCTCGCGCGCCAGGCGTCGATCGATGCCGCGCAGGGCCGCTATCTCGCCTTCCTCGACAGCGACGATCTGTGGCTGCCCGAGAAGCTGGAGCGGCAGCTCGCCTTCGCGAAGACGAAGCAGGCCGCCCTCACCTACACCGCTTTCCGCCGCATCAACGAGGCCACCACCGTCACCGGACGACTGATCGAAGTGCCGGCCTCGCTCACCTATGGCCAGCTGCTGAAGAATACCGCGATCGCGACGCTGACCGCGATGGTCGACCGAGAGATCGCGGGCCCTATCGCCATGAAGAACGAGGGCTATGACGATTTCTGCTTGTGGCTCTCGATCCTCAAGCGCGGCCACACCGCATACGGCCTCAACGAGGATCTGGCTCGCTACCGCGTCAGGGGCTCCTCGGTCTCCAGCCGCCCGATGCGCTCGGCCAAATGGGTCTGGCAGATCTACCGCAATGTCGAGCACCTCTCCTTGGTCCGATCGGCCTGGTGCTTCGCCAATTGGGGAGCGCGGGCGTGGCTGAAGCGGCGGGAGTTCTAGGCGCACCGCAGCACTTGCCCCGGCTGGAAAAAATGCGAAAACAACCCCATGCACAGTAGCGGTAGTCAAATACCTCTCTCCAAACCCACTTGGCTATTGGCGAGTCCGGCCGTTGCCGATACCACTCAGCCCCGCTCCCGCCGGACAATCTGGAACCGATCATGCCGTTTGAAAGCTACAAGAACAGCCGCATCCTCGTGACCGGGGGCGCTGGGTTCATCGGATCGCACTTGTGCGAGCGACTGCTCGATGCCGGCGCCGAGGTGGTATCCGCGGACAATTATTTCACCGGCAGCCGGCGCAACATCGCGCATCTGATCGCAAATCCGCTGTTCGAAGCCGTCCGGCACGACGTCACCTTCCCGCTCTACATCGAGGTCGACGCGATATTCAATCTGGCCTGCCCGGCCTCGCCGATCCACTACCAGCGCGATCCGGTGCAGACCACCAAGACTTCGGTGCACGGCGCCATCAACATGCTGGGGCTCGCCAAACGGCTCAAGGCGCGCATATTCCAGGCTTCGACCAGCGAGGTCTATGGCGATCCGCTGATCCATCCGCAGACCGAGGATTACTGGGGCAACGTCAATCCGATCGGCATCCGTTCCTGCTACGATGAGGGCAAGCGCTGCGCCGAGACGCTGTTCTTCGACTACTGGCGCCAGCACGGCCTGCCGATCAAGGTCGCGCGCATCTTCAACACCTACGGCCCGCGTATGCAGCCAAATGACGGCCGCGTGGTGTCGTCCTTCATCGTCCAGGCGCTCCAGGGCGAGCCGATCACCATTTTCGGCGATGGCCAGCAGACCCGCTCGTTCTGCTATGTCAACGACCTCGTCGAGGCCATCATGCGGTTGATGGTGACTGCGGAGGACGTCACCGGCCCGATCAATCTCGGCAACAATTCCGAGTTCACGATCCGCGAGCTCGCCGAGACGGTCATCGCACTCACGGGCTCGCGTTCCAAGCTGGAGTTCAAGCCGCTGCCGCAGGACGACCCGCGTCAGCGCCAACCCGACCTCGCCAAGGCGAAGGCTGTCCTGAACTGGGAGCCGAAGATCGCGCTCGAGGACGGCCTGAAGGAGACCATCGCCTATTTCAAGCACTCGTTCGAGATCGCCTGATCCGGCTCGCAAGGTCCCTCATCGGCGGCGAGCCTGTCCGCCATGAGCCGTCCGGCATCATCAGGGAAATCCCGATCGCGGCTGGACTCGATGGCTCCGCGACGGCGTCAGGCGAGCAGCAAGCCGATGTGGTGCAGCTCGTGGAGAAGGTCAACGGGGCTGACCGGCACGGGAGCACCCTGGTTCACTACCGCCTCAGGCACCGACGGCGCGGACGTGACCTCCGCACCAACCCAGCCGGGCATCGGATCAGGCGCCTCCGGCGGGCTGGACAGTGATGCGTCATCGAACCTGAACACGAGAGCATCCGCAGCGAGCGGCGCGGCGCCGACGCTGCCGTCGCCATTGAGATCCTGATGGAGTGTCGGCTCCAGCGCTTTCAGAGACGGATCGGACCCGAGCACTTCCGGGGCCGCCGCAAGGGTGGTCTGGAAGTTTCCGTTGGCGTCCGTGCTCCAGACGGAATAATGCGCGTTCGATGAGCTCTTCCAGACGACGTCGTAGCCGCCGCCCGACACCTGCTCGGCGCCAATGACCGTCCAAACACCCCAATCCGCCGCGATCACAGCAGACCCCGCATACTTCAGCACAGGTCCGGTGCCGGTCGCGATGCTGTTCAGGTGGTAGTTGCCGCCGGACAGGACCACGCTGGTCGATCCGAGCGCCTCGATCGTGGTGCTACTGAGGGCAGGGGCGCCAATCGTGCCGTCGCCGTTGAGATCCTGCTGGAGCGTCGGCTCCAGCGCCTGCAGGGACGCATCGGTCCCCAGCACTTCGGGGGCCGCGGCCAGTGTGGTCACGAAGTTGCCGTTGCTGTCGGTGCTCCACACGGAATAATGCGCGTTCGATGAACTCTTCCAGACGACGTCGTAACCGCCTCCCGACACCTGCTCGGCGCCAATGACCGTCCACACTCCCCAATTCGCCGCGATCACCGCCGACCCCGCATATTTCAGGACAGGTCCGGTGCCGGTCGCGATGCTGTTCAGGTGGTAGTTGCCGCCGGACAGGACCACGCTGGTCGATCCGAGCGCCTCGATCGTGGTGTTACTGACGACGGGGGCGCCAATCGTGCCGTCGCCGTTGAGATCCTGCTGGAGCGTCGGCTCCAGCGCCTGCAGGGACGCATCGGTCCCCAGCACCTCGGGGGCCGCGGCCAGTGTGGTCAGGAAGTTGCCGTTGCTGTCAGTGCTCCACACGGAATAATGGGCGTTCGATGAACTCTTCCAGACCACGTCGTAGCCGCCGCCCGATACCTGCTCGGCACCAATGACCGTCCACACACCCCAATCCGCAGCGATCACTGCGGAGCCCGCATACTTCAGGATCGGTCCGGTGCCGGTCGAGATGCTGTTCAGGTGGTAATTGCCGCCGGACAGGACCACGCTGGTCGATCCGAACGTCTCGATCACAGTCGTCGTCAGACTGGCGCTGGCGACCGTGCCATCCCCAAACTGGAAATATTCGACGCCGGTGAGGGTATCAGTGCCGTCTGGCGAGCCGTTGCGCAGATCGGTCAGCGTGAACGTCTGTGTCGTTGTGTTGTAGGCAACCGCATAACTGGCCCGGCTGCCCGAATACACTGCGGTGTCCGTGCCCGGGCCGCCGATGATGGTGTCGTTGCCGCCACCGCCGGTGATCGTATCGTTGCCTGCGCCGCCGTTCAGCACGTTGGCGATCGCGTTGCCGATGATCGTGTCGTTGCCGGACCCGCCGGTGGCGTTGTCGATGTAGGAGCGCAAGTCGCCATTAAAGAGATAGGCGTTGTAGACGTTGCCCGATGCGTAGTGGCCGTCACCGAGATAGGCCAGCTGCACGGAGGAGAATACCGACGACGCACCGGGATTGAGATTGATGCTCAGGTTCGTCGTGTAGTTCGACAGATCGTAGGTATCGACGCCGCCGCCGTCCCAGACCGTCTCGTAGATGCGGTTGGCCGAGCCGCCTGCGCCGCCGCCAGGCGCGAGCTGCCCGACGCCGTTGATGAACTCCTGGCCCGTCGTGGGATTCCAGGTGTAGACCGTATTGCCGCTCTGGGTCGTGTAGTTCGCGCCATACATTGTCTGCAGCGCGAGGATATCGTTGGCCATATAGGTCTGCGGATATCCATACGATTCATTGGTGTAGCCGCTCGTGGTCGACGCACCGACATAGCTGCGATAGCTCATGACGGTGTATTCGCTGTCATCATGCGCGCTCGGTACCGCGACGTTGGCGGGGCCGCCGGTCTCCTGGCTGTGCTTGAGGCCGAAGGCGTGGCCGAGTTCGTGAAGCGCGGTCGTGAAATAGTAATTGCCGAGCTTGGCCAGCGAGTAGTCGTACTGGGTGCCGAACCATACATCGCCCCCCGCTGAATAGTTGCCGGGGTAGTAGGCGTAGGAGGTCGGATTGGCCGACGGGGACTGCGCGACCATGATGTCGCCGCTTCCGGTCCCGTTGTACTGGATCGTGGCGTTGGTGTAGCCGCGGATCAGCCCGATCGCATAGTTGATCGCCGCCTGCATCTGGGTCGGCGCCGAGGCGAAACCCGTCGAGCTCGGTTCGCTGCTGCCGCCGTAGTAAGGATTGGAGTAGTCGCTGGGCGAATCCGGAAAGCTGTAGCTGATCGTGCCGGTCCACTTGTAGCCCGACAGCAGGCCGTCGATCTCCGCATTGTTGGTGGCACTGACATTAACGGCGGTGGCCAATGAACTCTCCGGAGCAATGCATCGCGCGATTCGCTGTGCTGGGGTATGGTTCTAGCTAGAGAGTTATACGTTTGGTTTAACTTGGGCGTCGACCCCTCAGCCGGGCCGTAACGCCCTGTTAGCCATCAAATCCCGTAGTGATACGGACCAGCGGCGGTGGTCTGTTCCGTAAAGGAAACCATGAAACTGGGTCCACTTTCGGCCGGTCTGATTGGAGCCCTGGCGATGCTTGCCGGGCCGGACCGTCTGCCCATCGGAGAGCAACCTGTCATGGCCTCGAAAGCCAATGCGGACGAAAGCGGCAATGCGAACGCCAAGGCAGGACGCGCCCCCTCCATGCCAATTGCCCGCGATCCTGCCGTCGCGGTGGCCGAGGAATTCGAAGCCGCCCGCCGGACGGGAACGCGGCAGGCTTTCGAACTCTTCATAGCGCGCCACGGCGACGACCCCCTGGCCGAGCAGGCGCGTGCCGAGCTGAAGCGCCTGTCGCGCTGATCCCTTGCGCAAGCGCAATAGCCTGCGCCGGGCGAGGCCCACTCAGGCCTGCATTTCGACAGCCGGCATCCGCGTCGAGGCAGACTTGCCGCCCGATGTTTCGGCACTATGGTGGCTCCGCAATCTGTCCCGGAGCCTTTCACGATGCCTTTTCCGCATGCCTCGGAAGCCCTGTCGCGCTTCACCGTGCTCGATCTGACCCGTGTTCGCTCCGGCCCGACCTGCGTGCGGCAGCTCGCGGACTGGGGCGCCAACGTCGTCAAGATCGACGCGCTGACCGAGGATGCGGGCGGCGAGCAGCCGGGTGGGCCGCGCCAGGGTTCCGACTTCCAGAATTTGCACCGCAACAAGCGGGCCATGACGCTGAACCTGAAGGACGAGCGCGGGCTCGCCGTGTTCAAGCGCCTCGTCGCCAAGGCCGACGTCGTGGTCGAGAATTTCCGTCCCGACGTGAAGAAGAAGCTCGGCATCGATTATGACAGCCTCGCCACGATCAACCCGCGCATCGTCTATGGCAGCATCTCCGGCTTCGGCCAGGATGGCCCCTACCACAAGCGGCCGGGCTTCGATCAGATCGCGCAAGGCATGGGCGGGCTGATGTCGATCACCGGCGCGCCGGGCGAAGGCCCGATGCGGGTCGGCATTCCCGTCGCCGACCTCAGCGCCGGCCTGTTCTGCGCCATGGGCATCCTCACCGCGCTGCTCGAACGCGAGGTCTCGGGCAAGGGCCAGTGGGTGCAAACCTCGCTGCTGCAGGCCCAAATCTTCATGCTCGATTTCCAGGCCGCGCGCTGGCTAATGGAAAAGGAGGTGGCAAAGCAGGCCGGCAACAACCATCCGACCAGCATTCCGACCGGCGTGTTCAAGACTTCCGACGGGTACATCAACATCGCCACCACCGGCGGGCGGATCTGGGAGCGCTGTGCGCAGGCGATCGGCGCGCCGGAACTCGTCAGCAATCCCGACTACGCGACCGCGCCGGCACGCTCGAAGAACCGCGACGCGCTCAACGCCGAGATCGAGCGGCACACCATGACGAAGTCAACCGAGAGCTGGGTCCGCGAACTCAACGAGGCCGGCGTGCCCTGCGGGCCGATCTACGCCATCGACCAGATGTTCGAGGACGCGCAGGTCAAGCATCTCGGCATCGCGCAGGACGTGCCCAACGAAGAAGGCCGGCACATCCGCCTGGTCGGGCAGCCCGTGACGCTGTCGCGCACGCCGAGCAGGATGGTGGCGCGGCCGCCGGAATTCGGCGAGCAGACCGAGGAGGTGCTGAAGGAGTTCGGCTTCAGTGCGGACGAGATCGCAAGGCTCCGCGACGCCAAGGTGCTGTGAACCTCACGCACCGTCTGCAACGACAAAGCCCGGCGCGAGCCGGGCTTTGCTTCCAAGCCAAGGTAGTGTCCCGACCGAAATGCCACCACATAGCTAAGCTATTGATATCTGGAGGGATTACTCCGAAATCCTACGCGGATGTCGCCCTGGTCCCATGTGTGAACCCGATGCGTCCCAGCAAACGGTCGATCGCCGACCAGAACAGCAGCAGAATCGCCAGCGTCGTGATTGAGCCGACCAGGCCATTCGACCAGAACACCTTCAAAGTCCCGCCCGAACCGATCATCGACAGGCGAAACGCATCCTCCGCACGGTTGCCGAGCACCAGCGCCAGCGTGAACGGCGCCAGCGGAATGCCGATCTTCTTGAAGACGTAGCCGACGACGCCGAAGCCCAGCATCAGCCAGATGTCGAACATCGCGTTCTGGATCGCATAGGCGCCGATCGCGCAGGACACCACGATCATCGGCGCCACCGCGGCGAACGGCACGCGCAGGATCGAGGCGAAGATCGGCACCGTCGTCAGCACCAGCACGAGGCCGACGACGTTGCCGAGGTACATCGAGGCGATCAGGCCCCAGACGAAGTCCTTGTGCTCGACGAACAGCAGCGGACCCGGATTGAGCCCCCACACCATCAGGCCGCCGAGCAGGATCGCGGCAGTGCCCGAGCCGGGAATGCCGAGCGCCAGCATCGGCAGCAGCGCCGAGGTGCCGGAGGCATGCGCCGCGGTCTCCGGCGCGAACACGCCCTCGATGCGGCCCTTGCCGAAGCTATCGGGCTCCTTTGCGAAGCGTTTTGCCAGATTGTAGCCCATGAAGGACGCCGCGATCGCGCCTCCGGGGGTGATGCCGAGCCAGCAGCCGATGAAGGAGGAGCGCAGCAGCGTCACCCAGTATTTCGGCAGGTCCTTCCAGACGCCGAGCACGACGCGGAGCGAGATGCCCGCCGCGTGTCCCCGCAGCGCCAGCCGCTCCTCCATCGTCAGCAGGATCTCGCTGATGCCGAACAGGCCGATGACGGCGACAAGGAAGTTGATGCCGCGGAGCAGCTCCGGCGAGCCGAAGGTCATGCGCAGATTACCGGACACCGTATCCATGCCGATGCCGGCGAGCAGCAGGCCCAGCGACATCGAGATGACGGTCTTGTGCTTGGCCTCGCGCCCGAGACCAACGAAGGAGCAGAAGGTCAAGAGATACACCGCGAAGAACTCGGGCGGGCCGAACTTCAGCGCGAAGGACGAGATCATCGGTGCGAGGAAGGTGATCAGGAGCACCGCGACCAGCGAGCCGATGAAGGAGGACGTGAACGCAGCCGTCAGCGCCTCCGCCGCCCTGCCTTGCTGGGCCATCGGATAGCCGTCGAAGGTGGTTGCGACCGACCAGGCTTCGCCGGGGATGTTGAACAGGATCGAGGTGATGGCGCCGCCGAACAGCGCGCCCCAATAGATGCAGGACAGCATCACGATCGCCGAGGTCGGATCCATCGTGAAGGTGAGCGGCAACAGGATCGCGACGCCATTGGGACCGCCGAGCCCCGGCAGCACGCCGACGAAGATGCCGAGCACGAGCCCGACCATCATCAGGACGAGCGTCTTCCAGGTGAGCAGGACGGCGAAGCCGTGAAGCAGGAGACCGAGAGCTTCCATCGCGTGGGCCCGCCTAGCGGCCGAGGGCCGCTTCGAGCGGTCCCTTCGGCATGATGACGTCGAAGGCGATATCGAAGGTGACGAACATGATCGCCGTGAACACGAAAGCTGTGAGCAGCGACTTCCACAGCGCGATCTTTCCGACGAGCCGCATGAAGCCCGCGATCAGGAGGAAGCTCGCGACATAGAGGCCGAGGAACTGCGTCACCACGCAGAACAGCAGCGTCGGCACGAACACCGCCATGACGCGACGGGCCTGCGCGTGCGTGACGAAGGTCTCGCGCGAGGAGCGCCGGGCGAGGAACGCCGAGATCAGGCCGTAGAGGCTGCCGGCGCCGAGGATGACCGAGAGATAGAACGGGAAATAGCCGGGCTCGGGCCCGGTCGCATCCCAGGACGCGCCGGTGCGCCAATTGTCGTAGCCGAGCGTGATGGCGAGCGCGAGCAGCAGGAGACAGACGACGATCTCGATCGTGCCGGAGGCGACGATGGAGGGCGAGTCGTCTTCGGGCGCGGTTGGATCGTCGACGACGATTTCGATATCGGTTTGGGACATGGGCGAACAACAAACGCTGCGGCTGATCCCTCTCCCGCTTGCAAGGGAGAGGTTAGGGTGAGGGGGAGTCTCCACGAGGACGGTGAAAGCTGGACTCGCGGAGAGTCCCCCTCACCCGGATTGCATCTTCGATGCAACATAGCCGAAGCTCCGCTTCGGCGTCCCCTTGAGAATGGCCGCCTAGGCCACCTATGCTCTTGTGTCCAGAAAATCTGCCAGAATGTGCGAACGGGCGGTTCTCGCAAAACCGCCCGTCGCTGGATCTGAGCCCGTTCGTGCTCAAAGGCCTTGAGCCTGTCGGGGAGCGAGGGACAGATCCGGTGGTCTTCCTCAACCCGAACAGTTGCATGGGCTTCGAGCCCGAACCGAGCAAGGAAGGGAGTAGATGATGGCACAAAACGACGTCCTTGTCGCTGGCATCGACGTGGCCAAGGACAAGGTGGATGTGTGCATTCGCTCATTGTCACAACGGCAGACGTTCGCGAGCAGCCCAGAAGGTCGGCGAGCGCTGATCCGCTGGCTTCGCAAGCACAAGGTCGGCAAAGCCGCCATGGAGGCTTCCGGTGGTTATGAGCGGGAGTGGGCCAAGGTGCTACGCCAGGATGGTATCGAAGGCTTGGTGGTGGATCCAAAGCGGGTGCGCAACTTCGCCAAATCGGCTGGACAGCTCGCCAAGAACGATCCGATCGATGCGGAGATGATTGCCTGGTTCGCCGAGACCTTCATTGAGGCAAGGGGGCAAGCCTACGATGCGGCACGCGAGAAGCTGGCGCAGATCGTGAGTGCGCGCCAGGCTCTGATTGACGTGCAGACGAGCTTGCGAAACAGGACGGAGCATTCCACTCCTGACGTCGTGCAGAAGATGCAAAATCGCCTGCTGAAGCGGCTCGCCGCCGAAATTGCCAAGCTGGAAGCAGCGATCGCAGCCCTGATCAAGACCACACCGCGTTTTGCCGAACTCGCCGAGATCATCGAGAGCGTACCAGGTCTTGCCGGGGGCACATCCGCCGGACTGATCGGGGCGATGCCGGAACTCGGCCAGATAGGCAACAAAGTGGCCGCGGCCCTGCTGGGTGCTGCGCCTTATGACGACGACAGCGGCAAACGTCGGGGCGTCCGTCATATCCAGGGCGGACGCCGCAAGGTCCGCAACGTCTTCTACATGGCGTCCATGGGAGCCGCGACCCGGCATAACCCCGTGCTCAAGGCCTTTTACGATCGCCTGATCGCCAAAGGCAAGGAGCCGAAGGTTGCGCTCACCGCCTGCATGCGCAAGCTCATCGTGATCCTGAACGTCATGATCGCACGCGGCGAGAAATGGGACGCCGGCCGGTACGAAGTGAGCAACTCCGCTCGGCTTCCGCCGAGCGCTTGCACGCCCTGAAGACCGGCGAGCGGACGGGGTCAAGGCCGGAAGCCGCCGGAGGCGGTGGCGCGCCAGCGCCAGCCTTGAGGCCGGCCGATCGCCGGGCTACTTCAACACAGTTGCTCCCCGCAAGCGGGGAGAGGTGAAGAAGACAACTACTTCGCGACGAAACCGGCTTCCGTCATCAGCGACTTGTTCAGCGCATCGTCCTCCTCGAGGAACTGCACCATATCCTTGCCGGTGAGGAAGATCGGCTTCAGCGCCTGCTTCTCCATGTAGTCCTTGTATTCGGCGGTCTGCGTCACCTTGTGGAACAGATCGACATAGAACGCCTGCTGCTCGGCCGTGACCTTGCCGGGCAGGAACATCGCGCGCAGCATCAGATACTGCACGTCGACGCCCTCCTCCTTGCAGGTCGGGATGTCAGCCCAGGACTGGGTGTCCGTCACCTTCGTCGTGTAGGAGATGCGCTCCTTGTCGAACACGCAGAGCGGACGCACCTGGCCAGCGCGCCAGACTTCGAGATTTTCGGACGGATTGTTGACGTTGGCTTCGGTGTGGTTGCCGACCAGCTGGGTCGCGGCTTCGCCACCCGACTTGTATGGCAAATAGGAGAATTTCGCGCCGGTCTTCTGCTCCAGGAATACGGTGAGCACGTGATCCTCGCGCTTGGAGCCGGTGCCGCCCATCTTGAATGGCGAACTCGCCGCCTTCGCGGCCGCGACGAATTCCTTCACCGTCTTGGGGCCTGCGCTGTTGTCCCAGAGCACGAATTGGTCGAGCGCGACCACGGAGACCGGCGTCAGTTCACGCCAGTTGAACGGAATCTTCGCCGACAGCGGCAGCATGTAGATCAGCGAATAGGCGATCAGCACCTTGTTCGGATCGCCCTCGCTGGATTTCATGTACATCAGCGCTTCCGCGCCCGAGGCGCCGCCCTTGAGCGAGACGACCATCGGCTGCTTCATCAGATTGTTCTTCTGGATCGCGGCCTGCATCATCCGCGCCATCTGATCGGAGGCGCCACCGGCGCCCGCGGCGACCACGATCTCGACCGGCTTCGTCGGCTCCCAGCCGGCGAAGGCGGGAGCAGCTGCCAACAGCGCTCCTGCGCTGCAAGCGACCATCATCAGTTTTCGCACGCGTCTCTTCCCTGTGGTTCTATCGCCGACAAAATCATCATGTCTCTGCCTCGACAAGTAATGGCATGTTCAGGCAGTTGCGCAATGTGACTTTGGGCGGAACCTGCTGTTGAGGCCAGGAGTCGCGGTTCACCCGCAGATACGACCACGCGCGCAGAGTGGGTCCATGGACAAAGTTCTCTCGTCAGAACGAAACGATGGCTCGAGACAAACGATCTTCAACCATAGCTCCTTTCCCTCACGTAGACTCTCGACAAGGGAGAACCGCGTTCAAGCGAACCAGCGCTGTTAACCATCCCGCTAAAAATTTATGCCATTGCAGCTGGCTTTTCTCAGATCCGCGTTCTACATTTGTCCTGCCGCCGCAATAAACGCGAAGGCGGCCGCCGCCGATGTTGCAGCACCGGACGACGGCCTGACCACAACAGACTACTATGGAGTCCATCATGGCTGATGGCCATTATACCGCCGATTCGGCGATCGTTTTCGCTTTCAAGCTTGCTGTTCCCGGCCGCAAGGGCCGCCAGGGCGGCCCCGAGGAGCAGGTTGTCGCGGCGCTCGCGCGCTGCAAGTCGGCGAACGAGGCAATGCTCTTGGCTTCGCCCCTGAACTAGCACCCGCCCTACTCACCCCAGACCCCGCGATCCGCACGCCGGCGACGCCCCGTCGCGGCATGGCCGCACGGCGCTGCTCGTTCGAGCCGAGCCCAGTGCCGTGCTGCCCCGTTCGGACAGGATCTTCATAAGCCCCAGGAGTTCTTCAATGTCGTTGTTCAAGAGCAAGGCCGTGCTGGCCCGCAGCACCACTCACATCTACCGGCCCTATGGCGGCATTGCCGACGTGCGCGAGGTCACCGACCGCGCCGCCCATGTCCGGGTTCTCGATTTTCCGTCGACACTGATTTCGGACATCATCGCAAGCGAGCTTGCCTGCCCCGCCTTCTACGCCATGGTCGGCTCGGGGCGCATCTATCTCGGGGAGACCAACAATCTCGGCCGCCGGTTGGGAGAACATGCCGCCGATCCTCAGAAGGGGTTCGTGCAGCGGGTCTTCGTTGTCCGGGGCGCCGAAGGGTTCCGCTTCACCAAGGACACGGCCGTCTATCTGCAGTACACGCTGACGCAGGCCGCCAAGGCGGGCAGGGCATTGCAGGTGATGGCGGGTTGCCCGCCCCGCTTGCCCGAACTCGACCCGCTCGACGTTCCGCTTCTCGAGCGCATCCTGGAGGATAGCAAGCGCCTTCTGTTCGACGCCGGCCTCGCCGCTTTCGAACCCTCACCGTTCAGTGGCGCGCACGAGCAGATCGCCGAGATTCCCGCATCCGAAACCGTCGAGGCGGACGAGACCGGCCCGATGGAAATCGGTGTCGACCTGCCGCGCGGCGGCAGCGAGTTCGAGCTTCGCTACGACGACACGCTGTGGGCGCACGGCTATCCCGCCGGCGACCGCTTCGTGGTGGCGGCCGGTTCGGACATTCGCATCACCACGAATCCGAGCGCGAGCGCGGTCAACCGCGCCCGCCGCGCGGCATTGTTCGACGCCGGCGTCTTGAGCCCGATCCCCGGAGCCTCCGATCGCATGCGCCTGACCGTCGACGTCGCCCTCCCCTCGATGGCGATCGCCGCCGCCGTGGCGTGCGGTGCCCACGTCGATTCTTCGAAGTGGCGGGCGATCGACCCCAATCAGCGCCCCTTGATGCATCTCTAGTACGAAGGTCGACGTCGCACGCTCCCGAGAGCGTGCGGCGTGGGCCTCAGCGCTTCTGGCGGCACCGCACCGCCGATCGAGCCCGAGGCGCCGGGCGTTGCCTTCCGCCCCTGGCGAGGCCTTCACAACAAACATCGGGCGGCCGATCGCCGGCCGGTTGCAGCGATGCATTCATGGACAAGATGATGACCGACGATACGGACGAGATAACGTTCACCGCTTTCGATCTGGATCTCATCGAAGGGGCGGCGGAGGATTCAGCCTCGAGCGACGACGAACTCGCCAAGCTGCCGCGGATTCTGCGATATGGGCTGCTCGCCTCGCGTGGCGTCAATTCGGTCTATCAGCGACTTGCAGCCGACATCGAGGAAAGCTGTCCCGGCTTGCCGTTGGCCGCCGCATGGCTGGACATGCCCAATGCCGACACCGGTAGCAGGCTCGCCGCGGAGCTCGACCACCGCTCCGTCGTCGAGGACAAGAGTGAGCTGCGGGGTCTTGCCGATTGCATCCGGCTGACCTCGCTGATGCTGCCCCGCGACAAGGCTCTCATCGAGGACCATCGACGTGTTGCAAGAGCCTTGCTCGCCGCGCTGCGCAAGCTCGACCACGACAGCCCTCTTCGTCTCGCCGCCGAAGCAGAGGCGGTGACCTATGGCTGGGCAGCCTTGCCGGTCTGTGCGAACGACGTCACCAGAACCTTCCAGACTCCGGCCGCGACCGCCGCGGCGGCTCTGGGCGCGCAGATGGCAAAGTATCGGATTGAGGACGTCACGGCGAAACTCATGGCACACGCCGCCAGGGAACGAGTGGAACGAACCAAGTCCGATCGCGCCGTGGCTCCCGAGAAGGGCGCGCGAGCCGACGACGCGCCGGCGCCGAACGGCCAGGTTGTGGTCGCCCAAATAGATTCGGCAGAGGTCTCGCGCCATAAGCTGAAGGACATCATGGCGCCGCTGAGTAAGGTCATCAATATCGCCTTGCCCCTCGTCGCCATGCCTCCTCTCTCCGAAGTACGTCGAGCACTGCTGGCCGAGTTTCCGTATGCGGCCCTCGTCGTCGACTTTGTCCTTGCCGATCTCGTCGGTCGGCCAACGGTGAGACTAAATCCATTGCTGTTGAGCGGCGAACCGGGGTCCGGGAAGACGCGGTTTGCGGAGCGCATGTTTCATCATCTCGGCGTATCCTGTTGGCGCACCGACGCAACGGCAGCCGACGGCTCGGCCTTCGGTGGCACCGACCGACGCTGGTCGACCGCTCAGGTCTGCCATCCCATGTTGGCGATCGCGCGTGCAGGCCACGGCAACCCCGGAATTCTCATCGACGAAATCGACAAGGCCGCGATTGGCCGCGACTATGGCCGGCTGTTCGATCGCCTGCTGGCGTTCCTGGAGTCGGAGACCGCGCGTCAATACCCTGATCCCGCATTGCAGACCACGCTGGACCTACGCCATGTTTCTTACGTCGCCACCGCCAATCACACCGACACGCTGCCGTCCCCGTTGCGCGACCGATTTCGGCAGATCGAATTTCCGAAGCCCGCCGCAGAGGACCTCGAGGCCTTGCTGCCTGCCGTGATCGCCGACATCTTGCGTGATCGTGGTCTCGACCGTCGCTGGATGATTCCGTTCACGACGGCGGAGAAGCAGGCTATTGCCCGCCACTGGCATGGCGGCTCGGTCCGCCGCTTGCGCCGGGTCGTGGAGGTCGTGATGCGCGAGCATGACGCTTGGGCCGCCCGCAACTGAGCGATGTTGTTCGATCGCGAGACGGTCCTGCCGATGCACATTATTTGTGGCGCAGGTTGCGCTCGCGTGCGTCTCGCGCCGACAGCGGCCCAGCATCGGTAGCGCCCGAGCGATCTTGGCTCCCGCACTGGACACGAGTGTTCTCGCCAGCCCAGCCCTGACTGCCCGGAAACTGCGCATCACCGGGTTGGTCTCGTCCAAAGATCGGGAGCTTAAGACCGTCAGCGATCCGGCTTGGGTTTCGGGCGGCGACGATGGGGGAGCTGCCTCGCGCGGTCGATGCTGCCGGTGCGGGGCTCTCGGGCGGCTTCGATCCTCACGTAGCCGACCAGTTTCCGGCCATGCTGCTGGTGGCCGTAGTGAGACTGGGTCTTGTCGGTACCGTGCCCCGCGGCAATAGCGACCTCCCTGCCCGCCCCGTAAGTTGCCTTCAGGTCGGCGACAACTTGGTTCCTTACGACGTAGGGCGTGATGGACACCGCGACATCGCGAAAAACACGCTCGCCAAGCCTGACAAGCGCTTTGCGGAAGGCGTCGGTTGAGGCGATCGTCACGACCTGGCACCCGCCTGCGCACAAATCGGCAAGGCACTGCGCTGGCCCTCCGATAATGGTCCAGTCCACGGTGATGGTGGTGCGGCCGGTGCCATATCGGCCACGGTGGCTCTTGGCCGGTGTATATTCGATCGAGAGCTCATTTTCTTTCATGGAAAGGCGAACGCCCAGCCGATGCACGTCGTTGCGCAGCCCTTCAGTCAATTCTTCGGGTCTGATCGCAGCGATCAGGCAAACCGCAAGCGCCGCTTGATATGGCCAGCCCTTGGAAACGCCATCCCACAGCTCTCTCGTCCAGTCGCCCCCTCTCTTGTGCAGGACTGCCAAGACGTTCTTCTTTCCGCCCTGGGCACCCTCAGATTCTTCCTTCTTTCCGCCCTGGTCACCCTCAGATTCTTCGCATTCTTCCGTCTGTTCAGCCTCAATCGGCTTCCAGCGGGAAGGCCCGTTCTCGAAGGGCAGAACGCCGGGCTCGCAAGGGGGGTCGAGCGCCAACGATTTCTCCACCGGGATCAACACCCGATGAAGCCGACGCGCATATTCCAGAGCGAGATCTGCATCGCCCCGCTCCGCGGCGTCGTAGCAGCCCCAGAAGAGGTTGATTAAAGTAATCCTTGCCGCAGTATGAAATGCAGCACGGGAAAAATAATAGGTGTGGCGGCTACTGCGCGGCCTCAACGGATCGAGATTGCCCGTTGCCAGCATGCGCTCGAACTCCCCGAGATAGGCATCGAGCGTATTCGGGCTGACTTCGCGCTTGGGAATGCGATCGCAACATGCCCGCGTACGCTCCAACAGTTTCCGGACGTTTACGTTCATTGCTGGACTAGCCTCCTTATTGTCGGACGCCGAGCGTCCAGAAAAGTGCTTGGTGTAGGATGGTCGTGATGCAGTTCGAGCCGTTGGCGACAGATCGCGTCCGACTACATGGAGGTCGGGTCTCGCGTATGCGGGTCCGAGGCTCGCGCGGGAGCAGGGCTATCCGAAAATAGTCCCGGAAACCTGGCGCGGAACGATCGGCGCCTCGGTCGCGCCGCCGAGCAATCCACATTTCTTTCCGAGTTCGCCGATCGCCGAAGAGTTGGCCCCCGCCAGAAAACCGACGAACGACGCGAGCTGAGCGGAAGACAGAGCGGTGACCAGCATGACCGCGAGCCGATCCAGCTCTTCCGGAGAAACGCCGGCGCGGCGGCTACGGCTAGAGCTACCCTTCGTCTCGTTGATGCGCTCCACGACGATTGCGAAGGTCGGGATATCTCCCGCGGCGATCTCTGCCAAGATAGCCTCGACCAACTCGGGGGCAACGCCCTTGGCGCCGAGCTTATAAGCAATACTGGAGGGTACTTTCGAAACGGCCTCGGGCCCGTAGCAGTCAGACAGCCTCGCCACGTTCATGTAGTTCTGCAGCGTGCGAAGGCTTTCGGTGTAAGCTTCTTTGCAGTAGGTGAGAAACTCACCCTTCTGCAGCTTGGATTTCACCTCGATGAGTGCTTTGCCGGCATCGATGCCACAGTCGATCGAGGATCGGATAGACGCTCGAATTTGCATCGTCAGACGCCGAACTTCCTCGCGATGCTCGGCCGGGATCTTCGTGTAGTCGTAAGTATCGACGTCCCTCATGCGGTCCTCTCAGGCTGAAACCCAGTGGACCCCCCGTAGGACTGCCGCCCTACCCCGCGAGTAGATTAGATCCCTTCGGAATTCCGTCAAGGCAATTTGATCAACTCAAATAAAAAATCTTAAAAAGCGAAATTGTTTCGCTTTCGGAAACATATAAAGACCAAAAGCACTACTTTAGTGCTTTGCTATCAGCTACTCGTCGGCACCAAGCCAATCATCATGACGAGAGCTTTTAACGAGATTGGTCCGTTAATCTCTATCCACTGATGCATCTATCAGGATTAGAGATGTGTCGTGCGCCCAACAGACCAATGGCAACTTGTTTGGCACGAGGACCGAGTGCACACACGTGCTTCGCGTGGCTCCATAGAGCACAGGCTGCCTGCCGTGCCCGAAAATACCGACGCATCGAAAATTTCGCTCTCGTCGCGCGAATTGGATGCCGGGGCAAAAAACGAAACTGTTTCGCTTTCTCGATCGGGATGCTTTTGAGCGGGAGTTCGCTACCTGCCCTTCCAGTTCGGGGCGCGCTTGTTGAGGAAAGCGTCCATGCCCTCGCGGAAATCCTCGCTCATATAGGCTTTCAGGATCAGGTCCTCGCCCTCTTCGCGCGACAGCGTGCGGCGGATGCGACGCACCGCCTCCTTGGTTGCTTCCAGCGTCAGCGGCGCATGGCTGGCGACGAGCTTTGCGGTCTCGTCGGCACGGCGCTGCAGCGTCTCGACGTCGGGCACGACCTCGTTGAGCAGGCCGAGGGCCAGCGCCTCCTGCGCCTCGACGAGGCGCGCCTTGAAGATCAGATCCTTGGTGCGGGCAGGCCCGACCAGCGCGACGACGCGGCTGATGTTGGACATCGACAGGCAGTTGCCGAGCGTGCGCGCGATCGGAAAGCCCATCCGCGTCGTCTCGGTGCCGATGCGGAGATCGCAGCAGGCCGCGATGCCGGCACCGCCGCCGGTGCAGGCCCCGGCGATGGCCGCGATCACCGGCACGCGGCACTGCTCCAGCGTGCCGAGCACGCGGTCGATGCGGGCCTCGTAGTCGAGCGCGTCCTGCGCGGTCTTGAAGGCGCGAAATTGCAAGATGTCGGTGCCGGAGGCGAACGCCTTGTCGCCGGCGCCGGTCAGGATCAGTGCCTTGATCGAACGGTCGGCGTTGATCTCCTGGCAGATCTCCGCCATGCGGTCATACATGGCGAAAGTCATGGCGTTGCGCGCTTGCGGGCGGTTGAAGGTGATCCGCGCGATGCCGTCCTGGACGGAGTAGAGCAGGTCTTCGTTGGCAGTCGGTGCGTTCATCGCGCGCTCACTTTCGTTACTTCAGTTCGTTCGCCCTTAAGCGCCCGGATCCCTAAGCGACTTGGGCCTTGGTGATCGGCACCACGTCGCGTCCCTTCAGGACGTCCATGGCCGCCAGCACGCCGCCGCTCCGATGCGGGATCTTTGCAAGATCGAGACCCATCTCGACACCAGCGAGGGTGCCCATCAGCATCAGATCGTTGAAATGGCCGATATGGCCGATGCGGAACACCTTGCCCTTGACCTTGTTCAGGCCGGTGCCGAGCGACATGTCGAAATTTTCCAGCACCACCTTGCGGAAGGCGTCGGCGTCGTGACCCTCGGGCACGCGCACGCCGGTCAGCGCCGGCGAATGCGCGGCCGGATCGGCGCATTGCGTCTCCAGGCCCCAGACCTTGACGGCGGCGCGAGTCGCTGCACTGTGGCGCTTGTGTCGGGCCCAGACATTCTCCAGCCCCTCCTCCTCGAGCATCTTCACGGCTTCGCGCAGGCCGTAGAGCAGATTGGTCGCGGGCGTGTAGGGGAAGGTGCCGAGCTTGTTGAAGCTGATGACCTCCTGCCAGTCCCAATAGGAGCGCATGCCCGGATTGGCCTTGGCAACGGCGAGCGCCTTTTCCGAGATGGCGTTGAAGCCAAGCCCCGGCGGCAGCATCAGGCCCTTCTGGGAGCCCGCGACCGAGACGTCGATGCCCCAGGCATCGTGCTCATATTCCATCGAGCCGAGGCCGGAGATGGTGTCGACCATCAGCAGCGCCGGATGTTTTGTGCGGTCGAGTATCTTGCGCACCTCCAGCGGCGGCGTCACGCAGCCGGTCGAGGTCTCGTTGTGGACGACGCAGACCGCCTTGATGGCGTGCTGCTTGTCCGCGGCAAGGCGCTTCTCGATCTCGGCGAGGTCGGCGCCATGGCGCCAGTCGCTCGGGATGAAGTCGACGTCGAGCTTGAACTTGTCGGCGATGCCGCGCCAGAGCACGGCGAACTGGCCGGTCTCGCACATCAAGACCTTGTCGCCGGGCGCGAACACATTGACCATCGCCGCTTCCCACGCACCGGTGCCGGACGAGGGGAAGATGATCACGGGCTGCTTGGTGCGGAACACCCGCTGCATCGCAGCGAGGACGGCAAAACCGAGCTCGGCGAACTCCGGACCGCGATGGTCCAGCGTCGGCATGTCCATCGCCCGCAGCACCCGATCGGGCACGTTGGTCGGTCCTGGAATCTGTAAGAAATGCCTTCCAGTATGCACGGTCATCGGCGTCCTTCCCGGTCTAGCCTTGGTTTGGTGGGCGCCGAATAGCACCATTTGACCGGCTTGTCCCCTCCTCCAAAAGAGGACGTCCGTGGATCGTGGGCCGGCCCGTCTGCCATCCGCTCCCACCGCGACCACCCTTACGTGCCGGCGATCTTCAGATGCGGCGAGGCGTTGCCTTGGGGACGCTGCTCCAAGAGCTTCATCGCGGCATCGACACCGCCGGAGCGATGTGGCACGCCGGCGACCGACAGACCCATCTCGACGCCGGTGAGCGCGCCGAGCAACGTCAGCGCGTTGCATTCGCCGAGATGCCCGATGCGGAAGACTTTTCCGGCGACCTTCGAAAGCCCAGAGCCGAGCGACATGTTGTAATTGTCGAGCACCACTTTCCGGAACTGGTCGGCATCATGGCCGGGCGGCATCAGCACCGCGGTCAGCACCGGCGAGAATTCCGAGGGCTCCTGGCAGAGCACTTCGAGCCCCCAATGATGGACGGCGGCGCGCGTCGCGGCGGCAAGCCGCTGATGCCTGGCGAATACGTTGTCGAGCCCCTCCTCGAGCAGCATCGCGATCGCCTCGCGCAGGCCGTAGAGCAGATTGGTCGCCGGCGTATAGGGGAAGAAGCCTTTTGCGTTCGGCTTGAGCATCTCCTCCCAGTCGAAATAGGAGCGCGGCATCCTGTTGGTCTTGGACGCGGCCAGCGCCTTCTCCGAGATCGCGTTGAAGCCGAGGCCGGGCGGCAGCATAAAACCCTTCTGCGAGCAGCTGACGCTGACGTCGACCTTCCACTCGTCGTGGCGATAGTCGACCGAGCCGAGCGAGGAGATGGTGTCGACCATCAGCAGTGCGGGATGGCCCGTGCGGTCGATTGCGGCGCGGATCTCGGCGATGCGGCTGGTCGCGCCGGTCGAGGTTTCGTTGTGCACGACCATGACGGCCTTGATCGCGTGCGCGGTATCCCCAGCGAGCTTCGCCTCGATCACCGCCGGATCGGCGCCGCGGCGCCAGTCGCCCGGGATGAAATCGACCTCGATGCCGAAACGGCCGGCCATCTGCCGCCACATCGTGGCGAAATGGCCGGTCTCGACCATCAGCACTTTGTCGCCCGGCGACAGGGTGTTGACGATGGCGGCCTCCCAGGCGCCGGTCCCCGACGAGGGGAAGATCACCACGGGTCCCTTGGTCTGGAAGATCTTCTGGCTGCCTTCGAGCACGGTGCGGCCAAGCTCGCCGAACTCCGCGCTGCGATGATCAATGACAGGCATGTCCATGGCGCGCAGGATGCGCTCGGGGACCGGGCTCGGGCCGGGAATCTGCAGGAAATGGCGTCCCTGATGCATGAAGACCTCCTCGTCGGCGGTAATGGACCGGCTTCTTCCATCATTTTGCATTCATTTTTTGTCTCTTCAATCGAAATTTGGTATTCGATTGTGGACGTCGACGCGACCAAACGGGCAAACTACTGTGCTGCAAATGAAATCCACGATTCCCGACACCGGAGTTCCGATCACCCCGCCCGACGCGAATGGCCGCGACCGCCAGGAGGCGTCGCTTCACGGCGAGATCCTGCTGCGGCTGCGCGACTATGTGGTCGAGGGCAACATCCCCGCGGGCGGGCGCGTTCCCGAGCGGCAGCTCTGCGAGATGCTCGGCATCTCCCGCACGCCCTTGCGCGAGGCCTTGAAGGTACTCGCCGCCGAGGGGCTGATCGAGCTGCTACCCAACCGCGGCGCGCGGGTGCGCCAACTCAGCCGGCGCGACCTGGAGGAGCTGTTCGATGTCATGGCGGGACTGGAAAGCCTGGCCGGGCGCCTCGCCTGCGAGACCATCACCGATGCCGAGATCACCGCGATCGAGCAGCTGCATTACGAAATGTACGGCCACTACCTGCACCGCGACATGCACGGCTATTTCCAGGCCAACCAGCGCATTCACGAAAGCATCGTCGCGGCCGCCCGTAACGAGACGCTGAAGACCGCCTACGCCAATTTTGCCGGCCGCATTCGCCGCGTCCGCTACTCCGCCAATTTCGCCCGGAAGCGGCAGCGTTGGGCGGAGGCGATGCGCGAGCACGAGGCCATCCTCGATGCACTGCGCCGCCGCGCCGGCAGCGAGCTCAGCGACATCTTGTTCCAGCACCTGCGCAACAAGCGGATGGCGGCGATCGAGCACCTGACCGAGCCCCAAGAGGGCGCACAGGCATCGCCCTAAGACCCGATCAGCTTGCTCATTTTGAATTCATAATGTAACCGGCAAACGCAAGAGTGAATAATCCGCTGGGCGGAACGCCCCTGTGGATCACCTCGGGATCAGGGATGACCAACGCCTCCTCGCTCGAACGACGCCTGCGCGCGGAAATGACCGGCGACGTCCTGTTCGACCGCTTCAGCCGCGGCCGCTACGCCACCGACGCCTCGTTCTACCAGATCATGCCGGCCGGCGTGGTGGTGCCCCGGACCATGGACGAGGCCTTGCTGTCGCTGGCGATTGCCCGCGACGAGGGGGTGAAGGTGACCCCGCGCGGCGGCGGCACCTCGCAATGCGGCCAGACGGTCAATGACGGTTTGGTCGTCGATCTCTCCAAGCACCTGAACCGGATCCTGTCGCTCGATGTCGAGGGCCGAACCTGCGTCGTCGAGCCCGGCATCGTGCTCGACGACCTCAACCGTCAGCTCAAAACGCACGGCCTGTGGTTTCCCGTGGACGTTTCCACGGCCTCGCGCGCCACCATCGGCGGCATGGCCGGCAACAATTCCTGCGGCGGCCGCAGCTTGCGCTACGGCACCATGCGCGACAACACCCTCTCGATGGAGGCATCGCTCGCTGATGGCACGCTGAGCCGCTTCGGCGAGGTGTCGCGCGATCTCTCCGACGTTGATGCGCCCGACAGCACCCGCGCCCTATTCCGCGACATGCTCGATCTCGGCACACGCGAGGCCGAAGAGATCGCGGCGCGCTTCCCGAAAGTGCAGCGCCGGGTCGGCGGGTACAATCTCGATGCGCTGGTGCCCCGCAATGCGCCGAACAACATGGCGCATCTCTTGGTCGGCTCGGAAGGTACCCTCGCCTTCACCACCAAGGTCGAGCTGAAGCTGTGGCCCGTGATCCGCAACAAGGCGCTCGGCGTCTGTCACTTCGGCAGTTTTTACGAGGCGATGGATGCGGCCCAGCACCTCGTCAAGCTCAAGCCGATCGCGGTCGAGCTGGTCGACCGCACCATGATCGCACTCGGCCGCGACATCGCGATGTTTCGTCCGATCATCTCCGCGGCGATCAAGGGCGATCCGGACGCGGTATTGGTGGTCGAGTTCGCGGAAGAGGACCAGGCGGACAATCTCTTGCGCCTCAAGCAGCTCACCGAAATGATGGGCGATCTCGGCTTCGGCTGGAACAAGGACACGCGCAAATGGGGCGGCGTGGTCGAGATCACCGAGCCGGCGCTGCAGAGCGGCATTGCCGATTTCCGCGCCGCCGGCCTCAACGTCATGATGTCGATGAAGCAGGAGGGCAAGCCGGTCTCCTTCGTCGAGGACTGCGCCGTGCCGCTGCCGCATCTCGCCGATTATACCGCACGGCTGAACGAAGTGTTTGCCAGGCACGGCACCAGCGGCACGATGTATGCACACGCCTCCGAGGGCTGCCTGCATGTGCGTCCGGTGCTGAATTTGAAGCTGGAGAAGGACGTCAAGGCGATGCGGGCCATCGCCGAAGAGGCCTTCGCGCTGGTGCGCGAGTACAAAGGCTCGCATTCGGGCGAGCATGGCGACGGCTTGGTGCGCTCCGAATTCCACGAGACCATGTTCGGCGAGCGTCTCGTTGCCGACTTCAGGGAGGTGAAGCGGCGCTTCGATCCCAAGGGCGTCCTCAACCCCGGCAAGATCGTCGATGCGCCCAAGATGGACGACCGCTCGCTGTTCCGCTTCAAGCCCGACTATCGCGTCGGCGAGCTGAAGACGAAGCTCGACTGGTCGGCCTATCCCGGCGCCGGCGGCGGCTTCCAGGGCGCGGTCGAGATGTGCAACAACAACGGCGCCTGCCGCAAGCTGGAGGGCGGCGTGATGTGTCCCTCCTACCGCGCGACGCGCAACGAAAAGGACGTCACGCGAGGACGTGCAAACACGCTGCGTCTCGCGATCTCCGGCCAGCTTGGCCCCGATGCGCTCGCGTCCGACGAGATGATGGAGACTTTAAAACTGTGCGTCTCCTGCAAGGCCTGTCGCCACGAATGCCCCACCGGCGTCGACATCGCCAAGATGAAGATCGAGGTGCTCGCGGCGCGGGCCGCCAGCCACGGCCTGACGCTGCGCGACCGCCTGGTCGGCTACCTCCCGCGCTATGCCAGCCTTGCTTCGCGCTTCGCGCCGCTGGCGAATTTGCGCAACCGCAGCCCGCTGCTGCGAAAGCTGTTTGAGCGCTTTGCCGACATCAGCGCGCGCCGGGCGCTACCCGCGTTCCGTAGCGACGTGTTCGTGCCGCCGGCCGAAAGCGTCGGGCCGGAAAGCGGCCGCGAGGTCGTGCTGTTCGCCGACACCTTTAATCGCATCTATGAGCGCGAGAACCTGGACGCCGCGCTGCGCGTGCTCACGGCTGGCGGCTATCGCATTCACATGCCGAAGCCTGCAAACGGCAACCGCCCTTTGTGCTGCGGTCGCACGTTCCTCTCGGCAGGTCTCGTCGACGAAGCCAAAGCCGAGCTCGACCGGCTGGTGTCGGTCTTCGCGCCCTTCGCCGCGCGCGGCGTGCCGATCGTGGGCCTGGAGCCGAGCTGCCTCCTGACGCTGCGCGACGAGCTCGCATCGCTGCGCAAGGACAACGACGCCAAGGCCGTCGGCGCCCACGCGCTGACCTTCGAGGAGTTCCTGGTGCGCGAGGCCGAGGCCGGACGGCTGCAATTGCCGCTCGGGACCGTCGCGGACAAGGCCGTGGTGCACGGCCATTGCCACCAGAAATCCTTCGGCGCGTTCAAGCCGGTCGAGCAGGTGCTGCGGCTCGTCCCCGGCCTTGAGGTCGAGACCATCGAATCGAGCTGTTGCGGCATGGCCGGCGCCTTCGGCTACGGCGCAGACACCTACGATGCCTCGATCGAGATGGCCGAGCTGTCGCTGCTGCCGGCCGTCCGACGTGCGGATCAGAATACGCTGGTCGTCGCCGACGGCACCTCCTGCCGCCATCAGATCCGCGACGGCACGCAGCGCGAGGCCCTTCACGTCGCGCGCGTGCTGGCGATGAGCCTCGATCGCGCCGAAACCGATTCCACTTCTCCAGCTGCAAAGGAAACCAGCCATGGCTGACCTCACGCTCGACACCGCCCGCAAGATCCTCGACGCCGCTTTCGCAAAATCCGCCGAGCTGAAGCTCAAGCCGCTGGTCGTCACCATTCTCGACGCGCGCGGCGTGCTCAAGCTCGCCGCCGCGCAGGACGGCACCAGCCTGATGCGCGCCGAGATCGCCCACGGCAAGGCCTATGGCGCGCTCGCCATGGGCATGGGCTCGCGGGCGCTATTCCAGCGCGCGCAGGAGCAGGCCTATTTCATCGACGCCGTGAACACGATTGCGAAGGGCGCACTGGTGCCTGTTCCCGGCGGCGTGCTCATCATGGACGGCACGACGCTGATTGGCGCGGTCGGCGTCTCCGGCGACACCTCCGACAATGACGAGGCCTGCGCGGTGGCGGGCATCCAGGCGGCGGGGTTGAAGGCGAACGCGGGGTAGCGGTCTGCATCCAGGCTACAAGGTCGTTCGCTGCCCGCAGCGGAAAGGTCTCTGGATTTGCTTCGCTCCGCTCGCCATGACGAGCTGGTGGCACGCTCTCACTACACTTTCGTTGTCATCGCCCGGTCTGATGTTCAGCCCGGGGACATGACCGACGGGTGTTCGGGGACATAGCCGACACATCATAGTGCAGGGATTTGGCAGTAAAGGGAGGCCAAGTCCATGCCCTGGCGAGAGGTGTCGGTGATGGTTCAGCGGCGGGAGTTCGTGCGGCTTGCGATGCAGGAGGGAGCGAACCGGCGGGAGCTCTGCCGGCGGTTCAATATCCATCCCGACACGGGCTACAAATGGCTTGCACGATGGCAAGCGGATCACCGTCTGCCGCCTTCGCTAAAGCTTCGGCGCCCCTGGACCTTCACCCCGGCGAAGCCTTGGCGCAGCCGGGTCGCGGGCATGACAGTCACGGTGTACGTGCGTGCGTCGTTCCTTCGCGCCCCATCCTCACCTCCCCGTCCAGACCGGCTTGCGCTTCTCGCTGAACGCCTTCAGCCCCTCCTTCGCATCCTCGGTCATTGCCAGCAGCGCGATCTGGCTTTCGGTGTAGGCGATGCTCTCATCGAACGACATCGCGGCGATGGCGCGCATGGCGTATTTGCCGCGGCGGATCGCGGTCGGGGATTTGTCGACGATGCGGCTGATCAGCCAGTCGACCTTGGCGTCGAGCTCGGCGGCGGGCACGACGTAGTTGAGCAGGCCCGCAGCTTGCGCGGCCTTCGCATCGAACGGCTCGCCGGTCAGCGCCCATTCGTTGACGAGACGAGGCGGCGCGCTCCTCTGCAACAGGCTCAGCACCTGCATCGGAAACACGCCGACCTTCACCTCGGGCAGACCGAAGATGACGTGATCGGCGGCAACCGCCATGTCGGTCATGCAGAGCAGGCCCATGCCGCCGGCCATGCAGACGCCACTGAGGCGCGCGATCGCCGGCTTGGTCGCGTTCTGGGACAGGCGCAGCAGGTCGGCATAGTCGACATTCGGCTTGGAATGATCCATCGCGAACGCCGCGCCGGAGTTCTGCAGATCCGCGCCCGCGCAGAACGCCTTGTCTCCCGCGCCCGTCAGCACAATGACGCGGACGTCCTTGTCCTCATGCGCGTCGCGATAGCCGCGTGTGATGCCGGCGATGACATCGCCGTTCAGCGCGTTGCGTTTCTCCGGCCGGTTGATGGTGATCCAGAGCGCCTGCCCGCGCTTTTCGATGATGACGGCAGTGGTGTCGGTCATGGCACGCTCGCTTCATTGGCTCCGTTTTACCGCCATTTGCGGCAGCTCGGGCGAGAGGTGCAAGCGCAAACTGCGGGGCCGCGCCGCTTTAGCGCCTCGACACAAATTGCGCGGCGATCCCCATGCGCACTCAGGCGACCGCTTTCCTGATCCAGACCTTGTTGTCGTGGAACGCGGCCCCGCCGATCGGAGCGATCGTGTCCGCGCCCGTCAGCATGTTGATGCCGCGGCCGCCGATATGGCCCTTGTTCGGGTGAACGGATTCGGCAATCAGCACGCCGCGCCGCACGCCCTCGAACACGGTTGCGACCAGTGTGGTCTCGCCGCGGCTGTTGCCGAGCGTCACCGCATCGCCATCGGCGATGCCGAGCGTGGCTGCATCCAGGGGATGGATCATCACGCTGGCCCTGCCCTCGCGCGCCTGCGACGACGGCGTCTCGTTGAAAGTCGTGTTGAGGAAGCTGCGCGAGGGGCTGGTCGCGAGGCGGAACGGGTGGTCCTGGTCGGTATGCTCGATCACGGCCCAATGGTCCGGCAGCGAGGGCATCTTGTCGAAATCGCCCATCGTCCGGCCGAACGGCGGGTGCGCCCAATCCGCCCTGAAGTGGAATTTCCCGTCGGCGTGGGCGAAGCCGTCGAGATAATGCGAGGTGCGGAAGTCCGGCTGCAGGTCGCGCCAGATGTCGGCTTCGAGGCCGGCGATGTCGCCGTGATTGCTCAGCTTCAGCGTCGCGTCGATCAGTTCACGCGGCGTCATCTCGAAGCCCGGATGCTTGGCGCCGAGCCGCGGCGCCAGCGCCTGCAGCAGCTCGTGGTTGGAGCGGCATTCGCCGGGCGGATCGATCAGCTTCGGCCCGACCGAGATGTGCTGGTGACCGCCGCCGTAATAGAGATCGTCATGCTCCATGAACATGGTCGCCGGCAGTACGATGTCGGCCATCTCGGCGGTCTCGGTCATGAACTGCTCGTGCACCGCGACGAACAGATCCTCGCGCGCAAAGCCCTGCCGCACCAGCGACTGCTCCGGCGCCACCGTCATCGGGTTGGTGTTCTGGATCAGCAGCGCCTTGACCGGGCCCTTGCCCTGCAGAGCTTCGGCATCGCCGGTAAGGATGCGGCCGATCTGCGACTGGTCGAGCGCGCGCGTCGACTTGTCGATGGCGTCGTGGCCTTCGATGATGGATTCGTTGAAATGCCACAGCGCGTAATTGTTGAAGAAGGCGCCGCCGCCTTCATATTGCCAGGCGCCCGTCACCGCGGGAATGCAGAGCGCCGCATGCATCTGCGTCGCGCCGTTGCGCGAGCGGGTGAAGCCGTAGCCGAGGCGGAGGAAGGTCCGCTTGGTCTCGCCGACCGCCTTGGCAAAGGCCTCGATCTCCGCGACGGGCACGCCGCAGATGGCGGACGCCCATTCCGGCGTGCGCGTCTTCAGATGCGCCTCGAGCTCGGCAGGGCAGTCCGTGTATTTATCCATGTAGGCGCGGTCGGCATAGCCCTCGCGGAACAGGACATGCATCACGCCGCAGGCGAAGGCGCCGTCGGTGCCAGGGCGCAGGATGATCTTGATGTCGGCCTGCTTCATGGTCTCGTTGTCGTAGATGTCGACCGCCGCGATCTTGGCGCCGCGCTCCTTGCGGGCACGGGAGGCGTGCGTCATCACGTTGACCTGGGTGTTGACGGGGTTGGTGCCCCAGATCACGACGAGGTCGGACAGCGCCATCTCGCGGGGGTCGACGCCGGCGATCTTGCCGGTGCCGATCGCAAAGCCGATGCGCGCGACGTTGGAGCAGATCGTCTGATAGAAGCGCGAATACTTCTTGACGTGCGTCAGACGGTTGAGCCCGTCGCGCATCACGAGGCCCATCGTGCCGGCGTAGTAGTAGGGCCAGACCGATTCCGCCCCGAACTCGCGCTCGGCCTGATTGAAGCGCTGCGCGATCTCGTCGAGCGCCTCGTCCCACGAGATGCGCGCGAACTGACCGGAGCCTTTCGGCCCAATGCGGCGCATCGGGAATGTCAGCCGCTCGGGGTGATGGATGCGCTCGGCATAGCGGGCGACCTTGGCGCAGACGACGCCGGCCGTATAGGTCTGTTTTTTCGAACCTCGGACGCGGCCGATGCTGCGGCCCTCGACCACCTCGACATCGAGGGCACAGGCCGAGGGGCAGTCGTGCGGACAGGTCGAATGGCGGATCTCGATCTTGGCGTGCTGGTTCATGTCCAGTTCGTAACACCAAATTACCAGCCGGCCGAGCGCATTTATCCGGCAAGGCCCATGCGATTTGCTCAAACCGCGCATGCTGCAGGTTCCTGCTGCGGCCGCGAAATGCGGACCGCCACACCGACATCCGCCCGGTATTCCCGGCCCAATCACTGCCGTGAGGCGTCGACAGTCCGCATTCCCTGCCGCTACAGTACCGGCCAACAAGAACGATATCAGGGAGGTGGGCATGACAGCCCGAAGCTTCATGCTGGCGCTGGCGGCCGGCCTGCTCGCAGCATTCTCCGCATCCCCCTCCTCCGGGCAGGATTATCCCAACCGCGCAGTCCGGATCGTGGTGCCCTTTGGCGCCGGCGGGCCGGCGGACGTCGCGGCCCGGCTGATCGGCAACGTGCTCCAGGAGAGCTTTGGCCAGCCCTTCGTGATCGAGAACCGCACCGGGGCAGGTGGCGTCATCGGCACGGTGGAAGCTGCGAAATCGCCGGCCGACGGCTACACGTTGCTGATGATGTCCAACACGCAGACCGCGAATGAATCGCTGCTGACGCCGGACAAGCGCAAATACGAGCTGATGCGCGACCTCGCGCCGATCGCGCCGGTGAACTATTCCGATCTCGTCATCGTGGTGAACCCGCAGGTCCCGGCGAAGACGTTGCCAGAGTTCATCGCGCTCGCCAAGGCGCAGCCGGGCAAGCTGAACTACGCCTCTTCCGGCCAGGGCACGCCCTATCACATGGCCGGCGAGCTGTTCAAAGCGATGGCGGGCATCCATATCGTCCACGTGCCCTATCGCAACAGCGGCGAGGCGCGCAGCGGCGTGATCGGCGGACAGGTGCAGATGATGATCGACGCGGTGCCGGCAATGGCCCCGAATGTCGCCGAAAACCAGGTCCGCGCGCTCGCCACCACGGGCAAGCAGCGTTCCGCGGTGCTGCCGAACGTGCCGACCGCGATCGAAGCCGGGGTGCCTGGTTACGAGGCCACGATCTGGCTCGGCCTGATGGCGCCCGCGGGCACACCCAAGGCCGTCATCGACAAGCTCAATGCGGCGGTGAACGCAATGGTGAAGCGGCCCGACATCGTCAAGCTCTGGACCGAACAGGGCGCCATGCCCATGTCGATGACGCCGCAGGAATTCGACAAATTCCTGCGCGGCGACATTGAAAAATGGGCCGATGTAGTCAAGAAGTTCGACAGGTCCTGAGGCCGCACTGCTCATGCCCTCTCTTCAATTCCGCCTCAATGGCGCAGCGATCGCCGTGGACGTCGATCCGGACCAGACGCTGCTCGACGTGCTGCGCAGCCGGCTCGGCGTCACCGGTCCGCATTTCGGCTGCGGAGCCGGTGAGTGCGGCGCTTGTCATGTTATGGTCGACGACCGCGCGATGACCTCCTGCGACATGCCGATGTGGTCGGTCGAGAACAAGGACGTCGTCACGGTGGAAGGCCTCGGCACAATGCAGCAGCCGCATCCGCTGCAACGCGCCTTCATCGCCGAGCAGGCGATGCAATGCGGCTATTGCGTCTCGGGAATCCTGATCAGCGCAGCCGCGCTGCTGAAACGGAATCCGTCGCCGACGGAGGCCGAGGTGAGAGAGGCGCTCGACCGCAATCTGTGCCGCTGCGGATCGCATAATCGCATGGTCCGTGCCGTGCTGCGCGCAGCCTCTGAGATGGCCGAGCCATGACCTCCCCTGCCCCGAAACTGCCGGTCAGTCTCGTGGCCAATCCCAGGCTGTCATCTTGGGTGCAGTTCACCGATGGCGGCCGCGTGGCAATCTCGCCCGGCAAGGTCGAGATCGGCCAGGGCATTGTCACGGCGCTGGCCCAGATCGCGGCGGACGAGCTCGACGTCGATCTCGGCCGCATTGACATGATCCGCGCCTCGACGGCGATGAGCCCGAACGAAGGTGTCACCTCGGGCAGCCTGTCAATCCAGCAATCCGGCCGTGCGCTGCGCCATGCCTGCGCCGAGGTGCGGCAACGTTTCCTCGCGGCCGCATCGGAACGTCTCGGTGTCGATGCAGCGTTGCTCGATATCGATGACGGCACGATCTCGGGTCCCGGCAATGTCAGGACCAGCTACTGGGAGCTCGCTGGCGAGGTCTCGCTCGACCGCGACGCCACCGCGGGCGCGCCAGCGAAGAGCGCTGCGGGGCGCGCCCTCGCCGGACATTCGGTCCCGCGGGTCGACATTCCCGACAAGGTGTTCGCACGACCACGATTCATCCACGATTGCCCGCTGCCTGGCCTGCTCCACGGGCGCGTGCTGCGGCCGGATGTCTCGCGCGCCAAATTGATTGCTCTCGACAAAGTCGCGACGGGTGCGGTCCCCGGCCTCGTCACGGTCGTCCGCGACGGCAGCTTTGCAGGCGTGGTTGCCGACAGCGAGGCCGCGGCGGAAGCCGCTCTGAAGATCTTGCGCAAGGGCGCGACATGGTCGACCGGCGAACCGCTGCCCGATGAAGACGATCTCGCGGGCTTCCTGAAAAGCCAGCCGGTCCAGACCACCGTCATCGACGCCAGGATGGCGACCTCTCCGAAGCAAGCCATGCGGACCTTGCGCCGGCAATACACCCGCCCCTACATCGCGCATGCCTCGATCGCGCCCTCCTGCGCCATGGCGCGATGGGAGGGTGATCGGGTCCACGTCTGGACGCACAGCCAGGGCATCTATCTGCTGCGCGCTGATCTCGCGATCGTGCTCAAGCTGCCCGCAGAAAGCATCATCGTCGAGCACATGGAGGGCGCCGGCTGCTACGGTCACAACGCGGCCGACGACGTCGCGCTCGATGCCGTGCTGCTGGCGAAAGCGGCCAGCAGCCGTCCGGTGCGGGTACAGTGGTCGCGCCATGACGAGATGAGCCATGCGCCGTTTGGTGCGGCGATGGCCATCGAGATCGAGGCTGACCTCGATGCGGACAATGAGATCGTCGGCTGGCGCCATGCGATCTGGAGCAACGGCCATGCGGCGCGGCCCGGACGCGCGGCGCAACCGGCGTTGCTCGCGGCTAGCGAGATCGAGAACCCTTATCCGCGCATGATCTCTTCCAATCCACCGGCTGCGAATGGCGGCGGCGGTGATCGCAACTCCGTACCTCTCTATGATGATTTTCCAGCCTGGACGATCACGAGCCACCGGCTGCTGACGATGCCCGTGCGCACCTCCGCGCTGCGGACCCTCGGCGCGCAAGGCAATGTATTCGCCATCGAGTCCCTGATCGACGAGATCGCGGCCCTGCGGGGCGAGGACCCGATCGCATTCCGCTTGCGCCACCTGCGCGACGAACGGGCGAAGGACGTGATCCGCGTCGCAGCGCGACGCGCGCAGTGGAAGCCGCAGAAGCGATCCGGCATCGGCTACGGCGTCGGCTTTGCCCGCTACAAGAACACGGGGGCCTATTGCGCCGCGATTGCGGAGATTGAAGGCGCGGAGGACATCCGCGTGAAGCGGCTGACGCTTGCGGTCGATGTCGGCGAGGCCATCAATCCCGATGGCGTCATCAATCAGATCGAGGGCGGCGCCATCCAGGCCACGAGCTGGGTGCTGAAGGAGCGCGTCCGCTTCGACCGGACGCGCATCACCTCGGCCTCCTGGACCGACTATCCGATCCTGAGGTTCAGCGAGGTGCCGGCGGTGGATGTCGAGATCATCCAACGGCCCGAGATCGAGCCGGTCGGCGCCGGTGAAGCCGCGCACGGCCCGGTGACGGCAGCGATCGCCAATGCGGTCTACGATTGCCTCGGCGTACGCGTGCGCGACCTGCCGATTACGCGCGACCGGATCATTGCAGCTGCGGAGCTTGCATCGTGACCACCGTGAATATTTTGAGCGGGGGTGCCGCGCAAGGCCTGGTGCGCGGCCTCACTGAGACCTTCAAGGCGCAGACCGGCCTCAGTATCGACGGCGAGTTCGGCGCAGTCGGCATCATGGCCGACAAGCTGCGCGCCGGTACGGCGGCCGATCTCGTGATCCTGACGCAGGCGCTCCTCGCAAAACTGGCCGAGGAGACGCTCGTCATTCCCTCCTCGATCGCGAATGTCGGCCGGGTCGAGACCGCACTCGCGGTCCGCAGCCGCGATCCCCGGGTGGAGGTGAAGACCGAAGCCGATTTGCGCGAGATGCTGCGTTCCGCCGACGCCATCTACGTCCCGGACACGAAGGCGTCCACGGCGGGACAGCACATCGCAAAGCTGATGGATCAGCTCGGCATCGCCTATGAGGTTGCTTCGCGCCTGAAGATATTTCCGAACGGCGCGACGGCGATGCGCGAGCTTGCGGCCTCCACTGCGCAAAGGCCGATCGGCTGTACTCAGGCCACCGAGATTATTGCCACCGACGGCATCGCATTGTCGGGATCACTGCCGCCGGGCTGCGAACTCGTGACGATGTACACGGCCGGCGTCACCGCGCGGGCCGCACATCCAAAGGAGGCCGCTGCGCTGGTGGCATTATTGACCGGCGCAGACCGGAGGGAACTGCGCCGGCGCGTGGGATTTGCCGACTAAACGGCCGGCCTATTTGTGCAGCTGGGTGAGCCCGGTCGGCGGACCGTCGACCGCGGTCCAGCCGCCGTCAACGAACAGCGTGCTGCCGCTGACATAGCTCGCGGCGTCCGAGGCCAGATAGGCCACGGCAGTCGCGACTTCGTCGGCGCTGCTCCAGCGATTGAACACGGTGTGGCCGGCGTAGAGATTGTAAATGTCGGGCCGCTGCTTGAATGGGCCGGTCAGCGCGGTCTCGGCGATGCTGGGCGCGATCGCGTTGACGCGCACGCCGGCATGGCCGACCTCGGAGGCAAAGCCCTTCACCAAGAGGCCTATCGCTGCCTTGGTCGAGCCGTAGACGCCGAGGCCGGGCTCGATGGTGACCGCGCGCACCGAGGAGCAGGCGATGATGCTGCCGCCGTTCTGCTCCACCATGATGCGGCCGAAAGCCTGGAAGAACCACACCGTGCCCTTGACGTTGAGATTGAGGACGCGATCGAGATCCTCCTCGGTGTAGTCGAGGATGGTCTTGCGGATGTTGAGCCCCGGCGTCGTCACGGCAATGTCGAGCCGCGGAAACTTCTGCATGACGGTTTTGGCTAGCGCATTGACATCAGCAGCGCTTGCGGCGTCGCAACTAGCTGCCTCCGCCCAGCCGCCCCTGTCGCGAATGCCGGCGGCAGTTGCCTCCGCCGCATCAAACGCGCGATCGGCGCAGACGACGCGGGCGCCGAGATCCGCAAGCGCCTCGGCCGATGACTTGCCGATGCCGGAAGCCGCGCCAAGCACGACCGCGGTCTTGCCGGTGAGATCGAAGAGCTTGCGATAGTCCGTCACTGATAGCTTCTCCCTGGTGCTGCTAACCCTTGTAGCCCATCAAAAGACGCGGCAGCCACAGCGAGAATGCAGGAACGTAGGTCACGAACATCAGCGCTGCGATCAGCGCTGCATAGAACGGCAGGATGGTCCGCATCACCGCCCCCACCGAGATGCCGCCAATGGCGCAGCCCACGAATTGCGTCGTTCCGACCGGCGGAGTGTTGAGCCCGAGGGCGCAGTTGATCAGCATCAGCATGCCGAACTGCACCGGATCCATGCCCGCCTTCATCGCGATCGGCAGGAAGATCGGGGTGCAGATCAGGATGGTCGCCGCCATGTCCATGAACGTGCCGAGCACGAACAGGATGATGTTGATGAGCAGGAAGATCATCCAGGGTTGCGTCGACACCTTGCTCATCAAATCGCCGGCGAAGTCGGCCACCTCATAGAGCCCCATCAGGTACTGGAACATGGTGGAGACGCCGATCAGGAGCAGCACCACACCCGTCGTCTTCACCGCCTTGGCCGCGGCCCGCAGGAAGTTCTGCAAAGTCATGGTGCGGTAGATCAAGAAGGTCAGCAGGATCGTGTAGGTGACCGCAACGGCGGCGGATTCGGTGGCCGTGAAGACGCCGGACAGGATGCCGGCGAGGATGATGCCGACGATCAGCAGGCCCGGCAGCGCGGCCGCGAACGAACGGAAAACCTCGGCCCAGCCCGGGAACTTGCCGGCGGGATAGCCGCGCTTCACCGCGACCGCATAGGCGGCGACCAGCATGCACACCATCAGCACCAGCGCCGGCAAAAGGCCCGCGGCGATCAGGGCGCCGATCGAGACCTTGCCGCCGGCGGCCAGCGCATAGATGATCATGTTGTGGCTGGTCGGCATCAAGGCTCCGACCAGCGAGGCGTGGGTGGTGACGTTGACGGCGTAGTCGGTGTCGAACCCTTCCTTCTTCATCATCGGGATCATCACCGCACCCATTGCCGACACGTCGGCTACGGGCGAGCCCGAGACGCCGCCGAACAGCGTGCAGGCAACCACGTTCGACATGCCGAGGCCACCGCGGATGTGCCCGACGAGGTTCTTGGCGAGCTTCACGATCTTGTCGGCGACGCCGCCATGCAGCATCAGCTCGCCGCTGAAGACGAAGAACGGAATGGCGAGGAACGAGAAGATGTTCATCCCCGACATCATCTGCTGGAAGATGACGGCGACCGGCAGGCCTTCGTAGAGGATGGTGCAGATCGCCGACAGGCCGATCGCGAAGGCGACGGGGACGCCGAGGACGAGAAAGCCGAAGAAGGTGGCGCCGAGGATGATCAGTTCCATGAGGGGACGACCTCTTCGCCGCGCAGGAGCGCAATGATGTGCTCAATTGAAAACGAAACGATCAGGATGCCGGAGGCGATCAGCGGCACGTAGCGGATCACCTCGGGCAGGCCGAGATTGGGGATCTTCACGGTGCCGACCGATGCCCCGAGGATCCAGCCGTTATAGGCCATCGCAATCCCGAACACGGCCACCAGGACGTGGATCACGATCTCGATCTTCTCTCGCACATGATGCGGAAGCATGACCAGCAGACTGTCCATGCCGATGTGTCCGGCATCGCGCACGCCGACGGCGGCGCCGATCAGCGTGACATACAGAATGAGGACCAGGGCAAGATTCTCGGTCCAGGTCGGGCTGGAATTGAGCACGTAGCGTCCGAACACCTGGTAGAAGACGATGGTGACGATGACGACCAGTCCGGCCACCGACAGATACATGCCCACGCGCGCGATGGGTGCATTGATCCGCGAGAGCAGGCCGGAGGACGGCCGTCCCGTGACCGCCTCCTGCTCGTGATCTGCGACGTGTGGGTCTGTCATCCCGCGCCTCTCTCGCGAGGGTCCGGTGTCACCTTGCAGCGACGCCGGACCCGATCCGCCGTGCTTCTACTTCGTGTCCTGGATGCGCTTGACGAGGCTCTGCAGCTTCTCGTCGCCGGCGAACTTCTGATACACAGGCTTCATCGCATCGACGAACTCCTGCTTGTTGGCGATGGTCACGACCTGAACGCCGGCTGCCTCGACGGTCTTGCGGGAGGCCTGCTCACGCTCGTCCCAGAGCTTGCGCATGACGGGGACCGATTCCTTGGCTGCCTTGCGGATCATGGCCTGATCGTCCTTGCCCAGTGTGTCCCAGACCTTCTTCGACATGACCAGGACTTCGGGCGCGAGCGAGTGCTCGGTGACGTTGTAGAACTTAGCGGCCTCGAAGTGACGCGAGGATTCGTAGGACGGCCAGTTGTTCTCGGCAGCGTCCACGAGGCCGGTCTTGAGCGCGGTATAGACCTCGCCATACGGCATCGGAGTCGGATTGGCCCCGAGGCTCTGGATCATGCCGACCCACAGGTCGGACTGCTGCACGCGGATCTTCAGGCCTTTGAGGTCGGCGAGCGACTTGACCGGTGCCTTGACGGTGTAGACCGAGCGCGCGCCGCTGTCGTAATAGGCAAGGCCGACCAGGCCCGCAGGCTCCATCGCGGCCAGGATCTCATCGCCGATCGGACCGTCGAGGACGGTGCGCATGTGCTGCGTATCCCGGAAGACGAAAGGCAGGCAGAGGGCGATGGTTTCGGGCACGAAGTTGTTGAGCGGCGATGAGTTGATGCGCATCATGTCGAGCGCGCCGATCTTGAGCTGCTCGATCGTGTCCTTCTCTGAGCCCAGGGCCCCATTGGGAAACACCTTCACGCCGAGCTTGCCGCCGCTCGCGGCTGCGAGCTGCTTGCCCATGAACTTGACGGCCTCGACGGTCGGATAGTCGGCAGGGTGCACGTCGGCGGAGCGGAAATCGCGTGCGGTCGCCAGGGACGCTGAAACCGCCAGTGCAACGGCTGTGATGATACCGGTTAGCGTCTTCATCTGGGCTTTCCTCCTGGGTTGATTGGATTGATTATATCGTTGTCGGGGCGGCTGCTGGCCGCCTTGGGTCGCTCCACTTCAGGTGTGAAGTCAAGCACCAAGTCGTCCCTAGGGCGGCCGGCATTCTCTGTCCAAGCCAAATCCGGCATCGATCAATGCAAGAGTTGCATCGATCGATCTGGGGCAAGTCATGGAGAGCACGGGCCTGGTTGGCGTCGCCCGCACGTGAATTGACGCTACCAAGATGGCCCCTCAAGATGTCGGAAACTTCCGGATCTACTTGAGGGAATGCCCATGCCGCGGAAGCTGATCGATATCTCGGTGCCGCTCACAAACGACGTGACCGCCGATCCGCCCGGCAATCACCCGACGATTCAGTATATCGATCACCAGCAGGGCCTGCCGCGCATGCTGCAGTTCTTCGACGGCCTCAAGGCGGAAGACCTTCCGGACGGCCAGGGCTGGGCGGTCGAGCAGGTCTCGCTCTCCACCCACAACGGCACTCATCTCGATGCGCCCTGGCACTTCCATCCGACCATGAACCGCGGCGAGCGGTCGTGGACCATCGACGAGGTGCCGCTGGAATGGTGCTTTCAGCCCGGCGTGAAGCTCGACTTTCGGCATCTGCCCGACGGCTACGTGGCGAGTGCCGAGGATGTCGAGAAGGAGCTGAAGCGCATCGGACACCGGCTGTCGCCGCTGGAGATCGTCGTCGTCAACACCAGCGCCGGCGCAAAATTCGGCAAGGCCGACTACGTCAATTCCGGCTGCGGCATGGGCTATGAAGCCACCATGTACCTGCTCGAACGCGGCGTGCGGCTGACCGGCACCGACGGCTGGAGCTGGGATGCGCCGTTCGTCTACACCGCCAAGAAGTATGCCGAAACAAAAGATGCCGGCCTGATCTGGGAGGGCCATAAGGCGGGACGGCATATCGGCTATTGCCATCTCGAGAAGCTGCACAATCTCGACCTGCTGCCTTCGACAGGATTCACGATCTCGTGCTTCCCGGTGAAGATCGAGCGCGCCTCCGCAGGCTGGACCCGCGCGGTCGCCATCATCGACAACTAGGCCAGAAGCGTCACTCGCCGTCGAGGCCGCTCTCGGCGAGCTCGCGCAGTGCGTCGGTATCCAATACGACGATGGCGCCGTGCTCGAGGCGGACCCAGTGACGGCCGGCCCAGGCGCGCAATTGCTTGTTGATGCTCTCGCGCGTCATCCCGACCATCTCGCTGATCTCCTGCTGCGTGATGGCGAGCGTGCCGCTGCCGGAATCGAGCTTGCGCTCTTCGGTGAGGCCCAGCAACGCACTCGCGAGCCGGCCCGGCAGATTTTGGAGGATCACCTGCTCGACCTGCTGACTGGTCCAGCGCAGACGCGCACACAGCAGCTCGATGAATTTCATCGCCAGCGCCGGCTGGCTCTTCACGAAGGGCAGGAAGTCCCGACGATCGATGACGTAGAGCTCGCAATTGGTGTTGGCGGTCGCATCCGCCGACCTGGGAGCGCCGTCGAGCACTGCGATCTCGCCGAAAATTTCGCCCGGGCCGATCAGATTGAGGATGGCGTTCCGTCCATCGGGCGACGAAGAGGAAATCTTGACTGTGCCGGCGATCACCGCGAACAGACTGTTGCCGGGATCGCCCTTGGCGGCGATCGTTGCGCCGCGCTTGACCGTGGTGTGCTTGGCGTAGCGGCAGAGCTGATCGAGCGCGTCCGGCTCCAGATCCGCGAAGATCGGGTGCTTGCGCAGGACCGATAGTTTGTTGCCCGCCGACTGTCGCGGGTCGCCGGTCTTGTCCTGAGGCACGCCGCGTTGCTCCTAAGACTACGAGGCACTGGGTTCCTGCGTAGTCAACGTTATCAGGCTTTTCAACCGGAAAGCACGCGCGCGATTTGAGGCAAATGCCACGAAATGGCCGTGGTAAAGTCGCAAGGATGCATCCGAAGGATGTGTCGATACATCACCGTCGATGCAGAGTTGCAAGCAGCGCAAGCCGATATTGCGTTGAGGCGCTGCCGAACGCCCGCGCCCGCTTGCGCATCGGTCGTCGGCGCGCCGGACGCGGACGATGAGCTTCCGCGCTTGGACCCGGGATGAGCCGGCCGGTGCTGGTTTGCCGGTCTGCCCAAGCCAGAACTGCGGCAAATGCGACGAAGATCGCGACGACGACAATGGTCACCAGCAACGCATCAGCGGGCATCATGCTCCTCCCGGATTCGGCTCGCGTCGAGGCCATGGCCGCGGCCTGACCTTGAGCGCGACCTGCCGCTCACGCCAGCCGAGTAGAAAGGTCGCAACCTTCTCGTCGGCCGCGCCTCGGCCGAGCAGGACCCCGGCCACGCAGCGTCAGGGCGTGATATCGAGCTCGCCAACGAAATTCACGGCGCCTCCATCGAAGCCCTCCAGCTCGAGGCCCGTGCGCTGCTGGCCCGGGTGTCCGGCGCAGTGCATCATCCGCTCAGCACGATCGTGCCGGCGCTGGTGCCGCTGATCGCGCTCATGCTCAAGAATTTGCGGACGACGGCCAAGACGTCCGCCGATGCAAGTTCAGAGCTTTAGCCTGACGTCGCAAATATCAGGCTCGGCCGGATCCGGCTTGACCTCGAAGCCGAGCTGCCGGCACATGTCGAGCATCACGGTGTTCTCCTGGAGCACGTCGCCCGATATGAACTTCAACCCTTCCGCCCGCGCGTAGTCGATGATCAGCTGCATGAGGGTCCAGCCGAGTCCCCTGCCTTTGAGATCGGACCGCAGCAGAATCGCGTATTCGCCGCTCTCGTAGATCGAGTCCGAATGGAGCCGGACGACGCCGACCATTTCGCCGGTGGCCTCGTCGAATGCGATGAAGGCCATCGCACGTGCATAGTCGAGCTGGGTCAGGCGCGCGATGAACTCGTGGGTGAACTCCTTCATCGGTGCGAAGAAGCGCAGGCGAAGGTCGTGCGGCGTGACGTGACGCAGGAATTCGTGGATGGTCGGCTCGTCCTCAGGGCGCATCGGCCGCACGAAGATGCGCCAGTCGTCCTTGAGCTTGAGGCGCCGCTCCCATTGCGACGGATAGGCGCGAACGGCGAAATTGGCCGGGCCGGAGCCGGCGAACTTCCGCTGCGGCGGCCCGACCGCGACGCGGGCATCCACCGCGGTCACGCCGGTTTCGTCCGCCAGCAGCGGATTGATTTCGAATTCGCGGATCTCGGGAATGTCGGCGGCCATCTGCGCCAGCTTGACCAGCACCATGGCCACGGCATCCTGCTTGACCGCCGGCACATCGCGGTAGGCCTTCAGCAACCGCGACACGCGCGTGCGGTCGATCAAATCGCGAGCCAGTTGCAGATCGAGCGGCGGCAGCGCAAGCGCCTTGTCGTTGATGATCTCCACCGCCGTCCCGCCGCGGCCGAAGACGACCACCGTACCGAAGGTCGGATCGTCGGCGAGACCCAGGATCAGCTCGCGGGCCTTTGCCTTGACGACCATCGCCTGGACGATGACGCCGCCGAGGCGGGCTTCCGGACGCAGCTTCTTCGCCCGCGCGAGAATGCCGGTGGCAGCGCCTCGCACGGCTTCGGGAGTGGTCAGGTTGAGCACGACGCCGCCGACATCGGATTTGTGGATGATGTCGCGCGACATGATCTTCAGCACGACGGTGCCGCCCTGTGCGAAGATATGCTTCGCATAGGCCACGGCCTGCTCGACATTGGTTGCCGCATAGGTCGGCACCATCGCGATGTCGTAAGCTTCGAGCAGATGCTTGATCTCGACAGGCTCGAGCCATTCACGACCGTCCGCGATCGCGGCGGCGACGATCTCTCTCGCCCCCTGGGTGTTCGGAACGAACGTATCGGGCATCGCGGGAGGCACCTGGCTCAGCTCCTCCACCACTTCGCGGTGCCGGACCAGATGCATGAACCCGCGCACGGCATCGTCCTCGGTGGGATAGTTCGGCACACCGGCGCCGGAGAGTGCCTGAATGATGTGCTGATCGGCCCCAACCCAGGCCGCCAATACGGGCTTCGCCCACCGGCGGTGCTGCTCGCGATACTTGCCGACGAGCTCCGTCACGGTCGTCGCGATCTCGGCGGCCGAGGCGATCGCGGTTTGCACGTTGAGGACGAGGACTGCGTCATTGTCGCGATCGGCCAGCAGTTCCTCCAGCGCCGCCGCGTAGCGCGAGGCATCGGCGTCGCCCACGATGTCGACGGGATTTGCACCGGACCAGGTCGGCGGCAGCGCCGCATCGAGCTTCTTGCGCGCGTCGGCCGAGATGGTTGCCGGAACTCCGCCGAGCTCGACCAATCGATCGACGGCGAGGACGCCGATGCCGCCACCGTTGGTCAGGATGGCGAGACGCTTGCCCGTCGGGGATTCGACACGGCCCAGTGTCTCGGCACAATCGAACAGCTCACGCAGATCAGACACCCGCAGCACGCCCGCGCGGCGGAACGCCGCCTCGTAGACGGCGTCGGCACCGGCAAGCGCGCCGGTATGCGTGGCAGCGGCCTTCGCACCCTGCGCCATGCGGCCAGACTTCACCACGACGACAGGCTTCACGCGCGCGGCGGCGCGCGCAGCCGACATGAATTTGCGCGCGTCCTTGATGGCCTCGATGTAGAGCAGGATCGCGCGGGTCTTGTGATCCATCGCGAAATGGTCGAGCAGATCGGCAATGTCGACGTCGATCTGATCGCCGATCGAGACGATACCGGAGAAGCCGACGCCGCGCTGCGCGGCCCAATCCACCATGCCGGCGGCAATCGCGCCCGATTGCGAGATCAGCGCGAGGTTACCCGTTCCCGGCATGTGCGCGGCGAAACTGGCGTTCAGGCTGACGCCGGGCATCATGATGCCGAGGCAGTTCGGCCCGATCAGCCGCATGCCGTGCTTGCGGGCAGCAGTGCTTGTAGCCTCGTGCAGCGATCCCGGCCCCTGGCCGAGCCCGGCCGAGACGATCAGCGCACCCGCAGACCCGCGACGCCCGGCTTGGTCGATAATGTCTGGAATCTCGCTCGCGGGCGCGGTGATGACCACGAGTTCGGGCACGAAGTTCAACCTGTCCAGGCTCTTCACCGCCGCGACACCGCCGATCTCGGCATGGCGCAGATTGACGAGGCCAAACTGCCCCTTGAATTCGGCCTTGCGAATGTTCTCCAGGACGGCACGTCCCACCGACGCCGGACGGGCGCTCGCCCCGACCAGCGCAACTGAGCGCGGCGACAGCAGGTTGTTCAGACGATAAATTGACATGGAAGCAAATACGCCGGGTCACCGGCGGTTCCGATGGTTGACGATCAGGCCGGAAGCAGGCGCCTGGTGTGAAATCATAACCCAGCACAGTGGCTGGCCAATGACGGTCTTTGTCACACCACCCCATACGATCTTATTCAGGCGCGAATGATGATAGGCGCCCATCACGATCGTATCGATACCATGGGAATTCGCGCAGCTTGCCAACACCTTGCCGGACACCGTGTTCCCTCGACGAGAGCCGCTCCGGATTGCATGATCGCGTCAGTCTTGTCCTCCGCCACAGTCAGCACGCGAACCGAGGCGGCAGCCCGAACGACGGGCAACGCGTCGTCGACTGCACGCGCGGAGTGATCCCAGGCAATCATGACGTTTTCGAATTCGGGCCGAAGTTCGTCCGCGAGATGTTCGGGACAGAGCAGAAGAGGTCGACCCGATTCGAACAAGCAGGCCTCGACCATGCCTCCGTTCGGCTGTCGTGCGGTTTTACCGGAACCAGCGTGAGGTCGCTGAAGCGGGCATGCTCGGCCAGGATCGCCCCGATCTGATCCGCAGGCAGCTTACCCGATCGGCTTTGGGCGCGCATGTTGGCCCGAGAAGCTGCGTTGCTGAAGGCGTTCAGGAGCTGTTGCATGTCGCCGGCCCCAGGACTGGCTTGCACGAAATCGCGATCGTAAGGCAGCATCACCTTCGGCCGCTCGAAAACATCTTCTTCCTCGAGCACGAGCGCGGTGATCCTGGCGCCGAGATCCGCTGCGACAGCCACGCATTTCTCGATCGCAACCAGGGCTGGCCCGCGCGGCTGGCCGACAAGGGACAGCAAGACGTCCTTGATGGGCACCTCAGCCACCACAATAGGCCGGCTGACGTCGAGACGCTTGATCCTCGTCAAGGTAGGGGAAACTCCGTCCGGTCGCCCGGGAACAGGCGTTGACCGACGTCAAGGACTGGCCGCTGGGTCATTCTATGAATACTTCAATCGGAGCGGTTCGCCCCGGAGAGACTCATGCGTGCGATGGTGTTGTCGACCCCACGAGCACGGCTCCAGATGGAGGAGCGGCCTGACCCGATGCCGGGCAAGGGTCAGATCCGGGTGAAGATCAGCGCCTGCGGCGTATGCCGGACCGATCTTCATCTCGTCGATGCCGAGTTGCCCGATATTCGTTATCCGATCGTGCCTGGCCACGAGATCGTCGGCCGGGTCGATCTCGTAGGCCTAAATGTGACAACACATGCGCCTGGCGACCGGGTCGGCATTCCCTGGCTCGGCTTCACCTGCGGAAAGTGTCGCTTCTGCCGGGAAGGTATGGAAAACCTCTGCGACGCCCCGCTGTTCACCGGCTACACGCGCGACGGCGGTTACGCAACCCACACCATCGCCGACGCACGCTACGCTTTTCCGCTCGGTGAGACCGGGAGCGACGTGGAGATTGCGCCTCTGCTGTGCGCAGGCCTGATCGGCTGGCGCTCGCTGGTCCTCGCCGGCCCCACCGACAGGCTCGGCCTCTACGGTTTTGGGGCGGCCGGCCACATCATCGCGCAAGTCGCGGTTTGGCAGGGACGATCCGTCCATGCATTCACGCGACGCGGCGACGCGGCTGCGCAAGACCTTGCGCGCCGTCTCGGCGCGGTCTGGGCCGGGTCATCCGACCAAATGCCGGACGAGCCGCTCGATGCCGCGATCATTTACGCACCGGCCGGCGAGCTTGTCCCGGCAGCGTTGCGCGCCGTCCGCAAAGGCGGTCGCGTCGTATGTGCCGGCATCCACATGACCGACATTCCAAGTTTTCCGTATGACCTGCTCTGGCAGGAACGGCAGTTGGTCTCGGTCGCCAATCTGACCCGGCGGGATGGCCTCGATTTTCTAAAGATCGCTCCGCAAGCCGGCGTGCGCACCGAGACGACGGCGTTTCCGCTCGATCAGGCCAACGAGGTTTTGAGCATGCTGCGGAACGGCCAGATCCTCGGCGCGGCCGTGCTGACGCCCTGATGGTGCTTCGGATGTCCGCTTCGCTGAAAGATGAAATGACGGCCCAGGAGCGCGTCTTCCAGATGCTGACCGAACATCCTGGCGTGACGCGGATCGACACCCATGCAGCCTCGGTGTTCCTGGACGCAAAGCGCGCGCTGAAGATCAAGCGCGCCGTCCGGTTTCCGTTCCTCGACTATTCGACACTCGAGAAGCGCAAGGCGGCCTGCGAGGAGGAGATCAGGATCAACCGGCCGCTGGCGCCGCAGATTTACCACCGCGTCGTGGCAATCACAGAAGAGCCGGATGGAACGGTGAAGGTCGACGGCGCTGGCCGGCCGATCGAATATGCGGTCGACATGTCGCGCTTTGACGAAGGCAGGACGCTCGATCATCTGGCCAAGGCCGGCCCGCTGGACACAAAGCTCGCCTCTGCGGCTGCCGACGCAATCGCCGCGTCACACGCGGCGGCGACGCGCGCCAATGGAAATGCATGGGTCTTCTCCATCCCTGCCCTTATCGACGGCAACAGCAACGGTTTGCGGGCCGGAGGACATTTCAGCGCGGAAGACATCGAAAAGCTCGGAAAAGCCTCGCACGCGGCATTTCTACGCATTCATCCCCTGCTCGCAGAGCGCGGCCGCCGGGGCTTCGTGCGCCGCTGTCATGGCGATCTGCATCTCGCAAACATCGTCCTGATCGATGATCGGCCCGTGCTGTTCGATGCGATCGAGTTCGATGCGCAGATGGCAACGGTCGATGTGCTCTACGATCTCGCATTCACGCTGATGGACCTGTTGCAGCACCGTCAGCCAAGCGCGGCGAACATGATCCTGAACCGCTATCTCGCCATCACGCCGGCCGACAATCTCGACGCGCTCTCGGCCCTGCCGCTGTTCATGTCGATCCGGGCGGCGATCCGCGCCCAGGTTGCCCTGGCACGGCAAAAGCGACCGCATTCCGATGCCCCCGCTATTGTTGACCAGGCACGGCGCTATTTTGAACTCGCCCAGATGCTGATCCATCCTCCTGCTCCGCGTCTGATTGCGGTCGGCGGGCTGTCCGGCACCGGAAAGACGGTCCTGGCGCACGCGCTCGCGCCGGTCGTCGCGCCGCAGCCGGGAGCCGTCGTGCTGCGCAGCGATCTCGTCCGCAAGCAAATGTTCGGGGTCGCGGATACGCACCGCCTGCCGCCATCCGCCTATTCGCCGGAGGTTACGGCCCGCGTCTACGACACACTGGCTCAGCACGCCCGGCGGGTGCTGGCGCAGGGCCATTCGGCGATCATCGACGGCGTATTCGCACGCGAGGACGAACGCGATGCGGTCACCACGCTCGCGCGCGAGCGCAACGTGTCGCTGCACGGTCTGTTCCTGGTCGCAGACCTCGCGACCCGGCAAGCGCGGATCGGAAGCCGCCGGGGAGACGCATCGGATGCCACGCAAGAGGTTGCCGCGCTGCAAGAGCACTATAATATCGGCCATGTCGACTGGGCGACCATCAATGCATCCGGGACACGAGAGCAGACGCTCCAGAACTGCCGCGACGCGATCGCTGCGGGGCAAATAGGGCAATCGGATTGATGCGGGCAAGGATGTCGCGATCCATCACAAGCTCGACGGCAACCGCGCATGCCAAGCCGGCGGCGCGGCGCAACGCCCTGCCCGCCCGCCTCAGCCCCGGCATGGCCTGCGATACGGCGTTCCGGATCATCGCCCGCCGTCACCTCGACGCCGTGCTCGCTCAGCACGACGGCACTTGCCGCGGCGATCCCGACGCGCTGCACCAGATCCGCATCGCACTGACGCATCTGCGAACTGCCATCCGCTTCTTCTCGCCGATGGTCGACGATGCCCGGCGGCCGAATGTCTGGGCCGAACTGAAATGGCTGAACGGCCAGCTCGGCATGGTGCGGGATCTCGACGTGGCCATCGAGCGGGTCGTCGCCGAGAGCGGTGACGAGCTTGCCGTGATCGCCGAGCTTCAGCACTGGGACGAGAAACGGGCCGAGAGCCACCGGCTGCTGGCGCGCGCGCTGCAATCCGCGCGTTACCGCCGCCTGGTCGAGCAGACCTCGATGTGGATCGATAGCGGCCCCTGGTCGACCCGGCGCAGCAAGGAAGCCATTCGATTGCGCCGCCGCACGCTCGCCGACCACACGAGTGAACGGCTGACGGAGTGGGAGACGACGCTGCTCAAGAAGGCCCGGAAACTGAAAAGGCTCGATGTCGCGAGACGTCACCAGTTGCGGCTCCTCAACAAGCGGCTGACCTATTCGGTCGAGTCGCTTGCGGATCTGTTCGCCGATGGAGCGGCGGCGGCGAAGCAGAAGTCCATGCTCAAGCAATTGCGCAAGGCGCAACGGTCGCTCGGACAGCTGAACGACGATGTACGGGGACAGGCGCTCGCGTCATCGTTGAACGGCGCCGTCCTTGATGCCGGCCATCGCTTCCTCAATCGCAAGCGGGAAAAGAAGCTGTTGCGAACGGCGTCAGTGGCCTACCGGAAACTGGACAAGGCCAAGCGCTTCCGCTCCTCGGACCTCGCGACGAGCTCCGAGCCGGAGGTCTAAGGCGCGATGAGATTGGGATGATCATCATCGTCCAGCTTACTGTTTGAGCATGATCTACTCGGAAAACCGCTTCACACTTTTCAGATAATGGTCTTCCGACCCGGCATGATCAGGCCGATCATGTCGAGCGCGGCCATGACGCCCAGCCTCCGACCATCACGGAAGATACGGCGCTCGCGGAGATCGTCGATCTCATGGAGCGAAACAACGGGACGACGATCACATTCGCAGCCGCATCATCGACACCATGGAGAGGAACGACTGGTGTCCATTCGGGCTGAACGTCATCATACGCGACGGTATCGTTCATCCCAGCGGCGTCATCACCGAGGAGCGCGCACGGCAGGCCGCGATCGTCGCAGCGGAGAACGTCGAGGGCGTCACGAAGGTGCACGACCATCTGTGTTGGATCGACACCATGTCGGGCGTCTATCTGAACTCGCCCGAGGACGACGAGCTCGCCAAGGCGAGCTAATGCGAAATGGCCTTAGGATGAATCGATTGTGGCGGCTCGTTCACCTCTCCCGCTTGCGGGAGAGGCAGGCCGCCTCTGGCGGCCGTCATCTCAAACACGCCGAGGCAAAGCCTCGGCTATGGCGAAGCACCGGGTGAGGGCTTTCTCCTCTTGGGGATTGTCCCATTGCGGAAGCGCCCTCTCCCCAATCCTCTCCCGCAAGCGGGAGGGATCGCACCTCCGTCGTTGCGCAATGATACCTCATTTCATCGCGGCTTAACCAAGGCGAGCCGATCGCGGCCAAGCTCAGCGCGGAATGACGGCGGTGGCTTCGATCTCGACGCGCGCCGCCTTCTCCACGAGGCGAACGACCTGAACCAGCGCCATCGCAGGATAGTGCGCTCCGAAGACGTCGCGGTAGACCCTGCCCAGCTCCTTCAGATTGGCCAGGTACTCGTCCATATCGACGACGTACCAGGTCAAACGCACGAGGTGCTCCGGGCGGGCACCGGCCTCGGCCAGGATCGCGGCGATGTTGCCGAGGGTCTGACGCACCTGCGCGACGAAGCCGTCGGCGAGACGCTCTTCGGCGTCCCAGCCGATCACCCCGCCGGTCACGACGATGCGCCCCTCGGCAGCCATGCCGTTGGCATACCCCTTCGGCACCGGCCAGCCTGATGGCTGGAGGATCTGCGCCTTGATGCGCGTCCCGTCCTCGGCTGCTGTCGGCAGCACCGCGAGTTGCGAGCCCTTCGGCGTCGTCACAGACAATTCTCTATCCTTCTCTCATTCCGCAGCGACGCCTGAGGACGTCACTGCGGCCTGCGCCAGCTGCCGCAGCGCAAAGCGTTTCAACTTTCCGGTCTCGGTCTTCGGCAATTGCGTCACAAATTCGATGGCGCGCGGATATTTATACGGCGCGATCTCGCGTTTGACATGCTCCTGCAACTCGGCCACGAGCTGAGCGTCAGGCGTCACGCCCGGTGCGGCAACGACATAGGCCTTCACGATCATGCCGCGCGCCTCGTCGGGGGCGCCGACCACACCGCACTCGGCGACCGCCGGATGCGTGAGCAGCGCCGCTTCGACATCGGTCCCTGCGATGTTGTAGCCGGCCGACACGATCATGTCGTCGGAGCGCGACTGGTACCAGAAATAACCATCGCCATCCATCAGATAGGTGTCGCCGGTGATGTTCCAACCGTTCTGGACGTATTTCCGCTGCCGCTCGTCGGCGAGATACCGGCAGCCGGTCGGCCCGCGCACGGCGAGGCGGCCCATCGTCCCGGGCGGCACGTCGCGGCCCTCGTCATCGACGATCTTGGCCTCATAGCCCGGCACGGGCTTTCCGGTGGCGCCGGGGCGGATCTCGTCCTCAGTCGCACTGATGAAGATGTGCAGCAGTTCGGTCGAACCGATGCCGTCCATCAGCTTGATGCCGGTGGCCTTCAGCCACGCTTCGAATGTCGGCTTGGGCAGCGTTTCGCCGGCAGAGACGCATTTGCGAAGCGAGGAGATGTCGCGGCCTGCGAGCTTGCCGAGCATGGCCCGGTATGCGGTCGGCGCCGTGAAGCAGACCGTGGTCTTGTACTGCTCGATCGCATTCAGAATGTCGTCCGGCGTGGTCTTCTCCAGCACCACGAAGGAGGCGCCGATATGCATCGGGAACAGCACGCCGCCGAAACCGAAGGTGAACGCGAGCGGCGCCGAGCCGATGAAGCGATCCTTCTGCTCGGCCCGCAAGATGTTGCGCGCATAGCCATCGCAGACCGCGAGCATGTCGCGATGGAAATGCATGGTGCCCTTGGGATCGCCTGTGGTGCCCGAGGTGAAGGCGATCAGGCAGATGTCATCGGCTGCGGTATCGAGAGCCCTGAACTCGGGGCTCGCATCCGCAATCAGCGCTTCGAGCGAATCGGAGGCGTCATTGCCCCAATAGACGACGCGCTCGAGACCGGGCGCTGCGGCCTTCGCCTTCTCCATCTCCTCGGAGAGTTTTCCGTCGCACAGCGCCAGCGTGATCGCCGCTTTCTGGATCGGATAGGACAGCTCCTTGGCGCGGAGCAGCGGCATCGTCGCTACGACGATGCCGCCGGCCTTGATCACCGCGAGATAGGTCGCGACCATCATGGGGTTATTGGCAGAGCGCAACAGCACACGGCCGCCGGCGACGAGACCAAGCTTGCCGACCAGCACGTTCGCGATGCGGTTCACCAGCGCCTGCAGCTCGCGATAGGTGTAGCTGACGCCAGGGCTGATGACGCAAGGTGCATCGCCCTGGCCCTGCTCGACCCAGCGATCGAGGAAATAGCTGACGCAGTTCAGTCGCGGGGGATAGCGCAGCTCCGGCCGCGAGAAAATGAATTCGGGCCAGAGCTCGCGCGGCGGCAGATGCTGCTGCGCGAACGTATCGACATGGGCCGTCGCGGCATTGCCGTCACACGGACCCGACACTTGAATCTTGGCGGCGTTGGCCATCGCACGCTCCTTTCAGCATGGATTGCACCCGGCAGCACGATCTGGAAAACATTTTAGGCTTAAAACAATTTCGCGCAATAGCGGATTTTGGGCATGCCGTGCTTTTTCCTGCGGCAAAGGGGATCGGCGGTCTGCTCGGCCGGCCGGTTTATGGCCGGCGCCGGGCGGCGGATTTCTGCGCCGAAGCCTTGGTCTTGGCCAAGAGGCGCATCAATTCGCGCACATCCTTCGGGGAGAGGTCAGCGAAGAGATCGGCGATCCAGGTCTCGTGTTCCGCAGCCATCCTGCGAAACTCGGCACGCCCGAGCTTTGTGAGACGGATCACCTGGACGCGGCGGTCCGTCTCCGAGGTGCGCCGGTCGAGATGGCCTGATTCCACCAGACGCTCGACGAGACCGGTGACGTTCCCGTTGGAGACCATCATGCGCTTGGAGACGTCGGACAGCGTCATGCCGTCAGGCGCCTTGTCGAGCTGTGCCATCAGGTCGAAACGCGGCAGCGTGACGTCGAACCGCTGCCGCAGCCGGCCGCGCACCTCGCCCTCGATCAGCGTCGTGCAGGTCAAGAGCCGCAGCCACAGCCGAAGCTCTTCGGCGTGGTCCTCCGGTGTTTCGACGGCCTTGGTCTCGGAATCGAGCATGTTGCTGCAGTCACTCACGGCCGGCATTTGGCGCCGGCACGGATTCCCCAACGTTTTGAGCTTCAAATAAATCGGCGCCGGCTGCAAGTCCAAAGCTGCAATAATCGACCGCACGTCAATTTCTTTAGGCTTCAAATAATTGGCGCGCCGCTTGCATGCGCAGCTGCCCGCGGGATAGCCGCCTCGAGCTCGGCTTGCCGCGGCGGCCGTCATCGGCATAAGCTTGGATCGAAGTACGTGGCTTGCAGCGCAAGCCAATCGACGCGAGGGAAGATGATGAAGACGCAAATGACCTTAGCCGCAGCCGCAATGCTGCTCGGCACCGTGGTGACCCCTGCCCTCGCCCAGGAAAAAATCAAGCTGGGTGTGATCGTGACCCTGTCGGGACCTGCCGCCGCGCTGGGCCAACAGGTTCGCGACGGCTTCACGCTCGCAGTGAAGGATCTCGGCAGCAAGATGGGCGGCCGCGACGTCGAGGTCGTCGTCGTCGACGATGAGCTGAAGCCGGATGCAGCGGTGACGAAGGTCAAGGGCCTTCTCGAGCGCGAGAAGGTCGACTTCGTGGTCGGCCCGATCTTCTCCAACATCCTTCAGGCGATCCACCGGCCCATCACAGAATCGAAAACCTTCCTGATCAGTCCCAATGCCGGGCCGTCGACCTTCGCCGGCAAGGACTGCAACCCGTTCTTCTATGTGACGTCGTATCAGAACGATCAGGTGCACGAGATCCTCGGCAAGGTCGCGCAGGATCGCGGCTACAAGCGCATGTACCTGATGGTCCCGAACTATCAGGCCGGCAAGGACTCGGTCGCGGGGTTCAAGCTCGACTATAAGGGCGAGATCGTCGAGGAATCCTACATGCCGCTGAATACGCTGGATTTCCAGCCGGAGCTGTCCAAGATCTCGTCGCAGAAGCCTGATGCTCTCTTCACGTTCATGCCCGGCGGCCTCGGCGTCAATCTCGTCAAGCAATACCGGCAGGCCGGGCTCGCCGATACCATTCCGGTGCTCTCGGCGTTCACGGTGGATGAATCGACCCTGCCGGCGCAGCAGGACGCGGCCGTCGGCATGTTCGGCGGCGCGAACTGGGCGCCCAATCTCGACAATCCCCAGAACAAGAAGTTCGTTGCCGCCTACGAGGCCGCCTACAACAGCGTTCCCGGCACCTACGCCTTCCAGGCTTACGATGCCGCGATGCTGATCGACAGCGCCGTCAGGGCCGTGAAGGGCAACCTGTCCAACAAGGACGCGGTCGCCGCCGCTTTGAAGAAGGCCGACTTTACCTCGCTGCGCGGTGCCTTCAAGTTCAACACCAACGGTTATCCGATCCAGGATTTCTACCTGACCAAGGTGGCCAAGCGTCCGGATGGCAAGTTCCAGACCGAGATCGTGCAGAAGGTCTTTGAGAATTACGGCGATCGCTATGCCAAGGATTGCAAGGCGGCGAACTGAGCCGAAGCGTGTTACGGGAGGACTGCAATGAAGAGTGAAATCACCGGCATCACCCGCGCCAATGAGGGCATCCAGGGCATTTCCTGGAACATCCTCGGCCAGACCTACGTGCCGAAGAGCTACGCCGAGAACAGTTTCTCCTGGCATGCGACGCTGCCGCCGGGCACCTTCGTGCCGCCGCACATTCACCCCGACCAGGATGAATATCTCTACATGCTGGAGGGCAAGCTCGATTTCGTGCTCGGCAATTCGGAAGCGCAGGCAACGGCAGGCGACCTGGTCCGCCTCGGCATGGGCGTGCCGCACGGCATCTTCAACAAGTCGGAGCAGACCGCAAAGGTGCTGTTCTGGGTCTCCCCGAGCCGCAAGCTGTTCGACCTGTTCTGGGGCCTTCACAACATGAAGGAGCAAAAGCCCGAGGACGTGGTGGCGATGGCCGCCGAGTTCAACATCCACTTCCTACCGCCGCCGCCCGGCGGCTAGCAGCCTGTCTTAAGCGCGCACGGCCGCAAGTCCCGGCACCGCGGCGAAACCGGCCTTCGTGGCATAGCCCCGCACGATCGCCTCGCGCTGGGAATAGCTCAGCACATTGTCGACATTGTCGAAGCCGTCGGGCGCGAGCTGCTCGACGGCGTCGATGACGCCCTCGGGGCCGCCGCGCCGATTGGAGCGGACGATCTCGGCCGTCATCGGCAGGCGCTTCTTCTCGTACTCCAGCAGCGCCTGGCGCGGGTGTTCGGCGCGTACCAGCGCATCCGCAAGGCAGCGCGCGTCAAGGATCGCCTGCGAGGCGCCGTTTGATCCGACCGGATACATCGGATGCGCGGCATCGCCGAGCAGCGTGACTCTGCCCGACGACCAATAGGGCAAGGGATCGCGGTCGCAGGTTGGATACTCGTAGAATTCGGGCGTTGCCGAGATCAGGCTCTTCACGTCAATGTAGGGAACCGAGAAGCGCGCGACATGCGGCATCAGCTCCTCGCGGCGGCCCGGGCGCGACCAGTCCTCCTTGCGCGGTGGCGGGGCATTACCCTCGCCGATCTTCACCAGCACCGCCCAATTGGTCAGCCGGCTTGCCGGGCTCGATCCTTCCGCGATCGGGTAGATCACCACCTTGGCATTGAGCCCCCCGGCCACGATCATCGACTTGCCGGTGAGGAACAGCGGCCAGTCGCGGGCGCCGCGCCACAGCATCAGCCCATTCCAGCACGGCGGGCCCTCATTGGGGAACAGCGTCTCGCGGACGCGCGAATGGATGCCGTCGGCGCCTATCAGGATATCGCCACGCGCGGTGTGGACGTGCGCGCCGGCGCGATCGAAGAAGTAGGCCGTGACGCCGCCCTCGTCCTGCGTGAAAGCACCAAGCCGGCAGCCGGTGTGAATTGCGTTCGCGCCGAGCCGCTCCTCGACCGCGCGATGGATGACGCGCTGAAGCCGGCCGCGGTGGATCGAGAATTGCGGCACGTCGTGACCGGCGTCGATGCCGCGGGCTTCGCGCCAGACCTCCTGGCCATGGCGGTTGAGATAATAGAGCTGATCGGTGCGGATCGCGACGTCGTCGAGCTTCTGCAACAGTCCGAGCCCGGCCAGTTCCCGCATGGCATGCGGCAGCGTGTTGATGCCGACGCCGAGTTCGCGAATGGTGTCGGCCTGCTCGTAGATCTCGCAATCCAGGCCGCGCGAGCGCAACATCAATGCCGTGGTGAGGCCACCGATACCGCCGCCGACGATAATCGCCTTCATCGCCCTAACTCCACTCGAAACACAGGCAATGGGTTAACGTCGCACGGGCGGTCACTCCGCCGCAAGCGGCTTTGTCGCCTCCGCCTTGAGCTCGGCCCGGGTCTTGGGCTTAGCCTTAATTCTCAGCTCCTCGAGGTCCTGCCGGTCGCGCACGCTGTTGCGGAAGATCTGATCTTTGCCGGGCAGATATTGCGGGGGGCAGAAAGCGTCGTTTGCCCCATACCAGGCCGCCGCCTTCATGGTGAAGAAGGGGTCGACCAGGTGCGGACGGCCGAGTGCGACGAGATCCGCCCGGCCGGCGGCCAAGATCGTGTTGGCTTGGTCAGCCGTGGTGATGTTACCGACGCACATGGTGGCCACGCGCGCCTCGTTGCGGACCTGGTCCGAAAAGGGCGTCTGGAACATGCGCCCGTAGACGGGCTGCGCATCACGCACGGTCTGACCGGTCGAGACGTCGACGAGATCGACACCCGCCTCGGCGAAAGCGCGCGCTACGGCGACGGCGTCGTCGCCGGTGATGCCACCGTCCGCCCAGTCGGTTGCGGAGATGCGTACCGACATCGGTTTGTGCAAGGGCCACACCGCGCGCAGCGCCTCGAAGACCTCGAGCGGGAAGCGCAGCCGATTTTCGAGCGCGCCGCCATACTCGTCCGTACGGGTGTTCGTGAGAGGGGAGATGAAGCTCGCGAGCAGATAGCCGTGGGCGCAGTGCAATTCGAGCATATCGAAGCCGCAGCGCTCGCCGCGCTCGGCCGCCGCGACGAAAGCGTCTCTCACCGCTTTCATGCCGGCCCGATCGAGCTCACGCGGCACCTGGCTGTCGGGAAAATAAGGTAGCGGTGAGGCCGAGAAAACTTCCCAGCCGCCCTGCTCCAAGGGACGGTCCATGCCGTCCCACATCAACCTGGTTGCGCCCTTGCGGCCGGCGTGGCCCAGTTGCAGGCAGATTTTCGCGGCCGAATTGGCGTGGACGAAATCCACGATGCGCCGCCACGCGGCCTCCTGCTCGTCGTTCCACAGGCCGGCGCAGCCGGGGGTGATCCTGGCGTCGCGGCTGACACAGGTCATCTCGGTGAAGATCAGCCCGGCACCGCCGATCGCGCGCGAGCCGTAATGCACGAGGTGGAAGTCGGTCGGCACACCCTCCCGCGCCGAATACATGCACATCGGCGACATCACCGCGCGATTGGCGAGCTTCATCTCCCGCAAGCGGAACGGCTGGAACAGCGGCACCATCGGCCGATCGGTGTCGACATCGAAGCCGCTGCTGCGTACCTGCCTGGCAAACGACTTGTCGACCTCCGCCACGAAATCCGGCGCGCGGAGCTTCAGATTGTCATATGTGATCGCCTTCGAGCGCGTCATGACGCCGAAGGCGAACTGCACCGGGTCGAAATTCCAGAAGCGGTCGACGTGCTCGAACCAGACCAGCGAGACGTCGGCGGCATGCTGCGTCTTCTCGACCTCCTCGCGGCGGCCGTTCTCGTAGATCTGCAGCGCCGCCTCGATGCTGGGCGCCCTCTCCATGGCTTCGGCCAGCGCAATTGCATCCTCCATCGCAAGCTTCGTGCCCGAGCCGATCGAGAAATGCGCGCTGGCCTTGGCGTCGCCGAGCAGGACCATGTTGTCCTTGACCCAGCGCTTGCTGCGGATCATGGGGAAGTTGCGCCACATCGAGCGGTTCGTCAGCAGCTTGTGCCCATTGAGGAACCAGCCGAAGATGTCTGCCATCCGCGCGGCGGACTGAGCCTCGTCCAGCCCTGTCAGCCCCGCCCGCTCGAACGTTTCAGGATCGGTCTCGAAGATCCAGGTCGAATGCCCAGCCTCATACTGATAGGCATGGGCAATGAACGGGCCCCACTCGGTTTCCTGGAAGATGAAGGTGAAGGCATCGAGCGGCCTGGTCGATCCCATCCAGGCGAACTTGTTGGAGCGGACGTCGACCTCCGGCTGGAAATGATCGACGTATTTCTCGCGGAAACGGCTGTTGATGCCGTCGGCGATGAGGATGAGATCGGCATCGGCGAAGCGGGATTCATCGCCGATGTCCACCTCGAACTGCAGCGCGACGCCAAGCTCTCGCGCACGCTCCTGAAGGATCAAAAGCAGCTTGCGTCGCGAGCAGCCGCAAAAGCCGTTGCCGCCGACCCGGTGCACCGTGCCGCGGAAATGCACGGCGATGTCGTCCCAATAGGCGAATTCCTGGGTGATGCGGCGGTAGCTCGGAAGATCGTGCTTCTCGAAATTATCGAGCGTCGCATCCGAGAACACCACGCCGAAGCCGAAGGTGTCGTCGGCGCGGTTGCGCTCATACACGGCGACGTCGGCGCTTGGCCGCTGCTTCTTCAGCAGGATTGCCGCGTAAAGACCCGCAGGTCCGCCACCGATGATCGCGACTTTCATGGGAGCCTCGCCAATTCGACCGGCCATGAAAACTATTTTAAGCCTAAAATAATTTCGTGCAAGCCCCATTCCTGGCTTGGCTCAGGATAATAGCGGCCGGCTCAGTCGCCCCTGAAGACCGGCCTGACCTTGTTGGCGAACGCCTCGAAAGCACGCTCGAAATCCGCCGTAGTCATGCACAGCGCCTGGGCAACGGCCTCCGCTTCGATCGCCTCCTCGACCGACATCGCCCATTCCATGGCGAGCATCCGCTTGGTCATGGTGTTGGCAAAGGTCGGCCCTTCGGCGATCTGTTTCGCCAGAATTTGCGCTTGGGGCAGCACCTGCTCCGGCGTGACGATGCGGCTGAAGAAGCCCCAGCGCTCGCCCTCTTCCGCAGTCATGAACCGGCCGGTGTAGAGCAGTTCGGAGGCGCGGGACTGCCCGATGATGCGCGGCAGGATCGCACAAGCACCCATGTCGCAGCCGGCCAGCCCCACCTTGTTGAACAGGAACGCCACCTTCGCCCCGCTTGCCGCAAGGCGCATGTCCGATGCCATGGCGATGATCGCCCCGGCCCCGGCGCAGATGCCCTCGACCGCGGCCACGATCGGCTGCGGGCAGGCCCGCATCGCCTTGACGAGGTCGCCGGTCATCCGCGTGAAGGCGGTCAGCCCCTTGGTGTCCATCTTCACGAGCGGACCAATGATCTCGAACACGTCGCCGCCGGACGAGAAATTGCCGCCGGCACCGGTGACGACGATGGATTTGACCGCGTCGTCGAAAGCGCAGGCACGGAAGAAATCGGTCAATTCCCGGTAGCTTTCGAACGTCAGGGGATTCTTTCGTTCGGGGCGGTTGAGCGTGACCGTGGCAACGCCGTCGACCACGGCCAGCAGGAAGTGCTGCGGCGAATAGTCTGCAAGCGGCACGGTGACGGGATTGGCGGGTCTGCTCATGCGATCTCCTTGGCTTCCTTGGTTCGGGCCTTGCGCAGCTTAGATTTCACCACCGGCAACCGCGATCGCCTGTCCGGTGATCGCGCCGGCGCCCTCGCCGCACAGCCAGAGAACCGCGTCAGCGACCTCCTGAGGCGTGATCAGGCGCCCTTGCGGATTGTGTTTCGCAAGCTCTGCGACGGCCTGCTCGCGGCTACGCCCCGTCTTCTTCATGATATTCTCGATGCTGCCGGCAACGAGATCGGTGTCGGTGAAGCCGGGACATACCGCATTCACGGTGACGTTGCTTCCAGCCATCTCGAGGGCAAGGGACCGCACGAACCCGACCACGGCGTGCTTAGCGGCAGCGTATGCGCTGACATAGGCGTAGCCTTTGAGCCCGGCCGTGGACGCAACCGCGACAATGCGGCCATAGGGACGATCTTTCATGCCCGGCAGCACAGCCTGGACGGCGTGGACCACGCCCATGAAATTGACATCCATCATGCGCGCAAAAAGGGCGGTATCCGATTTCGCAAACGGCGCCGATTCAGCGCTGCCCGCATTGGCAATGAGAATGTCGATCGGCTTGCGCGCACTTGCCGCGGCAATGGCGCCTTTCAGTGACGTTTCGTTCGAGACATCAGCGACAGCCGCAAAGTGCGCGGCACCTGCATTGACCGCCTCTTCGAGAACCGCCGCATTTCGGCCAAGCACGGTCACGGTCGCGCCAGCGCCGACCAGAGAAGCAGCTATCGCACGGCCGATGCCGCGACCGCCTCCGGTCACCAGCGCATGCGGCGAATGCGGCAATCCGGACATGCGCTGGCTCCCTGGGCTGCTGATCGTTCCCCGATATATTTTAACCTTCAAGTTTTTGCAACGAAAGCGCCGATCGACATCGCGAACGCCCGCATGGCGCCCGGCCCGAAAATTGCTTTAAGTGTAAAATTATCGCTTCCCATCGCCGGCAAGCCTGTTAGCATCGAAGGGCCCAGCAAAAAGGATGTCGCGTGTCGCAGCCTGTGCCAATGATAACAAAGGACGGACGCTTCGCCTATGAGGCCGCGGGCGATCCGGGCGCGATACCTCTGATCTTCCTGCATGGCATCGGCGGCGCGGCGCGGGCCTGGCGGCGGCAGCTTGCCAACTTCGGCGACCGCTTCCGCGCGATCGCATGGGATATGCCGGGTTATGGCGGATCGGCGCCGCTCGCCAGCGTCAGCATCGCTGCCCTGGCGGAAGCACTCCAGCAGTTCATCGAGCAACTCGGCGTCAGCGGGCCTGTTCTGATCGGCCATTCCATCGGCGGCATGATCGTCCAAAGGTGGCTGGTGCAGTTTCCCAAACTGGCACGCGCGGTCGTGCTGGCGCAGACCAGCCCGGCCTTCGGCAAGGCCGACGGCGACTGGCAGAAATCATTCGTCGCGGCGCGGCTCGGGCCGCTCGAGCGCGGGGAGACGATGAAGTCGCTGGCCCCGTCGCTGGTGAAGGAACTCGTCGGCGACGATCCGGATCCGAACGGGATGGAGCTTGCCCGCGAATGCATGGGGAGCGTGCCTGAGGCCAGCTATCGCGCCATGATGCTGGCTCTCATCGGCTTCGATCAGCGCAGCACGCTTGGGAATATCTCCGTTCCCACCCTGCTGCTGTCCGGCTCAAAGGACAACAACGCGCCTGCGCCGATGATGGCAAAGACGGCGACCTTTATTCCGGGAGCTGAATATGTCGAGCTCGCCGGCGTGGGCCATCTCGCCAATCTCGAACGCCCCGGTGCCTTTGACGGCGCTCTCGCCCGGTTTCTGAACTCTCTCGCGACCAAAGCCTAAGGTAACTGCGCGATGACCATGCAAGTCAGCAAGACGATCGGCACGACCAACAAGGTTGCGCTGGATGCGCCGATCTTCGATCCTGTCGCGTTCCGCTTGAGCGACGAGCAGGCCGGCATCGTCACGCGCGCCCGCGAGATCGGCCAGAGCGTGTTCGCTACGCGCGCGGCGGCCTACGATCGCGAGGCGATCTTCCCGACTGAGAATTATCGCGACCTGCATCGCGTCGGCCTGCTCGGCATTGCCGTCCCCAAGAAGCACGGCGGCCTCGGCGCGAACTATCAGACCTATGCCTTGGCGGCCGCCGAGATCGGCCGCTATTGCGGTGCGACCGCGCTGACATGGAACATGCACGTCTGTTCGACGCTATGGTCGGGTCCCCTTGCCGACGATCTCGACATGGACAAAGAGACGCGCGCCGAGCACGAACGGCGGCGCGCAGTCCACTACAAGCGCATCGTCGAGGATGGCGCAATCTATTCGCAGCCCTTCTCCGAAGGAGGCGCGGCGGCTGCCGGTGGGGTCGCATTCGGCACGGAAGCAAGGCCGGTCGAAGGCGGCTGGATCATCAACGGCAAGAAGATCTTTGCGTCGCTCTCCGGTCATGCCGATTATTACGGCGTGCTCTGCACCGAGATTGAGGAAGGCGAGAAGGCTTCGCGCCGCAACACGCTTTACCTTGCGATTCCCGCCAAGTCGGAAGGTGTTTCCGTCGTCGGCGATTGGGATCCGCTAGGCATGCGCGGCACGGTCTCACGGACGCTTCTGTTCAAGGACGTGTTCGTGCCGGATGATTCCGCGCTGATGCCCCGTGGCGTCTATTTCCAGGCCGCGATGCGCTGGCCGCACATGTTCCTGACGCTGTCGCCGACCTATATGGGTCTCGCACAAGCCGCCTATGACTTCACCGTACGTTACTTGCGCGGCGAGGTTCCGGGCATGCCGCCGGTCAAACGGCGGATGTACCCGACCAAGCAGATCGCGGTCGCGCAGATGCAGATCAAGCTGGAGCAGATCAAGACAATCTGGTTTCAGGCAGTGACCGAAGCACGCGCCAATCCGACCAAGGAGCAGGTTCTGCGCGCCTATGCCGCGCAATATTCGGTGATGGAGGGCGCCAATGAGCTCGCCGCGCTCGCGATCCGCACCTGCGGCGGTCAGGCCATGCTTCGCTCGCTGCCGCTGGAGCGGATCTATCGCGACAGCCGCTGCGGCTCGCTGATGCTGCCCTGGACCGCCGAGCTCTGCCTCGACCGAATCGGGCGCGAAGCGCTGTACGAGGCCGGCGAAACGGACGACTGACGGTGGACCTCTGTAGCCTGATCGACCGCAATGCGGCGTTCGCGCCAGACAAGACAGCCATTGCCTTCGAAGGCGAGCAGCTGAGCTACGCGGCATTCGCCTCGCGCATCGAACGGACCGCGACGGCGTTGAAGCAACAGCTCGGCGTCGGCCGCGGCGACCGGGTCGCGATTTTGAGCCTGAACCGGCCGGATTATCTGGTCCTGCTCTACGCGTGCGCGCGGCTCGGCGCGATCCTGGTGCCGCTAAACTGGCGGCTGGCCGTCGCCGAGCAGCTATTCATTCTCGGCGATGCCGGCGCCAAGGTCCTGGTGCTCGAGCAGGCATTTTCCGGAGTGCTTGCCGAGCTTGGGCAGACTGCGCCGGAGACATCCGTGGTCGGTCTCGACTTCCCGCCACCTCGCGGTGTGACATTTGAAGCTCTGCTGGCTTGCAGCCAGGGCAGCGGCCGCACCCCTCACACCGACCTCTCCTGCCCGCTCCTCATCGTCTACACCTCAGGAACGACGGGGCGGCCGAAAGGCGCAGTGCTGCGCCAGGAGGCGCTGTTCTGGAACGGCGTCATGAGCCAGCACATGCACAACATGACATCCGACGACCACGTGCTGACTGTGCTGCCGTTCTTCCACGTCGGCGGCCTCAACATCCAGACCACGCCGGCGCTGCAGCTGGGCGCGACGGTCACGGTCCATGCGCGCTTCGCGCCGGATGCCGCGCTTGCGGCCATCCAACAGGAACGGCCGACACTCACGGTGATGGTGCCTGCGATCCTGCAGGCGGTGAGCGAGCATCCTGCCTGGCCGACCACTGATCTTTCGTCACTCAAGGCCATCGCCACCGGCTCGACCATCGTGCCTCCTCACCTGATCGAGCGTTTCGTCGCGCGCGATGTCCCGGTACTTCAGGTCTATGGCTCGACGGAAACCTGCCCGATCGCCGTCTACACGCGGCTTGGCGGCGACCTTTCGCGCGCGGGATCGACCGGCCTTGCCGGCTTGTGCTGCGAAGCCAAGGTGATCGATCAGGCCGGCAACGAACTGCCCGCGGGCACGCCAGGCGAGATTACGGTGCGCGGGCCCAACGTGTTCTTTGAATATTGGGGCAACGAGGCCGCAACGCGCGACGCGTTGCACGACGGCTGGTACCGCACCGGTGATATCGGCCTGTGCGATGCCGACGGCTATTTCTGGGTCCGTGACCGCAAGAAGAACATGATCATATCAGGCGGGGAAAACGTCTACCCGGCCGAGGTCGAGCGCGTTTTGCTCGAACATCCTGATGTCAGCGAATGCGCCGTGATCGGCCGGCCCGACCCGCGCTGGGACGAGGTGCCGATCGCCTATGTCATTGCGAGATCCGGCTGCCGGCTCGAAGCGGACGAATTGAGGGCGCATCTTCAGGCACAACTCGCGCGCTACAAGGTGCCGCGCGAGATCGTCTTCGTCACCGATCTGCCGCGGACGGCACTGGGCAAGGTCCAGCATTTCGTACTGAAGCAGCTTGATGCGCAGTCCCGCGCGCAAGGAGAAGCATCTTGAAGATCGCAGTTCTAGGTGGGGGAAACGGCTCTTTCGCGGCCGCGGGCGATTTTGCTCTGTCGGGGCATGAGGTGCGGCTTTGGCGCCGCGATGCCGGTCAAGTCGCAGCACACCGCGCCGCCGGCTCGCGCATCCTGGTCAAGGATCATAACGGCCGTCACGACCTGAAGCTCGCGCTGGTCACGACCGAGATCGCCGAAGCCGTCGACGGAACGGAGTTGATCCTGTGCCCTGCCCCGGCCTTCGCGCAGCCGGATATTGCCCGTCTGCTTGCCCCGCATCTGCGGGACGGTCAGGTCGTATTTCTGCCGCCGGCGACGTTCGGCTCGATGATCTTCGCCCAAGCGGCACGGGATGTCGGCAACCACGCCAGGGTGAGCTTTGCCGAAACCGGCACGCTGCCCTGGCTGACCCGCAAGCACGGAACGTTCGAGGTCGCGATCACCATCCGCGCCAAGCGCCTGCCCGTCGGTGTGTTCCCGCTTGATCAGGCGCCGCATGCACTCGAAATCATCGGACGCGCTTTCCCGGGCGTGATCGAACCGTGCGGAGATGCGCTATCCGGCGCGCTGATGAACGCAGGCCCGATCATTCATCCGCCGTTGATCGTGATGAACGCAGGCCCGATCGAGCATTTCGAACGCTGGGACATTCACAAGGAAGGCACACAAGCCGCGATTCGCCGGGTCACCGACGCGCTCGACGCCGAACGCATCGCGGTGCGCGAGGCGCTCGGCTACGGCGCGCCGCATTTCCCGCTCGCCCATCACTACGCGAAGGAAGGCGAGATCTGGATGTATGGCCGCGGTTCGCATGATCGTCTGACCGATTCCGGCGACTGGCGAGAGCGGATAGTGCTGACCGAACACCGCTACATGCGCGAGGATCTGCGGCTCGGGCTGTCGCTGCTGGTCTCCGTCGCTGGCCTTTCTGGCGTAGCCACGCCGTTGGCCAAGGCATTTCTGTCGATTGGCGGCGCTGTCTGTGGCGAAGATTTTGCGCGAAGTGGCCGGACGCTCGAAACACTGGGTCTTGGCGATCTCAGCAAGGCCGAACTGCAGACGCTGCTTCGCAACGGATTCTGATCGATGAGCAATCGCGTCAATATCGCCTGTCTCGGCGCCGGCCGCATGGGACGCGGCATCGCCGTCGCGTTCGCCTATGCGGGACATGCGGTCACGATGGTCGACGTCAAGGCGCGCTCCGCGGCGGAGTTCGCCAAGCTGGAAGCGGATGCGCTTGGCGAGGTCAGGACGACCTTTGCCAGCCTGGCGAAGCTGGGGCTCTTGACCGAGGCAGATGTAGATCCCCTTGTCGCACGAGTCTCAGTGATCGCGGCCGGCCAAAGCGAGGAAGCACTATCCGACGCCGGGATGGTCTTCGAGGGCATTCCTGAGGTCGTCGAGCTCAAGCGCGAGGTGCTCGGGGCGGCTTCAAAGCAGGTCGGTCCGGATACAGTCATCGCGTCGACAACCTCGACCATCCTCGTCGATGATCTATCCGGCGCGATCGTTAACCCTCGCCGCTTCCTGAACGTGCACTGGCTTAACCCGGCCTATCTGATCCCGCTGGTCGAGATCTCGCCCGGCAGAGCCACTGATCCCATCGTCGTCGACGAGGTCAAGGCGCTGCTCGAAGGCATCGGCAAGGTCCCGGTGGTCTGTGCAGCGACGCCCGGCTTCATCGTTCCACGGATCCAGGCGCTGGCGATGAACGAGGCCGCTCGCATGGTCGAGGAAGGGGTCGCCAGCGCCGAGGAGATCGACAAGGCGATCCGTTACGGTTTCGGCTTCCGCTACGCCGTGCTCGGCCTGCTCGAATTCATCGATTGGGGCGGCGGCGACATCCTATACTACGCAAGCAGATATCTGGAAGGCGCGCTCGGCAGCGAGCGTTATCGGGCACCGGATGTCATTTCACGCAACATGCATGAAGGCCGGATCGGCCTGCGCACCGGTGCAGGCTTTCTCGATTATTCCGGGCTCGACGTCGACGTCTATCGCGCGAAGCGGCTCCAGGCCATGGTCGATCTGCTCCGACACTTCGGACTAGCGCGCCCCCCGGTGCTCGACCGCAACTAGCCAAAGACGTCCTGGAGCACGCCCTCCCGGACCACCGTAACGCCATCGAGCTCGATCGTCGTGCCCATTATCGGCAGATCGAAATGCCCCGCCGTGTAACGGCCGGCGAATTCATTGGCGCCGGTTGAGAACAGGAAATTGCCGGAGACGGCCCGAATCTCGGTGCCGTTGGTGTCGCGCTGATCATACATCGACAGCGCCTCGTAGCGCGCGCCGGAGTTCATGCCGAAGCCGACATGCGAGACCGCATAGGCTTCGCGATCTCCCCAGGCAGCGAGATAGGCGCGCATCATCGCGGCATCCGTGCCCTCGCCTTCCAGCTCGACGACATAATCGTCCTTCAATGTCATCTTCACGGGCGATGTCAGGTAGCGCTTGAAGGTGAGATTGATGTCACCAGGCGCCATCACCAGAGTGCCGTTGATGGCCCCGCTCTTGGGGAAGCTGACGACGATACCGCCGGGCCAATGTGCCAGCGTGCCGGGCTTGTCGGTCCAGCCCCACACACCAACCGTCGAAGCGCCGACCATGTCGACATCGAGCGCCGTGCCGGCCTTCGAGGTCACCCGCATCCGCTTGGTCCCCCGCAGCATCTTCGCCGCCGCGCGAACGCGCTTCTCAAGCGCGGAATCCGGCACCATGCGCTCCAGCGCTTCGGGATGCTCGTTGGAGATCACCAGGATCCGCGCGCCGGCCTTGAGGATCTCGGGCGTTTCCACCGCATGCATCAGGCCTTCGATGGTGCAATCCACCACAAACCCGGCCTGCTGAAGCGCCGTGATGACTGGCCGGAGCTTTTGCATTGCCTCGCTCGCGCCGGTGGAGCGCACCGGAACGACATGACGGTTACGCGGTGTCGGCATCACCAAGTGAAACGGCCGCGCGCCCATGCGCAGCAGGGCCAGCTCCGCAAGATGCACGTTCAACGCACGCGACTGGGTTTCCGAGAGGATCGCCGCGGTATCGCCGGCCTTGACGGCGCATCGCTCAAAGATCTCGCAGAATGCGTCAATCCATTTTGCTTCGATGCGATCAGCCAGCATGGTTCTCTCCCGGTCTTCTATTTGTTCGTTACGCTTCGGGAAACCCCCGAAGCAGGTACGATCGCACGGCGCCCAGCAGGCCATTCAGGATCAAGCCTAGCAGCGATATCGTGATAAGCGGGACGAACATGTCCACTGCCTGGAAGGTGCGGGCCGCCGTCACGAGCGCGTGGCCTAGTCCATCCGTCGATGTGATCATCTCGGCCAGAAACACCACGATACAGGAAATGACAAGGCCGATCCGGCACCCAGTCAGGATCGATGGCATCGCCGCAGGCAGCACCACCTTGAAGAGGATTTCATAGCGTGGTGTTCCCGCCGCCATAGCCGACCAGATCAGCTTCTGCTCGACGGTCGATGCACCATAATAGGTCGACAGCAGAATGGGAAAGAGCGCGTCTGCGGCCACCAATGTGACCTTCGATCCGTGACCGAACCCGAGCAAAAGCAGGAGCGCCGGATAGAGCGCGACCTTGGGCAACGGCGCCAAGACGCGGACGATCGGACGAACCACGGCGTTGATCGCCGGATTGGCGGCGGCGGCGATGCCGATACTGACCCCGAGCACGACCGCAATCGCAAACCCGGCAAACAGGCGAATCAGCGTTGCTGCGATTTCCTGCTGGAACGTCAACGTCACGAGCTGCTGAAGCAGCCGGCTGAAGACGAAGCCCGGCGGCGGCAGCAAGACCGCGGGCGCAAGGCCGAATGACACCAGGCCCTGCCACAGGGCGAGGATCAGCGCGATCGGCGCAACGCCGAGAAGGACGTTTGGGGAGAGAAGGCGCGACATCATGAGAAGCTCAGCGGCATGTCGAACTGCGGCTCGGACCAACGCACGAGTCTGGCACGAACACTTTCGAAAATCGCGTCGAGGCAAATTCCCATTGTCCCCACGATGATGATCATCGCAAAGACGGTGTCGTATTGGCCCATGTCGAGCGCATTGAACAGGATGTTGCCGGCGCCCGACTGACGGGCGATCATCTCGCTGGTGATCATCGTGATCAGCGCCAGCACCAATCCCGTGCGGCATCCGGTCAGGATTTCCGGCAGCGCCGCGGGCAGCACGATCCGCACCAGGCGTTTCGCAGACGAAAGCCCCATCGCGGCACCCGACCACAGCATCTTCTCCTCGACCGCCTTGGCACCCTCGAAACTGTGATAGATCACGGGAAGGCTGACGCCCAGAAAGATCACCAGTGTCTTCGTGGCGTCGCCAACGCCCAGCCAGAGCATGATAATCGGCATCAAGGCGGCCTTCGGCACCGGATAAATCACCATCAGGAGCGGATTGAAGAAGGCCGCGATGCCTCGGCTGCGTCCCATCAACAGACCCAGCGGAATCGAAACCAGCACCGCCACACCGAAACCCATCGCCATGCGGCGAAGCGAAGCCAGGATGTTGGTCAAGGATTCCCTGTCGCCGAGAATGTCGGGAATTGCCCGGATCGCCTCGATCGCCGTGGGGAAGCTGTCGTTCTTCAGCGCAAGCGAGGCGACCTGCCACACTGCCAGCAATCCGATGCAGGCCAGCACCGGAGCAGCCCGCCTGGTCAAGACAGCCGACGATATCATGAGAAAGGCCCGGCTTCGTCGCTCTCATCGAACATGCGCTCGATATCGACGACGTACTTCTGGTAGCGCGGATCCAGCAGCAGCTCGTTGCGGCGGCGCGGTCGCGGCAGATCGATATCGATGACTTGTCGGATTCGGCCGGGCGATTTCGACATCATGACGACCTTGTCCGAGAGGAAGACGGCCTCGTCGACCGAATGCGTGACGAACAGCACCGTCTTGCGGTCGCGCTCCCAGATGTTCAGAAGATCGTTCTGCAGGCGCGTCCGTGTGTGCGCGTCGAGCGCACCGAACGGCTCGTCCATCAGCAGCACTTCGGGGTGGTAGGCGAGTGTGCGCGCCAGTGCCACGCGTTGCTTCATGCCACCCGACAATTCCTTGGGATAGAAATTCTCGAAGCCCTTGAGGCCGACCATCTCGATCAAGGCCCGGCTCTGCGCCTCGGCCTCGGCGGTGCACAGACCTTGCTGACGCGGGCCATACATCACATTGCCCAGCACGGTTTTCCAGGGAAACAGGGCAAACTCCTGGAACACCGGTCCGCGATCCGGACCCGGCCCGGTGATCGTGTGTCCCCTGATTTTCGCCATGCCGCTGGTCGGGCGGACAAAACCGCCGACGATATAGAGCAGTGTCGACTTGCCGCAGCCGGACGGACCTAGGATAGAGACGAAGGCTCCCTCTTCGATCGTCAGCGAGATGTCCGATAGCGCCAAATGATCCTTGCGCGCCGAGGTTTGAAAGACCTGGGAGACACGATCGATCTCGATGATTGCAGAAGCCGGCTCTTGTGAGTTCACCGGTCTCATCCATTTGCTCGATCTTGCAGGCACTACCGTCATCCTGTCTTTCGCCTCACGCGCACGAACATTCAGCGGCACGACCTTAGCAAGAAGCCTGCCAGACGGGTGGTCGTTTTCGCACCCGTTCAGTGCGTCATTCGAACCACGGCCATTCTGCCGGGCCTTCATGCGTCACGGCTCCGCCCGGCGCCTGCCCAACCAGTCGCGCATACTTTGCAAGCGCACCCGCACGGTGACGCGGCGGACGCGGCTTCCAATCGCGGCGCCGCGCGGTGAGTTCCTGCTCATCGAGCAGGAGATCCATCCGCCGGTTTGCGGCATCAATCCGGATCCTGTCACCGTCGCGAACAAGCGCCAGCGGACCGCCAACAAATGCCTCGGGGGCCACGTAGCCGATGCACATGCCGCGGGTCGCGCCGGAGAACCGGCCATCGGTGATCAGCGCCACTTTTTCGCCCATACCCTGCCCGTAGATCAGTGCGGTGACGCCGAGCATTTCGCGCATGCCGGGTCCGCCGACCGGGCCTTCGTTGCGGATCACGAGGACCTCGCCCGCCTTGTAGCTGCGCTCACGCACCGCTACGACACAAGCTTCTTCATCCTCGAAAACATGCGCCACCCCTTCGAAGAACTGGCTCTTCAGGCCCGCGACCTTGATCACCGCGCCATCGGGGCAGAGATTTCCCTTCAGCACCACCACACCGCCGTCAGGCATAATCGGCGCACGAACAGACTGGACAACCTCTCCGTCCGGTGCGTTAGCCGCGCCATATTCTTCAGCAAGCGTGCGGCCGGTAACGGACAGGCAGCTGCCATCGATATGGCCGCTCTGGATCAGCTCGCGGATCACAACCGCCGCGCCACCGATGTCATAGACATCCTTTGCCGTGTACTTGCCCCCGGGGCGCAGATTCCCGATTAGCGGCGTCCTGGCAAAGACTTCACCCATGTCATCGATTGTGAATGCGATGCCCGCCTCGTTCGCAATCGCCGGAAGGTGCAGCGCGGCGTTGGTCGAGCCGCCCGTCGCGGCAACGATCGCCGCTCCGTTTTCCAGGGATTTCCGCGTCACGATATCGCGCGGCAACGGTCCGCCACGCGCGAGCATCTCCATGATCAGCCGCCCGGCGTGCTGCGAGATCTGCGCACGCTCCGCATAGACACCAGGCACCATGGAGACGTTGGGAATAGTCAACCCCATCGCCTCGGAGACCATGCCCATGGTGTTCGCGGTGAATTGGCCGGCGCACGCGCCGATGGTCGGCAAGCAAGCACGCTCGATCCGCTCAAGCGTGGCGCCGTCGATGTCGCCAGTCATGAAGCTGCCGACAGCCTCATAGGAGTCGAGCACCGTCAGCGTACGCCCATCCACGCGGCCCGGCAGCGAGCTGCCGCCATAGATGAAGATAGACGGCACGTTGCAGCGAACCATGCCCATCATCACGCCGGGAAGGGTCTTGTCGCATCCGCCGTATCCGATCAGCGCATCGTAGGCCAGCCCCTGGACGACGGCTTCGATCGAATCGGCGATCAGCTCCCGAGAGAACAGGGAGAACTTCATTCCCTCGTGGTTCATGCTGATGCCGTCGGAAACCGAGACGGTCGAGAACTCGCGCGGCGTGCCGCCGGCTTCCTCGATTCCAGTTTTGGCCGCAGCCACCTGGAAGTCGTGGGTCATGTTGCAGGGCGTCTGCTCGCCCTTCATGCTGACAATGCCCACCATCGGCTTGGCAATCGCGGCGTCGTCGAGCCCCATGGCGCGCATGAATGCACGATGCGGGGCTCGGTCGAGCCCGTCTGTTGTAACCCGTGATCGCAACTTCTTCATATTTGCATCTTCTTCATGCAGCGTCCCGGATGATCCGGCACGCCACGATCTTACGCGCGATAATTCGCCCGCCTCTATTGCAGCGGAGCGACGATCGTCTGATGCTTGAACTGTGCGACATCTAGCTTCGGCAGCATTCCTGTCTCTGCATAGATATCCAGCATCTTCTGGATCGCGGGGAAGTTTGGTGCTGCGCCCGGATCGCGACCGAAATCGTTGTCCTTGAGCAGATAGGTCTCGAGCACCGGAACGGGCGCCTTGAGCACTTCGGACACCACCTTCAAGGTTTCCTCGCGGTTGGCCAGCGCCTTCTTCATGCCTGACGTGATGTCACGGACATAGGCTTTGACCAGCTCCGGATTCTTGTCGACGAAGTCAGCACGGCAGGCTTCCAGGATGTGTACGATGTTTGGCATGGCCTGGGACAACGAAAACAGCTTCCTGGTGCCGCCCTTCGCCTCCGCGCGCGCGGCAAACGGCTGGTTCATGTTGACCGCATCTACGCGGCCTTGACGCAGCGCGTCCTCGGAGACGGCAAAGCCGACCTCGACCAGCTTGATGTCCTTGGCCGGATCGACGCCATTCTGTTTCAAGAGCAGATTGAACGGCCCTTGCGTGCCGCCACCGATCACGGAAATGCCCACCGTCTTGCCCTTGAGATCCGCGATTGTCGTGATGGGCGAGTCATCCTTGACGGCCCAGTAGACCGAGAAACCGCCGGGCTTCTCGAAAACGTGCTGCGCCACGATATAGGCCTTGAGATTGCCGCCGACCACGCCGTTGGCGAGCGACAGCGGCGCCTGGGTCGCACAGTCCAACGCACCGGCCGCCAATGCCTGCGTCATCGGCGCGGTGCCCTGGAATTGGGTCCATTCGATATTGTAGGTCTTACCGATGCTGGGAAATTCGGCCGGCCTGCGCATCATCCAATATTTGGATTCCTCGGCCGGAATCGTCCAGCCGACGCGGATCGTCTGCTGCGCCCATGACGGGCTTGCCCCCGCGCTCGCGGCCGCTGCCGCCCCCAAAGCCAGGATCCACCTCGAAACGGTTCGCATCGTGCCACTCCGCTACTCTGGCGCCGTCCGGCGCCCGCCAACCCGACCGCCTCAAATGTTTCATGGTTCAAACAATGAGGCAAGCCATGCGAGCAAGCGGTTTTGCCGTTCGATGTGCAATGTATGGTAAAGCGGCGTCGCGATGCGACAGAAGGAGGCAACCTATGGCTGATGAGAACAAGGCAAACGCGCAAGGCACCGAGAAGCTCGGCTATCTCGGCCTTGGACTCATGGGAACGCCGATGGCCCGACGCCTGCTCGAGGCCGGCTATCAAGTCGCTGTCTGGAACCGCTCGGAGGGCAAGGTGGCGCCGCTCGCCAAGGCCGGTGCCCAGCGCGCGGTCACGCCTCGTCATCTCTTGGTGAACTCGGATATCGTCTTCATGTGCGTGACGGATGCGGCCGCGGTCGAAGAGGTGATCTTCGGGCCCGAAGGTCTGGCATCGGCGCCTGGTTCGGGCAAGCTTGTCGTCGACTTCTCGTCGATTCATCCAGACGCGGCGCGCGATCTTGCAACGCGACTAAAAGACGCCAACGGTGCGGGCTGGATCGACGCGCCGGTATCCGGGGGCACGAAGGGCGCCGACGAAGGCACGCTCGCCATCATGGCGGGCGGAGAAGCTGACGACATCGAGAGGGTGCGGCCCTATGTTCTGGCCATGGCACGCAGGTTCACTCACATGGGGCCGGTCGGCGCCGGCCAGACCACAAAGCTTTGCAACCAGGTGATCGTCGGATGCGCGATGGCCGTGCTCGCGGAAGCAACGCGCCTGGCCGCGAACGCCGGAATCGATGCCAATCGATTGCCCGAAGCGCTCGCCGGCGGCTTTGCAGATTCAATCCCGCTCCAGCTGTTCGTGCCACGGATGGTGCAGGGCATTCACACCCCGCCGCTCGGCCACATCGCCACGATGCTCAAAGACCTCGATACGGTTGCCGATGTCGCACAGGCGACGTCGACGCCGGTGCCGATGGCTTCGCTTGCCGGACAGCTCTTCAGGCTAGCGAAGGCCGCGCGAGGTGCGGACGCGGACGCGTTGGAGATCTACAAGCTTTCAGCGACAGAGCGCCACGCTGTCTAGGGCGACCTGAAGAGCGTTAAGGCGCCTTCTTGCGCTCATCGTCGGCCATGAAGCGACCGAACGCCCCTCTCGCGAAGAGCAGCGGCTCCGTCGCATTGTAGGTATAGGCCTCGACCGCGCCGAGAAAGATCACGTGGTCGCCGCCATAGTAGCGATTCACGGAGCGGCATTGAAAGTTGGCGACGCTCTCGGCGAGCACCGGCGCGTTGCCGAGGCCAGGTGTCCAGCCGACGCCGGTGAACTTGTCATCCGACGATTTAGCGAATTTGTTCGCAAGTTCTTGTTGCGAAGCGCCAAGAACGTTGACGCTGAAATGGCTGGCGTTCTGGAAGATGATCAGGCTCGAGGAATAGACGACGAGGCTCCACAGAACGAGCGGAGGATTCAGCGAGACCGAGGCGAACGAATTGCACGTCAGTCCGTAGGGCTTGCCGTCGGGCGCTGCCGCCGTGATGATGGTCACGCCCGTTGCGTAGGTTCCGAGCGCGTTGCGAAAGTCGCGAGGATCGATCTGGGAGCTGTCGCTAGCGAACTCGTTAGCGGGATCGGGAGCACGGGGCTGCTTCGGCAGATCATTCATCGGCCGACCTCACAGCGTGAGATTCTCGGACGGCAGGCCCAGCGCCACCCGTCCATAATTGGTCCCCGCCGCATCGAAATTGAACGCGAGATGCGAGTTGATCGCGTGCGCATCACGGAACTGCCGCTGCAACACGCCGGTCGTGAACAGACCCCGCGCGCCGCTCGCGGCAAACAGCATCGAGACCGCGTCCGTGCACAAGTTCACTGAAAAAGATCCGTCGCGCCGATATCTGGTCTTGGTCGCCATGTCAGGGATATGGCCGCACCGTGCGTCCTCCATGGCCTGGAGACACGCCGACCGCATGATCAGGCGTGCGGCATCGATCTTGGCCGAGGCTTCCGCGATCTTGATCTGGGTGCTCTGAAAATCGCTCAGCTTGGCCCGGTTGTAGGTCGAAATGCGATGGCGTGCGACCTCCGTGTAATCGTCGAGACACGCCTGCGCATTGCCTAGCGCAACGCCGGAGAGGACGTAAGGAAATAGCGAGAACACGGGGAGCGCATACAGCGGATTCGGGTTGACCTTGCTTCCGGGTGTCGGGCCTCCGGCAAGGTCCCCCACGGCGACCGACATATGGTCAGCCACGAAGGCGTCCCTGACCTCCACGTCGCAAGATCCCGTCCCGCGCAGTCCGGCCACGTTCCAAGTGTCCAGCACCTTGTAATCGCCTTTCGGCAGCAGAAAAATTCGATACTCGATGCCGTCCGCCTCGTCGTCGGAGTAGACCACGCTTGCAAGCATATTCCATTCGCAGGAGGCAACGCCCGAGGAGAATGGCCAGCTACCGTGCAGCCGGTATCCGCCCTCGACCCGCGTGGCGCGTCCGGCGGGAAAAATGAATGAGGATGCGATCAGAGCGTCCGGATCGCGGCCCCAGACCAGATCCTGCGCCTTCTGCTCGAACATGCCGAGCATCCAGTGATGGCTCGCCAGATTGGCGAGATTCCAGGCTACCGACGCATCCGCCTGCCCGAGCAGCTCGGCGCAATCGACGAGAGCGACATAGTCGAGCTCGGCCCCGCCAATCCGGGCCGGTTGGAGCATTCGGAACAGGCCAGCGTCATGAAGATCGATCTCGGTTTCCGAGGGGAGCTGCCGCAGCTCCTCCGTCCGCGCCGCCCGCTCGCGTAATCGCGGCACGAGGCCGCGGGCCTTCGCGATCATTGCCGCATAGGCGCCTTCGCCGGCTTGCGGCGCGGCGGACCGTCCCATGCTCGGCTTTCGATCCGGCGCCATTCGTGTCCCTCAATTTCACGTATTTATGCGGCCGCCCCTTCGCCAAATCAAGCCAATGCAGCCGGCATTGCAAAGCATCGATCCGCGCGCTGCACGTGCCTGGTGCCATGGGACCGTCCTTGGGCTCACGTCGGCGTCGAGGGCCTGCCGGAACCAAACACACCTTTCTGGGTAAACTCCGTGATCCGACGTTCGTCGTAACCGAGGATGTTGCGCAAGACGTCCTCGGTATGCTCGCCCAACAGGGGCGCCGCAACGGGATCGATCGCGGCGGTTAGGCTCATGGTAATGGGCGGCTCGATGTTGGGCACCCATTCCGCTGTAGGGTGCGGAATCCGGTTCAGGCGATGGCGCTCGCGAGCCTCGGGCGCATTGAAACCCTCCTCGACCGTCCGGAGATAGCCGACCGGGATATTCGCCAGCTTCATCTTCGCCATCCAGTTCTCCAGAGTATCGCTGGCAAAGACCTCTGCAATGGCTGCCCGCAAGAGCTCCTTGTTCTCCGAACGAGCTTTGCGCGTGGCAAACCGCGGATCGGAGATGAGATCGGGCCGATTCAGGACCTCGACCACGAGCCGGCGGTAGAGCCGGTCGTTGGCGCATGCCATGTAGAGCGGCCCGTCAGAGGCCTCGTAGACGCCGACGGTGGGAGAGCCGCTCGGCGAATTGCCGAACCGGCCGGGATTTTCGCCGTTGATGAGATAGGCCATGCCATAGAAGCCGGTCATCGCCATCGCGATATCGAACAGGGCGACTTCGACATGTTGGCCGCGGCCGAGCCGGTCGCGCGCCAGCAACGCCAACAGGATTGCATTGCAGGCAGACATGCCTGTCGCCATGTCCACGATGGGCGGACCGGTACGAACCGCTGGGCCGTCGGCAAATCCGTTGAGCGACATGAAGCCGCTTTCCGCCTGCGTGATGGGATCGAAGCCCGGACGCGAGGCAAACGGTCCGGTACGTCCGTAGGCGGAGATCGAGCAATAGACCAGCCGAGGATTGAGTGGCGCGACCGACTCATAGTCGAGCCCGAACTTCTTCATGACCCCACTCGAAAAATTCTCCACCACCACATCTGCTTTGCGGATGAGATGCAGCGCGATCTCTCGAGCCTCCGGCACGGCAAGGTCGAGCGCAATGCCGCGCTTGTTGCGGTTCAGGCTGAGATAGGCGGCGCTTTCGCCGCCAATCTCGGCGTGCTCATAAGCACGCGTGTCGTCGCCGCCGTCGGGATTCTCGATCTTTATGACGTGCGCGCCATAATCGGCGAGCGTCTGGGTGCAGGCCGGCCCGGCGACCACGCGCGTGAAATCGACGACCAGCAGACCATCGAGCGCACTCGGCCCTCCCGTCCCTCGCGACGAACGTACCGGCAGATGAGGCTTGGTGGGCATCGACAGCGCTCTCCCTTGCATCGGCTTATGGCCGCCGAATTTCCTGCAAGAGCAAACTTAAAGCCTGACGCTGCCAACTTCGCAAGTGTTTCACCCGCATTGCCTATAAACGCAAAAGAAGCCCGGCAGCCGTCCGGCTGCCGGGCTTTTCGCCATCCTGCGCATACAGGCTACGCCACACCTCTGATGAACCATTACACACGCGTTCCGCGTCGCGGGAAACGCTCCCCAGCGCTCACCGTAGCCACTTTCTCCAGTAAAGTGTATGCGACCAGGCCCAAGGTACCTCGGGCTCATAGAGCCGATAACCTGACTGGATGAAGTTATTGGCAGACACGGGATTGTCTGTCGTATCCGAAACGACACTGTCCCATCCAACGCGGCGCCCCTTGCCTCGATCGCCCGCATCAGCCTGATTTGCAACCCGTGCCCCCAATGCCGGCGCAAGACTCCGACCCTGGAGAAGTAGCCGCTATTTCGTACATGCGTCGACGGCACAACACCAGCAAAGGCGACCGCATTATCACCGTGATAGGCCAGCCACCACGCTCCAAGGTCGAACTGGGGCATTGCCGCAGCATCGAAGAATGTCAGCTGATGCAGATCGGCCAAGGTGTCGGCGACGTCTTCATCAGACGCATCGACGATACGAATTCTGTACATGGCATACCCATTGGCGACGGACAACTCGTTCCATCGTGCGGTGGCGTTCGCCGCCGAAAAAGTCTCACTTGCCCAGCGCGACCTTGACGCCTAGCCAAATGGCCCCCATCAATCCGGTGGCGACCACGGCGATCACGGCCTTTGAACGTATAACTCTGCGCCTGTTCCACGCTTCTCCGCCAGCGCCGCAGATGCTGAAAGTCAGCTCTCAGCTCCTTTCGATCGTCATCTTCGATTCCAAGAGACGTCAGCAGCGACGCCACCACTTTCGCGACGATCGCATCAATGCTCTCCTGCTGGATTCTGTGCTGCTCCGCCAGCGTCTCGGCAATGATGGCCTTGATCTCGTCATCCACGATCTTCACCGCTTGATGATCCTTGCAACGTTCTCGAAGCCGCGTTTGGCAAAGTAAAAGGAGACCACGAGATTGGCCGTGATCGCCGCAAATCCGGCGAGGGCGTCCGTCGTGCCCAAACCAAGGACCTTGTCCCAGACCAGCAGCTTTGCGAAATACAGCGTCACGCAATATCCCATCAGCTTGTCCGGCTCGTACCAGTGCCCGATTTCGGCTCCCGGAGACTGCAGCGGCGCGGGCGGACCGCGCCCAGCGCCGCGGGCCGGCACGTTCGCGCGTGCTCGGCCAGCAAATGGTTCGGACGGCGGCGCGCCGATCGGCGCTCCATGAACGCGTATCAAGTGAGTGCGTGGCCGCAATGCGCCGCCGCCGTCCGATCTCGGAATCGAGACGAAAAAAACCCGCGGCGGATGTCTCCGCGCGGGTTGAACCAAACTCGTCTCGATGATGTCAGTATGTCGGTGTTTTGCCCGACGTGTCAAACTCTGTGTTGAGCGCGATTGTCATCACACGAAGAGGACATAAAAAAAGCCCGCCGCAGATTGCGAACCAAAGACGTTTCGATGATGCCATTCTGCCAGTGTTTTGCCCGACGTGTCAAACGAACGATTTCGCGTAAGCCGCGTTAGGCGATCAGGAGGGCGGCCATGACACCTCAGAGGACCCCATCTAGGACGTCACGAAATCTTCCGGGACCAGCGCCGCGCATCAACAAGGAACGTGCCGCGCAGGATGAGAGCATCGAACATACCGAGGAGACGGAAGACAAGAATCGCGATCTCGTGCATGGCGACGGCGGCAGCATCGATCTGCCCACAGAATCCGGCGATTTGTCGAAGGACGATTAGGCCGCTTAGAAAGCAGCGCGCATCTCGATGATGCCATTCTGCCGGTGTTTTGCCCGACGTGTCAATCGACGCGCCAAAAAGCAAGCGCCTCCTCCCAGCTCGATATGTGGTGCGCAAGGGACTTGCTTCAAGCCCCCGATGATCGCGTAGAAGCCTCGACCCAACCACGAGTCGAGGGTCAACGACATTGCCGGTACTGCTTCGGACATCCCGTTCACGGACGAGCGCAAGCCGCGCGTCAGCCAGCGGCCATGCGGTCGTCATCGCGGGCGGCGGCCCGACCGGACTGATGCTGGCCGCGGAGCTCGCGCTGGCACATATCGACGTCGCAATCGTCGAGCGGCGTGCGAACCAGGAGCTGTCAGGCACGCGCGCCGGCGGACTGCACGCGCGCAGCATCGAGATCCTCGATCAGCGCGGCGTTGCGGATTGCTTCCTGCGCGAAGGACGGATCGCCCAGCTCGCCGGCTTCGCCTGGACCAGGCTCGACATCAGCGATCTCCCGACACGCCATGGTTACGGGCTCGCGCTGCGACAGAGCCAGATCGAGCGTCTTATGGCCGAGTGGGTCGCGGAGCTCGCGGTCCCGATCTATCGCAGCTGTGCAGTGACGGGCTTCGCGCATGACGAGACCGGCGTCGACGTCACGCTAGCCGGCGGCGACACGTTGCGCGCAAATTATCTGGTCGGCTGCGACGGCGGCCGCAGCGTGGTGCGCAAGACGGCCGGCATCGACTTCGCCGGCTCCGATCCGACGCTGAGCAACCTCATGGCCGAAGTCGAGATGCGCGAGGAACCGGAATTCGGCCTGCGTCACGATGCGCTCGGCTTCCATGGCCTCAGCAAGACCGAGAGCGGGCGCGTGCTGGTCGTCGTGACGGAAGCGATGCTCGAGCGCAGCGGCGAGCCTACCCTGCGCGATCTTAGCGAAGCTCTCGCCGCCGTGTACGGCACCGATTTCGGGGTGCACAGTCCCGCCTGGATCTCCCGCTTCACCGATGCGGCGCGACAGGCCGCATCCTATCGCAAAGGGCGCGTGCTGCTCGCCGGCGATGCCGCACACATCCATCACTCCGTGGGCGGACAAGGTCTCAATACCGGCCTGCAGGACGCAGTCAATCTCGGCTGGAAGCTGGCGCAGGTGGTCAAGGGCATCTCGCCCGACAGCCTGCTCGACACCTACCATTCCGAACGCCATGCCGTCGCCGCGCGCGTGCTGCGCAACACCAGGGCGCAGATCGCCCTGCTCCGCCGTGCCGACGACGGCCTCATCGCCGCGCGCGAAATCGTCTCCGAGCTGCTCGTCATGGACGAGCCGCGCAAGCGTTTTGGCGCGATGATGAGTGGGCTCGATATCCGCTACGATCTCGCCGAAGGCCACGCGCTGCTCGGACGGCGCATGCCCGATCTCGATTTGATGCTCGACGGACAGAAGCTGAGGCTGTTCACGCTTCTGCACAGCGCGCGCGGCGTGCTGCTCGATTTTGGCAAGCAGGCGGCATCGACGTCACGCCCTGGGCGGATCGCATAGAGATGGTCGATGCCGATTACTACGGCGCGTGGCAGCTTCCGGCCATCGGACAGGTCGTCGCGCCCAAGGCCGTGCTGGTCCGGCCCGACGGGCACGTGGCCTGGGTCGGAGACCAGAGCCGCCGCGGGCTCGCGGAGGCGCTGACGAAATGGTTCGGACCGGGTGGCGCGTAAAGTACGAACGCCTCATGCGGCGTCAAACAAACAAGCCCGCGGCATACCCGCGGGCTTGTTCCGAACTCTTTCGATGATGCCATTCTGCAAGTGTTTTGCCCCGACGTGTCAAATGCCTGTTCTCGCTCCGCCACATAATTTCATTCCAGCCGAGGCCGTATCCAGCGAGAGAACCACTCCTCACCGTCATTGTGCGAATTGCCGAGGCCGTCCACTCTGCCTGCGTTCCCGCCAGTGATGGTGAACAGAAATTCCTCCGCCACAACTTATTATTGCTGAAGCGAAGAGGCCGTGACATCTCCGGCGGCGCTTGGGATGCAGAGCCGTGTGCGCGCGCCCTCTCATTCTCGCGAAGGGGTCGACAAAGGCTCAGAGTTTTAGGACATCTCGAAAATTGATTCTCTTGAGACCCGCGGACTTGCAGGCGTCCTTGAGGTCCTGATCGCATATGATACCCGGATCGTGGTATGCCATGCGGAAAATATGAGCGTTGCCGATAGCCTCCTCTCTGAAGACCAGTTTGTCACCGAGGGAGAGATCGTAATATTTCTGGCCGTGGTCGATATAGCGCACATCGTTTCGGATTCCGATGCGCAAGCGCGATTGCGATTCGTCCAGCGCGTCTAGAACGCGGACAACATCGCAGAGCCAATATTTGGGTTCATCATAGATACCGTGCGGCATTCGCACACTGCACGGCACAAATACAAAGGCCTCGGAATCAAGCCCCTCGAACACTGCCTTGGTCCGGTCCGAAATGAGCCACCAGTGATAACAGAGCTCGAGGTCGTACGGCAGACTGCCGACCTTTTTGTCAAACACATAAGGCGCATGCGGTATAGAAGCGGGCAGACGATGTACTCGGTAAGGAGGAGGATGCTCTCGTCCTCAAGCCAAAAGCCCGGCCTGCCTCTACTAAAATCGGGACCTATTCTGTAGAAGCGGCGCTTTCGTGCTCCGGGTCGCTTCGCAACAGAAATTGCTTTCTCGTCACTCATGATTGAGCTTCGTTGAGTATCGTGCCTGCAGCGACACACCGCAAAGACCACGATGAACCACCCAACAATAAAGCCCGCGGCGTCCCCGCGAGCCTTGTTCGGACTCTTTTCGATAATGCTATTCTGCCAGTGTTTTGCCCGCCGGGTCAAACGATCGATCTCGAGCAAGGAACCTGTCGGCACGTATCGGCCGGAAAGTCACTCGTCGACATCAGTGTTTGAATTCATCAGCACAACAAAACACCGGCAGCCCTCCAAAAACATCAGAGCTCTTGTACCGAACCGCAATCCGCTCACTCGCACTCGCTCCGATCGTATCGCCGTCCTTCACCACGTTTCCATGTTCGATCAGATACACGGAAAGTCCCGCCACCTTGTCGAACAACGCCGGAAGAGCGAGCTTGCCGGTCACAAATTCGATCTCACGGCCGACAAAGGCGGACAATCCCATCGTGATCGCTCCGATCTTCGCACCTGACCGGAACGGAAGAATGTCGACCCATAGTCTGAAGGGGTAGTCTGGATACGGTGCGAACGACCAGCGAGACTCCTCGAGCCATACATCGGCTGGCCGTGCCACCCGGCCCGCCCACACCACGCCACAAGATTCCGGCACCGCCGCAATCAACGCGCCGTCGTCAGGCGGGCGGCGATCAACGGCCGCTCACTTTTTCCGAGCAGCGAGACGATCATGTGACCTCGATGCCTCGTCGCCACAGCCTTTCCTTCCGGCCAGGTTCGCGCAGCGCGTTCCCACAGCCCCGATCCTGCGGAATGGGTGCCGGCATCGACATGACCGCAACAAGCTGGTCGCCGCACCGAATGAGCGGCGAATTCGCTTGAACCGGTTGCGCCTCTTCATTGTCCGCCGTCTCCGTTGCCAACTCCGGATGTCGGGCGCGAAGGGCCTTGGCGACTGCTGACATGTCCGGCGTCACCGGCTTGTTCAATAGGACCAAAGCCAGAAGCGAGCTACTCATCGACTATCCCGCAAGAATTCGAGAACGAGCCGATACTTCGGCTCTTCGCCTAAAGGTTGAAATGAGGTGTTGAGTAGGAACATTGTCAACAAACGTTCCCCTCTCGTCGAGCGGGCGCAAGATGGCTCTGGACTCATGCCAATGCCGCTGTCGAGGCGAAGACGCGCGGGCTGAGCCTCGCCACCGGAGGCGCCCCGGCGATCGAGCCGGCACTGTCGCCGTATCGCGAGCGCGGCTTCAGCAATAGCGAGGCGTTCGCCGATGGGCCGAGCGCCTTCAAACAGTTTGCTGGACGTTGTGCTTCAATCCGCCCCAATGCAAGAAATCTGCACCGCATCCTGTCACGCGAAGTCGTCGTCCGCTTCTTGCTTCGAAGGCGCGTCCTGCGTCTTGCGTCCAAGAAACGTATCGGGTGGCGGTTGCTTCAACAACTCGCGGCATTCGCGCACGATCTGCCGCATGTATTCGGCCTGCTCATGTTCGACAGGCAATGGCCGATAGACCCGCATCTGGTGCTCCCTTCGCTTTTGCAGGCGGGAGCGCGCTCGGTCTCTCAGCCACCGACGCCCACGGACGAAAGCCTTGGCCGGTGATGTCCTACAAACTAGCTGGAGTCGCTTCGGTTCAAAAATGAACTTTGGTGTCACGCGCGCAAGATGAGTAAGTGACGCAAACGACTGAACTTGCACCTGAAAATTTAATACGCGCAACATATCAAATGATGTGACTCCGCTTTGCCAGGAGCATAAGGTTAAGCCATCAAGGCTTGAGGCATCGATCGGCGATGAGAACGCCAGTTGCGCTCCCGCCCTACTCCAACGAGGAGCCGCGCCATGCTGAAGCGGCGTCGTTTCAAACAGACCACGACACTGAACGAAAGACTCGCGGACGAGGCCGCTCGCTGCCGCGAGGAAGCGCGCACACTGGCACCGGGCCGCCGCCGTGAGATGCTGCTGCGTCAGGCGCGGCAGGACGAGACGGCCATGCAGATCGAGGCCTGGCTCCGCTCGCCCGGCCTGAGGGCGCCGACATGACGCAGCAATATCGCGCTTATCTCGTCGGCGAGAACGGCGTCTTCCGCTCCGCCGAAGCCTTTGAAGCCTCGTCCGATTCCTCTGCCTTGGCCTTTGCGAAGCAGTTCACGCGGCTGGGCAAGGTCGAGGTCTGGCAACTCGGCCGGAAGATCGCCGTGCTGGAGTCCGAGCAGTCTCGGCTACTCGAGCCAACCCGCCCGACACTGACGCGTCAATGATCGCGTGCGTGCGATCGCAACACCCCCTCACTCCTCCGCAAGCTTGCGCTCGATCTCGGCGAACGAGCGCTGCACGCCGACTGCGACATCGTGCTGGTCGAGTGCGTCGCGCTGGAGCACGCGCAGGCCGTGCCCACGGGCGCTGGCCGGCGCCGTGCCGTGTTCAAAAACTGGTCGATGACGCCCTTGGCGGAGCGGGATGGCCTTGGGATCGCCCCTGGCGATCAGGAGCCGCAACAGGCTCTGACATTCGGCCAAACCGGGCATGGCCTCTCTCACCTTTGCTGCGATCTCGGCTTCGGCCGCTTGACCGGCTGGGTATGGATACCGAACAGCGCCAGCAACAGCGCGACTTCTTCCTTCGAACCGATCTGGATCATGATTGTCTCTCCTGTTCGCTCCGTTGGTCGGGGCTTGGCCCGGCGGAGTTCAGGACGATCCGGTTTCAGCAATGTTTCAGGCGTGTTTCGTCGGGGCGATCTGCGGCGACAGGCCTCACAAAGCCACACGACAAAAGCCCCGCGATGCGGGGCCTTCTTTCATCCCGAACGCCAGCCATCGTCGCGACGCCGGCGCTCGCCTATGGTCTCATTTTGCCAGTGTTTGTCCCACGGGGCAAACTTTATCTCAAATGCAGCAAAGCGGATTCGGCGAAACGAAATCTCTCCGCGTCATGCTGGGACATGTCGTCTGGAACGGCGGCAAGCCGGAGAGATCTTCAATGTACTACGTCGCTGCTGCATTGCTGGTGCTGTCGGGACTATTCTATTCCGCGAGCCATCATGAGCTCGGCCAATTCGGAGCAGACGCGTGCAGTTATGGCGGCACCTTCTGCGACAATCCGGTGGTCCTTTTCACCGGCGCGGCGCTGGCCGCCGCCTGGGGCATGCTCGTCAGCGTCAAGTAGGACGCTGGGCGCAGCACCACTTCCATGCGGCATCCGCCACCGCCACCGGGCGCGAAGCCTGGCGAACGGGCGTGACGTCCTGAATTGCTCGATGATGGCAATCTACCCCTGTTTTGCCCGACGGAGCAAGCAGACTTAGCATTATCAGAAATGCGCGGCTCGCGTGGCCGGGAACTTTCATTCCCTCGTCGGCATTTGCTATGAAGATACAACCCTGACTGAGGCCCCCTTCCATGAGCGACAGCGACGCGGCCCCCACAAAATCCGCGCCGACGCTGCTGCAACGATTGGGGCCCGGCCTCGTCACCGGAGCTGCCGACGACGATCCGTCGGGCATCGCCACCTATTCGCAGGCCGGCGCGCAATTCGGCTACGGTCTGCTGTGGACCGTATTTCTGACCACGCCATTCATGATCGCGATCCAGCTCGTCAGCGCGCAGATCGGACGCGTCACCGGCAAGGGGCTGGCCGCCAACGTCGTGAAGGTCGCACCGCGCTGGGCGGTTCTGGCGCTGGTCGCCATGCTCGTTGCCGCGAACACGTTCAACATCGCCGCCGACATCGCCGCGATGGCCGAGGCCCTCTCACTCGTCATCGGCGGCCTGAACCACGAGCACGCGCTGATCTTCGCGGCCGGCTCGACCCTGCTCCAGGTGTTCCTGCCGTACCGACGCTATTCGCCCGTATTGAAATTCCTCACCTTGGCGCTGTTCGCCTATGTCGCGACCGCCTTCACCGTCAGGATTCCCTGGAGCACGGCGCTGCTCGCCGCGGTGTGGCCGAAGGCCAATGTCAGCGGCGATTATTTTCTGATGGTGGTCGCCGTGCTCGGCACCACCATCAGCCCCTATCTGTTTTTCTGGCAGGCCTCGCAGGAGGTCGAGGAGATGAACCAGGGCAGGCGTGACAAGCCGCTTCGCCAACTCAAGCACGGCGGCCGCCCGGAGCTCGCGCGCATCAGGGCCGACACCATCTCCGGCATGCTGCTCTCCAACAGCATCGCCTTCTTCATCATTCTCACCACGGCGTCGGTCCTGCACGCCAACGGTGTCACCAACATCAGTTCGGCCACGGAAGCGGCTGAAGCGTTGCGGCCGCTCGCCGGGGATTTCACCTTTGCCCTGTTTGCGACCGGCATCATCGGCACCGGCTTGCTCGCCATCCCCATCCTGGCGGGCTCGGCCGCTTACGGCGTCGCAGAGATCTTCGGCTGGCGTGCCACGCTGGAGGCGAAGCCGGACGAAGCGGCCGGCTTCTACACCATCATCGCCGCGGCAACCCTCATCGGCTTCGGCCTCGGCTTCACCGGGATCGACTCGATCCATATGCTGGTGTGGAGCGCGGTGCTCAACGGCATTGTCGCCGTCCCCATCATGGCGATGATGATGCTGATCGTCTCCAGCCGCGCGATCATGGGCCGCTTCAGGGCCCCCTCATGGCTGATCGCGCTGGGCTGGCTCGCCACCGCGCTGATGGCGCTGGCCGTCCTCGCTTTGCTGGGTTCGTCGTTGACTGGATGACGCGACTGCGCACGATTGCCGCGCGCATTCGCCGAAGACGAGCGGTCGCAGCAGCCGAGAGCGCTACGGCGTCACGGGATTGACGGTGGGGGACGTCTTGGGTCCCGGCCGCACTGGCTCGATCGGCGACTTCGGTTTGGTCGGTAGCACCGTGGCGCCAGCGGCCCGTGCCGCGTCTCCCGTGGTCGCATACATTGCAACATGGGCCGGCTGCGTCTTGGCGCGGCTCCAGGGTCCGTGGTCGACGATCAGCATTGCAGCAATCGTCACACCCGCGACGATCAGCGCGATCACGCCGGGATGGCGGAGGGCGGCGGAGATGGAGCTTGCGAAACGGGCAATTGTCATCGAAGGATCCGCTATCTTCTCTATCGCAGGTTAATGCGATAGCGCCCCATCAGGTTCCCGTTTCCATCAAGCAAGTTCCGAGCCAACAGCGCCTTTCCTATTGCTTTGCCGAAACCAAATTCCGCGCCGTGAACACGTTTCCGACTGCTGCGCTTTCAGCACACACGACCGTCCGCCGCTTTACTCGCCCGGCGCGATTGCGTTGCTGGGTGTCGGCCGGTCGGTGATCTGCTGACCGAATAGGCTGCCGATCAGCTCAACTGCAGTACGCGCGGTCCGACCACGTTCGTCCAGGAAGGGATTTAGCTCGACGATGTCGACCGATCCTACGACGCCGGAATCGTGCAACAGCTCCATGATCAGGTGCGCCTCGCGATAGGTGGCCCCACCCGGCACTGTGGTGCCGACGCCCGGCGCCACGCAAGGGTCGAGGAAATCAACGTCGAAGCTGACATGCAGCACGCCATTGCCCGCCTTGACCCGCTCGATGACGCGGCGGATCAGGACGGCGACGCCGAATTCGTCGATCTGGCGCATGTCGACGATCCTGATCCGGCGCGAGCGCATCAACTCCTTCTCGAGCTTGTCGATCGAACGGGCTCCGAACAGGTCCAGCTTGTCCGGATTGATCGAAGCGCGCGGATCGTCACCCAGCAGGCCGTCGAGGCCGGGCTCGCCACACAAGAACGCGGCTGACATGCCGTGCATGTTTGCCGTGATCGTCGTCTCCGGCGTGTTGTAATCGGCGTGGGCATCGAGCCAGAGCACGAAGAGCTCGCGTCCACGTTCCTGCCAATGACGCGCCATCGCATTGACCGATCCCATCGACAGCGTGTGATCGCCGCCGAGGAAGATCGGCAGCGCGCCGGTTGTCGCGATCTCATAACCTTTGCGGCTCAGCACGCGCGTCCAGCGCTGGATCTCGCGGTAGTGATTGGCTTTTTCGGGCGGGCTGTCGGTGAGGTCCGGGACTCCGGCGACGGAAAGATCACCATGATCGAGGACCTCGAAATCCAGGCTTTCTAGCAGTGTCGCAAGGCCGGCGGTGCGCAGTGCGGCAGGACCCATCAAGGTGCCGCGCTGCGAGGCCCCCATGTCGATGGGAGCGCCGAGCAAGGCGATGCGCCGGGCTCGATCCGCCATGGTTCGATCGGTCACGGCTGTCTCCTGACATCAGCAAGGTTGACCTAGCCTAACAGAGATTCGCACCCGTCGTTTCCCGGGGAAGGTCCGCCCGAACAAATCATCCGGAACAAAATCCCGCGCGCTGAATTGCCCATCCAAGGCCGGCACCCGCCGTCAATCACGGCGCCTGTCGCGGATAGCCAAAGGTCATCAGACCCGCTGTTCAAAACGAGCGCTCGCGCGGATAGCCAAAGGTGTCGGCCCGCATGTCAGGCCTGGAGGTCGCGCCCGTGAGCACGGAGATACCGCAACCCACTTCCCAACCCGGTGTGGCCGAGCGTGCCATCGATGCAGCGACGGACGTCTCCCGCACGATCGGCGAGGTCGCGGGAGGCCTGCGCGCAGCTGTCGACCGCCTGACCTCTACGATCGAGGAAGCGCGAAAGCCTGGCGGAACTCTCGCGACAGTCGCGGCGATCACGCGCGAAGCACCGCTGACCAGCCTGTTCGTCGCATTCCTCTTTGGCGTCGCAATAGCGCGCCGGCGGTAGCAGCAAACCACCCTGCTCAGGCCGCGCTGACAGCCTCGGGCTCCGCGGCCAGGAACTGCTTTTCGAATGCCGCGGCAGGCATCGGACGGCCAAAGAAATATCCCTGCCCTTCCCCGCATCCCATGCTGACCAGGAGGTCGGCAGTTGCTTTGTTCTCGATGCCTTCAGCCACGACCGTCAGACCGTGCTGCTTGCTGAGGCCGATCGTCGAGCTGACGATGGCAGCATCGTCGGAATTCGCGAGAAGCCCAAATACGAACGATCGGTCGATCTTGAGCCCGTCGAGCGGAAACTTCTTGAGATAACTCAGGCTCGCATAACCGGTACCGAAATCATCGAACAGGATTCGGACGCCGAGCTCCTGAATCCGCTTGAACATGGCGAGCACACGGCGTTCGTCATGGAGCAGGATGTTTTCGGTGACTTCGATTTCGAGAAGCGATGGCGTCAGCCCCGTCGCGTCGAGCAGGGCCGCGACCGAATGCGCGAGATCGCCGGATTGAAGCTGCGAGGGCGCGAGGTCGAGCGCGACGCGCACGTTGTTGCCGGACAATTCCCAGGCTCGCGCTGGCGGCAGGCGGTTTCCATCACCCAGTTCGCGATCCGCTCCGACAGGGCCGACGTGTTGACCACCGGCATGAACTCTCCGGGCGAGACGTAGCCGCGCACCGGATGTCGCCAGCGAATGAGCGCTTCGGCTCCGACCAGACTGCCGTCGATCAGACGAACCTGCGGCTGGTAGAATAGTTCGAACTCGCCGCGGTCGGCGGCAAGTGCCAGCTCCCGTTCCAGCGTCAGCCGGTTTTCGAGCTCCTGCCTGATCACGCTTTCGAAGATCACATGGCTGCCGCGCCGGGTCCTCTTCGCGCGGCTCAGCGCCAGATGGCCATTGCTCAGGAGATCATCGGCCTTTTGCCCACCTTCCGGATAGACGGCAACGCCAACGCTGATCCTGACGCGGTGCTGTCGCGCGCCCGTTGCGAGTGGCGCTTCAAACGCGTGCGCGATCCGCTCGGCAAACGCTGCGATCGGCTCGCCGACTTTCGCGCAATCGATCGCGATGGCAAATTCTTCCCCGCCGAGCCGGGCCACGATCGCCTTACCATGGACTTCGCTCTGGAGACGCTCGGCAACCGCGCGCAGCACGAGGTCGCCGGCCGAGTGTCCGAGCATGTTGTTGATCTCTTGGAAGCCGTCGAGCCCGAGCACGAGCAGGGCGATGCCGGAAGACCGCCGCTCTGCCGCACGGATCAGATCGGTGAGGCCAGCTTGCAGCATGCTCCGGTTGGCAAGCCCGGTCAGCGCGTCGTGTTCGGCCAAGTATCGAATACGCTCAACTTCACGTTTGCGGACCGAAATATCGCGCAGGATCGCTCCGTATCTCCCCCGATCGCATCGCAGCGGTCTATCAGCCTTATCTCGCCAAGAAGGTTTCGCAGGCGGACCTCGCCGCGATCGCCGGCACGATCAGCGACCTCTACCGCGAAGCCGGATTCCACTTGAGCCGGGCCATCGTGCCGCCGCAGGACATTGCCGACGGCCACGTCCGCCTCCAGGTCATCGAAGGCGCAATCGTGCAGGCCGAGCTGAAAGGCGACGGCGCCGAGCAGTTCGGCGTAAGGCCGATGCTCGGCCCGGTTCTGGCCGAACAACCGTCGCGGCTGGCAACACTCGAACGCCAGCTCTTCCTGATCAGCGGCAAGCCGGGCGTCCGGATCACCGACACCGCGCTGGAAGAGATCGGCGGTACGACCGGCCGCTTCCGCCTGACCGTCTATCTGAAGACCTGGCACGTCTTCTCCTCGTTCGGCCTGGACAATCTCGGATCGTCGCCGGTCGGTCCCTGGCAAACCTACGCCACCGGCGCGTTCAACTCCTATCTCGCGCCCGGCGACGCGCTGGCGGTCAACCTGTCGACCATTGCCAACGATCCCCGCGAGCTCGGCTTCGTACGCCTGTCCTATGACGCGCTCGTCGGCGTCGACGGTGTCCGCCTCGGTGCTTCCGTCCTGTACAGCGCGGTCCGGCCGGGTGACTCACGCCGCCTCGACAGCGACATCACCACCACCGAAGCTTTCGAGGTGCGAGCAAGCGCCGTGCCCTTCATGTCGCAATCCTCCGGGCTGACGCTTACCGTCGCCGGGACCTTCAGCAACGTGTCCGAGCATGACATCTACGGCCCCTGGTACAACGACCACATCAGGACCGTCGGCCTGACCGCCGACTACCGGCTCCAGGATCGCTTCGGCGGCACCAATCTCGCGACGCTGACCTACCGCCAGGGCCTCGACATCTTTGGCGCATCGCATTTCGACGATGATCTGTTATCGCGCGACGGCGCCTCGTCGAACTTCTCGGTGCTGAACTTCTGGTTCACGCGCTACCAGACGCTCAACGACGCCTGGTCGCTCAAGCTCTCGGCTGCGAGCCAGACGGCATCACGGCCATTGTTCACCTCGCAGCAATTTTATCTTGGCGGCGCGGCCTTCGGCCGAGGCTATGGCGCAGCCGAGATCAGCGGTGACAACGGCCTTGCCGGCTCGGCCGAACTGCGCTTCGATCAGAAGCTCAATTTCCGCTATTGGGCGGGCTATCAGCTCTACGTCTTCGGCGACGCAGGCGCAGTCTGGAATGACGGTTATCGCCTGAGCGATGGGCTGTCGCTGACATCGGCCGGAGCCGGCGTGCGGTTCTTCCTGCCATACGATCTCCAGGCCGATCTCGGCGTGGCGGTCCCCTTGAGCTACCGGGCGCCGGACAACGAGCGCCGTAGCCCGCGCTTCCTTTTCACGCTCTCGAGCGCGTTCCGGCTCTGCCCCGATCGCAGCAAGGCCGGCTGCCTTTAACTGTTGTCTGGTGCGATGGCACCCGGGCGGCTTTCGGGGCGCCGCTCACAGACTTGCCTAAATTTAATCTGAGCGGCCCGAGACATAGGTGACAGAACGTACCGGGCACATGGGTTACACTTTCCGCTTTTGTTCTGCGGGAGGTGTGGATGCCGTGGAAAGCGAGTTCGGTAATGGAGGAGCGCCTTCGCTTTGTCGCCCGCCTGTTGGACGGGGAAGCCATGACGGATGTCTGCCGGGAGTTCGGCATCTCCCGTAAGACCGGCTACAAGATTTTCGATCGCTACAAGGAACATGGCCTGGAGGCGCTGAGCGACCGCTCCAGGCGGCCGGTTCGCTACGCCAATCAACTGCCGGCCCAGATCGAGACGCTGATTGTCCAGCTCAAGGCCGAGAAGCCGCATTGGGGGGCCCGCAAGATCCGCGAACTCCTGGTGCGACGGCTCGACGGCGATGTCCGGGTGCCGGCCAAAAGCACCATTCATGCGGTGCTCGATCGCCACGGCCTGGTCAGGCGGGGCGGCGGGCCGCGCCATCGCGCGCGCGGCACGTCGCTATCGCAAGGGACTGCCCCGAACGATGTCTGGTGCGCCGACTTCAAAGGCGAGTTCAAGCTTGGCAACAGCCATTACTGCTTCCCGCTGACCGTCAGCGATCATGCCGCGCGCTTCCTGCTGCTGTGCGAGGCGCTCGACTCCACGCGCGAGGAGCCTGCCATGACCGCCTTCGAGCGCCTGTTCCGCGAGCGCGGCCTGCCGCTTGCCATTCGGTCCGACAATGGCGTGCCGTTTGCCAGTCCCAATGCCTTGTTCAATCTTTCCAAGCTCTCGGTATGGTGGCTCCGCCTCGGTATCGCCATCGAGCGCATCAAGCCAGGTCATCCGCAACAAAATGGCCGGCACGAGCGCATGCACCTCACCCTCAAGAAGGAGGCCACCAGGCCGCCTGGCTTCAACAGCCTGCAACAGCAGGAGCGCTTCGATGCCTTCGTGCACGAGTTCAATACCGAGCGCCCCCACGAGGCGCTCGGCATGAAGTGCCCTGCCGAGGTCTACACGGCCTCAGCGCGGGCCTATGCCGGCCTGCCGGAGTTGAGCTATCCCTTCCACGACCGCGACGTCGTCGTCACTGCCTGCGGCCGCCTCTGCCTGCATCGCAAGAGGATCAACATCTCAACCGTCCTGGCTGGCCAGAAGCTCGGCATCAAGGAGGTCGACGAGGGCATCTGGCTCGTCAGCTTCATGCATTACGATCTCGGCTATTTCGATCTCGAACAGAAGACCTTGCAACCTCTCGACAACCCGTTCGGTCCGAGGCCCATCACCGATGTCCCCGCCACGACCACGGCGCCCTGACGGAGACGCGCTCTTGTGCATTCTTGGCATGGAAGGCCACTTGCTTGGCTCCGCTGTCGCGGTCAACCCCCGAAGCCCGAAGGGGCGCGGCACGCGCGGGGTTGACGGCGATAGCGCGAGCCGAGCAAAAATAGCCGTGCCATGAATGCGTCACGCTGAAATGCAGCAGATTGCAGGCCATCTCAATTTGAAGCGAACTTGGAGCAGATGACTTTGAAACCCCGCGACAACCCGATCGGCACGAGGTTGTCACCCATCTCTTAGGTACGTTTCGTTACCCATGTCTCCGGGCCGGACAATCCCGTAACCCGCTCACGATCGTCGATCCGGGAGTTCCCAATGACCACGTTCAGTCAAAATTGATTGAGAACGAAGCCATGAAGAGGGTGTTTGCGATCCTGGCGTTTCTCTGCGTCCTCGGCGTCGGGGAATATCTTGTCGTGAGCCGGTTCGCGATCCGCCACGAGACCTTGACCCTGTTCGACGTCTCGCGCCAGCGTCCGATCGCGGTCGAGATCGCCGTGCGGCGCGACTACGAGACCAAGGCCAATCTGGGCCTCTGGAAGCTCCCGCTCGCCATCATCAGCAACGGGAACACTGTCAAGGCTACCGAATATTCCTTCCTTGCCAACGTGCTCGCCGCGCGAGGCTATCTGGTTGCCAGCATCCAGCAGGACTTGCCGAGCGATCCGCCATTGATGACCCATGTCGGTCAGCCCTATGTCGGCCGGCGCGAAGTCTACATCCGTTGCGAAGCAAACATCCTCTTCGTGCTGGGCGAACTGAAGAGACGGCAGGAGAACGTCGAATACGAGCACATCACGCTGGTCGGCCATTCCAACGGCGGCGATGTCTCCATGTATGTCGCCCATCAGCACCCCGAGTTGGTGTCGAAGGTGATCACGCTCGACAATCTGCGGGTGCCTTTCGTGCTCAGCGATCATCTGAAGATTCTCTCGTTCCGCTCGAAGGATCCTCATTTCTTGACCGACCCCGGCGTCCTGCCGACGCCGGAACAGGCCAAGGCGGGCGGCATCGACATCGTCCACACCGGCGCACAACATACCGAGATGAGCGACCGCGGTCCTGATGCGGTCAAGGAGAAGATTCAGGCGACGCTCGACCATTTCCTGCGCGACAGTGCCAGCAGCGCGCTGGCCCCCGCCGATACGGGAAGCCCGATGATCATGAATCCGGGCGACTATTAGCCGGGAGCGCTTTGCGGCAGATCAAGGCGGCTAGCGAGCCGGCAAGGTAGAAGTGCGGTGCAGCGTCGGAGACACACGTGTCGCACTATACCGAAAGTCTCGATGCGAAAAGCCTTGATACGAAATGTCTCGGCCGGCCCGCGGGTGCAGCGGTTTTGCGAAAAATCATGCTCAAACAATAGCCTGACGATTCATCCCGAACGATCACGACCTGCCACCAATGCAAATCCCTGCCGGAGGACCGGCAGGGATCAGCAGAAAGGATGACGGACGGCGAATGAAATCATCCGGTGGCCCGTCATGGACCTGCGCAAGTATCGAAGCGCGGATCTCCATGCCACACAAGATCAATTTGCGGGCACATTGTACACACGCCGAGAATCAGGACGACTTGCCCTTGCCTGATTGCATGAGACTGCCGGTCATCTGGCGCATGTGATCTCCGGCGCTGGTGAACTGACTGCGCAGGAAATCGGACTGGATTTGCATCGCTTCCTGGAGATCGGTGGCATGCACCAGCTTGCGGGCATGCTCGAAGGCCGACTTCATGTTCTGCTCTGTGAAAGCCAGCGCCTGCTTCGACACCTCAGTCCCCGCGCCGGGAACGGTCGACATCGATTTGGTGGCGGCTTCAAAAAACATGCCGAATGCCTTTTCCGCCTGGTCGATCGTCTTTTCGGCCAAATCGCGCAGTTCGGCCGGAACCTCGAGCTTTGGTTCAATCATGGTCGCACTCCTCCCTTTTCCCAACTGAATACCACACTTGCCGGACCGCCTTCCAGCGGCCAGCCTCGGGGGAACGACGCCGGCGAGCCAGGTTCTGGCAAGAAAAGAGGGGAGACGAATGGACCCGGCACGCGGCCGGATTCAGCACAAGGGGTGCTCGGGAAGAGCTTCTTCGGTGGCGAGATCTTCGACCAGCTTGATCACTTCGAAACGCTGCCGAGGCGCGAGCTTCAGGAATGCGCGGAGCAGACGCAGACTTTCGACAGTGCTGCTTGTAGGCACACCGAGCTTGAGATGCAGCTCAGCCGCGAAATCGAGGTTTTTCATCTCGCACCTATGACAAGCATCGGCCTTCGTGATCCACTCGAGAACCGAACGCCGCAACAGAACCTATCCCGACGAACTCTCGGCCGGGACGCCCGCCGGATTGGCACGCTGAACGACATTCAAACGGCGGCCCCAACCATTTGGTTGTAACTATGCCAAGCAACAACCTATCCGGCAAGCTCAATCGTGGGTATTGCGATGCTTGGTCTGCATCACGCCACGGTGATTCCGGATATCAGGAATACCGACCGCCGTCACCCACCTGCGTCAAGAAGTGGCAACAATCACGCACACAACCCCTGATCGCCGGCAATCCGGCGCATACCCGTTATCGTTGAGTCCAATCGCCGCGGTTGCATCGCCAGCATGAAAGTCGATTTTGCAGCCGGTCTCCGGTCTCGGTCCTGGCGCTGCTGCTCGCGGCAGGATCCATCCGTCTGGATTCCGCCGTGAACCGTTGTCCGCGAGCGAGCGACCAAGCCGTTGCGGCACGGCCACGCAGATAAGGGCGCCATGGCTGAAGACTCTTTGATTTGGGCGCGCGTCAGCACCAAGAGGACGACGGCATGCTTTCTCGCTGCGATCTCATCAAGGGCGCCGCTGTCGCGCTTCTCACCCTTTCGATACAGGGCGCATGGGCCCAGGAGACCAAGATGAACCTGTTCAAGATCGTCACCATCAAGGACGAAATCGTCGTCGGATTGTCAGCGGAGGAGCTTCAGGCGCTCGGCGGCAATGATGCGAGCGCCGTTGCACACGCGCTGGCACAGAAGGGCGATCTCACCGTCTGGCAATACAACGTGCATCGTGGGCCGAACGGCGAATTACAGCAAGCGCCGACTGCAAAGATCGCGCTTCTGGCCAACGCCTCGCTCCGCGTCGAGCCTTACACCACACCCTACCAGATTGTCCCTCATCCCTAGCAACGGGCTGCGACGCCGGCGGCCAAGGCTGCCGGCGTCGCGCAATCATCTACGCCGGTCCGCTCGCGGCGTTCCCGTCTCCGTCGCGAAGCCGTAGACCAACGCCAGCCGATCCAGGCATTCGCGAAAACGCCGCGCAAAATAATCGTTCCAGCGCTGCGTGCGGACGGCGCGACGTTGCCCGATCTGATCCATGGTCAGACCAAGCACCAGCACGTCGTGCACCAGCGCGGCGCCATCGGTGCCGAGCTCGCGCTCGACCCGGTTCAGCCGCAGCACCGCCTGTCGCTGGCTGTCGGTGACCGGCTCGCGCGTGCCGGCACCATCGATATATTCGCGCGTCGTATCGACCGCTTGGGGGCCGCGCTCCGCCCGCTCCCAATCGTTCTGGAAGGCGCGGCCGCCGCGGTATTGCGCCTCGTCGATCTGGTGGTGCGCGTGCAGCCGGCCGAGCGGATCGCTACGGATCGAGCGGATGGCCAGGATCTTCTCACCTGAATCGAGCGCGAGCGGATTGTCCACCTCGACCTCCGCCACCTCGGCGTTGAACGGCACCTCCCGCGACCGCCGGTCGTAGATCTGCGCCAGTTTGTAAGATTTGTTGCGTCGGGCACGAGCCACTCGGATTCTCCTTGCAAGTCTGACGATTGAACGGACGGCTGCACCTTCAGGCGGCCGAAACCAACTTCAGCACGACGGGGCCTGCAACACGGGCAGACCCAGCCTCGGAACGGCGGGTCAGGCGGGCATGCGGCGTGCAATAGCTGGAGCTCGGCTGGCGGGGGTGGCCGCAGAAGGTGATTTCCTCTCCGTCCTTGTCGCCGCCATAGGGATAGCGGCAGTCGGTCGGCTCGAGCTCGACCAGTTGGATCAGGCGCGGCTGGACGCCGACGCAACGCAACTTGACCCGCGCCGCAGGCGTCATCGCCGACTTCGGCGGCAGATTCAGGTTCGGCAACGCCGCCCGACGCGGCGAAAGCAAGCTGGGTTCATCCGGCACGATCGACGGGCTCGTCATCCATTGCGGCACGACGAGCCCGAGCCGCTTGGCGCGGCCGACCACCGCGCTGCGCGTGTAAGCCGTTCCAAACCTTGCGTTAATCTGTCTTCCGATCTCTGCATAAGACATGCCTTTGAGAAAATAGTCGCGAAGCGCGTCGGAGTGCTCCGACGGCCAATGGCCCGGTTCCATGCTGCTGTCCTGTGATGCGCCTCCCACCAACGAACGACGGGGAGGCGAAGCACACATTCCGTTATTCCGAATATGGTGTCAAGCAATTAATTCTGATATTCATAATTGCATCAATTCCGAATTTCGGATTATAAGAGGCGAGACGGTGCGCAATCGAGGGAATCACCATGTTGGACGTAGCAATGATCGAGCGGGGCCTGGAGAAGACGGGCAAGAGCAAGGGCGGCCTCGCGGCGGCTATGGGCGTGCGCCCCGGCGCGGTATCGGAGATCCTCGGCGGCGAGCGCCTGGTGAAGGCCTCGGAGATCATTCCGATCATGGAATATCTCGAGCTCAATCTCGCGCCGATCATGGGCCGCGTCGGAGCCGGCGCGGTGATCGAGCCGGACTATGAACAGGTTCCGCCGGAAGGTCTCGGCGACGTCACGCTGCCCTTCCCCATCATGGAAGAGACGATCGCATTCGAGATCGTGGGCGATTCGATGCTGCCCAAGTACGAAAGCGGCGACGTGATCGTGGTCTACAAGGACCAGCGCCATCCGCTGTCGAGCTTCTACGGCGAAGAGGCGGTGGTCCGGCTCAAGACCGGCGAGCGCTATCTGAAGACCATCGAGCGGGGAAAATCACCCTCTGTCGTCAATCTCACGAGCTTCAACGCCAAGCCGATCGTCGGCGTCAAGCTCGACTGGGTCGGGGAGATCTGCCTGTCCATGCCCAAGGGGCAGCTTGAGCGGCTGCGCGCGAAATCGGCGCGCCCCCGCAAGAAGGGCAAGTAAGGGAGCGCACGGCCTGCGATTTCTTTAATACCGAAATCCGCGGTTGACAACATTCCGATTTTCAGAAATACTTGCCGCGTTCCCGACCACGGGGCGCGGCAGGATCGTTTTCATGCAATATTTCGTCGTGATGATCGATTATGGGCGGCGGGGCCGCGAGGCGGTGGTCGATCCCGAAATCACAAGGCGCGAGGTCGTCTCCCGGATCGCCTCGGGCGAATACCAGAACATCTCGTTCATCCACGAAATCGTCGAGAATGCGGTCGAGGATGTGACCGAGGCCATCCTGACTGAGGCTGCCTTGCCCCAAATACCGCCCGAAGACGTCGACCTCCAGGCAATCCGCCTTGATCACACCCGCGATCTGCACAAGCACGATCGGACGTGACGCAAGCTGGGCAGCTCGCGTCACGGCCCGACCGAGCATCAGACCAGGAGAACGGTCGATCCCGTGGTCTTGCGCGCCGCAAGATCGGCATGGGCCTTGGCGGCCTCCTTCAGCGGATAGGTCTGGTGCACCTCGATCTTGACCGCGCCGGACTTGACGACGTCGAACAGTTCGTTCGCCATCGCAACCAGATTTTCGCGCTTGGCGGCGTAGGTGAACAACGTCGGACGCGTAACATAGAGCGAGCCCTTCTGGGCGAGCAGGCCGAGATTGAGCGGCTCCACCGCGCCGGAGGACTGGCCGAACAGTGCGGCGACACCGAGCGGGGCGAGGCAGTCCAGCGACTTCAGGAACGTGTCCTTGCCGACGGAGTCGTAAACCACCGGCACTTTCTTGCCACCGGTGATCTCGTCGACCCGCTTCACGAAATCTTCCCGGGTATAGATGATCACATGGTCGCAGCCATGCGCCTTGGCGAGCTTCGCCTTCTCGTCGTTGCTGACCGTGCCGATCACGGTCGCGCCGAGATGCTTGGCCCACTGGCTCAAGATCAGGCCTACACCGCCAGCCGCGGCATGAAGCAGGATGGTATCGCCCGCCTTCACCCGATAAGTCTGTCGGATCAGATATTGCGTGGTGAGCCCCTTGAGCATCATCGCCGCCGCGGTCTTGTCATCGACGCCGTCGGGCAGCTTCAGCAGACGATCGGCGGGAATCAGCCGGGCCTCCGAATAGGCCCCGAGCGGCGAGGCGCCATAAGCGACGCGATCGCCCGGCTTCAGATCAGTGACGCCGGGCCCGACCTCCTCGACGACGCCGGCCGCCTCGCTGCCGAGCCCGCTCGGCAGTTGCGCCGGATAAAGGCCGGAACGGTTATAGATGTCGACGAAATTGAGGCCGACAGCGGTGTGGCGGATGCGCGCTTCGCCGGGTCCAGGCTTGCCGACGCTGACCTCCTCCCAGACCAGGACTTCCGGACCGCCGGTTTTGTGAAAGCGAATGGCATGCGTCATGGGCGTGCTCCCTTATCGTTGAGGTGAAAGTCCGAACACCGGATCGGCCTGTCAAATAGGCATTTGGTCCGCCCGTTACAGTACAGAGCCGTAACAAGAATGTCACAGCGAGCGACAAACGGTCGTCGTTCCGTCTCTGTTCGAAAGAGTTGATGAGGGCTCCAGAGCAACCGGAAGTATTTTTTGCGCGGGGTTGATGGTCGCCTGCGAGGGAGAGCCGAGATGCCAGCTTATGTTCAGCATCATCTGGATATCGAGATCGCGCCTGTGATTTGCCCCACCTGCATGGGGTTCCTGCCGATGTATGTGCGCGAGGTCGAGCCGCATTGGAGTCTTGCCAAGATCGACTTCGTCTATGAATGCGCCGATTGCGGAGCCGAGCTTAGACAGACGATCCGCAAGCCGGAGCCGCTGCGGCACTGATCGCGACCGGCGCCCCGCTCGACTATTTGCGCGAAGCGGAAAAAGCGCCGTTCGCGCGGGTCTGAGGTCTCCCAAACGAGGCTTGTTCTTTGCCGGGAACGCAGGCAGAACAAGCCTCAACCAAGACCTTTGGGAGCGCCCATTCGTGGCAGATCAGAAGGCCTCGACCTCGATCGAGGCAGTGGAGAGCGGCCTCGCCGCGCAAGGTTATATCGCGAGCCGGCAAATCGCGACCGCCGTCTATTTGTCGCAGCAAATCGAGAAGCCGATCCTGGTCGAGGGCCCCGCGGGCGTCGGCAAGACCGAGCTTGCCAAGGCCATCGCCGCTTGGCGCGGCATGAAGATGATCCGCCTGCAATGCTACGAGGGCCTCGACGAAGCCAAGGCGCTCTATGAGTGGAAATACGCCAAGCAACTTCTCTACACGCAGATCCTCAAGGACAAGCTCGGCGAAGTGCTCGGCGGCGCGCAGACGCTGCACGCCGCGCTCGACCAGCTCCATGATTTCGGCGACGTGTTCTTCTCCAAGGAGTTCGTCGAGCCCCGCCCCCTGCTCCAGGCGCTGGAGCAGCCGGGTGGCTGCGTGCTCTTGATCGACGAGATCGACAAGTCGGATGCGGAATTCGAATCGCTGCTGCTGGAGATCTTGTCCGACTTCCAAGTCACGATCCCCGAACTCGGAACCGTCTCGGCCATCACGCCGCCGACCGTGATCCTCACCTCCAATAGCGAGCGCGACCTCGGCGACGCCCTGAAGCGGCGCTGCCTGCATCTGCATATCGGCTTCCCCGAGCAGCGGCTGGAGGAGCGCATCGTCGAAAGCCGCGTGCCCGGCATTTCGCAGACGCTGCGCCGGCAGATGGTCGGCTTCATCCACGAGATCCGCTCGCTCGATCTGAAGAAGCTGCCCTCGGTCAGCGAGACCATCGACTGGGCGCGCGTACTTGTGTTGCTCCAGGCCGCCGAGCTCGACACCGAGATCGTCAAGGACACGCTCAACGTGCTTCTGAAATACGAAGCCGACATCGAGGCCGCAGCGCCGCAGGTGACGACCTTCATTGCCAAGGCGGCGCGGTCCAACGTCTTCGGTTGACGCCGATGCGCGAGAATCTCAATCGTTTCTTTCGGGCGGCGCGCGGCGTCGGCGTTCACGTCTCGCCTGCCGAAAGCATCGATGCGATGCGCGCTGTCGCGCAGGTCGGCATCTCCGACCGCGCCGTCCTGCGCGACGCGCTGCTCCTGACACTTGCCAAGTCGCGGGACGAGAAGCTCGCGCTCGGCGACTGCTTTGATCTCTTCTTCAGTCAGCCGGAGCCGCGGCAAGACCAGCCCGAAGCCGACAATAACGACACTCCGCAGGACGCGGATCGGACGCCTTCCTCCGGCGCTCCCGAAGGTTTGGGCCCGCTCGCGCAGATGCTGCTATCGCAGGACCGCAATACGATCGCGGCCGCCATCGCCAGCGCCTCCGGGGCGGCCTCCCTTTCCGACATCCGCTACTCCACCCAGCGCGGCATCTTTTCCAGCCGCATCCTCGACGCCATGGGCCTCCAGCGCCTGCGCGACGATCTGGAGGAGCTGACCGCAACCAACCCGGCACTGGCCGAACGTCTACGCGCCGCGCTCGACGCCTTACGCGAAGCCGTGCGCGATACGGTCTCTCAGGGGCTTGCACTCTATGCCCGCGAGGAGGCCGAAAACCTCCGCAACGAGATCCTGCGCAATGCTCCGCTTGCCCGCATCGAGCGGCGCCAAGTCGCCGAGATGCGCGCTCTCATCCGCCAGATCGCGCGCCGGCTGCGCGAGCGCTATTCCAAGCCGCGCAAGCGCCAGCGCCGCGGCCATCTCGACGTTCGGCGCACGCTCCGCCGCAACGCGGCCTGGGGCGGCGTGCCGTTCCTCACGGCATGGAAGCGCAAGCATCGCGACCGGCCGAAGATCGTAGCCCTGTGCGACGTCTCGGGCTCCGTTGCGCAAGTATCCGATTTCTTTTTGCTGCTGATCCACTCTCTGCACGAAGTGGTCGACGATGTCCGCTCCTTCGCCTTCTCCTCGCACCTGATCGAGGTCAGCGAGATCCTGGAATCGAAGTCGCCGGAGGAGGCGATGTCCGAGATCATGTCCAAGGTCGGTTTCGGCTCGTCGGACTATGGCTCTTCGCTGGTCGATTTCGAGAAGGGGTTCATGAGTTCGCTGACGCCGCAGACCACGGTGATCGTGCTCGGCGATGCCCGCAGCAACAATCTCGACCCGCGCGCCGACATTTTGCGCCGGATCGCCGACCGCTCGAAGCGACTGGTCTGGCTCAATCCCGAGGGTCGGCTCGCCTGGGGCTTTGGCGATTCCGAGATGCCGCGCTACGCGACCTTCTGCAGCGTCGTGCGCCAATGCGCCACGGCGCAACAGCTTGAGCGCGCCGTGTCCGATATCGTGGCGACTTATCAGTGAGCAACAATGGCCGCCGGCGTCAGGCGGCGTTCGGCTCGGCCTGCGCGAGATTGCACTCCCGAAAGTGACGGGCGACTTCGTCGAGTGCGCGCTGCTCCCACTCCTGAGCCCGTGCGAGCCAGAATACTATCGATCATCATTTCTGTGCATATTGCGACGCGGAATGGGACAGCGACCCTTCCTGTGCACTGCGATAGTTCGCACCGCAACATCAAGTACAGATCATCAATTAGTGATCGAGAATCGGAACGATGTTCGTGCGCCAACGATCTTAACGCTTGTGGCGCAACGAAGTGCGGCAATTTGTGAAGAGACATTCTAAACGACGCACCGAATTCTCGACTCATTGTCGTCGCATGGTTTTCATGCGGTGCCGCTAACAGGGGCGCGCGACTGGACTATCGCTTGAGGCAAAATGAGCAACGACGTTGACTTCGATCTTTCGCCGGACCAATGGGAAGCTCTGCGCACACTTCGCAATTCGACGTCGAGCGGTCGCCTCTCGAAGGCTTACATGATCGAAAGTCTCGTCAAGCTCGGCCTCGTCGTCATCGATGACGGCGTGCCGGCGATGACCCCCGCGGGACGCAGGGTGCTCGTGCGCGGATCATGCCGGCTGCTGGATCTCGTGGCATGACACGGGCGCACGACGACTGACCGCGGGCCCTGCGGCTTCTCGGCGGCCACACGATGAGTCCCCGCCCCGCAGTGCACCGGTGAAGAGGTGCCGCGCGGCGTCCCCGATATCACGCCTGCGATACTTCCGGGATCTTCGCGACAATCTGGCACGGTTGTTGCTCCTTTTTTGACGCTCAAGACGCGTCAGACCGGGGTAGTCCACCATGTCGACCATCACTGCGGCACCCGCCGCCGAGCCGAAGCCGCTCTATACCTCGCTCTTCGTCCAGGTCCTCGCCGCTCTGGCGCTTGGCGTGATCCTGGGGATGGCGGTTCCGGACTTCGCCGTCGGGCTCAAGATCCTCAGCGACGCCTTCCTGAAGCTGATCTCGATGATCGTGGCGCCGATCGTGTTCTGCGTCGTCGTGCACGGCATTGCCGGCGCGGGTGATCTCAAGAAGGTCGGTCGGGTCGGCGTCAAGGCGCTGGTCTATTTCGAGGTCATGACGACGGTGGCACTCGTCGTCGGCCTGCTGCTCGCCTACATCTTCGGCCCCGGCCACGGCATGAACATCGATCCCTCGACCCTCGATGCCAAGGCGCTCAACACCTATGCCGACAATGCCCATAAGCTGTCCGGCGGCGGCATCGGCGCCTTCCTGATGAACGTGATCCCGACCACCTCCTTCGATGCACTTTCGCGTAACGACGTGCTCCAGGTGCTGTTCTTCGCGGTGCTGTTCGGCGTCGGCCTAGCGCTGGTCGGCGGCGAGAAGGGCGCGCTCATCACCTCCGTCATCGACGCGGCCTCCACCGTGCTGTTCCGCGTCATGGGTCTGATCGTGCGCGTCGCCCCGCTCGGCGTGCTCGGCGCGGTCGCCTACACCGTCGGCAAATACGGCGTCGGCTCGCTGAAGCAGCTCGTGTCTCTGGTACTGCTGTTCTACGTCTCGGTCGGCATCTTCGTGCTCGGCGTGCTGGGTGGGGTGATGGCGCTCGCAGGCATCAACATCCTCAAATTCCTCGCTTACCTGCGCGAGGAGCTGACCATCGTGCTCGCCACCGCCTCGTCGGATGCGGTGCTGCCCCAGATCATGAAGAAGCTGGAGCGCATGGGCGTGAAGGACTCCGTCGTCGGTCTGGTCATTCCGACCGGCTATTCCTTCAACCTCGACGCCTTCTCGATCTATCTCACACTTGCGGTCGTCTTCATCGCGCAGGCCACCAACACGCCATTGTCCTTCGGTGATCTCCTGCTGGTGCTCGGCGTTTCGCTCATCACCTCAAAGGGTGCGCATGGCGTGCCGGGCTCGGCCATCGTGATCCTGGCCGCCACATTGAACGCGGTGCCGAGCATCCCCGCGATCGGCCTTGTGCTGGTGCTGTCGGTCGACTGGTTCATCGGCATGGCCCGTGCGCTCGGCAATCTCGTCGGCAATTGCGTGGCCACGGTCGTGGTCGCGGCCTGGGAAGGCGACCTCGACCGCGCCAAGGCGGCCAAGGTGCTCGAAGGCGGCGAGCTTGTGGACGTCACGGCGGGGTAAGGTCGATCAGTCATTCCACTGGAGGAGCGGCGTTCCATACGCCCTCCTCCAGACAGACAGAAAGCGCGGAAACCAGGAGTGGGCCACCGCGCCCTTGTAGGCCCAGGTTCGATACTTCAGACCGTGTTCCGAGATCAGCTCCTGATAGCCGCCGTGGACTTCGGTGGCAATGCGAATGTCCTTCAATATACCTTGCGCGCAGGCCCGGTAGGTATCGCCCCCCGAGGCCTCATCGAAGTCCAGCATACGATCTGCAAACTCGACATTGAACGTAGGCCAGGACGAACGCCCCTGATAGGCCGGTGCCGCGATCTTGTGGATGATCTTGTTGCGCGGATTATCCGCCGACACCAGGAAGTGGAACGTGCTGGGGATGCGAAAGCGCGGTTCGGCGATGATGAGATCCGCCGTCGCCGCGAACAGCGCGCGCTCGGTGGCATCGTTCATATTCCAGAAGCCGCGATGCACGCTGACGAAATCCAGCGCAACCGACGATACCGGTGAGCTCGCCGGACCATCCAGGGAATGCCTGATATGGCCATCCTTGCCGAATAGGCGGAGCAGGTCGTTCTTGTACTGCGCGAGGTCGCGCCCGAGCAGCCGCTTCAGCTCGTTCTCGTTGACGATCCCGAGCTGCACGCCCCACACGAAGGTCGTGTAGACCGAAGCATTGGTCACGAAGCGCCTGCGTTCGGCGCGGGTGTCTGTTGCAGCGGAGCGAGGTGCGTGGACATCGCAAAGCAAATATCCGGTGCCGTCATCATTGAACGGTTCGAGCTCGCTTGCGAGCTGGAGGATCGCCCGCTTCAGGTCATCGCCATATTCGGCCAGCAACAGGCGGCCTGCCTGTGCGCATTGCGACATCGCCAGATAGGACGACGTCCTCTCCTCGGCAGAGATCATCTGCTGGAGGCCGGCGAGAATGCCGAGCAGCGTATCCGAGGGCCGCGAGAAATAGTTCACGCCGAGATACCGGCCGCGGCCCGCCGGCACGAGGGTCGTGGTGACGACGTTGGCGCGAACCGCCTCCAGCAGCAGGCGCACGCTCTTCTCGAGCAGACGTACCCGCCGCACCGCGTCCTGCGAGTCCATGATCGTGTTGGGATCGAGCACGTCAGGATAGAACCAGGCGAAGTCGCGGGAATAATAGGCGGAGGCGTGCGGCGCGCCCGTGACGAGGAAGGCCTCGCTCACCGAGAACGCGCTGTCCATCGAATACCGATAGAGGTCCTCGATGGCCGACAATGAATGATGCGACTTTCTCAGGAACCGATCACCGAGGAAATTGACCGCCTGAAGCGCGTTGGCGACAAAAGTCGCAGCCATGCCCTGGTAAAACCGGTTTGCGCGATGTGACGGCGGAGGAATGTCGCTGTTCATGTGCACTTGGTGTCTCGCGATGCCGGCGATGGCCGGTCACCATGCCAAGCATGATCGATTCGTGTCTCGCCCCGATGACGAACGGCGGTCCGGCTGTTCAGCTCGCTCCGGCGCGGCTGTCCCGCGTCTGAAAATTCTCAATCACCCTGAGCAACACCCGGGCGCCGGCGTCGGCATCGGCGAGTTCGACATGCTCGTCCGGGTGATGGCTGATGCCGCCGCGGCAGCGGACGAAGATCATGCCGACATCGGCAATTTCGATCATCGCCATGCCGTCGTGCCCAGCCCCGCTCGGCAGCTCGAATACGGAAAAGCCTTCGGCTTCGATCGCCTGCGCGATCTGCTCCTTGAGCCACGGCGCGCAAGGCGCGGTGCGGTTCTCATGGGTGACGTCCAGCTGAAGGGCCAGCTGCCGGCGCTTGGCGATCGCTTCGATCTGGCGGACGACGTCGGCCACCGCGCGCTTGCGGTGCATGTCGGTCGGCGCGCGCATATCGATGGTAAAGGATACTTCGCCCGGAATGACGTTGGTCGCACCGGGCCTCGCCTGGACGTAACCGACGGTGCCGACCAGGCCGCCCTCGTCGGTTCGGCAAAACTGCTCGATCGCACCGATGCATTCGGCCGCGCCGGCGAGCGCATCACGGCGCAGCCCCATCGGCACGGTGCCGGCATGACCGGCCATCCCGGTCAGCCGGGCGGCAAGGCGCGTGGCACCGGCAATCGCGGTGACGACGCCCACGGGCAGGTTCTGCGCTTCCAGCACCGGCCCCTGCTCGATGTGCAATTCGAGATAGGCAAGCAGTTCGCGGCGCGCCCGCGCGGCCGCGCCGATATGGTCGGGATCGAGGCCGAACTGCACGAGCGCGTCGCGCATCGACACGCCGTCGCTGTCGCGCGTATTCAGGACGCTCTCGTCAAAAGTGCCGGCCACCGCACGGCTGCCGAGCAAGGTCGACGCGAACCGCACCCCCTCCTCGTCGGCAAAGCCGATCACCTCGATCGCAAACGGCAGGCGCTTGCCGCGACGGTTGAGATCGGCGACGCAGGAGATCGCGGTGATCACACCCAGCGGTCCATCCCATTTGCCGGCATCTCGCACGGTGTCGTAATGCGAGCCGAGCATCAGGCACGGCGCGCCCGGCCGGTCGCCTTCGTAGCGGCCACAGACATTGCCGATTGCGTCGAGACGGGCGCTCATGCCGGCTTCGCGCATCCAGCCAAGGATGAGGTCCGCCGCCTCGCGCAGCTCTTTGGTGAGATAGATGCGGGTGAGATTGTCACCTGTTTCCGAGATCGCCGCCAGATCGTTGATTCGGCGCACGATGGTTTCGCCGAGCGATGCATCTTGAACGGCGTTAACGGCCCCCATCTCGACAAATTTCCTCTTCTCTGGGCCGCGGGAGTTGCTGTCTCGGCGCCAAACGGTACGAGTTCGGTGCCGGCCAAATCACGCACCCGCGCCGGCCTCAACACGCGCGTGATTAGCATGAATGCGAGTATGCGCCAGACTGCCTCGTCCCGGTCGTGCACGAGGGCGGGCCAACGCCTGTATCGGTATCCGGCACTTTTCCATATCAGGATCTTGATGGCCCGCATAATCAATATTTTTCAAGCGGTTATCCGAAAACTGCGCTCGCCAACAACCGTCCGACCGGCTGCTGGTGATGTTCCACGGCAAATTATGTATGAAGCACGGATCAGCGAAGCCGACCTTCATCCTGGTCGGCCGGCGCGCGGCCGGTACTGATCGTGGAGCAGCGATGGACGGCATGTCCGAACGTGACGAACACTTCCTACGCCTGTCCTTCGCGGTCGCCCGCCGCTCGCTCACCCATGGCAACCATCCCTTCGGCTGCATCGTCGTCGCGGCCGAGGGCAAGGTGCTCATCGAGAGCGAGAACGGCTACATGCCGGATCATGACGGCACCGCGCATGCCGAACGGCTCGCGGCCACCCAGGCCTGTCGTACCCTCAGTCGCGAGGTGCTGGCGAAAGCCACGCTTTATTCGTCAGCCGAACCCTGCGCGATGTGTGCGGGCGCGATCTACTGGGCCGGCATCGGCCGCGTCGTTTATGGCCTCAGCGAGCATCGCCTGCGCGCCATCACCGGCAACCATCCGGAGAACCCGACCCTCGACCTGCCGTGTCGCGAGGTCTTTGCCAGCGGGCAGCGGCCGACGGAGGTCGTCGGCCCGCTGCTCGAAAAAGAGGCCGAAGCGCTGCACGACGGCGTTTGGACGAAGTAGCAGCTCATTCAAAAGGAGGTGACGCCGCGGAGGTTTGGCGCGGCGCCATCGTCTTTCACCTGCAGAGCGTCAGGCGGTCAGAACTTCACGGTGATACCCGAGTAGAGCGAGGACTCGGTGCAGGAGCCCGTGCTCACCGTCCGACCACCAACGGCCGTGGTACAGCCGACCGCGAGGTTGTGATCGAGACCGAACTTGTTCTGCCAGTAGCGGTAGGCCACCCAGACGTCCACGAAATGGGAGTACTTGTCACCCCAGGCTGCCTTCGAAGCATCGAAGGTCAGACGGATGGGCTCGGAGTTCAACTCAACCGCCGTGTTGTAGACGCCATTCGCCGGGCTGTAGGGAAGCGGCTGGGTGTCGGTGCCCTTCTTGCCGTACCAGCCGGCGCGGCCGCTGATCGAGAAATACTGCATGTTCGGCGGCAGGAAGCCGAGGTCCATGTAGTAATTGACCTCGACAGCCCAGGTTGGCTTGAACGACGTGTTGCCGTCGGCAAGACACGTGACGCCGGGAACGCCTGGACCGAACAGGCCACACTGGCTGAAGGAATTGTGGTTGGCGAACTCCCAATAGACCAGCGGCGCGACGTTGATGTAGCCCTTGTAAGGCAGATCGAATGCAAACTGCAGACCGCCGACGACGTCGCGCTTGGCAGCGCCGAAATACCGGTTCTCGGTATTGGCATCCATGCCGACCTCGAAGGAGATGTTGTGCAGCGGCCCCGCGGTGAAGGCCTTGGTGTCGAAGAGCTCGTTCCAGCCGAAGGTCGAGCGGAACAGGCCATAGATTTCGGTCGCACCGGCGCAGGACGCCGGCGCACCGAAGATCGTGCCGGCGTTGGTGCATGGCCCGGCCGGATCATTGTGATCCGACTTGAACATGGAGATGGTGAAGAAGTTCGTGCCGTAGGCCCAGAGGTCGAAGTGAGTGAAGGAATAGACCTGCTTGGTGGTCTTGCTGTCGATCGACCCGTCTGGCCGGAATGACCACGCGCCGGGCTGCGACGCATTGAAGATGTATGAGAATGTGACGCGATTATCGATCACCAGGAAGAACGGAAGGTCCGAAGCCTTCTTGGCCGCCTTGACCGGCAGATCCGCCCCCTGAGCTAGGCCGCCGGTGGCCAGCGTAGCGAGCGACAGCGCCGCTGCTGCCACTGCCGTGTAACGAAACGACATCCTGAATACCCCCTCGTTTGACAGGCAAAAATGAACGCCCCCTGTGGGTGCGACACTTGCGCCGATCTCCCAGGGTGAGAAGCCTCAACTTTTCACATGGCGTGCCGCTTGTTTCGGCAGGACGCGACGAACCATGGTCGAGATTGCAGTGGCCACGCACGCAGGGAGCAGCGGAGAAGGACCACTGTTGCCGAACATTCCCTGATTGTTTTTATTCGGATTTTCTTGATCGCGCCCAATGCGATGCCAGGTCCGAGCAGCCGTCGCAACCGCTGCGCTTCGAGCCGTGAACGGACCGACGCGTCATTGCTCAACATGGCGTCAGGTCTGCACAGCGGGTTCCGATTTGGCTTGGACCGTCACAAATTTGCAACAGGCGCCGCTCGCAGGCGCTGTCGCTCCCGGAGTCCAAGTACCGTTTGCTGGTCGCCCAGAATCGAAGACGACCGCTGGGCCGATCGCCTGCCGAAGCGTTGAGCAAGGGATGATGCTTTTTCACATCTTACGTCGCGGTTCAAACTGGCCCACTATCGAGGCACTTCACCCATGCAAGCGCATCAGCGAATGTTAGATTCGACGCCCAACGGCCAGCATTCCGGCGATTCCCCGCTCCTGAGGACGATCGGACTCACCAAGCGTTATGGTGATTTCCTCGCCAACGATTCCATCGACATCGACATCTGGCCGAGGGAAATCCACGCCCTGCTCGGCGAGAACGGCGCCGGCAAGTCGACGCTGGTCAAGTCGATCTACGGGCTGATCCAACCCAGCGCCGGCGAGATTCGCTGGCAGGGCCAACGGATCGTGCTGTCCGGTCCGTCCGAAGCACGCAGCCGCGGCATCGGCATGGTGTTCCAGCATTTCTCGCTGTTCGACAATCTCACGGTCGCCGAGAACGTCGCGCTCGGCCTCGACGGCAAGGAATCCTTCAAGGACATGTCGGCCCGGCTGGAGCAGGTATCGAAGACTTACGGTCTACCGCTCGATCCCAAACGAGAGGTCTGGCAACTCTCAGTCGGTGAGCGCCAGCGCATCGAGATCGTCCGCGCTTTGATGCAGGATCCCAAATTCCTGATCCTGGACGAGCCCACCGCGGTGCTGACCCCGCAGGAGGCTGACCAGCTTTTCATCGTGCTGGAGCGGCTCAAGGCCGAAGGCCGTGCTATCCTCTACATCAGCCACAAACTCGAGGAGGTCAAGCGGCTCTGCGGCACCGCGACGATCTTGCGCGGCGGCAGGAAAGTCGAGACCTGCAATCCCAGGCTCGAGACCGCTGCCTCGCTTGCGCGGATGATGGTCGGCGGGGAGATCAAGGAAGTGAAGGCCGTATCCGGCCGCAAGACCACTGTGCCGCGGCTCGTCGTCAACGACCTCTCGCTTGCCCCCAGCGAAGCGCATGGCGTGCGGCTCGAGCATATTTCGTTCGAGCTCAAGGGCGGCGAGATCCTCGGCATCGCGGGCGTCGCAGGCAACGGCCAGGAGGAATTGTTCGCCGCGCTCTCCGGCGAGCGCCTCGCGAAGGATCCCGGAACGGTGGTGATCGAAGGCATTGCCGCCGGTCATCTCTCGATCACACAGCGGCGCAAGCTGGGCGCGGCTTTCGTTCCCGAGGAGCGGCTCGGGCACGGCACCGCACCGCGGATGAGACTGTCGGAGAACGCGTTGCTGACCGGACACGCTGCCAGCGGCATGGTCCACCACGGGTTCATCGACACCGCGGCCACGCTGAAGACAGTTGACCGCGCGACGGAAACCTTCGACGTCCGCAAGGCCAAGCGCGATCCGGAAGCGGCAAGCCTCTCCGGCGGCAACCTGCAGAAGTTCATCGTGGGGCGCGAGATCCTGCGCAATCCGGCGGTGCTGGTTGTGAGCCAGCCGACCTGGGGCGTCGACGCCGGCGCTGCCGCGGTGATCCGCCAGGCGCTGCTCGATCTCGCAAGCGCCGGCGCCGCCGTGCTGGTGACCAGTCAGGATCTCGACGAGCTTGCCGAGATCGCCGACAGCATCGCCGTGATGTTCCATGGCCGGCTCTCGGCCCCGCTCGCGACAAGCGAAGCGACCCGCGAAAAGCTCGGTCTGCTCATGGGTGGCAGCAGCCTGGAACCGAAGGAGGCCGCGCATGCAATTGGTGCTTGAGAAGCGCGCCGAGCGGTCGAACACGATCGCGCTGGTCTCGCCCCTGATTGCGATCGGCCTGACGATCGTCACCATGACCATCCTGTTCGCGATCCTCGGCAAGAATCCGCTGCTCGCGCTCCACGCCTACTTCATCGCGCCCCTGACCGACGGCTATTCGCTCCAGGAGATCGCGGTGAAGGCAACGCCGCTGGTGATGATCGCGATCGGGCTGTCGCTCTGCTATCTCGCCAATGCCTGGAACATCGGCGCCGAAGGGCAATTCCTGATCGGTGCAGTGGCCGGAAGCTGGATCGCGGTGAAGACGCAAGGCACCGACGCCGGCGCTTGGGTGTTGCCGGCGATGCTCGTGCTCGCGGCTGCAGCGGGCGCGCTCTATGCGCTGATCCCGGCGATCTGCAAGGTCAAGTTCGGCGCCAGCGAAATCCTGACCAGCCTGATGCTGGTCTATGTCGCCGACCTCTTCCTCGACTATCTCGTGCGCGGTCCCTGGCGCGATCCGCACGGCTTCAACTTCCCGACCACGGCCGAGTTCGATCCAGTGGCGACAGTGCCGCTGCTGATCGAGGGCGGGCGGCTCCATCTCGGCTCGATCATCGCCCTGCTCGTCGTCGCCGCAGCGGCGATCCTGCTCGGGCGCACCATCAAGGGCTTTGAGATCCGCGTGGTCGGCGCGGCGCCGCGTGCCGCACGGTTCGGCGGCTTCAATGCCAACCAGCTGATCATCCTGACCTTCGCGGTCTCCGGCGCGCTGGCCGGCCTCGCCGGAATCATCGAGGTCGCAGGCCCGGTCGGGCACCTCCAGCCCGGCATTTCGCCGGGCTACGGCTTTACCGCGATCATCGTCGCCTTCCTCGGCCGGCTGAACCCGCTTGGAATATTAATTGCAGGCCTTTTCCTCGCATTGACCTTTATCGGCGGCGAGCAGGCTCAGATCGCGATGAAGATTCCGTTGGACGTCACCAAGGTCTTTCAGGGCATTCTGCTGTTCTACGTGCTCGCCTGCGACTCCCTGATCCTTTACCGCTTCAAGCTGGTCTTCCCAAGCCGACAGGTGACCCGTGGAGCTGGTTGAGGCCATCATCCTCGCGGTGCTCGCCGCGTCGACGCCGCTGCTGATTGCGGCGACCGGCGAGCTCGTGACCGAGCGTTCCGGCGTGCTCAATCTCGGCGTCGAGGGCATGATGATCGTTGGCGCCGCCTGCGGCTTTGCCGGCGCGTGGCTCACCGGATCGATTCTCGTCGGCGCGCTGCTCGGCATCGTTGCGGGCACGCTGATGTCGCTCGTCTTCGCGCTGATGGCGCTCGGGCTCGCCGTCAACCAGGTCGCGACCGGTCTCGCACTGACCATCCTCGGCATCGGCCTCTCAGGCCTGATCGGCGCCGGCTTCGTCGGCGAGCGCATCACGCCGGCCGTGCACCTCCATATTCCCGGCCTGACCGACATTCCGCTGATCGGCCGTGTGCTGTTCGGCGAGGACGGCTTCGTCTACTTCTCGGTCGCACTGATCGTCGGCGTCTGGTGGTTCCTGTACCGCACGCGGGCGGGATTGATCCTACGCGCCTGCGGGGACAATCACGTCTCCGCGCATGCACTCGGCTATCCCGTGCTGCGCATCCGCACCTTCGCGGTGATGTTCGGCGGCGCCTGCGCGGGTCTTGCCGGGGCCTATCTGCCGCTCGCCTATACGCCCTTCTTTATCCCCGGCATGACCGCGGGCCGCGGCTGGATCGCGCTGGCGCTTGTCGTGTTCTCGTCCTGGCGGCCGGGCCGGCTCGTGGTCGGCGCCTATCTCTTCGGTGCTGTGACGATCCTGCAATTGCATGCGCAGGGCTGGGGCGTCGGCATTCCCTCGCAATTCATGTCGGCGCTGCCTTACCTCGCGACCGTCATCGTCCTGGTCTTGCTCTCCCGTGCGCGCACCGGCGGCTCGACCGCGCCGGCCGCGCTCGGCACGGTGTTCGTTCCCGATCGCTGAATTTCGTTTCCGCGGCGTGCGCGATGGGGCGCGCGCGTTGCGGATCGTGGCTTTCCCCTGATGTTGGAGATTGATTATGAGGAAATCACTTCTTGCATTGGCTATCGGGCTCTTGCTTGCCGGCAGTGTCGGTGCAGCCTCCGCCGCCGACAAGCTGAAGGTCGGTTTCATCTATTTGGGCCCGATCGGAGATCTCGGCTGGACTTATCAGCACGACCTCGCGCGTCAGGCGCTGGTGAAGGAATTGGGCGACAAGATCGAGACCACTTACCTCGAGAACGTGCCCGAAGGTCCCGACGCCGAGCGCTCGATCGAACAGCTCGTCCGCGCCGGCAACAAGCTGATCTTCACCACGTCGTTCGGCTACATGGATCCGACGCTGAAGGTCGCCAAGAAATATCCGAACGTGCATTTCGAGCACGCCACCGGCTACAAGCGCAATCCGAACATGTCGACCTATTCGGCCAAATGGTATCAGGGCCGCTACATCCAGGGCCTGATCGCGGCCAAGATGTCGAAATCGGGCGTGCTCGGCTATATCGGCTCGTTCCCGATTCCCGAGGTCGTCTCCGGCATCAACGCCACGATGCTTGCGGCGCAGACCATCAACCCGAATATCAAGGTCAAGATCATCTGGGCCAATACCTGGTTCGACCCGGGCAAGGAGGCCGACGCCGCCAAGGCGCTGATCGACCAGGGCGCCGACGTCATCATGCAGCACACGGACTCGCCAGCGGCGATGCAGATCGCGAGCGAACGCGGCAAACTCGCCTTCGGCCAGGATTCCGAGATGATCAAGTTCGGGCCCAAGACCCAGCTCACCTCGATCCTCGATACCTGGGCCCCCTACTACATCGAGCGCGTCAAGGCCGAGCTCGCCGGCACCTGGAAGTCCGAGGACACCTGGGGCGGCCTCGACAGCCACATGTTCGCGATGGCGCCTTATACCAACATGCCTGACGATGTGAAAAAGATGGCCGAGGATGCCCAGGCCGCGATCACCGCGGGCAAGCTGCATCCGTTCAAATGCCCGATCGTTGGGCAGGACGGCAAGCCGGTCGAGTGCAAGGGCGGCGATCACCTCGATGACGGCCAGATCCTCGGCATGAACTTCTACGTGAAAGGCATCGACGACAAGCTGCCGGGCAAGTAGCACGCTTCTTGCATCGCCTAAATCACCTGCTCCTCCCGGAGGAGGTTCGGAGGGGGTGGCCAGAAGCACCCGGCACTTGTGGCTGCCCCCTCTTTCTATCTGGCCCCCGATTATCCCCCCTGCATGGCCCGCGCCGCGGAACTATGGCGGCGGATGAGGTCTGCGACATCGAGGCCCGGGATCGCGCCATCGATCACCGCCCATTTTCCAGCCACCATCACCCGATCGGCGCGATGCGCCCCGCACAGCACCAGGGCGGCCAGGGGATCGCCGTGGCCGGAGAAGCGCAGCTCATCGAGCTTGAACAGCGCGAGGTCCGCCGCCTTGCCGACCGCGATCTCGCCGAGCTCCGGACGGCCGACGCAGGCTGCCGAGCCCTTGGTCGCCCAGCGCAGCGCATCGCTGTGGCTGACCCTCGTCACGCCATAGCGCGCCCGTTGCAGCAGGAACGCGGCCCGCACCTCCTGCATCAGGTTGGAACCGTCGTTGGAGGCCGAGCCGTCGACACCAATGCCGATCCCGACGCCGGCCTCTTCCATATCGCATACCGGGCAACAACCGGACGCCAGCAGCTGGTTGCTGCACGCGCAATGGCTGACGGTCGTGCCGGCCTTGCCGAGCCGTCTCATCTCGTCCGGATTGAAGAAGATTCCGTGGGCGAGCCAGGTGCGCGCGTTGAGCCAGCCGCATTGCTCGAGATAATCCAGCGGGCGGCAGCCATACATCTGCTCGCAGAACCTGTTCTCGTCCTCGGTTTCGGCGAGATGGGTATGCAGGCGCACGTCGAGCTTGTCGGCGAGATCGGCGGTGGCCCGCATCAGCGACGTCGTCACCGAGAAAGGTGAGCACGGCGCGAGCGCGATCTGCACCATCGCGTCCGCGCCGCGCTGGTGGTGCTTGGCGACCAAGCGGGCACTGTCGGCAAGGATGGTTTCCTCGTCCTGCACGACGCTGTCGGGCGGCAGGCCGCCATCGCGCTGCGACAGGTTCATCGAGCCGCGCGTGAGCAACACCCTTAACCCGAGGCGCTTCGCCACCGCCACCTCGATATCGACGGCGTCTTCGAGTCCGGCCGGGAATACATAGTGGTGATCGGTCGTGGTGGTGCAGCCGGAGAGCAGCAGCTCGGACATCGCCACGGTGACGCCGAGCTCGAGCGCTTCCGGCGTCAGCCTCGCCCACACCGGATAGAGCGCCTGAAGCCAGGGGAACAGCTCGCGGCCCATCGCGGCCGGCAGCGCCCGCGTCAGCGTCTGATAGAAATGATGATGGGTGTTGATCAGGCCCGGCAGCACCACGTGTTCGCCCGCGTCGAACACCGCGACGTCAGCGGTTGCGGGCACACCGCCGGCCGGCACCAGCTCGACGATCCGGCCGTCCTTCACCACGATGCCGCGCTCGGCACGGTCGGCGAGGATGGCCAGGGGATCCCTGATCCATGTCGGCCTTGTGTCACTCATGATCCTGCTTCTCCTCACACCCGCTGACGGCAGGCCTGCAAGGCGGAGGACGACCGCGTCCCTGCTCCGACTTGTTGTTGCCACTTGTTGTTGCCACTTGGCTCCCGTCTTGCAACACTTTCTCTTGACCATTCACCCGGCGGGAGGGTTGGCGCAGCCATGGACTTGAATACCATCACAGCGGTCGCCCATCCGCAAACGCGCTCGCAGCTGCCCGTTTGGACGGCAGGTGATGCTTGGCTCGCAGGCGGCACTTGGCTCTTCTCGGAGCCGCAAACGCATTTGACACGACTGATCGATCTCACCGATCTGAAATGGCCGGCGCTGACACTCACCGAGAGCCACCTCAGCATCGCCGCCACTTGCACCGTCGCGGAGCTCGATGGACTCGCCTGCCCGTCCGATTGGCTCGCGGCACCGCTGATCAACCAGTGCTGTCGGGCCTTTCTTGCTTCGTTCAAGATTTGGAAGACGGCAACGGTCGGCGGCAATCTCTGCATGTCGCTGCCGGCCGGACCGATGATCTCGCTCACATCAGCGCTCGACGGAGTCTGCACCATCTGGAAGGCCAGCGGCGGAGAGCAGAGGCTTTCCGTGGTCGATTTCGTCACAGGCAACCAGCGCAACCGTCTCACGCCGGGCGACCTGCTCCGGCAGATCGATGTCCCCATTGTCGCACTGAAGCGCCGCACCGCCTTTCGCCAAATTTCGCTGGCGCCCGTCGGCCGTTCGGCAGCACTGCTGATCGGAAGTCTCGAAGCCGATGACACGCTGACACTCACAGTCACCGCGTCGACGGTGCGGCCGATCCAGCTTCTCTTTCGCAAAGCCCCGGATGCGAGCGCACTTCGCACCGCGCTCATGCAGCAGATCACGGATGACCTGTACCATACGGACATCCATGGCAAGCCGCTCTGGCGCAAGCATATGACGCTGCGGTTAGCCGAGGAAATTCGCAGCGAACTCCTGGGAGCGACGCGGCCATGAGCTTCGAGGTCAACGGCAAGGCGTTCTATCAGGAGCCACGCGCCGGGCAATGCCTGCGCACGTTCCTGCGCGAGCTCGGCCATTTCGGCGTGAAGAAGGGCTGCGATGCCGGTGATTGCGGCGCCTGCACCGTGCTGCTCGACGGCGAGCCGGTACACAGCTGCCTGATCCCGGCGTTCCGCGCCGAGGGACGCACCGTAACCACGGTCGAGGGGCTCGGCGGCGACCACGGCGCCCATCCGATGCAGCAAGCCTTCCTCGACGCGCAGGGTTTTCAATGCGGCTTCTGCACCGCCGGCATGATCCTGACCTGCGCCTCGCTGAACCAGGCGCAGCGCACCGATCTCGGCAGCGCGTTGAAGGGCAATATCTGCCGCTGCACCGGTTATCGTTCGATCGAGGACGCGATCCTCGGCAACACCAATGTCGAGGCGATCGTCGAGACCGGCGCCGCCTTCGGCCGCAGCCTGCCGGCGCCCGCGAGTCCCGATATCGTGCGCGGCAAGGCACGCTATACCTTCGATACCGCAATCGAAGGCCTGTTGCACATCAAGCTGCTGCGCTCGCCTCATGCTCACGCCAGGATCGTCGCAATCGACAAATCGGACGCGCTTCGCGTTCCCGGCGTGCACGCCGTGCTGACGCATGAGGATGCACCGCCTGTCCTGATCTCGACTGCGCGGCACGAGAGGGACTGGATGGATCCCGAGGACACCCGCGTTCTCGATGACGTCGTCCGCTTCATCGGCCAGAAGCTCGCCGCCGTCGTCGCCGAGACCGAAGCCGCCGCCGAGGAGGCGTGCCGGCGGATCAAGGTGGAGTACGAGATCCTGCCCGCGCTGATCGATCCCGAGCAGGCGATGAAACCGGATGCGCCCGTTCTTCATCCTGACCGCACCACCGCGAACCGGATCGCCGATCCCCAGCGTAACCTCGCGGCGGAGACGCATGGCGAGTTCGGCGATGTAGCCGCAGCACTCGCCACTTCCGCCGTCACCTATGAGGCGACCTTCCACAGTCACCGCGTGCAGCACGCCGCACTGGAGACTCACGGCGGGCTCGCTTGGCTCGACGATGCGGGCGTGCTCAATGTCCGCACCTCGACGCAGGTGCCGTTCCTGACCCGGCGCGCGCTGTCGGACATCTTCCAGCTTCCCATGGACAAGGTCCGCGTGTTCTGCGAACGCGTCGGCGGCGGCTTCGGCGGCAAGCAGGAGATGTTCGTCGAGGACATCCTGGCGCTTGCCGCGCTCAAGACAGGGCTCCCTGTGAAGCTGGAACTCACCCGCGAGGAGCAGTTCATCGCGACCTCGACGCGGCATCCGATGCGGATCCACATCAAGGCCGGCGCCGATGCCGGCGGCAAGCTCACCGCGCTCCAGCTCGACGTGCTCTCCAACACCGGCGCCTACGGCAATCATGCCGGCCCCGTGATGTTCCACGCGCTGTCCGAGTCCATCGCCGTTTACAATTGCCCGAACAAGCGGGTCGACGGCTATGCCGCCTACACCAACACGGTGCCGGCGGGTGCGTTTCGCGGCTATGGCCTGCCGCAGGCCCTCATCGCGGTCGAGGCGGCGATCGACGAGCTGGCGAAGCAGCTCGGCATCAGCCCCTACGAGATGCGCCGGCGCAATATCATCAAGCCCGGCGATCCCATGCTGTCGCCGCCGCCGTCCGAATATCACGACGTGCTCTATGGCTCCTATGGACTCGACCAGTGCCTCGACCTCGTCGAGCGCGCGATGCAGGCCAGTGGCCCGCAGCCGGAGCTGTCGCCGGAATGGCTGGTTGGTGACGGCATTGCGCTGACCATGATCGATACGGTGCCACCGGCCGGCCATTTCGCCGATGCCACGATCGCGCTGCGCGATGACGGCGGCTTCGATCTCACCGTCGGCACCGCCGAGTTCGGCAGCGGCACCAGCACCGTGCATCGGCAGATCGCGGCGACGACGCTTGCGACCACTGTCGACCGCATCCGCCTGCGCCAGTCCGACACGGCGCACGGCGGCCACGACACTGGCGCCTATGGCAGCGCCGGCACCTTCGTCGCGGGCAAGGCGACGCATGCCGCAGCCGCGCAGCTTGCGACCGAGCTGAGGGCGGCCGCCGCCGGCGCGTGGCTGTGCGACGTGGACACCTGCGTGCTCGATGCCGACGCCGTCGTCAGCGGCGTACGCCGCATGTCCTTTACGGAACTGGCCAAGCTCGCCCGCGAATGCGGCCAACCCTTCGCAGGCACCGGCAGCTCGAACGGCACGCCGCGTTCGGTCGGTTTCAACGTGCAGGGCTTTCGCGTCGCGGTGAACAAGGGCACCGGTGAGCTCAGGATTCTCAGGAGCGTGCACGCCGCGGACGCGGGCGTCGTCGCCAATCCCATGCAGTGCCGCGGCCAGGTCGAAGGCGGCGTGGCGCAGGCGCTCGGCGCTGCGCTCTACGAGGAGATGGTGATCGACGCCACGGGGCGCGTCATCAACCCGAAATTCCGAGATTATCACCTGCCCTCCTTCGCCGACGTTCCGCGCACGGAGGTGTTCTTCGCCGAAACGTCCGACACGATCGGACCGCTGGGCGCAAAGTCGATGAGCGAGAGTCCGTACAATCCGGTTGCCGCTGCGCTCGGCAACGCCATTGCCGATGCCACCGGCATCCGCTTCACCGCGCCGCCCTTCAAGCCGGATCGGCTGTTTCCGGCGCTGCTCGACAAGTTTGGTGGCTAGAGCATGTTGTTTTTGGCTGGAATCGGGATTCCCACCGGGAGCGATTTCTGATTCAACATCCATGCCGGAGGGCGGAGGCCGGCATGGATGACGCGACCCTATTCGGAAGACATCCGGGAACGGGCTTTGGCGCGAGCTGACGCGGGAGAAACAGTTCGTTCGATTGCCGAGGCGCTCCAGATCAGCGCCTCCTGCGTGACGAAGTGGAAGAATCTGAGACGGGATACCGGAGGCCTGTCACCTGGCCAAATCGGCGGCCACAAGAAGCGGGTTCTGTCGGATGCCAACGCCGACTGGCTGCGCAAACGCATTCGCTCGGGGCCATTCACTTTGCGCAAGCTGACGCAGGAACTGGCTGCACGCGGGATCAAGACAGACGTGCGGGCGGTGTGGACTTTTGTTCACACCGAAGGGCTCAGCTTCAAAAAAAACGATTCTACCAGCCGAGCAGGATCGTCCCGACGTCGCCCGTAAGCGGACCCGCTGGAAAGCACATCAAGGCAGGATCGACGTCGCGCGGTTGGTGTTTATCGACGAGACGTGGATCAAAACCAATATGGCACCACTGCGCGGCTGGGGGCCTTGCGGGCAGCGCCTCCAAGCCTCTGCACCTTTCGGCCATTGGAAGACAATGACCTTCATCGCGGCGCTGCGTCACGATCGGATCAGCGCGCCTTGGGTGATTGATGGTCCCATCAATGGTGAGCTCTTCACGCTGTACGTCGAGAAGGTGTTGGCACCCACCCTCGCACCGGGTGAGATCGTCGTTCTCGACAATCTTGGCAGCCACAAGGGCAAAGCGGCTCGCCAAGCCATCCGCGCCAGAGGCGCCCACCGCATCTTCTTGCCGCCCTACAGCCCGGACCTCAATCCGATCGAGCAGGTCTTCGCCAAACTCAAACATCTCATGCGAGCTGCCGAGCCCCGTGACGTGGAGGCAACCTGGAGAAAGGTTGGTGAACTCCTCGATCTCTTCTCCAAGGAGGAGTGCACCAACTACTTCAAAAACTCAGGCTATGTTTCCGTATAAAAACATCATGCTCTAACTGCCGCGATAGGTCGAATAACTCCAGGGCGTGACCAGCAGCGGCACGTGGTAATGGCTTTCCGGCTCGCTGATCGCAAAGCGCAGCGGGATCTCGTCGAGGAACGGCGGCTCCGACAGCGGCACGTTGCGCTCGGCGTAATAACTGGCGACGCGGAATCTGAGCTCGTAGCGGCCAATCGGCAGCGGACGACCGCCGATCAGTGGCTGGTCGGTGCGGCCGTCCGCGTTCGTGACGGTCCGCGCGATGATGCGGCTCTCGCCGAGGCTCGCGAGCTCCACGAGCTCAACCGGGATTCCCGGCGCGGGCTCGCCAATGTGATTGTCCAGCACATGAGTCGAGAGCCGGCCGTGCACCTTCAGCCGATCGTCGGCAATGACGAGCTGATCCAGCCGCAGCGCCGAGATGCGGCCGATCTCCTCGATCGCACGCCTTATCTCGGTCTTGACGATGTTGGGCTGCCGCGTCTCGAAGTCGCGCAGCACGGAATCCTTGGTGTGACGGCGCACGCAGACGATATAGGGGATGCCGAATTTTTCGCGATAGGCGTTGTTGGCACGTTCGAACGCGGCGTATTCGGCTTCCGACAGCCGGTCGAGGCCGGCGCTGTTCTGCTCGTCGGTCGATTCCGCCGTGAGGCCGGCGGCGCGCTGGGTCTTGTTGGCGAGATCGGGATGCGCCCGGATCAGCGCCAGCTGAACGTCAGGCTCTGCACCCTGGATCGCCGCAATCAGCGCGGCGTGCAACTGGTTGATTCCGGCGAACGGCCGCTTTGCCGCAAGCTGCTCGGCGATCCATGGCGAATATTCGACGACATTGGCGAGCGCCGCGACGAATTCGGCCCGGCTTGCAGCGTTGAGATCGGCGAGCGGGATCTGCGACATCATCCTCTCACCCGATCTCGAATGCGTCGGCGGCAAGATGGGCGTGCTTGTCGTGCCAGTGCTGCGCGATCTGCAACCGCGTCGGCACCCAGACGCGCTCGTGCTTGCCGATATGATCGAGGAAGCGCATCAGCCCGGCCGCGCGGCCGGGCCGGCCGGCGAGGCGGCAGTGCAGGCCGACCGACATCATCTTCGGCGCGGTCTGCCCCTCCGCGTAGAGCACGTCGAAGGCGTCCTTCAGATAGGTGAAGAACTGCTCGCCTTCGGCAAACCCTTGCGGATTGATGAAGCGCATGTCGTTGGCATCGAGCGTATAGGGAATCATGAGCTGCTTGCCGTTCGCGCCCCTGACCCAATAGGGCAGATCGTCGGCATAGGAGTCGCACAGATAGAGGAAGCCGCCTTCCTCCATCAGCAGGCGGTTGGTGTTGATCGAGGAGCGCCCGGTGTACCAACCGAGCGGCCGCGATCCTGTCACCTCGGTGTGGACGCGAATGGACTCCGCGATCTCGGCGCGCTCCTGCGCCTCGGTCATGTCCTTGTGCTCGATCCATTTCAGGCTGTGGCTCGCGATGTCCCAGCCCGACTCCTTCATCGCCGCGACGATCTCGGGATTGCGCTTGAGCGCAGTGGCGACGCCGAACACCGTGGTCGGCCACTTCCGCTCGTTGAACATCCGCCACAACCGCCAGAAGCCGGCGCGCGAGCCATACTCGAACATGGATTCGATATTGGCATGGCGCTGACCCGGCCAGGGCTGCGCACCGAGCACGTCGGACAGGAACGCTTCCGAGGCGCGGTCGCCGTGCAGGATGTTGTTCTCGCCGCCCTCCTCGAAATTGACGACGAACTGCACCGCGATCCGCGCCTCACCTGGCCATTGCGGGTGCGGCGGATTGCGGCCGTAGCCGCGGAGATCGCGCGGGTAGCGAGGCTCACTCACTCAGACTTCCTCGAAGCGGATCGGCAGCGCGCCTTTCCACAGCACGCTCTTGCCGAGTGTCGCCAGATTCTCCAGGCCCGAGGTCAGCGTGATGAAATGGTTGCCGGCGAGCTGGCCCATCTTGCTCGCGAAATGCACGCCGCCATAGGCCAGCAGGATCTCGGTCTCGCTGATGCCGCCCGGATAGAGGATGATCTGGCCTGGCGCGGGATAGCTGGTGTGGTTCTCGTAGCCGACGCCGAAATCGAGGTCGCCGAGCGGCATCCACACGCCCTCGCCGCTCCAGCGCACATGGATGATGTGGCTTTCGAACGGCAGCGCCTTGCGGAAGGCGGCCACTGTCTTGGGTGCCAGCTGCTCCTCGAAACGGGCATCGAAGGTGAAATCGCCGGCGCGGATAACGAGTTTGCTCATCTCATCTCTCTGGATCGGGGGCTAGAGGCCCCGCGGGGAACCTTCAGCAAAAAGCACTCCATCGGGCTTCGCGCAAGGGGCGGAGTCGCAATCACCTGCGATCGTAGGACCAGCCGAAAATGCCGCTACGCCGCACCTCCGGCTCCGGCTCGGCGGCTGCCGCAGGCGGCGCCTCCTTCAGTTCCGCCTGCGGCGGGGGTGCGGGCGGCGCCGGCAGGTTCTCGCATTTCATGGAATAGACCAGCTTGCCGTCCGCGGTCCGCCCGATCGGCGCGCAGGGATCGGGATGCGCCGCAGCGGTCTTCGGTGTCATCTTGACTTGCGCGGCTGCGGGCGAAGCGATCAGCAGCAGGACCAGCAGATATCTCGACATCGTTGTCGCCTGGGAACTCAGTTGCCCCATTGAACCGGATTGCGGCGGGCAAGTCCATCGGGGGCCAAGGGCAGGCTGCCGAATATTTAGCCGGGACCAAAAATTTTGCTCGCTCCATCGTGATGGCGCCGCCGCTGATATCGAGAAGGCCCATCGCCATGTCAGCCTGGACGACGACATCTCTCACAGCCGGAGCGTCGTCACGGGAGAGACAACGATGCAAAAGACTTTCACCTTTCTCGGCGCCATGCTGATTGCCGCCGCCACCGTCCAGACCGCCGCCGCAAGCGACCGCCACCACGCCCGCAAGGCGCAACGCGCTCCCATCACGCAGTCGGTCCGCGACTCCAATGCCGCGCTCTGGCCGTCGCAGCCAACGGCGCCCGATTGGTCGCGCTATGCCAACGGCGCGATGTCGGCGCCGGCGGGACGGTGATTTGCCGATGCGTTGCATGTCGGCTTTTGCTCGTGTGTCCCGGACCAGCCGCAACCCGTGAAGCGTTGCGGCGCAGAGCCGGGACCCAGGGCAACACGGCACGGGCGCGGCGACATGGGCCCCGGCTCTGCAGCGCATCACTCCGGACGATACTTTGCATTGCCGGGCACCCTGCGCTGCGCCCGGGGCACGCGAGAGGCGTGTGGTACACGCTCTCTCCTCCTCGTCATTGCGAGGAGCCCTTGCGACGAAGCAATCCTGAATCGCGCCGCGGAAAGATTCTGGATTGCTTCGCTGCGCTCGCAATGACGGAGTGTGAGGTGACAGCATGTGCGTGGCTGCAGACATGCCTTCGCGTCCTCGCGGCGCAACTCGCCCGAGCTTTGCTTCGTCGCTTCCCCCTCTGAAAGCCAAGAGCAACTGTGGCGAAGTAGCCCGGCGATCGGCCGGCCTCAAGGCTGGCGCTGGCGCGCCCCCGCCTGCGGCGGCTGACGGCCTTGACCCCGTCCGCTCACCGGTCTGTTGGCTTTGCATGCGCTCGGCCGAGGTCCGAGCGCGAGATAGGCGCGCTCGTCAGGCCACCCTGTATTTCTTCGGATCCCACGTCTCGCCGCGCGCGATCATGGTGTTGAGGATGATGATCAGCTTGCGCATACAGGCGACGATCGCGACCTTTGGCGGCTTGCCCTTGGCAATCAGCCGTTCGTAGAAGGCCTTGAACACCGGATTGTTCAGCGTTGCGGCACCGACACAGGGCATGTAGAGGGCATTTCGCACCCAGCGGCGGCCACCCTTGATGCAGCGTTCACCTCGACGTTTGCCGCTATCATCGTCATAAGGAGCAACGCCCATCAACGCGGCGGCAACTTCGTCGCTCACCTGCCCCAGCTCCGGTAGTCCTCCAAGCAGCGCCATTGCGGTCCCCTCAGCAAAGCCTGGTACGCTCTGGATGATCTCGGCGCGTTTGGCAAAGTCCGGCGTTGTCTTGATCGTCGCCGCGATCGCGGTCTCGAGCGCGGCGATTTCGTCAGCCAGCTTCTTAAGAAGACGCGCGCGAGCCTTCTGAACAAGGGCCGGCGCCTCATGCTCCTTCTGCATTTCCAGGCGAGCCCTGACGTCAAGCAGGCCTTGGCGTCCCTTCACCAGTGCCTTCATCTCCTCGTGAGCGGGATTGTCGACTTGGCTGGGAGCCTCGCCGAATGTCTCGGCGAACCAGGAGATCATCTCCGCGTCGATCTTGTCATTTTTCGCAAGGCGTCCCGCCGATTCCGCAAAGTGGCGAACCCGTTTGGGATCGACGATCCGTACTTCCAGCCCTGCTTGGCGCAACGCCTTGGCCCATACCCGCTCGTAGCCGCCGCTTGCCTCCATCACTGCCTTGCCGACCTGATGCTTGCGAAGCCATGCAATCAAGCTCCGTCGCCCCGTCGCGGTTGTTGGGCAAGTCTTCCGCTCCGTTACGGTCCGAATGCACGCATCAATCTTGTCTTTAGCGACATCGATGCCGACGACAACCAGATCGTCTTGTGTCATCATCCACTCCCTTCCTTGCCTGGTACGGGCTCGCAGCCCTTGCAACTGTTCGGGTTCAGGAAGACACCGGAGCTGTCCCTTGCTCTTTAGCAGGCTCTGTCGCCTTTGGGCGCAACGGGCTCAGTTCCGGCAACGGGCGGTTCTGATCCAACCGCCCGTTGCCACATTCTGGCAGATTTCGGGGACACAAGGGCGCAGGGAAGACCGCATAGGCGTTAAGTTTGTTCTTGAGTGTTGGAATCACACGTGATTCCAAGGCGGGATGGCAGACGAATCGCTTCTGAACGAGGACTGGAGGAGAGTGGTTACGCAGCTCGGCGGGGCTGCGCAGCTTGAAATAAGTGCGCGCCAGACGAAGGCTTTCGTGCGGCGGCGCCAAATTCCAGATGCGGTGTCGTTACTTCGGCTGATGCTGGCCTATTGTCTGGGTGAAAGAGGGTTGAGATCGACAGCCGCGTGGGCGGCTTCTGTTGGCCTTGCCGACCTCAGCAGCGTGGCGTTGTTCTATCGCCTGCGTCAATGTGGCGATTGGTTTGCAGTGCTGGTGGAGGGCTTGCTCGCTGCGGCAGCCCCGAAAGCGAGCCGAGGCCGCCTGATCCGCATTATCGATGCGACGACAGTGCCTCAGGCAGGACCGGCTGCGCGCAGGAACAGTGAGCTTTGGCGCGTTCATAGTGCATTCGATCTGCCATATGAGCGCTTCGGTCACTTCGAGCTGACAGATCAGCAAGAAGGCGAAACGTTTGACCGGATACCGGTGGTCAAGAACGAGATCCGCATTGCTGACCGCGCTTATCTACAACCTGACCGCATCGCCGCTGTGCGCGACGCCGGGGCAGACGTTTTGATCCGAGCGGGCTGGAAGAACGCACGTTGGCTTGATGCCAAAGGCCTTCCGTTCGATCTGATGGCCCAATTGCGTGCGGCGAAGGCGCACGGACTGATCGATCGGAGGATTTGGATCAAACGCAAGGACGGTGCGCCTCTGGCTATGCGTCTGGTCGCAGTCAAGAAGCCCGCCGGTGCAGTCGCGGCTTCGCGCCGTAAAGCCCGGCGCGACGCACAAGACGAAAACCGCGTCATCTCCAAAGAAACTCTGGAAGCCGCGGATTGGGTCATTCTGGTCACGTCGCTCGCGCGGGACGAGTTCTCCACCAAGGATGTACTCGCGCTCTATCGACTGCGATGGCGCATCGAACTTGGCTTCAAGCGACTGAAGAGTCTGATTGGTCTCAAGACGCCACCTGGAACCGATCCGCGCTCCGCCAAGCCCTACTTGCTGGCACACCTCTTGATCATCCTGCTGCTCGAGCCGCTTGCCCGCGACTTCGAGGACTCTCCCCGCTGGACGCAGGCCGCCTGACGGCACCTGGCGCTTGGCGTGTTTTGCAACAACTCGTTGCATCCTTGCTACAAGCGATCATTCCACAACCAACCATCCGTTGCTTTCGCCGCAGAAAGCGAGCGCTTGGGCGGCACCTGCGCGAGCCTCCTCGAAAACGTCCGTATCAATCGATGCTCGCGCTACCTTAACGCCTATGGGGAAGACCGGGTGCTGACCTCGCACCCGCGGTCTGCTGCGCGAAAGGATCGCGCAAAAAGACCGCACAGCAGCATACAGGTGGAGCCAATCACTCGGCCTTCCCTGCGCGACGGCTTATACCGCGCTCCCCTGGGAGCCGAATTCCTTCTGGCCTCCCTCGCGCTCACGGAATTCACCAGCACCGCGCCGGTTGACGCGACTGCCGCCTCCGCAAGAGCTTGACCGTAGCAACGACGGCCAGGACCACACGGTTTTGCCGTACGCACGGTTCGCTTGTTCGCCACAGGGTCCGATGGCGTTGTGCACGTTGCCATCGAAGTATGACGAAACGAACCTGACAGCGCCGTTCGTCCGCACGATGCCTTGGGGCTCACGGAGAGCAATCCGCCCTGCCCCTGGCTGTTCGCGCCGACGCTGCTGCGTCCACCGCAAGCCCGGCTCGCGACTATGACGACCTCATGATCGCCCCTCGAGAATGAGCCGGGATGCGCGAACACATACGACAAATCCGAATTTCGGTAAAGTGGAATATTTTCGCGCCCGTGGGTTGACAGAGAAGCGAAACAGGCCCGCGCATCAAAAAAGGGCGGCACAAGGCACCGCCCTTTTCGCGCGATCCAAGCTGGCCAGCATTGAAAACGACCGTTCAATATGGCCCGTAATGGTAGCCGGGATCGTAGTAGGGACTACCGTAGTAGGGACGCGGACCATAACCATAATAATAGCGGTTCTCGTAGTAGTCGCGGCGCCGCTGCTCAGCGATCACTCCGCCGATGATACCCGCGGCGGCGCCCATAAAGGCAAGGCCTGCCGCACTCGGTCCGCGTCGATAATAGTGGCGACGTCGGGCGCTGAAATCGGTGGCGCCGGCGGAGGCCTGACCTGCCGCAGCAGCCTTGGCGGACACGGCCGGGGCCGCATCTGGGGATGCTGCTGCTGAAGGCGCCACCGAAGCGGCGAGCAGCGCCAGACTCGCGAACGCGGCCAGGACCGTGCTGCGGCGCGCCGCGGAAATCATCGGTGCATCACTCATCTCGATCTTCCTCTGCTTTCGCCCAAACACATCCGTAAGCAAACAGTCCGTAACGCGCAGATCACTGAAATGGTTTCATGAACGCGGCGATCTGCCACGCCTTGAACCATTGTAAACCGAATGATCAGATCCAGCTTGCACCATCCAACCTGAGCGGATAATGAACAGCCGCGCCGTTTTCGGCTGCCGTAAGCGTTTCACGTGAACCAACGCATCAACCGACGCCGTCGGGATCGATGCCATTTGCAGGGTTCAACGTGACTGACGCGTCCTTTTCCAAGAGAGACCAGATGATTGCGGTTCGCAAACTGCCGGCGCGCTATGCGCCGATCGTAATGCCATTCGTGCTATCCATCCTCATGACGGCGGTGGTGTCGATCATCTCGACGCTGCGAAGCCTCGGCGCAACGCCGGCGTTCCTCGCGGCCTGGCCGGGCGCCTGGGCGCTGTCATGGCTGGTCGCCTTTCCGACGCTGCTATTGGTCCTGCCACTGGTCCGCCGGATCGTGGCCTGGCTCGTTGCAGCCCCACCCGGCCGATAGGGGAGCGCTTACGACAGCGCCCCGAGCACGCCCCTCGTCGCCTTGTCGATCTCCTCGACATAGCGGCGGCGGGCGAAGGTCTCGGTGAGGAAGCCGACCACCTTGCGGCTGTCGGTGGAATCGACCACCGCCAGCATCTCGGCCTCGGCTTCGTCGAACACGGCCATCGCCGACTTCACGTTCATTTCCGGGATCAGCACGATGTCGACCAGGCGGGCGAGCTCGATCACCTGGATATCGTCGGCGATGGCGTCGAGATCGCTGGAGAACAGGTCGGGCAGCATGACGAGGCCGACATATTCGTCAGCATTGTTGACGATGACGATCCCGGGCCGCGAGCCCAGCGCGAATTCGGCTCGCGTCGCTGCGATCGTCGTGGTCGACGGCACCTTGCCGACATCGGAGCGCATCAAGCGCTCGACCGTGAGATTGCGCAGCCAGCCGACGTCGTTGGCGCTGCGGATGGTCTCGCCGCGCAGATGCAGGCGCCAGGTCGAGAACGAATGGCCGAACATGAAGCGCACGCAGATGGAGGTGACGATGCAGCCGGCCAGCACGACGGCGGTGACGTCGACATTTCGGGTCATCTCGAGCACGAGGAACGACATCGTAAGGGGGCCGCCGACGATGGCGACCCCGAGCGTCGCCATGCCCGTCAGCATCGCGACGAGCGGATCGATCGCGAAGTTCGGGCTGATGAGCAGCAGCACCGCGGCAAAGAACTTTCCGATCAGGCTGCCGACGAACAGCGAGGCGAAGAACAGGCCGCCGCGGAAGCCCGAGGCGAGCGAGATCAGGCAAGCCGTCACCTTCAAGCCGATGATCAGCGCGATCAGACCGATCGCCATGTCGTGAAACAGATCGAGCACCATGGCGCCGTGGCCGGCTGCCAGCACCTGCGGCGTGACGATCCCAAAGCCGCCGACGATGAGGCCGCCGATCACCGGACGCAGCCATACTGGCATCCAGGCGAACAGGCGCTCGAACGTCGGCGAGGAGCGCATCACGGCGATACCGACGCCGCTGGTGACGAGGGCAAGCCCGATCAGAGCCAGGTACTGCTCGACGCCGACGGCGCTGACCTTGGGTATCTCCAGCGAGTAAGGCGCGCCGCCTAGCCATTGCGCGGTCAGGGCACCCGCGAGCGAGGCCGCCAGGATCGGCGCGGCGCTGCCGACCGAATAGACGCCGACGATGAGCTCGCAGGCGTAGAAGGCGCCCGTGATCGGCGCACCGAACGCCGCCGCGATCGCCGCAGCGGCGCCGCAACCGACCATCAGGCGCAGATCGTTGCGGCGCAGGTTGAAGAACTTGCCGAGCAGCGAGGCGATACCCGAGCCGATCTGGGTATAGCCGGCCTCCAGGCCAACCGAGGCGCCGCACCCGTTGGAGATCAGGGTCTGGCTCGACACCACCACGCTGTCCCGCATCGAGAGATTGCCGCCGCGCAGCGCGTTGGCCTCGATCGGGTCGACCGCGTTCGAGATCTTCATGCGCCGCCGCGACCATTCCATGATGCCGAGCGCCAGCCCTCCGAGCGCGGGCGCGATCAGCGCTGCCCAAGGACTGACATACGCGTTCGAGGACAGGCGGACGTCGATGGGAATGCCGTAGATCACGACGTGCGCGATCTGGGCGATTTCGGCCATCAGCGTCACGATGGCGCCCGCGAGCGTGCCGATCACCAGCGCGAACGGGATCAGGTAGAACTCGTTGCTGCGCAACAGGGCGCGTATCCGAACCATGGTGCGGTTCGTCCCCTTGCGATCGACGAGATGTCTGATCCGCACGAACACCTTCTGCCCGCCCTACCCTTCCGACAGGCCGTAACCGGCCATGCGCTGGCGGACCCGTTCGATCTCGTCGCTCGGAAGCAGCGGCGGTTGTCCGATCTGAAGGCAGCCGTGATACTGCCGTGCCAGCGTCTCGACCTCGACCGCGAGCCACATCGCCTTGTCCAGCGTCTTGCCGATCGCGATCATGCCGTGATGGTCGAGCAGGCAGGCAAGCCGGCCCTCCAGCGCCCGCACCGCATGATCGGACAGCTCGACCGTTCCGAACGTCGCATAGGGCGCGCAGCGGATGCTGTCGCCGCCGGCAGCCGCGATCATGTAGTGCACCGGCGGAATCTCCATGCCCATGATCGCCAGGATGGTGCAATAGGTCGGATGGGCGTGCACGACGGCATTGACGTCAGGCCGCGACTTCAGGATGTCGCGATGGAAGCGCCATTCGCTCGACGGCTTCTGATCGGGCGCGTGTGCGCCGTCCATCGCCATGAAGACGATCTGGTCCGGGGTCATGGTCTCGTAGGGCACGCTGGTGGGCGTGACCAGGAGTCCATCCACATGCCGGACGCTGATATTCCCTGACGTGCCCTGGTTGATGCCGAGCGCATTCATGCGGCGGCAGGCGTCGATGATGGCTTGCCTCTTGTCGAGTTCGTCCGCAGTCATCGACATCTCGGTTTCTTCTCGGTTTCTTGGCGATGGACGTTAGATGGAAGTACGTCAAAGCCGTGCGGCAGTGCAAGCGAAAGCGACCGGATCGCGCCCCGCCTCGTCGACGGATTCCCCGCTTCCCGAAACAGACCGCAAAATCAACAGATTAGCAGATTGCCGCAGCCTTACGACAGGCTTGCCCGGACCGCCGCGATCCCGTTGATGACGAACTGCACCGAATAGGCGGCGAGCAGCATGCCGAGCACGCGCGAGAGCACGGCATTTCCAGTGCGCCCGAGCGTGCGCGCGATCAGGCCCGCAGAGACGAAGCACAGCATGCAAAGCAGGCAAACCGCGAGCACCACCGCGATGATGATCGCGAGCTTCGCCCCGTAGCCGGCATCGCCCGACAGCAGCAGCGTGGTCGCGATCGCGCCGGGGCCGGCCATCATCGGAATGGCCAAGGGAAATACCGCGACGTCCGAGGCATGCTCCGCGGTCGCCTTGTCGGCTTCGCGGGCCTCGCGATGCGGACGATCGCCGAAGATCATCTGATAGGAGACGCCGAACAGCAGCAGCCCGCCGGCGATCTGGAAAGCTGGAATGCCGATCCCGAGCTGGCGCAGCAGCCAGTTGCCGACCAGCGCGATCACCACCAGGATCGAGGTGGCGATCAGCGGCGCGCGCAGCGCGATCGTTCGCTTGACCGGGTCGGGCATGCTCCCGGTCGCGGCGAGGAAGGCCGGTGCAAGACCGACCGGATCGACCACCAGGAGCAGCGTCACGAAGGCTGACAGGGCGAAGTCGAGCATGCGTCGGCGAGGCCCCCCGGGAGCTGGAACGATGGCTGCCGGGCAGACTTAGCCCAGCAAAGCCGCTTTGGAAATCACTGGAGGCGACAATGAGCGACAGTGGAATCGGAATGCTCCTCGGCCACCTCTCGGCCAACCTGCTCTGGCTCTGGTTCATCGGCGCGTTCGTGCTCGGCGGGGTTCTCGTTTACGGGGTGATGAAGGCCGGCCACCTGCGCCGCAGCGAGCGGGCGCGCCTCGACCGCGCGACGGACGAGCGTCAGCGCCAGGAAGACCCCTACAAGCGCCCGACCTGAGCGAGCCGCGAGCGCCGGTTGCAGTTTGGAACTTTCGTTCTCCAACGGGTTTTATCGCCCGAGGATTGAGGAAGGCGAGGCCTTCCCGCATCGCCTCACGAGGAGGACGTATGGCTAAACGAGCGAAGAAACGCACAAGCAAGAAGACCGCGGCGCGCCGGCCGCGCCGGCCGCCGAAGATGCTCAGCGATCTGTTTCTGGCGACGCTGAAGGACATCTATTTCGCCGAGAACAAGATCATCAAGACCTTGCCCAAAATGGCGAAGGCAGCGCAGTCGAAAGAGCTGGTGGCCGCCTTCGACAAGCATCTGCGCGAGACCCAGGGGCAGGTCAAGCGGCTGGATCAGATCTTCAAGATGCTGGACAAGCCTGCACGCGGCAAGCCCTGCGAGGCCATCAACGGCATTGCCGACGAGGGCGCCGAGATCATGAAGGAGTTCAAGGGAGCGCCGGCGCTCGATGCGGGACTGCTCGCGGCCGCCCAGGCGGTCGAGCATTACGAGATCTCCCGCTACGGCACGCTGCGCACCTGGGCCGAGGAGCTCGGCATGCAGGAGGCAGCAAGGCTGCTCCAGGAGACGCTGGACGAGGAAGAGGCGACCGATCGCACCCTGACGGAGCTCGCCACCTCCGTGATCAATCTTGAAGCGGAAGAAGAGTACCGCGCTGCGGCCTGACCCGCGCCCCTGGCAATGACGGAACGTCGCGGCCCATGCCGCGGCGTTCGCTTGTTTTGATCGCACGGCGGCGCATGGCACACCGGCGCCACCGCACTGGATTTCCCGGGAACCAGCCCCATATGCAGGCTTTCCCACCCCGAGCCCGCATCATGCAACCCAAAAATCCTCTCGACTGGATGCTCTCCGAAGCCCTGGACTCGCTGACCCGCGCCGATCGGCTGCGTCAGCAGTTCGGCCGCCAGGAAGCCTGCTGGGAGCCGCCGATCGACGTGCTCGAGACCGAGCGTGAGCTCCTGATCCTGGTCGCGCTTCCCGGCGTCAATCCGGACAATGTCGAGACCGTCATCCATGACGGCGTTCTCATCATCTCCGGTCAGCGCACCCTCCCGCCGGAGCTTCGCAACGCCCGCATCCACCGGCTCGAGCTGCCGCAGGGCCGCTTCGAGCGGCGCATCGCGCTGCCCCTTGGCCGCTACGCCATCAGCCGCTTCGTGATGGACGGCTGCGTCGCACTGCGCCTCGCCAAATCCTGAGGTCGATCATGGCCACCGAACAGATGAACAACGAACAGACCAATAACGACGTGAAGATCCCCGACGACGCGCTGATCATCGTCCCCGTGCGCGAGATGGTGCTGTTCCCCGGCGCCATCGCGCCGATCACGATCGGCCGGGCGAAGTCCATCGCCGCCGCGCAGCAGGCGCTGCGCGAACAGCGGCCGATCGGCATTGTCCTGCAACGCAGCCCCGAGACCAATGACCCCGGGGCGGACGACCTCTATCGGGTCGCGACCATCGCCAACATCGTGCGGTACATCACCGCGCCCGACGGTACCCACCACATCGTCTGCCAGGGCGTGCAGCGCGCGCGCATCCTCGACTTCCTGCCGGGGACGCCGTTCCCGGCCGCGCGTTTCCAGCAGATCCCCGAGCCGACCACGACCTCGCCCGAGATCGAGGCGCGCGCGCTGAACCTGCAGCGCCAGGCCATCGAGGCGATCGAGCTGTTGCCGCAGGCGCCGCCCGAGCTGGCGGCGATGTTCCAAGGCACCAGCGCGCCCGGCGCGCTGGCGGATCTCGCAACCTCGTTCATGGACATCAAGCCGCAGGACAAGCAGGAGGTGCTGGAGACCATCGACCTCGCTCTGCGCGTCGAGAAGGTCTCGAAGCACCTGGCCGAGCGGCTGGAAGTGCTGCGCATCAGCAAGGAGATCGGCCAGCAGACCCGCGCCAGCTTCGACGAGCGGCAGCGCGAGGCGATCCTGCGCGAGCAGATGGCGACCATCCAGCGCCAGCTCGGCGAAGGCGACGGCAAGGCGGCGGAGGTCACCGAGCTGACGGCTGCGATCGCCAAGGCCAAGATGCCGCCGGAGGCGGAGGCGCATGCCAAGAAGGAGCTGCGCCGCTACGAGCGCATGCCGGAAGCCGCCGGCGAAGCCGGCATGGTCCGCACCTATCTGGACTGGCTGATCGAATTGCCCTGGGCGCTGCCCGAGGAGAAGCCGATCGACATCAAGGAGGCGCGCGCCATCCTGGATGCCGACCATTTTGGCCTGGAGAAGATCAAGAGCCGGATCATCGAATATCTGGCGGTGCGCAAGCTCGCCCCGCAGGGCAAGGCCCCGATCCTGTGCTTCGTCGGCCCGCCCGGCGTCGGCAAGACCTCGCTCGGCCAGTCCATCGCGCGCGCGATGGGGCGCCCGTTCGTGCGCGTCAGCCTCGGCGGCGTGCATGATGAGGCCGAGATCCGCGGCCATCGGCGCACCTATATCGGCGCGCTGCCCGGCAACATCATCCAGGGCATCAAGAAGGCGGGTGCCCGGAACTGCGTCATGATGCTGGACGAGATCGACAAGATGGGCCGTGGCGTGCAGGGCGATCCCTCTGCCGCCATGCTGGAGGTGCTCGACCCCGAGCAGAACGGGACGTTCCGGGACAATTACCTCGGCGTGCCCTTCGACCTGTCGCGCGTGGTGTTCATCGCGACCGCGAACATGCTGGACCAGATCCCGGGTCCGCTCTTGGACCGCATGGAGCTGATCAGCCTCGCCGGCTACACCGAGGACGAGAAGCTGGAGATCGCGCGGCGCTATCTGGTGCGGCGGCAGCTCGAGGCCAATGGCCTGACCGCCGAGCAGGCCGAGATCGAGCCGGAGGCGCTGAAGCTGATCGTCAAGGGCTACACCCGCGAGGCCGGCGTGCGTAACCTCGAGCGCGAGATCGGCAAGGTGTTCCGCCATGCCGCGGTGCAGGTCGCCGAAGGCACTGCCACGAAGGTCGTGGTGACGCCGAAGGACATCGCCACCGTCCTCGGGCAGCCGCGCTTCGAAGGCGAGATCGCACTGCGCACCAGCGTTCCCGGGGTCGCCACCGGCCTTGCCTGGACGCCGGTCGGCGGCGACATCCTGTTCATCGAGGCAACGCGCGTGCCCGGCAAGGGCGGTCTGATCCTGACCGGTCAGCTCGGCGACGTCATGCGCGAGAGCGTGCAGGCTGCGATGACGCTGGTGAAGAGCAAAGCCACGCAGCTCGGCATCGATCCGCAAGCGTTCGAGAAGAGCGACATCCACGTTCACGTCCCCGCGGGCGCGACCCCGAAGGACGGGCCGAGCGCGGGCGTCGCGATGTTCACGGCGCTGACCTCCCTGCTCACCAATCGCACGGTGCGCAGCGACACCGCCATGACCGGCGAGATCTCGCTGCGCGGCCTGGTGCTGCCCGTCGGCGGCATCAAGGAGAAGGTGGTGGCTGCGGCGGCTGCCGGCTTGAAGCGGGTGATGCTGCCGGCGCGCAACAAGCGGGACTATGACGACATCCCGAAGAGCGCGCGGGACGAGCTCGAATTCATCTGGCTGGAGCGCGTCGACGAGGCGATCGCCTCGGCGCTCGAGGCTGAAGCCAAGATCGAAGCGGCGGAGTGAAGGCGATGAAGAAACTGCTGGAGAAAGCGAAGAGATCGCGGAGGACGCAGCGGCTGCGCCAGTTGCTCGATCGCGCGATCGACCGGGTTCGCGACACGCTCGCGGCGCCTGAGCCGCGGCTTCAGCCGGTCCCGGTCCGCGTGAAGCGCCGCAAGGGTTGAGCCCTCCGTCTCAGGCCCTCGCGGCTGCCCCAAACAAAAGGCTCCCTCCTTCGAGGGAGCCTTTGCGTTGTCAGGACACGGCGTCCTTGGCGGCCTTGACCGGGCGGGCGCGGACGATCTTCCGGGCCGGCTTGGCCTTGAACATCATCTCTTCACCCGTGAACGGGTTGGTGCCCTTGCGCGCCTTGGTCGCGGGCTTCTTGATGACCACGAACTTGGCGAAGCCCGGCACCAGGAACAGGCCGTTCTTCTTGAGCTCCTTGTGGCCGACGTCGGTCAGCGTCTCCATGACGTTCTTGACGTCACGCTTGGAAAGCTCGGTGGCGGTCGCAATCTTCTCGATCAACTGCGATTTGGACATTTGGGTTGGCATCGTGTCTCCTCTGATTCGTTGCCGGTTGCATATTAGACCAACCGTTGAAGGCCTATAGCCTTCTGCACAGTTTTGTCGCGATTTTACGGGCTTTTCTGGCCCCCTGTGGCAAAAAACCCTGCTTTTTAGCGACTTTCGGAGCGAAAGAAGCCTCGGGCAGCGGTTTTTGCCTTGTTTCAAAGGCCCGCACGCCATCTTGCTAAAGCTGATTCGCTGCTTTCGACAAGCGACGACCGGCTCCTTTGGACAGGGAGGGGGCCGTTTCACCCTGGAAAACAAGGGTTGGATCGCACCGCAGCTGCGACCTCTCCCCGCAAGCGGGAAGAGGTGAGGACGAGCTAGACGCGCTCGATGATGATGGCCGGCGCCATGCCGCCGGCGGCGCACATGGTGACGAGACCACGCTTCAGGTCGCGCCGTTCGAGCTCGTCGAGCACGGTGCCGATCAGGATCGAGCCGGTGGCGCCGATGGGATGGCCAAGCGCGATCGAGCCGCCATTGACGTTGACCCTGGCGCGGTCGAGCTTGAGGTCTCGGATATATTTTTCCGCCACCACCGCAAAGGCCTCGTTGATCTCGAACAGGTCGATGTCATCGATGGTGAGACCCGCCTTCGCCAGCACCTTGCGCGTCGCCGGCACCGGCGCGTTCAGCATCAAGGTCGGCGAATCCCCCATGTTGGCCATCGCGACCACGCGAGCGCGCGGCTTCAGGCCATGCGCCCTGGCGTAAGCGGGCGAGGCCAGCAGGATCGCGGCGGCGCCGTCGACGACGCCTGACGAGTTGCCGGCGTGATGCACGAAGTCGATCTTCAGGTCGGGGTATTTCTGCAGGATCAGGCCGCGATAAGTCGTGCCCTTGTCGTCGAGCGCGTAGTCGGCGATGGCCGGAAACGCCGGCTTCAGGCTGCTGAGGCCTTCCATCGTGGTTTGCGGCCGCGGATACTCCTCGTGATCGAGCGCCAGGCTGCCGTCCTCGCGGTGGACCGGCACGAGGCTCTTCTTGAAGTGGCCGTTCGCGATCGCATGCGCCGCGCGCTTCTGGCTCTCCAGCCCGAGCGCGTCGACGTCCTGCCGGGTGATGCCTTCCAGCGTCGCGATCGCGTCGGCGCAGACGCCCTGATGCGACTGCGGATGCTTGGCCCGCAGGCGCAGATTGCCGCCGTCCATCATCATCGGACCGCCGCCGCGGCGTCCCTCCATAGACATCATCTCGCAGCCGCCGGCGATGACGAGGTCTTCGGCGCCCGCCATGATCGAGCTTGCGGCCATGTTGACGCTGGTGATGCCGCTGCCGCAGAAGCGGTCGAGCGTCACCGCGCTGGCGCGCACGTCGTAGCCGGCATCGAGCGCCGACATGCGGCCGAGATCGCCGCTTTGCGTTGCGACCTGCGCGCTGCAGCCCCAGACGATGTCGTCGACATCGGCGGTGTCGATGCCGGTGCGATCGGCGAGCGCGCGCAGCACGGTTGCCCCGAGCTGCTGCGGATGAATGCCCGAGAGGGCTCCCTTGCCGGCCTTGCCGATGCCCCGCGGGGTCCGGCAGGCATCGATGATCAGTGCGTCAGGCATGGGCGTCGTCCTCTTGTGATGAGCGTTGCGGGCGGTTTTGAATCAGGGGGACAGGCGAGTCAATGCGCAGCGCCTCCTTCGCCTCTCCCCGCAAGCGGGAGGGGCGAAGGCAATCACACCCCCGCCGCGTTGTTCGCGATCACGTTGCGGTAGAAGCTGGCGCTGAGCTTTGGCGTGCGGACCTGGGTGTCGAAATTGACGTGGTACAGCCCAAAACGCTTGTTGAGGCCATACACCCACTCGAAATTGTCCATCAGGCTCCAGAGAAAATAGCCGCGCACCGGCACGCCCTCACTTGTGGCACGCTGGAGCTGGGCGAGATAGTTGCGCAAATACATGATGCGGTCGGTGTCGTAGATCCTGCCGTCGGGTCTCACCACGTCGTCGCCGGATGCTCCGTTCTCGCTGATATAGATCGCATCCGTCTTCCAGATCTTTGCCGCCAGCTTCGGCACCCAGTAGATCGTCTCGGGCCCGACACGCAGCCAGTCCGAATTCATGTGCGGGAACGATTTCGGGATCGGCAGCGGCATGAAGCCCGCGCCCTGGTCGGAGGCCACCACATAGTTCTGCGGCGAGTAGATGTTGAGGCCGAGGAAATCGATCGGCGAGGAAATGATCTTGAGCTCCGCATCGGTGAATTTCGGCGCGTTGGGCCCGGCATATTTCAGGAAGGCGTCGGTATAGCCGCCGGTCATGATGACGTTGAGATAGCCGGCATTCATCTCGCGCAGCGCGATCTCCGCGGCGCGAACGTTTTCCGGGGTGTCGATCGCGGGCGCGCAGGCGTCGATGTTCTCGGCCGGCCCCACCCTGGTGCCGCGGCCGCCATGGGCGCGCACCGCCTGCACCGCGAGCCCATGCGCCAGCGCGCTGTTGTGCCTGATCTGGTTGACCTCGGCCTGCGGCAGCGTCAGGCCCGGCGCGTCGATGCCGATGCCGTAGCCGAAATAGACGAAGCGGCCGCTCTCGTTCAACGTGAACACGTTTTTGACGCGGTCGGTCAGATGCTCGGCGACATAGGCCGCATAGTCACCGAAGATCTTGCAGGTCTCCGTCGAACGCCAACCGCCGAAGCGATCCTCAAGCGATTGCGGCAGGTCCCAATGATAGAGCGTCAGCCACGGCTCGATGCCGTTCTTCAGGAGTTCGTCGACGAGACGATTGTAGAAGTCGAGCCCCTTCGGGTTGGGCTTGCCGTCGCCGTCCGGAAACACCCGCGGCCAGGCCACCGAGAAGCGATAGGCCCTGCAGCCGAGTTCCTTGACGAGCGCGATGTCCTCCTTGTAGCGGTGATAGTGCTCATTGGCGCGGTCGCCGGTGGTGCCGTCCTCGATCTTGCCGGGAATGCGCACGAACTTGTCCCAGATCGACGCCCCTCGCCCGTCCTCGTTGACCGCGCCCTCCACCTGATAGGACGAGGTCGCGGTGCCCCAGACAAAGCCCGCCGGAAAGCCGCCTCCATTGCGCGGCGGGGCTGCCGGCTTGGCTTCGGCAGCCTCGAGCGCACCAGCCATCGCAGCTGCGGACAACCCCGCGATTTTCGCAAGCTGGCGACGCGAGACCTTGTCCGACATTGATGCTGCCTCCGAAACGATCGTTGCGGCGGCACAATGGCGGGTCGCGGACCATTTGAGAAGCGGCCTTTGGGGATGCCGCATGCAGAATTGCGGGACCCGAGGGCGCGACATATGCGAGCGGCCCCCAGGGGAGTGCCGGCCTCGCGCTCAGCGCGAGCGCTTCGGCAATTTCGGCAGCTTGCGGGGATTGAACGCTGGCACCGGCTCGGTTCGCTCACGTGCCGGCGGCTGCTGTTCCGTCAGAATGAGCGTGCCATGGAGGATCATTCCCGGCACCTGTAGTGCCGTCGCGGTGTAGCTCGCGATCTTGCCGGGGCAGTACCCTTCGATGTCGAGCGTGAGCTCATCTTCAACGCCGAAGACCGTTGCCCGCCCATCGGTATGACGCTTCGTCGATACGGTCGCCGTGAAGCGGTCGCCATCGACCTTGCAGACGCCGTGATAGGTCATCAGGCTGTCGCGGCCCCAAATCTGGCCGTCTGCGACATGGACGATCCCGGTACCCTGGTCGAGCGGCGTCTTGTACCACGCCGCGTAGGTGCCGTCCTTCAGTATGGGAGCAGTCTCCCCTGGTATTGCGACGCCGATAATTGGCATCTTAGCGCCAAGAAACGGTTAATGACCCGCCCCGTGCCAATCCGCTCTTTCCTTGCGCAGCTCGGCCTCGAGCTCCTCGATGATGCTGTGAAGCAGATGCGCGGCAAGCGGGTCGGTCACTTCGCGTTCCAAATGCCGGTAACGCGCGATCAGGAATTCCTGCTCTCTCAACTGGCGTTCTGTCATCAGACGGCCCTCCGACACATCGACGCGGAGAGGACCGAGCAGTTTCGTTAAACTTTTCAGATCATTTGCTATGGTTTCTGATTGGTTAAGAGGGCCGCGCGCGCTTCGCTCGCGGGGCCGGGACGATGGCTCATCATCCCTCGTTGACCGGGATGATGGGGCTGTCCACCGAGCAGGCTGAAGCCGTCAAGCAGGAGGAGCGCGGAAAAATCCCGCTCGCCCGACGCGGCGATCCCGACGAGATCGCGGATTGGATCGTGCAGTTCGCGAGCCCTGTCTCTCGATGGGTAACGGGACAGGTTCTCGCAGTGGATGGCGGCCTCGGACTGATCTAGCACTACTTTGGCAGATTGTGTTTTCGCCGCTGTTTTTCACGGATTTGCCTTCGGCAATATGGGCAATGCTGAGACGGCGGCCGAAGGATAAGATCAACGATGGCGTGACGTACGGCTGGCATGGTTGGCTGAGGCGGAGGCCCGTAGATTCTTTTTTTTCCGCCCCGCGTGTGCGAGGCGACGATGTTGCAGGAAGGCGTAGGCAATCATTGTCATCAGGGCGTGGCGATGAAGACCTTGCCATGATCGCCCTTCGAAGTGATCAAGTCCAAGTTCCTCCTTCAACTGCTGATGCGCCTGCTCACAAATCCACCGTGCCTTGATGGTGGCGGCCAGCGTGCGCAGATCCGTCGCCGCCGGAAGATTGGCCAGATAGTATTTCTTCTCCCCGGACGCACGTTGCTCGCCAATGAGCCAGGCTTCGTCGCCTGGGAGATGCTGCTGACCTTTATCCCATATCCGCTGCGGAGGGCCGTCGGCGGTCCGGACACGGACCGCAGCAAATTGGGCTTTAAGCCGACCTTTCGTCCCGCTACGCCAACTCACGGTTTTCCATTTGGCGCCGGCCAGCATTTGCTCGGCCGCAATTGATAAGATATCGGGCACGTGGTGCTTTCGTGGTTTGCCGCGGGCTTTGGTAATCGGCCAAATGAGCTTCACATCGACCGGATACACTTTCAGGTGCCGCGGGATGCCGACAGCCCAGACCAGCCCGCGCTCTGTTAGCCCTTGTCGAAACGGTGCGCTGAGGCCGTATCCTGCATCCGCCAGCACATATCCAAAGCGCACGTTGGCTGCTATCGCGCGGTCAATCTCGGCCAAAGCAATCTCCGGCTTGGACCGTGGCGTTCGATGTTCGACTGGCACGCGAGCGCGCTTCAAACGAGATTCGTCGCTTGTCCAACTGTCAGGCAGAAAGAGACGTAACGCGACCATCACGGGTACTTCGCCGCGCGCAAGCGTCAAAGACACCAGTGTTTGGCAATTTGCCGTTTTACCGAGAGCCGAGGCGTATTGAGCCGCAACACCGACCGAGCGCTCACCCTTCTTGGGAAGTGAGGTGTCATCAATAACCAGCACCGCATCCCTGCCGCCGACAAGTCGGTCCGCCTGGTTGAGCAACTCTGTCTCCAGCGGCGTCGCGTCCCAGACACCGTCCGCAATGAAATGGTGCAACTGGTCGTAGGTGCTGGTGGCAAGGCGTTCCGCCATCGGCTGAACGCTCTTACGATCGCCGGGACCGATCAATCCCGCACCATACAGAGGACACATCCGCTGCCGGGTCTTATGACCCAGTCGGTCCAAGAACGGCATCAGCCAGCGTTCGAGTTCGTCTTCCCATCCCGGCATGGTCAGCCCTCCAAGAGCCGACCACCCATGAATCATTGAAAAATTGATTCGGGAATCCTATAAAACGCGCCAAAATCAACAATCTGCCAAAGTAGTGCTAGGGTCCGGACTCAATTGATCCACCAAGTAACGGCGGCGACCAAGAGGATGGCCGAGAGGAAGTTGTCGGCTCGCTTGTCGTAGCGGGTCGCAATCCGCCTGAAGTCCTTGAGGCGGCAAAACATGCGTTCGATGAGATTGCGTCCTTTGTAGGCCTTCACGTCGTACCGGTGCGGATGCTTGCGAGTTGGGTTGGGCGGAATTACTGCCTTTGTTCCGCGCTCGGCCAACCACTCACGCAGGCTATTGGCGTCATAGGCCCTGTCAGCAAGCAATCGTCGAGCAGGTGAGACGGCAGGCAGCAGATCGCGCGCCGCCGTGAGGTCATGGCAGTTGCCAGGCGTGATCACGAAGGCGATCGGACGTCCATAATCCTCGGTCAGCGCGTGGATTTTGGTGGTGCGTCCGCCTCGCGAGCGGCCGACCGCCTGCTGGAAGTCCCCCCTTTTGCGCCCGCCGCCGAGGGGTGGGCTTTGATGTGGGTCGCGTCGATGGACATTGTCCCGACCCGGCCGGTTGAGCCAGTCAAGGCGTAGAAAATATTGCCCACACGCCTTGGCGGCTCCAGCGATTGAAGCGGTTATAGATGGTCGTGTAGGGGCCGTAATCTGCCGGGCAGTCTCGCCAGCGTGCGCCCGATCGCAGCATGTGGAGGATCCCGCTGATCACGCGTCGGTCATCCACGCGATGGGCGCCGCGCCGCCCACGTGGCAACAGCGGTTCAATCCGCTTCCACTCCGCCTCACTCAGCCAATATAGCTTTTGCCCCATCAAGCCCCCCTTCGACTCGGAGGTCTTGAATCACAACTCCGCCTCAGCGGGAATCCCTATTGAGTACAGACCCTAGAGCGCGACGAGATCCAGATGAATCATCGTCCGCTTCAACTCGCTGTTTGAGCATGATCTCATGCTCAGCTTCCGTGCGAAGTGTTGACGCTTTCGAGCCGGTCTAGAACGTCACCCGCATCCCCGCATAGAACGCGCGCGGCCTTGCCGGGCTCAGCGAGCGCGGATCGGCGAAGTCATTGCCGCCGTTGGTGAAGTTGGGCAAGGCCTCGCGATCGAAGAACCGTCCGTAGGTCGCGTAGCGCTTATCGAAGACGTTGTCGACGCGGCCGTAGAGCTGGATGTTCTTCGTCACCTGATAGGAGGTGTGGAGATTGAACACCGTATAGGACGGTAGCTTCGCGAACTGGTTGGACTCGTCGCCGACGAGATATTGGCTGGAGACGAACAGCGCGTTGCCGCCGACCTTCCAGATGTCGGTCACGGCGTAGTCGATGCCGATCTTGACGCGGTGGCGGGGGATGGCCGGGAGCTGATTGCCGGGCGAGACGTGGATGTGACCGTTGGCGTCAGCAAACAGGCTGTCGGAGCCGATGGTCAGCGCGTCGAGAAAACGTGCGTCGAGGAAGGCGTAGCTCGCCTGGAACTGGAGCGTCGGCGACTTGATGCTGACCTCGGCTTCGAGCCCCTGCCGCCGCGTCCGGCCCACATTGGCGAAATAGCCAAATCCAGTCCGGTCCGGAACAGGAACGGCAGCGATGTCGTCGTAATTGGTGGCGCGGAAGCCGCCGACCTTCCAGCCGAGGGTGCCGATGTTCAGCTCCTTGGTGCCGCGCAGGCCCGCCTCCACGGTCTTGGATACGACCTGTTTCAGTGGTGGATCGGAGACGAGAAACGCTGCAATGAGGCAAGGACGGACCGGATCGGAGCACCCGAGCTCCAGCGGCGTCGGCACGCGATTGGCCTCGGAATAGCCGGCATAGGCGGTCAGCTCCGGCGTGATCTTGTAGGTGCCGCCGATGACCGGATTGAAGCGGGTGAAGGTGTGATCACCGTTGAGATCGGTGCCGAGCTGATCCTCGAGCGTGATGCGCGCTACGTTGAAGCGGCCGCCGCCGGTGATGGCGAAAGCATCCGTGACGTTGAACGTATCCATCGCATAGAGGCCGTTATACTGGTTGATGGTCCGCAGCGAGACAGGGCCGGCAACCTCTGGCGTGCCGGTCGCTCCTAGGAACACGCCGCTGCCGCTGACGACGTAATTTTCTCCGATCGAGCCGATTTCGGCGGTCGCGTCGTAGCGCGTGACGCTGGCATCATAGCTCGCGCCCATCACGAAGCGGTTGTCGTGCCCGAACAGTTGATCGGTGTTGGTGGCCTGCCCCGACACGCCGAAGCTGGTCGACCGTATCGAGCTGCGGTCGATCTCGCCGAGGATCGTTCCCGGCGCAAAGGGATTGGCGAGCTGCACGCCGTTCGTGCCGTTCGCGGGCGTGGTATCATTGCCGAAGCAGAGCAGCGTTGGATCCGCACCGCATTGCTGCACGTCGGTCGGATTGCCGTCGACCAGCTTCTGCTCGTATCTGCGCAGATGCGCAGTGCCTTCCAGCGTCCAGGTCGGCGTCGCATCGACCTTTCCGGTGAAATTGAGATAACCGACGCGGTTGCTCGTGGTCTGCGGCGTCGTGTAGGTCGCGCCCCAATATTTGTCGAGAAGCTCGGCCGGTACGGTAGCGCTGGCACCGAAATCGTTCTTGGCCACGCCCATATTGGCGTGGAATTCGCTGTCGCCGGCCTTGTAGGCGACATCGCCGTAGAAGCGCCGCACCGTCGATTGGGAAAAATTGCGGAAGCCGTCGTCGCGCAGTCCTTCGAGCGCGGCATAGACGCCGTAGTTCTTGTCGACCTGCTTGCCCCATTGCGCCGAGCCCTGGATGCGGCCGAACGAGCCGCCCATCACGTCGAGCTCCGCGCCCTGATAGGTGAAGCCGTCCTTCATTTGCAGGTTGAGGGCGCCACCGAGGGCGTTGAGGCCGAAGGCCGGGTTGTTGGTCACCAGCGTCACCGACCTGATCGCGGCGGTGGGGATCAGGTCCCAATTGACGGCGTCCGAGAAGGCTTCGTTGATGCGGACGCCGTTCTGGTACACGGCAAGGCCCTGCGGCGTGCCCGTCACGGGCGAGACGACGAAACCGCGGAATTCGACATTCGGCTGGAACGGATTGCCGGTGACTTCGCTGATGTTGACGCCGGCGATGTTGTCGCGCAGGGCATCTGTGACGTTCAGCGAACCGGTACGCTTGATCTGATTGGCATCGACCGCGTTGATCGCCGATGCGACCTTGTCGACATCGATACCCCTGCCCGTACCCGGCGAGGTCGGATAGACGTAGATACGTGTCCTCGGGCTGGCGGACGACGGCGCCCCGACGCGCGCGACCGGTCGCGGCGCCGCGGTACGCCTCGCTGGCGAAGGAGGCGGCGCAGTGACCTCGACCGGCGGCAGGTTCTGGACATTGGTCTCTTCATCCTGCGCGGCCTCGGCGGGACCGGCGAGAACCAGCCCGGTCGAAACCGAAGCGACCAACAAACGACGCTTGAACCGAAGACGCTCGCCCATCCTGCCTTCCCAACCCGTCACCACCGGCCGATTTGATTTTCCCCGTTTGGTCGAGAGGAGTGTAATCGGGGGCCGTTCGCGCGCCAGCCATAAAAGGTCGGGCAATATCCGCACCCGTTTTCCCGACCAAATCGGGAATTTTTCCCGATCGCTTCGGGCGCGGTCAGGGGGATGCCGTCGGAATCAGCGCCTCGACGGTCAGGCCCCCGTCACCGGAGACGACGTTGAGCGTGCCGCCCAGCGCCAGGATCCGCTCGCGCATCCCGACGAGGCCGAAGCCGAGCTTCTGGCCCGGCTCCATGCCGCGGCCATTGTCGCTGACCCGCACCCGGGCGCAGCCGCGGCCATCGTCCGATGCCTGCGCCACCGGCTCGATGACGACATTGACCGAGGTCGCGCCGGCGTGGCGGAATACATTGGTGAGCGCCTCCTGCACGATGCGATAGATGGTGAGATCGGCGGTCTCGCCGGTTGCGCCCAGCGCCGGCGAGATCACGGTCTCGATCGCGACGTCGGGGTGCGACTCCCGCCACAGCCGCGACAGCGATTCCAGCGCCTGGCGCAGCCCGAGCTCGGCAAGGCCCACGGGCCGAAGGCGCTCCAGCACGCGGCGATTGAACTGCTGGAGTGCATTGATCTGCTCCAGCATGGCGCTGCCATGTTTTCGCACGGCATCCGCACTCGGCGCGCGTCCGTCCGCCTGCTTCGCCAGCGCGCTCGCATGTGCGCGCAGCGAGAACAAGTAAGGCCCGAACTCGTCATGGAGCTCGCGTGCGATCTCCTTGCGCTCGATGTCCTGAAGCGACACCGCACGCTCGGCAAGGCGTCGCTTGTCCTCGACCGCCTCGTGAAGCGTCGCGGCAAGGTGGTTGAGCTTGGTGCAGATCGCGCCGAGTTCCGGCGCGCCGCCCGGCGCGACACGGGCCTCGTAATGTCCGCCTTCGAGCTTCCCCATTGCCTCCGCCAGCGACTGCAGCGGTGCCAGCGCCCGGCCGACCACTGTCATCATCAGGAAAAACAGCGCGAGCGCGATCACCGAGCCAACCTCGAGCTGGGTCACGATGCCGTCCCAGATCTCCGCGATCTCGTCATCGGGATGCGCGGTGATCACGAGCGAGCCGGGCTTGCCATGGATCGAGACGGGCACGCTGACCGCGGCCTGCTCGGGATGAACCAGGCTGACGAACCAGGCCGGCGGACCGCGCGTGTCGGCATCGGGCCGCGGCGGCGTCAGCGGGTTCCCGCCGGAATCGTGAAGCGCGATGCTGACATGGCGCAGGCGGCTGAGATCGCGCGCGATCTGGTTCAGCTTCGCATCGGGGTCGGGCGCCTCGTTCAGGTCCGCCACGATCATCTCGATGAACTCGCGCGCAAGGCGGATCACGCTCTGGTCCTCGGCCTGCACGCGGGGACCTGCTTCCGCGACCTGGCGGCCGATATTGACGGCGAGCCCCAGCGCCAGCAGCAGCGCCAGCAAGAGGTTGATGCGTCCGCGCAAGGATAGATTTTGCCACATTGGTATCGCCTGTGCCTCGCGAAGAATGCCCGCGCCTGTCCGATGACGTTGACAGAGACGAAGCGCCCGATATCTAATCGGAAGCGTACAGCAATCCCGGCCGGGTTGCATGAGGCCACATGAGACACGCGCATCTCACCTGGTAGCCTCATGCGGCGCAGAACAGGCCATCCTATCAGGGGAACGGGCTGTCGCGAGGAACGCCCTATGCGCATTCTGATCGTCGACGATCATCCCATCGTCGCCTCCGGCTGCCGTGCCGTGTTGGCCGACGAAGGCGAGATCGAGATCTTGGAGGCGGCCGACGCCGAAGACGGCGAGAGCGTCTTCATCGTCGAACGCCCCGACCTCTGCATCATCGACATCAACCTGCCGACCGTCTCCGGCTTCGAGCTCGCGCGCCGCATCCTCGAGCGCGCGCCCGAGGCCCGCATCATCATGTTCAGCATGAACGACGACCCCGCCTTCGCCGCGCGCGCGATCGAGTGCGGCGCAAAGGGGTATGTCTCCAAGACCGGCGATCCCGACGATCTCGTCGAGGCGATCCGCGCCGTCGGGGGCGGCGGGACTTACCTTCCCACCGCGATCGCGCGCAGCATCGCCTTTGCCGGACCCGCGCTGGCGCAAAGCCCGCTGTCGAAGCTGAACGCGCGCGAGATGGAGATCTTGCGGTTGCTGAGTGCCGGAAAGAGCCTGTCGGAGATCGCCTGGCTGGTGCAATCGTCCTACAAGACGGTGGCCAATACCTCGTCCATCATGCGCCAGAAGCTCGGGGTGAAGACTTCGGTCGAGCTGGTGCGGCTGGCGATCGACAGCGGCGTCGCCTGACGACACGAGCCGCCACGAATTCGGTCACACAAGAGTTGCAATCTTGATGTGGTGAGATGCCACGGAGTTTTCAGGCATGACGATCCAGACTGTCTCGACCAATAAATCCTATGGCGGCGTACAGGGCGTGTATCGCCATGCGAGCCAGGCGACCGGAACCGACATGGTGTTCTCGGTCTATGTCCCGCCGCATGCCGATGGCGCCAAGTTGCCCGTGGTCTGGTACCTCTCCGGGCTCACCTGCACGCATGCCAACGTCACCGAGAAGGGCGAATTCCGCAAAGCCTGCGCCGAGCTCGGCCTGATCTTCGTCGCGCCCGACACCTCACCGCGCGGGCCCAACGTGCCGGGCGATGCCAACAACGCCTATGATTTTGGTCTCGGCGCCGGCTTCTATGTCGACGCCACCCAGGAGCCTTTCGCGCGTAACTATCGCATGTGGAGCTACGTGACGGACGAATTGCCCAAGCTGGTGGCGGAGAATTTTCCGGTCGATGCCAAGCGACAATCGGTGATGGGGCACTCGATGGGCGGCCACGGCGCGCTGACCGTGGCACTGCGCAACCCGCATCGCTACCGCGCGGCCAGCGCGTTCGCGCCGATCGTGGCGCCCTCGCTCGTGCCGTGGGGCATCAAGGCGCTGACCGGCTATCTCGGGCCGAACAAGGACGCCTGGCGCAATCACGACACCGTGGCGCTGATCGAGGACGGCGCGAAATTCTCCGGCTTCCTGGTCGACGTCGGCGAGGCCGACAATTTCCTGAAGGAACAGCTCAAGCCGGAGCTGCTCGAAGCCGCCTGCGCAAAGGCGGGCATCCCGCTGACGCTGCGGCGGCAGGCCGGCTACGACCACAGCTACTATTTCATCTCGACGTTCATGAGCGATCACCTGCACTGGCACGCGGCAAGATTGACGGCGTGATTCTCTTCTTCCTCGCCCCGCTTGCGGGGAGAGGCGAAGACCTCACGGCTTGCCGTAGTTCGGCGCCAGCAAGCGGTTGCGGATGAGATAGCTCATCGTGCGTGACCAGGATTCATCGGTGTTGCCGCGCATGTCGGCGCTGGCGGCCGTGATCATGTTGCCGGTCTTCACGTCGCGCAAATAGACGTTGAGATTGATGATCAGGTTCGAGACTTTTTGCACGAGGCCGGTGATTTCCAAATCGGCGCCGAGCTGCCCGGCGAGCTTGAGGTCGCAGCCGCCGCAGGCCTGCAAGTTCGCGTGACGGGCGGCATCCCGTACCGGGGCGATGTCGAGTACCTGGAACCGGCCCGAATCTGCCAATTCCTTGCGCAGCTGCTCGCTGATGCGCTCGAGCCGCCCCTGCTCGGGCTTGGAGCCGTAGAACTCGCCGGGCAGGCTGGTGTCGATCAGCTCGAAATCGAACACCGCGAGTTTCGGCGGATCGGCGAGCGCGGCCGAGCGCATCCACAACAGAGCGGCGAGACATATCAATGCTCGCATGATCTTGATTCCCGGCCTCGCGCGCGCGGAGACGAAATGCGGGGTTGCATGCCCTGACAAATTGGTCATGCTTGAAGCAGAGACAATTCTTCACCGGCGGTCAAGCCGGGGAGATCGTCTGGAGGAAACATGATCCGATGGTTGGCCGGCCTGATCGGCTTTGGTCTTGCCGCGACGAGCGCGCTCGCGGCCGAGCCCGTCACGATCGGCGTCGGCTATCTCGGGGTCGCCGCTGCCCGATCGACGCTGTCGCTGGTCGAGCAGCCCGCGGAGAATGACGGCGTCGCCGGCGCGCGCCTCGCCATCGAGGACAACAACACCACCGGAAAATTCACAGACCAGCGGTTTACGCTGGAGGAACGCCGCATCAAGGAAGGTGAGGACGCGGTACAGGCAGCGACCGCGCTTGCCGAGAAAAACGGCTTCATCATCGCCGACCTGCCGGCCGATGCGCTGCTGAAGGTCTCGGATGCCCTGCGCGACCGCGGCACGCTGCTGTTCAACGTCGGCGCGATCGACGAACGGCTGCGCGAGACCGATTGCCGCGCCAACGTCATCCATACCGCCCCGACCCGCGCAATGCTGGCGGATGCGCTCGGCCAATACCTGGTGTGGAAGAAGTGGTCGCGCTGGCTGCTGGTGGTCGGCTCCCATGACGAGGACAAGCTGTTCGCCGATGCGCTGAGGCGCACCGCGACGCGGTTCGGCGCCAAGATCGTGCAGGAGCGCACGTTCGAAGATAAGGGCGGCGCTCGCCGCACCGACTCGGGCGTCACGCTGATCCAGCGCCAGATGCCGGTGTTCACGCAGCAGGCGCCGGCCTATGACGTGCTGGTCGTCGCCGACGAGAGCGAGGTATTCGGTGCGTACCTGCCCTATCGCACCTGGGATCCGCGCCCGGTCGCGGGCTCGGCCGGCCTGGTGCCGCGCAGCTGGGACGCATCTCAGGACCAGTGGGGCGCGATCCAGATGCAGAACCGCTTCATCAAGCTGAACTCGCGGCGCATGACCGCGCTCGACATGCAGGCCTGGACCGCGGTGCGCATGATCGGCGAAGCCACCTCGCGCACCAATTCCGGCGACGTGAAGAAGGTGGCCGACTTCGTCAAGGGCCCGGATTTCTCCGTCGCGGCCTTCAAGGGCACGCGGCTGACGCTGCGCGACTGGAATCTGCAGCTGCGCCAGCCCATCCTGCTGGTGGACGGCCGCATGGTCGTGTCGGTGTCGCCGCAGGAAGGATTCTTGCATCAGGTCTCCGAGCTCGACACGCTCGGCTACGATCGTCCGGAGAGCAAATGCAAGTTGAAGTGAGCGATTTGAGATGAGTTCGAGCTGGCACCGCGACGACGCTGCGCCCCCTCCCCCGCCTGCGGTGAAACAAGCCCGCGAGCAGTTTCAACGAATCGAAGAGCAAGCTCCCTTGCATACGCAGATATTGCGCCTATCACTGTTCGCTGCACTGGCACTGGCCGTGGCACCTGCACATGCGTTCATCGCCTATGTGTCGAACGAGAAGAGCAACACAGTGTCCGTGATCGATACCGACAGCTGGACCGTGACCAAGACCATCAAGGTCGGCCAGCGTCCGCGCGGCATCGAGTTCACGCGTGACGGCAAGTTCGTGATGGTGGCGGTCGGCGACGACGACACCATCCAGCTGATCGACGCCAAGACGCAAAGCGTGGTCGACAGTCTGCCCTCCGGGCCCGACCCCGAATTGTTCGCGCAAGATGCCGCCGGCAAGATCCTCTATGTCGCCAACGAGAACGACAACACGGTCACCGTGATCGACCTCGAGAAGCGCGCGCGCCTCGGCGACATCCAGGTCGGCGTCGAACCCGAGGGCATGACCATCAGCCCGGACGGCAAGACGCTGATCAACACGTCCGAAACCACCAACATGGCGCATTTCATCGATACCAGCTCGCGCCAGATCGTCGCCAACGTGCTGGTCGATGCGCGGCCGCGCTTTGCCGAGTTCAAGCACGACAGCTCGGAGCTCTGGGTGTCCTCGGAGATCGGCGGCACCGTCTCTATCATCGACCCCGGGAAGCACGAGGTGATCGGCAAGGTCACGTTCGAGATTCCGGGCCTGCGGAAAGAAGCGATCCAGCCGGTCGGCATCGGCATGACCAAGGACGACAAGACCGCTTTCATCGCGCTCGGCCCTGCCAACCGCATCGCCGTGGTCGACGTCGCGACGCGCAAGGTGACGAAATATCTCCTGGTCGGGCAGCGGGTCTGGCACATGGCGTTCACGCCCGATGAGAAATATCTGCTCACCACCAACGGCGTATCGAACGACGTGTCCGTGATCGACGTCGCCGCGCAAAAGGTGATCAAGACCATTCAGGTGGGCGAACTGCCCTGGGGGATCACGATCGCGCCATGACCAGCCCTGTCCCCATCACTGAGCCACGCGAGGCGCCAGGATCGCATCCGGCCACCGTGCCTGCACTGTCGATCGACGGCATCAGCCATTCTTACGGCCCGCGGCGCGCGTTGATGGAGGTGTCTTTCAATGTGCAGCCCGCAAGCTTCGCCGCGTTGCTCGGGCTCAACGGTGCCGGCAAGAGCACGCTGTTCTCGCTGATCACGCGCCTGTTCGGCATCCAGTCCGGCCGTGTTTCCATCTTCGGCCATGACGTCAGCAAGAGTCCCGGCGAAGCGCTGCGGCTGCTCGGGGTCGTGTTCCAGCCGCGCACGCTCGATCTCGATCTGTCGCTGACGCAGAACCTGCTCTATCACGCCGCGCTGCACGGCATCAGCCGCCGCGAGGCCGCCGCGCGCAGTGCCGAGCTGCTCGGCCGCATCGGCCTTTCCGAGCGCGCAGGCAGCAAGGTGCGCGACCTCTCGGGCGGGCAGATGCGGCGGCTGGAGATCGCCCGCGCGCTATTGCACCGGCCGCGGCTGCTGTTGCTCGACGAGCCGACCGTCGGCCTCGATGTCAAGGCGCGCGCCGACATCATCAGCCATGTCCGCCAGCTCGTGACCGAACAAGGCATCGGCGTGCTCTGGGCCACGCATCTGTTCGACGAGATCCTGCCCGGTGACGATCTCGTGGTGCTGCACCAGGGCAAGGTGCTGGCACAGGGGCCGATGAGCCGCGTCATCGCAGAGGCCGGCGCGCAGGACGTCAACACCGCCTTCATGCGTCTGACCGGCACGCAAACGATGCCGGGAGGTGGCGCATGAGCAGCATCACCACGCGCGAGGCGCCGCGCGGCTTCTCTGGCGCCGAGTACCTGACCTGCCTCATCGGCATCGTCTGGCGCGAGGGACTGCGCTTCCTGCATCAGCGCGAGCGCTTCGTCTCGGCGCTGGTGCGACCACTGGTGTGGCTGTTCATCTTCGCCGCCGGCTTCCGCCAGGTGCTAGGCATCTCCATCATCCCGCCCTACGAGACCTACATCCTCTACGAGGTCTACATCGCGCCCGGGCTGATGGCGATGATCCAGCTCTTCAACGGCATGCAGTCCTCGCTGTCGATGGTCTATGACCGCGAGATGGGCAATATGCGCACGCTGCTGGTGAGCCCGCTGCCGCGCGGTTTCCTCTTGTTCTGCAAGCTGCTTGCGGGAACCACGGTGTCGCTGCTCCAGGTCTATGCGTTCCTCTTCATCGCCTGGTTCTGGGACATCACCCCGCCGCCATCGGGCTATCTCACCGTGCTGCCGGCGCTGATCCTGTCGGGGTTGATGCTGGGCTCGCTCGGCATGCTGATCTCCTCCGGCATCAAGCAGCTGGAAAGCTTCGCCGGCGTGATGAACTTCGTGATCTTCCCGATGTTCTTCGCTTCCTCCGCGCTCTACCCGCTCTGGCGGGTGCAGGAGGGCAGCCCCTATCTCTACTATGTCTGCGAGGCCAATCCGTTCACCCATGCGGTCGAGCTGATCCGCTTCGCACTTTATGGGCAGATCAACTGGATCTCGCTGGCGGTGGTCGCGATCTGCACAATCGTCTTCATGATCGGCGCGATTTTGGCCTATGATCCCTCGCGCGGGCTGGCGCGACGCGGGCCTGCGGGAGGCGAAGGATGAAGGTTCGGGTTCTGGCGGCGGCTGTTCTGGCGTTCGCTGTTGCGAGCGCGGCGGCGCGCGCGGCCGACCCGCGCTACCCCGACTGGCCGTGCACACAGGCAAAAGTGCCGGAGATCTCGCTCGCGGCGGTCTGGGCCGGACCGCCGCTCGGCGACGCCGAGGCCAAGTGGAAAGACGACGCCAGGATCAGCGCGCTGGTGGCAAAACTGTCGGCACGCAAGACGCCCCTCGAGGAAGCCGAGAAATCGGTGAAGGAATTTCTGGCGGCTTCCGGCAGCGACAAGGCGATGAACGCAAAGCTCCTGTTCGCCGGCCTGTTCGACACGCTCAACGCCCAGCGCTCGCAGGTCATGAGCGGGCTCGAACGCGTCAGCCGCAAGCAACGCGATGCCGCCGACAAGATCCGCGAGGAGACGCTCGAGCTCCAAGCGCTCCAGGGCGCCACGCCACGCGACGACGCCAAGGTCGAGGCGCTCAGCAACGAGCTGATCTGGAAGACCCGAATTTTCGAGGACCGCCACAAAGTGGTGCGCTTCGTCTGCGAAGTTCCAACCGCGATCGACCAGCGGCTGTTCGCGCTCGGACGCGTGATCCAGCAGGAAATGGAATAGCGTCGGTCGCGCCGATGGCCCGCGGCGGGTTCCCGCGATCGCCACGGGATCGTTAGCTCTTTTGCGGCGCTATCTGCCGGAACCAAATCGATCCAGGATAGCTTGTCGAAATGAACTCCAGACGTCGGGAGGTCTCGATGGGAACAAAAATATTCGTCTTCGCGGGCGCTGCAGCGCTCAGCATGCTCGCAACGAGCGCCCTTGCTGACGATATGACCGGGATGATCACGCGGATCGATCGGCTCAACGGCACGATCTCGATCCAGCAGACACAGAAAGGCACGGTCGGCGCCAGCGCAGGCAGCGCCGGCGCGCTCCAGGAGTACAAGGCGAAGGATGCCGCGATGCTGGACGCCGTCCATGCCGGCGACAGCGTGACGTATTCGGCGACCGAGACCAACGGCACAGGGACGCTGACCAAGCTGCAGAAGCAGAAGCCGTAGCACTGTCTCTGCCTCTCCCGCTTGCAGGGACAGGCAGAGCACCTTCGCCCAATCGTTACTGGTCCGGGCGGGGCTCCGGGTGCGCTTCCTCGGTCGGAAGTTTTGCTTCCTCCCAGCCGTCGGTGCCATCACGATACCAGGCGACATTGGAATAGCCGGACGCCAATGCACGCTTGGCGGCGTTCCAGGACATCCAGCAGTCGGCCAGACAATAGATCACCAGCAGCGCGGCCTTGTCGCCGCGGGAGGCGCGCGCGAGGCCACGCTGGAGATAATCGTCCATGGCGGATGGCAGCGTGCCGTAGCCGGTGTCGGGCAGCCAGATGCTGCCCGGAATGTTCCTGCGCGGCGCGTCGCGCCACACCGTGCCGGCAGGAAGGTTCTTCGGTTTCGGCGGGCGCGGCATCACGTCGACGAAGGCGCCGCTGTTCGCGCGCCAGATCGTCTCCGCCTCCTCCGTCGTGAGCACGCGCGCGCCAGCGAGCGTCGCCGGCACTGGCGCGCGATAATTGTCGGTGCGATAGCCCTCGGGCTCGAACGGCTCCCGCTGCTGCCCAAATGCCGGCGCCGCCAGGATGGCGGCAGCCAGCGCAGCGGCAACAGGCCATCTCACGGCGTCTTCTTGGCCGTCTCCGCGCCGAGCGGCCGATCACTCTCATCCAGCAGCGGCACGCCGAAATCGAGCAGGATCTTGTTGATCTCGCCCTGGTTCTCCTGGATCAGCTTGTTCAATTGCCGCTTCCAGTTCTGGTCGGCAGGGCGCACGCCCATGCCGATGCGATAGACCAGCTTCGGGCCGGTGGTTTCTTTCACCAGCGGCGTGACGTGAAGCGAAGAACCGGCCTTCTTCGCATAGTAGCCGGCCATCGGTCCCCACAATACGCCGGCATCGATCTTTCCGGCGACGAGGTCATCGATCATCGCCTGCGCCGAATTGTCGAAGCGCGTGTCGATCATCAACGGATAGGGCTTGGCGTCGCCCATCAGGCCGGCCAACGCCATGTTGGTCGCCGGCGGCGTGCCGGCGACGATGCCGATGTGCCTGCCCTTCAGGCGCGCGTCCTCCAGCGTGTCGACATCCTCGAGCCCGCTGCCGACCTTCGCGACCAGCGCATAGGTCGTGCGGTAATAGGGATTGGTGCCCTGCACGAGATCGTCACCTTGCGGGAAGCCCATGATGACGTCGCAGCGATGGGCGCCCAGCGTCATCCGCACGAAACCGGTGGCCTGCGGAAAGAAGACGTAGTCGAGCTTCTTCTGCAGCTTGTCCGCCAGGAATTCGGCGAGCTTGTTCTCGAACCCCTCGCCCTTCTCGTTGGAGAACGGCAGGTTGCGCGGATCGGCGCAGACGCGCAGCACCTTGGGATCGACCAGCTCGAATGAGAGGTCGCCGGTTTCGTTGGTCTGCGCGCTGGCGACACCGCCGAACGCACAGGATGCAACCACGACCCACAGCGAAAACATCCAGCGACGATGTCGTCCGGCCTGCGTCATCGCGCTTCCTCCTCGTTTTGGTTGAATGTTATCCATGCAACGCATGACGCGCCATGTGTGCCATGTTTGTGCTGGCCTCGCTTTGTTGCAGTGCAATGAGACAAACCCTTTGAACTGAGGCGGAAAAGTGTCTCGCATCGCTCTCGTGATCGCAGCCTTGTCCCTGGGACTCGCGACGCTAGCACGCGCCGGGGCGGCCGAATTGCCTGTGAGCGAAGTCGCGCCTGGAATCTTCGTACACTCCGGGACCATCGCCCTGATGAACCGCGAGAACGAGGGCGACATTGCCAATGTCGGCTTCGTCGTGGGCGATGAGGCCGTAGCCGTGATCGACACCGGCGGCAGCCGTCGCGAAGGCGAGACGCTGCTGGCCGCCGTGCGGGCCCATACATCCAAGCCGATCCGCTATGTCATCAACACTCACGGTCATCCCGACCATGTCTTCGGCAATGCCGCCTTTGTTGCGGACGGAACCAGCTTCGTCGGCCACAGCAGGCTGCCGCAGGCACTGGCGACGCGCGGGCCATTCTATCTCGATAATTTCCGCCGCATCATGGGCAGCGAGCTGATCGATGCCGTCAAGATCATCGCCCCGAGCCTGCTGGTTTCGGACACGACGATCCTGGATCTGGGAGCGCGGCGCCTGACGTTGCGCGCCTGGCCGGCCGGACACAGCGACACCGACCTGACCGTGTACGACGAGACGACCAAGACCCTGTTTGCGGGCGACCTGGTCTTTCTCCGCCACATTCCGGTCATGGATGGGAGCATCCGCGGCTGGCTCGACACATTGAACCGGCTCGAGGCGATCCCGGCGCTGCGGGTCGTTCCCGGTCATGGCCCGGTGAGCGGCTGGCCTGCCGCACTGACCGATGAGCGGCGTTACCTGTCAACGCTGCTGTCCGACGTCCGCACGCTGAACAGGAACGGCGAGCCGATCCGCGCCGCCGCGGACAAGGCGGCCGCGTCGGAACGGCCGCATTGGCAGCTGTTCGACGACTACAACGCCCGCAACGCAACTGCAGCATTCTCGGAAATTGAATGGGAGTAGCTGGCGCGCTAGGCTGCAGCGAACGATGTATCGTCCGCAGGACCATGACCATGACGGGATTCACACGCCGCCTGACGCTCACCGGTCTCCTGCTCGGCCTCGCTTTCGCGACGCCCGCGCAGGCCGAAGAGGCCTACGATCCCTGGCCGGGCCTGGTGCAGGACATCTTCAGCAACCGTCCGATGAACGACGGCAGCGGCGTCATCGGCATCGAGATGCCCTATCGCGCCGAGGATGCCGCGATCGTGCCGGTCACCTTGCGCAGCAAGCTGTCGCCTGGCGACAGCAGGCGTATACGTTCGATCACACTGGTGATCGATCGCAATCCCGCGCCTATGGCGGCGAAGTTCGAGCTCGGGCCGGACGCCAATGTCACGGAGATCTCGACACGCGTGCGCGTCAACAATTACACCGACGTGCATGCGGTGGCCGAACTCAGCGACGGCCAGCTCTATGTCTCGAAAGTCTATGTGAAAGCCTCCGGCGGCTGCTCGGCGCCAGCGGCAAAGAATGTCGAGGAAGCCAGGAATCGGCTCGGCCAGATGCGCTACCGGCAGTTCGCACGCGAGGAGGCGCCGGCGAGCCGTGTGCGCGAGGCGCAGATCATGATCGGCCATCCCAACAATTCCGGGCTGCAGATGGACCAAGTCACGCAGCTCTATATCCCGGCCTTCTTCGTCAACCAGATCAAGCTGACGCAGGACGACAGCCCGGTGCTGTCGATGGAAGGCGGCATCTCGATCTCGGAAGATCCCAACCTGCGCTTCACCTATGTCTCCAACGGCGCCAAGCATTTCCGCGCCGAGGCAAAGGACACCGATGGGCACGTGTTTCGGAATGAATGGGACGTGGAGAAGCCCGGGACTTAGCGCGCGGCTTGCGCTGCCCTTCCCTCTCCCCTCGCGCTAAAGCGCAATGAGATTTGGATGAATCGTCATCGCGCTTTAGCTTGTTGTTTACGCATGATCTTTCCGGAAAACCGCTTCGCACTTTTTCGGATCATGCTTTAGCGGCGAGACGGGTGAGGGGTATGTCTCCACAGCTGAGCGCGCGGTGAGAACCCCTCATCCGGCGCTTCGCGCCACCTTCTCCCGCAAGGGGCCGCAAGGGAGAAGGGATGGCACCGCCTACGCGCGATAATCAAAAGCACCTCACCTCGGCTTCCGCCTGCGCGCGGCGCAAATCATTCACCGCCGCGTTCGCCTGCTCCGAGGTGCGGAACTGGACGCCGAGATTGCCGCGTACTTGCGACATGCTGAGCGCGGTCTCTGCGGTAACATAGCGCTCGTAGGGCACGATCGAGGCAACCACGTCGATCGAGCAGGAACATTGCTCGATGGACTGTCGGCTCTCGCCATTGGCTTTCATGCAGCCATAGACATATTCCGCGCGCGCCGCGGTCGGATAGTCATTGGCCTCCTCGGCCCGCGCCACGCATGCGGAAGCGGCCAGTACCGCCAATGCGGCGACAATCCGTCCTAGCTGCCCGGCCAGTTTCATGCGCGTCCTCCCGCTGGTTGCGACCAAAGCTATGCTATGCCTATTGTCCTGAAAAGCACTCGGTCAGAGGAAGCGGCTCACAAGGTGATGAGAGTTTGGGGACGAATATTGGCGTTCGCGGTGCCGCTGGCGCTGACGCTAGCCGTGCCGGCCCGCGCTGCGGATACCATCCGCTTGGCGGTGCAGAAGACCGGAACATTCTCCTGGGAGCTGGCCGCGATCCGCAGCGCCGGCCTCGACAAGGAGGCCGGCCTGTCGCTGCAGGTCACCGAGCTCGCGAGCACCGAGGCCGGCAAGATCGCGATGCGCGCCGGCAGCGCCGACATCATCCTGTCCGACTGGCTGTGGGTGTCGCGCGAGCGTGCGCTCGGAGCCAAGCTCACCTTCTATCCCTATTCCAGCGCGCTCGGCGCGGTGATGGTGCCGGCTTCTTCGCCGATCAAGTCGCTCGCGGATCTGAAGGGCCGCAAGCTCGCGGTCGCCGGCGGGGCGATCGACAAGAGCTGGCTGCTGCTCCAGGCGCGGATGAAGCAGGACGGCATCGACCTGAAATCGGAAGCAACCGTTGTCTACGGCGCGCCGCCCCTGATCGCTGCCAAGGCGCTCGATGGCGAGATGGATGCGAGCCTCAACTTCTGGAACTTCTGCGCCCAGCTCGAAGCCAAGGGTTTTAGACGCCTCACCGGGATCGAGGACATTTTGCCGACGCTGGGCGCCAAGGGCGCCGTCGCCGCGGTCGGCTATGTCTTCGACGAGAACTGGGCCGCGAGCCATCGCGACGCCGTGGCGCGCTTCATCGCGATGGCCCGCAAGGCCAAGGAGCTGCTGGCGACTTCGGATGCAGCCTGGGACAAGGTCGGGCCGCTCACCGGCGCTACCGACCCGGCCGTGCTCAAGACCTACCGCGATCGCTATCGCGACGGCATTCCGCGCCGGAGCATCGACGACGAGGAGAACGATGCACGCGTGCTCTACCGCGTGCTGGCCGAGATCGGCGGCCGCGACCTCGTCGGCCCCGCAGCCGAGCTCGACCCCGGCACCTTCTATCACGCAGGCCCCGGAGATTGAGGTGCTGCGTCTTCTCTCGTTCGCCCTGTTCCTCGCAATCTGGTGGATCGCCGCGTTGTTCGTCGGGGGCGCAAAGCTGCCCTCCCCGCCGGCCGTGCTCCAGGTCATGATCGCGGAGGCCTCATCCGGCGCGCTGTTCCTGCATCTCGGCGCCACGCTGGCACGCGTCGCGCTCGCCTTCGTGCTGGCGATGTCGCTCGGCAGCGCGATGGGCTACCTGATGGGCCGGGTCAAGCTCGCCGATCGGCTCGGCGATCCCTGGCTGATCCTGCTGCTCAATCTGCCTGCATTGGTCGTGATCGTGCTGGCCTATATCTGGGCGGGCCTCTCCGAGGCTGCCGCAATTGCAGCGATCGCCATCAACAAGCTGCCGACCGCCATCGTCACCTTGCGCGAGGGCACCCGCGCGCTCGACCGCTCGCTCGACGAGATGGCGAGCGTGTTCGCGATGCCGCGCTGGCGCGCCTTCCGCCACGTCGTGCTGCCGCAGCTCGCGCCCTATATCGCAGCCTCCGCGCGCTCCGGGCTGTCGCTGGTGTGGAAGATCGTGCTGGTCGCCGAGCTGCTCGGACGGCCGAACGGCGTCGGCTTCGAGATCGGCGTCGCCTTCCAGCTGTTCGACACGCCGCGGCTGCTGGCCTATTCGCTGACCTTCGCCGCCGTCGTGCTCGTCATCGAAACCTTGCTGGTGCAGCCGTTCGAAGCCCGCGCAAACAGGTGGCGGCCCCGTGCGGCTTGAGGTCGAGATATCAGGCAAGACCTTCAGGAGTGCCGCGGGCGGAACGCACGAGGTGCTGGCGCCGGTCAAGTTCGCGCTTCGGTCCGGCGAGGTCGGCGTGCTGATCGGCCCATCCGGCTGCGGCAAGAGCACCATGCTGCGCATCATCCTGGGATTGGACCACGACTTTGCAGGCCGCATCGCGCGGCCGCCGGAGGCGCGGATCGGCATGGTGTTCCAGGAGCCGCGACTGCTGCCGTGGCGCTCGGTCGATCAGAATGTGCGGCTGGCTGCCCCCGACATCGCTGATGCCAGGCTCGCCGAGCTGTTCAAAATCCTCGAGCTGGAAGCGCACCGCGACCACTATCCCGGTGAGCTCTCGCTGGGTTTGGCCCGGCGCGTGGCGCTCGCCCGCGCCTTTGCCGTCGAGCCGGATATCCTGGTGCTCGACGAACCGCTGGCGTCGCTCGATGACGCTCTCGCCGGACGCCTGCGCGATGAGATTGCAACGCTCGTCGCGAGCCGTCCGGTGATGACGCTTTTGGTGACACACAGCCTGGACGATGCGGTGCGGCTGGGCGATCGGCTGTTCTTCCTGTCGCCCCGGCCAGCGCGAATCGTGGCCGAGGTGCCTATCGGTATGCCGCGCGACACACGCGGCGAGGCCGAGATTGCGGCGATCAAGACCAGCCTCGCCCAACGAATTCAAGGCGACCGCACTGAGCGAGATGTCTCGTAGCCGGTCGCCTGGCGAACGTGCTAGACTGGGCCGGCGGCGGAGATGGTGATGACGCGGACGGTCGCCTTCGCGACGCTTGGTCTTGCACTCGTGGCGATGACCGCGAGCGCGCAGGACATGATGCGTGGCGTCGACCTCACCTCGCCCGCGATGGTCTCGGCCGAAATGACGAGGCCCGAGGTCGAGGCCGTGCTGGCCGAAGCCAGCGCTGCGCGGCCTGCCGATTTCACCGGCAAACGCCTGTCGGGCCTCGATCTCTCGGGCCTGGACCTGTCCAACGCGGTTCTCCGCGCCGCGCGGCTCAACAGGACGATACTCCGGGACGCCAAGCTTGACGGTGCAATCCTCGATCAGGCGTGGCTGCTGGATGCAGATCTTACCGGCGCAAGCCTGAAGGCCGCCCATCTGTTCGCCTCGCAAATGGCCCGCGCACGTCTCGACGGGGCGAACCTGTCGGGAGCGCGCATCGCTGCCGATCTCACCGGCGCAAGCATGATTGGCGCCTCGATCGCGGACGCGAAGCTTGGCGCCGATATGCGCAACCAGTCGATGGGGCTGATGCGCGCGGTGCTGAGATCCGCCAATCTGGAACGGCTGAACGCGCGCAACGCCGATTTGTCGCGCGTCGACCTCGAATTCGCGACCCTCAGGGGTGCCGACCTGAGCGGGGCATCACTGAAAAACGCCGAACTCGGCGGCGCCGATCTGACCGGCGCCATCGTCATCGATGCCGATTTCGACGGCGCCGATCTCGTCTCGGCGAAGCTGATCGCTCCGAACGGCCTTGACCGCGCCAAGAATTTCGACAAGGCAAGGAACCGCGAGCGCCTGATCAGGGAATGACGGCCCGCCATTGGGAGGACTGGCTGATGCGTTGGATTCTGGCTTTGATCGCGTTGTTGACGCTTGCCGGCGAAGCCGCCGCGCAGGCCAAGGGCAAAGGAATCCGGCTCTGGAATCTGACGACTGAGACGATCTCCGGCTTCCAACTCGCTCCCGCCGGCAGGACCGATTGGGGTCCGAACCAATGCTTGAACGACAAGGACAAGGAGGTCGACCACGACGAGCGGCTGCGCATCATCGGCGTCGAGCCGGGCCATTACGATGCCAAAGTAAGCTATCCCAACGGCCGGCAGTGCATCGTCCGCGGCATCGAGATCAGGGCCGACGCGGTGTTCTCAATCGCCGATAAGGATCTGAAGGATTGCACCAAGTAGCGCCGCCGCTCATGCCTTGTCATGCGTGTGCGGATATTCGCAGCGCCACCGCACCGCCTGCCATTTCGGATGCTCGCCGACCCATTGCGCGATATAAGGCGGCGCGGCCATCACGCATTGGCGGGGCGACCCGAAATAGTTGAACACCAGATGCTGCTCCTCGCAAGTCGCAGGCGAGAGCACCGCACACACAGTCACCACCAGGTCAATCGGGTTCATGCCGGGATCCTCAGGGATCATGAAGAAATTACCATAGAACCTACGGCTGAGGCAGCCGGAAGTTTCAAACGGGCGTGAGCCATGCGGGAATGGTCACTCGCGCCCACACGCTTCGACCGTCACCGGACGTGCAACCGGCGCCTTGCCGCCCGCCAATTTCGTCAATAAGCTCGTTCCTGAAACTGCTAACAGGCTGATGGCTCTTACGGAAACCTCCCGGCGCGGCGTCGCGCCCGCAGTCTGCGTGCTGATGCTCATCGCCAGCACCTGGGCTGTCACGGGTTACGCCCGGCGAGCTGCCGCGGCGGAGATGCAGCCGGACAAATCGAATTCGGGCCGCACTGAGCCTTCCCGCACCGCAGAAAGCGACCAGCCGGTGGTCAAGCTGACGCCGAGCCAGCAGGCACAGGTCGGGCTCGAAACCGCGGCGCTGGAGGCAGCTCCACATCCCGAGAAATTCCGCGCCTATGGCGCCGTGCTCGATATCTCCCGCATCACGGAGCTCACAAACAGCTACGCCAATGCGCAAGCCCAACTCCAGACGGCGCAGGCGAAGCTCGAAGTCGCCAAGAGCGCATACGACCGGATCAAGAATCTCGTCGACTCCGCCGCCCTCCCGAAGAAGGAAGCCGAGACCGCAGAGGGAACGTTGCGGATCGACAAGGCGGCGCTGACCGCGGCGGAATCGCAGCTCAGGACTCTCGTCGCAACGGCCCGGCAGGAATGGGGCCCGGTCATCGGCCGCGGAATCGTCGAGCGCTCGCCTGCCGTTGTCAGGCTGATCGAACGCGACCAGTTTCTGGTTCAGGTGACGCTGCCGCCCGGCGTGACCGTCGACGGCACTCCAGCCACGGCACTGGCGCAGGCGCCGACGCGGAATGCAAATATCGATCTCCACTACATCTCTCCGGCAACGCGCACCGACCCGCGTATTCAGGGATTGAGCTTCTTCTTCTCCGTGCCGGGCGATAGCGGCTTGCTGCCCGGCATGAACACCACGGTCTATGTGCCTTCGGGCAACACCTACGAGGGCGTGTTCATCGAGGACACCGCGATCGTGCGGTGGCAGGGTCGATCATGGGTCTACCTGCGTGTAGGTCCCGACAGCTTCCGACGGCATCCGATCAGCATGGATCAGCCGGTCTCCGATGACGACTACGTCGTCCGGGACATCCCATCCGGGTCCGAAATCGTCATGCGGGGCGCGCAGGTCCTGTTGTCCGAGGAGGCCAAGAGCGAGCTTCGGGGTCGCGATGACGACTGATGACACCGGCTCCGGCAGGTCAGGGCCGCAAGCCGCCGTCGTCGCATTCGCCATCCGCTTCCGCGGCATCGTGCTCGCGCTTTCGTTTGCCCTCCTGGGCTATGGCCTGTTCGCCCTTGGTGAAGCCAAATACGGCGTCTTCCCTGAATTCGCACCGCCGCAGGTGACGATCCAGACCGAAGCCCCCGGCCTCAGCCCGGAGCATGTCGAGATCCTGGTCACGCAACCGATCGAAACGTCGATCAACGGCCTGGCCGGCGTCGAGAGCCTGCGCTCGTCATCGATCCAGGGCCTCTCGGTCGTGACCGTCGTCTTCCAGCCGCGCAGCGATATCTATCGGGCGCGCCAATTGGTGACCGAACGTCTAACCGTCGCGGCCGCGCGGCTGCCGCAGGGCGTTCAGCCGCCGTCGATGACACCATTGACCCCGCTGGCCGGCACCGTGCTGGTGATTGGCCTCACGTCCGACCAGCGTTCGCTGATGGATTTGCGCACCATTGCCGACTGGACCGTGGCAAGACGGCTTCTGGCGGTGCAAGGCGTGGCCCAAGTCTCGACTTACGGCAAAGACGTCAGGTCTCTCCAAGTGCAGGTCCGCCCGGACGATCTGATCCGCTTCCGGGTCGGTCTGAATGACGTGCTGGCTGCCGCGCGCAAGGCGACCGGCGTTCGCGGCGCCGGCTTCATCGATACCGCCAATCAGCGCATCACGCTGCAAACCCAGGGACAGTCGTTGACGCCCGACCAGCTGGCCCGCACCGTGCTTCTGCACGAAGGCGGCGCCAGCGTGGTTCTCGGCGACGTCGCCACCGTCGTGACCGCTCCCGAGCCGCCGATCGGCGCCGCTCTCATCGACGGCGTGCCTGGCATCATGCTCATGGTCAGCCAGCAATATGGCGCGAATACGCGAGAGGTCACCGCACGCGCGGAAGCTGCACTGCAGGAGCTGCGGCCTGGCCTCGAAGCCGACGGCGTCAGGCTCCATGCGGACATATTTCGTCCGGCCGATTTCATCGATGCGGCGACCGAGAGCGTCCTCAACGCGCTGTTGATCGGCGGAGCACTCGTGGTCGTCGTTCTCTTTCTATTTCTGTTCGACTGGCGCACCTCGATCATCAGTTGCACGGCAATTCCCCTGTCGTTGATAGCTGCAGTGCTCGCACTGCAATGGATGGGCGAAACTCTCAACACGATGACGCTGGGCGGCCTCGCAATCGCGATCGGCGAAGTCGTCGATGACGCCGTGATCGGCGTCGAGAACGTCGTACGCCGGTTACGCGAAAATCGCCGAACGACGGCGCCGAAAGCCGAAGCCCGCGTGGTGCTGGACGCTTTCCTCGAGGTGCGCACCGCAGTTGCCTATGCGACGTTTGCGGTCCTGCTGGTGTTCTTTCCGATCCTGGCGCTTTCCGGCATTGCCGGCCGTCTGTTCGGCCCCCTCGGCATCGCCTACGTCTTCGCGGTGATCGCATCGCTCGCGGTCGCTCTGACGGTGACACCGGCGCTCTCCATGCTGCTCCTCGTCGGCAGAAGCGGCGAACGGCGCCTGCATGAACCCCCGGCAGTGCGCTGGTCCCGCCGCTATTACCAGGCCTTGCTGCGCCGTATCGGCCGCTTCCCGAAGCTGGTGATGACGGCAACCGCGGCCGTCACGATCGCGGGAGCGGCGATGCTGCCCTTCTTCGGCGGAACCTTCCTGCCGGATCTGCGGGAAGGTCATCTGATCCTGCACGTCTCCGCGATCCCAGGCACCTCGCTCGACGAATCTCTTCGCATCGGCAAATTGATGACCGATACGCTCGGGCACATCCAGGGCATTCGCAGGGTGGCGCAGCACGTAGGCCGGGCCGAGGCCGGCATCGACACGGTTGGTCCGCATTCCAGCGAGTTCGAGGTCGATCTGGAGCCCGGGCTCTCCGGTCGGGCACAATCCGAAGCAGAAGCGCGCATCAGGGCGGCCTTCGCCGACTTTCCCGGGGTTTCCTTCTCGAGCAAGACCTACCTGACCGAGCGCGTCGAGGAAACCGTCTCCGGATTCTCCGCAGCGGTGGTCATCAACATCTACGGGCCTGATCTCGACTCACTTGATCGCGCTGCACGCGACGTCGCACGAGAGCTCGACGAAGTCGGGGGTGCCGCCGACGTGCAGCGACGCACGCCTCCGGGCATGCCGCAGGTCAATGTGACGCTTCGGCCGACCGATCTGCAACGCTGGGGACTCGATGCGGTCGAAGTGCTCGAGCTGGTGCGTACCGCCTATCAGGGCGACATCGTCGGCCAGGGATATGAAGGCAATGCCGTCTTCAATATCATCGTCATCCTCGATGCACCCGCCCGCGCGCGGCTCACCCAGATCGGCGACCTGCCGGTGCGCACACCGAGCGGCGCCTACATTCTGCTCAAGCAGATCGCCGACGTCTATGAAACGTCGGGCCGCTATCAGATCCAGCACCAGAATGCGCAGCGCGTACAGACAGTAACGGCGAACGTCAGTGGACGCGATCTCGAATCCTTCGTGGCCGCCGCCAAACGCAAGCTTGCCCGCGAAGTCAAACTCCCGCCCGGCGCCCGCATTGAATTTGCCGGAGCGGCCGAGGCTCAAGCCCGGTCGCGGCGCGATCTCATCGTCAATTCTTTACTGGCAGGGACGGGCATCGTCGTTCTGCTCTCGATGGTCACCGGCCATTGGCGAAATCTGTTGCTGGTGATGATCAATCTACCGTTTGCATTGGTCGGTGGCGTGCTCGCGCTCGCGTTGACGGGCGGCCTGCTTTCGCTCGGGTCGATGGTCGGCTTCGTCACGCTGTTCGGAATCACCTTGCGGAACTCGATCCTCATGATTTCCCACTACGAACATCTCGTCCTGATCGATGGTCGTGTATGGGGACCTGAAACCGCGATCGAGGGGGCGGCGGATCGTCTTGTCCCGATCCTGATGACGTCTCTCGTCACCGGCTTGGGATTGCTGCCGCTCGCCATAGGCGCAGGGGAACCAGGTCGTGAAATCGAAGGCCCGATGGCGATCGTCATCCTTGGCGGTCTCATGACCTCGATGGCACTTAGTCTGCTGGTCCTGCCTACCCTTGCGCTTCGCTACGCACGTTTCAAGGTTCGTGCTGGATGAACGCCGATCCGCGTTACGGTCTCGACCACATCGTCAGGAAAGCGGCAGCAACGCTGGGCAGGATGCCGCACTGGCGGTTGAGGCTTTCGAGCGCGCTCATCGACCGCCATCGCGGCACGACGTTACGAAGCCAGATGAACTGCTTTGACGCCAAGACACTGCCACGGCTGCGACGGCGTTCGCCATCGAAGCCGCGGCAGATCGTCGGTCTTATTTGCGCGAAGCGCAGGCGTACATGTTGATTTCCATGCCGACCGGCACTTCCACGATCTTCGGAGCTTTCCAAGCCATTCGGGTCTCCCGAGGTATTGAGCGCGACATCGCGCGGCGCAAAACCTAGGGCTGCGTCAGGTGCAGTTCAAGCCTCGATTCGACCGTCGAGCGCGTCTGTGTCGATTCTTCGTGGCTGCATTTCTCTCTCGGACAAAGCCAGTTCCCTCTTGGTCAAAAGCGACCCGCGAGACATCACCTTGTGCAACGCACCGCACGCCGAATCGACAATGGCGCGGTCAGCAGCCCTTGTCGGCCATTTCCGCGTTCGGCTTGGCGCCTTCGGCACGCTGAGCCGCCGTCGGCTCACTCTGCATTTGCCGCTGCGCATCCTCGGACGAAGTCGCCGTTTCACCGCTTGCACGATTCATCGTGCTGGTCGGCGGGTGCTGATTGGTATCAGTCGCTGAACTGGGCGAGTGCGACTGCGCGGAGCCCACGGTGACCGGACCAGAACCAGCATCCTTGTCGGTGCTGGCGCTGCCGGTGTTACAGAGAAGCCCGATGTTCCCGCGCGTCAGACCGGAACGATCGCGAATGTTGCGCTCGTCATGTCCGTTCCGATTGCAGCGCTCACCGCAGCAATCGCAACAGCGCGCGGCCGGCGCGCGAGTTCAGCTCCTTCGCATCCAGCGTTCCGTCCTTGTCGGGATTCGCTGCGTTGAAGCGCTGCTCGACCACGGACAGATATTCGTCGAGCGTAAGGGTCCCGTCGCGGTCGGGATCGGCGGCAGCGAGTTCTTTCGCCGTCAACCGTCCACGCAATTCGCGCGCATCGAGCGTGCCGTCATGATCGCGATCGAGCTTTGCGAACAATGCGGCGGCCGCCTTCTTCACCTCGGCAAGATCGAGCGTGCCGTCATTGTCGGTGTCGAGCAACTTGACCGCATTGCCCGAGGCCGACCACGCCGGACCGGCTGACAATGCAATCGTAAGCGCAAGGGCAATTGAACGACGCGAAATCATCAAAACCTCCCTGACGAAGAGTCCCGGATCGATGGGGACAGAAGCGACATAAATCCACAAGCGGACCCCGGTTCAAGTCCCGAAACGCCAACTTGCGCGCGTCACCGCCCGGGAGCCCGGCCGAGCGTCCGGCGATCGGGCACCCGAGACTGCTTCGTACCGCGGAATTATCTCAGCGTGTCCGCACAAGTGGGAGTTGCTCGCGTAAGGTTTCCCTGAGGTGACCGGACCAGCCTCCAGCGATATCGGCACGACACTTGCGACTTTCGTATTGACGCGTTTTGCTTTCCGACGGAGTGTTGCTGCCGCAGCGTCAAAAGGCGCGCAAATTGGGAGGAACGGATGAAACGCTTTGCGATGGCCGCAGGCCTCGTCATGCTTGCGTCAACCTGTGCAAATGCACAAACCAGCGAGCAGCTGGTCAAGGGGGCGACCGACACGTCGAACGTTCTCAATTACGGAATGGGCTACAATCTCCAGCGCTTCTCGACGCTGAACCAGATCAACAAGGACACTGTCAAGAACCTCGTCCCGGTCTGGAACTACTCCTTTAACGACGATCGCAGCGAGGAATCGCAGCCGCTGGTGTACCAGGGCGTGATCTACGTGACCTCGCACAACGCGACCATGGCGGTCGACGCCAAGACCGGCAAGCAGATCTGGAAGACCAAGGTCGAGTATCCCGCCGAGACCCCGCGCATCGTCTGCTGCGGCATCATCAATCGCGGCGCGGCGCTCTACGACGGCAAGGTGTTCCGCACCACGCTCGACGCCCACGTGATCGCGCTCGACGCCAAGAATGGCAAGGAGCTGTGGCGGCAGAAGGCGGCCGACATCAAGGAAGGCTATTCGATGACGGTCGCCCCGCTGGTTGCCGACGGCGTCGTCATCACCGGAATCTCCGGCGCCGAATTCGGCACAAGAGGCTTCATCGACGGCTGGGATCCGGCGACGGGCAAGCACCTCTGGCGCACCTACTCGATCCCCTCGCCGGACGAACCCGGCGGCGACACCTGGAAGGGCGATACCTGGAAGCTCGGCGGCGGTTCGACCTGGATCACGGGTTCTTATGACCCGGAGCTGAACACGGTGTATTGGGGCATCGGCAATCCCGGCCCGTTCAATTCGTCGGTGCGCCCCGGTGACAATCTCTACACCTGCTCCGTGCTGGCGATGGATCCCAAGACCGGCAAGATCAAGTGGCACTATCAGTTCTCGCCGAACAATCCGTTCGACTATGACTCGGTGGCCGAGATGGTGCTCGCCGACATGAACGTCGAGGGCAAGCCGACCAAGGTGCTGATGGACGCCAACCGCAATGGCTTCTTCTACGTGCTCGATCGCACCAACGGCAAGCTGCTCGCGGCCAATCCTTACGTGAAGGTCAATTGGGCGACCGGGATCGACATGAAGACCGGACGTCCGATCGAGACCGACGTTTCCAAGGACGCGCGCGAGGGCAAGAAGGTCACGGTCTATCCGTCCATCCTCGGGGGCAAGAACTGGGAGCCGATGTCGTTCAACCCGCAGACCGGCCTCGCCTATGCCAACACGCTCAACTTCGGCGGCAAATACAAGGCGGAGCCCGTCACCTTCAAGCAGGGTGAATGGTATCTCGGCATGGATCTGACCGATCCCTGGGAGTTCGGAGACGGACCGCGCGGTCACCTCAAGGCCATCGACCCCCTGACCGGCAAGTCGAAGTGGGAAGCGCCGAGCGATATTCCGCGCTTCTCGGGCGTGCTGTCGACGGCCGGAGGCGTGGTGTTCTCAGGTCAGCTGACCGGCGAGTTCGAGGCCTTCGATGCCGACACCGGCAAGAAGCTCTGGCACTTCCAGACCGGGTCCGGCATCGAGGGACAGCCGGTGACCTGGCAGCAGGACGGCGTGCAATATGTTGCGGTGACGAGCGGCTATGGCGGCGTCTACTCGTTGTTCTCCGGCGACGAGCGGCTTGCCAAAGTGCCGCCCGGCGGCTCGCTGTGGGTCTTTGCGGTCAAGCAGTAGCCACGGCACGATGCTGAGAGAAGTATCACACAGGACGGTGGCGAGCCTCGCCACCGCCGCGATGCTGACGGTCGCGCTTGCGGCGACCGTTCGCGCCGCGGATGACTCAACCGGCAATCCACTGCAGGCGCAGATCGACCACGGCAAGTCGACCTATGCCGAGAAATGCTCACACTGCCACGGTCCCAACCTGATGAACTCCGGCACCATCACGCCGGACCTGCGCGTCTTCCCGGACGACAAGACGCGCTTCGTCACCACGGTCAAGAACGGCAAGAACAACAAGATGCCGCCCTGGGGCGACATCCTCAGCGACGACCAGATCGGGGATCTCTGGGCCTTCATCTCCAGCCGGAGAAAGCCATGAGGGGCAGGCGCCTTGCCTGGAGCGTTGCGGCCGTTCTTTCCGTGATGACGTCGGTCGCTCCTGCGGCCGACGATGCTCTGAAGATCTGTCTCGACGAGGACCGGCCGCCGCTCTCGGTGCATCACCGCGGCAAGCCGGATGCCGGCTTCGACCTGCTGCTGGGCAAGGCGGTTGCGGAGCGGCTCGGACGACCGCTGGCGATCCAGTGGTTCGAGAGCAAACTGGACGAGGATTCGAGCCCGCAGCTCGAAGCCAACGCGCTGCTCTCGGATGGGCGCTGCTCGCTCGTCGGCGGCTACGCGCTGACGCAGGATTCGCTCGTCGTGCCCGGGATGAAGACAGCGCGCTTGCCGGATTTCGCCGGCGCCACACGCGACGATCGGCGCCGCCGCGTCCCGCTGGGCGTGCTCGCGCCGAGCCAGCCTTACATCTATTCGCCGATGACGGTGGTGCTCGGACCGAAGGCCCGCGGCCGCAAGATCGGCGACATCAGCGATCTCGCCGGCCTTCGTCTCGTCATCGAAAGCGGATCGCTTGGCGACGCCATCCTGATGACCTTCGACAAGGGACGCCTGATCGACAACATCACCCATCTCGTCCCCGGTCGCGACGATCTCCTCGGCGCGCTCCAGCGCGGCGACCATGATGCGACGCTGATCGATCTTGCCCGCTTCGATGCCCATCGCGCCGCGCACCCCGACACGGCGGTCACGGCGTCCGGATACTACTACCCGATCGGAGCCAATCGCGGCTATGTCGGACTCGCCAGCGAAGGCGCACTGATCGAGGCCGTCAACAAGGCGCTGACGGAGCTTGCAGCCGAGGGCAAGATCGCCGAATTCGGCAAGCAGGCTGGCCTCACCTATCTGCCACCGCGCGAGCCCGCGATCCTCGGCGATGTCTGGACCAGGATCATTCAGCGGTGATTGCCTGTCATTCCGGGGCGCCCGCAGGGCGACCCCGGAAATCATTCGCCGCAGCGCATGTAGCCAATGACGCGCACCGGCCTGCAGTCCAACCAAAGCCTAGCGTCGGTCGCGGATTTTCCCCTATGATTGCGCGCCTCTGCGGACAAGAAGGGCCGATCGCATGACACCGGATGCAGTCGCCGTCGCCGTTCTGATCATCCTGCTTTTTCCGATGGGCTATTTCACGCTGGCATCGCCCGCCTTCCTGCTGGTGAGGCTCGACATCCAGCCCGTCGCCCAGCTGCTGCGCGGAATGTTCAACGCTCATTTCCTGGTGATGCGCGTCGCCGCTGCCATCGGAACGATGGCTCTCCTCCTCAACGGTCGCCTGCTTGCCGGGCTCGGCGTCGGGACTATCGCAGCCCTGGCGATCTGGGGACGTCGCTGGTTCATGCAAAGGGTCGATGACCAGCTCAGCGCGACGGAGGCCGGCGATGCCGACGCCCCACGTCGGTTGCGCCGGCTGCATTGGAGCGGAATGCTGGTGAACGCGATGCTGCTCGTCGCTCTCCTGGCCGGCATTCCCTATGTTGCGACGACGTAAGCGCGCCGGAAATTCTCAGGCGTGCGCCTAATGCTCGCCCGAGCTGGCCGCGCCCTGCTGCGCCTTGTGGATCGAGGACGGCACCACGCCGAAATATTTTCGGAACACCCGGCTGAAATGCGATGAGCTGGAGAAGCCCCAGGAGAAGGCGACGTCGGTGATGGTCTTGCCGGCATGGGCCTCGAGCTCCTGGCGGCAGTTCTGCAACCGCGCCTGCCAGATGTAGTCGCTCACCGTGGTGCCGCGCTCCGAGAACAGCATGTGCAGATAGCGCTTGGAGCAGCCGAGCTCGGCCGAGATCTGGTCGATGCACAGGTCAGGATCGCGCAAGTGCTCGCGGATGAAGAACTGCGCGCGCACATACGTCGCTTCGGGTCCGACACGATCGAACATCGTGTCGGCTTCGCGCAGCGGCAGCAGCAACAGATCGATCAGCGAATCGGCGACGCCGACCGCGCTGTTCGCCGAGAGCTTCGCGGCCTCGTCAAAGGTGGCATGGACGAAATCGTGGGCGATCCGTCCGGTGCCCGTCTTCGCCGTCAGCTTATAGGCAGGCATCCGCTGCGACGGGAATCCGCGGTCGCGCAGCAGCGCTTTCGGCACGATCACCACGTCGTGACGGGTAAAGGCGGGGCTGATGATCGAATGCGGGCAGGAGACGTCGTAGGCGATGATGTCGCCGGGATTGATTTCGATGTGGCGGCCTTCCTGCTCGAAATAGGACACGCCGTAGGTCTGGAAGTGGATTTTTATGTACGGGTGCTCGTTGCCCTTGGCGCGCGCAAGCGTGTGCGCGATGCGATGCTGGCTGACCTCGATCTGGCAGAGCTTCAGACGCGAGACCGTGGTGTAATCGATGCGACCTTCGAGCGAGGACGCCTCCAGTGGATCGACGTCGAAATAACCGCACAGGCTCGTCAGCCCGTCGATCCAGCTCTGGATCTGCCGCTTCGGCGTCATTCCCATCGTCGAGAGCGTGTGAATGGTGTCGGACATTAATCCAGCCACTGATTTGATCCGGAGATTCGGCGCGAATCGCAACCAGCGCTGCCGGAGCCCTCAGCCATGATTGCGTGACGTTTACCTCGAATTTGAGCGGTCTCTTGCAACGAGCATCATCGTTCCATTGCCACTCCTGAAACTTAATCCTCCGCCTTAGTTGCAGCGCCGTCAAGGGGAACCTGCGCGCAGACGGGGTCTCAAAGGCGCACCGAAGCCGCTGAATTCGCTACTGCAAAATCAAAATCTTCGCCTCCGTGCGCTGTCGAGCAAAACGGCTTCCCTCTTGGGCAAGTTTCCCTATGACGAAGTCGTTAGTGATTGCGGCAGGAACAACAAGAACGGGCCGCTCCCGCACGTGGACCCGTGGCTCTCATCAGGAGGAGGAAACAGCACAGCATCGTTTCTGGTCCCAATCGTGACCGCCCTGCACGAGCAGACGCCGGACGAGAAGCCCGGCGATTCAGCAATGCTTCGGAAACAATAAACGAGACCAACGGAGGAATAACTATGCGCAAGGTGCTACTGGCGACCTATCTCGGCTCTGCGGCGGCTCTCGCCGTCGGCAGCGCTTCAGCCAATGACGAGCTGATAAAGATGCAGCAGAACCCGAAGGACTGGGTGATGCCGGCAGGTGACTATGCCAACACCCGCTATTCCAAGCTGAACCAGATCAACGCTCAGAACGTCGGCAAGCTCCAGGTCGCGTGGACGTTCTCGACGGGCGTGCTGCGCGGCCATGAAGGCGGCCCGCTGATCATCGGCAACGTCATGTACGTCCACACGCCGTTCCCGAACAAGGTCTACGCTATTGACCTTTCCAACGAGAACAAGATCATCTGGAAGTACGAACCGAAGCAGGATCCGAACGTCATTCCGGTGATGTGCTGCGACACGGTCAACCGCGGCCTCTCCTACGGCGACGGCAAGATCATCCTGCATCAGGCCGACACCAACCTCGTCGCGCTCGACGCCAAGACCGGCCAGGTGGCCTGGTCGGTGACCAACGGCAATCCGGCGAAGGGCGAGACCGGCACATCGGCTCCGCTGGTCGTGAAGGACAAGGTCCTGGTCGGCATCTCCGGCGGTGAGTTCGGCGTGCAGTGCCACGTCACCGCATACGACCTCAAGAGCGGCAAGCAGGTCTGGCGCGCCTATTCCGAAGGTCCGGATGACCAGATCAAGTTCGATCCGGCCAAGACGATGTCGCTCGGCAAGCCGGTCGGAGCCGACTCCAGCTTGAAGACCTGGCAGGGCGATCAGTGGAAGATCGGCGGCGGCTGCACCTGGGGCTGGATGTCCTTCGATCCCGCTCTGAACACGGTGTACTACGGATCGGGCAACCCCTCGACCTGGAATCCGAAGCAGCGTCCGGGTGACAACAAATGGTCGATGACCATCTTCGCGCGCGACGCGGACACCGGCACGGCCAAGTGGGTCTACCAGATGACGCCGCACGACGAGTGGGACTATGACGGCGTCAACGAGATGATCCTCACGGATCAGCAGATCAACGGCCAGCCGCGCAAGCTGCTGACTCATTTCGACCGCAACGGACTCGCCTACACCATGGACCGCGAGAACGGTGAACTGCTGGTCGCCGAGAAATACGATCCGAAGGTGAATTGGACCTCCGGCGTCGACATGAACAAGAGCTCTCCGACCTATGGCCGCCCGAAGGTGCTCGACGCAGCTTCGACGGACAAGGCGGGCGAGGACGTCAACGTGAAGGGCATCTGCCCGGCCGCGCTCGGCACCAAGGACGAGCAGCCGGCAGCCTACTCGCCGGATACGCAGCTGTTCTACGTTCCGACCAACCACGTCTGCATGGACTACGAACCGTTCAAGGTGAGCTACACCGCGGGCCAGCCCTATGTGGGCGCGACGCTCTCGATGTATCCGCCGCAGGGTGAAAGCCACATGGGCAACTTCATCGCCTGGGACGGCAAGACCGGCAAGATCGTCTGGTCGAACAAGGAGCAGTTCTCGGTCTGGTCGGGTGCGCTCGCAACGGCCGGCGGCGTGGTGTTCTACGGCACGCTCGAAGGCTACCTGAAGGCGGTCGATGCCAAGTCCGGCAAGGAGCTCTACAAGTTCAAGACTCCCTCCGGCATCATCGGCAACGTCACCACCTATGAGAACAATGGCAAGCAGTACGTTGCCGTGCTCTCCGGCGTGGGCGGCTGGGCCGGCATCGGTCTGGCGGCGGGTCTGACCGATCCGACCGCAGGTCTCGGCGCCGTCGGCGGCTACGCGGCCCTCAGCAACTACACGGCGCTCGGCGGCACGCTGACCGTGTTCTCGTTGCCGAACTAGGCCTCGCTCAGCATCGCTCCGGCGCGTGGAATCACCTCCACGCGCCGGGTCGTCTCCACCGAACGCCTTCGAGGAAAACTCTCTTGCGTAAAATCTGCTCTGTCGTTGCTGTGATGATGATCTTCGTTGCGTCCGGAGGCGTAGCGGTCGCGGAGGGTCCGGGCGACCCGACCGCGGTGAAGAAGGAAGATGACGGGAAGTGGCTCGATAAGGAGGGAAATCCCACCTACAAGATTTCGGCCGACGGCACCGTGGACTGGTTCACCTATTCCGGATACCGCCGCTATCACTCGGACTGCCATGTCTGTCATGGCCCCGACGGTATGGGCTCGACCTATGCCCCGGCGCTGAAGGATTCGCTGAAGACGATGAGCTATGGCGACTTCCTCGGCGTCGTCGCCTCCGGCCGCAAGAACATCTCGACGGCCTCCGAGAACGTGATGCCGGCCTTCGGCGATAATCCGAACGTCGCATGCTACATGGACGATCTCTACGTCTATCTGCGCGCCCGCTCCACCGAAGCATGGGGCCGGCAGCGTCCCTCCAAGAAGGAGGAGAAAACGGAGGCCTACACCAAGGCGGAAGACGCCTGCATGGGCAAGAAATGAACGCTACGAGGACTGCCGAGACTACCTCTTGGCGCCCTGCGAGAATCTGAGGAGTTCTAAGATGAAGACACGTGCCGCCGTTGCTTTCGAAGCCAAGAAGCCGCTCGAGATCGTCGAGGTCGATCTGGAAGGCCCGAAGGCCGGCGAAGTCCTGGTCGAGATCAAGGCGACGGGCATCTGCCATACCGACGCCTATACGCTCGACGGCTTCGACAGCGAGGGAATCTTTCCGTCGATCCTGGGACATGAGGGAGCGGGCATCATCCGCGAGATCGGCCCGGGCGTGACCTCGGTTAAGCCGGGCGATCACGTCATCCCGCTTTACACGCCCGAATGCCGGCAGTGCAAAAGCTGCCTCAGCCAGAAGACCAATCTCTGCACCGCGATCCGCGCGACGCAGGGCAAGGGCGTGATGCCTGACGGCACCAGCCGCTTCTCCTACAAGGGCAAGCCGATCTACCACTACATGGGCTGCTCGACCTTCTCGAACTTCACCGTGCTGCCCGAGATCGCGGTTGCCAAGATCCGCGAGGACGCACCGTTCGACAAGAGCTGCTACATCGGCTGTGGTGTCACCACCGGGGTCGGTGCCGTGGTCAACACTGCCAAGGTCACGCCGGGCTCCAACGTGGTCGTGTTCGGCCTCGGTGGCATCGGCCTTAACGTCATCCAGGGCGCGAAGATGGCCGGCGCCGACAAGATCATCGGTGTCGACATCAACGACTCCAAGGAGGAATGGGGCCGCAGGTTCGGCATGACCGACTTCGTCAACCCGAAGAAGATCACCGGCGACATCGTTCAGCACCTCGTCGGCCTAACCGATGGCGGTGCCGACTACACCTTCGACTGCACCGGCAACACCACCGTGATGCGCCAGGCGCTGGAAGCCTGCCATCGCGGCTGGGGCACTTCGATCATCATCGGCGTCGCCGAAGCCGGCAAGGAGATCGCCACCCGCCCGTTCCAGCTCGTCACCGGGCGCAACTGGCGCGGCACGGCCTTCGGCGGCGCGCGCGGGCGCACCGACGTGCCGAAGATCGTCGACTGGTACATGAACGGAAAGATCCAGATCGATCCGATGATCACCCACGTGCTCAAGCTCGAAGAGATCAACAAGGGTTTTGACCTCATGCATGAGGGCAAATCCATTCGTTCAGTCGTCGTGTACTAGCTCGAAAGCCATCACACCAAGGAGGATCGACCCATGACTGTTGCACTCCATCCCTCGATTGACAACGGCATCAAACAAGGCACCGGCAGCTTTGCCGGCGGCACGCTGGTCTGCAAATGCAACGACCATCCGGTCAAGGTCGGCATCAAGGGCGACGTCGCGCACAATCACGCCTGTGGCTGCACCAAATGCTGGAAACCGCAGGGCGCGATCTTCTCCGTCGTCGCCGTGGTCCCGCGCCAGAACGTCACCGTGCTCGAGAACGGCGATAAGCTCCAGATCGTCGATCCCTCCGCGGTGATCCAGCGCTACGCCTGCAAGGCCTGCGGCACGCACATGTACGGCCGGATCGAGAACAAGAACCATCCGTTCTATGGCCTCGATTTCATCCATCCCGAATTGTTCCAGGAGCAGGGCTCGCAGGCGCCGCAATTCGCCGCCTTCGTCTCCTCGGTGATCGAATCGGGCGTGAAGCCCGAGCAGATGGCCGGCATCCGCTCGCGGCTCAAGGAGATCGGCCTCGAGCCTTATGACTGCCTGTCGCCGGCGCTGATGGACGCGATCGCGACGCATGTCGCGAAAGCCAAAGCCGCCTAGGCAGGCTGCCTGAGCTGGCTGGGCGGCCCGAGCCCTTGGCCAGACCTTCTGCGGCTCGCTGGCGCCTATTGCCACCCGCGAGCCGCACGGGTCCCCGGTCCGGGACCACCGCGGCGATGCCGCCGTTTCTGCACCACGCATATGTGAGGGCCATCAGCTCCTCAGTCCTGGTCTCTGAATGACTGCGCAGGGCCGTCTGCTTCCGGCTTGAAGTTCGCGGTGCTTGCGTTCTCCCTCCCTCGACTGAGGCATCCTGCTTCGTCCGCAGTCTTCCTGGCGGACGAAGCCTTTTTCGCGCCGGTTTCGTAAGCACGCGGCATGAAGCCGCGCCCAGCTTTTGACAAACCATCGATGCAATGTTTTCCCGGTGAGAACACTCGGCTGTGAACGCCGGGCCGGAGCGGTCTCTGCTACGATCGCGCCGTCACGATGCCGCGCGAACTACAATCAATTAAGAACAAAACGGGAGGTATCGAGCATATCCAGACATCGCCATTGGTGTTCCTGCCACGGTTCGGGATTTGCCCGCGCGGGATGACGGCAGGATGTGGCGAGACGATGCAAGAACCGTCGCCGACCGGCGACGAGGACTTTGAATTTGGCATGCTTATGAAGAGCGAGGGACGATCATGATCAAGGTAAAGATCAACGGCCAGGAACAGAGCTGGGACGGCGACCCGGATCTCCCGCTACTCTGGTTCCTGCGTGACGAGGCCGGGCTGACCGGCACCAAATACGGCTGCGGCCAGGCCCTGTGCGGTGCCTGCACCGTCATCGTCGACAAGGAAGCGGTTCGCGCCTGCGTCACGTCGGTCAACGACGTTGCCGGACGCGAGGTCACCACGATCGAGGGATTGCACCCCAACGGCGATCATCCGGTGCAGAAGGCTTGGCGCCAGGTCAACGTGCCCCAATGCGGCTTCTGCCAGACCGGCCAGATCATGCAGGCCGCAGCCCTCTTGATGGACAACCCAAAACCCTCGCATGACCAGATCCGCGAGGCGATGTCCGGCAACATCTGCCGCTGCGGCTGCTACCAGCGCATCGAGAACGCCGTCCATCTCGCATCGACGGGAGTGTGACATGAATTTCATCGACAATCCCCGCAAGCTTCGCGGCTTCGAAAAGCATATCGGGATCCAGAAGGTCTCGCGCCGCAGCATCCTGAAGGGGCTCGGCGTCACCGGCGGCTTCGTGCTCGCCGCCCCCGTGATGTCGCGCCAAGCGCTCGCCTATGAAACCGGTGCCGGCAAGATGCCTCACGGCGTCGTGGTCGATCCGCGCGTGTTCGTTTCGGTCGGCCAGGACGGCATCGTCACCATCATCGCGCACCGTTCGGAAATGGGCACCGGCGTGCGCACCAGCCTGCCGCTGATCGTCGCCGAGGAGATGGAAGCCGACTGGTCCAGGGTCAAGGTGCAGCAGGCCCATGGCGACGAGGTCAGGTTCGGCAACCAGGACACCGATGGCTCACGCAGCACGCGGCACTATTTGATCCCGATGCGCCAGATCGGCGCCTCCGCCCGCACCATGCTGGAGCAGGCCGCTGCAAAGCGCTGGGGCGTGCCGGCGACCGAGGTCAAAGCCGTCAATCACGAGGTCGTTCACAGCGCCAGCGGACGCAAGCTCGGCTTCGGCGAGCTCGCCGCCGATGCCGCCAAGGAATCGGTGCCGAGCATTGAAAGCCTCAAGCTGAAGGATCCCAAGGACTTCCGTTATCTCGGCAAGGGACAGGTCGGCATCGTCGATCTTCACGACATCACCACCGGCAAGGCGCGTTATGGCGCGGATGTTCGCTTGCCTGGCATGAAATATGCCGTGATCGCGCGCCCGCCGGTGACGGGCGGCAAGCTGGTCTCGTTCGATCCGGACGCGGCGCTGAAAGTCCCCGGCGTCGAGAAGGTGATGCAGGTGCGCGGCTGGCCATGGCCGTCGAAGTTCCAGCCGCTCGGCGGCGTTGCCGTGATCGCGCGCAACACTGGCGCGGCGATCAAGGGACGCGACGCGCTGAAGCTGGTCTGGGACGACGGTCCGAACGGCAAATACGACTCGGTCGCCTACCGCAAGGAGCTCGAAGAGGCCTCGCGCAAGCCTGGCCTCGTGCTGCGCCAGGAGGGCGATGCGGAGGCTGCCCTCAAGAGCGCCGACAAAGTGATCATCGGCGAGTACTACATCCCGCATCTCGCCCATGTCGCCATGGAGCCGCCGGTGGCGGTTGCTGACGTCAAGGGCGACAAGGCGGAGATCTGGGCGCCGGTGCAGAGCCCCGGCGGCACGCGCGAGGACGTCGCCAAGACGCTCGGCATTCCCGAGGACAACGTCACCGTCAATGTGACGCTGCTCGGCGGTGGGTTCGGCCGCAAGTCCAAATGCGATTTTGCGCTCGAAGCCGCGCTCTTGTCGAAGGAGCTCGGTGCGCCGGTGAAGGTGCAGTGGACGCGGGAGGACGACATCCACAACGGCTTCCTGCACACCGTCTCGGTCGAGCGGATCGAAGCCGGTCTCGACAAGAACGGCAAGGTGATCGCTTGGCGCCACCGCAGCGTGGCTCCCAGCATCGCCTCGACCTTTGCCGCCGGCACGGTGCATCAGGCACCGTTCGAGATCGGCATGGGTCTCGTCGATATGCCCTTCGAGATCGCCAACATCTCCTGCGAGAATCCGGAAGCAGCCGCACATACCCGCATCGGCTGGTTCCGCTCGGTCTCGAACATCCCGCGTGCCTTCGCCGTGCAGTCGATGGTCGCCGAGATCGCGCAAGCCACCGGCCGCGACCAGAAGGACATGCTGCTCGAGCTGATCGGCTCGCCGCGCATCGTCAAGCCCAACGTGAAGGACCTGTGGAACTACGGCGAACCCCAGGACAGCTACCCGATCGACACCGCGCGCCTGCGCAAGGTGGTCGAACTGGTCGCCGAGAAGGGCGAATGGGGCCGTCAGGTGCCGAAGGGCCACGGCCTCGGCATCGCCGTGCACCGCAGCTTCGTCAGCTACATCGCAACCATCATCGAGGTTGCCGTCGACGACAAGGGCAAGCTGACGGTGCCTCGGGTCGACACCGCGATCGACTGCGGCACCTATGTCAACCCCGAGCGCATCGCTTCGCAGATCGAGGGCGCGGCGATCATGGGGCTCAGTCTCGCCAAGTACGGCGAGATCACGTTCAAGGACGGCAAGGTGCAGCAGAAGAATTTTGACGACTTCCAGGTCATCCGAATGGACGAGTCCCCACTGGTGACCAACGTCTACATCGTGCCGCCCGGACCCGACACGCCGCCGAGCGGCGTCGGCGAGCCCGGTGTTCCCCCGTTCGCACCGGCCCTGATCAATGCGATCTTCGCCGCGACGGGAAAACGCATCCGCTCGCTTCCGATCGGCAAGCAATTGGAGGCATAGGGCATGATCCGGAAAAGTGGACACCGGTTTTCCGGATAGATCATGCCCAACCAAGGGAGCGCGATAGATGTCTATCGCGCTTCGGAACACAAGCGGCCTCGCGCCGTTTGCATCGATCTGACAGGAGCAGATCGATGACCAACATCTCCAAGGCGCTCGCAGTCTCGCTGTCGAGCGCCTTTCTTTTGACCACCACTGGTGCGTTTGCCCAGACCAACACGACGCCGCCGACGACCGCCACGCGGCCGACAGCGCCCGATCAGAACTCGCTTCCCAACGCCAATGCCCCGCCCGCTTCGACCACCCAGACCACGGGGCAGCACAATCCGGACCCGAAGGTTCGCGAAATGAACCAGAAAGAGAAGGGCAAGGTGGAGCGCGAGGGGAAGTAGGCTTTGCAGGCAGCGCCCTTCAGCGCCGTTATGGCCACGGTCCACATCCTCGCCGGTGCCAATTGATGTACCCTCTCCCCCTGTGGGAGAGGGCCGCGAGGCTGGGTGCCACGATCTCGCTTGGGTGAGGGGTTTGCCTCCGCAACAACGGGTCGCACTCGTTACTCGCGGAGAAAACCCCTCATCCGGCGCTTCGCGCCACCTTCTCCCACATCCGCCTTCGCCAGGGCTTCGGCGGACATGAGGGGAGAAGGAAGACAGCGCGCCACAGCAAAAATGCGGCGGACGTTGCCGTCCGCCGCATTCGCCACCCCCCGGCTGCTCCGCATCTTTCGATCCGCCCGCGGAGCTATTTCTTCAGTGCGAAGACCCAGATGACGCCGCCCTGCGGCACATTGGCTTCGATGCCGATATTGTTGGTCACGAGCGCATCCTGGATCCGCTGCGCATCCACGCCCCATCCCGACTGGATCGCGATGTACTGCGTGCCGTCGATCTCGTAGGACACCGGCATGCCCATGATGCCGGAGTTCGTCTTCTGCTCCCACAGCAGCTCGCCGGTCTTGGCGTTGAAGGCGCGGAAGTTGCGGTCGTTGGTTCCGCCGGCGAAGACGAGATCGCCCGCAGTCGCCGTTACCGAGCCAAACAGCTGCGATTTCGGGAAGTTGTGCTGCCACACCTTCTTGCCGGTGGCGGGATCCCAGGCCTGAAGCTCACCGAAATGATCCGCGCCAGGCTTCGCCTTGAGGCCGATGTCCTCCGGCTTGGTGCCGAGCCAGAGCTCGCCAGGCTTCAGCGCGACCTTCTCACCGGTGAAGCCGCCGCAGAAATTCTCGTTGGCGGGTACGTAGACGAGACCGGTTTTCTGGCTGTAAGCCGCTGACGGCCAGTCCTTGCCGCCCCAAAGCGAGGGGCAGAACTCCACGCGTTTACCGAGGACCGGCTTGTGCGCGGGATCGACGATCGGCTTGCCGGTCTCGGGTTCGATGCCCTTCCAGACGTCGGTGGAGACGAACGGCCAGCCGGCGACGTAGTTGATCTTGGTCGGTGTCCGCTCGAGCACCCAGAAAATCGCGTCGCGTCCCGGATGGACCAGACTCTTGATGTTGCGGCCATCGCGCTGCAGGTCGATCAGCATTGGCGCTTCGACCTCGTCCCAGTCCCAGGAATCGTTTTGGTGATACTGGTGATGGGTCTTGATCTTGCCGGTGTTGGGATCGAGCGCGAGCACCGATGATGTGTAGAGATTGTCGCCGGGATGCGAGTCGCCGGGCCAGGGCGCGGCGTTGCCGACGCCCCAATAGATCGTCTTGGTCTCCTTGTCGTAATTGCCGGTCATCCAGGCCGAGCCGCCGCCGTTCTTCCAGTCGTCGCCCTGCCAGGTGTCATGGCCGGGCTCGCCTTCGCCCGGAATGGTGAAGGTGCGCCACAGCTCCTTGCCATCCTTGGCATCGTAGGCGGCGACATAGCCGCGCACGCCGAACTCGCCGCCGGAGCCGCCGACGATGACCTTGCCGTCGACGATGAGCGGCATCAGGGTCATGTACTGGCCCTTCTTGTAGTCCTGCACCTTGGTGTCCCACACCACCTTGCCGGTCTTGGCATCCAGTGCGACGACGTGATCATCCGTCGTGGCAAGGTAGAGCTTGTCCTCCCAGAGGCCGACGCCGCGGCTGGTCGGATGCAGCTGGAACAGATCATCGGGGAGCTGCCGCTTGTAGCGCCAATATTCGTCGCCGGTCTTGGCGTTCAACGCGATCACCTGCCCCATCGGGGTCGCCACGAACATCACGCCGTTGTTGACGATCGGCGGCGCCTCGTGGCCTTCGATGACGCCTGTGGCAAAGGTCCAGACCGGTGTGAGGTTTTTCACGTTGGAGGTGTTGATCTGGTCGAGCGGGCTATAGCCGTGCCCGTCATAGGTGCGCCGGTAGAGCATCCAATTGCTTGGCTCCGGATTTTCCAGCCGCTGCGCGGTGACCGGAGAATAATTCTCGATCGGGCCCGACACGGCGGCCGTCGAGGCGAGGCAGGTGAAGGCGACGAAGCCGGACAGGTACCATTGCTTCCTGGTCATGGACGTTCCCCTTTTTCATCCGTTTGAATTCTTGTGAATTCTTGTCGTTCGTCCCGTCGTCCGCCCATCGGCGGAGGCGGCCTCTCGTGACGCGGGCAATGGCCCGTACCATCCATCATCCTGACTGCGCGGCACCTACCTTTCCGATGAAGTTGCCGGCGACGCTCAGCGAACCGTCAGCGAGCGCCAACGGCAGCGCTGCAAGCCGTCGCGGCGCCGGCCCGAACACGACCTGCGCGCCCGCGCGGGGATCGTATTCGGAGTTGTGGCACATGCACTTGAGCACCTCCTTGTCACCGACATCGCTCTTCACCCAAGCGGTGACGGGGCAGCCCGCATGCGAGCAGATCGCGGAATAGGCGATGATGCCGTCGACGGCCCGCGCGCGGGTCTTCTCGTCGAGCTCGGCGGGATCGAGCTTGATGATCAGGATCTCGTTGAGCCGTGAGGCACTGCGCACTACCGCTGTGTTGGGATCCTTCGGCCAGGCATGAACCGGCGGTCCGCCCGCCGTCAGATCGGCCGCAGTGATGAGTTTCCCTTCCTTGTCGCCTTCGGAAAAGACGAGCAGATCGCCTTTCTGCGGCCGCTCGTCGGAGCCGGGCGGATCATCTGCACGCGCGTGGGTGGAACAGCCGAGACATGCGGTGGTCGCAAGCGCACCCAGCAGCAGGATTCGTCGCGTCTGCCTCGTGCCTGCGTCAACGTCGGGTTCCGCAGGACCCTCGGAGAACGAGGAATTGGGATCGAACGATGCACAAACCATACGCGCTAGCAGGCGCTGGAACTCTGCCGAAAAGAAGGCGAAGAATTGGCGCCGCAATGCATCAATATGGCTTTGCTCGCGTGGATTGAACGAGAACGACCGCAAGCGAGCGCGTTTTCGCGAATTCCATATCGGAATGCGCGGACGGCATGATGATTTTGCAGATCAGCCCGACGATGTAGGAATTGGTGCAACGCGCCTATCACCGGCGACGCGAGCCGCGCGTTTTTCAGCAGGCATTCTGTATGTCACGACCTGAGCACGTGACGCGGCGAAGCGATGCGGCCCGCAACAGTTGCCGATGCCATTTCAAAACTGTCGGTGATACGACGCGCCTTGTCGATGAACAGCGCAGCCGCCGCCGGCGGACAGACTTCGCGCGCGGTCTGTTCGAACAGGTCAAGCCAGCGGTCGAAATGGCCGCCAGCCAGGCTCAGCGGCAGGTGCGTCCGCATCGGCGAGCCGTGATAGCGACCGCTCATCAGCACGACCGACGACCAGAAATCCCGGAGCTTGGCGAGATGCTCGTCCCAGTTCTGGACGATCGCAAAAACCGGACCAAGCAGCGCGTCCTCGCGCACGCGCCCGTAGAAGCGCGTGACCAGTTCCCCGATCATTTCCTCGGTGATCCCGGTGCGCTCGATCGCGTCCTGAGTCAGCAGGTTCCGCCGCGCAGCCGCCGCCTCGCGTTCGGCCTTCAATCGATCCGACATGTCCTCTCTTGTCCGTCTGTTGTTCCCGCGAGCCGTCCATTCGTTGTCGGGCCGATTGCACGCGGCGTCTTTGTCGCAGCGCAAATTGCGGTATGTGGCGGCGGACGCAGAGTGCCCGCCGCCAGTGCCTTCATCAGGCGCTATAGATGTAGAAGCCCTGCCCGGTCTTGCGGCCGAGATGGCCGGCATCGACCATCTCTTTCAGCAGCGGCGCTGGCCGATATTTAGGATCGTTGAAGCCCTTGTAAAAGACCTCCATCACCGAGAGCATGGTGTCGAGCCCGACGAGATCGGCAAGCGCCAGCGGCCCGATCGGATGGTTGCAGCCGAGCTTCATGCCGGCATCGATCTCCTCCGCCGTCGCGATCCCCTCCTGGAGCGCGAAGATCGCTTCGTTGATCATCGGGCAGAGGATGCGGTTGACGGCAAAGCCCGGGCTGTTCTTCGCCGTGATCGCCACCTTGCCGACGCGCTTGGCGAAATCCAGCGCCTCGGCGTGGGTTTCGTCGGAGGTCTGCAAGCCGCGGATCAGTTCCAGCAACGCCATCACCGGCACCGGGTTGAAGAAGTGCATGCCGATGAAGCGGTCGGGACGATCGGTTGCCGCTGCGAGCTTGGTGATCGAAATCGACGAGGTGTTGGTCGCGATCAGCGTACGCGGCGACAGCGTGGCACAGAGATCCTTCAGGATCTTGACCTTGAGCTCCTCGTTCTCGGTGGCAGCCTCGATGACGAGGTCACAATCCGACAGCTTCGCCCGATCGGTCGTGCCGGTGATGCGCTTCAGCGTCGCCTCGCGATCGGCCGCCGCCATCTTCTCTTTCTTGACCAGGCGGTCGAGGCTGCCGCCGACGGTCGAAAGCCCACGGTTCACGGCCGCATCGGAAATGTCGACCATCACGACTGAGAGTCCGGCCGCGGCGCAAACCTGCGCGATGCCGTTTCCCATGGTCCCTGCCCCGATGATGCCAACGGTTTGGATCATTGCGTCACATCCTTCATCTTTGCGGGCGAGCCAGTAGCAGCCGGCCCCATTGTTCCTGCATCAGGGTCTAGCACCGTCACCGGGCGGGTGCGACCTGATCCTGTCCCTTCCTAAGTGCATCCACGGGCGGAATAAAGCCGTCCACGGCCGCACCGCGCCAGGATTTGGGCTCCTCCCTGCCCGAAATGGCCGGATCTTGTGCCCTGCGGCCCCTGCACAGCTGGATGAAGGCCCGGCGTCGGGCGCCCGATCCATATGGACCAAAGCTCACCTGAGCACCCCGAATTGTGACCCCTTGATTGTGGCGGCCGCAGCGGCCAGAACCGGTGCAGTTGCCATCCGAGGATGTGCATGGGGGGGGACCCGGCTCGCCATCGACGCCGGCCGAAGCTGTCAGGGGGCTGCCAAGGATGAAGGAGTGCGCGACAGACGTGGTCACCGGCATCGAGCCGGCGCAACAGCGTCAGGCCGGATGAACGATTTCGCGCGATCCGTCGGTGCCGCCTTCACGCTAATCGGCGAAGCCGACGCCGAGCTGCTGGGCATCGTCGCATTGTCCGTACGGGTCAGCCTGAGCGCCAGCATCATCGCGCTCCTGATCGGCGCGCCGTTCGGGGCCCTGCTTGCGATCACTCGTTTCCGGGGGCGTCAGGTCATCGTCATTCTGACCAATGCGCTGCTCGGCCTTCCGCCCGTCGTGGTCGGGCTTGCTCTCTATCTGCTGCTGTCGCGGTCCGGCCCGCTCGGAGCTGCGGGCTTGTTGTTCACGCCGGCCGCCATGGTGATTGCGCAGACGCTGCTGGCCACGCCGATCGTGGTGGCGCTGGTGCACCGGCCGGCAAGCCTGCTGTGGGCGGAATACGGCGACCTGGCGCGGATCGATGGGCTGTCGGCGCTGCGCAGCATGGCCCTCCTGTTCGCGCTCGGCCGGACCTCGTTGCTGACGGCCTTTCTCGCGGCGTTCGGGCGCGCCATTGCGGAAGTCGGTGCCATCATCATCGTCGGAGGCAACATCCGCGGCTTCACCCGCACGATGACGACAGCGATCGCGCTGGAAACCAGCAAAGGCGATCTGCCGCTGGCGCTCGGGCTCGGACTGATCCTGCTCGCCCTGAGCGTCGCGGTGTCGACCGTCGCCTTCGTGTTAGTGGGACGCGTTGGGGAAAAATAGCTGCTCGCCGCCGACCTTGTATCCGGCTATCGCTTCCTGCCCCTTCGACGAGATCAGCCAATCGATGAAGGCCTGCCCGTCCTTCGCCTTCACATTCGGATGCTTTTCAGGATTCACCAGCATGACGCCGTACTGGTTGAAGAGCCGCTTGTCACCCTCGGTCAGGATGGCGAGTTCGCCACGGTTCTTGAACGACAGCCAGGTGCCGCGGTCCGACAGGAGATAGGCGTTCGACGATGAGGCCATGTTCAGCGCCGGGCCCATGCCCTGACCAATCTCCCGGTACCAATTGTCTTTGCCGGCACTGAGGTCGACACCCGCCTCTTTCCATAATCGCAGCTCGGCCGCGTGCGTGCCGGACTTGTCGCCGCGCGAGATGAACGGCGCCTTGGCCGCGGCGATCTTGCGCAGCGCATCGGTGACGTCCTTGCTGCCGGCGATCTTCGCGGGGTCGCTCTTCGGGCCGACGATGACGAAGTCGTTGTACATCACGTCGAAGCGCTTCACGCCCTGCCCTTCGGACATGAATTTGTCTTCGGCCGCCCGGTCGTGGACGAAAACGACGTCTGCGTCCCCGCGCCGTCCGATGTCCAGTGCCTGACCGGTGCCCACGGCGACGACCTTCACGCTGATGCCCTCAGCCTTCGCAAACAGCGGCAGCAAATGGCCAAACAGCCCAGACTGTTCCGTCGAGGTGGTCGAGGCCACGGTGATGGTGCGGTCCTGTGCGAATGCGATGGTGGACCAGAGCAGAACCGCTCCGATCGTGACAAGCTTCCTCATGCGCCGTCCTTGACCCGACAATGACGGTCCTGAATAGCCGCTGGCGATGACGGCGGGAAGCCCACCTTAGGTCGCAACGACAATTGATGCGCGCGCATGTGGAGGAAGCGCGAACTCCAATTCGCTAAGCGGGATGAAATTCGCCACGCACAGTGGACGCGTGGATGTTCTGCAATTGGTCCTCCCTACATTGACACGGATGTGACGGCCGGGGCAGGTTTTTACATTGCTCGCGAATCAGCGATAGCCTCACGCCGAGTACCTCTTGGACAACTCCCAGTGCTTTCGAGACTGATATCGTTGCTGCGCCGCATCCCTGCGGTGAACTGGGCGTTTACCCGACTTCGGCCCTCGCCGCACAGCGGCAACATTGAGGCCACGCCGATCGCCACAGATGCTTCGCCCGCCGTGGTCGAAGACGTCGCGGCCACTGCTCAAGCGCCAATCGCCGAGATCGGCACCGACCTGGTACATGGCGACGCTGACCTCGCCACCCAGGCTCCGGTCGCGGAGAACAACGCGGCTGTGTCTGGCATCGCGGAGAATCCGTCCGACGATATCTGCATCAGCGAGGACTCATCGCCGGAAAGCGTAACGGAAATCGAGGCACCCGCGACGGCACCCGTCGCCGAGGAGGTGTTGGTTTCATCGGCCGATGCGGAGAACGAGCCAGTTGCGGGTTCTGATCTCGCCAGCATTGGCGAAGCATCGCCCGCTGAAGTCGATTCCGTCGTTGCAGAAGAGGTTGTGGTTTCATCATCAGACGTCGCGACCGCTTTGACTGATGCTTCGGATGCCGTCGTCGAGGCTGCTCCCTCGCCCGAGGTTTCCGCCGGGATCGAAATGGTCGCCGTCGAAGCAATCCCGGTCCTCCTCGGCGAGGCCGATAGCGTTCCGGCTAATGTCTCTGAAACCCCTGCCGACAGCGGCGGCCCAGCGCCCCCCGTCGAGATCGCGCCGGCCCCCGGAAACGATCTTCCGCTCGCCACAGCCATTGCGACGGCAGCGGACGAACCATCCAGCGACGTCACCGACATCGAACCGACTCCGGCTCTCGCGTGTCCTTCTCCAGAGATCGGCAGCGCACCGAAAGTTCGCGCGAGAGCCGCGGAGCCCGCCGATCGCACCGCGTTGATCCGGCAGCGCTGGGCGGAGAGCGGAATCAGGATGTGGAATCCGCGGCTTCACGGCACCGGCGAGGCCGCGCTGAACATCCAGGGGAGCGTCGGGCTGCTGCCGCCGGCGCCCGGCGAGACAATGCCGCGCTACGACAAGCTGGAATTCAAGATGCTCGGCGGACAGATCGTCTGTGAGGGCGTCATCGTCGAGGCGCCCGTACAGGCGAGCCATCGCAGTTTCACGCGGCTCGCCGAGCCGCGGACGGTCGAGCGGATCCGCGAACCGGCGCGGGAGCGCCGGGCCGTTCCCGCCTGATCCTTTCTTCTGCGACCACAGTCACGATGTGCTAGGCTGATGTCCCGATATGGGAGGTCGCATATGCGCGCAAGGCCGTTGCTTCTAGTCGTGATCGCCTTTGCGATCTCACAGCCGGCACTCGCCGCGGGCAAACGGCCACGTCCTGCAGCCACGGCTGCTCCCGCCACCGATCCGGCAGCGCCCTACAAGGCCGATCGACTCTCTTCCTCACGCGGAGAGACGATCCTGAACACGCCCGGCCAGACCACCGTGCTGACGCGACAGGTCCTCGACGACATGAACGCGACGAGCCTGAGAGGCGCGATGCGCTCGACCGCCGGGGTGACGATCGGACGCCTAGCGTTGTGCACGCCTTTCGGCCGAAATGCCGCCATTCCGACCCGGAGTCTCCGACATGAAACAGTTGCCCCGGAAGCCGGCCGCAACGTAACCTCGGCGCCGGTCGAGCCCCGGCAACCGCCCGATCAAAAAACTGTGGGAGGCAAATCATGAGAAGACTCGCGGCCGCGCTTTGCGCACTGGCTCTGTTCGCAACGGGCGCGCAAGCGCAGACCATCAAGGATTTCCTCGGAGCGGTGATGCAGAAATGGACGGCGCCGTTCGAGCCGTTCCAGCTCATCGGCAACATCTACTATGTCGGGACCGAAGGCATTGCCGTCTACGTCATCAGGACATCGCAGGGCCTGATCCTGATGGACACGGCGATGCCGCAGTCGACCGGCATGATCAAGGACAATATCGCAAAGCTCGGCTTCAAGGTCGCCGACATCAAGGTAATCCTCAACACGCATGCGCATCTCGACCACACCGGTGGCTTCGCCGAGATCAAGAAGGAGACCGGCGCGCAGCTCGTGGCCGGCGAGCGCGACAAGCCGCTGCTCGAAGGCGGCTACTATCCCGGCGACGAGAAGAACGAGGCTCTCGCCTTCCCGCCGGTGAAGGTCGATCGTGTCGTGAGGGAAGGCGACAAGATCACGCTCGGCGACACCACGCTGACGGCGCATGCGACGCCCGGCCACTCGCCGGGTTGCACGAGCTGGCAGATGACCGCCAAGGACGGCAAGGAAGACCGCGAGGTGCTGTTCTTCTGCAGCGGCACGGTTGCGCTGAACCGGCTGGTCGGCCGGCCGACCTATCCCGGCATCGTCGACGATTACCGCGCGAGCTTCGCCAAGGCCAAGGCGATGAAGATCGACGTGCTGCTCGGGCCGCATCCGGAGGTCTATGGCATGCAGGCCAAGCGCGCGCAGATGAAGGAGGGCGCGCCGAACCCGTTCGTCAGACCGGGAGAGCTTGCAACCTACGTCACCGGCCTGTCGGAAGACTTCGACAAGCAGCTCGCCAAGCAGACCGCAGCGCTCCAGCCTGCGAAATAGCCCTCATCTGGCCTCTGCATCGATGGTGCTCCTCACCTCTCGCCGACGGTGAGGGGGACCGAGCCCACCGGCTGCCACGATGGTTGGCAGGCCGTAGCTGCGGTGAATACGGGCGACTTGTGTCTGAGACACAGGCCCCTTGCCGGCGGACATCCTTAACGAGACCTCACCAATGCACGCGACCGGAACCTCCTGAGGTAGCGTGCAACCGGTGCTGGCCTTCCGCGCACGCCCCGGTCTAACGCGCCCTTTACCCGGACCGTGCAAGATCGCCCGCGTTTTCAGGGACTCCGGGGCTCGTATTTCAATGCCTATTGCCGATTTGAAGTCTCACCTTGCCGCCGCGACGCGGTTGTTTCGCGTTCCCGCCGACAATCCGGATCTGGCACGCGCGCAGTTCGACGCGTTCTCCAAGCTGATCCCGCTGCTCTATTTCATCCTCATCAGCAACACGATCGCAGTCGCCTACACCTATCTGAACGTGGCGCCGGACTGGTTGACGATGATCGTGCCGAGCGTGCTGACAGTGCTCGCAGGCTTGCGGACCTTCTGGTGGCTACGCCAGCGTCACCTCGTGCGCAGCGATGCCGACATCCTGCGCAATCTGCGCGCCACCAACTGGCTGACCCTGCCGATCGGCGCCGGCTTCACCGCCTGGTCCTTCGCGCTCTATGCCTACGGCGATCCCTTCGCCAAGAGCCAAGTCGCCTTCTACATGGCGGTCACCGTGATCGGCTGCAGCTTCTCGTTGATGCATTTGCGCTCGGCCGCGTTGATCGTGACGCTGATCGTCGACGTGCCCTATGTGCTGTTCTTCTTCGCCACAGGCGAGCCGACGCTGAAGGCGATCGCGGTCAACAATCTCCTGGTTTCCGGCGCGATGGTGACGGTGCTGTTCATCTACTATCGCGATTTCGCCGATCTCGTCGCCAGCCGCAAGTCGCTGCTCGCGCAACAGGGGGCGACGCAGGCGCTCTCGGACGAGAACTTCCGCCTCGCCAATCTGGATTCCCTCACTGAACTGCCGAACCGCCGCCGCTTCTTCGCCGAGCTCTCGAGCGCCTTCAACGATGCCGAACGCAGAAACGTTCGCGTCGCGGTCGGCATCATCGATCTCGACGGCTTCAAGCCGATCAACGACAATTACGACCACTCGGTCGGCGATCGCGTCCTGATCGAGGCGGGCCGGCGTATCCGCGAGGTCTGCGAAGGCTTCGGCCCGCAGCGGGTCGAATTCGCCCGCCTCGGCGGCGACGAGTTCGGCCTCGTCGTGTGCGGCGACCCCGACGATGCGGATCTGCTCCGGCTCGGCCAGCGCATTGGCGACCAGGTCAAGCTTCCCTACCAGCTCGACACCGGCCATACCGGGCCGTCGTGCTCGATCGGATTCGCATCGTTTCCGGACTCCGCGACGACGCCGGAAGCGCTCTACGAGTGCGCCGACTACTCGCTCTATCATGCCAAGCGCCATCTGCGCGGCCGCACCGTGATCTTCTCGAGCGAGCTCGAGGCCGAGATCCGCAGTCGCGGGGTCATCGAGAATTTGCTGCGCACCGCCGATTTCAGCACCGAGATGGGCCTGGTCTTCCAGCCGATCGTCGACGCCATGAGCGAGCACACCGCCGGCTTCGAGGTCCTGGCGCGCTGGCGCAGCGCCCGCCTTGGCCTGGTTTCGCCGGCCGATTTCATTCCGGCCGCCGAGCGCATCGGGCTGATCCGGCCGCTGACCCGGGCGCTGCTGGTGCGCGCACTCGCCATCGCCAAGACATGGCCCGATCACATCCGCCTCTCGTTCAACCTTTCTGCGCACGACGTTTGCGCGGCGGAGGGTATTTTGCCGCTGATCTCCATCATCGAGAAGAGCGGGCTAGCGCCACACCGGATCGACTTCGAGATTACCGAGACCGCCGTCACCTTCGACTTCGTGCGCGCGCAACAGTCGATCGCGACGCTGAAGGCGATGGGTTGCGGCATTTCGCTGGACGATTTCGGCACCGGCTATTCGTCGCTGAGCCACGTCCACCGCCTGCCGCTGGACAAGATCAAGATCGACCGCAGCTTCGTTTCCGACATCAACGAGAATCCCGTCAGCCACAAGATCATCAAATCGCTCACGGGCCTCTGCGACGACATGGAGATCGCCTGTGTCGTCGAGGGCGTCGAGACCCGCGCCCAGCTCGACAGCCTGCGCCGCCTGGGATGCGACTTCATCCAGGGTTACTATTTCGCCAAGCCCATGCCGGGCGATGCGATTGGAGACTATCTGGTGAAGGAACAGCTGCGCCTCGAAGGCACTAAGGCCAAGGTCATTGCGTAAAGTCAGGCCGCGCAGTAGCTCACAGCCTTCATAGCGCAAGAAGCCGGCAGATCCGCAAGTTCATCTACGCGACGCCGATTCCGCCCGATCTCGCCGCCATCGTCCGCGACGCCGTCCAGACCTTCATGGACGGTGCCAGGACGACGATGCCAAGGCTGCTGCAAAGCGACTGACGGCGCTACTTCGACAGGCTCGGCAGATCGAGCCCCTTGTCGCGGGCGCAGTCGATCGCGATCGCATAGCCAGCATCGGCGTGGCGCATGACGCCGCTCGCAGGATCGTTCCACAGCACGCGCTCGATGCGCTTCGCCGCCTCCGGCGTGCCGTCGGCGACGATGACCATGCCGGCGTGCTGCGAATAGCCGATGCCGACGCCACCGCCATGATGCAGCGACACCCACGTCGCGCCGCTGGCGCAATTGAGCAGCGCATTGAGCAGCGGCCAATCGGACACCGCATCCGATCCATCCTTCATCGCCTCGGTCTCGCGGTTGGGACTCGCCACCGAGCCGCTGTCGAGATGATCGCGGCCGATCACGATCGGCGCCTTCAATTCACCACGCGCCACCATCTCGTTGAAGGCAAGGCCGAGGCGATGACGATCGCCAAGGCCAACCCAGCAAATCCGCGCCGGCAGGCCCTGGAATTTGATGCGCGCCTTCGCCATGTCTAGCCAATTGTGCAGATGCTCGTCATCAGGCATCAGCTCTTTCACCTTGGCGTCAGTCTTGAAAATGTCCTCGGGATCGCCCGACAGCGCGGCCCAGCGGAACGGCCCGATGCCCCGGCAGAACAAGGGACGAATATAAGCGGGAACGAAGCCGGGGAAATCGAACGCGTTCTTCAGGCCCATGTCCTGCGCCATCTGGCGAATGTTGTTGCCGTAGTCGAGCGTCGGAATGCCCTGCGCATGGAAATCCAGCATGGCCTGGACGTGCTCGACCATCGACGTCTTCGAGGCGCGCTCGACCGCCTTCGGATCGGCGGCGCGCCTGGCCTCCCATTCCGCGAGCGTCCAGCCCTTCGGCAAGTAGCCGTTGATCGGATCATGCGCGCTGGTCTGGTCGGTGACGATGTCGGGCTTGACGCCGCGACGCACCAGCTCCGGGAAAATCTCTGCGGCATTGCCGAGCAGGCCCACCGAGACCGCCTTCTTCGTCTTCGCGGCCTCCGTCATGACCGCGAGCGCTTCGTCGAGCGTTGCAGCTTGGCGATCGAGATAGCCGGTACGCAGGCGCATCTCGATGCGGCTCGGCTGGCATTCGACCGCGAGCATCGACGCACCGGCCATGGTCGCCGCCAGCGGCTGCGCCCCGCCCATGCCGCCGAGGCCAGCGGTGAGAATCCATTTTCCGGCAAGGCTGCCGCCGTAGTGGCGACGGCCGACCTCGACGAAGGTTTCATAGGTGCCCTGCACGATGCCCTGGCTGCCGATATAGATCCAGGAGCCCGCCGTCATCTGGCCGTACATCATCAGGCCCTGACGATCGAGCTCGTTGAAATGATCGAGCGTCGCCCAGTGCGGCACGATGTTCGAGTTTGCGATCAGGACGCGCGGAGCATCGGCATGGGTGCGGAAGACGCCGACCGGCTTACCGGACTGCACCAGCAGCGTCTGGTCGCCTTCGAGCTTGCGCAAGGCCGCAACGATCCGGTCAAAGCTCTCCCAGTCACGCGCGGCGCGGCCGATGCCGCCGTAGACGACGAGCTCGCTCGGGCGCTCGGCCACTTCAGGGTCGAGGTTGTTCATGAGCATGCGCAGCGGCGCTTCCGTCAACCAGCTCTTGGCGCTGATGTCGCTGCCGCGGGGCGCGCGGATGGTGCGGTCGTTGTCCAGTCGGCGGTTCATGCGGAAGACCTCTTCAGTCAAGTCTCGTTTCATCAAGTCTTGGAAACGGATCGGTTGGAAGCGCCGTGAGCGCGATGGTCGGCAGCGCATCGGCTTCGATCAGCGCGGCGGCCTTGGCGAGATCGCCCGCCATGTAGCGGTCGGCGCCAAGCGCGGGCACCTGCTCGCGCAGCTCGGAAATGACGGCGGCCAGCGGCGCGCTGGTCGCATGCGGCGCGCGCAGCGTGATGCCTTGCGCGGCGACCAGAAGCTCGATGCCGAGAATTGCGGCGAGATTGTCGGCCATATCGGACAGGCGCCGCGCCGCATGTGCGGCCATCGACACATGATCCTCCTGGTTGGCACTGGTCGGCGTCGAATCGATCGAGCAGGCGAGCGCGCGCTGCTTGTTCTCGGCATAGAGCGCGGCCGCCGTCACCTCGGCGATCATGAAGCCGGAGTTGATGCCGGGATCGGGGGTGAGGAACGGCGGCAGGCCGAAATTCAGCGCGGGATCCACCAGCGTCGCGATGCGTCTCTCGCTGATCGCGCCGATCTCCGACAGCGCCAACGCGATGGTGTCGGCGGCGAAGGCGACCGGCTCAGCATGGAAATTGCCACCGGAGACGATCTCGCCGGTCTCGGCCAGCACCAGCGGATTGTCCGTGACGGCATTGGCCTCGACGATCAACGTATGCGTGGCCTGCGTGATCAGGTCGAGCGCTGCGCCCGCGACCTGTGGCTGGCAGCGCAGGCAATAGGGATCCTGCACGCGCTCGTCGCCTTCGAGGTGAGAGAGGCGGATGTCGCTGCCGTCGAGCAAGGCCATGAGTGTTTCAGCCGCCGCGATCTGCCCGGCATGGCCACGCAGCGCCTGGATTTCGGGACGGAACGGCGCCGTCGAGGCCATCGCCGCATCCACCGACAATGCGCCGGTCACGAGCGCGGCACGGGCGAGGCGAAATGCACGCAGCACGCCTGATATGGCATAGGCGGTCGAGAATTGCGTGCCGTTGATCAGCGCAAGACCTTCCTTGGGCCCGAGGGTCAGCGGCGCGAGACCGACGGCCTTGAGGGCCTCGGCGCCCGACACCGTTTTTCCGTCAACGATCGCCTGTCCTTCGCCGATCATCACGGCCGTCATATGTGCAAGCGGTGCAAGGTCGCCGGAGGCGCCTACGGAGCCCTGCTGTGCCACCAGCGGATAGACATTCCGCGCCAGCATGTCCTGCAGCTGCTCGATCACCTCGCGGCGCACGCCGGAGGCGCCACGCCCGAGCGAGATGATCTTCAGCGCCATCATCAAGCGGATGATCGGCTCGGGCGTCGCCGGGCCGACGCCGCAGCAGTGCGAGACGATGAGATTGCGCTGGAGCAGCACGGTCTGGTCCGGCGGGATGCGCTTCGATGCGAGCTTCCCGAAGCCGGTGTTGATGCCGTAGACGGGGACATCCGCGCGCGCCGCCCTTGCGACGATCTCCGCCGCTGCCTCGATGCGCGGCCAGAATGAGGGATCGAGCACGACGGGCGCACCGTCGAGCACGCGCGCGAGATCATCGAGACTCACCGCCCCCGGCTTGACGACGATCGAGGTGTCCTGCTCCATCATTGCCCCCTCCAAACCCGGCGGTGCAGCGGATTGAAGCCGATGCGGTAGACCAGCTCGGCCGGGCGCTCGATGTCCCAGATCGCAAGGTCGCACCACTTGCCGGCCTCTAACGTGCCGGCCTCGTCGAGCACACCGAGCGCCCGCGCACCTTCGCGGGTGACGCCGGCGAGGCACTCGGCCACATTCATCCGGAACAGTGTCGCGCCCATGTTCATGGCGAGCAGCAGCGAGGTCAGCGGCGAGCTGCCGGGATTGCAGTCGGTCGCCAGCGCCATGGGAACACCATACTTGCGGAACGCCTCGACCGGCGGCTTCTGCGTCTCGCGGATGAAGTAGAACGCACCGGGCAGCAGCACCGCCACCGTGCCGGACTTCGCCATTGCGGCAGCGCCGGCTTCGTCGGTGTGCTCCAAATGATCGGCCGACAGTGCGGCGTATTTTGCGGCAAGCGCGGCGCCGCCGAGGTTCGACAGCTGGTCGGCATGGAGCTTCACGGGCAGCCCAAGCCCTCTCGCGGACTCGAACACAAGTACGGTCTGCTCGGCCGAGAACGCGATCCCTTCCATGAAGGCATCGACGGCATCGGCAAGGCCGGCCTTGGCGACCGCGGGCAGCATCTCCTTGCAGACGAGATCGATGTAGCGATCCTTGTCGCCATCGGCCTCCACCGGCAGCGCATGCGCGCCGAGAAAGGATGTTCGGATCGCAACGGGCCGCTGGCGACCGAGAATTCGCGCGGCGGAGAGTTGCCGCATCTCGGTTTCAACATTGAGGCCATAGCCGGACTTGATCTCGACGGTGGTCGCGCCCTCGCCGATCAGCGCATCGAGCCGCGGCAGCGCACTTGCGACGAGCCCGGCTTCGCTCGCCTTGCGCGTCGCCGCCACCGTCGAGACGATGCCGCCGCCGGCGCGCGCGATCTCTTCGTAGCTTGCGCCCTTCAGACGCAGCTCGAATTCATGCGCACGGTTGCCGCCGTAGACCAGATGGGTGTGGCAGTCGACGAGCCCGGGCGTGATCCAGCGCCCCTCGCAATCGATCCGCTCGATCGCATCCGCATCAACAGGAAAATCCGCCTGAGCACCCGCGTAGACGATACGGCCGCCGCGCGCGGCGATCACACCATGCTCGATCTCCCCGAGATCGGGACGGTCGGCCCGCATCGTCGCGAGGCGGGCATTGTGCCAGATCCGGTCGAAGCGCTCTGCCATGAGGATATCCATTCGCCGTCGGATGCTTGACTTATATGTCTAGACATATAATCGTAAGCCGGTTCTGTCCAGCCGGCGTGTAATCATGACCCGACTGCATTTCGCTTCCGCGCTCCTGCCTTCGGGCTGGGCCAATGACGTGCAGGTGGTCGTCGCCGGCGCGATCGCGGCGGTGACGCCGGGCGTGGCGGCGGCCGCCGGCGACGAGCGCCACGCGATCGCGCTTCCTGGACTGGCGAGCCTGCACAGCCACGCGTTCCAGCGCGGCATGGCGGGGCTTGCCGAATTGCGCGGCGATTCCACCGACACGTTCTGGACCTGGCGCGAGACGATGTATCGCTTTGCGCTGGCAATGACCCCCGACGACGTCGCGGCGGTCGCGACGCTGCTCTATGTGGAGATGCTCGAGCAAGGTTTTACCCGCGTCGGCGAATTCCACTATCTGCACCACGACCCGGATGGCTCGCCCTATACTGATCTCGCCGAGATGGCCGCGCGGATCGCGCAAGCCGCCGAGGCCTCCGGCATTGCGCTCACGCTGCTGCCGAGTTTTTATGCGCATAGCTCTTTTGGGGGCGCGGCGCCGCATGCCGGGCAGCGCCGCTTCATCTGCTCGGTCGATCAGTTCGCTGAATTGATGACTGCCTCGCGCAAGACCATAGCAAATCTGCCGGACGCCAACATCGGCATCGCCCCGCACAGCTTGCGCGCAGTGACGCCGGACGAACTTCGCGCGATCATGCCGCTTGCTGACGGCGGGCCGGTGCACATTCACGCCGCCGAGCAGGTGAAGGAAGTCGAGGACTGCCTGGCCTGGTCGGGAAGACGCCCGGTGCAATGGCTGCTGGAGCACGCGCCCGTCGATCGGCGCTGGTGCCTCATTCACGCGACGCACATGACAGACGCGGAGATCGCTGCATTCGCAGGGACCGGCGCTGTCGCGGGTCTCTGCCCCATCACCGAGGCGAGCCTAGGTGATGGTATCTTTCCAGCGCGTGAATTCCTCGATGCCGGCGGCACATTCGGCGTAGGCACCGATTCCAACGTGCTCGTCGGAATCGCGGATGAACTGCGACAGCTCGAATACGGCCAGCGCCTGAAGCATCGCCAACGCAATGTCCTCTCCGGCGGCGCAGGCCGCTCGACGGGACGCACGCTGTTCGACAACGCGCTCGCGGGTGGCGCACGAGCGCTTGCACAGCCGATAGTCGGCCTCGCGCCCGGCGCGCGTGCCGACATCGTCACGCTGGACAGCGCCCATCCGTCGCTGGCGGGACGCAGCGGCGACGACGCTATCGACGGCTGGATCTTTGCCGCAGACAACGGCGCAATCGATTGCGTCTGGGCCGGCGGCCATAAGGTGGTCGAAGGTGGTGGGCATAAGCTGCGCCGGGTTGCCCGCGAGCGCTTCAACACGGTGGTACGGAGGCTCGTCGGATGAGCCTCGCCACCCATGCTGCGGACCAGCCGACGCTCTACAAACGCATCCGCGCCGACATCGAGAAGCGCATCCTGACCGGCGAGTGGCCGCCCGGGCATCGCATTCCGTTCGAGCACGAACTGGTCGCTCGCTACGGCTGCTCGCGCATGACCGTGAACAAGGCGCTGTCGGAGCTCGCGCAGGCCGACCTGATCGAACGGCGGCGGCGCGCCGGCTCGTTCGTGCGCCGGCCGCAACATCAGTCGGCGGTGCTCAAGATCGCCGACATCCGCGCCGAGATCACCGCGCTCGGCCGCACTTACGGCTATGAGCTGATCCATCGCAAGCTGCGCAGTGCGACCACCGCCGACCGTGACCGTCTCGGCGTCAAGAAAGCCGGCAAGGTGGTTGCCATCACCTGCCGGCACAGCGCCGACAACGTACCGTTCGCCGTGGAGGACAGGCTGATCGACCTGTCATCCGTGCCGAATGCCGCCACGGCGGATTTCTCGCGCGAGCCGCCCGGCTCGTGGCTGCTTCACCATGTCCCATGGACAGAGGCCGAGCACACGATCAGCGCCATCGTTGCGGACGAGCGCACAGCGGAGACGCTCGACATCGCCGTCGGCGCGCCCTGCCTCGTGATCGACCGCTACACCTGGCGCAGCGCAAGGACCATCACCGCCGTGCGCCTGCTCTATCCCGGTGACTCTCACCGCCTTGTCGCCCGATTCAAAGGAGGCTGAGAGGATATGTCGGCACAAATCGTGCAACGCTTCGGGCAACGGTCCATGCGGGACCACAATGATCATCAGGACGTCAATCCATCGATCGGCAAGAGGACGACAATCATGCGTAGTTCGACAATATTTGCGACAATCATTGCTCTTGCGGCCGCCACTCCGGCGCTCGCCGACGACGTCAAGGTCGGCGTCGGCATCTCCGGATGGACCGGCTTCGCGCCGCTGACGCTGGCGAAGGAGGCGGGCATCTTCAAGAAGAACGGTCTCGACGTCACCATCAAGAAGATTCCGCAGAAGGACCGCCACCTCGCGATTGCTTCCGGCGACATCCAGTGCGCGGCGACCACGGTCGAGACCTGGATTTCCTGGAACGCCAATGGCGTTGCCACCAAGCAGATCTTCCAGCTCGACAAGAGCTATGGCGCCGACGGCATGGCCGTGCGCAACGACGTCGCCGCGATCAAGGACCTGAAGGGCAAGACGGTCGCCGCCTCCGCGCCCGGCACCTCTCCCTATTTCGCGCTGGCCTGGATGCTGAAGAAGAACGGTCTCACCACGAAGGACGTGACCGTGGTGAACCTCGAGCCGGCTGCGGCCGCGCAGGCCTTCGTCTCCGGCCAGAACGATGCCGCCATGACCTATGAGCCGTATCTGTCGACCGTGCGCGCCGCACCGGATAAGGGCAAGATCATCGCGACCACCCTGGACTACCCGATCGTGATGGACACGTTCGGCTGCACGCCGAAATTCCTGACGGAAAATCCCAAGGCCGCCAAGGCCCTCGCCGACAGCTATTTCGAGGCGCTCGACATGATCGGCAAGGACCAGGCCAAGGCTTACGAGATCATGGGCGCCGACGTGAAGCAGACCGGGGAGCAGTTCGGCAACTCGGCAAAGTACCTGCGCTGGCAGGATAAGGCCGCCAACCAGAAATTCTTCGCCGGCGACTTCCTGACCTTCAACAAGGAGGCCGCCGAGCTCCTGCTCGAGATCGGCATCATCAAGTCCGCGCCGAAGGTCGAAGACCTCTACGACGCCAGCTTCATCAAGTAAGATTTCCGCAAACTGCCGGTTCCGCCGAGAGGCGGAGCCGGCACACCATTCGGATACGGTTTGATGCGTCCTCTGGATCCCGTGACATCGAGGCAGCGCGCGGCCTATGGCCTTGCGTTCTTCGTGCTGTTCGTTGCCCTCTGGTCCTGGGCGACGTTCGGCGGCCATGTGTCGAAGACCTTTCTCGCCAACCCGCTGACCATGGTGCAGGAAGGTTTTGAGCTGCTGACGAAGCAGGGCTTCGTGCTCGATATCGGCATGACGATCTGGCGCGTCGTCGGCGGCTTTGTGCTCGCGGCGATCATCGCGGTGCCACTCGGCGTGCTGATGGGCGCCTACAAGCCGGTGGAAGCATTCCTCGAGCCATTCGTGTCTTTTGCGCGCTATTTGCCCGCGTCCGCCTTCATTCCGCTCCTGATCCTGTGGGCCGGCATCGGGGAGTTGCAAAAGCTGCTCGTCATCTTCATCGGCTCGGTATTCCAGGTCATCCTGATGGTCGCGGTGACCGTTGGTGCCACACGACGCGATCTGGTCGAGGCCGCCTACACGCTGGGCGCCAGCGACCGCGGCATCATCCGCCGCGTGCTGCTGCCCTCCTCGGCGCCGGAGATCGCAGAGATCCTGCGGCTGGTGCTGGGCTGGGCCTGGACCTACGTCATCGTCGCCGAACTGATCGGCTCGTCCTCGGGCATCGGTCATATGATCACCGACAGCCAGGCGTTGCTCAACACCGGCCAGATCATCTTCGGCATCATCGTGATCGGATTGATCGGACTGATCTCGGATTTCCTGTTCAAGGCGTTCAACGCCTGGCTGTTTCCGTGGAAGCTCGCATGACGACGCTCAGGATCGAACAGGTTTCGCGCACATTCCCCGCGCGCCACGGCAACGCGCCGACCAGGGCGCTGGAGCCGACCGACCTCACCATCGGCAACAACGACTTCGTCACCATCCTCGGTCCCTCCGGCTGCGGCAAGTCCACGCTGCTGCGCATCGTTGCGGGCCTCGATCGCCCGACCAGCGGCCGCGTCACGCTCGACGGGCGCGAGGTGACCGGGCCCGGCGCCGATCGCGGCATGGTGTTCCAATCCTACACGCTGTTCCCCTGGTTGACGGTGCGCGAGAACATCGCCTTTGGCCTGCGCGAGCGCGGCGTGGCCGAGGCGGCGCGAAACAAGATCGCCGATGCCTTCATCCGCCAGGTCGGATTGTCGGGCTTCGAGAACCACTGGCCGAAGCAGCTCTCCGGCGGCATGCAGCAGCGCACGGCGATTGCGCGTGCGCTCGCCAATGATCCGAAGATCCTGCTGCTGGACGAGCCGTTCGGCGCGCTCGACAACCAGACCCGCGCCTTGATGCAGGAAATGCTGCTCGGCATTTGGGAGCGCGACCAGAAGACCGTGCTGTTCGTGACCCACGATATCGAGGAAGCCATCTTCCTCGGCAGCCGCGTCATCGTCATGAGCGCACGCCCTGGCCGCATCAAGGCCGAAATCAATGTGGACCTGCCGCATCCGCGCTCCTACAAGATCAAGACCACGCCGGAATTCGTCCAGCTGAAGGAACGGCTGGTCGAGGAGATCCGCACCGAGGCGCTGAAGGTTGCCGAACATGCCTGACACTCAGCTCCGCGCCGACGGCAATCGCGTCCTTGCCGATCTCAATGCGCTGCGCGCCATCGGCGCCCATAAGACCGGCGTGCACAAGCCGACCTTCTCCGAGCCGCACAAACAGTCGCTCGACTGGCTGATGCGCAAGCTGCCCGAGGCGGGTCTCTCCGCCACAATCGATGGCATCGGCAACGTGTTCGGCACCAGCGCGAAGCCCGGGCCGAAGCTGCTGGCGGGATCGCATCTGGAAAGCCAGAACTACGCCGGCTGGCTCGATGGCCCGCTCGGCGTCGTCTACGCGCTCGAAGCCGCGCGGGTTCTCAATGCCGATCCTTCCGTGAAAGGCGCGGTCGAAGTCGCGGCCTGGTGCGACGAGGAGGGACATTTCGGTCATTTCCTTGGCTCGCGCTCCTATGTCGGGCAGGTGACCGAGGCCGACATCGATGCCGCACGCGACCGCACCAGCGGCCGCACCATGCGCGATGCACTCGCCGAAATGGGCCTCGCCGGGCGCCCGCGCCTCACCGCCGAGCCGGGGCGCCACGTCGGATATCTGGAAGCGCATATCGAGCAGGGCGACACGCTCGAAAGCAGCCGCCTCGCGATCGGCGTCGTGACCTCCATCGTCGGCATCTGGCAGTACCAGATCAATTTTACCGGCGAGCAGAACCACGCCGGCACCACGCGCATGGCGGTACGGAAGGATGCCGGCCTTGCGCTGGCGAAGTTCTGCGTCGCCATCGACGAGCGCTTTCCGGCTGCCTGCGGCCCGCGCACGGTCTGGACCACCGGGCGCATCACACTCGATCCGGGCGCGCCGAGCATCATCCCCGGTGGCGCAGAGATGCTGTTCCAGATCCGCGACGACGATCCGGCCGTGATCGCGCGGCTGGAGCAATTGTTGCGGGCCATGGCGGAGGAGGTCAGCGCCAAAGGCCCCTGCACCGTCACCGTCACGAAGCTGCGCACCGGCGCACCCGCGAGGATGAGCGCGGGCTTTCAGGATGCGATCGAAGCCGCGAGCAAAGCCTTCGCCGGCGGCCGCTCGATCCGCATGCCCAGCGGCGCCGGGCACGATGCGCAGATGCTGGCGACCGTCATGCCCGCAGGCATGCTGTTCGTGCCCTCGATCGGCGGCATCAGCCATCACTGGACCGAGAACACGGCGGATGCCGATATCGTCACCGGCGCAGAGGTGTTCGTCGACGCTTGCCGCCGCATCCTCGGAGGTTAGCGCTGGATGCGGCTGCCGACCCGTGGCGGTCGATCGCACGCGGCACAAGCGCATCCGTGTCCCGGACAGGCTGCAACGCGCGAAGTGTTGCGGCGCAGAGCCGGGACCCAGGGCGGCACGGCGCGACGATATGGGCCCCGGCTTGATCGTAGCAACGACGGCCAGGACCACACGGTTTTGCTGTACGCGCGGTTCGCTTGTTCGCCACAGGGTCCGATGGCGTTGTGCACGTTGCCATCGAAGTATGACGAGACGAACCTGACAGCGCCGTTCGTCCGCACGATGCCTTAGGGCTCACGGAGAGCAATCCGCCCTGCCCCTGGCTGTTCGCGCCCGACGCTGCTGCGTCCACCGCAAGCCCGGCTCGCGACAATGACGACCTCATGATCGCCCCTCGAGAATGAGCCGGGATGCGCGATACATACGACAAATCCGAATTTCGGTAATGTGGAATATTTTCGCGCCGGTGGGTTGACAGCCGGGCGACACACCCCGGTCCCGCGGGTCAGCGACTTGACCGCCGTAGCTCGAAGAGCGAGAGGCGGAAGCAACATCCGGGATCTTTGCTGGTGCCGTCCCGGGTCTCGCTACGCTCACCCGCGCTACGGGAGCTTGCTGCAATCGCGACGAGCTGCCCGCGCCTGAGGCGATCTGCGACAATATGAGCGCGCTGCCGACATAAAGTCGCGGCAATCCGAGGGTTCATCGGCCGCACCCGCCCCTCCCCTGCTTCCCCGGAGTACTCATGTCTTCTGCCGACCGGCCGGCGACCCGCCTTGCGACCCGGCTTGCCTTCCTCGTTGCGGGCTTCGGCATCGCGTGCTGGGCGCCGCTGGTGCCGTTCGCGAAAGCGCGGCTCGCCGTCGACGACGGAGTCCTCGGGCTGCTCCTGCTCAGCCTCGGGATCGGCTCGGTCGTCGCGATGCTGCTGACCGGCGTTCTCAGCGCGCGCTATGGCAGCAGGCCGATCATCATCGCAGGCGGGCTCGGTCTCACGCTGGTCCTGCCGCTGCTCGCGATCGCAAGCTCGCCCCTATCGCTGGCGCTGGCGCTCCTTGCGTTCGGCGCCGCGCTCGGCTCGATCGACGTCGCCATGAACATTCACGCCGTGGAAGTGGAGCGCGCCGCGGCACGCCCGCTGATGTCCGGCTTCCACGCCCTGTTCAGCATCGGCGGCTTCGCCGGATCCGCGCTGATGACGGCGCTGCTCTCGTTGCAGCTCGGTGCCCTCGCCTGCACGCTGATTTGCTCCATGCTGATGCTGATCGCGATGCTCGTGACCTGGCCGCGCCTGCTTCGCTCGGTGCAGGTGCAGGAGGGTCCACTGTTCGTGCTACCGCACGGATCGGTGCTGCTGCTTGCACTGCTCGGCGCCATCACCTTCCTGGTCGAAGGCGCAATGCTCGATTGGGGCGCGCTGCTCGTGATCGGCGCCGGTCTCGTCACCGAGGCGCAAGGCGGAGCCGGCTACATCGTATTCTCGATCGCGATGACGATAGGCCGGCTCGGCGGCGACGCGATCGTTGCGTGTATCGGGGATCGCGCGACATTGCTCTGGGGCAGCCTGATAGCGATCGCGGGTTTCGTGGTCCTGCTCACAGCGCCCATTGCAGCGATCGCCATCGGCGGATTCCTGCTGATCGGGCTCGGCGCGTCAAATCTCGTGCCGGTGCTGTTTCGGCGGGCGGCACGGCAAACGGTGATGCCCACCGGGCTTGCGGTCGCGGCGATCACGACCGCGGGCTACGCAGGGGTCCTGATCGGCCCTGCCGGCGTAGGCTTCGTCGCACATCTTGGCGGATTGCCGATGGCGTTTTGGCTGCTGGCCGCATTGATGGGTCTCGTCACACTGTCGGCGTGGATCGTCACGGCGAAGCAGCGCCAGACATCGCACGTCGATGCGTGAGCAGCCTTGCGGCGAATTTACGGACGGAAGGGCGAGGAGCCGCAATGGTCCCATGCGGGCGCGCGAGTGGAGGCCGCCGTCCTGGCATGCCGACCCAAACCCTTCTTTCACAGGCACTATTTTGGCAGGCCGAAGCAAGCCCAATCCATCTGCGCCGGTCTGTCTGCCATGCGGCTTTCGGCCAGTTTACTGGACGCGTCGTTCTGCTAGACCACAACGACATACCTTTTGACTCCCGTCGAGGGGGCAATGGCACGTGCCAGCTCAAAGTAATCACGACTCGCAGATTTCATTCGGGCCATTTCGGCTGTTTCCAAAGTCCCGGCTCCTGGAGAAGGAGGGGGCGCCGCTTCATATCGGCGGCCGCGCGCTCGATATTCTGATCTTGCTTGCCGAGCGCCCCGGTGAGGTCATCGACAAGAGGGAGCTGGTCAAGCGTATCTGGGCCGACGTAAATGTCGACGAGGGCAGTCTACGCTTCCACGTCGCAGCGCTGCGCAAGGCGCTCGGCGATACCGGCAAATCGGCCCGTTATGTTCTCAATGTCCCCGGCCGCGGCTATTGCTTTGTCGCGCCGTTCGCTCAAGCGGCTCCGCCGGTCCCCTCAACCTCAGCCGAAATCGTCACGCCTCGCTCGCTGCCTGCTCAGCTCGCAAAGATGATCGGACGAGAGGAGGTCATCGAGAAGATTTCGACCGGATTGACGCTGCATCGCTTCATGACGGTGGTCGGCCCGGGCGGCATCGGCAAGACGGCCGTCGCCGTCACGGTCGGGCATCGCCGCTCCGCGGATTTCGGCGGGCGCATCTTCTTCGTCGACTTCGGTCCGCTGCGGGATGCCGGTCACGTCACGACCACCATCGCCTCGGTCCTCGGACTGACCGTCAGCGCGGAGGATCCGACGCCGGCCATTCTGACATTTCTGAGGAGCGGACCGGCCCTGCTGATCTTCGACAGCTGCGAGCATGTGCTGGACGCGCTGGCTCCGCTCGTCGAGCGCATCGTTCGCGAAGCGCCGCAGCTTCGCGTTCTCGCGACCAGCCGCGAGTCGTTCCGCAGCGAGGGCGAGCGGATCTTTCGGCTGTTTCCGCTGGATTGTCCGCCGGAGCGCGAGGGCCTCGATGTCGCCGAGGTCCTCGCCTACCCCGCAGCTCAGCTGTTCGTCGAGCGCATCGCGCAGAGCTCGGGTCCGTTCCAGCTCAGCGCTGAAGAAGCGCCGCTGGTCGCGAGCATCTGCCGGCGCCTCGACGGCATTGCGCTGGCGATCGAGCTCGCGGCGGGCCGTGTCAATGCATACGGCATCGCCGGCACGGCCTCCCTGCTCGACAGCCGCTTTTCGTTGCAATGGCGGGGGCGGCGCACGGCCGTGCCGCGGCACCAGACGCTCGCCGCGGCTCTGGACTGGAGCTACGATCTCCTGCCTCCTGCGGAAAGCGCCACCTTGCGGCGACTGTCGGTGTTCGCAGGTCCATTCGCGCCGGAGGCGGCCGCCGCTGTGGCATCCGGCGAGGGTCTCAGCACCTCGGAGACGTTGGAGGCGATCGACAGCCTGGTCAGCAAATCGCTGATCTCGCCATCCGGTTCGCGGACGCTGCGCTATCGCCTGCTCGACACCACGCGCACCTACGCGCTCGGGAAGCTGAACGAGCTCGGTGAACTCAGGCAGTTCGCGCGGCGCCATGCCGAGCATTTTCGAGATTTTTTCGAGCAGGCGGAGGCCGATACATCGACACCGCTGCCCGAATGGCTGAGCATCTATGCGGGCGAGCTGGATAATGTGCGCGCGGCGCTGGATTGGGCCTTCGCACCCGACGGCGATACAAGGCTCGGCATCGCGCTCACGGCGGCCGCGGTCACGCTGTGGGTGCGCCTCTCGTTGTTCGCCGAATGCCGCGAACGCACCAGAACGGCGCTTGCAGCGCTCGGAGACACCGAAGGCGACGATCGCATCCGCATGCAGCTGCTGTCGGCGCTCGGCTGGTCACTGATGTATGGCGAGGGCCGCGCGCGCGAGGCGCGCCCGATCCTGGAGACGACGCTCGAGCTTGCCGACAGGCTCGACGACAAGGATTTCCGGCTGCGCGCGCTGTGGGGCCTGTGCATCGACCAGTTCAACAACGGGCAATTCGGCAAGGCCCGCGCATTCGCCGATCGTTTTGCGAGCGCGGCGGCGAACTCCCCTGATAAGACCGACCTCATGCTGGGCGACCGGCTGATGGCCGTCGCGCTGCACTATCTCGGCAACCAGAACGACGCCCGGCGGCGCATCGACCGGGTCAACGCATCGCTGCACGTGCTGGTGGGGAGGCCGAAGATCTTCCCGCTCGATCTCAGGATCTCCACGCAATATTTCCGCGCGCGCATCCTGTGGCTGCAGGGTCTCGCCGACCAGGCCCAGGCGCTGGCGGCAAGAAACATCGAGGAGGGCCGGGCCAACGGCCACGCCCTGACCTTCTGCAGCGTGCTGGGGCAGGCTGCCTGCCCGATCGCCTTCTGGGCCGGCGATCTCGACACCGCGGAACGCCACGGCAGCGAGCTGCTCGAGCACACCGAGCGGCACGCGATCCGACTGTGGGGACTGTGGGCACGCGCCTTCAATGCGGCGGTCATCGCCAGGCGCGGCGACGTCGCGACCGGCCTGCCGCTGCTGCGCGAAGAACTCAATCGTGCCGGCGATGCGCGCTACCTGCCGCGCTTTCTTCCGCTCCTCGGCGAGCTTGCGGCCTGCTTTGGCGAGGCCGACCAGGTCGACCGCGGCCTCGACGTGATCGAGGACGTCCTGACCCGCTGCCACGATCGCCAGGAGCTCTGGTATCTGCCGGAGCTGACCCGCATCAAGGGAGAGTTGATGCTCAGGAGCGCGCGGCATTGCGAGGACGCCGAGGCACGCTTTCGCGAGGCCATGGAGATTGCCGGCCAGCAGGGCGCGCGCTTCTGGGAGTTGCGCTGCGCGATCAGCCTCGCGCGGCTCAAGGTGGGGGCCGGCCAGAACACGGACGCTCTGACCGTTCTGGAGAATGTCTCGGGGTCGTTCAGGGAGGGCGCAGAGATCGCGGATATGCGCACTGCACACGAACTGATGGCGCAACTGCGCACCTGACGCCGCGCGCAGACCGCGCGATCTGGAGCGGGATGAGTTTGGTTGAATGAGTGCGCGCTCGGGGCTCGGTTCACCTCTCCCATGGGGAGAGGTCTGAGCGCGTCGAAGACGCGATCCGGGTGAGCCCCTCGGGGAGTGAGCCACGCACAGCCCGGCGAATCAATTTCATCATGCTCTACCCGCCCACCGCTGCCGCGCGCCGCGGCAGCTTCCAGCCGGGCCGGATGAAGTGGCAGGTGTAGCCGTCGGGATAGCGCTCGAGATAATCCTGATGCTCGGGCTCGGCTTCCCAGAACTCGCCCGCAGGCGCGACCTCGGTGACCACCTTGCCCGGCCACAGGCCGGACGCCTCGACGTCGGCGATGGTGTCTTCGGCAATCCGTTTCTGCTCCTCGCTCGTGTAGAAGATCGCCGAACGGTAGCTCGTGCCGATATCATTGCCCTGGCGATTGAGCGTGGTCGGGTCGTGGATCTGGAAGAAGAACTCCAGCATGGTCCGGAAGCTGGTCTTCGCCGGATTGAAGATGATCTCGATCGCTTCGGCATGGCCTTCGTGATTGCGGTAGGTGGCGTTCTTGACGTGTCCACCGGTGTAGCCGACGCGGGTGGAGATCACGCCCGGCTGCTTGCGGATGAGATCCTGCATGCCCCAGAAGCAGCCTCCGGCCAAAACTGCGCGTTCTGTCGTCATCTGTCCGCTCCCAATGATCGTTCTGCCCATTCTGCAGCCATCGCATCATATAGGCTTTCGGCTGCCCGGCCGAAAGCCACGCATTGCACGTGCGTCCATCCGGTTCCTGTGAGCGGATGGACCCAAAGCGATCACCTCTAAATCAGCTTGGCGTCGAGTGTGATCGCGGCGTTGAGTACCTTCGAAACCGGACAGTTCTTCTCGGCCTCGCCGGCGAAGCGGGCGAAGCCGGCGTCGTCGAGATTCGGCACTTTCGCCCGCAGGGTCAGCGCGGATTTGCTGATCTTGAATCCCTTGCCTTCGGGCTCGAGCGTGACGGCTGCTTCCGTCGAGAGCTCATCCGGCGTGAATCCTGCCATCTGAAGGCCGAAGGCCAACGCCATGGTGAAGCAGCCGGCGTGCGCCGCCGCGATCAACTCCTCGGGATTGGTCCCCTTCTCGTTCTCGAAGCGCGTCTTGAACGAATAGGGCGTCTGCGCGAGCACGCCGGATTCGCTCGAGAGATGACCGGTCCCATCGCGACCGGTGCCTTTCCAGACTGCCGTTGCCTTGCGGATCATCTCAATTCTCCTTTTGAATTCAGCACCGGCCCACCGTACCGGTGGAAGGCGGCATCGGCGTGACCGCCTGTCGCCGGCGCGCGACGACCATATCGTCGCGCGGCGTGGGCCAGGGATGCAGCTGCGTCAAGTTGGCAGCTCCTGGCCGGCCTGCTCGCGGACGATATAGTCGGCGTACCAATCCGGCCAGTTCTCGTCGTGTCCGCCGGTCCGCGTCTCGTGCTCGCCATGCGCGATCGCGGCACGGCGCAGCGCCGCCGCCAGATCGGTCGCCGACGCGAATGTCGCGCCGTCGCCGGCGATGCGCCCGGGCAGCCGGGTCGTGACCTCCTGGAACAGCCAACCATTGCCGTCGGGGTCGCTGAACGATGCGAATGAGCTGTAGCTGCCGCGTTTCGGGTCGATACCGCCGGCCCGAACGCTGCCGAACAGATACGGCTCGTCGGGGCCGGCATGAAGGTCGCCGGCACCGTGGAATGGCGCGCTGACCTCGATGCTGCGGTCGAGCAGGTCCTGCCGGGCCGCTTCCAGATCGGAGACGATCAGGTACAGGCCTCGCGCCGAGCCGGGCGCTGCGGCGGTCACGTTCCTGCCGAAGATCACCGAGCAGGCCGAGCCGGGCGGCGTGAACTGGATCACGCGCCAGTCGTCGCCCGAGGCGAAATCGGCGTCCAGCCGCCAGCCGAGGCGCGCGTAGAACGCCTTGGCACGATCGACGTCGGATACGGGGATCACGACAACCTCGAGCTTCATATCGATGCTGCCCGATGCCGAGGGCCCTATTCCGGTTTCGCGTTCGGTTTCGATTGTCGTCATGGCGAACTCCCGTGGTGTGAGTTGAGGCTGTCCTTCATGCAATGGCCGGCATCACGATGGTCACGCGCGTGCCGCCCTGGCCCACCTCGCCGTGCAACCGCGCATCGATGCTGCGTGCGATCCCTTCGAGGATACGGCTGCCGGTGCCCTGAAGCGGACCGGTTGCACCAACGCCGTTGTCCGCGACCGTGCAGATCCAGGCGCCGTCGCGGCTCGTCAATTCGATGCGGATCAGCGCACCGCTCTTGTTGGGGAAGGCGTGCTTTGCCGCGTTCGTGACCAGCTCCGTCAGCATCAGCGCGAGGCGATGACATTGCGCAGCCGGCAGCCTGCCGCTCTCGATCGCGGCTTCACAGCGAATCCCTGCCGGCTCCAGCACCGCTTCGGAGAGGGCCCCGCATAGATTTTCGAAGAACGGCTCCACGGCGACCGCCGATGGATCGTGGCTGTCCGACAGGAGCTGATAGAGCCTGCCGAAGGCGACGATGCGCCGCTCGAGCCGGTCCACCGCCAGCGACATGTCCCGTGTAGCCGCGCACGTGAAGTCGCGGCGGACCGACGCACCCAGCATCGTCAGCGTGTTCTTCATGCGGTGGTGGGACTCCCGCAGCACGAGCTCCCAATCATGCGACTGATCATCGATACTGGCAACGAACTGAAGTCGAGCCACATGGTCGTTCGGCCGAGCGCCGATACCGGACATCATAGCCTCCCCGTTGGAATAGATTGAACTCGAAGGCCATACTGGATGCGGCGCGCGCGTTTTGCCCGTTAGACGTTGCGAGATTCTGTTATGATCGGCAGCATCCGCAATCTCGCGGCGGACGACCCGCGCCTCGACGGTCAGGCACGCTGACGGATTGTCGCGGTCGCCTGTAGACCGCTCGCGTTTAAACCAAATTTGCGGCGGGCTTGCCGGCGCGCGCGGGCGTCGCCACGCGATTTCGCCACTTTCGGCCAGTTTACTGAAGGTCTTGATCTGGTAAATCAAACTGCAGACTTCAGCTCGTTCACTGGAATCATTGGCCCGTGCCGGACACTAGCGAGCAGGATTCGGTCATTGCCTTCGGGCCGTTCCGCTTGTTCGCGAGATCGCGACTGCTCGAGAAGGACGGCGCCCCGCTTCACCTCGGCGGCCGTGCGCTCGACATCCTGATTTTTCTCGCCGAGCGCGCCGGGGAGGTCGTTGACAAGCGGGAGCTGATCAAGCGCATCTGGGCCGACGTGAACGTCGACGAAGGCAGCCTGCGCTTCCACATCACGGCGCTGCGCAAGGCTTTGGGCGATGCCGGCGAAGGCTCCCGCTACGTCGTCAACGTCCCGGGACGCGGCTATTGTTTCGCGGCTCCGCTGCTCCAGCCTGCCGCATCGGAGAGCCGGAGCAGCCCGCCCGCCGCTTCGCCACCCTCCCTGCCTTTGCCGCTCGCGAAGATGATCGGCCGGGACGGTGCGGTCGAGAGGATTTCCACTGAACTTGCCGAACATCGCTTCGTCACGATCGTCGGCCCCGGCGGGATCGGAAAGACGTCGGTCGCGCTCGCCGTCGCGCAGGGCGAGCTCGCGGCGTTCGACGGCCAGGTGTGTTTCGTCGATTTCGGCGCGCTGACCGATGCCCGGCTCGTCCCCGGAACGATTGCAGCCGCGCTGGGCCAGACCGTCAATTCCGAGGACCCGATACCAGGCCTGCTGACGGTCCTGCGCAGCCGGCGCATGCTGCTGGTGTTCGACAGCTGCGAGCACATGCTCGACGAACTCGCTCCTCTGGCCGAGCGCCTCGTCCGCGAGGCGCCGCAACTGCATATTTTGGCCACCAGCCGCGAATCCTTTCGCGCCGAAGGTGAGCGCGTCCATCGGCTGTTTCCGCTGGACTGCCCACCGGAGCGCGAAGGCCTCGGCATCGCCGACATCCTTGCCTATCCGGCAAGCCGGCTCTTCGTTGAACGCATTGCCGAAACTTTGAGCGAATTCGAGCTTCGCGAAGAGGATGCCCCGCTCGTCGCCGAGATCTGCCGGCGGCTGGATGGCATTGCGCTCGCGATCGAACTCGCGGCCGGACGCGTCAACGCCTATGGCATTGCCGGGACCGCCTCGCTGCTGGACAGCCGTTTCTCGCTGCTGTGGCGGGGGCGGCGCACCGCGATTCCGCGGCACCAGACCTTGAGCGCGGCGCTGGCCTGGAGTTACGACCTGCTGCCGCCGGCCGAAAGCGCGACGCTGCGCGGCTTGTCGGTGTTCGTCGGGCCATTCACGCTGGAGGCCGCGTTGGCCGTCGCGTCCAGCCAGGGAATCAGCGCGCCCGAAGCGGTCGAGGCGATCTCGAACCTGCTCTCCAAATCCCTGATTGCGACCTCGCCGGCGGAGCGGCGGCTGCGCTATCGCCTGCTCGATACCACCCGCGCTTTCGTTGCGGACAAGCTCGTCGAGAACGGGGAAGCGGACCGCGTCGCGCGCGCCCACGCCGAATATTTCCGCGACTTCCTGCACGACATCGCGCTCAAATCCACGGGCATGCAAGGCGCTGGCGGCTTCCTTCCCTATGCCGACCATTTGCCGAATGTCAGGGCCGCGCTGACCTTCAGCTTTTCGGAGCGCGGCGATCGGACTGTCGGCGCGGACCTGGCAGCCTCGGCGGCGCAGTTCTTCCTGGAATTGACCTTGCTGATGGAATGCTGCCGCTGGACCCAGCAAGCGCTGGCGTCACTCGATACGAGCGCCGTGGACAGCCGGAAGGAGATGACCTTGCAGGCCGCGCTCGGCGTCTCCTTGATGTTCACGCAGGGCAATACCGAAGCGGTCCGGTCGGCGTTCACGCGCGGTCTCCAGCTGGCCCGGGAACTCGAGGACCTGCACTGGCAGCTCTGGCTGCTGCGCGGATTGCACATCTATCTGACCAGGGTCGGAGATTTTCACGGGGCGCTCGGGACCGGCGAACAGGGCGAGAGCGTCGCGCGAAAGCTGAACGATCCCGCCGCCACGCTAAACGTCGAATGGATGCTTGGCGTCGCGCATCATTTGATCGGCAACCAGGACAAGGCGGTTCGGTTCTGCGAGAGCGCGATGGTGCACAATCCCGACTCGCAACGGTTGAACATCGGTCATCTCGGGTATGACGACCGCATCGTCGCGCTGGTGGCGCTGGCGCGGGGACTCTGGCTCACCGGCCGGCCCGAGCGGGCGATCGAGGCGGCGAAATACACGGTTCGCGAGGCTGAGCTGCTCGAACAGCCGCTCACCCTCGGCATCTCCCTGATCTGGACGATCCACGTGTTTCTCTGGGTCGGCGACTGGGACAATGCCGAACTTCTGATCGAGCGGCTGATCGATCATTCGGCGCGGCACTTCCTCGGCCCCTATCACGCGATCGGCATCGGCCAGAAGGGCGAGCTCCTGCTGCGCCGTGGTGACGTTGCCGGGGGCATCGAGCACCTTCGCCGCAGTCGGGCCACGTTATACGCGACACGGCACCGGATCATGACGACCGTATTTGCGACGGCGCTCGCGGAGGGTCTCGTTTCCCAGAATCAGCCCGATGAGGCCTTGCAGACCATCAACGAGGCGATTGCCGAGATTCCCGGTCACGGGGAGTCCTTTGACATGCCGGAGATGCTGAGGGTCAAGGGCGACATCCTCGTATGGGCAGGCCATCTCGCGGAGGCCGAGAACGTCCTGCGGCAATCGCTCGATCTGTCGCAGCGACAAAGCGCGGTCGGCTGGGAGCTCCGCGGCGCGATCAGCCTTGGCCGCATCTGGCGCCAGGCCGGAAAAGCCGGCGACGCACGCGACCTGCTCGCTCCACTCGTCGCGCGCTACCAAGAGGGGCTCCAGACGCGCGATCTGATTGCTGCAAGGGAGCTGCTGGGTACCCTGAATTGACAGCATCTTCAACGGGATGCCGCCTAGGTGCCCGCTCGCAACTCCTAACAACTTCTAACACGCCAAGCCGCATACGCCCCGCCATGGTGGCGGCACTTCATGGTGGACGTGGCGGAATATGGCGCTTCTTGACGATGTAATCGATGCCAGCGGCGGCTTGGCCCGCTGGAACAGCTTGGACCGGTTTACGCTCCACCTGTCCGTCGGCGGATCGCTGTTCTCCAGCGCCGGACACGCCCGGGAATTCAAGGACGTAACCGCGGAAGGCTCGACCCGCACGCAGTCGCTCCGTTTCACCGGCATCACCGGAGGCGAACATTCCGGCTCCTTTCAACCCGACGCGATCACGATCGAGGGCCTGGACGGCGAAGTCCTGCGGACCTGGCGCAACCCGAGCCTCGCGTTCCCCGAGATCGGCTTGCCCGCGCTTGCGGACGAACTCCACCTCGTCTTCTTCTGCGGCGTCGCGATCTGGAACTATCTGACCAACCCATTCCTGCTCGCCCATCCCGATGTCGTGGTGGAGGAGCTGCCGCCCTGGCGTGAGGGCGCCGAAACGTGGCGGCGGCTGCGGGCGCAATTCCCCTCGGACCTGATCACGCTCGCACCCGAACAGATCTTCTATTTCGACGAGAGCGCCCTGCAACGGCGGACGGACCACGATCTCTTCGGGATCAAGGTCGCACACCACTCCTGGGCTCATGACAGCTTCGGCGGCATCGTTGTGCCGACACTTCGACGCGCGCAAACGCTGCAGCCTGACGGAAGCGTGATCGCCAAGCCCGTCTTGATGGATGTCGAGATCTTCGACGCCGTCTTCGAGTAGGGACGAGGACCCGCGAAAACGGCAGCCACGGCCCCTCAACGCCTAGCAATACTACCGAACCAGCAGACGGCCTCGCTGCACACTCGCGCGCAACGAACGACGCTTGCTCGAATCAGAGCGTCTGCGACGAGTTGCCGCACCCGATGCACGCGCACAAAATCTAACAGATCCTAATCACCACTAACGGGCGTCCTGGCCAGCTCACGTCTATCCTCTCAGCATGGAGAGCATTCGGTTTGCGCGTTTGCCGGTCGCTGCAAACGGCAGCGAATCCCGGAGAGGACCAACGATGTCGAGCAACTTGCACGCGGCGCACGCCTGGATTGATTTTCCGGTAACGGCGCGGAATCATGAGATTCGCGCAACTCAGGCGATTCCCCGGGAGAGCCAATGGCGTCGGATCGACCGCACGCCGGAGCAGGCGAGTGAGGGCATCACGATCTCGCGATGGGATGATCCGCGGAGCACCTCGTCGCACGAGACGACCACGCCGGAGGATCGCTATTTCGTCGGCATTGCCCTGAAGACCACGCGCGCGAAGCTGACACGGAACGGCCGGATCATCTTCGAAGGCACCATGCCCGCGGGGTCGCTGTATGTCACGGCGCCGTCGCAGCCTCTCGGCGCACAATTCCAGTCGCCGTCCGCCTTCCTTCACGTCCACATCTCCACGGATCATCTTCCGGCCCATGCCGACGGACTGAATGACCTCGTGCTGTTGCGCGATCCGCTCGCTGCGGAGCTCGCCAAGGCGCTGATCGAACATGGTGACGCCGCGGACCTGCAGTTCACCCGCTGCATCGGCCAGACCCTGGCGATGCATCTCACCCGCATCGAGCTGCCGCGCGTCAAGGTCAATGCCTTGCCGAAATGGCGGCTGCGGCGCGTCGAGCAGTACATCGCCGAACATTTCGACCGCTGCATCAGCCTCTCCGAGCTCGCCAATGTCGCCGGCCTGTCCAGGATGCACTTTGCTGCACAATTCCGCGCTGCGACCGGCTACCGTCCGCGCGAATATCTCCTCACGCAGCGGGTCGAGCATGCGAAGGCGCTGCTCGCGACCACCGAGCGGCCATTGGCGGAGATCGCGCTTGTCGTCGGCTTCAGCACGCAGGCGCATTTTTCCACCGTCTTCAAGCGCATCAGCGGTCAATCTCCGGCGCGCTGGCGCCTCGCCAACGCCGGCGAACGGCTCGAGGCCGAAGCGCGGCCGAAGCGGCGCGCGCTTCCGGAGCGCGATTGGATCGCCAGCGCAGCCGCGTAGCTGTGGGGCGAGCGCCGCCCCACACGCTCGATCCGGGCTGCGCTGAAAAGCCCTACACCGGATCGAACGCGCGGATCGGCGGCAGATTGCCGGTGAACTTCTCCACCTCGACCGTCGTCAACTGGCCGGTGCAGCCCTGCGCCAGGGATGAGGTGCCGACGTCGCGGGTAAGCACGTTCGGATTGCCGTGAACGCAGAGCGGCGCCTCCTCTTCGGGATCCATCGGATCGTACCAGGCGCCGGTCGGAAGCTGCACCACGCCCGGCGCGATGCCGTCGGTGACGTGGATCGCCGCCAGGCACGCGCCGCGCTCGTTGAACAGGCGAATGATGTCACCGTCCTTGATGCCACGCGCGTTCGCATCAGCCGGATTCATGCGCGCGACCTCGCGGCCGCGATGCTTCGAGCTAAGCGAATGTCCGCCGAAATCGAGCTGGCTGTGCAGGCGCGTCACCGGCTGGTTGGCGACGAGGAAGCACGGGGCCCCCGGCCTGGGCATGTCGGTCTTCTCCAGCCAGACCGGATGACCGGGACAATCCGCATCGCCGTGAGCCGCGATCTTAGCCGAGAAGATCTCGATCCGCCCGCTCGGCGTCGGCAGGGCGTGATTGACGGGATCCTCGCGGAAGCGTCGCAGCCGGCCGCCATCGTCCGCCTGTTGCGGCACGACCAGGCTGCCGCGCGCCCAGAACTCGTCGAAGCTCGGCGCCTCGAGGCCACGCTTGGCAAGCGAGGCGCGGGTCGGCTCGTAGAGATGCTTCAGCCACTCTCGCGACGTGCGCCCTTCAGTGAACGGTTCGCGCGCTCCGAGCCGTTCGGCGAGATCGGCGAAGATGTCGTAATCATCACGCGCGAGCCCGAATGGCTCGGCAATCTGATGCATCGCGACCATCAGGGGATCGTTGGTGGAATAGCCGATGTCCTCCCGCTCCAGCGTCATCGTGGAGGGCAGCACGATGTCGGCGTGACGGGCAGTAGCCGTCCAGGCGAGCTCGTGCACGACCAGCGTGTCCACCTGCGCGAATGCCTTGCGCAGGCGGTTGATGTCCTGGTGGTGATGGAAGGGATTGCCGCCCGCCCAGTAGACCAGACGAATGTCGGGATAGGTACGCGTCTCGCCGCTATAGCGATACGTGCTGCCGGGCTTGAGCAGCATGTCGGCGATGCGCGCCACCGGGATGAAATCGGCAACACCGTTGCGGCCTTGGCCCAGCGTCGGGCCCGGCACGTCGTTGACACGACGTCCGTAATAGCCGATCGCCCCCAACGAATAGGCGTAGCCGCCGCCGGGAAGACCGATCTGGCCGAGCGCCGCCGCGAGCACCATGCCCATCCACACCGGCTGCTCGCCATGCTCGGCGCGCTGAAGCGAATGGGAGACGGTTATGAGCGCGCGCTTTCCGGCAAGGCGCCGCGCCAGCTTGCGGATCACATCCGCCCCGACGCCGCAGATTGCTGCGGCCCATTCGGCGTGCTTGGCTTGCCCGTCGCTCTCGCCGGTGAGATAGCGCAGGAACACCGGCCAGCCCTCGGTGTAGCGGTCGAGGAAGGCCTGGTCGTGCAGGCCTTCGCTGACCAGCGTATGGACGATGCCAAGCATCAACGCAGTATCGGTGCCGGGGACGCAGGTCATCCATTCGGCGCCCGCCTCGACCGGCAGATCATCGCGCAGCGGGCTGACCAGGATGAACTCGCAGCCGCGCCGGTGCGCGGCTGCCATTGCGCCACGCTCGACATGCTTGCTGATCGAGCCGCCGGCCACCATGGAGTTCTTCAGCGCCATGCCGCCGAACGCCAGCACGATCTCGCTCTCAGCCGCGATCTGCTCCCAAGTGACGTTGCGCTTGGTGATGTCTTCGTAGCCGGCCAGAATCTGTGGCAGCAGCACCGAGGAAGCGCCCGAGGAATAGGTGTTGACCGAGCGCACATAGCCGCCCATCGCGATGTTGAGGAAGCGGTGCACCTGGCTCTGGGCGTGATGGAAGCGGCCGGCACTCGACCAGCCATAGGAGCCGCCGAACACAGCACCCGGCCCGCGCGTGTCACGGATGCGGGTCAGCTCGTCACCAAGAAGATCGAGCGCCTTCTCCCAGCTGACGGAGACGAACTCGTCGCGGCCGCGGCGATCATCGGGGCCTGGCCCGCGCTCGAGCCAGCCGCGGCGAACCGCCGGCTGGGCGATGCGCGCCTGGTGGCGGAGCGCGCCGGGAAAATTGTCGATGATGCCGTTCGGATCGGGATCACCCGCATAGGCCCTGACCTCGAGCCCAGCCGCGCCCTGACGCGCGGAGAACACGCCCCAATGCGAGGTGTGCGGCCTGAAGCCGTCCGACAGGTCGAGACCGGGGTCGGGAAAGCCAATCGTATCGTCCATCATCTGATCCTTGTTCCGCTCCGGCCTGCAAATCGGGGGGTAATATACCGATCCGCTCCGGACGTCGTCGAGATCAGCGTTGACGGAAACGCTTGCCTGCCCCGCGCAAAGCCAGCCTCAGGGCCACCGGACATCAAGTGTCGCAAGGACCTGCACCTCAATCATCCGCGTGCGCAGCAATCGACCAGCAGCTCCCAGATCCGCTGCGCCTCTTCCCTCTTGTTGGTCTCCGGCACCTTCTCCGCGCTTGACTGATCACACGCAGCGATGATGGGTGTTTCGCGAGGCACGATCCACCGCTCCGAGATCGGGTCGTACCATTCTCCGATATTCATCTCAGTCACGTCGGTCGGCTCACAAATTTGATCACGATTGGGCGATGCGCGTACTGCAGCCTCATTGGGCCGTTCGGCAGCGCCGGCAGACGATTCACCAATCAGGAGCTCGCGCGATCGTTCCCGCCGGCTGCGTCATCCCGGTCGAGCCGGATGCAGCGTGCGCGGATGCCGCTCGTGCAGCAACCGCGCGAGCTCCTCACGCTCCGTCGCGCGTCCCTTCATGGCGGTCTCGAACAGCGCTTCCTGAATGTCGCGAGGCATGTCGCCCCATACCTCCATCGCGGCACGTCCGAGCAGACCCGCAAGATGATCCACTCCATTGCTCATTCGGCTCTCCTGATCTGCATGGGAATGGAACAGCCGCGGCCGCACCGCGTTCCACTGCCGTCGCGGCGCCACCACGGTCCTCGGCAGCCGATAAGGAACACCCGATCACATGAACGGTTTGCCACCCGTGACGGGCAGCGTTGCCCCCGAGGTGTAGCTCGAAAGCGGATCGGCCAGCATGACATAGGCCGTCGCCAGCTCGGCCGGCTGGCCGGCGCGGTGCATCGGCACCTGCTTGCCGAAGTTCTTGACGGATTCCTCCGGCATGGTCGAGGGGATCAGCGGCGTCCAGATCGGACCGGGGGCGACTGCGTTGACCCGAATGCCCTTGCCGGCCAACATCTGGGCGAGCCCACCCGTAAAATTCTGAATGGCTCCCTTGGTCGTGGCGTACGCCAGCAGGATCGGGTTCGGCATGTCGGAGTTCACCGAGGCCGTGTTGATGATCGCAGCTCCCGGCCGCATGTGGGGGACGGCGGCCTTGGTCAGATAGAACATGGCGTGGATGTTGGTCTCGAACGTCCGCTGCCACTCTTGGTCGCTGATATCGGCGATGTCCGTGAACGTGGCCTGATGGGCCGCGTTGTTGACGAGGATGTCGATGCCGCCGAGCTCCTCGACGGTGCGACGCACGACGGCGCGGCAGTGCTCGGGATTGGCGATATCGCCGGGGATCAGGACGGCCTTGCGTCCCTCCCGCTCCACCAGCGCCTTGACCTCGGCCGCATCCTCGTCCTCGTTCAAATAGGAGATGGCGATATCAGCCCCTTCACGCGCATAGGCGATCGCCACTGCGCGGCCGATGCCGCTGTCGCCGCCCGTGATGATCGCCTTCTTTCCCGCCAAACGCCCGGCGCCTTTGTAGCTCTCCTCGCCATGATCCGGCCGAGGCTGCATCGCCCGCGTCGAGCCGGGCATCGGTTGCCGCTGCGCAGGATAAGGTGGCTTCGGATAGTCGATCATGGAGAACCTCCCGGCATTTGCTGCGCTAACGGAGCGCCGCCGAAAGTGTTCCTTACGACGCATCTGCACGTCTTTGGCGCTCAGGAAATCCTGCTGCTCCAGCGTGTTCAGGACATCCGGGTCCTTCTCCCAGCCGAAACGGCAATTCCCCATGGCGAGCTTGCGAAGGCCCGCCTGATCCCAACGGGCGGAGATGTGAGAGGCACCCCGCCGAAACGCATCAGAGCGCGTTTGCAGTCCGCACCTTGCGCTTCAGTAATCGCGACCGAAGAGCTTGTCCGGAGAGCGGTCCCTGGACGCTCTTCAGCCCTCGCGCGGCCTGCTCGCGACAACGTTGATGCGATCGGTCGCCATGCCCGCGGCGGTCCTGCCGCGCGCCAGCGGGAGCCGGAGGCCGCCGCAGCGTGCGGTTGTCGCGGCCCGGCATGCTCACCCATTGATCACGGGAACCATATCTGGGGTGGCCAGTTGGCTTGCTGTTGAGCTGTGATTCTGCAGAGCAGCTCGACACCGGCATGCGTTCGAGTGCCGGGCATCCGTCGGGGGGCCAATCCCATGATGGACCACGCGACCAGAGTTGGTAACCGATTGTTAGCAGCGTTGCCGCCAGCAGATTTTGCTTTGCTTGCACCTCATCTGCGGAAAGTCGTGATCGAACGCGATTCCGTGCTCGTCCGATCGGGCGATCGGATCGAGCATCTTCTCTTCCCCCTCACCGGCGCGATCGCCAGTATCATGGAGCTGCCGAACGGACAGACGGTCGCCACGGCGATCATCGGCCGTGAGGGGGCTGTGGGTCTGACGTCAGCGCTTGGCACATCCCACTCGCCGTCGACGGCGGTCGTTCGCATATCCGGGGCCGCGCTGCAGATCTCGCCCGCGCGATTCCTGGCAGCCCAACATCGCAGCACCCAAATCGCATCCATGGTGCAGGTCTTCACGAGATCGTTGTTGATGCAACTTCAGCACGTGGCAGCCTGCAATGCACTACATTCCGTCGAAGCCCGCCTAGCATGCTGGCTGCTTCACATTCACGATCGAGCAAATGGCAGCGATCTCCTCCCGCTGACCCAGGAAACATTGTCGGAATTGCTCGGCGTCCGCCGCACCACCGTCACTCACGTCGTGAGCACAATGCGCGCATCACGAGCGCTGAAATCCAATCGACGCGGCCAGCTTGAGATTGATCGGCCGCGGCTCGAGGCCGTGGCATGCGAGTGCTACAAGGTCATGAGCCGCAGAATCGATCGGATCGTCTCGCACGGCGCGGTCGGGCTCGTTCATGGGGCTCCTCCGCGGAGCGCCTCCCGCTCGGCTGGCAGCCGAATAGCCGGGACAGGCTCGTAGAGCAGGTTCGCTTTCGCGAACTCGTCATCCATTCGTGTTGGGTGCTCGTTACGACAGCCCCGACTTATGGCAAGCAAGCAGCACGGGCATGAGCTCTGCCGGTGCGAAGCTGGAACGGCCGCTCGCAGGTCCGAACTCGGCTTTGGCGACTGCCCGCCTTGCGCAGCTTGCGTTGACGACTCTCTTGTCGATCTACCCGCTCTCTGAGCTTCTCAAGCTCCACGAGCTGGGTGACCAGCGCGTCGAGACGTTCTTGAAGCACAGCCGCAGGATTCTCCGCTCGAACGCGGGTATTCATGACGCGCCTCCTGATCGAGGTCTTTGGGAGAAAGTCGCCTACTCTCGAGAGAAGGGAAAACTATGCAATCCTCGGACGATCGCACTAACATTTGGCATGTTGCGTCCACAAAAGCGTTGCGGCGGTGCATCAAGGGGGCGCTCGGCTGACGTTCAGGTGTCGAGCGAATGGTCTTGCCAAGCGGTACCGCGGCCCACAGACTGCGCATGGATCGAGGAAGGCTCCTATCGGCTGGTTTCGGTTGCGCTCGAAATCCGAGTGCTAGCTCCGGGGCAATCGGCCTTGCGCTTCTCCTCATTCTCTTCGTCCGCGCAATCGAGCCCACCATCTGCGCTTGGAATTCCAGCGCCGCCGCCGGTTGCGAAAGGCCCTTTGGCACTGCCTCCGCCACCAGCAGACCCGCCGCTACCGCCGGAGCCGCCGCCGGATGCTCCTCCGGGGCGAGATGATCCTGCAGAGAGACTGCCAGGTGCTCCCCCACCCCCCGATGACCCGCCGCTGGAGCTCCCCGGCCCGGCCGCGGACGACCGATCGTTGTCGAAGAACGACCGACCTCTGTCGTCCTGCTTCACGCCGTGCAGGCCGCCAGAACCTGCAATGGCCGTTGAGGTCAGGGAAGTGGATAGAAGCAGGGTCATCACTGGGGGGGTCACAGCCGCAAATCTTCCGCAGGTTCTCAAGAAAGCCCGCCGATCGTCGTCTTCGTTGCCGTCCCGGGTCACGATGCGCTCTCCTCGATTTAAAATTTTATTTACACATATATTAAATGGCCATTCAACCAAAAATTTTCTCTGCCGCCCTAGGGTTATTTAACGTGCACCGCCCGGCAGAACGCCGGCATTTTCCCTGCTCGCGCCTCGACTTCCTGGCACCCTCCTGCCGCTCGCGCGCTGTTTCGAGTTGCGCTCTCGATTTAATTATGCTTAATTTTCATTTAACGGGGTCGAGTGCAAAATCAGCTATAATGGATTGTTGCGATGCCACTACAATTCCATCGGTCCGTCCGGGACATGGAGATCTGGAGCGCGACCAGCGAAGGGTTCTCGTTCGTGATCAGTTTCGAAAGCCCCACAGGTCCAGGCTTTCACGGACGCTCCGGCTATCTGGCGAGTTGGCGTCCGCTCCACAAAAACCAGGCCGCAATCAAGATTGGCGGCTCGCCCTTTCGCACGTTAGCCGAGGCTGAAGGGGCCTGCCGCGACATGGCTGAGCATCTGGCGCCACAATAGCCCCGCATACGCTCCGAAAGACGCCAGACGTTCTCATCATTTCGCGCTGGTCGGATCCTGATGCAACAGATCAGGGGAATCCAGCCCGTGTGGCGCGGCATGCAGCTCGTTTCGCGAAATGGCCAACGCCGCGAGAACCGTACGATTGCTGATGTCGAGCTTCTGGAAGATATGATGCAGGTGGACCTTGATCGTGCCATCGGCAAGATTCAACCGACGCCCAATCTCCTTGTTCGATAGCCCCTCCGACACGAGCCGCATGATCTGCCGCTCCCGGTCCGTCAGTTGTGTCAGGGGCTTCTCATCGGCGCGGGGCTCCTCGTTGGCCTGCCCGTTGCTCGGCGAGGCCGCAGCTTGGCCCTGGGCGGCCTTCCGCAGGGTTGCGACCAGCATCTCGGCATCCGAATCCTTCGAGAGGACGACGCAGGCGCCGTCCAGAGCCAGCCTCTGCAACTCACCATCGGCCGCGATACCGGCGAAGAAGACCACCGCGGGAGCTGGGCCTGCAGCCTTTGCAACAGCGAGAATCTGCTGCCAGCCGACATCGGGCAGGGCAGCATCGACTAGCGCGACATCCGGCACTAGAAATCGGATTGCCTCAATGCAGCTTGCAGCATCGCTGCAAGACGCAGCGATCGCAAAATCACGCTGCGTCGCAAGAACGCTCCTGATCCCTTGCAAGACGATCGGGTGTCGATCCGCGATGACAATTCTGATGCGGCGCATGCTTCCCCTGCCTATTGCTGACAACCCCTCGTGCAGCCGTTTAATCCAGCAATCTCCTTCAAACGCGAGGATAACCGCTCCGCTCGGCCCCGACTCGCACCGTCTCAAGTGTCGGACCGCCGGGCAGCGTTCGATGGCTGCGCCACGCTAACTTGAGCAGCAAATATGCGCAGCACCGTAAGAATGCGGTGCTCCACAGAATTCAAGACTGCAGAACCTCGACGGAAACAGCGTCTTTTTCGGCAACGCCTGATAGATTCGATCGGCACATTCTCTCGGAGAATGTGAGCGGCGGCACGGCTTGGCCGCCTTGGTTATTATGGTCAACATCCAATTAACTTCGTTGGTGCGGTTATTACGAAGGATATATTGGGACATTCACGATTCAAATCTAACATTCGACGAAGTTTCGGCGAAGGCGAGGCCATTCGACAGCCTCGCCTCTGAAAGGGAGGGAAAAGTAATACTATTCACCAACTGAAACTGCGTAACCAAGCACGGAAACGGCTGCAATCTGATCGCAGCCCGTGTAGCACCGATGACGACCGATCACCCAAGTTGGAGCTGCATCTTCGTCAATTCAGCAACTTCAATGAGCGGTTACGGGGAGCATCGTGGGCAATGAGTAGGTGGTCCCATGTATTCTTCAGCTGTTTTGCGTCAAACTCATCAGGCTCTTATCGTTCAATTCACCGAATTGCAGAACCTACGTAATCGCGTGTCGAAGGCCGAGCAGCGATTGCTTGCGCCGATGCGACGAGCCCACGGGCGGAGGGCGAAGCGAGCACTCGTTCGGAGGCCAGGGCCCGGCCGGTAACTCCGACCACCGCATTGCACAACTGGCGCAGCGGCACGAGTGGATCGTGCTTGCCGGACCCCGGTTTGACCTGATAATCCCCCTCCTGTTTCGGTTCGGAGCTAGTGGGACGGCTTCCATGGAGAACGATGACTGGGCAGCCATGACCACAGCCGAGCTGTGGCGGCTCTACGATGAGGTCACTGCTGTTCTTAGTCGCAGAATGACCGCGGAAAAAGCCAAGCTCGAAGAGCGGCTTCGCAAGATCGAGGGGACGGCCGCTCCGGCCCAGAACGGGGAACGTCCTCGCCGGCCCTACCCCCCAGTGCTACCGAAATACCGGAACCCGAAGAATCCGTCCGAAACATGGTCCGGTCGCGGCAAGCAGCCCCGATGGCTGAAAGCCCAGCTTCGCGCTGGTAAGAAGCTAAACGATCTGCTGATCGATCGCTCGTCCGCGCAAAGGCGCCGCCGGACCGGCTGAGCCTCCGGTCCGCCGGTGAGCTCTCTACAATACCTGGCCGCAGCAGCCCGTGGGACCGGATCTTACCGATAGGTATCATCTTTCCCGTTAGGACTGCCATCACCGCCGCCATTGCCGAAGCCATTGTTGCCATGCACAGGGCGACCGGCTGAGCCGGCTATCGCGGCTGACGTCAGGGACGTCGAGAGCAACAGCGTCAGAGTGGGAGGAGTAACGGCGGCAAATCTTCCGCAGTTCTTGAGGAATTCGCGGCGATCATCGCCTGCGTCGAGTTGGGTCATCGGCTCATTCCTGCTCCAATCCAGCCCGCGCCCAACATAGACCTCGATTATCTCACCTCAAGTTAAATATGTTAGTTCCTTCCAATTTTAATTGCCGCCTTCCGCATCGGCCCACGCCACTAGCGTTGCGTTTGCGAAAAGCACGCGGCCCAAATTCGCTGCGAACAGGGAATTCTACAGGGAAATCCTATATCACGGGGCTATTTGGCCAAGGAATATACGAAAAACGCTTGCGCCTCCAAGCTGTTGTCCCACTGGATGCGCAGATCCATAACAGGGAAATCTCTGATGTGATGAGGGAATGGGCGCACCCTGAACAGGGAATCTGGCGCCGCCGGACGCGGCCGATCGTTGGAATTCGGACAAACGCTAACCGTGCCCCATTATTAAATAATTGAACGCTACAAAATATAACCCTAGGTTTGGTTCGCCGGGGCCAGCACCTCGTTTCGGCCTCCAGAGGCGCGTCGATTTTAGAGATGGATGCCATCGGTGCAAATCCGATCCACGATGGTGCAAATGGGTTTTGTGATGCATTCAAAGCTCGATCCCCGCATGTCTGAGCACAATTTGGACCAATGGCTTGCCTTTACGCGCAAATTCTTGCGGGCTCTCGCAGTTCGCAAGAAGAAGCAGTTCGATCGGAGGGTGTCGATCGGAGACCTTCTCACCGAGCGCGACGATAACGCCGCAGCATATGGCTTTGGAGAGGGCACCACGATGTACGACAACGTGCTCGTTCTGGGGCGCGTCAAGGTCGGACGACATACCTGGATTGGGCCCGGATGTATTCTTGATGGTTCAGGTGGAGATTTGCAGATCGGGGATTGGTGCTCCATCTCTGCTGGCGTTCAGATCTACACGCATCACACTGTAAACCGCTCAATTTCGCTCGGCCGGGACCCGATCGACCACGCGCCCACCTGGATCGGCAATGGGGTCTATATTGGCCCGAATTCGGTGATTCAGATGGGTACAACTGTCGGCGACCGCGCCGTTATAGGCGCGAACTCGTTCGTCAATAGGGATATTCCCGCGGGTGCCAAGGCGTTTGGCTGTCCAGCGAGAGTTCACCCTGCCTCTAAAGCCACATGATGCAAGCCGCATCATTTATGCACTAGCGATCAGAACTCGAAGCTGCCGCCATAGGCCTCGGGCAAGATCTCATCAGAGATCGCAGTGATCATTCAAGATTCGCCGAGAAACCGAAGAAACGAAAGACTTTCCGCATTTCGGCATAAAAGCCCGCCGGTTTTGTCCAACGACGGTCAAGAACAACGCAATGCTGTTAAGGGCGCTTTCGCACGCCCGCGTGTTGCGCTAATTTCCCAAGACGCTCGGGGCGAATGTGCAGGTGTTCGAATCCCATGTCGCGCACCGGCTTTTTGCTATGTCCGGCCCGGAGACATGGGTAACGAAACGTACCTAAGAGATGGGTGACAACCTCGTGCCGATCGGGTTGTCGCGGGGTTTCAAAGTCATCTGCTCCAAGTTCGCTTCAAATTGAGATGGCCTGCAATCTGCTGCATTTCAGCGTGACGCATTCATGGCACGGCTATTTTTGCTCGGCTCGCGCTATCGCCGTCAACCCCGCGCGTGCCGCGCCCCTTCGGGCTTCGGGGTTGACCGCGACAGCGGAGCCAAGCAAGTGGCCTTCCATGCCAAGAATGCACAAGAGCGCGTCTCCGTCAGGGCGCCGTGGTCGTGGCGGGGACATCGGTGATGGGCCTCGGACCGAACGGGTTGTCGAGAGGTTGCAAGGTCTTCTGTTCGAGATCGAAATAGCCGAGATCGTAATGCATGAAGCTGACGAGCCAGATGCCCTCGTCGACCTCCTTGATGCCGAGCTTCTGGCCAGCCAGGACGGTTGAGATGTTGATCCTCTTGCGATGCAGGCAGAGGCGGCCGCAGGCAGTGACGACGACGTCGCGGTCGTGGAAGGGATAGCTCAACTCCGGCAGGCCGGCATAGGCCCGCGCTGAGGCCGTGTAGACCTCGGCAGGGCACTTCATGCCGAGCGCCTCGTGGGGGCGCTCGGTATTGAACTCGTGCACGAAGGCATCGAAGCGCTCCTGCTGTTGCAGGCTGTTGAAGCCAGGCGGCCTGGTGGCCTCCTTCTTGAGGGTGAGGTGCATGCGCTCGTGCCGGCCATTTTGTTGCGGATGACCTGGCTTGATGCGCTCGATGGCGATACCGAGGCGGAGCCACCATACCGAGAGCTTGGAAAGATTGAACAAGGCATTGGGACTGGCAAACGGCACGCCATTGTCGGACCGAATGGCAAGCGGCAGGCCGCGCTCGCGGAACAGGCGCTCGAAGGCGGTCATGGCAGGCTCCTCGCGCGTGGAGTCGAGCGCCTCGCACAGCAGCAGGAAGCGCGCGGCATGATCGCTGACGGTCAGCGGGAAGCAGTAATGGCTGTTGCCAAGCTTGAACTCGCCTTTGAAGTCGGCGCACCAGACATCGTTCGGGGCAGTCCCTTGCGATAGCGACGTGCCGCGCGCGCGATGGCGCGGCCCGCCGCCCCGCCTGACCAGGCCGTGGCGATCGAGCACCGCATGAATGGTGCTTTTGGCCGGCACCCGGACATCGCCGTCGAGCCGTCGCACCAGGAGTTCGCGGATCTTGCGGGCCCCCCAATGCGGCTTCTCGGCCTTGAGCTGGACAATCAGCGTCTCGATCTGGGCCGGCAGTTGATTGGCGTAGCGAACCGGCCGCCTGGAGCGGTCGCTCAGCGCCTCCAGGCCATGTTCCTTGTAGCGATCGAAAATCTTGTAGCCGGTCTTACGGGAGATGCCGAACTCCCGGCAGACATCCGTCATGGCTTCCCCGTCCAACAGGCGGGCGACAAAGCGAAGGCGCTCCTCCATTACCGAACTCGCTTTCCACGGCATCCACACCTCCCGCAGAACAAAAGCGGAAAGTGTAACCCATGTGCCCGGTACGTTCTGTCACCTATGTCTCGGGCCGCTCAGCTAGCGGTCCTTGTCTTGGCCGCGACCTATTTGTTTGGAGCGTACAGCGCTCGCCATGAATTGTTTCCCTTTCGGTTTTTTCACGCGCTGAAAACGCGCGCGGGCGGAGCGGCTCCCGAGGACCTCTACACGTTTGATCGAGCGGGTCGGCTCGCATCGGGCGATCAGAAAAAAGCTGTCGCCTGCGCGCAGCAGACGGACCGTACGGCCGTGCTGCTGCTGATCGGCCAGTCGAACGCTGGAAATCACGGGGGGCAGCGCTTCCGCTCGGAACACGGAGGTGCGATTATCAACTTCTTCGATGGGCGGTGCTATGTGGCCGGGTCGCCTCTGCTGGGATCTGACGGCATTAGCGGTGAACATTGGACCGAACTCGGCAACCTTCTGCTAGGTCGCGGATCGTTCGACCAGATCATACTGGCGCCCGTGGCTATAAGCGGGGCGGAGATGACCTGCCACTGAATTTTCATCCGGCAGCGGTTAGAGTCTCGGAGCTTTGTACGCCAAGTGGCGCGGTTGGAGCAACGGACGATCGGCGGAGCTGGTCGGGGTTGCGTAGCCGATCGTCCGTTGCGGTGAGGTGGGCGGCATAAGCCGCGGGGGTCATGTATTTCAGCGACGAGTGAGGCCGCTGAAGATTGTAGTCGGCAACCCAATTGGCGATCTTGGCGCGGGCATGGTCGAGATCGAAGAAGAGAGTCTCGTTGAGCAGCTCGTCACGCATCCGGCCGTTGAAACTCTCGACGAAGCCGTTCTGCATCGGCTTTCCCGGTGCAATGAAGTGCCAGTCGATAGCTGCGTCCCTGCACCAGGCGAGCATGGCATTGCAGGTGAACTCGGTGCCGTGGTCGGACACGATCATTCCTGGCTTGCCGCGTCGTTGGACGACGGCCGTCAGTTCGCGAGCGACGCGTCGTCCTGAGATCGACGTATCCGGAATGGCGCCCAGACATTCCTTGGTGACGTCGTCGACGATGTTGAGGATGCGGAAGCGCCGACCGTTGGCGAATTGGTCGTGGACGAAATCCAGCGACCAGCGCGCGTTGGGCATCGCCTCGACTAGGATCGGGGCACGGGTCCCCACGGCCTTGCGGCGAGCCCGCCGCTTGCGGACGGTGAGCCCTTCTTCCCGATAAAGCCGGTAGATCCGGTTGATCCCCCATGGCTCACCCTCCCGCCGCAGCAGCACGAACAGCCGGCGGTAGCCGAAACGCCGCCGCTCGTTGGCAAGGTCACGCAGCCGGCCACGGAGAGTCGCGTCCGGAGGACGGCTGGAGCGATAGCGGATCATCTTCCGATCCGCTCCGACAATCGAACAGGCCCGCCGCTCCGACAGGCTCATGACGGCCTGCAGATGCGCGACCGCAGCGCGCTTGGCGGCGGGCCCTACCATTTTTTTGAAAGAAGCTCGCGAAGGGCGGCGGCGTCGAGCATCTGCTCGGCTAGAAGCTTCTTCAGCTTCGCGTTCTCGTCCTCCAGCGCCCTCAGCCGCTTCGCCTCTGAAACGTCCATGCCGCCGAATTTGGCCTTCCAATTGTAGATCGTTGCTTCCGAGACCCCGTGCTTGCGAGCCAGGTCGGCCGTCTTTGCCCCAGCCTCATGCTCCTTCAACACTGCGATAATCTGCTCTTCCGTGAACCTTGCTCGCTTCATCTGTCCGTCCTTCTTCGGGCCGGACTCTAACTCCATCTGGAGGAAATACGCAGGGGCAGGTCACTTGAAGCGTCTCACCACACCTTTGCGCGAAGACGGAACAATCCTCGTCGTTCGAAACTCCTCAGTTTCCATTCGAATACGCCCTGGAAGTCCATTCTCTGTTCTCACGTTCCTAGTTATTAGTTATATACCGCATTAAATTCTCGATATTTGTTTATAACTGGATTAATGCAGGCAAGAGGTTATTATGCACCACGCCTTGTGCAGACCGTGCCGGCGCCCACGCGCTCACGTCCCTTCCTGCCCAACCGCCGCCCAAAGCCCATCGCGGCCCGGTCTTTGCACGCGAACCCAGCGATAAGGCGTCCGCGACCACTGCTTGATCTCTGGCGTGAGATTGTCGAGGACGAGATCGCCGCTCCTGGTGCGCACGAGAAGCACCAGATGATGTTCACCGGAACTGACAGCGACTTCGCTCAACAGGAGGACGCGCGCCGGCCAGCCGCGCCGAAGCAGCGCGTGGCGCTTGCTCACCGCATAGTCGTTGCAGTCGCCACGCGCGGGGTTGATGGTCCACGCCTCGCCCGCGAGACCGAGCTCGTTGCGAACCGGTTCTATCGCCAGATTGACGGTACGATTGATCTCCCGCAGGTCCTCCCATCGCCTCTCAGTCAACCGCACCGGCCCGCCGCGGAAGGAGCGCCGCGGGCGACATTCGGCCTGATAGCTCAGGCAAAACATCGTGTAAGTGAGCGGCGGAAGAGCGGGGCGCCCCAGCTCGATGTGCGCCAGGTCCGCTCGGGGCGCCCTTGGCATGACCAGCAACGCCGCACGCGCCCACTGAACGCCCCCGATCACGATCGCCATGGCTGCCGCAATGATCGGGCCCGAGGTTCGCTGCATCTGCCGATCCCCCTCCGTACGCCAAACCATGTCGAGTCCAGCCGTCGCGCGCCTGGCCGCGCCGGCAATTTAATATATTATTTATATTTTGATTTTATTTAAATAGCAATAAATATTAGGCAAAGCGAGGTTGACGCCAAGGAGGGTGAGAATGAACAGAAGGGATGGAGCGAGATGGCCTCGATCGACGGCCGTTTGTCCGCGGTAGAAGCGGCCGTTTGTCCGCGGTAGAAGGCGTCGAAGCGGGCCGCGCTCTGCACCGCGGCGGCCAATTATTGGCCACCATACAATTTTATGGCTGATTTCAATATTTTCCGGAGCCAAACCGTCGGACTTATTTCACATGCCGGTCGAGCTACTCGTCATTCTGGGAGCTGAAGCTTCACTACTCGGCTTCGTGGCCGCAATGAGCCTGCATGCCAGGCGAATGGACGTGTTGAGCGGACGATCGTTCGAGCACCCCCTCGTGTTCCCCAGAGAAAACAGGCATCCAGCAGCCGGCCGCAACACCGACGCCCAGGGAAAGGGCGCCGGCCCCGAAGACATGCAGTCGAGCGCTGCCGCCATCTTGCACCAACTCAGCGCTCCTTGAACGTCCGCCCCGCTCGATCCTGCAGCGGCTTGAGCAGGTATGAAAGCGCGGTCCGACCTGCCGTCTTGAAAGACCTCGACCGGCATGCCGGGCACGAGCTTGGCCGAGCCGAGCTTCGCCAGCTAATCCGGCTTCAGTAGAGTAGCTCGTGCCGCCACGTTGATCCTGCGTGATGTCTGCCGAGACCATGCTGACCTCGCGGTCCATTTCGGGCGAGGTTTGGATATCAATCCGATAGAGCTGATCGACCGCGCTCGGAGAGCTTGGAGAGCTTCGAGCGTGTCTCGATCAGATCCTTCGACTTCCGTCGGAATGGCGATTTACCAACTGACTTCTCCGAAGAGCCCACAACAACGCGACTTGGATGAACGGCGGATCTCTCTTTCCCGGAGCAACCTCGTTAACTGCTTCAATAAAGATCCACGAGCGTGCCTCTCAGCACTTTTGGCCCGTGATCGCTGACTTAAGATTTTCCCCACCGCCGATTTTGGGCTAGCATGGACACTCAACGCGATCGCAATATCCCGAAGAGATGTACGCGACCGGCGAAGCCCACTGATTGCATAAGGGATCGCTATGAATCCGATTTTAAAAGAAGATCTGCACTACATACTGAGCAAGCTTTCACCGTCGAACAAAAGTTCCTTCAAAGATGGCACGATACTCATCACCGGCTGCGCGGGCTTCTTGGGTTTCTGTTTCATGCAGTTCTTCTCCGAGCACGCCTCGGCGTTGGGAATTCGTAAGATCATCGGGCTTGATACGTTTCTTCTTACAAAACCGAAGTTGATTTCGGACATCGCGAGCAGACATCCGGGTTTGGTCGACGTTCACCAGTTCGATATTTCAAAAGACGACATTTCAAGCATCGATGGAAGCGCCCAGGCGACTCATGTGATTCATGGCGCGTCCATTGCTTCTCCGATTTTTTATCGAAAGTTTCCGATCGTAACCCTGGATGCGAATATTTGGGGTTTAAGACGGTTACTGGATTTTCATACGTCAAAGAAAATCAAAGGTCTTTTGTTTTTCTCGAGTAGCGAAATCTACGGCGATCCCGATGCGGCCAACATTCCGACGGACGAGGAATACCGTGGCAACGTTTCCTGCATTGGCCCACGCGCCTGCTATGACGAATCCAAGAGGTTTGGCGAGACCATGTGCTACCTGTTTTCCAAGGAGCGTGGATTTCCGATCACAATCGCAAGACCATTCAACAATTACGGGCCGGGAATGAGAATCGATGATCGGCGCGTTCCCGCCGACTTCGCAAAGTGCGTCATCGAAAACAGGGACATCGAAATTCTGTCCTCTGGTTCACCTACGCGCACGTTCTGCTATGTGGCTGATGCGATCGCGGGCTATTTGAAGTGTCTCACCTACGGCGAATTCGACTACTTCAATATCGGCATTGAAAAGCCCGAGATTTCTGTTCGAGAACTTGCATCGATTTATCAAGAAGTCGGCTCCCGCTTCTCCGGCTACAACGGAAAGATCGTTCTTCGTCAATCCTCCGACAAGGAATATTTGACCAATAATCCGAATAGACGCTGCCCCATTATCAACAAGGCAAGAACGAAACTCGGGTACAATCCCGAGATCGACGTAAAAACCGGAGTTCAGAGGTTTGTTCAGTATCTCCTGCATGAGAAGGAGAAGGGGGCGCTAGCGTGAAGTTGTCTGTAATCGGAACCGGCTATGTCGGGCTTGTGAGCGGCGTTTGTCTTGCGTCCAAAGGACACGACGTCGTTTGTGTTGATGTAAACGAAGAAAAAGTCCGTTTGATCAATGACAAGATTCCGCCAATTCATGAGGAAGGCCTTCCAGAACTTCTTCGCAGCGTCCTGGACGAACGAAAATTCCGCGCCACCTCCAATTTGAATGAGGCCTTGGATTTTTGCGAGGCCGTGATCATCGCCGTCGGAACTCCGACCGTCGACGGAAAAATCGACCTCACCTATCTCGTTCAAGCAGCCCGTCAAATCGGCGCGTATCTGAAGTCGACGAACAAGTTTCTAAGCGTAATCGTCAAAAGCACAGTACTTCCGACCACAACGGATGTCGTCGTTCGCCAAGCGATTACGGACGCGTGCGGCGGAAATATTTCGCAATTTGGACTTGGAATGAATCCCGAATTTTTGCGTGAGGGAAACGCCATCTCCGACTTCAATTTCCCTGATCGCATTGTACTTGGGTTCGAAGACTCCAAAACTCGTGAGGTCCTCTCGAAGATTTACGAGCCTTGGCACGTCGACAAGGTGTATGTCAACACCCGGACAGCGGAGATGATCAAGTACGCGAACAACTGTTTGCTCGCGCTCCAAATTTCAGCCGCGAATGAATTGGCGAATCTGGCGGCCACACTCGGCGGCATCGATTTTATGGACGTCTTTAGAGGCGTTACTCTCGACAAACGATGGAATCCGGTTCGAACCGATGGATATCGTACAGAACCCGAAATTTTGACTTATTTGGTGCCTGGGCCCGGCTTTGGCGGCAGCTGTTTCCCGAAGGACGTTCAGGCGATCCGCACACAGGGACAAGACAATGGTCTTCCAATGGAAATATTGGAGGGTGTCTTGAGTGTGAATGAGAAACAGCCCGAACAAGTGACAAAAATCCTTGAGGCTCATTTTGGAAATCTAAAGGGCAAAAACATCTTGCTGCTGGGACTTGCGTTCAAGCCAGAAACTGACGACGTTCGTGAATCGGCCTCCATTCGAATTTCGGAAGGGCTGCTCGCGCAGAATACCAATCTTGTAGCGCACGATCCTATCGCAACGGAAAACTTCATTAAGTTCTCAGGCGTTCAAACCTCCGCAATCCGATTCATCCATGATTGGAGAGCGGAAGTTGCGAACGCGGACGCAATTGTCGTGGCTACTAGGTGGGAGGAATACAAAGCTCTTCCCGGCCTCAAGGTTGCTGGCAAAGTCGTGTTCGATACGCGACGGCTCCTTTCCCCAAGAGATTTCCCAAACTCCACTTACTTTTCGATTGGCCGAAGAGTTTAGACTTTTATAGTCGCGACAATTTGCTCCATCGTAGGCGCTGCAGCCATCTCTCGGTCGTGGTCGAGTAGCTCGGCCATTCGGCTTTGCCCTCACAGATCCGGGCAGGCGGCTTTCCCGCACCCGGCTATTCCCGAGAGTAACCCGCGTCATATCCGCGCCCGCGCCCATGTGCGAGTGATGCGTGGAGTTGGCAGGCGGAAGCGTACCGTCAGGGTCTCGAACTTCAGCCAGCCCACGCGCCGACTTTTCTGGCTACGCCGTCTCAGACAGCGCAGCCAGGTCCGACGCACTTGCCGGTAGAAGCCGTTGAGCGCTGGATAGTTGTGCGGCCTGTGTGCGCATTTCGCAAAAACGGGACAGCAGTTTCGCTAACTGACGGACAGCAGTTTCGCTAAATCGCGGACAGCGTAGCGGCGCTGGCTTTTGGTTGCCTGGTTGTTGAAGTCAGTTGGTATTCGTTTCGCTGTTTTCGACGTCGGTCAAGGGGCGTGCAGCTTTTTTCCTTCGCATGCTGTCGCCTTCGAGGGCGATACGGTGGGAGTTGTGGATGATCCGGTCGAGGATAGCATCTGCGATGGTTGGCTCGCCGATCATATCGTGCCATTGGGCAACGGGCAGCTGGGCGGTAATCAAGGTCGATTTGCGCCTGTAGCGCTCTTCGAAGATTTCGAGGAGATCGAGGCGCTGCTGGTCGTTGAGGGTGTGGGTGCCCCAGTCGTCGAGGATGAGTAACTGGACACGTGCGAGCTTATCGATGAGGCGCGGGAAGCGACCATCGAGACGGGCCATGGCGAGGTCTTCGAACAGGCGCGGCATCCGCAAATAAAGGACGGAATGATCGAGCCTGGCCGCCTGGCGTCCGAAGGCACACGCCAGCCAAGTCTTGCCAGTCCCGGTCAGGCCGGTGATGATGAAGTTCTCATGGGCTTTCAGCCAGGCGCCTTGCGCCAGCTGCAGGGTGTTGCGCCGGTCAAGGCCGCGGCGGGACGCGAAGTCGACGTCTTCGATACAGGCGTCGACGAAGCGCAGCTTGGCTGCGGCCAGGCGATTGGTCAGGCGCCGGTCGGCGCGCATGGCGGCTTCGCGATCAAGCATCAGGCCGAGCCACTCGTCGCGGCTGAGATCGGCGGCATTGTCCTGTTCGGCCAATTGCCGATAGGCGGCCGCCATTCCGGCAAGGCCGAGGGCCTGCATCTGGTCGAGGGTCGGGTGGGTCAGCATCACGATCTTCCTTTCCTTCATTGATAATAGGCGCCGCCACGGATGTTGGCGTGGGAGGGCGTGGCTTTGATGGGCTCGGCGGCAGGGCTCGCGCGGTCCAGCCCGGATTTGAGGATGGCGCTCACGGAGGAGTAATTGATCGCGTTGATGGCGAGCGCCCTCTCACAGGCCGCTTCCAGCCGATTGCGCTCGTAGCGCCGCGCCAGGGCGATGATCCCCATGGCGGAGCGATAACCCTGCTCGGGATGCGGGCGCTCACGCATCATCCGCTCGACCAGGGTGGCGGCGTTGACGCCGACCCGCGCTGCCATCTTGATCAAACTCGCCGGTGTCATATTGGCGTAACGCTGATGGGCTTTGGGCATGTGCTCGTTCACGGTGACATGGCCGCTGCGCTGAGAGCGGCGCACATGGCTGGCGACACGCGTGTGATCCTGGAAGATCTCGACGGCTCGATACGTGAGCCGGACGTCCACCCGACGGCCGATCAGTCGGTGCGGCACCGAGTAAAAGGTCTTCTCGACTTCGACGTGATAATCGGGATGGACCTTCGCCGTTTTCCACTCGGCGTATTCGAACGGTTCGCTCGGCAGCCGCGCCAGCGCCTCGCGCTCGATCTCCTCGAACAGCTGCCGGCGGGATTTGCCGATATGGCGCATCGGCCGATCGTTCAGCTCCTCCAGCAAACCGCCGATCGCGGCATTGAGATCGGTCAGGTTGAAGAACCGCCGATGGCGCAGCCGTGCCAGAATCCAGCGCTCAACAATTAGCACCGCGCCTTCAACCTTGCCCTTGTCGCGCGGCTTGCGGCTGCGGGTCGGCAAAATCGTCGTGTCGTAGTGCTCGGCCATGGCGGCAAAGGTTTGGTTGAGCGTCGGCTCGAACCACAACGCCTTGACGACCCCGGCCTTCAGATTGTCGCAGACGATCGCCTTGGGGACTCCGCCGAAGTACGACAGCGCCCGGGTCTGGCCTTCGATCCAATCTGGCAGTCGCTGACCGAAGCTCGCCATAGCGAAGGTCAGCGACGAGGCCCCGAGCACCGCGACAAATATCTGCGCCTGACGGATCTCGCCGGTTTGCGGATCGGTCACCTCCACCGTCGGGCCGGCATAGTCGGTCTGCATCACCGCACCCGCCGCGTGGCGGTGGCGGAAGGTTGGGTTCGCCCGCCGCCGATAGGCGTCAAACTTCTCGCAGAACCAAGTGTAACCGTAGCCGTCGGGATGAGCCGTCCGGTATTCCTGCCAAAGCAGCGTCAGCGTCACGCCCTTGCGCTTGAGTTCCTGCGCCACCCGTGGCCACTCAGGCTCGCTCAAGTCCTGCGGCGGTCGCCCGACCCGCCGGAACAAGGCCCGCTGTAACGCCGCCTCGCTCTCGCAAATCGGCGGCAGCGGCCAGCTCAAGCCCGCTTCGCGCGCCCGCAGCAGGTAGGTGGCAACCGAGGTCTTGCTGATCTGCAGCCGTTCCGAGATTGCCCGCACCGACAGGCCCTGCTCGTACGTCAGCCTCAGGATCGATCGTAGGTCCTTCACAGTGGTTCGTTTCGCTTGCTTCCGTCTCGGCATTGCCCCTCTCAAACTCAGCTTGAGAGAGAACATTGCCTGAACGGCGCTCCCGAAAACCAACCTCCCGCATCTGTCCGCGATTTAGCGGAATCCCTGTCCCGGAGTTACTGAAATCGCTGTCCGCGAATTACCGAAATCGCTGTCCGGGAATTGCCGAAACACGCAGCCTGTGACCTGCCCCTGCGTATTTCCTCCAGATGGAGTTAGAGTCCGGCCCGAAGAAGGACGGACAGATGAAGCGAGCAAGGTTCACGGAAGAGCAGATTATCGCAGTGTTGAAGGAGCATGAGGCTGGGGCAAAGACGGCCGACCTGGCTCGCAAGCACGGGGTCTCGGAAGCAACGATCTACAATTGGAAGGCCAAATTCGGCGGCATGGACGTTTCAGAGGCGAAGCGGCTGAGGGCGCTGGAGGACGAGAACGCGAAGCTGAAGAAGCTTCTAGCCGAGCAGATGCTCGACGCCGCCGCCCTTCGCGAGCTTCTTTCAAAAAAATGGTAGGGCCCGCCGCCAAGCGCGCTGCGGTCGCGCATCTGCAGGCCGTCATGAGCCTGTCGGAGCGGCGGGCCTGTTCGATTGTCGGAGCGGATCGGAAGATGATCCGCTATCGCTACTGTGAGTGGCGGAGTAATTCTCCCCACTTATGGCATTTGAAAATTCCCCAGTTTTCGCGACCGCCGACCGTCCAGGGCATGCCCTGGACGGTCGGCCGTCGCGTCGAATCGCCGACGTTCCTCCTGCAGGCGAAAGGGAGGGCGCGGTGCTCAAACTTGGGGAACTTGTCATGATCCTGGATTTGCATCGCCAAGGTCTGTCGGTCAGCGCTATCGCCCGGCAACTTGGTGTCGATCGAAAGACAGTCAGGGCCTACATCGCCAAAGGATTGGAGCCGCCGGTCTACAAAAAGCGAGCGGTGCAGCCCGGAATTGTCGACCACTTCGAAGCTTATTTGCGTGAGCGGCTGGCTGCCTATCCTGCGCTCACCGCCGTGCGGCTGTGGCGTGAGCTCAAGGAACGCGGCTTCGTCGGCGGCTACAGCATCGTACGCGATCGCGGCGCGAGCTGCGGCCTGCCCAGCCGGCAGCCTTCGAAGTGCGTTTTGAAACTCCAGCAGGTGAGCAGGCGCAAGTCGACTTCGCCAGGTTCGAGGTCGAGTTTGTCGATGAGCCAGGAGTCAAGCGCATCGTCTGGCTGTTCTCGATGGTACTCGGCTACTCACGACTGATCTGGGCGCGGTTCGTTGTCCATCAGGACCTGCAAACAGTGCTTCGCTGCCATATCGCCGCTCTGGAAGCGATCGGCGGCGCTCCGCGCCAAGATCGCCAATTGGGTTGCCGACTACAATCTTCAGCGGCCTCACTCGTCGCTGAAATACATGACCCCCGCGGCTTATGCCGCCCACCTCACCGCAACGGACGATCGGCTACGCAACCCCGACCAGCTCCGCCGATCGTCCGTTGCTCCAACCGCGCCACTTGGCGTACAAAGCTCCGAGACTCTAACCGCTGCCGGATGAAAATTCAGTGGCAGGTCACACCCGTGCCACGAACGGCGCCAGAACGCGCGACACCGCCATGCTGTTGGCAGTCGCTTCGACCACCACCTCATCACTGGCCAGCAGGGTCTTGCCAAATCCCTCCAGCGCAGTCCGCGTCATATCGATGCGGCCCGCATGTCGGAGCCTGCCGTCCTCCCAAAACACCACCTCGCCGAAAGTTCGGTGGACGTCGATGCCAATCACCCGTCGCATTCGCACCTCCTGCCAGACATATGACGGGAGCTGCGGGCGACACGACAACTACGGATTCGCGCTCCCAGCGCAACCGGGCGAGTCGCAGAGGCGGCCAGCTACTAACTCGAGCTCTCGGCTCATCGAATAACATCGGCCTGCCCGCACTTCGTGCTCCCGGTGCCTCTGTCCCGATGGTCGCACCATACGCCACGATGTAGAACACCGCAGCGGGAACGTTGGCACCGAGACATCTCATACCGGTTACCAATCCGCTCGAACGGGTCAATCGCGAAATCAAACGCCACACCGAAGTGGTCGGCATCTTCCCCAATGAAGACGCCATCGTCCGCCTCGTCGGTACGATCCTGCTCGAGCAGAACGATGAGTGGGCGGTTCAGCGCGGCCGCTACATGACATTGGAGACGATCGCCCGTTGGGTGATGATCCCGCCGTCAGCTTCCCGGCTATCGCCAGCTGACCGATCCGCCCCATACCGGCGAACGTGGTGACCCGCACTCAGCTACACCACGCCACGGGACACGATCCATCTCTCAACTTACCGCTTCGTTCGCCTGTTTCATGACGGTGGATGACGAAAACTGAAACTTCACCTCAGCTTCTCACGATAATACTCGAAGCATTCGTCCCAGGCTTTCGATTCCTCCCACCCGCCGACATACTCGACCGCGGAATCTGAGTTGTACCTTCGCATAGGTTCGCTAAAGTCCGATTGGCGATCGAGAATGACTTGAAGGTCTCTTCCCGCACGCTTCGAAAACTCCTTCGCGTATTTTTGCGCGAACTCACCCTGCTTACATACGTAACCGCTGGGATTCAGTTTCGTGAGAATTCGACCTTGCGAAGGAAGTGACTCGACAAATTTGCGATAACAACGAGAAAGCAGCGAGACGTGCGCATTGTCGCGCAAATACTCCGGAACCCTTACGTGCGGAGTCTGGGCACTCGCCCATGTTTTGACGAGATAGTGCGTAAAGCGTTCTTCTTCGTAAGGACCGAAAGGATTGGCAATCACGAATTTGCCTAGCTTCAACTTTCTTTGCTCACAAAAATACCGAAAGATCTCGTAAGTCATGGTCTTCGAAAGTCCGTAAGGATTGAAAGCTCCGGGATCTCCCAAACCTTCATTGGCTTCGAAGACAGAGCCGGTCAGAACAACGCCCTGACCACCGCCTCTTTGGAAAACATCCAATACACGGCTTAGATTGTTGGTGTTGCTTGCGGTTGCCGCCATGTGATCGAAATCGAGACTACGATAATCCTTCATTTCCGCTGCATGATGGCACATGAGCTCAAACTTGCCGGATTCTAAAATTTCCAAAAAGCTCTTCGAACCAAATGAGACATTCGGCTCCATCGAAGTCACTTTTTTGAGTGCCTTAAAGCGCTCCGCACGAACGCCTTCGTAGGATTCGCTCCGCACGGTCGCCACGACTTGGTGACCCGCCCCAGCAAGTTCTCGCGCGAACCATAAACCAGTAAATGATGTGGCGCCGGTCAAAAGAATTTTCACAACGATTCCTCATCACGCAGCCCGGGGAGTAACGTCGGGCCATTTCGCATCTTTCTCATGTGTGCCGGTGGAAACGGCCACTTGCGCGCCATTTCGGGGGAACCACCACATTGTGACCGAAGGCGGCGAGACTGCGGCCAAACCACTTCCTCCAATAAGAAGACTCTTCACCTTAGACCCCGAAGCAGCTCGACCCCGTGAAAATCGGGATTGAACTCGGGCCAGTTACGATCCTTTTCGGAGACTTCCAGAGGGACGCGAGGCCAGCTCACGTCGAAGCGTTGGTCATTGAAACGTACCCCGCGCTCTGCTTCGGGAGTGTAGAAGGCGTTGACGAGGTAGAACGCTTCCGTGTCGTCGGTCAACGTAAGGAACCCATGCGCAAAGCCGCGCGGAACATACATCATTAACCGGTTCTCGGCTGATAATTCCGCCCCAAACCACTGAGTATAGGTCGGGGAATCCGGGCGAAGGTCAATTATAACGTCATACAGCGCGCCACGGATGCAACGCACAACTTTGATTTCGGCCGCCGGCGGCAATTGGTAGTGCATACCGCGCAACGTGCCGGCCTTAGCAGTAAGAGAGTTGTTGATTTGGACGACCGGAGTGGGGATCCCGGCTGTTTCGAATTCCCGTTGGCAGTATAGGCGCCCGAAAAAGCCCCTATCATCGCCTCGCTTTTCCAGTTCGATTGTATATGCGCCATGAAGCGGCGTCTGATGAAATTTCATCGGCAAGTCCTTGGATCACGGCCAATGCAGGTCGCTCGAACGTTGGCCCGTGTCGCGAAGACGGCGAAGGAGCGTTGGGCCGGCGTAGCCCGCGACACCGGTGATGAGGATCCGCTTCGAACGTCCGTTTACCATTTTTTCCAGGGAGCTTTGTTGCTCAACCAGAGGTCTTCCAAATATCGCTTGTCGCGCAACGTATCCATTGGATGCCAGAACCCATCGTGAAAGAAAACGCTCATCTGGCCATCCTTTGCCAAATTAATCATGGGTTCTCTTTCCCAGATCGTTGCATCTCCCTCGACGTAATTTCCGATCTTGGGCGATAGAACAAAAAAACCGCCATTGATCCAACCGCCGTCGCCGCGCGGCTTTTCCTGAAAGCCGGTTACTCGGGTCCCAACGTAGTTGATTGCACCAAAGCGTCCGGGAGGCTGGGTCGCCGTCACGGTTGCAAGTCGTCCTTCGCGACGATGGAATGCGATACTCTCGGTGATGTTGATGTCCGACACACCATCGCCATAGGTGACGCAGAACGCCTCGTCTTGTCCGAGATAGGGCAGAATTCTCTTGATGCGGCCCCCGATCATCGTCTCCTCACCGGTGTCGATCAAGGTGACTTTCCAGGGCTCGGAGTGGTTTTCCAGAACTTCCATCTTGTGTTCCCGCATGTCGAAGGTAACGTTCGACTGATGCAGGAAGTAGTTGGAGAAATATTCCTTGATCACATACCCCTTATAACCAAGACAAATAATGAAATCATTGATGCCGTGGCTGCTGTAGATCTTCATGATGTGCCACAGGATCGGCTTGCCGCCGATCTCGATCATGGGCTTGGGTCGGATGTCAGTCTCTTCCGCAAAACGCGTTCCCAGACCGCCAGCCAATAGCACTGCCTTCATCGGTCGCCCTTGAAACACTGATTGTGTTCACGAAAATCGCCGCCTGTTGCGCCGCAGCGATAATCTCACCAGCATTTAAATACGATAATTAAATAAGATCAAGTTTAATTTCCCGCGCGAGATATTTAATTTCTCTTTCGCGACAAGCGGGCATGAGTTTCGCGCCGCTAACACCACTCACCACCGTGACGAAGAGCCAAAAGAGGGTCCGTTTTCCGCACATGTAGCTTTCGCGAGGAAACAGTCCTCCGCTCATCCCATCGCCCGAACCATTTCGCCAACCGACCGGGGTCGGAGACGTCGGGCACATAGGCTTCCTGCACCCGCATTCTCGGCCATGCGGCGGGGCGCCAGGAAGCCTGGAAATGAATTATTGCGCAGTTTGCGGACTCGACGATGCGATCATCTCCGCGCAATAGATCGGCATCTGGGGCCCAATCCACGAGCGCACGAAGGTTCAACATCTCGTCAATAGTCGGCGGTTCCTCGAATCAGGTTGGTCTCGCAACCGGAACCTTACCGGCCAATCGTCGATGACCGACCACCGCAGGGCGTGCGCCCACGACGGTACTTGAGCGCGCGCGTGCGGACGGCTTTGCTTTACCGAACTACACCATCGCTGCGGACGCGACCAAAGCTTATAGCGTTCGTCGCATGTTCACAGTCACGATGTCCGTGCGGGAAGGCAATTTTTCGTTCGGCCCCCACAACGGTGAAACGGCCATAATCTCTTCAGCTCGCCTGCCCCGCCGAACTGGGGTTCGAGGGCCCGCCCCCACGTCGCGCCGGACAAAGCTCGCCGACGCGCGACACGCGCTCGACCTATGAGCGCACGCTTTTTCGTACCCTCCGCCCCCCTGCTGCTGGCCGATCTGCAGGATCAGCGCTCCTTGAACGCCCGCCCCGCCTGATCCTGCAGCGGCTTGAGCAGGTATGAAAGCGCGGTCCGACCTGCCGTCTTGATGAAGACCTCGACCGGCATGCCGGGCACGAGCTTGGCCGAGCCGAGCTTCGCCAGTTCGTCCGGCTTCAGCAGGACGCGGCCCGTATAGTAGCTCGTGCCCGCACGCTGATCCTGCGTGATGTCTGCCGAGACCATGCTGACCTCGCCGTCGATTTCGGGCGTGGTCTTCTGGTTGAACGCCGCGAAGCGCATCGTCGCGGTCTGCCCCACATAGACCTGGTCGATATCCTTCGGCGCGATCTTGACCTCGACCGCAAGCGAGTCCGCGTCGGGCACGATCAACATGATTTGCTCGCCGGGCGAGATAACACCCCCGACGGTGTGGACGCTGAGCTCGTGGACGCGGCCGGATTGTGGCGCCCTGATATCGACGCGATTCAACTGGTCGACCGCTGCAGTCTTGCGCTCGCCCAGCTCGGAGAGTTTCGAGCGCGTCTCGATCAGGTCCTTGCCGACCTCCGTGCGCAGATCCTGGTCGATCTGAATGATCTGGAGCCCGATTTCGGAGATCTTGCCCTTCGACTGAGCAATCATTCCTGCGAGCTGGCTCCGCTCGCCTTCGATGCGGGCGGAGTCGCGCTCGAGGGAATTGAGCCGCGTGATCGGCACCAGATTTTTCTGCCAGAGGCTGCGCACGCCCTCCAGCTCCTGGCGGATGAATTCGACTTCCTTCTGCTTGGCTTCGGTCTGCCCCATGTATCCCTTGATCTCGTTTTCCAGCTGCGCGCTTTTCTCCTGGAGCTGCGCTTTTTGGCCGCTCCTTGCCTGACGGCGAAGGTCGAACAGCTTCCGCTCCGCAGTGATCGCACGGCTCGCCTCGGAGTTGCTCTCCTTGGCCCGGTCGAGCAGCGCCTTGGGAAACACGACCTGCTCGGCACCATCGCGCTCGGCCTCGAGACGAGCCTGCCGTGCCAGCAGCTCATCGATGCTGTTGGTGACGATCGTCGCATTCGCGAGCGTCTGCGTCTGGTCGAGGCGGATCAAGACGTCGCCTGCATTGACGCGATCGCCCTGGCGCACACGCAACTCGCCCACGATTCCGCCAGTGGCGTGCTGGACCTTCTTGACGCTCGAATCCACGACGACCACGCCCTGAGCGATCACCGCGCCCGACAATTGGCTCGTTGTTGCCCAACCGCCGATCCCAAAAGTCACCAGACCGAACATGATCATGCCCACGATCATGTAACGCTGGATGGATTGCATCGCCGGCGCCACCTGGCTGTTCATCGGCTGCCTCCTTGAGCTTCCGCGACCACCTTGAGCGGCACGGGATTTCGCAATACCTTCTTGAGCACCTCCTCTCGCTTGCCGAAGGACTGAACCCTGCCGTCCCCGAGGCACAAGACGTGATCGACGGCTTCGAGCGCCTTCGGACGATGGGCGACGATGACGACGATCCCGCCGCGGCGACGCACGTTCAGGATCGCCTCTGTCAGCGCCTCCTCGCCCTCGGCATCGAGATTGGAGGAGGGCTCATCGAGCACGACCAGGAACGGTTTGCCGTAGAAGGCACGTGCGAGCCCGATGCGCTGCCGCTGCCCCGCCGATAGCGCCAATCCTCCCTCGCCAATTTTCGTGCTGTAGCCATCCGGAAGGGAGAGAATGAGATCGTGCGCGCCCGCGGCATGCGCGGCCTCCAGAACGGCGGCGGCCGTCGCCTGCGGATCGAACCGCGCGATGTTCATCGCAATGCTGCCGTCGAACAATTCGACATCCTGAGGCAAGTAGCCGATATGCTTGCCGAGGGCGTCGGAAGACCAATGCTCGAGCGCGGCATTGTCCAGCCGTATCCGGCCTCGAATGCACGGCCATACTCCCACCAGCGCTCGTGCCAGCGTCGATTTTCCGGATCCGCTCGGCCCAATGATTCCGACCGCCTGGCCGCTCCGCAGTTGGAACGAGACTTCGTTGATGGTGGGCCTCTCCGAGTTTGGAGCGCCAATATAGACATGCTCGACCGTGAGCGTTTCAACAGGAGGAGGCAACGCCAGCCGCTCCTCCTCGCCGGGCAGCAGCTTCAGCAAAGCATCAAGCCGTTGTCCCGATTGCCGCGCAGCGACGAACCCTTTCCAGTTCGCAATCGCCATTTCGACGGGCGCCAAGGCCCGCGCGGTGAGGATCGATCCGGCAATGATGATGCCGGCCGTGGATTCCTGGTTGATGACGAGGACTGCGCCAACGGCAAGAACCAGCGATTGCAGGATCGCTCGGAAGATCTTGGAGGCGCCCCCGAGCCCGTTTGCGACATCGCTGGCCCGCTCGTGCGCCGCCAGATATTTCGCGTTGACATCCCGCCACCGCAACGCCGCCTGCTGCCGCATGCCCATGGCCTGCAGCACCTCGGCATTTCGTCGGCCCTCGATCGCGAGGGCCGTTCGCGAGACTGCGAGGCGCGAGGACGCCTTGGCCGGTCCCCGCGTCCGGGTTTCCGTCAGCATCGTAATGCCGACAAGCACCAGCGCGCCGGCCAGCGCGGTAACGCCGATCCAAAAGTGAAAGAGAAAGCAAACGCCGAGATAGATCGGCATCCAGGGCAGATCGAAGAGCGCAGTCGGTCCGCCGCTCGACAGGAAGCTGCGGACCTGATCGAGATCCCGCACCGGCTGCAAGCCGTCGCCATCGGCCCTCGTCTTCAAAGGCAGACGAACAAGCGCGTCGAATATGCGAATGCCGAGCCTTTCATCGAAATACCGGCCGACCCGCGCGCTGATCCTGCTCCTGACGAGGTCGAGCCCACCCTGGAACAGGTAAAGAACCGTAGCCAGAACCATCAGGGCGACCAAAGTCGGTATGCTGCGTCCGGGCAGCACGCGATCATAGACTTGCAGCATGAAGAACGAGCCGGTGAGCATGAGGAGATTGCTCATCCCGCTGAAGGTCGCGAGCGCCCAGAATATCCTGCGGCACGACTGCAGGAATGCCGAAATCTCCGACTGCGGCTCCTCATAATTCTTCGCCGGCCGGAAGCGGTCGACGAATATCCGTTGCCGAAGGACTTCAACCAGGCGCCTTGCCCAGCCGACGAGTCGCGACGTCGACCGCTCGGCATCGTCCGTCAGCCGGCGCCCGGCCGACCAAAGTCCCGACAAATGCATAATTGGGATTCGATAAAGATTCGAGGGCGGGGAGATCATCCCCCGCCGTCCAGCGTCAGTCATGTGCCTGCCCTTTAGTCATGCCTTTGTCGGGGGATCCCCCAAGAGATCCCCCGAGGCAGTTGTTGAGTACCAGCTAGTGTGGCCGAGTCGTCCTCTACGCGAAGTGGAAGTCGTGGCTGTTCAGCTTGTCGAGCTGGGTGTTCTTCAGCGTGAGGGTGTCGCTCCCCGCCGCGATAACGACGTCGTGGCCTGACTGGGCCGCGTGGGAGAGAACGCTCGCAAAACTGTCGAACACGCTCTTGCTGAACTCGATCGTGTCGTGAGCAGGTCCGCTGACAGCGAAGTCCTTGATGACGTCCTGGCCGAAGTTCGACGCAAACTGGAACGTATCCGCTCCCGCTTTGCCGACCATGACATCATTGCCGCTGGTGCCGGTCAGCGTGTCGCTGTGGCCCGAGCCGATGACCGCCTGGCCAGAGCTGGTCCCGACCACGTGGCCCGTGGTGCCGACCTGCTCCGCGGTAAAGGCGTGGCTCTTGCCCGACAGATCGGAGGTCTGGAAGCTCCACTTGCCGTCGGCTCCCGTGGTGGCCGAACCGACCGAGGTCGTGCCGTCAAACAGCTTGATCTCGCTGTTGGGATCGGCCGTGCCCTTGATGGTTGCGGTGTGATCCCAGTGCTGACGCACATTGGTCACTTCGACGGTCGAGGCGTCCTTGCCGCCGCTGTGCGAGCCGATCGGCGGATCGATCGGCTGCGACAAGGCGCTGGTGTTGCCGGCGGCGTCGGTGGCCGTCGCAGTGAAGGTGTGTGACCCGTGCTTGAGATTCGGGGTCGTCACGCTGAAGCTGCCATCGGTTGCAGCCGTCGTGGTGCCAAGCAGGGTCGTGCCCTCATAGAGCTTGACCAGGCTGCCGGCTTCCGCCGTACCGGATACCGTTGCGCGATTATGCGTCGTCGGATCGCTCAGCAGCACCGGAGCATCGGGGGCAGCGGTATCCACCGTGACGTCCAGTGCAGTCGATGCCTTGCTGGTAACGCCGGACACCGTGTCCGTCGCAGTGAAGCCGTGCTTGCCATCCGGCAGCGCGCCGGTGGTGTAGTGCCACGCTCCGCTGGAATCCGCTGTGACCGTGCCAAGCTGGGTGGCGCCGTCGAACACTTTGACCGTGCTGTTGGCAACCGCAGTCCCGTCCAGGGTCAACGTCTTGTCGCTGGTGATGTGATCACCGGCGACACCGCTGTCCGTCGAGAAAGAGGCGATCTGCGGTGCGGCCGGCGCAGTGGTGCCCGTGCCCGATGTGCCGGAGCCGGACGTGCCTGAACCGGACGTGCCCGAGCCGGACGTGCCCGAGCCAGACGTGCCGGAGCCGGACGTGCCCGAACCGGACGTACCCGAACCGGACGTACCCGAACCGGATGAGCCGGACGATCCAATGACAGGATCAAAAGGCGCTGACGCGGCGCTTACGTTGCCCGCAACGTCGGTCGCCGTGGCCGTAAGAGCGTGCGTGCCGGCCGCCAGAGCAGCCGTCGTCAGCGTCCAGGCCCCTGTAGCGTTCGTCGTAGCGGTACCGACCTGAGTCGTGCCGTCATACACCTTGATCGTGCTGTTGGCTTCGGCGGTCCCGGACGCCACCACCTGATTGGCGCTATTCACGGTGTCGCTCGCGATTGTCGGTGCAGCCGGCGCCTTGGTGTCGACGGTGACCGCCAGTGCCGCCGACGCAGCGCTGACCTGGCCCGACGAGTTCGTCGCGGTCGCCGTCAGCGTATGCTTTGCGTCGGTCAAGACCTGGGTGATGTAATCCCAAGTTCCGGTCGAAGTCGCCGTCGTCGAACCGATCTGGGTCGTACCATCGTAGATTTTGACCGTGCTGCCGGCAGCAGCGGTGCCCTTGAGCTCGAGCGTGCTGTCGTTGGTGATCTTGTCCCCGGCAACACCGCTATCGGTCGAGAACGAGGCTATAGTGGGTGCACCCGGTGCCGTCGGTGTGGTGGGTACCGTCGGAGTGGTGGGAGCAGTCCCCGACAACGGCTGCGGCGGAGGGATAAGAGCGCCCGGAACGAGCTGACCGTCCACGATCGTTGCCCAGCGCACATTGTCCCACTGGGTAATATTTAATGTGGCGCCTTCATAACCAGCCGGAACCGAGATGGAAAACGGCGCAGAACCAAATGAGTCCTGTATGAAATACACATCTTTGAGGGCGACGTTGTATGTGTGACCGGGTCCCGCATCCGCGTTAATACGCAGACCAAACGGACCACCTTCGAATACATCGTTAGCGAACGTGAAGTTTCCGTCAAAATAGTCCGCAACGAAGAGTCCGGCGGTCGCATTTTGGTCGTGGGACACGATCATCGTATTTGTGATGGTCACATTGCCATGGCCGCCGGGAGCATAGGCCTGAATACCGTCCGCGTGATCTCCCGGCAGTCCCGTCGTTTCGATGTACGAGTTATTGATGCTTACGGTCCCACTACCACCAATGCGCACACCTTCCTGTGAATTGATACGGACGTCGTCGATGCTGAATGAGCCGGTGCCTACGACGGACGCGGTATCGCCGGTGTCGGTAATACTCTTGTTCGAAATCGTCCCGCCATTTGGAACGTTGACCGAATTCGAAGTAGTAACCCCGCTAAACATCGGGTCATTCCAGCTCAGAGGAATGGATGCCATCTAATTTCTCCTGGTAGTTTTCGATCTGGTTTGTCCCCGGTACGCGCCCAACCTTCCCCCGAGCGTCGGTACCGCAAGTGCGACGCCGCTGGCGCGGCGCCGTTGGTTGGTCTTTCTCGATTGGCAGAGGCTTTTTTGCGACGACATGACGGCCTGCTCAAGGTGATTATTGGCTGACGTCGCCAAGCGGCAAACAAATTTAAATAAGGCCACAATTACTTAATCAAGTAAGGCACTCGCGTGGGAGCAACAGTTACACGGAGAAATCAACAACATCGAGGAATACTGGTATGGACGCCTGCTCCCATGGCGCGCTTCATTTCGCCTGGTTCGACTGCCACTCGACGATGCCAGGCGCTCGACCTGCTGGCAAACCTCTTCGCCTCGCGGGCACGCGAACTCTGCAGTTTGTCGGAGATCTCGATGAGACCGTGCGCGGATCAACCGGACCGCTGCGGCCCGCGCGGCATCCGCCGCCCCGCCTCGGCTTTTTCACCGTCTAGGAGCTCGTCGATGATTTAGGCGGTTCGATACCGAGTCAGATTGGGATCGGCAAGTTTTCTGGGGCAGGACGATTCGACGCTTCTGCGGGTGTCGCCTGAACGGCGAATGAGGCCTTTCCGTTCGAGCGTGACGATCATCTGATGGACTGAGGGCGGGCTAAGATCGAAGTGACGCTGCATGTCGGCTTCAGCGGGGGGCCGTCCGAACATATGCGAGGACCGCACGCAGAGCCGACAATTGCTTCTGCGCCTCCAATGGTCGGAAGCCGTTATTGGCTTTAATCATACCGGCCACTACTGATCGCGGGCCAAATCGGCATCCCACCAACGTTTGACGTTGCGCTGACGCGGCGAATGGTCCGATCATGCTTTCGGCGATGCCGGTACAGGCGAGCGATGGACGGAGCTCCTTTGGCAGCGTCAACCGGACGACCGTCAGGAGACCGTCGAGGCCTTCGGGCATACTGGCCGCTACGCCGGCGCATTGCTGGTCGGGTCGACGCCGAGATTGCGGATCAATTGTTCAGCCGTGACGGCGTCATCGCTGGCGGTCTCATGACGCTCTTTCGGCAGCAGGCGCTCCATGATGTTGCGCGCCTTGTGGATCTGGCACCGTTGGATCGCTGCGGCCGAACCGAAGGTGAGGCGGATCGCTTTAGATAACGCCTTCGGCCGTCGGCGATGAACGGTCTTGGCACGTCGCGGCAAGCCCGCGCGAGACCAGGTTGTCCAGCGGGGCCTAAACCTTTGTGGCTTTCTCGGTCGCCCGATGCTTGTTGCCTTGGCCGTTACCCAATCGCGGCGACCAGCACGAGATCCTCGCCGAGATTCAGCCCGTCGATTTGGACGACCAGAAGGTCGAGCGCGGGGCGGCAGCCATGAAGTCGGCCGGCCGCCCCGCCGCCAGCGCGACGAACCGCCGCGAGGCCGACGGCTTCGAAACCCCCGATCCGGGCGGTGCCGGCACGTCACCTTCAGTGCGGCTGAACCAGCGCGTCGACACATTGATCGGCATCAGGTTCATCGCCCAACGACCGAGCCAATCCTCCTGCGCCGCCGCCATTTCACCAGCTCGGGATCGTGACCTCCCGGCCGTCACCCGGGCGATCGAGCTCGATCTTGCTGACGTCAAAGCGGATCCGTCCCCGCGTTCGGTCCAACGATGCGGCCGCCGGGCCGGGTCGCAACCGTGGCAACGCGCAGGCCGCTGTGACATCCGCCTCCATCGTCGTGCCAATCGTCTGCCGTCAATCAACTAAATCAAAACAAATTAATTAGATAAAAAACAAAATAAATCGCTCGACCGCCCGCTCATTCGGCGGTATTTCCTCGTAGTCCAACCCGGAAGTCAGGCAATCTCCGCTTTAGCGTTGCTACTAGGGGAGAAGCGGACATGGCTCGGGCAGGCGCTTAGTGAGGTACACGTCATAGGAGGGTTTGAGGGACCTATTGGGCATTTTAAGTGGCAACGTTGAACAAAGTCGATCAGGTCTGATGAGCGCGTCCGGATGTCTCGTCATGGGAGAGCATATAGAGGGTACAGCGCCCGGCTGGCTACAATTTGGCACCTACACGCCAACTCAATCTGGAATGGTAATCCCGCATGGAACTGACAACGAGGCCGCTTAATCCGCCCCCTAAGTCGACGTGCTTGGTCACAGGTGGGGCGGGCTACATCGGAGGTCACACAGTCCTCGCCCTTCTCGATGCGGGACATGAAGTTATCGTTCTCGACGACTTGTCCACGGGCTTCCGCTGGTCCGTCCCAAACACCGCTAAACTTATCATAGGCGACGTGGGCGATTTTGACCTGGTCTGTCGCGTGATTAGGACAAACGGGATAACTTCTATCCTACATTTCGCGGCGAAGACGGTCGTCCCGGATTCGGTGCGAGACCCGCTCGGCTATTACTTGGCGAATGCTGTGAAAACTCAAACGCTTCTGGCCGCCACAATAAGCGAAAAGGTCGGTAATTTCATATTTTCTTCGAGCGCCGCGATTTACGGAAATTCAGAATCGTTTGTTTCGGAAGCCCAGAAGGCTGATCCCCAATCACCATATGGCCGGTCAAAGTACATGGCCGAGTGCATGATCGAGGATACAGGGGCAGCGCACCAGATGCGTTATGCTATTCTACGATACTTCAACGTGGCCGGCGCCGATCCAAAAGGCCGAATGGGTCAATCAACGAAGAATGCTACTCATCTCATTAAGGTGGCGATCGAAACAGCTCTCGGGAAAAGACCCTGCATGGAAATCTTCGGAAACGACTATCCTACACCCGATGGATTTGCCGTCAGAGACTACATCCACGTTGCAGATTTAGCGGACGCTCACGTCCTGGCACTCAGCCGTCTGCAACGAGGGACAGGCAGCTTCACCGTAAATTGCGGGTATGGTCGGGGTTATTCGGTTAAAGAGGTTGTCGATATCGTCAAGGCATTAACTGGAATTGATTTTAAGGTTAGGTTAGCCCCGCGCCGAGCTGGGGACTTGGCATCGGTGGTCGCCAATAGTGATCAGCTTAGATCATTCGGTTGGCGCCCCCGTTTTGACGAACTATCAACAATGGTGCGACATGCCTACCAGTGGGAGATGGAGCTGGCAAGCAAAAGGCATTGAGAAACCTGAGTACTAGGTAACGGCTCGGTCAGAATCCAACTCGCTTCGGAGGGGCGATCCTCGATCCCGGTACAAGCAACCCATTTACAATCGTGGCGTAACGAACGTTGTCCCAGAGCATAATGTGATTCACGTGCCCGCCATAATCCCTGAGCAAGAACGGGCCGTATTGGAATGGACCGACGAAGTATACGTTCCTTAGGTAAACGAAATTGTCGCCCCCGCTGTCGGGATGCACGCGCAACCCATAGGGACCGCTGATAAAAACGACATCCTGCAAATCGATCGTGCCCGTCCAGTTATCTGCGACAAAGATGCCAGCGGTCGCGTCGTGGTTGTAAGAATAAAACGTTGTATTTCTGATGGTTATGGCCCCACGGTTGCCCGGTGCATAGGTCTGCAGACCGTCAGCGTGATCGCCAGATATGCCTTGTGCCTCGATGTAGCAATTGCTGATGTTGAATGCCCCCGAACCACTGACGCGAATGCCCTCCCTCGAAAGGATGCGGCAGTAATCGATGGTATTGTTGCCGCTCATCCCGATGCTTGCCGGTTCAGAGACCTGCTCCCTAATTGAAGTACGAAAAAGGTTCTGGCCCCTACTGAGCCAAAGCCCGCTGGTTTTTTCTGTCATCCCTGTGAAGATCGCATCGTTGAAGGTGAGCGGGATAGAGCCGACAGGCGTGCTTTGCGGGGCATCGTTGATCGATACTGCGTCAGCGTTGTCGCCAGAACCATTTGTTGCTCCGACGTTCAACGCGATGCTGCCCACGCTCTTGCCGAGAGCAACAATACCAGCTGCCGTGACGGTCCGGTCCGACCTCATGCAATGACTGCCGGACGACGTATACCCGCTCGCACATTGCCCCACTTTCGGGATGGCAGGTTTGGCGTCGGTTGAGGGCCGGCAATATGAGGCCGAGGACGAATAACCCGCTGGGCATGTATGACCGCCCTTCGGCAACGGCATCGCCGCTATGCCGACAATGATTACCAGTGGAACGAACATTAAGACCAGCTTAGCTAAGACCAGCTTAGCCGCGAACCGGGGCCGACGGGCGGACTCGCTGGCGCGCCGCTTCCGACTAACAGGCCAAACTCGCACCAGTTGGATCACATGGAGGACCTTTCTTTTTGCATTTTAGCTTAGTATCCGGCCGCGACAGACCTGCGGCAAATCCGGCTGCAGCCCTCTTTCTCTTAACATGTACCAAGTACCGGCCCGGCCCGTCTTGTGATAGATCTCCTTGAAGTGGCCTTTGGCCTGCATTACCGATGCTTCGGCGCCCGGTCTTAAGTGCTCGTGAATTTCGATGACCAGCGATCCGATGCGGTCGATCCATCCGGCACAGCTCTCGAAGACCTCTCTCTCTGCTCCCTCAACATCCATCTTGAGGACGTCGACTCGCGGCATGTCGTAGCGCCGCATGATCTCCGGAAGCGTCAGTCCATCAATACGTCCATCGGCCGATGCCATGGTCTGCATCCCCCACGATCCGGTGCCGGGGTCGAACATGTCAAGCTTCGCATTCTCCTTCCAGACTGCAGCCTGAAGCGGTTGAATGTTCGGGTAGGGCCTGGTGTTCTCAACCAACAGTTCGAAGTTTGCCGCGTCCGGTTCGATTGCCGCGATTCGCGCGTTGGGCCATCTATTTGCAAAGTAGATCGATGCAAAGCCAATATTCGCGCCGGCATCGATTATGGTTGAAGGGGGCTCTGGAGGATTGAACAAGTACTCATGCTGCTGAAAGATGTCGTGGAAGACTCGGTGGTCTGACGATCGCATTCTGATCGTGAAAGGTTGCTTGACCCCATTTATTTGCACGCGAACGCGTTTCGGATGCCCTGTCAGGCCAAACCTCGCAATACTCGAGACACCGCCAAATCCGAATTCAGTATAGTACGCACGTAAACCGGCGAGAAGCCCCATTTCTTGCCTCCCATCTTTCTGAAACTGTCACGGCACTTACAAATTCCATTGGATAGATCAGGAAACATCTTCACAGGCCGGGACGAGTGACCCAATGGGAATGAGCGTCTTGCGCCGCGGACGGTGTGGAAGCGAACCCCTTATTGTAGTCGAACATCCACATGCCGCTACCGAGCAGGAAGATGAGCAAGACGTAAGGAGCATCCCACAAGTGGACTGTGCAGGCGGCGAAAGCCAGTCCGCAAAGCGTGATGATAAGACCCTTTCGGCATTGCGCTACCTCAAACGAGAGGTTTCTCAGCCGGCCCAGACCAAAGCAAACCGAAAGAAAAGCGCCAGCCGTAAACAACAAGCCGGGGATACCGTACCGAACGGCGGTTTCCAACCAGAAGTTATCGATGCTGCCGGGCATCCACTCGGGACGATCCCAGTCATATAGAGCAGTTCCAAAGATCGGGTGCGCCATCACTGATCCCGTGCCGTACTGCCAGATGAGCACTCGCATGTAGGACGTGTCCGCATTGAACGTCAGGTATGAAATGAAGACCTCAAAAGGAGTTCGGTTGGAAAGGACGTTCACGACAAGATAGGCACTGATCATCAGTAAGGCCAATATTGCCCAACGTCGCGTCAAGGTCACAGTAACTTTGTCCCAAGCGATAAACATGGCCTGAACGACAACCGATAGGAGAGCACCGGAGGAAAGCGAAAAGAATACCGCCATCACCACAGGGCCCAAGGCTAATCGCCCCATTTGGCGCCGGGCGGCGCCAAATGCGTAATAGCTCAAGGCGAATGCACTTGAACACACGACACCAAACAAGATCTGGTGTTCGAAGGGGCCCTGAGCGCGTCTAAGCCCCATCCGTGGCTCATCATAAACGATCCTGTAGACGGAAAATACCTTGCCAAACAATTCAATCAAGATCGGCGAGCCCGAGATACTTTCATACGCGGCGAATGGCAGCAGAAAAACGACTATGAGTGCCAGACACCTCACCATGTGCTGAAACGCGAAAACATCCCGAACGTATCGCTTTGCAAGCAGGAAGGTTCCGAGCGTCTCGATCACGAAGATCCCTGCGGACTGCAGACCGCTGTCGATGCCGTGCTGGCTCACCAATACGATCGCCGGCCATATCGCCGTCAAAAGCATCAAGATGTCCGGCAGCCGTGTTCGCCCCATCCGTCCAGACAACCACGCTATCAAACACGGAATGAAGGTCGCAACCAGCACGAGCCGGTAAGGGGACAAGCGTATCGAGCCTATATAGATAAGAATCGGCATAGCCAATGAGAAAGCGAAGACCGTAAGAAGCGGAGAGATCTTGGGGCTCCGCGTCTGTTGCGCCGCTGCAACTTGTCGGCCGAAGGGAGGCAACGACCTTCCGACCTGACGAGACCTTTTTGCCGCAATGCTTACCACCGGCTTCCTTCCTATGTGAATGCCTCTGGCCGCCGCACAGGCGTGACGATATTATCGATACTTGAAGCGCATTAGTTGGCGATACAGCCCCAGTTTTGTGCTGATTCTCCAGGCAAAGCCCCGCATCGCATCCGGATCAATCAAGTGCTGGCGCATGTACGTCGTGTCCATGTTGTTCGTCAGGCAAAGACGGGAATAGAGAAAGATTTCGAACCCGCGATGATAGCCAAGCTGGATTGTAAAGAGGTGCGAGTAGCCCGCCTTCAGAGCCGCGTCCCAAACCCGTCGGGAAAAGCGCCCGTATGGAAACGCGAAAAGGGTAACTTGTTGCCCGAGGCGATCCTCCAGCATCGACTTCGACATCGTAAGCTCGCGATCGAGTTCGACATCCGAGACAGTGGTCAAGTCGACATGGGCCATGCCATGCGAGCCAATCACAACGCCGGCCCTGCCAAGTTCCTCAATCATGTCCCAGCTCATGCGTCCCGGCGAGCCTACGAAATCCACAGGGACAAAGGACATGAACCCTGGAATCCGCCCGGTCTCCACGTAACGAGCATAGACATGCGTGTAGTCCGAAAGAAATCCATCGTCGAACGTGAGCAGGACAGCACCGCTGTGACTGGCTTTCGGATCCCCGCAATGCTCCAGAAACGCTTGAGGCGAGACCAGCATGTCCCCGCAAAGCGCGAGATGCGCATCAAATGTTTCATGCGTCAGGCACCACGCATTGGAAGGCGACGCATCCACCAATTCGTGATAGTTGAGGACAATCATAGAGCTTGTATCAGGTCTGAGACCCGTCGGCCCCAAGCCTGCCAATTCAGTTGCGTCTCGTAGGCGTCGCGGCTCGATTGTCTCAAGCGCGCCAGCCTGTTCGGGTTCGCAAAAATCTCCGCAATGACGCCAGCGTAGTCTGACTTGCTCGCGTTCGACGGCACCAGTACGCCGGTCGCTCCCTCGCGGACGGCATAAGGAACGCCACCTGTCGCCCGCGCAACGCTCGGGACACCATGAGCTGCGGCTTCGCACAACACGATGGGGAAGCAGTCCGCGCGAGTCGGCAACAGAAAGAAATCCGCATCGCGATAGAGTTGCTCGAGCCGGCTGCGCTGTGCAGGATCATTCTTGTCGAGGTAAGGGATGATCGTCAGGCCCTCCCGGGTAACAGGCTTCGGCGGAGAGCATCCGCAGATCACGAGTTCCGCCTTTACGCCTCTGTCGTTCAGTTCAGCAAGAATCTCGATCGCGGTGTCCGCACCCTTCTCTTTCCAATTGACGCCGATCAGGAGCATCCGACACGGGCCTGGCTTCCGGCATCCAAGCACGGAGTCGCGATCGGGCGCCTCTTTGAGATTGGCCCCCCAAGGAACGACGTGCACCCGCGCAGGATGGGCACCATAATCCCTAATGGCGGATTCGGCCGCCCATTGCGACGGATAGAGGATCAAATCGGCGCGCGCGATTGTATCCCGCTCCAGGCGTTCCGAAGTCTCTCGAGCCGAGCGTGACAGGTTTCGATAATTGGGATGGTAGTCCTCGATAAGCCGAAAAGTCGCATCGGACGCATAGACGAGGGGAACGCCATCGGGCACGCTCCAAGCGAAGGTGGATCCGGCGGGCGCGAAGACGATATCGGCCGACGCGGCGCGGATTTTGCGTACTGCGTCCGCTGCATACTCTGCTACGACAGGGCCCGCCTGGAATGGGGAGATGCCCCGACTGCGAACAGTACGCCGAAGTCTGGAATATACCTTGTATAGAGGCAGGCTTGGTGCGGTCAGCGGTCCGATATGCACGACCTCGTGCCCCTGGCTTGCGAGGGATTTCGACATGTGAAATGGCGTACCGGACCAGAATTTCACCTCGCTCGCATCGCCGATGGTGGCGAATGCAACCCGCCGTGCTGAGCGGCAGCTCGGGATATGTTGGTTGTGATCCATCTTGTTGCCCCCTATGGATTGCGCAACCAGCAGATCGTGCCAAAACGGCACTTGACGAAAAGGTGCGCTGGACTAGTTTCCGCCTGGATTAATGGCTGACAGTCGCCGTGGTCCTCGCTTGGGATGGCCAAGCTAACAGCTCCCCTAGAGCGGACAATTGAAACCCTGCCGAGAGTTTCCAACCCGATCGCTTCATCAATACTGCCCATGACGACCTCAACCCTTTACGGAGCCCAACTCCCAAATTAATACTTGATTATATATAATCATCAATTAAAAAATACATTAAACTTCCGGCGGGATGAGAGAGCGTCGGGAGCAAGAACCCTCTTCCGGCTATTCCATATTAACTAGCAGGATAACTATTGATTTGCGGATTCGATTAAAAAACCACATATTAAATCGTGGAAACGGATTTGCTGGTGGCAAACGAGCAAACTGAAGCATCCGACAGAGGTATGGTCAGGTCTCTGCTCAAGCGCGCTCGTTCGACGCTTCGCCACCGCTCGCACCAGCTTCGCTTTTTCTTGGATGAGGCAAGTGCCGACCACGCTATTAGCAAACTCCGGGCGAGCGTTTTAGCAGGACGCAAGCCCGCTTCGTCCTCTCCAACCGCGTGGTTCGTATGCCCGCATTACAAATCCCCGAGCGGCGGAGTCCGCAAGCTATATCATTGCGTCGACACCCTGAATGACGCTGGACTGGATGCAGCCATCGTACACGCCCGACCGGGATTTCGCTGCAGCTGGTTTGAAAACACAACCCGAGTCATCAGCGCAAGTGAGCTAACCTTAGGACCGCGCGACATATTCGTGGTGCCCGAAGTGTATGGCCGGTCGATCTGCAACCTGCCGCCCAACGTTCGACAAGTGATTTTCAATCAGAACGCCTATCTTACATTAAGCTCCCTGCAGAATGGGCTTGCCTACGCGGCGCCGTATACAAATAACCCAGATCTCGCGCTGGTGTTGGTCGTCTCTCAGGACAATGCCGACGTCATCAGACGAACCTTTCCAGCAACGCCCGTTCGGCGTCTTCGACTTGGGATTAATCCTAGTTTGTATCATCCGCCCCAAGGCCCAAAACAACGTCGGATCGTTTACATGCCGAGAAAACGACCGGACGATTCAGCTGCTGTGCTTGCGCAACTGAGACTTCGGGGTGCTCTCAACGGCTGGAACATCGTTGCCATCGATGGTCGCAGCGAGGCGGAGACAGCCGAACTGCTTCGAACGGCAAAAGTATTTCTCAGCTTTAGTTTTCGAGAGGGATTTGGCTTGCCACCACTCGAGGCCCTTGCCTGCGGCTGTATCGTGGTTGGGTATCACGGTTCTGGAGGTCGCGAATATTTCCATCCTCCTTTCGCAACCGCCGTTGAAGACGGCGATATTTCTGATTTTGTAAGCGCGGTTGAAGCGACCATTTACAACATCGACAATGACCCCCTATCGGCAGACTCCCTGGCGGCTGCGGCCGCCCGTTTCGCGCTTGAGCGCTATCCGCTCGAAGTAGAGAAACAGGATATGCTCGACATCTTTGGACCCCTCCTCCGGTCATGAACATGCGAAAATGGCCTTGGAATCACGACAGGCAGTTGGTACGTCATGAATAGTCTCGTGCGCAACGGTCTTTCAAAGCGGACGATATTGTGGGCTCAACGCAATTCCTGGCGCTTGCCGCGGAGCTTCCGGAGCGCCGGAAGAAAGCTGATTGTTGGCGCGCCGTCCAGCTGGGAAAACAACGAAATCGTCGATGGTTGGTCAAGACCGCTCGTCCCGTACGATACGCCCTCTTTGCCGATCGTTCCCGAGCTCCATTTTCCGGATCCGCCCGATATCCAACCGATTGAGCTCGTGGCATCGCCCCGTCATGCGCATTGCCTGATCACGACCCCAGCACTCGACGCGGGAGGTCTTGATGAATTTGTCGCCTTCCTTGCGCGACGGCTACCCGTTCTGGGATTTCGAGTGACCGTCATGTGCACGCCCACTTCCTTGGGGCCGGACGTGAGAACCTATTCGGGACAATTGTGCATGGCGCTTAAGCGAGAGAAAACATCGGTTGTTGTTGCCTCACCAAGCCAGTGCCGTCAGTGGTTAGCAGCAAACCGTCCTGATGTCATAAGCGCACATGATCCGCCAGACTGGATTCTGGAAGATGCTTTGAGCGCTGGCATTCCCGTTGTCGAGACGCTCCATGGCATTCCAACCCCGATAAGCACGGACTGGAGCAGAGAGGCCACACGGTCCAAGTTCATTACATCGTTCGTGGCGGTAAGCGAACTCGTCAGACGACAATACTTAAAAGGCAATCGCTCATTCCGCGACGATCGGATCATCACGATCCCGAATGGCTACAATGACACCCATCGTCCGTCCTGCGATCGTGCAGTTGCGCGGGCTTGGCTTGGTCTCAAAAACGAATTTCTTTTCCTCAGCCTTGGCCGGCATTCCATTCAAAAGAATGCATATGGACTCGTTCAGGCATTTTCCGAGGTCGCACAAGGTGCTCCGAACGCACATCTCTTGATCGCTGGCCGTCTAGACAACCACATGTACACCAGCCAAGTGCGCTCACTTCGCGAACATTCATCAATGAAGGACCGAATTCACCTTAGGCATTCCTTTGCAAGCCCATCGATTTTATTTGCCGCTGCTGACTGCTTCGTTCTGAATTCATTTTTTGAAGGGTGGTCGCTGGCCAGCATGGAGGCGCTAAGCGCAGGCCTGCCTGTTGTTCTGAGCGACGTTGGCGGCGCGCGTGAGCAGGTCGGTACGGACGGCAGCCGAGGTTTTGTCGTCGGAAGCCCGCTTGGGCGCGCGGAGACGCCGAGTTGGGAAAGTGCAGGCCGTATGCGGTTCAAATCGCAGCCAAACAAGGAGGAGCTTGTCGCGGCAATGAGATCTGTGATCGCACAGCGTGAGCAATGGTCGACTGCGCGACAATTTTTGGCTGAAGACTCAAGAAGGCGCTTCAGCGCCGCGGACTGCGCAAAGCGTCACGGTGAGGTACTCCTTCGTGCGATTTCCGAGCCGTAGAAAACTGATACGAGGAGGATTGCACCCTCATTTGACCGAATCGACAGAAACCGCCGCACGAGAAGTCTCATCGCGTTCCCAAGGATGGGTTCTGCTACGCGACCGTAGCGTCGCCCTGCATCGAGCAATGATGTTAACACCACAATAGATCAATAGTCCGGACCACAAATGAGGCTCTTTGATCAGTGCAAAGAGCGTCCAATTATTGGATTCCCCTTTATTCACGCTGAGTTCGGGAAAGCGGCGGCCCAGCTCGAATGCTCCACTATAGACACGACTTCTAACCGCAATCAGCTGCAGCACAGTGCGTGGAGGGAATACCGTTGACCTCACGGAAGGCAGTGTCTCACGCTCTTCTGGTCTGAACTGAAGGCGAACATACGTGTCATCAGCGATGATATCTGGAAACTGGCCGAACCGCCCGCGCCCAGCCTCAGATAAGGCGTAGACGCCGGAACCGCCGATTCCCTCTTGCGAAGACGGCAGCCGTGACCGGATCTCGTAGTATTTGCGAACCAGCCAGGAGCAGCCCGTCAGATTGATGTCGGCCGTGGGAGCCACCACCAAAACGTCCCCTTGCTCAAGGCGTTTTGCAAGAGCTCGAATGCCATCAACGGTAATAACAATATCGGCGTCAGCATAAATCCGCGGAAATGCGCCTGAGATTCGGTCGCCAAAGTTCAGGGCGTGAGTCTTCCCTGCGATATCAGTTTCGGCAACAAGAACGGCGGGACTGAAGCGCCGGGCAACGTTCGCAGTGTCATCTGTACACCCGTTACAAACGACGACTACCACGATCTCATCCGAGGCCCGGTTGCCCCCCCCTGGGTTGCCGAGCCATTGGCTCAACGTCCGCGCAATAACGGAACTCTCGTTGTGGGCCGGGACGACGATCGAGATCATAGGCTAACCCGGTCGGAATCGATCAAACTGGAATACGCCTCGGCGCTAGGATCGGCTCGGTCGTTCTCAGGGTAAACGTGATCACCTTGCGCGGCCGCTACGCAGGCGTCCGCTGTGCCGTCCCCAAGTGCCCCGCTTCGGCTTCGGCCTGACCTGCCCGCCGCCCCCTGCGATGCGTCCCTCGATCGAAATCGGCTAATTCCAGCCGAGCACAAATGCCGTGGTCCAGCGGCGCGCGTCACACCGGCAGCAGACTTCATGCGAGATACGGGCACTTCAATTTCAAACAACTGCATCCACCGGATTTTATCCATAGTTTAATCCTATTTAAATTACAGATTTTACATTGAATCAACCACAAAAAGATGACTTCAGATCGCTCGCAACCGGAGAACGGCGTTGGGTTGCCTCCCCGGAGGATTAACATCCAGTTTTTATTGCATTATTTTTTTGTTGATTTAATAAGAGATTTATTTTAAATCGTACACCCAAGGTTTAATCAAAAAGGATTGCGCCTTGATACCTTTTCTGGACTTAAAGGCCCAGTACCGTCAGATCAAAACCGAAATCGATGCCGCTGTGGCGCGCTCCATCGAGAGTGCGCAATTTGTGCTCGGGCCGGAGGTTGCTGCTTTCGAAGAACGATTCGCAGACCACTGCAGGGTCGCGCACTGCCGCGCGGTAAACAGCGGCACCTCGGCGCTCCATCTTGCGCTGCTCGCAGCCGGTATCGGACCGGGCGACGAGGTCATTACAGTCTCGATGACGTTCGTTGCGACAACGGCTGCTATACTCTACGCGGGCGCCACACCGATTTTTGTGGACGTTGATCCGGTTACGTGGACGATGAATCCGGCATCCATCGAGGGCGCGATCACGCCGCGGACAAAGGCGATCCTGCCCGTCCACCTTCACGGGCTCATGGCCGACATGGATCCAATCATGTCGATCGCTCGACGGCATGGTCTCGTTGTCATCGAAGACGCGGCACAGGCGCATGGCGCGGAATACAAGGGGCGCCGCGCAGGTTCGATCGGCGATCTCGGCTGCTTCAGTTTTTATCCCGGCAAGAACCTAGGCGCGTTTGGTGAAGGCGGGGCACTCGTGACGGATCAGCCCGAACTTGCGCATCGCGTCTCGCTGTTGCGCGATTGGGGTCAAGAGGCCAAATACAATCACGTGATCGCCGGATATAACTACCGCATGGACGGCATTCAGGGGGCGGTGCTGAATGTTAAGATGGACTACATTGAAGCTTGGACGGAGGCGCGCCGGGCAGTTGCCGCGGAATACGATCGGTTGCTATCGAGTCTCTCGTGCGCTCGTCCTCGGTCACCGTGGAACAGCCGCCATGTCTATCATGTTTATGCTGTCAGGCTGTCGCGCCGCAACGAAGCGCTGAGCGCCCTCCAAGAGGCCGGCATTGGCGCCGCCATCCATTATCCCGTTCCCGTGCATCTGCAGAAAGCATACGCAGAGCTCGGATATGGTCTGGGCGATCTTCCCGTCACTGAGCGGCTTGCGAACGAGTTCCTCTCGCTCCCCATTTATCCGGAGCTGTTGTCGGAGCAGGTGGCCGAAATCGTTTCCACGTTGAAAAAGGTGATTGCCCCAGAGTTCGCGCGGCCCATCGACGGCGAACGGGAAGATATTCTGGCACTGGCAAGGCCCAGCAATAGGAGCGCAAGTTGATCGATCTCAAGGGCAAACGTATTCTGGTCACCGGTGGCGCGGGCTTTATCGGGTCCCATATTATCGACCTGTTGTGCGACGAAGGCTGCATCGAAATCGTCGCTCTCGACAACATGGTCCGAGGTCGGCCTGAAAATCTCCGACGGGCACTGGGACGCGGACCGGTGCGGCTGGTCCAGGGCGATATACGCGATGGCAAGCTGATGGGCGCACTGGTGAAGGCGGCCGATATTGTGTTTCACCAGGCTGCACTGCGCATCACTCACTGCGCCGCCGAACCTCGTCTCGCCAAGGAAGTCATGGTTGACGCCACGTTCGACCTCCTTGACCTCTGCGTCAAGCATGATGTCGAAAAGGTGATTGCCGCCTCCTCTGCATCTGTGTACGGCATGGCGGAGGAGTTTCCGACGACCGAGCGACAGAATCCGTACGATAACCGAACTCTGTACGGGGCCGCTAAGGCCTTCAATGAAGGGCTGCTCCGCGCGTACAATGACATGTACGGCCTTGACTACGTGGCTTTCCGATATTTCAACGTGTATGGCAGCCGTATGGACATCCATGGACGTTACACCGAGGTGCTGATCCGCTGGATGGAGCGGCTGGAGGCCGGCCTGCCTCCTGTTATCTTCGGTGAGGGCGGCCATACCATGGATTTCGTGCACGTACGCGATGTCGCCCGCGCCAATATCCTCGCGGCGAGGTCGAAGGTGACGGACGAGGTGTTCAACGTGGGCAGCGGCACCGAGACAAGTTTGGTGCAGCTCGCTCAAGTCCTCGCGTCGGTAATGGGAAAGCAGGGGATAAACCTAGAATTCGCACCAGAGCGTTCGATCAATCCAGTGCCACGCCGACAGGCATCTACCGGAAAAGCGGAGCGCCTGCTGGGATTCCGGGCTACCACTGCGCTTGACCACGGCCTCTCAGAGCTTGTGAAATGGTGGCGCGCGGAGCGCGAGCTCGCTGCCGGTGCTCCACGACAAGTAGCTGCATCATGATTCGGACCGAAATGTTGCTGCTGGCCAATGAAAAGGCCGAGGCTGCGAGCAGCCGTCCTGTCTGCTTGAGTTTTCATAAGGTCGGCGAGTGGCCGCTTTCGAGCGCGCGTCCCGCCCTTACCGGCGTCCCTTTTGCATCAGTAGCTAAAAATTCCGCACAACGACGTGAATTACCGGAGGACCGTCATCGAGGCTGCGTCCCGGGCGGCTCTCGGATCGGCGCCCGCCACCGCTAATGAGACTTGGAGTTCGCCAGAGTTTCGCGAATTTCTGCCATTCTGTCCCTCAAGGCGACCACGACGTCTCCCGCGCCGAGACCAAGAAGTGCTTGTTTAACCGTGATCGCGAGTCGCGCGCCATCATACTTGCGGCTCAGCGCGTAGTAACTTCTTGCCCGTTGGAATTCGCGCCTAGCAAAGCAACGGTCCGCCACAATTTCCCAGGTCCGAGCGCGAATGGCATTCTCTTCGAGTGGGTCGATTGTGTTCTCATGAAGAGAGTCCTCGAATTCCTGCACGGTCATAAGAAAGGTCGACTTCCCGAACTGTCTGCCAACAATGTTGTGCCCGTATTGATAGGCGATACGATATCGGCACAATCCCACAACGTCCAAATACCCTAGCGCACGTGCCTCATTGTGAATTCGCCACAAAACCGCCAAGCCGTCTTTAAAACGGACGGCGAAATGTTCGCCGGTGAGGTGATTTGTCATGCTGAGATCATGCTTGCGGTAGTTCACCATGGGCTCGCTGAAGTAGGCGACATCATAGTGTAAAGCGAAAAGGCACCATAGGAACCAGTCCGCGGCATAGGGCAGGTCCAATGGAAACGCTCCCAGCTTGTCGTAGCATTCTCGTCGTACCATGCCCGACGCAGCGATCACAAAATTTCCTGCCCGCAACAGTTGTTTCGCAAACTTCTTGCCCGAAACAATTGTGTCGCGCTTCGAAATGGATCCTTCCAGTTCTGTTTCAACGTCATTCTCGAGACTGATAGCGGGGCAACAAGCATAACCCACGCGCGGGTTTGTCTCCATAATTCCAAGATAGCGCTCCAGAATGTAGTCGTTTCGCAACCTGTCATCCGCGGAGATGAGCCACACATACCGGCCCCGCGCCATCGCAATTCCGTAGTTATAGTTTTTAAGGTGACCGATGTTTTTGTCATGTCGAACAGATTTTACGCGCGGGTCGTTAAACGAGCGTGCAACATCCGGAGTGTTGTCCGGAGAGCAATCATCCAGAATGAGAACCTCGAAGTCGCGATAAGACTGGGCAAGAATCGAATTTACGCATTCCCGAAGCACATGCGCCAGTTTGTAGCACGGAACTATGAAACTGACTGTCGGGGCATCCATAGGTACGATCTTTCCAGCTGCTATATTGCGTTTCGCAACGCATCGGCAATCCGAACCTGATCTCCTTCGCTCATCTGAGCGTAAATCGGAAGCAGGATCGAACGATCCTGCGCGATCTCTGATTGGCGCAGGCCATGCCGTTGCGTTTCGCCAGCATAAGGAGGCTCCCGGTGCGAACACATGATGCCTCGGCGCGTCGCAATGCCCTGGTCCAGCAGGCTCTGCATCACCGTGCGCTGATTGACGCGATCCGGCAGGCGCACGCAATAGCTCTGCCAATTGGATCGCGCCCATGATGGCTCGAGCGGCAGTCTCAGCCCCTCGATGTTTCCGAGCAATTCAGCATAGCGGGAAGCTATCGTGCGGCGGCGCGCGACAAGCTGCGCCAGCCTCTCAAGCTGCTTGCGACCGACGGCCGCCTGAATATCCGTCATCCGGTAGTTGAAAGCGACCATCAGATAATCCTCCAAGATTACCTGCCGCGCCCCGTGCCGAACTGTATCTGGCACGCTCATGCCGTGTTGGCGTAGCAGTCTGAACTTGGGATCGAGGTCTGCGTCGGACGTCGTTAGCATGCCCCCTTCACCAGTTGTAATGACCTTGCGCGGATGGAATGAGAAGCAGGCGATGTCGCCGTGCGGCTTGCCGATGGGGTCCCATCGGCCATCGATGCGGATCTGGCTTCCTGCAGCACAAGCGGCGTCCTCGATCAGCAGGATACCATGGCGCTTGGCGAGGGCCATCAGCGCCCCCAGATCGCACGGCATGCCCATCTGATGGACGGCGAGTATCGCACGCGTACGCGGCGTGATTGCTTCAGCCGCGCATGCCGGATCAATATTATAGGTCTCCGGATCAATATCGACGAAAACCGGCGTGGCACCGCAGTATCTGATTGAGTTCGCCGTCGCGATGAAGGAGTGACTGGCAGTAATCACCTCGTCGCCGGGCCCCACATTCACGGCCATCAAAGCGAGGTGCAGCGCGGTCGTGCAGTTTGAGACCGCGCACGCGTGAGGCGCGCCGACCACGGTTGCAAACTCGCGCTCGAACACTGCGACCTGCGGTCCTTGCGAAACCCAGCCGGACAGTACAGCCTCGCGGGCCGCATTGGCCTCGTCCTCACCAAGCAGCGGCAACGCAATCGGGATATCGATTTCCGATTTGATCTGGTGTTGAGCGTTCGAACCGTGGAAAGGATTCAAGGTGATAGCCTCTTGCGTCGGAGAAACCACTTTAGCAATTAAATCACATCAAACAACGTAAATAAATGTTTTAATCAAGCGGGTGCTCCGTCCTTAGCTCCCACGTTCGTTGCACTCCGCGGCTGCCGTAGTTTGCTGTTGTTATGCTGTTGCAATAGCTGCTACGCTTTACATTCCGGTGAACCGCCACAGCCGCCAACCCAATTTTCCGCTGAACATCCGAACTTGCTCACGGCCCAGAAAAATGGGATTGCGCCGGGCGCTTTCGATCCCGGCTTTTCGTCGCCGTTCGAGCGCGGCCCATTCTCGCGATTCAGCCACTTCCGGATCGAGCCGCAAGGCAAACGACTTGTATGAGTCTACGCGGCCGGATCCTCCCGCATCCGACATGAAATCAGCGATTGCAAAATGAAGGGCCTGCCGCGCAAGCGTTTGATAAACTGTTCTGCGCAGGTCCAAATGCTGGGCTGCGGACAGCGCCGCGTCGAACGCCCTCTTCGTCTCCTCCAGATTGATCAGTGTCGTGCCATACTGCACCCTGCTCATGTTCGAGCCGTGAAGCCGGTAATACATCTGATCCACACCACCGACGATGCCGACGTCCGATACCAGCGCCGCGCGGAGCCACCACTCCAGATCACCACTATGAGGAAGATCTTTTCGGTAACCTCCAACTTTCTCGAGCACACTGCGCCTGATCAGCGCATCACTGGATCGGATGACGTTGGCCCCCCGCCGGCACAAAGCAGAGACCCATTGCTCGCCGTTCCACACCGTCCAGCGCCTCGCCTCGGTGCGCGCCGGCGGCAGAGTCGAGGTGAAGGGCACCGACCAACCATAGGCAAAACCGACCGTCGGATGCATTTCCATAAGCGTCGCCGCGCGAGCCAATGCGCCAGGGGTCAGAACATCGTCGGCTGAGAGAAGGAAAACATATGTTCCCGTGGCTTGAGCGAATCCGATATTATAGGTCTCGATATGTCCCTTGTTTCGGCTATTGCGAATGAGCTTCACTCTTGAATCCGCGTCGGTGAAGCGACGCGCAATTTGACTGCTTTGGTCAGTAGACGCGTCATCCACGACGATGATGTCGATGTCGACGCCTTCCTGGGTCAGGATACTCTTCAGGCAATCGGGTAGGAAGCGGCCATAGTTGTAGCACGGCACAACAACCGAGACTCGAGCTGGCGCAGACTCCAGGCGCAAAGGCCGCAGAATGCGCGGCGAACCTCTGCGCGAGGCAACTAGTTTCTGAAGTGCCAGATCAAGCATCGAGGCGCACGCCCAATGTCCCTCCTGCTCAGACACAGACTCCTATGTCGGTGCGGCCGCTGAACGTATATTTTCCGCGAGGGACATCGTCCGGGCGGGCACCCCTGCCACAATCGCTCCTGCCGGAACGTCACGCGTCACCACCGCGCCGGCGCCGATCATGGCTCCGGGGCCGATCGTTATGCCGCACAGGATAGTCGCATTCGACCCAATCGACGCTCTCGCGCCGACCCGGGTCGGCTCGACCGCCCAATCGGCAGAGCCCTGAAGCCGTCCATCGGCGGTAGTGGCCTTGGGGTATTTGTCGTTAGTGAACATGACTCCATGCCCGATGAACACTCCATCCTCGATCGTTACGCCCTCGCAAATGAAGGTGTGCGAGGATATTTTGCAGCGTGATCCGATCTTCGCGCCCGACTGGATTTCGACGAAGGTACCGATCTTCGTCTCATCCCCGATTGCGCACCCATAAAGGTTGACCAACTCCAAGTGAAAGATCTTCACATCCGTGCCTAGTCTTACGTCCTTCGAAATGGGCATCCACGCCTCCAATCCTTGTGAATGACTACAATGCCGAACGTGACGGCAGCAGTCTCGGTGCAAAGCGGGCGAGACCGGCTGCGGTACGATGGACATGATACAGAAGCGGATGACTAGTCAGCGCCAGCCCCAACCACCAGCCCAGCGCAGCAACCGACAACGACAAAGCCAGCCCGAAAGGCGAAGAGAGCACACCCGCAGTCGTCAGCGCCGCACAAACTGCTACCCCGGTAGCCGTTGTGGCCGCGACGATACTGCTCTTCATCAACGCGAGAGCAACCTCCCCTAGTCGAAGGCGCAGATGCCGCCCGATGAAGTAGATCGCGACTGCCGCCTGAAACGGCAATGTTAGGAGGGTGGATGCGGCAACAGCTTGCACACCGAAGAAGGATGCGCCCAAGACCACAAGAAGGGACGGCGGGACCGAGATCATTGAGGAGATCAATGCATCTCGCACACTTCCGACAGCTACAAGCATCGGATAGCTCAAGCACGCGGCGAATAGTGCCATGCTTGCGATACAAAGCAGACGCACGAGCGGCACGATCTCAAGCCAGGACTGGCCGAGCCAGATCGAAATGATCGGTTCCGCCATTAGCGCAATGAATATCATGAATGGCCATTGCACGGCCGAAAGCAGCCCAATGGAGTTCAGGTAAATGGTCTTGAGGTCTTCCCCGGCCTTTCGCCTTTCGACAATTGCCGGCATGATGACTGGATCCAACACTCGCGAGACAAGCTTGTCAAACATCTGCGTCAGGTTGATAGCGCGGCTGTACAGACCCAAGGACATGAAATCCAGAATCTTCCCGAGGAACAGCTGGGGCGCGAGATTGTAGAACACATTAATGACGCTCACGCCGCTCGAATAGAGGCCAAAGCTGACGACCTCTCGATATCCGCTGAGCGAGGGACGCAGCAGTGCGCCAACACCCTGGTGCCTGGCAAGCAGCATCGCTGTAAGGATGATGCTCCCCGCTACGCCGCCCCAGATCGGCGCCATATAGCTAAATCCCGCCATCGCAAGGCCGATCGAAACCACGACTCCCCCCGCGCTGGACGCGAGATTGTAAGTGGCGAGCGCGCCGAATTTCAGTTCTCTGCGCAACAGCGCGGATATCGTCCCGGAGAACGGCGCCAGCAGAAAGTTCAATGAGGTAACCTCAAGACCTCTCTTCAGCTCGTGCTCAGCGTACCAATGCGACAGAGGGCCGCCGAGGGCAAACAGAAAGCCCGCAATTCCCAGCGAGATCCCCAACGTGACGGTGAATGCCGAACGAACGTCTTCAGACGATAATTCATCTTTCTGAATAAGATAGTTCGCGCCGCCGAATTCCTGAAAAGAGGCCGTAAGAACGGCGGCGATGGCATTTACTACAGCAAAGACCCCGAACTCTGCCGGTGACAAGAGGCGGGAAAGAACTGCGGTCGCAACAAAAATCAGGATCACGCCGCCATAGCGATCGGCCGCCGAAAGCAAGATCGACCGTTGCACCGAAGTCATTGCGGCTCGCTCGCAAACTTGTTCGGATTTTTGATGCTCGAGCGCCTTGGCCGCCAGCTCCCGGTCCGGCCGCTCTCGCTCGTAGCTCGATCTGCTAAGTGTATTCTGATTCTGTCGCCCATGTTGTACGTCAGCTCAGCCAGCCAGCTCTTTCTCTGGATGGGGCAAGCGAACCGGATTGCCTTGCGTGGCAATGGAGCGGGAAGCTGCCTCCAAGATTTGCACGACCTGCAATCCAGTAGTCCCGCTGCTCAGAGGACTGTCACCGCTGCGGATACATTCGACGAAGTGCTTTGCCTCGACGCTGAGCGCCTCGTTTGCTCCGAGATGGGGGGCCCACATGTCTCCGGCTCGGTATCCGATCCGAAGCTGGTGCGCCGCCTGGGGGGAGTGGTTGACCGAAATGCCCTTATCATAGACTTTTATCTTTTCGGTCGGCTCAAGATCATCGTACACGATCATCTTGCGAGTACCGCCGATGAAGGTCTGCCTGACCTTGATTGGAGAAAGCCAGTTGACGTTGATCTGAGCGATACAACTGTTGTCGAAGAACAGCGTCACGTGCGCCATGTTTTCCGGTGTTCCACGGACGTGCGTCGCTCCGGTTGCAGAAACGGCAATCGGCGCCTCTTTCAAAATGTACTGGATGATCGATATGTCATGCACGGCCAGATCCCAGATAACATTGACATCCTGCTGAAAGAGCCCGAGGCTTGCACGATTCCCATTGTAGTAGAGAATCTCGCCCAGCTCGTCTTCGCGAATCAACTGACGAATTTTCTGTACGGCCGACGTATAGATGAACGTGTGGTCGACCATAAGAGTCAGATTACGGAGCTGGGCTTCATCGATTAGTCGACGGACTTGATCCGCACTCTGCGCCAACGGCTTTTCGACCAAAACGTGCTTCCCTGCTTTGAGCGCTGCCATCGCAATTTCAAAGTGACTATGTACGGGGGTTGCGATTGCCACCGCATCGACTTTCGTACTCTCGATGACGTCGTGGATTCTGGTCGTAGTCGCAGTACGAGGGTACAAGCGCGCACATGATGCGAGCCTCGTTGGCTCCAGATCGCAGACGGCCACAAGTTCGCAGCCCTCCGTGTTCACAAAATTGCGCACGAGATTGGGACCCCAGTAACCGTACCCTATAACCGCGACTCTGATTCGCCCGCTCAACATCTTTCATATCCCTATCAGTGATTTCGGCGCATTGCCTGCCTGAGGGATAAAGAAGTGCACCCTCCGCATTTAATAGTAATCATAATAATCCTGCATTAACACCACAAAAAAGAATTAAATACACACTTATAATGAATTCAGGAAGGCTCGGTTTCCACAGTCACGCAACTGCAGACGCACACGCCCAGGCGCACGGCGCGTGCCCTTGCTGGCTCAGCTAAACTGCCCCGCAGTCTTGGAACCTTCCCCAGACACGGCGTTTACGGCGGCGTCTGTCCAGCCATTTACCCAGCGCCAGCGATTTTCCCAGACCTGATACCATTCACGCGCACTCGCGCGACAATTCCTGCTCCGCAACAGCGGAGCCGCCGCTGCATAGCCAAGCCATCGCGTTAACGGCATGAGCAAATACAATCTCCTCCCGATCACGCGGGAAAGGGGCGACCAGTGGCGGTCCATCAGGGTCACGCGGCCAGCCAGCAGGTGAATTCGGAGCTCGCTTTTCTGGGGATATGAAGCTCCACCGTGATGTATGATGGTCGCTGTTGGAGTTATCTTAGGCCGCGCACCAAGTTTTCGCGCCCGAATGCACAGATCAGCCTCCTCCGCATACATGAAGAACACCGGATCGAACCCTCCGAGATCCTGCCAGAGTGGGCGGTCAATCAGAAAAAAGCAGCCCGATACGATGTCGACCGACCGGACCGAATCCCGCTTCCAGCCTGGATAGCCTTCCGGATTGAATAGCACGCTGCGCTTGAACAGGTTTAAACCGACGGCCCAGCAGAACACGCTCCATAAGGTCGCAAACTTCCAGCATGATGCCGGGTTTAGAGATCCATCGGCAAAGACGGTGCGCCCTCCCCATATGCGACATTCGGGAGTCGAATCGGCAAATTCGTTAAGACGATCGATCGCGCGATTCAAGACCACAGTATCCGGATTAATGAGCAACAGCCGACGTCCCTGTGCACCTTTCGCTGCGATGTTGTTGGCCTTGCCGAAACCAACATCCCGTTCTGACGTGATCAGTTTGACGGCCGGGAAACGTTCCCTGATCGCTTCAGAAGATCCGTCAGTGGATCCGCTATCAAATACGATCAGCTCATATCGAACCCTGGTCGTTTGCTCCAAAATCGAACGGAGACATTCAATCGTCATCTCGCGTGTGTTGTGGGTTACGACGATGATACTAACGTCCATTGCAAGCCTCCGAAGACGATACAAACGTTCTCAAACGGGGTAGCTAGTCGCGCGAGGCATTATCCGTCCAACCCGCCAACAAGCACCAGAGATCAAGGATTCCCTCGTTCAAGATAGCAACACCTCCGGCCATTACGTTCTATTCTCAACACGAATATGCTCCGCGTCGATGAACGTCCGAATGGTGTCTATGAGATGAGATGATGCTTGCCCACCGAGCCGCTCGGCGTTTTCAGCGGAGCCGACTCGATCCAGCTTATCGACCAATTCCTTCTCATTGAGAGCAACGATGATCCGGCCTTGTTGGGCGAAACGCTTTGCGCTTGCGACCTGATGATCATTTCGATGCTCGCCCAACTCCGCTCGGCGAGGCATGACAATGATCTGCTTCCCCAGCTCGAGAGCCGTGATGATCGACCCCATGCCCGCATGGGCGACCACAAGGCTTGCTGATTCCACGCATCTCCTGAATTCGCTGGGATCAATAAACCGTTCGACGCGGATGTGCCGGGCGTGATAGTCTGATGGACCCGTTTGGGCGAACACGTCCGTTCTTCCACGCACGCGGGCCCATTCATCGATGGTCCGGATCAAGCGGTCGAATTGCCCCTGAGTTCCGACTGTCACGAAAATCATAGCACTGCGCCTTCGTAATGGGGGCCTTCGGGGCGCGCCAGGTGGGGCCACTGCGTCAGCCAAAGGTCGGCAGAACGACCAATCCTGAACCCGGACATCGAGAGATGTTCTACGTTGGCGATGCTATCGAGCCAGATGGTTCGCGCACCCATGATCCGTCCGAGCCGGAGCGCCAAATATCCCGGAGCGGCCCCCGTAGAAATGACGATATCAGGCCTCTCACTCCAAATGATCCGCGCGAGGCTTTGCGCGGTTCTTAAAAGCCTGATCTTGGTCCAACGATTGGCATCATTCACCACGTGAAATTTGTGACCGGCCACTTGCGCGCGATAGGACTCGTGAACAGTCACGAAAACGACTTCACACCCTTCAAAGGCGTCCTTGATGCGCAAAAGTTGCACCCAGTGCCCTCCTCCCGAGGAAACCGCCAACAGCTTTGGACGATGTCGAGCCGACACACTTGGGTGTTGCTGCAGCATGAAGCCTCGGAACATGGGCTGCCTCCTTTACAGTCGTGAACCGGAAAGCGCCGATTGCAGACCAGCAAAATGAGTTCGAACACTCATGCGGAGTTAGGCGAGAAACTTCTCGGAATTATTATTAAATAGCATTAAACGATTTAATTGTCAAAATATCTATTTTATTTATTTAACGCGGATCGAGAGGCTTTTGAGGTAGGAGCCGCGAGAATCGGTCGTTATCTCCGCGGCGACTTTGCGCACCGCGAGGCAAGGTCCGGTATTGCAGACTTGTCAGTACTCCCGGATGCTTTCGTCCAGGCCGCGGAGCAGCGGATACAGGAAATACGAAATGACCGTGCGCCGTCCGACCTTCAGCTCAGCCGTGACCGCCATGCCCGGGATCAACTGCATGCGTTCTGGCGGCAGCCGAAGATGCGTATCGGACAGGTCAACGCGTACGCGGTAGTACGGCGTCGTTTGGTGACGCGCGCCTTCACTCTTCGGATCAGGAGAAAATGAATCCTGGCTGACGACGCTGACCTCTCCGGTGGCCGTTCCGTATTTCTGAAATGGAAACGCTTCGAACTTGATCCGCACCGGCTGCCCAACCGTCACCTGGCCAATGTCCCTCCCTTCCACGTTAACCTCAGCCTGGAGTAGCGCGTCACGACGGACCAGCATGAAGAGCGTCTCAGCCTCCCGGACGACCGAGCCAACTGTGCGGTTGGCAATCTCGAGCACCACCGCATCTGCCGGGGCCTGCAGCACGATCAACTGCCGGCGCAGCTCGGCCTTCTTAAGATCTTCGGCGGCACTGTCGCGCTTGGCCAAGGCCTCGACCAAGTCCTGATAGGCGGTGCGACGAAACTCCTCCGCGAACACCTTTTGATCTGCCCGGGCTTTGTCCAAACGATGCGAGTTGTCGACGATGCTGCCGCGAACACGCGCCAAATTGCTCTCGACCTCCAGCCGCGCATCACGGGAAAGCAGGAAGTTCAGCTTCGAGCCCACCTCCTTGGCCATCAACGAACTTCGCATGCTCTCGACGAGCTGCATGTTGTCCAACCGCTGGACCAGGACCGCCTCTTCATCCCGCGCTGTCTTCAGATTCGCCTGCGCGGAAGCGATCTGCGCCTCGTAGTTCTGGAACTGGGCATCATAGGCGCTCTTTCTCTGAAGGAACACCTTCTGCTGAAGTATCTCATCGGCATTTGCAGGATTCCTGACGACATACTCCGTTCCGCTCACTTCCGCGCGGAGCCGGGCGATAGCCGCATCGAAGGCGGCGACGCGGATACGTAACTGGTCGAGATCAGCTTGCGAGAAGGTTGGATCAAGGGTTGCCAGCACGTCGCCGCGCTTGACTCGATCGCCAGGCTTGACGTTGATCTCCCGAATTACCGACGTTTCCAACGGCTGCACGACCAAATTGGGTTGGGTCGTGATCAGCTTGCCCTGCGCCGTCACGATCATATCCACTTGCGACAGCGACGCCCAGGCGATCGCAACCGCTATGAGCGCTACAACAGCATAGAGCATCATGTGCGCGGCTCGCGAAGGCACCCGCTGCTCGATCTCCAGCGCGTCGGACTGGAATTCCGTGACTACGGCTGGCCGCGGCGTAGCCGGCCTGAACATCGTTCGGCGCCTTCGATCGACCGTCTTTGCGACCGATTCGTCGGGCCTTCTTTTCGCGGGAGATTTTTCCATCCTGCTCATGCGACTTGCTTCGTCTGCTGGTTCCAAAGATGTCGGTAGATCGTGCATTTCGACAGCAGGTGGTCATGACGATCGATATCGACGACTCGACCACGGTCGATGACGAGGATTTGAGCCGCCTCCGTCAACATCGAGAGGCGGTGCGAGACGATGATGACCGTTCTTCCCGCCGCCAAGCGGCGCAGATTACGCCTGATGATCATTTCACTCTCGGAATCGAGTGCACTGGTCGCTTCGTCGAGGATTAATATGCGCGGGTTGGTGATTAGAGCTCTCGCGATAGCCAGCCGCTGCTTCTGACCGCCAGAGAGGTTCGAGGCCTCTTCCTCCAGCATGGTATCGAAACCACGGGGTAACCGTTCAATGAACTCGACGGCCCCTGCCAGTTGTGCTGCTTTAACGACTTCCGCGAATGTTGCATCACGCTTCACGCAGGCGATGTTCTCGCGAACGGTTCCGCGAAACAGGAAATTGTCCTGCAGGACAACTCCAAGATTCCGGCGCAGATGAGCGAGGTCGAGCTCCCGGGCATCATATCCGTCAATGCGCAGCAAGCCCTGCTGCACCGGATACATTCCCGAGATCAGCCTTGTCAGCGTGGTCTTACCCGAGCCGCTCCGGCCGACGATCCCGAAGATCGAGCCCGGTGCGATGTAGAAGGAGACCTGGTCGAGCGCCGGCCCTCCTTCCGGTCCATAGCGGAATGAGACACTCTCGAACTCGATCTTTCCCGCAAGATCCGGGCGCAGGCCATCGCTCTTGCCATCACGCTCCGGCTTCTCGTTCATCACCTCGCCGAGCATCTTAACTGCGAGCGCAACTTCCTGATATTCGTGCACCATGGTCACGAGTTGGACGAGCGGTCCCGACACCCGCCCTGCCAACATGTTGAACGCGACGAGTGCGCCGATCGTCATTTCGCCGCTGAACACGTCGAGCGCGCCCGCCGCGATGATCCCGAGTGTCATCATTTTCTCGAGGAATCCCGTAACCGCCTGGGCCCCCGCCGAAATCTTCTCAACCCCGAAGCGCATCGTCACCGACTGAGCGCAGCGCTGGTCCCACACCCTGCTCTGCAGCGGCTCCATTGCAAGCGATTTCACTGTGCGCATGCCGTGAACGGTTTCGACAAGAAGTGCTTGCCGCGCGCCTTCGGCCTGATAGAGGTCGTATAAACGACGCCGGAACGGACCCATCAGTAGCGTGACGACGGTCGCACTGACGGCTGTGAAGGCCAGGACCACACATGTCAGCTTGGCGCTATAGAGCGCCAGCACCGGAATGAAGACGAACAGCGACAGAGCATCGAGGGTGGTCAGGAAGAGTCGGCCAGTCAGGAATTCGCGAATCCGGGCCGCCTGCTGCATGTGCTTTACGAGAACGCCGGCTGAAATGTGCTCGAAGAACGTGACCGGCAGCCCGAGGAGGTGGCCGAATGTCTTGGTAGCGACCCGGATATCGACCCTGTTTGTTGCGTAGAGCAACAAGTAACGTCGCAAGAACCCGAATGTCGCATCAAAGACAAGTGCTGCGGTCGCACCGGCCGTGAGCACATAGAGCGTCGTGAAGCTCTCGTGCACAAGGACCTTGTCAATGACAAGTTGAAAGAAGATCGGAAGCACGAGGCCCAGTGCGTAGAGAAGGACTGCGGCAAGCGCGACATTACCGAACAGCCGCCATTGCCGGAGGAGTTCGGGTACGAACCACCTCAACCCGAACGTTCTCCGATTCTCTGACGACAGATTCTCACGCTTCGTCAGGACTACCTCCCCCGCCCAGCGCGCGCAGAACCGGTCTTTATCAACGATCAGGGGTTCGCTCTGACGGTCGGCAAGCGGATCCAAGACCGTAACCGCCTCAACACCGGTTGCTCCCTGCCGAGCTCCAAGCACAACGATCCAATTGTCGTTTGAGAGGCGGACGATGGCCGGATAGGCCTCTCCTAGGCGACATAGCGCGCCCCAATCGAGGTTCACAGCTTTTGCGCGAAGCCCGGCCTCGCGTGCCATTCGCAACAGCAGATCCGTCGCGATCGCCTTGCCATCGGTGGCGTAGGCATGCTGCAGACGGTCCGCAGGCAGATCGATGCCGTGGTGAGCTGCGACTTTGGCTAGACTTTCCAGTGCCGTTCGAGCAGCTGTATGCGGTGGTTCGGCGCAAACCACAACTGAGCTGTCGGCGCCGCCGAGTTCAGCTGAAATTACTTGAGACATTCGGAGGCCGGGGGCTAATCGTGGCTGAGGGTGCGCGCTCGACAGACGAAATGCTGTGCGGAGACTCCGCCGTCCTCGGCTGGTTGCGCCGGATCGCGCCGGCATCAATCAGTCCCTGAAGGGCATTCTGCATCACCTCGACTGAGTTCGCAAAGGATTCCACCGAGAAGATCAGCCTCTGGCATAAGACCTTCTTCGGCGCGTCGTTGGCGTCACGCTCCGTGGGTGAAAGGCTGATCAGATCGACCCGTACGATCGACCCTCCGATGGTGATCTCGTCTACTCCATCGGTGTAGATTTCTGCGTGCATTCCAAGACTCCTATGCTGCCAGCTGCGCCCTGAAGAGGACATCCACGGCGTAGCTGGTCGAGTTGAACGTGTTGGTCGGGAAGAGGCTTCCGGTCCCATAGGCGTAGACGCCATTGCCGCCACTGGATGCGGACGAAGGAGCTGTCAACGGTCCGTTCGTGACTGAGTTGGCGAAGAGATTCGGATCGGCCGAGTAGTTTCCCGCAGTGTGGTAGGATGCGATGTAAGTGGTCCCCGCCGTTATCGTCACGGGCGTACTGAAATTGACCTGCTGCCAGCCGCTTGCCGTCTCATTCGTGAAGGTTGCCGTGGCCAGTAAGGTGCCCGTGCTGCTCCACAGATCGGCGACATGGGTGCCCGTGTTGTTCGGCCCCTTGTAGAAGCGCAAGCCGGTGATATCGCCTGCAGTGGACGCCTGGAATTTCATGCCAAGCTCCACCGAATTTGGATCGTTGACCGAAACAATGCTTGGCGTTGGATTGGAGCTGAATAGGCTTACGATGCTGGACGATGGCGCGTGAACGGTCACACTCACGGTTGCATTAGCTGTGCCACCCCGCCCATCCGTGATGGCGTAATCGAATGAAGCCGCTCCGGTAAAGTTATTGGCCGGAGTGAACGTCACTGTGTTGTTCTGAGCGTTGAAGCTGGCGGTGCCGTTCACGCCTCCGCTGACGCCCGTGATGGCCAGGATATCACCATTCGGATCGGTGTCGTTGGCCAGCAACGACGTCCCGGAAATGCTAAGTGGAACGTTTTGCGTGGCATTGAACCCGCTGTCGTTGTTCGCGACCGGTGGCTGGTTGGTGCCGCCGCTCGAGCTGCTGAACACGACGTCCACCCAATAATTGGTAGCGTTGAAAGTACTGGTCGGAAATGAATTGCCGGTGCCATATGTGAAAACGCCATTGCCGCTCGCCGGAGCTGTAAGCGGCCCGTTGGTGTGGGAAGTCGTGAAATAGTTGGTCGTATCGGTGTAGTGACCATTGCTATGGAAACTTGCGACGTAGGTTGTGCCGGCGGTGATCGACACCGGACTGCTGAAAGTGACGGTTTGCCAACCGCTGCTGGTCTCATTGGCAAATGTCGCGCTTGCCAGCAGCGTACCAGTACTACTCCACAATGAGCCTGTATGCGTGCCCGTATCGTTCGCACTCTTGTAATACTTAATTCCGGTAATCGTGCCGGCAACGGATGAGGTAAATTTTACGCCGAGGTTGACCTGCGACGAGTCGGGGTCCGACAGCACTGCGGGCCTATCCGAGCTCGAGAACAAGCTTACCGTTGGTGGAGCTGTCCCCACAGTAATATTGAATGTCTCGCTTGCGGCGAGACCGCCGAGATCGGTCGCTGTGACTTTGACGCTGATGGTACCGACGTTTGCGGACGCCGGTGTGCCGCTGAAGGTACGGGTCGACGGGGTGAAGGTCAGCCAGCCGGGAAGCGCCGTGCCGTCGGCAGCAGTTGCGGCGTAGGTGAGCGAGTCGCCGGAATCGACATCGGTAAAGGTGCCGACCGGCAGCGTCAGCGTGAAGGCCGAGCCAACCGTTGCGGTCTGGCTGTTGGTCTGGACCGCCAGCACCGGCGCATCATCGGCACCATGAATGGTGATGGTGAGCGTCGTCGACGACGTTGCACCGGCGGTGTCGCGCATCGTATAGTTGAATACGTCAGTCAAGGTATTTGTCGACAGCCGCAATGCCTGCACGGCCGAATCCGTTTCATTGACCGTGTACGTGAACGCACCAGAGGCATTGAGGACCAGGCTGCCGTGCGCCCCATTGAGCGCCGTACCAAGCGTCCCGGAGGTCGAGCCGAAGCTGACGGCGGTGACGGTCTTCGTGTCTCCCGCATCGGGATCGGTATCATTGGTCAACACGTTGCCCGTGGCGGGCGAGCCACCCGTGCTGTTGTTGACCCCGCCCTTCTCCGTCGCGTCAGCTGTGTCGGCAACAGCGGTCGGTGGCGTGTTGCTGCCACTGCTCGGCGCAAACACGATGTCGGCCCAGTAGTTCGAGGACGCGAATGTGCTCGTCGGAAAGATGCCGGCGGTGCTGGTGCCGCCATAGGAATAGACGCCGTTGCCGCCGGAAGAGGTGGATGAAGGCGCCGTCAAACCACCGCTCGTGAAAGCGCTGGCGAAGAAATTCGTCGTGGCGACGTAGGCACCGCTGGTGTGATACGAAGCGATGTAGGTTGTATTGGCGCTGATCGAGACGGGCGTCGTGAGATTGACCGTCTGCCAGCCGCTTGCCGTAGTGTTGCTGAAGGTCGCGCTGGCGAGCTTGGTACCATTCGAGCTCCAGAGATCCAGGAGGTCGGTCCCCGTGTCACCCGCATCGCGATAGAATTTCAATCCGGTGATTTGACCAGCCGTAGAGGACGTGAACTTCACACCGACCTCGAGTGGCGAGCCGTCATTCAAACCGGTCGCGGTCGGTACGTTGCCGGCGCTGAACAGGCTTGTTCCCCCGCCACTTGTTCCTGTGACGTTGACGCTGACGTTGGCCGGGGTCGTCTGGACGTTGACGCTATCATCGGTCGCGCGAGCCTCGATGATATGCGTGCCCGGGCCAGAAGCGACCCATGAGTAGCTCCAGCTCGTCGTCCCGGTTGCAGGGTGCCAGGTCGCGCCACCATCAGTTGAGACCTCGATGCCAGCCACGCGTCCGCCGACGTCCGATGCGGTACCGGTGATCGTAACGCCCTGACCCTGATTGATGCTCGTGCCGCCTGTCGGGGAGCTGATGGCTGCTGTCGGCGCAGTATGGTCGGTCGATGCTTGAGCAAGCACGAGGCTAGCCTGCAGCGTCTGAGGCGACACCCCCATGTCGGCAAACAAATTTACCATCGATTGCTGCACAGCCGTGCTGACCGGTGCAGTGATGCCGTGGTATGGAACGTACTGATTTGACAATCCCCAGGACCACATCACCGTGCCTGCGCCAAAAACCAAGGCGCCGCTGGTCGTATCACGGTAGAGCGTGAGGCTGTGCGTTGCTGTCCCGGGACCGGTCGTCAATCCGTTATCCAGCAGGAGCGAACCGACGTTCATCGTGGTCGAGGACAGATCGATCAACCCGCCCGGCCGGGCGCCGTTGTCGAGATCGCTGTCCCACTCGTAGCCGAGCAGCCGGGTCAGTGTTCCTCCATTGCCGGTGGCAATGCTGGTGTTTCGCCAGAAGCGCAGCTGCGACATGCTGGCGGGGATCGTGATATTGTCGAGCGTCCCCGTATCGTCGACCGTGAAGATCGTGCCGGAAAGCGAATTCTCCGGCGTGCCAGGTCCGTAAACAGGATCGCGAAACAGGCCCGCCCCGCCGTTCGCGGTGCCGTTCGGGTCGAGTTGTGCGCCACTCCAGATGTCCTTGTACTCGACGACCGTCCTGTTTGGCGTATGGCTGGCGTCGAAGCTTGGAGCAAGCTCGGTGTCCCAATAGATTTGATTGCCGCTCAGGAAAGCGAGATCGACACCTGCATCGGCCGCTGCCTTGACATTGGCGAATTGCGATTGGGTCCAGTATTCGTCATGGCCGACATCGACGTACGCCTTGGTGTTGAGCAGTGAAGAAGGATTGATCGCGGCATCGATGCCTGAGATGTAGCTGACGTCGTAGCCGTTCTGCTCCAACCAATAGATCGCCGCATATTCCTCGCCAAACAGGAAGTCCGCCGGCCCGGCCAAATTCGAGGTGGAATTCATATCAATCGGTCGATTGTAGCTTACCGCATACGCACGATCGCTGTTTGTGCCGCTGGGGCCTTGGTACAGATTGTACCCCCCCCATGGGTTGTACGCTTCCCAGGTCTGATCGCTGGTCTGGAATAGGAGATCCGAGGCCGTTCCATCGTTGCGAACGATGAACGGAATCATGTTTTGGAAATTCCCAGTATCCGATGTCAGTTTTGCGAAATAGACCCCCGAGACGGCTGTGCTCGGGATCGTCCATGAATCCGTCACGGACCAGTTTCCAGCGTCGACGGTTCTGGTCGCAGAATTAAAAATCGGGTCCGGCTGATTGTCCGTTCCAGTGTGATGCATGCTGGTGATCAGGCGTGCACCATTGCCACCATAGTAACCCAGCCGGTAGATATCGAGCGTATAGCCGTTCACACTGGAAGCGGTATCGATCTTGAAGGAAACAGTTTGTCCAGCATTGGTGCTGATCTGCGTCGTGAAGCCTTCAATCTGCGAGTCGCCCTCGTTGTTGATCGAACCGTGGATCGCCCACGTACTCTTCGGCGTACCCGGTAGTTGATTCTCCGTGACGATCTTGTTGCTCGCGTCGCTGAAGGTCACCGTCGCAGTCTGGCCGTCGGAAGTGGCGGTGAGCTGCAATGTCGCACCTGTCGAGCGGCCGTCCCCTGGCACCTGCCATTGCGCGACAACCCTGCCATTGGCGATTCCGTCCAGATCGCCACTGCCGCCGTCCTTCACCGTGAATGGCGCATAAACATCAGCAATGCCGTTAGCGCCTGGTGCGCTCAACAGGTCCGCAATCCTGAATGTGACCGACGCTCCCGACCTGATGCCGGTTGCAGTGAACGTTGCCGTGCTGCCGGGCGCGTAGTCTCCGTTATCCGTAGCTACGGACATCGATCCTGTTCGGACAAAATTGAAGGCCGACCCGCCATGTGCGCCGACGGGCTGGACCATCTCGGCGGCATCGTCTCGGGGACGCCAGCCGGAGACGAAATTGTTCGAGTCCCAGGCAATATTCGAGCTCTGCGTCCTAAGATCGCCCGCCGTCTGGTCGGGGGAGGCAACTAACGCCACACCTTGCCATCGGAATGATGCCGTTCCGCCGAAAAAGCCCGTCCATGAAGCCAGCTTTGGGCTGGCCAAATCAGAATCCAGGAGCCTTCTCAATCCAGTACCCTGCGGTCCGATTCCGCCGCCGTAGAGACTGCCCTCCGATCTCCCAGGAAGAAGCCGCTGCGCGATTCGAACGCTCGACAAAATGTCTGGACTGTTCGACATGGCCGACCCCTAATTACAACTTTTAATAATTAAAGTACGGATCAATTAAATCGTCAACTCACATTATGGAAATGTTGTCTTATTATAAACGGAACCACTCATTTAATAAAGCGTCCCTCTGACGACCTCCTCCGCATATTGGCCACACAGGATGCCATACACCCTTTGCCAGGCGTCGCAGCGACCACGATTTCGCATGCAGCGAGCATCAGCGTCGACAACCGGATAACACGGGTGGCAACCTCCTGCTGACCACGCGCAAGATCGGGTAGAATCGCGTTCCGCTGCCGCCATCCACGCCGGGAGCGTCAAACCCGCCACCGCAAAACGGTGCCAGGTCGCAGCCCTCTGGCCGGTCGGATGACAGATGCGGGCTACGATGCGACGATGATAGCGACTGATCCGCGAGATCGAAGGCAGATGTCGGATTTGCTTGCTATTACGGTGGGCATGGTTGCGGATAACCGCAGCATAGTTCGGACAAAGTTGTTGCCATGTGGACGGTAGTCCAAAAGGATCTGATCACCGTCACAAGCGGATGCACCGCCAGGACGGCGGCTTCGCTGGCAGCGCGGCGCCGTAGGCGTTTAACTGTGCGGCAATATCCGTCTTGTCGTAAGCGTCGTGCTTCGCGCCGTCGAACACATAATCGGTCGAGACATATAAGAAATGGAATGTTTCGTTGGCGACATTAGCCAATCGCGCTGCGCCGTCGCGATTGATGCTGATGGCTCTTTCGAGTTCACGGCCAGATCCACCGCCGCGTAGGCGGCTTCGTTGATAATCACGCATGGGGCGATCGAGGCGACCGTTCTCCTCGATTCCCTCGCGGCCCATTTGGTCGAGCCCCTGCCGCCCAAGAGCCATCGCAGGAACACCACGGAGGGCGGCGACTTCGCGAAGACACCTGGCCAGCCCCGACCGGCAACGAGGATGGTCGTCCGTCAAAGCGGCCTCAGTGCTGGGTGGCAAATGCGAGCCGTCGTACGCGCGCACCGGGCCCCGCTGGCGAGATACTTCGTGGCCTCGCAGGCCCCTCTCTCACCTTCGGACTTCCAGCATCAGCGTGTCTCCGGTATTCTGGCTCCTCGGTCTTCCCAGCCGACATCAAGGTTTCCATCACCGTCCTCGCCGCTGCTGGAAGCTCAACCTCCCTGCAGGAACCGATGACGTGGCAACTGGGACCACGCCTCTGATGCGGCCCGCAACATCGAATCTTGCCCAGCATTCTCCGAAGCAAAAGGCGCACCCCAATGCCTCGCACCACCGAATGCAGTATTCGGCCCGCCGCTCTGCTCTGATTCGCAAGCCATGGACCGACACTCAAGGGATCCAGCTTGCGGTCCATCCACTCGGCCCCAATCGTTCCAGATGAACCAAATTCAGTTTCAAGACCGGTCAAACCTGCCAATGTTGAGCGCCACCGTTTACCAAAGCCCAATAAATCACCGCCGGACGATTTGCGCTATCAGTGTCGCAAGCGGATTAAATATTATCCGATTTAATTTGGCAACTCGACTTTCATGAGATATATTCCCTTTTTAATATGAACGTGCACGGCTCAACCTCACACTGGTGCCGCGTGACCGCATCGGCGCCCAGATAGGTACGGAATGCTTCAGAGCAATCTTCTACAGACCGACAGCACACGCCTGCCATTCGGCGCCCCGGCGCAATCCGATCAAATGGAGAGTGGGGGGATCGGCGATCTTATCAATTTCGGACTAGCCTTTCTCCGCCGCCGATACCTGATGATCATTGTTACCACCGTGCTCGCAACGGCGATCAGTCTGCTCTACCTGAGAGTGACGCCTCCAACCTATACCGCACAGGTTCAGGTACTGCTGGGCAATCCCCGGGCGCAGTTCGTCCAGCAACAATCGATCCTCGCAGAGCAGGCCTTCGACGGCACTCAAATCGAGACGCAGCTTCAACTCCTGAAATCAAGGGCCACCGCCGCTGCCGTGATCAATCAGCTGAAGCTAACCGAGGATCCGGAGTTCAATGGATCCGGGGCATCTCTGCTGTCACTATGGCAGCCGGTCCGAACATTGCTCTCGTCGCCTCCACAAGAACGGCAATCCGACGCGCACGGCGGGCCATTGGAAAGCGTCATAGACACATTTCTGGATCGGCTCTCGGCAAGCCGCGTCGGATACAGCAACGTGATTGAGATCAGCTTCAATTCCAGTAGCGCCTCCCGAGCGGCGGAGATCGTCAATGCAGTGGCCAACGCCTATGTCACAGACCAGCTGGAACAGAAATTTGAGGCCAATCGCAGCGCGACCAGCTGGTTGCGGGAGAGGCTGCACGATCTTGACGAGCAAGCGCTGACTGCACAACGTGCCGTCGACGCCTACAAAGCCCAGAACAATATTGTTTCCACGGATGGTAAACCTATCGGTGATCAGCAAATCACCGACCTTAACGCCCGATTGGCGGCCGCCCGCGCGCAGACTTCCGAAGCTAGGGCCAAGTTAACTCGCTATGAGAATCTCCTTGGCTCTGATCCAGCGAAACTCACGTCGATTGACGGTCTGGATGCTGTCGGACCTGACGCGATGAATAGTTCGATCATCACTGCCCTGCGCCAGCAATATCTCGAGATGTCGAGGCGGGAGGCGGAATTGTCGGCCCGCGTTGGTCGTGACCATCTGGCGGTCGTCAACGTGCGGAATCGTATGCGCGAGTTTCGCATCTCAATTTTCGAGGAAGTCAAGAGACTGGCCGGAATCAGCCAAAGCGAATTCGAACTGGCCAAACAGCGCCAGCAGGAAATCGAGAAGCAATTGGCTCAGGCCGTGTCGCAGTCACGGTCGACGAATTCCGCGGAATTGACCATCAAGGACCTGGAAAGCCGCGCGAAAGGCTTACGAAGTCTCTACGAGACTTTCCTGCAGCGTTACGTGGGCTCGGCACAGCAGGAGACATTTCCCATCTCAGAGACTCGGGTGATCTTTCCCGCGTCGCCGCCCCCGAGCAAAAGCAAGCCCAAGACAATTCGGGTGCTGGGATTCGGCCTAGTCGGAGGCTTGTCGCTTGGCATAGCCCTGGCATTTTTTAGAGACGTCATGGACCGCGTCTTTCGCACCTCGTCGCAGCTCGAAGCCGCCTTAGAGCTGCCGTGCCTGTCCCTTGTGCCGCTGCTGCAGCTCCCAAGCCCGACGAAATCAACGATTCGCGCCGCGCAAACGGTCGAGGATCTGCGACAACGGACGATCTCGAACGCGCCAGCGGTTCACCAGACAGTTGTTGGGATGCCGCTATCTCGGTTCACCGAAGCAATCCGCTCAATTAAGCTCGCCATCGACCACAATCCGGCAAAAACTTCCAATCAGGTCGTCGGCATCACGTCGGCTCTGCCGAATGAAGGCAAGACGACGATTGCTGCGTCTCTTGCTCAACTGGTCGGGCACAGCGGGAAGAGAGCGATCATTGTCGATTGCGATCTCAGGAATCCGTCGCTCTCCGGCACTCTTACGCCCAAAGCGGTTGATGGGATCATAGAAGTCGCAAACGGCAACTGCTCGCTCGAGGAAACGATTTGGCGAGATCCCAAGACCAATCTTGCCTTCCTACCAGCGGTGCGGCGTAGGCCCCTGATCCACACAAGTGAGATTCTTTCCGCCGAGAACATAAGTACTTTGTTCGATCATTTGCGGGCCAACTACGACTACGTGATCGTGGATCTACCGCCATTGATCCCCTTGGTCGATGTACGAGCGTGCGCGCCGCTGATTGACTGCTTCGTTCTCGTTGTCGAGTGGGGGCGGACTAAGATTGATGTGGTTCAGCACGCTCTGCACACGGCGCCGGACATCCATGAGTCGTTGATAGGTGCAGTCCTTAACAAGACCGATATCAAGGCGATGGCTCGATACGATGCATACCGGAGCGACTACTATGATGACAGCCATTACACCCGTTACGGCTTTTCCGATTCGTGAGATTACCTAGACCCCCCTTCGCCAGCTCGCTGGTTCTTCGGTGGCCGCCGCCGCCAGAGATGATGACTGCATGATTGTCCGGCCCGCAATGCTGAGTCTGCTGTTGGCCCCCTCCTCATTAGCCATGGCCGCAACTCTGCAGAGGGTGGCGGTGGTATCGGTTTTGGTAGCGACAGCAACGCTGACGGCAGCCTTTTTCCTGCCAGCCATCAATATCAGCCGGCTTGGCAGGCTTTTGCGACCTTTTCTCATGATGAGCCTCGTGGCGCCGGCGCTCTGGATGATTTTGCAGCTAGTTCCGATCCCGGTGCGCGGGCTAGGGCACTCCATTTGGACAATCGCCTCGGCCGCTTTGAACGAACCGCTCGTCGAACGGTTCACCGTTGATCTTTGCGCAACTATGTTCTCGCTCGCACAATACAATGTCATTCTGAGCACTGCCCTGATCATCGCGGTCGTCACTGTGGAAAAGCAACGTGCGGCGCAGGTCCTTTACGGCCTTGCGGGGATTACGACGCTCAGTTCCGGACTTACGATTTGGATCACAGTTAACCGCTCGCATGATTCCTTACCTAGCGAGCATACCTCGGTTATCACGACTGCATCGATCGCAGCGACAATCGGGGTCCTTGTCTCTACCGCGCTGGCCATCCGGGCGTTCGATCAACTGCAGCGTCGCGGGCCGCGACCACGCTCCCAGGCCGGCCCGACGATCAGACTTTTGCTCGCCATTGTATCGCTGATCGTCTCCATGGCAGCAGTTTCAATCGGTACCGATTTCACCACCATGGTCGCTATCCTACTCGGTGACGGGACGTTGCTGGCCGTCGTCGCTATTCGTAGATGGTTCTTCGGGCCCTGGGGTACAGCGGGTGTTCTCGCAACCATAGCAATCGTTTTCTTCGCGAGCTTCACCATCATTCCGATCAATCGAAATGCGGACCTGACGATCGCGCTGGCGACGGAGACTCAGACCGCAACCGAACGTATGCTGCAAGACGTTGGCCCGGTTGGCTCCGGGGCAGGAACGTTCAATGCGCTGCTGCCGATCTATCGAGAGATTGGCACCACCGCGACGCCGGAACGAACGACGGCCGCCGCTACCATCGCCATTGAGATGGGACGGGCGTTCCTTTGCGGGCTGCTGGTCGTAACATTGGTGGGTGCCTGCACCCTGTTCAAGCGCTCCCTGTCAAGAGGGTACGATTACGTATACGCAGCCTTAGGCGCCGGCGCTTCGGTCGCGCTACCAATCTTAGCGTTCGCGGAAGATGGTGTCCTCAATTTTGGCGTATCGCTATTGATCGCGGCGCTCTATGGCTTGGCCTTCGGTCAAAGCCTCTCCTCGCAACAGCTTTTGGAAAACGCGAGTGCCCGACAATCGACTGGTTGGCGAGCCCATTTGGCCACAGCTCACAAGAGCTGGGCGCGCCTAGTACTGGCTTCTTTCGGTATGCTACTGATCGCCCAAGCAGCCTGGATGATCTCACAGTGGTGGTATTCCGGCGACAGCATCTCAACCATGCCAGCTTCCATTTCAAGCGGAGCCGCGACCGACAAAGCGTGGAACGCGGCCTTGATGGAGCCTGCGCGCAAAGAGGCATGGACGACCACGCAATCTTCAGCCGCAGCGCAAGCCAAATCGGATGGCGCTGAGGCTTTTGGCCGCCCATCGGCGATGAGCGCTTTCGCAAACGCGCTACACTATTCGCCACTTCGCGGTGATAACTGGCTCATGCTTGCGGCAGTTTCAAAACAGCAAAAATCAGCCGGATACAACTCGGCGGCCTTGCTCAAGATGTCATATTATACTTCACCAAACGATCTAGATTTAATTCCATTAAGGGTGTCACTTGCTCTTAGCACGGATACTTTGACTAAGGAGCCCGAGCTTCGTGATCTAGTTAGGCACGATCTCAAGGTTGCGATAGCGCGCCGGCCTGCTTTCAAGTCAGTTATCATAGCTGTGTACCAATCCGCATCACCCGACAGCAAGTCCCTCATCGAGGGTCTGATCTCCGAGTATGATCCGAGCTACCTTCGAGGTCCTTAATTTCGCCCCGGAGAATAGACGACTTCGCCGCGCCCGCGAATAGATCCGCAACGCGCCATGCCCGCCCGCCTATTCGAGATCTCCATCTCGCATTGCGAGCGTTCCAGAAACGAAGCACGAGAAATCAAATTTGAGATTTTATTTTAGATGATTTTTTTCTTGATAAAATTAACAGCTTTATAATAAATTAAATGGACACCGAAATATCGAACCGCCCTCAGGCAATGAATTTTGTCAACCGAGATGTCAGAGACCGTGGCAGCCCCATGGCTAGCCTCGGGCTAGATTTGTCGGGGACTGCCGAGCGAAAATGGCCGGTCCGGTACGAGTGGATTGAATTGGTCGCGCTTTGCGCGGACGCTGCAACCATCCTGTTCGCAGGTGTTTTTTCTATATTGCTCTACCAGCTTCATAACGGCGGAGCCGCCGGCGACGGGGGTAAGATCTTCGGCTCCGCTATCCTTGCGACTGTAATCTTCGTTTCGGTATGGAGGGCAAACGGTCTGTATAGAGTGACTGAACTCCTGGCGCTGCGAAGCCAAATCCGCCGCGTGTGCATGGCTTGGGCATGGTTACTTCTACTCGCCGGCATGATGGACACATTCAACTTTTGCCCTGACTTGTCCCAAGGGGCTGGCCCGCTCTTTGCCATACTCGGTTTGATCGCGTTGATCGCCGAGCGGTATACTACGAGGGCATTGCTGCTCAGGTGCGTCACCGGAAGAAAGTTCGCCAGCACGAACATTGTTCTGATCAGCGATCAGCCGCTATCGAAAAATGCGGGCCTGTCCGAAGCCCTGGCTATGCACGGTTATTCTGTCAAGCGACGGTTCAGCCTACCCCCAATTGGCTTCAGTCCTGCCGGTCGAAGGCGGCTGAGTTCCCGGGTGATCGACTACGTTCGCAACACTCGGCTCGACCACGTGGTGGTCGAAGCCAGCCCGGAACGATGGCCCGAGCTCCGGGCCTTTGTTGCCGAGTTGCGGGTATTGCCGTTCCCGATCATGTTCGTGCCGGTCGGCACAACAGCCGAATTGCTTCGACATCCTACGCGCAGCCTTGGAAGTGCCCTTTGCGTAGAATTGCAGCGCGGTCCCCTTACCCCGTTCGAGTGCGTGACCAAACGAATCGTCGATATTCTTGGCGCCGGCCTCGCTTTGGCAATATCCGCACCGCTGCTTGCGCTTGCCGCAATCGCAATCAAGCTGGATTCTCCCGGCCCCGTGTTGTTCCGACAGAAACGCTGTGGCTTTAATGGTCGGACATTCTTGATCCGCAAATTTCGGACCATGCATGTGCTCGAGGACGGTCCCGTGATCCTTCAGGCCACCCCCGTCGACCAACGCATCACCCGCGTGGGCAGGTGGCTACGTCGAACCAGTTTCGATGAGTTGCCGCAGCTGCTCAATGTGCTCGAGGGCAGCATGTCCTTGGTGGGGCCGCGTCCCCACGCCTTGGCCCACGACGGACAGTTTGACAAGCTCTTGCGAAATTACGCCTTTCGCCGCAGGGTCAGACCAGGACTGACCGGATGGGCCCAGATCCACGGCTGCCGCGGCGCAACGCCCACGGCGTCGATGATCGAAGCACGTGTCCAGTACGACCTCTGGTATATCGACAATTGGAGTATTCGGCTGGATCTCGCAATCCTGTTGCGAACTCCGCTGGAGGTCTGGCGAGGCCGCAACGCCTACTAGGATCGATCTCGACTCAAAGCGTCGAGCTGCGCCAGTTCGCTGGCGCAGCAAGTTCTCACGCCCGCTGCCGAAGCTTCGGAGCCTCTCCGATGCGAAACTCCTCGATCCGACGGCCGGATTTCATGGCAGCAACCAACCAACGCGGCCGCTTGCCACGTCCCGACCAAGTTTCGGAAGTTTGCGGGTTACGATATTTCGGCAGTACGCGCGGATATTTGCGCCTCTGCTTGCCGTTGGGAGAAATGCGCAACCCGCTTGTTTCGGCTAACGCGGCCATCCCGCCGCCGAGAACCGCCAGACGCTTCTCAAGTTCCTGCTTTTCCGCCTTGATCCGATCCGACAAAATGCCGCTGATCTCCCCATGAAGCGACCATAGATCATCGAGGGACATCGCTTCTAGTTCGAGCTTCTTAGTCGACATGCTAACATCCTGTGGTTGCGTCCATTTAATATAATCCCGGCCTAGTAATCAAGGACCTAGGTCGGGTCGGTGTAAAATACCGTGGAACCGAACGGCAAGTTCGTTGCCCCACATAACTGCGTCGCCGGTTCCAATCAAGACCAAAAAACGGATTATCCGCTCAAATTTAATAGCGCCTGGAGTAACAACACGCGCCCCGCGAGCACCGAGGTACGATTCAAGCGGGGAGTGTCTCATGGGCGCAAGCTCACTCTCCTCGCCGCGCTGGCCAACATGACCGGCGCGCAAGGCCATTTTTCTTCGTTGGCAATCTTCTCAAATCCGGTCGTCGACCCGCCTCAATCGCGCGCTTATAATTGCCATTTCTATCGGGGCTGATGGTCGCAGGTGAATTGGTAACTTCGGCTTGATATCGGCCGAAGGAGGATGGACCGATTGTTCGCCACTTGGCAGCGGACCAGTGGAGCTTCTCTCCGGGCCTTCAGCAAGATTTCCTCGCCCTCGCAATAAATGGATGAAAATAATCCTCGCAATATATATTAAATAATTATACCATTTATTTATTGTCGCGCGAATTTTGAAGTCCAAGCCTTGCTCTCCCTGTCCATGGGCGCGTTATTCGACGCAGCTAATGGACTGGTAGCAAGGGGCCGGTCGAACGGTGCCGAGAATACTATGCGAAGGCAGGATCTCGAAGCCATGGATTTTGAAGAACTTTGGCTCCTCCACGAGGAGCTGACAAAGATTCTGGCTGAAAAGATCACAGCCGAAAAGCGGGAATTGGAAAAGCGCCTGGCGCAACTCAATCAGACGGATCAATTAGGCGCGATGGGGGGCGGGGCGACAGCGGCTGGCTCAAGTCAGGCCCCTCGGCGTAAATACCCGAAGGTCGTTCCGAAATACTTCAACCCACTCAAGCCCACAGAGACCTGGTCTGGGCGCGGCAAACAGCCACGCTGGTTGGTCGCAGCGCTTCAATCGGGGCACACGCTGGAGGAGTTCAGGATCCCCGAGAACGGCGAAGCGCCGAGCCGGAATGCTGGAGGTCACGAGCATTGATGGCGGCGCCCCCCACCGCAAATACCGTCAGGAGCGAAATGCTCCACTCGCTGCGCTCGCAGTCGATTGAAGACGTTAGCCCTGGGGACATGCCGGGCACACCGAAGGCGCTCCCGGTTTAGACCTTCCCTGCGCGCTCGGCGAAGGCCGTCTTCAACAGGAACTGCACGGTGCCCACTTTCGGCAAGGACCACAGTCCACGCGGATGCGCGGCGGCTTGCCGGGCGCCGCGTGCCGCTTTCCGGTAATTTCCGAGATCCAGGGCCATCAATGCGAGGAAGGGAACGCGCGTAGCCGGCAACCGTGCTTGCATCGACTGTCGCATGAACTGCAGGCGAGGGATCAGTCGGGAGCGTAACGCGCGCGGAATATCGACGCCAAGCAGCTCGGCAAGAGCGATCAACTGGGTTTCGACCGCGTTCTTCATCAATTCGCCCGAGACAAGAGCGGCAAGCTTCTCCCAATCGAGAGGCTCGGCGGAATCGTTTAGATCGCGTAATTCTACAAGATGCCGCAGGTCGAGGTCGCCGAGCCAGTACCCATAGTCTTGAAATTGATCATGGATGATCAGGGTGAGCGCCCGGTAGATTGGCTTGGGAATATGCACTCTCCCCGAGCTCAACATGGCCGGGACGCAGTGGCTTAGAGCAAGTCCGGGGCCGCGGTAGAGATACATAGGGCCGGGAGCGGCCTGCTGCAGATCGATGGCTCCGACGTCGCCCGACCGGTTCAAGTCGACACACCATCTCTGGCTTCCGGGGGGCGCCTGATCATGAATTTCATAGCCAATTGCCCGCAGAGCGGCGAGTCCGCGTTCGGTTTCGTTCGGCTGAACCATGATATCAAGATCACACATCAGCCGAACGCCTCGTCGCTCGGCCGGCGTGGTGGCCAGCGTCGCTGCCCCCTTGATCAATATCGGCGTAACTCCCTCGCCATTCATCGCAACCACAGCTTCTTCCAGCTGAGCGAGCAGCCGATCGTTCCGCAGCACGTTTCGGCCGTGGATATGGCGGATGTATGTGCAGACGTCCTCCGGCAGCATCCCTGCATATTTGTCGACATAGTCGATGAGAGCCGGCGTGGTCAGGGTCTGATTTGCGAGCCCGATGACGGACGTCCAGTCTATGTCGACGGGCGGCATGCCTCGCAAGCAATTGCAGAGGCTCGTGAGCGCGCCGCTATGCCTTGCCATTGCACAATTCCATGAGCAAGCGCCGAGCCTCCACGGCCTCGCAGTAGTTGAGTTGAAGTGATCGCGCGCCCGCAACAATCCGCTTTAGAGCGAAAAAACCGGTCTGCGACAATCTTCCGTCAGCAGCAAATGCGTTCTCGATGAGCCGCTTCATCGAATCCAACTGATCTATCGCAGTCAGTTCGGCCGGACCGCCCGCGACCCGGTTCAAGAAGATGATCCAGCCTGCGGAAACGCATTGGTCCTGCGCATCCGCAATGGGTAGGTACCTTACTCGAACGCCGTCGGAGCGGCAATGCGTCGCGTCGTACCGGTCGCCATGTAGTCGCGAGAGCAAGTCCCACGATCCCTCCTTGAGGGTGATCGCAAACGGGATTCCGCAGATCGTTCCGTCAGCGCCGACCAGCGCAACGTCATCGCCGGCGTAGCGAAATCCGGCGTCCACCAGCTGCAGTGTGAGGGTCGACTTTCCGGCTCCCGGTTGACCGCACAACAGCAGGCCCATGCCGTCTTTCACGAGAGAAGCGGCATGAAGGGAGAAGACCCAACGATTGCTTCGAATAAGCCGCTCGGTGACGTGAGCTTTGATTGTAGGAGCCAGTGCTTCGACGTCACATCTGGAGATGCTGGAATCCTCTCTGCGCAAGAGCACCTGCTCGTCCAGCATCATTGCCTCGATCGCGATGTCGCCGTCCCCGCCCTGGTCCGAAACACAAAATGGCGAAAGCAGCCGCCTCAAGAGGTCCCGATTCGCCGCTCGGACGCTTATTCGGTGCCGACCTAGATTAGCCGAGAAGGCGAAATCGGTCGGCATTCGCCAATCGACTTCGAGCAACGCTCGATCGATCCAGACATTTACGACCTGTCGCGTGAACCGGCGTGCCGTGTGCTCGTCAATGCCGAGCTCCGCAAGTCCCTGATAGACGTCTTGCAGAGAGGCGCCTTGCGCCAACTTACACCAAATGAATGCCCCGACCCGGTCGATTTCAAAGATCTTCTGCCCTGCCTCGCTGAACAGCATTGATCGACCGTCGAGCAGCGCAAATACTGCATCCGGGGCCGGTCTCAACACCATCTCTGCCGACGATCTTTCCAGCACGGCTTCAACCAATGTGAACAAATCTGCCTCGCCCTGCACCGGCGAGGCGGCGACAGCGTCCGGGATGCGCTGTTTTGGCGGCACCCGACAAACGGACGGCCGTCGCCTGCGCTTTCGAAATGACAATCCAGTCGGTCATGCCGCAAGCTGACCGTCCTTGCCCCTTTCTTGCGGAGAAATCTTCAACACCTGCTCTCCAATAAGGCTCGCTTTCGCGATCAACCGATGAGCGTCCAAGAGGTACCGATAAGCTTCGCGATCGGCACTCCGCTCTCTCAGAATGCGCTCCTTCTCGCCAATGCTTACCAACTCCGCGCGCATCTGAGCCAATTGCGGTGACTCCGAGGTGAGGTCGTGCCCGTTAAGAATTAATTCCCACATCGTCTCCTCCAGCCGAAGAAACTTCGACCAGTTTAGCTTACGTGATCGGCAGCAATTAACAACGAGATTTATATATTTAGCTTACAATCAAAATTTGTTTCATATTTGAACCTCGCGCGACCATTCAATACCGCGCACAAACCGCAGCACGCACAGAGCCGCCATCGAGGATAGGGCTGCTGAAGCCTACGGGAGAGGCACTGATGGGTTCAGCAATGCATCGCGCCGCGCAAAAAAATAAATCTGCCGAGAGTCGCAAATCAGACCGACAGAGCAAATTTTAATTTGCACATTAAATGCAAACAGAGAATATTAACGAAATACGCAGTTGGGAGTGAAACGAGTGATGCGATTGGCCGATCCGTCCGTCGAGAGGAAGAAAATGGTTTCGTCGCGAGCGGACCATTCCGCACGAAGTCTCAGGCATTTCTACACGACAATTGTCAGGGGCCTTCCAGAAGCTTTCGGTTGAGATCGCAGCACCATTCAGCGTTGCCGCACGAAGCCGGCGGCATCCCAATAAATCGCCAAGCAGGAATCCGGTCGGTTGGAGAAGCGTCGTCACGAGCAAGCTGCCCTTTGCTCGAACAACGACCCCAGGTGCGATGCCCCCCAAGTCACCCGCACCTACGAGAGCGCGCTCCAGCCGACCGGCCCTTTCACTCGACAAATACGTGTTTCAGGGAGGCTCGTATGGGCATGGTCATGGTCAAGTGTCCGCAAACCGGTCGCGCGATTCCCACCGGCATCAAATCCGATCGTGAGACTTTCCTGCGGAGCATCGTGTTCTTCGGCAATACTCGTTGTCCGATCTGTCAGGCCAATCACAACTGGTTCGCCCGCGAGGCCTGGGTCGAAGAGCCAATTGTCCGGACGGCGGAGATCCTTGGAGCGGCTCCCTCGTGCTGAGCCAAATGACGAGTCCGTTTCAGAGAGGCGCCCAAATTCACATTTTCCGATGCACGCATCTTGTTGCAACGCACCAGGATGATGCGCGAAATTGTTTCCGCGTATCGTCGTAAAGCGAACGGACGGCCCGAGCACCCATCGCTTAGACCTCATTGGCACGTCATCACAAATCCGAGCTTCCCGTCACGGATTCGCCAAGGGCCTGTTTGGGGGTGTTTGTAGTGAGTAGTGGGGTTTGCAACCTGGCAGTTCTGCGTCACACAACAATCGAGCTCGTTAGCCTGCTCGCTCAATTGCAGCGGCTCCGGGAGAAAGTTCGAAGGGCGGAGGCGCGGCGCGCCCGAGAAAGACGACGATCAGCGTCGGCGTCGCGCGCGCGAAGGCTCCGAGCAACGAGCTATCGCACGCGAGTGCGCCCGTGACAGCGATCACCTGCGAGCGTCATATTCTTCCGAAGCTCCAAGCGCGACTCGCGCTTGCGTCAGGCATGGCTCGCCTCAGGGCCGTAGCGGTCCGATAAGGCGCCGCAGATATTCCAATTGTACGAAGAAAGGCCACTAACGGTCGGCTGGAACGGCGGCCTTGCCAGTACCTAAGCTATTGAAAAGCTTGGTGGGCGCACCAGGGCTCGAACCTGGGACCCGCTGATTAAGAGTCAGCTGCTCTACCAACTGAGCTATGCGCCCGAAAGGCGGTCAATGCCTTGCGAGGCCGGTCGTTTAGCAAAGCGATCCGGGGATGGCAAGCGATCGGGCGCAAGTTTTCCAAGGGGTTCAGCAAGGCTTCGTCCGCAGCTCCGGAAATGCGAAAAGCCGCTGGATTCCAGCGGCTTCGCCAGGGGTAACGGACACAGAAACCGGCCCCGCTCAGAGCCGGCCCTCGCGGTCCCGCCCCTCGCCGCCGTCGCGGTCGAACCGGTCATGATGGAAGTGCTCCATGCCCCTCTCCATCATCCGGTCCATGCCCCGTTCCATGAAGTGCCGGGGCGGGCCATCCTCCCCGCCGCCGAATGGGCCGCGGTGACGGGTCAGCACGGCGAGGCGCCGTTTCTGGCCCTCGTCCAGGGTCTTGTAGAGCGGATCGGCGGCATCGGCGATCTTCTTCAGGGCGGCGGAACTGGCGCCCATGTCCTCGGCGCGCTGGCGCAGACGGGCAATCGGATCGTCCGGCCTGTCGGTATCCCTCGACGTGTCACCTGGGCCGGCATTCATCCGCGCATTGGCGCGATCGATCCGCAGTTTGGCGAAGTCGCGCACCGCGGCCTCGACGGGCGGCCACAGCTTCTCCTGGTCGGCGTTGAGCCTCAAGCCGGCATGGACGGCGGCAATCCGCGCATCGACGAAGGCGGCGCGGTCCTCGGGGTTCATGCGCATGTGGCGGACGTGCTCCATCCACGGGCGATGATATTGGGCATAGACCGCGCCCGAGCCGGCAATGCTGAGCACGGCGATGGCGGCGATGGTGAACTTCTTCATCCGGACCTCCTCTGGAAGGATGCCCGCGAGGATGAGCGCGAGGAGGCTGACGCGCAACTTACAACTTGGACAGAGAGCGCGTTTCTAAAGCATGATCCGGAAAAGTGCGAAGCGGTTTTCCGGGAAGATCATGCGTAAACAACAAGCTAAAGCGCGATGACGATTCATCCAAATCTCATCGCGCTTTAGGCAGATGCAACGGCCGTGAATGTCCGTTCAGATGCAAACTGAAATGATTTGCAACACATCGGGCTTCCGTGCGGTGCGCGGAAGCCCTTCGTTGATCCTCTGTTCAGGTCAGTTCGTCGTGCTCTTTGCTTCCTTCAGGAACTCGTCGATCAGCCCCTGGCCGACGCGGCCCGCGGCATCCTTATAGACCGGCTCCATCGCCTTGCGCATCGCTTCGTCCTGATCGGCGGTGAGCTTGATGATCTCGCTCTTGCCGTTCTTCTTGATCTCGGCCAGCGCGCCGTCGTTCTCCTTCTGCGACTGCGCGTTGTTGAAGTCGGTCGCTTCCTTCATCGCCTTGGACAGCTGGCCGCGGATGTCGGCCGGCAGATCGTCCCAGAACTTCTTGTTCACGATCACGACGTAGCCGATGTAGCCGTGATTGGTCTCAGTGATGTACTTCTGCACCTCGTGCATCTTCTGGGTATAGATGTTCGACCAGGTGTTCTCCTGGCCGTCGACCACGCCGGTCTGGAGCGCCTGATAGACTTCCGAGAACGCCATCACCTGCGGCAGAGAGCCGAGCGCCTTGAACTGGGCCTGCAGCACACGCGAGGACTGGATGCGGAATTTGACGCCCTGGTAGTCGGCCGGCGTGATCAACTTCTTGTTGGCGCTCATCTGCTTGAAGCCGTTGTCCCAATAGGCGAGGCCGGTGATGCCCTTGGGTTCGAGCAGCTTGAGCAGCTTTGCTCCGAGGGGCCCTTCCGTCACCTTCCGCAGCGTCTTCAGGTCGGGCAGGATGTAGGGCAGATCGAACACCTCGAACTCGCGGATGCCGAGCGGACCGAACTTGGAGTTGGACGGTGCCAGCATCTGCACACTGCCGAGCTGCAGCGCCTCGAGCTCTTCCTTGTCCTTGTAGAGCGTCGAGTTCGGGTAGACCTCGACCTTGACCTTGCCGCCGGTGTATTTCTCGGCGAGCTCCTTGAATTTCTCCGCGCCCTTGCCCTTCGGCGTGTCGGTGGCGACGACGTGACTGAATTTGATGATGATCGGCGATTGCGCCAGTGCCGGCCCGGTCAAACCGAGGGCCAGGACCGCGATGGACGCGGCGATCGCGAAGGTGCGCATAGTCTCTCCCTGTTGTTTTTTGGGCCGCCCGGCGCGTAGGCGGCCAATCCTTGCTCCGGCTGCATCAATAGCGGCTGGGAGATGGAGCCGCTATTGGCCCTTAGCAGGGCAGCTATTCGCCACCACAATCGGCGTCATTCCGGGATGGTCCGAAGGACCAGACCCGGAATCTCGAGATTCCGGGTTCGCCTTCGAGGCGCCCCGGAATGACACGCTGACGCGCCTCAGCTCGCCGCGGCCGTCGTCACCGTATCGCGCTGGCGCTTCATGACGATCTTGTTGAGCGCGCCGAGATAGGCCTTGGCCGAGGCCACCAGCGTATCCGGATCCGCCGCGCGCGCTGTCATCGAGCGACCGTCCTGCGACAGCCGCACCGAGACTTCCGCCTGGGCGTCGGTGCCTTCGGTGACGGCGTGGACCTGGTACAGCTCGAGCTTGGCCTCGTGCGGCACCAGGCGCTTGATGCAGTTGAACACCGCGTCCACCGGACCGTTGCCCTCGGCTTCCTCGATCCTGATCTGGCCATCGACGTCGAGCTTCATGGTGGCGCGCTGCGGACCATGGGTGCCCGCGATCACCGTCAGCGAAGTCAGCTTGATGCGGTCGTGCGATGCCGCCATCTCCTCGTCCACCAGCGCCTCGATGTCCTCGTCGTAAATGTCCTTCTTGCGGTCGGCGAGCGCCTTCATCCTGTTGAACGCGTCTTCCAGCTGGTTCGGACCGAGCTTGTAGCCCATCTCCTCCAGCTTGTGCACGAAGGCATGGCGGCCGGAATGCTTGCCGAGCACCAGCGAGGACTGCTTCAGGCCGACCATCTCGGGGCGCATGATCTCGTAGGTGGAAGCGTCCTTCAGCACGCCGTCCTGATGGATGCCGCTCTCATGCGCGAAGGCATTCCGGCCCACGATGGCCTTGTTGTACTGGACCGGAAACGAGGTCGCCGCCGACACCAGCTTCGAGGCGCGGGTGAGCTGGGTGGTGTCGATCTTGTTCCAGTAGGGGAATTTGTCGTTACGGACGTTGATCGCCATCACGATCTCTTCGAGCGCAGCGTTGCCGGCGCGCTCGCCGATGCCGTTGATGGTGCACTCGACCTGGCGCGCACCGCCGGTGATGCCGGCCAGCGAGTTCGCCACCGCCATGCCGAGGTCGTTATGGCAGTGCACGGAGAACACGGCCTTGTCCGAATTCGGCACGCGCTCGATCAGCGTCTTCATGAAGTGGGTGTATTCCTCCGGCACCGTGTAGCCGACGGTGTCGGGGATGTTCACCGTGGTGGCGCCGGCCTTGATCACGGCCTCGACGATGCGGCACAAAAAGTCCATCTCGCTGCGGGTGCCGTCCTCGGCGGACCATTCGACGTCGTCGATCTGGTTGCGGGCGCGCGCGACCATGGCGACCGAGGTCTCGATCACCTGCTCCGGGGTCTTGTTCAGCTTCACCCGCATATGCAACGGTGAGGTCGCGATCACGGTGTGGACGCGGCCGCGTTTTGCAAATTTCACCGCCTCGGCGCAGCGGTCGATATCGGCCGGATGCGCGCGCGACAGGCCGGCGATCACCGAATTCTTGGAGCGGCGGGCGATTTCGCTGACCGCCTGGAAGTCGCCTTCGGAGGTGATCGGAAAGCCGGCCTCGATGACGTCGACGCCCATATCGTCCAGCAATTCGGCAACTTCGAGCTTCTCCTCGAAGGTCATGGTGGCACCGGGGCACTGCTCGCCGTCGCGCAGCGTGGTGTCGAAAATGATGACGCGGTCCTTCTCGGACTTGTTCTGGGTGGCCATTCCTAAATTTCCTTTTGAGCGTTTGCGCCGTTCAGACCGGTTTGGTCCCTTGGCGCTTGAGGTGTCCGGTGATCTCGACCAACCCCTGAGCGCCCAGGCGCGTGGCGCCCAGCCGGCCCTCAGGGGCAAGTAAGAAGAAGGCCGCCAATAAGGAGGGTGGGCAGCGACGCGGCCGGGATCGTGGCGGCGGCCAGAGCCACCTCCCCCGAAATCCCATCGATTTGGCCGCGAATCAGCATTGCCGGACCCTTTTGAGCCACAAATCCTCGGCCAAAACCGTTGACGGTTGGTTGCCAGGGGGCTCAGTGCGTTCCGTTTCTAGACGAGAAATGGCTGCAACTGCAACGCCAAAAGATGGTCAGCATACGTGACCTAACGGTCGATGATAGCCGCACAGAGGGCGTCGCCCGCATGGGAGCGAAGCGCGATGCGGGAGCATTGTCCTGGATTTTGCTTGCCGCTCCATCCAGGCTGCCAGATTTGCGAGGGAGACGCCTATCCCGTGCCGGTGCGGCGGGCGCGGGCCCTGTTTTCCCAGCGGTTCAGCATCTGACCGAGCTCGCCGGTGACCGCGGGTGCAGCCGTCCTGGCGTTCGTGATCTCGTTGGTGTTGGCCGGTGCGTTGGCTGAGAGCCAATCGGGCTCCGTGTACTCGCGCCAGCGGCGCGCCTCCGCCCGCCTTTTCCGGGAGACGTGATCCCGCGTGAAATAGCCCGCCGCAAATGCGATCGCGAGAAGGATGACCAAGACGACAACCTGCACAATGAGCTCCGGCTTTATCCCCGTTCAGCGCCCTCCAACCCCAACGCATTCGAAGGTGACGAAATTGCGACCCACGATCGCGCAGCGGTTTTGATTCCGCCCCTCGCAACCGACACCGGACCAGACTAACCTTCCGCTGCGGCCGGGCATGCGCGGGTGACCTGGAAAAGTCCTCCTCGGAACGAGGACCGTAAGGCTGGGATGAATGGGCAATATCTTCATCAGTCACTCGAGCAGCGATGGTGACCGGGCTAGGGAGGTTTTGGACTGGCTGACAGCGAATGGCTGGGACGATGTCTTTCTCGATCTTGACCCAGAACGTGGCATCGGGGCTGGCCAGCGTTGGAAAGATGCGCTTCAGAAGGCTGCGCAGAGGTGCGAGGTGGTGCTTGCGCTCATCTCCAACCAATGGCTTGCCTCGCGTTGGTGCCGGGCGGAGATCGACACCGCCCGTCTGATGGGTAAGAAGATCATCATCGCTCTGATCGGGGCCGACAAGTCGGACGTGCCGCTCGACCTCACCGACGAGCAATCGATCTCAATGCTGGTGCTCATGAATACAAGCGCCTGGCGCTAGGGCTAAAGCTTGCTGGGCTCGATCCATCGACTTTCGAGCTTCAGCCCGGACGCCGCCCTTATCCCGGGTTTGCGTATTTTGATGAGCAGGATGCGGCGATCTTCTTCGGGCGCGATGGGCAGATCGTGCGCGCGCTCGACAGAATGCGTGTCATTGCGCGGGTCGGTGTCGATCGCATGCTCGTGATTCTCGGAGCATCGGGATCAGGAAAGTCGTCGTTTCTGCGTGCTGGACTTCTACCGCGCCTCAATCGAGACGACCGGACCTGGTTGCCGCTTCCTACGATCCGACCGGAGCGTGCCGCTATCTCGGGCGATTTCGGACTTGCACAGGCCCTCCTGAGCAAGATCAGCGAGGAACGATTTGCCGGAGAATTCCGCAAGCGCGGCCTGCCGCGCAGCCGCGCCGCTATTCAGGAATTCATCGAGACGGACGAAGCCGGTCTTCTCAAGCTTTTTGACGCATTGCGGGACATCGCGCATCAACCTGATTTGTATGGCACGAACGCGTTGCCACCGACCATCGTTCTCGCCATTGATCAAGGTGAGGAGCTGTTTGGAGAGGATGGCCGCGCGGAAGCCAAGCGCTTCATCGACATCCTGACCCGAACGCTGACGTCCGATTCCGCTCATGCCTTAGCGCTGGTCGCCATGCGCTCGGACGCACTTCCCCGCCTGCAGGCGGAGGCGAAGTTCGCCGAGTTTCCGAAGGACACTTTTCCTCTGGAAGCCATGTTGGAGAGCTCATACCGCGCGGTGATCGAAGGGCCGGCAAGGCTGCTCGAGCCAAAGCCCCTCAAGCTTGATCCGAGGCTGACCGATGAATTGCTGAGGGACGTGTCCGGCCAGGATGCGCTGCCGCTTCTCGCTTTCACGCTTGCGCACCTTTACGAAAATTACAGCGCCGACAACGAACTCAATCTGGTCGATTACGAAACGCTCGGCCACCTCAGGGGCGTCATAGCAACGGTTGTGAAGGGAGCCTTTGCCGACGGAGTCGCAAGGGGTGAACTACCGAAGGACGAGAACGATCAATTGATGCTGTGGCGGGAGGCCTTCATACCTCATCTGGTGCAGGTCAACGACGCGGGGCAGTTCGTCCGACGCGTGGCCAAACGTGACGATCTTCCGCCCAGGACGTTGCCCCTCATCGATCGGTTTGCAGAACGCCGCTTGCTGATCAGGGATCGACGGACGGATGCGGGAGCCGAGGTCGAAGTTATCGAGGTCGCACACGAAGCGCTCCTGCGACAGCCGCCGCTCAGTAAATTGCTGGCAGAAGACCGGGAGTTCATGATCTGGCGGCAGCGGCTGGGTCGCATGTTCGAACTATTCACAGCCAATGAGAGGGGCCTGTTGGTCGGCCGCGAACTTCAGCGGGCCCGGGAATGGCTGCAAGCGCGTCCAGACGCAAATTTGCCGGCACCAGAGCGAGCATTCATTGCCGACAGTATCACCGAGTCCGAAAAACAATTGGCTGCGCAGGCAGAGCGAGAACGTAGAGATCAGGAAGACCAGCTCGAGAAGGCGCAGGCGCGCACGCGACTGCGCCGCCAAGGCATCGCATTGGCGGTGGCAGCGCTTCTCGTGCTCGTCGTCGGCGGAGGCTGGATGTATGCCTATGTCCAACAACGCGAAGCCAATGCACAGCGAACCCTCGCGGAGAATGCCAGGGCTGACGCGGAGAGGCAAAGGGCACTTGCGGACCAACAAAGGATCATCGCGGAGCGCCTCGCGGCACAAAATGCCGTGCTGCTCGAAATGCTTCAGCTCTTCGTGACCAGCTCAATTCCGCCAGATATAGAGGCTCAGGTCGAAAGCGCAACTAAAACGCTATTGGCTGGGCGCAAGCGATATGAAGATGTCGGCAATAAGCTGAACGTGCCTTGGTATTTTATAGGCATCTTGCATGGTGTTGAGAGTAATTTCGATTTCGGAAGACACCTGCACAACGGAGATCCACTGACTGCGAGAACGGTGCATGTGCCCGCAGGCCGCCCGCGCAGCGGCAATCCACCTTTTTCATGGGAGGAAAGTGCGACTGACTATCTTGAGCTGGGCGGATTCACGAAGTCGACCAGCTGGAGGCGGGCGAAATGCTGTACCAGTTGGAAAAAAGCAACGGCCTCGGCTACCGCAAACATAAAATCAATTCACCATTTCTCTGGGCGTGCACGAATCACTACACCAAGGGAAAGTTCGTGGGCGATCACGTTTTCGATCCTGAAGCGGCCGTCAAGTACTGCGGCGCCGCGCCCATTCTCAAGAAATTGGTCGAACAGGGGCTGGTGAAGTTCGACTGATCTGTCCGTTCGTGATCGAAGCAAGCGTAGTATGGGCTCGCGCCACGGCTCCCGGATGGTGGACCACGCGTCCGGCGACAATAAGTATGGCGCTGCGACACGCATTGTACCGCGCGAAGAATTGGCTCGCCGCCCTCGCAACTGGCCGCAAAGCTCTACATTGCCTCTACCGGCAAAGGGCCGGGCGACACCGGTCCCGGCGGCAAGGGCGAGATCTTCGTGTTCGATGTCGGCAGCGACAACAAGCTCTCCAATCTCACGAAGTTCAGCGATTGCGTGATCGACGGCGTGAAGTGCGGACCGGATGGCCTGCGCTGCGACGTCAATGGCAATATCTGGGCCTCCAGCAATGCCGGCCGCGCGGTCGGCTACAATGGCGTGACGGTGTGGTCGCCGGAAGGCAAGCTGCTCGGCCGCATCCGCCTGCCGGAAGTGTGCGGCAACATCACCTTCGGTGGACCCAAGCGCAACCGCCTGTTCGTGGCCGCGAGCCAGTCACCGTATGCGGTGTTTACGGCGACGCAGGGCGCAGGTCCGGGCTGAGCGATGCAAGCTCCAGTACGACGAGGCGCCGGCCTTCCTCGCCGGCGCCAAATTGACTTGATGTTCCTTCGGCGCCTGCGCATTTCGAGGAACAAGCCATGCGCATCGTGATCTGTGGCGGCGTGATCGGCGCTTGCACCGCTGAGTTCCTGGGCCGCCACGACATCGATGTCGTTGTCGTCGAGCGGACCGAGGTCGCCGCCGCCTCCGGCTTCGTTGCTTCCGATGGCGTCCGCCTCGGAATGCACCACCTGATGCTCACGCATGCCCCTCGACGGAATCTGCATGCCTGCGTGCGATGAGGGTCCCGCAGGTATCCTGCCCGCAATTGCGCAGCGCTAGACTTTAGTCCTCTCCCACGATCCTGAACGCAGTTTCACTTGCCGAGAAGGTCTCGGCCGGTATAGTCGCGGCCCAATGGCTCACAAGAGGCCTGTTCAAGGGAGAGAACAACATATGAAAAAACCACTCTCTATTGCATTGCGAATACCGCTCGCTGCGGCCGCGGTCGGTGCGCTGATCACGGTGTCAGGCGCAGCGCTTGCAGCGGATCCGATCCGAATCGGCGTGATCGCGGAAGCGCAGGCGATCGCGGGCGCATCGATCCCGCAGGCGGCGCAACTTGCAGCGGACGAGATCAACGCACGCGGCGGCGTCGACGGCCGCAAGATCGAGATCGTCTCTTACGACAACCACTCCTCTTCGGCAGACTCGGTGCGCGCGTTCCAGCGCGCGGTGAACGAGGACAAGGTCAACGCGGTCATCGCGAGCTACATCAGCGAGGTGGTCCTGGCGCTGGAGCCCTGGGCCTCACGGCTGAAGACGCCGTTCGTCACACCGGGCGCGGCGTCCAACGAGATCAGTAAGAGCGTCCATGCCGACTACGAGAAGAACAAATATACCTTCCACGGCTACCTGACCTCCGCGGCGCTGGCGCTGTCGGTCTGCGACGCCGCCAAGGATCTGCTCGTGGACAAGATGCACATGAAGTCGGCTGTCATCATGAGCGAAGATGCCGCGTGGACCAAGCCGCTCGACGTCGGTTACGAGGAATGCCTGCCCAAGATCGGGCTGAAGGTGCTCGATCACATTCGCTTCTCACCTGACACCACCGACTTCACGCCGATCTTCAACAAGATCGAGGGCGCCAGGCCCGACGTGATCATCACCGGCATCTCGCACGTGGGCGTGCAGCCGACGGTGCAGTGGAAGAACCAGCAGGTGCCGATCCCGATGTTCGGCATCTCCTCGCAGGCGACCAACGAGACCTTCGGCAAGGACACCAACCAGGCCGCGGAAGGCGTGCTCTACCAGGGCGTCTCCGGTCCCGGCGTGGCGGTGACACCGAAGTCGGTGCCGTTCGCGGAGAACTTCAGGAAGAAGTTCGGCAACTTTCCGTCCTATGCCGGCTACACCGCCTATGACGAGGTCTACTACATCGCAGACGCAGTGAAGCGCGCCGGCTCGACCGACGCCGACAAGCTGGTCACCGCGCTGGAGAAGACCGACTGGGAAGGCACGATCGGCCGGGTCCAGTTCTACGGCAAGGACGATCCGTTCACCCACTCGCTCAAATACGGCAAGGGCCTGATCACCGGCCTGATGCTCCAGTGGCAGGACGGCAAGCAGGTTGCGGTCTGGCCCAAGGAGGTCGCCAAAGCCGACGTCAAGTTTCCGAGCTTCATCAAGCTCGGCAATTAGGCAGGGACATGCTCCCGGGATCACCTCCCGGGAGCTTCCATTTGCGACCCTCGCAGCACCTTCCCTCAAAGCGGCAGTTTGACTGCCACGCGGCCAATCATCAATGCGAGTTTTCCAGATTCTGATAGATGGCTTTGCCATCAGCGCTCTCTACGCTCTCGGCGCCACCGGCTTCACGCTGATCTTCGGCGTCTCCGGCGTCCTCAACCTCTCCCATGGCGCCATCATGGTGGCGGCCGCGGTGGCGGCCTGGGCTGCCGCGAGCATCCTCGGCGTCGGCACCTATGCCGGCGCGCTGATCGGTGTGGGCGTTGCGCTCCTGACCGCCTTTGCTACTTACTTTGCGGTGGTGAAACCGATCCAGGATTCCCGGCGCATCCCGAACGAGGAAAAGGAGATCTTCGTCCTCACCGGCACGCTGCTGTGGGGCATCATGATCCAGGAGCTGATCGCCTACTTCTTCACCAACAACGCCAAAACCGTGCTGCCGATCGTCGAGGGCGTGGTCGAGATTCTCGGCGTCCGCACGCCGACGAACGAGATCTTCACCGCGATCGTATGCTGCCTCGTCATCGCGCTGTTGTGGCTCCTGGTGAACCGTACCCGGATCGGCAAGGCGGTGCTGGCGGCCTCGATGAACCCTCGCGGCGTCACCCTGCTCGGGTTCGAGCTCACCAACATCTACATCGTGGTGTGGGCGATCTACGGCACCCTCGCCGGCATCGCCGGCGTGCTGCTCGGGATGTTCTTGGGCGTCAGCTCCTACAGCGTCGGACCGCTGACGGCGAGCGCGTTCTCGATCGTCGTGCTCGGCGGCCTCGGCAGCGTCTCCGGCTCACTGATCGCGGCCTTCGTGGTCGGCTATCTCGAAACCTTCACGGCCTATCTGGTCTCGCCGGCCTACCGCACCATTCCGGCGCTGCTGCTGCTCGTCATCGTGATGTACATCCGGCCCCAGGGCCTGCTGGGGAGGCGCTGAGATGCCCACATTCTTCACCTCGCGCCTGTTCTTCGTCTCGCTGGCGCTCGTCATCATCGGTGCAACGCTGCCGCTCTACGTCTCCGGCTATGTGCTCGGACTTCTCACCGTCGCCTTCTATTTCGGTGTGTTCGCGATGGCCTGGGACCTCCTGTTCGGCTTCGCCGGCGAAGTCAATTTCGGGCCGACCTTCCTGATCGGCGTCGGCGCCTACACCGCCGGCATTCTCAACAACCAGTTCGGCTGGTCGGTCTATCTCTGCATCGTGCTGGGGGCCCTCGCCTCCGTCATCGCCGGCCTCGTGCTGGCACTCCCGGCGCTCAGAGTGCGCGGACCGTATTTCGGCCTGACCACGCTGGTCGCAGTGCTGATGCTGCAGAACTTCATCGTGGTGTTCGCCGATCTCACCGGCGGCGAGATCGGGCTCACCATCCCCGATGTCATCAGCATCAATGCCGGCGCCAACTATTGGATCGCGCTCGGCTTCATGACGATCTCGGCGGCAATCCTCTATGGCCTGTCGCAATCGCCTGTTGGACTCGTGCTGCAAGCCAGCGGCCAGGACCCGGTGCAGGCCGGCGCGCTCGGCTTCAACATCGTCAAGCACAAGCTCTTCGCCTTCGTCGTCAGCGCCTTCTTCTCCGGTCTGTCAGGCGCGCTGCTCGTGTTCTACTTCGGCACGGCCTCGGTCGGCACCGTCGTCGACGTCGCTGTCGGCGTCAACGTGATCGTCTCGGCCGTGCTCGGTGGGCGGCGCACCGTGCTTGGCGCGGCGCTGGGCGCGATCTTCCTGATCGTCGCCGGCGAATTCCTAAGACCGACAGGCGAGCTTGCGACTTTCATCGTCTCGGCGGTCGCCCTCCTCGTCGTGCTTTTCTTCCCCGGCGGCTTCCTCGGAGCGGCCCTCTCGCGTGAGGCACGTTCGTGATGGATATGAGACTATCAAACAGGGCCGTGCTCGAGGTCCGCGGCCTGACCAAGCGCTTCGGCGGCCTGACCGCCGTGAAGAATCTCGGCTTCGAGGTCAACGCCGGCGAGATCTTCGGCCTGATCGGGCCGAACGGCTCGGGCAAATCGACCGCGATGAAGAGCGTGATGGGCATCGAGCGTCCGACCGCGGGCGAAGTGATCTTCGAGGGCGAGAACGTCGCCGGTCTGCCCGCGCACAAGATCGCGCGCAAAGGCTTCGGCATGGTGTTTCAGCATTCGCGGCCGCTGAACCGGCAAACCGTGCTGGAGAACATCATGGTAGCGCTGCTGCCGGACAGCCTCTTCATGCTGTTTCCCGACAAGGCGCTGGTCGAGCACGCCAAGTGGATCGCGGACCGCGTCGGACTCGGCGCAGTCATGAACCGTCGCCCGCCGACACTGCCCTTCGCCGATCTGCGCCGACTCGAGCTTGCCAAGGCGATCGCCCGCGACCCCAAGGTGGTGCTGGTCGATGAGCCATTCGCCGGTCTGACGCGCGCCGAGGTCGACGTCTTCTCCGACCTGATCCGCAGCTTTCGCGACGAGGGCCGCGCGGTGATGCTGGTCGATCACAACGTCAAGAGCGTCGCCGCCCTCGTCGATCGTGTGCTCGCGATGTATCTCGGTGAGGAGATCGTCACCGGCAAGGCCGACGATGTGATGCGCAACGAAACCGTGCGGCGGGTCTATCTCGGCGGCGCCATCGAGACCCATGCGCGGCCGGAGACCAGCTTCAAGGACAAGGTCCCGCTGCTCCAGGTCGAGAATGTCAGCGTTTTCTATGGCAAGGCACAGGCGCTGGAGAACGTCTCGATCCACGTCCACGAGGGCGAGTTCGTGTCGATCGTCGGTCTCAACGGTGCCGGCAAGACGACGCTGTTCAACACCATCTCCGGCTTCTTGCCCTATAGCGGCGAGATCCTGCGCGGGGGCGAAAAGCTGCGCGGCACGAGCCCGGCGAAAATCGCGCGCAGCGGTCTCGTGCAATGCCCGGAATCGCGCGAGCTGTTCGGCGAGATGACGGTGCGGGAGAATCTCGACCTCGGCGGCCAGCATCTGTCCGACGACAAGCGCGCCGCGCAGCTCGCATGGCTGTTCGAGCTGTTCCCGATCCTGAAAGAGCGTCAAGGCCAGCTCGCGCAGACCCTGTCGGGCGGCGAGCAGCAGATGCTGGCGATCGGCCGCGCGCTGATGATGCAGCCGCAGATCCTGATCCTGGACGAACCGACGCTCGGCCTTGCCCCCGTCATCCTCGAACAATTGTCCAGGGCACTCGAAAAGCTGCGTCAGACCACCTCTATCACCGTGCTGCTCGGCGAGCAGAACGTGACGTTCGCTCTTCCGCATGCCGACCGTGTCTATGTGCTCGAACATGCGCGGATCGTCTGGGAGGGCGATCCCGGCCGTTTCGCCAGCGAAGCCGGCGCCGATTTTCTGTAAGTCCACGAGCATCGACAAGAAGCATAGAAAGGGAAACGACCATGCGACCATCGACGATCTTGAACCGCAGCCTGCTCGCCTCGGCGCTGGCGTTGTGCCTCGCTGCTCCCGCTTACGCGCAGTCGAACGATCCGATCAAGATCGGCGTCATCGCCGAGGTGCAGGCGATCGCGGGCGCGGCGACTCCCGGCGGCGCACAGATCGCCGCCGACGAGATCAACGCCAAGGGTGGCGTGCTCGGCCGCAAGGTCGAGATCGTCACCTACGACAACAAGAGCTCGTCGGCGGACTCGGTGCGCGCCTTCCAGCGCGCGGTGAGCGAGGACAAGGTGTCAGCAGTGATCGCAAGCTACATCAGCGAGGTCGTGCTGGCGCTCGAGCCCTGGGCGGCGCGGCTGAAGATGCCGCTGATCACACCGGGCGCCGCGTCGAACGAGATCACAAAGGCGATCCACAACGATTACGAGAAGAACAAGTACACCTTCCACGGCTATCTGACCTCGGCGGCGCAAGCTCAGCTCGTCTGCGACGCGGCCAAGGATCTCTTGGTCGAGAAGCTCAAGTTCAAGACCGTCGCGATCATGAGCGAGGACGCTGCCTGGACCAAGCCGCTCGACGTCGGCTACGAGGCCTGCCTGCCGAAGGCCGGTCTCAACGTGGTCGAGCACGTCCGCTTCTCCCCTGACACCACCGACTTCACGCCGATCTTCAACAACATCGAGAGCAAGAAGCCGGACGTGATCGTCACCGGCATTTCCCATGTCGGCGTGCAACCGACGGTGCAGTGGAAGAACCAGCAGGTGCCGATCCCGATGTTCGGCATCAGCGCGCAGGCCCTGAGCCCGACCTTCTGGAAGGACACCAATGGCGCGGCCGACGGCGTGCCGTCGCTGGCGGTCGCGACACCCGAGGTCGCCGTGACCTCCAAGACGAAGCCGTTCGCGGCGGCTTTCAAGGCCAAGTTCGGCACCCCACCGGCCTATACCGGCTACACCGCCTATGACGAGGTCTACATCATCACCGACGCGATCAAGCGGGCCGGGTCGACCGACCCCGACAAGATGGTCGCCGAGCTCGAGAAAACCGATTACGAAGGCACGATCGGCAAGATCCAGTTCTACGGCAAGAACGACGAGTTCACCCACGGCATCAAATCCGGCCCCGGCTTCGTGACGGGCCTGGTCTTCCAGTGGCAGGACGGCAAGCAGGTCGTGGTCTGGCCCGACAAGATCGCCGAAGGCAAGATGAAGTTTCCGAACTTCGTGAAGCTGTCGCAGTAATTGGCTCACGCCCGCATCAGGCCCATCGCTCCGACGGGAGCGGTGGGCTTTTCGCTGTCTTTCGCAGGTGCGTTGTGCCGCCGCCGGCGCCTATCGACCTTGGGCGCTGTTGACTTTCAATCGTCGGGCTCCCCATACTTCGCAAAAAACAACAACCAATCATAAGACGGTTTTGAGGGAGGATAGGATGCCGACTTCACGCAGGCAGCTGCTGAAGACATCGGCGGCTGCCGCCGCCGCACTCAGCCTCGATTGGACCAGGGCCCAGGCGCAAGCCGAGACCTTGCGCATCGGCCTGATCTACGACCTCACTGGCCCGTTCGCCGCCGGCGGCTCGGTCGCCTCGGCAATCGGCGCGCAGATCGCGATCGATCTCGTCAACGAGAAGGGCGGTATCGGCGGCAAGACCAAGGTTGTTCCGGTCGCCGCGGATTCCCAGAGCAAGCCCGACGTTGCGATCAACGAGGCCGAACGCCTGATCAACCAGGAGAAGATCGACGTTCTCAACGGCGTCTATGCGAGCTCGCATGCGGTGCCACTCGCGGCCAAGGTCGAGCAGCAGAAGAAGATCCTCTGGATCACGACTGCGGTCTCGACCGCCGTGTTCAAGGACAAGAACCTGCAATACGTGTTTCGCGCGCAGATCCATTCGGATCAGTACGGGCAGGCGTTTGCAAGCTTCATCACCGAACATGCGAAAGCCAAGCTCGGCATGGACCCGAAGGAGGTCAAGGTCGCGTTGATCCACGAGGACGGCCCCTATGGCGTCGGCGTTGCCTCTGCCGACGAGGCCTATGCCAAGCAGGCCGGCATCCAGGTCGTGCTGCGCGAGGGCTATTCGGCCTCGGCGCCGGACCTGTCGGTGCTCGTCACCAAGATCAAGCGTGCCAAGGCCGACGTGATCTCGCATGCCGGCTACAACCCTGACATCACCTTGTTCCTGCGTCAGGCGCGCGAGAGCGGATTGCGCTTCAAGATGCTGTTCGGGGCCGGCGCCGGCTACAGCCAGCTCGACAAGCTGCGCGCCACCTTCGGCGCCGACATCGACAATTTCTGCAACATCGATCCGGTGCCGGCGCAGCTGCTCGATCCTGCCAAGCTCGCGCCCGGCATGGGCGATCTGATCAACGCGATGGTGACGCGCTACAAGGCCAAGACCGGCGCCACCGACGTGCCGCCGCACTGCTCTATGGGCTTCAACCAGACCTGGGTTCTGCTCAACAACGTGCTGCCGGTCGCCAAGGAGAAGTATGGCAGCTTCGACCCCGAAGCCATTCGCAAGGCGGCGCTCGACGTCGACATTCCCGCCGGCGGCACCATCCAGGGCTATGGCGTGAAATTCTTCCCGCCGGGCACCCCGCTCTCCGGCCAGAACGAACGCTCGACACCGGTGGTGATGCAGAACGCCGGGGAGCACATCTCGGTGGTGTGGCCGACCAACATCAGAACGCAGGACCCGGTGTTCCCGCTTCCGAAAGGCTCGACCTACGGGGCGTAGCCGCCGCGCTGACGGTGCACCTCTCCCCTTGTTGTGGTCTTGCTGTGGGAGAGGGGGCCCGACGCGCGAGCGGCGCGCCGGGTGAGGGATCTGTCTCCGCGAGTGAACCTCTCACATGTGAAATTCGGAGAAAGTGGCCCCCTCATCCGGCGCCGTAGCCGAAGCTTCGCTTCGGCATTCTTAAGAACGGCGGAAGGCCGCCTTGCCACCTTCTCCCCACAAAAGGAGAAGGATCCGCAGCCGTGCACGCGGCCAACCAATCGCTGCTGCAACGAACCCCCCGCCGCGCTGGAGACGTTGCAGCCGATGGCGCTTGCATCCAGTGGTAGTTATTTTCGCGCTGTGGTTGGATATTCGATCGCGCCGCCACGCCCTGAAGTTGTCGGACGAAGTTTTACTGAAACACGAGCCTGCTATAATAGCCTTTAGGTAATTGACCCTGCTCCTTTTTTCGCATGTCGCAAGGCTGGCGCAGTCGGACGGGCACGCATCCAGCGGCGACCCTTATTGGGAATACGCATAATAGTGATAGTCAACGATGGGGGTGACCATGCCCGCCATGTTCGAGCTGCTCTATCGCGAATATTGCCGCGCCCGCCTTACTGAAATGCGGAAACAGCCTCTGCTCACGAGCAAACGTCCTGAGCTCTTTGAAGCGGATTGCGATGCTGCTGATCAGAGTAGCGTTGGCACGGCGGACACACAGCACGAAGTCCGCCACGGCGCACAGAGTTGAAGCGCGCCACGAAACAGGAGGCCTCCCCTCGCCGCAACAGCAATCAAGAAAGATCGTCCCGCAGGAAGCAACATTGAATGCGCCGAATTCCATACTGCGTCGATTGCTTGAGTTTCGTGCCGGACCATTTTTGACTTAATGACTGTCGGAGCTTGGCAGGCGGCCTGGAGCGCGACGGCATCAAGCTCGGTGATCGCATTGCCACCATCGCCTGGAACACTTGGCGCCATTTCGAAGAAAGGTCACGGCGGTAGCGCGCGGCTAATCAATCTGTGCCGCAATGACGTAAGCACCACATACCGCGCTGACGGTGCACCAGCCTTGTGGGAGAGGGTGTATCGCCGCACGGCGGCGAGACGGGTGAGGAGTTCTCTCGGCGAGCAAAGCTCTCGACCTTCGAACGATGCCAAGATGCGAGCTAGTTCACAATGAACCGGGTGACAGAAGCAGTCGCCTTGCTTTGGCAGCAACTACGTTGCCTATATCTGAGAGGTGTATCATGAAGACGGCACTTCTTGTTGCAGCTATTTTGGCTGTTGGTATTGTATCAGCTAATGCTGGTAGTGATCAGCGTCATCGTTCATCACTCCATAACAGACACCATACTGGATCAGCTATGATGGCTGTTGGCGTTCCAACAGGCGGTGGTGTTGACCAACGATCTGCCTCGACACTTTATAAGCAGAATCTGCGCGACTCAGGCTACAATGCTAGAGAGAACTTCGATAAAGATGGTCATATGTGCGTGTCCTGCAATTATCAGGGCAATTGACGAAGCTGGTGTGAGGACTGAAAGCGCGATCACAATGGATCGACCAGCCTGAGAAGAAGAATCGAGGGCGGGCGTCCAGATAGAGACCTCGCACGCTTTCAAATACGAGCTTCGCCGAAAAATAGCCCAAGGGATTCCCAAGTGGATTTCCTCAAGTGGATTTCCTAAAGCGCGATGAGATTTGGATGAATCGTCATCGCGCTTTAGCTTCTTGTTTACGCATGATCTTTCCGGAAAACCGCTTCGCACTTTTCCGGATCATGCTTTAGGCTTTTTTGTTTGCGCGCTCACTGCTCAGCCATGCGCGCGGCCAGCTCAGCGGCTTCATCACTAAAACACCACCCTTCGCCCCTCCTCCGCCGCCCAGTACCCCGCGTAGTTCACCTTGATCGTCTCGTACGCGAGCGCCAGGTTCGACAGCGGCTGTCGTCCGGTCGCGACGCATTCCATGAAGTCCTGGATCTCCTGCAAGTATCCGCGCGTCCATTCCTCCTCGAGGCAGACATATTGCCAGCCGGTCTTGCGGTCGACTTTCTCCGTGATGTAGACGCTGGCGAGCTTTTCCTCGGAGGTCTGATAGCTCATCAGATGCGTGTTCGGGGTGATGTTGGCGAACAGCGAGCCCCCGCTTGTGTAGGTCTCGATCAGGTTGCGCACGCCGCCCATGATCATGTCGCCTGAGAACACGGTGGCCTTGGTGCCGTCGGAGAAGGTGGCGGTGAGCGTGCCCCAGTCCTCGACATCGACGGGATTGGCCTTGATGTAAGAGCGTTCCTCGGGCTTCAGCTCGGCGGTGACGTTGCCGACGTCGCAAGTGACGCTGGCGACGCGGATGGTCTCGCCGCGCGCCTTGGCTTCCACCTGCTTCAGATACAGCACGGCCGAAAGCGGATGGCAGCCCATGCGGATCAGCGAGCCGCCGCCGGTCATCGCCCATTGCGCGGCATGTGCCGCGTGCGAGCCGGAATGGCTCTCCTCGCCTTTCATGAACAGGATCTTGTCCTTGGTCGCCTTGAGGATCTCGGCGATCTTGGTCACCGCAGGCGCGTATATCCAGTCCTCGGCATACATGAAGAGCTTGTCCGTGCGCTCGATCGCAGCACGCGTCCGGTTCATCTCTTCGATCACGCGCTCATACATCAGCGCCTTCGGCACGTGCTTGCCGATCGGCTGCGTGTCGCCCTCGCGGCCGAAATAGCCGGCGAACGGTTTTTCGCAGATGACGTGCTTGCCGGCCTGCATGCTGGCGACGATCATCCCGGCATGGAGGTTGGGTGGCGTGCAGATGTCGATGACGTCGAGCTCGCGGTCCGCGATCAGATCGGCGAAACTCCGGTAAACGCGCGGGATATTGTGATGCTGAGCGAATGCGACAACCTTGTCGCCGCGCGCAGCCACGGCCGCGACCTCGACGTCCACGCCATAGACACGCCGGAACGCATACATGTGCAGCTCCGACACGAAGCCGCAGCCGACGAGTCCCACCCTGATTCTGGCCATGGCGCCCCCTTACTTTGGGCGGCACTATAGCGTGCCTCGAGGTCTAATCCACCGAGACGCGCACCACGCCTGCGCTCATCATGCCGAGCGCGCGGGCGGCGGGCACCGAGAGATCGACGATGCGGCCGCGGATGAAGGGGCCGCGATCGTTGACGCGGCATTGGATCGTGCGCCCGCTGTAGGAGACCCTGAGCACACTGCCGAACGGGCGCGTGCGGTGGGCGCAGGTCAGCTCGCCGCCTTTGCCGGCTTTTGCGTATCCGTAATAGGAGGCAAGGCCGCTTCCGGCTTTTGCAACGGACATCAAGGCAAGAGATAAAGTCACGAGACCAAGCAATAGAGTCGTCTGCGCGTGCACGGCACCGCTCCCGGGTTGGCCTGCCCGGCGCTGCAAACGTCGCTTGTTCCCTCAGGTTCCGGGAACCCTGCCGGGGAATGCCCGGCAGGGCCATCACACTTTGTTACTGCTTGTGGAATACCAGCGTTCGGACCTCGATGCTTTCGCGCGGCGCCGCATCGGCCGGCGTGGTCGGATCGACGAATGCGGTATGCGGCCCGAAGCGGGTGCGACCATCCGTTGCGGAATCGTAGCACTTCAGCAGCAGCGCCTCGTCCGGCGTCATCTCGGGAAAATAGAACCAGCGGTGGTTCGGATTGTACTTCACCGAATAGATCTCGCCGCGGCGGTTGGGATAGATCAGGTCGGAGGCGACGAGATCGTCGGCCGCCACCGTGGTGCCGTCGGCCATGGCAAGCGGTGAATCGCGCAAGGGGCCCCGGATCGGCCGCCAGAGATTGATCACCTGCACGCGTCCCTTCAGCAGCTCCTCGGCCTCGTCAGGCAGATGCTCGCGCACGCGATTGGCGCCGGAGACCGCGGTTTGATCGACATGAACGCGCGTCGCCGGCTGACGCGGCCCGCCGCCCCGGATGTCCGGGGCGCCCTCGACGCGCTTGCGCACGGTGTGGTCGAAGATGAAGACGCGATCGGCCTTCAGGGTCGCACGCAGGAAGGCTTCGACGGCCGGATAGTACACCGTCCTCACCTCCTCGTCGTCGTAGAAATCCTTCACCTGGGTCGGATGGCGCACCAGCGCAAAGCCCTCGCGATCAAGCGAGAAGTTCTGCGCGATCAGCCGCGCGTCGAAGATCGGGACCTGATGCGGCTCCGGCAGCGGCGTGCTCTTCGGCTCGCCCGGCGGCGGATCGAAGGCATAGGTGCGCGGCTTGGCTGATGTCGGCGCGAGATAGTTGAGTTCGACAGTGACGAAGGGAAGCGATTCGATTCTTGTTTCTTGCAGGCCCATGGCCGGTCTCCCGATGTGGTCGTCGAATTGATCTTTGCGGGAGTGCACCGTGCCGCAAGAGGTGCGATGCAAATAGCAACGAGGGTGTTGTCAGCAGTGAGGAGTGAAGAATGAAAACGTCGAGAAATGCGAGTGTTATGGAAACGCCATTCTCGTCTCACAGATGCTTGAGCGGTTCGTGAGGCCTCGTGCCCCGGACGCGGCGCAGGAGCGCTTCACGCTGCAGCGCGTCCGGGACACGAGAGAGTGTACTACAACCCCGCCTTCGCAATCGCGTCCGCAAACGAGCGGTCGACGATCTCGGTTGCATCCAGCTTCTGCTTGATCAGGCCCCAGCGGAAATAGAGCTCGATCGTGCTCTGCTCGTCCGCGACCACGCCATCATCGATCGGCGCGATGCGAATCTTTGCGCGCGACAGCCAGTTCTGCGGCACGGCGGTCGGGATGTTCATCAGCCTGCCCCACGTCGCGGCGTAGCTGTCGATATTGTTCAGCGACCACGCCCGCGCCGCGGTGAGGCGCCGGACGAAATCGGTCAGCTCGGCGCGTTTGTCGCGGATGGCCTCGGGCCGCGCCACCTGGAAGCTGAGACCCGGTGTCAGGCCTTCGGAGGAGATGATGCGGCGCGATTTGAACAGTACCTCCTCCTGGCTGACATAGGGCTCCCAGGTCGACCACGCATCGACTGAGCCTTGCATGTAGGCGATCTTGGCGTCGGACGGCGCCAGGAAGGCGATCTGCACGTCGCTCGCACTCCAGCCGTTCTTCTCGAGCGCGGCGAGGATCAACTGATGGCCGATCGACCCGCGGCCGGTGGCGATCTTCTTGCCACGGAGGTCGGCAAAGGTCTTGATCGGCGAGTTCTCCGGCACGAGGATGGCGAGACCCTCGCGCGTCTGGCGGATCGCGGCGATCGCCTTCACCGGGGCGCCCGACGCGGCGGCGAAGGTGAAGGGCGCATCACCCACGAGCCCGGTCTCGATCGCTCCCGCGCTCAGCGCCTCCAGCAGTGGGGCTGCCGCTGGAAACTCCTTCCACTCGATCTTGTAGGGGACGTCCTTGAGCACGCCGGCCGCTTCCATCACGGCCTGCGAATTGCCCTTCTGATCGCCGACGCGCAGAGTGGTTTGCGCTGCCGCCAGTTCGAACCAACCGAGCAGCAGCGCGCCGGCCAGCATGAGGCGGATCATTCTGCCGCCTCGCCGCGAACGGCCTGTCGCTTGGCGATCAGCTCGCGCGTCAGCGGGATCAGCTCGCGGCCGTATTCGATCGCATCGATCAGCGGATCGAAGCCACGGATCAGGAAATGGCTGATGCCGAGGTCGTAGTAATCGCCGAAGACCTCCGCCACCTGCGCGGGCGTTCCGACCAGCGCGGTGGTGTTGCTGTTGGCACCGGTGAGCTTTGCGATCTCGGTCCAGAGCCGCTTGTCGATCCGGCTGCCCTGGTCGGCGAGCGCGAGCAGACGCCGCGCGCCTGATGTGGCGTGGCCGTCGGCCGGCCTGCGATAACCGGTCTTGTCCTGCAGCGCGGTGGCGCGCGCCAGAATTTCCTCCGCCTTTTCCCAAGCCTGCTTTTCGGTCGGGGCGATGATCGGCCGCACCGACAGGCTGAAGCGCGGCGTCGGCCGCTCGTGCCTCACCGCCGCGTTATGGACGCGCGAAGTGACATCGCGCACCTGCGCATAGGACTCGCCCCACAGTGCAAAGGTGTCGGCGTGCTTGCCGGCGACGTCGATCGCCGCGTCGGAGGCGCCGCCGAAATAGACGCGAATGCCTTCGGGACGATACGGCTTCACCTGCGAGAAGGCGTTCTCGACCTGGTAATACTTGCCCTTGTAGGTGAACGGCTTGTCGCTGGTCCATTCCAGCTTGAGCACATCGAGAAACTCGGAGGTACGGGCATAGCGTTCGTCCTTGTCGTCGATCGTATTGCCGTCCTGCCGGAGCTCGGTGGCATTGCCGCCGGTGATGACGTGGAGCGCAACGCGGCCGCGGGACAACTGGTCAAGCACCGCGAACTGCCGTGCCAGCAATGTCGGCGCGGTGAAGCCGGGCCGCTGGGCGATCAGCACGTTGAGGCGGTCGGTATGGTTGAGCACGTGCTGCGCGACCTGGAGCGCATCCGGCGATGTCGAATGGAACGCCAGCAGCGCACGATCGAAGCCGGCATTCTCATGCGCCTTCGCCACCGTCTCGATGTGGGTGGGATTGAGGACCGGACCTTCGCGGACGATGGTCTCGGACGAATTGTTGTTGCTGATGAAGCCGATGAACTCGATCGACATGATCGTCTCCCTGTTGCTTTTCCTAAAGGCCCAGTGCGGTGCGGCCGAGGCCGATGCGGGTGGAATCGTCCTGCGGCGTGTGGACGCGCCCGCACAGCACGTCGCGATAGTGCCGCTCCAGCGGATGGCTACGGGACAGGCCGTGATTGCCGGTCAGTGACAGCGCGTCCTCGACCACGGCGACGGCATTGTTGGTCACGGTCAGCTTGATCGCGTTGGATTCGCCGGGCGACAGTTGGACCCCATCATCGAAGTCGCGGGCGAACGTCTCAATCAGCCGCGCATTGACCGCGAGCCGCGCCTCGATGGCGCCGAGGATCTCCTGCGCGCGGGCCAAGGTCGCGAGCGGCGCGCCGAGGCTGGCGGGCACGCGCTGTTTCAGAAAGGAGATCAGCCAGTCGCGCGCCGCGCGGGCAACGCCGTCATAGATCGCGGCGACGAAAACGGTGTGGATGGTCGCCTGTGTGGCGTCGGGCGCACGCCAGTCCGCCGGCTTGCGCAGGTCGACTTCGGCATCCAGCGGGATCACGACGTCTTCGAAGATGACATCGTGGCTGCCGCTGGCGCGCAGGCCATGATGGTCCCAGGTCTCGACGATGCGGGTGCCCGGCAGGCCTGCCGGCACCAGGAACTGGCCGACGCGCGGCTCGGCCTCGTCGGTCCGCGCCCAGACCAGGTACCATTTCAGGATCGGCGAGCCGGTCGAATAGATCTTGTGGCCGGAGAGGCGCCAGCCGGTTTCGGTGCGGCGCGCGATCGTCGCCGGCAGGCCGCCGCGCGCCGGCGAGCCGAGCTCGGGCTCGACGCGCAGCGCGTTGACGAGCGCAAGACCTTCGACGCTCTCGCGCGCGAGCTTGCGCGACAGCCGCGCCGGCCAGGTCTGGCTGCGCGCCATGACGAGATGATTGATGTAGTGCATCGACAGCACCAGCGCGGTCGACGGATCCGCCTTGCCGAAGATGCCGATGACGCGCGCGGCGTACCGCGCGCCCGCTCCGCCGCCGCCATGGGCCGACGGCACCGTCAGCGACAACAGGCCCGCCTCGAACAGTTCACGGAAATTCTCGAACGGAAAGCTGCCGGTGCGGTCGTGCTCGGCCGCACGCGCCGCAAAGCCGGCCGCAAGCGTCTCGGCACGGGCGATGTAGTCGGATTCGCTGTGGGCCGTACGACCCTTGGCTATGGAGGTTACCATGTGGCGTCGAGCCCCAACAGGCCAAGGATCTGACGACGCAGGTCAGCCAGATACGGATCTCCACGATGGCGCGGATACGGACGATCGACGCGGATGTCGGCCTTCACGTGCGCCGGCCGCTCGCTGAAGACGATCACCCGGTTGGCGAGCACCAGCGCCTCCTCGGCATCATGCGTCACCAGCAGCGTGGTAAACGCCTTGCGCTGCCAGAGCGAGACCAGCTCGGCCTGCATGGTGATGCGAGTCAGCGAGTCGAGTTTACCCAACGGCTCGTCGAGGATCAGGATCTTGGGATCGTTGACCAGCGCCCGCGCCAGCGCGACGCGCTGCGCCATGCCGCCGGAGAGCTGGTGCGGATAGGCATTGCGGAACGACGAGAGCCCGACGAGATCGAGCGCGTCGTCCACGCGCTGCCGCTGGCTCTTGAGAATGCCCTGGGCCTCGAGGCCCAGGGCGACGTTGTCCCAGACCGACCGCCAGGGAAAAAGGGTCGGATCCTGGAACACGACCACGCGCGAAGGATGCGGATGTTTGATGCGCTCCTCGTCCTCCCGCAGCCTTCCTGCCTTGGGCTTGTCGAGGCCGGCAACGAGCCGCAGCAAGGTCGACTTGCCGCAGCCGGACGGACCGAGCAGCGCGACGAACTCGCCGGGCTCGACCGAGATGCTGACGTCGCTCAGCACCGGCAGCTCGATGCCGTCGATATCGAAGGCGTGGCTGACCTGCTCGATGTCGAGCGCAGCGCCGGCGGCCGGATGCGTCACGGCTTCGGCAAGAGCGGTGGCTACCATTTGACGGTCCCCTTCTGCCAGACCAAGAGGCGATCGCGGATCGAAAACAGCAGCGTGATTGCGCCGGAGCAGAGCAAGGACATCACGATCAGCGCCGCATACATGTTGGCGTAGGCAGCCCAGCCCTGTGCCCATTGCAGGTACCAACCGAGCCCCGCCTTGACGCCGATCATTTCGGCGACGACGAGCACGGCGAATGACGAGCCTAGTCCCATGAACAGGCCGACGAAGACGTGCGGCAGCGCCGCGCGACCTTCAGCACCAGGAAGGATGGCTTGGCGCCCAGCGTGCGCGCGACGTCGTAATAGGCGTTGCTGACGCTCGCGACGCCCGACCAGGTCAGCACGGTCACCGGAAAGCCCGTCGCCAGCGCGATCAGGAAGGTCGAAGCGCTCCAGCTCGACGGGAACGTGAAGAAGGCAATCGGCAGCCAGGCGGTCGCCGGCAGCGGACCGATGAAGCGCAGCACCGGATGCACCCAATAGCCGACCGCGCGCGACCAGCCGATCGACACGCCAGTCAAAAAGCCGACCGTGGCGCCGATCAGATAACCGCCGAGCTGGAGCTTGACCGACGCGAACACGCTGTCGAGCAGCTTCGGCAGATCGTCGGTGTAGACCTCGATGATCGCCTGCGGCGGCGGAAAGAACGGCAGCGGCAGCCACGCGAGCTTTGCGGTCGCGACTTCCCACAGCGTCAGGAAAGCACCGAGGGCGACGAGCCATGGCGCCCGCTTGCGCAAAGCCTTTCCGGCGGAGCCGAGATAATCAGCGCCGACGGTTCCGAACAGCGCCACGGCCGCGATGACGAAGGCGGCGATGCCGAGCGAGTGCGTACGTGACCAGTCGCCGACATCTTCCCACCACAGGCAGGACAGGCCGAACGCGCTCCAGGTGATGCTGGCGAGAACGCCGACGCCGGACTCCCGGATCCAGGTCGCGAGCAGCGGCGCGCGCGAGGTGCGCGGCGCGCCGGAGGCAAGACCGTCAGACAGCGAATACGTCGACATAGATGCGCTCCGCGAATTTGGCGGTGTCGGTGCTCGGCTTGAACACCTGCACGCTCTTGAGATCGTCGGCATAGGCCTTGAGCTCGCGCTTGAGCACGTCGCCGACGGGATGATGGTGATGGGTGTGGTAGCGCACCATGCCCTCGATGTCGGCGAGCGTCGCCGCCTTTGGCGCATAAGGCTGGAACGATTTTGCCGCGAGTGCCGCATTCTGCGAGCTGAACATCGCGGCATCGAGCAACGCCTGCGTGATGGCACGCGCGACCTGCGGCTCCTCGCGCACCAGGCTGCCGCGCAGGCCAAGGATGCAGCAGCTCTTCTCGCGGTATTCGCCATCGAGATTGGACGCGACTTCCTTGTACTGGGTGTCCTTGAGCCAGAGATAGGCGAGCGGGTCGGAGGACAGGAACGCCTGCACCTCGCCCTTCTCCACGGCGACGTTGAGCAGATTGCCGGGATAGGCGCGCCAGTCGACGTCCTTGACCGGATCGATGCCGAGCTTGGCGAGCTGGATCGAGAAGAAGTTCTTGTCAGGACCGGCGAGATCGCCGACTGCGACGATCTTGCCCTTGAGATCGGCAAGCTTGCTGACCCCGGAGTCGGCGCGCGACAGCACGCGCATGCAGCCGCCATGGGTGCCGGCAGCGATCTTGACGTCAAAACCCTGCTCCAGCGGCTTCAGCCAGCGCAGCGCCATGCCGAGGCCGGCATCGCTCTTGCCCGTCGCGATCGCCTCGAGCAACTGGTCGGTCGAGCCGGAATAATTGACGAGCTCAACGTCGAGATTGTGCTTCTGGAAAAAGCCGTGCTCGATGGCAACGGGCACCGGCGCGAGGCACACTGCTCCCGCGTTCCACGATAGTTTCAGCTTGCGCGGCGCGCCGGCGAGAGCGGGCACATCAGAAGCCGTGCGGCATAGCGGAAACTCCGAGAAATCGACGCCGGGCGCGATGGCGCGCGGCGCAAAAGCCTGTGCACCCAGCGCACCGAGTGGCGCCGCGAAGGCGGCGGCAAGCCCTGCCCGAAGCAGATGGCGCCGGTCGAGAGTCGATCCGCTGCGCTTGTTGTCGTTGTTCATCGGCCCCTGGCTCCTGCGCTGGCACGGCTCCGCCGCTTGCGCAACGGTTCGCGTTGCGCATGTTCCGTGCGGAGCTGCGTTGAGAGAAAGTTTTCCCGCCGGCGCTTTTTGCGCCGCGTTGATGCGATGCGCAAATCATGCGGCGCGGCCGCCACATCGTCAATGAAATGGAATTTCGAATGTGACGCGAAGCGAAGTCATTCTCTCCATCGGCGCGTGCGGGAACGATGAAAGGATTTTCGCTGCCGCATCGTCATGCAAAGCGCACCGCGATTCCCTCGCTTTGCTTCATCCGTACGCATCTTTCCGCTGCGCAAGTCGCGCGTTCTCGAAAGCCTCGCTTCGTTGAAACGTCCTTGCCGATCGCGCATGCAATACGGTTGGCCATTTCATTGACTGCGTATCGCGCGCTCATAGACTTGATCGTCTCGCTGCATCGTCCGCTCACGCCTCGTGAGCGACGCAACAAGACGGATCCAATGAGCATCAACGCCCACGACCATTCCATCACCCGCCGGCTCGCGGCCTCGCTGCTGGCCGCCGCCATCACATTGTCGACCGCTGCCGCATCGCTCGCGGCCGACACCGTCGTCCTGCGCGTCGGCGACCAGAAAGGCGGCAACCGCTCACTCCTGGAGATCTCCGGCTATGCGAAGGACCTGCCCTACAGGATCGAGTGGTCGGAATTTCCCGCGGCGGCGCCGATCCTCGAAGCGCTCAATGCCGGCGCGCTCGACGTCGGCTACACCGGCGACCTATCCTTCCTCTCGGTCTATGCGACGGGCGCGCCGATCAAGGCGATCGGCGGCACGCGATCGGACGCGAGGACGCAGGCCATCCTGGTGCGTCAGGATTCACAGATCAAATCGGCTGCAGACCTCAAGGGCAAACGGCTCGCCGGCACGCGCGGCGGCTGGGGCCAGTTCCTGATCGACGCCACGCTGGAGAAGACAGGGATCAAGCTGGAGGACGCGACCTTCGCGCCGCTCGGCCCGGTCGATGCCAAGATCGCCCTGCTAGCGGGCTCGGTCGACGCTTGGGCTGTGTGGGAGCCCTACGTCTCGTTCGCGACGCTGAAGGACAAGGCCCGCGTGATCGCCCACGGCGAAGGCCTGACACCGACCATCACCTTCATCGTCGCCTCCGACAGTGCCATCGCCACCAAGCGCGCGGCGGTGCAGGACCTGGTGCACCGGCTGAACAAGGCGCGACTGTGGTCGCTGGATCACCTCGGTGAATACGCGAAGAACACGGCCGAGCTGACCAAGCTGCCGGAAGACGTGTTGCTGTCGGCCTACACGGCACAGCGCACCAGCCCGATCGTGATCGACGAGAACGTGGTGAAGGAAATCCAGGCCGCCTCGGATCGCTCGACACGCTACGGCATCCTGCCGAAGAAGCTCGACGTGAGCCAAGCCGTCGACCGCAGCTTCACGGCTGCAGCCGCGGGATCGAACTAGGCGGAGGCGGCGGGATGCGCGCGCTTCGCCTCAAGCCCGGCCGACTGCATCTCGCCGCGATCGTGCTCATGCATTTTGCATGCATGAGCCTGATCGTATGGCTTTCGTTCTAAAGCGCGATGAAATGAGGCGTGATCGCGACACCAACGAAGCCGGGCTCCCTCTCCCGCTTGCGGGAGAGGTGAAGGATCCGCGGCCATCCATTCCGCTTTAGCCGCGCAGTGCTCACCAATATCTGTAGTAGCGACGGTGATAGACGCGGTACGGCCGGTAATAGCCATAGCTGTAATACGGACGATAGGGTCGATAATATCGCGGATAATAGGTCGGCCCGTAGCCATAACCGTAGTAGGCCGGGGCATAGCCGTAACCGTAGCCCGGATATCCATAGCCGTAATATGGACCGCCATAGTAGCCGTAAGGGCCGCCGGCCGCGATGGCGCTGCCAATGATCGCGCCGGCCGCGAGACCACCAAGACCCCAGCCCCATCCGCCGCCACGCCAATGCACCTGCGCGACGTCGTCGCCGGCTGCAGCCTTCATCGTCGCGACGTTGGTCGGCATCGGGGCCGCCGTGGCCTGGGCGGTTTGGCCCAGCACGACTACGCCGGCCAGCGAACAGGCAATTGCCGTCTTCCAGATCCTCATCGTCTTGCTCCCTGTCTGACCTTTCGCTTGGAAAAGGATCGCAGCGCCATGATCGGTCATCCTTGCGCCAAGTCAAAGCGTGGAATTTGCGTGCACCGCACAAGACGCACACTTCCGTTCGATTTACCCGTGCCCGGCGAGGATCGACGACTTCGCCGCCTGTGACACCCGTATGAAGGCGCCTGAGGCCCGATCACCCGGTAAAGCATTAAGCTTCCCGTGCATTCGCAACCAACAACCACCTTCACGATTTACTATTCGTGCCGTTACTATCGGTTCCATGTGCGCGGCCGGGAGGCTTTTTAGCGAGCGCCAGAGCTGTGGGGAGGATGACATGAGTGCCGCGAGACCCGAGCCGCTTGCCCGCCAAGCTCTGGCGTTCGTCCTGGCCGGAGGACGCGGCAGCCGGCTGCTGGAGCTGACCGACCGGCGTGCCAAGCCGGCGGTCTATTTCGGCGGCAAATCCCGCATCATCGATTTCGCGCTGTCGAATGCGGTGAACTCGGGCATCCGCCGTATCGCGGTCGCAACCCAATACAAGGCGCACAGCCTGATCCGGCACCTGCAGATGGGCTGGAACTTCTTCCGCCCCGAACGCAATGAGAGTTTTGACATCCTGCCCGCCAGCCAGCGCGTCTCCGAGACCATGTGGTATGTCGGCACGGCGGACGCGGTGTACCAGAACATCGACATCATCGAATCCCACGCCTGCCGCTTCATCGTGGTGCTGGCCGGCGACCACATCTATAAAATGGACTACGAGGTGATGCTGCGCCAGCACGTCGAGAGCGGCGCCGACGTCACCGTCGGCTGCCTCGAGATGCCGCGGACGGAATCCTCAGGCTTCGGCATCATGCACATCGACGAGAACGGCTGGATCCAGTCGTTCCTGGAGAAGCCGAAAGATCCGCCGCCGATGCCCGGCAAGCCGGACGTCTCGCTCGCCAGCATGGGCATCTACGTCTTCGACGCGAAATTCCTGTTCGACCAGCTCAAGCGCGACGCCGAGGACCCGAACTCCAATCACGATTTCGGCAAGGACATCATCCCCTACATCGTCAAGAACGGCCGCGCGATGGCGCACCAGTACTCGACCTCCTGCGTCCGCTCGGGGAGCGATCTCCGCGCCTATTGGCGCGACGTCGGCACCGTCGACGCCTACTGGGCCGCCAATGTCGATCTCACCGACGTCGTGCCGGAGCTCGACCTGTTCGACCGCGCCTGGCCGATCTGGTCCTATGCCGAAATCACGCCGCCGGCGAAATTCGTTCACGACGAGGAGAGCCGGCGCGGTCAGGCGGTGAGCTCGCTGGTCTCCGGCGGCTGCATCATCTCCGGCGCCTCGCTACGACGATCGTTGCTGTTCACCGGCGTGCGCGTCAACTCCTACGCCAATGTCGAGAATGCCGTGATCATGCCTTACGTGAATGTCGGTCGCGGTGCTCGCTTGAGGAACGTCGTGATCGACCGCGGCGTCGAGATCCCGGAGGGACTCGTCGTCGGCGAGGATCCCGAGTTCGACGGAAAGCGCTTCCGCACCACCGAGCAGGGCATCTCGCTGATCACCCAGCCGATGATCGACAGGCTCAATACATGATGCCTGTTCGCGTCCTCGCGGTCGCCTCTGAAGTCTATCCCCTCGTCAAGACCGGTGGCCTTGCGGATGTCGCCGGTGCGCTGCCGGCTGCGCTGAAGACGCATGGCGTCGAGATGCGCACCTTGATGCCCGGCTATCCCGACGTGATGCGCCTTGTGTCAGGCGCAGATGAACTCCGGCGCTGGCCGGATTATTTCGGCGGCCCCGGGCGGCTGCTGGCGGGCTCCCATGACGGGCTCGATCTGTTCGTGCTCGACGTGCCGCATCTCTACGCGCGGCCGGGCAACCCCTATGTCACTGCCGAGGGCATCGACTGGCCGGACAACGGCGTGCGCTTTGCCGCGCTGTCGCGCGTGGCCGCGGATATCGGGCACGGCCTCGTGCCGGCCTTCGTGCCCGACATCGTGCACGCCCACGACTGGCAGGCGGGGCTCGCGCCGGCCTATCTTCACTACGACAATCGTCCGCGGCCCGGCACCGTGATGACCATTCACAACATGGCCTATCAGGGCAAGTTCGCTCCCGAGTTGATCGGATCAATCGGCCTGCCTTGGGACTCGTTCAACGTTCAGGCGCTGGAATATTTCGGCGGCATCAGCTTTTTGAAGGCCGGCCTGCGATTCGCCGATCGTATCACCACGGTGTCGCCGACCTACGCGAACGAGATCCAGAGCGACGAGGGCGGCATGGGGCTCGGCGGTCTGCTTCGAGAACGTTCGGGCGTGCTGAGCGGCATTCTCAATGGCATCGACATATCGGTATGGAATCCGCAGGAGGATCCGCACATCGCCTACCGCTTCGGCGCCGAGGACCTGACGTTCCGGGCGGCGAACAAGGCGGTGCTGCAGCAGCAGTTCAACCTCGATTCCTCGGACGAGGCGCCATTGCTGGGCGTCATCAGCCGGCTGTCGTGGCAGAAGGGGCTCGATCTCCTGCTCGAGGCCATTCCGACCATCCTGCGCGAAGGCATGCAGCTCGCACTGCTCGGCAGCGGCGATCGCGATCTGCAGGACGGCTACCAGGCTGTGGCCCGCGCCAATCCCGGCCGGGTCGGCGTCGTGATCGGCTATGACGAGATTCTGGCGCATCTGATCCAGGCGGGCTCGGACGCGCTGATCGTGCCTTCGCGGTTCGAGCCGTGCGGCCTGACCCAGCTCTGCGCACTGCGCTATGGCGCCGTGCCGATCGTCTCGCGCGTCGGCGGCCTCGAAGACACCATCGTCGACATCGGCGAGGCCGACACATCCGGCCGCGATGCCACGGGATTCAAGTTCGGCCCCGTGACGGCGGATGCCCTCGCCGGCACGCTGCGCAAGGCCAACACCGTCTTCCATGACAAGCTGACCTGGCGCCGGCTGCAACGCAGCGGCCTTGCGACCGACGTCTCCTGGCGCAATCGCGCCGGCGATTATGCCGCGCTCTATCGCGGGCTGATGGAAGCGCGCCTGAAGGCATGACCATCATCGAATCCATGCTATAGAACCGGCATGGAACCCCTCGTGATCAAGCTCATCGGCTTTGCCGCCGCCACCTGCACCACCGCGGCCTACGCGCCGCAGGCCATCAAGGTGTGGAAGACCCGCTCGACCGGCGACATCTCGCTCGGCATGTTCCTGGTCATGGTGCTGGGCCTGGCGCTCTGGCTGCTCTACGGCCTGCTCTCCGGCGATGCGCCGCTGGTCGCCGCCAACGCCATCACCATGCTGCTCGCCGGCGGCATCCTGGTGATGAAGCTAAGATATGGATGAGGACTGATACCCTGGCCCTTGTGGGAGAAGGAAGAGTCACCCGCCAAACACATACGATGCCATCGCCACATCGGCGACCTCGTCGACGAAGACGCGGCGTCCGACGTCGCTGCCCGCAGCACCTGCCGCCACCATCAGCGGCAGCAGATGGTCCTCCCGCGGATGCGCCAGACGTGCGCTGGGAGCGTTCTCCCAGTCGACCAGCATCGCGTTGCGGCGCGCGGCGTCCGGGTTGCTGATCGCCTCGTTCAGATAGGCCTCGAAACCATACGAGACCGGCCTGGACTCCGGCCGGTTGAAGCCGCGCATGTTGTGATAGGTCAGCCCGCTGCCGATGATCAGAATGCCTTGGTCGCGCAAGGGCGCGATCGCCTTCCCCACCTCGACGTGCTCGGCCGCGTCATAGCTCGACTTCAGCGACAGCAGCACGATCGGCATGTCGGCGTTCGGATACATCAGGCCGAGCGGCACGAACGTGCCGTGATCGAACCCCTGATTGGGATCTTCGCGGCAATCGAAGCCCGCGTGCCTGAGCAGCGCCTTCACTTGCGCGGCGAGCTCGGGCTTGCCCGGCGCAGGATATTTGAGGTGGTAGGTATGCTCGGGGAAACCGTAATAGTCGTAGACCATCGGCGGATGCGGCGATGTGGACACGGTGAAGGCATCGGCCTCCCAATGTCCGGTGATGACGAGCACGGCCTTCGGCTTCTCCGGGAGAAGCTGCGGCAGACGGCCGAACGCCTCGGCGGTCCTGGCATATTGCACCCGCCGGTCCTCCATGAAGGGCCAGGGGCCGCCGCCATGCGACAGGAAGAGGGTCGGAAATCGCGTCATGGGGCTCGTCTCGTTGACAACAGGCGCGTGCGAGCTGTCCGCACGATCTGCGGTGAGCATAGGCAAAGCAGCATGGTTAGCAAGTCGTTAACGATTTGCCGCCCAGAATCCCGACATGGCCGAAGCAGTCGGCCTGAAGACAAGTGAGACGTGAGATGAGGAAGTTTGCGCTGGGGGACGTCGTCAACAGTGACAAGGGCCGCCGCGGTGTCGTGCGGGCCGCCTTCAAGTCCAGGGACGGCCAGCAGTTCTATGCCGTCGAGAAGGACGGCGCGATCGATTATCTGGAGGAAGACCGGCTGAGCCCGGCGCCCCGCGTCGAGCTGGCGGCTTAGATCCAGCTCATTTCCTGCCATCACCTGCGAGCCGATCGAGACGCTCCGCGAACGGATCGTCTCCGCTCGCGATGCCATCGTTCGTGATCAGCAGCAGGCGATCGCCGCTCGCGCCGTCCCAGCGCGGCAGGTCGGGACCATTGGGATCGCCGCTCCTGGCGAAATTGATCCAGTAGGCGCGGATGCGGCTTGCGACCGCGCGATCGCGTCGCGACAAGATGCCTGCACCGGGCACGCCTTCCGCACCGAAGATGAACTGCAACTCCCGTCCGTGGCCGACTTCCGGATTCGCGCGCCGCGCCTCCGGCACATAGGCGAAACGGTAGCGAAAGGTCGGCGCGCCGCTTGCCGCGTGCAGCCGGGCCAGCAGTCGCACCGGCTCCGAGAAGACCTTGTCGGTGTAGAACCTCGCCGCGAGATCCGAGGGCCTGACGAGATCGGGATAGAGCCGGCGCAGTTCACTGCTGGCAATGCCGGACGATGCAAGCTCCTCCTTGATATCGGACTCATGGTCAAAACCCGCCTCGTCTTCATTCGAGCCGATGATCAGAGCAATGCGGCTTTGATGTCCGGCCGCAAAGCCTGTGGCAAGGTCCTCGGTCACCAGACGTCCATCCATCATCGGCGCGAAGCTGCGCGGCGCTTTCCCCAGCAGATGCTTTTCGGCGGCAAGCAGGCGCCGCGGCTCGGTTGCGCGCAAATCTGTCTTCGGCCCGAGCGCGGCCACGAACTGCCGGCCCACGGCCTCCGCCTCTTGCACTGAGCGCAGGCGCGCGCGGCCGGGCAGCGATTGCAGGATGGCCTTCTGGAAGAGATCGCGCGCTTGCGCAGACAGCATCAGCAGCGCGATCGACGTCGCGCCTGCATCGCTGCCAAACAAGGTGACGTTATCAGGATCGCCGCCGAAGGCCGCGATATTGTCGCGCACCCAACGCAGCGCGGCGATCTGGTCCATCAGACCGTAATTTCCGGAGCCGTCATCCGACAGCGCGGAGTGCGTGAGCCAGCCGAGTGCGCCGAGCCGATAATTCACGGTGACCACGATGAGGCCCGCCTGCGCCAGCCTGGCGCCGTCGAACAGCGGATCGTTCGCGGTGCCCGTGACGAAGCCGCCGCCATGCACGAACACCATCACCGGCAAAGGGCCGTCGACCCCGAAAGGACGGAACACGTTCAGCGTCAGGCAATCCTCGCTCGCCTCAGGCAGCGACGGTTGTAGGCACGGCGCGCCGTAGTCGTAGGCGGTGCGCATCTCCGAACTTTCGGTCGTCGGCTGCGGCGCTTGCCAGCGCAGCGCGCCGACCGGCGGCGCCGCGTAAGCCAGTCCCTTGAACGACGCCACCTCGCCTTCCACGGCCCCGAGCATCTGCCCCTCACGCGTCAACGCGAATGGAAATTGTCCGACCGGCTGAGCCGCGGCCGACCGTGCGCAACACAGGACTGCGGAAGCCGCAACAAGTGCAAGCAAGGACCGCATCTTCGCAAGATCTCGATGAGGGGCCCGGCAGGTTATGTCCAGAGCCGTCAGCGAAGCAAGCCTCGCCCGCGCCTATCTGCCCTTGCCCTTTAGCTCCGCCAGCGCGCGGCGCGCGATGATGCCGAGCTCGCCGAGCGTGGAATGGCCGGACTGCGCCGCCTCGATCAGGCGCTCGGCGATGAACCTGCGGCTGTCGTGATCGCCGCCATGCGGCAGTTGCCGGCACGTCTCCTCGAGGACGACGTCCATGTTCGCTTTGGTGCGCTCACTCAACTCAATCATGACGCCCAGCCGGTACGCGTGGCTTGTAAGCGCAAGCATACACGCAAGGATGCGGTCTGATTACCCCGTGCTATCACGGCCATTGTGCATCGCGGTGCGTGTGGTGCCGCAACATTCGCGCGTCACGATGCCGCCGCAAACGACCACCCTAGGATTGCACTTGCTGTAATGACAAGCTGAACCTGCGGCGATAGCCTGCCGGCAAACAAAACACACCGGAGGAATGCCATGTCTGACGCGATGGTTGCCACACGTGCCTCCGACGAGCGCGGAACCGCTCAGCAGGTCGATGTCGCCGTGGTCGGCGCCGGATTTGCCGGCCTCTATCTTCTCTATCGCCTGCGCAAGGCAGGGTTCTCGGCGGTCGGCCTCGAAGAGGCCGGTGATGTCGGCGGCACCTGGTACTGGAACCGCTATCCGGGCGCGCGCTGCGACATCCAGACGATCGACTACAGCTACACCTTCGATCCGGAGCTCGAGGCTGCGTGGACATGGTCTGAGAAATACGCGACCCAACCCGAGATCCTGCGCTACCTCGGCTTCGTCGCCGACCGCTATGGCCTCAGGCGCGACATTCGCTTCAAGACCAGGGTCACCGAAGCCAGATGGGACGAAGCGTCCGAGCGCTGGCTCATCACCACCGATAGTGGCGCAGCGGTCTCCTGCCGTCACTACATCATGGCCACCGGTTGCCTCTCCGCGCCCAAGCCGCCGGAGATCGACGGCGTCAAGGACTTCAAGGGCGAGGTTTATTTCACCGGACGCTGGCCGCATGACGGCGTCAATCTCGCGGGAAAGCGCGTCGCCGTGATTGGGACGGGCTCGTCCGCGATCCAGTCGATCCCGCTGATCGCCGAGCAGGCCGCACATCTGACCGTGTTCCAGCGCACGCCGAATTTCGCGCTGCCCGCGCATAACGGCCCGCCGCCGTTGGACCGTATGAGCCTCCTGCAAAGCGACCGCGCCACCTATCGCGCACAGGCGCGCCAGTCGATGGCCGGGGTGCCCTATCCGCAACAGACCGTCGTGAGCTGGCAATTGAGCGATGCCGAGCGTCGCGAGCGGTTCGAACGCGCCTGGGCCGCCGGCGATCTCGTCCACATCCTGACGCAGCTCTGGGCCGACCAGGCCGTGGACGTCGACGGCAACAAGATCGTCCAGGACCTGATCCGCGAGAAGATCCGCGCCGCCGTCAAGGATCCCGAGACCGCCGCGGCACTCACGCCGCATGATCATCCCTTCGGCGCCAAGCGTCCCTGCCTCGACACCAATTACTACGCCACCTACAACCGGCCGAACGTCACGCTGGTCAATCTGCGCCAGGAGCCGATCAAGGCGATCACCGCGAGCGGCATCTCCACCAACGGCCGCAGCTTCGACCTCGACGTCATCGTGTTCGCGACCGGCTTCGATGCCATGACCGGCGCGATCCGCGCCGTGCATCCGATCACCGGGCGCGACGGCAAGTCGCTCTCCGACGTCTGGGCGCAGGGGCCGCAGACCTATCTCGGCCTCACGGTTGCCGGCTTCCCGAACTTCTTCATGATCACCGGCCCCGGCAGCCCGTCGGTGCTGTCGAACATGGCGGTGTCGATCGAGCAGCATGTCGACTGGGTGGTCGATCGGCTTGCTGCGTTACGCGACGCCGGCTTCACCACGATCGAGCCGACCGAGACGGCGCAGGCCGGCTGGGGCCGGCACATGGCCGACTGCTCGATGCTGACGCTGCACCGGCTCGCCAACACCTGGTACACGGGCGCCAACGTGCCCGGCAAGGTGCAGGGGCTGATGCCCTATACCGGCGGCGTCGGCCCCTATCGCAGCATCTGCGACGAGGTCGTCAGTCGCGGCATGCTCGGCTTCAGGCTCACCGGCCCTGATGGTGCCGCGCAATGCAACGATGGGGAGGTGGTGCGCCTGCAGCCCGACGTGCGGCTGGTGCTGAACCTGCTCGCAACCCTCAACCTGCCGCCGATCGAGTCGATGGGCGCAGAAGGCGCGCGCGCCTTCGTGAACGAGTTCAACAAGGGCCGTCCCGCCGGACGACCCATCGGCGAGATCGTCGACGGCACCCTGCCCGGTGCCGACGGTCCGCTGCCGTACCGTGTCTACAAGCCCGCAACGGCAGGACCGCATCCGGTCGTGGTCTATTTCCACGGCGGCGGCTGGGTGCTCGGCGACGAGCAGTCGGACGAGCCGTTCTGCCGCGACATGGCACGCAGGACCGGCATGATGTTCGTCAGCGTCGGCTATCGCCACGCGCCGGAGCATCGTTTCCCGACGGCTGCGGAAGACGGGTATGCGGCAACCCGCTGGATCGCCGAGCACGCTGCCGAGCTCGGCGGCAGACCGGGCCCGGTGCTGGTGGCAGGCTGGAGCGCCGGCGGCAACATCGCTGCCGTCACCTGCCAGCTGGCGCGCGATCGCGGCGGCCCCGACATCGCCGGCCAGCTTCTGGTCTGCCCCGTCACCGACTGCAGCTTCGATCGCCTGTCCTACAACGACAACGCGACCGGCTACTTCCTGACGCGCTCGCTGATGTACTGGTTCTGGGACCTCTACTGCTCGCCGGCGGACCGCACCGACCCGCGGGTCTCGCCATTGCGCGGCAAGGTCGAAAACTTGCCACCGGCCTTCGTCGTCACCTGCGAGTTCGATCCGTTGCGGGACGAGGGCGTCGCCTATGCCGAGGCGATGGCCGCAGCCGGCGTCCCGGTCGAGCAGCTGAGGGCGCGCGGCCATTTCCACTCGTCCTTCACCATGGTCGACGTGGTGATCACGGGCGTGTCGGGCCGGGTGCAGATGGCCGGGGCCTTGCGCCGCTTCGCCGGGCTGCCGCCGGAGATCAGCCGCGGCGAGAGCAACCAGGAGCACGACAGCCCGGGACACAGGATCGCGGCCGCCGCAAGCTGAGGAGCGCCGGGGCGGCCGGGAACCTTTTCCTGGCTGTCGCGTTGGGTGATCGTGGCTTTGAGATGCAGCGATAGGTGTGTAGGCCCCAGCACGTGGATGTGTGTGCTGGGGCCGTCCTTTGCGTGAGGCAGGCGATGGGAGACGTCCGGGATTCAAAGGTCGATTTCGGCGCGCTCGCGGTGCTGCATAAATGGCCATCGCTTGCAAACCAGCGAAGGCCGGACCGGGAGCCTTACCGGGTCCTCGAAGGCACGCTCGACGATTGCATTTCGGCGTTCATGCAGAAACCGGTGACGACCAGGCATCTCTACGAGATACGCACGGGGGCGCAGCCGCCGCTGGTCACGGAGATACTCTCACCCGAACACGTGATCGAGCTGTCGCGCTTGAGAGAATTTCTCTGACGGCCTTCACAAGCACGCGAGCAGGAACCTTCTTCCGGTTTTTCCCGTTGTCAGAGATCGGAAGCAAAGACGTGAGCACCTCACATGCTTGAAGCTGGCGTATCTTCCGTCGTGCCCTACGGCGCAGACCAGACCCTCTTCGTGGTGATCGACCGCCGCGACGAGGCGACCGAAATCCCTATCGAGCGTAGCGATCTTGAAGCCACCATCGGTGAACTCGTTGCCGGCTGCTTCAACGATCCCGTCAAGGTGATCTCGTTCAACACGCTCGAGCATTGGATGAAGGACATCTCGACCGATGTCGTCGGCGAGATAAAGGCGCGCTGCGACATGTACGGCATAGAGCTACCCGATTACCTCAGCGACTTCGTCGAGAGCCACAGCTGAGCGGGCATTGTCTCAATTGCGCAGACAGGGAAGCAAACCCGGATGGGCTTGCCGCATGGTTCGTCAGAGCTAAAGCATGATCCGGAAAAGTGCGAAGCGGTTTTCCGGAAAGATCATGCGTAAACAACAAGCTAAAGCGCGATGACGATTGATCCAAATCTCATCGCGCTTTAGGCGCGGCGATGCTTGCCGGCGATGACCTCGATCTCGCGACGGCGTTCGCCGGCAAAGGTCAGGAGCTTCTCGATCGTCAGCGCATCCGTGATCCGTTTGGCGAGCCGCTCGGCGCGCGCAGCCTGATCTTCGAGATACTGGATCGTGTTCAAGCGCCGCCTCCCCCCAAAGCCCGGAATTGTGGGCAGCCATGATGCTTGAAAAGCCGCTAACAGCCGGTTAAGCGCACCCCATCGGTCTCGACGAGTCGCGCTTTATTGCACGACCTCGAGCCTGACATTGGTGATGCCCTTGTCGACCATGCCGAGCGCCTCCGCCGCGGAAGGCGAGATGTCGACCACGCGCCCGCGAACGAAGGGCCCGCGATCGTTGACCCTGACGGTGACGAAGCGGCCGGAGGAGGTATCGGTGACGCGCAGCTTGGTGCCGAACGGCAGCGTGGGATGCGCCGCGGTCAACTCGTTCTTGTCGAACTTCTCGCCGCTCGCGGTCTCCGTATCCGAATAGAAGCTGGCGACGCCGTGCGAAGCCGTCTGCTTCGCGTCGCCGCCGACAGCGCGCGCCCGGCTGGTCGGACGCGGATGCAGCGCCGCCAGCCTATGCGGGCGCTCCACCACGGCCTGCCGGCCGGGAGCAGCCAGATCGGCCTTCTGGCGACCGACCGGCGACTGCGCGCAAGCGGCGAGCGAGGCGGCGCCGGCGACGGCAAGCAGCAGCCGGCATGGGGTTGCGAGGGAAATCCGGGCAGTTTCGGCACGTGCAATGCGAGACATGGTACGCCCCTCCGAACAGCCCGGATTTTCGGTGGGCAATGAGGGCAGAACCTTGTCGGAACAAAAGCGGCCCTGGGGCCGCGTCCGTTTCGCGCCAGCTGTGACGATTCCACCACAGTGACCTGTTCTGAATCGGGACAGACGGCCCCTAGGGCGCAATGAAATGAGGCTCGATCGCTCAACGACGGAGGTGCGGCCCCTCTCCCACTTCCCAGGCGGGAGAGGTGAACGAGCCAGCGCCTGACCGGATTTTGGTTCTGGCGTCGATCAACCGTCGGCCCGGTGGCTCAGTAATGCGGCTCGTATATCTGGGATTGGACCAGGGCCTTCACGTCGTTGGGTGCAGGTCCGTCGGCGAGCCCACGTTGGTAGGCAACGTCCGCAACGGCCGCCGCGATGCGGACCGAGACCTCGCGGATGCGCGGCAGTGCCGGATAGAGACTGCCTTGCGCGAGATCCTCCTTGCCGACGCAGTCGGCGAGCGAGTGGGCCGCCGCCATGAACATCTCGTCGGTCACCAGCTTCGAGCCGCTGGCGATGACCCCGAGGCCGACGCCGGGGAAGATGTAGGAGTTGTTGCCCTGGCGCGGCACGAAGCTGCGGCCGTTGAGCGTCACTGGATCATACGGACTGCCGCAGGCGAACAGCGCGCGGCCCTCGGTGTAGCGATAGGCGTCCTCCGCCGAGCATTCCGCCTTCGAGGTCGGGTTGGAGAGCGCGAACACGATCGGCTTCTCGTTGAGCTCGGCCATGGTCTTGAGCACTTCGGGCGTGAAGGCGCCGCCGACCGCGGCGACGCCGATGATCGCCGTGGGCTTCAGCGTCTTGATCGCGGTGAGGAAATCGGCGATCGGCGCCTGGCCGGTGTGGGCATAGCGGAGCTTGTGGCCAGAGAGGCCTTCGCGACCGCTGACGACGAGACCGCGGGAATCCACCAGCCAGTTGCGCCGGAGCGCATCCGCCTCGGAAGCGCCCTCCGCCATCATGGCGGAGACCACGAGATCGGCGATGCCGGTCGCCGCCTCGCCCGCGCCGAGGAACAGGATGCGCTGATCCCTGAGCTTGCCGCCGGAGACGCGCAGGGCCGAGAACAGGCCGGCGAGCGCCACGGCCGCCGTGCCCTGGATGTCGTCGTTGAAGACGCAGGCTTCATCCCGGTACTTGTGCAGCAGCTTGAACGCCGAATGGTTGGCGAAATCCTCGAACTGGATCAGCACGCCCGGGAACGTTTTTCGCGCGGCCTGCATGAACTCGTCGACGAAGCTGTCATAGGCCTCGCCCGTGAGCCGCCGCTCGCGCAGGCCGATATAATAGGGATCGTTCAAGAGCTCTTCGTTGTTGGTGCCGACATCGAGCACGATCGGCAGGCACAGTTCCGGATGCACGCCGGCGCAGGCCGAATAGAGCGACAGTTTTCCGACCGGAATGCCCATGCCGTTGGCGCCGAGATCGCCGAGACCAAGAATGCGCTCGCCGTCGGTGACGACGATCAGCTTGGCAGGGTAAGGCCAGTTCTTCAGAATCTCCGCGATCTGGCCGCAATCGCGCGAGGAGATGAACATGCCGCGCGGCCGCTGGAAGATCAGGCCGTATTTCTGGCAGGCGAGCCCGACGGTCGGCGTGTAGATGATCGGCTGGATCTCGTCGATATTGTCGACGACGACGCGGAAGAACAGCGCCTCGTTGCGGTCATGCAGCGCGTTCAGCGCGACGTATTTTTCGAGGTCCGTCGGTAGCGTGCGCAGATTGGTGAGCACGCGCTGCGCCTGTGTCTCCATCGTCAGCACGCATGGCGGCAAGAGACCTCGCAGGCCCAGTGCCTCGCGCTCCGCTTCAGTGAAAGCGGTGCCCTTGTTGAGCAAGGGATCGCGCAGCAGCGTCATGCCTTGCTGCGAATTGGACGACGTCGATTGGGCAACGACCCGGGCAGGTCTATTCACGAATTCCCCCAAGGAGCTTCACATTGAACCGCACACATTGTCGGCCAGCGCGCCATCCAGATCAAGGACGGAGAGACTCGGGCACCGATTGTGATCTCGCACCGCAGCGAGATTTTCGCGAACGCCTGGCAGGCGCGCGAGAAAAGGTTAACGGCGCTATTCCGGCTTGATATCGGCCGCCTTCACGATCGGCCACCATTTTGCGGTCTCGGCCTTCTGGAAAGCGGCGAGTGGTGCGGGGCTCTGCTGCTCCGGTGGCGGAATCTCCTGCCCCAGCTCGGCAAAGCGCTGCTTGACGGACGCATCGGCCAGCACGGCGATGATGGCCGCGTTGAGCTTCGTGACAATGTCCTTCGGTGTGTTCTTTGGTGCCCAGATGCCGTGCCAGTAGGAAATGTAGAGACCGGGCAGACCCGCCTCGTCGACGGTCGGCACGTCGGGCGCAGACGCAAGCCTTGTCGGCGACGTCACCGCGAACGCCTTGATCGCACCGCTCTTGACGTGCGGCAGCGAGTTCGACGCCTGGTCGAACATGAGATCGATCTGCCCGGCCACGAGATCGATCATGGCGGGCCCTGCGCCGCGATACGGCACGAACTGGATGTCGGTGCCGGTCTTGTCCTTGAAGAAGACACCGGCGACGTGCGCGCCCGTGCCGGCCCCGGCCGTGCCGGCGGTGGCCTTACCGGGGTTGGCCTGCAGCCACGCGATCAGCTCTTTCAGACTGTTTGCCTCCAGCGACTTGCGACCGACGATGAGCTGCGTCCCCATCGCGATCATTGCCACCGGCTCGAAATCGGCGACTACGTCATAGGGCAGCTTGAGGATCGCACCGTTCAGCACATGGGTACCCCAATGGCCGATCGTGATCGTGGTACCGTCAGGTGTCGCGCGCGCGACGCGGGCGCCGGCGATGCTGCCGGAAGCACCCGCCACGTTCTCGACAACCACTGTCGTGTGCAGTTCGCCCGCGATGCGCTCGGACAGGATCCGCGCCAGCGTATCGGTCGGGCCACCCGCCGCAAAGGGCACGACGAGGGTGACCGGGCGCGACGGAGACGACCCGGCGAACGCAGCAAATCCGACCAATGCGCAAACGACCATCACATGGCCGCGCAATCCGGCCCAGAGTCCTCGGTTCATCCCGCCCACCCTTCTTTCTTCGCCCGCATGTCGTTCGCGGGCTGGGGCCAGAGTGAACGCGGGCGGATCGATAGAGGCAAGCCGGAAATTTTGGGATTGCTTATGCGGTCACTCGCCGCGGCGTCGGAGTGGCGGCGCTATCGGCCGGTGGCGCGATGTGCATCAGGATAGTCTGGGTGGCGGATGCGACCTCGATGCCGTTCTGCTGGAAGCGCAGCTTCATGCGCCGGTTGAACTCGCGCTGGACCGGCCAGCGCCCGGTCTCGGTGCAGCGGATCTGACCGACGATCGACACCATCGCGCCGTCCACCTTGTCGACGCCCCACAGCTCGAGGTCGCCGCGGATCAATGCGCGGAATTCCGGTTCGCGGCGCATCTCGTCGACGATGTCCTTGAGGATCTGGCCGGCGCGGTCGGTGTCTTCCTTGTAGGCGACGTTGACGCTGACCGAGGCGTTGCCGGCGCCGCGGCTGGCATTGGTGATGGTCGTGACCGCGCTGAACGGCACGATGTGCACGGCGCCGTCGCCGGCGCGTAGGCGAATGGTGCGGATCGAGACGTTCTCCACCACGCCCGCGAGCCCTGACAAGCTGACATTGTCGCCGACCTGGACCGTGTTCTCCAGCAGCAGGAACAGGCCGGTGATGAGGTCCTGCACCAGCTTCTGCGAGCCGAAGCCGATCGCGATGCCGACAATGCCGGCGCCCGCGAGCAGCGGCGCGACATTGACGCCGATCTCGCTCAGCGCCGTGAGGCCGACGACGGTTGCGATCAGGCAGAGCAGCGCGGTGCGGAGCATCGGCTGGAAGGTGCGCAGGCGCGCCGCACGGGCATAATGCCCATCGCGTGACAGTGCATTGATCTGGCGGTCCAGCAACGCATTGCTGATTTCCCAGATGGCCGCAGCGATAAACACGGCGATGCCGATCGTCACCACGGCGGAGATCAGCCGGCCGCCGATCTGGCCGCCATAGAACCAGACGATGGCGTCCACACCCCAGACTTCGAGCACCGCCACGAAGCCGATGAAGGCGATCACGCTGGATACGATCCGGCGCAACAGCGGTAGATAGCGGTTGGCGCGGATCTCGAGGCCGGGAAAGCGCTGGAGGATTTCCGGCTTGATGCGGAAACCACGGTCGATCAGGCTCAGCGTCACCATGATGGCCACACGCGTGACCAGCGCCACCGCGATGGTGCCCACGAAATATTGCAGCAGCAGCGAATAACCGTTGCGGATGTTCAGCGCCCAGACGGCCCACAGCGCCAGATCAAGTGCGATGGCAAGATAATGCCAGCCGCCGGCGATACGGTTACGCAAACGGGCTGCAATCCCCTGCCGCTCGGCCGGCGCGCGGATGGCGTCGGCGACCTGGCGGCGGCATTGCAGGATGATGACGACGATGAAGAGATGCACGACCAGCATCACCATGCGCAGCAGTGCGGCGTAGCCGGCGCGGTGCAGGCCGAGCAATAGCGCCACATTGGCAAAGGCGATGCCGGTGACGCCGACACCGACGATGCGGCGCGCCCAGATCTCGATATAGGCCGCAGTCTCGGCCCGCAGCGGAAACAGGCCAAACGGCCCGGCCAGCGCCCTGACCACGCAGATGAGCCCGCGCGAAAACGCGTAGGCGTTGACGACCGCGAGGATCACGAGGCGAACGGTCGTGGGCTCGCCGATCACCGTCCCGAGCAGCGCCGTGGCGACACCAACGAAGACCACCACCGGCAGCAGTTCGAGCACAAGGCGCCCCAGCACGAAGGGCAGCCGTGACAGGACCTGCCAGACCCGCGCAAGACTGTGGCGGCGCTTGTTCAACTCGGGTGCGGGAGTGACATCGGCCACCGATGACGGCGGGTCGGCTACGGGCAGCACCTGTGCCGGCAGGTGCGCGGTTTGTGGCACGCGTCCTTCCAGGAACGCGACCGGACGGCGGATCAGGCGAAAGATCACCCACTCGGCAGCGAGGGCGCACCCGAGCACCAGCGCCAGCTTCCAGGCGATCTCGATCAGGAGGTGATAGGCCGCGGGATCGTTCGCGGTCCGCATGATCCAGTAATAGAACGCCGGAAAGTGCGTGAGCGTCCGTGCCATGCCGGCGATCTCGCTCGAGATCTCGCCGATCTCCTCCGACACCGTGAGCAAGAGCTGCGCACCGAGGCCGTCGGCCGAGAGCGGGATCGGCGATTTTTGCTCCGGCGCCGCCTGCTGCGGACCGGACGCGTTGGCGATCACGCGGAGCGTATCGATCATCTGCGCGCGCTTCTTGTCGTCCTGAAGGGTTTCCAGCGCGCGTTTCGCCTCGTCAGGCGACAGTGTGGCGGCGCTGTTTGCCGCGGGCGGAGGCGGCTCGGCGCGGGCACCGGAGAGAGATGGAATCGTGAGGAAGAGAGCGGCGAGGAGCGCCGCGGCCAGCTTATGCGACACGAGGATTCCCTGGAAAAAAATGAATGCACCGGCGGCGTCGGGACCGTCACCGCCGAAGCACATGCGTCATGTCGGATTGCCGTTATTCGCCCCGGCCCTGTGTCGGAAGTTGGCCTTTGAGGCGACATTCTCTTGGCATTTGCCGCAATGCAGGATCGGGAGCCGCGGCATCACCGACGTGCTGTGATGCGCCAAAGACCTCTTGCGCCAATGCGGAGCGACGGCGGGGAGAATGGGAACAGCGGATGTCAGAGAAACTCGTTGCGGCAGCCCGTCACGGCCATCCGACACGATCGATGTGATGTAATGCAAATTACAGCGCCGGGAAGGTAGGGGCCTTGCCTCACTGATGCGGCCCGCTAAACCTTGACCCGGCGTGCCGTTCGCGGTTTTCGCCGCTATGCGATAGTCCGAACGAGCTCCATCGCACTCAGCGGCTGGATTTGCGGAGGTGGCGTCATAGACCTCCCCTTGCTCATGAGGTGGACGTTGCGCGTCGCTTGTTTGCGACCGCCACGATGCTCGTCCTAGGACACAAAACTGTCAAGCAAGATCAACGATCTAGAGATCACATTTGAAGGCGCGAGTTCCCTGGAAGCAGCCCGCCGATGCAAAGCGCTTGCGCGCGGGTCGCAGCTGTCGAGGGGCAGCGGGCATGTTGACATCATGCCCCTGTTTTGCCCGACGAGTCAAATGAGTTTCGTAAAATCCGCAGCAACGATGACGGAGCTGCAAGCGGTTGATTCTGCTGCGCTCGGCTACTGTGCATGGGGTTGTTTTCGCGTTTTTGTGCATGGCCGGCTCAGCCGGCTAGAGAAACATGTCTGCCAGGTCGACGGTCGAGGACTTTCCGATCTGGTCGAAGTTCCGCGCCAGCCAGCTTCGCGCCGCCTCGCGGCCCTCATCGCGCAGGCGGCACAACAGGCTCCATTCGGGGTGGAACTGCGTGGCCGTGCCGAGCTGCGACATCAACTGGTCGTTGCCGATCCAATGCATGTACATGCGGCTATGCTTGTCGCTGTCGAGCTCGCCGTCGTCGATCAGCCGCGTGGCGAAGGCGACCGCGCGCATCTCGCGCATCAAGGACGAATTGAAGCTGATCTCGTTGATGCGGTGGAGGACATCGGCCGCACTGGTCGGCAGCTCGTCGCGCCTGATCGCCGTGACTTGCACGATGATGACGTCGTGACTGCCCTTGCGGTAGATCAGCGGATAGATCGCGGGATTGCCGAGATAGCCGCCGTCCCAATAATGCTCGCCGTCGACCTCGACGGCCTGGAAATAGGGCGGCAGGCAGGCCGAGGCGAGCACGGTTTCCGCCGTGAGAAGCGGGCTCTGGAACACCTTGATCTTGCCGGTGCGGACGTTGGTGGCGTTGAGAAACAGCTGCGGCGCCTCGGGCGAGGAATTGAGCCGGTCGAAATCGACCACGCGCTGCAGCAGCGCGCGGAGCGGATTGAAATGAAAGGGATTGAGCAGGTTCGGCGGCAGGGTGTGCGTCAGCGTGTGGATGACGGCGTGCACCGGATGATATTCCGGCGGCAGCTTCAGGGCCTGGATCCACTGGTTCAGCGGCGACATCAAATCGTACGCCATGTCCATGCGCGACACCTCGTACCAGAATGCGTGCAGGTTCTCCCGCGCACCCTCCGCGCCTCCGTTCGCCATGCCGGAGGCCATCGCCACCGCATTCATGGCACCGGCACTGGTGGCGCTGACCGCCTCGATCGCGAGCCTGCCGTCCTCGAGCACCTGGTCGAGCACGCCCCAGACGAAGGCGCCGTGCGCGCCGCCCCCCTGGAGCGCGAAGTTGACGGTCTTGCGATCGGCGATCTCCTTGGCTGTCACTTTGCCTGCTTCTTGCCTCCCGTCCCCTCTTTCTCCAGTGCCTTGCGCACTTGCTCGAATTCCTCCAGCGAGGCCTTGTCGGCGCGGGGGAAGCGCAGGTCGAGCTTTTCGAGCGCTGCATTGATCACCGAGCCGATCACGACGCGGGCGAACCATTTGTGATCGGCGGGCACGACGTACCACGGCGCATGAGGCGTTGCCGTGTGGCGGACGATGTCCTGGTAGACCGCCTGGTAGCGCGGCCACAGCGCGCGCTCCTTGATGTCGTCCATGGAGAACTTCCACTGCTTGGCCGGCTCCTCCAACCGGTCGAGGAAGCGCTGGCGCTGCTCCTCCTTGGAGACGTTGAGGAAGAACTTCAGCACCAGGGTTCCGTTGCGGCAGAGATAGCGTTCGAAGGCGGAGATGTCCTCGAACCGCTCCTTCCATATGTGCTTGGTGACGAGCTTTGGCGGCAGCTTCTCCTTGGCGAGGATTTCCGGATGCACGCGCGTCACCAGGCATTCTTCGTAATGCGAGCGGTTGAAGATGCCGATATGGCCGCGCTCCGGCAGCGCGACCACGTGGCGCCAGAGGAAGTCGTGGTCGAGCTCCTTGCTGCTTGGCGCCTTGAAGGCCGTGACTTCGCAGCCCTGCGGATTGATGCCCTCGAAGATCGCCTTGATCGCACTGTCCTTGCCGCCGGCGTCCATTGCCTGGAGCACGATCAGCACGGACCAGCGGTCCTGGGCGTAGAGCTTCTCCTGAAACCCGACGAGGCGCTTCTTGTTGGCGTCGAGAAGCGCCTGCGCTTTCTCCTTGTCGAGGTCGCCCTTCTCGTCGGTCTTATGGTCCTTGAGATGAAACTTGCCCGAGCCATCGTAACGGAATGGCGTGATGTAGCGGTCAAGCTCCTGGGCGAGCGATCTGGACGGCTTCTTGCTCATGAGCGCGGGGCACCTTGCGTTGCGGCTTCAGTCGGTCGAGGACGCTACCAAGGATGCCCTTGGGAAGGAATATGATGAAAACCACGAGCAGCACGCCGTAGACGAGGTTGTCCCAGCCGACCGCCTTGGTGCCGAAGCCGATGCGCAAGCTCTCGGCCAGCAAAATGGTGATGATGGCGCCAAAGGTCGGGCCGAGCGAAACGAACAGGCCGCCCACGATGGCCGCGAACACCATCTGCAGCGAAACCGCGATGCCGCTGACGGTGTCGGGTGTGATGAACATCTGATACTGGCAGTAGATCGCGCCGGCCAGTGCCGTCATCAGCGCGCTGAGCAGCGTGATCTTCAGCTTCTCGGCGGTGACGTTGACGCCGGCCGCAGCCGCGGCGTCCTCGTCCTCCGAGATCGCCTCCAGCGCATAGCGCGCCATGCTGCGGTCGACCCAGTGCCAGACCACGATACCGAACAGCCAGACCGCAAGCGCGATCAGATACCAGGTGGTTTTGTCGTCGAACTGCAGCGCCAGGAGCTTGTTGCCGGACGCGCGGTTCGGGGTATAGCCGAGCGAGCCGCCGGTGTAGTCGCGCGTCGCGGTGATGACCTGGAGCACGATGCCCGACAGCGCCAGCGTCACCAGCACGAAATAATGCCCGGTGATGCGGAAGCGGAAGCAGGGATAGCCGACGATCAGCGCCAGCGCACCGGCCGCGATCATGCTGACGGGAATGCCGATCCAGGGCGACAGGCCCAGGTGATTCCACAAGAGCGCGGTGACGTAAGCACCGATGCCCATGAAGCCGCCATGCCCGAGCGAGACCAGTCCGAACCGCCCCATCATCGACCAGGAGGTATAGGCGAACGACCAGATCAGGATCAGCACGAGGATGTGCAGATGATAGGGATCGCGATAGACGAAAGGCAGCGCGACCAGCACCGCCAGCCCCACGCCCCATGCTGCAAGCCGCCCCTGCCCCTTCATCGCCGCCTCGCCAGCAGGCCCGCGGGCCGGATGAACATCATGACGATGAAAAAGGCGAAGGCGAGCACATAGCCCCATTCGAGGTCGGAGAACAGGCCGCCAAGCGAGATGATCTCCGCGAACAGGAAGGAGGCGATGAAGCCGCCGATGAAATTGCCGAGGCCCCCGAGCACGCAGATCAGGAAGGTGATCGGCCCGAAGGAGAGGCCGACGAACGGATGCACGTCATATTGCAGCACCAGGAGGCAGGCCGCGAGCCCGGCCAGCGCACCGCCGAGCGCGGACGTGATGAGATAGATCCGCTTCGTATCGACGCCCATCAGCGCCATGATCTGACGGTCCTGCGCGATGGCGCGGATCGCGGTGCCGGTGAAGGTGCGCGTCATGAACAGATAGACCGCGACCATGCCGACCAGTGCCGCCAGGAAGGACAAAAGCCGCGCGTAGCTGAAATTCATGTCGCCGAAGGCGAGCACCGGCAGGCGGATGCCGAGATTGCGGAAGTCGATGCCGAAGGCGACAGTGGCAAAGCTCTGCAGCACGAACAGCACGCCGCCGGTCGCGAGCAGCTGATTGATCGGCGGCGCGGTCAACAGCGGCGCGATCACGAGGTAATGCAAGAGGGCGCCGAGCGCCGCCACCAGCAGGATGGTGAATGGCGCAGCGATGAAATAGCTGACGCCGTAATACTGCACCATGAAATACATGGCGTACATGCCGATCATCACGAGCTCGGCGTAACAGATCCAGGTCACGTCGATGACGCCGAAGATCAGGTTGAGGCCGAGCGCGAGCAGCGCCAGCACGCCGCCGAGCAGGATGCCGTTGATGACGGCCTCCAGCAGATAGATGTCGAAAATGTCCAGGAACGCCTGCATGCCCATCACACCCCGAGATAAGCTTCCTTGACCGTGTCGCTTGCCAGCATCTCGGACGAGGTGCCGGAGGCGCGGATCGTGCCCGCTTCGATCAGGTAGGCACGGTCGACCACTTTCAGGACCTGCTGCACGTTCTGCTCGACGATCAGCACCGTCAGCCCGCTGGCGCGAATCCGCTTCACCAGCTCGAACACCTGCTGCACCACGACCGGCGCGAGCCCCGCCGAGGGTTCGTCGAGCAGCAGCAGCTTCGGGCTGGACATCAGGGCGCGGCCGATCGCGCACATCTGCTGCTCGCCGCCGGACATGGTGCCGGCCATCTGATGCCGCCGCTCCTTCAGGCGCGGGAACAGGTCGAACACGACGTCCAGCCGTTCGGCATAGTGTCCGCGCGCCTCCTTCATGAACGCGCCCATCTTGAGATTGTCGTCGACCGTGAGCTGCGGAAACAGCCGCCGGTTCTCCGGCACATGCGCAATGCCGAGGCTGACGATCTTGTGCGCCGGCGTCGCCACGACATCGACGCCTTCCATCTTGATCGATCCGCGCGAGGGACGGATCAGGCCGGAAATGACGCGCATCAAGGTGGTCTTGCCGGCGCCGTTGGGACCGATGACGCCGACGGCCTCGCCGGCCTTGACGTCGAGATTGATGTCGAACAGCGCCTGGAACGTGCCATAGCCGGCATTGACGCCGCGGAGCTCCAGCATGGGCTAACCTCCCGCCCGGCGGCGCGCTTCGGCGGCCGCGGCCTGCGTGGTCTCTGCATCGGTGCCGAGATAGACTTCGATGACGCGCGGATCGCCGGCGACCGCGCTCGGCAGCCCTTCCGAGATCTTCTCGCCGTGATCGAGCACCATGACGCGATCGACGACGCGCATCAGCACGCCCATGATGTGCTCGACCCAGATGATGGTGATGCCGAGCTCGTCGCGGATATTGCGCAGCATGTCGGCCGCCTGGTCCATCTCGGCCTCGTCGAGACCGCCGAGGCTCTCGTCGGCGAGCAGCAGCTTCGGCGAAGTGGCAAGGGCCTTCGCCAGCTCGAGCTTCTTCAGGCCGGCCGCCCCCAGGCCGTCGACGCTGGCGTGGCGATCGGTCGGCAGGCCCACCATCGCCAGCGACCGCTCGGCTGCCTCCTCGGCCTTGATGCGACTGTGGCGGCCCTGGCCGTAGAATCCGGCGAGCGCGACGTTCTCGAAGATGGTCAGGCGGCGGAAGGGTCGCGGAATCTGGAAGGTGCGGCCGATGCCGCGGTTGATGATCCGGTGCGGCGCAAGGCCTGCGATCTCGTGCCCGGCAAACAGGATCGATCCGGAGGTCGGCGCCAGCGTGCCGGAGAGCATGTTGAAGATCGTGCTCTTGCCCGAGCCGTTGGGCCCGATCAGGCCGAGGATCTCGCCCTGGTCGACCCTGAACGAGACGTTGTTCACGGCGGTGAAGCCGCCGAACCGCTTCACCAATCCGTTCACCTCCAGCACCGCCGTTCTCCGCCGCTACTGGTTGCTGTCGGTGGTGCCCTTCGGCAGTGGCAGCACGGCCTCGCGCATCAAAACCTCCCGGACGATTGTGCGTTGCATTCTTGTCGTTCTTGTTTTCGCCCATCACACGGGCTGCGCGAAGCGATGTCAAGCCTCGCGCGTCAGCGAGAGGCGAACTGCTGCGCAATAAAGGCCGTGACAAATCGCGGCATGGTCGGCGTAAGATCGCTCATCCCGCGCACGAGATGAATGGCCGACAACTCGGGCTCGGCCTCGCGCGCGAGATTGGCTTCGATCCGGGCGCGGGCTTCATCGCCCGGCATGTCCAGATTGAGGACCTGAATCATCGCAATCGCACGACCGGAGACGACGCAATGCCAGTCGGCTTCCGGCGCGTAATCGTCGGCGGTGAGCCCGGTCTCCTCCGCGATCTCGCGGACCACGCTGCCGGGAAGGTCGAGGGCGCCGTCCCTGATGTCGTCAAGGTCGGGCGTGCCCGAAGGGAAATAGATGCGGCCCGCATTGGCCGTGTGCTGCGCCATCTCGCCCATCACGAAGGCGCCATCGGAGGTGCGCAGCGCGCCCATGCCGAAACCGTTGAATACGGCAGGATCAGGAAAACCCCAGTCGCGCCAGGCGAGGAAGCTGGCGAAATCGGTTTCGAAATAGGTCGCAGCGAGATGGCCGTCCGTGAACGCGGCATCGCGCCCGAGCAGGACGCGACCGTTCCAGATCTTCGGCCGCTCGCGCTGCTTCTCGGCAAAATGCGCCGCGATCTCGGCGCGGCGCTCCTCGGCGAACGGCCACACGATCGGCCGCACGGCAAGATCAAGCGTCGTGACGCGATGAATGACAAGTGACGTCATGACGCCTGGTTACTACGCCTTCGCGTCAGCTATTTGGCGGTCCCCGTCGTCTTCTTGGCCTGGTCGAAGAATTTGTTGGTGAAGGTCTTGCTGACCTCGATCTTGGCGTTCGCGACCTCGGGCGAACCGACGCTGAACACGGCGAGCACGGCATCGGCGCCCTTGGGGTCCATCTTGCCGGTTTCGGAGTACATCGGGATCGTGTTCTTCAGCGCGGCAAGATAGAGATCCTTGTTCTTGCCGACCGTCTCCTCCGGCATCTTCGCCATGATCTCCTCGGGCGAATGCGAATGGATCCAGGCGAGCGTGGCGAGGATCGCATTGGTGAGCGCCTGCGTTTCCTTCTCGTGGCCGTTGACCCAGGCTGCCGTCGAGTAAAGCGCGCCGCCCGGATATTCGCCGCCGAACGTCTCGAGTGTATCCTTCTGGGTGCGGGTATCCGAGAGGATGCGCAGATCCTTGTGGCTGCCCTGAAGCACGGTCACCGAAGGATCGAGCATCACGGCAGCATCGATCTGCCCCTGCTCCATGGCGGCGACCGCGGTGGCGCCGAGGCCGACGCCGATCACGGCGGCGCTGGTGGGATCAAGCCCGTTTTTCTTGAGCATATATTTGAGGAAGAAGTCGGTGGAGGAGCCGGGCGCACTCACACCCACCTTCTTGCCGGCAAGGTCCTTGACCGACTTGATGTCATTGGTGCGCGAGGGCGCGACGACCAGCACGAGGCCGGGATAGCGGTCATAGACCACGAAGGACTGCAGCTCCTGCTTCTTGGCCGCGAGATTGACGCAATGGTCGAAATAGCCGGAGACGACGTCGGCACTGCCGCCGAGCACGGCTTTCAGCGCATCCGAGCCGCCCTTGAGGTCGACCAGCTCGACATTGAGGCCGGCCTTCTCATATTCGCCAAGTTGCTTGGCCAGCACTGTCGGCAGATAGCACAGGCAGGAGCCGCCGCCGACCGCAATGGTGACCTTGCTTTGCGCCGCGGCAAATCCGGTGGTGACCGTCAGCGCAAGCAGCGCGCCGGCGAGCCTGGCAATCGTGTTCTTCATTGGTTTCCTCCGTTCGGCCGGCGGCACCATAGAGCAGCGGGGCGGGCTTGAGAAGCACTGCCGAAGTGGGCTGGCCATCGGTCTTTCGGCGCAATAGCATGCGCAGACAATAACAATTCCTAATGGGAAGGATCGTCCATGAATCGCCTTACAGCCAGCCTGTCGATCGCCGCCGCCTTTGCCGCCGGCTGCGGCGCAACTTACCTGCTCGGGCCGGCACTCGCCGCCGAGAGCATCACCGCGCAGATCATTCATACCGGCGAGATGGAAGGCGACGCGCTAGGCCCCGCCAACAAGGTTGGCTACCGCTCGAAGACGTTCATGACCGCCGACGGCGCCACTGTGTCAATCCAGGTCGGCAATGTGCCCAAGCACCTGCATCCCAACACCAACGAGATCCAGTACATCCTGGACGGGACCGGGACGATCTGGCTCGGCGACAAGGAGGTCACGGTGAAGCCAGGCGATCTCGTCATCATTCCGAAGGGCACGCCGCATGGCGGCACCAAGCCGATCAGCGGCCAGGTCAAGGCCATCGCGATCAAGACGCCGCCGCAGGCCCCCGATGACATCAAGCTGCTGGATTGATGGCTCTGCGCTCCCTCCCCCGCCTGCCAAGCGGGAGAGGGTTGGGGAGAGGGTGTCCCCGCGATGGGAGAATCGCCCGAAGGAGAAAACCCTCACCCGACGCTACGCCATAGCCGAGGCTTTGCCTCGGCGTGTTTTGAGATGACGGCCGCCAGAGGCGGCCTACGCCTCTCCCGCAAGCAAGCGGGAGAGGTGAACTTGGGCCCTACCCCCGCCCGTCCGACGCCATCGGCCGCCACACCAGCAGCCGCCGCTCCACCAGCGTCACGCCGAAGTCGATCAGGATGACGAAGGCCGACAGCACGAACATGCCGGCGAACACACCGGCAACGTCGAACACGCCTTCGGCCTGCTGAATGAGATAACCGAGGCCCGCCGCCGATCCCAGATATTCCCCGACGACCGCGCCGACCACGGCGAAGCCGACCGAGGTGTGCAGCGAGGAGAACATCCACGACAGGGCCGACGGCCAATAGACGTGCTGCATCAACTGCCGCTCGCTCATGCCGAGCATTCGGCCGTTGTCGAGCACGGTGCGGCTGACCTCCTTGACGCCCTGATAGACGTTGAAGAACACGATGAAGAACACCAGCGTGACGCCTAGCGCGACCTTCGACCAGATGCCGAGGCCGAGCCACAGCGCGAAGATCGGTGCCAGCACGACGCGCGGCAGCGCATTGACCATCTTGACGTAGGGGTCGAACACCGCGGCGACCAGCGGTTGGCGCGCGAACCAGAAGCCGACCAGCACGCCGCCGAGGGATCCGATCACGAAAGCCAGGATCGATTCCGCCAGTGTGATGCCGAGATGCTTCCAGATGACGCCGGAGGCGAACCATTTCACGATCTGGCTGAACACGTCGAAAGGGTTGGAGAAGAAGAACGGCGGCAGCAGGATCTTGCCGAACACGGGGATGGTCGACAGCACCTGCCACAGCACGATGCAGACGACCGCGACCAGGACCTGCAGCGCAAACAGCGTCGGGCGCGACATCAGACCGCCTCCACTGCCTGAGTGGATTGCACGTATCCCTTCATCACCTCGTCCTTCAGCACGCTCCAGATCTCGCGATGGAGCGCATGGAACTCCTTGTCGAGGCGCACCTCGAAGATGTCGCGCGGGCGCGGCAAGCTGACGCGCCAGTCGCCGATGATGCGCGAGGACGGCCCCGCGGACATGATCACCACGCGGTCGGCGAGCGCGATCGCCTCTTCCAGATCGTGCGTCACGAACAGCACGGCCTTGCGGTCGGCATTCCAGAGATCAAGCAGCAGATTGCCCATGACCTGGCGCGTCTGCGCGTCCAGCGGCCCGAACGGCTCGTCCATGAGGAGGATTTTCGGATCGCGGATCAGCACCTGCGCTAGCGCCACGCGCTTACGCTGGCCGCCGGAGAGCATGTGCGGATAGCGGCTGGCAAACGCGCCGAGACCGACGGAGGTCAGCCATTTCTGCGCCCGCGGCAGCGCCTCTGCGCGCGCCGTGCCCTTGATCTCGAGCCCGATCGCGACATTGTCGAGCGCGGTCTTCCAAGGGAACAGCGCGTCGGCCTGGAACAGGTAGCCGGCATCCTGGTTCAGTCCCGTCAGCTGCCGGTCGAATATCCTGACGCTGCCCGCCGCCGGCTTGAGCAGGCCGGCCGCGACATTGAGCAGCGTCGATTTCCCACAGCCGGTCGGGCCGACGATGGCGACGAACTCGCCCTGCGCGACCGCGAGATGCGCCTTCTCCACCGCCGTATAGACCCGGCCGTCCCCCAGCCGGAACGCGACCTTGGCATCTTCCAGCGCCACTGCCGTGGGCGTCGTCATGTGCTTCCTCCGAACTCAGGCCGATGCCTTAGCCGCTCGCGCGGCCAAGTTCAATCAAGGCGCCAAGCGTGCTACGCATGGGGACTTGCCGTGCTCTTACCCTCCCCTGGAGGGGCAGGGTAAGAGAAAAGCGAGCCCATCCGCGATGCCTTCCAAGCTGGCGATCAGCTACCAAGAGGTCACCAAGAGATTCGGCTTCCTCGCAGCCGTCGACGATGTGTCGCTCGACATTGCCGAGGGCGAGTTTCTGGCCATCGTGGGCGGGTCCGGCTCAGGCAAGACCACGCTGCTGCGGCTCACCAACCGGCTGATCGAGGCCGATGGCGGCACGGTCATGGTTGAGGGGGAAGACGTGCGGAGCGTCGATCCGGTCGCGCTGCGGCGCCGGATCGGCTACGTCTTCCAGAGCGGCGGGCTGTTTCCTCACTTAAGCGTCGCCGACAATATCGGGATCACGCCAAAGCTGCTGGGCGAGCCGGCAGTGGCGATCGCGGGGCGCATCGACGAACTGCTGGAGCTCGTGCAGCTCGACGGCGCATCGCATCGCGACCGTCTGCCAGAGGCACTCTCCGGCGGCCAGCGCCAGCGTGTCGGCGTGGCGCGGGCGCTCGCCGCAAAGCCCCGCATCGTGCTGATGGACGAGCCGTTTGGCGCACTCGATCCCCTCACCCGCGATGCGCTAGGCGAGGACTATCGCGCGCTACACCGCAAGCTCGGCCTGACCACCGTGATGATCACGCATGACATGACCGAGGCGATCCTGCTCGCCGACCGCATCGCAGTGATGCGCGGCGGACGATTGCTCGCGCAGGGTACGCCCGCGGAGCTCTCGAGCAGCAGCGACGACTACGTGCTGGAGCTGTTGAGCACGCCGCGGCGCCAGGTCGGGCGGCTGAATGCGCTGCTGCCGCAGAGCGGTGCGGCATGAGCCTCTTCACCGATCCGCGTTGGGGCGAGGCGCTGGGGCATCTGCCCGATTATCTCGGCAACCATGTGCGGGTAAGCCTCGCCGCGCTCGCACTTGGCCTCGCCGTCAGCCTGCCGTTGGCGATCCTGACCCGCAACCGTCCGGCGCCGCGCGGCATCCTGCTCGCGTTCGCCAGCATCGTGCAGACGGTACCGGGGCTGGCGCTGCTTGCGCTGTTCTATCCGCTGCTGCTGCTGGCTGCTTCCGTCACGCTGGCCTGGTTCGGCGTTTCCTTCTCCGCGTTCGGCTTCCTGCCGGCGATGCTGGCGCTGGCGCTCTATTCGATGCTGCCGGTCCTGCGCAACGGCATCACGGGCCTCAACGGCATCGATCCCGCGCTGATCGAAGCCGCAAAGGGTGTCGGCATGACGGCACGGCAATCGCTGCTCATCGTCGAGCTGCCGTTGGCGCTGCCGGTGATGATGGCGGGCATCCGCACCGCCGCTGTGTGGGTGATCGGCACAGCCACGCTGTCCACGCCGATCGGGCAGACCAGCCTCGGCAATTACATCTTTGCCGGGCTCCAGACCCAGAACTGGGTGTTCGTGCTGTTCGGCTGCCTGGCCTCGGCGCTGCTCGCGCTCGCCGTCGATCAGTTGCTTGGCCTGATCGAAAACGGCTTGCGCCACCGCAGCCGCTTGCGCAGCGGTCTCGGCGCGATCGGAATCGCGGCGCTGGTCGCCGCAACGCTGGTGCCGACCATGGGACGCCCGTCGTCAGGCTATGTGGTCGGCGCAAAAACCTTCGCCGAGCAATATGTGCTGTCGGCGCTGATGAGGGACCGCCTCCAGGCGGCAGGCCTCTCGGCCACCGCGCGGTCGGGCCTCGGCTCGAGCGTGATCTTCCAGGCGCTGAAGGCGGGGGACATCGATCTCTATGTCGACTATTCCGGCACGCTCTGGGCCAACCAGCTCCACCGCACCGACATCAAGCCGCGCGCCGAGCTGGTCGCCGAGCTGAAGACGGCGCTCGCGAAGGACAACATCACGCTGCTCGGCGAGCTCGGCTTCGAGAACGCTTATGCGCTGGTGATGCCGAGACGGCGCGCCGAGGCGCTCGGCATCCGCACCATTGCCGACCTCAGCGGACATGCCTCGACACTGTCGATTGCCGGCGACTACGAATTCTTCTCCCGCCCCGAATGGGCGGCGCTGCAAAAGGCCTATGGACTCCCGTTCCGCGCCCAGCGCCAGATGCAGCCGGATTTCATGTATGCGGCCGTCGCCAGCGGCGAGGTCGACGTCATCGCCGGCTACACCAGCGACGGTTTGATCGCGAAATACGACCTCGTCACGCTCGACGATCCCCGCCACGCGATTCCGCCCTACGACGCGATCCTGCTGCTGGCGCCGAAACGCGCCGGCGACGAACGGCTCAAGGCTGCGCTGCAGCCGCTGCTCGGCAAGATCGACATCGCCATCATGCGCGAGGCGAACTTGCGCGCCAGCGGCAATGATGCGAACTCCTCGCCCGATGCGGTCGCCCGATGGCTGTGGGAGCAGATCGCGCGACGCTAGGGCAGAATTCGTCTAGCTGACCGCGATCGGTTCACGCCCGCACCTCCTGGCGCTGGAACAGCACGTAGCCGAAAGCGAACAGCACGATGGTGCCCGCGATCAGGCCGACCGTTTGCGGCCAGGCGATCATGACGCTCTCGCCGAATGGGAGCGGTGATCCCATGACGGCGCCGCGAAGCTGGTCGAGGAACACCGGGCCGAGCGTGCGCGTGGTCGGCGAGAGCACGGCGAGCATCGCCTCTCCGAACAGGTCGTTGGGCGACAGCCGCAGCAGCTCCTGCGTCCAGATCGCGGTGGCCGGATCATTGAGCCCGAGCAGCGCGTAGCGCGGATCGGCCGGAGCGATTGCCTGCGCGAGCGCCGGGGCCAGCATCGGCCAGAGCACGGCCAGGAACAGCCAGATGCCAAGCGAAACCAGCGCCGCAGTCGCCGGCGAGCGGAACACGATCGATAACAGCATGGCCAGCGAGAGCCAGACACCGGCATAGAAGATCGCCACGACCAGGAACACCATCGAGCGTGCGATCTCCTCGCCGCCGGGCGGCACCCCGAGAAAGATCAGGCCGAGACCGATCACCAGCAACCACAAGGCAGCGAGGCTGATGCCGATGGTGGCGAGGGCTGCGAGGAATTTTCCCATCAGCAGCGCATCGCGATAGATCGGCTGCGCCAGGATGCGCGACAACGTCCGCCGGTTGTGCTCGCTGTTGATGGCATCGAAGCCGAGCCCGATCGCCATCAGCGGGATGAGGAATCCGAGGATGGCGACGAAGGACGGCAGGGGCGCCTTGTCGATGGTGAAGAGGCGGAGCAGCAGGAACGGATCTTCGGCCGTGTTCTGCCTGAGGCTGCTGATCGCCCCGTAGAGCGCGGCGAGCGCCGTGAAGACGATCAGGAGCTCCAGCATCAGCATGCGGATGCTGGAGAGATGATCGGCGAGCTCCTTGACGAAGACGGTGGACAGCCCGCGGAACGGTGAACCCTCACGCCGCATGGCGAACATCTCCCCTGGGCCTGATCTGGAAATGGCGCGCGTAGATCGCCTCGAGACTTGGCTCGTCGATCGACAATCTGCGCAAGTCACCACCGACCGTGACCACGGCGCGTGCCGCGTCCGGCCGCACGTCGCGCTCGGCAGTCATGCGGAAGCGATCGACGCCCAGGGTGTCGACCTGGGTCACACCGGGGATCATTGCGAGCCGCCGGGCTATACCGAGTCCGTCGGCCTTGACTTCCACGACGAAGCCGGCACCGAGCACCTTGACTGCGAGCTCCGGCACCGCACCCATCAACACGATGCGTCCGCCCTGGAACAGCGCGACCCGGTCGCAGATGCGTTGCACCTGGTCGAGCATGTGGGACGACAGCAGCACCGTGATGCCCTCGGCCTTCAATTCTCCGATCAATCCCAGGAACTCCTGCGTCGCCTGCGGGTCGAGGCCCGACGTCGGTTCGTCCAGGATGGCGATCTCGGCCCGCTTCACGATGATCTCGGCCAGACCCAGCCGCTGCCGCATGCCACGCGAGAAGGTCGCGACCCGCTTTGAGGCGACTTCCGCGAGGCCCACCCGCGCCAGCGCCGCCTCGATCCGCCGCGCGCGCTCAGCGCGCGCCAGTCCCATCAGTTTCGCCGTATAGGCGAGGTTTTCCGCGGCGGTGAGATGATCGTAGAAGCCGACCGCATCGGGCAGATAGCCGACGCGCTGCTTGACCTTCAGCGGCTCGCGGGCTGGATTGAAGCCGAGCACGCTGACCTCGCCCGATGATATCTCGGTTAATCCCAGCATCATCAGGATGGTCGTGGTCTTGCCCGCGCCGTTCGGGCCGAGCAGGCCGAACACCTCGCCGCGCGCGATGTCGAAGTCGATGCCGTCGACGACGGCCGTAGCGCCGTAGCGCCGCGTCAGTCCGCGCGCGGCGATGACGGGATCCGGTGCCGTCCCTCGGCTGTCCGTTGATTGATTCCTCATCGCCGTCCGAACCTCGCGACTGCACCCAACATCAGCAGGAGCGCGACACCGATGACGCCGGCACCTGCCATGCCCCATACGGTCGAAGTGCCGACGGTGATGCGGAACTGGCCGGAGGCGTTCTCGCCGCGCGATGTGGCGCGGATCGTGGCTTGGTAATCACCGGCCAGCGACTTGTCGCTGGGCGTGATCAACGCCTGCACCTCACCGTCCTTGCCCGGCACGAGCCGCTCGATGGTCGCCGGCTCGAATGTCACCTTCCATCCACTCGGCGCCGTTCCGGCCAGCGTGATATTCTCCGCCGGAGCAGTGCCGGAATTGGTCACGACGATCGGGATCGAGCTCTGCTTGCCGGCGACCGCACGCGCACTCAACAGACCGTCGCGGCCGGAGATCTGGAGCTGCGGCTGGCCGACGATGTCGAGCGCAAGCTCGGTGGAGGCAGAGGCATCCTCCGCCTTCACGGTCACCTTGACCGGGAAGTGACCGGCGTCGATCGTCGTGGGCGGGCGCACCTTCAGCTTGATGTCTTTGGACTGACCCGCATCGATCGGAATCGACGAGAGCTCCTGGGTGCCGTAAGCCTCGGTGAACGATGTCTCGAAATTGACGGGAGCCTCTGCTGCAAAACTGGCGACGAGATTGCGGCCGGAATCATTCTTGATCGAGAGCGTATAATCGAAATTGGATTTCGGGCTGCCGCGCAGCGACGGCAGGCTGGACTTCACGCTGAGCTTGGCCGGCAGCTCCTTGGCGAGCGAGACCGCAACCGGGAGTTCGGCCGTTGTGCCCTGCCCTTCGGCCTTGACCGTGAGCGTATGCGGGGCGAGATCGTTGCCTGCGGGCACGTCGAGCCTGAGCTGCAGCGCGACACTGCCGTCGGGGGCCGGCATCGCGGCGCCGACCGGCTGACCGCCGCCGAGTAGCGTCGCGGTCCAGCCGCTCGGCACGCCCGCCACCGAAAGCTGGTAGCGCTGCGGCGCGAGACCATAGTTCTGCAGACGCAGGGAGATGTTGGTCGTGGTCCCCGGCCGTACCGTGACCGCCGGATAGTCGGTCATGAGATAAAGCCCCTTGATGTCGTGCGCAGCTTCGGCCGCATGGGCAGCCGGACTCAGCAGCACGAGGGCAAATGCAAGACGCGCAGCATCAAGCGCTCGCATGGACGACACTCCTGCAAGGAAGGATGGATCAGGGATGGGCTTCGCACCGCCGGAAAGACCATTTGGCGGCGTGTCGGATGATGGAAGCAATCGTGACGAAGTTTTGGAAGCGAAGCGCCCTGCCAGTTACAAGTCTGTGATTGCAGGCATTTTTGCCTCAGACTTTAGTTCGAAGTCGGCGTGCAGGCGCGAGAGATGACGATGTCGCAGTGCAACGGATCGCCGCTCGGCCGGACCCGGGGCGGCGATGATGCTCGAAGGACATCGTGCCGCTAAAGCTCTCTGATCATCCCGGCGTCGATCAGCAGCCGATTGAGCCGACGCGCCTCGGCGCCATCCTTGCAGCCGTAGAAGATGCCCTTGCAGCGGAGCATGATCTCCTTCTGCTCGGCGAAGGACGGATCGAGCGGGATGCCGGCAGCTTCCTGGATCACCAGCGGCAGATAGGGGCCGTCGATCGTGTCCATCACGGCCGCGCTTCTGACCGGCTCGAAGTTGACGGCGTCGATGGCGTAATAGGTCGCGTAGAGGCGCGGATCGTAGACATCGAGCTTCTTGCCGATCGCCCCCTCATCGAGCCCGGGCTCGAGCAGGTGCGGCGCAAACTCGGGCTGGTGATCGCCATAGCGCACGATCAGGAAGGGCTCACCCGGAAAGCTCTTCTTCAGGCCCGCGACGAATGCCTTGTATTGCTCGGCGCTCATGGCCTGACGACGCAGATATTCGTCGATGGACGGCGCATTGCCCGGCGCGCGCCAGTTCGGCAGCAGGTCGGGACGGAAACGGGTCTCCCAGGGAAAATGATTGGCACCGAGATAGATGAAGGTGAACAGCGGCTTGTTCGGCGGCTGCTGCCCCATCAGCTGAAGCGCCTTGTCGTAGAAGAAGCTGTCGGGCTCCACATCCTTGGCGCCGAGATCCTTGGAGTCGAGGAAACGCTCGATGCCGGTCGTCATCTGGAAGCTACGCGCGCCCATGAAGCCGCCATGGGCGGGATAGAGCGACAGCGTATCATAGCCGCAACGGCGTAGCGACAGCGGCAGGCCGCGCTCGACCCGGTTCGAGGCGATGCGCGTCACGAAATAGGCGAAGCGGCCGAACGAGCGCGAGGAGAGTCCCGCGAGCACATTGTATTCGGTGAACCAGCTCGGCCCGCCATTGCTCTCGGCGAGGAACGTGCGCTGCCTGCCGTCCCAGGATTTGAAGTGGCCGCCATAGCCCTGGGGCACCTTGACGCCCTGCGCGGCGCGGATGTCGAAGCTCGACTCATCATGGATCATGATGATGTTCGGCCGCCGGCCGGCGGGATGGCAGGAATCGACCAGCGGCATGTTGAGCCGCTCGTCGGTCGAGGCAGCCGATTCCATGAAGCCGTACTGCGCGAAGTCGGAGACGGCGGTGACGGCGGAGCGGAAGAATTTCGAGAGATAGCCGTCATCGTAGTAGCCGCGCCAGGCCTCCTCCGGGTGAGAGAGCGAATAGGCGACCAGGGCGGCAAGACAGGCAAGCTTGCAAGCGAGTGCCGGCAGGCGGCGGATGCGGAACGGGTCGAGCCACCACAGCGCATACATCAGCGGCAGCGTGACGAGACCGGCTGATATCACCGACCAGCGCAAATTCGGGAAGATCGTGAACAGGAACGCGACGGTGTCGCGATCGATCATCATCAGGTCGATGAAGTTGGCCGTCATCTGCACGACGTCGTGCTTGAGCCGCGACAGCAGCACCAGCACCACAACCAGGGTCAGCGACAGCGCCCCCGACAGCGCCGGCCGGCGCAGGAGGGTGATCCAGAAGAAGTTGAGGATGCCCCAGGCCAGCGCGAAGGACAGGCGCGAGCCGAAATCCGTCTCAGTCTCGTACATCAGCGCGAGCGCCGCCAGATGCGGCGCGGCAACGGCGAGCAGCCGCCAGATGCCGAGCGCGGCGACGCTCGCCAGCACGGTGGTCGCGGCAGAAGGACCTGGATTGGGCGCGGACGCCATCGACGACACGCAACTCTGGTCCGGCGCAGTGATGCCAAGCCGTCTGGCCGGCCTGAAAACGGCCAGGGCGTCCGGGGCAGCCGGCTGCACCGTTTCATAAAACTGTAGTGGAACTGTCGCGGACAGGCAACGTGCGGCGCGATCCGACCTTGGCTTAATGTTAGCGGCCGGCGAACGAAAGCCGTAGACCAAGGCCCGGCGGAGATGGCCTTGCGCACGCTCGCGATGGGCCGCCGCCCGCGCGGGCAAACCGTCGCGGCGGGCTGAACGGCCGCCTTACTGCGCCAGCAGCCCGAGCCGCTTGGCGATGATGCGCCCGATCAGAAACTTCGCGACGGCCCAGCCGATGCCTGTGGACGCACCGGTGATGACACAGATCGCATGGTCCCCCGCCCTCCAGTTCCGGCGATCATGTCGGAGAAAGGTGCCAGGACGCAATCGTGGTTCGCGATACGCGTGATGAGACTGTAGATGAAGAGCCGAATGCTTGCCTCTGAAGAGGCAGGCGTTTTGGTGCTGCAGTAGCAGCGACGAGAATCCGAGAACCGACGCGAGGTCAAGAAAGTGGTTTAAGCGTCAGTTCTTCGCGTTAAGGCTGTACTTCAGCTCGCGAAGAATTTGAATGAAGCAGCAATACTTGGCGCGGGAAATGAAAGAGCGAACGCTCTTTGTGAGCCAACACTAATCGCGAAGGCTTAAGATTTGGTTCGACGCGCGATGCTCGTGTCTTCGCTCGTGTCCCGGACAAGCGCAGCGAAGCAGAGCGCAGAGCCGGGACCCGGAAGCCGCAATGGGCCCGGCTCGGCAGCGCACCACTTGCGTGATGCGCTGCGTCCGAGGAACGGTGACTTAAAGCGCGATGAGATTTGGATGAATCGTCATCGCGCTTTAGCTTGTTGTTCACGCATGATCTTTCCGGAAAACCGCTTCGCACTTTTCCGGATCATGCTTTAGTTCTTGCTCTTGTCGACCAGCGCGCCCTTCTTGATCCAGGGCATCATGTCGCGCAGCTTTGCGCCAACTTCCTCGATCGGGTGCGCGGCGAGCTTGGCGCGGGTCGCCTTGAACGAGGTCTGGTTGACCTTGTTCTCGAGCATCCAGTCGCGCGAGAATTTGCCGGACTGGATGTCGTTGAGAACCCGCTTCATCTCCTTCTTGGTCTCTTCGGTGATGATGCGCGGACCGGTGACATACTCGCCGTACTCGGCGGTGTTGGAGATCGAGTAGTTCATGTTGGCGATGCCGCCTTCATAGATCAGGTCGACGATCAGCTTCACTTCGTGCAGGCACTCGAAATAGGCCATCTCCGGAGCGTAGCCGGCTTCGACCAGGGTCTCGTAGCCACCCTTGATCAGCTCGACCAGGCCGCCGCAGAGCACGACCTGCTCGCCGAACAGGTCGGTCTCGCACTCTTCCTTGAAGGTGGTCTCGATGATGCCGGCACGGCCGCCGCCGATCGCGGAGGCGTAGGACAGGCCGAGGTCATGGGCGTTGCCCGAGACGTCCTTGGCGATCGCGATCAGGCAGGGTACGCCGCCGCCGCGCTGATACTCCGAGCGCACGGTGTGGCCGGGGCCCTTCGGCGCGATCATCAGCACGTCGAGGTCGGCGCGAGGATCGAGCAGGTTGAAGTGGACGTTGAGGCCGTGCGCGAACACGAGGGCAGCGCCCTTCTTCATGTTGTCGTGCAGGTGCTCGCGATAGATGTCGCCCTGAAGCTCGTCCGGGGTCAGCATCATCACGAGGTCGGCCCATTTGGCAGCTTCCGCAACTTCCAGCACCTTAAAGCCGGCAGCTTCCGCCTTCTTGGCCGAGGCCGAGCCCTTGCGCAGCGCAATGGCGACTTCCTTGACGCCGGAATCCTTCAGGTTGAGCGCATGGGCGTGGCCCTGGCTGCCATAGCCGACGATGGCGACCTTCTTGCCCTTGATCAGGTTCAGGTCGGCGTCGCGATCGTAATAAACACGCATAGTCGTTTCCTCGTTCAGGGCCAAAAATCGGCCAATGGTCAGTGTCCGAAGGGTGAAATTTGCGGATTTCGGGGGCTGTCTAGAGCATTTTCAGCCCCGAGGGAAACCCGTTTCTGCATGGAAATCCGCGACATCATGCATCCATGAAAACGGGGTAGAGGGAAGCGAGCAGCAGGATAGCCATCAGGATATTGAAGGCGCGGACCAGCCGCTCAGAGGTCAGGATCGGCCGCAACGCGGTGCCGAACAACGCCCAGACCACGGTCGAGACCGTGCCGACGACGAGGCTGATTACGGTCTGGATAGCGATATTGAGCGGGAATTGGGCGATCGCAGCATAGGCGGTGATGGTACCGATCACGATCACCCAGCCCTTGGCATTGATCCACTGGAACATGGCCGCGCCCCAGAAGGTCATCGGGCCACGGGCCTTCTCCTCGCCCGACTTGGCCGGACCGGACATCGCGATCACGGCGGCCAGGTAGATCAGGTAAGCGGCGCCGGCATATTTCAGGACGGTCTGGAGGATCGGATAGGCCACGAACACGGTGCCGAGCCCGAGACCGACGGTCGCGACCATGAAGGCAAAGCCGATGACGATACCGACGATGTGCGGAATGGTGCGGCGGAAGCCATAGGTCAGACCGGAGGACAGCAGCATGATGTTGTTCGGCCCGGGCGTGAAGTACATCACCACCATGAAGGCCAGGAACGCATAGAATAGCGAGAAGGCCATGTTCACCTCACGCGGTCTTCGGCAGGACTTGCGGGCGCTTCGCCAGCACCATCACGGCGATACCACCGATCACGGTCAGCATGCCGGCGAGCCGCAACGGTCCGAACCGCTCGCCGAATACGATGCTGGAGGCAGCCGAGCCGACGAACGGCACCAGCAGCGCGAACGGCACCACTTGCGCGGCCGGATAGTCACGCAGCAGGCGGCCCCACAGCCAATAGGCGATGCAGGTGGAGATACCGCCGAGCATCAGCATGCAGAGAATCGATGTCAGCGATATGTGCGTCAGCGAAGTCCAGGTCGGCGCCGGCCCGTTGGCGATCAGTGCCAGCACGAACAGCGGCACCGCCGAAGCGAGGCACAGCCACGCGAACAGATCGAACATCGGCACGCCGCGCGCGCCGCGCAGCAGGAGATTGCCGACGGCAAAGCTGAGCGGCGATATCATCAGCACCGCGAAGGCCGCGACGCTGAAATCATAGCCGACTGTGCCGCAGATCATCAGCAGGCCCGCCGCTGCAATGACGATGCCCAGCGTCTGCACCGGCGTCGGCCGCTCGCCGAACGCGAGCGCTGCGAAGCCGATCGTGAACAGCGCCTGGCTCTGCACGACGACGCTGGTCAGTCCCACCGGCACGCCGTGAGCGATGCCGTAGGCCTGAGACAGGAACTGGCCGAGGAACAGCGTGAAGCTGATCGCGATCAGCCGCGACCAGGCGACCTTCGGCTTGGGAATGAACAGGCACGGCACCGCGGCGATCGTAAAGCGCAATGCCGTCATCAGCTCCGGCGAAAGCTCGTCGAGCGCGATCCGGCTCGCCACGAACGCAAACCCCCAGATGATCGCCACCATGACGGCGATGAGGATGTCGGCCGGCTTCATTGTTGTTTCCGGTTCTGCTTGCCGTGCAGCCCTGTCTATTGTTCTGGTCTAGCCTTGCTCGCCGGCTTTCGGTTTCCGCAGCAGATACGTGCCATGCATGGGGGCGTGGTAGTCGGCCGAGACCAGCACGAAGCCGACGTCGGTCAGCATCCGCTCCATCACCCAGCCGAAGGTGGAATATTCGTCGCGCATATGCGTCACCACGCTCTCCCGCGCGAAATCGTGATTCTTGATCTGGAAATCGGCCCATTGCTCGACGTCGCGTTCGACCGCGTCGGGCATCGCGGTATAGACGATGTCGCGAAGATAGAAGCTCGCACCCGGCTTCAGGGCGCGATAGATCCGCGACATCGCCACCGCCTTCCAGAAATCGGGCAGATGGTGCAGCGTGAACTCGCTGACGATCAGGTCGTAGGACTCCGGACAGTAGGCGAAGCTGAGCAGGCCTGCGGACTGGGTGCGAACCGGCGCCTTGCGGTCGCGCGCGTAGATCTCAGCGAGCGCCAGCATCGCGGGCGATATGTCGATGGCGTCGACCTCGGCGCCCATCAGCGCGGCTTCGGTCGCCAGCACGCCGTTGCCGCAGCCGATATCGGCGATGCGCCAGCTGCGCTGGACCCCGAGCATTTTCAGCGCGGCGCGCGCCCGCAGATCGGCATCGTCATGATTGTCGTAGATCGAGGCCACGGCGGGCTCGATCCCCATCCGATTCCGCTCGTTATAGTACCAGTCGCGCGCCAGCATGGTTCACATCCCTTCAGGCCCGCGGCCGATCGCGGCAACACCGGTGCGCGACACTTCGACAAGGCCGAGCGGGCGCATCAAGTCGATAAACTGGTTGATCTTGTCCGTATTGCCAGTGATCTCGAACACAAAGCTCTCGGTGGTGGCGTCGATCACCCGGGCGCGGAACGCGTCCGCCAGCCTGAGCGCCTCGACCCGATGCTCGCCCTGGCCGCGCACCTTCACCATCGCCAGCTCGCGCTCGATCGAGCGCTTGGTCAGGGTCATGTCGACGACGCGGTACACCGGGATCATGCGGTCGAGCTGGTGCTTGATCTGCTCGATCACCATCGGCGTGCCCGTGGTGACGATGGTGATGCGCGACAGATGCTTCTGAGCCTCGGTCTCCGAGACCGTGAGGCTCTCGATGTTGTAGCCGCGGCCCGAGAACAGGCCGATGACGCGCGCGAGCACGCCCGGCTCGTTCTGCACGAGCACAGCGAGCGTATGTGTCTCGTTGGGATCGTGACGGTCCTCGATGAAATAGGCGGATGCGGGCTGGTTCATTGTCGTCCCCTCTATTCTTCGTCGTCATGTCCCGTGAAGGCGAAGGGGCATCCAGTAACCACCAGCGTCGAGGCCCCCAAATCTGTCGCGGCGTGCTGGATCGCCCGGTCAAGCCGGGCGATGACAGCGGAGTTTGTGACCATCGCGCTCACACCAGCGCCTTGCCGCCGGCGAACGCCTTGGCCGTGGCCTCGTCATTTGCCTGCTCCGGCAGCAGCATCTCGTTATGCGCCTTGCCCGAGGGGATCATCGGGAAGCAGTTTTCGAGCGCGGCGACGCGGCAGTCGAACAGCACCGGACGCTTGACCGAGATCATCTCCTTGATGGCGCCATCGAGATCGGCCGGCTTGTGCACCTGGAGGCCGACGGCGCCATAGGCTTCCGCGAGCTTGACGAAGTCGGGCAGCGCTTCGGAGTAGGAATGCGACAGGCGGTTGCCATGCAGCAGCTGCTGCCACTGACGCACCATCCCCATGTACTGGTTGTTGAGGATGAAGATCTTGATCGGCAGCTCATACTGAACCGCCGTCGACATCTCCTGCATGGTCATCTGCACCGAGGCGTCGCCCGCGATGTCGATGACGAGGCTGTCCGGATGCGCGACCTGCACGCCGACCGCAGCCGGCAGGCCGTAGCCCATGGTGCCGAGACCGCCCGAGGTCATCCAGCGATGCGGCTCCTCGAAGCCGTAGAACTGCGCCGCCCACATCTGATGCTGGCCGACCTCGGTCGTGATGTAGGTATCCTTGCCGCGCGTCTGTTCGAACAGGCTCTGGATCGCGTGCTGCGGCAGGATGACGTCGTTGCTCTTCTTGTAATAGAGCGAGTTGCGGGCGCGCCATTGCGCGATCTGCTGCCACCACGACTTGATGTCGGGCTTCTTCGCCTCGGCCTTGAACACCTGGAGGATGTCGCCGAGGATATTGCCGCAATCGCCGATGATCGGCACGTCGACCCGGATGTTCTTGTTGATCGAGGACGGGTCGATGTCGATGTGGATCTTCTTCGAGCCCGGCGAGAACGCATCGACACGGCCGGTGATGCGGTCGTCGAAGCGCGCGCCGACGCACAGCATGACGTCGCAATCATGCATGGTCATGTTGGCTTCGTAAGTGCCGTGCATGCCGAGCATGCCGAGCCAGTTCTTGCCCGATGCCGGATAGGCGCCCAGACCCATCAGCGTCGAAGTGATCGGAAAACCGGTAACCTCGACCAGCTCGCGCAAGAGCTTGGTCGCCTCGGGGCCGGAATTGATCACGCCACCGCCGCTGTAGATCACAGGACGCTTGGCACTGGCCAGCAGCGCCACGGCTTTACGGATCTGCGTCGCATCGCCCTTCAGGCGCGGCGCGTAAGAGCGGTGCACATCGGACTTGCGCGGCGGGTGATAGGTGCCGGTCGCGAACTGCACGTCCTTGGGAACGTCGACCAGAACCGGGCCCGGACGGCCGGAGGTTGCGACATAGAAGGCCTCATGCAGCACCTTGGCGAGATCATTGACGTCGCGCACCAGCCAGTTGTGCTTGGTGCAGGGCCGCGTGATGCCGACGGTGTCGCATTCCTGGAACGCGTCGTTGCCGATCAGATGCGTCGGCACCTGGCCGGAGATGCAGACCAGCGGGATCGAGTCCATCAGCGCGTCGGTGAGCGGCGTCACCATGTTGGTGGCGCCGGGACCGGAGGTCACCAGCGCAACGCCGGGCTTGCCGGTGGAACGCGCATAGCCCTCGGCGGCATGGCCCGCGCCCTGCTCATGGCGGACCAGGATGTGCTGGATGTGGCTCTGCTGAAAGATCTCGTCATAGATCGGAAGCACCGCGCCGCCGGGATAACCGAAAATGTCGGTCACGCCGTGATCGATGAGCGCACGGACGATCATTGCGGCGCCGGTCATCTGGTTCGGATCGTGGCTCTTGTCGCTCATTGGCTTGCTCCGGATGCGCTGTTGCCAGCGGCTTCATTCGTGTCGGGTTCGGGAAATAAAAAAGGCCCCGAAGAGGGCCCACGCACACCGCCTGTCTTGTGGATGGCAGCTAGCCACCCCCGGCGGTGTGCCTGGGTACGACGGCGATAAGGAGTTTGGTAATAATGTTACGCATGGCAGGCGCTCGGCTTCCCAAAGGTTGCGCGAAACATAGCGGCCAAACCCTGGATGTCAAGGCAATGCGGCCGTTCCTGCGCGATTTCTGGAGTGTAGCGGTGTTCCCGGAGTTCGGCGAGAGGTAAATTCGGGAACCCGGGCACAAACGCGTGTCAGCCAGGGTCCTCAGTCGCGCTCACCATCGTCGCCAGCCACCCCCTCGCCTCATTCGGCCTCACCCACTCGAATTCCGGCAATTGGTGCCGGAACCAGGTGAACTGGCGCTTGGCATAATGGCGGGTATCGGCCCGGCCGATCCCAGCGGCCTCCTCCAGGCTCAGCCCGCCGCGCAGATGCCGGATCAAGGCCGGCACCCCATGGGCCTTCATCGCCGGCAGCAGCGGATCGAGGTGTCGGGCGGCGAGCCGCTCGACTTCCCTGAGCGCACCGGCACCCAGCATAGCATCGAAGCGGGCATCGATGCGGGCATACAGCTCGTCGCGTTCGGGGGCGAGAAACACCGCGCGAAAACTGTCTTTCGGCAGCAGCGGTGGCTGCCCCTCCTGCTGCCAGTCGAGCAGCGAACGCCGGGTTGCCTCGATCACCTCAAGCGCGCGCGCAATCCGGGTGCGGTCGCGCAGGTTCAACCGCTCGGCCGCGGGCGGATCGCGGCGCGCGAGTTCCGCGTGCAGCGCCTCGACGCCGTTCCGTTCCAACCGCGCGCGTACATCGTCGCGCACCTCGGCAGGGATCGGCGGCACCACGGAGAGACCGGCCGTCAACGCCTTGAAATAGAGCCCGGTCCCGCCGATGAAGATCGGCAGACGCCCCTGAGCCCTTGCTCCATCGAGCGCCTTCGCCGCGTCGCTTACCCAGGCACCAGCCGAGAAGTTCACGGCGGCATCGACATGGCCATAAAGGCGATGCGGCACGAGCGCCTCATCCGCCGCTGTCGGCCGCGCCGTGATGATGCGCAGGTCGCGGTAGACCTGCATGGAATCGGCATTGATGACGACGCCATCGGTGGCGAGCGCAAGCTCGAGCGCCAGCGCCGACTTGCCGCTGGCGGTCGGGCCTGCGATAAGCACGGCCTTGCCTGAATGCCCCTCGCTCACGAAAACCTCAAATGTCCCTCGTTGCCACGCTGATCTGCAACCCTGACAATCCCGCGCTCGACTCGACCATCGTCGACGGCGCCCGCGCCGTGCTGCCTCAGGCAGCTCCCGCGCACTGGCTGTTCGACGGGGTTGCGGTCGACATTCCCTTCGGCGTCGACAGTAACCTCGAAGGCGACCGCCACGCCATCGAGCAGCGGTTGCGCGAGCTCCGCGGCGACCTGCCCATCGACATCGTCGTGCAGCCAGTCGGCTTCCGGCGCAAGAAGCTTTTTCTCGCCGACATGGATTCCACCATGATCGGCCAGGAGTGTATCGACGAGCTCGCCGATTTCGTCGGGGTGAAGGCGCATGTCGCAGGCATCACCGAGCGTGCGATGCGCGGCGAGATCGAGTTCGAGCCAGCGCTGCGCGAGCGCGTCGCGCTGCTCAAGGACCTGCCGGCCAGCGCGGTCGACGAGGTGCTGGCCAAGCGCATCACGCTGACGCCGGGTGGTAGGACACTGGTCGCGACCATGCGCGCCCATGGCGCCTACACCTGCCTCGTCTCGGGCGGTTTCACGCTATTCACGACCGCGATCGCCGCCAAGCTCGGCTTTCAGGAGAACCGCGCCAACGAGCTCGTCGTGCGCGACGGCAAGTTCACCGGCGAGGTGAAGGAGCCGATCCTCGGCCGCGCCGCAAAGCTTGCGACGCTGGTGGACCTGATGGAGTCGTTCGATCTCGACGACATCGACTCGGTCGTGGTCGGCGACGGTGCCAATGATCTCGGGATGATCCAGGCGGCGGGGCTCGGCGTCGCCTATCACGCCAAGCCTGCGGTGGCCGCTGCCGCGGGCGCGCGGATCGATCATGGCGATCTCACCGCGCTGCTCTATGCGCAGGGGTATCGGCGCGACGAGTTCGTGGAGGGGTAGCCTCGCCGTCGTCAGCCCTTGTTGCTGGCTCAGCAGCCGTAGGATGGGCAAAGGCGCGCTTGCGCCGTGCCCACCACTCTTGCCGCGATGTTGGAAAGGTGGTGGGCACGCTTTGCTTTGCCCACCCTGTACGAGACCGTACTGCGACTACTGCACGCTCAGCGCGACAAACCGCAGCTCGCCGTCGGCGTTGGAGACCAGCAGCAGCACCGATTTCTTGCCGTCCTTCTTGAGCTGATCGACCCGCTTCTGAATGTCGGCCCCGCTCGACACTGCCTCCTGCGCCACCTCGACGATGACATCGCCGGCGGACAGGCGCTTCTCGGCCGCGTCCGAATTGGCGTCGACGCTGGTGACCACCACGCCTTTGACGCTGTCCTTGATCTTGTAGCGCGTGCGCAGATCCTTGTTCAGCGTTGCGAGATCAAGGCCGAGCGCCTTCTGCGTCACGGGCTTCTCCGGCGCCGGCTCGTCGGTCTTCACCGCAGCCTGCACCTTTTCGGGATCCTGGAGGCGGCCCAGCGTGACCTTCTTGGTCTCTTCCTGACCTTTGCGGATGATGACGACATCGACCTCCTTGCCGACCGCGGTGTCCGCGACGACGCGGGACAGGTCCTTCGGGTCCTTGACGTCCTTGCCGTCGAACTTGACGACCACATCGCCGGGCTCGATGCCGGCGGGCTTGGCCGGGCCCTTATCGTCGACGCCGGCGACCAGCGCACCGCGCGCCGGCTTGATGTTGAGACTCTCGGCGATCTCGTCGGTGACGCTCTGGATGCGCACGCCAAGCCAGCCACGGCGCAGCTCGCCGAACTGGCGGAGCTGGTCGACGACGCCCACCACCGTCTTCGACGGCACGGCGAAGCCGATGCCGATGGAACCGCCGGAGGGGGAAATGATCAGCGTGTTGACGCCAATGACGTCGCCGTCGAGGTTGAACAGCGGGCCGCCGGAATTGCCGCGGTTGATGGAGGCGTCGGTCTGGATGTAGCTGTCATATGGCCCTGAGGAGATGTCGCGGTTCTTGGCCGAGACGATGCCGGCGGTCACCGTGCCCCCGAGGCTGAAGGGATTGCCGATCGCGATCACCCAGTCGCCGAGGCGCAGCTTGTCGGAGTCGCCGAACTTCACCGCGACCAGCGGCTTCGGCGGCTTGATCTTGAGCACGGCGAGATCGGTCTTCTTGTCGACCCCGACCAGCTCGGCCTTGATCTTGGTGCCGTCGTTGAGGATGACGTGGATCTCATCGGCGTCCGCAATGACGTGGTTGTTGGTGACGACGACGCCCGATGCGTCGATGATGAAGCCGCTTCCGAGCGAGTTGGTTTTGCGCGGCGGGTTGTTGTCACCGCCCTTGCTGCCACCACCGGGGCCCCGACGGTTCTTGAAGAAGTCGTCGAAGAACTCCTCGAACGGCGAGCCGGGCGGCAATTGCGGCATGGTGTTGCTGCCGCCGCCCTTGGCGTCGACCGTCTGCGAGGTCGAGATGTTGACGACCGCGTCGATCACCTTCTCGGCGACGTCGGCGATGCCATCCGGTCCGCGCGCATAGGCTGGCGTGCCGAACGCGCTGAAAGCACCGACGGCGAGCGCGGCCAGCCCAATTCGCACACCAAGTCGCACGCGACGGCGCGAGTGGGACGGGGCAGTGGTGGCAGCGGTCATTGTGATCTCCAGACAAAGGGATTCGGCGCCAGACTGCGCTCGAACGGGGGCACGGCGCAAGCGCGGAGCTTAACGGGCTTCAAGAGCCCGATAATAGGGCGAAAACCAGTCCGGCGCCTTCACTTTGGCGTTGGCTTGATAGCTAAATTGGGCGCCGCATAACCCAGATCAGGACCAGGCCGGCCACGGCCGAGCCGATCCCGACCGCCCGCAGGATGTTGTCCGGCGTGGCGATGGCGCTCTTCATGGCTTTGCGCATCCAGTTGGGACTGGCCGCGAACATCAAGCCTTCCAGCACGAACAGGATGCCTAGGCCGATGAGGAAGTCGGCGAACGCAATGGACCTCATCGGAATGGAACCTCCCGTTATGCTGTTCTTGTCCGGGCAAAGCGCGGCGAGATCCGCCGCCCTTGTCTAGCTTACGGCTTAGCCGGCGTCTCGGTTGCCGTCTTGCCGGACGGGTGACCGAAGTACCGGAAGAAATCCGATTCCGGCCGCAGCAGGAAGCGGGTGTCGCTCGCACGCAGCCCGTTCTCGTAGGCCGTCATCGACCGGTAAAAGGCGAAGAAGTCGGCGTCCTTGCCGTAGGCTTCCGCAAACAGGCGGTTGCGCTCGGCATCGCCCGCGCCGCGGGTCTGCTCGGCCTGCGAATTGGCTTCCGCGATGATGACTGTCGCCTCACGGTCGGCCTTGGACTTGATCTCCTGAGCCTTCTGTCCACCCTGTGCACGGAACTCGGCCGCCTCGCGCTCGCGCTCGGTCTTCATGCGCTGGTAGACCGCCTGGCTGTTCTGCTCCGGCAGGTCGGCGCGGCGGATCCGGACGTCGACCACCTGAATGCCATAGCCGTCGGCCTCGTGGTCGAGCTGGTCGCGGATGCGCAGCATCAGCTTCTCGCGGTCGTCGCGAACCACGTTGATGAAGGTGACCTCGCCGAGCACGCGGCGCAGCGCCGCGTTGAGGAGCGTGGTGAGCTGGATGTTGGCGGCCTGGATCGAGCCGACGCTCTGATAGAAGCGCAGCGCGTCCTTGATGCGATAGCGCGCGAAGGCGTCGACCACGAGCCGCTTCTGGTCGGACGCGATCGCTTCCTGCGACGGGTTCTCGAGGTCGAGGATCCGCTTGTCGATGTTGATCACCGAATTCCACGGTGCCTTGAAATGCAGGCCGGGAGCGGTGACGACGTCGACGGGCCTGCCGAACTGGAGCACGATGGTCTGCTCGGTCTGCTGCACCGTGAACAGTGACATGTAGGCCACGATCAGGACCAGGAGCAGCCCGAGCAGCGTGGCGAAACCTGTAACCGGAGACCTCATCGGCTGCCTCCGCTCGACTGCGGACCGGTCATAGGTGTCCGCTTGGGCGCCAGTTCGGGAAGCGGCAGATAGGGCACGACGCCTTGGCCTGAGGGGCCGCCGTCATAGACGAGCTTGTCGGCGCCGCCGAGCACGCGCTCCATCGTCTCCAGATAAATCCGTTCTCGGGTCACGTCGGGCGCCTTCTTGTATTCGTCGTAAATCTTCAGGAAGCGCGCGCTCTGGCCCTTGGCCTCGGCAACCGCCTGCTCCTTGTAGCCTTCGGCATCCTGCAGGATCTTGGCCGCGCGTCCGCGCGCCTGCGGCACCACTTGGTTGGCGTAGGTCTGCGCTTCGTTCTGCAACTGCTCCTGATTGGCGCGCGCCGCCTGCACGTCGCGGAAGGCATCGATCACTTGGGCGGGCGGATCGACCTTCTGCATCTGCACCTGGGTGATCTGAATGCCCGCTCCGTAGCTGTCCAGAGTTCTCTGGATCAGTTCCTGCACCCCCTGCTCGGTGACGTTGCGTGCTCCGGTCAGGATCGGCTGGATCTGCGAGCGGCCGATCACCTCGCGCATCGCGCTCTCGGCGACCGCTTTCACGGTGCCTTCGGGATTCTGGATGTTGAAGAGGAAGTCGCCGACGCCGTCCGGCTTGATGCGCCAGAGCACCGTGAAGTCGACGTCGACGATGTTTTCGTCGCCTGTCAGCATCAGGCTCTCTTCCGGGACGTCACGTATGGAGCGGCCGCGACGCGCCGGATCTTCGATCAGCGTCATACCGATGGAGATGGTGTTGACGCGCAGCGCCTTGGGCAGCAGCACTGTCTCGATCGGATAAGGCAGATGATAGTTCAGGCCGGGCTGCACGGTGCGGACATGCTTGCCGAAGCGCAGCACGACGCCGAGTTCTTCGGACTGCACGCGGAAGAAGCCCGACAGCAGCCAGAATGCGACGATCAGCAGGATGATCAGCGTGATACCGATGCCGGAGAAATAACCACCCGGCATGATCTGCTGGAGGCGGTCCTGGCCGCGCCGCAGAAGATCCTCCAGATCCGGCGGTCTCGGCCCGACCGGTTGCGGACCTGAGCCCCATGGTCCCTTTGGACCCGAGCCCCATGGGCCACCGCCCTGATTCTTCCACGGCATTCGACGCTCTCCTCGGCAGGGTGGAATTGCCCCCGCCCGCTTTGTCCGGTCCGGCTTTATAGGGGACAGGCAGGTCCCTTACAACGCGGCCTGGGCCGTCCTCCGAGCTATGCTTGGGCACGAAAAAGTCAATGTAAACATTGACGAATGCGGTTAATGGCGGGGGCGCCGACGATATGTCACATAGGAGAAGTCAGCGCTGTCGTCGGGGCCGGCAGGATGGCGGATGCGCTCAATCTCGTCCCAATCAGCCTTGTCGATGTCGAAATGCGTGTCGCCTTCCGGCCGCGCATGCACTTCGGTGATTTCGAGGCGATCGGCGCGATCGAGCCATTGCCGGTAGATCTCGGCGCCGCCGATCACCGCGATCTCAGTGACCGAACGCCGCAGGGCATCGCCGAGCGCAACCGCAGCCGCAGCCGCTCCCGACGTCGTAACAATGGCGCCACTGGCGCGATAGGCCGCATCGCGCGTGATCACGATGTTGGTGCGGTCCGGCAGCGGCCGGCGCAGGGATTCGAAAGTCTTGCGGCCCATGATCACCGGCTTGCCGATCGTGAGCGCCTTGAAGCGGGCCATGTCGGATTTCAATCGCCACGGAATGGCGTTGCCCGCGCCGATGACGCCGTTCTCCGCGATGGCGACGACAAAGACGATCTCCATCAGGGCGCGCTCCCGGCAAGCCGCGTCAGCGCAGGCCCGGTGACGCGGCACAGCGTCCAGTCGTCCATCATGACCGCACCGAGCGATTTGTAGAACGCGATCGACGGTGCGTTCCAGTCCAGCACCGCCCATTGCAGGCGCGACCAGCCGTTCTCGACGCACTCCCTCGCGAGATAGACCAGCAGCGCCTTGCCGAGCCCCCTGCCCCGATGCGACGGCCGCACGTAAAGATCTTCGAGATAGATGCCGTGGCGGCCGCTGAAGGTGGAGAAATTTGCAAACCACACCGCGAAGCCGACCGGCTCGCCGTTCCACTCGGCGATCGCGCAATAGAGCTGCGGCCTCTCGCCGAACAGCGCCTCCGCGATGTCAGCCTCGGTCGCCTCGACCTCGTGCGAAAGCTTTTCGTACTCGGCGAGCTCGCGGATGAAAGCAAGAACGAGCCCGGCTTCGCCGGCGCGCGCGCGGCGGATGTTGACCGACATCTGCGCTAGACCGCGACGTCCGCCTTGATATGCGGATGCGGGTCGTAGCCGACGAGCTCGAAATCCTCGTAGCGGAACGAGAAGATGTCCTTCACATCGGGGTTGATCCGCATCACCGGCAGCGCGCGCGGCGCACGGGTGAGCTGAAGCCGCGCCTGCTCCAGATGGTTGGAGTAGAGGTGGGTGTCGCCGAGCGAGTGCACGAAGTCGCCCGGCTTCAGGCCGGTGACCTGCGCGACCATCATGGTGAGCAGCGCGTAGGAGGCGATATTGAAGGGCACGCCGAGGAAGACGTCGGCCGAGCGCTGATAGAGCTGGCACGACAGCTTGCCGTTCGCGACATAGAACTGGAACAGCAGGTGGCAAGGCGGCAGCGCCATCTTCTCGACGTCGGCCGGATTCCAGGCGGTGACGATCAGCCGGCGGGAATCTGGAGTGCGCTTGATCATATCGATGACATTGGCGATCTGGTCGATGCTGCGCCCGTCGGCCGTGGGCCAGGAGCGCCATTGATGACCGTACACCGGGCCGAGATCACCATTGGCATCCGCCCATTCGTCCCAGATGGTGACGCCGTTGTCGCGCAGATACTTGATGTTGGTGTCGCCCTTCAGGAACCAGAGCAGCTCGTGCACGATCGCCTTCAGCGGCAGCCGCTTGGTGGTCAGCATCGGGAAGCCGGCGGACAGATTGAAGCGCATCTGGTGGCCGAACACCGAGAGCGTGCCGGTGCCCGTTCGGTCGGTCTTCTCGGCGCCGTCTGAAAGAATCCGCTCGAGCAGGTCCTGATACTGGTGCATGTGCCAAAAACCTCAAGAAGACGGCAGCCTTTGGGGAGGCGGCGAACTTAACGGCCACCCCGGTGCTGCGACAGCGGCGATTCGCTACTCCCATCGATTATACCCGGAAAAATGAGTGTTCCCGGCACAAACGACAAGGACGGAACTGACGTCCCGCCCTTCTGCCTATCAGCTTGATTGCGTTGCCTAAGTCGCCGGCTTGAGCACCGGGGTCCACTTCGCGATCTCGTTCTTGACCAGGGTGGCCAGCGCTTCCGGCGTCCGTTCGGCGGGACCCGGGATGACGCTGCCGAGTTCGAGCAGGCGCTTGCGCACGGTCTCGTCATCGAGCGCCTTGGCGGCCGCTGCGTTCAGACTCGCCACGATCGCAGGCGAGGTTCCCTTCGGGGCGAACATCGCATTCCAAGCCTGGGCCTGGAACTTCGGCAAGCCCGCTTCCACCGTCGTCGGCACGTTCGGCAGCGACGGATTGCGCTCCGGTGTTGCGATCGCATAGGCCTTGATGGTGCCGGCATTGATCTGCGGCACCGCGTTGACGATCTGGTCGCACATGTAGTCGACCTGGCCCGCCACCAGCGCATTCATCGCAGGGCCCGTACCGTTGAAGGGCACGCCGACCGGCTTGATGTCGAGGATCGAGTGCAGAAGCTCGCATGAGACGTGCGAGACCGATCCGACACCGGCATGCGCGGCATTCAACTTCTCTGTGTTCGCCTTCACATAGGTAACGAACTCGTTCAGATCCTTCGGCGGAAAGTCCCTGCGTGCGAGGATCAGGATCGGTGTGCCCGCGAGCAGCGCGATCGGCTCGAAATCCTTCTCGGGATGATAGGCGAGCTTCGGATAGAGCGGCACCGATGCCGCATGGGTGCCCATGTGGCCGGTGATCAGCGTATAGCCATCATTGGCCGCGCGCGCAGCGCGCGTCGTCGCGGTGGTGCCGCCGGCACCGACGACGTTCTCGATGATGATGCTTTGTCCCAGCGTCTGCGCCATGTGCGCGGTGATGATGCGCGCGACGACATCGGTCGGGCCACCGGCCGCAAACGGCACGATCGTGGTGATGCTGCGCGTCGGATAGGTCTGCGCCTCAGCCGGTGCAACAAGGCCCAACGAGGCGAGCGCTACGGCACATGCGCCCGTGAGCGCGCGAATGAAGGTCATGGTATCGGTCCCTTGAACACAAACAAAGATGCCGGCCCAAAGGCCGGCATTTTCATTTCACGAAGCCGTCACACAAGTCGATTCGACTTCCGAATGCGGCGCGTCGACGCAGGCGAGCACGGCTTTCATATGAGCATGATGTTTCCGGAAAACCGCTTCGCGCTTTTCCGGATCATGTTTCAGTTCTCGGATTCGGTGAACACCTCGTCGCGCTTCGATCGCAACGCAGGCAGCACCGTAAGGACGAGAAGGCCCGCCGCGACCGCCAGCAGCACCGCCGACAACGGACGCATCACGAACACGCTCCAGTCGCCGCGCGAGATCAGCAGCGCACGGCGGAGGTTCTCCTCCATCAGCGGTCCCAGCACCATGCCGAGCAGCAGCGGGGCAGGCTCGAAATCGTGCTTGATCAGCCAGTAGCCGACGAGACCGAACACACCGGCAAGGATGACGTCGACCGGCGCGTTGTTCACCGAATAGATGCCGATCGCGCAGAAGATCACGATCGAGGGGAACATCAGCCGGTACGGCACGCGCAGGAGGCGGACCCAGATTCCCACCAGCGGCAGGTTGATGATGATCAGCATCAGATTGCCGATCCACATCGAGGCGATCATGCCCCAGACGAGGTCGGGTTGCTTCTGCATCACCTGCGGGCCCGGCACGATGCCGTGGATGGTCATCGCGCCCACCATCAGCGCCATCACCGCGTTCGGCGGGATGCCGAGCGTGAGCAGCGGGATGAAGGAGGTCTGCGCGGCGGCGTTGTTGGCGCTCTCCGGCCCCGCGACGCCCTCGATCGCGCCGCGGCCGAACCGCGACGGGTTCCTGGCGAGCTTCTTCTCGAGCGTATAGGACCCGAATGATGCAATCGTCGCACCGCCGCCGGGCAGGATGCCGAGGATCGAGCCGAGCACGGTCCCGCGCAGGATCGCGGGAGTCGAATCGACCAGATCCTTTCTGGTCGGCATCAGACCGGTGATCTTCTGCTGCACGAGATCGCGGCTCATCTCGGCGCCGGCGTCGAGATTGCGGATGATCTCGGCAAAGCCGAATACGCCCATCGCGACCGTCGCAAAGCCGAGGCCGTCGGCGAGTTCCGGAATGTTGAAGGCCATGCGGGAGGCGCCGGTCTCGATATCCGAGCCGACCATCGACAGCAAAAGGCCGAACACGATCATCGCGATCGCCTTGAGCACCGAGCCCTTGGCCAACACGACCGCAAAGATCAGGCCGAGCACCATCAGCGAGAAATACTCCGCCGGACCGAACGCCAGCGCGAGCTTGGTCAAGGGCGCGCCGAGCACGGCGATGAGCACGGTCGCGACGCAGCCGGCGAAGAACGAGCCGATCGCGGCGATCGCCAGCGCCGGGCCGGCGCGGCCCTGCCTGGCCATCTGGTGGCCGTCGATGGCAGTGACAACCGACGTCGCCTCACCGGGTATGTTGACCAGGATCGACGTGGTCGAGCCACCATATTGCGCGCCGTAATAGATGCCGGCGAGCATGATCAGTGCGCCGACCGGCGGCAGGCCGAAGGTGATCGGCAGCAGCATCGCGACGGTGGCGATGGTGCCGATGCCCGGGAGCACGCCGACCAGCGTGCCGACCAGCGCACCGATCAGGCACATCAACAGGTTGATCGGAGAGAAGGCGACGACAAAACCGTGAGCGAGATTGGCAAAAAGCTCCATCACAGCCTCACTGAGCCAGGAAACGCGGGAACATCGGCATCGGCAGCCCGAGCACGTATGGAAACAGGATTGCGCAACCCAGCGTCAGGCAGGCGCCGACGATGGCCGCTTCAAGCCAGCGCGTCTCCTGCGAGCCCGCCGCCGCGATCATGAAGCTGATAAAGCCCGTGACCACGAGGCCGAGCGGCCGGATTGCCAGCGCGAAGAACAGGATCCCGGCCATCACGAACAGCGGCCCGCGCCAGGAATAATGGGCCATTGGCGGCCCATCGGTCAGAAGACCGGTCAAGGCGATTCCGGCCGATAACGCGACCAGGAGTCCGCCGAACATGCGTGGCGCCGTACCCGCCCCGAAAGAGAAGCCCCGCATGCCCTGCAGGTCGCTCCCTGCCCACAGCGCGAACAGCGCAACCGCCATGAGGACGACGCCTCCGACATAATCCTGAGCCGACCGGATCGTCATGAAAAACGTGAGGATCGCCACCACGAACAGCGGGTAGGAATAGATCAGCGCGAGCAGCACCTCGGACGATACCTTCTTGGTGTCACCGCTGGCCGCTCCAATCAAGGCTCCAGGCGCGCCGGCAAGCAACGCCGTGGCGTGGCTGATCACCACAGCGGTCGGGCCGCGGCCGGTGCCCCAGCCGAAGATCGTCCCGATCGACCAGATCAATTCGAATATCTGCGGCGCAATCGCCAGCAGACAAAAGCCGAGCGCCACCTTGGTATTTCGGGTGGCCGTCGCTGAGTGGCCCATCGTGTCGGCCATGCTTGTCTCCTCCGCGACCCTTAAGTCACGAGCACTGTTGTTCTAAATCGGCTGGAACTGGATACCCCGCCCGGATCACTGCCTAGCGATTTTCATCACACAATGCCAGCAAAACCCAACACGCCTCCAGCAGGGGCCAGAGTGGATTGATGCGCGAAATGGACGCAACCACCGCAACAATCGCGGTCAGAAGCAATGCAGCAATTGAGCGATCGGTCGACTGGGCCAGGATCAAGGCGCTCGCTGCCATCAGAGCCATCGAGAGCGGAACCAGTGCAGCCTGGATCAGGCCGGGCCAGCGCGATTGGCTGGGGCGGTTCAGGAGCCGACTGACATAACAGGCAAGCAGCGCCGTCGGCAGGCACATCGCCAGCGTTGCGGCCAGCGCGGCGGGGATGCCCGCGACGGCATAGCCGATTAACGTCACGATAAGCACGTTTGGACCTGGCGAGAGCTGCGCGATCGCATAGGCGTCAGTGAACTGCTTGTCGGTCATCCAGTGATTCACCTCGACCGCGATGCGGTGCATCTCGGGCACCGCCGCCGCGGCTCCGCCGACGGCGAACAGCGACATCGTGGCGAAGGCCAGGAACAGGGCGACCAGGCCGAGCGGTGCGGCGGCGAGATCCGGCTCTTCGACGGCCGGTGCTGAATCCGAGGACAGGACGGTCCGGAACCTATCCAAAGGGAACCACAGGATCGCCCTTCCAAGCCTCTGTTTTTTGTGACCTTTACCCCCTATATTGGGGGTGCCGGTTCGCCGGCTATGGAAATAAACGGTCGTCGTAATAAACCATTCGGACCCGGGGGCGGTACCCGGCGCCTCCACCAAAGCCCAGTATCGGGCGTGTTCTGAAGCTGAGCTTTGGCGGGGGCGAAATAGGATCGACGAGGGCGTAAAGGGCGTACTTTTTCCCGGTATTGTTCCGCCGTTATCGGGCTACTGCAATAGTTGCCAACGACAACTTTGCTCCGGTTGCTCAGGCTGCGTAACGCAGTTTGAAAGACCACTCTAAAGTCCTAGTGGGTTAAGCTCCGCTAGGCGGGGTTCGGAGGCACCTGGCAACAGAAGCCTCCACTTTACTCTTTTGATTTCTTCCCCGGCGGGGACTCCTGCTCATCCGTCAGGCGCGGTACTATTGCGGCTTGGCGAGTCGGGCCGGCAGGGTCCGGCTTCGGGGATGCAACAGGACCACCATGGCGACCGATCATATCCGATACGATGTGCTGGCCCGCGACGCGCTGCGCGGCGTGCTGCGGAAGGTGCTGACCGATGCCGCGGCCCATGGCCTGCCGGGCGAGCACCATTTCTTCATCACCTTCGTATCGAAGGCCGAAGGCGTGAAGTTGTCGCCGCGGCTGCTCGCGCAATATCCGGACGAGATGACGATCATCCTCCAGCACCAGTTCTGGGACCTGACCGTGCTCGAGGACCGTTTCGAGGTCGGCTTGTCCTTCGGCGGCATTCCGGAGCGGCTGGTGGTGCCGTTCAGTGCCATCAAGAGCTTCCTCGATCCATCCGTGAAGTTCGGCCTCCAGTTCGACACCTCGGACGTCGCCGAGGTCGCACCCGAGAATTTGCCGGCAGCGCCCGCGCCATCGGCCGTGTCGGTCCCGGCACCTGCCACGGAAAAAGCAGAAGCTGCCGATGAACCGCCCCCGCCGAGCCAGGGCGGCGCCGAAGTCGTGCGGCTCGATCGTTTCCGCAAGAAATGATCTAGGTTGGGCCCGCGCCCGTCGCACACGGTCAAACTGCCTATATAGAGAAGCACACGAAAAGGCCGTGCGGCATTTCGCGCGGCAGAATGGATGTGCTCATGGCCAAAACGACCCGCGCTTCACGCCCCGCAACCCGCACCGAGACCGACAGCTTCGGTCCCATCGAGGTGCCCGCCGATCGTTATTGGGGGGCGCAGACCGAGCGTTCGCGCCAGAACTTTCGCATCGGCACCGATCGTATGCCGATCTCGCTGGTGCATGCGCTCGGCATCGTCAAACTGGCCGCCGCGCAGTCCAATCTCGAGCTCGGCCTGCTCGACCAGCGCCGCGCCAATGCCATCATCCGCGCCGCGCGCGAGGTGATCGAGGGCAAGCTCGACGATCATTTCCCGCTTGTGGTGTGGCAGACCGGCTCGGGCACGCAGAGCAACATGAATCTCAACGAGGTGATCGCCAACCGCGCCAATGAGCTGCTCGGCGGCGACCTCGGCGCCAAGAAGCCGGTGCACCCCAACGACCACGTCAACATGAGCCAGTCGTCGAACGACTCCTTCCCGACCGCGATGCACATCGCGGCCGCAAGCCGCATCAATGCCGATCTCGTCCCCGCCCTCGGCGAGCTGCTGCGCGCGCTGCGCAAGAAGGAGAAGGAGTTTTCGAAGATCGTGAAGATCGGCCGCACGCATACGCAGGATGCGACGCCCTTGACGCTCGGCCAGGAATTTTCCGGCTATGCCGCGCAAGTCGAAAGCGGCATCGCCCGGCTCAAGGTCGCGGTGAAGGACCTCTATCCGCTGGCGCAGGGCGGCACTGCCGTCGGCACCGGCCTCAACTCGAAGCCGCGCTTTGCAAAACTGTTCGCAAAGCACGTTGCCGGGATCACGAAGCTCCCCTTCACAAGCGCCGCCAACAAATTCGAGGCACTGGCCTCGAACGACGCCTATGTGCTGGCGCACGGCGCCATCAATTCGGTCGCGACCGGCCTGTTCAAGATCGCCAACGACATCCGCCTGCTCGGCTCTGGCCCGCGTTCGGGCCTCGGCGAATTGATCCTGCCGGAGAACGAGCCGGGCTCCTCGATCATGCCGGGCAAGGTTAATCCGACGCAGTGCGAGGCGATGACCATGGTGTGCTGCCAGGTATTCGGCAATCACACCGCCATTACCGTCGCCGGCAGCCAGGGCCATTTCGAGCTCAACGTCTACAAGCCCGTGCTGGCCTACAACATGCTGCACTCGATCCGCCTGCTGGCCGATGCCGCGCGCTCCTTCACCGAGCATTGCGTCAGCGGCATCCGCGCCGACGAAAAGCGCATCAAAGACCTGATGGAGCGCTCGCTGATGCTGGTGACGGCGCTGGCCCCGAAGATCGGCTACGACAACGCCGCCAAGGTGGCCAAGACCGCGCATGCCAACGGCACCACGCTGAAGGAGGAGGCGCTGCGGCTCGGCTTCGTCTCGGCGGAGGAGTTCGACCGCCTGGTGCGCCCGGAGAAGATGACCAGCCCGGGATAGATTCCGATAGTCCTCCGTAATGATACGGACGCTCGGCGCTCAAAAATATGCGGTTTTGCGGGCGGGATTTGATTACCGTCAATGTCGCGGCGGGGCGGCGTGCTACGCAGCCCTTCCGCCCCTCGACCGGGCGAAATTTATCGTTTGGTGGCCCGAGGGGCCGATTGACGAGGACGAGCGAATGGCGATCAACTCTTGTGGGGCGCAACGCGGCACCCTGTTTCTGAATGTTTCATCCTGCCTGAAGAGGAGCGGATGATGGAGACGCGGCATGGGGAACGTCATCAACCTGAATCGTTTCAGGAAGCGCGCCGAGCGGGAAGCCTCGGCGAAACAGGCGGACGCCAACCGGGCGAAATTCGGGCGCACGAAGGCGGAACGGTCGGCGGAGGAGAAGCGGGGGGACCAGGCCAAGCAGCATCTGGACCAGCACCGGATCGATCGCGAGGAGCAGCCATGAAGTCGCCGGTCGTGAAACGGTCGATCGTCGTCGCCGGTCACAAGACCAGCGTCAGCCTGGAAGAGGCGTTCTGGAACGGCATGAAGGAAATCTCCGGCCTGCGCAACATGACGTTGTCCGAGCTGGTCGGCGAGATCGACAACAACCGCCAGCAGGGCAATCTGTCGTCGGCGATCCGTCTCTTCGTCCTGGATTACTTCAAGAGCCGGGCCATGGCCGCCCAGCCGGACAAGGTCCCGGCGCAATAGCCCGTCAGGGGGCGCCCTCGACGGCGCCCCGGCCTCTGCAGTTTAAAATCACTCTAAGATGCAGCTTCGGCGGGCGCGCGCGCTTGACCTCAATGCCCTGCGTTGAAAATACAGGGCATGACCGACACCACCGACACGCGTTCGCATATGCCGCTGGGCCTGGCCCAGCGTGGCTATACCGGCGTCATCCAGCACCTTGCCGCCAAGCAGGCGGGCTCGGCGCTCTCGGATGTCGAGCTCGAGAGCCGCCTGATCGAACTCGGCTTCGTCGAGGGCGCCCGGGTCGAGATCTTGCATGAGGGGCTGGTCGGGGGCGACCCGATCGCCGTGCGAGTCGACAGCATCACCATCGCGGTCCGCCGTCGCGAAGCCATGGCCATCATCGTCGCTTAGATAGCGACGGGACGCCTCATCCCGGGCCCTTGATACATGGAATTACCCCTGCTGCATCTCGCCCTGGTGGGCACGCCAAACAGCGGCAAGACCTCGCTGTTCAACGCCCTGACCGGCAGCCGGCAGAAGGTCGCGAATTATCCCGGCGTCACCGTCGAGCGCAAGGAAGGCTTCTTCGTCACCCCCTTGGGACGCCAGGTCTCGGTGGTCGACCTGCCCGGCACCTACTCGCTGCGCGGCCGCAGCCCGGACGAGGAGATCACCCGCGACTTCGTGCTCGGCAAGGCCACCGGCGAGACGGTGCCCGATCTCGTGCTGTGCGTCGCCGATTCCACCAATCTGCGCCTGACCATCCGCCTGCTGCTCGAGCTCAAGCGCACCGGACGGCCGATGATCCTCGTGCTCAACATGTTCGACATCGCGAGCCGCCGCGGCATCACTGTCGACGTCGAGCGGCTCGCCAAGGAGCTCGGCGTGCCCGTGGTCACCTCGATCGCGGTGCGCAGGGGCGGCACGGCCGACCTGCTCGCGCTGACCGACGAGATCTCGGCCAAGCTTGCCGCCGAGCCACAGGAGAACAGCTGGCGCGCGCTCAGCGTCAGCGAATTGCGCGCCACCCAGCGCGAGGCCGACCGCATCATCGCCGACTGCGTCAGCCTGCCTGCTAGCCCCGACACCTGGACCGCGCGGATCGACGCCGTGGTGCTGCATCCGGTCGCCGGCCTCATCGTGCTCGCGCTGATCCTGTTCGTGATGTTCCAGGCGGTGTTCGCCTGGGCGAAGCCGCTGATGGAGCTGCTGCAGTCCGGCTTCGATGTACTCGGCGAGTTCGTCCACGCCACCCTCCCCGACGGTCTGTTGCAGAGCTTCCTTCAGAACGGCGTGATAGCGGGCGTCGGCAGCGTCATCGTGTTCCTGCCGCAGATCATCATCATCTTCCTGTTCATCCTGCTCCTGGAAGATTTCGGCTACATGGCGCGCGCCGCGTTCCTGATGGACCGCATCATGGGCGGCGCCGGCCTGCACGGCCGCGCCTTCATTCCGCTCTTGTCGAGCTTTGCCTGCGCCATTCCCGGCATCATGGCGACGCGCGTGATCGACAACAAGCGCGACCGGCTGACCACGATCCTGATCGCGCCGCTGATGACCTGCTCGGCGCGCATTCCGGTCTACACGCTGATCATCTCCGCCTTCATTCCGGCCAGGGACGTCTGGGGCTTCATCAATCTCCAGGGCCTCGTGATGTTCGGCCTTTATGCGGCCGGCATCACCAGCGCGCTCGTCGTCTCGTTCCTGATCAAGTTTTTCATGCTGCGCGACTTTGCGCCGGCACCGTTCATGCTGGAGCTGCCGGACTACAAAATGCCGCGGCTGAAATCGATCGCGATCGGCATCTACACCCGCGCCAAGATGTTCCTGGTGCGCGCCGGCACCACGATCTTCTCGATGATGGTGCTGATCTGGTTCCTGGCCTCGTTCCCGCAGCCGCCGGCAGGCAGCACCGAGCCCGCCATCGATTTCAGCCTGGCGGCGATGATCGGCAAGGCGCTTGCGCCGCTGCTCGCGCCGGTCGGCTTCAACTGGCAGATCGCGGTTGCGCTGATCCCCGGCATGGCGGCCCGCGAGGTCGCGGTCGCAGCCCTCGGCACCGTCTATGCGATCGAAGGCGGCAAGGAGGCGGCCGAGCAGATCGGCCAGGTGCTGGCGACCAAATGGTCGCTCGCAACCGCCCTGTCGATGCTGGCCTGGTACATCTTCGCCCCGCAATGCGCCTCCACGCTCGCCGTGATCCGGCGCGAAACCGGAAGCTGGGGATGGATGGGCGTGACCTTCACCTACATGCTGGTGCTGGCCTATGCCGCGAGCCTCGTGACGTACAACGTCGCCGTCGCGCTTGCGGCGGGCTAGCCCCTCCCAAAACAAAAACGGCGAAAACAACCCCATGCACAGTAGACGGGGATTGTGAAATCAAGGGCTTACGCCTGTGCAAGGAACCATCCGGCCGTCGCCCGGATGGCGCGCCGCAAAACCCGGCATTTCCTCGCATAACGCATCGCTGGACCCCCTCCGCGCTCACATGCCTTGATCCCGACGTACCTGTTGCTCCGTCGGGCGAAACACGGGCACCATGGCATGGTCGAACAATGACCCACGCGGTGCTGGAGATTTCTTCGCGCGCTTGATTTGAATCAAGCCGGCTCTCGCAGCAAATCCAAGGATGACGCAAGGTCGTCGCAAGCTGGGCCCATTGTGGGGGGCACGGAGCGACCGAGATGCCGTTGCTGGCGTACTTCTGGAAGATCGGCGCAGCATTGCTCGCGCTCCTCTTCGGGGCGGAATTTTGTGTGCCCAAGGCGCCGTCACCGAGAGGACGGCCGTGGAGCGGCCGGCCATACGCATTCACTCGGACCGAAAATGGCCCGAGCGCGTGATCCTCGACACGACCTTGCCGGCGGTCGCTGCGGAGACATCCGCGCCTTCGATCACTGAGCCTGCACCCCGCGCCCCTGCGGAGCTGCCGGTCGTTCGAGCGGAGACAACCGCGGTTGCCAATGCACTTGCGATGGTGCGCGCGGACTCGCCGCCGCGCGAAGCCATCCAGCACAAGCGGCCGACTTGTCGCTGCGGTGCGGGCGCGACCGCCACGCTTGATGCAGATCAAATCGAACGGCTCGTCGAATTTGGGGTGAGGACGGCAATCGACGTCGCGGGGCGATACTCGCGATCCCGTCGGAACTGCGACCTTTGATTTTAGTCAATGGCGGAGGTCATCGGCCTGTCAGGCTAGCTCGTCGTCCTGCAAAGGGAGAGAGTACATGGCTGGACATGCCAAGCTGATCGGATTGTTCGTCACCGCCGCGCTGTTCACGGCAGCGCCCCTGTCGCTCCGCTACTCGCCGGCGGATGCACTCGCCGTATCCGTCGATACCGCCGAAGCCCGCGTCGGGCGTCCCCTGACGCCGATGAGCGTTGCAGGCGTCAACCGCAGGGTCCATCGGCGGGCGTATTACGGCGCGGCAGCGGCGGGAGCTGCGGCCTATGGGGCCTATGGCTATCGCCGGGCTTGCGGATATTACCCCTATCCGCCCTGCTATTGAGACGCGCGCGAGCGCATCAACAATCGATCCAATCAACCGGAGGCAACTTGAGCCGCCTCCGGTCTCGATACTTGGGCCGGTTGACCCGTCGGGAAAAATACTGGCAGGATGGCATCGTCGGCCTTCAAGCAGTCGGGATCGCAGCCAACCCAATCGCCATCAGAATTCATGGATCGCTTCAGCACGGAATGGCTGATCGCCGAGCGACTCCACGCAGATCATCTCCCGGACCTCGTCGTACTGCATCTCGATGCCGAGGTGTCGCGTTATCTCGGCGGAGTGCGCTCGGCGGTGGCGGCGAAGACCTCTCGACGTCAACATGGCCCATTGGGACCAGCACGGCTTTGGCCTGTGGGCGCTCCGAACGAAAGACGGCGCGTTCGCCGGGCGATCGGGCATCAGGGACATCCTCGTGGATGACGTGGACGAGATCGAGATCGCCCATACGTTCAAGCGCGAATTCTGGGTGGCCGGACTTGCAAGCGAGATCGCGTCCGCGCTGACCGACATCGGGCTGGCGCAACTCGAGCTGCCATCCCTCATCGGCCTCGTCTTCGTCGGCCATGTCGCATCCCGCCGCGTGTTGGAGAAGGCGAACTATGTTCTCGAGAAGAGCACGATTCATCACAGCGAGGACGTCGTGATCTATCGCATCAAACGGTGAGAACGCAGCAACCTTAGCATCGTAGGATGGCGACACAGTCGAAGGCCGAACCGCTCTCACACATTCTGCCCCATATGCGACAGCCCGTTCAATGTCTCGTGTCATTGGGGACCAATTGGAACAGCGGGACTCGCCTAGCGCAGTTCCATCGGGCTGCTTCGATGAAGTTCTTGAACGCAACCCACCTGAACAGCCATTCAAGAAAGTTTCCTGCCCGTTCCTGCAACAGACGATGGTGGCGATCGTTGACTCGCGACGGACGCAAACCAAGGAGGAACAGATGAAGAAGCTGACTTACGCTCTCGCAGCGCTAGCGACGCTTGCAATCGGTACCCCCACCATCGCCAACGCGGGCGGCTTCGGCGTCTATGTCGGCGGCGACAGGGACTATTATGACGGCCCCCGCGCGCGCGTATACGAGCATGACCGCGGCTGGCATCGTGGCTGGTACTATCACGACCGCGACTACGACCGCGGCGTCGTGATCCGTCGTTATCATCATTGGGACGATTAGTGCGAGCCACACGATCGAACAAGGGGCCCCGCTTCGGCGGGGCCTTTTTGTGTTTTCCTCTTTGTGTTTTGCGTCGGACGCAACGGCTTGGTTGGTCGGCCCGCTACCCCATCTACGGACTACGCCCGTTGACCCGTCGGGCAAAACAGGGGCATGATGCCATGATCAGCCCGCAGCGATAGCGGCATGAACGACCCGCCAACGGAAGCGGCGATCTGTCTCCATGAACCATTTCAGGACCGACCGACTCACCGCCGAGAGGCTGAACGAAAGTCACCTTGCCGATCTCGTCGCGCTCCATCTGGATCCCGAGGTGTCACGCTATCTCGGCGGGGTGCGTTCGGCGGAGACAACGAAGGCCTATCTCGCCACCAACATGGCCCATTGGGACCAGCACGGCTTCGGGCTCTGGACACTGCAAACGAAAGATGGAGCCTTCGCCGGACGAGCGGGCCTCCGGCACATCCTCGTGGACGACATCGACGAGATCGAGATTCTCTACGCGTTAAAGCGCGAGTTCTGGGGCCGGGGATTTGCCAGCGAAACGGCGACCGCGCTGACGGACATCGGGCTGTCCCACCTGAAGCTGCCGTCCCTCATCGGCATCGTCAATGTCGCCAACGCTGCATCCCGCCGCGTGCTGGAAAGATCAAACTATCTCCTCGAGCGGAGCACGAACCGCAAAGGCGAGGACGTCGTGATCTATCGAAAGCGGCGATGAGCGAGACAACCGTCGGTCATTGCGAGCGCGGCGAAGCAATCCAGACTGTCCCAGGCAAGGATTCTGGATTGCTTCGTTTCACTCGCAATGACGGTCTTGGTGCGGTCGCGAGGGACGCGCCCTACCTGAAATACCCCAGCACCAGATCGACGTCCGAGCTGCGCGCTGCCGTGCCGTTCAGCTCGGCGTCGATGACGCGCCGGCAGGCGTCCACCGCGGCGTGGTCGCCGAGGTCGTTGGCGGCTTCCAGCACGAGCCAGGCGGCATCCACCGAGGCCTTGTCCGGAGCTGCGCCGCCGAGATCGGCGGTGACGGCATTGCCGAGATTCTTCTTGCGAACGGCGGTGCCGAATTGAGGCAACATTGCAGATACTCCCCTCTCGATTCCCGCTGAATGAACCCGCTCAGTGTATTTGCAGCTCGGGCTGACGGCCCGTCGCGGTTTCGGCACCCGCGCCGGTCTTGCGCGACTGGTAGAACTTCAGGATGCTGCGCGAGGTCTCGATCTTGAGCCGGCCGAACTCGCGCTCGTTGTCCTGGAGGTCGCGCGCCGTGATCAGGTGATCCTTGGCGCCCAGGAACAGGAGCGACATCGTCGTGTCCCAGGAGAAGTCGAGCGCCTTGCACAAGACCAGGATCATCTCGCGGTTGCGGTCCATCAGCGCGCGCTCGATCACGTCCACAGGCAGTGACGAGAGCAGCGACAGGCCGATCTGCACCTCGTCGAAACGGTGCTGACGCGCATAGTTCGAGATGGAGTCCTGATTGAGGTTGCCCTGCCGGTACTGGGTCGTGACCACGCGCTTGGCGACGAAATAGCTGCGCGAGGACGGGCCGAACTTGGACTGGAGATCGCCGGTGACCCCGGTCACCGAGCTCTGGATCTGCGCCATCATCTCGGGCCGCTCGGTCTCGAGGCGGCGGCGGACGTCTTCCGACGCCTTCGCGATCAGCTGCTGGAAGATGTGGCGCGGCACGTCCTTGCGCAGGCCGAGCTGTTCGGCAAGGATCGAATCGCCCTCGGCGCGGCGGACCATGTGCAGCAGGCCAGATCCGGAGAAACGCGCCCCCTCGTTCTTGGCAACCGACGTCACGACCTCCTGGTTGCCGCGCTTGACCAGCACGTCGGTCACGGCCTCGCCGAGCGACTGGCGCTGGGAAATCGCGAGCAGATGCGCCTGGCCCTTGGTCATGGCGCTCTCGACCAGCATCTTCTCGTCGATACGCGTGGAGTCGCGCAGCACGGGGCCTGCGACCTCGATCTCGTCGTCGAGGGCGAGCTTTTCGATGACGTTGAGCGGGGCGTGATCGCACGCCGACATGACTTCGGAGAGCTGCGCGCGCGCAGCAACCTCGATCTCGTCGGCGAGCCGGCCGATGACCTCGCCGAACATGCTGATCTCATCGTCGCTGTAGCGGCCGGTGATCAGAATATCGGTCGCATGCCACAACGCCTTCGCCCTGCTTTCGTCGGTGCCGCGCGCGATCGCGTCGTCCAGATCCTGTAGAAGCGATTTCGCCCCGTTCATCTCGATCACCCCAGTTCTTGGTAGCCCTTTGGCACGCCGTCCCGCCGCTCGCGGCGAGACGCCAAATTCCTCTGGGAACCGACGCTAGAGATGAAACGCGAGAATTCAGTAAAATCGGCAAATCAGTTTTGCCGACGAAAATTCCTTCAAATGCGAGGGAATGGGTTAACCGGCGGGCAAGGTGCTTCACCTCTCCCGTAGCGAGAGGTGAATCGAGCCCAGCCGCCAACGCTGTCGCCTCACGGATTCTGCGGCGTCAGCACCAGCGGCGGCTTTGGCCTGGGCTTGGGAGGTGGCGGGCCGGGGGCAGGCTTCACGTCGATCGGCGGCGGCAGCGGCGCGGCCTGCTGGCTTGCGAGCGGCGGGCTCGTGAGTGGAGGGCTTGTGAGTTGAGGGCTTGTGAGTTGATGGCTTGGCGCGGCGGGAGCGGCCTGCGGCGCCTTCGGCGTCGGCGCGGCCTTCGGCTTGGGCGGCGCGCGGCGCGGATCGCGGCCGGGCAGCGGCACATCCAGCAGCGGGGGCTCCGGATCGGGCGAGACCAGCGTCGGCAGCGCGGCAGTGGCCGGCGGCGGCTCGCCGCGCTCGATGGCATCGAGCCGCCGCGTCTCCCGATCGATCGTGCGCACCGCAAGCCATGACGACAGCGGCGCGAGGTCGATGGTGCGGCTCAGCTTGTCGGGAGGCCCTGCCGCGAACAGCTGGATCTCGGGCGGTGCGCCGGAGAGGCCGGTCATGATCGGCGTCAGGCTGGCGCGAATGTCGGCCTGGTCGGCGGGAATGTCGTAGCCGCCGGAGACGATGGCGCGGGCGTTCTTCGCTTCCAACGGCGTCGCGCCGACGCGCAGGCGGCCGTCGCGGATCGTGAACGGAATCTGCGCCGAGGGCACCGCAATGGGACCCGCCGACAGCGCGGGCTCGACCAGCTGCCGCAGCCGGTTGTCGTCACTGACCTGGCCGCCGTCGCTGGCGCGGATGGCGATCTCGAAGGCACGGGGATTGAGGCCGGTGATCTCGGCGGACTCGAGCGTCACCGTGCCGTTGCCGGCGAGCGCACCGGTCAAGGCCGCGACGCTGCGACCCTGGCTGGTCAGCGCCATCTGCACCGTGGCGCGCCCCTTGGGCAGCGCAAGGTCGCGATAGCGCAGCGCCGCCGCGTCGACATTGCTGAGCTCGACGCGCGCGTTCAGCGCAAGACCAGCCGCGCCATTGCGCGCGTCAAGGCTCGCGGACATCTCGCCGCCGCCGAGGCCGCCCTTGAGCGCATCGAGCGCGAGCGACTGGCTGTCGCTCCGGATCACGCCGCCGAAGGGGCGCAGCTCGATGCCGCCGGGCAACGTTGCGCGCAACGCCTGGAAGGCGATGCGGCCGCGCCAGCCGCTGACGAGTCCTGCACTGAGCGGCTCGCCGGACTCATGTCCGGCCGCGCCGATGGCGATTGCGAGCGCCGGCGCCAGATCGAGCGAGTCGAGACCGACCTCGCCGTCGACGTTCTTGTCCTGATCGAGCGTCACCGCGAAACGCCCGCGCAGATGCGCGCCAGCCGCGCTGCCGTCGAGATCGTTGAAGGTGAGGCGGTTGCCGGAGAGCGTGAGGCGCGAGGACAGGCTGACGCCCTGCATCGACTTGTCGGTCGTGCCGGTCCCGAACAGCGGCGCGAGGTTGACGTTGCGCACGCGCAAATTCACGCTGCCTTTGGGCTCCGACAGGTCGACGCTGCCCTGCGCGTCCGCATCAAGGCCGCCGCCGCTGAGCTTTGCGTTCAATTGCATTGGACGGTGCCAGGCGCCGCTCAGCCGGCCTTCGAATTGCGAAGCGCCCTCGCCCGCGGCCGCCATGCGATCGAGCCCGAGCAGCGCCAACAGCACGCCGGCCTGCGGCGCAGAAACTTTCGAGTCCAGCGTGAAGTCGCTGTTGCGCAGGCGGTCGAGGTCGAGGCCGCCGATGGCGGCGGCCGGTGTCTGCGCCGCCAGCGTCGCCGTGGCCTTCAGCTGCGGTGCGTCGAGCTCGAGCGCGACGCGGGCATTGCTGCGATCCGTATGCTCGGCGTTCTTGTCGAGGCTGAGATCGAGCTTGATGCGGGTCGCGCCAGGCAATGACGGAAGGGCATCGAAGCGCGCGCGCACCGCGGGCGCGAACGGCTCGATCAGCGCGGTGAGCTCACGCAGCGAATTGGCCGAGGATTTCAGCGCGAGCTTGCCGGTGGCGTTGGTGCGGTCGAAGCTGCCGCTCGCCTCGGTGGTCACGCCGCCGGGCTGGCCGAAGCGCAACTGCTCCAGCGACAGCGATGCTGGGCTGTAAGAGAGCTTGGCTGCGAACGGCCGCAGCTCCTGGCCGGCGGAGATCGCGCGGCCGATGTCGAGCGAGAGCTTTGCCTCCTCCGGCCACTCGCCCTGCGGGCCGGCGAGCGCGCGCACGAAGCTCGCGGCGGCATCGAGATCGAGCCGGTCGGCCCTGAGCGCCGCATCGATCCCCGAGCCCTTGCTCGCGCCTGTCTGCACGAAGGCGATGCGGCCTTCCACCGCCCCGCCGTCGATGTCGGCCTTCAGCCTGTCTATGGCGAAATGATTGGCGGCGATGGTCACGTCGCCGGCGAGGCGCAGCGGCCGCGTGCTGCGGCGGTTGATCTCGCTGCGGCCCTGCAGCCAGGCCACCAGCGTGTCGGGGTCTGAGGACTCGACGCTGAGCCGGCCGCTGAAACTGTCGGCGCCGGGAGCTGCGCCGTTGAGCGAGAGCTGCGTCATGCCGGGCGCGCGCAGCTCGAGCCGCCGGAAGGTCCAGGACCTGCCGTCGGTCGCAAGCTCGGTCGCGATGTTCTGGAGCGGACGGCCACCGAGCATGATCTGATCGGCATTGAACTCGATCTGCGCCGGGATCGGCACCTGCGGGATCGCCGCGAGCCCAGCGCGTAGCGCCGCCACGACGCGCTGCGGATCGGCATCGTCCTTGGCGGTCAGCCTGTCGGCATCGACCTGCCGCGCCGACAGCACCGCGCGCAGCAGCGGCGAGGCGCCGAACCTGAGATCGCCGACGCCGCCGAGCTTCAGCGCAGTGTCCTCCGTGCCGAAGCTCGCGTCGATCTGATCGAATTTCGCGCCGGCCGGATCGGCCTTGAGCCTGGTCGCGAGCTTCCAGGGCGTCGGCCCCACCTCGCCCGCCTTCTTGGTCGCGGGCACCGCGAGCGTCAGCGCGCCGTCGAATTTCGGCTGGCGGTTGTCGAAGGCTAGCACGCCTTCGAGATCGGCGAGGATGGCGCGCTCGCCGGGATCGACGTTGAGGTGGAGACGGGTCGCGCTGCCGTCGGCGCTGGGGCCGGAGGAGACGCGGAACGGGTAGCGCACTCCACGAGTCGTGAAACTGCCGTCGCCCCGCACCGAGCCTGCGAGCGAGCGCACGTCGCCTGAGAAGGCAATGTCGTTCAATTCCAGCGTCGAGCGGCTGGCGGCATCATGCAAGGCGATGCGGCCGCTGAGGTTCAGCCGCTCGATGGCGAGGGACGCCAGATTGAAGGTGCCGCTCGCGGTGGACGGCAAATCGACCCGCCCGCGCGCATCGAGGCCAACATCGACCGCCATGCCGCCCAAGGAAAGCTCGGTGGCACGCCATTCGCCGCGCATCAGGGAGCCCAGGCTGAACTCGACGTCGAGCTTGTCGGCGCGCAGGCGGCCGAGATCGTTGTTGCCGCCGAAGGTGACGGCGCGCAGCCGCAGCGTCGGCGTCGGCAACAGCCGCGCGTCGAGCTCACCCCCCACCCGCACCGGCACGCCGATGATCTTGCCAGCCTCCGCCTCGAACTGGGGCCTGAACTGGTTCCAGTCGATGTAGTAAGGCCCGATCAACGCTGCCAGCAGCGCAATGATGAAGGCAATCGCCAATCCGAGCAGCGTCGTCTGCACGGGTCTCCCCTCGGCCAAACCGGCCCGGGCCGAACCTGAGGGCCTCAGGAGCGCCGGAACAGCCCCTTATATAGGGGGAAGTGTGGCGAAGTCACAGCGACTGTTGCACGCGGAGGTTAACGCGCGGCCCTCACCAGCTCGCCGGCAGCCGCTTCAGCCCGCGCAGCACGAAGGTCGGCCGCCATTCCGGGTTTTCGACGTCATCGATGCGCAAGTCCGGAAGCCGCCGGAGCAGCGTGGCGATGGCGATCTCGGCCTCGATGCGCGCCAGCTGGGCACCCAGACAGAAATGGATGCCGCCGCCGAACGACAGCGGCTTGACGTTCGTCCGCGTGACATCCAGCCGGTCGGGCCGATCAGGGTAGACCGCGGGATCGCGGTTGGCCGAGCCGAGCAGGCACAGCACGGTCTCGCCCTTGGGAATCTTCACGCCGCCGAGATCGTCGATGTCCTCCAGCGTGACGCGCCCGGTCATCTGCACCGAGGAATCGTAGCGCAGGAATTCCTCGATCGCACCTTCGATCAGCTCCGGCCGCGCCTTGAGCAGCGCAAGCTGATCCGGATTGCGGTGGAGCGCGAGCAGGCCGTTGCCGATCAGGTTGACCGTGGTCTCATGGCCGGCGCCGAACAGGAGGATGATGTTGGCGGTCAGCTCGTCGTTGGTGAGCTTGTGGCCGTCCTCCTCGGCCTGCACCAGCTGGGTGATGAGATCGTCGCCGGGACTGCGGCGGCGCAGCTCGAACAGCTGCTGGAAATACATCTGGGCCATCAGGTTGCCGGCGTTGCCTTGGCTGATCTCCTCCGGAGACAGGGGCACAGGGTCGAGCAGCCGCCCGCCGTCGCGCGAGCTCTTGTAGAACACCTCGCGATGTTCCTCGGGGATGCCGAGCATGTCGCAGATGATGGTGACAGGCAGGCGGAAGGCGAAATCCTCGATCAGGTCCATGTGGCCGCGGTCAATCACGGCATCGATGGCCTGGTCGACGATCTCCTGGATCCGCCGCCGCATGTCCTCGACGCGGCGGGCGGTGAAGGCCTTGACCACGAGGCCGCGCAGGCGGGTGTGGTCCGGCGGATCGGCTTGCAGCATCCAGTAGCTCATGCTGCGAAACACCGGCTCCTTCATGATCTCAGGACCGTAGCGGCGCGTGGTGCGCTCGACGAAATCCTTGCCGAAGCGCTTGTCGCGCAACACGAGACTCACTTCGGCGTGGCGGCTGGCGACGAACTGGCCGAACGGCGTCACATGGATCGGATCGATCGTGCGCAGCCGTTCATAGTGCGGATAAGGATCGCGGATGAAATCCGGCGCGAGCGGGTTGAACAGCGGTCCGCCGGCGGGTTGCACGTGCTCGTTCATGGTGACCTCAGATCGGTTGCCGCATGACACGAATACGCAAGGCTGCCCTCAATCGCCCGGCGTAACCATCCCTGAAATTATCAACTCGATACATTGTTGTATCGAGTTGCAGTCTGCCCTAATCTGCGCCGATGTCAAGGGTGAGAACCAGACCGACCAGGGACGACACGCGCGACAAGCTGTTCGAAGCGGCCGCCCGCGTGTTTGAAGAAGACGGCATCGGCGGCGCCAGCATCGAGGCGATCGCGGCGGCGGCGGGCTTTACCCGCGGCGCGTTCTATTCGAACTTCAAGAGCAAGGACGAACTGATCATCGCCATGCTCGAGGACCACGTCGAGCAGTCGATCCGGCGCAACCTGGACATCCTCGCGCAGCACGACAATCTCGACGACTTCATCGCGGCGCTGAAGGCGATGGATCGCAGCCGACAGGATCCACTCGGCCGCTCGCCCCTCCTCCACATGGAGATGATCCTGTTCGTCGCGCGCGCCGAGAAGCGCCGGCCCGAACTGGCCAAACGCCTGCGGGCGCGACGCAAGCTGGTCGCCGACATCGTCGAGGCGACATTGAAGAGCAACGGGCGCAACGACAATCTGAATCCGCCCTGGATCGCCTCCGTCGTGCTCGCGCTGGAGGATGGCTTTCGCCTGCACCGGCTGATCGATCCGGAGACGACGCCGGCCGACAGTTTTCTGCGCGCCATCACGGATCTCAGGCGCAGGACGGGGCTGGCTTCCGCCTAGCAGGCGGGCTGCGGGATTTGTCGCAGGATCGGACAAGCCATGCTCGCTTTGGGAAAGACGCTTCGATCCGCGCCGCGCCACAAACAAGACCCCATCGTTCGAAGCCAGGGTTCCGTCCTGCCAGAGTTCCCGAGCGGCGCAGCCACGCCGACATCCCTTGTCGAGGCCCTGCGGGCGGTCGTGATAACAGGCGCTGAATCAAACAAGGCGTGCGACGCGGCTCTGTTCAATCTAGCCAACCTTGCCGAAGGCATCGGCCATCCGCCGGACGAGATGTTTGCGGCGCGGCGCGCTGCCTACGCCATCTCCCGGACCAGGCGCCGCTGAGCGGAAGCTCAGGTTTCGCTGTCCAGCGCGCCCTGCGCCTCACGGCGCCACATTCCCGGGCTGATGCCGACCACCGAGGAAAACACGCGCGTGAAGTGGCTTTGATTGGCGAACCCGGCCGATATCGCAATCTCCGCCAGCGACAGCTCGCGCGCCCTCATCAATTGCTTGGCCGTGTCCACGCGCTGACGCAGCAGCCATTGGTGCGGCGACAGGCCGGTCGAGACGCGAAATGCGCGGGAAAAATGACTGACGGAGAGATCGAACTCGGCTGCGATCTTCTCCAGCGAGAGCTTGCCGCGGAGATCGGACTCCAGCCTTTCACAAGCTCGCTTCACCTGCCAGGCGGCAAGGCCGCCGCGCGCCGGCTCGGCGGCGCGCCGCAAACCGCCATAGGTCGTCGCAACATGTGCGGTGAGCGCAAGCATCATGTGGTCGATGAAGAGCTGGTTGGCCTCTTCAGGCTGCCGCAACGCCGCCAGGAACGATGCGCCGAGATGGCGGACCGTCACATCGTCATGGCCGACGCCGGGCTGATAGGCGAGCTCACCGATGCGCGGTGCGCCGGCTTGCCTCGCCATGTCGTCCAACGCCGACCGGGGCAGATGGAAGAACAGGGAATGGAAGGGCTTGTCGATCACGTAGCGCGGATCACGTTTCAGATCGTACAGATAGGTGGCGCCGGCGCGGATATCGCTCTTGACCACGCATCGGCCGCGCTCCCAGCACTCGCAATCGGCGAAATCGCGGAATTTGAGGCTGACGAGATAGGCGTCCTCCGCGGGCATCGACTCGGAAAGACGCGTCATGGGATGATCATCGCGGGTTTCGGTGACGGCGAGCTCGGCGCTGCGCAGCGAACGCGTGACCAGCGTCGGCGGCGCATCCTTCAAATGCAAAAATCGTTCGAGCTTCTGCGCGAAGGCGCCCTGTGCCATGGGATGCATCTCTTATGTGAGGAGATTGGGGAGCGCAGCGCCACCGCCAAATCAGATTCAATTATCCGACATCGGCAAACGACGGTCCAGACCTGCGCGTTGGAACCGTAGCCGAGTGACTGCTGCCGCATCCCTTGTCACAAGGCGTTTTCACAAGAGATTTCAACGGATCTCGCGGGATCTCCGTTCAATGCTTCGACAGCTCGTCGTCTGTCGATCGTGCGCTTGTGAAAGCGCGTCGGCGTCTACTTGGACCGAATGCCGGCCAGCGGTGAATTTCCCCGACGCCCGAGCGTGAGCATCGAGCGCCGGGTTCGCCGTGAGCGTGGACTTCTTGCTGGCTTCATTGCATCTTGATGCGCACGCAACCTATTCGGATCCTGCTTCGAGCTCGTGCAGCCGGCCGGCCACGGCCCGCACCTTGCGCGGCGCGGCCTGCCAGATCGCGAACGCCGACAATCCGCTCACGACCATTGCGACGGCGAAAGCCAGCGTGTAGTCACCGGCGCGATCATAGAGGAAGCCCGTCACCCACGGTCCAGCCGCACCACCCGCCAGCGCCGCCAGCATGATCGTGCCGAAGATGCTGCCCTGATGCCTGCCTTGAAAAATCTCGAACACCACCGCGCCCATGATCGAGGTGAGGCCGTAGCCGAGCGCGCCTTGCGTGAACACCATGAGATAAACCAGCCAGAACGAAGATTGATACTTCAGCGCGATCAGCGCAGCGAAGCAGACGACAAAGCCTGCGCAGCTGATCGCCCAGACCCATTCCCGGCCAATGCGATCGGAGACATGCCCCAGCGCGATCTGGCCGGGAATGCCGAGCAGGCTGACGATGCCGAGTGCCCACACCGCAACGCTGGGACTGAAGCCGATGTCGAGCAGGAATTTGGTCTGGTGCACCTGCACCGCGTACCAGATGTAAAGGCCGCAGAAATAGCCGAGCGCGATCCACCAGAAACGCGCGGTCGTGACGGCGCGTTGCAGCGTCCATTCGGTGCCGGCCCAGACCGGATCGACGATGTTGGAGACGGATTTCGTCGCGCCTGCGGCCGGCGCGGCATCGCCGTCCGGCTGAAGGCCGATGTCCTCGGGGCGCTTGCGCAGCAGCAGATTGATCGGCGCCAGCGCGATCAGGACGAGCAGTCCCATCGCCGTGCAGGCGGTGCGCCAGCCGGTCTGTTCGATCATGTGCTGCACCCACGGCAGCAGCGTCACGGAGCCGATGCCGACGCCGGCGAAAGCGATACCGATGGCGAAGCCGCGCTTGCGGATGAACCAGTTCGGCAGAAACAGCGACTGGCCGGAATAACCGAGACAGACGCTGCCGGCGCCGACCATGACGCCGATGGTCACATAGAGATGCCAGGGCTGGCTGGTCAGCGGTGCGAGCAGCAGCCCGCCGCCCATCAGCACGACGCCGAGCTCCATCACCGCGCGCGGACCAGCGCGATCCATCAGGCGGCCGATCAGCGGGCTGACCACGCCCGACACCACGAAGCCGAAGGAGAAGGCGCCCGCGGTGACGCCGCGCTCCCAGCCGAATTCGGAGATGATCGGCGGAAAGAACAATGAAAAGGCGGTGCGCGCGTTGACGCCGATGGCCATGGTGACGAAGGTCACGGCGACCACGACCCAGCCGTAGAAGAACGGAAGCCGCATGGTGTGCTTATTTCATCCCTAGACGGTACTCTCGGACCATCTTGGGATATTGCGGTCAAGCGCTTTTCGCGCATGCCCGCTGCGCGACGTGACGTCAAAGTTTGGGCGCCAAAGCTTGCACAACGTCATGGCCGGGCTTGACCCGGCCATCCACGCCTTGCCCCAGCACAGAGAACGTTGGCGTCAATTTGTCGCCAATCCAGTTCAGAAGGACGGGACGTTCAAGACGGTGGACCGGCTGTAGGGCAGCTCAGGGCCGGCGCGTCCAGCGCTCGGCGTTGACGGCGCCTTGCGGCACCTCGCCCCGCACGATCGCTTCCACCTGCCGCACGGTTTCGAGCGACTGGTATTCGATGGCCTGCGGCGTCAGTCCGCCGACATGCGGGGTGGCGATGACGTTGGGAAGCCTCGCCAGCTCGGGTGTCGGCATCTGGTCGGGAGCGCGGCCGACATCCATCGCCGCGCCGGCGATGCGGTTTTCGCGCAGAGCGCGGGCCAGCGCCGCTTCGTCGACGAGATTGCCACGGGAGAGATTGATGAAGACGGCATGCTTCTGCATGCGTGCCAGCGCCGCTTCGCCGATCAGGTTCTCGGTCTGCTCGTTGGCGATAGCGAGGCAGACGACATAGTCCGATGCGGCGAGCAGCTCGTCGAGGCCGACTTGCCGGATTGCGCTGTCGCGGACGGCCGCAAAGGGATCGGAGACCAGCACCTCCATGCGCAGCACCTTTGCGATCTCGGCGAGATAGCGCCCGATACTGCCATAGCCGATGATGCCGATCCGGCTGCCGGCGAGCTGGCGGCCCATCCGCGTCTCGGGCTTTCGCCCGGCCCGATAGTCCGCCGTGGTCCGCGACACGCCGCGGGAGAGGTCGACCATGAAGCCGAGCGCGAGCTCGGCCACCGCTTGCACGAAGCCGGGACCGGCGCGGGTCACGAGCACGCCAGCTTGTGAAGCCGCGTCCACGTCGACGTTGCGGATGTCGACGGCGCAGCGGACGAACGCGCGTAGGCGCGGCAGTTGCGCAAAGATCTCGCCGCGTCCTTCCGTCATGCGATCGGCGACGATGATGTCGACGTCTTTGGCGGCGCGCACGAGGCCGGTTGCGTCCAGCGGATCATCGCCCTCGTGCAGGACCACCTCGGCGGCCGCGCGCAGGCCGTTCAGGCTACGATCGCCGTAATAATTGCGCCGCATCTCCGGGGTGTGCGCGAGCAGGACCTTCACGACAAAACTCCTTCAGTAGCCGAATGCCCGCGGCAGCGCGGTCGAGAGCCATGGCACGAAGGCGATGACGAGCAGGCAGAGGAACAGCAAGCCGAGATAGCCCATGATCGGCTTCACCGTCTGCTCGATCGACACGTTGCCGATCAGGCAGGCGCCGTAGAGGCCGAGCCCGAGAGGAGGCGCGAACAGGCCGATGCCCATGGCGATGACGAGAACGACACCGAAATGCAGGGGATCGACGCCGAGCTGCACGGCGACCGGCAGCAGCAACGGCCCGAAGATGATCAGCGCGGCCGCGCCCTCCAGCACCGACCCCATCACGATCAGCACGGCGATCGCGAGCAGGATGAACAGCCAGACACCCGAGGTCTTCGACAATCCCAGCATGAAATCGCCGACCGCGTGCGGCACCTGCTGCAAGGTCAGCGTGAACGCGAGCGACTGCGCAGCAGCGACGATGAACAGCACGAGACCCGCGCGCGTCGCCGCCTGGACGAAGCTATGCGCGGCCGATTTGAAGCCGAGCTCGCGGAACACGGCGCTGCCGACGACCAGCGCATAGGCCACGGCGAAGGCCGAGATCTCGGTCGCGGTGGCGAAGCCGGTCTTGAAGCCGAAGAAGATCATGAAGATCAGGCCGAACGCGGCGATCGCACCGCTCCAGAGCCCGGACACCGGCGCCTGTGGCGCAACGTCCTCGGCCTCCGCCGGCCGCTTGCCGAACATGATGGACACCGCGATCAGGACCAGCGCCATCAGCGCCGCCGGCAGCAGCCCGGCCATGAACAGGCCGCCGATCGACAGGTTCGCCACGAAGCCGAGAATGATCAGGTTGATGCAGGGCGGGATGGTCTCCGCCATCACCGCGGAGGCCGCCAGCAGCGCCACCGCGCCGCCGGGGTTCTGCCTGGAACGGCGTGCGGCCGGGATCAGCACCGAGCCGACCGCGGCGACATCCGCCATCTTGGAGCCTGATATTCCCGAGAACAGCACCATCGAGGCCACCATCACGACGTTGAGGCCGCCGCGCATACGCCCTACCGCGCGCTGCAGCAGCTCGATCAGCCGCAACGACATGCCGTTGGCTTCCATGAGATAGCCGACGAGGATGAAGAAGGGAATCGCGAGCAGCACGAAATTGTCGATGCCGCGCGCCATCTGCTGGGCGAAGATGACGCCGGGCAGCGCGCCCTCGACCCAGATGAAGATCAGCGCGGCGAGCGCCAGCGCGAAGCCGATCGGCAAACCGCCGAACAGGGTTGCAAAGAAGCCGATCAGCATCAAGGTGCCCGCCGACGGCACCGAGGCTGGCGACAGATAGTCCCAGGCGAGATAGAGGCCGGTCACGACGATGATCGCAGCGAGGCCCCTGAAAATGTCTGGGAACGGCCGCGCGCAGAGATGATCGATTGCGAACACCGTCATGAACAGCGCGCCGATGCCCATCGGATAAAAGGTCAGCTCCAGCGGCAGGCCGGAACCGGTGGTCTGGCCGGCGGTGAGCGAACCCAGCTTGATGGCGTTATAGGCGACGTAGCCGGAGATCAGCACGATCAGCAGCGCGCTGGCGGCATCGACCAGCGTCTGCAGCCGCAGCGGCAAGAGATCACGGAAGAAGGAGACGCCGACATTCTCGCCGCGCGCGAGTGCGCTCGCCGCACCGAAGAAGGCCGAGCCGACCATCAATCCGCGCGCGACGTCGTCGGACCATTCGACCGGTGCGTTGAAGAAGAAGCGCAGCAGCACGGAGGCGCACACCACGACGAGATCGGCGGCCAGCAGGACGGCCGCGATCGCATCGCTGACGCGAAGCAGCAGGGTGATGCTTCCGTGGCGGCCGTCCGAGACGGGCACGGCGGCCGACATTGCCACGTCGGATTTGGTCATCTCAGGCTTGCGTCGCGCGGATGATGTCGATGACGGCCTTGGACTCCGGCCGCGCCTTGATGAAGTTCTCGGTCTGCGGTGCGACGCGCTTCTTGAAGGCCTCGCGGTCGCATTCGGCCACCGTCACGCCTTTCTCGGCCAAGGCCGCGAGCGCCTCCTTCTCGACTGCGAGTCCATGGGCACGGGTGTCGGCTGCGGCCTTCTTTGCAGCATCGAGAAAGCCCTCGCGCAGCTTCGGATCCATGCGGTTGTAGGTCATGTCGCTGAAATAGATCGCGAGCGGCGAGAAATTGTGCTGCGTCAGCGCGTAGAATTTCGCGGTCTCGAAGAACTTGCTGGCGAGGATCGTCGGCGGATCGTGCTCCAGGCCATCCAGTACGCCGGCCTGCAACGCCGTGTAGATTTCGCCGAACGCCAGCGGCGTGGCGGCCGCGCCCATCAGGCGCAGACATTCGGTGATGACGGGATTTGGCAGGGTGCGGATCTTGAGCCCGGCGAGATCCTCCGGCGTCTTCACCGCCTTCTTCGCCAGCACGCTGCGCGAGCCGAAATTATACGCCCAGGCGATGATGCGGATGTTGCCGCCCCTAAGCAGCGCGTCCTCGATCGGCTTGGCGGCGCCGGCGTCGAACGCCTTGGTCTGCTGCGGGAAGCTCGAGAACAGGAAGCCGAGATCGAAGGTGCCGACCAGCGGCACCAGATTGGCCGAGATCGACGAGCCCGACACCATGAGGTCGATGACACCGAGCTTCACCGAATTGATGACGTCGATCTCCTGGCCGAGTTGGTTGTCGGGAAAGAAGGCGACCTCGACTTGCTCGCCCAGCCCGTTCGCCTTCAGGTTTTTGACGAGATTGTCATAGTAGACGCGGCCGTTGGCATATTTTGGATCGTTCGGCAGCGACGAGGAGCATTTCAGCTTCAGGGTCGCAGCTTCGGCGCGCCCGATGATGGCGGGAGAGAGCACGAGGCCGGCGGTGACCGCCGCCGATGACTTGATGAACGCGCGACGGTTCACGGGCACGATGGTCATGGTGCGGTCTCTCCCCGATTCTTTTTGTTCGCTGCGGTCGTTGCCGCAGGCTGTTGCGGGACTGTATGGTCAAAGCGACGGCACAGGCAAGCGTGGCGGCTAGCCGTCGCGGAGCAGTGCGTGGTGATCATCGGCAGTGCGGCCACACGGTGAAACGACGGGATTTTTCCGGAAATCATCGCTGAGGATCGGCTTGCCGGCCGATGTCCGAGCAGGACGCCGTCGCGCACGTTGGGTATCGATCCAATTGGAGCATGGATCGATGCGCAATTCACATGGATTGCCCCGAAACGATGCTGCGCCTTCGGCAGACTCCCTGCCCCATTTTGCCGCGGCCCCTGCGTGATCCAGCGCACAGACGGCTTCATGGCGCAGACCTACAAAAAGTGACATCATCGTGCGCATTGCCGATGGAGGTGACATCATGCGCCATCCAGTCCTTTGCAATTTGTTCCTTGCCTCCGGTCTTCTCGCACTCGCCCAATTGATGACGCCAACGGAGGCCGCCGCGGAAGCGCGGCTTGCACTGGTGATCGGCCAATCCGCCTATCGCACCGTGCCGGAACTGCCCAACGCCGCCAATGACTCCAAGGCGATGACGGAGCTGCTTGGCAGTGCCGGCTTCACCGTCACCACCGCCGCCAACCTGGCGCAGACCGAGATGCGCGCGGCGATCTCGGACTTCGCCGGCAAGGTCGGCGCCAGCGGCGCCGACACAGTCGCGCTGGTGTTCTATGCCGGCCACGGGCTGCAGATCGACGGCGAGAACTATCTGGTGCCCGTCGACCTCGACCCCAAGCGCGAGGCCGACATTCCGCTCCAGGGCGTGCGGCTGAACGATCTGCTCAACACGCTCGGCGCACTGCCGACGCGGGCGCGCATCTTCATGCTCGATGCCTGCCGCAACAACCCGTTCCCCGCACTCAGCGGCGCCGGCCACGGCCTTGCGATCGTCGACACCAAGGCCGGCGCGCCCGGCTCCTTCATCTCCTATTCGACCTCGCCCGGCGCCGAGGCCGAGGACGGCAACGGCATCGACAGCCCCTACACCACTGCTGCGTTGAGCATCGCCAAGCAGCCCAATCTGCCGATCGAGGAAGTCTTCAAGCGCATCCGCGTCGCCGTGGCGCAATCGACCGACGGCCGGCAGATCCCCTGGGAGAGCTCGTCACTGACCACCGACTTCAAGTTCTTCGGCGACAGCAGCGGCAGTCAGCCTGCTATTCCCGGCGCATCCGCGATGGCGTTCGCCAGCGGCACGCGCAGCGTCGCGGACTGGCGCAAGGATTTGCAGGGCAAGGATGCCAAAGCCGCCTATGAGCTCGTGATCGCGGATGACACCGTCGAAGCGTATCAGGCCTATATCGAGCTCTACGCGCAGGCTTCCTACACGCCGCGCCTGCGCACGGTCCTGGAGCGCCGGCGCCAGATGCTGGCCTGGGAGCGCGCGGTCGCCGTCAACACCCGCGCCTCGTTCGAGGCTTACCTCGCGAACTGGGACAACAGCGATCTCGCGGCAACCGCGCGCCGGCTGCTGCTGCGCGTACAGAACCGCAACTATGCCTTGCCGGTTGCCGCCGCGGCGACGCCTGTCGCGGTCGCGATGGCTCCGACCTGTCCGTGCTCGGCGCCCACGACACCGGCAACGCCGGTCAACCCGGCGGTCGCTCCCGTCATCAAGAAGCGCGTCGACGACACGCTGCCGAAGCGCAAGGTGGTCGAGACGCCACCCAAGCGACGACCGCCGTCCGACCAGGTGGTCTACGAGCGCGCGCCGCCGCCGGATCGCGGTCCGCCGCCCGAGGCTGTCATGCAAGGCATCGGCATCGGTGTTGGTATCGGCCTCGGCATGGGAATGGGCGGCCGCGGCGGAGACTATCACGATCGCGGCCGGTACTGAGGGTACCACCCGCGCGGACCTTGCCGTCGATGGCCAGCGACGAACTCTCGTGCCCCGGACGCAGCGCAAAAACGCCACGCGTTGCAGCGCGTCCGGGACACGGATCCCAAAGGCTATTCGTGGCCCTGCACTTTCACTGCACCAATGTCGGATGATCCCGCGCTAACGCCTCCCGGATCCAGGCCGCCTGGATTGCACGTGAGAGGATCTGTGCGGTCTTGATGTCCTCAGCCTTCATGCAGAGGTCGACGATGCGGCGCACCGCATCGTCGCGCATCAGATCGTCGGCGATCTTCATCGCGATTTCCATCGCGACACGGGCCGCCCGTTCGTAGCGCTCGCGCTTGCCGGTCTGCGCGGAACCTGCGACAGCTTCGGCGCTCGCCCCCGCCGCCTGGCAGATGTTGCGAATTCGCGCGACCGCGTCGATGTCGCCGACGGGTCCCTCGACCGGCTCATCCCAGATGTCGGCCGGCTGCCGCGTTGCGAACCACTTCATTGCCCCACCCTTGATCTGATTGCTCGCGACGTTCAGGACATGCGACGCGACCCGATCGCCTCGAACTGCGCCTTCTGCTCGTCGCTCAGCGTGGCATAGAAATCGTCGAGCGCCGCGCGCACCGACTTGATCCCGTCCAGCATGACATCGAGGCGCTTGCGGATCGCGGCCATGCGGGCGGGCGGTGTCATCACATCATTGGGCTCGCAGGCCGCCTTGAGCGATGCGCTGACTTTGGCGCTGGTGTCCTGGAGCACCTGGAGCGCCGCGCGCTGAGTATCGTTGGGCCGAACTCTTTCCTCGATCGTGGCGCCGGGCCAATCGAACGCGGCGGACACGCTGCAATTCTGTACCGGCGATCCGCTCGCATTGTTCGATGCCGTGGCACGACGCTGATCCTCGGCCAGCGCGTTGAAACGTGCCTTCTGCTCGTCGTTAAGCGAACCATAGAACGTCTCGAGCGCGGGCTGGACCAGATCGACCCCCTTCTCCATTGCCTCGACACGCTGCTGCATCGCCGCGAGCCGACCCGGCGCAGTCGCTGCGGCCTGGGTCGGACAGGACGCGCGGATCAGCGCTGCCGCGTCGATCGAGGCGTTGCCGAGCGCATCGAGAGCGGCGCCCTGCGCATCCGTCGGCTGCACCGCGGCTGCAATCTGATCGATCGGCACACCGACGATGGCACGGCGATCGCTGCCGCAGAGCTGATCGAGCGGCGCGCTGCGCGCCCGCCGTCGTCCCTGCGGCTGCTGCGGCAGATAGGCCGACAGGCGATCATAGCCGTAGGGGCCGAAAATGCCGGCATAGATGTCCGGATAGCCGTAGCCCCAGAAGCCGAGCCCGTCGCCCCAGATCGTGTAATCGTAGAGGTCGTTATAGGCGAACGGCCAGAACAGCGGTCCGACCCAGCCATAGCCGCCGCCCGCATGCTGCCACCATCCACTGCTCGCGCCGCTCCAGCCAGCGAGCGCGGCTGCCGCAGCGATCTGTGCGCGGGCCGCCGGATTGCTGATCAGCCGCCCGTTCCGGAATGCGCTGGCGTTCAGGGCCTTGCGGAAGTTCGCCGGCCGTATGGCGGCATTTCGGATCTGACCGAAATTCGGGCCGCCACGCCGGGCGCCGGTTGTGAACCGCATTCCACGATAATGCCCGCCGCCGTGCGCGTGCCCGCCGGCATGCCCACGGAAATGGCCGCCGCCGTGATGCCCACCGCCGTGCCCGCCGCCATGCCCACCGCCATGCCCGCCGCCATGGCCACCGCCATGGCCGCCGCCATGTCCGCCGCCATGTCCGCCACCATGTCCGCCCTTGGCCAGCGCCGCACCCGCCAGCATGCAGGCAAAGGCCACCGCGGCAATTCGAATGACCGGTCGCACCATCGCACCCTCCCGCGCACAGCCCTGCCATTGAGGCATCGGAACTTGGCGGGAATTGGAACCGGGAAGAATGCCTAAAGTTCCCGGGTCGTGCGGCGCGGTGCTACGCCTCCGGCACGATCTTGCCGGGGTTGAAGATGTTGAGCGGATCAAGCGCCTTCTTCAGCGCCCGCATCGCATCGAGCGCCTCGGGGCCGAGCTCGGCCTTGAGATATTTCTGCTTGCCCTGGCCAATGCCGTGCTCGCCAGTGCAGGTGCCGTCCATCGCCTGCGCGCGTTCGACCAGGCGATGCATGAACTCCTCGCCGCGCGCCATCTCGGCGGCATCGTTGGTGTCGCAAACCAGCGAACAGTGGAAATTGCCGTCACCGACATGGCCGACGATCGGCGACAGCAAATTGAGGCGCTTGAGATCCTCCTCGGTCTCGCTGACACAATCGGCGAGCCGCGAGATCGGCACGCAGACGTCGGTCGCAACCACGCCGATGCTGTCGCCGGGCCGCAGCGCCTTCACTGACCAGTATGCGTCGTGCCGCGCCTGCCACAGTTTTGTGCGGTCCTCCGGCTTGGTGGTCCAGGAGAAATCGCCGCCGCCGCATTCCTTCGCAATCTCGCCGAACGCCTTGGACTGCTCGGCGACCTCGATCTCGCTACCGTGGAATTCCAGCAAGAGCAGCGGCGTCTCGGGCAGCGTCAGCTTCGAGTACGCGTTGCAGGCCTTCACCTGTGCGGCATTGAGCAGCTCGATGCGCGCCACGGGGATGCCGGTCTGGATCGCCAGGATCACCGCCTGACAGGCGCCGTGCACGGTTTCGAACGACACCGCGCCGGCTGCGATGGTCTCGGGGATACCGCGCAGGCGAATGGTGAGTTCCGAGATGATGCCGAGCGTGCCCTCGGCGCCGACGAACAGATGGGTCAGATCGTAGCCGGCGGAAGACTTCTTCGCGCGCGTGCCTGTGGTGATGATCTCGCCATCGCCGCGTACCACCTTCAGTGCCAGCACGCTGTCGCGCATGGTGCCGTAGCGCACCGCATTGGTGCCGGAGGCGCGGGTCGAGGCCATGCCGCCGAGCGAAGCATCCGCGCCGGGATCGATCGGGAAGAACAGGCCCTGGTCGCGCAGATGCTCGTTCAGCGCCTTGCGAGTGACGCCGGGCTGGATCACGCAGTCGAGGTCCTCGGCATGCACCGCGAGCACCTTGTTCATGTCGCGCAGGTCGATCGAGATGCCGCCGGCGGGCGCGTTGACCTGGCCTTCGAGCGAGGTGCCGGTGCCGAAGGGAATGACGGGCACGCGATGTTTCGCGCAGATCCGCACCACATCCTGGATGTCGGCAGTTTCCTGCGCCATCACCACGCCATCCGGCGGCTGGTTGGGGATCCATGTGGTGGTATGGCCGTGCTGCTCGCGCACGGCCTGCGAGGTGATGAGGCGGTTGCCGAAACGTGCGGCAAGCTGCTCCAGCGCGCTTGCGAGGGCTTTCGGCTCCGGCCGCGGCGGATTATTGGTGATGGTCGTACCCACGGAATTCCTCCCGACAGAAGAACCGTGGCAAAGGACATAAAACCGGTCAAGTCAAGCGACCGGACGCATAGCTGGAAGGAACAATGCCGGAGACCGCCGCCTCAGCACCCAAAGCCGAGCCGTTTCGCACCTCGATCATGCAGATCGAGCCGCAGTGGATCGACTATAACGGCCATCTCAACATGGCCTACTACAATGTGATGTTCGACCGCGCGATCGACCAGCTCTGGCTCGAGCTCGGGATCGGGCCGACTTACATGAAGGAGCGAGGCGGCTCGACCTTCACCGCCGAATGCCACGTCCGGTACTTGCGCGAGATCCACCTCGGCGACCCCGTACAGATTTTCGTCTGGCTGCTGGAGGCCGACGACAAGCGGCTGCACACGTTCGAGGAGATGCGGCACGCAACCGAAGGCTGGCTGTCGGCAACATCCGAGAACATGTCGCTGCACATGGACATGACCGCGCGACGTGTTGCGCCATTTCCGTCCGATATCCGCGAGCGCATCGCTGCGGTCACAAAGGCCCACAGCGCCGTGCCGCGGCCTGAGGGCATCGGCCGAAGCGTGGCGATGCCGTCGAAGCGGTGACACCTAGCCCGCGTCGTAGTTCACCTCTCCCCGACGGGGAGAGGTGAAGATAGCCGCTATATCCTGTTGCGGCCGCGGGCGAGGCCGACCACGGCCGAGACCAGGAACAGGACAACTGCGATGAAGAAAATGATCTTGGCGATCTCGATCGAAGCGCCGGCGATGCCGCCAAAGCCCAGGATGCCGGCGATCAGTGCGATAACCAGGAACGTCACAACCCAGCCAAGCATGGTCAAACCCTCGTCTTGATGTCGTCTGCGTCGACGCGGCTCGCCGCGCCACCTGCCTGACAATCTCGACGCCGGAACGATAGTTCCGGCCCAGGCGGGAGCGAAATTCGCCGCCGGCGCTGGAACAAATCGGCCTGCCACGCACGTGGAAAACCCTTCCTGGCGCCCCCATATAGGCACCAATCCCTGTTAAGAAGGCTCCCTTCCGTCACCCCGCGGTGCCATCGTGGGGCCAATGATTCGCATGACCGAGCCGAGCAAGATCACAGGCGTACCCGACCACCAGCCCGCAGCCGGCGGCATCGCCGCGCGTGCGCGCGCCTCGGTGGGCCCGAAATACCTTTCCGGGCTCAATCCGGAGCAGCGCGAGGCGGTGGAGACGCTGGACGGCCCGGTCCTGGTGCTGGCCGGCGCCGGCACCGGCAAGACGCGCGTCTTGACCACGCGCATCGCCCATATCCTGAGCCAGGGCCGCGCCCGCCCTTCCGAGATCCTGTCGGTGACCTTCACCAACAAGGCCGCGCGCGAGATGAAGCACCGGCTCGGCCAGATGCTCGGCCACGCCGTCGAGGGCATGCCGTGGCTCGGCACCTTCCACTCCATCGGCGGCCGCATCCTGCGCACCCATGCCGAGCTGGCGCAGCTCAAGTCGAACTTCACCGTGCTCGATGTCGACGACCAGGTCCGGCTGCTCAAGCAGCTGCTCCAGGCCGAGAACATCGACGAAAAACGCTGGCCCGCGCGGATGCTGGCCGGCCTGATCGACGGCTGGAAGAACCGCGGCCTGATGCCGTCGCAGGTGCCCTCGGGCGAGGCCGCAATGTTCGCCAACGGCAAAGGCGGCAAGCTCTATGCGAGCTACCAGGAGCGGCTGAAGATTTTGAACGCGGCCGATTTCGGCGATCTCCTGCTGGAGAACATCCGTATCTTCCGCGAGCACCCCGACATTCTCAGGCAGTACCAGCAGCGCTTCAAATTCATCCTGGTCGACGAGTACCAGGACACCAACGTCGCGCAATATTTGTGGCTGCGTCTGCTGTCGCAGGCGCCGGCGGCGCGGCCTTCGCAACATGCCGTCATTCCGGGGCAGGCCGAAGGCCCGAACGCGGAATCTGGAGATGAGTCATCAGTTCGAGATTCCGGGTCTGCGCCTTCGGCGCATCCCGGAATGACGGTGGCTGCTGCGCCCCACACCAAGAACATCTGCTGCGTCGGTGACGACGACCAGTCGATCTATGGCTGGCGCGGTGCCGAGGTCGACAACATCCTGCGCTTCGAGCACGATTTCCCCGGCGCCAAGGTCATTCGCCTCGAGCGCAATTACCGCTCGACCGGCCACATCCTCGCCGCCGCCTCGCATCTGATCGCGCACAACGAAGGCCGGCTCGGCAAGACGCTGCGCACCGAGGACCAGGACGGCGAGAAGGTCACGGTCACGGGCTCCTGGGATTCGGAAGAGGAAGCGCGCGGCATTGGCGAGGAGATCGAGCAGCTGCAGCGCCAGGGCGAGAAGCTCAACGAGATCGCGATCTTGGTGCGCGCCTCCTACCAGATGCGCGAGTTCGAAGACCGTTTCGTCACGCTCGGCCTGCCCTACCGCGTCATCGGCGGCCCCCGCTTCTACGAGCGCGCCGAGATCCGCGACGCGCTGGCCTATTTGCGCGTCATCAATTCGCCGGCCGACGATCTCGCCTTCGAGCGCATCGTCAATACGCCCAAGCGGGGCTTAGGCGATGCCACCGTGCAGATGCTGCACGACCACGCCCGCAAGCGCCGCATCCCATTGTTCGAGGCGGCGCGCGCGGTGGTCGAGACCGACGAGCTGAAGCCGAAGGCGCGCGGCTCGCTTCGCGATCTCATCAGCCAGTTCGACCGCTGGCGCGCCCAGCGCGAGGTCACCGCGCATACCGACCTCGCCCAGATCGTGCTCGACGAGAGCGGCTATACCGAGATGTGGCAGAAGGACCGTTCGGCGGACGCCGCGGGCCGGCTGGAGAACCTGAAAGAGCTCGTACGCTCGATGGAGGAGTTCGAGAACCTGCAAGGATTCCTCGAGCACATCTCCCTGGTGATGGACCGCGAGGGCGGCGCCGAGGACGATGCGGTGTCGCTGATGACGCTGCATTCGGCCAAGGGGCTCGAATTCGACAACGTGTTCCTGCCGGGCTGGGAGGAAGGGCTATTCCCGAGCCAGCGCACGCTGGACGAACAGGGCCGCGCCGGCCTGGAAGAAGAGCGCCGGCTCGGCCATGTCGGCCTGACCCGGGCGCGCCGCCGCGCAAAGATCTACTTTGCGACCAACCGCCGAATCCATGGCACCTGGTCGACCACGATTCCATCGCGCTTCCTCGATGAATTGCCCGCGGCCAATGTCGAGATCACGGAATCCAAGGGCGGCTCGGCCTGGGGCGGCACCGGCGGCTACGGCGCCTCGCGCTTCGACGACATGGAGGCGTTCGGCTCCAGCTACACGACGCCGGGCTGGCAGCGCGCGCAGGCCAACCGCAACCGCGGTGGCGGACGCGGCGGCTTCGAGGAAGAAGCTGCGACGTTCTCATCCTCCTCATCGGCCGGCCCCGATTTCGGCAGCTTCTCCTCGCGCCGCCGCGGGCCCCTGACCATCGAGGGCGAGCTGGTGGCCAAGTCGACCGGCACCACCTCGGAATTCTCGTTGTCCGACCGCGTCTTCCACCAGAAATTCGGCTACGGCCGTGTCACCAAGATCGACGGCAACAAGCTCACCATCGCCTTCGACAAGGCCGGCGAGAAGAAGGTCGTGGACAGTTTTGTGCAGCGGGCGTGAGGCCCGATATGGCTCAGTACGTCGCCATCATCGAGGAAGCAGATCCGGACGCCGTCAGCCTGTGGTTTCCGGACCTGCCCGGCTGCATCTCCGGCGGCGACGATGTCGACGAGGCCCTCGAGAATGCGCCCGAGGCGCTCGCGCTCTATGCGCAGGACCTGATCGAGGACGGCCGCCAGCTTCCTTCGCCGCGGACGCTGGCTGAGCTCGAGGCCGATCCGAAATTGGCCGACGACCTCCGAAACCACACGGCCGTCCTGATCGAGTGGCCTCCCGTGAACGAGACCACGGAGTGAGGACTGTTCGCCGCACCTGTCGAACTCTCGACAGTTCTCGCCCGAACGCCCCTTGACCACCGCGAACTTCCCCGTATCAGATAAACCCATGGTCCGGGGCTCCATCACATTGATCGTGCTTGCATTGGTTATGCCGTCGCTTGCGGCGGCGGAGACCATGAGCTTTGGCGATTCGATCGGGAAGCTGGCGACAAGCTGCGGCGCGGAAATCGTCGCCAATTGCCGCGGCGTCAACCCGGATTCGACCCGGCTGAAGGAGTGCCTGTCGCGCAACCGCGACGTACTCTCCCCGCAATGCGCGAGCGACTATCTCGGCGTCTTCGACGCCATCCAGAAGCGCATCGCCGCGCGCGTCACGGTGGCCAATGCCTGCCAGCGCGAGATCGTGAGGGTCTGCGGCGGCTCGACCAAGGAGACCAGCAAGTCGATCCCCTGCCTGGTCTCGACGCCCAAGGGCATCAGCAACAACTGCCTCAAGGCCGTCGACGACGCGGGGTATCGCTGATGCGCGCGAACAGGCTCTTCATTGCCGAAACGATTGTTGCGCTGGGGCTCGCTTTGTTTGCGGGCACCGCCGGCGCACAAACGGAGGCGCCGACCCGCGACGACATCGTCGGCAAGCTGAACCATTTCGAAGAAGCCGCCGAGGTCGATCTGCCCGCGCTGAAGCAGCAGGTGATGGAGCGCGCCAAGACCAGGATCAAGAACGATCCGGGACCGGTGAACCGGCCGCTGATCGCGCCTGATCTCGCCAAGCTGCCGGCCTTCAATGCGCAGATCCAGTTCGACGCCGATACGCCGATCATCCAGCCGGCGTCCTACCAGACCGTCGGCCGCATCGCGGACGCGCTGGTTCACTCCTCGCTGCTGCCCTACACCTTCCTGATCGTCGGCCATGTCGAATCCAATTCGAAGACGCGCGAGGCCAATGCGATCCTGAGCCAGCGCCGGGCCGATGCGATCCGCGACGTCCTGGTGAACACGTTCAAGATCTCGACCAAGCGGCTGCATCCGATCGGTCTCGGTGAGGAGCAATTTCTCGACCGGGCCAAGCCGACATCGGCCGTCAACGGCCAGTTGCAGATCCTGACCTATGCCAAGCTGCCCGAGGAGGCGCCGCGTCCGGCTGCGGCTCCTGCGCCTGCGGCGAAAAAACCCGCCAAGAAGCGCTGAGCGAACGCGATCTCGCAGCTGAGGAACCCCTTGAAGTGCTGACCATTTTGCAGCCTGTCCCCGGCGCGCGAATGCGGTTTCACGCGACAAAAGCGCCGGTTTGTGCACCGCCCGGTCCAGTGCTATAGCCAATGTTCGCCCTTCCCGACCCTGTGCTGCATGAGACCGAAATGGGTGGCTTTTTCCAGCGCCAACTTGCCGTGTATGTCGAGTACCATCGTGATCCCCGGAATACGGCGATGCATGTGGTCGGCATTCTGCTGCTGTTCACCGGCGCCGTACTGCCGCTGACGCTGGTCAAGTTTCCGCTGCTCGGGTTCAACGTCAGCCTGGCTGTGATCCTGGCCTTGCCGGTATTGATCTATTGGCTGCTGCTCGACGCGGCGCTCGGGCTCGGTATTCTGGCCGTCTCCGTCGTGCTGTTTTCGGTTGCGGCGACCATTGCGGCGCAAGTCAGCACCGCGTCGATGTGGGCGATTTTCGCCACGCTGGTGGTGCTCGGCCTCGCCGCGCAGGCCATCGGCCACAAGGTTTTCGAAGGCCGTGAGGCCTCCTTATTCACTTTTCCCTCGCATCTTTTGCTGGGGCCGATGTTCGTGATGGCAAAATTATTCATTGCATTGGGCTTCCGTCGCGACCTTGCCGCGATTCTGGCGCCTCTTCCGGCCAATTCCCTTTCAACCCGATAACTCCAAAAGCGAAACAGCAACCTTCTGCATGGCTCTCGTCCTGGTTACCGGTGGCAGTGGCTTCATCGGACATCACCTCGTAGAAGCGCTCCGCGCCCGTGGGCAGCGGGTCCGTGTTCTCGATGTCCGTGCGCCGACCGCGGCGAACGCGGACGTTGAACACGTCCACGGCTCGGTGCTGGACGGCGCCGCGGTCGACGCTGCGATCGCCGGTGTCGATCAGGTCTATCACCTCGCCGGCCTGCCCGGCATGTGGGTCGCCAACAAGCAGGACTTTCACGACGTGAATTGCCGCGGCACCGAAATCGTGCTCGCGGCGGCAATGAAGCGCGGCGTGTCGCGCTTCCTGCACTGCTCGACCGAATCGATCCTGTTTCCATATTCCGACCTCAAAGGTGTTCCCGCCGAAGAAGCGCTGCAGCCGGCCGACGCGATGCCCGGCGCCTATACGCGATCGAAATCGCTCGCCGAGCACCATGCCGCCAAGGCGGCGGCCGCGGGCTTCCCGCTCGTGATCGGCACGCCGACCATGCCGATCGGCGCCGCGGACCACAATCTGACGCCGCCGACCGCGATGCTCTGGTACTTCCTGCAGAAGAAGGTGCAGCCGCATCTCAACTTCCTGGTCAATCTCGTCGACGTCCGCGACGTCGCCATGGGCCTCGTTCTAACCATGGAACGCGGGCGCCTCGGCCACCGCTACATCCTCGGCGGGGACTGCGTCCCGCTCGGCAACATCCTGCGCATGATGTCGGCGATGAGCGGCCGCCGGCATTTTCCGGTCGTCGTGCCCGGAAAGATCGCCGAGCTCTCCGCCATCATGCTCGAATACATCGCCGATCATGTCACCCGCCGGCCTCCCAACGGCACCGCCGAGGGCGTGCGCATCGCGCTCGCCGCGAGCGACCTCTCGATCGGCAAGGCGCGCACCGAGCTCGGCTATTCGCCGCGCCCGATCGAGCCGGTCCTGCGCGAAACCATCACCCATCTCCTCGCCCGCAACGGCCAGCAGCCCTCCGGCGCCATCGAGCATCCCGCGCTCTCCTCGCGCGCGAGCTGAGCCGCCGCCCAAACGCAAAGAACCTTCATGTCCTTCGATTTCAGCAAACTTCTCTCTGTCGCCTGGGGTGGTTGGACCACGACCTGGCCGACGCAACTGCTCGCCTTGATCTGGCTCGCCTGGCTCGCGAGCTGGGTCGGCGCCTCGTTCTGGCAAGGGCGCACGCAGAAGCAGGTGATGACTCTCGAGTCCGGCCGCTATCGCATTCCGATCCTGGTCGGCGGCATCCTGTTCACGCCGTGGACCGCCGAGGTGCTGAACGAAAAGCCGCTCTGGGTGTTCAGCAATACGGCCGTTTACATCACGGCGCTGATCGTGCTCGCCGGCATCTCCTTCACCTGGTGGGGGCGGCTGCATCTCGGCAAGTTCTGGTCGAACACCATCACTCACAAGGAAGACCATCGCGTCATCGACACCGGCCCGTACGGCATCGTCCGTCATCCGATCTACACCGGCCTGATCGCCGGCATGCTGGCCACCGGCATCGCGGTCGGCACGGTGACCGCGATCCTCGGCGCCATCCTGATCTCGCTCGGCATGTGGCAGAAGGGCCGAATGGAAGAGGTGTTCCTGTCGAAGGAGCTCGGCGAAGACGCCTACGGCGCCTATTGCCGCCGCGTCCCGATGATCATTCCGTTCCTGTCGCCGCGGTGAAGGCGTAGCAAGTCGCGCCACTTTCGTGTTCCCGGACGCGCTGCAACGCGTAGCGTTCGTCCCATGCAAATTCGATCGGCCGCCATTCCACGGGAATAGGCCTCGCCGGCGTGTCGCACAGGTTGACGTGTGCCCCGTCAGCCAGTTGGATGCGCGCGCAAACAGGGGCTTCTCATGACGTTCTCCAGCATCTTCGCGCAGTTCGTCGCGTTCATCGGCGGCATCGCGCTGCAATGGCGAAAACTGTCGGGCACCGAGCCCGCGCCGGCGTGGGGACAGCGGCCGGCCATTCCCGAGGCGAAGCCGCAAGGCGCGATCCCGACGCTGAAGATGCCGACCGCGCGCGGCTGGCGCGAGGGCCAGAAGCCGACCGTCGCGTCCGGGCTCAAGGTCAATGCGTTCGCGAGCGGCCTCGACCATCCGCGCTGGATCGAGGTGCTGCCCAATGGCGACGTGCTGATCGCGGAGGCGACGCAGATCGCAGGTCCCCCGCGCACAGTATTTCACTATGCGATGCAGGCGACGATGCGGCGCGCCGCGGCGCTCGGTGTCTCCGCCAATCGCATCACGCTGCTGCGCGACAAGGACGGCGATGGCGTCGCCGAAGTTCGCGGCGCCTTCATGGAGAACCTCAACCAGCCGTTCGGGATGGCGCTGGTCGGCGACACCTTCTATGTCGGCAACACCGATGGCGTGATGGCGTTTCCTTACGTCGCCAATGCCGATCGCATCACCGCGCCGGGCAAGCGGCTCACCACATTCAAGCCAGGCGGACACTGGACGCGCAGCCTGCTCGCCAGCCCCGACGGCAGGAAGCTCTATGCCGGCGTCGGCTCGCTCAGCAACATCGCCGAAATGGGCATGGAGGTCGAGGAAGGCCGCGCCGCGGTCTATGAGCTCGATCTCGTCGCCGGCACGCATCGCATTTTTGCGGCCGGCCTGCGCAATCCGGTCGGCCTTGCCTGGGAGCCGACGACGGGCGTGCTCTGGACCGTCGTCAACGAACGCGACGGCCTCGGCGACGAGACGCCGCCGGACTATCTCACCTCGGTGCGCGAGGGCGGATTCTATGGCTGGCCCTATTGCTACTGGGGCAAGACCGTCGACGACCGCGTGCCGCAGGATCCGGCGATGGTCGCCAGGGCGATTCAACCGGACTACGCGCTCGGCGGCCACACCGCCTCGCTCGGCCTGTGCTGGATGCCCGCAGGCACCCTGCCCGGCTTCCCCGACGGCATGGTGATCGGCCAGCACGGCTCGTGGAATCGCAGCAAGCTGTCCGGCTACAAGCTGGTGTTCATTCCGTTCGAGAACGGCAAGCCGTCCGGCCCCTCGCGCGACATCCTGTCGGGCTTCCTGTCCCCGGACGAGAAGGAATCCTACGGCCGTCCGGTCGGCGTCGTGATCGGCCCCGACAAGAAGTCGCTGCTGATGGCCGACGACGTCGGCAACGTGATTTGGCGCGTGACGGGGGCGTAAGAGCTAGGTCCCGACGCACAACGTGGCGCGCTGCTTGCGGAGCAGCGCGATCACAGAGAGCGCGGTGATCAGTCCGGTCTTGGGATTCTCGGACGGGATGTTCTCGATGCCCATCGAGAACCGCGCCGAATCCGCCTCGACCTCGATGCGATGAACGTTGCGCGTCACGGTCGGGTCGGCCCAAACCTGGATCCGGGTGCGATCGGGCCCGATCCCCGCCAGCGACAGCGCAACGGCGACATTGACGTTCGCCGGAAAGCCCTTCGCCGCTTCGCGCGCGCTGCCCTCGAACAGCTTGAGCGGCTCGCGCAGATTATCGATGTCGATGTTGTTCTGGACGATGAAGGGGGCGCCCTTCAGCCCGTCGATCGGCTTGCGCGTGACCATCTTCACCGAATGGATGGTGCCGATGGCGGCGGCGTTGACGGCGTCGAGGCCGATCAGCGCGCCGGTCGGCACGAGAATGCGGCCGCCATTGGCGCGGGCGAGATCGACCAGATCGAAATTGTCGAGCAGGCCGCCGACGCTGACGACGACCGCCGACTTGCCCCGCTTCACCGCGGGCTCGACGATGGAGCGCAGATGTTGGCTCGGAGCGCATTCGACCACGATGTCGGCGGCTTCGCCGAGTTGGTCGATCGGCAGGATTTGTGGCGAACGGCGCAGGCCGTTCATGAAGGCCTGATGCCTTGCGGGGTCGCGCACTGCGAGGGCCGACAGCGCGAGCCCTTCGATGCCTTGGTCGAGCGCCGTCGCGATCTTGGTGCCGATCGAGCCCAGCCCTGCAATGGCCACCCGCAATCCATTCGACGCATTCTGTTCATTCATCGCATCCACCTTCTCTCCAGCTTAGGTCATAGCCGCTCACGCCTCTCGCGCATAGCTGCGCAGATGCACCTCGAGTACCGCCAGCATGGCGTCACGGGCCGGATCGCGCGAGGCGCGCAGCCACGCGGCGGCGAGTGGCAGGCGGCCGACGGGGCCGCTCTGCTTCGGCCGAAGCGGCACGAAGCGCACGCCCGAGACCGCCATCCGCGCGGTCCAGCGCGGCACGATCGCGACGCCGAGCTTCGTTGCCACGAGGTTGATGATGGTCTGCTTCTCGTCGGCGACCTGCACGATGCGCGGCGTCAGGCCGGCCTGCTCGAACAGTTTGATGGTGAGGTCGTGGCTGTGCGGCCGCGAGCGGCGGTCCGGCACCAGCAGCGCCTCTTCGGCGATGTCGGCCAGTGTGATCGATTTTCGTCCGGCCAGCGCATGCCGCTGCGGGAACGCCACGATGGCGCTCTCCTGCAGCAGGTCGCGGAATTCAAGCCGCTTGTCCCGCCGGTCAGGCGGACGGACGAAGGCGAGATCGAGCGCGCCGGTCAGAATCTTCGGCAGCAGCCGGACGGTCTTGTCTTCGAGCAGCTGCACCGCAATCTCGGGATGCCTGACACGGAAATCGCGCAAGAGCGGCGGCAGCAATCCCGCCGCCGCGCTGTCGATGGCACCGACCCGCAACCGCCGCGCGGCCCCCGCGCGCGAGCGGTTGCGCAAGTTGCTCTCGACCGCCTCGACCTTGGTGAGGATGGCGCGGGCATCGCGCAGCAGCGTCGCGCCGTCCTCGGTGAGCGACACCGCGCGCGTGGTCCGCGCAAACAGCCGCGTCCCCAGATCCTCCTCCAGCAGCCGGATCTGCCGGCCGAGCGCGGAGGGCAGCATCTGGAGCTGCTGCGCCGCGCGGCCGAAATGCAATTGCTCGGCCGCCGCCACGAAGCATCGGAGTTGGTGCAATTCCATCTGCCGTCCTCATCGTCATGCCCCGGCTGGTCCCGCCTGCGCGGCCGAAGCCGCTTCGGCGAGGCGAAGGCCCGGGCATCCACGTTCTCCTGCCGCGGCGCAAGGCGTGGATGGCCGGGTCAAGCCCGGCCATGACGTCGTGGCGGCCTTTCGAGGATTATATCATTTTTTTGTATAAACCAGCGCCAATTGAGTATGCCTCTTCCGCCCGCCTAGGCTCATTGCCGGCGTGGACCTCTCACGGTCCGCCACACGACAACAAGGCAACCGGGAGGCTAGGGTGGCAAGCGAGATTCAGACGCGCGTGCTGCGCAAGATCACCTTGCGCATCGTTCCCTTCATCATGCTGCTGTACTTCGTCGCCTTCATCGACCGCGTCAATATCGGCTTTGCCTCGCTGACGATGAACAGGGACGTCGGCCTGTCGCCCACGGTCTACGGCTTTGGCGCCGGCATCTTCTTCTGGGGCTATTTCCTGTTCGAGGTGCCCTCCAACATCATCCTGCACAGGATCGGCGCGCGGATCTGGATCGCGCGGGTGATGATCACCTGGGGCCTGGTCTCGGCCGCGATGGCGTTCGTGCAGGGGCCGACCAGCTTCTACATCCTGCGCTTCCTGCTCGGCGTCGCCGAGGCCGGCTTCTTTCCCGGCATCATCCTCTATCTCTCCTACTGGTTCCCGGCACGGCAACGCGCGGCGGTGACGGCGCTGTTCATGGCGGCCGCGCCGCTCTCGACCGTGCTGGGCTCACCGATCTCCGGCGCGCTGCTGGAGATGGACGGGCTGCTAGGCATCAAGGGCTGGCAATGGTTGTTCGTGCTGGAGGCGCTGCCGGCCGTGCTGCTCGGCTTCGTCGTGCTCGGCTTCCTCACCGATCGCCCGGAGAAAGCGAAATGGCTCAGTGATCCCGAGCGGCGCTGGCTGGTCGAGACCATGAACGTGGAAACCACCAGCAAGGCTGCCAGCGCCAGCCACAGCATCTGGCGCGGCCTTGCCGATCCGCGCGTACTGGCACTGTCGCTGATCTATTTCGGTACCTCGGCCGGCCTCTACACGCTCGGCGTCTGGGCGCCGCAGATCATCAAGCAGTTCGGCCTGTCCTCGCTCCAGGTCGGCTTCCTCAATGCGCTGCCGGCAACCGCCGCGGTCATCGCTATGATCCTGTGGGCGCGGCATTCGGACCGTACCGGCGAGCGCACCTGGCACGTCGTCTGGGCCTGCCTGATCGCCGCTTTGGGCCTCGCCTATGCCGGCCTCGCGGCTGGCGTGATCGCGGTGCTGGTCGCGCTGACGCTCGTGAACATCGGCATCTCCTCGGCAAAACCGCCGCTGTGGAGCATGCCGACGCTGTTCCTGTCCGGCCCTGCGGCTGCAGCGGGCATCGCCACCATCAACTCGATCGGCAATCTCGGCGGCTTCGCTGGTCCCGCCATGATCGGCTGGATCAAGGACCAGACCGGCAGCTTCGTCGGCGGGCTCTATTTCGTCGCCGGCCTGCTCGTTCTCTCGGCGGTCCTGACCCTGCTATTGTCGCGCGCGAAAACCGCGCCCATCGAACCCGTCCCGCAATCTCGCTGACTTCTCAAACGGAGCCTTCCCATGCGTACCCATTCGATCGCAGCCATTCCCGCCGACGGCATCGGCCCCGAGGTCATCTCGGCCGGAATCCGCGTGCTGGAGGCTCTCGCAAAACGCAGCGGCGACCTCGCCTTCAACGTGAAAACGTTCGACTGGGGCTCGGACTATTACAAGAAGCACGGCGTGATGATGCCGGCCGACGGCCTCAGCGAACTGAAGAAGTTCGACGCGATCTATTTCGGCGCGGTCGGCGCGCCTGATGTGCCCGACCACATCACGCTGTGGGGGCTGCGCCTGCCGATCTGCCAGGGCTTTGACCAATACGCCAATGTGCGGCCGACCAAGATTTTGCCGGGCGTCGCCTCACCGCTGCGCAATGTCGGCGTCGGCGATCTCGACTGGGTGATCGTGCGCGAGAATTCGGAGGGCGAATATGCCGGCATGGGCGGCCGCGCCCACAAGGGCCTGCCGGAAGAGGTCGGCACCGAGGTTGCCGTGTTCACACGCGTCGGCGTCACACGAATCATGCGCTATGCATTCCAGCTCGCGCAGTCGCGTCCACGCAAGCTACTGACCGTCGTGACCAAGTCGAATGCGCAGCGCCACGGCATGGTGATGTGGGACGAGATTGCCGCGGAAGTCGCGACCGAATTCCCCGACGTCACCTGGGACAAGATGCTGGTCGACGCCATGACGGTCCGCATGACGCTGCAACCGAAGAGCCTCGACACCATCGTCGCGACCAACCTCCATGCCGACATCCTCTCGGATCTTGCCGGTGCGCTGGCGGGAAGCCTCGGCGTCGCGCCGACCGGCAACATCGATCCGCAGCGGCGCTTTCCCTCGATGTTCGAGCCGATTCACGGCTCCGCCTTCGACATCACCGGCAAGGGCATCGCCAATCCGGTCGCGACGTTCTGGACCGGTGTGCAGATGCTCGAGCATCTCGGTGAGAAGGATGCGGCGAGCCGGTTGATGGCGGCCGTCGAGCGCGTCTGCGCGGCCAGCGTGCTGACGCCGGATGTCGGCGGCAAGGCGACCACGAAGGAAGTGACGGACGCCGTGATCGACGCGATCCAGGGGTCGAATGTGTAGCTCTCTTCCACTCCCCGCACGCGGGGAGAGGCGAAGAATGTCCCTATCTCCGCCCCGCCGGAGCCGGCGGCGGCACCGCCATCGCGGCGGCCGGCTCGGGCGGTGTCAGATGGCGGGGGACGATGATGGTCTGGCCCGGGGTGAGCTGCGCGTTCTCGGGCAGCGAGTTGCTCTGCGCGAGCGTCCACAGCGGCACGCGGTTGGCTGCGGCGATGCTCTCCATGGTGTCGCCGCGGCGCACCGGCACCCGCACGCCGCTGTCCCACAATTCGACCAGCGTATCCGCGGGCACGAGATAGCGCAGCGGCACGGCATCGGCCTGGGTCTGCGGCGGAATGCGCGGGAGCTGCGTCACCATCTCGACGATCTGGCGGTGGATGTCGTCGGACTTCTCGATGTTGATGTGCGAGACGCGTGCGTTCTCCTTAAGGTCATAGCTGGCATAATGGCCGCGAAAGCCGGGCACGGCCACGACGTCGCCGCCGCCGAGCACGCTGTCGGAAAGGAAGATGTTGATGAAGCGCTCGACGTTGAGCGGCACGTCGCCGGTCGCATGTGCGGGATCGATGGCGATGACCAGGCTGATCGGGATGTTCTCCTTGGCCGCCATCTCCGAGATGACGATCGAGCACAGCCCGCCCATGGAGTGGCCGATCAGCACGATCGGCGCCGCCTTCTCCTTGTAGCCGGCGACGACGCGGTTGCCGATCAGCCGGCACAGAGTGAATTCATAGACGTCGGCCGAGAAGCCGGCCTGCGTCAGCTTCTCGCTGAGCCGATCCATGCCGGTCGAGAAGATCGGGCCCATGGCGCCGCGAAACAGGTAGATTTTCGGCGGCGGCAAAGGCTCGAACGGCGGAGGCGGCGGCGCGGCGGGGACGGCCGCGGCGGTCTTGGACTTGGCCGGAGAAGCAGCGGCCATGCCGCCGCTCAAGGCAAGCAGCACGACTGCTGCCAGCGCGACTAGTCGCCTTGAATCAGCCATCAGTCGAGAAGTCCCACCACCGGAGACGATTGCCTCCTCTGCGGTACTTCATGACCGCAAAATTGGCGGATTTTGCGGCGCCGAAGTCTTGTCGTGCGAGACTAGTTCCTCGCCGGCGCAGCGGCCGCCGCCGACCGGGCCTGCCGCGGCGCGCCGGGTTCGGCGACGGGAGCAGCCGGGGCGCGCGAGCGCATGATCGCGGCGTCGATCTCGGCGATGACGCGGCGCTGGATCGCCTCGTTCTTGTCGATCGAGATATGGCCAACACCGGTGCCGCGGACATCGACATTGTCGAGCTTGCCGCGGAAACCCGCTGCAGCCCGCACCGGCTCGCCCGGACCGTCGCCGATATAGATGTTGATGTAGCGCTCGGCGCCGCTCGAGAGCTTGGTCTTGAAGACGGAATCGAGGCCGATCGCGAGCTTCACGGGCACGCCGAGCTGGTTGAGCTTGGCGATCATGTCCGGCAGCGCGGTCGCACCGGAGGAATGGCCGACCAGGATAATCGTCTTGAGCCGGCCGGCCTTGTAGGCAGCTGCCGCTTCATCGGCGAGCGAGGACCAGGAAACGAAGTTGGCGACGGTCACCGGGATGCCCTGCGCCTGAAGCCGCGCGCCGATCGTGTCGAGCCCGAGCGAGAAGATGTTGAGCACGCCACGGAGCAGGTAGACATGCGTGGTCGCCACCGCGGCCTGGCTCGGCGCGGCCTTGGCGGTGGTCGGGCTGATGGCAACAGCTGACAGCAGGAGCAGGCCTACCGCCCAAACACGGAGGGCGGACAACTGGCTGGCGCCGACGGTGTGACGGCCGTTCGGTCTCATCGGTGTTTTCCTTGGAGAGGATACGCTTTGCGATAGGCCGGAATCGTAGCCATGGCCTGCTCGCAGACGCAACAAAGAGCCGCGTGAGCGACAATCTTAGCGGCAGCCCGTGGCGGTTGCGCAACACTTGCCCGAAACCTGCCACTCAACGGTCCGTTTTGAGACCATTTTTCTCCGGCCAATTGCGACCGGGCAAGGGCATTCCTATCTCAGGGCTCCGCTGCCCCGCCCTTCCCGGCAGGTTCCAGCCTCCCTCCCCAGCCTTTTGCCCCTCAGCCTTGCGGCCATCATGTCCTCCATCATTTCCGTCGCCAATCTGTCGAAGACCTACGGGTCCGGCTTCAAGGCGCTCAAGAACGTCAATCTCGATATCAAGCGCGGCGAAATCTTCGCGCTGCTTGGCCCGAACGGCGCGGGCAAGACCACGCTGATCTCCATCATCTGCGGCATCGCCAATCCCAGCGAAGGCAAGGTTCTGGTCGGCGGCGAGGACATCCAGGCCTCCTACCGCAAGGCGCGCTCACTGATCGGCCTCGTGCCGCAGGAATTGCACACCGACGCTTTCGAAAGCGTGTGGGCGACCGTGAGCTTCTCCCGCGGCCTGTTCGGTAAGCCGAAGAACCCCGCGCATATCGAGAAGGTGCTGAAAGACCTCTCGCTGTGGGACAAGAAGGACAACAAGATCATCACGCTGTCCGGCGGCATGAAGCGCCGCGTGATGATCGCCAAAGCACTGTCGCACGAACCGCAAATCCTGTTCCTGGACGAGCCGACCGCCGGCGTCGACGTCGAGCTGCGCAAGGGCATGTGGGAGGTGGTGCGCGGCCTGCAGCAATCCGGGGTCACCATCATCCTCACCACGCACTACATCGAGGAAGCCGAGGAGATGGCCGATCGCATCGGCGTCATCAACAAGGGCGAGATCGTACTGGTCGAGGACAAGACGACCTTGATGCGGAAGCTCGGCAAGAAGCGGCTGACGCTGCACCTGCAGAACAAGATCTCGTCGCTGCCGGAGAGCCTCGCACACTACGAGCTCGACCTCTGCGATTCCGGCGCGACGCTGGTCTACGACTACGACACCAAGGGCGAGCGCACCGGCATCACCAGCCTGCTCAGCGACTTGCGCAACGCCGGCATCCGCTTCAACGATCTCGACACGACGCAGTCGTCGCTCGAGGACATCTTCGTCGACCTCGTGAGGACGTCATGAATCACCGCGCCATCCGCGCCATCTATCTGTTCGAAATGGCGCGCACCTGGCGCACGCTGCTGCAAAGCATCGTCTCGCCTGTGGTCTCCACCTCGCTCTATTTCGTGGTGTTCGGCGCCGCGATCGGCTCGCGCATCAGCCAGGTCGAGGGCGTCAGCTACGGCACCTTCATCGTGCCGGGCCTGATCATGCTCTCGGTGCTGACGCAGAGCATCGCCAACGCCTCGTTCGGCATCTACTTCCCGAAATTCACCGGCACGATCTACGAGATCCTGTCGGCACCGATCTCCTATTTCGAGATCGTGCTCGGCTATGTCGGCGCGGCCGCGACCAAGTCGATCATCTTGGGCCTGATCATCCTGGCGACGGCCGGGCTGTTCGTGCCGCTGCACATCCATCATCCGGTCTGGATGCTGACCTTCCTGGTGCTGACGGCGGTGACGTTCAGCCTGTTCGGGTTCATCATCGGCATCTGGGCCGACGGATTCGAGAAGCTGCAGATGATCCCGATGCTGGTGGTGACGCCGCTGACCTTCCTCGGCGGAAGCTTCTATTCCATCGACATGCTGCCGACGGGCTGGCGCACGGTCGCGCTGCTCAATCCGGTCGTCTATCTGGTCTCGGGCTTCCGCTGGAGCTTCTACGAGATCGCCGACGTCAGCGTCTCCGTCAGCGTCGGCATGACGCTGGCGTTCCTGGTGATCTGCCTGATCGTGATCTGGTGGATTTTCCGCACGGGGTATCGGCTGAAGAATTGACCCGCCTAGCCCGGATAGAGCTCTGCGTAATTCGGGCTACGAGGTCGTCACCGGTAACAGTGGAAGCGATGGTAGCCGTCATAATAGCCACGGCAGTGGCGATAGTGACGGTGCGGAATGCCGAACACGCCCTCCACCGCACCTACGGCGCCGCCGACACCGGCGCCGACGGCGCCACCCACCACGCCCCCCACGGGACCGGCGATCCGGTTGCCCTCATAGGATCCTTCCTGGGCACCGCGCACGATGCCCTGCGCGTGACCGGCTTGCGGCAAGCACGATAGCGCGAGAAGGGCGGCAGCTGCGAACAGCATGCGGACGGGGAAGCCGGCCGGCAGGACGGCGGCGTTGACACGGGCTTTGTTCATCTTCAGTCCAATGGCAAAAGCGGCGGCGAAGCCGCCAATCGGCAGGTCATCATCAACGCACCGGGCGGCCAAATGGTTGCGCCTTTGTGACGAATTGTCGGCGATGTGAACGCATGTCCGCTCTCGAAAATGTCAGCATCGCAGCTGGCGGCGCGGCACAAAGCGGCCTTGCTTACGTCGGACATCACGTTAACGATGGCGGGCAGGCCGCTGGAACGAAAGCCGGATTGCAGGCATATTGCACGCCGGGGACGGAGAGCCGCGGCGCTAGCGTGAACAGGCCGGAGGCCGAGAGTCAGATGCGTTCATTTTTTATCGCTTTCACTTCCCTGATGCTTTTGAGCGCGGGCACCGCGCAGGCCAAGGTCGAGATCACCATCGACAAGGACAATCAGCAGATGACCGTCGCCGTGGACGGCGTGGCGCGCTATCACTGGCCGGTATCGACCGGCATCCCCTCGCGCGAAACGCCGAACGGTGCCTTCCGCGCCTTCCGCATGGAGGAGGATCATTTCTCCAAGGAATTCGACGACGCGCCGATGCCGCATTCGATCTTCTTCACCAAGGTCGGGCACGCCATCCACGGCACGGATTCGGTCAGCCGTCTCGGCACGCCCGCCTCCCATGGCTGCGTGCGGCTGTCGCGGCAGAACGCCTCGACGCTCTATGCCCTGGTGCAGCAGCAGGGCGTGCTCAACACCACGGTGACGCTGACCGGCTCGGCGCAGGTGGCGCTGGCGCGCAATCCGCGCGGCCGCAATGCCGTGGCCCGCGCAGCGCAACCGGCCGAAGAGCAATACGCGACCACGGGCGATCCCGTGAACCTGGCGCCGCCGGCGCAGCCCGCGCGCCGCTACATGCCGCAGGACGACAACTACATCTATCCGGCCGACGGCAGCGACACCGGCGCCCGCTATCCCGCGCCGCGCTCGGCAAGCCGCCCGCTTTATGACGCGCAGGTCTATCAGCAGCAGCCGCAGCCATATTACAATCAAGGCTACGGCCAGCAGGGCTACTATCAGCCGCAGCCCCGGCAATATTATCAGCCGCGCGGCTATTACTATCAGAACTGACGCGACTGCCATCAACCGCCCTCGCCGGCCGAGGCACCATGCCGTCACGTGCCACGATCATTCCGACTGTGCTCTGGATTCTGATAGCGCCGGCCATGGGAGCTGATGTGGCCTTCGACCTCGAGGCGCATCGCGGCGGGCGGGCGCTGTTGCCGGAAAACACCCTGCCCGCCTTCGCCAACGCGCTGTCGATGGGCGTCGACACGCTGGAGCTCGACGTCGGCGTCACTGCCGATGGCGAAATCGTCATCTCGCATGAGCGCGGGCTCAATCCGGATCTCGCACGCAGCTCCGATGGAGCCTACATCACTCCGCCCGGCACGCCTTTCGTAAGACTGCGGCTCGACGAGGTCAGGACCTATGACGTCGGCCAGATCCGGCCGGACAGCGCCTATGCGAAACAATTCCCCGACCAGCGTGCGGTGCCGGGAACGCGCATTCCCACCCTGCGCGAGCTGTTCTTGGTGGTGCGCAAGTCCGGCAACACGCAGGTCCGCTTCAACATCGAGACCAAGATCGATCCGAACCATCCGGACGAAGCGCCAGATCCGGCGGCCTTCGTCGCAAAGCTGCTCGGGGTGATCGAGACCGAAGGATTTTCCGATCGCGTGATGGTCCAGTCGTTCGACTGGAGGACCCTGCAGCTCGTCCAGCGGCAGGCGCCCACGATTCCAACCGTGTACCTGACGCTCCAGCGCGGCACAGGCCAGACGGTGGCGCTCGACAAGGCGACGAACTGGACGGCCGGCTTCAATCCGGCCGATCACGGCCGCTCGCTGCCACGGACGATCAAGGCTGCGGGCGGCGCGATCTGGTCGCCCTATTTCGGCGATGTGACCGCCGCGCTCGTCTCGGAGGCTCACGCGCTCGGGCTGCGCGTCGTGGTCTGGACGGTGAACAAGCGAGACGACATGGCGCGCATGATCGAGCTCGGCGTCGATGGGATCATCTCGGACAGGCCGGACCTGCTGCGGCAGGTTGCCGGCGAGAGGGGAATCGCATTGCCGGCGGGGACGCCGGTGGCGCCTTAGAACCAGTCTCGTGTCCCGGGCGCGGCGCGGCATGAAATGACGCGACGAAGAGCGGGGGCACGAGATCACTCGAGCCGCGAGCTCTACTCCCCATCCCTTAAACGCCGATACAGCGCGCCCAGGATGTTCGAATAGTCGTCGGTCCAGACCCGCACCCTGTCATCGGCTTCGGTCTGCTCCCATTGCTTGGAGGACGCGAGCCTGCCGATGTCGGCCTCCTCCCGGGCGGAGATGACGACGTCGGTCGAGAAGATGTAGTCGGAATCGCGGCCCGAATCCTCGTTGAAGACCCAGCTCTTGAGATCGTTGGCGTCGGCAATGCCGACCACGACGGTCTCGAGATCCAGATGCCGGTTGGAGACGTGCATCACCACGGCGCCGTGCGGCGCGAGCTTGTCCTTGTAGATCTTCATCGCCTCTTCGGTCGCAAGATGGATCGGAATCGCATCGGACGAATAGGCATCGACGATGATGAGATCATAGGCGCCATCGGGCTCCTTGGCGAAGGTGAGGCGCGCATCGCCGATCACGGGCTTCATGTCCGGCATGCAGCTCGATATGTAGCGGAAATTCCTGGGGTCACGCGCGGCGTCGACCATGGACTGGTCGATCTCGAAGAAAGTCCAGCTCTCCCCTCGCTCGGCAGCGCAGGCGAGCGTGCCCGAGCCAACCCCGATCGCGGCGACCTTGAGCGGCGCGCCCTTGCGCTCGCGGATCGCGCTGACGGCCTGACCGATGCCACCGTCCCGATGATAGTAGGTGATCGGCTCGGGCCGGCCGATGACCGGCGTGCCGTCATCGTTGCGAAAGCGCTCGGCGCCATGAATGGTGGTGCCGTGCATGAGCACGTGGAAATAGCCGCCCGGCGTCACCACGATCTTGTGCACGCCGAAGAAGCTGCGCACCGTCGTGACGCGGCCCTCGTCTGCGGGATAAACCCGGATCAACGCCAGCGCGAGCGCGACGGTGGCAAAGATCTTCCAGCGACCAGCATTGAGGATCAGCGCGAGCAGCGCGGCGAGCACGCCGACGGCACCGGCGACCCAGACGCGATGATCCCCGAACCAGGTCGAGAGGTCGCCCGTCGTGTACGACGGCGCGACGAGCGCTACCGCGAGCGCGGCGAGCGCCAACCAGTACCATCTCACAATGCCCGCCAGCCGCTCGGTCGCAGGCGGACGGCACAGCGCGGCGAGCGCGATCAGGATCGGATATTCGGCGATCCATGTGAACGTGAAGGGCGCAACGAGCCCAGCGAACAGGCCGCCGACCATGCCCCCGAACGACAGCGCCACATAAAACCCGGTGAGATATCTGGCCGCCGGCCGCGTCCGCGCCAATTCGCCGTGACAGGCCATGGCAATGACGAAGAAGCACAATTGATGTCCGCCGAGCGTCAGCAGCAGGTTCTGCTCTCCGCCAAAGGCCAGCAGGACGACGACGCCTGCGATCGCGAGCGGCTGGAGCATCAGCATCCATTTGTGCGGCAATAACGGCCGCGACTGGAACACCACGACCCAGGTCAAAAGGTACAGCGAGAGCGGCAGCACCCACAGCAGCGGCGCCGCCGCGACGTCGGTCGAAATGTGCGCGGTGACGGCGATGAGCAGGCCCGACGGCACTGCGGCGAGGAATATCCAGCGCAGCCGCGTCAAGAGGCCGGGCGCGGGCGCATTCACGTCCTCCGCCAGCGCGTCGGCCACCGCCAACTTGGGCGAACGCAGCAACAGCGCGCCGCAGGCGCCGATGAGAAGGATCAACAGGCCATAGCCGCCGGTCCAGAACCGGTTCTGCATCTGCAGCGTGAACATCGGCTCCAGCACGAACGGATAGGACAGCAGCGCGAGGAAGCTGCCGATGTTCGATGAGGCATAGAGGAAATAGGGATCGTGGGCCGCGGGATGGCCGGTGCGGACGAACCAGGCCTGCAGCAGCGGATTGTTGGCCGCGAGCGCGAAGAACGGCAGCCCGATCGAGACCGCGAACAGGCCGAGCAGCCAGAACGCATAGCCCGAAGCGGGCGGCTCGCCATAGGCGGAGGCGATGCCGAGCGGCAGCGTGGCGAAGGCCGCGATCAGCAGCACCAGATGCACCGCCACCGGAACGATGCGGTTCCTCACCTGCATCAGCAGATGTGCATAGGCGTAGCCGGCGAGCAACAGCGACTGGAAGAACACCATGGCCACCGACCACACCGCAGGCGAGCCGCCGAGCCGCGGCAGCACCATCTTCGTGAACAGCGGCTGCACCGAGAACAGCAGCAGCGCGCTGACGAAGATCGCGGCGGTGTAGACCGCCAGCAGCAGCCGGTTGCGCGAAGGAGACGACTGCTCCGTGGCCGCGGGTTGCACGATCGAATCCATGGGAGCTCCGGCTCAAAACCCGGCGGGCGCCGGACGCGCGCAATGGAGCACAAGGCGCCTGAACGGGCAACAAAGGGTGTCGTGATGTTGCAGCGGGAAATGCTTGATGTAGAGATGTCGTTCCGGGGCGCCTCGAAGAGGCGAACACGGAACCTCGAGATTCTCCGGTGCGGAGCCGGCACGATAGTTCGATGCTGCGCATCGCCCCGGAAATGAAGCCAAGGAAATCATGACCGAAACCGACGTCATCATCATCGGCGCTGGCCATAACGGCCTCACCTGTGCGGCCTATCTCGCGATGGCAGGCCTGCGGGTGCGCGTGGTCGAGCGTCGCAAGGTGGTCGGCGGCGCAGCGGTCACGGAGGAGTTTCACCCCGGTTTTCGCAATTCGGTCGCGGCTTATACCGTGAGCCTGCTCAATCCGCGGGTGATCCGCGATTTGAATCTTGCGGAACAAGGCCTGCGCATCGTCGAACGGCGCGCGCAGAATTTTCTGCCGGCGCCGGATGCCAGCCATCTCCTCACCGGCGAGGGGCGGACGAAAGCCTCGGTGGCGCGGCTCAGCGCGCATGATGCGGAGGCTCTCGACGGCTTCGCGCGCGAGCTGGAAGACATCGCCGACGTGCTCAGGCAATTCGTGTTGCGCGCGCCGCCGAACCTGCTCGAGGGCTTCGGCACGAATGCGATCCGCGAGGCCGTGAACGCGCTGCAGAGCGCCAATATCCTGCGCGGCCTCACGCTGGAACAGAGCCGCAGCCTGCTCGATCTGTTCACCCGTTCGGCCGGCGAAATGCTGGACGAACGTTTCGAACATGATCTGGTCAAGGCGCTGTTCGGCTTCGATGCCATAGTCGGCAACTATGCCAGCCCCTACGCCCCCGGCTCGGCCTATGTGATGCTGCATCACGCCTTCGGCGAGGTGAACGGCAAGAAGGGTGTCTGGGGCCACGCCATCGGCGGCATGGGCGCGATCACGCAGGCGATGGCGCGCGCGGCACGCGAGCGCGGCGTCGTGATCGAAACGGATGCCGGCGTCCGTGAGATCATCGTCGAACGCGACCGCGCCGTCGGCGTCGCGCTGGAGAACGGCGCCAGCATCCGCGCGAAATATATCGCGGCCAACGTCAATCCGAAGCTGCTCTACACGCGACTGATCGCGGCCGACGCTCTCCCTGCGGATTTCCTCGCTCGCATCCGGCACTGGAAGAACGGCTCCGGCACCTTCCGCATGAACGTGGCGCTGGACCGCCTGCCCTCCTTCACGGCGCTGCCGGGCGAAGGCGATCATCTCTCTTCCGGCATCATCCTGGCGCCGACCCTCGACTACATGGACCGCGCCTATCTCGATGCGCGGGCGCAGGGCTGGAGCCGTGAGCCCGTCGTCGAGATGCTGATCCCCTCAACGCTCGACGACACGCTGGCGCCCGCCGGCAAACACGTCGCGAGCCTGTTCTGTCAGCATGTCGCACCAACGCTCCCCGGTGGGAAGTCGTGGGACGACCATCGTGAAGAGGTCGCCGATCTCATGATCGCGACGGTGGATCAATACGCGCCGGGTTTTGCGGCGAGCGTGCTCGGCCGTCAGATCCTGTCACCGCTCGATCTCGAGCGGCAATTCGGTCTGCTGGGAGGCGACATCTTCCACGGCGCGCTGACGCTGAACCAGCTGTTCTCGGCGCGGCCGATGCTGGGCCACGCCGACTATCGCGGGCCGTTGAGGGGCCTCTACCATTGCGGCTCCGGCGCCCACCCCGGCGGTGGCGTCACCGGCGCCCCCGGGCACAACGCCGCCCAGGTGATCCTGCGGGATCACCGGTCCCTGTTCGGAAGCCGTGGATAGGACTGCGGATTAGTTGTGGACAGGCTGTCGAAAGGTCTGTGGCGAAACTGGACGGCTTCTCAGGACAAGCCCGGAACAGGCTGTGGAAAAGACGCGGGACAAGTAAGGTATAAGGCAGGGGATGGCCTCGGAATGACGAGCGGAGAGGCTGTGGACGTCGGGTAGCGCTCGCATGATCGACGAGAAGAGAAACGCAGAAGATTTCCGCTGGAGCGAGCAAATTGCCGCCTCGATCGTGGATGAATCGCTGGTCGCGAAACTGATTGCGGAAGATCAGGCCGAATGGGCGCGCCAAATAGTCGCCCAAGACATTCACATCCAACTGGTCTCTGGCTTTAGGCCGCCCAATTCGAACTGAGGCATTGCCGGGCATTCCTGCGAGCCCAAACGGCCTCGCCCACCATGGGAATCCCCTGGCGGGCGGTGATCAGAGCAGCCTTGGAAGAAAATAGCTCCCGCTCTGAAATGCCGGCGGAAATTACTTCAAGGAGGTGTTAATCGAAGTGAACTTGTCGTTCATGGTGGTGCCCAGGCCGTTCACCACGGTGATGATCGCCAGGGCGATACCCGCGGCGATCAAGCCGTATTCGATCGCGGTTGCACCGGACTCGTCCGGCCAGAACTTCTGAATCATGCGCTTCAAGACTCGCTCCCGTTTCAATCCCAAGCTGTGTCGGGTTTCTTCAACATCCGGAAATGTACGGGAGACAAGCTAGGGGCGGATTAACCGGCGAACCGCAATTTGTCCGGAAAATTGGCAGCAAAAGTTGCAAAAATTGAGCTCAACGGAACCCTGAATGCAGCCTTCCCCCACCCATCGCGCCAGCTTTTCGATCGGCAGTGAGGCCGACGCCAGACGCGTCGTCGACGTGCTCACCGAGGTGTTTTTCGATGGCGATGCGGCGGTCGCCGCCTTCGAGCGGCCGGACGGACAATGGGACGTCACGCTCCACTTCGCTGAGGCGCCGGACCAGGCATGGCTGCGCGAGCTCGTTGCAACGTCCGCAGGAAATGAGATCGCCGCGACGCTCGCCTTCGACACGATCGAGGCCAAGGACTGGGTCAAGGCCAGCCTGGAGGATCTCGTCCCGGTCCCGGCCGGGCGCTTCGTCGTGCACGGCAGCCATGACCGTGACCGTGTGGCGCCGAACAAGCTCGCCATCGAGATCGAGGCGGCGCTCGCCTTCGGCACCGGCCATCATGGCACCACGCGCGGCTGTTTACTTCTGCTTGACCATGTCCTGAAGAGTTCCCGGCCGCGCAACGTGCTCGACCTCGGCACCGGGACCGGCGTGCTGGCGATCGCAGCCGCGAAGGCGCTGCATCGCGCAGTGCTGGCCTCCGACATCGATCCGCCCTCGGTGCGGGTGGCGGCTGAGAACGCCTCGCTGAATGAAGTTGGCAATCATGTGCGGGTGATCCGCGCCACGGGCTTTGCCGCGCCGGATTTTGCGCGCGCGGGTCCGTTCGACCTGGTGCTCGCCAACATCCTAGCCAATCCGCTGCGGCAATTGGCGAGCCCGATGGCGCGGCACCTCGCGCCTGGCGCCCGCGTCATCCTCTCCGGCCTGCTGACGCATCAGGCCCCGGCCGTAATCGCCGCCTACCGCGCGCGCGGCCTGGTGCCACTGCGGCATGTGAGGATCGAGGGATGGAGCAGCCTGTTGCTGCGGAAGCTGGGGTAAAACGCCTCCGCGGCGCCGGTGCGCTCCCGTGCCCCGCTTGCGGGGAAAGGTAACGAGCGACGCCGCGCTACTCCGCCGGCTTCTCGTCGCGGCGTATCGCGCGATCGTCCTGCAAAGTGCGCCGCGCGCGCCGCTCGGCGAAACGGTCGATCATCTGGCTGATGAGGCCGCGCGGCTTCTTCGGTACCGCCGCAGTCGGGGCCCGGCGCACCGGCGGCGAAATCTTCTCAAACGTGAACGCTGGCATCGTGTGTCCCCTCGCCGTTGAGATGAACCACCTGCTCGAATTTCCCTGTTATTCGGACGAAGCGCAACTGCCGCATCCTTTGCTCCACTCAATTCGAATGGAACTATTTCAAGCACAGTCCATGCCAGATGCGCCGCAAATGCGTCTACATTGCGGACCGATGCCCATGATCCTAAAGTGATCCACCATGTTCGAAGCACACTTCCAGACATTCGAGGAGCCGGAGGCCGGCGTCGCATTGACGGCACGGCTGGCTGCACTTCGCGAAGAACTCGCCCGTCGCAAGCTGACCGGCTTCGTCGTTCCGCGCGCCGACCAGCAGCAGAACGAATATGTGCCGCCATCGGAAGAGCGGCTGGCCTGGCTGACCGGCTTTACGGGCTCGGCGGGCCTGGCGGTGGTGCTGACGCAGGAAGCCGCGGTGTTCGTCGACGGCCGCTACACGCTTCAGGCCGCCAAGCAGGTCGACGCCAAGGCCTGGGCCGTGGAATCGCTGGTCGACCCACCGCCGGAGAGCTGGGTGTCGGCGCATCTGAAAGCCGGTGACCGCCTTGGATTTGATCCGTGGCTGCACACTTTTTCAGCAGCGGAACGCCTGTCCGCAGCCTGCGCCAAGGCCGGCGCCGAGCTGGTGGCCGTCGACAGCAATCCGATCGACGTGATCTGGCAGGACCGGCCGCGGCCGCCGCTCGCCCCCGTCGCCGTGCACAGCCTCCAACATGCCGGTGTCACTGAAGCGGAAAAGCTGACGCAGATCAGGGCCGAGATCGCCAAGCTCGGCACCGATGCGCTGGTGCTGTCGGACAGTCATGCGGTGGCCTGGACCTTCAACATCCGCGGCGCCGACGTCGCCCATACGCCGCTGCCGTTGTCGTACGCGCTGGTGCCGAAGGACGGCCGCCCCACCATCTTCATCGACCACCGCAAGCTCTCCAACCTCACACGCGACCATCTCGAGCAAGCCGCCGACGTGCGCGAACCGGACGCCATGGCGCCGACGCTGATGGCGCTGGCCAAAAGCGGCGCGGCGATCGCGCTGGACAACGCCACCGCGGCCGACGCACTCAGCCGCCTGATCGCGGGCGCCGGCGGCAAGCCGGTGCGTGGCAACGATCCGGTTGCACTGCTCAAAGCGGTCAAGAACGCGACCGAGATCAATGGCACCAAGACGGCCCATGTGCGCGACGCCGCAGCGCTGGCGCGCTTCCTCGCATGGATCGATCGCGAGGCGCCGAGCGGCAAGCTCACCGAGATCGACGCGGTCGAGGCGCTGGAAACCTTCCGCCGCGACACCGGCGCGCTCAAGGACGTGTCGTTCCCGACCATCTCCGGCACCGGTCCGAACGGCGCCATCGTGCACTACCGCGTCACCCGCAAGAGCAACCGGCGGATCGCACCCGGCGATCTCCTGCTGATCGATTCCGGCGCGCAATATGAGGACGGCACCACCGACGTCACGCGCACCATGGCGGTGGGCGAGCCGACGGACGAGATGCGCGACCGCTTCACCCGCGTGTTGCGCGGCCATATCGCGATCGCGCGCGCCGTCTTTCCGGACGGCACCACGGGCGCGCAACTCGACACGCTGGCACGACAATATCTCTGGTCCGTGGGCCTTGATTTCGAGCACGGCACCGGCCACGGCGTCGGCAGCTATCTCTCGGTGCACGAAGGGCCCGCGCGAATTTCGAAGCTCGGCACCACGCCGCTGAAGCGCGGCATGATCCTCTCCAACGAGCCCGGCTACTACAAGACCGACGGCTTCGGCATCCGCATCGAGAACCTGGAGCTGGTGGTCGCGGCCGACATCAAGGGCGCCGAAAAGCCGATGAACGCGTTCGAGACGCTGACCTTGGCGCCGATCGACCGTCGGCTGATCGACGTGGCGATGCTGAGCAAGGACGAACTCGACTGGCTCAATGCCTACCATGCGCGCGTGAAGGCCGAGGTGCGGCCGGCGCTGGACGATGCGACGAGGGCCTGGCTCGATCAGGCGACGGCGGAGTTGAAGGCGTAGTGCGCATGGCGCTACCTGATTTGCGCAACGCTGCTTCCTCACCACAGGTGTCATGCCCCGCCTTGTGCGCAGTTGCGCACTGGGGCGGGGCATCCAGTATTCCAGAGACAGCAAACGCACGCGGAGAAGCCGCGGCGTACTGGATTCCCCGCTTTCGCGGCGAATGACATCGCATTTGCGGCGCAAGCAACGCGCCCAATCGGTCGCCATCGCGCTAATACTATAACCGTCCCAAAATCCGTATAGCCGCATTCCGAAACGCCGATATCCGTCTTGTGTAACGACGCTACAGTCCGATTCGGATTTCGACGAGACGGACACTTATGCACGGCATGATCAGCGGGCCGCCGGAAGCGGCCACGAAGACCATCGCGACCTCGCGCGCGGTGCTGCTGCTGCTGGTCGTCATGACCGGGATCGCGCCGATCTCGCTCTACATGCTGGTTCCGGCGCTGCCGGTGCTGGCGACGAATTTCGGCAGCGACATCTCGATCGCGCAGATGACGGTCTCGCTCTACATGGTCGGCATCGCGCTGTCACAGCTGATCATGGGTCCGCTGTCGGACCGGTTGGGACGGCGTCCGGTGCTGCTCGGAGGACTGGCGCTGATGGTGGCGGCCAGCATCGGCTGCATCCTCGCGCAAAACCTGCCGCAGCTGATCGCAGCACGCTTCTTCCAGGCGCTGGGCGGCGCCGCCGGCATGGTGGTGAGCCGCGCCATCATCCGCGACATCTATGAGCGCGATCGCGTCGCCTCGATGATCAGCCTCGTGGTCGCGGCGCTGATGATCGGACAGATGGTCTCGCCGCTCACCGGCGGCCTGATCGAGACCGCGTTCGGCTGGCGCGCGATCTTCTACGCCATCACCATCGGTGCGATTATTGTCGCCGTCGGGATTGGGGTGGCGCTGCCCGAGACGCGCCGCACCCGCGCCGTCGGCAGCAGCTTTCGCCGCGACGTCGGCATGCTGATCACGAACCGCGCCTTCGTCGGTTACGTGATGTGCCAGGTGCTGGCCTCGCAGATCATTTTCACCTTCGCCGGCGGCGGGCCCTACATCGTGGTGACGCAGATGGGACGGAGCAGCGCCGAATACGGCGCGTGGTTCGCCACGACGGGTTTTGCGTATCTCGTCGGCAACCTGCTCTGCGTGCGATTTGCGCCCAGGCACTCGCTGGAAAGGCTCATTTGGCTCGGGCTTGGCCTGCAGCTTTGCGGCAGCCTCCTGAACCTGCTCTGGAGCGTGACTGGCTGGAACGAGGCCCCAAGCTGGCTTTTCGGCACGCAGATGATCGTGATGGTCGGCAATGCCTTCGTGATGGCGAATTCCGCAGCCGGAGCGATCAGCATCCGCCCCGAAGCGGCGGGCACCGCCTCAGGCGCGATGGGCTTCCTGCAGCAGGGCATTGGCGCGCTGATGTCGCAATTCGGCGCCTATCTCGGCGGCCACTCCGCAACGACGCTGCCCCTCACCTCCGCGGTCCTCGCGATCTCGCTGCTCTGTGCGTGCACAATGATCTTCGTCGTGCCGCGCCGCGAGGTCGTGGTGAGTGAGGAATTGATCGAGCAGGCGGAGGAGGAAGAGACGGGGATGATGTGACGAGCGGCCGCCGCCCTCTTCCGTCATTGCGAGCGCAGCGAAGCAAATCCAGACTGTCGTCGCGGAAGGATTCTGGATTGCTTCGCTGCGCTCGCAATGAGGAAAGAAAACCTTCACTCCCCGATCAGCTTCAGCCACTCGTCCTCGGTCAGCACCTTGACGCCGTGCTTGTTGGCTTCGGCGAGCTTCGAGCCCGCGCCGGGGCCGGCGACCACCAGATCGGTCTTCTTCGAAACCGAGCCCGACACCTTGGCCCCTAACCGCTCAGCTGTCGCTTTGGCTTCATCCCGCGTCATCTTCTCCAGCGAGCCTGTGAACACCACGGTCTTGCCGGCGACGGCCGAGTTGCTCTTCGGCTTCTCGGCGTCGACGATCTCGACCTCACTGGTCAGCCGTTCGACGATGCCGCGGTTGTGGCTCTCGCCGAAATAATCGGCGATGCTCTTGATCACGGTGTCACCGATCTGATCGAGCGCGTCCATGTCCGCAATCGCCTCCTCGTCGCCGCGAGCGACCTTGAGGCAAGCGTCGTGGAAGGCGTCCCACGAGCCGTAGCCGCGCGCCAGCGCCAGCGCCGTGGTCTCGCCGACATGGCGCATGCCGAGCGCATAGATGAAGCGCTCCAGCGCGATTTTTCGCCGGTTCTCGATGGCGCCGAACAGGTTGCGCACCGAGGTCGCGCCGTAGCCCTCGACCTCCTCGAGCTTGAGCTTCGCGTTGCGCTGCTCCAGCGTGAAGATGTCGGCGGGCTCCTTCACCCATCCCTCGTCGAAGAAATACTGGAGCTGCTTCTCGCCAAGGCCGTCGATGTCGAAGGCCCGCCGCGACACGAACAGCTTGAGGTGCTCGATCTTCTGGTAGGGACAGGCGAACTCGCCGGTGCAGCGGGCGCGCGAGCCCTCCTCGCCCGTCGCGGTCTCCTCGCGCACGACGTCGGTGTGCAGCGGACACGGGCACTTCTTCGGGAAGTGGAACTCCTTTGCGGTCTTCGGCCGCTTGTCGAGGACGACGTCGACCACCTGCGGGATGACGTCGCCGGCGCGCTGGATCACGACGGTGTCGCCGATCCTGATGTCGCGCCCCTCGCGCAGCACCTCGCCCTTGTTGCCGATGCCCTTGATGTAGTCCTCGTTGTGCAGCGTGACGTTCTGCACGATCACGCCGCCGACGCCGACCGGCTCGAGCTTGCCGACCGGCGTGAACGAGCCGGTGCGGCCGACCTGGATCTCGATGTCGCGCAGCACCGTCATGGCACGCTCCGCCGGGAATTTGTGCGCGATGCCCCAGCGCGGCGTGCGCGAGACGAAGCCGAGCCGCTCCTGCCAGTCGATGCGGTCGACCTTGTAGACGACGCCGTCGATGTCGTAGTCGAGCCGTGCGCGCTGCTCCTCGATCGCATGATGAAACGCGAGCAGCTCCTCGACGGAGTGACAGAGCTTGGTCAGTGGATTGGTCTTGAAGCCGCAGCGCTCGAACCAGCCGATCATGCCGCTCTGCGTATCCTCCGGCATCGCACTCATCTGCCCCCAGGCATAGGCGAAGAAGCCGAGGGGACGGGAGGCGGTGATGGTCGCGTCCTTCTGCCGGAGCGAGCCGGCGGCCGAATTGCGCGGATTGGCGAAGATGGTGCCGCCTTCCGCCTTCTGCCGCTCGTTGAGCGCGAGGAACGCCTTCTTGGTCATGTAGACCTCGCCGCGTACCTCGCAGATATCGGGGACGTTGCGGCTCTTCAGCTTCTGCGGAACGTCTTCGAGCGTGCGGATGTTGGCGGTGACGTCCTCGCCGACCGCGCCGTCGCCGCGCGTCGCGGCGGTGACGAGCTCGCCGCCCTCGTAGCGCAGCGACATCGAGAGACCATCGATCTTCGGCTCGGCGGAGAAATCGACCTTGTCGTCGTCGAGCTTCAGGAACCGGACGATGCGCCCAACGAAATCGCGCACGTCCTCTTCCGCAAAGGCGTTGTCGAGCGACAGCATGGGCAGGGAATGCCGGACTTTCTTGAAGCGGCCTGACGGCGCGGCGCCGACCTTCTGCGAGGGCGAATCCGCGGTGACGAATTCGGGGAAGCGCTTCTCGATGGCATTGAGGCGCTGACGCAGCGCGTCGTACTCGGCGTCGGTGACGCTGGGCGCGTCCTCCTGATAGTAGCGCTCGTTGTGCCCCTCGATCTCGAGCGACAGCCGCATATGCTCGACCTTGGCCTGCGCCTTGGTGAGGTCGGCGAGGTCGCGAAGCGGTTTCGATTTTGCTGCTCTGGCCATGGTGCTTGGATACGACGGAGCGGGCGGGAGGGTAAAGGCTTGTGGAAATCTGGTGCCCCGGATGCAGCGCAGCGCCTCTTCAGCGATGCGCTGCTGAGCCGGGGCCCATGCGGCGGGAGCTCTGGGTCCCGGCTCTGCGGAGCAGCGCTACGCGCTGCGCCGCGTCCGGGAAACGACTCTAAGCCGTCGCCGCCTTCAGCAATCGTTCCGCCGCTGCCCTCGCCTCGGCGGTGATCTCGGCACCGGCGAGCATGCGGGCGATTTCCTCGCGGCGGTGGTCGGCGGCGAGCGCATTGACGCGGGTGGCGACGCGCTTGCCCTTGTCGAGGGCGTCCTTGGAGATCAGGAGGTGCTGGTCGGCGCGGGCGGCGACCTGTGGGGCGTGGGTCACGGCCATGACCTGGACCTTACCGGCGAGCCGCGCCAGGCGCCCGCCGATGGCGTCCGCGACCGCACCGCCGACGCCGGTGTCGATCTCGTCGAACACCAGGGTCGGCGCCGAACCGCGGTCGGACAGCACGACTTTGAGCGCCAACAGGAAGCGCGACAGCTCGCCGCCGGAGGCGACCTTCATCAGCGGACCCGGCTTGGTGCCCGGGTTGGTCTGCACCCAGAACTCGACGCGATCGAAACCTTGCGGCCCCGGTGCGGCTTCGTCCGTCTCGACCTGGGTTATGAATTTTGCGCGTTCGAGCTTGAGCGGCGCGAGCTCGGCATTGACGGCCTTGTTGAGCTTCTCCGCCGATTTCTGCCGCGCCAGCGACAGCTTCCTGGCGGCGGCCGCATAACGGCTATCTGCCTCGATCGCCGCCTGCTCCAGCTTCTTCAGGCGCGAGGCGCCGGCGTCGATCAGAACGACGTCCGCGGCATATTTGGCGGCCAGCGCGGCGAGCCCGTCGACCGGCCTCGAATATTTGCGCGAGGCGGCGCGGAGCGCGAACAGCCGCTCCTCGATGCGCTCGAGCTCGGCTGGATCGAAATCGGTTGCGGCCAGCGCTGCCTGGAGATGCTGGTCGGCTTCCTCCAGCGCGTTGATCGCCGCGTCGATCGCCTTCACCGCGGGCTCGACCAGCGCCGGCGAGTTGACGCCGCGGCGCTCCAGCCGGCGCACCGCCGCCGACAGGGCGGCGACCGGCGAATGATTGCCGCCGACCGCTTCCTGCGCCTCGCGCAGGTCAGAGGCGATCTTCTCGCCCTGCATCATGGTGGTGCGGCGCGAGGCCAGCGCGGTCTCCTCGCCCTCCTTGGGCGCAAGCTGCTTCAGCTCGTCGGAGGCGTGGCGCAGATAATCGGCCTCGCGTGCGGCACGCTCCATGGCAGCGCGATGCTGCTCCAGCGCGGTGTTGGCGCTGCGGCGCTCGTCCCAGAGCGCTTCAACCGCCGCGACGTCCTTTTCGAGGCCGGCAAAGGCGTCGAGCAGGCGGCGGTGGGTGGCGGCATCGACCAGCGCGCGCTCGTCGTGCTGACCGTGGATCTCGACCAGGGCGGCGCCGACCGCCTTCAGCGTCTGCACGCTGATCGACTGATCGTTGATGAAGGCGCGGGTGCGGCCGTCGGCAAGCTGCACGCGGCGCAAGATCATCTCGCCGGTATCGTCGAGGCCGTTCTCGGCCAGAATCTTGGCCGCCGGGTGATTTTTCGGGACATCGAACACGGCGGTGACCTGCCCCTGCTCCGCACCGTGGCGCACGAGGCCGGCATCGCCGCGGCCGCCGAGCGCCAGCGCAAAAGCATCGAGCAGGATGGATTTGCCTGCACCGGTCTCGCCGGTCAAAACCGCGAGGCCGGAGGCGAATTCGATATCGAGCCGTTCGATCAGGACGATGTCACGGATCGACAGACGCGCCAGCATGGAACCCCAATTTCCTAGCCGAGACCCATTTTCTTGAAGGTCTTGCTGATCCAGGACCCCTGATTCTCGCTCGGCTCGAGACCGCCGGATTTTACAAGATTATAGGCGTCCTTGTACCAGCGGCTGTCAGGAAAATTGTGACCAAGCACGGCCGCCGCGGTCTGTGCCTCGCCGACGATGCCGATCGCCATATAGGCTTCGGTCAACCGGTACAGCGCCTCCTCGACATGGCGGGTGGTCTGGTACTGCGTGACGACGGCCTTGTAGCGGTTGATCGCGGCCGTGTAGTCGCGCTTCTGGGCGTAGTAGCGGCCGACATTCATCTCCTTGCCGGCGAGTTGGTCGCGCGCGCCCTCGATCTTGGCCTTGGCCGAAGTCGCATATTCCGAGTTCGGATATTTGCGCACCACCTCTTCCAGCGCGGCGATCGCCTTTTCGGTACGGGACTGGTCGCGGCTGATATCCGGAATCTGGTCGTAATGGGAGGCGGCGATCAGGTATTGCGCATAGGCCGCGTCCGGACTGCCGGGATGCAGCGTGACATAGCGCGTGGCGGCACCGATGCAGCCGTCATAGTCGCCGCCCTGGTAGGACGCATAGGCCGACATCAGCAGCGATTTACGGGCCCAGTCGGAATAAGGATGCTGGCGGTCGACCTCCTCGAACTTCTTGTTCGCCGCCTTCATGTCCTTCTTCTCGTTCATGAGGTACAGGCCCTCATTGTAGATCTTGTCAGCGGGCTCCTCGACGAAGGTGTCGTCCTTGGCGGTGAATTTGTCCCAGAGCGAGCCGGTGCCGCAGCCGGCGAGCGGCAGCGCGAGCATGATGAAAGTGACGGCCTGAAGCAGCCCACGGGCTCGCGACGAGACCGAGAAATATCCGCGCGTCATACGCTGTGCCGACATGAGTTTAAGACCTGACGCCCTGTGATGCGGTGTCCGCCAGCCCACGACCCCCGTCATGGGCGCGAAATGTGCCGTGGTGCCTGCCATGCGACCACGCCGATGTATCCGAAAAACGATCGTAACGAACCGGATAGGCAGGCATTTCGCCCGGATTAAGGCGAACCTGCCCCAATGCTAGCCGATCATGCTTACCAGGAGTTTCCCGGGGAAGCCGCCAGCCATACGTGGGGGCGACAGGTCGCTTCAGGACACATCCGGTCCGAATGCCGCGGCGATCCGGCCACCGACGATGCCGCGACCGACTTCGCCGACGGGACGCGTGGTGCGGCGGGCAGCCTCGCCCTCGACCACCCGCCAGGCGGTCCGGTCGGCGAGCAGCGCGGTCAGGACTGCGTGGTTGAGCTTGTGGCCCCCACGCACCGAGCGATAGGCACCAAGCAGCGGCAGCCCGGCCAGCGAGAGGTCGCCGATCACATCCAGCACCTTGTGACGGGCGCATTCATCGGCGTAGCGCAAGCCCTCGGTATTGAGCAGCCGCTCGTCATCGAACACGACGGTGTTATCGAAGGAGGCGCCGAGGGCATAGCCGGCGCTCCAGAGCCGCGCGACATCGCCCATCAGGCCGAAAGTCCGGGCCCTCCCGACTTCGCGGCGGAAGCCTTCCGGATTGAGGTCGAAGGCGTAAGCCTGCTGGCCGATGACGGGATTGGTGAAGTCGATCTCGACCTCGACGCGGAAACCGCTGGCGTGGGGCCTGATCTCGCCGAAGGAGTCGCCGATCTTGACCGAGATCGGCTTCAAAACCTGAATGAAGCGGCGCTGCGCGGGCTGGGTGACGATGCCGGCCTGGTCGATTGCCGCAATGAAGGCCGCAGCGCTGCCGTCCATGATCGGTACTTCGGGACCGTCGATCTCGATGGTGGCGTTGTCGACGCCCATGCCCCGCAGCGCTGCGAGCACGTGCTCGGCAGTGGACACCAGCGGGCCATCGTGGTCCCCGAGAACAGTGGCAAAGTCGGTCGCGATCACCTGCTCGGCGGTCGCCTGAACTTCGCGGTCACTTCCGTCAAGGCCGGTGCGGACAAAAATAAAACCCGCGTCCACGGGCGCAGGCCCAAGCGTGAGAGTGACGGGAAGACCGGAATGAACGCCCACGCCTGCCACAGAGGCTTGCGCACGAAGCGTTGTTTGCCGGCTAAACTTCATCAGGAATCCGCCCCACTACGACCCACTGCGACTTATACGAGACCCGCTTGGCCGGCGAGTGCCGACAGTTGCGAATCTCCGTATCCCCAAGTCACGGCGAACCATAGTTGCTGCCTCAAACAGCGCCAACTCACGCTTTTTTACCGATTGTTACCCCAAACCTGCCGTATTCGCGCCAAGGCTTAACCAAATTGCACCGAGGTTTGAGGCCGCCGGCGGCGGGTTGACTGAACCACCAAATGCGTAATTAATCATTTAAAATCAGTCGCTTGGAAGCATCATCCGGGCATGTACGGGGCAAAAGGAAAGGTCCCGGCGAACCTCTCGCCGGGACCTCTTTTCGTCTGCCTTATTGTAACAATCCTCAGGTCGCCTGCCGGCGCAGGAAGGCCGGGATATCAAGATGGTCGTCACCCTGTGGCGCCGGCGCAACAGGCGCGGGGCGGCCATGCATGTCCAGACCCTGCGGCGCGGGACGGCGGGCATACTCTGATACCGGCTCATTGGATGCGATTTGCTGCGCCACGGTCTTCTGCTGCCGGCGCTCGGGCAGTGGCGGCATAGCGGGACCGGCGGTGCGGGCCGCGACCGGCGGCTCACTTTCCTCGTCGCGACGGCCAAGCCCGACATTGGCGAGGCGCTGCAGCAGCGACAGGCGGGTCTTCTGCGGGGCCTCCTCTTCGACCTCGCCGCGGGCCTGACGAATCTCGGCCTGTGCCGGAATCGGCAGTTCCTCGATGCGCGGCATCCGCGGCGCGCGCACCGGACGCTCCGCCTGCGGCGGGATGAAGGTTTCGGGCGTCATCGGCTCCTGCATTGCGACCGGGGCCATGTCCGGCTCCGGGAACAGGGTCGGCTTCTGCGCGATCGGTCGCACCGTGACATCGCCATAGGTCTGCGGCGCGGGCGCCTGCGGGGCTTCAGCCACGGCAGCGGCGATGGCGGCGAGCGCAGCACGCTCGACGTTCGGACGGGGCGCGGCAGCAGCCGGAGCCGGCGCGCCGGCCGGGGTCTGGGCTTCCAGCTTCTGGGCGCGTTCGGCCAGACGCTGGTTATCGGCACGGAGCCGCGCGGTGAGGTCGGCGAGACGGCTCTCGGCAGCGGCGGCCGGCGCCGCGGCCTGCTGCACCTGCGGGGCCGGGTTTGCGACGGGAGCGGAGGTCGCCTGGCTGTTGCGGGCGATCGCGGCCTGCTCGATGCCGGTTGCGACCACCGAGACGCGGATCAGGCCGTCGAGCGCCTCGTCGAAGGTCGCGCCGACGATGATGTTGGCGTCCTGGTCGACTTCCTCGCGGATGCGGGTCGCGGCCTCGTCGACCTCGAACAGCGTGAGGTCCTTGCCGCCGGTGATGGAGATGAGGAGGCCCTTGGCGCCCTTCATCGAGCTGTCATCGATCAGCGGGTTGGCGATCGCGGCTTCAGCGGCGGTCAACGCACGCTTGTCGCCGGAGGCTTCGCCGGTGCCCATCATCGCCTTGCCCATCTCGCGCATGACGGCGCGGACATCGGCGAAGTCGAGGTTGATGAGGCCTTCCTTGACCATGAGGTCGGTGATGCAGGCGACGCCCGAGTAGAGCACCTGGTCGGCCATCGCGAAGGCGTCGGCGAAGGTGGTCTTCTCGTTGGCGACCCGGAACAGGTTCTGGTTCGGGATGATCAGGAGCGTGTCCACGACCTTGTGCAGCTCGGCGATGCCGGCTTCGGCCGTGCGCATGCGGCGACCGCCCTCGAAGTGGAACGGCTTGGTCACGACACCGACGGTGAGGATGCCCATGTCGCGCGCGGTCTTGGCGATGACCGGTGCAGCGCCGGTGCCGGTGCCGCCGCCCATGCCGGCGGTGACGAACACCATGTTGGCGCCGGAGAGATGGTCGCGCAGCTCGTCGATCACCTCTTCCGCCGCCGCGGCGCCGACGTTCGGCTGCGAACCGGCGCCGAGGCCTTGCGTGACCGCCGTGCCCATCTGCACGATGCGCTGCGCCTTCGACATCGTCAGCGCCTGCGCGTCGGTATTGGCGACCACGAAGTCGACACCCTGCAGCCCCGCCGTGATCATGTTGTTGACGGCGTTGCCACCGGCACCGCCGACGCCGAACACGGTGATCCGGGGCTTCAGTTCGTGAATATCAGGAACATTGATGCTGATGGTCATGGTTGCCTCTCGATCACGCGCGCGTGGGTTCGCCCCGGCCGGCGGCCGCGGGAGTTGGTGAAAATCGAAGATTGCGGAAAGCAGTCATCAGAAGCCCTCGCGTAGCCATCGTCCGACCTTTCCGAGATATCCGCCGGTCCCTGTCTTGACCTGCTGCCGCGTATGCCGCGGTTCGACATGTTCGAGGTGAACATATTGCGGGTAGACGAGAAGTCCGGTCGGCACCGCGAACGCGGCGTTCTTCGCCTCAACGGGCAGCCGGCCGAAACCAAGCGGACGGCCGACCCGCACGGGCCGGCCGAGAATCCGGGTGCCGAGCTCGACGAGACCGGTCAGCTGCGAGGCACCGCCCGAGAGCACGACGCGGCCGTTTGGCTCTGAGGCGAAGGGCGAATCCTTCAGCTTGTCCCGAACCATTTCGAAGACTTCCTCGGCACGGTGCTTGACGATATTCGCGATGGTGGCGCGAGAAACGATCTGCGGCAGATCCTGCTCGTCACCGGCTGTCGGCACAGACATCAGCTCACGCGAGTCCGATCCGCCGGTGATGACGGTCCCGTATAAGGTCTTGATTCGCTCGGCATCGGCAATGGTGGCCGAGAGTCCGCGCGCAAGATCCATCGTGATGTGTTGCCCGCCAACCGCAAAACCCGCCGCATGCACGAAGCGGCCGCCTGAATAAACGGCAATCGTGGTGGTGCCCGCGCCCATCTCGACGACGGCAGCGCCGAGATCGGCCTCGTCGTCGGTCAGCACCGACAGACCGGCGACATAGGGGCTCGCCGCCATGGCTTCGACATTGATGTGGCAGCGTTCCACCGCCAGCATCAGGTTCCGCGCCACGGTGGCGTCGCAGGTGACGACGTTCATGTCGACGCCGAACTGGTGCGCGACCATGCCGCGGGGATCGCGGATGCCCTTGACGCCGTCGAGCGTGTAGCCCACCGGCAGCGCGTGCAGCACGGTGCGACCTTCGCCGGTGGCATGGCGCATGCCGGTGGAGGTGACGCGGCTGACATCGGCCGGCGTCACGGCGCCGCCACGGATGTCGGCGGCGGCTTCGACCAGCTGGCCGGCGGGCCGGCCGCCGGAGACCGACAGCAGCACCGACTCGACCCGTACCTTGGCCATCTTCTCGGCAAGCCCGACGGCGTGACGCACCGCCTGCTCGCATTCGCCGAGATCGATCACCGCGCCGGCCTTCATGCCGCGCGCCTGGATCTGGCTGTATCCGATCAATTCCACCGCATGGGTGCGGCCGCGCAACGCATCGCTCGGCGGCGACGGCTTCAGCCGTGCGATCATGCAGGCGATCTTGCTGGTGCCGATGTCGAGGCAGGCGACGAGGCCGCCGCGCTTGTGCGGCATCGGGCGCGTCTTCGGCGTCTGGGTGCGATCGAGACCGGTCATGCGGAATCCCCGGCCTTCTTTTTCTTCTTGTCCTTGAACTGCTCCTCGCGCGCCTTGGCGGCGTCCTCGGACAGCTGCACCACCAGCCGATCGGGCAGGCGCATGTCGACGGCGACGATATCGCGGGAGAACAGCCTGTCTTCCTTGTCGAGCTTCGAAAGCATCGCAAGCGCATTGCCGACGTCCTGCTCGGGCAGGCGGATGTCGAGGCCGTCCTTGAGCCTCAGGTTCCAGCGTCGCTCGCCGACGAAGATCGCGGCTTTGGTGATCGATTTGACCTGCGGATAGCGCGCCAGGAGCGCCAGGAAATCGCGGGCCTGCGTCTCGGCGCCCTTGCCGACCACGAGCGGCAGCGTCAGGAAGCGCCGCGAGACGTAGGGTTCGAGCACGGCGCCGTCGTCGGCGATGACCGAGAGGCGGCCGGCCTCCTGCCACAGCGCGAACGCCTTGCGCTCGGTGAGCTCGATCATGAGCTGGCCCGGATAGAGCTTCAGCACGGTCGCATCCGCGATCCAGGGATTGGCCTTCAGCTTGTCGCGTACCGCATCGGCATCGAGGAACAGCAGCGAGGAGCGGCCGCTGACGCCGCCGATCGCGAGAATCTCGTCCTGGGTCAGCTGCTTGCGGCCGTTGATCACGACGGAGGTGATGCGGAAGCCGGCGGAATTGGCCAGCGCGTTGCGGGCATCACTGACCGCAGTGATGAAATCCTGGAGATGGCCGCCCTTGACGATGCCAAAGCCGCAGCTTCCGATCAGGAGCAGCACGGTCATGGTGAGGCCGACCCGGCGCGGCAGATAGCGCTCGACCAGTGCAACCACGCGCGGCGGCGGCTCACGCTCGACGGCGGCCTTGGCTCTGGTTTTGGCGTTGTCCTTGGCGGCAGCGCGCGCCTCTGCGTGCTTGTCCTGTACCCACTCGCGCAAAAGCACGACCGCTCCGATAGCGGCCGCCTTCAGGTCAGCTTGGGGCCTCAGCGATCTGAAAACCGATCGGGAGAGGCTTCCTGCTCCATCCATTGCACGAGCTCGTCAACAGTTTGCCCGCGACATCGCGCGGATCCTGGCGAACATGACGTCTCGGTGCCGGGCCGGGTGCTGGTCTTCAGCAGAAGAAGCCTCTCCCCTTCAATGCGTTCGCTGGAGGTGACATCACCCGCGACAGCTCACGCGCCGGCAGCCAAAGCGCCATATGCGCCGCCAGCGTTAACCTTCGGACGTCCTGGTAAACAAAAGGTAAAATTCGTTAACGATTTGCGCATTTTGCCCCGCGATATCCGGCCTTTGTGCCGCGATATCCGGCATTTTACCGGTTTTGGCCGCTAAACCCGGCCGTTTCGCCAATCCGGCCGTTAACCAGTCCTAATTATTTCCGTACGCCGCGCCCGGCGAGCTCGACCAGCCCGTGCAGGAAATCGACGAACGCGATACCTTCCGCCTTCAGCGCCTTGGGATAGAGCGAGGACTTTGTCAGCCCGGGGAGCGTGTTGGTCTCGAGATAGACGAGGCCCTTGTCCGAGACGATGAAGTCCGAGCGCGAGTAGCCGGTGCAGGACATCGCGCGATGGGCCAGCATCGCCTGCTCCTTGAGCGCGGCGGTGATCTCCGGTGCGAAGCGGCCGGGGCATATCTCCTGGGTCGACTTCAGCAGATATTTCGCCGCGTAGTCGAAATTGCCCTCGCCCGGAATGATCTCGATCGGCGGCAGCGAGATGATCGAGCCGTCGGTGCGCTCCAGCACACCGCAGGTCGCTTCCACGCCGGCGATATAGGGCTCGATCACGTATTCCTCGTGCTTTGCCGCGTTACGGACGGCGACGAGATCCTGCTTGGCGTTGACGAAGATCAGGCCATAGCTCGACCCATCCCGGGCCGGCTTTGCGATCAACCGGCCGTATTCGGCAAAGGCCTCCTCGATGTCATCAAGCGCAACGTTCGCAGGCGGCGTCACGCCGCCGAGCGCGGCGAAGCGCTTAGCGGCGATCTTGTCGAAGGCAAGATGCGACGACGCCGAGCCCGAGCCGGTGAAGGGCACGCCGCGCGCCTCGCACATCACCTGCAATTCGCCGTTCTCGGCACGCCCGCCATGCAGGCCAAGCACCAGCACGCGGCCTTCGGCCTTGGCCTGGTCGAGCGCCCGGTCCAGCGGAATGCCTGATGTGCCCGGCTTGAACTCGTCCTCGAACGGACGGGCGTGTTCGAGCAGTTGCTTCGACTGCACCACATGCACCTTGTCCTCGACGTCCCACCACCACAGGTCGGCCTCCGGCAATGCCTGATGCAGCGCCTGGGCCGAGGCGACCGAGACAAGACGCTCGCGGTTGGAGCCGCCGAAGAGGATGGTGATGCGCATTCGTGTCCTCATATTGGTCATTCCGGGGCGCGCGAGGCGCGAACTGTGGTGCGCAATTGCCCACCTGAGAAGCTCGAGATTCCGGGTTCGATGCCAACGCATCGCCCCGGAATGACGGAAATCATGAAACCCCGATCCGCTTGATTTCCCAGTGTAGCTCAATTCCGGAATTCGCCTTCACGCGCTCGCGCACGGTCTCGCCGAGTGTCTCGATATCGCGCGCGGTGGCATCGCCCGTGTTGATCAGGAAGTTGCAGTGCATCTCCGAGACCTGCGCGCCGCCGACACGCAAGCCGCGGCAGCCGGCGGCATCCACCAGCTTCCAGGCGGAGTGGCCCGGCGGGTTCTTGAAGGTCGAGCCGCCGGTCTTCTCGCGAATCGGCTGCGCGGTCTCGCGATGGCTCTGCACCTCGGCCATGCGCGCGCGGATTGCCTCCGCAGCCCTGATCTCACCGCGAAACCGGGCGGAGGTGAAGATGATGGAAGGATCGACGCCGCTGTTGCGGTAGACGAACTTCATGTCGGCGTTGGAGAAGACATGCTTCGTGCCGTCGCGCGCGACACCCCTCGCCTCGATCAGCACATCCTTGGTCTCGCCGCCATTGGCGCCGGCATTCATGCGCAGCGCGCCTCCGATGGTCCCGGGAATGCCGAAAAAGAATTCGAGTCCGCCGATATTGGCGGAAGCCGCCACTTCCGCCACGCGCTTGTCGAGCGCAGCCGTGCCTGCGGTGACGATGTCGCCACTCGCGGTCGCCTCGCCGAAGGCGCGCGGCGCGAGACGGATCACCACGCCGGCAATGCCGCCGTCGCGCACGATCAGGTTGGAGCCGACGCCGATGACATAGACGGGAATGTCGGAGGCAAGATGCGCGAGGAAATAAGCGAGATCGTCCTCATCCGCCGGCGTGAACAGCACCTGCGCCGGACCGCCGACGCGAAACCAGGTGAGTTCGGCCAGCGACTGGTTCGCCAGCAGCCGGCCGCGCAGCTCCGGCATTGCGGCTTTGAGCGAGGGTGTGATGTCGGGGAAGCTCACCGCCCTACCCCAATGCCTTCAATTCGCCGGGCAACGCATACGCCCATTGCGTGATGTTGCCGGCCCCAAGGCAGACGACGAGATCGCCGGACTTCGCCAATCCCCTGATGATGCCGGCGAGCTCCGTTGCTGCCGGCAGCGGGATCACCTCGCGATGGCCGTGCGCGCGCAGGCCAACGACGAAATGGTCACGGTCGATGCCGTTGATCGGCGCCTCGCCGGCGGCATAGACGTCGGCGACGACAACGGCATCGGCATCGTTGAAGCAGGTGCAGAATTCCTCGAACAGCGATTGCAGGCGGGTGTAGCGATGCGGCTGCACCACGGCGATGATCTTGCCGTTGGTGGATTCGCGCGCAGCTTTCAGCACGGCAGCGATCTCGACGGGGTGGTGGCCATAGTCGTCGATCACGGTGACGCCGTTCCACTCTCCGGTCCTGGTGAAGCGGCGCTTGACGCCGCCGAAGCCGGCGATCGCCTTGCGGATCGCCTCGTCGGAGACGCCGAGCTCGCGCGCGACCGCGATCGCGGCCGTCGCATTGGAGGCGTTGTGACGGCCCGGCATCGGCAGCATGAGATCGGCGATCTCGTGCACGCTGCCCGTCTTGCGATCGCGGAACGCGACCTTGAATTTCGATCCGCCGCCCATCGGCGTCAGGTCGACCAGCCGCGCATCGGCCTGCGGATTCTCGCCATAAGTGATGATGCGGCGATCCTCGATCTTGCCGACGAGGCTCTGCACCACGGGATGATCGATGCACATCACGGCAAAGCCGTAGAATGGCAGGTTCTCGACGAAATGACGGAAGGCGTCCTGCACGGCCTCGAAGGTCTTGAAGTGGTCGAGATGCTCAGGGTCGACATTGGTGACGATCGCGACATCGGTCGGCAGCTTCAGGAAGGTGCCGTCGCTCTCATCGGCCTCCACCACCATCCAATCGCCGGCCCCCAGCCGCGCGTTGGAGCCGTAGGCGTTGATGATGCCGCCATTGATCACGGTGGGATCGAGCCCGCCGGCATCGAGCAGTGTTGCGACCATCGTCGTCGTCGTGGTCTTGCCGTGCGTGCCGGCGATGGCGACGCAACTCTTCAGGCGCATCAGCTCGGCCAGCATTTCGGCGCGGCGCACCACGGGAATGCGTTTCTCGCGCGCCGCCATCAGTTCCGGATTGTCGCGCTTGATCGCGGAGGACACGACCACGACCTCGGCACCGTCGATATTCTCGGCCTTATGACCGACCGAGACTTTCGCACCCTTCTTGCGCAGACGGTCGAGATTGTAATTGTCGGCGGCGTCGGAGCCCTGCACGGCATAGCCGAGATTGACCAGCACCTCGGCGATGCCGCTCATCCCGATCCCGCCGATCCCGACGAAGTGGATGGGTCCGATCTCGCGCGGCAGTCTCATGCTCAGTTCCCTGACCTTGCCGCCGGAACGGCGGCATCTGCGGAGGTCACGGCCAAATCAGCCGCGCGCCCTTCCCACTGGATGCCCCGCTTTGGAACGCGAAGACAAGGGCTTTTTCGCGTCAGATTCCCGCGACCTTGACCACCAGATCGGCCAGCCGCTCGGCGGCATCGAGCCGCCCTGCCCCCTTCGCGGCGGCGGCCATGGCGGCAAGGCGCGCGGGTTCGGCAGCGAAGGCGGAGATCTCGGC